>NZ_JBSWTG010000001.1:0-5292637 GCF_056158425.1 Planctobacterium sp. AWH2_060 | reverse complement strand
ATGTACACGGATGTACGAGTGTCGAAACCATTCATGGACGAATGTTTTGTTTCGACCGCTGCTAACTTTGTTAGCTGCTTCGTTTATATCCCGAAGCGGAGGCGCATTCTACGCTGTTGAGTTGAAGTGTCAATCTTTTTTTCTAAAAAATTTTAATTTTCTTTTCAAATCTAAGTTCTGAGAACCTGGACTTGAGCCGTTCAACTCAATGTGGCGCGCATTATAAGCAGATAATTTGCGATTGCAAGCGCTATTTAAGAAATTAATCATTATTTTATTAAATGCCTAAAAAAACGGTTTTATCTATAAAAAACAATTAGTTAATAGAATTCTGTATATTTAAACAACAAAAAAGCCGTCTTTCAGACGGCTTTTTAAGGTTTGACTATATAAAGCAGGTTTAACTTTCTTCGCTTGGTTTTTTATCCGTATTGTTATCAGCTACTTCTGCGGGTTTCGCTTCTTTAAAATCGGCATCACCTTCTTCTGTATCTCCCACCACGTGTTCCAGCTTAACTTTGTCTACAGTTCTGAAAGTATTAATTGGTCCGGCAACGGTATAAAGGGCAAATACGAGGAATAAAACTAATGATGGCTCAGTTGCCACAATGATAAACACAACACAAACCAGCAATAAGGCAACAAAAGGCACTTTGCCGTGCCAGTTTACTTCTTTAAAAGAGTTATATTTAAAATTGCTCACCATCAGTATGCCGGCCGCTGCGGTAATCAAACAAACCAGCACTTCTACAAATGCCAGATTGAACACCTCTTTGACCTGGTATTCTTCACCAACCCAAACCATACCAGCTACCAGTGCTGCAGCAGAAGGACTGGGTAACCCCTGAAAAAAGCGCTTGTCGGCAGTTTCAACTGTAGTATTGAATCGCGCCAGTCTTAGAGCGGCACCTGCTACATAAATAAATGCAGCTAACCATCCTAACTTATTTAATCCTGATAAAGCCCAGTTATAGGCAATCAATGCCGGTGCCATACCAAAAGAAACCATATCCGCCATGGAGTCATATTCAGCGCCAAACTCACTTTGAGTATTTGTCATCCGCGCTACGCGTCCGTCCAGACCATCAAAGATCATGGCAATAAATACGGCAACAGCTGCAGATGTAAACTGACCATTCATTGAAGCAACAACAGCATAAAACCCGGAGAAGATCCCAGCTGTGGTGAGAAGATTAGGCAACAGATAAATGCCCTTCTTTTTAGTTTCTGTCATTCATTCCTCCATAGATGAGGCTTGAAAGTATCATATTTTCCAAAATTTTTTGAGGAATATTGTCGACTTGAGCGGAAAAATTCAAACAACATATTACACAGCGATCTTAGGCCAAAGCCTGGTTAGTTTTCTTTTACTCGTTTGCTTTTATTTAATACAGTCTCTGGGTCTAAAATAATTTCCTGAGACTTTTATGGGCATCACAAATCCAGTTTCAAATCGCGAAACAGAAATGTTTATTCAAACGCTTTATTGTGAGGCTTCAAACATAGCACCAGGAGATTTTCGCAATTGGGCGCTGTTACAATTGACCGAGCTATTGGATGTCGATGCGGCCATATGGGAAACAGGGAATCTTAATAACTTGCAGTTCCATTATCTTGAACACCTGGGACTTGACGCTGACTATGGTAAAAAACTCATCGCAACACTGCATCTAAACCCTATCCGGGAAACTATTTTAAACAACCTCGATAATCCGATTTCAATGAGTGACGTTATCGAAGATTCAAAGTTCTTTAACTCTTCGCTGTATAAACAGTTATTCGAACCCTATGGTATACAGCGAATCCTGGCAACCGGCCATATTGAGCAACACAGCAAATTACACAGCTTGATTAGCTTGTACCGATTTGACCGAGACAGAGACTTCCTGGAAAAAGAAAAGTCCATCATACTGGGCTGATTCCCCTTACGGGTGGCCTGGAGTATCGGCACCAGTACGTTTATCTTCCCGGTTATGAAGTCAGCAATACATTTACCGGCAGTGGTGATACCGAAATTTGCGAAGGTGTTGTGGGCTGGTCCATGACCGCTGGTTCCAGTTGGGATGGTCCCAGCGTTATTCCGGGGGTATTTGAAGGAATGACCGTCGACAATGAAGGCTCTGCATGGAACAAAAACAGCAACCTCTTTGCCAATGCCATTGCAGGCTACCCTATCTTCGCACTCATGAATGGCTTTTCTGACGCGACTTTATTTAATCAAACCGCAGACGACCCTTGCCAATACCCCAAACCCACCTTTGTGAACCGCAAAGTATTAGGGGCAGAACTCTATACCGCACATATTCCTTTTCAGCTGGTTACCATTGGAAATCTGGCCATCATAGCCAGTGCTGGTGAGATGACCACAATGGCAGGTCGCAGACTCCAAAATCAGGTCCTTCAAACTCTTGCTTCTGAGGGAATAGATACCGCAGTGATTGCAGGTTTGGCGAATGCTTATCACGGCTATATCACAACGCCAGAAGAATACCAGTTGCAGCACTATGAAGGTGGGCACACAATATATGGTCCAAATACCTTGCCGGCCTACTTGCAAATTTACAACGAATTAGCATTAGCCATTAAAAATGAATGGGGAGTGAGTGCAGGGCCAACCCCACCTGATTTAAGCAATGACCAAATAATTAAAACCATCGGCGTAGTTTATGACGATAAACGACTCTGGGAATCGTTTGGCAAAGTCACCAAAGATGCAAAAAGCAGTTATGAAACCGGAAAACAAATTAAAGTTACATTTCGTTCAGGTCACCCGAGAAACAATTTCACTAAGATCGATACATTCGTGGAGATACAAAGAAAAGTTAATGGTAAATGGCAAACCTGGTTGAGCGATGATGACTTAGATACCAAGTTTGTCTGGCGGCGAGACACTTCGCCAGATTGCCTGGCCTGTTCTTATGTTGACGCGATCTGGATCCCGGCGGCAGACACCCCTTCTGGTAGCTACCGCATCAAACACAAAGGTTACTGGAAAAGTGGCTGGGACCGAAAGCTACGCAGTTACTCAGGAAAATCACGTACCTTCAGCATAAAATAAGGGTTTTAACACGCTTTATTGGATGGCTCCGGAAAAAATATCCGGGGTGCTTCTGAAAGTCTACACAATATTCAGTTCGAAGTGCCATCGGCGTTTTTCAAGGTAGTTGCCGCCTAAGCCGTTAAGCTGCTTCTTTTTTGCTCTCCGGATTGAGTTCCACAACATCGATCTGATCCCAGTTGCGGGTGTCGCCAGACCACCGGTTAGGATTTGTGCCCTTTGCTTTTGTATATAGATTTGCACGCTTCGCTAGTATCATTTTATCCTCACCATTGTGTCGTTGTTCCGGCGTGACGAATTTGATCCGACTATGGCGATGCTCAGTGTTGTACCATTGAACAAACTCTTTTACCCAAAGCCTCGCTTCTTCCAGTGTTTTAAAGCCTTCACTTGGCCATCGACGACAGTACTTTACTGTGCGAAACAAGGATTCAGAGTAGGGATTGTCATTACTGACACCCGGGCGACTACGTGAGCCAATGACTCCCATGTCGATCATCTTTGCCTGCATCGTCAGGCTCTTCATCGGGCTGCCGTTGTCAGAGTGCAATATAATATCTTCATTAACACACTTCTCTGACCACAGTGTGCGCTCAAGGAGGCGAGCTGCATACTCACCAGATTCACTGTCATGCACTTCCCACCCAACCACTTTGCGACTGAAGATATCCATAATCATGTAGAGATAGAAAAATCGACCAATTACCGTGGACGGACAATAGGAAATATCCCATGTCCAGACCTCGCAGGGCGCTTTAGCTTTAAACCCGTCTGGCTTTATCATACTCCCTTTAGGTTTCGCCTTGCCTCTGTGTTTCAGCTGATTATTCGCTTTCAGAACCCGGTAAAAGCTGGATTCCGAAGCCAGATAAGTCCCTTCATCAGCCAATATGGGGACTATCTGGCATGGCGATAAACTGGCAAACCGCTCCTGATTACAGGTGTCTAAAATTGCCTCCTGTTCCGCTTCAGTCAATTTATTTGCTGGCAGCGGTCTGCTCGCCTCAGGTCTTTTGTCTGCACTTATACCGCCTGCTTCTTGCCATCGTTGCAGTGTGCGAAGAGATAATCCAATTACCTCACAGGCTTTGATTTTTCTGGCTCCAGCCATAACGGCTTCGTCAACCAATGATACATAATATTGCCTATCCGGGAGTGTGGTTAACTGTCCTCGTCTTCCCCCCAGTAGGCATTTAACTTTTTTCTCAGCACCAACAAAGCCGCTGTTTCAGCTAAAGCCGCATCCTTACGTTTGAGTTCCTTCTCCAACTCCTTAATGCGCTTTTTGTCGCTTTTGCGCTCCTGCGCCTGTTGTTTACGCTGCTGAGCTTCTGTCTGATTACCTGAGATACAGCTCTGTTTCCATTGCTGAATTTGCTCAGGATAAAGACCATGCGCCCTACAATATTGACTTAATTCAACTTCCGACAATGTGGCCGTCTCTAAAACCACCGAGAACTTCTGTTCTGCCGACCAGTCTTTAGGGTCATCACTTTTAGTCAAGTTGTAGTCTGCCTCTAAGTATTTATCTCGCCAACTACACAGGGTAGAAAGGTTGATACCTTCTCTCTGTGAAAATTGGCGCAATGATAAACCGCTTTCAACTAACTTGCTAACAACTGCCTTCTTATGCTTCTCTGGATAGTGTTTCACTCAAACCTGTCATCCGCCCCCTGTCTAACAATTCGAAAAACTGAGGCGACAACTATCCTGACACAGGGGGCCATTCGGGGTTCCCTTTACACGCAGTAAGCTAAGTATTCAGATGACACAACAATGAGAGGTATCAGGGAAGATACCTCAATCAATGCCAGCACAGGGACGTGATGTCATTGATGGTCATTGTTGTGCTGAATACGACGGTTACGCTTTGCGTGTCAAGGGCTGCGGAGGATTCTTAAGGAGTGCCGCAGGCAGCATTCCTTAAGGCGCTGCCGGCGCCCCGGCTAAACAACAGCAATAGTTGAAATCTTAATGCTTTCCGAACAATTATCTTTAGCTGGTGATAACTACCAATTGAAGTAGGTGGGTTAAGGCTGAAAATAAAAAAGCACCAACCAAGGTGCTTTTCTACTGTTTTATCGGGTGGTTGCCTTAAGCTTTAGTAAAACTTAACTGGTCATTTTCAACGTCCACCTTAATCTTATCGTCCTTTTTAAAGTCACCGGACAACAATCGTTGCGCCAATGGGTTTTCAATTTCTTGCTGAATTGCCCGTTTCAGTGGGCGAGCACCAAACACAGCATCAAAACCCGCTTCTGAAATTTTGCTTAACGCCGCATCTGTGACTTCTATACTCATCTCCTGCTCTTCCAGCCGCTCACGTAAATGCTGCAACTGAATTGAGGCAATAGATTTAATGTGAGATTGCCCAAGCGGATGAAATACCACAGTATCATCAATACGGTTAATAAATTCCGGACGGAAGTGCTCGGCTACTACCTCCATTACAGTGTTCTTCATTTGCTCATAATCTTTTTCCAGGTGCTGTTCCTGAATCAGATCCGAGCCCAGGTTACTGGTCATAATGACCACAGTATTTTTGAAGTCAACCGTCCGCCCTTTGCCATCCGTCAGACGACCATCATCCAGCAACTGCAACAGAATATTGAAGACATCCGGGTGGGCTTTTTCCACCTCATCTAACAGAATAACCGAATATGGTTTGCGTCTTACCGCTTCGGTCAGATAACCGCCTTCATCGTACCCCACATATCCGGGAGGTGCGCCCACCAAACGTGCGACTGAGTGTTTTTCCATAAACTCAGACATATCTATGCGCACCATGGCATTTTCAGTATCGAACATAAACTCAGCCAACGCTTTACACAGCTCAGTTTTACCGACACCGGTAGGCCCCAGGAATAAAAACGAACCTATGGGGCGATTGGGATCAGACAACCCGGCTCTGGAACGACGAATCGCATTGGATACCACGCCGACAGCTTGCTGTTGACCAATAACCCGAGAATGCAACTGCTCTTCCATTTGCAATAACTTTTCTTTTTCGCCTTCCAGCATTTTATTTACCGGTATACCAGTCCAGCGAGACAGTACATCGGCAATTTCAATATCAGTAACCTTGTTTCTCAGCAATGTGGAATGCTGCTGTTTTTCTGACAGGTTGGCAAAGTCCAGTTTTTGTTCCAGTTCAGGTATACGCCCGTACTGCAACTCAGACATTCTGTTCAGATCTTGTGCCCGACGAGCAATTTCCAGATCCAGTTTTGCCTGTTCAAGCTCTTGCTTGATGTGTTGCGCGCCCTGCATGGCCACTTTTTCTGCTGACCAGACTTTTTCCAGCTCCGCCAAATTATGTTCCAGCTTTTCTCGCTCCAGCTCCATGGCCGCTAAGCGTTTAAAGCTGGCTTCATCGGTTTCTTTGGAAAGGGCTTGTTCTTCCAGTTTGTACTGAATGATTTTGCGTTCCAGACGATCCATATCCTCTGGCTTAGAATCAATCTGCAAGCGAATACGGGATGCCGCTTCATCTATTAGATCTATCGCTTTATCTGGCAACTGACGGTCGCTGATATAACGATGGGATAAGGCTGCGGCTGCAACGATAGCCGGATCGGTGATATCAACCGAATGGTGCAACTCGTAACGTTCTTTTAAACCACGCAGTATGGCGATGGTATCTTCCACTGTCGGCTCTTCCACCAACACTTTTTGGAAGCGACGTTCCAGGGCGGCATCTTTTTCAATGTATTTGCGGTACTCATCCAAAGTGGTGGCACCCACGCAGTGCAATTCACCGCGCGCCAACGCAGGCTTCAACATGTTACCGGCATCCATGGCCCCTTCGCCGCCTTTACCCGCGCCCACCATGGTGTGCAACTCATCAATAAATAAGATGACATTCCCTTCTTCTTTGGCTAACTCAGATAAAACCGCTTTCAAGCGTTCCTCGAATTCACCGCGGTACTTAGCACCAGCCACCAGCGCGCCCATGTCTAGTGACAAAACGCGCTTGTGTTTTAGTCCTTCAGGCACTTCTGCATTGATGATGCGTTGGGCCAGGCCTTCCACAATTGCGGTTTTACCCACGCCAGGTTCACCGATTAATACCGGGTTATTTTTGGTACGACGCTGCAACACCTGGATTGTGCGACGAATTTCCTCATCGCGCCCAATTACCGGGTCCAGCTTGCCCTGCTCTGCTCGAAGAGTCAGGTCGGTGGTGTACTTTTCCAATGCCTGTCTGACATCTTCGGCATTGGGATCAGTCACTTTTTGACCGCCACGCAATTTCTCAATGGCAGCTTCAATATTTTGTTCGGTAGCGCCTAATTTACGCAATAGCTCACCCAACTTGCCCGGCTCTTTGGTAGCAGCCAAAACAAATATTTCCGAGGTGATGTAATCATCTTTGCGCTTTTGCGCCACTTTATCGCACAAGTTCAAGGTGACAACAGCTTCCTTGGAAAGCTGGACATCGCCACCAATGCCGGAGACCCGTGGTAATTTATCAAGTGCTTCAGCAAGTACAGAGCGCAAACTGTTAACGTTGACGCCAGCCGCTTCCATTAACAATTTAACGGTGCTGCCTTCCTGATTCATGAGAGCCATCATGATATGAACCGGCTCGATGTATTGATGATCCCGTCCTAACGCGAGGGATTGCGCATCAGATATAGCGACCTGAAATTTACTGGTTAAGCGATCTAATCTCATTCTTACTTCCGAATAATGCTAACTACAGAACTAGATGGGTTTGCTGGGCACAGATTCAAGAATAGATTTAACTAAAAATAATGCAATTGTGTTGAAAGGAGTTATTGCAACCAGATAAGCGTTGCCATTCGTCCGGTCTGTCCGTCTCTGCGATAGCTAAAAAAGCGAGCCTCATCTGAATACGTACATAGCCCACTGGAATAGACCTGGTTAACACCGCAGGCATTGAGTTTCATGGTTGCTATTGCAAATATGTCCGCCAGATATTTACCGCCGGATAAAGGCTTAAATGCATTTTGCTGTGAGGCAAACGCCTCGCGAACTTCGCTTCCAACCTCAAAGGCTTGGGGTCCAATCGCGGGGCCCAACCAGGCTAATATTTCCCCTTCAGGCGTAATGGTTTGAATTAATTTCTCTAATATTCCAGCCGCCAACCCCCGCCAACCACAATGAAGGGCTGCCACAAAGCTACCAGCGGTATCAGTGAGCAATACAGGTAAACAATCAGCTGTCATTACCACGCAAACACATTGCTTAGCACGGGTATAACTGCCGTCCGCGGTATTGTTTTCAATGAACTGATGGTTGAGTTCGATGATATCAGTGCCGTGCACCTGATTGAGCCATAAGGGCTGTTCGGGACAGGGTAAATTATTGCGATTTTGCTGCACCGACTCCGCGGCATCACCTACATGTAAGCCCAGGTTTTGCGATGCAAAAGGCGCCTGGCTTACGCCACCGGTGCGCAATGTAGAAATGGCCTTAACCGAATCCGGTGCAGGCCATTCAGGAATAAGATAATGGGACATGAAATTTATTGACTATGCAAACTCATCAAAGGCTTCGGTGTCTTCCCGCAGAGCCACCAACAAAGCTTTGATGTCGTCTGGTAACGGTGCCTGCCAACTCATCCACTCACCTGTTAACGGATGGAATAATCCCAACTGCACAGCATGTAAGGCCTGACGTCTGAATCCTCTGAGCTGTTCTGTTAACTGCTCTGTCGCGCCTTTTGGCAATTTCAAGCCAATGCCATAAAGCTGATCGCCCACCAGGCTGTGTTTAATGTAGTCCATGTGCACGCGGATCTGGTGAGTACGGCCAGTTTCCAGTTTTAATCTCAGATGGGTATGTTCGCGAAACCGCTCGATAACGCGATAATGGGTAACCGCTTCTTTGCCCATTTCTTTAACGGCCATCGCAACGCGCTTTGTACTGTGACGGCCGATAGGCTTGTCTACAGTGCCGCCGCCTACCATTGCGCCAATGGCAACCGCTTCATATTCACGGCTGATTTCTCTGGCCTGTAACTGGGTTACCAGTTGTGTATGAGCTGCAATGTTTTTCGCCACCACCATTAAGCCAGAGGTGTCTTTATCAAGGCGATGTACGATACCAGCACGGGGAACCACTGAAATATCAGGATAATGGTATAGCAATGCGTTTAGCAATGTACCGGACTGATTCCCTGCTCCGGGGTGCACCACCAAGCCTACGGGTTTGTTAACAATAATGATGTCATCGTCTTCATACACTACGTTAATTGGCAGATCTTCAGGCTGATAACCTACTTCATCTTCTACCTGTGCTTCCAGCTCCAGGATTTCCACCCCTTTCATTTTTAGTCGGGGTGTCGTAACCACCTCACCATCGACTTTAACATTACCTTCCAGTATCCAGTTTTTTAATCGGGAACGCGAAAAGTCATCGAAACACTCGGCCAGGCACTGGTCGAGACGCATACCAGCATGTTGAAGTTCTAATTCAGCACTTAATGAAACAACTTGCAAAAGAATTTCCTAATAAACTCATCAACGCGAAAACCCCTTGAGGTCTTCAGCTCAGGTTCAAAAAATTAGCGTTATGTTACCAGAATTCGGAACTTTTATAGCAGTTAATTGTTCTTATCAGCACTGTAATCGTATAGTATTGCCGGTCGACGCTTAGTGCGACCCGAATTAAATGAACAACAAGATAAAATTTTATATGAATCGAACAAATATTAGACGCGCCCTTATATCTTTGCTATTTACTGCCGTTCTGGCAGCCTGCTCGTCTTCACCGGATGATGAAGATTTAGCTCTGGCCAACAAAGGTGCTGAAGCTTTATATGAAGATGCTAAAGCAGCTATGAAACTGGGCAACTATAGCAACGCAGCGGCCATTTTGAGTGCCCTCGATTCGCGCTACCCGTTTGGACCATTTTCCAGTCAGGTACAGTTGGACTTGATTTTCGCCTATTTTAAGTCTGGTAAAAACGATGAGGCTTTGGCCACTATAGACCGTTTCACACGCCTTAACCCAAATCACTCTGACGTTGATTATGCCTACTACATGCGTGGCTTGGTGAATATGGAGTTTGATAAGAACTTCTTCCAGGAGTTTTTCAATCTGGACCGTGCAGACAGAGATACATCGAAGGCACGCGAAGCCTTTAATGACTTTAACAATCTGATCTTTAAATTCCCGGAAAGCAAATACGCAGCTGATGCGAAAAAGCGCATGGTATTTATTAAAGATCGCCTGGCCCGTTATGAGTTAGCCATAGCCCGTTATTACATCAAACGCGAAGCTTATGTAGCAGCGGCTAACCGAGGTCAGTATGTTGTAGAAAACTTTTCAGACACAGTACATGTGCAAACCGCCCTGGAAATCATGGTGGAGTGTTACGACTCACTGGGACTGGAAGAACTGAAAAACAATGCCCTGGAAACCCTGAGGCTAAACTATCCAAATAGTGACCTGTTGGGATAAGTTTTATTCAGCTAAACAGATTATAAAAAACGCGCTTCGGCGCGTTTTTTTGTGTCTGTTTAAGAGAAATCTAAATATTTGGCAGGAACGTTTATCTTGGCTAACGGTTTGATTGTTTCTCTCACTATTACGCTGACACTGCCAATTTACGTCGTCAAATTCACCTTTTAAACAAGTAAAAAGCTGGTCATTTTTCGTTCACATCGAATTGATCTAGATACTGTTTAAATATACACTATAATTATATTAGTGCTGATATTGCTTCTCAAAGCTCAGTCATATACATCAAAATTTTTCGAGGCTTGTTTGATATGTCTAACACTACACAACATGTTGTGCGATCTACCGATGGTGGTTGGGTGGTGCGAAAAGGTGGTAGTAGCAAAGCTACAAAGCATTTTGATACGCAAAGCGAAGCTATCGCTTGGGGAAGAGAGATAGCCAAAAATCAAAATGCTGAGTTTTTTGTTCACGGAATGGATGGAAAGATTCGTGAAAAAAACTCATACGGTAAAGATCCACATCCACCAAAAGGCTAGTTCAAGAATTCATGGAAGAATTTGAGTCAAATGTTTTTGTAAATTGTCCCTTCGATGAACAATATCGTGAAACACTATTGTCTATCGTTTTCACATTAAAACACATTGGCTTGCGTCCCAGACTCTCATTAGAACGTGTTGACGCAGCTGAAACGAGGATCGAAAAGATAGTCAGTTTAATTCGGCAATCCAAATATGGTATTCATGACTTATCAAGAATGGTCTCCTCAGACAACAATGAAACTTTCAGAATGAATATGCCTTTCGAACTGGGTATAGATTATGGTTGCCAAAAATTGAATGGTGAACCATGGAGCAAAAAACAAATCCTAATACTGGATACTGAGAGATATAGATATCAAAGAGCTATTTCTGACCTATCCGGCTCCGATATAAGAAGCCACCACGATGATCCCATGAAAGCAATTATTGCAGTAAGAAATTGGTTTAATGTGATACTTGGTCAAAGAATCAAAAGTGGTAACAAGATATGGCAAGATTATAATGATTTTCAGGCAAGTCTATACGTTGAGTTGATAGAGAAGGATGGTCACCAATGCATAGAAGAGGTTGAAGTCGTTGAAATAATTCAACATATGAACAGGTGGCTAGCCTAAAATATTTGCTCTCAAACTACCAGCAAGTAATAACCAAAACAACTCTACCGAATATTCTAAACTAACCAGGCAAAATATTTATCTTTACAAATTAACTAGCTTTCAGGAAGAACACACCATGATCGATTTTATTTCGAGTTCGGACGCCAAAGTACTCAAGGACTTAGCCACTTCATTGGGCATAATTTTTGGTGGAATGTGGGCATTTTGGAAATGGTCTTTATCCGAGTATTTCAAGAAAAGAAATGAAATCCCTTCGATAGATGGAGAGCTAGTATGGGAGTTAACATCCCTTTCAAAAAAACAAGATGCTCTAACTGTGACTTGTAATTGGCGAAATGCGGGCAAAGTAGTACTGCCGGTCAATACAAAAGAAACTCGTTTCACCGTGTATGAATTGGAAAACGATGTTGAGGTGGGCGCTATAGATACGAAACATGGATCACATAGAGTTTACGCTGATCATAAGCCTTGGGAAAAATGGCCTGCAGTTGTACTTGAACCATCAACGACCAGTAAGTTGGTTGCCCACTTTGTGCTCGAAAGAAGAAAGACTTACATAATTGTCTGCAGATTGGAGGCTGCCACTAAGCCAAGCAAATACAAACAAGTTTGGACAAGAGAAATAATTTGGAATCACGAGGTTACAACGGAAACCTAATATCGCAACGATTCGAGTCTGGAGAAATTTTACTTTACCCGGGAACCAGCCGCTTTTAATTAAAGCGGCTCGCTTATTTAAAGAATAAATGGCTAAAGGGGTTTAACAAACGGGCTAATCCCGAAGTAAAATGCAATGGCTGGTCCACAAAGCTAAACACCAAACAGCCATCGTCATGATTTGAAACCGGCATATGAGTATTATCGTGGTTCATCAGGATAAAATCGCCGGTATCGTAACATCGATGCCCATCTTCAAATTCACCATTGATAACCAGAGTCAGCTCATTGCCCCTGTGAGTATGCTCGGGCACGCTGCCACCTTTTTCCATATAGATAAAGTGACCTTTGCCGGTTTCGCCAAGGTCTACCGGAGCCTGCCACAACTTGCCGACTAACTTCGACCAGGAATCGGTTTTTGCAGCAACTCTTCTGAGCGCTCTGGGCAACTCAAACTGTCGTCCTTCCAGTTCCAAAAAGGTTTTTTCTGCTGCAGGGGCCGCCTTAATGGGATCCAGATTCATGATGTCATGCATCATGTTACCGAAGCTGATATCCGGTTCATTGGTGAGCGGCTCAGGAAATTGCTGTGCACTCAACTTTTCGTTAATTGACTCTAACTCGTCTTGGCAATAAGGACACATGTCAACATGGGCAGCAATCACTAACGCCCATGCGGGATTGGCCTCACCTTTGGCGAATTGGACCAATTGATTGTGGTCGGGGTGGTACTTAATCATGTTCCTTTAATAACTCTCTTAATCTTTGTAATGCCAAACGAGTGCGCGACTTTACGGTCCCCAAAGGGATTTGTAATTCGTCTGCGACTTCCTGCTGGGATTTGCCTTTAACATAAATTGATTCGATCACGACCTGCTGTTTAGGCGGCAGCTTGTCCAAGTATTCTCCCACCTGGTCCAGGGTGGTTTGCTCTTCAATATCCGCTTCGGTGGGATCGGCAGTTTGCTCTACCAAAACAGGCCATAAATCATCGGAACAAATGTCCTCTTTGCGATTTTTTTGTTTGCGCAACATGTCAAAACGTATGTTTCTGGCTATGGTGAATATCCAGGTAGAGGGGGAGCCCTTATCCTGATTGAAGAGATGGGCTTTTTGCCAGACGTTGGTCATGGTGTCCTGCACCAATTCCATCGCCAGCGCGTCGTTGCCTATTTGTCGCAAAGCATAAGACTTAACGCGTGGAGCAAAAAAACTGAACAGTGTGGCATACGAGGATCGACATCTCGTTTCTGCCACTTTACGCAGGCAATCAGACATTTCATCAGCGCATTCTTTGGGTTCTCGAACACGCCCCTGCTCTTTAGTCACCGACATTCCAACCAGCATAGTTTCTACCTTAATATGAGCTTATATAAAACTACGGGCTTTAGCGATAAAAAGATCAACTGATCAGTGATTCTAAAAAATCTACGACAACTTTTGGGTTTTGCTGCGTCATCAATTGCTGCTTATCGGCGGCTTTTATCGGCAACAATTCCAGCCATCTGAAAACCACCCAGGATAAGTCTTTGAGAGGCGGATCAACATAAAGGGTGTGTAGTTCCGGATAGCTGGCAATGATCTGCACTAAACGCTCTTGCAATAGTGGCGCTTCAATATCTGGAAAAGTTTCTGAGGACCACAATGCCAATTTTGTTACTTTACCAACCCGCAAGCCATCATGCTGAGTTTCAATCTCTTCAATTGTGAACAGGTATTGCCCTTCTACAGTAATACCGAGCAGGCCGTCCTCAAGCATGTCAAAGTCGATCACTTTGACAAAGGTGCCGATTGGATAAATATGTTGGTTTTTATCCTTGTCGCCATTGGCGTTAAACATGCAGATGCCAAATCCGGTTTGTGCCTTCAGAGTCTCTTTCACCATGCGCAAGTATCGAGCTTCAAAAATCCGAAGCGCCATCTTGCCGCCGGGGAATATGTGGGCAGACAAAGGAAATAACGGAATTTGCAGAGGATCTGACAAAATTTTGTTCTCCGAATAACACAATTACTGTTAATTACTCAAACTCGCGGAAAATGGATTAACCTTGATCTTAAATTCCTTCTGGCCTGTACTTAATCGCAGGAACATTCAGACTCTACCACGAGTAACTTAAATGTCAGTTTTAGATGACTTTACCGATTTCTACAAAGATTTACGAGCAGACAAGCTGGGAAGATTGCCAGCGATTTACCATCAAGAGATAGTGTTTACTGATCCCGTGGGTAGCCACGTAGGGTTAAACACCGTGCATGATTACTTTAAACACCTGCTGGAAACCACCCAGCGCTGTGAGTTCCAGATTCACAATACCGCCAACTCTGCAGATTGCGCCTTTGTTCGCTGGATGATGATACTGGAGCATCCCAAGCTGGCTGGAGGCAAGAAAATTAAGCTGGACGGCGTAAGTGAGCTGAAAATAGAAAACAACTTAATCGTTGCGCAAACCGATTTTTATGACATGGGCGCCATGTTCTACGAGCACATTCCGGTTTTAAAAAGCCTTATCAGGATAGTGAAAAACAAAATCAACGACTACAAGGAATAACTGTGGCTAAAAAGATAGCAATTATTGGTACCGGGATATCAGGATTAACCTGCGGATATTTATTGCATAAGCATCATGACATAACTGTATTCGAAGCGAATGACTACATTGGTGGTCACACCGCCACTGTGGATGTTGAAGTGGCGGGTAAATCTTACGCTATCGATACCGGCTTTATCGTCTTCAATGACTGGACCTATCCCAACTTCATTAAATTGATGGAGCTGTTAAAAGTCCAACGGCAACCCACTGAAATGAGTTTCAGCGTCAAAAACACGGCCCAAAACCTTGAATATAACGGCAACACCCTAAACACCTTGTTCGCACAACGACGCAACCTGATCAGACCCAAATTTATCCGCATCGTCAGAGATATTTTAAAATTCAATAAGATCTGCAAGCAAGAACACAGCGCAGCAAGCTTTGCTGAAAACGCTACCTTGGGGGACTTAATAGATAAGCATCAGTTGAGTGATGATTTTGCGCATAATTACATTTTACCTATGTGTGCCGCTATCTGGTCATCCAGTCTGGAAAGTGTCAGGCAGTTCCCTTTGCGCTTCTTTTTGCAGTTCTTTATGAATCACGGGTTGTTGAATATCACCGACCGACCGCAATGGTACACATTGCCTGGCGGCTCTCGCAGCTACATTGGCCCATTAACGACCAGTTTTAAAGACCGAATTTTTCTGAACAGTGGCGTAACAAAAGTGGTTATAAATGAGCAAGGTTATTTTGTCAAAAGCCACAACGAAAACCTGAATGGTATTTATGATGAGGTAATTTTCGCCTGTCATAGTGACCAGGCGCTGAAGATGTTAGATAACCCCAGCGCACAGCACAAGGCAATTCTGGGGGGCATTCCCTATTCCGACAACGAAGTGGTTTTGCACACTGACACAAACCTGTTACCAAAACGTCCATTGGCCTGGGCCAGTTGGAATTATCTGCTGGATGGAAACAGTGATGAGCAAACCGCACCGGCAACACTGTCTTATGATATGAATATATTGCAGCGTCTGACATCCGACACCACCTTCTGTGTCACCCTGAATGCTACTCACAAAATCAACCCGGAAAAGATTCTGCGTAAATTTAACTATGCACATCCGCAATTTAGTGAGCAGACCATCAAGGCACAGCAACAGCGGGAACAAATTTGTGGTGTTGAGGGATTGCACTTTTGCGGTGCCTATTGGTACAACGGTTTTCATGAAGATGGCCTGAAGAGTGCGTTAGATGTATGCCAACGTTTCGGTGAAACCCTGTGAATGAAGACGATATTCATTTAAACAGTGCTCTGTACATTGGTGAAACCTGGCATCACAGGTACAGCCCTAAAGTGCACAGTTTTAAATACCATATCATGATGTTCTGGCTGGACCTGGACGAAGTTCAGCTTCTGGACAAACAATTGCGCTTTTTCAGTGAAGGCCGCTTTAACTGGGTACAGTTTCGGCGCAGTGACTACCTGTCTAAAAACCAAAACAGTCTGAAACAGGAAGCGCTGGAAACCATGTCTGCGCTTGCCGGTAAAAACTTAACAGGCAAGATATTTCTGCTTTCGCCACTGCGTATCTTAGGAATGTATTTTAGTCCGGTTAATTTTTACTACTTGCAGGATACTGACGGAAACTTCACCCACATGCTGGCTGAGGTGAGCAACACACCATGGAATGAAAGGCATTGCTATCTGGTGGATTTAGCACAACAAAGCGCCACGGATAAGGCCTTTCACGTATCGCCATTTAACCCCATCGACATGCAATATCAATGGCAAATAGCACCACCTGGTCAATCACTGAAATTACAACTGGATTGCATAAAAGAGCACAAGCACTTTTCCGCAGCGATCGCTCTTAAACGCTCCCCCTTAAACAATCGCACTATGGGCAAAACCCTGTTTAAATTCCCCCACATCACCATAAAAACCCTGTGGGGTATTTATTGGCAAGCGCTGAAACTATTGCTAAAAAGAATACCAATTTACGATCATCCGGATAGAATATAGCGTTTTTTTCGGGGTGAATTAAAGTGCATAAAAGAGTTAGCGGCTGTCTGGTGGTGCTGTCAGCTATGGCGATTCTTGCCGGTTGTAGTAGTAACAACCGCATCACGCAAATTAATGGGCCTGATGCCGTTATCAAATACAATGAAAAAGACACCAGCAAAGTGCGTTTTAACAATCTGAATTCCAAAAAGCCAGAATATCCGGTGACCTGCAAAGAGGATTGTTACCCAGAATCTCCCTGGGTTGAATGCCAGACTCCGGCACAGAATTGTCGATACACAGGCCCTCAATCAACCACTGAATTACAAACCGGATTTGAAATACAGTGGCTGGGGCACGCCAGCTTTTCCATTAAAAGCTCAGATGGCAGCCTGGTACTGCTTGATCCTGTCAGTCGGCAATTCGACTGGCCGGTTAACTGGGCCTTCCAACTGACAGGCGGTGTTAAACGCAGTGAACCGGCATGGCTATCTGAGCAAACACTAAAATCTGCAGACGCCGTTTTGTATTCCCATATTCACTATGACCATTTTAACAAAAGTGATATTGAAGCTATCGGTAACCGCGCTGAGTACTATACACCTATGGGTTTTGCAGAGCATTTCCCTGATGGTGGTTATACTATTAATGAGATGAGTTGGTTTTCCGAAACTACAGTGAATGAACTCAATTTGACCTTTGTACCTGCCAATCATTTCAGTGGCAGGATTTGGGTTCCCTTTTTGTACGAAGACGAAGACACCACGCTTTGGGGCGGTTGGGTAATTGAGCAAGCAGAACACAAAGTTTTCTTTGCGGGTGATACGGGCTATTCGCCACATTTCAAAGAGATTAGAAACCGTCTTGGGGCAATGGATATCTGTCTAATGCCGATTGCGTCCTATTATCACCCAGAAGCAGGGGCCTGGTACCGATTTGTTCACACCACGCCTGAGGACGCACTCATTGCCGCCGAAGAGCTGGAATGTAAGGTGATGATCCCCTGGGGTTATGGCAACAACAGTTGGCAAATGGGAGATCGCAGCTCCCACTCTGCCCTGCTCAGACTTTTGCATATGCACCAGCAGTTAAACTCCTCTGTACCACTACTAATTTTGAACGAGAATGACACTGTTCAGCTATAACCGCTAAATCAGTCGCTAGTCTTCATCCGGGCCATTAATACTGTCGGAGATTTTTTTCAGACGCTGCAATGCCTTGTAGTTCACCGATGATTTGGGGAACTTACCTTTTGCAGAGAGTTTTCCGGCATCCATACCGGTAAGAATGGTGACGGCTTCATCGACGTTAGCAACACAATAAATGTGGAATACGCCTTTTTTCACCGCTTCCACCACTTTAGTGTTCAGCATCAGGTTGATCTGATTAGATTTTGGGATCACAACCCCTTGCTTTCCGGTGAATCCGCGGTGCTGACAGAGTTTAAAGAATCCTTCAATCTTCTCATTTACCCCGCCAATGGATTGTACCTCACCATACTGGTTAATAGATCCGGTAACCGCCAACTCTTGTTTCACCGGCACGCCGGTTAAGGCAGACAATAATGCCACCAGCTCCGCCAGTGAAGCACTGTCGCCATCCACATGGCCATACGATTGTTCGATAGCAATATTAGCGGATAAGGTTAGTGGGAAATCCTGTGCGTATTTATGCCCCAGATATCCGGTTAACAACATTACGCCTTTTGAGTGAATGGATTGCCCCAGCTCTACTTCACGCTCTATATCCACAACGCCATTAGAACCGGCATACACGGTAGAGGTAATTCGCGCAGGCGTACCGAACACACTGTCACCAATTTCCAGCACAGTAAGCCCATTGATCTTACCAACAGCCTCCCCTTCGGTATCAATTAATACCTGACCTTCTTTGATGTCGTCCAGAAGCGCCTGACTGATACGGCCACTGCGACGCGTTTTCGCCTCCAGCGCTTCATTGATATGCGAGACATCCATTTCAATCGCACCTTTTTGGCGACAGAAATAGGCAGCTTCTTGCAGCAGTTCGATTACATCGGCAAAGCGGGCAGACAATCGTTCCTGATGCTCCGCTGTGCGCAAACTGTATTCAACCAGTTTGTGCATCGCGGGGTTTGAAATACTGGCCAACTCCAGTTTTTTCACATGATTGCGCACCCGGCCCACGAAATCATACAAGTTGCCCTTGTTCAGCGGGATCTCAGAATCAAAATCCACCAGCACTCGGAATAACTCTTCAAATTCGTCATCATATTCCTGCAGCATGTAATACAAATCTCGCGTGCCCAACAAGATCACTTTGACACCCAAGGGAATTTGCTGGGGATTCAGGGTGATGGAATTCACCATGCCATAGTCATGTTGGGAAATATCCAGTTTTACTTCACCAAACTTGAGCGCCAGCTTCAACGACTCCCAGACAAAGGGCTGATGGATCATCTTGTCGGCATCCAGCAACAGATAGCCGCCATTGGCTTTGTGCAGAGCGCCTGGTCGAATCATACGGAAGTTGGTAAACAATGAACCCTGTATATTGCTATATTCAATGCGACCAAAAATATTCTGATAAGTAGGATTGGGCTCATACACCACCGGCGCGCCGCTGTCCGGCTCATGGCTGGTGATGATATTGGGCAAATACTGCTCTTCTAATATGGTGCGTTTGTCGTATTCGTCATGCTTGTCTTCTTTACTATCCGAAGCAAGCACCTCCACTACAATCTTTACCAGATCCGGCTTCATCTGACGCAGAAACTTCAAGATCCCCAGGTCGGCACTGTATTTATGTTCCAGCTGCTTAAGAATAGGTTTAATGGCCTGTTCTGCTGTTTCCTTTTTCAAGATCCTCAAACGTTCTGATGACTCCCGCTTCCATTGCGGTAACTCAATTAATTTTTCGTTGAGAATTTCTTCCAGGTCATCGATAAGATCATAAAAATACTGACGTTTTTCATCGGAGAGTTTGGCGAACTCCTCATCATCAATGGGCTTGCCATTTATTATTGGAGAAAAACTGATAGTGCCATCTTCTTCGTAAAGCGCGACGTCCTTCTTTTGAGCATAGCTTTCGATTTCATCAATAACCTTGTCATAGCGCTGATCATACTCTCTGGCAACCGCGGCTTTCTTGCGCTGGTAGCCCGGGTTGTCATACACCGCCGGAAAGGTATCCAGCAACTCGTCTATGAGTTCATTAATTTCTTTGACCAACTGTTTACCCTCACCCGGAGTTAATCTCAGGGCGATCGGTTCCCGCTCGTCGTCAAAGTTGTTGATGTAGCACCAGTCATCAGGCGTGTCAGTTTTGCTTACAAATTTTTCTACGTATTCCTGCACCAGGGTATAACGCCCTGTCGCATGCTCTCCCATGACATAGAGATTGTAGCCTTTTGCATCTATGCCTAAACCAAACTCCAATGCTTCGCGAGCACGCTCCTGGCCAATAAAGGTACTGTGTAACACCGCATCATCTTTCAGAGCATGATTAATGATCCGTTTGTGGATATTGGCAGAAAGCTGTTCTGGCGTTAATGGTGCAATAGACTTCATGACTTCCTTAATAAATCGTCGCTTTTTATCATTTCTAGCCTAGTGAAGCTTGATTATTTGTCGCTGTCAAACCATGATTCACTTTGAGCTTTTTTCTGCCCATTTTTCGTTCGACCTGATAGGCAAATAACCATTGTTGAGTAAAGTTATGTTTCTTAAGCCCCTGTATCGCCTTTCCCTGATGTCTCTGTTAATGACTCCGTTTGTACACTCTGAAGTAATCAACATCAGTCAGCATGGTTTTATCATTGAAAACAAGGTCACTACTGAAGCTACTCCGCAACAGGCCTGGCGCGCCTTGATAGATAATGTTGGTCAGTGGTGGCCAGCCGATCACACCTGGTGGGGCAAATCAGAAAACCTGAGTATTGATGAGCAAGCAGGCGGCTGCTTTTGCGAAGAGTCAGGAAACAACTCCGCAGAACACATGCGTATCAGTTTTGTAGATCAATACAATTTGCTGCGTATGACTGGTGGTTTAGGCCCATTGCAGGGCATGGGCATGCACGGCGCGCTAGACTGGAGCTTTGAAGAAACTGAACAGGGGCAGACGCAAATCACGCTGAAATATACCGTCAGCGGCATTAATCCTGGCGGCTATGACACCTTAGCCCCCATAGTCGATAAAGTGCAGGCTCAGCAGTTGGGTGGCTTGGCTAGTTTTATAAAAAAACCCGAATAAAAAACGGTGCATTTAAGGCTTTTGCAAGATTCCAACGGAGAATGCTCAATAAATAGTATTTTTCAGCATCAAGGCTCTAATTAACGGTTGTTCCACAGGTATCGACTATTGTATTCTTGCAGTAATTTTATCACTCGGAAAATGAATACCGAGACTGCAGAAAAAGTTGTATTAAACGGAACCCTGAATGACCTCAGAATATAGTCCTCAAGAAATCGAATCCAACGTTCAAAAATACTGGCAAGAAAACCAATCATTCAAAGCCACAGAAGATGACAGCAAAGAAAAGTTTTACTGTCTCTCCATGTTCCCCTATCCCAGTGGTCGCTTGCACATGGGTCACGTGCGCAATTACACCATAGGTGACGTGATTAGCCGCTATCAGAGAATGCAGGGTAAAAACGTACTGCAACCCATCGGCTGGGATGCATTTGGCTTGCCGGCGGAAAATGCAGCAATTCAAAATAAGACGGCTCCGGCAAAATGGACCTACGCCAATATTGATTACATGAAGCAACAGTTGCTATCTCTGGGCTTTGGTTACGACTGGGACCGAGAACTGGCCACCTGTAAAAAAGAATACTACCAGTGGGAACAGTGGTTTTTCACCCGCTTATATGAAAAAGGCCTGGTTTATCGCAAAAACTCTACAGTTAACTGGGATCCGGTGGACCAAACTGTACTAGCCAATGAGCAGGTTATCGACGGTCGAGGTTGGCGTTCCGGTGCTTTGGTTGAGCAAAAAGAGATCCCTCAGTGGTTTATTAAAATTACCGCATACGCCCAGGAATTACTGGATGAGCTGGACAACATGGAAGGCTGGCCGGACCAGGTCAAAGCCATGCAACGCAACTGGATTGGTCGTTCTGAAGGTGTAGAGATGACCTTCAAAGTGGCGGATTCTGACGAGTCCTTTGATATCTACACTACCCGTCCAGACACCTTAATGGGTGTAACTTATGTGGCACTTGCCGCGCAGCATCCATTAGCGCTGGAAGCCGCAAAAAACAATGCTGAACTTGCCGCCTTTATTGATGAGTGTAAAAACACCAAAGTGGCGGAAGCGGATTTAGCCACCATGGAGAAAAAAGGCTGTGCCACCGGGTTAATGGCAGAGCATCCCATTACCGGTGATTTAGTACCTGTATGGGTGGCTAACTTCGTATTGATGGATTATGGCTCCGGTGCCGTAATGGCAGTACCGGGGCACGACCAAAGAGACTGGGAGTTTGCCACTAAATACGGATTGGATATTAAGCAGGTTATCGCACCTGTCGGCGAAGAAAACTGCGATCTGAGCCAGGCGGCTTACACTGAAAAAGGGTTGTTGATCAATTCTGGTAAGTTCGATGGCCTGGACAGCGAAGCGGCCTTTAAAGCCATCTCGGATGATTTAATCGCCGCAGGTAAAGGCAAGATAAAAGTGAACTTCCGATTGCGTGACTGGGGTGTTTCCCGTCAGCGTTATTGGGGAGCTCCGATTCCAATGATCAACCTGGAAGATGGTACTTCTGTGCCGGTACCGCCGGAGCAGCTGCCTGTTGAGTTACCGGAAGACGTGCAAATGGATGGCGTAACCTCGCCCATCAAAGCGGATCCTGAGTGGCGCAAAGTGCAAATTCAGGGGCAACAAGCAGAGCGTGAAACGGATACCTTTGATACCTTTATGGAATCCAGCTGGTATTACGCAAAATACAGCTCTCCTTCTGCAGAGCAAATGTTAAACCCTGAAGAAGCTAACCACTGGTTGCCAGTAGATCAGTACATCGGTGGTATCGAACATGCGATTCTGCACCTGTTGTACGCACGCTTCTTCCATAAGTTATTGCGCGATGAAGGGTTAGTTAATTCTAGCGAACCTTTCACCCGCCTGTTGTGCCAGGGCATGGTACTCGCCGATTCTTTCCGTCGGAAAGACGAAAAAGGCGGAGATATCTGGTTTAACCCTGCAGATGTTGAAGTGCAGCGGGATGAGAAAGGCCGCATTACGGCTGCTATTTTGAAATCTGACGGTCAACCGGTAGAACACTGTGGCATGACCAAGATGTCTAAATCCAAGAACAATGGTGTTGATCCACAATCCGTTATTGAATTGTACGGTGCTGACACTATTCGATTATTTACTATGTTCGCTGCACCACCAGAGCAAACCCTGGAATGGGTTGACTCAGCGGTAGATGGTGCCCATCGATTCCTGAAGCGTTTCTGGCGCTATGTCACAGAAAACATGGCTCAGGGCGAAGTAGATGCACTGGACATTAACAGCCTGAATGGTCAACAAAAAGCTTTGCGCCGCGATCTGCATAAAACCATTGCTAAGGTGTCTGACGACATTAATCGTCGTCAAACCTTTAACACTGCCATCGCAGCCATTATGGAGCTGTTAAATACGGCGCAAAAAGCACCACAAGATTCTGCTCAAGACAGAGCTATCGCGCGTGAAGTCGCGGTTGCCATGACTCAGATGCTGAATCCTATCACGCCACACATCTGCCATGAATTATGGAAGTTGTTAGGCCATGAATCAGATATTGAAACGGCCGGCTGGCCAGTAGCTGATGAAGCTGCCATGGTTGAAGATGAAAAACTGATCGTGGTACAGGTAAATGGCAAAGTCAGAGCCAAAATTACGGTTGCCGCTGATGCTGCAAAAGAAGCGGTAGAAGCAGAAGGCCTGGCCCATGAAAACGTGAAAAACTTTACTGAAGGTAAAACCATCCGCAAAGTGATTTATGTGCCTGGCAAACTACTGAATATCGTGGCTAACTAGTGGGTTCGCGAATTTTAAGAACAACGCTTCTGGCGGTACTTTCCATCACAATCACTCTGATGAGTGGTTGTGGTTTTAAGTTGCGCAACGACTTTCAGATTGCCGAGCCATTTCACAAAGTCAGAGTTCTGAATGCCACGCAGAAATCACCGCTCACCGACGTATTGATCAAACGTCTGGGAGTCTATTCTGCCGAAGTCATCAACCAGACTCATCCGAAGCAACACCATCAGTTTCAGGTGCCTACCCTGTTTATTTTGCCTGAAAAGCTGGAACGACGCCTGTTATCCCTGTTCCCCACCGGACAGGTGGCAGAATATGAATTGGTATATTTCTGTCAGTATCAGGTGCAATTACCCAGCGGTGATATTAAGAACTTTGAGTTCCAACTCACCCGTGAATATCAGGATGATCCTGACCAGGTACTGGCCAAATCTCGGGAGTTAGATTTGATACTTTCCGAAATGCGTCGCCAGGCGGCAGATCGTATTATTCGTCAACTTAGCAAGACCGATAATCAAAACTGATGCAGATCTACCCCAATCAATTTGCACAACACCTGAATAAAGGGCTACCTAACAATATTCTGGTGTTTGGCGAAGAGCCACAGCAAAAGATGGAAGCCTTGCAACGCATCAGAGAAAAAGCGCAAGTAGAAGGATTTACCGAGCGTCACAGCCTGGTGGCCGACGCCCAGTTTGAATGGCAGCATCTGATTGATGCCTTCCAAAGCATGAGCCTGTTTGCTGAAAGGCAGCTCATTGAACTGGAATTGCCCACCGGTAAACCCGGCACTGAAGGCGCAAAAACCTTGCTGGATATCAGTGGCAAAGCGAATCCTGATATCGTCCTGGTGATCCACGGCGGTAAAATTGGCAAAGATGTGCAAAACACCAAATGGTTTAAATCACTGGATAAACAAGGGGTATTCCTTTCCTGTTTTCAGCCTGAGGGCAACCGATTAAGCCAGTGGATCACAGAGAAACTGCGAGACAATGGTATTCAGAGTACTCCTGAATTAGTGGGCTTTTTCTGCGATTTCTTTGAAGGCAACCTGATAGCCGCCGTACAGGAAATGGAAAAGCTGAAACTGCTGTTTCCGGATGGCCAGATATCCCGCCAGGATATTTCCGGCATGGTGTCGGAGCAATCCAGATACAATGTTTTTCAGCTCACCGATACATTGCTTTCAGGCGATGCCCAAAGATGCATCAAGCTATTAGGCCGCCTGGAAAGTGAAGGCATAGAGCCAACCATTATTTGTTGGGCCTTGACCCGCGAATGGCAGGTATTGGATGCTTTGTCACAGGCACAGCAGGCATCCCAGCCCGTTGACCGGGTGTTTAGCAGCCATCGCATCTGGAAAAATAAACAATCTATGTATCTCAATGTGCTGAGACGTTTAAACAGTCAACAGCTCAATGAGATCCGCGATAAACTATCCGCTTTTGATATCGCAATTAAGAGTAGCGCAGTGCAACGCCCCTACGTGGAACTGTGCCACTTGTGCTTGCTCTTTGTTCCTATGGCATTGAGCGGTATTCAACTGGAATACCACTGAGAGCCCCGTCTGTAAGGGGCTAAATCAGGAAAACGTTTTACCGACAAAGTTTTAATGACGTTATTTTATAAGGCTTTGCCAGGTGAATGACTTATACTTAATATGACAGTAGTAAATGTGCAGGAGAAAAATTGGAGCACGAAGAACTTAAACGTTTTGTGAAAGACAAAATCGAAGATGTAAAAGGCAGAGACATTATTGACATCGATGTTACCGGAAAAAGTACGGTTACCGACACCATGCTTATTTGTTCAGGTAACTCCAAACGCCACGTCGTATCAATCGCACAGAATCTGGTGCAACAAAGCAAGCAAATTGGTGAAAAACCCCTTAATGTTCAGGGTCAGGACACCGGTGAATGGGTGCTTATTGATTACGGTGATGTGGTGGTACATGTCATGCAGGACGAAACCCGCGATCATTATCAATTAGAGAAGATTTGGAACTAAGCCTTTACAATGCAGATTAATGTCGTTGCCGTAGGCAACAAAATGCCTGACTGGGTTAGCCGGGGCGTTGAAGAATACTTACGCCGTATGCCACCCGATTACCGGGTATCCTTTACTGAGATCCCACCCGGAAAGCGCACCAAAAATGCCGATATCGCCAGAATCCTGCAAAAGGAAGGTGAACTGATCCAAAACGCGATCCCAAAGGGCAATCGCGTTATTGCGCTTGAAGTCACCGGTGCCGCCTGGGACACCCATAAATTGGCACAAAACATGGAAAAATGGCAACTAGACGGCCGAAATGTTAGCCTGATGATTGGTGGTCCCGAAGGTTTGTCAAAAGATTGTTTGAACCTTGCCGAACAAAAGTGGTCTCTATCTCCATTGACATTACCCCACCCCTTAGTTCGTATCATCGTAGCTGAAAGCTTATTTCGGGGTTGGTCGCTGAATAATAATCATCCATACCATAGAGAGTAAACAATGGCGCCAAAGCGCGTAGTCATTAGAGACCATTCCGCAGAAGCTAACCTGTTTGCCCGGCGCTCATTCATAGCCCTGATCATTATTACTATGATGGCGTCTGCGTTGCTGTTGAATTTGTATCACTTGCAGATCACCCGCCACGACGATTATCAAACCCGCTCTAACGGCAATCGCATCAAAGTATTGCCAGTGGCCCCTAACCGCGGGCTGATTTACGACAGAAACGGCGTACTACTGGCAGAAAACAGACCGGTATTCAGCCTGCAATTAGTGCCCAATGAAGTCAAAGACTTAGAACAAACCGTTACTGAGCTGGCAGAGCTTTTAGAGATACCCGACAACGAAGTGGAAGACTTTTACAAAGATTATCGGGGCCACCGTCGCTTTAAACCCGTGACGTTGTTAAACCGCTTAAGCAAAGAAAGTGTCGCCCTGTTTTCCGCCAATCAACATCGTTTTCCGGGCGTTTCCATCGAAGCCCGACTGACCCGCTACTACCCACATGGTGATACCCTCACCCATGTTTTAGGCTATGTTTCCAAAATTAATCAAAAGGATCTGAAAAAACTCCAGGAAGCGGATCAGGAAGCTAATTACGCTGCCACTTATGACATTGGCAAACTGGGCATCGAAAAATATCACGAAGCCCTGCTGCACGGTCAGGTTGGCTCACAGGAAGTTGAGGTCAATAATCAGGGACGTATCATTCGCACCTTAAATTTTGTACCGCCAGTGCCGGGTAAAGACATCACGCTAAATATCGATGTCGAGATGCAAAAAGTGGCACAACGAGCGTTGGAGGGCAACCGGGGGGCGGTGGTGGTATTGGATGCCAGAGACGGCGGCGTTTTGACTTTGTACAGTAACCCTGCTTACGATCCCAATCTGTTTGTTCATGGTATCAGTCGTAAAAACTATGGCGCACTACTCAATTCTGCCGATAAACCCCTGATCAATCGAGCCACCCAGGGTCAGTACCCACCAGCTTCCACAGTCAAACCCCACCTGGCCCTGTTAGGGCTGGAAAACAATCACATTACACTAGAATCACAAATTTTTGATCGCGGTGTATTTACCCTGAAAAACGTCACCCACAAATGGCGTGACTGGCTTTCCTGGGGACATGGCCATGTCAATGTCACAGATGCCATTGAGCAGTCATGCGACACCTTTTTTTATGATCTCGCCTATCGCATGGGCATTGACGAGATCAGCGGCTACATGGCGCAGTTTGGTTTTGGAGAATATTCCGGATTGGATCTATACGAAGAGTCCAGTGCCATTCTGCCCTCTCGGGGATGGAAAAAGGCCCGAATGGGTGAACCCTGGTATATGGGGGATACCATAGTAGTTGGTATTGGCCAGGGGCCCTGGACTGCGACTCCGATACAGCTCGCCAGCTCCGTTACCGCTCTGGTGAATCATGGCAAGCGCTATGTGCCACAAATATTCCGGGGCATTCATCAGGAGGGACAAACCCTTGTAGCTGAGCCCAAAACACGAGAACCCATCGAAATCACTGACATGACCAACTGGCATATAGTGTTAGACGCTATGTATGGTGTTAACCACAGGGAAAAAGGCACTGGTCGCAGTGCCTTTAAAAACACCAGCTATCTTTCTGCGGGTAAAACCGGAACCGCACAATTAGTATCTATTGCTCAGGGTGAAAAGTACGATGCAGAAAAAATAGACGAACGGCACCGCGACAATGCCATGTACGTGGGTTATGCCCCATATGATGCACCTGAAATTGTGGTGGCAGTGGCGCTGGAAAATGCCGGTAGTGGTGGCTCCCAGGCGGGCCCAATCGCCAGAATGATCATGGACCAATACTTTGGTGAAGGGAATGCCACCTTAGCTCAAAACAGGAATAACTAAACCGTGAATTCTGAAAAAATGGACTCCAGAAATCAGTCATTTCTGTATAAGCTTCACCTTGATGGCCCCTTACTGCTGGGCCTTTTGACCCTGATGATAGTGGGTCTGTTTACAATTTATTCTGCGGGCGGACAAGACTGGGCCTTAGTGCAACGCCAGATTATTCGTCTGGGGCTTGCCACATTTGTGATGCTGTTGCTGGCTCAGGTTTCTCCTACCGTGTTCCGGCGACTTTCGGTGTATGTCTACATCGTGGGGGTTTTGTTGTTAGTGGCGGTATTGGTGATCGGCGTTACCGGCAAGGGAGCACAGCGTTGGTTAGATCTGGGCTTTTTCCGCTTCCAGCCTTCAGAATTGCTAAAGCTGGCCGTACCCATGATGGTGGCCTGGTATATCGGCAGAAAAGACCTGCCTCCGCGCACACTAAATGTACTGGCAGCCCTGTTTTTAGTTGTCACGCCCACCTTGCTTATTGCCAAGCAACCCGATTTGGGTACCTCATTGCTAATTGCCAGTTCCGGCATTTTTGCTATTTTCCTGGCTGGGATCCGCTGGAAACTGTTGAGCTTTTTCGCTGTAGCAGTATCCGCTTTCACCCCAATTCTGTGGTTCTTCCTGATGAAGGACTACCAAAAACAGCGGGTATTAACCTTCCTTAATCCCGAGTCTGATCCTCTAGGCTCCGGCTACCACATTATCCAGTCTAAAATTGCCATTGGCTCTGGCGGTATGGAAGGCAAAGGTTGGCTGCAGGGAACACAATCACAACTGGAGTTTTTACCCGAGCGCCATACAGATTTTATTTTCTCCGTTTTCAGTGAAGAATTTGGTTTTCTGGGTGTGGTTCTGCTGATTTGTTTATATCTGTTTATCGTATCCAGAGGCATGTATATCGCCATGCGCGCCCAGGAGGCATACAGTAAACTGCTAGCTGGCAGTATTACCCTGACCTTTTTTGTCTATGTATTTGTAAATATGGGCATGGTATCTGGCATTTTGCCGGTTGTGGGGGTGCCATTACCCTTAGTGAGCTATGGCGGCACATCAATGGTGACATTGATGGCGGGATTTGGCATTCTAATGTCAGTGGCAACCCGACGAAAGCTACTTTCGCGAGAATAAAAGCCCAAAAAATCAGACCAAAGCAATACAGTGGAGCAATAACAATAATAAGCTCCCAAAATAAAGAGGCTATTGGCATGTGTGCGCTAAAAAATTTTACAAGGCAACTTAAGCTTGCCCTGCTTGGCTGTGTGTCTTACACCATGGCCGTGAGCAATGTTTCGGCTCAGGAAACCACAACCCCATCGTCAGTCGATGAGCGGGTTGAACAATTCATTACAGATACCGTTGCTGAATACGGACTCGATGCACAGTTTGTTCGTAAAACTATCTTGGCTGCCAGTAAAAATGACGTGGTTCTGGAAAAGATTGCCCGTCCCTGGGAAGCCAAACCCTGGTATCAATACTACCCAATCTTTTTAACCGAAAAGCGTCTCGAACGGGGACTGGCATTTTGGCAAAAACACCGCAAAACACTGGCCAGGGCAGAAGCCGAACTGGGCATTCCGGCCCATATCATTGTGGCGATAATCGGTGTAGAAACCTTTTATGGTTCCTACACCGGCACCTATCCGGTGTTAGATGCACTTTATTCGCTGGGCTTTCATTACCCGCCCCGCTCGGCTTTCTTTAAAAAAGAACTAGCGCAATATCTGAAGCTGGTAAGTGAAGAAGGCTGGGATCCACTTGCAGCTAAGGGCTCTTACGCCGGGGCTATGGGCTGGGGACAGTTTATCAGTTCCAGCTATCGTCATTACGCCATTGACTTTGATGGTGATGGCAAACGGGATTTACTCAATAACCCGGTGGATGCTATTGGCAGTGTGGCCAACTACTTTAAAAGCCACAAATGGCAAACTGGCGAAGCGGTGGCTTTCAAAGCCAGTATCGGAAATGAGCAAGCGTTGGATTTGGTGGAAAGCGACTTAAGCATCAATCATACTTGGCAGCAACTCTCTGAAGCCGGAGTGGTGTTACAGGATTCTATTCAGCCATCGCCTGAGACCCCAGCAAAACTATTGGCTTTGGATTTGGAAGAAGGAAAAGAGTATTGGGTAGTATTGGATAACTTCTATGTAATTACCCGTTACAACCACAGTCCTCTGTATGCCATGGTGGTATTTCAATTTAGCGAGCAGCTAAGAACAGCGATGCAGAGGCAGTAACATGAACCGCATACTGTTTTTGTCTGTTGTGGCCATGTTGTCGGGCTGTATGTCCACAGATCGCTATAGCCAAAAGCATGACTCGGCCCCAAAACACACCCCGGTTGAAGTCAACCTGATTGACGCTCAGCCCCAATACGTGGAATACAAAGAAGCCAACAATCGTCCTTATACCGTGTTAGGCAGACATTACTTCCCAATCCCGGAAGGGAAAGGTTATGAAGCCGAGGGAGAAGCTTCCTGGTACGGCCAAAAATTTCATGGTCACCTTACCGCAAACGGTGAGATTTACAATATGTACGACATGACTGCGGCCCATAAAACGCTGCCGTTACCGTCGTTTGTAAGGGTAACCAATACGGCGAACAATAAAACCGCGATTGTGCGGGTCAATGATCGCGGCCCATTTCACAATGACCGTATCATTGATTTGTCCTGGGCCGCCGCGAAAAAACTGGATGTACTGAAGACCGGCACAGCGCAGGTAAAGCTGGAAGTGATTCATGTGGACGAGGATGGTGTGATCACCATAGGTAAACAGCAGCAATCATCGCCAGAAAAACCCGAACAACAAGGAACTTTTATTCAGGTTGCCGCGTTATCGGACAGTCAAAAGGTTTCAGAGCTGGCCAAGGGGTTGGCACAGCTGTATCAGGTACCCACTCATACACCTGAAGCCGACGGCATTTTTCGTTTGCGCCTGGGACCACTAAGCAGTGATATCGACCCGGAAAAATTATTGCAGGAACTGCGCAGTAATGGCTTTTCTGAAGCCTATAAACTGGTCACTGCCGAATAACACAATTTTTAACGAATGGTTTTTTATTACCTCGCCGTGATCTGTTATATTACGGCGAATTTTCTCAGTCTCAGCGGATGAGATCAAACAGCAACCTATAAAGTCGGATTGAAAATGTTAAGAAATACCAAGCTTTATTCTTTTGTTGCCGCTGTCGCGCTCTCTGTGAGTGCCGTTTCCAGCAGTATTGCAGCAGTCATTGTGCCGCCAGCTCCGGAGGTCAATGCCCAGGGTCATATACTCCTGGATTATCAAACCGGACACATTATCTCAGAACAAAACGCCGATATCAGACTTAACCCGGCCAGTCTGACCAAGATGATGACTCTGTATGTCATTGGTCAGGAATTAAACTCTGGCAATATCGCTCTGACGGACATGGTCACCATTTCAGAAAACGCGTGGGCGAAGAACTTTCCTGATTCGTCAAAAATGTTCATTGAAGTAGGTACTGAAGTGTCTGTCGAAGACTTGATCCACGGTATTGTTGTGCAAAGTGGTAACGATGCCTGTGTGGCTATGGCCGAACACGTCGCCGGAAGTGAATCAGCCTTTGCCACTATGATGAATTCTTACGCAGCCAAACTGGGCATGAATTCAACCAATTATGTCAATAGTCACGGCCTGCATGATGAAAGCCATTACACCTCCCCACGCGACATGTCTATTCTGGCGAAAGCTTTGATTCGAGATGTGCCTGACGCCTACAAGTACTATTCAGTTAAAGAATTTACTTACAATGGTATCAAGCAATACAACCGCAACAGTTTGCTTTGGGATCGCAGCATGAGCGTCGACGGTATTAAAACCGGCTACACTTCTGACGCCGGATACAGCCTGATCACTTCCGGCACTCAGGATGACATGCGTTTAATCAGCGTGGTCATGGGCACAGAAAGCGAAAGAGCCCGTAAAGTCGAAAACAAAAAGCTGTTGAAATACGGCTTCCGCTTTTTTGAAACCATTACCCCCTATACGGCAGGAGAAAGCTTTGTTTCTCACCGTATCTTCATGGGCGACCGCGACACGGTTGATTTGGGTATCACGGTTGACACCCCCATTACTATTCCAAGAGGGCAACGCAAAAACCTGCAAGCCAACTTTGAGTTAAATCAAAAGCTGGAAGCACCGCTGGAAAAAGGCGAAGTGGTGGGAACCCTGTACCTGCAACTGGAAGGTGAAGACATAGCAGAATACCCGCTAGTTACGCTGCAGTCCGTTGCTGAGGGTGGCTTTTTTGATCGCATGACCGATTACATCAAGCTTAAGCTTGGTATGGACAATTAAGATTCCACTTTTTGTTGCCCCGCTCGGGGCAACCATTTCCTTTCTCCGCTTACATTCAGGTATAATGACAGGCTATTTCGAACTATTTGAGTAGAAGTCATGGATACGCGTTTTGATGAACTACTAGATTTCCCCTGTAATCAAACCTTTAAGGTAATGGGTGTTGCCGGTGAGCAACTGCCACTGGACGTGATTGCTTGTCTGCAACAGCACGCGCCCGGCGATTACCATCCTACTATTAAGCCCAGCTCAAAAGGCAATTATCATTCGGTGTCTGTTAGCGTCAGAGTCACCAGCAAAGAGCATATGGAAACGATATACACTGAGCTTGGCAAGCTGGAACTGGTCAGGGTTGTTTTATAATTGATGATTGTCAGACAATTAGAAACTCAAGATTACATTCCTATCTGGAATGAGATGCAATCCTTTACCGATAACCGCGATAAGGACACGTCAGACGAAATCTGGTTAGTGGAACACAACCCGGTATTCACCCAGGGCCAGGCCGGTAAAGAAGAGCATATTTTAGCACCGGGTGACATTCCGATTGTCAAGGTGGACCGAGGCGGACAGGTTACCTATCACGGTCCCGGACAACAAATGATGTATATCTTATTAGATATTCGCAGGCTCAAAACCGGTGTCAGAGAGTTGGTAACTGCGCTGGAACAATGTATCGTCAACACCCTGAAAAAAGATGGCATCGAAGCCTACCCAAAAGCTGATGCGCCTGGCGTCTATGTCAATGAGCAAAAGGTCTGCTCGGTGGGATTGCGCATTCGCAAAGGGTGTTCTTTTCACGGTTTGGCGTTTAACGTCAACATGGACTTGTCGCCCTTTCAACGCATTAATCCCTGCGGTTATCAGGGACTGGAAATGACTGACAGCGCTCGCCTTGGCGGTGTAGATAACATGAAAGACGCCGGCAACGCTATAGTGCAAGAGTTTTGTTCTTTGCTGAACATCCAGGATTTACAATTTAAAGAAGGTTTCAATGAGTAATGCAAAACCCGCCGCAGGTGTAAAACTGCGCGATGATGAAAAAGTAAAGCATATTCCAATCACCATCATTCCTACTGAAAAGGAAGAGATGCTGCGTAAACCTGAGTGGATAAAAATAAAATTACCTCGCACCACAGAGCGCATTGAGAATATTAAAAAGACCCTAAGAGCTAATAAGCTTCACTCCGTTTGTGAAGAAGCCAGTTGCCCTAATCTGGCTGAGTGCTTTAACCATGGTACCGCTACCTTTATGATTCTGGGTGATATCTGTACTCGCAGATGCCCGTTTTGTGACGTTGCCCACGGTAAACCCCTCCCCCCCAGTGCAGAAGAGCCGCTTAAACTGGCAAAAACTATCGCTGAAATGCAGTTAAAGTACGTGGTTATCACCTCGGTAGACAGAGATGATTTACGCGACGGTGGTGCCCAGCACTTTGTAGACTGTATCAACGCCATTCGCGAGCATAGTCCCGCGACAAAAATTGAAGTATTGGTACCTGATTTCCGCGGTCGTATGGATCGCGCACTGGAAATATTCAAACAAGGTGTTCCTGATGTGTTTAACCACAATCTGGAAACCATTCCACGCCTGTATCGTGAATGTCGTCCTGGTGCCAACTATCAATGGTCACTGGACTTATTGAAGAAATTTAAAGCGCAGCACCCGGATGTTGCCACAAAATCTGGACTTATGATGGGAATGGGAGAAGAAATCCCGGAGATTGAAGTGGTATTGGAAGATCTGCGCGCTCACGATGTGGACATGCTGACTTTGGGCCAGTATCTACAACCCAGTAAGCACCATTACCCGGTTAAGCGCTATGTGCATCCTGAAGAGTTTAACGCACTCAAAAGCAAAGCCGATGAGCTGGGCTTCTTACATGCTGCTTGTGGACCGCTGGTACGCTCCAGTTATCACGCTGATAAACAAGCTGCGGGTGAAGAGGTTAAATAACTCCTTTGGCAAACAGAGGTTACAGTTCTGACTGTAGCCTCTGAGAAAACTCCTTGGCGTGAATAGCGAATTGTTCTAACACTTTATCTTCTTCGGTTTCCGGAACCCAGCGATCGATCTCTACGGGCTTACCCTGTTCATCAATGGCCACAAACGAAATAATACAGGTGCAGGTTTCCTGTAAATCTAACTCTTTGGGATCACCGGCATTTACCGTGATAAATATATGCATACTGGTCTTGCCGGTATGGGCAACTTTGGCATTCAGTACCACTTTTTGCCCCACCAGAATAGGTTTTTTAAATCGGATCCCACCCACTGAAACTGTTACACAATAACAGCCGCTCCATTGCGAGGCACAGGCATAACCGGCCTGATCCAGCCACTTCATCACCATGCCACCATGCACCTTACCTCCGTAATTAACATCGGTTGGCTCGGCTAAAAATCTAAAATCTATTTCGCGTTTGTGTAACATACCCTTCTCAACATTCATCGCTGTTGTTATTCAGTATTGGTGAGAAGTGCCGTTTTAGCCAGGTATTGTTGATATCCGTTTTTTATCGCCACTCATTGTAGCGTTGCCACCATTTCTGGGCGGCCGGTACATTGCCCACTTGCTCTAACGATTGAGCGATATCAAGCGCGGCGGTTCGCAAATGCTCACGGGATTGCAGGCGTTCAAGCCAGATAGCTTTGTATATATCAGGAATATACCCCGTATCGTGAAACTCCATAAAAGTGAGTTTTTCGGAAAACTTGTATGCCTGAGCACTGTGATTTTTACAGGTATTGGCTCTGGCAAATACAAGATTTTGGGACAGGTTCTGCCACTTATCCAGCGATACGTCATCCAGAGTTTGAGATTCAGGTACTACGATGACGTTAGGGAACTCCTGTTCTCCTTCGCAGTAATAGTGGGCAAACTGCTCACTTAATGGATATTCATCAACAAAGCCCACAAAGTGCGCCAGTTCGTGCACAAACACCGAGTACTTGTCAGCTAAATCCAGATACATCACGCCGTTAACCACATTGGCCTTTCCTTGTTTGGCAAAGATGGCTAAATGCGTGAAACTGTCGGGCTCCAACACTTTATCCAGAAAGTGCAAAGGGCACTCAATACGATAATTGTTGGTAGCACGACTGCGACAATTGAAGCCGCTGTCTTCAATCCAAATGGGAGGATTGAGGCAAATAGGTAAACTGGCCAGCCTTTTATCCTGATTAAATGTCTGATAAAACTCATGAGCTTGCTTAATCGAATCCAGCGAAGTGGCAATAAACTGCAATTGCATTGAACACTGAAGTTCACTTTGATTAACCTTGACTGTTGTAGCTGGTTTATTCCAATAGCCAGAAATGAGGTCTATGTAGGCTTTAGCCTGTTTGCCGCCTGCTTCAGCGGCTTTTTCTAGCCAGTTTCGGGCTTCCTGGCGATTTCGGGTGCGCCAAAAATGGAGTGCCAGGGTCGTGGCTTCATTGGCATCTTTACGCGCAACTTTTTTCAGCCAGGGCAATGCTTCCGTGTAATCTTCATGAAACCAGTGCCACTGATACAGCGCCCGTTGCGCCGGAAAATAATCGAGTTCGGCAGCAGCCTGGAGAAAGTGAACCTTAGACTCGGGGGTATTGTCGTGTATGCCTAATTCAAACAGCGCCGGAGCATAATCGCGCTCTCCAGCTGCCATTAGATGCATTCTTTTTTCGGAAGGACTTTCGGCTCTCATGGCCAGAAAAAAACGGGCTTCAGGCATATCATCCTGCGCCAGAACTCTGACCCAATGAAGTGCTTGATTTTGCTCTGCCAGCTGCAACAAATGATATGCTGCACTGTCATCACCTAATTTAAAAGCGGCATAATAGTTAACTTCTGGCGCAATGCCCTGCTCTGCCCAGGCGATTAATCTGGGCACATAGCTGCAGCCGGAACCCAGCAACTGCCCGCTTAACAGGATCATTACCAGCAAATAGAACTTTGCTTTAATTAAGAGAAGCAGTTTTGTAAAAATAACCGGTCCCGCTCAAATTAATTGAAGTTCTGTTCGCGCAGCATGTTGAGCTCCAGACGTGCATATCGGTGTTCAACGTACTGATAAACATTGGTGCTCAGGGTTAACTTAAAGTAGTTAGAGGCCTTGCCGTATTTTTCATTGGCAGAGTGATGTTTGCCAAGATAAAAATAAGCTTCACACAATCTATCTGTCAGCTGTTCCTGCGAAGTCACGCCGTTAACCAATACTGATAGCAATTGATTTTCGCTTATCCTGCCCAGGTATAAGTCGACAATTTGGGTAGCCCAGTTATCGTCACTGAGCTGCTCTCTGGCAGTCAACAAAGATTGATAGGCGTTATCTGCATCTATTTCACGTTCAATGATGTAATGCCACAAAGCGCGATAAGGATCGTGTTTGTCTTTTTGATAAAACAGTTCCAGATCCTGTACAGCCAATTCAGGGCGACCGCCGTAATACAGTGCTATACCGCGATTAAGCAGCGCAAAATCGTGATCCGGCTGAATTTCCAACGTGGAGTCAAAAGCGTCATAGGCCTGAATAAAGTCACCGTTTTGGGTGTGGTGAATGCCAATAAAGTTATGAGCTTCGGCCATATCAGGCTTAAACTTCAATGCGCTGTCAAAATCGTATTGCGCCAAACCTCTTAACCCGACACTGTCGTATAATGTGCCGCGTTGATAAAGCAATTCTGCACGTTGTTCGTTGCTGATCTGCTCTACCTCTGCCAATACCTGGTTGAGACGGGCGAGTGCCATCTGACTTCTGAAACTAGCAGGTGCTGGTTCAGCTAACAATAAATTGCCCATTTGCTTGGGAGCGTCTTCCGTGTCCACTGCCGCGGTATTGACCGCACAACCAGATAAACTGAGCAATGCCACTAACAGACCGCCGGATACAGCCAGTCTGGATTTCAATGTATGCACGATTTTCTTCATTCTTTCCTGTTACTTAGGACTTTTTACTTTGTTTGGCCTCATAGGCCGCTAACTGCTCTGGTGTCGCGGGTAGTTGATGTTTTTCCTTCCACTCAGAATACGGCATGCCATAAACGATTTCTCTGGCCTGCTCATAGTCTATTTCCACGCCTTCCTCAGCGGAGGCTTTAACATACCATTTTGACAAGCAATTTCGACAAAAATCCGCCAGAATCATTAAATCAATGTTTTGCACCTCTTTGTGATTATCGAGGTGATTGAGTAATTGACGCAGTACCTTAGCTTCTATTTTGTCTCTGGTAGATTGTTCCATGTTTTGCCCGATTTTCGAAATACTATTGTGTAACTAAAAATGGGAGCATAAGCTCCCATTTCAAGTCATCTTTGGCTGATTTAATTATTCAGCGCTGTTGCCTTCTTCCGCAGGCTTTTCTTCAGCAGGTTGTGGTTTTTCCAACAACTCTTTAATGCTCAGACGTACGCGGTTCTGACGATCGATTTCCATAACCTTAACGTCAACCATTTCGCCTTCTTTCAGGTAGTCAGCAACCTTATTCACTCGCTCATGAGCGATTTGTGAAATGTGCACCAGGCCTTCTTTGCCAGGCAACACTTCAACAAAGGCACCAAAGTCTACAATACGAGTAACTTTACCGTTGTAAACCTTACCTACTTCGATATCAGCTGTTATGGCTTCGATTGCCGCAATCGCTTTTTCAGCTTTAGCTAATTCAGTAGCGAAAATCTTGATAGTGCCGTCATCTTCAATCTCGATGTTACACTCAGACACTTCTGTGATTTGGCGAATGTTTGCGCCACCTTTACCGATAACATCACGGATCTTGTCTTGCTCAACCTTCATGGTGTAGATACGCGGTGCAAATTCAGACAGGTCTGTTCTGTGACCACCGATTGCCTGGTCCATTACGCCCAAGATATGCAATCTGGCTTCTTTCGCTTGCTTAAGCGCGATCTGCATGATTTCTTTAGTGATACCTTCGATTTTGATATCCATCTGCAGAGCAGTGATACCTTCAGAAGTACCCGCTACTTTAAAATCCATATCACCAAGGTGATCTTCATCACCTAAGATGTCAGAAAGAACAACAAAGTTTTCATCACCTTTAACCAGCCCCATTGCGATACCCGCAACAGATGCCTTAATAGGTACACCTGCATCCATCAGTGCCAGGGAAGTACCACAAACAGAGGCCATTGAAGAAGAACCGTTAGATTCTGTGATCTCAGAAACCACACGTACAACGTACGGGAACTCTTCAGCACTTGGCATTACTGCCTGAATACCGCGCTTCGCCAATCGGCCGTGACCAATTTCACGACGCTTAGGTGAACCCACCATGCCAGTTTCACCAACACAGTAAGGAGGGAAGTTGTAGTGCAACATAAAGCGGCTATTAGAAACGCCACCTAGTTCGTCAATCATCTGTGCGTCACGCTCAGTACCCAAGGTAGCGGCAACAATCGCCTGAGTTTCACCACGAGTAAACAGGGCAGAACCGTGAGTACGAGGTAAAATACCAGTAGACACGTCCAGGGCACGAATCATTTGTGGATCACGACCATCGATACGTGGTTCACCCGCCAGAATGCGAGAGCGTACTACGTCACTTTCCAGTTCGTGCAACAGTTCGCGAACTTCTTTTTCGTCCAGTTCTGCGTCAGCTTCAAGTAAAGCGGCAGTGGCTTTTGCAGTAGTTGCATCAACCGCAGCTTTGCGCTCAAGCTTGTCAGAAATCTGATAAGCCGCAGCCATTTCAGCTTCTGCAGTGGCTTTGATTTTTTCTTTTAATTCGGTGTTTTCAACCGGAGGCTGCCAATCCCATGCAGGAGTATTAACTTCAGCAGCAAACTCATTAACAGCGTTCACTACAGCCTGCATTTCCTGGTGACCGTACATAACAGCACCCAGCATAACTTCTTCAGACAATACAGAAGCTTCTGATTCCACCATTAATACCGCATTGGAGGTACCTGCAACCACTAAATCCAACTGGCTGTTTTCTTGCTCAGAAGTCAGGGTATTCAAAACGTACTGATTGTCTTGATAACCAACACGCGCAGCACCAATTGGGCCATTAAACGGAATACCTGAGATCGCTAATGCGGCAGAAGTACCGATCATTGAAATGACGTCAGTTGGAATTTCTGGGTTTGCAGAAACAACTGTGATAATTACCTGAACGTCATTCTTAAAACCTTCAGGGAATAAAGGTCTGATTGGACGGTCGATCAGACGGGCAATTAACGTTTCGTTTTCAGAGGGTCTGCCCTCTCTCTTGAAGAAACCGCCAGGAATCTTACCAGCCGCGTAGGCTTTTTCCTGGTAATTAACGGTTAAAGGGAAGAAATCTTGGTCAGCTTTCGCTTCTTTTTTACCAACAACAGTAACCAATACTGCTGTGTCGTCCATGCTGGCCATAACGGCTGCTGTGGCCTGGCGAGCAATAACACCGGTTTCCAGTGTTACTGTATGTTTTCCATATTGGAATGTCTTTGTAATAGGAGTCACAATGTATCCTTTAATATCTTACTTTTACTTTCATTTTGCGGCGCACAGTATAGCTAGTGTTGTGCATTAAAAACAGTCAAAAACATCAGTTTAGTGCAATTTTATTACTCTGACAGGGTCATGGATTTGTAACAATTCACAGAAGTACATGATTATTTGCAAACAACGGGATTTCAGTCCTTCGATTACGTCGGCATTTGTAACTCAGGTGAGCTAATCAAACCTGCAAATCCGCTTTGCATGACGCCGCAGTGCAGCATACACTAGCTGTAAGTTCTGATGTAAAAAGCCGATAAATTAATGCTCAAAAAACTGTGTTTGTTATTTTTGCTGCTAGTGCCGTTTTATTCTCAGGCCAATACCTCGTCTTTTGAACAGGTCAAAAACACAGTGTTCTGGCAACAGCTTTACAACCAGCAATATCACACCCTGTATTGCGCCATGTCCAACAACACATCGCAAGACGTAACAGTGGGCCACGTATATCCTATGGCCTGGATGGCGAATGCAATGAATTGCTCAGCTGAAAACGACTGTGATTACGCCCGTTACCTGGAAGCCAGTTCAGATTTGCACAATTTGTGGCCTACAGCAGAAAAATCCTTACGTCTCAGACAGCACTATCTGTTTATTGAAAGCGATAAAAACAGCGGCGAAGCCAGTTACTGCAATTTCACTATTTTTGATAAGGGCATAGAACCCAGAGAGTTTGCCAAAGGCGAGCTGGCCCGTTCAATGCTCTATATTATCTGGCAATACCAACTCCCCGATTACGGACAATTGCCACTAATGTTGAAGTGGCACAAAAGATACCGACCGAACTCAGAAGAAAAGTGGCGCAATGAACGCATCCTCGCAATTCAGGGCAAAGAAAACCCCTTCATTACTAATCCTGGCTTTGTGGATGAAGTATTTAGAAGTTTTTCTGGTGACTGATAATTTACTTCATTGATTCGCCATGTGCATCACGACAACTGCCTCAAAAAATAGGACACTTTTAATTCAGAAAATGTTGTGAAATTAGCAGTATTTAGATTCGACCTTGTAAAAACAAAAAAATCAATATGAACAATGCCAATACAACACTAATTTTCAACAAAACTTTTACGCCTTTGAATATCAACCCTACGGCTTTAAACAAAGTCCAAAAAGCAGCGCTGACTAAACCATACGCTACAAAACCACCAAACACATATTCAGATGTTTCCGCCCCCTCTCTATACATCGCAAATCCGATAAAAATAGCCGCAATTAAACCCAGAAAACCAGCGTAATATTCACTTTCACTTTCCAGTTTTTTAGGGGTACTTGTTTGCGCTGATGTAATAACATTTTGCTCATTCTTTTTTTGAGCAGCTAAGTGATTTCGCTCAACAGATTTTTGTTGTTCGTCCCAAAACGCCTTGTCTGCCTGTTCTTTTCTAACGCGCTCATCCTCGATACGACGACGCTCCCCCTCATTAACCATTGTTCCGGTATCATGTCCGGCTTGGGCCTGCTGAATTTCATAAGCTTGCCACTGGGCAGTATTCGGTTTATGAGGATTAGACATCGATATTCTTGTTAGATCTGTTGATTTGTTTTTTACTTTAATGGAATTCTCTAAATTTGCATACTTAGTTTACCATCTAACAAGGACAGAATCATGAATAGTTATGGTCGGCACCGTAGACCAGGTGATTTTTACTTCTGTGTGGTTAAGTAGGGTTGTTTTATACGCCATTTAGGAGCGCTCGTATTCTAATTTTTTGCTGTAATAGTAAAGCGATAAATATTCACAAATTGCTCCAGGCATTTTTGTACTCGGGCTATCCCTGCCCTCGCCTTTCAGGCCATCGTCGTTCCTCCGATGTTCTGGATTGTTCCCGACAATCCAGTCGAACCGAAGGGTTCTCTTCACATACTCTCTCACCGCCATATACGAAAAACCCCGCTTGATGTGATAATTATTGATTGAGTGGTCTGATACCAGAAACTGCTACATATAAAAGACGATTCGGAAAAAGGGGCCAGGTGCGAGATTCAACCAGAGAGGAATTGTAAATACTTCCCTGTATTTTGTCGCTTCGCGACCATCGCAAGCGATGTCCACCAAGATTTGTAGGAACAAATCAGAACAGACGGAGGCTGGCTTGCGAAGCAAGTGGCGTACAGGGATGTACGACATAAAAATGCTCCCGGCTTTTTTGTACTCGGGCTATCCCTGCCCTCGCCTTTCAGGCCATCGTCGTTCCTCCGATGTTCTGGATTGTTCCCGACAATCCAGTCGAACCGAAGGGTTCTCTTCACATACTCTCTCACCGCCATATACGAAAAAACCCGCTTGATGTGATAATTATTGATTGAGTGTTAGGCATACGAAACAGAGGAGGAGGGATTACGAAATACATCCATGTATTTCGCCCTTCGGGCCGTCGCAAGCGACGTTCCAGATTGCTCCCGGCAATCTGGTCGAACCCTCCGGGTTCGGAATCCATTCAGCAACATATAAACAAAGAGGCCCTGCTCTTTCGAGCAGGGCCTCTTTGTTTATATGGCGGTGAGAGAGGGATTCGAACCCTCGTTAGGGGTTAACCTAAACACACTTTCCAGGCGTGCGCCTTCAGCCAGCTCAGCCATCTCACCTATTAACTTGTTCTATGTGACATACAAACTTCGGTGGTATTTGTATGTCGGCGCACTACTTGTGTGCGTTACTCCGGCATCCTGCCTTCGCCCTTCGGGCCATGCTTCGCATGGTCTAATTTGTTCCAGACAAATTAGTCAGCCAGCTCAGCCATCTCACCTATTAACTTGTTTTATGTGACATACAAACTTCGGTGTTATTTGTATGTCGGCGCACTACTCGTGCGCGTTATTCCGGCATTCTGCCTTCGCCCTTCGGGCCATGCTTCGCATGGTCTAATTTGTTCCAGACAAATTAGTCAGCAAGCTCAGCCATCCCACCTATTAACTTGTGCTTTTTGAGGTTTTGTTAGCGCCTCAAAACAGGTGGCGTATTTTAGGGGTTTAAAAACACTGAATCAAGTAAAAATTACTAAAATATGACTTAAGTGGCGAAATAGCCGCCTGTCACAGTTAAAACCCACTAAAACCAATCAAATAATAGGCTAATTTCTGAGGTTTACTTACGTGCTGTCGAAAAATTCAACATGCGATTTAAAGGAATCAAAGCCTTTTCCCGTAAGGCATCATCTACAAATATCTCATGCCCACTGGTATCAGTTAACGCGCTTTCTATCGCTGCCAGACCATTCATTGCCATCCAGGGACAATGAGCACAACTTCTGCATGTTGCGCCATTACCCGCCGTCGGCGCTTCGATAAAGGTTTTACCGGGTGCGAATTGCTGCATTTTATAGAAAATGCCTTTATCAGTAGCCACTATCAACTGTTGATTTGGTAGCTCCTGAGCCGCTTTTATTAGTTGCGAGGTAGAGCCGACAGCATCAGCCATATCTACCACACTGGCGGGCGATTCAGGGTGTACAAGAATTGCAGCGTCTGGGTAAACGTTTTTCATGTCTTGCAAAGCTTTTGAGGAAAATTCATCGTGAACTATGCACTCCCCTTGCCACATCAACATGTCTGCGCCAGTTTTCTTTGCGATATAGTTGCCCAAATGGCGATCGGGTCCCCATAAGATCTTTTGGCCCTGACTATCCAGGTGTTCAACCACATCCAGTGCGATACTGGATGTCACTACCCAATCGGCACGCGCTTTAACCGCAGCAGAGGTATTAGCATAAACCACCACAGTTCTGTCTGGATGAGCAGAACAAAACTCATCAAACTCTTTGATTGGGCAGCCCAAATCCAATGAGCAGGTTGCTTCCAGAGTTGGCATCAGTACCGTTTTTTCCGGACTTAGTATTTTAGCCGTCTCACCCATAAACTTAACGCCAGCCACAATCAGCGTTTTTTGTTCAGCATTCTTTCCAAATCGAGCCATCTCCAGAGAGTCAGAGATAAAACCTCCGGTCTCTTCAGCCAAAGCCTGAATTTCAGGGTCTGTATAATAGTGAGCAATCAATACGGCATTCTTTTCTTCTAATAAAGCTTTAATACGTTGCTTATATTCTGATTGCTGCAGTTCACTTAAAACCGCAGGTTTACCAGGGAAAGAATATTCGATATCAATTTTTGCCGGCTGCATCTTAAACCACGTCAAGTTTCAAAAGGGTGCGGATTATACTAGAAACTATACGAAAGAGCAGCACTGATAGATTATTTATTAGCCATTTATTATGTTTTTATGTTTTAAGGCAGAAACGGTTGCGTCAGGCGATGTGTGATTTGTAGGTTCGACTGAGCTACATGGATGTAGTGAATGTCGATTTTGCAGGAGCAAAAATCTGCCAGTCGGACAGCGGTGGTGGAATTGTAAGTTCGACTTCAGTCGGACAGCGGTGGTGGGTTTAACATTAATGTCGGAATAAATTCCGACCTACAACGATTTTGATATATGCTGATGATTGAGTGGTGGGTCGTGCTGGATTCATTCGTATCGTCCATGATACTCACCCTTCGGGCAGCCTTCGGCTGTGCAAATCGTTCCCTACGATTTGTCGAACGCGCTGATTCTCATCCGGCACTCAACGAGTACTGAATAATTGCTTTCGGGGATTTAAATATATGCTGATGTTTGAGTGGTGGGTCGTGCTGGATTCGAACCAGCGACCAATTGATTAAAAGTCAACTGCTCTACCAACTGAGCTAACGACCCACATATCAGATTGTCTTAGATAGATTTTGAAGAAGAAGTGGTGGGTCGTGCTGGATTCGAACCAGCGACCAATTGATTAAAAGTCAACTGCTCTACCAACTGAGCTAACGACCCTTTCTTCATGTGCCTCTCGGCGACGGAGGCGTATAATACTTAAATCTTAGCGAGGTGCAAGGAGAAATTTGATAAATATTGCAGAAACATGATCGAACGATGAATATCTCCGCAATTCGACCATATTTACAACACTAATTTGCGCCGTCTCTGATATTTTTCAGGCGAGTCTCTGCTAAACGTTTTTCCGATGCATCCGGATATTCGGCAATGACTTGCTCAAATAATTGCGTGGCTTTCGCAATATTAGACCTTCTCTGAGCGATCACCCCTAGTTTTAATAAGGAATCTGCTCGTTTGCCAGAATCAGGATAAAACTTCACAACCTGTTCAAAGTGTTGCTCAGCATTACCAAACTCTCGCTTGTTGAATAGTAGCTGCCCCAACCAATAATGTGCATTAGGTGCATATTCAGATTGCGGGTAACTTTTCAGGAAGGCTCGAAACTCCGGAATTGCTTCGTCGTATTTCTTTTCCTTAAGGATCAGATTTACCGCACCGTCGTACATTTGTGACTCTAATTGAGACTCATCTACCACGGTTTCCGGAACTGCCGGTTCATTAACTGGAGCCTGGGCTAAAGACTCAACCCGACGATCTATTTCCAGATACAGTTCACGTTGTCTTTGTAAAATCTGTTCGAGTTTGTGAGTGTGTAATTCTACAGCACCACGCAACTCGTTAACCTCTAGCTGCATTTCGTCTAATTGCGTTTGGATCACCTGTTGCGCGTCGTTACGCGCAGAAATAGTGCGTTCCAAAATAATTAGCCGTTCCTGCAAACTTTTAGAGTTAAGATTTTCAACTGGTGCCTGGGCAGCCGCATTGGCTCCCCATAGCACCAATGTGCAACCAACTAGTTTGTTAAGTTTCATTAACATTCAGCTTAGTTGTACACCAATACAGCTCTACGGTTTTGCTTGAATGCACGCTCTGTGTCACCCATAGCAACAGGCTTCTCTTCACCGTAAGAAACTACTGAGATTTGAGATGCACTTACACCTGCGTTCTGCATAAAGGTTTCAACTGACTTAGCACGACGCTCACCCAGTGCAATGTTGTACTCAGGAGTACCGCGCTTGTCACAGTGACCTTCAATCGTTACGCGCTGTGAAGGGTTGTTACGCAAAAACTCTGCATGTTCATTTAGCAGGCTGTAGAATTCGCTGCTTACGCTTGAGCGGTCGAAGTCAAAATACACAATTTGATTGCGCATAAGAGCTTCTTTTTGTTCCTGACGAATTTCTTCAGGCGACTTTTCTTGTGCAACAGTGCCGACAACAACACCTGAGTTTTCTGAACCAGAGGTCTGTGAGCTCGCAGCAGACTCGTTGCTTCTCGCTGTTTCAGCATCAGAAGAGCTGGGGCTTGAAGAACAGGCCATAAGCGTAACGACTGGCAGAGCGATGAACACTCCTTTCATGATTTTATTTAGTTGCATCCTCTTGATCCTTATTATTTATGAATCTTATTAACAAATTGTCTTACAGTAGAAAGGGTGACCAGCTAGGAGATTTCACCTCGCCTTCTACTGCCGGTATTCTTGCCTTAAATCGACCATCCAGTGACACCAACGACAACACTTGCTGTCCCTGATGTAAGGTACTGTAGATGATCATAGCTCCATTTGGTGCAATGCTCGGAGACTCATCCAGATAAGTCTTCGTTAGTACTTGCATTGTACTGGTTTTAAAATCTTGTCTGGCGATATGATAATCACCCCTCGTCCGGTTTACCATCACCAACTCATTACCGTCTGGTGTCACAGTTCCGCCGAGATTCATTTCACCTTCGAAAGTTATTCTACGAACTTTACCAGATGCTAAATTTACGCGATAAATCTGAGGTTTACCACCCCGTTCTGAGGTAAATATGATGCTTTTTCCATCTGGGGTCCAACTTGGTTCTGTATCTATATACCTGTTACGGGTCAATCTGCGAGTTTCTCTGCTTGCAATATCCAATAAATAGATTTCTGCGTTACCGTCCTTTGACAGCACCATGGCGATTTGCCGTCCGTCCGGAGAGAATACCGGTGAGCCATTAATCCCCTCATAATCGGTCAGACGGGTACGACTACGGGTATAGATATCTTGCAAAAAGATTTGTGGTCTGCGATTTTCAAAACTGACATAGGCCAGCTTGTTGCCATCCGGGGACCATGAAGGTGACATCAGCGGCTCAGGAGATTTCAACAAGATATTTTCATTCTCGCCATCATAATCAGCCACAACTAATTGATAAGGGGTTTTATTGCCCTCTTTGATGTTCACTGTGACATAAGCAATACGGGTGCGAAATGCCCCTTTGATGCCGGTTAACTCTTCATAAATGACATCACTAATGTAATGGGCATGGCGACGGAATTTATTACCATCTACGACAATCTGGCGGGTATCCAGTATGTGATCCTGTGAATCCACCAGTTTGCCGGCGCTTAACACCCGGGCATTACCACCAGTGATCTGGCCGCGAATCACATCGATAAGCTCAAAACTGACCAGATAGCGATCCAGGGAATATGGCTCAACCGTGCCCACCAGAATAACTTCCACGCCTTTCGACGCCCAAGCGGTATAATCTACTTCGGCATCCGAAGTGGGGAACTGAGGCATGTCCTGCTGGGAAAGCGGATTGAACTTACCACTGCGCATCAGGTCTGCAGAAATGACATCTGCCAAAGTGCCAGGCATTGCGCCCTCACCTTTCCATTTGAAAGGCACTACACCCACCGGACGCGCCGAATCTATACCTTCGGTAATAACAATTTCCAAAGCAGCATGAGCGTTACCAGCAATGAGTAACAGTAACAACAAGCTGTATGTTTTAAGTCGGTTTAGTAGCGCATGAGACGATTTTGTTATTGTCATATTTACTTAAACACCATTAGGGTTTTAACGTTAAATTAATTTCTTTCATTTCTGCGAACACATCGGGATCTGAGGAAACCGGCAGTGTTTCGGCTTTTAGCACGGCAGATTGTGCAGAGCGACAAACATTAGAATCCCCTTCCAACTGAGTCACCTGAATAACCAAACCACTGGATGCCAATCGGATATTCAATCGACAAGATTTGCCTTTCATCGAAGGATCTACAATCCAGTTACGCTTAATAGTTTGCTCAATCAAAGCGGTGTATTTGCCGATTTCAGAAATCACCTGACGACGCTTACGGGCATTTCTGGCCGCCTGCTCCGCTCTGAGCTGCTCTTCTAATATGCGCTCTTGTTCCGCCATTTCAAGCGCTTCTTGCTCTTTGCGTTTGGCTTCCTCTCTGGCTCGCTCTTCCGCTTCTTTCCGCTTACGCTCTTCTTCTGCTTTTTTGCGCTTCGCTTCTTTGCGTTCGCGCTCTTTCTTTTCTCGTTCTTCTTTCAGCCGTTTAGCCTTTTCTTGCTCGGCTATTTTGCGCTGCCGGGCTTCTTCCGCAGCGCGCTGTTCTTCTTCTTTTTTCTTGCGTCTCGCTTCAGCAGCAGCTTGTTCAGCTCGTCTGACTTCTTCTTCCCGTTCACGAATGCGACGCTCCTGTTCTTCTTTCTTACGTCGCTCAGCTTCCAGCTTTTGACGTTTTTCGTCTTCTATTTTCTGCAATTGTTCGTTGATCACTGCAGCGTCGACCACCACAGCTTCAATGGGCTGAGACGCCGCATTCAATTGCGGCACTTCAGGTGTTGGCGAAAAGTGCACACTGGTAACCAGCACCGCTCCCAGAGCAAAATGTAATGCAAATGATTTCCCTACGGGATGCTCAATAAACTTCATTTTTCGGGCATGTCGGTCATCAAGCCAACCGATGGCGCTCCGGCTCTTTGTAACAGCACCATCAACTGGATCACATTGTTATAGGGTACATTGCCATCACCTTTAACCACCACAGGTGTGCCTGGTTCTTTTTGCAGATGCTTAGCCACCAGAACCGCTAAATCTTCAGCGCTCATTGGGTCTTTTTGGGTGTCTCCCACATTCAAATAGTACTTACCTTCAGCATCAACAGAAGCAATTAAAGGTGGCTTGGTATCTTCTTTTAATGGCTCGGCTTCAGCTTTTGGAAGGTCTACCTTAACTCCCTGGGTTACCAACGGCGCTGTAACCATAAAGATAATGAGCAAAACCAGCATGACGTCAATATAGGGAACTACATTGATTTCAGAGACCGGACGCCTGCGTTTTCTGACATAAACAACCATTAGTCGCTCCTCTGCCCTATTGACCTTCGCGACTATTCGCTAAAGCTTGCCTGTGCAGTATGCTGGAAAACTCTTCCATGAAGTTGGCGTAATTGTTTTCTAATTTTTCGACCTGGTGGCTAAACCGGTTATAGGCGATTACTGCCGGTATCGCGGCAAACAAGCCCATTGCTGTCGCAATCAGCGCTTCGGCAATACCGGGAGCCACCATGGCCAGGGTTGCCTGGTGCTGTCCACCTAAGGCGATAAATGAATTCATAATCCCCCAGACAGTACCGAACAATCCAATATAGGGACTGATTGAACCTGCTGTTGCCAGAAAGGGTAAGTGACTTTCCAGATTATCGACTTCCCGAGACAGGGACACACGCATGGCTCTGTGAGTGCCATCCATAATGGCATCAGGATGCGTGGTGGAGCTTTTACTCAGGCGTACGAATTCTTTAAAACCGGCGCAGAATAAACTGGCCAAACCGCCTATCGACTGTCTGGCAGAAAGTTCCTGATATAAACGATTCAGGTCAGCACCGGACCAAAACCTGTCCTCAAACTTTTTGATTTCTTTGCTGGCCAGGGAAAGCGCTTTATTACGCTGAAAAATGAAAGCCCAGGAAACCACTGAAATAATCAGCAGCGTAAGCATTACCAACTGTACTAAGATACTGGCCTGCCAAAACAGGTCGAAAAAGGATAGCTCAGACGACACGAGAAAGTTCCCCTACAATAGATTTTGGAATAGCCAGTGGCTTCATTTTATTTAGATCCACACAGGCTACCCGTATTAACGCACTGACCAGCTTATTATTGCTTTGATTTCGTATTTCCTGTTGGAATACTAAACTGGCTCGTTTCAATTCTACAATTTGACTGGAAATACACAACAGATCATTAAATCTGGCGGCTTGTATATTTTCCATTTCTACGTGTCTGACAACAAAACCCACGGATTGTTGCAACAAATCGGTTTGTTCAATGCCCAAACTTCTCAGCCACTCAGTTCGGGCACGCTCCATAAACTTCAAATAGTTGGCGTAATAGACAATTCCACCCGCATCAGTATCTTCGTAATAGACTCTGATTTGCCAATTATGCATTTTGCTCCTCGTTGCAATACTGAAATATCACAAATTTTATTGTGCTTAAGATAGCACACTTGCAAAGGAATGCGTTCAGGTTGGATTCATTCTGAGAAAATGTCACTTTTCGGTTTTATTAAAGGATAATTATGCAGAACCCTGCAAAAGCACATGAAAACATTATAAAGCATTGTTTTTAATGTAATTATATAAATTGCTCAGCAATCATTGACCTGCAAAGTTATGCAATGAAGTAATTTAATCATTAAAATTTTGATACATATTCTGGATCATCGGGCAAGCTTACCAATGCCCACACCTCACACCTGCCGCAAAACTTATATTAATAGCCAAAACGTTTTATTCAAATTGATATATAACACTGTATTTATTATAGTTTTTTATTTTATCGTTTGAATATCAGACTAAATCAAAAATCTTTAACCATTTTTTAACATTAGTTTTTCTAATCTCAACTATTAATTTATTTCAGTTGAAGGAAATGCCTGTGGCTGTACAATGCTCGCATCTTCAGAGAGGCAGGTAACTGTTTAAATTTGCACAGCAGTTCTTCAAAACTTGATTCTCATGGATATGTTCCTTGGATTTATTTTCCTTCAACACTTGTTGTTTTCGCCCGCTTTTTAGCGGGCATTTTTCTTTCTGCAGCCAGCAAAAATTACTTTCGTGTTTTACCGGCCTTGCTCTGGATTTTCGTAACTCAAACCAAAATGAGTGAATGTGCGCTGTGTGGCAATGCGACCACGAGGAGTGCGCTGCAGGAACCCTTGCTGAATTAAGAATGGCTCAATAACATCTTCTATCGTATCTTTGGCTTCACCGATTGCTGCCGCTAAATTATCCAGACCTACCGGTCCTCCGGAAAACTTCTCCAGAATTGCGCTCAATAACTTTCGGTCCATATAATCAAAGCCTTCAACATCCACATTGAGCATATCCAGTGCTTTCGAAGCGATGTCTTTATCTACAATGCCATTGCCTTTTACATCGGAATAGTCACGTACCCGGCGTAATAAGCGATTGGCAATTCTGGGAGTACCACGAGAGCGCGCAGCAATTTCAAATGCGCCCTCCTCACTCAAGTCCATATTAAGATAGCGTGCGGAGCGGGCAACAATGCTGGCCAGGTCTTTTACGTTATAAAACTCCAGGCGCTGTACAATACCAAAGCGGTCCCGCAGTGGTGACGTTAATGAGCCAGCTCGAGTGGTTGCGCCAATAAGGGTAAAGGGTGGCAAATCGAGTTTAATGGAACGAGCGGCTGGCCCTTCACCGATCATAATATCCAACTGATAGTCTTCCATTGCCGGATACAACACCTCTTCCACCACCGGACTCAGGCGATGAATTTCATCGATAAATAAAACATCATGGGCTTCCAGGTTGGTAAGCATAGCAGCCAAGTCACCGGCTTTTTCCAGCACCGGACCTGAAGTGGTTTTTATATTTACATCCAGTTCGTTGGCAACAATGTTGGCTAAAGTGGTTTTACCCAGTCCGGGCGGGCCAAATATCAACAGATGATCCAGGGCGTCCTGCCTTTGCCTGGCGGCCTGAATAAAAATCTCCATTTGCGCACAAACGTGATCTTGTCCGGTGTAATCCGCCAACATTTTAGGTCTGATGGCGCGATCTACTGCCTCTTCCTCGCTCCGCGCATCACTGGAGATAATACGATCTGCTTCAATCATAGATAGTTATGGTCCTGGCGGTTAAGCGACGCTTTTAAGTGCATCTCTGATTAATTCTTCCGCTGATGACGCCTCATTAAAGACGGTCTTCAACATTTTCTCAGCCTGTGGCGGCTTGTAGCCCAGTGCTAACAGAGCGCTCAGCGCTTCGTCTCTGGCACCACCAGCAGTAGTTGGCAGTACTGAATTACCGATATCCACTGGCGTGATTGCCATAGCATCAACGTCGCCAAATACGGTTTTAAGCCGATCTTTCATTTCAACTAATAATCGTTCTGCGGTTTTTTTACCAACACCGGGTAATTTTACTAAAGAAGATACATCGCCCTGATTAACCACCTGAGCAAATTGTGCTGCCGTCATGCCAGACATAATAGTTAGCGCCATCTTTGGCCCTACACCATTCGCTTTGATTAGCTCTCTGAAGAGTGCTCTTTCCTGACGATCGGCAAAACCAAATAACAACTGCGCGTCTTCACGCACCACAAAATGCGTGTAAACGATGACTTCTGAGCCTAATTCCGGCAATTGATACAAGCTGGTCATTGGCATCTGAATTTCGTAACCCACTCCAGAGACATCAATCAATACTTCTGGTGGTAATTTTTCAACCAGTTTGCCTCGAATACGACCAATCATGCGCTTCCTCTATCATTCGCTTTTAAACTGGTTTTTTATACAGTATTAACGCCGTTAGCGCAAGCGACCACGTACGGTTTTGGAGGCCTGTCCGGCTAATTTGATTAGGTTCTGTTGGGTGTGCAGGTGGCACAAAGCGACGGCCAGCGCGTCGGCGGCATCAGACTGCGGCTTTTTATTGAGAGATAGCAAATGCATCACCATGTGCTGCACCTGGGCTTTTTCCGCGCTACCCTTGCCCACAACAGACTGCTTTATCTGACGTGCAGAATATTCGCTAACAGGCAATTGCTTTTGAGTGGCAGCGACAATAGCTGCGCCTCTGGCCTGTCCCAGTTTCAAAGCAGAGTCAGGATTTTTTGCCATAAAGACTTGCTCGATGGCAAATTGCTGCGGTTGATATTGTTCAATGACCTGAGTAATACCCGCATAGATTTGCTCCAGCCTGCCAGCCAGATCATCGCCCTGCACTCTGATACAACCGCTCCCCACATAGCTGGTGCGGTTAGCGCGTTGCTCTATTATGCCAAAGCCAGTCACTCTGGAGCCGGGGTCGATACCTAATATAATTGCCAAATTGATTTTGCCTGCGCCAACATGACGAGGCTCCGTTTATTGTGCTGGCTCTGAAGGTACAGCAATTGCGAAGTGCCTTGCAATGGCATCTTTATTACTTTGTGACCAAACTTTTTGTTGGGCATCTTCTGGCAACATCCAGTCATGAGTCAGATGCTCGGTGAGCGTCAATGGCAGCTCACTGTTAACACAGACGCTAAACACGTATTCGGTGTTAGTAAACTCACCAGGAGGGTATTTATAGCGCCACTCAGGACGGATCTCGTACTGATTAATTACCCGTGTATCCACTAAATCGTAGCCTTGGGTGACTATGTCAATGCCGGTTTCTTCCAATACTTCGCGAATCGCCGTTTCGATGGGGAGTTCTTCAGCCTCAATAGTGCCAGTGACGGACTGCCAGAACTCCGGGTCATCTTTGCGCTGTAACACCAGAACCTGGCCCAGATGATCATAAATCATCACAAGCACAGATTCGGGTCGTTTATAGTTCATGACTTAGTCGTTTTCCTTAGCAATCGAGGCGATCGCCAATTCCTGTAACTGTTGCGGATTAGCGAATCCAGGCGCATCAGTTAACGGACAAGCCGCAGTAGTAGTTTTCGGGAATGCCATCACGTCGCGAATAGAATCGGAACCTGTCATCAACATTACCATGCGATCCAAACCAAAGGCTAAACCAGCGTGCGGTGGCGCACCAAACTTCAAGGCGTCTAATAAGAAGCCAAATTTCTCTCTGGCTTCCTGCTCATCAATACCCAGAATTGAAAACACCTGTTGCTGCATTGCCTGATTGTGGATACGCACCGAACCACCACCCAATTCAACACCGTTTAACACCATGTCATAAGCGTCAGACAAAGCCGTGCCTGGCGACTGCTCTAATTCTTCAGGAGTCATGTTGCGCGGCGCAGTGAAAGGATGATGCAAAGCGTGGAACTGACCGTCTACTTCTTCAAACATTGGGAAGTCAACCACCCAAAGCGGACGCCAGTCGCCTTCTAACAGATCTAAGTCGTTACCTAATTTAAGACGCAACGCGCCCAGTGCTTCGCACACGACAGTATAGCTGTCAGCACCGAATAACAAGATGTCTCCGGTTTCCGCGCCAGTGCGCTCCAGAAGACCATTAGCTACGTCTTCTGACAGGAATTTCAGGATCGGCGATTGCAAACCATCCATACCAGCAGACTTATCATTAACTTTTAACCAAGCAAGGCCTTTGGCACCGTAGATACCCACAAACTTGCCATATTCGTCGATGTTCTTACGGGACAGACTGGCACCGCCAGGTACGCGGATCACCGCCACACGACCTTTGGGATCATTAGCCGGACCGCTAAATACTTTGAAATCCACGTCTTTTACCAAATCGGCAACGTCAACGATTTCCAGCGGATTACGCAAATCAGGCTTATCGCTGCCGTAGCGTTGCATGGCTTCGGCATAAGACATTTTGGGGAACTCACCAAACTCAACGTTGAGCAAATCCTTAAACAGACCGCGCACCATCTCTTCAGTCACCGCCATTACACCGTCGGCATCCATAAAGGTGGTTTCAATATCAATCTGCGTGAACTCAGGTTGTCTGTCGGCACGTAAATCTTCGTCACGGAAGCACTTTACGATCTGATAATAGCGATCCATACCTGACATCATCAGCAATTGTTTAAACAACTGCGGTGACTGAGGCAATGCAAAAAACTGCCCTTTATGAGTACGACTGGGCACCAAATAATCACGGGCCCCTTCTGGTGTCGCTTTGGTTAAGATGGGGGTTTCGATATCCAGAAAACCATTTTGATCCAGGAAGTTACGTACCGCGCTGGTGACTTTGGCGCGGAACTTAATCTTTTCCGACATTTCAGGGCGACGCAGATCCAGATAGCGATAACGCAAGCGTTGCTCTTCAGAGTTTTCCTGGTTAAAGTCTAATGGCAGTACATCGGATTTACTCAAAATTTCCAGACCTTTACCCAGAATTTCGATTTCGCCGGTACGCATCTGCTTGTTAATTTGTCCTTCCGGACGCGCCCGTACCAGACCTTCGACTTTTACACAGAACTCCTGACGCAAAGAATTTGCGGTGTCGAACAGTTCAGGTAAATCCGGATCATAAACCACCTGGACAATCCCTTCTCTGTCGCGAAGATCAAGGAAGATTACGCCTCCCAGATCACGTCTACGATTCACCCAGCCACACAGGGTAACAGTTTGGCCTACATAACTTGCATCTATGTTTCCGCAATAATTCGTGCGCATTAAAAAACCTTTATTTCTTAATATTTGATGGCAACCGGCGTTGATTTATCTTACGACGCCATATCAAAAAGCGACCCGATTAAATCAGTCGGGCCAAAAATCAGAGGATTATAAACTAAAGCGTGGCGTAGCACAGCATAGAAATCAGGCGTCCGGACATTATTCTGTGATAAATAGTAAGGATAACGCGGGCCAGTAGGTAATTATTAAAAGGGAAAGCAGCAACACCGCCATAAAGCCCAACGTCGCCTTGTAAATTTCAGTGATGGGTTTACCAAAGCGATAACTGGCGATAAAGAGATTCATACCAACAGGTGGCGTTAAATAGCCGATTTGCATGTTAGCGAGGAAGATTACGCCTAGATGCACCGGGTGTATGCCAAATGACACTGCAATGGGTAACAGCAAAGGCACCATAATCACTATGGCTGAAAAGATATCCAGAAAGGCCCCAAGTACCAATAAAAACAAATTCAATGTGATTAAAAAGCTCAGTGGACTTTGAATTTGTTCACTTACCCAATCGAACAATCGAGTAGGCGCTTCTATCTCAATAAAATAACTGGTTAACACCAATGATGCGGTAAGAATAATTAAAATTCCGCCCACCATCACCATGGATTCACAGATCAGACCCGGCAGCTTTTTAAAAGGAATATCGCGATAAATCAGCACTTGTACAATCAACAGATAAACCACGGTAACAACAGCGGCCTCAGAGAGTGCGAAAAAGCCAGAATAGATACCTCCGAGCAGCACGACAGGTAGCGGGATCTCCCATTTTGAGTCTTTGATTGCAGCTGTCAGTTCATTAAAGGAAAAGGCCTGACGAGCAATGCGATTACCTCGCTGCATCCACATACTCCAGAGCGATAACATGGCAATCATCAGCAAACCTGGTAACAACCCCGCCACCAGCAAATCTTCAATGGTCATGGCCACCGGCATATCCAGTTGCAGGGCAATAACCCCGAACAAAATAAGCGGTAATGACGGCGGAAACAGTAACCCAAGACTGCCCGACGTGGTCACCAGACCCAGACTGAATTTTTGTTGATAACCGGCTTGTTGTAGCGCCGGATATAACAAGGCACCTAAGGCCACAATGGTGACACCAGAAGCACCTGTAAAGGCAGTAAACAAAGCGCAGGTAATAAAGGCGACGATTGCCAGACCGCCGGGGATCCAGCCCAAAATAGCCTGGGTTAACTTAACCAGACGTTTTGAACTTTGACTGGCACTTAATAAATATCCGGCAAAGGTAAAAAGTGGGATAGCTTCAATGAGCGGGGTTTCAGTGATGCGGTACATGTCTATGGCGATGACCATGAGATCGATATCCACCGCATAAAAGCCCAGCATGGCGATGGCGAGAATACCGGCAAATAATGGCATTCCCATAAGCAGCGTGGCGACCACCAGCCCCATCATCAATAAAATCATGGCTGCTCCGGCTCTATTTCTTCAGGCAAAAAGACACTTGTCCAGACAAAGCGAACTGCCATCAGCAGTAACACTAAAGGAATAATGGCCTGTGTAAACCAGGTGGGCACCTGCAGAAACGCGAGCATGGGATCTTCCAGTTCCAGCAGCACAAACTGATAACTGTGCCAGGCGGCACTGACACATATGCCAGCAGTAATAAAAAACAAAATTCTTCGAATTAGGCGCGCAGTAGCCAAAGGCAAGAACCGGGTTATAACATCAATACTGATGTGGCGCGCTCCTCTGGTAGCATACAAGGCGCCGGTCATTGCCACCCACAAAACTAAAACCTTGATGGCATCATCGGCCCACACCAGTCCGGAATCAAAAATATTGCGCAAAATTATTTGTGCCAGTGTGAGCCCAAGAAGTGCAAAAAACAGCAACACAATGATACTTTGTTCTGCAACATCAACACATCTGAATAAGCGCGGGAACTTCCCTTTTCTCTGCGTCATCAAATCACTCAGCTTCGGCCAGCAAGCTTTCCAGTTTGTTCACCATGGGTTGCGATACTGAGCCTTGCTTAATCATGGCCTGTGCCGCTTGCTGCCCAAGCGCTTTCCAGGCTGCTAATTGCTCTGAGTTTGGCGTGATTATATTGATACCCTGTGCCTCCAGCGCAGCCAATGCCTTTTCATTGTCTTTTTCGCTTTCTTTATCCAGCTCCACAAATGCTTTGGAGAAAACCTTGCGCACTATCTGTTGATCGTCTGATTTTAGTTTATCAAACGCCTTCTTTTGAACCGCCATCACAGCGTACAAGTAAATCAGAGGCACCTTGGTCACATGTTTTATTTGGGTATGCCATTGCAGAGTAATAGCAGCCACCGGAGAGGTGGCCACTGTGTCAATTAAGCCAGTTTGCAGCCCTGCAAGAACATCACCAATACCCAGCGGAATGGGAGAAATAGAAAAGGTCTCAAATGACACAACTGTTGCCGGATCAGCGTTGGGTGCCCAGCTTTTGGTACCCAATAAATCCTGTGGATGGGCAATGGGCTTTTTAGACATGATGTAAGCAAAGCCACCACCGGCCAGACCAAAGGTGACAAAACCACCATCTTCGTAGCCTTGCAGGATTTCCGCATCAATGGCCTCGCGCACTTGACTTACCTGTTGCAGGTTATCAAACTTCAAAGGCAAAGAATAAACCTGGCTGTCGCTATAAAAACGCGCCAGTGAACCACCCGTCATAGCACCGCCGTGCAACTGACGGATTTTAATTTTTTTCAGAACGGCTTCATCGTCTCCCATCACACCGCCGGGATAAAACTTAATTTTTACCCGCCCGTCAGTCTGAGATTTAATATCTGCTGCCGCTTTGCGAAACTTTTGCATCCAGGTCGAACCTTCCGGCGACAAGGTGGCAATTTTTAAAGTGGCTGCCGATACGGAAACTGACAACATCGCGGCTAAAAAGATCAGTACTCTGAATAACATAGTAGACTTGCTCATCGTTAAAAATAGTCTTCGGCACTGGCCAGCAACTGTTGCGCTGCCTGTTGTGCCAAAGTGTTGTTAAGGGTCAAATCTGGTACCACAGGATCCGCTTGCAGTACTTCATTCAGCAAGCGATCGTGTAACTCCTGATCAAACATCATACGGGCGTATTGTTGCGCATAAGTGACTTTTACCATCAGGTTTTTACCGTCAGAAAGTTCAATAGCGCGCTCGAAGTGCCGCTTAGCGAGTTCCGGTTTGCCCCCTACTGCGGGCGGCGTCAGAGAGTGAATTAATCCAAGATACAGATGCCCGTTGCCCTGCTGAAAATCATCTTCGATGGCCACCAGACGCTCCATTAACCGGGTAACTTTTGGCAAATCCGCTATCGCATTAAAATCATCACTGTTGGCTTTCAGCCAATTTCCCCAGGCAACACCATAAGTCGCTAAAACCGAGACATCATCTTCTTCTACCTGCTCAATTATGTCTAAAAACGCTGCATAATTTTTAGATTTTAGCTCACAAAGCTGGGTTTTGTGCAGACATACAGCCTCTTTAGCATAATCAAATCCGCGCCCGGATAGTTTCTTTTGTCGCTCAATATCGTCCACAAACGCGCCGCTGTAGGCGATATACATTTCCGCTGCCGCCTGCAACATATCCTGGCTGGGTTCTTCCTTATCAATAAAGCTTTCCAGCATCAGCATATAGCCAGGCAGCGCTTCTTTGATTAATTGCGGATCATTGTGATTGCTCATGGTGGATTGTAATTTCTGAGCGAGCTCCTGAGAGGCGCCTGAAATCACAGAAGAACAACCTGACATCAGGAACACAGTGCCTATAAAAGTAAGGACACCGGAAAGGGAAAAACGGCCTTTATTAAACATAAATTACTTTTAAGTCGAAGTTACAACAGCCATATCTGGATTTCAGAAGGCCGCTAAAATGCAGGCGCACTTTAACATCAAGTACGCATCTATTGAAGTATACAATGGTCGTATTAGAACTAAATCTAAGTCATCGGAGCTTTACATTTTTTGTAACAAAAATGTGGACTAGGAGGCGTATTCCACCAAAGAAAACTCGGTGCCTTCGGGTGCATCAACATAGATATGGCACTGCCCCCAGGATTCGGGGATGACAAAGCCTTGTTGTTTAACGCCACCATAGGTAGAACGTTTGTTTTTACAGCGAATTTCAATCCGCTCAAAAGCATTACCTTTAGATACTAAGTCAAACCTGTTAAGCAACAACTGATGATGCCAGGCTTTCATACCTTCAATTTTGCCATCCACAACAATTGAATCCTGTGTCTTGAGATAGTCATTAACTTTTACCACTAAATCATTGATCGCCTGCAAACCCGGCGCTTCAGGGCTGACTATTTCATTGATCTTGCTAGCTAACTCCAGCACCTCAGAAATCTTATTTTGCTCAATCTGGAGCATTAATAATTTACTGGTAAGCGTGATGTAAGCAGAGTCCCCCAGATAGTGATGACCATTATTGGCAATGGTTTGCAACTCTCTTTGCAGGGCCGGCAGATCCTTCTTTGCTTCGTAATACATGGCGGAAACCACAGCGGCATGAACTGTTTCGGCATAATTGTGATGGGCCTCATCAGTAAACTCTGAAAATAACTCATCAGCTTGCGCTTCATCCCCAGCGATAATGGCTTCCTTTAACGCCTGATATTGACTGCGAAAAGCGCGGGTTACTCCTTTTTGGGAGTTATGCAGTTTAAAATCCAACTGCACTTTAGAGTCACACTGTTCCACCGGCTCGCCATCATAACTCGCTGGACTGTACTTCCATTTTTTTACCGCCCTAATTGCGGCTCTTTCAAAAGCTTTAATGCCAGAAGAATCGTGCACAATGGGATCCTGCACATTGCCTTCTTCATCCACCACAAAACTGACGCGAACCCAACCTTCCTGACCTTTACGAGCTGCCGTCTTGGGATACTTAGGAACGGCGCGCTCCACAGGTTCTGCATTGATTAAGGTTGCCAGCGAAATATCGCTTGAGTCGTTATTGTCAGCAAATGATGACCCACTGCCCAGTGCCAGGGATAAGGCCAGTGGTATTAGTCTTGATTTCAAAAATCCATTTTTCATTGAGTAATCCTTTATTCGAAATAACTGTATAAGAGGCAATAAATTACCCGGCCACTAGCCGGGTTGTCAATTATCTGGAAGGCTTTTTCTTAACGTTGCGGGTTTTGTGCTTTTGAATAGAGCGACGCATGCGCGACAGGCGAACATGATCCAGTTTGCCCTGTTCCTTTTTGATTTTGGTTTCAGTTTCAGGCGGCAATTGCACACTGCTGCGCAACTTATTGATGTCCTTTAACTCCATCTCTACCCAGGCACCTTGCGGCAAGCGTTTGTTCAGTTCAACGCTGCCATAACGAGTACGAACCAGGCGACTTACCTGAACACCTTGTGATTCCCAGATGCGACGCACTTCGCGATTGCGGCCTTCGGCAATAGTCACACTGAACCACTGGTTATGACCGGAATCTTCCGGATTGCGTCGTTTAACATCTAAAAACTTAGCCTCGCCATCTTCCAGCATCACACCTTTTTTTACAGTGCGCAGCATAGCGTCATCCACTTCGCCAAACACTCTGACCGCATATTCTCGCTCAACCACATGGCGGGGATGCATAAGCCTGTTAGCTAACTCACCATCATTGGTGAACAGCAAAAGGCCACTGGTATTGATATCCAGGCGGCCAATGGAAATCCAACGCCCCACAGCAATATTGGGCAGGCGTTCAAAAACGGTGGTTCTGCCTTCGGGGTCTTTTCGGCTGCAGATCTCACCTTCGGACTTGTTGTACATTAACACCCGGCAAAAGGTTTCTGCCAGATTTTGTCTCAATGGTTCGCCATCCACACGGATGTCATCGCTACTCTCGACGCGCGCTCCCAATGTGGCAATGGTGCCATTCACGGAGATACGACCGGCTTCAATCCAACGCTCCATTTCTCTGCGGGAGCCAACACCGGCATTCGCCAGCACTTTCTGTAATTTGTCACTCATGCTTTGTTATTTCTCAATAATAATTAGTGTATCAGGCTTCTTCCCGGACGGGTTCGTCGGGGAAAAGCGGTTGATTGTCTTGTTTCTGATGTTCTTCAAATAAAGCAACTGATGGCAGTTCTGCCAGGTTCTTTAAGCCAAAATAATCCAAAAATTCATTTGTGGTGGCATACAATGCTGGCCGACCCGGCACTTCTTTGTGACCGACGGTTTTAATCCAGTCGCGCTCCATCAGGGTTTTAATGATGTTTGAACTAACACTGACACCGCGCACTTGCTCTATTTCACCACGCGTTATAGGTTGCCGATACGCAATCAGGCTCAGTGTTTCCAGCAAGGCACGTGAATAACGCGGCACCTGTTCCTGCCACAATCGGCCCACCCAGGGATTTAAACTGGCGTCAGATTGAAACCGATATCCAGAAGCCACTTTCACCAGATGAATACCCTTGTCGGCATAATCTTTTTCAATTTCGTTGAGCAATTGGGTCAGGTACTTTTTAGACAGCTCAAATTCCGCCAATACTGACTCCTGCAACAACTCATGAGTTATCGGTTTGTCGGCCACAAAGATAGCAGCTTCGATAATTTGTTTTAACTGTGCCTTTTTAACCTTTGCCACGTGCTTATTTCGTTTTTATGTCAGCTGTCGGAATATTCGTCATCATTGTACAGTTTAACATGAATCAGACCATAGGGTTCTTGTTGTTGCACCATCAACATTTTTTCTTTTACCAGCTCCAGAATTGCCAGGAAAGTTACGACAACACCCGCCTTGCCCTCATCAGCCGTAAAAAAAGCTTCGAAACCGGTATAACTGTGCTCTGTTACCAGATCCAATATCTGGCTCATGCGTTCCCGGGTAGATAAAGCCTCTCGCTCAATATGATGATGTTCAAAGGCCGCTGCGCGTTGTAACGCCGACTGAAAACTATAAACCAGTTCCTGCAGACTGACATCAGGCAGTATTTTAAGGGGTTCACAATCTTCATCTGTGCTGGCTTTGGCTCGCCGGAAATCGCGTTCCATGCGCGGAATGCCATCCAGCTCTTCCGCAGCCCGTTTTATTAGTTCGTATTCCCGTAAGCGCCGCACCAATTCGGCGCGCGGATCTTCTTCCTCATCGTCGTCATTGATGATTTTAGGCAGTAATAAGCGACTCTTAATCTCAGCTAAAATGGCCGCCATCACCAGATACTCAGCGGCCAACTCCAGCTTGATATCTTTCATCACCTCAACATATTCCATGTACTGTTGGGTGATTTGCAAAATGGGCAGGTTCACCACGTCAAAGCGCTGCTTTCGAATCAGATAAAGCAACAAGTCCAGTGGTCCTTCGAACGCTTCCAGGATCACTTCCAGTGCATCCGGTGGAATGTATAAATCTTCCGGTTTATCGAGCAGGGCTTCGCCATTGATAAAAGCCAACGGCAAAGGCTGTTGCTGGGTAATTTGTTCGGAGGATGTTTCCTGCAGGTCTTCGCTCAACTCAGAATCCCAACTGCGATAAGTCACCGCTGCCTTCGCGGATCAGCTCAATATTGCCTTCCGACATATCCACCACGGTAGTGGGCTGTTCACCCAGATAGCCGCCGTGCACAATCAGGCCTACTTGTTTTTCCAACTTATCTCGAATTTCATCCGGGTCCGACTCGGCCATTTGCTTGCCGGGCAGAATCAAGGTAGTGGACATCAAAGGCTCACCCAACTCTTCTAAAATAGCCAGTGCAATCGCGTTATCAGGTACCCGAATTCCTATGGTTTTTTTCTTGGGATTCATCACCCGTTTGGGGACATCTTTGGTGGCTTTTAAAATAAAAGTGTAAGGTCCTGGCGTATTGTTTTTGATGATGCGAAAGGCTTCATTGTCCACTCTGGCATAGAGGGATAGTTCCGACATATCACGACACATCAGGGTAAAGTTGTGGTTTTTACCTATATCCCGAATACGACAAATTTGCTCCAATGCGGTTTTATTATCAAGCTGACAGCCCAATGAATAACCTGAATCGGTGGGATAAACGATAACCTCCCCCGCTTTGATTAACTCACAGGCCTGGCGTACCAGCCGTGCCTGAGGATTATCCGGGTGAATGTAAAAAAATTGGCTCATGACGATACTTCTTTGTTGTTATTATTGGAAATAGTGGACCAGTTGTGCCAAACCGGCGTGAGATGTTCAGGGATATTGAGATGTCGTCCCAATTCTGTCCAACGCCCAGGGGCGTGAAAATCGGAACCAGCGGATGCGAGTAATTGATACTCCTCGGCGTAAGTGGCCATCTGACGTTGCCTGTCTGGCGGCAAGTGTGGATGACACACTTCCATGCCATCGCCCCCGGCCTGTTTAAAATAGACAATCAGGCGTCTGAGCCATTTGGCGCTGAGATCATAATGACCCGGATGCGCCAATACTGCGCTGCCTCCGGCTTCCTGAATCCACTGAATGGCCTCTTCAATGCTGATCCACTTGGGACTGACATGGGCCCGCTTGCCCTTACCTAAATACTTTTTAAAGGCCGCATCAAAATTGTGCACATGGCCCTTTTCAACCATGACTCGGGCAAAATGAGCACGAGTAATTTGCCCTTTCCCGGCATAGCGACAGGCCGCTTCATAGACATCATCAAGCCCGCATTTGGCTAGCTTTTCAGCGATAGCTAAGGCACGTTCATGTCGAGCCGCAGCTTGTTGCTTAAGGCGTTGCTGAAAAACGCTATCCTCGCGGTCGATATTCAAGCCAAGTATGTGAATATCAAAACCGTGCCAACCAGTAGACAGTTCTATGCCGGGAATAATATTCAGAGCGCGTTTTTGTTGCTGCTGAAATGCCAACGCTTCGTCAATGGCGGCAACAGTATCGTGATCGGTAATCGCAATCGCATCCAGTTGCATATTGTGAGCCCGCATTATCAATTCTTCCGGACTCAATTGCCCATCAGAATAGTATGTGTGGCTATGTAAATCGATTTTCATTTAAATAATCTGGTGTGGGTAGGACATTTTTGCAGACCGGCTCGTGTTAAAAAGTGGTAAATTCCTGCTTGACATAAAACCCAATTTGTTTTCTTCTATATATCATAACGGCAAACAAAGTATTCACCAAAAGAAAGTCTGCATAAAACATAATCAGACGTTACTTTGACAGCAGTACTCAGACAGAATTATTCAAAAATTAAAAGATTTAATCGCAATGCAAAACTTAACAGTTAAAACAATTTGGTGGTGGCACGTCCTGACATATCGCGGGTTGTGACCTTTTTGCATTGCTGAAATTTGTGAAAAACCCGCTTCAAGAGCGGGTTTTTTAGTTTTTATCCCTGGAAAATATAGAGAACAACATGAGTCTGGCAGAATTAAGCGAGCAACCGGGAAAGGTTGCCACAATAGAGAGTGAATGCCCTTATATTCACGATCCACTGGATACCTTTATCAGCCTGTGCGCCAAACAGTCTAATTGCATGTTATTGGAATCGGCTGAGATAGACAGTAAGAACAGCACCAACAGTTTAATTATGGTGGATGCCGCAGTGAAACTCACCTGTCAGGGCACTCAGGTAACAGTTGACGCATTGAGCGACAATGGCACACCCGTTTTGAGTTTCTTGCACAGCCAGTTGCAGTCTTTGGCTGGGGCAGAAAGCAAACTGGATAATCAACAACTGCTCATCTCATTTTCCACCGCACAGAGCATATTGGATGAAGATGCCAGGCTTAAATCCGCTTCGGTGTTTGACGTTTTGCGTATCTTACAGCATCAACTGGAAGCCTTAAGCTGCCATCCGATGGCAATCTTTGTGGGCGGCACCTTTGCCTATGACTTATTAGCCACCTTTGAAAACTTACCTGAGGTGGAAGAAGGCGACAACGATTGCCCTGACTATGTATTTTATCTGGCTGAAACCCTGATCACCATCGACCACCAGCAACAAACCTCACGCATTTTGGGCAGTGTGTTTAGTGGTGAACAGGTAGCACAATCTTATTTTCAGTTGAGCCAGCGCATTGAGTTTTTGAAACAACAACTGCAGAGTTCTGCCACAGCGGAGTCGGATGAGCAGGTTACCCAAATCGATAATACATTGCGGGTTAACCAATCAGATGAAGAGTATTGCCAGCATGTGCGTAACCTTAAAGAAAATATCCTGGCAGGTGATATTTTCCAGGTGGTTCCCTCCCGAACTTTCTCATTGCACTGCCCTTCTCCCTACCTCGCCTATCGCAAATTAAAACAAAGTAATCCCAGCCCCTATATGTTCTACATTCAGGACAGCGATTTTGTGATATTTGGTGCCAGCCCGGAATCCGCGCTGAAATATCAAAAAGATAACAATGTGGTAGAGGTTTACCCCATCGCCGGTACCCGCCCCAGAGGTAAGCGTGAAGATGGCAGCATCGACCATGATCTGGATAGCCGCATAGAACTGACCTTGCGGGAAGACGACAAAGAAAAGTCAGAACACTTAATGTTAGTGGACCTGGCGCGTAACGATATCGCCCGGGTATCCACTCCCGGCACACGTCACGTCAAAGACCTGTTAAAAGTGGACAGATATTCTCATGTGATGCACCTGGTATCTCGTGTAGTAGGACAACTTCGGGAAGATCTGGACTGTTTACATGCCTACCAGGCTTGTATGAATATGGGCACTCTGGTGGGCGCTCCGAAAGTGAAAGCCGCCACTCTGATCCGCGAAGTTGAACAAAAGCGCCGTGGCAGCTACGGAGGTGCGGTGGGTTATATCAATGGCCACGGAGATATGGACACCTGTATCGTGATACGTTCTGCCTACGTTAAAAATCAGACCGCCTATGTGCAAGCAGGTGCCGGTGTCGTTTACGACTCAGATCCCCAATCTGAAGCCGATGAAACCCGCGGTAAAGCTCAAGCCGTTATCAGCGCCATTCAACAAGCCAACCAATCATTAACGGTAGAGGGATAACACCATGTCAAACGTCGTTTTATTGGATAACTTTGACTCGTTTACTTATAACCTGGTGGATGAACTCAGGGCAGCGGGTATGTCTCTGACCGTATTTCGCAACAACGTACCGGCCGAACATGTACTGAATAAAATGCAGGAGTTAGGCCCTGACACCCTGCTGCTGTTATCACCCGGACCGGGTAACCCGGCCAGCGCCGGCTGTATGTTGGAACTTATCGCATTAGTACAGGGTAAATTCCCGATCTTGGGTATTTGTCTGGGTCATCAGGCCATAGTGCAGCATTATGGCGGTGAAATTGTCAGAGCGCCGGAAGTGCTGCATGGCAAATCCTCTTTTATCAATCACTGCGGCGATAAAATGTTTGCCGATTTACCCAACCCTTTCCCCGTGGCGCGCTATCATTCATTGGTAGCGGAAAACATGCCAGATGGATTGCAGTGTATAGCCAAATACGAGCCAGAAGGTGGCGAAGATATTATCATGGCGGTATGGCATGAGTCCGACAAGATGCTGGGGATGCAATTTCATCCGGAATCCATTTTAACTTCTCAGGGTAGTAAACTACTTAAACAAAGTATTTTATACCTCACCAATAATTTTAGCGGAGCATAAACCATGGCGGATATACATGCGTTACTGGAAAAGATTTACGCGCAAGCGGATTTAAGCCAAAGAGAAAGCCAGTGCTTTTTTAATGCCGTGATGCAAGGTGATTTAGACGATATCGTTTTGTCTTCAATGCTGACCGGATTAAAAATCAAAGGTGAAACCCCGGAAGAAATCGCCGGTGCCGCTGGTGCCATGATAGAAAATGCAGCGCCTTTCCCTCGTCCAGATTATGTCTTTGCCGATATTGTTGGCACGGGTGGAGATGGCCATAACACCATTAATATCTCATCGGCTTCGGCAATTGTTGCGGCCAGTTGCGGATTACCAGTGGCTAAACATGGCAATCGCAGCGTTTCCAGCAAATCTGGTTCGGCTGATTTATTTCGCGAATTCGGTTTAGATCTCACCATGACGGCAAAAACAGCACGTCAGTGTTTAGATGACAGCGGCTTATGCTTTCTGTTTGCGCCTAATTACCACGCCGGTGTGCGTTACGCCATGAATGTGCGCACCACCCTGAAAACCCGTACTTTATTCAATTTATTAGGGCCATTGGCGAATCCGGCTAAACCCAGTCACATTATGATTGGCGTTTACAGCCCGGAGTTAATTTCGCCTTATGCCGAAACGTTGCAATTACTGGGATATCAAAATGCCATGGTGGTACACGGTGACGGCCTGGATGAAATCGCCCTGCATGGCACCAGTAAAGTGGCCGAAATCCACGGTGACAAAATCAGTTACAGCGAAATCAGCGCCAAAGACTTTGATTTACCGGCTTATCCTTTGGAAGCTATCAAAGGCGGTGAACCGGAGGAAAATAAAAAACTGATTGAGGCCGTATTACAAGGCAAAGGCGAGCCAGCTCACATGGCTGCGGTTGCAGCAAATACCGGTGCCCTGTTGAAACTGGCCGGTATCGCCCAAAGCTTTGCACAAGGGGCTGAATTAGCAATGCAAAGTATGCAACAGGGTAAGCCTTTAAAAACCATCGAGCTGGCAGCACAAATCAGCCAGCACAATCAAATCCAGCAAGACACAGTGGAGTAATGGCAAACACGATGAATGTTTTACAAAAAATCGTCGCCGATAAAGAGGTTGAATTACAGCAGCGCAAAGCTGAATTGCCGCTTGAATCATTTATAGCGCAACTCACCGCGTCTCAGAAAAGTCTGTTTGAGGCGTTAAAGCAGCCCAATGCCGGCTTTATTCTGGAGTGTAAAAAAGCCTCGCCATCAAAAGGGTTGATTCGTCCAGTATTCGATTTAGATGAGATCCTGCAAGCCTATACACCACATGCGGCGGGTATTTCAGTACTGACCGACGAAAAGTATTTTCAGGGCAAGTACGAGTATCTGGAATATGTCACCAGTCGGGTGCCGCAGCCGGTACTCAACAAAGACTTTTTCATTGATGAATATCAGGTACACCTGGCCAGAAAATATCAGGCCGATGCCATTTTGCTGATGCTTTCGGTATTGGATGATGAGCGCTACAAAGCGTTAGCCAATTTAGCGGAACAGTATCAGCTGGATATTCTGACGGAAGTCAGCAACGAAGAAGAGGCCCATAGAGCAGTGGCTTTGGGCGCTAAGATCATTGGCATTAACAACCGCAATTTACGGGATTTAAGTACCGATCTTGGTGCCACTGAACACCTTGTGCCACTCATCAAACAGCAACTGGATTATGATGCGGTGATCATCTCAGAATCTGGTATTTATACTCATCAGGACGTGTTGCGTCTGGCACCGCTGGTAGATGGCTTTTTAGTGGGCAGCTCGCTCATGGCTGAACAGGATCTCAATCAGGCTGTGAATAACCTGGTATTAGGCAAAACCAAGGTATGTGGTATTACCCGGGTTGAAGACGCGGCAAAAGCCAAATCGCTGGGAGCCAGTTATCTGGGACTTATTTTTGCACCAAAATCCAAACGCTGCATTGATAAGCAAACGGCGCAGCAAATAGTAGCTCAGGAGCCGTTTAACTATGTGGGTGTATTTGTTGACGCTGATACCAAAGACGTAGCGAATCTGGCCAAAGAACTCAATCTGGCAGCGGTGCAATTGCATGGTCAGGAAGACCAGGACTACATCAATGAATTACGAAAATTACTGCCGCAAAGCACTGCCATTTGGAAAGCGAAAGGCGTAGAGAATGCACTCCCGGAATTCCATGAACAACAGGTGGATTTGTTTCTGTTGGATTGCAAAGTGGGCAACGAAACTGGCGGCACCGGGCAGCAATTTCCCTGGCACCTGTTACAAAGCCTGTCACAAACAGATCGTTTTGCGCTGGCAGGCGGTATAAACCCAAGCAACATTAAAAGTGCAGTGGCTCAGGGTTTACACCTGATTGATATCAACTCTGGTGTGGAATCAGCACCTGGCATCAAAGATCACCAAAAATTAACCGCGGCCTTTGCCGCCTTACGAGACTATTAAGCTAAATCCGAGTATTAAAACCTTATGAACAAATTAGATAGTAAATTTGGCGATTTTGGAGGTATGTATGTACCCGAATTGCTGATCCCCGCGTTAGACCAATTAGAAGCCGCTTTCATCGATGCGCAAGCCGATCCCGAGTTTCAAAAACAATTTTATGAGTTGCTCACCGACTATGCGGGCCGTCCTACTCCGTTATTTTTAACCCGCAACCTGGTTAGCAACCCCAAGGTAAAGCTGTACCTGAAACGCGAGGACTTGCTACACGGCGGTGCGCACAAAACCAATCAGGTATTGGGACAGGCACTCTTAACCAAACGCATGGGTAAAACCGAAGTCATCGCTGAAACTGGCGCTGGTCAACACGGTGTTGCCACGGCATTGGCCTGTGCTCTGCTAGGCTTAAAAGCCCGAATTTACATGGGTGCAAAAGACGTTGAGCGCCAGGCTCCCAACGTATTCAGAATGCGCCTGATGGGAGCTGAGGTTATTCCGGTAAATGCCGGTTCTGGCACCCTGAAAGATGCCGTTAACGAAGCCATGCGCGATTGGTCTGCCACTTACAACGACGCCCACTATTTATTGGGCACAGCAGCTGGTCCACACCCGTTTCCCACCATTGTGCGAGAGTTTCATCGCATGATCGGCGAAGAAACCCGCAAGCAGATTATGGAAAAAGAAGGCCGCCTGCCGGATGCCGTTGTGGCTTGTGTCGGCGGTGGCTCCAACGCCATTGGTATGTTTGCCGATTTCATTGATGAATCCAGTGTACGCCTGATTGGTGTAGAACCAGGTGGTAAAGGTATCCACACCGCAGATCACGGCGCAGCTATTGCTACAGGCAGCAAAGGTATTTTGCACGGTGCTTACAGCTACATAATGCAAACCCAGGAAGGCCAGATTGAAGAGTCGTATTCAGTTTCTGCCGGTCTGGATTATCCAGCAGTAGGGCCACAACACGCCCATTTACACGCTTCTGGTCGCGCCGAATACGTAGCCATTGATGATGATGAAGCTCTGAACGCCTTCCAGATTCTGGCGCAAAAAGAAGGCATTATTCCGGCTCTGGAATCTTCTCACGCCCTGGCACATGCGTTAAACATGGCCGATGAAGCCGAAGAGGAAACCATCATAGTAGTGAACCTTTCCGGTCGCGGAGATAAAGATCTGACCCATGTTCACTCCATCCTGGAAGCCCGCAACAAGGAGGCACAATAATGGCTGACAAAACCCAACGCTACGACAATTTATTTAACGCTCTGGCAGAAAAAAATCAGGGCGCATTCGTGCCATTTGTCACCATTGGCGATCCGGATAAACAAACCAGTGTCGATATTATTTGTGCATTGGTAGAAGGCGGTGCAGACGCGCTGGAACTAGGTATCCCCTTTTCTGATCCCATCGCTGATGGCCCCACTATTCAAAAGGCCAGTATCAGAGCATTAGGGGAAGGTGTTTCACCAAACGACTGTTTTGATATTATCAGAGCCGTGCGTGAGCGCCATCCAGAAGTCCCCATTGGTTTATTGTTGTACAGCAACCTGGTACTGGCACAAAGCATCGAAGGGTTTTATCAACAGGCAGCCGACGCGGGGGTGGACTCCATTCTGATCGCCGATGTCCCGGTGCGAGAATCTGCGCCATTTATTCAGGCAGCCAACAACACCGGTATTCAGCAGATACTTATCGCTCCGCCTAACGCCAGTGAAGAAACCTTAGCCACCATTGCAAAACACAGTGAAGGCTACACCTATTTACTAGGTCGTGCCGGAGTAACAGGCGCGGAAACCAAAGCAGAAATGCCCGCCTCTGAACTGGTGGACAGATTAAGCGCCCTGAAAGTAGCCCCGCCGCTATTAGGTTTTGGTATTTCTAAGCCGGAACAGGTGAAAGAAGCCATTAGTGCTGGCGCAGCTGGAGCCATTTCAGGCTCAGCGACCGTTAAAATTATTGAGGATAATCTGGGCGATAAACAGGCGATGCTGACAGCGCTTAAGAATTTTGTTGCTGAGATGAAAGCCGCGACTCAGAAGTAGTATCGTTGTTTTTGCCATGCGCACAGCGATGGTTGAATTTGACTGTGGGTTCGACTTTAGTCGGACAACAGTGGCTGGATTTGATTTGTGGGTTCGACTTTAGTCGGACGACGGTGGCTGAATTTAATTTGTGGGTTCGACTTTAGTCGAACAACGGTGGCTGAATTTGATTTGTGGGTTCGACTTTAGTCGGACAGCGATGGTTGAATTTGATTTGTGGGTTCGACTTTAGTCGGACAGCGATGGTTGAATTTGACAGCGGCGTCTGAATAAATTCAGACCTACAGGTGGTTGAATTTAATTTGTGGGTTCGACTTTAGTCGGACAACGATGGTTGAATTTAGCAACAGCGTCTGAATAAATTCAGACCTACAGGTGGTTGAATTTAATTTGTGGGTTCGACTTTAGTCGGACAACGGTGGCTGAATCTGGATTCGGTGTCTGAATAAATTCAGACCTACAAATAAATCTTTATTCGCTAGAAACAGTGATAATTCAATAAAACAAGCTTGCCTGGACCACGCCCAGCAAGCTTGCTCTATTCACACCTATTAGTTCTTGTTTTACAAAGACAAATTCCATACCATAGTTTGGTATCAAAATTACCCTCACACTCTGTGAGTTAAAAGGAATTTGCTTATGTTGCAACGTCGCGCTTTAACCTGCCTGATATCAGCACTATTCATCAATGGATGTGGCTCTGACAGCGTCACCAACATTACCATTATCGAAGCGCCTAAATCCCCTCAAGCTCCGCTGGTTTTTAGTACAGCTACGCAGAGCTATTACATTGACGAAACTCCTGAAGCCAACCGCGTATCAGGTGGTTCTGGTGCGGGAAATCTGGTATACACCAGCAGCAATTCTGATATAGCAACAGTGGATGCCGATACAGGTCTGGTAACCTTGTTAGACGATGGAACTGTAACCATCACCGCCACTAAAGCTGGCGATGATATCTATGGCGCAACCTCCGCCAGTTATGCGTTAACTGTTAGCAAGTATGACCGATGGTACAATGCACAGTGGCAATTTGTAGAGCAGGAGTACACTGTTGCTATGGCTGACAATGAAGTGGCCGGGAACACCTTTATACCCACCAATCAAACCCCAGTAGCAACTACAGAGGTTAGGCTGGAAGCGAATCTACCTGCTGCAGATACTTACATCGACCCTGATGATTTCAATCCGAACGATACCACTACCTACAACGCCTCTGTGTCCTGGATAATATACGATAGCCAGGGCGAGTCTCACCTGCAGTCGCTGTACTTTATTAAAGAGTTTGGCAACGAATGGTTGATGGTAACGGCGATAGATGACGAATTTTATGATATTACCAATTCTGACGGAACTGATCCTGCAGATGCGTGGGGAACAAACGATGGCCCGAGGGCAGGAGTACCTCAGAATTACGTAGGTTTTGGGCAAACCTTGAACACGGCAGGTAGTACAACAACAAACCAAGGGATCTGGGGAAGCCGCCTGGTTTTTGATTCATCTGGCGACTATATCGCTATTCAGGCTGCAGATGGCGAAAGTCTGCCTACTGGCGTCGCAGGCGATATGATTCTGCCCACAACGGTTGCTATAACGGGCCTGACCACTGGCGCAGATACTTCACAAACTATCGCTTTCAATACCAGTTTAGATGCCAGCGGCACTCAATACGACGGCTTTAGCCAATTTGCCAGCCCATTCGAAATATCGCGTCTTGAGCAAGACGGGCTGCCTATAGGCACATTGGATCCGGCGTTAGTAAGCTATCATTCGGGTGATACCAATATCGCATTGGTGAATGAAAACACGGGTTGGTTAACCTTGGTCAGTAACGGTGAGACAGAAATCACCGCCACCATTGCCGAAGATGACTATTACGCAGAGACGCAAGTAAGTTATCGATTAATAGTGCAATAACCAAATGTAGATTGAAGGCGTTGAGTCACACCAATTGCAGACTCAGCTCCTTTTTCTGATGGCTTTGCACAAAGACAAAGGCCTGCTCAGCAGTTTCAAAAACACCTACCGGGTGTAAATGGACTTCCCTCACATCTGAGAAAGGTTTCATTTTGTTGCCAACCCAGTCACAGATTGGCTCCACAGCAAAATCCCGCTGCTCTTCACACCAAAGCACCACAACAGGAGCATCCTGTTCCAGATCAGTAAAAAACAATTGTTCCGCCATTATGCTCAAAAAAATGCCATTTGAGGTTATTTTATTGACCTTAACGCTAAAACGGTAAATTTTCAAGGCAAATAAAGTGCAATTGACTTTATATCGTCAAATGACTTTAAAACAAGCTCACTGCACTGAGTAACAACATACTGGCAATCGCAACATTGAATACCATTCGTTGGGTCTTATTCTGCAAGGTTTTCATAAGCAGGCTTCCGGCCCATGCCCACAGAGTTGTAGACAAAAAACAGACAACCAGATAAATCCCTAAAAACAACGCGAACTCCAGTTGGGTTTTGCCGATAATAAATGCTGACGCACCTGCCAGACATGCAACCCAGGCTTTTGGATTAATCCACTGTATTAAAGCACCAGTGATAAACCCTTGTTTCTTAGTAGCGGATTGCGCTTCTACTCCACCACTTCGGAGCACAGTCCAGGCGAGATAAATCATATAAAGTGCCCCAGCATAGCGCAGCACGCCATCGTATTGCCCGATGAAACCAGCTAACAGACTTCCGGCAATGCCAACAATAAAAAGTAGTAAGATAAATCCCAGTACAGCACCGGAAACAAACAACATAGCAAATCTAAAGCCGTGCAAGCTGGCGGTGTTCATAGAGATAAGGTTCACCGGTCCGGGTGAAATGGACATGGACAAAGAAAACATAAACATCGCAAATAACATCAGCAAAAATCCTCCAAAAGACTGGATGGAAAGCATATTCGCCTCTATTATTTTCAACAATACAGAACATTAAGAACTCACTGTTCGGATAAATTCAATAATGATTGATGATTTAAAGTCACTGGCAATATTCAGGGAGGTGGCCAGGCTGCAGTCTTTCAGAGCGGCAGCCAGGGTATTGTCGTTATCGCCTTCGGTGATCAGCCAGCACATTTCCAACCTTGAACAAAAGCTGGCTACCAAACTACTGCACCGTACCACCCGAAAACTACAACTTACGGAATCAGGCAACGCGTTATTACAACACGCTGATGCCATGTACCAGCAAGCACAAATCGGCTTTGCTCAGGTGGCTCAAAATACCGGGGAGTTACTGGGCAAGCGAACAATTACCTTGCCGTCTGCATTATTAGAATCCGCCTGGATTAAAGGATTAGCCACATTCGCCAAAGCCCAATCTAAGTTATCCATCACTCTGGAATTTACCGATAAACAACTGGATCTGTTAGAAAACAATATTGATTTAGCATTTCGAACAGGGCAACTCAGCGACAGTTTAATGAAGTGCAAACGTATTGGCGGTATTCCACGCACCCTGGTGGCATCACCGGACCTGTTAAAACAATATAAACTACCAGCAAAAATAGAAGACCTGGGAACACTCCCCTGGGTTTACCTGAACCGACTCCCTGCTAATCGTGAATTTACCAACGCCGCGGGTAACACAATTTCAGTGCCCATCAACCCCGCAATCACAGTAAACAGCGTCATTGCCATGAAAGAACTGACATTACAGGGATTGGGTCTCAGCTCCCCACCGACTCACTTGATCCAATCCGAACTTAAATCTGGCGAATTAGTGGAGATTCTGCCAGATTGGAAAATCCCTGATATCCCCCTGTGCCTGGTCTGGTTGGACAGCCCGGAAAACAGCTTGTTAGTAAAGCGGTTGATGGAGTATCTGGATAATCAAGAGCCAAGATTAGTGAAGGAAAAACCTGAAACATCTGGTTAGCAGTGGCTTTGCAGAGTTAAACTCCCCCAACTCGGCACAACAGATGCTCCCCTTCCCGCCTAATTTATGCTTCAATGCACCCACCAAACAATTTGAATAATGCACTATGTACTATCTAATCTACTCCGAAGATGTTGAAAACAGTTTGCCAATGCGCAAGCAGGCCAGGCCTGCTCATATCGAACGCCTTATTGCATTAAAAGAAGAAGGTCGATTGTTAGTGGCGGGTCCTTGCCCTGCCATCGATGCAGAAGATCCAGGTGAAGCAGGTTTTACTGGCTCAATGGTGGTGGCTGAATTTGCCGATTTGGCCAGTGCTCAAACATGGGCTGACGCCGATCCCTACATTATGGCAGGAGTGTATCAACGCACAGTGGTAAAACCTTACAAAAAAGTATTACCTTAACTCTCCGCTTCCAATGTGCTTTGGCATTGCGCTATAACATAAGTACAGTTCCATCCGGGCCGATGCCAATACGGCCCGCCATTTTAATACATTCGAATTCATTCCCTTAAGCTTCCCTGGCACTTGCTCAATTTTGTGAAATACGATAAAACGTAAAATAAATGTAAACATATTTCAGTTTTAGTCTGAAATTCAACAATTATTGTCTATAACTAAAGGTTGTAGCGACAAAACTGTAATTTGTTTTCGTTTTATTCAAGGTCTGCCTCAAACCAGACGATAACTGTGAATCGATAAAGTATAAGACGGTCCAATCTATGAGATTAATTTCTGCCTTTTTTATCATCATTTCGATGTGTATTTCTATTACAACTTCTGCGGCTGAAATTTCCGTAAAACATCCAAATGTAGACCCCAGTTCAGCAAGAGACTACTGGCCTGTAGAATTGCTCAAAATGGCGCTGAGTTACGACACCAACAACACTTACATCACTTCACCGGCAGCTGAGCAGGAAGTAAATCAGGCCCGATTGAAAAGCATGATGAACGATGGTTCATTGCATGTTTTTTGGATTGGAACCTCTAACGAAGTAGAAAATGAATTCCGACCAGTGCGCATTCCCTTATTTAAAGGTCTGTTGGGGCATCGCATTTTTATTATCCGACAGGGTGATCAAGCCAAGTTTAGTCGGGTAAATACTATGTCTGACCTGTTGCAACTTCAGGCGGGTCAGGGCCGTTTCTGGTCAGACACCCCAATCCTGGAATCGGCAGGTATAGGCGTAGTAAAACCGGTTAAATACATTAATCTGTTCCACATGCTGGACGGTGGTCGTTTTGATTATTTCCCCAGAGCGGTTCATGAGCCCTGGTCAGAAATAAACCGGGATCCGAAACTGGCGTTGACCATAGAAACGGATTTGATGCTGATTTACCCTATGCCTTTATACTTCTTTACGGCACTGGACAATATCGAACTGGCTTCTGCGATAGAGTCAGGCCTGAGAAAGAGCATTGCCGATGGTACCTTCGACAGAATGTTTTTGGAGAACCCCGATATCCGCTCGGCACTGGAAAAAACCAATGTCGCCCGTCGTAAAGTATTCCGTATCGACAATCCTGGTTTATCCCCAGAAACCCCTCTGGATGAAAAAGCCCTTTGGTTTGATATCGAAAGCGTTTCAAACCTCTAAGACTGTTTAGATTCAAATAACTGGTGTAAGTGTACTTACACCAGTCCTTCATTCCCCACTTCACAATAGCACTGCAAGCGGTTAACGTTGACCACTGAGCAGGATAAATTTCATTAGTCCTTGCCTTCTGCGTATGGTAACGTAAACTACAAGTCTTATATAAGATACATGTTTTAATCTGTTAATGGCTGGAATGATGAATCTTCGCAAAAGTAATCTCGCAAAACTCGGCACACAAGACTTTGATGTATTGATTATCGGAGGCGGAATCAATGGCGCTGTTTCGGCTTCGGCACTGGCGGCCAAAGGGGCTAAAGTTGCTTTAATTGATAAAGGCGATTTCGCCGGTTTTACCAGCTCCAATTCCTCAAACCTGGCCTGGGGTGGCATCAAATATCTTGAATCTCATGAATATGGTCTGGTTTACAAACTTTGTAAAAGCCGTAACCATTTGATGCGTAATTACCCATCGACGGTTCAAGAAATTCGCTTTCTCACCAGCATTCAAAAGGGCTTTCGCTTTCCGCCCTTTATGGTTTTCCTCGGCACAATCTTATATTGGATGATCGGCAAATTCTTTACTGTCGCACCAAAATTCCTCAGTGCCAGCAAAATTAAAAAGTTAGAGCAAGTTGTTAATACCAAAAATGTTGTAGGTGGATTCGAGTACTCTGATTGTTACCTCCATGACAATGACGCCAGATTTGTATTCAACTTCATTCGGCAGGGTATGAGTTATGGCTGCATTGCAGCAAACTATGTCGAAGCAGTAAACGCTGAACACAAAGACGGTATTTGGCAAACTCAGGCACGAGATACCATCAGTGGCGAAACATTTAACATCCGCTCTAAAGTGTTCATCAATGCCGCTGGTCCCTTTGTAGATTCAATAAATCAAACCGTAAAGCAGCAAACAGAGCATCATCATGTGTTTTCCAAAGGTATTCACCTTATCGTGGACCAGATCACCGACAGCGGCAAAGTACTGACTTTCTTTGCTGATGATGGCCGACTCTTTTTTGTTATTCCCATGGGGCGCTGCACCTGTATTGGAACCACCGACACTCAGGTAGAATCCCCCCACTCCAAAGTTACTGAACAAGATCGACAATTTGTGCTGGACAATGTGAACCGTCTGCTGGATCTGAAAAAACCCTTAACCCAGGATGATATTATCGCAGAGCGCTGTGGCGTCAGACCATTAGCTATCAAGGGAAAAAATGGCAAAGCTGATTGGGTCCAACTGAGCCGCAAACATGCAGTAGATATCAATAGCCAATATAAGCACTTGTCTATTTTTGGTGGCAAGCTTACTGATTGCATCAACGTAGGTGATGAAATTGCCAGTGAAGTGCAAAAACTGGGCATTGACCTCCCCTACCCGGAGCAAAAATGGTACGGCGAGCCAGGTGAGGTGGTTAAACAAGAATTTCTGCATCGCGCACGCTTAATGGACCTGGATGGAATGACGCCTGAAGGGGCGTCAGAACCATTAACCCAGCGCTTCTGGCGGCGTTATGGACGCAATGCCATGAGTATGCTGGAGAGCATCCGCGAAGACGCCAGCAAAGCAGAAAGGCTAATTGAAAATGCGGAATATCTAAGAGTTGAAATAGAGCATGCCGCACGGCGCGAAATGGTAACCAAACTGGAAGATTTTCTGCGTCGACGCTCAAAGATTTCCTTGGTAGTGCGCCATGAAGATGTATTAGCAGCCCCCGGACTAAAAGAAGCCTGTGATATTTTATTTGGCGAAGAAGCAGAAGCCAAATTACAAGAGTACATACAGGATATGGCTAAAAAGTAATTGACCCCAATTCGCAGGTTTACCGGTATTAAAATTTGGCAATCTTGTCTAAATGAATTCCAATACGCTCTAAACTTTACGTTTAGCTATAGGCATTTCCACAATTATAGTTATAATCGAATCCGATTATAAGCTTCTGGCAGGATAGCAATGGGCAAGGATCCGAAAGAAAAGAGTAAAATTGAAAAGCAGTTGGATAAAATCGCTGCCACAGAGATCAAACGCCACATCAAAGCTGAAATGGCGTTAGCTGGACTCAATTACAAAGAGCTTGCCGACAGAATGTGTCAACTAGGCCGACCTATCTCTGAACAAAGCCTGCGCAATAAGGTCAGCAAAGGCTCACATCGAACGACCTGGTATTGGGACCTGATGCGGATCATACGTAGCAACCCGGAAAAACCTATTCAAAATACCCCAGAAAACCTTTAATCGGCCACTTCCTGCCCGACGGGTTGCCCCTTGATTATGTTATGCACAAATTCCAGCTTTGCAATAACCTTTGGGGACAACACAAAAGGATAGGCGTGGCTGTGCCCCATACTGCGATTCAGACTATTAAGCGCATAAGTTAATGGTAACCAATGCTCAATAATAGTTTTGAAGTCCGATTGGTTATAGGGGTTAAATTCCACATCAGCCTGATACCCTTCCGATTTTGCAACTCTGGGACGCACCTGTAAATCGAATTGATAAGCTGTTTCAAGCGTATCTACAATGTGCAGATAATGCGCAAAACTCTCCGCCCAGTCTTCCCAGGCATGACTACTGGCATAACTACTGACATATTCATTTTGCCAGTTTTCGGGAGGGCCTGATGCATAATGAGCCTGCAGCGCCTGAGAATAATCCTGAGTTTCATCACCAAACATTGCACGGCAAGCCTTCAAACAAGGGCTGTCGGCAATGAGCCTATCCCAATAATAGTGCCCAGACTCATGTCTAAAATGGCCTAAAATAGTGCGATATGGCTCCGCCATCTGATTTCTCATGCGTTCCCGCTCTGCCGGGTCAGCTTCGGCAAGATTAATGGTGATATGGCCCTGACTGTGCCCGGTCATCACCCGCTCGCGCTCAGAAAACTGCGCTGGGGAATCCCTCAAAAATGAAAAAGATAATCCCTCCACTTCATCCTGCTCTTTACCGGTATGTGGCAAACCAAGCTGAATGACACTGTAAATCAAACGGCGCTTTTCTTTTTCCATGGTATGCCAAAGTGCCAGGTTACCCTGTGCAGACAAATTAGGGATGGTGTCGTTAAGGCGACAGGCGCGGCAATATTCCTCATTGTCCTGCTCTGCAACTAACCAGTTGCAAACATTGTGCTCCTGATAGTTTTTACACTTTTTATAAGTGCCTGTTGCACCGATAGGAACCAAGGTGTCGGTTGCACCGTCTGGCAATGCCACGATACTCAGAATATCAGGAGCAAAGCCCAACTGATGCCCACATTGAGTACAGGCAACATTTTCAAAATACACTAAATTACGGCAAACCGGACAATTGAATAAACGCATGAGTTGCTCCTAAGCAATACCCTTATCCAGACTAAATCGTGCACTGAAAAGTCACATTCAAGCCTCTAATTTGTGAAAGTATTCGCCAACAATACGGTTGCGACCTTCACTCTTGGCTCGGTAGAGAAGCTTGTCGGTCATCTTCACTAAGGTTTCTGCCGCTTGTTCAGCGGGAAAAGCTGTACACAAACCGGCACTAAATGTGGCGTAGTCGGCAACGGCAGAAGCCGCATGAGGGATAGCCAAAGAAGCGAAGTCCTGGAGCAACTCTTCCATGATTTTGGATGCCTGCTCCAGATCACAATCAAATAAGATTACGGCAAATTCCTCTCCGCCATATCGGGCTACATAATCTGAACCTCGTTTTATATTGGACTGCAGACAATTGGCCATGGCCTTCAGGCATTCATCCCCAGCTGGATGACCATAGATGTCGTTGTACTGTTTGAAAAAATCGATATCTATCAACGCCAGCGAAATAGGCGCTGAAATGCGACGGGCATGGCTCCAGGACTTCTCCAGGTAATCATTAAAGGCGCGCCTGTTGGATATTTCGGTTAAACCATCGATTCGCGCCAGATTGGCCAATAATTCAGTTTTGCGAATTAGCTGCGCCTGCAAGTCTACACGCGCTTTTAATACCGAGACATTAATCGGCTTTGAGATGTAGTCACTAGCGCCTAATTTAAGCCCTTCAATCTCGTCTGCTGGCTTATCTTTACCGGTGATAAAGATAACATTGATGTCACCGTATAGTTCGTGATTTGCTTTAACTTCGCGACAAATATCGAGACCACTGCCATCCGGCAGGCCGATGTCCAGCAAAACAATCTCAAATGGTTGCGTTTTCAGTTTTTGCATTGCTTCGGTTTTATTGTTAGCAATGCTGAGGCGGTAATTTTCGTCTAATTTTTCAGCGATAATCTGCTGACTGGCGACATCATCTTCAACGATGAGAATGCGGTAATTATATTGAGAGTTAGGCATAAGTCACGGTCCTGTAGGTCATCACAACTACCATACAGGAGGAAACTAATATATGTACAGTTGCGGGCTGGAATTTATTCCTGCACCGATATTAAGTTTAACCTTGTAGGTCTGAATTTATTCAGACGCCGATGCCAAATTCAACCGCCGCCGTCCGACTAAAGTCGAACCCACAAATCAAATTCAACCATCGCCGTCCGATTAAAGTCGAACCCACAAATCAAATTCAGCCTTGTAGGTCTGAATTTATTCAGACATCGCAGGCAAATTCAACCGCCGCCGTCCGACTATAGTCGAACCCACAAATCAAATTCAACCATCGACGTCCGACTAAAGTCGAACCCACAAATCAAATTCAACCGCCGCTGTTCGAATGGCGGATTTTTGCTCCTGCAAAATCGGCATTCACTACATCCTTGTAGCTCAATTCGAATCTACTATGCCTGCTCTTCTCGCAAAAATACCAGCTCTTTATCTGTGCTGTCAGCTTCACTAAAGTAATATCCTGCGGAATTAAAGTCCTTTAACTGTGCCACTTCCGACAACTGATTTTCCAGGATATAACGGGCCATCAGACCGCGAGCTTTTTTCGCGAAAAAGCTTATCACCTTGTACTGTCCGTTCTTCTTGTCTTTAAATACCGGCGTATAAATTTGTGCCGCTAGCTTTTTCGGCTTAACAGACTTGAAATACTCGTTAGAAGCCAAATTGATCAGCACGTTATCTCCCTGCTCTTCCAGCACCTGATTCAGCTTCTCAGTAATTTGTTCGCCCCAGAATTCATACAGGTTTTTGCCTTTGTCAGTATCCAGTTTAGTGCCCATTTCGAGGCGATAAGGCTGCATCAAATCCAGTGGACGCAACAATCCGTACAATCCAGAGAGAATGCGCAAGTGCTGTTGACTGTATTGCAATGTATCTTCGCTCAGACTGTTGGCATCCAGCCCGGTATAAACGTCGCCGTTAAAGGCCAATAAGGCCTGTTTAGCGTTTTCCTGGGTGAATGGCGTTTGCCAGCTGGCGTAGCGCTCGGCATTGAGCAGTGCCAGTTTGTCACTAATATGCATTAGTGAACTAATTTCATGGGGAGCCAGTTGCTTACAACGGTCAATGAGCTGCTGTGCCGGTTGCAACATTTCTGGTTGAGTATAATGCGAAGTGTTGGCCGGGGATTGGTAATCCAGATTCTTAGCGGGGGAAATGACAACTAACATAAAACAGGGGCACTCCAGTCAAAAAGCGTTAATGTTGTGGCTTTTTACTGAATTTCAATGCACCTGGATCGATTGCATGGCCTTAATGTATGCCTGATACACCAAATCATCAAAAGCACAAAAAATCACTTTGCGAATATCAGGATAAAAACTGGTTTGTTCAACCACGCTCGTCATGGCTATTTCACAAGCCTGCTCAACCGGATAACCGTACACGCCACAGCTTATGGCTGGAAATGCAATACTGCGCAATTGATGCTCCGCAGCGAGTGTCATGACCCGCTGATAGCACTGAGCCAATAGCATGGCTTCCTGTTGCTGACCACCTCGCCAGATAGGCCCTACTGTATGAATGACTTTTTTACAGGGCAGCTGATATGCATCGGTAATTTTAGCCTCACCGGTCAGGCACCCACCCAGGGTCTTACACTCGGCCAATAGTTCGGGTCCTGCCGCTTTATGGATAGCGCCATCCACGCCACCGCCCCCCAATAAACTGTTATTAGCGGCATTTACTATAGCGTCCACTTGCAATCGGGTTATATCTTCCTGAATGATTGTGATTTTTGCTGTCATTTGAAACTTCACCACCCATTGATTACTATGTTCACTTGTAAGATACTTTGATTATCAACATCAGCTTTTATTGCCTTTACTACGCTTTTTTATTCAGAACCGGTTAGGTTTTCGATATCACGAAAATTCATTCTGTAGTAACAATAAAAGGTTATACCCTGTGTAATACCAATAAGTTATTTAGCCCTGTAAAATAACATGACTATTATGTCATGTTAGTCCATATTCGGAATACTTTTGAGGAAATTATGAGTAACCAACTTGAAGCCCTTCGCGCGGTAACAACGGTCGTCGCCGACACCGGTGATATCGAAGCCATTCGTCAGTATCAACCTGTTGATGCCACGACTAACCCTTCCTTGTTGCTTAAAGCTGCACAGATGGAGCAGTATCAGTCATTGATTACTGAATCTGTTGAGTGGGCAAAACAGCAATCTGACGACGTTGCTCAACAGTTACAAGACGCCAGCGATAAATTGGCGGTTAAATTTGGTTGTGAGATCTTAAACATCGTTCCAGGCCGTGTATCTACCGAAGTGGATGCCAGATTGTCTTTTGACAAACGCGCAACTATCGAAAAAGCACATCGTTTGATTGAGTTATATGAAGAAGCCGGGATCAGCAAAGAGCGCATCCTGATCAAAATCGCGTCCACCTGGGAAGGGATTCAGGCGGCTGAAGAGCTGGAAAAAGAAGGCATCAATTGTAACCTGACACTGCTGTTTGGTTTTGCCCAGGCACGCGCTTGTGCTGAAGCGGGTGTTTTTCTGATCTCTCCTTTCGTAGGCCGTATCCTGGACTGGTACAAAGCCAACACAGATAAAAAAGACTATGCGCCAACAGAAGATCCGGGCGTGCAGTCGGTAACCAGCATTTACAACTATTACAAGCAGCACGGTTACAAAACCATCGTAATGGGTGCCAGTTTCCGTAACATTGGCGAAATTACTGAATTGGCGGGTTGTGACCGTCTGACCATCAGTCCAGCATTGTTACAAGAACTGAAAGACAGCAATGCTGAACTACCGGTTAAACTGCAAGATAGTGGTGCCACAGCTGAAGCCCCTGGAGCCCTCTCAGAGCGTGAGTTCCGTTGGCAAATGAACGAAGATGCTATGGCCACTGAAAAGCTGGCTGAAGGTATCCGCAATTTCGCAAAAGACCAGCTGAAGCTGGAAGATATGCTAAAAGCCAAACTATAAAAATAATGATGCACAAAGCCATCCAACGGGAGTTGTTCTGATGAGATGGCTTTTTTATTCGGCTCAAAAAATCAATAGCAAAGGCCCTACAACAATCCAACAAGTGTTTAATTTACGAGGAAGATTATGGCCCACCTGAACGAACAACCCGCCTGGCAAAAACTGTCGGATATAGCTGATGCGATTAAGTTTGAGCACATGCGAGACTGGTTTAATAACGATCCACAACGCGCCCAAAAGTACACTGCAGAAGCGGTTGGCATTACCCTGGACTACTCCAAAAACCGGATTAATCAGGAAGTGATGGAGTCGCTGTTCGAATTAGCCGAGCAATGTCAGGTGGCCCAAAAACGTGAGGCCATGTTTAGCGGTGAGCAAATTAACTTTACTGAACAACGTTCGGTACTGCATACCGCCTTGCGCAACTTTTCTGGCAATCCGGTATTGGTAGATGGTCAGGACGTGATGCCAGAAGTTTTGGCCACACAGGCCAAAATGAAAGCCTTTGTCTCCAGTATCCTTGATGGCGAACACAAAGGCTATACCGGCAAAGCCATTACTGATGTAGTGAGCATCGGTATCGGTGGTTCTTTCCTTGGCCCCAAAATAATGTCGGAAGCGCTAAAGCCCTATTGGCAGTCGGATGTCAAAGTGCATTTTGTGGCAAATGTCGATGCTTGTCATATTCAGGACGTTTTAGCCGAGCGTGATGCGGAGCAAACCTTGATCCTGATGTCTTCCAAATCCTTCAGTACCCAGGAAACTTTGCAAAACACCCTGACGGCGAAAAAGTGGTTTTTGGCCCAGGGCGGCACCGAAGCCGATATTGCCAAGCACTTTATGGCGGTTTCTTCCAATATCAAAGCGGCCACCGAATTTGGTATGGCAGAAGAGAACATCTTCCCCATGTGGGACTGGGTAGGTGGTCGTTATTCACTGTGGTCAGCTATCGGTTTGCCCCTGGCATTAACCATTGGCTGGGAAAACTTTGAAGCTCTGCTAGACGGTGCTTATGAAATGGATTGTCATTTTCAATCGGCACCCGCTGAACAGAATTTGCCCATGATTCTGGCACTAATTGGCCTCTGGTATCGCAATTTCTTTAACGCCCAAAGTTATGTGTTGTTGCCTTATTACCACTACCTGAGAGGCTTTCCTGCCTATGTACAGCAATTAGATATGGAAAGTAATGGTAAGCAGGTGGCCGGTGAAGAAACCGTCGACTATGAAACCGGGCCAATAGTCTGGGGCAGTGAAGGTACCAATGGCCAGCATTCATTCCACCAGCTTATCCACCAAAGCAATACGCTTATCCCGGCGGATTTTATGCTGCCATTAAATGTACCAAATCAGGACAACAGCCACCATGCGATGTTGGCCTCAAACTGCTTTGCACAATCTCAAGCGCTCATGCAGGGACAGTCTCACAAAGAAATTGTGGAAGCACTAAAAGCTAAAGGCATTAAAAAACAACAAGCTGAACTGTTGGCTACACACAAAACCATGCCGGGTAACAAGCCTTCTAATACCCTTTTATTCCAACAACTGGATCCGAAAACCCTTGGTGCACTGGTGGCGCTATATGAGCACAAGGTGTTTGTGCAAGGGACGATTTGGGGTGTGAATTCCTACGATCAATGGGGCGTTGAATTAGGTAAAGTATTAGGTAATCAAATTCTGGATAAGATTCAGTCTGAAGATACTAATCCCGGATTTGACGCTTCCACCAATCAATTGATCTCTCGTTTTATTGACAGTTTAAAATAGCGACATCTTGACACTGCAGAATGCGATTAAGCAGCTGCAGTGTCACCCAGGGCGAGAGCATGAGTGCTCATTTAGTGTCTGGAAACTAATAATGTTCATTTGGAGATAATCCAAAACTGATTCGTTTGCGGGTTCGGTTCCGCCAATATTTTTTCGGAGTGCTGAACCTAATCTCCCTTTACGCGCAATAAACTGCGACATCAGTTAAAACAACGATGAGAGCTATCAGGGATGATAGCTCAATCAATGCCCAGCACAGGGATGTGCTGTCATTGATGGTCGTCGTTGTTCTGATGGCGAAGTTTATGCTTTTGCGCGTCAGGGGCTGCGGGGGATTCTTAAGGGGGGCGCAGCCCGGTCCCCTTGAGGCGCAGTCGGCGCCCCGACAATGATTTCAATCAAATGATAATGGTTGAATTAGACCGCGGCGCCAAAAAGGCTTACCTAACAGCACACTCAAAACCAGCGCCTGTAGGTAGGTTGAGTACTGCAATATCGATAATTTAAGACGTAGTCAAAATAATTAGCTTTTAGCTTCGGTTGGCTGTGCCGGAGTGTTGGTCAAAAATCGTTCGCGATCTTGCCCTGCAGTGTCACCACCCTATATTATTGGTATTAAATCCTTCACCTTTGTACAACTTCTCTGCAATTGTTAAGTGACTCCCACAAAAAAGCGGCTAATCGCTCATTTTTCAACCACCTATTGTTCCATTCTTATTAGTTTCATAGTTTGTTAATAAAAAGTTAACATTTGCCCTTTACTTTTACCTCGCCTGTGATAAAACAGGTATCGAAACCGGTTGTTAATTAATTGTTAAACCGGAATTTTAGCGGTGTGATGTAAGGAGTTTACCGTGGATAAGAATGACTTAATGTCTAAACTAGACGAAGAAACTCGCTCAACTAAATCTCGTAAGAAAAAGCGCATGTGGCGCGAAATCGAAGCTATCAAGGATAAATATAAGCTTCGCAAAGAACTCGAAGACATGGATATGTTCAATGAGTACGAACTAAGCCAAATCGACATCTAACCGCAAAAGCCCCTGTTATTGGGGCTTTTTGGTTTTTGACGATAAGGAAATTATTGCGGGCTAATCTGTATCGCCCGCAACGTTAGGCTTTTTGATTTCTATCAGACCTGCCAGGTAATTGGGCTTAGTCCTTGTTGATCAAGAAGTTGGTTGCACTGAATAAAGTGACCACAACCTAAAAAGCCACGGTGTGCAGAAAGTGGTGATGGGTGCGTAGTCTTCAACACATGATGCCTTTGGGTATCGATGTGAGCGCCTTTTTTGTGGGCATGACTGCCCCATAGCATAAATACCAAGCCCTTGGCGTGCTGGTTCAGTAGCTCGATGACCTTGTCGGTAAATTGCTCCCACCCAATCTTACTGTGGGAATGTGCTTTGCCTTGTTCAACAGTCAGCACAGTATTGAGCAATAATACCCCCTGCTCTGCCCATGATTGCAAATTGCCATGTGACGGGACCTCAAAACCGGGAACCGATTGCTGCAATTCCTTGTACATATTCCTTAAAGACGGTGGCGTTTTAACGCCGTGCTTTACTGAGAAGCAAAGACCATGGGCCTGTCCAGGGCCGTGATAGGGATCTTGTCCCAAAATGACCACTTTAACTTTATCAAATTCAGTAGCCTGAAAAGCGCTAAACACCTCTTCTTGCGGAGGGAAAATGGCTTTGCCTGCTCGCCTTTCCTGCTCAACAAATTGCAGAATTTGCTGAAAATAAGGCGCCTGTTTTTCGGCGCCTAATAGTTCCTTCCAGCTCGCCATGGCTACTTAAGAAGTTCAAACAGATGTGCTTTAAGTGTCTCGTACGAGGCATCCTTAGTGGCGGACAAGATCTCTTTACCTGCACAATCAGCTAAAGGCTGCGGTAGGCTGATGGGTTGTCCCAATACATTTTCCACCGTTTCTTTGAACTTAGCGGGGTGCGCTGTGCCCAGGAAAATACCAGTTTCACCTTCCTGCAACTGACGCTTCAGGCTCTTGTATGCGATAGCCGCATGAGGCTCGCTGACATAACCATCTTTCATCAGCTGGCGCATCGCCACCTGGGTGTATTCTTCGTCGATGGCTTCGGCTGATAAAATCTCTTTGTCCAGGTAGCCGTATTCAAACAGGGCTTCAATACGCGGCCAGTTGTTGGGCTGGCTTACGTCCATGGCATTAGACATAGTGGCTACTGTCGGCTTAGGTGCCCACTCACCGGATGCCCAGTAACGCGGTACGGTATCGTTTTTATTAGTAGAAGCAATAAAGCGTTTTATCGGCAGTCCCAGCGCTTTGGCAATCATACCTGCGGTTAGATTCCCGAAATTACCACTGGGTACAGAAAATACCACGTCACTGCGTTTATCTTCTGGCACTTGTGAGAAGGCTTCAAAGTAATAGCAAACCTGCGCCAGTAAACGGCTGATATTAATAGAGTTTGCGGAATTCAGATGCAAACCATCGCGCACTTCCGGATCGTCAAAAGCTGCCTTGACCAACTGCTGACAGGCGTCAAAGTCACTTTCTACTGCTACGGTGTGAATATTGTCACCCAGCGTCGTAAACAGCTTTTCTTGCAGAGTGGATATTTTGCCTTTCGGATACAGGATAACGACCTGGATATTGTCGATTCCGTGAAACGCATGTGCTACGGCCGCACCGGTATCACCAGAAGTTGCGGTAAGAATAGTAATAGGATTGGCTTTTTCTTTGGTTAAATGTGACAAACACTGTGCCATAAAACGGCCACCAAAGTCTTTAAATGCCAGGGTCGGACCGTGGAATAACTCAAGACAATAGATATCATCTTTTACCTGTGCCAGTGGTGCCGGAAAACAAAAGGCGTTTTCCACCAATTCCGCCAACACATCTGCCGGAATATCATCCCCAATCAAGTGGGATAATATCGCCGCACTGCGCTGGGTAAAGGGTTGCTGTAACAGGGCTTCTACATCGGCCAGTGGCGTGATATTTTTGGGAAAATACAGGCCCTGGTTCTTACCCAGTCCTTTTTGCACCGCCTCACAGAAATTAACGGTATCGCTATTGTCTTTCAGATTGAATAATTGCACTTAAGATTCCTTCACAACTGTTGAACCTTTCAGGTCCAATTTACAGACATGACTAAAACCATCTTCATTCTGGATATAATTTTCGGTTAGCCAGTCACTTATTTTATTGGCCTCATCGAGGCTCTCACATACGGCAAAGACAGTGGGACCAGAGCCGGAAATACTGAAGGCCAGGGCACCATTATCTAATGCAAATTTTCTGGATTCATCAAATTTAGGTAACAAACTCTTACGGTAGGGTTCAGCAATTACGTCCTGCATCATACTGGCCGCCAGCTTGCCATTGTTTTGATGCAGCGCATCAACAAACACTGCCAGTTGCTTGCCAAATTGCAGTGCGGTTTTAACACTGACTTCTTTGGGTAAAATCTCACGAGCCGCAGAAGTAGAAACCGATATACCGGAATAACAACTCACCCAATACCAGCCGTCTATCACAGGTAATTGCGTGGTAATCTGCTCGCCATTCTCCACCATCAGGGTCATGCCACCCAAATAGCAAGGAGCGACATTGTCATAATGAATACTGCCGCTGATCTGCCCCTCTAACTCACCCATCAACAATAACATCTCATCTTCGCTGAATGGCGTGCCGTAAAAGCTATTCAAGCCATCCAGAGCGGCCACGATTGAACTGGCACTAGAGCCCAAGCCACTGCCAATAGGCAAGTGCTTGTCGAGCGTCATCTTACAGGCTGGCGCTTCTATATTGCGCGCTTTTAGCTTTTCGTGAAAGGCATTGTAACAGTGGGTCACAATATTAGTGGACGTATCGGCAGGTAACTTATGAGCAAACCGACCAACAACAGCTAAGCTGAACTGCTCAGCTTGTTCGAGCGTTACTGTGTCACCCAAAGGTGAACCATCTATAGGGGCAATTGCAGCTCCCAGGATATCAAAACCCAGGCAGACATTTCCTATCGAAGCAGGCGCGTAGGCGATGTGCTTCATCGAGATTTTCCTATCAATTTGATAAAAGGGTCATAAGGCTAACACACCCAATCTGATTGTACAGCGCCGCCTTATGCCTAATATTTAGTTTTACTTTAACACGGGAATTAATGCACTAAAACGCACACTTAATGGGTTCCCGCCCATGGCATAGTGCGCAGCACATCGGCAAAAACACCAGCGGCCGTCACTTCTGCTCCGGCCCCGTAGCCGCGGATCACAAAGGGGATTGGCTGATAATATTGGCTGTGGATGGCCAACGCATTTTCACCATCCTTAATAGTATATAAAGGATGCAGCGCATCAACGGCCAATACTTTTACTGCACATTGCCCTTCTTTGATGGTCCCCACGTAACGCAGTACCTTACCTTCCGAGGCCGCTTTGTCGATCAATGTCGCAAAGTGGCTGTCCAGTTCTGGTAGTCTGGCGACAAACTCTTCCACCGAACCGGAGGCATCAAAGGACTCGGGAAGCACTGATTCAATGCTGATATCAGAAAGTTCCAGTTTCAAACCCGATTCACGTGCCATGATCAGCAGTTTACGGGCCACATCCATGCCGCTTAAGTCGTCTCTGGGATCCGGCTCAGTAAAGCCATTGTTCATTGCAATTTTGGTGGCTTCAGAAATGCTTAAACCTTCGTCCAGTTTGCCAAAAATAAAAGACAACGAACCAGACAGGATACCTTCAAATTGCAATAATTCGTCACCGGCATAGAGCAGATTTTGCAGATTATCAATCACCGGCAATCCCGCACCCACTGTGGTTTCGTAAAGAAATTGACGATTGTTCTGACGCGCCACCTCTCTTAACTTTTTGTAAAAAGCTAAATCGGATGAATTGGCTTTTTTGTTAGGCGTGACTACGTGAAAGCCTGCCTCCATAAAATCAATATATTGCTCAGCGATATCATCACTGGTGGTACAGTCGATAATCACCGGATTCACCAAACTGTTATCGTGAGCGAAGCGCTGTAGGGTTCTGACATCGAGGTTCTCTTCACTGGCTTCCAGTTCTTCACGCCAGCCATTCGCCAGATCGATGCCCCCTTCCCTTAGCAACAGGTTACGGCTATTGGCAATACCATACACTCGCAAGCTGATGTCGCGTTTTAGCAAGGCAGCTTGCTGTTTACTGATTTGGTTGAGGAGTTCTGCGCCCACGGTGCCACACCCCACCAAAAAAGCGTCAATGGTGTGGAGATTGGAGAAAAAATTCTGATGAATCACCTTAACTGCCTTTTTCGCCTTTCTGGCTTCGATAACCGTTGAAATGGAACGCTCTGATGATCCCTGAGCAATGGCTACATTGTTCACACGAGCCTGCGCCAGAGCACTGAAGAATCGGGCAGCCAAACCCTTGGTATGGCGCATACCGTCACCAACCAGGGTTACTATGGCCAGGTTTTCCTTAGTCTGGATAGGCTCCAACAGGTGGTTGTCAATTTCTAACGCAAAAGCGTCTTCCAGTACATTTCTGGCCCGCTCCTGGTCTTTACCCTGAATACAGAAACTGATGGAGTATTCTGACGAGGATTGGGTGATCAGGCTGATAGAAATATTGGCGTTGGAGATCACTTCGAATACCCGTGCAGCCATGCCTACCATGCCCTTCATACCAGGACCTGAAATGTTGAACATGGACATGTTTTCCAATAGCGAAATCCCCTTAACCTGTACCCATTTTTCGCTGGCTTCATTGCTGATCAAAGTGCCCGGTGCCGCAGGGTTCAGGGTATTGCGAATAAGACACGGAATTGAGTATTGAGCGATAGGACCAATGGTTTTTGGATGTAATACTTTGGCACCAAAGTAAGATAATTCCATCGCTTCCTGATAAGTCAACTTATCGAGCAGTACTGCGCCTTCCACCTGACGTGGATCAGCGTTGTACACACCATCAACATCAGTCCAGATTTCACAACACTCAGCGTCAATACAGGCAGCTAAAATGGCAGCAGAATAGTCAGAACCATTGCGTCCCAATGTCACCTTTTCACCGGCTTCATTAGCGGCCACAAAACCAGGCATAATCAGTAAACAATCTTTATCGGTATTTAAATCGGCAAAACGGGCGCGGCTGGCGCTGAGATCAGCGATAGAGTCCAGGTAATCGCCTTCGGCAACCACGTACTCAACCGGGTCTATAATGTGATTTTTTACGCCCGAAGCGGTCAGGATCTGACTGAATATATTGACACTAACATATTCACCTAAACTTAAAATCTGCGCGGTAATAGCGGCCGGGCTGGCGTTAAGCAAGGCAATGCCCTGTAAATGTTTTACCAGACCATTGAGCTTTTCGGTAATTAAGGTGTTGAGTTGCTGGTAATTGAAATTGTCGAGAGAATCATTTAAATCGGAGGCGATGCTGGTAAGAGTTTGTTTTAAAGCGGCAAATTCCACTTCGTAGTTTTCCCCCTGCTCGGCTTTGTGACAAAGCGTTTCAAGGGTATTAGTGACGCCTTTAGGGGCAGACAATACCACGCCTGCACCTGATTCCCTGTGAGCCTGCAGGCTGATATCCCTGACACTCAAATATCTGACCGCATCTGCCAGCGAAGACCCACCAAATTTCAATACTTTCATTTTACGCTCCGATTACCGCTATTTACCGATTTAACTTTTGACTCTGACAGAGCCACTCAATTTTTTAAACCTAAAAAAAAGCCCGTTTCCTGGTAGGTCACGGGCTTTTGCTATTCTTATGCTTGCACTAGCCAGTGACCCTCTCCGAAGAGATGGTGCCGGTCATAATAATCGTCATCATAATGCTGGTAAAAAGGTGCATGTGAGTCTTCCGATTGAGTGCCTGTGCAAGCTTATTTATTGAACTTGAGATGAGATTGCCATCTAGACGTCTAAATGTCAACAGCCATTTTTTGACAATTTTGCGAAAGTTAAGACTCGCTTCAGTTTTGAATCCATTTTCCTGCCATCAGATAGCGATAAGATTTTCTTTTAAAGACAAAATATTTGCTATTTACCAGTATAAATAGTAAACCCAGTGTACTACTCGGTTTTTAAGTGCTTCGATATCTCAAACTTTACAGCGAAACGTTAGCAAGAGAGTCTGAACTATAAACAATGTTTAACTTCAATTTAACAAGACCTGACTCATTAAACAAAAGCCAGTTACCACAAATATCGTATATCCCCCGAATAATTGGTTATGTAATCATGGGGATTATGATGCTGGCGGTATTTTACCCTGTAGAATCTTTCAATGTGGTAATAGGGTTAATAGCTAACTGTTTAGTCTGGCCTCATGTTGCACGTCTGCACAGTAAACTCGCTGGCGAAACCCGGCAATCAGAACTAATTAATCAACACTGCGATGCCTTTTTTTATGGTTTATGGTCTGCAGTAGTAGGGTTTCAATTGTGGATAGTATTCGCATTATTAATTGTAACTTCGTTAAATAGCCTTATCGCAGGTGGATTAAAAAATTACGCTATCGCTATCCTGGTTATGTTGCTGGGAATGCTGTCAGGTGGATTGTGGCTTGGGTTTGAATTAATTGAGTACACCCCTTTCAGTGGAAAAGTTATTGCCGCCACGAGTATTTACCTCTACTGCTGTAATGTCGGATATTTCAATAGTCAATCCACAAAAATCATTAATCGCTCCAAGAAAGAAATAAAACGGCAAAATCAAGAGCTGAAAAGCGCATGGCTTAAAGCTGAGGAAGGTTCCAGAGCAAAAAGTGAATTCCTGGCTAACATGAGCCATGAAATCCGCACGCCAATGAATGGCATATTAGGCACCCTGCAATTAATTCAGCAAGACCTGCAGGACAAATCCTTGCAACCTCTGGTTTCCAAAGCGCTCTACTCTACAAAATCCCTATTAACTATCATTAATGACATTCTGGATTTTTCAAAAATAGAAGCCAATAAACTCTCGCTGGAAAGCGCACCGTTCTCAATGGTGGAAGTGGTCGATTCGGTGAGTGCGGATTTAACCCCTGCCGCCGGCGAAAAGGGTCTTCAGCTAAAAACGGAAATAGTGCCCGGATTCCCTGATGGTTGGCTGGGAGACTCGGTCCGCATCAGACAAATTTTGCTTAACCTGGCTTCCAACGCCGTCAAGTTTACTCATGAGGGCAGTGTTCACATAGCACTTAAAACGGTCCAACATGAGGGGAAGACGGCGATCCAATTCACTGTAGCAGACACAGGTATTGGCATGAACCAGGCTGCCCAAAACAAAATCTTTGAACGATTTACCCAGGCCGATACCTCTACCACCAGGAAATATGGTGGTACCGGTTTGGGCATGTCGATTACTGTTAGTCTGGTCCACCTGATGAATGGTCTTATTACAACGGACAGCGAAGAAGGCAAAGGCACCAGGGTGCAGGTTACTCTGCCGTTACCGAAAGCCAACATTCAACCTTTAGTGAATGATGAAAAGGCGACTGAAATTCCTGATTTAAGCGAGTTTCATATACTGATCGCCGAGGACAATGAAATAAATCAGGCCATTATTGAATCAATGTTGCAGAAAACCCAAGCCAACATTGACATAGTTGAAAACGGAAAACTGGCGGTTGAAGCATTTAGTAACAAGCAATACCACATAGTATTAATGGATATTCAAATGCCTGAAATGGATGGTATCGAAGCCTTCAAACGAATTAAGCAATTAAATCCCGATGTGCCTGTCATCGCCCTGACTGCCAATGTCATGGCTGATGACATTCAACGCTATGAAGAGCTGGGGTTTGTTAACCATGTGGGCAAACCCTTTAATATGGATTATTTATTCCAGGTACTGAGCAGTAGTTTGCAGCTGTCCACCCAGAAATAGGTAAATACTATGGCGAAATTTTTCATTTTGGCTTTTATCGCCATTGTTTGTCTGGCTGTATACGGCATTGTTCGAAAAGCGCGGGGACTCAAAAGAGAAAACCTAATCGATAGTTTTGAATTTCCCGCCAACATTGCCGAAAAAGTGCTGGACAAATACCCACATCTGAAGACCGCAGAAGTGGATATGGTGATGGATGGTCTGCGAGAGTACTTTCACATTTGTAATATCGCGGGTCGAAAAATGGTGTCCATGCCTTCACAGGCGGTTGATGTGGCCTGGCACGAATTTATTCTCTTTACCCGGTTGTACCAGAATTTTTGCACCCGCTGTTTTGGCCGCTTTTTACATCACACGCCGGCCGAGGCCATGAAATCCCCTACAGACGCACAAAAAGGCATAAAAACCGCCTGGCGTATCGCCTGCTTCCGGGAAAACATTCAGCCCAAATCGCCAAACAAATTGCCTTTGTTGTTCGCACTGGATGCCAAACTGAATATTCCGGATGGCTTTAAATATGCTGTGGATTGCACTAAAGCTGGTAATCATCCCTATTGTGGCTCACATATCGGCTGCAGTACCGGGTGTGCAGGAAGTTGTTCAGGAGACAGCAGCGGATGCAGCAGTGGCTGTGGAGGTGGAGACTGATCAGCCATGGCGCATCAGCCCCCTTGCTTTTGGCGTCTTGAAGATACGGGGCTACTGAAGCAATTGTAAAAACAAAGCCGGTTGCTCAATCATCACCAGATGCTCCTGACTTTCCAGTACCAGTAACTTGCGGTGTTTAGCTTTGGTCAGCGATTTATAATGTGAGCGGGCGTCTTTTCGCCACAGTTGCAAGCCTTCGATGGCTTCAGCATCATCACTGCGGTTGATATAGCCCTGTTCAAAATCAGTATCAACAATAACCATTGCGGTTTCTTCCGGCCAGGCGAGCTGGATTGCGGTCTGCAGATCCTCGCCATAAATCGCAATTTCCTTAAACAAATTTACCTGGTTAGGGATCTGCTCACGGGCCTCCATAACCTGTTGCAACCAGCTTTTCTGTGCTTCGCTCAGATTCGGAGCCAACTGTGTAATCTGTTCCAGCTCAATGGCATTCTTCTCCTGAACACGAGCAATATACTTTCCTTCAGATAAATACTCAGCGTACTTTTTCTGGTTTTCTTTAAAGGGCTTGGCATCAGATTGATAACGTGCCACAGAAAACTCAGTCAATACATCCGGATCCACCAATAACACTTTTTCCGGAGACCATTGGGGGTAATCAGCCAGCAACTTTAAAACCGTCATGTTGGACGATGCAAAGGCCAATATCGAAAATTGCTTAACCTGGTACTCCTTAAGTGCAGCATTCACCTGACTGGCAAAAGCGATATAGCCAAGTTCTGGCGATTCACTACCCAATCCGATAGCAGGTCTGTCGACGGCCAAAACATTGTATTGTTGTTGCAGTACAGGGGCCACGGTTACCCACCAGGCGGCATCTGAATTCCAGTGATCGTTTGGGCCCGATAGCAGCACAACGGTTGGCGCGGATGGCTCAGTGGCGGCCCAATAAAAAGTTTGAAATTGCTGTTCGCCGTCTTGTAACACTTTTGCTTCAGCGGCAGCCAAACTGGTGGTGCTCATTAAGAGCACAAAAAACAGAATAATTTTCCCCGGCATTCTATTGCTCCGATATTTTTTATCTATTTGTTGCATAGCCACAGATAAAAGCAAAGTCGCAATCGGTCAGCGCCATAAATTTCCGATAAATGACATAAGACAGGTTTTATTGCTGGATTTCTGAAAAGTCGGCATTGACTAATTTAGCCAGATCGTGGGCAGATAACTCGATTTCCAGCCCCCGCTTGCCAGCGCTGACATAAATAGTATCCAGTACCATTGCGGATTTATCGATGATGGTTTTTAGGCGCTTCTTTTGACCCAATGGACTGACGCCACCTAAAACATAACCCGTAGAACGTTGCACAGCAGCCTGCTGAGCCATTGATGCCTTTTTCACTTTGCAGGCAGTGGCCATTAACTTCATACTTAGCATTGAACAGACCGGCAAAACCGCCACAGCCAGACTGCCGTCGTCCAGCTCCACCACCAGGGTTTTAAATACCCGCGCCTCGTCAACCCCCAACTTCTCGGCAGCTTCGCTACCATAGGATTCAGTCGTAGAGTCATGTTGATATTGGTGAATTTTGTGCGCTACTCTGGCCTTTTTAGCCAGATTAATTGCTGGGGTCATGATCTTCCTTAATATCTTCGAGATAAGGTTTAAACAGAATTATCAGGCAATCGCCTTTTCATATTGGTCACGGCGGATTTTTAACACGTAGCAGCTCTCTCCCTGAATTTTCTTACTTTCAATAAATTTAAAACCCAGACGGGCGTAAAAGCGCTGCGCTTTAACATTGTTAGCTATCGGGTCCACCAGCAAGGCGTGTACATCCGGATTGGCAAAGCACAATGCCATAGCCAGTTGCATCATTTGAGTGCCATAACCTTTATTTAAATTTTCCGCTTCCCCTATCCAGATTTCAATAGCGCGAAGCTTTCTGGATACGTTCCCCCAGCGGTGTGCTTCGTCGTCATATGGATCATAAATTTGCAAAAAACCAATGGGTTGACCGTTTTCCTCAGCCATCAGTTGCTCTCGCCATTCGGGCTTGCGCTGCAACTCTTTTTCCCAATTATAATTTGCGTCTGAACCGGCATCTACCACATGGGCCTGCTGATGCCACCATTGTAACACCTCTAGATCGTCGATTGAGGCGGGACGAAGTTCCATGTAGGTTTCCGATTAATAACAAGGAGTTAATAACCTAAGTATTGTCGATCTCAAAGAAATTGCATTATACAAAATCATCAAAGTGCTTGTGACCGTCTTTGTCCCTGTATAATCCCGGGGATTCTTCGTCATCCACAATTTTTTGCTGGTGATTAACCTTAGCTGTCAGCTGTTTTTCTTCATCATTTAACGGCCGAAAGCGGGCTTCCTTATCAACAGGCTTAACGTTTCTCGGCTCGGGCTTGTAGGGCACCCGGCTCAATCTGGGTAGTATGTAAAACAACATATCTCCAGCCATGGCCTTACTCCATATCAATGGTCTTACCTTTTATATCGGTCACAATTCAAACAATTCAAGTTTTAAGGTTTGTTTTATTCCCGAATTCGTACAAAACTTGTATATAAGATACCATTTTGGAATACCTGACCATGAAACAGGCGATTGCAATTTGCCGAAATGTTGGTTATTGTTTTTCACGAATTATTTAACAGCCACCTATTTGGAAAGAATTACCGAATTATGTTTAACCTGAAAGCACACTCTCACCACCATCATCCAGCGTGACCTTTCAGGTTTATGCCGGAAGGTCTATATGATTGCCTTCCGGAGAAAAAATTTTATTACCCCCGGAAGGAGACTTTCGGGGGTTTTTTCGTTTTAGGGGCCAAACTTTTTAGCATTGATTAACAGGAATGAACCATGACAGATGCCAAAAGACTCAGAATTGCAGTACAAAAATCTGGACGACTTAGCGAGAAAAGTATCAGTTTGCTCAAAGCCATTGGCGTGAAACTGGCAATTCAGGACCGTTTGTTAATGGCGCATTCCACCAACATGCCCATCGACCTGATGCGGGTGCGTGATGACGACATTCCCGGCCTGGTAATGGATGGTGTGGTTGACCTTGGCTTTATCGGTGAAAATGAGCTGGAAGAAAAGATGCTGGAGCGCCAGTCTGCCGGTAAAAATTATAAATACGAAGTATTGCGCCAACTGGACTACGGTGGTTGCCGCTTATCTATTGCAGTTCCCAATGAGTTTCAGTACGACTCGGTGAACTCACTTGCCGGTAAAACGGTAGCGACGACCTACCCTTACTTGCTGGAACGCTTCTTTAAAGAGCAGAAAGTGGATGCCACCTGTGTCATGTTAACAGGCTCAGTAGAAGTGGCTCCGCGAGCCGGGCTGGCCGATGCTATCTGCGACCTGGTTTCTACCGGTGCCACACTGGAAGCCAATGGCCTGAAAGAAGAGGAAGTGATCTTCCGCTCCACGGCAACCTTAATTCAAAGACCGCAACCGTTAAGCCCTGAAAAACAAAATCTGATTGACCGACTACTGCCCAGAATCAATGGCGTAATGCAGGCTAAAGAAAGTAAATACATTATGCTGCACGCCCCGATAGCCTGTATTGAGGAAGTGAAACAACTATTGCCAGGCTCTGAAGATCCAACGGTACTGCCATTGGCCGGAAACCAGGAAAGCGTAGCAGTACACGTAGTCAGCCCAGAAAATCTGTTTTGGGAAACTATGGAACGCTTAAAAGCCCTGGGCTGTCGCTCTATCCTGGTAATGCCCATCGAAAAGATGATGGAATAACCATGTCAGCAATCATGCCAAACCTAATCGACTGGCAACAGGCTAGTCCGCAACAGCAACAAGAAGCCCTTGCTCGTCCGGTGGCGAGTAATGCCGATAATGTCAGAGTGGCGGTTGCACAGATACTGACCCGCATCAAAAACGAAGGGGACACCGCTCTAAAGCAGCTAACTCTGCAATTTGATAAAGTGCAATTGCAATCGCTGCAACTGAGTGCCGCTGCAACTCAGGCATTAGCCGACAAACTGGATGCTAAGGTGAAAAGGGCCATTGATGTAGCCTATGAGAATATTCTGAAGTTTCACCAGAAACAGGCTTATCAGGACTTCGCCACAGAGACATCGCAGGGGGTAACCTGTGAACTGCGCTACGCTCCGATAGAAGCCGTGGGTCTTTACATTCCCGGCGGTACGGCTCCTCTGCCTTCAACCGTATTAATGGTGGGCGTTGCTGCCAAAGTGGCCGGATGTGAAAAGCGCATTCTGTGCACTCCGCCCAATCAGCAAGGCGAAATCCATCCCGCGATTGCCTATGCAGCTTTGCGCTGTGGTATTACAGAAATCAATCTTGTGGGCGGTGCTCAGGCTATTGCCGCCATGGCATTTGGCACAGAGACGGTCAGTCGTGCTGATAAAATATTTGGCCCTGGCAATGCTTTTGTTACTGAAGCCAAGCAACAGGTGAGTACCCTGCCCGGTGGCCCGGCAATTGACATGCCTGCTGGCCCGTCAGAAGTGTTAGTGCTTGCCGACAATACCGCCAACCCAGATTTTGTAGCTTCTGATTTGCTGTCTCAGGCTGAGCACGGCACAGATTCCCAGGCCATCCTGGTGTCTGACAGCCAATCACTTATTGAAGCAACACAACAAGCAGTTACCCAACAATTGCAGACGTTGAGTCGCAACGAAATTGCCACAGCAGCAATGCAAAATGCGCGCTACATCCTGACCGATTCAGTAGCAACCTCAGTTGCTGTGAGTAATCTGTATGCGCCAGAACACCTGATTGTACAAACTCAGGATGCCAGAGGGTTATTGCCCGCCATAAAAAATGCTGGCTCTATATTTCTTGGCAAGTGGTCGCCTGAATCAGCGGGTGACTATGCCAGTGGCACCAATCACGTATTGCCTACCTACGGCTATGCCCGCAATTACTCCAGCCTGGGGGTCGCTGACTTTTTGCGACGTTACACAGTGCAGGAATTAAGTTTTGACGGACTGCAATTAATTGGTGACGCCATCATGGACCTGGCCGATGCAGAAGGTCTGGATGCCCACAAAAATGCCGTCGCCATTCGCTTAGCGGCTCAGGAGGAAAAGTAACCTCATGGACAAACAATTTATCGATAATTTAACCTGCGACTTCGTACGGGATCTCACTCCATACGAGTCAGCCAGACGTTTATTCAGTGGCGGCAACGATTGGCTAAATGCCAACGAGTCGCCTTTCAGCAACGAGTTTAGTCTCAATACACAGCGCTTTAACCGCTATCCTGACTGTCAGCCTGAACCCCTATTAAACGCCTATGCACAATACGCCGGTTTAGACAAAGAACAGGTGCTGGTGTCTCGTGGTGCCGATGAGGGCATTGAGCTATTGATCCGTGGCTTTTGTAATCCGGGCAAAGACAGCATATTAATCTGTCCGCCAACCTACGGCATGTATGCCATCAGCGCACAGACCTTTAATGTTGATGTGCAAAAAGCCCCGTTAAACAGTGACTTTAGTCTGGATCTTGCGGCACTAGAGAACATTGCTCAGTCAGGTAACTTACCAAAACTGGTATTTTTGTGTTCCCCGAATAACCCGACTGGGACGGTAATTCCACAGAATCAAATTCTGGCAGTGCTGGAGCTTTTTGCCGGAAAATCGCTGGTGGTGGTTGATGAGGCATACATCGAATTTAGTAAAGACCAGACTCAAACCCAGCTATTAGCGCAAAACCCGCACCTGGTTATTTTGCGCACCCTGTCTAAAGCATACGCACTGGCGGGGATCCGCTGCGGATTCATCCTGGCCAGCAACGACATCATCAAAGTGTTGCTTAAGGTTATCGCACCCTATCCGGTGTCAGATCCCGTAGCCCAGATAGCCAAACAGGCGTTATCCAGCTCAGGCGTCGCATTGATGCAAGAGCAGGTAAGCTATCTGCAAAATGAGCAGGAATGGTTGCGCACACAACTGGCGAGCCTGCCGGGCATGCAACTGCAAGGTGACAACAAAGCTAACTTTCTGCTGTATCGCTGTCAGCAAAAAGACGCGCTGATGCAATACCTGGTACAAAATGGCGTGCTTATCCGCGACCAGTCAAAACAAATATTATTACAAGATTGCCTGCGCATCACAGTGGGTAACCGCGAAGAAAACCAGCGTCTGGTGGCGCTTATTCAACAGTTTTATCAAGAAGGACAAGCCGCATGAGCCAGCAAGCTATTTTATTTATCGACCGGGACGGCACACTAGTAGAAGAGCCGCCCATCGACAAACAGTTAGATACCCTGGAAAAGCTGGTATTTGAACCCAATGTCATTCCGGCACTCCTAAAATTACAGTCTCAGGGGTTCAGACTGGTTATGGTATCCAATCAGGACGGTCTGGGAACCGATAGCTTTCCACAGGCTGATTTTGATGCGCCTCATGACAAAATGATGCAACTATTTGCAAGTCAGGGCGTTCACTTCGACGAGGTATTAATCTGTCCGCATTTTCAGGAAGACAATTGCAGTTGCCGCAAACCAAAGCTGGGACTGGTGCAAAGTTACCTCACAGAAGGCAAAGTGGACTTTACCCGCTCCTGGGTTATAGGTGATCGCGATACCGACATTCAACTGGCACAAGCCATGGGCATACGCGGCATCAAATACAGTCGCGAAACCCTGAACTGGTCTCACATTGTAGAACAGTTTAATCAGTCAGAGCGCACTGCAACTGTGGTAAGAACCACCTCAGAAACCGATATCCGGGTCGACGTTGACTTAGACAAGCAAGCAAAATCCAGTATCGATACCGGCATTGGCTTTTTTGATCACATGCTGGATCAGATTGCCACTCACGGCGGTATTACCCTAAACGTCAATGTTAAAGGTGATTTGCACATAGATGACCACCACTCAGTAGAGGACACTGCACTGGCTATTGGTGAAGCTCTGCGCAAAGCACTAGGCGATAAACGCGGTATTGGCCGTTTTGGTTTTGCCCTGCCAATGGATGAATGCCGCGCCGAGTGCGTACTGGATATTTCCGCCCGCCCCTTCTTAAAGTTCCAGGCAGATTTCAGTCAGGAAAATGTCGGTGAGATGAATACCCAAATGGTGGGGCACTTTTTCCGCTCGCTGAGTGACAGCATGGGCATTTCATTGCACCTGTCCACGACCGAAGGTAACGCTCACCATCAGGTAGAAAGCCTGTTCAAAGTGTTTGGCCGGGCATTACGTCAGGCGGTTACTAAACAAGGTGATGTGTTACCCAGCAGTAAAGGAGCTTTATAAATGAGCCAGAATCTGGTTATTGTGCACACGGGGTGTGCCAATATTTCCTCATTACAATTTGCGGTAGAGCGCCTGGGCTATAAGGTACTAGTTACCGATGACCCGGCCAGAATTAGCGCTGCGGATAAGGTGTTTCTGCCAGGTGTAGGCGCTGCCGCTGCGGCCATGCAACAAATTGCTGAAAAAGGACTGACCGACTGCTTAAAAACTTTGACTCAACCGGTTTTGGGAATTTGTCTGGGTATGCAGTTACTCACTCGCCATTCCGAAGAAGGCGATGCCGAATGCCTGGGTCTGGTGGATACACAAGTTAAATTGATGCAATCTGACACCCTGACTCTGCCCCACATGGGCTGGAACCAAATTCAGGTAGAACAAGACTGCCCACTGTTTCACAACATCGACAGTGGCAGCTGGTTCTATTTTGTACACGGCTACTGTGTACCCGTGGGGCCACATACATTGGCCAGCACTGAATACAGCCAGCCGTTCTCCGCCAGCATCCGCAACAACAATGTCTACGGGGTACAGTTCCACCCAGAGCGTTCCGGTGATGCCGGCGCACAACTGATTAAAAACTTTATTGAGCAGATTTAAGGACACAGCGTGATTATTCCAGCAATTGATTTAATAGACGGCAGTGTCGTCAGGCTCTATCAGGGCGATTACCAACAAAAAACCCAATATCAACTGGCTCCAGTGGACGTGGTGCACAGTTATGCCGATCAAGGTGCCGAGTGGCTACACATCGTTGATTTAACCGGAGCCAAAGATACCGATAAACGTCAGCTTAGCCTGATCAAAGAAATGGTTGCCACCAAACGCATGCAATTTCAATGTGGCGGCGGTATCCGCAGCGAACAGGACGTGCAACAACTTCTCGATATCGGTGTGGCTCGTGTGGTGATTGGCTCACTGGCGGTCAAAAATCCGGACCTTGTGCAATCCTGGATGCAAAAATACGGCGCCCAACACTTTGTACTGGCCCTGGATATCAACATCAACGCAGCCGGTGAAAAACGCATCGCTACCCATGGCTGGCAAGAAGACAGCGGTGTTGAGTTGGGTAAGCTATTGCAAAGCTATCTGGATTTTGGCGTCGAACAGGTACTGTGTACCGACATCAGTAAAGACGGTACCCTGCAAGGCCCCAACTACGAGTTGTATCAGGAGATGGTGCAGCAATTTCCTTCGGTGAACTGGCAAGCTTCCGGCGGCATTGGCAGCCTGGAAGACATCGAAAAGCTGAAGCCAACGAATGTTCAGGGGGTAATTTTAGGCCGAGCCTTGTTGGAAGGTAAGTTTACTGTCGAGCAGGCCATTGCCTTATGGCAGCAACGGGGAGCACAATAATCATGTTAGCAAAACGCATTATTCCCTGCCTGGATGTACGCGATGGCCTGGTGGTCAAAGGCGTCCAGTTTCGCAATCACGAAATCATTGGTGACATAGTTCCACTGGCAGAAAAATACGCCGAAGCCGGTGCCGATGAATTGGTATTTTATGATATCACCGCCTCCAGTGATCAACGGGTGGTTGATAAAAGCTGGGTTACCCGTATCGCCAAAGTCATCGACATCCCCTTTTGTGTCGCGGGCGGGATCAAAACCCTGGAGGATGCGCAAACAATTCTGGAAATGGGGGCTGACAAGATTTCCATTAATTCGCCAGCACTGGCTAATCCAGAATTGATCACCCAACTCAACCAACGCTTCGGCAAGCAATGTATTGTAGTGGGCATAGACAGCTATTTTAATGCAGATAGCAATACCTACGAGGTATACCAGTTCACCGGTGATGAAAAGCGCACCCAAAATACCGGTAAACAAACCGCCGACTGGGTAAAAGAAGTGCAGCAACGGGGCGCCGGAGAAATCGTGTTAAATTGCATGAATCAGGACGGTGTCAGAAAAGGCTACGACCTGGAGCAGCTAAAAAATATACGTGCCATTTGTTCTGTACCGCTAATCGCTTCGGGCGGTGCGGGTGACATGGCGCACTTTAAAGATGTATTTGAACAAGCCAATGTCGATGGCGCGTTAGCCGCATCGGTATTTCACAAAGGCATTATTGCTATCCCGGATCTGAAACAATATTTAATTGAACAACAAATAGAGATACGTCCATGCGCATAACTACAGACAATATTGAACAACTGGCCTGGGATAAAATGGACGGCTTACTGCCTTGCGTAGTGCAGGATAGCTATACAGGTTCAGTACAAATGTTGGGCTATATGAATCAGGCGGCGCTGGAAAAAACCCTTACCACAGGTAAAGTCACTTTTTACAGTCGCTCTAAACAACGCCTTTGGACCAAAGGCGAAACATCGGGCAACACGCTGGATTTAACCAATATAACGGCAGATTGCGACAAGGACGCCTTGCTGGCGTTGGCTAAGCCCAATGGCCCCACCTGTCATTTAGGGACGCCCACCTGCTGGGATGCAGCCGAAAGTGCTGATTTCACCTTTCTGGCCGAGCTGGAAAAGCTGCTGGCTGAGCGCAAAAATGCCGATCCAGAAAGTAGTTATACAGCAAAGCTATACCAAAAGGGCATTAAACGCATTGCCCAAAAAGTGGGTGAAGAAGGTGTTGAAACAGCGCTGGCTGCTACAGTTAAAGACCTGGAAGAGTTAAAAAATGAGTCGGCTGATTTGCTTTATCATTTGATAGTATTGATGCAAGCCAGTGACCTGTCGTTGCAGGACAGTATCAAGGTGCTCAGAGAGCGTCATAAATAAGCAAATAATGAAGAACAATGAGGCCGATGTCCCTGTCGGTCTCAATGTTCATAATGCCCCACAAAAATAAACGCCATCTTCATAAACCCAGCCTTCATTACTGATATATTTGCCGATAACAAATACAGAACGGTGATTTTGGGTTTAATCATGGTTAATCTGGAATACAAGGGGTTTCTGGGTAGTCTGAATTTTCACTCCGATGCCTGTTATTACTTTGGCAACTTGCAACTAAAGCGGGATAAAGTCGTGTATCAGGCTGCGTCTATTGCTGAATTGGAAAGTAGCTTCAGAAATTCAGTTGATAATTATCTGGCTGATTGTGCGGCTTTTGGTATTGAACCCGGTTAGTGATCCTATTTATAACCTGCGCCGTAACCTATTACAGCACCCTTCAGTGCTATTTGTGTGTTCTTCGAAGCTCGTCGCCCGGCGAGCTTTTTTTAACCACAATCTTGCTGAAGATCGTAATAGCCTGTCTTCAAAATTTTATTAACTCTGGCCTTCACTGAAGCCACTTCCGTGTCTTCCACGCTTTGCAACAAACTGGCAGTTTCTGCCTGATAATAAGGAAACTGTAATGCAACTTCATGAATACCGTTGTAGGCCCAGGCTCGCACAAACTTTTTTGAGTCATTGAGTAAGCCTTTTAAATACTGAAATAAATCATGGCTGATTTCCCGCTCAATATTTATGTGTGCCAAAGATTGCAGGATATGTAAGCGACTTTCCCAATGACTCAGTCCCATCAAACAGTGCAATACCTGCTGACTCTGTGAGTTATCGAACAGAAACCCCTGTTCCAGATGATGTTTTAGGATCCAGGAAGCCGCCCTTTCCGTATCAGGGCTCTTAAGACAGTCCACTAACCTGGCTTCAAAGCGACGGGCACACCGAAAATGCTCATAGGTATTGAGCAGTTCTTCAGTATTTGAGGCATCACACCACGTCAGAGCTTGCTGAAACGACACCAGGTAAACTTCCCGAAATAAATGAGCTTCCACATTAACATCAAGCCAGCAAGATCACAAAATTTTGTAGAAATTTCTGTCCTTACCAGTCTATGCCTTTTTGCACTTTGATACCTGCTTCAAAAGCATGTTTTGTATTGTTAATTTCACTAACAGTATCTGCCATTTCAAGTAACTGTTTATGTGCACCTCGCCCGGTGACAATAACATGCTGCTGCTCTGGCCGCTGACTAATCGTATCCAACACTTCGTCCAAATCCAGATAATCATAGGACAACATATAGGTAAGCTCATCCAGCATGACGACATCAATGCTGGCATCGGTCAGTAGCTTTTTCGCTTCGACCCAAACGGCTTCGGCTGCAGCTATATCCTTTTCCCGATCCTGAGTATCCCATGTAAAGCCAGTATTCATCACAGCGAAACTGACTCCTACCTTGCTGAGTAAGTTGCGCTCTCCACACTCCCAGTTACCTTTGATGAACTGAACAACCCCAGCTGTCATACCATGGCCAACCGCCCGAGTTATCATGCCAAAACCGGAAGTTGACTTGCCTTTACCGTTGCCTGTCAGCACCAGTAATAAGCCTTTATCATCCGTTGCGGCGGCAATTTTAGCATCCACCTTTTCTTTTAATCTGGCCATTCTGGCTTTATGCCGCTCGTTGCGAATTTGTTGTTTTTTGTCCGTGCTTTCCAAAACAATCCTCTTTTACAATGAAAAAACCATACTTATCAATTACTTATGAATTTTTCGTGATTTTTTTAAATTTTTCTCTTGAATGAATCCAGCGCCAACCTATCTATTTATCAACGACGCTGATGAGGGTCGTAAAACTGCCGCCACAATGGGGCGTTTTTTTAAACATTTTAACATATTGCTTAACGAGGATATGACTATGCGTACTATTGATTTATCACCACTTTATCGTTCATTCATCGGTTTTGACCACCTGGCATCCATGATAGATGCGGCTTCTCAGAATGAAAAACAAGCCAGCTACCCTCCTTACAACATTGAGCTGTTAGAGGAAGACAAATATCGCATTACCATGGCTGTGGCCGGATTTGGTCAGGACGATATTACCATTGAAGTACAGGAAAATACCTTGTCTGTAACCGGTAAAAAAGAAAGCAAAGAAGCTCAAAACGAAAAACGCTTTTTGCACAAGGGTATTTCCGAACGTAACTTCGAACGCAAGTTCCAACTAGGTGACCATGTCAAAGTGTTAACCGCGGATATGGAACATGGCTTATTGCACATTGACCTTGAGCGGGTTATCCCAGAAGCAAAGAAGCCGAGAAAGATTGAGATTGGCAGCAATTTGCTGGAAAGCAAATAACCGCAACCTGGCGAATTGTGTGTTTCCCCAGAAAACCCCGGCTTGCCGGGGTTTTCTCGTTTAGATATGTGAAGGTTGGGTAAAAAGAGGTAGCAAGTTAGCCACAATCAAAATCAGGAAAATAATAAAAGTGGATAGAGTGCCCATAAACCGCTGCCAACTAACGCCGAAGTGATGGCGCAATCCATAAGCGTGGATCAATCTCGCCAAAATTAACCACCAACCACAGACATGTAACAGTATTTCGTGAGTGCCATTAAGCTCTGCAATACACATTAACACCAAGGCAAAAGGCACATACTCGGCGAAGTTTCCATGGGCCCGCATTACCTGCAGCATGTGGCGATCATTACCATCCCCAAGCCCAACCTGACTAGCACGGCGCTGAACAATCACAAGAATCGCAAGATAAACGTAGATAGCAGCCAATAAACTGCCGTAGAACGCCGTAACAGGAAGTAACATATAGGGTGTCCGAAGGTTTTTCTTAGATTGTAGTCCTGAATCAAGATAAAAAAAAACCCACTAACGTGGGTTTTTCGAAAGCTTTACAAATTAACCGAGTAACTTGCCTAACTTATCGCTGACTTCCGCCACTGGCTGTGAGCCATCAATCTTGTGATATTGGCAACTTCCGGCATCCGCTTCAGATTTGTAATAGTCCACCAAAGGCTTTGTTTGCTCATGGTAAATACCCAGACGCTTACGCACGGTGGCTTCTTCGTCATCAGGGCGAATAACCAGGTCATCACCAGTTACATCGTCTTTGCCTTCAACCTTAGGCGGGTTGTAGCTGATGTGATAAACACGACCAGAACCTGGGTGCACACGACGCCCGGCCATACGCTCTACAATAATTTCATCATCTACATCAAATTCAATGCAATGATCAACAGTGATACCTGCATCCTTCATTGCATCGGCCTGCGGGATTGTGCGAGGGAAGCCATCTAACAGAAAGCCTTTTTGACAATCAGCCTGAGCAACGCGCTCTTTAACCAAGCCAATAATTAATTCGTCAGAGACAAGCTTACCCTCGTCCATGACTTTTTTGGCCGCTAAACCTAACTCTGTTCCCGCTTTAATAGCAGCGCGCAGCATATCCCCAGTTGAAATTTGTGGAATGCCGAACTTACCCATCAGATATTGAGCCTGGGTGCCTTTACCTGCACCGGGTGCACCGAGAAGAATGATGCGCATACTGTTTGTCTCCCTAGACTGAACCGACAAAAATTAAAAAATAATCCGAAACTTTACACATTCAATGGCAGTGAAACAAGGCTAAATGCCCGACTTGTGGCGAATTAGTGTCAAAGCTCGTGAAATTTATATTTTTACCCATAAAAAAAGGGCAGATGTTTCTGCCCTATTTCAGATAATTTGCTGTTATTTAGCCAAGTCTAATAACAGACTGTTCAACTGCTTCACGAAAATGGCAGGATCTTTCAGGTTACCCTGCTCAGTTAATGAAGCCTGATCCAGGATTACGTTGGCCCACTTGGCAAATTGCTCTTCATCCTGAACATTTGCCATCACCTTGATCAACGCGTGTTCAGGGTTCACTTCCAGATCGTATTTCATCTCTGGAACAGCCTGACCCGCGGCTTCCATCAACTTCTTCATCTGAGTCGTCATACCAAACTCGTCAGCCACCACACAGGCTGGAGAATCTGTCAGACGGTGTGAGAACTTAACGTCTTTGACTTTATCGCCCAAAGCTTCTTTGATGCGGTCAGTTAAACCAGCCACTTCTTTTTCCGCTTCTTCCTGTGCTTTTTTAGTTTCTTCGTCTTCCAGGTCACCCAAATCCAGGGCACCACGAGCAATAGACTGGAAGGACTTTTCGTTAAACTCAGTCAGATGCGACATCAACCATTCATCAATGCGATCCGCCATCAATAAGACTTCAATACCTTTCTTCTTGAAGATCTCAAGGTGAGGACTGTTTTTCGCCGCTTCGTAACTGTCTGCAGTTACGTAGTAGATCTTTTCCTGACCTTCTTTCATGCGCTCGATGTAGTCAGCCAGAGAAACAGTTTGGGCGCTGGAGTCTTCATGGGTAGAAGCAAAGCGCAACAGGCCTGCAATCTTTTCTTTATTAGCGAAATCTTCCGCTGGGCCTTCTTTAATTACGTTACCAAACTCATTCCAGAAGCCCTGGTATTTTTCAGGGTCATTTTTAGCAATGCGCTCCAGCATCTGTAAAACTTTTTTAGTACAGGCCTGACGCATAGACTGAGTAACTTTGTTGTCCTGCAAAATTTCGCGGGAAACGTTCAAAGGCAAATCGTTAGAATCCAATAAACCTTTTACGAAACGCAGGTATACCGGCATAAACTGTTCGGCGTCATCCATAATGAAAACGCGTTGTACGTATAATTTCAGGCCGTGTGTCTGGTCGCGGTTCCACAAATCAAATGGCGCTTTAGAGGGAATATACAACAGTGAGGTGTATTCGTTTTTACCTTCAACTTTGTTGTGTGACCAGGTTAGTGGGTCGCCAAAGTCATGGGAGATATGCTTGTAAAACTCTTTGTATTCATCTTCGCTGATATCAGACTTATCGCGGCTCCAAAGCGCAGTTGCTTTGTTGATAGTTTGCCACTCGCCTGGTACCGCTTCGATTTTTTCGCCGTCTTCACCTTCAGACTCTGGTACTTCCTCTTTCCAGGTTTCTACCGGAATGGAAATGTGGTCAGAGTATTTAGTTACGATAGACTTCAGACGCCAGTCGTCAAGGAACTCTTTTTCATCATCGCGCAGGTGCAGAATGATGTCAGTGCCTCGGTTCGCTTTTTCAATGGTGGCAACCGCAAACTCGCCTTCACCTTCAGAAATCCACTCAACACCGGCCGCCGCATCTTCGCCCGCTTTACGAGTTCTGACAGTCACTTTGTCAGCTACGATAAATGCCGAATAAAAACCAACACCGAACTGACCGATAAGTTGAGAGTCTCTTGCCTGATCACCAGACAACTTGCTGAAAAACTCTGCTGTACCCGATTTAGCAATGGTACCTAAGTGAGTGATAACTTCTTCTTTAGTCATCCCGATACCGTTGTCGGAAATAGTCAGAGTGCCGGCATCTTTGTCGATGCTCAAACGCACCCGAAGATTGCCATCGTTCTCGTACAGACTATCGTTCGACAATGCGTTAAAACGCAATTTATCTGCCGCATCGGCAGCATTGGAAATAAGCTCACGTAGGAAAATCTCTTTGTTGGAATAAAGAGAGTGAATCATTAGTTGCAGAAGTTGTTTTACTTCTGTTTGAAAACCGTGGGTTTCATGTTGCACAGCGTCAGCCATTGCTTTTTTACTCCTGATATAACTTTAATATCAATAAACCAATGCAAACTGAACGATGGCACAGTTGGGGCCATACTTAACATCAGTTTCCGCCTAATTTGCATTGCTTATTCATATAGGTCTTGCCGACCCAATTCTGGGAAATTGCCAGATCACATTTTTTTTACATGGAAGGAAATAGGGGCAACAAGGTTATTTTCAATAGTAAAATGACAGAAATCTGTGACTTTCCTTTAAAGAGGAATTCTCAGGACGTGATTACAGATGGTGCTTTTCTTGGTTTACAGGGACGGTTCTGCATCTGGTTTGGCTGGTATGTCTTATTTGAACTACATAGAAGTAGTGAATAGCGATTTTGTAGGAGAAAAAATCGGCCTGTCGGACAGCGGTGGTTGAATTGGGCAGCGGCGTCTGAATAAATTCAGACCTACAAAGGTAGATTCGACTTGAGCTAAAGGGATTTAGTGAATAGCGATTTTGTAGGAGAAAAAATCGGCCAGTCGGACAGCAGTGGTTGAATTGGGCAGCGGCGTCTGAATAAATTCAGACCTACCAAGGTAGAAAGGTTCGACTTGAGCTAAAGGGATTTAGTGAATGCCGATTTTGCAGGAGCAAAAAATCGGCCAGTCGGACAGCGGTGGTTGAATTCGGCAGCGGCGTCGGAATAAATTCCAACCTACAGAATCTACGTAGGCGAATGCTGGTATCAGAGAGAACTACGGGTTTTAAATGCTCGACCCAGAGTATTGCTGTCAACCTGCTCAAGTTCACCACCAATGGGAACGCCCTGAGCCAGACGAGTTACGGGGATCTCCAGTCCTTTGCACATCTCAGTGATGTAATAGGCGGTGGCCTCCCCTTCCATGGTGAAATTGGTGGCCAAGATCACCTCACTCACAGCGCCCTCAGTCAGACGTTGCTGTAACAAAGGCATGCCAATTTCAGATGGGCCTACACCATCCAAAGGCGATAACTTTCCCATCAGTACGAAATAGATGCCGGAAAACTCACCGCTTTGTTCAATGGCGATAACGTCCTGAGGACTTTCCACCACACAGAGCAATCCCGAAGCAGCCCGCTCTTCATCGCTGCAAATTTCGCACTGACGCTGCTCGGTAAAATTCCGACAGGTTTCACAATGCTGCACATGCTCCATCGCATCGTGCAACGCCGCGCTCAACTTTAGCGCTCCGGTGCGATTTTTTTGCAACAATGAGAATGCCATGCGTTGGGCACTTTTTGCCCCAACACCTGGCAAACAACGCAAGCTGTCAATCAGCTCATTGATCAGTGGACTAAACTTCATCAGAGTTTATCGTCTGTTAAATCCGTTCAATTAAAACGGCATTTTGAAGCCGGGAGGTAATGGCATACCACCAGTCGCTTCTGACATTTTTTCCTGAGAGGCTTCTGCAACTCGACGCACAGCGTCATTAACCGCCGCCGCCATCAGATCTTCAATCAGTTCTTTTTCGTCTTCCATCAGGCTGTCATCGATGTCAACACGCTTGATGTTGTGATTACCCATCATGGTAACCTTAACCATACCAGCACCGGCTTCACCTACCACTTCCAGGTTGGCGATATCTTCCTGCGCTTTTTGCATTTTATCCTGCAACTGTTGGGCTTGCTTCATAATGTTGCCCATACCACCGCCTTTAAACATAATCTTCTCCGATTTTATCTTGGTTCAATTGTTTCGTTGAGCACGGCGCCCGAAAAAGCGTTACATAGCGCTTTAACACCTTCGTCCTCATGTATTGTTTGTTCTGCACGTTGTTGCCGCATATTGTCGATTGCATACTGCACCGCCGCGGGGGTATCTATCACTTCGCCAATATGGGCGGATACCCGCACATCGTGCTGTAATGTTTCCGACAGAGCTTCCTCAATAGCACTTAATGCAGTATCGGTAAACAAATGCCGTTGATGTTCTGACACCATCAGTTTTACATCATCTCCCTGCAAAACATAGTTACTATGCAGGGCCAGTTGTTTGTTTAAGCCGCCAATACCGGATTGCTCAATGAGCTGACTCCAGGTATCTAACTGACTGGCTTTGACGACTTTATTGTTGTTAACCTTAAATGGGATCTCAAAATCCACCGACACTTTAGGGATCGGTCCGGCAAAAAGCTCGTGATAATCCTCTTCGCTTTCTTCAGCATCAGTTTCTGTTGTAACAGTCTCTGCAATTACCCTGTCCCGGCCATTCGACTCTTGGTCAGAATCCCAGGGTAAGTCATCATAATTTGCAGGAACGCCATAATCAGCGGGCTCTTCATCATCACTGGCTTCGTCTGCCTGCGCCTGGAAGTCGCTATTGTCCGGAGCTGCAGACTGCAGGTGATGCTGTTGCTCACTTTCTTCCTGGTGCGTTTCCGGGTGCTCATGCACAAATGACTCAGCGGAAAATAAAGCTTCAGCATCCGGCTCATCGTTTTGTTCTGTTGTGTCCGCAGCAGATATTGGCGCATTGTGTGTTGCCACATGTTCATGATTTTGCGCTATTGCAATTTCCGCCGCAACGTCATTATCAGAGATATGAGGTTCAGAGACTGGCTTTGCAAGTACCTCATCAGAAGCAGATGCTGGCACTGATGTAGAATTAACTCCAGATTGCAAAATATCATCCTGATAAACCGCAGACTCAGCATTGTTGTCGCCATCAGTTTTAATCATTGCTGAAACAGAATCGGCCAGTTGCTCCTTTGGGCTATTCTCTTCTGTGATGTTTTCTTCTGCGGCCTTTTCTTCAGAAACGCTATCTTTGACATTCAAAGCCTGATGACTTTCTCTGGGGGCCTTTTCGCTTTGGTACCTGGTTGGTTTCTCGCCGCTGCTCTTTTCCTCTTCCGTTACTTTGGACAGTGTGCCCATTAACTCAAGTAAAGACAGCGTATCTTTAGTGGAAGACTTTTTAGTTTCGACTGAAGACGTGGCTGTAGTGGAATTATTTATAGCGCTGGCTGGGCTCGGTGCATTGACAGAAATATCCGCATCGGAGTAACTGTCAGACATTTCGCCCATTTGCGATAACATCTGATAATCGTCTACCCTAGTGTCAGATTCGTAATCTAAAGCAGCATAGCCAGATTCATCAATATATCCTGATGTTTCGGTGTAATCGCTAACAGGATTATCATCCCCTGCAACGTGGTTTTGTTCGGCGAGGGTCGCTTCACTTTGGTTCTGGGGAGTGGCTGTTTCAGCAACCTTGATAACGCTATCCTCTCCACCCGACTCATCCAGTGTCTCGTCTGACGTGCTATTTGACAGTGGTCTCAGGTTTTCGGCCTGAGCTAAAATCCCGGTAACTTCGCTCTGTAGCGCTTCGGCCTGAGCATCTGAATCTTGGTCCAGGGATTCAGGGTTATTCTGTGCAGGTTCTAAGCCCTGGTTTTCATTACTATCATTTTCAGCAATACCTTTTTCAGTAATATCTTTTTCAGCTATCGGAGCTACTTCAACATTGGAAGTTGCAGAGTCACTGATTACCTCTTGCGACGTGGTATTTGTCGCAGGTACGTCAGGAACGGAACTTGTTTCGGATGCGACTTCAACCGGCTGCGTCAGAGTTTTTTTTTCAGCAACGGTTCCCGGCACTTGAGTTTCCGGCAACTGTTCAGCAGCATTCGCCACAGCAGAGACAGGTGCAGATAAGACCGCTAAATTACTGATAGTTTCTGCTGCTTCATGCGCAGAGGCTTTAAACTTGTCCAGGTTTGCCGCGATATTGTCCGGTGTAAACGCCAGCATACGCAGCACTGTCATTTCAAACCCGATGCGAGCTTCTTGTGCCCAGTCAATGTCCTTTCGGCCTTGTAATGCTATCTGATATAACAATTGAACTTGTTCTGGTGGCACTGAACGCGCCCAGTTAAACACCAGTCTTGCCTGTGTGGTTTCCAGCTTACAGGCTTCAGGAACAAACTGCGTTAACGCCACCTGATGAAAAACACTCATCAGTTCAGAAAGCGCACTTTTGAAATCTGCGCCGCTTAAGGCCAGTTCTTCTATTAACTGAAATACCTGAAGCTTTTCTTTTTTAAGTATAGCGTGGATGATACGACTGATTTTATCGTTATCAATCAAACCCAGCATATCCGTTACCACAGCCGATCTGACTTCGCCATTGCCTTGGGCGATTGCCTGATCAGTTAAGCTCAGGGCATCTCGCATACTGCCATGGGCCGATTTAGCCAATAGCGCTAATGCCTGTTCATCATATGGCAAGCTTTCTTGCTGCAAAATATAGGATAACTGACCACTGATTTGCTCTCTGGTTAACGCTTTGAGGTTAAACTGCAGGCAGCGAGATAAAATAGTAATAGGCAGCTTTTGGGGATCTGTTGTTGCCAGCAGAAACTTAACGTGTGGAGGGGGTTCTTCCAAGGTTTTTAGCAGAGCATTAAAGCTGTGCTTAGACAACATGTGAACCTCATCGATAAGGTACACTTTGTAATCGCCACGAGTGGGGCGATACTGCACATTGTCCAGTAGCTCACGGGTATCTTCTACCTTGGTACGGGATGCTGCATCGATTTCCAACAGATCAACAAAGTTGCCCTGCTCAATATCCTTACAACTGGAACAAACTCCACAAGGGTTAGAGGACATTCCCTTATCACAGTTGAGACTGCGAGCGAAGATGCGGGCAATTGTGGTTTTACCTACACCTCGGGTACCGGTAAACAAATAAGCATGATGTAGTCGGTTGTTATCTAAGGCATTACTAATGGCATTGACCACATGCTCTTGCCCAACTAATTCAGAAAACTTTCCCGGACGCCATTTTCTGGCCAGCACCTGATAACTCAAGGGAATTAATCTCCGTCAAACTGACATAAGGCAGCACTCTTGATGCCGTGTTCAGCTAACTTTTGCTCTCCACCTAAATCCGGTAATGAAACCACAAATCCTGCGTGCTCAACCACTCCACCTAACTGGCGAATTAAGTTTGCCGTTGCCACCATAGTGCCACCGGTTGCTAGCAGATCGTCAATCATCAGCACTTTTTCGCCATGAAACACTGCATCTTTGTGCATTTCCAGACAGTCTTCACCGTATTCCAGTTGATAGCTTTCGCTAATGACTTCCCTGGGTAGTTTACGCGGCTTACGCACTGGTACAAAACCGATACCCAACTCCAATGCCAAAGGTGCACCGAAGATAAAGCCACGAGCTTCAGTACCTGCGACGCGATCAAAAGACATGCCTGAAAACTGTTCAGCGAGAAGCTGGATAGAAAATTTAAAGGCTTTTGGGTCCTGCATAAGCGAGGTAACATCGCGAAACATGATACCTGGCTTAGGGTAGTCAGGAACGGTCAATATAGCGGACTTAACGATTTCAGCAGACAAAATGGCGCTTCCTTAAAGTGAGACGTATTACAAAAATACGCTGATGCCGACAAAGATGTGCATTAAAGGAAATAGTACTGCTGCTACAAGAATAGCTAAAACATACTTCATGTTAAACGGGTCGTGTGGCCCGTCGTGTGATTCGTTTGCCATGATAAATTCACCTGAAAAATTAATGCCACAATGTTAATCATTTTAGCACTGCGAGGCAATCAGATGCGCCTAAAGTTACCAATAACTGTTCAGTATCAAGCCAAATTCTGTCAATCCGGGATAAATATTTGTTTACTGAGCATATCCACAACAATTTCTTGCGTGGCATTGTCTACCTGCTCTGTTGGCAGATGAGGCAAGGCCTCTCTCATTATTTGCTGTACTTGTTGCAATCTGCAGATTTCCAGAGTTAACACCTGATTTACTAAAAAGGCAGTAACCTGATTAATCTGAGAAAAATGAACTTCATCATCCCAATCCCTGTGCACCACAAAATAATTGGGTTCCGCAGATGTCTCTGTCGGGATAAACTCAGGAGATATTTGATGCACTGGCCACTGATAACTCACTAACTCCGCCAGCGGTGAGAGTTTAAATCTCCCGCCCTCATCCCCAGCTTGCCATAATTGCAGTTCAGCTGACTTGCGAACGCTGACATCCAGTTCCAGCCATTCGTAGTGTGCTAACTCTGCCAAAAAGGGAAATGGGTATTGCTCTTCAGGTAATTGATTAGCAACGAATTCTACAAATTCTTTACTGATATCAACAAAATAAGGAGAGCGACAATCGTGGCAACGAAAGAAGTCTTTCGCTAGCTGTGACCAATGCGGTTCAGAAAGAATCGAATTTAACACCGGAAAACCAGAGCTTAAGAAGCCCAGAATATTGTTAAAAAACAAATCCCGATAAATCTTCATACGACGCTCTTCGATCCCTGGCAAACTGGCCACCTGCTCCGGGTCCCGAATATGCGCCATAAACTCTTGCTGTATCTGACTAAAACTCAAAATCAGGCCCTCATACTGTTGATTTGTTGATGCTTAGCTTGAATGCGTTTGATCTGACGCACTTCCTGTAACAGCTCCTCCATAGGGGGAATATTGAAATCTCGCTCCAGCAAAGTGGGAAACACCCCATGTAACTCATAAGCTTTGTCTAACAGCGCCCAAACTTGGTCAATAACATCAGCACCGTGAGTATCAACAATCAGGTCCTGCGCTTCGTTGTAATGGCCTGCAATATGACCATAGGCAATCTTACCTGTAGGGATAGCCTGCAGAAAAGCGAACGGGTCATAGCCATGGTTTGTGGCATTAACGTAAATATTATTAACATCCAACAGTAACAAGCACCCGGATTTTTCTAACACCTGTTGGGTAAATTCCAATTCGGACATTTCCTGTCCAGGGGCGGCGTAATAGGAAACATTTTCTAACACCAATGGTCTTTGCAATATATCCTGTACCTGTTGAACCCTGCTTACCACATGATTCACCGCTTCCTGGGTAAAGGGAATCGGCATCAAATCATACATATGCCCCTTGCCTGAGCAATAACTCAGGTGCTCGCTGTAATATAAGACACTGTGCAGCTCCAGGAATGCCTTCACCTGCTTAACAAAGCTAACATCTAATTTTTCGGGAGAGCCAATAGACAAGGACAGACCATGACTGACAAAACAGTTGTTGCTCGTATATGCCTTTAACTGCTTTTCATATTTACCGCCAAACGGGATCCAATTTTCCGGAGCCACTTCCCAAAAATCCACTTCATTCGGCAAGCCTTCCTGTAACTCAGAGGACATTTCGCGACGAAGTCCTAAACCCGCCCCTGATAATTGCTGCATCTAATTTCTCCGTTAATGAAAGCTCGGATCAAAAAAGGCTGGTTTCCCAGCCTTTTTATTATGTCACCATGTGATTAGGCTTGACCACCACACTTGCCTTCACCACATTTACCTTCCTTATCTTTTTTACCTTCTTTTTTGTCGCCGCCGCATTTGCCTTCGCCGCACTTACCTTCTTTACCAGACTTGTCGCCGCCACATTTACCTTCGCCGCACTTGCCTTCTTTGCCGGACTTGTCGCCGCCACATTTACCTTCGCCGCACTTGCCTTCTTTTTCAGACTTTCCATCTTTGCCGGCCTTGTCACCGCCGCACTTGCCTTCGCCACACTTGCCTTCTTTCTCAGACTTTCCTTCTTTACCGGATTTGTCGCCACCACATTTACCTTCGCCGCACTTACCTTCAGCAGCGCTTTGCATATACCCTGAGTCCAGTGTATTGAGAGCAAATGGGCTTGCATTCGCCTGTACACTAACTGATGCCAAAGAACCGATAACCACTGCGCCTAAGGCCGTTGCAATACCTGACTTTTTAATTTGTTTCATAGTTGATTCCTTAAATCACTGTTGATAAGTACGACATCTTTAAATCGTTTCCTTGAGTATAGACCTGGTTAAACAAAAAACGATTTCATTAATCGCTTTAATTTAGAGCGTGCTGACCTTTACTGTACGAAATTTGTTCTAGATATAAGCGTTTTAATCGCGGAACAGTCCTACAGGCCTAGTGGTTCTCGATAAGTGCTCCTGCGTAATTCTAATCACCTACATCCATGTAGGGAAAAGTCAAAGGACTATGACAAAGAGTAAAGCACTTATATGGCGAACCCTTCGGGCAGCGCCTGTGTGCAATTTATACTGCGTTGAATGCTTTTGATTTGGAGCCACCAGACCTTCAAGCATTCGCCTTGTCTAAATTGCACACAGACGCTGCAAAATTGTACCGCAAAAATCAACACGCTCTTGAGTTTTAACCTAAAAATCCAGAATTTGCGACTGAAACGAGAGTAATCAGATATGGTGTTTGATAGCGCACGGCAAAAGCATTTTATACGAATCAGTAATAGCGTTTTAAATAAATAGCAGACATAAAAAAAGCCCTTTCGGGCTTTTTCTTTATATCGAGATACCTCGATTTTTAGCTTTTTCTTTGATGTAAGGTTCCCATGCTCTGGCATTTCGGGAAACAGAGCTATCTTTAGCAGCTTCCTTTACGTGCACATAAGCTTGTTTGAACTTACCTTGATAGAAATATGCTTCCATCAAAGCCATCTGAATTGCACCAGTTTTATCACTACCTGCATCCAGCGACTTCTGCAATGCAGCAATCGCTTGAGAATATTTCTCAGCAGATAACAATAATGTACCTTGCTTGCGATAGTGCTCAGCGTTGTTATCAATTTCAGCGGCACGACCGTAATAGTCAGCAGCTTTTAGATATTCTTTCGATCTGTGCCAGGCGTTCGCAATTCTGGAAAGCGTATCTTCGTCGGCTTTTAATAAACCAGACTTCAAATATTTTTCCTGAATCACTGCAGATTTATAGGGAACTTCTAAAGTGCCGTATAACTGTGCCAATGCTTTAATCTCAGAAGCCTTTTCCAGATAACCACGGGTGTAAGCCAGTTCAAAGGTTTGCAATGCCTTTTTATAGTCTTCCACTAACATGTAGAAGAAACCTAACTGTGTCCACCATTGCTTGTTATCAGGAAACAGTTTTACCAGAGTTTCCGCAACTTCAATGGTTTCCTTGTACATCTTGCGCTCATAATATGAGGTCAACTTCAGTACGTAAGGGTTCTTGTTAGGCTTGTCATACATTGCAATTGCTTTGTTAGCAGGAGCAATCATGTCAGGTAACTGTTTATTCTCGTAGAAAGCTTGCGCCAAACGAGTGTAAACATCCGCATCTTCTTTACAGGTAAAGTCCATCCACTTGGTGTAGTACTCAATTGCCTGTTTAAAGTTGCGTTGCTGCATGTTCAGATCACCAATCAAACGCAGTGTTTGAGCGTGCTCATTGTCATTCAGCTCCTGGTCTTTAACAGAACGAAGCAAGTAGTCCAGGGCATTTTGCGCCTGGCCTTCCTGAGAGGCTAACAAGTTACCCAAAAAGCGATCTACATAGGCGCGATCAAACGGGTCACTGGTTTCAATGTCTCTCAGAATTTCAATTGCTTCATCAATTAAATCTGCTGAATAAGCTTCAAACGCACCCTGAACTTTTTTACCGGTTCTTTGACCGGGGATCTTAGTCGGGCCACGTTTGTAATCTGGACATAAGATTGGTGGTGTCTGGGCCTGAGCTGTGCCTGTAGCCAATAAGCCTACAGACAAAACTGACGCACCAAAAAGTTTAACGATCGATGATTTCATCTTAATCATTATTCACCCTCCAGTTTAAAGTCCAATTGCACTTTCATGTTGAACTGCTTAACGGGTTTTCCGTCAACAATCTTTGGCTTGTATTTCCACTTTCTCAGAGCGCGCTTGGCCTCACGGTCAAATACACGCTTAGGTTCAGCTTCGATAACTTCAACATCTTCTACACCGCCCACTTCGTTAATGGTGAATGACAGTCTTACCCATCCTTCTTTACCGTCACGCGCGGCTTGAATTGGATATCTGGGTTCGATACGAACGATTGGTGTAGCTTCACCATCACGTTGTAATGAACCTGGACCACCAATATCAATGGTAGCTCCACCTAAATCAACACCAGGCATGTTAAATGACATTCCGTCTGTGTTGGCATCAGCAACTTCAGGCTCTGAAGGCTGAACTTTCGGTGGTTGTTGTGGTGGCGGTGGTGGCGGAGGCGGTACACGCGTTCTGGTTTGAACAGACGCATCCGGCTCGTTCATCACGATGTCAATAATTGGCGGAGGTGGTGCCTCTTCGGGTGGACGTTGTGAGTTAGAAATTAACTCAGCCATTACGAAGAACAAGGCAAAAGTAATCGCAGCACCAACGATGATTGAAACGATAATTCTACCCATAATTAACCACCTATCGCCGCGACCGCTATGCGATTAACACCTGCGGCTTTTATCTGATCCATAACGTCGACCACTTTTCCGTGTTCAGCATCTTCATCTGCCTGAACAATAACTACTTCAGAAGCCTGCTCAGCTAAAAGACGCTCGATGTTGGCACGCACTGTACCCGGATCAATCTGTCTTTTATCTAACCACACATCACCATCAGCAGTTATGGCCACGAATATGTTGGCACCTTTCTTTAACACCACAGACTTAGCTGTTGGCTTGTTAACTTCGATGCCTGCTTCTTTGATAAACGATGTAGTAACAATGAAGAAGATAAGCATAATAAACACGATGTCCAGCATGGGCGTCATGTCAATCGCTGCGTCTTCTCCCTGTTCACGTTCTTTGCGAGCCATATAATTCTCTCTCTAGTGATGAGGCAAACTGTCAATTAACTTTTCTTTTGCGATTTTCACTTTGGTTTCGAGACGAGAACTGAAGAACAGTCCTGACAATGCCGCAACCATTCCCGCCATAGTAGGAATTGTTGCCATTGATATACCTGCGGCCATCAAACGCGGGTTACTTGTCCCTTGCGTAGCCATTGTCTCGAATACGGATATCATACCGGTTACCGTACCCAACAGTCCGATTAACGGACACATCGCAACTAGTGTTTTAATTAACAAGATGCGCTCATTTAACTTATCCGATGCTTCGGAAATCCAAGCGTCACGAATTCTATGCGCATACCAGGAAGTGGTGTCTTCACGAGCATCCCATTTAGCAACAATACCTTTGTGCATACCTGGAAAAACTGCGTTAAGAAACCAAAAGCGCTCAATCATAAAAATCCACATTAAGAAGAGCGCTCCTGCGACGACATACAAAACGTCGCCGCCAGTAGCGATAAAATCCCTGACAGATTCCCATGTCTCTATCAGGAATAACATCTTACGCTTTCTCCCCTTCTGCACGTGAAGCTACGATACCAGCAGCTTGCTCGTCGAGAATGTGCAATATGCTCTTGCTCTTACCCGCAGTAATAGCGTGAAGCAGGATAAGAGGTAGTGCCGCGATAATACCCTGTGCCGTTGTTACCAACGCCATAGAAATACTTCCCGCCATGATTCTTGGGTCACCAGTACCAAACAAAGTAATTTGCTGGAAGGTGGCGATCATACCGATAACGGTACCCAGTAGACCTAATAACGGGGCAATAGCAGCCAAAATCTTGATGATGTTAATACCACTTTCGATGGACGGCAGTTCTCTCAAGATAGCTTCGTCCACTTTGAGTTCAAGAGTCTCAGTATCTGCACTCTTGTTCTCTTCGTAAACAGTCAGGATACGACCCAGTGGGTTTTTAGTTGAAGGAGTATCAATGTTCTTAAGCTGCTTTCTGATGGAACTACCCATCGCAGTCAGGGTTACCACTTTGTACAGTGCAATCAGAGCGCCAATCGCTAACATAACGGTAATGATATAACCTGGGATACCACCTGCGTGATAACGATCTTCAAGCGTTGCCGCCTGAGTCAGCAGGCTCAGGATAGAACCTTGTGAAGGGTCAACAAACAGTGGCGCTAAACCATTAGCAGTTTTAAAACTTAAGGCTGAAGAGACCATATGGCCATCAGGCTGCTTACCCAGTGGTTGAACTTGCTTCAGGTCATCTTTATACAACAAGTAACCTTCATCACCAATCAGGTTAAAGGTACCTACACGAGTAACCGTTTGCGTAGCAGAGCCACCGTCCAGACTAACAACATCAGCCTGGAACTGAGTCACTTTACCTGACTCGGTCATTTCAGTTTGCAGAGCAAACCACATCTCTTCCAGCTCGTTAATATTAGGCAAGCCCTTAGATTCGTTGGATAATTTTTCCAATAAATCTGTTCTGCCAGGATATTGAGCACTGACGATTGAAGTGGAAATACGACCGTAAGCTTCCGAAGCTGCGGAGCGAACCACACCGAACATCTCACCTAAGGTGCCCACTGCGTTGTCCAGCTCAACTTCTTTGTTGGCCAGTGCGATTTCGTTGTCTGCGAATTGTTTCTTAAGACGCTCACCACGGTCTGTTTCAGCTCTTAAATCAGCACGCGCTTTATTCAATAGTGCCTGCTTATCAGCACGGGCAGATAAAAACTCCGCTTCGCGTTGTTGATTGATTTTCGCTTCAGAAACGCGGTTCTTTTTCACTTCGTCCAGAAGCTGGTCAAGTGAGCTTTGTGCCATTGCAGGCATCGATAATGCGGCTACAGAAGAAGCCACTAATAGTGCTTTAATAGTATTCTTCATCATTAATTACTCCGCCGCTGGGATTGGTAGTTTAACCAGATTAACCGGCTCCAGCTTCTTAGCCATCTTGATCGCTTTGTTGACAGAAGACAGGTAGCTGTCGTCCATTTCGTTCCATGAACGTGCATCGTTGTCCCAAACCCAACCATTTTTCTGGTCAAGTGACAAAGCAACCAACGCGGTACGACCTAAATTGAAGAAGTCAGCGGAGATTTTCTGGCCGTTGTAATCCAACTCACCTTGATAGGCGTTGATGGTGTTGCCGTAATCCAATTCGATTGAATAGGCGTCCAGAATAAGGCGGAACTGCTCGGATACGGTAACATTAGAGTTACCCATAACTTCTTTCAGACGAGCGATGCGGTCTTTACGTTGTTGATAACGAATTGGCACATCCAGGTCAACAAACTTTTCCAGTGAGTCGATCATGTTATACATCAAAGGAACAACGCCCTTTTTAACACCATCGATACCATCGATTTGACGTTGCAGATCATCAATTGCTTCTTGTTGATCAGCAACAAGGCGAGCAATGTGATCGTTATAAACTTTTAGATTTTCAGTTTCGTCAACAACCTGACGATATTCGATAAGCAAATCTTGAGTTTGCTCATAGATACTGTTGATTCTTTCCTGGGCTTTCGCTGCAGCCGCGTGATTTTTACCAGCCTCATTTTGCAGATCTTTAAGTGGATCTGCTGAGACCAAGGTACTGCCGCCAAGTGCTAAAACACCTACGACAGCTGAGGCAATTAAATTTCTCTTGCTCATCTTGGACATAGTTCCCAACCAATTAAACTTTAATCCTTGTTACATTTGGAATCGCATAACAAGGGACGATATTTGAAAAATTTTTTGTTATTGGAGTCAGTGCCTACTTAGTTATAACGGCACTGGGACCCAATGATATTCACATGGATACACAGACTAAGTCAAGCAGCCAACTGCCCACAGATCAACAATCGCTTAAAAAAAATATAACAAAAATATGAATTTCATCAGGCATTTGTTTAATTATTATTCGAATAAGCTGTAACAGATTGTAAATTAACGAAACAATTAAACAGTTTTTCTTTCACAAAAGCTTTGTTTACAAAAGCTTGTAAACAATCCAGTGAAAATGCATCAACTTACTGTGTAAAATTTCATCGCTTATCCGCTATTTTTACATTATGAAAATTTGGGTGAGTTAATTTCGAACGATATGATGATTTGTTGACCACCGTCAGGTAATACTGAAATGGCCTGCCAAAGGTAAGATGGGAAGATATACAACCGTCCTGTTTCTGGTTTTAGTCTTTTTTGAATCTCAAATTGATGTAAATTGCTCAATGGCGGTTGACCTAAAACGATTTCTCCCGCTTGAGACGATTGTGCAGCACTTGTGTAATTTTGGGCAACGCAAAAGATCCCCGTTAACTGGCTACCAGTGTGAATATGTGACTTTTGATATCCGCCACTGTTTAATTTAATCGACCAGGCTGATGATATTTCGTACTGTTCTTTATCTGGCCAGCAAGTGTAATCAGATTTACCTGACATGAATTGCAGATACTCTTCTGTGCGCTTGCGGATCCGCTTTTCCAGCTCCAATAAACAAGGTGTTTGCGTTTTTTTAAACAGGTGTCCCAGGGTTTGAGTGCCATTGACTATGGAATTATCCCTGACCGGATCGTGAGCGCGATGCTTTTTAAATAGCTCATCTAACAAGGCTTTATAAAAGTTAGTATCGGTATTTTTATCCAATAACTGATAACTGCCAATCAATTGTTCGTAGTTATTTAATTGCGGTTCTTGTTCATCCCCAGCCTGCCTCAGGCACACTCCCCACCATGCCAGTGCTTCGGTATGATGACGTGCCGCTGCAAGAATCGAAGAGCAGATGGCTTTAGCTTCTTTGTACGCTCCTTTCTCTATATAACTGCGACAGATAAATAATTGGTCCGAATAGGACAACTTTTTGCTTTGCAACGCTTTACCAAAAGAAGCGGCAGCCTGTTCAGGATTATTAATGCCCAACCAGCAGCGTCCCAACAAAAACTGATATTCGGCTTCAAGAGTTTCAGGTTTACTTTGCAGAACCCCAAGTGTCTTTTGGTAATGCTGGACTCGAAACAGCCTGCGAATATAGGCATAGAGTAGTTTGTATTTATCAGGAAACCTGGCAATGGCCTTTTCAAAGCTGTTTAAAAACAGTTTGTCTTCACCAGATTGCCAAAGTGTCTCACTCAAACCAATGTGAGATTCCACACTTGCAAAATTGTGCTTCAATGCATTTCTAAAATAGGTAGTCGCTTGCTCAAAATGCCCCAAATCAAAATAGGTGTCCCCGAGGTTATGCATCAACTGATAACTATGCTTTCCGCTATTCAAAACAATTTGATATTCTTTCAGCGCTTTTTCCGGTTCACCGTTTTTTCGGTACGCTAACCCCAGGTTGTGTCGTGCAACATCTGAGTTTGGTCTTATCTTGAGTGCTTTTTGGTAGGCCCGAATGGCTTTTTCATAGTGCTCGCATTCTGATGCCACCGCTCCTAACAAATTATAAAGTTCATAGTGTCCCGGAAATTTATGAATTTGCGTATTCAGTTCTTGATAAGCCTTCTCATAATCCCCCATTTCCACCAACACAAACATTCGGCATTTAAAGGCACCAAAATTAGCGGAATCTCTGCGTATCAGTTTACTTAAAGTGGCCAGTGCGCCGGGATAGTCCTGAAGTTGCCGCTGACAAGTAGCAGCATTAAGCATTACTTGTGGCTGTTCTGGTTTAATATTTAGCGAGGCTTGTAGATATTTAAGCGCTGTAACATTGTCCCCTTTTGCGTAATAAACACCGCCTAACAATTGCAGCGCATTGTATTCCCTGGGAGCTACCTTAAGGAACTTTTGATAATATTCCATCGCGGCATTGAGGTCTCCTTCCTGATGGGCTTTCAGTGCTCTTTTAAATGTATCTGCGTTCATTGACCAATTTGCAAAATTCTCTTCAATTTTACTTTAGCAGCTTGTAGATATTTTCCTATAGTACAGACAAAAAACTCACTATTTAGGTACAAAATCAAATGCCACGGTTGTTCTTGCAGTTTCAGATGTGAAGGGTTCTGTACCATGCCAACAATAAGAAGGAAAAATAGTTAGCTCCCCTGCCACCGGCTTAATCCATTTTTCAGCCTCCAGAGCCTGATTCAACTTCACCCCTGGCTTACCCAGGTTTAACCACCCTTGCATCTGGTTGTTATCTAATTCTTTGGGTACATGCACATAATACACACTACTGAACCAGCCCTTGGGATGTACGTGTGATTTGTGAAACCCTTGATCGCCGAGCTTAACTGACCATGAGGCAGTAAACTCTATGTCCGCCTTTTTGCGCCTCAACAGTGGGTGATTTTTATCTTCAGGTAAATCCACTATCATTTTATTTATAGTTGTCTGAAGCGATCGCTGCAGTAACTTAATCATTTTGTGACCCCGATTAAACAGGGATCCGGTGGTCTGAGTACCATGGAAAAGGGATTGGGCTAATGGGTTGCGTTTCATGGTGTGAATTTCATCAAGCACAACTAACAACTCTTGATTAAACTGGTGAATATCACTAAAGCCCTCTGGCACTTCAATTTGCGCGGTATGAACCAAACTATCGTAATGACACAGCCATTGATATTCGGGCTCCTCTAACATTCTCAACGCGATACTTTTCAGGCCCCAATAATATTGCTCATCAGGAATGCGCTTCAGTAGCACCTTGAGGTAACTAAGGGCATCGTGATACTCCTCACAGGCTAATAAATATAAAGCCATTTTTTCCAGCCAAACCTGAGGGGCGGCATCAAGATCCTGAAATTTTGGCTGCAATAAATGTAGGCTGGTTTGAAAGTCGCCTTTTTGATAGCTGAGATTAGCTTTCAAAAAATCCAACTGAGGATTGTTGACTGCTGACTTTTGCGCTTTTGCTAATACCTGTTCTGCCTCTTCGTGATTGCCTGACAGAGAAAGCTTATTGATATAATCCGCTAACATGGCATCTGGCATTTTTTGTATTGGTATTGCTTTGTAGGGCTTTAAGAAATCTGCTTCACCCATTTCGTAATTTATAGAGGCAAATAAGCTGGTTAATTTCAAATCAAACGGATGTTTACGCAAACCTTGTTGCACCGTGTTTAAAGCTTGTTGGATATCGCCTGAATCAAGTTGTGCTATTGCAAGGCTCTCAAGAGTATCACTGTGGTCTGGTAACAAAGTGAGTAAACGCTGAAATAGCTCGATAGCTTGCTGATACTGCCCTCTTTCATTATACCACCAGGCTAAATCATTCAGTGCCATGGTTAAATTGCTATCTTCAGCTAAAGCTTCATCCAGAAATTCCTTTTGACGGATATCATTCCCCTGATTGCCCGCAGAGCGTGCCAGCCCCACTAATGCTTTGGCTTTCCAATCCTTTTCCTGAAATAATTTGTTAAATAGCGCTTCAGCCTCATCAAATTGACCGGGAACCAGTTTTAATAAACACAGTCCAAGGTTAAACCTAACGCCCGGTGGAGCACCAAATTTAAGCAATTGCCGATAACAATTCGCCGCGGAGCTGTAATTTTCCAGACGCATTTCGATGCGGGCAATAGATTCCAACAAATCAGGTTGTTTTGGGTTTTGCTTTAGCGACAAAGTGAAGTTGCGAATAGCATCATGCCAGCGATGCAACCGCTCATGAGCAGCACCAGTAATACGATATAATCGGCTATCCTTGATTCCCGCGGCTAACAATTTATCAAACAAAGGTAAAGCCAGATGCGGCTGGTTGCGCTGCATCAACTGCATGCCTTCATTCAATAACTTTTGTGCATCCATCATTCAAAACTCTCTCAACTGCTCAGGCTTAAACTGTTCCCCGCGAAAATCGCGACACTATAGGCGTTTTAACACAAGCGACAAATCTGTTCCAGAAGGTATTTTTTGCTGACCAAGGTCCAGTTCAATCTTTGCTGCTTGTTGGCAAATCAGGCTAAAATGGCAAAATTACGCTCAACCTCCATGCCGACTTCAGGAGTCCATGTGCTTAACTCTGTGCAACATAAAATTCAGCAGGTACAACAGTGCTTTCAATCTGGCCAACTATCGCAAGCAAATCAATACCTGGCAGAATTATCGCATTATCAAGACGATGTCTCGGTAATAAGACTTCTGAGGGCACAATATTACTTTTTGAATGGCGATTACGATTTATCAGAGCAATCACTATTTGACCTGGCACACCTTGAGCATTTACCAGATGATTTAATTGACCCTCTGGCTCACCAACTCAATCGTCAAGAACAGTTTTTCTCCCTGGCTCACCTGTTAAAAATAAAATTGGCTAAAAATCCGCAGCCGCAGCTGAGATTCCAATATGCATTGTGCCTTATGAAACTGGGGAAAATAGCTCAAGCCCTGGCTATTTTTATTGAGTTGCAGGCCAATCAGTTTTCTCACCCATTACTCAATATCAACATGGGTCACGCTCATAAGGCCATGGGCGATAGTGCGGCTGCAGCTGAATCATATATAAAAGCCCTCAATACAACGCCTGAACTCACTGGTACTGCTTATTGGAGTCTGGCAGATCTGAAGAACTACCGTTTTGATGAACAGCGAGTTAAACAGCTCAATACCTTGATCGAAAATCCAAAACTTACGCCGCATGAACGCGCTTTGTGTGGTTTTGCTCTTGGTTATGCCCAGGAGCAGCTAAAAAACTTTGGGCCCGCATTTGATTGCTTTTTATCGGCCAACAAACTCATTGCACAATCCAGACAATTTAACAAAACAGGGTTTGAGCACCTGAAAAAATCATTGTTAAAAACCACCGTGAATAAAGATACTGCAGCCAGGCATGGTGACAAGCGAATGATTTTTATTGTGGGTATGCCGCGTTCAGGTACTACGCTTACGGAACAGATTCTGGCCTCTCACCACCAGGTTACAGCGACAGATGAGCTACCTTATATTGAGCGTATAGCAATGCAAATATGTAAACACCAGTCCTATGACCAGGCGCTAGCTAACCTGGCTCCTAAAGATTGCGAACGATTTGCTAAACATTACTTGCGCCAGGCACAAATGCACGCTCAGTCTGATAACCCTGTTCTGCTGGATAAAAACCCTAACAACTGGTTACATAGCGCTTTGATTATGAAGCTATTTCCAGATGCCGTTATTATCAATTTATCCCGACCAGCAAGCGATAATTTGCTTAGTGTCTTTAAACAGCACTTTAGCGCAGGTCAGGATTACAGCTACGATTTACAATCTTTGAAATACTATATTAAGAGTTATTATGAACTGATAACTCACTGGCACAATTTAGAAAAAGAAAGGTTATTTACCCTGGACTATGCGGCGTTAGTCAATTCGCCAGAAATCCAAATCAGGAAACTGCTGGAAGCGTGTAAACTGCCATTTGATAGTCAGTGCTTACGATTTTTTGAGTCAGACCGGGCGGTGCTGACGCCCAGTTCCAATCAGGTTAAACAGCCAATTAACAAAAAGGCAATTAATATTAGTGCCCCGTATATGGAAAAACTGATGCAAAATCTGCCAGATATCGCCGAGCTTGAAGAGAACAGACAGACATTGCTACAACAATTGTAGAGCGGGTTAATACATCAGGGAGAGTTCGCGAACGTTTTTTGAGCAGCATTCAAAAATTGCCTGCACCAACCGAAGCAAAAAGCTAATTGATTTAGATTTATCCTGGAGTATTGAGGAGGGCCTATCGACCAGCCTTCAGATCCCTTAGTTGAGTTTGCTGTTAGGTATACTTTTTCCGGCGCCGCAGCCTAATTCAACCACTATCCTTTGATTGAAATCATTGTCGGGGCGCCGACAGTGCCTTAAGGGGACCGGGCTGCGCCCCCCTTAAGAATCCCCCGCAGCCCCTGACGCACAAAGCATAAACTCCACCATCAGAACAACGACGACCATCAATGACAGCACATCCTTGTACTGGGCATTGAGCATACCAATAAGTGACGTTAAGCATTCGCTCAGCGCCATATCAGCGAGCTTAATTCGAGGCGCGTGAATGAAGTAATACTGGTGGTCTTTCGAATTTCACGCAACAAAGAAGTAAGCCGCTGAGATGGCGTCTTCGATGGATTTGAAACGGTTTTATACGTCGTTAGATGTTTTTGATTTAACCCATTAAACCTGTAAACATCTGCCTTGTCTAAAACCGTTTCAATTTCCACTGAGTAGCATGCTTAACGTCACTTATTGGTATTTGATATCATTCCTGATATCTCTCATCGTTGTTTGAACTGATGTCGCAGTTTATTGCGCGTAAAGGGACATAGGGTTTAGCACTTCGAACAAGTTGTGACCTCACTGAAACCATAAACGAATTAGTTTAGCTTCATCTAAAAGTAGAAATATTTAGCTTTCGCACATTGTGGTCACACAATGAGCATTCATGCTTTCGCCCTGGTTAATACATACCTTTAACTTCAGGGTTGAGCGCCGGATCAATTATACAGTGCAGTAACATGCGTGTAGCCTGAGTACCGTTATCCAGAAACAACTGGTTATCCAGGTGTTTGACCGACTCAAATGCTTTAATACGCAGTTGATGATAGTGACGCCATCCCTCTTCCCGCAAGCCAAATTGTGACCAGAACAGACGCCAATCCTGGCCCAGAGCGGTCACCTGTTGTTTGAAAAAAGCGTGTTCCTGTTCCGTACCTTTTGTTGGGTCGAGATAATTTAACAGATCATGAATCAGTCCATCCATTTCACCGGGAGACATCACCAGCGGCATATTAAATCGTTCTGTGGCGATCTGAACCTGTTTGTTGTCCTGCCAATGGATTTGTTTGAAGCGACTTTGCGATGGACTTTCCTGTTCATTAAAAGGAATCCCATTGGTCTCCACCATACGCCAAAACTTACTCCCTCCGGAGATGTCCACCACTAAATGTACCCGAAAAACATCACTGTTATTTTCAACTCTATGGTATTTCCATGAGTCGAATATCCAGGCTTCTCCGGGCTTCATGTGCAACGACTTGTCACCACAATGAAAGATGACGGACGGCTCGGTGATGATAGGAATATGGATACGTACCCGTTTATACCAGTGATAATTAATATCAGAGTGCAACGGAACTTCACAACCTGGTGCTAACCCCATTAATCTTGAGCGACCAATGACTTCACCAAAGCTGGCAATAACCTGTTTAAGGTAAGCACATTGCTGAAGATGTCGGGTGACGGCCATGGGCCCTTTAAACTCATTGTTATCCTGACCATTGACCGAAACCAGTGGTATGGAAAAATTACCAGCAAACCCCTCATGATGAGGCACCCACATTTCCTTATCGAAACGGTTTACCTCTTCAGCCATCTTTTGAACATCAAATAAAATGGGTAATTGAATAAATTCGTGTGGCAGCTTCATTCAGGCTAATTTCCCGTGGCAATTTTTAAACTTTTGACCCGAACCGCAAGGACAAGGTGCGTTACGACTGACGTTGGAAAACACCTCTGGCAATATCTGTGCTGATGAGGCTGTACAGTCGAATTCATAAGTGCCCTTTCCTACTGACAGCAATTTTCTATTGAGCTGTTCAAGCAATGGTTCAACCATTGGCGTTACTTCCTCCAGTAAAGTGGCATTGTTTCGCCATTTATTCGGGGCGGGTCTTGTTAAGGTGTATTTTGACAATGGCAGTGGATTTTGTAAAACCCTGTCGAAGCCTTGCTTTTCTATACCTGCGACATCACATATCTGTTGTAACATGGATGCTGGGTTATTTTTTATTTCATCATAGGTCAGAGTCAGCTGTCGCTCTTGTGGCACATTCTCCAGGCCTTGCAGAATAGCCTGATTTGCCTGCTGCCATTGATACGCAGCAGTATATTGCAATGGTTTCAGTCGCATGGCCTGCCAGTTATCCGGAAGCAATAACGACCAGTGGCCATTCCAACCTGGCAAATTGGGGTAAGTAATAAAACGACCAGAACGCCATGCTTCTATAATGCTGCTGATGTTTTCTCGCGGATCTCTTATCAGATGAATAAATATCGCGTCTGGAAACACTTTATTGAAAAAAGAAACTCTCAGCGCATTTTTTGGGGTTTTTTCCAGTAATCGAATAGCTCCGGAGCTATAACGTTCCCCTTTAATGTTCACTGCTGAAGCTAAAAACCGCGAGTGTAAAGTACTAACGATACTGGCTGTGGCGTCACTTTCAGTCAGCCGGTTAGATACACACCCTCTTGCTACGGTACTTAACTCTGGAATGTGCTCAATCAGGGCGTGACTTTCACCACCTATCGACCATAAGTCTGGGTGTTGAGATAAAGTTTCAAATAATAATGTACTTCCGGCTCTGGGGGACGAAAGTATAATTATAGGGCGCTCAATCACGTCTCGGCCTTAACACCTTCCAATAACCAGCCCAGCGTTTGCTGTTCTTCAGTTAATACCGGCTTGTCGGCTGTAACAGTTAGCCCTGAAGTTTGCAGAAGCTGTCTGAGGTCACTAATTTCAGATTCTGACAAAGCGGCACTAGTGAGATCTTTGAGTCGTTTTTGCAAAGTCATCATCTCAGATTTGTAGGAAGCCAACATAGCCACTTTAGTTTTCTCAACCTGTTTAGGATCCATTACCGATTTTAAGAACTGTTGCAGATTTGTTCCCTGTATCCCTTCATCTGTACAGAGTTTTAAAAAAGCCCCCAGTTGTTCATTGAGTTGATTTCTGGCTTTCTCTGCAGCGCTGCTACCCGCCCCCTGCTTGTGCAGGGTTTTAACCAGTTTGCTTATTTTGTCAATCAAACCGTTTTTCTTAAGGATATAATCTACCGCAGTTAAAATTTCGTGATTGGGTTTTAATATCATCGAGCCTTGAAAATGGGTGATAAAGCGAAAGTTAGCACCCGCAGTTAACACCCTTGCTATTTCTGGCACAGCTTTCTTTAGGTCTGCGTATTCAAGACCAAACTGCGCCATCGCAGCTGACGCAGCCTTATCTTCCAGAGGCAGGTTTTCTGCTTTAGTTTTTTCCAAAAAACTGACATTTGTCTGTGACTTCAAATTATCAGACACTGACAACTCTGCTGCATCAACGCCTAGTAGCTGAGTGCTTGTAGGTACAGTATCCAGGGCCATGTCAATTAAAGCACCGTTGCCAGTGCCAATATCCAAAACCAAACCAGGTGATCTCAACGTTTTTAACCAGTGCTTCCAACCATCCGCTAATATTGCTGGATAATTGTTTTGGAAAACACTGCCAAAAGACGTCAGATGGCCATGTTTCCAATATTCTGTCCAATAATCGCTCATTCTATTAATTTACCTTCAGGTTCTTGTTGTCACGTTGCCAGAATCTAGTAACTAACTTTTATTGTTTAAACACTTTGCAAACGTTTAAACAATAAAAAAGGCCGTAAATACGGCCTTTTAAGATGGATTGTCTAATCGTGATTAGAAGCTGATAGTGTAGCTCACACGATAGTCACGACCAAAGTTGTTGTACAAGTCTTGGTCAGTCCACTGACCTGTAGAGGTCAATACTGGATCTTCATCAGTCAGGTTGTTAACTGTGAAAGTAAGCGCACCGTAAGCACCTGCATTATAAGTGTAAGTCACGTTGTGGATTAACCAACTGTCCAACTTACCATCGTTAACCCAGTTACCATTAGTGTCTTGGAAGTCACTTTCTGAAGTGCTGTCAGTATAAGTTACGTTCCAAGAAGCAGAGTGGTCACCCAAGCTCCAAGCCAGAGTACCAACTGATTTGAACTCAGGCTGACCAGACCAACCAGCAGTGTCTTCAATCGCACCACCACGCTCTTCTTCGTAAGATAATACGAAGCTGTTAGTGTTGCTGAATGACCAGTCACCGAAACCAGTTTCAAGGTTAGCGTTGAACGTTAAATCGACACCTTCGATTTCAAAACCAATACCGTTGAAATAACCAGTGCCAGCCTGAACTAAAGTTCCAGATGAGGAACGCACCAAGTAGAATGTTTCATTAGAAGTATCAGCTCCAACAGCCAATGCAGTTAGCTTACCAGAAGCTTCATCATCCAACAGCGCCTGTACGGTCTTAGTCTGAATTACGTTATCGATAGTCAGGTTGAAGTAGTCGACTTTAACACCGAAGTTATCATTAACATCCCAAACCACACCGAAGTTAGTGTACTCAGACTCTTCTGGGCCTAAGTCCTTGTTTGATTTGTAATAAGTGTCATATTGACGCTCGTTACAATCTTCTGGAGCTGTACCTTGAGCTGCACAGAACGCAAAGTCAGTTGCAGCTTCAGCAGAGAAGCTGGTAGCTGCATTCAGCTCATCCAGACCAGGGGCACGGAATGACTCAGAATAAGACGCACGTAATACTAAGTTATCCATTGCCTGATAACGTGCAGATAATGAAGGTGCAATGTTATCACCGAAGTCTGAGTAATCATCGTAACGAACTGCTATGTTAACTTCTAACTCGTCAGTTACTGGCAACAAAGACTCGAAGAAGAAAGCAGTTATATCACGCTCACCTGCAGCAGAGTTACCTGCAGAACCACCTACCAAACCAGCTTCTGACTGGCCATCATAGATATCGGCATAAGTTTGCTCAATGAATTCTGCACCGATGTAGTGACCAGCTGTACCGCCAGGCAGTTCAAACATATCGAAGCTCATACCAGCAAACAAATGATTCAGAACTGCAGTACCTTGAGTCAGCGTAGTGGCCTTCATGTTGTTAGTACCAGCTTCAGAACCTAAGTCAATGCCGTTAGCTTCGTTGTAAGCCAGACCACCGTAAGACAGGTAGTATTCACCAACACTCTTGTTATCAGCCATATTGTAATGGAAGTAAGCTTCCCATGTAGCATTGTTCCAGTCCAACTCACCACGGAAACCAGTCGTGTAATCCTGATTGTAGTCATCTACGTTACCGTCACGGTTACCGATACCTACCCAACGGAACAGACCGTATGCACCGTCAACACCGTGCGGGTTATGAGGGTTATCAGCACTCATATTTTGCCAGGCTGCAGCAGGTGGAGCATAACGACCGAAAGAGCTATTTTGAACAAACATTGCCTGACCAAACCACTCAACGCCATTGCCCAACTCATAGTCAGCATTTACGTATAAAGTATTACGATCGATAGATGCGGTGTTGTAAGAGACGTTTGCGTAAGCAAACATACAGTAAGTAGAACCTGGACCCCAATCGGTGTCAGCGTTTACTGTACGGAAAGTATCAGAACCGTATTCTGCTTCTAAGTCATCACACAAAGGTGACGCTGTAGCTAGAGAGAAGTCTGGAGTCAGAACTGTTGCACCGTAATAAGACCAACCATCGGTATCTGCTGTGTAAGCCTGGATGTCACCGTCGCCGTCGAAGTCACCGATTTTAGCAGCTGTGTAAGGACGTGCACCGTCAGAAATCCCTTTACGCTTCTGATGGTCAAATGCGAAGGTCACGTTACCTTTATCGTTAGAGAAACCACCAACGATTGAAAATTCATTTGAAGTAGTACCTTCGTCCTGGTCACGGTGACCTGCACCAATGTTAAACGTCAGACCTTCGAAGTCTTCTTTCAATACAACGTTTACAACACCAGCCATCGCGTCAGAACCGTAAACAGCAGATGCACCGTCGGTCATGATGTCGATACGCTCAACAGCAGCCATTGGGATAGCGTTAAGGTTAGCAGAAGCACCACCCAAGGTTGGAGAACCTGGGAAACGACGACCGTTCAAAAGAACCAAAGTACGACGAGAACCTGCACCACGCAGGTTAATAGTTGCTTGAGACTGAGCAGCATTACCAGAACGCTCAGAGAAAGAACCGAAAGAGTTCAGCGAAGAGCTACGCAGAGCGTCAGCTACAGTGAAGTCACCTTCAAGCTTGATGTTTTCTGCAGTGATAGAAAGAACTGGAGAAGAACCTTCTAAGTCAGAACGCTTGATACGAGAACCAGTTACAGAAATTTTTTCAACTGAATCGTTTTGAGCTGCTTCTTCTTGAGCCATTGCGTTGCCGCTGATCGCAGCTGTAGAAACGGCACCAACAGCCAGAGCTAGTCGAACTGACTTAGCCAGTTTGGATTTAATATACATGTGTTGTCTCCCTGGACCACTAATTTTTTAATTTATTTAGTGTTATTGCCGCTAGTGTTGCGGCGATTATATGTTAGGTAGTGAACCTAACGGGTAGTGAACCCGCAAACAATATACACAAAGGAAAAGAGCGGGGTCAAGCTGAAAACTTTTTAAAAATCAGGGAAAGTTCAAATTTACAATTCCCTTACATTTCGTTTACCGTAACTTTTCCTTTACACTTTGTAACAAGGCTAAACCGAAGATAATGAAAAGCCAAGGTTTTTCTTTACGTTAACGGGAAGTACTGGTAAGACCTCCTTAGGTAATAAAAACGTCGCCATGTTAAAAAAATCTTTGAAGATTCGATTTGATTCCGTCGTTTTTTTCAGGTATTCATGGCCAGATGAACCACCTGTGCCTATTTTAGTTCCCAACATTCTTTGTACCATCATGGCGTGGCGGTAGCGCCATAATGTCAGGTTTTCATCAATTTCAGTCAGGCAAGTCAAAAACTGAAACGGTAAATTAAACACCGGCTCTTCACTGTATTGATGAATAAATAACGCTGACATCAATGCTTTTTGTGACAGTCTAAAATGCCCTTCTGCTCTAACCTTCTCATAATAACTTTCGTCGAAGATGGCATTAAAACTGGCTTCTGTTTTTTCCAGCTCTTGCAGTTCTTTTTGTTTATCTTCGTCGGAAATCATATTGTTCTGTTTAATGATTTCCCTGTCACTGTTAAGCATCTCTTTAGTGGCAGATTCATAATGCTGCCAGAATTTGAAGTTTTCAAAATCCAATAAAGGCAATCGCTCTAACCAGGCATTAACCAATTCAAATAAACTTAGTTTTTTCTCCAGGTCCTGAAGAAATTGGCGATCTTTTTCTTCCAATCGCTGATAAAACGACTGTTTGTCAAAATCAATGCGATATTGCGATTTTAAGCCAAGTCCAATCTCTAACATTTTAAATTGGATACTCTGGAATCCCGATGCAGGCACAAGGTAATCTCTGAAAGACAAAAACTCTTGCGGCGTCATGGTTTCCATTACACTGATTTGATCATTCAGCAACTTCTGAATTTTAATCACGCGATTCAGACGGTGCACCACGGTGGATAACTGATGATCTTCCACTGACAGTTGGGAAAACACATCAATTACCGTGCTCAGTTCATGCAATATCTGTTTAAACCAAAGTTCGTACACCTGGTGCACGATAATAAACAGGGTTTCATCATGTGCTGCGGTTGCATATTTTTCGCTTTGGAGTTCCTGAGCACTCAGTATACGGTCCAAATGCAGATAATCTCCGTAATAAACCGGGGTCGTGTTTTTTTTCATTCTTTTCTCCTGCACGACTGATTACAGCAACGATCTCCGGGTCAGAGTATGTTGCTCTTTGAAGTAAGCTAGTCTATATAAAAAGATAGGTTAAAACTGTTTCAAAGATTCAATCTGTAAGCTTGTTTTCTTTGCCACAATGTCAACTTTTAATTACTAAGTTTAACACCACAGTGGGCTGCCATGAAACTCGATGATGATATTCACAATTACTATGAACACCTGGTTTTAGAGCGCATCGAACAGCTCAATTTACCCAGAACCAAAAGCGCTGATTATATTGCTGACTTGTGCTGTCTGGCGCTAAACAAAGTGCCTCCCAGGTACATCAGATACGAAGTGGATATGGCGTTTTTCCTCCCCCAGCTGGAGAGAATTCAAATGGAACAAGAAGTGGAGGAAGCCATTGATATCGGGATAAAAATACTAGACGAAAGAGAAAGTCGCGGGGAAAGCCCACAAAGCTAATAGAGGGTGGCAATCCCGCCAGCCACATCCCGGCACATGAGTCATTTGCTGCGGCTGCTCCCTTCCGGGCCTGACCGAGTTCACAAATTATCATTGCGGGAGGACCAACAGGACCGCCATTGAAATCGCGGCGCGTATTATGCCCAATTAAGACGGGGACTGCAAATAGAATTCAATCCCCGTAAATTCGCCGTTAATTTTTGCCGAATCGTTCTTCGGCAATAAGGTTGCTCACCTGATTTGTGGGTAGCTGCTCGGCGTCAGCGCGAGTGTAAATTTCACGTAATGTTGTAGCGATACCTTCCAAATGGGCCTTCAGAGCTTCTGCACTGCTGTCTTCCTGATTCTGATGATAAATGTCGATAATACCACCAGCGTTTAGTACGTAATCCGGGGCATAGAGAATACCAGACTCCATCAGCAACTTGCCGTGTTCCTCTTTCGCCAGTTGGTTATTAGCGGCGCCAGCAATAACTTTACATTTTAACTGCGGAATTGTGCGCTCATTAAGTACTGCGCCCAAGGCACAAGGTGCAAACACATCTACATTTTGCTGCACAATTTCTTCAGGGCTCACAATAATAGCCCCCAATTCAGATTCAGCGCGCTTTAATTGTTGCTCGTAAATATCGGTAACAATCAGCTCTGCCCCTTCATTTTTAAGGTGCTGTGCCAATCTATAACCAACGTGACCCAAGCCCTGGATAGCCACTTTAAGGCCTTTTAAATCGGTTCCTAATCTGTACTTTACGGATTCCTTCAGTCCCACAAATACACCATAGGCGGTGGCCGGGGCCGGATTACCATCGGCATGACCACCATGAAAACTGTAGCGGGAATGAATGCCTGCCACATATTCACTTTGCTTAGCCATTTGATTCAAATCATCAATGCTGATCCCTGAGTCTTCAGCTGTGATGTAGTCACCTTGAGCCGTATTAACAAAACGCCCCATTGCCGTCATCATTTCAGGGGTTTTATCGGAATGCGGGTTACCAATAATAACTGCTTTGCCGCCACCGAGTTTCAGATTGGCCATTGCAGCTTTATAGGTCATGCCTTTAGACAGTCTAAGGACATCAGTGAGTGCATCACTGCTATCGGCATAGTTCCACATTCTGCATCCGCCTAACGCTGGACCCAGGTTGGTGTTATGAACTGCAATAATCGCCTGTAAACCCGACGACTTATCTTTGCAAAATAACACTTTCTCGTGTTGATCAAATTCATGATGTTCAAATACAGACATAGGATTCTTTCTTTTTGTTTATTATTGCGTTATCTGGATTGTACTTATTTTGACACACTCGTAACCTGGGATCTCAAAGAAAAAACGGGGTAAGACCAGAATAGCTGTAAGGAAAATATTCCATGCCAATTTGAACAAATTGAGGAATTAAGATCTTTCATCCAATTTCCTCAAAAAATAACGGTTATAAGCGCTTTTTGTACTAAAAATCTTTCTGAAATAGAAAATTCCTGTTACCTTTCACAAAATTTTAAAAACCTATCCCCTACATGAAATTAGATAAGTTTGATCGTGAAATCTTACGAGTACTGCAAAGAGACGCTACCGTTTCTATGGCCGACCTCAGTCAATTGGTTGGTCTTTCACACACCCCTTGTTGGCGCAGAGTAAAAAAACTGGAAAGCGCAGGCATCATTAAAAGCAAAGTCACACTGTTGGACAATAAGAAATTAAACCTGGGTGTCAGCGTTTTTATTTACGTGACCTTAAAAAATCATGACACTGAATCACTCAATGCTTTTGAGGAAGCGGTTCAGGATATTTCAGAAATTATTGAATGCCATACCACCAGTGGTGAAAAAGACTATTTATTGAAAGTGATTGTAGAAAGTATCGAAGAATACGAACAATTATTAAAGTCCAAGCTAACGCACCTGCCTTGTGTTGATCACCTGAGTTCAACGTTTGCACTGAAGCAGGTGAAAAACACAACTGAACTTCCTATTAAATCACAATAACGCGCTAGCCTCTATTAAGTATGTTCGCTATTGAGCATCAGGTTGCGCTTCAGGCGCAGCCTCTTTAAAAGCATCCAGTTTATTACAGTTGTCGACGACTCTTTGAATCAGCGGATAATGGGTCATATCAACACCAAATCTTTCGGCATTATAATACTGAGGTACTAATACCACATCAGCCATTGAGACATTAAAGCCAAAACAATAATCGGCAGCCGTGTTCTGAATACGTCTTTCGACTGAAGCAAATGCCTGCTCTATCCAATGTTTAGCCCACGCACTTTTGGCACTTTGATCAGCATCGAAATGTTGCTCCAGATACTGCAACACTCTCAAATTTTGAATTGGTTGGGCATCACAGGCAAGGTCATAGGCCACCGCTCTGACTCTGGCTCTGTCCAGTTTATGATCCGGGATCAGTTTGTTAATTTCAGGAAAGCGCTCGTCCAGGTATTCGATAATGGCCAGAGACTGATTAAGAATAATATCTAACTCATTATCGCTGTCCACCAATGTAGGCACCAGCTCTGCTGGATTCAGCATTTTGTATTCGCTGCTGTGTTGCTCCCCACCATCTTTTACCAGATGAACAGGCAGGTATTCGTACTCTATCTCTTTCAAATTTAACGCAATTCTAACTCTGTAGCTGGCTGAAGAGCGCCAATAGCCATACAGTTTCATATCTTTCTCCTGTCGTTTAATACTGAGTGACTTCTTCGGTCACTTTAGAACGAATTATATTTTAATAGTTTTCCGGCTAATGCCATATTCTCGCAATTTATTGGCGATAGCAGTATGGCTTAAACCGAGCTTACGCGCTAACTGTCGGGTACTGGGATAACTGGGGTAAAGCTGGCGCAACAGGGATTTTTCAAACTTTTTAACCGCTTCATCCAGGGTGCCTTCAAAGTCATTGGAGGAAAAGTTAAAGCTCGATGCCGCACCGGGTAACTGAATATGTTCTTTGTGGATTTCCCGCCCTGATACGGTCAACAAGGCTCTGCACACGGTATTTTCCAATTGCCTGACATTGCCGGGCCAGGCGTGAGACTGCAATAAATCAACACAAGATCGGGATAATTTAGGAACCCGCTTGCCCATTTTCATCGCTTGCTGCTTAAGAAAATACTCAGCCAAACCGATGATATCGCTTTTTCTTTCTCTTAAAGAAGGGACCAGGATAATCAATGATGTCAGCCTGAAATATAAGTCTTCTCTGAAGCTATCTTCGGCTACTTTCAGACTTAAATCCTGTTGCGTTGTTGTCATCAATCGCGGCAGTTCTTCGTCCTTATTCAGCGTCTTATTGCGGCTATGTTCAGTATGCTCCAACCAGGCACACAATTTGGCTTGCGTTGACTCGGCAAGTTCACACACCTCTTTGAGCAAAACGGTGCCTATATCAGTATTATTCAGAAGTCCCGTGACTTCTTCACTGCCAAACAAAATTTCGTCCAATACTTCAGGTGAATGACCCGAAACTACAACCTGTTCAAATGACTTATCACGGCCCGGACTAACGGTATGAGCCGCTCTGGCCAGCGTCTCTTTGCCAACACCGGTTTCTCCTGCAAACAACAATGGCAACGATGATTCAGCAAACTTTTTAGCTTCTCTTATGGCGCGTTTCATCACCGGGCTTTGGGCTAGAATATGATTAAAACTTTCCTCGCTAGACTGATGAAACGCACTAAATTGCTGACCCAATCTGAATTCTGACTTCAACAGGATTACCGCTCCGGCCAAAATAGAAACCTTGTTCGAATCCGGCACATACACTGGAAAAAAGTCCGCCAAAAAATCCTGCTCTACAAATTTCACTTTATGGGTTTGAACGCCAATATCACGTCCTTCCAACCATTTAACGACATTGAAGCCTTTGACTAGTTCAGCAACATGGGTACCCAACAAACTTTTGCGGTCGGTATCCAGACTGGAAGCGGCAGCGTCATTTATGAGCATGACTTTACCTTTAGCATCCACTGAAAAAACCGGATCAGGCAAAGTTTCTAAAATTGCAGTTAACTCATTTCGTTCCCGCTCAATTGGCATAAACGGTGTGGTTTTTACATCTGTTACGCCACTGAGTTTTCTGATTTCCGGCATCAAATGCTGGAACTCGTTAAATTCTATGCTAGGAAAGCTGAGAAATATTTTTCCGCTGGGATCGATCTCAATCCCTCTGAGATCAATATTGTATTTAACCAAGATGTCCAACACATCCTGGGTGATACCGAGTCTATCGTGACAGGTAATCTCCAGACGCACTTTGTTACCCCAAAATCTATTGTAAAGATAATGTTACAAATTTATCTTATTACCCTTCAAAAAGGAAGCATCAGTGAGTAACAAAAATCTCATATTATAGAAATATTTGAGTAAGCCTTTATTGAGTCTTCCTTTCAGAGAACGCTGACCAGTAAATGAATGACATTAACATGGTAGTTTTAGTGAGCTGAGCGGTGTTATTTCAACAGTTTTTCATCGCACATTTCAGTCACTAATGGCTTAAAATCAGTGCATGCAACTATGGCTTGCTGTACCCAGGTCATCTGTTCTATGAAATGGGCCAACTGAGTGCGTTTTGGAACGGACACAGCGACCTGTAAATTGGCATCCAGGCAGAAAATCACTATATGCTTGCGGGGAATTGTCGATAGTGTGGATCAATCCGCCAGTTGCAAGATACAGCGGGTATAGCGAAAAATTCCGTTATCAGATTTTGCATAGATGGACGCAGCAAACTTTTATCTGCATACACTATAAATAATTGTTTTCGAATGTTGAATACCACCCGCCCTCTGGGTAATTGTTGGTATTCGGTATCACATAGTTCGGGAAACTGGGACCAATAAATTTGCTTCTCCTCCCAACTGTGCAAGTGCTGTAATGGACTATCCATAATACCTAAGGAGTCTGTTCCACAACTTGTCATAGCGACTTTTTCACCGATGATCTTTTGTCGATAACACCAAAAAATTCCCAGAGATGGTAAAGGGTTGGTCAAGGTTATCTCCTTTATCGATTTATACCCTGCTCACTGAGTTCTGATTGAATTACAACCCTGAATGGTTGAATTAAAAATGGAATAAGAGGAGTGAATTTATAAGTAAAAGCAAAAAACCTCTGTGGTTCAGAGGTTTTTGTAGTTGGGTCAGAGCTTGTTGATTTCTCTGTTTAGCTGATATTCGGATGATGTCACATAACATTCTAACTTTCGCAATCTTAGCTCCAACTTTCCAAATTGATTGTGAATATCTCTGAAAGCCTGTTTGGGAGGCTCTCCTGCCTGCCAAACTTTGGATTTGACTTCCACCTTGGCATCCTCGCCAAGATTAGAAACCCAGCCTTTTGATTTATCCGCTGCGACGGCAAAGGCGCTTTTTTTGATTTCCTTATCTGACTTTTTATCCAATATGAACCAGCCAATAATATAGGCCATAAAGAAGAAGGAGCCGGTCAATAAAAACCCAGAGATGAAAATGATTCGAACCAACCACAACTCCCATCCAAAGTAGTCGGCAAGTCCAGCGCAAACACCAGCTACCTTTCCTTTTTCAGTATCTCTGTACAGTTCTTTTCTCATAACTACACCTTACTGCGCCATTCTGGAGATTCTTCGTCCAATATTGCTTCCAGAGTTTTAATGCGATCTGCCATTCCTTCGGCTTGACGCGCCAGGTCATTGAGAGTTTTAATTTCAGCTTCAGACAGCCCCTGGCTTAACTGTTTCTTGCTGCGGTAATGTAAAATTAACCAAATAGGCGCAACAATCACTAAAAATACAACAATTGGTGCGACGATAATTCCAATGACATCTTCCACGGTCAGTTACCTCTGCGTCTTATTATTCAATTACTTACTGGCTTTTTTTAGATTTTTTTAGTTTGGCTTTCATCGCCGCCAGTTCATCTTCCACTTTATTCTCGGACTCCAGCTCCGCGAATTCGTCTGACAGGGTTTTCTTGCCAAGGTCATAAGCATCCACTTGTGATTCCAGGCTATCGATTTTTTGCTCGTAACGCTCGAATCTGTCCATGGCATCGTCAACCTTACTGCTGTCCAAACGCTTTTTAACTTCCAGACGCGAGCTCACGGTTTTTTGGCGCATAATAATGGCTTTTTGACGAGATTTAGCATCTGCCAGTTTCTCCTGCAACTGTTCAACTTCTGCCTGAAGTTTACTCAATTGCTCATCCAGCAAGCCCAATTCGTGTTTGAGACTCTCGGCATGCTCCTGACACTTTTTCTTTTCCAGTAATGCGGCACGAGCCAGATCTTCCCGATCTTTACTTAACGCCAGTTCAGCTTTAGCAGCCCAATCCTGAGATTCCTGCTCCATCTTTTCGATCTGACGAGTGATATCCTTTTTATTGGCGAGGGTTTTAGCTGACGCTGAACGCACCTCTACCAATGTATCTTCCATTTCCTGAATAATTAAGCGCACCATTTTTTCAGGATCTTCCGCTTTATCCAGAAGCGAATTGATATTTGAATTTACAATATCCGAAAAACGAGAAAAAATACCCATAATAATTTACCTCTTAGTTTTTATCTCATTCTGATTGCTAAAATGTTGGAGTTTGTTATTCAAATAACAGGCCAAACTAAAGTTTTGTTTAAACCATTGAATTACATAGTGTTATTTGGCTTAGCATTTCAAAGAGATTTGTCCTATTATTGTCATCTAACCACAAATTGGTTAAATACACCAAATAATAAGGTTTTTCATGAGTCGATATCGCCAACAAGATAATTTAATCGGTCAGGCTAATAGCTTTCTGGAAGTTTTGGAACAAATTTCTCAGATTGCCACCTTAACTAAACCCGTTTTAGTGATCGGAGAACGAGGCACTGGTAAAGAGCTGGTAGCAGCCAGATTACATTATTTGTCCAAACGCTGGGATCAGCCCTACATCAAGCTTAATTGTGCGGCTCTGAGCGAATCGCTGTTAGAATCGGAACTGTTTGGTTATGAAGCGGGTGCCTTTACCGGCGCCAGCAAACGCAGAGAGGGACGCTTCGAAGTTGCTCATAATGGCACCTTGTTTTTAGACGAATTGGCCAACACCTCTGGCCTGATTCAGGAAAAACTACTGAGGGTTATAGAGTACGGTGAGTTCGAGCGCGTCGGCGGTTCTCGCTCAGTTAAAGTTGATGTACGCTTAATAGCTGCCACCAATGAAGACCTGCCAACGCTGGCGGAATCAGGAGAATTCAGAGCCGACCTGCTGGACAGGCTGGCTTTTGATGTTATTACCCTGCCACCTCTGCGTGAACGGCGTGAAGATATCATTATTCTCGCAGAACACTTCGCTATCAATATGATTCGTGAAATGGAGTTAGAGTTGTTCAGCGGCTTTACCGAAAAAGCCAAACGAGTGCTTATGGAGTACGATTGGCCGGGTAATATCCGCGAGCTTAAAAACGTAGTTGAGCGCTCGGTATACCGAACCAATAACCCTTACGTTCCGGTGCATGAAATTATTATCGACCCGTTTGAATCCAGATATCGCCCCAGCACCCGAATTAAAACTCAAGACAGGATCGCTGTACCGTCGGCACAGCCTGTCGAGCTGGAGCACACAACCACCGCCCCGCTATCCAATCAAATGACCAAGCCTGTAGCCGAAAGCAAAGACGGTTTTGATTTTGAATTTCCGGTGAATTTAAAAGAGCTGAGTCAGAACTACGAAATTGATATGATTAAGCAGGCATTGGCCGATAGTCACTACAACCAGAAAAAAACCGCTGATAAGTTATCCCTGACCTACCATCAGCTCAGAGGATATCTGAAAAAATATAACCTGCTGGACACTTCAGTTGAAGAGTAAATCGCTATATCGTCAGATTTGTATCACCCTGGCCACCATATTGGGCGTGGTTGCTTGTGGTGGGAATCAGGAAATTCAGTTCAAAAAAGATGGACTGATCTATTGTTCAGAGGGCAGCCCCACCAGTTTCAATCCGCAACTGGATACTTCAGGCACCACAGTTGATGCCACGTCTCACCAGCTTTACGACCGACTACTAGAGTTTGACCCCAAGGACAGTAAAATTATACCTGGCATCGCGGAAAGCTGGCGCGTCAGTCAAAATGGTCTGCGTTATACCTTTCAACTGCGCAAGCAAGTCAAGTTTCACAGCACAGATTATTTTACCCCAACCCGTGATCTCAATGCCGACGATGTTATTTTTAGCATCAACCGCTGGCGATTAGAGTCTCATCCGTATCACGATATTGATGTCAGCGGCTATCCTTACTTTGTCAGCCTTGGCTTGGATAAACTCATCAAGGATGTACGGCGCATCAATGGCTACCGCATAGTGATCGATCTCAACAAGCCGGATAGCTCCTTTCTGGCCAATCTCGCCACAGACTTTGCCATTATTTTGTCGCGTCAATACGCAGAGTTTCTGTTGGAGAAAAATCAACCTGAATTGCTGGATGAACAACCCATCGGCAGCGGCCCTTTTAAATATGTCGATTACCGCAAAGACAGATTCATCAGGTACACCAAACACGAAACTTATTGGAAGCATGACAGGGCCATCAAACAACTGATTTTCGATATCACTCCCTCCAGTTCTTTAAGGCTTGCCAAACTGATGACCGGTGAATGCGATGTCATGTCATTACCAGCACATAGTGAACTGGATATTATTCGTGACCGAAGCAATTTGGTATTAGACGAGAAGCCTGGGCTAAATGTGGGCTTCTGGGCATTTAATACCAGTAAACCACCATTTGACAATCCGGAAGTCAGGCGTGCACTGGCCATGGCGATCGATAAATCTACCCTACTAGAGGCGGTCTATTTTGGCAGTGCGGTAAAAGCCAATGGCTTGGTACCACCCAGTAGTTGGGCTTTCCAGGATGATTTACGAGATAATAGTTATAACCCGGTGTTAGCTAAGGATCTGCTGCGCAAAAACGGCATCGAACCGGGTTTTACCATGAATATCTGGGCAATGCCTATCGAACGTGCCTACAACCCCAATGCCACAATGATGGCAGAGCTTATTCAGGGCTACCTGGAACAACTGGACATCAATGTGGAAATTATCAGCTTTGAATGGAGTCTTTTTAGAAGAAGATTAGAAAGTGGCGCTCACGATTCTGTTTTGATTGGCTGGTCTGCTGACAATGGTGATCCCGACAACTTTTATCGCCCGGTGCTGAGCTGTGCAGCCATTGACTCCGGTACCAACAGAGCGAGGTGGTGCAACGAAACCTTTGATGAGATTATTGATGAGGCACTCACCTATTCCGACACAGATACCAGAGCAGCGCTATATCAAACTGCGAATGCCATCATCGCTGACCAAATTCCGATTGTACCCATTGCTCATGCCTATCGTTTTCAGGCTTATCGACAGGGTTTGTCAAACCTGGATATCAATCCATTTGGTGGTATTCGCTTCGGTGATGTGGAGATATCTCAGTGAGCTTTTACTTTCTACGTCGGCTCAACCTGTTAATATTCACCTTATTCATGTTGGCCATGGCTTCATTTGGTCTGGCCTTCTTGTTTCCCGGTGATTATCTGACTAATCTCACCGGCATTCATTTTGAATCAGAGCAACAGCGCCAACTTTACGCCACTTTGTACAAAGAAAACGAAGGCATATTCTGGCAGTTTGTTGCCTATCTGGAGCTGCTTTGGCGAGGTGAATGGGGGCTGAGTTTCAGCTCGAATCAATCGCTGTATGAAGAAATAACCACTTTCCTTCCGGCCAGCATTGAGCTGAGTGCTTACGCCTTATTTGTTTCGCTGATTGTAGGCATTCCGCTAGGCTTTCTTGCCGGGCTACGCCACAACAAATTGGCGGACTACAGTGTTTTATCCATCAGCTTCATCGGTTATTCAATACCGGTTTTCTGGCTGGCGTTAATACTTATTCTGATTCTGTCATTGCAACTGGGCTGGTTTCCGATTTCGGGCCGTATCAGTTTACTTTACGACATCCCAATAGATACCGGATTTATCTTAATAGACATCATCCGTTCAGATGTCAGCTATAAGTGGGACGCTTTCAATGATGCACTGAGGCACTTGTTTCTACCAACATTATCTATTTCCATCGTTACCAGCACCATTATTCTCAGGATAACCCGGCGCTCAGTTATAGAAGTGATGAGCAGTGAATATATCAAAGCCGCCACAGCAAGGGGGCTAAATCGCTACCAGGTGATATTGCGACACGGTATCCGCAATACCATCATCCCGATTATGCCGCAATTAGCATTGCAATTTACAACCTTGCTCACCAATGCCATGATCGTAGAGAGTATTTTCTCCTGGCCCGGCATTGGCAACTGGCTGATCCAGGCAATTTATCAGGGTGACTATCCGGCAATTCGCAGCGGTATGTTGGCGGTTTCCAGTCTGGTGGTCATTTTTACAGTGTCTATTGATATCGTACATAAAATCATAGACCCACAGAGGTTGTACAGACAACGTGTTAAAATCTAATCTGTATCAGGAAGAACAATTTCCGTCTCCATTGCGCCAGACCTGGTATGAGTTTCGGAAAAGCCACATAGCCTTTATCGGGCTGTGTGTGCTGGCCAGCATTACTTTAATTGTAATTCTCGGCCCGTTCATAACCCCTTATTCGCCATTAGAGCAAAATACGGATGCGCTTTTGGTGCCCCCAGCCTGGGACGGCAATGGTGGAATTTCTCATGTGTTGGGCACCGATGGTCTTGGTCGGGATGTGCTGACCCGTGTAATTCACGGCAGTAGGGTCACCTTCGGCATCAGTGTTTTTTTAGTGCTGGTTGCTATGTTAGTGGGTGTATTGATTGGTGCCTTTGCTGGCATGAACACCGGCATGCGCAGCAGTATTCTTAACCATCTGTTAGATTCCATGATGGCCATTCCCACACTGTTAATTGCCATCATTATCGTAGCGATTTTGGGTCCGGGCCTGGTAAACTCAATGTGGGCCATAACCCTGGCTTTAATTCCGCAGTTTATTCACTATACAAGGGACTTTGTCAGGACCGAGGTTAACAAAGAATATGTGATTGCGGCCCGCCTGGATGGTGCTTCGCCGGCGCGAATTTTCTTGTTTTCGTTATTGCCCAATATGGTTGAAATGTTGGTAGTACATGGCACGCTCGCTCTGTCCATTGCCATTCTGGATATCAGTGCACTGGGATTTCTCAATCTCGGTGTGCAATCGCCCTATGCGGAACTAGGAGCGATGCTCTCTGAAGGGCTGGATATTGCTTATATCGCCCCCTGGAGCATTGCTGCGCCGGGAGCGGCTATATTTATCGCCATTGTTTCCATTAATGTAGTGGGCGATGGCTTGCGTTCAGCTCTCAGAAACAGGTTGAAGTACTGATGCCATTACTCGATATTAAGAACCTGACCCTGGAAATTGATACCGCTGGCGGGCGGGTAAAAGCACTTGATAAGGTCAATCTCACCATAGATGAAGGTGAAATCCGGGCTCTGGTGGGCGAATCTGGTTCAGGAAAAAGTCTGATAGTAAAATCTATCGTTGGTGCTATTAACGACAGCTGGACCCTGACCGCCGATCGCCTTAACTGGAAAGGCAACGATTTACTCGGTATGTCAAAAGAGGAACGGCGTAAGATCACCAAAGATGATATCGCCGTTATATTTCAAAATCCGGTTAGCTCACTAGATCCCACCGCTTCCCTGGGGGAACAACTGGAAGAAAACATTCCAGATCATTTGGTGGGTAAAGGTTGGTTCTGGCAACGCCAGGAAAAGCGCAAACTGATGGTATCCAGACAACTGCACAAAGTTGGCATTAAAAATCATGAACTGTGCTTGTCCAGTTTTCCACATCAGATTTCAGATGATGTCTGTCAGAAGTTCATGATAGCGATGGCATTGGTTTCAGAACCCAAGCTGCTGATTGCCGATGAACCCACCATGGGAATGGAAACAACCATCAAAAGCCAGATCCTGAAACTCTTGTCTCGCTTAAACCAAAACCGCAACCTCAGTATCTTGTTTGTCAGCCATGACCTGCTGGCAATATCTTCAATGTGCCACTCCATGACCGTACTATATTGCGGGCAAAGTGTCGAAAGCGGCCGTATGAGCAACTTGCGTAAAAGACCTCTGCATCCATATACGAAAGCGCTGTTGGATAGCGCACCCAGTTTTAGTAAAGATCTGTTGCCCAAATCCAATCTGTCAGCGTTGGACGGTACCATCCCCACGCTGCAGCATTTACCCATTGGTTGCCGGTTAGGGCCAAGATGTCCAAGAGCACAAAAGGAGTGTGTAAAAATCCCAGCGCCAAGACACATCCATAACCATTATTACAGCTGCCACTTCCCGCTCCACAGGCCACTAAAATGACCGCTTTATTAACTGTCAAGAATCTGGAATTCGAACGTAAAGTCAGAAAAAATTGGTGGCAAAAAGCTGAAAAATTTGTCATTGGCCCTATTAACTTTGAACTTAATGCCGGAGAAACACTGGCGATCATCGGCGATAATGGCTCAGGTAAAAGCACCTTAGCCAATTTACTGACCGGCGTAGTAACCCCCAGCTCCGGGCAAATATTATTGAATGGTCAAAAGTTGCGACATCGCAATCTGAAGCAACGCAGTTTGAATATCCGCATGATATTTCAACACTCCAAAGAATCACTGAACCCTGCGTTGACCGTTGGCACAATCCTGGACGAACCGCTTAAATTAAACACTAACCTGGACGCCCAGGAGCGGAAAGAAAAGATATCGGCAACACTTCGCCAGGTTGGATTGTTACGGGAGCACGCCCACTTTTACCGACATATGCTTTCTGATGGTCAGAGGCAACGTGTGGTATTGGCCCGGGCCCTTATTCTGAACCCACAGGTAATTGTTGCAGATGAGCCATTTGCCGCTTTAGACCCTTCGGTGCGCTCACAAATGGTAAACCTGCTAATGCGTCTACAGCGAGAGCTGGGGCTTAGCTATATCTTTATATCCCACAACTTGGGGATTGTACGCCATATTAGTGATCGGGTTTTGGTACTGCAGAATGGAAAAGTAATCGAGTCAGGGAAAACAGATGTCGTGTTTAACTGGCCTAAAAGTGATTATATGAAAAAGCTGTTAACCGCCCACCAGTCACTGGTGCTCAGTAAACTTTTAGATTGAATAAATGCAGAATTTCCGCAAGGGATAAAAAAGCGGCGTGCCCGCCGCTTCTTTAAAAAGTATATTATTGAGTAACGGTAGTTACTTCAGCTTTGGCATTCAGGGCTTCTAAAAGCGCTGTAAACCCGGATTGACCAAAATTAGAACTCAAGCGCTGTTGCGTAGCTTGTAATTCTGCACTGTCCAGCTCTTCAGGTTGATTAATTGCCAGCAATTGTACTACACCGACATTGCCGTTATTTAATTCTACAGCACGCGCAGCTTGCAGCTCTCCTAGTTTGAACAGCTCAGCACTCAATGAGCTATTTAAAGCACCAGAATAACGCTCTACCGCCTGTTCTTCTGACCAGCTCAGTGCTTTCTCAGCCAACAACTCGTCTACACCTTCACCGGCCTTCAGGCGCTCAATGACATTGTCAGCCCACTGCAATGCCAGCTCCTGAGCCTTCTGAGAGGTCAACGCGGCTACAATTTCGTCGCGAACTTCAGCCATAGGCAGCGTTCTTTCAGATTCGTGCCCGGTTACCCGGAAAACCACAAAGTGCTCGTCGTTCAATTCTACGATATCGCTGTTTATTTTGTCTTCAATCAACTCTTCAGAGAAAGCCTTGCTCTGCAAAATTGCATCATCAAAAGGAGCTGGTGCCTGTGAACGAGTCACAGAAGACAGCGTCTTAACTTCAACATTACCGGCTGCAGCAACTTCTTCCAGAGAATCGGGCATTTCAAAAGCCAGTTGTGACATGGTTTGTTGTACTGCCAGGTACTGTTCAAGTGCAGCTTCCTGTTTTAACTGTGCTTCGATATCAGTTCGTACTGTTTCCAACTCTTCTACTGACTCTAGCTTAATACCTGTCAACTTAATGATGTGGAAACCGAAATCAGTGCGCACAACGTCGGTGATGTCCCCCTCAGCAGCTAAGGCAAAAACAGCATCCTCAAAGGCCGTGTCCATCACTCCACGAGTTAACCAATCCAGGTCTCCGCCGTTTTCACCACTGAAGCTGTCGTCTGATTCGCTTTTAGCAAGTTCAGCAAAATCTTCACCATCGTTCAATCTTGCCAAGATTGCATCAGCACGCTCTTGCGCGGCCTGCTCGTCGTCACCAAACTCCACCAGGATATGAGAAGCCTTGCGCTCTTCTTCGGTCTTATAATTGCTCAGGTTTTCTTCATAAAACAAAGCTACATCAGCCTCGTCGATACTCACATTTTCCAGATAGTCACTCACCTGTACTTCGACATAGGCCAGATCTATATTTTCTTCTGTATCAAACTGGGCAATATTGGCTTGATAATAATCGTTAATATCCTGCTCAGTGATTTCCACCTCTGATTCAAATAAGGCAGCTCCCACTTCAAAATAGCGACTGTCACGAGTCTCATTTTGAATCTTTAACAACATTTCAGCTTCTGAGTTCAGAGCAAAGTCCGACTGGCCTAAAGCGCTACCCAGTTGCTGACGCGCCATCTGGCCGCGTAAATAGTCTCTGAAATCAGCTGGCGTATAACCCGCCTGCAATAAAATTGCTTGATAACGGTCATTATTGAATTCACCGCCAACAGCAAACTCAGGCATATTGACAATAGTCTCGCGTAATTCAGCGTCACTAACGCGAATTCCCAATTCTCTGACTTTCTGATCCATCAACTTATCGTTGATAAGACGTTGCAATACGCCTTCGCGAAAACTCTTCAGATACTCGCTATTGGCGGCCAATTGCGTAAACGTATCACCCAATTGCGCTTCCATTCGGCCTCGTTCTGACTGATAGGCTTTTTCAAATGCAGAAGCACTAATCTCTTCACCATTAACTGTGGCCGCAGCACTATCTGTACTGGAATTGATATAACCACCAACACCAGCAAATATAAAACTCAGAATGATAATACCGAGAATAATCTTAGCCGTTATTCCCGTGGCCCCTTCTCTTATTTTTTCCAACATTAGGCTTTCTCTTCATCACCTCAAAATCAAATTCGCGCGGGATTATACCGCAACACCGAGCCGATTTGCACACCAGAAATTGGAATAATTTTGGACTTTTGACAGGCGTTTGCTAAAGGAATAAATCGCGGGCGACAGATGATTAAAATTTAGGATCAAAAAAGGGCGAGTTAACGCCCTTTTTTTATTTATTCAAAAAGATGCTCTTAGTTACAAGCATCTTTCAATGCTTTACCAGCTTTGAAAGAAGGAACTTTAGCCGCAGAGATTTGAATAGTCTCACCAGTTTGTGGGTTACGGCCACTGCGAGCAGAGCGTTCACGAACTGAGAAAGTACCAAAGCCAACTAAAGCAACCTGGTCGTCGTTTTTAAGAGCCTCTGTAACAGCGTCAGTGAAAGCATCTAAAGCTCTGCCAGCAGCGGCTTTAGAAATGTCGGCGTTCTCTGCAATCGCGTCGATAAGTTGAGACTTGTTCACAATATCATCCCCTTCAATTGTTATTATTTATTGTTCCGCATTTGTTGTTGCGGAACCGTTATAACAAGCTTGAACACGAACTTCAAGCGATGTTTAACAATTTTTTAAAAATTAACGAATTACCGCCACCCCTTGCGTGGCAAGGGTTCTAGCGGGACACATGAAAAGGCTACCATAAGTTTACGGATTGGGAAGCCTTAAATGTGTATTTGTCTTAAAAAATTCAAAATATGCACATTATTTAAGCAATGTTTGCTTGAACAGGCTCAAAACCTTGTGGGTTCTCTTGTAGAGCCAGGTTCAAAACCTCATCGATCCACTGTACAGGATGGATAGAAAGGTCTCTTTTAACATTATCTGGTATCTCTTCCAAGTCTCGCTCATTATCCTTAGGTATAACTACGACCTTGATACCACCACGGTGTGCGGCCAATAATTTTTCCTTTAAGCCACCAATGGCAAGTACTTCACCACGCAAAGTGATTTCACCCGTCATAGCAACATCACATTTGACAGCGTTACCGGTCAAACTGGACACCAGTGCCGTACACATAGCGATACCCGCGCTCGGCCCATCTTTTGGCGTAGCGCCTTCGGGAACATGTACATGGATATCCCTTTTCTCGTGAAATTCCGGATTAATACGCAATTTATCAGCCCGGCTGCGCACTACCGTCATAGCAGTCTGAATGGACTCCTGCATGACATCTCCAAGCGACCCGGTAAAGGTAGTTTTGCCTTTGCCAGGTACCGAAGTGGCTTCAATAGTTAATAAGTCACCACCAACCTGTGTCCAGGCCAATCCAGTAACCTGCCCAATCTGGTTGTTCTTGTCTGCTTTGCCATAATCATGGCGTTGCACACCCAGGTAATCCTTTAAGTTATCCTGATTAACGACAACTTTTTCAGATTTCTTGTTAAGTAAAATCTGTTTAACTGCTTTACGGCAGATTTTTGAGATTTCTCTTTCTAAGGCACGTACTCCCGCCTCACGGGTGTAATAACGAATCACGCCAATGATGGCGGATTCCTCTATCTCCAGTTCACCGTCTTTAAGGCCATTGCGGGACATTTGCTTTTTAACCAAATGACGCTTTGCAATGTTCAGCTTCTCGTCTTCGGTATAACCCGACAAACGAATTACTTCCATTCTGTCCAGCAGCGGTCCCGGGATGTTCATGCTGTTTGAAGTGGCAACGAACATTACATCAGACAAGTCGTAATCCACTTCCAGGTAGTGGTCACTGAAGCTGTTGTTTTGTTCAGGATCCAGAACTTCCAACAACGCCGATGCTGGATCGCCACGCATATCGGAAGACATCTTGTCAATTTCGTCTAACAAAAACAGTGGGTTTTTCACTTCCACTTTTGCCATCTTTTGGATCAGCTTACCGGGCAAAGAGCCAATGTAGGTTCTTCTGTGGCCGCGGATCTCCGCTTCATCACGAACACCACCTAATGCCATGCGTACGTACTTTCTACCAGTCGCCTTTGCTATGGATTGTCCGAGTGAGGTTTTACCTACGCCAGGCGGCCCCACCAGGCACAAAATCGGCCCTTTGAGCTTGCGCACCCGTTGCTGAACGGCTAAATATTCGATAATGCGCTCTTTCACCTTTTCCAGACCATAATGATCTTCGTCCAGGATTTTTTGAGCATTGTTTAAATCTTTTTTAACCTTGCTGCGCTTGTACCAGGGAACATTGATTAGCCAGTCTATATAGCTTCTGACAACCGTTGCCTCAGCTGACATAGGTGACATCATCTTGAGTTTATTTAACTCAGATGTTGCTTTTTCTTTGGCCTCTTCCGGCATTTTAGCGTCAGTAATCTTCTTGTTTAGCGCTTCAAATTCATCTGGCGCTTCGTCCAGCTCACCAAGCTCTTTCTGAATGGCTTTCATTTGTTCATTCAGATAATACTCACGCTGGCTTTTTTCCATTTGCTTTTTGACGCGGGTGCGGATCTTTTTCTCAACCTGCAACAGGTCAATCTCACCTTCCATCAATGCCATCAGATATTCCAAACGCTCAGCGACGTCGTTCATTTCTAACACTTTTTGCTTTTCAGCCAGCTTAAGTGGCATATGAGCAGCCATAGTGTCAGCTAAACGAGCGGCGTCTTCGATACCGTTCAGCGAAGTCAGTACTTCAGGCGGGATCTTCTTATTGAGTTTTACATAACCTTCGAATTGCGAAACCGCAGAGCGTATCAGCACTTCCTGTTCAGAATCTGACAAAGAGGTACTTTCTGCCGTTTCAACACTGGCAACAAAGTAATCATCAGTTTGCAGGTACTCATCAATTTTGCCACGTACCGTACCTTCTACCAGTACCTTTACGGTTCCATCAGGTAGTTTTAATAGCTGTAAAATGGTGGCAATAGTACCAACAGAATAAATGTCTTCTTCTTTGGGATCATCGACTGCAGCGTCTTTTTGGGCGACAAGGAAGATTTGCTTGTCATTTTCCATTGCTGCTTCTAAACAACGGATCGACATCTCACGGCCGACAAATAAGGGAATAACCATGTGGGGATAAACCACCACATCTCGCAATGCCAGTACCGGCATTTCAATGCGATTTTCTCGCTGTTCACTCATGCTGATTAACTCGTTTACATTTTTGTATGAATATGGGGCTCGAAAGAGAAAGATCAAATACTGATTTGCGGAGCCACCCAATAAAAAGAATAAAGGCTCAAAAGAGCCTTTTTATTATTCTGATGCGGCCTTTTTATCGGCAGTATTATCATAAATAAGTATCGGTTTAGATTCCCCTTTTATGACACTGTCGTCAATCACCACTTTGCTGACATCTTTTAAAGATGGTAGCTCGTACATAGTGTCGAGTAAGACCCCTTCTACGATGGAACGCAGTCCCCGGGCACCGGTTTTACGCACCATGGCTTTCTTGGCAATCGCGTTTAACGCATCATCTCTGAACTCTAGTTCAACATTTTCCAAAGAGAACAGCGCACCATACTGTTTGGTTAATGCATTCTTAGGTTCTTTCAGGATTTGAATCAAGGCTTCTTCGTTCAGTTCTTCCAGACTGGTAACCACCGGTAAACGCCCGATAAACTCAGGAATTAAACCGTACTTAACCAGATCTTCAGGTTCAACCTGCTGGAACAGATCACTGACTGAACGACTATTGTCAGAGCTCTTCACCTGCGCACCAAAGCCAATACCTGTTCCGGTGTTTGCACGCTGTTCGATGATCTTGTCTAAGCCTGCAAATGCGCCACCACAAATAAACAGAATCTTTGAGGTATCCACCTGCAAAAATTCCTGTTGCGGGTGCTTGCGCCCACCTTGAGGCGGAACCGAAGCCACTGTGCCTTCAATGAGTTTCAGTAGCGCTTGCTGAACACCTTCACCAGAGACATCCCGTGTAATAGAGGGATTATCTGACTTACGAGAAATCTTGTCGATTTCATCAATGTATACGATTCCGCGCTGTGCTTTCTCGACATCATAGTCGCACTTCTGCAATAACTTTTGGATGATGTTTTCGACATCTTCACCCACATAACCAGCTTCAGTTAATGTGGTGGCATCGGCCATTGTAAATGGCACGTCCAATAATCTCGCCAAGGTTTCAGCCAACAGTGTTTTACCACTACCAGTAGGGCCAATTAACAGAATATTACTTTTACCCAGTTCTACACCATCGTGAACGTCACCATTTCTCAATCGCTTGTAGTGATTGTAAACAGCAACAGACAAGACTTTTTTAGCATATTCCTGTCCAATCACGTAGTCGTCTAGGTGACTGTGAATTTCCTGAGGTTTTGGTAAGGCGTCTTGCTTTTTCTTAGGAGAAATCTCTTTAATTTCTTCCCGAATAATATCATTGCAAAGCTCAACGCACTCATCACATATAAAAACAGATGGTCCGGCAATTAGCTTTCTTACTTCATGCTGACTTTTGCCACAAAAGGAGCAATAAAGTAATTTATTGTCGCCTTCACCACTTTGTTGATCACTCATTTACCACGCCTCTAGAGTATTAGAGTCTAATTCCTAACATTTACCATAAATTGGGGATTCTTTACAATCATGATTCACCCCCATATCAAGTTTAGCTTATTCTTTGGTTTTTAATACATCATCACGGCTGGACAAAACCTGATCCACTATACCGTAATCCATCGCTTGTTTGGCGGACATAAAGTTGTCGCGATCAGTATCTTTGACAACTGTCTTATAATCTTGTCCTGTGTGCTCTGCTAGCAAGCGATTTAATTTCTCTTTGATGGACAGCGTTTCTTTGGCATGTATCTCAATATCAGAAGCCTGCCCCTGGAAACCGCTTAAAGGTTGATGAATCATAACCCGAGAGTTATTCAAACAATAGCGTTTGCCTTTAGCACCGCCCGAAAGCAAGAAAGCGCCCATACTTGCAGCCTGGCCAATACATACTGTACTGACATCAGGTTTAATAAAATTCATGGTATCGTAAATTGCCATACCAGCGGTAACAGAACCGCCAGGAGAATTGATATACAGATAGATATCTTTCTCTGGATTCTCCGCTTCCAAAAACAACAATTGCGCCACGATGAGATTCGCCATGTGATCTTCAACCTGCCCCACCAAGAAAATAACGTTTTCTTTAAGCAGACGAGAATAGATATCGTAAGAACGCTCACCTTTAGCAGTTTGCTCAACTACCATAGGTACAAGTGCATTGTCGACAGAGGAATTTTGTAGATTTAATGAATTTTGCGGAGTATAGATCATATTTTTATCGGTTCTCAAAATAAAAATGCTCGGTAAGTACCGAGCATTTATGCAGTTTGCTAAACAGAAAGTCAAACAATAAAACGGTTATGCTGTTTTATTCATCACTTCATCAAACTTTTTAGCAACTTCGGTGACATTCGCTTCTTCTAAGATAATGTCGATTGCCTGATCTTCAAGTGCCAGATTCTGCATTTGTTGCATTAATTCTTGATTAGTCTTGTAGTACTCAATAACTTCTTGCGGATCTTCATACGCAGAAGCATTGGTTTCAATCAAGGCATCAACTTTAGCCTGGTCAACCTTTAACTCTTTTGACTTGATCACTTCGCCCAAAATCAGGCCAACAGATACACGCTTCTTGGCGTTGTCAGCAAACAGGTCATCAGGTAACTCAGGCATATTTTGCGCATTGGCATTGCCACCAAAGCGTTGCATTGCTTGCTGCTTAAGTGCGTCGATTTCCTGCTTAACCAAAGCTTCTGGCAGATCCACTGGGTTATTTTCAACCAGACCTGAGATTACTTGCTCTTTTAATTGAGCACGTAGAGTTTGGTCTAGCTCACGCTTCATGTTACGAGTAACTTCAGCGCGCAGCGCTTCTACACTGCCGTCTTCAACACCGAAAAGCTTCGCAAATTCTTCGTTGATTTCAGGCAATTCCTGAACTTCAACTTTCTTCACTGTAATCGCAAATTTAGCTTCTTTGCCTTTCAGGTTTTCAGCGTGATAGTCTTCTGGGAAAGTAACTTCAGCGACCACTTCCTCACCGGCTTTTTTGCCGACGATTGGGTCTTCGAAGCCAGGGATCATGCGAGACTTACCCATTTCTAAAACGAAATCTTCAGACTTTCCGCCTTCGAATTCTTCACCGTCGATAGTACCAACAAAGTCAACTACAACGCGTGAATCTGCCGCAGCAGCGTCATCAGACTCTACCCACTTACCGTGTTGCTTACGCAGAGTTTCCATCATTGCATCAACGTCTTCATCGTTGATTTCAACAACTGTTTTTTCAACTTTGATGGCATCAAGATTCTTTACTTCGAATTCTGGGTATACTTCAAAAGAAGCAACGAATTCCAGATCTTCACCGTCTTTGTCAGACTTCATTTCAAAAGCAGGCATACCAGCAGGGTTCAATTTTTCCTGCATTACTGCCTGATAAAAATTGCGCTGCATAACTTCGCCAGCAATTTCCTGACGAACCGCTGTGCCGAAACGCTTTTTGATAACAGAAACCGGCACTTTACCAGGACGGAAGCCATTAATTCTTTGAGTCTTTGCTAATTGTTGCAAACGGGATTTTACTGCAGAATCGATTGAATCTGCAGGAACAGTAATAGTGAGACGGCGTTCTAAACCTTCCTTTGCCTCGACTGATACTTGCATTCTTCTACCTCTATAGTGCCTGAACGCACATTTAATTGTAATTTAGGCCAGATAACTCAACTTTACGAATAACCGCTTAAGTGAAGGTAAGTCGCTATGGAAACGGTATCCCGAATCCGCTTTTACACGATCTGGCACGTCACCTGATAAAAAAGACGCGATATTATAGCGGCAGTGATCAGGATAGTCGAGTCTTAACGCAATAAATTGTGCGGCGCAGGCGGTATGGCATCTGATTCATCCACATTGCGGCAATTAAAGCTTGCCCGAAAAGCCAGCATTAGTTGATGCTTTTATACTAATCAATAAGAGAATGGGAAATTAACTGAAATGGTCGGTGAGACAGGATTTGAACCTGCGACCCCTTGGACCCAAACCAAGTGCGCTACCAAGCTGCGCTACTCACCGAATATACAGGAATTATAAATAGACGTGTGGAAAGTCAAATGGGGTGGACGATGGGACTTGAACCCACGACAACCGGAATCACAATCCGGGGCTCTACCAACTGAGCTACGCCCACCATTTGGACTTTTACATTTTCGCCGAAGCAACACTGAATGGCGCGTCCGGCAGGATTCGAACCTGCGACCCACGGCTTAGAAGGCCGTTGCTCTATCCAGCTGAGCTACGGACGCACGGTCACTTCTCAGGAGTGGTCGGTGAGACAGGATTTGAACCTGCGACCCCTTGGACCCAAACCAAGTGCGCTACCAAGCTGCGCTACTCACCGTATCCTGACGTAGCAAGCAATATCTGTCTTGCTACGGGGGGCGCATATTACTGATTTGCCCCCCACCAGTCAAACACTTTTTATCAGGTTTTTTTTACATGCTGAAAAAAGCGCCATTTCGAATAAATCACGTGCAATTAGGTCGCAACTAGTTGCTCGCCTGAGTTTCACCCTGATAGGTCCATATGCCCTTCCCGGCGGGCTTAAAATTGAGTGTCTCAAGGTATCGCTCGTGTTCAACACTATCCGCTTTTGCGCCAATGAGTTGATAGCCGGTTAATTTTTTCAGTCCTTGTTCCGCCCCTAACGCGAAAACGCCCAGACGACAATCTCGATATTGTGGCACTACAAAATCAAAATCCACAACAATTCCCGACTCCTCGCCTTCCTGATGGGTGATACCAGAAATTACACCGACGACTTTGGTACCATCTAACAACACATAGAACTCCCGGTTGTCTTCTTCCAGTCTCTTAAAAAACTTGGGAAAAAATTGCTTTATCTCATCGCGGTGATAGTCCAGAAAAAAGCTCATATAATGAGATCTGGATTGGGTTCTTAAAATCGTAAAGTCGTGATTTGTGTGATAAACAAACTTGCGAATATAAAATATATTGGTCAGGGTAATGAACGCGTTTAGTACCACCACAGGATAAGCATTGATAATGAAACCGTACAGGCACATTGAAGATGCACCAAACAAATTGATCCATCGAAGCTGCACAATTGAACTGCGGGTCAGTGAAAACGCAATAACCGCAGATGCACAATAGCCAAATAATTCAGCGTAATTAATATCCACCTTGTTCCCTTAATGATTGAAATTGGCCCCACACTTAGGCCTAATTGATTTTAGCCCGGATGAAAGATTGCTTAACAGCAAGCGATCATGAGAAAATAAACTGCATTGCAATCTCATTAGTATATCAAAAAATATGTCCGCTCAATTAATCGATGGAAAACTTCACGCAAAACATATTCGACAAAAAGTCGCCACTCAGGTTGATGCCATAGTTTCGGCCAACAAACGTGCACCTGGTCTTGCGGTCGTGTTGGTAGGTGCGGATCCTGCCTCACAAGTATATGTTCAGAATAAGCGCAAGGCTTGCGCCGAAGTCGGCTTTGTGGAGAAGTCATACGATTTACCGTCTGATACGACACAAGAAGAACTGCTCAATACCATCGATAAACTGAACGAAGACAAAGAAATTGATGGCATCCTGGTACAACTTCCCCTTCCAGCGGGTTTAGACGCGAACCTTATTCTGGAGCGCATTCATCCCAATAAAGATGTAGACGGTTTCCACCCTTACAATATCGGTCGTCTGGCGCAACGAATGCCGGCACTCCGTCCTTGTACTCCCAAAGGCATCATGTCTCTTATCGACTCCACCAAAAAGCCGGTAAAAGGTTTAAATGCCGTTATTGTGGGTGCATCAAATATTGTTGGCCGTCCTATGTCGCTGGAATTGTTGCTGGCTGGATGCACTACCACTGTCTGCCACAAGTTTACCAAAGACTTAAAAAGCCACGTAGCTACAGCTGATATTTTGGTAGTTGCGGTAGGTAAACCGGAATTTATTCCCGGTGGCTGGATCAAACCCGGTGCTATCGTTATCGACGTGGGCATTAACCGTGTAGACGATGGCCGTCTGGTAGGCGATGTGGAATTTGACGGTGCCAGAGAGCGAGCAGGCTGGATTACACCGGTGCCGGGTGGTGTTGGCCCTATGACGGTAGCCAGTTTGATTGAAAATACTCTGGAAGCCTATGTGAATTACCGCACTGAATAATGGCAATATCCTTATCAGAAAGTGAATCCAGCGCGGTTCTGCGCTGGATTGAAGACATCATCATCGGCCTCAATCTATGTCCATTTGCCAAAAAGCCCTATATCGCCAATAAAGTGGCTATCCTCGGTGTTTCCGCCAATAAACTGCCGAAAATAGCCAATGAGGTCTTGCAAGCCTGTAAACAGCTTGATAGTAATGAAACTATAGAAACTACCCTACTGGTTTTCCCGCAAGATTTAAGAGACTTTAATCGTTATCTGGATGCGCTTGAATACTGTGAAATTCTGTTAGAAGAGGCGGGTTATAACGGTACCTATCAATTGGCCAGTTTTCATCCGGAATATGTGTTTGCCGGAGAGGACCCAGATGATGCCAGCAATTACACTAACAAAGCCCCCTATCCTATTATTCATATCATCAGAGAATCCAGCATTGATGCGGTATTAAAAACCTATCGCGATCCGGAGGCAATTCCCGAACGGAACATTGCGCTAATGCAGAAACTTGGGATAGAACATTTGCGCAATCGCTTTGCGGCTTTTCTGCAATAACCTTTATTGTGGACGAAAAAAAAGCTGGTAAAAACCAGCTTTTTTTTCGGAAACATCGATATTAGCGACGCAGACCTAAACGACCGATCAGAGACTTATAACGCTCTTGATTTTTGCCTTTCAGGTAGTCAAGCAATTTACGACGCTGACTAACCATGCGCAGCAAACCACGACGAGAGTGGTGGTCTTTTTTGTGATCGCTGAAGTGACCCTGTAACTTGTTGATGTTGTGAGTTAACAACGCAACCTGTACTTCTGGTGAACCAGTGTCACCTTCTTTTACACCATATTCAGCGATAATGTTCGCAGTTTCATTTTTACTTAGTGACATAATATTCTCCAATTGATTAAGACTTGCCGATCACTAATTCAGTCAAGTCGAAAAGAGCGGCGATTATAGCGATTTTCCGCCGCAACGCAAGGGTCCCTTGGCATAAATTTAGCGGAGTCTAAGAAACCAGACGCTTAGGTTGCAATTTACCTTTCAGGTACTGGGCAACGCCCAAAAATTGGTTGCCGCAATATACTCTGACATCTTGTGCTTCAAGCGGCTCACATGTGACAGGTTGTCCGTGTAAAAAGCGCGCGGCATTAGCCTCGGAGATTTGCACCTTAGTCAGGTGTAAAATGGGGGCATCAACTGCGAGTTTAAGCTCATCCAGAGCCGAAAAGTCATCATCATTCTTCAGACTTTCCAGGTATTCAGGGGTATACATAGGGAGTCCGGAATAACCGGCCACATCGGTGCGATGCAATCGGGTAACATAAGCTCCGCAGCCCAAAACCTGCCCTAAATCGTCCACCAGCGAGCGAATGTAGGTACCTTTGCTACAGTGCACTGTCAAGCTTACCTCTGTGCTGGTAAACTCCTCCAGGGTCAGTTTGTATATTGTAATAGCACGAGCCGGGCGCTCTATCGTAATGCCTTGTCGGGCATAATAATAAAGCGGTTTACCTTCATGCTTTAGCGCAGAAAACATAGAGGGTACTTGCTTTATTTCGCCTCTGAACAGGTTTAATGCCTGCTCTAATTGCGCCTTACCGATATCCACAGGCTGTTCAGAAACCACTTCACCGTCAGCATCAGAGGTAGTGGTTCTGATCCCTAATTTCGCCGTGACTTGATAGGTTTTATCTGCGTCCAGGGAATATTGTGCAAACTTAGTAGAATTACCAAAACAAACCGGCAACATACCGCTTGCCAACGGATCTAACGCGCCGGTATGTCCGGCCTTATTAGCATTAAAAATCCAGCGCACTTTTTGCAACACCTGATTTGATGATGCCCCTAAAGGCTTATCCACCAATATCACGCCGTCTATTTTACGGCCTGATTTGCGTCTACCCATTGTGTTTATTGCTCTTCGTCTTGTTCAGGATCTCGACCTGAATTCTTTGCCTTTTCGGCATCGGCTTTGACGGTTTGGGTTACAATGTTAGAGATGCGCATACCCTCTGTAATGGACACATCGCGCATGAAATGCAATGCCGGTACCGAACGCATGCGAATGCGTTTCGCCAACAAGCTGCGCACAAACCCTTTGTTCTCTTCTAAGATCGCTAAGTCTTCTTTGATCTTTTGCTCATCATCAGTGAAGAAGGTTACGAAGATTTTCGCGTGCGCCAGGTCACGGGAAACATCAGCACCAGAGACGGTTATAAACCCGACTCTGGGATCGCGATTTTTAAACTCATTCTGCAAAATGCTGGCAACCTCTTTATGGATTTGTTGCCCCACTCTGTCTGTTCTTGAAAATTCTTTTGCCATATTAGATACCAATTATCTCAGACACAAACGGAGGCAAGCGCCTCCGTTTTCATTATTACTGTTGCAATGACATTAGCAAGCTTTATACAAATGCTTGCTCAGCGACTTGTGATTGCGGCGAATTAAAGCTCGCGCTTAACCTCAACCGTTTCGAATACTTCGATTTGGTCGCCAACTTTAACGTCGTTGTAGTTCTTAACACCGATACCACATTCCATGCCGTTGCGAACTTCAGCCACATCGTCTTTAAAGCGACGCAATGACTCCAGCTCACCTTCATAGATAACAACATTATCACGTAATACACGGATTGGGTTGCTGCGCTTGACATTACCTTCAACTACCATACAACCTGCGATAGCACCCAGTTTTGGTGACTTAAACACGTCACGCACTTCAGCAAGACCAATGATTTCTTGTCTGAACTCAGGGGCTAACATACCACTCATTGCCGCTTTAACTTCGTCAATCAAGTCATAGATAACGCTGTAATAACGCAGATCAACATCTTCTGCTTCAAGCACTTTACGCGCGGTTGAATCGGCACGAACGTTAAAGCCAACCACGATAGCATTAGAAGCAGCAGCCAAAGTAGCATCTGTCTCAGTAATACCACCAACACCACTACCAATAATGTTAACGCGAACTTCATCGGTAGACAGCTTGGTTAAGGAATCAGAAATTGCCTCAACCGAACCTTGTACGTCGGCTTTCATTACCACGTTCAGTTCTTTCACGTCTCCGGCTTCCATGTTGGCAAACATGTTTTCCAGCTTAGCTTTTTGCTGTTTAGCCAGTTTCAGATCGCGCTGCTTGGTGTGGCGTTTGTTGGCAATTTCACGCGCCTTGCGATCATCCGGCACCACCATGGCATCTTCACCAGCCTGCGGAACTCCGGACAGACCCAAAATTTCCACCGGCTTAGAAGGACCAGCAACTTTAACTTCATTGCCGTTTTCGTCGCGCATCGCTCTGACACGACCGTATTCGTTACCACATAACAGGATATCACCAGTACGCAATTCACCTTGCTGAACCAATACTGACGCTACCGGGCCTCGGCCCTTATCCAGGCGCGATTCGATAACAATACCTTTCGCTGCACCAGTTGGGATAGCCTTAAGATCCAGAACTTCCGCCTGCAGCAATATGGCATCTAATAGTTCATCAACACCCATACCCGTTTTGGCAGAAACATTAACGAACTGGTGCTCACCGCCCCACTCTTCAGAAATAACTTCTAGCTGAGAAAGTTCCGTTTTAACACGGTCTGGATCCGCAGCTTCTTTATCCATTTTGTTTACCGCAACAATCAGCGGTACGCCTGCAGCGCGAGAGTGCTGAACAGCCTCTTTAGTCTGAGGCATTACGCCATCGTCGGCAGCAACAACCAGGATTACGATATCCGTCGCGGTGGCACCACGCGCACGCATTGCAGTAAATGCCGCATGTCCCGGGGTATCCAGGAAGGTGATTTCACCATTGTCAGTTTCAACACTGTAAGCACCGATGTGCTGGGTAATACCACCGGCTTCGCCTTCGGCAATCTTGGCCTTGCGAATGTAATCCAGTAATGAGGTTTTACCATGGTCAACGTGTCCCATGATTGTCACAACAGGTGCGCGACCTGCGACGTCACCTTCTGCGATGTTGGCTAATAATTCATCTTCCAATGCATTATCGTTTACCAACTCATATTTTTGTTCAAGTTCTTCAAGTACCAGAACAGCAGTGTCTCTGTCCAATACCTGATTAATGGTTACCATCTCACCCATTTTCATCATCACTTTGATGACTTCAGTGGCTTTCTTAGCCATTTTACTGGCCAGTTCGCCAACGGTGATGGTCTCACCTAAACGAACAACCCGGTTAACCGGTTGTGCGGGCATATTGAATCCTTGTTTTAATTTGTCAGAAGCTTTTTTCTTCTTATGCATCCGACGTCTGGAGCTTTTCTCAAGCGCCATGTCTTCTTGATCTTCGGCTTCTTGCGCGTAGCGGTTACTGTGCAAATGCACTTCAGCCGCTTCTTCTTCTTTGCGCTTACGCTCTTCTTCTTCCCAACGCTTGCGGTTTTGTTCCGCCAGCTTCTTAGCTTCTTCAGCAGCTTTAGCAGCTTCCTGCTCCAGCTTGCGCTTGGCTTCTTCTTCCTGTTGGGCTTTCAGCTTTTCGGCTTCTTCACGCGCTTTAGCACGTTCTGCCTTTTCTTCATCGCTCAACTCAGAATCGGCCTGCTCATCTGCCGCAGCTTGCTCAGCCTTGCGTTTCTCTTCAGCCGCTTTTTGCTCGGCTTTGCGTTTTTCTTCGGCGGCTTTGCGCTCGGCTTCCAAACGCGCTTTTTCTTCAGCGGCTTTACGAGCTGCTTCTTCAGCTTCTAAACGGGCCTTTTCTTCCTGCTCAGCTTTTAAGCGTGCTTCTTCTTCCGCGATGCGAGCTTCTTCCACGTCACTGCGTTTAACGTAAGTACGCTTTTTACGCACTTCGACTTTAACCTGTCGAGACTTGCCCGCGGTTAAGGTACTGGTAGTTTTGCGCTGTAATGTCATTTTCTTCGGTGCTGCATTGGCAGAACCACCGTGTTGTTTACTTAAATGATCAAGTAACGCGGCTTTTTCCGATTCGGTAACATTGTCTTTAGGCTGTTTAGGAATACCTGCATCAGCAAATTGTTGCAGCAATTTGTCTACCGTAATACCGACATCATCAGCTAATTTTTCGATCTGGACTTCTGGCATGTTGATTTGTGCTCCTGTGCTGATTTTATTCTTCGTTGAACCAAACGATATTTCGCGCTGCCATGATCAGCTTTCCAGCTTCTTCATCTGACAACTCTTCAATATCACTGATATCGTCGATGCCCTGCTCAGCCAGCTCTTCAAGGTCAGTAATACCTCTGCTAGCTAGTACAAATGCGACATGTCTGTTCATGCCTTCCAGGTTCAACAACTCTTCAGTTGGTTCAGACTTTTCCAGTGACTCTTCATTTGCCAAAGCCTTTGTGGTCAACGTTGCTTTCGCACGTTCACGCAACTCTTCAACGATATCTTCATCCAGACCTTCAATTTCCAGCAGTTCACTTACCGGAACGTAAGCAATTTCTTCCAGAGAAGTGAATCCTTCGTCCACAAGGATAGAAGCAAAGTCTTCATCGATATCCAGCCCTTCCATAAACACGCTGAGCACTTCGGCATTTTCTTCTTCGTGTTTGGCTGCTAATTCTTCTGTGGTCATCACGTTCAACTCCCAACCGGTCAATTGACTGGCAAGGCGAACATTCTGACCATTTTTACCAATGGCCTGCGCCAGGTGATCACTTTCAACTGCTACATCCATTGAATGCGCGTCTTCATCAACAACAATGGACGCTACTTCAGCAGGTGCCATAGCATTAATCACGAATTGTGCTGGGTTTTCATCCCACAATACAATGTCGACACGCTCGCCACCCAGTTCGCCGGAAACCGCTTGCACACGAGAACCACGCATACCAACACAGGCGCCAACCGGGTCTAAACGTTTGTCATTAGTTTTAACCGCAATTTTAGCTCGGGAGCCAGCATCACGTGCAGCAGAGCGCACTTCCAGAGTTTCTTCTGCGATTTCTGGTACTTCAATACGGAAAAGCTCAACCAGCATATCTGGATGGGTACGACTGATAAATAGTTGCGCGCCTTTGGCTTCAGGGCGAATGTCATAAAGCAAGCCGCGAACACGGTCACCCGGTCTGAAGGTTTCTCTGGGCAGCATATCTTCGCGATACATGACGCCTTCAGCGTTATTGCCTAAATCCACAATAATATTGTCGCGATTTACCTTTTTAACCGCACCGGTGATCAGATCACCAACGCGATCGCGATACTCGTCTATCATTTGCGCGCGTTCGGCTTCCCGAACCTTTTGTACGATTACCTGTTTTGCAGTTTGAGTCGTGATACGATCAAAGGCGATAGATTCAATTTGCTCTTCAACAAAATCACCTATTTTGATCTCTGGCTCGTCAATCTGAGCAGCGGAAAACGTAATTTCAGCGTAAGGGTTCTCTTGTGGCTGGTCATCTTCGATAACTAACCATCTGCGAAACGTATCAAAATCACCGGTGTTGCGGTCAATACTTACCCGCACTTCGATTTCACCTTCATTCTTTTTCTTGGTTGCACTTGCAATCGCGAATTCAAGCGCTTCAAAGATCTTCTCTCTTGGCACCTGTTTTTCATTTGATACAGCTTCTGCCACTAACAGAATTTCTTTATTCATTTCCGCCGCCTTATCACTAATGATTAATTATTGTTATTTGAGCCACTTAAAATTGAGGGACCAAATTTCCTTTTTCAATATTGCTGATGACTAATTCAAACTGCTCATTATCAACCTGAATGGTCAACTTATCATCGGCAACGCTAAGTACTTCACCTTTAAAGTTTCTGCGGTTACCTTGAGGAATACGTAACCTTAGAGAAACTACCTGTCCAACTACCGCTTCATAATGAGCGGATTTGAACAGCGGTCTGTCCATGCCTGGTGAAGAAACTTCCAGGTTATATTCAGTGCTGATTGGATCTTCAACGTCCATCACCGAGCTAACCTGATAACTTACATCTGCACAGTCATCAACCGTAATACCATCAGGATGGTCGATATACACTCTCAATGTTGAATGTTTACCCGCACGAACAAATTCAACACCTATCAATTCAAAACCCGCTGCTTCAACAGCCGGTTCTATCAGCGCATTCAATTTATCTTGAATTTGAGACAATTTGTTCTCCAAAAATGAAAACAGGGCTTAAAGCCCTGTTAATAAATCCTGATTACTTTCTCCACTCAGCCAGAAAAAGTCCGTTCAAACTGAATTTCCCTGAGTGGAGATAATAAAAAACCCCGGTCTAGCGGGGTTTTTTATTTATGGACCCAAGTCCTTTTATTTTATTTAAGATTGAACAATAATCCAACCCTAAAATTTGGTTGCGGGAGGCGGATTTGAACCACCGACCTTCGGGTTATGAGCCCGACGAGCTACCAGGCTGCTCCATCCCGCGCCTGAAACCTTTTGTAAGCTTGGCTAGTGCCTCGCTTCAACGTGGTGCGTATTATACATAGGCATTAATGCTTAGCAACCGTAATTATTAATTTTTTATGATATTTTTGTTCAACTGGTCAAAGTAAAAGCAATCAGTGGTTTTTTCACCCAAACTTTAACATTTTGGCAACATAAAAGCGGATTATTTATCAAATCGCCTCTTCATTTTCTTCGCTGGTACGAATGCGAACGACTCGCTCAACGTCGTAAACAAAGATTTTACCGTCCCCAATTTTGCCGGTTTGCGCGGTATTGATAATAGCTTCTACCGCCTGGTCCACGATATCGTCTGTTACAACCACATCAATTTTAACCTTTGGCATAAAATCTACCTGGTATTCTGCGCCACGATAAAGTTCGCTGTGCCCTTTTTGACGACCAAATCCTTTTACCTCTGTCACAGTAAGACCTTCAACACCGGTTTCAGCCAATGCTTCACGGACATCATCTAACTTAAAGGGTTTGATTATCGCTTCTATTTTTTTCATCAACTTTCTCCGGGTAACGACAACGCGATCTGTTAAAGAAATCTATTTATGTTAAACATATCACAACAATCCAAATTATAGGTTGCGATCATCTAAAAGATTGCCATTATTGATAAATGTCTGTTCAGGGTAAATAGGTTTTCGTTGAATTTAAGGCGTTTTAAAACTATCAAACTACAATCAGGTATCACATTGATCGAGTTAATGATCAGCATGGCGATACTGTTTGTAATCATGACCGTCGGAATGCCGTCAATGCAAGGCATGCTGATCCGTACCCAGGTTACTTCTCAGATAAACGAGTTAAGCGCAGCAATTCGCTATGCCCGGCACGCCGCAATTAATGATCAAACGACGGCCGTGCTGTGCCCCACCACAAACTTTTCCAGTTGCAGCGCTGATTGGGATGATCCCAAAATGGTTTTTCCTGATTACGATGGCAATGGCGCCAGAGGCAACGATGAAGAAATCCTGGCAGGTGCAGGCAATATTCTGGAAAATTTCAACCTGACCGGACCCAATGGCAACATTAGTTTTCAGAGTAATGGCGCCGTGGCCTCTCCGGCAACATTACTACTGTGTCACGAAGACAATGCCGCAGAATACGCAAGGGCGCTCACCATCAGTTTACAAGGCAGAGTTAAACTCAGTGAGGATAGTGACGAAAATGGCGTACATGAGGATAACAGCGGTACGGCATTGAGTTGCACTTCGTAAACAATGTTTTAGGCTTAACACACCCAGCAATATTCTGAACTTGAAATACTGCCATTGCTGTTGCTGTCCCAGGCTTTGCGACCATCGCTGTAATAATACAAGGTACCATCGCCAGCCGAAGCCGTACCTGTCACCGGAGTCGCAGTGAGCACATAGCTGGTTCCCGCGGCTGACACTGAGGCAATATCTAAGTCGTACTTTTTATTCACTTCTGGTTCGCTGGAAGGAGACCAGTCATTGAAAAAAGCAGGTGAGCCGGTATCCCCTCCACCTTGCGCCGCCCCACTATAAGTAAAGTTAGAAGCTTTGAAGCGCTCCATACCGGCTGCCACTGCCATTAAATCAGATTGAGCACTGGCTCTGGCAGCGGAAGCAATATAACTGGTATAGGCAGGGTAACCAATGGACACCAAAATTCCCATAATTGCTACTGTTATGAGTAATTCCGTCAAAGAAAAACCAGAACTCAATTTCGCCATAGATTACTCTGCTATTCCAAAAATTAATTTACACTATTGCTGTTCATTTTCAGTTTTCCAGCTGCCACGTCGCAAGCGTTCATAACTGCCGTAGATATTTTCCGCCAGGCATTCAAAATCAGAACCACAATCACTATCTTCATCATCTACTATAGACGTACATTCAGTTCCAAGACAAATGGTGGGGGTTAATACATCTTCTATCAGAATTTTAGAATCTGGGGCTATACCTGTTTGCGCCAGATCGGCGTAGCGATCTTCATGTTCCAAAACACCATCGCCATCCTTATCCAGAATTGCATTCCCTGTGGTTAGCTCTACAACATATGCGCGACTGGTGCCGGTAGGTGGAGCACAGGCGCTCTCAGACACGGTTGCCGGAAGATAAGTGGTAAAAAACAATCGATAATTTAAGATCAATGGTGCAGCCAGCACTTTCTCACCACCTGACCCCAACCGGATAAACCAACCCTGCTTCTCAGAAAACTCTGTGACCTCAATTTCCCGCTCGGCGTCATCATTAGAGGTTAACAGATGATCGGTGGCATCGTATAAATCAGTTTCGGTATAGGGTGTTTCTGGAAAGGTAAATAGACCATCATCGCCAATCAGAAATACACCTTTATCTTTTACCATGTAAAAGCGATCCTGAATGGTGGTATCCAGTGGATGTGCTCTATAGCCAGTACCAAAAGCTACAGCGTAATAATGTTCATTGGCCAGACTGATTTCCGAGACATCAGCGCTGTAATAAAATCGTCTTGCATCGGCAGCTGTACCGCCCCCCACATTTGCGATAACACTGCCCTTCATAAAATCGTTGCCGCTTTCACCATTATAGATATCCAGCCTGAAAACCTGGCCCCCCATATCAGTGACATATAGATGGTCCGCCAGGTCATCATTGTCTCGGTCAATAACTGCCACTCTCGCCGGTATACTGTAGGTCATCTCTGCCAGTTCAAAATCAGCATTACTGTTACTGACTGTCCATAACAAGGCACCAGTATCAGCGTCAACGATATATACGGCATTACCAAGGTTATCGTCACTGCGCACTTGCTTGCTGTCCTGGTCTTCGTCGTAACCACCGCCAAAAATCAATACATTCTTTGTGGAGGCGCCTATTTTAACTTTGCTGACAACCGGACGTGACCAGCTTTGCCCCAGTTTTTCAAATCCTGTACTGCCACCTTCAATCTTAAACACCAGAGAAGGCGAGCTTTTACTGGATACATCAAATGCATAATAATTGTTTCCACCGCGGCGCATACCAACGTACAAATAGGTGGTGGTGTTGTTTACTGTGCGCGTTACCATGTCACCGTCAAGACCATAAATATGCGTATAGCTGGAAGCGTCTTCGTATATATCATGCAAATTAGCCAACAACTCTTTAGGAATTATCGCAAAATTCTGCTCTCCGGTATCGGGGTCAAAGGAGTGTAAAAAGCCGTGATTGGTAGCCACAAACACCGCACTATCGTTAACCCCATAATTCACAATGACGGGTTGAGAATGGATGGGATCTCCCATTTGTTGACGCGCGTCAGATGTCGAACCATCGCCATCTTCATCTTTTAGATCTACGCCCCTGGCCCACTGTAATACTATGTCGCGCAAACCTTCGGGGTCCGCTTCGGATTCGATCGCCAAATTGGCGGTGGTAATACTGCTATTGTCTTCGTGTAATCGGTTTGCGTTAGCAATAATACTGCCGGTTCCCTCGAAGAAATAAACGTTTCTCACCAGATCCAGAGCACTGGCCGCTCCCCCCTGGCGTACATCGTTGCCATCCACGGTTGTGGACCAGTAACTTTGAGCATTCTCGTCAAAAAAACCTGAACCTTCATCTACAGCCACGGCACCGTTACTGTCGTAGACCGTATCACCGCTTAAGCGATACTTTTTAAGGTTTCCAGGCCAAAGTGTTCCTTCAGAGGGTTTAAAAAGGGCAAAGTAAAGTTCATCTTTGTGGGTTAGTCGGTTTAACTGGTTTACCGCCACACCAGGAGACACAAATGTAGCATTGACGTCTTTCACCGATTTAATGATGGTCTGAAATGCCGTTACCAGATCTTCGGAATTATCAGCCGTGTAAAAACCACCACCGCTTTGCACGGCCAGCTGATTTAAGAAGTTATTCGCTGTGGCATTGGCCGCAAACCCGATGGTGTGAGTGGTTACTTTGGTATTGATCACCGAATCCGAAGAATCACTGATATTACGCACCAGATCCAGGCCACACTTCTCACCACCACTGCCTGAACAGTTGATTCCCAAAAGTGCCTCTATTTCATCTTCACTGTGATTATTGTTAGCTGCGCCATCAGATAGCAGAACAATATGGTTGTTGGTCTGGCATTGCAGGTCCGTTACCGGTGAAATGTAAGTGGCACCATCAGGAATATACTCGTTGATACAATCAGAATCAGACAAATCATCTTCAGAGCAACCATAGGGTTTTACAGAATCTGATCCGGTGTAGGATAAGCGGTGACTCACCCGGGTGTTTCTTCGCACTGAACTGCTAACACCGGATGTGCCTCTGGCTAACCCATAGTACACATCCAAACCACCGTAATAACTGGCTGCCTCGTACAAAGAATCAACAATGGGAGTGTAACCATTTGCCGACAACTCCCCCACTTTGTTTAATAAATGAGAACGCACGGTAGCGGCGGTTCCGGGTTCGGCATTGCCCTGAAATTCAATAACCAGCTGTGCGGCACCAGAGGGTTTTCCAGAATAGGTGTAAGCGCCTCGATTACCGGTTATATTGGAGATAATGATCATCATATTATTACCGGAAGACCAGTCTTCTCTGTCTACCACCTGTTGCACAACAGAAGAGATATCCGGCGACTGATAAGTACTGTTTTTGCTCCAACTGGAAATGTTACTCCAGCTCACTCCGGTTGTTTTTGACTTATCTCGCAACAAGTAACGGGTATAACTACTGAAGTTAGCAGGATTAGACTCATTCGCAGCACTAATGGTAAAGCCCGAACCACTGGTAGAGCGATTGCGATAAGCGGTAAAATTTAAGTAGGCATTGGTAATTGTAGCCCCTTGAGGAATAGCGACTTCGTTAAACCTCAATCCAATATAGCTGTTACTGCTGGCACTAAATGTCAGTTCACTGCCCGTGGACTGATAACCATTAGTGGCCTCTTCGGCGTTTTCTGATTGCGACTGGATCTGGTAAGTGAGTGAGCCCGCCACACAGCCGGTAGCCGCATCAGAGTCATACTCAATAATTAGTTGCGCACCCGTGCCATCACCTTCATCAGCCGAAACAACTTCACGGGCACTTCCCGCATCGGAGCTATTCCCTTCAATCAATATGGTCATTGCATTGCCGCCACACCAGGTACCCTGATCGACGATTTCCTGAATAACGCTGGTGATATCCGGGCTATCCACTGTTTCACCACTTACCGGGAATTCATTGTCACTATTCCAGGTGACACTGGCATTTGTTTGGGTGCGGTCAGACAGGTTATTGTTTGCCGACAAAATGGCCGGAGAGTCGGCAATCAACTCACCTTTAATTTCCAATTCCGTTGCTTCAGTATCGTAGCCATCTGAGGTAAAGTTCAGGTAGGCGGAAGTAATTGAGGCTCCTTGCGGTAACTGCACGTCGGTGAAACGAAAACCTGACAGAGTACTTCCGGTGCCCACAGATAACTTTACTTTGTTATCAGTACTGTCGGTCCAGCCATTGAACTGATAACCATCATCGCCTGAGCTTTGCACACTATAAATCAGTTCCGGTTCAACGCTTTCATCCAGATCCCTGATTGGATACAAAATCGGCCCCCCCCAATCGGAAAAGCGCATAAGACCAGCATTAACGTTGGTTGATGTAGAAAGCACCTCACTCAGTGCATTTTGCACCCTCAACATCCGGGTCTCACTGCCCCCGTCTTTATTAGTCATACTACCGGAGGTATCCATGATGAAAAGAACGTTGGGATTGTAGGTAACCTGAGCGTCTGCCACTCCGAGATAGATTTCCAGGTCATCAGAATGGGCCGAGAAACCAATACACAAGAACAGTATGGTTGAGCAAACAAATGAATTTAATTTAGATAATTGAATAGTCATAGTACTGCTCCACTACTCTGTTGCCGGGGCAAAAGTCGATGCCATTAAGGTATTTGCCACGGCATATCTAGCGCCGCTCAGTTGCCCGCAGCCCCGGATAATGAAGACATGACAACTAATATTTCCGCCGCCCTGAACATTACTGGAACCCAGGCAGGATTGTTCCGTAACAAACGCCGTTCTGGACCAACTCTCAACGGCAGGGGTTGATTTGTAGTTCCCTGTAGTGGTGTGGTTTTGCCCTTTGGTAAGACCATCTTCTGTGAGAATGCGATTAGTCCAGTTCTCACTGTCAAAGCAACTCATGTCTGTGGTATTAGGTTCAAATTCCGTACCCTGCCTAGCCTGGGATATAGGATCAGTAAGCACATCTTCCCCCAATAACACCGCATCTTCAGACTCAAACGCAACACCTGCTATTGCCGCCTCGGCCGCATCGAACGCCATATTTTGTGACTCCATCGACACCGCCATTTTACTTTGCAACAAACTACTGGTTACCGCAGTAACACCAAGGATTGTAAGGCTCACCAACATAAGCAGCGCAATAACCAATGCGACGCCGCGGTGTTTGTTAAATGCACTATTCATAGTTTTCGATTCCTCACATAATTTTTCATATTGCGCAAAGAAATCGTTGCCTCAAATTTCTTGTACAATCCGTCTCCGGAAGGCGTAAATGACTCTTCATTAAGCAGCTTAAAGGTGGGCGCTGTATCTATTTTCACATCCCCCTGACCTTCCACCACTATCGCTATTCGCAATGAAACTACATTAGCTCCGGCTGTTCGCTGGGCGGCCAACTGGTCAGCGGTAACATATGACACTGGTTGGCCGGTAATGTCGCCACTACCAGAAGTGGCGCTAACGCCATACACCACCTGAAAGCTCAAGACATTATCCAGCAAGGTAAATGCGGCATCACCATTGTTGCCGGATGCCACTTTTTGCCCTCGCAAAACCCGACCATCAAAGCCTCGACACTTGAGTGTGCCATCCTCAACAAAGTACTCGTTAACTACAAAAAACTCGACATCCGTTGCGTATCCCAATTTATACCCGCGACAATCGCGTAATCCTTGTTTTGCAATGACTAAGATATCGTCAGCACCATTAGCTCCCTGGCTTGAACCGAGACTTTCCCGATTAGTAAAATCGCCAGCCAGGATCACCGGCCGGTTTTGTAAAAAAGCGGCTTCTTCTACCACGTCAACCCCGGTGTCCAAATTCGGATCCAAGGGGTCGTAACGGCCAGTGGTAATAAGATCATTGCGCAGTCTACCCATGATATAACGGCCATTTTCCTGCGCCTCAGCCATTGCCCGGTTAAGTCCTTCAGTCACCTGACTGCTTACCACAATCTGAATTACCCCCGCGGTCAGAATCAGTCCCACCGTCAGTGAAACCATTACTTCCACCAAAGAAAAGCCAGTTTGAGTATGGTGAATAGCTTTTCTCATAAGGTTAAATCCAGCGTGACGCAGTCAAAATTAGTACCTTCACTGTCATTGCAATCTGCATTCTTAGTTCTTTCTTTGTTTAACCAGTTTTGTACGGGCCACTTCAATATAATGCTGTGTCTGGAGCCAGCACTGCATGCCTCATCATCCAGTACATCGTTATCTTCACAGCTAAGACCCAGTTCCATATTTGGATTACTGGCTTCGCTGGCACAACTCATCTCGTAGGCATCGAACTCAGCAAACTCAGCGCCAGTGCATTGGTCTTCATTGCAGTTGGGAATGGCATCAGGAATAGACAAACAAAAGCAATCGAATTGAGAGGTGTCTTCCAGTAAACAGGACAGGTTATTAAAATTGTAAATCTCTTCTTCAAAGTAACTGTCATCCACTACCAGTCCATTGCTCACCGTCGACATATTGCTGTTAGCGCGTAACCTCTCTGCCAGTTGCTGAGTTATTAGCACCGCTTGCGAGCGGTTTAAGGCGTCACTGTTGGCAAACGTACCCACAAACTGCAGTGACGCTATTCCCAGCAAGCCGATAGTAAGAACAAATACTGTCACCAGTACTTCTACCATACCGACACCTGTTTGATTTTTTCTGTTAATGCTTTTCAACCTCATCCGCAAATATTCACCAAGCAATCAATTTCAGTTACTTTCTTCAACCGGGAAAAACGGCAACAACCCGGTGCAGGTTTATTGCCCCATGATAAATAAAGCACAATAAAATCCCCACAACCACAAGAAACGCTTGTTTTTGTGAGCTATTTATCAGTAATGGTTTATATTTTGAGCACTTAAGAGTGGAGGTAACCACTCTTAAGTGAAGTAAGGAAGGGAGGTTTAAAGCTGTTTAACTTGTAATTCTTTTGGCACGGCGAATTGGATATTTTCTTCCCGACCGGCGACTTCCGTGACAGAAGCAGAACTTAAGGATTTGATTTTTTCGATGACGCCCTGCACCAGTATTTCAGGTGCCGAGGCACCGGCAGTGACCCCCACCTTGCTGGCAGATTTTAACCAATCTTCTTGTAACGCTTCAGCATCATCAATCAAATAGGCCTGAGTGCCCATTTTTTCAGACAATTCCCGAAGCCGATTAGAGTTAGAACTGTTTTTTGCGCCCACCACTAACAACAGGTCACAGTCTGTTGCCAGCTCTCTGACAGCGTCCTGGCGATTTTGCGTGGCATAACAAATATCGTCTTTACGGGGGCCCTGAATTTTTGGGAATTTGGCCCGCAACGCATCAATCACATCTGCAGTATCATCAACTGATAAGGTAGTCTGGCTACAATAATAAAGGTTGGCCTCATCTTTAACCTGTAGGGTTGCTACATCAGCCGCAGACTCCACCAGGTAAATGCCACCTTCAGGATTGTCATACTGGCCCATTGTACCTTCTACTTCTGGGTGTCCCTGGTGTCCGATAAGGATACATTCGGTTCCTCTTTTACTGGCACGACTCACTTCCAGGTGTACTTTCGTTACTAACGGACAAGTGGCATCAAAGACTTTTAACCCTCTTGAGCTGGCTTCTTGTCTGACTTTTTGCGATACCCCATGGGCAGAAAAAATCACAATGCAATCATCCGGTACTTGGTGTAACTCATCCACGAATACCGCGCCTCGCTCTCTCAGGCTATCGACCACATACTTGTTGTGTACCACTTCATGGCGCACATAAATGGGAGGCTCAAACAGTTCCAGTGCTCTATCCACAATAGTGATAGCGCGGTCTACACCGGCGCAAAAACCGCGGGGGTTAGCTAACTTTATTTGCATTTACCTGACCTCCAGAATTTCCACTGAAAATATCACGGTTTCACCCGCCAGTGGATGATTAAAATCCACCGTGACCGAGTCACCGGCTACCGAACGAATAATGCCAGGAACTTCCATTCCACCAGGTTGTGTAAAGCTGATGATCATGCCCTCTTCCGCCGGCGTATCCAGCCCAAACTTATTGCGATCCATGTGATGGATGTTATCCGGATTAGGCATACCAAAGGCGTCATCTGGCGGTAAAGTGAAGGTTTTCTTGTCACCCGCTTTTAAACCCCGTAAACAAGATTCAAAGTTAGGCGTTAAACTGCCATCACCCATCACCAGTTTAGCCGGTTTATTGTTGACCCTGGTACTGTCTGCGGCAGAGCCATCTTCCAGTTTCAGATCAAAATGCAATATGACTTCACTGTTGTCACTAATTACACGCGGTTCAGTCATTCTTTAAACTACCTTGAGACGAATTTTCGGGTTGCTCTTTGCGGGCAAAGGCATCGTAAATCAGCAATCCGGCCCCAATAAATATCGCACTGTCAGCAATATTAAAGGCCGGGTAATGCCACTGTTGATAATAAAAATCCAGAAAGTCGATAACGTAACCATAGATTAATCGGTCAGCCACGTTACCTATTGCACCGGACAGAATTAAAGAATAAGCCACAGGAAGTAACACTTCCTGTTTCTTATTTTGTTTCAGCCACCACAACAGCACTACACTGACCACCAGCGCGATCGCAGTAAAGAACCATCGCTGCCAGCCACCAGCATCACTCAGGAAACTGAAAGCAGCACCGTAATTACGCACATAAGTCAGGTTAAAAAATGGTAGTACCTGCACTGATTCGTACAAATCAAATACGCGAATAACCCACTGCTTAGTGATTTGGTCTAACGCCAGGGCCAGCACTGCTACCCACAGCCAACGCAGGCCTGTTTCAGTAAACAACTTAGGCATAATGTCTGTCTTCACCAGCGCCTTCGACATTATCTACACAGCGAGAGCATAATTCCGGATGCGCATCATTGCTGCCTACGTCTTCGCGAATATGCCAACAACGAGCACATTTAGTACCTGGTGCAGCTTCAATACGCACCCACAGCCCTTCTAATTCGCTATCATTCAGGTCTTGTGGTTTTTCACTAACCTGTACCACATCCGCCAAGGAGGTGATCAGTACAAAACGCAGCTCGTTTTCCAGTCGACTTAATGAAACATAATGGGCTTCAGTGACGTGCAAGGTCAACTTAGCTTCCAATGAACTACCAATGGTTTTGTCTTTTCTTGCCTGTTCCAAAGCACGGTTCACTTCCGCTTTGATTTTCAGGATTTGTTGCCAATAAGCATTATCGAAGTCCGCAGATTCACTGTAATTTTCAAAGCCCTGATACCAGACATCCGTCAGCACAAACTCGTCTCTTTCGCCAGGCAGGGCTTGCCAGATTTCCTGAGCCGTAAAACTCATGATTGGCGCCATCCAACGCACCAGCGCTTCGACAATATGATACAAAGCAGTCTGGCATGAACGGCGAGCGACGCCATCACCTTTCGCTGTATATTGACGGTCTTTAACGATATCCAGATAAAAACTACCTAATTCCACTGAACAGAAGTGCATCAGCTTTTGCGAAACTACAATAAGATCATATTCTTCATAGGCTGCCAGAATTTCTTTCTGAACGGTTTTAGCACGTTCTATGATCCAGCGATCCAGCGCCACCATCTCTTCCGCCTGCAACATATCTCTGGCCGGCTCAAAGCCTTTAATATTGGCCAATAAGAAACGTGCGGTATTGCGGATGCGGCGATAACTATCGGCGGCGCGCTTCAGGATTTGATCCGATACCGCAATTTCACCTGTGTAATCAGTAGAAGCCACCCACAAACGCAGAATGTCAGCTCCCAGCTTGTTCATTACATCCTGAGGTGACACTGTATTACCCAACGACTTAGACATCTTCCGGCCTTGCTCGTCAACGGTAAAACCGTGAGTAAGTACTTCCTTATATGGAGCCTGACCTTTGGCAGCAACCCCAGTCATCAGAGATGACATAAACCAGCCGCGGTGCTGGTCAGAACCTTCCAGATACAAGTCAGCAGAGGCCGGAATATCGTCGCGACGGTCCACTACAAAGTAATGTGTCACACCAGAGTCAAACCACACATCCAGGGTGTCGGTAACTTTGATATATTGCTCGGCATCCGCACCGATTAGCTCTTCAGGCTTGATATCCCACCAGGCCTGGATACCGGACTTTTCCACTTCCAGCGCCACTTTTTCAATAGTCGCGACAGAATCTGGGTGTAACTCACCAGAATCTTTATGGATAAACAGTGTGATGGGCACACCCCAGGTGCGCTGACGGGAGATACACCAGTCAGGACGTCCTTCTACCATGCTTTCGATGCGACCTTGTCCCCAATCTGGGATCCACTTGGTTTTGGCAATTTCAGACAAGGAGTCGCGGCGCAAACCATTTTTATCCATGGAAACAAACCACTGAGGTGTGGCGCGGAAAATGATCGGCGTCTTATGACGCCAGCAGTGCGGATAACTGTGCTCGTAAGCGTGATGGTGCAACAGGTTGCCCTTCTCAGTCAGCACTTCAACCACATGGCTGTTGGCCTTAAATACGTGTTCACCGGCAAAAATTTCAGTGCCTTCAACATATACACCATTGGCACCTACCGGATTAACCACGTCCAGGTTGTAGTGTTTGCCGACATTGAAATCGTCTACACCGTGGCCAGGTGCAGTGTGTACACAACCGGTACCGGAATCAGTGGTAACGTGGTCGCCCAAAATTACCGGCACCTGACGTTCGTAGAACGGATGTCGCAGCTGTAAATTCTCCAGCTTCGCTCCTTTGCAATAACCCAGCGCGTGGTATTTATCCGCACCGAAACGATCCATACAATCTTTAACCAGGTCCGAAGCCAGTAGCAGGCGCTGTTTAACGCCATCTTTTTCCATCTGAACCAGTTCGTATTCCAGTTTAGGGCTTACACAAACCGCCTGGTTGGCAGGTAAGGTCCACGGGGTTGTGGTCCAGATAACAACTGAAACGGCCCCTTCACCCTGATGCCCTTCGGCCAAATCAAACTGCTTTATAAACGCTGCTTCATCCACCACAGGGAAAGCCACATCAATCGAAGGCGATGTTTTGTTTTGATACTCAACTTCAGCCTCGGCTAAAGCGGAGCCACAATCGGTACACCAATGCACTGGTTTAAAACCTTTTTCCAGGTGTCCCGCTTCAATGATTTTTGCCAGCACGCGAATAATGTCGGCTTCGGATTTAAAATCCATGGTTTTATAGGGGTTATCCCACTCACCTAATACGCCCATGCGCACAAAGTCGGCCTTTTGTCCTTCCACCTGCTTATTGGCATATTCACGGCATTTTTCACGGAACTCAGCTGCCGTGACTTTTTTGCCCGGCTTTCCTACCTTTTTCTCTACCATCAGTTCAATGGGCAGACCGTGACAATCCCAGCCTGGTACATAAGGCGAATCAAAGTCAGACAGCGTTTTAGACTTAATAATGATGTCTTTCAGAATTTTGTTAACGGCGTGACCGATATGAATGTTGCCGTTGGCGTACGGAGGACCGTCATGCAAAATAAAAGGCGCTTTGCCTTTTTTAGCAGCGCGAATCTTTTTGTAAAGCTGCTTTTCGGTCCATTCTTTTAACATCACTGGCTCGCGCTGAGCCAGGTTACCACGCATAGGAAATTCCGTATCAGGGAGATTAAGCGTATGTTTGTAATCGGTCATGTAATCTTAAGTCCACTCGTTTATGCCAGTCTGGCAACCATTAACACTGTTTTTCCAGCCATTCTCTGGCCTGAATTGCGTCTGCCTGAATTTGAACTTTCAGGTCTTCAAAAGACGCAAACTTACGTTCTTGTCTGATTTTGTGGTGTAAATCCACCTCGATAAACTGACCATAAAGATGTTCTTTATAGTCAAAAATATGTACTTCTAACTGCGGTTTCTCGCCATTTACGGTGGGCCGATTGCCCACATTGGCAACCCCCATAAAGCGCTCACCTTTGATCCTTACAGTCACCGCATAAACGCCTTGTACCGGCGAACGGTGCCGCTTCAACAGCAAATTTGCCGTTGGAAAACCGATAGTGCGGCCTTTCTTCGCGCCGTGCACCACTTTTCCTGAAATACAAAAAGGGCGCCCCAGCATGGCACTGGCTTCATCCAGCTTATCTTCACTGAGCAATTGTCTGATAGCTGATGAGCTTACTCTGGCCTGATTCAGACACAAACTGGCGGTGTTGATCACGTCAAAACCGAAGGTCTTCCCCGCCTGCACCAGATACTCAAAATCACCTGTTCGGCCTTTGCCAAAGCGAAAATCATCGCCCACCACCAGAAAAGCAATACCCAGCTTTTTAACCAGTAAATGCTCCACAAAATACTCAGCAGTTTGCCCTGCAAATATGGGGGTGAAATTAATGCAAAGCAAGCGTTCTACGCCCAGTTGCTGCAGGCGCTGATACTTATCGCGCAAACGACTCAATCTTGCAGGCGCTTTATCAGGCATAAACAGCTCTTCAGGCTGAGGCTCAAACAGCATCACAACGGAAGGAAGTTGAAATTCCTTTGAGCGTGCCAGCAGCTGACCTATTACAGCTTCATGCCCTAAATGCACGCCATCGAACTTTCCTATTGTGAGCACACAACCGCGATGTTCTTCACGAATATTGTGTAAGCCCCTGATAAACTCCAAATCCAGCCCCTTCTTTGTGCACGGTTCATGCAAAAAATCACCGGATTATAACGAACCTGCTAGGTAGTTTCAGCCAGTTTTACCGGATAAATCAGCGATTTTTCATGATTTGTCAAAAATGTTGGGGTAGTCTTTGTCTCAATGGAACCCAACAGGCAAGAATATGCTGAATTTTAAGTCATTTTTAATCCTTACTCTGTCCCTGATGTTAAGTTTACAACTCACTGCCGGAACGCCTGGTGATACAGCCCCCGACAGAGTGCGCGGCGAGGGGCCCTGGGAGCGACTAATTCTGCGCGGTGTCAACCTTGTCAGCGGCGAAGGTGCCCCTGCTATCGGGCCGGTAGACATAGTGATAGAACAGGACCGCATCAAACAAATCGTCGTAGTTGGCCATCCCGATGTACCTATCGTTTCCCCAAAAAGACCGGTTGCCCAACCAGGTGACAAAGAAATGGATTTGGAAGGCTATTACGTCTTGCCGGGTTTCATAGATTTACACGCTCATATCGGTGGGTCAGCCGACGATATTCCAGCAGAATATGTGTTTAAACTCTGGCTGGCCCATGGCATTACCACCATCAGAGAACCGGGTTCTTTCAATGGGCTAGACTGGGTTATGCCGCAAGTGGAAAAAGCGCAGAACAATGAGATAACCGCACCGCGAATCGTCCCTTACCTGGGATTTGGTATGGAATCGGCTACGCCAATCGAAACCCCTGAAGACGCCCGAGAGTGGGTTATCAACGCTAAGCGTAAGGGTGTGGCAGGCATCAAATTTTTTGGCGCACCGCCACAGATTATGCAAGCTGCATTAGAAGAAGCACAACGACAAGGACTGGGCAGTGCCATGCATCACGCGCAACTCAATGTAATGCGCACCAATGTATTGGATTCTGCTCGTCAGGGGCTAACCACTATGGAACACTGGTACGGATTGCCCGAAGCCTTATTCAAAGACCGAATTATTCAGCATTACCCCCACGATTATAACTATCAGAACGAGCAACATCGCTTTGAAGAGGCAGGTCAACTGTGGCAGCAAGCGGCAGAACCCGGTAGTGACACCTGGAACCAGGTCAGAGACGAATTGTTAGCGCTGGATTTCACCTTAAACCCCACCCTGACTATTTACGAAGCCAGCCGTGACCTGATGCGGGAAATGAATGCCGACTGGCATGACGAATACACTTTGCCGACGCTTTGGGAGTTCTTTCAACCGTCGCGTTACGCGCACGGCTCTTACTGGTTCGACTGGACCACAGAAAACGAGATCAACTGGAAGAACAACTATCGCCTGTGGATGACTTTTTTAAACGACTACAAAAACCACGGAGGTCGGGTAACAACCGGCTCTGACTCAGGTTACATTTTCAAAATATATGGTTTTGGCTATATTCGCGAATTAGAGTTATTACAGGAAGCTGGCTTTCATCCACTGGAAGTGATTCAATCGGCCACCCTGAATGGTGCACAGGCACTGGGCATGGAAGATGATATAGGTTCGGTGATAGTGGGCAAAAAAGCAGATCTGGTGATCGTAAAAGAAAACCCTACCCAGAACTTTAAAGTCCTTTACGGCACAGGTCATTTTAAACTGAACGACGAAAATCAACCCATTCGCACCCGAGGGATTCGTTATACCATTAAAGATGGCATCGTTTTCGACAGCCAGCAGTTACTGCAGGACGTTCGAGCAATCGTCGCTGAGCATAAAAAAACGCAATAAGCGTTGCATTTATTTCTGCATCAGGTGTTTCGGCCTGATGCCCAACAGTAGTAAGCCTGCCAGATATACAGCAACAGCAACAGCCAGCAATTTAGTCAGCATCAGAATTCGTGCATCCAGAGTTAATAGTGCCCATTCACTGATGGGAATATCCAGTTGATAGACACTATACCCCATCACAGCACTCACCAGCGCTACCCGGATAATAAACCAGAGAGTACTTTTAGAAATGCGGAACACTGCATCCTTGTGTAAGCGTTGATAAAGCAATATGACATTTAGCAAGGCTGACGCCGATGTAGCCATCGCCAGGCCGATAAAACCCAATTCATAGCCCAGTGGGATAACAAAGGCCAGATTAAATCCCATATTAGCCACCATACACCAGATGCCGTATTTAACTGGTGTTTTGGTATCCTGGCGGGAATAAAATCCGGGTGCTAACACCTTGACCAACATAAAGCTCAACAAACCGGTGGCATAGGCGGTTAAACTCAGTGACGCAAAGTGGGCATCCGCAACGCTAAACTCCCCCCGCTGGAAAAGCACCATTAACATGGGTTCGGCCAACACCGCCAAACCGACTGCAGCCGGTAGCCCCAGTAAGCACACCATGCGCACCCCCCAGTCCATGTTCTTTTGAAAGGCGCTTTCTTCTGCCGCCACAAAATTGCGGGATAAGGTTGGCAAAATAACCGTGGCGATTGCAATGCCAAATAAACCCAACGGGAATTCCAACAAGCGGTCAGAGTAATACAACCAACTGATGGAGCCGGTTACCAGAAAACTGGCAATGACAGTGTCCAGCAACAAATTAATTTGTCCCACTGATACACCAAACAAGGCGGGAATAATCAATTTACGCACTTTTTGCACACTGTCATCTCGCCAACCCCAGCGAGGGCGCACTAATACCCCGGCTTTTGCCAGAAAGGGTAACTGAAACAGCAGTTGCAATAATCCCCCCAGAAAAACTCCCCACGCCAAGGCATAAGCTGGTTCGGCAAAGGAATCATGCAGCCACAAAGCGCAGCTAATGATGGCCACGTTTAACAATACCGGTGTAAACGCTGACACAGCGAAGCGATTCAGAGAATTGAGAACAGCGCCAGATAAGGCCACCAAAGTGACAAACCAGAGATAAGGAAAGGTAATTTTTAACAGTTGTGAGGCCAGTTCAAATTTTGCTGCATCCGGCCCATCGTTGTAGTAATCGAGAAACCAGCCAGTGCCAAATAGCGCGACTATCACTGGTGAAGCTATCACCCCAATAATCGTCACCAGGGTTACGATTGTGCCTAAAGTACCCGCCATTCGGGCGATAAATAACCGGGTGTTATCTAAGTCCTGTTGGTGCTGTACTTCAGCTAGTACCGGTACAAATGCCTGAGCAAAGGCCCCTTCGGCAAACAAGCGACGTAAAAAGTTGGGAATTTTATTAGCAAATAAAAATACATCCGCTGCCAGCCCTGCCCCCATAATGTTGGCCACAACAATATCCCTGAGTAAGCCAAGGACACGGGAAATAAAGGTCATGGCACTGACCACAACACCGGATTTAAGTAACTTTTTTGACACGCGAGAACAAAAGCTAAGTGGCTGATTTTCGCCATATTATGCGCTCATTAACGGCTTTTATCAGTATTGCCACCAAAAAAGTTTGAGATTTTTTTAATTGGGCTGTCAACGGCTGAGCATCCAAAGCGTTTTAAGCAATGACAACAGATACTTTGCCTGTTATCAGGCCACAGACATCAAAGCCATTAAATCCAAGGAGTCTATGATGACCAAATATTTTGCTAAACGCCCTTTATCCCTAATAACCACAACTCTGTTACTTTCCGTAGTTTTTAGTTCTGCAGTGCAAGCAAAACGCGGACCTCACGGTGGAGACAGAGACCGTGGACGTTCTGCTGAACAGGTATTCGAACAACTTGATAGCAGTGCCGATGGGCTGCTGACGCTGGATGAATTCACCGCCAACCTGGAAGAAAAAGTAGAAAACCGATTCATCCGCAAAGACAGCGATGCAGACGGATTTCTTTCTCTGGAGGAAGCCACCAGCAATCGCCGTGGTGAAGCACCGGATCACTCAGATATCGCTACCGAAATCGTGGCCTGTGTGGCAGCTTTGGCAGAAGATGACGACAGCATCACAGTACCTGATGAAAGCGACTTTGTATCTCCAGAGGACCGCTTTAACGCCGCAGACAGCTCTGTAGACGGTTTTATCTCATTAGAAGAAGCGCAAGACAACGCCCTGACAAAAGCCACAGAAGCTTTCGATACGATGGACAGTGACAGTAGCTCTGACGTGAGTTTTGATGAATTTGAAGCTCATCAGGAAAGTCGCAAAGCCACACGCCAGGCGATTCGTTCCTGTATTGCTGAGCTAGAAGAAGACGCCGTCGTGTAGTGCCAGTTCGATTATGCCCAAATCACCTCAAGATACTGTTTCAGAGCTATCACAGCGCTTTCAGTACAAGGCGCATGTGAGAAGGAATGTCGGCTACCTTTCAAATACATGCAACACAGTAATGGAAGTGCTGTGTAGCTCCCGAAGGGCGTGGCTAAAAAACGTTTATACTGCATTAAAATGACTTGACGTGAGAGCAACCATGCCTACGTCATTTTTACTTGTCTAAACGCTTTTTATCTCACGCTGAAAGCTAGTATCTTGAGGTGATTTGGGTATATATATGGAGAGTGTTCCTGCACTCTCCTGCTTTTAAAGTCAGCTCCTTCCATTAAATCTTCTGATTATCCATCCACACTGCCAATATCCGGTTGCAATCAATGTGCTGCCCGACTATGTTGCTATGCAAAGCCTGACATAGATTGTTGCACTCCCCCTTGCTGGTCTGCTCAATCACAGCCTAAAAAAGACAAGCATAAATAATGAGCATCAGAAGCAAAACCTTACTTTTCCTGGCGATTACCACCTTACCCAACCTGTCTTACGCCAGCAGCATATATCTGGGCTACAACCAGTCAGAACAGATTGTCGGTGTAGCAGAAAACAGCTATCAACTTTCACCCGAAGGTGCTTCTTTAATGCTGAGTTACGATCTCAGCGAGCATTGGAGCATTAATCTTGATGTTGGTCAGTTGCAAGACTCGCGGCGACCCGATGCCCCCATCCGACTGGACTATGACGCCGACCTTTGGGGAGTGGGTGCCAGTTATTATCAGGAAGACTGGAGCGCCTATTATCAATACACTGCTTATGACGATAAGCAAATCACTCTGGATGGCGGGCCTGGTCCAAACTCCTTATTAACCAGTGATTCGGATAGTCATTCACTGGGCTTCAGTTATTATTGGCTCAGCACAGAATACTGGCAGTTCACCAGCTCATTTGGCCTGCACTACAGCGACTGGGAGCAACGACAAACAGATACCCCCGACGAACCTGACCGGCCGGTTATCCTCACCAGGACACCAGGCAATGCCACCATAGGTTCCATTTCCCTAAATCTCACAGGATTTAAAACGCTGAATGAAAATTACGAACTCAGCTATGGTACTTATGCCAGTTGGAATGAAGTGTTCGACTCTGCAACACAAAGCAGTGATACTGACAGAAGAGAGCCTCCTAGATTGAATCAACCAGACAGGAGTGATAATCGCAACAACCTGGTGGCTTCGGGTTCTCAGAGTTATGGTTTGATCAGTTTCTATATTGCTATCGGCTTTGCTGAAAACTGGGTTCTGGATCTGGATACCAGCCTGGATTTTGGCACTGATAACGATAGCCAAAACTGGTCGATAAACCTTGGGTACACTTTTTAAGGAAGACAGTCATGGAAAAATACCAACGCATACGCTGCCAGATAGACAATGACATAGCCATAGTTACATTAAACCGGCCAGACAAGCTCAATGCCATTGATTTCGCCATGTTTCAGGAGTTAGATCTCGTCGCCAAAAGACTGGCCAAAGACAAGCGGGTCAGAGTGGTCATCGTCAATGGTGAAGGTGATGATTTTTGCAGTGGCATTGATGTAAAAAGTGTTCTGGCAAACCCCAAAAATGCCTTGAAGCTGCTTTGGAAATGGTTGCCGGGTCAGGCTAATTTAGCACAGCGGGTGAGTGTTAACTGGCGACGCCTGTCAGTGCCAGTGATCATGGTGTTGCACGGCCGCTGTTGGGGAGGCGGTTTGCAAATTGCTCTGGGAGGTGATTTCAGAATTGCTCACCCCGATACCAGCCTCGCCATCATGGAAAACAAATGGGGTCTTATTCCGGATATGGGCGGAACACTTGCCTTAAGAGAAATCATGGCTGCTGACCATGCCATGGAATTAGCCATGACCGCAAAAGTGGTAGATGGCCAGTATGCGCTGGATCAGGGTTTAGTTACCCATGTCAGCGACCAACCAATGCAACAGGCTAAAGAGCTGGCACAAGAGTTAGTCAACCGCAACCCAGATACCATTGCCCATATTAAGCAGTTTTATCAACGGGCCTGGCACCACAACGACCGAAGAACTCTGGCGTCTGAAACATGGCGACAAATTCAAATCATTATGGGCAAAAATCAAAAGATTGCGGTTATCCGGGAAACTAAAGATCCCCACAAGGCATGGCGAACAAAATAACAAAAAAGGCGAGCACATTAGGCTCGCCTTTTTAATTATCTGTTTGCGAATTACATAATGCGTCTGAAGAAACTGCGCTTGGTATTTGACTTGCGATCTTTACGCATCGCGGCACGGATTTCCGAACGCGTTCCCGCTAGCCAGGAATCTCTGTCCACTTTAGCGGCTTCACCACGTCGTTTCTCTTCGGTTCTGCGGAAACTACAGAACTGACGATAGCAGCGCAGATCTAAAGACATATCCTGAATGACCAATTCGATCATGATGGCGTCATCTAAAAAGCCCAGTACCGGAATATCATCTGGTACCAAATCCTGCGGTTCGCTGAAGTAAATTAAAGACGTTAAAATATCTTTCTTTTCGTCTTCCGGCATTTGCCATTCTTCATCCTGCACAGCGGCAATAAGGTCCGCCAGTGAACTTACGCGAGACTTAACAAACTCTGGTTGGTTAGACTGCTCCATTTGACTGACCACTGCCTGTGCTTTTTCCAGCACCTCTTGCTCTGACAGGCCACTATTTTTATGGATAGCTTCCTGCATAAGCTGTTTAAAATGAGCTAAATCTGCGTCTGATAATTCCAGATTGATTTCAATTGTCACGCTGAATTCCTCTGTAACACTTTGTTGTAAATATTTTTATATGCCCCAACCATAGTTAGCCAGAGCCAAACTGTCAATCGTTAAAGCACTGGCTGACGGTTTTTTAACTGACATTTTTAAATGGGCGATCCAGGCGGCATTGTTGGCAAAGTAACGGGCTGCCAACTATCAGTATCTATTGCCTTTTCCAGTCGCGCCAATTCAAACGCCACATGCCGCTTCAGTACTTTATTAATGTCCTGACGGCCATTTAGCGCCTGCAACGACTTCTGAATATTGCGCAACGCCATAAAGTAATGCTCTTTTAAAGCCTGTGGTGTTTTACTGTCGTGCAACTTATTCAGGAAATTACTGTTGATTAGCGACAAACTTTGCACCTGGATTTCCGCTTTTATGCCGGTATAGAGTTTGTTGAACAAGCTACTGTGAATTTGCTCCAGCATCAGCTCTACTCTTGGTACCTTGCTGTCTACTGCGCCTTGCTGAGCCAACCTCATCAATCGTGCATCATCCAGTAGAATATTCAGTGTGTGCTGAACCGCTTTTTGCGCCAATGCAAAGCGATCAAACACTACGCCCATATCACCATCATTGCTTTCTCTGGTGCGGTAGCTACTGTGTACCTTTGGTAATATCAAGGCTGCACTGGCATCACTGATATTCAGAAAATCAGGGGACAGGGTTTTTAGCAGTGCATCTATGGCTTTCTCTTGTTGTTCGGCGGAAACGGCTTGGTTCAGGGGTTCGGCCTGGCCTTTCAAAGCATACTGATAGTGATAACCACCAATATATTTACCCGCAGCTATCGCCTGATAACGATGGAAATAATACAGCGGGATCAGGATCTCTTCTAAATCGGAATAAGCGCGATTGACTTTGAGTGACGCTTCTCCAAAATTCTTTAGTGCCTGTGACCTTAAGCGGATAACGCGATTCAATTCTTCTACCGCATTTTCGCCGTTGTCCCACAAACTACCCAGCGGGTGGGCATCACTGATATCCCTTGAGTCAGCATCAGAGATAAACCAATAGCCTTTCTGTCGATTTTCTTTCAGCATGGCTGCCCGCAAGGCATCTGCATTGCGAGAGCCAAAATCCGTATAGGCATAGGCGATGGCGTGTTTATCCCAAATCCCGAGGGAATTGGTATAGGCATTGTCAGCGTGTATTTCACCGGCCCTTAACTCAAATAGCGGATGCGGGTAGTCCATGACCGAAGCACGACCATAGGCACTGGCAGCAAAGTTATGCGCTAACCCCAGGGTATGGCCAACCTCGTGGGCAGATAATTGTTTGATGCGATTAATAGCCAGGGCTTGCAACTGACTATCTTCGGTGGCTTCTCCTGCAAAGGGCGATAACATAGCCTGAGCAATCAGGTAATCCTGACGTATGCGCAACGAGCCCAAAGAAACATGACCTTTAATAATCTCGCCGGTTCTTGGGTCTATGACGCTGGCACCGTAAGACCAGCCTCGCGTCGCACGATGCACCCACTGAATAATGTTGTAACGAATATCCATAGGGTCCGCATCTTCCGGTAACACCTTCACCTGATAGGCATTTTTGTAACCAATAGCCTCAAAAGCGGCGGCCCACCAGCGGGCACCATCCAATAAAGCACTTTTTACCGGCTCAGGCACACCAGCATCCAGGTAATAAACGATGGGCTTTACTGCCTCTGACATGGCACTACTGGGATCTTTTTTAGCTAAGCGATGACGTGGGATCCATTGCTGGGTCAAGGATTCATTGATGGGCTTGGCGTAATCCTGAAACGAATAGGCAAAATAACCACTTTGAGGATGATACTGCAGTGGCTGATAACCCGGCTCAGGCAGCTTTACAAAACTGTGGCGAATGCGCAAAGAAACATTTTTTGCATCGATAGCCACCTGCCTGACGAATTCACCCGGTTCTGAACCGGTAAAAGTCAAACGGGCTTCCAGTTCAGTATTGAGTGGAAAGGATTTATAACTCTTTGCATCAACACTGGAACGCGATAAGTCCAGATTAAAATTACCCTGTTTAGTTTGCTTCAGGCGATCCGCGACTTCGTGGGTGTCTCGCAGCAAAAAGTCAGAGGCATCCAGCAACCAAAAGGCCTCATCTTCATCCACCAGCGGAAACTGCCAGATAATCGCGTTAGCAAAAGAGTCCTGAATCGCTTTAACTTCCACAGGATTATCTGATGACGCGCGATATTCGGTGTTTTCCTGCACTAACAATACTTTGTTGCCCGAGGCATGCAGCGAAACCAAACGGGTATAACCCAATTGTCCCCTATCTAACCCAACATCATTGGAACCCAGCCCATGGGGTAGACTGGTTTGATAAATAAAATCGCCTGACTGCTTAGGGATTTTTAAATAGGTTTTATCTTTAGATTTGTCATACCAGACATCAATAAACCCCGTTTTAACTTGTTCATTATTTGCCAAAGTCGCCAGACTGACATCTTCGATACTTGCCTGCGCGAAGTTGCAGAACAAGGTCAGAAAAAAGCATAGATATAACTTAATCGCTACGGGAAAACCGCATTTAAAGTGCTTCATATTGTTATTCCATTTGGGTTACTTTTTTGGATAATAACGAGGTTTAAACGATTCTGAAAGTACTTTGCGTGTTTAAGGATTTGGTAACCAGATATGAAAATGTAAATCCGGTAAAGCGGCTTCCTCCACATAGACCTTGCCGTTTAATCGATTTTGCACAATGGTTTTCACTACGAATAAATCCAGGCCTCTGACTTCCTGCAAACTCAATGATTTGGCATAAAAAGGGGTAAAAAGGTCTTCCGCCCGTACTTCCTCTGACAAACCCTTGCCATTATCATTAACGACGATATTCAGCCCACCAGCGCCCTCATTGATTGCAATATAAACTTCAGTTGCAGCACCGTGATGCCAGGCATTGATCGTGAGTTTTTTAAGCACATCTATCAGAGGTTTTATCGGTAACAAACGCACCTTATCGGTTGTGTCATCTAACAGAATTGCCACCTTGTCCTGTATGTCTTGCGGTAAGGTTGCTTTCAGTGTTTTTAGCAATTCAGTTCCCTTAATGGGGGTACGGATCACCTGCTGCTCTTCCGGGTTCAGTTCCTTAAAGCGCTCCACCACATTAATGGACTTATCCAGACTGTTTTTGATCACCTGACCACTTTGTTGCACCACGTCCAGGAAATTTCGTAAGCGCGCAGCTGTGAGCTTTTGTGCTGACAAATCCTGTTCTACCTCATCGGTTTTCCCGGATACTACCGATTGAGCGGTATTGGCGGTTCCAAGTGGCGTATTGAGATAGTGAGCCACACCCGCCACTAAAGCTTCTAATTGATTTACTTCCCGTTTGTGGGCTGCGATTTCAAAGGCTTGTTGCTCTACCTGAGCAGTGACATCTATGCAGGCCCCTTCGTAAATAATGGCATCGGAATCCGTTACTCTGCGCACAGATATGCGTACCCAATGCTCAGTTCCATCGGTTGAGCGGATTTTAGTCTCTGCATCCGCGGCTCCCAAATGGCGTAAGCCCGATAACAATTTCAGGTAATCTTTCTGGCGACAATACACAGAGCGGCTCTGTACTTGCGCAGCCACAAGCTCCTGTTGTGACGGATAACCAAACAGTTTTAAGAACGCTTTGTTGGCTTCAATAAAATGGTCTTGTTCATTGACCTTGAACATGGGGATCGGCGCATACTCAAACAAAGCCCGATAGTGTTCCATATTCAATATGGCCAATGACTTAGCGCTATCGGCCTCTTTTCGGGCTACTTGTTCTCGCTCCTGAATATCCACAATGCGGGACGCCAGGCCGAAAGCTATCAAGGTGAAGTTTAAGGTCATACCCACATCGAAGCTGTGAAACAATATATCATTGTAAGCAAGCAGTCCCAGTGCGGTCATGGCTTTGGCGATTACCCCAACCATTAAACAAATCCAACCCAACACCAGGTAAATGGCGGTTTTAACGCCGCCACGCCAAGCCCTGATTGCCAGCACCATAGAATACAAGGCAAATGTGGCATTCAGTAAATGGGTGATTATCTGAAAGTGGTTGTAGAGTCCGACAATAGACAGCAATATCAAAATACCACACAGCACAGCATGGGCCTGGCTGATTTTATAATCCACCGGATAACGCTTTTCCAGCGATAAAAACACCGTTAAAAACAAGGCATAGGTCATGCCACCCAACTGCCCCCAAATCACACTTAACATGTCATTGAAGTGTGGCCAGATGGGTAACAAATAAAAACGGAAATAACCATGTATGGTTAAATTGAACAAAGTAAACGCTGTGGCAAAGGCGGCATAGTATAAATATCCGGCATGCTTAAGCCGGATCCCGCCAAACAAGTTAAGCAGGATCATAAACAAAGCACCACCGAACAGTCCTGACAGCAGAATATTCCGTATCGACTCGGTTTCATTAAAACGTTCTTTTCCCATCAGCAGCATAGGCACGGTGTAACTGCTTCCGGTTTTAACCCTAACGTAAACTCGATTATCGCCTGCCAGCAACTCAAGCGGCACCACCAACTTGCGATGCTGGATTTCGCGCTCAGCCGGTGGCAGGTGATCCCCAGAATATTTAACCAAAGGGGTGGTAACTTCGGGTTGTTGCAGGAAGACCTGAATGTCATCCAGAATGGCATAATCAAACAACAAATATGGGATTTCGCGGCTCTCAGACTGAACGCTAAACCGGAACCAGGCGGCTTTACCTGGTTTATAACCGAACGATGCGGAATTGCCCTGAATCACTTGCCAGTCAGAGGCGGAAGTTGCTTTCAGCTCAGTATAACTCATCGGCTCGTCCACAAACCGGTACTCTAAGTGTTTGCTTAGGTTGATACGGTATTGCTCGCCTGGTGGTAATTGCACTGGCGTTGCATGACTTTCGAAAACACTGAGAATACAGGCCAACATAATCCACAGGCTTAAGCCTGATAATGGCTGGACACTGGATGATGTCGCAGGATTTGGAGCGCAGTTAACGAGCCAGTTGAAGTACCGACGCCCAACAATCATAAGCAATGGATTTAATGTTGCATATTACTAAGGTTAAGAGATAAGCACCGATTGTCAATTTGGGCAGGTGGATTAACTTAGACCTTAATCCAGTAATTGTTCTGGCCGGTCCAGATAAGCCTGCATTGCCTGAAACTGCCGCCCTACGTGCAGACCATCAGCCACACCGTGGTGCACCTGAACAGCAAAAGGCATAAAGGTCCTGTCACCTCGAGACTCGTATTTTCCCCAATAATATCGAGGAATCGAGTCCACTGGACTCATGTGCATCGCATGACTAATTCCCTTAAATGCAACCCAGGGGATACAAGAAAGATAAATCACATCATCCACGCCAGCTTCGGTATGCAATATTTTGTCTTTGATGGATAACGCCACCTGCTGCCTGGTATCGTCACAAAAAGCCAATAAATCTGGTTGGTACCGGGTGCGACAATGATAGTAAAGCTCGTCATCACCCAGCACAGTAAACGCCGGGTCCACCGAAGTATGCAAACAGACTTTGCCATCGCGAATGCGATAGCGCATATTGTCGATTTCATTGGCGGTGCGAGAAATTAAATACAGCATGAAGGCGAAACTGGACAGAGAGTGAGCTTTGCAAAAATCCAGAGCCTGGCTGACATCTAACTCTCCGACAACATTAAAATGAGGCATATCTACGCCCTGAAACATCTCAAAATGTCGCTTTCTTGGCCAGTTGTCTAAATCAATCCAGTGCATATCAAACCTTATTATTTCTGGGACGTCGCTATCATAATGAATCCCTGCGACCAATGAAACTATGTAGCCTTTGCCCCTAAAACCATAATCCTGTTGATAATTTTGCTAACCGGGTGTCGCTATCGTTACTATACGCAGTATACGCTTCTGTTAAGAATATAAGAATAACAATGAAAACCTGCGCCAATTGCCAGACAACACTTTCTGACAAAGACAAATTTTGCTCAGAGTGTGGCCAAAATACTAAAAACCATCGTCAACCCTTTCCGCTGTTTATGAGGGAGTCACTGCACGAGTTATTGGATATTGATGGCAGGTTAATGCTCACCCTGAAAACCCTGTTATTTAAACCCGGTCTGGCGGCACAGGAGTATCAACAAGGTAAGCGCCAAAAGTATACTCCACCTTTAAGGCTCTACCTGGTATTCAGCCTGCTGTTCTTCTTGTTACTTTCGTCTTTCCAGCACTTATTTAGTGGCAGCGAAGCCAGACCGGAATCCACCACAGAACTGTATTCCCGCATCATGTTTGTGCTGCTACCCATTTATGCGCTGTATGTAAAACTGCTGTATCGCAACAGCTATTACATGGCTTGCCTGGTGTTCTCAATGCACCTGCATTCTGTCGCCTATCTGGTGCTACTGATCACAGGCGCGCTGGAATCATCAGAACAACAACATTTGATTTTTGTCATCTTGCAAGTTCTTCCGGCTGGCTATTTCGTCTGGTATGTTTTGCAGGCATTTAAAACCATGTTTCAGGAGTCCTGGTGGAGCACACTGCTGAAATCAGCGGCCATTTATTTTGTTTATATGAGTACCCTGGGATTGGTGTTTGATGTCGTGTTGCGCTGAGCATGCCCGGCAAGTTGTGGGAACTTGAAAATGCCGCGCTATCAGGGTTAATATGACAAGGTATTAAAATTAACCAGGGAAAAGTTAATGTACAGCGACTCAAAAGCAAACAAAGTAAATCAGGCAAGTACAGCAAATAGTATTGCTGGCATGACGCTGATCTGCGCTCTGTTGCTAAATGACCTGGTCTTCTTCGGCAACCTCGATCTATCCAACCTGCAGATTATTCTAATGGTTAGCCTATTTATATATAGCTTTATCAGTTACCTGAAAGTCACCAAATCTGAATTAGACGCAGCGCCTGCAGATGTTACTCACTCCTGAGCGACTTCTCAGCACTGATTATAAAAACAGGGAAACGCAATGCAGGTAGTTGATATAAAAGCTTTTGTACCCAGCAAGGACTATGAGCAGTCACAGGCATTTTATACTGACATTGGCTTTCAGTCGGAATACGTCAGCGATGACTTAACCCTTTTAACCAATGGCGAATGTCAGCTTTTTTTGCAGCGCTTTTACAATGCCGAATTGGCAGATAATTTTATGCTGCAAATATGCGTTTCCGATATCGAACAAGCCTATGCACTTTGCGACAACACCCCATATAAAACGCAAATATCTGAGATTTCTCAGGAATCATGGGGCAAGGTCTTTTTCCTTTGGGGACCGGTGGGCGAATTGTTACATATTACTGAGTTAAACAGCTAAATTCTGCGATACCATTAACTCCGTGAATTACTAACTATGGAATGGCAATGAAAAAGCTTGTCAGATATCTACTACTGTTTGCTTTATTGCTTGCAGCAATCGCTTTATACAGCTCTGGTCATCAAACCGGTTTATTTGTACTTATTATTCTGGGCTTTGCCCTGGAAGCGGCATTTTGGTTTAAGTTATTTCCCGGTAAGGACAAAAGTAAATAAGTAGTTCGATTATTCATTTCCTAAAATCTGATCCATCACCCAACTGGTATGAGCGGCCGTAATGCCGGTAGAAGGATGAGCAGTCCCCTTTAACAGCGCTTGTTGCATATTCTGTACGTGATCCAGTTGAATATTTTCAGGGTTGGCAATTCCGAATTCCCGACTTCCTTGAGCGTTATCAATCACAACAGGCTGTTCATCAAACACGGAAAACTGAATCTCACCTGCACTGCCATACAGAGTTACGTTGTCTTCGCGAGCCGCACTACCAAAATTCCAACTACCTGAGCCAGTTACACCACTTTCGTGCAACCAACAGGCCGTTACAGCGTCATACGCAGAATAAAGACCCTGTTGGTTTGTGGCGCTCCCCTGCACCTGTTTGTAGTTCCCCAACAAATAGGCAAACAAATCTAAACCATGGCTGGCCAGATCATCAAAATACCCACCGGGTGCAACCTGTTTGTCGGTTCGCCAATTATATTCTCCGCAAAGATCCAATTCGCTGGCCGCTTTATTCAGATGCCAGTTGATGTGACGCACCTGACCTATTTCACCATCATCAAGTAACGCTTTAACCTGATTAAAACGCGGTAAAGAACGCCGATAATAGGCCACAAACAAGGGGATGTTGGCTGATGCAAATGCGGTCACTATTTGCTGGCTGTCCTGCCAACAAGGGGCCAGAGGTTTTTCGATACAACAAATTTTTCCAGCAGCCGCCACTTGCAAGGCATAGTGCTTATGACTATCAGGAGGCGTAGCGATATAGACCGCATCAATATCACTGTCGTTAATTAACGCATCTGCGCTGGCGTAATATTTAGGTACGCCATGACGTAGCGCGTAATCCTTTGCCAAATCAGCGTTACGCCGCATCACAGCTAACAGATGAAACCCGTCTGTTTTTTGGTAAGCAGGGCCACTTTTGACTTCGGTTACGGCGCCGCAACCAATGATGCCCCAATTTATTGAACGGCTTTGTAACATAGATAGCCTTATTATCTTATTCAGGTTTGCGTCTGGGTTTACCTTTACCACCCCGACGATTGTGATTTTTTTGCTTCGCCTGCTGAAACTTTTCCCGCATTTTTGCCCGTTGCTCCTTGGGCAATTTCTGAAATTTATCAAAGGCACCGCGAATTTGTTGGCGCTGCTCTGGTGACAACTGTTTAAACTTTTGAAACTGCTCTTTGAGATGCTGTCGCTGTTCAGGCTTTAGCGCCTGCCAGGTGTCAAAACGCTGTTTGATTTGTTGTCGTTGTCGACTGTCCATTGCCAGCCAGCGATCCGCTCCCAGCATCAGTTTCTGACGCTGCTCCTGAGACAAGCTTCCCCAGTTTTGTTTAGCATTGTGCAACACCTGTTGTTGCTGCTTCGACAGCTCCTGCCATTCAACCGCCAGCAATGGGTGACAAAACAACAGGCAAAAAAGCACGATATATCGCTTCATGGCTTGTCCTCCGGTTTTGTCTCAGCTGTAGTTGCGGATTCAGGTTGTATTGGTTGTAGTTCTGTCTGCTGATCAAACAATGACATAAGTTCAAGCGCAGCACTGTCATTATTCATTGGCACAAGCTTGCCCTGCTCGTCCGTCAGCAGATCAACAGGGGCCACCAGTTCGCCTTCCAGCACTTCCATGTCCGCCAGAAATTCCAGAAATGCTAGTTCCGGTATCTCGGAAGACTTATTTTTATCCGCCATTGAAGGGGCCACCAGCAAGCTCATCATCATACTAAAGATGACCCTCTTGCTGTTGTTCTGCCAACCAGCTCGCAAACTCCAAATCCTCCAGCATGGCCAGTTCTTCGGAGGGCATATCTGTTGTCAGAAAATCACCGGGCAGAACAGGCACTGTCTCATTGAGGTTATAGCTTACTAGCACTGCCACGATGACCGCAACTGCTGCGGGTGCAACAAAGCGAAACTGATGTAACAGCACCTGATGGCGCAGGCGCTCCCATAATTGTTTTGGCACATTTGAGTTTTTTCGGTGACGGCTTTGCGCTTTGGCAGCATTCAAGGCGGCAACCCTGGCCTGAGCGATATCCGCCATTACATCTTCACTCAGGGCGGCATTGGCCTGCTCCAACGCATCCACCGCCTTTTGGCTGACTTGTTGTTCAGATGACGATGTCATGTTGCTCCTCCAGTACAGCTTTTAACTTCTGTACAGCTCTGAAAAAATGTGTTTTTACACTCCCCTGAGAACACCCCATAATGTCAGCGGTCTCAGCTACCGAAAGTCCTTCCCAACTGCGCAATAAAAAACATTGCTGTTGCTTCAAAGGTAACTTTTTTAACTCTCCCAGCATATTCTGTTGCTGAATAACTTTTTGCAACGTCCCATCAGGCTCGATTGCATTCTCATCTGGAATCTGATCACATAGCTCTTCATTGTCATCATCATCCGATTTAGAGCGCCAGAAAAACAACCTGTTGCGGATTTGTTGATGCCTGTGCCAGTCCGTAATGCGGTTGTTTAAAATCCGATAAAACAGAGGTTTCCATTCATTTTCGGGACGCTCGGCATAGTTTGTCACCAGTTTCATCATGGCATCCTGAAGTATATCTATGGCATCAGCATGCTGCCCCACCGCAAGTAACGCCATCCGGTAGGCTCTTTTTTCGATGTAGACAAGAAAGCTATCTATCGAAGTAAATTCTTGCTGCTCGCTTGTTTTTTGGTGATCCAGCATCGTGGCGGCTGATGTCATGCGTATAAATCAGTGCGCAATTTAACCAGCCTTGCTGACTAACTGCATCCTGTTGAACTCCTTTTATCATTACCTCTGTTGTCATAAACGACTCAATCCTGATCCGGTTGACAAGAATTTAAAAAATATTGAAAAAACGGAATAAACTAATCATCACAAGCGTTTACTGGGGTTACACTCACCAATCCTGTTGCCTGATAACAATCTTCCAGCAACATTTTTTGGCCTGTTGTTATGACAAAACTATATAATAGCACCCTATAACAGTGTGTTTTCACTGTTTTCCCCCGTAGGTAAAAAAACCTACAACCATGCTGATTACTAACAATAGAGAATCCGCCATTACAACGGACTGTTGACTTGTCAAATACAGAAATAACCCCGCCTGGCACAGACAAACTCAATTTTTATACAATAAATGTCATAAATACTTTGACATTCGGGGCTAATCCAGGCAGAATTCGCACCCTCGAATTTACAGTTGAATCGTTTTGGGAGTGTTATCTTGGCTAACATCAAGTCTGCTAAGAAACGTGCAATTACGGCAGAAAAGAGCCGCCAGCACAATGCAAGCCGTCGTTCTATGATGCGTACTTATATAAAAAGAGTACGTGCTGCTATTGAAGCAGGTCAAAAGAGCGACGCTCAAGAAGCATTTGTTGCTGCAGCCCCTATTCTGGACCGTATGGCAACTAAAGGTTTGATCCACAAGAACCAAGCAGCTCGTACTAAGAGCCGTCTTTCTGCACAGATCAAAGCTTTAGCATAAGCACATAAGTTTCACAAAAAAGGCGTCGCAAGACGCTTTTTTTGTATCTGTAACTTCCCCTCCTCCGCTTTGTTTTGTCAAGACATCCTGATTGCAATCGGTTAACATATTGCTATCAAATGCGATTGATAAAAAACAAAAACATATGCTTAAAAAACTGATAGTTAGTGCAATATTCTTGTCTGCAGCTTCTTGCTGGGCAGACACTAAATCCGACATTGAAACCTTAAAAACAGCCTCTTCAGAAAGCCAACTGGCCTATGACATTGTGGCCTCACTGACCCGTGAAGTAGGCCCGCGTATCGCAGGCAGCGAGGGCGATAAAAAAGCCGTGATCTGGGCCGAACAAAAACTGCAAAGTCTCGGCTTTGACAAAGTTTATAAGCAACCGGTACGGGTGCGTAACTGGTCCAGAGGCCTGGCCGATGCCAATATTTTACAACCCTTTGAGCAAAAATTGGTGGTTACTGCGCTGGGTGGCTCCGTGGCCACGCCAAAAGGCGGCATAAAAGCCAATGTCATCATGGTAGATTCCCTGGAAGATCTAAAAACCCGCTCGGTGGAAGAAATTAAAGGCAATATCGTTTTCATCAACAAGCGAATGGAAAGAGACAGAGCCGGTAAAGGCTATGGTCCGGTAGTGATCGGCCGCTCCCGAGGCGCTATTGAAGCTGCAATGTTGGAAGCGAAAGCGGTAATCATTCGTTCTGTGGGTACAGACCAGAGCCGCTTTGCTCACACAGGTGCTATGCAATACAGCCCCGATGTTGAGAAAATCCCGGCAGGAGCTTTGTCTAACGCCGATGCAGACACTCTGGAATATATGTTCAGCCAGGATGCTCCAGTGAAAATGCACCTGAACGTTCAGGCTAAAGAACACGGCTGGCAAACCTCCTACAATGTTATCGGTGAAATCACGGGTACTGAAAAGCCTGATGAAATTGTTTTAATTGGCGCGCATCTGGATTCCTGGGATGAAGGCACAGGAGCACTGGACGATGGCGCAGGTGTCGGCATTGTGACTGCCGCAGCAGCGTTAATCAAAGAAGCCACAGGCGCTGCCAAACGCACCATCAGAGTTGTGCTTTACGCCAACGAAGAGTTTGGCCTTATCGGTGCAAAAGAGTATGCCAAAGCAAACGAACAGGAACTTGGGCAGATCATTGTTGCGGCTGAGTCGGATTTTGGCGCGGGCCAAATCTATCAGTTAGATACCCGTTTTGCTCCAGCGGCCTTGCCATTTGTGCAGGAGTTAATGCAGCACCTTGCGCCGCTGGGAATTGCAGAAGGTAGCAATACCGCAACGGGTGGCCCGGACATTTCCATGTTGCCAGCAAAAGGGGTTCCTGTGGTCTCCCTGCGTCAGGACGGTACTCATTATTTTGATTATCACCACACGCCGAATGACACCCTGGACAAAATCGCACCTGAAGATATTCAGCAGAACCAGACGGCTTATGCGCTGTTTACCTACCTGATGGCCAACAGTGACGTGGATCCCCGTCCTGCCCCGGCGCTCATCAAATAAAACCCCATCCTTTAGAGAGAGCTTTTTAGCTCTCTCTGCTTGGGTAAAGAATAAATCCAGCCACTACAAAAGGCATAAAATCCCATCGCCATTTCCCACAAAGTTGTTGTATCCTAATATTAAAAGTTAAGCCTTTACCTAATCTTAGCCCCGGCGTTTTTCAGATGGATAAGAAAAAAGACACAAATAATCAAGCCAGCAAAGGCTTTAGCATAGATGCAAAGCAGGTTAAATTAATTGCTGCAGGTGCCTTACTGTTTTTACTGATTATTTTCCCCAAACCGCAACGCATAACCTACGAGTATGCCAATATGGTGTCCGTGGGCACATATTGGGACGGCTTATTCGGACCGGGTGTGCTGTTTGATTCCAATGCCAAATTTGTGCGTCTGGATGAAGATACAGAGCACCTGCATGTTTGTTACGCCAAGGAAAACGACAACTGTCTGCGCTACAAGGTGATTAAAAATACCGGATTCGGCGGCTATATTTCTTCCTGGTTTGAGGAAGACTAAGCCTGAAAACTGCTTTTTTTAAGAGAGGGTTCGGTCAGTTTATTGGCAATCAGCATAAATCACCAGTACCAGGCTGTAATCTTCAATGAAATGTCACAAAACCGGCTATTCTGTCACGCTATGTTCACCGCAATTTAACTGAACTGTCACCCCTGTTTTTTACCATTAGCTCAGCAACTACCGATTAGCGCTGAAGGGGAAGCATTGAGATGGTTAATAAACAGCAGTTTCGCACGGTGTGGATTTCAGACATCCACCTTGGATACAAAGATTGTAAAGCCGACTATCTGTTGGACTTCCTAAAACACAGTAAAATTGAAACCCTGTACCTTGTAGGCGATATCGTTGACATGTGGGCTATGAGCAAACGCTTCTTATGGCCTCAGGCTCATAATGAGCTATTCCACTATTTATTAAACTTGTCGCGCTCGGGCACAAAAGTGATTTACCTGCCTGGCAACCACGATGAACCTTGTCAGAAGTATGATGGTATGTGTTTCGGCGAGGTGGAGATTCACCGCGAATACATTCACACCACCGCTGACGGTAAAAAGCTGTTATTACTGCATGGCGATATTTTTGACAGCGAAGTTTGTTTTGGTCCGGTTACGGCCTGGATTGGTGACAAAGGCTATGAATTCTTACTCTTCCTGAACCGTTGGTATAACAAGGCCAGAGCCTGGATGGGCTTTCCCTACTGGTCACTGGCAGGTTATATCAAATCCAAAATTTCTGGCGCCAATGAAGCCATCGAGCGTTACCGGGTGGCCAGTACCAATAAAGCCAAAGAGCTGGGATTGGATGGCGTGGTCTGTGGCCACATCCATCACCCTGAGGTGGTAGAGATGGATGGCGTCACCTACTACAACGATGGCGACTGGATAGAGAATTGTTCTGCTCTCACAGAAAACAAACAAGGCGATATCGAACTGATCACCTGGACTGAGAAATCCGGACAAGAGGCCACGGTACACGCCCTGTCAGATTTGCAGAAAAATCGGGAAGGCCAAAAGGCTGCCTAAGCTGAAAACCCGGTTAAGCCACTTTGGGCTCTGAATACCCAAAGTGGCATTGCCGTTGCGCCGCCTTACCCCCCCCGAAAAAACCGTCGCCAACAGCTTGTAACAAAACCGCCATCATCGCTTCGCATTTTATTCATGAAAGCTTCATACAATCACTGCTATTAGTTTCTGACGTTAAAGCCAAGAGGCCTGCTCAATCACATGTTTTCAGTTAATGATATTCTCAACAAACACGCGCCTAAACTACTCCAGAAGCCATTGCTATTTAAGCCTGTCAGTTTCCTGCTAAGGCGAATTATGCATGAAAAAGAGTTTGTGGAGTTTGCTGAAAATTACCCGCATCTGCAAGGCATTGAGTTTATCGAGCAAGCGCTGGAACATTTCAATTTTACCTATTCCACACGCGACTCAGAAAAAGAGCGCATTCCCCGCTCCGGTCCATTAGTAATTATCGCTAACCACCCTATTGGCTCATTAGATGGTCTTGCTTTGATTAGACTGGTCAGTGAGATCCGTCCCGATGTTAAAGCAGTGGCCAATGAGATGCTGATGGCGGTTAAACCTCTACAGGAGCTGTTGTTTCCGGTCAATGTCATGGGCGGCAGTACTGCGAAACAAAACATTGCCAGAATCCAGGAGCACCTGAAAAACCAGGGAGCAATTATTGTATTTCCCGCCGGTGAGGTGTCTCGTCTGCGCCCGCAAGGAATACGTGATACCAAGTGGAATACTGGATTTGTGCGCATGGCTAAAACTGCCAAAGCCCCGGTACTGCCGATATTTTTGGAAGGCAAAAACTCCTGGTTGTTTTATGCCACCTCTATGATTTACAAGCCGTTGGCCACCTTCCTGTTAGTGGACGAAATGTTCAAACAACGCAACAAGCACCTGCCAATGCGCATCGGTCAATTGATCCCCCACGAGTCTTTTAGCGAAGCGCGGCTGAACAATCGCATTCTGACCAAGTTATTCAAGCGACACCTGTATCGCTTAGTTACCAATAAATCAGAAATATTCGCTACCCAAAAGGCCATCGCCGCACCGGAAGATCGCCAGGTTTTAAGCAAAGCCATCAAAAAAGAGTGTGAGTTACTCGGTACCACAGCAGATCAAAAAGAAATATATCTGTACCGTTACAACGGCAGTTCGCCAATATTGCGAGAAGTTGGCCGCTTGCGAGAAATCGCATTTCGCGCTGTAGGTGAAGGCAGTAACAAACGACGCGATACTGACCACTATGACAATGATTATTTCCACCTGATATTATGGGACAGAGATGAACTGGAAATTGTCGGAGCCTATCGCTTTGGTGATGCCCAAAAACTAAAACAAGAAAAAGGACTAAAAGGCCTGTATTCGGCCAGCTTGTTTCAATACAACCAGGAAATGGATCCTTACTTTCGCCAAGGTCTGGAATTAGGCCGCAGCTTTGTGCAACCTAAGTACTGGGGTAAGCGCTCTCTGGATTACCTCTGGTATGGTATTGGTGCCTTTTTAACTCGTTACCCCCAGTACCGTTACTTGTTTGGCCCGGTCAGCTTGAGTAATAGCTTCCCACAAGCCGCGAAAGATTTAATGGTGGAATTTTATCAACTGCATTTCGGCACTGAAGTAGAAATTGCTCGTTCCAATTACCCCTACCGCCTGCCCAAAGATTTGCAAGGCAGTTTTACCGGCACCGACTACAAATCCGACTTCGTTACGCTGAAACACCTGTTGGCCAATATGGGAGTGGCTATTCCTACCCTGTATAAACAATACTCAGAACTTTGTGAACCGGGCGGTGTGCAATTTTTAGGTTTTGGGGTAGATCCAGACTTCAATGATTGTGTAGATGGTTTAATTTTAGTGGACCTGATGAAGCTCAAAGCGAAAAAACGGGCCCGCTATTTACCCGAAACCATCATAACCGAGGCCGAAACTGAAGAAGCAGACAATCTGCTTGACTCAAATAACGAAGCAGACAGTCAGCTTGACTCAGATAACGTGGTACGCCTCAGTAATTTCTGAGCCATTGTTAATCGGGCAAGGCTGATTGCTTGTAGTTCTGTAACCATCTTTTTTTGGCCCTGGCCAATGAATCGGCCAGCATGGGCACAAGAGACGCGTGTTTTTTGTGAACATAATGCCAGGCGTCAAACGTTATCAGGCTAATACTGGCCAGGTTTTCCGGGTCGGAGATTTCATCCAGATTGCCATACCCTCTGACGGCAACAGTAAGTACGTAGTCTAACCGGGTACCAGTGTTCAGCATATCTTGCATATCTGGCGAGGAAAGTTGTAATGCCTGCGCAGAATGTTGCCTAAGGAACTCTATCGCTGTCAAACTGCCTGCACGCACACCCATTAACGTTTTTCTGTCGTTCAAGACACTGCGATTACATGGCACAGTCTTACGACAAAACAGAGTTAACTCGCCTTTAGAAATCAGCAATGGCACTCTGACTAAATTCTTATTATTGGACTCAACAACTCTGGAACGCACCAGCTCCCCATCCAACAGCCCACTGTCACTCAACAACAGCGAACGGTCTGCTGGCAAACGCTCATAGCGAACCTGATAGCCCAGCTCCAGCCATGCACTGGAAATCACCTGTTCATAGGGCAGGACATAATCAACACCTTCGACTAAGCCAATAACAACAACCTTGTCCTGCTTATCAGCGCTGGCCATCGCTTTCACTGATACACAAAACAGAATCAGGCAACACATGCAGCTACGAAGCATTTCTGACAATCCCATTCCAATGCTGAAATCCAGTTTAGTCTAGTCTAGCCACAATATGACAAATGTCACCTAAAAGTCATGACAAGCCCCTCTGTGTCGGCAGTACAAAGTTTTGCACAATAGGTTCAACCACTGAGGGAAATAACCATGAAAAATGCCATAGTAGAGATAAACAGTGTTTCGGTGACCTACGGTGCCACCAAAGCACTTAGTCAAATTTCATTGAATATAAATGCTGGAGAGGTACTGGCCTTACTAGGTGAAAATGGAGCTGGTAAGAGCACATTAATTAACTGCATCCTGGGCCGTTTAAAGGTAAACCAAGGTAAAATAAGTATCTTTGGTACCTCACCTGGTGAACAGGCCGCTAAGCAACGCACCGGCACCATATTACAAAGTGCCAATCTGCCGGACAATACCACCGTCATTGAGCAAATAGATCTGTTTCGCAGTTATTACCCCAACGCGATGGACAGGGCCGCCTTAATTAAACTCTCCATGCTGGAAGGGCTGGAAAAAAGACGCCTGAGCAGCTTGTCAGGTGGTCAAAAGCAACGCCTGTTTTTCGCTCTGGCGGTCTGTGGCAATCCAGAAATTATTTTTCTGGACGAACCCACGGTAGGTCTGGATACCAGCGCCAGACGTGAATTTTGGCAATGTATAGAGAATCTAAGAAACAGCGGCGTGGCCATCGTATTGACCACCCATTACCTGGAAGAGGCGGAAGCACTGGCAGATCGCATCGTGCTACTAAAACAAGGGCACATTATTCATCAGGGAACCCCCAGCGAAGTCAAAGCAAAAGCATTGGGTAAACGCATGAGTTTCAACTGGCCAGAAAGTGAAGAACAGTTGGGTGCTTTAATCAATGCCCATTCCGGCTCAGCTGTGCATGATTTAGTGTTAAAAAGTGGCAAAGCCTTTCTGACAACCGCTGCACCAGAGCTACTACTGAAACAACTGTTTAACAGTGACTATGTGATTTCTGACCTGACCATTGAAAGTGCCCGGTTAGAAGACGCCGTTTTAATGCTGAGTGACCAATCCCCCACATCTGAAACAAACCAGGAGCAAGCCGCATGAACACAAGCAATCAAAATACCCTGAACATTTTTCAGTTGGAAGCCAAAACCGATATTTTCAAAACCTTCCGAACCCCGGGATTTGTGCTGCCCAGCATGTTGTTTCCGGTAATGTTTTATGTATTTTTTGGCATATTATACGCACCGGAAGGCAACCCTGCCGTGTCACAATATCTACTAGCCACTTACGGTGTGTTTGGTGTCATGGGACCCGCTCTGTTTTCATTTGGTGCAGACGTTGCTGTAGAAAAAGACCGAGGCATGTTGGCATTAAAGCAGATTAGTCCTATGCCGATATCCGCCTATTTCGTTGCTAAAATCATGACCGCCATGGTCTTTGCCGCCATTATCATTGTTTTGCTGTTTTCTGTGGCCGCCGTATTTGGCAATGTCCAGATGCCACTGTGGCAATGGCTGAGCACCGCTTTGTTGCTGTTAACCGGCGTACTTCCATTTTGTGCCATCGGGTTGTTTATCGGATTGAAAGTCAAAGCTCAGGCCTCTGCTGCTGTGGTTAATCTGATTTACCTCCCCATGTCATTTTTATCAGGATTATGGATCCCGGTAATGCAGTTTTCAGATCCATTGCAAAAGCTCGCCATGACACTACCACCGTTCCACTTTTCACAACTGGTATTAAAGGTGCAGGATGCGGATATAGGTATCGCCTGGTGGATACATGTTATAGTACTGCTCGGTTTTACTGGCCTGTTTGGTTGGTTGGCCAAAAAAGCTTTTAAAACTATGGAAACCCGTTAAACATTGAATTCAGGACTGGTTATGTCGACGCTTGCTTTATCAACCACTTTCCAACGCATACACCAGCGCCTGTTGCCTGCAGATAACAACTCCGGTTATCTGCCTTACGTCTGGCTGGTTTATCTGATCATGTTTTTATTACCGCCTCTGTTTGGTGACCGCCCCAACTGGCAAAGCATTGTCAGCTTTGCCCTGGTGCCACCATTTCTGGCGCTATATTTTTGCACCTTCTGGCAACGAGGCAAAATGGTACTGGTTTGCATTTTAGGCATTCTCAGTTTCGGCCTCGCCACAGCTTGGTTTAACGCTGGCGCTTCGGTGTTTTTTATCTACGCCTCAGCCTTTTGCGTGCACCTGTGGCAACCGCGAAAAGGCATGATACTGGTGATGCTGATTGCGGCTTCTGCAGGACTTTACAGTTATTTACTGGACATGCCAGGCTACTTTTATTTTCCAGCCATTGTACTGAGTATCCTGATCGGCTCAGTTAACATCTATGAAGGTGAATTACGTAAGAAAAATCAGCTACTTAAACTATCACAGGAAGAGTTACAAAAAATGGCTGCGACAGCGGAAAGAGAGCGTATTGCCCGCGACTTACACGACGTTATCGGACACACATTTTCACTGATCACAGTTAAAGCGCAACTGGCCCACAAACTGGCAGATATCGATCCGTTAAAAAGCAAACATGAGCTTAAAGAGCTAGAACAATTGAGCCGCAAAGCCATGGCTGAAGTCAGGGAAACGGTGCATCGCTATCAACAAAAAGACATGGCCAGTGAAATAGCCAAAGCGCAAATATTGACTCAGGCTGCCGAGATAAAACTACAAAGTGATATCGCTGAACTACCTGAAGAAGACAATATTAACTGTGCTCTGGCCTGGGTCATTCGCGAGGCATTTACCAATATAGTAAAGCACTCTGATGCCACGCAATGCCAACTGCACTTTGAGGACTGTGACGGCATGTATCAATTAAATATTGAAGACAATGGCAGCCATGCAGAGGCAGTCCTCAAAGAAGGCTCTGGCCTGACAGGGATGCGGGGACGCATTCAGGAGTTGGGCGGTCGGCTCAGCATTTCATCGCAATCCGGTTTTACTATTTTCGTGGAGGTACCCCATGGCTGAGCCATTAAAAATTGTTGTTGCTGAAGATCAGGCAATGTTATTGGGTGCTGTGGCAACGCTTCTGGACCTGGAGCCGGATTTCGAAGTGGTAGCCAAAGCTAAAGACGGCGAAATAGCACTGCAACTGTGCAAACAACACCAGCCCGATGTACTACTTACCGATATAGAAATGCCGGGCATGTCTGGTATTGAACTGGCGGAACAGTTACAAAAGACCCAGTTTCCCGGAAAAGTAATGATCTTAACCACCTTTGCTCGTAATGGTTATCTGCGCCGCGCAATGGATGCCGGTGTCAGAGGTTATCTGCTAAAAGATGCCCCTAGTGAAGAACTGGCAGAGGCCATTCGCAAAGTGGTGTCAGGCCGCAAAGTGATCGATCCTGAACTGGTCATCGAAGCCTTTGATGAAGTGGACCCTCTATCGGAAAAAGAGCGCAAAACCTTAAAGCTGGCGGCCGATGGATTAACCACAGAACAGATAGCTGAAAAACTGTTTCTATCAAAAGGCACAGTGCGAAACTACCTGTCCAGTGCCTCTGCTAAACTCAATGCACAGAATCGTATTGAAGCGGCCCGAATAGCCAGACAACGAGGCTGGTTGTAACCAATCTCGTTGTCTCTGAGCAATAATACTTATTGGACTGCCATTTCCATCAGGGTAACCGGTGTCGCCAACAACGGAATATCTGCCTCATTTTTGCCAAATTCGGCTCGCTGAATTTCGCTGTCTGATGAACGCAGGATATAGAACATGTGGTTGGCGGCTCTGCGTACCGCCACATCCGCTTTGCCATCGCCATCATAATCAGCCGGTACCGGAATATCCGCTTCCTGCTTGCCAAAATTATAGCGTTGAATTTCACCATCAGAACTGTTCAAAATGTACCACATCTGATTTGAGGGACGCCTGACCGCGACATCTGCTCTGCCGTCGCCATCGTAATCAGCTGGTACCGGAATATCGGTTTCCTGTTTGCCAAAATGGTAGCGTTGAATCTCACCATCGGAACTGCTCAAAATGTACCACATTTGTGATGAGGGACGGCGCACTGCCACATCCGCCTTACCGTCACCATCGTAATCAGCTGGTACCGGAATATCGGTTTCCTGTTTGCCAAAATGGATCCGTTGAATCTCACCATCAGAACTGTTCAGGATATACCACATCTGCGTGGAGGGACGACGCACCGCCACATCGGTAATGCCATCACCATCGTAATCTGCAGACACCGGAATATCCTGCGCCTGTTTGCCAAATTCGATGCGTTGAATCTGGTTATCTGAGCTGTTCAATATGTACCACATACTGTTTGATGGCCGTCTGACCGCGATATCGCTAATGCCATCTCCATCAAAATCCCCCATTACCGGGATATCAGAGGCATTTTTACCGAAAAGCTGACGCTGTATCTGGTTATCGTCCGAATTTAAAATGTATTGCATATAGTTTGAAGGTCGGCGGACCGCCACATCAGCTTTACCATCGCCATCAAAATCCCCTCGGGTATATTGAGGCTGGGCATCAGATAATAAAATCTCATTGAGATTAGGCACCGACAAACTTGCTTTGCCGTCGGTGGCTTCCCAAAAGTTGTTCAAACGCAAATAATCATCGTGTTCGGCCTTAGTGAAGTTTTGCACCTGTAATTGATAATTGTGCCATTCGGATTGGGATAAAGGCGTTTTAGATATCACTACAAACAGCGTTTTAAAACTGTTAACGGCTTCATCGACACCAGGCGTTCTGACACCATTTTCCTGTACCACAGTATCCATAGAAATCTGATTAAAGCTGTCGACAATGAACAGTGGGTTAACATCCAATTCAATTGGCGCACTAGCGGGCTCTCTGAGTTCCCCCACTGAGGAATGCGGCAATAACCCCATCAAATACAACTCCAGATTGCTATAGCCAATAAAGTTGTTACCCGGCCCTATACCTCTGAAACCAGCAAAGCCCTCAGCACCATCATTGAGTAAATAGGTGGCGGAGTTATCGTCCCCCATATTTAAGTCTTCTTCGTGCCAACCACCAAGCTGGCCACCATTGCTCAGTAACCCCCAGTGGTAAGGCATCAAATCCGGGGCCATACAGGCAACCCAACCCAATTGCCGCATTGCGTCCAGGCTTCCCGTTAAATAGTTCCCCCAACGATGCCCCAATTCGTGTAGCGATGGTCCGTGAATAATATCGTCGGCAGCCCCTAACACCACAACGCTTTCTAAATTACCGTCACTACCGTACGCTTCAGCAAAGTCAAAGATCCCCTGCCCGATACCCTCAATATCATTCTGAATTGGCGTATGATAGCCGTAGGGTGCCGGGTACGGCGCATGCTCAGGCTCGTTAAACACCAAAAACATAAAATCAAACTCATCCTGCAATTGACTATATATAGACTGAGTCATTCTCTTAAGTGCATCTTTTTGAGCATCATCGCCACGTCCATTCCAGACATCATCGTAATCTTGCCAATCAGCTACTATCAGATTAGCGACATTGCCAGCCTCGTTAATATGCAAAGCATCGCCATTTTCAACATCGAATTCAGTGATAGTTTGTTGCTCAAATGGCTGATAGCCCTCATCGGCTGAAGCACCAATATTAAAATCTAAGCGATATACCTGCTTGTCAGCATCGTCCCATGGGTTTTCTGCGTACTCAAAATAATAGAGTTCATCCCCTTCGCTGGCCAAAGCAAATACCGGGGTGATATTGTCTTCATTGGGTAGCGGGATGCCCTGATACCAGGTTTGTGTTTGGGTATCAAACAGGTAACTTTGCCAAAAAGAATTGGGCGCCATCGACCAGTCAGTTAATCCATAAACCAATAACAAATGCCCTACCGAAACCAGCTTTTTACTCACTAATGGCTCAGGAACAGTCTGTGTATTCCACACGGCAGTATCTGTATCAAAAACATGCAGTGTGTCATTTGGCGTAATCCAGTCGGCTTCTGCACTCAGATACACCTTGTTTTCTATCAGAGCGCTTGCTCTGAAAGGTTCGTCGGTAGGTGCCTCACTGACTATTGACCAGCTATCAGCGGCAATATCGTAACGCTGCACTTCCTGTCGCCAGGCGGCACTCTCCTCAACATCTGTGTAGAAAAAGCCATCATCGCCCAACTTCACCATAGCTCTGTTAAAAGTATCAAAGCCCCAACCACCAAAAACATACACTTGCCCGTTAACCTGTTCAGCCATGGCATTTTCTCTGGCCAGAGGCGCTGCGGTTTGTTGTCGCCAGTCTCCGGTGACGGTGTCATAGGCCATCACATAATTGAGGTTGTGATTAATAAAGTTATCAGACCCACCCACCGACAATAGTCGGCTCTGATACTCAACAGTGGCATTGCCCCGCAGAAAGTTGCGCCCCATTTCTGCCAGCTCAGAGATTTCCCCTGAACTCAGATCCATAGCTAACACCTTATTGGTGGCCCGGCTGCCATCACTGTAGCCATTTCCCGCCATCCAATAGGCGGTGTCCTCGATTATATGAGGTAAGTGAGGTTGATTGGGTTTTTCTCCGGCATAGCGTTTTACGCCAACCGAAGTACTGAGCAAAGACCACTCAGCATCCAGCTCAAAAGGTTCGACAGTACTTTCCTGAGCAGAAAGCGGCATTGAGAGCAACGCAAGAGGCATTAGTAGCCGACGAGTAAATAAACGGGTAAAACCATTGAGGGCTTGAGTTGGGCGCAAAATAATTCCCTTTATTGTCTTAAAAAACAACATCTTAAAGTGTTTTTTTGAACAGGTAAACGAAACTGACCAATAAAAGTTGGAGAAATTCAATGCATCCGCGATGAAATCCCATTCACAAAATGTGCGATATATCGCCACACTCCCGACATTATGGGCCGGATGTACTATAATCCCTCACGCTAAAATAAATTGAATAAAAACATGAAGCATCTATTTATCGCAGGATTAATTCTGCAACTACTGGCTCAAATTTCCTTTTCCATTCCCTCTGAGGTTATTAATCTGCTGGAACCCATAGATTTTATTCACTGGGGCATTTTACTGGGTATATTGCTAATTATTCCTCATGGTCTGCAGTTTTCCTTTGGTCTTTTCAGGCAGATTGGTGGGTCTTTTACGCTTATCGGAGCAACGACAACAATAGGCATGTGCGCAATCGATATGGCGCTATGGGCGCTTCGCCACGACAGCGAAACAAGAGCGGCCTTATACCAATCATTAATAATATGTGATCGCTCAGCGTTAGTCTCATAGCCATGAGGTCGCGACGCGCGAGTGAAGTAATACTGGTGGTCTTTCGAGTCTCGCGCAAAGCTTACCGCATCCTGCTCTCGCCCCTTATCAACATCCTTGTTGGCAACAAAGAGATCATGGCTATGAGCAACGTCGAAGATGGGTTTGAAACGCATTTATGCTGCTTTAGATGTTTTTGATTTAGCCCCACTAGACCTGCAAACATCTGCCTTGCCTAAATGCGTTTCAATTCCCACTGAGTAGCTCACATATTATTACTGATTGGTATTATTTACAAAGCTGGTTGAGGAGCCAGGCATTTGGCCAGTATTCTTTACCATGGGGCCGGCGTGTTTATTCGTTGGGTTAACAATACAAGCCTGTGCTTACGTCAAAGAGCATAAATGGCCTGTCGTAGCGGTGATTGGTGGCGCGACCTTAACCGGCTTGGGAGGATTAGTTGTTCCAGAATTACGCCTGATTTACCTATGCGGTTATCTGTTGTTTATTGCCGGTCTGACAAATATTACTGTTGCGCAACACTCAAATAGCAACACAAACTAACCGGGCAGAAATCCTTATTCATAGCCAACATCGTGGCTCTTTGGCTCGCAAAGAAATCTTTGTCGAGGTTTTGAACTATATCGCCATAACTTTCGTTTAAGTGGGGTCAGCAATGTAGAGGCAGCCCATGTTTAATTTTCTGAAAAAGCGCGATGATTTCACTTACTCCATTCTCGAACAAAGCATCGATGCGGTCATCGCTATAGACGAATCCAATTGTGTCATGTTTTACAACGCTGCTGCTGAAAAGCTCTGGGGTTATAGCAAACAAGAGGTGTTAGGTAGGAACGTAAAAATGCTGGTGCCGCTAGCCCACAGAGACAATCACGATAACTACGTCAACCGCCACAGGAACACCAATCAGGATAAACTGGTGGGCACCACCCTTGATTTGTACATCGAAACTAAAGACGGTAAAAAGATATGGTGCTCCTTATCGCTCTCAAAATTCAAAATAAATGGTAAGCAATGCTACTCCGCCATTGTAAAAGACATCACTAAACAACGCGAACAGAAACTACTGCTGGATCAGACTTTGAATCAGTGTATCGATGGTGTCGTTACCATAGACGAAAACAACCGCGTACTGTTTTTTAACCCTGCGGCTGAGAAAATTTGGGGAATTCAAAAGGATAAGGTGTTGGGAAACAACGTTAAAATGTTAGTTCCCAAAGCGATCCAGCCTGGCCACGACGAGAAGGTAAACAGAAATCGTCGTACTGGCGAGAACAAAATTGTCGGGTCCTCCCGAGATCTGAAAATTGAAACTTTCGACAAACGAGAAATTTGGGTATCACTCTCTCTTTCCAAAATCACCCTGGAAAACAAGATCCTGTATACGGCTTTTGTGCGGGACATCACCGAAGAATACCTGGCAAAGCAAGAAGTAAAACGACTTTCTTTAGTGGCCAATAATACCAGCAATGCTGTGATCATCACTAACGCCGAAGGAAAGATAGAATACGTAAATCAAGGATTTAGTGATATCACCGGCTACAGCCTTAGTGAAATTAGTGGTAAGAAGCCAGGTAGTTTTTTGCAGGGCAAGCATACCGACAGCAAAACGGTAGAGCGCATAAGCAAAGCTCTGAGAGAAAAGCGTGCCTTGTACGAAGAGATACTCAATTATAATAAACAAGGCCAGGCATACTGGATATCACTGGCCATTGACCCCGTATTTAACGAGCATAATCAAGTTACCCACTATGTTGCCATTCAAGCCGATATTGATAAGACCAAGCGAAAGTCACTGGAAAACGATATTCGAATGCGGGCCATTAACGATAGCAGCCTGATGTGCGAAGCAGATCCTCAAGGCCATGTCACATACGCAAATCAGCAATTTATCAATGCTCTAGGATGCCAAAACTACAGTGCCGCGAAAGACGTATTGGGCAACCTGGAACAACTGGTAGGAACCTCAGAGTGGTCGCAATTGGCAAAAGGAGAAGCCTTCAAGTCAGATGTCAGCGTTAAGCACACTTCAGGGAACCCGTTGAGATTGACCATCGAGGCGACGCCGATAACCGACGTATCCGGCTCTCTCACCAGCGTATTAATATACGCCGAAGATATATCCAGGAAAAATGCCGTTATCTCTGAAACACACGAAGCTATGTCTCAGGTATTGGACCGCATCAGTTCCATTGTTCAGTCCATCAATAATATTTCCAATCAAACTAACTTGTTGGCACTTAACGCTGCTATCGAAGCGGCCAGAGCCGGCGAAGCTGGACGAGGATTTGCGGTAGTGGCAGATGAAGTCAGAAACCTTGCGCAAAGTTCCACTGATTCTGCTGATCAGATTACATCGCTCATCGATGAAACCAAAGGCCATGTCGATCAGCTATCTAATTACCTGAGCACCTGAGATTAAATTGATATATCCAGAACGTCTTGACCTTTGCCGTCTCGGCAAGGGTTAATTTAACACCCGACCGAAGCCATTTCGCAATACGGCACACTTTATTCCCATTCAATGGGCTGAGAATTTAATCAGTCCAACTGTAGTATTTTACACAAATTCACCGTGCGATATTTCCTACAGATGAAAAACACCTCACTTACACCCCATGCATCACAATACACCCTGACAAATTTACCTATTAAATTCATAACCTTAACAAGGCAATAAACACAGTCCCTACAAAACAAAAAATCTATTCACAGAGAACCTCAAAGAACACAAAATTTTAGCTTATTCCTTACCATCAATACTTTGCTAATCTTAAGTAGTACGTAGTTTGTAGTAACAGCGAGGCGATTTATGCCAATCAAACCACTAAATCAACCAGTTGTGCAAAACAGCACTCCAGAAGCGGAGTTGAATTTTGTCTATGGCTGCAAAATTCTTTTAGTGGATGATGAACCCGTTACAACAGATTTACTCAGCGCCATGTTTGAACCTCTGGGATTTTACACCTTTGCGGTGAACAACAGCTTGATGGTTTTAGACGCATTAGAAGAATTTGAACCTGATTTAATACTACTGGATGTAAATATGCCAGGCCAGTCGGGGTTTGAAATCAGCCGTCAGTTGAAATCCTCTCCAGTATACAATCACATCCCCATTATCTTGTTAACCGCAATGGACGATCAGGAAGCGATAGTACAAGGCTTATCCTATGGCGTTCAGGATTACATTACTAAGCCCTTTCACAGGGCGGAATTAACGGCCCGCACTATCAACAATCTCCGCCTTAAGAAACAACAAGACTTTTGGCGATTAAACCAAAAGATTATGCATGAGCAGTTTGATCCGAAAGGATTGCCTCTTAAATCCACATTCTGTCGCTATCTGGAAAAGTCAGTTGCGTTAAATTCTAGTCCATTAGCCTTGGCGATTATCAGTATCTACGCCATGGATGAGATTGTTGCGTCACTCAAAGTAAAAGATGCCAAAGATATCATACAGAGCGCCATCTTTGAGCGCCTGCACAACAACACTGAAATCAATGCTTTTTCCGGAAGTCTGGGAGATGGCAAATTCGGTATTCTGTTTTTAAACATCCCTGAGCGGCTGGAATATCAACTCAAAACCCTGCAGTTAAATCTGGAAAAGATGATTCTGATAGGCGACAGTAAGATAAAGCTAAAAGTGAATATCGGCTATTACCAAAGCCGTTGCAGCAAGGAGGGCTGGCGTGACATTCTGGAAAAAGCGGAAATTGCCCTTCTGGAAGCAATCAGACCCGATACGCCCTCTCTAACGACTTACCACCCTGAGAAGTTGGATGAATTTAATGAAAAGTGGTGGATTTACGATAATCTGTTGGAAGCCATCAGTAACGATGCTCTGGATGTGCATTACCAACCGCAATTCGATCTCAATACAATGGAGTGTTGTGGCTATGAAGCATTGGCCAGGTGGCCAAGTCTGAAAGACGGCTTTATTCCTCCAGATAAATTCATTCCTGTATCGGAACAATACGGCCTTATTAGCTCGTTGAGTAAACGAATTTTCAATCAGTCTCTGCAAGAGTTTAACCACTTACCAGCCGCTAAAATAGCCATTAATGATTCGCCTGTTCAGTTGGGAGAATCAGATCTTCCCAATCTGCTTTTGGATTTATTGCAAAAACACCGGCTTGAAATCAGTCAGGTGGAACTAGAGTTGACTGAATCCACTATGATGGATCAACAGATCACCGCAGTAGTAAAACACTTAATGGAACTTGGCTTTAACATCGCTATTGATGACTTTGGCACCGGTTATTCGAACCTGAACCTGTTAACTCAGTTACCTTTTTCTAAAGTTAAAATAGATCGTTCATTGATCAATCAGGTGCATCAGTGTGACAAAGCTGAAGCTCTGGTTAGTTCCATCGTTTCCTTCAGCAAGCGTGTAGGTTTTATCGTTCTGGCAGAAGGAGTAGAGACGGTAGCTCAGGCAGAGACACTCAAGAACCTTGGGGTTAATGAGGTACAAGGCTACTTATTCGGCAAGCCGGGGCCACTCTCTGCAATCAGACAAGCGTTAAAACATTAAAATCCTTTGAGAAGTCCGATATTAGTATTGCTAATTGCTTTCAAAAAGGTAAATTAATAACACCAAACGAAAACGGATTTTCATATGAACTTTAACGCAACACTATATGCCCAGGTAGTGGTCATTCTGGCTATCTTCATGGCAACTTTCTGCTACTTTTTTGGCAAACGAAAAACTCAAACACCAATCATTACCTCCGTCATCGGATTTTTTACCGCCTTTATTCCGCCACTGGCTTTAATTTACTTAATTGCTTTGGTACTGAAAGACGACCTGCCGCCACAGAATTAAAGCGCTAAACACATTATAATTCAGAGTCTGGCGCAATTAATTAGGCTCGGGATTTATGGATGAAGAGCAGCAAAAAGCGAGAGCATGAACGCTCATTTGGTGACCATAGTGTCTAGAAACTAAAAAATATTCATTTAAAGATAAAGCAAAACAGATTTGTTTACATGTTCGATTACACCAGTATTTATTCGGAGTGCTGAACCAAACCTCCCTTTACGCGCAATAAACTGCGCCATCAGTTAAAACAACGATGAGAGATATCAGGGATGATATCTCAATCAATGCCCAGCACAGGGATGTGCTGTCATTGATGGTCGTCGTTGTTCTGATGGCGAAGTTTATGCTTTTGCGCGTCAGGGGCTGCGGGGGATTCTTAAGGGGGGCGCAGCCCGGTCACCTTAAGGCGCAGTCGGCGCCCCGACAATTATTTCAATCAAACAACAGTGGTTGAATTAGAATAGGGCGCTGAAAAAAGTCTAGCTACCAGCAAACTCAAAACCAGAGCCTGTAAATAGGTTGATTAACTTAACATCAATAACTTAAGACTTAGCTATAATAGCTAGGTTCTGGCTTCAGTTAGGCTATGTGTGAGTGTCGCTCAAAAAATCTTTCGCGGCCTTGCCCCCTGAGGAGTGGCCCTCTAGCGTTGGCCACCATTAACCGAACAGTAAATCAGAAAGCAAATCGGTAAAGATGTCTTCCAGCGTGACCAGATCGGAAATATGGATACGCTCGTTGATCTGATGAATAGTCTTGTTGGGAACCCCCACTTCCACCACCTGAGTGTGCTCACTGGCAAAAAAGCGACCATCGGAGGTACCGCCAGCCGTTGATAACACCGGAAACTTACCCGTATTTTTGACAATAGCCTGTTCCACCGCCTTAATCAGACTATTTTGCTGATCTACATGAGTAAAGTAAGGGGTGCAGGGCCTTTCCCATTGAATGTGAGTCCCCTGAACAACAGCGTTAATTCGCTCCTGAATCAGGCTTTCCAGGGTCGCCAAATCATAATCATGGTTGTAACGAATATTAAAACAAATCTGACAACGAGCAGGCACAATGTTGTCGGTGAACTCACCTGAATCAATATGAGTAATCTGCAGACTAGTTCCCGGAAAATCGTCACTTCCGGCATCCCACTCTATAGCGTTGATAGCCTCAATAACCTTGGCCATCTTGTGAATCGCGTTATCGGCATACTGTGGGTAAGCCACATGCCCCTGTTTACCTTGCACCAAAATACGGCCAGAAATAGCGCCTCTACGCCCTACTTTAATGGTGTCGCCAGTGGTAGACTTTGAGGTAGGTTCACCCACAATGACGCTGTCTACTTTGATGCCCTTCTCGTCCAGCCAAGCTTTTATAGCTTTGCTGCCAAACTCAGCTTCCCCTTCTTCATCACTGGTAATAAACCACATGAATCTGTGATTAAGCTGGTGCGACAGTTTTAGTATCCTCTCGCTGGCCGCTAACATAGCAGCAATACCGGTTTTCATATCTGCTGCGCCGCGACCAATTAATTCATTGTCAGTAATTGTTGGTTCAAATGGTGGAGTACGCCACTTCTCAAGGGGGCCTGGTGGCACCACATCCGTATGTCCGGCAAAGGCGACAACCCGCTCTCCCTGGCCGAGCTCTGCCACCAGGTTCTTAACCCCTTGAACTTCAAAGGCATGGCATTGAAACCCCAGCCGTTCAAGTTTGCCCTGCAACCAATCCTGGCAACCGGCATCTACCGGGGTAATTGACTGTCGGGACATTAGTTCTAAACTATAAAGAATTGACCGGGCGTATCCGACCAGCGATTGTGAAGGAACCTGGTTTAGCTCAGATAAATCAGGTATAAGTACCTGAGATTGAACGGCTTCTGGTGCAAGAGGCATTGACATAAAATAGTGATCCCGTCTAACGTGACACCCGTATTAAATGCCAATGTAGTTACAAGCAGATTGCAAGGATGTAACACTTTTTTGAATGTCGCCGGGCTTGAGGTTACATACTTTGGGCGAGCTTTTACGACAACAACTAAACAGGGAGCCTACCTTGATCCGATTTTTGTTTCTGATACCTCTATTGCTTTGTCTGGGCTGGTTTGTATACCTAAAACAAAATGGTTACACCCTGGAACAAGGAAAAAAAGGCTTTATCTACATTCTGGTAATTAGCTCAGCTATCGCCGCCTTTTATGGCATTTTAATACCACTAACCCATTGATATAAAACTAAAAAAGGAAGCCGAAGCTTCCTCTTTAGAATTACTGACATTAGCAAACAAGCATCAAGGCCCCACCAGCGCCAGCAAAATACCTGCGGCCACTGCCGAGCCCAATACACCCGCCACGTTGGGTCCCATGGCATGCATCAGTAAGAAGTTGTGAGGATTAGCTTCCAGCCCCACTTTATTAACTACACGTGCCGCCATAGGCACAGCTGAGACACCTGCCGCGCCAATCAAAGGATTGATCTTACCGCCACCGAGTCTACTCATCAGCTTTGCCATCATCACTCCGGCAGCAGTACCGATAGAAAAGGCCACCGCACCCAGAGCTAAAATCGCCAGGGTTTCACCAGTCAGAAATTTATCAGCTGATAACTTAGACCCTACCGCCAATCCCAAAAAGATGGTGGTGATGTTAATTAGTTCGTTCTGAGCCGTCTTACTCAGGCGATCCACCACGCCGCTTTCCCGCATCAGGTTGCCCAGGCAAAACATCCCCACCAGAGGTGTTGCCGTCGGCAGGAACAAAATGGTCAGGCCCAGTACGGCTAACGGAAATATAATCTTTTCTCGCTTGCTAACAGTGCGCAATTGCTGCATTTCTATCTTGCGCTCTTCAGGGGTCGTTAACGCTTTCATAATAGGAGGCTGAATGATAGGTACTAACGCCATATAAGAATAGGCAGCTACCGCTATCGCGCCTAACAAATGGTCCGCCAGTTGCGAGGCAAGGAAAATCGCCGTCGGTCCATCAGCCCCACCAATAATGGCGATAGCTGCGGCTTCCTGCATAGAGAACTCCAGACCTGGCACTAAATTCAGTAAAATAGCACCAAACAAAGTGGCAAAAATACCAAACTGGGCAGCAGCACCCAATAACAGCATACGCGGATTGGCAATCAATGCACCAAAGTCGGTAAGCGCCCCTACTCCCATAAAGATCAATAAGGGGAACACGGTGGACCCAATTCCCACTTCGTAGACGTAATACAGAATGCCACCCGGCTCGCTAAAACCTCCTAAAGGAATATTGGTCAAAATAGCACCAAATCCGATAGGTAATAACAATAGTGGCTCGTATTTTCTGGCGATGGCCAGATACAACAACAGCACACCAACCGCCATCATCAGCAGCTGCCCTAACTCAAAATTAGCCAGGGCGGTGGTTTCCCACAATATTTTTAGTTTTTCCATTTAGCCTAATTCCCTACGAAAAGGAAAGAAGAGGCTGACCAGCCTGTACGGCGTCGCCTTCTTTAACCGCAATACTGGCAATAGTGCCGGGTTTTGCCGCACGCACTTCGGTTTCCATCTTCATGGCTTCCATAATCAACACCACATCACCGGCATTCACGGCCTGACCTGGAGACACTTTAATACGTACAATATTGCCGGCCAGGGGTGAATTTAAAGGCTCTGCATTACCCGCTGGGGCAGCAGCTGGTGCAGCGGCAGCCGCTGCACTGTTGCCAGATGCCGGGGCAATATCGGTCAGGCTGCCATCTGGAGCCACTTCTACGCGATAGACTTTGCCATCAACTCGCACAGAATAAGCTTCTGCCGTCCCTGAACTTTGGGCAGGTGGAGCAGTTACTACTGGCGCTTCAGGTTCACTTCCTGGAGCCGGTTCAAAAGCATCAGGATTATTGCGATTTTCCAAAAATTTAAGCCCAACCTGAGGAAACAAGGCATAGGTCAATACATCGTCGATTTTGTCCTGCGCCAGATTGATACTTTTCTCGCTGGCAAGCCTGGTCAATTCCTCATCCAGTTTGGATAGTTCTGCTTCTAAGACATCAGCAGGACGACAGGTGATAGGCTCAGCACCGTCCAGCACGCGCGCCTGTAACTCCTTATTGACCGGTGCCGCAGTGGCACCATATTCACCTTTTAATACTCCGGCAGTTTCCTTAGTAATCGTCTTATAGCGTTCTCCGGTTAACACATTCAACACCGACTGCGTACCGACGATTTGTGAGGTGGGCGTTACCAATGGGATGAAGCCCAGATCTTCTCTGACCTTGGGAATTTCTTGCAGTACTTCATCCAGCTTGTCTGCCGCCCCTTGCTCTCTGAGCTGATTTTCCATGTTGGTGAGCATACCGCCTGGCACCTGAGCTATCAAAATGCGGGAGTCTACGCCTTTCAGACTGCCCTCAAATTTGGCGTACTTCTTCCGTACTTCCCGGAAATAAGCGGCAATTTCTTCCAGTAATCCCAGATCTAATCCGGTGTCACGCTCTGTATTTTCTACGATAGACACCATAGTTTCCGTTGCACTATGCCCATAAGTCATACTCATAGAAGAGATTGCGGTATCCAGCATATCGATACCGGCATCAATGGCCTTTTGATAAGTGGCTGTGCTTAACCCGGTTGTAGCGTGGCATTGCATAGCGATTGGTACAGAAACCGTTTCTTTAAGACGCGTTATCAGTTCTTCACACTCGTAAGGCTTCAACAACCCCGCCATATCTTTAATACAGATGGAGTGAACGCCCAAATCTTCCAGTTGCTTAGCCATGTCCAACCACAGGGATAAGGTGTGTACCGGGCTGACGGTGTAGGACATAGTGCCTTGGGCATGTGCTCCCACCTTAATGGCGGCTTTAATGGCCGTTTGTAAATTGCGCATGTCATTCATGGCATCAAAGATGCGGAATACATCTACGCCATTGCTATGTGCGCGCTCAACGAACTTTTCTACTACATCGTCGGCATAATGACGATAACCCAATAAGTTTTGCCCGCGCAGCAACATTTGTTGCTTGGTATTGGGCATCGCTGCTTTTAGTTTTCTGATGCGCTCCCAGGGATCCTCTCCCAGGTAACGAATACAAGAATCAAAGGTGGCGCCGCCCCAGGATTCCATAGACCAGTATCCAACCTGGTCAAGTTTTTCCGCAATTGGCAACATATCTTCGATACGCATACGAGTAGCCAATAAAGACTGATGTGCGTCTCTTAAAACCAGTTCCGTTAAGGCTAATGGTTTTGCCATAATTCGTTCCTCTCCAACAAGTGATGCATTTTAAGAATCGGTGGCTGTCGAACCACGTTCAGCTTATAAACTGATTATTATTTTTTATGTCGATATTGATGTATTGCACTGCTAATAGCAGCCACAACCTGAGGACTAACACCTTCACTTACAGCGTTAGCAGCTGGCAAAGGTGACGTACTTTGTGGTGATTCCTCTCCGGGAAATTTGTTGCAAATCCATTCAATGAGGTGGATTGCGCCAATCAACATGGTCAAAAACACAAAAACAACCGACATACCCACCATCAGTAACATGGCGGAATCCCATAAAATCGTAGAAATTTCGTTAGTCATAGAAAACTGCTTTTTTTGCAACAAACTCGCATATTAACCAGACAAGTGCCTAAAAGACAAACAAAAGCACCTCTATCTGGCGTTATTAAACTGGTATTTTATGCACTTTTTAAGCATAAATAATCACATCTAATTCTTGACAATAAGCCCATGAATACAATGTTTCTTTGAGTGTAGAAAAGCCCGGCAATTCTCGCAATACCGCTAAAGGTTATTGACAGGAGCCTGTTGTGCTTTATATCGCAAAAATTAACGGTTAATCACTACAACAAGCTGGGCAGACACAGTTTGTAACAGCTGTGGGTAAAAATTACCGAAACTTTCGGCCTGTCTGTTAGTCCAAAATTAAAATTCGACTCATGGATATAAAAAGAATGCTCAAAAAACTGCAATCAGCCTGGCAAAATAACCGCTTGTTTCTGTTGTTCATCGCGCTAATGATAATGTTTCGTAGCGCCGTCGCCGACTGGAACCATGTGCCAACAGGTTCAATGCAGCCCAGCATTCAAATCGGTGATCAAATTACAGTCGACAAATTAGCTTATGACATAAGAGTGCCATTGACCCATATCTCCATTCGGGCACTCAATGAGCCTCAGCCAGGAGATATCGTAATTTTTGACTCTAAAGTCTCTGACAAGCGCTTGGTAAAGCGCGTGATTGGTGTTCCCGGTGACCGGGTTGCGATGCAAAATAATCAGCTGATTATCAACGGCATGCCACTGCAATACAAAAAAGTCAGAGAAGAGAATGGTGTTGAGGTGCTGACAGAAACCTTGTCTGATTCACAACACACCATCCAGATCAGAAAAAATGCCTCGCGATGGGCAAACTTTGACGAAGTGCTTGTTCCGGAAGGTTACCTGTTGGTATTGGGTGACAACCGTGACAATAGTGCTGATTCACGAGCCATTGGCTTTGTGCCCCGGCATGAAATAGTGGGAAAAGCACAGACTGTCGCCTATTCGCTGGACTATGATAATTACTTTTTACCCCGCCTGGACCGAATCATTACCCCAATTGATAGCATTTAATTTTAAAGAGGCGCTAACCAGCGCCTTCTTTTTTGCCTACACTATAGTTCCAATGTGAGGCTAAAAATGGCGATAAAACGATCAGACTCCCTACTTCAATGCCTGGTGAGTGCATTGTTGCTGCTGAGCTTCTCAATTAAGGCCATTGAACAGGATGCCACTCAGAAAGTTTATACCCTGGGTGTACAAAACTTTGATTACTTTCCTCATTACAATTTCACAGACCTGACTGAGGATTCATGTTTAGAAGAGCTCATTACCCTGATTCATCTAAAAACAGACATGCGCCTGACAGTTGTGCCCTTGCCAACTAAACGCCTGGAATACGAGTTTTTTGAAACCTTAGAGCTTGATGCCATATACCCGGCAAATAAACGCTGGTATCAAGGCAAGACCCAAAACATCCACTACAGCGATACCTTTGTCACTAGTGTGGCGGGTACCATGGTGCGGGAACCAGGGATCCCGGCGGAAAAAATTCGTTCGGTTAGTATTCCCTTTGGCTTCACACCGGTAAAATGGATTCAGGATGAACGTACACAACAGGTGCAAATTTTCGGTGTGCCCAATGCGAATATGGCGCTGCAAATGGTGGCTGCCGACAGAACTCATGCAGCCGATGTGGAGTTTAATGTGGCGCAACACCTGAATATGATGATGGGGCATGGTCTGGTATTGGATCCCGAACTCCCGCTTTCCTTTCCTGAGTTTCAATTCGCCAGCATTAAACACCCAGAGCTAATCAACAAGCTAAATGCGTTTTTACAGGAAAATATGGAAGAAATCGCCTCACTAAAGCGTCATTTAAATCTGATAGAATCCATTGACTGAACACCGCTCACTCAATGCGGTTCAATATAAAAATTCTGGCGTTAAGTATTCTCTTAATCGCCTGAGAGGAGAACAATAACAATGAACAAATACCTGCTCAGCTTTCTGCTATTGATAACAATGAGCAACCTGTCTGGATGTGTCGCCGTTGCTGTGGTTGATGCGGCGGTGGGGGTAACCACCACTGTTGTTGAGGGTACTGTGGATGTCGTGGACGCGGTAACGCCAGATGTATTCTCAGATGATGATGACGATGATAACGAAGACGAGGAAGACGAAGAATAAGCCCTCAGTAGAGTCCATACATTTGCAGCGACTGTAAAAGCTTTTCCCGAGAGACGGGTTTTTTGATGAAATCCAATGCCCCAAGCCCCAGTACCCGCTCTCTCATCATGGGTTGCACATCTCCCGATACGACAATAACAAAGACTTCCAGTTTTTCCGCCTTGATGGCTTCCAGTACCTCAACGCCATCCATTACAGGCATCGTCAGATCCAAAAACAAAATCGTTATATCTTTAGCGCGCAACAACTCCATGGCTTCTTGCCCCTGGGTTGCCATGTGTACCTCAGATGCCAATCCTTCGGGCAAACTGCGCTCAACAGACTTTCGCCCCAGTTTGGAATCATCACAAATTAATACGGGAAAACTCATGCCTTATCAGGACTTCCATTATTGATTTATTAATATTATTGTCAGGTAATACCAGTTTTGGCCTGCGTTAACATACCAGCGGAATTTCACATGTCAATCAAGCAAATCGCTACCTCGAAAATCGCCTATGAAATCCTGAAGGGATTTGAGAAGAGTTTCCGTTTATACAATCGCATTACTTCCGATGCCAAAAAGCGCTTCGAAACCTCGCAATGGCAGGCCTGTCAACAGGCATCCAGGGAGCGCATATCCCTGTATGAAAAGAGCCTGACTGAGACGGTGGCCCAGCTTTATGAGTTATTTTTACCACAACAGCAACCTGTCACCTTTTGGCAACAACTAAAGTTGGATTACATTCAACAACTGGCGGATCACCCGCAGTTTGAGCTGGCAGAAACCTTTTACAATTCGGTAATTGGGCGAATTTTTAAGCATAAAAAAATTGATGACCAGGTGATGTTTGTTCTGCCTAGCCGCTGTTATTTGTCTGGCTTTAACCGCCCGCGGGTTATCAACAACTTTCGCACCGACAAAACGGTAAAGTCGACACTGCAACAGATGTTTACCCACTATCGATTTAATGTGCCGTTTGAGGATTATCAGCGAGATTTACACAACCTCACCAGCGCCATTAAACAACGGCTGAGTTTTAAGGAACTTACCCAGGTTCAAAGAGTAGAAATGCTGCAAGCAGAGTTTTTCCGGGGCCGGGCCGCCTACCTGGTGGGGCGTATCTGCTTCGCTGATCATTACAAACCCTTCGTTGTGGCTCTACTGATGAGTGAACGTGGAGAACTTTATGTGGACACCCTGCTAACCGAGAAACGGGACTTAAGTGTTTTGTTTGGTTTTGCCAGAGCCTATTTCATGGTGGATACCCAATACCCGGCTGAAGTTGTCGCCTTTTTGCAGGAGCTTTTACCCAACAAAAAGCACTTCGAACTCTATACTTCCCTGGGTTTTTATAAACATGGTAAAACCGTATTTTACCGAAACTTTTTACAACACCTTGAAGAGTCAGACGATCAGTTTGAAATTGCACCGGGGATCCGCGGCCTGGTAATGATGTGCTTTCACCTGCCCTCCTATGGGGTAGTGATTAAAATCATTAAAGATGAATTTGCAGAAAGTAAGAAGATCACCCGCCAACACGTCGTCGACTGTTACAAACTGGTAAAATCCCATGACCGTATTGGTCGCATGGCTGATACTCATGAATTTGCCAATTTCCGCTTGCCCAGAGACCGCATCCATCCCGATTTATTGCAAGAGTTGCTGGACACCTGCAAAAACAGCATTGAAATTATGGACGACGAAGTATTGATTAAGCATATGTACATCGAGCGCAAGATGACACCGCTCAACCTGTTCCTGGCCAATGAAACGGACCCGGTAAAAGTGCGCGATGCGATTCAGGATCTGGGCACAGCTATAAAACAGATTGCCGCAGCGAATATATTCCCAGGTGATATGCTTCACAAAAACTTCGGTATCACCCGACATGGGCGGGTGATATTTTACGACTACGATGAAATTTGTTACATGTCGGAGCGCAATTTCAGAAAACTACCTCAATCCGATGACCCTTACGCCCTGGATACTTTATCAGTGGCGCCAAATGACGTTTTCCCAGAACAGTTCGAACACTTTATTATTGGCAAGCGCGAACTTAAGGCGATTTTTAAGGAGCTGCATGCCGATTTATTCACTCCTGAATTCTGGCAACAGGTACAAAAGCAGGTAGCCAATGGCGATATTATTCATGTCAGCCCTTACCCGGAGGAAGCGAAGTTTCCTCGTCAGTCATTGCAAAAACGCGCCTGAACAGCATTTTATCAGGCGCATAGGCTTTGCTCTTTTACCAGCTAGCGACCACTGCCATAGCCTGCCAAAGCATCATTAATGACAAGACAAAACCGGCAGCCCAAAAAAGGCTGCGCAGTACATGCTGATCCAGCCAATACATTAGCAAATAACAAAACCGAGCAAAAACGAATCCCATCGCATAGTACTCTGTCATTGCACTAACCCCATCAACAGCGACCACCGCCAGAGCGCCTGGAATATACATAATTAAGGCTTCAAAGCTGTTGTAATGTGCCGCCTTACACCTGGCCCCAAATCCTTCCAGACGGTCTTGTTGTTGTCTTGGGTTGCGATTGTCATACCCCTTTAACTTGTTCATCTCCAAAGCCAGTGGCGCTTTGGCCAAAATAGGCATGATAGTGGCAATAAACAGGCTGATTAAAACGATTTCCATGCTGTTTCCCGATTTAATTGAATATTCAGAAGGTTAGGCTTAGCATACTCCCGAATCTGCACTACAACCAGTGTCGATATGTCCAAAAGCAGTGTTGATATGTCCGAAAACCGTTTACCAGATATAGTCCTGCCTTCGCCTTTGCAAAAACTCGAAGGGTTACAGCATCCTAATCTGTGGGTAAAACGAGACGATCTAATCCACCCCATCATTTCAGGCAACAAATGGCGCAAACTGCAGGGTTTTATCAGCCAAACTGAACAACAAGCTCCGCAAAAAATCATCAGTTTTGGCGGTGGTTATTCCAACCATTTACACGCCCTTGGCTACCTGTGCAAACAACTCGGTATCCCTTTCGTCGCCATGGTGCGCGGTAACTACACCCTTAACATGACACCCATGTTAAAAGATCTGCTGAACTGGCAGTCTGAGATTCATTGGCTGACCAAATTGGAGTATCAACAAAAGCAGGATTTACAACGGCTGTCCGGTAAAGTATCCAATTTAGAAAACTGTTTAGTGATACCCGAAGGCGGCTCAGCGAAAACGGTGCATCAGGGTATGCAGACATTAGTGCAGGAACTACCAGAAGACCTGGATGCCCTCTTCTGCCCGGTAGCCAGCGGAGGAACACTGGCAGGATTGATACAATCCTTACAGCAACAGCAACGCAAAACCAGAGTCATAGGCATTGCTGTGCTAAAAGGTCAGGATTATCTGGAAAACCTGGTGCGGAACCTATTTACTGCAGACAACGCGAATCAACATCCCTGGCAAATAATTCACGATTATCACTTCGGCGGTTATGCCAAAAGCAATGATGAGTTAACGCAATTTTGTCAGGATTTTACTGATTCAACTGCGATCCCATTGGAACCTGTGTATAGCGGAAAAGTATTCTTTGCCCTGCTACAACTGCTCAACAAGGGATACTTTGCTCAAGACGAAAAAGTTGCGGTGCTGCACACTGGCGGGTTACAGGGACACAGGTAATCAGGCATCACCTACCCCCGTTTCCCAGCCAGCAATATTTTTTAGTCGCCAAATTGAACACGTATTCCGGCATTTACGGTAAAACCATCATTCCGGGACCAGATATCAGTGGTCCAGCGACCGCTTCTCGCCTGCTGCAATAGTAACAACGGGTCATCCTTAGTCTGACGAACATTTAGCAGGTTTTCCGCATTGAGGAACCAACTGACACGACCAAAAGTAATTTGCCCCAATAAGCCTAAATGCCAGTATGGTTTGGCGCGCTCCCGATAGGGGTTATCTTCAAGATGTTGCGTTCCAGTGTAGTAGGCTTCAAACCCCACCAGATGACTTCCGTGTTCCTCCCACATAATCACCATTCCAGCGGAGTGCCTCGGTGTTAAGGTCAAAGGTGTTCGACCAGTCTCTGTATCATTGGGTTTGCTGGCATCAGTGTATAAATAGCTTCCGGTGAATTTTATATCTCGCCAGCGATAGCGCAGTAACAATTCCATCCCTGATATTTCACTTTCACCTTCAATATTGACTAATTGCACGCCGGGAGAGTTTAAATTCTGATTGTCTTCAGGCACCTGCAACTCAGTGGCATTTGCTATTTCTGATGTAAACAGGGTCATGCTGGTTTCCAGACTACTGACCATGTAACTGATATCAACAGATGCCGTTTCAGCCTGCTCCGCCTCAAGCCCCTGCAATGGTGCTAGCCGCGATAACCCCGCTTCATCAATCTCTTCCACAAAAGGTGTTGGCGCATAAAAACCCTGGCCGTAGGCACCTCGGATTACCCAATTTTCGGGACGGTACAACACCGAGATACGAGGACTAAATTGAGTACCATATTCGCTGTGCCAGTCAGCACGTGCGCTCAATGACATGGCAACATTTTCCCTCAGATCATAGTCAAGCTGTGAAAATAAGCCCGGGACTTCGTAGCTATAATCGAAAATAGGAAATGTATCCGAATCAAATTGCTCCGCCTGATAAGCGGCTCCAAATAACCAGGCGGCGTTGTCCAGATAGCCAGATACACTGGATTCAATTAAAAAGCTTCGATGCGTATCCTGCTCAAAGATATCGCCAAATTGATGCTCATGGCTCTGAGACATCGCAGAACCTCGCAAATTGAGATTCTTGGTGTCACTCAGAGGTTTGTCATAAACAAAGCCTAAATCCGAACGCAATGTCTTCAGGTTCTGTTGATAACTACTGCCATCGGGAGTAACCGCTCCTTCTTCAGTACCTCCCTGACGATTCTCTTTCATGGTACCCATGGTGATATAGAGGTTTTGCCCTTCGTCCCCCTGCCAGTATAACCTCGGGCGAATACTGCCACGTTCATAACCCGCGATATCAATCCAACCATCATCATCCAAATCTTGTTGTTTTTGATGGTGTATACCGCTGGTTAAAGAACCACTCCAGGAATCTGTTAGGGGAGCAGCAAAGTAAGCTGTCAAATCCTGACCATCTTTAGAAGTCAGATTCAAAAGTACCTCTCCTTCGGATTCGTCAGATGGCGTTTTTGATATCAGATTTATCAGGCCACCCAGTGCAGATCCGCCATACAAGGAGGATGCAGATCCTTTGATGATTTCGACATTGGCTAAGTCTGTAGGAGGGATCTGTAACAAGCCTATTGAAGCGGTTTGACCGCCATACAGTGGCAGCCCATCACTTAATAATTGTGTATATCGACCGTATAGCCCCTGAAGCCTGATATTGGCACTACCTAGCGCTGGTGAGGTAGTTTGCACTCTGACACCACCGGTTTCGGCCACCAGCATGGAGATATTTCCCGGCCGCATCAGGGCTTTTTCCTGGATTTCTTCAGCGTTTATAATCTCAGTTCGAGTGGCTGATTCAGTGACAATACGGCCCAGTCTGGACGCCCTGACCTGAATTCGTTCTACACCTTTGTCATGATGATCGTGATGCTCTTGATGTTCGTGATGCTCTTGATGTTCGTGATGCTCTTGATGCTCTTGATGCTCTTGATGCTCTTGATGCTCTTGATGCTCTTGATGTTTCTCATCATGAAGTACTGTTTTATTCTTGTCAGCATAAGAATCCAATGGCAATGCCAATATCGCCATGGCAATAAACGTATTTTTTGTAAGCATGTCATACCTTTTAAATGCTTAAATATTTAAATTGGAAATAGTCGAAAATTTGGGATTGATGTTTTCAGGCACACCAATCTTGTGTGGTATGAATGGGAGGTCGATAAACAGGATTGCTGACAAAGTTTGAACAACCTTCGGGATACCCGGGTAGTGGTTCAGCATAGGTCACCGGGTATTTTTCGGCGAGGTGGCCCGCCAGGTATATAACAGTGGAACAGAGACTGTCTGCGCAAGCACAGTCAATATTGCAACAATCGGTATTACAACAATCTTCTTCCCTACTATGGTCGTTATCAGCAACTATGTCATTGCCATGCACTGCTAAGTCATGATTTTCATCGTCGTAAGAATGAATCACCGTATCACAAGGATTGCCTGACAGCGATGCCTGTACTTGCCCCAAAAAAGCGACAAATAGCAGAATTACTGTAAAGATGCTAAAGCGCTGACGATGCATATAGCGATTATTGCGCCTGTTGCCGGGTAGCCAGTCGAATTTTTCGGGCTATAGCCTGTTGTCTTTTCCGCTCAGTATCAGCGTAAACAGCCGCTCCGATAATTCCCGCTTCATTTAGCAAGGATGCCGCAACAACCGGCGTTTTTATCGTTAACAATGATTCAAACTTTTCCATTTTTTTACTGGCGCCACCGCCCAGAATAAACAAATCGGGCCAAAACAGCGCTTCCATAGTCGTCAGATAATGATCAAACCTGGGCCCCCAGTGTTTCCATTTTAACTCTTCGCGTTTTCTGGCCGAATCAGCTGCGTATCGTTCCGCCTCGTGCCCGTTATCCAGATGAATATGGCCAAGTTCGGTGTTGGGCAGCAGTTGTCCATTGGTAAACACCGCCGTACCCAGACCTGTGCCAACCGCCACAAAAATCACTACGCCCTCTTTGTGTTGCTGGCCTTTGCCAAAACTAAATTCAGCCATGCCTGCGGCATCTGCGTCATTGACGCAATAAACATCACAGCCGGTGGTCTGTGCAAACAGTTCTTCAATATTGGTATTAATAAAAGCATCATCAACATTAGCAGCAGTTTTGGCCACACCGTGCTGAATGGCCGCCGGGAAACCACAACCAATGGGCCCTTTCCAGGCGAAATGAGTTACCAAGGCTTTGACGGTATCAGCAACGGCTTGTGGTGTTGCCGGTTGCGGAGTGGGGATTCGGTGACGCTCGGTGAGCATAGCCCCGGTTGCCGTATCTACAATTGCCCCTTTAATACCAGAGCCACCCACATCAATACCCAAAATACGCATCTTAGCTTCCTGTTGAATCATTGGAATTAATATTTAGCCTATCTGGATTTCGCAAAATCGCAAACATCAGGGGGTACCTGACAACTCTTGCTTTGCTCCCGTTTGCAAAATTTTGATCTGGTCCCCTTCCTTAACGCCATTTTGCGCGAACCAGTTTAAATTCATTTCCAGCGCGTAATACACAGGTGCAGAGCTGGGAACCGATGTCAGATCCAATGGTTTCATTTGCTTAATATCCACAATTTCGCCATCCCGTTTAAAAAACGCCACATCCAGTGGAATTAATGTATTTTTCATCCACATTGAAATCAGTCGTTCACGATCAAACTTAAACAACATGCCGCAGTCCTGGCAAAGCTCGGTACGAAACATCAGCCCCTGAGCACGTAACTCCCAGGTATCGGCGTATTCCACTAGCAAAGTTTTGCCATTTACTTGAATGGAAGCCCGTTTAAATTCAAGCTCCTGCGGTGTTAACTCCTGAGCCTGAAGGAAAGTTGCCAGTACTAAACCCAGTACCAACAACAAAAAAGAAAAGCGATTTTGTTTCATAATAAGGTCCATTTTTGGGTGAACTTTAAAGCCTCTTCTCTCAAAACAAAAGCCCTTATTCTGTAAGAATGTTTATTTGTTCCGGCAGATATTCAAGCCGCACCTTACTGCCATAATGAATGTCCTTTATGGGCTGACTGATGACTTCAAGCAAAGAGGCGTTGTGAAAGTGTTGGGTTTTAGTTTCCGGATGAGGATAATACACAAACCCCTGATAAGCCTTGCCTTTGTACCAAAGAGTACATTCCGCAAAGGAGAAGGTTTCCGGATTAAAACCCTCTACCCACTTGATGTTTTCGAACTGATAGGCAGGTTTGAGCATTTTAAACTGCGCTGGCGCCACAGATATATTCAGGGTGCCAGGAAAATAGCCGCTCAAATCTAACCCCAGTGCCTTAAAATACGGTATTTGCATAGGCACACTGCCACCGGGATAGGGACTGTCTTTGGCCGTGCCCGAAGCAATCTGGTGTCCCTGAATTACGACACCATCTATAAATCTGGACTGACTCATTCAGCTCTCCCCTGATATCCCCGGTTTACCATAGCAAGTAGCATTTTGGCGGAGATACCCGGACCAAATACACCACTTTCAACTTCCCAGATCAGACAGCGAATGGCCCGATTTGCTGGTGCATAGATATTGGCGGCTTCTGCCAGGTCTGCCACAGCACCGTTCATATAAGCGATTTCAGTCTTTCGCCCCGCGCTGACGTCTTCCCACATGGAGGAGCGCGCTTTCGGATCAATAGCCAGCATCTTCTGGGCGATAAGTTTAAACAAGGGATCCGGCAGCCCAAGCAGTGCCGGTATCCAATTTGGGGGCACTGCGGTTAGCTTGGCCAGTTTAATGTTGTGCTTTCGACAGTACTGAAGCAATTCTTCCTGACACATTGCCAATACCCGACGATAATCTCTTTGCTCTAACTGTGCCTTTAGTGGAATATCCGATAACGCGTTGATGGCATTGTTGAGGTTTAATAACAACTTGCCCCAAACAATTTGCTCCAGGTTTTCGTTCAGTTCACAGCCCAAACCATAAGCCTGCCAGGCTCTTTGCAAAGGCATAAGTTCTGAGCGAATTGGCAGGTGCAAAGCCCCCTCTGTAGCGCGATGAAAACAAGCTCCGGGAGATTGCACCACGTTAAAAGGTGTGATCCCGGCAAATACCTTAAAATCTGGCAGGGCTCTCTGTACTTGTTCGACTGCGCCAATGCCATTTTGCATACAAATAATAATGGCTGTCGGTTTAGCGAATTGCTGTAATTCCGTAATAGCGGATTCAATGGCAGTGCATTTCAGCGTCACCAGAATAATATCAGCTCGTTGCAAAATCTCCGGGGAAGTTTCAAATCTAACATCTGAAACCACGTCCTCGCGCCCCTCATAATCGGTTAGCCGGATGCCTCCCGCCTGTGCAACTTCATCCTTGATGCGCTGCCGCCCCAACAGGCAAACTTCGACACCTTGTTGATACAAAATAGCGCCGATATAGCAACCAATCGAACCGGCTCCATAAATTACTGTGTTCACAAACAAACCAGAGGTAATGAATACTGCCACTAGGCTATTCCTGTGACAGTTTTTTTGCAATCAAAAAGGGGCTAAGTAGCTTTATACCCAAATCACCTCAAGATGCTAGCTTTCAGTATCTTGAGGTGATTTGGGTATATTTACCAGCACTTAGCCCATAATTGCAGCTACCTCGAAGAACGGTATAAGGCGCACAAGTTATGAAAATGGTATTTCAACAAGAGCGCGATAAACAACAAAGCCAATAACTGATACACACTACCGCCACTGGATTTACTGCGATTTAACACGGTAACAGACACACTTTGAGCTTCGCTGGTTAGCTCCCCATCACTGGCTCTGATCAGAAAAGAAAGACGAGTTTTTTCTCCCACCTGAGGTGCAGTAAAGCGCAGACTTTGACCATCGGAAGTAATATCTACTACCACGCCTTCTGTTTGTTCAGCAATAAACGTCAAATCATCACCATCGATATCAGTGACAACGGGGGAGATGACCACTGTCTTACCTTCTTCGACTGTCATAGCAGTGAAAGATTGTAAAACTGGTGCATCATTCACTGGCGTAACCGATACCGAAACTGATGTCGGACGAGCATATTTACCGCTACCATCAGCAACTCTGTATTTAAAGCTATCCTCACCACTAAAATCCGGCTCTGGAACATAGCGTATCTTGCCGGAGACCACCTCGGCGGTGCCGTGAACAGGAGTCCCAACAATCTCAAGACTTTCGCTGACCAGTCCACCTGTAGCTTGCACTAGTGCCGTTGCTATCGCTTTATGTTCTGCCTCCAGGAGCATTTCAGAGGTCAATGTCAGCGCGGTTTGAGCTTGATCATTGGCCAAAACATCAATCGCCCGTTCTCCGTCTTCAAAGACTTCCTGAGAGTCAGCAACGCCGTAGTCCTGTCCTTCGGAAAGCACCATGTCTACCTGAACCAATACCAGGCCTTCTTCGATAGTGTTTAACTTAAGTGCGGCCCCCGATTGAGGCATAACACCGATGGCTGAATTTAATCCGTCATAATAATAACGAGTGGCGCCGATGGTCCCGTCCATATTTTCAGCTCCAATAGACAAATAGTCTGGCTGGTAAGGAATACTGAGATAGTTAAACCATATGTCATCGCTGTTTTCTGCGATGATTAACTGAAAAGTGAATCCTTCAGCATTTGTACTTTCTTTTTGGCCAGTGACTGAAAATCCATCTTCCTCTGGGAACGTGTCGAGCTGATAAGGTTGTACATCGTCCCATTCAATCACCAGGTAATTAATGTCATCAATGACGCGAATTGCAGCGCGTAAATAGCCACCTCCGGTATCACCCTCCTCATTATCATCAAGTAAATCGAATTCGGTCCAGAACGGAGCTATCACATTATTTAAATTATCTGGTTGCGGTAATTGCTGGTTAAACAGAGCGCTAAAAAATCCGATATTGTTACTACCTGGCACCACAAAGCCATTATCAGACACAGTTAAGGACTGATATTGCTCCCCGTTGAATTGAAAACTAAAATCCAAAATCACATTAAAACCATTGCATCCATGACTGCAAGGTAAAGGTTCTACACCTGCCTCCGACAATCTGAAATCATCCCACAAACCCTGAGCTTCAAAGTCCATGCTGCCGCTAGTCATATGCCCTTGCCAGTTCAGTTTTGAGCCATCTTCTGACAACATCATTGAGCTGGTTGTTGAGTTCCTTAAGGTTACGGATTCTGTGCCTGATACAAACTGCGCATTTTCGGGGGCAATTAGCTGTGCCGAAGCTTGCTCAGCCGTACCCGTATTACGCAAACGCGCTGTGAAAGTTACGGGGTTAGCAGATTGCAGATCATTGCCGTCATAGCTCACCACTAAACTACCTTCATCACTGGTGTCATTGGCATAGATAACCAACGGCATGTGCTGTACCTCCCCTTGCTCATTAGTCGCGGTTAAGCGACCAAACACCCATTTATCAAACAAGATATGTTGCGGGTCAGCCCGACTGGCATCGACAGAAATAGCGATGTTAGCTTGATCATTCGCTTCACCTGATGGTGCCAAAGTAATGTTTTCAGGAGTAACACTGCCGATGGTGTCGCCATCAAAGAAGGTGACACTTAGTTGCCAGTGTTGACTCTCTTGAGTTTCATTAAACAGGGTATTTTGGTGACTACAACTTCCAATACAGGCGGGTGAAGACCAGGAGGGCTCAGCCAGTCGTAATTTGGCGTTCAATGCCGCCAGCGTGTCCAGACGCCCTGCTCCCTGATGGAAGGCATTGGCAGGAGCTATCCCCAATTTGACTTGCGTTTCTGAAGTGGACATCAGTGCTGATTTTATTTGCTGTGGCGTCCATTGTGGAAAGCGTTGTTTTAGCAAAGCCGCGGCCCCTGCTACTTGAGGCGAGGCCATACTGGTGCCCGTTAACATGGCAAACACCATTTCAGGTTCACCATTACTTGTTGCGCCTGATTCCAAACCTCCCGGCCCATCTGGAAAGGGGTTAAAGACGAATTCATCCGGTGAGTAGGCTGACAAGATATTGGTTCCCGGCGCGGCCATATCTGGCTTGAGTACCGAAGGGTTATTATTAGGTCCGGTTGAGCTAAAGGGATTCACAATATCCACATACTGAGTTTCTATCCCCTGCTCCGGTTGATGGCTGATATTCAATGTAAAGTCACCGGCATAAGCGTCATCCACCAGTTGCAAACCATTTTCCCTGGATAATCCAAACACCGGAATGCTGTAGGTGCTCTGGTAGGGTATGAATGGCTCATAAGTGCCCATACCAAAAGCCCCTGCCTGATAGATAAGAACCGCTTCACCACCAGCGCTTTTGATATTGTCAGCCACCTCTTCCAATGAACAAAATGGCCGATAGTCCACCAACACTATGGCACCAGAAAAATAATCAGAATCCATTGCAGTGCAAGCGGTGTCATCCAATGGGCTAATGCTGTTCAGAGATTTCAGGGTAAGATTCAGAGGCTGCTCCAGTTGCTGATTGCTCCCCTGGTAGGCCAGAAAACTGTTGCCATTGACTTGTAGTCGATTGCCGATGAAACGGCCATGGGTGGTATTAGCTACTGCAATTCCAGATTCAATACAGGCCGGACAATTAATGGTGGCTCCCGGATGTGCCGTATTACCGGCAGCATTCACCACTACAATTCCAGCAGCCTCGGCGTTGCCAAACACCTGATTATAAATGGACGTATCAGGGTCTTCACCGCTGCCCGCCCCCCAGGAATTATTGATAACATCCGCGCCATCCAGCACCGCGCTTTCCAGTGCCTCAAGCAGCATGGTGTCAGTACCATAAGCCATGCCCATGTCACTCATGTACAGTGCTTTATACACCATAAGGTAAGCACCGGGAGCTACACCGGAAATATCCAAATCAGCCTGATTAAAGCTGATATTTACCGGATTACCCACAGCAATACCTGCCACATGAGTGCCATGACCGTCAAATCCTTTAGGGCTCAGATATTCACCGGCGTAAATGCTCATACCATGCGCAGCAGGGTCCATGTACCGGGCCACGATAAGTTTATTATTACAAAACCCGCTATCGCCTTCGGCGGAGCGACAGTAATCCGGGTTAATGGTTAAATGCTGATTATGACTCAAATCTGGTGCTTCAAATCCGGCACCGTCAAACATAGGGTTTTCAGAGCGGATACCCGTATCAATGACCGCCACTTTAATGCCCTTGCCTGCTTCAGCCTGACCACCTATCTCCTGCCATGCTGCCACAGTTTGTGTAACCTGATGACTGGCATCCAGATTGAGGTAACGCATCCGCACCGGGTAGACAGCTTTCACTTTAGCGTGGGAGCGCAACTGTTTTAATCCGCTGTCCTCAATACTCACCTGAGCTCCATGAAACAAAGTACTATGCGTACTGTGTACCTTGATTCCCGAAATATCCGCTTTAAGCGCTGCGACATTCACTTTAGTTTGTGCATCAAGGGTCTCTTTTAATTGTGCTAATTGCGCTGTTTTTGCTACTAAACGATTCCCCTTAATAGCTTTTTCACTAAGAGCAACTTGTTTCGCCAGCGGCTCTTCATAAAACTCCACCAAATAGCGATTTTGTAGCAGGTTTTTAGCCCTGATTAATGTCGGCGTCCGGAGTTGCTTTACGGCTTTTACTCGCACCGACTCGTCATGGATTATTTTCTGCACCGACGCAGGTTTTAGCTCTGCAGACTGTGCATGATTAGCTGCAATTCCCGCCGAACTTAATAGCACGGTCAGCAACAGTACAAATCTCAATTGACGACGCTCAGTTATTTTCATTATGGCTTCCTGAATTATTTCACTGGCAAAATTATGAACAATTCACGGCACAGCTGACTCGCCATAAATGTTTAGAATTGTGATCAAAAGTAATCGACGTTGAGTGCCGGTTTTGTCGCTATACACAAGCTTGTTTCAGGCAAAATTAGCGTTAGTGAAACAACGAGAAATGAATCATGAATACCGAAAATTATTTGAAATTTGGTGCTTTACACCACGACGAAGCGCCGCTGTTATTGGTCAATATTTGGGATTCCGCGGGGGCCAGCATAGTATCAAATTCGGGTGCAAAAGCCGTTGCAACCAGCAGTGCATCAATGGCCTGGTCGTTAGGCTATGCCGATGGCTACCGCCTGCCGCAGAACGAGCTGTTGTCAGCAGTTGAAAGAATAATCAAGGTCACAGAGTTGCCGGTTACCATTGATATCGAAAACGGCTACAGCGATAACCCAGTACAGGTTGGCGAACTTTGCACCCGTTTAAGTGAGCTGGGGGTTGTGGGTATCAACTTAGAAGATGGTCAGCAACCAGAGCAGTTGCTCTGTGAAAAGATTTCGGCTATCAAAATGGCTTCAGAAACGCTGTTTGTCAATGCGCGAACTGACCTGTTTTTAGCTCCGTCAGAGTCCACGAATAACACAAGGCTCGAAGCAATCCACAGAGCAGCTCTCTATCAAAATGCCGGTGCTGACTGCCTGTTTATTCCGGGTCTCAGCGACTTCGAACTGGTACGAAATATTGTCGAACAGGTACAACTGCCTCTCAACTTAATGTTGCAACAAAAAAATGACATTGAGCAGGCTTGCAAAACTGGCATTGCCCGCATATCCCTGGGGCCCGCATCGTTTCTCAGTGCTTATTCTGGTCTCATGGAATATTACCAAGATGATAAGGAGCAGCATCAAAAACTGCAATACGACACCATGCAGGGGTATTTGCTATAGCAATTAAAATAAAAAACCGAGCCGCATGGCTCGGTTTTTACAAAGCTTGAATTGAATCCTGCTTAGGACAGATTCAAGGTAGGAATGATATTCTTCTTCGCTTTTTCTTCAGCCGCTTTAAAGTCAGGCATTTGATCAAAGTTCAGATAACGGAATACTTCCGCGCTCATGGACTCAATCTTATTAGCGTATTCCATGTACTCGGCAGCAGTAGGAATTTTACCAACGATAGCACCCACAGCCGCCAGCTCGGCAGATGTCAGGTATACATTCGCGCCATCACCCAAACGGTTAGGGAAGTTACGAGTCGAAGTAGAAAGTACGGTTGCACCTGCCGCTACACGTGCCTGGTTACCCATACACAGTGAACATCCCGGCATTTCAGTACGCACACCAGCACGACCGTAAATATTGTAATAGCCTTCTTCCATCAACTGAGCTTTATCCATCTTAGTTGGTGGAGAAATCCACAAACGGGTAGATAGAGGTGCTTTGTTTTGATCCAACAGCTTACCTGCTGCACGGAAGTGGCCAATGTTGGTCATACAAGAGCCGATGAATACTTCATCTACCTTGTCACCAGCAACGTCTGACAGTGTTTTCGCGTCATCAGGATCGTTAGGGCAGCATACGATTGGCTCTTTAATTTCGTCCAAATCAATTTCGATAGTTTCCAGGTACTCAGCGTCTTCGTCAGCACGCATCAGTTCTGGATTCGCCAACCATTCTTCCATCTTCTGAGCGCGACGCTCCAGGGTACGAGGATCGCCGTAACCTTCGTTGATCATCCAGCGCAACATAGTGATGTTAGAACGCAGATATTCACTGATGGATTCTTCAGATAACTTGATAGTACAGCCAGACGCTGAACGCTCTGCAGAGGCGTCAGACAATTCAAACGCCTGCTCAACAGTTAAATCTTCCAGACCTTCAATTTCCAAAATGTTACCAGAGAAGATGTTCTTCTTACCTTTCTTCTCAACAGTTAGCAAGCCTTGCTTGATGGCGTACAACGGAATCGCATGAACCAGGTCACGCAGTGTGATACCAGGTTGCATCTTACCTTTAAAGCGTACTAACACCGACTGTGGCATATCCAGAGGCATAACCCCTGTCGCTGCCGCAAAAGCCACCAGACCAGATCCCGCAGGGAAAGAAATACCCAGAGGGAAACGAGTATGGGAGTCACCACCAGTACCAACGGTATCAGGCAATAACATACGGTTTAACCAGCTGTGGATAATACCGTCACCTGGACGCAACGAAACACCACCGCGGTTCATGATGAAATCAGGTAAAGTGTGCTGAGTGTCGATATCAACAGGCTTAGGATAAGCTGCTGTGTGACAGAATGACTGCATGGTTAAGTCGGCAGTAAAACCAAGACAAGCCAGGTCTTTTAGTTCGTCTCGTGTCATAGGACCGGTTGTATCCTGTGAACCCACAGTAGTCATCTTAGGTTCGCAGTAAGTGCCAGGACGGATCCCTTCAACACCACAGGCCTTACCAACCATTTTCTGAGCCAGGGTAAAGCCTTTACCACTGTCTTTAGGCTGTTCAGGTTTACGGAATAAATCAGATGCTTCCAGGCTCAGTGCTTCGCGAGCTTTCTCAGTCAGGCCGCGACCAATGATCAGATTAATACGGCCACCAGCGCGCACTTCATCCAGAATCACTTTTGACTTGTAGCTGAACTCAGATAAGAGTTCACCGGTTTCAGCGTTGGTGATTTTGCCTTCCAGAGGGAAGATATCAATAACATCACCCATTTCCAGCTTATCAACGTCAGTTTCAAATACTAAGGCACCAGCATCTTCCATGGTATTGAAGAAGATAGGGGCAACCTTACCACCGATACAAACACCACCACCGCGTTTATTTGGAACGCCTGGCAAATCTTCACCGAAGTACCATAAAACCGAGTTAGTGGCCGATTTACGCGATGAACCTGTACCTACAACGTCACCAACGAAAGCGACAGGGTGACCTTTAGCTTTAACTTCTTCGATTTGCTTCAACGGACCAACTTCGCCGTGAACTTCAGGCTCCAGGCCGTCACGGGTCATTTTGTACATGGCACGTGCATGTAAAGGAATATCGGGACGAGACCAGGCATCAGGTGCCGGGGATAGGTCATCAGTATTGGTTTCTCCCGTCACTTTAAACACCGTCATAGTGATTTTTTCAGGGATGTCATTACGAGACGTAAACCACTCCCCTTCTGCCCATGACTCAATAACGTCTTTTGCGAAAGCATTGCCCGCTTTCATTTTGTCTTCAACGTCGTGGAAAGCGTCGAACATCAATAAAGTATGCTTCAGTTCTTCTGCCGCTAACTCAGCCAAATCGGCATCATCTAACAGCTCTACCAGTGTTGCGATGTTGTAGCCACCGTGCATATTGCCCAATAACTGAACAGCTGCTTCTTTGGAGATAATAGGTGAACTGGCTTCGCCTTTTACAATAGCGGATAAAAAGCCGGCTTTAACATAAGCGGCTTCGTCAACACCAGGAGGAACACGTTCAGAAACCAGCTCTAACAAAAAGTCTTCTTCCCCGGCTGGAGGAGATTTCAATAACTCTACCAATGCAGCAACTTGCTCAGGGTTTAGTGGTTTAGGTGGGACGCCTTCTGCAGCGCGTTCCTCGACGTGTTTACGATATGCTTCTAACACAACAAGATCCTCTTAAAATGTTTCGCACAGATGTGCTGATTGCAATGAGAATCATTCACACAACAAATAGTTGTTGCCAGCTAGTTTCAGCTGGTGAATAACGACTCATTGCATAGTCGGATAAGAAAGAAGGCTAGTATAAAGAATCCTAACAATAAAGGAAAACTATAGGTGTTTTTAATTCAGAATATCCACTATAACTATTGTTTATGATGAATTGATAATTTATCATTTTTTAAAATATTAAATAGCTATGATATTCATAATCATTTGCATTCAACATGAAACTACTCGGGTTCAAATTGACGAGCCTGCAGCGCAGAGAGTTTGGCATAATACAAACTTCGTTCAGACTGCTCCCAGGATTTCTCAGCAGCAATGCGCATTGCCTGAGCGGCTTTAGAATACTCACCACGGCGATACAAACTCTTCGCCATGCCAAAATAAATTTCATCCAGATAAGGTGCCAGCGCCATCGCCTTTTTATAATAATTTATCGCTCGGCTGTGATTGCCAGACTCATAGGCTTCATGCCCTAATTTTATCCAGGCATAGGGATTGGTATCTGGGTAATCCAGCATTTTCAATCTTATTTGTTCGGCCTCGTCCAACCTGGCTTGAGTTTCTAACAACAAGGCGTAGTTACTCATCATATTGGTATTGTGGTGTTCTCCCTGCATACCGTATTGATAAAAGCGTTCCGATACTGCTGGCATATCCAGGCGACGATAAATAATGGCCATTAAATTGACATTTTCGGCATCAGTAGGGGCCAACTCTAGCGCCCGATGGGCTACCCAAAAAGCCTCGCTGAGGCGATTTTCCATCAGCGCATCGGCAGCCAGATTGCGGTAATACATGCTGATAAAACGCGGCTCGTCGACTTTCTCTCCGGGAACGTCGTAACGATTAGGGAAGTAGTCCACAACTAACCGTGGACGCACCAGAGTGATCACCCCTTCCTCCGGTTCAAAACTCGGATCGTACAGGTAAGTACGCACGTGATAAGACAACAATAAAACATTGTTTTTCTTTTTATACACTGGTGAAGTATGCACCAACTGGTAGCCGACTTCGACGCCTGCAATTTTGGCCAGTGCGGTTGTCATCAAAGCCAATGATAAGCAGTTGCCGCCTTTTTTCGTCATAGCAACACTGGCGGTATAGGTGTCACTCCGATAATCAAAACCCGATGTATATTGTTCTAAATAGTCATACAAACGCTGGTGTGGTGCAATATCGGCGTATTGCGGCGCATTAAACCAGCTTTCAAACTCACGAACCTGTTCAGCAGATAATTGAAACAATTCGTTGTCGTTAAAGGCAGGTTGTTGTTCGATGGTTTTTGGGATTACCCTCTCTGGTAATTCTCCACTTAATTCCGTTTGGAAAATAAACGTGCTGCTACAAGCACTGAGTAGCAAGGATGCGATCACTATCAGCTTTTTCAATTGGTACTTCCTTTTAATTTATCGCCCGTACAATAAAAAAATAACCCCAAATTGGCAAATGTCGGCAATCAAATAAAAAACCGGGATTGTAAATTAATTGTTATGAATACGTATGCGAAACGTTGTCAGGTCATCGGATTCCAGGATACAAATTAAACAAAGCAAATCAAAAAAACTGCGTTCACTCGGCTAAGTTAGCAAATTCCATGACGAAAAATGAATTGATCCTGCAAAGATTGGAACAAATCCGCTTTGTTGTCTCTGCACAAAATCACACCCTGGCAATGCTGCTACCTGACAAGAGCAGCAAGCTTCATTCGCTGCGGGATAACGATTGCGACATAGGTTTAACACTGCTGGTAGAGCCGGGTTGTAAGGCACTATTTTTGGATGACATTCGCTGGCTATCCGATATTCAACACATCGCCTTTGAATTCAGGCGCAGCCCTGGTCATTTTCGCTTTTTGTTCTCTGATGGCATTTTTTGTGATTTAACTATTGTGGAAAAACAAGAACTGGAACCATGCGAAATTGAAAATAACCGTATCGCCTGGTTGCACAGCACCATGGATTCGGAAATTTTTGATGTTGCTGTGCCACAAAGCTCCAGACAAAGTCCCGACAGCATTGAACAACACGGGGAGCCACAATGGCTGCTTGGAGAGTTACTTACCAACTTACTAATTGGCTTAAGGCGCTACAATGAAGGGGATAAATTATCCGCCTTTTACCTCATTCAACATCACGCTTTATCCAGATTACTAACCCTGGTTGAGAACTGGGAGCCAAAACAAGGTGCAAGTCAAATGGGCCAACATTGTGGTCATAAGAGCTTTGAGCAAAACTTTCCACAGTTGGCCGATCTTGTCGCCGGATTTGCTCAGGGCTATGAAGCGTCACCACGCTCCGCCCTGGCGATTCTGGACTATGTTGAACAACACGAAAGTATTAATTATTTCATCAAAGACCAGATACTGAACCTGATTAAGCCCCACAGTAATTTGCATTAGCTGTTTTTAAGCGCTTTGCAGCTCTCGCTTTTTAGCCATTTCCCGAGATAGTAAATAAACCAAAATAGCAATGGACCCCGTTGTCAAAATAGCGATTAGCCAGGGAGCTGGATTTATCCCTCGGGATTTGGCATCAGCAATCATCCAACTGCTAAACACCAGACAGCTGATAACCAAATCTAATAAGATTTGGAAGGCGCCGGGAGAAGCAAAACCCGATGCCCAAATGCCAATATAGCCAACCTGCAACAACGCCCAAATGCTGTAGCCACCAAAAAGCACTAAAGCCAATAGCAATAACAAAACACGCAAACTCATATTTATCTCCAGTTGATTCGCAGTGATAGTTATCTGATGAATCAGACATTGCTGCAATTACCTGAAAGGTAATTGTGCTGTGACCAAATTACGCTAAATTTGAAGGTACAAAAATGTAGGGATATTTCATCATGGCACTAAAACAACCGGTTTCGCCCTTTTCTGCAGCACTAAAAAAGTGGCGTAATTACAAAAAGTTATCCCAATTAGATTTATCACTGGAAGCCAATATTTCTCAACGGCACATCAGTTTTTTAGAGTCCGGGCGCTCAAGGCCTGGTAGAGACATCATATTGCAACTGGCAGAAGCCCTGGATATGCCACTAAGAGACCGCAATCAGTTACTGATAAGCGCGGGTTTTTCACCCATTTATAATGAAAGAAAGTTAAGTGACTCGGCGATGAACAGTATCAACAACGCCCTCACCATGATGTTGACTCACCACGAACCGTTCCCGGCTCTGGTGGTAGATCGCAACTGGAACCTGCATATGGCAAACCAGGCCACCAATAAGCTACTCAATCTGATTGGCAGGCCGGATGAATCATTGTTTAGCAAAGATAAACTCAATGTTTATCGATTAACCTTTTCAGAGAAGGGCTTTCGACCCCTTATCAGTAACTGGCAAGAAATCGCCAATCCTCTGTTACTAAGATTACAGCGCGAAGTCAATGCCGACCCGGACAACCAATTTTTGGCTGAGCTGTTTGACGAAATGCAGGCACAGGCTGGCACCTGCCAGTATTCCGGTAGCGATATCGCCGCCACTATTGCGCCAGTGCTGTCTGTGCATATTCAGATTCAAAATCTGGAGTTGAAACTCTTTAGTATGGTATCTGCCTTTGGCACAGCCCTCGATGTCACCGCTTCAGAACTAAAAGTAGAAACATTTTTTCCTGCTGATGAGGCCACCAAGCAGTTTTTTAAGACTAAAGGCCAATAGTCCTGCTCCACAATCTAACGCAAACTATGTGCTAAGTTCGCTAACTGGAGTGACGTGCAGTTTGAAGAAACCTGTGTTTGCAACAATTTTATCCTTGTTGATGCTTAACCTGCCATCAACAAAAGCTGGTACTCACCTCACAATAGCGGTTATAGACTGGTGTCCTTATATTTGTAATCTCAGTTCTGACCGGCCTGGGCTGCTGGTTGAGCTTGTTGAACACATCTATCGAGACAGCGAAGTACAATTGGGATTTTCACTACTCCCCTGGTCAAGAGCCATTAAAAAGGTAGAGTCCGGGAAATATATGGCACTTTTGGCACCCGCTAAAAACGAAGCCCCTAACTTGCTGTACCCTGCCATCCCGATAGGAATTCAAAGATTCTGCTTTTTCAGCCGCGCAAATGATGAGTGGCGATATCAAAATCCGGAAAAAGCAATGCAGCGCAGTGTTGTTTACCCAGCAGACGCGCTCCCTGAGGAATTTAAGAGACTTTCAAACGACAATCCAAATTTTAAAAGTTTCCCCTATGACGTACGCTTTCTGGATAAAACCACAAGATTGCTACTGAATGGCTTGGTGGACAGCATTCTGATCACTGAGTTTTCGATGTTGTATTATCAAAAACAACAAAATTTACAAGGTGAAATAAAAAATAGCGGCTGTGCCTCTCAATCTGACTTGTATCTGGCATTCACCCCAAGAGCAAAATTCTCGCAAGATGTAATTCATTGGCAAGCACTCAGTGATAAAGTGCTGAGTTCCCCTGAAACACAGGAGGTCATTCGCAAAATAATGGCAAAGTATGGCATCTGAATAATTCAAACAGTTGTTTCACTTCTGCCCTATTCCTACTTATACTCAAGATAACTCAGTCATTGTAAGTGGAAGATTATGCAAGCTCTGTCCGGTCTGGATGCCTCATTCTTATTTCTGGAAACCAATAAAATCCCAATGCACATTGGCGGTGTCGCCATCTTAGAAGGCTCATTGAGCTTTTCAAGCTTCCACGACTTTTTGCAAGAGCGCATCCATTGTGTGCCTCGATTAACTGAAAAACTCATCACCTCTCCACTCAATGTGGATCGTCCTCACTGGAGTCATGACGAAGATTTTGATCTGAACCTTCACATTCATCGCACTGCGCTGCCCCGTCCAGGAGGCTGGTCAGAATTGCGCTACCTGGCTTCGAAAGTATTTTCGCTGAAGCTGGATCGTGACCGTCCTCTTTGGGAGTTCACCTTTGTGGAAGGAATAGACAGCATTCCGCAGGTACCGAAAGGCTCAGTGGCATTAATCTCTAAAATTCATCACTCGGCATTTGATGGCAAATCCGGTGCGCAGTTGATGAGTATGTTATTTGACGTTTCGCCTAAGCCCCGAAAAGTACCGCAGCCCACAGAACGTAAAAAAGAGAAATTGCCCGGCACCATCAGCATGTTGACTCAGGGCGCGTTTAATTTAGCCTCCCGCACCACAAAATTACCTGGCTTGTTATGGGAAACAGGCAAGGCGACAGTTAAAACCAGTTATATCTCAAAGGTTCATGGCATCGATATGCCGACATTACCTTTTACTGCGCCAGCAACACGATTTAACGATATAGCGGGTCCGCAACGAATCTGGGACTCGTCAATTTTGGATCTTGGTCGGGTCAAGGCTATCCGAAAAGCGGTGAAGGATGCCACGTTAAACGATGTGGTACTGGCTATTTGTGCCGGGGGCCTGAGACGCTACCTTCAGGAAAAAGACGAACTTCCGGAAAAACCACTGGTAGCTATGGTGCCGGTTTCCACTCGCTCCAATGATCAACAAAGCGATATGGGAAATCAGGTGACAGCCATGTATATTCAGCTGGCCACCAATGAAGCCGACCCCATTAAACGCCTGGAAACCATCCATATTAATACCATTATCGGTAAGCTTTATCATGAAGCGATTGATGCTGAGAGTTTAATGGGCTTTGCAGAGGTTATCCCCTTTGGACTGGCAGGTGTTGCTGCCCGCTATTACAGCAGAGCCAATATCGCTAAGAAGCACAATCCTATTTTTAACCTGATCATTACCAATGTACCCGGCCCACAAATTCCTCTTTACATGGCGGGACACAAATTACATGTGAATATGGGCACCGCCCCCATCATCGATGGTATGGGTCTCATCATGCCGGTGTTTAGTTACAACGGAACCATTTCTATCAGTGCCACATCTGCCACCAACCTGATGCCAGATATGAACCTGTTTGTGCGATATGTGCGCGAAGCGGCCAACGAGCTTGAAGCCGCCGCCCTGGCGTTATTGGCAGAAACACCCGCCAGCGAACCTATTGCGAAAAACACCACGGATGATGATGGGAACGCTGTTAGTTCTGAGGACGATAATTCAAAGGACAGTCAATAGTGAGTGCACCGCTATTCCGACATACCTTACTGGAAAGCCGCACCGTTCTGGAATTTGCCGCTTCTACCCTGGCATTACCCTTCTTGCTAAAAGCACCATCGGGGAAACATCCGGTTATGGTATTGCCGGGCTTTTTAGCCGGGGATTACTCGACTTTGGCGCTAAGGCAGTTTTTGAAAATGAAAGGCTATCGGAGCTACGGTTGGCAGCAAGGGCGCAATCTGGGCCAGCACATTATTCCTGGTGAAAAAATGATTCGCGAAGATCTACTGGAACGGGTTCTGGCCATTGTTGAATATGAAAAACAGCCCGTCCACCTGATAGGCTGGAGCTTAGGCGGCATCCTTGCTCGGGAAACTGCACGTCTGATGCCGGATATGGTGGCATCAGTGATCAGTCTTGGTAGTCCGTTTAATACACCTGATACTTCAGCACCAATGGCTGCACGAATTTTTAAACGCTTCAACCATAAGCGCATTGGCGCAGACTTTGAGATCCCAGCTAATCTGGCGCAGACGCCACCTGTGCCCTGCACTTCAATTTATTCCCGAAGCGACGGCATCAGCCACTGGCAGGGGTGCCAACAACATGGTAATGAAATGCACTTTGAGAATATTGAGGTCAAAGGCAGCCATTTAGGATTAGGCCACCACCCCACCGTAATTTGGCTTATCGCCCATCGACTCGCAGCCAATGCCAATTATAAAGACCTACGAGAATGGCGTCCGCTGGATATCAGCACCGCTCCAACCTGGCTAGCTGGGAACATAGAAAGCCAGCACAATCACCAATAAATTTGTGCTTTCCGACCTGGTATGCAGATTAACTTTAGATCCCCACTGTTTTAACCCATAATGGTATCTATCTCATTGCCAGCAGGGGGTTGTATGTTACACAGCTTAAACTCACTCGAGGGATACAAGATCATCGGCACCGATGACGAATTGGGTTATTGCAAAGACTTTTTGTTTAATGACGAAAGCTGGAATGTGCATTATATGTTGATTGACACCCATAAATGGCTCCCCGGAGGGAAAAAAGCCCTGGTGCACACCAAGCTGATCCAGAAAATAGATACCAAACAAAAACAGATTCTGCTGCAACTGACCAAACCGGAACTGAAGCAAAGTCCCTCGTTGCTAAGTAACGACCCCATTGCCCGCGCCTATGAAAAAACCTACATGTGCTATTTTGAGTATGCCACCTGGCACGTGGGCCCGGAACCTCTGGACACCTATCTCACAGGCGTTCATCCGGAGCAGGTAAAACTGGTAGGGTCGCCGCATGAACCGGCTTCCGAAAAGAATCACGTCCATTCAGCTAATTTTGTGGAAGACTACGAATTAGAGTCTGACGACAACAAACACGGCCATATCAAGGATTTTGTGTTGAATGAAGACAACTGGGACATCATATTTTTAGCCATTGAAATGAACAAACTACTGGGTCACGAAAACCCAATTTTGCTCAAGCCTTCTGCTTTAGAAACAATTAATTGGCCAAAGCAGAAAGTGTTGGTGAGCCTGACAGCAAAACAAATCAATGAAAGCCCCATCTATCATCCCAGACTACTGCCAGTAGAAGATATTGACGGGCTGGTGTAGCAGCTCGCGAACCAAAAATTGCCACCTCACTATGTTATAAAAAGGCGTTTTCCAGGGAATATTTGACGGCGGTTAAAAACGGGCAATTCAATATCAGAAAGCTCATAAATACGTATAACTTGACGTATACCCAAACTACCTCAAGATACTCGACTTCAGCGGGCGAATAAAAGGATTTAGGCAAGGTAAATTGGAGATGGCATGGTTGTTCTCACGTCGATACAATTTGACGCCGCATAAATGTTTTTAGGCCCCGCCCTTCGGGAGCTTCACAGCGCTTCCATTACGGTGTTGCACTTGTTTGAAAGGTAGCCGACATTCCTTCTCAAGTGCGCCTTGTACTGAAAGCGCTGTGATAGCTCTGAAGCAGGCATCTTGAGGTAGTTTGGGTATATACAGATACATTACATATTCCAAACAATGAAACTCAAAATCGACTAAAGAAGCCACTGACTCCGCGCACCAGCCATTTAGGATATAACCTGGACCACTGCACCAGGGCTTTGTTGTGCAATTTATGCACATAAATGGTGTCCCCCTTCATTACCGCTTTATAAGCATCTTTGACTAATGATTCTGGCGATACTTTCAGAAAACCGGGTACAATTTCTTCCAGACCATTTCCAGCCAACATCATATTGGTTTTTGTAAAACCGGGGCACACACAATGAGTTGTAACATTACTGTATTTTAATTCTTCGCTTAGCGCTTCTGTGAAGGACAATACAAACGCTTTAGAGGCGCCATACAAGGCAAATTTAGGCGTGGGCATAAAACTGGCAATTGATGCCACGTTAACAATTTTGCCATTGTCTCGCGACAACATACCGGGCAAAAACTGGTGAGTCATTCGCACCAAAGCATTGATATTCAGGGTTAACAACTGTTCAAATTTTTCAGGGGTGCTATCGGCAAACTCTTCAACGTACATCAGTCCAGCGTTGTTCACCAGAATATCCACCTGCAAGCCCTTTTCCACCAGAGTCTGCTCTATTGAGTCAGTGGCATCCTGATGGGTAAGATCTTGTGCAATTACCGTAACTTTGGCAGCGTATTCTTTGCGTAAATCCTCAGCCAGACTATTTAATTTTTGTTCGGATCTGGCCACCAATACCAAATCATGGCCTTGTCGCGCAAACTCTTCAGCAAAGCATTTGCCGATACCTTCAGAAGCGCCCGTGATCATAGTTAAGTTGAGTTCTGCATGTATCATGAGGGTTAGTCCATTATGTGTGTTGCTTCTCAGTGTAGGATGCAATCAGCAGATTAGGAATAATTTGGTCCAGAAGAAATATTTATTTTTGCTTAGGTTCATCAAACAGTGAAGACTGGCTGTCCGCCGCAGGCGTATTCTTCTGAGTCTGTTTTTTGCGATACATCACCCGCTTTTTACGCAACTTGCAAGCCGCAATGATTTGCTGTTTCACCGCGTTGTCCACCTGATGCCAATAGACACGCTCATCCCTGCTACGAAAACAGCCCTTGCAATAACCCTTATTGTTAACCTGACACACACCAATACAGGGGCTGGGTATCTCAAAAAATTCCAGTTGCTCCATAATCGTTTTATAGAGCGATTCCGTGTTTTACACAAGATGGATAAATGCACAGTGGTTGTAGCAGTTAATCAGAAATTAATCAGGACAGCCATCCTAAATTTAAAAGTTAACCAGGACAGCCACCTAAAAATAGTGGCTCATCTTTTTCTTTTACTCTTGGGGTTGTTGGCAAAATTTGAGGGGATGATTGGAAATTCAGATTTCTTTGCGGTGTTTTTCTTGTTTAAAAGTGTAGGTGGGTAAAGCTTAGGTAGGGTCATCCCTTACCTGTTGGTAATTCCACTTTATTTCAGTTTGAGGGAGGTTATTGTCACCCAAATAGCCTTATCGCGGTGTTTTTATCCCTGAGTCGTTTTAATTTATGTCGATGCCCGTAAGCTTCCAGGTAGGACTCACTACCTGCGGCATGGTGAAAACAGTCCTCAAATTGAGTAGTGAGTTCTCGCCATTGTTCCGGTTTAAGATTGAGGCGCTGCAAAATGGATGGCGTTGATTCCTGAATAAATCCCTTTTTGTCATGCAGAATAACACGGCCGGTGATATCCACTAGTTCCAGATAGTCGGTTAAATGAAACGGCAAACTATGGCGCATTTCTTCGTTGAAGTTTCCAGCCAGTGGTGATAGGTATTTAGGATTTATACCCCTTTTAGCAGCATTGATGCGGTACTGAATACTGGTGTGGTTCGACTGTTCCGGTGTTTTAGCTATTCCGGCCCTTATAGGGTTTAGATCCACATAAGCCATGCTGGCGGTAAGGGCTGCTTCATCCAGCAAGGCTTGGGACTTGAAGCGGCCTTCCCAGAATCTGCCGGTACACTCATCTTCTTTATTTGCTTCACGGGCAATATATTCATTCAAGGAGCGCATAAACCAACTGACATCGGTTAGACGATGTCGCCAAACATCTACCGTCTCAACAAGGGTGAGCAGTTGTGATTCAGGCATATTTAGTCGCTGTTCAGGGTGCAGGTATTGATGACTCAGCAAAGTGCCTTTATGCAACCGATGCCAACGGTGAATCACTTCTTCGGTATCCCAACTGTCAGATAAATCTTTATGAATGTGCAATACAAGATGAGTGTGATTGCTCATCACCGCATAGGCACATACATCTATGGCGAAAATTTGGGATAAAAAATGAATACGGTCCTGTACCCACTGCCGACGATGTTCATAACTCTTGCCGGTTAACTGGTCTTCACCGCACAAATATGCGCGGCGCACACAACGGGAAACACAATGATAATAGGGCGTATCTTCAAGGCAAATTTGTGCCTTCCTGGCTTTTGGCATGTGGACTCTTCCTGAGTCTGATTAACGGACCTCTACTGTTGCACAATCCTGTGAGTTTGAAAACTGTACTGAAGTACAGTTTTGGTGGCTGTCCTGGTTAATTATAGATTGCCGGGTAAATTTCGCCCACTTATGCGACAATCCAAATAATCTTTTAAACTGAGGTACTTATGAAACAATGGAAAGGGAAATGGATCATCGGAGTAGCTGTATTACACACACTATTTGCATTAGTGAGCTTTGGTCCAAAATATCTTGAGATACTAAAAGCTGGCGTAATCGGCGGTGTCAGTTCACTGGAGACCGCACTGGCAGCATGGTTTTTGTTGTTTGGAGTCTTGCTATTTACTCTGGGACAATCTGTTTATTACCTGGAGCAATCCAATACTAAAATTTCCACTTCATTGGCGGCCTGCTTATTACTACTGACCCTAATTGGTGTTAGTTTAATGCCAGTTTCCGGATTTTGGTTGTTGTTCCCACCCATTATCGCGTTGTTCATCGAAAAAGAATCCCCCCAGTTGCTGTAGAAAGCTAGTTCTTGGCAACTGCAAACCTAAAGTCGCGCCTGAAAAGGCTGAATATTTAGCGGCGCGACTTAATGCTTCGAACCAAAGTACTCAACAGATCATAAATTATTAGTAGTAAGGTGTTTTTGAAGCCAGGCTTTGTAGTGGGGCAGATAGGTGTAACATTCAACCACGTTATAAAGACCTTGCTGCCAATCTGTTGCCTGCGTGTCCTGCCATGAGCTGATGCCTAAGATGTGAGTTTTACCATTGGCGATGATATAGGCGGGCGAGCCACTGTCACCACTACCGCTAACCCCTTCATATTCCAATGCGCCATTATTGGGGGCGTCAAAAGTAAAGCTCATCCATTGGCCACTGACTTTATCCACAATATTCTCTGCCACTCTGAGCTGCAGATCCGAGGGTTTCAGACCTTCAATACCATCTCCGGTATCACCGCGTCCAGCTATGGTTATCTTATCTCCAGCCCTCAACTCGTAGCTAAATAACTCGACTGGCTCAACAGGGTTGCTTGGTGGAGTAACTTTTACCAGCGCAATATCAAATCCAAACTGTTTGTCTCGCCATTTTTCGTGCAGCATCACATCAAGAATCGCTAGTTTTTCACCATTTAATTCGGCCTTATCCGGTTTTTCAAAAATGTTCGCTACATGAGCAGCTGTCAGTACCCAGCCATCTCCAATATATACTCCGGCCCCCACAACAAACGGCTTTCCCTCATGTGGAGTCACAAATGTAACCAAAGCTGATGTGGCCGTGGTTCGGTTTTTATAATGGCTGTCCGGTTTATCATGCCTGACAACGATAGCCTGAGTACTTGTACAAAACAGGATCAGTAAAATCAGTGCGCTCATGTTTCGCATTATTCATACCTTTTTATTTGGCTGGTCAATTGGAACGTCTAAAAATCAAGCAAATTCTATTGACAGGATAAATTACAACTGTAATCATACTCACATATTACAATTGTAATCAATAGTGAATATGAAAATTTCAGAAGCTGAACTTTCCGTCATGCAGGCCATATGGGAACAATCGCCAGTTGATGCAGACACCATAGTGAAACGCCTAAATCAACACCAGGAATGGCATGAGAAAACAGTTAAAACCCTACTTAATCGCCTTGTGAAAAAACAGGCGCTGGGATTCAATAAAGTGGGCCGCCATTACCAATACTTTCCTTTGATATCTGAAGACTCCTATCAGCAAAAAGAAACCCAGAACTTCGTCTCTCGGGTATTTGGTGGTCGGGTTTCGCCTTTATTGGCCGGATTCATTAAACAGTCTGATTTGTCAGCGGAAGATGTTAAGGAATTAAAGCAACTCATTGCCGACCTGGACAAGAATCATGATTGAATGGCTGTATCATCAAACGCTGGTAATCACTGTCTTGGTTGCATTACTGTTACTTTTTCGGCGTTTCATTAGCAATCTGGCAGGTACCGCAGGAAATTACCTCTTGTGGTTGCTAATCCCCATCACCCTGACAATCAATCAATTACCTCTGCCAACAGGTGTCAGTTTCACCAGCAGTTTGGCGGTATATGCCAAGAAACTATACAAACCAGGCCACCAACTGTTGGAGCCTCAAACTGAGCCTTTTTTACTAATATGGTTCTTGGGATTTGTGGTATTTTCGGTTGTCATGCTGGTCAATCACTTGCTGTTTATTTCCTCTCTGGAAAAAAGTAAACCAAAGGAGCGGATACTATCTCGCGGCAGAAATCTGGCTCCCCCTGATACCAAACCACTACCCCGGATTTCAGTTAGTGATCGCATTATTTCGCCATTCCTGGTTGGTATTCTCCGATTTCGGGTCATTGTGCCGACATCATTTTTCAAATTAACCGAGGTCCAACAATCTCTGGTGCTGGAGCACGAATGGGTTCACTACAAGCGCCGCGATATTCTGTGGAATGTTGTGGCGGCATTGATACTCTGTGTATTTTGGTTTAACCCTATTCTGTGGTGGGGTTACCGACAGTTTCGTTTTGATCAGGAGCTGGCCTGTGATGCCACCGTACTAAAAGACAAAGACGTATCCAGCCGCAAAGCCTATCTAACCGCCATGCTGGAACTCGCTATGGCAAAACCAACCCACTCTGTCGCCGCAACGCTGTTTAGTGACAAAAACACCATTAAGGAACGAATAATGAATATCAGCCGGCTAAAAGACCTGCAAAAAAATAAGATGATGGTCCTGATTATAGGCATATGCGCCATCGCAGCAGTAACCATTGTTGGAGTGAATACCGGTGGCGATATCATGGAAACAGAGCTTTCACCGGTTCATCGGGTAGCCCCTGAATATCCGAAAATCGCAGTAGAAGAAAAACTCGAAGGGACAGTTACTCTTGAGGTAAAGGTTGCAGTAGATGGCACGGTATCAGAGGTCAAAGTTATCGAATCAACACCTGAAGAAATTTTTGATTTAGCCGCCGTTACCGCAGTAAAACAATGGCGCTATGACAATCCCACCGGTAAAGACCAAACCGGGCAGTTACAATTACAGTTTGCTCTGTAGCACTGAACAAAGCAATAAGTTGACGCTAAATGGGCCACAATTGTGGCCCATTTTTCTTTATCCAGATTACCAGATCTTAACTCTGTCTTCTGGTGCCAAATACAAGGCATCTTCCGGACTGATATCAAAGGCCTGGTAGAACTCAGGCACATTGCGCACCGCACCATTAGCTCTGAAATGACTGGGGGAATGAGGGTCGGTATCAATCTGATTGCGCAGCGCTTCATCTCGATATTTGTTAGCCCACACCTGACCAAAGCCCAGGAAAACCCTTTGTTCACCGGTGAAACCATCCATTACCGGTGCTTCTTTACCGTCCAGAGATAGCTGGTATGCTTTCAACGCGATACTGATACCGCCAAGGTCACCGATATTTTCTCCCAACGTAAATTCGCCATTAACGAAAACACCTGGCAATGCTTCAAACTGATTGTACTGCTCGATTAATTGCGCTGTGCGATTCTCAAACTCCTGTTTATCCACATCAGTCCACCAGTTGCGCAACACGCCATCACCGTCAAAAGTGCTACCGGAATCGTCAAAGCCGTGGCCAATTTCATGTCCAATAACAGCGCCAATGCCACCGTAATTAACAGCGTCTTCGGCTTCCATATTAAAGAATGGCGGTTGCAGTATTGCCGCCGGGAAAACGATTTCGTTCATGGGTGGATTGTAATAGGCGTTAACCGTTTGTGGGGTCATGGCCCATTCATGTTTTTGCACAGGTCCACTCTGTTTTTCCAACATCTGCTGATACTGAGCTTCGGACGAACGCATCAGGTTGCCATACAGATCGTTAGCATCCACTTTCAGCAATGAGTAATCGCGCCACTTGTCGGGGTAACCAATTTTAGGTGTAAACTTGGACAGTTTATCCAGCGCTTCTTTTTTGGTGTCTTCTGTCATCCAGGTGAGGTTTTTAATGCTGTCTTCATACGCAAGTAGCAGATTCTCTACCAGCTCTTCCATGCGCGCTTTTGCTTCTGGTGGAAAATGCTGCTTAACGTATACCTTGCCAATGATTTCGCCGACATGCGTGTTCAACAAGGTAACGCCACGCCGCCAAAGAGGTCGAGGCTCTTCAACGCCGTATAGGGTTTTACTGTAAAACTCGAAGTTCTGAGCATCAATCTCTTCATTCAGACGAGAAGCTGTAGCATTGACCAATCCCCACTTCAGGAACGTCTTCCAGTCTGCCATCGGTGTTTGCTGGATAATGTCGTTGAGCTGCTGCATATAATCCATTTGCGTCACCACCAGACCATCCAGATTGGATAATTGCGCCTCTTCGAAAAACACATTCCATGGGAAGTCAGGCATCACAGTGGTCAGTTCTGGCAACATCACCTTGTTGTACAAAGCCACCATATTGCGGGTTTCTTCTTTTTTCATGTGATGACCAGCAAGCCTGGTTTCCAGCGCCATAATGGTATTGGCATTCGCTTCGCCATTGCCTAAACCGCTAAGCTCAAACATCTTGGCAATATGGGCCAGATATTTATCGCGGATCTCCTGACTGGCGTCATCCTCTTTAAAATAGTATTCGCGATCTGGTAATCCCAGGCCTGCCTGCCAGCTGTAAATCATATAGGTTTCTGGGTTTTTGAAGTCCACATATTGCCCAATGACAAAAGGTGCACCAAAACCGTACTTGCTGGCCCGCGCAAAATACCTGGCCAGGTCTTCTTGAGATTCAATGGCGTCAATGATAGCCAGTTCATCGGCTAATGGCGTTACGCCCAGCGCGTTACGCTTCTCCATATCCATATAGGAATTATATAAATCCCCTACTTTTTGCTCGTCGCTCCCTTGCGCAAAATCACCTTCTGCTGAGGCATTGATAATTTCCAATACCTTTTCCTGTGCTTCATCACGCAAAATACCGAAACCGCCGTAACTGGCTTTGTCAGCCGGGATCTCAGTTTTGTCATACCAGGTGCCGTTCACGTAGCGGAAAAAATCATCGCCGGGCTTAACACTGGTATCCATATTCTCCAGATAAATACCAGAGCTATAGGCTTGTTCGGCCGCCGCTTTTTGTGCCTGAGGCTGTTCTGACGATGCGTTTTCCTGTGGCGCTTTGCTGCAACCCGCAGCAGTGAGGCCCAGTGCCACCGCGACACTTAATGCCAGCATGTTTAGCTTTTTCATGGTGTTCCTTAATTATTGTTTTCTGTCAGTTGTGCAGTGTACTTTCAGCCACTCGTCATAGCAAAGCCATTCAGTAACATTTTATTGACATCTCTATCGAGAGGCCGGCGTCTGCTAACAAGGTCCCATAGGATAAAACAGGTTTACCTACCAATCTCTTGCATATCGGGGGAGAAACTTGGTGTTAAAAGAATTTGAAAAAGCACATAAATAAAATGAGAAAGTATCAATGCCTGAAATATCAAATATGAGGCATTATCAGGAGGTTATTTTTTAAGTGGACTTTTTTTCAATAACCCGTACATATCAGTGGTGTCTGTACCAATCAGACTGTCGAGCTTGTTACTGCATGAGTCACACAACCCGGTTTCAGAGGGCAACATTTTTTTATTGCAATTGGTACAGCGGGTTTTATCACTGAACCGGGGAGAACCTTTCGACAAATCCAAAAACACGATAACTTAAACAGGTTGTTGAGAATACTGAAAATATATCCCAATCCAAACCTACAACTAAGTGAGTGATTACAACTACACCTCGTAAGATATTTCGGACATTTATGTGAGATTTAAGAATAAGTATTCAAAAGGTAATAAATTTATGCGAATATGTAGATTCTTATCCTTTTTGCAGTATTTTTATGGAAAGAACCTCTTCTCCACTCGTTACCCCTAAATCCACTGAATGCCTCAACGAATTGTCACTTGAACTAGGCTGTATGATTATCTTAACGTTTGTGTTGGGGATAGCTACAGGTTTGCTGATTTGGGCGGTAAACGTCACGGATTTCGTTCAGGTAAACAACACATCTATAATGTTAACTTTTTTTGCATCAACGTTAATGATCGCCCTGTATTTTTACATTAGCTACGCCCGCGCTATCTTCAAAAGTCTTAAAAGTTCCACAGTCAGAACAAGCTAAGCAATTAGCCCGTTTTGGATGTGCCTGCTCGTGTTGACCAATATGACTCCACATTCAGGTACAAAACAGCCAGAACCGCGCCTGCGATAAAGTAATCTGAAAGGAACAGGTAGCTTTGCCCCTGCAGTGCTTCAAGCACCGCCATAACAAAGCAATACAAGACATTAAACAGAATGATTAATTGCCCAAAGGATTTTAGTTTTTTCACTGGTTGCCCTATTAACGCGCTCAACACAGCTTAATATTATCAATCTCCGACTTTTTATATTAGGGATAAAAAGTACAGTTTTACACCTGCCCAGAAACCAAAAAGGCCGCTTGCGCGACCTTCTTCAAATTAAGTAAGTTACTTACTAATTACTTCTTCTTTTTTGCCTTGGGGTTTGGCAAATCAGTGATAGAACCTTCGTAAATTTCAGCCGCAAGGCCGATAGATTCGTTCAGCGTTGGGTGAGCATGGATAGTTAATGCGATATCTTCCGCATCTGCACCCATTTCAACCGCAAGGCCGATTTCGCCCAGCATTTCACCGGCGTTGATACCGATCATAGCACCACCTAAAACGCGATGTGTGTCTTTGTCGAAGATCAACTTAGTCATACCTTCGGTACGACCAGATGCAATCGCACGACCAGAAGCCGCCCACGGGAACGTCGCAGTTTCTACTTTTAAGCCCTGCTCTTTAGCTTCTTTCTCGGTAACACCTACCCAGGCAACTTCCGGATCAGTATAAGCCACTGAAGGAATGCAGCGCGGATCAAAGTAATGCTTCATACCAGAGATAACTTCGGCAGCCACATGGCCTTCATGCACAGCTTTGTGAGCCAACATAGGTTGTCCAACCAGGTCACCAATGGCATAGATATTATTTACATTGGTACGCAGTTGTTTATCAACGTTAATAAAGCCACGATCATCAACGTTTACACCGGCTTTATCAGCGTCAACCAGCTTGCCATTAGGACGACGGCCAACGGCTACCAACACTTTGTCGTAACGCACTGGCTCTTTAGGTGCCTGCTTACCTTCAAAGGTAACATATAAGCCGTCATCTTTAGCTTCTACAGCAGTCACTTTGGTTTCCAGCATTACGTTGAACTTATCTTTAACGTACTTCTGATAAACCTTGATAATATCTTTGTCAGCAGCAGGGATAAGCTGGTCAAGGAATTCAACCACGTCAATTTCGCTACCCAGAGCACGATATACCGTACCCATTTCCAGACCGATGATACCGCCACCTAAAACCAACATCTTGCCTGGGATGTCTTGCATCTCCAGCGCACCAGTTGAATCGATTACGCGAGGATCATCATGTGGAATGAATGGCAAAGTAACCGGCTCAGAACCTGCGGCAATAATGGCATTGTCAAAGTTAATTGTGGTCACACCGTCTTTACCGTCAACCACCAGAGTGTTGCTACCAGTGAACTTGCCATAACCCTGAACGTGTTTAACTTTACGCATTTTAGACATGCCAGACAGACCTTTTGTAAGCTGTCCGATAACACTGTCTTTCCAGCCGCGAACCTTATCCAGATCGATTTGAGGCTCGCCAAAAGTCACACCATGAGCGGCCATTTCTTTGGCATCATCAATTACTTTCGCAACGTGCAACAAGGCTTTAGAAGGGATACAGCCCACGTTCAGACAAACACCACCCAGGGTGTCGCGCGCGTCTACAAGAATGGTTTCGATGCCTAAGTCTGCCGCACGGAATGCTGCAGAGTAACCGCCTGGACCGGCGCCCAGCACTACCAGCTGAGTTTTAATTTCGCTCATGATGACCTCAAAATTGTGTATTTGGTTGTTCTATCTTGTTCTGCTGCATTAACTGAGGGCAGCAAATAACTCATTGTTCTTGTGGCCTTTCGCCCTTTTTCAATGAGGCTTAAGCCATAATTCGGGTACAAACGCCGCAAGTGTAAACAGCAAATGCCATAAAGGCAAAGGCAGGAAGTAATTCCTGCCAATTTCTGTTTACATAACCAGGCGACGAATGTCGCTAAGCACTTCTGACAGATGCACTGCAAAGCGGGCCGCTAAAGCACCGTCGATAACCCGGTGGTCGTAAGACAAAGATAATGGCAAGGTTAACCTTGGCTCAAACTCTTTACCATTCCACTTGGGTTTCATCTCGCTTTTCGATACACCCAATATGGCGACTTCTGGCGCATTTACAATAGGTGTAAACGCGGTTCCGCCAATTCCACCCAGGCTGGATATAGTGAAACATCCACCCTGCATGTCAGCGGCCTTCAATTTACCATCTCGGGCTTTTTGACTAATTTCCATTAGTTCGCGCGAAATTTCGATCACACCTTTTTTGTCCACATCACGCACTACCGGTACTACCAAACCATTAGGGGTGTCTACCGCAATACCAATATGCACGTATTTTTTCAGCACCAGGGCTTCACCCGACTCTGACAGAGAGGAGTTAAAGGTTGGGTATTCCAACAACGCACTTGCCGCCGCTTTCATGATGAACACCAGCGGTGTGATTTTCACGCCCAGCTTTCTTTTCTCATTGATAGCATTCTGCTCTTTGCGGAAGGCTTCCAAATCAGTGATATCCGCATCTTCAAATTGCGTAACATGTGGGATAGTTACCCAGTTGCGGTGCAGATTTGGACCAGAAATTTTCTGGATACGGGTTAATGGTTGCTCTTCAATTTCACCAAACTTGCTGAAATCGACTTTTGGCTGTGCCAGCACCTGTAAACCACCCGCGCCAGATGCTGTTGAGCTGGCTGCATTGGCTTTAGGACGAGACAATTCATACTTCACATAAGACTGAACATCTTCTTTCAGAATACGACCTTTGCGTCCGGAGCCTGAAACCTGAGTCAGATCAACGCCAAACTCACGCGCTAAACGGCGAATTGAGGGCGAAGCATAGACACTACCTGACTTCGGCTTTTCACCGGCAGATGGATGATGTGGTACTGGTGGCGCTTTAGGCGCAGGAGACGCTGGTGACGGAGCCGGAGCTTCGGCTTTTGCCGCAGGAGCAGACTCACTTTTTGCAGCAGGTGCTTCGCCAGCCACTTCCAGCATGATCACCGGTGAACCTTTGCTCACCTTATCACCGGTTTTCACCAGCATTTCTTTCACCACGCCGGCTTTAGGCGAAGGTACATCCATGGTGGCTTTATCGGTTTCCAGGGTGATTAAGCCGGTTTCGGCATCAATACTATCACCGACACTAACCAGCACTTCGATAACGTCAACATCTGAAGCATCACCAATATCCGGCACTGCAACTTCAATTACGCTACTTCCGGAAGCTGCGGCCGCTGGCTCAGATTCCGCTTCAGGTGCAGGTGCTACAGCAGACTCTTCACTGGCAGAGCCACCGTCGCTGGTTTCTAACAACAACACCAGGCTGCCTTGAGATACCTTATCACCTACATTAATTTTTAGTTCTTTCACTACACCAGCTTTGGGCGACGGTACATCCATGGTGGCTTTGTCGGTTTCCAGTGTGATCAGGCCATCTTCGGCCTCAACGCTGTCGCCAGCTTTCACCAGCAGTTCAATCACATCAACATCGGAAGCATCACCAATGTCAGGTACTGTTACCTCAATGACACTACCACCTGAAGCGGGTTTAGCAGCTTCTTCAGGTTCGCTTTTTTCTGCTTCTGCAGGAGCTGGAGCTGGCTTTTGTTCTGCCTTCTCCGACGATTCTTCTGATTTAGCATCTTCTGAATCCGCTGATTCCATTTTCATGATCAGCTTGTCCTGACCGACCTTATCGCCAACAGCCACCAAAATTTCAGTGATTTTTCCGGCAAAAGGAGCAGGAATATCCATGCTGGCTTTATCACTTTCTACAGTGATAAGCGAATCCTCAGCTTCAACGCTGTCGCCAACGCTGACACAAACTTCAATTACTTCGACTTCTTCACCGCCCACATCCGGGACTAAAACATCATTGCTCATTGCTATTCTCCCGTTTGTTTACGCGTACAGCGGATTAATTTTGTCAGAGGAAATACCAAACTTGTCGATAGCACCTGTGACTACTTTCGCGTCTATCTCGCCCGCTTTAAGCAACTCGGACAAGGCCGCCAGCACCACGAATTTCGCGTCAACTTCAAAGTGGTTACGCAGGTTGGCACGACTGTCTGAACGACCGAAGCCGTCGGTGCCCAATACTTTGTAAGCGCCAGGTACATAAGCGCGAATCTGCTCAGCAAAGGATTTCATGTAATCCGTCGCGGCAATAGTTGGGCCTTTGGCACCGGCTTCCAATACTTCAGTAACGTACGCTTTTTTCGGCTCAGCAGTTGGATTTAGCATGTTTAGGCGTTCAACGTCCTGTCCGTCACGGCCAAGATTGTTGAAAGAGGTCACACTATACACTTCTGATGTAACACCAAAGTCTTCCGCCAGCATGGTGGCCGCTTCGCGCACCTGCTCCAGGATAGTGCCACAACCTAACAGCTTAACTGACAATTTAGATTTCTTAGCTTCCACAGTATCCAGCTTGTAGATACCTTTGACTATGCCTTCCTCGACACCGTCTGGCATCGCTGGTTGTACATAGTTTTCGTTCATTACAGTAATGTAATAGAACACGTTTTCCTGTTCCTGGAACATGCGACGCATACCGTCCTGCACCACCACAGCCACTTCGTAACCATAAGTCGGGTCGTAAGTAACACAGTTAGGAATAGTATTCGCCTGAACATGGGAATGACCATCCTGATGCTGCAAACCTTCACCATTTAGCGTGGTACGGCCAGCCGTGCCACCCACCAGGAAACCACGGGCCTGAGAATCACCAGCCGCCCATGCCAGGTCGCCAATACGTTGGAAACCAAACATGGAGTAGTAAATATAAACCGGGATCATTGGCAGGTCGTTGATAGAATAAGACGTACCTGCGGCTAACCAGGAAGCCATGGAGCCTAGTTCGTTAATACCTTCCTGCAGTACCTGGCCTTTTTTGTCTTCGCGGTAATAAGCAACCTGATCAGAATCCTGAGGCTCGTATTTCTGCCCTTCGTGAGCATAAATACCCACCTGACGGAACAAACCTTCCATACCAAAAGTTCGAGCTTCATCAGGAATAATCGGCACTACACGCTTGCCTACTTTTTTGTCTTTCAACATGGCGGTAAGAACACGCACAAACGCCATGGTAGTAGAAATTTCGCGACCACTGGAGCCTTTAAGAACGGCGTCAAAAGCACTCAATGGCGGCGCTTCAAGTGTTTCTGAGCTTTGCGGTAAGCGCTTGGGCATGTAGCCGTTCAACGACTCGCGACGGGCGCGCAGATAGCGCATTTCTTCGCTGTCCTCAGCGAATTTATAGTAAGGCAGATCAGCCAGTTGTTCATCGGCCACAGGAATATTAAAGCGATCGCGGTATTCTTTGATTGCTCCTGTATCCATTTTCTTCACGTTGTGGGCGATGTTTTTACCTTCGCCAGCTGTACCCATGCCGTAACCTTTTACGGTTTTAGCCAGGATCACCTGAGGGCGGCCTTTGGTCTTAGTCGCCTTGTCATAAGCCGCGTACACTTTAACCGGATCGTGACCACCGCGGTTCAGACGCCAAATGTCATCATCAGACATGTTGGCTACCATTTCTTTTAATTCAGGATATTTTCCGAAGAATTTCTCACGAGTGTAGGCGCCACCTTTGGCTTTGAAGTTCTGATATTCACCGTCAACGGTTTCCATCATCAGATCCATCAATTTACCGGAAGTATCACGAGCTAACAGTGGATCCCAATAACGGCCCCAAATCACTTTGATGACTTCCCAGCCGGCACCGCGGAATGTGCCTTCCAGTTCCTGAATGATCTTGCCGTTACCACGTACCGGTCCATCCAGACGCTGCAGGTTACAGTTGATAACAAAAGTCAGGTTATCCAGGCCTTCGCGAGCGGCCAGACCAATAGCACCCAGGGATTCAGGCTCATCAACTTCACCATCTCCCATAAAGCACCATACACGCTGGTCAGAACAGTCTTTTAAACCACGGTCAGTTAAATATTGTAGGAATCGCGCCAGATAGATGGCCTGCATCGGACCAAGGCCCATAGATACTGTTGGGAATTGCCAATAGTCCGGCATCAGTTTCGGGTGCGGATAAGAAGACAAGCCTTCACCGTTCGCTTCCTGGCGGAAGTTATTTAGCTGATCTTCGGTTAAACGACCTTCTATATAAGAACGCGCATAAATACCCGGAGCTGAGTGGCCCTGCACAAACAGGTAATCGCCGCCGCCATTTTCACCAGGCGCACGGAAAAAGTGGTTAAAGCCGACATCATAAAGCATCGCTGAAGATTGGAAGCTGGAGATATGACCGCCTAGTTCCAAATCCTTTTTAGAGCCTCTCAATACCATCATCATGGCATTCCAACGGATCACGTTACGGATCTTGGTTTCCATCGTCTGGTCGCCCGGCATTGTGGGTTCCTGACCCGCCGGAATGGTATTGATGTACGCGGTAGTGGACTTGTGTGGTAAATGAACGCCACTGCGGCGTGCTTTATCAATCAAAGATTCCAGCAGGAAATGAGCGCGATCTGCGCCTTCTTCTTCCATTACTGCATTGAGTGCGTCTAACCATTCTTGCGTTTCTTGTGGATCCAAGTCTGGTTGCATCGTATCAGCCATGCTGTGTTCCTATGTTTGTCGTTTTAACCTGAGTAAGCCCAAACTTGTTGGTTCTTACCATAATAAAAAGGATGAACTTCACAATTCATCCCGTAATCTAATGTGAGCGCTCGCCCCCAACCTCAATACGGCGCAATGCGCGCTGCATTTGAGTGTCTTCTGAATTAATTTCCAGAAGTGTTTTTTCGATAAAAGCCAGATGCTCATTACTGGCTTGTCTGGCCAGCTCCGGATTACCGGATACTATCGCGGCTACAATCTGTTTGCGCTGCTGATGAATCTGTCGATATTCGTCTGGCCGCTTGCGCAACAAGGCCAGGTTACCTTCAATGTTGTCTTTTAACACATCCAGTAAATTACCCATGATGTGCAGCAATACAACATTGTGAGATCCCTTAGCCATACACAAATAAAATTCCACCAGCGATTCAGCCTGGTTTTCAACACAATCGTCTTTGTAAGCCACTTCGGTGCGCGTCAGCGCCTGATTCAACGCCAAAAAGTCGCCTTCATCACCGCGCAATGCCGCATAATACGCAGCCATACCTTCCAGAGCATGCCTGAACTCCAGTAAGTCAAACTGACTCTCCGGATAGGTAGCAATAAGTTGCATCAATGGATCAGTTACCTTAGGCGCTAATTTATCGCTTACCCAGGTACCGCCACCTTGTTTGCGCAACAGTAACCCCTTCGCTTCCAGTTTTTGTATCGCCTCTCTAAGCGACGGCCTGGAAACATTAAACTCTTCAGCCAGTTGACGCTCCGGAGGCAGTTTTTGACCGGCCAGGAACTGGCCTTCCAACAACATGGCTTCCAATCGCTCAACGATAATGTCAGACAATTTTTTATTTTGAATTTTTTGCATCTGCTTCTGCTGGGTCGAATTAAATCAACCTTAATTTTTCAGCTCAATAAATAGGTAAATTGGTCTTACCAATTTATGAAGGATATCGAATATGACTCGTCAGGTAAAGCCAATACAGCCTTCGGATTACATAGTTGTAGTCGCTAAATGCCAAAAAGGCCACGTATTACGTGGCCTTTTTAAGGTTATCGATGCTGGTCTGACCTCGAATTTTTAAGCTCAGCTAATCCAACCACCGAGGGTAAGAACTGCGGTAACAGCCAGTAATAGCATCATATTTCGCTTTGCAAGGCGCAACATTGTGCAGGGTTCTTCGGTGCAATCCTGATCATCTGCTTCAACTTCTTCGCTGGATTTTGCCACCTGAGTAACGATTTCTTTTGCACTGATCGTGATATCCAACAAGTATCTGGAAAACGCTTTAACACCTTGCGTAAAGTGCCCCACCAGAAGGAAACCACAGGCCGAAAGACGCGCCGGAATCCAATCCAATATTGTCAGCACTCTGCCTGCGGCATTGCGCGCTGGTTCATCAGGCGACTGGCTTTCCACTATTCTGGCCGTCAGATAAAGTACCGCTCCGGTGCCACCCAAAATCAAAAACCACACAGCAATGGCAAAGTAGTAACGGAAATTAATCCACACCATATGCTGTCCAAAGGATGTGCCGGATTCAGGGGTATATTTTAGCTCTTCGGAAAATAAATCTCGGGCGGCAAAATCACCACGATTAGAAGCTTGTAGATAGCCTTTGTACTTATCTCGGATATGAGGACAACCAACCGCAACAAATAAAATCGCCAGGTTACACAGTAAAATCAATAAGGAACTATCCAGGTACTGGAACAGTGCCCAAAACAACATAGTTGGCAGTGCTACCGCCAGATAGATTTGCCAGGGCTTTCCGGGGGAATATAACCAGTCATTGGATTTCAAAAAATCCAGATAAGGCAGCATATAGGTTTCGCTGCGCCAGATATCCGATTTAGTGGTTACTCTGTCCAGCGCAAGCACAAGCAATAAACTGATGAGGGTCATATATTTTCTCTTGTTATTTTTCCAAAGCCTGGCGGTAATAACCCCAATCGAAGGCTTCTCCTGGATCGGTTTTTCGGCCAAAGGCAATATCATTATGCCCTACTATACGCCCTAAGTTAATCTCTGGATATTGGACCATTAGCGCTTTTGTCAGTTGTATCAGGGTCTGATATTGCTGTGCAGTATAGGGGATATTATCTGTCCCTTCCATTTCCACGCCAATACTAAAATCGTTGCAACGACTTTGCCCCTGAAACACCGACACACCGGCGTGCCACGCCCGTTCATGAAAGGACACGAACTGGCAAATATTCCCGTTGCGCTCGATAAAACAATGGGCAGAAACCCGCATTTGATAGATTTGTTGGAAAAACTCGTGTTCTTTTGGCTCCAGTTCTCCCATAAAAAATGGGGGAACAAAACCCTTTCCAAATTCACCCGGTGGCAGGCTGATATTGTGGATCACCAATAATGACGGAGTTATTTGTTCGGGTCTGGCATCACAATGGCTTGTTTTGTAATGTTTTACATCCTCAATCCAGCCATCAGTAATTTTCAATGTTTTGCTCTCCACTATTTTAAGCTCAACAATTATTACACGTTTTTTTTGGAAAAAAGCCACGGGTTTGGTAATTTCTGAAAACGACTTCCTGATAGTTAACGGAGCATGCCATTGTCTGGTGAAAGTAATAACAGTACCTCTAAATTCGGCACTACTATGTTTATTCTGGCCTGGGTTGCGGGTCTGGTGCTGGTGAGCGTACTTTTTGAAGATACCTTAATGGCGCAATTTAACCCTAACGAAACGCCCGAGGCACGCTACGAAAATGGCAAACCTACAGTGGTACTCAAGCGCAACCGATATGGCCACTATGTGGCGACGGGTCTGATTAATCAACAGGAAGTGGTGTTTTTAGTAGATACCGGTGCCACCAATGTTTCCATTCCAGCAAGCATTGCTGAACAACTGAATCTGAAAGCTGGTGCGCCCGCCAGAAGTCAGACCGCCAACGGTACGGTAACCGTCTACCGCACCCGGATCCCCTCATTACAGATAGGCAATATTGTTTTAAACAACGTGACCGGAAATATCAATCCCGGTATGGAGGGCCCGGAAATTTTATTGGGTATGAGCGTACTTAAACAGTTAGAATTCACCCAACGTGAAGACATATTGACCCTTCGTGCGTTATAATTTCTGCTCCCGTTAAGACTAGACCTAAGCGTTTCGATGTTTTACCGGGACTTATCCACCCCTATCTGCGACTTTATTTATCGGTAACGCCATGAGCCAAATGCAATCTTTACTAAAAGAAGAAATTTATCACTCAGTCATCACCAGCCTGTGTCAGGATTTAGGATTGTCTGTCACTGAGCTATTCAAACAAGGCATACCCGATGCAGAAAAGGCAAAACAGCTTTTACGTACAGCATTATCGTTGGATGTAACGGCAAGCCTGATTGAACCTCAGGAACAAGCCAGCGCTAAAGTGATTTGCAAGGAAGACTGTATATTTGTCGGTAAAGATTGGGTGGTTACTACTTTTGAGCTTTTGTCTGACGATATGACCCTGACATGGCACACTGAAGATGGTCAAAAACATCAAGCGGGCGAAGTGCTTTTTGAACTACAAGGCAATACCAGAGCCATTTTAACCGGAGAACGTACCGCCCTTAATTTTGCTCAAACCTTGTCAGCTACCGCAACCACGGTAAATCATTACGCTTCCATATTAAGTGGCTACAACACGCAAATTCTGGATACCCGGAAAACCATACCCGCTATGCGCTATGGTCAAAAGTATGCAGTAACCTGCGGCGGTGGTGCTAATCACAGAGTTGGCTTATACGACCGCTTTCTCATCAAAGAAAATCACATTATGGGATGTGGCTCCATTGCCGCCGCCATCCAAAAAGCCAGACAAATGCGTGATGATATTTTGGTGGAGGTTGAAGTAGAGTCGCTAGTGGAGTTAGACCAAGCTCTGGATGCCGGTGCTGATATCATTATGCTGGATAATTTCAGCCTTAGCGATGTCGAAACCGCCGTTAAGCGCAACAATGGGCAATGTAAACTGGAAGTGTCAGGCAATGTTGAAGCCTCACGGTTATTGGAAATAGCTAAAACCGGGGTAGATTTTATCTCTTCAGGAGCCATCACCAAAAATATTCGTGCTATAGATCTATCTTTAAGACTCAATAATTAAGTTTGTCCCTCTGATTAGCGCAAAATAGTTGTGAACAACTTCACAACTGTGCCGCTTTTTCGGGCAAAAAAGTCACGTTTGAGAATCAGTTATCAAAATATATGCTTTATCAAGCGGTTTTTTGTGTCTAATCTTGTCAATACAAACTAAATAGCAGAAAGCGAAACTTGCCCATTGCAAATTGCCTTCTATACTGAGTTTGGAAAGTTGTCTTTTTGTTGTAAATTCAATGAATAGCGACTTAACTAAAGAGCGTGTTGCTCTTTGCTGTACGAAATTTGTTCTAGATATAAGCGCTTTAATCGCGGAACAGTCCTACAGGCCTAGTGGTGCTAAGTCAAGGGACTGTGACAAAGAGTAAAGCGCTTATATGACGAACCCTTCGGGTAGCGCCTGTGTGCAAAATTGTACAGCAAAGATCAACACGCTCTGATATGACTGCTAACAACAATGCCGCATGATTGCGCAACTGGAGATAGAAAATGAATCAAGTCAAAAACAACCAAAAAGGTTTTACATTGATAGAACTGATGATTGTTGTCGCAATTATCGGTATCCTGGCAGCGATTGCCCTACCTGCATACCAGAGCTACTCTGCACGTGCTTCCTATAGTGAAGTCATTTCCGCAGCTAGCCCTGCGAAAACTGCAGTTGAAGTCTGTGTGCAAACTGGTTCACCAGCAGATTGCTCAGGCCTGACAGTACAGTCTGGTTGGACTGCATCGGCACTGGTGAACACTATTGCCTTCGGTGGTAGTGAAGCTGACGGTTACACCATTACAGTCACGCCTGCAGCTGGCGAGGTATCAGGTGTAACAGCGGCAGAAACTTATGTTCTGACGGGTACCGTTGCAAATGGTGCAGTAACCTGGGCACAATCCGGTGGTTGCCAGGCAGCTGGTTTATGCTAAGCCTCTCATAATTAGAGAAAAGCCCGGTGAAAACTGGGCTTTTTACGTTAGAGCGTATTGTACCTTCATTTCGTAACAGGATACTCCACATAAGATTATGGCAGCAAAAGAAGCAGGTAAAATTGAATTCGTCTGGTCCGGGAAAAACAAAAAAGGACAGACCATCAAAGGTGAATTCGTTGCTGATTCGCTCAATGAAGCAAAATCCATTTTGCGCCGTCGTGGGATCTCCGTTTCCAAGATAAAAAAAGCCCCCAAACCACTATTGGGTGGTGCCAAAATAGAAGCCCTGGATATTTGCAATGTGTCCAGACAAATAGCCACTATGCTTACCGCCGGCGTAACACTTATTCAAACCCTGGAAATGATAGGTCAGGGACATGATAAAGCCCCGATGCGCAAGATGCTGGGCCATATTACTGCCGAAGTACAATCCGGTAACCCGCTGTCTTCCTCACTAAGAAAATATCCGGATTATTTTGACGACCTGTACTGCGACCTGGTGAAAACCGGCGAACAATCCGGTGCGTTAGAAGATATTTACGATCGCATCGCCACTTATAAAGAAAAAGCCGAGGCCCTGAAGTCTAAAATTAAAAAGGCCATGTTTTATCCGGTAGCGGTAGTGGTCGTTGCCTTTGTAGTAACCACAATCCTGTTAATATTCGTGGTACCTCAGTTCGAAGAGATCTTCGCCGGGTTTGGTGCTGAGTTACCGGCCTTTACGCAGTTTGTCTTAAACATATCCAATTTCGTGCAGAACAACGGCCCCTTTATCGCTGCCGGTATGTTCATCTTTGCGGTACTGTTTAAGCGCGCTTACAAGAACTCTCAAAAACTCCGGGATAAACTTGACGCACGACTACTGAAAGTACCGGTTATCGGAGAAATACTGGTTAAAGCTTCTATCGCCCGCTTTACCCGCACCTTATCTACCACCTTTGCCGCAGGTGTGCCCCTCATTGAAGCGTTGGAATCAGCGGCAGGAGCAGCTGGCAACGCAGTGTATCGCGATGCAATACGCTATATGAAATCTGAAGTATCCGGGGGGGAACAGATGAATATAGCGATGCGCTCCACTAACGTATTCCCTCCGATGGTGGTGCAAATGGTCGCCATCGGCGAAGAGTCAGGTTCGGTTGATGCTATGCTGGGTAAGATTGCTACCATTTACGAACGCGAAGTCGATGATATGGTTGACGGCCTTACATCGCTGTTAGAACCCATTATCATGGCTGTACTTGGCGTGGTCATTGGCGGACTCATCGTCGCCATGTATTTACCTATATTCCAACTGGGTATGGTGGTGTAAACTCTGCCCCTCATCTCCAAGAAGAAAAATAACAATGGAAAACCTGTTACTCGTATTTGATGTCTACCCCTGGCTGTTCTATCTAGTAGTATTGTTTGTTGGTTTGACAGTGGGCAGCTTTCTGAATGTCGTTATCTATCGCTTACCCGTAATGATGGAGCGGGATTTCAAATGTGCCTGCGAAGAGCATTTTGAAACGACGATGGCCACATCGGATAAAGCCTCACTACCCGAAAGATTTAATCTGGCTGTTCCCGCCTCAACCTGCCCATCCTGCGGCCACAAGATTCGCGCATGGGAAAATATTCCGGTGCTAAGCTGGCTCTGGCTTAAAGCTAAATGCAGCCAATGTCAGACCCCTATTTCGGCACGCTATCCTTCCATTGAAGCACTGACTGGCTTGTTATCCGTTGTACTTGCCATACATTTTGGGCCCAGCCAACAGCTGCTATTTGCATTAGTATTCTTGTGGAGCTTAATTGCTCTGACCTTTATTGATATCGACACCATGCTATTGCCTGACCAGATCACCCTGCCCCTGATGTGGCTGGGTTTATTGCTCAGTCTCAACAATACCTTTATCAGTACAAGCGACGCATTACTGGGGGCCGCTTTGGGTTACATCAGTTTGTGGAGTGTCTATTGGGCATTTAAATTACTCACCGGCAAAGAAGGCATGGGCTATGGGGATTTTAAACTGCTTGCCGCACTAGGAGCCTGGACCGGTTACAGTTACTTACCCGTAATTATCATTTTATCCTCGTTTGTGGGCGCGATTATTGGCATTTTGATGATGCTAACTAAACAGACAGAAAAAGGTCAGGCGATTCCTTTTGGTCCCTATCTGGCCATCGCCGGGCTTATCACCTTTTTTTATGGTGAGGCAATCGTTAACTTTTACTGGCAGATGATACTCTGATGAGTGGTTTTATTGTTGGCCTCACTGGCGGAATAGGTTCGGGGAAAACGACGGTGTCGGATATGTTTGCAAAGCACTACAATATCGACGTGATAGATGCCGATGTTATTGCTCGTGAAGTTGTAGAACCGGGAACACCAGCATTAAAAGCAATTCAGGAAAAGTTTGGCTCTGAGGTACTCACTGCGAATGGCCAACTAAACAGAGCACAATTGCGACAAGAAGTATTCAGTAATACAGAGCTTAAAAACTGGCTAAACCAGCTATTACATCCGCTGATCAGAGCTGAGATGCTAGCTCAATGTCGCGCAGCCGAATCCAACTATGCCATTTTGTCTATTCCTTTACTGGTGGAAAACCAGTTGCAAGCATTGGCGCACCGGGTTTTGGTGGTGGATTGCTCAGAAGAAACGCAATTGCACAGAGCAAGTCAACGTGACGGGGTTGGAGAAGCGCAAATAAAAAGTATAATGCAGGCACAGGCTGGCAGAAATGAGCGACTGGCACTTGCCGACGATGTGGTTGTTAACGATGGCGACATCGAGCAATTACAGCTTCAGGTTGCCACTTTGCACAATAAGTATTTAACTTTGGCGCAGGCTTCAGATAGCGTCGACAATAAACCATAGCAAGTAATAACCCATAGTAACCGATTTGAGCAGAATGCATGTCTAATACCGTTTATGAATTTCCACTAAACGAAAAAGTACGTACTTACTTGCGTCTGGAGCAGCTATTTAAGCAATTACACTCAGCCAGAGAGTGCTCCGAAGACTGGCAGTTTATTCATTTTTTCGATTGTTATTTTACGCTGCTGGAGCTGTTAGAGCGGCTGGATATGCGCACCGATATCCTGAAAGATATCGATAATCACGAAAAGAATTTGCGTCTTTGGGCGCAACACCCAAAAATTGATAAAGAAGCTTTGGATATGGCTTTGCAGCGTATTCTGGAGCTAAAAGCCAAACTGAAAAGCAGTGCTAAAGTTGGCTCAGGTTTGCGCGGCGAACGCTTTCTTTTATCCATAAAACAGCGCTTTTCTATTCCCGGAGCTACGTGTAGCTTTGATTTGCCAAATCTGCATTATTGGCTAAAACAACCTGAAGCCAATATCAAAGCGGATATTGAACGCTGGATTGGCGAGTTTAGTCTGATCCAACAGGCGATTGAAATCACCTTGTCTTTCTTGCGGGAACGTGGGCGATTCGAATCGGTAGAGGCCGTTAAGGGTTTTTATCAGGGTGTTGCCGATGACAAAAACGACTTAATCCGCATCCACTGCGATGCCAATGACAACTACTACCCCACCTTAAGCGGCAATAAATACCGCTATGCCATACGCTTCATGCTATTTGACCCCGATGAACTGGGTCAGGTTTCTGTAGACAAAGTTATTAACTTTAAATTGGCTTGTTGTTAACAGGCATCTCCTATTATTTCTGGTATCTATATTAATGAAAGTAAATTGCCCTACATGCCAAACTGAAATTGAATGGTCAAAAGACAACGAACACAGACCTTTTTGCAGTAAACGCTGTCAACTCATCGATCTCGGAGAATGGGCCGATGAGAGCCACACTATTTCTTCCCCCATCACCCAATCCAGTGAAATCAGTATCGATCCGGAAGATATCGAAGAGATGCTGGCCAGACAAAACAACCAGCATTAATTCTCAGGCCCTAGCGACTGTCTAATATCGCCAAAGGGTCTAAGCGTTTATCCTCTTTGATGATTTCCAGATGCAAATGCGGTCCGGTTGTTTTACCTGTGGCACCAACCAGCCCGATAGTCTGGCCTATATACCAATTCCATTATATATTTACACATCTCAGTGGGTGATGAAAAGCATTTAGACAAGGCGGATGATTGCCGGTCTAGTGGGCCTAAATCAAAAACATCCAACACAGTATAAATGCTTTTCGGCCCCATCGTAGACGCGCCTCAGGAACATTATTTCTTTGTTGTGCGAAGTTCACAAGACCACCAGTATTCTTTCATTCGCACGCCTCGAACTAATGTCCCTGAGGCTGCGCTGAGAGGGCAAATATATAATGGAATTGGTATCATACTTCTGTTCCGGGCTGAACTTTTATTTCGCTCAGGTGGGCATAAAGGCTCTTATAACCATTGTCATGTTGCAGTACAACCACTTTGCCATAGTTTTTAGATAAGCTCGTTTGATCAGCGATAACCACCAGGCCATCGGCAACCGGAGTTATGGGTGTTCCTTTGGGCGCACCAAAATCAACCCCGCCATGCTTTTTGTATTGCCGCAGCCGAGAAACATGACCAAAACCCGAGGTGATATGGGTATCTGCCAATGGATAAGCCCAACTTACAGGGCTCTGTATTGGAGCAGCGACATATTGCACTTTGGCAAACAAGATACCACTGAACAGGGTAACCATAAGTGCTAGCAACAGCGTCACTCCGGATTGTTTATGAGAAGTCATAATAAGCGTAAAACGTTTTTTGTAATCGTCAGCCCCTAAATTGGCGCTACTAAAACCCGGCATCACGGCAGCGCTTGATAGAGTGCTGCGCTTGAGTGAATTCAGCAATGCCCTTGCATAAGACTTGCGACAAAGGTCATTTCTGCCCAGTGTGATCTGATCGCAGCGAAACTCCATTGAACGAACAAATTGTTTTTCCATTAAACGAATAAACGGATTAAACCAGCTTAGAATGACAACTAATCGCCAGGCCAAAACCGCAAGGTGATCACCACAAGAGATATGAGTTAGCTCATGATACAGCAGAGCCTGCTGTTCCGTGGCTGGCAATGCTTTAAACTCTTCAGGCACGTAAACTCTGGGCTTAAACACACCAAACACAAAAGGCGAGCCGCCTGCAGGTAATTGATAACACTTATGCCGTCCCAGTTTTATGACCTCAGCGCTCCGACAAACTCTGTGCAACCCTGTGTATTGATACAACAGCTTGCTAAGTAAAAATAACACCCCGGCGATATAGCATGACCATAGAAAAATCGCAGTCCCATTATTTGGTACTGACAACTCGGAGCCTGTCAGTTGTGAAGCTGACATGGGCAAGATAGATTCAGGAAGGGAAGGCATTGTAATCGCCACCGGGATTGCGCTAAATTCGATGCCTTCCGGTACCGGCAATAATGGACAGAACGCCAGTAACAGCGCTCCCCACCAGATACTGGTATAGGTTGGATACCGCTTTGCCAAATAAACAGCAAGCCCAAACAATATGCCAGTCCACAGCAGCCATAAACCGCCCATAGTCAATATTTCAATCATTTACCCCTTCACTCCCTTGTCTCTGCTGACTTTTTCCTTATCCCCATTATCTTCAGGGAGATTGTCGATACCTGGATGATGATCTTTCGGCTCGCAAAGCTCAGCCAGAACCGCTTCTAACTCACCTAATTCTTCATGGTTAATTAATTTGCTGTCGGAAAACATGGCTACCGGTAGTGGTTCATCCAATTCCATCACCTGCTTTGCGAAATCCCGCGCAAGCAATGCCAATGTTGGTACCTTTGCCAATATAGCAGTATAAATTTTCCGGTTACCTTGCCTGCCCTCAGCGATTAAACCTTTGTCTGCCATGCGTTCCAGTGTTTTTCGGGTGGATGAATAGCTCCAGCCCAGTTTCACTTGTAACGCTTCATGGATATCGCTTCCGGTTCTGGGTTCTTTCTTCCAGAGCAGCTTTAGAATGGTAAGTTCTGTAGAATTAGGCTTCATGATTCATCCTTAATGTGACATATGTCGCAGGATAACAAAACCCGAAATGCGACACAAGTCGCACTTTCAAAACATGGCAAGTAACCGTGGAAAGCAAACCATAATTTAGGTTCAGTATTCGCATTACTTTTTGGGTATTACCAGTGATATACAAAGTTATTCCACCTCAGGGCAAGATCGCGAACGATTTTTGAGCGACATCCGACACAGCTAGACCTAACCTAAGCTAAAACCTAATTGTTTTGGCTACGTCTTAAATTATCGATATTGCAGTACTCAACCTAACTTCAGGCTCTGGTTTTGAGTTTGCTGTTAGGTAAACTTTTTCGGTGTCGCGGCCTAATTCAACCATTATCATTTAATCTAAATCATTGTCGGGGCGCCGACTGCGCCTTAAGGGGACCGGGCTGCGCCCCCCTTAAGCCCCCCCCGCCGCCCCTGACGCTCAAAAGCATAAACTTCGCCATCAGAACAACGACGACCATCAATGACAGCACATCCCTGTGCTGGGCATTGAGTATACCAATAAGTGACGTTAAGCATGCTACTCAGTGGAAATTGAAACGGTTTTAGACAAGGCAGATGTTTACAGGTTTAATGGGTTAAATCAAAAACATCTAACGACGTATAAAACCGTTTCAAATCCATCGAAGACGCCATCTCAGCGGCTTACTTCTTTGTTGCGTGAAATTCGAAAGACCACCAGTATTACTTCATTCACGCGCCTCGAATTAAGCTCGCTGATATGGCGCTGAGCGAATGCTTAACGTCACTTATTGGTATTTGCTATCATCCCTGATATCTCTCATCGTTGTTTTAACTGATGTCGTAGTTTATTGCGCGTAAAGGGAGATTAGGTTCAGCACACCGAACAAATATTGGCGGAACCGAACCCGCAAACGAATCAATTTTGGACTATCTCCAACTGAACATTATTAGTTTCTGGACACTAAATGAGCACTCATGCTCTCGCCCTGTATTCCACCTGCTTTGAACTTTTCGATAAAACACTGACAAAGTAAGCACAGAATCAGGTTTAATTAAGAGTATTTTCCACTCGCCTCTGACTTTAACTGGAACAGGGATCAATGCCTCAGTAAAATAAGCGATAATCAAAATTTACAAAGTCACAATATGCCACTTGAACACTCTTCACTTTTATTCGGCTTTAGCAGCATAGCCATTGCCACAGCCCTGTTCTTAACCATCATTTTCTGCAATGAAGTTTGCTACCGGATCGGGGTTTTAGTTCAGGCGCGAACTGATGACGAGGTCAAAGCCTTAACGGCTTCTGTGCAAGTCAGTATTCTCGGTTTGCTGGCACTGTTAATTGGTTTTACTTTCAGCATGTCGATGCAACGATTTGACAATCGCAGCATGGCCTTAATCGATGAAGCCAACGCGATAGGTACCGCAATATTAAGAGCCGACCTATTACCTTCAGAACAACAGGCTGCAATTAAGCCAGTGCTACAAGAATACGTGAAAGCCCGAATTGAGATGTCAGCGGTGGATTTAACACTTGCCGAAGAGCGCCAGGCCTACAACCAGCGCATTGCGACCATTCAGGCAGAGCTATGGTCATTGGCGATTGCGGCATCAGCAGCAGACGCAAGGCCTGCTACAACTGGTGCTTTCCTGAACTCGTTAAACGAATTGATAGACCGACAAAGCAAACGCAGTGCGCTATTAAAAGCTCATGTTCCCGAGCCAATTTTGTTACTGCTACTTTTTGTGATTGTGGCCTCTATCAGCATGATGGGCTATTCATCTGGTTTGAGTAATAAACGCGTCTTTGTGCCTTTATCGTTAATCTCGTTCTTAATTACCCTGATAGTGTTCATTATCATTGACCTGGATCGACCTAAACGCGGCTTGATCACCGTAGATCAAAGTGCACTAGTGGAATTGCTTCAAATAGACACTGATTAGTGATAAGAAAGCAAATAACTTTGGGGCTAATAATCAGCCCAATAGACACTGATTATTAAAAGCAGTGGTCAGTTGTCAAACTGGCTTAATAGCTTGTCGACGATAACGCCGTTAGCGGCGGGAAAATCAACGTCGGGGAGATTGTTAATGGCTACCCAACGATATTCCAGCTCCTCTTTGGACTCGGGTTCATTGGCAAACTCTGACACGGTAAACACATCCAGTAAGACGCTTTTATCACCATAGTCATGGTTGATTTGAATCAGTGGGCTGGCGGTTAAAACCTCAATGCCCACTTCTTCCTGAAGCTCTCTGAATAACGCCTCAGTGATGGATTCATGGGCCTCGCGTTTACCACCAGGAAACTCCCATTTACCGCCCTGATGCGCTTCCTTGGCTCTGCGAGTGAGGAAAACCTCTTTATCTCGCAGAATCACGCCAACGGCCACTTCCACCACTTTGGTCATGCTAGCTCAGCTTACCGTGGCATTGCTTGTATTTCTTACCAGAGCCACAAGGGCAAGGATCATTGCGTCCAACTTTAGGTTGGTTGCGCACCACCTGCTGCTGCCCCTGATCTTGTGATTGATTTGGAGACTGGTGTTCAAAGTTTTTGGGTACGGCCTGCTCCTGTTGACGACGCTTTTCTTCTACTGCATCGACATCAGATTGGGCACGTACCTGTACTTTACTCAAGATGCTAATCACTTCCACTTTCAGCGTTTCCAACATCTGACTGAAAAGCTCAAATGATTCGCGCTTGTACTCTTGCTTCGGATTCTTTTGTGCGTAGCCACGCAAGTGAATGCCCTGACGCAAGTGATCCATCGCTGCTAAATGCTCTTTCCAGTGGCTGTCCAGGTTTTGCAACATGATAGCTTTTTCAAAATGACGCAACACCGGAGCGCCCACCTGCTCTTCTTTTTCAGCATAGGCATTATTGATAGCTTCGTGGATCTTCTCACGCAATGACTCTTCATACAGTTTGTCATCATCTTCCAGCCACTTGGCGATGGGCAAATCAAGTAAGAAGTCTGCTTTCAGACGCTCTTCCAGGCCACTGACATCCCACATTTCTTCCAGACTTTGCGGTGGGATATATTGGTTGATCATATCTTCAACCACGTCGTTACGAATAACATCAATTGTTTCTTTGATATCGCCTTCGTCCAGCAATTCATTGCGCTGTTCGTAAATCACTTTACGCTGGTCATTAGCAACATCATCAAACTCTAATAACTGCTTACGGATGTCAAAGTTGCGGCCTTCCACTTTGCGCTGTGCGTTTTCAATGGCTTTAGTTACCCAGGGATGTTCGATAGCTTCGCCGCGTTCCATTCCCAGACGCTTCATCATGCCCGCCATGCGATCAGAGGCGAAGATACGCATCAATGGATCTTCCAATGACAAGTAAAAACGCGATGAGCCCGGATCACCCTGACGTCCAGAACGACCACGTAACTGGTTATCGATACGACGAGATTCGTGGCGCTCGGTACCTATGATATGCAAACCACCGGCTTCCAGTACCTTGTCGTGCAATACCTTCCATTCGGCTTTGATCTTTTCAACCTTTTGCGGCTTGGGATCATTGATGGCAGCGACTTCAGCCTGCCAGTTACCACCCAACACAATATCGGTACCACGGCCCGCCATGTTAGTGGCAATGGTGATTGCACCAGGCTTACCGGCCTGCGCTACAATTTCCGCTTCCTGCGCGTGGAACTTAGCGTTAAGTACCTTATGAGGAATCTTTTCCTTCTTCAGTATGCGAGACAGTAATTCGGAGTTTTCAATAGAAACTGTACCCACCAAGGCTGGCTGACCGCGTTTAACACAGTCGCGAATATCTTCCACGATAGCTTCGTATTTTTCTTCCGCTGTCATGTAGATCAAATCCGCCATATCCTTACGGACCATAGGCTTGTTAGTCGGTATTACTACCGTATCTAAACCATAGATATGATTAAATTCAAACGCTTCGGTATCTGCTGTACCCGTCATACCGGATAACTTGTTGTATAAACGGAAATAGTTCTGGAAAGTAATGGAGGCAAGAGTCTGATTTTCGTTTTGGATCTTAACGCCTTCTTTGGCTTCTACCGCCTGATGCAAGCCGTCAGACCAGCGGCGTCCTTCCATTGTACGTCCGGTGTGTTCATCAACAATGATCACATCATTATCTTTAACGATGTAATCAACATCTTTCTGGAACAGCTTATTAGCCCGCAGTGCCGCATTGACGTGGTGCAGTAACGAAATATTGGTGGCACCGTATAAAGATTCCTCTTCCGGTAAAATACCAATGCGATGCAGGATTTCTTCGACGTGCACCTGACCGCGTTCGGTCAGATGGATTTGCTTGGCCTTTTCATCGATAGTGTAATCACCATCGCCTTCTTGACCTTCTTCATCTTCTTTGTCCTGCTGCACCAACTCAGGAATAATGGTGTTTATGCGACGATAAATTTCCGAGCTATCTTCTGCCGGACCAGAAATAATCAGAGGCGTTCTGGCTTCGTCAATCAGGATGGAGTCAACTTCATCGATAACCGCAAAGTTCAGCGGACGTTGTACCCGCTCTTCCGGACTAAATGCCATGTTGTCGCGCAAATAGTCAAAGCCAAATTCGTTGTTTGTGCCGTAAGTTATATCAGCAGCATAAGCTTCTTTCTTATCAGCGTGGTTCATGCCCGGAACATTACAGCCAACCGTAAGACCCAGGAATTCAAATAATGGACGGTTACCTTCCGCATCGCGTCGTGCCAGATAATCGTTAACCGTTACGATATGTACGCCTTTGCCGGATAAACCATTTAAGTATGAAGGTAAGGTTGCAGTTAACGTTTTACCTTCACCAGTGCGCATTTCGGCAATTTCACCCTGGTTCAGCACCATACCACCCAGCATCTGAACGTCGAAGTGACGCATGCCATAAACACGCTTACTGGCTTCCCTCACAACCGCAAAGGCTTCCGGTAACAAGTCATCCAGTGTGGCGCCTTCACTCAAACGAGTTTTAAACTCCTGAGTTTTATCTTTTAGCTGAGCATCGGAAAGCCCTTCATACTCAAGCTCATAGGCGTTAATTTGAGTAACAACTTTATTTAATTTTTTTAGCGTTCTGTCGTTGCGGCTGCCAAAAACTTTGGTGAGGATATTTGCAAACATTAACTCTTATTTTCCTGATCCGGAGCCTTATATCAGACGTCCTTTGAATTTTATTCAATACTTTATAAAAACAATCGGCTCGAATGAGCCGATTGTTGAAAACCTTTTATCACTGTGAAGCTTCAGTTCACTGCTTTTCGATAAACAAACTGCAGTGGGTCCATCTGGTTGCCGTCTTTCAGCACCTCATAATGGACATGGGCACCCGTAGCCCGTCCGGTTTGTCCCATATCAGCAATCTTTTGACCTTTGGTGACAACATCGCCGATTTTAACATGGATTTTTTTATTGTGCCCATAACGAGTGACAAATCCATCGCCATGATCCACTTCCACTAAATTCCCATAACCATATCTGGGTCCTGACCACACCACCATTCCTGCACCGGTGACCACTACCGGGGCACCCTCGCTACCGGCGAAGTCGATTCCTTTGTGCATTGCGGGTAAACCCGAAAACGGATCTTTACGCATACCGTAATAGGACGACAACCAGCCACTCTCGATAGGTCTGCCTGATATGAAGCTTTCGTTTTGTATATGGTGTTGCATTAGCACAGATTCAAGGGCCTGAAGCTGTTGAGATTTATTCTGCAATTGCGCCATCATGGCATCAATCTGGTTCAGCACATCCAGAGAAGAATCCACCGAAGGCATTTCAACGTCATGGCTGGGTCCACCTATAGGCATAGGTTGACCAAACTGAAACTCTTCTATGTGCAAGTCTGACTCCACTGCCAGCCTTTCCCCCAAAGCATTCAGACGTTGCAGTTCGCTTTGCATTTCTCCGAGCTTTAACAACATACCTGTGAGTTTTTGCTCTGTGGTTTGTCTTAACTGATGCAGTTCTTGCTGTTGTTCTATCAATCCCGTTTGGGTGACGGCAACCCGGGCAGAGAAGTTGAGCTCTGGTTCATTTTCAGAAATCAATACAGCGCCGAGCACCAAACCACCGAAAATACCGCCCAAGGCGAGCTTGCCGAGTGATATTGTTTTTATCAGCTTAAATCGACGACTTCGATATAATATTGTCAGACTCATATACGCTTAATATCAATTCTTTAAAGTGAGAGCCGCTTACATCAACAAGCGTATCTGTTCCCTTGATTGCATTACGCAACAAAGCGAGAAAGATAAACACACATTAATAATAAGTCAATCTTCCGCATCTGTCAGATTGCTTTATACAAAAGTATTATCGACCAAAATGCCGTTTTCATTGGGTAAAATCAAAAAAGCCACATTGGATAATGTGGCTTTTGAAAATTATTTAGGAGTAGGACAATCCCGGCATGGCGTATTTGATTGGCATATCCTGATTGGATTCGTAACTGACAAACTCCCATGCGTCCTGGTTTTCCATTAACGCATTGAGCAGTTTGTTGTTTAATCCGTGGCCAGATTTGTAGGCTTTAAGTTCACCAATAATACTATGTCCACCAAGATATAAATCTCCGACTGCATCCAGAATTTTGTGCTTTACAAATTCGTCTTTGTAACGCAAACCTTCCTGATTAAGCACGCGATATTCGTCCAAAGCTACAGCATTTTCCATACTGCCGCCTAATGCCAGGTTATTGGCATGCATAAACTCCAGATCCCGCATAAAACCAAAGGTGCGCGCACGGCTGACATCATCAATGTATGACTCACTGCTGAAGTCCATTACCATTCTTTGGTTAGTTTGCTTGATCACCGGATGGTCGAAGTCGATAGTAAAATCAACTCTGAATCCGTCAAAAGGCAGGAATTCGGCCCATTTGTCTCCATCTTCCACCCTGATTTTTTTATTCACTTTGATAAAGCGTTTCGCTGCACTTTGTTCATCTATGCCCGCTGTTTGTAACAGGAAAATAAACGGGCTGGCACTACCGTCCATAATAGGCAATTCGTTGCTGTCTACTTCCACAATAAGGTTATCAATCCCCAAACCCGCTAAGGCTGAAGACAAGTGCTCAATCGTAGAAATAGTGTGCCCATCATCGTTACTCAGACAGGTACACAGCATGGTGTCACCCACGGCATTGGCTTTAGCTGGAATATCCACAAATGGTTCCAGATCAATACGCCTGTACACTACACCAAAGTTTGCAGGAGCAGGCCGGAGAGTCATGGTGACCTTTTCCCCTTTGTGTAGACCGATACCGGTCGCTGATACAGCTTGTTTTATTGTGCGTTGTTTGATCATGCCCAACCTTGTGTATATAAATTAGCCAACTAACAAAAAAGCGGCGCGCAGTTTACCCTTTCATTGACCATAAAGTCAACTAAATGTAATAAAACCGCAAGCTTTTATAACTAAATTAGTCAGCTTGTTTACGTAAAAACGCTGGAATATCTAAGTATTCCAGATCACCACTGTCTGCTTTTTCGTCAACGATAGTGCTGACCTTTCCTGTTTCAGACATTGGCACAATGGAATCAGTTCCATTCGCTTGTAATTTAAATTCACTGGCTTCAGCGTTAACCCGATTGCTTCTGTTAGAAACAATAGAAATCTCAGGTTTTTTCTCTGCGCCAATACCTGTCGCAACTACAGTTACGCGCAATTCATCAGCCAGGTCCATATCAATAACGGTTCCCACAACCACTGTGGCATTTTCAGAAGCAAATGCTTTTACTGCGTTACCCACGGTTTCAAATTCGTCGATGGCGAAATCTGGACCAGCAGTGATATTAACCAGAATACCGCGAGCACCAGACAGATCGATATCTTCCAGTAACGGACAAGCAATGGCGGCTTCGGCGGCTTCTTCAGCGCGATCTTCACCTTTTGCAACACCGCTGCCCATCATAGCCGTACCCATTTCAGACATTACGGTTCTGACGTCGGCGAAATCCACGTTAATCAAACCAGGGCGCGTGATCAGTTCAGCAATACCCTGTACTGCGCCGCGCAATACGTCGTTTGCGGCACTAAAGGCTTGCAACAGTGGAGTGCCACGGCCCATTACTTTTAACAGTTTTTCGTTAGGGATAGTGATCAATGAATCAACGTGTTTGGCCAATTCTGCCATACCACCATCAGCGATTGTGCTGCGCTTTTTGCCTTCAAAAGGAAATGGCTTGGTCACAACCGCAACCGTCAGGATCCCCATTTCTTTGGCAATTTTAGCTACTTCAGGCGCAGCACCGGTTCCGGTACCACCACCCATGCCCGCTGTGATAAACACCATATCAGCACCTTCAATGGCCTGTTTTATAGTTTCGCGGTCTTCTTCAGCGGCTTTTTGGCCCATTTCAGGGTTCGCGCCTGCACCCAACCCCTTGGTTACATTAGAACCAATTTGCAGGGTCAGATTAGCACTGGAATTTCTCAGCACCTGTGCATCCGTGTTGATCGCGATGAACTCAACACCTTCAATAGATTGTGACACCATGTGCTCAACGGCATTGTTACCGCCACCACCGACACCAATTACCTTGATGACAGCTTCTTCGTTATGGGTATCCATTAATTCGAACATAATTTACTCTCCGATTTAGCTTTCACTTTAAAGCGAACCTAGCGCATTTGGCCCGCTCTTAAAATTCCCCTTTAAACCAACTTTGTACACGTTCCCATATGCTTTCGTTGGCACTGTTTTTATTATTCTTTTTGGTAGTAACTTGTTCACTACCATAATGTAATAATCCGACGGCGGTGGCATAGGTAGCATCATCTACATACTCCGCCAATCCCTTAACCTGCAAAGGTGTTCCTACTCTTACTGGCATTTGGAACAACTCTTCAGCAAACTCCACAACCCCTTCCATTTTGGCTGTTCCACCGGTCAATACGATGCCGGCAGCAATCTGTTCTTCAAACCCACTGGATTTGATTTCTTCGTGAATTAACTCAAATAATTCCTGATATCTGGGCTCCACCACTTCAGCCAGAGTATGTCTGGACATGGTGCGTGCAGCACGTCCACCAACACTGGGCACTTCAATGGTTTCTTCCATGCTGACCATGTCTTTTAAGGCACAGGCATAATTCACTTTTATTTCTTCAGCATGGCTTATTGGCGTACGGAAGATCTTGGCTATATCATTGGTGATCTGATTGCCCGCCACCGGGATAACTGCCGTATGACGAATTGCACCATCCGAATAGATAACCATATCAATGGTGCCACCACCGATATCGACAACACAAACTCCCAGCTCTTTCTCATCTTCGGTAAGCACCGCATAGCTGGAAGCAAGAGCAGAGAATATCATCTGATCCGCCCTGAGTTCACATCTTTCTACGCATTTTACTAAATTTTTTGCCATATCTTCGGCACATGTCACTATGTGGGCACGGGCTTCCATTCTGACGCCGGACATTCCCACCGGATTTTTGATGCCTTCCTGCACGTCAATGGTATAATCCTGCGGCAAAACATGCAGTAGTTTTCGCTCAGCCGCTATAGGTACAGAACGCGCAGCATGGATAACATTATCGACATCGTCCTGGGTAACTTCCTGATTGTTGATAGGTACCATGCCGCTTTCATTTTGGCATTTTACATGTCGCCCAGATATAGACATCAACACAGAAGACACCTGACAATCCGCCATCAATTCCAGCTCATTAACCGCTCGCTTGACAGATTTAACCACCATGTCCAGGTCGTTTACACCACCTTTATCCATGCCTTTCGACGGAGTTGAGCCAACACCAACAACACTGATGGCACCATCTTCCATCACTTCGCCTACCACGGCTTTGATATTGCTGGTACCTATATCCAGACCTACCACTAAATTTCTGTCTGTTACTTTCGACACGATTCTCTTATTTCCTGTCACAACTCATAAATTAAGACGGCGATTTCTCGCGCCATCCTACCGCCAGCCCCGTATCATAACGGAGGTCTACATAGGCTACAGCCTTTTCATTTTTCAGTAACAACGGATAGACATCAATGAACCGTTGTAATCTGTCAATAAACTCGGTGCGTCCTAAACGCAACTGAATGCCATTATCGAGCTTTAAGTGCCACGCGTAGCGCTCACTCAAGGAAAGCTCAGTAATCTGTAACTCACTGCCATTGAGCAAGCCCTGCATCGCTTTTAAACCTTGCAAAACAGTCAATTCACTGCCGCCTGGACCATACAGGGAAGGTAACTCCCGCCCTTTCCAGGCAGCATCAAAAACACCACCGTATTGGTTTAACAGCATGTCCTCGTTCCAACGAGCCACCGCTACCTGCTCAACCACATAAACTTTCAATGTATCAGGCCATGACTTCCTTATCGAGGCCTGATACACCCAAGGTAAACTCTCTATCGCCTGATGGGCTTCATCCACATCAATGGCAAATAAACTAACTGCCGTGCCTTCGCGCACGGCTTCATCAATATCGTTGGCAGTCAATTGGGTCAATTCACCCGAAACCAACACCTGTTTCAAAGGTATTTTTTGTTCATCCTGAAGCCACCTCATTACTGCTTGTCCGGCAAATACCAATCCAAACAACACAGCACACAGAAAAATTACACCTGCGATAAACTCAGGAGAGCGCCATTTCTCTGTATTCGATGTCGACATATCAACGGCGACACTCGCAAGTTTGCGCTACTGCCAACACCAGTTCAGCAAATGACAATCCCGCCTGCCTGGCCGCCATGGGTACTAAGCTTTTCTCGGTCATGCCAGGCACAGTATTCACTTCAAGGATGTAATAATTGCCCTGCAAATCCCGCATTATATCCACTCGTCCCCAGCCGCCAGCGCCAACCGCTTTAAAAGCCGCCAACGCAATCTGAGCTATGTCTTGCTCGTCTTGTTCAGACAAACCCGAGGGGCAATGATAGGACGTAGTATCTGTGTGATACTTGGCTTCATAGTCATAAAAACTGCGTGGTGTTTCCATGCGAATTGAAGGCAATGCCTCATCCGCCAACACAGAAACCGTATATTCCTGTCCGGTTACAAACTGCTCTACCAAGACTTCAGTATCAAATTCCAGCGCTTTTTCGATAGCGCTTTGTAATTGGTCAGCCGACTGAACTCGCGACATGCCAATACTAGAGCCTTCCAAAGCGGGTTTAACCATAATTTCATGGTTTAACTCAGCCATGATCTTCTGAGCATCAAAATTTTGCAGATGCGCCTCGGTAACAACGCGATAAGGGGCTGTAGGCAAGCCCTCAGCTTCAAAAATACGCTTACTGCGAATTTTGTCCATTGCCAGTGCAGAACCTAAAACGCCACTACCGCTGTAAGGCAGCCCCAACGTCTGCAACGCGCCCTGAATAGCACCATCTTCACCGCCGCGACCATGTAACATGATAATCACGCGGTCTACCTTTTCAGTCAGCAACTCCGTTACAGATCGCTCTGCCGGGTCGAAACGCAAAACCATTACAGCACTTTCTTCAAGTGCACGAGCTACTGCCTCACCAGAACGCAAAGACACAGCTCGTTCTGCAGAGTTTCCGCCTAATAAAACCGCGACTTTACCCAAATCACTCATATTCACTATCTAAACCACCAATTGCAATAATTGCGCTGAATCTAATTGCGTTTGTTGTAGCTTTTTCGCCAATTGACCGATATTTCCGGCCCCCTGGGTCATTAAAACGTCGCCATCTTTGAGCACATTCACCAATACTTTAGGTAATTCGGCCAGTGACTCAATATGCACAGGGTCGATACCACCGCGATTGCGAATAGAGCGGCATAATGAACGGCTATCCGCCCCCTCAATGGCTTTTTCACCGGCCGGATAGACATCCAACAACAATAATAAATCCACCTTTGATAATACCCTTACAAAATCTTCATACAGATCCCGGGTTCGGGTAAAACGGTGGGGTTGATAAATCATCACTAGTCGTTTGTCTGGCCAGTTATTGCGCGCCACTTCAATGGTGGCTGCCACCTCAGTTGGATGATGACCATAATCATCCACCAGAATAACTTCGCCCTGATTGACAGGATAATTCCCCAAAATCTCAAATCGGCGTCCGATACCTGCAAAGCTTTGTAAAGCGGACTGAATAGCCTGATCACTGACGCCTTCTGCCGTGGCGACAGCGATAGCCGCAAGGGCATTTTGAATATTGTGTTTACCAGCAAGATTAAGTTGGATCTGCAAATCGGCATGTTGATGACGCTTCACCACAAACTGACACTGATTTAGGCCCAATTGAATATCACAGGCGCGCACATCAGCATCGTCGCTAAATCCATAAGTGGTGTATTGGCGACTGATTCTGGGCAGCAACTCCCGCACAGTATCATCATCAATACACAATACTGCCTGCCCATAAAATGGCAGGTTGTGTAAAAACTCAATATAGGTGTCCTGCATACGCGCAAAGTCACCACCATAGTTTTCCATGTGATCAGGTTCAATGTTGGTGACCACTGCTACCATGGGTTGCAGATGCAAAAAGGACGCATCACTTTCATCGGCTTCAGCAATGAGATAACGACTACTTCCCAGACGTGCATTACTACCGGCGCTGTTAAGTCGCCCACCAATGACAAAGGTTGGGTCCAATTGACCTTCAGCAAAAATGGTGGCCGTCAAACTTGTGGTAGTGGTTTTGCCATGAGTACCAGAAATAGCAATACCATGACGAAAACGCATCAATTCCGCCAGCATTTCTGCCCTGCGAATAATGGGAATGCGTCGCTCATAGGCCGCTTTAATTTCCGGGTTTTCCGGATTAATAGCGCTGGACACCACCACAACATCAGCTTCGATAACATTAGACTCTGCATGGCCTAAGAACACATTGGCGCCACAACTGGTAAGGTGGCGGGTCAGGTTAGACACGTTTAGGTCAGAGCCTGACACTTCGTAACCTTCATTGAGCAATACTTCTGCAATGCCCGCCATGCCGACACCACCAATACCAATAAAGTGAATGCGGCGGATACGCCCCATCACCGGATTTGCAAAGGTTGTACTACCTGGCTGATTCATCGATTGATACCTGCTTGTTCAATACACACATTGGCCACCTTTTCGGTAGCGCTGCGTTCACCACAACTTCTGGCGTTCTTTGAAATTTGAATAATACGCTCTCTTTCTGAATTCAATTTATTTAACACTGTTACTAATTCACCAGACGTCAATTGCGACTGGGGTAACAAAACACCTGCGTCTTTGGCCACCAGATATTGCGCGTTTTTGGTTTGGTGGTCATCCACTGCATGGGGCAATGGCACGAAAATAGCGCACCGACCGGCCAAGGCAATTTCCGAAACGGTCAGAGCACCAGCACGGCATATCACAATATCTGCCCATTCGTAGGCTTCCATCATTTCTTCAATAAAGTCAGCCACTTTGATATTTTCAGAGTTAAGCTGACTCGCTTCATAGGCCTGCAGGACCTCTTCGCTATTGCCTTTTCCGGCCTGATGCCAAACCTGAAAATGCCGATTATCAAGTTGACTCAGAGCTTCAGGCACATGTTGGTTCAATGCCCGGGCTCCCAGGCTACCGCCACAAATCAAAATCCGCAAATCATCCGTTAAAGAAGATTTTTCGCTTATCTGAGCAAATGCCGCACGCACCGGATTGCCAACCTGCTGTTTTTTGCTATTGCCTTCCAGCCAGCCGGCATTATCAAACGCAGTGAGCACTCTTTTCGCTATGCGGGCCAATAACTTATTCGTCATTCCCGGGGCCGCATTTTGCTCGTGCAATACTAATGGAATGCCACTCAACCAGGCGGCAACGCCTCCTGGTCCACTGGCATAACCGCCCATACCCAAAACCACATCAGGTTTGAAACTACGCAGCACTTTTGCCGCTTGCCAGATAGCCCGTAACACTTTGAACGGTGCATTTATCAGGCGCAAAAGACCATTGCCCCTTACCCCTGATATATCAATAAAATTAATGTCAAAGCCATGTTTTGGCACCAACTGAGCTTCCATCCTGTCGGCTGTACCCAGCCATTCCACCTGCCAGCCTTGCTGTTTCAAAAACTCCGCCACTGCCAGGCCAGGAAATACATGCCCTCCAGTACCACCAGCCATTACCAATAAACGATTACTCATCAGAAGCTCGCTCCTGTCGTTTCTTGGTTCTTGCAGTTTTTTTAGCCCGCACTGACGGTTTGCTTAAAGCATGCAGTTTGCCGGTTTTTAATTCAAAATCGATGCGCAACAGAATCGCGATAGCCACCGACATAATAATCAAACTAGAACCACCAGAACTCACCAGAGGTAAAGTCAGACCTTTTGTGGGTAACACACCGGAGCTGGCTCCAACATTGACCGCTGTCTGGAAGCTTATCCAGATACCAATGGCATAGGCCATAAAACCTTCATAAGGACGCTCACTTTGTAATGCCTGACTACCTAACTTGAGCGCTTTGACCACAATAAACAACAACAATCCCAGAATTAACAGCACGCCGAGCAGACCTAGCTCTTCGGCGACTATGGACATGATAAAGTCGGTGTGAGCTTCCGGTAGGAATTCGAGCTTTTGCAAACTATTGCCCAACCCTTCACCCAATAAATTACCACGGCCCCAGGCCATCAAAGACTGAGTTAACTGATATCCGGTTCCGAATGGATCCGCCCAGGGATCGAGAAAGGCGGTTACCCGGCGCATCCGGTACTCTTCCACCACAATCAGAGCGGCAACAGCAGCGATACCGGTAAATGCCAAGCCAAAGAACTGCCATAATTTGGCTCCTGCCAAAAATAGCAAACCAACCGTAGTGGCAAACATAACAATAACGGTTCCCAGGTCGGGCTGCGCCAATAACAACAACGCCAAAATAAAAAATACGATTAGAGGTTTTATAAAGCCTTTCAGGTTTTCAGTCACTTCACCGTAGCGACGCACCATATATCCAGCCAAATAACAGAAGAAATACAGTTTTGCCGGTTCAGCGGCCTGAACCGTAATCGGACCAATAACCAACCAGCGGGTACTGCCGTTTACAGTGCGACCGGCAAACAACACCAGAATCAATAGGCCAATAGCAAAAAACAGCAAATAGGCATTGGTTTTCTGCCACCAACTCATGGGGATCATCATGGCCACCAGGGCAGCCATCGCTGAAATAATTAAATAGATGGTATGTCTGATGGCAAAGTGAAACGGATTATTAAATAGTCGCTCTGCCACAGGCATAGAAGCTGAAGTTACCATGATTAAACCTATGGTCATCAACGCTAAAGCGGCCATCAAGAGTCCGATATCATAGGGACGCTGAGGACCGGCTTTATCATGACGCCAGGCAAACAAATCAGGTAAATAACTGGAAGACACTTGCATCAGGATAATGCCTCCACAGCTTCAGCAAAGACTTCACCTCTTTGCTGATAATTGGCAAACATATCCAGACTGGCACAAGCCGGAGACAGCAGCACCATATCTCCTGAACGCGCACCCTGCGCTGCTACCTGCACCGCTTTTTGTAAGGATTCAACAGGGATACTGTTGTCTTTTAATGCTGCAATGCTGTCCCCGTCTTTACCAAAGGTGATCAGGTGTTGCACATCTGTTTGAAGCAGGCTGCGCAAAGGACTGACGTCAGCCTGTTTCGCATCCCCCCCAGCCAATAACCATAAATCACCGTCAACAACAGGACGTAACCCCTGAATTGCCGCGATAGTGGCACCAACATTCGTGGCCTTAGAATCATTGACCCAGCTCACATTATTGCGTCTGGCTACCAACTGGCAGCGATGTGGCAAACCCTCAAAGGCTCTCAGCGCCTGTTGAATAAACTGGTCAGCAATACCCGAATACCTGGCGATAATGCAGGCGGCCTGGGCATTGAGCAGATTGTGAACTCCGCTTATCTTTAATTCTTCTGCCATTAAATATGGCTGTCCATCTAAGGTGATGGCAGCCGGAGACATTTGCAAGCCAAAACCTTGCTCTGTCTTAACGTCTGTAATAAACGCATCAACCTTTACATCGTCTGTGTAGGTGTTTCGGTCCAGACTATTGGCCAATTTAAAATCCGCATTATCAAAAATAGAATGCTTCGCCTGACAATAAGCTTCAAAATCCGGATAACGGTCCATGTGATCTTCGCAGACGTTTAGCACCGCCGCAGCGCTCAGAGGAATATTGGCGGCAGTTTCCAACTGAAAACTAGACAGCTCTAACACAGCAACATCAAAATCCGTTTCTAATAAATCCAGTGCCGGTAACCCGATGTTACCTCCACAAGCCACTTTTTTGCCGGCGGTCAGCCATATTCTTTCCAACATGCTGACTACGGTCGATTTACCATTCGAACCAGTAACTCCGATAATAGGCGCATCACAATTAGCAGCAAAAAGGGCAATGTCGCCCAGTACCTGACAGCCGTTGGCAATTGCCCACTGGATGGCAGGCGTACTCAGCGCCATGCCTGGACTGAGCAGAATCAGATCAAAATCAGCAAACTGCTCTGTCGTAAACGGCCCAAAATGACAAGGGATAGCAAAAGCACTTTGCTCCAGATTGCGGGTGTCAAAACCCGTTGCAGAGATGCCATGGCGCAACAAAAAGCGCGCGCAAGACTGACCAGAAAGGCCCATCCCCACAATCGCGATTTTTTTGTTTTTCAGTTGCGACACATTCATCTAGCTATTACCTTAGTTTCAATGTGGCCAGGCCAATCAGCACCAGGATCAAGGAGATAATCCAGAAACGCACAATAACCCGAGGTTCTGGCCAGCCCTTAAGTTCATAGTGGTGATGCAACGGCGCCATGCGGAAAATGCGCTGCCCGCGCAGTTTATAAGAGCCCACTTGCAAAATCACAGACAGAGTTTCCATTACAAAGACACCGCCCATAATCACCAGTACCAATTCCTGGCGTACCAAAACCGCTAAAATACCCAGTGCTCCACCTAACGCCAGTGACCCTACATCACCCATGAAGACCATTGCGGGATAGGTGTTGAACCATAAAAATCCGAGTCCGGCACCCACAATAGCCGTACACACCACCACCAACTCGCTGGTCAGTGGGATATAAGGTAATTGCAGATATTCAGAGAAATTGACGTTACCGGTCACATAAGCAAAAATAGCCAAAGCGCCTGCCACTAAAATAGTGGGAACTATCGCCAGACCATCCAGACCATCTGTCAGATTGACGGCATTACTGGTTCCCACAATGACAAAATAGGCCATGACCACAAAAAATAATCCCAGTTGTGGCATCACTTCTTTAAAAAATGGCACCAACAGCGCGGTTTCTGCTGCTGACTGGCTGTTGGCATAGAGATAAAAAGCCACCACTATAGCGATGACCGATTGCCAGAAATACTTCCATTTGGCAATCAGGCCTTTGGGATCTTTGCGCACCACTTTGCGGTAGTCATCAACAAAGCCAATAATGCCGTAACCTACGATAATCGCCAGAGTTACCCAAACGTATCTATTGCTCAAATCGGCCCATAACAGAACACTCAGAACAATAGCCGCTAAGATCAAAAGCCCACCCATAGTAGGAGTGCCGGATTTACTTAAATGGGATTGCGGGCCGTCACTACGCACCGTTTGGCCAATCTGTAAACGTTGCAACCAACGAATCATTTTGGGCCCCAACAACACAGCAATCAGCAAGGCCGTCAGCGTACTTAAAATGGCTCGCATCGTTAAATAAGAAAATACATTAAAGCCTGCATCAAACTGCTGCAGCCATTCGGCTAACCAAATCAACATGCGATGCGCTCCCTTGAGCGTTCAAACTTTCCCAAAGGTGATTCCTCCAGGGCCTTAACCACATTCTCCATCCGGGCGCTTCGGGAGCCTTTGATGAGAATAGTAATGTCTTGTTTTTCGTATGCCAGTTGCTCATTGAGGCTGGCAACTAGTTCCCCCAGGTCAGAAAAATGATGACCGGATGAGCCAAACACATCACTGGCACTTTGGCTTAACACCCCTAACGAGTAAAAATCATTAACACCTTTCTGCTGAGCGTATTCGCCAACTTTTTCGTGGTAGTAACGCGCCTTTTCACCCAACTCGCCCATATCCCCCAAAATGGCGATACGCCGGCCGGGAAAACTACTTAACACGTCAATGGCGGCATTCACTGAAGCGACATTGGCATTATAGGTATCATCCAGAATGCGGATTTTATTGCTTAGTTCTTTGACATTTAAGCGGCCAGCCACCTGCTTTAACTGCCTTAAACCGGTGGCCACTTGCTCTAAGCTGGCGCCTACTTCCATAGCCAGCGCGGCTGCTACTAAAGCGTTGTTGACATTGTGGATGCCTGGCAAGGTCAACCAGATGCTGGTTTTCCCCTGAGGGGTACACAAATCAAACTGTGCACAACCATCCAGGCTGACAATGACGTCTTCCGGGTAGAAATCACCATTTCCGGCTTCCATGGAAAAAGTACAGGTGCGCTTTTCGCTTAACTTGCCAAACCAATACTCAAAAAACTGACTGTCTTTGTTCAGAATGGCCAGGCCTTCGCTTTGCAGGCCATTAAAGATCTCACTTTTCGCCCTGGCTACCCCAAACAGTGAGCCAAAGCCCTCCAGGTGGGCGGCCGAGGCATTAACTATGGTGGATACATCTGGTTGTGCTAAAGAACAGGTGTAATTAATCTCACCGAGGTGATTTGCACCCATTTCAATGACCGCAAATTCGTGGCTTTTGTCCAGGCGCAACAGCGTCAGCGGTACGCCGATTTCATTGTTAAAATTACCATTAGTGGCCAACACATTGCCTTTTAGCGACAAAATCGAAGCCACCATTTCTTTGACTGTGGTTTTACCGGAACTGCCGGTGATCCCAACGGTTTTAGGCGCTACTTCATCGCGCACTGCTTTGCCCAAGGCACCCAATGCCAGTCGGGTATCTTCCACCAGGATTGTGGGCAATGAAGTTGGTACTGGTTTACTGATGATAACGGCTGCAGCGCCTGCGGTTTCCGCTAAATCAATAAAGTCATGGGCATCAAAATTTGGCCCTTTCAGTGCGATAAATAAGCTGCCAGCCTCAATACTACGCGTATCGGTGCTGACCTTATCTATAAGGATATCCTGACCATTCAATGTTCCCTGAACGTTTTGTGCAATCCAGGACAAAGATACTTCAATCATGATGCCACCTTGTAGAGTGATTTTATAAATAGTCTTTCGTCGTAATCAGTAACCAGGTCGCCGATTACCTGTGATGTCTCATGTCCTTTACCTGCCAATACAATCAGGTCGCCAACCTGTCCTTGAGAAACCGCCCATTTAATGGCTTTTTTCCTGTCGGTTTCCACATAAACTTTGTGATGCTCTGGCATCCCTTGCAGAATATCGGCAATGATATCCTGGGGATTTTCGTTGCGCACATTATCATTGGTTAACACAACGTAATCTGAATCCTGATAAGCTACCTGCCCCATTTGTGACCGCTTGCCTTTATCTCGATCGCCGCCACAACCAAATACGCAATAAAGTTGTCCCGCACAATGGGCTTTCATAGAAGTCAGTATTTTATGTAACGCATCAGGCGTGTGGGCGTAGTCCACAACAATGTCTGGTTTACCAGAAGCCCGGAAAAACTCCGCCCGCCCAGCAACAGGGACTAATTGTTTGGCGGCGTTCAGTACATCCTGGAAGCTCCGACCAAAGGCTACCTGAGTAGCAATTGCACTGAGCACATTCAAAATATTAAACTCGCCATACATAGGAAGCTTCAAATGACCTTCGCCCCAACTGCTGTGTACCCGAAATTCGATACCTTCAGCGGTATAGGATATATCATCAGCAAAACAGTAGTCGTGAGGCAAACTGCTTAATTCAGACAAACCAATTAGCGTCACAGAAACCTCAGCCGGCTTAAAGCGCAGCCAGTTGTTGTGTTCCGGATCATTTTGATTCAACACCAGGGTTTGCAATCCCGGCTGCTGCAGCAACAAACGTTTAGCACTGGCATATTCTTCCATCGAGCCGTGGTAATCCAGGTGATCCCGCGACAGATTAGTAAACACAGCAACCCGGGTATTAACCTGTTTAATTCGTCCCTGCACCAAAGCATGACTAGAGGCTTCAAATGCTAGGTCAGATGCGCCCGCTTGCGCCGCCTGCCAGGCAAGGCGTTGAATAGCAACCGGATCCGGTGTGGTGTTTTTGGTACTCTGTAAATCCTTTAATGTCCCTTGTCCAAGCGTACCTGCGAACCACGCTGGCTTTTGCAATGCATCGCTCAACTGACTGATAAAATGGGTAGTGGAAGTTTTGCCGTTTGTGCCCGTAACTGCGACGGTATTGAGGCTTTCTGTTGGGTGTCCAAAAAACACCGCAGCCAAAGCTGAAAGCTGCTCATATAACCGATAAAAACTGATGATCAGCGAGTGCTCGCGCATAGACATAGCGCCATGCTCTGCTTCATTATCCGTTTCAGCTAAAATAACTTTTGCCCCCAGACTGACCGCCTGTGGGATGAAGTCACGACCATCCAGGTTGTGACCCGCTACCGCTAAAAAACCTTTGTGGATCGCCACTTCGCGACTATCCAAAACCAGATCTTCGATCTCCAATTCTGGAGCATCGATAGCAAAGGGTTTCAGTAGTTGTTGCAGATTGCACAGATTAGTATCAGGAGTCATTGTTTTTACTCCTGATTGCCGCTAGCGAAGAAACTGATTTATCATCCGGCGGAACGTTAAGCATTTGCAGCGTGCCAGACATGACTCTGGAAAACACCGGTGCAGCCGTATCACCAGAGTGATACAGATCACCACCTGGCTCGTTTATTAAAACCACTACCGCCACTTGCGGATCTGAAACGGGCGCCAATCCGGCGAAAATATTCACGTATTCTTCACCATACCCGCCTGGCACAGCTTTACGACTGGTTCCGGTTTTTCCAGCAACGCGGTAACCCGGCACCTGGGCTTTTTTGCCGGTGCCGGAATCTGACACTACCTGCTCCATCATTTCAATGACAGCACCGGCTGTTTGTGCAGATAAAGCTCTTTCACCCTGAGTGGGTTGTTCTGATTTGATAATGCTTAAAGGGCGTCTTACTCCACCGTTTGCTAACGTAGAGTACATGCGCGCTAACTGCAGTGTGGTGACCGCGATACCATAACCAAAAGACAAACTGGCCACTTCGTGATCAGACCAACGAGAACGCTCATGGAAAATACCGCCGCTTTCACCAATAAGATTGCTGCCGGTATCACCAATCAGGCCCACATCATAATAGGTATCCAAAAACTGTCTTCTGGGGATCGAAAAGGCCAATTTGGAGGTGCCCATATTACTGGATTTTTTTACGATTTCAGTGAGATCTAAGACACCGTAGTTGCGCGGGTCACGCACGTAAGCCCCACCAATGCGCATCCAACCCGGCGAGGTATCGATCTGAGTATCCAGCTCTACACTGCCAAACTCCAGAGCGCTTACCACTGCCAGAGGTTTAACCGATGATCCGGGTTCAAAAGTATCAGTAACCGCGCGATTGCGAATGCGATGGGCAGGCACACCTTGTCGATTATTGGGATTAAAAGAAGGGCTATTGACCAGCGCAAGTATCTCTCCAGTGTGAACGTCTGCAACAACGGCGGAACCGGATGTAGCCTGCAACAAGCTAACAGCACGCTTAACTTCTTTATAAGCTAAAGCCTGTATTCGCTGGTCAATAGTTAACTGGATGTTCTGTGGCTTTTTACCCGACTCTTCGGAGTGCAGCTCTACCTGACGCCCTTTGGCATCGATACTCACTTCTCTGCGGTCTGGTGTACCACTTAAAATTTCGTTGTAAATACGTTCTATACCTTCCAGGCCTTTGTCATCAACATCAGTGAACCCTATCAGGTGTGCTGAGACTTCTCCGGCAGGATAGTAACGTCGTGATTCTTCACGTAAATAAACGCCCGGAATATTCAACTGTGCGACATAATCCGCCATTGCCGGGGAAACCTGGCGTTGAATATATACAAAGCGTTTCTCGGGATTTTTAACCCGGTTTAAAATACGATCAACATCCTGACCAATAACATCTGCCAGGGCCTGCCAGCGTCTTTTGGATTGCAGAGCGTTATTTTCATGAATCGTTTTAGGATCAGCCCAGATAGCTCTGACCGGAACACTCACCGCCAACTCTTCGCCATTGCGGTCCAGTATCAAGCCACGGTGCACCCGAGTCTTTCTCACTCGTTCTGTTCTGCTATCCCCTTTTTTTACCAACATATCTGGATCAATCACCTGAATGTAGGCGGCTCTGACAGCGAGTCCTACAAAAACCAGACAGATCAGACTTAATACTGTGATAAATCGCCACTGCACCGTTGTAGGCTTAGGAATTTTTTTGTTTTTAATCGCCGCAGCCATTACTTCACCCTCACTACAACTTCTTCTTCAGGATTAGGCCGATACATGTCTAATTGCTCTTTAACCAGAGACTCAATGCGATTGTGCTCAGTTAACGCGCCCTGCTCCAGGATGAGATTGCGCCACTCAACATCTAGGCGATCCCGCTCCTGCAGGGCCTTTTCTTTTTCGATCAACAACTGACGATTGCTATGAGAACTGAGAATAACCGCAATCGCGCTAATCAATACCGCTGTAAACAACAACACTCGTAACAGGTTACGAGTGATGTCAGTGAGTATAATAGTGACCAGATTGAAGTTATTTGTCATAGCTTCTCCGCCACTCTGAGTACCGAGCTTCTGGCCCGCACATTGCGTTTTATTTCACTTTCATCTGGCTTAATCGCCTTGCCTATTAAACGCAATTTTTTACTGGCATTAATTTCTTCTTGCCTGATGGGCAAACCATGAGGAACCTGCATTCCACGGCTTAAATCCCGCATGAAGCGTTTAACGTACCTGTCCTCCAAAGAGTGAAAGCTAATCACAGCCAGACGACCATCGGGTGCTAATACTTGCAGCGCTGAAGCTAAACCGCGCTCAATTTCACCCAACTCATCATTGATAAAAATGCGAATCCCCTGAAAGGCTCGGGTTGCAGGATGCTTAAATTTATCTTTTACAGGCACAGCCTGATCGATTAATTGCGCCAATTGCAAGGTACTGGTTAGCGGCTTTTCGTCACGGGTAGTCACGATTGCATGCGCTATGCGCTTACCAAATTTCTCTTCACCAAACTCCTTAATTACTCGGGTAATATCCGCTTCATCCGCCGAATTTAGCCATTCACTGGCACTGACCCCTTTACTGGTATCCATGCGCATATCCAGTGGCCCGTCTTTCATAAAGCTGAAGCCACGACCGGCATCATCCAGCTGCGGTGAAGAAACGCCTAAATCCATTAGGACGCCGTCAATTTTCCCCAGCAAACCGAGGTCCGTAAGGGCAGAAACCATTTCGGAAAACGCGGAATGTACGATTTGAAAACGACTGTCGTCGGCGAAAGCCTTTGCCGCTTCAATGGCCATGGGATCACGATCAAACGCAATTAAACGGCCATTTTCACCTAGCTTTTCCAAAATTAAACGGGAGTGACCACCTCGACCAAACGTCGCATCTACATAGATCCCGTCTTTTTTAATGGCCAATGCATCGATAGATTCATGCAGCAGCACTGATGTGTGGGTAAAAGTGCTGGCCATTATAATGAAAAGTCCTGTAAACGTTCGGTAAGTTCGAAGCCGGCATCCTGTTCGGTAGCAATATCCGATTGGATCTGCTGTTCCCAGGTACTGGTGTTCCAAATTTCGAATTTGTTAAGTTGCCCCACCAACATGATTTCTTTGGTGAGATCGGCGTGTTGTCTGAGAGGTGCGGAAAGTAGAAATCGACCACTTTTGTCCATCTCGCCTTCATTCGCATAGCCCAACAGCAAGCGCTGTAAGCGACGTTCATGCGGATTCATGCTGGATAGACGACTGAGTTTCAACTCGATTTCTTCCCATTCAGAAAGTGGGTAAAGCAGCAAGCAGGGTTGTTGAGTGTCTATTGTACAAACTAATTGTCCCTGACAATCATCCAGAAGCGACTGACGATACCTTGTTGGTATCGTCACCCGGCCTTTAGTGTCCAGATTGATTGCGTTAGCGCCGCGGAACATTCCCCTAGCCCAAAAGTTTTTATTGTTTTTAGAAAGGCATGGTAGACACTAAAAAATCCACTTTATGCCACTTTTACCCACAATTCACAGTTTAGGAACCACACCATGCCCCTGTCAAGTCAATTTCAGCTTATTTTCCCCACTATTTAGGGGTGGGGATTTGTGGATCATTTGAAGTAGTTGAAATTACAGAGGTTTTGTCCTGAGATTATTTTTTGAGCAGAGAGCGAGAAAAGCGGGCTGAATTACACTATCTTTGAACAAGCAGATTTAAATCCAGCTAAATCAGAAAAACATCCTCTGTGAATCAAGCTAAAATTGTGACCTGAATAAAAATAAAGTAACCTAGTCTTATATAAGATAACAATTATCCGGATGACCATATAAGCCGGACCAAATTAATGACAACGTTGAGTGAGAAAATTAATGAGTTTCAATAATTGTATTTTAGCCATCGATCAGGGTACGACATCGACTCGCGCCATTGTCTTTAGTGATAAAGGCAAGATACTGTGTAGTGCGCAAGAAGAGTTCACTCAACACTATCCCCACGACGGCTGGGTAGAGCACGATCCAGAAGAGATTTGGAATACCACATTAAATGTTTGCCAAGCCGCGCTGCAACAGGCTAAACAACAGTCAGCTAACGTAGTTACCATTGGTATAACCAACCAGCGGGAAACCACCCTGGTGTGGGATAAAGCCACCGGCAAACCGGTTTATAATGCTATCGTCTGGCAAGACCGACGCACCGCCGCCCTATGCGACAACTTGCGCACCGATGAAACCCTCGCCCAAGTTCAATCAAAATCTGGCTTGTTACTGGACCCCTATTTCTCCGCCACTAAAGCGGCGTGGATTCTGGATAATGTGGAAGGTGCAAGGCAACGAGCCGAAGCCGGGGAATTAGCATTCGGAACCATAGATTGCTTCCTGATCTGGCGTTTAACTGGCGGCAAACAACACCTCACCGATGTCACCAATGCCAGCAGAACTAACTTATATAACATCCACACCTTACAGTGGGACGAAGAACTACTCACTTTGTTTAATGTTCCTGGTGCGATGTTACCAGAAGTCAAAGAGTGCGCCGATGACTATGGCATGACAGATCCTGCATTATTTGGTGAAGCTATCGCCATCAATGGTGTTGCCGGTGATCAGCAGGCAGCCAGTGTCGGACAGTGCTGTTTTGAAACCGGTAATATAAAGAGTACTTACGGTACAGGTTGTTTTGTACTGCTTAACACCGGGGAGCAAGTACTAAACTCGAAAAACAATCTGCTTTCTACGATCGCCTATCAGATCAATGGCAAAGTACATTATGCGCTGGAAGGGTCTATTTTTATTGCAGGCGCAGCGGTGCAGTGGCTGCGAGATGGTATCGGGGTTATTGCAAAAGCCAGTGAAACTGAAAAAATGGCTCAAACCCTGGATTATGATCACGGTGTGTATATGGTCCCGGCTTTTGCTGGTCTGGGTGCGCCCTATTGGGAGCCATTAGCCAGAGGAGCCATTTACGGCATGACCAGAGCCACCTCGCCCGCTCATTTCGCCCGTGCAGCATTGGAGTCGGTTGCTTATCAAACTTTTGATTTGCTGGAAGCCATGTCACAGGATGGCGTTACGCCAACAGCCATCAATGTCGATGGCGGAATGGTGGCCAATAATTGGGTGTGTCAGTTTATCAGTGATGTCCTGAATATTGATGTTACCCGTCCTGAAATCATGGAAACCACCGCTTTAGGTGCGGCTTACCTGGCGGGTTTAAAGGCTGGTATTTACAGCTCTACAGAGGCATTAAGCGAGATGCACAACATTGAGCAAGTGTTTAATCCGGCCATGACTCCTGACACCAGATACAACCTGTTATCAGGCTGGAAAGCTGCCATCCAAAGCACATTACAGTTTTCGTCTTAGGAGGCCTGTCATTCAGGGTGCGAGTTTGAATGCCGATTTTGCAAGAGTCTAAATCGGCATTCACTACGTTCAAAGTCAGACCTTCTACAAATGCATCCTTGTTGCCAATCTTCAGGTTTACCTGCACTTTAGCCTTGTCTCGCGAATGGGCCTGATTAGACCGGACTTCGAACACTGCAAAGGCGAGTTATTTAATAAAGTTTAGATGAGTGTCATATTTAAACTAAAGTTTAGATGGGTGTCATGTTTAAATCTACGACGGGTTGTTGAAATTACTGTGGGTTCGACTTGAGCTACAGGGATGTAGTGAATGCCGATCTTGCAGGAGCAAAATCTGCCAGTCGGACAACTATGGTTGAATTTAACAACGGTGTCTGAATAAATTCAGACCTACATAGATCCTACAGCCAATCTTCAGGTTTACCTGCACTTTAGCTTTGTCTCGCGAATGGGCCTGATTAGACCGGACTTCGAACACTGCAAAGGCGAGTTATTTAATAAAGTTTAGATGAGTGTCATATTTAAACTAAAGTTTAGATGGGTGTCATGTTTAAATCTACGACGGGTTGTTGAAATTACTGTGGGTTCGACTTGAGCTACAGGGATGTAGTGAATGCCGATCTTGCAGGAGCAAAATCTGCCAGTCGGACAACTATGGTTGAATTTAACAACGGTGTCTGAATAAATTCAGACCTACATAGATCCTACAGCCAATCTTCAGGTTTACCTGCACTTTAGCTTTGTCTCGCGAATGGGCCTGATTAGACCGGACTTCGATCAAGACAACTACGGGTTGTTCAACAACGTTTAGATGGGTGTCATGTTTAAATTTAGATGGGTGTCATGTTTAAATTTACTTTGGTTGATTTTAGCAACGGCGTCTGAATAAATTCAGACCTACAGGTGTTAGTATTTAGTCAGCCGTTATAAAAACATATCTCATTGATATTTATAATTAATCTTCCTTAAAACCTGGTCTACTTCGACCGAACCTGGTAAAATTAACATCAGTTTCTGGTCGAAACAGACTACGGTTTTATGATAAAAGACAGCCCCAAAACTTCACGACAAAGTGGCTTTTTTGACCTCATTTCTCAGCTCGACGAAAAACATCCACTATTGTTGCTCGCCGATGAAATTGACTGGGATTTTCTGAATGAAAAGTTATCTGTGTTTTACAGTGATAAAGGCCGCCCCGGGAAACCCATCCGGCTCATGTGTGGTCTGTTGATGTTGAAACAGATGTACAACCTCAGTGATGACAATACCATCGCTCAATGGATGATGAATCCTTATTACCAGGCGTTTTGTGGGGAAGTCGCTTTTCAGACTGAGCCACCCTGTTGCCGCACCGAAATCACGGCTTTCCGCCAGCGGATTGGAGAAGAGGGTATCAACGCCATTTTTGCTGTTTCTGTGGCATTACATCAACAGGATGTGGAAGAAGATAAAGTACTCGTCGATACCACGGTACAGGAAAAAGCCATCACTTATCCCACGGACACAAAACTCGCCATTAAGATCATCAATCGGCTCAATAAGCTGGCTAAAAAACACGGTGTAAAGCAACGCCGGACTTATGTGAAAGAAGTCAAAGAGTTACGTTTACAGTGTCGCCACTTTCGTCACCCCAAAGTACGGGGAAAAGCCAGAAGAGCCCTGAAACGTCTGCGCACTATCGCAGGAACACTACTCAGAGAATTGCAACGTAAATTGCCTGCACAACTCCTGTCAGAACAGAAGGATAACTTTGCTCTGTATGAAAAAGTGCTGGCACAACAACCCAAAGACAAAAACAAGATCTACAGCCTGCATGAGCCGGGGGTGTATTGTGTTGGCAAAGGTAAGGACCATAAACCATACGAATACGGCAGAAAAGCCTCCGTGGTATCCACTTTAGAAGGACAGGTCATCATCGGTGTGGCAAGTCATGACGAAAACATCCATGACAGCAAAACGCTGGAATCGGCTCTGAAACATGCCCGTCAACATCGGAAGAACCCGATAGCAATGGCAATAGCAGACAGAGGCTATCGCGGAGCACAGCAGTATGTTTGCGAAGAGGTTCTGCTTCCCAAACCGCCGCTAAAAAGAGACAACGCGTATCAGCGTCAGAAGAAACGAAAGTTGTGTCAGAAGAGAGCAGCGATAGAGCCGATTATAGGGCATCTGAAACAGGACTTTCGCCTTAGCCGCAACTGGTTAAGAGATAGTTTGGGCGATGCGATCAATCTGTTAATGTCAGCCAGTGCCTGGAATCTTCAAAAGCGGATGAAGGTGCTTTTTTTGGCTTTAATTTATGTCGCGATCAGAGCTGCTATCGCAGCTCTGTCACGATATCTCATCCGGAAAAAATATTGAGATAATTTGGTACGCTCGTTAGGTGTTTTTAAAGTCACAGGGTTCAGCAAAAAGTACTTTTATAACGTCTGACTATTTAATTTGTAAGCTCGACCTGAGTCTAACCAGGACCAGGTAAATGCCGATATTGCAGGAGTAAAATCGGCAGGTAAGAAAGTATTCGTGAACTTGCCCAGCCAATCAATTACCCCATCACAATACTTCATTTTGTAACACTTTAGTTAAATCTCGTGGAACCGATATACTATAATAGTAGAGTTCCACGAGGGTGTTCGCTTGAATTTAAAAAATGCAGCAGTTGGCAAAATCAGTGCCGCAATCAGTGTATTAGCACTGACGAGCCTGCTATGTGTTTCTGCAAATGCCTCACAAACTTATTTCCACAAAGAAGAAACCGCCAATAAGGTGCAGTTGCGTTACCGCTGGCAAGATTATTACGGTACCCATCGCAGTCTCAGCTTCGAATTAGACAAAGCGCAAATAGCCACACAAACCAAGCAAAATAAGTCTTATCGTCCTGAAATCGCCCAGCGTTATGTGTTTATGGAATTGCAGCGCAAAGCGCAATCTATCAACCCGAAAGAAGCACGGGTTAAATTTCGTCCCAGAAATAATGAACTACAAATCGAAGTTAAAAGCCGTTCCGAGCAGATGGTAGAAAAGTGGACCAATGAACTGGCTATGGAACGAGAGGCAGCATTTGATCGCTACCTTGAAATGAACTATTACAGCCGCTATGTCAGTCCTTATGGGCAAACCGGCGTAAAGCCAGATCATATTCGCTTTGTTAATGATGCGGTCACTGCGCTATTGCCCGCCTCTCAGGCACTTTATGAGTTGATGGATGACGACAGCACTTCCAGGGCCTATGTCAACATGATCCTTAGCTGGGTTCAGAGTATTCCTTACAACGATCTGGAAGATCGCATGACCTCCAATGGCGCAGGCTACTTACCACCATCAGAAGTACTGCTAACCAACAAAGGTGACTGCGACAGCAAAGCCACCCTGACCGCAGCATTGTTGCGCTCCTTATTGCCTAACCTACATATGACGATTGTGTACCTACCCAATCACGCGCTGCTGGGTGCGAACCTGCCTCATTTTGACGGTGAAGAAAAAGTCACGGAAGGCGGAATTGATTATTTATTACTGGACCCGACGGGCCCTAAACTGATGAAGGTAGGTGAAGTTTCTGACGAAACCGCCAGATACATTAACAATGATATGTTTAAAATTGACAAGTTACCTGGTCAGATAAAATAACGTCTTTCGCTATCCAGCAAACACCATATTTCTGCCAGACTGTTTCGCCAGGTATAAGCGCTCATCGGCATTATCGATGAGTTCTTTTCGAGATTGATTCTGCTCCGGCACCATACTGGCCACACCCACACTAATAGTAACTATATCGGCGGCACTTGAAAACTGGTGCTGAATAGCTAAATCAGCAATCACCTGACGCGCCTTTTCAGCAATCGCTTCAGCCTGTCCAATTTCGCAGTTGGGCCAGACGAAGACAAACTCCTCTCCGCCATAACGGGCCACAAAATCACCGGCTCGGTTAGAGGTTTTAGACAGGGCTTTAGCAACCGCAGTCAGACAATCATCTCCGGCGGTATGACCATAGTTGTCGTTAAATTGTTTAAAGCAATCTATATCCACCATAGCTACAGCGATGGGGTAGCCACTGCGCATTGCTCTGCGCCACTCTTGCTCAAACACTTCATCAAAATAGCGTCGGTTAGGTACTTCGGTCAGGCCATCAATACTGGCAAGCTGCTCTAACAAATCAGTTTTTTGTTTTAACAATACCTGATTGCGCACCCGCGCCCGCACCAATGCCATATTAAAAGGTTTTGTGATGTAATCAGAGGCCCCCATGGTTAAGCCCAGCACTTCATCTTCATCACTGCATTTACTGGTGGAGAAAATAATAGGTACTTTTTGAGTGCGCCTGGAGGTTTTTAACTTGCGACAAACTTCATAGCCGTCCATATCAGGCATCACGATATCTAAAAGCACCGTGTCCGGCATCTCGGCTTCGGCAATTTCCAATGCTTCAATACCAGAACTAGCCTGCAAAATGCGGTAATCATTTTGCAAGCCATGAGCCAGAATTTCTTTGTTGATGAAGTCATCATCAACAATCAGCACTATTGGTTTACTTAAATCTGTCGCCACATATTTGCCTTATCAGGATTAGTCTACAGGTGCTCTTCAGCAAATTCAGCCAAGCGGCTACGAACCACACCATCAAGATTAACTGTAGCACTTCCTGAAAAATTCTTAAATTTTTCCACCAGATATGTCAGTCCTGAAGTCACCGGCGTCAGGTAATTACTGTCAATTTGCGCCAGGTTACCTCCGCAAATGAGCTTGGTCCCCTCACCGCAACGGGTGATAATGGTCTTCAATTGCGAAGCCGTCAGGTTTTGTGATTCATCAAGAATAACGATGGCGTTCTGAATACTGCGGCCGCGCATGAAATTCACAGACTTAAACTGAATATTGGCCTTTTCCATAATGTAACTCATGGAGCCTTTGGTATTCTCATCGTTTTTGTGCAGTACTTCCAGGCTATCGGTAATGGCCGCCAGCCAGGGCGTCATTTTCTCTTCTTCAGTGCCGGGTAAAAAGCCAATGGACTCTGCAATTTCAGGGGTGCTACGGGTCACGATAATCTTATCGTACATGTTCTTTTCTACCACCATTTCCAGTGCGGCAGCCAGGGCCAATAAGGTCTTACCTGAACCTGCTGGGCCGGTTAAGATCACCAAGTCAATGTGAGGGTCCAGCAAAGAATGTAATGCCATCGCCTGCCCGATATTTTTTGGTGATATTCCCCAGGCACTTTTACCCATCAGGCGCTCATAACCCATGTCCAATACATCCAGGGTATCATCGCTGACAGATTCGACAATACCCGCAAAATGGTCAGTATCATCCAACAGAAACTCGTTAACATAGGCCTCGGGTAAAACCGACCTACTGATAGAATGAATAGTATCACGTCCTTCAGTGCGACTTTCTACAGACTCAACCTTGTCCCAAAAATCCCCTTCAAAACGATGATAGCCACGACTCAGATACTTGATATCACTGACCAATTGGTCGGTGCGATAATCTTCAACTTTCGCTAAACCTGCCCCTTTTGCTTTCAGGCGCATATTAATGTCTTTGGTGACTAAGACCACAATCCGTTCTGGGGTATGTTTCTGTAGATACAACGCCGCATTAATAATGCGATTATCATTTTCTTTGCTGGTGAAGCGCTCTTCACCAGAGGGCAGATGATGGTCAGCAAAAATAGACAACTTACCTGTGGGAGCCGCGTCGCCAGCCGTCAGTCCCACCAGAGATACACCGTTGGTCATATCTTCCGGGGTGGCTTCGTGCAATATATCTTCCATTGCACGAATACTGACTCTGGCGTCTCTGGCGACGTCCTTTTTACTGTCTTTGATGTAATCCAGCTCTTCCAGTACGGTCATGGGAATAACGACGTCGTGCTCTTTGAATGAAAGAAAAGCCAAAGGTTCGTGCAAAAGAATGTTGGTATCTAAAACGTATAACTTGGAAGCAGAGGTTGTTTTTTCAGGCATTCGCCACTCCGTTTATGTAACCATGGGCTATGACTCACTGCCTTTTGGTGTTTTTAAATGCAGTCAGCCTGGTCATTCGAACCCACCGCAGGAAGCAGTGTTGTTCACGGAAGCATTGCGTTAACAAAGTTAAAATTCGCAACGCATCACACCCTCACAATAGAACACTTTTAGCGGACATTCACCTGTTTTTAGCAATAAAAAAACAGTACGCTCAAAGAATAACCAGTTGCAGCAAAGCCAAACTGGTGGCCGGGCATAACTTCCTGTAGAATCCCGCGCCCGCTTTGCTAAAGTTATTAGATAAAGAGAAACACAGAGATTTACATGGCAATTCAAGAACCACCCGCGCTGGGTCAACGCTGGCTAAGTAACGCTGAAGTCGAACTGGGATTAGGCACTATTGTGGCCCTGGACGAACGCACCGTATCCATATTATTCCCCGCTTCGGGTGAAAGCCGCAATTACGCACAAAAAAATGCACCTATTACGCGAGTCCGGTTTTCTGTTGGCGACACCGCTATGCATCACGAAGGCTGGCAGTTCAAAGTTGAAGACGTCAGCGAAGCCAACGGCATTCTCGAATACCACGCCATCCGAGTTGATAACGGTGAGGCGGTCAGTGTCAAAGAGACCTTCTTGTCGCATGACTTTGTGTTGACCGAACCCCAGGACAGACTACTTAACGGTCACTACGACGGTCCTCGCTGGTTTGACATGCGCAAGCAGTCGATTGTTCATCGTCACAATCACCTGACTTCCCCGCTATTGGGTTTTCTGGGTGCGCGAGTTTCTTTGATTCCCCACCAGTTGCACATTGCAAAAGAAGTGGGACAACGCATCGCACCACGGGTACTACTGGCTGACGAAGTGGGTCTGGGCAAGACCATCGAGGCAGCGATGATCATTCATCAACAACTCCTTACCGAGCGGGCTCATCGAGTGCTTATCGTAGTGCCTGACAGCCTGGTCAATCAGTGGTTGGTGGAAATGCTGCGCAAGTTTAATCTCAGCTTTGCTATTTTTGACGAAGAGCGCTGTGAATCTCTGGCAGAGGAAGGTGGCAATCCATTCGATTCCGAGCAATTGGTACTGTGTAGTCTTAACTTCCTCACCCACAACACACGCTATTTCCAACAGGCCTCTGAATCAGAATGGGATCTGTTGATCGTGGACGAAGCCCACCATCTGAAGTGGTCACCGGGCAATTCGTCTCAGGAATATCAGGTAATTGATGAGTTAGCGCGCAAGACTAAAGGCGTTTTGCTGTTGACCGCAACCCCTGATCAATTGGGCCACGAAAGTCATTTTGCCCGTTTGCGGTTATTGGATCCAAATCGTTTCCACGATTACAGCGCCTTTTTAAAAGAAGAGCAGGAATACGCGCAACTGGCTGAAACCGTCAGTGCCCTGTTAGGCTCAGCCATGTTAAATCAAGAGCATTACAGCCAGCTGCAAAGTAAATTAACTGATTTAGAGTACAATCTGGATGCGCTTAATGCAGACCATAGTCTGCGGGAACAGTTGGTTACCGATCTGCTGGACAGACACGGAACCGGCCGGGTGCTATTCAGGAACTCCCGTAAAACTATATCCGGATTTCCCAGCCGTTATCTCAACTCCAGCCGCCTGGATGAGCCAGTTGAATATGCTGAGAACAGTGATATTCCCAAGCTAAAAGCCCATATCACACCAGAAATCTATTACGCAGGAACCGATCTCTGGACGGAAATTGACACCCGGGTTAACTGGTTCCTTGAGACCCTGCAAAACCTCAAAGGCGAAAAGGTACTGACCATTTGTGCCAATGCCATTACCGCCCTGGATCTGGCCGAAACCCTGCGAGTTAAAACCGGTATGCGAGCAACGGTTTTTCACGAGGGCATGAGCATTGTTGAACGAGATAAAGCCGCCAATTATTTTGCGCAAAGCGAAGACGGCGCTCAGGTACTGATCACCAGTGAAATCGGCAGTGAAGGTCGAAACTTCCAGTTTGCTCATCACCTTGTTCTGTTTGATTTGCCATTAAACCCGGATTTGCTGGAGCAGCGCATTGGTCGCCTGGATCGCATTGGCCAAAAACGCGATATTCAATTGCACGTCCCCGTATTTAGCAGTTCCGCACAGGAAGTCTTACTGCGTTGGTTTGATGAAGGTCTGGATGCCTTTAGCCACACCTGCCCTATCGGTGCCACCGTGTACGACGAGCAAAGTGAACAAATTGAAACCTGTTTATTTGAACCAGAAGATTCGGCGTCACTGGACAAGTTACTCAATGAAACCAAACAAATTCGCACTGAGTTACTGGCAAAACTGGAACAGGGCCGCGACAAACTGTTGGAGCTCAACTCCTCCGGTATCGGCAAGATAGAAGCCTTTGTGGAACAACTAGAAGACTCGGATCAGTCACCGACACTGGAGCGCTTCATGACCCAGTTGTTCGACACCTTAGGCATTTTACAGGAAGAAAAGGACGACCATTGTTATCTGTTAACACCCACTGAGTCTATGGTTAGCCATTTGCCGGGATTGCAAGATGAAGGCATGACCATCACCTATGAACGCGACACAGCAACACACCTGGAGCATGTGCACTTTATTAGTTGGGATCATCCATTGGTACACAACGCCATTGATATGCTGCTGGCCGATGTGCACGGCAAATCCTCAATGGCCTTTACTGCCGATAAAAAGTTTCCAGCCGGATATTACTGGCTGGAATGCTTGTTCGTGTTGTCTGCTAAAGGCGACCGCAGTCTGCAGCTAAATCAGTATTTTCCCGATACCCCCATCAGTTTTTCAGTCAGTGCCAAAGCGCAGGAAGAGGACACCTTCTTCCCGTTGCTGGACAAGGTGCCAAGAAAAATCGGTAGTCAACTACTCAAGGCGCTGTCAGGGCAATTTCAAAAAACCCTGCAAATGGCAGACAAAATTGGCAATGAGAAAGCCGCTAAGGTTAAAGAAAGCAAATTGAACGCCATCGAAAACCGTCTAAATGCTGAGATTACTCGTCTGAAAGCGCTGCAACAGGTAAATCCCTCAGTCAGGGAAGATGAAATCGTCAGGCTTACAGAGCAACGTGCCGGCTTATTGCAGGCAGCAGAAAATGCCCAGTTGCGCTTAGAGGCCGTTCGGGTTGTAGTTAACAACCCTTAACAGAGCGAAATAGATTGGCACTGTTAAATTACAACCCACCGCAAAGCCCCTGGCTTAAGATCCTTTACCAGGATGACGACATCCTGGTTTTGGACAAACCCAGTGGCTTACTATCTGTTCCGGGTAAACAGCCACAGCACAAAGACAGTCTGCAATTACGAGTTATGCGGGTATTCCCCACCGCGACTGTGGTGCACCGTCTGGACATGGCGACCTCGGGTATTATGCTGTTTGCCCTGAACAAGCCAGCCCATAAACATATCGGCTTGCAGTTTGAACGGCGTCAGACTGAAAAGCGCTACTTTGCCCGTATTTACGGCTCGCCAGAACAACCTGATGGCAGCGTTGCTTTGCCTCTAATCTGTGACTGGCCTAATCGCCCTAAACAGAAAGTGGATAACGAAAACGGAAAAAGTGCCCTGACCCACTGGAAAGTGCTGCACCGGGATAACGACTGGTCTTTGGTGGAGCTGAAACCCGTGACCGGCCGCTCACATCAGTTACGCGTTCACATGTTAAGTATGGGTCATCCCATTCTGGGGGACAGGTTGTATGCGCATGAAACCGCACTGGCAATGGCCCCAAGATTACAGCTGCACGCCGGCGAGCTGACCATTCGTCACCCGGTCACTGAGCAGGTTATCACTTTTACGTCTAAGCATCCGTTCGAATAGGTTCTGCTGTTAAAAAAAGTTAAGTCTTATCGTAAAATGCGGATAACCTAGCAATAGCCAATAAGAATTTGATTAAGTGCGATTATTTCCCCTTGTTCTGCTACTACTGCTAAGCCTGCCGTATTCCACTGACGCCCTGAGTCAGGAGCATATTGACGATCTGCAAAAGTTAAAGTTGGACGTAGAGCGCAGTATGCGACCTGAGACTTTCAGAACCCTGTTATTGGGCGAAGAAGAAACCGTGGTGGTGATTCAGGAATCTAACCAGGCACTATCTAAGGGCGCGGCTATCTTAGTGGCAGAAACCGGTAAAAATGGCGCCAGTGAGTCAGGTCTTGCTGCATTGGCACCATTTCTTAATGATTTTGGCTGGACCACCATTTTAGTCACCGCTCCCTCGCTGGATTATGACTCAACTGAAGAAAACAATGATGCCCCTGAATCTAACGACGCAGCGGCAGCCAGTGCAAGTAATGATCCCAATAACTTGCCACCACCAAATCAACGCATCCCCTCCTACACCAGTACCCCGATTATTAGTGAGACTCTGTTCCAACAGCAGGAGCAAGATTTTCAGATACTGATGAATGCCGTGGAGCAAGAACGTCAAAATTATCCGGGCTTTTCGCTGGTAATAGCTCAGGGCACATCTGCGGCATGGTTAGCTAAACTGTACGGCGATGAACAATTGCCGGAACCTGATGCCATTGTCACATTGGGAGTCAACTGGCCACAACATGATCTGAATATTCTGGTGCCACGCATCCTGGCCCGTACCCCGATTCCGGTTTTGGATATCTACAACCAATTCGACAGCGACTGGACACTTAACACCGCTAAAGAGCGCAAAGTGGAAGCCATCAAATCCCTCAAGCTGCATTATCGGCAACGAGAAATCATTGGTCAGAGAGTCTCCCGCCAACAGTATGAATACCTTGCCCGTGAAATTCACGGCTGGCTCACCTATATGGGCTGGTAAGCGAAGAATTCCGATATTGCGCAAATAAAAAAAAACGAGTTTTCAAATACATAACCAACTGGTTAAAAGCCTGGCAGGCAAAATTTTTTGATTCGGCTATACTCATGGGGAATTAAAAAGAGATGTCAATTAAGCAGTGACCACCAACGTAGACAACTTTATCGAAGCTAAAGCACCACAACTGGCCTATTATGTAAGAGCTTTTTGGGAGCGTCGCATCCCCTATTCAGAAGTGGATTTATATTTCTGGGATACGATGGAAGAATGGTCTCAGATAGAGGCCTGCAGCCATGAGCCAGCCAGCCAAAAAGAACGCGTATTTTGGCATCTGCTTCATCAACTGCATTTCTGGAACGAAGATAAACTGCTTACTGACCCCTACCTGCACTCTGAACTAAAAATTTGTGTCGACTACCTGGAAGGCGCTGGCCAGTTTCCACTGGATTGTGTTGGCGTTCGTCCCTGAATCCGCCTTCAAAGAGTATTAGCACAAGGCAATCTGACAACACTCCTTCAATTCCTGAGTCAAACCATTACTCCAAAAGAACGTGCTCATCTGTCACGCTATTCTGATAACGGCTTTCAACTAATATCTCATTTGCATCTTTTAATACAATAAGAGACTTTAATGCCTTGAGTTTATCTTCCTGATTATCGAGGTAAGCCGTCGCGATTTGTTTGCCTATCCAATACCCTAAATCAGAAGGTCTGCCGTCAGCTGGCGTACCATACATCCATGGATACAATTTATGTTGATGCATAACAGGCATAAATTCCGCCCAAAGACTTGCTTCATGGTGTTCGCCATATTCAGCACGAACCAGTTCTAACGTACTTTTTTGTTCTGCAGCTAACTCTGCTACAAGATCTGCTATTCCCTCAATTAATGAAAGTTCAAGCAAGGTGAAGTTCAAATCCGTTCTGGTTGACATGCGGTATTGATAGACATGCACAATTTCGTGAGCAATATAATCAAGCATGACCCTGGAAGCTTCCTCAACTGTTGATGCTTGCTGACAAATAACCTCCAATGCCAACGCTATCCCTTGGGCATTAGCGGTTCCACCGGTATTATTAGCGCCAAATACAATGTTTACCGAAGGCACTACTGGCTGGTTTAAAAACCTGGCAACTTTATGCATGGTATTCATCGCCGCAGATTGAATATTAATCGCAACCGGTAAACACAGTTCTGCGGCTTTCTGATACACCTCAGGGTGTTTGTTAACGGCAGTCAGAATACTATCAGCATCTTTAAATCGGTGTCTAAGAATGGACAACCCGTCACTCTCAACCGACAAATACTGCTGTTGTATATCCTCTGCTGTTAGCGTTTTTGTTGTCTTGATAAGTTCACTAAATCGCTGCGCATCACCAATGTGATATTCTGATGCTGCCAGGTTGGAAATACTCAGCAGCGCAGTAAAACACACTCCTGAAATAAGCTTACTCAATCTCTTATCTAAACTTGTCACTCAAATTCTCCAAACAAAAATACAAGCTTTTGGTGTGGTTAAGATACGCGTTTTGTTTAGACATTCGTCCTATCCGATAGATTAGGACGAAAAAGTTTGCTTTATTTCAATTATGTTCGTGCATCCTTGATTTAAACTGTGAGGGGGTCATACCGATAATTTGTTTAAACACCAGGTTAAAGGTGCTTTTTGACGAAAAGCCGCTTGCCATGGCCAAGTCTAATACCCTTTTTTCTTTAGGGGCGGTTTTAAGCAATTCGCAAAAATACTTAACCCTGTATTCATTTACATATTGATAGAAATTCTTACCTGCTTCTTTGTTTAGCGTTTCAGATAGATGGTGAGTGCTAATAGAGAGCATTTCTGCCAGCTCAGAAAGAGTTAGGCCATTATTTAAAAATGGCTGTTGATTATCCATTAATTGATTAACTTGCTCGAGCATCAAGCCTCTGGTTGAAGAAGGTACACTTCTTTGCTCTTTGTTATTTGCACTTTCTTTTTGTACCACTTCATGTAAGGCAACAATCTGGAAACGCCTGGGGTTATGCCAATGGAATAATGACAGTAGTAAAATGAATAACACAAAAAACAAGTCGCTAATCAGAGCCAGTGAATCGATACCACCGAACAGTTTAGACACTAATTCCAGTAGCCAAATTAGACTATTTAACACCAGTATTTTCAGTAGATGACTAAATATTTGAGGATTAAAGTCCGATAAATTGTCGCTGGCCTGACGATTAAACTTAGCCAAAAGCAAACCGCTTCGCACCAGATAAATCAATGCCTGGCTATAAACAACAAGTAAAGTAAGTGTATTTAGAACTCCCTGTGGAGAACCTGTCTCCATGAGTAATAACAACTCAGCTTGGGAATAGGTGACTACCTTTGCATTTAACGCTAAGCATATGAGCAGCGGTAGAAAGTGGAGACTGTCAGAGCTCTTCAATGGTTGCATGGTTATAGATGTTCGTATGTATAGATACATAAAGACACCAAAGCACGCAGGAATATACGCCCCCCAAATAAACACATAGATAAGAAACGTGGACGTCGCCTTACTTAAGACTAACGGCGTTATGACATAATAGGCTAAACCTATGCACCATATTGCCAACGTATAACTAGCGCTATTGGGGCGCTTATTTGACAGCAGTAATCCAGCTAAAAATAACGAATTAAAGGCGCTAATAACAAAAAAATATTCTTGTAGGGTATACATGACTAGAGACGTGTTGACCTTTGCATTTTAGCAAGCTCTTTTAATGGATCGACAACAAAAGTAACTGCAGTAAAACCAGAATTGTAACCAATAGCGACTTTTTGCCTTATCTGCATTGATTTGCGCGCCATAGCATGATCCAATAGCAGCACAAAAACAACAAGAAGCAGCCCCCTTGTCGCATTTTTTTTCGCAATTTAAAGCCTATCATGATCGTCGAATCCTGACGGTATTTTTATTTGGTATTGCCAGTGGCTACCCCTGGGTCATGATCAGCTCCGCCATGACTGCCTGGCTGAAAGAAGAAGGCCTATCCCGAACAGCAATAGGACTGTTTAGTGTCATTTTCGTGGCCTATTCCATTAACTTCTTGTGGTCACCGCTATTAGACAGGCTCAAACTCCCCTGGTTGGGTTTGCGACGCGGCTGGATCCTCACTATGCAGCTTTGTATCATTGTCGCCTGTTGCTTTTTGGGGCAGCTACAGGTGCAGGAGCAGCTCTATTTAATGGCAGTAGCAGGTTTATCAATTGCGATTGCCTCCGCAACCCAGGATATTGCCATCGACGCCTACCGCATTGACATCATAGATCAACAGGAAAAAGACAAGTTATCTGCCGCCTCAGCTATGGCTACCGCCGGTTGGTGGACGGGATACGGAGGCCTTGGAGCGATTCCGTTTTTTATCTCAGATTGGTCTGGCTGGACCTGGGGGGAAATCTACTTTGTGCTGGCCGGCATCATGGGGCTATTGTCTATCGCGGTATTTTGGGCGCAGGAGCCACAAGTAAATCGCCAGGCGTCGCAGCAATTAGCGGTCAGTTATTACGAGCAACGCATTCAGGGAAAACAATTACAGTCCCTGAGAAAGTTGGGGATCTGGTTACTGGTCACCATAATAGAGCCCTTTAGAGAGTTTTTCGCCCGCAATGGCTTTCGTTTTGCTCTGTCCATTTTGGCCTTTATTTTCTTATTTAAGATGGGCGAAGCCTTCTTAGGTCGCATGTCGGTGGTGTTTTATAAAGAAATCGGCTTCAGCAATACCGATATTGGTACCTACTCCAAATTATTGAATTGGTGGGTAACGCTGTTTTTTGCGGTATTGGGAGGTCTGGTCAACATTCGCTATGGTATCTATCGCGGTCTGATGATCAGCGGCATCACCATGGCAGCCAGTAATCTGATGTTTTCCTTGATTGCCGTAGTGGGGCCAGATAAAACCCTGTTTGTGGCCGCTATTTTCGTAGACGGCTTTACTTCAGCCTGGTCTTCAGTGGCAATGGTGGCCTTTATTTCACTGATGTGTAATAAAACGTTCTCAGCGACGCAATATGCACTAATGGCTTCACTTGGCGTCTTAGGCAGAACTTTCCTGGCCTCTTCCAGTGGTTTTATTGTGGATTCGATGGATGGCAACTGGGCGGCATTCTTTGTACTCACAGCCGTCATGGTTATCCCCAGTTTGATCTTTTTGTGGAGTATCCGGGATAAGATCCATCAGCTTGAAGCTCGTCGGGATGAGGTAGCAACCTAAACATAACTGATTTGCCGTTAACAATGTTCGCTTAAAGTGCAACTCAATAGCGCATAGCATTGAAAGTAGAACTGATAAGGAACTGATAAGCGGACAGCCATTGTTAAATGATTGTAAAAGCTGATATAAGTCTTATAGTTACCCAACAATAATAGAAAAATAAGAAAAACCTTGTTGTTAAATATCCTGTCTCGAAAACAAAGCTTGTTGACTTGTTTACTGTTACTTTGCAGCTTGTCACTAAAAGCCAAAGAGTTATTAATATTAACCGAGCCTCTGCCGCCCTATCAGTATGTGAATGAGCAGGGTGAGGTTGTGGGTACAATGACTGAACAGGTCAATAAGTTATTAACCCTGTCGGGGGTTGAGGCTGAAATCATTATGATGCCCTGGGCCAGAGCTTTCGAGACTGCTCTGAGACGGCCTGACACCTTGATTTTCTCGTTATTACGCAATGAAGAGCGCGAACAATTGTTGGAGTGGATTGCACCATTAGGCACAACCGAAACCTATCTTTATCAACTCACCAGCAAACCTGAGATTACCATTACCGAGTTGGAGCAACTTAAAAAGCCCCATATTATTGCGATAAAACGCGATGACATTACCGCGCGCTTGCTGCAAAAGGAAGCCCCCAAAGCCACCTTCATCGTGCAAACCAACACTCAAGACAATATTAAAATGCTCATGATCGGCAGAGCGGATTTAACACCGGCAAGTGTGGAACAAATGGAGTTGTTTTGTCAGAACTTAAATTGTTCACTTAGCGATTTTCGCCCGGTTATCAGGCTCAGGCAGTTAGGAAAAACCCTCTACCTAGCCGCCAATAAACAGACTAATTCGGCGTTACTCGACAAGCTCAAAGTAGCAGCTAAAGAGTTATAATGGAACTGGTATAAAACAGGTTATTGGCTAACAATAACCCGATTGCGGCCCGATTCTTTAGCTTCGTAAAGCCCCTGATCGGCTTTTTCTACCCACGCCATATATTCACCGAACGAGGAGTGAAATTCTGCCAGTCCAATACTGACCGTAAATTCAATGGTATGCTCTTCATATTCAACCGGTAAATACTCGGCTAACTTGCGAATGCGTTCTGCCACAATCTGGGCACTTTTAACATTGGTATCAGGCAGGAGAATGGTGAACTCTTCACCGCCATAACGCCCGGCAATATCTGTTTCCCGAATGGCCTTAGCAATGATTTTTGCCAGCATTTTTATGGTTTTGTCACCCGCCGGATGCCCGTAATTATCATTGACCTTTTTAAAGTGGTCGATATCCAGAATCATCATGGTTGCAGGACCGCCGGTGCGCATGGCGCGTTTAAATTCCGCATCACACATTTCTTCCCAGTAGCGACGATTATACAGGCCGGTTAAACCATCGATGCGACTGATCTTTTCCAGTTGCTTATTGGCGCTTTCAAAACGCAATTTACTGATGGCTTCATCTGTCACATCATAAACCACGATACAAATTTGGTTTACCTCACCCGACAGCGAAGTCAGTGGAAAAATAGTGATGTTTTGATACATCAATTCAGTGGCAGAAGTAATAGGACGGTAGGCTTCAAATTGGAACAGATGCGGTCGCTGCTCCCAAATAATAAAAGCCGGGCTTTTCAACTTAAACACCGGGTCAGTTTTGCGTCTGAACCAGGCGGCATCAATTTCCGGAAACATATCAAATAATGACTTGCCCCGCACTTTTGCCGGTGACATGCCACTGTGGCTTTCCATAAACTGGTTCCAGATCTCGATTTCGAAATCGCGATTTACCACCGCAATGCCCACTTCGATAGAGCCTAACAAATCGTGCTTTAAATGCAGATCTTCTAATTCAGCTAATACGTTAGACATGGCTCAGGACTCCACCAGATTAACCAGTTTTTTGAAGATAATTTCCATCGCTTTGTCCGGAAACAGCAACATCAGATCGAAATGAATATCCTGATGCTCAATGGAATAAGCAATTTCAATCGCCACCACTTTATTCCATCGACTCACACTATTATTCAATAACCCCTCCAGATCACAGTGACGACCGAGAATCATCGGATGGTTTTGCCCAAACTTAACATGCAATTGCTCTGATAATGCATGCAGACAAGCTCCGATCAGGATATTAGAAATATCCATTAAGGCTTCCAGCTCGATTTGCTCTGTCACCGACGCCTGATCATACTTTAGCAAACGCACCATATTGGCGAAGTTTGAGTCGTTAAACAGTAGCAATGCTTCGCCGTTGATACCGGCACTGATAAAGCCCTGAGAAATAGCAGAGATAGAATCGCTCTGCTGAATTTCTGCAATAGCCATGTGCAATTCTGTGGATTCAATGATGTTGACGTTGGGAATAGGCAGTTCAATAAACACGTCCAGCAATTGCGCCAGCTTTTCACCTGCTTGTCCCATTGCAACATTAGCCATCTCACGATAGGCATCCAGTTTATCGATGGATTTTTCAGGAGTAGTAATCGTAGCTGGCTTCGAGGGGGAAGCATTTCCGGAATATATGCCGCAACCAGACAGGATTTCATAGAGCTTAAGATTGTCTATGGGCTTGCGAATGAATTCCAACGCGCCCATATCCATCATACGTTTGCGAGCTTCCGGCTGCACATCACCAGAAACCACAATCACCTTCACCGGTAGCTGTTGTTGTTGGATCTGCAACATGGTTTGATAGCCATCCAGTACCGGCATATTTAGATCTAAAAACATCAGTTCAATTGTGCCAGAACAGATGATGTCCAGAGCTTCCTGGCCATTGGTGGCATACTGAATATCGACATCCCACTGCTCGGGGATGGAACGTGCCATTTGCTTCCTTGCAAATCCGGAATCATCACAAATTAGAATGGGAGTTGTCATTCTTGCTCTATACCCTATCTGCCCGAATGAAAATCGGTGCATTTCACTGCGCGTGAATTAGTTGTTATTCTTTTCGCTCACTGCCTCCGGGATAAATAGTTATCCCAACTCTAAAGCGAGGCTTGTCATAGTGTCCAGCATAGTGAAGGCTGAACAATATCTCAATATAAACTTAAGTATAAGTGAAACATAAATTTTTCCATAATTGCTCACCAGGCAATCAGGCTTTGAGCAAATACTACACAACGGCATCGTCAGCAGAGTAATTTTTCTGTGCATTTTTATTGGGATTTAAAGCAGCCCTGTTAAACTAGAGCAAAATTTTGAATAAGGCAGCTCATGGACCAATATCTCAACTTATGTCAGCGCATCATTGATGAAGGTGTTTGGATAGACAACAAACGCACCGGTAAAAGGTGTCTGACGGTGATAAATCATGATCTGACTTACAATGTTGGCGCAGGAGAATTTCCCCTGGTGACCACCAGAAAGAGTTTCTGGAAAGCCGCAATTGCGGAAATTATTGGTTATTTACGCGGTTATGACAACGCCGCAGACTTCAGAAAAATTGGCACCAAAACCTGGGATGCCAACGCCAATGAAAACCAGGCCTGGCTAAACAACCCTCATCGCAAAGGCGAAGACGATTGCGGCTTTATATACGGCAAGGTAGCCCGCAATTTCCCCAAGCCTGACGGAGGGAGCATTGATTTACTGAAGCAGATTGTCGACGACCTGTCTAAAGGTGAAGATAATCGGGGTGAAATCCTGACATTTTACCATCCGGGAGCGTTTCACATGGGGTGTTTACGGCCCTGTATGTACAGCCATCACTTTTCAATTCTGGGCGATACCCTACACCTGAACAGCACACAACGCTCTTGTGACGTGCCGTTGGGATTGAATTTTAATATGGTTCAAGTGTACGTACTACTGGCATTGATGGCACAAATCACCGGATTAAAACCGGGAATGGCCTACCACAAGCTAGTGAATTGTCATATTTATGAAGATCAACTGGCACCGATGCGGGACATTCAACTTAAAAGAACGCCGTATCCCTCACCAACAATAAAGATCAATCCCGATATCAAATCACTGCAGGACATTGAAACCTGGGTAACTCTGGATGATTTTGAACTGGAGGGGTACCAATATCACCCCGCCATTCAATATCCGTTTTCAGTTTAGGACTGTTATAAAAATCGAAGAATTAATTCAGACTTGATGATTTTGATTTTCGCCACTGCCAGGCTTTTCGGTAAACACCATGCGAAATAGCAGATAGCCAATCCAGTTGAACAGCAATGTGGCTAGTAGCCATATTGCTTTATTGGTTCCGAAAGCCCGTTTTGACTTTATCACCAAAATGATTGGCAACAACCAAAATACAAACACCAACAGCAGTTGAAAAATACTAATTCCGACCATCAAATAATCCTTTTATGTTTATCTCCAAAGTAGTTAGCATGCTACCATGAATCAACGAAGAAAGGCGCAATAAATTCACCTTCTCACCCTGTTAAATAAATCAAGGTAAAAGATGCTAGGATTGGGGCCCAGGGCAAGATCGCGAACGATTTTTGAGCGACATCGGACACAGCCTGACCTAACCGAAGCTACAACCTAATTATTTTGGCTACATCTTAAATTATCGATATTGCAGTACTCAACCTACCTACAGGCTTTTGTTTTGAGTGTGCTGTTCGGTAAGCCTTTTTGGCGCCGCGGTCTAATTCAACCATTATCATTTGATTGAAATCATTGTCGGGGCGCCGACTGCGCCTCAAGGGGACCGGGCTGCGCCCCCCTTAAGAATCCCCCGCAGCCCCTGACGCGCAAAAGCATAAACTTCGCCATCAGAACAACGACGACCATCAATGACAGCACATCCCTGTGCTGGGCATTGGGTATACCAATAAGTAACGTTAAACATTCGCTCAGCGCCATATCAGCGAGCTTAATTCGAGGCGCGTGAATGAAGTAATACTGGTGGTCTTTCGAATTTCACGCAACAAAGAAGTAAGCCGCTGAGATGGCGTCTTCGATGGATTTGAAACGGTTTTATACGTCGTTAGATGTTTTTGATTTAACCCATTAAACCTGTAAACATCTGCCTTGTCTAAAACCGTTTCAATTTCCACTGAGTAGCATGCTTAACGTTACTTATTGGTATTTGATATCATCCCTGATAGCTCTCATCGTTGTTTTAACTGATGTCGCAGTTTATTGCGCGTAAAGGGAGAATAGGTTTAGCACTCCGAACAAATATTGCCGGAACCGAACCCGTAAACGAAGCAGTTTTGGATTATCTCCAAATGAACATAATTAGTTTCTGGACACTAAATGAGCACTCATGCTCTCGCCCTGGATTGGGGCCTCAAATAACACCATCACGATTGAGCTTACCCGATATAAAAACGAAAAAAACGTTGAAGTCCGAAACCCGGAAGGCTCTAAGCCAGAGGTTGTCTATCGACGATTCAGCTTCATTTCCACCATAGATGCGCTAAAACCCAACTTCTCATAGGCGCGTATTGCCGATTGATTATCAGCGTACACATCCAGATAGAAATCATGCACATCTCGATTTTTAGCCCAATCTATCAGCTTTGCCATTAATTGCTGATTAAGGCCCTGGCCGCGGTACTCGGGAGCTACGTACATAAAACCCAGGTAAGCGTCAAACTCATGAGCTAAAGAAGCTTTCGACTTTCTGATTTTGACATATACCCAAATCACCTCAAGATACTGTTTCAGAGCTATCACAGCGCTTTCAGTACAAGGCGCATGTGAGAAGGAATGTCGGCTACCTTTCAAACACATGCAACACAGTAATGGAAGTGCTGTGTTGCTCCCGAAGGGCGTGGCTAAAAAACCTTTATACTGCATTAAAATGACTTGACGTGAGAGCAACCATGCCTACGTCATTTTTACTTGTCTAAACGTTTTTTATCTCACGCTGAAAGCTAGCATCTTGAGGTGATTTGGGTATTACCTGTAGCCACTATATCGCCCTGCGCTTCTGCCACCAGCAAATAACAATCAGGGCTGCTGATGAGTTCGGGCAAATCGTAGTATCGAGCACCTTGCGGTTTGATCTCAGAGTTAAAAGGGCGTTCTGCATCTACCACGGCTTGCTCCAGCGCTTCCAGCCGTGGTAAATCTTCAGGGTTGGCTTTTCTAAATTCCATGACCTGATTATTGCTTTTTGTAAGCGCGAACCATCAGGAAAACGCCGATAATCACCATGGGTAATGACAACACCTGGCCCTGCGAAATAATTCCGCCATACAAGCCCAAATGAGCATCTGGCTCGCGGAAATACTCGACGATAAAGCGGAATGCACCATAACCAATTAAAAACAAACCACCAACAGCGCCAACCGGGCGTTGTTTTTTAGAGTAAATCCACAGTATCAGGAACAGTACCAGACCTTCTAAAAAGAACTCGTACAATTGCGATGGGTGTCTGGGTAAGGGACCTGCATTGGGGAATACAACGCCCCAGGGAACATCTGTGGTTCTGCCCCACAACTCGGCATTGATAAAATTGCCAATTCTTCCTGCCCCAAGACCAATTGGCACTAATGGCGCAACAAAATCACCGACGTAAAACAACGAAGTTTGTTTTCTGCGAGCAAACCAATAGAGAGCAGCAACGACACCTAACAGACCACCGTGGAAAGACATGCCGCCGGTCCAGATCTTAAAGAGGTATAACGGGTCTGCCAAGAACATATCAAACTGATAAAAGAACACATAACCAATGCGCCCCCCCAGAATCACACCTAAAAAGCCATAAAACAGCATGTCGCTGAGCTCTTCTTTACTCCAGTTAGTGCGATGCAGGCGCTTGTTCGCCAAAATAAAAGCTGCCACAAACCCAATCAGGTACATCAGGCCATACCATCTTAGACTCAGTGGTCCAATACTAAAAATCACCGGGTCAATTGCGGGAAACGTAATAAAATTATCTGACATAAAGACTAGTTTAAGTAAGTGTTCTGATAAGAAGGCCGCATGGTAGCAGGAAGGTGAGATTTTTGTAATAGCTACAAAATATTATGTAACTTATTTGCCCGCGCGCACCAGGCCACCCAGCCCAAGGTACTCTAATTCCATGTTCAGAAAATCTTTGATCTCTGTCGCTTCAGACATGGACAGCGCTTTTTGCAGTATCGCCTGCATTTTTTCCTGACTCTGGCGTCGGATCACCCACTTAACTCTGGCCATACTGTAACCATTGATACTCAATTTATTGTACCCCATAGCCACCAACAGCATGACACCAGCAGGCTCAGCAGCCAGTTCACCACAAACGGTAACAGGGACATCCAGGCGTTTGGTTACCTGAGCGATATGATGCAACGCCCTGAGCACTGACGGGTGATAGCTTTGATACAGCTCAGAGACTCTGGGATTATTTCTGTCTACAGCCAACAGGTATTGGGTTAAGTCATTGCTGCCCACTGAGAAAAAATCCACCAAAGAGGCAAGCTCTTCCAGTTGCCACAATACAGAAGGCACCTCCAGCATTACCCCAACTCTGGGTTTATGTACTTCTTCCCCTTCCCGATTGGCCTCTTCCCGCACCTCATAAAATGCTTGTCTTATCAGCCGTTTAGCCTCTTTAACTTCTTCGACGGAGGTGATCATGGGCAACATGATCTGTAAGTTGTGTAGTCCGGCACTGGCCTTAATCATGGCCCGCACCTGCACCAAAAATATCTCTGGATGATCTAAGGTCATGCGGATGCCACGCCAGCCCAGGAAAGGATTCTCTTCCTGGAATGGAAAATAAGGCAAGGGTTTATCTCCGCCAACATCCAGGGTGCGCATGGTTACTGCGCGCTTGTGGTATTTCTGCAACAAGGCGCGATACAAAACGCGCTGTTCTTCTTCGCCAGGAAAACGATCATGTGACATGAAAGGAATTTCGGTCCGATAAAGCCCCACCCCGTCAGCATCATCACTGAACTTTTCTTCCAGTTCCTGAGACAAACCGACGTTCAGATAAAGTCCAATATGCTGACCATCCAGGGTTACAGCATCTTGCCCCAGTTCCGCTGATACCAGTTTGTTTAGCTCTCTCTCTTCCTGAATGAGGGCCTCAAAACTGATTCGTTTTTGCATTTCAGGGGCAACGGTAATTTCGCCGGAATAACCATCTAACAACAGCTCTTTGCCAGCCAAATGACTGACATGCAGCTCCGTAACCCCCAGTACTGCGGGGATCCCCATGGCCCTGGCTAAAATTGCGGCATGAGAGTTTACCGAGCCACGCATGGCAATAATGCCTTTGAGCTTTTTAGCCGGAATTTCTGCCAGCATAGTGGCGGTTATTTCTTCCGCCACCAAAATTGCTTTGGAGGGTATTTGAGCCGCCTTGCGTTTATCATTCACCAGGTGGCCAAAAACGCGATCCCCCAGATCCACTACATCCACCGCCCGCTCCTGCATATAACTGTCTTGCATCTGAGAAAACTGACGGGCGTAATTTCCCACCACCTGTTTTAGTGAGGTAGCGGCATTCCAACCGGAGCGGATTTTCTCTTCAACTTCTTTGCCCAGGCTCGCAGCATCCAGCAGGAAATCGTAGGTTTGAAAAATATTAGCGACATCCTTGGGGACATTCTGAGCTACCTGACTGGTGAGTTTTCGGATATCTGCTTTCGTGCGTTTAACTGCGCGTCGATAGCGGGAGACCTCTTCTTCCAATTTAGAACTTCTGGCAGCGATATAATCTGACAATCTGGCCTTTTTGTTGGGCTGGAAGCCTGTCCCCACAGCCAGTCCGGATGACCCAGGACGGCCATATAAGGCCTTTTGCCACAACTGAATGCCATCACTACCGGACAGCTTAACCGCGCCACGAGCTTCGGCATTAGCCACTTCCAGCGCCATTTGTGCGGCCAGCGTAATAAGCAGAGATTCTTCTTCTTCGGCAAAGCGACGTCGGGACTTCTGTTGGACCGAAATCACTCCTAACACTTTGCGTTGGTGAATAATAGGCGTGCCTAAAAAGGCGTGATAGGACTCTTCTTTAACATCCGGATAATGTTTAAATCTGGGATGAGATTGGGCATCTGCGATATTAATTGGTTCTTCCCGTTGACCAATCCAACCAACAATTCCCTCAGAAAAACCAATACGCGTTACCCCAATAGCTTCTTTAGCCAAGCCCTCAGTGGCGACTAAAACAAAACATTGGTTTTCGCTATCAGCCAGGTAGATTGTACAACAGTCTACCCGCATTGCTTCTTTTAACAATTCACTGACGCGTTGCAGAGCCTCTTCCAGTACCGGAATATGGCCAATTTCTTCAACGATCTGCCTAAGCGTGCTCAGCATAAATGATGGCTTCCGTTAACGACGTCGTCGTTTTTTACGCTTGTTATCAAAAGCAGATTTGTTCAGGTTCATCGCCACAGGCACAAACTCCTTCATCACTTTTCGATATACATCGCGTTTAAACGACACCACATTACGAATAGGGTACCAATAGCTTACCCAACGCCAGTCATCAAACTCCGGATGACCGGAATGCAATAGATTTACATCTTCATCAGCACAAGTTAATTGCAATAAAAACCACTTTTGTTTTTGACCGATACAAACCGGATTCGAATCTTGCCGAATCAGGCGTTTGGGTAACCGGTAACGGATCCAGTTTTTGGTGACTCTTAAAATTTTAACTTGCTGTGGATTAAGACCTACCTCCTCGTGTAATTCTCTGAACATGGCTTCTTCAGCCGATTCGCCTTGATCGATCCCGCCTTGTGGAAATTGCCAGGAATGCTGCCCAAATCTTCTGGCCCAAAATACCTGACCGTTGCGATTACAAATCACTATGCCCACATTTGCGCGGAATCCTTCTGTGTCAATCACTTAGACTCCCGGGCACAAATATTGTTATATTCCCCATTCTTCCACAAAGTGTCATAATTGCCTAGTGCCTAAATCTCACCTGAGCCTAAATAACCATTAATCCACAAAGCTATTGCGTAACTAACTATGACAACTCCTCTCTTGCGCCCGCCCACGAAGCCGCCTGAATCTACAACACAACTGATGGACAGAGTCGCCGCCATTGCAGGCCTGACTCTGGGAGAGCTGGCTACTGCCGCCCAAATTGCGATACCGCAAGATTTCAAAAAAGAAAAGGGCTGGACGGGACAACTAATCGAGTTATGGCTGGGCGCAGATGCAGGCTCAAAACCGGAACAAGACTTTGTTTCGTTAGGTATTGAGCTTAAAACATTACCGATAAACAACCAGGGCAAAGTGCTGGAAACCACCTATGTATGTTATGCCCATTTAACCGGCAATCAGGGGCTTAACTGGCAAAGTTGCAATGTTCGCAATAAATTGCGACAGGTGCTGTGGCTACCGATTGTGGGCGAACGGTCGATTTCACCAGCAAACCGCATGGTGGGCACGGGCTTTTTGTGGCAACCGGATGCAGATGAGGAAGCGCTGTTACGTCAGGACTGGGAAGAACATATGGAAAACATTACGCTGGGCAATATTGATTCGCTTAGCGCCCGACACGGCGAAATATTGCAACTGCGGCCCAAAGCCGCCAATGGTAGTGTCGTAACTGAGGCCATCGGTCAGGAAGGTCATGCCATCCAAACCCGACCCAGAGGGTTTTATTTGCGTAAACAATTTACCCAGACGATAGTGGACAGGTTTTTCGCCTAACCTTTACGCTGCAATAACCTGTCGTGTTCTTCCTGAGACAAGCCTTCATCAGAGGCCATGTTTTGCACATATTTAACAAACATATCACTCAATACTTTTTCCGAGGTAAAGCCGAGGCGTCTGGCAATGGCTGAAATTTTAATATCGGAACGAAGAATGATCTTTTTCGCGTATTCCAGACGGTAGTGGTACATGTAGGCACGAAAGTTACGGTTGAGCATGGAGCGCGTCGACACTGCCAATTGCTTAGGTTCAATTTCTGCCAAATCGGCTAAGGTGCGCAGCCGCAGGCCAATACTTTTGTACAACTTATTGCGGATAATAGCGCGCTCCGCTTTGGCCAAAATCATGCGCATCTCTTCTTCGCTGTAACTGCGATCTTCCAGGTCTTCCGAGTCAATCGGACATGGAGAGAAGCGACGACGTTGTAACATCAAAAGAATGATTACATAGAAAATCCCAAAATGAAGTAATGAGATGATGCCCTGCCAGTAGCTAAACTGCACCAACTCCAGCGCAGTAACAATAACCAATAAGATGGCTCCGAAGGAGATAGTCACCAGTCCGGTAAACATTTTCATGGATGGCGGTAATTCGTAATGGGTAATATCAACCACCTGATCAGACAAATGAAATTCATAGTCTTTTACCATGTCATCAATTTTCAGAGCATAGATAAGCACGGCGAAATTGCTCAGCATGTAGAACACGTAAAATGGCCAGTTATCGGCAATATTACCGATAGGAGGATTGCTAAACAGGGCTATTTTGGCGGTATCAGAAAACAGCAAAAAAGGAATCTCAGCACAGAAAAACAAGGCAGCGATGCCCTGATGAAACCATTTATTGCGGATGGGCTTCTCTATCAGCATCCTATGCATCGCCAGATATACCTGGGATGCCAGTAACACTGGCGTAAACTGAAACAGTCCAATTAAAAACGGAAATTCGGCCAGTAAACCGGAAAAACGCAATACTTCGTCCAGCATCACCAATGGCAAAATAAGGATTGCCATTAATACCTGAGACGCATGGGGCATCACATCGTATCTTACCCAGATAAGAACGAGAGGAATGAGCCAGAGTATAAATCCTAAGCTAAGCATGGTGCTGTTTTAATCACTCTTTTTATGCTGCGGGGTAATTTACACCACAAATCACCGCGGAGAATCATTTATTGATGTATAAAGGTCTGGTTTGACTGTAACCAGGTTATCGGAAAAACCTTAAAATACTTGAACTTATTCACTTTGAGCCACAAGTGCAGCCTCACGACTTAGCTCCATTACTTCAAATAAGCTATCCTGTTTGGCCACGCACCACTGCACCAGATTGTCATCACCTTCGGAAGATAATTTCCGCAAATTGCCCTCCAGGGTGTGCAATACCTTAAGCTCTTCAGCGCCGTCCAACAAGTCTGTCCAGGTTTCCAGACTTTGTCCGGTGCGACTGCCAACCGCATTGCCCAGCAACTTTTGGATCTGAACCACTCGCTGCAGAGCAGGAATATGCTCTAAATAAGCATCAACCGATTCTTTCGATTTAAACTGAAATTGTTCAAATATACTCTTCAGTTCGTCACGGATGGCGATTTTGGCAAAGCGGTTGATGGATTCTTCTTGCCAACTGGGATCACTGGTCCAGGGCTTATGGGTCAGCATCTCAAGGATATTTAACTGCAACAGAATATAACCTTTTTGTTGCAGCAGTTTTAAGGGTTCGTGGGTTTCCAGCAACTCAACCTGTCGAGCTTGAAGATGCTGTAATACAGCATCGTGCTTCTGCAATTTCTTGCGGTAAAAACCCTTTTTAGACAACAGCTCTTTGATGTCAGCCAGTTCGTCCACCCATTGCCATTCGCGCAATTGGTTTTTAAGCTGTTTGGATAAAGAGGCAAACTCAGGGCAGCTCAGCTGTTTTTCAAACAACTTCAGATTGCGCTTCATCAGCTTCATGATGGCAACTAACTCAACGATGTCTCGTACTTTGCCAAGCTCGACATATCGCTGTTCGTGGCGCTGCCAAAACTCCACTAACACTGACATCAAAGTGACAAACGCATCTTGCAGACTGGTGTGTTTGACGATCGGAAATTCCGGTTTCCTGGTTCCGAGCTCGATATCTTCACCCAGAAACAGTTCATATCCCCGCTGGGCCTTACTTTTATAGCCCAAACGAAACGGCACTGCATCCAGCAGTGCTCTGGCTAACTCAAACAAGGCATCGGGCGTACCTTTTTTAAGCTCTAACTCCACTTCACAAACCGGCGTGTGATATTTATCGGTTTCGATTTCACCTGAATCAAATACCATTTCCACCTCAGCATCACTGCTGGTTTTGATCAGGTACTGTTCTCTTCGGAAATGAGTACTAAACAATGAGCTTAGGCGGAATTTTAAGTCTTCGGCGTTGAGTGACTCGGGCCAGACTTCTTCGGGAAAAAGTGTGATATCCAGTTGATTTGAGGGCAAGGAGACATTGTATTCGGCACGTTTGTGCAAGCCACCCACCGACGCATCTCTGCTTTTGATGGTTTGCTCGTATTCGCCATTGTTACCGCGTACTCTGAGCCCCATGCCATGCTGCCGCAATAGTTGTTCAGGCGTATCATAATAGGAGTTAAACAACTGAACCGATTCGTGTTCAAACTCAGCTTTCAGCTCTGGTAGAAATTGCTTGCGGATTTTACTTTCTGCATCAGCAGCAACCAGCAATTTCAGCTCTATTTCACTGTCCATCGAAAAGAAAAATCACCATTACTTGTCATAAGAAAAAACGAACCTAATCCACAGGAGAAGGCTCGTTGTTATAATCGTTAATATAACCGAAGTGAGTTTAAATTACTCATAAAATTTAATGCGCCGGCGGCCCTTTAATATTGCCCACTCATTTACCATTGCGAATATTGGCTCGGGTGTGGGCGACACTGCGCCAGATGGCATTTACCCACAACATGTGTAATCCGGGTTGCTGTCCTCTGAATGTCGGGCTTTCAGGCATACTAATTACCATACCCTTACCGAAATCTTCCAGAGTCAAAAAGGGCTTGTAAGCCAGTTGCTGATTGTAATCTTGCCACAAATAGCCACTGGCCAATACCGAATCAGCATCGGCAAAATGCGCCACATTTACGCCCTGCCCCCGGTTCAGTGGTTGATAGGTAACATTGCCGGACGCAAAGCTATATACCGGTCTGGTGATACCAGCCATCATCCAGTGCTCAGTGTTGGGCTGTACCTTGAGTATGTTACCCGGTGAGTATTCCATCGAACGCTGCGGATCCACCTGCAACGACTCATACTGATTGGCGTCGGTTATCACCAGAGATCCCGACTGCTGTGACGCCTTTCGCGCGTCAATCAGGTTTTCTTCCACCTGTAACGCGCTCAACTGGTTTTCTGTTAAAAATTCAATGGCACTATCCAGCGCAACAATAACGCCCCCCTGACGCAACCAGGTTTTTAGTTTTTCCGTACCACTTTTAGACAGGTATGAGGAATAGTCGCCGCCACCCGGTAGAATCAAAGCATCAAACTCAAATAGGTTTACGCTGTTGAGATATTTGGCAGCAATCACATTCACTGGTTGGTTCAGTTGTCGCTCGAAAACATAACGAGTTGCACCTGCCAGATAAGAAGAAGTCGGACTATCCCATAGCAAAGCAATATTCGGTGCTTTCATCTTTACCACGTGCTGGCTACCAAAGTTAACTCCCTGATCTACCCAGCCGGTATCAGTGCTCACCAACTCCACCTGATACTCACGAGCTAACGCCAGAAGTTGTGCGCTATTTTCTTCAGACAGCTGTTTTTTATAGATAATCAGTGATCCTTTAGGAAAAGTGCGACTTTTTTGCGTAAAGGACTTGTCACTACTCCAGATTTCAATCCCCGTTTGCAATGCCTGCACCAAAAACAGAGCACTGCCGGTGTGTTGCCAGTCTATTAGCCAAGCCAACTCGCCTTCACCGCTCTGTTTTAATTCGCTGTTTGTTTCCAAAATCTGACCAGCAATGCCTGGCGCTTTGTTGCAATAATGCACATTGACATTGTGGGTCAATCGTTTCGACCAGGCAGTGACATCATACAATACGTGACTTTTGTGCTGTCTTCGCAAATTTTCCTGCAATGCTATAAAGTCTTTTTCCATCGGGATGTGCTGATCCAGATAGTTGCGGATCATGCGATAGTTGGGCTGCGCCATATCAATCACATAATCTCCTTGCGCAAAATTATTGCCGCAGGCTCTGAACTTTTGTTCCGCCTGATTAATTTCAATGCCCTGAAGTTGCAGCAATCTGGCTAGTTTATCTGCGTTATAGGGATCCTCGGTTCGGCTCAGTATGATTTGTCGCACGTCACCAGACTTGCCCTCATCAATTGCGCTATCCCGATATTCCCAAAAGCGCTGCAGAAACAGCGTCCGGTGTTTTGCCGCTGTTTCAAGGGTGGCCACGGAAGCAACAAAATGGTGTTCCACCGCATCGCGATAAGTAAAGGTCTCGCCCAGTTTATTGGTGGCCTTTAATCCCCTGGGAGAGGCTTGTTCATAGGTCATGCCCAGCGCGCCATAAAACACCGGCCATCCAGCTCCATACCCAGGGAAGAACGCATCGTAAATTTCTCGGGTAAAATAGCGCCATCCCTGTTGATCAAAATATTTAGCGTTATTTTTGCCGATGATCTCCAGGCCTTGCTTTTGCACGTCGGTGATATAGGGGTTAAAGGGGTCTGCTTCTGGGGTAAAGTAATAGGTATAATCTGTACCAAATTCGTGTAAATCCACTGCAATTAACGGCAGCCACTGAGATAGCAACTTCACCCTGCCCAGCGTTTCCGGTTGTGTAACCGCCGCCCAGTCACGGTTTAAATCGAATAAATAGTGATTAGTTCTGCCGGTATTCCAACCTTCCCGACGTTCAGTGGCAAACGCATGACCATTGGCTTGTGGGCCTGTATTATTCTCAAAATGATGAATAAACTTTTCCCGGCCGTCAGGGTTCTGAATAGGGTCGAGTAACAACACAACATTATCCAGAATCTCTCTGGTCATGGCCTCTTCCGAGGCCAGCAAGTGGTAAGCCACCTGAAGCGCTGCATCCGGAGAAGAGACTTCGTTGCCATGTACCCCATAGCCTAACCAAACGATAGCAGGAAGAGCCGCAAGCTGCGCCTGCATCGCCTGTTTATCGGTTTGTCTGGGATCGGCAAATTTTCGGTAACTGGCGCGAATTTCATCCAGTTTTGCCAGGTTATCCGCCGAACTTATCACCGCATAATGAAGTGTTCTCCCTTGCCAACTTTTGCCATAGGGCAACACCTTTAGATTGTTTGGGTGAGCTTCTGCCAAAGCTTTAAGGTAGCCTTCAATTTGCGCCGTATTGCTCAGCTTTTCACCGGTTTCATAGCCATATAGCGAAGCTAAGGTGGGTGTCCCCTTATCATAGTTAGCACCTGGCCAAAGTCCCGCCACAGCCCAGTTGTGACACAATAAAATAGAAGCTAAAAAGACAATATAACGCATTGTTTTTGAGACGAATAATGAAGTCAGATGTGGCCAGTATGGCACTGTTGGAAGAATTTTAAAATGCTTATATGGTGCCCACAATTCGTTGTTCAATTGTCCGACAACCAGGTCTCGATGTTTTTGAAATTAATTGTTCATAGTGATAACCAGTTAACATTTTTTAAAATACCCTGTGGTTGAGCACAAATAAGCATGGATAAACGGTTGCAATATTATTTCAAGAACCTAATATTTCTGTATCACACAGGAAGCGGTGTAAGCACATGATAAAACGATTATTTTTTCTTCTATTTTTAATTAATACCCACGCACTCATCGCTCAGGAAAACGACGATCTGAGTAGTGCTGACACCAGCAACGTCGAAACAAATAATGCCTTCGTTTCCGATGACCTCTTCATCTATATGCATTCGGGTCCAGGCACCAATTATCGCATCTTGGGTTCGGTTACCGCCGGTAGTGCAGTTACTATACTCAGCACCGACGAAGAAGCCGGTTTTAGTGAAATAGTTGACGAGCGAGACAGAACCGGTTGGATTAAAACAGAATTTGTGGCCGAAACGTCAATAAGACAACAAATCCAGCAACTCACCGCACAACTGGAAGACACGCAACCTCAACTGCAAACCCAATCAGATGAGATCCTGCGCCTTGAGAGTGTATTACGCGCTGCTGAGCAAGAGAAAGTCGACCTTAACCGCCAACTGGAAGAACAGATACAACTGGCAAATCAGCTGCAACAGCAAATATCTCTGCAAACCACGGATGCCGAAAAAGAGATGTTTTATCGCGGTGCTATCGTGGCTGGCAGTGGTGCTCTGGCAGGTATATTGCTGACTTTACTAATGCGCCGCAAAAAGCGCTCTGACGCACTTTACGATCGCTATTAGGTTAACAGGGTTATACGAATGGCTGTAGGTTTGAATTGAGCTACAGGGATGTAGTGAATGCCGATTTTGCAGGAGCAAAAATCGGCCATTAGAACAGCGATGGTTGAATTTAGTAGCGGTGTCTGAATAAATTCAGACCTACAAAGGTAGGTTCGAATTCATTCGAACAGCGATGGTTGAATTTGGTAACGGTGCCTGAATAAATTCAGACCACCATCGTTTGAAATAACGATTTTTGCTCCTGCAAAATCTGGCTCTGCCAATTACCCAGTAATTTTCCATTAAGAAAAGCTATTTCAATATATTTTCTGTATTAAAAACTGAATCTGCGAGGCACAATAGCGTCATTGCAAATCAATGTTATTCCTGATGAAAGCCATTACCGAGTTATCCGATCTACTAAAAAATATGACACCGGTTTTACACCCGGACAGTTGGGTATTTTGCTGCGTACTACAGTCACAAATGACCCCGGACGTTACAAATCAGTGTTTTGCCATTATTAAAGAACAAGAAGGTATTACTCTGATCGCCCCGGCAGATGCCGCAGCAGAATTAGGTTGTAAAGAAGCTGAGCAATTTTGTCGCATTGAGCTAGAGGTTTACTCCAGCCTGGAAGCCGTCGGTTTAACCGCCGCCGTTAGTCAGCGTCTCACCGAGCATCATATCAGTGCCAATGTGGTGGCGGCATTCCATCACGATCATATTTTTGTACCTAAAGCAGATGCTGAACGAGCACTCAAGGCATTGCAAATGCTAAGTATAGAGCACCAATAATGTGGCAAAGCATAATGTGGACTGAGATCTTGGGCATGATTGGCGTATTCATGGTGTTAGGAGCCTATTTCGCCCTGCAATCAGGATGGCTGAATGGTCAGGGGGTTAACTATGCGCTGTTAAACCTGATTGGTGCCACACTGGTAATGATTTCTCTATTGGGTTCAGACAATTTTGCCGCCATGGCATTAGAAGGAGCCTGGATAATGATTAGCTTATATGGATTGTATCGGGCGCTGAAAAAGCATCACCGGAGTCCGGGCTAAGACTCCGGCCGCATTGAGAATTGTGCTTATTTGAAATACTTATCCGCGTTGCTGAAAAAGGCGTTCAATACTTTCACATTGGCCTCCAACTGTTTTTGTACCCGCCCTGGAAACACTGACTCCAGGTGTTTTAACTGATCATTGCCAGAATGCCATATTCTCCCCCACTGAGATTCAGCATCTCGATCGCAAGCAGTGACATTTTCAGCATCAAAGCAATCCCATAAGCCTGGATTCGTGGATTGCGAATAACCATCATAGCCATCCTTACCATTGATCTGAAAGTTGGTAGTTTCTATATAGGCAATCGGGATGCCGTTACAGGAGAAGGACTCATGATCAGACCAATCACCGGTGACCCCTTCCGGATAACCGGGAAACTCTGGATGAATTTTGTGGGCCTCGTCTCCCAGCTGTTCAATCGAGGCTTGTAATACTGCCTCTCTCATTGTGGTGTCAGCATTGTATTTACTGTTATCCCCCCCGCACTTGTAAGGTGTCGTATGAGCGCTGTGAACATAAAGATAATCGCCACCAGCTACGGTATCCAGGTTAACCATTCCGATTATATTTGCTATTTCCTGCGGTGTTTCCTGCAAGCTTTCCAGGTACGCCCTGGAACCCACTTTGCCAATTTCTTCAGCCCCAAAAGCGATAAAACGAATACTGAACGGTAGCTTTTCTTGCTGGCTGATATGTTTGGCTACCGCCAACATAACCGACAATCCAGCACCATTGTCCATCGCGCCCTGCGAGCCTCTATTGGAGCCTGTGGAATCAAAGTGTGCGCCCAGTACCAGCATTTTCTCTGAGCTGCCTTTGATGTCAGCAATGATATTGCTGGATTTCAGAAAGGTGCCCTTTTTGCTCAGTACCGGGTGGCTAAACTTGTGAACAACGGGCTCATACCCCATCTCAGTAAAGGTCTTAAACACAAAATCTGCGGTTTTTTGTTCTGCATCCGTACCAGCCTCTCTGGCTCCGATACCGTTTTCAGGCAAGGTCACCGCCTCCAGATATTGCATTACCGCGCTTTGGGTATTGGCTGAAACAGACAGAGAACCGGCCATCGCCAGAGGAACCAGTGTCGCTATTAAACTTTTTGTAAATTTATTCATGTTGGGTGCGCATTTGATTTAAACATTGCATTAAGCTTAACCCTAAGATTTAAAAAGTAAATGTGCAGGTCTTCTCTGCTCCTCTTTCATCCCATTAGCAATCGGGATAAACTGCTGGCATAACTCAATTGCGGAGCTGTGCATGATTTCTCTCGAAACATTTCTGGCCTTTAGTCTGGCGGCGTTTTTACTCAGTATTTCCCCCGGCCCTTCTAATCTTTATATTATGGCCCGCAGCATTCATCAGGGATTTATTGGTGGCGCAGCCGCTGCTAGCGGCATGGCAATGGGTTCATTTATTTATGTGCTGTTATCAGCGTTGGGTCTGGCGGCAGTGTTTACCTACGCGCCTCTGGCCTACACCCTGTTGAAGATTGCAGGCGCTATTTATCTGATTTATTTGGGTATCAGCTACCTGAAGGCGCAGCCCGTTGTACCAACTGAAGCCTCAAATGTAGACAAACGCTCGCTGTGGAGCATTTTCAATCAAAGTATCATAGTGGAATTAACCAATCCTAAGACTGCGCTGTTTTTCTTAGCGTTTTTACCTCAGTTTGTATCACCAGAAAACGGTAATGTTACTCTGCAATTTATTTTATTGGGCAGCACCTATGCCATCATAGCGCTGTTATGCGACCTGTTTGTGGCGGCATTGTCCGGCAAACTGGGACGCTTTATGAAACAGCACCCGAAATTTATACGTTATCAGGACCGCTTCTCCGGTTCTTTACTATTGGGGCTAGGCACCTGGATAGGCGTACAAGAAGTGATAAAATAAACTCTTTGCGCTGAAGATCCAGGTTAGCTATCATTTAGGCAGGTTTCTGCGAGTCCGTTAAAATGGGAAAAATCATTACAACGCTGTTGTTTGTATTGCTGTTGGCATTGCAATACCGTTTGTGGTTTGGCAAACACAGTATTCCCGACTATTTAAACATGGAACAAGAACTGGCAGAACAATTGTTGCACAACCAGAATTTGCGCCAACGAAACAGCTTGCTGATAGCCGATATACAGGATCTGAAAATGGGTCTGGAGTCTATTGAAGAACGGGCCAGAAACGAACTGGGCCTAATCAAACCCGGCGAAACCTTTTACCGGATACTCCCCTCAGATTAATCCTCGGCAGTGACACTCACAATATAAAACGAAACTACATGTCTTCTATATCTAGTTCTGCGTTAAACGCATCCCAGCAATTTACTGCCGTTGTTCCTGCTGCGGGGGTCGGTAGTCGCATGGGCGCGTCGATTCCCAAACAATACTTGCCACTGGGCGAGAGCTCTGTGCTGGAGCACACTCTGGAGCGCCTGATCAGCCATCCCAACATCAATAAAATCCTGTTGGTACTGGGGCCAGAAGATCAACATTTCCACAATTTAGCAGTCAGTAAAATGCCCTGGATACAACGAGTCAGCGGAGGCAAAGAGCGCTCCGACTCGGTTTTAAATGGCTTAAATGCCTGCACAGATGACTGGGTTTTAGTGCATGATGCCGCCAGACCTTGTGTGCGACATGAGGATATCAGCCGTTTGCTGACACTGGCGGATGGCTCATCAGGGGGAATTCTGGCCAAAAGAGCGACGGATACTATCAAACTCGCTGCAGACAACAGCGAACAGGGCTCAGTCAGAGTCAAAGAAAGTTTGCCAAGAGCATTGATCTGGCAAGCCCTGACACCCCAGTTCTTTCCCCGTCAACAATTAATCGAAGCGCTCAGATGGTGTCAGCAACATAACATTGCGGTAACCGATGAAGCCTCAGCAATAGAAACAACCGGTGCCGAGGTGCATCTCATAGACGGTGCACCGGACAATATTAAAATTACTCACCCCGGCGATCTGGCGCTGGCACAATTTTATCTGCAACAACAAACAAAGGATGAACAATGCTCAGAATAGGCCATGGTTTTGATGTCCACAAATTTGGTGGTGAAGGTCCCATCATTATCGGTGGAGAAAAAATACCCTATGAGCAAGGGTTACTGGCCCACTCCGACGGTGACGTGTTATTACATGCAGTCTGTGACGCAATTTTAGGGGCTTTAGCCCTGGGCGATATAGGGCACCATTTTCCAGACACCGATGACGCTTACAAAGGCGCAGACAGCAGGCAACTGTTAAAATCGGTGTTTCAACAGGCGCAGAATTTGGGATACCAGATTAACAACCTGGACTGCACCATCATTGCTCAGGCACCCAAAATGGCCCCGCACATTGACGCTATCCGACAAAATATTGCTGCCGACTTATCCTCTGACATCAGTCAGATTAACGTCAAAGCCACCACCACGGAAAAATTGGGTTACACGGGGCGCAAAGAAGGTATCGCCTGTCACGCTGTTGTCCTTTTAATCCAAAACAAATAACTATATACCCAAATCACCTCAAGATACTGTTTCAGAGCTATCACAGCGCTTTCAGTACAAGGCGCATGTGAGAAGGAATGTAGGCTACCTTTCAAACACATGCAACACAGTAATGGAAGTGCTGTGTTGCTACCGAAGGGCGTGGCTAAAAAACGTTTATACTGCATTAAAATGACTTGACGTGAGAGCAACCATGCCTACGTCATTTTTATTTGTCTAAACGTTTTTTATCTCACGCTGAAAGCTAGCATCTTGAGGTGATTTGGGTATAGTGGCATTAATGAATCACTTCCCCAACATCCATCATTGGCACTATCTACACGGTAAACCAGCAGGCAGCGCCACCTTAAAAGCGGAACCCGCACATTTTCAGGTGAATGAGGTATTGCCCTTTGCACCATCAGATGAGGGTGAGCATCTGTTTCTGCAAATCCGAAAAACCGGTCTGAATACCGGGTATCTGGCTCAGCAACTGGCTGACTTTTACAAGGTCAAAGAGCGCGATGTGGGTTATGCCGGGCGCAAAGACAAACACGCCGTTACCACCCAATGGTTTAGTGTCTGGTTGCCGAAACAAAACAATGAAACACCATCCCCCTTTTCTTACGAAGGTTGTGAGGTGCTGCAAAGTCAGTGGCATCACAAAAAGCTTAGAACCGGCAACTTGTCCCACAATGAGTTCAGCATTCTCCTGACCGATGTTCAGGCAACTGAAAACTTGCAAGAACGCCTGGCGAAAATCGAAAAACACGGTGTCCCTAATTACTTCGGACCTCAGCGATTTGGCAATATCAACGCAGCAGGTATCGCCGGTAACCTGGCACTGGCAGAGTTTCTACTAAAGGGACAAACCATTCGCAAACGAGAAAAGCGCAATATGGCTATTTCAGCGCTTCGTTCATGGTTGTTCAACCAGGCAGTAAGTGACCGCTTACAGACTTTTAGCACACAAGCACAAAAAGGCGATGTATTTAGCTTAACCGGCAGCAATAGCTTTTTTCTTGCTGACACTATCGATGAACAAATTGAGCAGCGTCTGAATACCCGGGACATCCAGTTATCCGCACCTTTATGGGGACAGGGTAATCTGCCTTCCGGCGACGTCATGTTTGATTTGGAAACTCAGTTACAAAACGACTATCCAGAAATTTGCCATACCCTGTCACAGCTAGGTTTAAAACAGGAAAGAAGAAAGCTATTACTTTTCCCGGAACAATTAACCTGCCAACAATCAGAGGGTGAAATAAGACTCAACTTTTCCCTGCCTTCGGGTTGTTTTGCGACGTCAGTCATTAGAGAATTACTTCAGCTAAACTAATCACCGGAGCCTCCATGAGAATATTACTTAGTAACGATGACAGTGTCTTTGCTAAGGGACTGCGCGTCCTGCACGAACACCTTAGCCAACAACACGAATGCGTGGTTGTGGCCCCGGACAGAAACTGCAGTGGCGCCAGCAATGCGCTTTCGCTGTTACAACCGTTGCGAATTCAGGAAATGGATAACGGTTTTTTCATGGTCAATGGTACACCTTCTGACTGCGTGCACCTTGCAGTAAATCAATTTTTAGAGGAAGATCCACAATTAGTGGTCTCTGGCATCAACCACGGTGCCAATCTCGGTGATGACGTCATTTATTCCGGAACTGTGGCTGCAGCAACGGAAGGTCGTTATATGGGGCTTCCGGCAATTGCAGTATCGCTGGCGCAAAAGGATGGTGAACATTTCGAAACTGCCGCTTTGGTGGTATTGCAAATTATTAATCATCTGGCAGAGCACCCATTGCCACCGGATCAGATTTTAAACATCAATGTGCCCGATGTACCTTATGCAGAGCTTAAAGGACTTCAGGTAACACGCCAGGGCAGACGACATCGCTCGGAATCCATGGTTAAATCTAAGGATGCTTTTGGTCGGGAAATATACTGGTACGGTGCAGTAGGCCAGGAGCAGGATGCGGGTGAAGGAACAGATTTTTATGCGGTAGCCAATAATTATTGCTCCGTAACACCGCTCAGTGTAGACATGACGGCTTACCAGAGCCTCGACAATATGAAAAACTGGATAGAAAAACTCTAAGAATGGTACAGGCAACACGAACTCTTAATCGCCGGGGAGAAACCCTGGCACAATTGCTGTTTCAGGACGGCATACGCAATTCAATGGTATTAAAGGCCATAGCAAGCACCCCAAGGGAGCTGTTTTTGCCAGAAGCGTTGCAACACAAAGCTTATCAAAATACCGCATTGCCTATAGGTCAGGGACAAACTATCTCTCAGCCTTATATCGTGGCGAAAATGACCGAAATTCTATTAAGCGGGCCAACTCCAGCGCAAAAAATTCTGGAAATTGGTACAGGTTCGGGTTACCAGTGCGCGATTCTGGCCCAGTTGTTTCAGGAAGTGTACTCGGTAGAACGCATCAAATCCTTGCAGTTTCAGGCGAAACGCCGCATGCAAAAACTGGATTTACACAACATAAAAATGAAACATGGCGATGGCTGGGAAGGATGGGCCAGCAAAGGTCCCTATGACGCCATCATGGTAACTGCTGCAGCCAGCTCATTACCTCAGGCGCTGTTACATCAACTGGCACCGGGTGGCCAGCTTATTATTCCACTGGGAACCGACCACCAGCAGCTTAAGGTCTACCGTCGCGACGGTGACAACATTTCCGAACAGGTAGTTGAAAATGTGCGTTTTGTACCGTTAGTACCAGGTGAGCTACTTTGAAAATTTTCGAATTTTGTTATGACAAAACTATGCACTGGGCCAAACATCAAAACGCCCAGTGGTATTTAGGTAGCATGAGCTTCGCAGAGTCGGTGTTTTTCCCCATTCCACCGGATGTGATGCTGGCCCCTATGTCCCTGTCCCGCCCCGACAAAGCCTGGTGGTATGCGTTTGTTACTACGGTGGGTTCAGTTTTGGGTGGCATATTGGGCTTTATCCTTGGCTGGTTTGCGTTCGAAGGATTGATTCAACCTCTGGTTGAGCAATGGGGTTATCAGGCCAAACTGGATCACGCCATGCAATGGTTTTCTGAATATGGCATCTGGGTAGTGTTTTTGGCGGGATTCACGCCGATCCCCTATAAGGTGTTTACCATTAGTGCCGGTGCCATGCACATGGCCTTTATTCCGTTTATCATTGCATCCACTATAGGACGTGGTGCGCGTTTCTTTCTGGTTGCCGGTTTAATGTATTGGGGCGGCGCCCCTTTTGAGAAAAAATTACGGCAGCACATAGATACCTTGGGATGGGCAACTATTTTGCTCGCCGTTTTAGCCTATTTTATGTTGCGTTAAAGGAGTCGCAGAGTGTCTCGTCATAACTTGATCCTCTGCCTTTCACTTTGCCTTGGCTGGCTGTCAGGCTGTGCCTCAAACAGTAATCCTGCCCCGGTTGTTAAACTCAATACCCATAAAGATTATAGTGCTATAAACAAGGGCAGCCTTAAAGCAAAAAATTATATAGTCAAAAAAGGCGATACCCTTTACTCAATTGCCTTCCAGGCGGGCAAAGATTTTCGCGAGCTGGCTCACATCAATAACATCTCCGCGCCTTATAGCATCTACCCTGGACAGCAATTAAGCCTGGTTGCGTCAAAAAAGCGACAAGAGAAAAAATCTTCCACAACAACTGGTCCGACCTCAAAAAAGCAAGCAAATCAACCAGTTGACCCCCCAAAAAAGCAGGCGTATGGTGGACATTATGTTAAGGAGAAGTTAAGACCCGAGGCGTTTCCACAGAAGGTAAACAAATGGGTCTGGCCAACAAGCGGTAGCTTGGTAGGCAAATTCTCACTTAGCGAAGTAGGAAACAAAGGCATCGATATCAGCAATAAGCGTGGAGCCATAATTAAGGCTGCGGCTGACGGTAAAGTGGTGTATACCGGCAAGGCGTTGCGAGGGTATGGTAACTTGATCATTATCAAGCATACTGACTCCTTCTTAAGTGCTTATGCTCACAACGATGTATTGTTAGTTAAGGAACAACAATGGGTGAAAGCTGGAGAGCAAATAGCCCGAATGGGAAGTGACGACACCGGCCAGGTGATTCTGCATTTTGAAATCAGATACAAAGGCAAATCGGTGGACCCACTACGTTACTTACCCAAAAGATGATTTAAGAACAATAATAATAATAGATGACGTGGGAAGGGTATAAACGATAATCCATGACAGGAGAATTTCACTCATGGCCAATAATAGTACCTCAGTCATTGAACTTGCCTCAGAGAATCTGGATGATGATGTTACAGAGATGGAAGTCGAGGAAATAGATCAAAGTGACGCACTCGAAGACATTCTTGCCAACCAGGAAGATATTCAAAAGAACCTTGACGCTACACAACTTTATTTGGGCGAAATAGGATTTTCCCCGCTACTCACCGCAGAAGAAGAAGTTTATTTTGCGCGACGCGCACTTAAAGGTGACGAAGCCTCCAGAAAGCGCATGATCGTAAGTAACCTGCGCCTGGTCGTTAAAATTGCTCGCCGCTACAACAATCGAGGCCTTGCACTTTTAGACCTTATTGAAGAGGGTAATCTGGGTCTTATCCGTGCCGTCGAAAAATTCGATCCGGAGCGAGGATTCCGCTTCTCAACCTATGCTACATGGTGGATTCGCCAAACCATTGAAAGAGCTATCATGAATCAAACGAGAACGATTCGTTTGCCGATTCATGTAGTAAAAGAACTCAACGTATATCTGCGCGCAGCCAGAGAGTTGGCGCAAAAACTGGATCACGAGCCAACTGCTGAGGAAATCGCAGAGGCGCTGCAAAAGCCTGTCAAAGATGTTGCTAAGATGCTGCGTTTGAATGAGCGCATTACATCTGTCGACACCCCAATTGGCAGTGAAAACGACAAGGCGTTATTAGACGTAATCGCCGATGAACGTGGCAGCGGCCCGGAAGACGAAGTACAGGATAATGATATCCGCTGTAACATCGTTGAATGGCTGGGTGAACTTAATCCCAAACAAAGAGAAGTGCTAGCCAGACGCTTCGGTTTACTGGGCTATGAACCCTCGACACTGGAAGACGTTGGCGCTGAAATTGGACTTACCCGTGAACGTGTCAGACAAATTCAGGTAGAGGCGCTACGCCGCTTACGTGAAATTCTGTCACAACAAGGACTAAGTCTGGAATCACTGTTTAACAAACTGTCCTGAGAAATTTGTTTGGCCGGGCCAGGAGCCCGGCTGACGAATTAGTCAGACGTTATAAAAGTACTTTTTGCTGAACCCTGTGACTTTAAAAACACCTAACGAGCGTACCAAATTATCTCAATATTTTTTCCGGATGAGATATCGTGACAGAGCTGCGATAGCAGCTCTGATCGCGACATAAATTAAAGCCAAAAAAAGCACCTTCATCCGCTTTTGAAGATTCCAGGCACTGGCTGACATTAACAGATTGATCGCATCGCCCAAACTATCTCTTAACCAGTTGCGGCTAAGGCGAAAGTCCTGTTTCAGATGCCCTATAATCGGCTCTATCGCTGCTCTCTTCTGACACAACTTTCGTTTCTTCTGACGCTGATACGCGTTGTCTCTTTTTAGCGGCGGTTTGGGAAGCAGAACCTCTTCGCAAACATACTGCTGTGCTCCGCGATAGCCTCTGTCTGCTATTGCCATTGCTATCGGGTTCTTCCGATGTTGACGGGCATGTTTCAGAGCCGATTCCAGCGTTTTGCTGTCATGGATGTTTTCGTCATGACTTGCCACACCGATGATGACCTGTCCTTCTAAAGTGGATACCACGGAGGCTTTTCTGCCGTATTCGTATGGTTTATGGTCCTTACCTTTGCCAACACAATACACCCCCGGCTCATGCAGGCTGTAGATCTTGTTTTTGTCTTTGGGTTGTTGTGCCAGCACTTTTTCATACAGAGCAAAGTTATCCTTCTGTTCTGACAGGAGTTGTGCAGGCAATTTACGTTGCAATTCTCTGAGTAGTGTTCCTGCGATAGTGCGCAGACGTTTCAGGGCTCTTCTGGCTTTTCCCCGTACTTTGGGGTGACGAAAGTGGCGACACTGTAAACGTAACTCTTTGACTTCTTTCACATAAGTCCGGCGTTGCTTTACACCGTGTTTTTTAGCCAGCTTATTGAGCCGATTGATGATCTTAATGGCGAGTTTTGTGTCCGTGGGATAAGTGATGGCTTTTTCCTGTACCGTGGTATCGACGAGTACTTTATCTTCTTCCACATCCTGTTGATGTAATGCCACAGAAACAGCAAAAATGGCGTTGATACCCTCTTCTCCAATCCGCTGGCGGAAAGCCGTGATTTCGGTGCGGCAACAGGGTGGCTCAGTCTGAAAAGCGACTTCCCCACAAAACGCCTGGTAATAAGGATTCATCATCCATTGAGCGATGGTATTGTCATCACTGAGGTTGTACATCTGTTTCAACATCAACAGACCACACATGAGCCGGATGGGTTTCCCGGGGCGGCCTTTATCACTGTAAAACACGGATAACTTTTCATTCAGAAAATCCCAGTCAATTTCATCGGCGAGCAACAATAGTGGATGTTTTTCGTCGAGCTGAGAAATGAGGTCAAAAAAGCCACTTTGTCGTGAAGTTTTGGGGCTGTCTTTTATCATAAAACCGTAGTCTGTTTCGACCAGAAACTGATGTTAATTTTACCAGGTTCGGTCGAAGTAGACCAGGCTTTAAGGAAGATTAATTATAAATATCAATGAGATATGTTTTTATAACGGCTGACGAATTACCGTATTTTGACAACCCTGTAGGTCGGATTTTAATCCGACACTGTTGTTAAATCCCATCCTGTAGGCCGAGATTTATTCCGAAACGGTTGTTAAATCCCATCCTGTAGGCCGAAATTTATTCCGATAAGGTTCTGTAGGTCGGAGTTTATTCCGACGACTTTGCCATATCCAGTCACCATCCTTCGATTGATAATAAATCTACAACGCATATTCATAAACAGAATAATAGTGGCAAGCGCCTCCCAGCATCACCATAATATGGAAAATAGCATGGGTATAAGGCAGACTTTTAAAGGAATACAAAACCGCCCCCAGCGTATAAGCTACGCCGCCAGCAGCAAGCCAAAACAGACCTGGAGCAGCCAAGTTTGCGAATAAGGTTTTACCAGCAAACAAAATGATCCACCCCATAAACAGATAAACCCCGGTGGAAAGCAACTTAAAACGCCCGGTAAAAAACAGCTTCAGAATAATGCCAGTCACCGCTAATCCCCAACTGACACCAAAAATCCACCAGCCCGTTGCCCCCGTTAAAACCAACAAGGCAAATGGGGTATAAGTACCTGCGATAAAGACAAAAATGGCACAGTGATCAAACACTCGCAACCTTGCGCGTGCATTAGGCGTACTAGCTCGGTGATACAGTGTCGAAGCCAGAAAAAGCAGTATCATACTGCTGCCAAAAATAGTCACAGAAACCAATTCCATAACGCCCAAAGATAAACTTTTTTTCAGTAGCAAAGCTAAGCCAACAATGGCCAATAAGAATCCCAAAAAGTGAGACCAGATATTTATTAATTCTTCACGACGGGAATAGCTTTCAGCCTGTACCATAAAATTAATCCTGTTTCTCAGTGTCGGCCGGAAACAACTTTTTAAAGGAAAATGCCTGTGCAGATTCGCCATACTGACGCAACCAGGCTAATTTTTCTTTCGCTTCGGATAAGCTTGGCTGATGGCCAGCAGGTATCCACCAAAGCACATAGGTAGCTTCTTTTACTGGTTCAAACCACTCTTTCTTGCGTTTTAAAAACTGCGCATGTTCGGTTTTAAACAAAAAGTTTTTCAGAGATTCTGGATCTTGCCAGACGGTTAAATTAGCGATGATTCTGGGGTCATCATAGACGGGAATAGCGGTTGCATTTCCCGAGTCATCTTTCATTCGCCAAACAAAACCTGGGGATTGCTCACCCAGTTGATTAATACGCTCCAGATTATCAACAAAATCTTTCATAACTGGAGAATCCATATCGGCCAGTGCCGTGGCAATATTAAGTTGTGCTAAATGGAACTGAGACATAGTGAAAACCCTGACATATTTTTGCGCTTTACCTTACCCTTTTTATAATTAAGTTGATACGCCATCTTTGTAAAAAATGACTTGCAGAAGCCGACGTGGGCCTTACAATCAAACCTCTTATCCCAATTAAACCAGATTATGGCAAATTTTAAGCAACATGGATCGTTTGAAGCCCATCTGGTGGGCAAGATCATTGTATTCAAGGGCACCGGTCCATGGAACCTGGAATCAATGAACGCCGCTGCAGATGAATTTATCGCATTAACAAAACCGCTTTATGGCGCCCCCTGGGGCATGGTGGGTGATTTTTACGGTCAGCCGGTACATGTTCCGGAAGCGGCAAACAGACTGGTTGAAATCGTTAAGCAGGAAAAGCAAGTAGGAAGAGTGGCAACAGGCCTGGTGGTAACACACAGTGATGCCCCCTTGATGGGTCAAAAGCATCTCAGTGAAATATATGGTAAAGCAGGTGAACCCCACGACTTTTTCGACAGTGTCGATGAGGCAATTGAATGGGTAAATAAAAAGATTACTGCTGCTGAATAAAACTGTTTTTCAATATTTCAAGCTCCCGCTGATAACCTTCTCTACTAAAATTCTCCGACAACCTATTCATAAAGCCATGATTAAATTTTGTCTGGCGGATGCTGGTATTTTGTCTGCCCTGCAATGCTGTCATTAATTCTGCTACGCTAAAGTGAGACTCACTGGCAGGAAAAATCAATTCCAGCGGAAATTGAGGGGTTAGTGCGTGGTTGTTGCGGATCTGACTACCATAATACCCCTTGGCCAGCCGTATTTTGCCAGGCTCAACCTGCTCGGACAACTGCCATATCGCAGAGGCCCCCACACTAAAGCCCAAAAGAAATACTGGCTCAGTTATCTTGCTGAGTTCTTGAAACAAGTGCTGAGTATACTGCGCCAGCCCTACCCTATCGCAAAAATATTGATAGGCATCTTGCTCTGTATTAAAAGAAGGCGTGGTATCGTGATAAGGGTGGATAATGCTCGCGTTTGTATCGATGGCTTCAGCAAGTTTTCGCAGAGCCAGTGTATCACCAAAAATATCGGAAACAAGCATTAAACGCATATTAAATAAGTTCCAGAAACAAAAAAGGTGGCCAGTGGGCCACCTTAAAATATCAGTTTATCAGAATGCGTAGCGCAGGTTGACCGTGTACAGGTCGGCGTCTTCTGCTACTCCATAGCTCACACCAGCAGCAAAGTTATCGGTGAAGTAATAACGTCCTTCGACTGTAAAGATTGTGTCATCTTCGTCAATGTCAATATAAGCAATAGAACCGCCCAACTCAAAAGCGTCGGTTAACATTGAACGTACACCAACCGTCACACCATAACCATTATCGCTCTCTGATTCGCCAGCACCGGACACATCAGCATACTCGTAAGTAAGTGTTCCATAAAGGTCAGTAGTGGGGGAAATACCATAGCGGTAACCCACACCTGCACTGATGGAGTCCAAATCCAGGTCAATACCAAAAACATCTTCACTCAACGCTGTGTAATCTGCCGTCAAAAAGACATTTTCAGTTAGCAGTGCAGAGCCTGACAAACCAAAACCATCTGGCTCAAAGTCAGTGTCATCGATCTCTGCTTTAATATAGCTTAATTCAACCAAATCCCAGCCAGGAGAGTTCGCAAAAGCAGAGCCGGAAAACAGTAACGCAACGGAAAGGCCTAATAGTGACTTCTTCATAAAAAATTCCTTAATAAGTGTGTGTGGAAAACCGGTCCTCTTGACCGGACGCGCATTATAACCATCTGCATATTGCTGTATATCACCAATCTGCAAGCAATTATTTCCGCGTTAATATTTATCTCACAACACGGATAAATATTTGAAGGTGAGTATGGGACAGCGATTCTGAAGCGCAGCTTAACAATTGATGACTCATTTCGATAAGCGCGTTTCTGCTCATGATCTAGTAAATGGGGGACTGATTTATCCAGACTTGGAACGCTACAGCAACGAGGAATTTAAAAAGATTAGAATGGGTGTCATGTTTAGATTTCGATGTTTAGATTTCATGTTTAGATTGCGCTCAGGCCAATACCAACCATCACCTGTTCGACGCGTGGAGATTGATAAACCCGATGGTGGTAAACGCCAATTGGGTATCCCGACCATCGTTGACCGCGTGATCCAGCAAGCCATTGCCCAGTGTTAACGCCTGTTTTCGATCCCACTTTCTCAGACAACAGCTTTGGGTTCAGGCCACACCGAAACGGGCAACAGTCGGTGAAACAGGTCCGAGACATTATCAAAACGGGATGCCGTTTTGCTGTGGATGTCGACCTGTCATGAAACCGTTCTCTGATGTTTTTCTTCCCAGAAATTTAGAAAAAACTAATGGCGAGATTTGAGATTTGAAATTTGAAATTTGAAAAAAGAGAGCTGAATGAATTTTAAAGTGGATGTCTTTTTATTTATTTTTATTTAGAAGTCTGTCAAAGTCAGTTCTATCACCAGAGATGTATGCTTGAAAACTACGCTTCTTTAAAAACTGAAGAGCTCGAAGCCTATGGTGACCATCCGTAACACAATAGCAGCAGTAAGTATCTTTGGAATTTATATTAACCGGAGCGATATCGCATCCGTTTCTGATTTCGTAAACCAATTTAGCAATAACTTTGGCGTGAATTGGATTATCGTTTAGTGTTGAATGGTTATCTGTTAAATTAGACCAGCTATCCGAAAGCTGAAAACAATCTAATTCTTCAGAATGCAACAGGCTTTCTATTTCTTCATCTGTCACGAATTGATACTGAAGATGCCTCCGTTCCATTTCCGGATGATCCCAGTCGTAGAGAGCATCAAATTCGATAACGCATTTTAATTTCTGAAACATCCTTACTTCCTACAAGAGTTCTAACTTCCCGCATAACGGGCAAAAATACGTAGGCTATAATACCGAGCGAAGCGAAGGGAGCCTACGTGTTTTTGTCCCTAGCGAGCGCAGCGAGAGTTTATGCGTTTGTTAGGTGCACTTATAGATCCCTTGCACTGCACTTTTAAAGCACTTGGCGTCCGCACATACATCAATCATTTCGTTAAGTTCGAATACTTGGTACTCGGGGCCACCACAACTTTCCTCAACCCTTCGATAAAAGTATTGATGTAAAGTCTCTGCACTATGGCCATAAAAAGAAAGAACTCTGAGCTGCACTCTGCCGTCTTGCAGCTCAACTTCTTCATATCCTTCGCCCAGTCCGAATTCGACGGGTTGGTAATTAAAGCACAACATGGACAGCCATCATAACTGTACTTCAGTACAGTTTCCAAGCTCAATGATTTGTGCAAAATAGAAGCTTCATTCATCCAACTCAGGAAGAGTTAACATGCCAAAAGCCAGGAAGGCACAAATCTGCCTTGAAGATACACCCTATTATCACTGCGTTTCTCGCTGTGTGCGCAGAGCCTATTTATGCGGGGAAGACAAACAAACCGGGGTTAGTTATGAATACCGTCGTCAGTGGGTTGAAGACCGTAGTTTTTACATGGACACCCACCATAACTGTACTTCAGTACTGAGTTTTTTACATGGACACCCATCATAACTGTACTTCAGTGAGTTTTTTACATGGACACCCATCATAACTGTACTTCAGTACAGTTTCCAAACTCAATGATTTGTGCAAAATAGAAGCTTCATTCATCAAACTCAGGAAGAGTTAACATGCCAAAAGCCAGGAAGGCACAAATCTGCCTTGAAGATACACCCTATTATCACTGCGTTTCTCGCTGTGTGCGGCGAGCTTTCTTGTGTGGCGAAGACAAGTTAACCGGAACCAGTTACGAGCACCGTCGTCAATGGGTTGAAGACCGTATTCACTTTCTTTCCCAGATATTTTCTATTGATGTCTGTGCCTATGCGGTAATGAGCAACCACACTCACCTGGTGTTGCACATTCACAAAGATTTATCTGACGGTTGGGATACCGAAGAAGTAATTCGCCGCTGGCACAGGCTAAGTAATGGCACATTACTGAGTCTCCTGTATTTGAATCCGGAACAACGAAAACAGATGCATAAATCTCAGCTGTTCACCGTTGAAGAAACCGCAGATATATGGCGGCAGCGACTGACGGATATCAGCTGGTTTATGCGCTACCTAAATGAATACATAGCCAGAGAAGCCAATAAGGAAGATAAGTGCACAGGTCGTTTCTGGGAGGGCAGATTCAAATCGCAGGCTTTGTTGGATGAAGCAGCGCTTGCAGCCTGCATGGCCTATGTAGATTTAAACCCCATCCGAGCTAAAATGGCTGAAACACCGGAAGAATCCGACCACACCAGTATTCAGTACCGCATCAATGCCGCCAAAGCCGGTAAAACACCTAAATTCCTGACACCTTTTGCCGGCAATATCAAAGAGGATATGCCCCATGGCTTGCCCTTTCACTTATCCGATTACCTGGAGTTGGTTGATATCACCGGCAGAGCTATTTTACCCAATAAACGCGGCTCCATTGAAGAATCAACACCTGCGATATTGGAACGCCTCAACCTCAAACCCGAGCAATGGCAGGAGCTCACCACCCAATTTGAAGTCTGTTTTCATCACGCTGCTGGCAGTGAATCTTATCTTGAAGCCTATCGACATCGACACAAACTAAAACGACTCAGAGATAAAAACACAGCTATCCGATTATTTGGCTGAGAGTAAGCCTCGAAAATCTAATTTTTAGCAGAATTATCGCAAGGTAAGGCCCTTTTATGGCTGAACCAGACTCATTGGCGATTCCAGCGAACCCAATTCCTTTTTCTCTGCATTAAATCACCGCCTTTAAGACCATTTACAACTGTTCCGGGATACTAATCAGTAAACAACCAACAAAATCACGAAAACTAGATCCCCACAACTTTAAGGTGGATGTCCTGTTTTAGTTCATTATCGGAAACCCCATATGTCACTGGTAAAACACTTGGAAATCATCCCGGATCCTCGCAAAGATATTAATCTCAAGCACAACCTTGTTGACGTTATTTTCCTGACGTTGTCCGCTGTACTTAGCGGAGCAGATGGCTGGAAAGCCATTGAAGAGTTTGGCGAAAGTCAGCTGGACTGGTTACGCCAACATCGCCGTTTTGAAAATGGTATCCCCAAACGACATTGTATTGCAGGAATTATTAAGGCACTGGACACAGAAATACTGTTACAGACAGTGTTTGGCTGGATTAACCAACGTAGGCAGACTTTAGGGCAATCGGTTATTGCTCTTGATGGTAAAACTATGCGAGGTGCCTGGCGGGAAGATGTGAGCAAAGCGTTACATGTCGTCAGTGCTTTTGATGTGAATTCCGGGATTGCTTTGTATCAGGACTGTTCCGACAACAAAGGCAATGAACGTGCTGTCGCCAGAAATGTGATTGAGGCGCTGGCCATGGAAGATGCCATTTATACGCTTGATGCACTGCATTGCCAGACAAACACCATGGAGACGATAGTCAAAGCTAAAAGTGACTTCGTTATTCAGTTAAAGGCGAATCAAAGCAAGCTCTTTGAGTATGTAAAAGAGAGTTTCACTGAACGATACAATGACGAAGCTCTCAATACCTTTACCCAGTCGAATCAGGGACATGGACGTCAGGAAAGCCGAACAGTAATGCAAATGAAAGCCGAACTGCCTGAAGAACTAAAAACAAAATGGCCACATATTCGTAGTATCATCGAGGTTGCCAGTGAACGTCAGCAGGGTGGTCAAACGAGCTATCATTCCCGCTGGTATGCAAGCTCATTAGCAGCTGATGCAGAGCAGTTCGCCCGTATCATCAGAGAGCACTGGTCAGTAGAAAACCAGTTACACTGGGTGCTTGATGTCGCTTTTCGCGAAGACCAGCTCAAAATAAGCGATCCTAACGGAGCAGCTCATATTGCGTTGTTCAATCGTGCATGTCTGAATCTGATAAAGCAACATCAGGGTAAAAAAGATAGCATAGCAGGTAAACGGCGGAGGGCAGCATGGAGTAGCAAATTCAGGACGGAATTACTGTTTGGTTAAAAAGTCAGCAAAGTACAATCCCGCCCTGGATCGAAACCAAACCAACGTGATTTTGTCTACATTGAACAGCTTTTAATATGCCAAGATATTGATTTATTTGCTGAAAAGTCTATTAAACAACTCTTCGGCTTTTTGCAGCCCCTCTTCAGTAAAAACGACCGATTTAGATTTACCAACCGGATCAAAAATTAATCCTTTTTCATGAAGCCGGTTAGTGACACCCCAATCAAGTCCTTTCCATGCGCGGTCGTGATCATGCAAAGTAAGATACAACAATGCTAAAGCGGCTTCATCAATCTTGTTTTCATCAATTTCCATTGCGGTTTCCTAATTTGATTTGGATGAGTTTTTTACATGGACACCCATCATAACTGTACTTCAGTACAGTTTCCAAGCTCAATGATTTGTGCAAAATAGAAGCTTCATTCTGCAGACTCAGGAGGAGTCCAAATGCCAAAAGCCAGGAAGGCACAAATCTGCCTTGAAGATACGCCCTATTACCATTGTGTTTCCCGTTGTGTGCGCAGAGCCTATTTGTGTGGCGAAGACAAGTTAACCGGAACCAGTTACGAACATCGTCGCCAGTGGGTTGAAGACCGCATTCACTTTCTTTCCCAGATTTTTGCTATCGATGTCTGTGCCTATGCAGTGATGAGCAACCACACTCATCTGGTATTGCATATACATAAAGATTTATCTGACGGTTGGGATACCGAAGAAGTGATTCTCCGCTGGCACAGGCTCAGTAATGGCACCTTACTGAGTCACCAGTATTTGAATCCAGAACAACGACAGCAGATGCTTGAATCTCAGCTGTTCACGGTTGAGGAAACCGCCGATGTATGGCGGCAACGGCTGACGGATATCAGTTGGTTTATGCGCTATTTAAATGAGTACATAGCCAGAGAAGCCAATAAGGAAGATAAGTGCACAGGTCGCTTTTATTCGCCGCCATCCCTGGCGCTCACCCTTCGGGCCAGCTAAAGCTGTTCAAATTTTTTCCATAAAAATTTGTGGGAAGGTCGCTTTAAATCACAGGCCCTACTGGATGAAGCCGCGCTTGCAGCCTGCATGGCCTACGTGGACTTAAACCCCATCCGAGCCAAAATGGCTGAAACACCGGAAGAATCTGACCACACCAGTATTCAGTATCGCATCAATGCAGCCAAAGCAGGTAAAACACCCAAATACCTGACACCTTTTGCTGGCAATATCAAAGAGGATATGCCCCATGGTTTACCCTTTCACTTATCCGATTACCTGGAGCTGGTTGATATCACGGGCAGAGCTATCTTACCCAATAAACGTGGCTCCATTGAAGAATCAACACCGGCAATATTGGAACGCCTCAACCTCAAACCCCAGCAATGGCAGGAACTCACCACTCAATTCGAAAACTGTTTCCATCACGCCGCTGGCAGTGAATCTTACCTTGAAGCCTATCGGCATCGGCACAAGTTAAAACGACTCAGGGATAAAAACACAGCTATTCGATTATTTGGCTGACAATAAGCACTGAAAATTCAATTTTTTAACAGAATTATCGCAAGGTAAGGCCCTTTCATGTCTGAATCAGGCTCATTTGCAATTCCAGCGACCCCAATTCCTTTTTCTCTGCATTAAATCACCGCCTTTAAGACCATTTACAACTGTTCCGGGATACTAATCAGTAAACAACCAACAAAATCACGAAAACTGGTTCACCCCAACTTTAAGATGGATGTCCTGTTTTAGTTACTGTTTTAGTTACGGGATACTAATCAGTAAACAACCAACAAAATCACGAAAACTGGAGCACACCATTCTTAAGTTGGATGTCCTGTTTTAGTTCGGTTAGGTGTATATATGGCACCACACGAACTAATGTCTCTTAACATCTCTCGAATACCCTTTAGTAATCATGTAGAAAAATCCCACCATTGGCACAATAACGAACAATGCGGATATAAAAGAATCTAACGGAAGTTCCACAAACAATAAAATGCTTGCTCCATATGTAAAAAATAGGCCAAACCCAAGGTTGCTTAGTCTCCCTGACTTGATTTCTGTACCTCTCCAATTCACTCTGTATCTTTTAATAAATACAGCGCTCAAGGAGTACAAGCCGGCAAATAAAATAGGAAGGCTAATCAATTTTTCCATAACGAACCGAATGTATACACCTAACAATTCAATATCAACCCAACGGGTCGTTTTTCTGCCGATCACTGGGTCGTTTTTATTCTTGTGTAAATTGATAACAAATTTATCCAGACAATACCACCAAAGGCCTGCAATAAACTTTTCAATTGAATGGGTTTCCGACCAAAACGACCCGTTGGGTCGATTTCCTGACTATGGGAGAAAGTTGTTAACAACTGATGTTAAACAGTATTTACTATTGGTGGTAACAACCTTTAATTTAGCATATTTCCAGATGAACAATTGCCCCATACGGTAATTAGAGACAATCAGTAGGGCATGTTTAAATTGATATTTCGTTGCAGATTCCAGTGAATGATTAAAAATTTACTTAGTTAGCTCCACAACCAGCAATGGCAAACGTCTGCCAGGAATACTGCCGGAAGGTATGTCCCCAGTTTTCACCGCTCCCATTTTAAGATAAAACGCTTCGGCGTGAGGGTCGGAAGCGATAAGTAATTGTTCACCGCCTTGTGCACTTGCTGCGCTCAATAAATCCTGCCAAAGCCGTTGTCCAATGCCTTTGCCTATGTGCTCTGGCGAGACAAATAACGCTTCAAGTTCAAACTTGTTTGCGCTGAGTTTTTGCAGGCAATAAAAGCCAGCGATATGCCCAGCTAACAGGGCTTTTTTATAATACGAATCCCGATGCGCTAGCTTTTTTGGTGCAACCGCCAATTCAGCATAACAAGACTGCATAAAGTCTTGGCTGTAACCCCAATGCAGCTTGGACGCAACGGCGAGTTGGGTTAAGGATTCGCAATCTTTTACTGCCACCTCATACAGAGTGACTGACAGCTCATTATCAGTTTTAGTATCAGGCAAGAGCAAAATCCACTGCGGCGCTGGCATGAATATGTGTGGTGTCAAACAAAGGCAGGCCAGAGTGCTGCTGTTGAATTAATAAGCCTATTTCGGTGCAACCTAAAATAACACCTTCGGCACCGCGAAGTTTAAGGGCATCAATAATATTCAGGAACTGCTCTCGTGATTTTTCAGTAACCTGCCCTACGCAAAGCTCATTATAAATAACATCGTTAACCAGCTGTTGATCTGCGCTGTCGGGGACGATTACCTCAATACCAAAACGCTCTCTGATTCGGTCTTTGTAGAAAGCTTTTTGCATGGTAAACACCGTGCCCAGCAAAGCCACTTTTTGCTGTTGCTGTTCTTGCAATTGTTGTGCGGTAGCGTCGGCAATATGTAGTAATGGAATATTAATCGCCTCTGCCACCTGATCAGCCACAAGATGCATGGTATTGGTACAAATAAGTAAACAGTCAGCGCCGGCCGCCTCGATAAGTCGGGCCTCTTCGCTTAACAACTGTCCCATTTCCTGCCAGCGATCCTGCTTTTGCATCTCCGCAATTGGGGCGAAGTCCACACTGCGCATGGCAATTCTCGCGGAGCGCAAACCGCCCAGTTTAAGAGCTACCAATTCATTAATGTGCTGATAATATCCGACGGTGCTCTGCCAACTCATACCGCCTAACAAGCCGATGTTTTTCATCAAAACTCCTCTAACTTTCCGATTCAGAAGGCGGAAAATCGCTGCAACAAGGGGCTGATAAGCCGGTTTCATACCAGTTGGCTCTGTCATCCCAGAAGATGTTGTAATCAATTAAATCTTCTGGTGCATCATCCAGACTGCCAATAGGTACAAACATCCAGTCACCTGATTTACCCTTGAATGGAACCCCCGAGCCACATTGCTTGCAAAACGCATTGCTAAAGGCTCTGCCGGTTGGACATTGAAATTGAGTGATGCTGTTAATTCCACTGGTAAAGCTAACCGCTTCCGGGGAAATCTGCATATTACTGGCGTGGGCTGAGCCGGTTAGCTTGCGACATTGCTGACAATGGCAAAAATAACTGGCTTTAGGACTGCCTTTAACTTCAAAGCGCACAGCGCCACAATAGCAGCCGCCGGTTAATGTTAATTCAGTCATCTGAATTCCCCTGTTTTTCCTGTTGCTTCACCTGCTGCCACAACGCCTCCATTTCTTCCAGTGACATTGACTCTAAGCCTTGCTGTTCTTGAGCTAAGTTCTCTACCTGTCGAAATCGCTTTTCAAATTTGCGATTCGCCAGTAATAAAGCCTGCTCAGGATCCACCTTACAGTGTCGGGCGAGATTAAGAGTGGCAAACAACAGGTCGCCGATTTCTTCTTGCATAGCGACGCTATCCTGCTGTTCACTGGCCTCTAACACTTCGTCGATTTCTTCATGAATCTTGGCAGCCACCTGTTGCTTATCATCCCAGTCAAACCCTACCTTTGCACAGCGCTTTTGCAACTTAACCGCACGCTTTAGCGGTGCCATGCCTTTGGGAATATTGGCTAATATACTGGTATCCTCATCCTTGCCCTGTTCTAAGCGCTCTTGCTGCTTAATGGCTTCCCAATTGGCGTTTAACTCGGCCTCGCTATCAATGTTTGTGTTGCCAAACACGTGAGGATGCCGCCGAATTAATTTGTCGGCCACCTGTGCGGCAATAGCATCAAAATCAAAGGCCTGTTGCTCCTGTCCCAACCTGGCGTAAAACACCACCTGAAAGAGCAAATCTCCGAGCTCATCTTTGATATCCGCTAAATCTCCGGAAGCTATAGCATCAGCCACTTCATAAGCTTCTTCTATGGTGTAAGGCACTATGGTCTCAAACGTTTGCTCTTTGTCCCAGGGGCACCCCGAAACCGGGTCTCGCAGTTGCTCCATAACCCAAAGAATGCGATTTAATCCAGGATATTCATGATTTTGCATCGATGTGAAAGTTCTCTTTAATTAAGGAAGCTGTAATCTTAGCAATTACAGAAAAGGTCTTTTATAGCAACTCCAGTAAATATTTGCTTTAAAAGTTTACAGATAAACCGATATTCAGCCGACGATCAGCCCCAGCAGGATGAGTATTGATGTTGCCACCGGCGATATCAGGTTGATAGAGGGCTTCATTCAATGCATTGGTAACGTAAAGGCTTAAAAAGCTCTGCTCTGCGTCAAACCAGTCGACTGGATAACGGTAATGCAAGGTTAACTCAAATCGTTTGTCAGCTTCAGGATTGAGCATTTGTGCATTGGAGTAACGAATAGAGTTGGTATAGAAATCGTCTTGCGCATTTAAGAACAGACTGAGAGAGGCCCCTTGCTGAAAGGTTTTCACCGCCCCCACTTTAAACAACCAGTCTGGCATCAGTGTATAATTGTCGACGTCATCCGCGGAGTTTTGTTGCCAGGTGGCAGACATATCTAATTGCAGATCGGAGCTGAAAAAGTGTTTGAGTTCAAATTCAATCCCATGGGATTCCAGTCGTCCGGTATTAACGAAATCGATCACTCTGTCCGCAGCTCTTTCTCTGCCTATCAGATGTCTTAGCTTGCTGTGAAACCCTGAAATAGACCAGCGGCTCTGCTCAGTGTTGACGTAATACTGCAGTTCCAGTGTTTCAATTTCTTCAGGCGCAAGCGATGGATTACCGCGCAAACCGCCGCGGTTATTGCCCTGCTCATCACAACAAACCACTAAATCAAAGTGGGTTTCAACCGCATAAGCGGCCCGAAACGCTTCCCCCCATAATAGTTTCAAGCCACGCTGTGGGCTGAAAGACCAGTTTACTCCCCCGCGATAAACCCAATGGCCATCTACATCGGGCACTTTGTTGTACTGGATGCCAATAAAACCATTTAGCGTTTGATAGTCTTGTGTTTGAAATTGCAGGTAAGCATTTTGCCAGTTTCGGGAAAAATCAGGGATGGGGGCTTCGCGAAAACCGCTTTGAGTTGAGACTTTTTGATGCCAAAGTGTGGCACCAGCCAACAGATGGCCATTAAACAAATCCTGATGGTGCCAGGTGGTTTCCAGCAACCAGTTATCCGACGCCGCATCATAATTGTAATGACTAAAATCAGAGCCGCTGTAACTGACATTAGAATCGATATATTGCTGTTCGTTTAGGGTTAACTTGTATCCCAAATCCAGAGTAGACCTGGTGGATTTTACTCGCCTTTGGCTTTGTTCCGGTGCCCCTGCCCAACTGGAAACCGCCCCCCAAAAGTCTTGCTCAGTTTGCATCCAGGCCGCCGATAAACTGAATTCCCGATACTTCCCTGATACCACCAGACTTAGATTATCTTTACCCGCATTAAATGCGCCGAATTCGCCGCTATTATCCAGCGCACTATGACGCCAACCAGAATCCGTTTGCGCCTTACCACTGAGATTCCAATAACCGTCGAGGGTTTCCTCACCATAATTCATTTCCAGATTGCGGTTGCCCTCTTCACCTACACTAAAATCCAGAGACTTTTTGGCATGATTATGAGTAATAACATTGATCACCCCAAGAAACGCATTGCTACCATACAGTACCGAACCTGGCCCTCTGATAATTTCAATTTGTTGAATGCTGGAAACCGGAAACGCAGAATACATGGCAAAGTTTTGTCCGCCAGTAAAACTGTCCCTGAGTGGACGGCCATTGAGCAGCAATAACACTTCATTGTTGGAATGGGTTAATTGCGTGCCTCGAATCACTGCCAGGTTTTGCGGATAAAAGAAAGAGCCCATCATTTGCACACCCGGTAAGCGATCTAACACTTCAAAAAGTGTTTGTCCGCCGTAGAGTGCGATATCTGATTGAGTGATTATCGAAATAATAGCGGGCGACTGATCTTTGCTCTGCTCAAACTTCCCCGCTGTTTCAACATTCACATTTAACAAATCTTCAAAAGAAAAGTCAGCCAATTCGGTTACAGACTCTTCAGCTGAAACGAAAAAGGTGAAAAGAGCGCAAAAACTCAATATTGCCAAAGGGTTCATGCAATTTTTCTTAAGTTGAATCACTAAGTTAACACTAGGAGATAATGATGATTAGCGCGAATATTATTTAATGAAACTGGCATCAACCCGCGAGCAAACCAGTTCGTTTATCTAACTCTTCACTGCGCAGTGCATTATTTATCGCCACAGCTGAATAGGATGCAATGGACTCTATGCATTGACATTGTTCCGTATCCAACCCCTGAATTCGGGACATAAACAAGGATATTACGCCTATCACTTCACCTTCCAAGTGCAGCGGTACAATGAATATACTACTACTGTTTAGTTGCCTGGTCTGCGCTAACAGTTTCACCAGCGATTGATGCTGTTCCGGTTCAACGTATTGTTCAGCGCATCGTATCAAATCGAACAGGTATAGTGAGTTGCTCTGCTGCAATACCTGTTGCTCCAGGATATTCAAAACCTGAATGGCCGGTTCATCCATGCCAGCCCTTCCCGGCAGTTGCCGAATCATTTGTGAAACCGGCTTACCATCGCGCAGCAGTATCACTCTGAACACCTCGACATTAGCCAGTTTGGCTATGTTGCTATAAACAACGTCGAGGATATCGTTGAGATTTCGTTTACGTGAAATAGTCTGGCCAATCGTTGTTAACAGGCTCAGATGACTGGACACTTTTCGAAAATGCTCTGCACGTCTTTCTGAGCTTTTTGCTTCTCTGACTAAACTTAACAAACCCGACAATGTAAAGAGTGCTGCCGCCGTTTTAAAGCCATTTTCCAGCAATGCCGGCCAGTAACGCACCACAAAAAACTCATCCATAAAGTCGGCACTACCGCCAACAAATAAGCAGAGCATTGCTGCCACCAGACGAATTTTGGTACTTTCATGATGATTTGAGCGTGCAATAAAGGTAGCGAAAAAGCCCGCCATAACCACGGTACTGGCTTCCCCAATCACATCCAGTACATCAATCTCGGTCGAGGGAATTGCGGGGAACATCACTATCACAAAGACACACCAAACCAGGCTGATGACCAACATCAACCACAATGCCTTTGTGATAAACAACTGCCGATGAGACACAGAGAGCAATCCAAATGAAACAGAGCCACAGTTCAGCATTGAACTATGTCATTTCAATGAAATCCCAACAAATTGGCTTAATGCTCTATGCGCTTAACTTCCAGAACGTTGCGAATTTTTTCCAGTTTAGTCATCAGGCGGGCCAGTGAATTCAAATCTTTCACTTCCAAAGTGAGAGTGATATTGGCGGTATGATCCTGCTCATGACTTTCACTGTGCACCCCTAATAAGGAAACTTTTTCGTTCCCAAGAATAGTAGTGATCTCTCGCAGAATTCCGTCTCTGTCGTAGCAGAAGATATCCACTTTCGTTTTGAATGCGCCTTTAACCTCATGGGACCAGTTAACTTCAATACCCCGTTCAGGATTTTGAGTTAGCATGGCTGAAAGCTGCTCGCAATCTTTCTTGTGCACACTCACACCTCGGCCCATAGTGATATAACCATAGACGGGATCACCGGGCAAAGGCTGGCAGCAACCCGCCAACACGGACATCAGATTACCCACGCCTTCCACAACAATTTGATCGCCAGGGCTGACGGCCTTAGACGCCTTGGTTTTAACTCGGGGATCGATATCAGGCTTGGGGTTATTCTTTTGCTGTAAATGGTTAATAACCTGCATAACGCCGACATCACCGCCACCCACAGCGACATATAAGTCTTCTAACGAGTTAACGTTAAAGCGGTCATGCACATCATTGAGCATGTCTTTGTCCAGACGCGCTTTAACAATCTCGTTAAACAGCATGTCTTTACCGGCCTGCAGGTTTTTATCTTTGTCCTGCTTTTTAAACCAGGTGGCAATTTTGGCCCGTGCTCGACTGGAAAGCACATAACCCATGCTGGAGTTCATCCAATCCCGGCTCGGATTGGCGCGCTTGCCGGTGAGGATCTCCACCTGGTCCCCCGTGCGCAATTGATAGGTTAATGGCACGATACGACCGGATATTTTTGCCCCGTTACAACGGTGGCCGACATTAGTGTGTACGTAATAGGCAAAGTCCAGCGGGGTGCTGCCTTTGGGTAAATCTATGATGTCGCCTTTCGGGGTAAACACATACACCCGATCATCAAACACCTGGCTGCGTAACTCTTCAACAATATCCCCGGACTCAGACATATCATCTTGCCATGCCAGTATTTTGCGCAACCAGTTAATTTTATCTTCAAAGCTGTCGCTACCGCCGCTTTTACCCTCTTTGTACTTCCAGTGGGCCGCTACACCCAGCTCGGCATCATCGTGCATTTTCTGAGTGCGCACCTGGACTTCAATGGTTTTGCCTTCAGGCCCGACAATGACGGTATGGATGGACTGATAACCGTTGGGCTTTGGTGTAGCGATATAGTCATCAAATTCACGCGGGATATGTTGCCAACTGGCATGAACTGCCCCCAGCACGGTATAACAATCCTGCAAGGCGTCAGCTATGATGCGCACCGCTCTGATATCAAACAACTGCTCGAAGGTCAGCCCTTTGTTTTGCATCTTCTTCCAGATGCTGTAGATGTGCTTAGGCCTGCCATAGACCTTAGCCTTAATACCCTGCTCATCTAACTGCTGCTGCATGGAATCGACAAAATGTTCGATATAGTCTTGTCGTTCCTTGCGCTTTTCCCGCAACATCTTAGCAATGTGGGTGTAAGATTCAGGGTGCAGATAACGGAAAGAAAGATCTTCCAGCTCCCATTTCAGCTGACCAATCCCGAGGCGATTGGCTAACGGCGCATAAATGCTGGCGCACTCTCGGGCGGTCATAACCCGGGTTTCTTCATCGGCGTTTTTCACCTGACGCAACTTAATGATGCGCTCCGCCAGTTTGATCACCACCGCCCGGACATCCTGAACCATAGACAGTAACATGCGACGGATGTTGTCGATTTGTCCTTCATCGGCTTTGATATACTGACTGGAGTGCAGGGTTCTGATGGCGCTCATACGACGCACGCCCTGCACCAATGCCTGGATTTCAGGTGAAAATTGTTCTGCGATTTCCTCTTCGGAAAGCTCTCGCATTTGACAATAGGTATACACAAAGGAGGCCAGCATGGTCTCGTCATCCATCTGCAATTCTTGCAGCATTTCCACCATTTCCTGCCCTATCAGCAGAATTTCCGGTTGCTCAAGGATTGTAGCCAGCTTTTCTTTGGTGCTGTCAGACACTTTCAGGTTATCCAACCACTCTTCAAATCCCGGGCGGATTTCACTGTGGACCGTTCTGACTGACACCATTATGCAACTGTCTCCTTTGTTTTCATTCCAGGCTAAACAAGCCCATCATCTCAGTGTGCGAGGTTTGCGGGAACATATCAATTAAAGATAATTTAGTTAATTGATAGTTTGCCGCCAGTAATTTAGCAATATCTCTGCCGAAAGTCGCCGGATTGCAGGACACGTAAAGTATTCGCTTTGGCGCTATTTTAATGAGCTGTTCAACCGCCAGCAAAGCCCCTGCTCGCGCGGGATCCAGCAATACTTTATTACAGTTTAGCTCAGTCATTTTGCGCAATGTTTCAGGCGCGTTCAAATCCCCTGAAATAAATCGAACATTGGCAATGCCATTCGCCAGTGCATTGGCCGAGGCTCTTTGCACCATTTCGGGTACGCCCTCAAATCCGGTTACCGATTGCACTTTTTGGGCTAGCGGTAAAGTAAAATTACCAACACCACAAAACAAGTCCAAAACCTTATCCTGTGGCTCCAGATTTAACCAATCCAGCGCCTGTACCATCATCTGTTGATTGATTTGCGGGTTAACCTGAACAAAATCTTCGGCGTTTGCCTGAAATAGCAATGGGGTCTGAGCCTGAATTTGCAATGCATAAGTTACCAGCGAGGTAGGTGCATTTAGCGCTTCGGTCTGATTCTCCCCTCGATCCAGGATAACAATACAGCTATGCTGTTCACCGAAACCCATCAGGATTTGACGATCTGCCTCGTTTAAATTCTGGGTAAATCGCAGACTGACATAAACCCGGGCTTGTAACTCTGCGTCACATCCTTCAAACAGGCTAACATGTCCCAATTGTTTGATGCTTTTTAAACTCACCAACACTGACTGCAATGGCGCGATAAGCTGTTGAATCGCCGGTGTCGCAATTTGACAATCGGTTAAGTTAAAGACCTGGTTGTCACGGTCCCGAAAACCAATGCGAACATCTGTTGCTTTACGGGCATCAACGGCAAGTCTGAGTTTTCGTCTGTAGCCGATGTGCGTTGCTGACAACGGGTTTTGCCAGGGTAGATGCTCTGCTTCAATACTGGTAAAGCGTTGTAAAAGCTGTCCAACAGCCGCTTGTTTTTGCTGCACTAAAAAGTCTTCATCAGCGTATTGAGTCTGACAACCACCACATATTTCAAAGTGCTGACAAAAGGGCGTTTTTCGATAAGGGGATGCCTCCAGTACTTTACGTACATGGGCTTTGGCAATGTTCTTTTGCCGGTCGGTTTCCTGTATTTCGCACAATTCTCCGGGTAAGCCCCCAGTAACAAATGTCACCGGAGAACCGGGCACCACGCCTTTGGCTTCGTGATCCAGATGATCAATTGACACCTGCGATACACGCCCGTTCTGCGAGGTACGCTTTTTAGCTCGTCCTTTGTTACCTGTTGATTTGCGATTGCCGCCGCGGAATACCTGTACCATAGCGTTTGCAATTAACCCTGATGACGAGCTTCTTGCATTAATGAACGCATATCTGCCACCGCTTTAGCCAAACCATCAAAGGCCGCACGAGCGATAATGGCGTGACCAATATTCAGCTCTATAAGTTGAGGAATAGCCGCAATAGGTTTGACATTATGATAGTGCAGACCATGACCAGCATTGACTTTCAGGCCCACAGACGCGGCATATTCAATACCGGTTTTTAACTTGTCCAGTTCAACTAATTGTTCGCGCTCGGAACTCGCTTCTGCATATTGGCCGGTGTGTATTTCAATATACTCAGCTCCGGTAGCTTTGGCGGCATCAATCTGTGCCTGGTCAGCGTCGATAAAAAGCGAGACGATAATGCCATTTTGCGTCAACTCCTGCGTGGCTTTTTTCACCCGTTCAAAACCGCCCACTACGTCCAGTCCACCTTCAGTGGTTAACTCTTCTCGCTTTTCTGGCACCAGACAACAAAAAGTGGGCGCGACTTCTTTTGCGATGGCCACCATTTCATCGGTTACCGCCATTTCCAGATTCAGCCGAGTGTTAATAGTTTCTTTTAAGATGCGCACATCTCTGTCGTTGATATGGCGGCGATCTTCGCGCAAATGTACGGTAATACCATCGGCTCCGGCGCGCTCAGCGATGTCTGCGGCATGCACCGGGTCAGGGTAATGGGTGCCACGGGCGTTGCGTATTGTGGCAATATGATCAATGTTTACGCCCAAAAATATCTCGTTCATGATTACTACTCTTTTCCGCTTTGTTGCGCAGTTTACAGGGGTTTTTGAAATAACTCCCGACTCTTTAAGGGTTTATTACCCAAATAAGGTGAAAGTGCCAGCCGGGTAAAGTACTTTGCAACTTTCAATGCTTGAGGCGACCAGTCCCGTTGGCCTATCGCCAGAATATGCTCACCTGAAAAACGCTGTTTACTGCCTTCAGAGGCGAGACAAAACCCTTGCTCTAACACAAAGTCATAATATTTATCGGCTTCAATTGGCTGGTCAGTCACCGCATCCGTAGCAAAATCATAGCTGCTACCTAATTCATCCAACAAAAACAGTTCAAACTCTCTCAGTACTGGCTCAGCTTGCTCTTCGTCAGCCAGCCGCCTGAGGGTGTGTTGATAATAGCGAAAGCCGGTTTCGAACGGCTCTTCATGAGGTAGCAACCGCACCAGCACTTCGTTGCAATACATTGCACAAAATAACCCTGTGCCTTTCAGTGGTATGGGGTTGTGCAGTGCTTCGCTGGCATAGCCTGATTTTAGTTCGCCTTTACCAGTCAGGCGGGTAGAGAACAAGGTAAACGCCTGAGTTAAGCCTTTGAATTTATTGCTTTTGCCATACACGCCTTTGGCGACATAACGGATCTTGCCTAACTCAAGGCTAAAGCCCGTAACCAGCGCACTGGTTTCCTTATAGGGCGTGGCATGCAGAACATAATGCTCAACTAAAAAATCAGACATAAGGGCGCTACTTTCCGCCTCAGGTTATGAGGTGCGCAAACGCACGACTCGCATATACTCAAACTCAATCCCTGCCACTTCTTCCGTATCCGGATAGTAAGTGAGGTTGACTCTTGCCCCGGTTAAATTTTTATAACGCTTTTTGCGGCGATATTTAAAAGGCACATCCACAGATTCCAACATCAATGTGTGTAATATCCAGTCGCCATCTTCGCGCTGAACATGAGACACCACTTTGCGCTCTTCTGAATGCGTGAGCGCTTCGTGTTGCTCCAGAAGTTTTTTAGTTTGTTTTTCCATAACCAAACCTACTGGCTGGCCTGTTTGGCAAAATTAGCCAGCGCGCCACTGATTTTTTCCAACACCGGATAACAAGGGTTATCCATATCAATACCGTGTCTGTTGGCCAGGTACAAAGGATCATTATAGGCTAGCCAAACCTTACCCTGTACGTCTTGCCAAACCAGCACCTTCTGCGGCAAATCAAGGGCAATGGTACGTTGGCACTGCATCAATGGCGTTCCAATTTCCGGGTTACCAAAAATCAATAACTGGGTGTCAGTCAGGTTTTTACCGACACTTTTTGCCCCTTTACTGTGATCAATTCGGGCAAAAATGGTCATACCTTTGGATTCCAGTAAAGCACTCAGTTTATCAACCGTTTGAGTCACTGAATGGGCGCTTTCTCGCCAAATCATGCCTTCCCCGGCTGTTACACTCAGGCTCAGCAGAACTAAGCTTAACAATGCGATTCGCAACATAATATTAATCTCCAATTCCTTAAATTGCTTCCAGAGCATCCACCAATAATTGCACAGATTGTCGTCCCCGGAACTCATTAACATCTAATTTATATACCAACTGTACTTGTTTGCAGGCGGAATTAGGCCACTTACTTAATTCCACATTAAACGCAATTGCATCCAGCAAACAACCATCAGCGCTTTTCACCTGCATTTTCAGGTGCTTTTCACCCACAATGCGTTGCTCCAGTAAGCTGAATACACCGTCAAATTGCGGCTCTGGAAAGGCCTGTCCCCAGGGACCTGCTGCGCGCAGCATTTGTGCAAATTCAAGGTTTAATTCATGACGACTGAGTTCGCCGTCAGTGATAATTTCCCCGGTGAGCGCTTCAGGTGCTAACCATTCCCGACACAGACTGTTAAATACCTGATTAAACTGATGAAAATCCTCTGTTTTAATCGATAGTCCAGCCGCTGCGGCATGGCCGCCAAATTTCAGGATCAAATCAGGATAACGATTATTGAGCTCCTCCAATAAATCCCGAAAGTGCAAACCAGGAATAGAGCGGCCTGAGCCTTTTAATGTTTTTTCGTCTTGTTGGGCAAATGCGATAACCGGGCGAAAATACTTGTCTTTAATGCGGCCAGCCAATATGCCCACTATGCCCTGATGCCAGTGAGGCTCGTACAAAGCAATACCTTCCGGCAATTGCTCCCCCGTTAACTGCATTTCTTCCAGAATGAATTGCGCTTCTTGCTGCATGTCGGCTTCGATACTGCGGCGTTCCTGATTGAGCTGGTCCAGTTGTAGCGCCATTCGCCTCGCCACAGCCGTATTATCTGCCAACAGGCATTGAATGCCCACTGTCATATCATCCAGACGGCCCGCGGCATTAAGTCTTGGACCAACAGCAAACGCCAGGTCACTAGCCACAATCCCAGCCTGATTGCGATTCGCCAATTCCAGCAGCGCGCTGATACCAGGGCGGCATTGTCCAGCCCGGATACGCTGGATCCCCTGATGTACTAAGATGCGATTATTGCTGTCCAGTGGCACCACATCTGCAACTGTGCCCAGAGCCACCAGGTCCAGCAGAGTGCCTAGGTTAGGTTTACTTAACCCCAACTCTGCAAACAGGTTTTGTTGCTCAAAATAACCGCGCAACGCCACCAGCAGGTAAAAGGCCACTCCGACCCCTGCCAGATTTTTAGAAGGAAAAGCGCAAGACTTTAGATTGGGATTAACGATGGCGGCGGCTTGTGGCAACTCTTCTCCGGGCAGATGATGATCAGTGATAATCACCGGGATCCCCAACTCATTGGCGCGTTTAACCCCCTGAATACTGGAAATACCATTATCAACAGTGAGTAGCAATTGCGCGCCCTGCTCTGCCGCCACATCAACGATCTCCGGACTTAACCCATATCCAAAATCAAAACGATTGGGCACCAAAAAGTCCACCTGATTAAAACCAAACCAGGGTAAACCCAACAGCAATAACGCACTGCTGGTAGCGCCATCGGCATCGAAGTCACCAATAATGGTGATTTTCTGCTTGTTGCTTAAAGCCTGGTGCAGTATCTCCACGGCTTTATCGACACCGGATAACTGTTTGAAGTGATGCAGTCCGGAAGCCTGATATTGCAGGTCTTTTTCCTGCTCCACGCCTCGGGCGGCAAATAGCCTGATCATGGCTTCAGGCCAGTCTTTGAGAAGGGGTAAGGTATTGGGAAGCGGACGTCTGGTAATATTTAGCATGAAGATTTCAATTATTAATGGTGATCAAAAAAGGCCAGCGAACTGGCCTCAATAAAAGTGATGTTATACCCAAACTACATCAAGATGCCTGCTTCAGAGCTATCACAGCGCTTTCAGTACAAGGCGCACTTGAGAAGGAATGTCGGCTACCTTTCAAACAAGTGCAACACCGTAATGGAAGCGCTGTGAAGCTCCCGAAGGGCGGGGCCTAAAAGCATTTATGCGGCGTCAAATTGTATCGACGTGAGAACAACCATGCCATCTCCAATTTACCTTGCCTAAATCCTTTTATTCGCCCGCTGAAGTCGAGTATCTTGAGGTAGTTTGGGTATAGATCACATTTCCGCTAACACTTTGGCCATATCTGCAGCAGGTCGATAGCCAGGTTGCAGCAAGCCATTGTCAAAAATAATAGCCGGTGTACTGGATATCCCGACACTTTGGGCAAACTGGAATTGCTCTGCAACACTGTTTTCACAGGTCTTGGCGGCGACACTGCCACCTAACTTACCATTGGTCATGGCAGCTTGTGGATCTTCTGCACACCAGATAGACACTAAATCATCGTAGGACTGACTGCCTAAGCCACCTCTGGGATAAGCAAGGTAACGCACGGTTATGCCTTTGGCGTTATAGTCGTCAATTTCTTTGTGTAACTTGCGGCAGTAACCACAAGTGATATCGGTAAAGATGGTAATCGCATACTTTTCATCTTTCGCTTTAAACTCAATGACATCATCAGCAAATTGCGGCAAACCGGATTTACGCATACCTGAAAGGGCTTCTTCTGTCTCATTGCGCATTTCCTGATCCAGGTTGTAAATGCGGCCATGTAATAGATATTTGGCATCTTCGCTGACGTAAAACAAACCTCTGTCAGTCATAACCTGCAGCACACCGTCAACGGGTGAATTAGCGATGCTGGTTACCGACATCTGCAATAACGTTTCAATTTTCGATTTAACTGCGCTTTGGGCATCTTCCTGCGCCGATGCTGAAGCTCCGGAGAATAATATTACGAGCCCTAAAGCCTTAATCCAATTTCTCATATAGTACTTAATCCACCTGTTGTCTGAGGAACATTATCTTTGTTTATATAGACCCCAGTTACGCAAATAAATTGCAAAAAAATGATGATGGCATCAATCCAGTTGATGCGACGCCCTAGTCTAGAGCATATTAAAACAGAATTCAGCCCCTTGGATGGTGCTGAGCCACCAACTTTTGCAATCTTTCTGTTGCGACATGTGTATAAATTTGGGTGGTGGACAAATCACTGTGGCCCAACAGCATCTGTACAACCCGCAAATCAGCGCCGTGATTCAATAAATGGGTAGCAAAGGCATGGCGCAATGTGTGAGGCGATAATTCCGCTTTAATACCTGCTTTTTTGGCATAAAATTTAATGCGATGCCAGAAGGTTTGCCGGGTCATCTGGACACCGCGACTGCTGGGAAACAAAACGTCCACGTTCTGCTTTAGCAACAGTCCTCGGCCCTGGCGCATAAAACGCTCTATCCATTCAACGGCATCTTCTCCCATTGGCACCAGACGTTCTTTATTGCCCTTTCCTGTCACCCGAATAACACCCTGTTGCAAGCTCACCTGGTTCAGTTGCAACCCCGTAAGTTCTGACACCCTCAGGCCTGAAGCATACAGTAGTTCTAACATTGCTTTGTCCCTGAGCTGCACCGGATCTTCATCGGTATCCGGGGCATTCAGCAATGCGTCCACCTGTTTTTCGGTAAGGGCTTTGGGTAAAGACTTTGGTAATTTGGGATTTTGAATCAAGGATATGGGGTCATCTTCTCGTAAACCGTTTTCCTGACACCAGTGCAAGAAAGCTCGTAAACTGCTCAGATAGCGGGCTGTGCTGCGCTCCGACAAATTCTTATCGTATCTGTGTCCCAGATACTCATGCACCTGATATTGATCAAATTCCACCAGCGAAAAATCACTGTGTTGTTGAGTGAGAAACTCCGCCATCTTTACCAGATCCGTACGATAGGATGTGAGTGTATTGGCACTGAGTCCTTTTTCCACCCAGATACTATCCAGAAAATCCTCTATGATTTGTAGATTAGTATCGTCCAGATGCGACTTTTTGGTGGATTTCGGCATAGTGAGCAATGAATAAAGTATGTAAACAGCGATTATGCTGTGCCACAGAAGCAATGCAAATATTTCGTAAAAAATCATGTATCGCCACAAAAAAGCTGCTTATAAAAGCAACAAAACTGCTAAGCTATGGGTGTTTTTCAACCCAACTCACGAGAAATGTAGATGCAACTTGGTAAGTTTTGCTTGAGCCTGTCAGTCACCGATATCAACAAATCAAAAAGCTTTTACGAAAAACTCGGCTTCTCTGCTGTACCTAGCTGTGGCTCCGTAGAAGCCAATTGGTTGATAATGCAAAATGGCAGCAACATGATAGGCCTGTTTCAGGGCATGTTTGAAGGCAATATCTTTACTTTTAATCCAAAAGACGTACATCAGATCCAGGACGACCTGAAATCCAAAGGTATTCAGTTGGACAAAGAAGCCTCAGCAGATGAAGGCCCCTCACATATCATGTTTCGCGATCCTGACGGCAATGTCATCATGTTGGATCAAATCTAGCCGCAACGCATGTGATAACTGGAAAGATAAGGCATTTTTCTTTACACTGCGGCGCCCTGTAAGCAACCAGAGATAAGCAGTTTTGAAGAAAATAGCCCTGTTTTATGGCTCCACCACCTGTTACACGGAAATGGCAGCCGAAAAAATTGTCGCTGAATTCGCTGCCGCCCCCATCGAGCAGGAAATTCCTATGTACAACATTAAGGATACCAGCCTCGCCCGAATGGAAGATTACGATGTTTTAATTCTGGGTATCTCAACCTGGGATTTTGGCGAGCTACAGGAGGACTGGGAAGCACAATGGCAGGACATTGCACAGGTTAACTTATCCGGCAAAATCATTGCCTTATATGGCCTGGGCGACCAAATGGGCTATGCCGACTGGTTTCAGGATGCCTTGGGCATGTTACACGATGAAGTTATTGTGCAGGACTGCACCGTGATTGGTTATTGGCCTAATGAAGGATACGAATTCAACGCTTCAAAAGCGCTCACCGAAGACGGAGAGTTTTTTGTGGGTTTATCGCTGGATGACGAAAACCAATACGACGATACCGAACAACGCATCGCCAGTTGGGTGCAACAAATTCACGCCGAGCTAGCCGACCTGTAATCAGGTTTTACCTGCTCTTTAGCCTTATTCTTCGAATGTGCCTGATCTGACCGGGCTTCGAACACTACAACGACGGGTTGTTGAAATTGCTGTGGGTTCGACTTGAGCTACAGGGATGTAGTGAATGCCGATTTTGCAAGAGCAAAAATCTGCCAGTCGGACAACTATGGTTGAATTTGGCGACGGTGTCTGAATAAATTCAGACCTACAAATACATCCTTGTTGCCAATCTTCAGGTTTTACCTTCTCTTTTGCCTTATCTCGCGAATGGGCCTGAATTGAGCGGACTTTGAACACGGCAACGATGGGTTAATCAACCAAGTTTCATTGAGTGTCATGTTTAAATTTGATGCAGGACTAAATCAGAGCCCGGAACTTACTCCCCTTTACGCGCAATAAACTGCGACATCAGTTAAAACAACGATGAGAGGTATCAGGGATGATAGCTCAATCAATGCCCAGCACAGGGATGTGCTGTCATTGATGGTCGTCGTTGTTCTGATGGCGGAGTTTATGTTTTTGCGCGTCAGGGGCTGCGGGGGATTCTCAAGGGGGGCGCAGCCGCTCACCTTGAGGCGCAGTCGGCGCCCCGACAATAATTCCAATAAGATAACCGTGACTGCATCTTACATAGGTTTCAAAAAGTAACGGTGTCTGAATAAATTCAGACCTACATAGATCCTAAAGCCAAGCTTCAGGTTTTATCTGCCCTTTCGCCTTATTTCGCGAATGGGCCTGAATTGAACGGACTTCGAACACTACAACGACGGGTTGTTGAAATTGCTGTGGATTCTACTTGAGTTACAGGGATGTAGTGAATGCCGATTTTGCAGGAGCAAAAATCTGCCAGTCGGACAACTATGGTTGAATTTGGCGACGGTGTCTGAATAAATTCAGACCTACAAATACATCCTTGTTGCCAATCTTCAGGCTTACCTGCTCTTTCACCTTTTTTCGCGAATGGGCCTGAATTGAACGGACTTCGAACACGGCACCGACGGGTTGTTGAAATTGCTGTGGATTCGACTTGAGCTACAGGGATGTAGTGAATGCCGATTTTGCAGGAGTAAAAATCTGCCAGTCGGACAAATATGGTTGTATTTGGCGACGGTGTCTGAATAAATTCAGCCCTACCAATAACTGCAATTATCAGGCAGCCGTGGCTCATACCTGAGCTTAGCCAGCATCAACTATTAAAGAACCCAAACGTAGCGTCTGCGCTAAGGCTGAAGTTATTATTGCTGGCCAGAGTTTGTAAACCCAGATATTGACGGATCTCGGTCATTACGTGAGCTGGATGAATTATACCTCCCCCCTGCTCATCCGCCTGCCAGGTATTCGGATTAATGGGCACGACATTGTGGCCTTCATCCGTTAAACCCACTGTGCGGTTGGTATAGCCAGCGCCTTTTTCCATCACGATAAAACTGCTAACCGGCCAGTGGTCTTTGCCTTCTCCGTCATTGTAATTGGGGGTACGGCCAAAATCAGAGCCGATAACGACCACCAGTCTGTCGGCAATCCCCTGAGCCTCTGCGTAGGTCCACAGAAAATCAATACTGCGGGCCAGTTCAGTAAATAACCAGCTGTGCTGTGCATCGTGATTTTCATGGGTGTCGTATCCGCCCATTACCAAATCGGCGGTCACACACACACCGGAACTCATAGCCAGAATGGCAATTTGCGCTTGGCGACTCAATGATGACCACAGAAAATTGCCGTCAGTGACGGTTTCCTGCAACTCACCGACATTGGCCAAAGCACTGGAAAACTGCGACAGAATACTGGAGTTTTGCACCGCAGCATCAAAGTTGTTGCGATTGCGTTGTTGTAAACTAGTGAGGTTTTGGCCCTGTCCCAGTTCAGCCAGGCGCTGAGCTTTAAGCGCTTCGATGCGCTGCCAGTCATTGTCGTGCAGATAATTCTCGTCTCCCCATCGGGCTCTGTTGGGGTAAATCACATTGTTAAGCGACTGGATGTTATCCAGTTGCGTGTATCGGGTTAAACCACCTGTGGCAGAGTAACCACCATTGCTGATGTAAGACACTGGTAACCCGGCACCATACTGCGCGGCAAAGAGTGCCGATAAAGAAGGAAATCCCTCCGACAACCGGCCACTCCAGTTGTGCACCACACCAGCAGTATGACTGTTGGTCTGAGCATCAACACCATTGATCACCAACATATCCTGGTAATAGCGGTCAAAAAACCACTGGTTGTTGGCAAAGGGGGCATAGAGCAGGTTACCAGCTTCGCCCGGCTCACCACTGGTGGCCCAGTTATTAATAAATATCTCACCTGGTACGTTCACCTTGGGATCGCAAAAGGATGTCACATCCCATCCGCCATCGGTCTGAATGGTGAGCAAGAATTTGCCACTGTAATCTTCCGGCGCGGCAAACAGATTAAAACTACCCGGTAAAGATGCCGCAACCGAGGTTAACCCCAACGTTTTAAAAAAATGACGTCTATTCATGGTTGCTCTCTCTAATCGTGTAAGTATTGATAATCGGTCATCAGATAAACCATTACCGCGCGCCATCCGGCTAAAGTGCCGAACGGATCAGCGCCAGCAATCGCTCCGCCCCATTGATCTTCAGTATCCCATTCACTGGTATCAAAATTACAGGTAGTGCCAGTATCCCACTCCCAAATCAGACCACTGCCTGTGCGATTCTGTTTATCGTTCATAGTGTCGGTAAACAGGGTTAACATGCGAGTGATCTCTTGCTCCTGAGGCTCATATTTTTGTCCCCAGAAGCGCTGTGCCAGTTCTACCATTTTGGCTCGTAAGACATCTCCGCTGGGACTGGTTTGCGCCACTGGGTCGGTAACCCCGACACTCATTGCCACATTGGCAAAACCAATCACAGTCTCGTCACCGTCTTCCAGCGCACCATCCTGGTTGTACTCCTGATAATAGGCTTCCATCACCAGGGTATAGTCTCCGGCATTTGCAAATTCCACTTCCAGGGTTACCGAACAATTGCCCCAGAATATACGGTCCGTGGGACGATAGCTGTCCTCAACATTGTTCCAGGTCACATTAGAGCAAATTCCATCCATCGGTGTTCCGGAGACAATATCTAAATCTGCACCAGTCACTGAAAGTACGGCATTGTTCTGACTGTCGTAAATAGACACATGGTCGATGATCAGATCCTGATGTGAGCGTGTTTCTTCCAGCCACATATCGTTGGTATAAGCCAGGCTGATCAGGCTGTTACCGGCATCAACGCTGAAACTTAGTTCGTATGGCTCGCTGTTTTCAGCGCCCAAACCAGAAACTTCAGCGTCAACACCATTTAAAATACCAGGAACAGTGCTGCGCTCAATACCGTTAAATAAACGACGCTCTCCCTGTTCCTCATTAATATCTTCCAATACTGTCGGACAGGAAGCCTCTGCGGCATGGGCAATGGCCACTTTTGCCATCACCGAGGTCATATCTTTAGAACGCTTGGTTACACCAAAGGAATCAATCCCACCGTACATAATATTGTAGTTTCGGGTCCACTCAGTATTTTGAAAGTCGTGGTTCCATTCATCCTGCCAGGGGTTCCACAAAAAGCCGGTCAAAGAGCGGGTTTTTCTCTCTAATTCCTCAGGCGTCAGTAATCTTTCACTGCCCGATAAGGCGAACTGCAAAGCGTCATCGGCCTGTTCAGTTTGCTGCATAACCCTGAACCAGGGACTCATCACCAGATCCGCTAACATCTGACGCAAATTACCGTGCTGGCGAAGTTGTTCTGCAGTTTCTACGATAAAGGCACTTTGCGCGTTGTAGGCATCATTGAGCGCGGTATAATTAACATCCGTGAGAGATTGTGGCGCTGATAAGGGTTCTACCCCAAAAATGGCAGGCCAGAAGAATTTCACCATAGCAATGGCAAAGCGGGAATCATTAGCAATTTGCTGACCCAACCACTGCATGGTATCCACTCCCTGCGGAGCAAGAGTGGCTTCCATACCAGGCGCTAACATATCGCGATACCAGGTATCTCCCTGCTGCCAGAGGCTGTCACCATCTTCAGGCCATTTATAGGTCCAGGGCAGTGAATCTTCGCCCCCCCACTGGTCTTTGTAGTTTCCCCAATCTCCGTAATCCTGATAGGCACCTGCGATAGGATCCAGTGTCTGGTGGCACACGGTACAGTTACTGTTATTCAGTGTTGGGTTATTGGTATCAGACAACGCATCAGGATCCTGAGTGCGCTGAGCAGACTTCTCAATATCAAAATCCAGGAAGTAGTAGTAGGTCCATCTGGAGCGAGCACGGTTGCGGTTAGTGGCCGTTGAGGGATAGCGATTCAGCCAGGCCAAATCATTAAGCACCCCTGAATGTGGCCAATCAATATTGCTGCCTTCACTCAGGATATTTAACCCAAACTGGGTCCACTCGGCATCAAAGCTGTCGTCCTGAACCATAGCCCCGGTCATTTGTCCCGGTGCAAATGTCCAGGCACCTGAACTTTCAGAAATATCTGCCGTACCGCGCAAAGCAGTATTGCTGTAACCGTTAAACATCATGTAATCAGCGGTCACGATTTCTGTGTAAGGACGGTCATTCTCAACGATGTAGGCGATTAACTCAACCGGTGCTCTTGTAATGCCAATTTCCACCCCTCTGCGCCAATACCAGAATCTATCAATAGCTTCCTGTGTTTGTTCTAATCCAGCTTCATAATTGCGATTAGCAATTTCAGGAAAATAACCATCACCTAATACTTCCATGCCTCGCTGAAAGAATTTGTCAGTTAACAGGCGGTCATTAGCCGCGGTAATTAAGAATTGGTGAAAGCCATCACCAGAAAACTGTTCCAGTAATGCATCTCGTAACTCTGCATCGCTGGCATCCGATAAAGCTTGCATTTCATCGAGTTCCGGTACTCGCCCGGTAAGCAACAATGAAGCCCTGCGGAAAGTCAGATCCGCGGATAACATGGCGGTTCCTTGCCAAAAGCCTTCGCCATCGGTGGGTGTATCAGGTTCATTATCAGTATCGTCTTGGTCAGAAATCAGTGCCAGATAGGTTTCAAAGGCCAGATACTCTGTGCTACCCGAAGGTAGTTGTGCACCACCAATATGCCCTAATCCGCCACTGGCTTTAGCCAGGAAATAATCACTGTTAACATCATCCAGCGCTAAAAACTCAGCCAGCCTTTGCTGATTGGTGGCGAGATAGTCAGATGTGGTATCACGCTCAAAAATCAAGCGAGCTAAACCATCCGCAGCACCACCGGAAACGTGACAGGCAATACAGCGGCTTTGCACAATATTGGCTGAGATATTCTGTTGATAATATTCGGAGGCATCAACTTCGGAAGGCTCATCGTCATCGCCATTGGATACCTCTTGACGCATTGCCACTTTTAACGGCCAGGGGGCCAGTGCCGGGATGTCTGAAGCCTGACGTCCAAAGTTAAAACGGTTAATTGAGCCATCTGAGCTACTCAAGTAAATAAACTCACCGGCACCAGGACGACGAATTGCCAGATCGGCCTTGCCGTCACCGTCATAATCAGCAGGCACTGGTATATCTGTAGCTTGTTTGCCAAAAACTCGCTCATAGCGCCATCCCCCCTCAGGATAAACACCAGAACTGTAGTAGATATACCAGGTACCGGTAGCAGGCCTCCAGATTGCGTGATCCGTCAGGCCATCGCCGTCATAGTCGGCAGGCAACTTTAAATCTGTGACTTGTTTGCCCAATACAGTGCGAACCGACTCATTGGTAGAGCTATGACGCACATACCAGGTACCATCACGCCAAATGGCAAAATCGGCCCTGGCGTCGGCATCAAAGTAGCCAATCAACGGAACATCGGTGGCCAAACGACCATAATCCACCTGTTTGAGTTCACCTGTCTCTGAACTTATATAGTACCAGCGTCCTTCGGATGGGCGGCGCACTATCAAATCATCGCTACCATCCCCGGTGCGATCTGCCAGAAAGGGAATATCGCCTTCTTGTCCTAGCTGAATAGTTTCGCGGCTATCGTCGTCGTAACGAATATGCCAGGTACCTGTGCTCTCATACCATACTGCGAAATCAGCGCGACCATTGCCATTGATATCACCTATCAAAGGCACGCCGTCAGTAGCGTCACCTAAACTGGTGCGGGTTAAAATTGCATTATCAACAGGAGATTTACTGTAAAAGGTCTGATTTTCGGGTCGCCAGATAGCGAAATCGGCCACTCCATCACCATCGACATCGGAGCCATAGGTATTTGATGTCACGGCTGCCATCAGTGACACCAGGATCATTCTTACCCAAATTCGTTGATTCACGGCATTTCTCCTGCTTAGCACAACCGTACTGTCTTCAGTAAATCTTATAGCAACTTTATCGTTTATTGAGCAGCGTAGCTGAAGTTAAATGTGAAGGAGTTAACAACAATCGACCATTTATCCCCTTTTTTGACCATTCGTCACTTTTTTTACCGAATCAGCTTCTGTTTTCAGCACACTGAGCATCATCAACTACTTCAAACCACATAGGATAGTATTGCATGACTGACGGTTTTTGCATTGCCTCCGGCAACCACAATCACGAACAAACCTTAGCTACCAACCTGGCGCGTTATCTCCCTCCCTTGCTAGCAGCATTGTTCTTCATGCATTGGTTATTTATGTCTTTTTTACAGACCACCCTGCCATTTCTGTCCATTCCACAACCAGCTCTGCTTCTCTGGGGAAGCCTTGCCGCTGCGGGTTTGAGTATTCATACCAGTTACAACCTTTATACCGAATAACAGCAACGGAGAAATAACTATGTCATCTATCACAGCCTCAAGCGCATTTATCGATGTTTATGCGGCCCCAAAAAGCTTATTCAGCGGATTAAAAACCAGTAAAGGCGTTACCTGGATTGCCCTGTTGCTGCTGCTGGTAGTCACTGCTGGCAGCATCATGGGATTTTATTCCGGCATGAGTGAGCAGTGGATTGTTGATCAGCAAGTCATGCAAATGAGTTTCGAGTCCCAGTCGGAACAGGTAGAAGTAGAAAAATACCTGCTGGAAAATGCTAAGCATACCGGCACCATTGGCGCAATATTCACAGTGGTATTTCAACTGATTTTGTTAGCCATTCTTGCTCTGTATTTCAAGATTGTGGGTATGAAAGAAGAACTGGCCACATACGGTGATTGGTTTGCATTTTCCGTCTGGACGCAAATGCCTATGCTGATAAACCTGTTGGGCTTCTGTGCTTTGTTTATCACTGCCGGTGGCGGGGATCTGTCTATCAATTTGCCCAACTACGCTTCTGTTAACCAATTGTTTTTAAACCTACCTGTGCAGCATAGCTGGTTTCAGTTAAGCGAAGCGCTGAACTTGTTCTACCTATGGAACATCTTGGTGGGTGCCAAAGGGCTGATGCAGTGGTGTCAAATGTCTGCAGTCAAAGCCACTCTGTTATCAGCACTGCCATACGCAGTTGTGTTCTCTTTGTGGGCACTGTTTATTTAGTCTCATAAAAGGAGGAAACGGACCATGAAAAAAGTTTTGATTTTGAGTGCAGTTGTGATCGCCATGGTGGCATTAGTCGCTGGAAAAAATATGGCGGCCAATAGTCAGTCTTTTCAGGTGGAAGTGTCTACGGCCACCGAAGGCTACCTGGCGGATACCGTGCTGGCATCGGGCAACTTTATCTTTAATGAGCAAATCAATATCCGGCCACAGGTATCTGGGCGAGTACAAACCCTGTTTGTGGAAGAAGGTGATACAGTAGAAAAAGGCCAGTTGTTATTGCAACTGGATCCGCAAGCCTTTGAAGCGGAAACCGAAAAAGCCCAGGCAGAGGTTAACGCCAGACAAATTACCATCGAAGCGGCACGGGAAAAACTGCAAAACCTGAACAAACAACTCGCACGCCAAACCCGTTTAATGCAGCAGGGCTTACAGCATCAGCAAGTTATTGATGACTTAACTAACCAGGTGAGCCTGGCGAAGATTGACGTCAGAGTAGCACAGGCAAACCTGCAACAAGCGCAGGCTACATTGAAATTTGTTCAGGATCAGCTGGCCAAAACCAGTTTCCTGTCTCCCATGACGGGCCTGGTATCCAGTCTGGATATCAAACAGGGGGAAACCGTCATTGCTGGTACGACTAACATCATAGGTTCAGACCTGATGACCATCGCAGACCCAAGCGTCATCCTCGCAGAAATCAGAGTGGATGAAGCCGACATTTCCCAAATTGCCTTGCAGCAAAAAGTGGAAATCTATGCCGCGGCCTGGCCAAAACACCCTTTCACCGGGAGAGTGACCCAAATTGGTACCAGTGCCAAACATCACGGCCAAAATCCGGGTCTGTCCTTCAGCGTTAAAGTACGCCTGGACAGCAGTGAGCTGCCGTTGTTCCCCGGTATGAGCTGCCGCGCCGAGATCATCACTTCAGTCGGTGAACAAACTACCAATGTGCCCATTGCCGCGGTGCAATACCATCAGGAGAAGCCGTTTGTTTGGGTGGTAAATCAGGATAACGTATCCCGTAAATCGGTAGATTTAGGCATGGCCTCAGACACCGAACAGGCCATTCACAATGGACTTAAACCAGGCGAGAAAATTGTCATTGGCCCCACCCGTACCATGGGACAATTACAGGAAAACAGTAAAATCGCTGTCCAGGAGAAAAGCTGATGAATCATTGCGAATCGCTTAATACAGACATTATTCAGTTGGCCAATATTGTAAAATCCTATCCTTGTGGCGATGAAACATTCTATGCTCTGAACAACATCAACCTGAATATTCAGCAAAATGAATATGTGGCCATCGTCGGCCCTTCCGGCTCAGGTAAATCCACATTAATGAATCTGTTGGGTTGCCTGGATACGCCCTGCCGGGGCGAATATCAACTGGCTGGAAAATCTGTACAACAGATGCCAGAGGCAGACCTGGCCCAGTTGCGTAACAAGTCTGTAGGGTTCATTTTTCAGAGTTTCAACCTTTTGCCACGTGCCAGCGCCTTGGTTAACGTGATGCAGCCTCTGGTTTACCGCTTTATTCCTCTTAAACAGCGTCAACAAATGGCCATGGAGGCCCTTACGCGTGTGGGTCTAAAAGATAAGGTTCACAACCTGCCCAATCAGCTATCCGGTGGGCAACGGCAACGGGTAGCGATTGCCAGAGCACTGGTAACTCAGCCGGACATTTTGCTGGGGGATGAACCCACAGGCAACCTGGACAGCCAGACAACCCGCGAGGTCATGGCTCTGTTTGATGCGCTGCATCAGGAAGGTCACACCATTGTTTTGATCACCCACGAACAGGAAATTGCTGACCATTGCCGCCGGGTGATCAGACTGGTGGATGGCGCTATTCAATCTGACACACGGAATCACTGACATGCACAATAATTTACTGGCAGTTTACGAAGGCAGCGTTGCAGCATTTAATGCGATTCGCGCTCATGCCATGCGCAGCACCCTGACGACACTGGGCATAATTATCGGTGTGGCGGCAGTAATCGCAGTGGTAGCCATTATGCAGGGCCTCACCAGCAGCATCACCAAGCAACTGGACGATTTGGGTAGTGATGTGGTCACTGTTACCGCCCACACCAACCGTGAAGACATGCTATTGGGCTTTGAAAACCGATTGAGTTATCACGATTTCGAATCCCTTAAAGGTAAAGTTCAAGGGCTGGAGGATATCAGTGTGTCCATGAAAGCTTTTAGTTTTGGTGCTACGGCGCAATACGGACGCAATGTCACCCAAACCCAAATCATCGGCACAGACAGCGCCTACCAGCGGGTGATTCGGATTTATCCCCAGTCTGGACGGTTTTTGTCAGAAAGTGATGATTTACGCCGCCGTCGGGTAGCTTTTGTGGGTGCTACCGTGCTCAAAGAACTAAATATTGAGGGCAACCCGGTTGGCGAATTTATCAGCTTAAACGGCGAGTGGTTTCGCATTATCGGTATTGCCGAGGAACAGGGCACCCTGTTTGGTTTTGATCAGGACAATTACATCATCGCGCCATTTGGCACCTTAAAATCGTTAAGCGGAGAACAGGTTACTGGCAATGTGGATATCATGTATCGCCCCAAAGCCGGTGAGAACGAAGAAGCCATAAAATCCCAGATTCGGCAGATCCTACGCAAGCGCCATAACCTCAGCGGCGAGGAACCCGATGATTTTGAATTTATCAGTGCAGAACGCACCAAATCGCAATTCAATGCCATCACCACATCAGTCACTTTAGTAGCAGGTGGTGTGGTCGGCATCAGCCTATTGGTGGGCGGCATTGGTGTCATGAATATCATGTTGGTGTCGGTGACCGAGCGCACCCGGGAAATCGGCACTCAAAAGGCGTTGGGTGCAACACCGGGTTTTATCATGACGCAGTTTTTAATTGAAGCACTGGTATTGTCCTTGTTTGGTGGCATATTGGGATTATTACTGGGCTATGGCGTTGCCGCCCTGTTATCTCTTATGATCCCCGGCATCTCAGATACCCTGGTGCCAGGTTGGGCCATTGCGCTTTCCCTTGGATTCACTACCGCAATTGGGGTATTGTTTGGCATGGCCCCGGCAATGAAAGCCGCCCGATTAAATCCTATAGACGCGTTGCGATACGAATAATAAAAATGATACGCCCGGCATCAATAAAACATCTGATCAGCACCTACTGGCAAATTAGTCGCGAGTACTCCACGCCCTACTTTATTGCTCAGGTGCTGGTGTTTATCTCCACCATCATCAATATATCGTCCAATATCATGGTATTAGGACTGGACGATTCGCTGGGCGGTATCACCGGCTACATTGCCAGAGGACTGGCGGAAAGTGTCATTTTTCTGATTTTTTGCCACTACATAATACGCGGCTTTCTGAAAACCCAATTTATCCAGTTTAGTTTTAGCTTTGCCAGAACAGCGCGGTTGATTTCGGTATTGATGACAGTCGCGGTGTTACACGTAATTCTGATTTATCACTTTGACTCCTCCAGCTATTTTGGCGATCTGTCTACCGATTCCATGACCATCATGATAGAAGGCAAGGAACACGTTGTTAATTTTTCCGATCCCACTATCTGGGTAATCGCTGGCCTGAATCAGTTTATTCTGTATTTGCTTTGGTCTTTGTTATATATCTTTTGGCACGCCACCAAAAGTAAACGAGAACTGCAGAAACAGGTGCAAGAAGCCCGTATTCAACAGTTAACCAATCAGCTAAACCCACACTTTTTGTTTAATACCCTCAACAGTATCCGCGCCATGATTTTTGAGGACAAAGACAAAGCCGCTGAGCTGGTAACACAACTCAGTGAATTGTTCAGAACACACTTACAGGCCCATTTAAAACCCTCGGCATCACTGGAAGAAGAATGGCGCATTGCCCAGCAATATCTGGATATTGAAAAAGTAAGACTGGAAGAGAGACTGCAAACCAGTATTGATCTTCAAGCCGAAACTCTGAAGCAAAAATTACCGACCTTGCTATTGCTGACTCTGGTGGAAAATGCCATAAAACACGGTATTGCACCGGTGGCTGAACAAGGCTGGCTGACGCTGAAAAGTCAATGTATTAACCCGGACAAATGGCAGTTAACTCTGAGTAACAGTGTCGGCGACTGTGCTCCTTCTCCTGGCACCCAAACCGGGCTGGAGAACACCCGACAAAGATTACAACTGATGTTTGCCGAAAAAGCACAACTGCATGCCACTCAGAGCACTGATAGCTTCAGCATTACCCTGGAGTTGCCCTATGTTTAAGGCTTTGATTGTTGACGATGAACGACTGGCCCGCGCCGAGCTAAAACGGTTATTAGCAGAACACAAAGACACCATTTTGGTTTGCGCTGAAGCCGCCAACGCAAAAGCCGCCTTACAAAAATTAGCAGAGCAAGACTTTGATTTGGTTTTTTTGGATGTACAGATGCCCGGTATGTCCGGCGTTGAACTGGCGCAGCATATCGATTCTGACATTCGATTTATTTTTTGTACGGCCTTTGATCAATACGCAGTGGACGCTTTCGCGCTTAACGCAGTGGATTACCTGGTTAAACCCATTAACCCACAGCGGCTGGCCCAATGCATTCAAAAATTACAGCCCACAAGTCAGGAAAGCGATGTCCACTCCCAGAAAAGTCAGGAAGCCCATTACCTGCCTGACAATCATGGTCTGTTACTTAAATTTGGTGACATTAACCGCATAGTAAAAATCGCCGAAATTGAGCGATTTGAAAGCGTAGGTAATCACTGTGCGGTTTATACCCACTGGGGCAAGTCCTGGGTACACAGCTCACTGTCCAAAGTAGAGGCCCGGCTCAATCCCCAGACGTTTTTTAAAGCCAGCCGCTCTGAATTGGTGCGGGTAGACAGTATAGAACGCATCGAACCCGGTATAAAAACCGGCTCCAGCATTGCATTTTTGCGTTCCGGTGAAGCCATTGAGTTGAGTCGCCGCCAGGCACAACAATTGAAACAGTTATTCAGTGCATTTTAATTAAAGCTCAATTTCCACCAGGACAGGCAAAATAATGGGTTAACCGTCTGAACTCGGTTATGCTATACAGCCATTTCGCAAAACCATCTCAAACAATTACTGTTAAACCATGAATAAAAACAACCCTGTCATTATCACCGGAGGAGCACAGCGCCTCGGTCTTGCAAGTGCCATCGCCCTAAATCAACAAGGTTTTAACGTCGTCATCACCTATCGCCAGGAGCGCCCTTTGCTGGATGAGTTAAAACAGCAAGGTATTGACTGCCTGCAGGCGGACTTTTCTGATAATCAAGGTATTCAGAATTTCATCGAAACGATAAAGCAGCGTTACAGCCAGATACGAGCCATTATCCACAATGCATCCACCTGGTCGAAGGATCCCAAGCCTTATGATGCGCAGCAAGGGGCTGAAATATTAGATGCCATGATGCAGGTGCATGTAAAAGCCCCTCTGTTAATTAACAAAGCGTTAGCCCACCTGATTGAAGACCAGGGCGATATCCTGCACATTACCGATCAGGTAGCCACTATTGGCAGCTATAAACACATGGCTTATGCAGCCTCTAAAGCAGCACTGGAGAATCTGACATTCTCCATGGCTCGTGATTTGGCTCCAGCTGTAAAAGTAAATGCCATCGCTCCGGCATTGATAAAATTTAATGAGTGGGACGATGCCCAATACCGGGAAAAAGCTCTGCAAAAATCACTGTTGGGCATAGAGCCTGGTGAAGCCTGCTTTTCTGAAACAGTCTTGTTTTTACTGCAAAATAATTACATCACTGGTCGGGTAATTCCGCTTGATGGAGGCCGTCACTTAAAACTGCCTTAATTTGCTTTTTGCCGCAAACCAGCTATACATTTCAAGTGGAAAACTTGCAGTAATTGAGTATGGAAAAAGCAAAACTCGCCCGAATCTTAAGAAAAATCCCCCTTTTTAAAAAACTCAGCGAAACTGAAATAGACATGATTTTGGACATGCCCAAAAGTTATGTCAGCTTTCATCAGGGCGAGATCATCATGGAAGAAGGTGAAAGAGACGACGCATTTTATATCCTAATGCACGGCAAGGTATCCATCTGGCGCAATGATGAAATCATAGCTACGGTTGCCCCACCCAACTTTCTCGGAGAAGTGGGCTTTATTGTGGGTGACCCTCGAGTTGCCACCGTCACAGCCGCGGACGATCACGTTGTGGCAATGAAAATCACCTCCTATCACTTTAACTCTCTGAACAGCCACATTCGGGAATGCATCAAGGATAAAATAATAGAGGGTCTGGTTTTACGCCTGAATCAAACCATTGATGCCGCCCGCAAAGGCGGTACAGAACCCTGTGCAAGTTTTGACAAAGTGCTCGATGAGAAATACGCTCGTGGTGAAACCTGGTAAACATCCAGGCAATCTATCTCAAAAATAACAACAAGGAACACTTATGCTAAGGTACCTAACCTTTGGAATTTTATTTTTACACTGCCAGGCAATGGCACAGGATCAGGGCAGACACATTAGTGAAATGCCCAAAGTGCTGTCATTCAAAGAGCGTGTGGCTCCCATCAATGCCATGGTCACAGACCGTCTGGAAAACCTGTTACCCAAGCTAATGAACGAAGCAGAGCTGGACATGTGGCTGGTGATTAACCGGGAATACGGGGAAGATCGCCTGTTTTACACTCTGGTGCCTCAACCCACCTTCGCCGCCCGACGCACCACCATTTTAGTATTTCACCGCCAGCCTGATGGTTCTGTAGAGCGCTTTAGCGTCAGTCGTTACCCCATTGGAGAGCTTTACCCCACTGTCTGGACGGGAGGCACCAAAGCCCAGCAATGGCAACGACTTGCAGAAGTGATTGCAGAAAAAGATCCCAAACGTATTGGCATCAACGTCAGTGAACATTGGGCCCTGTCCGATGGTCTTAGTGTCGGTTTACACCAGCAATTACAACAAGTACTGCCAGAGAAATACCAGCAACGTCTGGTAAGTGCAGAAAAACTGGTGGTGCGCTGGATGGAAACCCGCAGCGAAAAAGAAATACAGGTCTATCCGCAGGTAGTCAGCATTGCCCGAGGCGTTATCGCCGAGGCCTTTTCCAACAAAGTTATCACGCCAGGTGTGACCACCACTGACGATGTTGCCTGGTATATCAGAGAGCGCTTTGAAGCCTTACAGGTTCGCCCCTGGTTTCAACCCTATGTGAATATACAACGTCGTGGTGACGCCACCAGCCAGGAAGATATCTACATGGGTAAATCACCCGGTACTATCTTGCCTGGTGATGTGCTGCATACCGATGTAGGTATCTGTTATTTGCAATTATGTACCGATACCCAGGAAATGGCCTATGTCCTTAAATTGGGTGAATTTGACGTTCCGAAGGGATTACAGCGCGCCCTGCAACTGGGAGTACAATGGCAGGATATTCTCACTGATGCTTTCAAAACCGGTAAAACCGGCAACCAGATCCTGGCCGATACTCACGCTGGCAGCAAAGAACAAGGGATTATAAGTAGTACCTACACCCACCCATTGGGATTTGTCGGTCATGCAGCCGGTCCCACCATTGGCATGTGGGACAATCAGGGTGAAACCCCAATTCGCGGTGACTGGCCCCTTTACCCCAATACGGCGTACGCCATTGAAGGCAATATCAAAACGCAGGTACCTGAATGGGATAATCAGTGGATTCAAATCAAACTGGAACAAAGTGCCCTGTTTGACGGCCAAACCGTCTGGTATCTGGCCGGCAGACAAACCCAATGGCATCTTATCCGTTAGTAAGAATGGGTGATTATTTGCCTGATTGAATTTGGATTAGACACTTTTAAGAGGAAAGTATTTCACCTTGAATTTATTTGATATTCATCGGGGTTTAAATAAAAGCACAGTTCTGCGCTCCTTTTACCGCAATAGCCTGAGTAATCAGAAAAACAACTATGAATTGCAACAAGGAAGTTGCAGCAATCAATGTCAGCACATAGATCTGCTGTCTTAATTTAAACATGACACCCATTCAAACTTTGTTGATCAACCAGTCGTTATCTTGTTCGAAGTCCGGTCAAATCAGGCCCATTCGCGAGATAAGTCGAAAGGGCAGATAAAACCTAAAGATTGGCAACAAGGATGTCTTTGTAGGTTTGACTTCAGTCAAACAACGGTGGTTGATTCAGTTTGCTTTGTCGAACTGAAGTTCGACCTACAGGCTTATGTTTTCTCGCGCCATGGGCAAAAGGGGGTTTTAGGGGCCCCTAAGAAAAATCTTATCAGAGTACTGCACTACCCATGTGATACAGCTGTAAAATTCTGACGCTATCGTTTGAAATGACGAGTGTTAGGTTCCGGAAATCATGGCCAACAAACGCGCATTCATGCTCTCGCCTCAGATTATTTGCCTGATTGAATTAGTAATTTTTGAATAAAAAGGCGCCTTCTGAAATGGCGCCTCTGGTTGTCGGTTATTCTCTGGTTTGAAGAGAAATTAGTACATCGAACTCACAACTCTGAAGTGATATCAGTGGTAATAGTAAATGGCGTCGCCACACTAATGTACCCCGTGACACGCAGGGTGTAAGTGCCAGCCGCATCGGTCCAGAACTGCAAGGTTTCCGGATTATCCAGAGAAGCACTGGAGGCAACTTCTACGCCTTCAGGGTTGACCAGAAAGAAGTCCAAATCTGCCACTCCTGTCCAGTTCAGAGTTGATGTCACGCTCACATCATTGTCAGCAATCTCCAATGGGAACTCCTGCACCTGCAAGTTTTCCACCGACACGCCCATTGTGCCAGCATCGTTTTGCTGCCTTTCGGCAAAGCTTACGTCTGACGCAAGCACCGCGCCGTCGACATCCATACGGTCAAACATCACCCGTTTATTCAGAATACGCACTTGCAGATCGTGAACGCCCTCGCCCAGGTTATCAAAAGCCACGGCTAAATCCTGTGGCGATTCTGAAGAGGCATCGGGATGATACAAAGTTGCAGTGCCCACAGAACGCCCGTCCGATAATAACTCTATCGAAGCCGGTTTATTTGATGTCGCTAAAAAATGTAAACACACTCTGTCACCGCGAACTTTGGCATAAATTGAAGAGTGCGAGTTGCGCGCAAAGTTTACTGTGTCCAGGTAGGCAGAGCTGTGCTGTTTTTCACGCCACTTACCTACATAAGAGAAGTTTTCATTGGCGTTATCCACCTGAATCCAGCTACCCTGACTTGACCAGTCGGTATTTCCTTGTAAAAACGCCAGTCGTTCTCCGGTGGTCACTTTGGCCATATCAATGGCAGCTTTAACATCAATATAGCCGGCACCAACTTCATGAGGTGCGTAATTCATTGGCTCAGCGGTGGCTTTAATAATCTGCTCAATTTGGTCTGGAGACAGGTCCGGATTGACTTCCAACATCAAAGCCGCAACACCTGCGATAAAAGGTGTTGCCATGGATGTCCCGCTAATGGTGCTTGTCCCCAGAGTGCCCCGCTCACTCTGCTCTTGAAAAGGCGAATCCACCCGTCGCAATATCTAGCGACTACTCCACCACATCACAAACGAAAAGTAGGCAATAGCCAAGGCAAAACTGACCAGCGCCCTCAGGGTGAGATCGTGAACATTATTTAACCAATCAGGTGCATAGTCAAAGCATTTCCTGGACCTTACTGTTAGCTTGTGATCATATACTCTCTTTTTGGGAGTTAAATCATGTACCTGGAAGCCTTTTCCTCTCATTTTGGTCAAATAGAAGACCAGCGTCAGACCGCTAAAGTAACCTATCCCCTGTTTGATATCTTGTTTGTAGCGTTCTGTGGCGTTATTGCTGGAGCCGAGGGATGGGCTGATATTCGAGATTATGCCGAGTGTCATCATGACTGGTTTAAAGAACGTGGAGTATTAGCTGATGGTATTCCCGTTGACGACACAATTGCTCGTACCATTTCACGTATAAAACCAGAGGAGTTTAGCGCCTGCTTTATTAACTGGATGCAGGATGTTCATGAGCTGACCAAAGGTGAAGTTATCGCTATTGATGGCAAAACGTTACGAGGCTCTTATAACAGAGAAGATCGCAACTCAACTATCCATATGGTCAATGCATTTGCAACGGGTAACAGAATGGTACTGGGTCAGATAAAGACCGATGAAAAGTCGAATGAGATCACAGCTATTCCGGAACTGATCCAGTTACTTGATATCAGTGGCGCATTGATTTCCACTGATGCAATGGGCTGTCAGGTCAGTATTGCGGAGCAAATCCTTGATGGAGGTGGAGATTACCTCTTTGGTGTGAAGGAAAACCAGCCCACGCTAAGTAAAAGCCTCCGGGATGCTTTCAGTGAGGAGCGTTTAGCGCCATTCATTAACCTGGAAATGGCAAAGCAACATGGTCGAATTGAAGCAAGAGCCTATTATGTAAAAAGTGCCGATGAGTTAGGAGAAGTCGGTGCAAAATGGCCGGAGTTGAAAACAGCGGGCATGGTGCTCAACCACCGTCACGTAAAAGGTAAAGAGCCACAATTAAATTACCGATACTATATCAGCTCAGCGGACCTGACAGAGCAAAAGTTTGCTGACAGTGTGAGGAAGCATTAGCTGGTAGAAAATACACTTCACTATGTTTTGGATGTCAGCAAGAACGAAGACAAAAGTCAGATTTATCAAGACAACAGTGCCGACAACTGGGCCATTCTAAGACAAATGTCACTCAATATGCTTCGGGCAGAAGAGTCCAGCCTCAGTATTGCGCGAAAACAGAAACGCGCCTGGGCAAAAACAGATTATCTTGAGCAAGTTTTGAAGGCAGGACTAAACGAACTGGTCATTTAATGTACACTCATGCGGTAGCCCTGCCTTTACTGGCCAGCAAAGAGGAAGCATTATCGGTTTGTCAGAACACAAGCCCACCCGCATCCTCTTTGCCTTTTCGTTGTAGAAAGCCCATACCTCCAGCACAGAAACTGGAGTCAGTTAAATACCCAGGTAGCAACCCGACAGCAAATATTCCTTTTTTCAGGTGTTGCTGTTCTTCGCAGGATGGGTGTCCACGATAGATTGCCTCCACGATAAACCAATCCCCTTATTGGCAATCTTTGACAATATCTGCCATTATTGAGTGGTTAGTTACTTACAAGGTAAGAGATGGCAACACTCAACGTATCCCTTCCCGACGAAATGCGAAAGTGGATAGATGAACAGGTTAAGTCTGGCAGATTCGCCAACGCCAGTGATTATACCCGAGACTTAGTGCGGCGAAATCAAGGGGGGAGAGAAGCAATCAGGCTGGCGTTAATCGAGGGTGAATTAAGCGGTAAAAGTCGCAAAAATGTTTTAGACATTCTGCAGGACAGAAAAACCGAAAAGTGACAATGAAGCATTACAATCTCTCCAATAAAGAAGACGAAATTTTTATAGTCAGAATACTTCACCAGAAAATGAAGTACTCGATGCACTTAGCGGAATAATGCCAATACTCAGGGAAAAACCAGGGTAAATTGAGTACCTTCCGTTTGGATATCGTCAAGACGTATGCTGCCGCCGTGCACCAGCATTATCTGTCTAGCCAGCGCCAGGCCGACGCCGGTTCCCTCTTTTTTGGTGGTGAAAAAGGGCACAAAAATCTTTTCCCTGATATCCGGGGCGATGCCAACGCCATTGTCCTTAATAACAGCCACCAGCTTGTTGCGCTTGTTGAGGAAAACAGATACCTCTAAATTAAGTTCAGCCTGTTGCGGCGATTTGGCCTGCTCAGCGTTGCGAAACAGGTTAATAAACAACTGCTCAAGCATTTGCGGATCAGCGCGCACTTCCAGAGCGTCATGTTCTGAATTGAGCTGAAAAACAATACCGGCATTGCGCCACTGTTGTTGAAACAGGCTGTGTATGCGATTCAGCAATGGCACGATTTTCACTGGCTTTTTATCCGGCACCGGCAAATGAGTGATACTGCGATAACTGTTCACAAAACCCAGCAGATTTTCACATCGCTTCGCGACTGTGCTGACAGCTTCTTTGGCATCTCGCAAATATTCGTCTGACAAGCTGTTCAGCGGTGTGGCCAAAATGGCATCCGCAGTGCTGGCGAGACTGGTGATTGGGGTAATGCTATTAATGATTTCATGGGTTAGTACTTTCACCAAGTCCTGCCAGGCATCCAACTGTGCCTTATCCAGCTCAGAGGCGATATCCTGCAATGAAACCACTCGATCTTTTTGCCCGTTATGTACAACATGGCGCACGGCAACACTGAGTTGATGCTCCATGCCATCGGCCACAAAGGGCACCAAGCGCCGCTCGGGTCCCTCGACAGCCTCCATGGCGCGAAAGAACTCCTCACCAAAGTATTTTAGTTCCTCAACACGGGTGATGGTACTGCTGTTAAACAGACGTCGCACCGCATTATTCCACAGCGTTATGCGGCCATCAGCGTGTATGCTCAACAGCGGTACAGGTACATGCTCTATCACAGATTTTAACCATTGTTTGGTGCCCTCCTGTGCTTCTCTGCGGCTCTGTTCTTGTTGCACAATTTGCGAAATTTCGCGGCCCAGTTCGTCAAAGCCATCACCGTAACCACTAAAATCAAACCGGGCTGAATAATCCCGATAGCGCAGCGCCTGTAAAAATCGGGCAATTTGCTGGTTAGTCTTCTGTACCTGCTGCTGAATCCCCCAAAACTGATACAGAATGAACAGTCCTAAAATGCATTGAGTGACGATAAAGCCGTCCCGGGGAAATAGGTTAGCAAACACAAATAAGCTCACCGCCAGCAGCAATACCCGTAAAAATAACTGGCTGGAATATCGTTTAAAGATCATGCTTTTCCATCCTTCTGTATAAAGCCGCCCGGGTTAAGCCCAACGTTTTAGCAGTATGGGAAATATTGTATTTGTGTTTTCTGAGGGCCTGTTGAATGGTTTGTTTTTCGATTCTGTCCAGATTGAGATCTTGCTGCTGAATATCTACCGCCTGATTGCCGGGAATCGTTTTCTGCAGTTGCAAATCATCCGGCCCAATTTCGTTGCCTTCAGCCAATATCACCGCCCGTTCCAGTGCATGTTTTAATTCGCGAATATTGCCAGGCCAGTGATACTCCATCAAGGCTTGTAGCGTATCCGCCTGCAATTGCAGCGCTGTCTTGTGGTATTTACGGGCAAACACCTCAAGGTAGTGATGAGCAATTGCCTGAATATCTTCTTTGCGTTCACGCAATGGAGGTAACACCACTTCCACCGTATTTAATCGAAACAGTAAGTCTTGTCGAAAGTGACTTTCATCGTGCAGTTTTTCGGGTGAAAGATTAGTAGCGGACAACAAGCGAATATCAATGTCCTGTGCCTGATTGCTGCCCAGCGGCACCACCTGACGTTGCTCCAGTACGGTTAACAATCGGGTTTGCAAATGCAATGGCATATTGCCCACTTCATCTAAAAACAGGGTTCCGCCATGAGCGGCTTCCAGCTTTCCGATACGGTCTTCTTTAGCGCCGGTAAAAGCACCTTTTTTATGACCAAATAACTCACTCTCAAATAGCGACTCCGGCACAGCTCCCAGATCAATGCTCATAAACACCTTATCCGCTCTAAGACTATTGGCGTGAATGGTGCGGGCCAACATTTCTTTGCCGGTGCCGTTTTCTCCCAACAACAGCATATTGGCTTCGGTAGCTGCAGCTTTTTTAATGATTTGTTTTACCTTCGACAAACCCGCAGAACTACCGATCATCGGCTGGGCATCGGATTGTATTATTGCATCCGATAGCACCTTGTTGGTTTTTTGTAGTCGACTGGCCTCATTGCGAGAATGGCGCAGCTGACAAGCAGAAGAAACCGTAGCTACCAGCTTTTCGTTTTGCCAGGGTTTAGCGACGAAATCAGTGGCACCGAGCCGCATGGCATCTACAGCCAGGTTAATGGCACCGTGGGCGGTGATCAGGATCACCACGGCCTGAGGATCTATTTCTAAAATTTGTTTCAGCCAGCTAAACCCTTGCTGACAACTACTCTCTCCCGGTCCAAAATTCATATCCAGCAGAATCGCATCAAAATGCTGCTTATCCATTAGTTCCGGTATTTGCTCCGGACGATTGCAAATAACCACTTCAGTAAAGTGACGTTTGAGCAACAGCTTGCTGGCGACCAGGATATCCTCATCGTCATCGACGATTAATATGCGACTTTCCACTGACATCTTGTGCAGACTTTTGATGAACTATGACTGTTCAATACCGTACAGCAAGTGTTCGTATTCGTACACTTAAAGCTGATTTATATTTGCAATAAAATATTTATTCCATAAATTTCATACACTTAGGTGTTGGCACAGGATTTGTAATCATCTCGCTAAAGACAGCGAATGCGAGCAATTTAAACGAGTCTAACCATGTCAGTGGAATTAACAACGCAACAAAAAAAGACCATCAAAATGCCACCACAAGGACGCGCTACTGAGGGCCGCTCCGGGGCAGCAATGGATAAGAAAGTCGTCTCCAGTAAACCTCTCTGGCGCAAAGCGCTTCCATGGGTTATGGCATCAGTCGCCCTTACCGTGGGGCTATTGTTGTTTTCCAAAACCGGGCAACGCGCGCTATCCGTAGAGTCTCAACGAGTCACACTGGCAACGGTTGAGCAGGGTATATTTGAAGACTTCTTACCACTGCGTGCCAGAGTCACCCCCGCCAAAACGGTGTTTTTAGATGCCATCGAAGGTGGCCGCGTCGAAGCTTTGTATGTGGAAGACGGAGCCCTGTTAAAAGCCGGGGATATGATAGCCCGGCTGTCCAACACCTCATTGCAACTCAGCGTTACCAGTAACGAGGCACTGGTGGCGGAGCAGCTCAATAATATGCGCTCGATCGAATTACAACTGGAGCAAAATCGTTTGCAACACAAGCGCAACCTGCTGGACATCAACCATCAGATCCGGTTGTTGTCACGGCAACTTCGACACGAACAGGAGTTATTGGCCAGTAACCTAATCCCCAAAAATCAGGTAGATGACACCCTAGATACATTGAACTGGTATCAGCAAACCCTGGCGGTTTCATTAGAAAGTCAACGCACCGACGAGTTAATGCAGGAGCAACAACTACAGTTCCTGAAATCCACCAGTGAACAGCTGGAAAGAGCCCTGCAAATCTCCCGGCAGAATCTGGACAATATGAACGTAAAAGCCCCGGTAGATGGCAAACTCTCTGGATTTGATGCAGAAATTGGCCAAAGTATCACCCGCGGTGGCCGCCTGGGTCAGATAGATACGCCGGATGACTTTAAACTCAGCGCTTTTATCGATGAATTTTATCTGGGTCGGGTGGATCTGGAACAACCGGCCACCTTGATACGCAACAATGAAAGTTACCAACTGACCATCAGCAAAATTTATCCGCAGGTGCGCAACGGCCAATTTGAAGTGGATTTACAATTTAGTGATGCCCGCCCAGAAGATATCCGGCGCGGTCAGACCCTACAGGTGAAACTGCAGTTAGGCGATGCCGAACCAGCACTGATGCTGCCCAATGCCGCCTTCTTTCAAAATACCGGAGGTAACTGGGTTTATGTAGTGTCTCCAGATGCCAGCGAAGCCAATAAAAGAGCCATTCGCAGCGGTCGTCGCAACAATCAATACATTGAAATTCTGTCCGGTCTGGAAGCCGGCGAAACCGTCATAGTGTCGTCCTATGGCGAATACCAAAACATTGAACGATTAACCCTGAAAAACTGAAGGAAAAACACATGATTAGGCTAAACAACATTTCCCGTGTCTATCAATCTAACGACATTGAAACCACCGCGCTTGATCAGGTCTCGCTGGACATCGATCAGGGTGAATTCGTGGCTATCATGGGGCCTTCCGGCTGCGGTAAATCCACCCTGCTAAATATTCTGGGTATGCTGGATTCTCCAAGTAGCGGCGAATACCACTTTTTGGATCAGGAAATTTCCAATTTCAGCGAGAGCCAGCTTAGCGCCATTCGCAAACACAATATTGGTTTTATCTTTCAGAGCTTTAATCTGGTGGATGAACTTTCGGTTCAGGAAAATATCGAGCTGGCACTGCTTTATCACGACATTCCTGCTCATGAGCGGCGTCAACGAGTATTGCAGGTAATGGATAAGGTGGGCATTGGTCACAGGGCTAATCACATGCCGGGCCAATTATCCGGAGGTCAACAACAGCGAGTTGCTGTTGCCCGGGCCGTGGTTGGCGACCAGGCTATGATCCTGGCGGACGAACCCACCGGCAACCTCGACAGCGCCCACGGTCAGGAAGTGATGGAAATGCTGCAACAGCTCAATCAGGAAGGCACCACCATAGTGATGGTTACTCACAGCCCTGCCCATGCAGATTATGCCAGCCGAACCGTAAATTTGTTCGATGGCAAAATTGTCACTGAAAGCGTAAAAGCCGCCTAGGAGGGCTTCAGCATGTTTAAAAATTACCTGCAAATCGCTTGGCGCAACCTGATTGCCGACAGACTCTACAGCAGTATCAACGTTCTTGGCCTGGCAGTGGGTCTGGCCAGTTGTCTGTTGTTATTTATATTTATCGAGGATGAAACCAGTTTTGACGATCACTGGCCTGCCGCGGAGCGCACCTACCTCGTACAGACCACTTATTTCACCACAGGTGCTGAAGCCCAAACTTTTGATGTAGCCCCCGGCCCGCTAAAGCAGGTGCTATTAGATTATTTTCCCGACCAGATTGAATCTGCAAGCCGCATGAACCGACAGTGGCCAATAGTCAAAACCCGCAATGATATCTACGAAGAGCCTTTGTATTTTGCAGACCCCAGCACCATCGATATATTACAATTTGATACCTTAGCAGGTGATCTGAACAGCACCATTAACGACAATGCCGCCATTGCCTTATCGGAACAATTGGCCACCAAATATTTTGGCAGTACAGACGCTATAGGCGAAATCATTACCATTGAAAGCTGGGGTGTAGTCAAAGACTTCAGAGTAGGCGCTGTGTATGCCAATGTTGCTCACAATACCAATATTGAAGGTCTCACAGCCTTGCTAAAAATCGTTGAAGAAGACTACCTGGAAACTCAGCCCTGGCTGTTCACCAACTGGGCCGGTGGCAACAACATGACGTTAATTACCCTGAAACCAGGGGCTAACATTGCGGATATTAACCATCGTATGGAACAACTGGTTAAAGACAGAGTGATTGTTCCTGAATTTATTCAGGAAACCTATGCTCAGCCGGAAGACTGGATCGCGTTTACGGCAACTCCGCTGGATGAAATGTACATCAATCAACCAGGGCGTAAAACCAACATCGCTATTTTCTCGGGTATTGCGCTGGTGATTCTGCTTATTGCCAGTATCAACTTTACCAACCTGTCTGTGGCCCGTTCTACACGTCGTGCTAAGGAAGTGGCGTTGCGCAAGGTTATGGGCGCTTCGCGACAGCAGTTGATCCTGCAATTTCTGGGAGAAACAATCTTTATCACCGCTATCGCTTTAGTGCTGGCCTTAATGTTGGTGGAGCTGGCACTGCCCTTTTACAGTGAGTTTTTGGAGCGAGATTTGGTTTTTGACTATTTGGGGATAAACACTCTGGCCATGATAGCCCTGGTGCTGATAGTGGGCATATTAGGCGGTATTTATCCGGCCCTGGTACTCTCCGCATTTCGCCCTGCCAAAGTTCTGAAAGCCAATAAATCTGCAGAAACCTCCGGCAGTCTGATGTTGCGTAACCTGTTAGTGATTGCGCAATTTTCCATTTCTATCGCACTGATCGTCTGTGCCATGGTGATGTTCGCACAACGGCAGCACGCCATGAATTTGGAAGTAGGCTACGACAAAGACCATATTGTGATATTACATGGTGTAGGTCGTGAACCCGTTGCCCAGCAATCTCGCCAAAAGTTGCTCAGAGAACAGATTCTGGACTTACCCGGCATGAAAGCCGCCACATACATCAATATGTTTCCGGCCATGGCAACTAATTGGCAATTGGGGTTGTCATTCAACCGGGAAGATGGCTCCCAATTTAGCGAAACCATTTCGTTTCGCAATGTCGATGAAGGCTTTCTGGACACCTTTAACGCCAAAGTAATAACGGGCCGTTATTTCGATCTAAATATCAGTTCCGATGTACGTCCGGATTTTCAACAATTACAACAAAACCCGGAAACCCGCCAAATTAATACCATGGTGAATGAACAGGCGGTGGCCCACTTTGGTTTTGCCAGTAACGAAGACATTCTGGGTCAGGTGCTGGAGTATCGATGGGGCGACATGACCATATTTGCCACAGTTATTGGAGTGATCAGCGATATCAATTATCGCACAGTCAGAGAAAGTATTCGTCCGGAGGTTTACATTTTCGTGGACTACGGTGGTATCGGCTTTCTGGCGGTACGTTTTGAAGATGCGCCGCAAAAAGCAGAGCAAACACTACTGCGCTATTGGCAGGATCAGGTACCCGAATTACCCTTTGTACGCACCTATGTCAGTGAAGTAATCGAAAGAGATTTTCAGTCAGAGCAAAAACAAGCGCTGTTGCTGGCGATTGCTTCCAGCCTCGCCGTCATCGTCTCCTGCCTGGGCTTGTTTGGCTTGGCCAGCTTTACTGCTGAACGTCGCTTTAAAGAGATTGGCATCCGTAAAGTAATGGGAGCCAGTGTGCTGGATATCGTCAAACTGCTCACCTGGCAGTTCTCCAAACCGGTATTACTGGCCAGCTTCATTGGTTGTGCTGGTGCTGCGATGTTGATGCTTAGCTGGTTACAGATATTTCCTTATCGTATCAGTGAACTTTGGGTACTTGCTAGTTGTCTGACAGCCAGTTTAATGGCATTGCTCATCGCCTGGCTAACCGTCGGAGGCAAAGCCACCAAAGTAGCCCGAGCAACGCCCATCAAGGCTTTGCGCTACGAGTAAACCAGAAGCGCAAAAGCCAAAACAGTTCCCGTTCTCCCGTGTCTTCAAGGACGAAGCACGGGAGTTTTTATTGCAACTACAGCATTTCCACCTGGACATCAATCCAGGCTTGCGCTGTATCCTCTACACCACCCTTTTGCAGTACAGTGATGCGGAATCCTCCCCAATGGTCGGTATAACTTTCACCAATCACTAGCTCTGAGTCAGTTTGATCGTCGCCCCACCAGCCAGGTGTTTTAGAACCTGGCGTCATATCCAGTAAATGTGAGGTGTGCTTCCAAAATCCAGGGTCCTGCTCATTTTCAAGGTATCCTTGCAGGTTGATCAAAACACCGTTTTTGGTGTTGGTATATGTGTTGTGAGTAGTGCGATATTCCAGCCAATAGGTGTATTTATCGTTTCCTGATTTTAACTTGATGCCAATATAGCCCGGTGCATTGGTGCCTGAAGCACTGCCATGATCAAACGCATAAAGACGATAAGTGCCAGACTGGTTTATCAAGGGGACTTCCTGCGCAGTCAACCAGCCAAAGTAGTCTTTGTACATCAAATTGTATTCTTGCAATGAGTGCGCCCCCATTCCCATCATGCTGTACACATTACCGTAATTCAGGCTTTCGCTAGCAATATCACCATTGCCGATGATTTTTCCAGGTCCCGCTTCCACGGCTTTAGCGTGACGTAACCCCAGTGCATGTCCAATTTCATGAGCGACAGTTCCCGCGCCGTAGTGATATATCGACATTTCTGGTGGTGCCGCACTGGAGTTAAAATTACCGACCTGAGGTGCGGTCATCATAATAATGTTGCCCGCACCGGGAGCATCAGGATCTACTCCCTGTTCCGCGACTTTTGCTCGCCACAGAGCTCGCCAGGCATGAAAGTCATTATCATAATTACTCTTGGACTCTGGGATAGAAATAATGGGTTGTGACAAATCATAAGTCACAGTAAAACGTCCGTAGGATTGTTCAGTGTAATAGGTTTTTACTTTCTCCATTTCGGTGATGATTTGTTGCTCAGTCCAGGTCAAGGGTGCATCACTAAATTGAAAACGGAAAATTTTGACGTTGACCGAATCATAAGGGTAACCATCGTTCCCATTAGAAGGCGGATCGACTGGGTCTGTAGGATCAACCTCATCGGATACCGTCCGACAACTTGTGGCCCCTAAATCCGCAACAATGCTGGCCCCTTGTTTTTCCCCTGTCACAGCTACATAGGTCCAATATTGCGATGGATTCTGCAAGATAATACATTCCGAATTTCCAGCGTTGGTAGAACCCGGATCGGTACCATTAGTAGCTGGCCAGCCACCATTTTTTGCGAACAAGGAAAGATCACCGCTTCCGTGACCGGTGCTAATAGCAATGCTGTTATAATTATTGGCTCCGGGGATGCTGAGATAGTTTACCTGGGCATCGGGCAAACAAATGGCCACTCCATCAGCCAACTGGCTATTGGTACTGGCTCCCTGAGTTTTGCAGATGTCTTGCAGTTGCAATTGTCCAGCACTATCTGCGGGGATCAGCAGGCTGTAGTCTTCCACTTCACCGCTACCGATATTACCGCAAGCCGACGAAGCTTCTCCACCATAGCGCATAACCACTCGCATTCTTGTCGTCAAATTTTGCGAAACCACTGGCAACGCTAATACACCATTAGTGCTGGCATTGCCAGAGAGACCATCCAGCAACTTTTCACTATCAGAAAAAATACCGTCTTGGTTGAGATCCACCCAAACAGTCCAGAATTGCGAATATGCCTGACCTGAAAATCCCGGCGCTAATTGCAGCTGGCCATCTGAGGCAGTAAAGGTCTTTGCGGTAAAATCCGAATATCCCTGCAGGTTGTTGTCATTGCCTGCTCCGCCAGACGAATAAGTGTCGCCATCCAAGGTGACAGATTGAATCCACTCATAGCTACCTCCGCCATGAGCAGCACAATAATTTAAAGATGGGGTATTAAAACTGGATTGCGTTGTTTCGGCACCCACCGAAGGGCCATAGCAGCCAAGTAGCGTAACGCAAAGTACGACCGTTTTGTTCCTAAAACACTTGAAGTTAAACATAATAGATTTCTCATTTTTGGTATATTTTATATTGTATACACTCAATTTATACAAAAGAAATCCCCGGCGCGTCGTTAAACAAGTAGGGGATTAGGCAAATTGAGGAGAACCAGTATCGGAAATATCGACACTGGTTAACGAGAAATATATTAACCTTTTATGAAAAGGTCGAGCAGTTTTTAAACAAAAATCGTTAGCTAATTGAATTTCATAGCAATTTAATGCATTTATGCCCTGAGGTTTAGTTAATGTGAGTGTGGTTCACTCACCCCTGAACCGTCACTTTCACGAGACCAGCGTCTTACTATTTGAGTACCATAGTACCGAACCATTAACGCACTCAGGAACACACCGCATAGTGTGTAAAACAAACTGTCCTGATGCTGATGCAATTGCTCAGCCACATCAATTTGCCAACCTGTGTACTGCAACAACCAGTCGAGCAATAGTCCCATGCCTACTGCGGTGCCTATAACCGCCACCAGATAAGCCACAATGGCACGTTTACCCAGTTCTTTGCCTAGCACGCCTAGTGTGGCCAGATTGGTTGCGGGTCCGGTCAGCATGAACACCAGGACACTGCCCGGCGATACACCCGCCAGAATAAAACCAGCGCCAATCGGGGTTGAGGCTGTGGCACAGATATACATAGGAATACTGACAAGCACCATCACCACCATAGTTAAAATGCTGTCACCCCATTGCACAAAAAACGATTCCGGAACCCAGGTTTGCACTATCGCGGCAAAAAACAAACCCAGTAACAACCAACTGGCTGTATCCCCCAGTAATTTGCCAAAGGAAAACTGCAGAACTTCTACAACCCCCTTTTGCTCCGGCTCAGCTTCGGCCTTTTTACTGCCGCAACAGGAATGAACCTGAGTTTGCGTCTTTGGCACCTCCGGTTTATCGGTTAATCTGACCAACTCCCCGGCCACAATAGCACTGACTATCGCAGCAATGGGTCTGGCAATGGCCATAACCGGTCCCATCAGGGCATAGGTCACCGACACTGAATCTACGCCAGTTTCAGGGGTAGCCACCATAAAGGAGGCCGTGGCATTTTTAGAGGCGCCGCGTTTACGCAGGCCCAGGGCCGTGGGAATAACACCGCAGGAACACAGTGGTAAAGGTGCACCAATAAACGCCGCCTTAACTGAATGAGCAAAACTGGCCTTGCCTAACTGACTTTGCATCCATTGTTTGGGTAAATAAACATTGATCACACCTGCAATCAGATAGCCCAGCAACAACCAGGGGGCGGATAACACTAATAAGTCCCAAAAATTCTGCAGAAAAATCATGCCACGCGCTCCTCAATAGCTTCCAGAATAGAGCAATGTTCGGCACTTTCCGGGCCGCCACAACAGGTTTTTACCACTTTTTTTAGGGTAGTCTCAAAACGTTGTAATTGCCGGATACGATCCTGAATATCCTGCAACTTGTGCTCTGCGATAGTTTTCACTTCTTCACAGGTATGTGAATGACTGTCCACCTTGATGTTTAACAACTCCTGAATTTCAGCCAGAGTAAAGCCTAAGCTCTTGGCGGACTGAATAAACTTCAGGGTTTTGCGATCATCGTCGCTGTAGAGACGATAACCATTGTCTGCTCTGTGACCCGGAGATAATACCCCCTGCTGATCATAAAAACGCAGGGCTTCTACACTGATATCTTCCATTTTTGCCAGCTGTCCAATTTTGTACATAACATTGCCCAAATAACTGATACTGAACAGAGTATAAACCCTATAGTTAGATATAGGGTCAAGGGTTTAACTGTAATTTTTCTGAATGCCAAGGAAAGCTTAATTGCTCGACTGCAAATCACTGGCGAAGCGATGCAACCAACCGGCCGCCTGACTGGGTTGGTATGCCAGAATTAGCCTTTCCCGGTATTGCCAGGGAATAGTAATTTTGAGGGCGCAAAGATTTGCCTGGCTGATACAAAAATCCGGGATATAAGCCAATGCCCTGCCCTGTTGTACCAATGCTATTAAGGTACTGAAATCACTGCACCGGTAGGCAATATTGCGCGGCAGAATATCATCTCGCCAGCCATCAGAGCCGATACCTCGCTGTATACCGCAAAAAGGCGAAACTACCGGGCAAGCAAAAGCATACTTTTGAATCTGTTCATTGCTAATTGTCGTTGCCGGATTATCGGCCAGCAGCGGATGTGCAGCGGCACAGGCCAGTTGGAAGCTGGTTTCGCCAAGTTCAATAATACTCAGGTCAGCTTGATTTTGTTCTACTGCCTCTGCGGTGGCAATGGCCAGATGGGCGCTACCATCGCGTAAATGTTTTAACGCATCCCCTTCCCACTCGGCGGTAATGTGAGTGTCATAATGAGCAGCTGGCAGGCAATCCAACACGCTGGGTAACGCCTGTTGCAGCAATACCTGAGGGCCAGCTATGTTCACTTTGATTTTTTGCTTACCCTGGCCAAATGCGCTAATGGCCTGTTCTGACTCATGCACAATCACCCGCGCATATTCGCAAAATCGTCGGCCCTCAGCATTCAATTGAATATTGCGCCCCTGTCGCTCAAATAACTGGGTATGAGTTAAGGCTTCCACTCTGCGAATGGCTTTGGATAAAGCCCCAGGCGTTTTGTTTAATTCTTTAGCGGCCGTTTGCAAATTATTGCTGCGGGCAATCACCATAAAATAACGCAAATCATTAACATCCATAACCTGAAAACCGGTAAACAAATTAACTCAAACCATATCCTAAAAGGAAACAATGATAAACTTTTAGTCGCTGTTTTTACGCCTATTATTAAAGCAGAATAGGATCAATCCATATGTTTACAGGCTGCTCCCTATGTCAAAGTTAACCGTTTTACTGTTGTTCTTTTGTTTGTCGCAAGCTGTTCCATTAAAAGCTGATGAACATAAGCATCACCAGCGCATGGGTTCCCATGGCATGGTGTTGTTTAGCGATGGTGACCGCCTTTTTGCCAGCCACCTACCCTTATATCAGGCACCTCACGATTATCAGTTGATTTATGAAATCGAGCTGCAAAGCCATGAAAAACTGCTAACTCACCTGATATCAGGGCAGCAATTTGAAGAAAATATGCTGACCTTGCTACCTGAGCACTTTGATCTCAATAAACTCATTGAGGGCGAATCTATAGTGCTCAACGCCACTGTTTTTAAGGGGCACTTTGAACGAGGCGGGAAGCCCTGGCTAAGCGAGCAAGAGGTATTTTTTAAAAAGCCGTTATATCGTCGACAATTAACCAACAAGATGCCTGCAAACCCTGAATCTAACCAATGGCATAGTATCCTACTGTCAGAGCAGCGCCTGCTGTTTGTGCATCAGATTGGCCCGGCCCCTTCTTTTGATGCTATTTATCTGGCGGAGCAATGTCAGCTCAAAGAATCAGCCAAAACCATAATCGAGTACTCATTTGAAAATGCAGAGTTAGTAGCCGACTTCGGTCAGTGTCATTCTCAAAAAGCGCTGTATGTTGAATTCCTGGATTTTAAAGGTTAAACGCCAGTGAGCATTTTCAGCAAAGCAATCAAAAACCTGTGCCATCGGGTACCACTATTGACCTTGGGCACCCTGCTCTGTGGGACCTTCGCAAACGGCCAACAACCGTCGCCAATGCCAGCACCAGAGCTGCAAAAATTACAGCAATACCAATGGCGACATGGCGTAGCAGATTGCCAAATGGATAATGCTGGCCCTATTGAAATCTTTCGCTATGACGCCAACACCTATATTTTGCGTCAAAACAAGTGCCTGCACTATGAAGCCCCCTTTATTTATCTGTTATTGGGCACTCAAAAGGCGTTGTTGTTAGACACCGGCGCAACAGCCAGTGCCAACCGTTTTCCATTGTTTGCTACCATCAGCCGTATTCTTAAGGAGGCTTCGCCAACAACGATTAACAGACAACTGCTGGTATTGCATTCTCATGGTCATAGCGATCACATTGCCGCTGACCAACAATTTCAGGATAAGGCCCGTACCCAGGTTGTGGCTGGCAATCTGAAAGCAATTCAACAACATTTTGGCTATGGGGTTGATGGCTTGCATTGGCCTGAAGACAGCGCGCAATTAGATTTAGGGGAAAGGACAATAACAGCTTACCCCTTGCCGGGGCATAGTGACGATGCCATTGCATTATTTGATGAGCGAACTGGATGGTTGCTAACCGGTGACAGCCTGTATCCGGACAGGCTGTATGTGCGCGACTGGCAAGCCTACAGACACAGTATTGCACGCTTGCTTAAACAAACTCGGTCACTACCGGTGACGGCTATTTTGGGCACCCACATTGAGATGAGCAAAACTGCCGGTATGGACTATCCAATGGGTTCAACTTATCAGCCCGAAGAAGCGCCTTTGCCAATGGATTATCAGGTACTTGATACACTGCATCAGTTGTTGCAGACGGCACCAGACCCCATGAGACTTGTCAGCGAGAAGTTTATTGTGCAACCGCTCGACTAAACAGGCTCTAATGCCACTCTAGTTCCAGCTTCATGTCTTCGGTGGTTGAAGTCATGCCGCACATTTCATCGTAAGGTGTATTTTGCTTTAACCAGACTTTCTCAAATCGTTCATTGACTAAAAAGGACTTTATCTCATTGATGCAGTTAAACTTTTTAGGGTGGTTTTGTTCGTCGTAAAGATACCAGGTGCGTTCCTTATCTTCGATTGCCGCCAGATAAAAACCGCCCTCAAAGGATTCGATATGTAGGTTCATAGTTTACTTCCTGTTGTCGTTTGCGTTTAAACGCTGCAAAAGAAATTATAGTTCATAATTTATTCTGCATTCAGGCCACCAGCTTGCCGCCTAACCAATCACGCTTACTGGAAAACTGGCTGCTCAGGTACTCCTTCTGGTCCTCCAGGATACGGTTATTACGCAAGTACAGTTGCTCGTACATATTGGGTTTAAAAGGCACAGCAATCAGGTGCATCGCGGCCTCTTCCGGGGTTCTGGCACCTTTAACAACGTTGCAGCGCTTGCAGGCGGTCGCTGAATTCATCCAGGTTTTCTTGCCCCCTCGGGAACGCGGGATAATGTGATCTAAGGTCAGTTGGCTGGGCCGGAATTGATTGGCACAATACAAACAGGTGTAGTTATCTCGGGCAAATAACCAACGGTTACACAAGGGAATTTTACCACTCTGGTGCACTACCTTACCCTTGCAGCCAATAATTGAGGCAATTTCGATGCTACTCTGTTCACCGGCATGATTATGCCCGCCTAACAAAGTTCGCTTCATCGATCCCAATTCAAACAGCACATTGCCCAGAGAATATTGTTTACAAGCTTCCTCTATCGTAATCCATCCTAACGGCATGGTGCTTTGATTCAGTCGTAATACGTACATAGGCATCTTCTGTTTTAATTATCTGGCCTGACGACAGTTTCTACCTTGAGTATGACAGATTTTTAAAAAACAGGTTAAATTTTCAACTATATTTACAAACAGTTAGCGAACCATGGGAAAAATAACAAGCCTTTCCCTGCCCTAACATTCATCAGAATGTGATCTGGTCCGACCTTTATCACTAAAATCAATATTGACCATCGAAATAAGTAATTTAGCTTTTCGGACGAATTTTCATACTCTGTTACATAAGCATTTGTTATTGGAGTCACCATGAAAATATTTGTTGTGAATGAAACGCCGGGAGTCAACGAACACTCGGAAGATGTTTCATTAGAGCGCAGGTGTAGTGCTACACCCGCCACTGTAAAGAAACTGGCTTTGGCCGGGGCTTCGATTACGATTGAAACTGGCGCAGGTTTTCTGGCTGGTTACAGTGATGAAGATTACGTCGAAGCGGGAGCAATTATCAGCCAGGATCGCAATGCCAGTCTGGCAGAAGCGGAAATTGTGTTGTATGTCAGCCGACCTACAGAAGCAGACATTGAGCACCTGAAAGCTGAAACCCTGGTAATTGGTCACCTGGATCCGTTTTTCCAGAAACCTCTGATTGAAAAACTGCAAGCCAAGCAGGTAACCGCCATCAGTGTGGAAATGATCCCGCGCACCACCCGCTCACAAAAAATGGATGCCCTCAGCTCCCAAACCAATCTGGCAGGTTATGTCATGGTACTCAAGGGAGCCACTCAGCTGGATACCATACTGCCCATGATGATGACCCCGGCAGGTACAGTGAAGCCTGCCAAGGTATTCATTATCGGTGCGGGTGTGGCTGGTTTACAGGCCATCGCCACCGCCAAGCGCTTGGGTGCCAGCGTAACTGCCTTTGATACCCGCCCGGTCGTGGCCGAACAGGTTCAGTCTCTGGGTGCTAAATTTCTGGAAATCGATTTGGGGGAGACCGGTCAAACCAGTCAGGGCTATGCCAATGCCCTCAGCGAAGAACAGATGCAAAAGCAAAAAGAAGGACAACGCCAGGCCATCGCCGATTCCGACCTGGTGATCACCACGGCACAGCTATTTGGCCGTAAACCGCCTTTGATCATCAGTGAAGAAGATATTGCAGGTATGAAGCCTGGTAGCGTTATTGTCGATATGGCAGCCGAAAATGGCGGCAACGTGGCCGGTTCCGAGAAAGGTAAAACGGTAGTGAAAAATGGCGTCAAAATCGTAGGTACAGGTAACTGGCCAAATCAGGTACCCAAAGACGCCAGCGACCTTTATGCCAATAACCTTTTTAATTTATTAGATGAATATTGGGACAGAGACGCGAAACGCTTTGTGCTGGATCTGGAAGACGACATTCTGGACGGCTGCGTTATTGTGCATCAGCAAACTTTGCGCAATGCCATGCTCAGTAAACATTTTGAATCAATCGCAGGAGAAGCCTGATGGAATTAATCTACCTATTATTCATTTTAGTACTGGCAGGATTCCTGGGATTTGAACTGATCCACAAGGTCCCCGCCACCTTACACACGCCTCTGATGTCAGGGGCCAACGCCATTTCTGGTGTCACCCTGATCGGCGCCATGGTATCGGCGGGTTCAGACAACAATCAACTCACCACCATACTGGGTGTGGCCGCTGTGATATTCGCTTCCGTGAACGTCGTGGGAGGCTACATGGTAACCAATCGCATGTTATCCATGTTTAAGTCGAAGCAAAAGAATAAGGAGGCTCAACAATGAGTATGACACTGTTAGTTAATGTAAGTTATGTCATTGCCGCCATCCTGTTTATTCTGGGTCTGAAACTGCTCAGCCACCCGGCAACAGCGAAGAAAGGTAATTTAACCTCTGCGCTGGGGATGTTCATCGCAATAGTAATGACTTTGTTGCACCGTGACATCATCAGCTATGAACTTATCTTCGCCGGAATTCTGACTGGTGGTGTGTTAGGTGCCTGGATGGCGAAGCGGGTAGAAATGACCGCGATGCCGGAACTGGTATCTCTGTTTAACGGTTTTGGTGGTCTGGCGAGTTTGTTGCTGGGTTTATCAACACTCACCATTAAACAAACTGACACCCTGACCATTACTACTATGGTGATTGCCTACATCTCAATTTTAATCGGTGGTGTGACTTTCAGTGGAAGTCTGATTGCCTGGGCAAAACTGGGCGGCAGAATGGCCAGCAAAGCCATCATCTTTCCCGGTCAGCGCTGGTTAAATGCACTGATCATCATCAGCGCTGTGGCTCTGCCTTTTGTGATTGCCACGCAACCCTTTACCCTGAACTGGTTCTACATCGCTATTGGTCTGGCGCTGGTATTTGGTATTTTGGCGACTATCCCCATTGGGGGAGCGGATATGCCGGTGGTGATCTCGCTGCTGAACAGTTATTCCGGATTAGCCGCTACGGCAGCCGGTCTGGCGATTCAAAATAACATCTTGATTGTGGCCGGTCTGTTGGTAGGTGCCAGTGGTATTATCCTGACCCAGATCATGTGTAAAGCCATGAACCGCTCACTGATGAATATCCTGCTATCCGGTTTTGCCAAGCCCATTGAGCCCGGTGAAAAAATTGAAGGTGAAATCAAAGCGCTGTCCGCCGAAGATGCCTTTTACGTGCTGGAAGCCGCGCAAAGCGTCGTTGTGATTCCAGGCTATGGTATGGCGGTAGCGCAGGCACAACACGCAGTCAAAGAATTGCAGGAGTTGCTGGAGAAAAACGGTGCCGAAGTGGCCTACGCCATTCACCCGGTAGCCGGCCGTATGCCCGGTCACATGAACGTACTGTTGGCGGAAGCGGATGTGCCTTATGAACAACTGTACGAAATGGATGCCATTAATCCCCGTATGGACAGCTTTGATGTGGCTATCATCATCGGTGCCAACGATGTGGTTAACCCAGCAGCCAAAGAAATGAAAGGCAGTCCAATCTATGGCATGCCCATCATTGAAGCCCACAGAACCCGCAATGTGTTTGTACTGAAGCGCTCCGCCGCAGCCGGGTTTGCAGGTGTGGATAACCCGCTGTTCTTCAAGGATAACACCCGTATGGTATTTGGTGATGCCAAAGATACCCTGAATACCGTTATCCGCGAGTTTGGTGATTAATCGCTAAATAATTGATCTGCCAACCCATTCTGGTTCGCAGTTCTCAATGCCAGTCAGTTTAACTGACTGGCATTTTTGTTGGTCTATTCGCAGAAGGACTGACTTGAGCATGGACGTGCTGAATTCCTGTTTTGCAAGAGCAAAAACCGACTAATAGGACAACGACGCAGTTATTTAACTTTTTCGTCGGACTAAAGTCCGGACCTACATGTTTTCATTTGTCGGACTGAAGTCCAGACCTACCACGCCTATCAAAGATAAATTTAACTACTCCTTTCATTCGCATATCAAAAACTCACCTGACATTCAAAAGATAGGGTGTCTTATGCCACTGTATAATATGAATATTATCACTTTTCTGTGTCGTGTTTTTGCACCCTATAATTGTCGTATTTTTGCGATTGAAAAAAGTCGTGTTTTTGACTATTATTTAAACATACTTAAACGGAGTCGCAATATGACAATAAAAAGTAAAATTCAGACACGAGTAAAGCGCTCGAAGCGATCTGTTTTTTTGCGCTCTGATTTTAAAGATATTGCGGACTATGACCAGGTAGGCCGTGGTCTTCGAAATCTGGTGCGTGAAGGTTTACTACTTAAAATTGGATATGGGCTTTATGTCCGTGCCAGAGTGAATCGTATTACCGGGAAATTAATGCCGGATAATCCCGCCGGAGCCGATGGTGTTGTTATCGAGGCAATGGAGAAGCTGGGTGTGGGTTATCAGTTTGATGAGCTGTCGCAACAGAACTTGTCCGGTAACATTACCCAGATACCGGCTAATGTGAAAATCAAACCTAAAAGTACACGCTTCACCCGAAAAATTGCTGTAGGGAAACAGCGTGTCAACGCTGCCTGATACCTCGCTATTTGTTGATGTTGCTGATGCCATTGGCCTCGGTAACCCCGCCATTGTTGAAAAAGACTATTACGTTGTTCAATTGCTAAAACTGCTTGCAGAGGTTGAGCTGGATTACTACCAGATTGTTTTTTCAGGTGGTACAGCGCTCGCCAGGTCCTCCATTAAAACCTATCGCATGTCTGAAGACATAGATATTAAGCTGGTGCCTGTAGCAAGGGTTTGTGAACTCGACTCTCGCAGTGCCAGGAAAAACGCCAAGCGAGCCGTGAAACAACAAATTGCTTCGCTGTTAAGTTCAGCTTCTATGTTTTCCATTGAGCAGAAGCCTGTGGTCCTGAATGAATATCAATATTTTTGTTTTGATATACGCTCACTGGTGGGGGCAGAGTAACCTTCAAAAGTGACGATCACCTGTTGCAGATCCAACGGATTCTCAGCGAACACTTCAGCGAGATCGGCATCAAAGGTTTTTGCCTGCAGACCAGCAGCCGGCAGTGCAAAAGCCACCGCCAATGAAATAAGGTTTTTACGGTTAAAGACGGACATGAATACTTCCTCAATCAATTTTACCAGGAAAGTATTCAAGAATGTGGGTACTGATGCTATGGGGGAAAACCCCCAGATTCACCCTTGCATAATTGCCCTGATCGAGCGGGGATCTCGATCAGGTTTCTCAACTTTGAGCCAGACGCCCGCGCCTGCTATCATCAAGCTATATTTGATTGAGACAACATTCCCTTGCCCCAACAGCAACCGTCATCCCGTTTACATCAAAGCTACTACCGCAATGGTCCCAGCCATCGCGACGGAGCGGATGTGTCATTTAACGACATCGTTAAAATCTTCGGCTTTAAAACCGCGACTGTAGGCAACTGGGTCACAAAACAGGAACAACAGATAGCGGCAAATTTGTTTTTTGACGCACTTTGCGATCTGATGACCATACTGCAGGTACCGGAACAGGTGATTTCCCTCAATGGCACCTTGTCCCTCGCTTTTGGTAAAGGCGGGCAAAAATACAGCTCAGCCCATTACAATTCCGGCACCCGCACACTGGCGTTAGCTAAAAATGCCGGTGGCGGCGCACTGGCCCATGAATGGTTTCACGCCTTCGATCACTACATCAGCCAAAAGCTGTTTAAACGCGCCAGCCATCGCGACTTTGCCTCTGTGTTGTGGCTTAAGCACCAACAGGTAATAGAGCATCCGTTAAACCACTTACTGGAAAGCTGCTATCAACACATATTTTTGCGAGAAAATAGCGATCAGCTCAGCGATTTGTTTATCAAAAGTGTTACCGCTGACAAATCGTTGAATACCTACTATTATGCGCAACCACAGGAAGTTTGCGCCCGGGCATTTGAAGCCTTTGTGCAGGATCAAAGCCTTAAGAACGCTTTTCTGGTGCAGGGCACCAAGCAGTCGGCAGAAGCAAAGCTTGGAATTTATCCTGAGCCGCAACAACGCCAGCAAATCGCAGGCTATTTTAAACAGTATTTTATTACCTTGGGTAAAGCCCTTGATCAGCAAAGCCCATGATCAACAAAACCCATAACCAACATAAACTAAACAGAAAGAGAGAAATGAGCCAATGAAGATTGTGCAGGTAACCCAGGCAACCCTTGAACAATGCGCAGATTTATTTGACCAGTATCGCCAGTTCTATCAACAACCTTCAGATATTAGTGCCGCCACGAGTTTTATTGCTCAGCGACTCACCAATCAGGACTCCATCATTTACATGGCCATTGACGAACAAAATCAGGGGATGGGGTTTACTCAGTTGTTTCCGTCGTTTTCTTCAGTCGCCATGAAACAGGTATATATTCTGAACGATCTATTTGTGGCTCCGAATTCGAGAAAGCAAGGTGTAGCTAAAGCGTTAATGAAAACCGCGCATGCGTTCGCTGAAAAAAATCAGGCTCATGCCATTAAACTGGCTACTGCAAAAGATAATCACCAGGCAAAAGCGCTGTACGATCAGTTAAATTATAAACTGATCGACAGTTTTGATTATTACACGCTAAAAATCTGATCAGACAAAGTCTTTCACTATTTTGCGCACAGAACGATGATAAAAAGGCAACTGCAAGTTGTCTTTGACTTCGTCCGCCGGATAACCGAATAATCCGAATTTATTACCTTTGCTTTGACTAATCACCACTATGTGTTTGGTTTGCTCGTCTAATTTACCGTGTAGCGGATCAATAACCGGAACCAGATAACGACCTAATTTAATTAATCCTACCTTGCGATTATCCCGGTAAACTATTTTATCGAAAACCGGATTATCCAAAATGGCATACACCGCAAACTTGGGTATTTGAATAGGAATATTCCGACAGTAAAACTGTACCACCTGCAGCGAATCGGTCAGCTGGCTGATACTAGAGGGTAATTGACTTTCGCTCATAACAGCTCCCCTACAAAGGTTCTCCGCTCCGTGGAAAAAGTCCTGATTTGTTTTTGATGTTGTGTGCGCACCGCTTATTTCTGCAAGGCACACTTTAAATATAGCAACACCTAAAAAAAAGGAAATCCAAAATTTGTAACTGATTGAGATATACCGAAAAATAACACAAAGAGATCAATCGGCTCTATCTAGTTTATCTGCCATTTCGGGGAATTCATTAAATGCATTAGAGTATTAAAAACCACGCTTTTAGAATTAAAAGTTCAAATAAAATGGTTTGCACAAGGTTTTATAAGCCTCGCTATAGTTGCCATTTTCATCCCTAACAATCAATTCTGAAACACACTCTTCTGTACTATTTTCTGGCCTAAGACATTGTCCGGATTGTTTTTTTAAATGCCACAACTGGCAATAAGGTGCTTTTTTAGGTGTGGCTTTAACCGCTATTTTAGCCACCACCACAAAAGGCAATTGTGTAATTAAACTCATCACTTCATCTTCCGCATTTTTAGGCAACACAAAATAAAAACTTCCCGAATCCGACAATAATCGGCTTACACCATTAAATAACGCAGATAACGTCAGGCTGTGTTGTTGTCGGGCTTTGGTTCGGGCAACATCGCGTTGTTGATTTTTGGCGTTATGGGCGGCGGATGGCGCGAACTCAAACCATGGGGGATTACTGATAATCAAAGAAAATTGCTGAGCGGTTTTCTCCTGCCAGGACAAAAAATCCTCATTGATCACTGCAATTTTGTCAGGCCAGGGCGACGAGGCAACATTCTCCTGAGCCTGTTGTGCGGCTGACTCATCCAATTCTAATGCAGTTATACGACAACCAGTGTCACTTTTTTGCGCCATCATCAGGCTTAGTAAACCACTGCCAGTACCAATATCTAAGATGCTCTCTGCACCTTGCGGATCACACCAACTGCCCAACAACAGACTGTCAGTGCCCACTTTCATAGCACACAGCTCCTGTCGCACCACAAACTGCTTACAGCGAAACATTCGCTTAATCCCAGCGCTGTTGGGCTATCATCTGTTTGGCCACATCGAGCGCGTGTATTGGGCGGTATTTGCGCAATGGCCCCACCATCAGGGGCCTGACCAGGCGCCCAATAGCGATTCCAAACCGCTCACCGAGTCGGAACTCGTCACGCTCGCCCAGCAATAATGATGGTTGTACCGGGGATGCGCACAATCCAGGGATTTTTGCTATTGCCTGCTCTAATTCGCCTTTAACTTTTAGATAAAAATTACCGCTATCAGCATCTGCGCCTATTGATGAGATCCAAACAAAACTCTGGGCCTGCTGTTGTGCCGCCAACTCAGCAGCCTGCAGTACATAATCGTAATCCACTAACTTAAACGCCGCCTGACTACCGGCCTTTTTGATGGTGGTGCCCAGGCATACATAGACGTGATGGGCGCTAAAACACTCAGCCAAAAGCGGCAATTGCTCGTATTCCACCTGCTGTATTTGCAGCTTCTCAGCGTGTTCTTGAGCCAAATTGTTTTGCTTGAGTGGTGATCGCAACAGGCATATCACTTTATCGTATCTGTCATCCGCCAGAAGCAGTGCCAACAAGTGTTGCCCCACCAATCCAGTTGCACCCAGTAACAAAGCGGTTTTGTGGTTTTGTGCTTGCATGTTATAAACTACGCATCTTTTTATCGAATATCAGGTTCTGGCGAGCATTTTTGCCATTTTGATTGTCACAACAACAACTAAAAGACAACGCCAACCAGGCCATACATGAACTTTCCTACAGGATACTCTGAAGCATGAAAAAACTCACTCTGCTTTCCAGCATTCTCCTTTCCAGTACCTTGGTACAGGCTCAGGAACCAGAAAAACTAACCATAGAACGCATCTTCTCCTCTCCAGCACTGGAAGGCACAGCTCCCAGTAAATTAAAGGTCTCTCCTGACGGTCAACGGGTTACCTTTATCCAGGGTAAAGTTACAGATTACGAACGCTACGATTTGTGGGAATACAACGTAGAATCAGGAAAAACTCAACTGCTTTTCGATGCCGATAACTTGCACAGTGGCAAAGAAGAATTATCAGACGAAGAAAAAGCCCGTCGTGAGCGTCGCCGTGAATACGGCACTGGTATCATGGAATACGAATGGTCCAGCGATGGTAAAGCCCTGCTGTTCCCACTGGCTGGTGACGCCTGGTACTACCCTATGGGCAGCGACAAGGCACAGCAAATTCTGGAAACAGAAACTTTTGAAACCGACATCAAAATCTCACCTAAAAACACATTTATTTCTTTTATCCGTGAGCAAAACCTGTATCTGAAAAATATTGCCACAGGTAAAGAAACCCAGGTTACCAGTGATGGTGGTGGTGCCATTAAAAATGGCATGGCGGAATTTGTTGCTCAGGAAGAAATGAGCCGTATGACCGGCTACTGGGTATCACCGGATGAATCTAAAATTGCTTATATCCGGGTGGATGAATCGCCAGTAGATATCATTACCCGCACAGAAATCTACGCTGACAATGTTAAAGTAGTAGAACAGCGTTACCCCAGAGCTGGAACGCCAAACGTAACAGTAAAGCTGGGCATTTATGATATTGCATCGGAAAAGACCGAATGGGTTAACTTGGGTGATGACCATGACATTTATCTGGCTCGTGGTAAATGGCTCAACAACAGCCAGCAATTCAGCTTTCAACAGCAAACCCGCAACCAGAAGCAATTGCAATTAAAAGTGGTGGACACCAGTAGCAACAAAGTTTCGGTGCTGTTGACCGAATCCAGCCCAACCTGGATTAACCTGCATGACGATCTGTACTTCCTGAAAAACCAGGACGCCTTTATCTGGGCCTCTGAAAAAGACGGCTTCAAACACCTTTACCTGATGGGCAACGACGGTAAACAACTGGCACAACTGACAAGTGGCGACTGGGTAGTAGACGAAGTATCAGCCATTGATGAGAAGGCAGGCGTAGTTTACTTTACTGGCCGCAAAGACACTCCCGTGGAGAAACACCTTTACAGCGTGTCTTTAAAAGGTGGCGACATTAGCAAGGTCAGCCAACGTGCAGGCTTCCACTCCATTGCATTTTCTAAAGATGCCAGCATTTATGTAGATGACTTTTCCAGCATCAACACCCCGCCACAGGTTAGTTTACACAAAGCCAATGGCGAACAGCTCACCTGGTTAACGGAAAACGCAATCGATGAAAATCATCCGTTAGCGCCTTATCAGGAACAATGGGTCAAGCCTGAGTTTGGCACCTTAAAAACCCAGGACGGCGTTACCCTGCACTACAGAATGTGGACACCTAAACAAATCTCCGGAAAACACCCAGCTATTGTTTATCTCTATGGCGGCCCAATTGCTCAGGTAGTGCAAAATCGTTGGGGCGGCAATCGCGGCTTGCTGATGCAGCATTGGGTAGACAAAGGCTATGTGGTATTCAGCGTTGATAATCGCGGCTCAAATTACCGTGGTAAAGCCTTTGAAGACCCAATTCATGAGCGCATGGGTGAGATTGAAGTTCAGGACCAGGTGGCTGGCGTGAAGTTTTTGCACACCCTGCCCTACGTAGATAAAGAGAAAATCGGTGTCTATGGCCACAGTTACGGCGGTTACATGACCTTAATGAGCATGTTTAAAGCAGCCGACTATTTTGCTGCTGGTGTATCCGGAGCCCCGGTAACAGACTGGCGCTTGTATGACACCCATTACACCGAGCGTTATATGGGCAACCCCAACAGCAATCCGGAAGCCTACACCAAGTCGTCCGTATTCCCTTACGCCGAAAATTTAAAAGGAGACCTGCTGATTTATCATGGAATGGCAGACGATAACGTGCTGTTTACCCACTCCACTATGCTGTACAAACACCTGCAGGATTTAGCCATCCCCTTTGAAGTGATGGATTATCCCGGCAAGAAACACAGCATCCGCGGTAAGCAAACCGGCATTCATCTCTACAACACCATCACCAACTTCTTTGACCGTACTCTGAGATAATTCAGAGCGTTAAAAATAAACACTAAGGGCTGCCAATTGGCAGCCCTTTTTTGTAGCCCAATTAATTACGTGGACACCCACCATAAGTTACATGGACACACATCAAGCAAAGAATAGTGAAATTATGGCTGTTTCCGTCTATTCCTATTGCTTTTTTACAATGGGTGTCATGTTTAAGCCTTATGATGGCTGCCTGCACGAATACTCAAAAATCTTCAGATGGGTGTCCTGGTATAAGCGCTCGAACGACCGGTTAAATTTAAACCCCAAAATTTGTCATCCTTGATTGAAGATAGGGTGTACGGATCCCCTTTTAGTTTGTAAGAGATTGACTATAAAATGCTGGATTTAAAACATTTGAATCAGCCTTTGCACCTATTCAAAAATACTGACTAGCTATTAAGGTACACGCTGTGAACTCAGATTTGTGTAATGGTTCGAATTCTGACCCAGAGAATATAAAAGCTGCCGCCTAATGGCTCAAATTACACACAATGAAACTAATAACGGAATCGTTGTGATGGAGGTAAGCGTCCTGAAGCCTTTTCTTTTTCAAGCCTTTCCGTAATCTTAGGTTTAACCACCTCCACAATTTTGGCCTTTTCTTCGTTGCTTAAAAAACGCCAATTATTGACCTCTTCTCTTTTGCGAAAGCAACCTAAACATATGTCATCATCATCAAATCGGCATACTGCCTGACAAGGATCAATCGGTCTGCTAATCGGGGTTTTCATAGTCAAGTTTCGCAAAATAAAAGTCGTTACCTCGGGGATTTTAGCACATTAAGGTTGTCAGTGATCACCTCACCTCGACAGCATGACAAGCGCAACCAGGGTATATTTATTAGGCGTTCAATTGTTTTTAATAGAGGGCATTATGAAAACGGTAAACTATTCTGTATCTAAGTGGCGTTCCAAAGTGGATTGGTGGTTCTTCACTGCATTAGTTCTGGCAGCGCCAGGGTTACTAATCGCCTGGCCTATGCTGCAAAACCAGGGGTTTAGCCTACAACCTTCGGATATTTTCACAGCTTCCGCCATCTGTGTGCTGCTGTTTGTAATCATTCGTTTTTCTGCATGGCCTTGTGAATACACCCTGCATCAGGACCGCCTGGAAATCAAATGTGGTAAGTTACTCTATAAAACCATTTACTACTCAGATATCCAACTGGCCAAACAGAGCAACAATTGCTTCTTAGCTCCCACTTTGTCCTTTTCACGCATTAAGATTTTCCACGCCGGATCCTACACCTTTATCTCTCCGAGAAACCGTAAGGCGTTTATTCAGGAATTAAAACAACGCTGCCGCAACTTGCATCAGATAGAACACGAGCAGCATAGTGAAATGCATAATCTGGTTTCTGTTAGATAAGGGAACCGAGAGAGACGAATTTAACCGGATGGATCCCATCCGGTTAATTCAAAAGAAGTTACTGACCAGCCTGAGTGCCCGTTGCAGGCGGCTGTTGCACTACTGCTGGCGGAGCGCTTCTGGCAGCATTTTGGCTCTTAATAGTAGACACTTCTTGCTTTAACGACTCAAGCGCATCAATGCGCTCTATCAAAGCTTCGATGCGCAACGCTACGGTAGCCACCTGATCGCCCATATCGCGAATCTGTTGCTCAGACGCAGCCCGCTGTTTTACCACAGATTCTAACGAGCTGTTAATTTCTTTGGCTCTGGTCAATTGCTGATTAACCTGCTCCTGGATAACCGCCATATTGGTATTGGATTCACTAATATCTGAACGCAATGCCGTTAATGTGGCTTTTTGATTTTTAAATTCGTTAGTTGTCTGGGTTTGAAGTTCTTTAATTTCGGTTTGATTGCGACGCCATGCAGAAGCCCAAAGCTTGTCCATTTCCTGCCACAATACATCGGTTTTATCCTTTAACTCATTAACCTGTACCCGCAAAGCAACGGCAGACTGATCCAGCTCTTCACCAGTTGCAGAAATCTTGCGCTCCAACTCATAAATTCGCTCGCTGGCGTTTTCCAACTGATTCACAGTTTTTTGCTGCAAAGTGTACAGCCAATAGCTACCGCCATAGCCGCCCAGCGCCAGCAACAAAACGAAAACCAACAGACCACCTGACGACTTAGCCGGTGGCGGATTATCCTGAGGCACTTCTGGCTGTGGCTTAGTTTTCTGCGCTGCTCGGGTGCGCTGAAAAGAATCCCTGTCTTCTTTTTCCAGTACAATTCTGGGCACATTATCAAATTTATCTGTCGACATACCTTCTCTCGACAAGCCTGAATGCGGCTCTGACTACTAAATTAGGTGGAGATTATACTCTATATAGTTAAACCGCATATTAACGTTTATTACCTACAGTTACCAATCTCTGTGGTGATCAATTGAGATAAATTGTGGCAGTAATAAGGCAAGCTGTTTCACAATGTGATTATTAACTAGAGATAATTGGACTCCCCCGACCCAATAAGTCGGGTAATATTTAAGTTCCCACACAAAAATATTCAGGAGTCCAATATGCATAATATTAGCGCAGGCGTCGATTTAGCCAAAGAAGAAATTCAGGTCTGTACCTGCAAAAAGAATAAGGTGCAGAGTAACGAAGCTATGTCACCAGAGGCTTTTAGACACTGGCTCACAACGTCTAAGCCCATGACCATCGTGTTTGAAGCATGTGGCACCTCCAATTACTGGAAACAAGAAGCTATACGGCTGGGGCATGACGCACGAATTATTTCAGCTAAACTGGTTGCCAATGTAAGGCAAAATCAAAAAACTGATAAGAATGATGCGCTGGCTATCTTGCAGGCTGCTCAAATTGTTGATGTGTCATTCATTAACGGTAAGTCTAAACAACAACAGGAACTTCAGTCCCTGGTCAGACTAAAAGAGCTGGCTTCCAGGCACAAAGTCGCCATGCAGAATCAGCTCACGGCTCTATTGTTGGAATTCAATATCCGCGTATCTCCCGGTCAGGGAGGACTTAAAGGTGTCATTGATGAGGTACTGGAAGATGCTGAGAATGAATTTAGCTCTTCCTTTCGTAAAGCCCTGGAAACAGGATGGCAGCAATTACAGCTAAGTATTGAATCTGTTGAGCAATATGAGATATGCATTGAGAAAGCGGTCCAGCAGGAAGAAGGATGTAAAAGGCTGTTGGCTCTGGAAGGTGTTGGCCCACTCAATGCCATAAACTTATATAATGCTCTGGGTTGTGGTGAAATGGGGCAATTTAAAACTGGCCGTGACGCAGCCGCTTGTATCGGGCTTACACCTATTCAGCACTCTTCCGGAGGAAAAATTAAGCTCGGTACGATAGGGAAATATGTTAAGAACAAGTCGGTCAGAAGTTCGCTTATCACAGGTGCCATGTCTGCCATCAATCAGATGCTCCGACGCAAAGCGCAAACGAAGAAAGAACTGTGGGTACAAGAGTTGGTCGCGCGAAGAGGAAAGAAATGTGCGGCTGTGGCACTGGCCAACAAAACGATCAGAACGGCCTTTTCCATGCTCGCAAACCACACCGAATACAAAGCAGAATTATTGCCACTTTAACGGCAAGAGAAATTTAAGTTACGCAACATCAAAAATGCAAAATTAAAGATGAAAATCACCTCGTTAGTCAGCAACACGCAAAGTGCTTAAAGCCCGCTTTAGAGATTTGACAACGAGTTCGCGAAAATATCAGTGAGCCTGAGGTAGCTTCTCAATTAGAGCTCGTACATAAGCAAGCATTAATTCTTTGATAAATCTTTTTGATGTTGACAAGGGGGAGTCCACATAAGCGTGTTGATCTTTGCTGTACGAAATTTGTTCTATATATAAGCGCTTTAATCGCGGAACAGTCCTACAGGCCTAGTGGTTCTAAGTCAAAGGACTGTGACAAAGAGTAAAGCGCTTATATGACGAACCCTTCGGGCAGCGCCTGTGTGCAATTTATACCGCGTTGAATGCTTTTGATTTAGAGCCACTAGACCTTCAAGCATTCGCCTTGTCTAAATTGCACACAGACTGCTGCAAAATTGTACCGAAAAGATCAACACGCTCTAAATTAAGTTCATCGATGCCCGGGGAATATGGTAAGTTTCCGCCAATAATTTCAGCTGTTTAAAGGAAAAATCGCGTGTTGGATCACCAGGCTATCATCGCTGCCCATCAGCGCATCAAAGATAAGGTTCATCAAACCCCAGTTTTGGAGTCAACCTTGCTTAATCAATGGTTAGGCCATCGGGTACTGTTCAAAGCAGAGTGCCTGCAAAAAACCGGGGCATTTAAGTTTCGCGGAGCCACCAATGTGCTGGCCAGACTTCACGAAAACAACGAACTGCCAAAGCAGATAGTGGCAAACAGCTCTGGAAACCACGCTCAGGCCATAGCCTATGCCGCAGCATCCTTCAATGTTCCCGCCAGCATTTTCACCATTGAGACAGTATCAAAAGTGAAAGCAGCGGCCACCCAGGCCTATGGCGCGAAATTACATAAGTTTGCCAACCGGTTAGCCGCAGATGCCGCCGTGCAAGAGGCCGCTGAGCAACCCGATACTTTGTGGATCCCTCCTTTTAATCATCCGGATATCATTGCCGGACAAGGAACTGCTTGCTATGAAGCCTTAGGTCAAATCGACGCACAGGTAAATGCGGTCTTTGCCCCCTGCGGTGGTGGTGGTTTGCTATCAGGCACCTTGCTGGCCGCCAAGGGTATTGACGACAACATTCAGGTGATAGGCGCGGAACCCTTAAACGCCAACGATGCTGCCCGCTCCTTGCGCAGTGGTAAAATCGAGAGTTTACAAGGACCACCAGACACGCTTGCCGATGGGGCTGCCACGCCAGCCGTAGGTGAACTGACCTTTCCGATTTTGCAGCAATGTGATGACTTTTACGAGATTGACGAATCCCGCATTGCCTACTGGACCCAATGGTTACAGCACTTACTCAAACTGCATGTAGAACCCACCAGCGCGATGACGATGCAAGCGGTGATTAACTGGCTTAAGGCCAACCAGTTTAGTCAACCTCAAACCTGCTTGGTGATTTTATCTGGTGGTAATATCGATCAGGCCAAAATGACACAGCTCTGGCAGGAAGATTATCTCGCCGAATTACCCGGTATTTGAGATTTTAACACTCTTAATCTGGATTCAGGGCAAACTCAAAGCTGACACACAAGCCACCGTGTTCACGGTTGTAGAGCCTGAGTTTGCCGCCATGTGCAGCAACAATCTCATTGCACAGCGCCAGCCCAATGCCAGACCCCTGCTCTTTGGTGGTATAAAAAGGTAATAAGGCCTGTTGCAACTCTTCAGCCGCCATTCCCGGCCCCCGATCAAACACCAGAAAAGTCAGCTTGTTGCCCTGCTGAGTCAGACGAAAACCAATTTCCTGCTCCGCTGAACCAGATTCCCGGGCATTTTTTACCAGGTTAATCAGAAGCTGTTCAATCTGAGAGACATCGAAATAAGCATGAGTGACTTGAATATCCAGCTCACAGGGTATCGACAGCAATGTGCTTAAATGTTCGAAGAAGACCTTTAATTCCACCTGCTCTTTATGGGGTGGCGGCATTTTCGCAAACTGGGCATATTGCCTGATAAACTCGCTTAAATGCTGACTGCGGCGCTCTATGGTTTCTAAAACGTCCTGCAATAAATGTAAATGCTCCGGCTCTGCCAGAATGCGCCTCGCGGATTTAGTCAGGGATGAAATCGGTGCCAGTGAGTTGTTTAGCTCGTGGCTTATCATGCGGATCACCGTCTTCCATAACTCAATCTCCTTGCGATCCATCTCCTGGCTCAGATTTTTATATAAATACAAACTGTGATTTTGACCATTGAGCATAAACTGCTGAAAGTTGACGTTATACACCATCGTCTGATCATCGACATTGTAAGTCACTAAACCGTCCTGGCGACTATGGGTGGCTTGTTGCAGCGCATCGGGCAAGAGCGCGATTAACTGGTCAATCGCAAAGCCTTCCGGCGACTTGGTGACATTCAATAACTGTTTTGCTGCATGGTTGCTATACACCACCCGCTGGCGGCTATCAGCCAGAAACATGGCCACCGGCGTCGATTGAATAACATTGTCTAACAACAACTCCCGCTGAAAGATATTCATGCGCTCAGCCCGCAAGATACCCGCCATTTGATTGTACAAACTGACAATATCTTCGACTTCCTGATAACCGTTTTTATGAATGGTTAAACTAAAGTCATCGTCCTGAAAGGCGCTAACGCCATCGTTTATAGCCTGCAGTACATCGGTCAGGGGGCGCAATAACTGCTGCAATAAAATCGCCAGACCAAACAACGAAAAAAGGGTCAAGCCGATAACCCACAACTGCGGAGTCTGAGTATTGGCAAACAGATAAATAACCGCTGCGCAATACAGCGTCAGAGCCAAAGCCAGCGGCAAATACAAACGCCAATACAGAGATTTCTTCATCAAGACTGGCTCTCGTCAATGCCAAACTTTTTCATACGTCGGTACAAGGCAGAGCGGCCCAGCCCTAACAATCTGGCTGCGTCAGAAATCACGCCCCCGGCCTCATCAATGGCCCGCCGAATATCATTGGCATTAATTTCATCATCTTTAACCGCTTCGGATTTCAGCAACTGTGGCAAGTCCAGTCCCAGATCCGCTACCTGAATCAATTGGTTTTGACACAATAATGCCGCTCTTTGCATCACGTTTTTAAGTTCTCTGACGTTACCGGGCCAGTGATATTGTTTCAGCGCCATGCTCGCCCCGTCAGACAAGCTGGCCTTACCGGCCAAAAACAATTCGGCCAGCGGTAATATGTCAGCCTTGCGTTTGTGCAGAGGTGGCAAACTAAGTTCGATAACATTAAGCCGATAATAGAGATCTTCGCGAAAAGTACCGGCTGCAATAGCCGCCGACAGGTCGGTATTTGTGGCACTGATTATGCGCACCTTAACTTTGATATCTTCGTTACCGCCAATGCGCTGAAATTCGCCCGTTTCTAACACCCGCAATAACTTTATCTGACCATCCATCGACAGGTTGCCAATTTCATCCAGAAACAAGGTACCACCGTGGGCTAATTCAAAGCGTCCATGGCGTCTCTGCGTAATACCAGTATAAGAGCCAGCTTCCGCTCCAAATAACTCCGCTGCCATCAATTCGGGTGTTAATGCCCCGACATTAACCTTAACAAAAGGTCCGTCTTTACATGGGGAATTGGCTTGCACAATTTCCGCTATCTTCTCTTTACCCGCACCGTTGGGACCGGTAATTAATACCGCCACGTCAGAGTTGGCCACCTGAGTTGTCATGCGCAGTAATTGCGCCATCGCTTCACTTTGATAGCGAATGCCACATAAATCAAAGTGCTCAGACAAACTATCCCGCTGTCGAATGCGTTCCAATGCATCTTGTTTTTGAGCCTGCTGAAGTTGGGCAAGCTCCAGCAGATTATTGATTGTGACTAATAATTTATCGTCATCCCAGGGCTTGCTGAGATAATCACTGGCGCCCGACTTAACCAGTTGCACCGCAGTTTCCAGACTCGTCCATGCGGTGATTAAAATGATGGGAAGATCAGCAAAGCTGTCGCGAATTTGCTGAAACAGCTGTATCCCTTCCTCACCAGAAGTCTGATTTTTACTGAAATTCATATCCTGGATCACCAGGTTATAGTGGCCGGAATTAAGCGCCTCCAGTCCTTCTTTAGGTGATGCCGCATGATGTGTATCAATATTATTCAGGTGCAACAGCACCCCTATAGCCTTAGCAACATCCGCGTTGTCGTCTATGACTAAAACCCTCGCTTTCATTTGGACTCCCTGAAAGGTGATTATCAATAGAAAAAAGGCCGCTCTATACCTGCGGCCATGAGTCTGACTAAGCTCCCCTGGTCACTATCGCCGGTGGTACTTTAACCGCCCGTCTTCCGGGGATCCACACTGCCACTACATTGATTAACCACAACAAAAGGGCAATAACCAATAACAACACCAAGTCTAAAATGTTTTGCTGCTCCATGGTGGACAGTTCAAAGCTAAATAACAAGGTCACCACCATGCCAAGCGTTAGTCCGGCGAGCGTTATAATACTATTTTCCGTCAGAAAATAAGCCATGATATCGCTTTTTCTTCCTCCCAGTGCGCGGCGAATTCCGATTTGCTTGCGTCTTTGATTAACCTGAAAAGAGGTGAACCCAGCAATGCCGAAGGACGTTATCAGCACCAGCACTAAACTGATAACCAGGAAGGTCAATGCGCGACTTCCGCGGCCGTCATACATGCGCTTTTGAATGCGGGATAGCACTTCGTATTGTGCAAGGTAGCGGCCCTGATCCTGATAAAAAACGGTGGCGATATCTTCCAGTTTTTGAGCCGCCGTGCCAGGTGCCATGCGTAGTAAATAGTGCGGCTCTGTGCCAAACTGCCACTCAGAACGCGGCATGATCATGGTTTGGTATGATTTCCCGTAGTAGTTAAGCGTCTCACCATTCATATAGTCGCTGTATACTCCTACCACTTTGACGGCGTCAGCGCCCTTGTTCAGCCATAGGGTTTTATCCAGCGCATTGTCATCAGCAAACAAGGCTTTTGCCATAGACTCGCTGATCATTACTTCACTGTTTTTTGCCTCAGACTCAGTAATGACATCAGCAAAGGTAAAAGACCGTCCGGCCACCAGCGTTAAATTCAGCACCTCAAAAAGCTGTTCATCGGCACTAAAAATATTGGTTTTATAGGACTCTGCTTGTTCATCTGTTGACAGATAAACATCGCGCACCACCTCAGCAGCAAAAGGCACCTGATCTGTTGCAGTTACCGCTTCGACTTCATCAATAGCCTTTAATCGTTGCAGATCGTTTTGCACCGCTGCTGCGACATTGACACTGGGATCGTAAAAACGCGGGGTAACCCGAATGATATCCTCATGTGGGATCCCAGAGGGTAAATTCCACTCTTTAAGCGTGGCAGCCGCCAGTAACACCGACAGGCTCAATACCGCCATGGTAAAGGCTATCTGCAACACCATAATAGCCGCCATAAATTTGTTGTGCTTAAGACTCAGGAGAATTGATTTAATTTCCATGTTGTTACTCCTTATTCCGCTTTTAATTGTGTGGCTGGCGAGATATTGCACACGCGCCAGATGGGATACAAACTCACCAGCAAGGCACAAACGATGCTGGTTACAAAGGCCTCACTGATCAGTATCCAATTGAGTTGATATTGGTGCGCGATGCTCTGAGCTGTAACGGTATAATCCACCGCATACAATCGAATGTTGAGCATGCCCCAAAGGCCCACTTTAGACACCAGGATACCCAATAAACCGCCGGCAAAACCAATTAAAATCACCTCCAGTACATACTGATAAATAATGGTGGTTTTACGTGCCCCGAGCGCCCGGCGCAAACTCACTTCCCGACTTTGGCGAATGAACTTAGCCAGTAAGATGCTCACCGCATTAAGCAGACACACCGCAAAAAACAAGCGGGAAATCATCTTGAAGGTATTGATATAACCATTGCGGCTGCCGTAGTAATTCACCTGTTCCTGCAAATGTGTGACATAAATCTGCGGCTCTCTGGGAAAACGCCCAAGCGTTTTCTGTGACTCCACGTAATTTCTTAACTGGCTTTGGTAAGCTTCCAGCTGATCGTCTGGAATTTCCGCCCAGAAGCTTATCCAGGAACACTCAGAGCTTAGCAACTGTTGCAGGTTTTCAGTGCGAAATTGGCCACTGTCTTGGGCCTCTGTTGACCAACAGTTGAATCTGGCATTGCGCGGTAAGTCATTGTCCAGCGCGAAGCGGTATGGCACAAAGAACTCGTGTAAATAACCCGGTGCAAAACTGCGATCATAAAAGCGTCGGGTGATGGTCCAGTCAGCCATTACGCCAATCACTTTCAGATTCAGGGTATCCACCCTTACCAGTTTCCCAACACTGTTTTCACCGCCAAACAAACGATCATTCATGGCGCGACTAATAACGATAACCCCTGCCCCGGTTTCATCTTCTTCAGCACTCCAACCATTACCGTAAATAAAAGGCGTTTCAAACATGCTAAAAAATTGGCTGTTAGTGGCCAGAATTTCCGAGCGAATGGCAGGCACATTATTGTCCTGCACGTTGATTACGCCATTGGTATTCCAGTTAAAAGAAGTGCGCACACCGGGCAATTGCCACTGCTGAAAGTTCATGACATCTTTGTAAGTGCTGTCCACCATGCGCACTTGCTCAGTGATGGGTTCGGCTGAGGCTTCGCGGTTATCCATTTGAATCAAGAACAAATTCTCGCTCTTATGGGCAACCGGCACACTGTTGCTGTAAAACGACATGGTCTGCACCGTGGTGTACAAACCCAATCCAATGGCCAGAGTTAAGATCACCAAAAAGGTTAATCCGGGGCGCTGCCGCAAACTCGCTAAGGCCAGTGACAAGTTATATCTGAACATCTGGGACTCCTAAGCTTGTTTGACAATGTCTTCGGTAACACTGTATTCCAGATCACTAACCTGACCATCGAAGATCTGAATATTGCGGTGGGCGCGTCGGGCTAGCTTGTCGTCGTGGGTAACCATGATAATGGTGGTGCCGTTTTGATTGATTTTTTCCAACAACTCCATCACCTGCTGCGCCATCAGCGAATCGAGGTTCCCGGTGGGTTCATCGGCTAAAAGGAATTTTGGCTCTCCGGCAATGGCTCGGGCAATCGCCACTCTTTGTTGTTGACCACCAGATAGCTGGGTTGGCAAATGCCTTGCTCTGGAGCCCAGCCCCACAGTTTCCAGTGCCTGTTCGACTCTTTGTTTACGGTCTGCCTGAGACAAGCCGCGATAACGCAAAGGCACTTCGATGTTTTGATATAAAGGCAAGTCCGCCAGCAAGTTAAAACTCTGAAAGATAAAACCAATCTTTTCGTTTCTTAAATCAGATAACTGATTGTCATTCATACCACGGACATTTTCGCCATCCAGGTAATAATCACCCTCTTCAAAAGTTTCCAGCAATCCCGCCAGATTCAAAAAAGTGGTTTTCCCTGAACCAGAAGGCCCGGTGATAGCGACGAACTCACCGGCTTTGATGTGTAAATCTACTTTGCGCAGCGCGTGGGTTTCAATCAGCTCTGTGCGATATATTTTGCTGACGTTTTCCATTTTTAACATGATGCTTTTCCTCTTATAAATTCGCTTAATTATTCAAATACAGTTGGCTTTGCTCTCGAAATTGAGCGGTGTTGGAAATAATGACGGTATCTCCCTCCGCTAAGCCGGAGAGCACTTCCACTTCGGTAATACTGCGGGAGCCAAAAACCACTTGTTGGCGATGGGCGTTATCCCCACTAACCCGATAGGCGAATCGTCCACCTCCGGACTCCAAAAACTCGCCGCGCTTAAGTTTCAACACATCGCTTTTAGCTTCGATTAAAATACGGGCACTCACCTTTTGATTTTGTCGCAATTGCTGCTCAGAGGCCTGAGTGAAACGGATCCGCCCTTCCACCTGACCGTCAGCCACTTCTGGCGAAATCGCCACCAGCTCACCTTGTAGCTCAGTGCCGTTAACGCTTATTTCGGCTTGCAACCCTACGCCTAAATCGTCCGCGAAGTTTTCCGGGATGGCGGCTTCAATTTCCAGCACGCTGAGATCCACCACAGTGATCAAGGCACTATTCGCTGCCACATTGTCTTTTTGTCGCACATAGACACTGCCAATCACGCCATCGGTTGGCGACGCCAGCGTTAGCTGTGCTATCTGACGGTGCAGCTCATCCACTACATGCTGCTGTCTGGCCAGTTGCGACTGCATACCTTGCAATTCCAGAGACATATTCTCTTCCTGAATGCTGTAGTTCTGCTTAGCATGTTTATGTACCAGGGAAGCTCTTTTGAAGGCTGCTACTTTCTCTTCATATTCTCGCTGACTGATCAGAGAATCGGTCACGCTGATCTCCGCCCGTTGTTTTTCCACACTAGCGGAATCTAAATTCACCTCAGCCACTTCAATTGCTTGTTGATTGTTCAGCCTGGCGCTTTTGATTTGTATACTTTGCCGTCCGACCTCCAGCTTTAACTGCTCCAGAGTTGCCAGCTCCTGAGCCAGACGATTCTTTAATTCAGGGCTGTCCACCATAGCCAGAGTTTGACCTGCCTCTACCCGGTCACCGGCTTTGATATACAAGGTGACAATGCCACCGGAATTGGCGTATAAGGTTGGGCTATTGGCGGCCACCACCCGGCCCTGAACAGCGATATCCCGCATCAAATCACCGCGAACCACTTGCGCAAACCGCAAGCGCTCGGTATCCACCGACATATCAGAGGCAAATAACTTGTTCATTTTATTCAGGCCAAACAAACCAGCGGCCAAAACAACAAAAGCAACAATAGCGGGCAAACCAAAGCGCTGCAGTGGTGATCTTTGCTTTACAATTACCCGGTCCTGTCCGGAAGTATCTCTTAACATTCAATAAAGTCCTGTTTAATTTGAGCGGCAGAAGCGGCCTGCAGAATTCAACACGCTCTCCTTACAGCAAAAACAGGGCCAAATCGTAAATTATTGGTTTTATTGAATAATTTTTAAATACAGACTGGTCGAACAGTCTGTTTGTTCGTTCGGGTGTTCGGGCGAACAGGGATAAGAACAGTATCAGACCGGGAATGATTGTGGGATTGTCAGTTGCTCAGCCACCATGTACAAGCAATCGCTTAATCCGCCCGGAATTTGCTCCGGATAGGCTTGCTCTGTAAAGCCACAGCGTTGATAAGTGCGCATTGCCACTTTATTGTCAGAAAAAACAAACAGTGAAAAGCCGCTGGCTTGTTGTTTGGAACAGGCATTTTTCGCCAAAGCATGCAGCAAGTGGTAAGCAATGCCCTTACCTCGCTGGGTTGGCGATACCGCAAGGCGCCCGAAGTGATGGCGTCCCATGCGTACATAATATTGTCCGAATGCCACGACTTCATCACCATCAAGCAGAACATAACTGGCCAGACTGCTGAGTTTTATCTGGCAGGCGAATTCTGCCGCAGTCACAGCAAGGGTCAGGCCCGGTCCACCCCAGCTCAATAATTCTTTGGCGTCATTAAACCAGCCCTGTATTTGTTCTACATGGTGGGTTTCTGCCGGAGTCAAACTGTAGCTTTGCATGTTTTTTTCACCTAAACTGAGAGCTGCTTTTACACTATCACAAGGAGCGTCTGATGACTCGTCACCATAACCTGAATTACATCGAAATTCCCACTCAAAATATTCAAGCCAGCAAAGCCTTTTTCACCGAAGTATTTGGTTGGTCATTTGTTGATTATGGCGAGGCCTATAGCAGTTTTACCGCCCAGGGTATAGATGGCGGCTTTTTCAGTGCCGAAAAGGCGGTTTCCACCGCAAATGGTAGCCCGTTATTGGTGTTGTACAGCAACAATCTTGAAGCCACACAAAGTGCAGTGGAACAAGCAAGCGGAAACATTATTCAGGCAATTTTCTCATTCCCGGGCGGACGCCGTTTTCATTTTACCGATCCGGCAGGCAACGAATACGCTGTCTGGTCGGAATGAGACCGGCTCCTGATTTGCAATTATTAGCCGATTCCGCTTTGCAAGTTTCGGCTATTACACTTATGCTGGCGGCAAACACTCACAGGTAAAAACACAACCTCGTTATGCTGCCAAAGTTATCTATTCTGATTATCGAAGACGCTCCGGATCTACTGGAGCAAATCCACACAGGTATTACCGATTCTATTGATCATTTTGATCGTTCCGATATAGACATCAACGTATTACAAGCCAGCAGTGTCAGCGAGGCTTTGCAATTGGTGAACACCGATGGCGATATTCAGGCAGTCATCTTCAGTTGGGATACCACAGTAAACTGGGAAGAGATAACGCCCGACCAGCAAGGCAAAATTGCCAACAACTCTGCTGTTATTGACGCTATCAAAGCCATTCGACTGGAATTACCCGTTTATGTGTTAGGCGACGCCATAAAGGGACTGGAAATCATTGACCAGGCCTCAGGGGTGGAAGCATTTTTCTACCGCAACGACATCATCACGGATCCTGAATCGATTTTGGGTTACATCATTAACGACTTTGATGATCGCAGCGAAACACCATTCTGGACCGCTTATAAAGATTACGCAGTGGAAGCCAATGACTCATGGCATACCCCCGGCCACAGCGGTGGTGCCAGTTTTCGCCACTCGCCCTTTATCAGTGATTTTTATCGCTTTTTTGGACGCAACGTATTTGTCAGCGATTTATCAGTCAGTGTCGATTCCTTAGGCTCTCTCTCAGACAGTACCCATGCGATTGGTAAATCACAGGAAAACGTCGCCAATACCTTTCACGTCCGACATTCCTACTTTGTCACAAACGGCTCATCCACCTCTAACAAGATCATCTTGCAAACCCTGTTACGAGAAGGGGATGAGGTGATCGTGGACCGTAATTGCCATAAATCTGTGCACTACGGCATCGTGCAAGCCCGGGCCATGCCTTTGTATCTGGACAGCAAATTAAATGCCGAATACGGCATCTTCGCTCCGCCGTCTCTGGCACAAATTAAATCTATGCTGGAGCAACACAGCAACGCCAAATTAATTGTGCTTACCGGTTGTACCTACGACGGTATATTGACCGACATAAAACAAGTGGTAGACATGGCTCACGCGCGCGGCGTTAAAGTTTTCATCGATGAAGCCTGGTTCGCCTATTCACTGTTCCACCCGGATTTTCGTCATTATTCGGCTATTGCCGCCGGAGCAGATTATGTCACTCACTCAGCCCATAAGGTGGTTTCAGCTTTTTCTCAGGCTTCTTATATCCATGTCAACGACCCGGATTTTGACAAAGACTTTTTCAAAGAAGTGTATAGCATCCATACCAGCACCTCGCCGAAATACCAGATCATTGCTTCGCTGGATGTGTGTCGCAAACAGCTGGAAATGGAAGGCTTTAAGATCCTCAACGAATTGCTGGACAACGTAAATCAACTGAAGCAGCAGGTCAGTCAGTTTAAGCGGATCCGCATCCTGAATCCGGCTGACTTTAAAAAGATGTTCGCCCATTTTGAGACAGACAACCTGGGCCACGATCCACTAAAAATCCTGCTGGATATCTCAGCACTGGATTATTCCAACCAGGAAATTCATCGTTTCTTAATGAATGAAGTGGGGCTGGAAATCGAGAAATTCACTCACAGCACCATTTTGGTATTGCTGACTCTGGGTGGTATGCGCTCTAAAATTGTACGCCTGTACAACGCCCTGAAAAAGCTGGACTCTGGCACAGTGTCACTAAACAAGAGCAAACGCAAAAGCGTTTTACCGGCTGCAATTCCGCCCATTAATTTGGTGACTTTGCCTTCTGACGCCTTTTTTAGTCAGCGGGAATCCATTGCCTGGCAGGACAGCGTCGGCCGCATCGCCGCGGGGTTAGTTACTCCCTACCCGCCCGGCATTCCGTTACTGGTACCTGGACAGTTAATCGAACAAGATCACATTGATTACATCAAAGCCTTGTCCTCACAAAAGCTCACCATTCAGGGCTTATATGACGGCGAGCTTTATGTACAAAAAGACAATGAAAGTGCTGAATAAAAACGGATTTCACAGGATCCCTGTTCAAATCGAATTTGCTCCGTTCTGGTAATATCGATAAATCCCTGTAGGTTGGAATTTATTCCGACGCCAGTGCTAAATTCATCCACTGCTGTCCGACTAAAGTCGAACCTACCAATCTAATTCAACCAGTTGTAGGGCGGAATTTATTCCGACGCCAGTGCTAAATTCATCTACCGCTGTCCGACTAGGTCGAACCTACCAATCTAATTCAACCAGTTGTAGGTCGGAATTTATTCCGACGCTATTGGAAAATTCAACCATCGTGGTCCGACTAAAGTCGCCCCCCTATTCGCTAGTCAAAAATCAAGGAGCACAGAAAGTGCTCCCTGATAATAGCTATTACAGCCCTCTATACAGCGTCTTAATCCAGCGCTCAGTAGGGATAAAATTCCATGACCAGCTATCCCATTTGCTGTCCAGCCCTTTCGCCACGGCCTCTTCCATAGTCATCCCGGCCTCTTTGCGGGCTTTGATTTCTTTTGCGGTGACCTGCAGCATATGCAATGAATTTTGCAAATCCTGACGGGTGGCCAGTGAGCCATGACCGGGAATTATCTGGGTGTTTTCATCTGCAGCATCGATCATGGCCTGTAAGGTATTCATGTAGCCCTGCACTGTGCCGCCGCCGTCCAGGTCAATATAGGGAAACCAGTTTTTAAATAACATATCTCCGGCGTGAATGATGTTTTGTTTTTCGAACCAGACAAAACTGTCACCATCGGTGTGACTGGCAGGAACATGCTTAACGTGAATAGTGTCGCCGTTAAAGTGAAACTTCACACCCTGTTCATAGGTCACCACAGGAAGTGCACTACCAGACACCTTTTCATCGCTTATCAGGCGCATTCTGACATTGTCATGGGCGAAGATAGTGACGTCTTCGTTGTCCTTAAACCAGGCATTGCTACCAGTGTGATCCCCATGATAGTGGGTATTAATCAGGTAACGAATTTTGCTGTCGGAAATAGCTTTGATGGCATCGCGGATCTTCGGCCCCAGTTCTTCAAATTGATCATCTATCACCAGAACCCCATCAGCTCCTGCTGAAACGCCAATATTTCCGCCCGCTCCGGTTAACATATGAACGGATTCCGAAAGTTTCGCCGACTTGATTTCGACATTTTCAAAGCGGTCATGCGCTACAGTCTGAGCTGTTATAAAGCCTGCAAGTATGGCTAACACTGTTTTTTTCATAATGGTTCCTGATGTTTGGTTGGGTATGATTTTTGCGATTTTTCCGCGAATTTATGTATAGTGGCAAACTGGCTGCAGTGATCAACAAAAAAATAAAAATAAGGTCATCCAAAATTGAGCATCTCATTTAAAAATCTTAACAATAAAAGCGCCGGCGTTTTCCTGGTGCTTTCTCTTATTGCTGCCATCTATTGCTTTATGGCTGTGCCTCCCATCTGGAAAGAACAACAACTCAGCTACGACTTATTTGAAAATGACAAAGGGCAAATGGTCTACATCGAGCGCGGTAAAGAAGTACCCATCGATACACCGATTGCCCGTTCACTTTCGCCCCTGAATCAGGCGGCGCTAAACCAATTACAGGGCGCGCCAGAAATCAAAACCCAATGGGTTTACGAAGATAACAACCCGGAAAACATACTGCTGCTAAAAGCAGATTATCACCTGGGGATCTGGTCGTTATTACCGGCCCTGGTGGCAATATTGATGTGTCTTTTGACCCGCGAACCAGTGGCGGCGTTACTAAGCGGAATTCTGGTGGGCGCCATTATTTTGGGCAAATTTGATATTACCGGTGAAGTACTGATCCCCAGCGTCGGCACTGACAACGCTGCCAGTATTTTGATTTTATACTTATGGTTGCTGGGCGGTTTATTGGGAATTTGGTCTAAAACCGGTGCAGCACAGGCCTTCGCCGAATACATGACCCGGCACTTTGTCAAAGGACCGCGATCGGCAAAAGTCATCGCCTGGAGCTTGGGAGTTTTGTTTTTTCAGGGCGGCACCATGAGTACAGTACTTGTGGGCACCACGGTAAAACCCATGGCTGATAAAGCCAAAGTGAGCCATGAAGAAATGAGTTACATCGTGGACTCAACGGCATCACCTATCGCCTCTCTAATCGCATTTAATGCCTGGCCCGCCTACGTGCAGGCCCTGATATTTGTACCGGGCGTTACCTTTCTGGCCACCGAAGCGGACCGTATCAGTTTTTTCTTTAGCAGTATCCCCTTTAGTTTCTATGCCATGTTGGCCATTACCGGTACCCTGTTGGTTAGCCTGAATCACTTTCAATTAGCCGGCAAACCGCTAAGAAATGCCTGGCAACGCACTCAGGCCACCGGCGAGTTAGATGCACCATCGGCAAAACCCATCAGCGCTAAAGAGCTGCACCACCCTCAGGTACCGGAAGGCTATCGCTCCTCTCCTCTGGAATTCATTTTACCCTTAGTGATGTTGCTGGCTGTGGCGATTCTGACCTTTGTATTTTTAGGTACGCCCAAGATTCACTGGGCGTTTGGCGCGGCACTGGCGCTGTGCCTGGTGATGGCCCTGGTAAAAGGCATGACCTTAGGACAAATCATGGACGGCTTTGGCAATGGCTTGAAAGGCGTGGTAGTGGCTTCTGTGGTATTAATGCTGGCCATTACCATCGGCGGTATCAGTAAGGAAATTGGCGGCGGCCTGTTTTTAGTGGATTTATTAGGTCAACAACTGCCCTTTTGGGCGTTACCAGTGATTTTACAGCTCATGACCATGCTTATCGCTTTTTCCACCGGCACCAGTTGGGGAACGTACGCAATTGCCTTTCCGCTGGCGATGCCATTGGCCTGGGCAATTGCGCAATCCCAGGGCCTGGCTCATCCGGAAATATTCATGATGATTTGCTTTGCTACGGTGTTAAACGGCAGCGTCTATGGCGATCAATGCTCGCCTATCTCCGACACTACGATTCTCAGTGCCATGACCACAGGTTGCGATTTAATGGATCACGTTAAAACTCAGATCATACCCGCCACCATGGCGGCAGCTGGAGCGGCCGTTTTGTGGACCCTGTGCACTCTGACCATGGTATGATAGGAGGAATCCCCCTAATTCCTTGCGATCTGTAAGCGGAATAATTGACAAGCCCATCACAACTAGCTATGTTACCAATTAATTAAAGAGGCATTACCAATTTACAATTGCAGGCCCAAATACCTACTCGCCTGATTTGCCTGATATTACCTGAGGTCAGGTTTTATATGGGCAGAACAAATGTTTTTGAGAAATGTTTAATTATTACCAATAAACACAAGAGATCGCTTAAATGAAAAGTCGTCGTCGCTTTTGGACAGTAGTTGATAAACTCGAATCGTTAATAGAGCAAGGTGAATATGCCGCAGGCAGTCGCTTACCTGCCGAGCGGGAATTGGCAGAAGCATTTGACGTCAGCCGCCCCACCATTCGAGAAGCAATTATTGCCCTGGAAGTGCGCGGTAAAGTGGAAGTAAAAACCGGTTCGGGGGTATTTGTCACTGACGCAGATGAATCCGACAAGCTACTCAAAGAAATCAGTGCTTTTGAACTGACTCAGGCCAGAGCCCTGGTGGAAGCTGAAGCTGCCGCACTAGCCGCTGCAACTATTTCCGAGGAAGAACTAAAACGTTTAGGTCAGGCACTGGAAGATATGAAAATACCGGAATCTGCAGAAGAAGCCGATCAACGCTTTCATGAGATTATTTCCAAAGCCACTCGCAACAGCGCACTGTTATTGTCGGTTAAAAATTTATGGGAATTAAGGCGCACTCGTCCGCAAATTATTGCTGCCTATGAAGATGTTTGCTCTCAGGGCGTAGAGCAACGCCTGAAAGAGCACACCGCCATTTACGAAGCAATTGCCAAACGAGATTCATCAGCGGCGAGAAAAGCCATGCACGACCACTTCAATCGCCTCATCAATGCCCTGTTTGATGCCAGCGAGAAAAAAGCACTGGAAGAAATCCGCAGGAAAACCAGCGAAACACGGGGTTTATACTCCATTTCCCATTTATCTCAGTAACCCCTTAGTTTAGCGCTCTGTGAATAGGGCGCTACTCCCTCTCAGAGTAATAAATTCATATAAAAAAATAGCAAGCTCTAAGCTTGCTATTTTGATTCAGTTTTTGACAGCTTATTAAAAACGATAGCTGGCACCGAAGGTAATACGTCTGTCAGTTAAGCCCTGATAACACAACAATGCCCCTTCATTCACACAGTGTTGTTCAACATCCGACTCAGTAAGATTTACTGCTTCCACTCCGATGTTCAAATGCTCATTCACATCATAGCTAACACTGGCATTCAACTGGCCTCTGTCGGCCTGAACCACAGGGAAGCCCCAGGGGAAACTGCTGGTACTACCAAAATCGGTGGAACGATAAGCCTCACGCCAGGTGTATCGCGCCCGTGCAGAGAATCCATATTTTTCATAATACAGGGTAAAGTTATAGGCATTCTCGGACAAATCGATTAAGCCCTGAATAGCTGAAACTTCGATACCATCGACACCCGTTGTCGCAGCAAAGACATTGTTTGCACGACTGGTTGCAGTGTTAACAGACTCACCACCGGAAAACTCTTGCTTGGTGTAATTGGCTAAAATACCAAAACCTGAAGCCCAGCCGAGTTCCGATTCAAATTCAGACAAGTCGTACTGGAAGGCAATCTCAATCCCCTTTTGTGTTGTTTCGCCAGTATCATTAATAACCGTAGATACAGGTACACACACACCGACACCGGCATCAGGGCCAAATACATTAATATCCGCGATTGGATTGAAGATACCGCCTTGCTCACAGTCAGGACCGGTAATATCGCGATAGCCTGTATTAGGATCTTCAAACGGGTCCGATTGCTGATTCACGAATAAATCTTTACGCTTTTTATAGAAAATACCTGCGCTTAACACGCTTGCCGGCGCAAAATACCACTCAGCAGAAATATCAAAGGATAAAACTTCTTCGGGTTGTAATCCCGGATTCCCGACAGCAACGGGTGGATTAGGGCTGGTGCTAAAGGTCACCGAGGTGGACAGATCATTAAAGTCAGGACGGCGAATGTCTTTTGACAAACCCGCTCGAACTACAACATCATCTGTAACGTCTGCCACAATGTTCAATCTGGGTAAGATGAAATCGTAATCGCCTTTACTCACCACCTGTTCAACAATCTGATTGCCGTTGGCGTCCTGAGTTATGGAATTACCCAAAGAGTTCACCTCAGTATCGACATATCTCAGTCCCACATTTCCTCGTATAGCACCGTATTCAAAATTGGCTTGTGCATAAAGGGCATGGGTTTTTTCTTCGATATCGAAGAAGCCACTAACCTGTGAAGAAGGAGAACTGATAGAGCGACTTCCTCCGTGAGCAGTAATCGCCGAATTCAAAATAGCTAATACGCCATCGGGGTCAGCTGCCACCATTTCTGGATCAATCAATAAAAAGTCACCTACGTATAAGGCTCGACCATCTGCGGCATTAAAGTTATCAGGACCTGCTGTTAACACTTCCGCGAACAAGTCACCTCTGGGACTATCACTCATACTGCGCAAACCTACATTAGAGCGAACCTGATCTCGTAGACTGCTGGTCTGATTATAGCGATAACCCACATCAACTGATGTAATTAGCGATAAACCAAGATCGTAATTAAAGTCTACACGAAAGGCATTTTCTTCATTTTCCGCAATATCTTGTCCGATATTAACATCACGTAAAACCACATTCGCGGGATCTAACATCTGCTCAACAGTAGGGGCATATTCAGTACCAAAAGCGATGCCATAAGCGAGTGAGCCACCCGATAAATCGTAAATGATAGGCACGCTATTATCATTGCTACCACCCGGATCCAATGGCGCATTCGGATTGATAAAGTTTAAAGTAGTATTAAAACTGGGCGTAGAACTATCAGAGGACGAAGTGGATACCTCCACTTCCAAAGACCAGTTGTCTGCCAGCCATTCACCACCCAGCCTGAAAATTTCACTTTCGGTTATACGAGAGTTAGTATCACTGGAAAGACGCAAATTTGGATCGTCATCATCGTCTTCCAGATCGACCGGGATAACACCTTGCAACGCCGCCTGAATACTGCCTAAATCGGTACCACCCAGGCTACCGAAGTTAACTGTTTCAAATGCACCGGGTATTGAAATGTTATTCAATGCACTCACACCTGACGCCTGCACTCTGGAACTCTCCTGGCGGCGTTCCTGGTCATTTAACACAACATCAAAATAATATTTACTATTCTCATTAGGTGCCCATTCCAGGGTTCCTGCAAAGTTCTTAGTTTCATATTCGAAGTTATCGTAATCCTGATTCAGAAACTGGATGGGAAGAAAGTCAAAGTCTTGCGCACTGGCAGCGCCGCTATCTGATGCCACCAAATTATCTCGGTCAGCACGGGGTCTGAAAGCTGTAACATCCTGCTCGGCATAGCTTCCACTTAATACAATGCCGAAGCGCCCATTATCCAACTCCCAATTATCACCAAAAGCACCGGAGAATCTCGGAGTCATGCTGTCTGTAGACAGACTACTTTCTTCACCCTGAACACGCACTGACATCAATCTTTCATCTAGTTGTAGAGGGCGTATGGTTCTCAGATTGATGGTCGCACCTACCGAGCCTTCGATTGTTTTGGCTTCCGGCGCTTTGATGACTTCTACAGCAGAAATGATTGCCGCTGACACATCTTCGAAATTGATACCGCTACGACCAGAACCGGAACCTACTGTGGAAACCCCATTTATCTCAGTTCTGTTAGCGTTGGTGCCGCGAATTTGCACTCCGGTTCCTACGCCCGCTTCCCGGGTAATTTGAATCCCCGTCACATTCTCCAAAACTTCCGCCAGGTTTTGATCAGGCAATTTACCGATATCGACGGCCTGAATAACTTCGACCAGATTATAAGCAGAGCGCTTTTCCGCCAGTGCGTTGGTTAAAGAGCCGCGAATACCTGACACCTGAATAACTTCAACGCCTTCGGCTTCTTCAGTCGTTTCTTCCTGTGCCAGTACGGGGTTTAGCGCACTCAAAGCGGTAGCTGAAAGTACTGCCAGAGTGATTTTGGATAGATTGGGTCTCATCTTGGTTTCCATAGTTAGTTGTGTGTTAAAGGAATTGAATGCAAATGACCAATTGGCCTTTACAAACACTTCACATATTTTTTACAACACAAAACCACTTTGGTCAACCCCTTGGTTTACCATTAGAATTACCAAACGCAATACCAAAGCACGTAAAACAGGCCAGTAGTTGGTAACAACAAATGTGTAGAAAATGTAAAACGAAGCCACAAAACACACTGACTCATTGTCGCCATTGACCCCAAATCAGTTCTGTTTTTATGTTTAGATTTCAGAAGGTTAAAGGAATATTAAGAAGAGAAATGATCCCAGAAATGGAGCACCATCGCGGTGCTGGGATCTCTATCTGTCACGGGGTAATACAGAGCGGTAAACCAAAACTGCCAACCGCTCTGAATAAAAGAAATTTTTTTTAGAAATAATACTAAAGCATTATAATTTTTCGATATCCAACCACAATTCCGGGCGATTAACGGGTGTGTCTGGGTGCATGTCGGGGTTGCCAATGCGCATGACCAGTCGCTGACTAAAGTGGCTTTCTTCTACGGCTGACCTAATCATGGGATTAGCATAAAACAAGGCATCAAAGCTGCCGTTGCTGATGGCCGTTTCCAGCCCCCGTAAGATTTTACCGTGCAACTCCAGACTATCCTTTCGCAGATAAAAATACATAGCATAAGGGTAGATAAGCAGCAGGTTTTTCTCTACGGCTAAGCCAAGTTCAGGATGTGCCTTAACCTCTGACCAGGGTTCATGCGCGGCTCTGGGGAAGTAATCAAATCGCCCGCCATCCAGCATGTGGAAAAGATTTTGATATTTAACACTGGTTTCGACTTGCAGCCCGGCTTCTTTCAGTACCCGGGTGGATCCCCAAAAGTGCCCCATACCAGCAGCCAGTTCACTCAAACCATTCAAATCAGTCACTGCGTCAAAACGAACCTGGTCTCCCTGTCGAATAATGAAAATGCGATGGCCCAGCAACCCCTTCAGCAAAGGGATCCGCACTGCACTCAGTTTTTCATCAAGACTTTTTGACGAGCCCGCCCACATCAAGTCTATACGTCCGGCATCCGTCTCTTCTACCAGACGCCCTACCGGGATCTCCGTTTCCATTTGTAAAATTTCGGTCTCTGGCGAAGACTGACTTAAGGCCAATTGCAAAATAGAAAGTATAAGTTGCTCTTTAGCGCCAACCACTTTATTGACTTTAATGGTTCCAGCCTGTGCCCCGCTCGCTAGCACACAAGCTAAGACCAGAATCACTAGTACTACTGCCCGTTTCATAAATCCCTCCACACCTGGTTATTAGTAACAGCAATCAGGCCGTATCGAACCCAAAGGTTCACAGCAATAACAGCTATTAAACAAATCAGCTAAAACTTATATACCAACTGGATAACCACAATCAACATTTAATTTACATTTTATTATTACCAATATTGATTATTGGTTAACTATTGTTTAACATTTATTTAAAGTCAGGTACTCAAATGCGGACCGGGATGTTAAACGTGCCGACGAGTGCCTGTATTTCAGGCAAGTTGAAGAGGTAAGTTATGGCACTGACAAACTACACTATGGCGATGATAATGCTGACAGGGACAGTATCATCAGTGGCGCAAGCAGCTACAGTACCGGGCGATAAATTGGATCTCCGTCACTGGAAAATCACTTTGCCCATGGATGCCGATGGCAATGGTAAGGTTGACGAGGTTGATGTGGCAGATATTAAGAGTTTTAGTCATCCAGACTACTTTTTTCTGGATGAGCAGGGAAATATTACCTTCCAGGCCCCCAATAAGGCAGCTACCACAGCCACATCCACCAATACCCGCAGCGAATTGAGACAAATGCTACGGGGCAGCAACAAAAAAATAAAAACCAAATCACCTGGCAATAACTTTGCGCTCGCCGCACACCCAGATAGCGACTCATTTGCGTCGATTGGCGGCATCATGCGTGCCACCCTAAAAGTTAATCACGTAGCAATTAACGCCAGGTCCCCAGACAAATACCCTGCTTACTCAGTGGTTATCGGACAGATTCACGCCGGAAAAGACAAAGGCTTAATTGAACAAAAACAAGGATTCGGATGGGGTAATGAACCGCTAAAAATTTACTACAAAAAATGGCCTGTTCACAAAACCGGCTCAGTTTTCTGGACCTATGAACGCAATCTCCCTAAACAGGACAGCCATCGCACCGACATCGCTTATCCGGTTTGGGGTGTAACCTGGGAAAATCCAGAAGATCCCGGTCAAACCGGAATTGGCCTGGGTGAAAGCTTTAGCTACGAAGTAAATGTCAGCGGTAATGTCATGCATCTGACTTTTATGGCTGAAGGTCATCAGACAGTCGAGTATCAAATAGATTTGTCCAACAATGTTGATGCCTGGGGCAATATCGATAGTAAAGATCATCCGCAAGGGTACGCCGGAGATTGGCACTACTTCAAAGCGGGTGCTTACAATCAATGCAGTGTTAAAGAGCAACCCGGATTTTGGTATCCCGGTTGCGCCGGTACGGGTGACTGGCAAACAGATAAACAAAATGGCGACTATGTCAGTGTCAGCTTTTCAGAATTGAAGCTATTACCCGCTAAATAATTTTCTTAAATTTTACGCCAGATCATTATCATGCTCTGGCGTAAAATTTTGTTGCAGCGTCAAAACATGGTCCTGCACATGTTACCCACATGAGTGGGTCAGGTCTTTTTACATAATAAGCAAACGCTTTCTCTCCAATTCCGCATCACCGGTTTTGCTTCCTGATACAAAATAAAAAGCCAACAACCTTGCCATCACACAAGATACTCAGGTAAATCACCCCGGGAGCATCAAAGCGAGTCTCCCCTTAGCTGGACATACATAATAACTGTACTTCAGTACAGACTCCAAACTCCCACACATTTGCAAATGTGCACTTCGTGCGTCAAACTCAATCTGCAATGCTTGGGTCTTATACCAATCAATAATAAACCGGAACAATGGCTGGAACTTACCACTGGATTTGCAGCCTGTTTTCACCTGGCTGTAGGACGTGAAAATCACCTTAAAGCTTAGCGGAAGCGTCACAAGCTATCAGGACTCAGCTTGTTTGGCCCAACACAAACACTGTTAAAATGAATTGTCGGTAGGTAAGACTAAATAAAAAGCGCTCACCGGTAAGTGAGCGCTTAGGTGTTGATGTAGCTTGTTGGAGCTTATTAATATTTGAAGCTGACGCCCGCAAACAAGCGTGGACCGTAGTCGTTGACTTCACCCAGGTTATCCTGCACGTAAAAATCCTGAGATTTAGGCGCGCTGAACAGGTTAATGGCTTCGACTTTTACCCGTATGTTTTTATTGATTTTATAAGACGCCCGCATTTCCCAAACGCCCACCTCATCCACATAGCGCAACCGGGTGCCATTACTGGTATAAGGTTGGAAATACTCACTGCGGTATTTATAAATCAATGCGGTATCCAAATCGCCGATCTGATAATACAGCTGGCCACTGAACACGTGTTCCGAGAAGCCGGGCACGGAGCCCGCCGGAATAATACCTTCGGTTAACTGCGTAGTATTGCCATCAACATCGGTAACAAAGGTATTACCATAATTACTGTCTTCAAATTCAAAGTCGGTATCGGCATAGTTATAACCAAACTTCACCCCTATTCCGTTGTCCCAGCGATAGGCGATTGACGCTTCAATACCAAATAAATCACTGTCGTCTTCATTGGTCACAGAATTGGTGATGGGTAACGTCACTTCCTGGCCATCTACAACAAAGGTTTCCAGTTCTGTGCGCTGCTGGAAGCCTCCCTGAAACTGCTTGTAGTAAACGCTCAACGCAAAGATAGAATCTTCGTTTGGATAGTATTCCAGCGCCAGGTCATAGTTCCAGGACATCAATGGTTGAGTATTGGGATTGCCTGAGCCATTAGCCCCGACAAACAGATCAGCCAATGTCGTTGGCGCCACATCATCATCGGTTTGGAAGGTACGGCTATAACCCAGATCTCCCGGATCGGCTCTGGACATACCGCGATAAATACCCGCACGAAGCAGCACTGTATCACTATAATCCATCACAAAATTGAAGCTTGGCAACACTTCAAAGTAATCGCCGCCGCCCTCAATGCGTTCCAGCGAGTCACCGGTTACCAGGCTCAATACACCAAATTCGTCTGACACCACATCGAAACTGTTTCTGAACCCGACTGAAGTTACTTCCGTATCCACCAGCCTCACCCCAAAGTTACCTCGAACCACCTTGTCCCATAGTTCAGTGTCATAATTCGCCATCAGATAGGCAGCTGTGGTTTTTTCCGTAACATCCTTGGTACCTGCGTTCTCATATTCCACCTCAGGATACAAAAACTGACCGCCATTAGAAGCCACTACAGCCTGAGAAAAGCAAATGTTGTCATACGTCGCCCAGCTAGAGCCTGTACCGCTGGACACCACATTGCCGTCACTATCAACATGCGTGATGAGGTTGCCGTCTGACACGCTGGAAAGAAAATCTGTTTCCGGGAACTCAATCTGACATCCCTGTAACACATCCAGGGCTGAGGTTTGTCCGGTATCAAGATTGTATTGATTTCGCGAACCATTACCCTGACTACCACCATACTGAACAAAGCTTAATTCAGATAAACGCACGCCGCCCTGAATACTGGTAAAAGCTCCGCCATCCAGTTCATAGTCAAAGTCCAGTCGCGCACCAATTACTTCGTTGTCACGCACATTCTCGCGGTCAATGCGGGTCCGCAGGCTGTCAGTAAAATTGGCTATATCAGTTACATCAAAGTCAGTTACTGTGATGTGAGGGATGTACTCTCCCATGTCCCAGGTAAAAAACGGGCGATTAGAGGTACGGCCACGGTTAGAAATCTGCAACTCTTCTCGTTTTGTTTGAGAATAGGACAAGTCGAAGATCAGCGATAACCTGTCGGTGGCGAAGTGCTCAATGTTGATCCCCGCGCCGCGATAATTTTCTTCCCGAGAAAACTGCTCGCCCGCAGATTCAAAGCGCTCTTCACCTTCCCAATGTAAAATTCCGCCCACCTGATTGGTAACCAACGTTGGGCCTGTCACTCCTGGCGTCGCTCGTTTTTGCAACCAGATCAAATCATGACGAGCTTCAGATTGAATGCGATCAGAAAATTGCGCATCCAGATTAATTTCCCAGGCATCAGACGGCTGATACTGCAAAGCGAAGAACAAGGCGTCACGCTCGTCCGATGTTTCATTTTGACGATAACTCCGACTGCTTCCCGTCCACGCATAAGGTGTACCATGACTCACAGCACGGCCGGTTTCCGGGTCGATTTCAGTGTCGTAACCCTGGTTGCTACTGCCACTCACCTGATCTTCACAATCCCCGGCACTGCTGCGATAAAAGCCTTCATTGGTATTGAAAGGGTCGTTAAGACAGGCCCACAAAGAGGATCCTGTAGGGCTGGAACTGCGGTACTCAGCTTCTGGCTGGCTGATATCCTGACGTTGTACACCAAAAGATAAACCGATCGCCTGGCCATTATTCAACTCAAACTGGTCAACATAACTGAAGGTGCCGCGATACCCCAAATCACTTTGCAATGAGTTTTCAATATTGCGTTCATCTGGGTTGTAATTGAGTTTTACTTCACCCTGAACACGCTGTTTGCCAAAATCCAAAGGACGCAAAGTTTCCAGAGACACGACACCGGCAACGCCGCCCTCAATCATTGATGCGTCCTGGGTTTTATAAATCGCTACTTTCTTCACTAATTCTGATGGAAACTGGGAAAAATTCACCGAACGATCGCCGCTGCCATTGGTGGCTTCACGGCCATTGATATGGGTTGCACTTAGAAATGGTCCCAAGCCACGAATGGTAATTTCTGTGGCACCACCATTTTCGCGGTGAGAAGCCGCTCCCGTAATAGACTCCAACGCCTCACCAATAGACAGAGCCGGTAAATCACCAATGTCTTCGGCTGACAAACCATCAACCACTGTGGTGGCTTCCCGCTTAATGGCAATCTGATCCTGAATGGTTTTACGGGTGCCAACTACGTCAATCACTTCAACATCTTCGGCCTGCTGCTCAGTCACTTGTTCCTGCGCCAATACCGGCAATGTTGTGGCACCGGCCAGGGTGATAATTAAGCCCTTGCGCAACCAGTTGGCAATTGGATTTAGCGCAAAACCGGGGCTATTGGAATGTGGTTTGTGTTCTGTATGCAACGACATTACAGGTTCTCCATAGTCAATTCGAGTGCGCCTAAGGCGTCTTGTCGTTTAGTAAAATGTCTGATTTTGGTGTTCTGGAACATGCGATTAATCTTCCTCAGCAACCCAGCTAGATCCCGCACCAACCTGATTGGCCTGGATATAGTGTAGCCCTTTTGCGCCCGCCAGGGATTGAGCACCATTGGGATTGGTTTCAATAAGGCTATTGCTGGCCGTAATAAAGTCAGGGGCTTCTTTGCCGTTCGCGGCAGGATCCTGATCAACAGCGCCGTCAGTATCAAACTGGCCATTGCCATTCATATTTCGGATATCCACCCAGTATTCGTCTTCCACATCCCCAGAGGCATAGCTATCACTGAATCCAAAGTTATTGGAGAAAAACGACTGCTCGTGATTTATCAGATCACAGTCGTATTCAAAGGTGTGGTCACTACTGCTGGCATCAAAAGGTAAGAACAATCCCTGGGCTAACGGATCGTCGTTCAAACCGTTCGCGATCAAATTGGCATCAAAGTTGATGACGAAAAAGTTTTTAGTCAGTGAATACAATACCGGACTGTTATCCGCAGTCAGTTCATCACAGTCACCAACCGGCGCTCTGGAGCCAATCTCGGTACTAAATACAATTGGTTGAATAGAATTCAAAACCGTATTGTTTTTAACCGATAAAGTTAAATCACCGGTTCCATCTAAAATAGCCTGATTTCCGGCGTTGGGCACACCACCGTCAGCCTGCGAGAAGGGGTTTGGTGTGAACACCAGACCACCCGCTTCTTTGTTGGTAGAGCGAATACCAGCAATGTAATTATTTTCCACTGTGTGACCCAATGGTGTGATCAGTACTCCGCTAGGACGATCATTTGAGCTGGCAATATCGGTGGTACGGATCAGGATGTTATCTGTAACCCGGTTAAATCCACCGTCTTCCAACGAGATACCGCCATTAGCATTAATAATTGTATTGCCGTGAATACTGGCACCGGAAGTCTGCACCCGCATCAATCGACGCCCGGTCACAAAGTTTTCTACGCGATTGTAACGAATGGTGAAACCGCTATTTTCTGCGGAATCCGTACCTGTGGTACTGCCCACATTCAGTAACAATAAGCTGGAGTCATCAAAATTGGGGTTGTCACTATTACTAAACAGGTTGTACTGAATAAGATGGTCCGAGCCCGCTGAAGCCAGTTTAATCACCGCCCCTTTTTCGGCATGGTTTCTACCGGTAAAAGTGTTGCGCTCTATTACGGCACCAGAACCTTTTAGCATTAACCAGTGATGTGTGGTTTCGTTCAGTTCTTCCTGATCCCCGGATAAAGTGTTTTGGCTAAACACAAAGTTATCCGCCTCAGAATAAATTACAGCCTGCTCCTCAGTTTCACATACCGAACCGGCTTTAGTATCAATATCGGTGAACGTCAAACCATTAATGCTGGTATTGGTGGCACTTGCAGTGACATGTATACAGAGTTCGCCAGAGATTACCGGTGACTGCTCCTCAACTGCGCGCAATTGCACGCCACTGGTCAGCGAAATTTCATCTAAATCGCTGTAGATATTGCTGTTCAGCCCTATCACACTGCCATCTGCCAGACCGCCATTTACAGCAGCCAACAGCCCCGTAGCGTCCGTTACCACCTGGCTGTAAATTACCGAATCCAAGCTGGCCTCAACGGTATCGCTGAAGCCATCGTTATCTACATAACTGGCACTTACCGAGATCACGGCACCGGCATGGTTATCAGGGATTAAAGTATTGCCCTGAGTGCCGGAAATGACCTCACCATCAGCCATCCATATATAATTAACATTAGCCTCTTCCACGCCATTATTGTCTGTGATCGTGGCAGTTAATAATGCGTCAGCGAGATAAGGTTTAGTGCCCTCAATAAAAATACTGCCAGGTTCATCAACTGCGACACTGGCTACTTCTATGGTTGCTTCTGAGATGTTTTCTTCAATAAAACCGTTATCATCCACATAACTTACAGACACGGTGAGCACGCTACCAATATAGGCTTCTTCTACCACATAGGAGGATTCTGTAGCCCCGTCAATGGCAACGTCGTCAGCATACCATTGATAAGCAACCTGCCCAGAAGCGCCATCCGCATCTTCTATTTCTGCACTCAGAGTATTGCCTACAGTGGGTGTACCAGAAATCGTCACTGCGCCCGGCGAATTGACTCTTGAAACGGGTCCAACCGCTTCAGATGTTACAACTTCTTCAAATCCGCGGTCATCGGTATACATGGCTGTCACTGTAATGAATGCGCCATACTGTTCTTCCTGCAATTCCAATGTAGATTGCACTGCATCTGTGATAGCCACTTCATCGGCATACCACTGCCAGGCAACAGCTGCATTTTCAATGCCGTTGTCATCCGACAAGGTAGCGCTTAACTGACCGCCTACTACCGCATCTCCCTGCACACTCACTGCCCCATCAAACGGAATAGCCGCAACGTCTGAAGTAGCAACACTTATGTGGGACTCATTAGTTCCGCCATCATCTGTGTATAAAGCCTGAACAGTCACAGACAGACCAATTTGCGCATCGGTTAACAAAAATGTGCTCTGATTAGCCCCTTCGATACGCTCGCCATCGGCGTACCAGATGTAGGTAATGGGACTGGAAATACCATCGGGATCGCTCACGGTTGCAGTCAGTGTTTCCCCAGTGGTGGGGGTTCCCTGAAGCGACACATTACCTCGGGTATTGGGATTGTTATCTGAAGCGCCACCGCAACCGGCCAGTGCCATAGCGACGGTGCAGAGCGTTAGTACTTTTCGTTTCATGATGGTTTGAATCTCCAAAGTCATGACCTAATCAAGTCCAATTACCAAAAACAGAACAAATCAAGGCTTATTGGTAATAATAAAAAACAACATATTGTTAACCTATAGGTAAATATAAACACACTTTTTACTTCATTACCATCACTTAACAAACAAAAATAACAATTAATTTACAAAGACAGGAGAACAACCTTTACAAAAGCCACACAACGCTATTACCAATTTAACTATTTTTGGTTAACACTTAACTTTTGAAAAGTTTGAATTCATCGAGGGAGGTAGCCCGACAAGTCCTTATCGGGCGGAACGGCATTTGATTATTTCGAAGTTTTATAGGGTGACGACAGCCTGAAATCCGATATCAGTGCTGGTAACCAGGGTGACTATTATTCAAATGATAAAAAGTGGCCTGAACGTAATCTCTGGGGTCACCGCTGTTATTTTGATTGTAGACTCCGGCTTTAAAATACATGTATTGGTTATTACTGCCGTAGCCACTTTGGCGCATATCCAGAGATTTGTGAATATTGGCCTTTCCTTCGCGGATCAAAGTCACATATAACATCTCATCGGCCACGGTGATTTTATAGCTGAACTTTTCATTCAGGCGAATGCCATCCTCGGGGTTACGCCAGTTGCTAGAACGTGAGCCGAGTATCTCAACCCATAAGTCTTCACCCCCGTTAAGCTCATGGGCGAAATACACGGCTCCCAAATCATTGTGAGGTAATTTGCGGTAATAAAGACGGATCGGTTCATCATCCGTGGCATGAATTTGACCGATGATAACGCGACCTACTTTTTTGGCTTCTCCGCTTATTGATACACGATTTACAGCCAATGTAGCCTCCAAACTACCATCTACAGCTGCAGCATCGCGTTTGACAGAACCATGAGCAGAGCTAAACACCCAATTGTTTTTAGTAACTCCCTGCGTTTTGATTCGGGTATTTCCCCGGCGCAGCATTTCCCTTAGCTCCGTTCTGGGATACTTGGTATTTTTAGAAGTCTTCGCCCCCTCATTGGGACACGCAAACACCATTCCGCCATCGTCAGCAGTGTAAAACAAAGGCTTGAGACTAAAGCCCTGACTCAAAGGCTGCTCATAAATCATATCCGCCTTACCGTCTTTATTAAGGTCAGTGGGTAAGGTTAAACTCCAATCTAATAGATCAAAGTTCTCTGACGGGCTCACTCCAGGCTTTAAATGACTCCAATCGCCGAGCAGTTTGCCATCTGCTAATGTTGCATGAGGATTTTGAGGTGCTGACTGCCCCAGCACAACCCAACTCATTGAAAGGCAAAACACTGCCACCAATACAGAACATGAATACCTGGTCATGGCTGTTACCTTTGGTCCGAATAAACAGACTGATTAAAATCGTTAACCCGAGAAGCCGACCCGGCCACAACAGGAACACGTTGATGTAAACTGGTGGGCTGAATAGACAGCACCCTTTGCCCTCTGGCGGTCGCTTTACCACCAGCATGTTCCAATAAAAATGCGATGGGGTTAGCTTCATACAGCAATCGGATTTTACCGTTTTGGTTTCCTGCCCGTGAATCCTCGGGGTACAAAAACAATCCACCGCGACTCAATACCCGGTGCATATCGCCCACCATGGCCGCGTTCCAGCGTAATGAGCTGTGTTTAAAGGCTTCTGAGGCAAACAAGAGCTGATCGAAAAAGCGTTGTATGTCATACCCCCAAAAGCGGTAATTCGCCATATTGGCAGAAAATTCACGACTATCTTGTGGTACTCGCAAGGACTCTTTGGTCAGCAAAAAGCCGCCGTGTGTTAAATCCAGGGTATAACAACGAGTGGCTGCTCCGGTACTCATCACCAACATCGAAGCAGGACCGTACAGCACATACCCGGCGCAAAGCTGTGCAGAGCCCGGTTGCGCAAATTGCTCATCACTGTCTGGTGGTACATCATGCCGGGCGGGATAAATGGTAAAAATGGTGCCAATCTGACCGTTGATATCGATATTTGATGAGCCATCTAGGGGATCAAAAGCGACAATGTATTTACCACTATCAGAACCAGCGACGACATTATCTTCCTCTTCAGAGGCGATGGCCATCACAGTTTCATCGTCCAGTAACATAGCTTTGAGCAGTTGATTGGCCACCACATCCAGCTTTTTCTGCACTTCCCCCTGAATGTTTTCGTTCAGAGTAGAGCCTAGAATTCCCGCCAACTCTCCCTGACTGACCCGAAACGCGATTTCCTTGCAGGCAGCTAATATTGTGCGAATAAGCATAATCAGATCGGTATCAACACCGTCTTGTTTTAAAACCGGAATTAAGCGCCGCATCAGGAATACCTGTTCAAACAGTTAAGGTCAGCAAAACACTGGGTTAATCGGGCTGCCATTTGCTGCTCAGCCTGACGTAACCACACTCTCGGGTCGTAATACTTTTTGTTGGGCTTATCCTCCCCTTCAGGATTGCCAATCTGAGCCTGCAGATAGTCCTGCTTTTCCTGATAATACTGTTTAACGCCCTGCCAACTGGCCCATTGGGTGTCAGTGTCTATATTCATCTTCACCACACCATAGTTCAGAGACTCCGCAATTTTTTCTGGCTCTGAACCACTGCCGCCATGGAATACAAAATTCAGACTGTTATCCGGCAAACCAAATTTTTGAGAAACATAAGCCTGGGAATCACGAAGTATTTCGGGTGTTAGCACCACATTGCCGGGCTTGTAAACACCGTGAACATTGCCAAAAGAAGCGGCAATAATGAAGTTGGGGCTGATCTTGCTCAACCGCTCATAGGCATAAGCCACATCTTCCGGTTGTGTATAAAGCGCAGAGTTATCCAGATGGCTGTTATCCACGCCATCTTCTTCCCCACCGGTACAGCCCAGCTCAATTTCCAGGGTCATGCCGATTTTCGCCATACGGGAAAGGTAACGTTCACACAGGGCAATATTGTCCTGCAATGGCTCTTCCGATAGATCCAACATATGAGAGCTAAACAGCGGCTTCCCGGTGGCGGCAAAGTGGGCCTCGCCAGCTTCTAATAAACCGTCAATCCAGGGCAGTAAAGGTCTGGCGGCATGATCAGTGTGCAACATAACGGGCACCTGATAATGAGCCGCAATACTATGCACATAATTAGCGGCTGCGATTGCACCAGCAATCGCGGCTTGCTGATTATCCAACGGTACCGACTTACCGATAAAAAACTGAGCTCCACCGTTGGACAGTTGAATAATCACTGGTGATTTCACCGCAGCAGCCGCTTCCAGGGTAGCATTTACCGATTGCGTGCCCACTACATTTACAGCGGGCAAGGCGTAGCCGTGCTGCCTGGCGTGACTATACAGTCGGGAAACCTGCTCTCCGGTTATCACTCCCGGTTCAATCATTGCTTTATTTGTGCTTGAGTGAGTGCTTGTGTGGACAGCCATCTTAAATTTCCTCTAATGTATAGCCTGACGACAGGCATCAGTGATCGCTTGCCAGTTCTCTTGCTCCACCCAGTTTTTAGGCGATACCCAGGTACCCCCAACCGCAAAGACATTGTTCAGTGACAAATAAGTCATGCGGTTTTCAGCATTCACACCGCCGGTTGGACAAAAGGAAACTGACTGAAACACCGAAGACACCGCAGACAAAAACGCCGGCCCACCCGACAAAGATGCAGGAAACAGTTTTTGCTCCTCAAAGCCATGTTCCGCAGCCAGTAAAATCTCTCCGGTATTAGAGACACCGGGTAACACCGGCACCGGACAAGCCTTCAATTCACACAATAAATGCTCCGATACTGCAGGCGTCACAATGAAATCAGCTCCGGCTTCCAGCGCTTGCTGCAAGATTACAGAGTTAGTAACAGTACCCGCACCCACAATCAGACCTGGCACCTGTTGTTTAATCGCGCTTAACGCCGCTAAAGAGGCTTCTGTGCGCAGTACTACCTCAATCAATTTAAGCCCGGAAGCGGCCATAGCCTGAGCAATCTGCACTCCTTGTTTAGGGCTGTTGGCCTGAATAATAGGCAGCAATTTTTGTTCTGACATGAGTTCAGAAAAGCGTGTCATGATATCTCTCTCTAATAACGCTGATGGTTGATAATCCACCAGCACAGTACGATGAAAATGAAAAAAGGTATTTCGGGATTTAGTCAGCGCCACTCATGGCCGCTTGAAATTGATCAGCCGGGGCAATGGCGCCTGGAAACTGGATCACAATTCCCGCCGCTTTAACTGCCAGCTGGACCGCATCAGATATAGCTATACCGCAAAGACGACTTCCCAGGTATACACCGTCAAATGCATCTCCGGCAGACGTGGTATCCACCAACTGAGTCACCGGTGTGATTGCGTGCTCAGATAGTGTCTCACCGTCCCAGGTCAACACTGAATTCGGGCCATTTTTTACCACCACTTCTGATAACTGGTATTGCTGGCAAAACTCAATCACCTGCTGTGCCGAAGTCAGCTGAAACAAGTCTTCTAAATCCTCTACCCCGGGCAAGGCAATATCCGCCAACTGAAAAGCGCGATGAAAACTCTGTGCAGCCTGCTCTGGCGTTTGCCACATGGAAGCCCGGTAATTGGGGTCAAACACCAGGGTAACGCCTTTTGCTTTAAGCACTGCCAATTTTTGCCAAAACAATTCTCTGGAGGATTCTTCTATCACCCCTAATGCGATTCCAGAGAAAAACAACATGTCACCCTGTGCAATTTGCGCCAGTTCCGGCTCATGCAGAAAGTCACACATTTTTCTGGCGGCAGAATCATTGCGCCAATAGGTAAAACTGCGCTCGCCAGTAGAGTCAGTTTCAATCAGATACAAGCCAGGGTTCTTGTCGCGATGGCGGAATACCATTGATGTTTCCAATTGCTCCTGTTGAAACTGTTGCAGCATACGCTCACTGAGTTTGTCCGAGCCAATAGCCGTCACCAAAGCGGTATTGATCTGCTTAAAAGTTCGCTTGAGATACACTGCACAGTTATATACGTCGCCAGCAAATGATTGCTTCATGGTGGTGTCGTCGGTGGCTCGCAGCTCCACCATACATTCACCTAATAAATAAATGCTTTTCATGGCGTTACTCTGGCTTTTTCAATGGTTCAATTTTTGGAATCAACAGCCATACAGCCGCCATAGCAATAATGGCTAACGAGGCACCAATCACAAACGCCGGGGTATAATTACCATCCGCCGTCAGATAGGGAACTAAAGACGTTAATCCCACCGCTCCCAGCTTAGCTGCCATACCAGAGAATCCAGCTAATGTGCCTACAGACTTTTTACCTAGCAGGTCACTTGGCAGCGTCTGTACATTCCCAATCGCGGTCTGAAAACCAAACAAGATCACCGCCATTATCAGTACCGCAATCACTGGCTCACCAGGATCGGCCATGGCTAACAACGCAGGTAACATGATCAGGCATCCCAAGGTAATCACCAACTTGCGGGTTTTGTCGGCACTCCAGCCCGCTTTTAAGCGATTTTGTGCTAACAAGCCTCCAAACCAGGCACCAAACATGGCCCCCACGTAAGGTACCCAACCGTAAATACCGATGGACTGCACGTCCATGCCGTACACTTCATTGAGATAAATCGGGATCCAAAACACAAACAGCCACCAGATAGGATCAATTGCGGCTGAGGCAATAATCACCCCCCAGCTTTGCTTTCTGGACAATAGTTCTTGGGTAGACGGGTTGTATTCTTCTTCATCGGACTGAGCATCAATATCACAAACCCGCTTTTGCCCGGTGAGAATGTATTCGCGCTCCTCTTCCGTGATCCAGGGGTGCATTCCTGGTGGCGCTTTCACCAAAATCAGCCAGGGCACCAGCCACAAAAAGCCCACCAGGCCCACGGCGATAAATACCATTTGCCAGCTAAAATAGACCGTCATGTAAGCGATCAGCGGGATAGCGATAATGCCGCCAATAGCCGCACCAGAATTAAAAATCCCCTGTGCCAGCGCCCGCTCTTTTACCGGGAACCATTCCGCACAACCCTTGGTAGCGCCGGGCCAGTTGCCCGCTTCAGCCACCCCTAAAATGGCACGAAAAATACTGAAGCTAAGTACGCCCTGCGCGAAAGCATGGGCCACAGTGGCTAAAGACCAAACACCAATGGATAACACAAAACCCAGACGGGTACCTATCCAGTCAAAGATCTTGCCAAAAATCGCCTGACCAAAGGCATAAGCGAACACAAAGACAATGGAGATGTTGGCATAGATTTGCTTGCGCTCCAGCGCTGACTTATCCGGAAATAGCTCTTCCACAATATCCGGCCAAAGCACACTTAAGGCTTGTCGGTCGATGTAGTTGATGATGGTTGCCAGTGCGATAAGCACTATCACCCACCAGCGTAATCCTTGTAGTTTCATGATCTTACTCCTCCAGGAAGTCTTCGCGGGCAGGACTGAAAGTATCAATCAAAATGCCACCAGTCGGACACACGGCACCGTGCTCCACGTAAGGCGGAATCAGGCAGCTATCACCGGGTTTTAGAATTTTCATCTCCCCACCAATAGTAAAGTGGAACTCACCAGCCTCTACATAGGTTACCTGTGAATGACGGTGCTTATGGGTGTAACCTTCTGCGCCTTTATCAAAGAAAACTTTTACAGCCATCAGCTCTTCATTGTAGCCCAACATCTGACGTTTCAGACCGCCACCAAGATCTTCAATTTCGGTTTCATTGCCAAATAAAAAATGGGCGCTTTGTTTTTGCATAACGATTACTCCTGGGGGTCTTTAATCACATAAACGGCAAAGCGCTTATCAAGTGAATAACTGTCATTGAGATATTTAAAATGAATGGGTGTCTGGTTAAGTTCAGTTGGAGCCTGATTGATGGCAATCAGGTAGGATTTCCCCGCTCTGTCCAGCTGTACTAAAGCCAGTTGTTCTTGTTGTTGATAGCTCAGGCCAGTGACTAAACTTTCGGCCTGCAGTGTGTATTCTTTCGCCGGGTTGTACTCACCGTGAGGTTCAAGTACTGAAACAAACCGGTGTTGAACTTTATCTTTTACCCGACGTATAAAGGCGGATTCATTGCGCAGATTAAAGTTGGGATCATTCGCCCCTAATTGCGTGAACAGAAAGTTTTCTTCACCAGTGGTAAGGCTGGTGTGAGTGTAAAAGCGGCCATTGTCATTCAACCAGGTAACTTTGGCTAAACCGGCGTCAGGTGTGGCTTCGCCTTTCAACCACAAGTGCTGATAGCCATTTTCCGCACCCAGCGCATTTAACTGATTCTGGTGACTGTTAATAGTAAAGCTACTATCAATCAACTGCCCCTGATAATGCAGCGGCAAATCCAATTGTTTTGCTTCATCGGCAACAACATCAAACAGATCTACCACCAGACTAGCATCAGTATCGGGTAGTTTTACCAGCGCCATTGTTCTGGATAAATGCACATCCGGATAGGCATTGGCAATTTCCGCCATCGCCACTGAACCTTGCTGATGATGTTCAAAGAAGTTCAGAGTTGGATGAGAACGATTGCCCAACTCAACATCGGCGTTGAAATGGCTGATTTCGTCAACCACCACCGTATTGTGGGCCACGGTTTGCTTCGCCCAACTGTTGTTTTCCGGAAGATAGCGACCACCAAATTTAGCTTCGACATTTAAAAAACGTGCAGCACCGTAATCTGAGACAATTTCTTGCCCCTGGTGATAAAACTGCCAGGTTAATTTGTCGAAATGACCATGACCCAATCCTTGCGCAGCAGGCTTGAATAGCAAAGCTGACTCACCGCCCTGTTGCTCACGCATCACCACCAGCGCACCTTGCTGCCCCTGAGCACCATCGCCAAAAGCGACAGACCTGAAGGGATATGCTGTTTGCGTTTGCGCATCCAGCGCCTGTGCCACCTTGAGGCCATCACCTGTTAATACGATCTGCCCTTGCTGACTGGCAATGTCCAGATAGCCACTATCTTGAGTCTGGCTGTAAGCCACTGTCACCCCGTGCACCAACTCAATGGTATCTATACCTTTGCTTTTGATGGCATCGTTAATGGGGAAAAACAATCCGTTGTAACTCAGCTGAATAGTGGTATCGATAGCTTTAAGCAGAATGCCATCGCGATAAGCAAAGATGTTTCGCTGTGGCTCATTGTTTTCTATTGCCTTTGCAAAGGTAATAAAGGGCAATAACGCAAATCGTTGATAGTAAGGGCCTTCGTTGTAATAACCGGCCGGAGAAAACAGTTCATCCAACTGGCGTAAAAAGCCGCCCTTACCTGATTTATTTAAATCCAGCAGTGCCTTTTCTACCCATTCGGATTTATTCAAAACATAACCGGCCATACCCACGCCAGCGGTTGCCCAGGTGCCATGATTGTGCACCTTGTTAAAGGTAGATGGCTGTCCTTCAGACAAAAACAGCGCCACAGGCACTAACAGCTGCTGTTCTATTGTGGTGATGTCTTGTTGTGACAAGCCAGAGTAAACCAAATCGTAAGCCTGAATGGTGTACACCAGCCACATTGCTTCGTTGAGGCTTTGCCAAAACAACTTGCCTGGATTCTGAAATCCAATTTTTCGCTTCGGGTGCAGATCTAACGTGGGATACAAGTGTGCGTAACGCAATAACATGTTAGCCACGAAGTCAGCATATTTTGACTCCTGAGTTAACTGATACAACAAACCTGCGTTATACATCAATTGATAATTTTTCTTGTGTTGCTCATGACTATAGCCACCGCCGCCATCACGAGGCACTGGCACCTCAACAAGTAAACGCATTTGTTCATCAAGCTGCTGTTGCAACTGCTTAAATGCCGCAGAAAACCGTCCGGGTTGCGCAATGGCTGAGCGCATCTGTTGTACATCACTTGAAGTGATAACCAGGTTAGGGTGCTCAACAGCGCTTACCACTGCCGTTAGCCCACCTGATACCAACACTAATAGCGCGATGACGTATTTGCAGTGAAAATTTACCAAGAGCTTCATGCTTTTCCCCTGCTATTTCTTGGTTTCAAATTGATTTTCAGCCACCGTCGCCGTATGCGGCCCGTCAACCCTTAGCTCTTTTATTGCCGGGGCAGGCGTTTCAATGAAGGCGTTTTGGGTGATCACCGTTTGAGGCTCGCCAACTGTGTGCTCCACTTTTATTGGCGCAGAGCGAAACCACTGATTACTTTCCACGTCAGTAACCTGAACGCCATGCAAATACAGGCTCGCCGAAGTTTTGTTACGCTTGCCCTTACCCACATTGATAAGCTCGTTTCCTGTTGCCAGCAAATGGGGCCCAAAGGTGCTCTCGTCAGTTCCACCGCGATAGAGCTTAAGTAAGGCACCTTGTACATCTTCGAACAGGTTATCCTGTAGTGTCACGTATTCAGCATTGTAAATCCCCAGATCTTCTATCTCAGAATCCAGACGCAATATGTCGCCAGTCACATTAGTAAAGGCATTGTTTACCAGGGTAATTTCATCGGCGAAAGCGCCTTTACCGGTGACAAAAAAGTGAAATGAATGATTGATATCCAGGTTCTTGATATAGCTATCGCGCATGATAAAGCGATAGTTCTCCACCATACCCCATTTTTGAGTGCGCACTACAGCGTTTCCTGCAGCGTCGGGACTGGCTTCACCGGAAATGGTTAAGCCCTGCAGCTTCAAACTGCCACCATCGCGAATTTCAAAAAGTGCAGAGCGTTCATAAGTTAGTCGGGTAGCATTATTTTTTGCGGCCTTAATGGTCAAAGTTTTGCTGACAGGAATCAGTCTGGGAATATCGTATTGACCAGGGGCGAGGATCAGAATATCTCCCGATTGCGCCCGTTCTATGGCACTGACCAGCGCATCAGCATTGGTTTCTACCTCAATGGTACGCCCAGAATCAAAGGGGATTAGAGCAGGTACTTTCGGGTACCACTTCACCCCCGTATCATCCCTGGACAATAGCGCCAAATCTGGTTTTGCTCCGACATTTAATGCTGCACTCAACAAGCCGTTGTTATTGCGCTCCAGCGCCAGCTTTTGGGTTGCAATGCCGTCTTTAATCGAGTCAGGGGCTTGAGTATTGGCAAGATTACCAGAGAATTCGATACCACTGACATCATCAAACAGGGTGAAGGGCTGCTTACCATCCTGATTAAAAATCAGGTTGTTTTTGAAGCGGCTGTTAATTGGCACCGCACTGCGCTCAGCATCGCTACCCGCCGCCAACTGAATATGGCTGACATTGACAAAAGTATTGTTTTCAACCCTGGCATTATCAACCTGGTGGTAGCGATTAATGGGTGAATCGGGCACGCCATTCATAATAGTAAAGCCACTGCCAAAACGATAACCAGTGAGTCCCTCCAGATAGTTATTGCGCACTACCTGATCTTTATTGATGATGCGGATGCCACCTGTGTGCGCTACACCGTTGCCAATAAAGATATTATCTTCGATCAGATTTCCGTTGCCGTGGCGCAACGTCAAGGTGCCGCGCGCTTCATAAAACACATTTCCCCGCAAGGTATTCTTCCCGGATTTAACGGAAATAATTTCCACTTCACCGTTTGTTTGTTCGAAGTAGTTGTTTTCCACCAGGGTGTACGAGTCAGTCAGAGAGAAGTGACTGGTACCGATGCGCAAGGTTTCCCCACCGTTGGAACCAAATGTGGGGCGATAGCCAAAGTAGTTGTGATCTATGCGGTGATGGTTTTGCTGACTGTTTGGGTGATTTAACCGGACAGCCACCGTAACCCCTTTGTTCCGCTTGCCCACCAAATGACTGTGATCAAAGCGATTGTGTTGACCATACAAAGCCACCCAATAATCCGATTCCTGCTTATCGAGGTTGTTGTAATTGTCGATCACCACTTCGGTTACTCGCGAATGGTAAGCGAACTCCTCTTTATTGCGTCGAAACTCAATAACTGCGCTGCTGGGTGTATAACCATCACGGAAAACCAGGCCAGAAACTAGCAGGTGCTTGCCCGCCAACCGCAGATTAGATTGACCGGATAAAACCACCCGTCCTTTGGTTTCAGCGGTTAAGTGAATCGGGGCGTCTTTGGTCCCTTCTCCCTGCAGCAATATTTCAAAATCTTGCCAGCGGCCACTTTTGAGGACAATCACATCGCCGGGTTGTAACCCTTTGCTGATATCCCTGTAGGCCTGCTGGCTGTCAATAAAATACTCTTTCGCCCACAGTGGAGCGGCGACTACTAGCCCTATTATAGTGAGCAGTATTACCGAAAAAACGCCGAAGATTCTCATAACCTGTCCTGCTGAAGCTGATTGACTTTATTACTTTTCTAATTTGCAAAAATAATCAAAGATTTCCGGAACATTACCGCGCCCCATGCCTTCATCAAAAGCGGCCTGTAAGTAGCCTGATGAGCCCTCAGCGATTTTTGACTCAGTGCCTAAATCGGACAACATTTGCAGAAAATAATGAAGATCTTTGTTGGCATTAGAAATAGAGAAGCCCAGATCACTCACGCTATCTACTGCGTAGTTTTTACAAAACTGCATAAAGGGCGAGCTGGAAGGTCCGGTAGACATAATGTCAAACAATTGCTGTTTATCGACACCCGCTCGATCCGCGATAGCAAACGCCTGGGACATGGCACATACTGTGGTCATCCCCATAAAATTGTTAATCAGTTTAGTAGTGTGACCAGAACCCAGGGCACCCAAATAAAAGACATTTTCGCCCTGGTCTTGCAAGACCGGCTTGACCTTATTAAAGGTATCAATATCTCCTGAGGCCATAATATTCAGCAGCCCGTCTTTGGCGTGCGCTGGCGTGCGTCCCAGTGGCGCATCTACCATGCCTACACCTTTTTTAGCCAGGTCTGCACCAATTTTACGGGTTGATGCCGGAATAGACGTACCGAAATCAATAAGCGTGGCCCCTGACTTTATACCCGCTAAAATACCATTTTCACCGTAGACTACCTTTTCTACAATGTCGGAGGTTGTCAGACACAACATCACAATATCTGAGCCAGCGGCCAGCTCCTGAGCCGTTTCAGCCGTGCTTGCTCCTCTGGCTACGCATTGGGCAACCGCTTCTTTGTTTAGGTCCATAACAATCAGGTCATAACCTTTGTTTTGTAGGTTTTCCACCATATTACCGCCCATAAGGCCCAGACCGATAAAACCAATAGTTGGTTTAGACATGAATCACTCCTGAGTTAGTTGTAGCGGGTGATGTTAAACACCCTGAAAGCCGCACGTTGTTTAGCCGCGACATTCGATTAATCTCGCCAAGATCAGCAACGCATAGTGGGATGTACTGCCCCCGTTACAAAACGCTTTCCCTTCAAAATTCAACAGACCTCAGGGATGTGATCTTGCGTTAAGAGCCAAGTGGTTATAAACAGCAAACAACCACAACAGCTTTAGATAAACTTTATTTTTGTATTACCATTTTGTCAACCAATTATTTACCAATTGTAACCACAGTGTTTATACAAAATATTTAAACAGAACTTAATTAGGATATTTTTATATTATTTTCAGTCAGTTACATGACACCAAAAATAAAACTCAGTGATCTAAATAAATTTATTGAGTGCTGAGAAAACACATCAAAATACAGATGGGCATAGCTAAACAACTAACAAACCAGACAAGAAGGAGCAAGAAAACGTAAGAACTGGTAATAACAATTTAAGTTACTGGTAAGTCAATCAACCTGGACTCCAGTAGAAAAATGATTGCTAAAGACAAGGCTAGAAAAAATGCCAGTAGCAAAGTAATCTATCCGGGTAATATGTAAATGGACTGAAGAGAGTTTAATGAAGCAAGACACCAACAAGAAACTGCCACCCAATGTTCGGGTAATGATTGGGCTGTGTGCCAGCCCAACCCTGATGGTTATTGGTTTTTTCTTTTATAATCTGTTCACCGCTCAATGGCGGGAAATAGGTATCAGTACTGTGATATTTTCACTACTGGGGTTCTTTGCCTATTACATCGTGATAGCAGGCAGAATTCCTTTCCTAAAGAACAAACCGACTGCTTAAAGTCAGATTTAACATTTAAAACTATCCAGACGTTTCTCAAGCCCGTTTGCGCTTGTCAGCAGACCGTCGATGTCGTTGGCATTTTCCTGAACTTCTTTTCTTTGAGTTTCAGTGTTATCACTCAGCAATTGCAGTGATTGCGAAATGGATGTAGAAACCGAGGTTTGCTCTTTTACGGCATCAGCCACTGACTCCATATTGTCAGCCAGTTCATCAATTGCCTGGTTGGCTTCTATCATGATATCTTTCGATTCTGACGCTATATTGACCACATTCTCTACCATACTGATACTTGCCGTCATGGCTTCAACGGATGCGTCCGCATCTTCAATTAGACCACTGGTAATATCAGAAATGGACTCGGTGTTTTCCCGGGTCTTTATGGCAAGCTGTCGTACTTCATCAGCTACCACCGCAAAGCCACGCCCGTGCTCACCGGCTCTGGCTGACTCAATCGCAGCGTTAAGAGCCAACAGGTTAGTTTGATCAGATATGGAGCGAATGGACTCCATGACAGTTTCGATTCTGGCACTGCGTTCGGCCAATTGGTTAACCTTAGCCCCTGTTTCCCGCAATTCTTTATTGAGTACATTGACTTCTGACACAGCCTTATCAATAGCGGACGCCGCAGTTTCGGTTTTACCACGAGCGGCATGGGAAAGAGCGTTGACATCCAGTGTGCGCCGCGACACTTCGTCATTGGTGACAGCCAGTTGTTCAGTGGCAGAGGCAATCTGATGCACCTGATCCATGTTGCTGTCAGACAACTCCTTGATATGACGGGTATTTTTTGAGACCCGATGACTCATTCCCGCCACCTGATTAGAGATTTGTTTCGCTTCACTGGATAAGCCTCTGAAGGCACTGACCATATTGATAAAAGGAGCCAAATCTTTATTGTTTCTGTCCAGCTCTACGGTCAAATCAACATAGCGTTCATCTTTCAGCATTTCCTCAACGGACTCTATTATGCTGTCGCTAAATTCGGCTTCTCGTTTACTGATATTGGAAATCCAAATTAGTACAGCCCCTTCGGCCACAGCAAACCCGGCATGTATCAGCAAAATGTAGAATTTGACGTATTCCGCCAGGAAGATATAAACCGGTGCACCGCTACTTTGCAATAGGAAAAACAATACATGGTGTACCGCCACCGTCGCCACAGACGCTGCCACCACTTGCCAGTCGCGGTACAACACGGTAAACGCCATAACTGCAAATATTTCAAAGTGCATCTCTGGCAAACCATAGGATTGTTGAATATGAAGCGCGGCAAATAGCTGGATGGCAATACCAATAACGAGTCGGGTGATCTTTGCATGCGGGCTTGAGTATATAAGCAGCAGCGGAAGAGAAATAATAATCGCACTGCCGATTACGGCTTCCCCCCAGGTGTCAGTAAAGCCTGCAATAACAAAAGAAAGCAGTGCCTGACCGAATAAAACTATCTTAAAAATCTTGTTGGCGCGGTCGAGATAATCTGTTTTCATTGCATGCCTTTGAAGTCTGGATGAATTGTCAATCGATAAGATTTGATTCGTTGTATACTGTATTTTTTAGAGTGTAGATCAAAACCTTGAAACCTCCATTAGACCAAAGTGTAAGTCACTTCCGTGGATTAGCGTCGAAAGACAGACTTGTCTACTGGCTGGTAGCCCTTTGGTGTGTGCTGTGTCTGGGGTTGGTTTTTGCTTTTACTATCTCTAAAACTCAGGATTTTGATACAAACGGGGAATTCATAAAATATTCTGGGGCAAGCGAGTTTGATCAAGCCTTTAACCTCTGGCTAAACAATGAAGTCAGCGATCTGAAAAATAAAGTGGTGCATTTCAGTCAGGGTAACTGTACTTGCGAATGGATTGCACAGGCCCACATTCACAGCGTTAAATTACTGGCCAGCGAACAAGGTAAAGAAAACATTGCGCTCGATATCAGCGCAATGCCCAATACCGCCCAAAAACTCCCCGCAACACCGGCTGTGGCGGTATATGACCAGGATGGTCAACTAACCTATCTTGGGCCTTATGCCACCGGCCTGTTTTGCACCGCCGGTCAGGGACTGGTTGAGACGTTTATAAAACAATCAGTCAAACCACAACAATACTTAGGAGCCACCATCCCACTGAATGCCAACGGCTGTTATTGCGAGACTAACCCTTAGCTATTAACTTTTGACCTCAATAGAGCGACACAGCTCTGCCATATTTCCAGGCTCCATACCAGGTTGTAGAAAGGGATCCTGTGACGAGATTTGCGTTCTTACAGCTTCATTTTCAGCGGATATGACCTGCTCAATCCAGTCGGAGTAGGATGATACACGGGTGTACAATTCGGTTACGCCGTACTCGCCTACATCGTAAAACCAGGAATCGGCTCGTGAGCTAACACCCAGGATTGTGTATCCATCACCGTCCTGAACATAGGCAGGACCACCGCTGTCACCATTACCGGAAACGCCCTCAAGCGGCAGCGCATTGCTACCTTTTTCGAACTTAAAAACGATATCAGTATCAGTAACCTTAGTAATTTTATTTTGCGCCTTCCTTAGCTTACCCTGGTTTTCCTTGTAGCCAATGGTTTGGCCTTTATCGCCAGTACCCGTGCCACCAGCCCCAATAAACCAGGTCACTATGCCCTCTTCAGAGGTTTGCTTAAACAATGCCGCTGGCTCCACCGAGGTCACCGGCTTTTCCAGTCGAATTAAAGCGATATCGTGCTCTTCACCTAATACATAATCAGGATGACTATAACGATCAGCCACCCTGACCTGCTCATTTCCCACCTTAATATTCTGGGCCGGGTTCATACAAAACACCGCGTGTGCCGCAGTAACAACCCACTCAGGATGCACTAAGGTGCCGTGCACACCGATAGAATACAAGGTTGCCAGAGGCGGAAAATCCGATGACGAGGCGTTATATTGCTCATCAGCAACATCATGGCGGATCACAATAGCCTGGCTCTGCAGCGGAACGCTCATAAGACAAATAACAGCAGATTTTAAAACTGATGATTTGGTTTTATTGCGAATGGTTTTAGCGATACTTGAATTGCCTAACAAGATCTTAATTCCTTTTTACTTTGCACTTAGTAATTGTTTTACCACGTAACCCCAATGCAGAGTTGTTAGCAAGTGTAAGTATCTGTGAATACGACAAGTTTTGAGAATCAGATGTTTCCAGATCAGCAAACACACAGCCTGACTGCTAATATTGAGAATCAGCGCAGAGACAGTTTTGCCTGCGCCTCTACTGCCTGGCAATAAATATATTGCCATGATTATTACCAGTGACACTTAACACCAACTTTTGTCCATCATAGGTTGAGGCGATGTTACCGGAAATTGCCGGACGTACCGATTCATACATCTGCTCAGCTTTTTGAGTCTCTGGATTAAGACGCCAAATTTGATTGTGCTGTCGGGCATTAATGTAATAGAGGTGGCTTTCACTTAAGGTCCAGGAGCCACTGTTGTGACGGGGAAAATCGGCTAGTATGTCAGCAATACTGTTGTCCCTGACATCATAGCGAAACAGACCATCCTTATCAGCCAGCGACAATATCAGCGAGTGTTTATCAAATGCCATTGCCCGGCTAATTCGAAGCTCTTGGTTCAGCAGTTCGGCTTTATTATCAATTATCCGCACCAGCAAGCCCGATTGCTCGCCACGGGTGAGCGCCAGAATCGCGCCGCTTTTATCGTAACTGCACTGAGTGATACTGAATCCCTGTGGCGAAATCCGGGTAACCACCGCCAGTTGCAAATCGTATTCATAACAAAAATAGCCCTTTTCGCCAAAGCTACTCACCAGCACCCGCGTCTGATCGGCAGACCAATGAGGCGAAACCAGGTGTTCGTCGTCCATGCCCAGCAACCTCTGATCTGACTTTGTGTCAAAGTTGTACAACCAGATTTCATCCCTGCCAAAGCGATTGCTGTTATAAGCCAATAGCTGTCCATCTGGTGACAGCGCCGGGTGATTGTCGTATTTGGGAGAGCTGACAATCATTGCTGAGGAATGATCTGTCGGATCAATTGCCAGCAGGTTAGCCTGATAGTTCACTTCCTGAAATGCCAGTTGGCTGTTGTCAGTGGTGATGGATGGATTTTGGCTGTTTCGCGCCCCCAAGTTGATATTATCATCAACACCTTCCCGCCATAACCACAGATTGCGATCCCCTTTTGGATTGCCATCATAAATGATTGAACGACCGTCTTTGAGCCATACAAAACTTTGCGAATAGGCCTTGTGGTGCGTGATGGCTTGCGCTTTAGCATCAGGAGCAATGTCTTGAATGTAGATATTTCTGACGGCATCTATTCCGCGAATAAAACCGATTTTAGTTCCATCCGGGGAAAAACGCGGGCGGGTATCAAACAAGGTATTGTTATCGGATCTGGTGAGTTGGGTTATTTGCTGACTACTGAGATTTAAACTGTAGATGTGATACCCGGCATCCTCTTCACTGTTCTTTCCGACAAATGCCAGTTGCTTACCATCGTCGCTCCAATCCAAAAAGGGGGAAGTATTAGGCATACTGCACGGGGTTTTCATTTCCCGTAACAGGCTGCTTAAAGTGATCACCAATACCTGACACTGTTCACCTTTAACCACGGCCACGGCAATTTGCTGTTCGTCAGGAGACCAGACCGGCGATAGCACCCAGGCTTCCGGCTCGGCAATGGTGTGCAAGGTTCTGCCATTAGCGTCCTGAACACGCACCAGCATCACACCATGACTTCGCTCGGTAAATGCCAGCCTGGTCATCTGGGATCCAGCCAATCTAAACGACCCGCAGGTAGTGTTGAACAATGACAATGGCGAATTCATGTCTACCCCTCTGGCAGCCGAATTTGATGCTGACAGAAAGCTCTACGTTGCCAGCTATGGTCAGAACCGCATTGTTAAAATTGATCCTGAAACCTGGCAGATAGAAGATGTGTTGCTGGAATCCGGCGGTGGCCTGATTCTGGGGGTTGATTCAGGCATTGCAATCCACGGCGATTATCTCTATGCACCTGGCTATGACTCAGACAACGTAATTCGCATTCATTTACAAACCAAAGCGGCTGAGGTGTTTATTCCACCAGGAAACAACGGCATGGATGCACCGCGTTCGATTCTGTTCGACGGTGATCGCATGTTAATCACTTCTGAGCGCAGTGACAGTGTTATGGAATACAACGTCACAACGGGTGACTATGTCGGGCAATTCATGCCCGCAATTCGACCTGCCGGGCTTATTCAGGATGGCGATGATCATGTGCTGCTCACCCAGAGACGCTCAGTTCTGCGGGCTACGCTTGCTGGTCAGGAAATCGAAACCGTCGTGACAGAAGGTGAAGGCAATCTTTATGGTGCCACCAATATCTTCAGACTTTATAAATCCGGTATGGACAGTGATGGTGATGGCTTGTCAGATGAAGATGAAGCGGATATTCACCAGACGGATCCAAATAACCCGGACACCGATACCGATGAACTAAATGACGGTGATGAAATAGAACATGGTACAGCCCCCTTAAATGCGGACTCCGATGCCGACCAAATGCCCGACGGCTTTGAAGTGGCGAATGATTTGCTGCCACTGACTCCGGACGCCAATGAAGACCCGGACAATGATGGACTAAGCAACCTGCAGGAATATACCGCTGGTACCTTTCCGCAAAACCCGGATTCAGATAATGACGGATTGCTGGATGGCGAAGATACCCGTCCCCTTATCTCCGACGTAACGCCGGTATTGCGAGGTACGCCAGACGCATCGGTATTGCAAGATCAACAATATCAATTTACCCCTGAGCTGGACTACCCCGGAAATGTTGAAGCGGTGAACTTCAGTGCTGAAAATGTACCGCAGTGGGCAGAATTTTCAGAGCAAGATGGCAGCATCAGCGGACAACCAGGCAATGACGATGTAGGTGTTTACGAAGGCATCGTCATTCGCAGTCAGGACAGCAACAACAGCGATCAATTAGGACCATTTTCCATAGAAGTGGTTAACGTAAATGACGTGCCATTTTTGGTCAGCGGCGCCACACTCCCCTCTATCTCTGTAACTCAAGGCGATGAGATTAGTCATGACCTGGCTGAATTATTTGATGATTTGGATACAGGCGATGCAATCAGCTTCAGCGCCGAAGGTTTGCATGAAGACTTCACTCTGAGTGAAGCAGGGATGCTGAGCGGGACCGCAGCAACAGTAGGAGACTTTGATTTTACGATTACTGTAACCGACACCGCCGGTGGCAGTGTATCTGGCGCTATCAGCATTGCAGTCAGTGCCCAGTCTACAGCTTCTTCAGGAAACAATAATGTAGTTAATGACAGTAGCAGGAGTTCTGGTGGATCGTTTGGCTATATGACTGTCTTACTGTTGATGTCTTCAGTTTTGTTCCGTCGCCGTTCTGGAACGGTTCAAATGTAATTTCATAGCTATTTACTCTGGGGCCTCCCAAAGTATTTCCCCCGGTTTGTCAGTTCAAAATCCGGGGGCTTTCAAAACGCCTGCCAGCTTATCTTTGAAAGTGACCGACAGACGAATATATTCACTAAAAGCAGATTCTCACCAAACCGCCTGCTTAATAGCGCTTTCAATACTGGCGATATCCTGGCTAACGGCTTCGTTATTAAGGTCAGACAATGCGACACTAAAGCTAAATGTCATCAGCACAAACTTGTCAGCATTTTTAATCGAAGACACTCGCCAGCGAGTGACGACCACCTCTTCGCCATCTTCTTCGCCACGCAATTCTTCCATGTCGCAATAGACGTTTTCAGCGATTTCTTGTTGTTCACCTTTGGTGTAGACGCTGTTTAATAAATGCTGCTGTTGCTGCTGGTCTTTAACGTCAAACTGGTAGCTTTTAATAGACAGGCTGCCGGTGTCGTTGCTCTGGTTAACCAATACGATTTCCGGTACCTGACTACCAAAGTTTAAAGAGCTATCCAGCTTTATGTCAGAGTCGTGTTGCTGCCAGTTTTCAGGCAAAGTTAAGGTAGCGATACCAAATAAATCAAATGAGTTCATCAGGCACTTTCCTCCATTGGACCAACATAGGCGAATCGTGGGGTCTCTTTGCCCTCTACTTGTACTGTTTCGGTAAACATATCAAATGGCCGTATCCACAACTTGCCTTCGCCGTAGAGCGGACGGTATACCACGTAAAGGGTTTCGTCCTCAGAATGGATGGCAGTATCAATTACCTGATAGTCATTACCTTTGTAATGGCGGTATAAGCCTGGTAGCAGGCTTTTGTTATCTGTAGGGGAATTACTCATAAATTACTCTTTTTCAGAAATCAGGGTTGTGTGATGGGTCTGAGCCTGTTTATCCAGGTTTTCCTGAACATCCAGGTGCCACCAACGCAATACCCATAATAGTAATATCAAAATCGGGATACAGGACAGCATCATGGCCTGCCACCCCAGAAAATACAGCACTGCGCCTGCCGATAATGAAGCAGCTGCCTGAATGGCAAACATAACACCATCGTTTAATGCCTGTGCCTGAAAGCGTTCTTCGGGTTTATAAGCTTTCGGTAACAAGCTGGTACCCGCAGTAAACAGGAAATTCCAGGCAATACCCAGTAACACTAATGTGATCCAAAAGTGCCAGTAACCGGCGGCAAAAAAGCCCGCAATGATACAGAGCAAAAAGATTGCGATACCGGTGAGGATCAACTTAAGCTCGCCAATTTTGCCAATTAGCCAGCCACTAAAAAACGAGGGCAAAAACATCGCCACAATATGGCTCTGAATCACTACCTTAGTCTCTGCCAAACTGTGGTGTTCAAAAACATGCATGTGTACTGGCGTTGCCGTCATGATAAACGCCATCAGGCCATAGCCCAGACTGGCAGACAAAACCGCCACCACAAATCCGGGATTGCGCAAAAAGCGTCTTTTACTGGGAGGCAGGGCTTCTTGCGCTCTCTCTTCGCTGAGCTCTTCGGTTTTCTTCGGTTGATAAAACAAGAACAAGATAAAGCAACCGGCCTGAATACTGGCCAACAAATAGAAAGTTCCCTGAAAACTGCCCGGCGTCAAGCCCTGTCCCAGCACCGATAATTCCGGTCCCAGAATGGCGGCGACCAGTCCGCCCAATAATACCAGCGACACCACCTTAGGCACCCGCTCCAGGCTTACCCATTCTATCGCCGCAAAGCGGATTTGCTGAAACCCGGCAATAGCACAGCCCAACATGGCAGAGGCCAGGCAAAACTGCATAAAGGAGGCTTTCTGCACAGCATTAGCGGCCACTAAGCTGGCTGAAACGCCCATGATGGCCGCCATCAGGAACACCTTCTTGCGCCCTATCCTGCGCATTAACAATGCAATGGGTGATACTGAAAAGGCCGTCCCCAGAATCATCAAAGCCAGAGGCAATGTTGCGTATTGTTGCGCAGGAGCCACCTGAGCGCCAAATATACCGGCCACCAGTACCATTAGAGTGCCAGATGTGGTACTCAATGCCGCTATCGCAGCTAATAACCAAACTATGGGAGGGAATTGCATTGTTGTCCTTAATATTGGGGGCATTGGCCCCCTTAAATGCTTATTTTAAATAGCGTCCGGCTAACATCATCAGGCCGGCGGCAGTGGGTTTGCCATGTTGCCAGTCACCGCCTTCTACGCCACTTCCGGCAATGTCCACGTGAGTATAGGCGTATTGTGTATCGTTCAGTCCAGAAGCCAGCTGCAAAAACGCCATGGGGAATTGATGCCCACGGGCCGTCACTGCAGAGGCCGCATTGTTAGAGGATAAAATATCATCCGCTTTAGTGCGAGGTTTAACGAAATCAAAATCTTCTCTGCGAGAACGAGATACTTCGGCTGGATCTGCCCACAAGTCACCTGCCACAGATAACTGCTGGGCACTGTTGACGGCTCTGGCAACGCCGTTTTCTACCAGCGCTGTGTAGGGTCCAACAGCACGCGCAGCGTGACCGGTCAGCGTCGCAACTGAAAAGAACTCCGCTTTATCATCTCCGGCTGCCAACTCTTTTAAATGAGTCAGCACGTCGCACAGTACCAGGCGTCCTTCAGCATCGGTATTGCCAATACGCACCCGAACACCAGCGCGACTGGTAATGATTTCATCAGCCACAAACGCATCAGCGCCAATGCTATTGCGCACTGCGCCGATCTCGGCCACCACTTTAATGCCTTTTGGCTTTAATTCCGCCAACATTTTCATGAATCCCGCTACGGTGGCGGCACCACCTTTATCGCGACTCATACCCGCCATGTGTCCACCGGTTTTTAAATCTGCGCCGCCAGTATCATAGGTAATGCCCTTACCTGCGAGGTACAGGCTGTGCTCAATCGGACCTTCACCTTCATAGGTCATGGTGATTACGCGGGCCTGATGACGTTCGACCGACTCTGAACAACGAGCGACAGCAAACAATAGCGGGTAGTCCTTTTCTAACTGACGCTGATCACTAATGACTTCGACTTTTACGTCGCTGTCGGCCAGGGCCTGCACACAGTAATCTGCAAATCCCGGAGGGGCCATGCGCTCTGGCTCAGTACCACATAAATCTCTGGCTACTCGTTTGCCTGCTTCAGCCGCCATTAACCACTGAGATGATGTTTGGCTATTACCGCTGATAAGGCCTAGCTCACCAATGGGTTCGATATCTTCTTCGCTCAGTGCTTCGCGGGCTTCTAAGGGCTGCCACAAACCCTGAGTGAATCCCAAATAAGCTGCGCCAACGGCATTTTGAAAGCTTTGTTCTTGTGGCGCTTCTAACCATATAAGAGGTTTGCGAATGCCCGCAGATGCCGCCAGTTTGGCTGCCTTATTAGCCGCATCAAAAAAGCGTCTGACATCATCGTAGTAACGTGACAACTCACCGGTTGGTGCAAATACAATACGCTTGCCCGGTACTACATCACTGTTGAAAAGTAAGACTTCTGAGTCAATTCTGGCGTCTATTTGCTGGTGTTTTTGTAACGCAGCCTGGATATTTGACTCGGTTACCGAGGCAACATTGGCAGCCACCACTATCAGTGCATCCCACTGGGACTGCTGTGCCAGCGCATCTGAAATACTGTTGATGTCGATTATTTTTGGATAAGCCATGGAAAAACTCCTTATCGTAGGGGTTGATAGCAATCTGTGTTTTCACAAACTGATATAAGGCAATTGAGGCGCATATTCTGCATGGTTCAACGCCTTGCCACAAGCGAATGACAAAACAGCCAAAGCCACTGTTTCGCCTAATTGTGCAGTTAAGATTCCGCTTCTGAGTCGTCACCTTTTTCAAACTGCAAAGGCAACTGCCGACTATCGGCTTCATGAGGCATGGCAACGTGTAGTCCTACCAGGCGAATTCCCCGTTTGTTCTGCCTTTCCAGGATTTGCGGTAATAAAGCTTCGAAGGTATTTAGCGATACAATTTGCGTGCGCTGATCCATGGTGGTTTGCTGAAAGTCGGAGAACTTCAGTTTTATTCCCTGATTGTGCACAGTGAGATTGGGACTGACTTTCTTAAGCCTTTTGATGAGTTTGGGATAGAGCTTATGAATAATCTCCAGACATTGCTGCTGAGTGTGAATATCCTGGGCCAGGGTGGTTTCGATACCCACGGATTTTCGTTCACGGTGAGTGCTGAGCGCTCTTTCATCCACTGCATGACAGCGATCCCAGAGTATTTTACCAAACTTACCAAATTGTTTTAGCAATCGCTCCCTGGGATAGTTTTGCACGTCGGCGCATGTTTCCAGGCCCAGTAACGCGAGTTTTTCTTGAGTGACTTTGCCCACGCCGGGGATTTTTTTAAGGGGTAAGCCGGTGACAAATTCCAGTAGCTTGTTCGGGGGAATTACGCACATTCCATCCGGTTTATTCTCGTCACTGGCTACTTTGGCTACAAATTTAATGGGGGCAACACCGGCCGAGGCGGTCAATCCGGTTTCAGTAAAAATCGTCTGACGAATATCTTGCGCGATGCGCGTGGCGCTGCCAGCAAACAGAGTTGATTCAGACACATCTAAAAAGGCTTCGTCCAAAGACAATGGTTCGATAATGTCGGTATAGCGTTTAAATATGGCTTTGATTTTGCGGGATTCTTCTACATACACATCCATGCGGCCCGGCACCAGCGTCAGATGCGGACACAGCTTCATGGCATGGGCGGTGGCCATCGCCGAGCGCACGCCAAATTTGCGCGCCGGATAGTTGCAAGTGGATATCACACCTCTGCGATCAGAGCTGCCTCCGATGGCAATCGGAATATCACGTAACGCAGGATTGTCTCGCATCTCCACGGCAGCATAGAAGCAGTCCATATCGATGTGAATGAATTTACGCAAAACACACTAAAGCACTGTTTATTTGAACAGTATTCTAGTGGATTCTTAAAGGAATTAATACGCTTTTTAGGCGTAGGGTTTGTCGAATTCATTCGAACAACCGCGGGGGCAATCAGCTGCAGCGTCGGAATAAATTCCGACCTACAAATCTTAACTATTCAGCGGTACTGAAATAAACAGCAATTACCTTGTAGAAACTATGAAGGACAGAAATCAGCTACCTTTTCTTTAACGACAAAGCAAAGGAAAAACTATGACCACTGTCCTTCAACAAAACGATAACGCAAAACATCCTCTTCTGTATATGGCTTTAGAGTTTGCGAATAAAACCTGGAAGGTTGGCTTCCACAATACAGCAAAATGCAGAAGCAAAACCATCGATGCGGGTGATTTGGTTGCTCTGGAGCAGGAGCTCCGTCTGGCAAAAGAAAAACTTAATGCCTCAGCAGACTGCACGATCAAGTGTTGTTATGAAGCCGGGCGAGATGGTTTCTGGATTCACAGAGCACTGAAAGCCCGCGGAGTTGACAATCTGGTGGTGGATTCCGCCAGTATCGAAGTCAGCAGAAAGAAGAAGCGGGTCAAAACAGACCGGATAGATTTGGAGGCCTTGCTGCGCCTTGGAATACGCTATCACAGTGGCGATAAAACAGCATTTTCCGTGGTCAGAGTGCCCACGGTAGAGGAAGAAGATGCCAGGCGTTTACACCGTGATCGGCAACGGCTGGTTAAAGAGCGTGGTGGTCACAGCGCTCGCATTAAATCATTGCTGATACTCGCTGGTATTCGGATTGACTCCATGTCAGAGCTGGAATCAATGACCCGGTTCACCAGCCCGGCTGGATATAACCTGGGACCATTCACTACCGAAGAAATTCGGCGGGAATATGACCGCTATAAAGTGGTCAGTGAGCAGGTAAAAGCCGTAGAAAAAGAGCAGGCCGAACAGGTCAAAAGTGCCTGCGGAAAAGCGGCAAGGCAACTGAGACAGTTGATGCAACTCTAAGGCGTGGGATTGCAGTTTAGTTTTGTCATGGTACAGGAATTTTTCAGTTGGCGGGAGTTTTCCAATGTCAGAGAAGTGGGAGCCTGTGCCGGGCTGACGCCCACGCCATATGACAGTGGCGACAGTCAGCGTGAGCAAGGTATCTGCAAAGCAGGTAATAAACGCATCAGAACCACCATGATAGAAGCGGCGTGGATGTGGCTCAGGTGGCAACCAGGCAGCAAGCTTAGTCAATGGTTTGAAGAACGGTTTGCCAAAGGTGGTAAGCGTATGAGGCGCATCGGTATTGTGGCGCTTGCCAGAAAATTACTGGTGAGTTTATGGAAATACCTTGAGTACGGCGAGATGCCTGAAGGAGCTATATTCGGTAACTAAGTGGTAAAAGAATAACGGTTTTAGTCAGAAGATAATGTTGTCGAAAGTCACGTGTGTCGAACCTTGATGAACAGGTTCAATCGTTTTTGTAGAAGAAGCGGCTTTCACGTCAGGTAACAGGCGTATATCGCAAGTAGTTTTAGGTTGGCGGCCGCAGGGCCGCAACGGATAGAAGGTTGTTATAGTTTTCGGACATAACTTCACAGTTTACCTGAGCAACTTTATCGTTAAGTGAACAACAATCAGCCATGAGATACAGGCTTATGTAGTACTTAGCAAACAGAATTTACAAAGGGGCTTGACTATCGAGTCCTCATAGAAGGTTCGAATTTATTCGGACAACGGCAGGAGCGATTAGCTGCGGCGTCGGAATAAATTCTGGCCTACAAACCTAAACCTTAAACTGTTTCAGCACATCATCCAGATTACTGGCAAGGCGTTTAAGATCAGAGATGTTTTTCTCTACGTCCTTACTTTCCATCACAGTTTCATCAGCCAGTTCAGTAATATGGCTGACGTTTCTGGCGATCTCTTCTGCGGTGTAGGACTGTTGCGTATTCGCGGCTACGATACTCTGCATCTGCTGCTGAATTTGCTCTACCCCGGAGAAGGCCTGGTCTAACACGGTTTGCAGATCTGCCACTCGTTGCACACCGGACTCGGCCTGGGAATTACTGGCGGTCATTGCCTGGCTGGCTTGCTTGGCAGTGGTTTGCAAAGCACCAATAATTTCCTGGATATGACGGGTAGACTCCTGAGTACGACTGGCCAGGGTTCTTACTTCGTCGGCTACTACTGCGAAACCGCGACCCATTTCACCAGCACGGGCCGCTTCAATTGCCGCGTTCAGTGCCAACAAGTTAGTTTGTTCGGTAATAGCAGAAATAACATCCAGTACTTCGCCAATTTTATCAGTTTCGGCTTCCAGAGCCGCGACCACTTTAGCCGCTTCACCGATTTGGGTAGATAGAGAGTTGATATCGCCAACAGCGGATTTAACCACGGCACTGCCCTTGTCCATCTCAGCTTTGACGTTATCCGCCACTTCCATAGCGCCACTGGTATTGCGGGACACATCTTTACTGGTTTCGGCCATTTCATAACTGGCACTGGCCACGGATTCGATTTCGGTTTTTTCGTTGTTCACCAAATCCAGGTTGTGTTGCGTGATCTCACTAACGCTCTTGGTTGTACGGTTAACCTCGGTAGTAATATCCATGGTCTGTTTTACCAGAGCCTGAATCTTATCCATAAAGCTATTGAATTCGCTGGCCAGTTGACCAATTTCATCTTCGCGTTGTAAGTCGATGCGTTTGGTCAGGTCTCCGTCACCGCGAGAGATATCCTTCATGGCATGAACCATAGTATTTAACGGGTTCAGCATGGGGCGAACAATCATAAACACCATAACGGCAATAATGGCCAGCATAACAAACATCAAACCAGATACTTGCCACATAGCGTTATTTACCGGACCGTTAACAACGCTATCGGGCACCATAAATCCCAATTTCCAGTTAACGTAGGGGTATTCAGCGGCAACTTTGTCGAAGATCACTTTATAGTGTTCATCTTGCCAGTATACTTCGGTGATACCGTTATTCTGACGCGCCAGCATATTCTTTAGTTGCGCAAATCCTTCAGTATCACTGAAGTAGCTATCCACTTTACTCATGTCTGAGCCGGGAGGAAAACGCTCGTTAAAGCCGGGAAAATATACTAGTACCCCTTTATCAGTCACCAGAAACGCATTGCCTTTACCTTGGTATTTTATTTTACTCAGCAACTCCTGTCCTATTGTGGTAATCAGAATATCCATCCCGCCGACTCCGATGAATTTTCCATGGTGTTTAACAACAGCTTTAATTGTCGTTGATATAGAACCGTCGTGAATATCAACTGCCGGATCTGTAACGTACAATCTATTTGTGGCAATAGCTTCATGCCACCAGGGGCGTTTATTGGTGTAATAATCAGGATCATGATCTAAACGTCCGGTCTTATCAAAGTACTCAAAGGTATTAGCCGAGCCAAAGAAGACACTTTTAATAGCGGAATCATTGTCGGAGAAGAACTTAAAAAATCCCTTAATCATTTGATAATCTGAATCATCACTAATGTCACTCTGACGCTCATTATAATTGGCAAACCATGTCAATAATCGCGGGTTTGCAAAAACACTGTGGATCACCTGCCCTTTCGCTTGAAAAAAACCTGAAATTTCTGTGGCTTTTTGGGATACGATGTTTTGAATATCGCTGTTGACACGCTCAATCGTGCTGGATTTCACTTGTTGTACTTGCCAAATTCCATAGAGCAAAAACAAACAAGCAATTCCCGAAACACAAATAGCGATCAGTCTTTGACTAATGGACTTCTGAAACCACATATTGCAACCTTTATAATTTATTTTTTATTGTACTTACGCCTAACCTTAACGGCTGGGCTCAAAAATTGTTGAGTAGGGTTCAACTAAGACGCGCTTATTGTCTGAATTTAGAGCAGCTATGTAAAGGAATGTGACAATTAAATTGCAGTAATTAGTGGAATTTAAATGGCAGGGCGTGCATCAAACTTTACTTTAGAGAGAAAAATCAGGCATCTGATCAGCAGATGCCCAATATTTATTGAAGATGGAAGCTATTAAACAATTTTATTGTTTTGCCATTCTTCGATTTTCTTTTGTCTGGCTTCTTCTCTTTCCATCCGGGCTTTTTTGCGATCACAGGGTTCAGGGCAATCACAAGCCTTATCGATACCCAACGCACCCAGTCCCCCACAGGAGCCGGAAATCGTTTTATTTTGCAAAATATAGCCAATCGCCATTGCTGATACGACGATCAAAAAGAACACGAATGCTAACAGAAAGGTACTCACTGCGTACTTACCCTTTTTTATTCAGAAATGATTCAAAACCCGGCGTAGTATACTCTTTAAACTCGCCATTTTCTCGGGTAATCAGCAAAACCGCCAGATCATTTTCCAATGCCATAGCCAGTCCTGCATCTTTACCCATAACTGCAATTGCGGTGGAATATCCGTCTGCGGTTAAACAGGAAGGATGCACCACAGTAACAGAGACCAGATTATGTTGGATAGGCTTTCCGGTTTTTGGATCTATCAGATGAGAATAGCGAATACCGTCCTCTTCATAATAGTTGCGATAATCTCCCGAAGTGGCAACGGCATTGTTGCCAACGGTAATGATCTCCTGAATCGCCCGCTCCATGGTCACCGGTTTTTCAATGGCAATGCGCCAGCCCTGACCATTTTGTTTTACGCCAGCGACGCGCATTTCGCCGCCAATCTCCACCAGATAATTATCGATACCAAACGATTCGACAATCTCCGCCACCTGATCAACGCCATAACCTTTCGCCACTGTAGACAAATCTACGTACATATCCGGATGAGCACGGCTTAAGCTATTGCCACTTACAGATAGTTTATCAATGCCTACTCTGGCTCGGGCGGACTCAATATCGTTATCAGTAGGGATCACTTCCGGTCTGGCCTGAGGTCCAAACCCCCAGAGATTTACCAATGGCCCAACGGTAATGTCCAGGTATTGATTGCTCAGTTCACCAATGCGCAATGCTTCTTCAATTACCAACAAAGTTTCTGCCGACAGTGGGTAAGGCTCAGTGGTTTTGCTTTGATTGAGAGTCGACAGCTCAGAAGCAGGGTCGTAGGTAGACATCAGTTTATTGATGTGCACCAGTTCGGCATCCACGCGTTCCTGTAACTTGCTGCTGTTTACTTCAATCTCTGACCAATACTTGATGTTATAGGTAGTGCCCATCGTCGGGCCAGAAAGGTGCACTTCCACAGGAGGCTGTTGGCAACCTGCAACCAAAAACAGACTGACCACCAACAAGGCAAATAAATTGACGCGAAGAGATAATATATTCATTTAGAAAACTTCAAATCGTTGCTAAAAAAGGCTTATTAAAAAAGGGGCCTTAGCCCCTTTTTTTAAATGTTTACGGTATTAACCGCCAAAGTCATCCAGCATAATGTTATCGTCTTCTACGCCCAGGTCTTTGAGCATATTGATAACCGCCGCGTTCATCATAGGTGGTCCACACATATAGAACTCACAGTCTTCCGGCGCTGGGTGATCCTTCAGGTAGTTTTCTAACAATACCTGGTGGATAAAGCCGGTATAGCCTTCCCAGTTATCTTCTGGCTGAGGATCAGACAAGGCCACATGCCACTGGAAGTTTTCATTTTCTTCTTGCAGCATATCGAAATCTTCTACATAGAACATTTCGCGCAGTGAACGTGCACCGTACCAGAAAGAAATCTTGCGATCTGATTTAAGACGACGCAGCTGATCAAAGATGTGCGAGCGCATCGGCGCCATACCTGCACCACCGCCCACGAATACCATTTCAGCCTGAGTTTCTTTGGCAAAGAATTCACCAAATGGACCAGAAATAGTGGCTTTGTCACCTTCTTTCAGACTCCAGATGTAAGAAGACATCTTACCGGCCGGCAGGCTCAAATTATTAGGTGGCGGCGTAGCGATACGCACGTTCAACATAATAATGCCTTCTTCTTCCGGATAGTTAGCCATAGAGTAAGCACGGATGGTTTCATCATCCACTTTAGATTCGATGTCGAAGAAACCAAAACGCTCCCAGTCAGGACGATACTCTTCAGGAATATCGAAATCCTTGTATTTAACGTGGTGAGCAGGTGCTTCAATCTGAATATAACCACCAGCACGGAAAGGTACACTCTCCCCGTTTGGAATCTTCAGCTTAAGCTCTTTAATGAAAGTGGCTTTGTTGTCGTTAGAAATAACTTCACAATCCCACTTCTTGATACCAAAAATCTCTTCCGGCAACTCGATATCCATGTCTTGCTTAATAGCAACCTGACAGGACAAACGGCAACCTTCACGGGCTTCACGCTTAGTAATGTGATCCAGCTCAGTAGGCAGAATTTCACCGCCACCTGATTTGATATCAACGCGACACTGACCACAAGAGCCACCGCCACCACAAGCAGAGCTGACAAAGATACCATTTTCAGCCAGTGCGCCAAGTAACTTGCCACCTGGTGATGCGGTGATCGCTTTGTCAGGATCACCGTTAATCAGAATTTTAACATCGCCGGTGGGAACCAGCTTCGATTTAGCGAACATGATGATAAACACCAGCGCTAAAACGATAGCGATAAACATACCTACACCGAGGTAAATATCAGTTGGATTCATAATCTTTTATTCCTCTCCTGACGCCGCTTAGATTGATACACCGGAGAAGGACTGGAAGCCCAACGCCATCAAACCAGCAATAATAAATACAGACCCCAGGCCACGAACACCTTCAGGCATGTCTGCATACTTCAGCTTTTCACGAATACCGGCTAACAGGACAATGGCAATCGCCCAGCCCGCGCCACTACCTACACCGAAAAAGATACTTTCGGTAAAGGTGTATTCTTTCTGGATAGCAAAGGCCACACCACCAAAGATGGCACAGTTAACCGTGATCAAAGGTAAGAAGATCCCCAGTGCGTTGTACAATGCCGGGAAAAACTTATCTAAGGTCATTTCCAGAATCTGAACCAGTGCAGCAATAACACCGATAAAGGTCAGGAAGCTCAAAAAGCTCAGGTCAGCCTCAGGGAAACCGGCCCATTCAAGCGCACCAGGAGCCAGTACGTTTGAATACACCAATTGGTTTACCGGCACTGAAATACCCAGTACCACGATTACCGCAACACCCAGACCCATTGCTGTTTTGACCTTTTTCGATACCGCCAAAAAGGTACACATACCAAAAAAGTAGAAAAGTGCCATGTTCTCAAGGAAAATTGAGCGCACTAACAAGCTAATATAATGTTCCACTTTAATTACTCCTTAGGCTCTACTTGTTCCGGGCGAATGGTACGGATGAACCAAATCAAGCCACCAATCAGGAAGAACGAACTAAACGGCAGTATCAGCAGGCCATTACCTTGATACCAGCCACCATTTTGTACCAGTGGCAGGATCTCATATCCTAATAACGTACCAAAACCACCCAGCTCTTTGATCGTACCAATAACGATCAATACAAATGAGTAACCCAAGCCGTTACCGATACCATCGAGGAAGCTCATGGTAGGTGGACTCTTCATAGCGTAAGCCTCAGCACGGCCCATAACGATACAGTTGGTGATAATCAGTCCAACGAATACCGAGAGCTGTTTTGACACTTCATAGGAATAGGCTTTTAACACCTGGTCAACCAGAATTACCAGTGAGGCGATAATGGTCATCTGAATGATGATACGCACGCTGGAAGGGATTTGATTGCGAATTAACGAGATAAATAAATTAGAAAACGCCGTTACAAAGGTCAGTGCCGCTGACATGACCAGTGCGGTTTCCAGTTTTGTAGTTACTGCCAATGCTGAGCAAATACCCAGGATTTGCAGTGCAATTGGGTTGCTGTCCAGGATTGGCCCGAACAATACCTTTTTCATTTCTTTTGCATTGCTAGACATTGTGCCTCTCCTTATGACTTAAGCCATGGCTTATTAGCCAGGAAGTTACCCAACGCGCGATCACTTAACCAGTAATCAAGTGACGCCTGAACACCGTTGGAGGTCAAAGTTGCACCTGAAAGTGCATCCACTGTGTGCGGATTATCGGCGCTGGCATTTTTCTTCAGTTGAATAGCAACGTCACCATCTTTAAACAGCTTCTTACCATCCCAAAGCGCCTTCCAAGCCGGGTTCTGAACCTCACCACCCAATCCAGGAGTTTCTTTTTGATCGTAGTAAATCAGGTTACGCACTGTGTTGCCATCGGCATCAACTGCCAGCAAACCATACATAAGGTTCCAAAGACCACTGCCATACACTTCCAAAACCAGTCGGGTTACGTCTCCGGCTTCGTTTTTAATATGGTACACGCTGACCACTTTCGAATGACGGAACACCTTTGCCGTATCTGGCTTAGGACGAACCTGATATTCGTCGTCTTTGGCGTATTTGAACATGTCGAAATCTTCAGGCACTTCAACGTACTGGCCAGACTCAAGATCCACATAACGCTCTTCAACGAACTTGTCATAAGTACCGGCGATGTCGCCAGCGGCTTTATCTAATAGACCTGCTGCCTCTAATACGTTGGTTTGTTTGTCCAACTGAGCATTAGCAGTTTGCAGACTTCTAAGGCCTACTGCTGCTGTAGAAACAACAATAGAGCAGGCAAGACATACAGCGACAACGATGCCAACTGTTCTTCCAAGAGTTTCTTTACGCGCTGACACGTGCCATCCTCCGTTTAATATTGCTTTGAGCCACGAAATAATCAAACAGCGGCGCCCACAAGTTAGCAAACAGAATTGCCAACATCATACCTTCCGGGAAGGCCGGGTTTAAGACTCTGACCAGCACACACATAGCGCCAATCAACAAGCCATACGCCCACTTACCTTGATTGGTGAATGAGGCCGATACCGGATCGGTTGCCATAAAGAACATACCGAATGCAAAACCACCGGTAACCAGGTGCCAGTACCAAGGCATTGCCATCATCGGATTAGTATCGCTACCGATCAGGTTCAGCAATGTCGTGAAGATAGCCGCACCTAACAACACACCTAACACGATGCGCCACGAGGCAATTCGCAAATAGATAATAAACAGACCACCCAGGGCCAGCATCAAGGTGGAAACTTCACCTGCTGAACCTTGAATATTACCGTAGAAGGCATCCCACCACAGGGCAACATTGCTGTAATCCAGCGTACCAGAAGCCGCCTGGCTCAGCATGGTTGCACCGGAATAACCGTCAGCAGCAGTCCAGATTGCATCACCGGAGATTTGCGCCGGGTAAGCAAAGTACAGGAAGGCACGACCAGATAACGCCGGGTTAAGGAAGTTACGACCAGTACCACCAAACACTTCTTTGGCGATTACCACACCAAAGGTGATACCCAGTGCTACTTGCCATAAAGGAATAGTAGCTGGCAAAGTCAGGGCAAACAGAACAGAAGTTACGAAGAAACCTTCGTTAACTTCGTGCTTGCGAATTGAAGCAAACAACACTTCCCAGAAGCCACCGACAATAAAGGTCACCGCGTAAATAGGCAGGAAGAAACAAGCACCGTAGCCCATCATTCCCAACCAGGACACACCGTCTACGCCTAATTGTCCACCGAATGCGGTAAACAGCGCTGCTTGCCATACGTCAGGCAGGGCAACGGCACCAGCGCCATTGAGAATGGCCAAGTGAGCTTGTTGACCGATGTTGAACATGCCGTAAAACATGGCTGGAAAAGTCGCCATCCACACCAGGATCATGATGCGTTTCAGGTCAATGCTATCTTTTACGTGGGTTGCCCCTTTAGTCACCTTGCCAGGTGTGTAGAAAATGGTTGCTGCGGCTTCGTAAAGCGCATACCACTTCTCGTGTTTGCCACCCGGTTCGAAATCGGGTTCAATCTTTTCGAGATACTCTTTTAAACTCATGATTAGCCCTCTTTCTCAATCTTATCCAGACAATCTCTCAGCACGGAGCCGTAATCGTATTTGCCTGGGCATACATAGGTACACAACGCCAGATCTTCTTCGTCCAGTTCCAGACAGCCCATAGTCTGAGCACTGTCAGTGTCCCCGGCCAGCAGATCGCGTAAAAGCAGTGTGGGTAATACATCTAAAGGCATCACACGCTCATAGTTGCCGATTGGCACCATGGCACGGTCAGAACCATTAGTGGTTGAAGTCATGTTGAATAGCTTACCTGGGTTAAGGTGTCCCAAATAAGCTTTGGTAATGGAGTGCTTGTCTGAGCCCGGTGTTATCCAGCCAAACAGCTTTTTCTCGCGGTCTTCAGCAACCACTGAAACCTGATTGGCATAACGGCCCAGGTATGCGTGCACACCGTGCGCGTGCAAGCCGTGCAGCACAGAACCAGAAATAACGCGCGGCTCATCACAAGTGATTTCACCAGCGGTCAGTTCTTCAGTGTTAGCACCTAAAGTGGTGCGCACCAGTCTTGGATTAGACACAACCGGCCCTGCCAAAGCGACAATGCGGGAAGAATCAATCTGACCAGTAGTAAACAACTTACCAATGGCCACTACGTCCTGATAGCCTACATGCCAAACAAATTTGTTGGCGCCCGCAGAATCCAGGAAATGGATATGCGTGCCTACCAGACCAGCAGGATGCGGACCAGAGAACTCTTCGGTAGTTACTGCGGCATTGCCAGTGCTGATATTTGCACCAGATGCCTTAGTTACCCAGGTTTTGCCTTCGGTCAGCTTGCTGATAACAGTTAAACCGTTTTCAAAATCTGCCTGATTCTCAGCAATAATAACAGCAGGATCTGCCGCTAATGGATTGGTATCCATCGCGTTAACAAAAATAGCTGTTGGTGTGGAATCAATAGCAGGAATTTTGCTATATGGGCGGGTACGCAATGCAGTCCATAAACCAGAATCGACAAGCTGAGAAACAACTTTCTCTCTGTCCAAACCGGCTAAATCGGATGCTTGGTACTGGTTAAATTCAACCTGTTCTTCACCGGCGATCTTGATAACAACCGACTGCAAAACACGTTTTGCGCCACGGTTGATTTCAATGATTTCACCAGCAGAAGGGGCTGTGAATTTAACGCCAGGATTCTTTTTATCTTCAAAAAGAACCTGCCCTTTTTTCACGACATCACCCACCTGACAATGCATAGTGGGACGCATGCCGATGTATTCTTCACCCAGAACAGCAACGCGCGTAATCGGCGCACCGTCATGGATTTCTTGCGTTGGCGCTCCCGAAATAGGGAGGTCGAGGCCTTTCTTTATTTTAATCATACTTACATGCACTAGTTAAGGATTAATACTTATCAGGGTTGTACTCACGAGCAAACCCAATCCTGATAAGTATTTTGAATTCCATACAAAAACCTGAAAAGGTCCTAAGAACCGTTTATCAATCAGCTACACATCAGCTTGCAACAAAACAAATTTTGTAACAGGGTGAAACGTCGCTCAACAAACTGCCGAATTCTAGCACTACATGACCATTTCGCGCTACGCCTATGTGCCCAAACGGTTTTTTTTGCTTTATTTTTAGCCACACGCTGTACACTTTTTATTCATTACACTAGCAATAGATTGGGTTTTGTCAACGAACCCGGCTTTTTTATCAGATACGACATTGCTCGAATAATGTTCATTGCAAAAATGCAAAACACCGCAAAGGCGGTGTTTTTACTTAAAACGCAGTGTAAATTTAAGCTTACCAGTCCACTAACGGGTTGACATCTGCTTCATAATCAACCGCATCAAAACCAAAGCCGAACAGGTGTAAAAACTCCTGGTGATACCCCTGGTAGTCACTCAACTGGTGGAAGTTCTCCTGCGTAACCTGATCCCACAAGGCTTTTATTTTAGCCTGAGTGGCATCATTGGTTTCCTTGCCATCCATACGCAATCTGTTCGCTTCATCCAGCTCAGGCGAATCCTGTAATAATAGTCTGAATAAGCCGTTGATCTGTTCGATACAGCCTTCGTGGGTGCCTTCTTCTTTCATTACTTTGTAGATCAGAGAAATATACAAAGGCATAACCGGGATTGCGGAAGACGCCTGGGTAACCAGAGCTTTTAAAGAAGAAACATAGGCTTTAACGTTAAGTGCCGCCTGTTTGCTCTCGATGGCTTTAACAGCGCGATCCAAATCTTCCTTCGCTTTGCCGATGGTGGCATGACCATAAATCGGCCAGGTTAACTCTTTACCAATGTAGGTGTAAGCGGTGGTTTTGCAGTTTTGCGCTAATACACCGGCTTCGCCTAATGCATCTAACCACAATTCCCAATCTTCGCCGCCCATCACCTTTACAGTGTTTTGTATGTCTTCTTCAGAAGCAGGTTCAAGAGATACCTCATGTACCAGATCTTTATCTGTGTCGTAGGTTTTCGTGGTATAGCTTTTGCCTACCGGTTTGAGTACCGACTTATAGACTTCACCGGTTTCGGGATCGGTTCTGCGCGGAGATGCCAGGCTGTATACCACCAGGTCCACTTGCCCCATTTCTTCTTTGATGGCGGCTATCACGTCTGCCTTCATTTCTTTAGAAAAGGCATCGCCATTTAGCGTCTTGTGATACAGACCAGCCTGCTCTGCCTGCTGATGAAATGCCGCTGTATTGTACCAACCTGCTGTTCCGGTTTTCTTTTCTGATGGTGCTTTTTCAAAGCACACCCCAAGAGTTTTAGCACCATAACCAAAAGCCGACACAATGCGAGATGCCAGACCATATCCGGTAGAACATCCCAACACTAATACATTTTTGGGACCATTTTCCGGGAATGATTGCGCCTTAACATATTCAATTTGTGTTTTGACATTGTGAGCACAACCCGTTGGATGAGCATTAGTACAGATAAATCCGCGAATTTTTGGTTGAATAACCATAGCTGAGGACATTCCTTATTGTGTTTAATGGTGACAGCTAAACGCATTCCGCGCTTAGCTGTTAAAATTGCTGCCTATTGTAACCAGCACAGAGGATTCAACAACTCTGAACAGCTGTATTTACCTTGTAGCTTCTAATTTATTCGGACAACAGTGGTTGAATCAAATAGCAGCGTCGGAATAATTGTCCGGCCTACTGGCGGCTTTGGTACAATCTGGCCTCGGTGATGCCATGGAAGTTAGCCACTTCCTGTTGGAACTTTTTATAATGTTGATAAATTTTAGCAAATTGTGGATCAGCGGCTGATTGCTCTGCTAACACTTCATCAGTAGCAGTTTTAAGAGCCTGAATAACATCATCCGGCAGCTGTTTTAATGCCACACCATGGTTTTTAAGCAGGGTTTGTAGCGCTGTATTATTACGCGCCGTGTATTCGTCTAACATATCCTGATTAACCGCTCTGGCGGCTACTTCAACAATTTTTTGTAAATCGGCTGGCAACGCATTATACGCCTGCTCATTAACGATGAATTCCAGTGTAGTGCCGGTTTCATGCCAACCAAAGGCATAGTAATAATCTGCTGCTTTGTGCAACCCAAAGGCGAGATCATTATAAGGTCCAACCCACTCTGTTGCGTCGATAGCGCCGGTTTGCAGCGAAGTAAATAACTCCCCGCCGGTCAGTGACACTGGCACACCGCCAAGGCGTTTTAACACTTCCGCCCCTAAGCCGGGAATACGCATTTTCAGCCCCTGGATATCATCCACGCTGTTTATTTCTTTTTTGAACCATCCCGCCATCTGCGTACCGGTATTGCCGCCAGCAAAAGGAATTAATCCAAATGGTTTGTATAGCTCCCGCCATAACTCAAGTCCGCCACCATAATGCAGCCAACCATTCATTTCCTGAGCATTCATGCCAAAAGGCACACCAGTGAAAATCTGTGCCGCAGATGCCTTACCTTTCCAGTAATAAGGGCCGGAATGGCCAATCTGAGCAGTGCCTTGTGCTACCGCATCAAATACCTCAAAGCCAGGTACAATTTCTCCGGCACCATACACTCTGACATTGAGACGCCCGGCTGACATCTGATTAACCATTTCAGCAAAGGTCTCTGGTCCTTTACCCAACCCCGGGAAATTCTTCGGCCAGCTGGTGACCAGCTTCCATTCAAAGGTTTGCTTTGTCTGGTAGCCATCTGACGGAGCCGTTGACTCTGTCGCCGATTCAGAACAACTCATTAGCAACGCTGCAGACGCCACTAAAAACCATTTTTTAATTGCCAACATAGGTCATCCTATCCGTAAATTTTCTCTGGGAGCCAGGTGATCAATTCCGGCCATATGGCCATCATAATCAACAGGCTTAACTGAATTAAAACAAAGGGAGCGACACCTTTATAAATTTGTACGGTCTGCACTGTCGGAGGCGCAACACCGCGCAAATAAAACAATGCAAATCCAAAAGGTGGGGTTAAAAATGAAGTCTGTAGATTAACGGCGATCATAATTCCCAACCACACAGGGTCGACGCCCATCATAAACAAAACCGGAGCCACTAAAGGTACGACAACAAAGGTAATTTCGATAAAGTCCAGAATGAAGCCAAGGAAAAAGATAATCACCATCACCATCAACACGGCACCAAATTCCCCGCCAGGCAGCCGCTCGAAAAAGCCGTGAATCATTTCTTCACCGCCAAAACCGCGGAAAATCAAAGAAAAGATAGAGGCCCCTATCAGGATCATAAAGATCATGGCGGTAACCTTGGTGGTATCCATAGCCGCTGCTTTAAGACGGGTCCAGTCCATTTTCTGTTGCGCAAAAGCTAACAAGATAGCTCCTGTGGCCCCCACTCCAGCAGCTTCAGTTGGGGTGGCAAAACCAGCCAAAATCGACCCCAGCACCAGGATTATCAACATCAATGGTGGGAATAAAGCGCCAAACACACTGCCCTGAAATGCATTTTTATCAGAACCGTCGTTTTCAGTAGCAACTTTAGGTGTAACCACCAGCACATAAAGTGCGTACAAAGCCACCAGCACCAGACCGGGTATTATGGCACCTACAAACAGGTCGCCAACGGACACTGAATCAGGTGAAAAGTTGCCCATATTCAGCTGTGCTTGCTGGTATGACCCGGAAAGTACATCCCCTAATAATACCAACGCAATAGAAGGCGGAATAATTTGTCCCAGAGTACCGGTTGCACAAATACTGCCGCAGGCCAGAGATTGCGGATAGCCTTTATTTAACATGGCAGGCAAGGACAATAGCCCCATGGTCACCACGGTAGCGCCCACAATACCGGTGCTGGCCGCCAATAACATTCCCACCAATATCACCGATAACACTAAGCCAGACTGAAAGTTGCCAAATAGCTTTGCCATGGCATTGAGTAAATCTTCAGCCACTTTGGATTTTTCCAGCACTATGCCCATCAAAACGAATAAAGGCACAGCCAACAGGGTTTGATTATTAATGATACCAAACAGCCTGCTGGGCAGAGCATTGAGATAAGAGGTTTCAAAGGTACCGGTTAGAATGCCAAGACCAGCGAAAATCAGGGAAGTGCCAGCCAGCGTAAAAGCCACCGGATAGCCCAGTAACAAGGCTCCGCAGACACAAACAAATAATAGTAAGGCCATAATTTCCATTTACTTATCTCCTGAAAAAGCCAGCTGTGCATTTTTTGCGATTTCAGAGATACCTTGTAAAAACAAGGTGGCGGCGAAAACCAGAATAAATGTCTTCAATAAAAACAAAGCCGGAAGTCCACCAGCTGCCTGAGAAGCTTCCATCAGTGCCCAGGACTTTGCCACGTAGTCCCAACTCATAAAAAATATGAAGCTGGTCAATGGCAGTAAAAACACTAAACCACCCCAGAAATTAACCCTGGCTTTTTTCTGTGGCGAAAACTTTCGATAAAACACATCAACCCGTACGTGTTCATCTAATTTCAAGGTATGAGCGGCACCCAACATAAAAATCGCGGCATGCAGATACATCACCGACTCCTGCATAGCCACCCATCCCATGTCAAAACCATAGCGCAATACCACGATAAGAAAGGTCAATGCGGTCATCAGCAAGGTGAACAAACTAACCAGAAAGCAAAGCTTTTCATGAACAACATCAATAAGTTGACTAAGTTTTTGTGACATGAAATTCCAAAGATTTTTAATGAGACGACGCGTTAAATCATTGAGCCAGTGTTTTTATAGCCTAACTCAACACGTTCTAAATGGTTGATAGAAGAGCTTTTTATCAAAAATTTGCAAAAATGGGAATGTTAAACTCTTGTAAATTCATCAGCAGCCTGAATTTTACCCGGTTCCTGAAACAAAAAAGGCGTCATCTCGACGCCATTTTCAATGCATATTCTAAACACTGTGATCAGGACGCTTTGCGGCCTGAACCACCGAGACATGCAGGAGAATCCGGTGCATCGCCATACAGACGCTCCCACTCCTGATCAGTATAAGTATGAAGAGCCAGTGCGTGAATGTGGTTTTCGATTTCCTCTTTGAGTACGCGGTTAACATCTTTATGGCGATGCAACAATCGCTGCCCCTTAAAACGCGGGGTCACCAGCACCACCTTGAAATGAGTTTCTGACCCAATGGGTACGTTATGGTTGGAACTCTCGTTAATGACTTCCAGAAAAGCTGGCTCAAAATGGGCCGTTAACTTATCTTCAATCGTATTTTGAATGTTCACTTTTGAATGCCTCCATAGTCAAATCTGACGCTAACACAGATAAGAGCTTATTGCCTTTGTAGAGGAGCCAGAACATTGTCTACCTCACTACTAAATTTAGCTGGTGTTTTTAATTTTAAATACTGAAATATGCAGAAATATAGCTTGCTTTTTGATAACTGCTTGAGCCTAAAACTTATATTTTTATCTTAGGATTTTATTAGATTCTATAACCGTTGTCCCCTGGTCTTTGATGTGCCTGAAAGTCAGATTAATGCGCTCTCCCACAGGCCGCTTTATTCGGGCAATGCCGTGCTGCCAATGCTGCTGTGTGCTGCCCCGCATCACCAGCAAGCTCCCGGATGGTAAATTTAGTTGTAACTTAAACGGTTGTTTTTTATGAATTAAATCAAAACGTCGAGTGGCACCGAGCGTTAAAGAGGCGATCACCGGATTAACACCGAGTTCCGGTTCGTCATCACTGTGAAAGCCCATACAGTCCTGCCCATCCCGGTATAGATTTGCCAACACGCTGTTGAACTCAACACCTGCGCGGTGACTGCATAATTGTCGCAGTTGCTCTAACTGCGCAGGCAATGGCAAGGGCACCATGCTTTTTCCGGAATACTGATACTCCGCTTCGGGAAATCCATACCAGGCCTGCAACCTGGGTATGACATGCCATTTGCCATAAACTTTGATTTTATCTGACTGCCATTGCAAAGACCGTCTTAGCTCAGTAAACAAAGCATGAGTTTGGGAGCTTTGGATAAAATTCGCCACATAATTAAGCTCTCCGTCAAAGAAATCCTCGATGCCCGATAACAAGGTGCGCTTAACTGCACCAGTCGAGTGTTTCCGGATGGCGTTTGCCGGTTTTGTGGTAAACTGATCGGATTGTTCTTGCGGGTCTGACAGTCCCGTTAATAAATCAAACTGTTTCATTGCACAATAATTTGGCCGTACCGATATTATTTAAGACATCCAGATGAAAACTGAACTCAGTATACAGGATAAAACCTGGCAGCTTTACCGTTATCCCCCAGAAAAACAACACACCAGTTTGCAAGCCTGGGATGCTGCAGATGAATACCTGGTGAATTATGTCACTGAAAATGGCCTCGCCGAAACAAACGCTATATTGGTTTTGAACGATGACTTTGGCGCTCTGGCTTGTATGTTGGGTGATGCCGTCAATACCTGGTTTTCAGACTCCAAAGTGGCAGAGCTGGCAATGGGTCACAACTGGCAAAGCAATTTTGATTCTGCACCACCATTTAAAAAAACCCATTGTTTGTCAGAGTTAGCAGAAGGTGCTCAGCTTGCCGTGCTTAAACTGCCCAAAAACAATGGTTTTTTAATTGAACAGCTGCTCCGACTGCGCGAAATACTGCCCGCTGATGCGCTGGTTATCACTGCCGGTAAAGCCAATCAAATCCAAAAAAGTACTCTGGCGTTGTACGAAAAACATTTGGGCAGCACACACACTTCATTGGCAGTAAAAAAATCCCGACTGATTTTCACTCGGGTAAATAAACAATTGCAAAGTCAGTCCAAATTTCCCATCAGTTGGGAAACTGAATCTCCCAAATTAACCATATTTAATCAGGCGAATGTTTTTTCTTCGACGTCTCTGGATATTGGTGCCCGATTTATGATGGAGAATCTGCCGGATTGCAGCAATAAGCGCGTGCTGGATTTGGGCTGCGGCAATGGCGTATTATCTGCGCTGATAGCGCAACACCAACCAGAGCACATCTCCTGCGTGGATGAATCTGCCAGCGCTCTGGCCTCGGCCGCGTTGACCCTCTCCCACAATGCGCCGGATGTGCCGGCTGATTTCTATCACTCCAATTGTCTGGAACAGGTGGATACCCACCAATTGGATTTAATCGTCTGTAACCCGCCCTTTCACCAACAAAATACCATTACCGATCACATTGCATGGCAAATGTTTAGCGATGCCAGAAAAGCCCTGCGCAAAGGCGGTGAATTGCGCATTGTAGGCAACCGTCACCTTGGCTATCACGAAAAACTGAAGCGCCTGTTTGGTGGCTGCAAAGTGGTTGCAAGTAATCGCAAATTCGTTATTTTAAGCAGCATTAAACGTTAACAGGAGTCTTCATGCGTTTTCTTTCTAAAGCCTTTTTGCTGGCACTCATGCTTTTTCCACTAGTCTCACTTGCCGCTAAAGATGGCTCTCATATCCAGCCAGATAACCTGTACCCCCGAGTAAAAATAGAAACCGATTTGGGGAATATGGTAGTGGAGCTGGATCGGCGACGCGCGCCAATCACAGTGAATAACTTTTTGCGTTATGTGGAAAAAGGCAGTTACGATGACACGGTATTTCATCGCATCGTCCCGGGCTTTGTTGTTCAGGGCGGCGGTTATGACAAAGACTTTAACGAGTTGCCTTCCTTTGGCAAGATCTTCAATGAATCAGGTAATGGTTTAAAAAATGATATTTATACCGTTGCTATGGCCCGTGAAGATGACCCTCACAGCGCCCGCCGTCAGTTCTTCTTTAACGTGGCTGACAATGATTACCTGAATCCTGGCCGCAACTGGGGCTATGCGGTATTCGGTTTGGTTCTGGAAGGTGCGGAAGTGGTGGACCAATTGTCACAGCTGGAAACTGCCTACAAAGTTGAACTGGGTTGGCGAGATGTACCGGTGGAAAACGTGATGTTAAAGAAAATCACCCTGCTACCGGAACCGGTCATTAACCCGCAATAAGCGCACTGCGAATCACAAGTAAGGGCCAGTTAACTGAAATTAAAGGCCCTTTTCTTTTTTCACCAACTCATATGCCGCCTGAATATCCTGGGCTTTTTGTTTTGCAATATCCAATGCCTGAGGCGGTAACCCTTTGGATACCAGTTTATCCGGGTGGTGTTCGTTCATCAGTTTGCGGTAAGACTTTTTAATCACTTTGGGATCAGTGTTGGCGTTTACCCCTAATATCCGATAGGCATCGCTCAAGCGATCTGCCTGAGAATAGGTTGCGCGCGACTGCCCGCGCCCCTGATAAGCGTTGTCTCGTTGCTGATAGTTTTTCCGCGAGTATTGTTCTCTCTGGCGCTGATAATAAGCTTCTTCATCAAAACTATCGTGGCTTTCATCGTCCCGCTCATCTCTGGAGCGTTTCTGCTCAGCTTTACTGCGTGGCCGCCAACCTGGTCCCCGAGCCGCCTGCTCTTGTTGCCAGGCCTGCTGTTGCTGGCTGGCCTGACGAAAACGCAACTCAGCTTCAAAAGCAGAAATCAAATAGAGCAACTCTTGTTTCTGAAACTTCAAGGTTTGCGCCACTTCGATGAGAATCTTTTGCTCTTTGGCGTCCATACGGCCATCAGCGTAGGCAGCCTGAATCAGAATCTCCAGATAAATTTGCAGAATATCCCGGCGTCCGTAACAGGATTCATAAAATTCTTTTAAGATGTCTTTAACCGGAAAATCAGCGGCTTTACCCTCGCGAAAAGCTTGTTGCGCTTCTTTGCGGGTATCGCCAGTGAGATTCATGTCGTCCATTAATTGCGTGGCCACCTGAATCTCGGCCTCTGTGACCCGACCGTCAGCCTTGGCTACATGCCCCAACACCGAAAACAAGGCATGAAAGAACACCGCCTGATTTTTTACCGAATCTTTATCCACAAAAAAACGGCCAAAGCCGCCCATTTGATTAAAATCCTGACTGTAACCTCGGTCGAACATGTGACCCACGATAAAGCCCAGGATTGCCCCTGGGATTTTGGCAAACATGGCGCCAAACAGGGTTCCCAGTACTTTTCCCCAGATGTTCAAGATTGTAATTCCTCTTCTAAATCAGCCAGTCTTTGCGGTGTACCTACATCACACCACCTACCGGTATGCAATACAGCCTGCACCTTACCACTTTCAATATGCTTGTGAATTAGCGGTGCAAGGCGCAGCTTTTCTGTCGACAACCCGGCAAAAAAGTCGGGATGATAAAGTGCTATGCCGGAATAAGTATAACTGGGTAAGCCAGGCTGCTTCGCCTGAAGCAATCCATCGGCCATGGCAAAATCCCCTTCCGGGTGATGCTCAGGATTCGGAACCAGCACCAGTTTTGCCAGACCGTCAAAGGGTGAATGCAGTAACTTAGTAAAATCGACATCGGCGTAGACGTCGCCATTGATCACCAAAAATGGGGCCTCTCCTAACAGAGGCAATGCCTTAATAATGCCACCCGCGGTTTCTAAGGCCTGCTCCTCAGCACTATAACGAATATCCAGGCCAAATTGCTTGCCATCGCCAAAAGCCGCCTCAATTTTATTGCCCAGCCAGGCGTGATTAATCACGACTCGCTTAACTCCGCTGTTTCGCAATTTCTCCAGATGGTATTGCATCAGGGGTTTACCGTTCAGCGGCAACAAGGGCTTAGGCAGAATGTCGGTGAGAGGACGCATCCGCTCCCCCCGACCTGCCGCTAAAATCATGACACTATTAATGCTCACAATTCAGGCCGCTTTTTTTGCCTGTACAGCAGGAATAATGACATCGCGCAACAGTTCAGCAAATTCGCGAGTTTGTGGGTAGCGCTCACCAAAGGTAACTATGTACTGCAAGGTTCTGGGAACATCGGCCAGATACCCTTGCTTGCCATCGCGATGGCATAAACGGCAGAAAATACCACTGGCTTTGATATGTCGTTGCATCCCCACAAAATCAAACCAGACTCTGAATTCTTTAGCATCGTAATGCGGATAGTGCTCACTGCGCCATTGCTCAATGAGTTTGTCCACCATGGTCTCAGGCCAGATTACATAACAATCCCGCAGCAAAGAGACAGCATCATAGGTAACAGGACCGATAACCGCGTCCTGAAAATCAATGATGCCGGGTGCACCATCATCCAACACCATTAAATTGCGAGAGTGATAATCCCGGTGCACGCCGACCTGAGGTTGTGCTTTAAAAATATTCCGGATTGCCAGCTGAGCTTCCTGAATTATCTGTTGTTGTTTGTCAGAAAGGGGAAGATCCAGATGTACCTGTAACAACCAGTGATTGAACAGATAAAACTCATTATCCAATAATTCATCATCAAAGGCGGGTAAACTGCCCGCTTCGGTACTGGTTACCTGCTGAATAGCAGGCAGGACGTTTAATGCTGACTGATAAAGACTTGCAATATCATCTTGCTCAAAACAATGGGCTAATAATTTGTCTCCGAGATCCTGCAACACCCAGAATCCCAACTCCAAATCAACTGCCTTTATTTCCGGAACCCGCACTCCCGCCGCCAGATATTGGGTAGCAATCTGGTAAAAGGCTGGATTATTTTCTTTTTCAGGGGGAGCGTCGACAGCAATATAGGAGGTTTGCTGCCAGGTAAATCGAAAATAACGTCGGAAACTGGCATCACCGGAAACCATAGTTAACTTTGGTGTAGTAAAACCTGTCTCCGAGTTTATCCACTCCTGCAAAGCTGCAGTTCTGGCTTGCAAGGCATCTTTTTCAATAACGGCCATGAGAAACTCTTAATTAGCGCTAGTAAGTCGAGCAAATTCACACGGGAACAGTTAATTTGCTGAACGTAAACTTTTTTGTTTTTATGGGGGCCAGTTTATCAGGTTCAACCTGCTGTGGGAGCCAAATCTGAACTCTATTTGCTATTTTTTTAACGATACGCTGGTAAAAAACAACGAAACCTTTAGAATTCAGCCGTGATTCTCACTATTTCTGGTCAATTAAGGCATCACAATACCTTTTTTTATGCAAATCAAGCAACATTACTTTCTCCCGCTTGCTGTCGTATTCAGCAGCCTGTCGTTGGCAGACGAGCAATGTCTGGTGCCTGTGCCACCCATAGACAAGCAAGATCTGGCGAATAAAGACGAAATTGTCGTCAAAGCCAATTCTGTATCTATGATCCAGGACCAACTGGCCGACTTCAATGGCAATGTCGAAATTGCCAGTCAAAAAGCACAAATCAAAGCTCAAAGTGCCCGCATCAATAAAAACACCAGAAAGTTGACCGCCTCCGGAAACATTCAGTTTCAAGACAAGCAAATGCTGGTGCAAAGTGAGGACATTTTATTAGACCTCGACTCCAACAAAATGGAAATGAACAATACCGGTTACCGTATGTTGCAGTTCCAGGGTCGGGGTGCTGCACAAAAAATACAGCTGAATCAGACTCAAGGGGTGTCGTTACAGGATGTCAGTTTTAGTACCTGCCCTGAGGACATGGAAGACTGGAAGATCGTTGCCAGTGACATTGAGTTAAAACCCAATGAACTATGGGGAACGGTAAAACACGCGCGCTTTTACATTAAAGATGTACCGGTTTTCTATCTGCCTTATTTTTCTTTTCCGGTGACCACCCAGCGCCAAAGCGGTTTGCTGCTGCCAAAAATCAACAGCTCTGACACCTATGGCTTGTCTTATCAGCAACCCATTTACTGGAATATCGCCCCCAATTACGATGCCACCATTACCCCTCGGGTCATGACCGACAGAGGACTCCAGCTAAAAAATGAGTTTCGTTATTTAACCGAGCAGCATACCGGGGCCATACATTTGGAATATATGGCCAAAGACACGGATACCGTTGACAATAGTTCACGCTATTTTTATCGCCTCACCCATCAAGGTGAAATTAGTGAAAACTGGTTCGTCAACGCCGAGTGGAATCAGCTTAGCGATGACAACTACATCGTGGATCTGGGCTCAGATTTTTACAATCGAGCAGACACTCACCTGTTTAAAACGGTGGCACTGGCCTACGATACCCAACGCTTGGATTTTAGCGCCAGCTTCCGAGATTTTGAGGTGATTGGCGATCACCCCAGCACCTATCGTGCACTGCCAGAATTCAAACTGGATTATGCTGCCTGGCAAGGTGAATATCTGAATCTGGACATACATTCCGAACTCGCTTTGTTTGATAACCGCGAAGGCGATTTGCCAAAAGCGGCCAGGTTGCATGTTGCGCCTAAGTTGTCATTGCCCTGGAATACACCTTGGGCCGAATTTTTAGCAGAAACCACCCTACTGCACACCACTTATCGGCAGAAAAACACCGAAGGCACGCAACTGGACAAGAACGTCAACCGCACCCTGGGTCAGGTTCGCCTATATGGCACCATGGCGTTTGAGCGCGATACCGAATGGTTTGGCAAAAGCATGACCCAAACCCTCGAACCCAAAGCCCAATATTTGTATACCAGCTATAAAAATCAGGACAACATCGGCCTTTACGATACCACCCGCTTGCTTAATGACTTTGACGGTTTATTTCGCGGTCAGGAATTTACCGGGCTGGATCGCATCAGTGACAAAAATCAGTTAACTCTGGGTGTCACCACCCGCTTAATTGATGAAAAAGGCAAACAACAACTTAAATTCAGTCTGGGACAGATTTTTTACTTCAGTGACAACCGGGTGCTGGAAGCGGATCGCCTGGACAGCAACCGTTCAGCCCTGGCGACAGAGTTGGACTGGAACATCACTTCCCGTTGGACGGCGTCATTAGAAGCACAAGTTTCATCTCAAAATGAACGAGTTGAGAGAAGCAGTGTCTCAGTGGAGTATCGTTTTGATAACAACAATTTGGTTCAGGTAGGCCACCGCTACGTCAGAGACTTATCCGGCATCGAAATCAGCCAGGCGGGCATCACTGCCAGCTGGTCGATTGCTGAAAACTGGCAATGGGTTGGCCGCTATTATCGGGATCTTGATTTAAATCGAAGTACCGAGAGTTACACCGGATTTCAGTACGACTCCTGTTGCTGGTCGTTACAAATTGTTTGGGAGAGGCATCTTACTAATCGCTTCGATGCCCTTGGAAATCAAAGCCTGGACGAATATGATTCAGGTATAGGTCTAAAATTCGCATTCAAAGGAATGGGTCAAGGCGGTAGCCGCAGGTCATTGTTAAACGATGGTTTGTACGGTTATCAGCAACCTTATGTAATAGGTCATTAAACTGGTTATGAAACTAAAAATCGCATTATCAATATTATTACTATCATTCGCGCAACTGGTGAATGCTCAACAACAAGAACTGGACAGTGTCGCTGTGATCGTGGATCAAACAGTGGTGTTGGAAAGTGAAATCGAAGAGCTGCTTTCCACTGTTAAATCCAATGCCTTGCGCAATGGTCAGAATCTGCCAAACGACAGAGTGCTGCGTACCCAGGCGATTGAGCGTCTGATCACCGAAGCCCTGCAGATGCAAATGGCTCAGCGCATGGGCATGCAGGTAAGTGATGCGCAACTGGAACAAACCATCCAAAACTTTGCTGCGGCTGAGGGATTGAGCTCTGAGCAATTGCGCGCACAGGTAGAATCTGAAGGCATGAGCTGGGATCAATACCGCGAGCGCATCCGCAAAGAATTGATCACCGGGGAAGTGACCCGAGCCAATGTGCGTCGCCGTATTTATATTACGCCGCAAGAAATCAGCAACATGATACGCCTGATTGATGAGCAAGGCGCTAATGAGGTGGAATATCGCCTTGGTCATATTCTGGTAGGCTTTCCTTCTGGCGCAACGCAGGATGACATTGATGACGCTAAAACCCGTTCTGAACGCGTCATGGAATTGCTGCAAAAAGACGATGCCGACTTTGCCAAAATTGCTACAACGGCCTCTTCTGGCCCAAGAGCACTGGAAGGTGGTGACTTAGGTTGGATGAACGTCAACACCATGCCTACACTGTTTGCAGAAGTGGTAGGCGATGCCAACAAAGATGAACTGATTGGCCCCATCAGAAGTGGTGCCGGCTTCCACATCCTGAAAATTATCGATATTCGCGGCAAAGAAATCGCGGAAGTGGAAGAAGTTAACGCCCGCCATATTCTAATTCAGCCTTCGGTGATTTTAAGCGAAGAGCGCGCTCAGCAAATACTGCATGAGTTTAAAGCCCAGTTGTTAGCAGGTGAGGCAGATTTTGCGGAACTGGCAAAAGAACATTCCAAAGATCCGGGCAGTGCCTCAAAAGGCGGTGATCTGGGTTGGCGAGATCCCTCTATATATGTACCAGCGTTTACCAATGCCTTAGCCAATATGAGTGAACCAGGTGAACTGTCAGAGCCTTTCAGAACCGTTCACGGCTGGCATCTGGTGGAATTACTTGGCAAACGTGTTGGTGACGTCACAGATAAGCTAAAGCAAGAAAGAGCGCATCAGTTATTATTCCAGCGTAAGTTCGGTGAAGAACGCGAAGCCTGGATAAGAGAAATGCGCGATCAGGCTTATATTGAAGTACTGGAATAATTTTTCGGAGGCTCTATGCCATTAAAATTGGCCATCACACCCGGTGAACCCGCCGGAATCGGACCGGATCTGGTGATTCAAATGGCACAGCTCAACTGGGATGTGCAACTGGTGGCCTTTGCCGACCCGGATATGATGCAGCAACGGGCAGCCCAGTTAGGGTTACCCTTAACGTTGGTTGAATATCAACAACAGGATGATCGCATCTTATCGCAAGGGCAATTGTTTATTGTGCCCGTTAAAACTGCTGCTACTGTTGTAGCTGGTGAGTTAAACGAAGAAAACGGCCATTATGTAGTGGAAACCTTGCGCCTGGCCGGTGAAGCGAACTTGCGCGGTGAGTTTGACGCAGTCGTTACTGGCCCGGTTAATAAAAGCATTATCAATAAAGCCGGAATTTCCTTCTCAGGACATACCGAGTTTTTCGCCCAGCAAAGCAATACCGCGGATGTGGTTATGCTGCTTTCTACGCCGGGTTTGCGCGTAGCACTGGTAACCACTCATATTCCACTGGCCTATGTCAGTAAAGCCATCACCCCGGAACGGCTGGAAAAAGTGATCAGCATTTTGCATCACGACCTGATCACCAAGTTTAAAATTGCCGAGCCTAAAATTTATGTTTGTGGACTTAACCCTCACGCTGGCGAGAACGGTCATATTGGCAAAGAAGAGCAACTGGTGATCAATCCCACTCTGGACATACTCAGAGAGCGCGGGATAAACCTGATCGGGCCATTACCGGCGGATACCATTTTCCAGGAAAAATACCTGAAAGACGCTGACGTGGTGTTATCCATGTATCACGACCAGGGACTGCCGGTTCTGAAGTACAAAGGTTTTGGTGCCTCGGTTAATGTTACGCTAGGCTTACCTATTGTCAGAACGTCTGTCGATCACGGTACTGCATTGGATCTCGCAGGCACCGGCAATATCGACAATGGCAGCTTTAAAGTTGCCATCAACAAAGCAATAAAATTAGCGACAAATATTAATGAGTAAAGCCCATTTAGGCCATGTGGCCAGGAAACGTTTTGGTCAGAACTTCTTGCATGATGAGTTGGTGATTGCAGATATCGTCAGCGCTATCGGCCCTCGTGCAGGTGAAAACCTGGTGGAAATCGGTCCGGGGCTGGGCGCGCTTACCGAGCCTGTTTGTGAGCAGGTGGATAAGCTGACTGTAGTAGAGCTGGATAGAGATCTGGCCAAACGCCTGCGCTCTCATCCGTTTATCCGCGATAAACTTACCATAGTCGAAACCGACGCACTGAGTTATGACTTTTCGCAACTGGCCCAAGAAAAGCCTTTGCGTATTTTTGGTAACCTGCCCTATAACATCTCAACGCCTCTAATGTTTCACCTGTTCGAATTTACCGGCATGGTAAGCGATATGCATTTTATGCTGCAAAAAGAAGTGGTGAATCGCTTAGCGGCTTATCCGGGCCATAAAAATTACGGTCGGTTATCGGTGATGGCGCAATATTATTGTCAGGTGATCCCGGTACTGGAAGTGCCACCACACGCCTTTCAGCCGCCGCCTAAGGTAGACTCAGCAGTAGTGCGTTTAATCCCTCACTCTGCACCTCCGGTATCGGTAAATAGTAAAAAAGCACTGGACCAGGTGTGTGCAGTTGCGTTTAATCAAAGACGCAAAACCATTCGCAATAGCCTGAAAGAACTGTTGTCAGAAGCAGATATAGAAGCGGTAGGTATTAATCCCGCAGCCAGAGCTGAAACCTTGTCTTTGCAGGACTTTGCCAACCTCGCCAACAAAATACCATCGTAGGAAGGGCTATGGATAAGGAAAGCGAAATTGCAGATTTGATCAATATCGAGGTTGAAACCGCTTGGTTACCTGAGCAAATCAGCAAAGAACAGAAAAAATACGCCTTCTCATACCATATCACCATTACCAATAACGCCGATATTCCGGTGCAACTGTTAAACCGCTATTGGTTGATCACAGATGGCGATGGCAAACAATCTGAAGTGGCAGGTCCCGGCGTAGTAGGTCAGACACCGGTTATTCAACCCGGCGAGATGTTCGCCTATAAATCCGGTGCCATTCTGGATACGCCTGTTGGCTTTATGCAGGGCTATTACGAGTTTAGTGGCGGTGATGAGCAACGCTTTAAAACTCCCATTGACGTTTTCACCCTGAGCGTTCCCAATACACTGAATTAATCGCGAGGTACAGGTATGGCTGTATATGTGGTAGGCGACATTCAGGCTTGCTATTCCGGTCTAAAAAAGCTGTTGTTAAAAGCAAAGTTTAAACCCGCAAAAGACACTCTATGGGCAGTGGGAGATCTGATCGGGCGCGGACCTCAGGCTCTGGAAACCATCGAATATCTGATGTCCCTTGGAGACAGCTTTAATACTGTTTTGGGTAATCACGACCTGCATTTTTTGGCGGTCAGCCAGGGCATCAAGGAGAATCGCGACAAAGAAGGCTTTGGCGCTATTTTAGAAAGTAATCATAAAAACCGCATTGTTAACTGGTTACGTAGCAAACCTCTAGCAGCAGCTCCCGCACCAGGATTTTTTCTCAGTCACGCTGGTTTGTATCCTCTGTGGTCGGAACGCAAAGCCTTTAAACTGGCCGACGAAACCAGCCACTACCTGAACAGCCCGCAATGGCACAAATTGCTGGAATACATGTATGGCGATGAACAAATGCGTTGGAATGACAGTCTCCCTGGGCTGGCCAGACACAAGTTTGTCATTGATGCCTTTACCCGAATGCGTTTCGTCGATAAGAATGCGGTATTAAATCTGAACCTGAAAACCGGTCCACAGGACGCGCCTGAAGGGATTTTCCCCTGGTTTGAACATCCCCGACTGAAGCATGATGATCATTTGCTATTTGGCCACTGGGCGGCGCTGGATGGCTATTGTCCGAACAAAAGGGTACACGCTCTGGATACCGGTTATATCTGGGGTGGCAAACTCACTCTGATGAACTTGTCCACCCTGGAACCCATATCAGTAAAATCAAGAGAGTTGTGATCAGGCAGTTTGTCTTTGCAATGTGACAAACTGATAGTTATGAGGATTTTTATCGTCAGCAGTATGGCTTTCTCGTTCAACTTCCTGCCAATCTGCCACTTGTTGATAATCGGGAAACTGAGTGTCACCCGCGACGTCTAGATCAATAAAGGTCAGATATAAGCGGTCGGCCTGCTCTAAGAACAAATCATAGATAACCCCACCGCCGATAATCATCACCTCATCTACGCCGCCAGCGGCAGCCAGTGCCTGCTCAGGTGAGCTAACTACGGTAATCCCGTCAGCCGCAAAACCAGAGCGACTAATCACTATGTTGAGTCGCCCCGGCAATGGTCTGCCAATGGACTCAAAGGTTTTACGGCCCATAATAACGGGCTTGCCTAAGGTCACCGCCTTAAAGTGTTTCAGGTCCGCAGGGAGATGCCAGGGCATCTGATTATCTGCACCTATAACCCGGTTATGGGCCATAGCAGCAATCATAGATACTTTCATAAATCTAGCGCTCGTAGATCACTTCAACATCGTAATCGTCGTCCCAATCATCATCGTCATCGTCGTCATCTTCATACTCCGGCATGACCTGCTCATCTTGGGTATCCCATTTAAAGTCCGTTTGCCCTTCATCGTCTTTAAAGTCTTCTACTGGTAAAGTTTCCAGCATGTTCATGACATCGTGACACAAAGCATCGGTACCAATTTTCTGGAATGCGGAGATTTGGAAATGTTTTTCTTGCCAGCCAAGGCCATCCAGAATGCGTTGACACTCTTCTTCCGCTTCTTCAGGCAGCATCAAATCAATCTTGTTAAATACAATCCAGCGAGGCTTTTCAGCCAGTTTAGGGCTGTATTTCTCCAGCTCAGCGATAATGGTTTTGGCATTTTCCAGCGGATCCGACTGATCCATCGGCAGCAGATCGATCAAATGCAACAATACCCGGCAACGCTCCAGGTGTCTGAGAAAGCGGATCCCCAGACCGGCACCATCTGAAGCACCTTCGATCAAACCAGGAATATCAGCGATAACGAAACTGCGTCTGGCATCCTGACGTACCACCCCCAGATTTGGGATCAAAGTGGTAAAGGGATAATCGGCTACCTTGGGTTTGGCTGCAGACACGCTGCGAATAAAGGTGCTCTTTCCGGCATTAGGTAAACCTAACAGACCAACATCTGCTAAAAGCAAGAGTTCTAATTTGAGGTTGCGGATCTCGCCCGGCGTACCATTGGACTTTTGACGTGGCGCTCGGTTAACGCTGCTTTTGAATCGGGCGTTACCCAATCCGTGAAAGCCGCCTTTGGCCACCATCAGCTTTTGCCCGTTTTGGGTTAAATCACCCAGCACTTCACCGGTATCTTTATCTGTAACCCGGGTACCTACCGGAACATTAATAGTCAGATCTGACCCGCGTTTACCGGTGCAATCAGTGCGCTGTCCATTCTGACCGCGCTCTGCTCGGTGAAATCGTTCAAACTGATAGTCGATCAACGTATTGAGGTTTTCGTCGGCCAACAAATAAACGTCGCCGCCATCACCGCCGTCACCGCCATCGGGACCACCACGAGGAATGTATTTTTCGCGACGGAAACTAACGATACCGTTGCCACCGTCTCCCGCTTCTACACGGATCTCAACTTCATCTACGAATTTCATGAGGAATCTAACTATTAATAAAAAGCTAATTGTAGGTCAGAATTTATTCCGACACCGATACCAAATTCAGCTGTATTTCGGAATTTATTTCGACACCAATGCCAATTCAGCCGTAGGTCGGAATTTATTCCGACACCATTGCCAATTCAGCTGTAGGTCGGAATTTATTCCGACACCATTGCCAATTCAGCCGTAGGTCGGAATTTATTCCGACACCATTGCCAATTCAGCTGTAGGTCGGAATTTATTCCGACACCATTGCCAATTTCAGCTGTATTTCGGACTTATTCCGACACCAGTGCCAAATTCAACCACCGCTGTCCGACTAAAGTCGAACCTACCTGTATTTCGGACTTATTCCGACACCAATGCCAATTCAGCTGTAGGTCGGAATTTATTCCGACACCGATGCCAAATTCAACCACCGCTGTCCGACTAAAGTCGAACCTACCTGTATTTCGAATTTATTCCGACACCGATGCCAATTCAGCTGTAGGTCGGAATTTATTCCGACACCAATGCCAAATTCAGCTGTAGGTCGGAATTTATTGCGACACCGATACCAAATTCGAACCTACTGTAACAAAAAAAACCCCGCTTATGCGGGGTTTTTCAATTCGATTCGAAGTGCTGATTAAGCAGCTACGATGTTCACGTATTTGCGGTTCTTAGGACCTTTAACGTCGAACTGAACTTTACCGTCTGATAAAGCGAATAAAGTGTGGTCTTTACCAATACCTACATTGTCACCTGCGTGGAATCTAGTACCACGTTGACGAACAATGATGTTACCAGCCAGAACTGACTCACCACCGAAACGCTTAACACCTAAGCGTTTGCTTTCTGAGTCACGACCGTTCTTAGTACTACCACCGGCCTTTTTGTGTGCCATTTGTCGTCTCTCCTATTAAGCGCTAATGCCAGTAATCTTCACTTCTGTGAACCACTGACGGTGGCCCATCTGAGAACGTGAATGCTTACGGCGACGGAATTTAACAATCTTTACCTTTTCGCCACGACCATGAGTCACTACTTCTGCAGTCACTTTGCCGCCCGCTACATATGGAGTACCGATTTTAATATCGTCTCCGTTACTCACCATCATTACTTCGTCAAAAGTAACAGATTCACCTGGAGCTACTTCAATTTTTTCCAGGCGAACAGTTTGGCCCTCAGCCACACGGTGTTGTTTACCACCACTTTGGAAAACCGCGTACATAACTTACTCCGCACTTGCACTGTGTTTACCCGAAACCAACCAGTGCATTCATTCAAAAAACAGGGCGCGAATTGTATGTGAATTATTTGGGACTATCAAGGTTAAATTTGAATTTATTTTGTACAATTCGGGATTAGCTTAACAATTCCCCGTGACAAGGCAGAAAAACTGGATACCTCGGCAGTTTTTTGTCAGAATTCGCGCACTTACGATTTTAAATTCAAAAGCTTATCTTTACCCGTCAGCAATGGAAATAGAGCAAATCCGTCAACTCAGCGACAATGACATGCTGAGCGTCAACCGTTTGATTCAAGAACAAGTTCAGTCAGAAGTATCCCTGGTGAACCAGCTTGGATTCTATATTGTTAATAGTGGCGGTAAACGTCTGCGTCCTATGCTTTGTGTACTGGCAGCCCGTGCGCTGGGTATTCAGAACAATCAGCACCACACTCTGGCGGCCATTATCGAGTTTATCCATACCGCAACACTACTGCATGACGATGTCGTAGATGAATCCACTATGCGCCGCGGTCGTGAAACCGCTAATGAAGTGTTCGGAAACCAGGCCAGTGTCTTGGTTGGTGACTTTCTTTATACCCGCTCCTTTCAGATGATGGTGAGTCTTGAGCGCTTTCGGGTAATGGAAATTCTGGCTAACGCCACCAATGTCATCGCAGAAGGTGAAGTGTTGCAGTTAATGAACTGTAATGACCCGGATACCACCGAAGAGCGCTACCTGCAGGTGATATACAGTAAAACCGCACGTCTTTTCGAAGCTGCGACCCAGTTGGCAGCTATTCTGACCGATCAACCAGCGGAAATCGAAACGGCCATGCAGGATTATGGCAAATACCTAGGCACGGCATTTCAATTGATGGATGATATTCTGGATTATGCCGCAGACAGCGAAGTGATGGGCAAAAATGCCGGTGATGACCTGGCTGAAGGCAAACCTACCCTGCCCTTGTTACACGCCATGTGGCATAGTAATGAAGCCAACAGCCAGCTGATTCGCTCAGCCATTGAAAACAGTGATGGTACAGAAAACTTCGATACGATATTGGCAGCTATGCAGGCCGCCGGTTCACTGGAGTACACCAGAAAACTGGCATTAGAGGCCAGAGACCAGGCAGTAGCTGCACTGACGCCAATTCCTGACTCTGAGTATAAACAAGCGCTGATTGCCCTTGCGGATATTGCGGTTAACCGGGACGCTTAATACTTTCTATTTGTGTTGCATGCGCACAAAATAACGGTCGGATGCAACCACTCTTTCACACTCCTTTGGCCATTAAATACCGGTCTTTTGTGCGGTTCAGCACATAATACCTGCCTCTGACACTGGCACTGTCCTTGCAGAATTCATCAATAAACGTCTCAAACAACAAAATATCTATGGCGCAAATTCAAGCAGTGAATAACTCCATCGCCCCTCTTCAGCTATCACATATGATGTCGAGGGCGTTAGCTGGTAAAAGTGATGCAATGGCTTTGTTTCTGACCATTCAGCCTCAAACCATTGCGGCCACAGAGCGCACTGTTTTTCTAGAGGTGCTACGCAATACCATCAAGGATTCACCAAACCCCAATCCCCAGGTGCTGCACAAAATCATTTCACTATGTCTTTACCTTGCCGATTGGCCATTGCTCATCCAATTGTCTGAGCAAAGTTTATACAGCCCCACAGGGGCTCACAAAGCAACGCCATACATCCAAATGGGGAAATTGTTAAAAGCACAACAACTCAATACCGAAGCACTGCAGAAACAACCTGATGATCTACCACTGATTCAGCAACAACAGCTAATTATTGAAACAATGCAAACCCATCCCTACATGAATACAACGAACCACTGTAAGGAACTGTGGCTCACCCCTTTGGAATACCATCACGTCGCTGATTTTGGTTGGCAGTATTGTGACCCCGATATTGCCGCTTTGTGTAATCTGCCGGTGTTCCTTACAGCAGAATCATGGCTTAACTGGTTGCATTACTGTCAACAAGACCCGCACCTCTATATCTTTGCCATTATTCATCGAGAATTGGGCTTTATCGGTTCAACCTGTCTTCACATTCATCAAGGGCATGGATTCTTTTACTATTGGTTAGGCGCTGACTTCAGGGGAAAAGGGTTCGGCCCCAGAGCGGTTACAGAGCTGTTGAAATTAGGCAAAACACAATTCGGAATGCAGGATTGTTTTACCAAGGTTTTCAAGCATAACCAACCCTCACAAAGAGCCACCCGCAAGGCCGGTTTTCGCCTACTTCCGTTTTCCGCACAGCCCCCCTCTGATAATGAAACATTTTATTACTGTGGCAAAGAAAAACAAAATACGGTTTTACATAAACAACTAAGTGAGTTATTAATTTTGCTTAAATCTGAAATAGAATTGATCAGATAATGCCTGGTTATTTTTTATTACCATTAAGCTAAATTTCACGAAATATTAAGAATAACCTTCAACACTCTCCGTAATATTCAAAAAACCAAAAGCATTAATCATGCCTTCAATGAAGTTTCAAAACTTACACCTTTTCAATTTACAAGAGCGATTTCAAATCAGGATGCTGTACAGAAAAAACCAAACAAATTTAAACATTTACAAATGCAATTAAATAGGCAGCAAATATAATGGTGAGTGCGCACTTAATAAAACAGGAAAGCGAATTACCTAAGTTGAGCGACCACGGCAACTTCCTCAGGTATTCGCCTTCGCGCTTCTGACATGGCAGCGTACTATTCATAACGTGAAATGATAATTTGGCCATTTGCACCGCGTCCTCCCTGCCCCCCCTGGGAATCAGCTGAAGTCGGCCCTTTGTTTCCAGGCTCCATGTGAAAAGAGGGCAAGCTGCTGGTTGCCACTGTCTTTCCTCCGGGCTGGCTAAGTCCGTACGCTATCATTTTTATCAATTTTGATTCTCGCCAAATCACCCGCGCTTCAGGGGGCGAACTGGAATAGGTGCCACCCCGGCCGCCTTCCACGCGAACCCAATCCCCAAAACGGGTTTCTTCGCCATCTGCGCCATATTGTCCGGCTTTACCTCCCGCACCACCTTTGCCAACACTTAGCTCTATATTGGGGTTGTTGGCGTCCGGAAAATACTTAAAGGTGCAGAACATCCCGCTATTGCCGCCTCCGGCGTTGAGCACAACTCTGGAATTAAAGGTGCCAGCGAATGTGGACTCTCCACCAGCACCGCCCCCGCCTGAACCAAATATAGTTACCAGAAAGCATTTGGTATTGGCTTGTGGTTGCCAGCGATACTGAAAACCTTCATATTGGTCGTTATCGATGACCACAGGGAAGTATTCAGAATTACTCATCATTAGCCCCCTTTCTCATTATAGTTACGGTCATCACATAACTTATCCAAAAACTCCTGATCGCGAACTTCAGTAACCAGCACATTGTTTTTGCCTTGCAACTTATCATTCTCTTTGTAGAGGTTATCTTGATAAACTTTATAGGTATCCTCGCGGCACCAGGTGATTTCTTTGTAAGCTTTGAAGTTATCAATTACTTGTTGCGTTATTTTCACGCCTTTTGAGACGGCGTTATATTCCGTATAGCAGTGATATTTAAAACACCTCACCACATTGTTGATGGCCCAGGTGCACTGCTCCAGCCCACTTTGGAAGTATTGCTCCGGTTGAAATTCAACTTTGGGTTTATCAGGATTGGCAGGTTCAAATAAACCGGGTTTGTATCTCTGAAATATTTCTTGGCGCTTTATTGGGCCACCCACGAGCTGATCCAGTCTTTCACTATTGAATACAAACCGCACAAACTTGCGGTCTTCAAAGTCATAGTCCATTAAGCCGGCAACTTTTAGCAGTGGGGTACTGATATCCCCACTAGACAAATTATTTTGTAGATGCTGAAGATCGTTATCGTCATCGGGCGCCATCGCCAGCAAAGCTAGCTTGAACACATTAATAAAGGCAAGCTTGTCGACACCATTGAAACAATTTAGTACCGCCTGAAAACTGGTAACTCCGTTCGCTTTAATCCAGGTGTGAGCGACATCCTTAATCCAACTATGGGTATAACAATAGGCCTTGGTTTCATAGTCTTTCCAGGCTTTATCAATTTCTTTAATTTTTTCCTGATAAGCCTGCTTTCTTTTCAGTTCGGTACAAACGTCGAATTTCGTTTGCGTGCGCAAATCACCGCGAATCTGACTGGGCAGTCCACAGATATTGGTAAGGTAATAGGCCAACAAGGTAACCGCGTATCTGGCAATATCAGTTTGTGGGTTGCATTTAGCGGTGAGGTATTTGCGAAATCCCAGGTGCAGATTGTTTAATGCATCCAAATATTTGGACTCAAAAGAGGCTTCAAGATTGACGCCCCGCTCCACTAATGCAAGTGCACAAGTGGCAGGTACGGTAATGTTATACTGTGGCGCAATCAAGCGGAGTCCATTTTTTACAAAATTGCGCTGGATCAAGGCCGTATAAAGGTTTTTTCGTTTAACTTTAGGAGGCGTATCGCAAATACAATTAGGAAGCTCATTGGGATGCAGGGTGAAGTGTTTGGGTTCCAGGGTTAGCTCCCCATCTTTATTCTGAGCCAGCCACGACGTTACCAAACCTTGCTGCAGAGATTTCTCGCTCGCAGATTTGTCTCCGCGCAATAATTGCAACACCATGTCTACCGTTTTGCTCTTTTCCCAAAACGGTTTGGAGTTTTTAGCGGTATCTTGTTCCAATTCAGGAAAATCTTGCTTCTCTAATGCTTTGTAAACCCGCTCCGAGGTGGCGATCCAAAGGGCTTTTTCCCAAACCCTGCCTATATCTTTCATCTCTTTCCATGCACCCGTTCCTTTTAGCTTCGGAAAATTGCTATTAACATTTTCCCATACTGGATCGTATTGCAACCCCGGCGTGCCTAACTCCAGCACATCGAAATAGTCAGTTCCTAACTCCCAACCACCGATTTTGTCCTTTACTTCGGTGCCTTTTTCATAAAATGGCGACTTCTCAATGTCCATGTGGAACAGATTTTCCAGCGATGCGACCTTGTCTTCCCACTCTTGAAGTGTCAATTTTTCTTCTCCAAGCTTCTTATCCAACAAAACTTTAGTTGCTGGATTCTGCAGCTCTTTACTAAGCAGAACCTGGCCAGTTTCCCGCCCAAACACACTTTGTGCGAATTCAGCTTCAAAACCGAAAACGGTCTTTGTTGACTTATCTGAGTATGTGCCTGTTGCTGCCAATTTATTCTCACTATAAAAAGTTGAAATTTGGGCCTGCAATTGCTCATACAGCTTTGTAAATTTTCCCTCCACCAGCCAGGCTCTTTCATCACCTTGAAAGACAGATGGAATATTTCGGGTTGGATTCATAGCTCCTCCTGTTAAGTATTAAAAATCATCCATTAAAACCTGATGCATACAGGTATCAATTTGTGATGTTGCCTCGCCCCGCAAGGATGCAGAGAGAGCTAAATCTTTTGCTGTGTTGTCAATCCCGTTTGTTTGAGACTCGCTATTGCCGTCGCTGCCGGATGATGGCTTGAGTATCTCGTGCTCCCGGTAAAAGGCTTCACAGCTGGCCAACAAAAACGCAACATCATCCAGTGCTTGCTGCCTTTTTTTGCGCTCTTTTCCATAATCAAACTGCTTACCCAATTCCTCTGGTGCAGGCAGTGAAGCAAAGCGGGCCTGAAGAATACTCAATATGTCAAACAGTACTGAGCCCTCTAAAATGTCAGAACTAATGCGACTTGGACAGGTACCTTTGTTCCCGGAGATTCGAATAAACCAAGCCGCTGTTGCCCATTCCAACAAAAGCCTTTTATCTGCTTCCCACTCAGGCTCAGCGAAGATCCGATGTACCAATTTAGTAAATAAGAAATAATCTTCATTCATTTGAACCCAACAGCCTCTAAAAAAAGATCGTATACAACAGTAAATTTAAAGATATCTTTGCAACACAAATGCCACCTTTTAAAACCAATCTAAAATCAAATAAAAACGGTCATAAAGAGGCAAAGTACATTTTTTATAAAACCAGATCTGTCCACCGAACAAAAAACAATTAGGAAAAACAAAAAATTATGGACGTTTTCATCCATACATTTTTTAAAAAAGGTTAATTCTGTCCAGTTAAAAACCTAAATAAGAAAAATATTTTTAAAAAATGTCAAATTCACAAAAAAATCAGGCAAAATCAAAAGAAAGGTTATTTTATTAACCTCTAATATGACTCTCTGGATTTAAAAGGAGGATATGAAATGAATGCAATACAAACGTTTGCTCCTGTTTTCCCTCAGGTACTGCCGGGAATCATCAGTCGGAACAAAGAAATGCAGAATTTGGCCCTGCAGGCAAGAAAGATCGCAGCCAGTAATGCCTCTGTATTTATCAATGGTGAAACAGGAACGGGCAAAGAGTTATTTGCCAAAGCCATACATCAGGTAAGCGGGCGTCCGGGCCAATTGATTTCAGTAAACTGCAGTGCAATCCCCGAAAATTTATTCGAATCGCTGTTTTTTGGACATGAAAAGGGGGCGTTTACCGGTGCAGACAGAAAGCAACAGGGCTTCTTTTACCACGCTGCGGAAGGAACGCTATTCCTTGATGAGGTGGCTGAATTACCGCTAAACCATCAGGCTAAGCTTCTCAGAGTATTAGAAGAACGTCAGTTTTCTCGCGTTGGCAGCGCTGAAAAACAAGCATTCACTGGCCGTATCATCAGTGCTTCTCACGTCGCACTGGAGGAGCAGGTTGCAGCCCGCTTATTTCGGGAGGACTTGTGGTACCGCCTCAACTTATTCGAACTAACTATCCCGTCGCTTAATCAACGCCGGGAGGACATTCCACTTTTAGCCAAATACTTTACGCGTAATTCTTCGGATGTAACGCTGCGGCCTTGTGCGCTGGAACTTCTTCAATACGCAGATTGGCCGGGGAATATTCGACAACTTAAAAATACCATAGAAAAAGTATCCGTGTTGGCGGACAGCAAGGAAATTTCAGCAACCGATCTGCAACATCTCTCACTATGCGAGCATAGTGTTGATTGGGCCACCCGGGTAGCGCTTGAGATCATTGAGTTGCCCATCAGCGACAAAGTAAAAACCATCAACGATGCCCTATTCAAACAGGCGGTGGAAGCCACCAATGGCAATAAATCTGAAGCGGCCCGTTTATTGGGTGTACACCGGAAAGTGGTGGAGCGAAGATTGGCACAAATGCAAACCATGGGGTAAATAAAATGAACAATCCAACCCAACCTGTGCCCCTCTCAAACGAGAAACCCAACTGTGATGCACAAGTTCAAGCTCAGCAACAGGCACGACAACAAGCATTGCATATAAAACAACAAGCAGATGAACAACTGTTAAAGCTGATGCTGGAACAACAAAGCAAGCTCAATGAAATGATTGAAATTCTCAAACAGCCTGACAAAAGCCCCAAGGATGAAAATAAAGACAGAAGTCAAAAACAAGTGGAACAAAACTTGCCAAATAAGCAAGTAAAACCGTCTGATGCAGTTCAACATAGTGGCACTGAGAAAAAAATCAAAGAACAGGCAACGGCAACAACTCCCGCTGTACCATTGCAAGCAGTGTCTGTATTGCAAGAAAGTAATCTGGATCACCTTGATGTGATCATGGGCAAAATACAGGAAACGTTAAAGACTCCATCAGTTCCGGTGACGACAACACAATTGCAAGGAGATAGAACGGATGACCAACACAAGCTTGATATTTGAAGCTACCCAACAGATAACGGGTAATTACGAGTGTAATGAGCCCCCTAAGGTGGCACCTACTGATGACCCCGTTGATAAGGCTTTCGGTTCCAGTTGCCATGGAGCTGGAGCGGCGCCACACAATCAGACATTCGAAACAGAGACAGTCAACAACCCAAATCAACAACCTTATTTCATCGATCCGGAACAACTCTTTCGCATTAATTCGCCCTGGGCTAATACACAAGCGAACATTTTTCAACAAACGTTCAAGGGCAATGTAGAGGGTAGTTATAGTGACTACTATCAACATATGTTGCAGCAGTTTGAACAAATGCGTTTTGTTCTCAATGAGCAGCTAAGCAGATATGCCAACTTCAACTGAAACGCTTATGACCATTTCCATACCAGACATTGTTAAACAAAGTCAGCAATTTGAACAAGGCCAAATCGCTGACTTTAAAAAGTTTGTTGCCAATAGCAAAGCGCTTAGAACCGCCTCCCAAACAGAATATGAAGAGGCCAAAAACCGCTGGGATACCATGCAGCAATCTCTTGCCGAACTTGCTCAACCCGTTTCTGCAAATGGTAAATCTCCGATAGAAATACTCACCAATGACGAAGCTTACATGCAAGCTCTGGAAAACGTGACGGTCTTATCGCCGGGATTTAACAACAGCAAAAACGTGAAAGCTTATGTAGACAAAACAAAGAAATCGATCTTCCACTATATTGATCAAAAAGAGCAAGGTAATGAGCAATACTGACTCGAGCAGCGGCTCAGGCAACTCAGCACAAGAATTGATTCTACCCCATGTGAATCAGTCAGTTGCATTAGCCGTGCAAAGTGCCGCAGATTTGCTCAAGAATATTAATACCATTGAAACGACTGTCATTGGCGTTGCGTCAGCCAGCTGGTTGGCCAACCCCGCTATGACTGAGTACAAAGATATTATTGAAAATGCCACTAAAAACATTACCTTCGCCGCAGAAAACCTGGCAAAAGTGGGAGAGTCTGGAGCCCAGGTTTTAAAAGATCTTGAGCCATAGGATCTCGCAATCTGTACCGCGCCAGCTTTTATCTATTGGTATTACGTCTAACGCGAGCAAACACAGGACGATTCTGTCCCATCAAAAAACCAATAATGGTCAAAAGCAACCAATTTCTGGTTTATTTATTCGCCCTCTCATTCTATTTAACCGGACGCTACAGGCCAAACTTGGCATGGGCTGCAGGACGATATGCGCCAACCGTCCCCCCTTTTGGCAAGCTATTCGCAATGTTGTTGAGGCACGTCGTGCACTTTGTTGATTAGTTTGTTACAAAAAAAGGAAATGTTTATGTCTGAAGTAAGTAAAACCACTGATGCGGTTTCCATGGTCAATACCTTAAACCTGGGGCTAGCGCCAGCAATGGCTATGGGGCAACTGTATAATTCCCTGGTATTTAATACCGGTATGGCATCAATGAACCTGGTGTTTGCAACGCAGCAAGCCTGGGAGACGCATTTGTGTGCCACCAGCCGGTGTATGTCAGTGTTGCTGAACGATGAGCAATAGCTCGGCTAAAACAACATCACAGTAAAACAAGGCCTCTTTCTTGCAATCGGCAGCATCAAAGAGGCCTTTTCTACTTGCCTCACCTTTTTGTTCATTTGATTTATTGCAACAATATCGAGGAAAATACGATGTCCCAATCATCACACCAGACTGAGTCATCAGAAACTACAACGCACACAGAGGATACCCTTCCCTCCAACACGGAATCTGTCGAAAATACACTTGTCTCGCAAAGCGAGCAGCTTTTAGCCAATGTGCAGTCACTTTGTAACATTCCGGGGTTTCAACCCATTACACTGGCATTTCCCGAAGTGATAAACGGCCAGTCATTTGATTCCAGCAACGCCTTTGACCAAAATGTACAGCAACTTTTCTCACAACAAGCGCAGCTCTTTAATCCAGAATTAACGTCACCAGAGCCTCTACAGAACGCCGAAGCAAGCACTGAAGCAACGAACTCCGCCTCCAGTGAAGAGATACCTGAGTCGGAAGAGCTTCAGGCGATACGCAACATGTTTGATGCAAACTAAACTCACTAAGTACGAGATGATTGCCTGAATATGGGGTTTCCCACTGAGTTATCCATCCTGCCAAGGAGCCAACTAGAGGAAGCGTTTAAAACCCCGTTGCTATCGACCCTGACAACGAAAGTACAAGCGCTCAAGTCTGAAAAACAAACCTTTGACGATGTGCTCGCATACACGTTGAGCCCCTTTGAGTTTCCACCAATAACACCAAAAGTGGCACCAGATTCAAAGATCGCGACGACGCCCTCTGTCATGAATGCTCCGCTATATTGGCAAACGCTGAAACTGGATGACCTTACACTGTGCTCAGAGGTAGTATTGCTGGAGTGGCAAGACACCCTTTATCTCGCCAAATTGAATATGTTGCCAGCCACGTTTGGATTGTTGCTGCCAGAGGCCCGAAACCATCTTTTTTCCTGGGTTAACACCTTTGTTACCGCTACGATTAATAACATCATTTCAGCGGCCCTTAGCATGGGAATGCGAGGCTTGGTGAGCAATATCTATAACCCCAATCTGGTACCGATGTTTACGCAACATGGATTCAGACAGGACAAATCAAGGGTGGAAATTGTTGGGCTACCTCTCCCTGCAATCTACACCCTGGACTTGCTGCAGGATTCGCTGGACGGAACGCACCCTTTTTTTTACCGACAATGGATAAAATAGGCCAAATTAAAAACCATAGCGCCCCACCTACTAATTAAAAAACTCTCTATTTTTCAAATCGTTAAACCGAAAACAAAGCGGTTAATAAAATTGGCACATTCTCTGTAATAAGTATCGGGAGGCTGAGCAGTTTCAGACTCAAAAATAGAACTCAACTCATAGGGAGATCAGCGATGTCAGATTCAGTTAACGCTGCCGTGATTGATAGCGTCACCATTGCCAACGCGAAGGTGCTTGCCGAGGCACCTGCCATGGCAATGGGTAGCTTATACCAAACCATAGGAAACTCTGTCGCAATGTCAGCGGCAAATGCCGTTTACGCGCAACAGCAAGCCAATATGGCATTCCAGGCGGCAACGGTGCTGGGTGTGACTAAATTGTTCGCTCAGAACAACTAAGTATTGTGGATTTACCTAGCTATCCGAGGAATTAAATTATGTCGCAACCAGGTTTAGTTAACGGCGCTGTTGTTGATTCTACAACAACCGTGAACGCCTCTGTCGGTGCTGTCGCGCCAGCAATGGCAATGGGCAACATGTACCAGACAATTGGTAATTCAGTTGCTATGGCCGCTGCCAATGCAGTTTACGCACAGCAGCAAGGATGGATGACTTCACAGTCCGCAGGGACGCTTGGGGTCACAAAACTATTTAGCCAAAACAAAGGCTAAGTAACAAGGTTTGTCTTTTTCAGACAAATTAAACATGTATCAACAAACAAAGTGTAAACATTAGGAGCTAATATTATGGCTAATCCAACTTCCACTCAACCTACTGAAGTCAACGGTGCCGTCGTCGATGCAATTACAATTGCCAATACTAAAGTGCTTGCCGAAGCACCTGCTATGGCAATGGGTAGTTTGTATCAAACCATCGGTAATTCTGTTGCAATGGCAGCAGCCAATGCGGTCTATGCACAGCAACAGGCTAACGTAGGCTATCAATCTGCCAGTACGTTAGGCGTCACTAAACTGTTTGAGCAAAACCAGTAATTTAACCTGATTAATCGAAGGAGAAAATTATGAGTAATGCACAACCAACCACTGTGAATGGGGCCGTTGTAGACGCAGTAACCATCGCCAATACTAAAGTGCTTGCCGAAGCACCTGCTATGGCAATGGGCAGTTTGTATCAGACTATTGGTAACTCTGTTGCAATGGCTGCGGCAAATGCCGTTTATGCGCAACAGCAAGCCAATGTCAGCTATCAAGCGGCAACAACACTTGGCGTTACTAAGTTGTTCTCACAGAACAAGTAAAACGCGGCACTCTGAAAAACGTCTTGTACGGCGTTTTTCAGAGGTTTTTAACGCTCAACTAACACCAGTCATTCGGTGTTGAGGCATTGAGTTAGGAGGAAAATAATGTCAGAAGCTAACAACCAGTTTATTGCTGATTCTCAGTGTATAAACGAAGAAGTGCAACAACAAAGCGATGAAACCTTGCAGGTGCTGTCTCAGGGCGGCCTGGTCAACGCATTAACCTTATCCATGTTGAACAACACTGCTAACCAATATTCGTCGCAGACACTGGCGAACTCGGCCATGGTACAAACCTGCAACAAAATACTAGGAGCCTGACATCAGGCAGAGCATTTTATTTAATCGAACCACAACAACCTTCAGGAGAATTGATTATGTCACCTGCACAATCTCAAGATATTTCAAACTGTTTAAGTGCTGCCTTTGATGCAGTAAATGGCACATCGCCGGGCACCTGGTCTTTGTGCTACAACAGCAATCAAAATACGTTGTCGCTATCAGCAACGGTTTCCACGCCAGAGAGTGTGCTGGAGCCGGCACCCAAACTGGTTTCCACCATCGATACCAAAGGCCTGAGTGACATGATCACTTTTATCTATCAGGTCAACTTACAAATGCAGAAGAAAAGTAAAAGCTCAGGAAACTCTGGCAACGGCGGCTGATCAAGATAGTACGACAACAGTTGGAGACAACGCATGAATGATAAAAATGTCCCACCACAAGAGCATGAACTTGACCTTGAAGAAGCAGTCAAGATAGACGCCATTACTGCAACCTCATTTGCACAATCTATTGCCTTTACAGTGCAAAATGAGGTGGATGCCATTCGCAACCAAAATACTGTGAACATGGTAGCTATGGGTTCTGCCTATGCAAAATGGTTAGAAAACCCCACCATGAGTAGCGAGTTTGAAGACCTGGCGAATAAAGCGACACTGCCAAACGAACCCGTTTTTGGCCCCGGTTCGCCATTAGGTAGTGAAGCCAGCACTACTCCAGCACCGAGACTAGCGACATCGCTATTAAGCCGCTTTTTGCAAAAATAATCGCACACTGATGGCGGCTTAATCTGGAATACCGTCACGCTGTCTCAACGTTGGTTTAGACAATGCAACAAAACGCCCTGAATCAAACTTAATCATCGTCCCATAATTGTTTCAAGATCGCTTGCTGACGAGTTGCTTGTTGTTGCAACACTTTTGCAGTGGAATCGATGCCTGTCGCCTTTGTCGTTGCGGTGATGGCATCCTGTGAAGACATATCGTTAAGCCATTTCTGAGGTTGCCAGTACCAGCCAAATCGATCAAATCTCGGTGTATTAGACATTACCACTCCCTCTCCAACAATAGCGTAACAATGCGCTATTCCAAAAAAATCTCTGGCGCGCTGCCATCACTAAACCCTGTATCTATCGCCTGTTGGATATCGGCATCGGATTGTTCAATTAGATCGCTACCCGATGCTGTGTCATTCCTTTTACTTTGCTTAACAGGAAACGGGACGGGTAGCAGTGGAAAGGTACGAACCACTTCATCATACAATTCTGAATGCCAGGTGAGTAAAATCTCAAGATTGTTGAGGAACGCCTCTCTTGCATGCAGTTCCTTCTGGTAATCAAACCACCCTGCGGCATCTTCAGGTACCGGAGCAGACATGTACAAGGCGGTCAGTCCCCGGTACGTTTCCGTGTAGGCAGCGGAAATATTTTCAAGGGTAGGTTTGAGAGTACGCTCTGGGAGCAACCAAAGCTCCTGGCTTTGGATCAGCAAAGACTGAAAGACATCATCAAATTGATTGAGCAATTCTATAGAAGGCTGTGGTTTAAAATTGTGATTAGTTTTGGCAAATTCTACCACTTCCTGAAGGGTAGCATTTAGGAATAGAAAATCATTACAAGGTGTTTGATGCTCAGACATAATTAAGCTCCCGTGAATGGCTGCCGGTTCACCAAAAAACTGGCTTGTTTGAAGTAGATTGACGGAAACTTTCGTCTTCAGCGTCGCACTTTTTAGTTTTTTTGGACAGAGGCAACTCATCAGCTGTGCCAGATAACGAAGGCTGGCTTGCCAATTGATTGCCGTCAGGCTGGTACTCCCGCCACGCTCGCATTATTTGCCATTCCGATTGCCCCGTCTGATACTTTAGCCAATCGTAAAAACGACATACTTGCTCCAAAATCCACACTACATCCGGATCTTCATGATCTTTCGCCCCAAGAATTGAAATACTTTCCATCACGGGCTCCAACATGCCCGCCAATTGCTCAATGAGCTGTTGCGATTGCGCCGCTCCCTGATGTTGTAATAGCAGTAAATTGGCTTTGCGCATCCAGTTTAACAACACCATTCTTGCATCGTCACTACCACTATAGCGGCGTAACCGTTGCATGAAATCAAGTGTCAATAACTCCATTTTGTCTTTACTCCAAATTAAAAATGATAAGAATTTTTGCCAGATATATGCCAACCTGGACGATTTAGCTATCTAACAATCCAGGTCTGCTCAGCGGTGTCAGCTCCAAAGCTCCAGAACCATCAACGGCAAGCTTATCTGGAACAATTCGACCCAACACTCTGTCTCCCTGGTTGTTAATGACCATGTTTTGTCACCTGCCATTTATTCTTTGTTGTGCCTTCTGATTTGCAGCGGCTTTTTTTCAAAGGCGTTTTTAAACGCCGTGGAAAAATTCGCCTGATCAGGATAACCCACAGCGGTTGCAATCTCTTGTATGCTGCTGTCGGTTTTTAGCAATAAGTCCATAGCCTTGCTCATGCGTTGCTGCCGCAACCAGGCTGCAACCCCCTGACCTTTCTCATTTTTGAAGACGTTGGATAAAGTGTTACGATTTGTACATAAGGCCCGACTAATAGAAACCAAAGTGAGATGCTGATCCAGGTTTTTCAACATGTAGTCACACGCTTTCTCTACAAGTTGCGACTGCCTGGAGTGGGCTTCAGCATCAGAAAAATGAGAGTGCTGAAACACCGTCCGATAATCCGGGAATGAAAACATCGACAAAGAGCTAAGTACCTGTTGGCATATTCTAATCAACAGTTCGGTGGGCTGCTGAGTCAGTGTACCGACAATTTGAAAAGTCGTACTGCGTAAATTAATGACGATAGCAGTGCTTACCTGCTCTTGCAATTTGTCTCTGGCGGCAGAAAACGCCTCTTCAAAATCCACTACAACAGCACTTATCTTTTTTTAAAGGTGGTCGCGTTGAATTGGCTCAGAGATGTAAAGACATTGCACTCATAACTTGCTTTTAAGTTTTCAATAACCGGGCTCATTTGAGGTGAGCCATGAGTCAAAAACACAACTAAAGGTAATTCTAAATACATATTAATACTCGCTCCTGTTGACAAGGGTATTATTTTACCCTTCATGAAAACAGTTGCACGGAGTATATGCGCCTAACCATTACAATTCATTACAGACACTGACGTTTCAACCAAAGCTAATGCACCCTGCTAATGGGTATTTTCAAGTTATCATCAACTAACGCGCTTTAGAATCATCCTTAAGCTCTGCACTTTCTTCTGCTGAATACATTTGCAGTTTATGTTCTGAATTTTCAAGATGAAGTTGCTCTTTGAATGCACTGGGTAACACTTCAATGCCAAACTTTTGCCCAAGTTTAACAATCGCAGGTAGCGTGATGGGCGAAAACGGTAAAATCACCACGACGCTCAACCCCAGGCCTTTTATTACATCCTTAAACTGCTGATTGGCCTCCAGCATTTCCTGCTCTGTCGCTTCCCCGCGAGTATATTTGTGATAAATAGCCAGCATTTGCTTGGTTTCTGCACTTTCCTGCGCCAATCCTTTTTGCAGTACCACCAAAGCTTTGCGCATTTTGAATGACAGTGCCTTGTGATCGAATATCTTGCTATCAAATAGCTTTTTGTGTTCCGCTTCAGGTCTGTTTGGAAACGAAGGACGCTTACTCATTGCTGAACGTATGCTGTTAAAGAAGTTTTTACTCTGTTCTCGCACGACAAGCCATTTTAAGTCAAAGATGGCCTTTAATATTGTGGCTTAAGCGGCGAAATTACAATGCTTGTTTATGTTAATTTGGTAAACAAAATTGACAGTTTTGCTTCAGTGGCAGATATTGCAATCATGCAATGTGTTCTGAAGCAGTTTAGTCGCTCATGAATGGCAATAACGGGAACTCAAATGAGGGACCGAAAAACAAATCTCCATCCAGCTTTGGTGTTGTTAAAAACCAGGGCCGGAATGCTTTTGCCAATGAATCGGCCCCGCAGTCCAGAAATCGTTCTAATGCGGTGTTTGAAGCCCCCGGTCGAACTCGCAGCAATACTGTGTCAGAACCCGTCTCCCGAAATCGTGCCAATGCCCTGTTTTCAGCACCGGAGAACTTTGGCAAAATCAAAAATGAGGGACGGCAAAACAACCAGCCACAAAACAAGCACGGATTCGGTTTGGGTGAACAGGTTAAAAACCTTGGCCGTGCTGCATTTGGAAAAAAACCAGACCGCAATAACCTCAGTTTCACGCAAAAAACCGGGTTTAATCTCATTGCAGGCTTCATGGATAAGCTGATTAACGAAGCAGACAAACCTAGCCTGCAAGACAGCAATCAGCGCCCGGGTTTTCTCAAGCCTCCGGGTAACACCGGGTTTAACCCCAATGGAGAAAATGACAATCGCCGTATGAGTATGCAGGCGCAAAATAACAATCATGATGACAGTAATGTCACTGCCGGAGAATTTTTTAAACGTCTGCAAACCGCCTTGCAAGATCCAGCTAAGTTCAAAAAAGAAGCCTTACAAAAAGAACAGGCCAGAGCCAATCAGCAACAACATCAACCACAAAACCAGCAACAACAACAGCGCCTACAATCCAGTGCACCACAGCAAAAGCAACCTACAGCACAGGATTTTTTCAAAGAATTACGAGGGGCATTAAAAGATCCGGCCGGCTACAAACGCCGCGTTGAGGCCCAGCAGAACCAACAGCAGCGAAGCCAGCAGCAAAAACAACCACCCGGAAATCCCCAGCCTGCAAATAAGCATCAACCTGAAGGTCAAAAAGCTAAACCCCTGCAGTCTACTGCGCCTAAACCCCGCCCTAAATCACCACGTAAGTAGCTATCAGAGCAGTAACCAGAACAGAATAGAATTGAGGCACAAAGATTCAATGAGTGCAGATTATGCAGGTTAAAAAAACATTGAGCGATAAAAATTCAAATCAATATCAAAATACTTTGATTCAAAAGTTACGCAACATACCTACCGGTGTGTTGCTAACTGCTGAGTTTATCAAAGCTGAATTTGGCCCTATTCTTAGCACACTGAAGCTATCAAAAATACTGGAAGTCAAGGAAGATTCCATTAAGCAAAAAATATCCCGCAGAAGTTTTGAAATTCCCGTATCAAAGTTAGGCAATATACATGTAGCAACAGCTTACGATTTAGCGATGTATATCGAACAAAACAAGGTTAGATAGCCTCAGTCACTAATATATGATGACTCGACCTGACAGATAGTTAATACCATAAAGCTCCCGCTCAGTTGTCTACCAATGGACGATGTTTCTCTACAAAACGCGAGATTTCAATTAGGTAATAATGACGGCCAGGTTACCGAACAGAGCGGTCGGCCAACGGCCGCTTCAAGCTGCGGCTGCGAAGCTGTCCGGCAGCCTTGACTTGTTATGTACGACGCAGATAATTGTTAAGCTCTTCAACTAAATCAAGTGCTTCATTCTTTGTAAGATAAGGCACTTTTATAGTTCTTGCCCAAAAGAAACTTTTACCTGTTTTTGAGCTAACTTCTGAAAAAGGCATAGCTAACAGTTTGTTATCTTTCTGGTTCGGGATAGGCGTCAAAAACTCTACGTCTCGATACAAAGTTTCACTATCTGGAGCTTTGACCTCACCTTTTACTTTTGCGGCCGCTATTAAGCCACACCATTTGTGCGAAAAGAAAACAATATCTCCTACATGAACATGATGAACAAACCGCTTTGCTTCCCCATATGCTTCAAGACGACTATTATCCATCATTGACCAAATAGAGTTCTCATCCCAACTACGGTTCGTGTCGAATAACACACCTTTAATATCACTTGGGTTTTTATGTTTATCATATGGAAGTGCGAAGAATTCAAAGTACTTTTCACCAGCGAGTTCGTAAACTCGATATGGCAGAAAATCAATAGATATACCATTTTTCTTCCAGTAATCTACGGACGATATCAATGACTCATCAGCCGCACTACCGATAACCAAGAGATGCTGTTTATTGTTTATTTCTTTTGGGTCTAGTTCATGTTCAAGGCTAAACGCTTCTTTATGAGCTTCAACGAGCGACATATCGCTCTTGCTATATTCTTTGAATTTTTTTGCTAATTTGTGGTAGCTCCATTGACCTGCATCTTGCGCATACCTTAGTGCTTGATGAACCGCATCTTTACCTGCTGAGGCACGTTTTAGCTCAAATATAACTAATTCACCATTTTCATTAAGTGCATAAATATCAGCTTCTGCTTGCCATTGCCTTTCCTGAAATACAGGCATCAACTTAGCATCCTCAAACAACACATCTAAAATGCTATTTGCGATTAAGTTTTCTAAGTCCTTTTCAAGTTTACCGAAACTCGAAAAGTCCTTGAACTCAACGGGCTCTAGCTTTTCAAATACTTCTGTTTGTTCTTCTATTTTGTAGAGCATCTCAGTATTCCTTTGAGTACATAACGCCCCAAGCAGGGGCAAATAAATGCTTGGCTAAAATTATAGAGCGCAGCGACAAAAGCCAAGCTTTATTTGTCCTGCTTGAGTGGCTTGTTAGGGCTCAACTCACGTATTTTGTTTAAATAATATTGAGAGAAACTTAACTTAGGTAAAATTACATCCGTCCCACCACAAGTGCCTGTTGTCCAGTAATTATCATTTGTAAAAATGACATAATAATAACCAAACATATAACTATTGCCCTTGCACGAACCGTCATCTAATTGTGAATAGACTATGTTTGAACTTTTCCCTTTTAATATTTCAGGTTCCTTTAAAACGACCTTTTGAAACTCATTTCCGTTTGCATCGTTTTGGATTTCGAGTCCAACAACTCTCCCATACAATATGTGGGAAGCTTAAGAAAAATAGTAGGAAGGTTCAGCTTTTTTACAGCTACATGCTAAAGCTATATTTGAAGCTAGCAATAATGAAACGGCAACAAATTTAAGCACTGAACCTCCAGTGAGCCCTAACGCCCGCATTTGAGGTTGGTTTGGAGCGCAGCGGAAAACCAGTCCGACAACATGCGATTGTTAGGCATTTGCGCTGTTTTTGATAACTGGCACCCACCAACGTATCTCCATTTCACTAAAATGCCTCCAAGGCATAGGAAAATATGCCACGATGTCAGGCTTATCTCCGTCTCTCTCATAGCCCGTTGCAGAAAACCATTTCCCGTAAATGTATCGGTTTGTTTTCATAGCACCACGATATGAACAGTTAAACTCAGCGTAAGTTGCTGATGGAACGCTATGAGTTTTAAATTCTTTCAAATTTTTGTCAAATTCACATTCCACACCAAGCACATCTAAAAATTGATCTTGCTTGTTTTTATCTTCAGGAAAATACGCAGTTAGTAATGGCGAACCGGTTACCGCCCCTGGCTTACCTCCAGTCAATTCACAAAGACGTTTGTAATTATCAGACCCGACATACTCTTTCCAAAATTTCTTACCGTTTTTTGTGAAATCATCAAACTCAAATCGTTTACTTTTTCCGACGATATTGAAAGACGGCTTCTCAACTATTTTATATTCCATTTTCTCTGCCTCTATAGGTTCTAAAGAAAAAGAGGCCTTACTGTATGTTGCAATGGTACCATTATCAGATCGAGCTTCACTTGGGTTCATCCCGTGTATTTTGCGAAATGATCGCGTAAATGCATTTGGTGAGTTATACCCATACTTCATTGCGATAGCCAAAATGGTTTCTTGAGTGCTTACCACATCTACCGCTGCTAAAGTAAATCTTCTCCTTTTTACGTACTCAGAGAATGTAACATCGAAACAAGAATAAAATATTCGATGCAGATGAAACTTCGAGCAGCAAGCTATTTTTGCTGCTTTATCAATAGAAATTTCACTATCAAGATTTTCTTCAACATACTCAATAACCAATCTAATTCGATCTACCCAATTCATGCGCTAGCCTCTAATTGAGTCCGTATGCTAATTAGTCTCTAGGTTTACTGTCTCACCTTTTTTTGACATATGTATAGAAGCTGGATTGACTGCCTAACGTCGTAAATAAATGGCAAATGCTTGCTGGCTATACTTGCCGAGGCACGAGGCTGGCCAGCGAGTATTTGTCCGTGTTTGAAATTTTTTGTTAGTTTTTGCACTCAATTTCGCCCTTGACGTAGGGATGAGAAAAAGAAATTGGAATCACAGCAGATCCCGCCATACCCACCGCAGTGCTCTGGTTTGCACCTTCCTCGTTACCCACTTCGTCGTAGCCATTGGGGCACAATTCGGATGCTCTTTTGTGCCATCTTTCCAATACTAACTCAGGGCTGGTTGAGGCATTTCCTAAGTATTCAACCCAGTATCTTCCAACACCAATCTGTTGATCTTTATATCCCCCACTCCATGTGTAAGCTTGATAACCTGTCACACAACCGGATGTTAATAGCACCAAACCCAATAAAAATAATGTCTTCACCAATCCTCCTAGAACGTCTCAATAATTAGTGCAGTTAGTTTGGCAGCTTTATTGCGTTGTTTGCAATACAAGATGCAAAGCTAACGGAGTCTAATTTATTGACTTGTTCTGTGGTAGCCAGACCTTAGTCGCTTTGGCTACGTAGATTGAAGGGTCAAAAACAAATCGTCACTTGATCGGGACTTCATACCCTAAAGCTTATCTCTAAGGTCTGTCTGAAAATAACGTCGATTTCAGCAGCCTTAGAGATAAGCTTTAGGGATTGAAAAACAGTATAGTTCCGTCAAGTTTCTTTGCTAGATTTTATAGTCATAAAAAAGAGAAGCGTCATACTGTGTAAATATACACCATAATCCTCTGTATCGACTATAATCTCTAGTATATCTTTTCTCCAATTCCATCAGAACAATTTAATGTGAGGCAACTTGCCTGTTATTCTTCCAGCAAGTTTCCTCTTTTTTATTTTCAGTCCTTTTTACCAAACCTCCTTGCCCTTTTCTACCCTAATTTTCCATAGCTATTAAGAATGTCGTTGGCAATAAAAAGCGGCAATTTGCCTCTTTTCTTGACTTTAAGGGAAACCCTCAAGTGCTGTATATAAAAACAGCATTCTTAAAAGGATTTTAACTAAGTCTAGATCACCGTTTCTCAATAGGGTGACCAATTGGGTCAGGTTCGCTGAAAAGTTAACGCACTGTATTTTTGGGCGAGCGTTGCGTGATCGTCTGCTTTCTTAAAAATGCAGACATTCTGGTTTGGCTAAGCTCTATATTTAATAGTCTCGGATAGAGTTGTGTCTAGTCCAGATAAGCACCGAAAACCTTGTTTTACCCTTTTGGGACACTACAGAAAAACCAGGCTATGATTAGGAACACTTCCAAATACTGTACTGATTCACAGTGTCACAATGGGACCCCCTTATATACAGCGGGATACAGGGGAAATACAGCAAAATACAAGACGTGCGCAGATGGGACACTCAAAAATTAATATAAATTAATTTTTTAAGCTATAAAGCGCTGTGTAAGTCATTGAATATAAAGGATTAAGGATGGTGCCCAGGGGCGGACTTGAACCGCCACGGCCTTGCGGCCACTAGCACCTGAAGCTAGCGTGTCTACCAATTTCACCACCTGGGCATATAAATTTTAAGAGCACTGTTTAAGTTCAGTGCAGTCTTCCTTGATGTAATCAAATACTTACTTGCTCAAGCAAAAGTACTCTAAACCCTCCATGGTGAGGGCTTCCAGCTCGGCGTCCCCTTGCCTCGCATTCGCAACTAAAATTGCTCCAGGTATTCACAATTTTCGGGCGTTGCTCACCCAATTTCACCACCTGGGCTAACTATTCAGAAATGAAATCTGAATGTCGCGTGTTCGGAATTGTTATCCCCGAAAACGGACGCGAAAGATAAAGGTTCCGGGTTAGTTTGTCAATCGTAAAAATGCTATTATTCGCGGAATTGTGCAAATTTATTAAAAACAGATTATTTGATGAGCAATGTGGAATACCTGATCCCTGTCAGGCCGGTTATTTTCGAGGAAGAAATTAAGAAAAGTCGATTCATTACCCGGCTAGCTCACACTCCCAGCATAGACAGTGCAAAAGCTTTTGTGGCGCAAATTAAAGAGGAATTCAAAGATGCACGCCATAATTGTTGGGCATTTGTGGCAGGCGCACCTCAGGATTCTATGCAATATGGATTCAGTGATGACGGGGAGCCTAGTGGTACAGCGGGCAAGCCAATGTTAAACCAATTGATAGGTAGCGATGTCGGCGAAATAAGCGCCGTGGTAACCCGCTATTTTGGCGGCATCAAACTGGGCACCGGTGGCCTGGTAAAAGCCTATGGCGGCGGCGTACAGCAGGCGCTTGCGCAATTACAGACACAACTTAAAGTACCGGAAACGCAGTTTTCTCTGCAACTGCCTTTTGATTTGGTTAGTGTATTGGAATACGCAGTTAAAGACGCTAATGGCAGCATTTCCGAGCGCCAATACCACACAGATATCGTGTGCCGCATTCAGTGCCCGATAATGAATAAAAACGCCCTGCTAACTCAGCTCATCAACCAGAGTAAAGGCAGAATAACTTTGCTGCCTGAGAACTAGAGGGCCCTTGCACTATCGCTAATAATTAACTTCGAAAAGTCTTCCACTGCAATATGCGTTTGATAATAGGGAAACATGGGCTTGTGATCAGGACCAATAGCTTTTATCACCTGGCGTTTGGCGGTGCCCTTTACCAATAGTGATTTGCCCACCAGGGTTTCACTGACATTTTCGCCATGCAGGCTAATAAACTCAGCGACCAGCTCAGGCTTGATTTTGACAGTCAGACAACGACGATCTCGATAATCTTCTTCGGAATTAATATACAGGATGTTATTGCGGATATTGGCCGCCTTGATCTCAAATTGAAACACGCCATCAAAACCGGCAGAACCAGACATCTCTGAATACTCGATAGCTTTCATTGGCGTCATACCCATGGCATTGACGAAGTCAGATTCAAATCCGCTTTCACGTAACTGAAATAAAAAGTGCTCAGTTAATCTTGCGATAGCATCTGATTGCTCCTGCATTTCCCGCTGTTGTTCATCGCTGACCACAATGGGCGGCCGCGAAACCAGGAGTTTCTGCCCCACTTCGCTCTGATAAAAGCGGATCAGCTCCACAAGTTCAGCTTCGGAGTAGTAATCCAGATAATATTGTCTGACGGCTTCACTTGTAAACCTGTTGGACTTAGGATAATTGAGTAATTCTTTTAACTGCGACTTGTAGTCCGTTACCAAATGTTGATAACTGTCTGGGATCAAGTGCAACTTTAGGCGCTTAAGATACGCTTCCTGCATTTGGGTGATGATTCTGTTATGAGCTGATTCTTCATGCGGGGCACTCCAAATATTGATTAACTCGTCAAGCAACAGAGATTTACTATCATTGAGTTCAGCGTGCAGAATTGGCGAGTGAACGCAGGTAAACGCGAATAATAAAGCCGCACTAAAGCGAATTATCATAAATGCATCCTTGTAAATAATTTTTACCAATTTTAGCGAATTTGTTATCCCTGTGGCAACTCAAATAAAAAAGCCAGTGCATGGCACTGGCTTTTAGTTCACCGATATCAGAGATTAACCGTTAACGAAATCCTGACCCAGTTTAATGTCGCCACGCAGGCCTTCCAGCATGTCGTCTTTGGCTTTTTGCTCAAACGCGCTTAATTCACCATAAGGCAGAATTTCTTCAACACCTGCTGGACCTAATCTGACAGGATGTGCGAAGAACTCTGCGTCATCGCTGTTGGTTTCAACGTACGTGTACTCAACTACGTTCTGACCTTGCATCGCCTCAACCAGAGACAAACAGAAACGTGCAGCTGCCTGGCCCATAGACAAGGTTGCTGAACCACCGCCCGCTTTAGCTTCTACAACTTCAGTACCTGCATTCTGGATACGAGTTGTCAGCGCCGCAACCTCTTCGTCAGTGAAGTCTACGCCGTCTACCTGAGACAACAGAGGTAAAATAGTCGTACCAGAGTGACCACCAATAACCGGTACGTGAATCGCTTCTGGGCTCAAACCTTTCAGTTCAGCAACAAAAGTTTCAGCGCGGATTACGTCTAGCGTGGTTACACCGAACAATTTGTTCTTGTTGTATACGCCTTTTTTCTTCAGTGCTTCAGCAGCAATAGCAACTGTCGTGTTTACCGGGTTAGTGATAATACCGATGCAAGCTTCAGGGCAAGTATCCGCGATGGCGTCAACCAGGTTGCGAACGATACCAGCATTGATGTTGAACAGATCAGAGCGATCCATACCTGGCTTTCTTGGTACTCCAGCTGGGATCAATACAATGTCGCAGCCTTTAAGTGCCGCGCTTAAATCGTCTTTACCAAAGCCCTTAACTTTAACATCGGTAGGGATATGGCTTAAATCTACTGCTACACCTGGAACTACTGGCGCTACATCGTACAAAGATAATTCAGAACCTGCGGGTAATTGAGTTTTCAAAAGAAGGGATAATGCCTGACCAATACCACCGGCAGCACCTAAAACTGCTACTTTCATTTTATTCTCCTATGAAGTGCAAATTGTCGCGCTTTTAACCTGAATCAAGAATAGCCAGACTATTCATCATCACCAGGCTGCGAGCTGTCTTCCCGATATCGCTAACTGGATAACAAAGAGGACGGATGTGTAAATTTTCCAGTTATGCAGTGTATGGGTATTTTTCGCAAAATCAATACACAGAAGCCATAACATGTAACGTTTACTTTCTTATAACAAGTCGGCAAAATAGTGAATTATTATGTAAATGCAATCAGAGAGATGAATGACCAGCAAGCAAGAAGAAGAAATTAAGGCATTTAAAGAGGTTTTAAAGGCAGAATCTTACGGTTCCCAGGGCGAAATTGTTGAAGTCCTGAAAAGTATGGGATTTGCCAATATCAGCCAGTCGAAAGTTTCTCGCATGCTGAGCAAGTTTGGCGCTGTCCGGGCGCGTAATGCCAAAGGTGATATGGTCTATTGCTTGCCGCCGGAACTGGGTATGCCAACGGCAAAAAGCCCTTTGAAACAGCTGGTTTTAGATGTTGAGCACAATGGTGTCATGATCATCATTCGCACCACGCCTGGCGCTGCACAGCTGATTGCTCGCTTGCTAGACTCACTGGGCCGTTCTGATGGAGTACTGGGCACCATTGCCGGTGACGACACTATATTTATTGCACCAGCTTCAGTGGAGCATATCGAGGAAATTCGGCAAAAGGTCGAAGATCTATTTGAAACTGTTTAGTAAAACTAAAAAGCCCGCGAAAGCGGGCTTTTTTGATAAAGCGTAAATTAGCGCTTTTGCACTACCAGGCTTCCGATGGAATACCCTGCACCAAAAGAACAGAGCACGCCATAATCCCCGGATTGCATATCTTCCTGATGAAGATTAAAGGCTATCAACGAACCTGCTGATGCAGTATTGGCATAACGGTCCAGCACTACTGGCGCTTCAGTGGGATTAGCATCCCGGCCTAGTATTTTCTTGGCAATCAACATATTCATGTTGATATTAGCCTGATGCAACCACCAGCGCTTAACATCATTCGCCGTTAAATTGTGCTGGCTCATGTGATTTAAAATGTGCTCAGCCGCCATAGGGCATACTTCTTTAAATACCTTGCGACCTTCCTGATGGAACAACTTGTCAGTGCCAAACGCATCAACATCATTTGCCCGGCTCATGTATCCAAAGTTAGAGCGAATATTGGAAGAGTATTTAGTTTTCGCAGAGGTACTTAAGATCTCGTATTGATTTTCAGAAACGCTGTAATCCTGCGCTTCCACCAGCATCGCGGTAGCAACGTCACCGAAGATAAAGTGACTGTCGCGATCACAGAAGTTCAGCTGTGGAGAAACCAATTCCGGGTTGATAACCAATACCGAGCGTGCAGTACCCGCTTTCACCATTTCCCAAGCTCTGTGCAAGGCAAAGGTACCGGCCGAACAAGCGACTAACATGTCAAACCCGAAACCTTCGATGCCCAGTGCTTCCTGGATTTCGATGGCAATAGCCGGATAAGCGCGTTGCGTATAGGCACAGGACACGATAACCGCATCCACATCTTGTGCTTTGCGACCTGCTGCTTCCAGAGCCTGTTTAGCCGCTAACACACCAATCTCAGCCTGATTAGAAAGCTCGTCTTCACCTCGCTCCGGAATCGTTGGACGCATATGGTCCACATCCAAAATGCCTTCTTTGGTGTACACGTAACGGCTCTTAATACCGGATGCTTTGTAGATAAACTCAGCGCTGGAATGAGGTTTTGCTGCCAGTTCGCCGCTGTCGATTTGCGCGCTATTTTCTTCGTTATATTTGTCAGCATACTGATTGTAGCTGTCTACCAGCTCTTCGTTGCTGATACTAAATTCCGGGGTCCATAATCCTGAACCACTGATTACAACCTGGGTCATTATCTTTTGCCTTTTAAAAAACCACCTCTAGCTTAACCACTCATAAACAAAATGTCATTCACAACCCTGCATTCTGCAGCGCTGTAAACTAAACTGTTGAATAGCTATTCGGTATTTTTTAATAATTTTGTGTTTTATTTATCATCAATCTACCTATTCAGCCGATGATAAGGTACATTTATGTGAAAGGTTCGTGACAATGAGCACTACCCTACAAGCTCAGTGTGTTCCATGAATGTTTCATAAAATTTATAACAATAAGACAGAATGAACGCCTATGAAGATGCAACAAAAGCTAATAGTGGCTATAGCCGTTTCGGTGATTTTGCCGACGTTAATTATCGCTATTGTTAGTATTTCCAAGACTACCAGCCAATCAAAACAAAACTTTATCACGGCAACTCAAAACGAAATTCGCCAAATAGACAACAGTTTCAAACTGTTTTTCGAACAGGTGAAATCCAATGCAAAATTTCTGGCGGCTCATCCGCTGGTAAAATCGGTTCCGGCAGAAACCAGCACCTATTTTAACGAAGAACGCATGATGGACCCGCTCAATGCCCATCCGATGGAAGCAGAAATCTTCGACTTGTATCGACAGTTTGGCACCACCCACGAAGAATTGTTATATGTCTATCTGGGCACACCACTTGGCGGATTTATTCAATATCCGGCGGAAAAAATTGGTGGCTATGACCCCAGAAAACGCCCCTGGTATCAACAGGGTATGAGCAATCCTAATCAAGCCGGCATTACCGACGCTTATCAGGGTGTAACAGGTGGCCCAATGGTGTCGGTTATGTATTCCATCAGTGATGATGCCGGTCGTGCTATTGGTGTGCAGTCGATGGACGTATCACTGACCACACTCACAGATATCGTGAAATCCATAAAACTGGGGGAATCCGGTTACCTGGTATTGGTGGATGACAATGGTGTGGTACTGGCGGATTCTAAAACACCGCGCAACAACTTTAAAAAGGTCGGTGACATTGCATCGCCCTTTTACGAAGAGCTGGCAAAACGTCTGCGAAGCAGTGCGTCTTCAAACTTTACAACTGAACACTTAGACTCTGATGTTCAGGTAACCACTTATTACTCACCCACTCTAAAATGGCACTTTATCGGTATTATCGACAGCAGTGAAATCCTGGCTCCAACTGTCGCCATGACCGTTCTTATCACTGTGTTAGCCGCCTTTATGGTGGCAGGCTTTGTATTTTTAGGTGTCTGGCAAGCCAAAAGACTGGTTTCCCCCATTTCGGTGGTGTCGAAGGGCTTAAAAGACATAGCCAGTGGTCAGGGCGATCTGACCCAAAGACTATCGGTTAACTCAAAAGATGAAACCGGTGATCTGGCACGTTGGTTCAACCAATTTCTGGATTCTATCCGCAGTCTGGTACAGGACATCAAAGACGACTCCCAGCTACTAGCCGACAAATCTAAGCAAATTGGCCACATTGTTGAAAATATAAAAGACGCCAGTCACGAACAGGAAAAAGCCATCGAAGACTCTTCCCACGGCACCTCTGCCATGGCGCAAACATCCCAGGAAGTCGCTACCAACTGCGCCAATACTCTGGAGATGGTCTCGAATGCTGAAACCTCGGCAAAAGAAGGTACTCAGATAATCGGTGCTATGGTGAAGGATGTCAGCCGTTTAAGCAGTACCATCAGTGAATCTGCCTCAGCCATGAAAGAATTGGAAAATGAGAGCAGCAACATTACCCAAATTCTGAGCGTTATTCGCGGTATCGCCGAACAAACCAACTTACTTGCTCTAAATGCGGCTATCGAGGCTGCTCGTGCCGGTGAGCAAGGCCGTGGTTTTGCGGTGGTAGCTGATGAAGTTCGCACCCTTGCGAAGCGTTCGCATGATGCCACCGAAGAAATCGACACCATGCTGAACAACCTGGTGGATAAAACCCGCTTTGTATCCGGCAAAATGAGTTCCAGTCTGGAGCAGTCGGAGCAAGCAACCTCACAGTCCACCCACGCCAATCAGTCATTTGAAGATATCAGCAAAGCAGTGGCACAAATTCGCACCCGACTGGACGAAATCGCCAACTCTGCGGAAGTGCAAAATCAGAGTTCACAGCAAATCGATAATAATATTGCTGAAATTGGTAACTCAGTAACTGGTATTGCCAACTCCAGCGACACGCTGGCCAGCAACGCCAAAGAGCTGATGCATTTATCTAGCGAGCTTAACGGTCTGGTGGGTAAATTTAAGGTCAAGTAAAACAAAACCTTTCACACAACAAGGGGCTTAGGCCCCTTTTTTAGTGCATAATAAAAAACAAAGCTGTAAAAATGGAAACACCAATGAAAAAAATCCCAGTTATTTTTGACCATGATGGCGGCGTAGATGACCTGTTGTCACTGATGCTGCTGTTAACCATGGAACATGTGGATCTGAAAGCGGTATGTGTCACACCTGCCGATTGCTTTTTAACCGATGCCACTAAAAGTACCTTAAAAATATTGGATCTATTTGGTCGCAAGGACGTCGTTGTCGCTCAGGGTAACCTGCACGGTATTAACCCATTTCATTACGATTGGCGCGCTCAGCCTAAAATGGTAAATGCCTTACCCACCATGTTGAGCTGTGATGATGACTGGTCACTAGTCACTAAGTTACCTGCCCATGAATACATGCAAAAAGCACTGCAGGAAAGCAATGAACCTATCACGGTATTAATGACTGGCCCCTGTAGCAACCTTGCCAAAGCATTGGAAAACGCTCCAGATTGCGTCAATAAATTGCAAAAAGTCATCTGGATGGGTGGCGCCATTGATACCAAGGGTAACGTGGCCAACTACAACCACGATGGCAGTGCTGAATGGAATGTTTATTGGGATGCGCCCGCCGCTGACAGTCTGCTAAGATCTGGCGCTCCGCTGTGGTTAATGCCCCTTGATGCCACCAATTGTCTGCCCATCAGTATGGCTTTCTTAAAAGACTTATCCGCCTATCGCTCCTATCCTTTAGTAGAGCTGGCCGGGCAGTTTTGGGCCTGCACAGTGGCTTCAATTCCCACGTATGAGTTTACTTATTACCTTTGGGATGTCATGGCCACCTGTTGCCTGGGGCTTGGCGATGATGTTATCGACTGGCAGGATATTCGCCTGTCAGTGCGCACCAATGAGCCTTCCGAGGGCAATACCTACCGCGACGAGAATGGCAACCTGGTAAGAGTTGCCATGCAGGCCAAGCGTCAAGCTGTCATCGACTACCTGGTGCGTCAGTTACAGTACCAGATATAACCCTTATACCCAAACTACCTCAAGATACTCGACTTCAGCGGGCGAATAAAAGGATTTAGGCAAGGTAAATTGGAGATGGCATGGTTGTTCTCACGTCGATACAATTTGACGCAGCATAAATGCTTTTAGGCCCCGCCCTTCGGGAGCTTCACAGCACCTCCATTACGGTGTTGCACTTGTTTGAAAGGTAGCCGACATTCCTTCTCAAGTGCGCCTTGTACTGAAAGCGCTGTGATAGCTCTGAAGCAGGCATCTTGAGGTAGTTTGGGTATAGAAATCCCGGTTGTGGGAACCCTGTCAGGGTTCCTGCTGCCCCGGCGTATTAAGCCCTTTCAGCAGTTGCCAATAGCCCTGCAGATACATCCTTTCTGGGGTCGGAATACTGCTGCCGCCTTGTACACGTTCTAGCTCCCTTGATTCCAATTCACTCATGATTACTTCCTGTAGGTTAAACAATATTTCAGGCTGCCTGCGTTTGGCGTAGTTCGTGCTCCTGCGCAAACACCACCAGCGAGGCGCGATTTTTTATCTGCAGCTTGCGATAAATATTGCTGCAATGAAACTTAATAGTGCGCTCGGTTAAAAACATCTTTCGGGCAATTAACTTGTTGGATAACCCCATCACCACATATTCCATTACCTGGTGTTCGCGTTTTGATAAATCGGGAATTATCGGTTCGCTTTGCATGGTCTTTCTCCTTCACTTCGGTTTTAACCTTAGGTTCGGTTAGTGTCTTTCAGCCGGTAACTCGTGCATGCGCCCTTCGCTTAAGGCGTATACGCGATCAGCGGTTTTGATGGTTTCCGGCCGATGGGCAATAATTACTCTGGTCATGTTCAGTTGCTTGATATGAGCGTTAATTCGGGATTCGTTGTCTACATCCAGATGACTGGTGGCCTCATCCATAAACAGGATTTTGGGATGGCGATAAAAAGCTCTGGCTAACAATATCCGCTGTTTCTGGCCACCACTGAGACTGGCTCCCATATCGCCTACCAGAGTGTTGTATTGCATGGCGGTTTGCATAACTTCTTCGTGAATACAGGCCAATTGCGCGCATAACACCACCTTTTCGTAATCAATCTGCGATTCAAAACAGGCGATGTTATCCGCAATAGAGCCGCTGAGTAGTTGATCGTCCTGCAACACCCCAGAAATTTGCTGGCGATAATCGGGCCATTGAGATATCGGCTTGCCGTCCACTTCTATGCTGCCTCCGGTTGGTTGGCTCAGTCCCATCAGGCAGCGCAATAAGGTACTTTTGCCGCTGCCACTGGCACCTACAATGGCCACCGTCTCGCCCGCTTCTACCTGCATGTTGATGGACTGCAAAATGGGCGTTTCCAGTTCGCTGTAGCTGTAACTCAGATCGGTAACCATTAAATGCCCCTGTAACGAGCTTTCAGCAACCCCCGGGGCAAGATCAGTTTCTGCAAGTGAACAGGCGGGATCTTTATCGCTGTAAACCACATCGGCCAGACGCTCGAAATGCAAATCCAGCATCTTAAACTCAATCGCTTTACTGATAAGGGTATCCATAGCGCCGATAAAGCGATTCTTGTAACTCATAAAGGCATACAACATGCCCACCGACATCAAATTGCCCATCACTGCGGTGGCGGCAAAATAGATGATCAGAATATTTTCCAGGCCGAACAGTATTTTGTTGGCAGTATCAAAACCGATTTGCCATTTGCTAATGCGGATGCCTTTATTGATAGATTCCGCCAGATAGTTTTGCCACTGGTTTTGACGGTCTGATTCCTTGTCGAACAGTTTAATCGTCTGAATGGCCCTGACCGACTCCATAAAATGCGAGTTTTCTTTTGCTGTAGCGACAATATGCTCTTCTGATAAACGGCGCACCGGACGATACAACAACACCCTGAGCAACGCGTAAAGTGTGACTACAGCCAATACAATAAATGTCAGTTTCGGGTCATAAACAAACATCACCACTAGCGTGATCAGTGCCATCACGCCATCAATAAACACCGACACTATGCCATTGGTCATTAATTCCCGGATATTATTGAGGGAGCCAAATCGGGATATCACATCTCCCATATGGCGCTTGATAAAGTAGTCCATGGGCAAGCGGATCAAGTGGTGGAACACATTGGCGCTCATTTGCATGTTAAGTCGATTAGATAAGTTGAGCACCACAACTTGCCGCAGTAACGATGTACCGGCTTCGATCAGCAGCAATAAACCAAAACCGATAGCCAGTACGCTGAGCAAATTGGTGTCGGAACGCATCAGTACATCATCCACAACCGTTTGCATATAGTAAGGACTTACTATTGCGAATACCTGCAATAGCAGGCTAAGTAATATTAACAGGCCCAGGCTGCGCTTCAGGCCGTTGATATTTGACCAAAACTGCTCAAAGCGCAGTTTGTTTTTTTCTACACCTGGGGTAAATTGCGAAGAAGGTAGTAACTCCAAAGCCACTCCGGTAAAACACTGGCTGACTTCATCCAGAAACAGGTGCCTTTCCCCTACCCCGGGATCGTGGATCACCACCTTATTGCCCTGCACCTGTTTTAACACCACAAAATGTTTCATTTCCCAATGCAAAATACAGGGAGTTTGCAATTGCGACAGGTGCTCTATTTCCAGTTTTAACGCCCGGCTGGTCAGATTCATGTGCCCTGCAATGGCCATGATTTGCTTTAAGGTAGCTCCTTGAGCAGAAATCGAGTATTTCCGACGCAGGGTAGTCAGGTCAGTTTCCAGACCGTGAAAACCGGCCACCATGGCCAGACACGCCAGGCCGCATTCTGCCGCTTCGGTTTGTAAAATCATGGGCAGGCGCTTAGCGCCGCCAAAATTTAACAGTGATTCTGGCCGGGTATTAAAATTCAGGGCTTGAGTCGTCATCATAATCTCCCTTTGATGCTATACAGCGGCTCTAACAACCACTCAATCAGAGTGCGATCAGCTAACTGAATATCTGCGGTGAGGGTCATACCAGGTTTTAATACCAATTTCTGCCCAAATGCCTGTACCCAGTTCTTGTCTAGCGCCGCCAGAACAATAAACACCGGTTCCCGCACCTCTACCGCAGTATCGTTAATTTCGTCAGGCAATATTGCCGCTTTAGATATTTCCAGAACGGTGCCGCTGTGCAGCCCGAACTTTTGATAGGGAAAGGCGTCATAGCGCATTTCGATATTCTGTCCCGGTTGCAAAAAACCCGCTGCACGTACCGGTACTAACAACCTCGCCTGAATGGTGGAATCAGCAGGTACGATTGTCAGCAGTGGCATATTGGTTTTGGTGTATTGCCCCTGGTTAACCTGAATATTAGATACAAAGCCACTCTGGGTAGCCTTGATGATATGTGCCCGCTGTCCGTGTAACTGAGCAATATTCTTAGCCACGTCACTAAGCTGAGTTTGGATTTGCGCCAGACTATTTTGTTCTTCCTGAGGATAAATGCGCAGCTCAGATTCCAGTGAGCGACGACTGTTCTGTTGATTTAATAACTGGCGCTTCAGCCCGGCAATATCACTTTGTAAAGATAACTCTTCTGCCAATACTGTGCTGTAATCGTACTTAGAGATATGCCCTCGACGCCTCACCTCATGACTGCTTTCAAGGCGCTCCTTAACCAGTTTATGGCGTTGCTGCATCAATGCCAGTTGATGCTCCAGTTGCAAAATTTCCTGGTCTATAGAAGCTATTTTTGCTTTGGCATCCTGCATTCGATGGAAATAGATTTGCGAATTGCGGGTCATCTGCTGGGTCAATGCCGCTTTTTGTTTCTGGTACTCTGTGAGCAATTGCTCCTCCAGACTGCTGCCATCCTGCAACACCCTGTCACCATTAACCAGAATCAGTGCTTGTCCCTGTTCTACGTAGTCACCGTCTTTCACCAAGATGCGTTTAATCTTGCCACTGGCAGACTCAGCAAAAACTCGTATCACCCCCTTCTCTGGCTCTAGCCAGCCCTGAACCGTTTCTTTGCGTGCGTATTCACTGTGAAATAGCCAAACCATAATCGCCAACACCCACAGAGTTATCGCAAGGGCAATCACGGATAATTTGATGGAAGGCACAACCAATACGTTTCCATGTAATCGGTGCTTCTGACCTTCCAGTGCTTCCTTGCGGAACAAACTTCCTTTCATGTTCTCCATCCAAATTGCAAATGCGTTTAAGCACAACAGCTTGTGCCTCGGTTGAACTAATCCTGGCGCAATGCACACAATCGCACTTTAAATTGTGAGATGAACAATAGTAAAAATGGGAAAAGTTCAGAGGAAAAGTTAATGAACAATGGTCAGTAAAGGCCACGTTGCCCTTCAGGCTCGCTGCCGGGTATCCTCCAATAAGGAGAGAAATTCACCGGGCGGTAAGGGTTTGTAAAAGTAATAACCCTGAAAACATCGGCAACCTTTGCTCTGTAAAAAGCGAAACTGTCCCTCGGTTTCGACGCCTTCAGCAATGGTTTCCAGTTCCAGGCTTTCAGCTAAATTAATAATGGTGGAGCATATTTTCTGCCCCTCGGAGGAGTTGGCACTTTCTTCAACAAAAGAACGATCAATTTTAAGAATATCTAAAGGCAGGTTTTTCAGGTAACTCAACGAAGAATAACCGGTGCCAAAGTCATCAATAGCCACTTTAATATCTAACTGTTTTAATGACCGAAGCACCTCAGAGCAACCTTGTGTATCCGTTAAAAATACACCTTCGGTGACTTCTATTTCCAGTAATTCACCACTGATTTCATATTCTTTTATCAATCGCGTAATCAAGGGCAACAGATTACCGGAAACCAAATGTTTACCGGACAAATTAATAGCAACCGGTAACAAGGTTTTGCCTTGCTTTCGCCATTCACTGAGTTGCTGGAACACCATCTGAAAAACCATTTCTTCCAGTTGGATTATGATATCTTGTTGTTCTGCTATGGGGATAAATGTGGCTGGGCTAACGGGCCCCTTATCAGGTATATACCAGCGCAACAACGCTTCAGCACCCACAACTCGCTGTTGCATATTCACTTTGGGCTGATACAAAATATGAAATTGCTCTGGATAATTTAGCGCACTGCGCAATGCCTGTCCGAAGAAAAATTGCTCTGAAGCACTTTCCGCCATTTCGGGTATGAACACTTTGCAATTATCTCTGCCCGCTTCTTTGGCGTAATACATTGCAATATCTGCATGTTGGATCAAGGCTTCGGCAGATTCCGGTGAAGTATTATTAAGTGCGACCCCAATGCTGGTAAGGATCTTAAGTTCTTTATCCTGTAACTTCACTGGTTTGCGCATAATCGTAAGTATTTTATCGGCAATACTCTCCACAGTTGACGGACTACTAATACCCGTCATCATCACTACAAATTCATCTCCGCCCCACCTGGCTACAATATCAGAATCTCTGGTGACCTCTGTAAGCCGTGAAGCCACTTCTTTGAGTAAATGATCGCCAGCTTTATGGCCCAAGGTGTCATTGATTTGTTTGAAGCGATCCAAATCTAAAAAGAATAATGCCAAATCCGGGCCAGCGGCATTGTCACCTTCCAGATGTTGTTGCAGGGCGTCCATCAAATAGGTTCGGTTGTACAGGCCAGTAAGAGGGTCGGTAAATGCCAATTGCTGTAATCTGTCCTGCATACGAGTTTGGCGGGTAATATCACGCACATGAAGTGTGTATTCACTTTCGTTTAATAGTCCAAGTGAAGCGCTGGTAATGGTAATTTCCGCAGGAAACATCTCACCGGTTACACGGCGCAATGCAATGCGATTACGACGATTTAGTAATAAGCCTTCAGGCTCCGAAAATTTGTGAGCAAGGCTATCTTCAACCCGGGCCTGAGTATCGTCTAAGACGAATAACTGCACAAAACTTTTGCCCACAACCTGACTTTTAATTTGTCCGAAGGTTCTTTCAGCCGCTGGGTTAAATTCAATAACATGGCCTTTCAGGTCGATAGTGATAATACAGTCCATCGAAGCATCTAAAATGGCACTTTTGCGTTTCTCACTGGAACGAAAGTTCTCAATGGCGTTATCACGCTTGGCCATTTCCGTTTGAACGCGATTAATAACCCGGTTGTATTGTCGGGCAATTTGGCCCACTTCGGTAAACGGCTCCTCTTCCACTGACTGTTCAAACTGGCCTTGCTTTTCCTGAGTTTGCATTTCGCTTAACAAGTCAATTAGCTCCGTAGACGCTTTGTGCTCACTGATATTCATGCCCAGATATTCTTGTTCAACTGATACCCGAAGTGGAACAATCCGATTGATGATTTTTAAGAACAGTAAACTGGTAGAAAAACAAAACAATCCAATGCTAATTATTCCCAAACATTGAATCCACAATTGTTGCCAGAAACCCAGACCAGTAGCCAGCAGCGTAGAGTCCCCAAAAAAGGCCACGGACAGGGTACCCCATATCCCGGCAATAAGGTGCGCCGGCACCACACTTAAGGCATCATCCAGCTTTAAACGGTCCATCAGCAGCGCACCAAAATACAATAAAACACCGCCCATAGCGCCAATCAGCGCCGCCTGTGCCACGGATACAGCATGGGCCGAAGCGGTAATAGAAACTAATCCCGCAATGACCCCGTTGAGAATGTAAGTTACATCTACGAATTTGTGACGCCACATGAAAATAGAGGCAGATGCCACCCCGCCCCAGGCGGCCGCAAGACAGGTGTTAAGTAGCACCCCAGGTACACTTTCATTGAAGATCAGTGTGGAACCACCATTAAACCCAAACCATCCCAGCCAAATCAGGATGGTACCCAACACGGACAAAGGCAGGTTACTACCCACCGGGATTTTTTTACCGCTATCAAAGCGACCTATCCTGGGGCCAATCACAATAACCGCTGCCAGGGCAATCCAACCGCCCACAGAATGTACAATTGTGGAACCGGCAAAATCAACAAACCCCAGTTTCTGCAACCAGCCCAGATTTTCTTCGTTAAACGCCGATGCCCATGCCCAATGCCCCACGACAGGATAAATAAAACAACATAAAATGAGCGTGACCAAAATATAGCCACGATAAGACATACGTTCAGCCACGGCACCCGATAAAAGTGTTGCCGCCGTGCCACAAAACATCAACTGAAATAAGAAGAAGCTCATTTGCCAGGCTGAGCTATGCGCACCAAAAAGAAGCTCAGTGGTACCCACAATGCCCCATAATGAGTCACCGAACATCAAACCAAAACCAAATAACCAAAATACCACTGAGGCAACAATGAGGTCAGAGAGGTTCTTGGCAGCGACGTTGATGCTGTTCTTGCTACGTATTTTCCCGGTTTCCAGGCATAAAAAGCCTGCCTGCATCAAAAACACCAGCATTGCACTGGCAATCAGCCAAAAAAAATCCATGGGTGATTCCTGTGTTGCTTTTTTGAGAATCTAAACAACAGCAAGAAGTGAGCCGAAACAAACTTCACGACTATTTATGATTTAATTAAAAAAGCCGGGCATTGCCCGGCTTTGGTTTCTAGTTAAAGTTTTAACTTTTAAAATCTGTAGGCAAAGCCCGCTTTAATCTGGTAAAGCGATGAATCACCAACGATTGATTCGGCCACTGTTGAACCCTCATCAACAGTATTCGGGAAACTGACCTGCTCTTGAATACCCCAATCATCTCGTAAGAAGTTGGTCAGGTTATCCACCACCAGATAAATTTCACCACTATGACCATCTGCAAACGCTGGAAGCTCCTGAGTGACTCGCATATCGACTTTAGTCCACCAGCTACCTTTTTGGTCATTACGTTGGCTACCCGGTCTCAACACGATTGACTGGAAATCCAGATAAGGAGTGAATCCATAAGGATCAATAGTACCGTCGTAAGTAATACTGTACGGCTGACCAGAGTTAGAGGAACCATACAATGAGAAACGTGTCTCTAATCCATCAAACAGCTCTGTTGTATAGTTCAATACCGCAGTAAAACGATGTTTAATGTTATAATTCGATAACGAAGAAACTTGCTCTTGCGGATCAAAGAACGCGCGGCTTGTATAATTAGAAAACGCTACTGAACTGGTCATTGGTTGCACATCTTTGGCATTGCTATAGGCATATCCAAAGCGCCAATCCAAACCGTTATCATATTGCTTTGATAGTGAAGTAGAGAAAGACGTTGATGTACTGCTGACATCAGAATTGGTCAGGACAAACGAAGGTTCTCTGACGCTATCGTAGATTGGATAACCATCTTCATTGGTACCTGTTTGTTCAATATCACCGCGTAATACGATGGCAGCATCTTGAGTGCGAGTAACTAATAAATCAACGGTACCCACATAGTCACCTGGGAAGATATGGGTTGCGCCTAAAGCAAACTTCCACTCAGAGGGTAGTTCAAAGTCTGGGTCCAAGTAGTTGATTTCAAAATTATCACCTACACCATTAGCAACCGCATCATAAAGTTCTTGTGGAATACCATAACCTGGGCCATTTGGCACACCGTCTTCTACTGCAACATAAACAACATCATCATCAAACAATGAGCGTGAACCGTCGGTATAACCGAATGAACGACCACGCTGACCGAACTGTAATACGTTGTTTGCAGAGAAGTTGTTAGATAACCAAACGTTCGGATTACCACCGGAATATAGACCTAAACCACCGCGTAAGGTTGTATCGTCACTAAGCGTGTATGTGAAACCTACACGCGGTTGAATTAAACCTTCACCATCCAGATTAGTGGAATTAGAGAAGCCATAATCCGCAACAAAATCAGGGTTTTCTAATGGCGCATCACTAGTAGTGTACCAGTCATAACGCAAACCCACTTTTAGGATAAGGTCATAAATCGGCTCAAATTCGTCCTGGACGTAAATAGCGTTAGCTCTATAGCCCCACTCCGCAGCAGCATCCTCTACGTTATTAGAAGGCGCATTGTTGTAGTAGATCGCGTCTGCAAAACCATTGCGGAAGTTTTCAATACCATCAAAACGAATTTCTGTTTCAGAGTGCTGCACAAACAAGTTGAATACTTCTAACTTTTTAGACTCAATACCAAAAGATAAGGCATGACCGTTGTCAAAGTAATAATTACCTTTGAAGATAAAGTCAGATTGATCGTAGCTCAATTTATTCGCCTGGCGGCTATCATCACCACCGATATAAACATCAACATCGCCAACTTCGATACGCATTTCACCAAAATCGGTACCACCAACACTGATTTGACGATTATCCAACTCAAGATAACCCAAGCGCAACTCAGTACTGAATTGATCCGTCCAGTCAGAATACACTGACAGCACATAAGAATTTAGCTCAGCACCGCGCTCATACAAATGGTTTTCAAATTCAAACTCATTAATATCCCCATCAGATTCTGTATAGTTATTACCATCGTTGTAGTTATAGGTAAAAGATGCACGATGATCGGAGTTGATGTTCCAGTCCAGTTTCACCATCAACTTTTCATCAAAGTTATCAATACTGGAAGGAATTGCACCAGGATCGTAGTTATAAATATTTTTCGCGATATCGACGATTTCGTCTAACTGCGCCTGAGTAATGTCAACTGGATCTACGGCATTCGAATCAGAAGGACCACGATCAAATCTGTTGGCTCCGTCCTCTTCTTCATAGGCTACATAAGCGAACAACTTATCTTTGATAAGAGGAAAGCCTACGTCAAAACCAAAGTTCTTTGTGGTGAATTCACCAGGATTTCTGTCTTCTGCTCTTAATGAATCACCGGTTAAAGAGTCACTTGTGTACTCATAAAACAATCCACCATGAATTTCGTTAGAACCGGACTTGGTTACGGCGTTAATGTTACAGGCGGTAAAACCACCGTATTGCACATCAAACGGAGCCAGTTCTACTGCCACCTGTTCAATGGAGTCAAATGGGAAAGGGACGCGCTCAGTTGGGTAACCGTTACCATTCAGACCAAACGAGTCGTTCATTTGGACACCGTCAAGGGTCAGGCTGTTAAAACGCGGGTTTTTACCGCCACAGCGAATCGAATTTTGGGTACCTCGAGATTCATCTACATAAATTCGAGGATCGATTCTAATGATATCGGAAATATTACGGTTAATGGCAGGGGCATTTTGTAGTTCCTTCAATCCAAAATTGGCTGAAGGGCCAAATTCACCACCTGCCAGTGAAGATACTGCAGAGCCAGTAACGACGATACTTTCTACCGCTTGCTCAGCTTCCAGAGCAATGTCAAATACCGAAGGTTCACCCAAGTTAAGATAAACGTCATTGATGGTGGAATCTTCAAGAGTATCACTGTCCACTTCAATCGTATAAGGACCACCAACACGCAGGCCTCGCGCACTGAACTGACCGGCGCTGTTAACAGTTGCTGTACGCACTGTACCTGAAGGAATATGGGTGATAGTAACGGTTGCCCCTGTCGCTGCATTTCCTGCAGGTCCGACGACATTACCACGAACACTGGAAGAGGTTTCCTGGGCAACTGCCACAGAAGAAATTCCACCAGCAAGCGCAACCGCCAAAGCGACTTTACTCAACTTAGTATTTTTAAACATTGTGTTTTCCTGGTTTAAAGTGTGTAGATAAATTGATGGCTAAAGCCAATTCTTATTCATATTGCACGATTAATAATAGTACGATATCTGTAACAATTGAATAATTTTTCATCGACAGTAAGAGGTTAGCCTCTTTCCGCGCCTGACATCAAACAGTACTATCCTGGCTCAAAACTGTCTGAGTGGTCAAGAAATCGGCCCAAGCTTATAGCGAATAAATGACAAGAATATTGCGAATGCAGTAAAAAGAGCGGTGTGCCGGAAAAAAATCAAAAAAAACCGGGTTAAAAAACCCGGTTTTTGTATTTGCTTGCGCAAAGCTACAACTTAGAAAGTATAACGAACACCTACTTTAATACGCCAGGTAGAATCTTCAACATTAAAACGGCTGAAGTTACTGGTGTTAGTACCGCCAAAGCGTTCCTGATAAACGTATTGGCCCTGGTCATTCAGGTCCCAATCCATCAGGATTTGTTGCGGGTACTGCATGTCGTAGTGCTTACCCCAGTCGTCGTTTAACAGGTTGGCGAAGTTATCAATATTCAGATAAACCGTGGCTTTGTGACCTTCCATAAAGCCAGGAACTTCCTGATTAATGGACAAATCCATAGTGGTAACCCAAGGTTGTCTACCGGAATATTTAGGTACATAACCTCCGGCATAACCGGCAACACCAGCCTGAGAGGCAATAGCCATGATCTCGTCATAGCTCAGGCCAGCATCAAAATCAAAGTTGGCATCAGATGCACTGCCTGGTAGATATGGAATATAAATATCACTATCGTCGAACTCACCTTGATCACCAAAGTGCGCATCGCGGTATGAACCTAAGGTCCAGGCAAACGGTTCGCCTGAACGACGCTCAAAGAACAGGTTGAAGGTAGTTGCATAACCTTCAAAAAACTCTTTCTCATAAGAAAGGTTCACAACCCATCTGTGCTCAATTTCGTAGTACGCTGTACCTTCTGTAGGAATATTACGGTTCTGAGTAACTTCATACTGGAAGTTAGATTCGGCAGTAGAACTGGTGCCAGGGTTAACTTCAGTAATGTTCTGGTTAGTATAAGAGGTGCTCAACGTAATACCGTTGTCCCACTCTTTAAATAAAGAGGTGCTCCAGATAATGCTTCGACCACCATCGCTGGCATTAGTTAACTGTAAGTCCCAGTTACCTTGCAGATCCGGATCGTCATATACAGAACCCCAGATAATACGACCGTCTGTTGCCGTACCCACCTGCTCACGAGACAAGTCTACCCAAAACGCAGAGTCTTTCTTGTCGACATAACTAAACTCTGTACTCCAGGCAAAATCATCGCCAACACCAGGAATATCGAAAGTCAGGTCTACCGCTAATTGGTAACGCCAGTCGTTAGGCAGTTCAAAGTCAGGATCGATAGTATTGGTACTACCTGCACCTGCAACCAGTGAATCCTGTACCGAACCTGGAATGGTGGTGAAATCCACATTGTCAGGGTTGGCAATCGCCTCATTGGTGGCACTGGAAGGTGCATTTACGTTTGTCACACCGTCACGTGTATAGGCATTGGCAATCCACACCAGAGGCGTACCACCAGTGTAGCGACCCACACCACCGCGAACCGTCATTTCTTCATTAACATCGTAAGTAAAGCCAATTCGAGGCAACAGAATATCTAAACCGTCCTGATTTTCAGTGTTCGGATAACCATATTGTGCCTGGAAGTTTTCATTAAGACGAGGCGCACCATCAACACCAATACGCTCATAACGCAAACCAGCCGTCAACATGAAACCGTCGAATAATTCTAAGTTGGCTTCACCGTAAGCAGCATATTTGTTGCTGTCTACGTCATACGCGATGTCGTTAATATTGCCGGTATAGGCGCTGGCATACTCTAATCTTGAAGGCGCTTTATTTTCAAAATCATCTAGTGAATCAAAAGACCAGGTACCAGCAGAGTCACGACCGTAAATGTTAAAGTTTGAAAGGTCTTCGTATTCCACACCAAAGCGATATTCAACGTCACCCGCCAGATATACCGCGTGCAGGCCGAATTTCAGCTCTTCATTTTCTAAACGGTTTGCATGGCGGTTTTCGTCCTGACCAGCAACGATTGACCCATTTTCAGTCTGAACATTGATCTCACCCCAGCCCACTGAAGTGTTAGAAGCCTGCTCATACTCTTTATAAGAGAAGCTGGCCTCGGTGGAGAATGCATCATTCCAGTCAGAGTATAGGTGACCGGTTAATAAAGTGGTTTCAGAAGCCTGGAACCAAAGACCTGAACCCATGTCCAGCGTAAAATCTGAATCCGTATAGTTACGCGCTGCAGTGTTATCCTGGTAACTATAGGTCAGGTCAGCACGGTGATCTTGCGTAATGTTCCAGTCTAATTTAACCAGGGTTTTCTTGTCCATGTCGTTAGGCGGAGTGCCACCCAATGAATCTGTCAGGCCGTAGACGTTAGACATAATGCCAATAAAACGGTCAACTTCTGTATTGGTTACACTGTGACCACTGCCAGCCAGATCGTTCAGGTCATATTCGAATAATACGCCTTCTTCCCACTCTTCATAAGAAGCAAAGAAAAACAGTTTGTCCTGAATAATCGGACCACCAACGGTAACACCAAAAGTAGTTTCATCCGTGTCTACCGGAATATCGACACCGGGATTACGCTCAGTGTCTTCCGCATCACCTGATTTAACGGTATCTTCATAAAAGAAACTACCGTGGAACTCATTGGTACCAGATTTAGTAACTACATTCACGTTACCACCGGAGAAGTTCGCAGCACGGGCATTGAACGGCGCGAAATCAACAGAGATCTGCTCTACCGCATCCAGTGAAATTGGTGGACGCTGTGCCGGATACCCATTGGAATTAAGACCAAAAGTATCACTAACACCCACACCATCTACCGTCAGAGAGTTAAACTTCGGGTTAGTACCTGCGATGCTTAACTCAGTTCCATCAGGTGATACAACCGCCAGAGGATTAAGACGTACGATATCTTTGATGTCACGGTTGAAAGTATTACCCTTCATGATTTGGTCTTCACCAAATACGCTGCTGCCACCGTTGTTAGAGAAAAAGTTGCGGGTACCGGTAACCGTAATAGTTTCCAAATCCTGCATTGCGTTCAGTTGTGTATCCAGGTTAAGTGGCTGGTTTAGCTCAAGGTAAACGTTTTCGATAACCTGACTTTCGAACTCTTTAGATACGATCATCACTGTGTATGGTCCACCAACACGTAAACCACGTGCGGTAAATGCTCCATCAGCGTTAACTTCAACTTCTTTCACTGTGCCAGAAGGCTGGTGAATCATAGTGATAGTAGTACCCACCGCAGGTGAGCCAGTTGGCCCCTCGATGACACCGCGAATAGAAGAAGACTGACCGGTATTAGCCATAGCTGCTGTAGACAGACCTACAGACATAGCTACAGCCAATGCGATACGGCTTAGTTTGGAACGTTGTAACATTGTGTTTTCCTGGTTTTATTTAAGTAGAGTTTATAAATTCTTACTATTTACATTTTGTTACCAGCGTGTTGTAAATAGTACGGTGCTGCGTTTCCTGACCCACCTTTTTCCTGTGGCGAGTTTGCGCTTAGCGAATAATACCGACGCAAAAAATACAGCTGACACAGCACCCTGTGATGACGTTATTCTCTCAATCAGGTAAAAAACAGGAAGACTTTAATGTCATTCATAATCTTTCGTTAATATATGTGTAATATCATGCACTTACCTATTATAAGTAAATTTACTGGTTGAAATAAGTAAGGTTAGCTGGTGAAATAGCGCCTGATTTTTGTGCACTCACTTTGACAAATGCGAAACTATCCTCTTTCCCTGACGAGTCTGATACTGATAACACTGGTGCTCGCCGGCTTAACATTTGAAATAAGCCGTAACGCTTTTCCGTTAAAAATTGAAGTTATCCCCACAGTTTTGTCTTTTCGTGACAATTGCTCAACGATTTCAGGCAAAAACAATGATGCTCTGGTATTAACTGTGCAAATTGAACAAATGGCCAAAGAACTGATGACATCACTGTGCAACAACAACACTGTGTCTAAACAGTTCGGCGAAGTTCGCGCCCATTGGATGCCAAATGAGCGAGAGATGCTGGATTTTGTAGGCAAGGGATTGGTGGACCTGGTTCTGATCAAAGATAACTTTATCCACGCCTTTAATTCGGATGAAGTTTATGGCTATGAAGAAATTGCCAGTTACAGCAAGTATGCGGCGTTTTTTATTGGCCTGCGGGAAAAGCCAATTCTCAATAAAGAATACTTGCTGGGAAAACGCATTGGTATTCTGGACTATGCCAGCAGCCGCTCCGGCCATATTGCTCCCATGACCTTATTTAAGGAACTTGACCTGGACGAGAATCAGGTGCAGTTGGTATACGGCAAATCCCATCAGCAGTTACGATGGTTCCTGGAAAATGGCTCCGTTGATATCATCTCTACCTATTGGTCAGATGCCGATGAAGAGCGATTTAACAGTGAATACCGCACCGCATTGGTTTCAGAAATCGAAGGCAGCAAATGGTATTTAAAAGAAGCCGATAAGAATACCGCACTAAAATGTGCAATTCAGGAAGAGCTAAGCAAGCTGGCTCAGCAAAACAAAGGCTATTACCGCCAACTTACCGTTACCGGCCCTTGTCCGACAGAGGGCGCAAACTGATATGAATATCCAGCTAATTAAAACCAACCCACTGGTGCAAAGTGCACTGCTTTTTGTGCTGCTTACCCTTGTCACCATTCAGGGCAACTCCCTGAGCCGTCAGCAACAAATTAACGACGCAGTATTATTGTTAAAAAACCGCGTATCTCTGGATGTGTTGGATCTTAATATCGCCAATGAACTCAGTGCCAAGGTAAAGGACAACATCACTGTGCGCCGCTATATGCACAACCTCAATGACTACCTGGACTCAGTAGAGTTTCCATTGAAAATTAAGCGCATTGCCAATTTTAGTTACGAAGGCCAGTTTAAACTTGACTCCACTGATGTGCGCCGCTTTGAATTAACCACCTCCAGAAACAGCATTGACGTCGAAGCCAGTGTAGTGGCGAAACGTTTTCAGGCCTGGACTATGTTGTTCCCGCCCTTTTTTACTCTGCTGTTTTATATGCTAAGTCAGGCCAATATCAAAAAGCGCAGTGTCATTGCCTCTCCGGTAAGCGATGAAAAGAAACAGCCGCCCATTATGGTGATCGATCTAAGAGATCGCAGTTTGTATATGGATCAGGATCCCGACACCAAAACCACGTTGGCAAATAAACCACTGTGCTTTTATGTCGCCATGCTGAAATACTGCTGTGAGCAGGAAGGCCCGCAACTTTATCACAATAAAAATTTACCGGAATCCTTTATTGAGCTGGCCAATAAATACTTTTATCGTTTGCTTGAGCTGGGTCATTCTCGTAGAAAACGCCCGGATTTTGACAGTAATATTGATAAAATGCTCAGTGAGATCCGCACCGCTCTGGATGAAATTCTCAGCAATTATCCTGACGTGAAATGCCAATATTACCCGCAAAAAGCCCAGGGAGAAGGTTCTCGCTCCAAGTTGCACAATTTTGCCTTACTCACCTTAGCAAAAGAGCATTTTAAGCTAATTGGCGATTAATTCGACCAAATGGTCAAGTTTTAGTTGATATTTTGCATTTATTTGCGTTAAATCAATCATGACTGCTGGCATTTTTTCACTTCGCTGGTAGTCTTGACTAAAACTGTCCTGTTTATCAATTATGAGTCTTGAAACTAAGGTGATCGCGATATCCGGCGGCTCCGGCTCAGGAAAATCCCTGTTCACCGACAAAATTAAACACTACTTTAAAGAAAATGGCGCTGACATTCAGGTGATCAGAGAAGATAACTATTATCGTTGTCAGGATCATTTGGAAATGGAAGAGCGTGTTAAAACCAATTATGACCATCCGCAAGCGTTTGAGCACGAGTTATTAGTTTCACACCTTGAGCAATTAAAAGCAGGCAAGGCCATTGAGTGCCCTGAATACTGCTATAAAACCCACACCCGCCTGAAAGAAACCCGCACTGTACACCCGGCACAGGTTATCGTAGTTGAAGGCATAATGCTTTTAGCCAGCCCGGAACTGATCCCTTTATTTGATGTAAAAGTGTTTATTGATACGCCGCTGGATATCTGTCTGTTGCGTCGTATTAAACGGGATTTGTTAGAGCGAGACAGAAGTCTGGAGTCCATCAGCAAACAATATCAGAAAACCGTTAAACCCATGTATCACCAGTTTATTGCACCCAGCCGTTTTATCGCTGACGTGGTGGTGACACAAGGCGGAAAAAATGAGATAGCGCTGGATGTGATAAAGTCCCATATAAAACAAATATTACAATAAAGGAACATCATGATTAGTATCTTGGGAATCATTGCTTTACTGGGAGCAGCCTGGCTGCTCTCCTACGACCGTAAGGCCATCAACTGGCGCACCGTAGGCGGCGCATTTGCTATCCAGGCCAGCGTTGGATTATTAGTATTGTATTTTCCTCCTGGCAAACAGTTTTTACTCTGGATTGCAGGGGGAGTTTCCCGGGTACTGGAATACAGCCAGGCCGGAATTGACTTTCTGTTTGGCCCAATAGGCGATAAGTCATTGGGCTTTGTATTCGCCTTCAATGTCTTACCGGTAATCGTGTTCTTCTCTGCCCTGATCAGCGTTTTATACCACCTGGGTGTAATGACCATCATCATTCGCGCTATCGGTGGCTTTTTGCAAAAAGTTTTACACACCAGTAAACCTGAATCCATGAACGCTGCAGCAAACATTTTTGTGGGTCAAACCGAAGCACCACTTGTTGTAAAACCCTTTATCCCTAATATGACCCGCTCTGAGCTGTTTGCTCTGATGGTGGGCGGCATGGCGTCTATCGCAGGGTCCGTAATGGCGGGCTATGCCGGAATGGGCGTCGAAATCAAGTACCTGGTGGCAGCATCCTTTATGGCTGCCCCTGGTGGTCTGCTCATGGCAAAAATGGTATTGCCTGAATCCGGTGCCCCCAAAGACGAACTTGAACAACTTAACCCCCAAATGGAAGAGAATACCAACATCTTTGACGCTGCTGCACAAGGTGCCGCTTCAGGTCTGAAGATTGCTGCCAATGTAGGCGCTATGTTGTTGGCCTTTATCGCTTTAATTGCGCTGTTAAACGGGTTGATTGGTGGTATTGGCGGTTGGTTTGGTATGCCTGAGCTAAGTTTCCAGATGATTCTGGGTTATCTGTTCCAGCCTTTGGCCTGGTTACTTGGTGTACCCTGGCATGAAGCCAATTTAGCGGGCAGCTTTATTGGTCAAAAGCTGGTAGTTAACGAGTTTGTTGCCTATCTGGACTTTATCACTCACCGTGAAAACCTCAGTGCTGAAACACAGGCCATAGTTACATTTGCCCTGTGTGGCTTTGCCAACTTTTCTTCTATCGCCATTTTAATGGGTGGAATTGGTGCGATGGCTCCAAACAGACGCAAAGATTTGGCGTCGTTAGGTTTAAGAGCTGTTATCGCTGCCAGTTTTGCCAACCTGATGAGTGCCGCACTAGCCGGTTTCTTCATCTCCATCTCTTAACACTTTACGGAGGCAACTATGCAATTAGTAGCAATCGACTACCAGGCAGAAAACGCTGCCGAGTTGTTTACCCGTTCACTACGCGAAACAGGTTTTGGTGTACTTAAAAACCACCCTATCCAGCAATCTGCGGTAGAGTCTATCTACAAGAACTGGCAAACCTTCTTCGATAGCGAGCAGAAACACGATTACGTATACAACAGAGATACCCAGGATGGTTTTTTCCCCGCCAGCGTATCTGAAGTAGCGAAAGGCTTTAAAGCGAAAGATATCAAAGAGTATTTTCACTTTTATCCCTGGGGCCAATGTCCTGAACACTTAAGAGCTGAACTGGCCAATTACTACAAAATGGCCAACGACCTGGCCAAAGAACTATTGAGCTGGGTTGAGCAATACTCACCCGAGGATGTTGCCGCTAAATATCACCAGCCGCTATCCAGCATGATTGATGGCAGCGAACAAACGCTATTGCGCGTGTTGCACTATCCGCCGATTCAGGGTGACGAAGAGCCCGATGCGATTCGCGCGGCCGCCCACGAAGACATTAACCTGTTAACTATTCTGCCTTCGGCAAACGAACCGGGCCTGCAAGTTAAGGCCAAAGACGGTAGTTGGATGGATGTGCCCTGTGACTTTGGTACGCTGATCGTTAACATCGGAGACATGTTGCAGGAGGCTTCAGGTCATTACTACCCGTCCACCAGTCACAGAGTAGTTAACCCTGAGGGTCAGGATCAGTCTCGTTCCAGAATATCACTGCCTCTGTTCTTGCATCCTAAACCAGAAGTAGTGCTTTCTGACCGCTATACAGCCGATAGCTACCTGAAAGAACGCCTCAGAGAGTTAGGTGTAATCTAAGGCATTTTTCTGAATTGCGGCAAAAGTAATTTTACGCATTAATAAGAAAGTTTGAATTGGCGAATAAGCTTTGCTTTATTCGCCATTTTTTTGCCTGTTTGTTATGTTCTCAACGATACCCAAATGGAACATAACATGAAGAAAACACTCGCATTACTTGCATTATTGGCAACTGCCAATGCCATGGCCGATAAACCCAAACTGGTGCTGCAAATCACCGTAGATCAGTTAAGGGGAGACTTGTTATTCCGCTATCAGGATAATTTCCTAAGCAGTGAAAATGAAAAGGGATTCAAGCGCTTTTTAGACGACGGCACCCTGTTCACCAACGCACACTATCGTCACGCGGCAACGCTTACCGCAGTAGGTCACGCCACCCTAGCCACAGGTGCTATTCCATCTCAGCACGGATTAATTGGTAACAACTGGTTTGATGTGGCTTCGCAATCCGATATGTATTGTGTCGCCGACAAGAGCACACTGCTATTAAATGGCGAAGGCCACAGTGCCTCCCCAAAGAACCTGATGGCTTCTACCTTTTCTGATGAGTTGCACTTTGCCACCAATGGCAAGGCCAAAATCTATTCGGTATCGGTGAAAGATCGCGGTGCAGTGCTTACCGGTGGTCACTTCGGCAAGTCTTTCTGGATGGATAAAAATACCGGTAACTTTGTCACCAGTTCCTATTATTACGACACGCTACCGCAGTGGACGGCCAGTTTTAACAGTTCCGGCATGAAGGATCACTACCTGGGTAAACAGTGGGATCTGTCTAAGCCAGAGGCGTTATACGTCAATTCCGCAGCCAACCAGCTGTTCCAGATCCCGCCAAAAGGATTTAACCGGGGCTTCCCTCATCAATTGCCAGACATAGCAGATAAAAACTACTACAAGGCGCTTAATTACACTCCTTATGCCGACGAGTTAACCGCCAATTTCGCCAAACACATCGCAGTGCAAGAACAACTGGGTAAAGATGATATTACCGACTTTCTGGCCATCAGTTTTTCTTTAAACGATTACATTGGCCACAACTATGGGCCCTACAGCCGCGAAGCAGAAGATGGCTTGTATTTGCTAGATAAAACCCTGGCGGATTTATTTAACTTTCTGGATAAAGAGATTGGCCTTGAGCATGTACTGGTGGCCTTCTCAGCAGATCACGGTGTTGACGCCATTCCCGAATACAAAAAATCATTGGGATTCTCAGGTTTGCGCGGTGATGTCTCCAATAAATTCAAAGCCTATGTAAAGAACTACGCAGAAGACAACAAGATCGAAGGTGAATTGCTTTCTTTCGTCAGATTGCCAAACATCTATTTAAATCACGACACCATTAATGCAGCAAAACTGGACCTAAATAAGGTATTGCAAGACTTTAGCAAAGAACTGCAAACCTACGATGAAATTGCTGCGGTTTACAACAATATTGAACTGGCCAAGGGAACGCCTAAAAATGACCCCATATCACAAAAGGTCAGCAACAACTTTGTGCAACAGCGCTCTGGTGATTTAATTGTGGTGCAGAACACTTCCACCATGACCGGAAGTTATTCTGCAGCAACTCACGGCTCGCCCTATAAATATGACACCCATGTTCCGGTTTACTTTACTGGCTGGAAAGTCCCCGCGCAGCGCGTCACCCGTTTGGCGTCTCCGGAAGACCTGGCAGTGACTTTGTCAGCAACCCTGGATATCGGTTACCCGGACAAATCCACTGGTAATGTGCTACCTGAAATAGCAGATTTGCAATAATCTGAGCGATAGTTTCAACGGCCAGGCGCTCTCCTGGCCTTTTTCATTCTCAGGTATATTCCAGCAACTTGCACAAGACAAACAGTCAACACTATACTTTCAGGCAGTACTTTCTGACCGAGACATTTTTTGCTGAAGTTATTTACCTATAGTCTGGCTCTGCTTCCCCTGTTGGGACATGCCCAACAAACTGCCCCCAGTTCAGCGACATGCCCTCAACAATGGTTTGATATTCAGCTTCCACCGGGCAGCAAAACATGTCGAATTTTTGGCGTCAAAAAACCATCAACTCTGAGTTTTTACATTAATTCACCCACCCAATCCGTGGCAGAATCCTTAAAGGTGCAACTCAATACAGAGCAAATGACTGAGCAAGGAAAGTATCTGACAATTCACAGCGCAGACAAGCAATATCGCGCCTACATCTTTGCGGACGGGGCCGGGACACAGGTGAACCTGATTTATAATTAAGACGCATTGCATCGTCTCTAATAATTTCTTCAATGGCTTGCTAACTCTGGCACTGACCTTGCTTTCAGAGGTACCAGAAAAGCGTATTTCAGTTAGCAGGAGAAAATATGGAACTCGCAATCGTTTTATTTATGTTACTTATCGTTGTGACGGTGGGAGCTATCAAATTAAATGACGGTGGCCTCGCCTTTCCATTTACCCGAAAAACCAATTTATTTACCCCGGTTGAGCGCCAGTTTCTGGATCTGTTAGAAGCTTCTGTGGGTGATAAATACCGCATTATTTGTCGGGTTCGCCTGGTGGACATCCTGGCGGTACGTCCCAAAACCGAAAAGAAAACCCTGCGCACAGCAATGCAACGCGCCGCAGGACATCATCTGGACTTTGTGCTTTGTGACAAAGAAGACCTGTCGCCGGTAATTGCCGTTGACCTGGTTCATCAGAAGAACAAGAAAGATGGCTACAAGACTCAGCGTGACTGGTTCTTAAGTGGTGCGCTTGACGCTGCACGTATTCCTCATTTGCGCATTAAAGTAAAAGGCGGTTACAAACCTGCAGACATTCGCGCTTGCATTAATGCCAAGCTGGCCCCTATTAAATATAAAGAGCCGAAAAAGCCGCTGGTAGCCGGAACAAATAACCCAGATCGCAAAGCCACCTTTACGCGTCCTATTGCGGCCTGATTGCACAATTACTTCATCGACCTCTGGTCACCCCTTAATTGCCAGACTTTGTCTGGCATTTTTTTATTTACGACTGTTTTTTAGGTGAGCCTGTCGTTAAACTGTCTGACCATGGTGGTTGCATTTGGCGACAGCGTCGGAATAAATTCCGACCTACGGGTGGCTGAATTAAGCATCGGCGTCGGAATAAATTCCGACCTACAGATATGATTGACGTGTCGGAATGCGTTCCGACCAACAGGCAGGATTTATAAATAACTATGAAAATTGGTATTTTAGGCGCAATGGATCAGGAAATTGCACTGTTAAAACAACACATGCAATTAAAAGAAACCTTCCATTTTGCACACCTTGAATATTACGTCGGCACCATCAATGATGTCGAAGTGGTACTGGTAAAATGCGGCATCGGTAAAGTCGCTGCATCGGTTTCCACTACAGTTATGATAGACAAATTTGCACCGGACTTTGTGGTCAACACTGGCTCTGCCGGTGGCTTTGACACCCAGCTCGATATTGGCGATGTGGTTATTGCTACCGGGGTACAACACCACGACGTTGACGTAACCCACTTCGGTTATAAGCGGGGTCAGGTTTACGGCATGCCAGATATCTATCCTTGTGATGTCAGAATGGTGGACGCAGCCGTAAACGCTGCCAACAATATTACCTGTACTAAAATCAAAAGAGGTTTGGTTTGTACTGGCGATTCATTTATTGGCTGTGACGATGCAGTTACTCGACTCAGAAGTTTGTTCCCGGATATGTCTGCTGTAGAAATGGAAGGTGCAGCGATTGGGCAAACCTGTTTTATGCTGGATACACCATTTTTAGTGATTCGTTCACTTTCAGATATCGCAGGCAAAGAATCTTCAATATCCTTTTCTGAATATCTTGAACAAGCCGGGAAAAACTCAGCAGAACTGGTTATGGCCATGATTCAGGAGTTGGCGAGATATCAAGGTTAAGGGCCTAAATGGAACTGTTTTCCGAATTAAATCCCGCGCTGCTCAGTGCGGGCATTTTGGTTGTGGCATTGCTGGCGGAAGCCAATATTCGCTGGAGCGACAAAAGTCACCCACTGACTTTCCTGAAAATTTTCGCTCGCGCTTTAGGTAAAAAAGCCGCCAACAATCAACGGGCCGCAGGACAACAACGGATCGCCGGACTTATGGCTATCTTTGTGTTGTTAACGCCGCTGGCAATTCTTATTTTTGCTATTCAATGGTTTGCCGAATACGACTGGTTCTTTGAGGCTTTCTACCTGTTTCTCGCGCTTCGATTTAGCGCCAGTAACTTAAAAACCCGACAAATCATTCAGCAATTGCGTCAGGACAAAAGAGCACTGGCCAGAAACACCTTATCCGGCATAGTGTTAAGAGAAACCAGTAACCTGTCTAAAGTTGGCATTATAAAAGCCAGCATGGAAACCCGCATTCTGCGATTCCATTACCAATATTTAACGGTTATTTTCTGGTATCTGATTGGTGGCGGCATAACCGCCCTGCTCTATCGCTGTTTGTATGAAATGAGTCAGGAGTGGAATCTCAAGCTCAAAGTCTACACACACTTTGGAAAACCAGCGGCCTGGTCAATGTTTATCATGCAGTGGCTTCCAGTGCGGATTTCCACGCTGTTTTTCAGTATTACCCTAGGCTTGTCCGGCTCTTTCGCCGCAGTAAAACGTCTGGGTTCGCAGGTATCCAGCCACAGTTTGATTCTGGCTGTATTTGCTGGTGCATTAAAGTGTGAATTAGGTGGACCAGCTTATTATGGTATTAAAAAGATTAGACTACCTAAATGTGGCACAGATACCTTACCTGGGTTGGAAGATGCCAGAAAACTGGGTATACTTCTGGCGCAATATTTGTTGCTGTTAATCATGTTAATCGCGCTGATTTACGTTGCCCTTATACTCAGATATCCTTCCACCTCTTGAACTGGAGGTAATGGTGTCTGGAAAAATTACTTTCTGGAACTAACAAACCCCAAATGAACAATAAAAAATACCACATTACCGCTTTAGGTAACGCTTTAGTTGACTTGGAATTTCGAGTTGACGAAGAAATTTTCGATTCCCAAGATATCGAAAAAGGTGTGATGACACTTATCGACAAAGAACGCCACTTAGAATTATATACTCAGCTCGAAAGCAATTATCAATTGGAAAAGAAAGCGTGTGGTGGCTCAGCAGCAAATACCGTAGTGACAGCCTCACAATTCGGAGCTAAAACATTTTATTGCTGCAAAGTAGGTACAGATAACTTTGGTCACTTTTACAAAAAAGACCTGACCGATGTCGGTGTAGATCACCTTCTAAATGAAGTTCATCATGACGGTGAAACTGGCAAATGCATAGTTATGTTGACTGACGATGCAGACCGAACCATGAATACTTATTTGGGTATAACGTCGTCATTAGATAAAAAGCAAGTAATAGATAGTGCGATTATAAACTCTGAATATTTCTATATAGAAGGTCATTTGATGTACTCGGACGAGGCTGTAGAAGCTATCTTGTACGCAAAAAATCTGGCCAGAGAGAATGATGTCAAAGTTGCTTTAACCGTTTCTGATCCTGCGGTGGTCAAATATGCAAGAGAAAACCTTGAGCGGGTTATCGGTAATGATGGTGTAGATATACTCTTTTGCAACTTTGATGAGATAACAGATTATGGTCAAGGCTGTCCGGACAAGGGAATACAGGATTTAAAAAAGAAAAGTGAAATTTTAGTTGTGACAAAAGGAAAGGACGGTGCAACTGTCTATCCCTACGATCTCAAGGAAGTTTCTGCGTCTGCCTATGCCGTTGAAGCAATAGACACTACCGGCGCAGGGGATACATTTGCTGGTGCATTTTTATATGCCCTGAGCGAAAATTTAGACATATCTACAGCGGTAAGATTAGCTAACAGAACCGCAGCTGAATGTGTTGCTAAATATGGCCCCCGCCTCAATAAAGAAACGCAACAGAACATATTAAAATTATTTATTCAATAACTAAAAGTGAAACAATCTATTATGACTGAAACTAACCTAACAATAGAATCAGGCGACTTTAAAGTTGCCGACATGTCACAGGCTGAGTGGGGCCGCAAAGAACTTACCATCGCTGAGAGCGAAATGCCGGCGCTGATGCGTATTCGTGAAAAATACCGCGCCGAGCAACCATTGGCGGGTGCTAAAATTCTGGGCTGTATTCACATGACTATCCAGACTGGTGTTTTAATCGAAACACTAGTAGCGCTGGGTGCGGAAGTACGTTGGTCATCTTGTAACATTTTTTCCACCCAAGACCATGCTGCTGCCGCAATTGTTGCTGCAGGGGTACCAGTTTACGCCTGGAAAGGGGAAACTGAAGAAGAATACGACTGGTGTCTTGAACAAACCATTTTGAAAGATGGCACCCCATGGGATGCTAATATGGTACTGGACGATGGCGGTGATTTGACGGCCATGTTACACCAGAAGTATCCGGAAATACTGGAAAATGTTCACGGGATTACCGAGGAAACAACTACTGGTGTTCACCGCTTATTAGAGATGTTAGAAGCAGGCACTCTGAAAGTACCCGCCATTAATGTAAATGATTCTGTAACTAAATCTAAGAATGACAACAAATACGGTTGTCGTCACAGTCTGAATGATGCGATTAAACGTGCGACTGACCACTTGCTATCCGGTAAAAAAGCGTTGGTTATTGGATACGGCGATGTTGGTAAGGGTTCTGCGCTGTCTTTACGTCAGGAAGGCATGATTGTAAAAGTTACTGAAATTGATCCTATCTGTGCAATGCAGGCTTGCATGGATGGCTTTGAAGTAGTTTCTGTCTACAACGATGGTAAAAATACCGGAAAAGCTGAAGACATCAATACTCAATTGCTACAAAACACTGATTTGTTAGTTACCACCACCGGTAATTTCAATGTTTGTGATGCTAATACCCTGAGCGCCATTAAGCCCGGTGCAGTAGTGTGTAATATCGGTCACTTTGATAATGAAATTGACACCGCCTATATGCGCGATCACTGGCGCTGGGAAGAAATTAAACCTCAGGTACACAAAGTCTATCGCAGTGACGATGATAGCGATCACCTGTTGTTACTATCAGAAGGTCGTCTGGTTAACCTGGGTAATGCTACAGGTCACCCGTCACGTATCATGGATGGCTCTTTTGCCAATCAGGTTCTGGCACAAATTCACCTGTTCAAGCAGGGCTTCGCCAACATGGACGCCGAAGGCAAAAAAGCCGCGATGTCAGTAGAAGTACTGCCCAAGCAACTGGATGAAGAAGTGGCCCGCTACATGGTTGAAGGTTTTGGCGGCGTAATCACGCAGCTTACCGAAACCCAGGCCAAATACATCGGCGTCACCGTGGAAGGCCCCTTCAAGCCCGAAACCTACCGCTATTAATTTTCAAGGGGTCAGAGTTCTTGAAACTGATTTCAACGACTCTGACCCCTTGTTCTGCTTTACAGTTTCCCGGTTGCTACGTAGACTTCGTGGTTTAACATCTCAACACTGAAATTGCTTTGGAAATTACCCTTACAACACCAGCTATGCTGTTTCCGGCCATATCTTTACTTCTGTTGGCGTACACTAACAGATTCGTAACGCTTGCCGGATTGATTCGGAATTTCGATGAAAACAGTGATGATGAAAGTACCTTTCAACAAATAGACAATCTACGTAAACGCATCCAATATATAAAAAAAATGCAGGAAGCCGGGGTCTTTAGTTTTTTCCTGTGCGTGTTATCCATGCTGGCCATTTATTTGCGATACAACACCGCCGGGGGCTGGATTTTTGCCCTGAGTCTGGTGTTTTTGTTGTATTCACTGTGGATGTCCGTCAAAGAAATTCGCATCTCGGTGGAAGCGTTAGATGTCTTCTTAAAGAACTTTAAAAGCAGATGAATAGCCAAATACTCTACAAACAATATGAGCCAGAAGATTTTGCTGGCGTCATCAAACTGGGCAACATCGTACACGGTGATAATTACCTGGACGATGAAAAGTGCCAAAAGTATTACAACACCAGCTTTAAGGACGGTATTAACGCCTCCTTTGTTGCCTATGATGGCGACGAACTGGTGGGTTTTCGTTTAACTCAGGCGGCGACCAACTGGGACATCAATGAATGGTGTTCTCCGCAGTTGTGGCAGCTGGCTGAAGATCAGGTTTGCTATTTTAAAAGCAACACGGTGAACGCTAACTATCGCGGTCACGGCATTGGCTCCTCATTGCTTATGCTGTCTATTGAACAGGCTAAACTGCAAGGTGCGAAAGCAGGCCTGGCCCATATCTGGTTAGCCAGTCCAGGCAACAGTGCCTTTAAGTATTTTAAAAAATGCGGCGGCGAGCTAATCAAAGAGCATCCAAACCGCTGGGCAGGATGGTATGAAAGCCACGGCTATATTTGTCCGGTTTGCGGTGCTGACTGTGACTGTACAGCTGCTGAAATGATGATCCGCTTTTAAGATACGGGCTGATATGTACGATCCTCTTATCGATGATGCTACGGCATCATCACAGCCTTTGCCCGGCTCTTATTGGGCTTCCTCTGTCTCTGACGTTCAACAATATGCCCCTCTGACAGAACAACGTCATTGCGATGTTGCCATAATCGGCTCTGGATTTACTGGCATGGCCTGTGCCCGCCATTTACAACAATCAGGGCTAAACTCAATCATTTTAGAGGCCAATCAGCCTGGTTGGGGATGCAGCGGTCGCAATGCCGGGTTCGTTTTACCTGGAAGCGGACGATTAGACTACGGCAGTTTAAGTAAGCAATATGGTGAGCAACAGGCACGAACCACCATCAACGAGTATTACCAGGCGCTGGAAACTCTGGATGAGCTGGTGCAATACACTGATGCCAAATGCGACATCAGTACCGGTGGTTATTTAAAGATAGGGCATTCGCAACAGGCCTTCGAAAATCTGTGCCGTGGCACTGAACGTTTACCTGAAGAGTTTGCCGCACAATATGAGATTATCAGCGCCGAACAGGTAAAAACCGATTATATTCCTGACTACCCCAGCTTTGGCGGTGTCTATCGCAAAGCAGGCCAGTCTCTTAATCCATTAAAATTGTCACTGGCCCTCGCTGATAAACTGTCTGCGGACTCGCAACCAATCTATGGCAACTCGCCAGTATTGAATATTGAGAAATTAGGTAAGGGGTATCAGTTAGCAACGCCTGAAGGCACAGTTAATTGCGACAAGGTGGTGTTGGCCAGCAATGCCTATAGTCTCAAGAATCTTTTACCTGGCCTGTCGGAGAAACAGTTTCCGGTGCTATCCAGTGTGCTGGTGACTTCTGTGCTGCCACAATCTGTGGCAGACAAGTGGCAAGCCAATTTAATGGCCATGGATACCCGTTCCCTGAAGTACTATTTCCGGCTGCTTCCTGATAACCGGCTGTTGTTTGGCGGACGAGGCGCCATCACTGGGGCAGAAGCCAACACCAAACAAAGTCAGCAGAAGCTAAAAGCGGCATTCGACCGTTATTTCCCGGCCCTGAAGCAATTGTCTACCGACTGGTTCTGGAGTGGCTGGGTCAGTGTCTCGGCAGATGATATTCCGCATGTATTACAGAGCGAGCAATATCCAGGAATTTATTATGCAACCGGCTATTGTGGTTCAGGTCTGGCATATTCCTGTCAGGCGGGTAAACGGCTGGCAGACTGGCTTAGCAATCCAGCGCAGCTCCCACAAAGCCCGGTCTATCAAAAGCCACTACCGGCATTCCCTTTCAGTCCCTTTCGACGAACTGGTCTGAAAATGTTTTATGCCTGGCATCGCCTGGTCGAACAAATCACCATGAAATAAAAAAGGCGCTATTTACAGCGCCTTGTTAATTTTTTTACTTACTAAAATCTTAAGCTATTGTAACTCGTGCAAATTTGCGTTTACCCACCTGGTAAACCGCACTGCCCGCTTCGCTGATAGTCAGCTTGTTATCCTCAACTTTATCGCCATCGATTTTAACCGCGCCTTGCTTGATCATGCGCATCGCTTCAGAGGTTGAAGCCACTAAACCGGCATCTTTTAGCAAGTTGGCTATCGCGTAACCCTCGCCTGGCAGTGCCAGTTCCAGCTCAGCTATGTCATCCGGGATAGCATTTTTCTGGAATCGGGTAATAAAATCCTGGTGAGCCGCTTCAGCCGCCGCTTCATCATGGAAACGGGTAATCAGCTCTTTGGCTAACAGGATTTTTAAATCACGTGGGTTTTTGCCGGTTTCAACACTGGCTTTAAGTTCGGCAATTTCTTCCAACGGACGGAAGCTCAGTAAATCGTAATAGCGCCACATCAAATCATCAGAAATCGACATGACTTTGCCGAACATCTCATTAGGCGTATCTGTAATACCAATATAGTTATTCAAAGATTTGGACATCTTCTGCACACCGTCCAGACCTTCCAGTAGCGGCATCATCAGAACACATTGTGGCGACTGCCCTTCTTCTTTTTGTAACTCGCGGCCCATCAACAGATTAAAACGCTGATCAGTACCGCCCAGCTCCACGTCAGATTCCAGGGCTACTGAATCCCAACCTTGCGCTAGTGGATACAAAAACTCATGAATAGCAATCGACTGGTTATTGGCGAAACGCTTTTTAAAGTCATCGCGCTCCAGCATTCTGGCAACCGTTTGACGAGCCGCCAGTTTAATCATACCCGCAGCGCCTAATTTATCCATCCACTCGGAATTAAAGCGAATCGTGGTTTTTTCTGGATCCAGGATTTTAAACACCTGTGCTTTATAAGTTTCAGCATTGGCCAGCACATCTTCTTGGGTCAATGGCTTACGGGTTGCGTTTTTACCGGTGGGGTCCCCTATCATGCCAGTAAAATCACCAATCAGGAAAATAACCTCATGGCCCAATTGCTGGAAAGCCCGTAGCTTATTTATCAGTACCGTGTGACCCAGATGCAAATCAGGTGCAGTTGGATCGAAACCCGCCTTAATTTTTAACGGTTTTCCGGTTTTTAGTTTCTCAATAAGTTCATCTTCAACGAGGATTTCTTCTGAACCGCGTTTTATTTCAGCAAAAGCGCTTTGCCAGTCCGACATCTACAGACTCCAATTCGAATAGATTATTTACAAATTTGCCGGATTTTAGCTGGCGTACAGCAGGATTAAAAGGGCAATACCGCTAGAAAAACAGGCACAATCGGGGTATTCTGCGGATATTAATGTTTTTGGCAAGCATAAACCGCTGAATTAGCGGAACTAAATTGTTGAAAACAGCTCATAATAACAATAAAAAACAAAACAGGTCCGTCACGACTAAAAGTCGTGAAATTTGTGCGCAAAACCCGATAAGGGTCAAAACAATAAGAATGATGAAACAAATCCATGTTGCCCGGCAGCATTTCGACAGGCTGCCTAAAAAACACAAACTGTTGCTGTCTGCACTTGTGCTATTCACCTTGTGTATGATGCTGATCCCAGGCGAAGCCGATAGTAAAAACGCCTCCCCTGAATCCACTTTTTCACCCGGTGAACGAGTCAGTGTCGCTTTACCTGTAACACTGGAAAGCAGTGACGATGCCCCTTCTTTAATTGTCACCAAAGACATGCTGAAAAAACCCTCCGAAGCCAAATCTGAAATCACTGTTCCGGCGAATGAAGATATTTCAGTGGCAGAGCCTGTTTCTCAGCCAGTCAATGAAGTTGCCGAAGCCATAACAGAAACCACGCTCACAGAAGCGGAAACTGAGTTAACTCAATTAGAAAGCGAATTAGCGGCAGGTTTTTCTGACTTTCCAATGGATGAAGCCACAGAGTTAATGCCAGGTATGAGATATGCCCTGCCCATTGATGAGTCATTTTTGGCCATCAACTCACAATTACTGGAAGAAGAGCAGGAATGGCAGACCTTTACAGTACGAAGTGGTGACAACCTGGCAAAAATCTTTTCGCGCGCCGGTTTGAGTGCCAAAGAGGTTCATCATGTTAGTCGTGCTGGAAGTGCTGCAAAACGCCTGTTAAAAATCATGCCTGGTGAAAACCTGGAGATCCTCAAAAACGAGCAGGGCCGTTTTAAAGAATTACAATACAGTTACTCCCCCACTGAAGCAGTTCGGGTCTACAAGGAACAAGATAAATATGCTTCTGAAATACAGCAAAAAGAGCTCTATACCCGCCTGAATTACGCCAGCGGGGAGATTAGCTCTAATTTCTGGAATGCCGGAGTTGAAGCGGGATTATCCGACAATCTGATCATGAGCCTGGCTACAGTCTTTGGCTGGGATATCGACTTCGCTTTGGACATCCGCGAAGGCGACAGCTTCAATGTGATTTTTGAAGAAAATTATATCGAAGGTGAATTTGTTGGTTATGGTGATATCGTCGCCGCCGAATTTTCTAATCAGGGCGAAGAATTTGCCGCAATTCGCTACAAAGATGGCAATTACTACACTCCCGAAGGTCGCAGTATGCGCAAGAGCTTTCTACGCGCACCGGTTAACTTCAAATATATCAGCTCTAACTTTAATCCGCGTCGCTTTCACCCGGTGCAAAAACGTTATAAAGCACATAACGGCATCGATTACGCAGCGAAAACCGGCACTCCGGTCGTAGCGGCAGGCGATGGAAAAGTAATCGAGTCCTCCTATAACCGCTTTAACGGTCACTATGTATTTATTCAGCACGGCGATACCTACACCACCAAATACATTCACTTCAGCAAACGCGCCGTGAAGAAAGGTCAGTGGGTGAAACAAGGCCAGGTCATAGGCTATGTTGGTGCCACAGGGTTAGCTGCCGGACCACATTTGCATTATGAATTCCTGGTAAACGGGGTGCACAAAAATCCCCGCACCGTGAAGCTACCCAAAGCCTTGCCAATCAAAAAGAGCGAACAGGCGGCATTTCTGGAACTAGCCAAAGACTACAAAGCGAAACTGGATAACAACCGCCGCATCATGCTTGCCATGAATTATACCAATCAGCGTTAATCTTTTCGCGGCTTCATTTTTTTCAGATTGTGATACGCTTTTAAGAGCGTATCCCTTTTCCTTTTGGAGAATCTCATGACTGATAAATATATTGGGCTGATTTCTGGCACCAGTATGGATGGTATTGATGCCGTCATCGTGGACTACGCCAATGACCAGTGTAAAACGCTGGACTTTGCCACCTATCCCTACCCAGAAGATTTATTAGAAGAACTAAAGGAACTTTGTCAGCCCGGTGACAACGAAGTAAATCGCATGGCAATAGCAGACAGACAGGTAGCCACCTGTTTTGCCAATGCCTGCCAGGATTTACTAGCGCGTAACAACCTCTCCGCCAGTGATATCAAACTGATTGGCAGTCATGGTCAGACAATACGACATCACCCCGATGGCGAATTTGGTTACAGTGTGCAAATTGGTGATGGCAACTCCATTGCGGTGAAAGCCGGAATCGACGTGGTGGCTGATTTCAGACGCAAAGATATTGCATTGGGTGGTCAGGGAGCGCCTTTGGTACCGGCTTTTCACGAGGCGGCATTTAGCAGCCCGGAGGAACATCGCGTGGTACTCAATATCGGTGGCATTGCTAACATCAGTTATCTGCCCAAAGGTTGTGACCCGGAACAGGTGCTGGGCTTTGACACCGGTCCGGGCAATCGATTGATGGATGCCTGGTGTCATGAGCACACCGGCAAGGAATATGATGAAAATGGCGCCTGGGCGGCTTCAGGTCAGTGCCATTTGCCACTATTACATGCGCTGAAAAATCAGGATTACTTCAAGCAACCGGCCCCTAAAAGTACCGGACGCGAATTATTTAATCTGGAATGGTTGGAGCAAAGTCTGACAGTTCAGCCAGAGGAAATTCCAGCCGAAGATGTTCAAGCCACTTTATTGGAGTTAACCGCACTCAGTATCGCCAATGACATCAAAGCCCTGCAAGCGGTTGATAGTGTCTATGTCTGTGGCGGCGGTGCCCAGAATGCTCATCTGATGGCACGTATAGCGGCACAATTGGATGGTATCAAGGTGACCACCACCCATGAATTAGGGATTCATCCGGACGCAGTGGAAGCACTGGCTTTTGCCTGGCTGGCCTGGGCATTTGAAAACAATGTACAAGGCAATGTCCCCAAAGTCACCGGAGCGAGCCGTGGTGCAGTGTTAGGCACATTGTTTAAGCACCATTAATGGCCCGACTAAATACAGGGAAAGCAATCAGCTTCCCTGTTAATCTATTTTTATCTACAACGATTTAACGCAATAGAAAACGCCTAAGGTCTTGTTCCTGCCGCATTACATGAAGGATGAAAACTTTGTCTGTATCGATTTTGTAGAAAATTCGACAGGGCGTTACAACTAATTCCCTGTAATTAAGTGTCGATATTTCTGGTGGTACTTTTCCTGATTCAGGGTGCGCCTCTAATCTATCAACTTTGCTGAATATAGTTTCTACCAACAATTTCGCAGCTTGCAGGTTCGCAACAGCTATATACTCAGCAATTTCATTAAGGTCATTGAGCGCAGGTTCAGTCCAAATTATCTCAGCCATTTATTCATTTTTTCTTTAGCTTGAGAATTAGATAATACTTGCTGGTGTTTAATCGCGTGCTCTCCACGAGCAATTCCCTCAAGAATAGACATGCGTTTTTGCATCATTTCATAATCTTCAACATCAACTAGATAGGCGGAAGGTTGGCCATGCTCAGTAATCAAAACTGGCTCTTTCGAGGCATGGAGATCAGCCAAGATCTTGGTTGCTTGTCTTTTTAGCGAGGTTACCAGTTCGACCTTCATAGTCAGATTCCCAAATCAGCAAAGTATCACTATAGTATCACTTTGCTTTGTGGTTTCAACTAGTACCAGCCATGAACATGTCACCGATAAACAACAAAAAAGCCGCAATTGCGGCTTTTTTATAAAATGAAGTCCATTTCAATTAGGATACGATTAAGTATCCTTTGGGATTATGCTACTACGCTGTTCGCAGCGTCTTCAAAGCGTCCGCTCAGCAGTTGTGTCAGTGGTGCAGTGCTTGAATAGTGCTGCTGACAGAACTTGCTGGCTACCTGCATATATAACTCATCTACCGCTTCCGGAGTCATAAACTTATCACTGAATCCTGGCGATACCGGGTCGATGTGCAGGCGTACCACGTTGATGAAGTGGGCAATCAGTTCCTTGATGTTCTCGGTTCCTGTAGCAATACGCATAGTCGTCAGGTAGATACCCGCGTCTTTTTGTTCTGCTTCGCCCATTTCCGAGTGAGACGTTAAAGCTGGGCACAAAATGATGGTATTGTTCTGGCCGATGCTGACCTGGTGACTGAACGCAGGCTCCAATGCATCAAAGAAACGCACGAAGGTATCACGCTCAAGACCGGATTTTTCCATGTCCAGAGTGAACAAAGCACAAGGCCAGCCATGACGCATTTGCTTGTTCTTAATGGCGGCATTGTGGTTGCCTTCAATACTGTGGCAATGCACTCTGATTTCCGGATGAGAATGGAAGAACTGGCTCAACACCTGCGCATTTATGCTCTTCGCCAGAATTCGCTGCTCCAGAGTTTTCATACCAGTTAAGACATCAAAAGCTTTCTCAGAATCCAGGAAGGCACCTTTTATGTAGTACACGTCCCAGAACATAGTACGCGACCAGTCGTAGTCATTAACACACTGCCCTTTGGCCTGGAACATGCGCCATGTTTCGGCAATCACCACACCCGCTGTTGTAGCACCACTACCGCAGATATCTTTGGTGTAACTGTGCACCACATAATCCGGACGCTCGCGTTTGTCGGAACGTTGCAGAGGCTGATGTAAAACCGGCGTTGCCAGGGTGGAATCCAGCATTACCACATGGTTGTCCTGATGAGCAATTTTACAGATACCGGCAACATCTAATACATAACCATGGGGGTTACAGGGAGATTCAATATAAACGTGCAGATCGTGAGTTTCCAAACGCGCCTGATGCTTGGCTTTCACGTCCTTCATAAAGCTTTCAAAAGTATCTGCGTCATAGCCATCAAACCATTCAATCTGGATGTCCATGCGGTTCTTTCTGGCAAAATAGTCGTGCAGCAACTGGTAAACACCGCCGTACACATTGCGCGATACAATTAGCACATCTCCGTGGCCCAGCACGTTAGACAACATGGCATCAATCGCCGCCATACCGGAGTTGAAGTTCCACGCCAGATAATCACCTGCATAGGGGCCAGCTTCCATTTCTACGATGGCGTTCGCCAGAGAAATATTAGTGGGGTTTAACAAGCGCGAATAAATCTGGTGAGTGGCCTCTTTGCCCTGGAAAGCGTCGTCAACCCATTCGGTACAGGCGTATACATAAGTGGCCGTACGCACCACTACCGGTGTCGCAGAAAACAAGGCGGTAGTGTTATCAAATAAGGGATAGTGAGTTTTTGCCACTTGCGAGCCGGTTTGTTGCTGCAAACTCTGGAAGGTAGCCCGGAATGGGTTTTGTAAGGTATCCAGAACCTTGGCAATTTGGAAACTCAAAAACTTCTTAGCATTGAAGTAAGCAATTTTGTCTTTGCGATCTAAAGTGGCCAATGTTTTAGAAGTAACCTGCCACAGATTGGAAATATCAATCTGCGCCTGATACAAGTGCGCGGCCGCTTCAAACAGACACTTGCCATATTCAGTTTTAGGGTCGATACCAAAGTGCGCTAACTGCTCTTCAGCTAACTGGTTGACAGTTGTAGCGACGCTGGTATTTCGTTTAGGGGAGAGGATCTTTGCTGTTTCGACCTGTTCGGACATATTCATACTTCTCAGATTCTTTGTGATTGTTATTTTGGACGACGTTTTAACGCCCGCGCTCACTTTTTTCCAGAAAAGCACCACAAATAAATCCGGCCGAACAGGCAAGATATGTTTACTTTTTATTAACAGCTATAAGTTAATCCCTTGATTTAATTGATATATGTTATATCTATCTGTAATAATATTTACTTTCCCAGTAAAAACAACAAAGGAATGTGTAAACGCGCTTTCCAAAATCGCTCTTCGTGACCATCACCTACAAAGGTATTAGTGATCCAACTCTGGTAATCGTAGCCCTTTTCCCGCATCACTTTATCCGCCAGAGCCTGATATGGGGGGTAGTATTGATCCAGTGTTTCCGTGCCCAAATCAAAATAGATTTTATGGCTGTCGGGAGCTGGCAGATTTTCCCGCATGTAAGCTGCAAACGCAGCTGGAATGGGGCTTTCAGCCTCTGGGTTACCACCTGGCCAATGTGTCGAAAGGCAAGCGGCACCACCAAAAATATCGGGGTATTCACTGATGGCATACAGGGAAATAAGGCCTCCCATACTGGATCCCATGACAAAGGTATTATCTTTGTCGGTGTATACCGAAAAGTGCTTATCAACATATGGCTTTAATTCCTGAGTCAGGAATTTGAGATAATCATCAGAGCGAATTTCACCCTGAAACAATGGCTGGTTGTAGCTTTTGGCGCTAACAAGGCGCTGCTGCCATTGTGGTGTCAGGCTCTCGAAGACCTTTTGCGGAAAATACTCGTTGCGACGAGCAAACTTACCATTGTGGTTGCCATTAAAGGCCGCCACCACAATAAAGTCTTTCACCCGCCCTTGTGCCATCAGTTCACTACCAACATCGTCAATGTCCCAGGCCTGCTTATTCCAGGTGCTATCAGCATCAAACAGGTTTTGTGCATCGTGCATGTACAACACCGCGTATTTTTTGGCAGCGCTGTAGCCTTCGGGCAGCCAGATAAAGACATTTTTTTGCGGAAATAATACAGAGCCAAACGGCTCCAGTTTTTTTAAGGTTCCGCTACTTACCTCAACGGCCTGACACACTGCGCCCATCATCAAAAACCAAAGTGTAAAAATAATTCTAACCTTCATCGCTGTGCTCCGCTGTTAAATGTAATTTTACCGAGTCCATGATTTTTGCGTCATGGTGCTCGCCACCGCCAAATTGCCACTCGCCGCCCTCAGGCGTAAGCTCCCTGTAGGCGCCTTCACCTGAGATATCCCAGGTGGTCAGGTAGATGAACACATCTTGCCAATCGTTAACCCCAAACTGTTCACCGCGATAGAAAAAGCTGATCTCACCTTTATCTTTATCCACACTAACCTGAGGTGCAATACCCACCTTCTGACCCATTTCATTAGCCGATGCATGGGCTGAACGATACATGTAGTTACCCCACCCATAGGCCACATGCGCCAAATCCCAGTTGCGATTTTCCGGCATACTGGCATTCAGCAGCGGCAGAGCGTGGGCCCCTTCTTGCTCAGGAAAATCAAAGAACAGGGTAAAACTGGTATTATCAAAGCCATTGGACGGGAGCCAGTAATCACTTATCTGGCTCATTGTCAGGGTGAGTTTTAAATTAGCGCCAGCCGTTTGCGCATCCACCTGCAAAATGTCCATCTGCTGCTCACTGGCCTTTTGTTGTGGTCGCAAATAGTGCCCGGATTCACCCCGATCATCGCCTTTTGCATCAGCCACAATGACCTGAACTTGCGGTTCAGCCACGCTTGCTGTAAAGCGCTGGGTGTCCGACACAAAGTCGTGGTCAGGAGCATACAGCTGCAATTCGTATTGCGTTTCACCCAGATTTCGCACCGGGAGCACCGACTGCCACCGCCCCTGGCGATCCGTTTTAATCTGCTGCGCTGTATCGAGGTTGCCGTTTAATATCAGTTTAAGTGTCGCGTCAGCCTCGCTAAAAGTGCCTGACACCAGGATATCCTGTTCAAACACTTTGCCATCAATCGGGCTATCTAATTGTATAGAAACCTGAGCCGCCTTGTTTTCCGTAGCTTGTGGCGGTTTGTCAGAGGACAAATACACAGCCACCGCCCTGGCGGGCAACTCCATCGACAGGTTCCCATCTGCCGCAACTTCAGGCGTTGTCAGCGCAAAGTTTTGGTACAAGCTATGCAATTGCGTACCGGCTTGCAGCCCGGTTTCTGCGCCGTGTAACAACACAGCATGGTCGGCGCTGTTAAGTACAATGATGGCCGTCTGCCCCTGATATTGACGCTTGTATACCAGTACGCCTGGGCCGGATCGATTAGACGCCAATAAGGTTAAGTCACCACGACTGAATATTGGATGGGCCTTGCGTATTGCCGCTAACGCTTTGATATATTGAAATAACTCAGAGTCGCGATTGAACTGGTCTTGCTCGCTGAGGAAGCCTCCGGCAAACATGGCTTGCCTCGATTCCTGGTGGCCTTGCTCTGTGCCCTGATAAATCACAGGTATACCGGGAATAGTTAACAACAACGCCAGTGCTTGTTTTAATGCTGCTTCACTGGCTCCCGCTAAAAAGCGTTTGGTATCGTGATTATCAATAAAGTTCGGGATTACATGGGGATCTGGATACATCTCCATAAATGCCTGCAACCGAAAAGCCAGTTGTGCTGTTGGCTTGCCTTCCCCTAAAACACTGCCAATTTCAAAGTACAAAGGAAAACCAATCACTGAGTTGAGTTCAGGTTTATCCTCACTACCTAAAAAACTAACAACCTTACTCTCGCCTTCCGTGTCGAAAGGTTTTGATGCTTCGAACACTTCCCCAAAGGTTAAAAAATGATTTTTACCCAGAGCCTCTGCCTGGGCATATATGCCATCCTGATCGTGCAAAAATTGCTGCCAGAAACTGTGCTCCACATATTTAACGGTATCGATGCGAAAGGCATCTACGCCCACTTCAGTCATCCACCAGCGATAAGCATCTTTAAATGCCGCAATCACTGCCGGATTTTTGGTATTGATATCTGACAGATTGCCCAATTGATAGGTAAATTGCTGCTCCAGGCTCTGATAATTAGAGGTTCCGGGGGTCCAGTTGTAAATAGCCGCTTCGGCATGTTCCGGATTTAAACGATTCACTCTATGAAAGGGTGGCATCTCTGGTGCGGCCTGAAAGCCCTGTTCAAACAGCACAAAGTTTTTTGCGGTATCTTCAGGGTCGTATTCCCCCTGATAACCAAAAAAGATGCCGGTGTGATTGACCACAGTATCCTGAATCAGATACATGCCCTTTTGATGCAGCGCTGCTGAAAGCGCCTTGTAATCCTCAAGGGTGCCATAATGCTCATCTACTTTTTTGAAATCCCGGGCCCAGTAACCATGGTACCCGGAATATTCAGAGTCACTACTCCACCACTGATTAGCTACCGGCGGTGTTAACCACACGGCCGTAGCGCCTAAATCCTGAATGTAATCCAGCTTTTGCGTGATACCTGGGATATCACCCCCGTTATAATGGCTTTCCTTGCTCGGATCGTACTCACCTCGTCCCATGTCGTTATTGCTGGGGTCACCATCATTAAAACGGTCAGTCATCAAAAAATAAATGATCTGATCCTGCCACTGCGGAGACGGTACATGCAGGAGTTCTCTATTGAGTGTCTGATTTTCTGATATCGCCTTATTTTGCATGTCATCACTGGCCTGCTGCGGCTTTTGAGCCGAACAGGCAGTAACGCCATTTATCAGAAAGGGAGAAAACAGGAGAGCAACAAGGTATTTATGATTCACAAAGAAACGCACTATATTCAGTCAGGCTTAGCCTAATACTAGCGCCTTCTGTTGCATTTACCCTATGAATACGTTTGCAGTTGCTCAGAGGGTGACTGGCATCCAGATGCGGGACCAGCGTTTCACTTTTTCTTGTGCAGCCAATTTTTGAGGAGAAACCACCTGCGCAGCTTTACAGGAAGTACTTTCATCCAGCGCCTGACTGTTAACTGCTCCCACATATCCTCCGTCTATCGCTAAACATACTGCCACCACGTCATGGCAGTGGTGACAGGCGATAAACTCAGCTTGCTCAGAGCCTTGCTTTAATCTGTCTATATGGGAATCAGCGCGAATCGCCAGTTGCCCCTTAGGATCCGACAACCAACTAATATTTCTGCAGGTGCAAAAATCGCAATCACAGGCCCTTGGGGCATAGCACTTAAGCGGATGCGGCAAATCGAGTTCAAGCTTTACACTACCGCACTGACAACGACCTGACTGAGTGTGGCTCATAGAGTTCTCCTTAAAGCGTGGCTGGCGTTAACAGTGTAGCCCCTTATTTTGTTCTGTCGCCAGTAAATATTTTCCCATTTCACTCTGTTCAGGCGTAGAATCAATAACAGGAAAGCGTTATGAGTTAAACAAAATGGACGTCATGGTATTATTATTAGGAATATTTGTTTTTGTGGCGGCGATCATATCGTTCCAAAACAAAACTCAAATCAAGCGATTGTTGCAGGTCAACAAAACACTCACCAGTCGACTAGAGTTGCTTAATATCCAGCTCAACAAACTGCAGTCCCGGCTGGCTAAGCTGGAAAATCCCCCCGATGATATCAGCGCTATGGCTGTTAAAAATGACACCAGCGAAATCAGCGCCAGTGCAACCACAGATTCAACTTCCTCAAACAAAGTAACTTCACCTGTTGATACTGACCATGCTGCAACAAAGATAAACCCAGCACCTGCATCTGTCACTGAGTCCTCCGATGTAGCTAAGACCAAGGTGCCCCCTTCCACCAACAAGCAAGGTTTCGACCTGGAAATCTGGTTGAGAAAAAATCTATTTCTCTGGTTGGGCGGTCTGGTACTGGCAATGGGTGGACTATTTCTGGCCCGCTATGCGATAGAGGCTAATTTAATTTCACCCGCCCTGAGGGTCACTGGCGGTGCCCTGTTTGGTATTGCACTGGTAGCGCTGGCAGAATATCTGAATCGCAACGCCGAACGTTTTGCTATTCACTCTGGTCATGTGGTGGCGGCTATTGCCAGTGGCGGCAGTATTACCTGCTTTGCCATGACCATGGTGGCCTGGGATGTTTATCAGTTTATTGCTAATCCGGTGGCGTTCGGCTTACTGGCCATCATATCGTTATCAGCTATCTCTTTGGCGTTGCGCTACGGGCCAATCATGGCGGTGGTGGGTATTATTGGCGCTTATCTGGTGCCAGTGTTGGTCTCATCTGATTCAGCCAATATTACCTTGTTGTTGCTGTATGTTTGTTTTATCTCTGCAGCTGCCATTTGGGTGAGTCAGCGGGTATCACAATCCTGGCTTTGGTGGCAGGCCCTGATTGGCCATTTTGTGTGGTTTGCAGCGGCCACTGCCTTCGCAAAAGAAACCGATATTCTGATCGTTTTAATCACCGCACTGTTGTCGATTTACCTGTTTATTTTGTCGGATTTAATGGGTTGGCGATTACAAAAAACACTGACTCAGGCACTTCCGGTACATACCTTGTTAATGCCCCGCAAAGAGCACCTTCCGATATTATTTTGCGTGATACTGCTGAGCTTTATGCTTTGGCAATTCAGCAGCGAAATTAATCTGACACTGGTTAATCTGGTGTTGGGCTCGGTGTTATTAGTCAGTGCTGTTCGATACAGTGCACTTGATAGCTGGCCATTTTTAGCGCTGATATTTGCGCTGTTCTCATTATATTTATTCGCTGTCCCTGTCGACTTAAATGACAACCTGTTCCCCTTCCGCAGTGGCTATTTGTTCGCTCAAATACTGGCGCTTGTGTTTGTCATCTACGCAGCGCTAATGAGCAAAGTTTATCCCGACAGAATCGCCTATCTGTTGCTGCTGGTTTTAGCCCCGATTAGCAGCTACAGTCTGAGTTATCTTTGGTCTCCGGTTGCGGCCAACAGCATACTCAACCCGGTTTGGATCACAGAATTACTGCTCCTGGCAGCTATCAGTTGCTATGTGGCTACCAGAGTAGCCAATCATTTGCATAAAGTGAGCTGGCTAATTCTGTGTAATGCCTGTATCACCTTGTGCCTGACCCTTGTTCTGAGTAAGAGCCTGTTGACATTGGCCTTGTTGGTACAGGTCACCAGCATGTGCTACCTGACCCGAAAATACCTGGTAGCTCTGCCTGACTGGCTATTTAAAGTGGCTATTGGTATCGCCACTCTGCGGCTAACTTTAAGCCCCTGGCTGGATAACTATGCCGACGAAACCTTGTTTACTCTGCATTGGACACTCATTGTTTACCCACTTTCAGTCTGTGCTCTTGCACTGGCCTATCGCTACAGCGACTCTGCAACACTGCGCAGTTGGATAACCGGTGCCATCTTGCATCTGATCGCGTTATTCGTCACCACCGAAACCTCCTGGTTGCTAGTGGGCCATTACCCGGTCCTCGGTGACCTGAGCTTTAATGAAAGTGTGTTATTGGCGTTCAACTGGATGCTATTGGGTTGCGTTTATCTATGGCGAATGCAGACCTCCAACACAGGAAAATCCCTCTACCAGTTAGCCGGACTTGGACTGCTGACCTTAAGCTTAGTACTGCAGTTAGGCATTACAGTGTTAGACTCCCCGTATTTTTCCGATATTGCTGTTGGCACAGGCATCATTAACTGGTTGCTCCCCTTGTGGGCTTTACCGGCCTTACTACTCATCGGATTAAATCGCATTCGTCTGTTGCCAAACTCGCTACAACAACCGGCGCAGACCATAGCCGGTGTGTATCTGTTCTTATTTATCAATGGCATGATCCGCAACCAGTTTCAGGGCGGTACCATAAACCTGCTGGCTGAAACTTCTGACTCAGAGCTGTATACTTACTCGTTCGTCTGGTTGTTACTGGCAACCACAAGTATTTTTATGGCACACCTGAAAGGCAATAACACAGTTAAAAAGGTCGGTTTTGGACTGCTGGCAATGGTGGTTCTGAAAGCCTTTTTGGTGGATATGGCTAACCTCGAAGGCTTGTACAGAGCCTTGTCATTTATAGGCTTAGGTTTGTCTCTGGTGGGAATTGGCTGGCTGTTTCAAAAGATTCAAAAATCGCCATTGCCTCCCACTGCCCCGGTTAATTAAAGGAAATTTCATGGATGCACTAGCACAACAACTCAACTTCATTCTGGAACTGGATAAACTCAAAGCCGTTTATCGTCAGGCGCTGGTGAAAGCCGATAATAATCGCCAGGAAAACAGCGCGGAACACAGCTGGCACATAGCCATGTTGGCCCCTGTTCTTCAGGAACACGTCGCAGAAGAGGTGGACTTACTGCGGGTTATTAAAATGCTGCTAATACACGATATCGTGGAAATCGATGCTGGTGATACCTTCGCCTTTTCAGAGCAAGGTGATCTGGATGCGCAGCATGGCAAGGAATTAGCAGCCGCTAATCGCATTTTTGGATTACTGCCTGAAAGCCAATTCCAGGAATACCGTTCTTTATGGTTAGAGTTTGAAGAGGCAACAACGGCAGACGCCAGATTCGCCAAGGCCATGGATCGTATTTTACCACTACTGCAAAACATGCAAAACGAAGGCGGAAGTTGGGCCAAACACGGTGTTAAAAAGTCTCAGGTGTTAAAACGCAATCAATACCTGGAAGAGATTACACCGGCCATCTGGCAGTATGTTTGCGCACAAATAGATATCGCCGTTAACAAGGGCTGGCTCAAAGACCAATAACAACTGGACGGGATTATAACCATGACACGGGCATTTAAATTATCGCAGCGAATTAAGAATGCCCTGATTGTTCCGGTAATGCTGCTGACTTTTGCCAGCAGTCCACTATTGTTGTTATGGCTGTATTTTAATTTTTCCTGGCCCGGATTGGGGTTTGTTCTGATAAACAGTGTGTTCCCCATTTACACCCTTATCTATAATCAGCAACAACAGGTAGAAACCCGCTCCCACCAAAACACTTTACTGCTGGTTATGCTGAGCAGTTTTGTGTTGCTGACCCTCTCTGTATCAAATCATTGGTTACACTATCTGTTGCCCATAACAGTGTCTTTTTTACATCTTTGCCTGGTTTGGTTGCTAACCCGGGTATTACCTAAGTTGCGCTTGCAACTGACAGGTCTGGAGGAAGGAAATCAGTTTCCTGGTTTTGTGTTTGATGATCCTCAGGGCAATCCGATCACCCGAAAAAAAATGAGCCAGGGGCCAATACTATTTTATTTTTTCCGCGGTAACTGGTGCCCATTTTGTACGGCACAAATAGCCGTGCTGATGGCTCACTACAAACAAATTCAGGATGAGGGCATTCACCTGGCCTTTGTCAGTGCTGAGCCCCATGAAGAAATGCAAAAGCTGGCGGCAAATTACGATGTGGCCTGTGATTACCTGGTGGATCGGGATTTCAGTTTTTCGTCAAAATATAAACTGGTGCACGAAGGCGGCTCGCTGGCCGGGTTAAGCCGTTTTGGCCAGGACACCTTGTTACCTACTCTGGTACTGATTGATCACGCAGATAAAATACTGATGTTACAGCGCAGTGATAATTTTCGCCTGCGCCCGGATCCTGAACATGTACTGTCACGCATTAAGGGCCTGGGCAAAAATGCCTGGCTGGAAAAGCTTATTCAGCAACGCACTCAGGAGCTCAGTGCAGAGAAAGAAAAGTCAGAGAAGATCATTCTAAACATATTGCCGGAACACACCGCAATTGAGCTGAAAGAAAAGGGCCACACTCAAGCCAGACATTACCAATGCGCTACATTGTTATTTTCTGATTTTGTGGGCTTTACCCGCATTGCCTCTGGTGTTTCGCCTCAGATTTTAGTGGACTCCCTCAATACCTACTTTGAACGCTACGACCAGGCTGTCGGAGAATTGGGCCTGGAAAAGATTAAAACCATTGGTGATGCCTACATGGTGGCTGGCGGGTTGCCCGTTCGCAGTGACGATCACGCAGAAAAGTGTGTGCAGTTGGCGTTAAAAATGCTGGAGATTGGCGAAGAGTTGAAAGTCAGCAACCCTGCCAAGGGGCTATGTGTATTTGATATTCGCATCGGCATTCACAGCGGCCCGGTGATGGCGGGAGTTGTCGGGCAACGCAAGTTTAGTTATGACATCTGGGGTAATACCGTTAACCTGGCATCTCGCATGGAAAGCGCCAGTGAACCGGGCAAAATTAACATCTCAAACGACACTTTAAAATTGCTGGGACAGGAAATTGCTGTTGAAGCGCGGGGAGCCTTGTCTATTAAGAATCATGAGCCGCAACAAATGTATTTTTTGCGGCCTGATGCAATGCCGGTAACCTGAGAAGGGTTATTCCGCCTCTTTTCTTTTAGGAGCCTCGAACGGCAGTTCAATATAACAGGTAAAACCTTCACCTGGTGCACTTTCAATGGATATTTTGCCCCCCAGCACCTGAGAAACATAATTGTACACCAGATGCATTCCAAGGCCCGAACCGCCTACCCCCAGGCGCGTTGTAAAAAAGGGCTCGAAAGCTTTTTTCTTCACTTCTGCGGTCATACCAACGCCGTCATCTCGATATTCGATAAACAGCATTTGAGGCCGATCTTCGGCTCGAATGTTAATACGACCAGCACTTTTATCAGCAAAGCCGTGTAACACAGAGTTGTTGATCAGGTTAGTAAATATCTGAAACAGCGCACCGGGATAACTATCCAGTTTAATCCCTTCAGGACAATCAATTTTGAGCTTGTGACCTTTTTTGGAATACAAGGAGTTTAGCGAACGCTCAATATCTTTTAATAAGGTTTTAAGCTCAAATTCGCGACGTTGCTCACTGGTCTGATCCACTGCCACCTGTTTAAAGCTTGAGGTCAGAGCACAAGCACGCTCCAGACTACTCAAAATGATTTTATTGGACTCCCGCAGTTTGTTGATATGCTTATCCAAATCACTGCGTTTCAGACGATTCTCTTTTACTTTGTTTTCCAACCAACGGCAATCATCATTCAATGCCGTTGCTGCAGTCAGTGCAATTCCCATCGGCGTATTGATTTCATGGGAAACCCCGGCTACAAGACCACCCAGGGACGCCATTTTTTCCTGCTCGATAAAGTCTGCCTGAGCCTTTTTTAATTCCTGGGTACGCTCTTCAACAAGGCTTTCCAGTGCTAAGGCCCGGGCCTTTATCCACTGGATACGGATGCGAAATCCACCGTAGAAAAGCGAAATCGCCAGGAAGATACACAAGCCAATAAACCAGCTGGTTTGCCAATATTCGGCTTTGATTTTTACAGTGAAGGTCAACTGCTTATCACTACTATGACCATTGCGGTTGGTGCCTTCAACGGTAAACTGATAATCGCCGGGCCAGAGGTTACTGTAACTGGCAATTCGTCGGGTCGCATCGACGTTTGTCCAGCTCTTGTCATAACCTGCTAATTGGTATCTATACCGATTTTTTTCCGGCGCCGATAGATCCAAAGCGGTGAATTCTATACTGAAGCTTCTTTGTCCGGGTTCCAGTGTCAGGCCATCTTGCGCCAGTCTGCCAGCATTAACCAACTTGCCATCGATTCGCAATTCCGACGCCAATACCGCGGGTTGATAATCCCACAACGAAAAACGCTCCGGCTTAACCATTAACAGGCCCCGGCTACCGCCAAATAAAAACTCTCCTTGCGACGTTCTGGTGTATGCCCGAAACCAGTTAGTGCCAATATCGACACCATCTGCCCTTTGCAACGGCGTCATTCTTGCTGATTCTGGTTCATAGACATGAGTAGGGCTCCAGATCCGCCCCAACTTGTCTTCCAGCAAATTTGCTCCCATAGGGCGTCCACCAAAGCCAGCTTGTTCACTGTGGTTTTGCAACAGTGCCCTGCCGGCTTCATCAAATACAGCAAGATGCAGACCTGCTGGTGTATCCAACCACAAGCGTTCCTGACTGTCGTATAACATGCCGACAATACTAATGGTGTTGAGCAATCGCCCATTCGCATCTTGCCCTTCAACCGCTACCAGATAATCTGTTCCAGGCTTTACCCAATACAATCCTGTTGCCCCAGTGGCTACCAGTAGTTGTCCATTTCCCTGTTCGTGAAGGGCGTTAATGCCATCCCGCATGGCACTTCCATCCTGCATGAGGTAACGAATAAACTTATCGGTATCAGGTTGCCAATAAATTAATCCTGAATTGGTGCCCACCCATACGCCGCCATTAACAGAGGGGCGTATCGCCCTAATGTTTACTCTGGGCAGCCCTTGTTTTTGGGTATATAAGAAAAACTCATCATTTAACGGGTTATATCGATACAATTGCCCAGGATTGACTCCTACCCAAATTTCACCGTTGGACATTTCTGCCATTGCCGTTATCCAGCCAGACTGCAACTTGCCGGGTACATCAACTTCCGGGAAATGCCCACCTACAACGCCTATGTCTCTTTGTACGATATTGATACCACCACCGCGAGTGCCTACCCAAATATCGCCAGTGGACAATGCCAGAACACTACTGACATTAGGTTCAGTTAATGCATTTTCCGTTAACAAGCTAAATCTGAGGGTTTTTACCCAGTCCTGATCACCAAATACCCGCTGTACACCACCGCCATAACCGCCAATCCACACTAAGCCAGAGCGGTCTTTTAACATTGTGCGAATATCGTTGTTAGCCAGACTAAAGCTGTCGGACGGATCGTGAATACTGCGGGATAACCAGCGACCATCTTCAATAGAGATTTGGTCGATGCCGCCAAATCGCGCGGCCCAAATTTCCTTATCATCCTTTTGAAAAATATCGTAAATAGTGCTCTTTTGATACTCTTCTGGCTGATCTGCCAGAGCCTTTAATAAAAGCCCACTTTGCGGATCAAAGCGCCATAATCCAGAGGCATTACTGCCAATCCAGATTTGCCCAGTATCATCTTCAAACAGTGTTCTGACGTAGAGATTTTTAACATCTGCATTGCTGGCGGTCACACGCTCAAAAGCATCCTTTGTTCTGGAATAACGTGCCAGTCCAGCGCGAGTTCCCACCCAAATTTCACCGTCTTTGTCACGCAATAATGCCCGAATCCCATTGTGAGGGATGCCATGTTCAACCGTATAATGTGCTAATAGTTCTCCCTGAATCGTCATCAGAAAAAGCCCGGTATTGGTGGCTAACCAAATCTGATCTTGTTGATCCCGTAAAATTTGAGCGACACTGGAAAGGTCCGGGTTTTCCAAGAGAAACTGCTCGCTAAAGAATCGGGTAAAACGCTCAGATTCGGGATTATAAATGGACACGCCACCAGGCTCTGTAGATAACCATACCGTGCCATCATCAAAGACATTGATGCTGCGCACAAAATTGCCTCCAATAGAGGTGTCGTCATAGGCATTGTGCGAATACAACTTATAACGATAGCCATCGTAACGCACCACTCCTGCAGCAGTAGCGATCCACAGAAAACCTTGCTTATCCTGCTCGATATCGGTAACTACGTAGTCGGGGATGAGTTCAGCATTGCCGATACTTTCAAAAAACATCTGAGCAGAACTTTGCACTGGATAAAGCAGTGCAAACAAATACCAGATAACTGCTGGTATTAATTTGCCATATTTATCACTCTGCAACCGGAGCGCACTACGCATGTGCATTTACAATTCCACAATCACCTGTCTAAGTTCAATCATAGATAGCCTTGTATTAGGCGTCAAAGACTATTGTGGTGTATACGGGAAAGGTTAATGACTACTTTCTAAGCTCATACAATTCCAACGGTAAGCCATCAGGATCCCGGAAAAAGGTGAAGCTGGTTCCGGTATAAGGATCCACTCTCACCGGTTCGACTTCAACACCTTGCTGCTGAAGATGACGGATACTGTCTTGCAGACTCTCGGTTCTAAAACACAAATGGCGTAAGCCGCAGGCTTCCGGCTGGCTGGGCCTTGGCGCTGGATTGGTAAAGGAGAATAGTTCGATTTGCGTGCCATCAGGTAACAGCAAATCCAATTTGTAACTATCCCGCTCAGCACGGTAGTTCTCGGCAATCACGCGCAACCCTAAGATCTCAGTGTAGAAATGTTTAGAGCGGCCATAATCGGAGCAGATTATAGCCACGTGATGTAGGCCACTGAACACTTACCTACTCTCGGGGGTCGGTGGACGAGGCTTCAATACGGGACTTGTGCTGACTCATAAACTCCAACAATGCCGGATAACTTGCCAGTTCGTGCAGTTGTCTGAATGCCGTCCAGTCCAGCAAGCAAAACAGGCATATCTCTGGATATTCCCAATGCTCAAAAGCTCCCTGCTCAACGGCATTATTCAGATGAGAAAAAGCGTGACTGACCCGTTCATCTTGTAATCTGAAATACAGTTTATCGTCGTCTGATTCGATGTCAGAACGTTGCAGTAACAGCAATTGCACCAGGGAATCGTTAATAGAGTCGATAACCGTTAGCAGGTTTTCCTGATTCCAGGTCAACGCCGGTAAACTGTACTTTTCCACCAGGTATCGAAAGATCACTCGCGAGTCGTAAATCACATCTTCACCGTCTTCCAGCATGGGGATTTTTAAGGTCGGGTTCTTCGACATCAAATAATCGCGATCTTTGCCGGAAAAGATTTGCATGTTGACAAAGTCATGCTCAACATTGGCCAACAACATACGAATCCGACGCACATAAGGTGACGTGGTGGAGCCATAAAGCTTTAACATGAAAATTCCTTCTGTTTAACCTGTTATTTTGCCGCCTGAGGTACAAAGTCAGACGCATTCTCTGCTTGCGCTATATTTTGCTTACGCAAGTCTCGCTTTACTTTTAACGCCAGCAAGCAAGGAGTCAATACTAATGTTAATAGTGTAGCAAATGCCAGTCCCCCTGCTACTGCCGTAGCCAGTTGTGACCACCACTGGGTTGAAGGTCCGCCCAGTTCGACATTGCGACCTAGCACATCGATATTTACTTCCAGCACCATAGGTAGCAAACCCAAAATCGTGGTCACCGTGGTCATCAATACAGGTCTTAAGCGCTGTGCACCAGTGCGCAATATGGCTTCCATCGCCGGAATGCCCTCGCGACGCAGAATATTATAGGTATCAATCAAAACAATATTATTGTTTACAACAATACCCGCCAATGAAATGACTCCGATACCCGACATAACGATACCAAATGGCTTCTGCACTATGGCCAGTCCTAAAAATACCCCTACCGTGGAAAACAACACCGCACTCAGAATCAAAAACGCCTGATAGAAGCTATTGAACTGGGTTACCAGAATGATGGCCATTACAAACAACGCCACCAAAAAGGCATTACCCAGAAAGTCCTGTGACTCCTGTTGTTGTTCGTTCTGTCCTTTGATGCTTATCTCAACATCAGGATGAATGCCCAGTTCCGGTAATTGCTCCTGCAATTTCGGAAGCTCATGATCTAATAAAATGCCCGGCACCATATTGGCTTCCACGCGGATAACTCTTCGGCTATCAATATGACGGATTAAATCGGTTTTGGGCTGAGCCTTGCGCTCTACAAAATTGGAGATTGGCACCAATCCCGAAGCAGTTTTTACCCGCAGCTCATCCAGTTTGCCTATAAAGCGGTCTTCTTCTGGGAAGCGCACCCGGATATCAATTTCATCATCGACATCATCTGGCCGATACTCACCTATTTTTAATCCGGCCGTAACAAACTGTACCGTGTTACCCACCAGGGTGGCATCAGCTCCAAAACGTGCCGCATCACTGCGATCAACTTTGAGCATCCATTCCAGTCCTGGTTTAGTGGCGGTATCACTGACTGCGGTAAAACTTTCATTGGCATCCAGCGCGCGACGAATTTTCAGTGCCGCCTCATCCAGTAATTCCGGATATCTTGATGCCAACTGAATTTGCAGATCTTTACCACTTTGAGGTCCATTTTGGTCTGGTGAAATTTCCAGATCCAATCCGGGTAAGTCTCGCAATCGTTGTTGAACTTCTTTTAAGATTTCATCGGAATGACGTCGATATTGCCAATCCACCAGATTTAAACGCAGATAGCCTACCTGTTCGCCTCCGGTGCGGGCATACAGGGTTTCGACTTCTTCCAGGTCCAGTAGACGGCTTTCAACCTTGCGCACCACTGCGTCTTTTTCGTAGATAGATAAATCACCATGGGAGCGCACATTGATGTTGATACCTGGACTATCTACATGGGGGAAGAATTCAACCCCCAGTCCGGAAACCCCATAAGCCGTATAGGACAATATCGCGATCACAATCGCTGACATTAATACCTTCCAGGGGTGATAAATCAGCTTATCTAACACCCGCACGTACTTACCGGTAAAACCGCTGAGGGTGCGAATATCGCCTTCTTCAGCCTGAATCATCTGTGCTTTTGCTTCCGGTGTAATATAACGCGGCTTACCGATAATGGTGCCCAATGTAGGTACAAAGATCAGGGCCATCAGCAGTGAGGCCGATAATGTCGCAATCAGCGTAAAAGGCAGGTACTTCATGAACTCGCCCATCATACCCGGCCAGAACATTAAAGGAGCAAATGCCGCCAGTGTAGTCGCTGTAGAAGCAATAATAGGCCAGGCCATGCGCTGCGCAGCACCGGCATAGGCTTGTTTGCGATCGACACCTTCACTCATTAACCGATCGGCATATTCGGTGACCACTATGGCGCCATCCACCAACATACCCACAGCCATAATCAGTGAGAACAACACCACCATATTCAGCGTATAGCCAAACAGGGAAATTAACAGGATACCGGTGAGGAAAGAGCCAGGAATGGCAATGCCTACCAGGGTGGCGGTGCGCAGGCCAAGAATGGCAACAATAACAATAGCCACTAATAAAACAGCGGTACTGACATTGTTCTGCAAATCGCTGAGCATCATCAATACATCTTTGGTTTGATCGCCGGTGTAGGCCACTTCGACACTATTTGGCCACAACTGAGTTTGTTGTGCAGCCGAGATCAGAGTTTTCACCTTGGCCACGGTATCAATGATGTTTTCGCCAGGGCGCTTTTTCACTTCCAGTGACACCGACGATTTACCATTGACCCGGGCAAAGCTGTTGGCATCTTTGTAAGCACGGCGGATAGTGGCCACATCCTGAAAGGTGATGACTCTGTCACCGTCCACTTTAACCGGTTGCTCAAAAATATCTTTCACGGATTCAAATACCGAAGGCACTTTTACCGCAAAGCTGCCTGCCCCGGTATCCAGGGTGCCAGCTGGCACCAGGCGATTGTTGCGAGAGAGCAGATTCAGGATATCGTTTTGATCCAGGCCATAGCTTTCTAACAGCAAAGGATCGACGATAATTTCAACCTGGTCTTCCCGCTGACCGCCCACTTCCACTTCCAGCACTTCTTTGATGCCTTCCAGGCGGTTCTTTAACTCACGTGCCAGACTAATCAGGGCACGTTCGCTGACTTCACCAGACAACACCACGGTAACCACCGGCTGCTCGCCAGCCATTGTCACTTCATGAATGGTGGGTTCTTCGGTATCCGAAGGCAGTTTGCCTCTGGCCACCGTCACTTTATCTCGCACATCAGCCAGTGCCACTTTGGAATCGGTGCCCGCTAAAAACTCCAGGGTCACGCTGGCGTGTCCTTCCCCGGCATTGGCGGTCATCTCCTTGACGCCCTCAATTGAGCGAAGCTCCTTTTCCATGGGCTTAACCAGCATCCTTTCGGCATCCTCAGGCGAAATGCCATCGTGAACAATAGATACATAAATGAAGGGGATGGGTACGTCTGGGTTCGACTCTTTGGGAATGTTGATATAAGTCACTGTGCCAGAAATCAGCAACAGCAGAAAAATCATCAGCACCGTGCGGGTGCGGGTTAATAGTGAGGATATCAGGCTGCGCATTTAGTCCACCTGCACGATGTCAGTTGCGCGAACCACTTCCACTTTGTCGCCGTCGCGCACAAAGCCCTGACCCAGGGTAATGATATCTGCCTGGTGGCCTAAACCACTTAACCAGACACCTTCGTTATCACTTTTTACCAGGTTAATAGGAACAAAATGCACTGTGTCCTCAGCGTCAACGGTTTTAACTCCCAACTCACCGCGTTCGTCCAATGACATCACTGCCGGTGTGACTCTCACAGCAAGAGTCTCTTCCAGTGGAATAACCAGTTGCGTGCTCATTCCCGCCAGATATTGCCCTTCCGGATTGGGGACAGCCACCTCCACTTTAAAGGTATTGGTGCCTTCATTAGACATGCTGGCGATATAGCGTACCTGCCCTGTTACTTGTCGGCCAGATACCAAGCGCGCCTGTGCAGATTGCCCTTTGCGCAAAGCGGCAATATCATTTTCGGTGACATCCGCTCGTATCACCAGAGGGTCTAAATCCACCAAAGTTGCCAGCGGATCCCCCACTTTGACATAGTCGCCAACTTCGACAGAGTGGGTATTTAAAACGCCATCGTAAGGGGCTTTAATTTCGGTGTTTTGCAGCATGATTTGCAGCGCCACCAGTTGCGATTTGGCGGATTCCAGATTGGCCACCGACTGGGCGATAGTCACCTCTGACTGCAGACCTTTTTGTTTCAGAGACTCAGCGCCCTGCAGCTCTAATTCCCGCTGTTTAACCATGGCTTGTGCGGAGCGTACCTGCTGCTTGAGATCCTTTTCATCCAATCTGAACAACAACTGTCCGGCACTGACATTTTCCCCTTCAGGAGCCAGAATATCCACCACCTGAGCCGCCACTTCAGCCCGGATTGTTGCCATGCGATCAGGCTCAGTACGCCCGTAAATAGACACTTCTTTATTAACACTGTCTGCCATAAAAGTCGTCACCTCAACTTTTTGCAACAGGGCCTGGTGTTTATCTTTGGTTGGTCCTTCAGTTTGACCTGACACCATGCCGGAGGCAATCCACAATATCAGTAATAAACTTATGAGCAGCGCAATCCAGACAGGTTGTTGTCGAAAACGTGTAATCAAGCGAGACATGAACATTCCTTGCGAACAATAACGGGCGACGAACATCATCCCGACAGCCCACAGGCGATGTTCCTGAGAAGGTAATATATTAAGACAATTGACCAGAAAAACTATCTAAAATTGGTCATAAAGCTGACAAAAGTGTGTCAAATCGCTACTACAGGCCGGGCTGGTAACAATTTGTCAGAAGTGTAAAGTAGATGTGAAGAATTAAATGCTAAATGAAGAACCGCAACCACAGGTGGTTTCAGCATTAGGGTTATCCACCAGAAAACGTGCCCCCTGCAACCCTTCGGTATAATCCACCGTACCGCCCATTAAGTATTGCAAGCTCATAGGGTCTACCACCAAAGATACCGATTCTTTCTCGATGACCATATCACCGTCATTAACCTTTTCATCAAAGGTAAAGCCGTACTGAAATCCAGAGCAACCACCACCGGTTACGTAAACACGCAACTTAAGCTCGGGATTTTCTTCTTCCTCGATCAGGCTTTTAACTTTTAAAGCGGCTGCATCAGAGAAGCTAATCGGAAACTCAGGAGTGGCTGACATCAATACCTCGGGTAAAACAACGATGAAACGCATTTGGTAGTCAAATGCAAAGTGTGGCGAATTATCTAATACCTGACTAAATCAGTCAACTATTGCTGTGTTTCTTGCCAGGCATTTGTAGTTTCCATTCCAGAACTGGAACGGTTTCCAACGAGACTGGAATTGCAAATTAGGATGCCCACTTATTAGATGGAGTTTAAGTCGCGTTACAGAAAACATAAATATCTAATAAAGGACTTTCAAATTATTTGACCATAGTGTGCTAATAACTCCAGTCTTCATAAGCCAAAGGCAAGCTATTTAACAAATCCCTTCGGTCACGCCAGTTCGGCATATGCTTATCCATATAAGAGCGGAATCTCTCGTTGTGGTGACGCTCTAAAAGATGAACTAACTCATGGGCTAATATGAACTCCATGCACTCTGGTGGCTTCTTAGCCAATTCGAGGTTGAGCCATATACGCTTAGCTTGAATATTGCAGCTTCCCCATTTAGTTTTCATCTTTTTGATGTTGATAGAACCCGCTTGTACACCTAGCTTCTGCTCCCACAGAGGCAATAGTTTTGCAAGTGAGCGCTGCATTTCATCACGGTAAAAGCGGTTAAGCAGTTTGAGCTTATTATGTTTGGACGTACTTTCACTAACAGCCAGCTCTAACTTACCATTTCCTTTGGCAGTTACTTTGTACTTACCTTGCGCTTCGATAAGCTTTAATCGATATTTTTTACCCCACAAATAGTGACACTCACCGTTTACCATTTCACGTATTGATTGGCGTTCTTGGCTTGCAAAATCCACTTGCTGCTTTTTGATCCAAGCAAGCTTATTAACAATAGCCAGCCTGATCTTTTGTTCGCTCGTATCATTGGGAATAGACAATCGAACTTTGCCATTTGGCGGCAGTACGCTCAGGTGAATGTTTTTAATGCTTCTGCGATTTAGTTCAACATTGATGTCACCAATACGAACTACTTCAATACTTTGAGCATTACTTTTAGTATGGCGCACTAATGATATTCCTTCTGAGCCTTAATTAACTCCATCACATCAACAATATCTACATCATAACCTGCCGCTTCTTCTCGTACTGCATTGGCTATCTCACGTTCTTTAAATCTATCACCAAGCCAATCGGCTTTTTTAGTGTAGCGAACAGCGGTATCAATTTTAGTTGTGAGTACTTCATCACTACCAAAGTTGTCATAAATTGCTTGTTTGGCTGGCGTATCAACAGACACAGGGTAGCTTTGTGAGCTATTCTCAGTTGGGTTTACTACTTTCTTAGCAAGTGCTCGAATTTGTTCTAGATACTCTTGATAACTGATGGCTTCTTCTCTTCGTTGCTTGATGATCTCATCTAGCAAGGTTGCCATACTGTCAAAGTATTTGGGGTTTACTGGGTTTTCATCCACGATGGTTTTTCTTACGTTATTCTCGATAGCTTCTGCCATTGCCTCTTCATTATCACGCAAGCTTTCGGGTAAAGACTCCAGCCCTTTACCATTATTATTTACCACCAAGTCAATTAAACCTAGTTCTTCAAAGTCCATCAGCAATTCACTGTCATCTGCTCGAATATACATATCCAATAGATGACGCATTGCAGGTTCAAAACGTTTCATTTCAAGTAAATCGCCACTGGCGAGTTTCACCTCATCACGAACCTTTTCAAAGTAAGCGACTTCTTTCTTTATGTTTTCGGCTTCTTCAATGGTGTAGCCCGCCTGCTCCATTTCATTTGCAAGGTTGGTATAAGCGCGAATTAGCTTAGCAACCGATTGATAGAGCGTTAAGCGCAGTGCTTCTTTTTCAGTGCGCTCATTTTCGTCTTTAGATTCAACACCAGACACGCCACAAAAATAGTGAATAAAGTCTTTTGTATCTCTGGGCACTTTTACTGGTTCACATAATGCTCTAACGGCTTCCAATGCATTGTCTAGATCCGTGCGAGACTCTTGTAATCGATCTTTTAAAAGTCCTTTTACGTCATCAGCGTCATACCCATCAAACGCTTCAGCTGTGTAATCTGTAATAGCTTTGTCGAGAGAGCGGAATAAGTCTTTGTAGTCGATGATGTAACCGTATTCCTTATCTTCACCATCAAGCCTATTTACTCGGCAGATCGCTTGGAACAGGTTATGATCAGCCATCTTTTTATCGATATACAGGTAAGTTGCAGAAGGCGCATCAAAGCCTGTTAAGAGTTTATCTACAACGATAAGCAGGCGCATTTGCCCCGGCTCATCGATAAAGCGTTTCTTAACGGCTTTCTCAAACTCTTCAACACGCTTGGCTGCTTCTTCTTCGCTTTGCTCGAAGTATTCCGCCAGCATCTTGCGGTAGGTATCATATTTAAAAAGTTTTTCAGTTAACCCTTCACCTGACTCTTCACCTTTAATAGAGCTTGCAGCAGGGTGATAACTGGTCACCACTGCACATTTTCCAGCAAGGTCGGTTTTGCTGAACAAATCATAAACCACACACGCTTGATGGACGCTGGCACACACCAACATGGCATTACCCCTGCCTGACATCAGCGCAGGTTTGATTTCCATATCCATCAAAATATCGCTAACAATTTGCTCTAAACGAGATTTGCTAGAGAGCACCTTTTGCATCGTGCCCCATTTTTGCTTGAGCTGGATTTTGGCAAGATTAGATAGCCCTTTGGTTTTAGCTTCAAACCATTGGTCTACTTTTTTCTCTGAAGTTAAGTGCTGATCAATATCTCGTGCTTCATAACGCAGGTCTAGCACCACGCCATCACTAACGGCTTCGTCAAACTTGTAGGTGTGGATATACGGGCCAAAAACCTCTAAAGACTTCTTTTTGTCCTTTTTCATCAGTGGTGTACCCGTAAAACCAATAAACATGGCTTTGGGCCCTTCTCCCCGACTAAACAGGGCTTTCATCGCTTCATGTAACTTACCGGACTGAGTTCGGTGGCACTCATCAACAAATACAAACAAATTACCCTTAGCGGCAAAGTCACTCGGTAGGTTTTTAGTTAACGCTTCAAGGTAGTCTTTTGTTGCTTCATCATCGTCTTCTTCACTTTCTTTATCGCTTAGCGCTTCGCCATTTCGACCAAACTTATGTACCAGTGAGCAGAACAACCAAGGATTAGGTTGATTAAGCGTAGCCACCAAATCCCGTCCGCTTTTGGTGCGATATATCTCCTCATCAACACCAGAGAATACTTTTTCTATTTGTTCGTCTAATTCGGTTCGGTCAGTAACAATAAGCACCCGTGAATCCGTCACATTTTCACGTATCCACTTAGCAAGCCAAACCATAGTTAAGCTCTTTCCTGATCCTTGAGTGTGCCAAATAATGCCGTCTTGATGTTTTTTAACGTGTTTCTGCGCAGCTTGAATACCAAAGTATTGGTTATGTCGGCATGTTTTCTTCACGCCAGCGTCAAACACAATAAAGTCGTGAATAAGTTGCAGGAACCGCTTCTTATCACACAATTGCGCGATGTGTGTATCGAGTAAATTCTCTGTTGTTATGTCGCTAGCTGGCAGTGGATTTGGGTTTTCTTTACCGCTGCATTCTTTCCATTCAAGGTAATATTTTTCAGATGTTTCGATTGTGCCGTAACGGACACCTTGGGTATCGTTACCCGCCATTACGAGCTGCATGGTGGTAAAGAAGTTGCGAATGAAGGCTTTCTTTTGGTTGTCTAAATTTTGGCGAATGCCTTCACTGACAGAAACAGAAGAACGCTTTAGCTCAATCACACCTAGCGCAATGCCATTAACATAAATCACAATATCAGGGCGTTTTTTCAGTTCACCTTTGACGGTAACTTCCTCAGCAATGGCAAAGTCATTGGCTTCCGGGTTTTTCCAGTCAATCAGCCAAACTGTTTGATTTAGCTCACCAGCACCTTCTTTTTCTTTTACCCCATAACGCAGAAGGCGATAAACATCTTTGTTTGCATCAAAGAGTTTTTTACCTTCACCAAGAGCTGCGGCAGTATCGAGTTGGCGCAATGTACGGGTAATCAGCGCATCAGAAATACCGCGACCTCTTAGCCATTTAGTCAGTAGCTCTTTTTCAATATTGCTATTACCTTCACGGTACTCCCAATTGCCCAGGTAGTTGTAATCAAGCTGCTCTTTAAAAAACTTAACCACTCGGCTTTGGGTTTTTCGCTCTAATTGACCGACATCACTCATATACTAATCCCTTTAATTAAGCCCTTGCGATCAAGCAACGATCAAGCAAAATTCTCTAAACTGGATAGCGCATAACTAATTTGTTGATCATTAAACAAACTCAGTTTTCGTTTTGCCCACTTTTCTCCGGCAGGCCAATTTGCCATGCCAAGTTTTACAGATTCTACGGTTCTGTCACACCCCTGCTTAGTGACCAGCCAATCCACGGTAGACAATAACTCCATACCAAAAGGTGACTCAAAACCACTAATAAGGCGGCTGGCTTCATCAAGCGCCGGTAAAAATGCTTTAGCTTCGGTATTGAGATAAGTTGCCACTATTTGCTTTTCGGCTTCATTAAACCAAATAACATCTAGTGGGCTGCAATCAGGAATACGCTTTTCCGACTTTAAATAACTTCCATCTAAAGCATTTAACAAATGTTCCAGGTTATTGGCATAGGGGCCATAGTTGTGCGCGTCAAACTTCAGTTTTAGTTCGTCACTCAGTTTTTGATGTTCTATTGTTCGTTGTAAGAACCAAGCGAGTTTCTGAATTTCTAATAAGCTGCATTCCATACCCAAAATCCAATAGCGTCTAACCAATTCCGCAACTAAAGCACGAGCGGGAGTAAGTTTTTTTACACCGCTTTTTTTCGCCACATTTTGGTATGTGGCGGTAGGTTCATAGACAATGACTTCAGTCGATTCAATCCCCGATAGCGCTTTTTCTATTTCAGATTTCACTTCAGGCCAGGACAGTCCGCCTTGGCCAGCCCCAAGAGGGGGTATGGCGATCGATTTCACCTTATTTGTTTCCAGGAATTTACGTAAATCAACCAAACCTTCTTGAATCCATTCCATTTTTGATTTAGCGCGCCAATGCTGCTTAGTCGGGAAGTTAACAATCCATTGTGGCCCCATTAGCTCGTCGGTTTTTGTAACAAACATCTTGCCAGTTACTACTTGTTTGGCTTTGCAGGCTTTGGCGTACTCCACCATATTCTTGGGGAAACGTTCTTTGAACATCAAGGCAATACCTTTACCCATTACCCCAACGGTGTTGACGGTATTAACCAATGCTTCTACATCTGCTTCAAGCAAGTTACCTTGTGTATATGTAATCATTAGAAGTACCATCCCGAACGTACAAAAACGTTCAAATTTAAGTTGCGTTGCGCTATCTGTTGTTTTAGTTCTAGCTCAACCTGGTTGTTGAAACAGGCTGTCCCCAGCAATGCTTCGATTGGGCAATGTGCTTTCACTAGTGCCTCGGCCTGATAGCGTTCAAATTTTGCAGGGTCGTTCAGATCTCTGGCAAAATCTCGATTTTGCAGGATTGGCCAATCTAATTTATCCAGGTCGCTCAAGTCTGAATAATAGCTAGCCCATTGATAATACGCATGCATATCGGTGTAGACAAAGTCTAAGTGTAACTGTGCAACTTTGTGTAGAGAGGATACCAAAATAACAATATCTTGGTTGGGTCGTTGCACCACACCTCGCCCTGATTTGATATTCATCAACATGGGTGAGAAGGGGGTAAAGTAAAACGGCACATAGTCGTTTAAACAACCATAGGGCGCAATCGGTACCGGATGTGTAGCCCGTTTCGCTATTAACTCGGCACTGCCAATTGGCTCCCAATGGGGTGATTGCACCTGACTATTGCCGCAATACAAACCATTATCCAAAATCCAGGGAATGTTATTGCGGTGCACGATTCGCCAAATTAGCGCTTTTTGCGGATTAAGTGTTTGGCTGTAATCATAAGCCATACCTACACCTCCACTTGCTCATTTATTGGCAACCTCGTTCGGCCTGTGAGTAGCTCTTGCATCATGCCCTGTTTGATTTGGCGGGTTTTCGCCAAGCGCTGTTCTAGGGTTTGGATTTCGTTATCCATATCCGAGAGGATGGTGGCGATGGCGGTTTGTTCTTTTTCATCACTAGGCAAAGGCACTTTGAAAGCTGCCATGTCTTTATTAGTAATCTGATTAATGGTCGCGCCCATGATTTCATTTATCTGACTCTGGATAACATTGGATTGAAATTGGAAGAAGATAAACTTGGATTGTTTAGTTCGGTAGATCGACATAAACGCACCAAAAGCAGAGCCTTCAGCGTTTTTATCTATCAATGCACATTTACCAATAAGATTTCTACTGCCGTTTCGTACACAAACTAAAATATCGCCTTCTTTTACGATAACTCGTTCAGGCAAATCCATATCGACAAATACGTTATTTTCATATGCCAGCGTGTTCTTTTGAACATTCGATGAACGCAGAACTAACGTTCCATACTCTGCGACATCATTTGGACTGTACGTTAAACCGATAACAGTGTTACCGATATCACCGAGTGAAACTACATCCCAATCCTCAGGGATTTCGCCTAGTTCGCTGGGTTTTGTGCCTTTGGGTTGGCCTTGGCTCTTACCTTCGAGAGTGCCTTCGATGTTAGTGGCGAATTGCGGTAAACGGGTTTTGCCTGTCAGCAGTTGCTGCATGGTGGCAGTTTTAATCGCTTGTTTTTTCGCGATCAGCTTTTCCAGCTCCGTTAGTAGCGTATCAACATCGGATAAGGCATTGGCAATGGCGGTTTGTTCGCTGTATGGTGGGAGCGATACTTTCATATCCGCAATCATTTCCCTACGAACTGAATCAACGGATGACTTAGCCGTCATTGACATAATACGGTCGTAAAAATGGTTGCTAAAGTAGATGTAAAAGTAGTATCCATCAAGCTTTTCACCGAAGTTATACATCAGATAAACTCTTTGGTGAAAATCGAATTTCCCATTCATGTAATGGAATATTTTTCCAGTTCCAACCCCATCTCCAGCAGTTAAAACGCCTTCACCATCAAAGGAAAATGAATTTATGTGTTCAACTGTTTGCGAGCGCACAAAGAACGGATAAAGACCATCATTAACTCGATCTTGAGTGTTCTTATTTCCTGTTGTTATCGACAATAGGTTTCCAATAGCGTCTATTTCCCAATCTTCAGGAATAACCCCCACTTCAGTCTGTTTATACCCCTCTGGAACAGTTTGCTCTAATGCATTACTTCGGCTATCCATGACTCCGCCCTTCGGGCCGTCGCAAGCGACGTTCAAATTTTTTCCTGAAAAATTTGTCATAACGACCACTCCAAGCCCATCGCTTTTAAGTGGACTGCGACTTTATCGCTAAGGTCATCGACTGATTGAGCTAATGTTGGTAATGGTGTGCTGTAGCGCTCTTCAAGTTGTTTCACCCGATTTGCCATTTGTTGCGTAACACGCTCAATTTCAGCAACGATATTGGCTTGTAGAGTGGCAAGCCATTTGTCATCGACTATCAGGGTTTTGATTTCATCAATATTAAGTTTTGGATATTGGTTAAATACGCTTAAATCGAGTGCTTCTTGCGCTTCTTTAACTGCTTTTTTTGCAGCCGCTTCAGCATTAAACAGTTTAGTTGCTTGTTTCAGTGCCTTAACTTCATCAGCATCGGTTGCGAGTTTAGCTCTGGCAGCAACGCTGGCTTTGGTGATTTTGTCTTTATCGTTGAGTGCTTCAACTAATAAGCCATCTTCGCTCCCTGTTCCAGAAGAAGCATGTTCCTCAAGGTAACTTTCCAGTGCTTGGGTGGCTTCGTCTTGTTTGGCTTGAAGGGCATCAACTTGCGCTTGTTCATCAGCAAAATAACGTGCAACGATTAAGCCAGGTGGAATAATCTCAGCTTTGTACTTTTTCTTATTGATAATTAAGTCTGGCGTCTCTTTGAGCTTTTCGCCCTTGGCAGCAACTAATTCACGAAGGGTATTACCTGCTTGCCAACCGTCCTGCACCAATACATACACATCGTCCTGCAGGGTTTCTGCCCAGTAATCCATCAGGATTTGGTAAATATCGTATTTGCTTAACAAGTCACTATTGGCATAGCTGTTTAGCAAGTTCTCTGAAATGTTAAAGATAAAGTTTTTCGGGTTATCGCCCACTTTAATCTCTTTAAGTTTTGCTTCTGGTATCCACTTTTTAAAGGGCAATAGGCTACGGGCGGAAAAGTCTTTAAATTCTTGGTGAGCCAAAATAGTACTTTTAACTTGGCTTGCTTCAACCAGTGCACGACTGTAGCCTTCACGTTCAGGTTTGAACAATGTGGCACGAATGCTAGGGAATACCTGCCAGTAATGCTCAAGGGCATCAATATCACGATTTGGAATGCCACCTTGCAGGTGAGCGCTTAAATCGTGTAAGTCTTCTGGCTCAGACGAGTCGATATAACGCGGGATGTTAAGGTTGTAGTCGTTAGCGGCAATTTCATCAATTTCCACTAAGCGGCTATAACGCTTAAGTTCTAAGCCTTTGTTAAACACATCAACAATTTTGTGAATGTCCTGGCTGCGCAGGCGATTTTTGTTGCCGTCTTTAATAAAGCCTTTGCTGGCATCAATCATAAATATTGGGCGACCTGATACGGTTGGTAGTGTTTCATCACCTTCGTTAAAGCTCGTGACCGCTTTTTGCGCGTGTTCTTTATCAATCACGATAATACAGGCAGGAATACCCGTGCCGTAGAACAGGTTGGCGGGTAAACCAATAATGCCTTTGATGTAACCTTGTTTGATCAGGTTTTCACGGATAGTGGCTTCGGCATTACCACGGAATAACACACCGTGCGGTAAGATCACCGCACCTTTACCTGTGCTTTTTAAGCTTTTGATAATGTGCAGTAAGAATGTGTAGTCGCCGTTTTTCTCGGGTGGAATACCCCAGGTAAACCGATCATAAATGTCCGCTTCCGGGTTTAGGCCACTGGTCCAGTTTTTATTCGAAAATGGTGGATTGGCAACCGCAAAGTCGAATTTTTTAAGTTGGTTAGGTCCGTCTTTCCATTGCGGTTCAGCAAGCGTATTACCTTTCCAGATTTTAGCTGTGGTGTTGTTATGTAAGATCATGTTCATACGGGCAAGTGCGCTAGTCGCGTTGTCCATCTCTTGACCGTATAGAGTTAAACCACGCTCTGCCTGGTCGCTGGCTTTTAATAGCAATGAACCTGAACCACACGTAGGGTCGTAGGCAGTGGCATCTTGAGGTGTGTCTTCTTTAATACCTACTACCTTGGCGAGGATTTGAGATACTTCCGATGGTGTATAGAATTGGCCTTTAGATTTACCTGACTCAGTTGCGAAATGACGCATTAAATATTCGTATGCGTCACCTAACAGGTCATCTCCGCCAGCACGGTTAGAAGATAGGTCTAAGCCTTGGAAAATACCAATTAGCTTGGTTAGGCGATCTACCATTTCTTTGCCTTTACCGAGCTTGTCTTCATCGTTGAAGTCGGCAACGTCTATCACGCCTTTCAGGTCATTTTCTTCGGCAAGTGCTGCGATGATCTTGTTAATTTTATCGCCAATTTCTTTGTCGTTTTTGGCGGCGATCATATCGTCATAGCTAGCGCCATCTGGCACTACAATCATGCCGTATGGGTCGCCTTTGTATTTATCGCTAACATACTTCATGAAAAGCATGGTCAGCACGTAGTCTTTATACTGGCTGGCATCCATCCCGCCACGCAGTTCGTCACAGCTTGCCCATAATGATGAATATAGTTCTGTCTTTTTAATTGCCATGTATTAATTCTTTGTTTAATTGTTTTTTAAAAAGCAAATTGAGCTGCCTCTTTCACTCACCAGAAAATACAGTTAATAGCTTCTCAGTATCATCAAAATATTGGCTTATCTCAGTTTTTATTATCTGTTTGAATCCAGGCATCCAGTTTCGCCTGAGTTTGCTGTTTCAGATCGGTTTGGTGCTGAGCCAGCCACCAGCGTTCCATAATGCGTACATTGCGCTTATTGGCTTTGTAAAATAAATCCACGATATCTCCCACCACAGGAATAAAGCCAAACGCGAAGTCCAGCAAACTGTTGCGTATCATCTTGCGTTGCAATGCTTTTGGCATGCCCAGTTTGCGCCCCAGATAGACAATTCTCAGCGCCACTAAGGTCATGATGGCATCACCCACGCCCGGAATAAGGCCTATCAAAAAATCCAGGCCCACATTAATGCCGATTCCCGGAATGCGAATTGCGGTATCGGTAATATTCGCCAGCCGCTGAGCTGCCAGTAATTCTGTTGGTGCTTTTATGTCTGCCGTCATCTTCGCTCCTTATTCACTTTCTTCTGACTCTGTAAGCTGCCAGTCAAAGGTTCGCTTCAGGTAATCACTGCCCCACTTTTTATCTTTGAGATAGGACTCCACCACAATCTGCTCGGGAGCAAAGTCATTCGGGATAGAAAACTCGCCTTTAAGTACTTCAAAATAACGAAAGCTGAATTCCATATCATCAGAATTATCTGTCATGGTGTCAGAGAGTAGTAGTTCACTGGGTTTTCCGGCTCGACTGCCCATCAGGCTGATTTTAACCCGCCCTTTCACCGTAGTACGGTGCCTGTCCTGTTGCATTAAAATCATGGCATAGCGGTAAAAACCATCGCTGGCAGTAGGCTCAACGTTGAAAGAATCAATGATAAAACCATCCTGTTCCAGTTCTGGCGCCATCACCTTTTGATAAAAGCTCAGCTCTCTGCGCAATTCGTTTTCTGTAGTCATCTGTTGCTGAAAGCGCTTGCGGTTTTCTTCGGCCGCCAATCGGGCTACTTCCAAATCCACACCTAAGATATTGATATCACGGGTGAGCCGGTCATTTTCTGTGACCAGATTGTTGATAGACTGATTAAGTCTTTGAATTTCATCTTGTTGTTGCTGGTACTCGAATCCAGACCAGATATAGCCCAGCCACCCCGACAGGAACATCAGGGCCAACAACACCAGATAAAAGCGAAAAGCGCCCAATCGCGCTTTTAGGTGGTTTTTCTGCACCTGTATAGAATCCTGAAAAAATGAATAAGCGCCATTATAAACAGACCTGAAATCACGATAAAGCGCTTATTCAATTCACATCAGACCACAAAACCAGAATTTATTCATATACTTGCGTTCTATCTGGGGCCACCTGTTGCTATCATAGGTGAAACCTGTAGAGTCCAACGATAGAAGTGGAATTTCAATTGCACAAGTCCTGCCCATGCCGGTAAAAGTTCTGATCAGAGCCATGAAAAGACGCATGTCATTGGCGTCATGGCGTGTTGCGCTCTCCTATCCACGCACTTCTTTGCAATTAAGTCTGTTGGGCGTACTGGCGGGTGTCAGCTCCGCCACTTTGATTATCCTGTTTCGCTTGAGCTATGAAAGCCTGCAATTACTTTGGCTGGATGAAGTAGACAACTTTTCCTCTATCGAGCCGGAAATGCGCTTGTTGATCCCAATAGTAGGGGCGTTATTCATTTTCCTGTTCGGTACAATTACCGGCTTTAAACATTATCGAACCGGTATTCCCTTTGTGATTTATCGGGTTAAAAACCACAATGGTCTGATGCCCTTTAAAAATACCCTGAATCAATTCTTTGGTGGAATGGCAGCGCTGGCCAGTGGCTTTTCGGTGGGCCGGGAAGGTCCCTCTGTGCATCTTGGCGCTGCTGGCAGTAGCTTTATTGGGAACTGGTTAAAACTACCCTACAACAGTATCCGAATTCTGACTGGTTGCGGTATCGCTGCCGGTATATCTGCATCATTTAACACCCCCTTTGCAGCAGTGCTGTTTGTTATGGAAGTGGTGTTGCGGGAATACAAAATTCACATCTTTATCCCCGTGATGTTATCTGCAGCCTGTGGTTCGGTATTAAGCCGCTTAGTATTTGGTGATGATCACGAACTGGCGTTTTTAACCATCGCCGAATTTGATACTTGGATGTATCTCTATTTCATCGCTTTTGGTGCCTTGTTGGGCGGTATTTCTACGCTGTTTAACATGCAGTTGATGAATGTGATCCGCTGGTTCAGGCCCATGAGTATGTTCAGTCGTTTGTTATTAGCCGGTGTCATCACGGGTCTGATTGGCTGGTTTGTTCCCAAAGCCATGGGCAGTGGTTTCAGTGCGATCCACTGGATTGTCACCGCGCCACAAGACATTGAGCTGCTGATGTATATTGTGGTGGCAAAATTCATTCTGACTATCTTCGCTATCGGGCTTGGGATACCGGGTGGAATCATTGGTCCGGTGTTGGGTTTAGGAGCCTTGCTGGGCGCTATTTTGATGTACCCACTGGGACTGGCCTATGACGATCCCAGTCACCTCACCAGCAGTTTTGCCATTTTAGGCATTGCCGCGTTTTTAACCTCAGTGGTGCACGCCCCGCTGGCCGCTCTTTCTGCGGTCATGGAGTTGTCTAATTCTGTAGACGTGGTGTTACCGGCGATGCTGGTGATTGTGCCCTCCTATGTCACTGCCAATCAGTTTTTCAAAAACCGTTCTATTTTTATACGTCAGTTGGATTACCAAAACTTACCCTATTCCACGTCGTCCATTCGCTCTACTTTACAAAAAGTGGGCGTATTGGCATTGGTGGACCGACAATACAAGTTGTTTGTGGATGCTACCGATAAGCACATACTGGACTTTCTGGATACCGCGCCAACACATCCGGTTGTGCAAAGGTCAACTTACGAAATCGATGTGCAATATCACCTGGTGCAATACGATTTCAGCCTGAACCGGGAAGAAAATCCCTTAAGGTTCTTTCCTATGCAGGGAGTATCTTCGCAGGCAACGCTGGCAGAAGTTTACGAAATACTACAGAACCGACGAGAGGGTGCGGTTTACGTACAAGGAGCCACCCCGGCCTCAATTGTAGGCGTTATCACCTGGGATGCCGTGCGTAGCTATCTGTATCGCAAAGAATATTAAAATTTAAGGATGTCAATATGACGCTACTCTGGCTCAAAGCTCTGCATATATTTTTTATGGTGGCCTGGATGGCAGGCATTTTTTATCTGCCCCGCTTGTTTGTTTATCACTCACAAACCGACTCTCAAGAAATCAGCAATCAATTTAAAATCATGGAGCGGCGCTTATGGTGGTTTGTACTACCGTTTGCGATTTTAACTCTGGTATTTGGAGTTGCCTTAATCTACAGCTATGGCAGTAGTTGGCTGGCAGCTTCGGGATGGTTGCATGCCAAACTGACATTAGTATTTTTGGTCTATGGCTACTATGGTTATTTGTATGTGCTGATGCAGCGCTTTGCCAAAAACGAAAATCGACACAGCCCTAAATTTTATCGCTTTATCAATGAAGCCCCGGTGCTGGTTTTTCTGGCCATCATTGTTTTAGCCGTGGTAAAGCCATTCTGACATAGGAGAAGGAATGCAGAAAACGCCGTTATTGGTTTACCTGATAGTCCTTTTTACCACGCCACTTCTGAGTAACTACTCTGTCGCTGCCCGCGGCGCAGACAGCGACAGTATTACTCAACAATTAATCTCCCTCAGACACATTAATCACATCAGCCTCGCTCCCGATGAAAAACAAGTAGCTGTCACCCGCAATGTTCCGCGCAATATTGAGAACGAGCAACCAGGCCCCGACTGGCAAGAACTCTATCTAATTAAGCGCAATGGCAAGGTGATCCCACTGATCACCGGATTCAATCAGATAGAGTCCCTGCAGTGGAGTCACGACAATCAGCAACTGTGGATACTGATGCGCCGTCAGGATGAACCCTATTTCAGCGTTTACATGATAAGACTTGAAGGCGGTGAAGCCATCAAAGTGCTGGCGCGAGAGCAACACATTTACGGCTTTGCTCTGCACTCAGAAACAGAGCAACTGGTGTACTGGCAACCCGCCCCCGAAAATGCAAAGTCTACCCCTCATGAACTCAATGCCGTTATTGCGTTTGAACGGGAACCCTGGCGCAATCATCAGGTCTGGTGGTTGTCACTAGAAACACCACAAGAAGGTGCGCGCCAGTTAACGGATTCTGGTCATATTTTGCAGGCTCAGTTCTCTCCCAATGGTAAACAACTACTGTTGAAGCAGGCTCCGTCTTATCTGCAGGATGACGAAACGATACGCTCCCAATACATGCTGTCAGATCTCAATGGTAATACTAAGACCATTGTTTCAGGTATGGGCAAGCTGGATATGGCCCGCTTCTCTCCTGATGGAAAACGCCTGGCATTCATTGCAGCAGAAACCCCGGATACCCCAGACCATGGCAGTCTATTTGTAGCCGATTTGGCAAAACAACAAATCGCCCCCGCCCTCACCGGGTTTTCCGGCATGGTAACGGACATAAGCTGGTCGGAATCAAGGGAGATATTGTTTGCCGCCGATGTCGGTGTTCGCTCTATCATTGCCACAACCCGTGCCGACAAAGCCAGTGAGCGTTTTAGCATCCTGTACGATGGACCTTTAATCGTGCGCCAGTTAGATAGCCAGGGTGATTACGATAACTTTGTAGCCACGGCCAATAGTCAGTCTCACCCCAATGAACATTTTTGGTATCGAAAACGCAAACTACATCGTTTCACCGACTCCAACCCAGAGCTGAATATCAGCAATGGAATAACCCAACAGGTTATTGAGTTCAAAACTGAGGATGGCCTGTCTCTGGAAGGCGTGTTGATCTCACCGAAAACTCACACTGATAAAACTCAGCTAGCCACGGTTATTTTTGTGCATGGTGGGCCTGAATCTCACATCAGCGATGGTTGGCTGGCCCGACATCAATATCCGGTGTACTCACTCGCTGAGTTGGGAATACAAAGTTTTTTTCCGAATTATCGCGGCTCTTCAGGAAGGGGATCTGACTTTCTGAAAGCGGGACAAGGTGATTATGCTGGTGCTGAATTCAACGACCTGCTTGCCGCCAAAAATGCGTTATTGCAAAGGGACTTATCAGCTCCAAGCTTCGCTATAGTCGGAGCTTCCTATGGGGGTTATGCCGCTGCCTGGGGTGCAACCCGGTTTTCCGAACATTTCGATGCCGCCATCGCCATTTCAGGCATTGCTAATAAGGTGTCTAAGTTTGGCACCACAGATATTCCCAGCGAAATGCTGCAAACCCACGCCCTGTCTCAACCCTGGGAAAGTTGGCAGTCATGGCTTAAATCCAGCCCCATTTATTACAGTGACATGCACAAAACACCGATCCTAATCATGCATGGCCAGCGAGATACGCGGGTGCATTACAGTCAATCGCTGGAGTTATATCGTCACCTGAAAACCCGCAATCAAGCCAAAACAGAACTGCTGCTTTATCCTGAACAGGGTCATCAGGTGATAGATGCTCATACCCAGTTGGATATGAGCAAACGCATTGTCGCCTGGTTAGCTGAGCATCTCCTTGAGAACGACTAACTTACCAGTGGCTGTTGAGCTACCTCAGAAGATGGGCTTTGCTGTAGCCTTCTCAACTTAGCCGCTTTGCGACGGTTGATTGCAGCGACCACGACCGGGGTAAATATCAAAGACAAGACCACTGAAAAACCGACACCGCCCGCCAAAACTACCGCCAGTGGTGGCCAGAATGTGCCTTCACTGAACAACAACAACGGAATAAAGCCCCCGACAGTGGTGACGGTAGTAGACAGAATATGGCGGCTACAGCTCATGGTGGCGGTGACAATAGCGTCAGTATCGCCGAGTCTGGCGCGCTCATCAGCATTGATGGCGGCAATCACAACTATCGAGCCATTAATGGCCACACCGATAAGACCGGCGCTACCCAAAATAGGATTAAAGCCCACCGGTAAACCGGAAATCCACAGGCTCAACATGCCTAGGCCAACAGACAACCCCGCTACCGCACCGATAACGCCAGCCAGTTTAAAGCTGTTAAAAGACAAAATTAAGGTGGCCAGCATCAACACCAATAGTACAGGAGCATAGGTTGCCAGTTGCCCCAGCGCTTCCTGCTGCTTATCGGCATCGCCTTTCATCTTCAGACTGTAGCCCTGTGGCAGCTGTATGCGGCCATCGTTTAACATCTGGTACAACTGATTTGAGACATCGATTGCCGTAGCATTGGGTAACAAAAAGGCTTCTACGTGGTTGACGCGAACCCCGTCGTTACGGCTGATACCCGACAAGGTGGGCACCATGTCAAAATCACCCAATGCTGCCAAAGGCACCCATTGCTGAGACTGGGCCAGGTTATTGTTCAAAATAGGTAAGCTGGCTAACTGTTCAACACTGGCACGCTCTTGTTGCCCGAGGCGAATGCGAATTGGGATCTCTTCTGTACCTTCCAATATCGAGCCACCCGTTGCACCATCCAGTGCAGCCTGTAGCTGCGCTGACACATCGGCATAACTCAGCCCGGCTAACTGGGTTTCATCATAATTCGCTTTTAAAATCAGTTCCGGCTCACCGGTTTCTATGGAGGCAATGCTCTGAGTTATTCCCGGAATTTCGGACATCGCCAAACGAACCTGTTCGCCCAGTTGTTGCAGTACCTGCAAGTCCGGACCAAAAATATCAACTCCGATAGGGGCTGATATAGGTGGTCCCTGCCCGAATGGCCGCACCACGATTTGCGCTTCCGGAAAACTGGCGTTTAGTTCAAACTGCAAGTCCGCCACCAAGCTGGCCGCTGCGTCAACACTAGAGGTGGATACCACAGCCTGAGCAAAAAATGGCGTATTGTCTCGGGTCATCACCTGGTTGTAATAAACCGAAGGGACTGAACCGCCAACCAGCCAGGCCACCTGCTCAACGCTGTCTCTGGCCCGCACTTTATCATCGATATCCTGCGTGACTTTAAAGGTTCGCTCTATACTGGTACCCGCCGGCATCCATAAATACATTTCAAACTGATCCCGGTCGGCGCTGGGAAAAAACACATTGCCCAACTGTCCGGCCAGTACAAACCCCAAAATCGGTAAACCTATTGGCAGCCAAAGAATGCGTAGCGGATTGTCTACCGCCCATTGCAACTTGCTTTTAAATAAACGGGTTACTACCGGTAATTGTACGCCCGACTTGTACCAGCGAACGTGCTCCGTTTGCGCCTTGCGCGGTAAATAACGAGCCGCCAAAGCAGCAATGAGGGTAAGAGAAATAAACAGCGAACCAATCAAGGCCATTACCACACTGATAGCGATTGGCCCGACAAAATCACCGATATTACCCGGCAACAAAAAGATAGGCATAAAGCCCAGAATAGTGGTTAAGGTAGAGGCTAGCAAGGGTACAAAAAGATGGCGTATGCTGTGCACCAGAGCATCCAGCCTGGACATGGCTTTGTCTTGCAGATTGGCCCTGATCTCATCCGTCATTACAATAGCGTTATCAATCAGCAAACCGATGGCTACGATAATGCCAAAAATAGACATCTGATGAATTTGTTGTCCGTAAAACGATAAGGAGAATATGGCAAACGCTGCTGATAGCGGTAACGACAAACCGACAATCCAGGCGGCTCTTTGTCCCATAAACAGCAATACCACCACCATCACCACCAGACTACCCAACAACAAGTTTTGGGTCAGGTCTGCCAGGCGCTGCTCAGTATAAACGTTTTGATCAAAGACAATTTTTGTATCCAGAGTGCCGGCATATTCCCGCTCAAATTGCGCCACCACTTCTTTAGCATTGGCCATCCATTTATCGACCCGCACAGTGGTTTGCATCCGCGCCGCCACAAACACCACCTGTTCACCATTTAACAGGCCGATATCCTGTTGTGGCTGTCGCCAACTGCGCTCAACATGAGCGATATCTCCCACCCGCAGGTAGCCACCGTGAATGTGGTTTTGCAGTGGAATATCCCTTACCGACTCCAGTGTATCCAGCTCTTTCGCCACCTGAACCCTGAGATTACTGTCGACGTTGCGCACCACACCGGCGGGTGTTTTGGGATCATTGGCAGCCACGATTCGGGCAGCCTGAGACAAGGTTAATCCGGCATTTGCCAGTTGCAGTGCATCAATGCTCACCAGAATCTCTTCTTCCGGCTCGCCGTAAATTCGCACGATTTCAGTACCTGGTACATTTCTGAGTCGATCTGATAACTCTTCGGATAAACGCCCCACGATACTCATGTTTTGCAGAGGGTTACCATCCAGTTCCGGGTGTTTAGGTGCCAACGCCACTTTTAGGGTAAAAGCCGTAGCCCCTCGCTTGGTATCCAATTCAGGCTCACCGGCACCTTGTGGAAACTTCTGCGCGGCATCGGCCAGACGGTCGCGAATTTCCGAAAATATTTGTTCGTTGGTGCTGTTATCTACCCAGGCCTGCAGCTCAATGTTGACTACCGAAATACCGGCTCGGGAGGTAGATCTCAACTCCTTAATTTCATCCAGTTGCCTTAACTCATCTTCAATAACATCGCTCACCAAGGCTTCTACCCGCTCGGCCGACGCTCCGGGAAAGGGCGTAAGTGCAATGACATTACGCAAATCAATGCGTGGATCTTCCAGCCGAGGTAAGTTCACCAATGCCGATACACCAGCCACTAAGATAATGACGATCCCAAGCAACAACAGATGACCGTTGCGGTAAAAAAGGCTGTACCAGGGCGACTTTGCCGGTTTGTTTGCATATTCAGACATGGTTTCCCCCTGTTACAAACTGGCAGTGGTCAAGGTTTTGTCAGCATCAGGAAAGGGTACCTGTGTGGCATAAACCTGTTGCTGGGGCACCAATTTTTGTCCACCGGTGAGGATCACATAATCCTGAGCATTAAGTGCTCCGGTGACATAAGCGTTTGACTCATCGGCATAAATAACGTTTACCGCCTTAGTAATGAGTTGCTGTTGCCCCTGAACATCCGCCACAGTGAAGAGATTCCACATCCCCCGGATACCATTGGTCAGTGCTGTTTTGGGTACCCAATAACCTGGCAGTGCCGTTTCCACTGGCAGCATCAGAGTTAACAAATCACCGGGTAACAACATGGGCTGCTTGTCATCAGACTGAGTGATTTCAAAAATGGCATCTACCGTACGGGTGCTGATGGTTCTGGCATTGGCCACAGACTTGAGTCGGGCTTTAATTTCCTGAGGGCCTTTATGCAATGAATAAGCCTTACCCTGCTGTAAGCGAAATACCTTATCTGCCGACATCGCCATGCGCACTTCTGTGCTGCTATCCTGTTGTAAAGTGAAAACCGTCATGCCTTGTCCGACAACTGAACCCGGGTCAATCTGACGAGACAGAATGGTGCCATCAAAGGGAGAGTAGATTTTAGATTTGGTAAATTCCACTAAAAGACTGTCTTTGCGAGCCTCCATTTCCCGCACCAATGCTCTGGCAGCTTCTGTTGCTTCACGGGTTTCGTCGAGGCGTTGCGAAGATTCCAGCTTTTCCTTCACCAGTGCTGCGATACGGTTTTCTGATAATTGCGCCAATCTGGCGTCGGCTTTGGCACGAGCGATACCGGCTTCAATCTCCTGCATCTGTGCTGTCAGTCTTTGGGTGTCCAGTTCAGCCAGAAGTTGTCCTTGTCTGACTCTGTTACCTTCATCAACGTTTGCCAGTAATAAGGTGCCGCCACGCTCAAAGCCTAACCCTGCTTGTTTAGAGGCCTCAACCCGCCCCACAACCTTTACCATTCGGGTGTAAGCCGTTTCTCGTTCCACCTTAATTACATCGACATTCTGTGGAAATGGACTATCGGGTGCTTCGGGAACCTGACCAGCACCAGCGGCTTTTAAAAGAAAATACAAAAACACTACAGGCAGGATAACAAACAATAACACCACCATTCGCGGGCGACGATTTGTTATCAAAGACGATAATGAACCTGACATAGTTGACTCCAATAAATAACAGGCATTGCGACTAATCGGAAATAATACTAGACTGACTGGTATGATAATTCAAATAAAATACTAGACTGTTTAGTTTGATAATTGCAAAAAAGTTGTATATCGCATGAATATCCCAAAAAGATCACAAGCCGGTCGTCCCAAAAGTACAGAAAAACAACGCCAGATTTTAGTGTCTGCCAGTTGTCTGTTTTTACGTCAGGGATTTAGCGCCACCTCCATGGATAATGTGGCCAAAGAAGCCAGTGTTTCCAAACAAACAGTGTATTCCCACTTCAAAAATAAGGACGCCTTATTTAGTGCCGTTATTGCGCTTAAATGTCAGCAATATCAGATGGACGAAGAACACATTCTGCAGTGCCAACGTTCGTTGCGCGAGGTGCTGTTATTGATTGGTGAGCAATTTGTCAGGCTGCTTCATGATGACGAAGTGATTGCGATGTACAGAGTAGTTATGGGCGAAGTAAGCGCTAACATTCATGTCGCCGAGTTATTCTATGAAGCTGGCCCTAAAAGAGCCATGTTGATGCTCAAAGATTACCTGTTACAGCAACGAGAAATAGTGGTGCCCGAAGCGCGTTTAAAACATCTGGTAATGGTGTTTTTTAACATGTTAAAAGGCGAACACCACATGAAAAGCCTGATGGGCTTACCCGGCGAACTCAGTGCTACCGAACAAGCTGAGTTTGTGGTTCGGGTTGTAGATGATTTTATGACTATTTTGCGCCATCAAACTGACTGACAGGCACTTTTAACATCCGTTCAGCAACAACAATATTGCCCTGATACTGCTTATGAATCACAGCCAATGATTCAGCTAGTCTGGCTTCGCTGCGCTTCATCAAATGGGAAAGTACTAAGGTTTTGGGCTGCGCCAGCTTAGCAATATTAGCGATATCCGTAGGCGACATGTGCAGATTTTGCGCCACTGGGTGGGCATTTTCCGGGATAGCCATGTGCAATAACAACAGCTCAGCGCCAGTTGCAAAGCTCACTAGCTTTTGAGTCTTATCAGACATGTCACCGCTATAAACCAGACTACAGCCTGTGACATCAATGCGCCATGCCAGTGCCGGTATGGGACCGTGATGCACTTCAATAGCGGAAACTTTGCCCCAACCAAACTCTCTGACAAACGGTGCACTATCAGCTTTTTGGCTAACATCGCGAGCTATCAGTTGATAGCTTTCTTGTCCCTTGTCTAAATAACCAGAGAGATAGGAAAAAGCACCATTTTCACCAAACAAACGCTGAGCAAATTCACTGGTTGCCGGCATCAAGTGATTACCCGCCGGACCCATAACAAAAAGATCGCGATCTCTTGCCGTAAAAAAGGAACCTTTTACAAAGGCCGGCAAGTCGGCGCTGTGATCCGTATGTAAATGAGACAGTAAAACTGCATCCAGACTGGCAAAATCGCCACCACTTTCGCCAAAACTAACACTCGTGCCACTGCCAGTATCCAGCAGTAACCTTGCCTCTCCTTTGACCCACACCAGATACCCCGACGAAGTTCGGCCATCGTCCAGTTCTGGTCCACCAGCACCCAGTATCTGCAAATGGACATCTTCACGACACTCGCTGGCTTCTACTCCATTATGAAAAACCATTAACAATATGCTTAAGATGACAAAAACAAGTTTCAATTTATTCTCCGTTTTAGCTGTAAGACCAGTTCATTTAGCCGGATATTGCAGAGTATGTTGCTATTTTCTGTGTAATATCTAACACTAGTTGTACTCGCCTGAAAACGTCTTTGTAGTATGAATAAGCTGAAAGTCCTGTTGCTGATCGCCGTTTTTTACTCCGCTTTTAGCGCAAGTTCCACCCGAGAAATCACCTATCCCCGGCCTGAGGATGGCATAGATAAGCGTCAGGACTTTGCCCTGGAAGTGTTACAAAAAATACTATCTGGCTATCAAGACAAATACCAACTCACCCAGTCAGATTATCCGGCTCAACAGGACAGAGCACTGATGTTACTCAACGAACGTCTGTTAGATGTAGTCTGGACCGGCGCATCAAAACACCGCGAAGAACATTATCGCGCTATCCGCATTCCCATCCAGAAAGGGCTGCTGGGCTGGCGTTTATTTTTAGTCAATAAAGACAATACCGAACTGTTAAAGTCGGTGGAAAGCTCTCAGCAATTACGACTCTACAGCATAGGCTTAGGCGGTGGCTGGCCGGAAGTCGCGCTGTTCAGTGACAATGGTTTTGTGGTGCACACCACCACCTCTTATGACGCTTTGTTTCACATGTTGCAAAAACGCCGATTCCAGTTGTTTCCTCGCTCTGTCATGGAAATCTGGGGAGAATATGACAGCTATAAACACTTTGAAATCGCCGTCGAACCGCATGTTATTGTTCGCTATCCTTATGCTAACTTTTTCTTCGTCAACAAACAGGACGAAGCGCTGGCCAAAGACATTGAAGCCGGATTTAATGCGATTATCGAATCTGGAGAGTACGAGGCTATATTTCAGGCCACTTATCAGGATATTCTGAAACGCTCGCGCTTTTCGGAGCGAAAAATAATGACATTAAAGAATGGATTTTTTCGGGAACCTGACGATACAGAAAAAAAATATTATTTTAATCTTTGATTTAGGATGACGATTTTATATTCTTTGTTAACAAAAATAATAAAAACAATAAACAAATTCGCCACTGGAAGGCGTATGGTAAAGATTTGCTGTGCCCACAAATTGTAACTATAGTGTTACAGGAGCGTTTCAGGCTTGTTAATGACCCCGTCATACTTGGGATTGGTATGTCTGTTTTCAGTCTGAATTTTACCAAAAAGCGTACAATAAAAGAGGCATTAGACGCCCATGTTTAAATCGATAAGTAACCAACTGGTATTTTGGTTGTTCGTCAGTGGCTTTATTGCTGCCAGCCTATCCGGTTCCATTGCCTACATGGTTTCTTCCAGCCAGGCAGAAAGCGAATTTGAACAACAAATGCAGGCTCAACTCAGCTATGCCAGAGTGGCACTGATAGAACCGGTATTCACCTATGATTACGGTCAGGTAGAACAAATTGCCAAGGCCATGACCGACATTGATATCGTATCTGGTGTCACCATTACAGACCACCGTGATAAGGAGCTTGGCAAGTCAGGTAAAACACGGGTAACTGATGATTCTTATGAAGCCTTTGAAACTGGCATGATTAGCCGTGACAACAAAGACATTGGTAAGATCAGCGTGGTATTCACTAAGGAACCAATGCAGAGCAAACTGGCCAGCAATGCCTTTTCTGCCATGCTGAACATCCTGATCCTGGTTGTAGTTATGTTGGTTGCAGCTGTAATAACCACCCGAAAGTTAGTCTTGTCGCAGTTGCTGGACGTCACTTTATCCATCAAAGAAATCGCACTGGGTGACGGGGACTTGACCCGTAAACTGAAAGGCGCCCGCAGTACTGAGTTTGCCAACCTGGCCCGCAACTTCCACATGTTGCTGGAAAAACTGACAGAACTGATTAAAAACGTATTACAGACCGGCAACGTTATTGAAAACCGCTCCGAAACCATTAAGTCCATGATGGTAGATGCCAACAAATCAACAGATACACAGCTGTCAGATGTTCAGATGATTGCCACAGCTCTGCAGGAAATGTCGATTACCGCTTCCAAAGTCGCTGAGCATTCCAAGCATACGGTAGAGCAGACGGATATCGCCAAAGAAAGAGTGGATCAAGGTCGCAGTCGTGTTGAAAGCAGTGTTGGCATTATCAAAGGGCTGGAAAGCCAGATTATGGGTACAGCCGATCAGGTTTATCGCCTGCGTGACAACAGTGAAAAAATCGGTTCGGTGGTGACAGTAATTAAATCCATCGCTGAGCAAACTAACCTGCTGGCCCTGAACGCCGCAATCGAAGCCGCCCGTGCCGGTGAGCAAGGACGTGGATTCGCCGTGGTAGCCGACGAAGTACGTACCCTGGCGCAGCGCACTCAGTCCTCCACCGAAGAGATTGAAAACATTGTTACCGGATTACAAAGTTCAGCCGAAGACGCCCACCAGTCTATGTCCTCCAGCACCAGTGCGGTAGGCCAGGCTGCAACGGAAGCCGACAGTATCAGTGAAATCCTGGACGGTATTCAGGAAACCGTGGTCAATGTCAGCGACATGAACCATCAGATTGCTGTCGCCTCAGAAGAGCAAAGTGCGGTAAGTAATGACTTGAGCAAACGCATTGAGTCTATTAGTCATTCTGCCGATGCGCTGGCTACTACCATGAGTGAGGTAGATGAAATTTCCGGCGAGCTGGAAGACAAGTGTCACGATATGCAAAGCATGTTGGGTCGCTTTAAACTAGATTAATAAATTTTGCTCTCAGGGCAGCTACATCATTAGCTGCCCATATTCCATCAATAACAAAGCCAGTCACTTACCACACCAACTTCTTTAGCAGTAAAACCCGTTACGCTACTGATAAATACAGATAAACTCGTGCTACGACTTTCTTTTTGATTGTAACCGACGGACAATATGGCAATTTAGATTTCTGTCAGGGCCAAATCACCATGAGTCGTTTCTTAGGACAACACATCTTGTCTGTAAATCAGTTTGATATCGATGCCATCAGCCAAATTTTTCAGGTTGCGGATTCCATGGAGGTCTACACCCGTAGAGAAAAACGCACAACCGTGTTAGACGGTGCAATTTTAGGTAACCTGTTTTTTGAACCCAGTACCCGTACCCGTGTCAGTTTCGGAACGGCCTTTAACCTGTTAGGTGGCAAAGTACGTGAAACAGTGGGCGTCGGTAACTCGGCGCTGGCCAAGGGCGAATCATTATACGATACAGCGCGCGTACTAAGCGGCTATTCAGATGTGATAGCTATGCGTCACCCGGATTCAGGTTCGGTGGAAGAGTTTTCTAAAGGCAGCCGGGTGCCTTGTATTAACGGCGGCGATGGCCCCAATGAGCACCCTACTCAAGCTCTTCTTGATCTCTATACCATTAAAAAAGAACTGGCCTTCCATCAGCGCGGTATTGATGGCTTACACATTGCCATGGTGGGGGATTTAAAATTTGGTCGCACTGTGCACTCTCTGGCCAAACTATTGTGTTTGTTTAAGGATGTACGCTTTACCTTTATTTCTCCCAAAGAGCTTGGTATGCCGGATTACATCCTGGATACCATCAGCAATGCCGGACATCAATTCAGTGTTCAGGATACCCTGGATGGCCAATTTGACGCGGATATCTGTTACCAGACCCGAGTTCAGGAAGAGCGTTTCCCATCCAAAGAAGAAGCCAATAAATACCGTGGTAAGTTCAGATTAAATCAGGCGATATACACCCAACACTTCCAGTCTAAAACCGTTATTATGCACCCACTTCCTCGCGATTCTCGCGCTGACGCCAATGAACTGGACAATGATCTGAACCAAAATCCCAATTTGGCCATATTCCGACAGACAGACAATGGTGTTTTAGTCAGAATGGCCCTGTTTGCACTAGCGCTGGGTGTGGAAAACAAAGTAAAGGATTATGAGCGAGCCGTTCCATGGCACTATCACAGTAATTAATCGAATAAGTATCTAAAAATCAACGAGAAAAAGATAAGAGAGCAAAGCAGTAATGGAAAAATCTGAACAACTTTTTTCCCAGGCGAAACAACATATTCCTGGTGGTGTAAACAGCCCAGTGCGCGCATTCAAAGCCGTCGGTGGTACACCGCCCTTTATCGCCAAAGCAGATGGTCCTTACATCTATGACGCAGACGGTAAGCAATACATTGATTATGTCTTGTCCTGGGGTCCGATGGTGTTGGGTCACAACAACGAATCCATCAGAACTGCCGTGGCAAACGCCATTGAAAATGGCCTGAGCTTTGGTGCCCCAACCGAACTGGAAGTACAAATGGCCGAGTTGATTAGCCGTCTTGTGCCCAGCATGGAAATGTCTCGCATGGTGAACTCCGGCACTGAAGCCACCATGAGCGCCATCCGTTTAGCGCGCGGTTACACCGGTAAAAACAAAATATTGAAATTCGAAGGCTGCTATCACGGCCATTCCGACAGCCTGTTGGTAAAAGCGGGGTCAGGCGCTTTGACATTCGGTGTCCCCAGTTCACCGGGCGTGCCAGAGAGCGTGGCCCAACACACTCTGACAGTTGAATTTAATAACCTGTCCAGTGTTGAAGAGGCCTTCGCCCAATGTGGTGATGATATCGCTTGTATCATTGTGGAGCCGGTAGCCGGTAACATGAACTGTATCCCGCCAGTGCCCGGCTTCCTTGAAGGCCTACGCAGTATTTGCGATAAGCATGGTGCAGTTCTGATTTTTGATGAAGTCATGACCGGCTTTCGTGTAGCTCTGGGTGGCGCACAGGCTCATTATCAGATAAAACCGGACCTGACTTGTTTGGGTAAAGTCATCGGCGGCGGTATGCCAGTGGGAGCCTTTGGTGGTAAGCGAGAGATCATGGAGCATTTAGCGCCAAGCGGCCCCGTGTACCAGGCGGGAACATTATCCGGTAATCCGATTGCCATGAGCGCGGGTTTAGCCGCGCTGAATGCGATTCAGGCACCTGGGATGTATGACACCCTGGCCGCAAATACGGAAAAGCTGGCATTAGGTATCCAGGCTCAGGCCAAAGAACTGGGTATTCCCATGACAGTTAATTATGCCGGTTCCATGTTTGGCTTGTTTTTCACCGACGTAGACAAAGTTGTGAATTATCAGCAGGCGATAAACTGCAATACCGAGCAATTTAACCGCTTCTACCACAAAATGTTGGAGTTAGGGGTATATATGGCCCCGGCATCATACGAAGCGGGCTTTGTGTCCAGCATGCACTCTGCGGCTATTATCGACCAGACCATTCAGGTGGCTCGCGCCGCACTGGAAAGTCTGTAACTTAAAAGTTAACTATTTCGGGGTGGTATGCACCACCCTGACTATTGTCACTCCCAGTAATTTTGTTAATTAATTGAACTTCCTGAAAAAAATGACCTCTATTGCATAGTTTAATCAGCAACTGATGTCACTTGCACTCAATCAACATTCACTACAATCCACTGGAGGTTACTGAAGCCCAATTCAGTGGCTTTGATGGTCATATTGCAGAATCTGATTCAGTGCAGAGCAGCAAACTGGACATCTGGCAGGTGGAGTTAGCTGATGCCACCACTCAGATTGATGTACAGCAAACCATCGCGGAGAAGGACAGCCCTGCCCTACCATTTGTGCTCAACCGGAAAAAGCGAACACTGTTTGGCTCACTGCTGCTGCACACAACTTTTCTTGCCATCCTGGTTTATTTTTCAGCACAACATGTGCCATTAATATTACAACCCGTCCCGGAAGTTAATCCCATTCAGGCAACCTTGTATTATCCTCCAATACCAGAATCCTTACCCATCGAACCAGAAGTTGTAAAGAACGAAGCTGCTGAGCCTGAAGTTGTCGAAACAGAATCAGCGAAACCTGAAGCCATCATAAAGCCGGTTGATACTACTCAGGAAATTGAAATCAGTAGTGAAACACCGGAATTAGTTCAGGAAGAAGTACTATCGCCAGAATCCAAGAACGATACAGCACCGACTCTTGATGTACCGCAAAACCCCGAAACACCAGTCACAGTAATAGACAACACAGGCACCAGTAACCTGCAACGTCTCAACCAAGCACTGAGTTCGCACCTGGGCCAAATAGCAGAGCAGGAAATGCAGGCCATGAGCAATGATGCCGTGCGCAACCGGGCCAGAGATTTCTATCAACAACAAACCCAGGGCTACAGCTTGGTAGAAGAAGATCCCAACGAAAGACCCACAAAAAATATCGATTGCAGCGGCGCAGGAGGGAAAACCGTCGGCGTGTTATCCGGCCTGCTGGGTGGAACATTACGCTGCACCGACAAACCGGATTTTCAGAAGTATATTGATGCCAGGTTGAATAAAGAAAAACAAGATTAGCTTACAATGCTTTCGTTATATGGAGAGAGTTGCCGGTTGGTCTTTTTAATGGTTGTTTTTACCGTTTATCGGTCATTAATATATCGAAGATTCAGCGGTATTTAAGTGCCAATTGCTGTCGTTGGAGAAGGAACCAAAAGGGTCGGGTTCGCTGAAAATGATATTCAATAGTCCCTCTGTCTAAACTGAGCCTGTTTCGGTCGGTTATTCATTTTCTGGCCTTCGGTAGTTGATTTATTGGGGTCACTTTGATTTTATAACTGTTTTCAACGAATCTGACCCCGTAGGTATTCTTGGCAGTATTACTCAAACGCTGGTGCCCTAAATAACAGGATTAAACTATTGTTTTAATTTTTTATTTGCTTTGGCTTACTGTATTATGCCCCCACCAAATCTCGCTGCTTGCGGGTAGCCTCCAATTGATGAAAATGTATAAATTATTTTTGTGGATCTTTTTAGCTTCAATGTTATCAACTGGCTGCGGCTCAACTTATGATCCCGACGATCCAATAATTGAACAAAACTTCTGGAACAGAACAGAAGTTTTAGATGGTGTGTATTTAATTATAGTTAGGGGGGACACTGTCTTATGGGAGCACGGAATCTTTAAGATTGGTAAAATTGAAGTAGATGGTAGTGATTATAATAGAATCAAAGCGATTTACGCCGAAGCATTAAATCAAACCTGTCTGGTTGGTGTAAAGGAAACAATTACCTACAAAGAATATTTTAGAGCAGTGGATGCGCCCGACTCCAGTAATGAGATACCCATTCTACAATTAGGATCAGCTTTAGGTATGCGTGGTTCCAGGAGTTATGAACCTACTATCGAGGCCACGATCCAGTGTCACGGTTCTAAAGCATCTGCACAAAAAATCAACGAAACATTTCGTATGGAGGAAATTCTTGTTGAAACGACGTTGAATAACGTGACATTGGATTTCGAAAAATTAATTGATAACAACCGAAAAAAGTAGCCTCTGTAAAATTGTATTTCTTCCATTAGACCTTTCGTTCACTTTTATAGGAACCAAAAGGGTTGGATTCGCTGAAAATGAGATTCAATAGTCCCCTGACTAAACTGAGCCTGTTTCGGTAGGTTATTCATTTTCTGGCCTTAGGCAGTTGATTTATTGGGGGCACTTTGATTTTATAACTGTTTTCAACGAACCTGACCCCGTAGGTACTAAGGTCTTTATTTACGGGGGTATAGGCGCTTGCATGATGCCTCAATGCCCATATCGTTCCTACGAAATTTTGGCCGTCTAGCCTCGAAAGGCAAGTAATTTGATTTTGCAACCATTCAGATTTGTTAATTTAAAACAGGTTAAATGTCCACTTGGTGCCAGAAGCTGCCACTCCGCTAAACTAAGCTTCGACTATAATCTTGCGTAATCTTCAACTACCATAAGTACAGGAAGGTAATGCCGACCTCAACACTTATAGAATACTAAGAAGTTCATGATGCTTGGCCACAAAACAACCAAAAGATAAAGGAGTTGTAATGACGATTTATAGGACTTTTAAACTAAATGAATTATTACGATTCTGGTCCATTGTCATGATAGTAATTTTTCTTGGTGGTTGTGGAAGTACATCTGCACCCATCTTGAAAAAACAAGCCCTCAACAAAGGAGCTAAAGTAGGCATAGTAGTATTTGATGTTCCAAATGAGATAAATCATACCTATATTGGCGTTACTGTCTTTCAGAATCAATCTAACTCTTACCCTAGCAACATCATTTTTGAAGAATTTATTACTAAAAAAGCAAGTGAAAAGCTTTTAGATTTGGGGTTTGAACCAGTGTTCATTAAAGATTCGGATACCTTAAATACATTCCGAAACTTTTTTGCTCCATATCCAATAATTTCCGAGGGCACAAAAAAACAATTAATCAAATTGAAGGCCGAGAAAGAAATTTCGGTGCTACTAATGATTACTTCGAATAGGTCTTCATTTCACATAGGAGGAGGAAAAACGTTTCCAGTTGGTAACTATGGATTGTTCAGCATGAGAGGGTTTGGAGATAATCATCACACTTTTTCAAACCTTCACGGTCTCGCAGCATCTACTGACACATTAGAATTGACGGCAAAAGCCAATAAATATAGTGACGTCAATCCCATACCTGACCAGTTTAAAGTTTCCAATGAAAGCTCGTTAACAAATTCTGAAATCGCAGCAATTGAAAAACATCTCAGTATAGAAGTAACTGAATTCGTTGAAGGCCTTGTTGTTAACGCTACTTCTGGAGCCACACCAATTAAAATCAATAATGCACATGTCTATTAGCACTTTACATCAAGAAGCCAGGTTTGTTCGAAAATCCTTGAAAGGTTAGAATGTCCGCAGTGGTGTGAGAGGAGTCAGTCGCTTCACCTGATTTGGCCGGCAGCAAACCTAAAACAACAGCCTTTCGTTCTAAAATACACCTCTAGGTTTAATCCCTCGTTTCCTGGTTTGAGGTCAATCTACCACTTTCAATGAGGTATCAGAACTTTGCATGGACACCCATCTTTTTTTGATACATGTATCAGACCCGGTGGCAACTAATACTCCGTGATTTCCACCAGTTTTAACTTGGAATCAGCCAGTTAGTAATTTTTTTATGGGTGTCATCGTAATTACTCAAGTAAGCCGGCAATGTCATCATATGAATCGGATAACTCTGGAGGCGGCGGAGGTGCTTGCTTAGTTTCACCGCCACAACCTAAAAGCAGCCCCCAGAAACAGCAGCCCAGCACAAAACTTTTTTTATTCCCTAATGAAATCATAGGATTTTCCTTTTTATTGTTGTTGATAATGTTAGAGGTTGAAGCGAGGTAAGCTTTCAGCCGGCAGCGAAGATATTCGATTCGGTAGCAAAAATCCAAAAAACATCCCATTACGCTGAATTAGTGCGCGGATAGAGTTTAAATCAACCAGATCAATGTAAATTTTTTGTTAATAAACACTTGTTCCGCCTGGCAACTGTGTTATTGTGAAAAATAATTACCACGACAAACGTAAAATCGAAAAGCGAAAGCTAATTCTCGCAACCAAAAATGACAACGCTGTCATAGCAATAAACAACTTGGAGCAAGTAAGCCCCTTGTACTGGTGGAGTTGTCAGCACAATCACTCAACCATTAAAAAAAACCTGATATAGGAGGTCCATGTGAAGTATTACCAAAGAAAATTTAAAGCAACTAATGCACTGTTTAAGCGCAGTGTAACTTGTCTATTAGCCGCAGCGAGTTTACTGAGTCTGCCAACCGCTTTTGGCCATGGTTATATGGAGAGCCCGAAAGCGCGCCAGGCCATCTGCAAAGACCAGGAAGGCTACTGGTGGCCGGAAGACGGCTCAGCAATTCCCAATCAGGCGTGCCGTGACGCTTTTCTGCAAAACGGCCATGTGGTTTTTACCCAGGCCATAGAGTTTTCTGCCAATGTGGCGGATTTCAACAATCCGGCAGCAGTAAAGAATACTGTATCTGACGGCCTGTTGTGCGCCGCTGGTAGCAGCGCAAAGTCAGGCGCTGACCTGCCATCACCCCACTGGCAAAAAAACCAGGTAACGCCAGATGCAGCGGGCAATATTATTGTCGAATTTTGGGCATCGACACCGCACAACCCCAGTTTCTGGGAGTTCTACCTGTCGCATCCGGATTTTGATGCATCTTCAGAAGTTTTAAGTTGGGATGATCTCACCCTCGTGCAAACCTATAGCGATATGGATATGGTGATGAAAAACAATGGAAAACGTTATTACATTATGGATGTGGCCATTCCCACAGGTCGCACCGGCGATGCGGTGTTGTATACCCGCTGGCAGCGAGATGACGCAGCCGGCGAAGGCTTTTACAACTGCAGTGATATCACCATTACCTATGACAATCAGCCTCCTACATGGACAGCCATCAATTACTTTTGGACTCAGGCAGATCAGGCAAATATTGGCGATTCCGTCAGGATCAGATTATTCAGCGCCACGGGATCTGAGCTGATTGATATAACAGAAACAATCAATAGCGAAAACTGGCAGTCTGAATTGGCCAATACGTTAACTCTGACTTACCCCAACCTGATAAAGATAGGCATTGACGATGGCTCCGGAAATATCGTGTTTGACGATACAAACCTGGTTTCTAATCAGGTGTTCACTATCAATCAGGACTACAGCTATGACATGACGGTAACCATAAATGATACTTCCGAGTATCCACAATGGGATGCCGATAATGTTTATGTTTATGATGACAAAGTGACATTTGAAGGCAGCACTTATCGCGCAAAATGGTGGACAAGAAACGAGACTCCGGGCGTTGCCCAGGTCTGGGAAAAGCTATAAACCGTTAGCCTATTCCTTGCGAAAAAGACAGTATGTACATCAGGGCTACCCAGCCCTGATGCAATAAAACCTTATAGGGACAGCCACCTTAACTTTGTGTGGAATCAGCGTAACTTTGTATGGACAGCCATCTTAACTTTGCATGGACAGCCATCTTAACTTTGCATGGACAGCCATCTTAACTTTGCATGGACAGCCATCTTAACTTTGCATGGACAGCCACCTTAACTTTGCATGGACAGCCACCTTAACTTTGCATGGACAGCCATCTTAACTTTGCATGGACAGCCATCTTAACTTTGTGTGGTATCAGCGAGTTAGTTTTTCCATCACGCTGACCAATTCGACGTACTGCTCTCCAGTAATTCATATTTACCGGCAACTTCACAATGCGCATTAATCATTGTCGGTACATAAGAGGTTTATGTGGTGAGTTAAATTTATGGTACTTCGCCATTAACATTATTCTCCCTATTCGTTACTCTCAACAAAAGCTATAGGTTGTTTGATAAAACGTCTGCCATTGGCAGCTTTTTTGGGTAGTTTGCCGGCTGCAATATTGAGCTGCACCGACGGATACAATAGCCTTGGTATGTCGAGATGTTCGTCTCGTGACTCGCGCAACTTTATGAAGTCATCGCGACTATTTCCGTGCCCAACATGAATGTTGCCGGCCTTGCTTTCTGCAACTGTACAACTGTATTTAAGTGCGCGCCCTTTAGGCTGATAATCGTGGCACATCCACAGCAGGGTTTGCGCAGGTAGTTGATGCAGCCGCTCTATACTATTAAAAAGTACTTCTGCGCTACCGCCAGGGAAATCACAACGAGCAGTTCCGCTATCCGGCATAAATAGTGTGTCACCTACAAATGCATTTCCTTCAATCAAATAAGTAACACTATCGTTTGTGTGGCCGGGCGTGGTCATTACAGTGACTTCAGTGTTACCCAAGTTAAAGGTTTCATTGTCCGTAAACAGATGATCGTAAGGTTGGCTTTCATTAACGATATCTGCAGAATCTAGAGCAAAGAACTCAATAAACGTCTTTTGCACCTCTTTGACACCCGTACCGGCACCGATTTTGCCGCCGAGTTTCGATTTCAGATAATACGCACCTGAGATGTGATCAGCATGTGCGTGAGTTTCTAAGATCCATTCTACATGTAGATTGTTGTTGAGGATGAACGCAATTTGCTGATCGGCAAACTCAGTCCACAACTTGCCTGAATGTGCTAAAAAGTCTAATGCACTGTCAATGATCATGGCCTTTTTACTTGCCTGCTCGTACACCACATAACTAATAGTCGAACTGGCTTGATGGAAAAAAGCATGTATAGAAATCATAATTTTACCTCTGGCAATTTCCTATATATTGTATATCATAGATATACAATATTCAAATGTGAGTACAAAGAATTGTTAACTGTCATTATCAGTGCATTAATCATTGGTTTGAGTTTGGGACTACTTGGTGCAGGTGGTTCGATACTCACGGTGCCAGTATTGGCATATGGTGTTGGCTTTACCGAAAAACAAGCGATTGTAGGTGCACTGTTCATTGTTGCATCAATCAGCCTTAGTACCGTATTGATCAATATTCGCAAAGCCAAAATCAATTTCCGGGCGGCCATATGGATGTCACTCACCGGTATGCTAGGTAGCGCCTTAGCTGCCAGTGGTTCGAGTTATATTTCTGGGTATACGCAATTTGTTATCCTGGCTTTGATTATGTTGTTAGCTAGTTGGCGAATGCTGAAAAGTTACAAGCCAGCCAATACAGCTGAAGGGGCGAGTAAATTGCGGTTGCTTTTTGCTGGTATGGGTTTGGGCGTAGTAACTGGACTGGTAGGTGTTGGCGGTGGCTTTTTAATAGTTCCTGCATTGGTTACGCTAATAAGAGTTCCCATGCAGCAAGCGGTAAATACCAGCTTATCAATCATCTTTTTCAACGCTTTTGCAGGTTTAGTTAACCACCTTTATACCAATCAAGGGTTAATCCAAAGTATTGATTGGTCAGTGTTAGTTACATTCGCGCTTATTGGTATTGTTGGCAGCATGGTTGGTCAAATATTTGCGCACAAATTACCGCAAGGCTTTCTAAAAAAAGGCTTTGCTTGGATCATTCTCTTAGTTGCAGTGGGTATTTTAGCCCATTCAGTCAGATTATTATGGTGAGGTAAACCTGATGAAACTACTAAATGGTAGAGAGCTTGTGGGTCAAGTTAAACAAGAAATTAAACAGTGTAGCTGTAATGATGTCGCAATCGAGTTAGCCGCAAACCCCGAGGCTATTATTATTGATATTCGTGAAACAGAGGAAGTGACATTGGGTATGATCACAGGCGCGGTACATATTCCGCGCGGTGTGTTAGAAATGGAAATTACCGATCACAACAGTGTGAAACACACCGAGAATCCGTTACAAACGCTCGCAAGCAAACCGGTTTATCTCTACTGCCGGTCAGGCGCTCGGTCAGCACTCGCGGCTAAATCTCTCCAGGTTATGGGGCTTTCACAGGTCTGGTCAATGGCGGGGGGGTTTAATCTATGGGCAGAGCAAAATCGCCCGATAGTGGGCAAGCAGCAAGCAAAATTATGGGAAGTGGATGGGCTTTATGCCTGGGAGCAGGGAGGCGGTATTTAACCGCCAAACCATTTTCCCGGTTGCTATCACAACGCCGCATTAAAATCCTTACATGGACAGCCACCTTAACTTTGTGTGGACAGCCACCTTAACTTTGCATAACTTTGTGTGGACAGCCACCTTAACTTTGCATAACTTTGTGTGGACAGCCACCTTAACTTTGCATGGACAGCCACCTTAACTTTGCATGGACAGCCACCTTAACTTTGCATGGACAGCCACCTTAACTTTGCATGGACAGCCACCTTAACTTTGTGTGGAATTAGCGAGTTAGTTTTTCCAGCAGGCTGACCAACTCGGCATCCTGCCAGTCATCCAGAGCATCTCCCACCTGGATTTCAAAGCGGCTTTGCTCTTTTTCATGAGGGTAAATCCGGTCAAACAACCAGATGCCTTTTTCTTTTGCGAGTTTAAGCGCCCTGCTCTCCAGTAATTCAGCATTAACCGGTAGCTGCACCAAAAATCCATTACATTGTACCGGCAGTGGAATGGCCTGTTCTCCCAGTCGGCTTTGAATAGCTTGCGCTAATACACTGGCCCGTTGATGAAACTCCGGAATTCGCGGCAGATAGTGCTCTAATCCCCAAAGTGCGCTTAATACATAGGGGAAGGCAGTAAACAAATCCCCTCCCATGCGACTCCGCCATGGGATCAGTTCTTCAATAAAATCACGGTCACCGGCGATTATGCCACCTGCTGCGGCCCCTAAAGTTTTATACAAAGAGACATACACGGAATCCCCAATATCTGCCACTTCCGCATAAGACTTTTGCCAATAGCAGGCGGCTTCTAACAATCTTGCACCATCAATATGAACAGGGACCCCAATAGATTCAGCAAAGTCTTGTAAGTATTCTAGTGTTTGCCACTGTGGCAGGCGAAAACCGGCGCGCCGCAGTGGTAACTCAACAACAATGGCCGCCAGATCTTCTGGTAACGAATCCACATCCCGCTCGGTGATGGCACTATTGTGCTTACCAAACATGCGTGCCTCCAGATGCAATAAGTGCTCATAAGCGTTGCTTTCATCGACGGCAATGTGAGATTGGGGGTGTATTGCAATCACATCGTGTTCCAGTTCTTCAGCCCACTGTAACAATGCCGCGTTTTGTCCCACCATACCCTTGTGCACAAACAGTGTCCGCTCTTTGCCTAACAGTTCTGCCATTTTATGTTCTAGCCGGGTGATGGCAGGGCCACTGTTATAAAAGTCTAATTGCAGATCAATTTCTGGCACCTGCTCAATGCGCTGCAACCACTGTCGGTGAGTCAGCGGTTTATGTCGGGAAACAAATTTATGGCACTTTGCCATTAATGGGTGTCCTAATAAAATACCGTTATACATCCACAATTATCCCTGTATTAGAATTTAGAAATTTGCCATTAACTGCCGAAGAGGCGTTCCCACAACGATTTTTCTTTAGTGGGTTGTGGTTTACCGTCACAACTACTGGCCCCTGGTAATGCTGGTAAGTAAGCCGGGACACTTAAGCCACCACTGCAACCAGGCTGTTTGCGACTACCATCATCAGGGGCAAAATGAGCAATACCTATTCCTTCCGGAAAGGCTTGATTAAAGGATTTCGGATAGATATCCCGTTGCATATTGATAAAAATAGACATGGCTCCGGCTGAGCCGGTTAATCCGGTTTCAAGATTATCGTCATTTCCCACCCAAATTGTGGTTGTCAGTTGGTTATCCATACCACTAAACCAGCTGTCCCTGTAATCATCCGTAGTCCCGGTTTTTCCGGCAAAGTTTACCCGTGGAAAAATCTGTTTCAGGCGTTTACCCGTTCCTTCGCGGGTGACCTTGTGTAATGCGTAATTTACCAGGTAAGCTGCGGCTTTATCCACTCGCTGCTCTGGTACATTCATGCGATACCAGATAGGAATATCTTCGTGAGTGGAAATGGCAGATATCGAATGCAACTCCTGCCGAATGCCCACATTTGCGATAGTCTGATACATCTGATTAACCTGTTTTGGCGACAAGTTCAGCGCTCCCAGAGTCATGGCGGGATAAGTTTCAAATTTTTCCTTAACCCCCAGGCGCTCGATAGTATCTGCGACGTTATCTAATCCCAATGTCATGCCCAATTTGACCGTCGGCACATTAAGAGAATGAGATAAAGCGGTTAACAGAGGCACGCTACCACGGAACTTTTTATCCACATTTTGCGGCTCCCAATATTTACCATGGCTGCTTTTGAGTTTGATGGGTTTATCTTCGATAGGGGTGGCCAGAGTGTAAGCAGCAGGTTGCTCCAATGCGGTCAGATAAACGGCGGGTTTTATCAGTGAACCAACAGGTCTTCTGGCATCCAAAACCCGGTTAAAGCCCTGAAAATCAAATTCCTTACCCCCCACCAGGGCGCGGATCCCCCCGGTGCGAAAATCCGATGCAATAATGGCGGCATTGAGTTCTACAGTGCCCCGATTTTCCTGCAATGCATTCAGTGTTTTTTCTGTGGCCCGCTCCGCTGCCCGCTGGATATGCGGATCAAGCGTGCTAAAGATTTTAATGCCAGATTCCCGTAAGTCTTTGGCAGGTAAAACCCTGCGCAACTCACGATTAACCTGCTGCATAAATGCAGGATATTTATGTTGGCTCAATATGCCCTTATCCACGGCATTCAGAGGACTTTCTACCGACCGTGTGTATAGCTCTTTGTCGATGATGTCTTGCTCAAACAAGGTGCGCAAAACCACATCACGGCGTTTACGCGTATTTTCTGGGTGCCGAAATGGATTGTAGGCAGAAGGCCCTTTAACCATTCCCACCAAAGTAGCCTGCTCCGCCAGATTCAACTCCTCCAGCGGACGATTAAAATAATAATAACTGGCAAGGCCAAAGCCGTGTATCGCCAGGTCGCCCTTCTGCCCCAGAAACACTTCATTGAGATAGGTTTCGATTATTTCGTCTTTGCTGTAACGCAAATCGATAATCACTGCCATGATAGCTTCGTTTATCTTACGTACCAGACTGCGCTCCCGCGTCAGAAACAGATTCTTAGCCAATTGCTGAGTCAGAGTAGAGCCGCCCTGTACAGTACGTCCCGCCTTAATGTTAGCCACCAAAGCCCGAAGAATGGCGAGCGGTGCTACGCCGTGATGGTGATAAAAATCCCGATCCTCTGTCATGATCAGGGTTTCAATTAGTGAGGTAGGCACATCTTCCAACGGCAATAAGATACGGTCTTCACGGCTCTGGGTGATGATTCTGGTGACCATCATGGGTTCCAGCCGCGCCTGATTAACCTGACTGGTAACCGCGTTATCGTAAATACTGGCAAGGCGCTCGCCCTGCAATTTCAGCCGTAATTGTCGGGCAGACTCAAAGCCATCGGCAAATGCAAAAGCCCGACGAAAAATCCTGAGTTCCCCTCCCTGCCGGGTATATTCGCCCGGTTGCTGTATCACGCTGACCTGCCGATAACCCAGCAGATTCAGCTCCTGCAATATTTCTTCCTGAGTTATTTCCTGGCCTTGCTGTAATGTCAGTGGACGCGCAAAAAGCTGTGCCGGAACCACCCATTTATTACCGGAAAACCGGGTTTTGATTTGGGCATCCAGATAAAAACCATAGGCAAATAAGGCCACCATAAAAACTATGGTCAGCTTCCAGAAGTATGTTTTAAACCAGCGAAACGGGACGGAGATCAATTTCAAAACAGGTTCCTAATGCTATTTCAGGAGGTGGGAAAATATATTATGGAACTGGTATTCTACGTGACAAAGGTTCATTAAAAAAGTACTGCCATGATGCGCACATTTATCGGCCTGGAGCCTGATACCAAAACCAAATTAGCTATCGCCGACTGGCGAGAAATGGCTTTTCCGTCATTATCGGGCGCTATTCCCATAGAGAATTTCCACATAACCCTGGCGTTTTTGGGTGACATTGCAGAGTCGGAACTGGAAAACTTGTGCCAGTTGAAGAGTCTCGCGATTCCTCTGAACCTGAAGGCCAATGAAGTAGGCTATTTTACCAAACCCGGCATAGGTTTTCTGGCGATTCAACAGCAGGAAGACTTAATGCAACTGCAACAAAAAATCTGCCAACAATTGCAGGCGATGAGCAGCTTTAAAACCTCACATAAATTTGTGCCACATATCAGCCTGAATCGGCAACCTCTGGAGCCAATGCCTGCGCCGCTGGTAGCCCCTCAATTCGAGTTTACAGTAAATAACTACCACCTTTACCAATCTGTGCGGCATAAAAACAGAGTGAGCTACCGCATTATCCACAGTTGGAATAGGATATAGCAGAAAAGGAGTTATCTGGGGCGGCTTTCTGTCCCCGAAGTGCAGCATTTTGAGGTTATTTGAGTATATACTGGACCACTTAGTCAAAAATCAACATCAGGAACACCATGCGACAAACGTTTCGCCTTATCATTGATTGTCCGGACCAGGTGGGTCTGGTAGCAGCAGTCAGTCAATTTTTAGCCGAGCACAATGCCACTATAGTAGAAGCCAGTCACCACACCGATTTACAGACTGGCCGTTTCTTCATGCGCCATGAAATCAGCGCTGATAATCTCACCATGAACCTGTCAGAGTTCAGCGCACTGTTTGTGCCAGTTGCCGAGAAGTTTAACATGCACTGGCAGCTAACCGATTCCCACGAAAAGCAAAAAGTGGCCCTGTTGGCCAGTAAAGAGTCCCACTGCCTGAATGACCTGTTGCATCGCTGGCACACCGGTGAGTTACATTGCGATATTCCCTGCATTATTGCTAATCACCCTCAAATGCAGCAATTTGCCGACTGGTATGATGTCCCCTTTCACTGGATAGACTTCAGCTCTACCGACAAAGCTCACGCTTTTGAAGAAATCGAAAAGCTGTTGGACCATTACCAAATCGATCTCATGGTTTTGGCCAGATTTATGCAGATTCTACCGCCCGAAACCTGTGCCAAATGGCAGGGCAAAGCCATTAACATCCATCACAGCTTTTTACCCTCTTTCATTGGTGCCAAACCCTATCAACAGGCATACGATCGAGGTGTAAAACTGATTGGAGCCACCTGCCACTATGTCACCCAGGATTTGGATGCCGGCCCTATTATCGAACAAGAAGTGATCCGCATCAGCCACAGCGATACCGCCGAAGATATGGTGCGCAAAGGTAAAGAATGTGAAAAGTCGGCTCTTGCTCACGGCTTGCGTAACCACCTGGAAGAACGCGTTATTATTCACGGCAATAAAACCGTGGTATTTGCTAAGTAGTTAAGTGGACTGAGGGGAAAGGGAGCTTCTTATTTTGCGAATTTAGGATCCATTCGCAAACAGATCATATTGGTAAAGAGGCAGTCTCTGCGCTTGCTGAGACTGCCACTCACTCAATTAAAAGCGATATTAAAACTTATGCTCTACGCCAACAGATAACCAACGCTTATCTTCTTTGGCTTCGTGAGCGCGATCAGTGTACCAGGCAAACAGCTTAGTACTGTCTCCCAGTTTGTAATCAGCACCAACAGTGAAGCTGTTATCGTCTTCCAGCGTCTGAAACTGAGTTTTAAACTGCCATTTGCCCATGCTGTATTGAGCGTTAACAGTAGCACCAGACTTAGATTCACCGCCAACAGAAGGCTCTTGTTGATGCCAACCCGCACCTAAAGTCCACTTGTCAATTTTACCGGCCACAACAAGACGCTGAATATCATATTCTTCAATGTCATTGTCATGGGTCAGTGCGGCGTAAAACTTCGATTTTTTCAGCTTTGGATCGCCATAATAAACGCCTACCGAAGTACCATTGCCTGCTCCAGGTTCACCTTCTTTGGCATAAGTTAAGCCAATAACCAACCCCTTAACTTCCGGGCTAAAATAAGTCAGCGTATCTCTGACCCGGTTCTCCCCCTTCCATAGACCATTTAAATCCGCTTCAAGCGTATTAAATGTGTCAATTGCCAGAGACAATTGCCTGGTTATGGTGTCGTTTCTCCCCAGATAAAACTCACCAAAACGTCCGTTTATCCCCAGGTATTGATTTCGCGGTTTAATACTGCCGGGATCTGAGAGGTTTGGGAAATCCACCTGCCATTCCACTAAGTAAAAAACTGTCACCTCACTAGTAACTTCTTTGCTGCCTTTGAGCCCAACCCGGGAAGCATGGCTTTTAATTTCGGTGAAATCGCCTTCACCTTCATTAGCGTATTGGAACGACAAGTTCAGCTTGCCATAAAACTCTGGCCAGACTGACTCTGCAGCGAAGACGGTGCCGGAAGTGGCCATCAGAAAAACCAGCGGTGGCATAGAGAAAGCTTTGAATTTACACATAAATCGGGGCGCTATTCAGCAAATCGAGGCCAGCCATTTTGGGCAGGGGACAATGTCATATTACAGTAATATTATGCCGAATCATGAAATATTTGGCTGAGATTGATATTCATTAAAAAAGCCAGACAGTGAAAATCTGACTGGCTTTTGCACTTGCATAAATGAAAGGAGAAGCGCTTAACCTGCAAATATGCCTTTCAACATAAAGAAGAACATAATGGATAAAGCCGCTCCAACAGGCAAGGTTATTACCCATGAAACCACGATATTGCGTACAACGCCGAGATTCAATGCAGCGATACCTCTCGCCATACCAACACCTAACACGGCCCCCACTAAGGTTTGTGTGGTAGAGATAGGTAATCCCGTACCGGAAGCAATTACCACCGTTGACGCCGCTGCCAACTCTGCAGCAAAACCGCGGCTGGGGGTCAAGTGCGTAATCCCATTGCCAATAGTTTTGATAACCCGGTGGCCAAACAAGGCTAAGCCAGCGACAATACCCAAGCCGCCGAGTGGTAATATCCACCAGGCTAAAGAGGCCTGCGCGGTAATTTCACCGCCAGAATTCACCACACTCACTACTGCAGCCAAAGGACCGATTGCATTTGCGACATCATTGGAACCATGAGCAAAGGCCATGCAACAGGCTGTCACTACCATAAGCACAGCAAACACTTTTTCCACGTTGTTATAGTGCATTTCTTTATCACTTTCAGGGTCAAACTTAATGCGATTGATCGCCAGCTTACCAAATAACCCTACGGTTGCCGCAATGAGCAATGCCAAAACAAAACCCATTTCTGTAGACAGATCTAAACCTACGTGCTTTAGCCCCTTATTAATAGTAACAAGAGCCAATACAAAGCCAGCTAACATCATGTAAGCAGGAACGTATCTTTTGGCATTCTCAAACGGTCTGTCAGTGTCAAAAATCAATTTCTGAGCACTGTTAAAAATAAGGAATGCGATAAATCCGGATATCGCGGGAGTTATCACCCAACTACCCACAATCCCTGCAATTTTTCCCCAGATAACAGCATCGGCGCTGATCCCAACAGAAGCAAAGCCAACAATAGCGCCGATAATGGAATGAGTAGTTGATACTGGCCACCCCAAGTAAGAAGCGAGTGCCAACCATAAGCCTGCAGCCAGCAAAGAGGCTATCATGCCAAAAACTAGTAGCTCAGGAACATCGACAAAGTAGGCACTGTCAATAATACCTTTGCGAATGGTGGAGGTTACCTCACCACCGGCTAAATAAGCACCGGCAAATTCAAATACCATCGCAATCAGGATGGCTTGCTTTATCGTTAATGCTTTTGAACCAACCGAAGTACCCATGGCATTGGCCACATCGTTTGCCCCGATGCCCCAGGCCATAAGAAATCCAACGATAGCAGCAACGCCAATCAATATGGCGCCATAAGAAGAAATAATATCCATCGTTGAAAACCCTATTTAGCCAACATCAATTCTAATCTGGAGCCAACGCGCTCCGCGACATCGGCCAGTCCACCAATACCTTCTATGATTTTATACAAAAACATCACATCAACAGGAGGCAGTTCCGACTCAAGTGCATGCAATTTACTACGCAGCTTGACCTGCATTTTATCAGTGTCGTCCTCGATCAAATCCAGTTCATTCACCATGTTTTCTACCAGATTGACTTCGCGACCTCTGAATCCGGTTTCTAACAGCTCATCCAATTCGTTGATGGCATTACTGGCTTGTACAGTCGCATCAATGCATCTGTTCAGGTACGCGCTAAAATCTTGCTGAATAGTTTTTGGTACCAACATTTGTCGCCCAAGCACTAGCCCTGAAACATCCTTGGCTTTGTTGGCAATCTGATCCTGATGTTTTAGCAAATCCAGCAGATCCTGCCTTTCCATAGGCATAAATATACCGCCGGGTAAGCTCATTCTGAGCTCACGCTTTATTTTGTCTGCTTCTTCTTCTACCGCAGAAATGTCTTTTTGGATTTTTTCCGCTGCCGCCCAGTCACCGGAAAACGTGGCATCGAAAAAAGGAAGCAATAACTTGCTACACTTTACCGCCGTAACAATATGTTGCTCTATTGGTTTGAGCGGTGATTTCGCGAATACCGCTAAAAATGAATTATTTGGCATATTAGTCAACTCTTATTAGTGCCTATTTACCTACCAAGGTCTGAACCGGCGGCATGATATATTAAGTTAGCCCGCAAAAAAATAGCTTATTCAAGCCAGGTGTTCAGTGTAGTACAGAAATTAGTCACAATACTTTAATAATTGTCAATAACATGCCTGATGTTTACGCCCTCTACAAAATAAATGATGTATTCGCAAATATTTTGACATCTGTCACCGATCCGTTCCATGGCACGTAAAGCCCATAAAACATCTAACCATTTTGGATCTAGTTCAGCTCGAAGTTGCATCTCTTGCATAACCTGCAAAAGTAACTCTTTATAACTGGCATCGACTTTTTTGTCTTCGCGATGTATTTCTCGCGCCGCATTAACATCCATGCGGGCGAAAGCATTTAAGGACTTTTGCAATATTTCCAATATAAGATGACCAATCTCCACCATACCAGACTTAATTTGCTCTGAGGCGGGTAAGCTGTACATAGATATCATTTTCGCGATGCGTTCTACTTCATCACCAATGCGTTCCATATCTGCATTGATCTTGACAATGGTCAACACCAAACGCAAGTCACTGGCGATGGGGTGACGTTTGGCAATGATTCTCATACACTCTTCGTCAATTCGCATCTCCAGCTCATTAATTTTACTGTCGTCATGCACTATGGTTTCCGCTAATCGTTGATCATCGGTCCTGAGGGCAATTAAAGTTTTACTTAGCTGCAACTCCACTTGACCGCCCATCGCCAACAGTGTGTTTCTCAGGCTTTCCAGTTCCTCGTTAAACTTACCTGAAATATGTGCAGAAAGATTAAAACTCATAATTAACCAAACCTACCGGTAATAAAGGCTTCTGTCTGTTTCTGTAGAGGCATGGTAAACATGCGATCTGTGAGGGAGTATTCGATCAGTTCGCCTTTGTTTAAGAAAACGGTTTGCTCCGATACTCTCGCGGCTTGTTGCAGATTGTGGGTAACCACGATGATAGTGCATTCCTCTTTCAACTTATTGATCAATTCCTCGATCATTAGCGTGGAGATTGGATCCAGTGCCGACGTTGGTTCATCCAACATCAATATATCGGGCTGCAGGGCCAAAGCTCTGGCAATTACCAGTCGTTGTTGTTGTCCTCCGGATAATTTCAGCGCAGATTGGAATAAAATATCTTTAACCTCATCCCACAAAGCCGCCTGCATGAGAGCAGACTCAACATTATCATCCAATATACGGCGATCAGTGATCCCCTTTATCCGGAGTCCATAGACCACATTTTCATAAATGCTGATAGGAAATGGATTAGGTTGTTGGAATACCATGCCCACCTGAGTTCTTAAAGCTGGTATGTTTTGCCGCGGGTGATAAATATTGTGTTCATTAATATAAACCTTACCGGTTACCTTAGCTTCGGGATTCAAATCATTTAAGCGATTAAAACAGCCCAATAAGGTAGATTTCCCACAACCACTGGGACCGATGACGGCAGTAATACTGTTAGCAGGTATTTCTAGTGAAACATTGCGCAAAGCGACTTTCTCACCAAATCGCAAGGACAAATCTTCCACTCTGATAGCAGCTCGTTCGGTTACAACTTGTTTTGAACGTCCAGCGGTATGCACTTGCTCAGTAACTCCTGCCATTAATGACCATATTTAGTTTGCAATCGGTTACGCACCATAATGGCGATGAGATTTAGAATCAATACTACAGTTAACAGTAACATACAGGCAGCAAACATCATCCCCGCTCCGTGCTGCGTTGATTGACCATGAAATGCGCCATCATATATCAATACTCCCAAATGCATAAACTGTCGGTCCAAATGCAAATAAGGCCATTGGTCGTCTATTGGCAATACCGGGGCATAACGCACGGCTCCAACCATCAACATGGGTGCAACTTCCCCAGCAGCTCTTGCCACTGCCAGTATAATCCCGGTCATCAGGCTGGAGCTTGCCACCGGTAAAACGATGCGCCTGATGGTCTCATAGCGGGTGGCCCCCAACGCATAGCTGGAGTGACGCAATGACTCAGGCACTCGCCGCAGCCCTTCTTCCGTCGCCACAATCACTACGGGTAAAGTCAGCAATGCCATGGTTAGTGAAGCCCAAAGTAGCCCCGGAGTACCAAACGTCGGGTTAGGTAAGGTATCGGCATAAAACAACTCATCCAGACTGCCACCCAATGTGTAAACGAAAAAGCCTAAACCAAAAACGCCATAAACCACCGAAGGTACCGCTGCCAGATTGCTCACTGCTAAACGGATGATACTCACCACAGTATTATTAGGTGCATATTCGGTAAGGTAAATCGCAGCCATAATACCTAGTGGCGAGACAAATACCGCCATGAGTAGCACCATCAATACAGTGCCAAAAATGGCAGGAAACACGCCACCAGATTGATTGGCATCACGAGTATCCTCCGACAGGAACAAAAAGAGGTTATCTTTGAATACCATTAGCTTTTGCCAAATGGTCATATCATTGGGGTAAAACACCTGGCGAATGTGCTGTAATGGTATCTGCAATGGATTGCCTTTAGCGGTGTGCAGAACCACTTCATAGTTGGACAATGCCCTATCCAACGCCTCTATATCCTGGCGAACCTTGGTGTAGCGTTTAATGAGAGAGTTCATTGCGGGAGAATTTTCTGGTCCACCCTGCCCGCGTAAACGGGCAATATCTTTATTGATGCTTAACAACTCACCTTCTACCAGCGCAACTTTTTGTTCAACCAAAGCCTGCGTAGCATCAGTTAATTCGCTTAACTTTGTTAACTCAACTTTTTCCCCCCACCCGGATATATTGTGGGCGACTCAAAATAAAGCGACCATCATTCAGGTCGATTCTGGCAACCCCAGAGGATAATTGTTGCGACAAGAGTTGTTCTGCTGTGAGAACGATTTGCGTCTGATTGCGTGCCCGTTCATAGGTTTCCGTATGTAGCCAGGTTCGCCCTTTAGCGACCCCTGAGCTGCGTTCTTCATAAACGTAACCATAGATAATCTGAGATGGGCCTGTTGCTTGATGGAATTCAATGGTGTGAATTGCTTTGGGCCAAAAAAACGCCAGACCATTGCTGATCACCAAAACGAGTACACCCAACAGTGAAAATATCACTACAGCCAGCGCTAAACTGGCAGCAAATTTTAGCCATTGCTCTTTTAAAGCAGGGAAAACTATCTGAAGGCTTTTCATAGTTTATAGCGATGTCCGATACGAATACGCAAAAACTCCGCAAAAGTGTTAAAAATGAATGTAAAGACAAACAGCAGTAAAGCCACCAAAAACAACACCTGATAATGCACTGAGCCCGGTTGCGCTTCCGGTAATTCAATTGCCAGGTTGGCCGTCATTGTACGCATACTTTCCAGCAGGCTCCAGTCAGCCACAGGGGTGTTACCGCTAACCATCAATACAATCATGGTTTCCCCCATTGCGCGCGCAAAGCCCAACATGATTGCCGACAAAATACCAGGCATAGCTACTTTAAGCACGATGCGCAGTAAAGTTTGAGTGCGTGACGCTCCCATCGCGAAAGAGGCTTTGGAAAGACTGCGAGGTACCTGATAAATGGCATCTTCCGCGATGGTAAAAACGGTTGGAATAATGGCTATTCCCATGGCCACCGCAAGAACGAAAGTGTTTTTTAAATCAGTACTGAGAACAGCAACTGATTCTGAATGCCAAATCCATTGCGACCAATCGGGATTATCAATCAGTAATGGCTTAAACACCAAAAGAAATGCCACTATCAAGACAGTAAAAAAACCCAACTCCCATCCGTGGATATTGCGATGACGGTTAGATTCGTTTATCCAGACGAAAAGGAATAAAAATACAGGGCTCAGCACTAAAAATAAAAACACCGCTAATAAGTAGTTTTCAGACACGGGTAATAACCAGATTGCCGCTAAAAAGCCAATCACTACCGATGGTACAGCTTCCAATGCTTCGACATAAGGCTTGATGTAACGACGTAACTTCGGTCCTGCGTAATAAGCGGAATAAATGGCACTGCCAATCGCTAATGGAATAGCTACGACAATGGCTAAAAAAGCAGCTTTAACACTGCCCATAATCAAAGGCACTAAGCTATATTTTGCCTGCCATTGGTCACTGGCAGAAGAAGTTTGCCAAACGTAGTCCGGTTCCGGATAACCGTCATACCATAACTCGCCCCATAAACTTTTTAGGGACACCACTGAATCAGGATTTTCAACGCGCCAACGCTGTAGTGATTGACCCGATTGCAACCAAACGTCGGTGGCCTCGACCATCAATTTATCAAAAGCAGGCAAAACAGAAACCTCACCAGTCACTTCACCGGTTGTGGCGTTTACAAACAACTGCTGGTCATCAACCACTACTAACACCAGGTCACCCGAGATATGCGCAATCTGTTTTAGTTGCTCTCCGGGCAGCTGGAAGGCATACAGCATTTCCAGACTCATGACGCCATTATTGTTCAGAAGTGACCATTTTTCAGCCCGAAGTTGTTTATCAACTAAGAGAACCGAACGCTCTGTAGAAAGACTCACCGCAGCAGCAATTTCGGCTTGTTCTGCACTTCTGAAAAACTGCACCTGTGAAGTTGACTGTTTCGGATTCAATAACAGTAGGTATTGTCCGGAATAGAGGAGATTTAAGTTGTGATTGTCGATTCTTATCGCATTCTCCCCTGGAAGGGTCAAATTTCGAACCTGCGACACCAGCTCACGAGTTGTTCGATCAAACTTTAAAAAATGCCAATACCCCAGAATATCTTTAATCAGTATAGATGCTTCTTTCTCTGTAATGTGAGCTTGCCAGCGCTGTTCAGTAGAAGGCTGTATACTGCCGGGGAGACGAACGCTGAATACCAGCTCTTTTTCACTGATAGCTGCCGTATTCACTTGCCAGGCCCGCAGCAAATTGTTGTGGTTAACTTCAAACAGGTAATTTTCACCGTGAAAACTCTGCCACTGGGAACGATAACAAGCGGTATTAGTCTGGCCACCAGCCCAGTCACGTCCTCCGCGCAATGGCCAACTTTCTAAGACATTGTTTTCATCGCGTTTGAGCAACTTAAAACGGCATTTATTTTCGCTATTGAGATAGAAGTAATCGGCGTTATAGGTAGCCTGTCCACTTATCAGGTACTCGCCCTGCGGTACGGTCAGCTCGTACTGTAACACCAGTTTAGGGGCACTCAATAAAGGCCGGGTAACGGAAAAAAGATGCCACACTAACAGCAACAAGGTCACCAGTACCAACCAGCCTCCGAAGGTAACAGCGGTAGTCACTCTGCGGTCAATGCGGACTCTGTGTTTTTGCAGTCGTTGTAACTGATCTTTGGCCAAGGTTCTGGTACTTATTAGCTTCGCAATGAAAAATTAATGCAGGTTGCCGAACAATCGCCAACAAGACTAAGTGCGTACATTAATATACAAGTATGCACTGGATAAACCTCGAAAAGGTAGCACACTTTTTTGAAAAAATAATGACAATTTAATCGAGATCAAAATAGCACCATAAATGGGCTTGCCGAACGTCGCTTGTGTCGTATAGTTACACTAAGACAAAAGGAAAAAGTGAGAAATATATGAAGTCTATTGTTATCACGCTGGTAGGCAACGACAAGCCCGGATTAATTGATTCCATAGCCAAAGCTATTGCCAACGCTAAAGGTAACTGGCAGGCCAGTAGTTTTGCCCACATGGCGGGTCATTTTGCGGGATTTGCGGAAATTCAAATTCCCGAAGAAAACGAAGCGGCTTTATTAGAAACACTGCAAAATCACCCAGACCTGAAGATCACGTTGAGCCAGGGGATCAGTGCCCAAAAGTCTGACCTTAAGAATGCAACTATCGAAATTGAAGCCAATGACCGTCAGGGTATAGTTAAGGAACTGACCAATGTACTAAATCGCTTTAACCTCAACATCGTTGAATTTGAGTCTGAATGCGTCAGTGCACCTAACTGGGGAAGCCTGATGTTTAAAGCCACCGCTGAGGTTGCCCTTCCTCCGGAAGTTAAAACCGAAGAATTGCGCACTGCTCTAGAGGACTTATCGGATGATCTTATGGTCGAGATAAAGCTTTAGTTCTCTGATTTATAAGAACTTTAAGAGTATTACTCTGAGATTCGTGGCGATTTGTAATAAAATCGTCACCATACTACAAGATCATAGATCACAAATTTTATACTGGTTGTCACTGAAACACACATGTCCCAAAATCTGAGCCTCTATTACCCTAAAGAATTAAGTTGGTTGTCTTTTAACGAGCGCGTATTGCAAGAAGCCGCTGACAAAACCAATCCGGTTGTCGAACGCATTCGATTTCTGGGTATTTACTCCAACAATATGGATGAGTTTTTCCGGGTAAGGGTAGCGGAAGTCAGACGTCAGTTGACCATATACAGCAATAACAAAGACGAACAAAAAGAAAAAGAAACCAAGGAGTTACTGGAAAAAATCCATAAAAAGATCCTGGGCCTCACCAAAGACTTTGACAAAGTTTTTAAAGATGTAGAAAAAACCCTGATCCGCTATAACATCCTGGTGATCGATAACACTGAGGTGACCGAATTTCAGAAGAACTGGTTAGAGGGCTTCTTCAAAAACAAAGTGTTGCGTCACATTGCGCCCATTCTGGTGCATCGCAAGGTTAACCTGGTAGAACGGCTGAATGACTCGGGAAATTATCTGGTGGTACAAATTCAGCGCCATGACAAAGCCAACCGCTACGCCATTATTGAAGTGCCCACGGACTTATCTCGCTTTGTGCTTATTCCGCCAGAAAAGTCTAAAAAGAAAAAGCACATTATACTGCTGGATGACATTATCAAATTAAACCTGGAGCGCATATTTAAGGGCTTCGTGGAATTTGACGTGCTGCAAGCCTACTCGTTCAAGATGACCCGTGACTCAGAATACGAAATCAATGATGAAATTGATGAGAGTTATATGGAAAAGATGTCAGAGGGCATGAAACAAAGACTAATCGCTGAGCCAGTGCGTTTCACCTACGATGAGAATATGCCGGAAGACATGTTGGAGTTCATTAAAAAGAAACTCGGCATGTCATCACTAGACAGCGTAATAGCCAGCGGCGCTTATCGCAATTTCAGGGACTTTATTGGCTTCCCCAATGTCGGCCGGGAATACCTTGAAAACCCAGAACTTCCCGCTATTCACACGCAAGATTTTTCCACGCACGATACGGTATTTGAAGCCATTTCAGCTAACGACATTTTGCTATATTACCCATATCACCGCTTCCTGCATTTAACCGAGTTTGTGCGTCAGGCCGCCTTTGACCCCAGCGTAAAACACATTCGGATGAACTTGTATCGGCTGGCCAGTAAATCCCGGATCATCAATTCATTAATCGATGCTGTTGATAACGGCAAAAACGTCACCGTAGTAATGGAATTAAAGGCCAGGTTTGATGAAGAAGCGAATATCGAATGGTCGAAGCGCATGACGGATGCCGGAATTCGCGTTCTGCTGGGTATTCCCACGCTGAAAATCCACTCTAAATTGTGCGTTGTAACCCGTGAAGAAAAGGGTGAATTGGTACATTACGCCCATATAGGCACCGGAAATTTCAACGAGAAAACCGCTAAAATTTATACCGACTTCAGCTTTTTCACACGCAACCAGGAGATTGCCACTGAAGCGGTTAGTGTCTTTGATTTGATTCAGTACCCTTACCGGAGTTTCAAGTATAATCACCTGCAGGTTTCTCCGATTAATAACCGGACCAATCTGCAAAAGTTAATCCGCTCCGAAATCGCCAATGCTACACAAGGCAAAAAGGCCCGTATTGATGTAAAGGTGAACAATCTGGTGGATGTTGAACTTATCGACGACCTTTATCGCGCCAGTCAGGCTGGCGTAAAAATTCGCGGTATTGTGCGTGGTATGTGTTCACTAATTCCCGGCATCAAAGGTATTAGCGAAAACATTTCCATCATCTCGATAGTGGACCGGTTTTTAGAACACCCCAGAGTCGTAGTATTTGAAAATGACGGAGAGCCCAAGGTCTATATTTCTTCTGCCGACTGGATGGCCCGCAACATGGACAACCGAATAGAGGTAGGTTGCCCCATCCATGATCCACGCCTTAAAAAGCGCATCATTGACATTATGGACATTCAATTTAAGGACACCACCAAGGCACGAGTGATTGACGCAGAGCAGAAAAACACCTATGTTGCCCGCGGAAACAGAAAGAAAATTCGCTCTCAGGTGGAGACCTATAAATATCTGACCAGTCTTGAAGATATTGTCGATACCTCGGATGACGAGATACCAGAAAAACCCCAGGACATTGGGTAAGGTGATGTTGAGTTCCCATTGGGCTCAATAGCAGATACCTTCGGAACACAGTATGACAGATCTTGAAGACGCACTCGACGGTGTAGACAGCCGCGAAGTAACCCAGGTAGCCGCTTTAGACATAGGCTCCAACAGCTTTCACCTGGTGGTAGCCAGAATCATGGCGGGCAGTTTGCAGATACTGCACAGAGTCAAACAAAAAGTGCGACTGGCAGATGGCCTGGATGACGAAGGCATGCTCAGCAAAGAAGCCATAGCTCGTGGTCTCGCGGCACTGGAAGAATGCAAAGAGAGTATGCTGGGGTTTAAACCCGAAAAAGTACGCATCGTGGCAACGTACACCTTGCGTAAAGCGATTAACAGCGGTGAATTCATCAGTGCAGCGCGCAAAGTTCTTCCCTATCCGGTTGAGGTGATCTCTGGCGTGGAAGAAGCTCGCCTGATTTATCAGGGAGTTGCCCATACCAGTTCATCAAGCGGCAGTCGCCTGGTGGTAGATATTGGCGGTGGTTCCACTGAGTTTATCGTGGGTGAGGGATTCGATCCTTTGCTGATGCGCAGCTTGAGCATGGGCTGTGTTAACTTTACACAGCGCTATTTCCCCGAAGGCGAATTAAAAGAAAAAGCCTTTCAAAAAGCCATTACCGCTGCCCATCAGGAGTTGGAACTGATCAGTGACAAATACCGCGCTATGGGTTGGGATATTTGCATTGGCACCTCTGGCACTATTAAAACATTAGCTAATGTCTGCGCCGAACTGGAAGGTAAACCAGAAGCAGGAAAGATCACTCACGACAACCTGAAACAATTGATTAAGCATTGTTGTGATGTAGGTAAAGACAGTAAATTGGGTTTTAGTGCTATTACTGAGGACAGAGTTCCGGTATTTGCAGCGGGCCTCGCTGTGTTAAAAGCGGTGTTTGAAAGCCTTGATATTAATGAGATGGAATACTCCAGCGCAGCGCTCAGAGAAGGGGTGTTGTATGAAATGGAAGATCGGTTGTTACACCATGATATCCGACAACGCACCGCCGAAAGCATTGCCACTCGCTACGATGTCGATACCAATCAGGCTCGTCGCGTACTGCATACCACTTCCAACTTGTTGCAACAGGTAAAAGAAGAGTGGCAACTGGACGATCCGGAACTGCAAAATATTTTAGGCTGGTCCGCCTTGCTACACGAAGTAGGTTTACAAATAAACTCCAGACGCGTGCAGCATCATTCGGCTTATATACTGACTCACGCTGATTTACCTGGGTTCAACCAGGAACAACAAACCCTGTTGTCCACCTTGGTGGCCTGCCATCGCAAAAAATTCAGTGTTGATAGCATTCCGCTATTTGAACAATTCGAGAAACATCAGGTGTTGCGCCTGATCAGTCTGTTACGCATCGCTGCGCTGCTGAATATCAAACGCCAGGATAACCTGCTACCTGAGATTACTGCCAGCATCAGCAAGGATGGATTGTGCTTAGCATTTGCTGATGGCTGGTTAGAGAACAAGCCCCTCATCGTTGCCGACCTTGAAGTTGAAGCGAACAGGCAAGATGCACTGGGGATAAAGCTGAACTTTTGTTAATTAAGGCTATAAATTGTTGAGTCAGAGAGTTCATAATTCATCATAATTCTTGCTTCTGACGGGTTTGAAATTATTGCCATAAAGCACGAAACTTGCAGAAGGCCAAGGTTTACCCATGATGGAACCATTTTTCTGTGCCAAAGGAATGCACAACCTCTATCCCCTTAATTGCAACTCACCGGAGATAAGTGCTTGAAAACAATTGGATATGTAGAAGACAATGATGCTATCCGTGAAAACTACGCGGAATGCTTCATGGAAGCCGGATTTCAGGTTACCGCCTTCGCTGATGCAGAGAGTTCCCTGGCTGCATTTAAAACTGAGATGCCGGATTTACTGCTGCTGGATATTGGCCTCGGTCACCAGAGAGACGCCGGATTGCAACTCTGTCTGGAGATCCGCAAGTTCAATGACACGGTCCCCATCATCTTTTTGACCTCTCATGACAAAGACTACGAAAAAATTTCCGGTTTGCGCTTAGGCGCTGATGATTATATTACCAAAGATGCTGACGTAGACTACGTTATAGTGCGTATTGAAACCCTGATGCGCCGCATTCAGGCGTTGCAAAGCGCTTCAGCAAGCGACACACCACCAGCGGCAACTGAGTCAGCAAAAGAATTGGTACTGGATCACAATACCTATCAGGCATGGTGGCAAGGCACTTTGCTTGACTTAAGCCTGACTCAATTCTGGATATTAGATGAGTTGCAAAAAGGCGCAGGTCAACTATGTTCACATAATGCGCTGATGAAAGCCGCTAATATTGTCGTGGAACCCAATACCATTGTGGCTCATGTCAAATCCATTCGCAGCAGCTTTAAAAAGGTGGATGCCGAATTCGACAACATTCGCACCGTAAGAGGCGTAGGTTATCAATGGCTTGAAAAGAGCCACTGAGTCGAATCAGATTTAGTACTCAGATGGAAGCTAAGGCTCAAGATAGCGCAGCTTACAATGGCTGTTTATTGGTTTTCCTGATGGGTGCCCGGTAACATGAAAGCAATATTTTTCGTTCTAAGCCTGTGGTTACTGCTGATTTCATCTCTTCATGGGGCTGGCAACCCATTGTCTGAGCCTTTGGTATTTTCAGAAACAGAACAAATCACCATCGCTCAGGGTTTACCTTCCAACACCGTTTTTTCACTACAACAAGATGATCTGGGATTTATTTGGATGGGCACCCCGTCCGGACTGGGCATATTGGACGGTTATTCGGCTCAGACCTTTAGTCATCCTGCCTTGCCAGAACTTTCTACGATGAGTCCAGGTAATATTTACCTGGATAAACAAGATGATCTCTGGGTGGGCACCTGGGGTAAAGGCATTAAGGTTATTAATCACAACCGTACACAACTCAAAGATTTTAGCTGGCTAGGAGAGGCGCTGGCCAGTGAACGAATTCAATCTGTCTACCAGGCCAAGGACAACAGCATTTGGATAGGTACCTTTGACAACGGTCTGTTTCGCATCATCCCTGAAACCCAGACGTTGCAAACCTGGCAAAGTAAAGACGGGAAAAGTGGTCTCAACCACAATCGAATCTGGAGCCTGTCCGAAGACAACGATGGCAATATCTGGATTGCGACTTCCAACGGTTTAAACAAGTTCAATCCCACAACAAAAAGCTTTGAAAGCTATTTTAATAGCAATGACTTATCGGTGGCAGACAAACTGATCCGTACTTTGCTCATCAAAGACGAAACCCTGTGGTTTGGTACTAATTTAGGCTTGTTTAAAATGGACTTAAACAACAACAAGATTGAAAAATTGATGCCCCCAGGCAGAGACATTATCTCTGTTAACCGCATTGTCGCCCACAACGATTCCGGGCTTTGGATAGGTACATTTTCCGGTATTTTTTACTACTCCCTGCCCCAGGATAAGTTTTTTAGTTTTGAAGATGGCCAATATAGTTTCTTAGCGCAAAAAGACATTCGGGATATCTGGGTGACACCGAGAGACGTGTTGTTACTGGCCACTCGTTACTCGGGCATCTATAAACTCAATTTGCGCCCTAAGCCGGTACAGCAGATAAAAAATCTACATTACCCGGAGCAAAACAAACTGCAAATTTGGGAAATGGCCAGAGATGGCGAAGGCCAGGTCTGGGCCGGAACCAACGATGGTATATTGCGCTTTGATTTAAACACCAGAAGCACGCTACCGTTGCCCGAGGTACTTGCAAACGCCATCAACGGACTCACCCTGTCGGTGGCCTTTAGCCAGGATAAAAACTGGCTTTGGATTGGCACTGTAAACCGCCTGTACCGTTATGACACCTTGTCTGAGGAGTTGATTTCCTTTAACGAACGACTGGGCATCAACCAACTAAATCACATCCGGCTCTATGTAGATTCTAAAGATAACTTATGGGTAAACTCCGCCCACCAGGGCGTGTTAATGGTAACACCGGAGGGAGTCTCAACCCATTTTCATACCGGCGCTCCCCTGCCTTATAAGTTACCGGACAACAATATCGCGCAATTAACCGAAGCCGCAGACGGCAAGCTTTGGTTAATTACCGGCAACAGTGAAGTACTCTACAAGCGTCCGGAAGATGACTTTTTTACGCGACTGCCGTTGCGTTTTAATGCCCAGGATGAAAATGCCAACTATATCGCCACCAGCCTGCACAGCCACCGCAGTGGCTACATTTATGTTGGTACTTACTCTGGCCTGCTGAAAATTAATCAAGACAACGGTGTAACCCAGCGTTTAACCATAAGTGATGGCTTAGCAAATGACGAAATACGGGCTATCGCTTCAGACTGGCCTGGCAACCTTTGGGTATCCACTGGCACAGGCATCACCCGGATTAGTGCCGATGGTTACGAAATGCATAGCTATGGCAGAATTGATGGACTAAATAGCCCCTCTATGAATTTGCGCTCCATCTTGAATTGTACTGAAGACATGATGTGTTTCGGTAGCTCCAATGGTATCAACTATATCGAAGAGAAAGTTGATTGGCAGAGTGTTAAAAATGAAAACATCGTGATCACCAACCTTTGGATTAACCAGGAAAAGCAAGCCTACCCGGCGACCGGAGATGACTACCTAAACCTGATATTGCAAAGCGATGAGCGCAATATTAAGTTTCAGTTTGGCAAAATCGATCATCGCCCGGCAGCCACACACGAATTGTATTTCCGCCTGGACGGATTCGATGACAAATGGTACGCCAGCGATGTATCACGCATTGCTAACTACACCAACCTGTTACCGGGCAGCTATGTCTTTGAAGTAACCGACTCACCCACTCACTACCTCAAACACAATAGCGCCAAGGTTGTACTGGAAATCATACCGCCATTTTGGTCCAGATTGTGGGTACAGGTTGCCAGTGTGTTCGGCTTCATCAGTTTACTGACCATAGGCTATCGCACGCGCATAAACCAGATACGCCACAACGAACAAAAACTCAATAAACTGGTGGAAGTGCGCACCCGAAATATGGCCTTGCTGGGCGACATAGGCATGGAAATCACCCGCTCTCTGAATTTCCAGGAAATATTCTACAACCTGCAAAAACACCTGAAATCCATTCTGACCGAACACGATTTTATGTTGGGCCTGGTAAACGAAGAAAAGAACGCTTTAAATTTTGACCTGGTGATCAGCAATTTTGAATCTCTGAGCCGCCACGCCATTAGCCTTGCTGAGCAACCCAATATCTGTGTGCAGTGTTTTAAAGACAACAAGGAACTGGTTATTAACAGCGCAAAAGACAAGGTAAAAGCACTAGAAAATGGTCTGAATCTGTCCCCTATGAAGGACTATCAATCTTGCGCTTGTTTACCATTGCAGATCAACGGTATCGCCACTGGTGTTATATTTGTACGCAGTCGTCACGAGAATGCCTATGGCGAATATGAACGCCAGTTTTTGCGAACCATCGCCGCCTATACTGCCGTGGCTTTGAAAAACGCCCGCTTTTATCAGGAGCAAAAACAAACCCACGAAAAGCGCATTACCTGGCTGGAAAATATCACCCATTACCTCAATCACGAAATGAAAAACTCCATTTTAGGCGCGCAAACCTCTCTGAATATGCTGAACCGCAAAATTAAAGACGACGACTTACACAAGTACGTGGACCGGGCAGAAAAAAGCCACAAAGAAATGCGCAGTATCATGAAGGCCGTGAGCGAAACCACCTCACTGGAAGCCTCAATCATGCAAACCACCTCAACCGAATTTGATGTAAGTCAGGTGATTACTGAACGACTGGAAGATTACGAGGCCATCTATCCAGAGGCATCTGTAGTGGGACATATCACCCCGTTTGTATTTATCCATGGCAATGAAGCCTTGATCATACAATGCCTGGATAAACTGGTTAACAATGCGATAGAGCACTATCAGACGGATACAGATATCGAGGTCAGAGTAGAACTATTGGATAGTAACTGTGTGATATCCGTTTCCAATATCGGTGACCCACTGCCAGAAAATGTTGAGGACATGTTCAATCTGTTCACCTCATCCAAAGCCGACGCCCGCAAAGGAAACTTTGGTATGGGCCTGTATGTGGCCAGATTGATTGCAGAATTCCACCATGGTCAAATTTCCGCAGGCCCGCTGGTGAAAGGCTTTCTGCAGGGCGCTAAGTTTGAACTGCGCATCCCCATTGAGTCTTAACGCAGGCAGCTTTTAAGTAAGCCCTTCGCTCATCTGTGGAATATCACTAACCGCGTCTAACCACGCCAGTTTTGAGTCACAATAGATATTCACTTCCGGCTCTCTATCGAGGGCTGTGTCTAAAGAACCCAGGTGCAAAATAGAGAGCCCTGCGAAATTGGGATTACTTAGGTAGAAAACGCAGCCCCATTCATTTTACGACATAAGTTGCAGTGGCAATTCAATACCTTTAATACAGAACCTGCAATTTGATATTGGATATCACCACAGTTGCAGCTTCCTGCTAATTGATTCATCTGTCTCTCCGTTAAAACCTTCAGTTTCGAGCCCCAAACACGAGAGCGTGTTACATCTCCGACTTCAACCTGAATTTCCCTGTAACGTCTCAGGTCAGTGCTAAATTAAATGAAGTTTAAACACTCATTGCTTGTGGAATATTTTTTGCCATTGACTAAACTGGCCTTATCACAGCGAAATGGATGTCAAAACATGTCCTCAACGATATTGCGTCGTTCCACATCAGATTACCAATGGCTCGGGTTATTACTTGTTTTGCTCAGTATCCCCTCAACGGCAAACGAATCATTGGAAGTCATTGAGGTTTCAGCTCAAAGACACAAACAACCACTACAACAGGTGCCGGTTTCTGTTTCTTGGTTAACGGCGGAACAACTTGCTGCTTTGGCGCAACCCACGATTGAGCAAGCGAGCGAACGTTTGCCCGCGGTATTCGCCGCCCCAAATTCCGGCTCAGCAAAACTGTTTATTCGTGGCATTGGCTCTCAGGGCAATGCCGGTATGGACCAGACTGTGGCCGTTTACCTGGATGATGTCTATCACGGTCGTTCCCGAATTATTAAAAACAGCTTATTCGACAGCGAAAACCTGGAGATTTTTAAAGGCCCACAAAGTTTACATTTTGGCGTCAATACCACTGGTGGCGTTATTGCCTTGAACAGCCGAGGAGCCTCGCTGGACGAGAACGACGGGTATCTCGCTTTTATCGCTGGTGAACATCAGACCTGGGGGATGGATTTCGCCAGAAACATCAACTTCAATGAGCAATGGGCGGTACGTACCGCGATAAAACTGCAGGACAGCGACGGTTACTGGGATATGCTCGACAACGATGGTGAAACAGTTGCCGACAGTGACTCAGAGCAACGCGCCGGCAGAATCTCCTTGCTCTGGCAGCCACAACAAAACCTGTACTTTACCCTCAAACTTGAAGGTCAACATCAACAACAAGACAACCCCTACGCCTGGCAACCCGGTGGTTGTGATAACCTTTACGGCCTGGGCTTATCCAGTCAGGCACAATTACAAAGCTTTTGGGAATCTACCGGTTCACAGCAAAGCAATCCGCTTCGGGTGCCGTACACCTGTCGCGATGAGTTTATTGATAACGACTATGATGACCGCTCTCCCAGCTCCCCTTACAACCAAGCGGAGTTACAGCATCAGGTGACCGTGCTCAGCAGCCACTGGCAAGGTGATTTGTTCAACGCTAAACTGATTTCTTCCCTCTATGACACAGAGTTTGGCTTTTCTGGTAACGATCTCAGTCACGGAGCCAATTTTAAAAGGTTATATTGGTCCGAAGACCAGGTACAACAACACGCTCAGGAATTGCGCCTCAATGGTCAATTTGCAGAACAGTTTAGTTGGCATGCAGGACTGTATTGGCACGACAACAAAGTGTATTACAGTACTTCTGATCTTGATGCCCGCCGCCAGAATAATGAGCAACTTAACCATGCTCAGGCATGGCAGAAAGAACGAAGATTGTCTGTTTACGGCTCATTGCAGTGGCAGGCCACAGATGCGTTTACTTTAACGCCAGGATTGCGCTGGGACGATACCCACAAACATTTTAGTGGACTGAGCAACCTGTACCGGGCGCAATTTCAAAACGAAGCTAATGGCTTGTTATTTACCGAAACGCTGCTGCAAGATATATCTGCTGATCCCGGCAACTACAGTCAGTTCAAAACCAAAAATGTCAGTGACTTTCAGGACCAAAGATACGATTTCAACGCATTGCTGCCGTCTTTAACCGTGGCATGGACACCAGAGACAACTCAGTATTTTTGGTACAAATGGCAAAAGGGAGCAAAAGGTGGCGGTTTTAACTTCCGTCTCAATAACCTGTCAGAATCCGAATTGCGCTACGATGAAGAGCAAGCTTTTAGTCATGAACTGGGCTTGCGCCAGCAATTGTGGCAGCAAAGTATGACTGTCTCCCTGGTACTATTTCACAGCAACTATCGAAATCTGCAACAAAACTCCAACATGGGGGAAGGTGGCTTTATTGGCGGAGCCCTGATACGAAACGTTGCACAAGCGCGCTCTCAGGGAGTAGAGCTGGATATGTCCTGGCGTATAACGCCCTCATGGCAAATCAATGCTACGGGCAGTTGGTTGGACGCTGAGTTTTCCCGCTACCCCGGAGCAGATTGCACGCGACTACAGAGTGTAGTATCCAATACCGATGTTGCAGAGCTGTTTGGCGCGCAACGCCAGCAAGGCTGTTTCCAGGATCTAAGCGGGGCAACAATGCCTTTTGCGCCCGACTTTAGCCTGTCTACTACCTTAACAAACGTACAAAAAATAAATAAAAACTACCAACTAACCAGCTCATTAAACTGGTTTTATTCTGATAAATACTTTACTTCGCCTCACGCGGATCCGCTGCGCCAGCAACCAGCCTTTCACAAATTAAACCTTAGTCTGGTGCTAAACAGGGATAATGAGCCATGGCAGGTAGCTTTATACCTAAATAATCTGACCGATGAGCTAACCACAGGGCAACTTGGGCAAGATGGCAATGCCGCTGTATCTGCACTGCTGAATAGCCCCAGACATTGGCTTTTACGGGCAGAGTACAAAATTTAAACTATAATATTTTTTTACTCAACTCTGGTTATGGATATAAAAATGAAAAGACCGTCTAAATTCAGAAGCAGGTTTTCCTTACCTGCACTTATGTGTCTTCTGATAGCACAAGGACAAATAGCTTCCGCAACGGCCAATGATGAAGAGACGTCAACAGGAAGCGGCTGCGCGGTTATGACTGAGGCAAGCCAGAGGCTGACGCTGATGGACAACGCCACCGATCTGAAAAATCCTCCGATGTTTGACTTTTCTGAGAGAGATCATGACACCCGGGCAAAACTAGTGGTGGAATACAAAAAACCGGTGCTGGCAGGCTGTCATACCAGATTAAGGCAGTGGTCAGGTCCTAAATATGATTACCGCCCGGTGGGCCCTACTATGGTGATCCGCCCGGATCGCACCTATCGCGCCGATATCCACAACAAACTCCCCAGAGAAAATGAAGCCACCAAAAAATCAATGGCAAGGCAGGGCCATGTGCATCACCTCGATGGTGCCGGTCACGGGGGGGAATCCACCACGTTGGGATATGTGCCGCCAAAACCGGTTGAGATGAACTTTAATGTGCCACACAATTTTAATGTCACAAACCTCCATACTCACGGCTGGCATGTGGATCCCACGGGAAAAAGTGACAATATTTTCCGGGAAATGGAACCTCGGGATGAACCTTACGAACAAATTGTCCACCTGCCCAAAGGACACCCATCGGGTACCTTTTGGTATCACGCTCATTTGCACGGTTCCACTACTTTGCAGGTCGCCAGTGGTATGGCTGGTGCGTTGATTGTTAATGATCATAACCAAGGTCTGGAAACCATTGATGTTATCCGCGACGCCCCGGATCGGATTATGTTGTTTCAACAATTGGCTTACGGCAGAGATGGTCAGATTGAAAATTACGATAATCTGCAACAAGGCGATATCAGTGGCACCGGCAAAGCCGTAGGATATAAAAACCTGAACCGACCGGTATTCGTCAATGGCCAGGCCTATCCAAAAGTCTGGATTAAGCCGGGCGAAATCCAACGCTGGCGCTTTATTCACGCCGGTATTACCGATGGTATCAATCCACAACTAGTGAAGGTACCAGCCTCAGACATTAGCGCAACTGGTGATATCGACTTCAGCAACGCCGAGGTGATCAATATGTATGAGATCGCTTTAGATGGTTTGCCTACTGGCACTATGCCCAGTATCCCTTATGCCGTATTGGCCCCCGGTTACCGCACCGATGTGTTAGTGCAGATCAGCGCTGCTCACAGCGATGACGACTCCCGATTGTTCCTGATTGACCAGGGCCAAAAAGACAAGGTGAATGTACAGTTGCGCAACAAAACTGACTCGGATCCGGGTGTCGCTGAAAATGCCACTAATTTCCGTCGAATTCTCGCGCAAATTGAAACCGGAGAGGCACTATCAACAGCTCAAAGCCTGCCTACGCAGGAGCAGATAAAACAAGCCTACCATGACTACACTAAGGGTGACCCCTACACAGGCGAAGCCCCACTACAGCCATTGACGGCAGCTGAACTGGACAACGGTAAAATTCAGCAAGTGCACTACAAAGTATCTTCGCAATACCAGTGTCCTGAGCATGGTGGTAGCTGTACCCCTTGTACTGATGATGCTAACAATCTGGTATCTTGTGGCGCTGAAGCACAAAATTTTTATATGATTTGTGATGGCCGGGATGCTTACGGTAACTGGTCCTGTTTTAACTTTAATCCTTCTGTCGATTTCGCCCGAATTCTGGGGCTAAACTCCGCTAACATTTGGAAGATAAGTGGCGAATCCAACAGTGCTAACCATATTTTTCACATCCACGTTAATCCTTTCCAGGTACAGCGCAAGTTTGCCTACGGCGTTAATTATCCTTTCCCGGAAGGCATGAACGAAAACGACTGGGTTTGGAAGGACACCCTGAAAGCGCCGGTATTCCGCAATACCGAAACTCTGACCAACATTAGCAGTCAGGCTCAACTGGATGAATTTATCAGCGGCAAAACCTTCAATCCAAAAACTCCGACATCGGGTGTAAAAGGTATAGGCCAGGGACACATAGCGACTATTAAGACCCGCTATACAGTATTTACCGGGGCATTTGTTCAACATTGCCATGTATTGAATCACGAAGATCAGGGCATGATGCAGGTTGTATCTATTGAACCGGCACTGGAAGACATTAAGGAAGAGATCCCGCACCTGCACAAGGCCATTATGGAACATGGCCGGATAGAGTAAGCATTTACTAGATAAACAGCAACAGCGCCAATTGGCGCTGTTGCTGTTTGAGATTATTGTTTATTGCCACTAGAAAGCGAACCGGCGATCCATCTTCACCTCTTTGCGGCGAGAGTTATCAATTTTGTAGACGGGTAATTCGCGAATGTCAGCGCGCTCACGGCGGGCTACATACGGCACCAATTGCGCATAGCCATCGCGTTTACCGGCTTTCATTGTGGCTTCAAATAACGCTACACAGCCTACTGTCGTCACTTTGACATCCGTAAAATAGTATTCCAGCACATTGGTTAGCTGACGTACATTGTCTCTGCGGTTATTCAGTACCCCTTTTTTGTTGTACATAGACATCAGCATACTGGAAATCTTGCCGTTTTCAGCCTGACCTAAAATGGTGCTACCAAAAATTTTACCTTTCGCTGCCAGACACATACGAGCATTGTGAAACAGCGTTGACAATCGGTCTTCAAAACTACCCTGCAGGCTCTGGATCACCATATTCAGATTGATGGAATCAAACTTGCGACTCTTAAAGTTCCAGTTTTGCAATAGGTTGGCGTAATACAGGTGCGGAGCAAGATGCTTTGCATTCTTATGCGCCGCTTTTAAGGAGTCTTTGTCAGAATCTAAAAACGATACCATAAGCTCTGGGTTAGCTTTTAATCGCTTAACCAGAGAGTATCCTCCTTCAACCCCAACTTCTAAATGGTTTTTTGACACATTGCGCTTGAACAGCTTTACCAGATCCGCTTCTGGACAACGCCACGCCAGTTCATTGATCAGATCATGTCCCAACACTTTTGACAAGGTACTCAGTGGCGTTCTTTTACCCGTAGCTTTGTTCTCATCCAGTGACAAAGCGGCAGAAGTAATGGTCTTTTTCATGTTGCTTTCCTTTACAATGACGAACCAAGCCGGGCTTGTTTCAGTACCAGGTCGAACTACAAATACTCTCGGTATAAATGCCTGAAGGTTTCTGTGATGAAGCCATAATAAGGAAGCGAAGATGAATCATCTTCTGAATGGAATGATCAAAAATGAACGGTTAATTTGCGACCCATTGCGCAAAGGCCACATTGTGCATACATCAAATACACAATCAGTGTTTTTTTGTGGTTTTTCTAAAAAAGCCGGCCTATCAAAAAACCTACAACATTGATTTTATTAACTTTATTGAAATCCGTTCATTTTTCATCATAGTTATTAATCAGTTGTTAATTGCAAAAGTTTACCTGAATCCGTCAATAGCAAGATATTTCCCTGCTGGTCCTGTTCAATGGCACGAAATCGTTCATTGAGATGAGTCAAAAAGCTCTTTTGTGCAACTACCTGAGTATCAGCTATCTGCACCAGACGCAGTTCTCTGGTTTTTAATGTGGTAACCAGCAACTGCCCCTGAAACTCAGGGAATTGCTCACCGCGATATAAAATCATATCTGAAGGAGCGATTGAGGGGGTCCAGTCCAGTAACGGCAATTGCATCCCCGGATAGGTTTTAAAAGGGCTGATACTGGCCCCAGAATAATCCTTGCCATTGGTTACCACTGGCCACCCATAATTAGCGCCAGGGCTGACAATATTTATTTCATCGCCCCCTGCCGGGCCGTGCTCATGACTGAAAATGCGCTTTGACTCAGTATCAAAAACCAAAGCCTGTGGGTTGCGATGACCCAAAGACCAAACGTATTGGGCATCAGACTCGGCATACCAGGGGTTATCAGATAAGGCCCTGCCGCTGTCATCCATTCGCAGAATTTTGCCCAGTTGCGAGTCTTTTAGTTGTGCCGCCTCCCGGTAATCAAAGCCGTCACCAGAGGTAAGCAACAACGAATCATCGGCAATAAAGGCAATGCGTCCACCGTAATGCACCGGTGTATCTTTCATAGGGGAGACGGAAAATATATCACTGCCATCCTCAAGTTTAAGCTCAGATAAATTAAGCCGCGCTTTGAATATGGTCAGGGCATTATTGTCGGCATCACCTTTACTATAGGACAAATAAACCAGTCCGTTATCTGTAAAATCAGGATGCAAGCTGATGTCCAGTAAACCGCCTTGCCCTGCATAAAACACCTGCGGAGTAGCCTTTATGACTCCCTGTAATTGATTTTCGTGAATATAGCGAAGTTGCCCGCTTCTCTCGGTAACTAACCAGCCACCAGATGGCAGTTGCGCCATCGCCCAGGGAGAGTTCAACCCTTCCAGTAAGAGCTTGACACCATATTCAGCAAAAGCCACCTGAAAGCTGAACACCCACCCGACAATTCCCATCAACAAATAACGCATAAAAGACCAATTCTTGTCTCAAGTTAGCTTCATTTTAGGGAAGACAGGAACGAATACCAGTGTTTTAATAGTAAGCAGTAGTAAAGCAACAGTGTTTAGATACCATGTCCATCAAACTGATATTGCACTTCTTAGTCGCGGTGCTGACCACCTTCATCATCGCCAGTATTGCCCACAGTCAATTTGTTTTGGCAGCACTGACGGATGTTGGTGTCACAGTATCTTTGACTGACAGGCTTAGCATGACACTGTCTGATCTTATCGGTTTATTACCAGGCTACGGCACTATCATCCTGATCGCATTACTAACGGGCTTTTTAATAATTGAAGCCATCTCCCGCTGGGTTCACCCTCTGCCCGCGTTCCGCTACCCCATTGCAGGATTACTGGCCATGAGCTGTGCTCTGCTGGCAATGCATCCCATTTTCAACGTATCTCTGATAGCTGGCGCCAGAACTGAACTGGGCTTTTTATGCCAGATTCTGTCCGGAGCTATTGGTGGCTGGGTGTTTATCACCCTCCGCAACTTATCAGGACAGCCATCTTAACTTTCACTTCCCAACAAGGACAGCCACCTTTAAAACCTCATAACCCGACAGCTACCAAAACTGTACTTCGGTACAGTTTTCAACTTCAGTAATTTGTGCAAAATGGAAGCTCTTGTTATCAGACTCAGGAGGAGTCCACATGCCAAAAGCCAGGAAGGCACAAATCTGCCTGGAAGATACGCCTTATTACCATTGTGTTTCCCGCTGTGTACGCAAAGCTTATTTGTGCGGTGAAGACGAGCAGACCGGTATCAGCTATGAGCACCGCCGCCAATGGGTTGAAGACCGAATTCACTTTTTGTCGCAAATATTTGCTATCGATGTCTGTGCCTATGCAGTAATGAGCAATCATACCCATCTTGTTCTTCATATTCATAAAGATTTATCAGACAGCTGGGATACTGAAGAAGTGATTCGTCGCTGGCACCGGCTGCATAAAGGCACATTGTTAAGCCATCAATATCTGAGTCCTGAGCAACGTCAACAGATGGGAGAGTCTCAATTATTTACTGTTGAAGAAACCGTTGAAGTTTGGCGGCAACGACTCACCGACATCAGCTGGTTTATGCGCTCACTAAACGAATATATTGCCAGAGAAGCAAACAAAGAAGATGAATGCACTGGTCGCTTCTGGGAAGGCCGCTTTAAATCCCAGGCTTTGCTGGATGAAGCTGCACTAACCGCCTGTATGGCCTATGTGGATTTAAATCCCGTCAGAGCCGGAATAGCTAACACACCAGAACAGTCAAACCACACCAGTATTCAGTACCGAATCAATGCCGCTAAAGCCGGTAAAACACCAAAATACCTGACTCCCTTCGCCGGCAATTTTAACCAAGACCTGCAACATAGTTTGCCGTTTCATTTAACCGACTATCTGGAATTAGTGGATATCACCGGCCGAGTGATTCTTGATAACAAAAAGGGATTTATTGAAGAAGCAACGCCCGCCATTTTGCAGCGCCTCAATCTAGAACAAGCGCAATGGCTGGAACTCAGCACTCAATTTGAGGACTGTTTTCATCATGCCGCAGGCAATGAGTCCTATCTTGAGGCCTACAAACAACGACACAAACTCAAACGCCTCAGGGATAAAAACACGGCGTTAAGGCTATTTGGCTGACAATAACTACCCTAAACCAGATATTTATCAGAATTACCACGAGGTAAGGCCTGCTCTTACCTGAGCAGCTATAAATTGGCAGTTTTAAAAACAAAAACGGCTAAAAAGCTTAAAATTTAACCTCTGAATTTCCTCCTCTGAAAAATTTAAAGACATCGCAAAGTATCCAAACTCAAATTCACCTAAAATTACAATAATTTAAACATGGCTGTCTTCTTAATTTTATAATTTAAACATGGCTGTCTTCTCAATTTGGTTCGCTTTAAGGTGGCTGTCTGACTAAGAGGTTTCTGACTAAGAAGTTCGGGCACAAAAAAAGCGCCGAAGCGCTTTTTTTAAGTGGTTAAGCTAAATTATGACGATAATTCAGCCTGGAGTATCTCAAAGCTGTTCTTTTCAGATGACACATATTTAAGCCATTGTTTGGCCATTCTGGAAGTGCCTTTGAACTTTTCAGCTTCAGCCAGCGCGTTGAGCGCTTCAGCAAACTGTTGCTTGTTAAACAACGCCATGCCAATGACCAGATGAGCCGTTCCAGGGCTGCGAATTCCGCCTTTGTCTAGCGCAATTTGGGCGTTTTCTATTGCCTGATCCCACTTTTCAGTGTTCAGGAATAGCTGCGCCAGTTGCGCGTTCAACTCGCCATCTTCAGAAAGCTCTGCCGCGGCTTGCATGACTGGAATAGCTTTATCACTATCTTTTGACGCTGCATAACACTGCGACAAAAAGCGCAAGTTTTTCAGGTTCCGGGCCAGTTTTCCATTTTCCATCGCTTCTTCCATGAGGCGTGCGCCTTTATATGGCACCTGATGGTAATAATAGAGTTGAGCCAGATTAAACATGTCATTGCCTGTCTCAACATAGCCCATTTGATACGCAGTCTCCATGACCGCCAGTTGCTTTTTCTCCTGACCGATTTCGCCGTACATACCGCCTAACTGCAACCAGTACTTGGGCTTGTCGTAATAGCGCACCAATTTAACCAGCACATCAGTAACCTTTTTAGGTTGCTTTAGCTCGTAATAAATAGCGCGTTGCAGGATATACCAGTTTTCGTCGGCAATGCCATCCTCCGGATTATCTTCCTGAGTAGCAATAGCCAGCTCTATAAAGCCTGCGGCTTCCTGATACTTTTTATTTTGGTACATGGCCTGCGCTTTCAGGACATAGTTTTTCGCCGGAATTTTGCCTTTATTTAACGCTTCCCAGCGCTCCAGGTAATGGATGACGTCGTCATACTTTTCCTGCATCAGGCTCAGCTGCGCCAAACTGAACAAAGTACCTTGCTCAAAACTCTCCGGGATTGGCTGTTGTTCTACAACCAGTTTGAAGGATTCAAAAGCCTGAGCGTAATCTTCGGCGTTGTAATAAACAAAACCATAGAAGTTGTACATCATGGCTCGCTCATAGCTATTCATAGAGTCCATCTTTCCCTGAACTTCATCCAAAATAGCGATGGCTTCATCAATATTACCTTCGTCGCCAACAGCTTGGGCTCTGGCAAGTTGTTCGTAAACCTTGCCTCGTAACGCCGGAACGCGTTTTAACTTGCGTTCAGATTTAGCTTCTTCCTGTGCTTGCACAATGCCACCCGGCAACGCCGAGTGTGTTGCTGGTGCTATATAGACCGCAACCCCTAAAATGGCGCAAGCAATCGTTGATAAAGAGTGTTTTAACATCGTTTACCTCTAGCCATCGATTTCGAAAGAAATACGGTTTTGAATTCCGGAAACCTCGGCCGGTTCGCCGTTGACTACACGGGGCTTATATTTGAACTTCATAGCAGCATCAATGGCAGCTTGCTCAAAAATACCGGCAGGTTCAGCTTCCACCACTACAGGATCCCTGACCGCCCCTTGCTTAGTTACCGTAAATTCCACAATTACATATCCTTCAATACCTCTTGATAAAGCACGTCTGGGATACACAGGCGCCACTTTTACAATCGGCAAATACTCACCATCACCCGATTCCAAAGCCAATCCGCCATCTAATGCTACATCGGCTGAAACGTCTTGCGAAAAGTCCATTCCACCGCCATCAGAATTAGGAGTCGCGGAATCAAGCTGAGGTTGATCCATTTGCGGTGGAGGCTCTTTTGGCGGTGGTGGCTTACGAGGCTTGCGCTCTTTTTGCTCTACCGCTTCTTCTTTGGGAACCCGGACAAAGTCCAATACCCTGCCTTTAGGTGCATCGGTTAATGCACTTCCACCACTTTCGATCAACGACTGCATTACATAAAACAGGGCCATCGTAATGCCTGCACTGAGAATTAACGCAATCAATACTCGAATCATAATTACTGCTCTGCTGCCGCAATAGATACGTCGTAAGCGCCTGCGGCGCGTGCTGCATCCATTACTTTGATTAACTTATCAACATTGGCTTCTTTATCTGCCTGAATAACCACAGAACCCTGTGGGTTTTCCGCTTTGAGACGCTCAATGTTGGCTTGTACTGCGCGTACGTCTACTTTGCGCTTGTTAATCCAGATTTCGCCCTTGTCAGAAATCGCCACCAGAATCGTTGCTCTTGGTTTTGCTGCAGCGGTGGAGGCTTCCGGGCGATTTACGTCGATACCCGCTTCTTTAACAAAAGATGCAGTAACAATGAAGAAGATAAGCATGATGAATACAACGTCCAGCATGGGCGTCATATCAATCGTGGCCTCTTCTTCTTCCACTAAATTTTGAAAATGCTGTTTCATAATTTTCTCGCTTTAAGGCCGGGCACGTTGCCCGTCTCCTTAGATATGTCTGTCCAGTTCTAATGCTTCTTCAACGTGAGTGCGCTCGGCTTTTACTGTTCTGGTTAACCAGGCAACTGCAAAAACACCGGATAGTGCGCCGACCATGCCCGCCATTGTCGGAATGGTCGCTTTTGATACACCAGAAGCCATGGAACGGGCGTTGCCCGAGCCGGAAATGGCCATCACGTCGAATACCTCTATCATGCCGGTTACCGTACCCATCAATCCCAATAATGGGCAAAGTGCCACCAGTGCCTGAATAATAGCCACGTTACTGTTCATTCCCTGATGCAAACGTGAAATCATCATTTGCCGGATTTGCTCAGCATTCCAGGAGCTGCGATCTTTGCGCGCCCCCCAGTTTGCAATGGCTTCATTTTTGGCTTTCTGGTGCCAGATGAAGAAGTACAGCGCTCGTTCTAAAATGAGTAGCCACATCACGAAGATCAGGATACCGATATAGAACACAACGGCTCCACCGGTTTCCGTAAAATCGCGAATAGCCTCAAAAAACTCGATGAACATAGCTATTAACCTCTTTCAGCGCGCTCTGCAATCACCCCTGAAGACTGTTCTTGCAGAACTGCAACGATGCCTTTACTGCGCGTATTTAAGAATGCGTATAGCAAGGTTGTAGGAATAGCCACAACCAGACCCAATACCGTTGTAACAAGGGCTTGAGAAATACCGCCTGCCATCAATTTAGGGTCACCGGTTCCAAACAAGGTAATCGCCTGGAAGGTATTGATCATACCGGTTACGGTACCCAACAGTCCCATCAAAGGTGCTACTACAGAGATAATTTTTACTATAGTTAAAAAGCGAGATAATTTAGGTAATTCCCCCAGAATAGCCTCGGTTAAATGCAATTCCAGCGCTTCCACATCTGCTTCAGGGTACTTGTCTTTAACCATCAACACACGACCCAACGGGTTGTCCGCTTTAGGTGTTGTAGATTTCTGCTGAGCATTCACTTTCATTTGAATCAAAGACAGGTTAATCAATTGAATGATTGCCAACAGGAAGCCTACCGCACCGACACCCAGGATGATGTAGCCCACCAAGCCGCCTTGTTCAACACGCTCTTTAAGATTAGGCGCTTGAACCAGCAGACCTAAGATAGAACCACCTGTTGGATCCAGACCAAACTTCACAAATTCGCCATTAGAGGCTTCCAGCTCAGTAATCGAGTCTTTGTAACGGTCAGCGGGTTGACGGATAAGCTCTGCAACCGTCCCTGTAGCAGGGTTGTAGCTAAGGTATTTACCATCAGCCACCAGCGCAAAAGGTCCGACGCGAGTCACGTCTTTAGTCACCTTAGTTCCGTCAGCTTCGACCACTTCAGTGTTGAAACTGGTGACTTTACCGGCTTGAGTCATTTCGCGCTGAATTTCAAACCATACGCGCTCAATTTCTTCAATCGAGGCCAGTTTTGAAGATTTACCCATGGACTGTGCCAGGTTGTCCAGAAACTCGCCACGGCCCGGGATTTCTGCTGAAATCATAGAATTCTGGAATTTGTTTTTGGTATCACCCGACACCTGTTGCAATACACCAAACAGTTCTTTCAAAGAACCCAAACGCTTATCTAAAGCACCTTGTAAATCAGCGATTTTAAACTCATTTTCTTCGAATGAAGTTTCCAGACGTTCACTTTTCGCTTCTTCGTTTGCACGGGATTGTTGTGCTTCGCGAATCATGCGGTCCTGCTCAGCAACCTGAGCGCGGAACTGTTGTTCACGCTGTTGGTTTTGTTGATTTTGAGCGAACTTACCTTCTTCCAATTGCTTTAATAAAGCATCCAGATCCAGGTTTTTGTTTTGTGCCATTGCACCACCAGATAAGACGGAGGCAACGAACAATGTAGAGATAACTTTAACGAACTTTTTCATTGCGCAATATCCTTAGTTGGTCTTCTGAACCGGCAGCATCAGTAGGTCTGGGGCTTTCTGTTTCTTAGCCATACGCAAACCACTGGTGATCTGTGTGCGATAGCTGGAGTCCAGCAAATCCCAGGTTTTAGTATCCTGATTCCACACACCTTGCTCAGAGCCATCACGAGTTTGATAAGCCAAAACTGAGCGGCCTACACGTAAAAAGTCGACATCTCGCTCCTGCCCACCCAAGCTTAAAATGCCTGAATAAGCTTCCATGGTGCGGCCATAGTCCATTTCTACCTGGTAAGCTTCCATCACGCGTCGGAACTTCTCAGACGAGGACACATCGGCACGATCCATCATTTCGCGCAATGTCGCTATGCGCTCAGAGCGCTCGTCGGGCAGAAAGGGAACATCTAATTGTACGAATTGCTCCAAACCATCAATCATGCGCATCATCAACGGTGTTATTTGGCGTTCGATAACACTAACTTCATCAATGGATTTGTTCAGTGCCGCCATTTCCTCAACCTGGTTAGCAATCTGCTTTTCCAGTTGTGCGTTATATACGCGTAAACCGTCAGTTTCCTTATTGATGGTTTTGAAAGTTTGCAGTTTGCTGTCTACCTGCTCAGAGTAAGCATTAACTTTTTCCTGAGACTTGGCTGCGGACTCGTTAATTTGCTTAGCAGAATCAATGGCTGGTTTGATATAACCATCTTCCTGAGCGCTTCCTGTCATAGATGCAACTGATAAAGCCGCAGCTACAACTGAAAGGGTAAAAGTTTTGGAAAACTTCATATAAAAAGACCCTAAGATGTGTGTTAACTATACAATTGGGCATACTGCCCGAAGATGGTGCGGATTGTAGGGCCGGAATATGATCGTTTTATTACATTATGTAATAGTGCAGTCAGATCCTCATATTAACCCCGAAAAGCTGCAAACAAAATGAGTGAGCTTATATCCAGCTGATTTTGTTTATAGCCGACCATCCGCAGCCAGTGAAATAATACCTGGGGATAGTTGTGGAAATGTGACAAAGATTAAAAGAGCCAGCTCAATGCAGAGCTGGCCTAATTCGGTTACTCATAAGAACGACAAGTCACCGTTTCCAGAATAGGATAACAACGGTTTGCTGAGCCACTGTCTCGGCTTTCCCAACGGCCATTGCCTTTATAATCTAAGTAAGTTGATTCATCTTCACCGCACTCAGATGTATATTCAACAGCGTCAGCAAAGCCTTTGCTTTGACAAAAACCATACGCATTGAATGCGCCATTCCATATTTGATTTTGATAACCGTATTCGTTGTATGCCTTGACATTATTGAAGGTTACTTCGTTGGCGCTCACAGACACAGAAACCAATGCAATAGCAGCGAAAAGTACTTTTTTCATATCACTTCCTAATAAATGTTTTACAAATTACGCATTCAAGAGCTTTATTGCTCAATCGGATTATATATTTACCGGACAGGTAACTTTATTTCGCTTCGGTTAATTTTTTATTGCGTATAAGTAGAGCAGAATAAAACGAAGTCTATGCAGAGGTGTTGTGAAAATAGCGGGCGGGTTTGATAAATGGGCTTCCCTGCGGAAGCCCAATAAATTAAACAGTCAGTTAAAACTCGTATTTATAACTGATATTAAAGGATGTCGCTGATTCTTTCTGTCTGACAGCGATATCAGATTGCGATACTTCCTGCTCCTCACCCAATAAGTTCTTAATGCGGAACTTAACTGATGAATTAAAGTCGGGATAGTAGGTATAAACAGCATCCAATGAGTGGAATGGCTGCTCAAATGCATCTTCCCTTCCGGCAATACCAGAAGCAATGATGCGCTCGCCAAACACGTTATAGACTAATGAAGCTGTGTGCTCACCGTTCGCAGAATCGTAGTTTAACTGCAAGTTAACCACATATTCAGAGTGACCAGTCATGCGCTTAGTTGGGTTAGTCAGGTTACCTGCCAACGCCGGATCAATAACCGCTTCCGAATCACTCAGAGTGATGTTACCTGAGGTGAAGAAACCATCAGCCAGATAGGTCAGATCATGCATCCACTCTAACTCTACACCATACACTTCTGCTGTTTCACCGTTGACAAAGGTTGCCGAGTAATCTTCATCACCAATGCGCAAGATAGTTTCAATTGGTGCTTCAATATCCTTATAGAATGCCGCAATTGAGTAGTTATCCCCATTGTCCATGTACATTTCGTAACGCAGATCATAGTTTTTAATCGGGCTACTCTTCAGCCCAACACGACCAAAGGTACGAATATCTGTCAATGGATCAAAATAAGCTACTGGTACAACTTCCCTTAAGTCCGGGCGTACAATGGTTTCACCATAACCCAAACGCCATTGATTGCCACCATCCGTGATATAAGTGAATGACAATGCAGAGTAGACATCATCTTCCTGTAGAGTACCGGCTTCAATCTTGTCAGGATCGTAGAAGATATTTAGATCTTCTGCGGTGAAGATTAAGCTTGAAGTACCAATTGAAGATTGTTTGAACTCTTCCCAACGAATACCACCACTGACACGATATTTGCTCTTGTAAAAAACATCGAAAGAACCGTAATAGGCATCGATCTTTTGCGCAGCAAGATAGTCATCAGCATCTGGCGCACTTGGCTCATTGAAGTTGATCAACACATCCTGTCCGTCAATGAAACTATCGGTCAGATAGCCACTGTCAGACAGTGAATTACTACCATTTTCATTAACGACTATTGCGCCACCAGACTCGTTATTAACCGCAAAGCTTGAAGTATTATAAATCCTTGCTCTATCGGTAATATCGAAACCTGTTTTTAATTCAATTTCAAAGTTGCCTTGGTAAATTGGCAAAGTTAAATTTGCACCGCTGGAATTAACTTTATCTTCCATGTCCGTATAGGAAAATATTGCGCGGTTATCATCACCCGTGATTACGCTGCTGGTCAGGGCCCCGTTGTCAAAGTTGTCGCGAAATCTGAATTCAGCACTGACAGGGATCTCAGTTTCAGCAGTTGAACGCGTATATTGCCAATCAACGCCCAAACCCCACCAATCAAGAAAGGTGTGCTGTCCCAGAGCCTGATTGACTTGCAGAGTGCGCTCTTCATAATCAATAGCGTGAGTACGATTCGCCAAGCCATCACCTGCGATAGTAAAAATAGTACTACCCGCTGGGCTTTGTAGCGTTTGCACATCCACTTCTTCTTCGTTGTCCACTAAATACAGGTTGTTCAAAGTCAGGCTATGAGTACCAACCTTGTAGCCTAAATTTAACACCCCATTAAAGCGTTCTGACACCGTAGTCGTGGTAATATCTGTTACCGTATTGTAGCAGGATGCGGCAATTTCATCAGCGTTATTCAAGGTAGTCGCACAATCCTCAGATACATCCTGAGCGATTACTGCATTGCGCCTTTCAGCCGTTTCGCTGGACTTGTCCGCTGACGCAGAAAACAAAACCCCGAAAGTTCCACCAAAGTAACTCTCTTCGAAGCTATCCCCGATATGACCTTTTACGCTGTAATTTGGGTCCAGTGAATCCTCACTGAGACTGTAGTCACGCTGTAACGACTTTAGCAATCCATTGTTTATTGCTTCAGCTTGCTCAGCTCTGGTTCCGTTAGCGCCATCTTCCAGAAAATCACGGTCAATGATGCTGGGTAACGTAAAGTCACCACGGTAACGGACTATCGCGTCAGATAACTCTTGGGAAATTCCACTTTCATCTCTTGAGAAACTGTAACCGTCACCATGCAGATTGCTGTAGCCCAAACCAAAATCTAAACCAGCCGTAAAATCAGCAGGCACTGCTTTAGTTCGAATATCAATGCTACCACCACCAAATGCAGCCGGCATAGAAGGAGAAAACGCCTTCTGTACCGCTAAGCTTTCAACGATGCTGGCAGGAATGATATCCAATGGCAGTACATTTCTGGTTAGATCAGGACTGGGAACAGCGGCGCCATTTAATCTGGCGCTAGAGTATCTCTCACCCAAACCACGCACGTAGATGTATTTACCATCAACAAGGGTTAAACCTGTTACACGGCGCAGTGCAGAAGCAGCATCACTGTCACCAGTACGTGCCATTTGTTCAGCACCCAAAATGTCTGCAACAAATGCCTGAGCTTTACGCTCTTCAATGACTGCCGCAGCACTCCCCTGAAGCCTGGAACCTGTAGCAACAACCTCTTCCATTGCTTGCTCTTCCTGGGCAATTGCCAGTGGAGCATTAACCAATAGTCCCAGGCTGACGGCGTAAGCGAGTTTTTTCAATTCGTATTTGTGTTTCATATATAACTCCGGCCTTTCAACCAAAAAATAGGCGCATTAAGAGCGCCTATTTATTCGTTCTGTCACTGATTAGTCTTGGTCTGCAGCAGTTACTGCAGCTTCAACCCATGCGTACCAGGCAGAACCAGTTTCCTGGTCAGATACCGCACCAATGTAAGAACCGGCATTAAAGAAACCATCAACAGTCGTTGGGTCGGTAGCTGCTACAGAAATGTCAGCAGAACCCGTGTTAGTCGCAAAACCGTTTGCCGCTAATACGTCAGCTGTGCCGCCTACACGCTCGTTGGCACCGTTGTTATCAAACCATTCGGTTAGTGCAACACCAGACAAAGAAGCAGGCTCTTTACCGCTGTTGAAAGTACCGTCTTCGTCGTTGAATTCAGTTACACAAGCCATTACAGAGCTGTTGAAAACAATGTTGTCAGCCGCTTTTTCACCATCAGAAGAGAAAGAAATACACTGTGAATCTGTACCTTCGGTTTTAACCATTAATACGTTGTACAAACCAGCGTTGTATTCGTCATCAAATTTGAAGGCGATTGAAGCGTCATCGTCACGTACTGAACGACCATCAGTAGTGATAACAGTGACGTTAGAAATGGTTGGGTTAGAAGGACCAACTTCCGCAGAAGACTCACCTTTAACACCATCAGACTCAAAACCACCGTTACCCATGTATGCGATTTCGCCATTTGGCAGAGTTACTGTACCGTGCTTGATAAACAGGAACTGTGCTTTACCTTGCCAGCCAGCGTCAAAGTCGAAAGAGTCATCTTGAGTATCAGTAACAACAACGTGCTTCAGAGTAGTTGCACCACCGAAGATTTCGATACCATCATCGAATCCCTGGTGAATGTGAATGTAATCGAACTCAGAGCCAGAACCAACTGCGTTCAGGGTCAGTGAGTTTAAGTCGTCGCCTTCACCACCAACCTGAGGACCAGAACCTGCATACCAGATACGCGCCCATTTGATGTTACCGCTGGAATCAGTGTTATCGTTACCACCGAAATAGCTGGTAATACCTTCAGAAGGAACGTTACAAGTGTTAGCAGCACGCTCAGCATCAGTACACTGGTCAGTGATGCCGTTACCGTTGATGATGATGCCACCCCAGTCAGCGTATAGTGGACCGTTACCTACCGTATCAAGGCGGTCATAAGCAAATGCAGAAGTAAAGGTAACAGGCTTAGCAGCTGTACCTACCGCCTGAATTTTTGCACCACGTGCGATACGAATGATCGCTTCACCAGAACGGAATGCAAGAGTTGCACCAGGCTCAACCGTCATTGTAGGGCCTGTTTCAGGAATACTAAAACCATCAGTTGTCTGGCCGTCTTCACCGATAAGCAGTGCATCTTCAAATACGTGTACGCCGCCGTTTGGAAGCTCCTCAAAGGTAATGTTTGAAGTAATTGAAATGTTACGGCTGGCAAAAGAGTCATTGTACTGACAGTCCTGACCGTCGTAAGTACCTTCTACGGTTCCTGCAGAAGACTCATAACTCGCACATTCAACTTCATCACTATTGCCACCGCCAGAGTTGTTGTTCGAATTGTTTGTGCTGTTGTCAGTGTTAGTACTATTGTCATTGACTGTAGGGGTAATGTTGATGTCGCCACCACAACCAGCAAGCATAAGAGCTAAAGCAATCGCACTAGTTTTGAACGCCGTTCTGAGTTCCATTGATTTCTCCAAGAATAAAGAGTGTTTTTTAAGTTAAAACTTCATCGGTTTAGATTTGGCGCAAAGCGTACTGGCATTCAATGACAAATTTGTTACAGGAGTAGCACGCGTCACAAAACTTTAATATTTGTAACTCAGAAATGCGCTGTAGGCGGACCTGGGAATAAGCTTTTTACGGCGTTATTCAGCCAGGGCAAGATCACGAAAGATTTTTGAGCGACACTCGGATATGGCCTAACCAATGCAAAACCTAATTATTTTGTTTACGTCTGAATATTTCGATATTGGAACTCTCTCCTACCTGCAGGCTCATGGGTAGAGGTTTTTCGGCGCCGCAGTCTAGTTCAACAACTGTTATTTGATTGAAATCATTGTCGGGGCGCCGACTGCGCCTTAAGGGGACCGGGCTGCGCCCCCCTTAAGAATCCCCCGCAGCCCCTGACGCGCAACAACATAAACTTCGCCACCAGCACAACGACGACCATCAATGACAGCACATCCCTGTGCTGGGCATTGAGCATACCAATAAGTAACGTTAAGCATTCGCTCAGCGCCATATCAGCGAGCTTAATTCGAGGCGCGTGAATGAAGTAATACTGGTGGTCTTTCGAATTTCACGCAAAGCTTAACGCATCCTGCTCTCGCCCCTTACCAACATCCCTGTTGGCAACAAAGAAGTAAGCCGCTGAGATGGCGTCTTCGATGGATTTGAAACGGTTTTATACGTCGTTAGATGTTTTTGATTTAACCCATTAAACCTGTAAACATCTGCCTTGTCTAAAACCGTTTCAATTTCCACTGAGTAGCATGCTTAACGTTACTTATTGGTATTTGATATCATCCCTGATATCTCTCATCGTTGTTTCAACTGATGTCGCAGTTTATTGCGCGTAAAGGGAGATTAGATTCAGCACTCCGAACAAATATTGGCGGAACCGAACCCGCAAACGAAGTAGTTTTGGATTATCTCCAAATGAACATTATTTGTTTCTGGGCACTAAATGAGCATTCATGCTCTCGCCCTAGTTATTCAGCAGCTTCCAGAAGTGATAATACTTGTTTAGAACGCGCTGCTCCCAGCGGTACATAACCTTCTCTTCGGGTTATTGCATCACCTTCGGCGGAATAGATGAATCTGACAAATTCAAGATAGGGATCAGCCAATGGCTCATTGGGTTTTTTATTGATTAATAAATACAAAAAGCGCGAATAAGGGTATTTACCTGAGCGAATATTGGCTTCAGTAGGTGCAACCGCCTCGCCGTGAGTTGACAGTTTTACCGAAAGTAACTTTATTCCCGCATTTTGAAAGCCCCATCCCGCATAACCAATGGCCCCTTTAAAAAACGCCACTGATTGCACTACAGAGGTCGAACTGGGCTGCTCTGCCACCTGGGCTTTAAAATCCCCATTGCACAGAATTTTATCTTTAAACAAACCATAAGTACCTGAAACGGCACTGCGCCCGAACATTTTAATGCGTTGTGTAAACTGTCCAGCAGGTAACACCTGAGACCAATTATCTATTGCTTCACGGCCACCGCAAAACCGGGTTACAGAAAAAATCGCATCAATTTGTTGTTGCTCTAACACAGAAACTGGATTATCCAGAGACACAAACAGGGTTATGGCATCCAAAGCCACCGGAACCAGCGTTGGCTCATAACCAAATTCATTGAAAAATGCATCGCGCTCTGAACCTTTCAAGGTGCGGCTCATTGGTCCAATATTGGCAGTACCATGGGTCATGGCCGGTGGCGCGGTAGACGAACCCGCCGCCTGCAACTGAAACTTAACCTGAGGATAATGTTGATTGAATTCTTCTGCCCACACTGAAGTCAAATTAGACATAGTATCGGATCCCACCGAGATGATAGTGCCGGCAATACCATGGGTAACTTTGTAAGGAGGAGACGCTTCTGATGACTTAACTGAGGCTGGCATCAGCAACAACACAGTCAGCATCAGAAACAAGAAAATACTATGCACTGGCAATAATTTGCTTCGCAAATGAAAAGGAAAATTCACTGCCCTTGCCCACCTCACTTTTAATCTCAAGACGAGAATTATGATGGGACAGTACGTGTTTAACAATAGATAATCCCAATCCGGTGCCTCCGGTTTTGCGGGAGCGAGCTTTATCGACACGATAAAATCGCTCCGTGAGACGACTAAGGTGTTCCTCTGCAATCCCATCGCCATTGTCTACCACTTTAAATCTGGCTTTATCTCCATCACGGTACCAGGAAACCCGAATAACACCACCATTTGGCGTATAATTAATGGCATTAAATATCAAATTAGAAAAAGCACTACGCAGCTCAGTTTCCACACCATAAATCACTAAATCCTCTTTAATTTCAAACTGAATATCATGGTGTTTGTCCTTGTTCAGTGATTGGGCCTCAACTTCAATAGTGCGCAGTACCTGCGGTACATTAACCACCTTTTCATAGACTCGCTCAGTACTGGCTTCGATCCGCGAAAGTGCTAACAATTGCTCCACCAGGCTTTGCATCCTTGTGGACTGAATGCCCATTTCATCAAACGCTTTATCTATAAAGGATTGCGGCATATCTGGGCTTTCTTTCAACATTTCCAGATAACCACTGAGCACCGTTAGCGGTGTGCGTAATTCATGAGATACGTTAGCCACAAAATCCTTGCGAATTTGCTCCACATGACTGATTTGAGTGATATCCCTCGCGATAAGCAAAAAGTGTTTGTCGCCGTAAGGCATCATGCGAAATTCCAACACCCGATTGATATTAGTAGGTGATTCAATCTCAACGGGATTATCGTATTTGCGATTGCGCAGAAATTTGACAAACTCTGGGTGGCGAATCAGATTGTCGATGCGACGCTCTGCATCTTCCGGCCAATTCAACCCTAGCTCGATACGAGCCAGCCGATTACACCACTCGATATGCCAGTCAGAATCCAATACCACGGCCGCATCGGGAAGAGACTCGGAGCCCTCTCTAAATCGCCTAATCAAATTGCCTAATTTTTTGCGCTTAATACGGTTACGGCGCTGCATATAATAAATGCCATCGTAAACATACCCCCAAACGCCACTAGCATCAGGAGGGGTAAACTTTTTACTATGCCATAACCAGTTATTGAGCTTGATTAGGTGAAAATAATTAACGACTACCAACCCGGTTGAGGCTAGCGCCAAAGACCACAGTAAGGCATCAAAGTACCAACCAACCAGCAAGGCAATTCCATACCAGCAGGTTATGCGGGTTATCATTTTCACCCAGGAAAAGGGATTATACAAAAGCTACCTTTATTCGTTAAATTACTCTATAGGGCAGATAATCAGCACAGTTACTGCTTAGCTGAAAAACGATATCCAGAGCCGCGTACTGTTTGTATCATGTTCTCATGACCGTGACCAGATATGGCTTTGCGCAGGCGTCGAATATGCACATCCACAGTTCTGTCTTCAACGTAAACGTTGGTACCCCAAACGTTATCCAGTAATTGCTCTCGACTGTATACACGCTCTGAATGCGTCATAAAAAAGTGTAGCAGTTTAAACTCTGTTGGTCCCAATTTGAGGGCATTGCCATGGGAAGTAACGCGATGCGAAACCGGATCTAACACCAAGCCACTGAAACTGATAGGTTCTTCATTGGAGGTAGGCGATGTTCTGCGCAGAACAGCTTTGATTCGCGCAATGAGTTCTTTGGGTGAAAATGGCTTAGTAATATAGTCATCAGCACCGGCGTCCAAACCACGGACCTTGTCTTCCTCTTCCCCTCTGGCAGTCAGCATAATAATGGGGATGTCTTTAGTGTGCTCGTGCTGCTTGAGTTTTTTTGCCAGTTGAATACCACTGCCGCCAGGCAGCATCCAATCCAAAAGTATAATTTCAGGATAGGGTTCAATTACTGAATCAAGCGCTACGTCATAATCTTCCGCCTCGGTAACGTCAAAGTCCGACTGCTCTAAGACAAACTTAATCATATCCCTGATGGGCGCTTCGTCTTCAACTACGAGTATTTTTCTAGCCACTTTTTCACCTCAATCTTAATATCCGCGGCAATTATTTGTCGATTTGATGACAAAAATATGAATTTTCCACCTTAAATCCTTAAAAACCATAACATAACCAGATATTAAGCAATAAAATTAAAGCTATACCATGCCTTGTCTAATTAGCATTTTCTGCATATTCTTAGCCGAGGAACTGCAAAAAAATAATTCATAGTCTTCAGGTAACGTTACAATGGGTCTGACTCAGGGTCTGTTCCAACAGGTTATAGCAATAAGCGAAGGGTTGCGTTGAATGTCAAAAGTTAAAGTAGGATTATCAAGAAAACTTTTGACCAGAGTGCTGTCTGTTTATTTTATACTGACACTGATTGTGACAGTGGGACAAATACTGACAGAATACCTCAACGCCAAAAACCACATTCAGAGCGAATTACAGACTCTCAAAAACACCTTTAGTACCAGTTTAACCCGCGCGATATGGGAACTAAACACCCCACAAGCACAATCTATTGCAGAAGGATTAATGGAGCTGCCCATTGTTGAAGGTGTGCAGATCCGTGACGAGAATGGTAACTATATTGCTGATTTGGGACGAACTGTCGTATTGCAAATGGATCCGGTGAATACCGGTGTAATGCAAGACCACGGTGGCGGAACCTTTGGATATACCTTCCCGCTGATATTTGAGTTTTCCGGCCGTACCTCTAACGTCGGTGATGTCACACTGTATTCCAGTTTTGAAATTATCTTTGGCCGGATTCAGGTAGGTGTGTTCTTCCTGATAGGCAACGCCATTTTAAAAACTGGTTTTCTGGTGTTCTTGTTCCTCAATGCTTTCCGGCGAATGTTAACCGAGCCGCTGTCGGATTTAACCCACCAGATAAATGAATTTGATATTGATCGTCTGGAATCCTCCAAACTCCACGTCAAAATTGAAGACGACAATGAGTTAGCGGTGTTACGGGATGCCTATAACAAACTAGTGGATGACCTCATTGATTTTCAAAACCGTCTGGGAGGAGCACAGGCGGAGCTCAAGGAAGCCAATCGCAAACTGGACGAACAGAACCTGATGTTAGAGCAGGAAGTGGCTAAGAAGACCGCCAGCCTGTCTAAAATCATGTTGGACCTCGAACAGCAAAAAGATGAGTTAATGGTGAAACAGGAAGAGCTGAAACGAGAGAACGACAGCCGTCGATTTGCCGAAGATACCCTGATCAGAAAAAATAACGAACTAGCCGAATCTATGGAAACCCTGAAAGTAGCTCAGGATCAACTGGTGGAATCTGAACGCATGGCTTCACTGGGTGGTTTGGTTGCGGGGATAGCCCATGATGTGAATACCCCAATTGGTGTCAGTGTCACCGCCGCCAGTTTCCTGCAAGACCGACTAAAATCATTGCAGACGGCATTTGATGATAAGAAACTCACCAGTAAAACCATGACGGCGTTTATTGATGAAGCCGGGCAAACCACAACCTTGTTACTGTCTAACCTGAATCGCGCCTCGGACCTGGTGGCCAGCTTTAAACAGGTGGCGGTGGATCAAACCAGTGAAGCGGAAAGAGATGTGGATATGAAAGAATATATCCGCGAAGTTACCCAATCACTGGCACCTAAGTTTAAGAAAACCAATCACACCATTGAAGTCGATTGCCCGGATGACCTGACAGTAAGATGTGCCCCTGGTGCAGTAGCACAGATCGTGACTAACATGATCATGAACTCACTCATCCATGGCTTTGAAAATGTCAGAGAAGGTCATATCAGTATGAAGATCTGGAGTGATGACAACCTGGTACATATTGATTACCGTGACAATGGCAAGGGTCTAAACAAAGAAATGTTAGAAAAACACTTTGATGCCTTTTTCACCACCCGTCGCGGTAAAGGCGGCTCCGGCCTTGGTACTCACATTATGTACAACCTGGTAACCCAAACTCTGGGTGGTAAAATTGAAGCAGAAAGTGAGCCTGGTCAAGGGCTTAGATACATCATTAATTTTCCCCAAAACAAACGCGCGGTTTAAGCTGGATTAGCGGGTTCAGACCTGCTAATCTCCTGCCCTTTTCTCATATCTAATGACAGGCCAGATTGCGGGTTTGTCGTTCACCCTGACGCTAAGAAGACTATGTGGTTTAAAAATTTAAAAGTTTATTCAATTACTGAATCCCTCAACATTTCCCCGGAAGATTTCCAACAACAATTAACCCAGGTGGCGTTTCGCCATTGTGGTAAGCAAGAATTAGCAACCATGGGCTGGGTAGCACCATTAGAGGGCGGTCAGGAGCTATTTCACCTGGCTGACGGACGCTTTTTGTTAACCCTGAAAAAACAAGAAAGACTACTGCCTACTTCTGTAGTCAATGCGGAATTAGAAGAAAAGGTTGCACAGATCGAATCAGAAACCGGCGCGCCAGTTGGCAAGAAAGCCAAACAGGATCTGAAGCAAGAAATCATTCACCGCTTATTGCCTCAGGCATTCACCAAAAACAGCTATCTGCACGGCATGATCAGCCCCAAAGAAAACATGGTGTTTGTTGATGCCTCAGCCGATGGTAAAGCAGAAACCTTCCTGGCGATGCTGCGCAAAGCTATGGGCTCATTACCTGTGGTACCACTGGGCAGAACCAGTGTTGCTGCCGCGTTAACCAGTTGGTTGCAGGACAGCAAAGTACCGGCAGGACTGGAGCTTCAGGACGAAGCTGAGTTTAAAGACGAAGCTGAAGAAGCCAGCATTATTCGTTGTAAAAACCAGGATCTGACATCTGATGAAATGCTAAACCACATTGCATCCGGAAAATCGGTGCACAAGATTGCGGTTAAATGGGAAGACACCCTGACAGCGATAATTCAGGAAGACTTGTCAGTTAAACGCATCAAATTTACCGACGTGATGCGGGAACAAAATGACGATATTCCCAAGGATCAAAAAGCCGCTAAACTGGACGCCGATTTTGCCCTGATGTCCGGTGAGTTGGTGCGCTTTATCGGCTACCTGCAGGATATTTTTGACCTCGACGAAGAAGCCTGATTAGCTCTAAACGCTACAAAAACCCCACTGCATAGTGGGGTTTTGTTTTTATCAGCCAGATATCAGGCTAACTAAATATCGCCTTACCGGCTTCTTTCATATCTTTGTACTCGTCACTTTCAACCAGAGCCAAATCACTGATCATGTTTTTCTTCATGCACAGATTTAAGATGGCATCTTTTTGACTGTTAACGTGACCAGCAACCGCTGCGCCCATACGCACAAAATCCAGATAAGACACGGTTTCGGTCTGCACCTTGAGGTTACGCCAATGCTCAGCCACCTGAACAAAATCCTTACCAAACCCCCACTCTGCAGTGATGGTGCCACCGATACGTCCGGATAGCTTCTGCACCGCCACATTTAAAAATGTGGGATTAGCAAAGACTTCTTCATGACGCTCAGCTTCTGTCAGGATAGGCAGAATGCCTATATTGTGTACCAGTGAGCACAAAGTCAGGGTATCAACATTCAGACGGCGATCTTTGGTTTCATCCTGATAAATTCGAAACAGTGCTAAAGCGTTGGCAACCACATCAACCGTGCGATCCCAAATTTTATTGATATAGCCTTTAATAATGTCGTTCTTACTCACAAATAACTGTTCCATCGCAAGTGCAGTGGCGATGTTTTTGATTTGCGTTAAACCAATACGAGTCACCGCCTGGTTTAACGATTCGACTTTAACACTGCGCCCCATATAGGCGCTGTTTGCAATTTTAATAATCCGTGCCGACAACGATGGATCCAGACCGATCACATCCGCCATGGTATTGAGGTTAATTTCCGGATCATCTGCCGCTTTGCGAACCTTTAAGGCTATCGCAGGCAGTGTAGGCAACACCAAGGTATCGTTGTTTATTTTTTCTACCAGAATGGTGAGCAATGCATTTTCAGTGGACATTTTCCAACCTTTTCATATGAACCTGAGTTACTAAATCAGGACTAGTTGTTTGAACCAAGCGGGGTTACCAGAGCAATCAAAACTAACCTTTGAACAATCAATGTTTACTAATTGTACAAATGTGAAAACGCTCAGTCAGAATCGCACCTACTGCTCATCAAAAGTGCTAATCTGGTAACACGCTCTACTCTTTGAGTTTAATTTATTTTCTTCGATTCACCAGCCATTTATCTGATATAACTCAAATTTATTTCAAGTGATCGCGCCCCTCGCATAGTCGCTGTGCGCAAGATTTGATTTTTAGCCGAATTTGAATCAAGGTATGCGCTGTTTTAAATTTAAATTCAATATAATAATAAAAAGAGCATTTACGATGAGAAAAAATCCACTTAGCGGAATCTTATTCGCCGCTTCTTTATGCGCATTAAGCGCCTGCCAGCCCAGTGACACTGCCTCCTCCTCAGCGGCTGCTGTTGACCAGGAAGCAAAACCTTATACCTTGTTGCCAGAGTTGAGCGAACGATTAGATATCTACAAGCAAGTAGAATTAAGTGCCGACCTTTCTCACCTGAGCGACAATCAGAAAACCATGCTGGGCGTATTGATAGATGCCTCGGAGATCATGGATGAGCTTTTTTGGCAACAAGCCTATGGTCCAAACAAAGATGAATTCCTGGCGAAAATAACCGATGCCAAAGTTCGTAAGTTTGCAGAAATAAACTACGGCCCCTGGGATCGACTGGATGGCGACAAGGCTTTTTTAACCGGTGTCGAAGCCAAATCTCACGGTGCGCAATTCTATCCTCAGGATATGGATAAGGCCGAGTTTGAAGCAGCTGACTTACCCGGAAAGGATGGCCTGTATTCAGTAATTGAGCGACAAGAAGGGCAACTCAAAGTCGTTCCCTATTCTGAAAAATACAAGGTAGCGTTGGAGCGAGCCGCTGGATTGCTGAAACAAGCGGCTCTGCTGGCGGAAAACAAGGAATTTGCCAATTACCTGAACATGCGTGCCGAAGCCCTGCTAAGCGACGAATACCAGGCTTCCGATTTTGCCTGGATGGATATGAAAAGCAACCCAATTGAGCTGGTTTATGGCCCAATTGAAACCTATGAAGATCAGCTCTTTGGCTATCGCGCTGCGTTTGAATCTTATGTGCTGATCAAAGATTTAAAATGGAGCGAAAAGCTGGCGAAGTACGCACAATTTCTGCCTGAACTGCAAAAGGGTTTGCCGGTTGCAGAAGCCTATAAACAGGAAACGCCTGGAGCCAATGCAGACCTAAACGCCTATGACGTTATCTATTACGCTGGCCACTCCAATGCCGGTAGTAAAACCATTGCTATCAATTTGCCCAATGACGAAGAAGTACAGTTGTCTAAAGGAACGCGCCGCCTGCAACTCAAAAATGCTATGCGCGCTAAATTCGACCATATCCTTGTACCCATCGCTCAGGAGTTGATCGTACCGGAACAACGACAAAACATTACCTTTGATGCTTTCTTTGCCAACACTATGTTTCACGAAGTGGCTCATGGATTAGGCATTAAAAATACCATCAATGACAAAGGAACTGTGCGTCAGGTATTAAAAGAACACGCTTCAGCACTGGAAGAGGGTAAAGCCGATATTCTGGGTCTGTACATGATTCAGCAATTGCTGGAAAAAGATGAAATCACTGAAGGTGTTCTGCAGGACTACTACACCACCTTTATGGCAGGTATCTTCCGCTCCGTGCGCTTTGGAGCCTCCAGCGCTCATGGTAAGGCCAATATGGTGCGCTTTAATTATTTTAAAGAACAAGGGGCTTTTAGTCGCAATGAGCAAGGTCAGTATTCTGTCGACATGGACAAGATGCAACAAGCCGTCAGCTCATTGTCTGAGCTGATTTTAACCTTGCAAGGCAATGGTGATTACGATGGCGTTGCTAAGTTGGTGGCGGAAAAAGGCTTGATCGACGCTGCATTACAAGCTGATCTGGATCGCCTGTCTCAAGCCAATATCCCGGTAGATATCACTTTTACGCAGGGTAAACAGGTCTTAGGTCTGTAATACCAACTCCATATTACTCCGGCATTCAAACAACCGTTTGAATACCGGAGTTTCATTGCTACACTTATAAGTATCAACAATCTTTAAGCCTTAAACGATTCATGAAGTTACATCGCCTTGAAGGCTATATCCAGGATATCTGGCTGGTAGAAGAACCCCATGGTCTAATGTTACTAGACGGCGCTTCTCGGGCTGACGTGCAGAACATCTGCCGTTTTATCAGCGAAGAGCTTAAACGCCCCTTGCATCACCTTAAAGTCATCATGGTCACGCACATGCACCCAGACCATGCCGGCGGTGCCCGAGCCTTAAAGCAAATCACCAAAGCAAAGATCGTGACCGGGAATGTCCCTGGTCAATGGTACAGCGGTGTGGATGGTTGGCTGATGCATCTTAGCGATATATTACTGGCCCACTGGGTGGCGGGAAGAATGAAAAAGTCGCGTCGCCTGATTTGGTACTCTCCCTGGATGAAAGCCGATATTTATCTTGATGACGAAGCGCTGATCCCGGGATTTGAAGACTGGCGTGTACTTTTTACTCAGGGCCATACCGACCGAGACATTAGTCTCTGGCATCAGCCCAGTCATAAAGTGTATGTAGCGGATTTAATGGTTAAAGTAAAAGAGCGGTTTATCCCGCCCTATCCGGTGTTTTACCCCAATCGCTACAAGGCTTCGTTAAACCGGATCAGACAATTAGCGCCCGACAGTATCCTGTTGGCTCATGGTGCAGAAGTTAAGCTCAGCGATGCTGATTTTGATTACCTGCAACAAAAAGCACCAGAGATACCAGCGACACACTGGCGCTCAGTAAAAAGTAAGTTAGCTCGGGTATTTGGTATAACGGCGAACGGCTAAACTTTCAGTTTTTCCTGATAAGGCGGCCACCCCAGAGGCTTACCCGCTAACACATGTAGGTGGATGTGATAAACCGTCTGACCACCGTGTTCATTGCAGTTCATCACGGTTCTGAAACCGTCCTGAGCAAAGCCCTGCTCTTTTGCGATATGACTGGCCACCCAATGTAAATGCCCCACCAGCGCTTTATCGTCACTACTCATGTCATTGATGGTGGCGATGGGCTTTTTCGGGATCACCAAAAAATGTATCGGGGCCTGCGGGTTAATATCTTTAAAGGCTAAAGCTTCGTCATCCTCATACAGGATGTCGGCGGGGATTTCTTTATTGATGATTTTGGTAAAAATAGTTTCTGACATGATGCCGTTTCCTTAAATCGACAAGAGAACGAAAATTACAATACCCAGTATCACTCGATAAATAACAAAAGGCGTCATTCCCAGTGTGGATATCCACTTTAAAAATAGCGTAATGCAGATATAAGCACTGATAAAGGATAAAACAACGCCGTAAAACAGTTCTTCCCAGTTTACCGCTTCATCGCGGGACAACAGCTTGTAGGTCAGAATGGTCCCAGCCCCCAGAATAGTGGGAATGGATAATAAAAACGAGAAGCGCGCGGCTTTTTCCCGGCTAATCCCTAAAAACAATGCCGCTGTCATAGTAACGCCTGAACGAGAAGTGCCGGGAATAATGGCCGCTACTTGCGCCAGGCCCACAATCAGGGCTTTTTTCCAGGTCAGCTCGACATTGCCCTGTTGACGGGTTGCCACCTTGTCGGCCCAGTACAACAACAGACCGAAAACAATGGTGGTGGTGGCAATCACATATCCTGAACGCAACCAACCTTCCACGTAATCTTTAACCAAAAAACCCACAATAATCACCGGCAGCGTTGCCAGAATAATCATCCAGGCCAACTTGCCATCTTCTGTCACCTTGCCACTGAGTGACTGTCCCCAGCCCACAGTTAACTGCAGCACTTCTCTGCGAAAGTAGCTCACTACCGCCAATAAACTACCTACATGCACAGCCACATCAAACGCCAGTCCCTGATCTCGCCAGCCAAAGAGTTGCGACGGCAAAATCAGGTGGGCCGAGCTGGAGATGGGCAAAAATTCTGATAATCCCTGAATAATCGCCAGTATGATGATTTCTGCTAAACTCAATTTAGTGTTCCTTTTACAATGTAATCTGCTCTTTGGCGGACAACCTCAATGCCCACCGAATCCACCTGCTTTAAAATATCAGGCTTCAAAATTTCCAGGCGAATTTCTGCCAAGGGGAATGCCGCGAATAAACCAGCAAAGATTAAATCAGCAAACTTTTCCAGCAATTCAGGATGATGGCTGTCTGCCAGATTTTCGATGTGCTCAACCACAGCTGCATAATCAATGGTATCGGCAACAAGGTCCGACTTCATGGCGGTATTGAGCTCTGTCAACAGGGTTAAATTAAGGATAACTTTCTGGCTATTTTGCCTTTCCCAGTTATAGACACCAATGATGGTGTCGATTTCTAACCCTTTAATAATGATTTTGTCCATAAAGACGGCTTATAATGATGCTTAGAATTGTAACTGCTGGGAATCATACTGATTTATCCTGGATTGTCTAACCTCAAAACGAGTTCACCATGTTAGCCGTATTACTGCCAGTTCTGGCCTACTATCTTGGCTCAATTTGCAGTGCCATTTTGGTGTGTCGCATGTGGCAATTGCCCGATCCCCGCTCTAAAGGTTCAGAAAACCCAGGCACCACCAACGTCTATCGCATCGGCGGTAAATGGCCTGCATTGGTTACATTTAGTTTTGATATGTTGAAGGGCTTGCTACCGGTACTGCTGGCGGTTTATCTCAAGCAACCTGAAATCGTGGTGGCGCTTTGTGGTGTAGGCGCCTGCCTGGGTCACATTTTCCCGTTATTTTTTAAGTTTAAAGGTGGCAAGGCCGTGGCAACCGGTTTCGGCGTGGTCTTAGCGCTGGAATGGTTACTGGGTATTTTTCTGATCTTGGTGTGGTTGGGTATCATGAAAAAAATGCGAATATCGTCCGTGGCCGCCATTATTAGCGTCAGCCTGGCCCCGATACTAGCCTGGCTGAGCAATTCTCCCTGGTTTATGAGTATCACTCTGATGAGTTGTACCATTGTGCTGCGCCACCTGCCCAATATTCGTCGCTTGTGGGAAGGCAGCGAGCTGAAAACCTGAAATGCTGCTATTTTAGAGGTTTTAATTCATCCAATGGCCAACGGGGCAATACCTGATCAGCCATATCATCCTGTTGTCCAGCCAACAATCGCTGTGCACCAGCATAAGCGATCATAGCACCATTGTCGGTACAAAAAGCAGGGGCTGGATAAAAGGCTTTTCCGCCCATCTTCTCCATTAATTTCGTGACCTTGTCTCTCAGCTGCACATTAGCGCTAACTCCACCCGCAATGACAAGTTGCTTAACATTGCATTGTTTTAGTGCCCTTCGGCATTTGATCAGTAAGGTATCAATAACCGCTTCCTGAAACGCCGCAGCCACATCAGCTTTATCCTGCTCCGACAACTCACCAGAATCTGAGGCTTTTTTAACGTCCCGGATAGTGTTGGCGGCAGCGGTTTTCAGGCCACTGAAACTAAATTGCAATCCGGGTCTGTCGGTCATGGGTCGAGGAAAGGTAAAACGCTTCGCATTGCCCTGGTCCGCCAGTTTTGCCAATCGTGGTCCGCCGGGATAATCCAGGCCCAGCAATTTAGCGGTTTTATCGAAGGCTTCGCCGGCAGCGTCATCAACCGATTCTCCTAACAACTCATAACTGCCAATTGCATCCACTTTAACCAGCATTGAGTGCCCGCCTGAAACCAACAAAGCTACAAACGGAAAACACAAATCGATATCGTCCAACAGCGGGGCCAGCAAATGTCCTTCCATGTGATGCACACCGACTGTGGGTATGTCCCAGGCAAAGCCTAAACTGCGAGCCACCGAACTACCCACCAGTAAAGCGCCGATCAAGCCCGGTCCGCGCGTATAGGCAATACCATCAATATCCTTATGACTAACCCCGGCCTCTTTTATCGCCTCTTCTATCAAAGGTACGACTTTGCGAATGTGATCTCTGGACGCCAGCTCCGGCACCACACCGCCATAATCGGCGTGTAACTTCACCTGGCTGTACAGTGCATGAGATTGCAGGCCTTTGTCTGTGTCATACAGAGCAATACCGGTTTCATCACAGGAAGTTTCTATTCCTAATACCAACATATCTATCTTATCTACGGTCAAAACTGGCGCTAGTTTACCCAAAAGCGTTTAGCAGAACCAATCGAAAACCTTTGTACCGGGAAAACCGTGCAACTAATCGACACAAATAGCCGCCATTCCCTTTACTTTACCTGGCGATATGATTAGAATTGCGCACCATTTTTAACCGTGCCGTCTATTTTTTAAGCACATTATTTATAAGATTTTGATTTGAGGTGATTATTTAATGCCAATCGTTAAAGTAAGAGAAAACGAACCGTTTGACGTAGCACTGCGTCGTTTTAAGCGTTCTTGTGAAAAAGCGGGTATCTTATCCGAAGTTCGTCGCAGAGAATTCTTCGAAAAGCCTACCTGGGAACGCAAGCGTAAAAAAGCAGCTGCTAAAAAGCGTCACTTGAAAAAAGTGGCTCGCGAAAACGCGCGTCGTATCAAGTTATACTAAATCGTTAACCGCGAATTATAGTTAAGTTATGTCTTTAAAAGAATCACTTAAAGAAGCCCAAAAAGAAGCTATGCGCGCCAAAGACAAATTGCGTCTTGGCACCATTAGAATGGCTTTGGCTGAAATTAAGCAAAAAGAAATAGACGGCAAAGTCGAGTTAGAAGACGCTGATGTATTGGCGATACTGACCAAAATGGTCAAGCAACGCAAAGATGCCATGCAACAGTTTGAAGCTGCCGGACGCGAAGATCTGGCAGAACAGGAAAGAAATGAAACGGAGGTGATACACTCATTTCTTCCTAAGGCATTAACCAGTGAAGAACTCGACGCCTTAATCGCCGAAGCTATGACCGAAACCGGTGCCAATGGCATGCAGGATATGGGCAAAGTGATGGGATGGCTGAAACCAAAAGTTCAGGGCCGCGCCGATATGGGTGAACTGAGCAAAGCCATCAAGGCTAAACTTAGCGCATAATTCACGGCAGTTAAATCTGCACTAACGAATTTATCGACTTGACACAAGCCGTACCTTATTACAAGGTGCGGCTTGTTTATTTGTGGACCTTAAAATAACAATTTATGGCTGGCAGAATTCCCCGTAGTTTTATTGATGACCTATTAGCTCGTGCTGATATCGTTGAGCTTATCGATAGTTTTGTGCCTTTGAAAAAGGCCGGCCGAAACTATCAGGCCTGTTGTCCCTTCCACAATGAAAAAAGCCCATCTTTTACCGTTGCGCCAGATAAACAGTTTTATCATTGTTTTGGCTGCGGTGCTCATGGCAATGCCATATCATTTTTGATGGAATATGAACGGCTGGAGTTTCCCGAGGCGGTGGAAGAGCTGGCCCGCATGTATCACCTGGAAGTCCCTCGTGAAGACGGCGGCAATTTCAGACAGCAAAGTCCACAGCAAAAACAGCAGTTGCAAGATGACTATGAGTTGATGAATAAAGTGGCGCGTTTCTACGCACAACAATTACGTCAACACAGCCAGGGGCAAAGTGCCATCGATTATCTTAAAGGGCGCGGCTTAAGCGGTGAAATTGTTAAAACCTTTGAGATAGGTTTTGCACCACCGGACTGGGATTCGGTATTGCGTCAGTTTGGTACCGATAATCAGTCAATTCAGCAACTGATGGACTTAAAGCTGGTAAACCAGAACGACCAGCAACGCCGTTATGATTTTTTCCGCGACCGCATCACCTTCCCAATTCGGGACCGTCGAGGACGAGTCATTGGCTTTGGTGGCCGCATCATGCAAGGCGATGGCCCCAAGTATTTGAACTCACCGGAAACCCGAATTTTCCACAAAGGCTCAGAGCTTTACGGCTTCTACCAGGCCAAACAGGCCCATCGCAAACTGGAAAAAGTGATCATCGTTGAAGGCTACATGGACGTGGTAGCTTTGGCGCAATTTGGTATTGATTACGCTGTAGCCGCACTGGGCACGGCAACAACACCAGAACATATTCAGTTATTGTTCCGCAATACCCAGGAAGTGATCTGTTGTTACGACGGCGACCGGGCCGGACGCGACGCCGCCTGGCGGGCACTGGAAAATGCCTTGCCAATGTTGAAAGACGGCTGCAAATTAAAGTTCCTGTTTTTACCCGATGGCGAAGACCCGGATACCATGGTCCGCCAGGAAGGCAAAGAAGCCTTTGAAGAGCGCCTGAAGCAGGCGCAGCCCTTATCGGAATTTTTGTTTGAGCAATTGCGTCAACAACACGACCCGTCCACACTGGAAGGCAAAGCCAGCCTGAAAGCCCAGACGATACCTATGCTGGAGCAGGTGCCCGGTGAATACCAGAAACAATTGTTAACTGAAAAACTGGCTACCATTACCGGAGAATACAACCAGGTAGTGGCCAGCAAAAAAATCGCTGAAGCCAACGTCTCCATCAAAGCGCAAAAAGCAGATTACGAAAAACACCAAAAAATGTCTGATTCGCCGGTGAGAAGATTGTTGCACTTGTTATTACACGCCCCCGAAGTAGCACGTCAGGTACCAGAAGTGACACCGCAAAGTCTGTTGGCCATCAATTTACCGGGCATGAATCTACTGCGCGACATTCACAGCATCTGTGTTTCTGAGGCAAGTGTGATGGGCATCCAAATCCTGGAACGCTTCCGCGAACATCCCCACTATCATGTGCTACTCAAAATGATGGGCAAAGAAATGCCGCCCGGTAAAGACTTAGTAGCTGAATTCAGAGGGAACATGAACCGTCTGATCCAGTTGCAATTAGAAGCCCGGCTGGATGAACTGACAACTCTTTCCCGCGTGCAGTCGCTAAGTGCAGAGGAAAAGCAGGAAATAGTAGCTTTAACTAAAGCCCTGCGCACCGGTATCGCTACTCAATAGCAGAAATTGCACTGCAGACCTTGTAAAATCGGGATTTAACACCAAATATTAGAGTAAGCGCGACGGTTAGTAACGTCAGTTAGTAATGATTTGTAAACAGGCCGGAAAAACAAATTTTGTTCAAGGCGTAGATTGTACACTTTTTTATCTGCTATAATCGCTAATTCCGCGCGCGTTGGCGCAACGTCTTCAGGAGTGCTCCGATAACATATTTCGTGCGGCGCACTTGAACTAGTAAATTTATATTGTGGAAGCATATGGCAAGCAAGCAGTCACAGATCAAACTCCTCATTGCTAAAGGTAAAGAACAAGGCTTTTTGACCTTTTCTGAAGTAAATGACCACCTCCCGCAAGATATCGTAGATTCCGATCAAATTGAAGATATTATTCGCATGATTAACGACATGGGTATCCAGGTATTTGAAAATGCCCCGGACGCCGATGAGTTATTGATGCAGGAAACCACTACCGATGAAGAAGTCGCAGAAGCAGCCGCACAAGCGCTTGCCACGGTAGAGAGTGAAATTGGCCGTACTACGGATCCGGTACGCATGTACATGCGCGAGATGGGCACAGTTGAACTGTTGACCCGTGAAGGCGAAATTGAAATTGCCAAGCGTATCGAAGATGGCATCAATCAGGTACAGTGCTCTGTAGCCGAATACCCTGAAGCCATTACCTACCTATTAGATCAATGGGATCTGTACGAAGCCGAAGAAATTCGCTTAGGTGACATCATCCTGGGCTTTGTTGACCCTAACGAAGAAGATGTTGCTCCTACCGCAACACACATTGGTTCCGAGTTGTCTCAGGAAGAACTGGACGACGAAGACGATGACGACGATGATGACGATGATGACGATGATGACGAAGATAACAGCATCGATCCGGAGATGGCACGCGAGAAGTTTGCTGAACTGCGTGTTCAGTACGAAGCCACCCGTGAAGTTATCGCCAAAAATGGCCGTGCTCATGCCAAAGCGAAAGAAGAAATCGCCAAACTGAGTGAAGTATTCAAAGAGTTTCGTTTGGTGCCCAAGCAGTTCGACCGCATGGTACGCAATATGCGCTCCATGATGGACAGAGTACGCGTTCAGGAACGTCTGGTAATGAAGCACTGTGTTGCTCAGGCTAAAATGCCCAAGCGTGACTTTATTCGTAAGTTTGCAGGTAACGAGACCTCGCTTGACTGGTTCTATGAAGTGCTGGAAAGCGATCACCCTTACGTAGCACAGCTCAAGCTGATGCAGGAAGACATTGAGCGTTGCGTCAGCAAGATCAATCAGGTTGAAGAAGAAACCGGCCTGGTAATCGATGACATTAAGGACATCAACCGCCGTATGTCTATTGGTGAAGCGAAAGCCCGCCGCGCCAAAAAAGAAATGGTAGAAGCTAACCTGCGTCTGGTTATCTCAATCGCGAAAAAATACACCAACCGCGGTTTGCAGTTCCTGGATCTAATCCAGGAAGGTAACATCGGTCTGATGAAAGCGGTAGATAAGTTCGAATACCGCCGAGGTTATAAGTTCTCAACTTACGCTACATGGTGGATCCGTCAGGCAATTACCCGCTCAATTGCAGACCAGGCGAGAACCATCCGTATTCCGGTACATATGATTGAGACGATCAACAAGCTAAATCGTATCTCCCGTCAGATGCTGCAGGAAATTGGTCGTGAACCAACCCCGGAAGAATTGTCTGAGCGTATGTTAATGCCGGAAGATAAGATCCGTAAGGTACTGAAAATCGCCAAAGAGCCAATTTCCATGGAAACCCCCATCGGTGATGATGAAGATTCGCATCTGGGTGATTTCATCGAGGACAGCACTATTGTACAGCCTCTGGACTCGGCCACTAATAACAACCTTAAATTAGCAACTCAAGACGTGTTAGCGGGCCTTACCGCCAGAGAAGCTAAGGTGTTAAGAATGCGTTTTGGTATCGACATGAACACCGACCACACATTGGAAGAAGTGGGTAAACAGTTCGACGTTACCCGTGAACGTATTCGTCAGATCGAAGCCAAAGCTCTGCGCAAGTTGCGCCACCCGAGCCGCTCTGAGCAGCTGCGAAGCTTCCTGGATGAACAATAATAAGGAATGGGCGCATTAAGCGCCCTTTTTATATGTTAAGAAAAATCTTACTTTTGCTTATTTGTGGGGGCCTGGTGGCCTGTGACACAGCTAAGCCTGCCAACCCGGTTTGCCGCATCCATGATCAACACCTGGATGACGCCACAGGTAACGCCGGATGCTTTATAAGGGTCAACGATAAACTGCTAACCTTGGGCAACATTAAAACCGGTCGTTTGGATGTGCCTGGCGGTACTGCTGAAGAAGGTGAACTGGCACAGTGTACTGCTCATCGGGAAACCTTCGAAGAGACGGGCTTTAACGTTGAAGTAGGCAAGCTCTTAGGCGTGGCCAAAAATGGCTTCAGAATTTACCACTGTCGCCTAGCTGAAGATGTAGGCGAAGATATTGATCGTTTTCCGGTTCCCGGCTGGACCGCTCATGAAGTGGCCTTTATCAAACTCACAGACCCGTTTGATACTCTGGCTAGTGAATGGCGTTATCCCAAAAGACATATTGAAACTCTGGATATGTTTAATAAGACCAAGCCAGAAGGGCAAGAAGAGTAACCTGTAAAATGCGTTTCGGGAACCACTGGTTCCCGAAGTTCGCTGACTTAGTTTAAATTACTCAACAGCTCATCTGTCCAGACTCTGGCCTGCTCCATAAGACGAGACAACATCTCCCCTTGCGCCCAGCCACAGGCTTTTTGCACAGACTCCCAATCGGCTTTCTCCAGCAATATTACCTTGTTGAGAATGTCTCCCATAAACCCGGCTCTTTGCAATAATGCCTGTTCCAGTTCGTTTGAAATAACAAGGTGCTTGACGACATCCGCCATGTCCATATTGAGCACCCGATCTAATCCAGAAAACAAGCCCATGGTAAAGTAGCTATCAGCGTCTTTGTGCTCGATGGCCTTGGCCAGTAATTCACAGGTTCGCGCCCGCGTCAACAAAATAGTAAAGAAAGCTTCTGGCACATCGCTGTTTTGCAACAGCGAAATCAGAATAACCCACTTTTTAAGGGCTTCAATTCCCAGAAACACAACGGCCTGTTTAAGGCTACTGACTTCTCGCTTTAAACCCTGTGCAGGGCTATTTAAAATGCGTAACAATTGGTAGCTTAGTTTAGGATCTTTAGATACCAAATAGGAAAGCTTATCGAAGCTGACATCAGACTGTTGCAGTTCATTAATGATAGTCAGAGCAAGGTTAACATTGGCGTTGATTTTACGGCCTTCAACTATTTGCGGCCTTTCCAGGTAATAGCCCTGAAACAAATTAAAGCCCAAAGCTCTGCAGCGCTCAAATACCTCCAGAGTCTCCACTTTTTCGGCCACCAGAATTTTGCCCTTTTCTCGAAATTCGGCAATTTCATCCAGGTGTTGCTCGATATCACATTTCAGCAAATCAATTTTAATAAACTTTACCAGTGGAATCAGAGGCGCAAATTTGTCTGCAAAGCAATAGTCATCTAAAGCGAACTGATAGCCCAGTCGCTTGAGCTTGTAAACCCGGGCCGTCAATGCCTCGTCTACTGGTACATTTTCCAGAATTTCGATGATTGCACTGTTGCGCTTTACCGGAAAAAAGGATTCCGACATCAGCAAGTTGCGGGTTACGTTGAAAAACAGTGGATAATTAAACAGGGTCTCATCGTCGCTGATGCTGGCGATGGCATTGATAAGCAACTCACTGGTGGCGACATCACCATCACTGAATTGTGCTCTATCTGTACATTCTTTAGAGCGATACAACAGCTCGTAGGCGAAAATCTTATTGCTTTTAGAGAAGATGGGTTGACGAGCACAAAGCACGTCACTGTTGGCAAACATATTGAAGATGTACCTTTATTGGGAATTGCGTATGCCTGTATGTATTCCGGCCCTGATTACAGCACTATTTCACAAATTATGTACCTCGTCCATTAGACTTTAGCGTAATGTGACATTAGAGCGCGTTGAACTTTACAGTGTAATTTTTCAGCAAAGGTCAACATCCTCTAACGATAAGCTTCCACCAACTTATCCAACATCCCAGACAACTGTTGCAACGCTTCACTGGTTCTGGCCACCTTGTCAGATACCTGCAGATTGTCCTGAGTTTCATCCTGGATTTGTTTCAGGTTTTCACTAATCACGTGGGCCACCTGTGCCTGCTCTTCTGTAGCTGTCGCTACCTGATTATTAATATCCCGGAGCGCAGTGATTCCTGCCGTGATACTGCTCAAGGACTGTTCAGCTTCTACCACCGAGCTAACACCGGTACGCGCTTGCTCGCGACTGTCTTTCATCAGAGATACCGCTCTTGTGGCCTCTTGCTGTAAACGGTCGATTGTTTTCTGAATTTCTTCTGTTGACTCTCCGGTACGCTGTGCTAATGAGCGAACTTCGTCTGCCACAACCGCAAATCCTCGGCCTTGCTCTCCGGCCCTGGCCGCTTCAATCGCAGCATTTAAAGCCAATAAGTTGGTTTGCTCAGAAACACCGCGAATGACTTCCAGAACACTACCAATGGCATCGGTGTGGCTGGCTAACTCATCGATAACCACAGCCACAGACTCTACCTGAGAGGATAACTTTTCAATGGACTGTTTGGCCTGCATTGAGACCGCCTTGCCTTTGTGGCTGGCATCTTCTAACTCATTAGAGGTTTCCGCGGCTTTATTAGCATTGCGCGCCACTTCATCAACGGTATCCCCCATCTGACTAATAGCCGTCACCACTTCGCCCGTGTGGGCAGACTGACGCTTGCCTAACGCCAAAGACTGGCGAGCAAAATCAGCCACTGAGTCGGCCTCAGTGCGCAGATCTTCACTGGTATTAGCCACCATTTCGACGGTTTTTTGAATTTTCTCTACAAAAGCATTAAAGCCCTCACCCAGCGATTGCAACTCCTGAGATGACTGCCTCTCTAATCGCACATCAAGATTTGCTTCAGCCTGACCCAACTCAGCGAATACTGAAGACAACTTGCAGATAGGCGCCGCAATAATATTAGCAACAAATACTGCCAGTACTGCAAAACCCGCAGCCACCAACGCCACCCAGACAATCATCTGGCTGCGAGCGGCGTTGAGTTCAGCAAAGATTTCATCCACAGGTACCTGTGCCACCACATACCAACCCGCAGATTCCAGATAACTGCTGGCCAGGAAAACCTCTTCGCCATCCACCTCGGTGCGGCTCATAGCAAATTCAGAGCGGGTTAACAGTTTGCGCTCTACTTCGCTGCTATATAATGCACTAAGATTTTTTGTATTCAGATAAGACTGATTGCGGTGAATTTGTACCAGACCACTGCCATCGGTCAAAAATACGAAACCCGTTTCCGCGATGCGGTTACTTTTTAGTTTGTCCACCATCTGGTCGACAGATAGCCCGATACCCGCTAAAACCTGCCCATCCAGTTGCTGATAATTAACAAACATCTTGGTGCCTTCACCCTGCTCGGTGTAAAGGCTCATGGAAGATGCTTCGCCTGAATCGCGAAAAGCAAAAAACCAGCCATCCAGGTTGTCATTATTCAAGACTCTTAAAAACCCGCCCTGGTTCCAATACTGGGCGGTTTCACGGTTGGCAACAGATACATTGGTTAACCCATACTGATTTTTTATATTGTTCAGATTGCGAATAACAATGTCTTCCTGCGCACCGGGTGAACCACTGCGCATCCATTGATTGACAAACTCATCGTTGGCCAACTGCATAGTGGCGCTGCGCATGATTGAGATTTCCTTATCTAATTCGTTGCGAATGCGTTGCAAGGTGTTGGGAAGCTCCACTTCCTCGAGACGTTCAGACACCAGATTTCGCGCACTGAACTGCCCTATCGCACCAACAATAATGGTGGACACCAGGACCGCTGTAAGCAGTGAAAAAACAAATAATTGCTTAATAGATAGAGATGCTAAATTCATTAATTGCTCGTCTTAAGCGCAATGGCTAATTCTTATTGTAGGAGTGACAACTGCAAAAATACAAATGATGCCGCCTTTATCCCGTAAACTCTATAATCTCGTTTTCGACCAAATAGTCAATATTCTGCAATTTTTTTTCCTATTTTCATTAACTTGCCTGACCTTTTTATGACAAAAGGGGCATTTGCATTTACTTTTTGCCACACCACTGGCAAACTCATCTGACCACTTGTTATATTTATGGGGATTTTACCATGCCGGAATATCGTGCTCCGTTAACAGATTTTCAATTTCTTCTTCACGACTGGTTAAAGGTCACTGAACATTATGCCAGTATAGGTAAAGACGACATCGACGCAGACCTGGTTAACGAGATAATTGCCCAGGGAGCGCGATTTGCAGAATCAGAGATTGCCCCTATTAATCAGGCAGGAGACCTGCAAGGCTGTAAGTTAAACGACGGTAAAGTAACCACCGCAGAAGGCTTCCCTGAAGCTTACCAGAACTACATTGAAAACGGCTGGAACGCCATGTTGGGCAGTGAAGAGTACGGTGGTCAGGAGTTACCCTACTCTGTCGCTATTCCGGTACACGAAATGCTAGTGTCAGCCAATGTCAGTTGGCGCTTAGTGTGTGGCCTGACGGAAAGTGCCGTACTGGCTCTGGAAAAACACGGCAGCGAACAACTCAAAGAAACCTATTTGCCCAATCTAATCAGCGGCGAATGGACTGGCACTATGAACCTGACCGAGCCTCAGGCAGGCTCTGATCTGAGCTTGCTTACCACCAAAGCAGAACCTAACGACGACGGCTCTTATCAGATTACCGGCACCAAAATTTTTATCTCCGGTGGAGATCACGAATGGACTGACAACATCATTCATCTGGTCCTCGCCAGACTGCCGGATGCACCACCTGGAGTAAAAGGTATTAGTTTGTTTCTGGTTCCCAAAATGTTACCTGGCGACAACGGTGCTTTTGATGTCGTCAATGATGTTTCTGTTGGCAGCATCGAACACAAAATGGGTCTGCATGGCTGCCCCACCTGCGTTATGAACTTTGATGGTGCCAAAGGCTGGTTAATTGGCGCACCGCACAGCGGCCTGGCATGTATGTTCACTATGATGAACGACGCCCGCTTCCAGGTAGGTTTACAGGGAACCGGGATCGCAGAAGCCTCATATCAGGGAGCACTTACTTACGCCAAAGACCGTCTGCAATCAAGAGCACCACAAGGCGTGCAACAGCCCGATGAAAAAGCGGATGCCATCATTCATCTACCAGATGTACGCCGCATGCTGTTGACACAAAAGGCGCTGACAGAAGGCTGCCGGGCATTGGGCTTGTTATACGCCAAGCAGGTAGACCTGGTGCGATTTGGCTCTCCAGAAGAACAAGCCAACGCGGAAGCCATCGTCGCCTACCTTACCCCCATCACTAAATCCTTCTTCACTGATGTTGGTCAGGAGGTATCCCAGTTGGGGGTTCAGATTTTTGGTGGTCACGGCTACATTCAGGAGTGGGGCATGGAGCAGTTAATTCGCGATAGTCGTATCACGCAATTATACGAAGGCACCAACGGTATTCAGGCACTGGATTTGATATCCCGTAAACTGGTACGAGACGGCGGCAAAATGCTTCAGGCTACGGCAGAGTTGTTTGCAGTTTTGATTGCCAATATCGCCAATCAGCCGGACAAAGATAAAGCTCAGGAGATTTATGACAGTTGGCTGGAAGGTTCGCAATCATTGATGAAGGGTGATGCCTTTGATACTGCCAGTCGCGCTTATGATTACATGCAATTTTGCGCCTACTCACTGTTGGGCATTTGCTGGCTCAGCCTGAAAGACACGGCTTCAAGCAATGACAACCAACAATTGGCACAAAGCAAAGCCAAAGTCAGTGACTTCTATATAAAACGACTGTACCCCAGAGCACTAATGCACAAAGCGGCATTAACGGATAATGGTGAAGATCTGGCAGCGCTTGCCCTGGATGAATTCTAAAAGTTTTCATACTGCGTAAAAAAGGGAGTCCAATGACTCCCTTTTCTATCTGCGAAAACGCCAGGGCGATAGCATGAATGCTCATTTAGTGACAGTAGTGTCCAGAAACTAATAACTTTCATTTGGAGATATTCCAAAACTGATTCGTTTGCGGGTTCGGTTCCGCCAGTATTTGTTCGGAGTGCTGAACCTCATCTCCCTTTACGCGCAATAAACTACGACATCAGTTAAAACAACGATGAGAGCTATCAGGGATGATAGCAAATACCAATAAGTGACGTTAAGCATTCGCTCAGCGCCATATCAGCGAGCTTAATTCGAGGCGCGTGAATGAAGTAATACTGGTGGTCTTTCGAATTTCACGCAACAAAGAAGTAAGCCGCTGAGATGGCGTCTTCGATGGATTTGAAACGGTTTTATACGTCGTTAGATGTTTTTGATTTAACCCATTAAACCTGTAAACATCTGCCTTGTCTAAAACCGTTTCAATTTCCACTGAGTAGCATGCTTAACGTCACTTATTGGTATACTCAATGCCCAGCACAGGGATGTGCTGTCATTGATGGTCGTCGTTGTTCTGATGGCGAAGTTTATGTTTTTGCGCGTCAGGGGCTGCGGGGGGTTCTTAAGGGGGGCGAAGCCCGGTCACCTTAAGGCGCAGTCGGCGCCCCGACAATGATTTCAATCAAATGATAATGGTTGAATTAGACCGCGTTGTCGAAAAAAGTCCACCTAAGACTAAACTCAAAATTGAAGCCCAAAGGTAGGTAGAGTGTTTCAATATCGATTTTTTAAACGTAGCCAAAATAATAGGTTTTAGCTTCGGACAGGCTATGTCCGAGGTTCACTCAAAAATCGTTGGCGATCTTACTCTGGCAAAAACGCCTATTGGCGAATACCCTCTACATGTAACTCCAACAGCACAGTCGTGGGGCCCAAAATTTCCTTCATACCATAATCCGCCATACGAATTTCAGTATTGCCAGCGAATCCGGCGCGGTATCCACCCCAGGGGTCGTCACCTTCACCAATTTTTTCAGCATTGATAACAATGTTTTTGGTGGTGCCATGCAGTGTCAGCTTGCCGGCTACTTCCAGTTTACCGTCACCCTTGTCGGTGATTTTGGAACTGACAAATTTCGCTTCTGGAAAGTCTTTCACATTTAAAAAGTCATCACTGCGCAAGTGCTTGTCGCGTTCGGCATGATTGGAATCGATACTGGCAGTTTTAATATTTACTGCAATTTTGGCAGCCTGTGGCTGTTCTGCGTCGTAACTAAAAGTGCCATCAAAATCATTGAATCTACCGGTTAACCAGGAATAGCCCAGATGCTTGGTCTTAAAGTTGATAGAAGCATGAGCGCCTTTGCTATCAATAATGTAGTCTGCTGCCTGAGCTAGTGGGGATAACAATGCAGTTAGTAGCACTGCAGCTAATGTTTTTTTCATTTTCAATTCCTCAATACAATTTAACGTTTTATACGAAACATACGACGCAGCGTATCGTCTTTATCTACAAAATGATGTTTCAAAGCAGCCAAAGAATGCAATGCTACGAAAGCCATCAAGCCATATGCCAGATACTCGTGTATCAGGCCTGCAACATCTTCCTGGTTGTCAAAAAGTTCCCCTAATGCGGGTACAGTCAACCAACCGAATATCTCAATACCCCGTCCATCTGCCGTTGAGATCAGATATCCGCTACAAAAAATCGCCAGCATTAAAATATAGAGAACACCATGTGCCAGACCTGCCAGCCGCTTTTCCCGGGGCTTACCCAGCGGTTTAGGGCTGATATTAATGAGCTTCCAGAGCAATCTGAGTAGCACAAAAGCAAAGAGTATTAGGCCAATACTTTTATGCCAATTGGGCGCTATCCGATACCACTCGCTGTAGTAATTTAGCTCCACCATCCACCAGCCCAGCGCAAACAATCCAATAACAGCAACAGCCGTGATCCAGTGCATAACAATAGCCACCAAACCAAAACCATTTTCACTGTTTCTCAACATAACAACCTCAAAAAGTAAGCGATGGATAGAAGATATCAGACGGAAAAGAATATAAAAATGTCAAAAAAGAGGGCTTAACTGTCTAATAAATAGAACCAATCGTCTCAGACGCTGGATTTTATTGCATGGTAAAGGGTCTGGTCAGCTATTGTAATAACCATTGCGGCCAACACTTTGTAACAAAATTTTTCCCGGAAGCTCCGAAAATTGGGCAACCGGGAAAGTTTATTGGGGTGTGATATTATTTGCAGTCCGCGGGGGACTTACCCGTGATAGATTTAACCAGGTCTTCCAGAGCAGGAGCCAGATCGTGTTCCGGGATCAACACTTCCACCAGCGTTGACTGCTCAGGATATGACTGTATCACTTGCAGGGTACGGTAAAGCTCTTCACAGTTCTTCACCTGGTAACCCGGCATATCGTAAGTTGCCGCCAGACTCAGATAATCCCACTTGGGCAACACGTCGAACGGAGCAAACTTGCCATTTGGTGTAAAGGCGCAGACATCCACAAATGACTGTTCGATGGCATACACACCATTACTCATGACAAAAACCACTGCATCCAGCTTATTGCGAGTAACCGTCGACAGCGCCTGACACATCATCATAAAGCCACCGTCACCGGCCACCACCATGCTGCGCTTATCAGATGCCATGGATGTCCCGGTAACACATCCGGTTTCGTGTCCCAATGATCCCCAAGCCGCATCACCAACAAAACTGTCCTGTGGCAAGCCAATAAGACGGGCTGCCTGATACAAGGAGGAACTCTCTCCCAGGATCAAATTCGTCTCAGACAATAAATGTTCTTTCTGCAACCAACCCCAAAACACCTCAAAAAAGGTCTTATAACCTAGAGGTTGGGCTAACAACTCTGGGGTGAGTTCTGGCATAGCAGGTAGAACCGGTAAAGGCAGATTATTGCGTGGAAAATCGCAGCTTTGCTCACATCGCGCAGTTAATGCTGTAATAAACTCAGCCATAGCAATATTGCGATAATGTTGATACCCCACTCGCGCCTGGTCGGCATCGACAGAGATAATATCAGCAAATTGATTTTCCAAAATATCCAGATAATCGTCGGTAAAGATCACCCCTAACGCCAGTATTGCATCGGATTGGCTGAAGTAATCGTTAGTGCCGGGATTCGAAGCTGCACCGGCATAGGTACCAATGAAGGTACCGGAATTTTCATCCAGTGTAGTTTTCCCCAAAGTGGTGGTGGCATAGGGCAAACCCGATGCTTCCAGCAGAGCCAGAACCTGCTCCTGTAATCCAAAGCGAGCAATTTCAACGCCCACCAATACCACTGGTTTTTTAGCGCTTTTTATTTTCTCAATGGCCATACTAATCATAGCTTCCAGCGAATCTTTTTGGCTGCACTGTGGCAGGGCTGTCAAGTTATTCTGTGGCTGCTCACATTCCATTCCCCAAACATCCTGCCAGGCCTCCAGGTAAATGGGGCGACGGTGTGTAATCGCTTGAGTCAGGGCATGATCAATCTGAGTGGGAGCCTGATGAACATTACTCAGAATTTCGGCCGCAACGGTTACGTTGCTATAGACATTGCGGTCAGCCCCCAAACGCCCAGTGGAGTGATGAAACAAAACTCCGGTTTGCTCGATAGTGACCCGATTTTTAGTGGTGGGGCTGGCTGTGATCACCACCACAGGGTTGCGCTCAACATAGGCCCCCGCAATGGCATTTAAGGCGCTAAAGGTACCAACGCCAAATTGTACTGAAACCGCACCAATACCTTTGTACCTGGCATAACCATCAGCGGCATAGCCTGCTCCTAGCTCGTTAACGTCACCTACTGCATCGATACCGTCAAATGCTTCCAGGGCATCCATAAACTCAGCCACATAATCACCAGGCACCTGAAACACTTTGTCCAGGCCCAGTTGTTGCAAACGGGTTAACAGGTAATCAGCCACGGTAAACTTTGCTTTTGCGGCATGACTTTTTAAAGCATTATTTCTGGACATGATTAATCCCCTCATAAGCAAATTCAGTGACGTCGGTTAACGTCTTACCGCAATTGGTGCAGGTAAAAGGCGGTTTATTAGGGTCGCATTGACAGCCATCAGGACAAGGCACGGGTAAGAAGTTAAAACCATGATTTGCGTCCAGCCAGGATGGATAATCAGGATCATTGACCAGCCACTCTGGTTTATCTAAATCGAAAAAGGACTCCAGGGTCGATTCCGCGGTGTTCAAAGCTCCTTCAACCCAGCCTTGTTCATAAGAGTAAGCTTCTCCCACAATATAAATATCCTGATCCGCCACCGGATGGCGCATTCGACACATGACTTCATCAAGGCGATAATTGGCTTTCCACTCATGCCAGCCGCCACCGTAGGGGTCTTCACCCCACTCCTGATAAACCGCCGAATAGGGCATAGGTAACTCTTTTTGATTGTGCAAGGCTTCAATCTGGCGTTGCGCTGACTCCACCATATCCTGGGTGATCTGGAACTCGTGCTTAAGCATGACTTCTTCGCCCTCAATAGCACAGCGACTTTGATTGGGAAAAAAGCCCTGATATTGCTCGCCTTTTTCCAGTCCCTTCCAGAAAGGAATGGTTTCAATATCGTTATAAGACGCCATTAACAGCGAGTTCATGGTGTTTTCCCCGCCTTCCTGTTCGCACTCAGTCCCCATGTAATAGGTTTGGCGGATGGGTAAATCGGTAACCGAGCGCCCCGCCACTAATCCCAAACTACGCCACCAGGGTCGCTCATAGGCCATAAACATCTTGAAGGCCTTTTGTATCAATACTGAAGGGATGTTTTCTTTTAACCAGGGATCATCAAAGAAAGAGGATTTAATCAACTCCAATGAACGCCTCGGCATCGCCAAAATCACTTTTTTAGCCCGAACCACAGTGGGTTCAGCGTCATTGCACTGTCTGGTTTTACCAGCTTCATCGGTTATCGTGGGATAAAACAACAACTCATAAGTGCAGTTTTTGTCTTTGCGCAGCCGCAACTCATCCAGGCGATGGTTCATGTAAATGCGCTTGCCATCAGGAATGACTCCTCCCCCCATAGCATTAAAATTAGCAGCCAAGGTAATAGGCAGCGCCTGAAAACCGTCTTTTAAGGTTAAGAACACCGTATCATCGGAGTATTCTGTGGCGGGTAACTGAGTAACTGCGCTGGCATTGGCCACATTGGCATCATAACCACCCGCGTCTTTCATAAACTGATAGGCTTCGTTGCTAAGCACCCTTTCCAGCAAGTTCCAGAAGCCGTATTTCCAGATCTCCTTGCCGAAAACCTTGAGCTGCATCTGTTCACACAAGCTCATGTCTGCAAACCCCGGACAAATCAGGTTCATCACTTTGACCTGCAGGTTTTCCGGTCCATAGCCTTTTTCAGACCAATTCATTTTGTAGGGGATACGATCCGGGCACTCGGCGAAATCCCGATATCGAAAGTATTCGCCACGTAAATAAAACAGGTTGTTATCAGCATGTGCAACCGGACTGGCGGGATCCTTAGGATCGATTGGCAAGGATGAACCCATCGGAAAGTTTTTGGTTTGCAGCCCCAATTCATTTACCAGGGTTTTAACCATGATGTGATCTTCCGGGATATAGCGCATGCCTCCCAATTCGGCTACCACATTGGGTAGCCCCGGAATTCTGCGGCTATACAACCTGCCACCAATGCGGTTGCTGTATTCAAACAAAGCTATTTTTTGTTTGTCTCCAAAAGCCTGTTGCAGTCGCCATGCACTGTAGACGCCTGACACTCCTCCCCCAACAATAGCTACATCTAATTCGATCTCACTCATATTCCTTATCCCTTGTTTTAGTATTTTGAAGGTATTGCCTACTGCGACAGCATTTTGCAAAGTGCCTTTAAATTCGTTTCGGAAAAGAGTAAAAATATAGCCAACAATTAGAAATGTGCACGACTGAAGTGAAATTTATTAGAAATTATTTTTAAGGGACAAGAGAGCTTGAAACGGAATGAAACGCCCTTTTAGCGCCTTTTAATGAAAAATTGGGGACTATTGCTGATTCTTAGTTTCTGAGTCGCCGTTGCAAACGTCCAGATAGTTTAGAATTTTTTTACGCCCTTCCTCTGAAGAATACAGCTGCAATGGTGTGGCATTATTAAACAAAGCGCATGGATGATTGAGCCACCTTTCTGTGAGTCTGGCATCTTTGAAAAATAACATGGCTTTTCTGTAGAGTTCACTTTCCATTATACAGACCTTCGTTTACAGCACCCGAAACATAGATGGAATTCATAAAAATGTAAAGTAACACGCTTCAAAGATGCCACTCTGACTTTAATCTGGCATAAGTGCCATCGGCCTTAATTGCTATCAGCGCCTGGCTCAGTTTATCCACCACAGTTTTTTCGGTTTTTAGGCCTGTAGCGAAATGTAATTCCCGGGCTAACTCCGGCAGTTCCAAAAAGCGCATAACTTGCTCGGGAGAATAACCGGCCTCTTCGATTTCGAGATTTTGTGACAAAGTGTTGGTCAATACAAAGTCGATATGGGATTTAAACAGCATGCCCCACAGATGATCGTAGCGAGTGGCTAGTCCCAGATTGTGTTTGTCACTGAAACCTTGTTGCCGCAAGTAGCTCTCAGAAAAATAGCCCCTGACTGTACCGACAACATGTTTTTTGGCGTCATCCAACGATGTCAGTTCAATATCCTTGTTACTTTTCAAACCAATCAGAAAAGCCTGGGTTTCATAAACGGCCCCGAGCCACTGGAACTGGGCTTCTCTCGTTTCAGATCGCAACAGAGACAACATAAACACATTGGATTGGCTTGTAGTCAGCTCAAAAGCTCTTGCCTGAGGCATCAGGATAGTTTTTGCGCTCATACCAGCTCTTTTGGTCACTTCAGACGCCAGGGACACCAAAAAACCATCTGGAATATGTTTATCGTTCTTAAAGTGAATAGGAGGGAGCTCTTCAGCGACAAACAATAAAGGTTTTGCTAAGACATCAACTGCCACCAGAGCCAATAGTATTAAAAATCCCCGGTAACAGCGCAACAAGGTCATTTATCTTTGCACCTGCAAGTTTGCCAATAGGGCTTCTAAATAGCCAATAGCCTCAGGTTCCTTGGCAAAAAGGATGTCATCCAAATCAGGTTGGGCTCCCAACTTTTCCCTGATGCGGCGAGTTTGAGCAATCGCTACCGGAGAACTGAGCACATAAGCCGCTCCGACACACCCCATCTGCATACCGATTTTAACCCCTTCCATCAGCAAAGCTTCAGCCTCTTCAGTACCGGCCATCGCTTCCGAAGAACTACTGAGATAAGCCCATGGGCTGCCCCTAAGATCCCCCACCGCCACCGGCAAGTTTTCACAAAAAAAGTGCATGACGCTGGCATTAATCGCCCCTGTGAATCGGGATATCACAATACATCCCTTTCTTTCCAAAGAGACGCCACCATGTTTATTTTTGAATTTCAGCAGTTCTGTCAAACTTTCAATTTCAGCGTTAGTTGATATCAAGCCTCTGAGAGCGATTACCGTCAGAACTGTTTGGTTCTCATGGTTGACTCTCACCTCCGATTCAGATTGTGTGATTAGCAAGGGCTTTCATGCACAGCCAGACTGTTTTGCACCAGCCTATAGTAGCTGTCAAAATTTCAGAATGGAATTACTATTACACTCAAAGCATATCACAAAAAACTAAACAGTAAGTATGACGCCAACAGCACTGTGACCCACATCACCATAGTACTGGTGGGGTTGGTTTTGGAAAGTTTGCCAAAGGGGCCTTTGCGCTGCAAAAAGATATGATTCAGGCTATCCAGCCAGGCACTTACCCCATGACCCAAAGCGCGCTCTGCGCTTTTGAACATCGCCATACCTTTGCGCAAACCAGCGGGTAACAACATGCGATACAGCCATTCGACATCAATATTTACAGAGCGCAATTCAGGCGGGTAGTAACCTTTTAAATTCAGCCAGACAAAAGCCAGCGCAGAGAAGAATAACAACTGAGTCTGGGCCAGCACGTGAGTTGTATCATAAGGCGTGTAATTTATCCCAAAGGGCAACAGACTATAGAGAAATTCCGGATAAATACCGATGCTGACGCACAAAGTGGCAGCGATCGCCATGGCCAGCAACATATTCAGCGGTGCTTCCTGAGTTCTGATACCACTATCGTGGGCAAAAAAGGCGAAATAAGGAATTTTAATACCGGCGTGATGGAACACCCCAGCCGAGGCAAATAACAACATCAACCATATCCAGTCATAACCTTCTTTTAATGCTGCGCTCATCACCATTGATTTACTGACGAAACCACTGAATAACGGAAAGGCCGAAATCGATGCGGCTCCCACCAGGCAGAAAATCGTGGTTTTCGGCATACTTTTGTACAATCCCCCCAGTTCAGAGGCATTACTGCGCCCGGTCATATGCAGCACAGCCCCGACAGACATAAACAACAGACCCTTAAAGATAATATCGTTGAAGGCGTGAGCAACGGCTCCGTTGATAGCTAACGCAGTACCGATACCAATGCCCACTACCATAAAGCCAATCTGATTGATCATGCTATAGGCCAGCACCCGACGTAAGTCATTCTCAATCACCGCGTAGAAGATAGGGAAACAGGTCATCGCGGCACCCACGTATACCAACAACTCGGTGCCAGGGTAAGCGCGGGCTAACATATACACTGCGGTTTTGGTGGTAAAGGCACTGAGGAAAACCGTGCCTGTTGCAGTGGATTCGGCATAGGCATCAGTTAACCAATTGTGGAACAGTGGAAAGGCGCATTTAATGCCAAAAGCCAGCAAAATCAGCCAGCCTGCCGTGCTTTGCAATCCAATAAATCCCAAATCCACCTGGCCCGTATCACGGATATAAAGAATGGTGCCAGCAATCAGCAATAAACCTGATATCACCTGAAAATACAAATATCTCAGGCCTGAGAATATAGCGCGCTCTGAACGTCTGGCCCAAACCAGAAACACAGAAGTCAGTGCCAGCATCTCCCAGAACACTATGACGCTGATCAGGTCACCAGAAAACACCGCCCCCAGCGCGCTACCGGCATAAAGTAAACCAGCAATTTGCTGCATTTTATCTTTCACGTGCCAGGCATAAATGGCGGCAATGATGGCGGTAATATGAAAAATAATACCAAACAGAATACTCAGTTTATCGACTTTAAAAGGGGCCAGTTGTAACTCGAATAAACTTAATTGCCAGTGCACCCCGTCTGATAAACTCAGGCAATGTACCAACCCAATAATCGGCACCAACACTGCAATGACAGGTCGCAAGCGATCATTCGCCAGCAGGGCAACCACGGCACCCAGATAAAACAGAACAAAAGGGGCTAGTTCAATCACCATTGTGAACCTCGCTACTCTGTTTGCTATCTTGCGCAGGCGGGTCGTAGTAGTCCTCGTCCCGCATCAACCAGATCCGCATCCATTTGGCTATCAATACCAGCACCACGCACCCCACAAAACCGTACAAGGGATAAAAACCGGGAAGCGATTCCCAGGGGTGCTCAGTGTGGCGATGCACTACGAAATCCAGAAGCAACAACACCGCGCAAACGATATAGAACCCCAGTAGCAAGCGCTGCACGACTTTGGGATCATCAAACATGGCTTTTTCTGCTTTTTTCATTTACACCACCCTGCTTGCGAATTGGTATATGACATCGGCATAAAAAAATAAGCCCAAACAGGCCAGCGTGGTCAGAATAATGGCCAGTAATGATGCTTTGGGAGCCAGATCTATAGTGCCAAAATTCTCGTGGGACTCATCGGAAACCGGGGTTGCAGGAAAAAATGCGCGCATGGAAATTGGCAGTAAGTAACCAATACTCAATAGTGAGCTGAGCATAAGAACCAACATCAACAGCCAGTGTTGCGTCTCGACAGTGGCCATCAAGAGTAGCCATTTGCTCCAGGTGCCGCCCGCAGGTGGTAAACCGATAATACCTAAACTGGCAATGGCAAAAGCCAGCATAGTAATAGGCATCTGTTTACCTATTCCCTGCATCTCCTGAATCTCTGTTTTGTGGGTAGCCACCAATATTGCACCGGCACAAAAAAACAACGTTATCTTGCTGAACGCATGCATTGCAATGTGCATAGTGCTACCCATTATTCCCAACGGTGTGGCGAGTAAGGCCCCCATAGTGATATAGCCCAACTGACTGACTGTTGACCAGGCAAGTCGCGCTTTGAGGTTGCGTTTTCTGATGGCGACTAAAGAGGCGATCAAAATTGAGAAACCGGCCAGATAGAGCAAAAAGGTGGTGCCAGGTAAGCTTGCCAGGCGCTCGGTTCCGAATATGTACACCATTACCTTTAAGATGGTGAACACCCCGGCTTTCACCACGGCGACAGCATGCAGCAGTGCACTCACCGGTGTCGGAGCCACCATGGCGGCTGGCAACCAGCTGTGCAAGGGCATGAGAGCCGCTTTACCCACTCCAAAAACAAACAAGACCAACAATACCGATACCACCGAATCACTGACATCAGCAAACACGCCACCGGCCTGGAAATCCAGAGTACCGGCAAAATGCCAGGTGCTGATAATCGCCAACAACAGAAATAAAACCGAGGAAAGCAGCAAAATGCCCAAATACACTCTGGCTCCGCGTTTAGCTTTGGCGGTTCCCGCATGTGCCACCAGTGGAAAGGTAGACAGGGTCAGCAATTCATAAAAGATAAACAGGGTCATCAGGTTGGCCGCAAAGGCAATGCCCAAAACAGAAAAAATGGCGATGGCAAAGAAACAATAGAATTGTGTTTGTCTGGGCTCATGATGGGCCCGCATGTAGCCAATGGCATATAAGGTAGTTACTGGCCATAAAATACTGGCCACCAGCGCAAATACCATACCCAGCGGTTCCAGTTTAAAAGCGATGTCCACGCCGGGAAACAGGGTAAACCAACTAAAAGCTATCTCAGCTCCTGCCAGCACAGTTTGCAGCAACTGCAGATTGCAAATAATAACCCCAATGCCAACAGCAATACTGGCTGCTTCGCGCAAATTCGGTTGTTTGCGTAACAGCACAATTGCCAGCACCAGCGCCAGCGGCAATAGTAATGTCAGTAGTAACAAGTCATTGTTATTCATGGCATTACCCCGATTTGCATCAGCTGGATGGCTATCTGTTCAGATAAAGTCACCGTTAATCGAGTGTCTACACCAAAATAGATATTGGCCAGCACCATTATCCATACGGGGATCAGCAAAGTCAGCGGTGCTTCCTGAACTTCATCCGGCTTAATTAACGCTGGTTTAAAATAGGCGGCTTCCACCACTTTCCAGATGTAAATTACCGACAGTAATGAACCCACCAAAATAATCACAGAAACCAAATACCAGCCCTGTGCAAGCGCAGCCTGCAGCAGGAACCACTTACTGACGAATCCCACGGTTAACGGCATACCAATAATGCTTAACCCGCCAATAACGAGCGCCGCCAGAGTGAAAGGCATTTGCCTGCCAAGTCCCTGAATATGCTTCCGGCTTACTCCCCCTATCCGATACAGCACAGCCCCTAAAGTTAAAAACAACGCCCCTTTCATCAGCGCGTGATTAAACAAATGCAGTAAACAGGCCATTAAGCCGGCAACCGTGCCAAAGCTTAGCCCCAGCACCATATAACCAATTTGCGCGATACTGGAATAGGCCAGCATTCGCTTGATGTTTTGCTGATTGATTGCCACCAATGAAGCTACCAGAATACCCAAAGTGCCAAGGGTGACAAACACCGCCTGAAGCGGGATTGTGGTAAACGAAAACTCCACGCCAAACACTGCAAATACAAAGCGAATCACCACATAAAGCGCCACTTTTGTGGATGAAGCCGCTAAAAACGCAGTCACCACTGTGGGAGCATAAGCATAGGCATTGGGCAACCACATGTGTAAAGGAAACAAAGCCAGTTTTAAGCAGACACCCACAATAAAAAAGCAAAAAGCCACAAAAATAGTCCGGGTATCATCCATGGCGGGTAATCTTTCTGCCAGATCCGCCATATTCAGGGTTCCGGTTTTCATATACATGAGTCCGATGCCGATTAATATGAACGTTGCGCCGATTGTGCCCATCACCAGATATTGAAAGGACGCCCATAAGGCTCGTCTGTCGCGTCCCAATGCAATCAGGACATAGGATGACAATGAGGATATTTCCAGAAAGACAAACAGATTGAAGGCATCCCCCGTAACCAGGATGCCCAGCAGCCCAGCGAAACACAATAAGTAGGAAACGTAGAAGTAGGTGTGTTTTCCCGGCGCGATATCTTTTTTATTTTCCAGGCTGGTATAGGCCGAACCAATCACCACTGTACTTATGCCGGTAATGAGCATTGCCACAAAAGCGTTGAGTTGGTCCACCCTAATCTCGATACCATAAGGAGGTAGCCAACCACCTACGTGATAAGAGAGCGGACCTGAATCTGACACCTCAATCAACAGTAGCGTCGACACCATAAATGCAAAGCCAGACACCAAAAAGGTAAACAACCAGTTGAGTTTTTTATGGTTAATCAACAGGCACAGCGGAGCTGCAAGTAGGGGCACAACTACCTGTAATATGGGCAATTGTGAGCTACTCATCACCGGCTTTACTCCGTTTTTCACTGCGACGCTTTTTCACATCCCAGCGTTGAATAACATCTTCTTCAACGGTGTGATAAGCGCGTTTTATTCTGACTATCAGCGCCAATGCCACAGCCGTGGTGGAAATACTGACCACTATTGCCGTGAGAATCAGCACATGGGGTAATGGATTGGAATAGGTCGCACTTCCCTCCTCAATCAAAATAGGTGCGGTAGCCCCTACCACCTTGGCCATGCTGATATATAAAATGAATACAGAGGTTTGGAATATCGTCAGTCCCACCACTTTTTTGATCAGATTGCCGTCGGTGATCACGATAAACAAACCACACATCATCAGTGCCACCACCACCCAGTAGTTATACAGACCAAAAAATGTTTGCAGCCACGGAGAATCAAATGTCATTGATCACCTTTGATTCAGTGTTTTCCTGAGCACTCGCTTTCTTTGCCGATTTAGCAGGCACAATCACACTGCCTGTAAAGGTAAAAAATACGCTAACCATTACTGCAGCTACAGTTAGCCCGACGCCAAGCTCGATGAGTAAAATACCGATGTGTTGTCCGGATAAAGGGTTTTCTAACAATACTGAATAATCTAAAAAGCGACCGCCTTTAAGCATTGAGACTATGCCGACCGATCCGTACAGCAACACCCCAAGCGCAGCAACAAAACGTATCACGGGTAAACTGATCACCTGCATGGCTTTTTCCAGGCCATACAACATGCTGTATAAAATAATGGCGGCAGCGAATATAACCCCGGCCTGAAATCCGCCGCCAGGACCAAAATCACCGTGAAACTGCACATATAATGCAAACAGCAATATAAATGGGATCAGCAACTTCGAGGTAATGCGCAAAATCAGGTGCTGCTTCATGGGTTGTAGGTCGTCGGCTTTAAAGCCTTCGGGTGAATGGGGTAACAATGCCAGCACCGCCACGCCCGCTGTGAATACCACCACTAACTCTCCAAAGGTATCAAAGCCCCGATAACTGGCCAAAACAGCAGTAACATAGTTGGGTATGCCGATTTGTTGCTCGGTATTCTCCAGATAATAAGCAGCCACATGACCGTTGGCAGGGTTATCAGCCATGCCGAAATAGGGCATGCCCAGCGTTCCGTATATGAGTAACACGCCGATGATCAACACCAGAAACAGACCAATTCTGGTGCGAATACCAGGTCGGGACAACTCATAGCGACCAGTGATGGCCAACGTGGTCAACATCAATATGGTGGAAATTCCGGCCCCCACTGCCGCCTCGGTAAAAGCCACATCCACGGCATCTAAAACCACAAATAAACTGGCAGACAGCAAACCGTAAATACCGCTTAACATGGCGATAGCAAACAAATCCTTCAGCGCAATAATAGTGAAGGCCGTGAGCAATAAAAAAAACAGCAAGAAAATATGGATCAGTGTTTCGATTTTACACCTCCTGATACTTCTGTTTGTTCAGAATCTGAGGGAATATCAATAGTGCGCCGTTCACCAAGAGGTTTATGACCACTGTGAATCGCCGCCTTTGCCATGGCGTGGCCCGATGCAGGCCCGGTAACTAACAAAAACACCAAAATAAAAAACAATTTCAGCGTCACCAGAGTCAGACCTGACTGCAGCATCAAGCCAGAAAGTACCAGTCCTGCCCCCAAAGTATCGGTGACACTGGCAGCATGCATACGTGTAAAAAAGTCGGGAAAGCGATGCAGACCCACCGCCCCTGAGAAACAGAAGAAACTCCCCGTAAGCAACAAGATACCACTGAGAATATCAATCAGCATAAGTATCACCTGTCACGATTAACTTCTCCCCGCTTGTCGTATTCAAAAAAGCGCAGGATGGCAATGACACTGATAAAGTTTATCAGCGCGTAAACCAGGGCAATATCCAGGAACATAGGTCTGCCCATCAAAAAACCCACGACGGCAATAAACAAAACGGTTTTCGTGCCAAACATATTTACCGCCAAAATGCGGTCGTAAAGAGATGGGCCGGACATCGCTCTCAGCAAGGCTAAGAACATAGTCACGACTATGGCAATTACTGCAGCGGTAAACATTAAGACACCAACTGTCGAACTTTTTGGCTTTTCTCACCACTTAGGATATTACTGCTCACAGCTTCCGCCAGAGCATGCACCGTGATGCTGTCCTGTTGTAATTCCACTGTAAGGGTGCCGGGCGTGACCGAAATAGCATTGGCGTAGATCACTTTTTCAATATCGCCGGCGTGATGCAATTTATAGGTGAGCAGCGTTGGTGAGATATCAGGTTTGGCTTGCCAGATGTATTTTACAACCTGGATATTGGACAAGATCAAATCATGCAAAAGCCAGATTAAAAATTGGGGTAACTTTTGAAGGAATCCAACCGGGTGCGTTTCACCGTCCAGCATATCCAGTCGATACACCAGATACATCACTAAGGCCACAGACGCCGCCCCCAGGCTCAACATAAAAAGTGATGTGTGACCGGACATTAACACCCAGAACAGCGCTAAGGTCATACCAAAACTAACAGTATGTCGCATATCCCCTCCACGCCAGCATTTAGCAGCTGACTAAACCTTTGCAGATATTGTTATTCCTTACTTAATAGCCTCTATGATCAGAGAGTCGGTTCGCAAATGATGCATGACTTTTTCAGCGACATTGCCAATAATCATGCTGGACAAGCCAGTTCTGCCCATACTGCCCATGATCACCATCTCTGCTTTTAAATCGTTAGCACAATGCGGGATCATCTTTTCGGGTAAACCAACCGTGACGTGCATCTGAACATCGGGAATGTCAGCCTCAGACACAACCTCAACCAACTTTTCCTCTGCTGCAGCGCGATGTTTGCGCTCATATTGTTTAACATCGATTAAATCCAGGTCCATTTGGATGCCTGACACCGGAATGCAATAAACCACATGAATCTGGCAATCAAACACCGATGCCCACTTTTTTGTCCAGCTCAAAATGGACCTGTTGAGCTCTTTATGAGCCGCGTCGTCTGATGTTGGATCTATCGCCGTCATCACCGCATGTCTGCAATTCCAACGATGGTGATGGGCAATTAACACTGGTACTGACACGCTGCGGATCAGCTCCCAATCGCAAGGAGTGTGAAATAATGATTCTGACCGATGCCCGGTTTTAATTATCAGATCAAAGCTCTTAGTTTCGCAGTAAGCTGTTACCCACCTAGCTACATCGGTAGTGACAACCACCTTGCTTTTAATCGCATCTTTATGAGGATAATCCTCAAAAATTTCACTTAAGGTAGCCGACAACTCTGCAGTCAATCTTTCAATTGTTGCCGCGTCGTTATTGTCTTCTTCCTTTATAAAGCGGATCACTTCGATATCTTCTCCCATCGGAGCAGCAATGTCGTGAGCTTTAATTAATGAGCAATTTTCCCGCTCGTGCTTATCAGTAATAACCAGAATCGTTTTAGCCATACGGCCTCTTTATAGCGCGTTTTTTGAACGAATAAGCCTAAGTATAGATGAGATCTTAAAAATTGAAGGAAAACCGAACAAATCTTGGAAATAGCATTTAAAATCAATGATATAAAAACAACTAAAAACTCTGAAGAAGTTATTTGACAGTGCTAATTCAGGCTGGAGAAAAGGCCTGCAACCCAGGGGGAGAGCATGAATGCTCATGGTGTCCAGAAACTAATAATGGCTATTTGCATTCTAAGGTTGGATTTAACTTTTGAATGTAATTGAAAACGCCGCGTTCACCGGCATGTCCGGCGCAACGCTTTGTTAGATCTCTGTTGTTTTACTAGCTTATTTGAAGCTTCACCTTTAATCGCGCCACTTGCAGCCAGGCTCATTAGTCGACGAAATCTCGGGCACTCCAGGTGACCAAGCGCTTTACAAGCTGCTGCATGTTGAAGACCATCACGCATTGCCACTAATTTTTTAATAGTACTATCCAGTTCACTGGCTTTACTCAGCAACAAATCTCTATCAATACCAGGATTTTCTTCAGACCCCAATATGCTCGCATATTTCTTCCAATGAAAACCCTGCTACGCGCCCTAATGCAATCAATTCGAGGCGTTCAATTACACCTTCTCCAAAAACTCGGCGTATACCCTGTCTACCAATAGAGTTGATTAATCCTTTTTCCTCATAGAAGCGTAGAGTTGAAGCAGGAACACCAGATTGTTTAGCAACCTGAGAAATATCCATAACACCCCTTGACTTAAAGTTGACTTGAAGTTGTACATTCGCATTACATCGAGATCAAAACCAGAAATGGAGAAGTCGTGGACAATATAATTTTTGTAATATTAATCGGAATTGGTGCAACCGCAGTCATGGACTTGTGGTCTTTGCTAAGGAAACACTTACTTAACATTCCGCCAACTAATTGGGGGTTGGTTGGGCGCTGGGTAGCTTACATGAAACAAGGGAAATTTCGCCATATTGCTATTGCAGAATCTAACCCTATCTACGGCGAGCAATTCATTGGATGGACGGCTCACTATTTAATCGGTATAGCCTACGCAGCGTTGTTAATAATCATCTTCGGAAAAACATGGTTCCTTAACCCTTCAGTTGGCCCCGCACTCGCAGTGGGTATGTCCACAGTTGTTGCTCCTTTTTTTATATTGCAACCAGGAATGGGAATGGGTGTTGCTGCATCCCGAACACCCACCCCTAACTCTGTTAGGCTGCAAAGCATTATTAATCATGCAGTATTTGGCTTTGGTCTTTTTATATCAGCTGTGGCAGTAAAATTTATTTATTCGATATAAACACTGTACTCAATGATGGATAGAAAAGAATCAGAAAGCGAGTTTCTTACAGAGCACTAATAGATGAGCTTAGATCTAACACCCACATAAGGGGCAGTAATGCGGCTTAATGTGATTGTTGAACAAAGCCGCTACGCGGCAGAAAAGGTAAAGATCGGCTGAACTCTTAGTACCACTCATGTGAGTGGCAATCTGCTAAGAGGTCCAGTGATGAATACCAAAGAGCAACAACGCTTTAACACTTTATACCAAACTTACCTGAATGAACTCACATTACAAGGTAAAACCCCCAGCACTATCGACAGTTACAGTCGGTGTATCCGACAGGTCACGGCGTATTTTGATGCCTGTCCCGACACGCTGACATCCGACCAATTAAAAACCTGGTTTCTGCACCTGACAAAAACCCGCTCATGGAGTCTGGTCAAAATCAGTCGCAACGCCATTCAGTTTCTGTATCGCCATGTACTACAACAGCCATGGGAATGGGTGAACATCGTTAAACCGCCACGGGAGTCAAGGCTGCCGGATGTGCTGTCGGTGGCGGAGTTAGAACGCATCATCAACCATACCCGAAAACTGAGTTATCAGACTTACTTTTTAACGGTTTACAGTATGGGGTTACGGTTATGCGAAGGCCTGAATCTCAAGGTGGAAGACATTGATGCCGCCCGGATGCGGGTGCATATTCGCAGTGCCAAAGGCAACAAAGACCGCTATGTGCCCATGCCTGAGCGGACGTTAAATGCCCTGCGACGCTACTGGTCAACACATCGCCATCCACAGTTGCTGTTCCCCGGTGGTAAACCACCCCATACCCGTGAAGGCCGGGCGCTGGTGATGGCCAAAGGCGGTGTCCAGAAAGCCATCGTGAACGTCGCCAGAGAGTGCGCTATCCACAAGCGGGTTCATATTCATACTCTGCGTCATTCCATTGCCACCCACATGCTCGAAAGTGGCCTGAGCCTGCGGGCCATTCAGACCTTTTTAGGTCACAGTGACCCCAAAACAACGGCTATCTATACACGACTGAGCGCGGAAGTTAAAAGCAACCGCCGGGCTACGCTTGAGCACATCATCAACAGCATGGACATCCACTGGCATAATGGAGCAGAACATGACCCTCAATGACATCGTGCAACAGGCGCAATCAGGTTTTGAACAGGCCTTTCATTCCCGGCTGTTGCCCGGCCATTATCAGGCATTGAACTGCATCAGGCAATGTCATACCCCCGAATGTGGGCAGTGGCACTATCACTGCACGTCCTGTGATAAGGACCAGACCCTCAAAGCCGGTTGCGGACACCGTCATTGTCCCTCATGCCAGCACGGTACGAATGAAGACTGGCTGGTAAAGCAGAAACAGCGGTATCTGCCGGTCACCTGGTTTATGGTGACTTTTACCTTACCTCGTGAGTTGCGGGGATGGGCGTTCCGGCATCAGAAGAATGCCTTCAGCCGGTTGTTTGAGTGTGGAATGCAAACAGTAAAGGACTTCTTCAAACGGGAACGACACCGGGGCGATTGCCCCGGTATGCTGGCGGTGTTGCACACGCACTCCCGACAACTCAACTACCACCCCCACGTTCATATTCTGGTGCCCGGCGCCTGGCTGGATAACGCAGGCCATCTGACTCTGGCTAAAAAGACCCGCTACCTGTTTAAAACGCAGAATCTGGCGGCCGTGTTTCGGGGGAAGTTTCTGACGTATATTCATCAGCAGTATGATGATATTCCCAACAGGCTCCCCACCCAATGGGTGGCTGACTGTCGTCCGGTGGGTGATGGTGTGCCTGCGTTTACTTACCTTGCTCAATACCTGTATCGTGGCGTGATTGGTAACCGGCAGATTCTGGCTTATCAGAATGAGCAGATCACCTGGCAATATCAGGACAACAAGGCACAGACACAGGTGGTGCAGGAGCACTGTCATGCTTTTTTATGGCGGGTGATACAACATGTTTTACCCAAAGGGTTCCGGCGGGTAAGAAGCAGCGGAATACTGCATGGTAATGCCCAAAAGCGGCTGGCAAGGTTAATGCAACAACTGAAGATTAAGCCAGCGGAATCGTTGTCAGCGCAGAGTAGCAAAGCACAGGTTATCTGCCCTTGCTGCCACAGACCGATGGCATTGTGGAATGTCACCCTGCCGGCCAGAAAGTTAACGGACTCACCGACATAAAACAGGGACGTGCCCGACAACAGGGATGATGGCCGATGAAAAGTGAAACCTGACAGAGGAGACCTGACTCAAAACAAGATAAAAACAGCCTTGTATGATCCCCGTTAGTCGCATCGGGCAACGGCTAAGGTTTCGCTCGCCCTGAAATCCCTCGCGGGTCAGCTTAGAAATTGCCTCAGAGGATTTATCTCCATAAATATAGTATCCCCCAATTCTGCGCTCCGGGCTTGTTCAACAACAGGATAGGTCGCGGCTTCGCGCGACTTATCCTTATTCGTTATATTACGTTTTATTAAAGCTATCAACGGCTTGCTTATAGCTTTTGCTGTTTTTTGTGTAGATGATTACAACTAGAAGTACAGGCAACATAAAAAAACCGACACCACCCGCGTTGTGTAAGTTATTTTGTGTTGCATAGTTTAGGAACCAACCAAAACCAGAAAAGCAAACGAAGATAAAGGTGAAATAATATGGGAAAGAGCCTACTTTAAGCGCGTTGAATAGTTTATTTTTAAACGCCATCAATAAAGCAAAATATAAAAACCAAAAAATAATTGCTTTGATGTCTAAATTTATAGCAAAAGCAACTCCCAGCAATGGGCTTGCCATAAAGTACATCAATATTATTTCAACTAGCTTATACGGTAATTTCATCGAGTAATATAACGCCCCAAACACCGGCGTAGCTCTGCTGCGTCCGCGTGATTTGGCTTGTTATGCCTTGCTCATTCGTACGAAAAGTATAAATTACTACTCAATTTCAAACGCTTATAAACCATAGTTAGTTCTTTGATATAAAATAGGGCTTCCCTCATCTCTTTAATCGTTGGATTATCATCCATATGATCAAATACCTTCTCTAACTCTTTTTGCCTTTCACATTCAGTAAGATCAAGCAGAACTTTTCGGTTTTCTTCCGTAAGTTCTACTGCGGAAATACTGTATTCTTCTTCCTCAATAGTTAAAGTGCGCTCTCTATATTCGACTTTTCCGGCAAACCCTATTTTGGCTAGCCTTTCATAACAATTCTGGGATACGGATATAACTTCAGGTTCATTTTTGCCATCAAAAAATGTAAGCTCCAACATTATTCAGTCTCCTTTTTTTCTTTTGACTCTAGTTCTTCTCTCACGACCTCTCTTAAGCGTTCAACCTCGTTGGGTTCCACGCCTTCATACAAAGTTACCCCACCGTCATAAAGAATATCTTTGGTTGTCTGAGATGCTTTTGCCTGAATAATCAGAATATCTATAGTCCCTTTGTCTATAATATCTCTTGCTTGAGAAGGAAAAATATTTTTCCGTGTCTTGATCTCCCCAAACTTCTTACTCATCATTTTTATCCTTAGTATATTTGTACTTTCCGATATATTTGTCTAATGCATTAATTAACTCATCTTTTCTATCCTGAGGGTATTCGAAATCTCCTCTAGGATCATTGTTTGTAGATGGTGTAACTGTTATATCGTGCAATTCAGCTATTTCAACGACAAGTTTCGTTGTATCCCTGTGCTCTTCCAACTTCTTGATCATTTTATCTTCATCAGTAGTCAAAATTCACCTCCTTACTTTTGGCTCTGAGTGATATCATGAAATGTTTGATAATCCAGAAAACATTTAGAGTTTATCTTCTCTGTCTTGTCTGAAATCAAGCTATTCATATACAACCTAGAGAAAAGATACTTCACTTCGCCTAAAGTATATTTCTTTTGTGTATACAACTTAAATATTTCACTGATCGATGATTCTTCAACTTCAAGGCTTGTCAAATCAACCAACTCATTTAAAAAATTTTCAAATGTTGTTTCATCGAGTTCAACATTAAAATCTTCTTTAAAATAGAACCTTCTTAGAATTGAGGTATCGATACTTTCTTTAACATTAGTTGTTGCAATAATTATATATTGATAAATTTCACCACTTCTAACCAACTCATCTATTATTGTGTTAAAAGTCAAAAGTATTCTTTTGATGCTCTCATTATCATTTTGATACCTGCTTATAGTAAACGCATCGACTTCATCCATAATAATAAAGCAGCGTGAATTGTTCTCTTCGATTTCATTCTTTCTTTTCTTAAAATATTCCCTGAGATTAGAAGAGGACTCACCGAAATTATGCGAAATCAACTCGTCGATGTTCAACCTCGCAACATCGATGTTGTATTCCTCTTTTAGCTGTTCATAAATAATACTTGCAACTGAGCTTTTTCCTGTACCGGGAAAACCATCAAATAGAAAGGTCGGATATATCGACAATTGTGAGAGCTTAGAAAGTTGACTGTCATCAGAATCCAAAAATACCTTACAGGATTTATGAAGTTGCTCTATTTTACTATCCAAGCAATACAGCTTATTAGAAGGACTCAATTCTCCCTTACTCCTTGATCAAACTTGGCTAAACTAGAGGCATAACGGTTAACATATGGGGATTTTAAGAGCGTTTTTGGCCGAAGGCCAGCGAGTAAAATTCCCACCATGATGTTTTTGTTATGTGCAACATGCTAACAGTTGCCTTTGTAACTCAGTATTTTCACAACCAATAATGTCTAAACCGATGACAACTGACTTTTCAGAGTAAACAAGCATAACTGTATACGCCTTATCACCTGTAGGGAAAGTATCTTCTAGTTTTTCATTTTCTGAGGTTGTAAAACTTATCGTGAATGCTGAATCGTCAGAAGCGAAGGACTCACATGATTTAATTTTCATACCTTTTAGCTGATCAGCAAATCCTTTTTCACCTTCAGCTATCAGAGAAGATTTTACTTCTTCAAATAGGTCTGGGAGCTCATCCTTAAACATCAATTTCTCCGTTGCACATAACGGCCTCGGTTAAACGGCAAAATATGGCTGGCTAAACTACCCGAAGAATGAGGGGGAGCCAGCGAGATTTTGTCCGAATTGCACCGTTTGTTAGCCCTTTACCGATACTTACGCGGCTTTGCCGCCTGCACCGAATAAAGCACTGTTGTTAAAATTTACCCCTACCTTAAAACAACCATTGCCAAAACAGCAACCGGAATTTTGCCTGCTTGTGTGAACTGCACTACATGAGTGAAGAGTGTGTGTATTTATGAAATGGGCAGGACTTATACCGACGTAACCTGGAAACAACTGGCTGCTGGCGATGGAAAGCTGGTGCTGATTGTTGCCGCGATACCAGCAAAAAACTTTTTCATAAGACCGGGGGCTAACGGTTAATTTAAAGGGCGATTACTGGCTGGCTATACTACCCGAAGAATGAGGGGGAGCCAGCGAGTAAGCGTCCAAGTTTAAAATTTTTTGTTAGCTGCCAGTTCTTTTAGTTTGTCTAGCAACTCATTTGACGAACCGAATAGTACTTGAGTCTGGCTACAAGCATGTAATTTGGGGACGACATTGAAGTTACCAAATACGACATATGAATACCCCGTTGAGGTGCCTGTAGCGCAAGAACTGCTGCTCACTTCTGAAATTAATACATCGGTATCTCTTTGGCCTTTAAACTCTTTAACTATCGATAAATAATTAGTGACTTCTGTGTCACCTGTAAGCTTTGATGATTGTATTTGACCGACGTAAACAAAATCAGCATTCTCAAAGGATTCATCTATGCTGGGAGTAAAGCATGAGCAAGCAAATGAAAAAGTACTGAATAAGAACGATGTGAAAAAAATCAGTATCTTCAATTCAGCCTCCTGGTAGCTAACGGCCGCAATAAACGGCGAAAATTTATTGGCTATAATGCCCGAGGAACGAGGAGCAGCCAATGGATTTTTGTCCGAATTAATTACTTTTGTTAGGTGCCAGTGAACAAACAATAAGGGTTAAACCCAGTAATTTATTGAAAATCGATATGGCTAGAATTACCACGGTCGTCTTTTCCATGGTTGTAGAAGTGCCTGCCTCTTATACTTTGAACATCGGAATCTCGGTTTAACATCCAGATTCCGATGGCAGCAATTATAGGAATAGCCCATACAATTATCACTTGCGATATTTTTTGGAAAAGAGTCAGGTCATCTCGTTTAGCAACGAAAACAGTAACTGCCAAATTCAGAATGAAGAGTAAAGCAATTAAATACGGCAAGTAATCTGGCATTCAATGCTCCTAAGGCACCTAACAATTTAATATGAGGCAACTTGCCTGTTATTCTTCCAGCAAGTTTCCTCTTTTTTATTTTCAGTCCTTTTTACCAAACCTCCTTGCCCTTTTCTACCCTAATTTTCCATAGCTATTAAGAATGTCGTTGGCAATAAAAAGCGGCAATTTGCCTCTTTTCTTGACTTTAAGGGAAACCCTCAAGCACTGTACATATAAACATCAGGTTAATGCTTACATACTTCTGCTATGTCGCTCAAAGTTCTCATTGAACAATACCTTCATGACTGGCGGTAAGATGAGTCAGTTGACCAGTATATTAGTGTTTTAATTGTGGCACTTAGAAAGTACCTAAAACTCATTTCCAAGCAACTGACGTTTCAGCACGTTAGGGCCGGAAGCAAGTGCTCCAACCTCAGAATGCAAATAGCCCTAATAATTTTCTTTTAGAGATAAAGCAAAACAGTTTCGTCTACTAGTTCGATTACGCCGGTATTTGTTCGAAGCGCTGAACCTAATCTCCCTTTACGCGCAGTCGCGCCCCGACAAAGATTTCAATCAAATGCCAACGGTTGAATTAGACTAAGACACTGAAAAAATCTACCTACCAGCAAACTCAAAATTAGGGCCTGTAGGTAGGTTGAGTACTTCAATATTGCCCCATAAGCCCCTGCACCTGTTAGCTATGTAGCTGCTTCTCCTGACAATGCACCGCCTTTGATGGTCTGATTAAAGCGCTTTATATCTGCCGCTTTCACCAGACTATAAACACAAGGCAATACCAGTAATGTCAGCACCACTGCGCTGGTCATACCGCCCACCATCGGTGCCGCAATACGGCTCATAACTTCTGAGCCAGTTCCACTACCATACATAATGGGCAGCAGTCCGATAATAATCGTCGCCACCGTCATCATAACCGGGCGCACTCTTAACCCTGCTCCCTGCAACAGAGCTTGCCGATAGGCGCTGTCAGAAATAATTCGGTTGTTGAGATTGGCTTGTTCTTTTAACTCCTGAACCGCCTGATTGAGATATACCAGCATGATAACCCCGATTTCCACCGCCACACCGGCCAAGGCAATAAAGCCAACCCCAACGGCCACTGAAAAGTTGAAGCCTTCAAAGTACATCAGCCACAGTCCTCCGATCATCGCCATAGGCAAGGTAGCGATGATTAACACCACCTCACTGACACGTCGGAAATTCAGATACAATAGGATAACAATGATGGCTAATGTCAAAGGCAGTACATAGCTGAGCTTTTCTTTGGCGCGTTCCATATACTCATACTGCCCCGCCCAGTTAATCGAATAGCCCGCAGGTAAATCCAGCTTTTCGCTCAAAGCTACTTTTGCGGCACTAACATAACTGCCCACATCAATATCTTCGATATCTATATAGGTCCAGCCATTAATTCTGGCGTTTTCACTCTTGATCCCCGGAGGGCCATTTTCGATATAAATATCCGCCACATCACCCAACGCTATGCGCTGGCCTGAAGGTGCGATCACCGGCAAGCGCGCCAGCTTTTCCGGTGAATCCCGATAGTCCTGCGGATAGCGCACATTCACTGGGTAGCGCTCCTGCCCTTCCACCGTTTGGGTAACATTAATGCCGCCAATTGCGGTGGCAACCACCTGCTGTACATCCGCGATGTTCAGGCCGAAGCGGCTGGCTTTATCCCGCAAAATATCCACTTTGATATAGCGCCCGCCAGCCACACGCTCTGAGAATACCGAAGCGGTACCTGGCAGTTCGCCCAGGATCCGCTCCAGTTGCTGTCCAATGTCCTGGATAACACTCAGCTCCGGACCGGCCACTTTTATGCCCACCGGCGTTTTAATCCCGGTGGCCAACATATCAATACGGGTTTTAATAGGCATGACCCAGGCATTAGTGAGTCCCGGAAACTTCACCAATGCGTCCAGTTCCGCTTTCAGACTTTCAGTAGTAAGCCCCTCTCGCCATTGGGATTTGGGTTTCAACTGAATAAAGGTTTCGATCATAGTCAGTGGCGCCGGGTCCGTTGCAGTCTCAGCTCTTCCCACTTTGCCAAAGACGTTCTGCACCTCGGGAACCGTGCGAATCAGCTTATCGGTTTGTTGTAACAACTCCCTGGCTTTACCAATGGAAATACCCGGATAAGTGGTGGGCATATACATTAAATCCCCTTCATCCAATGGCGGAATAAATTCACTGCCAATCTTGTCAACCGGATAAAAGCCCACCAATGTCACCATCATTGCCACGATAATCGTCGTTTTTGGGAACTGTAGTACTTTGCTCAATACCGGCATATAACTGGCAATCAGTAGCCGGTTTAGCGGATTTTTCTTCTCAGAAATGACCTTGCCGCGAATAAAGTAACCCATTAACACTGGCACCAGGGTAATAGCCAGTCCGGCAGCAGCCGCCATTGCATAGGTTTTGGTGTAAGCCAGCGGCGCAAACATACGCCCTTCCTGTGCCTCTAAGATAAACACAGGTAAGAATGAAACCGTGATTATCAACAAACTGAAAAACAAGGCAGGCCCCACTTCACTGGCTGACTTAGCTACTATCTGCCAGCGGTTTTCATCGCTTAGCGGCGTTTTCTCCATGTGTTTATGCATGTTTTCGATCATCACTATGGCGCCATCCGTCATGGCGCCGATAGCGATAGCAATCCCGCCCAGGGACATGATGTTGGCGTTGATCCCTTGCATATGCATGATGATGAAGGACACCAAAATGCCCAACGGTAGGGTGATCACCGCAACAATGGAAGAGCGAAGGTGAAACAAAAAGGCCACACACACCAGAGCTACCACTGCCAGCTCTTCGAGTAACTTACCCCAGAGATTGTCAACCGCGCTCTCTATCAGTTGTGACCTGTCATACACCGACACCACTTCTACCCCTTCTGGCAATGAATGCTTAAGCGCATCCAGTCTGGCTTTCACAGCGTTAATGGTTTGCTGCGCATTTTCGCCAAAACGCATAACGATGACACCGCCTACCACTTCGCCTTCACCATTCAGCTCTGCAATACCACGGCGCATTTGCGGCCCCATACTAACCTGAGCCACATCGCCAATAGTCAACGGCGTGCCTTTTGTATTCACACCCAGCGGTATTTGTTCGATATCTTCTACCGACTGAATATAACCAGTGGCGGTGACCATGTATTCAGCTTCAGCCATTTCCAGAACCGAAGCTCCGATCTCCTGATTACCGCGGGTCAACGCTATCTGCACCAGTGACAGTGGCACCCCGTAGGCCCGCAACTTGTCCGGATCCACCTGCACCTGATACTGGCGTACCATGCCGCCGACAGAGGCCACTTCTGATACGCCGTCAACGGTTTGCAGTTCATACTTTAAAAACCAGTCCTGAATGCTGCGCAACTGACTAATATCGTGTTTACCGGTTTTATCGGTTAGCGCATAGATGTATATCCAACCCACCCCGGTGGCGTCCGGCCCCAGTTGTGGTCTTGCCTGCTCAGGAAAATTTGGGGCAACCTGACTTAAGTATTCTAAAACCCGGCTGCGGGCCCAATAGATATCCGTGTCATCATCAAAAATGACGTAGACGTAAGAATCCCCGAAAAAAGAAAAACCTCTGACGGTTTGTGCACCTGGCACCGACAACAAGGCCGTGGTGAGTGGGAAGGTGACTTGATCCTGCACTACCTGAGGTGACTGTCCTGGATAACTGGTTTTGATAATCACCTGAACATCGGATAAATCGGGGATAGCATCAACCGGTGTATTTTTCAGGCTGTATAAGCCAGCAAATACTAAAATAAAGGTACAGAGCAACACAAAAAATCGGTTGCCAACAGACCATCTGATGATTGCTTCAATCATTAACCTTTCCTCAATTAATGACCAGAATGGTCCTGATGTTGTTTGGCGTCAGCTGCAATTGCGGTGATCACCAAATCATCCCTGACTTCAAAGGTAAAGCGAATCGCATCGCCCGCTTGCCAACTATCCAGAGGTAAATTCTGCGCCAGCACAAAGTCCATAGTGGCAGGACCACGGTTCCATTTGGCAATGGCTTCGCGACTGATATTCAGAGTGCGACTTTCTCTGTCTATCGCATTTATCACACCACTTACGGTAGCTTCAGGGTAGTCTTTCTCTACCGGCCCCATAACGTGAATCCCAGTCACGGAATAGCCGCCATCAGCCAGCTTCGTCACTTCAAAGTGCAACCCATAGCCAGCTTTTAATGCCTGCATATCAACAGATTCTGCCACATCAAAGTCCATGGTCATTTCTGGCCATCCCCAGGCCGGTACCGCATCATGAGTGATATTGACGCTGCGCAGTTCAGCTTGCACAGAATTTATCTCGCCTTCCATCCAGACAGCATCGGGTTCTTTGTTGGGACTCATGCGCTGAAAGTCCGAACTTTTACTGGACTCAGAATCAATGAGAAATTGTGCCGATGTAACCACCCTGTCATCGCCATTCAGGCCTTCCAGAATTTCAATAACATCATCGGATATACGGCCGATTTTAACCGCCACAGACTTGTATTGTCCTTCGCCCATCACAAGTACTACGCGGTCCTGATCGCCGGTGCGAATGACGGCTTCACGTGGTACCAATAAAGCATTTTCTTGCGCATCCGCATGAATGGTGACCTTGGCGAACATATTGGGTTTGAGTAACCTTTCGCTATTATCAAATTTCAGACGCACTCTTAAGGTTCGGGTCTTGGCATCAAGTGAAGGATAGACATAATCAACTTTGCCAGGCCAACTGCGCCCGGGTAAATAATCCAGGGTCATGGTCACTGACTGACCTGACTTTATCAGGCCCGCGTCTCGCTCAAACACTTCCGCTTCCACCCAAACCTGCTCCAGTTTGCCAATACTCATCAGTGTGTTCCCCGGCTGGACGTAGAAGCCTTCACGAGTTTTCAGGGCATCTATCACCCCGGACTGAGGAGCATAAAAAAACACGGTTTGTGAAGCGCTACCGGATGCTTTCAGCTCCTGAACAAACTGCTCAGACACCTGAAGTGCCAATAAACGCGCCCTTGCGGCGTTAATCAAATCCCGATTATTGCGTTTTAATGCCAGTAAATACTCTTCCTGAGCATTCACCAGTTGCGGTGAATACAGAGAATACAAAGGCTGCCCCATTTGCACCGGATCCCCCTCGGCTTTGACGTACAGTCGTTCAATCCAGCCATCAATACGAGGATGGATATGCACCAGATTATCCTCATCATACTGAACATAGCCCACAGTCTTAATTTGCTGGTGCAAATCCATGGTTTTCACTTCAGTCGTGCGCACCCCGAAATTATTCACCACATGCGAAGCAATTTTGACTACTCCCGGCCCGGCCTCGTTGCTCTGATCTTCTTCATATACCGGGATGAGATCCATGCCCATTGGCGATTTACCAGGTTTGTCGCGCCGATAATTGGAATCCATAGGAGCTACCCAATAAAGGGGTTGCTTTTGTTGTTCGGCTTGCTCTCCCTCTGAGGTATTTTCTCCGCCAAACATCATCAGCAAACTCCCCAGAACGAGTCCGATTAACAGGGTTACTAGCAATTGAATCTTATGTTTCATGATTATTTTCCGCTCCCCTTAGTGTCATTCAATACAACATCCGACTGAGTCAGAAAATAATTAAGTCGTGCTGTTGATTTGAGCATAGCAATATCAATTTTTAACTTAGCGATGCGCATGTTGAGCTCTGCAATTTTGGCTCTGACCACCTCAGCAAAATCGCCGTCATCGGTGGTGTAGGCATTCAACGCCGCTTCTGCCTGGTCTTTGCTTTGCTGTAATAATTGCGTTTGATACAAGTCAGCGCGCAGTTTGAGCCGGGAAATTTCTTTGACATAGCCCTGCACCTTGCTGAGCATTTGCTTTAACAGCACCCGTTTTTCGGTTTTTACAGCTTCAGACTCAGCAATCGACGCGGCAACCTGTTTATCTTGTTTGTTTTCAGTGAACAGCGGTAAGTCCATACTGACCCCTACAGAAAAGAAATCCGCGCGACTAGTCCCTTGCGGAGTATCATCGCGGTAACTGTAACTGGCATTTAATCCCCAGGCGGGTTTATAGCCCTGATGCGCGATCTGCACCTGCTTTTGTGACGCCTGATAGCTGACATCAATCGCCATTACCGCCGGGTGACGCATTAGGTGTTGCGCCAGTTTTTCTATATCCAGAGCTTGCGTGCTTAATAGTTCCGGAGCTAGTGCCGGAATAGCGGGTAGCGTCTCATCCACACTGTACTCATTCAAAAAAGAGACATGCACAGAGTCGGTTAATGCAGAATAGTCAATCAGCCATTCATTGAGCCCGGCCAGGGCCACATCGCGATACTGCGCCTGTTCATTTAAACGCTCATCCAGCTGCACCAATTCCAGACTGGCTCTGATGACATCCTGCTGCCGGGTTTTTTGCAGTGCTGTGGTATAACTGCTTCTTGCAGCTTCAGCCATTTGCTCAAACAGCACCCGATCCCCCTCAATGAGTTCAATGATTTTGCTGGCCTGATAGGCATCGAGCCATAACAGCGATACCTCAGCAGCCACCTGTGCCGCTCGATTCGCTCTCAACAAGGGATGCTTCTGGGCCTCAATCTGTAACCGGGAACGAGTCAGCGCCAGGGTATCTCCGCGTGGAAACATCTGAGACACGCCCACCTTTAACTGAGTCATGGCTTCCTGATTGAAGCGCCAGGAATCCACTGGCAGATTCATCATGCTGACGGAGACATTCGGGTCTGGCAATTGACCTGCTGCGATACTGCGCTGCTCAATGGCTGTCTGAGTAAGCTGGCTCTGCTTGTGCCAATTATCGTGCTTGTTAGCCAACTCAATAGCCTCAGGCAAGGTCAGGCTCTGTTGCGCCGAGGCATAGCTGCTTAACCCCACACAAAGCACTAAGCTGACAACGAAAACAGGGCGGGAAATCGATAAGCGACGGGCTTTCGATATTCGCCAACGGCTAGTAAATACTTCACTCATTTTTACCTCCAGAACACTGGAACAAAGGGCGCAATAAAGCGCAAAACTTTTAACTTAGTTGGTTTAGCGTGCGCATTATGTAAATTTCAGGCGCACTGATCCTGGTCAGGCAAAAATGGGGGGACGATATAAGGAACTGAGAGAGATATCGAGGTTGTGTTGGTCTAGTGCAAAAAAGTTATTTGTTGGAAAACTGGAAGTACTGAGTACTGCACTGTCAGACAGACAAGAAAAGCTGTGACAACTACTTTCCGGGCATTGGCATTCGCTACCACAGTGGGATTCATCGCTGCTGTCGTGTTCCATCTGGGCGTGTTGCATAGGAGCATGGTCCATATCAGTATGGTGCATGCTCTTATCATTACCGCTGTGATCTATATCACGATGATCCATATCACTATGATCCATGTCGCTGTGATGCATTTTCACATCAGTCTGCATGTAGGAATCATGATTCATATTACCGCTCATCGACATCGCACAAGACATAGTGGCATAGGCCATAGATTGCCCTACCAGTGACAGCACCAGAGCAATAATGGTCAGCAACTTTGCGCTGAATTTGTTTACAAAGCGATGTTTCATAGCCGAACAAATTAACAAAATTTTGGCGGATAGACAATAATGTCCCCCCTTAATCACTCTGGCTTTTACGGTTATTGATTCTGATGAAGAATTTCTAATGGCACCAGCCCGGTATCGCCATGAAAATCTGCAATTAGCCAAATTTGTTCAAAAGGATGGCCTTGGGGAATAGTTATTCTGGCAAGGTTGTCGATGATGTTCTTACGCTCCCATTGCGGGTTAGCGTTGCGTATTACTAACCAAGCCAAAGAACTATCATAATGCTTTTGCGCTTTGTTAGCCAAAATACTATTCAGCGCTTTTACCAGTCTCTGATCCGTATTTTGTTCGGCGTCGAGCAGCGCCAATTCAGCCTGCGTTTTGTCGTCCAGTGAACGCCCCAAAATCAGTTGTGCTTCAGCCTGAGAACCATATAAATGGGCGATTTCAATATCTAACATAAGCTCACCGACCCGACAAGTTACATCGGGTTTTTGCGGAACGTTATGCGCAACAAAACTCACCGGCACCTGATATTGAGCCTGGTAACAACGGGAAAAAAGCTCTGCCGCTTCTCTCTCCAGAATTAACTTTTCGGTCTGACTTTCATTCAACACAAATTCACACTATTTCGTGACAGACGATAAAGTTAATTTAAAGAGTGAAATCGACAAAATTAAACTATCGCCAGGTTACCCTTATCTTCCAGCCAGTCTTTGCGCTCTGAAGAACGCTTCTTAGCCAGCAACATATCCATTAGCTCCAGCATTTGCTCAACGTCATCTACAGTGAGCTGCACCAGGCGACGAGTATTGGGATCCATGGTGGTTTCTCGAAGCTGAATAGGATTCATCTCACCAAGACCTTTGAAGCGTTGAACGTTAACTTTGCCTTTTTTCTTTTCTGCCTGAATGCGATCTAGCACCCCTTCTTTTTCGCCTTCATCCAGGGCGTAAAATACTTCTTTACCCACATCTATACGGTACAGAGGCGGCATAGCCACATAGACATGTCCGGCATTTACCAGGGCGCGGAAGTGTTTCACGAATAAAGCACACAACAATGTGGCAATGTGCAATCCATCGGAGTCGGCATCAGCAAGGATACAGACCTTGTCGTAACGCAATCCGCTTAAATCTTCGCTGTCGGGATCGATACCCAGCGCTACAGAGATATCGTGAATTTCTTGGGAAGCCAGCACCTGCGATGAATCCACCTCCCAACTGTTGAGAATTTTACCGCGCAGTGGCATTACCGCCTGAAACTCTTTATCTCGGGCCTGTTTCGCTGAGCCACCAGCGGAATCCCCTTCCACCAGAAACAGCTCTGAGCGGCTGGTATCCTGGGTGGTACAGTCGGTAAGCTTACCAGGCAGTGCCGGACCAGAGGTGATTTTTTTACGGGCCACTTTTTTGCTTTGGCGCAAGCGTCTCTGGGCATTGGCGATAAAGAATTCCGCCAGAGACTCGGCGATGTCAGTGTGTGAGTTCAACCACAGTGAAAAAGCATCTTTTACCACACCGGAAACAAAGGCCGATGCCTGACGCGATGACAGGCGCTCTTTGGTTTGTCCTGCAAACTGCGGATCCTGCATTTTTGTCGACAGGATATAACTACACTTATCCCAGATATCTTCCGGAGTCAGCTTTACACCGCGCGGCAGAATATTGCGAAACTCGCAAAACTCTCGCATAGCTTCCAGTAAGCCCTGACGTAAACCATTGACGTGCGTACCACCTTGCGCGGTAGGGATCAGGTTAACATAGCTTTCGTTAACCACTTCGCCGCCTTCGGGTAGCCAGATTACGGCCCAGTCTGCTGCTTCATTATTACCGGAAAACTGGCCCACAAAAGGTTCTTCTTCCGGCAGGCAAATATATTCTTTGGCAGACTGCATCAGGTAATCCCGCAGGCCATCGGCATATTGCCACTCGATAGTTTCTTTGGTGATTTTGTTGTCAAAGCGGATCTTCAGACCTGGGCACAACACCGCTTTGGCGCGCAAAATGTGGCACATTTTGCTCACTGAAAATTTCGCGGAATCAAAATAAGAGGCATCGGGCCAAAAGCGCACTCGGGTGCCGGTATTGCGCTTACCGCAGGTGTCAATAATTTCCAGTTCTTCCACCTTGTTGCCATGTTCAAAGGCAATGGCGTAGACATTACCGTCGCGTCGCACATTTACCTCTACCCGGCTAGATAAGGCGTTCACCACAGAAATACCCACACCGTGCAAACCGCCGGAGAACTGGTAATTCTTGTTGGAGAACTTACCGCCGGCATGCAGCTTGGTCATGATCAATTCGACACCTGAAATACCTTCTTCCGGGTGAATATCCACCGGCATCCCACGACCATCGTCAATAACTTCCAGTGATTGGTCTTCGTGCAATATCACCTTGATGCTATCGGCATGGCCAGCCAGTGCCTCATCGACACTGTTATCGATAACTTCTTGTCCCAGATGGTTAGGACGAGTGGTGTCGGTGTACATGCCTGGGCGACGTTGTACTGGTTCCAGTCCGTTGAGGACTTCAATGGCTTCAGCGTTATATTGTTCTGACATGCGAATTGATCTTTCTTATAATTATGTGGCGAATGTTCAGCCGCGAAAATGACTCACTTCTGCGACATCTGACTTGTTTGCAAGTTCTGCTGTTGATACTACCAATCTTTAATCAAACAAAAAACGGAAAATATCAGGTAAAAAGCGCTCGTACCCCTGAAAGGCATGATCACCGCCCTGCTCCACGGTTAACTTTGCTCCCTGATACTTGGCTTCGGCTTCGCGATAGTCCAGAGTCTCATCTTCAGTTTGCAGTAACACCCAGAAATTTTGCGGATTTTTAGGTATGTCCTGATACATATTCAACAACTGCTGCATATGCTTATCAGTCAAGGTGAATTTTTCATTGGTGTAAGGATGCTGATGCTCACCAAGATAATCCGCTAACACTTCGTGAGGCCGGGCTGCAGGATTTATCAATACCGCTTTGCCACCGTAATTATCACTTAAATAAGTACTTAAAAAACCACCTAGTGAACTACCAATAAAACCAATTTGTGCCCCCTGATGAGCCGCAACCAGGTTATCGAGGTACTGTTTTGCTTCTTCGGGATAATAGGGTAACTGCGGGCAAACAAAGGTCACATCTGGATAGTTCGCTTGCCAGAATGTTTTTGTGGCCTGGGCCTTAACTGAGGCGGGAGAACTTAAAAATCCGTGCAAATAGATAAGAACCTGTTTCACTGTGGCTCCTGTGAGAAAATTGACGATAACAACTTAAAAAAGATTAAACGGTGGAGTCGGCCTTTTGTTTTAAACAGAACAGCAGCCACTCGGCCAAAAACAAATTCACCATTTCTTTTTCGTTTTTCTGGTGCATCTTTTTATTGGGATATCGGTAGCTCGGCTGAATAGCGGTGACATTTTGGCTACTCAGAACCTCTGCCATCCGGGCATCGTGATAAATACGCACCTTCATCACTGGTTTCATCCACTTGGGTAATGAATCGCCCAGCTGCCGAATTTCGATTGTGGTGGTGTAGCGGCTGGCTTCCAGAATTGAAAGTCTGTAATGCAAATCTGCCCCTTCACCAAATTCGTAGGTCAGGCTCTCGGTGTCGCAATCCGGCAACAACTTCAAAATACGCGCATAATTACCCTCACATAATGAGTGTAAGCCTTTCAAATTCGGCACATATTTTCGTGATGTCGCTTCTGCGTAATCCATACTAATGACGTAAATACCTGTAATTTTATGAGCGTTAGCCCCTGTTTATACCTTATATTGCGGTATCTTTTCCAATAGTTCTTGCTTATTGAGAAAGAACCATTGTAGCGCAATAATCGTAGCCGAATTATCAAACTCGCCGGCGTTGAGTAACTGTTTTACCTGTGCTTCCGGGATGCGGTGTACCAGTATATCCTCATCTTCATACTCCAGCCCATGAATCCCCTGAGCTGATTCGGCATTAACAATCCCCAAATAAAGATAGAGCCGCTCTGTGGCCCCGCCGGGACTGGGCAGATAATCTGTCAATGGGAGCAAAGTCTCAACTTTCAACCCGGCTTCTTCTTCCGCTTCCCTTACACAGACATCCTCTGGCGTCTCTCCTGCATCAATCATGCCCGCGACAATCTCAAGTAACCAGGGCTTTTTAGATGTAGCCAGTGCCCCAATCCGAAACTGTTCGATCATTACGAATTCCTGTCTGACGGGATCATAAGGCAGCATGGCAACGGCATGGCCCCTGTCCAATACTTCCCGCTGGATCCAGTTGCTCCATCCACCGGCAAATAATTTATGTCGCAATTTACAGTTGAAAACAGTAAAAAAACCTTCAAATTTAGGTTCCTGATGTTCAATTTCGACATCAGCGTCTGAAAATCGGTGCCAGTTAGCCAAAAAAAACTCCATAATTAGTGACTTGCGAGCACAAAGACTAACACGCACCCAGGGTTACAGACGAAAATATTCTGTTACACTTGCTAAAACACTGTTACTGCAAAGCATTTGGGGTTTGGCTGAAGGTTAAGTAAACTACCAGCCAGAAAAATAATAGGGGTTGCTTTGCCTGTTCTGTTGAATTTTGGGTGACAGATAGCTCCGGTAAACGGGAATTGGACTACCTCTGCAGCCAATATTTGCTGCGCAATTAATAGGAACGCACATGAAAAAAACACTCTTGTCCATCATGATGGGACTTGGACTTGCCGGAACGGCCAACGCCGAAGATTTATTGCAAGTCTACCAGCAGGCTTTACAGAACGACCCAATTACGCTGCAATCTCAAGCGAACAAAGATGCTGCTTATTCTGGGATTACTCAAAACCAGGCTCGCCTGTTGCCGCAAATTGACTTGGATCTGACTGCCTCAGCCACTAACGGCGACAGCCACAGAAGAAGCAATGATGCCACCTTAACGGTGAGTCAATCGGTGTGGGACTACGGCAATTGGAAAAATCTGGACAGAGCCGAACTGCAAGCTTCTCAGGCTGATGCCAATTATGGTTTCGCCAAACAGGACTTGATCGTCAGAACGGTTACCGCCTATTTTAATGTTTTGCGGGCGCAGGATGATTTGGCATTTGCCCAAGCAGAAAAACGCGCTATCGAGCGTCAGCTGGAGCAAACAAAACAACGTTTTGAAGTGGGTTTAACAGCCATTACCGATGTGCACGAAGCTCAGGCTCAGTTTGATACGGCAGTAGCCAGTGAAATCAGCGCACAAAACAATGTTGAAATCACCCTGGAAGCATTACGTGAGATCACCGGAAACTACCATGGTGATCTTGATGTACTGAATACCGATACTTTCAGCGCCAGTATGCCAAGCCCTACCGATATAAACTCCTGGGTAAGCCAGGCAGAAGATCGCAACCTGCAATTACTGGCATCTAAATTAGGTGTCGACATTGCCAAAGAAGATATTGAACTGGCAAAAGACGGTTACTACCCTTCAGTTTCATTAACCGGGCAACTGAGTTCAACGGATACGGAATTAAACGGTGTCAGCGCTGACAGCAGAGAAAACACCAGCTTTATCCAGTTAGGGGTTAACGTGCCGCTTTACCAGGGCGGTGGTACCAGCGCAGCTGTGGAAACGGCACGCCATAACTTTGTCGCCACCAGCGAAGACAGAGAACGTGTTTATCGCTCTGTTGTGCGCAGTGTGCGCTCTAACTACTTCGATGTAACCGCAGCCATTTCCCGCATTAAGGCGTTAAATCAGGCAGTAGTTTCTGCTGAAAGCGCTCTAAAGGCGACTGAAGCAGGCTTTGAAGTGGGTACCCGTACTATCGTTGACGTGTTGCAAAGTACTCGTAATCTGTACGATGCCAAGCGTAATCTGGCTGGTGCCCGTTATGGTTACATCACCAGTATCTTAAGTCTAAAACAGGCAGCAGGCACCTTGTCTGAGCAAGACGTTGCAGACATCAACAGCGGACTGAAATAAGCCAGCTTCGCAAACTAAAACGAAAAAAGGATGGCAATGCCATCCTTTTTTGTATTCAAATCAAATTCTTTGTGACAGCGAAATTTAATTCCGCACTTTCAGATAATCCCGCACACATTCTAAATCAATAATGACATCTTCCAGAGAGTGACTAATGTGCGCCACCTGTTCTTCGCCTCTGGGCATTTCTGAAAGGTTCGAAGCAATGGTTCCCAGCTTGTTTTGTAATTCTTCAATCAGCATTTGAGGAGTCATGTTGAGTTTCCTGTCAGTCTTAATTATTTTTGTTTCAGCTTTATTCTACGGTGCAGCACCACAAAAAGATTTGGTAAAAAACTTAATCATTTGTAAGACATCAACCATAGTTCATGATTATAGGGAATGCTTTACATTAAAAGGATAATCATTTGCCAACCCTGTGAAGTGATTCACAGACTTTTGAGCTTAACTTTAAGATTCTGTTTTCTGACTGGCAGATTTAAAATTCTCAACCATCTGTTGAAATGCCAGGTGTAGTGCAGCACCGTCTTTGCTGGTTCGATGTTCACCGTTTAACTCACCAAACAACTGCAATGCCTGTATTTGAAAATATTCCTGATGTGTCATCATGCCGTACCTCTGCATCAAACTCTTAAAAGGTATCGGCATTCTGAAAAAAAACTTGCGGAATATGATTATGAAAAAATGTGAAAGGGTTAACGTTTTCGGTTTAATTGCTTTTTAAATGTATCAAAGTGACTCACTATTTGTTTTAACTGTCGGCTTATCCTTTTGACATCCTTGAGGCCGCCTGGCGACTGCGCCAAAGATTCCAACAACAAGCCCACATCCTCACGCAAAGTTTTAATATTTGAAACCGTACTACTCATCTCGTTTTTATATCACTTCTTAAGACTTCCGAAAGTTTAGATCATTTTTTGTAGTATGCGAGAAATTTTTTTCTAAACTGTTTTTAGAACGTGTTAACCCGCCTTATAAATCAGAGCGAAAGCAAGAATGCTCATTTTATCGCCATAAATGTTCAGAAGCTATATATTTTCATTTTAAGATAAAGCCCACTGATTCGTTTATCGGTTCGACTAAGCCAGTGTTTGTTCGAAGTGCAAAACCCGATTTCCCTTTACGCGCGATAAACTGCGCCATCAGTTAAAACAACGATGAGAGCTATCAGGGATGATAGCTCAATCAATGCCCAGCACAGGGATGTGCTGTCATTGATGGTCGTCGTTGTTCTGATGGCGGGGTTTGTGCTTTTGCGCGTCAGGGGCTGCGGGGGATTCTTAAGGGGGCGCAGCCCGGTCACCTTAAGGCGCTGTCGGCGCCCCGACAATGATTTCAACGAAATCATTGTGGTTACTTTAGGCAATGGCTTCGAAAAAAGTCTACCTACCAGCAAACTCAAAATTGGAGCCTGAAGTAAGGCTGAGTGTTTCAATATCGATAATTTAAGACAAAACCAAACTAATCAGATTTTGACTGCGGTAAGGCCCACCCGAACGCTGCTCAAAAAACATTCACAACTTTAGCCAGCCTTATAAATACCAACTACAGCGCCGCTGCAATCCCTTTGACATAATGTATAACCCCCGCAAAAAAGAACTCCACGGCGATTAACATCATGATCAGCCCCATCAGGCGCATCATCACATTGGCGCCCGACTTACCCAACACTCTTAACACGCTTTCGCCAATTGTAAATACCAGTGCTGTGGCCAGACAGGCTCCAAAAATTCCAATCACCACATTCACCTGCTGCACTGCAGTAGTGGCTTCCTGCATAAACAGGGTCACCATAGTAATGGCACCAGGACCGCAGATCATGGGAATACCCAGCGGAGTTACCGCGATATCCTTGCCGTAGTTATCGTCTGACTCTTCAGGAATCTTTTTCGGTACGGTACGTCCGCGCAACATTTCATAGCCCATCACGAAAAACAAAACCCCGCCCACCACGCGCAATGAACTGACATTAATGCTGAAAAAGTTAAAAATCGCCTGCCCAGCCAGAGCGAAAATGATCATGGCAGAAAACGCTGCGGCTGAAGACAACAGGATTACTTTGCGGCGGGTTTTCATGCTCAGTGACTGCGTCAGACTGATATAAACCGGAATGGCCGCAATGGGATTGATCATGGCGAGTAATGAAGTAAAAACAAAGAGTATGTGTTCCACAAGCAGGGTTCCAAAAGCCAGGTATGATTAATAACGAAGTACACAATTCAGGGACAGTCAACTCAACCTGGACGGTTCCCCATCACAATGAAATTCATTTGACAGTATCCGGCATTTACCTATCCTATGCGCAATTTTTACCTGAATAGCGCTGTTATGCAAATTACCGAAGTTCAAAACATCTTTTTGCGCATCCGTTCAAATAAAATTTTCGAACTGTTTGTGATTGCCGTGATTGTCTTTTCCGCTCTTTTAGTGGGCGCTAAGACATACAAACTGCCGGACCCGTTTAATCAAATTACCCTGTTTTTAGACTGGTTTATCACCGGCTTCTTCCTGACGGAAATCACCATTCGATTCCTGGCAGAAACAAAAAAGCGTAACTTCTTCAAAGACTTCTGGAATGTCTTTGACACCACCATAGTGCTGGTGAGTTTGATCCCCATCGAAAACTCCGAAGCCGCGGTAATAGCCCGCCTTGTGAGAGTATTCCGGGTATTGCGGATGGTGTCCTTTATTCCAGAACTGCGCATTCTGCTGACCTCGTTAATTAAAGCCCTGCCACAGCTGGGTTACGTTATGTTATTGATGTTTATTATCTTTTATATCTACGCGGCAGTGGGTAGCACCTTGTTCTACAATATTAATCCCGACCTGTGGGGCGATATTGCTATCTCATTATTAACCCTGTTCCGAGTCATGACCTTTGAAGACTGGACCGATGTAATGTATGAAACCATGGAGCACTACCCGCTTAGCTGGATCTTTTACATCAGCTTTATTTTCTTCACCGCCTTTGCCTTTTTAAATATGGTTATTGGTATCGTAGTGAATGTAATGGAGCAAGAACACGCTAAGGTCAGGCAGGAAGAACAGGAAGCAAACCACGAACCGACTATCAAAGATCTGGACGAAAAACTCACGGCTTTGCAGGCTCAAATGCAAACTTTGTTGCACAAGCAGGGCTCTTCGGATCCGCGATAGTTTAAAAATAAACCAGAATACATTGGCCCAAAGAGAGCATTTGAATTACAATTGCTCTCTTAACCCTGAAAAACACGCATATTTTTGCGCCTCCCGGCGCGCATTCTACCGGAAATTCTTTACATGACATCCAATACCATCAAGTTCAGTGATCTTAATTTACCCCAGCAAGTGCTGGATGCACTGGATAAAATCGGCTATGAGACCCCCTCACCAATTCAGGCGGAAGCCATTCCGTTACTCAGCGAAGGCCATGACCTGATTGGTCAGGCACAAACCGGAACAGGTAAAACCGCCGCCTTTGCATTGCCCATGTTGGCAAAAGTGAACCCTGAAATTAATCAACCGCAGCTTATTGTACTGGCACCAACCAGAGAATTGGCGATTCAGGTTGCTGAAGCATTTCAGGCTTACGCGGCATTTAGTGACCGCATTCGCATATTACCTATTTATGGTGGCTCATCCTACGACCACCAGCTGCGCCAATTAAAGCGTGGCGTACAAATTGTGGTAGGTACACCTGGCCGTGTAATCGACCATATTAAACGCAAAACCTTAAGATTAGACAATGTCAGCATGTTAGTGCTGGACGAAGCCGACGAAATGCTGCGCATGGGCTTTATAGACGATGTTGAGTGGGTACTGGAGCAGGTACCAGCTGATCGCCAGACAGCGTTATTCTCGGCCACCATGCCACCGCAAATCCGCAAGATTGCCGACAAGTTTTTAGATGATCCTAAAACCGTTAAAATCGCCGCTAAGACCAGTACTGCGGAAAAGATTCGCCAGCGTTTTTGCAAGGTGTCTCCCAACAATAAACTGGAAGCCCTGACCCGTGTTTTAGAAGTGGAAGAATTTGACGGTGTGATTATTTTTGTGCGCACCAAAACAGCCACCACAGAGCTGGCCGATAAACTGGCGGCCCGCGGTTATGACGTTGAACCACTGAACGGTGACATCCAACAGAAGTCTCGTGAGCGTACCGTTGAGCGTCTGAAACAAGGTCAAATTGATATACTGGTTGCTACCGATGTTGTTGCCCGTGGTTTAGACGTGGATCGAGTAAGCCACGTAATCAACTACGACATTCCATACGACACGGAAAGTTATGTTCACCGTATCGGACGTACTGGTCGTGCCGGACGTGAAGGTGAGGCAATCTTGTTCATTTCGCCTCGCGAAATGCGCATGCTTAAAGCCATTGAGAAGGCCACCAGACAATCCATTGCACCACTGCCGATCCCAAATGTCAGTGAGTTGAACGAATCTCGCCTGAGCCGTTTCAAAACCAGAGTATTTGAAGCCCTGGACGCCGAAGACCTGGAAAACTGGTCAGAAGTAATTGCCCAAATTCAGCAGGAAGCTGAAGCCAGCCCAGAAGCCCTGTTAGCCGCATTTGCGAGTCTGGCTCAGGGTGGCGAGCAAATCTTCTTGTCAGAGGATGACGTGCCAGAGATTAACCTGCCGGATCGCGGTGCCAGAGATAATCGTCGAGATCGTGGTGAACGCGGTGGTAATCGCGAACGTGGTGAGCGTGGTGGTCGTGAACGCGGTCGTAACAAACGCGACAGCAAACCAGACGAAAATATGCAGCGTTACAAGATCATGGTAGGTCGCAAACACGATGTTCGCCCTGGCAGCATTGTCGGCGCAATTGCCAATGAGGCGGGTCTGGACAGTGAGTTTATCGGTGCAATTAACATTTACGATAATTTTAGTACCGTTGACTTACCCAAAGGTATGCCTAACGAAGTGCGCGGTATATTGAAGAAAACTCGTGTTGCCGGACAAAAACTGGATTTGACCGAGTGGCAAGATCGCCCTGAAAAAAAATCTCGTCCACGCAATAACAGAGACTAAACCGTAGAGATAATTGGACTCCCCCGACCCAATAAGTCGGGTAATATTTAAGTTCCCACACAAAAATATTCAGGAGTCCAATATGCATAATATTAGCGCAGGCGTCGATTTAGCCAAAGAAGAAATTCAGGTCTGTACCTGCAAAAAGAATAAGGTGCAGAGTAACGAAGCTATGTCACCAGAGGCTTTTAGACACTGGCTCACAACGTCTAAGCCCATGACCATCGTGTTTGAAGCATGTGGCACCTCCAATTACTGGAAACAAGAAGCTATACGGCTGGGGCATGACGCACGAATTATTTCAGCTAAACTGGTTGCCAATGTAAGGCAAAATCAAAAAACTGATAAGAATGATGCGCTGGCTATCTTGCAGGCTGCTCAAATTGTTGATGTGTCATTCATTAACGGTAAGTCTAAACAACAACAGGAACTTCAGTCCCTGGTCAGACTAAAAGAGCTGGCTTCCAGGCACAAAGTCGCCATGCAGAATCAGCTCACGGCTCTATTGTTGGAATTCAATATCCGCGTATCTCCCGGTCAGGGAGGACTTAAAGGTGTCATTGATGAGGTACTGGAAGATGCTGAGAATGAATTTAGCTCTTCCTTTCGTAAAGCCCTGGAAACAGGATGGCAGCAATTACAGCTAAGTATTGAATCTGTTGAGCAATATGAGATATGCATTGAGAAAGCGGTCCAGCAGGAAGAAGGATGTAAAAGGCTGTTGGCTCTGGAAGGTGTTGGCCCACTCAATGCCATAAACTTATATAATGCTCTGGGTTGTGGTGAAATGGGGCAATTTAAAACTGGCCGTGACGCAGCCGCTTGTATCGGGCTTACACCTATTCAGCACTCTTCCGGAGGAAAAATTAAGCTCGGTACGATAGGGAAATATGTTAAGAACAAGTCGGTCAGAAGTTCGCTTATCACAGGTGCCATGTCTGCCATCAATCAGATGCTCCGACGCAAAGCGCAAACGAAGAAAGAACTGTGGGTACAAGAGTTGGTCGCGCGAAGAGGAAAGAAATGTGCGGCTGTGGCACTGGCCAACAAAACGATCAGAACGGCCTTTTCCATGCTCGCAAACCACACCGAATACAAAGCAGAATTATTGCCACTTTAACGGCAAGAGAAATTTAAGTTACGCAACATCAAAAATGCAAAATTAAAGATGAAAATCACCTCGTTAGTCAGCAACACGCAAAGTGCTTAAAGCCCGCTTTAGAGATTTGACAACGAGTTCGCGAAAATATCAGTGAGCCTGAGGTAGCTTCTCAATTAGAGCTCGTACATAAGCAAGCATTAATTCTTTGATAAATCTTTTTGATGTTGACAAGGGGGAGTCCACATAAGCGTGTTGATCTATTCGCTACAATTTTGCGGCAAAGGTCAACATGCCATAATAACCATTGATTATATCTATAACCAATTAATGATTTATTGGTTATAGATAAATCTGGCAAACTGACTTCAGTTCAATATCAGGTTTTCTGTCATGCGTTATTTTCCTTTGTTTTTCGATACCCAAGACATCCAGGTTTTGGTGGTGGGTGCTGGCGAAGTTGCAGCCCGAAAAATAGAGTTATTGCTTAAAACCGAAGCCACTATTAGGGTAGTGGCGCCAGATGTCTCCCCCACCGTTGCTTTACTCGCCCAAAAGGGCAAAATCGCACTACAGCAAAACCGCTACGAAGCCCACCATTTAGACGGCGCACAACTGGTCTTTATCGCCACCAATGACGAAGCGCTTAACGCCGATATTCAGCAACAAGCCAAGTCCAGAAATATCATTGTCAATGTAGTGGATAACCCGCCTCTGTGTGATTTTATTACCCCTTCAATTGTGGACAGAGGCAATATCACTATTGCCATGAGCAGTGGTGGTGTCGCGCCGGTGCTGTTGCGTTATTTGCGTCAGAAACTGGAAGCGATTATTCCGCAAAACATTCGTTATCTGGGTGATTTCGCAGAAAAGTTTCGTGAGACAGTCAAATCTAAATTACCCACCGTCACCCAGCGACGCTATTTTTGGGAATGGTTCTTCGACAGCGATGTTGCTGAAGGAGTATTGCAGGGGAACCTGAACGAGGCTGAAACTCCGTTTTTACAAAAGCTGGAGCAAGCCGCCCAAGATGACACCTTTACTCAGGGGCAGGTCTATTTAATTGGTGCCGGTCCTGGCGATCCGGAACTGCTGACTTTCAGAGCATTGCGCCTGATGCAAAAAGCCGACGTGGTGATTTTTGATCGCCTGGTATCGCCACAAATAATGGATCTAGTGCGCCGCGACGCGGAAAAAATCTATGTGGGCAAAGAAAAAAGCAATCACACTATTCCTCAAGAGCAGATCAGTGCCATGTTGGTGGAAAAAGCCAAAGAAGGCCATCGTGTGGTGCGCTTAAAAGGCGGCGATCCCTTTATCTTTGGCCGTGGTGGCGAAGAGCTGGAAACTCTGGTGGAAGCCGGTGTCGATTTTCAGGTGGTTCCAGGCATCACCGCTGCTAATGGCGCTGCCAGCTATGCAGGTATTCCGTTAACTCACCGTGATCACGCGCAATCAGTGGTGTTTGCTACAGGCCATTTAAAAGACAACACCATAAACCTGAATTGGTCGGGTCTGGCGCAACCCAATCAAACTATCGTGTTTTACATGGGACTCAACGGCCTGAGTGTCATTACCGAAAAACTCCAGGAACACGGCTTATCAGGCGATACACCTATTGCTTTAGTTCAGCAAGCTACCCTGGAAAGCCAAAAGGTGGTTACCGGCACCCTGGCCAACATTTTAGACAACCCAGATGTGGCCACATTAAAGCCGCCCACGCTGATAATCGTGGGCTCTGTAGTGTCACTACAACAGCAATTTGACTGGTTTAATCCCGCAACAATTGCAGAAAAAAGCCTTTGAACCTTGCGTTAAGCCGGATTGGAAGAAATAATCTAGGGATTACACTGATCCGGCTGAATAACAAGTATGTCTGCAGACGACCTGGAAAATTCCTTCAAAATTCTCAAGCAAACCGTGCCACTGCTGATCAAGCACAAGATATCTGCTGAGCCAACTAACTACGCCATCTGGTACACCTACGCCAGTAATCAATCCCCTGAACTGAATCAGGCAGTCGATTCTGCTATTGATAATTACAAGTCCATTTCCGAGGCGCGGGCATTAGATATGTACCGTGCCCATGTGGCCGACAAGCAGGAAGTCAGCGCCTGGCAACTGCGCCAAAGTATTGATGCCATGATCACCGAATTCAGCCAGACGGTAAAAGACACTCGCCACGAAACCAATGATTTTCGCGATGCCATGGACAAAAGCCTGGATGGCCTGAAAAAAGTAGAAAGCGAAGGCTTTTCGGTAGAGGAAACCATGGCCATGGTGCGCAATCTGGTTAAAGAAGGCCAAAAGATCCGTAACAGCACCCTCACCTTCAGCGCCGCCATGGCCAATGCTGAAAAAGAGATCAGTGACCTAAAAGAAAAACTGGAAGTCAGCAAAAAAGAAGCGTTAGTTGATGCCTTGACCGGACTTAATAACCGCCGTTATTTCGATTCAGAGTTTGCCGCCGCCGTGGCCAATAAAGAAGCCTCTCTGATTTTGCTGGATGTCGACCATTTTAAAAAGTTTAACGATACCCACGGTCACCAGATGGGTGACCTGGTGCTAAAAGCGGTTGCAAAAAAGTTAAAATCATCCTGCCGCGATGGCGCAGAAGCCTACCGTTTTGGAGGCGAAGAATTTGCTATCATACTGCCTATAAGCAATCAGGGGCGCGCCTGTCACCTGGCAGAAACCATGCGCCGCGCCATTGAAAAGATCCAGGTTAAGCAAAAATCTACCGGTAAAGTGGTGGGTGATATTACCGCGTCATTCGGGGTTGCGGTCTTTGAAGGGAATCAATCGGCTGGTAAACTCATCGAAAAAGCCGATAAATTACTTTACGAAGCCAAGCGACTTGGACGCAACCGGGTTATGCCAATCAGCTAGGAGTCAGTCCAACAGGCCAGTAACGGATTTCCGCTAAAAAGGAATTTGTATATGCATATAGAAGTTAGCAAGCTAAGCAAGCGCTATAAAACTCTGCAAGCCGTCAACGAGCTTAGCTTTACCGTTAACAGCGGCGAGATATTCGCAATTTTAGGCCCCAATGGCGCGGGCAAATCCTCCACCATTCGCATGTTGGTAGGCCTTACCACTAAAGACAGTGGCGAAATAATATTCAAACAACACAATAATCCATTTTCGCGTCTGCAGAGCGAGCAGTTTGGTTATCTGCCGGAAGAGCGCGGCCTTTATCAGGACGTATCAGTGCACAAAATACTGCACTATGTCGCGGCGTTAAAAGGCATGCGCAAGGCTGATGCCGAACAACAAATTCAACAGTGGCTGACAGAGTTTGAGTTAGACGACCGGCAAAAAGAACCGTTAAAGTCATTATCCAAAGGCAACCAACAAAAAATTCAATTGCTGAGCAGCATTATCCATCGCCCGGAGTTGGTTATTTTAGACGAACCCTTCTCCGGATTAGATCCGATGAACCAGGAAAAAGTCATCAGCTTTCTGAAAACTCTGCAACAACAAGGGACGACGGTGTTACTCAGCGCCCATCAGATGTCGTTAGTGGAAAAGCTGGCTGATCGGTTGCTATTGATGGCTAATGGCAAATCAGTGCTGTATGGCGACATGCAGACCATTCGCTCCGAGTCCACACTGGGCAGCGAATTGTTACTAGAGCTTGAGACGATGCCTGAACAGGCACAGTTGGATGCACTGCAAAAGGCCAATAAAGATGTGCACTCATTGACCGTCAAAAACAGCAACAGTCTGCACTTACAATTGCTATCTAGCTGCCAAATTCCAAATCTATTGCAAGCACTTATGGCCAGCTTGCCAATCAGTAATTTACAGCTGCAACAACCCGGCCTGCACGAAATATATCTGCACGCGCTAAGTGGTAATACGACAGGGAGTCAACCTCATGAATAAAGTCTGGATAGTTGCCCGCTGGGAATTCCTGAAAAATCTCAAACTAAAACAAGAACTCATTGGCTATTTGCTGATGCTGGCGATTTATGGCGCCTTGTTCGCCGTACAATACTGGCAACAACAGGCGCAACAGGAAAAAGTATCGCTGGCGGTCGGCAGTTCGGTAAAGGTCCAACTTAGTGAGCGCTTTCAAACTACACCAATACCTGAACTTGCCGATATTCAGGCCTATCAGGCTCAGATGCAGCAAAACAATTATGCGGGTATTTTGTTGTTTGATGAAGACACTGGGCAATATCAATTGATGATCCCCAACGAAGTCAGTTGGCGGGCAACAATGGAGGCGGAATTAGAGGATTTTGAACGGCAACTACTACTGACGGCACTGAATATTTCAGATGCAGAATTGGAAAAACTACAGCAGCCGTTAGACATCAACATCATTAATAATGCCGAACAGGATGTCGGTCAGGATGCCAGAATACTCAGCGGTGTTGTGGCAATTCTCACCGCTATTGCCGTATTTAACAGCTTTGCCCTGAGTATGACTTCAGTAACCCAGGAAAAACAACACAGGGTTACTGAGCAATTACTGACTTGTGTTAACTTCCAGCAGTGGATAGATGGCAAAGCACTGGGCTTGTGTTTATCCAGTCTTAAAAGTTTGCTTTCCACCTTGCTCATAATGGGTCTGGTTTACAGCGCCATTATGCTGTTTTCCTCCAATGAACAAATCGATCTTAACCTGGCTGGCTCACCAATTGGATTAATGGTGTTATTTTGCGTTGCCGGGATCATCTTCTGGAACTATGTATTTGTGGGCTTCTCCGCCACCATTGACGATCCTAATCACTCGGGTAAAACCGGATTAATGTTCTTGCCCATGTTACCTGTAATGCTGGTCTTTATGGTGTTGGATGATCCCGCCGGTGAAGTGGCCTCAATTTTGTCTATGGTGCCATTAACCGCGATTTCCTTTATGCCAATGCGCCTGTCTTCTATGGAAGTGTCACTATGGCAGATAATGACTTCATTAGGCTTTATGATTGTGGGGATCTGGGCAGTACGTCTGTATGCCAGCCGCATTTTCCGCGCCAATATTACCCTGTTTGGCAAAGAGCCAACCTGGTATCAAATGTGGAAAAATATGCGTGATAAAACCCTATAGTTCGAGGCAAATTCCTCTGCATCTTCAGTTCAATTAACCAGAGACCCTTTATTGTGTTACGACAAAACCTGGGCACCGCCCTCAACCTTCTGGCGCTTGGCTTATTTATCCCAGGCATCCTGCTGCCCATGTTCTCCCTGGATATGGAGTTGTTAGCCAATCTTGGCAATTCAGCCTTAACAGCGTCGTTAGTGGACAAAGAACTTTCGATTTTGGGCACAGTCAACGAGTTATGGCAGGATAAACGCTATCTGGTGGCCTTCCTGATCTTGTTTTTTTCTGTTGTTATCCCTGTAATCAAAACACTATTGGTACTGATTGCACGCTTTTGCGCCTCCGACAGCACCAGACACAAGCTCGCCGAGTTTGTGTCTAGTATTGGCAAATGGTCCATGGCGGACGTTTTTGTTGTTGCCATATTTCTGGCGGTACTTTCCACAGACCACAGCAACACCAGCAGTAGTCAGGAAATTAACATGGGATTGTTTAAATTCAGTTTTGAGCTCAGTTCCCAGACATTATCCAATGTGGGTCCGGGGTTTTGGTATTTTACCGCATACTGCATAGTGGCACTGGCAGGCACAGTAATTTTTCAGAAAGGCATGAAGTCTAACCTTGCACAAGAAGACTAAATTGGCAGTTCGGATAGTTGTGCTATCTTTAAAAAAACCTAACTGCGGAAAAAACACCAGCCTTAACCATGGAAGCGTTATCCCTTACGGGCTTTAAAACCCGCTCTACCATTTCCCTGATCACCGTCCTGGTGGTATTGCTGGTGTCCTACAGCGTTCAGCAACACTTCATCGAACAACAAAAACAAGCAATATTAAAAGCAGAGCTGGCAAAGGAACTGAGTGAGCGAGCCCGCTCGCTGGAATTAACCCTGCTATCGTTGGTATCAGTTAATCAGCCGACAGCCAGACGCAGTCTCAAACGTCGGGCAGTGGAACATCTTTCCCGTATTACGGAAAACATGAATTATTTTCGTCATCTTGAAGTAGACACCGCCTCGCCGATAGGCTTACACCTTACAGATGAAGTATTTAACCAGATAGAACTTCTGATAGCCGTAACCCGAGAAGCCATAAAAGACGAAACAGAAAACGCAGAAGGGTTCATTGCCAGTAGCACCAACCGCAATTTAGCTAATGAACTAAGACAGCTGGCTGATACCTTGCAGGTAAGCCAAAAACGCCACCAGGAATTACAACTCACTACCTTACGGCAAACCCTGATCATCTCTGTCACTTTGATAATCACTGCACTGCTATTTGTCGTGGTGCCGGTTCTGCGGCGGGTTAAAAGCGACAAAGCAGCCATTGAACGGCAACGCACGCAAATCACCCGCATCAGGCACACCTTTGAGACCTTTACCGATCACTCGCAAAACGGTGTACTAAATTATGAAAAAGCCACCGGTAAGATAAATTTTGTTAATCAAAGCTTCGTCGATATGTTGCAATCCCAAAATAAACAGCAACTTATTGGGACGCAGGTGGATTCGGTATGCCTGGGCCATGATGATAGCAAGCAGAGCGAAATGTCAGGGAAAGTGTTGACCATGAATGGCTCAGAAATACCGGTCTTCTTTGACCGCTTTAGCTCACATCGCATAGAAGACGGTGCAGAGCTAGTCTGGCTCAATATCACAGATTTGCGCTCTATCATCGAAATCGAGCAACGTTCACAAAACGCGCAAAAGATGGAATCCATGGGAACCCTGGCCAGCGGTATCGCCCACGACTTCAATAATATTCTGGCCATTATTCGCGGCAGTTCAGAGTTATTAAAGCTCAGTGTGGAATTAAGTGACAATGCGCAAAAGTGTGTCAGTCACATCATCGAAGCAGGCGAAAGAGGGGCCAGTATGGTGCGCCAGATATTACAGTTTTCACGGGCAGATACTGAATATTTAAAAGTCATCGATATTGTGCAGAGCATTGGTCAAACCCTGGAACTATTAACTCCCGGTCTGAAAAAGAAATGCACGGTAAATTTCCATTGTCAGGCGCAAGGCAATATTTTGGCAGATGAATCTTCTGTGAGTCAGATATTGATCAACCTGGTGAAAAACGCCTCGCAGGCCGGTGCCACAGAAGTAGAATTAACCCTGGCCAGATCAGAGGAAGAATTTGTACTTACCGTAGCCGATAATGGCAGTGGCATTCCCGAAGAGGTGCAAAACAAACTGTTTGAACCCTTTTTTAGTACCAAAAAGAAAACCGAAGGCACCGGATTAGGCTTATCCGTGGTGCACGGCATCATTCAAAAACTCAAGGGCAGCATCAGTGTCCACAGTGAACTGCAAAAAGGCACGAGTTTTGAAATCCGACTGCCAGTTAGCCAATTAGAAGTCGAAGAAAGTGCCCCAGAACTCAGCACACAAACCAGCAGCGGCACTGAAAACGTGCTCTTGGTGGAAGATGAAGCCAGTTTGCGCAACATTTACAACACCTATCTGACAATGAAAGGCTACAATGTCACAAAAGCGTCCAATGGCCAGGAGGCGCTGGCGTTATTTCAACAAGCGAAAGACAAATTTAACGTTCTGGTCACGGATCACAATATGCCGGGCCTGTTGGGAACAGAAGTAATACTGGCGATTCGCCACCTCAGTAAAAATCCAATCCGCACCATCATGGTCACTGGCGACATCGAAGACGCAGCAAAGGAACTTAAAAATCAGGGATTGATAGATGAAATATTAACCAAGCCCATAGCTCTGAATAATCTGGATAGTGCTATAGAGTTAACAGAGCTAGACAGATGATATCGCGCCTCTCTGCACTCCTGTCAGGTATAAGGCTCCCCCTTTAGCTGTCGCACCCTCCGTGTTTCTTTAGAATTTTGTTTGGCAACTCCGGAGATTCTAGTGCCAACGAGTCTAATTGTTTCTTCACTTCGTGTAATGCAACTTTCGCTTTATCTTCTTGTGAGCCAATGAGCAGAGAAATTTCTTCGAGGGACCTTCTGACGTCACCATACTTAGCCCCTGCCAATTTATGTTTTTCAGATTTTTGGCTGAATTTCAAAAAAGTTTGAAGCCCCGCTAATATCGCGATAAACAAGCTAATGACACCAGACACACTTTTAACAGTGTCAGCACCCAGTTCTTCTACTACAGATGATGGAACCAAAACTTCTGCACTCCCTACGGTGGCCGACATCGCCACTACCGTAGCGCCCAGGTACAAAAACAATTTTTCATAGCTATTACCTGCATCGTAATGTGCAGACTGACTGACCATGGCTCGACTCTGCCACTTCGCCTTCAGCTTACTTAACTCAGATTCATCCGTATTCATTTGTCACCCTTATAGATTTGCTCATTAGCTTTCATCGCTGAACTAAGCGTTAATTGCGCTGTTAAACTTAAACAGGCAAAACTATTGCGAAATAAAACACTCATACAGCCACCTGAATTACAGCATTGTTGGCTGCATGTATCCAGTAACCATTAAAGTCAGTTACAAATCAGCAATAAATCAGAAAGTCTTCAGGAATAATAATCTCATTGAGTTTAGCTTCGACCCCACAGCCCGGTTTTCCGGGGCGAGAAAGCACCGAAGTAGAAACTCAAAGAGAATCCAATGAACAATATATTAAAGCTTATTAGCTGCTCACTTTTATTCTTATGCACTAGCGTCAAGGCTGCCAGTGATTTCAGTATAAATTCAACCAACCAATCGGCTTTACTGGATGGGAAGTGTGGTGGAGACGAGTGGGAGGCTGCAACAAAATTTGATTTGCCAGCAGGGGCATCACTTCATCTGATGCAAGATAACGACTATTTTTACTTATGTGCCAAGGGTAAGGCTGAAGACTACACCGTTTTAGACCTGTACATAAAGCACCCGCAAACAGAACGATTACACAAGTTTCATCTGTCTGCACAAATGGGAGAATCGATTTTCGATGGCAAGGACTGGAGCCCTTCAGCCAAATGGGACTTACAGGACTATGCTGGTTTTTGGGTACCCTATTTCGGACTAGAGGATCCTGATAACAGAAAAAACCCTAAATTTGCCAAAGGCACACACAGACAAATTCAAATAGCACGTCAAAAATTCGCGGGCGCTCCCTGGACCATGATGATTGGCGTTAGCGCGATTAAACAGGAAGGCGAAAATGTGACACTGTATTTCCCGGAACGGGCTCGGGAGCATGAAGTTAACAGTTGGGGAACATTTTCTTTTTCAGACCAGTGAAAACCAAAAAAAATGCAACTGAGGCGTTCCCCCTTTCGGTTGCGGTGGCTGTTGCTTTTAGAGATATAGGGTTTAAGCGTATTCTCCCTAAACCTCTTTAATCAAACAGCCACACTGCAAAGCTTGCGGGCATTCCATTGCCCGTCAGGTAATGCGCCTTAGTCTTAATTTGAGATGCACTGCTATTTCAGTTCGATAGCCGTCAGTGTCGAGCCGGATATGTATAACATTCCCTCTTTGCTCAGACTCAACGCACCGGCAGCTTCGTAACTCCATTCGATTTCTCTGCTATCCAAATTAATCCCATAGGTACGACTGCTATCCCCAACAAATAAATGTGTTTTAGTCACTATGATGTTAGAAGAGAAGTCATATGTGCCCAAGACCCAGTTATTTTCGCCATTATCCTCACTCATTGAATAAAGCGAACCATTGGCCAGCGCGTAAATAGTACCGTTGGCAACCGCCACATGTTCGCTAAATCCAGCTTTTGATTTTCTCCACTTCACAGACAGTGATTCAGTGTCGAATACAACCAAAGTGCCACTTTGGGTAGCTACCACGTTGTTCTGCGCAGTTAAAATTGTTGCAATGCCAACATCATAGCCCCCCCAGTCGAAGCCAGGGAAAGCAATAGAATTGATTAACTCTCCTGTTTCGCGGGCAAGAATATCCAGTCTTGTGGTGAAGGCATAAACATAATTCTCATCTACAGCAGGGGTAAATTCATCATATTGCGGTCCGCGGGCAAACCACAGTTGTGCCCCTGTCGTACCGTCAAACCCGTAAGTACCGCCATAATATCCGCCAGCCATATAGACGTTGCCGTCAAAAATGGTAGGAGCCAAATATCGGGACCACTGATTACCATAGCTTGATTCAAAATTAAGCGTGCCGGTTGCTGCGTCGACTGAGCGGATAAACGAATCAGAATGACCACCGGTTTGAAAGTAAACCTGACCATCTTGGTATGCCGGGGCATTCACGGAATGAATTCCATCATAGTCCAGTTGCCAGCTGATTTCGCCACTTTCAGCATCAAGGCCAGCAATACCATGTTCCCCAAAGTAACTGTCTGCAGAAACGAATACCATCGTTTCAGACGTGGCCACTGGCAATAGACTCCCCCAAGGTAATGTCGCTTGCCACTTTAACGCAAAATCATTGGCGTCAAGGATGTGTGGTGTGTAGCCAGTGTGGCGCTCATCGCCCTGGTTTGTTCCCCAGTTGATGGGCTCAGGGAAATTACTATTGTTAGTGGGGTCCGTATTACTGTAAAACTCTTCCAGGGCACTAAACAAATCTCCGTCGATATCCAGTGTGGCATTTTCAGGGTCCAATGGATCCATCGCAAATTCAATCTCCCAGGCATCGGGTAGCTGATCGGCATCAGTATCCACCAATATCGGTGAAGTCAGATAGGTCATCAATTCATCAAAATCACTCAGCGTATCTCCATCACTATCTGCCAAGTTGGGATCGGAGCCTACATCATGTTCTTGCAAATTAGTCAGCCCATCGCCATCAGCATCTAAATCCGAATCGACGGCATTCGCATCCAGTCCGTGGGTCACTTCATACAGGTCGTTCATACCGTCCATATCACTGTCTGCGGCTAAGGGGTTAGTTCCATAAGTGTTGAGCTCTTCTGTATCACTCAGCCCATCAGAATCACTGTCACGACTCAGTGGGTTGGTTCCCTGCTCATATTCCTCACCGTCGTTTAAACCATCGGCGTCACTGTCAGCAACTGTGGGCTCGGAACCAAAAGTATTGTATTCAAAACCGTCTTCGAGCCCGTCACCATCAGTGTCTGCATTGTTTTCTTCGGTACCCAGTTGATACTCTTGCAGTGCTGTTAAGCCATCATTGTCGGGATCCGACGCTGCGTCATCGGCATTATTCGCATCAAGACCAAAACCGCCTTCCCACCAATCAGGTAAACCGTCAGTGTCGCTGTCAATATCAGGTACAAAATCGATGAACTCTGCGTTCAAGGGAATTTGCGTAATAGATATTAACTCCGTCGAGGTTTGATAGACTTTGCCATACCAAGCCTCAGCGGCTCGAATCTCACCATTGACTCGTAGCGCAATATCATTGTAACTGGCATTATCGGGGTTAAATAAGCTTTTGATCTCATTACCAGTTTGGTCATATTGAGTTATTTCTGACGACCAGCTTGCTGCATAGATATACCCCAATGCATCGACTGCAATACTGCGAGATTCGTCTATAGAAATTGAATTGAGTAATTCGAGACTCTGTGGATTGTATTGATAGACTGTGCGGTCACCCAATGCGTACAGGTTTCCATCCAAGCCGACATTGAGATCAGTCAGGTCTGGACCATCGTGATAAGTCACACTATTGTCAGTTAAATCGAACAAGATGATGCCTTGTGTTTCGCTACCGCTAGTACTCATGTTGGTGACAAATACTTTGTTGCCAATCGCATCGATTCCCCCGTAACTACCGTTGTTCACCGTAGACCAGGCAGGAGCTTTAATATATTCCCAGCTATTTTCCTGTGGCGAATAGATACTCAAAACCGGTCGGAACGTCCCATTGAACACAGCGATCCGCCCATCGTCTAATACACTGATATCTCTGGCATCGCGATAACTGTCAAAGACCCCAGGCACAATCACTGTGCGCAATAGCTCCCCATGGTAGTCATAGATGTTCAAAGTGCCATCGCGTTGAGTAACAAAATTAGCCCCCATTTCAAACAGGTTGCGCATTGGCTTGGCAGTAACAGCATCAAGATACAGGCCACAAGAACTATCACTGCTTTCCACTTCTAACCTGATGCTCTGATAACCCATGGTGATCAGTGCCGAAATCTTATTCCAGGAAAGCTGTGCAATATAGCCGTAACTCAGTAATTCATCATCGATATACAAGTTGTAGGATTTGTCGTAGCTACTGTAGCAATCACTGTAAAGGTAAAAATCCACCTCAGTATTACCAAACAGGCCCTGCCACTCAATGGAGAAATTATTATGACTCAGCAAGCTGACATTGCCATGAAAAGCCTCGCTTTCGGTAAATGAGTAATCACCTTCAATTAGCCAGTCTTGTGGGGCTTCGTAGCCTTCAAATGAAAATAACTCATTACTGATAAAGTCTGGTATCGAACTAGCATCTTGCGGATCGGTTCCGGTGAGGTATTCATGGTAGTTGCTGACACCATCGTTATCACTATCCTGTGCAGCATCAGAGCTGTCATTACCATTGAGGCCGTTTTGCACTTCCCAGGCATCAGGTAACAGGTCCTGATCAGTATCAACTGATAGCGGGTTTAGTCCCCATTCCAGCACTTCCTGGCCGTCATTTAATCCGTCACCATCAGTATCAGCCAGGTTAGGATCGGTTAAAGCCGTGTACTCTTGCAGATTTGTTAAACCATCCAGGTCAGGATCGGCTCCAGCATCGTCAACATTGGCATCGTCCAATCCATAACTGGTCTCCCACCAATGGGGAATTCCATCCTGATCACCGTCAGCTTCGAGCGGTACATTTTGAATATCGAAGCTGCCGAGTTCCTCAGTCAATGTCACCAACAGACCATTGCTACTAAACAACGCCATGATTTTACTATCCATCTCTACAAATGAATAAGCTATGCTCAGATCCGGTGAATATATAGCCAGATACGATTTTCTTCCACCTGATGAATACAACCCTACCGCAATTTCATTAAGCCAGATAAAGTCTTGCAAAACAGCGGAATCCGTCAGACCCGTGGGCCTTGCTAGTGAGGCCACTACAGGATCACCATAATAATCTGCCACTGTGATGTTTTCACCGGTGACAATGCGGCTATCGTCTCCTGAAACACTCATAAATGATGTCGGGTTTGAGTTATATCTTCTGGAGTGAATTTCAGTCAGAGTGCCTGTGCTACTTAATAAAGCGCTATACAAATAATCAGAATAGCTGTTGGAAAACCAATAAAGACGATTGCTGTTGTAATTAAACTCATAATCGTTGGAATAATCACCGTTGGTATAGGTACTAACTACCTGGCCGTTTTCATCAAGTACCGCGTAATTGCGGTAATAGTTACCACTGCCATAAATCGCAATAGCCTGCTCACCGGCAACGAAAACCTGATGAACTTCATTTGCGAGTCTGCCAAAAACAATGGGAGTCCCAAGTCCATCAAGCGAATAGCGCAAAATATTACCGCTGTCATAGCCAACCAAAACTCCCAAATCACCACCCACAGCGACGGTGAGAGGCTGTCCATAAACATCATTGTTGGATAACAAAATAGGATTTAAATAAGTGCTGCTAGTTACTTCTCTTCGGTTGATACGACGATCTTCAGGCGATAACACATACAAAATGCCATCGTAGAGCTGCGAACTTTGCGCTTCTCCAAAAACCAGTCTTTGGTTCGGATCACAGTTTCCCTCTTCAGCGTGACTCTCTAGCCAACATGAGGACTCGATTGGAAAAACGTCCAGTTGCAACCCGGTTGTACTTTCCGCCTCAGAATATCCATCATTCCAGCTATCAGGAGCACCATCGTTATCCGTATCCACTGAAGCGGCAGCATCTTCAGGAAATGCGTCTGCCAGATTATCCACACCATCATTATCAATATCGTCATCAGCAATGTATTCGATATAGTTAATGGTGTTATTCATCTCTACTACTAATACTGCTTTTTCAGTCTGACTGACCACATCTAGCAGTTCACCAGAAAAGCGCGTTTGCTCTACTACAGCAAATTCATCATTAAAACGAGTCAGCAGGAAACTATTTCCTTGCTTCTGGAAAATTACCAGTCCACTCTCTGCAGTCCAGTACCCCTGGTGGAAAGCAAATCCGATACTGCCTTGATGCTCCAGAGTTTGAGCATCGTAGATATCGCCACTGCCCAACAAGACCTGATCATCATACGGAGAGACTATTATTGGCGGCGCAATAGAGAAATCGCCGTGATAAGGTGAATCATCATCAGCAGTAATGATCCCTGATGCCTGGTCGATATCTTCGTACATCAGGTCATTGGGCGATGACGTATCCCGAAAAAAGTAAACTCTTTCTAATGTATTATTCCAGGCATAGACCCGCGAGTAATGATTCCACTCTTTCCAGTCTGTTTGGTTACCGTTAACATCAAAAATGTAATGGCTTTCCCACGCACCGCTGTTATCTTGAGCCAGGATATAATTCCCAACTGCCGCCAGTCCATATACCGCCTCAGATGTGGACGAAAATTCATTTAAGGTCAACTCTGTTAAATCGATATAGGCGATACGACCGGTACTAAACCCAAGATAAAGTCGATTATGAACTTCCGAAACCGCCATCACATTTAAGTTTTCGTTATTATCAGACGCCATCGAAACCCGGGTAAATTGATTACTGTCGAGATTAAAACTAATGATGCTATCTAAGGCAGCAAGACTGAAAAACACCTGATTATTAGCATCATTTTCAACGCTAAGGTTCGATAACTCCAAAATCAGTGTTGCATAACAATGTTCGCCATCCCCCGCATTTTCACTAGCACAACCGGCATCTGTTGGGTAAAAATCTGAGTTGTCACCGGTGCCGTCCGAGTCAGTATCCTGTGTTTCAGTAGGGTCAGATGGGAAAGCATCACTATTATCACCAATGCCATCGCCGTCACTGTCGGTGGTTTCACCTGCATCATGCGGAAAGTCATCGGCGTTGTCCCCCGCTCCATCACCATCACTGTCAGTGGTCTCGTTTGGATCGTCAGGAAACGCATCCTCGTCATCAATTACCCCGTCGCCGTCGGAATCAACATTATCGGGGATCAGGGGATCGGTCCCCATAGCGATTTCTTCGCTATAAGAATAGCCATCACCATCAATATCAAAACGATAAAAAAGCAAATAGGGTTGCTGACTCAAGGGTATATCAGTCTCCCGCAAGCCAAATCTGACATTACTCACGCCATTGTCATGACCACTTCTGTTATCAACTCCAGAGCTATTGAGTATCAGCCAGGACAAGCTTTGCGGGCGCCTGATAGCAATATCATCTCGTCCATCACCATCGTAGTCTGCCACAACGGGGATCGCACTCTCAGTGTCACCGAATGATTTACGAGTAATGCCATCAGCAGAGCTACTTATCAGATCCACACCTGATGAATTTAGTACATACCACAAATTCTTAGATGGACGCCATACAGCCAGATCAGCTCTGCCATCGCCATCGTAGTCTGCCGGAACAGGCACATCTCCAGACTGTAAACCAAAGCGCTTACGACTGATTCCATCCCTGTTAGAAGTAATTAGGTCTTGTCCTGCAGAGTTAAGAATGTACCAAACCTGATTGCCGGGTCTCCTCACTGCGGGATCTGCGCGTCCATCTCCGTCATAGTCTGCTGGTACAGGAATGTCGGCAGAGTTCAATCCAAATTTGAGTCGGGTTACACCGTCACTGTGCCCCGTAATCAGGTCAACACCAGAAGAGTTGGCAATATACCAATAACCCGTTGACGGCCTGCGCACGGCAACATCAGTGATGCCATCACCGTCATAATCAGCCGGAACCGGGATGTCAAGGGGATGTCGCCCGAAGACACGGGTTTCGAGTTCACCTCCTGAGCTTTTGCGAATGATCCATTCATAGCTAGCAGGGCGGCGCACACCAATATCCCAAATACCATCGCCATCAAAATCGCCAACAATAGGTATATCGGAATGGTTAACACTCAAGCTATGGCGTTGAATGCCATCTCTTCGCTCAGAACCAAAATTGCTGCCGGATGAATTTAACAGGTAATGGAAACCATTTGATGACCTCATTACGCCAAGATCTGCGACGTTATCGCCATCAAAATCCTGTTGAACAGCAAAAACGGAGGTATTTATCAACAGCAGTGCAAAAGCACCAAGAAAGTCCCTTTTAAACATAGATGAACTCTAATAAATCAAATGAAAAAATCGCGCACACTTTATGCTAATTAATCCACTTTAGCAATTTCTCTGATACGCATATCAAGTGCATTTTCTAATGAATCTGTAGGTCGGGTTGCAACCCGACAACGATGGTGGAATTACAACTTGTGTCGGACTAAAGTCCGGACCTACAGAGCCTGTAGAATTAGAGTGCTGACCGATAAGCCGCTGCTCTTGTCATAGATAATTCCTGTAGGTCGGGTTTCAACCTTAAGGCTCCCCATAAATATTTGCATTAGACCTGGCAGGCGTCTCTCTGACCAGGTAATCTAATTTCGCCAAAAACCAACCACCAAATCCCAAAGAGACGCCATGCCACTAGTATCTGATTTAATTTCTTTTGATTCAATTTCTATCGATGTCAGAGTGCAAAAATCTTTTGCATTGGCCGTAAACGCAGTTCAGGAAGGTGCGGCTGTCAGTCTTACCGCTATCGGGCGAAAAGTGAGCCACTTCAGTGATACCAGTGAAAAACATGCTATCAAACGGATCGACCGACTCATCGGCTATGAAAAACTGGCCGATGCCCGAAACGGTTTCTATAAACAATTTTGCGGATATTTTGCCAATCAGAAAAACCCGCTGATACTGGTGGACTGGGCCCATATAGATAACAACACATGGTGCTTGCTCAGAGCCTCTGTCTCCTTTGATGGCAGGGCGTTCACTCTTTATGAGCAGATATATCCCGAAAGAAAAATGAACTCTCATGGTTGTCATATTGCTTTCCTGAATAAACTGAATCATTGTCTCCCGAAACAGTGTCAGCCCGTCATCTGCACAGATGCAGGGGTCAAGGTGCGCTGGTTCCGGGAAGTTGAAAAGCTGGGGTGGAACTGGATTGGGCGTATTCGCGGAACCGTTAAATGCAGCATTGATGACGGTGATACCTGGGAAACACCAAATGACTTGTATGAAAGAGCAACGGGGAAACCGCAGGCATTACCTGACATGTTGATATCTAAAGGTAAAAAATTCCGGAGCCGGGCGGTACTTTTCCATGACAAAAAGAAAGTCGCAAAAAAACGGAAACGGGCAAAAAGGCCAAACTGCGCCAGCTACAAACGATATGTTAAAGCCTATAAAGATCCATGGCTGCTTGCCAGTAATTTACCACCAAATGAATTTACAGAAATTGATATGGTCAATTTATACAAACGTCGTATAGCCATAGAAGAGTCTTTCAGAGACAGTAAGAACGAATATTATGGGTTGGGATTGCGCCGTTGCAAAAGCACAACAATCAAAAGGCTACAGGTCATTCTGCTGATATTATTAGTCGCGCAATGGGAACTATACATCATCGGTAGAGCCGCTGAGAATAGAGGGCTACAAAAGCATTATTAGGCCAATACAACAAGACGCAGACGTGTGCTGTCTTACTGTTATCTGGCCTGCAGAATAATTCAGAGTAATCAATATAGTTTTACTCAGGATGAGCTTCAGTCGGCTCTGTCAGAACTTGTGGCACTCACCCAGATTAAAGGGGAAACTTATGGGGATCCCTAAGGTTTCAACCCGACGGCTATGGTTGATTTTGAACCATTTGTCGGACTAAAGTCCGGACCTACAGACCTTGTAGAATTAAAGCACTGACCGATAAGCCGCCGCTCTTGTCATAGATAATTCGTCGTGGACAATCATTCATCCGATTGTCCAAAATAAGAAGCCCTGAAAAAATCAGGGCTTTCTGTTGTTGGGGAGCTGACCGGTAAGCCGCTGCTCTTGCCATAGATAATTCGTCGTGGACAATCATTCATCGGATTGTCTAGAGTAAAAAGCCTCGAAGATTCCTTCGAGGCTTCATGGTAATAGGGAGCTGACCGGTAAGCCGGGTTCTGTCGTGGACAATCATTCATCTAGGCCTGCAATTGCTCACAGGCTCAAGCAATCTACCCGGTTCCAACGCGGGTCGCGCCATAAGGAACCCTATTTGATTTTGCTCCGGATGGAGTTTACCTCGCCACAAACTGTTGCCAGTTGCGCGGTGCGCTCTTACCGCACCCTTTCACCCTTACCTCATTGCTGAGGCGGTCTTCTCTCTGCTGCACTTGTCGTCGGCTCACGCCGCCCAGAAGTTATCTGGCATCCTACCCTGTGGAGCCCGGACTTTCCTCCCCTTGCAAGCAAGCGGCGATTGTCTGGTCAGCTCGCCCGCTATTCTACGTGGTTCATGGAATTTCACAATACGAAATATTCAGGGTTTGTTTTGCGCTAGGTATAACAAAATGATAAAACTAATCTAAACTGAACTTAAAAAACCACTAACGAGAACAAATGAGCAAGGGTCCACAGGGTGACGCTTCCCACACCCGACTACTGAAAGATCTGCTGAAACGAATTTATAGCGTATCCCCGATCCGAGATTCTTTATTTGAAATGGCTGCGGAATACTTCGCGCAGGCTCCTGAAAATGAAAAACGCCTGGCATTCGCTAAATCTCAAATTGCCGATGTCGACGAATCCATCGACATGACTTCCGATGAAGAAAAGCTAAAAAAGCTCAACGCCAAAAAAGACACTCTGGAAATTGCCCATAAAGAGATAGAACGCGAGCTTGACGAAAAGCGACTAGCGCGTCTCGAAAAGGTGTTGAAGATAACCACGGATCTGATGTCTACCTTGCAGGGTAAAAACCTTGAAGATTTTAACAGTAATGTCGCCAGAGCGTTGGGAACATTGCAATTGTTGTCTCCCACTCAGGGACGGGATGTTGCCAAACAAAATCAAAAAACCAAGCACCTGTATAAAGCGATTCTATCAGTCCGGTTAGTACACCACTTATTGCATCAGGAAAAAATTAAGGATGATTACCTGAGTGCGAAGTTTCAGCAAAATATTGAGTATATGGCGCAAGCCGATGACCACTCAGAAGAATTATCGCCATATCGCACTGATGTGGAAATCCCGCTGATAATCGCCTGCTTATGCCAGGATATCGGTCAGGTGCACCCAGACGCAGAGCTGATTCTCAGAGGTGAAGACGGTGATTTAAATGAGTTTCGCATGCTGGACAAAGAAGAGCGAAACAACCTGCTCAAAATCAATTATACCCAATCCTTAAAGTTTGTTACACAAGGCTTGGGGATGCAAAAATACATAGGTAACAGCAAAGAAGAACGCGCCGCTTTCAATGAAAATGAAAAGCAAAAATTACTGTTTATCAGAAACCTTTTAAAAGGCGCGATTAATCCTGGCGATGGTATTGGCAACCTGTTAAAAGTCCCTCAGGTTTACTGTTCAGTAGTACTGTCAACTAAGGAAAACTACAGCTACGAATCCTTGCCCCGTGTTAACGCGGTTATGGAAAGAGGAGCGGAAGTCGGAGCTTACAATAAAGAAGTTAGTGACACTCTGATCGAGATCCTCGGGGCATTTCCGCAAGGATTTGGGGTGGCTTACATCCCCAAAGATTCCGACGGCTTCGATCTGGACAGATACGAATATGCCGTCGTTAACTCGTTATTTCCCAAACAAATAGATGTGCCTATTTGCCGTGTGGCTACGCGCGGACTTCAGTTCAACGCCTTTGCACTCAATCACGTCATAGGTAAAACCAATAATTTGTTTTACCCGGCGACGCGCAAAAAGCTGGAAAAAGTCAGCAAAGCCAAACTCATCGAGATATTGCGGGAGTTAAAATCTGATTTTAATGAAGGGGAAGACTCAGATCTTATTCCAAGATGCTGGCATCCTCAGGACTTTTTCTCCTTCACCCGGACCCAGAACCTGTGGAATAAGGTTAACTCAGTTAAAAACTAGTGGTCTTTCATGGCAAGGCTGAGTTTATACAAATCGTTCTTTTTAAGCTGATAATGCTCGGCAACAATCGCTGCGGCCTTTTTAGCGGGTAATTCTGCTAACAGGGCCTGCATTAATTGCACCGCTTCGCTGGGAATATCCCCTTCTTGTTTTTTATCAGGAGCTAGTAAGAGTACAAACTCACCCTTTTCTCGCTGCGGATCTTGCTCTAACCAGGCCACGGCTTGTTGAGCCGTGCCTTTAAAGAATTGTTCAAAACTCTTGGTTAACTCCTTTGCGACAACCACCTGCCTTTCGCTATCTAACAACGCTGCAATATGGCCTAAGGTATCTTTGATACGACGCGGGGCTTCGTAAAATATGGACGTACAACGGCTGCCCTGTATCGCTTTGAGGGCATTTTCTCTGGCTTGTTGTTTTACTGGTAAAAAGCCTAAAAACTGGAACGCGTCTGTGGGCAAACCGGACGCACACAATGCCGTTATCACGGCACTAGCTCCTGGAATGGGTGTCACCGTAAGACCCGCATCCCGGCAGGCGTTTACCAAAGGGTAACCGGGATCACTAATTAATGGCGTCCCGGCATCCGAGATTAGCGCAATATCCTGCCCTGCTTGCAATTGTTCGATAAACCAGGATTTTTTTTGCATTTCATTGTGCTCATGCAATGCAATCATGCGAGTATCAATGGCATAATGTTGCAAAAGCCGGGCACTATGTCGGGTATCTTCGGCAGCAATAATCGCGACATTTTGCAACACTTCAATTGCTCTATGGGTTATATCGTTTAAATTGCCAATGGGCGTTGCGACAATGTAAAGTTGTCCTGGTGTTGCCATGAAATTGCCTGTCGTTGTGATTCTCAAAGGTGCATTTTAAACTATTCGCTTTATTTTGTGGTTATCTATGTTGCAAAACAAATTATTGAGTTATCTGATTCTGCTATTGCTGTTAACCGGTTGTGGCAGCACACCAGAGAAAACCACATCGGTAAAGCGAAGTCCGATCCAGTCAATTTCCAGTGACACCTCCCGGTCACCGGAAGATTTACTAGCTCTTGCCCAGCAATCTGACTCTCCAGAACCCTATTTAATTGAGTTGGTTTCCAATGTTGCTGAAAGTAATTGCGCTAAAGCCATTGATATCGCTGAACTGGTGGCAGAACAACAGCAACTGTCCAGCGAACAACAACAGCAACTCAGCCTGATCCGGACTCAGTGTTATATGCAACTCAATAATTTTGTTGCGGCGGAAAGCCTGTTGCTCAACCTTGCGGATGACCCTCGTTGGATGCAACCCAAACACGAAATGCTACATCAACTGTTTATTACTTCCGGTAGATGGTGGCAAGCGGCCAACTCTCTGGCGATAAGTTCAGAATCCGGACGTGCAACTGAACTCGAAATCTGGGCAATATTGCAAAAGCTGTCAGACCAGGAAGTGGAAACCTACCTGAAGGAAATAAGTCGTCTTAATCCGCTATTGCAGTTGCTGTCCATTCAAAGACAGTTAACTCAGGCTGATGGCAAAGTGGACGCTCAGCTTTCTGCCTGGCAAAACCGATTTCGCAATCACCCGTTTGCCAGTGAGCTTCCGGATAATCTGGCGCAGGCAATAGGGCATCCTAAAACCAGTTTTCAGAAGGTTTTGGTATTACTGCCATTGTCGGGCCAAAGACAAGCGCAGGGCGAAGCCATCAAAGAAGGTATCCTGGCCGCTAATTATTCATCGAACTATACAGAGCGGGATCTGGACTTTGTGGACACCCAAATGTGGTCTGACAGCGCACCTCCCACGTTAGATTTCACAGGGTATGATTTGGTAATTGGTCCACTGCTCAAAGAAAACATTGACCTGATTCAGCCTCTGATACCGGATGGCTTGCCGGTGTTGTTTTTAAATCGAACCGAAAACGCCTATAAACAGGCAGAGCAATATTACTACTCTCTCGCGCCTGAAGACGAGGCGGTACAAATCGCTCAAAGTCTGCGTGCAAGAGGTATTCAACAGCCAATGTTAATTGCGGCGGAAAACACCACATATCAGCGCATGAAAATAGCCTTCATTGAAGAATGGCAAAAGTACAACGGCAAAACGCCGGTGACGCTTAACTTTGCCGATAACAACGACGTCAGAAAAGGGGTGAATGACATCCTGGCGCTAACCGATAGTAAAGCGCGCGTGGCTCAAATCAGCAATCTGCTGCGTCCCGAACTACATACCTTTGAGCGCAATCGCCGTGATATCGACGCCATAATTATTTTGGCAAACACAACCCAAACAGAATTAATTAATCCATTGATTGAGGCCAGTATTAGCCCTTTCGCGGAGATCATCCCGGTTTATGCCACTTCCAGAAGTTTCAGCCGTAACCTGAGCAATAATGACCTTCGGGATTTACGCAATCTATATTTTATTGAGATGCCCTGGATGCTGGGAGAGCCTCAGTATGCCTGGTTGCAAAAACACACTGACAAACTGTGGCCGGGGCGTCGGGATGCGCTGCAGCGACTATTTGCCATGGGTTATGACGCCTTTAATATGGCGCCCTATTTACCCTTGTTAGCACAACTGGAAAATCAGTCATGGCAAGGCCTCACGGGCAAAATTACCCTTAATCATCTCAACCAAACGGAAAGACAAATCTCGGCCGCTCAATTCACAGAACAGGAAGTCATAATACTTGAAAGTGATTAGTGGCCTGAAAGCTCGCCTCAATGGAATACGAGCGGAAAAAGCAGCCCGGCGTTACCTGATTAAGCAAGGGTTAACGTTTTGCGAGGCAAACTACCATTGTAAATGGGGAGAAATTGATCTTATTTTCCGGCAAGGTGAGCAACTGGTCTTCGTTGAGGTAAAATCCAGAGCCTCCAGCGAGTTCGGCACGGCAGAAGAGCAGTATACCCGAAGCAAGCAAAAGAAATTACATAAGTCTGTTTTGCACTGGCTTACCAATGAAGGGTTAAATCCTGAAATCACCAATTTTAGAATGGATTTGGTGGCAATTAATGACGACGTGATAAATTGGTACCAATGCGTCGAATAAACGAGAAATAAGCAATGATCGAACAAATTAAAGCAAACTTCACAGAATCTATTCAAACTAAAATTGCAGCAGCTGAAACACTTCCCGAAGTGATCCTGACTGCCGGCGGTATATTAGTGCAGGCACTGATGAACGGTAACAAAATACTGTCCTGTGGTAACGGTGGTTCCGCTGGCGATGCCCAGCACTTTTCTTCAGAGCTGTTAAACCGTTACGAACGCGACCGCCCCAGCCTGCCAGCAATGGCGCTGACTACCGACCCCTCCACCATCACTTCGATTGCCAATGATTACAGTTACGACGAAGTCTTTTCCAAACAGGTGCGGGCATTAGGTCAACCTGGGGATATTCTGCTAGCCATATCAACCAGCGGCAACTCGCGCAACGTCATCAAAGCCATGGAAGCGGCGGTTAGCAGAGACATGAAAATCATCGCCTTAACCGGTAAAGACGGTGGTGAAATGGCCGGTTTACTGGGTGCCAATGATGTAGAGATCCGTGTCCCATCCAATCGCACCGCGCGAATCCAGGAGGTTCACTTGTTAGTTATCCATAACCTGTGCGAAGTGATCGACGATAGTCTGTTTCCAGCTCATCACGACGAATAAATATAAATAAAGGGGCGTTTAATGAAGAAACTTTTGTTACTGCTAGGTTCTGTTTGGTTGTTGTCTGGCTGCGCTGCCGTGTTAGTTGGGGGAGCTGCAGTAAGTACCATTACTGTCAATGAAGATCCCAGATCACTGGGCGCGCAAATTGATGACACCACCTATGCCACAAAAATCAGAAGCGCCCTTTCCAACACGCCGGCCATTGAAAAAAATGCCAATGTTAATGTGCATGTATACAACGGCGCGGTGCTGCTGACTGGCCAGGCACAAAACAGCAATATCAAAGCCGAAGCAGAGCGAGTGGCTGCCGCCACAGCTGATGTAGTAACCGTCCACAACCAAATCCGAATAGCCAACTCAACAGCGGTTTCCACTCAGGCTCACGACGTCTGGCTGTCATCTAAAGTCAGAACCAATTTACTGGCCAACAAAGAAGTCAACTCACTTAAAATCGATGTGATAGTAGAAGATTCTGAAGTCTTTTTAATGGGAATTGTCAGCGAAGCAGAAGCCCAAAAAGCCATTGAAGTGGTCAGAAACATCAGTGGTGTCAGCAAAGTTTTCAGTGTTTTTGAAATTAATTGATAACGGCCGATTCATTAATTCCATAGAAATGAATTCCACTTTAATGCCGGACTGCTAACTTTTGTCGCCTTGTAGGTCGGGTTTCAACCCGACGACGGTGTTTTGAATTTAAACCTCTTGTCGGTTTGTAGGTCGGGTTTCAACCCGACGACGATGGTTAAATTTAGATCTTTTGTCGGACTGAAGTCCAGACCTACAAAATTGAGGATCGTCTATCTGAAAAATCGCATCAGATCACGGAACTTTACAGTACGCACCAAGCGCCCACTTGCCATGCGCATTTATTACGCGCATAATTTATATTAAGTTTGTCAATTTTGGTATATCCCTGTGCGGCAAAAAATCTCTTGTAATACCACTATCAATCGTAACCTTTTAAATGAAGCCAAAAGTCTTGATATTAAACTTTCAGAAGTCTTTGAGAATGCGCTGTCGCTAGCCGTAGCCAAAAAACGAAAAGAAAAATGGCTGGCGGAGAACTCTGACGCAATCACTCAACACAATGAGGAAATTAAAAAGTCAGGTACATTTTCAGAAATGATTGGGCAGTTAGATGATTGAGCAATTTACAGTCTGTTCTTATTCATCTTCACTTGTAGTTATACTCACAAACACTGTTTTCAATGACGTTGAAAGCATCTTAATTGCCCCAATAAAATCTTCACAAAGCAGACGCCTGGTCAAGGATTTACAAATACCTTGTAGGATAGATAATCAAGATTACTTTGTTGATTTGTTGGATATTGCAACAGTATCGAAGCGTTTTCTCAAGACCCGTGAAAATACAGATCTTTCTCACCTTAGAAATTCCATCAAAGCAGGTATAGACCTCTTAATTGATGGGTTTTAGCTAACCAGTGTCAGCACTCCCATGCACGGAGAATCCTGCAGGTCGGGTTTCAACCCTAAGGCTCCCCATAAATATTTGAATTGAACCTGGCAGGCGTCTCTCTGAGCAGGTAATCTAATTTCGCCAAAAACTAACAACCAAACCCCAAAGAGACGCCATGCCACTAGTATCTGATTTAATTTCTTTTGATTTAACGTCTATCGATGCTAGGGTGCAAAAGTCTTTTGCACTGGCCTCAAACGCAATTGAGGAAGGTGTTACTGTCAGTCTGACCGCTATCGGGCGTACAAATTTAAAATGGGTGTCACCGTAATTCCTACCGTAATTCCTTTATGAGCTTCATCGTAAATTTCTCCATTCACCAGGGTTGAAGACTAACGTCTATCAAAACTGGTGGTATTTATAAGATTCGCCATATTTAACATCGTTACAGGTTCACCACCGATATAAAAAGTAGTCGAAAGATAGCATCAGCGCATCTCGCACGTTAGCAAAACTGGTCACTAAAGTCCGCCTGATTTGCTTGTTTCCATTGCGAAGGTGAGCAACCAACAAGTCGCTTGAATGCAGATGAAAATTTACTGGGGTTGTTGTAACCAACAGACATAGAAACATCGGTAACACTAACGCCCGCCAAAAGCTTTTTCTTAGCCTCGTTCATACGCCGCTTAAGTACATATTTTGACGTTGTATCACCAGTAACGGCTTTTAACGCCCGCCCCAGTTGTCCGGTATTCAGTCCAAGATGGTTGGCCAAGTCAGTGGAATCAAACGCTTGTTCCAATCGGTTATCAATGAACTGGTTTATTTTTTCTAGCTGCAATGAACTTAGTTTATAAAAGTTTGATTTATAACTTCTATTCTCAGTAACTTTCACCAACCTGTTTAAAAGTATCGTCACACCCTCAATAATAAACTTTTGATCAGCACCATACTGTTCAGCACAATGCCAGAGCGCGATAAGTACCGATGAAATGATTGGATCTTCCACCACTCTGGATAGATACTTTCTGATGGGTAATAACGTCGATAGCTGCGGAATATGCTCAGTGCTGCCATCGACCTTAATAGCGATGCCAATCATATCAACTTCCGGTGAACGAAAAGGGGCATCTTCATGCGGCGCAGTGATAAGTATAGTACCCCGCTTCCATTGCCATTCACGATGACCAAATTGCACCCTGCCTCCCGCGGACATACAAAGCCCAATTTTTAGGTACACACCAGCATCTACATTTCCACTTACAGCTGGGAGCACAGAGCGCATTAGAATTACGCTTTGGTCGTTATTACTGACGACTGAACGGGACGCATATTCCTGGGTGAGGCTGTCAATAATCTCGCTACCTGTCACCATATCCTCTCCTCTAAAAGAGTAATGTTATAACACAATATTAAATCAAAAATGGAGCTTTTCGTGATTTTGGAGCGGTAGAATTAAGGAGAGTTCATACACTTCATCCCCTTGAAAAATTAGTCTTTTGAAAGTCTCAAAAATGATAGATGTGTTTTGGAAGACGAGCGCTGTTTTGGAGTCATATTCATGAACATTCACAAACCTGTGAATCTACTTATAGCCCCTATTACTGCTGGGTTAATTTTAATACCTTTTAGTGGGTTAACTTTTGCAAATCAAGAAGGCACACAAGAATCTTCGATTGAACGCATTACAGTGCAAGGATCGAAGCGCAATACAGATCTGATGGAATCAGACCTTTCAATAACCGTGATTGGTGCCGAACTCATCGACCAGGCTCGTCTTCGGGATTTTAGTCGAATAGACGACCTTGCCCCCAATGTACAGTTCAATGAGGCTGGGCAACGTGGCAGTATTTACATTACGATACGTGGGGTCGAGTCCAATCCATTTATTGTAAATAGAGCTGCCGTATACATAGACGGTATCCCATTTCGAGAACTCAACAACTCAGTGCTCAATCAAATTGAGTCCATCGAAGTGCTTCGAGGGCCACAAGGTACGCTTTACGGTGCCAATTCCGAGTCTGGATTGATCATTGTAAACACTAAACAGCCCACCGAACATATTGAACGAAACTTCAGACTAACAGCAAAGCAATATCCATCGGGTCATGGTTATGAAAGCTCAGGATTTGTGTCTGGTACATTAATGGAAGACACTCTAACAGGCTCATTGGCATTTAGCAGTGCATATGAAGACGCCTACGTTGAGAACCTGGCAAGCTCTACCAGCGACAGTGGCCACGTACGCGATAATTTTCTTCAAGGCCGTTTAACGTGGCAGCCAACAGACAAAATCTCCGTTAAGACTACGACTTATTATCTGGACTCAGACGCTCCTGGCATATTCGATCAACAATACGCACCTCTAAATGTAGAACTGTACAACCAATTCTATGCTGATTTTTTTAACGGAGGAGTTAAGTTAGACGACTGGTCAATACTTGAAGATGCACCTAAATACACCACTGAAGAAGAGCTTGTTGCAGGTGTGAGTGCGAATTACCAGCTAAACCGAGGTACTATTGATTTTGCCGCGTCGTACAGAACCCTTGAAGAGGACGCTAAAGGACTGGATTTTGACCTAACTGCTATGCCTGTTGTTTCTGGACGTGAAATTAAAAGTCGAAGCTTTAAAAACATGGAGCTGCGCTATACATCCCCGAGTAGCGACACCTTCGACTACATTATAGGAGTCGCTTACTATGCAGAGTCTGAAGACAATACCAAAGCGACATTTATTGGAACAGGAAATCTCGACAGTTACCTATCTGCACCGGTCCAATACAAAGATGGCGAAGACTCAAGTATTTTTGGGTCATTGAATTGGTACTTGTCACCTAAGTTTAAGTTAGGTGCAGGGCTGAGGTACGACAACGCAAAACGAAATGCCGTACAGACCGCAGGTGAACTAGATCTGGGTTTAGGAATAGTAACAACATATCAAGACGCCGATTTATCGAAATCTTTCGATGCATGGTTACCAAGACTATCCGTGTTGTATCAAATTCATGAAAACTTCTCAGTACATGCTTCTGTTTCCAAAGGCTATATCCCTGGCGGCTTCAACCTCACAGCGGTACAAGAAGGTGTTGTTGATGACAGCGTACTTACCTACGATAGCGAAACATTGGTCAGCCAGGAAATAGGCTTCAAGTGGCAAGCAAATAACAACAAACTTCGCATGTCGGGTGCGATTTTTAATATAAATTCAGATAACTGGCAAGAAATTCAGATTGCCACAGACGCCTACGGTCGCCCTATTAGCTCTGACTACATAAGTTCGAATGCTTCAATTAAAAGCCGAGGTATTGAATTTGAGATGAGCTGGCACCCAATTGATCCGTTTTCAATTAACGCTCATCTAGGCGTAGTTGACGCAGAGTACGACAACCTTCAACTAACCGAATCACTAAACGTAAAGGGACAATCCATTCAATTTGTACCTGACTACGATGCTGGAATATCAATACATTACGAATGGGACAACAACCTATATGCGCGTGCTGAAGTAGGTTTTATTGGCGAAACCGCACTAAGGTCGCGAGGGGACGCAATTCAAGATGCCGTAACCACGCTTAACATGCAATTGGGTTACGACAATGGAAAGTACGCCATTCGGCTATTTGGTGAAAACCTCACCAACGAACGTCGCGCTAGTGGTCTCGCTATTGAAAACTTAGCTTTTGGCTCCGACGGGCTCTTTTACGGCCCACTTGATGCACCTCGAGTTGTTGGCATTGAGGCAGAAGTTTGGCTTTGATACTCTGAGGATTAGTGGTGGCTTTCTGTATGTAACACCATATATGGCCTGTCTATATGTAGCCAGGCCAACAGAAAAGTCGCGCTCAAATGCTTATCTAAAATCCCCCTGAGACCTAAAAGCTATGTCAATTGCAATGGCTTTGAATTTTTTAACTGTGGTGACAAGTAACTCATTAACCACCGTCAAAAGGCACTTTGACAGGGCAAGATGGTACAGCAAGCCAGGGTCCAAACGCCTGCTGTTGACTGATTCTGACGTTAATATTCATTGTTAATAATGACTTTGAGCAGCAGTGAGTTTGAGTTTTCTAACAGCCGATGTGACAAATAAAACTAAAACAACATCGTGATAGCCCGCACACTCAACCACAACAACACCGCGCAGGTAAGAATAAATAACAACTCCAGTAGCCAGACCATCCCTGTTACCAGTTTAAGCTTTAGCTTCTGCCAGAATGTCTCAGGCTGACTAGCGCCTTGCAGGAAGCGATGTCCACTGAGAGTAAAACTAAGGGATGCGCACCAGGCGAATAACATAACAAGAGGTAATAGCCAGGTTTCAAGATCGCTGTTGCCGATTATGAGGATATAGAGCACAGTAACTAAGGCCAACACCGCAATAACCGAGAATACCGCCTGTAGCGGCAACAGGGCCATTAAAAAGCGCCTTATGCTTGACATTGCAGTCTCCGATAACTGTCGCGCAAAAACAAAAGGCGCCCGAGGCGCCTTTAGCAATTATTTAACCACTTTCAAAGTGGGACGACCCCTTGGTGGTTTTGGCGGATCGTCATCATTGTTATCATCCGATCCGGCATCTTTAAGTTCAGACTTTACCGTCTCCAACTCAGTGTCTGCAGTTTCAGTCTGACCGTGTTTCTCTTCTCTTGGAAACATAGTACCGGCGCCATTCTCTCTGGCATAGATGGCCAGTACAGCGCTTGCAGGCACCACCAGATGTCTTGGTACTCCAGCAAACCTGGCATCAAACTCAATATCCACCTCACCAATCAGCAAATTACCGCAGGCAGACGGAGAAACATTGAGTACGATTTGGCCATCTTTGACATAGTCTTCAGGCACTATCACTCCGTTAAAGGTAGCATCAACTACCAAATGTGGAGTAAGTTTGTTATCCACTATCCATTCGTAATAAGCTCGAATCAGATAGGGTCGATTTGATGTCATATTCACTGTCGCTTTACCATTTAACCATTACAGAGGATTGTGAATTTCACGTTCCTGATCGGTCAAAGATGCTTTAAATGACTCACGTTCGAAAACACGGTTCATGTAGTTTTTCACTTCACGGCTGCCGTTGCCATTCAGCTCAATACCCAGAGCAGGTAAACGCCATAACAACGGTGCCAGGTAGCAATCTACCAGGCTGAACTCTTCACTCATGAAATAAGGCTGCTCAGCGAACAGCGGCGCCAATGCCAGAATTGACTCACGCAATTCGTTGCGGTGGGCCTGCACGTCGCCTTCGGCTTTCATGATTTTTTCTGCCACTGTGTACCAGTCATTTTCGATGCGGTGCATCATCAGACGGCTTTGACCACGAGAAACAGGGTAAACCGGCATCAATGGCGGGTGAGGAAAACGCTCATCCAGATATTCCATAATGATATGCGCAGTGTACAACACCAATTCTCTGTCGATGAGGGTCGGCACAGTACCATAGGGGTTCAGTTGCAATAAATCTTCCGGCAGATTGTTGGGATCTGCATAATTAATCTCAACTGCGACACCTTTCTCAGCAAGCACGATACGCACCTGATGACTGTAAATATCCAGGGTGTCCGAAAACAACGTCATAATAGAACGTTTGTTAGTGGCTACCGCCATTCATTATCCTCCACAAAACTCAATCTGTTCACTGCCCATCTCTTTAAGAGGCCAGTATTGCGAGACGCTAACTCTCAAAACTAAACACAAAAAGGGGCAGCGTTGCCCCTTTTTTATTTTACACGATTTGAAGCAAGATTAATGCACTTCTCTCCAATAATCTTTCTTCAACAGGTAAACAAATACGAACAGTACCAAAATAAATACCAGTACCCATTTACCAATAGCTTTGCGCTCAAGCTGCATAGGTTCCCCGGTGTATACCAGGAAGTTAACCAGGTCCAGCATTGCGGCATCGTATTCAGACGGGCTTAACTCGCCAGTACCATCACTTTTGATGCCAACATAGCGGTCCACCATTTCACCATCAACCATGCGTTTTTCGGTGGTTTTAGAAGGTGTACCTTGTAACTCTTGCAGTACGTGCGGCATACCTACTTCTGGGAACACCATGTTGTTAACACCGAACGGGCGGCTTTCATCAACATAGAAAGTTCTCAGGTATGTGTACAGCCAGTCCGCACCACGTACACGGGCAACCAGCGTTAAATCTGGAGGTGGCGCACCAAACCATTTAGCTGCCGAGTCAGTTGGCATTGCAGAACTGATGTAATCAGAAACCTTCTCACCGGTAAACTGCAGATATTCTTCACCTAACTCTTCAGGAATGCCCAAATCGTTAAAGGTGCGTTGATAACGTTGATACTGCATTTGGTGACAACCCAGGCAGTAGTTCATGAATAACTTGGCACCATTTTGCAATGAGGCTTTGTCAGTTAAATCATAGTCTGCATGATCAAGCGGGTAATTGCTGCCAGCAGCAAATACCATTGATGGAACAGCAATCAGCGCAGCAATAAGGGTATTTTTTATTTGCTTAATCATTATTTCGTCACCCTTTCTGGTAATGGCTTGGTGTCTTCATTTTTACTGTATAACCACAGCAAACCAAAGAAACCAAAGTACATTACAGTCGCAATTTGCGAAGCAGTAATCTTCCAGTTTTCCTGTGGCGTACCGCCCAGATAGCCAAGGAAGATAAAGACAATCGCGAACACAATCAGATTCCATTTGTGCATACCACAACGGTAGCGCCATGAGCGCACTTTACCGCGGTCAATCCAGGGCAATAGAACCAGCATGATAATGGCTGCGAACATAGCAATTACACCCAGCAACTTATCAGGTACAGCTTTCAAAATGGCGTAGAAAGGCGTGAAGTACCAAACCGGGAAGATATGCTCAGGCGTCTTCAGCGGGTTAGCAATTTCAAAGTTTGGATGCTCAAGGAAGTAACCGCCCATATCAGGATTAAAGAACATGACATAACTAAAGGCCGCCAGGAAGAAACAGAAGGCCACCATGTCTTTCAATACGATATGTGGGAAGAATGGAATCACATCCTTAGTATAATCATAGCGATTAGTGTAGTACTCATGGATGGTAAAGTCGGTTTTCTCTTCTTCTGCTAAGCTGCCTTTTGGCTTCTTAACGTCGATGCCATCTGGGTTGTTCGAGCCCACTTCGTGCAATGCCACAATGTGCAGGAATACCAGAATAACGATTACCAGAGGTAAGGCGATAACGTGCAGGGCGAAGAATCGATTTAGCGTGGCACCAGAGATAACGTAATCCCCCTGGATCCATATCACCAAATCAGGGCCAATTACCGGAATAGCACCAAACAAGGATACGATAACCTGAGCACCCCAGTATGACATCTGACCCCAAGGCAATACATAACCCATGAAGGCTTCAGCCATCAATGCCAGATAGATAAACATACCGAACAGCCAGATCAGCTCTCGCGGTTTCTGATAGGAGCCATAAATCATGCCACGGAACATGTGCATGTAAACCACGACGAAGAACGCCGAAGCACCCGTGGAGTGCATATAGCGCAACATCCAACCGTAGTCGACTTCACGCATGATATATTCAACAGAAGCAAAGGCGCGTTCTGCAGAAGGTTCGAAGTTCATGGTTAACCAGATACCAGTTACGATCTGGTTAACTAAAACGATAGTGGCCAGGAAACCGAACACATACCAAAAATTCATATTTTTGGGTGCCGGATATTGGATCGCGTGCATGTTTGCCACGCGCATCATTGGGATTCGATATTCAATCCAGTCGAGTAGATTCTTAAACATCTTACGCTGCCTCCGCTTCTGAACCGATTAATACCCGGTTGTCATCCAGGAACTGGTAAGGCGGAACCATAAGGTTTGATGGCGCTGGTACGCTCTGGAATACTCGGCCAGCCATATCAAACTTAGAGCCATGGCAGGGACAAAAGAAACCTTCCGGAACACCTTCAACGTACTCTGCAAAGGCACCATCTTTAAGATGCTGTGGAGAACAACCCAGGTGAGTACAGACACCTACCAACACCAGATACTCTTCTTTCAATGAGCGGTGTCTGTTTTTGGCAAATTCAGGTTGTTGTTCAACTTCTGAGTTCGGATCTCTTAACTGATCTTCATGCCCCGCCAACGCATCCAAAACCTCTTGTGTGCGACGTACGATCCACACGGGTTTTGAACGCCACTCAACTCGCATAAGTTGGCCGGGTTCAAGTTTACTGATGTCTACTTCCACATCGGCACCGGCGGCTTTCGCGCGGGCGCTCGGATTCCAGGAAGCAATAAAAGGAACGGCTGCTCCGACTGCACCAACACCACCTACCACACAGGTAGACACTGTCAGAAATCGACGCCGGCCATTATCTACGGGCGCATTGCTCATCCACTTTACTCCAGAGGTCGGATTTAGTGAGTTATTGTTTTAATGCCAGATATTTGTAAGTAAATATAAAGCTTTTCCAAGTCGGCCAAAATGATAAAAGAAAAACCACACTTAACACAAGGAATTCATGGTCAAAACAACGAATTAGTCACGATTGACAGGCTTTTAACCAGTTTATGAAGAGATATCGATTGGCCGTACACAAAGATTAGTGTAGCAATAAAAACGAAAAACCCGACATAAAGTCGGGTTTTTGACAAAAAGCGAAATAATTAACGCTTGGAGAATTGTGGACGCTTACGTGCTTTATGCAGACCCACTTTCTTACGTTCAACGCGACGAGCGTCACGAGTAACGAAGCCAGCTTTGCGCAATGCAGGACGTAAAGTTTCGTCGAATTCCATTAGTGCACGAGTGATGCCGTGACGGATAGCGCCAGCCTGACCACTAATACCGCCACCTTTTACAGTAACGTACAGGTCAAACTTGTCGCTCATTTCAACCAGCTCAAGCGGCTGACGAACAACCATGCGCGCAGTTTCACGACCAAAGAACTCATCTAGTGGACGCTTGTTAACTACGATGTTGCCAGTGCCCGCACGTAAAAATACACGTGCAGTAGAGCTTTTACGACGTCCAGTACCATAATATTGATTTACAGCCATTATCTATGCTCCTTAAATATCTAACACTGTAGGTTGTTGAGCAACATGATTATGCTCAGCACCAGCGTAAACTTTCAATTTACGGAACATTGCACGACCCAAAGGACCTTTGGGCAGCATGCCTTTAACCGCTTTTTCTAAAATCATTTCTGGCTTGTGTGCCTGTAACTTAGAGAAGTTAGTCTCTTTCAGGCCACCTGGATAACCAGTATGCGCGTAGTACATCTTGTTCTGAGCTTTGTTACCAGTAACGGTCAGCTTTTCAACGTTAACAACAACGATGTAATCGCCAGTATCCATGTGAGGAGTATACTCTGGCTTATGCTTTCCACGCAGACGGTGAGCAATCTCAGTTGCTAAACGTCCTAAAGTTTTGTCTGTGGCGTCTACCACGAACCACTCACGTTTGATTGTGCTTGGTGTTGCTACAAAAGTTTTCATTAATCTTTACCCAAAAAGATTTGATTCAAAAAATCTGTTACCTCAAATCGGATAACAGTCGCCATTTATATTGAACGAAAAACCCCTTCGAGTCGGTTCAATCTCGGCACTTTCCCTGGCGCCATTAACGGGCAGGGCGCGAATTATACAGATTTTAATCATAAAAGCACGTTTAAATTTTAAGCTTTTTAGCAGGTTGGACTGCTGTCTAACAAAAATGCTAAGTCGCAACGCCGTTGTCTGACTGAAGTCAGGCAACATCAAGGCAAATGTTCAGTGGCCAGATAATCATGGGACTGCATTTCCTTTAACCGGCTGATGCAACGCTTAAACTCAAAAGAAAGCTGCCCTTCGGTATAGAGTTCATCGATTGCTACATCTGCCGAAATAATCAGCTTAACATTGCGCTCATAAAACTCATCCACCATGGCAATAAAACGACGGGCGATATCATCCACCTGTTGATTCATCTGGGTAACACTAGCCAGTAAAACCGAATGATAACAACGACTGATTTCCATGTAATCGGTCTGACTGCGAGGCCCTCCACACAAAACGGAAAATTCGAACATCACTACGCCATCGGCATTGCGCACCGCCTGAACCTGCCTTCCGGCAATATTCAATAGCGCGTCATTTTCACATGATTCCGGAGCCAGCTGGCCAAAGTAGCGATGCAAATTTTTGTCGGCATCGCTATCCAGCGGGTAGTGATAAATTTCCGCCTGCTCCAGGGTACGCAAGCGGTAATCAATGCCGCTATCGACATTCACAATACGGGTATTTTGTTCAATTAAGTCGATGGCGGGCAAAAATCGAGCCCGTTGTAAACCGTTGCGATACAGGCCCTTAGGTTCAATATTGGAGGTAGCCACCAAAACAATGCCCTGCGCAAACAATTCTTCCATCAGGGTACCTAAAATCATGGCATCGGTAATATCTGAGACAAAGAACTCATCAAAACAAATGATGTCGGTTTCATCGGCAAACTGTTTGGCAACAATTTTGAGGGGGTCAGATTTTCCTGCCAGGGTTTTAAGTTCACTGTGCACACGATGCATAAAACGGTGAAAATGCACCCGCATTTTGCGCTCCCCCGGCAAACAATCATAGAAAGTATCCACCAGATAGGTTTTTCCGCGTCCAACGCCGCCCCAGAAATAAATCCCCTGAGTCGTGGGCTTTTTCATCCCTTTCCCAAAAGCCGCTTTAATTTTTACCCGCCAGGTTTTCTTTTGCTTTGGATGAGTTAACTCATCATATAAACGTTGCAGCTCTTTCACTGCATTTTCCTGCGCCGAATCGTATTGGAAATCTGCTGACTCCAGATCGCGTTGATACTTTTGCCACGGCGTCATATGCAACATGTTACGACAATCCTGTTTAGTTGATTCAGTTTAAAAACGCCTGATTATATGCGCTTACAATTAAAAAATGCACACTAACGCACAATTTATATGCGGTTGGCAGAAGTCAGTCTTGTTGAACGCGCCGTGCAGCCGCATAATTACGCGGAAATTTGAAAATTTGTGTTATGCTCAAATGAGTTGTTAACGAGGTGTATTATGGATTGGTTAATCGGAATCGTATTGTTAGTTGCCGGTATCGGCATTGGCATCTTTGTGGGTAAGACATTGTTTGAGCCTAAGCGCCCATCAGCAAACGAAGAAGCAAAAGAAAAGTCAGAAAAACAGTTGATTGCAGAGCAAGCCAACATTCATATCTCCGAAACCCAATCGGCTTTGGGGAAAATTCAGGAGCAGTGTGCTGTTCTGGCTGAGCAATTAAATCACTATCAACTGATAATTGATGAAACCACAACAGATAAAGAGCTGAATCAGCTGGAGTACTTTCATCAGCAAGCGACCTTGCACTTGAAAACGCAGAAGAAAGAACCCAAAAAAGAACGCAACACAGATTACCAACCTCTGGACTATTCAGAAGGGCAATCTGGCCTGTTCGCGGGTGACGCAAAAAAACATTCTGAAACATCTTAATCACAGGGGTTCAGGAACTTAGGCGCGTCGCTCATGTCTTTATGAGAGTTATATCATCGGAGAAAATGAAACAATGAAAATGCGCATTTGGTCCGCCTGGACTCGAATCATCTGCCTAAGTTTAGTCGTGGGACTGTCTTCAGCCAGCCAAGCCGCCCTACCCTTTCTGGGTGGCGATGATGAAGTACCAACGCTGGCACCCATGTTGGAAAGAACCACCCCGGCTGTAGTCAGCATTTCCGTGGAAGGCACACAAAAGATACGCCAACGGGTTCCTGACCTGTTCCGCTATTTTTACGGCCCTAACTCCCCCAGAGAACAGGTACAAGAAAAGCCTTTTACCGGCCTTGGCAGTGGCGTCATCATCGATGCTGAAAACGGCTACATTGTGACTAATGCTCACGTGGTGGACAATGCCGATGAAATTACCGTGCTACTCAGTGATGGTCGCGAACTGGAAGCCAAAAAGCTGGGTGAAGATAAAGATTCAGACATTGCCCTGCTAAAAGTTGAGGCAGACAAACTGGTAGACATAAAACTAGCGGACTCAGACGAATTGCGTGTTGGTGACTTTGTCGTGGCGATTGGTAACCCATTCGGCATCGGTCAGACAGTCACTTCCGGCATCGTCAGCGCCCTGAGCCGATCTTCTGCTTTGGGTATCAACGCCCTGGAAAACTATATTCAAACTGACGCCGCGATTAACCGAGGTAACTCTGGTGGCGCGCTGGTAAACCTGAAGGGACAACTGGTGGGCATTAACACTGCCATAGTAGCTCCTACGGGCGGCAACGTGGGCATTGGTTTTGCCATCCCCAGTAATATGATGAAAAGCTTAGTCGACCAACTGATCCAGTTCGGTGAAGTGCGTCGAGGCCTGCTCGGTATCACAGGTGGTAACGTAGACTCTGGTCTGGCGGAAGCCATGGACTTGAGTGTCAGCAAAGGTGCTTATGTCAGTCAGGTTTCACCTGATTCAGCAGCTGATAAAGGCGGACTTAAAGCGGGTGACGTTATCGTCTCACTGAACGGTCGCCCCGTATCCAGCTTCAGTGAATTAAGAGCCAAAATCGCAACCTTAGGTGCAGGCGCCAAAGTTGAAATTGGCGTAATTCGCGAAGGCAAAGAACTGGATGTCACCGTTACCCTGGATGACTCAACCGAATCTGATGTAGCCGCTCAGGATATCCACCCAGCCTTCCAGGGAGCCACCTTTGCCGATGGCACCACAGAAGACGGCGAAGCCGGTGTCGAAGTGACTGAAGTCGAGCCTCGCTCATATGCTAATCGTTTGGGACTAGAGCAAGGCGATATTATTGTTGGTATTAACCGCAATCGCATCACCAACGTGGCTGAACTGCGCCGCTACCTCAACGATTTTGAACGAGGTGTGCTGGCACTGAATGTGCGTCGCGGTGATTCATCCTTGTATGTAGTTATTCGCTAACATTTGCTCCTCAAAATGAGCAGTGCCCCGGCACTGCTCAAGCACATCCTTTGTTGATTCAAACTGAATCAATGCTATCCTAAGCCCCGCTACAATCGCGGGGGTTAGCTTGAAAAACTCAATTATCTTTATCATTAAATCCATTTTGTTGGGCGTTGCCGTTTCAGTCATTTTATTATTGCTGATCCCTCAGTTACGCAATGGCAACCAGCTCCAGATGAGTACGATTTTCCCCGGCGATATGCCTAAGAAAGTCAGCTTTGCTGAAGCCATTAATCGTTCCGCCCCGGCGGTTGTAAATATCTACAGCCAAAAGACCATTCGACGCTCAGCTCTGTTTCGCAACAATGAAGTCGAGCGAACCTCATTGGGTTCGGGTGTGATCATGAGTGATAACGGCTACATCCTTACCTGTCTACACGTAATCGCGGGGGCAGACTCCATAGAGGTCATCGTTGCTGAACAAAACCGAATTTACGAAGCTCAGGTGATTGGTTCTGACCCTTTGACCGATTTAGCGGTGTTAAAAATCAATGCCAACAATCTTCCGGTTATTCCGCAATTGGAAGATAGCAACAAAACTCAAGTGGGTGATCTGGTTTTAGCTATTGGCAACCCCTACAACCTGGGACAGACCATCACACAGGGCATAATCAGTGCCACAGGTCGCTCGGAAGTGAGCCAGTTGGGCATCGCCAGCCACAGAAACTTTATCCAAATGGACGCCACCTTAAATCAGGGCAATTCGGGTGGCGCACTGGTAGATAGCAATGGTTATTTGGTGGGCATTAACAACGCCAACTATAAGATTTTAGAAGGCGGTCAGCCTAAAGACGTACCAGGCGTATTTTTCGCAGTACCTTCGCAAATGGCGCAAAAAGTAATGCAGGATATCATCAGCAAAGGCCGGGTTATTCGCGGTTATGCGGGCTTACAAGGCAGCGACCATGAAATCGCCGGCGTGATCATTACCGGCGTAGAAAACCGCAGTCCGGCATCAAGAGCCGGAATTCAGGTAAGTGATGTACTGATCAGTGTTAACGGAGCAACCATTAACAGTGCCATTGAAGTGCAGTCCATTGTGGCCAATACTTTACCAGGTACTACCCTGGATTTCGAAGTTAAGCGCGGTGGCGAGACTATCGTTTTACCCGTTGTAGTAGGCGATTTAGATACGGTTTTACGCGCAGGCTAGAGCCATAGAAATAACAAGGCACCCGAAGGTGCCTGTATAAAAAATCCTTTAGCTAATGCGACTAATATCGGCGCCTAAGCCCCGGAGCTTTTTCTCAATCTTCTCGTAACCTCTGTCGAGGTGGTAAATCCGGTCGACAATCGTTTCACCGGTGGCAGCAGTCAGGCCAGCAATGATCAGACTCGCAGACGCTCTGAGGTCGGTAGCCATTACCTGAGCACCACTTAACACCGAATTGCCCTTAGTAATGGCACTGTGTCCTTCCAGCGTGATATCAGCGCCCATACGTTGTAATTCAGGGACGTGCATAAAGCGGTTTTCAAAAATGGTTTCACTGACCGTACCCGTGCCTTCTGCAACGGCATTTAAAGCAACAAACTGGGCCTGCATATCGGTTGGAAACCCCGGGTGCGGTGCAGTGGTAATTTGCACGCTTTTAGGTTGCTTACCCTGCATATCCAGACTGATCCAGTCTTCTCCCGTTTCGATTATGGCACCTGTCTTACTCAATTTGCGCAGCACTACTTCCAGACTATCTGGCGCAGCGTTTTTGCAAAGAACTCTGCCTCGGGTTGCAGCAGCAGCCACCAGAAAAGTACCGGTTTCGATGCGGTCCGGCAGTACGCTGTGCTGGCAACCATCGAGACTGGCTACCCCTTTTATATGGATAGTCGCTGAGCCTGCGCCGCTGATCTGTGCCCCCATGGCTTGCAGACACATTGCCAAATCGGTAATTTCGGGTTCGCGAGCCGCGTTTTCAATAACCGTTTCCCCTTCTGCAAGGGTGGCAGCCATCATCAGGTTTTCGGTTGCGCCAACACTGACTTTATCCATCACTATATGCGCCCCTTTCAGTCGCCCATCGACTGTAGCCCGGATATAACCGTTCGCCACGTCGATCTTGGCTCCCATTTGCTCTAACCCTTCCAGGTGCAAATTAACTGGCCTGGCACCTATTGCACAGCCACCCGGCAAGGATACGTTGGCTTCACCAAAACGCGCCACCATGGGCCCCAACACCAGAATAGAGGCCCGCATGGTTTTTACCAGATCATAGGACGCTGTCAGATTGTCTACCGACGCTGCATTGATATGGACTGCACCATCTTCCGCTCTGAATGCATCGGCTCCCAATTGCTGCAACAACGCCAGGCTGGTATTCACATCTCTCAGATAAGGCACATTATTGAAAGTGCAGCGCTCGGTAGTCAGCAAGCTGGCCAGTAAGATCGGCAGTGCCGCATTCTTGGCTCCGGAAATGGTAACCGTGCCAGATAAAGGCTGGCCACCTTTGATGAGTAATTTGTCCATGAATGATCCGGTGAGAAAGGGTAAACAGAAGTGACTGAAGCTTTAGTTCATGTCAGGAAACAGTAACTTTTTGTCCTTTTGCCATTGTGCTTCAGTAAATGTTTTCATGGTAAGAGCATGCAGTTCACCACTGGAAATATGGCTCTGTAGCGGCCCGTAGATCATTTGTTGCTTTTTGATACGGCTTACACCTTCAAAGCAATCACCTACGGCAATCACCTGGAAATGAGAACCATCACCGTCCACCTTCACAAAACTCAGTGGTAGATTTTCTTTCAATATGACTTCTATTTGTTGTGGATCCATCTTGTAACCTGTCAGATTTATTCGATTTCAAGCAGTTTATCAGCATCGCTGAGTTTACTCAGCTTTTTTAAAGAATCGGGAACATTGATTAGTTGCAGCGCTTTGCCCGACTTCTTCAACCCGGCTTTAAAATTAACGAGCCAGGCCAAACCGGCAGTATCATTATTGCCGGCATCAGCCAAATCAAACTTGACCAATTCACCGAACTGCTTTTGATACTGCTGTGCCTGTTTATCTACGCATGGCACAGACTCGATGGTCAGACTGCCATCAGGCTTGAGGCAGTCAGCATCGAAACTTAAATTTATCTTGTTGACTGACTTAAGCATCTTTTTCCAACGTGATTTTTTGCGCGTTCTTTTCCTGCATGATAGCAATCACTTTTTCGATGCCTTCTTGTCGCAGAATGGATTCAAATTCGCTGCGCTTACTGGACAACACGCTTATCCCTTCTGCCACCATATCGTAGGCTTTCCACTCTTTGGTTTTGCTGTTCTTGCGTACCTTAAAAGCGATTTTGATGTCTGGGCGTTCGGTATCTTTAATAATCGCTCGTACCGTGACAGCTTTTTTACCGTCAAAATCTTTTTCCGGCTCAAAAATCACGTCCTGATCTTCATACTGCGCCAACGCCACCGCGTAAGTGGCAATCAGGTATTTGCGAAACTCTTCAAAAAAAGTAGGAATTTGTTCACGCGGTACTGATTTAAAGTGTTTGCCTAACACTTTAGCCCCGGCAAATTTGTAATCTATGTAGGGTAACAACTCTTCTTCTACCACTATTTTTAATAGATCCGGGTCTTGCTGAATCGTGGCTTGCTCGGCTTTTATCCGCGAAAAAGTTTTAGTGGCCACTTCCTGCAATATCTTATAGGGGTTTTCGTCGGCCATAGCGCTAACAGAAAAAACCGAAAGAAACAGCAACCATCCCAACTTTTTAAACCACATCTTTGTATCCTCAAATATCATTTTAAACTTCTATTATTCGTCATTTCTGCTGAACAGGAACTGACCGATCAAATCTTCCAGTACCAACGCAGACTTAGTGTCTTCAATAAAATCACCGGGTTTCAGGGTATCGACACCATCAAAAGAAAAGCCCGGTTGAAAACCGACGTACTGTTCACCCAATAACCCGGAAGTTAAAATCGAAACCGAACTGGTATCAGGAAAATCACCGAACTCCTGGCTGATAACCAGTCTGACCACGGGTGTAAAGTCATCTTTATCCAGAGATATACTGTCTACACGACCAATAATTACGCCGCCCACTTTCACGGCAGAACGCTCTTTTAGTCCACCAATATTGTCAAATTTCGCGAACAACTCATAGGTTTCCCCTGAGCCTTGCATCCCTTGATCCGCGACTTTAAGCGCCAACATCAAAAATGCGGCCACCGCCAGCGACACAAACAGGCCTACGCCAATTTCCATTTTACGAGAATTCATTTATGAGCTCCTAATCAGTTCCGAACATAACGGCGGTTAAAACAAAATCCAGTCCCAGTACAGCCAGCGACGAGTGCACCACAGTTTGTGTTGTGGCCTTACTGATCCCTTCTGAAGTTGGAATAGAATCGTAACCGTTAAATACCGCTATCCAGGTAACAACAACAGCGAACACCACACTCTTGATGACACCATTCATAATATCTTCGTTTAAATCTACAGCGGATTGCATGATGGACCAGTAACTACCAGCATCCACACCTAACCAGTCCACCCCTACCAGGTGACCACCTAATATGCCTATTGCACTAAAAATAATGGCCAGCATGGGCATAGTAAGAATGCCGGCCCACAGCCTGGGGGCAATTACCTGACGCAGTGGATCCACGGCCATCATTTCCAGGCTGCTGAGCTGCTCGGTGGCTTTCATGAGTCCAATTTCCGCCGTGAGTGCCGAACCAGCCCGGCCAGCGAAAAGCAGCGCGGTCACCACCGGTCCCAATTCTCGCAACAGAGACAAAGCCACCATCGGCCCCAGGCTCTCTTCAGCACCGTAATTAACTAATACCGTATAGCCCTGCAGCCCCATTACCATGCCGATAAACAAACCGGATACCAAAATAATGAGCAATGACTGCACACCAACCACATACATTTGCTTAAGGGTCAGTGGGATAGATTTCATTGGTCTTGGACGAGCAACTATTGCTCCCCAAAACATCACAGACGCGCGTCCCACTTTGGATATTCCATCTATGGTGTTGCGTCCGGTCCTTGCAAAGAACTCCATATTAACTCCCTAACAAAGCCGTACTTAAATCGTTGACCGGATAGTGAAATGGCACCGGGCCGTCCGCTTCACCACGCAAAAACTGCTGAACTAATGCAGAATCTGAATTCTTAATTTGCTCTGGTGTCCCTTCGCCTATCACCTGTTTTTCGGCAATAATGTAAATGTAATCAGCGATAGTAAGTACTTCCGTTACATCGTGAGTAACAACAATACTGGTGAGATTCAGCGCGTCGTTTAAATCTTTGATTAACTTCACCAACACCCCCATAGAAATGGGATCCTGACCAGCAAACGGCTCATCGTACATAATCAATCTCGGATCCAGCGCAATTGCCCGCGCCAGTGCAGCCCTTCTGGCCATCCCGCCGGACAACTCACTAGGCAACAGCTTTTCAGCCCCGCGCAAACCTACCGCCTGTAATTTTAATAGCACTAAGGTTCTGATGACGTCTTCTGATAAATGGGTGTGCTCTCTTAAAGGAAAAGCTACATTGTCGAAAACCGACATTTCGGTAAACAACGCACCACTTTGAAATAACATACTCATATCGCGTCGACAGGCATACAGCTGCGCCCGATTCATAGACGGGATAGACTTGCCATCAAATAACACATCACCACTATCAGGCTTGAGCTGACCACCGATTAAACGCAGCATGGTGGTTTTACCGATTCCGCTGGGGCCCATAATCGCCGTGGTTTTCCCCTCGGGTATCGACATGCTGATATCGTGATAAATCGTGCGATCACCACGACTGAAAGTCAGATTTTTAATTTCTACCAGATTTTTCATAGTGTGCTGTTCAGAGCGCCGCTCAATTCCTTATCACGATCCGTCCACGGAATACTTTTTTAGATTATACTGCAATTTCGAGCCTTATTGTGTCAGTAGGCTGTAAAGCTGTATGTATCAGTGTGTAACAATGATATTCAGTTAATTCGAATAGGTTTCTGCAGATTTTATCAGATGCCCCGATATAGGTCCTATTTTACGAAGTTTCAAGGACTCAAAACAAAATCAAAAAGTAACAAGATATATTCTATTTTTACGAAACAAAAAGTCTGGGGCTACGAGAGATTTTTTTAGCTTTGAGCGGCTGGTCAATCTAATGGGCTTTTAGCGTTTTACAGTATTTTTTATAGAACACAGTGGTTGCGGAAATAAATTTGGTTCTACCGTCAAACTCAACAATATTGCCTTTTGGAAATTGCGTTGCCCAGCTTTATCACAATGGCTAATTGCAGCTCTATATAGTGGCTTATTTCTTAGGGGCGATCCCCTAAAACCCCCTTTTGCCCTTGGCGCGAGAATACATAAGCCTTCAGCGCAGCACCTTCGTAGATAATAGGTAGGTTGGACTTTAGTCCAACGAAGATGCTAAAAGCCAGCAATGGTGTCTGACTGAAGTCAGACCTACAAATACATCCTTGTTGCCCATCTTCAGGTTTTATCTGCGGTTTCGGCTTATTTCGCGAAAGGGCCTGATACGAATTGTCTTCGAACACAACAATGGCTGGATATTCAACCAAATTAATATGGGTGTCACCTTTAGATTTACTTCTGATGACGAAGTTTATGTTTTTGCGCGTCAGGGGCTGCGGGGGATTCTTAAGGGGGGCGCAGCCCCGTCCCCTTAAGGCGCTGTCGGCGCTCCGACAATGACTTCAATCAAAGGATAGTGATTGAATTAAACTGCGGCGCCGAAAAAAGTCTACCTGACAGCAAACTCAACTAAGGGATCTGGTTGGTTAATAGTCCCTCCTCAATACTCCAGGGTAAATCTAAATTAATTAGCTTTTTGCTTCGGATGGTGCAGGCTATTTTCGAATACTGCTCAAAAAACATTCGCGATATCGCCCTGGGGTGTCATCTTTAGATTATGGTAAGGCAGAGGTGCTTAATTAAAAAACGTCGTCGGAATAAATTCCAACCTACAAGAATTCATCGACGCAACCAGTTCGGGTTAAGGTTCGACCTGAAACTGGGATATAGTGAATGCTCAAGCCAGAACGACAAAGGGCTTCTGCATCAAAACTTCCACTATTTAGCACAAATATTGTACATTAAAAAGCAGCAGGTCCAGCTATTTGGCGAACTTACTTCAACAATAGGGCTCAAATAGTTTAAACTTTTAAAGTTGTACCCATTATAGAGTCATTCCCTTGTCACTACATTTCAAACTGAAGAACGATTTTTATTCATGCTGACAGATATTGCCCTTTTTATAGTTGGACTTGCGCTACTTAGCTGGAGTGCTGACAGGTTCGTTTACGGCGCTTCTGCCATGGCCAAGAATTTCGGAATTTCTCCGATGGTGATTGGCATGACCATTGTAGCCATGGGTTCTTCTGCGCCAGAAATCATGGTATCTGCAACAGCCTCAATGGCGGGTAACGCTGATACGGCTGTAGGTAATGCCATTGGCTCCAATATTACCAACATTGGTCTGGTGTTGGGTTTAACGGCATTATTCAAGCCCTTGATGGTCAGCTCAGGAACAATTCGTCGGGAAATGCCCATTTTGCTGATTGTATCTCTCACTGCGGCCTGGTTTTTGGCCGACCTGAGTTTGAGTCGCGCTGAAGGTATTTCTTTGATGATCCTGTTTTTTGTCACCATTGGTGGCCTGACCTGGTTATCGATACAAGCAGATCGCAAAGATCCCTTTGGCACAGATACAGAAGAAGAAATTCCCTCCGACGTACCCACTCACAAAGCTATTTTTTGGGTTATTGTGGGCATGGTGTTATTGCCGGTGAGTGCCGACATTATGGTGGTATCCGCGGTGGATATTGCAAGATACTTCGGCATGAGCGAACTGATGATTGGCCTGACCATAATCGCTATTGGTACCAGCCTGCCAGAACTCGCAGCCAGTATTGCTGGCGTGTTGAAAGGCGAGGACGATATGGCGTTGGGCAATATCATCGGCTCAAATATCTTTAACATCCTGGCGGTAATGGCTATGCCAGGCCTTATTGCACCGGGTCTTATCGATGCCAATGCGGCGAATCGCGATATTCACGTAATGCTGGTGTTCACGGTTCTGCTGTTACTATTCAGTTTCGGTTTACGCGGTGTGCGCAAAATAACCCGCTGGGAAGGTGGTGTCCTGGTGGCCGGTTACCTGGGTTACATCACCTATTTATTTGTCGCTTAAGTGAGTCTGATTGCAATGAAAGTTGATACCACACAGCTCATTTCCTCTGCTAATCGGGTATTGGAGATTGAGCTGGAAGCAATCCAGAATCTCAAAAATGCCTTTGATGAACACTTTGTGCAGGCCTGTCAGTTAATGATGGGCTGTAAGGGCAAGGTGGTCGTAACCGGCATGGGCAAATCCGGACATATAGCCAACAAGATTGCCGCCACCTTGGCCAGTACAGGCACCCCGGCCTTTTTTATGCACCCGGGCGAAGCCGGTCACGGTGACCTGGGCATGCTCAGTAAAGACGATGTTTTACTGGCAATCTCCAATTCCGGAGAAACTTCTGAAGTGGTATCTCTGTTGCCAGTGGTAAAAAGACTCGGTATTAAAATCATCGCAATGACCCGTTCTGCGGAATCTGCGATGGGCCGTTATGCCGACATTCACCTGTCCATTGCCGTTCCACAGGAAGCCTGCTCATTAGGTTTGGCTCCTACCTCCAGTACCAGTGTCACTTTGGTTTTGGGCGACGCACTGGCCATTGCCCTGCTGGATGCTAAGAACTTTACCGCTGAAGAATTCGCCTTATCCCATCCCAGTGGTTCGCTGGGTAAAAAGCTACTGCTGAAACTGGAAGACATCATGCACACCGGCGATCGGGTGCCTGTGGTGCAATCCGGCAGCACAGTGCGGGATACCCTAATGGTAATCACCCAAAAAAGCCTGGGCCTGGCTGGTATAGTAGATGAGCAGGGAAAACTACTTGGCGTATTTACCGATGGCGACTTGCGTAGAGTCATCGATGCCAGAAAAGACGTCCATGCCACTATTATTAACGAAGTCATGACTAAAAACTGCTACACGGCTCGCAAAGACATGCTAGTAGCAGAAGCTCTCAGCCAAATGGAAAGTCGCAACATAAGCGGACTTATAGTGGTGGACGAGGAGCAACGCCCTATTGGCGCGCTTAATATGTTAGACATGATCAAGTCAGGGGTTGTGTAATGAGTAAAGTTCAAACCCTATATGGTGACCTGCAAAAATCGCTTCTGGAGCAAATGCAACAGATAAAACTACTCGCTTGTGATGTTGATGGTGTCTTTAGTGATGGTCGTATTTACATGGGCAATCAAGGCGAAGAGCTCAAAGCCTTTCACACCAAAGACGGTTACGGCCTGAAAGCGCTAATGGCCGCCGGAGTTGAGGTTGCCATTATTACTGGTCGTAAGTCTAAGATAGTGTCCGACCGTTTTTCAGCGTTGGGGGTTAGGCATATTATTCAGGGTGAAGAGCAGAAAAAAACAGCCCTGCAAAAGTTGCAGTCTCAATTGAATATCCCGCCACAGGCCACGGCATCGATTGGCGACGATCTGCCCGACACTGGCATGTTTGAATTATCCGCAATCAAAGTAGCGCCCGCAGATGCCCACCCGACAGTGCTGGCCTTGTGTAATTATCAAACTAAGGTTTCCGGAGGATTCGGTTGCGTCAGAGAGCTATGTGATTTGATTTTATTGAGTCAGGGAAAATTACAAGGAATACTGGCGAGTAGCGTATGAGCCGCATTCATATCAGCATTGGCTTATTGTTTATTGTGTTGCTGGCGCTTTATGTCAACATGATTGCCGATGACAACACGCCGCAAGCCATTGATGACACGCCCGAAGCCTGGAATCCCAATTATCAGGCCCGCAATATGAAAAGTACTTTGTACAACGACTCTGGCAGCGTCAACCACGAGGTTTTTGCCTCTTCCATGGAACATTATGATATTTTGGGTTTTACCCTGTTTGAGAACCCGGAATACACCATTTACACCGATGAAACCGAGTCTCCCTGGCAAATAGTTGCCAAAGAAGGAACGCTATATAGCGACCAACGTATTGAACTTGAGCAAAATGTCCTTATCAAAAGCCTTAATCAGGATGATTTTGTACAAACTATCGAAACCAGCTTTGTCGAAATTGATTTGCTCAACAAGACCGCCAAATCAAATAATCCCGTCACCATAACAGGTCCGGATTTTGTGATAGAAAGCAACGGGTTAACTGTCAATCTGCTGACCCGAAAATTGGAACTAAAAGACCATGTTAAAACGATTTATCAACAACCTGTTGCCCATTAGCAGCCTGTGCGTGCTGCTTTCATTTCCGGTTTGGGCAGGCAAAGACGACTTTAAACTTCCGATTGAGGTTGATTCAAAGTCTCAGTTCGTGGATGGTAAGCGCAAAACTTCGGTATTTAAAGAAGACGTTCATGTGCGTCAGGGCACCCTGTCTATCAATGCCGACGAAGTGAGAGTGTCCGCTGAAGCGGGCAAAGGCAAAGAAATTTTTATTGCCTTGGGCAAGCCTGCTGTGTATTCGCAAACCATGGATGATGGCAGTAAGATCACTGCCAAAGCCGAAGAAATCCGCTACGTGGTCGAGTTTCGCACCTTAGAGCTAAATGGTGCTGCAGAACTTTATCAGGACACCAGTATGGTGAAAGGTGAAAAGATCAGCTTTAATTTAGAGAAAGAACAATTGATCGCAGGTAGTAACGAAGCCGATGGAAGAGTGACTACCGTTTTTCAGACCGACGATAAAAATTAACGCGCAACCCAACAAGGAAAACCATTTCAGTGCCCACGTTATACGCGAATAATCTGGCAAAATCCTATAAAAGTCGTCAGGTAGTGCGCGATGTCAGCATCGAAGTCAGCACCGGCCAGATAGTCGGCTTGCTCGGTCCTAACGGCGCAGGTAAAACCACCACCTTTTATATGATTGTGGGTCTCGTACCTTTAGACAAGGGCGAGATTTTCATCGACCAGCATCAGCTAACCCTACAACCCATGCACGTTCGCGCTCGACACGGCATTGGCTACCTGCCACAGGAATCTTCAATATTCAGAAAACTCAGTGTTTTTCAAAACCTGATGGCTATTTTGCAAATGCGCAAAGAACTGGACAATGAGCAACGGGAAGAGCTGGCAGACGAATTGCTGGATGAGTTTAATTTAAATCACATTCGACATAATTTAGGAATGAGTCTGTCCGGTGGTGAGCGGCGCAGAGTAGAAATTGCCCGCGCTTTGGCAGCCAATCCACAATTTATTTTGTTGGATGAACCCTTCGCAGGCGTTGACCCAATTTCTGTTAATGATATAAAGAAGATCATTCATCATTTGCGAGACAGAGGAATTGGGGTATTGATCACTGACCACAATGTAAGAGAAACTCTGGACGTATGTGAACAGGCCTATATTGTCAGTCATGGTCAGGTAATCGCAGAAGGCGAACCAGAAACAGTTTTAGCAAATCAGCAAGTAAGAGATGTATACCTGGGTGAGCAATTCAGGCTATAGTAACACTAACAATAATCTATTGATTGGGGCACAATTACCCTGAGCACTGGAGTCGGAAACTACCATTTTTAATGAAGCCGTCTTTACAACTAAAATTTAGCCAACAGCTAACAATGACCCCTCAATTGCAGCAAGCTATTCGCCTGCTGCAACTGTCGACGCTCGACCTGCAACAAGAAATTCAGGACGCGCTGGACGCAAACCCTCTGCTGGAAGTGGATGAAAATACCGAATCCAGTAGCGATGAAGGGCTAGAGTTATTAAAAGAGCCTAAATCAGCAGAATTGAATGGCGCCGACAGCGACAACGAATTCAGTGGTTCCGATGGCATGGACTCCAGCGATGCTCTGGAGAAAAACGACTTACCAGACGAGCTTCCCATAGACAGCACCTGGGACGAATATTACAGCGCCTCTTCAGCGCCCGCTTCATCAGGCGGAGTGGGTCCGGATGACGACCAGGTATATCAGGGCGAAACCAGCGAATCCATTCAGGACCATTTGCTGTGGCAATTGCATTTAACCCCTTTCAGTGAAACCGACGAAGCCATCGCGCTTGCGATCATCGATTCTATCGACGAATCCGGCTATCTGAGGATGTCGGTAGAAGAAATTCTCGAAAGCCTCAACGACGAAGAAATTGAACTGGACGAAGTAGAATGTGTCAGAAAACGCATTCAGCACTTCGATCCTCTGGGCTCAGGCTCACTGACTCCGCAAGAATGTTTGCTGGTTCAGTTAGGACAATACCCCAATGACACCCCCTGGTTGAAGGAAGCAAAATCACTGTTGTGCGACTTTTCCGATCTGCTGATGGCAAAGGATTTTCGCACCCTGATCAGAAAATCAAAACTGCGCGAAGAGCAGTTAAAAGAAGTGCTAAAACTGCTGCAAACCTTGAATCCTCATCCAGGTGCCACATTAAACAATAAAGAGCCAGATTATGTCATTCCTGATGTATCAGTGATGAAGAAATCCGGTCGCTGGATTGTGGAACTCAACCCCGATGCCGTGCCTAAGCTGAATATTAATCAGCAGTACGCGGCCATGAGTCGGGGCAGCAAAAACAGTGCTGATGGACAGTTTATTCGCTCACACATGCAGGAAGCCAAGTGGTTTATCAAAAGCATTGAAAGCCGCAACGAAACCTTGCTAAAAGTTGCCAATTGTATTGTGCAGCAACAACACGGTTTCTTTGAGCATGGTCCGGAAATGATGAAACCCATGGTACTCAACGACGTCGCTGAAATGGTAGATATGCACGAGTCCACAATTTCCCGTGTGACCACTCAAAAGTACATGCATACGCCACGGGGTATTTTTGAGCTTAAATACTTCTTTTCCAGTCATGTGGCCACGGAAAATGGTGGTGAGTGTTCCTCCACGGCCATCCGGGCATTGATTAAGAAATTGGTGGCAGCTGAGAATCAAGCCAAGCCACTGAGTGATAGCAAAATTGCGCAATTGTTAGCCGACCAAGGCATTATGGTAGCCCGGCGAACCATTGCAAAATACCGGGAATCACTCTCGATTCCTCCATCTAACCAACGTAAGAGTCTGTTATAGACTTCCCTACAGAAGGACGACCAATTATGCAAATAAACTTATCAGGTCATCACGTCGAAATCACCGATTCTCTTCGCGATTATGTCGATACAAAATTCACAAAGCTGGAACGACATTTTGATCACATAAACAATGTATATGTCATCTTAAACGTTGAAAAACTCAATCAAAAAGCTGAAGCAACTTTACACCTTGACGGTGGCGAGGTTTTTGCCACCTCTGAACACAGAGACATGTACGCCGCCATCGACTCCCTCATCGACAAGCTCGACAGGCAGGTAATCAAGCATAAAGAAAAGCTCAAGAGCCATTAAGGGAGTTTAATAAGGGATGGAAATCAAAGACATCCTTTCTCAGGACTGCACGCGCTGTGCAGTCCCCATCACCAGCAAAAAACGCGCATTGCAAATCATCAGCTTAGTCGCCAGCGAAAAACTCAGCGAACTGACCGAAGAAGATGTGCTGAACAGTCTGCTTTGTCGCGAAAAGATGGGCAGCACCGGCATCGGCAATGGCATTGCTATCCCCCACGGTCGGGTTGAAGGTCTGAGTAGTCCTTTGGCTATTGTACTCACCTGCTCGCCTGGTATAGAATTTGACGCAATCGACAATCAACCTGTTGATATATTTTTTGCGATTTTGGTACCCGTTGAGCAAACCGAGGGGCACTTGCAAACTCTCGCCCGTATAGCTCAAAAACTCAGTGACAAAGAGGTCACCAAAGTAATTCGCAATTGCCATTCAGACAACGCATTATATGAAGCACTGGTATGAAACTAATTGTGATCAGCGGACGGTCCGGCTCAGGAAAGTCTGTGGTATTGAGGGCACTGGAAGATCTTGGTTATTATTGTGTAGATAACCTTCCGGTTAGCATGTTACCAACACTGACCCACGCGGTTGTCAGTGAATACGACCAGATTGCCGTCAGTATCGACGTGCGAAACTTGCCTAAAGATCCCGAGCAGCTCACTGAAAATCTCGATTTTCTGCCCAATAAAACGGATCTCACCATCATCTACCTGGATGCCAGTGATGATATTCTGGTGAAACGCTACAGCGAAACCCGTCGTCTGCATCCGTTGTCTAAAAACAATATTTCCCTGGCAGATGCCATCGTTAAGGAACGAGAGTTATTGGTTCCGATCTACGAAAGAGCAGACCTGCATATTGATACCGATAAACTGTCGATTCATCAATTGGCCGAGCTGGTGCGGGAACGAATTTTAGGTAAGAAGTCCTCACGCCTGGTGCTGGTATTTGAGTCCTTTGGCTTTAAAAATGGTATTCCGAAAGACGCAGACTATGTTTTTGATGTTCGCTTTTTACCCAACCCACACTGGATACCAGAACTCAAACCCTATTCAGGAAAAGACGCGCCGGTAGCACAGTACCTGACAGCACAGCCCATAGTAAATAAAGTGGTTGGACAGTTCCAAAACCTGATAGAAACCTGGCTACCCCACCTTGAAAGAAACAACCGCAGTTATGTTACTGTCGCCATAGGCTGTACCGGTGGTCAGCACCGCTCAGTGTTTATTGCCGAAACGCTGGCCAACTATTTTTCAGTTTCCCACCCTGACGTACAAATCAGACACCGAGATCTGGACGAGTGAATAAAGCAGAACGAACGCTAACCATCACCAATAAATTAGGTCTTCACGCCAGAGCCGCCACCGAATTGGTGAAGCTGGCCGCATCATTTTCCGCGACCATTATGCTGCATAAAGATGGCAAAAGTGCCTCTGCCGACAGCGTATTGGGATTGATGATGTTGGAAGGCTCACAAAACAAACAAGTGAAAGTCATTTGTGAAGGCGCTGATGCTGAACCAGCATTAGAAGCCGTATCAGCTCTGTTTTCCGCCCGCTTTAACGAAGCTGAGTAGTGTTTCACAATATTTAAACCTGGATTGTGATTTGTTTCATTAGTAGATATCCAGCAGCCACTTATTGCTATAAACTATAATAAACGAACAATACCAATGACCTGAGTATACAGAACGCTAATCTGTATAGGACCGTCAGGTTGTTAATGGAAATCAGTTCATCGTATAAATAAGGAGTGTCGATTAGTGCCGGGAACACCTTACCTAAATCTGCAAACTAACGATTTAGCCGGGATCGGTACAGCTTTCTACACCCTTATCACAGCTCTCAATTGCGCATCTAAGTTTCCATTTATCCAGCCAGCTCACTTTCACAGGGCAACCATTAAGCTGACTCTTATCTTCAAAGGAGCGTGCTAATGGAACAAAACAAACTGGAACAGGAATATGTAACCACGCAACTGGATGCCATTAACGATGCCCTCAGTAATGGCTTGTTTGTGCACGTACGCAAAATGCTGCACAGCATTCCCCCGGCGGATGTGGCACTACTGCTTGAATCCACCCCGGTGCGCAATCGTTCGCTGCTGTGGAAACTCATCGACACCGACTATCACGGCGACGTTTTAGAAGAACTGTCTGAAGATGTGCGTAATGGCATCATGCGGGAAATGGTGCCCGAAAAGCTTGCCGATGCACTGGAAGACATGGACACCGACGACCTTGCAGAAATGCTGCATGGTCTGCCAGACAGAATGGTTCAGGATGTCCTTGAGTCGATGGACAGCATGGACAGAGCCCGTGCTGAGCAAGCTTTGTCTTATGGTGAAGGTACTGCGGGATTCATCATGAATACCGACACCATCACTCTGCGTCCGGAAGTCAGTGTAGAAGTTATCCTGCGCTACCTGAGATTAAAACAAGAGCTGCCACCCGACACTGACATGCTGTACGTCACCAATCGCTATGATCGTTTGATTGGTACAGTGCCGCTAACCAGCCTGATCACTGCGGCCCCGGAGATCAGTGTTGAAGAAATCATGGAAGAAGAGCCCGAGGTTATCAAAGTAGACCTGGACGAAACCGAAGTGGCCAAGTTGTTCGAACGCCACAACTGGTTATCGGCTCCCGTGGTGGATGCCAATCACCAATTAGTTGGCCGTATTACCATTGATGACGTGGTTGATATCATCCGTGAAGATGCCGAACACTCGATGATGAGTATGGCAGGTCTGGAAGACGAAGAAGATACCTTTGCACCAGTACTGAAAAGTACCCAACGCCGCTCCATCTGGTTAGGCGTAAACCTGTTTACGGCATTAATGGCCGCCATGGTGAGCGATTTATTCGAGGCCACCTTAAGCCAGTTGGCAGTACTGGCTATTCTCAATACTATCGTACCCAGCATGGGTGGCGTTGCCGGGAACCAAACCCTTACCCTGGTTATTCGCGGTATGGCGCTGGGCCATGTCAGCGCCTCTAACTCCCGCTGGTTGATTAGCAAAGAACTCGCCATTGGATTCTTAAACGGTGTAATTTGGGCGGTACTGATTGCCTCTGTCGTAGCAGTCTGGAAACAAGACTATATGTTAGGTCTGGTGATCGCCTTTGCGATGCTGGTGAATATGATCGCCGCTGGTTTGTCTGGCGTTATTCTTCCCATTGTAATGAAAAAGCTGAAAATCGATCCCGCCTTAGCAGGCAGTGTTATTCTCACCACCATTACCGATGTGGTGGGTATCTTTGCATTTTTGGGCACTGCTACCTGGTTACTGCTGTAATCAAATTAAAGCATCAAAAAAGGACTTTTTTTTACACTGCCACTTTACATAGGTAACTTTAATGACCATATTTAACCTAATTAGTCTGAATTGGGTTGAATGTCATGCTTGGTAAAAATAGACCTCAGAATCCGCGTCCTCCCACGCGAGAAGAAACCGCCAGCAAAATGCTGCGTAAGGCCGGAGTTGAAAACCCTGACCTGCGCAACATGACACGTAATGTGACGCTAAGTCGAATAGAGAATTTCGACAAAAATACGCTAAAACCGGCCAATCTTACTGATACACGCAAGAACAGCATTTTACAAAGTCACCACGTGAATAACCCAGATGTCGGAAATGCTTCGCGTAAGAATTTGATGGATGAGATAAAAAACTTTGACCGCTCTAAACTAAAAGCCAAACAACCCGAACAACGCTATATAGTCTCGCCTCATAATGACGTCAGAAATCTAATGAATAATTCTCGAGGAATGGGCGTACATGCGCTGTCCCAGAATTTACCTATGGTCAGGCCCGTATTTAAAGATGACAATCAACGCAAAGCCTTTCACACTCTGGCGAATCAAAAGCTGAGTGGCTTTGGAAGTGTAAATAACCTGAATGATGAGCAACGGCGAGAACACAATACCTATTCCCAACTAAAAGATTGGTCACATAAAGACAATGCCATGATGAATTTTGAAAGTGCGGACACCAAACGTTCCCATCCTATCGTTTACGTGCAAGGTCATGGTTCGCCAGGAACCGACAGTATTTCATCAGATTCACATGAAAAGGCTAGCTACAGCTCAGTGGCTCGCATGTTGGACAACATGAAACTCCCCAAAGTCAGTCAGTTAAGAGCCAACTCCTGCCACAGTGGAACCGAACACAATTTAAAAATGATTGCCGAACCGAAAGAGAAATTTCGCCAGCAAACCATGGAGCAAAGTGCAGGTAAATGGGAAAACACCTTTGCCGGAAAGTTACAAGGACAAATGGATACCTCTCATCAACAAACGGGACAAAGTTATAAACAACGTTATGAAGCCAACAAAGCCGCTGTTGACAAAATAATGGGCCGAGAGCTGGGAAAATGGGGCAAAGTTAAAGCCTTCTTCGGTGGCGATAACCTTACTCAAAAGCGAAAAGACGTCATTGATAAAGTGACAACACGTCACAACCGCGTAGTAGGTTACATGGGACCAACAACCCAGGGCCCTGTTAATTCCACAAGTCGCGATAACCTGGGACGAACCCAGGACAACCAACAACACATGGCAGTCGCCCTGGGAGCCCAATATGAACACAGGTTTAAAAGAAGCCAGGTAAAGCGCACCGGCCCCAGTGTTCCCGCAAAAAAATAAACCGTTTTTGTAGTATTGCGAATTCGGATCATTACGACCAGTTGTAATTGCCGACCATGTCTTCACCGACTTGCCTTCTTAGGCTCGGCTTTATTGTAAGTCTGACTTCAGTCAGACAGTACGCTCAAATTAAAAGTCATTACAGAAATAAATTTCAAACCAAAACGCTCTAACTCATAACCCAAAAGTCAGAAATTATCCCAATACACCTGAGGTCTTGTTGTCTTTAAACCACAGGAATACAAAAATGACCCGTTTAGTTTCTACACTGTTTGCAGTTTTCTTCAGCTTAAATACCCTGGCAGGGATTGATACCCAAACCGACGCCAACGGCGTGATTTTGGCAGGGCATGACGCCGTAGCTTATTTCACCGACAACAAACCCGTTATGGGTAAGGCTGAATTTACTTCCGTTTACCAGGGGGCTATATATCGCTTCCGCTCGGAAGAGAACCGCGACACTTTTAATGGCAACCCCGCCAAATATGCTCCAGCTTATGGCGGCTATTGCTCAACCGGCACCAGCTTCGGTAAAAAGTTTGAGGTTAATGGCAAAGCCTTCAAAATTGTCGATGGACAATTGTTCGTTAATAAAAACGAAGAAATCCATGAGTTTTGGCTAAAAGACGTTTCCGGGAATATAGTCAAAGCCGATAACAACTGGCCTGAAATTAAGGACGTTCCTGCGGACCAGCTATAATAGCCTGCAATGACTCCCCGCTGCTCAGCGGGGAGTTTTGTTTTTAGTCGATATCATTATCCTGCGCTGCCATCCAGTCTTTGAGTTTGAATAAATCGTGCTCATAGGCCTGTTGCAATTCTTCTACCCAATCATAGACATTTTGCCACCAGGCTGGATGGTCGCCCTGTTGGATTTTATTGGCAATTTTTTGCACTGCTGACAGTCCCACAGATCCTGCAGCACCTTTGATTTTATGGGCGTGGCTACAGACTTCTGATTTTTCCTTAGCACTCAAGCTCAGTTGCAACAGTTCCAGATAGTTCGGCATCATTTGCTCAAATACCGTCAGGCTGTTCTGCATCATATCGATACCAATGGTATCCAGAAGCATCTCCAGCAATTCCATATCCAGCGCAGCATGTAAGTGTTTGTCAGGCGTTACACCTGGCTCTGGCAACGCCGCCTGAGCTTGTTGCGGTTCGCTTTCGGCAAATAACTGGTTAAATACCTCTATCACCCGACTCTTTTTAATGGGCTTGGCGATAACATCATCCATGCCATTGTCCAGATATTCCTGACGGGTTTTAATCACATTGGCGGTCAACGCCACCACTCTGGTGTTTTTGATCAGCCCTTCTTTACACAAAATAGAAGCCACTTCAAAGCCATTCATGTCGGGCAACTGAATGTCCAATAAGATAAGATCGTAATGATGATTGCGCACCTGCTCGAGCGCATCCTCTCCGGTCATGGCAACCGAAACCTTTTGTCCCAGTTTTTCCAACAAGGCTTTAGCCACCATCACATTAAGCTGGATGTCTTCCACCAACAATATGTCCAGCGAACGGGTCATCAGCTGTTGAGTGCGAATCCCCTGAGAGCTCACCGCCAAAGGTAACTCAACGGTAAAACAAGTGCCCTCGCCCATCACACTATTCACCGAAATATGGCCTTTCATCATAGACACCATCTGCTGACAAATCGCCAGACCGATGCCAGTGCCGGTGGCACTTTTGTGATTAGGGTGGTCCACCTGGTAATACATAGCGAAGATCTTTTCCAGTTCTTCTTGTGGGATCCCGACGCCGGTGTCTGTGATCTTAAACTTCACCAAAGATATACCGTCTTCAGGCATCGAGGCTTCGATAGTCAGACTAACGTGTCCCTGAGGGGTAAACTTCACCGCATTAAACAGCAGGTTCCACAAAATCTGTCGCAATCGGGTGCCATCGACTTCTAAAAAGGGTGGGATGGGTTCGATCAGATGAGATTTAAAGCTCAAGCCTTTATCGGCCGCCAGCAACTCGATGATACTACCCAGTTCCTGGGAGAATTCTTTCAGGTTCACCGTTTTGAGCTGCAACTCCAGACGGTCACGCTCGATCTTATCCAGATCAATAATGTCGTTAAAGATATTGCCAAGAGTAATAGCACTGGCATAGATGGTACTGACCCAGTTAAATTGTTCTTTGTTGAGCTGCGTATCTCTTAACATTCGGCTCAACCCCACAATACCGTTTAGCGGGGTACGCAGCTCATGACTGATAGTGGCGATAAACGCTGTTTTGTCTTTACTGGCCTTTTTAACCGCATCGGCAGCCTGTTTGCGCTCGGTAATATCACGACCAAAGGCCAGCAGTCCTAAACGGTTGCCCTTGGGATCAAAAAACGGCACCTTGCGCATTTCATAATAACGACGTCGACCATCAGCAAAACGCAACCAAAGCTCTTCAGTGATACTGGCGTTACTCTCCAATACTTCGTTATCACTCATCACTACCTGACGAGCCAGCTCTTCATCGTAAACCTGATGCGGGGTCAGGCCCATTAGCTCTTCTTCGGTTTTACCAGTCATCTGTTCGGCAACCCGGTTACAACCCGCAAATTTGCCTTCTTCGTTGCGGTAATAAATAAGGTCTGGTGAGGCATCAATAATAGATCGCAACAAAATCGAGTAGCGCAACGCCTGCTCCTCTTTTTCGGTGCGGTTGTGCATTTGATTTTCCAGCTCAGCAAATACCCGCTCGCGATCCAATTGCGCCTGCTGTCGGGTTTCAATTTCTTGATTAAGCTGATGGATGTTGTTTTGCAATTCCTGATGCAAGCGAATGTCTGCTTCTCGCATACGCTCCATTTCTGCGACCGCCGATTGCATTTTTCTCCTGGAGACTTCCAGTTGTTTCACCAATGCGCTAAACACCAAAAATACCAGTGGAGCAACGGTACAGGTTAATACAATGGCAGTAATGAGATCTTCAAATTCGATATGTGCGCCGATAATAAACCGAATAATAAAGGAGCCAATGCAGGTCACCACCAGACTAAATAGGAAAAGCACCAGCGTGCTTTTGGTTGCTCCGTATTGAGATATCCAGCGGGCTGCCCTTTCTGCCCATGAGTCCAGCTGTTGATTTTGCACTTGCTCAACCGGATCGGGTTGTTGCTCTGGTTTAGACGACATACTCATTTCACTTAAATTTTTAGCCGCATCCTAGCAAGTAATCGCGCAGTCCGCCACGACAGGAATCAGCGCATTATTGTTTATTCATATAATAAACATAAATATTCTAAACTGTTCTAGTTGCAAACTTACTGTTCTATTAATGGGTGATTTTAATAAGGATTCAAAAAATAGAATTTTTATCCTAAACGTAAACCACAAAATGAACACTTTGTCACCAGAAGATAAATTTAGAGTATGAAAAGAATGTTTTTATCCCACTTTCTTATTTGTAATTTTATTACAGTAATTGATTTATTTCTGTAATACGGTTATTTTGATCAGCCCGCTTGAAAACAAAATGCATAAAGATTCGAGCCAGACTGGTATACCCCTGACGACACTAAAACAAGAACACGGAAGTCGTAACATTGAAAGAACACCAACGATAACGTTGGGTGAGAGAACATATACCCTGCCCAGTCTTAGGTTGAAGGAGTTGAGTTAATGAAACTATACAATCCCAATGACAGTCGGGATAATTGCGGCTTTGGCCTGATCGCCCATGTAAATGGCGAGCCGAGTCACCGTCTGGTGCACACCGCAATTCATGGCCTGGACCGCATGCAGCACCGTGGCGGTATCGCTGCAGATGGCAAAACCGGTGACGGTTGTGGACTTTTATTACAAAAACCTGACGCATTTTTTCAGAAAGTCGCCAAAGAACATGGCTGGGCTTTAGCTAAAAATTATGCGGTCGGTATGATTTTCCTGAGCCAGGATGACGAAAAGGCCAAGGCGGCTATGACCATCCTGGATGAAGAACTGGAAAACGAAACATTAGCTGTATTAGGCTGGCGTGAAGTGCCTACTGATCCATCAGTATTGGGCGACCTGGCCGTATCCTGCTTACCTAACATTAAACAGGTTTTCGTCAATGCGCCACAGGGCTGGCGCGCCGTCGATCTTGAGCGCCGTTTGTTTATGGCGCGTCGCCGGGCCGAAAAGCGCCTTGCCGAAGATCAAGATTTTTATATTGCGTCGCTGTCTAACCTGGTGTCGATATACAAAGGCTTGGTGATGCCCAAGGATCTGCCACGCTTTTATCTGGATTTGGCTGACAAAGACATGGCTTCCGCCATTTGTGTTTTCCATCAGCGCTTTTCCACCAACACTTTGCCCAAGTGGCCGTTAGCTCAGCCCTTCCGCTTTTTAGCTCACAATGGTGAAATCAATACCATTCGTGGCAACCGCGACTGGGCACAAGCCAGAACCTATAAATTCCGTACACCACTGATCCCGGATTTAAAGGAAGCCGCACCTTTTGTAAATATGGAAGGTTCCGACTCATCTTCGCTGGATAACATGCTGGAGTTGTTTTTGGCCGGTGGTATGGATTTATTCCGCGCGATGCGATTACTGGTGCCGCCAGCTTACCAAAATGACAAAACCATGGACGAGGACTTACGCGCCTTCTATGAGTTTAACTCTATGCACATGGAGCCCTGGGATGGTCCGGCAGGTATCGTATTAACCAATGGTCGTCACGTGGCCTGTAACCTGGATCGCAATGGTTTGCGTCCGGCCCGATACGTGATCACTAAAGATGGTTTAATTACCCTGGCTTCCGAAGTAGGTATCTGGGATTACGAGCCTTCAGATGTGGTTGAAAAAGGCCGTGTTGGACCGGGTGAAATGCTGGCGGTAGATACCCGCACCGGCAAAATCTGGCGCAGCACCGAAATTGACGAAGATCTGAAAGGTCGTCACCCTTATAAAGAATGGATTGAGAGTCATATTCGTCGATTAAAGCCCATCGAAGAGTACGAACAAACCTTAGTGGGGCAACGCACCTACAATGACGACGAGCTGAATATCTATCACAAGCTGTTTAACTATTCATATGAGGAGTTACACCAGGTTGTCAAAGTACTGGCCAGTGATGGTCAGGAAGCCGTTGGCTCTATGGGTGATGATACGCCAATGGCGGTAATGTCATCTAAGCCACGAATTATGTATGACTACTTCCGTCAGCAATTTGCCCAGGTGACCAACCCGCCTATCGATCCGTTGCGGGAAAATCACGTTATGTCTTTGGCCACCTGTATTGGTCGCGAAAAAGACGTATTCAGTGAAACCTCAGGCTATGCTGACCGGGTACTGTTCTCTTCACCAATTTTGACCTATACCGATTTGGTGCAGTTAAGAGAATACGACCCAGAGCATTATTATTCTGAAGTTATCGACCTGAACTACAAGCCAGAAGAAGGTTTAAAACGCGCTATAGAGCGTATTTGTGATGAAACCGAATACCTGGTTAAAACCAAAAAAGCGGTATTTGTGGTTCTGTCTGATCGCAACATCAAAAAAGATCGTTTGCCAATTCCCGCCGCGATGGCCGTTGGTGCGGTACAGCGTCGCCTGGTGGATAAATCGCTGCGTTGTGACGCCAATATCGTAGTAGAAACTGGCTCAGCCCGCGATCCACATCACTTTGCGGTGTTGTTGGGATTAGGTGCCACGGCTATCTATCCATTCCTTGCCTATGAAACCATTGAGCAAATGGTGGAAAAAGGTGAAATTGAGCTGTCTCACATGCAGGCCTTCATGAACTTCCGCAAGGGGATCAACAAAGGTCTGTTCAAGATTATGTCCAAAATGGGTATCTCCACGGTAGCCAGTTATCGCAGCTCAAAACTGTTTGAATTAGTGGGCGTTGCCGACGAAGTCATGGAAATCTGCTTCCGCGGTGTGCCTTCGCGCATTCAGGGTGCGGGGTTCAGCGACTTTGAGCAAGACCTGATGAATCTGGGTCGTATCGCCTGGCTGAAACGCAAACAATTGAGTCACGGTGGCTTGCTGAAATACGTGCATGGCGGTGAATACCACGCTTACAACCCGGACGTAGTGACCAGCTTACAAAAAGCGGTGAAATCCGGCGATTATGCCGATTATCAGGTATTTGCGGATCTGGTGAATCAACGCTCTCCGGCCCACTTCAGAGACTTATTGAAACTGAATACCGGCAAAGAGCCTATTTCCATTGATGAAGTAGAACCAGCAGAAAGTCTCTATCCTCGCTTTGACAGTGCAGCAATGTCTATAGGGGCACTCAGCCCGGAAGCTCACGAAGCGCTGGCGATAGCTATGAACACCCTTGGCGGCCAATCCAACTCAGGTGAAGGCGGTGAAGATCCAAAACGCTTTGGCAACTCGCGCAACTCCAAGATTAAGCAGGTGGCTTCAGGTCGATTTGGGGTGACCCCTCATTACCTGGTGAATGCTGATGTTATTCAGATCAAGGTGGCTCAGGGCGCAAAACCCGGTGAAGGCGGTCAGTTGCCCGGCGACAAGGTGAACAAGTACATTGCGCAACTGCGTTTCTCAGTGCCAGGTGTAACATTGATATCGCCTCCGCCGCATCATGACATCTATTCTATTGAAGATTTAGCACAGCTGATCTTTGACTTAAAACAGGTCAATCCCAAAGCACTGATCTCAGTAAAACTGGTATCAGAGCCAGGTGTTGGCACCATCGCAACCGGCGTTGCTAAAGCCTACGCTGACCTGATCACAGTATCCGGATATGACGGTGGCACCGGTGCCAGCCCGATAACCTCAGTAAAATATGCAGGTTGTCCATGGGAGTTAGGCCTGGCTGAAACTCAGCAGGCGCTGGTAGAAAACGGCTTGCGCCACAAAGTTCGGGTACAAACCGACGGCGGTTTGAAAACCGGTCTGGACGTTGTAAAAGCCGCAATTCTGGGCGCAGAAAGCTTCGGTTTTGGTACCGGACCTATGGTGGCGCTGGGTTGTAAATACCTGCGTATTTGTCACTTAAACAACTGTGCCACAGGTGTTGCTACTCAGGACGAAAAACTGCGCAGCGAATACTTCATTGGTTTGCCAGAAATGGTGATGAACTACTTTAAGTTTATCGCACAGGAAGTCAGAGAAATTCTGGCCAGTTTAGGTGTTCAGAAACTGGACGACCTGATTGGTCGCACAGAATACTTGCAGGTTCTGGATGGTATCAATGCCAAACAGCGCAAACTGGATCTGAATCCCATGTTAGCCAAGGCTGAGGCAGGTTCGCACACCCGCCTGTTCTGCTCTGAAGTAACAAACAAGCCACTGGATAACGGTGATATGAACCTGGCGATTCTGGCCCGTGCCGAATCTGCGGTGCAAAACAAGTCAGGTATTCAGTTGAACTTTAACATTCGCAATACCGATCGCTCTGTGGGTGCTTCATTGTCTGGCTTTATTGCCCGTCACTATGGCAACCAGGGCATGGCCGATTACCCGGTCAATATCAGCTTTAAAGGCACAGCCGGTCAAAGCTTTGGGGTTTGGAATGCCGGCGGTCTGGAAATGCGCCTGGAAGGCGATGCCAACGACTATGTAGGCAAAGGGATGACTGGCGGTAAGCTGGTGATTTACCCGCCTGCAGGCGTGGAATACGACACCCACAACAGTGCCATTATCGGTAATACCTGTCTGTATGGGGCTACCGGCGGCAAATTATTCGCGGCTGGACGTGCCGGTGAGCGTTTTGGAGTGCGTAACTCCGGTGCGATTGCAGTGGTAGAAGGCACAGGAGATAACGCTTGTGAATATATGACCGGTGGTATCGTCGCCATTTTAGGCAAGATTGGGGTGAACTTCGGCGCGGGTATGACAGGTGGCTTTGCTTATATTCTGGATGAGCAAGGGGACCTGGAAAACCGGGTTAACCAGGAACTGGTAGAGATTCTGGATATCGGAGACAAAATTATTCTGTCAGAGCATCTTCGTGGCCTGGTGGACCAACACTATGAGGAAACCGGCAGCGAACACGCACTGAAAATCCTCACCAACTTCGCGGACTATTTAGATCAGTTCAAGCTGATCAAGCCCAAGACCAGTGATGTTAAAAACCTGCTTGGCCATATCAGTCGCTCTACTAATGAGCTAAGAGTGCAGGCGCAGTAACGGAGTAAATTATGGCTAAGAATGTTTATCAATTTGTTGATGTAGAACGTATCGACCCGCCGAAAAAGCCGGTGCATGTGCGCCGCGCTGACTTTGGCGAGATTTATCATCCACTGTCAGCTTCCCAAACCGAGGGGCAAGCTGATCGTTGTCTGGACTGTGGTAACCCATACTGTGAGTGGAAATGCCCGGTACACAACTTTATCCCACAATGGCTAAAACTGGCCAACGAGGGTCGAATTCTGGAAGCCGCTGAGCTGTCCCATAAGACCAACAGCTTACCGGAAGTGTGTGGCCGCGTGTGCCCGCAAGACCGATTGTGTGAAGGGGCCTGTACCCTGAACGATGACTTTGGTGCGGTTACCATAGGCAGTATCGAAAAATACATCACCGACACCGCCTTTAAAATGGGCTGGCGTCCGGATATGTCGGATGTGGTGCAAACCGGTAAAAAGGTGGCCATCGTAGGTGCTGGTCCTGCTGGCCTTGCCTGTGCCGACATCCTGGTGCGCAACGGCGTTAAACCCGTGGTTTTCGATAAATACCCGGAAATTGGCGGCTTGCTGACCTTCGGTATTCCTTCTTTCAAACTGGAAAAAGAAGTGGTGCAATTGCGCCGCGAAATCTTTACCGAAATGGGAGTAGAGTTTGTGCTTAACACCGAAGTGGGTAAAGACGTGCAATTCCAGGACCTGATCGATAAGTACGACGCGGTATTTCTGGGCATGGGTACATACAAGTATATGAAAGGCGGTTTCGACAACGAAGCGGCGCCTGGCGTATACGACGCACTGCCCTTTCTGATCGCCAATACCAATCGCCTGATGAAGCTGGAAAAAGATCCCGCTGATTACATCAGTATGCAAGGTAAAAAAGTCGTCGTACTGGGCGGTGGTGATACCGCGATGGACTGCGTGCGAACTTCGGTACGTCAGGGCGCTGAAAGCGTTATTTGTGCTTACCGTCGTGATGAGGCCAACATGCCAGGTTCACGCCGAGAGGTTACCAATGCCCGTGAAGAGGGTGTTGATTTTCGCTTTAATCTGCAGCCATTAGATATCGCAGTGGACGAAACTGGCAAAGCCGTCGGTGTAAAACTGGTGAAAACTCAATTAGGTGCGCCAGATGCAGCCGGACGTCGTCGCCCGGAACCTGTGGAAGGCTCAGAACATATTCTGGAAGCCGACGCCGTTATCGTCGCTTTCGGCTTTCAGCCCAGCCCCGCCAGTTGGTTTGCCGATTACGGTATCATTCTGGACGAGAAAGGTCGGGTACGCGCCCCATCACAAGGCAAGTACGCCTATCAAACCAGCAACCCAAAAATCTTTGCTGGCGGCGATATGGTACGCGGCTCAGATTTGGTGGTTACCGCCATTGATGAAGGCCGCAAAGCCGCAGAGGGAATTCTGGATTACCTGAATATCTAATCCTCTCGCAGTCACAAATTAAAAAGGCCAGCATCGCTGCAAGCTGATAGGGATACGTGGTGCAGAGTTAAAACACCACGTATCCAAAACTTCAAAGCCTACATGAAAATGTAGGCTTTTTACGTAATAAAGTTTCTCTTTCAACAACAGGTATCGGGAACATAACCAATATCTTTTTTTAACTTATCCAAGACATTTGGGAAGAATAAAGCTTCCATCCCCCAAACCACCTGTAGAGTTTGTATGAGGTACCGCCTGAAGCAAGGCTTGCTATATATATACTTCCTTCAATTTCAGAGAACAGCATGTATTTGTTGAGCTTGCCAAAGCTTACTTGAACACCACCACTTTTGATTTCACCTAAATCGTTATATTCAAGTGGACTATTGCTGTCGAAAAACCTTAAATCTAAGCCTTTTTCATCAGCGTAATTTGAAAGTTCACTTATGACATCGAGTGGTAAAGTACCATCAATTTCACCTGAAAATGGCTCAGAGTATATATCTTTAGAAACATAGATAATCTTCGGATTTAATTCACCGCCATATGTGTCATCTTTCCCAATTAGATCGCTAAATGCTACAACATAGATTTCAGAATCTTTGCCTTGGGACATTAAAACAGCAGAGCTTAAAGTTAATGTAATAGTTGACACTAAGGCACAATGACGGAAAAACTTCGACTTTATTATTCGATTAACTTTATCTATATCTAGAAAGTGTAGAGCGTATAAATTTACGACAGGAGTAGTTAATACCATTGCCGGAAGAAGTAATTTAAAGATCCCTTTTACATTACCGTCAAAAAACATCAGATATACAAAAGTAAATAGAAAAAATACGTTTAGAATCGCAGCTAGTTTTCTTATCAATTTAAATCCTTTTGGTTCAACAACCAACTAGTTATATTTATCGAAGTAATCATATCAGGACAGCCATTACAACGATAACAATTATCCGTGACCTAATTGCCAGTCAGCTCCAGGCCCACTTCCTTGCCCGCATCGGCACCATGGATCTAATTACCCATTCTCAATCAGGCTGATATTCGCTAAAGTGGTGTGTTAAAGCGACAAAAATAACAACCCTATGCTGAAAGCCCCATGCTGACCCCCTCACTGTTATTAATTGCCTCACTGCTGTATCTGCTGGTGTTGTTTGGCATTGCCTTTTGGGGTGATAAAGCCAGTCGCTGGCAAAAGATAAAGCCGACGATCTACAGCCTGGGCCTCGGTGTTTATTGCACATCTTGGTCTTTTTACGGGGTGCCCGGCCAGACGGCTGAAACCGGATGGTGGATCACTCCCACCTACACCGGTGCGATTCTGGTGTACTTGCTGGCCTGGCCATTGGTACTTAAAGTCGCCCGCATTTGCCGGGATAATAATCTCACTTCTATGGCGGATTTTATCGCCACCCGATATGGCCGTTCGATGCGCATATCGGCTCTGATCAGTTTGGTGTGCGTAATTGCCATAGTGCCCTACATCAGCCTGCAAATCCGAGCCGTGGCCAACAGTGTTAACATCGTCACCGGCAATAGCGGTGCGGGTGGCAACAGTGCTTTGTTTTTTACGCTGTTGCTGGCGGCCTTTGCCATTTTGTTTGGTACCCGCAGAGTGCGAACCTCAGAACACAATCCCGGGCTGATGCTGGCCATCGCGTTTGAATCCATTATTAAATTACTGACCTTTTTGGCGGTTGGCATTTTTGTGGTTTGGTTTATGTTCGATGGCGTAGCCGATCTCACCGCACAAAGTCAGCACCTGAGTTACACCAGTGACGAACCAGCTAGTTGGTACACCTATGTCAGCCAGACCTTTATTGGGGTACTGATGATGTTCTGCCTGCCTCGCCAGTTTCACGTTTGTTTTATCGAACAAACCAGCGAAAAAGAAATGTTGCCGTCTCGCTGGCTGTTTCCTTTGTACATGTTGGCACTGAATGTATTTGCCCTGCCTATCGCTTCAGCGGGTTTACTTTGGTTTCAGGACGGTCAGGTGGCTCCCGACAACATAATGTTGCTATTGCCCATGGCCGCCGACAGTCAATTAATGACTCTGATTTCCTTTTTAGGCGGATTTGCCGCAGCCACCAGCATGGTGATCGTCAGCGCAATCGTACTGAGCATCATGGTGTCCAACGATTTGATCACCCCCTGGCTGGTAAGCCGAACCCAACAATCCCAGGTGGCTGAGCGCCTGAGTCCAAAGAAGTTAATCCTGTTTCGGCGTCTTACCATCATCATCGTTTTGCTATCCGCCTGGCTTTACTATCAGATCACCAGAGACTACGGGCTACTGGCCAATACCGGCTTGATGGCGATGACCTTAGTGGCCCAATGTGCTCCAGCCTTGTTATTAGGCCTATTCTGGCGCAACGCCAATGAAAAGGCAGCCCTGTGCAGCATCCTGGTGGGTGCCGCCCTGTGGAGCTATACCTTGTTGCTACCCACACTTCTGTATTCCAGTGCCTCCGACAGTGCGATTTTACAGCACGGATTTATGGGCATCAGCGCGCTGGTGCCAACCGCCATGTTTGGCCTGCAACTAGACTTTATCAGTCACGGCTTGTTGATCAGTTTGGGCGGCAACTTACTCACCTTTTTTTGGTTATGCTGGCGTCGAAGACCTCTGGTGGCAGAGCAATTACAGGCCTCTTTATTTATCAATAACCAGGTACGTAGCGATAACCAAAAGCGGGGCTACGACAATTTAACTCTGGCCAGCGTACAGAGCTTGTTGTCGCGCTTTTTAGAAGCTGACCGGGTAGCCGAGTTTTTTCACAGCCATTACGGCGGTACAGCGCCTGACTGGAACAGCATGGCCCCGAAAGCGTTGCTGGATAAGTTAGAACAGGAGCTGTCGGCCATTATTGGCGGCGCATCTGCCCGTTTGGTTTTGGAATCCGCCAGTGGCAGCAACAATGTCGCGCTAAGTGAAGTGGTAGAACTGGTGGATGAAGCCAGTGAAGTGTACAAGTTTAATCGCGCTTTGTTGCAATCCACCATTCAGAATATCGACCAGGGCATATCTGTGGTGGATAAAGAGCTGCGCATCGTGGCCTGGAACAGGGCCTACATCGATATGTTTAACTATCCCGATGGCGAAATTTACGTGGGCCGTCCTGTGGAAGAGGTTATCCGACTGAATGCCCAACGAGGCTTATTCGGCCATATCGATAAAATCCAGATAGACGAAGAAGTGGCAAAACGGGTTGATTATCTGCGCTCCGGAAAACCCTATAGTTTTCGCCGGGTGCATCCCAGCAACAAAGTGCTGGAAATGAAGGGCAATCCGCTACCGGGCGGCGGCTTTGTCACCACCTACACCGACATCACTGAATTTGTGGAAAACCAAAAGGCGCTGGAAGAGCTGAATGTCCACCTGGAAAACCGGGTACAACAGCGTACCCAGGATCTGGAAGCCATGAACCAGCGGCTGGAGGATGCAAGACAACTGGCAGTTCAAGCCAATGAAGACAAAACCCGATATTTTGCCGCCATCAGTCACGACCTGCTGCAACCCTTTAATGCTGCAACCCTGTTCAACTCCATACTTAAAGAAAAGCTGCAAACACCAGATCTGGTTGAACTGAGTAGCAACATTCAAAACTCGCTGGAAAATGCCGAACAGCTGGTGAATTCGGTATTGGAACTCACCAAGCTGGATGCCGGGGTTATTTCTCCGCAAGTGGAAGATGCTGATATCCACCAGCTCATTACACCACTGTTGGATGAATATCGCTTGATGTGTGAGCAAAAAGGGCTGCAATTTCACGCAGACATTCCCCATCAACTTACCCGCACTGATGCCAAACTACTCAAACGGGTATTGCAAAATCTGCTCACCAACGCCATTCGTTACACCGAATCAGGCTTCGTAAACATTGAATGCCAAATCGACAAGCAACTAACAATTACCGTAAAGGATTCCGGCGAAGGCATTAAAGAAGAAGACAAAGCGCGTATTTTCAAAGATTTTGAGCAAGCCAGTCATCAACACACAGGGCAAGGGCTGGGCTTAGGTCTCGCCATTGCCTCACGCATTTGCCGTATTCTGGGCCATGAGCTGAGTTTTGATTCCACCTGGAAACAAGGCAGCGAGTTTCGCATTACCCTGCCCTGCATCAAAGGCAATATTAATCAGGGCGAGCTACTACAAACAAAAGCCGTGTGTAAAACCGATATGCAGGATGTCAAAGTGCTGGTGATTGATAATGAACCAGCACTCTTAGAGGCCATGACTCTGCGCCTGGAAACCTGGGGCTGCGAAGTGGTAAATGCCAGTAACCTTGAAGAAGCGTTAAACGCATGTGACCACTTTACTCCGGATATTATTGTGGCGGATTATCATCTGGACAACGGTAAAAATGGCATAGATGCGGTACAACAAATTCGGGTTCATCTGAGCCGTGAAATTCCGGTGATTATCAATAGCGCTGACCATGCCGAAACCATTCGGGAAATGGCTATGGAGCAGGGGTTTGGCTTTATCGCCAAACCAGTGAAACCCGCTACCTTAAAGCGCTTGTTGAAGAAGGGGTTGGGATAAGCAGCGCGTTTTTTTATCTCTGTTACTTTTCAGACCAGATAATTTCTGCCAGTTGATTCGTGGCTGTCTGATGAATTATCAATCCCTGATTGCCCATGCGCATATGCCGAATCAAACCGCTGTAAACACCTTCTTTACTGGGGATTTGCCAGCTTTGCATGGTTTCTGTAGTTAAATCAAATCGCACCAAAGTTTCCGGTCTTTTGCTGGACTCATTAAACCAAATAGCACCATCGGCATATTCAATGGCGTAAGGGTGGCTGTTTGGACCGCTGGGATTGTCCCACTCGGTAATCTCGCTGGTTTTCGGATCATAACGGCCCAGTTTCCCCATGCCTGAATTAACGTAAAACACCCTATCATCTGGCGTAATTGCAAGTCGTCGTGCATGAGTTTTATCGCCAGGCAACTTGATTTCTTCCAGGCTCATAGACTCTGTGTTGACTTTAATCAGACAGTTGCTGCCATTACAGGACACCCAGGGGGTTCCCGTTGAGTCCAGCTTAATACCGTAAGGTCGGGAGCCTTTGGTGGGAAGTGTCACTAATTTAATATCGCCGGTTGCTGGATCCAAGCGTCCAATCATATTGCTGTGCTGCAAGGTAAACCAAAAAATGCCATTCTGATCGAACTCACCTGTATGGGGATCCCTGGCATTATCATCTGGCATTCTAAAAACGGTAAAGTCTTCCGTATCGAGGTTTAAGTAACCAACAGTGCCATTTTTATTGCCTAAAAACCACGGGTTAAGATGCTTGTCCAGAGTGACACTGTGAGGATATGTACCTTCAGGCAGCAGATATTCTTTCATTTCCCCTGTAGCAGGATCGAGGCGTCCCAAAATATTACCCCATTGCCCAACCCACCAAATAACACCATCTTTGCCCTGCACTGGATCACGAGCCCGTTGCCCGAGTGTAGGCACCTGCCAATAGCGATAATTCAATTGCATATCGCCGGGCACAGGAATCGATGCTCGACGATCATTCTCTGGATAGTGTTTTGCCAGATACTGACTTAATTCATCTGCCTGCTCGGTATTCAATTCCACCATATATCCCAGAAGCGTTTTCCACTGAGCCTGGTTATAGCCTGCACTGCGCTCTAAGTTAGCAAGGCTGTGGCAGGATGAGCATAGCTGATTCGCCATCTGTTCCTGTGCATGAACCACTGCCATCGGGAATACAAACAACAAGACCACCAGATTAGCGCTTATTTTGAGTTTCGCCATTGTGCACAAGAAGATTTTCATTAGGACCTCATACATAATAAATAGTAGATTATTAATCCTGCAAACATTGCAACCCGGTAAATAATAGTAAACATTACGGCCTCGTAAAAAATTACACAAAGCGTCAAAATCAAAAATGTTTCAAAGCCTGATCCGCTTTCTCGGCATTCAAAGCAACGTAGTCACATCTGAAAAACTGGTAGCCACACTGGGTGGTGCGATCGCCATTTTTTGTTGCCTTAATATCACCCATTATTTTACCGGTGCGATTGGCACCGCAGCAATACTGCCCTCAATGGGCGCATCTGCAGTATTACTTTTTGCCGTTCCTCACGGCCAGCTGTCCACACCATGGGCATTGTTTACAGGTAACCTGCTATCAGCGATTATCGGAGTCACTTGCGCTCAGCTTATTGCTCCAATTGGGTTGGCGGCAGCAGTTGCGGTTGCAATCTCGATTCTGGTAATGCACCTGACCCACAGTTTACATCCTCCCGGTGGCGCAACCGCATTGGCCGCAGTCATTGGAGGCGCAGACATTACCGCTTTGGGGTACTGGTATGCGATTACCCCAACATTACTGAACTGCTGTGTAATGTTTAGCGTGGCCCTGATTTTCAACAACTTTTTCAGTTGGCGCAGATATCCGCAATCTCTGATGCGTTACCAAAGTGTGGGTTATCACCCAGATACACGCAAGATCAAAAAACAGCATATTCATGAAGCCATCAATCGTTCCGAGTTGGTCATTGATGCCAGCGATGAACAAATCAAACATATCATTGATTTGGCTGATGCCATTTTTCACGAGGAATTAGTAAAAGGCTTTAACCTGGAAGCTGGCGCCTTTTATACCAACGCTCAACCCGGCAGAAAATGGTCGGTTCGCCAGATAGTAGACCAACATGAGCACCCAGATCCTGTCCGTCATCAGATTATTTATCGCATTGTTGACGGCGAAGGAAAAGGTCAATCCGGCACCTGTTCGCTAATGGAATTCGCCTCTTGGGCAAAAGAGAAATTGCGCCCCAAATATTAGCTATTACATTATTCGGTCTAAACTGTTTCCGAAGACGATTTTTTGATATATGCACCATCACAGTGCTGGTAATCTCCGTCAGGCTCAGTTTTTTGGTCAGCTATTTTTCTCATGCTCTTTTCAGCAATGACTTTAGCCTCAAAATGGTGCTATTAGACTAAAGTATAACGAGTCTTATACTTTAGTCTAACTCGCTAATTTAGAGGTATTTTTTGCTCTTCAACTCTCTAGAATTCGCTGTATTACGACAAGGCAGTCAGCGCCTTTTTGAAAATTGTTACAGAGAGTTTAATAATGAAAAACAACCTTCAGTTATCCGTTGCTATCATCGCGCTTCTTTCAACAGGCGCGGCCTCCGCCACTTCGGTAAAAACCTGTACCCTTGACTACTCTGGCGTAATGAATGCCATTGATGTTGATAATGGTGTGGTAACCGGCGTAGCTAAACTCTTTGCCAAACAATCCGCAAATGAAACCTTCACTCTGGTAGCTAAAGACGGTCAGGAATACGAGCGTTCAGGCACCATCACTACCACAGTCGATTTATCACAGTTCGCCGCTGACGGGGAAAGCTGCTCTTTCGACAATCGCTTTACGCCAATTCACTCCATCAGTGACAACCGCCCCTGGCGTCAATTTCAAATGCGCTTTGACAGCTATTACGACAGTAACATCATGGCCAGATACCAGCACAATGGTATTGACAGCAAACTGATGGTAGCCAACGGCTGGACCTGGGGTGCCGATATGGCCGGTATCCACGTATTTGAAATGATCGATGGTGAGTTCTTCCCGGTTAAATATGACATTGACCAGGGCAATGGTGAGTTACCAGCCTATAGAGCCGGTCAGACTCTGATGAGTTTAGATGGTGACGGTGGTCAATGGCAGTACAGAGCTTCTGCAGTTAGCGATGACGGCAGATTAGTAGCCGGTTACGCCAAACTGGAAGAAGACGTGGATTTTGAAAATGGCTCTGAGATCAAGGACTCTGACAAATTCGGCATGATTTGGGAACTTGCCGAAAGTTGTAGTATCGATAGCAGAAAGTGTAATGCTGAAGACGCCAGCCGTTTGACCAGTGGCTCCGACAGTACATCAGCCATTCAGGTGCGTTCCCTCAGTGCCAGACAAATCAATCGCGATGCCTCTGAAAAAGCAGTTTACAGTAACGGCGAAAACGTCACCATAGAAACCAGCCGTCTGTCTGAAGGACAAGTTATCAGTTACGACTCTATTCCTGCAGATTTTACCATCGGTTATCGCTTTTTAACGGGTGCTGAAAATGTAGCCTGTACCCTGATTGATTCCGAAGGAGCATTTGCCCACAATAAACTAGAGCGCCACGATCCCTATGTCATTTTTGGTGATTCCAACAACGGCGAAGACTATAATACGCGTGAAAAGTCAGTTTTAGGTGCCGGTGAGCTGACCTTAAAAATAGCGGTTTACGACAACAGAAATTGTGAAGGCGAACCCTATTTTAATGATTCTGTGACCGTTTCTATCAACAAAACCGACGGTACTTCTTCAACGGGTGCTCCCGCTGATGAAGCAACCGAAGAAACATCTGGAGAGTTCTATCTGGTGGACAGACAGGAACAGCCGTCTAATTTTGAAATGCTGACCTTTGATGCCGACAGTACCATGGCCAGTATCTTTGGTATCAACACCATCAGCGAAGGTAAATACCTGCTGCATGGCCGCTCCGCCTCGGGTAAAGCCATGGTGGCGCTGGTAACGCTGTAAACAAATCCTTCAAATTCAAAAACAAAAAAGTTGCCCCCGGCAACTTTTTTTGTTTTTAGTCAGGAGCCATTAAATGTTTTTATCCTGACAGCCATAGCAAGCGGCCAAATCAACTATAATTTCAATTTAACCCAATAAATTGTTAACCAGGGCCGAATGAGTCGCAAACTTCGCAAGCAACAGAAAAAGTTAAAGGCCGTTGCCCACACGGAAGCAAAAGCTGAGGAACAATATTTTCAGGAGCTGCCGGCACATTTCAAACCTTTATCACAGAAAAGTGGCGTGACGCTGCTCAACTCGATATATAACAATCAAAATCCCGGTTATTACTACGACAGCCGATCTGGCAAAAACTATAAAGTCATTTATCGCTCATACGATGGCGCTTACACCGCTGTTAGGTTAAGCCAGTCAGAGCTTAAACTAGTAACCCGTCATTCTGATGCCGCCTCTGTGGTTCAGAAGCTGGGGAAAATGGATGAAAGCGCCACATTGGCGAAGCAGTGGTTGCTGCATCAACCGCTGCCTTTTATTAATAAATGCCATCAAATCCTGACCTTTATTAACCAGTACACAGCAAACTGCCAGGAGCACCTCACGGTCGTTTCAGAGCTGGCTGACATAGCTCAAAAAATATTTTTCTCGCCTTCTCCGGTTTCGGCTGAGGTAGATTCAGCTTTTGCCAAACAACCCGAAAAGAAAAGGCCAGAACAGCTTGCCGAACAAATCGAGCAATTAGTCACCGTGGTCTCGACACAGAACCTGGCAACACTGCCCAAAAACCTGTGCGTATTTATACAAACTCTGGCAGCGGATTTTTTGAGTAATAAGCAAACACTGCTGGCACTGAATGACAATCAATCCGATGCATTAATCCATATTGCCATTAAGCTGGACGCCGAGAGATTTTCTGACACTTTATATGCTGGACATTCACCGACAATTAAACAGTCCCTGGCATTACTGTTTCGATTTATCAGTGGCGAAAAAACTGACAAACCCGATGAAGACCAGGTTAACCTGCTACGCCATTTATATGGGAACCGGGAAAAGGTAGGTGATCTGGCACTTCAGTGCTGGCTGCAAAGTGCGCTACATACTCTACAAGACAGTATTCCGGATTGCCCGACACTAACTTCTGAATATAAGTATTATGCCCACTGGCATGAAAAGGGCCATAATCCTTTCACGCGAGTAGGAAATGCCGCGATTATCTTGTCGGTAGCCACCTTATTAGTATGGTTTTGCGGACAGTTTTACGGTGAAGAGAATATCAAAACCGGTACCTGGGCCGCTGCCAGTGTCACCAATATCGTACTGCCTTTTGTCATGTACCTGTTGTTTCGGCTCTACAAATGGACTCACTGGGGCTCAGCATCTTATCTTTGTATCCTCATGATCCTGTGCACCGCGATAATCGGACATAGCAACTACTTTGAAGATTCTAAAAAGCATTTTGCCGGCATTTATCAGGAGCAGTAGTTGCAAGAGGGAAGCACTGTCCCAACGGATGCCACCAGCAACACGCTGTTTCGGGCATTTCTCAACAACAGGCTACCAGATAGCTGGGGAATTCTATTTCTGGATCACTTGCGTTTTCGGGCCATGGTGGGCACCTGGTCTGAAGAAAGAGCTTATATCTACGGCCCTTATATTCAGGTGCATCGACAGGGATTTAACGTTTGGTTTAACGGGGTGTTGCAACTGGTGGTTATATGGATCACTTGTGGCTTTGCCTTTATCTTTGCCAAATACCCCTCAAAGAAAAAACAAGAAAACACCGCCTCTAATCAAAATTAAAGCAAATATCACAGAGCCTAAATCACACCTTAAACTTGCTCACCAGTTGCTGCAATTGCTCCGCCAGGCCAAGCAGCTTATGGCTGTCATTGGTACTGAGATTTGATAAGTGTTCCGTTTCGCCACTGGTTTCAGCGATTTTACTGATGCGTCGGTTAACGTCTTCACTCACCTGATGTTGTTGTTCAGAGGCTGTGGCAATTTGAGCAATCATGGCAGTCATGTTACTGATATCTTTGGTGATCACCGCAATACCGGCTCCGGCGGTTTCTACCTTATTCACGGTAAGTTGAGATTTGCTTTGTCCGCCCTGCATCACTCGAACTGCTGCATCCGCGGTGTGCTGCAAGCGTTGAATCGTCTGCTGGATTTCTTCCGTGCTTACCTGAGTGCGACTGGCCAGGGTTCTTACTTCATCCGCCACCACCGCAAATCCACGGCCTTGCTCACCCGCTCGGGCCGCCTCAATAGCGGCATTCAGAGCCAACAAATTGGTTTGCTCTGCGATACCCCGTATCACTTCCAGTACCGACACTATATCACTGACATTTTCTTCCAGCGTAGCGATAGCGCTGGCGCCACTGCTAACATCTTCCGCCAATTCGCGTACGTGTTGCACTGAGCCTTGCAGCTCTGCAATTGCATGCTGGCTTTTTACTTCAGCATCAGACGCTGAACTAGCCGCCTGTTCGGCACTACCTGCGATTTCTATTGCAGATGCCGCCATTTCAGTCATGGCGGTGGCCACCATATCAGTTTCCTGATTTTGTTGTTTTACCCAGTTGTGAATTTGTTCGTTGCGCTCATCAATGAGTTTCGAGGCCGCCTTTACCTGACCCGAACAATCCAGTACCTGTTCAACAATGCCGCGTATCTTATCCACAAACTGATTAAAACTGGCTGCCAATTGCCCCACTTCATCCTGGCTTTTAATTTGTAATCGGCGGGTTAAATCCCCCTGCCCGGTGGAAATCTCTAACAGGTTGTCATTCATTGCTTCCAGCGGACGCATGATGCGTTTGGCCACCACCCGCACCATAAATACCATTAAACTGCTTAACCCAACCGATACCAGCAATGCAAAACTCAAAGAGCGGGCCAGAGTATTTTCAGCCTGTTCTGCTATTTGTGCGACTTCATGATCAATATCATCAATATAAAACCCGGTGCCCACCATCCAGTTGTATTCAGATAACCAAAGGGTGTAACTCAGTTTAGGCAGAGGTTCCTGCCCCTGGCTTCTGGGCCAATGATACAAATAAAAGCCATCCTTATTTTTAGCGGCATTGATCAGCCCCTGCACTACGTATTTGCCATTGGGATCCTGAACGTTCCAGTAGTTCTCGCCAACACCGGAAAGATTGCTGCCCAGTGCCACCCGGTCACCGTTTTCAGCATAGGCAAACAAATAATTATTACCATCATAGGAAAGGGATTGAATATAGCGCTGCACTTTCTCTCGTACTTGCTCAGGGCTTAAGGTTTTATCCGACAACACATAATCAATGCCGCTCAGGCTTAATTCCAGATAGTTTTTCAGCTCTGCTTTTTTCAGGGACATTAAATTATTGCGGGTGGTAGAAATTTGCTCTTCAGAGGAGGACACCAATGTCATCCAGAAGGTTAACATCAATATGGCACATAAGAGGATTACAGGTACCAGGGTTAATACCGTCAGTTTGTTTTTCAGGCTCATACTTATTACACGAAACTCTGTTTACTTTGCCACCCCGTCACTTTAAACATTTTTTTAACATTTGAATGCTGTACTTAAGTACCATGCCAATAGTAAAAACAGGCCGGAGAAATCCGGCCTGTGACTTTATATTCTGCTAAACAAGTTTATGGACAAGTACCCAGATACCAGGTGGTATCGTCGTCTGAGTGCAGTGTGTTGTTGCCCCAGGTAGACCCGGGCATGGCATCATCACTGCCATTGGCAAAATAGTCCGGAACGTAGATATTGCCTGTGCTGTATGCCCGGCCAGCCACTTTGTGATAATAATTAGCCGTGGTCACTTCGCTGCACTGACGACCAGAGCCGCCACCGGAACCGCCGCCGTTGCCACCACCTGAACCACCGCCAGAACCGCTACAAGTTTGCAAAGGTCCGGTGCATGAGGCGTCATCATCTTGCCATTGACACTGCTGCCCAACCGAAACTTCATTGAGTTTGAATGGGGCAGAGCTGTACTCCAGGTAACAGTTGGCGTAGTTGGTGTAATCCAGTCGGCCTGCGGAGATATGTTCATCCAATGTGGCTGTCTGCCCGGCATCAATATCAAAGCTTACATTTTGAGATGAGGACAGATTGGTGAGGTCTGTAGCCGTTACCTGTGCAGTATTGCTACCGCCGGGCAAATTACAGGCCTCAGCACTGAAATCAGGCACATTAACCTCTGCTACAACGTTCCCGGTTGCAAAGCTCACTTCCACGGTATCCAGATTCAGGTTTTCATCGGTGACTTTACCAGTCACGGTGGCACATTGTCCTTGTACTGCCACGGCAATGTCAGCCAACTCTGGCGCGGTAGCTGGCGGCTCTGGTCCCACCCGAACCTGACCGGTCACCGGAAGTCCTGGTTTACTCTCATTATCCGTAGCCACAACAATAACTGTATACAGACCATCCGGCAGAGAAGCACTGACCAGGGTAAACTGATCGCTAGCATCGACATTGCCACTAACAGTGTCGCTTACCGGCCCACTAATATTGGCACTGACATCCAACACACTGCCCTCAGCATCTGTGGCACTACCGCTGATGACTATCTGGCTGCCATTGACTGAAAACTGCACGTTTTCCAGCACTGGGCCGGCGTTTCTGTCTACCCTTTGGTTGTTTTCCAGAAAGTACTGACCAAGATATGAGGCATAATTAATGCTGTTGCCATTCACGTAAGAACCGCTAGCTCCCTGGCCACCAGACCAGGAGTGATCCAGATTATCAAACCACAACATGGTTACCCGGCCATCCTGCCACTGAGTTTCACGGGCAGTATTTGAGGGGCCTTCAGAAAGCGTATTAGTACCCGGCAGTTGACTGACACCATACAATGCTGCCATACCATCGGCATTTTGCTGGTTGTAGCACAGGTTCACCGTAGTATCGTTTTCTCCCTGTGCGATGGAAGCAATTTGGGTATCAAAGTGGCTGCCATAGCTGCCGCCGTATTGAGAACAACGCGCTGCGACATCGGCACTTTCACAGGGACCAATAGCCCCGCTGGAACTGGTTCCGATACTTGGTCCGGCACTAATCCCCATACCGGCGAATACATCTGGCGCCAGACATGCAGTGGTATTGGCAAAGGCGGCTCCTGAAGATAAGCCGGCAATATACACCTGGTCTGGGTCGATATTTCGAGAACTGTCACCCGATAGTGTATTGGCCAGGGTGATCAGGTTTTTATAGTCACCGGCACTGCGGGATTTAGTGCCCTGCCAGTAAGACCAGCAGCTAAATCCCGCCTTATTCATGGCATCGGGCACTGCGATCACCAGACCATATTGCTCAGCGGCATCTTCCAGATTAGCGGTAAGATAAGCATCAATGGATTGCGTACAGCCGTGCAACACTAATAGCAAGCCCTTGCCGTTGCCAATTGTCGAGGTGCTGTCTGGCGTATAGATATGCACCTTGCTAAAACCGCCAATGCTGACATTGTTCTGCCAGCTCCCGGCCAGCAGAGAAGTTGAAAAGAGAACAGAGGTTAAAAATATGAGTGTGCCTGAAATTGCGCTTCGGGCTAAACGTAGGGATTGCATCATTGTTATTCCTATTGTCACAGGTTGATTGTTAACGCCAGGAATGCAGGTTACACATCTAAGAAATTACTTACCCATCCCAACGCTTTCCCTAATCTAGTGCATTTTTCGCACAATTCCGCTGGTACTTTAGTACAGTATGCTGTCGAGTTTGCTTGAGTTATTAGTTGAGCAGTCTGCCAGATGAATTAGCTTTGTAGGTTTCTCCTGACTTCAGGCCACATTGATGAGGACGGGTGTTTTTAAAGGTAATGGGCTTAGTCTGACCACAGGGAAGTTGATTATAATGGGGCGGCAAATTGGGTCCGCATTGCTGCACGTCAAAATGCAAATGAGGCCCGCCACTTTGACCTGTATTTCCGCTCAATGCGATAACATCCCCGGCATTTACCCTATCCCCTTCTTCCACCAGCGCACCTTTGTGGGTTAAATGAAAGTATCGAGCAACACTACCGTCCTGATGCTGAATAAATACATAATTTTCTTGTAAATCAATGTTGTTACCGTCTACAAAAGACTCTCTGACACTGACTACTACACCGTCTCTGGCAGCAACGATTTTAGTGCCAATCGGCATAACAAAATCAATTGCATAAAGACCCACACCGTTATTTGAAGCCCGGTAGTGCTCTGTTGTAGCGTAAACCCGATGACTGGTACCAATTTCATAGGGCAGCACATAAAGCGAATTTTGCTGCTCGGGGAAAACAGTACAATCAACCTCAGGTTTTGCACATGCCATCAAAGATACAGATGATAAAAAGGCCAGAACAAAAAGATTCTTCATTGAATTTCCTCATTTAAAGAACCTTAGTCGTGACAGTTTTTATAATGGTTTAAAAGTTCGAATTGTTAACCTGACACCCATAATATTTTTTGCGCTTTTAATGTGGCTGTCCTGGTAATTTTGGAGCAACAATTCCGCTGGTACTTTAGTACGGTGTAGTGCTAAATTTGGGTGAGATATTAGGGCTGTTTGCATTCTAAGGTTGGATTTAACTTTTGAATGGTAATTGGTAACGCCGCTGTTTTGTGCAAAAGTTGGTAGGTCAACAATAGCGATTAACAGCCGTTGGCTTTACACCTTTCACAATGACGGCTTGTTTAAGTTTGCCGTCATTCGAAAAGTCCATTTTTACAGGTTCTGGATGACCGCTATTCTTCCAAAGCGGACGTTTAAGACCACATATTCGAAAGTCCAATCTGAATGTATTTCGGACATTGGTCTTTTCTCATTTTAATAACAGCTATGAGTGAACTGCAGAAATTGATTATTTGTAGAAAATGCACCCAAAAGCGGACAATCAATAATTCACCCAGATTAATGTAAATCGGAAAATACCTCTGGATGCTGCTCGGCTATTCGAAGTAATGCTATAGCGGGTCCGTTCGGCTCTCGACGACCTTGCTCCCAATCTTGCAACGTGCGCTTACTGACTCCCAACATCGCAGCGAACGCCACTTGAGACATTTTTAGTTTAGCTCTTATCACGTTAGGGGCAGATGGCTCCGATAACTCAGTCGTTCTAAGCTGTACTTTTCCCTGCTTAAAATTCTGAATTTCTTCAATTCCAGCGAGAATTTCTGCACCTAAGTCACGGTTTGTCATTGTCTATTGCCTCCGCAATTTTCTTGAGTTGATGTCCTGGTATAGTGGCCTTTTCAGATTTACTATAGATCGTTAGCATCCACATTTCACTTTCCGACTTCTTCCAGTAGTAGATGATTCTAACCCCACCACTTTTTTCCTGTTGTTCGCCTGCCCAGCGAACTTTTCTGACGCCACCTGAGCCTTTCACAATATTGCCAGACTCAGGATGTTGCAGAAGATAGTTTTGAAGTCCACGATAATATTCTTCCCCGAGGTAACTTGGAAGTAGTTTTGTGAACAGCCTAGTTTCAATAAAAATCATACATTGTATATACGGCAAAGCCGTATATAAGTAAAGTGAATGAGTGCGAAAGGTTTTACTTCGTTGAATCATTAAACGTTAAAAAGGATAGACGATAAAGATGCTCAGAGCGTTCCAATGCATCTTCGACGGTTATGTCCGAATAGTGGACAGTATTTTCTACATTTTTATGGTCAAGTGAAAATTGCTTCTCTTTTAAGTTGTGCCGCATTTCATAGGAGTAATGAAGCCTTAGTTAGGAGCAGCGAATGTAATTAAAGGGGTCAGAGAAAATTGTTTTCGCGTCAATGTTGGCAGGTCTTCAAAAAGTTGCTTGTCCCTCTTAGTCTGTAGTGATTCGTGTTAATTCGTGCCACTACATGCATAGCTTGGATGCCGGGTAGTGAAGGTTAATTTTACCCCGACCCCCTTTATTTCCCTTCGGTGCCAAACCCGTCCCCAGAAGCGATGCCGATGCTACTGGGGAAGACTGATGTGCTTCCAGCCACTTTAGAATGACCCTCAACGCCCTGGTTTCGGTTTTATATTGTTTGGTACGAACTTTATCCGACCTAAAGGTTACGCTAAACATGCAAGTCTCACAGTTAGATATTCAATATACGGTATCAAAAAATAGCTTAGTCTGAACTCAGAGGTAACCGATCACTGCGATATTTTGTCTTATCCGACCATAAAATGTAAAGTTCAGGTAACCAACGCATTAGATTGGCTGGATCTTATAATTGACTCCATTTACCGTGTTCCAATCATTCATTGATGCCGATTTGAAGATAAATGCTGACCTTTAAATTTAGTTCTTCGATGTTATTTATTCGAAGGGGAGCCCCCCTTTTGGCCCGGACGCGAGACAACATAAGCTTCACGGTCAGTACCTGAATACTGTTGCTCAATAGCTGCTCTCACCGTATTGCTCCCGGTCAGGATTATCTTCAGTACTGACTGAACCACTTGGGTAAGCAGCCTCAAAGATAAAGCAAGAAGCTAACTTTTAGCAGCCCGTTCATTTCCAATGTACTATCATTCATCCTCGTTATTAAACCACGACATTCTGGTCTGAATGGGTGCAGCAAAAGGAATATCATTCTCATCTCTACCAAAGATATGCCGTTGAATACCATCTCCGGCATCTGAACCGATATTTTCTTTAGACGAGTTCAATATGTACCAGGTAAAGGTATTTGCGCGCCTAACGGCTAAGTCGGCTTTTCCATCACCGTCATAATCTGCCACAACTGGTATATCGCTTTCTTGTGAGCCAAAACGTCTTCTGGTGATACCATCATCATTCCCCGTGAGTTCGTCGGTTCCACTGGAGTTTAGTACATACCAAAATTGAGAGCCAGGACGACGCACCGCAAGGTCTGCCTTACCATCACCATCAAAGTCAGCCACCACCGGAATATCGTCTTCCTGCGAACCAAATCGCTTGCGGCTAATGCCATCGCTATGGCCGCTTATGTGGTCAACCCCCGATGAATTGAGGACATACCAAAACTGTGTACCCGGACGGCGTACCGCTAAATCCGCTTTACCATCGCCATCAAAGTCAGCGGAGACAGGAATATCTTGCTCTTGAGTACCAAATTGGCGCCGTGTAATGCCATCGCTATTGCCGCTTATGTGGTCAACCCCCGATGAATTGAGAATATACCAAAATTGGTTACCTGGGCGTCGCACGGCAATATCGGTGATACCATCGCCATCATAATCCGCCGGCACCGGAATATCATTCTCGCTTCTACCGAAAACTCGACGTGTAATTCCGTCTGCATTACCGGTGATTTTATCCTCACCAGAGGAATTCAATATGTACCAGGTATAATTGGAGGCTCTGCGCACACCAATATCTGTCTTGCCGTCGCCATCGAAATCACCGTAGAAAGGAATATCTGTGGCATTGCGACCAAAGGGTTGTCGGGTAATGCTGCCGTCTTCCGAATTACGTATGTATTGAAAAAAGTTAGACGCTCTTCTCATTGCAATATCTGAAACACCATCACCATCAAAATCCAGAGCAGTGAGACGTTTAACCGGAACGGAACCTGCGTCATTAGGATTAGTGCCCGCTTGATACTCCTCAAAATTGGTCGCTCCATCACCGTCATTATCTAGCGCAGCATCTTCTGCGTTTAATGGGTCTAATCCATTATCAAGTTCATACTCATCTGGCATACCGTCATTGTCATCATCCGTGTCTGTATTGTTCCCAATACCATCACCGTCAGTATCGAGTTGTTCATTCGGATCATCTGGAAACGCGTCGGTTTGGTCTGGAGTACCATCACCGTCTGCATCAGGTAGGATGATAACATCCAACATTGCCGCACTCGACTCGCCCGTAACATCTGTTGAAACATGGGCAAGTTGCATCAAATTAGTTAAATTAGCGATGGGAATATCCAACTCTACGCTTTGCCAGGTCGTTCCGGTTTCCACATTAAAGTTCACTGAACCCAAAACCTCATTTCCAGCCTCAGTCTGCCAACTTGCGATTTGATTTATTTTTTCACCATCCGTGCGCTGCGGCAAAATGCGAAAAGGCAAAGTAATTTCCACACTAGAGGAATTGATATCATCCGTGAAACTAACTGCAACCCTGGCAACACCTGATTCTGTTCCAGTTAACATTAACTGTTCCACTATTTGGGATGAGCCTGGCCCAGAGTGTTGAGATGTTGTCAAGCTTTCATTTAACTCAAACCCTTCAGCATCCGTTATTTGAGAACTTACTGATACGATACTATTAAAGCTCGCCCCGCTTTTGATATTGCGGTTGAGAAATGGCATTGTTATCCAGTTACTGTACTCATCAGTAGTTTCACTGTAATAACGATAGGATATGTTATGAATTCCGTCTGAAAGTGACGCCGAGGAAAACGACTCACTAACCGTATTCATAAGTGATAACTCTGGGTTTACCAAATTAATATCAATGCTTTGGATTTCCCCTGAGTTTAGTCGATACTCAAAACTGTCTGCTAACGCATTGCCCGAGTACGCTGCTAAGCTAACTACGGCAAAAACAATGATTTTCGATTTAAGCTGTTTCATCCCCAGTCCCCTAACGAGAACGGGCAAAAGTCAAAAACTTAACTCGTAAAGTGTTATCTCCTGCCACGCCTTGGCTTGCTCGTATCAGTGGGATGACATAGGGCCTGGAATCTATAGTTTCGCTTCTAAATTCAATAATGCTTCTGGAGTATTGGTCAAAGGGTGTTGCACCTCCATTATAGCCAATGTCAACTCTGGAGCCATCGACGTCAAAGTACGCGGTTCCCTCTAACCCTGCGTTAATACCTGGAGAGCCCTCAAGAAGACTATAATCATAGTCGCGTTCATGTCTAACCTTATCGAGATCAACATTCGTAAACAGAGGATCGGCGCTAATGTTCGTAGCCCCTGATGGACAGTAGTCACCCACCTCAAAACAAAGGTTATTCGCAACGATAGAATCCTCTGATGGCGTAGACTGCAAAACAACCACATCGTTTCCTATATCCCCTCTAAAGATATTATTTTTTATGGTTGTTGGTGCCTGAGTCACAACCATCGCCCTGCTTGATACACCTTCAACGTCAAGAGAATAATCAAATACATTGTTTTGAATTTTTACATTTCCTGTGCTGGGAGAAACAAAAATAGACCGTAATCTGAGTCCAATTTCCGCCGCCGACACTGCTAAATAACCGCCGCTCGCAACTGGTTCAATTGTGAATAAATTGTTTGAAATCAGAGAGCTAGATGAATCTATGTATAACATTTGAGCGTATTTTTCATTCGTGTTGTTACGAAATTGCACAAATCTAAAATGATTTCCAAATATGTAAGATTGCAGGACTTCAGGTCGTATCCTAACAAGATAGCTTGTTGCATTCGATGAAGATCCAAATGAACCGTCAATAGTGTTGCCGACCATTATAAGTTCCGAAACATTACCACGCACATCGACAGGCAATGTAGTCGAAGTAGAGTCAATATCTGCGCCAGTTATGTCAGAGTATGCAAGGAGGACTCTCGTTCCCGAACCATTGGGGTCCATATAAACAGTAGAAGCATAGACCCCTAAAACATTAATTTTTTTAGCGTTATTCCTCACTGTTATATCAGCGTAGGTGTTTCCTACAGTATTAACGTCAACGATGGATATTGAGCCTATTACGGAGCTTTCATAACTATTTAACTGAAGACCTTCGCGAGTACCTGTTCCTGGAAGATGCAGGTTTTGAATAACCAGGTGCATGTCATCCGTACCGTCGGGAATGCTGAATCTGAAAGCTACATGCATTGTTGGTCTGTCTAGTAAAGATTCCCCAATAATGGTAACGGCTTTGGTTATATCGACAAAGTCATACTCGGTTAAATCATAAGTGCCAGATGCAACAGAAATCACATCACCGTGCTCTGCGGAATTTAGAGCTTCTATAAATTCTCCAGCTGAACTCACGTTGATGGTTGCGCCGTGTGAATAAAGTGAAATTGAGAGTAATAAACTAAACACTAACGCGGTAGAACGAAAGCCGTTTAAAATTTTCATGTTCCAGTTCCTTTCGGAAATTGTTAATTGTGCATAAATAAGGTTAGTCCACATATCCTCATATGCAAAAAAAGAGCAATTTTTTGTAGGGGAATTCACCTTCACTTTTTAAGATCTAATTTTTCGAAATAAAAGGTCACACAGAAGAGTGCTTTTGTATATTTTAGAGCAGTAGTACCTAGACTGGCAGCAGTTTTAAAACTTCAGCACTTCGTGGATAGCAACGGTCAAATCTAAGTGTTCAGGTAAAATCCAGCAGGCATTGCCGAATAGCCTCTCTTTAAATAAGGCTGCCCAGCCAAATTCGAATACAAATGTTCGTATAATAGCTAATTAGGAACTTAGTTAATGATCCCAGCCTTTTGTAATTCAGCTCTGGTTATGGGAATGCGTTTTGGCAGAATCTCAGCGAAGCTACTTCCATCGAGATTTAAAGCGAAATAATAACGCTTGTCAGCTTTGACAACCGCTCCCACATACCAGCCAATAGCAATATCAGCGGAGCGTGAACCTGCGCCGGTTTTAGCATACAAATGATAATCTGCCTTATGAAAAATGTTTGCTGAACGACTGCTTTGGTGTGAATGCTGCCCATGGCATTTCTGAGCCGACTGTCCGCTTTCATGGAGAAGCAGTCAGTCATTCCACATGTTTCTGACTGGCAGTAAGATGAGTCAGTTGACCAGTATATTAGTGGTTTAATTGTGGCACTTGGAAAGTACCTAAAACTCATTTTCCAACCAACTGACGTTTCAGCACGTTAGGGCCGGAAGCAAGTACTCCAACCTCAGAATGCAAATAGCCGATATTAGTTGGACTTGATTTTAAGAAGTTGCTATGACTGCTTTTTAACTATTTATCACGCTCAAGCCAATATCCTAGCTTACTGTGGTTATGCATAACTGCAACTATGCTAATTTCTTTATTATCAATTATTCTATAAAGGATGGAGAAGGGAAAGCGGCTAAGTACAAATCGTCGATGGCAGGTTCCCATTTTTGGCCAAGCGGAAGGAAGTGAACTGAGTGTTACCCTGACACCCTCAATATTTTTTGCGCTTTTAATGTGGCTGTCCTGGTAATTTTTGCGAATGAAAGGAAACCGGCAACATTGGCTTTAGCTTAAATCCTGCTCAATATCTTCCCAAGAAACACTCTTTACCTTTCCAGACTCTAGGTCAGTACTTCTTTTTTCGGCCAGTTTGAGCCACTCTGCGTTTACATCACTCTCGACATCAGAATCCATCGCCGTCAGAAGGCAATGAGCTGCCAAAGCTTTCTCTTTAGTGCTTAGCTGCCTAATGTTTTCCAACATAAGTTTTAAGGCTTCAGACATTGTTTGCCTCCATGTTACCCTGACACCCACTATATTTTTTGCGCTTTTAATGTGGCTGTCTTGGTAATTTTGTCCTGGTAATTTTGGTTCAGTTTTTATCAGAGTCGCCTTCTGAGGGCGTATTGTTTTCCTTGACCTCTTCGTGCCATTCGTAAATTCGACTAATACTACAAGAGGATCTTCTCTCTGGTTGTGCATCGGTAACTATTCGATCTCCCGCGCTCATGCAACCGGAGCCTGTACGGGTTATGACCGCAATCTCAAACATAGCCCAGTCCGGGTCACAGGCTCCAATTAAACTGACTTTATAAGTTCGATTGTTGTTTAAATGCACCAGCAATGCATCCCGATCATTGTCCACATTGCTCCAGCTTCTTATTGAGCGGGTATGGCAAACCTGTCGGACTTCCTCTCCAATCCGCGGATCATTGTCTATCGCATATTGGCTTTTCGCCTGCTCTGAAGAACCGGCGCACCCCGATAGCAATCCAATAATGGATAAATTTACAAGTAAGCCTGCCGGTTTCATAACCTTTTCTCCGATACAAAGTTAAAAGCTTAAATAAGAATAGCTCAAATAACGTCCCTTTTTCTGAACTTTACACAAAGCAGAATTATCGTTACCCCCGATGTCAAATCTATACTGGCATCAATAGTTTTTTGGCATTTTTTAATGTGGGTGCCGTTAGAAATTAATCAGAAGAGGATTGAAATATTAAAAATTTTAATGGGTGTCTTGTTTAGATTATCTGCGAAACTCTTGAAAAGTGGCTTCAATAACTCTTCCTTCACTGTTAACGTCTAGTGCTATATTGATATCATAAACACTCCGTGTATTCTCACGATACAAAGAGACATACCTTCCTTTAAAAGAGTCCCAATTTCTGCGTACATTATCTTCAACTATCTGCTTGGGCACTCTTTCTTTAGGAACAAAATGAAATTGTAAATTTAACGCCTCAAACCCCTGTTCAGCTTGTTCAACACTCATACCTACGCTGAAAGTAGAAACTAAAATTTCTGACATGTTTTTTTGTTCTTCGATCACATTGTTGAAACATGAAAACAAAGTGAACAATAACCCAAATAAAATACTATTTTTCATAACGAATCATTCAAGCTCAAAAATAGTTGCTTACCCTGTTGCAATCCTTGGGCTATGGGCGGCTTCTGTATCCCAGAAATTATCCTGACAGCCATGATACTTTTAGTTTTTTTTGTATGGCTGTCCCGATAACTTTTGCCAACAACTTTCAGCAATCTATAACCCGGCTTTCAGCGTGCTGAAATAGTTGTTTTGCTCGTGTAAATATGGGTTTGGCCAAGGCATCCCTGGGTGTCCAGATATCAATGGCATTGCCGCTTTGGGTAAACAGCGAAACTGTGCCTCCTGCCAATTGCACAGTAACAATGGCGTCTTTGGCGATGGTTTTACCAAAGCGTTTACTGAGCCGGGCTTTCGGTAAATGTGCCACGAAGACCTGTTCGTGTTCATCCACCAGCACCTGTTCTGGTTTGTAGTGTTTCGATGAAAAGGACAAGTACAACCCCAGTCCTGCCAAAACTAAACCCAACAAGCTTATAACTGTAATCAACTCCATTTTCCCTCCAACACTTAAACGCGAATGATTAAAGCCTGATTAAAGCCGACAGCCACAACACTTTCTCCCCAAAAACTTTGCGAATTTATTATGGCTGTCCCGATAATTTTTAACGGTTTATGTAGCTGGCAGCAAAAGCAAACTATTGCAAAGTTTCGTTTCTGAACACTAACTCAAGACGAATTCCTGCCGGGCTGAACAGAAAAATCTGGGTGATGGATATCTGAGGTTGGGTTTTGGTTTGAAACTCAACATTCATTGCTTGCAACTTCTCTACAAACTCATTAAGTCCCTCAAGTTTAAAGGCCACATGATCCAGATAGCCGGGTGTTGTATGGTTTACATGTGAGTCACTGATCACCAGGTGAAAAAAGGCATTGTCCTGGTGATAAAGCCAATAGCCGTCGCTGGAAAGTGTCGGGCGAAATCCAACCTTTAGAGAAAAGAGCTCGCACAGAAATTGTTTTTCCAGCTCAATCAGGTCAGCGGGTGCGCTTATGTTGATATGGTCAAGTTGCATAGCATTCCTTACGGAAGAAGTGGCATTACAGCTTACGCCAATTCTGACCAGCGGTTAAGTGTACCCAGCAAATAAAATGCGCCGAAACTGGTACAAATCACCGAACTTACCATCCAGAATGTCATTGAGTTTTGAGCAATAGCAGGATGACTGGTTACAAAGGGTAATATCAACCCAGCCAGGCCTCTCACCAAATAGATAAGGGTAATCAGCACCAGCGCGGTTTTTAACAAAGGTAAACGCACTATCACGCCAGCTGCCGATAGAGCGTAGAGCCCCCAAATAGCAAGAATTGTGGCGATGACCAAAGTGGTGATCATCGGCTGTTTGCTACCCATTTCAGCCATTTTCGCCATTTGTTCTCCGGCACCAAAAAAGCGATACCAATCAGGCCCACCGAACACGATGGCAAGGTGCAGAAATGAGGCGGTAAAACTGCAAATGGCAGCAATGATAAGTTGCGATTGTCCGTTCATGGTGCTGTTCCTTTTAATTTAAACTGTGTATTACACCTGCCGTAATTGCTGCAATATCAATCCGGCCTGGGTTCGGTTATTCACTTCCAGCTTTTCTAAAATCGCTGAGACGTGATGCTTGACCGTACGCTCCTGAATTTGCAGCTCCCACGCAATTTGTTTGTTCAGCAGGCCGTCGGTCAGCAGTTGCAGCACTTTAAATTGTGCCGGTGTGAGTTTTTCCACTTTAGCCGCCAGCTTTTTTTCTTCTGATTCGGTTTCGGTGACCTGAGATAAATCGATATCTTGCGGTATCCAGATCTCTCCGTTAGCCACCATGTCCACCGCTTCAGAGATATGGCTTAGTGAGGCAGATTTGGGAATGTAACCACTGGCGCCTAGATGAATGGCTCGGGTAATGATGGCGGGATCTTCGTTGCCGGAAACCATGATCACCAGAATATCCGGCCAGGTGTGACGCAACTCCGTTAAGCCGCTGAACCCATCACAGCCAGGCATATTGAGATCAAGAAAGATAAATTCGACTTCGGGTTGCGCCGATAAGGCCTCCCGCACTTCGGGGAAACTTTGCGCTTCGACAATCTGGCATTGCCCCAGCGATTGCAGTATCGCCTGAGTTAATGCAGCCCGAAACAAGGGATGGTCGTCAGCAACAATGGCTTTCACGGCATCAGGGGTAAACATAAATTTTTCATCCCTGTAATGTACTTGAAGGAGTCACCAGAAACAATTCATCCGAGAAAAAAGGCAGGTGCATTACGCACCTGCTCAGCTATGCCAAAATCAACAGAAAGCACCACCTCTTTTAACGGCAAAGTGCTACGACATTCCGCGCCATTCACTGCTGAACAGTGGTGCAATGAGGCCGATTCAAGCACCAGTGAAGTCATAACCAGCACAGTGTTTTTGATGTGTGAACAACGTAAGAGCACCTATATTACGCCATTCACACACCGCCAACTCCGTGTTTAAGTCTTTGCCAGGTGTGGGATTTCTGTGTTCATTCGACACCACACACACTCTTAAAAGCGATAACCTACGGTTAAGGTAACAGTACGAGGATCGCCGTAGTAAGCAATCAGGGTATTGTCGCCACCCAGGCCTGGAGTATATTTACTGATGTCCGTCGGATCAGTTGGGTCTGGGGTTACAAACTGATAACCGCCCACCATGTACTCTTCATCCGTCAGGTTCTTCACGTGCAATCCAGCTGTCCAGTCACCGCTGGGGCTGTACCAGTTAAGACTCATGCCCAGCAAGCCATAACCGTCCTGAGATAGCAGGCTGTCTTCTTCAAACAACACGTAGTCATCGCGATAATAGTAGTTAGCATTAAACACAAAATCGCCATACTGATTGTCGAAAGCGTAGTTTAAGCCGAGGTTGTAGGTCAGCTCCGGGGTATTAGAAATGGTGAAGCGATCAGACTTATCAAACAGCGCTCCGGTTACCGGGTCGGTATCCAGTACTTCAGTGAACTCAGCATCTATCCAACCCAGATTTAAATTCAGGGTCAGGTCGTCTGTGGCCAGATAGGTAAATTCCGCTTCGATACCATCGGCTTTAGATTTACCGGCATTGGCCAGTCGCTGATTCAAATCGGCGAAACCGTCACCAGGCAGAATTGAAATGTACTGACGATCTTTGTGATCCAGAGTGAACCAGGTCAGGTTAGCTCTGAGGTTATCGCCCCAGTCGCTTTTCATACCCATTTCAAAGCTATCTACAATCTCAGGATCTGCGGCAGGCTCAGCACCGGTTGCACGCGGGTTGTAAGTACCGGATTTAAAGCCCTGCGCATATGACGCATAAAACATAATGTCGTCAGAGTGCTGATATTCCACACCAACACGCGGGGTAAAACGGGACCAGTCATCTTCATCATCCAATACGTTTGGCACCAATTCACCATCAGGACGCACGTAGCCATCAATCCAGCCGCTTTCCGGATAAACCGTATCAAACACTAAACCATTGTTTACCGTGGCTTCCCGCTCATCTTTGGTGTAACGGGCACCTAATGTCATGGACCATTTTTCACCAATATCAAAACTACCCTGCGCATATACGGCGGTACTATTGGAATTACTGCAACCAGACACTTCACGAGTCAATCCCGGTGTGCCAAAGGCTGTCTGTCCCAACACTTCCAGAATAGCTTCAAACTGACCACAAGACTCACCGTCGTAGTAATACACACCAGATACCAGGCTAAAACCGTCAGAACTATAGTTTAATTGAAGCTCATGAGTGGTTTGCTCATCATCATAGATGGCAGGCACATCGAAGATGCGCAGCGGTGTGTTATCAAAATCGATATTAGTGGGCGAATAGCTCTCTCTGTCCGCAAAGATATACTTTACTGTCGTATTATCATTGACATCCCAGGCTGCGGTCAGGCTGATCCCTTCCAGTTCAACTTTGTTTTCTGTGGGAAGACTGGTGTAAGAATCATAAACACTGTCTGGTACCGGGGCGTCGGTGAGTAAGCTGGGTAATAGTCGATAACCACCTTTAGCATTGGAATCATCGTCGGTTTTATCCCAGGCCAGACGGAAGAACAGATCTTCAGAAGGCTGATATTCCAAGGTTAAACGCGCAGCGGTCACGTCTTTGTTGTAGTTTTCACGATCCTGATCCGGTAAGTCCGATTGCAGATACTCACCAAATCCGTCGCGATTTAAACTGGCAAAACCAAAGCCTACATATAATTGCTCGCTTAGAGGATACTGGCCTGTTACTTTCAGATCCCGTTGCCCGTAACTGCCCACCGAAGCTTTTACGGAAAATTCCGGGTCGCCAGACATGGGCTTGGTAACATACTTAACGGCACCGCCAATGGTGTTTTTACCGTATAAAGTCCCCTGAGGACCACGCAATACCTCGATGCGCTCAACATCAATGATATCCAGCACTGCCCCCTGAGGACGCGCCAGATAAACATCATCAATATAAATACCGACGCCAGGCTCATAACCCCAAAGCGGATCCTGCTGTCCCACGCCTCGAATAAAAGCAGTCAACGTGCTGTTCGTACCACGGCTACGTTGCAATGTTGTATTGGGAGATAAGGTCTGAATTTCGGTAATTTCTGAAAGACCTTTTTCGGCAATCTCAACGGCAGAAACGGAGGTAATAGCCACCGGCACTTCCTGGATGCTCTCCACCGTTTTACGGGCAGTCACCTGGATTTTCTCCAGACCTTTGGTTTCTGATTCTTCAGAGGTTTGTGCCAACGCTGAAGTTGACATCACACTGCCAGACAGTGCCAATAAAATTGCCAGCGACAATTTACTGCGTACGCCTTTAGTTGTTTGCCCGTTATCGGACTGTCCTTTATTCATATTCATCGCAATCTTCGTAGTTGTGTTGTTCATGGTACATACCCTTTACTGTGCCATATCTGTCTCAGGAAGTTATTTATTTTTATTTATTTCAACAAGTTACCTGTTCAGACACGAGCGGTTTAAAGCCCGCCTACTCTCAATGTCAACAATACATTAACCAATTTTTTACAATCGCGATGCTGTACTTAAGTACCATATGAAAATTTACCCAGCTGTTTCAGAATCAATTCGAAACTCCTTCATCTCAATGTCAGTTTTGTAGGGTTTTACAGTCGCATCCCCGGCTCAGGCTGGGGAAGTGGCTGTCTTAAAGACGTTGCTTGTGCAGTAAGAGCAACGGCAACAGGAGTACGACATCTTGACAGAAATGATTGGAATGATTGGGCTAATTGGTGGCTTAGCGCTGCTGATAGTACTGACAATGCGCGGCATGAACTTGTTTATCAGTGCCCCGCTGTGCGCCATCCTCGTGGCGTTGTGCAACGGATTACCACTTCTGGCTGACAATGAAGATCTGGTGAGCTTTTATATGTCTGGTTTCACCAGCTTTATTGCTTCCTGGTTTTTTATGTTCTTGCTGGGCTCGCTGTTTGGCAAGTTTATGGAAGATACCGGACTGGCAGACAGTGTTGCTCACTGGATTGTGGGCAAACTGGGCATGCAACACGCGGTGTTCGCCATCATCGCCGCCTGCGCCATTTTAACCTATGGCGGGGTCAACCTGTTCGTGGTGGCATTTTCCGTATACCCCATGGCGCTGAGCTTATTTAAAGATGCTAATTTGCCACGGCGCTTTATTCCGGCGGTGCTGGCCTTTGGCTCTGTGACCTTTACCATGACTTCAGCTGGCTCACCAGAAATTCAAAACTGGATCCCCATTAAATACCTGGGCACTACGCCCTATGCAGGCTGGGAAGTGAGTCTCATCGTGGCGGTGTTTATGGCGACATTCGGTTACTGGTGGTTAAAACGCATGATTGGCAAGGCCGTAGCCAACGGCGAATGCTTTGTACACAGAGAAGACGATCCAAGTTGCACCAGCCCGGAACAAAAAGACCAACTTCCTCATCCGGCCATGGGCTTTATTCCCTTGTTGGTGGTGTTGCTTTTATCATTTTTCTTGCACGATGCCTTTGGTCACAAGGCGCTAATATTGGCGCTGGGTGGAGGTGTATTGACTATCCTGGTGCTGTGTTTTAACTATTTCAGAAATCTGAGTAACGCCATAAACGAAGGCACTACTGGCTGTCTGATTGCCATTGGTAACACCGCTGCGGTGGTGGGTTTTGGTGCCGTGGTTAAAAACACCGAAGCCTTTCAGGTGGCGGTCGATGTCATGACCCACATTCCGGGCAACGAGTTAATTGGAGCTGCAGTGGCAGTATCGGTGATTGCTGGCCTGACAGGTTCCGCATCCGGTGGCCAGGCCATCGCACTGCCATTGCTGGCTCCCCATTATATGGATCAGGGAGTGAATCCCGAAGAACTGCATCGCGTGGTTGCCATCAGTTCCGGGGCACTGGATACCCTGCCCCACAACGGGTATGTTGTAACAACGATCCGGGCCATCTGTAAGGAAACCCACGCCAGCGCCTACTGGTCCATGTTTGCCATGACAGGCATCGTACCTCTGATAGGTCTGGCACTGGCTGTAACCCTGTTTATTTTGTTTTAAGTTGATTGAGACAACATCGATATGAAGAAAACCTTTCGCTTTGTAATGACTTTCAGGCCTTGTGTCGCCCTGCTCAGTTTGCTGCTGTTTTGCCAGTTTAGCTGGGCCAGCTTTCTGGTGGAAAAACAACAGTTCAGCATAGACAACTTTCAGACCCACAACGGCAAAACTATCCCTAAAGTCACTTTGGGCTGGGAGGCATACGGTCAACTCAATGCGGATAAATCAAACGCTATTCTGATCACCCATTATTTTACCGGCAGTTCCCATGCAGCCGGCAAATATCACGAATCAGACGCCAAACCCGGTTACTGGGATGCCATCATTGGTCCGGGAAAAGCCATTGATACGAATCGCTATTATGTCATCAGTATGGATACTCTGGTGAATGCCAACGCTAATGATGAGCAAGTAATTACTACCGGTCCGGCCTCTATAAATCCCGAAACGGGAAAACCCTGGGGCTTATCATTTCCAGTGGTCACCATTCGCGATTTCGTGGAAGCACAAAAAGCCCTTATCGACAGCCTGGACATTAAAAAGCTACACGCCGTTGTTGGTCCGTCAATGGGATCGATGCAGGCGATAGATTGGGCTGTGGCTTATCCGAAACAGGTGGGCAAAATGATATCGGTTATCGGGGTTGCTGAAGCTGATGCCTGGCTGGTTGCGGGTCTGCAAAAGTGGTCAGCGCCAATTTTAAACGACCCCAACTGGCAGCAAGGCAACTATTACGACAAAACACCACCACTGGCGGGCCTGACCCAATCTCTAGCCATTGTTACCCAGGAAGCCATGCATCCGCGTATTTTTAATCAACTCAATCCTCAGCACTCCGCCATGGAAGCGGCACCGGCAGCAAGTATCACTAACAATTTTAAGGTGGTGGACTGGCTATATGGCGCCGCCCAGAGTCGTGCCAGCAGTATGGATGCTAATCATATTTTATATCTGGTTCGCGCCTGCCAGTTATTTATCGCCGGACACGAAGGCAGCTTGCAAAACGCGCTAAACAAAGTGCAGGCCGAAACCTTGTTTCTGCCCGCCACCGGAGATTTGCTGCTGTTTCCTGAAATGGCTAAACAAGCCCACCAACAGTTACAGCAAGCAGGCAAAACGTCCCATTACGCTGAAATTCAGGGGGACTGGGGGCATCTGGATGGTATTTACAACATTCAGCAGCAGGCAGATACCATCAAACAGTTTTTGGAGCAATAATCATGGTAAAACCTTATCGCAATCTCATCGCCTGTGGACTGATTACAGCCGCAGTCTCAGTGCCTGCTCATCAGGCAATGGCGGATACTGACCAGGTCAGGCTCAACCTGAATGGCGCGATCACGGTTTCTGGCGTTTCATCCGGAGGCTTTATGGCCAATCAGTTCCATATTGCCCATGCTGACAAGGTCTCCGGGGCAGGTATTGTGGCCGCTGGACCGTATCTTTGCTCAGAAGGAAACCTGATGACGGCCATGCAGCAATGCCTTGCCGATGGCACGCCCCTGCAACAAAAAGACTTAACCCAACCGGTTAAAAACGCCGCTGACAAAGCGCTGATTGCCAATCCGGAAAATCTTAAAAACGACAGAATCTGGTTGTTACACGGCACCCTGGATAATCGGGTTGCAGCGGGTGTCTCGGATGCCCTGCACGCCCAATATCAAGCCTTGCTACCCAAAGCTCAGATCCAATACGTACAGGACAAACCCTTTAACCACGGTTTACCCACCACAGATTTTGGCGTTGCCTGCAGTGAAACCAGCACCCCGTTTATCAATGACTGCGACTATAACGCAGCCAAAGCAATGCTGGATTGGCTTTACCCTGAACAAGCTGCTGCCCACTCAAGCCCTTCAACCGGCCAGCTTTACACTATCCCACAACCAACAGAAGTAAATGGCAGCGCCACCGGACTGGACGAAAACGCCTGGTTGTATGTACCGGCACAATGCGCTGCTGGCGAACCCTGTGAGCTGCACGTCAGTTTTCATGGCTGTCAGCAAAATTACACCACTATTGGAACGGATTACATAACAAATGGCGGCTTCAACAATCAGGCAGAGCAGAAAAGTCTGGTGCTGTTATATCCTCAGGTGGCCGCTGGTAATCCGTTAAATCCACTGGCCTGCTGGGATTGGTGGGGTTACACGGGAGCTAACTTTGCCGAGCGCTCTGGGGCGCAAATAACGGCTATAACGCAGCTGATTGAAGGCTTGCAATCGCAACCCTTTGAAGGAGAGGCACAATGAAACACAGAGTTTTAATCACGGGTGCAGCCAGTGGTATCGGCCTGGGAGTCGCCAGATTATTAGGCGAAGAGCATCAACTTATTCTGACTGACCTGAATGCCGATGCTTTGCAACAGGCACAGAGTGTGTTGCGGGAAGAAGGCATTGAAGCGCAGACTTTCGTATTAAACGTTACTTCACAACAGGATATTGATGCCCTGGTAGAACAGCTGGATGCACCGGTGGATGTGCTGATCAACAATGCCGGTATCCAGCATGTGAGTCCGCTGGAGAGTTTCCCCATGGATCGCTGGCAGTTAATTGTAGATATACTGCTGACCGGACCGGCCCGACTCACCCGGGCGCTGTTACCCGGTATGCGTAACCAGGCATTTGGCCGCATTATCAATATTGGCTCTATTCACGGCCTGGTGGCATCCCCCTATAAATCCGCTTACGTAGCGGCAAAACACGGTCTGGCAGGTTTTTCCAAAGTGCTGGCGCTGGAAACTGCTGATACCGATATCACCATCAATACCATCTGCCCGGCCTATGTAAAAACCCCTCTGGTGGAAAAGCAAATTGCCGATCAGGCGCAGGCCCATGGCATTAGTGAAGAAGAAGTGATCAACAACATTATGCTGGAACCCATGCCGAAAAAGGCCTTTATCGATATCGCAGAAATCGCTCACACAGTTAAGTTTTTAATGGCCAAAGAAGCCTGCAATATGACCGGCCAGTCACTGGTATTAGATGGCGGCTGGACAGTGCGATAATTTTTGTCATTGGCGTTTCCCCCGATGCTCATCGGGGAACTCCCGCCCTTTCGATTTTCACCGCAAAAATCACTATTTTTTCTTCTATAAATCTAAACTTTTTGCCAGATCCCACGCTATAATTGCCACCTTTATCCTTAACGAAAATGATTATGGGATCCGTACCTCGATTATTACCTGAATGGGTATCTCAGGAAGCTGTTTTACTCAGTTGGCCAGATGCTCAGACAGACTGGGCCGACTGGCTGGAAGATGTGCAAAACACTTACATCTCGCTGATCAACAAGCTGAATACCTACTCCTGCCCGGTTATTCTATTGGCGCGCCCGGAGCAAATTCCTCTGTTGCAGGAAAGACTGCATCCCAGCTCCAGCGTGATGCTGCTACCCGCCGATTACAACGACACCTGGATTCGGGATTACGGTTTTTTAACCTGCGAGTTGAGCGGTCATCGCTATCCGGTGAGTTTTACCTTTAACGGTTGGGGCAACAAGTTTGATGCCAGCAAAGACAACCGGGTCAATTGTGCTTATCTGGCAGATATGTGTCGCAAACAAATAACCGAATTTGATTTGGTACTGGAAGGCGGGGCACTGGAAATCAATGGCGACGGCCTGTTGTTGTCCACTGAGCTCTGTCTCACCAATCCCGAACGCAACGGAAAAATGTCGCTGACCAGTTACGAAAAGCACTTTGCTGAACAGCTTGGTGCTAAGCGCACAATTATTTTAAAGCACGGACACCTGGAAGGCGATGATACCGACGGTCATATAGATACCCTTGTAAGGTTTACCCCGAAAAATCACTTAGTGATCCAGACAGCCTTTAATCGCCCGGAAGACAGCCATTTTCAGGGACTCAATGAGCTGAAAGAAGAGTGTCGCCAACAATTACCCGACAGCGAAATTTTCGAGTTACCGCTGCCCCATATTATCAATGCCGAAGGCGACAGGCTGCCCGCCTCTTATGCCAACTACCTGATTAGCAATAAACACGTTTTTGCACCAGTGTACGACGAAGCAGAAGACAATCTGGCGATTCAGACCCTTGAAAAAGCCTACCTGGACTACAAGGTTATACCGGTAAATTGTCGGGCATTAGTAGAGCAGTACGGCAGCTTGCACTGCATCAGTATGCAAGTACCCACAAACACTTTAAAGCCTGAAATTATTGAACAGTTAAACCGTGGAGTGACAGTTTATGAGTGACCGCAAGCTCACCGTTGGTCTGGTGCAACAGGCCATTGCCGACAACGATAAACACAAAAACTGGGAAGCCAGTAAGGTCCAAATAGAACGTCTGGCAAAGCAAGGCTGTCAACTGGTGATGCTACAGGAGCTGCACAGCACTCTGTACTTTTGTCAGGAAGAAAACACCGATTATTTTAATCTGGCAGAGCCAATCCCTGGTCCCGCCACCGACTATTTTGCGCAAATTGCTGCCGATCTGGATATCGTTCTGGTGACCTCTCTGTTTGAAAAACGCGCTGCGGGCCTGTATCACAACACCGCAGTGGTTTTTGACGGCAAACAGGGCATGGTGGGTAAATACCGTAAAATGCATATCCCGGATGATCCGGGTTTTTATGAAAAATTCTATTTTACTCCCGGCGACCTGGGCTTTACTCCGATTGACACCTCAGTGGGCCGTTTAGGCGTATTGGTTTGTTGGGACCAGTGGTATCCGGAAGCCGCCCGCCTAATGGCTATGGCGGGAGCAGAAATTCTGCTTTATCCCACAGCAATCGGTTGGGATAAAACCGACAGCGAAGAAGAGCAGCAGCGACAATTTGGCGCCTGGCAAACCATTCAGCGCGGTCATGCGGTTGCCAACTCTTTGCCGGTAATGGTGGCAAACCGCACCGGCTTTGAAGCTTCGCCAATGGCGGGCGATCCTGGTATTCAGTTTTGGGGACAGAGCTTTATCGCCGGTCCTCAAGGTGAAATTCTCGCCAGTGCATCCGCTGATAAAGAGGAAAATTTGATGGTGACCTTTGATATGCAGCGCTGTGAATCGGTGCGTCGTATCTGGCCTTATTTCAGAGATCGCCGCATTGACGATTATCAGGATCTCACCAAGCGCTGGCGCAGTTAATCATACTCTCAGGCTGAGTGCCCACTCAGCCTGGTTATTTCCCTTGCCTTGTCTTGCGGCACATAGCGCTGTAATACCTCGATGACTTCCTCCTGATGCCAGAGCGCAAAACCTCGCCGTGTAAGCTCCGTAAAGTGCCCGGTTTCAGGTAAACCAAAATATCGCTGCCGGGTTACATCCTGCTCGTAACAATCCAGTTGCCCAGACAGTTGCAACTGTTCAACGGCTTTGAGTATCATTTGCACGCCGAGCGGGTATAACCTAAGAACGTGGCCAAACAAAGATACAGAGCTATCAACAGCTACAATTGAGGTATCGATAATGCTCCCGGTATCTATGTCACCGGTATCAATATAATGCAGTGTGCAACCTACCTGTGACTCTCCGGCGAGCAGAGAATGTAAGGTGGTCAGTATGCCCTGGTATTGCGGCAGCACCCCGGAATGCAGATTTAACACGCCCAATCTGGGCACCTGGATAACCGGAGATTTGATAATTTTGCCAAAGCGGATGGAAATTACCAGGTCAGGTTCAGATGCTTTAAATGTTGCCAGCCCTTCAGGCTGATTAATATTTTCCAATACACGGCAACCATTTCCGCCCAGCTCCCCCAGCTCATCAAAAGTCAGATATCGCGCTTTGTTTTTTTGCTGCTCTGCCAACGGGCAAATCACCTGATTAAACAACACCTGCTCTAAAAACTTCAATTGCTTTAACGCCTCAGGTATTACCCAGTCCTTTTTTGGCAAGCCTACAGACTCGGACAAAAACACGGTCACATTATGTTGTTCAAATAAGGGCCGTAGCAGATTAAGCGCAATGTTTGCGTGCAGGTCCCTGTTAGCAAGAATGGTAATCTTCATCAGTTTCTCGCGAGGAAAACGTCTTATCACCTTAGCGCAAAACCGACACAAAGATCAGCCCTCAATCTGACAAACTTTTAAAGGCTGTTTGCATTCACAAGTTGAATTTAACTATTGAATACTACTCTGTAGCATCGCTGTTCTGTGCAAAGTTTGGCAGGTCGACTATGAGCGAGCCACAGCCCTTAAAAATCAGTTATTTTAAGATAGCTGTCACTCACCTTGTACTTTTCCACTGACTGCTAACATACCTGCCGCTTAGTAAACATTATTCATCAGGCGGCTTCAGACAAAAGGACTAAACCGCTCCGCGGCAGGCTGCCCGAATCCACCATCTTATTCTCATTCTTATTTCGTTCTCCGCTCCTAAGCTGGAAAAAGGGCAATTTCGCCCTGAAATCACTTAGGAATGAACCAATGAATTACTTTGATGAACACAGCAGTCCAATACTTCAACGCATGATTGAAGATATGAATCTGCGAAGGCTGAATGCTAGAACGCAAACAGGATATATAAGAGGCGCCAGAAAGTTAGCTGATTATCTCCTTAGATCACCAGAAGATGCAACGGCTGAAGAATTACGTCAGTTTCAGTTGGCACGGCTAGCGCGTTTTAATCATTGATTCTAACAGCACTGAGCGGAATTCGTCGTCCAGTGCTGCCATTTTCATCTTGCGTACTATACTGGCTTTCACTGAGTCATCCTGTTTAAACAGCTTGAGTGCTATTTTCCTCAGTACTTTGAAGGCTGCGTATTAGCCATTACCCGATCACTTATTCTGGCCACCCGATCACCTGAATTCAAATTAAAACGATTCCTGATTACCCACTTAGCTCAGCCAGCTTTAATAGCTTATACGGCATGGGTGGTGTTTTAATAGCTGCCTTTGCTAACGTGGGCAACAGTCTTCGTAAATTAAACCGGTTGTTAAATCTGAAACAATACTCAGCCAGATGACGCGGAAGGTGCTTTGACGCTATCGCGTGGCAGCTCCCTCTCAGCGAGTTCTTAACATTCCCGATCATGGTGTTGACCCAATTAAAGGCTGGGTGTTCAAGCTTTTCCAGATCGCCGCCCGTTTTCGCATAAAAGTGATGTCTGTCTTCGCTTGCTACAGCGCGGAAGCAGGGTAATCCGTCAGAAATCACAATGGCTTCTGGCAGAACATGTTTATCCGCCCATTGCTGGATAGCATGACTCCTGAACCCTTCAACAACTGTCATTTTCATTCTGGTGGGGTGACCTTCTTCATTCAGTGCAACCGCAGCAACAAACGGGGTTTTACCCGATGCGCCGCGTCCGCGCTTTCCCCCACGACGCTCACCTCCCCAATAGACATCATCCAGTTGAATAATGCCGCCAATCTGGTGCTCGTCTTCACTTTCTTTCATGGCCTGCAACAGTTTATGTTTCATTTTCCAGGCAGTGTCATAATTTACTTTTAGCTGACGCATCAACTCCATAGCCGAAATGCCTGTTTTAGACTGCGTTAGCAGGTGCATCGCCATAAACCACTTCATCAATGGCAATCGGGTCTTATCGAATACCGTGCCGCTGGTCAGTGATTGTTGATGTTTGCAACGATTACACTGTAACGCATTACGGCACTTCAACTGACAATGCGACTTGTGACCGCATTCCCGACAAACAAACCCTGATGGGTAGCGCCACCGGAACAAGGCTTCTCTGCACTTTTCTTCGGTCCCGTAGTCTTCCATCACTTCAAAAACACTATATCCCTTTTGAAACTGCACTTTGTTCTTCGCCATTTTTGCACCATCAAACACTGTTATTATATACAGTGTAGCGCAGGATGCTCAAAATGGGTAATCAGGAAACGATTTTGACGAATGTCTTATGGTTAGTATTTTTACTTGATTATTGTAAAAATCAGACTAATCTTGAAAATGGAATCAGTTTAACATCTGAACTCTTGATATTTAACACGATTCTCTCAAGTTTTAACCCTCTTGAATTAAAAGACACTTCTTCCAAAGATCTAAAAATTAGTCTGTTGCATGGAGACAGAGTGTTTTTATACAGTTTTAATAACAAGGATTTGATATGGCCATACATCAATTATTTGCTCATCTTAATACAAAAAAGGTCTCAGCCATTGCAAGTGTCATACTTTTGGTCACTGCATGTGGTGGATCAGACAGTAGTACCTCACCTCCTGCACCGACACCCAATGTAGCCCCAACCGTGAGCGCAGGCTCAGACCTATCGGCTTTGGAAAATACCGAAGTGACGCTAACGGGATCAGCCTCAGACGCAGACGGCTCAATCAGTGAATATCAATGGACTCAGGTAAGTGGTCCCAGTATTGCGTTTGCCGATACCGCCAGTGCCTCATTAACTTTCATTACACCTGAGGTTTCTGAAGATAGTGCAGCCGAATTGATGTTAACCGTCACAGATAATGACGGAGCCCAAAGTTCTGACACGATGAACCTGACCATTGAAAACAAGAATCTGTCTCCTCAGGTGGATGCAGGTAACGATCAAGTTGTCGCGGAAAACACCAATTTTACTGTCACAGGTACAGCGTCAGACCCCGATGGCGATATCGCAAGTTATTCATGGAGCCAACTTAGCGGGCCTACTATTAATTTGGGTGATGCAAATACTGCAACGTTAGCCCTTATGGCTCCCGAAGTCACAGTTGATACTGTTGCAGAATTACAATTGACCGCCACCGATAACGACGGCGATTCAAGCACAGATTCTTTATTGGTCACGATAGAAAATGTTAACAAGCAGCCAACAGTAACCGCACCATCAACCTTAACGGTCGACGAAAATACCCCTGTTGAATTAACGGCAAGTGCAACCGATATTGACGGCAGTATCTCGCAAGTTGCGTGGACACAAGTCTCTGGCCAGCCTGTTACCATCAGCAATTCAGACAGCCTATCCGCCTCTTTCACCGCGCCCAATGTCGCCGCCACAACAGAGCTAACCTTTCAGGTGACAGTTACTGATAACGAAAATGCCACAGCTGAAACATCTGTCGCCGTTCAAGTGGTGAATGTCCCTTTATTAATCAACCAAATCTCATCCTCTTTCGGCGTAGAAGGGGATGAAATCACACTGACTTCAGATGCGGTCTTAGACAGTGAAGGGACAGTGGTATTAGCTAATACGGTGATTAGCGGAACGGTATCAGAAAGACAAATCACCGTGACACTTCCTGTTGGTGTTAAATCAGGCCCTATTCGAATTCAATCTGGAGATGAAGAGTCTAACGCCCTATGGTTTACAGTGTCAGAAAATGGACTGATTACCCACTCTGAAGACAACATCATAGTAGGTGATGACGGTGTCGAAAATATCACCGACTACCTGATCGTCGCAGTATCAGACGAAAATGATAATCTCGAAAATGCACAAAGATTAGCCTCGCTAGTCGCGGGTGAGGTGGTTGGACGCGTTGACGACATGAATTGGTGGCAAATCAGCGTAGACGTTAACAACCTTGACGAACTTGAGCAATTCGAAAACACACTGCTTGCAGACGCTACAACCACATCGGTCTTCGTCGATACAATTTCAGAAGAAGATACCATTGACTGGAGTCAGGACCCAGATTTGGGAGAACAACGCTCTCGAAATAACGTCGAGGAAGGTGCTCAACTTTATGAAGAATCGGTCAGTCTGACTGAAGACGGGAAAAAGTTGCCATTTTTTATGGCAATAGGGGTATCTGAGCGTGGCATTGACTTTGGATTGTCCGATTTCTCAGAATACGCCGAAAATGCTTCATCAGCAAATAATGGCATTACCATTTTTAGCGAAAATCACTCATCAAGTGAAGGTGACAGACCACCGGGATCTCATGGCAGTAACGTCGTAGGGATAATTGCCGGTGAGATCGGGGACGCCGGTAATGCCGGGCTACTAAGTGCATTATCAAGTTCTCACAGCGGTGCAGCAATCGTTGTTAATTCGTCAAATGGCCGAGCCACTATAGGCAGTAGATTCGCAACAACATTAGCAATGTTGGAAAACGGCGCGAAAGTCATCAATTGGAGCTGGGGGATTCATCGAGGCATTGGTACAGACACGAATAGTGACGGTGACATTTCTCGGACTGAAATAACCGCTGGCGCGATGCAGTGCAATGGACAATTTACTGACAATAATATTCGCAACCAAAGATTGTTTAATGGCTACAATGCACAATTGACAAGGTTTTTTGAAACGTTAGGAAGTAAATATCCTTCGGCGGTTATTGTGACATCGGCGGGTAATGGTTCTACAGATGCAGGAGATACTGATAATCGCATCCCCAGTGCCTTCGAGAGTGACCAATTAATTGTGGTTGGTGCTCACAGCTCTGGCGGAAACATTTCATCAACGGTTACAGAAGACGCCTTTCATGCTGACTCAAGTAGAACCTTAGGAGACGGCACTAACCTACCGGGATGTTTTGGTGGTGCAGATACAGTTACCGTTAAACGCGCATACTATTCAAACTATGGGGAACGTGTAGATATCACGGCGAGCGGCACTATTGTTGGTTTTCAAAACAGTACGGAAGCTGGCACTTGGGGTACATCCTATGCCACGCCTATCGTGACCGCCACGGTTGCATTGATGCAGTCTATCAACCCTGCTCTAACGCCAAAACAAATCAAAGAACACATACGAGCTTCTGCACTCCCTATTTTCAATGAAGTGGATTTGGCGTCGGGATCGTCTGTTGTAACTCGCGCGTTAACTGCTGATGAATCGGCGAGTAACGCCGGTTCTGGCGCTAGACTAAATGTTCAAGGGGCGATTCAGTCCGCACTCGATTCGGTAGATAGTTCAACACTGTCTACAGGGCCAAGAGAAACGGTCACCATCGGAACAAGTGATGCTGAAGTCGTTAGACGGGTGGAAGTGACGATTCCTGCTGCGGGTGAAGTTTTTGATAAAGTTGATGTAGTATTTTTGGTGGATGTTTCCTCCAGCTACGATGACGATATCTCCACCTTCCGATCACAGGCTTCAGAACTATTTGCCGCATTTAGAAGCTCTGGTAATGATGTACACATCGGTATCACCAGTTTCAGTGACTTTCCCGTAAGTCCCTATGGTAGTTCTTCTGACTATGCCTATCGCCTTGACCAGCCACTAACGGACGATTTGACGTTACTAAATACAACCATAAACTCACTGGAAATTCTCAACGGAAGTGATATACCCGAGAGCCAACTAGAAGCATTATTTCAATCATCGCGAGCCAATGTGGGCTGGCGCGATGGTGCACTACCTGTGATGTTCCTCGCGACGGATGCCAGATTCCATAATTCGGATACTGACTCAAACTACCCCGGTACGGGTTATACAGCGACGTTAGCCGCACTTGAGGCTAGAAAAGTATCAGTTTTCGGTCTTCAATCGGGCGGATCGATATCTGATGTGATTGAAATCACAGATGCGACTGGTGGCGCGGCGTTTAACCTGTCTAGAAACAGTTCCGAAATTGTTGCTGCTGTATTGTCAGCGTTGGATCAAACGGAACAAGACCTCTCTATCAAGTTAGAAGCGGTAGGTGATTTTGGGGATACAGTACAGTCAATCATTCCGGTGGGAGTTTCCGACGCGCAAAGCGGAGACCCGATTACCGGCGTAAATGCCGGTGATACGGTGAGTTTTGATGTGACTTTCTCAAAAGGAAACTTCAGCGCATCTGGCACAGTTACTGTGGCATTTAGGCTGCTTGTAAATGCCGATGATGTTGCCACAATTCAAGAAATTCCCGTCGTTCTAACGATTTCTAACTAGGAGTAAGAAATGAAAGCTTTATTAATAACACTCGCATTGACTGTTGGTGCAACAACACATGCTTTGGCGGACGAATGCAAAGTCACCAACACCAACGAAAAAAATGAATATATTGTGGCTAACAACAGTGAAGAACCCATTGGCTATATCAGTCCCAACGAAAACGGTACGTGGTTTGTTTGGATAGATAACCTTGGCGCAGTGAATCAGTCTTTTTTAAACAAAGAAGAAGCGCTGCAATACCTCTGTCTCAAAGCAAAAGATAAAGGTCAAGAACACTATTGATGCAATTGGAATAGAAAGCGCATTGTTGGAATGTGCTTAAACTATTTCAAAACGAAACTGTAGACAGGCTCGCTCGTGCGGGCCTGTCTTGTTTGTGCGCCGGGCATGGCGCGTAGTGCCTAGACTGGCGCTGTTCGATTCACTGTGGTGGTGAATTGATGACTTGGAGGTGAAAGTCCTCTGCACACCCGGCAAGGGGAAGAGCTAGCTGAACGGCAAGGGTGTTCATCGTGAGGTGAAATCTGAAGGAAGCCGAAGGCAAAATGCTGGCCTGACGAACAGAAATCGGCTCAGGCGTTATTGCAGGGTGAGGTAGCGCGAATTCCCCCGGGAGGTCTGGCAATTTGCCAAGCGCTACCGTCATCGTGAGATAACGAGATGAGTTGTCAGAATTCAGCAGAGGCCATAGTAGTTTGGTTTAACCGATTGAACGAAGGGCTGAATCTGCCATGAGTAGGTAAGTCAGATATATACTCTGAGCGGGTCGGATGCACAAGTTTCGTGAAGAGCGAAAGCCAGATCAGAAGTTGTGAGCCGGAAGTTCATGATGATGCTTTGGTGCTTAGATTACGTAGGCGTTATATCATACGAAACAACACTCGATGACAAGGTAGTTGTCATTAGGCAGAAACCGCCGTGGTACGGAACCGTATGCCCGGTGGTGTGAGAGGACGGTGAGAGTGTTCTCACCTCCTACTCGATTTAGAACTTGAGCAATAAAAACTCTTTTTAGAAACAATCGTGATTCAGCAACGGTTTAAACTCATCCATTACACCACGGCGCGAACATAATTCAACCAGTTCTGGTAAATAAAGTCCTTGTTCCTATACAAAGTGTTTTTTCTTTTCGGGGACTCCACATAAAACGCTTATGGTCCAGTTACACATGCACAACGACAAAGAGTACGGCTTTACCATTCAGGAGAAATTAATTCTCACTTCAAATAACATTATTGCGCACGAAGTGTTATTTCCGTGTTCTAACGGGATACCTCTGGCCGTAGTTTTTGGAGGACACGAGCTCTTTGTGAATTACAGTGTTGTTCTGTGTCAATGCGTGACAGAAATGCAGAGCCAATTATTGATCGATAATGACGTCCAGATGTTGTTTTTTAAACTTCAAACCAGAACAAAAGAGCTTTAAGTGGAGTTGATACAGAGTTAATATTCATTCGCGCTGAAGTTGTCGTTAAACGCTTTTTGGCAAAATCATTTGATCACATTGGAAGTGCACTTTCCACTTGTTTTATTTTTTTCAGTAACAAGCCGCTTAGGATGCGGCAAATAAAGAAATAATAAATTAATTCAGATTCTATTTTCTTTAGTGTAGATTGTAATTAACACATTGAAGCAGGGAAATGACTCATGAAAACGTATCACACGAAGTTCTTTTTACACGGACTCGGATTTTTATTCACTATGATACTGCCATCTTTGGTACAAGCAAATACCAAGCACGATTTTGACGGAGATGGTTTTGCCGATTTTGCAACACGCAGAATAGAAAACTCGACTTGGTACATTCTGAACTCTTCAGGCTCAGATATTTACACCGAAAACCAAGACGGAATTACCCGAAAAGCATTTGGACTTCAATCAGGTGATATTCCCGTTTCTGCCGATTATGATGGGGATGGTGTAACTGATATCGCTGTAAGGCGAGCCTCTAATTCAACATGGTACATATTTAATTCCTCTGGTGTTGACCCTGTAACTGGATATTCTGACGGCATTACGCGAAAGGTCTTTGGGATGCAACCAGAAGACATCCCAGTTCCAGCAGATTATGATGGAGATGGAAAAGCTGATATCGCAGTGCGAAGAGCTTCAAATTATACCTGGTACATTTTGAATTCATCGGGTATTGATGCCATCACCAATTCATCAGATGGTATAACTCGAAAGGTCTTCGGTCGAAATGAGACGGATTTACCTGTACCTGCAGATTACGATGGAGACGGAAAAGCTGATATTGCGTTTAGAAGAGGCAGTAACTTTACATGGTATATACTCAATTCCTCAGGAGAAGACGGCATTACAAATAATGCAGACGGAATTACGCGAAAAGTGTTTGGTCGACATGAAAGTGATATCGCCGTTCCTGCAGATTATGATGGCGATGGTATTGCTGACATTGCGGTTAGAAGAGCACTTAACTACACTTGGTATATTTTGAACTCATCAGGCGTCGATCAATATACTGGTAAGAATGACGGAATCACTCGAAAAGTATTTGGCAAGAATGAAAATGATATTCCAGTGCCTGCCGATTATGACGCTGATGGCAAGGCCGACATTGCCGTCAGAAGAGGAGCAAATACGACCTTTTATGTATTAAATTCGGGAGGAACAAATTTCAATTCGGACAAATCTGATGGCATTCAGCGTATTCGCTTTTCACTCGAGGCTACTGATATACCCTCGGCAGCGACAATAAATACAAAACTCGCCATGCTTTCGTCCTTCTCAAACGATGGCGACAATGATGAAGTGCCGCAGGAAGGTACAGTTATTGATTTTTCCGCGTTTGAAGACACTGCGCTAGGCAATTGTGTAAAAGCATCTGACATCACGATCGTGGAGTTACTCGAGAGTCTTTCATGCACGAACATGGGCATTGTCGATCTCAGTGGGATTGAACAACTTCAAGCTTTAAATTCACTTAACCTCCACCAAAACTACATTGCAAATATCGATGCTTTGGCTTCGCTTAATGCGTTGGAAAGTTTAACTCTGAGTTCAAATGCTATTACTGTTGTTCATCCAATCGCGTATTTAGCAAATTTGAAAACACTTAACCTCGATGACAACCAAATGGAGGACCTGTCGCCGCTACATTCGCTATATGAACTCAACGAATTGCGTTTAAACAATAATAACATTTCGAGTCTGAATGGGTTCGAAGTCTTATCTCAGTTGACCACCCTGCATTTAGCTAACAATCTTGTCAATGACATATCTCCCATTGCTAGTTCCTATCAATTAACAACACTTAATCTAGATAGCAACCAAATTGAAGAGTTGGAACCGCTTGAAAATTTAACAAACCTTAGAGATTTGGATCTCAGCAACAATCTTATTAGTGATATATCTGTGCTGATTAACCTTGTTAATCTAAATGCCATTGACTTGCGTGGCAACAATTCAATCGCGTGTGAAGCTTTGAGTAATTTGGAAACTTATTTGCAAAATACCGACATTCAAAACCCAACTGATTGCTCAGATGACGAAAATGAACCTCCTGTATCCGATGGCAATTTGGTTACTTCAATATCAGATATTGAAGGAATTTGGTTAAATGCTGACTTGGAAGAAACTGGCACTGTTTCCTATTCAGTAATTGACTCGCAAGGAAATTCCAGAAATTATGAATACTACCAGTCTTTGGGCTGCTATACGCTAGATGAAAGCATTGAAAGTACCGTTGTTAAAAATGATGACGGCTCATTTACTATGACTTCATATTCAATCCTGTTTGACAATTTTGAGCAAAAACTAACCTCTGACTCAGCCATTAAAGCGACTTATTATGTTTCAGACACCACACTTACGGGATACATCGACTATCTTGATGTCACATTTAATCACTTTTTTGGGGAGGAGCTATACTCTTCCGAAAGAACATTTTTGCAATATTCAGATCCTTTCAACTACACAATAGAGATATACTTGAATGATGAACTGTTCGCCAGTGCCCAGATGTCATATGAATCTGATGTTTGGCAAGTTTCTAACTTTTATGCAGTCGATGGCTACGATTATATAGAGCAAGATTGGCTTGATTCAGGGGGGGTTGAAGGAATATTGCGTTCTACCCGATATTCTGGGTCTGAAGAGGACTTTACTCCATTGTGTGATTTGTAACTTTACTCTCACTTAGCACCCGCTCTCTCGTTTGTTAACTTTGCTTGTATTGAGAAGAGAGCGGGTTGAAAAAGAAAAAAGGAACACAATCGTTTTTAGTTAAATCACTTAGGGTTTTATTCCCCGCCACTTGCGAATAACATGGACATATATGGACGCTTCCCGGTTGTCAAACCGTTTTTAACCCTTCGCGCTGCTAAGCAGTGCGAATATTCTGTCACTCTTTGTCTCCTGTCTGCCACTTAAAGGTGTACGCGCATCAATTGGTTTAGTTCTGACATATATTCAGGCTCTCAAATAGAAATGGTAAAGTCATTTCTGGCCTCTGATGAACTCCGTACCTTATCACCTTTAAATACAACCACGCGGATTTGAAATCCGTGTTCCAGTCTGGCTTCGATGAGGCAGGGCTGACCGTTTATTTCATCTTTCGTTGACTAAACAGGACGGGTAATTCAGGTGTTATCCCGTATCAGACCTTCCACTACAGCCACACAGGTTTGACACCTTTGTCCAGGACGGAATTGAGTCTGAACGGGATAACGTAACTACTCTCATATCAGGCCGCCTTTTGCGCTTTAATTTCACAATAACGTTCCTGCCTGGTGAGTAATATCCAGATCAGTCGCGCCAGACGATGCGCCATCGCCACAGCGACCTGATTGAACGGCTTTCTTTTGCGTAAGTGATTGGCCCATTGCGACAACACGTCTTCTTTTCCGGCCGCGCGGCTAACCAGCGCTCTGGCACCATGCACCAGTTGTTTACGCAGATAACGGTCACCTCGTTTGGTGATGCCGCCCATTTTGTTGATATTGCCGGAAGCATGCTGTTTGGGAGTTAATCCCAACCAGACAGCAAACTCTTTAGGGTTGTTAAAGGCCTGACCTTTATCAATCGACGCAAGGATGGCTGAAGCATTAATGAAACCAATGCCCGGAATGCTCATCAAAATCCGGCCTGATTCACAACTCTCTACAAAGCGCTTCAACTGCCGTTCAATTTGTTTAATACGCGACACTATGAGTTCATACTCACTCAGGAAATCCGTTGCCATGCTTTGCAGGTTGCAGCTGTATTTGGGGTCATTCATCACCTGAGCCAGTGATTCAGAAAACGCCTTATGTCCGCTACTAAACACAATGCCAAACTCACTGAACAATCCTCTGGCCTGATTACTCAACGCAGTTTTGTTTTTAACCAGCCGCTCCCGAATACGATGCAAACAGCATATCTCCTGCTGATATTCCGTTTTAATCGGGACGAACCGGATATGCGCTCTTTGACTCGCTTCCACAATGGCAAACGCATCGTTGTGATCGTTCTTGTTTCCCCTGACAAACGGGCTAACATGTTGGGCCGGAATAAGTTTGACATCATGGCCCAGCTTCGAGATTTCCCGCCCCCAATAATGTGCTGAATAGCAGGCCTCCATGACGACGGTTGTAGGCGATTGTTGCCTCATGAAGTCCAGCAACTCTGCTCGTTTAAGCTTTGTATTAAACTGAGGTTTTATATACTCATTAACTCCACAGGCCTGAAAAACATTCTTTGCCAGATCAACACCAATTGTTCTAAGCTTCATAGTCGGACGCTCCTAATGTAAATAGTTTGCTTGAAAACACTATTTTGGCGCATTGACGCCGTATTTGGGAGCGTCCATCTCATCAGCCATCATAAAGGACGAAGAGCCACTTCAGTACAGTTTCCATACACTCCAGATTGTGCAAAATAGATGCTTCATTTAGCAAACTCAGGAAGAGTGAACATGCCAAAAGCTAGGAAGGCACAAATCAGCCTTGAAGATACGTCCTTCAACAAAAATTTAAAACATGGAGGCTTAGGGGCGTTAGCTGTCCATTGAGCTGTTCAGCAAATTGACAAAGTTCACTTACATGTTAACCTCATCCAATTGATCTTCTAATGAGAAATATTAACTTCTACCGTACCGATAATGGAAAATGTCCTGTTGAGGAGTTCCTGGACTCTTTAAACGGTAAACAAGCTCAGAAAGTCGTAAGAGAGATTATTTGCGGAGGAAATCAAAATGAGTGATCTTCAACAATATGTAGTTGAGCGAAAAAGCAACGATTCCGAATTTGCTGAAAACTATAATGAAGGATACCAAGCGTTTAAATTTGGCGTATTGCTTAAAGAAGCGCGCAAAAGTGCAGGTCTAACACAGTTGGATCTTGCAGAAAAACTACACACTCAAAAAAGTGCAATTTCGCGAATTGAAAATCATTCTGAAGACGTGAAGCTATCAACGTTAGAGAAATTTGCGACAGCTTTAGGAAAAAAGTTAGAAATAAGGCTGGTATAGTGAGTAGTTTCAATGCGTCATTGGTGAACTTACTCTGCAAATCTAGGGCGAGAGCATAAATGCTCATTTTGTGACCACAATATTCGAAAGCTAACTATTTCTACTTTTAGATGGAGCTAAACTGATTTGTTTTTGGTTTCAGTAAGGTCAAAACTTGCCCGAAGTGCTAAACCCTATGTCGCTTTACGCGCAATAAATTGCGACATCAGTTCAAACAACGATGAGAGGTATCAGGGATAGAGTAAATGCCGATTTTGCAGGAGCAAAAATCGTCATTTGCAAACGATAGTGTCATAATTTTACAGCAGTATCACATGGACAGTGCATTACTCTGCTAAGATTTTTCTTAGGGGCGCTCCCCTAAAACCCCCTTTTGCCCATGGCGCGAGAAAACATAAGCCTCAAGTGCAGAACCAGAAAACCGTCAAAGAAAGCACATCCCTGTACTTGCATCGACTCTGGCAACATCCTTGTTGCCAATCTTCAGGTTTTATCTGCACTTTAGCCTTATCTCGCGAATGGGCCTGATTTGACCGGACTTCGAACAATACAACGACTGGTTTTTCAACAAAGTTTGAATGAGGGGTCATGTTTAAATTTGATGCAGAGCTAAATCGTAACTCGGACTTACTCCCTTTTACGCGCAATAAACATCGACATCAGTTTAAACAACGATGAGAGATATCAGGGATGATATCTCAATCAATGCCCAGCACATGGATGTGCTGTCATTGATGGTCGTCGTTGTACTGATGGCGAAGTTTATGCTTTTGCGCGTCAGGGGCTGCGGGGGATTCTTAAGGGGGGCGCAGCCCGGTCCCCTTAAGGCGCTGTCGGCGCCCCGACAATGACTTCAATCAAAGGATAGTGGTTGAATTAGACAGCGGCGCCGAAAAAATCTACCTGACAGCAAACTCAGCTAAGGGATCTGAAGGTTGGTCGATAGTCCCTATTCAATACTCCAGGGTAAATCTAAATTAATTAGCTTTTTGCTTCGGTGGGTACAGGCTATTTTCGAATACTGCTCAAAAAACTTTCGCGAACTCGCTCTATCCGCAAATTTAGACTTCACATATCAAAAGCGTGCAAAAGGGTAATAGGAGTCAATCAACCCGAATTATCGACAGTCTTGTCGTGACACTCAGCGATCGAATAAACATATTTTCCAACCTCAGAATGCAATTAACACTTTTAAACACAATTTACAAAGTCTAACAATTCCCATCTGGCGCAATCCAGGCTAAGGTTTTGCTTTCTGACAACAATAAGGCAAAGGTAAGCCATGCTTAGACGATTTTGTACCCGAATCGGGCTTATGCTGTTAATGGGTCTCACACTTCCATTACAGGCAGAAATGTCGCCCGACGATATCACTAAATTCACCCTCAAGAACGGTATGACCATCATGGTGATGGAAGACCATTCAATTCCCAACGCCAACATGTATATCTTCTGGAAAGTGGGCTCCCGTAACGAATACCCCGGAACCACAGGTTTGGCACATTTTTTTGAACACATGATGTTTAATGGTGCGAAGAAATACGGCCCCAAAATGTTTGACCAAACCATGGAAGCTAACGGCGGGGCCAACAACGCTTATACCAGTGAGAATTTGACGGTATACACTGATTGGTTCCCGGCTGATGCCATTGAAGTTATGTTCGACCTTGAAGCCGACCGTATTCAGCATTTGGCCTTAGATCCCGAAATCGTAGAAAGTGAACGCGGTGTTGTCACCTCAGAGCGCTCTACGGGTCTGGAAAACAGTAACTTTCGCACCATCTGGGAAGAAGTTAAAAATGCGGCCTTTCGCGCCCACCCCTACAGCTGGCCTGTCATTGGTCACGCTTCGGACATAGAGAACTGGACCATGGACGACCTCAAGTCCTTCCACAAAACCTTTTATGCCCCCAACAATGCCGTTACTGTGATTGTGGGCGCGGTGGATACCGAAGAAGTTAAGCGATTGGCTGAAAAGTATTTTGAGCCGATCCCGGCACAGGAGCCACCCAGAAAAATCCACACGGTTGAGCCGGAACAAAAAGGTGAACGCCGCGTTTATACACAAAAACCATCGGTCACCAGTGCCAATATCATGATGGGCTTTCACATGCCGCCCAACTCCCATGAAGATTACTACCCACTGCAATTGCTGAGCGACATCTTATCCTCTGGCAACAGTTCTCGTTTGGTGCGGGCTTTGGTTTTTGAGCAACAGGTGGCCGACAGCATTTCCACCTTTGCATTCGACAGCTTTGATCCCAACCTGTTTTATGTTTACGGCGTAGCCAGCCAGTCAGCGGATGCTGAAACCCTGGAAAAAGCCATCATTGCCGAACTGAACGCAGTGGCCAAAGACGGCATCACGGAAAAAGAACTGCAGAAAGTGAAAAACCAACGTCTGGTGAATTTCTATCGCGATATCGGCACCATTAATAATCGCGCCGATATGTTGGGCCGTTACGAACTATTCCACGGCGATTACAAGAAGATGTTTAGTGCGCCACAAGACTTCGAAAAAGTGACTGCAGAGGATATTCAGCGGGTGGCAAAAACCTATCTGATAAAGCGCAACCGCACCGTTGGCATTTTAGATTCTAAGGAGGACAGCCATGAAAACGATCTATAAAACCATATTGGTTGTTGCGCTGTTTCTCAGTCAACAGGCGCTCGCCGCATACAGCTTGCCCGAATACCAAAAAACTACGCTGGAAAACGGTTTAACCATCTATCTGATGGAACAAAAGGAAGTACCGCTAATTGATGCCACAGTGGTATTTAATGTCGGTGCCACCCGCGATGGTGATCTGCCGGGTCTGGCCACCATGACCACCGAAAATATGTTGTTTGGTGCCGGCGAGTTGGACAAAAACAGCTTCGAGGAAACGCTTGAGTTTGTGGGTGCAGAAATGACCACGGGTGTGTCATTGGACGACAGCCGTATTTCAGCCTCATTTGCCAAAAAGGATCAGGATAAAATTCTGAAGCTACTAGCCGATGTAGTTCAGGCTCCGGCCTTTGACGCTGAAGAGTTCGACAAATATAAAACCCGTTATCTGGGTAACCTGAAACGCCAAAAAGAAAGTCCGCGCAATGTCATTGGTGCCTATTTTAACCAGCAAATTTTTGCAGGACATCCATATAGCAGTCCGGTGGGTGGTGATGAGACTTCGGTAGAACAAGCCGGGCTTGAGCATCTGAAATCTTTCTATACAGGTTGGTTCCGTCCAGAAAATGCTGCACTGGTGTTAGTGGGCGATTTTGACGCAAAAGCCATGTTAACCCAGGTTAAATCTTTATTTGGGAACTGGCAAGGCACGGGCAAAGCCGCCCAAGCAACGGCTTTTCCAACCGTCTCCGGCTTTGAGAAGAACCGGGTTGTTCTGGTTAATAAAGACGATGCCAGAGAAACCACCTTCTTCATTGGTGGTCAGGGCATCGCCAGAAGCAATGAGGATTTTGTGGCATTAAGCGTAATCAACACCGTTCTGGGTGGCCGCTTTACGTCCTGGCTAAACGACGAACTGCGGGTTAACTCAGGGTTAACCTATGGTGCCAGAAGCCGTTTCGATGCCATGAAACACGCCGGCAGCTTTTACATTTCCACCTTTACCGCTACAGAAAATACTGAGGCGGCCATAGATTTGGCTCTGAGTACTTACCAGCGGCTGTGGGAACAGGGTTTGGATGATGCCACGCTAAAATCCGCCAAAGCATATGTAAAAGGGCTGTTTCCTCCCCGTTATGAAACTACCGGACAACTGTCTGGATTATTGGGGGATATGTTTGTCTACGGCTTTAACGAAAGTTTTATCAATAACTTTCAAAGTAATGTCGACAAACTGGATGCCAAAGCCAGCAAAGCTCTGATTAGCAAATACTTCCCACGTGAAAATCTGCAATTTACCATTATCGGTAAAAGTGCAGACATCAAAGAGATAGTGAAAAAGTACGGCGAAATCACCGAAGTTAATATCACTGCGCCGGGTTTTTCATTGTAAAAACCCACAGTCGTTTTACCCTTTCTTGAGCCCGGTTCGCCGGGCTTTTTATTTTAAATTTGTACCTGCCAGCAATAATCGGGATAATTCCCGGCAATTGCTCCTAGTGATTTTCTCAATTTCAACTAAACAGGTGTCTTGTGCATAGCAAATTTGAACAACTTCCTTTAACCCCGGCGTTACACGAAGCGTTGCAAAGTCAGCAATTTACCGAGATGACCGAAATTCAGCAAAAAGCCTTACCCGAAATTCTGGCGGGTAAAGATGTGCTGGGACAGGCCAAAACCGGTAGCGGAAAAACCCTGACCTTTGCCTTGGGTTTGCTGCAAAAAACCGATACCAGCAGCTTTGGCGTGCAAAGCCTGGTGCTTTGCCCCACCAGAGAGTTGGCCGAACAGGTGGCCGAAGAGGTGCGCAAGCTAGGCAAGCGCATGGCCAACCTCAAGGTGTTAACGCTTTACGGCGGCACTGCAATAGGTCCGCAAATCCAATCATTACAGCACAGCGCCCATGTCGTTGTGGGTACGCCAGGCCGCATCATGGATTTGATTTTGAAAGGGCATCTTAACCTGTGGCATGTCAAAACCCTGGTGCTGGACGAAGCCGACCGGATGCTGGATATGGGCTTTGAAGAAGAGATGACCACTGTGATTCAGGAAGTGCCCCAGGATCGCCAAACCCTGTTGTTTTCAGCCACCTTTCCTGAGAGCATCAAACGCATCAGCCAGGCCATCCAGAATGCGCCGATTGAAGTGGTAGTGAAAACCACTCACGACAATAAGAAGATTGAGCAGCTGTTTTTCGAAGTACAAAAAGAACACAAAACCAAAGCCACTGCCGCCGTCTTGTCTGAGTATCAGCCCGAATCCTGCATCATTTTCTGTAATACCAAAATCGCCTGCAAGGAGCTGGCCGACGATTTGCGAGACATGGGCTTTAGTGCCATTGCCTTAAACGGTGATTTAGAACAAAAAGAGCGCAATCAGGTGATTGCCCGTTTCAGTAATCAAAGTGAGCTGATCATGGTGGCTACCGATGTAGCCTCCAGAGGACTAGATATAGATGGCGTTAGCCTGGTGATCAACTATCAGGTAGCCATGGAATCTGAAGCCCACATTCACCGTATTGGCCGAACCGGCCGGGCCGATAGTGAAGGTATGGCGGTAACATTGGCAGCACCGGAAGAAGTACACTTTGTTCGTGCTATAGAAGAGTTACAGGGACAAAAAGCCCAGTGGAAAGGCATCCAGGCCCTGCGCTTTCACGCCAATCGAATTTTAGAGCCAAGGTTCCAGACAGTGGCTATTGATGGTGGTAAAAAGAATAAATTGCGCCCCGGCGATATTCTGGGTGCCCTGACCCAGGATGCCGATATTCCCGGAGATGACATCGGCAAAATCAAGATTACCGCCACCCATTCGTTTGTCGCGGTGAAAATACGCAGTGTTAAGCGCGCCATTAATTACTTCAAAGAAGGCAAAATTAAAGGCAGACGCTTTAAGGCCAGAAAACTCAGTTAACCCCAAAACGAAAACAACGCTCGGCAGAAGATCTGGTTACTCGGTTTCAGCAACCACATCCTTTGCCAGGTGACCGTATTTGAGGTTCATAATCATGCTTTGGCTGCGTTTGCTGATCATGCGCATCAAAGTTAGCGCTTTGTTGGAATCTTCCACAAAGCGCTTAAAGAAGGTTTCTTTGGTCATAACCATCATTTGCAAATCGGTTTTGGCCACTACATCAGCACTGCGCTTTTCGCCCGTGATCAATGCCAGTTCACCAAACATTTCTCCCGGCTCTAATGTCGCCAGCACGGTGTTCTTTTCTGGTATTCGCACTTCGGCACAGCCATCAATGATAATAAAGGCCTCAGCCCCTTCATCTCCGGCTTTAACGATAGTTTCTCCTGCTTTGCAGAACCAGCGTTGATAATCCATGATGAAGTCATGCAGTTTATTCTGACGAATAAACTCGACAAAAAAGTCTTTAATATCAGCCATATCCATCAAGAGAGGTAAAACTTGATAATCCAGATGCGGGTCGTGAAACTGCTCACCCACTTTTTTAAAACCGATACGCCGAAGCAAAGGCGCAATGGTTGGATTGATTGGAGCCACAACATGAGTGATGTTATTAGAAATGGCGTAATAGGCCGCCATTAAAATGAGTCCCATGGCGATTTTCTCACCACGGTAATCCTGGTGAACACAAAACATACCGGAATGCATTACCCGGGCATCTTTGGGTACATATGGACGAAAATCAAAATACTCATCCGCAGGCAAGCCGCAACTGTCATCCATTGAAAAACGAAAGGCCCCCACCGTTTCCCCGTTGTGCTGAGCCATCATTTGTACCGAGGAAGGAAAGGCATCAAAGCGATCATACAGGCGCTTTTCACTATTGCCTTGCAATATATTTTCCTGCTCCGCAAACACCAGGTGCCGTAGCCGAAAAACACTATCCAATTCTGCAGTACTATCTGCCAGGCGCATACAAATCGGCATATTTACGCCTCCCCTGTTGAGGTCGAGACAGCAAAAGCACCGTATTCCCCCTTGTGCAGGCGTTGCTGACAGTCTGGAATAAACTGCTGTCGAAACACGTCACTGTTGGCGGTTTCCTGCAATTTGAAATCTGACTGTTCAATAAAGGCTTTTAAATGATTTTCATCGCACAGCCAGTTTAGCGGCTCCCCTTTTAGTTTCAGGTAAAGCTTCAATAAGGGTCCGTAAGATTCCGGATGATTACTGGCAGGCTCTACCGCAGTAAACACTAATTGTCTGGGGCTGCTATCAAGCAAATCCAGTAAAGACTGCAACAGGCTGTATATTTGCTCTGGTGTCAAATACATAAGCACCCCTTCGACGATGCACACAGTCGGCTTTTCTGGTGCAAAAGCACTGCACTGTCCCAGCTCCTGCTGCAAGGTTTGATGAGTAAAGTCCACCGGTAAAAAATGCAGGTTATCCAGTTTTAATTGCTCAGAAGTCAGGGCCTGCTTCTTAACCGCGTGAGTGGCGGGATGATCAATTTCAATACAATTGAGCTGAGTATTTTCTTCCGCCAGTCGATAGAGAAGCGTATCAAACCCGGCCCCGAGATTAATTATTTGAGTGGCACCAGCGTCAATCGCCTCACGTACCTTCTTTTCAATATAGGCCTTGCGCAGCCCATAATGGAGGCTAATGGAGGGCAACAGCAATCGTTCCATTAACGGCAACAATAACTTACCGGCCCCTGAGTTAATTTGCTTTAGTCTTTTTCGCCCTTGGGCGGAACTTTGCAGGATATGGATGCCCAGCTCACGGTTTCGCGGTGACACCAGGTGACTAAATTCAGGTTTTTGTGCCACAAAGAGCAATCCTTGTAACACGGTATAGGCGGTAGAACTGGCTTCATTATCCTTCACTATTTTCTCCCCTCAATTTTTATAGTCCAAAAGAGCTTAAGGAGGTTAACCAGCCCGACATTGCTTTTCGCCATCAGCCCGGAAGTCGATCCTTCGCCCTGTTTACAGCCAAATATGGAATAGTAACCTCCAAAGTAGAGGTAAATGCTTCAGAAGTCCATGAGTAAGTGAACTGAATTTTAATCAGCACGATCCTACCGGACGAGGAAATGATGATTCAGAAGGCGTCAGTTTTCATCAAATACAATGGAGATGCCCTTAAAAAAACTGATGTAATAATTAGAAATGTGATTTTGATCTGCAAATACCTTACTGAACAAAATTAATAGCAGGGGCATGTATAAAGCGCTGTATGGAGTTTTTTTAAGCTGAATGCAGCATTTTTCGGTATTTTGCCGGTGTCACACCGCAAAACTTTTTAAAGTAATTACTGAAATGACTTTGGTGGCTGAAACCATAGTGTAAGGCGATATCGGTCAGGGAACTTTGCCCTTTAAGTAAGCCTTTGGCCCACTCCACACGATGCCGTAAAATATAATCCGCTGGGCTGTCACCAAAACTCAGCTTAAACATGCGTGCAAAGTGGTAAGGGCTGAGCGCCAACTTGGCGGCAAGCATTTCAATGCTCAACTTATCGCCAAGGTTATTCAGAATATAAGTTTTAATAGTGCGTCTGTCTTGGGGCGATAAACCGCCAGCGACACTGTTCTTGAGCGCCCCGGTGTCGCAATATTTGGCCAACAGATCGCAAGAGAGACTGCTTAACATTTGCTCCAGATAAATGTGCTCTATTGCCGAACCGAAGTTCAAAGCATTGATAAAGCTAAGGATTTGATGACTAAGTGCCTGATCCTGTTGATACACCAAATCCCGCAAATTGGCGAATCGAGCGTCCATGTCAAAGTGTCTCTCTGCTTCTCGCCGTAACAGGGTATCAGGCACATATAAATGCGCTATTCGAATAGGCTCCAGTGTTTGCCATTGACTCCAGTGGCCTTGCGGCATCAGGCAAAGTGCGCCGGGATGACCTTTTTTATCAGGCATATCTTTGCGGTAGGTACGATGCCCTCCACTTAAATAGAGGCTGAGTGTATGACCCTGTTCGTACTGATATTGCACGTTATTCGCCGGAACATCCCATACCCGAAAAGTCACCCCTTGGGGTAAATCCAATGACTGAGATAAGGCAAGTTGCTGTGAAGTATTCCCGGTAGGTTTATTGGCATGAAACCTTAACATAACGACTATCCGTGGCTGTCCTGTGAAGAAGCATAAACAAAAAGCGCAAGATTTTGCAATTGTTCCTCACCGAAATGCATTAAGGTTGAAAGCAACAATAACCTTTAAAATAAAATGCTATTTGCTATGAAAACAATTCTTCCAGTTATCATTTTAGTTATGAGTTCTATGGCTTTTTCATGGTCGGCGCAAGCCACTGGCAGTGAAGCCGAGCCGATAATCAGTGGTCATTGGCATAACATGAACTCAACGATTATGCAGGAAAACCGACAATTCGCAGTGTATCTGCCCCGCTCTTATCAACAACAACCTGAAAAAACCTATCCGGTGCTCTATGTGTTAGACGGGGGCGTGACTAAAGTTCGAGGCATCACTGGCATGGTGGAATCATTAGGCGCAGAAGATTTAAACCAACAAATACCGGAATTCATTATTGTCGCGATACCCAATACTAATCGCTCCAGAGACTTAACACCGACAAAAACAGATTTGGCTTTTAAAGGTAAGGTGCTGGACGAATTAAAAGACAATAGTGGCGGTGCCGATCGCTTTGCCCGCTTTATTCAACAGGAATTGATCCCCCACATTGATTCTACTTACCGCTCCAACCAGCAAAAGGGGATTTTGGGGATGTCTTTTGGCGGGTTATTTGTCGCGCATGTACTTTTAACCCAGCCAGAATCATTTGATCAGTACCTGATTGCCGATGCTACCTTTGTTTGGGACGACAATTATCTGAACCGAACTCTGGCCAAAAATCAGGATAAGCTGAAAGACACCCAACTCAGTGTCTTTATCGGGTTAGCCAACAACGACCATCTGGGGGAACTGGGCATGACCAACCGCCAATGGGGCAATGAGTTTATTGCCGGACTTAACGCACTAAACAATCCTGATTTGCACATCAGCTCTCACTACTTTCCGGATGAACAGCACGCAACCGTGATGTTTCTGGCCTATTATTACGGTCTTATTGAGCTATTTGCACCGCAATCAAAATAACCCCGCAATAGGGGTATCCGTACAGAGCGAGAACATGAATGCTCATTTAGTGTCCAAAAACTAATAATGTTCATTTAGAGATAAACCAAAACCGATTCGTTTATGGGTTCGGCTCCGCCAATATTTGTTCGGAGTGCTGAACCTAATCTCCCTTTACGCGCAATAAACTACGACATCAGTTAAAACAACGATGAGAGCTATCAGGGATGATAGCTCAATCAATGCCCAGCACAGGGATGTGCTGTCATTGATGGTCGTCGTTGTTCTGATGGCGAAGTTTATGCTTTTGCGCGTCAGGGGCTGCGGGGGATTCTTAAGGGGGGCGCAGCCCGGTCACCTTAAGGCGCAGTCGGCGCCCCGACAATAATTTTAATCAAATAATAATGGTAAAAAAATAGACTGCGGCGCCGAAAAAAGTCTACCTTAGAGCCAGTAAATAGGTTGAGTTTTAGCTAGACGATAACTCCTGTGCCCACTACACACTCGCGATCTAGCCCTGATAACTGTATGCAAGACTGCTCCTACCACACCCGGCCTTATGGCGCTTTTAAACTGAATACGTATGCAGTTATTTGATACTGCGGCGAGTTGTTATCTATAGTTGAAGGCTAATAGTTAAAGGCTAAATTTTGAACCAATTGGTATTGGGAGTAGTATGCGTTTGTCGATTCGTTGTTGTGTGAGTGTCTGTTTAAGTCTGCTTTTAATGGCCTGTGGTAGCACATCAGAGGTGGTTGATCCTTATCAGCCACAGCCCTATGTCAAGCTGACCCACCCGGAATGGTCTAAAAACGCCACTATGTACCAGATCAATACCCGTCAGTTTACCCCAGAAGGTACATTTGCTGCGGCTCAGCAACAATTGTCCCGCCTGAAAGAGTTGGGCATAGACGTACTGTGGCTGATGCCAGTACACCCCATAGGTGAAGAAAACCGCAAAGGCACTTTGGGTAGCCCCTATTCGGTAAAAGATTATCTAAAAGTTAACCCTGAATTTGGCACCCTGGAAGACTTAAAAGCCTTTGTTGATGCCGCCCATGACTTAGGTATGTACGTCATTTTGGATTGGGTTGCAAATCACACCGCGTGGGACAACTGGATGCGTTATGAGCACCCAGAATGGTATGACCGTGACTACAAAGGCGATTTCCGACCGACTCCCTGGTGGGATTGGTCGGATATTATCGATTTAGACTTCTCTCAGCCTGAGCTTCGCAAGTATATGACGGAAGCCATGAAATATTGGGTGGCTGAAGTGGGCATCGACGGCTATCGCTGTGACGTGGCCGGATTCGTGCCGGTGGATTTCTGGAATAATGTACGCAAAGAGCTGGATGTCATAAAACCGGTATTAATGCTGGCGGAATGGGAATCTAGGGATCTACATGCCGAAGCCTTTGATATGACTTACGCCTGGTCCTGGTCAAAGACCATGCATGAAATCGTCAAGGGCCATGCCGATGTTAATGGCCTATTTGTTTATTACTCCTGGAATGAAAGTGCTTTTCCGGCTGAAGCCTATCGCATGGTGCATGTGGCCAATCACGACACTAATGCCTGGGAAGGCAGCATGTTCGAAAACTATGGCGAAGCGCTGGATGCGGTGATTACTTTATCAGTGGTTGGCGAAGGCTTCCCCATGATGTACAACGGCCAGGAAGCCGGCAACGCCAAACGACTGGCCTTTTTTGAAAAAGATCCCATTGTCTGGAAACCTCACCCCATTGGTGACCTGTACAAAACCTTATTCGCCCTGAAACATGACAACAAAGCGCTATGGAATGGTCAGTTTGGTGGTCGAATGGTGCATGTCCCCAACACTGAGGCTAAAAACGTGCTGAGTTTTGTCAGAGAAAAAGACGGCGATAAAATTTTCGCGGTATTTAATTTCTCTCACTCCCCCAAAACCGTGGCATTTAAAGAGAATCTGTATCATGGTGAATACCTAGATGTATTTTCTAATACCAAAATAAACCTCAATGAAAACAGTGAGATGACATTACCGGCGTGGGGCTATCGGGTTTTGCAAAACTAAATCTGCTTATTAAAAGTTATACTTAAGCTACTTAGTTGTAGCGGTATTATTTAATGAAGAAAAAAGCGCTTTGCCTGCTGGTTTTAGCGGGTATTTGTTCGGGTCAGACAATGGCCCAAAGCTGTCAGGCTTTAGTGGAATTACAAACCGGGGCGGTGAAGGAAGCCAACCGCCTGTTTGAAGGTTCGCCAAATCGCTTCTCTATAGTTGTTTGCAACAATCAGGGTGAAGCAATCTATCGCCAGTTTTATGCGCAAATTCACTTTGAAAGAACCCGGGCATTGAGTATTCCCACCGCAGGGCTTTCGCCTGTTAATGCGCCACTGCAGCCAGACAATCGCTCCAAAACTACCGGCCTGATAGCTGCCGAAGATGAATCTGCAAATCAATTTAGTATCAAGTTGAGAACCCGATACAGCAACGGCGATGCCGTGGACTATTCGGCCACAAAACAGATCACGCCCGGTCAAAGTGTGATCTTTCAGGACCAAGGGTTTACCGTTGGCGTGGTACGCCTGGGTGGAAACAAGCTTCGCTAATAATGCCCTAGGATAATTTTGAGCAGCACTCGGATTTAGCCTGAGCTAACTGAAACCAAAATCTAATTGTTTTGGCTGCGTTTTAAATTATCGATATTGAAGTACTCAACCTACCTAAAGGCTCTAATTTTGACTTTGATGGCTGGTAATTTTTTTTCGGTGCGGTAGTCAAATTCAACCATTATCATATGATTGAAATCATTGTCGGGGCGCCGACTGCGCCTTAAGGTGACCGGGCTGCGCCCCCCTTAAGAATCCCCCGCAGCCCCTGACGCGCAAAAGCATAAACTTCGCCATCAGAACAACGACGACCATCAATGACAGCACATCCCTGTGCTGGGCATTGATTGAGCTATCATCCCTGATAGCTCTCATCGCTGTTTTAACTGATGACGCAGTTTATTGCGCGTAAAGGGGGAGCTCGGTTAAGCACTTCTAACAAATACAGGCGTAATCGAACCGACAAACGAAACTGTTTTACTTAATCCATAAAAGGAAACTATTAGTTTCTGGACTCCATGTTCATTAAATGATGACTCATGCCTTCACCCTGAATAAAGCCCGCTAAATCGCGGGCTTGTCAGTTAACACAATAGCTTCAAATTAGTCAGTGTGCCTGCGCATCACCCGCACCTTGTGGATAACGGATATCTTCCACCATTTGCTGCACATCTTCAGGTGCTTCCTCTCCCAGTTTGTAAACAACAAAGGCAACCGCAAAGTTAATCAACATCCCGATGGTGCCAATACCTTCAGGTGATATCCCCAATAACCAGTTTTCTGGGGTGCTGGCGGCGGGATTAATAAACTTAAAGTAGATAATGTAAGAGGCCGTAAAACCAATCCCGGCTAACATCCCGGCAACCGCTCCACGGCTGGACATTTTCTTGTGAAAGATCCCCAGAATAATCGCGGGAAAGAATGAGGATGCAGCCAAACCAAAGGCAAATGCCACCACCTGAGCGACAAATCCTGGAGGATTGATACCCAGATAACCGGCAATAGCAATACCCACAGCGGCAGCCAGTCTGGCGTAAAACAGCTCCTGTTTGTCAGTAATCTGCGGCATCAAGTTACGCTTTAATAGGTCATGGGACACTGAGGTTGAGATAACCAGTAATAATCCTGCGGAAGTGGACAGCGCCGCCGCCACACCACCGGCGGCTACCAATGCAATCACCCACACTGGCAAATCGGCGATTTCCGGATTAGCCAACACCATGATATCGCGGTCCACTTGCATCTCGTTGCGCTCATCACCGGAATAAAACATCTTACCGTCGCCGTTTTTGTCGTCCCACTGAATTAGCCCGGTCTTTTCCCAATTCTTAATCCAGGAAGCCGCTTCACTGTACTCCGTACCTGTTTGATCTGTGCCATTGATGGTTTCAATCATGTTGACCCTGGCAAATGAAGCGATGGCAGGCGCAGTAGTATAAATCAATGCGATAAACACCAGCGCCCAACCGGCACTTTTCCGCGCATCGCGCACTTTAGGTACGGTAAAAAAACGCACGATTACATGAGGTAATCCCGCAGTACCCACCATGAGCGCGGCGGTGATACAAAACACATCAATCATACTTTTGGTGCCGGAAGTATATTCCGTAAACCCCAGTTCGGTAGATAAGCCGTCCAGCTTCTGCAATAAAGACTGCCCCGAACCATCGGCCAAATCAGCCCCAAAACCAAACTGCGGGATCACATGGCCGGTCATAATGATGGAAATAAATACCGCCGGCACCAGATAGGCAAAGATCATGACGCAGTATTGCGCAACCTGGGTGTAAGTAATCCCCTTCATGCCGCCCAATACAGAATAGAAAAACACGATGCCCATGCCAATGATGACGCCCATCGTTATATCCACTTCCAGAAAACGACTGAATACAACCCCAACGCCGCGCATCTGTCCCGCCACATAGGTAAAACAAACAAAGATGGCACACACCACAGCAACGGTTCTGGCAGTCTGGGAATAATAACGATCACCAATGAAATCCGGCACAGTGAACTTACCAAATTTACGCAGGTAAGGCGCGAGACACAGTGCGAGTAACACATAACCACCTGTCCACCCCAATAGATACACAGAGCCGTCGTAACCCATGAAGGAAATTAACCCAGCCATGGAAATAAAAGAGGCCGCTGACATCCAGTCTGCAGCAGTAGCCATGCCATTGGCCACCGGATTAATGCCGCCACCAGCAACATAGAATTCTTTAGTGGAGCCAGCTTTCGCCCAGATGGCGATACCTATGTAAAGCGCGAATGTGATGCCCACCACAATAAAGGTCATTGTTTGAATATCCATGATGTGCTCCTACTCTTCGCTTACGTTAAATTCTTTATCGAGCTGATTCATCTTCACGACATAAACAAAGATGAGCACCACAAAGACATAAATTGCCCCCTGTTGGGCAAACCAGAACCCTAACTTAAAGCCAAAGAATGGAATTTGATTCAGGACATCCACCAGCAGGATGCCGCAGCCAAATGAAACACCAAACCAGATCGCCAATAGCGTCAACATTAGCCGGATATTGCGTCGCCAGTAGGCTGTTTTTTGTTCTTCTGATTGAAAAGCCATATTTTTCTCCGATTTACCCTGCTTAAGATAGACAGTTAATGACGATCAGCAAATAGGACCTTGGTCCCAATGAGGCTATAGTCCCAAATTACTGTGCTACACTGCCGCAAAAACAACAGAACAGCAATTTATGACGTTAATCTGGTTTGCATTGGCGGCCGGTTACCTGGGGTTTATTTTCTGGTTAGGTAGCTGGGGCGATGGTCGCAGTCACAAAGCCAAAAAACTCAGCTCTCATCCCTTAGTGTACAGTTTTGCGCTGGCCATTTACTGCACCGCCTGGACCTATTTTGGTGCCGTGGGCGAAGCTGCGCGTAATCAGTGGAATTACCTGCCCATTCTCATCGGGCCAATTTTGCTTTATCTGTTTGGCTACCCACTGATCATCAAATTAATCGAAGTCAGTAAAAAGCAACACGTTACCACCATAGCTGATTTGGTGTCCTCCCGTTATGGCAAGCGACAAAATATCGCCCTGATGGCAACCCTGATCGTGTTGCTCGCCACGATTCCCTACATCGCATTGCAATTACAGGCCATCGGCACCGCATTTAGTCTGGTGTCCGGCGAGCAAAACGCCACCTTAATTGTACTCACCGCCACGCTCTTTATCGGGGTGTTTTGTGTTATTTTCGGCACCCAAAAAACCGATGTTACGGAATACCGTCACGGCCTGATGCTGTCCATTTCGTTTGAGTCGGTACTAAAAATCGTCGCCTTAACCTGCATCGCGCTTTTCGCACTGTGGAGTGTCTCTACAGAATCCGACTTATTCAGTGAACGATTTCTGCAAGCACAGGCTGTAGAAAATAGTTTTTTCAAGCTGTCATTTTGGTTACAGGCTTTGATTGCGGCGATTGCCGTGCTCTGTTTACCACGGCAATTTCACGTAGCAATTATCGATAACCTCAATATTAAACACGTAGCCACTGCGCGCTGGGTATTTCCCGGATATCTGGCCCTTACAGCGATACTCATTCCCATCATCGCCACGGCGGGCACACACCTGTTTGCGGGTCAAAATGTTGCGCCTGACAGTTATGTTATCGCCATAGCCACTGAATCAGGCAACGGCTTTTTACAAGCCATGGTGTTTTTGGGCGGTTTATCTGCGGCAACTGCCATGATCATTGTTTCCACCTTAACCCTGAGCACCATGCTCAGCAACGATGTGATATTACCTAAACTGCTGAATAAATCGGACCGATTGCACCACAGGCAGTCCCACATTCACTTTATTTTGTGGCTTCGTCGAGGGGTTATCGCCGGCATATTGGTATTGAGTTTCAGTTATCACATTTTCTTATCCGGCAATATGTCGCTATCCAGCATTGGCCTGCTGGCCTTTTCGTTGGTGATCCAGTTGTCTCCGGCATTATTGGGCGGCCTGTATTGGCAACGAGCCCATGCCCATGGCGTTATCGCCGGATTAATAGCCGGGATATTTACCTGGATTCTGTTGTTGATTTTTCCTCTGGTTACCGGCACAACAACCACCAGCTTGGACAGTGATACCATCAGTGTCACCGCGTCCATTGCCCTCAGCATCAATACCCTGTTTTTCGTACTGTTTTCCATGATGGCGCGACCAAACCTGATGGACAAGTTGCAGGCCCAGAGCTTTGTTACCGCACAAGAAGTTACCCCGCCAGAACCGATTCAGAGCACGTCGGGTATTAAGAATGAAGACCTTATCACTGTGTTGCGTACGTTTTTAGGTAGCAAGCGAACTCAGCAATTGCTCTCCGACTTCGAATCGTCTCAGCAACAACGCATTCATCCCGATGATTCTCCCCAGCAGGACTTCGTTGTTTTTTGTGAGCGCTCATTAGGCGGTGTGATTGGAGCGCCCAGCTCTAATCTGCTGATCAATGCCGTGCTGAAAAACCAGCAGATGAATTTCGAACAGTTGGTGTCCGTGTTCGACGATACCACTCAGGCTATTCAAACCAATCAAAACACCTTGTTTGCCTCACTGGAAAGCCTGGCGCAGGGGATCAGTGTAATTGACAAAGACTTGTGCCTTGTGGCCTGGAACAAGGCTTATCTGGATATCTTCGATTACCCGGAAGAACTTATCAAAGTGGGTACTCCAATCGAGAACCTGGTGCGCTACAACGCCCAACGAGGCGAATGTGGCTTTGGTGATGTGGAAAACCTGGTGCACAAACGCATGGAGCATCTGAGAGCCGGTAAACCCCATAAGTTTGTGCGCCAACGCAGCGACGGCCGGGTAATTGAAATGATTGGTAACCCGCTTCCCCACGGCGGCTTTGTCACCAGCTTCAATGACATCTCCGAACACATTGAATTTCAAAGGGCTCTGAAAGAAGCCAATATCGACCTGGAAAAACGCGTGTCTTCCCGCGCCGACGAGGTTAAAGCGATTAACTCTGAGTTGCGCAAGGAAATAGAACGCCGGGCCGAAGTAGAACGCCAGTTAGTCGAAGCGCGCGAATTGGCAGAAAAAGCCAATGCCTCAAAAACGCAATTTTTAGCCTTAGCCAGCCACGATATTTTACAACCCATCAATTCTGCCAAACTCTATCTGTCGGCCACTGAAGGCATGACCATGTCGCCAGAATTACAACAAACCCTGCAAAAACTGGATCAGAGTCTGCAGGCCGGTGAGAACCTGATAGCGACATTGCTGGAAATTGCTCGCCTGGATCAGGGTGCCTTAAAACCCAATTTAAGCCCTCAAAACCTGAGCAAACTCTTATCGGGTTTGGTTACAGAGTTCACCACTTTGGCTGAGCAAAAACACCTAAAGCTAAGACTGCATTGCCCAAGAGAATATTGGGTTTTGGCGGACCCGGTGTATCTGCACCGCATTGTGCGCAACCTGCTGTCGAACGCCCTAAAATACACCTATAACGGCGGCGTGTTACTAAGTGTTCGCCAGCGCCAACAACAACTGTTATTGCAGGTGTGGGATACCGGAGAAGGGATTTCACAGCACAACCAACAGCACATCTTTCAAGACTTTTACCGCGCCCACGATGGTCAGGAGGCCGGTCTGGGTTTAGGCCTGGCGGTAGTGGCTCGACTGAGCAAATTAATGGATATGCCGTTAACCCTGCGCTCACAATTACATCAGGGCAGTTGTTTTTCCTTGCAGATGCCAGTAGCACAGCAACAGGTTCAACCTGAACTCCCCGCGGATACTAATAAGCAGGACATAGCCAGGCTCAGTGCCTTATGCCTGGATGATGACAAACAAAATCTGGATGCCATGCAAACCCTGTTGGCTCGCTGGCAAATCAGCACACAACTGGCAGATAACTTTGAACAAGCCCAGAAGATAATCGAAGCCTCACCACCGGATGTATTGTTGGTGGACTATCATCTGGCAGAACGGCGCACCGGCCTAGACTTTATCCGTCTTGTGCGCAAGGGAGCAAACGCTCATATTCCCGCGATTTTGATTACCGCCGAGCGGGATGAAAACATTATCCAACAAGCCAAGGAGTTAGGTATCAGTTACTTACCGAAACCAGTAAAACCCGCCAAGTTAAGGGCACTGTTGAAAAGTTTCAGGTTGTGATAGTGCATTGAGGAAAAATAGCCAGATTGGATGTTTTGTCTTTTTAAAAACCATTGTTGATTTTTCTATCGATTCAAGACAAGAGAGCATCGCTGCAAAAACCAATAAGGAGTACAATGTGGAACCAAGTTAGGCGGTAGGGGTCGCGAAGATTGATATCACAATTACCAAAATGGGTAGAAGTTGGAGCTTTTGTTTTAGCCCTGATCGCTGGCAGTGTGAATGCCATAGGGCTGCTTGGTTTTGAGCATCAATCGGTTTCCCATTTATCCGGAACGGCAACACTACTCGGTACAGAAATATTAAGAAACTCGGCATATAACTCTTATCACCTACTAGGAATATTGTTTGCTTTTTTAGTTGGCGCCAGCCTCGCAGGATTTTTATTGCACGGTTTTACATTAAAATTAGGACGGCACTACGATACGGTACTTATTATAGAGTCAATTTTCTTGCTCGTTTCTGCGTGGCTGCTGATCTCAGGTTCTTTCTACGGTCACTTTTTTGCATCTGCAGCTTGCGGCCTTCAAAATGCGATGGCAACAACCTACAGCGGAGCCATAATAAGAACTACCCATGTGACAGGCATCTTTACAGATTTAGGAATAATGATTGGAGCTGTAATGAGAGGCCAGAAGCTCGACAAACGCAAAGCAAAACTCTTCACGTTCATTATTGTTGGGTTTATTCTTGGCGGAACTATTGGCACTGTGCTGTTCTCAAAACATCAGTTTTACGCTTTAATAATTCCAGCGTCTGTATGTATATTAATTGCAATTATCTATCGCTTTTATTCAAGGTTTCGCAATATTCAAATGGACTCGTAGTATTTTTAAGTACTGTATTCGATATTACTCAAAGCGCCTCAAAAAAGGCTTTAACGAATGGGTCCTGCGGGTCCATTTTTAAGCGAAAGCTTTGATAAACATTATTAAGCGGCGCGTCAGGCAGACAGTTCACCACTTCGATGACATCTTCAAACTTCTCAATATCTGCCTGGGTTTTTAACACCATCTCTTCCAATGCCGAGTGCAACACACAACCACTGGCTAGTATATTGTCGTAGATGCGCAAACGCTTTGCTTTGCGCTTGGGCAGCATAAAAGCACTGAATAAAATAACGCCTTCCAGTTTTGGTAACTCTGCCAAAATATCTTCCAGCATCATGTAGCACCCTGGCATGGCAAATTCCGTTGAGCTCAACAGATATTGCAATTGCTTTTTATTGGCGTAATCCCGAATCACCAGGTTTTGTACCCGCTGAGGGTGAGAAACAGCTCGGATTGGGCGACTACTGACATAGCCGCGATAGCCCTGTTGCTTAGTCACTGAAGCCTCCAGGATACTCAAACTCCATACCAATTCGCGTAGCTCCACGTATGGTAATAGGATCAAAGTATTCACCCAATCGCTTACCAGCATAAGGGGTAAACAGGCCTTTAAAACGGATGTTAATGGACCAACGGGTGGTGGCTTCTTTGTTGACTCTGCCGCCGTGCATTACCGTCGGGGTAAACAGCAAGACATGTCCATAAGGCACTTCCGGCCAAACTAAATCTGATTCTACTGCCTGAAACAAAGTGTCGGTGCCTTGCTCTTTAAAACTACTGAGTTTTTGGCGCCATTGACGATCTTTTTCAGGCGGACAAAGGAACACGCTTTTGGTGCGGTAACAATCGACGAAGGGCACCCACAGAACCACTTCAAAGGGCGAACATTCCGACCCCCAGGCGTCGGAGTGCAGGTGAACTATGGAGCTGTCGTCTTCCGGTAACAAGACGCTCATGCCCATATTGCGCTGCATGGCCAATTCATTGCCAATCAGGGTTTCCAGCAAGGATTGTGCGGTAGAGAAATAAGCCTCTCTGAACCAATCCGTGGCCATCAGGCCCGAAATCAGGTGCAGGCGCAAATCGTTGAGTTGCTGTGGGCCAATAATATCCGCGATCTGATCTAAAAACTGGCCGATATCTTCAGGCAGTTTCACGCCCAAATGGTCAGCGGTGAGCTCTGCGACTTTTTGTCGAATGCGATTTAGCGCAGCGAGATTTTCTGCCGGGTGAATGACATAGCCATCGTTTAAAAAGCGCTGCGTCAGTAACCGCTCCTGTTCTCTCAGTAAATTCATCTACCTACCTGTTGCATTGATTCATTTCTTCTTTTTGCTTTATAGCATTAGTGTAACCCGAACAATAACTGCTGTAATCCGGCAAACCTCAAAGATAGCAGTCATCAAAAGCTTGTCCTTGATATCCATCAAGCACTTAGCTTGTTATCGGCCAACCGGAGATAATTTCAATGACATGCAGCTGATGAAACCATCATGACAAGAAAAACGAAGAACTTATCCTCATACCGTCAGGCGAGATAACATATTGCAAAGACATCAAATTGATATAATATAACATTTCACAATGTACACTGAGATGCCCATTGGCTATCGGCATTTCCGATACTACTTTTTAGGTTCTACACCAATATGTCACAAAATCTAACGCAACTACCGGTAACGGTTCTTTCAGGATTTCTGGGTGCCGGCAAAACCACCGTACTTAATCATATCCTTAATAATCGCGAAGGATTAAAAGTCGCGGTTATTGTCAATGATATGAGTGAAATCAATATTGATGCAGCGACGGTACAAAATGAGATCAGCTTTAACCGTTCAGAAGAAAAGCTGGTAGAAATGAGTAATGGTTGCATCTGCTGTACGCTGAGAGAAGACCTTTTGGAAGAAGTAACCCGCTTAGCTAAAGATGGCAAATACGATTACCTGGTCATCGAATCTACGGGAATATCAGAACCGTTGCCAGTAGCTGAAACCTTTACCTTTGCCGATGAAGACGGTATCAGCCTGTCGGATGTTGCCAAATTAGATACCATGGTTACCGTCGTCGACGCTCTTAACTTTTTAAAGGATTATGATCAGGCCAAATCCTTGCAAGAGGTGGGTGAGAGCCTGGGAGAAGAGGATGAGCGCAGCGTAGCAGACTTATTGGTAGAGCAAATTGAGTTTGCGGATGTCTTATTGATAAGCAAAACCGACCTTGTATCAATTTCAGAGCTGGAACGATTAAAAAGCATCCTGAAAACCCTCAATACAGAAGCTCAACAAATTCCTATTGAGCACGGCAATGTGCCACTCAATCAAGTATTAGCTACGCAAAAATTTAGTTTTGAAAAAGCGCAACAGGCACCGGGCTGGCTAAAAGAGTTGCGCGGTGAGCATGTCCCGGAAACCGAAGAATTTGGTATCAGTAGCTTCACTTTTGAAGCCAGACGCCCTTTCCATCCGCAAAAATTCTATGACTTTCTACACAGTAAAGAGATAGCCGGGAAACTCATTCGCTCCAAAGGTTTTTTCTGGTTGGCGACGCGGCCCCACTTTGCCGGAAGCTGGAGTCAGGCAGGCGGAATGGCCAGATACGGTGCTGCGGGCTTATTCTGGAAAGCACTACCTCGTGATGAGTGGCCTGACGATCCAGATTATCTTAAAGAGATAGAAAAGCGGTGGGTTGAACCCTTTGGTGATATGCGACAAGAATTGGTTTTTATCGGTCAGGGCCTGAACAAGCAGGATATTATTGCTCGCCTCGAGGGCTGCCTGCTGACCGAAGAGCAAGTATTGGCAGGCGTGGACAGCTGGTCAGAATTACCTGATCCCTTTCCTGGCTGGGGGCACTAAAATGGAAGCACTAAAAATAGCCGAATTTGACGGCTCAATAGCTGACGACTCTCCAATGGTGCTTAGTGAAATTTTTTCAGCGGAGCATAGTTTAGTTGTCTGGCAACGTGTTAATGATGAGACAATTAGCAACTATTTTTCTTCAGCCAATGCCAAGCTGGGCATGGGCCTCAGAGGTGTTTATTCAATCGAAGCACTTAGAACTGAATTGCAACAAGAGCTACCAGACGGAGAAGGAAAGCTAGCTGCCATCGAAGACATTTACCTGTTGTCGGATATGTTAACCTGCCTTTTTAACTGTGGTCATGTTGGTCTCAGGTTGGTGCCTTTAGCGTCAGCAATGTGTCCAAAATTTCATTCAGATAATATCCAGGTTCGCCTGGTAAACACCTATCTGGGCCCGGGCACAGAATGGTTACCTTCAGGCTCCGTAGCAGCAGATTTCAATAATAAGCCTTTTGTTATGGCAAATTGTTCAACAGCTTCATTCAAAAAAGATAAACGGATCAGGCAGTTGTCCACTTTTGATGTGGCCCTGTTGAAAGGCAGTGCTTGGGAAAATCAGGAACATATGGCCTGCTTACATCGTTCCTGTCAGTTAGAAAAAAACACCAGACGAGTATTGCTAACTTTGGACCCAATGTGATCCCTCGTAAATAGCGCAGATTTAACTTGTCGAGTTTGACAGTTAAATATCGTCCTGTTCAGCACAGTCATCGCATTGATTATACCTGTTCCAGCTTCGTTAAGATCTTTGCTTTGTTAGCACAAGGTTGTAGCGCCTGTTTCGCTTCAGGCGCTACAATATTCACTCATCGTTAGCTATGTGACTCATGCACATGACTACCGTGCTGATGATGCCAATGACCATCGTGGTTGTATTCTACCAAGCCCTTATGAACCCGGGTATCATGACCACAAGCGGTACTGTGCCCATGCTCGTGCTTGGGATGATGTTTGATGCCTGCTTCGTGCGTCTCTCCGGCGTGCTGGTGATGGTCATGACCATCGTGGTCGTAATCAAAGTGGTCGCCGTGCCACTCAGCAGCGTGGCCACAGTCCATATTGTGTTTATGTTCGTGAGAACCATGGTTGCTATGTTCGGCAAAAGCCAGGGAACTGACAGCGAAGGATATTATTGAAACCAATATTGATATTTTCATATTCTTAGTTCTTTTAATTTGTTTAAAGCTTAATCGGGAACTAAGAAAATAGAATACATTTCCAGATTGGGGAAAGAACGAATAATCATTGGATTTTCTGACAATCTGTAAAAGCTGAATAAATTTGTTATAACGTTACACGCTGGATTACTGGCATAGTTAAACTAACCGGGACTTATTGGCCCCTGAGATTAATGTAATTGGGGCTGGTTTTGACATCCGGATCTGGCTCAGGGCTATTTAGATAAATAAAGCGCGCATTTTGCCATTGTGATATTGGAAAAATGTGCCTGGTGTAATCATGCTTTTCCATCAATTCACGATGTTGACCACTATCAATAAAGCGTCGAAACACCGCTTCCAATCTCTCGGCTAACAACACATCGGCTTTTCTGACATAAAGATATGAAGCAAAGTCATATTGCATCACTATTGACTTACTTAAGGTAATAGAAGGAAAGGTCTTTTGATAGGTAACCAGTTCGCCTGCCACTTCGTGAATACCACGAGGGAACATATCGCAGCGGCCCTGCGCCAGCATCTTCGCCATAGACTCATTGTTGGACACTCGGGCAACGTCGATACCATTAAATTCCAAAATGTCAGCATCCAGCCATGCGGCCCCCTGGCATGCTCTGAAGGTTCTTAAGCCATCCACCTCTTCAATCTTAGAAAATCGCTCAACATCATGTTCGCGAATAAGAGCGATGCGATACCCCAACAAACCACCATCGACAGGTAACGGGACTTTAATGGCTTCGGCATTCAACCGTTTTTCGGCTCCGGCCCAATGAATATCAATCACTTTTCGCTTCAACAGAATATCCAATCTCTGTTGCCGATAGACATCTTCGTTAATTTGGATCAGCTCGTAGTGATCGGCCAGCTCAGGATCCTGCCAAAGCAGATTCATAAAATCAGCAATAAAGATCTGTCCCATATGGGCATTTTCTGCATGGCCCAACACCTTTACAGGTTGTTTAGCCGAGACAGAGGCAGCTGCGAAAAGTATTACTGCGAGTATGGAGCAACGTAAAAATAGCAACATAATTAGTGCGCCAGCCTCTTATTTTCCGCAAAACTGCTATTGCTAAGTATAGTGTATAAGTAATGGCTTGCTAACCTGTTACTGGCTTGTACACAAGCACACAGTTGCTCTGTATTGAAGCGCTTCTGAGTGTTTACGCAATAAGTAAAAAACGCCATTAGTCTGATGTTGTGTTTCTCATGGTCATTGCTGAGCCATCCAATACCCGAACCTCCCGCTGCGGGAACGGAATTTCAATGTTGTGCTCCCGCAAGGTTTCAAACACGATCAACAACAGATCGCCACCAACGCGGTTTTTACCGTCGTCGATACCCACCATCCAGAATTCCACAAACATATTCACACCCGAGTCACCAAATGAGTCAATTTCACAATCGGGGCGCTCTTCAAATGGGATATCTTCGCCACTGATGACTTGGGGATGTTTGCCCACTGCTTCTTTAATAATTTCGCACATGGCGCGAATATCGGTTTTGTAAGCCACACTGAAATCGATGCGATAACGCTGTTTTGGATCCTTGTGAGTCCAGTTGATCATTAAAGAGTTAATGAACTTCTCGTTGGGCACCAGGATATCTTTACCGTCATAGGTTTCCAGTACCGTGTAGCGCATCCTAAATTCCCGTACAAAGCCTTTACTGCCATCTTCCAGCTCCACAAAATCACCAATGGTGAGCGAGTGGTCCATCAGAATGATGATCCCTGAGATAAAGTTTGAAGCAATACTTTGCAAGCCTAAACCTAAGCCCACGCCGACCGCACCGCCAAATACCGCCAATGCCGTCAGATTAATCCCCATTATGTTGAGCAACAACACAAACATGACGCAGAACAGCGCCACCTCAAACACCTTGGTAAAGACTTCTTTGGTGGTGACATCCAGTTTTTGATGGTTGCGAATGATTTCCTTACCAACATTGCGTGAGGCTCTGCCCAGCCAGAACAGCACCACACCAAAGATCACCACTCGGGCAACGCCATAACTGGAGACTTCAACGTTCCCCACGGTAATCGACATGGACTCCATCACAGCCACGATGCCAGGCAAAATACCCACTAAATGTAAAAAGACCACCGGCAAAATAACCCAACGCATAAAGGCGGCGATATTTTCACTGTCTACCAGGGCACGTACCACGGTGTTTAGGAACAACAGCACAGCTACAACTAAGGCCACATTAAGTAACCAGGCGTCAAACTGATATTGTTCGCCTAAAACCGTCGAGAGTTTCAGGAAAGAAATAGACAAGATAGGAAAAATGATGCCCACTAATTTATAACCCAATACCTTCAGCGTGTGAGCACCACTTTCCGGCGCTTTGGTTGCAGGCGCAATGCGGTTGCGTATTTGGCTGGCGGTGAGATAGGCGAATAAATAGATGGTTAAAATGATGGACAGTTGTACTATAAAGCCCATGCTCAACACGGCTTCCTGAGCCGTTAGCCAATACTGGTTCAACGTCGCCCCTAACGAATCTGTGGCGCTGTTAAAAGTATCTGAGACGGTATTGTTCTTTATCATAGGGTCCGCTTTTTTGGTTAGCACAAGCTTAAAACTGGGTTGTAATCAAATAATAGTTATAGAGTATAAAGCAAGCAAAAAATGCAAAGCCTTCATATCGGTTGATGCGCCCCGGCCCTTTAAAGCCCAAACAGAACACCATCAGGGCTATGGTTAACGCCGCCATGATCATGCCATCGCGGTATAGGAAAGTGGCATCAACCTGAACAGGGTTGATAATACCTGCAATGCCTGCCACCGCCAGCAAATTAAACAAGTTTGACCCCACTACATTACCGATGGCCAGTTCATGTTCATTTTTTCTGACCGCGATAATGGAAGAAATTAACTCGGGCAATGAAGTCCCCACGCCAATAATGGTCAGGCCGATAATCAGGTCGCTCACCTGAAAATATTTGGCCACTTCCACTGCACCCCACACCAATATCCTGGAGCTAATAATCAATAAAACCAAGCCTGCCACCAGCCAGAACAAATAAACTTTCAGACCAGTATTTTCAGTCTGAATAGCCTCTTCAACATCAGCAATCAGAGGATCTTTAGGCTGTTTAATGCTTTGCCAGACACTCCAGGAGATTAAGATCAGCAGAATGCCCAACAGGGTAAATGCCTCATCTTGGGAAAACACCAGGTCGGTTAGTTGCCAGATGGATAAAAAGGTTACAGCCAGCAAGATGGGCAGCTCTTTGCGCACAATGCCGGACTTAACGACAATGGGACAGATGAGTGCCGTCACTCCCACAATCAGCGTGGTATTGGCAATATTAGAGCCATAAACATTTCCCAGAGCCAGTCCTCCATTACCTTGTAGCGAGGCAAAAACAGAGACAATAATCTCAGGTGCAGAAGTTCCAAACCCGATAATAAACATGCCAATAAACAAGGGCGACACACCCAGCAAGCCCGCAGTTTTGGCAGCGCCATGAATAAATCGCTCAGCGCTCCACACCAACAATGGAAGCCCGAGTAAAATTGCCAGAGTTGGCCAAATCATATGCGTTAGTCTCCAGTTGGATTGAGGGAGCTTAAAATCCGGATTATCAGGCTAAATAGCCTAAATATTAAAAAGAAATTTTCAGTTTAAGGCGATTTTTAACGTTTTATGCTGTCTTCTATCACTAATATTAGAGGCTGATGAATTAAAACCAGAGATTGCGATTATTCAGGAGGTTGCAGTTTGAGTTGATTAGCGATCAGTACCGCCTGGGTGCGATTGGTTATATCTAGTTTGCGCAGTACCGAGGTAACATGAGTTTTTACGGTTTTTTCTGCAATGCCCAATTGATAGCCGATTTGTTTATTGAGCAAACCATCCCGCAACAGGCATAACACCTTGTATTGAGAAGGAGTCAGCGTCGCTACCTTATCTGCCAGCGCGCTAAACTCAGCATCACTTTCACCTAACTGGCCTGCCACTCTCTCGGGAACCCAGGTTTCTCCCGACAGCATTTGGTTGATGGCTTCTACCACTTCTTCCGCCGGTGTTATTTTGGGCACAAATCCCATAGCACCCGCATCCATCACCTTACTGACCAGCGCTACCTGCTCCAGACCGGAAACAACGGCCACCGGAATTTCCGGATGCAGTTTACGGATATGTAATAAGCCGAAGAGATCATCACTGCCGGGCATGTGTAAATCCAGTAACAACAAGTCCAGCTCGGGGGTTTCTTTGAGGGCTGCCAGAGTACTTTGCATATCTGCGGCTTCCAGAATCACAGTGTCTGGCAAACGTGCCTCTAACGAGATGCGCAAGGCATCCCGGTAGAGGGGATGATCGTCTGCAATCAAAATCTCCGACACTACGATACTCTGTTCCTTAGGCCCGATTCATGCGGTTTTCGATCAGAGTATCCACGATAGCCGGATCAGCTAAGGTTGAGGTATCACCCAGGCTGGCAAAATCATCGGCGGCGATTTTACGTAAAATACGACGCATAATTTTACCAGAACGAGTTTTAGGCAGACCCGGTGTCCACTGCATCAAATCCGGTGACGCAATCGGGCTCAGTTCCTGACGCACCCATTTAACCACTTCTTTGGTTAAATCATCGGTAACCTCAGTGCCGGCAACAGGAATAACGTAAACATAAATCCCCTGCCCTTTAATATCGTGGGGATAGCCTACAACGGCAGCCTCGGCAATGGCGGGGTGAGATACCAGCGCACTTTCGATTTCAGCTGTTCCCAGACGATGGCCGGAAACATTTAACACGTCGTCTACACGTCCGGTGATCCAATAATGACCATCCTCGTCGCGACGAGCGCCATCACCGGTAAAGTAGTTTCCTGGATATGTAGAGAAATAAGTTTGCTCAAAGCGCTCGTGATCGCCCCATAGGGTGCGAGCTTGCCCAGGCCAACTGCGCTTAATAATCAGATTGCCTTCAGTAGCGCCTTCAAGGGTTTTGCCCTCATTATCCACCAGAGCTGGCTCAATGCCGAAAAATGGATTGGTGGCTGAGCCGGGTTTCATTTCTGTGGCACCCGGTAATGGCGTAATCATCATGCCACCGGTTTCAGTTTGCCACCAGGTATCCACTATCGGACAACGGCTGTTGCCCAATACTCGGTGATACCACTGCCAGGCCTCGGGATTAATCGGCTCTCCCACTGAGCCTAAAATACGCAGTGACTCTCTGGTGGAGCCCTCTCCGGCAAAATCGCCTTTTGCCATTAACGCCCGAATCGCGGTAGGCGCCGTATAAAGAATATTAACCTGATGTTTATCAACAATTTGTCCAATGCGACGCTCATCCGGGTAAGTAGGCACACCTTCGAACATTAGGGTGGTAGCGCCATTGGCTAAGGGGCCATAAACAATGTAAGTATGACCAGTGATCCAGCCCACATCGGCAGCACACCAGTACACCTCTCCGGGCTGGTAATCAAATACGGCTTTGTGGGTGGTGGCGGCATACACCAGATAACCGCCGGTGGTGTGAAGTACCCCTTTGGGCTTACCGGTTGAGCCGGAGGTATAAAGAATAAATAGCGGATCTTCGGCCTTCATGGCCTGCGGTTCACAATCTGTATCACACTTAGCCAACAGGGTTTCGGCATCAACATCGATATTACCCATAGGGGCATCTATCCCGGTGGCATTGAAGACCAATACATGGCTAATGGTTGGACAAGCTTTATTGCTTAATGCTGCGTCTACATTAGCTTTTAGCGGCACAGATTTATTGCCCCGACGGCCAGCGTCGGCGGTGATCACCACCTTGGCCTGACAATCATTAACCCGATCAGCAATGGCATTAGGCGAAAAGCCACCAAAGATCACAGAGTGCACGGCACCAATTCGGGCGCAGGCCAACATGGCATAAGCCGCTTCGGGGATCATAGGCATGTAAATGGCCACCCGATCACCTTTTTCCACTCCCAGCTTTTTCAGGCCATTGGCCAGCTTACACACCTCATCGTGTAATTCCTGAAAGCTGATGTTTTTATCTTCATCAGCGTTATCACCTTCCCAGATAATCGCAGTATCGCTGGCGCGCTCAGCCAGATGGCGGTCGATACAATTGGCACTGACGTTCAATTCGCCGTCTGAAAACCATTTGATATCCACATTGCCCGGCTGAAAGCCTCCTTCAAAGCCTATCGTCGGCGTTTTTATCCAATCCAATGTACTGGCTTTTTGCAACCAAAAGGCATCGTTTTCTTGCATCGAAGCCTGATACTGGTTCAGATAATCTTGTCGTGTAATTTGGTAATCGCGCTCAATGGCTTGCTGATCTACAGGCATATTCATAACCACCCTTCCAGGATTAAAGATAATTCGGATCACTGTAATCTAATGATAGGAATTTCCATATGGGACTTTGGTCCCGCCCGTGAAAAATAATGCCGGGCAACATCAGACTTTGGTCCCATCAGACCATAGCCCTATATCAACATAACGCAAGTGGGGTCATGTTTAAAAGCGTGTTGCATCTATTGTGGAATTAAAAAATGAAAAAATTCATGTCGCCTCTGTTTCTCTTTGTTGGTTTCACCCAACCTTACATTGGACAGGCAAATCCATTAAAAAATACCGAGTTGGACTTTTCCGGTTATATCAAACTGGACGCTATTGCCAGCAGCTATAGTGACGGCACATTGGCCCCGGGTAATATTGGCCGGGACTTTTATATTCCCGGACTTACCCCAGTAGGCGGAGCTAAGGAAGATACGCAGTTTGATGCCCATATTCGCCAGTCGCGTTTTCGTTTTACCAGCTCAACAAAACTGGATAATCAGGAAACTATTAAAGCAGTATTAGAGTTTGATATGCAGGTAGTACCGGATGGCGATGAACGCATCAGCAACAGTCACCAGCCCCGAATCAGGCATGCCTTTCTCACCTATAAAAACTGGCTGTTCGGTCAGACCTGGACCACCTTTCAGGACGTTTCAGCCCTGCCAGAAACACTGGATTTTATCGGTGTGACTGACGGCACAATCTTCTCTCGTCAGGCCATGGTGCGATACACCCGAGGGCGATTTCAGATAGCGTTGGAGAACCCTGAATCCACCATCACACCTTTTGGCGGAGGCACACGTATTGTCAGTGATGACAATGCCCTGCCTGATTTAGTATTGCGCTACAATCATCAACGCGAATGGGGTCATTTCTCCGTAGCGGCCCTCGTTCGCCAGTTGGCCTACAGCAATCAACAAGACGGTAATAACATCGACACAACTGAAACCAGTTATGGCATTAGTGTGGGTGCCAAAATTAACTTCGGAGAGAACGATCTAAGGCTGATGTTTAACAGTGGTGCCGGTTTGGGTCGCTATTCGGCTCTCAATACTGCAAACGGCTCAGTATTGGATGAAAACAACCAACTTCAAAGCATTGATTCCACCGGCTACGCCATTGCCTATCGACACATCTGGAATGGCCAGTGGCATTCCAATTTGACTTATTCTGCCTTCAGCGCCGATAACGACAAAGCGCTAACGGGGCTAAACGTTACTCAATCTACCTGGAGTTCCCGAGCAAACTTACTTTACTCGCCAGCCAATGCATTAACCTTTGGTGCCGAGTACACCTTTGCCAAACGAAAGCTGGAAAACGGCCTGGAAGGCGATATGAACCGCCTGCAATTTTCCGCGAAATATGCCTTTTGATTTAACGACTACAAAATTGTGGCTATCAATCAATGACAGCGCTCAATTTTAGGTAAGTTATGCTGGGCTAAACATAGTGACAAACAACGCCAGCCCAGCTATTCAGATTCACTTTTATAGGATTGTTGGCGCTTTTTAAAGCTAGATAAGCAAACCTTTAAGCTGCTCTACTTGTTCCGGGCTTAACGAATTTATCGTCTTTATTGCATCATCAAAAGCCAATTTAGCAGCGTCAGCCATATCAAAATGTAAATAGGCTTGTATTAAAGCTTTGTGAGCATTCAAGGATTGAGCGTAAGTTTGGCGATTCCACTTAAACATTGCTAAAGCATCATCCTTGCGATTTAGATATTGTAACCACTGACCATAGCCATTAGCCCTGTCTTCTGGGATCAGTATTGTTGTACCAAGTAACTCAGACCTGGCGTCATAAATGGATTGTAGATCGGACAAAGTCTGAGGTGAATTAGGTATAGTCCAATTTGGAAATAAGTGTTTCAAACCATAATATTGACCGAGCAGCGTAGTTGAGTCGTGGCTTTCTTCAGAGAAGGTTTTCATTGATACATGAAAGTTCGAACTGGGATATTGTTTTGTTAATTCAACCAGTTTCTGGAATGGCTCAGTCATGATTGGCTCTTCATTAGCGATGGAAATGAATAAACGCCCTTTGAGAGTCTGATTCTTTAACGCCTCTTCAGCCAAACCAAGCAGTTGATTATTATTCCAATACAATGAGGGGCTTATAGCAATAACACCATTGAATAAGTTCGGACGCTTGATTAAAGCATTGATTGCAAACTGGCCACCATGTGACGTGCCTGAAAGTGCTTTATATTCCAGAGTACGGTAACGGGCTTCAATAAAAGGGATAACTTCACTTTCGATAAAATCCAGAAAAAGATCGGCACCGGCTAGCACATCAGACTTTTGTGCTTGTTTTTCAGTTAAGGTTAATTCGTTATTGCGCTTAAATCTTGGATTGACTATCCCGACCACTATCATGCCTGGCGTTTGATCAAACTTCGCCAAAAAATCCAGAGTACCGTTGGTATGAGGCCCTTGTATATCACCATCAGTCATGTATAAAACGGGGAATTGTTTGTTCTCCGTTTCATAGTCTGCCGGAAGGTATACAACCAGTTCACGCTGTTCCCCTAAGATTTTACTAACTATGGCCACCTCTTCACGTTTGCTAAATTCAGCCATAGCAAAAGCACTAAAATGCCCAACGCAGGTCAAAACAAGTATTAAGTTTATTATTATTTTTTTCATAACTTTCCTTTTGAAAGATTAATTTCCTATTTAAATTTGGGGTGGCTTTGTAAAATGTGAATGGTTAATTTATCGGGCACATTTCTGTGCCAATTATACTACCCGAAGAATGGGAAGCCGCAAGTAAGATGAGCCGCCAATGATTTTATGTCCGTATTGCACCGATTTGTTATGCTTCATTAATCTTTCCGCAGGATTTGAAAATGCTGATTGCCTCTTTTAATCTTTCCTTGTTCACCAATTCACTTTTTTTAGCTTTCGAAACTTTTTTGATCAGATATTGCCCCTGTTTCCAGGTTAGCTCTATTCTGTTCTTATTTTCCCCATATGTAATCATTTTAGGGGTTTTGTAACCGATTCTTATAAAGCTATTTTTATCAAGCACAACGTCAAGTTCTAACGAGTAAGAAACACCATCAATATCGCTAAAGCAGATGATATACGAACCACCATCTCTACATGCATCTACGAGAGATATATTCTCTGGGGAAGGTAACCCCCAATTTTTGAATAAAGAAATCATCTGAATGAATCACAACTCCAGCATAAAACGCGGAAAAAGCTTGGCTAAAATTAGTAAAAACATGAGCGCCAGCCAAGCTTTAGAGGCCCCATCCATAATTCCCTTGTTAGCGTTACTTTTGCTCCATCGAATAAAAAGAATAGCCAGCTCCGGGTCTATGCCAAAAATAAGCGAACCAATTGACCTTACACATTTCCTTAAGATAAATCATTTGCGGTGGAAGCAATTTGTCAGAAGTTCTGAGTAATTTTTGAAGGTGTGTATCATTTTTGATTAAATCCACTGCATTCAATTCAGCTTATCTCTCGTTTTGAGCTTTAACCCAGCGAGTAGTAACAAAACCAAGCAACTCTTCTTTACCGTCGAACTCTACTAAAAAGTTCTCACCTTCTAACAAAACTCGAAAATAACTCATATCTTCCTTGCAAAGCTAACGTCGTGAATAAATTGCAAATGCTTCCCGGCTACAATACCGAAGAATGGAGGAAGCCAGTGAGTATTTGTTCATTTTGGTTCTGCCTTATTAGAACTAGTCGCCTCCGCTTCCCGCTCCTCCAGCGTCACCAGTAAAGTCACCAGAAATGCATGAGTCTAATGCAGAAACAACACCATCAAAAAATGACTCAGCTATTTCATTACGCATTTCGTAATAATCACAATCTTCGCCTTGTTCTTGATGCAATTTATCAAACTGTTTCATACTCGTATACAAGGCATGTGCATAGCAGATATGCCGCCAGTTATAACCTTCATCCTGAACTGTCTTAATCACTTGGCCAGAAGTATAGTGTTCACTCTTTCCATAACGTTTAGACAAATCTTTCCCTAATTCATTGATATAGCGTGTGATCGCCCTTTTTTTCATTATATTCTTAATCAACTCGCATTCCTTTTTGAATAGTCTTAACGCCTAAACATGGGATCCACATCGTTTGTACATCCCTGCCCAACTTGATGGACAAACATAATTGCCTTTATTAGCTTTACTCGCACTCGGGGATTGTTGATAACGCATCTTTCCAAGCTGCTTCTGCATCAAAGCTTTCTACCAAACCGTCTTTAGTGCTTTGACCAGTAAAAGCCCCCATTCCGTGCTGAATCATATAAGTTGGTTTATAAGCAGGTGCACCCAGAGCAGTCAGGCTTTGACAAATCGTAGTATTATCAGAAATTAAGCCTGTAAGCGCTGTTTGCAATTTATCTAAAACATCTTGTGGTTGAGCACCAAATATATTCATGCGCAGAACACTAACAGCTTGGTGTGCAGTTTTATCGGATACACGCTTTGTATCAAAAAAACCATAAGACATGCCTGCCAAATAGAGCTCGGCAGCGCTGGAGAAATCTTCCTTGACTAAACAGGCGTTTAGTCCGGTAAAGATGTCGACTGGGTTCTGCTTATTGGATAACTCGCTGACAGGAACACATCCGGCAGGCTTGGGGGATTCTAAATTTCTATCAGCTTCATAGCTTGAAACATTGCTGTTAGATGTGGAGTTACAGGCCGATAAAAACAATGCCGTGAGAGTGCCAATAATTATTCTTTTATCCATGAGCATGAAGCTCTCCTTTAAAACTAACTTGTAATATGGGCTAAGACTACATTCTTTATTTCGGAAAGAACAACAATTGCATGACGAGAATGTAGATCCTGCTCCTGCCAACCATCTGTTCCCATGAACTCTGCCTTGTCATAAGAAAGTGATATTTCAGAATTTGTGCTAACCAAAGCTCCTTGAAGCCTAAAAATGCCTTTATTTGTATTAATTCGACTGATTGAAAATTGCTTCTTATCGCTCTTGGAACACAACACCTACAAACACTCCAGGCCAATAAAGTCCTCTCTGGAAAACAGTTGGTCGTATTTGGTTTGCAGATAGCGGGTCTTTGAAATCCACTCGTTAGTAAGACTCAGCAGCTTGATCTGTGACTCGGTTGGGTCTTCGTTGAACGACTGGCTGCTATCGAAAATAGTTTCGTTGAGTCGATTAATAACGGGTTGGTAACTGTCTCGCTGAAAATCCAGTACCGCTCCTATTTCGGTGGCCAATTCGAAGTTGGCGTGCAACATGTAACCGGATTCGGCGGCCAGTGACCAGGCAGAATAGCGCAACGATTCCTGCACTAACATTTGCTCCAGATTAGTCAGAGTTATAGTCGTCGCTTCGCCTCGCTGAGTAGCAGAAACCAGGGCATTGATGGTGGCCAATAAGCCTTTTTGTTTGGGCAGATATCCGCGCTTGATCAGCACCTGATTAAATGCCAATTCAGATTTAACATTACACATGGCTATCTGCGTGCGCTCTTCGATATCTTTAGCTTCGTCCCAGTCTTGCAATGCGAAAGCCAATAAAATACTGGCTCCAATAAAAGCAGATTCCACAAAAATAGCACGCCACTTGATGGATCTTCCTACTTGCAGTTGTAACATGGTCGCATCGACTTCCTTATCATGGTGGTGTTGGCGTAGCGCTATAATAACCGCATTTTACCCAGCAGATAAATCTTTCCATAAGTTGCTATAATGGCGCCCCGGAAACTTTTAACTAATAGCAAGACCAACACCTCATTATGCATATTCAGGATAACTGGCGAATTCTCACCATAGGAGATGGTGATTTATCGTTTTCACAAGAGCTTGCAACACGCTTTCCGAACATCCAATTATCCGCCAGCGTACTGGATTCCGAACAACAAATCAGAGATAAATATCGCCTCAATGCCATTGATACATTGCGTGATGCCGGGCATCAGGTGAATTTTGAAGTGGATATCACTTGTCCAGAGAGCTTCATAGATAAACTAAAACCGATATTCGATTTGACCCTATTTCAGTTTCCGTTGGTGCCCAATGCCGGACCGCGTCGTCCGGGACAGAGCTGGCATCAAGGGGCTGACAGCAACCTGTTAAATCGGAAGTTGCTGCGGGCCTTTTTGCTGAACTCACAAACCCGCCTGCTGTCGGAGCAGGGTGCCCGATTAAGTTACATTACCTCGAAAAATGTGAAGCCCTATTGTGACTGGCATATTGAATGTCTTGCGGAGCCTGGCAGCTTTAACTATCTTGGCCACATGCCCTTTTTGCCCGGTGAATTTACCGGCTATCGCATTCGAAACGTGGACAGAGACAAACAAGTAAAAAGCACTGCTGCTACAACTTATGTTTGGTCAGATAAATCTCATCAGGAAATACCGCTTACCCCCGCACCTCAATCAGAAGAGCAATATTGTCCGCTTTGTAAAGTTGGGCCTGTGGCAGATACTCAGGATTGGCAAAACCACCTTAATTCCAGACAGCACCGTCGCCGTGACGGCTATCAGCAAGCCTGGGAAGACTATCTAAAGACCATTAAGTAATTAAAGCGAAGGACTAGCAGCCAGAAAGCGCTCATTGCGTTCGCTGCCAATTACGGCTTCCATCGGACGCAATACAATCCAGCCATCAATGTAAATCCCCTCAGGCCTGGTAGCATCATAAACGATGCCTTCATCCACCCAACGGTTAAATTCAGCGCGGCTCACCTGCAGGCTTTCTTCGTTAAAATAGTTGTAGTTTAGTACCGCATCAAACTGCACGTGCTTGTTGATTGAAGCGGGTTTGTTGTGACCGTAATTACCGCGAACAAAACTCAGTTGCGTTGCAGATATATCCGTTACCCGTAACGGCACATAACGAAACTTGTAATCAGAGGCGGGATTGATTCGGTAATAGTCCACCAGATAGAAGTCATTCACCAGCGGTTGCTCAGCAATTTGCATGCGCTGACTGTGTAAGTATTCGGTTCCCCCCCAATAGGCCAACAAGATAAGTGCTATTACAAAAAAGTCAGAAAAAGCTTTAAACCAACTCAACAGTTCCGATTTTGAACCCGGTTGGGGAACCACCATCACATTCATGTTTTCCTCCGTGAATATCTCTGGCCTTAACTTCAACCACAACTACACTATAGCTGTTTTTATATTCTGTACAAAGTTTGCCAGTAATCTGCCTGTTTCCTACGGCTATCTGTCGAATCGGCTATTGGTCTTTCCATAAAGCTTTGCTACAAAACCATTAGTCCATTTTTATCAAAGATCTGCGCATGAAGATTAAACTAGTCATACTTTTATCGATTGTTTTACTAACTGCCTGTTCAGGCAATAACTGGCGAACTGCCAGCAGAGAGCCGGCAGGTATCGCGGCAGACCCGAAAACCTTTAAAGACGCTGTTATTGAGTTTTATGCAGCAGATGCTAATACCAACTCCATGGAATACCTGTTCTACTCAGTGGGTGTTGAAACGCATTTAGACAAGGCGAATGTTTGCAGGTCTAGCGGGCCTAAATCAAAAACATTCAACACAGTATAAATGCGTTTCAGCCCCATCGAAGACGCGCCTCAGGAACATTATTTCTTTGTTGTGCGAAGCTCAAAAGACCACCAGTATTCTTTCATTCGCACGCCTCGAACTAATGTCCCTGAGGCTGCGCTGAGCGAACAGCTATTTCATGGAGTTGGTATTCTGCTGGCGTGGCTGGTTCGCGGTACATAGCTGGATAGCCGTTAAAGAAAAAGATGCTGATGAATATACTGTATTTGAAGTGGTAGGTTGGCGAGTAAAGCACGGTCAGCCCGCTTTGCGACAATACAATACCGCTTCACCGGATCGTTATTGGTATGGCGCGAAACCAGAGAAATTTTACAGCTTAAGCGGTGAACAAGCAGAACAGCTTATCCCTCAGGTTATCAGCATAATTGCCCAATACCCATGGGCTGATGAATACACACTGTTTCCTGGCCCCAATAGCAATACATTTCCGGCCTGGGTGGCAAAACAAGTTCCTGAATTACAAATTAAAATGCCTTTCAGAGCGATTGGCAGTGGTTATGTTGATTAGTCAGTAAGCAGAAACAAAAAACGCAGCCTGGGCTGCGTTTTTTTCAGAATCCGTTATGGATTAAAGTACAACAACTTCTGCTGCTTGAGGACCTTTTTGACCTTCTTGTACTTCAAATTCTACGCGCTGACCTTCAACCAACACTTTGAAACCTTCAGATTTGATGGCACGGAAGTGTACGAATACGTCTTTACCGCCTTCTTCTGGAGTAAGGAAACCGTAACCTTTGTCTTCGTTAAACCACTTAACTGAACCTGTCAATTTAGACATAAAAATAAACCTATAAAAATATTAAATGTTGACGCAAATGCGCCGGTAGAGCCTTGTTTAATTACTAATTTGGAATTGCTGAAGGTACATGATCGCCAAACAATGTTTGACGGGTAAAGCAGAACTTAAGCGGATAACAAAAATATAACTGACCAAAGGCCGAATTTGATAATAGCACTATAAGTGCCTGGAAGCGAAGAGATTTTTATTAATTTTTCAACTGAGCAGACCTGCACAATGTAAACGCACTTGCACAAAAAAGCAGCATTCAACTTATATGGGACTAAAAATGGGCTGGCGGAATTTTGCCCAGCCGCTTGATAAAATCAATAGAAGGCGCGAAATAGGCCGCGCCGGTTTCCGGTGTAGTAAAATCCAACAACTTATCGTAAGTACCTGTCTCATCACCGAAGATCATACTCTCCAACATTTTGGTAAAGGGTCGACTGCTCTTACAACAAGAAACGAAAAACAGCCCCTGCACCTTCATGTTCCCGTAGGGCATACTTTGACGCAGGATTTCCAGGCTTTTACCTTCGTCATCTTTTAAGCTGGTGCGTTTGGTATGGGCAAATCGGGCTTTTTTGTGGGATAGAAATTCCACGTCATCGGATTTAGTGCGCCCGATAATTTTCTCCTGGTCCTCCACTTCCACCTGATTCCAGCGATCCAGATTGTGTCGGTAACGCTGCACGTGAATATAGCTACCACCAGTAAAGCTGGGATCTTCATCGCCAACTATCGCTACATCCAGCTTTTTCATGCCTTTGGGGTTTTCAGTACCGTCAACAAAGCCGGTTAAATCTCGCCCATCGAGATAGCGAAAACCTTTAACCTGCTCCAACAGCTCTACATGCATTTTGAGCAATTCATACACTTCGACGCCAATGGCGTGACAGATATCCGCCCGGTCAGCGCGGATCTGAATAAACAGATCGCTGGGCACCACAGGGGCGCTGCGATCTTCACAGGACATATCGGGGAAAGGTGCAAGCTCTAATGGCAGTTCTCCCGGATATAGCTCCATCCAGTAATTACTACCGATTGCCACCACCCCGGAAATCATGGCTTCGTAATGTTCTTCGTCGTAGTGATTAAAGATATTCAGAATTTTGGCCAGTTTTTCACGAATAAGATCATCCTGTTCGTCAGTTACATTGAACATCAAATACAAGGCGTGCAGATTCGGCTCCGCACAGATCCCTTTTTGTGGTTGTGGCATTAATAATCCTGAATAAAAAGCGATAGTTAAGAATATCGCAAATCTATTAAAGGGTGAACAATTGCTTTAATAACCTGCGGCCTGACCATCCTTTCGACTTTCAGAGGCACCGTAATACACGTCGGTTTTCAAATCGCGCATAATAGCCTGATAGCCGCCAAACCAACCAGACACTTCCTGTAAGGTATGCCCTTTGCGGATAAGCTCTCGCCGGGTTTCAGCTGAAAAGCCATTTTCCAGGCTGACAAAGCCGCCATCTTCCATCATTTCGCCTGTTGGCTGGCTTGAACCACTATGCAGTATTCTTGGTGCGTCTCCGGCTTCTTGCAGGTTCATACCAAAATCAATCAGGTTCATGATCACCTGAGCATGCATTTGCGGTTGTGCACCTCCGCCCATGACACCAAAACTAATCCAGGGTTTGCCGTTGCGGGTTACAAAGGCTGGAATAATAGTGTGGAAAGGCCGCTTACCTGGCGCATAAGCGTTGAAGTGATCTTCTTGCAAGGCAAACAGTTCACCGCGATTTTGCAGCACAAACCCCAATCCGGTCGGAATCATACCCGAACCCATGCCACGGTAATTACTTTGGATCAGGGACACCATGTTGCCCTCTTTATCCGCGGTGGTCAGATAAATGGTATCGCCTTCGTACGGGCCTGCGTCGTAGCGTTTTGCGGCCTTATTCATATTTATCAGCTGGCGACGTTGCTGGGCATATTCTTTGGATATCAACATATCGATGGGCTGCTTGTTAAAGTCCATATCAGAATAGAATCTGGCACGGTCTTCAAAAGCCAGTTTTTTTGACTCCACAAAGGCGTGCACATATTCTGGTGTCGCAAAGCCCATGTCTTCAACGTCAAACAACTCCATCACATTCAGGATCTGTAATGCGGCAATCCCCTGACCGTTCGGCGGTAATTCCCAAACGTCATAGCCGCGATAACTGCTGGACAGTGGCTGCACCCAATCAGAAGTATGAGAAGCCAAATCTTCATATTGTAAAAAGCCGCCCTGCTCCTTCATATAACCGGCAATGATTCGGGCAATATCCCCTTTATAAAAGGCATCGCGCCCGCCAGTGGCGATTTTTTCATAGGTGGCAGCAAGGGCCGGGTTAGTAAATATATCCCCTTTTTTAGGCACAGCTCCATTAACGTGAAAGGTCTCTTTAAAACCAGGGTACTGGCCAATACGGGTTTCGTTAAGCGCAAAGTAATGAGCAATCAGCTCTGAAACCGGAAACCCATTGCGGGCATATTCAATGGCGGGACTTAACAACTCAGCCATTGGCCTGGAGCCAAATTTATCATGCAACTGATACCAGCCATCTACGGCACCCGGAACCGAAACAGGTAGAGGCCCAAACGACGGAATTTTATCCAACCCCAGAGTCTGAAAATGGCTTAATTGCAACGATTGCGGGGAGCGCCCAGAGGCATTCAGACCATGCAGTTTCTTTGATTTGGCATCCCAGACAATAGCATACAAGTCACCACCTATGCCGCACCCCGTCGGTTCCACCAGCCCTAACATGGCATTCGCCGCGATAGCTGCGTCAATTGCATTACCACCCGCTTTTAATACATCCAACGCCACCTGGGTTGCCAATGGCTGACTGGTGGCCACCATGCCATTTTGTGCAATCACTTCGGAGCGGCTGGCGAAGTGTTTTCCTGTGACTCGATCAAAGGCATCGACAGACAAACTAAATAGTAAAAATGACGTACACAGCGGAAGCAAAGAACGGAAGGTTTTCAAGGCAAACTCCTGACCAGTGTTAATTTTCTATTGCGAATTACGACAATTACCTTACTACAAGATCACCGCTTTCAACAATTGCTTAAAAGTTGTTGCCCTGCAAATACAAAAAGCCCCGGTAAAACCGGGGCAAAAAGGGCATATAGCATTTGAAGCTATTCGGGGTTTCCCCCGGTTCCATTTGGAACTCTATTTAAGCAGGCCGGAATTAAACCCGGCCGCTATTGATAGTTGGATTAGCTCTTAACCGTAAAGTCCGGATAAGCTTCTAAACCACAATCGATCTTGTCCAAACCTTCGTATTCTTCTTCCTCGCTAACACGGATACCCATGATAGTTTTCAATACGAACCAAACGATGAAGCTGGTTACGAATACCCAAAGGAAGATAGTTAAAGCACCAATAATCTGGCCGCTGAATGTCGCGCCATCGTTAGTCAGAGGCACAACCAACAGGCCAAACAGACCCACAGTACCGTGCACTGAAATGGCACCTACTGGATCGTCGATTTTCAGTTTGTCCAGACCAACAATTGAGAACACCACAATTAAACCACCCACGGCACCGATTAAGGTTGCTTGTAAGGCAGAAGGTGTTGAAGGCTCAGCCGTAATGGCCACCAGACCTGCTAATGCACCGTTCAGAGCCATCGTTAAATCAGCTTTCTTGAACAAGACTTTAGCCAGCAATAATGCTGCAATTGAACCACCAGCAGCGGCAGCATTGGTATTCAAAAATACCATAGCAACAGAATTAGCATTGGCGATGTCGCCCAGTTTTAATACTGAACCACCGTTAAAGCCAAACCAGCCCATCCACAGAATAAAAGTACCTAAGGTTGCTAATGGCAGGTTCGCACCGGGAATAGCATTTACTTTGCCATCGGCACCATATTTGCCTTTACGTGCACCCAGCAGGATAACGCCAGCAAGAGCGGCGGCGGCACCGGCCATGTGTACGATACCTGAACCAGCGAAGTCAGAGAAGCCAAGATCACCCAGCGTGTACAGACCAAATACAGACTGACCACCCCATGTCCAGCTACCTTCCATTGGGTAGATAAAGCCCGTCATAACAACGGCGAATAACAGGAATGCCCAAAGCTTCATACGCTCAGCCACAGCACCTGAAACTATAGACATGGCTGTCGCTACGAATACTACCTGGAAAAAGAAGTCAGAGGCACCAGAGTAGATTGAGCCACCTTCAAATCCATCTTCGCGACTGGCGAAATCAGATAAGGTTGAAGCAACGTCTACATCCTGAATACCGGATAAAAACAGTGAACCGTCATACATGATCATATAACCACACACCAGGTACATGGTGCAGGAAATCGCGAACAGGGCGACGTTTTTAGTGAGAATTTCGGTGGTGTTTTTAGCGCGTACTAAACCCGCTTCCAACATGGCAAAACCGGCTGCCATCCACATAACCAGAGCACCGCATACTAAAAAGTAAAAGGTGTCCATTGCATATTGTAAGTGAAATGCTTGTTCCATTATTGTCTCCTGGTGTTATTTAGATAGCATCGCTATCAGTTTCACCGGTACGAATACGAACGGCGTGTTCAAGATCGAAAACAAAGACTTTACCGTCTCCAATTTTCCCGGTTTTAGCAGCGTTAACGATTGCTTCCACCAGACGTTCAACCTGATCATCTTGCACAGCAATCTCAAGCTTTACTTTAGGTAGGAAATCCACCTGATACTCGGCTCCACGATATAATTCCGTGTGGCCTTTCTGACGACCAAAACCTTTTACTTCTGTGACGGTTAGGCCGTCAATTCCGATGTCCGAAATGGCTTCGCGGACATCATCAAGCTTGAATGGCTTGATAATGGCACTGACTAATTTCATAAATTGCTCCCCATTTTTGGCTAATTTAAAGCGGTGTGTTCCACTGAGAGTTATTATCAAAAGCTATGCCAGAGAAAATAAATCATTATTTTCAATAACTTAATAGATGAACAGGGAAATTAACCCGCAGCAATCGCACCATTTTAGTGCATCATGAATGATTAAGATACAGATTGGTGCAAAACCTTGAAGGGCGACAGACAACTGCCCGATAATGGTAGTTGGCAGATTATTTTTGGGCGGTCAAATAGTGATCCATGGCCTCAACCATCATCAGTGCGGTGTCTACCACGCCAATATAAAAGGGCCTGGACAAGTTGTCAGGAGTGTCCTGAGTGGTGTGATAGTATTTAAAATCTTTAACCCCAAGAAACAGCCAGGGAATGTCTTTTTGCGCAAACTCCCAGTGATCGCTGGCCTTGCGCCAGTCAATCCGATAGCTGCGATCATAACTTCGACTTACTCTGTCCATTCCAGTTTCGGCGCACACTGGGGCCTTCGTCGTCACCTGCTCCACTACTGGTTTAAAATGCGGAAACCAGCGGGTGCCAGCCACATACAGGGTCCAATCCCGACCAGGCTGTCCCAGCATGTCGAGGTTAATGTTGAGCAGAATGTCGGAATGTTCCAGCAGGCGTTGCTCCACAAAAGCCGCAGCGCCATAAAGCCCGGCTTCTTCATAGTCGGTAGCCAAAAACACCACAGAGTGTTGTGTGCCCGACTGACTCAGATGATGTGCAAGATAAAACAAGGCCGCTACGCCCGAAGCATTGTCATTGGCACCAAAGTGCACTTTTCGGCCCTTTTTCCCCAGGTGGTCATAATGTGCTGAAACCACTATGTACTTGTCGGGATATACACGGCCTTTAATCACACCGACAACGTTTGCACCATCTTTTCGATTAAATAGTCCCGGAGGGGTGAAATGCTGAAACCAGTTTTCAGGCGAACTTCCCTGCTCCTCCGATTGTAATTGCTCTAGAGGGGCGAGGCCTGATTCGCGATAACGCTTAACAATAAATTCACGGGCCAGTTGTGCGCCCTCACTGCCGCTCTTTCGCCCCTGCATTTCAGCGCTACTAAGCTGCACCAGGTCTTGCCATAAAACCTGTTGTTGTGATGTGAATTCCTGGCTATCAATGCGGCATTGTTGTTTCGCAAACGCTAAATGCCCGGCCATAAATTGTGCCAGGCATAAAAAAATCAGAGAGTAGCTTGAAGATTTTGACAATCTAGAGTTTGGCAAACAGATCCATCTTATGCTGATAATGATCCTTCAGATCATCAATTTTGGTATTACTTTTGGCTCTTCTCAGATAGCGTAAGGCCATTTCCCGATCACCCATAAACAAGTGAACTTTGGCTAAACCAAAATAAAACTCATGGTGAGAAGAGTCCAGTTTTATCGCTTTTTTGTAGTGCATTTTAGCAGCCGCATAATTATTGGCTTCTAATTCTTGCTCGCCCAAAATAAAGTGATAGTAAGGGTTCGACAGACGACGAATCTCAACCGTTTCCATTATATCCTCGGCTAACTCGTAGCGCCCTTGATGCTGGTGCAACACAGCCAGGTTTTCCAGAATCGTCAGACTGTCCGGGTTTAACTTCAGTGCTTCGTGATAGGTATTTTCAGCCCAATCATAATGCCCTCTCATGCGGTACAGAATTCCCAGATTCGCCCAGGCATCCTGGAACTGCGGATCACTGACAATTGCCTGTCGAAAATAGGCATAAGCTGTCATAAAGTCAGATTTAACCAGAGCATCAGCCCCTTTATTATTGTAAAACATCGCCAAAACCCGTTGTTTTGAAGCTGCTTTGGATGGGAAGTACTTTTTCGGTGAGAAGGGGTCAAAGTCCACTATCATGGTGCGGTTATCGACATAGATGCGGGAGGAATGATCATCCAGTTCAGTAATACGCAGGTTAATATGGCCATTGAGCAAGCTGAAGCCTTCCTTACGAGTCCAGTACTCAGGGATTTCTATTTCCCGGAAGGTAACACCTAACCCGGCTTCTTTTGCCAGAGCATAGGTCATGATGGATAACGAAAGGCAATTGGCACTGCGGTTTTCGAACGTTTCCTTGGCGGTGGTGTTGGCGCTGTTGTCATAAATCATGTTGAAGTCAGAGCGATCAAAAATGGCCGCGACTAACTCTTCGATTTTACCGGATCTATCGCGTTTATGTTGCAAGTCAGAGACAAAGCGCCTGGCGTCATTGTTTAATTCAAAGATTTCAGATTCAGACTCCACTGGTACATTTTCGTATCCAGCAAAGGACAGATCCAGGAAGTGGGGATTAACCTGAACTGTAGTTTGTTGCGTGGTCTGGCAACCGCTTAAAAACAGCATTACCAAAGCCAACGGCAGAAGATTAAAAACGCGCATAAAACACCTCCTACCTTCTAACCTTAGTCCAATTCGAAGGGCTGCTCAAGGTTACTGAACGCATTGCCCCGGTTATTCACCGTGCGAAACGAGAAGATTTATTGGCTATAATGCAATAGATATCACATCTTTTTTCAGACGATGTGCAATGCCCGCCTCACCCAAAGTTTTGATCAGCTTGTTGAGATCATCCAGATTCAGGAATTCACCAATTCTGACTTGCTGTCTGGCGTCTTTGATGAACAACGGAAAGACATCCTCAGGATGAGTGGTTTCATATTGGTTAAGTTCAGCCGTTTTCTTTTGCAACAACACTCGCAGCTTTGCTACAGGAAAGCCCGAATGAAAGGAAACATGTTTGTCATTAAGCAACAAAACCTGTTGCTGATACGTGGCTTTGGAAACCAGGTAGGCAAGCACCAGTAACAGCCCCACTTCCAGACCCGCAAATGGCAAGATGAGCCAGGCCCCCAAAAAGAACCAGACGATGGCAATACTGAGACAAAACACAGCAATAGCGGCAACCACAATCATACTATGGCGCCAGCTCATGGAGCGATTAGGGGTTAAAGTAATCTGCAGTCCACCAGCAAAATGCTTAATCTTTACCATGATTCAGATTATTCAAAAGATAATGGTCGAAATCGTTTTTACCCATAGGTTTGGCGAAGTAAAAGCCCTGAAAAAACTGACAGGTTCGGGCCTTGAGAAACTCACTGTGTTCCAGCGTTTCCACTCCTTCAGCAACAACCTGCAACCCCAGATTTTCCGCCAGTCCCAGGATAGCCTCCACGATGGTCTCGTCTTTCATGTCTGAACCAATTCCCCACACAAAACTGCGATCCAGCTTAACAATGTTTAACGGCAGGCGTTTCAAATAAGCAAAAGACGAATACCCCGTGCCAAAGTCATCCAGTGACAATTGCACGCCTAACGCCTGAAAACGTTCCATGGTGGTGATGGCTTTTTCCGGATGAGACATAAGAGCACTTTCCGTCACTTCAACTTTTAACGCCGACGCTGGCAAGTCAAAGTCGTTGAGCACCGCAACCATGCCCTCTGCCACGCCCTCCTGTTCGAAATGCGTTACGGACAGGTTAATCGACAAGTAAAAATCAGGAATGCGTTTGCGCCAGCTTTGCGTGTCAGCCAGACCACGCTTTAAAGCCTCGTTGGTCATGGGAATGATCAGGCCAATTTGCTCAGCCAATGGGATAAATTCATTGGGCGGTACAATGCCGTCTTTTGTGACCCAGCGTAATAACAATTCTGCGCCAACAACGCTCCCGGTCTTTGCATCTAATATCGGTTGATAATAATTAACAAACTCCTGACTGGCCTGAGCGCGTTTTACCAGGGACTCTTTTTGCAGCCGATTGCGGACTTCTGTGTCCATAGATTCCGTATAAAAATGATAGCATTTTCCCGCATCTTTTTTAGCGTGAAACATGGCAATATCTGCGTCACGCAGCAAGTCTTCGGGCGTTCTGGCATCGCTTGGATACAATGCAATGCCGATACTTGGGGTGATACTGACGTTGTGTTCACACAACTCAATAGGTTCAGAGATACAGGCGCTTAATTCGAGGGCCACCTCCCCAACATGAGAAACATTTCTGAAGGATTCCAGCAGCACCACAAACTCATCGCCACCAAGACGAGCAACCGTGTCTTGTTTCCTTACCCGATCTTTTAATCGGTTAGCCACCACCTGTAGCAATTTATCTCCGTATTCGTGGCCCAGGGAGTCGTTAATCTGTTTAAATCTGTCCAAATCTACAAATAGCAGGGCCAGGGTATTGCGACTGCGATCAGCCACCTGAATGGCATGTTCTATTCTATCCAGCAACAAGGTTCGATTTGGTAACTGAGTTAAGGCATCGTAATTTGCCAATAACTTTAGTTCTTCCTCGGCTTCTTTTTGCTGTGTGATATCGGTAAAAATCACCACGTAGTGATTTTTCTCCCTGTTCTCGATGCTGATCAAACTGATATTGATCAGAACCTCACGACGCCCTTTATCCTTGACTTCGATAACATCTTCACCATGCCAATGCTCACCGATCGCCATTTGTTCCATGATTTGTCGGTATTTACGCATTTTACCGCCAAGGCCAGTAAAGACCCCGTCACTTAAGGATATATGGCTGTCCGGTTCATAGTTGAATGCTCTGTAAAAGGAGTTGTTGGCCATCACACCGTTAAAGTCTGAATCTATAATCAAGACCCAGTCTTTGGTATTGCGAAATGCTTCACCAAACACCAGGGCGCTGGCCGCAGCCGTTTGCGCCTCATTAACATCAGTAAAAAGGCCAGAGATTAATTTCGGTTGGCCATTGCTGCTTCTTTGTAGAATTTGACCGACATTGCGAAACCAGTGGTAGCTGTTGTCAGGCTGGCGCATACGGTAAGTTAAACTAAAGGCGTCAACAGAAGCGGAGTCAAAAAGCTTTTTCCACTCCCGCATAAATTCGGAGCGATCCGCAGGATGAACTCGCTGGCAATGCTGTCTAAAGGACTGCTGTTGTTTACCAGCTTCGTTGCCAACAATGCCAACATAGCGAATCAACTTATCCTGATCATTCCATTCCCAGGGCTCACTCTGACTAGATTTTAAAGCCAATCTTAGTCGCTGCTCGCTGTCCATGAGTTCCTTATTCATGGTCAGAATAACCCGTTGCTTCATTCTTCTGCGATAAATAATGATGCCCAGAATCAGCAACACCAGTATCATATAACCCAATTTTGCGAGTGGCGAATTCCAGGGGGCATAGGCGACAATCAGAGTAATTTTACTGGGTTTGGTGGAAAAGCCGGTTACCGGAGATATTGCCCGCACTGCAAATTCGTAATGGCCGGGGGGCAATTGTGAAAAACGCGCCTGGTTTGAGTTAGTTAATGGATATTCGGTGAGCTCTGAACCACTCAAGCTATATTGGTATTTAACCTGCTCCTGTTGCTCAAATCCAAGGGTCGAAAAACTAATTTGAATGCCGGCATCATTATAGTCAAGGTTAAAAACCTGATCCGTCAGATTAGTATAGGTGGGCACAGTCTCCCGGCTGGCTATAGTTAAAGCATCGATAACAACCTGCTTATGTGGGTCCTGGCCAACGCCAATTTCATCCGGGTCAAACAATGTCAACCCTTTAACTCCACCGTATGCCAGTTGACCAGACTGCAATTTCTTCCAGGCGCCGCCATTGTATTCCAGGGCTGCAAGACCGTAAGATAAATCGAAATTCATCAAATGGTTATTGTCTAACCCGAGGTTAAATATCCCCCTATGTGAACTGAACCAAACCCGGCGGTGATTATCCTGCAACAGGCCATAAGTCACACCGATTCCGGCAGATTTAAGGTGATTAGTTTGTTTGGCCAGACTAAAGTCTTCGTAATTCAATGCCACCAATCCCTGACTGGTAAAACTAAACCAAATCAGTCCATTTTGTGCATCCAGAGTCCAGCTATCCACATAAACGAATTCCTGCGGTGAATAATTGTCCAATTCATACAATAACCTGGCTTCAAAGTTGTTAGTATCGACCCCCCAAATTTGACCGGAGACACTCAAAATCATGGTATCTGTGCCCGGTATTTCACCGATAAAACCAAAGCTAAAGTAAGGGTTAATCCTATCTTTCAGGTGGTTCAGCTCAGTCAGTTCCCCATTATCCGGCTGATACAAATAAAATGAATCAAGTGTTGAAAGCCAGACCCGTCCATAGGAGTCTACATATATATAGGACTGCTGAACGTCGAATATTACCCGGTTATCTTCATCGGACAGGAATACCTGCACCTGCTCTTTGGTTTTCCCGTCAAATAATTTGATGCCTTCACTAGTAGCCAGCCAAAGTAGATCACCCTCTCCTTTTTGCACCTGATAGATCTGGGACATCAGGCCTTCCTGCTCGTCAACGGTAAACCAAAATTCACTGCTATTGTTATTGAGGTCAAGATTAGTCAGACCGTTTGAGGTGCCCAACCAAAGTTGATTGGGTTTCGTTTCTTCAATATCCCAAACTTCGTTACTGCTCAGGATTTTTCCTGACTGGCCACTGTTGTAATAATTCCTGAAAGCGCGGGTTTTGGGGTTCCAAATGTAGGCCCCACGGGCATTAGAGGCCAACCAATAATTTTGATTCTTATCCCGGAATAATTTAATGATACGGTCGTTGTAGATATCCTGATTAGAATTAGAAAATTGCAAAACTGTCTCTCTTTGCAAAGTCTCCAGATCAATTGCTATCAGCCCTTTATTTGAAGCCGCTAAGACCCTATCTTCTTCCACCAGTAAATCATGAAACTGTAAATTGGGAATGAGTGGTGTTACATAAAGCTTTTCATTGTTATCTTCGTCATCTAAAGGCAAGTCTTCTGGATTAAGAAGGAACAAGCCATTAGCAGTGGCCACCCACACTCGCTCATACTTGTCTTTTATGAGTTGTCTGACCCTTTGTTGATAAACATTTATTTCATCCGAGGCAGAGGTAGTGTCCAATTCAATCGTTTTCGCTCCACCGGTTAACGGTGAAAATCGAATCAGGCCCTTATTCGTGCCCAGCCAGCTATAACCCGACGCATTCACCATTGTGGTAATAAACTGCTCTTCGACAAAGTTATCCAGTACCTGAGGTTCATCACTGAATGAACGACTGGCATGAGAATATTTAAGAATACTGTTTGAGGTAAAAAACCAGGTGCTATTAGTCTGTTGATCTTCAAAAAAGGTTAATACATCTCGGTCGTAATCTTCAAAGCTATCCCATTGCAAGGTCAATTCATTGGTTTTGGCGTCAAAGCTGTACAAACCGTGCTCAGACACCGAGATCCAGTAAAGTCCGGATTTATCCTGCGTCACAAAATATACATAAGCGCCGGTAAATGACGCAGTAGCGTGTTCAAAGGGTCGGACGGTATAGCCATTGTATATATTCAGGCCTTCTGCAGTACTCAACCAGACAAAGCCTGCCTGATCCTGAAAAAAGTCATTAATGGTCCCCTGACTTAATCCTTCAGAAGTGGAGATACGTTGCAAAGTCGCAGGTGTTGCGGCAGTAAAACCATGTCGGTCTGATGCAAATACCGCAACCGAACTTATGCAAAGTAATAAGGCCCAATAGAGTGGTCGAAAAAAGTTACGCCCAAAAAACAAAAGCTGTAATCCTGAGATCAAAGAAACTATAAGCAAGGATAGTTAAAAATCCGGGATAAGCACAGTCTGACCTGCCCTAAACAGCCTGATTGTTGCCTTTATTTTTGTGGTTTTGAAGGGTTGATTTTTCCATGACAAAGTTAACCAAGGCGTATAACACCGCCACCAGGGTAAGTATAAAGGTTGCCAGCAAAGCATAATGCAATAATTCTGCGCTCCAGTGCCCATGGTCATGGCCCGGGTGTCCCAATGCTGGCCAGGCCATCATGCACCAGCAAAAACAGCATCGTTTAGCAGACCACATTAGCTGGCCTCAAAAAACGTAAATCAATCAAAATTAGAATTTGCACTTCAGCCTCCGTTTGTTAATTTTAAAGGTGAAAGCATTTCCTTGAGCTCTGATACCGAATATTCGGTCTCTTCCGCGGCAACTTCCACCACAGGCCGCCCCTGTGCATAGGCCTTTTTGGCTATCTCAGCTGCTTTGTTGTAACCGATAATGGAGTTGAGGGCCGTTACCAAAATGGGATTACGATCTAGTGCATGATTTAAGTTATCCTCATTAATGGTAAAGCCCTCAATAGCTTTGTCAGCCAACAACACAGCGCTATTGCTGAGCAGTTGAATGCTCTGCAACAAGTTGCTAGCGATCATAGGTAGCATGACGTTCAATTCAAAGTTTCCAGACTGTCCACCAACAGTGATGGCGCTGTCATTGCCGATCACCTGAGCACACGCCATGGCGACAGATTCGGGTATTACCGGATTGACCTTGCCCGGCATAATAGACGATCCCGGCTGAAGTGCAGGCAACGCTATCTCCCCCAACCCAGCCAGTGGACCGGAGTTCATCCAACGCAAATCATTGGCAAATTTCATCAATGTCACTGCAATGGATTTCAGCACTCCGGAAACCGTCACCGCAGTATCTTGTGATGAAATCAGAGGAAAGAAATTGTCTACGGTTTTAAACGCCACATCGGTTTTATTCTCCAACAACTGGCAAAACAATGTTGCGAACTCAGGATGGGCATTGATGCCAGTACCTACAGCAGTTCCGCCTTGAGCCAACTTATGCAAAGAAGGCAAAACGGCTTCCAGGTTGCGCAATTGCTGCTCCACCTGATTTGCCCAGCCGGTTAAAACCTGCCCCATGGTTACCGGCATGGCGTCCATTAAGTGTGTTCGTCCGGTCTTGCAATGGTGTCCTACTTGTTTGGCCTTAGCCTTTAAACTACGACGCAGTTGCAACAAAGCAGGTAATAGCTGGTTATTTATCTCCAGCGATGCGCTGACATGAATCGCGGTTGGAATTACATCATTGCTGCTTTGCCCAAAGTTAACATGGTCATTGGGATGAATAGTGTCAGCTGAACTAACGCTGGCAACCCGGGCAATCACTTCGTTGGCATTCATGTTACTACTGGTACCCGAACCGGTCTGAAAGACATCTACTGGAAAATGAGTCATCAATTCTTCATCAGACAGCAACTGCTCGCAGGCATTTTGAATATGTCCCGCTTGTTGCCTGGTTATTCCCCCCAACTCTCCGTTGGCCTCTGCCGCTACTTGCTTAATAAGTAATAATGCTCTGATAAATGATTCAGGCATCCGATTTCCGCTAACCGGAAAATTGTTAATGGCTCTTTGGGTTTGCGCTCCGTACAGGGCGTGTTCCGGTACTTCCAGTTGCCCCATGCTGTCTTGTTCCAAACGTTTTTCACTCATTACGCGACCCTCAATAAATATTTAACTGAAAAAATAATGCCCCAGGCTGTGAATCTCTCGCTTTAACCTGAGCACCTGACTTCTACGCCCTTCAGAATTGGCTAATTGCTCCATAGCAAGCATAGGTTTGTAAATGACGTCCAGGCAACAATGCCGCCAATGCTCAGCCAGATAAGTGTCGCAAATCACCTCAAGCAAATTATCCGCAACTCTGTGTAAAATTTTGAGTTTACTATTTGTACAATCAGACGCCTGCACCAACTTATCTGCCATGGCAATATAGGCATCCAACAACGCCGGATTGTCTGGCTGCAAGCCATGTCGAATTTCTTTTTCCAGAGTATCGAATTCCAGGTTAAAACAAATTTCTGCCATATCAATATCAACCTAGTGCATTAATGCGCTTCGTTGTGAAAGCGGTGTTGGTAGCAGATAAAGTTGGAACATTTCAGGTTTTCTCAGTTGCGCGATGCACTGCAAAGCATAGGCATAAGCATCCGATTCAGGATCCAATTGCTCGACAGAACTGAGTAAAGTGGCAATAGCTTGTTTGCAAACCTGTTCAGCGCAAACTTTTTGTTTAAGTTGCCGAAAACAATTGTCCAGTAATACGGTGAGGCAACCGAAGCGCGTCACCAGCAAACTGCGCTCACCAGTATACAGCTCTAACAGGATTTCCACGGTTTCCCAGGCACAACCAATAAATGGTAATGCTTCCTGAAACTTATGGTGCTCTATTAAAAACTCCCCCTTTAATTGCATCTGCTCCAGAGAGGCCAATGCCTCTTGAGAATTAAAATACACCCAGTCCCTGTGGTGTGGACAAAGAAAACGAAGTTTGGGGGTGCTTTGGCTGTCTCTATTTTTTTCAGAATGATCTTGCAGCAACATAGTGTTTTTCGCCCTACTTAAAAAATAATCACTTGCTTTGTTGTTTAATATCCTGGATCATCTGAGAATAATTTGCAAATGATAATTATTATCATTTGAATTTGTTATTTATCTGTAAAGTTTAAGCATGAAAAGTTCTTAAAAAATCGGAGTGCGACTTTCTGGTGACAATAACGTACCCAATAAAAAGCCATCAAAGAGGAAAGCTTGAATGCGAAATATGATCAAGGCAGAAGTTACCGGGGTTCACCATTGGAACGATACTTTGTTTAGTTTTAGTACAACCCGGGACGATGCCCTGACTTTTGAAAATGGTCAGTTTGTGATGATTGGTTTAGAAGTCGAAGGAAAACCTTTGCTCAGAGCCTATAGTATCGCCAGTGCCAATTACGCAGAAGAACTGGAGTTTTTAAGCATTAAAGTCCCCGATGGCGCCCTCACCTCCAGATTGCAAAACATTGCACCTGGAGAAGAAGTCATCATGACAACTCGCCCAACAGGCACGTTAGTGGCAGGCCATTTACTACCCGGTAAGCACCTCTACTTACTTGCCACAGGCACCGGACTGGCCCCTTTCATGAGTGTTATTCAGGATCCGCATATCTATGAGCAGTTTGAGAAGGTTATTCTGGTACACGGAACACGCTGGGTGTCAGAACTGGCTTATCAGCATAAAATCATGCAGGAACTGCCTGGCAATGAATATATTGGTGACATCATCCGCGAAAAATTGATCTATTACCCCACCGTCACCCGTGAAAAATATCGCTTTAATAGTCTGAAAACCACTGATGGTGAAACCAGCCATGAAGGGCGCATTACCGATTTACTTAATAGCGGTAAACTAATATCAGATATTCAGATGCCGAAATTAAACCCTGATGATGATCGTTTTATGCTGTGTGGTAATGATGCCATGCTTCAGGAACTCATGATGCTGTTAAACGGCTGGGGATTTACCAAGGCCAATTCACGACACCAGGGCAGCTATGTTATAGAGCAGGCTTTTATAGAAAAGTAATAACCCTGTTGCGTCGCTTTTCGGTAAGATTGGCATTGCATCAGTGTTAATTTAAGGTATTTCAACTTGCCGGTACGAAAGATTCAAAAATTATCTTATGTGATTCTGGGCTGGCTTTGCATAGCTTTGGGAACCATTGGCGCGTTTTTGCCGGTATTGCCCACAACACCATTTTTAATTTTAGCATTGTGGCTGTTTAACCGCAGCTCGCCGCGTTTTCACGCGATGCTGTTAAAGAACCCCTGGTTTGGCGCATCTTTGCAACAGTGGGAAAATACTAAAAGCATAACTACAAAGACACGCCGCCGGGCCGTAATAATGATTATCGCTACCTTTGCACTGTCCATTTATCTGGTACAGCACACCTGGCAACTGCAAATTATGCTGGCATTGTTGTGCACTGTTCTACTGATATTTATTTTCAGGATCAAAGTACAGGAGCAACCACAATGCCAATAACCTATTCACACTTCTCAGGGGCTAATAAAGCGCTTAGAGCTTTGAGGTAGCCTTTTCCGGACGACTTTACCACTTCTTGTTGCAGGGCCTCTGAGCCTTTATGCGCTTTTTCCAGATCCTCAGCAATGTTCACCAGATCCTGTTGCAATCGCTGCACTGCATTTTCCAGGGTGTAGGTTAATTCATGTACCTTAACCATATCTTCAACACTGATTTCTGACTGATTTACAATATTGGCCAGTTTGGCGTTAAACTTGTTCAGGTTGCATACTGCAACTGCCGTATTCGGCGCATCCAGAGATGGGAAATGATTGTACTCTTCGTCGGCCGCCAACTCTGCGGTCATGAATAAAGAAAGCGTCGTTAATAAAATTTTTTTCATTGTTTTACCTGATTTAAACTGGTCTTTATCAAACTTATATTCATTGTGCGAACGTCAAACCAGAGCATGTTGTTCTTACACAAACACATATTAATACGAACCATTATTATTTGCATCTAAAATATTTTAACGCTTTTTTACTATTACCAGCTTAGTTACCAGGTAAGCATGCAGGAGTAGACTAATTTCTTTGCTGCTGAGATGGGCTAAAGCACTTACTCTAGCCCTAAAAATCCGCCAGTTTGATGCTGCCACAGGCGCGCATATTGTCCGCCCAGCGCAAGCAACTCTTGATGGGTGCCCATCTCAATGACTCTGCCTTTGTCCAGTACGATAAGTCGATCCATAGCGGCTATAGTGGACAGTCGATGAGCGATCGCCAGCACAGTTTTATTAGCCATGATTTTATTCAGGCTTTCCTGGATGGCCACTTCCACTTCAGAGTCCAGTGCCGAGGTTGCTTCATCCAGTACTAAAATGGGTGCATCTTTTAACAATACCCGAGCAATAGCAATGCGTTGCCGCTGGCCACCCGAGAGCTTAACGCCCCGCTCGCCAACCATAGCGTCGTAGCCACGGTTGCCTTTTTGATCAGTCAGAGATTGAATAAATTCGTGAGCTTCTGCTTGCCTGGCGGCGGTTATCACCTCTTGCTCACTGGCATCGGGTTTGCCATATAAGATGTTTTCTCTGATGGTGCGATGTAATAGTGAGGTGTCCTGGGTGACCATACTAATTTTAGCGCGCAGGCTCTCCTGACTCACCTTACTGATATCCTGACCATTAATACTAATTGTGCCATTGGCAACGTCATAAAAGCGCAGCAGCAAGTTCACCAGAGTAGATTTACCGGCACCAGACTTACCTACAATCCCCACCTTTTCACCTGGCTGGATATCTAACATGAGGGAGTCAAATACCGGGACATTCTCAGCCACACTCTTGTAGTCAAAAGTGATATTGTCAAAGCGAATACCGCCCTGCTTTACCTGTAATGGCGGTGCATCTGGCACATCCTTAATCTCGGTAGGCAAAGACAAGGTATCCATGCCATCCTGCACCATGCCGATATTTTCAAACAAACCGGATATTTCCCACATAATCCATTGTGACATGCCATTCAAACGCATAGCGAGGGCCACCGAAATTGCGATATCACCCGCGGTTACCGTTCCGCCTTGCCAATAAAACAAGCCCAGTGCGACCACAGCAAAGACCAGCAACGCATTACTCAACCAGACACAACCATCTAACACAGTCACCAGACGCATTTGTGGATAAACCGTTTTTAAAAATGCCTGCATACTGGAGCGAGCATACTCGGTTTCCTGAGTACTGTGGGAGAACAGTTTAACGGTTTGAATATTGGTGTAGCTGTCTACTATTCTGCCGGTCATGGTGGAGCGGGCATCGGCTTGCTTCTGAGACACCTTTTTCAGTCTGGGGATAAAAAAACGCAGGATCAGCACATACACCACAAACCACACTGCAAATGGTACGGCGAGACTCAAATCCATCGTCATCACCAGGATAACGATGCTAAAGAAATAAACCGATACATACACCATCAAGTCCAGCATCTTCAGTACTGTTTCGCGTACAGACAAGGCTGTCTGCATCACCTTAGTGGCGATTCTTCCGGCAAAATCATTGTAGAAAAAAGACAAACTCTGATGAATCAGATACTGATGGGCAGACCAGCGGATGCGCATTGGGAAGTTTCCCAATAACGATTGATGAGAAAACAGCGCCTGTAGGACGACAACCGTGGGTAAACCAATAACCAGCAGTGCTGCCATCCAGTACAAGGTGGTTTGATGTTGCTCAAAGAAAAGCTGTGGATCACCCGCAGCCACTGCGTCCACCAGGGTGCCCAGATACCCGAAAAGATAGACCTCCAGAGCTGCAATAGTGCCACTCAGTAGCGACATCATTAACAGTGCCGGCCACATCCCCTTGCAATAATGCAAACAAAACGCCAGCAGGGTTGCGGGCGGTTTGCCTAACTCTTTATCCGGAAATGGCTGAGTCAGGCTTTCAAAAAACCTAAAAATCATAGATAAATGCGAAACTTAAAAAATGAACAAGAAAATCCAATAGAGGCAAATTACGATTTGCAACAAGAAGAAAACCAGCCTTAATTGTACCGCAATAATGGAGGTTGAGAGAAGGTGTACACAGGACTGGGCCAAGCGAGCGGCATAGACCACCATAGCCAGGCCATTGGTAAGCTCTTGCTGTCCGGTGGCCAGAGCCAGTAATAATGTGCCACCAATGATGGGAAAGCTTTCCACGCAATTTGCCTGCGCCCGGGTTAAGCGTAAACCAAACGGTGAAACATCCTCACCACTGGCATTAAACTGATTGGCTGCCTTTTCTCCTTTCACAACCACAATCGACCGATAAGCAATCAGGGCAATAAGCAAAACTATAGTCCAGGCAATATAACCCGCTAACGCAATAACAGTGGCAGACATAATAACTCCAGCTAATGAATGTCATTACAAGACCTGAAAGTGCCGCTTAAAATTCCGGAATTTCAGGGTCCCTTTAAAGTGTAGAACATATCGTCAGTTAACCAGCACTAATAAAAAAGGCTCCATCCGGAGCCTTTTAAAAAGAGTATTGAAGCTTATGCTTCTTTCGACTTTTCACGAGAAGCGCGTTTACGCTCATTCTCAGTCAACATTTTCTTACGAATGCGGATGCTGACCGGTGTCACCTCTACCAGTTCATCATCGTCAATAAACTCCAGAGCCTGTTCCAGAGACATGACGATTGGTGGTACCAGGTTTTGCGCTTCATCAGTACCAGAAGCTCGCACGTTAGTTAATTGCTTGCCTTTAAGTGCGTTTACTGTCAGGTCGTTATCACGGCTGTGAATACCAATCACCATGCCTTCGTAAACTTCGACACCGTGGCCGATAAACAGGCGTCCGCGATCCTGCAAATTAAACAGGGCGTTAGTCAGGGCCTTACCCGGCGCATTAGCAATCAATACACCGTTCTTACGCTGGCCAATGTTGCCACCTTTGTGAGGGCCATAATGATCAAATGTGTGGTACAACAAACCCGAACCTGAGGTCAGTGTCATAAATTCAGTCTGGAAACCAATCAAACCACGGCTTGGGATCACGAAGTCCATGCGCACACGGCCTTTACCATCCGGAGACATATCGGTTAACTCACCTTTACGCAGGCCGATTTGCTCCATGATTGAACCCTGGTGCTCTTCCTGACAGTCAATCGTCAGTGTTTCGAAAGGTTCTTGTAACTCTCCATCCACTTCCTTCAGGATTACCTCAGGACGCGATACAGCCAGTTCGTAACCTTCACGACGCATGTTTTCAATCAGGATACCCAGGTGTAATTCACCACGGCCGGATACCCGGAATTTATCAGGGTTGTCAGTTTCATTAACGCGCAATGCCACGTTGTGAACCAGCTCAGCTTTTAGGCGATCCAGAATATTTCGAGAAGTTACAAATTTACCTTCTTTACCGGAAAACGGTGAGGTATTAACCTGGAATGTCATGGTAACGGTAGGCTCATCAACCGACAGCGGAGGTAAAGCCTCGACCTTATTCACGTCACAGATGGTATCGGAAATTTTCAGTTCACCCAGTCCGGTTACCGCAATAATGTCACCAGCATAACCAGCGTCCACTTCATGACGCTGCAGGCCCATGTAGCCCAGTATCTGACCAACTTTACCATTGCGCTTTTTACCATCGGCGGTTATCACGGTAACTTGCTGATTAATTTTAACGCTACCACGAGTAACACGACCAACTCCGATTACGCCCACGTAGGAGTTGTAATCAAGCTGAGAAATTTGCATCTGAAGAGGACCGTCAATATCAGCCGCAGGTGGAGACACCTGATCGACGATAGTCTGAAACAGCGCGGTCATATCGGTTGCAGGCTGATCAGCATCCAAAGAGGCCCAGCCGTTAAGTGCAGAAGCGTAAACCACCTGGAAATCCAGCTGTTCGTCAGTAGCGCCCAGGTTGTCGAACAGGTCAAATACCTGATCCATAACCCAATCAGGACGTGCGCCTGGCTTGTCAATTTTGTTGATTACCACAATCGGCTTCAAACCCTGAGCAAAGGCTTTTTGGGTTACAAAGCGGGTTTGCGGCATTGGGCCTTCTTGCGCATCAACCAATAAAAGAACAGAGTCAGCCATTGACATTACACGCTCAACCTCTCCACCGAAGTCGGCGTGTCCGGGAGTGTCTACGATGTTAATACGGTAGTCGTTCCACTTGATTGCAGTGTTTTTCGCCAGGATAGTGATACCACGTTCTTTTTCGATGTCATTGGAGTCCATGACACGTTCTTCAGTTTCGCCCCGGCTTTCCAGGGTTCCTGACTGCTGCAGAAGTTTGTCTACCAGGGTAGTTTTACCGTGGTCAACGTGGGCGATGATGGCGATATTACGCAACTTTTCTATGGCTACCGGATTGGCTGTCATTTAATGATTTCTCTGTAACTTATTAAAACGATGGCGGACGTCATCGATAGCAAAAGTGCTCGGTTTTTAACCGGATGAAGTCAGCGAGGCGCGGATTTTACAGGGTTATCAGAAAATAAGCGATTGAAATCTAAACTTTCTTGAGAATATTCACTGGATTGTCACATTTACAGCCATAAGTTGTATATTTTGAACAATATTAAATTGTACCTTTGCACCATTTTGGAAATAGTCTAGTGTTTATGCAAACATTAGACGCACCAAAGCACCATTTTAGGGCGCACCGCACCACTGCAGTGCAACGCAGGTGCTTTAGAATGGTCAAAGATAACAGTGCGCATTTCTAACTCTATGTTTTATATCGATTTTTATTAATTATTAAGATGGCATGAAAATAGCTAAATACACAAGCTATAGATATACGTTATGATTTCAGGAATTTTTCAGGTGTTTCCTGACACCAACTATGACCTACTCAACCGGAGGACAATATGTCAGTAGAATCGGCTTTAGCCTTAATTGCAGAAAGTGAAGCAAAATTTGTTGATCTGAGATTTACCGATACAAAAGGTAAAGAGCAGCACGTTTCTATCCCTGCAGGGCTTATCGATGAAGACTTTTTTGAAGAAGGTAAAATGTTTGATGGCTCTTCAATTGCAGGCTGGAAAGGCATCAACGAATCAGACATGATTTTAATGCCGGACCCTGCTACTGCCGTATTAGACCCTTTCGCTGAAGAAGCTCAGGTAAACATTCGCTGTGGTATCGTTGAGCCTTCAACCATGCAAGGTTACGACAGAGATCCTCGCTCAATCGCTGCACGCGCAGAAGAATACCTTAAATCAACAGGTATTGGTGACACTGCATACTTTGGTCCGGAGCCAGAGTTCTTCCTGTTTGACGACATTCGTTTCCACACTGAAATGGGCGAGTCTTACTACATGATTGACTCTTCTGAAGCCAAGTGGAATTCAGGTGCAGAATTCGAAGGCGGTAACCTGGGTCACCGTCCTGGCGTTAAAGGCGGTTACTTCCCGGTACCTCCAGTAGATTCAGCCCATGACATTCGTACTGCCATGTGTTTGGTGATGGAAGAGATGGGCCTGAAAGTTGAAGCTCACCACCATGAAGTTGCCACAGCAGGCCAGAATGAAATCGCGTGTCAATTCAACTCAATTGTTGAAAAAGCTGACGAGATCCAAATCTACAAATATGTAGTTCACAATGTAGCTGATGCTTACGGTAAATCCGCTACCTTCATGCCTAAGCCTTTGGTAGGCGACAACGGATCTGGCATGCACTGCCACCAGTCTATCAGCAAAGATGGTCAAAACATCTTCGCCGGTGACAAGTACGGCGGTTTGTCTGAAGAAGCATTGTATTACATCGGTGGTATTATCAAACACGCTCGTGCTATTAATGCCTTCACAAACGCTTCAACTAACTCTTATAAGCGCTTGGTTCCTGGCTTCGAAGCCCCGGTAATGCTGGCCTACTCAGCCCGTAACCGTTCAGCTTCTATCCGTATTCCATACGTAACCAGTGCTAAAGCTCGCCGCATCGAAGTACGCTTCCCTGATCCAACTGGTAACCCGTACCTGGCCTTTACCGCTATGTTAATGGCTGGCCTTGATGGCATCAAAAACAAGATCCACCCCGGTGACGCCATGGACAAAGACTTGTATGACCTGCCAGCAGAAGAAGCAGCTGAAATCCCAACTGTTGCCAGTTCGCTGGAAATGGCATTAGAAGCTCTGGACAATGACCGTGACTTCCTGAAAGCCGGTGGCGTAATGAGCGACGATATGATCGACGCCTACATTGCACTTAAAGCTGCTGAAGTGGAAACCTTAAACATGACCACAGCACCAGTTGAGTTTGACATGTACTACAGCGTATAACGCGAGACATAGTTAATCTGGTAAGAACCCGCTTTTTAGCGGGTTTTTTTATGCTGTTTTGCGCAGTTACTATTGAGAAATAAGACTATCCGGGCAACACTTAAGCTAGTGCATTTTAAATATTCGGTACCATGACTAACAAGATTATCACTGCAGTGCTCTTATTCAGTCTCAGTCTGACTGCATTTGCTGCAACCAAGATCTATAAGGTTGTAAGAGCCGATGGCAGCGTGGTGTATACCGATAAACCTCCGGCAGGAGCAATAGAGTACAAGCTTGAAGTTAAACCCAACATTATACCAACACCAAACAAGCAAGCTAGCACCGGGACAACTCCGAGCAACTCCGCCCAGACTCAGGTAAGCAATTACCAGGTTCAAATTACCACCCCCAAAGATCAGGCCACAGTTCGAAACAATCAGGGCACTGTAACCATAGCAGCCTCAATATCCCCAGAAACCAAGGGCACATACAAGCTTTACATGAACGGGGAGTTTAAAGCGCAGCATTCATCTCCTCTGTTTGTATTGGAAGGGTTAGACAGAGGCGAATATCAAATAAAAATAGAACTTCTTGACCAGTCAGGCAAGCTACTTGCATCTTCTCCTATAAGCACCTTTTATCTACATAAAGCATCAGCATTAATTAATGCAAACTAGATAATTCAAGGGGTTACAAAGCAGCGCTTTTAATCCTCAATATTTTATTGCACTATAATAGTGCATCGCAGTTGTAAATTTATGAGTGAAGATATCAAACTTAATAACCTGCTGGATAATCTTTCTACAGCGATTTTGTTGCTTGACGAAAACATGCACATTCAATTTGCCAACCTTTCGTCAGAATCCTTGTTTGAGCATTCACGCAATCAACTAATTAACCACACCTTAACCGAGTTTCTGATCGGCGATTGCATCAAGATAGAGCGCTTTTATAGTGCACTGCACAACAGAGACAGTTTTTCTGAAAATGAGATCCAGCTGATATTTAAAGACGGACGGCACAGTCTGGCTTCGATGATAGTGACCTACTATGAATCCGAAGACCGAAAAATGCTGGCTCTTGAGATCAATCCAATAGATCAAATTAAAAAACTCAACCAGGAAAGCCATCAGTGGGCTGTTCAGCAAGCTTCCCGGGATCTGATCCGAGGCCTGGCACATGAAATAAAAAATCCACTTGGCGGAATTCGTGGCGCGGCACAACTACTCGAACGGGAACTACAAGACAGTAACCTTGCAGAATTTACACAATTAATTATCGAGCAATCGGACCGCTTAAGAAATCTGGTAGACAGGTTATTGGGGCCGAATAAGCCACCCAACTTTCAGTGGGTGAATGTACATCGGGTTATCGAAAAAATCAGAACCCTGTTAACCATCGAGCATGACAGCATTATCATTGAACGGGATTACGACCCTTCCATTCCGGATATGTATATCGACCAGGACATGTTGCAGCAGGCAATTCTTAATATCGCCCGCAACTCTGTTCAGGCGATGAATGGCAGCGGCACATTAAAGTTTTGTACTCGAATTCAACGCCAATCGACGATACATGGCACTCGCTTTCCACTGTGCGCTCAAATCAAAATTATCGACGATGGCCCCGGTATTCCGGAAACAATTAAAGACACCTTATTTTATCCCATGGTGTCTTCAAAGATAGATGGCACCGGGCTGGGTTTGTCGATCTCTCAGTCTTTGATTAACCATCACAAAGGGAAAATTGAAGTAGACAGTTGGCCTGGTCGAACAGAATTCACCATTTTAATTCCCATTGCTAAGAAGGAAGACATCAGATGAGTAATGCTCCTGTATGGATAGTTGATGATGACAGCTCTATTCGCTGGGTTCTACAAAAGGCATTGCAGGGAGCGAACATCGAATGTTTTAGCTTTGAAAATCCGGAAGACTTATTGCTGCAATTGGATTCAGGGCAAGCACCTGAAGTCATCGTTTCAGATATCAGAATGCCACAGATGGATGGCATGCAACTGCTGGAAACCGTGCATCAGCAACATCCGGATATTCCTTTTATCATTATGACTGCTCATTCTGACTTGGACAGTGCGGTGAACGCCTATAAACAAGGCGCATTCGAATATTTACCCAAGCCTTTCGATATTGATGAAGCCATTACCCTGGTTCAAAAAGCACTGACCAAAGCACGAGAGAACAGTGCCAAACCCAAAAACAGTGCGCCACGGGTAAAAACCGAGATTATCGGTGAAGCCCCAGCTATGCAGGAGGTTTTTCGGGCAATTGGCAGACTGTCTCGTTCCAGCATAAGCGTGCTTATCAACGGTGAGTCGGGCACAGGTAAAGAACTGGTAGCACAAGCGTTGCACAAACACAGTCCCAGAGCTGATAAAACATTTATTCCTTTGAATATGGCTGCCATTCCCGGAGACCTGATTGAGTCGGAATTGTTTGGCCATGAAAAAGGCGCCTTTACCGGCGCTCAAACCACGCGGGTAGGACGCTTTGAACAAGCCAACGGTGGCACACTTTTTCTCGATGAAATTGGCGACATGCCCATTGATGTGCAAACCAGGTTACTCCGGGTATTGGCGGATGGTCAATTTTACCGGGTTGGTGGTCACGAACCGGTTAAGGTGGATGTGCGCATTATCGCAGCCACCCACCAGGATCTGGAAAAACGAGTGAGTGACGGAAAGTTTCGAGAAGACTTATATCACCGCCTCAACGTTATTAAAATTCACCTGCCCAAACTGAGTGATCGAAGTGAAGACATAGTGCCTTTGGCACACCATTTCCTGGCATTGGCAGCGAAAGAATTACAGGTAGAAACCAAAATTTTAGGTAAAGAGAGCCAGAAGATCTTGAGTAACCTCCCCTGGCCAGGCAATGTCCGTCAGTTGGAAAATATTTGTCGCTGGTTAACAGTTATGGCCAGCAGCAAAGAAATACAGCCCGAGGACCTGCCGCCCGAAATCCACAAACAGCAAGTTTTCACCCCCAATGAATCGTCACAAGCCAGCTGGCAGGAGCTTCTATCAATCTGGGCGGATACTCAGCTAAGAGCCGGGAAAAATGACATTCTTAACGAAGCGACAATGGAATTTGAGCGTATTTTATTGGATCGGGCACTGAACCATACCCACGGCCACAAGCAAGATGCTGCGAAAAGACTGGGCTGGGGACGAAACACACTTACCAGAAAACTGAAAGAACTTAATTATAAGTAAGGACCAAGGGGTCAGAGTTCTTGAAAGCGTTTCAAGAACTCTGACCCCTTGAAATTTTTTGGCGGATACAAAAAAGGCCGCTTGCGCGACCTTTTTTTGGGATGGGTTGTAATCTTCGATATTAGTCGATGATTTTAGCTACAACACCAGCACCTACTGTACGACCACCTTCACGGATGGCGAAGCGCAGACCTTCGTCCATCGCGATTGGCGCAATCAGTTCTACTACGAACTTCAGGTTGTCACCAGGCATTACCATTTCTACGCCTTCTGGCAGCTCAACAGCACCTGTTACGTCAGTTGTACGGAAGTAGAACTGTGGACGGTAACCTTTGAAGAAAGGAGTGTGACGACCACCTTCGTCTTTGCTCAGTACGTATACTTCTGCTTCGAACTTAGTGTGTGGGTTGATTGAACCCGGCTTAGCCAGTACCTGACCACGCTCAACTTCGTCACGCTTAGTACCACGAAGCAGAACACCAACGTTCTCACCTGCACGACCTTCGTCAAGCAGCTTACGGAACATCTCAACACCAGTACAAGTAGTGGTTGTAGTTTCTTTGATACCTACGATTTCTACTTCTTCACCAACTTTGATGATACCTTGCTCAACACGGCCAGTTACTACTGTACCACGACCTGAGATGGAGAATACGTCTTCGATTGGCAGGATGAACGGCTTGTCGATTGCACGCTCTGGCTCAGGAATGTAAGAATCCAAAGCTTCGCCCAGCTCGATGATTTTCTTTTCCCACTCTGCGTCGCCTTCAAGCGCCTTAAGAGCAGAACCCTGGATAACGGGTAAGTCATCACCTGGGAATTCATATTCAGTCAGAAGTTCACGAACTTCCATTTCTACCAGCTCTAACAGCTCTTCATCGTCAACCATGTCACACTTGTTCATGAATACGATGATGTAAGGTACGCCAACCTGACGACCTAACAGGATGTGCTCACGAGTCTGAGGCATAGGGCCGTCAGTCGCAGCTACTACCAGGATTGCGCCGTCCATCTGAGCTGCACCGGTGATCATGTTTTTAACATAGTCAGCGTGTCCAGGGCAGTCTACGTGAGCGTAGTGACGTGAAGGAGTGTCATACTCTACGTGAGAAGTTGCGATTGTGATACCACGCTCGCGCTCTTCTGGAGCGTTATCGATTTGATCGAAAGCCTGAGCTGCACCACCGTAAGTTTTTGCTAATACAGTAGTAATCGCTGCAGTCAGAGTTGTTTTACCGTGGTCAACGTGGCCGATTGTACCAACGTTTACGTGCGGTTTCGTACGTTCAAACTTTTCTTTTGCCATGACAAAAATTCCCAAGCATTGCTAGTGATTAAAATAAAACTTTAGGATGAAAGGTCAGGAATGGTGCTGATAGGCAGATTTGAACTGCCGACCTCACCCTTACCAAGGGTGCGCTCTACCAACTGAGCTATATCAGCTTATTTTGGAGCGGGCAGCGGGAATCGAACCCGCATCATCAGCTTGGAAGGCTGAGGTAATAGCCATTATACGATGCCCGCTAAAACATACATTCCAGAATCCTGGAACCACCTCATCCGAAACTTTCGTGTCGAGCTATTCTAATCACTCAACACAAGCTCAGGTTTCCCTGAACTTAAGTTACCAGCCGAAGCTAGTAACGGAATATGGTGGAGGGGGCTGGATTCGAACCAGCGAAGGCGGAGCCGTCAGATTTACAGTCTGATCCCTTTGGCCACTCGGGAACCCCTCCGAGATTGATGGTGCCGGCTGCCGGAGTCGAACTGGCGACCTACTGATTACAAGTCAGTTGCTCTACCAACTGAGCTAAGCCGGCACTGCATCAAGTGGGTGCGCATTCTAGTGGAATGCGATTGTGTGTGCAACACATAATTATTAAAAAAACAGGATATTTTAACTGTTTGCTCATTTTAAAAGCATTTAGCGGTTTTTATGCCCTTTATGCGCTCAAATAAAGCGCTTCATTCCTTTAAAAATAAGATTCTCTTCAACTTCTATATTGTCAAACTTTTCCTTGTCCAACAGGGAAACACCTCCGCCACAAACCAGCACTTTAACCTTTTCCGCAAATTGTTCTGCGTTATTTATTGCTTCATAAATCAATCCGTTTACTTGTGCACGGCAACCATAATTTACACAATGCTCAGTTGAGCTTCCGAACAGGTTTTCTCCTGGATAATCGTTGTTTCCAAAAACCTGTTGGGTATTGTTAAATAACGCGGACTTAGCCATATCAAAACCAGGTGTGATCCAGCCACCCTTGTGTTGCTTCTCGTGTATAAAGTCTACTGTCATGGCTGTACCAATACTCACTACCAATAAGGCTTGTTCTGCGTATTGGGCAGCGGCAAGAATCATCATCCAACGATCCACACCTAGAGTTTTAAAGTTTTGATATGCGCAACGGGTGCCAAAGGCAGTTCTGTCGGTTAAAACCTCTTTAAACTCGACATTATTTCGTTGACACTCATATTGTAATTGTTCGGAATAGGAGGGACTTCGTACAGACGCCAAAATCACCCGCTGGGTGCTTTGCAATAAAGCTAAATCTTTTAAGGGGTCCGCTTGTAATAAAAACTCTTCTCCTGACAGAAAGCAGGATTTAACGTTGCTGTTACCGGCATCTACCAACAATACTTCACGCTGTTTTGACACTTATTTCGCCCCCAAACAACTCTTTACGCACTATTTTATCCCCTTCAGCAACATCAACTAAAAGAGCGCCTGTTGGACTTATACCACGAGCAATACATTGGTATTGGTTCTTGCCATTTACTATAAAGATGGGTTTATCCCGGAAATGGTCATGGTCTTCCCATTCTTCTACAAATGGCGATAATCCTTCAGAAGAAAATTGCGCTACCGTCTGGCGTAGATTATTAATAAATGTGGCAGCTAGTGTATTTTTATTGATTAATTTCTGACTGCTTCTTGTTAAATCCGTCCAGGGTTGATCAATGTCCTTAGATTCCTCCATGTTAACATTGAGACCAATTCCAATAATGGCATCACAACTACCATCAGAATTTCCGGAGACCTCCACCAAGGTTCCGGAAACCTTCTTAGCATCAATATACACATCGTTGGGCCATTTCAATGAAACCGGTAATGTGACGAAGGGCTTAATCGTTCGCACTGTTGCTACGCCTATGGCCAGGCTTAAACCTGAAAGGCTTTGAAAGCCCATTTCAAAGTGCCATTTCATGGAAAGGTAAAGATTGCTTCCGAAGGGAGATACCCATGTTTTACCTTGTCTGCCCCGCCCTTTCTTTTGCCCCTGGGCCAAACACACAAATCCATCAGGCAAACCGTTCACACGTTCTTTCACGTAGTCGTTTGTTGAGTCGATTAATGAATCGACGTGCAACATGCTGCTATCTTGTTGTATTAGTTGAGGAAGCAGTATGTCGCTCTGCAATAACTCAATATCTGTCCCTAACCTGTAGCCGCTCCTGTGAACCGAGAATATATCGACGCCATGTTCTTGCAGTAACCTAATCTGCTTTGCTATAGCCGTTCTGGAAACACCAAACCGATTGGCCAACTCTTCTCCAGAAACAAATTGACTGGCAGACAGACTTTTAATGAGCACAGAGTGATCAATTCGACTCATAGGTTAATGACTCCATTTTTACCTATTAGTAAGACTTCATTTTCTAAATTTACCGAAAACAAATCCCAGACTTGTTCTTTTATATCACGCACAAATTGCAACAATGTCTGACCAGAGCCTTGACCATGATTTACTATTACAAGCGCGTGCTTTTCGTAGGTACCAATTGAATCCACTATCTTGCCCTTAAAGCCAGCCTTTTCTATCAACCAACCTGATGATAACTTAACGCTATTTTTATCCAGCTGATAAGTTGGCATTTCGGGATAACGCTCATTGAGGATAGAGGCAACATCAGCGGTCACAACAGGATTCTTAAAAAAGCTACCAGCGTTAGCGAGTTTTGCAGGATCAGGTAATTTTGACTGTCGAATCTCTATGACTTTATTCATAACCGTCAATGGTGGTACATCTGTAGCTAAGCTATCCAGGCCTTGATAAGTCAGTTTAGCCTGCCATTTTTTGGGCAATCGTAAACGAATCTTAGTGACCAATAAATCAGAGCCATCAGTACTTTTAAAAATACTATTGCGATAACCAAAGCAACATTCTGGATTAGTGAGTTCTTTTATTTCTTTTGTTTGTATATTTACTGTTTGCACGCCCATACACAAACCTGAAAACTCGACACCATAAGCACCAATGTTTTGCACTGCCGCTGCACCGCAATTACCAGGTATCAAAGCCAGATTTTCTAAACCCCCAATACCTTTTTGGGTGACTTCCAGAACCAGATCGTGCCAAACAAAACCCGCACCAGCTTCAATAATCCAACTGTCGTCATTTTCAGTAATCGATAACTGCTTATTGGTAAAAGTGACAATGTCACCGTCAAAGTCTTCTACAAACGCGACATTACTTCCGCCACCTAATACAAAATAATGTTGATGATCCAAGTCTAAGGAATCCAGTTCTTGAATATTCTCTACTTCATAAAGATTGTTACACGACGCCTGTAGCGATAACGTGTGGCGATTTTTGAGGTTTACCAATGAAAACTCACCGTCAGTTTAGTTGTTGCTAATTCTAAAGAGACAAGCAGTCATTACCAAGCCCTCTCCACAAAAAATTATTTATCTTCGAATGACTTAAACTAACTCTTATTACGCTTTCTTGTCGCAATAAATTACGACCTACAATTACGTGGTGCCCGATGGGTTGTAGGTTCGATTTTAATCGGACAGCGGTGGTTGAATCTGGTCCCTTTGCCACAATAAATTACGACCTACAATTACGTGGTGCCCGATGGGTGTAGGTTCGTTTTTAATCGGACAGCGGTGGTTGAATCTGGTCCCTTTGTCGCAATAAATTACGACCTACAATTACGTAGTGCCCGATGGGTTGCAGGTTCGATTTTAATCGGACAGCGGTGGTTGAACCAGGTCCCTTTGTCGCAATAAATTACGACCTAGAATTACGTGGTGCCCGATGGATTGTAGTTTCGATTTTAATCGGACAGCGGTGGTTGAATCTGGTCTTTTTGTCGCAATAAATTACGACCTACAATTACGTGGTGACCGACGGGTTGTAGGTTCGATTTTAATCGGACTGCGGTGGTTGAAACTGGTCTTTTTGTCGCAATAAATTACGACCTACACTCATAGGACCCCGATGGATTGTAGGTTCGATTTTAATCGGACAGCGGTGGTAAAATCTGGTCCCTTTGTCGCAATAAATTACGACCTACAATTACGTGGTGCCCAATGGATTGTAAGTTCGATTTTAATCGGACAGCAGTGGTTGAATCTGGTCCCTTTGTCGCAATAAATTACGACCTACAATCGCAGGTTGCCGATGGGTTGTAGGTTCGATTTTAATCGGACAGCGGTGGTTGAATCTGGCCTCTTTGTCGCAATAAATTACGACCTACAATCATAGGGTCCCCGATGAGTTGCAGGATAGATTTTAATCGGACAGCGGTGGTTGAATCTGGTCCCTTTGTCGCAATAAATTACGACCTACAATTACGTGGTGCCCGATGGGTTACAGGTTCAATTTTAATCGGACAGCGGTGGTTGAATCGGCTCCTTTGTCGCAATAAATTACGACCTACACTCATAGGGTCCCGATGGTTTGTAGGTTCGATTTTAATCGGACAGCGGTGGTTGAACCTGGTTCCTTTATCGCAATAAATTACGACCTACAATTACGAGGGTCCCGATGGTTTACAGGTTCGATTTTAAATCGGACAGCGGTGGTGGAATCTGGCCTCTTTGTCGCAATAAATTACGACCTACAATTACGTAGTGCCCGATGGGTTGCAGGTTCGATTTTAATCGGACAGCGGTGGTTGAATCGGCTCCTTTGTCGCAATAAATTACGACCTACTCTCACATGGGGGTGAGGCCGGTATCTTTAGGCGCGAAGCGCCGCCCGGCCGAACGACTGCACAGGGATGTGCAGGCTGGCTGCCCTCACAGGGACGTTTGTCCCCCGTACGCTAATCAGTAAACATGACTCAACATGATACCCGATGGGTTGGGTTGCCCTTGTAGATTAGCGCAGCTAACCGCTATTTAGAAAGGAGGCTACCCGACACACTCGCCAGGATTGAAGATATTTGAAGCCGCAGAAACGAAAAAAGGCTACCCAAACGGGTAGCCTTCTTTCTAAATAGGAGCCTGGCGGTGTGCTACTCTCACATGGGGAGACCCCACACTACCATCGCCGCTAATACGTTTCACTGCTGAGTTCGGAATGGATTCAGGTGGTTCCGTATCGCTATGGCCGCCAGACAAAAACTGGTAACAAAACTGGGAAAAATCTGATAAATCGTATGAATTCTTTTTCGTATTTCTTAAGGTAAGCGCGTTCTACTCTTAACATAGTGCGTCTACATCTTTTGTCGGACTCAAGTCCAACCTACAACACCAAATAATACCGGGTGTTGTATGATTAAGCCTCACGGGCAATTAGTACAGGTTAGCTTAACGCCTTACAACGCTTCCACACCCTGCCTATCAACGTCTTAGTCTTAAACAACCCTTCTGGACAGTTAAACTGTCAGGGATGACTCATCTTGGGGCCGGCTTCCCGCTTAGATGCTTTCAGCGGTTATCCGTTCCGAACTTGGCTACCGGGCAATGCGATTGGCATCACAACCCGAACACCAGCGGTTCGTCCACTCCGGTCCTCTCGTACTAGGAGCAGCTCCCCTCAATCATCCAACGCCCACACCAGATAGGGACCGAACTGTCTCACGACGTTCTAAACCCAGCTCGCGTACCACTTTAAATGGCGAACAGCCATACCCTTGGGACCGACTTCAGCCCCAGGATGTGATGAGCCGACATCGAGGTGCCAAACACCGCCGTCGATATGAACTCTTGGGCGGTATCAGCCTGTTATCCCCGGAGTACCTTTTATCCGTTGAGCGATGGCCCTTCCATTCAGAACCACCGGATCACTATGACCTACTTTCGTATCTGCTCGACGTGTCTGTCTCGCAGTTAAGCCAGCTTATGCCATTGCACTAACCTCACGATGTCCGACCGTGATTAGCTAACCTTCGTGCTCCTCCGTTACTATTTGGGAGGAGACCGCCCCAGTCAAACTACCCACCAGACACTGTCCCACACCCGGATTACGGGTGATGGTTAGAACATCAAACATACAAGGGTGGTATTTCAAGGATGGCTCCACGCTATCTGGCGACAACGCTTCAAAGCCTCCCACCTATCCTACACATGTAGGGTCAATGTTCAGTGCCAAGCTGTAGTAAAGGTTCACGGGGTCTTTCCGTCTAGGTGCGGGTACACAGCATCTTCACTGCGATTTCAATTTCACTGAGTCTCGGGTGGAGACAGCATGGCCATGGTTACACCATTCGTGCAGGTCGGAACTTACCCGACAAGGAATTTCGCTACCTTAGGACCGTTATAGTTACGGCCGCCGTTTACCGGGGCTTCGATCAAGAGCTTCGCTTACGCTAACCCCATCAATTAACCTTCCGGCACCGGGCAGGTGTCACACCGTATACGTCCACTTTCGTGTTAGCACAGTGCTGTGTTTTTAATAAACAGTCCCAGCCATCTGGTCACTGCGGCCTCCAATCGCTTAAAGAGCAAGTCTTATCACAATCAGAGGCGTACCTTCTCCCGAAGTTACGGTACTATTTTGCCGAGTTCCTTCACCCGAGTTCTCTCAAGCGCCTTAGTATTCTCTACCTGACCACCTGTGTCGGTTTGGGGTACGGTTCTTATATACATACGTTTAGAGGTTTTTCCTGGAAGCCGGGCATCAACTGCTTCGCGACCGTAGTCACTCGTCTCGTGTCTCAGCCTTAAGAGTCCGGATTTACCTGAACTCTCAGCCTACACACTTTCACATGGACAACCAACGCCATGCCAGTTTAGCCTTCTCCGTCACCCCATCACTGTATATAAAAGTACGGGAATATTAACCCGTTTCCCATCGACTACGCATTTCTGCCTCGCCTTAGGGGCCGACTTACCCTGCCCTGATTAGCATGGGACAGGAAACCTTGGTCTTCCGGCGTGGGGGTTTTTCACCCCCATTATCGTTACTCATGTCAGCATTCGCACTTGTGATATGTCCAGCAAACCTCTCGATTCACCTTCATCCACTTACACAACGCTCCCCTACCCAGCACTTACGTGCTGCCGCAGCTTCGGTATATTGCTTAGCCCCGTTACATCTTCCGCGCAGGCCGACTCGACTAGTGAGCTATTACGCTTTCTTTAAAGGGTGGCTGCTTCTAAGCCAACCTCCTAGCTGTCTTAGCCTTCCCACATCGTTTCCCACTTAGCAATATTTGGGGACCTTAGCTGGCGGTCTGGGTTGTTTCCCTCTCCACGACGGACGTTAGCACCCGCCGTGTGTCTCCCGGATAGTACTCATTGGTATTCGGAGTTTGCATGGGGTTGGTAAGTCGGGATGACCCCCTAGCCCAAACAGTGCTCTACCCCCAATGGTATTCGTCCGAGGCGCTACCTAAATAGCTTTCGGGGAGAACCAGCTATCTCCCGGTTTGATTGGCCTTTCACCCCCAGCCACAGGTCATCCCCTAACTTTTCAACGTTAGTGGGTTCGGTCCTCCAGTTGATGTTACTCAACCTTCAACCTGCCCATGGCTAGATCACCGGGTTTCGGGTCTATACCTTGCAACTAAGCGCCCAGTTAAGACTCGCTTTCGCTACGGCTCCCCTATGCGGTTAACCTCGCTACAAAATATAAGTCGCTGACCCATTATACAAAAGGTACGCAGTCACAGAACAAGTCTGCTCCCACTGCTTGTACGTATACGGTTTCAGGTTCTGTTTCACTCCCCTCGCCGGGGTTCTTTTCGCCTTTCCCTCACGGTACTGGTTCACTATCGGTCAGTCAGGAGTATTTAGCCTTGGAGGATGGTCCCCCCATCTTCAGACAAGATAACACGTGTCCCGTCCTACTTAATATGTGATTCATGCTGCTTCGTGTACGGGGCTATCACCCTGTATCGCTCAACTTCCCAGAAGATTCCACTACAACATAAATCATCGGCTGTTACCCGTTCGCTCGCCGCTACTAAGGCAATCTCAATTGATTTCTTTTCCTGAGGGTACTTAGATGTTTCAGTTCCCCTCGTTTGCTTCTGCAACCTATGAATTCAGTTACAGATGACCCTAAGGCCGGGTTTCCCCATTCGGACATCGTAGGTTATAACGGGTTTTATCACCTCACCTACGCTTTTCGCAGATTTACACGTCCTTCATCGCCTCTGACTGCCAAGGCATCCACCGTATACGCTTAGTCACTTAATCATACAACCCCTGTATCACTCAATGTTGCCATCAGTAATGCAAGAATTGCTGCTTGACTGTAACTCGCCTATGTCAGATAGAGTAAAACGCTATCGTTTACCCTAAATTTTTAAAAAATACATACTTGGTTGATATTGCATGCGTTATCGAAACAACACATCAATATCGATGATTTATCAGCTTTTCCAGTTTGTTAAAGAACAGTTTAAGGATGATTTAACTCCAGAGAATTAAAAACCTTAATGATTAATCTACTTTTTGAACAAGAAGAGTAGTCATTAAGGCCCTTCGTCGGAATGAATTCCGACCTACAATTGACAATAAAACAATCTGTGTGAACATCGAATTGAATTCAATTCGACACCTTTACGTAAGGAGGTGATCCAACCCCAGGTTCCCCTAGGGTTACCTTGTTACGACTTCACCCCAGTCATGAAACACAAAGTGGTAATCGCCCTCCCGAAGGTTAGACTAACTACTTCTTTTGCATCCCACTCCCATGGTGTGACGGGCGGTGTGTACAAGGCCCGGGAACGTATTCACCGCAGTATGCTGACCTGCGATTACTAGCGATTCCGACTTCATGGAGTCGAGTTGCAGACTCCAATCCGGACTACGACAGACTTTAAGGGCTCCGCTCCACATCACTGTCTCGCATCCCTCTGTATCTGCCATTGTAGCACGTGTGTAGCCCTACACGTAAGGGCCATGATGACTTGACGTCGTCCCCACCTTCCTCCGGTTTGTCACCGGCAGTCTCCTTAAAGTGCCCAACCAAATGCTGGCAACTAAGGACAAGGGTTGCGCTCGTTGCGGGACTTAACCCAACATCTCACGACACGAGCTGACGACAGCCATGCAGCACCTGTGTCAGAGTTCCCGAAGGCACCTATCCATCTCTGGAAAGTTCTCTGCATGTCAAGTGTAGGTAAGGTTCTTCGCGTTGCATCGAATTAAACCACATGCTCCACCGCTTGTGCGGGCCCCCGTCAATTCATTTGAGTTTTAACCTTGCGGCCGTACTCCCCAGGCGGTCTACTTAGCGCGTTAGCTTCGCTACACACAGAAATGAATCCGCATACAGCTAGTAGACAGCGTTTACGGCGTGGACTACCAGGGTATCTAATCCTGTTCGCTACCCACGCTTTCGCACATGAGCGTCAGTTTTTGGCCAGAGAGCCGCCTTCGCCACTGATGTTCCTCCAGATATCTACGCATTTCACCGCTACACCTGGAATTCCACTCTCCTCTCCAAAACTCTAGCTATACAGTTCCAAATGACTCTCCCAGGTTAAGCCCGGGGCTTTCACATCTGGCTTATATAGCCGCCTGCGTGCGCTTTACGCCCAGTAATTCCGATTAACGCTCGCACCCTCCGTATTACCGCGGCTGCTGGCACGGAGTTAGCCGGTGCTTCTTCTGTGAGTAACGTCACAGCTAAAGGGTATTAACCTTCAACCTTTCCTCCTCACTGAAAGTGCTTTACAACCCGAAGGCCTTCTTCACACACGCGGCATGGCTGCATCAGGGTTTCCCCCATTGTGCAATATTCCCCACTGCTGCCTCCCGTAGGAGTCTGGGCCGTGTCTCAGTCCCAGTGTGGCTGATCTTCCTCTCAGAACAGCTAGAGATCGTCGCCTTGGTGAGCCTTTACCTCACCAACAAGCTAATCTCGCTTAGGTTCATCCCAGGGCGAGAGCCGAAGCCCTCTTTGGTCCATAGACGTTATGCGGTATTAGCCATCGTTTCCAATGGTTGTCCCCCACCCCGGGGCAGATCCCTAAGTATTACTCACCCGTCCGCCACTCGTCAGCGATAGCAAGCTATCCTGTTACCGTTCGACTTGCATGTGTTAGGCCTGCCGCCAGCGTTCAATCTGAGCCATGATCAAACTCTTCAATTAAAATCGAAAATATAAATTTTTTGGGTCGACATCAAAATCAATCGATGCCCACACAGATTGTCTTATTGCTGATTGTTAAAGAACGTTTGCTCGAGCCTCTCCTCAAGCGGGATGCGCATTCTACACTTCCCGTTTGGCTTGTCAACATTTTATTTGAGTTTATTTTTTCAAGTAACTTGTTGTAGCCCGCTTACTTAAAGGCCCGTAGAGTTTTCACTAAATTAGGTTTTAGACTTTAAGAAGCCGCTTCGAAAGATTGTCTCCCCAAGCGAGGCGCGCATTCTACAGACATGATTTACACCGTCAATACTTTATTTAAAGTTTTTTAGGTATTTTATTTAATTGCTGGGTTTTTAAACTATTATTGCTATTTTTGTTAACATCCTGTTTAATTTGAAAACTTTTGGTAACAAATTGAACTTTTAACCGATACATAAGTCATATTAGAGCTATAGGTTAATTTCTTAAGAGATCTTCAAATGAAGCTTAGAATAATAAGTGCGCTATTAATTTCCATGGCTGGAAACACACTCGCATTTGAAGGGAACTCAAATGACTCTTTTTACGTAACATCGGAATTTATACAAAAGCAGGTGCAGCAGAATATGTCTGTTGGGCGTGCGGTTAAAAGTATTGTAGAACACTATCCATTACATGCAGCTCGCATCGTCGATACCACTTTAGATCTTTATCCAGAAAAATATAAAGACATTGTTTATGCTGCCGTTTCTGCAGCTCCCTCTTTAACTAAAGAGATTGTTGCTGTAGCGATAGATAAAGGTGTAACCAGTTGCCCTAATATTGTAGAAGTGGCAATTAACGCAGAGCCAAGTTATGTAGACTTTGTAGTTCATGCGGCAGCCAACACCACTCCCGACGAATTAAAGGATATTGTGCGAGTAGCAGTGGTTACAGAACCAGACTCAGCTGATCGCATAGTCCAAACGTTAGTAGAAACTCATCCTAATGATGTAGTCGATATTGTTAAAACCGCAGTTGAGGCAGTACCCTTTGTTGGTGAATATATTGTAGATGCCTTATTGGCCGTTTTCCCGGGTAAAGCTGAAGATGTAGTGACTACTGCGTTAAAAGAATCTTCATCTAAAAGAGAGTATTTACAAAAGATTTTAGAATCTGCTCAAAATGCCGGATTAAGTGATAGTACAGTAAAAGAATATGCATTAAAGGGCGGAATTAACGAAGAAGAGTTTGCCGCAATAATGAAGGAATTGAAAAAATAAGGAGTTAAGAAAGACTTTTTATTTAGATGGGTATAAAAACAAAAAACCGGGCTTTCGCCCGGTTTTTTTATTCTGCTACAGCTTCTTCTGAAACTGCTTCAACTTCTGCTTCTGGTCTATCTACCAGTTCAACAAAAGCCATAGGTGCGTTATCACCAGTACGGAAGCCACACTTTAAAATACGAGTGTAACCACCAGGACGCTCAGTATAGCGAGGACCCAACTCATTGAATAACTTACCTACTACCTCTTTATCACGTGTACGAGCAAAAGCCAAACGACGGTTTGCAACGCTGTCTTGCTTAGCAAGAGTAATAAGAGGTTCAATTACGCGACGTAGCTCTTTAGCTTTTGGCAAAGTAGTTTTAATAACTTCATGCTTAACTAGTGAGCTAGCCATGTTACGAAACATAGCCTGACGATGGCTACTGTTTCGATTTAACTGACGACCACTCTTACGATGGCGCATAATATCACCCTTCTCTTTTAATCAGAAAGTTGCCTGATTAATCCTTCTCGACGATGCTTTCAGGCGGCCAATTTTCCAGGCGCATACCCAAAGACAACCCACGAGAGGCCAACACATCTTTAATTTCAGTTAGCGATTTCTTACCCAGATTAGGGGTCTTCAACAGCTCAACCTCGGTGCGTTGTACCAGGTCACCAATGTACTGAATTGCTTCTGCTTTCAAGCAGTTTGCAGAACGTACTGTCAATTCAAGATCATCCACCGGACGCAGAAGAATAGGATCAAACTCAGGTTTCTCTTCTTTTTCTTCTGGCTCAGTCATATCGCGCAGATCTACGAACGCTTCTAATTGCTCAGCTAAAATAGTAGCTGCGCGGCGAATCGCTTCTTCCGGGTCGATAGTACCGTTAGTTTCCATATCGATGATCAACTTGTCTAAGTCTGTGCGCTGTTCAACACGGGCAGACTCTACATTGTAGGCAATACGATCTACAGGACTGTAGGAAGCATCAACCAACAGACGACCAATTGGTCTATCATCATCTTCAGAGGAGCGACGGGTAGAAGCAGGTACATAACCACGACCTGTCTCAACTTTGATGCGCATGCTGATTTCTGAATCACCTGTTAATGTACAAATCAGGTGTTCTGGATTAGCAATTTCAACATCTCCGTCATGCTGGATATCTCCAGCAAGTACAGGACCTGCACCTGACTTCACTAACGTTAAAGTAGCTTCAGTTTTACCTTCAAGACGCACTGCCAACCCTTTCAGGTTCAACAGAATTTCAATCACGTCTTCCTGAACGCCTTCTTTAGTGCTGTACTCGTGTAACACGCCGTCGATCTCGACTTCAGTTACCGCACAACCAGGCATTGAAGATAAAAGTATTCTGCGTAAAGCATTACCCAGAGTATGACCGAAACCACGCTCCAGAGGCTCTAAAGTAACTTTAGCGCGCGTACCAGTAACGTTCTCGATTTCTACCAGTCTAGGTCTTAGGAATTCAGTTACAGAACCCGACATATATCCTCTCTTTAACTTTTAACCTTTACTTACTGTAAAGTTCGACGATAAGTTGTTCGTTGATTTCAGCAGACAAATCACTACGCTCAGGTACACGTTTAAAAGTACCTTCCATTGCTTTAGCATCTACCTCAATCCAGGTAGGCTTTTCACGCTGCTCGGATAATTCCAGAGCGGCAGCAATACGCGCTTGCTTTTTCGCTTTTTCACGAACTGATACAACGTCTTCTGCAGATACATTGAATGAAGGAATGTTTACTACTTGTCCGTTAACCATAATAGCTTTATGGCTGACTAACTGACGAGCTTCAGCACGAGTGCTGGCAAAACCCATTCTGTATACAACGTTATCAAGACGCTGTTCTAATAGTTGTAGCAGGTTTTCACCTGTGTTGCCTTTACGGCGAGCCGCTTCACCGTAATAATTACGGAATTGCTTCTCTAAAACGCCGTACATACGACGTACTTTTTGTTTCTCACGCAACTGAACACCGTAGTCTGATAAACGACCACGACGTGCACCGTGTTGACCAGGTGCAGTTTCAATATTACATTTTGAATCAATTGCACGAACACCGCTTTTCAGGAACAAATCTGTTCCTTCGCGACGGCTTAATTTGAGTTTAGGACCCAAGTATCTTGCCATGATATTTCTCCAACAATCCGTCGATTAAACGCGACGTTTTTTCGGTGGACGACAACCGTTGTGAGGAATAGGCGTCACATCTGTAATATTAGTAATGCGGTAACCTGCCGCATTTAAGGCACGGATAGCAGATTCACGACCTGGACCTGGACCTTTTACGAATACTTCAATGTTTTTCAAACCATATTCCTGCGCAGCAACGCCGGCTCTTTCTGCAGCTACCTGAGCAGCAAAAGGAGTTGATTTACGAGAACCACGGAAGCCTGAGCCTCCAGAAGTTGCCCATGAAAGAGCGTTACCTTGACGATCAGTGATAGTCACGATTGTGTTGTTGAACGACGCATGGATGTGCGCCATACCATCAGCAACTTGACGTTTTACGCGCTTACGAGCACGAGTTGGTGCTTTAGCCATAACTTACTCCCCCGCTTACTTCTTAATTGGCTTACGAGGACCTTTACGGGTACGCGCATTAGTTTTAGTGCGCTGACCACGTAAGGGCAAGCTACGACGGTGGCGTATGCCACGGAAGCAACCAAGGTCCATCAAACGTTTGATGTTCATTTGAACTTCACGGCGCAGGTCACCCTCAACAGAGAATTTAGCTACCTGATCACGCAAATTGTCCAATTCAGCTTCTGATAATTCTTTAATTTTTGTACTTTCCGGAATACCAGCTTCGGCACAGATTAATTTTGCGCGTGTATTGCCGATCCCATAGATCGAGCGTAACGCTACAACTGTGTGCTTGTGTTCCGGAATGTTAATGCCAGCTATACGGGCCATTAACAGCACTCCTCTAAGTTAGTCGCCAGATAAAAAGCCCGTAAGGATACTTATCCGGCATAAAATTGCAAACTATTTCTGACTTTTGTCAGAAACGATTAACCTTGTCGTTGCTTATGCTTTGGCTCTTTACAAATCACACGCACAACGCCGTTGCGCTTGATGACTTTGCAATTACGACAAATTCTCTTTACGGATGCACGAACTTTCATTTCATCACTCCGTTATGCCACTTAGCGGCCATAGCCTTTTAAGTTGGCTTTTTTCAATACAGACTCATACTGATGAGACATCAAATGAGTTTGTACCTGCGCCATGAAATCCATGATTACCACTACGATAATCAGCAGTGATGTACCGCCAAAGTAGAATTGTACATTCCAGGCGATCATCATGAACTCAGGCACTAAACAGATAAAGGTTATATAAAGAGCACCGGCCAGTGTCAGGCGAGTCATTACCTTATCGATGTACTTAGATGTTTGCTCACCAGGACGAATCCCAGGAACAAATGCACCAGACTTTTTCAAATTATCCGCAGTCTCACGCGGGTTGAATACCAACGCCGTGTAGAAAAAGCAGAAGAAGATGATAGCCGCTGCATATAACATTACGTACAAAGGTTGACCTGGTGACAGCATCAAAGAGATGTCTTGTAACCAAGCCAAAGACTCGTTTTGTCCAAACCAGGTTGCAATAGTACCTGGGAACAAAATGATACTGGAAGCAAATATAGGTGGAATTACACCCGCCATATTTACTTTCAGCGGTAAGTGAGTGCTTTGTGCAGCATAAACCTTACGACCTTGTTGACGCTTCGCATAGTTAACAACGATTCGACGCTGACCACGCTCTACGAAAACGACGAAGTAAGTGACTGCCATTACAATCACACCGATAAATAACAAGAACAACAGACTCAAATCTCCGGTTCTGGCTTGTTCTGCGGTTTGACCTATAGCTGTCGGTAAACCTGCAACAATACCAGCGAAGATAAGAATTGAAATTCCGTTACCAATCCCTCTTTCAGTAATCTGCTCACCTAACCACATCAAGAACATGGTACCGGTGACCAGACTTACCACTGCCGTAAAGTAGAAACCAAATCCAGGATTTATTACCAAACCTGATACAAGGTTAGGTAAACCAGTCGCAATTCCTATCGCCTGAAAGATGGACAATACCAGCGTAAAATAACGCGTGTACTGGCTGATCTTACGACGACCTGCCTCGCCTTCTTTTTTCAGCTCCATCATTGGCGGATGGATTACTGTCATCAGGTTAATGATGATAGATGCTGAAATGTAAGGCATGATTCCCAGTGCAAAAACTGAAGCACGTTCCAAAGCACCACCGGAGAACATGTTAAACATCTCTACGATCGTGCCTTTTTGTTGCTCAAATAATTGAGCAAGAACGGCAGAATCAATGCCAGGAATAGGGATATAAGAGCCTAGTCTGAAAACGATTACCGCGCCCAATACGAACAGCAGTCTCGCTTTAAGCTCGCTCAAACCACCTTTTGCTGAATCCAATCCTGGTTTCGCCATTTAGGTTATTCCTCTACTTTACCGCCAGCCGCTTCGATTGCTTCTCGAGCGCCTTTAGAAACCTTTAAGCCCTTAACAGTTACCGCGCGAGTAACTTCACCGCTCTTCATAACTTTTACGAACAGCTTGTCTTTCTTAATAAGACCAGCAGCTTTCAAAGTTTCTAAAGAAACAGTGTCGCCTTCTACCTTAGCGATTTCAGTCAATGTAACCTGGTCAGAAACCAGTGATACACGTGAAGTGAAACCGAACTTAGGCAAACGACGCTGAATTGGCATTTGACCACCTTCGAAACCTGGCTTAACGCTGCCACCTGAACGAGACTTTTGTCCCTTGTGACCACGACCACCAGTTTTACCCAGGCCAGAACCAATACCGCGACCTACGCGCTTACCAGATTTTTTGGCTCCTGGAGCAGGAGCAATAGTATTTAAGTACATAACTTACTCCCCTACCACTTCTACCATGTAGTAAACCTGGTTGATCATCCCACGAACCGCAGGTGTATCTTCCAATTCACGAACATGGCCAATTTTACGTAAACCTAAGCCTTTCAAAGTAGCTTTGTGCTTAGGCAAACGACCAATAGAGCTCTTTGTTTGCTTGACTTTAACTGTTGCCATCGTCAATTACCCCATAATCTCGTCAACAGACAAGCCACGCTTCGCAGCAACTTGTTCTGGTGAGTTCATGTCAGTCAACGCTTTGATCGTTGCACGAACAACGTTGATTGGGTTAGTTGAGCCATAGCACTTAGACAATACGTTTTGTACACCAGCTACTTCAAGAACTGCACGCATTGCACCACCAGCGATGATACCCGTACCCTCTGAAGCAGGCTGCATGTAAACTTTTGAGCCTGAGTGACGACCCTTGATTGGGTGTTGTAATGTGTGACCGTTAAGATCCACTGTTACCAGGTTGCGACGTGCTTTTTCCATTGCTTTTTGAATAGCAGCTGGAACTTCACGCGCTTTACCGTAACCAAAGCCAACGCGACCGTTACCATCTCCAACTACAGTCAATGCTGTGAAGCTGAAAATACGACCACCCTTAACTACCTTTGCTACGCGGTTAACAGCGATTAATTTTTCTAACAGTTCACCACTTTGTTGAGGTTCTACTCTAGACATAATCTACTCCTAGAACTGAAGGCCAGCTTCGCGAGCTGCTTCAGCCAGTGCTTTAACACGACCGTGGTACTTGAAGCCACTGCGATCGAAAGCTACTTCTTTAATACCTTTCTCAATTGCACGTTCAGCAATTGTTTTACCTACTGCAGTAGCAGCGTCGGTATTACCAGTTGACTTAAGATCTTTACGTACATCTGCTTCAACTGTAGATGCAGCAGCTAACACTTCTGATCCAGTTGGCGCAATTAATTGTGCGTAAATGTGGCGAGGTGTACGGTGTATCACCAAACGGTGTACGCCTAACTCACGCATCTTAAAACGTGCACGAGCGGCGCGACGTAAACGAGATGTTTTCTTATCCATCGTACCTACCCCTTACTTCTTCTTAGCTTCTTTACGAAGTACAACTTCATCAGAATAACGAACACCTTTACCTTTGTAAGGCTCTGGCGGACGGTATCCACGGATGTTAGCTGCAACCTGGCCAACTACCTGCTTGTCAGCGCCTTTGACGACGACTTCAGTTTGGCTAGGAGTTTCGACAGAAATACCCGCCGGCATTTCATATACAACGGGATGAGAGAAACCCAGAGTCAGGTTCAGTTTGTTACCCTGTGCTTGCGCACGGTAACCAACACCGATCAGCTCTAACTTTCTTTCGAAACCAGTAGTTGCACCGATTACCATGTTGTTCAGTAGTGCACGAGCAGTACCTGCTTGTGCCCACGCATCATCAAAACCTTCACGAGGAAGGGCTTTAACCGCGTTTTCTTCCTGAACGACTTCAACAGCGTCGTTGAATACACGAGTAAGCGTGCCGTTTTTACCTTTTACTGTAACTTCCTGACCGTTGATAGTTATCTCAACGCCAGATTGAAGTTCTACAGGTGCTTTTGCTACACGTGACATTGAATAATCCTCCGTTACGCTACGTAGCCGATGATCTCACCACCCATGCCAGCTTTACGCGCAGCACGGTCAGTCATCACACCTTTAGAGGTAGACACAATGGCAATACCCAATCCACCCAATACTTTAGGCAGCTCATCTTTTTTCTTATAGATGCGCAGACCAGGGCGGCTGGCGCGTTCGATAGTATCGATAACGCTTTTGCCTTCGAAGTATTTCAAAGTAACTTCTAAAGTCGGCTTTACGTCGCCTTCTTTACTGAAATCTTCAATGTAACCTTCTTGCTTTAATACATTTGCGATTGCAACACGAATCTTAGAACAAGGCATAACAACAGATACTTTACCTGCCATTTGACCGTTTCTAATACGTGTGAACATATCCGCGATAGGATCTTGCATACTCATATTTGCTACTCCTTACCAGCTGGCTTTTTTCAGACCAGGGACTTCACCGCGCATCGCTGCTTCACGCAGCTTGTTACGGCTCAGGCCAAATTTGCGTAGGAAACCATGAGGACGGCCAGTGATACGACAACGATTTTGTTGACGTGAACGAGCAGAATCTCTTGGTAGTTGTTGTAGCTTAAGTACTGCGTCCCAACGCTCTTCATCAGAAGAATTTACACTGCTGATGATAGCTTTAAGTTCAGCACGCTTAGTTGCGTATTTGGCTACTAATTTTGCACGCTTTACTTCACGTGCCTTCATTGATTCTTTTGCCATAACCCTACACCTTATTTACGGAACGGGAAGTTGAAAGCAGATAACAGTGCCTTTCCTTCCTCGTTTGTGTTAGCTGATGTGGTGATAACGATATCCATACCGCGCACTTTATCTACCTTATCGAAATCGATTTCAGCGAAGATAATTTGCTCCTTGATACCCATGCTGTAGTTACCACGGCCGTCGAACGATTTAGGGTTCAGACCACGGAAGTCACGGATACGAGGAATTGCGATAGAGATTAAACGCTCAAAGAATTCCCACATACGATCGCCACGCAGAGTTACTTTGCAACCAATAGGGTAGCCTTCACGGATTTTAAAACCAGCAACAGACTTACGAGCTTTAGTTACCACTGGCTTTTGACCAGCGATTAACATCATATCGTTAGAAGCGTTCTCAAGAACCTTCTTGTCTGTTAATGCTTCACCCAAACCCATGTTCAGGGTGATTTTTTCTATCCGAGGGACTTGCATGACGCTCTTGTAACCAAACTCTTTAGCGAGTTGTGGAACGACTGATTCTTTATAAAAATCATGCAGTTTCGCCATCGTATTCTCCAATTAATTAAATCTGTTCACCGTTTGATTTGAAGATACGGACTTTTTTGCCATCTTCAAAACGGAAACCTACACGATCAGCTTTACCCGTTTGAGGGTTAACGATCGCTACATTTGATACATGAATAGATGCTTCTTTTTCTACGATGCCACCAGGAACGTTCAACTGTGGGTTGGGTTTCTGATGTTTCTTAACCAAATTCACACCTTCGACGATTACGCGGTCTTTGCCAGTGATAACCTTAAGGACTTTGCCTTGCTTACCCTTGTCTTTACCTGCTAAAACGACGATTTCATCATCACGACGAATTTTACTTGCCATAATCGCGACTCCTTATAGTACCTCGGGTGCCAATGAGACGATCTTCATGTTGTCTGCACGAAGCTCACGGGTCACAGGACCAAAGATACGCGTACCTATTGGCTGCTTGTTATTGTTTAACAAAACAGCTGCGTTGTTATCAAAACGGATAATTGAACCGTCTGGACGACGAACGCCTTTTCTAGTACGCACCACCACCGCATTCAAGACATCACCTTTTTTCACCTTACCGCGAGGAATTGCTTCCTTAACAGTAACTTTGATGATATCGCCAATGCCTGCATAACGGCGATGCGAGCCACCAAGGACCTTAATACACTGAACCCTGCGAGCGCCGGAATTGTCCGCCACATCCAGGTTAGTTTGCATTTGGATCATGTTAGTGCTCCGCTAATTAAAGGCTCTCCCGAGCCGTTATATCGTTGTAAAAAAACAGCTTATGCTGCTCTTTTATACATACCCCCATAAAAAGGGCGCGCAATAGTAACAGAAAAGATCTGGCAACGACAGTCTATTTTCAAAAAAAGTTTAAAATATAGGCAAATGTCTTTGCACACAAAAAAGCCAGTGGCTGACACTGGCTTTTTACCCAAGTACCTAGGAATTAAAGTATGACCGACTCGCCTGCTTTCAAGCTAATTTTGTCACCTAATATTAAGGTAGCGCTGGTAAGTTGATTCTTATGCTGTCCTTTGATCTCTTCAGGCACACTGAATTCCGACGCTTCTGCGGTGGATAAGTTCACCATCACTATTCGAGATTCATCACCTTTGATATTTTGCACCAGCCAAACATTCTGATTGTCTACCGGGTAATAACGGATCTCATCCGGGAACTGCAATGCAGGTGAGCCTTTGCGCACAGCAATCAACTTTTTGTAGTGATTTAACAATGAGTCTGGATTGGCTTGTTGTACATCAACCGATGCCAAGCCAGATGGTCTCTGGCTTTGCCAATATGGTCCCCACCAGGCTTTATGGTCTTGTACCCAGGGAAACCAACGTCCCTGATCTAACCAAAAAGCACCAGTATCGTTAAATCCTGCCGAATCGGTGTCTTCCCATTGCATAATGGCACGACGGTATTGATCATCCCCAGTAGTATACTGAGATAAGCCAATTTCCTCGCCGTAGTATAAATACAGAGTACCCGGTGTGGTCATCAGTAACGTAGCTGCCGCTTTTGCTTTGGTCCAATCCTCACCCAATGTGTGCATGATACGATTTTGATCATGATTGGTTAAAAACGGCGAGAAAAAGGAGAGAGGTGCATTATCCTTACGACTCAGTAAGTTCTCCCACAGCGCTTCCCGGGTATTGTCGGTTTTCGACTCATCCACAGTTCCGAAATCTGCGGTGCGTTCTCCACCAGCATTTAATATACCACTCACCACATAGCCAAAATCAAAATCAAAGGCGGAGTGCATGCCCTTGCCGTCGTCATAGTACTTGCCAATGGTAGGCATATCGGACCAGGCTTCGGCCACCAGCATAGCATCCGGTTTAATTGACTCTACATGGGCGGTAAATTGCGCCCAGTAATCTATAGTAGCTTGGGTATCGCCTTGGTCCGCGTCATTCCAGTCTTCAGAGACATCTTCTATAGCGTAACGCACCGCATCCAAACGGAAGCCATCTACACCTTTTTCTAACCAGAAGGTGGCCATCTTGTTCATCTCTTCGACGATTTTGGGGTTTTCCAGATTGACATCCGGCTGAGTGGATGCGAACGCGCCGTAATAATATTCCTGACGGGTTTCATTCCAATGCCAGACTGCAGCTGAGTCATCGACATCATCAGACCAGGCTTTACCCCAACTGGTGGGCATTTCTTTGCGCCAGATAAAATAATCTTCGTAACCAGCTTCCCGCGCAGCTGACTTTTTGAACCACTCATGGCCATCGGAAATATGATTGATTACCAGGTCCAGAATAATCTTAATGTCTTTTTCATGGGCAGCGGCCACGAATTCTTCGAAGTCTTCCATGGTGCCATAATCAGATTCTACGTTGTAGAAATCCTGAAAATCATAACCGTGGTAAGAAGGCGCTTCGAATACTGGTGTCAACCAGATACCGTTTACGCCCAAATCCTGAAGATAATCCAGCTTTGCCGTCATACCATCAAAATCACCACTTCCATCACCATCAGCATCATAAAAAGAACGAGGCCAGATTTCATAAAAGATGGCATTTTGCCACCAGTTGGCGGTTTCTTCCTGAAGAGTAATGTGTTTATAAGACTTGCTCTGTTCTTGTGCCGGTGCAGCTACCGATGAAGATGTTTCAGGTGCTTTGGAACAGGCTGACAACGCCAATACTGAAGCGATGATCGCAGATATATAACGGGGTTTCATGAATTGTTAACCTTTCTCAATACAGAATTACGCTTAGAACTCAGTATAATTACTCCTGCGGTTTTCGGTAGCAAAGTTGTAATGAAAACGTATGCAAAAGGTTAACAGGGGTCATAACTTGCGTTTCACAAGCCATGTCCCCCTTGGTTTGGCATTTACCAAATGACGTTGGCGCGATAGCCTCCGGTGGCCTCAACCGGCTCAATAGTAATGATATAGACACCATCTTCATTAAAATTGATCAACTCTGAACGATATAACAAAGATTCAATGCCGAGATTGTCCTCGTATACCACTACCACAGAGTAGTAGTCGTTTGGCACGGTAATAGTGCGACTATCGGCGTAATCTAAACCAGTCATTTTGTGATCGGCGGTGTCCTTGGTTTCATCGTCGCGCACCAGGTAGATGTCCAGATTACTGAATTCCGGTAACAGATTGGCAACCGATATCTGATGTTCAAAGGATTGTGGCAGGTTACTATCTTCCATAGTCAGGGAAGTTAACCCCAGGTCAGGATCTTCGAACATGACGATGGTTTTACTGTCGCCCTGATTCAGCGTCATCAGCCGGCCAGAAAAACTGTGCTCACCATCATCTGTGGCAGCACTGATTTGGTAATCGCCAAATTGCACAGAGGTAAAGTCAGTTAACGTGCCCCCGGCAACCGTGGTGGCGTATTGCTCCTCGCTGTCTGAAACACTAACATCCAACGCAACAGAAGACTCCATAGCACTATATACTCTGAATTGTGCTGTGGCGGTAATATCCTGTTCAGCGGTCAAATTGGTGGAGTTGAGAATAATGTCCACCACAATATTGTCGTCATTGGCACCAGAGGTTTTGCGTACCGACAGGATGTAGTCTGATTCATAATTAAATGCAATGTCCTGACTTTCAAACAGCATTTCACCGCTATCCGGATCCGCTAAAAAGATTTTATAGTCTTCCACTGGCCAGGCGAACTCGTCATCATCAGGTGACCAATAAGGCATTTTCTCGGGTTGCAGATACAGCAAATTACCCACAAAATTCGCATCGGCAAAGGGTACACCCGATTCAGCAATATAAAGATCATAGTTACCCAAATCAGCAGCGCCCATCATGGCATACAAATAAAACTCGTCCTCAAGCTCTGAGCGTTCAAAGGAAAACTCAGAGATATCCGGGTTCTCAAAGTCGCCGCCCATCAACAACATGGTTTTATAACTGCTGCGTAGGTCAATTTCCATTTCCGTCAGGGTGTGTTCCTGACCATCCGAGTCATGCCATTGCAATGCCACTTCATAACTATCTGCATCATATGTATATAAAGCAGTCACATCTCCATAGGCGCTGGAGCTAATGACTTCATCATCCACCACTAATTCAGTGTCGGCACTGTCGGGAGAGGCGTTATAGAACTGTATGTAAGCGTTGGGATATTTATCTGAAGCAGAGTCAGAACCACCACCACAACCAGACAACAAGGCGGCAGTCATCACTGCCAAAAATACAGATGTATTAGTTTTCAAATTTCAGTTTCCTTGATAAACGATAGGTTATGGGCAACTGACTAGTGGCAGGGATGAAAAGTTCTCGCCTTTACCAAACCTTTGCACTTCTGACAGTAAGCAGGCACAACTGCTCAAAACGACAACAGCAATGTTTCGTAAAATTCTGAAACAGATAAGAAGGCTCGACCGGGGAATATTTCAGTGCGAAACCGTAGAATCCTGGTTAGACTTAGTCCAAAGGGCACAATCTTATCTGCTATGAATCGACGTTTCTTTATCGCATCATCACTGTCGCTGGGTTTTCTGGGCGTCACCGGAATCACTGCATGGCATCTGGTGCCTCGCAATAAAGAAGACCTCACAATTACTGCCCTGATAAAAGAAATAGAAGCGCTTAAGGTATCCAGCCTTAACTTCGATTCAAACTGGTCAGTGGGGCATAAACTGGCGCATATGGCGCAAAGTATCGAATATTCGATGACCGGCTATCCGGTTCACAAATCCGAAATGTTTAAATCCACCGTTGGCAAAGCGGCTTTTAGTGCTTTTTCTTCAAAAGGTTACATGAAACACAATCTGGAAGAAGATATTCCCGGTGCCCCTGCCATTAATGATGTCAGTGCAGAACAGGGACAAACCCGGCTATTAACGGCATTGCAGCAATTCAATAGCTATCAGGGTGAACTCGCTGAGCACTTTGCCTATGGTCCTTTAACCCATGAGGAATATGCACTGGCCCACGTGTTACACGTTAAAGATCACTTTAGCCTGTTAGTCTGAAGGTAGCTGTTCGCTCAAAGCGGTAATAAAAGGTTTAGATTGCTCCCGCAACCAGGATTCAAACGCGATAACTTTAGGAAAGTTAAAGTGAAAATCCGGCGCCACTAAATAATAAGCAAAATCACAAAGGTGCGAAAAACCAAATAAAGGGATCAGCTGCTTACTGGCAATGTAATCCTGAACTAAGGACTGCTTTACCATAGCGATACCCTGCCCGGCCAATACAGCTCCCACCAATGCAGGTGTGGCATCCCGGATTTCAAAATGATTTTTAAAGTCACTTAACTTGAGTTGATAGGTTTGTAAGAACTGCTGCCAGGCATCATCGGTATCATGGTAGTTTTCTGTGATCACCGGAAGATGACGCAAATCGTCAGGCGTAACCTTTTCTGACACCAGATGAGGATGGCAAACCATTACAACCCTGTCAGGGAAAAGCAATCGGCTACTTAGATTGTCGTATTTCCCCGGTCCAAACCGAATAGCCAGATCCAGATTAAAGTCATCAAAGACCACAACATTAGGGTCGGGTATGAGCTTTACCTGTAAATCCGGATGCTCTGCGCGAAACAGGTGCAATCTGGGGATCAGCCAAAAAGTCGCAATGGATGGCAAAACATTAATCTTCAGGATATTGGGATGATTGTCCTCTTCCAGTTGTGAGATGCCTTTTTGGAACTCACTGAAGCCTTTTTGCACATAGGGCAACAGCAACCGGCCCTGCGCAGTTAAGCTGACTTCGCGGTTTTTGCGCACAAACAATTTGCACCCCAGTTGTGACTCCAGGGTTTTAATGTGCTGGCTAATCGCCGCCTGACTGACAAACAGAATTTCAGCCGCCAGCTTAAAACTCAGGGTTTCTGCAGCGACCTTAAAATATTTGAGTGCTCCCAACGAGGGTAACCGACGCTCTATCACTTAAGTTTTTCTTAACCTTAGTTAATTATTGATCGTTTGTTGAGAGTGTTTATTAATCGTACATTTCTGTCAACAGATTCTTATTAACAACACGAGGATTAAGACATGAAAGGTTCACGATTAATTAATTCAATTAAATACCTTGCACTGATTGCTGTTTTTACTTCAGCATCGACATTAGCAAAGGTTAACTACGAACAGGTTTATGTTAGCAGCGGTTATCCCTATGCGGATCTGGTGCAACGCTATGATCAGGTTCGCATCATTTACACTGAGTTTGCCGCTTCAGATAATATTGAATGCCGGGCAGAGTTTGACAAGGCCGGCACCATCAAACAAACCGAACCCGTCCAGGCCAGCCTGAAAAAATTCAAAAAAGCGCCTTTAAAAGCCTGCCTTGGTCGCACAGCAGCTAAACAGGCTCTGGCTGCCACCTTTGAATAGTTGTCAGCATGTAAATTCAATTATCCAATTTTGTAACAGGGACGGTACTATTTATGGCGGTAGTGGCATTAATGCTGATTTTGCCGCCAAATCCCCGGAGATGCCCCCACCGCTTTTCTGAAACGATGAGAAAAACTGGTGCCATCATTGTAACCAACACATAAAGCGATTTGCTCGATGCTCAGATTACTGTGCTTGAGTAATTCACTGGCGTGCTGAATGCGCAATTCGGTCAGATATTGCATCGGTGATTTCCCCACATTAGCTTTAAACAGGCGGAACAAATGAGGTTCAGACAGGTGCAGCTCCTCGGCGATTTTCTCCGTGGTCCAACGAATATGTAAACGACCAGAAAGTTGCGTTATGAAATCCCAGATACGGCTGTCTGCATCAGACACAGCTTGACGATTACCTAATGCCAGCTTCAGATAGCGGAACAGAATATCCATCAGCTCACTTTCCATAGCAGATTTACCGCTACCCTCTAATTCATGTTGCTGATGCAAAAGCTTAAGTGTTGAATGCACCACATTAACTTCCCGACAATGAAAAACCTCCTGCGGCATTTGATTAATGCCCTTCCATTGCTGACTATCTTTTAATATAAACCAGCAGGTTTGCCACTCCTGTGATGCCAGCTCAAAATAGAAGCCTTTGCCGGCGGGTAACACGGTCAAGGTTTGAGGGCTTATTTCAAATTCACCATCGGCCGTTCTCAGGCGTCCATAGCCATTGCGAGTAAACAGAAGCAAATGAGTCTGATTCGCCACTCTGCCTATCTGATAAAGCGTGCGCAGTTCTGAAATCCCTGCCAAACGTACAGAGTTTGGCGACAGACTTTTAAATTCCGGTAAGCAAATGAACAATTCATTGCAGTCTTCGTGAATATTTTGAATTTCCTGAAACATACCAGAACCATTGCCCTTTTACGTGCGTAACCTACTCAAAATAGTATCTCGAAAATAAACACAATGATAGTTTTGAACATAAACAAGATAATTCCTAATCTGTTGCAAATAAACTAATGCTTTAAAGTACGCGGCATTGAAAAGAGGTTTTCAGGAGGCAACTATGGCCGCGATAAAATCTGAAGCAGAACAGTTATCTGCTACGCAGGCACAATCAACATTGATGCGCTGCATCAAAATTGCCTGGCCGGTATCTTTACAAAGTGTTCTGGCTGCTGCATTAGGCATGATAGATATTATTATGGTCAGTCATCTGGGTGAGGCCTCGGTAGCGGGCATCGGTCTGGCGGGCAAAGTACAGTTTGTGCTGCTGATGATAGGTGCCGCATTTGGTGTCACCTCAGGTATTCTGGTGGCACAGTACATAGGGGCGAAAAAAGAGCAAGCGATCGCGGCTATCATCGCACAAATCCTGGTAGTCGCTGTTGCCCTCATGCTACCACTGGTAATGTTGAGCAATCTGTTTAGTGTACCTTTGGTCTCCTTGAGCAGTAGTGATGCTGACGTTATCCGCATCAGCAGCCAGTATCTGACCATCACTTTACCTTCTATTTTGATCCTGCTGGTTTATCAGGTGTTTGAAGGGGCGCTGCGCGGTATGGCGCAGGTGTTAGTTCCACTGCTATTCGGAATTATGGCAATGCTAATTAACGTGTTGCTTAACTACCTGCTGATCAACGGTCTGGATGTCGGTGATAGCCAATTAATTCCGGTGCTTGGGACCGACGGAGCCGCCTGGGCCACCAGTATCTCCAGGGCCTTATTACTTCTGGGGTTATTGGTTTACATGATGAAAACCAGGCACTTATGCCTGCCCACTAAAAAATCTATAGTTCTGCGAAAGCCAGAATGTCGCTGGTCTCGAATAGTAACCATCAGTTTACCAGTGGCTCTAAATTTTGGCATCTGGGCATTGGGCACCTTTGTCTATCAAATCATATTCGGTGGCCTGGGCACTCAGGCGCTGGCAGTCATTAGTATGCTGGCCCCGATTGAGGGTACTTTAATCTCATTGTTTATGGGTTTTGCTACCGCGTCATCGGTATTAACTGGCCAGAAACTAGGTAATAACGAAATGCAATCGGCTTACCGGATTGCGAGAAACATGACGTTTTCAATTACCGGTATTGCATTATTGATTGGCATTATCGTGTGGCTATTCAGTGATTTATTGTTAACCCCCTTTGCCGACTACGACGCAAACACATTAAAACTTGCCACTCAAATACTGATGGTAATGTGTCTGGGCATCGCCATTAAAACCGCTAATATGACGATATCTTTGGGTGTCCTGCGTTCTGGTGCCGATAATCGTTTTTGCCTGTTTACCGATACGATTGGCATGTGGATGGTGGGAATTCCGGTAACCTGGTATGTCGCCGGTAGCAACGGCACCTTATTGTGGGTATTTATCGCAACTTACAGCGAAGAAGCCACTAAATACGGCCTGTTTTCATGGCGCATGTTAAGTAAAAAGTGGCTGCGTAATGTTACAGAGGACTCGCCAAAGTTAGATCAGGAAGCTGTAGAGCCACAGCTATCCTGATGGACTATCTGGCGTGATGCAGCTTTGTTTGGTTATTCCGCCTGCCAGACTGGCTCGCCATTCACCCAGGTTTGTAAAACCGGAATCTGCCACAACTCGCTGGGTTCAATGCCCAGCGGGTCTTCAGCCAACAACACAAAATCCGCTTTTTTACCCACTTCAATAGAACCAATAATCCCTTCTTGATGCGAGGCATAAGCAGCGCCAAGGGTAAACATCTGAAACGCAGTATTCAGTGACACGGCTTCATTGGCATACCAGCCACCTTCAGGCTGATTCTGTCTGTCTTGACGGGTCACTGCAGCATGAATACCAAAGAGCGGTTCAGCTGGCTCAATGGGGAAATCTGAACCACCAGCTAACAACGCACCGCTGGCCATTAAACGCTGCCAGGCATAAGCTCCTTTGATACGTTCACTGCCAAGGCGATTTTCTGCCATATTTTTATCACTGGTAGCATGAGTGGGTTGTACCGAAGCAATAACCCCTAATTGCTTAAATCGGGTAAAGTCTTCAGGCTGTATTACCTGAGCGTGTTCTATGCGATGGCGCAAGTCAGTACTTTTTGTTTGCTGAATGGCTTTGGCAAACGCATCAAGAGAGACGGTATTGGCCTTGTCACCGATAGCATGGGTATTCACCTGGAAACCCGACTCCATAGCCTGCAAAGTTAGCTCATTCAGCTTTGGAATTTCATGTAATAATAATCCGTAATGCCCGGCTTTATCGCTGTACTCTTCATGCAATGCGGCTCCTCGGCTGCCCAGCGCGCCATCTGAAGATATTTTTACGCTGCGAATAAATAGCTTATCGTCTGCCGACTTGATCTTACCTTTGGTTAGCATCTCGGGATAATTAGGATCCGTCACATCCAGCATCACATATACCCGAATGGGTAAACGCTGCTCAGCACTCAATGCCTGATAGGCCTGCCAGGTAATGTAATCAATTCCAGCATCATGCACTGAAGTTAATCCCAGAGATGCCAATTTGTTTAAGCTCACCACCAGGGTATTTTTAACATCCTCAAGGGTTGGGCTGGGAATAAGTTGATAAACCAGGTTCATCGCATTGTCTACCAGGATGCCAGTAGGGTTGCCGTCACTGTCTTTAATAATCTCACCACCTTCCGGTGAAACCGTATCTTTATTAATGCCGGCTTTATCCAGCACTTCCTGATTAACCCATAAGGCGTGGCCATCAATTCGTCCTAATACCACCAATTTGCCCTTTGAGACCTGACTTAAGGCTTTGGCATCCGGAAAATTCCTTCCGGGCCAGAGTTCCTGATTCCAGCCGCGCCCTTTTATCCAGGTATCATCGGGATGTTGCTCGATAAATTCTGCCACTCGCGCCAGTGCCTGCTCTTTACTGGCAGCACCATTTAGCACCACTCGGCTCAATGCCTGGCCATAACCCAGAACGTGTCCATGGGCATCAATCATGCCAGGCACCAGAGCGGCACCTTTAGCATCAATAATGTTTTCAGGGTTCAGATCATCCGGCAAAGTCTGATAAACGCCGATGATTTTATCTTGCTCAATCAAAATAGCTGAGAAGCCGACCGGTTGAGCCTCATGAAACGAATAGCCTTTGATGTTCTTTATCAAGGTTGCTGAAAAAGCCGGGTTAAAACATGCCATCAGGCAGAGTAACAAAATCAATTTTGTTGTTATTTTTCGCATTTTCCATGTCCGTCGTTGAGAACTTGAGGGGGTAATTTGACCCGGATCAAAGAAATAATCAAATGCAATTGCGAGCTATCCCCAGTATTGCGCCAGATCAAATTTCAGCACAGAGCAGTGAGGATAATAGCTACAACGAATTAACGGAGACACACATGAAACTTTCTAAGCTCGCATTAACGGCAACAATAACGCTATTACCTTTAAGCACAATGGCTGCTCAATCCGGAGACTGGTTACTGCGAGGAGGTATCACCAGCGTCAATCCACATGACAGCAGTAGCAACGTAGTTGTTGCCGGAGCAGATTTAGGGGTTGGTGTCAGTGTTGATAACAATGCCCAGTTGGGGCTTAATCTCGTTTATTTCCTGGATAGCAACTGGGCGGTTGAACTATTAGCAGCCACACCATTTTCTCATGATATCAACCTGGATACCGTCGGAGCCCTGGGTAAAACCAAACACCTGCCACCAACATTATCAGCCCTGTATTACTTTGATATGGGTAACAGTAATCTGCACCCCTACATTGGTCTTGGCGTAAATTACACGGTATTTTTCGACGAGGATTTTAGCGCTGCAAACAAAACAGCCGGATTCTCAGACCTGGATCTGGATGATTCTTTCGGGCTGTCTACCCAGTTGGGTATAGATATCGACATTGATGAAAAATGGGCGTTCAACGCCTCGGTTCGCTGGATTGATATCGACACCGAAGCCACATTTAAGTTAGGCACTGATACCGGCAAGGTGGATGTCGACATCGATCCCTATGTTTACACCCTATCATTAGCCTATCGGTTTTGATTGGACGGGGCTTTTAGCCCCGCTTCAATTGCTTTATCTATCACCATCCAACATATCACCAATGCCGCCCAACACACTGCCTTCTCCCTGACGTTTACCGCCCATTTGTGGCGCGTGCTGAATTACTCGGTCTGCCAATCGGCTAAAGGGTAACGATTGCAACCAGACTTTTCCATGACCGCTCAGCGTTGCTAGAAATAGCCCTTCACCACCAAAGAACATGCTGCGCAAGCCTTTGGTCATTTGAATATCGTATTCAATACCTGCGGTAAAACCCACAATACAACCGGTATCAACTCTCAGAGTCTCGCCGTTTAGTTCCTTTTCAATCACAGTTCCACCAGCGTGGATAAAGGCCATACCGTCGCCCTGCAGACGCTCCAGGATAAAGCCTTCACCACCGAAAAAACCGGCACCCAGTTTTTTATTAAAAGCGATATCTATTTTGGTGCCCAGTGCAGCACAGAGAAAAGAATCCTTTTGGCAGGTGATCTGTTCACCGACATTTGCCATGTTTACCGGAATAATGCTACCCGGAAAAGGCGATGCAAAAGCTACGCGTTTTTTGCCGTAACCATGATTGGTAAAGTGCGTCATAAACAAACTTTCACCAGTTACCACCCGCTTTCCGGCACTGAATAACTTGCTCATAAAGCCCTGGTCAGCATCGGAGCCGTCGCCCATCTTAGTTTCAAACTCAATGCCCTGCTCCATGTAGTTCATAGCCCCGGCTTCGGCTATCACCGTCTCTTGAGGATCTAACTCCACCTCGACCATTTGCATCGAAGTACCGAGAATTTCATAATCAATTTCATGGCAGCGCATAATTCATCCTTTTATTTTGAAGAAACAAGAGAGCATGTTGGCCTTTATTAGCTTTAAAACTAATCTACTGTTAAGACCAATGCAAAATCAGATTGTAATAATTTTTATGAATGCACCTGCCAAAACCAGGCATTGCAAAATTGCCCCAGATATCAGGCTTATCCGGAAATTTTGTGATGCACCACAGCCAGGCGGCGTTTATTAGGGGAAATGGCTAATCGGGTGATACCGTTTAAAGTGAGGTTTTTCGGCATATTAACTGGTAGCCATACTCGCTGTACGGCGTCCCACCAAAGTAACTGTTTGCCATTAGAGGTGATCAGCTGTTTGTCATTTAACCAGGCGTAATCCTGAGATTTTTCCGGTAACTTCATCAACTCACCGCTCTTTTTAGTGTCGAAATCAAAGGTTCTGAGCTGGTGATAACCTTCTTCTTCGGTGGTATATGAGATCGTTGTCGTGCCGGGAATTAACGCCAGACAGCGACCAATGGCATCATCGATCACCTTAGTCTCTTTCTGACCCAGTGCCGTCACCTCTAAGCGATGCGGCTCGCCCAAAACAAACAAGGCCACATTATCATCCTGCCAAACGTGATAGCCCACAGGTTTAATGTCGCTAAACAACAACTCAAAACTGCCGTCTGAATTTATTTGCCACAGGCGTTGTGTCCCGTCGTGTTCCACCCGAACGGTGGATAATGCGCCTTTTCTACCTGGGATAGGCGTTGGTGAATACTCACTTTCCAAAGTTTTGGTGATAGCCACTTCATGGCCCATCTGCCAAAGCCAGACGTCGGCATTAACGTCTTCCATTCGGGTAAAATACAGCGAGTTGTCATCGATAAATAATGGCTGGTTTTCATAGCCCTCTCTGGTTGCCACAGGTACAGGGTTAGAAATGTTGATGGTATCGGAAGTAACAAATAGATCGAACAGGGTAATATCGTGATCCGGCATATCTTCCCGAGCAACAGAGTTGACTGCAAACAGCAGTGCGACAACGGTTAACAACTTTTGCATCAGGATATACTCCTCTCACTTTCCATGATGGACTGTTTTAGTTGCCAATCCGTTGACGAACAATTTCATACAAACAAACGCCTGTGGCCACAGAGACATTTAAACTGGATACGGAACCGGCCATTGGTAATTTGATCAACTCGTCACAGACTTCACGGGTTAATCTGCGCATACCCTTGCCTTCCGCCCCCATCACCAATGCCATAGGCCCGGACAGTTTGACATCATAAATCAGTTGCTCGGCTTCTCCGGCTGTGCCTATTACCCAAACCCCTGACTCCTGCAATTGTCGTAAGGTTCTGGCCAGATTCGTCACCTGTATCAAGGGCGTTGTTTCCGCGGCGCCACAGGCTACTTTTCTGGCGGTTGGTGTCAGGTAAGCTGACTTATCTTTAGGTACCACCATTGCGTGCACACCCGCAGCGTCGGCACTGCGTAAACAGGCTCCAAGATTATGAGGATCCGTCACCCCATCCAACACCAGAATAAAAGGGTTGTCTTCACCGGCAATGATATCTGCCAGATCTTTTTCATCCAGCACCCGACCCGGCTTAGCTTTTGCCACTATGCCCTGGTGCTGCTCACCGTTTACCTTATCATCTAAAACTTTGCGCTGACAAAATTGTATCGCAATACCAAAGCGACGAGCCTGATTAATAATGTTACGTAATTTTTCATCATCCCGTCCTTTCAGTACATACAACTCAATCAGACGTTCAGGCTCTCTGGCCACTACCGCCTCAAGTGCATGAAGACCGTACAACCATTCTTGTTGCGCCATTTATTTTCCTCGTTTTTTACTTTTACTGGCTGCGCTCGATTTACCGGCGCTTGTCGCCTTTTTAACTGGCTTTTTACGACCTGACTTTGCTGCAATGCGCTTTGCTTTAACCTGGTCAGATTTTCCTGATTTGGCTTTGGATGCCCTTCTGGATTTGCGGGTAGGCAAAGGCATATCCAGGGTAAAGTCAATTTTCCGCTCGTCCAGGTTCACAGCAATCACCTTAACCTGCACCTGATCCCCTAAACGGAAAATAGTGCCGCCGGATTCGCCAATCAAATACTGACGGGTTTCATCAAACTGATAATAATCATTAGTCAAAGTGGTTATGTGTACCAGGCCATCAATATGGAATTCGCACAGACGCACAAAAAAACCAAAATTAGTGACCGAGGCAATAACCCCTTCAAAGGAATCACCTACATGAGCCTGCATGAATTCGCATTTAAGCCAGTCTGAAACGTCCCGGGTAGCATCATCTGCACGACGCTCGGTCATTGAGCAGTGTTCACCCAATTTGGCAACTTCATCCTCGTTGTACTCATAACCGCCGGTTTTACTCTTGCGCTGCGCTTTTTTATCCAACACCGCTTTAATTGCGCGATGCACCACCAAATCCGGATAACGTCTGATGGGCGAGGTAAAATGCGCATAGGCTTCCAGTGCCAGGCCGAAGTGACCGACGTTATCGGGATCATATATAGCCTGCTGCATAGAGCGCAGTAACATAGTCTGGATCAGTTCCTGATCCGGACGGCCCTGAATTTTTTTCACTACATCGCAAAATTGTTTGGGCGTGGCTTTTTCCGTCAGATTGTGAGTGATACCCACTTCAGACAGGTAACTTAAAAAAGATTTTAAACGCTCTTCGCTGGGTTCCTCATGAATGCGATACAAACCTTCGGCTTTATTGCTTTGCAGCATATCAGCAGCAGCCACATTCGCCATGATCATACATTCTTCGATAATTTTATGAGCGTCATTGCGCACCACAGGCACTATGTGATCTATCTTGCGTTCCGCATTAAACACAAACTTAGTTTCCTGAGTCTCAAACTCAATGGCCCCCCGCTCGGCGCGAGACTTTTTAAGGGCCTTGTACAACTTATAAAGATTCTGCAGATGAGGAACATGCTCGGCATAACGCTGATAGAGCTGCGGATCGCCTTCCAGAATAGCCCACACTTTGTTGTAGGTGAGTCGGGCGTGAGAGTTCATTACCGCTTCATAAAACTGGTAGTCCTGCAGTTTACCTGTGGCACTGATGGACATTTCGCAGACCATACACAAGCGATCCACATTGGGATTCAATGAACACAAACCATTAGACAGGATTTCCGGCAGCATTGGCACCACCTGTTCGGGGAAATACACTGAGGTCCCGCGATTTTGCGCTTCATCATCCAGCGCTTTTTTAGGCCTCACATAATAACTTACGTCGGCAATAGCCACCCACAATTGCCAGCCACCATCGTCCTGTGGCTCACAAAAAACTGCATCATCGAAATCCCGGGCATCTTCGCCATCAATGGTTACCAGTGGCAATTGACGCAGATCGATACGGCCTTTCTTGGCCGACTCGCTGACTTCTTCGCTTAAACGGCTGATTTCATTGTTGACTTTCAGAGGCCAGGTGTGGGGAATATCAAAGTTGCGCAAGGCCATTTCGATTTCCATGCCCGGCGCCATGTGCTCACCCAACACCTCGATGATGCGACCAATTGGCGACACCCGTTTGCGCGGACGCTGTGTCATTTCAGACACCACCACATGGCCCTGCTTAGCACCATTGATATGCTCTGGGGGAATAATTAACTCGAAGCGCAAGCGGCTGTCATCAGGAATAACAATCCCTACGCCACTTTCCATAAAAAAGCGCCCCACAATGGGCTCTTTACGTGGTTCGATAATTTCGATATTTCGGGCTTCGATACGGCCTCGGGAATCCTTTTTACCTGACGTGGCGGCTACGCGATCGCCATGTAGTAAGAACTGCATTTGACCGGCAGAGATATATAAATCTCGCTCTTCATCATCGCGCTTTAAAAAGCCAAAGCCATCGCGATGCCCGATAACCGAACCGGTCACATGGGTGATCACCGAGCCGACTTCATAGCGCTTTTGACGATTAAAAATAACCTGGCCTTCGCGCTCCATGGCGCGCAAGCGACGCTGCACCGCAATTCGGCTGGTTTCATCTTTGGCGTTTACCTTTTGACATATATCCAGAAAGGACAGTGCCCGCTCAGCATCGCTGATCAATTGCAGTATATATTCTCGGGAAGCGACTGGTTGTTCGTATTTAGCCTTTTCCCTGGCATAATATGGATCGTCTTGCATATCTCTCGACGGAGCTTTCGCTCCCTGACTTAGTTATGCCATCAGTATACCAACAAGCGGAAATTTTTCATTGCCCGCGGCTAATAAATTTTTATCGGGACCGCGGGCCTTGAGACGCTCAGGATTCCAGTGGACGACGTGCCCTGCGCACACTTTTGGGATGCATCAATTCTTCTAACGACGCCATGCAATCTGCGATTTTCTGATGTAACTTAGCGTCATTGGTAATAGCGTTATACAACCAGTGGTAGGTGTCTTCATAATCGTAAGGACTGCCATGACCTTCAATAAAGAGTTCTGCCAATTGGATCTGAGCTTTCAAGTTACCCAGTGAACCAGCTTCTCGCAAATAAACAATGCCGCGAGAAATATCCTGTTGAACCAGCTTTCCAGCGGCATAATAGCGTCCCAATTGTTCCATGGCTGGCGCTAAGCCCTGCATAGCGGCCTCTTCCATCAATGGAACACCGCGCTCTGGATCCGCTTCAACACAAACTCCCCAAGCCAACATATCTCCCCAAAGAAACTGATAAGCCGGAACTTTAAGCGTTTCCGCCCGGGCTTCGATGTCCTGCACCAACTGACAATCATCCAATACCACACGGGATAAGTGTTCGTTGCGATTAATCAGATTGAGTAACTCATCCTGGCTATACAATTGTACGGCTTTAATTTGTGACTGTGCCTGAGAAAGGGCTGAAAAGCAGCAAAGCACTAAAATCAAAATCTTCTTCATAATTAATTTCTCTGTACCGGTAATATGACTATCGGCTATGTTGAAAAAAACTCAACTATCTCATTCACGGAAAATAGCGCCAAAAACAACACGCTCTAATATCTTAACTTCGACTTAAAGCACAATTTACGCCAGAAAAAACGCCTGCATCCGTTTTTTCGCTATGTAAGGCTGGTTTTACGCCACAGGCATGAAGTAAATTATAGCCAAGGCCAGACCTGGTAGCGACCAACAACTTTTGTGTCATCCACAACAATCTTACGGCAATAAAATTCTGTTTAGGGGCAACAGCTTGCCGGAAACCCGAAGACTATAGAGGCCTGGTATACAACAACAGCTTAACTATCTGAATCAGCCCGATAGCGTTAAAACTGGTCAGCTAAACGCCTTTGGGTCGTTCAAAATCGCCCTGGAAACTGGACGTGGTGGCGAAAAATGCTTAACCTCGTGCCTTAAAAAATATAAGAGTAACTTCGCCGGATTGTAAATTCCCGGCAATAAGCTACGAGGATAAAATTTGAGTTCATCTAACGACACCACTCAACCGGAAAATAACAAAACGTTATCTGAATCCGGTAATGAGAAGCAATCTGGCGCATTTGCCAGGTTTTTAGCCACCGTAGAGTGGCTCGGGAATTTGCTTCCCCACCCTGTAACCTTGTTCGCCATGTTTGCCTTATTCATTGTGCTGTTGAGCGGCGTATTAGGCTATTTCGACGTAAGCGTTCTGGACCCACGTCCGGAAGGTGCAAAAGGCCGTGAAGCCGATGGCGTCATCGAAGTAATTTCCCTAATGACCGCGGAAGGATTACAGCGCATTGTCACCGGTCTGGTTACCAATTTCACCGGGTTCGCACCTCTGGGAACGGTATTGGTAGCCTTACTGGGGGTATCTGTGGCTGAGCACAGTGGTTTACTGCAAACCGCTATGCGTTCTATGGTTGTTAACGCCTCACCCAGGATGGTGACTGTGGTGATCGTGTTTGCCGGTATTATCTCCAACACAGCCTCGGAGTTGGGCTATGTGGTGTTGATCCCGCTGGCTGCCATGATATTCCACTCATTGGGCAGGCACCCGCTGGCCGGACTAGCCGCCGCCTTCGCCGGTGTTTCCGGTGGTTATAGTGCTAACCTTTTGTTGGGCACAGTTGACCCATTGCTTTCCGGTATCACTGAAGCTGCCGCCCACATGATTGACCCGGGATATACTGTCGGACCCGAAGTGAACTGGTATTTCATGTTTATCAGTACTTTTGCTGTGGCCTTTATGGGTGCCTTTGTTACCGAAAAAATTGTCGAGCCTCGTTTGGGCAAATACGATCCAAGCGAAGCGGCTGTCGAACTGGAAAAACCCAAAATTGAACAGCCTACAGCTCAGGAAAAGAAAGCCCTGAAAATGGCAGGTCTGGCGTTTGTGGCAGTCTGTGTGGTTTTGGCGCTAACCATAGTGCCCGAAAATGGCGTGTTGCGTCACCCTGAAACTGGCGAAGTTGCGGGTTCTCCCTTCCTGAAAGGTATCGTTGCCTTTATCTTTATTTCGTTCGCCGTTCCGGGTTTCGTTTATGGACGCGTCGCTGGCACCATGAAAAATGACCGCGACATTATCAATGCCATGGCCAAAAGCATGAGTTCGCTGGGCTTATACATAACTCTGGTATTTTTTGCTGCGCAGTTTGTGGCCTTCTTTAAATGGACCAACCTGGGCACAGTATTGGCAGTTAAAGGAGCGGCATTCCTGCAAGCGGTTGGGCTGGACGGACCGTCGGTATTTATCCTGTTTATTTTGATGTGCGGTATGGTCAACCTGTCTTTGGGCAGTGCTTCAGCACAATGGGCAGTTACTGCACCGATATTTGTCCCCATGCTGATGCTGATTGGCTACTCGCCGGAAGTAATTCAGGCGGCGTACCGTATTGGTGATTCTTCCACCAACATCATTACTCCAATGATGAGCTACTTTGGCTTAATTTTGGCAGTTGCCGCTAAATACAAGAAAGACCTGGGGATGGGCACGCTGATAGCCACCATGTTGCCATATTCTATGGTGTACATCGTAGGCTGGACTATCCTGTTTTATGTTTGGGTATTCCTGTTAGGCATGCCAGTAGGTCCTGGGGCGGCAACCTATTACAACCCCTAATTGAGCAAAAGACGAAGGTATACCCTTCGTCTTTTTTTCAGCAGCTGAAAACCATTAGCTTATCGCCTGCGTAATCTCTGTAACTGAAATGAAATGTAATCGGTATGAAGTATAAAAACAGCTCACACTTTAACCATGGCCAGGCGGATAAAATCGGGGTATTGATTACTAATCTGGGCACCCCCGAAGCTCCCACCAAAAAAGCCTTAAAGCCCTATCTGAAAGAGTTTTTATCTGATCCAAGGGTAGTGGAAGTGCCTCGCCTGATTTGGTGGTGCATTCTTAACCTGGTGATCCTGAACTTTCGTCCAGCTCGCAGTGCCAAAGCCTATGAAACAGTCTGGAGCGAACAGGGTTCGCCATTGATGTTACACACAAAAAACCAGGCCTCTGCACTGCAACAGCAGTTAACGTCTAGGTTTGGTGATGATGTGGTGGTGGATTTTGCTATGCGCTACGGCAAACCTGCGATAGCAGATGTGCTAGATAAGCTGTTTCAACAAGGCGTGCGCAAGTTACTGGTTTTGCCCCTTTATCCACAGTATTGCGCATCAACCACAGGCAGTACTTTTGATGCCATTGCTCAGGACTTTATGCAGCGTCGCTGGCTGCCGGACTTTAAATTTATCAGCCATTATCACGACAATCACGACTATATCGCCGCTGTTGCAGAAAAGATTAAATCCCATCGGGAGCAGCACGGCAGCGCCGATAAGCTGATTTTTTCCTATCACGGTATTCCCAAGCGCTATCTGCTCAATGGCGACCCCTATCATTGTGAATGTTTTAAAACCTCACGACTTATTGCTGAATATTTAGGATTACAGCAGGACCAATACCTCACCACCTTTCAATCGCGATTCGGCAGAGAAGAATGGCTGAAACCCTATACAGATCACACACTACAGGATCTGGCAAAGCAAGGCGTAAAATCAGTACAGATAGTGTGTCCTGGGTTTTCCGCCGACTGTCTGGAAACCATAGAAGAAATCGGTGTTGAGAACCGGGACTACTTCATGGAAGCCGGGGGCGAACGCTACGAATATATCGAATGCCTGAATAGTGATGAAAGTCACATAAATTTGTTAACCTCCCTGGTTTCCGAAGAAATTAAACAATGGCATGATCACACTGATAATGATCTTGAAAACAGACAAAAACGCGCCATTCAGCTGGGAGCTAATTCTTAGGCCTATACTAGAGCGCATTTTTATCAGTGAGGTAGTTGCATGTCAGGTGAGGTTCTCGAAATAATTCATATAGGTCAGGTGATCCAGGCCGCAGTGGCACCGGTTTTCCTGATCACCGGTATCGCGGCGCTGTTGGGGGTCGCCTCCAATCGCCTAATGCGTATCATGGATCGTTCCAGAGAGCTGGAAAACAGTATCCCGGATGTACAGGACATACAGAGTAAGAAGGTGCAAACCGAAGAACTGCGCTATCTGTGGAAACGCATCTCGCTGATCAACAAAGCATACAGCCTGTATACCTTAACCGCTCTGTTGCTCTGTGTCGTTATCACAGTACTGTTTATCAGTCACATCTATACCATTCAGTTGTCAGTGCTGATTTCTTCGATTTTTGTCGGTGCACTCATGGTTTTAATCATGGCCCTAATGTTTTCTTTAAGAGAGATTTTCCTGACTACGCGCTCACTGCAAATCAGACTCAAACTGCGCAATCTGAAAATTCCTAAGAATTAACAGGCCCCGGGTGTCTTGCCTGTAACTGCAACGCAACGCCATTAAGTGAGTAAGGAGCTCAGTCTGGTGACTGGCTCCCCTCCTGTACGGATTTGTATTGCTTTAAAAAAGCCGAGTTTTTTCTGATTTCGCGTTTGGCCCACAATGCAAGAATCCCAGACATGAATAGGATAAAACCAGTGCCTTTTAAGATTTTAATGAGGTACTCATTAGGGTCTGGTTGATAATAGAGATAAAAGGCGATAGACCAGATGACGAAAAATATCGCTATGCTCACCATCAGCCAGTTAGTCAGTCTGGCAATTCGAATATTATTCAGTTTTTGTTGAATAAGCCTGGACATGTATTCGTTGGTAGGAATATTTGAACCCAAACTGCCCACCCGCAGTTTGAGTAAAAACGGCGTCATCACCACCAGCAAAACAATAAAACTTAACGACCAAATCTGGCGTAATAAATTTTCTTCTGTGGCTAAAATATAGCCACAAACAGCAACCCCTATGAGCAATCCGAAAATATCAGACAACACCCACAGCCATTGCTTGCAGCGGTTCTTTTTCCACAGTAATTGCAGTTCTTCCGGATCCACTGTTTGCACCGGCTGGCTTTGCCATAGCTGTGACAAGGGATCATTTTGCTTATTCATATTGCAACACCTCAGCTAAGTGTTTTCGGATACGATTGATAGACACACCGACATGAGACACCGTCATACCGCATATTTCTGCGATTTCGCTATATTGCATCCCTTCCAGATGCAGGGTAATCAGTTGTCTTTGTTTAAGTGGTAATTTGCGCACTTCAGTTAACAAGCTGTCCAACATCACTTGTTGTTCGGCTTGCAATGGTGCCGTCGATTGCAAACAGTAATCTTCGGAAATCTCATCGGTTCTGGGACGTTTACTCTCTGACACCACGTGTTGTACACAGCGATTATGAGCAATCTTTAAAACATACGTTTTTAACTGGCTGTCGCCTCTGAATTGTTTGAGCGATTGCCAGACATGTAATGCAATTTCCTGGGTCAATTCCTGGCGCAACGCTAAGTTGCTTTCATAACTGCCCGCGAGACGGCTAAACAGCGCACCATAATCCTTCAGGATTTGTTCAATATTCAATTGCAACTTATCACTCGTAACACAGGTTATTTATCCACTGAATCCATTAGTATCCAGGTTTCCAATTTTATTACAAACATCCGAAAAAAATTTTTTTGAATATTTTTGTAATAACTTCGAACACAAGGACACTGCATAACTGAACCTTAACATCAGGAGTCAGTCATGGAATTACTAATATTTGTTTTACTGTTTGTTGGTATTAGCACCATTTGTGGTCTGGGCTATTGGCTGGACAACAAGTTTAATATGCAGGTTATGAGCTGGATGAATATGGAAGTCAGCTCCCCCTTTAAATCCGAATTTACAGCTCAGTCAGGCCGAGAAAAATCCAGGAGCAGAGAATATCAGGATTTACGTGAGCGCATCGAAGTGCTGGAAAAAATCGTAACAGATCCCCGTTGGGAGCTGGAGCAAAAAATCAAGAATCTGTGAACACAACTGTCGGGGCGATGGTGAAAGGAACTTATACCCAAATCACCTCAGGATACTGTTTCAGAGCTATCACAGCGCTTTCAGTACAAGGCGCATGTGAGAAGGAATGTCGGCACCTTTCAAACAGATGCAACACAGTAATGGAAGTGCTGTGTAGCTCCCGAAGGGCGTGGCTAAAAAACGTTTATACTGCATTAAAATGACTTGACGTGAGAGCAACCATGCCTACGTCATTTTTACTTGTCTTAACGTTTTTTATCTCACGCTGAAAGCTAGCATCTTGAGGTGATTTGGGTATATCATCGACAGACTTTCACAATTAGTGCAAAGTTGAACTATCTTTAAAGACTTTGAATTCACACGAGACTTTACATGCTGGTACTGAAATCTACCTATGAGCAACTGGCTCAGGAAAAAGAGCTGCTTCATAGAGAATTGCAATCCACATTGGATGAAAACGAACGGTTGCGTCAGGAGCTGGAAGAGCTCAAATCCGATTTAGCTTCCGGTGCCATACAAACTCAGGAAAACCACAATGAGGCTATATTGCGCTCAGCCATTGAGTGTATTGCCCAGGTGGAAGGCATTCGGGAAACGGTACTGGCATCGTTCGAAAAAATTGAATCCGAAAGTCAGGCAGTAGAAGAAATCAATGAATTGTTTAATGTTTCCAGTGGCGCGTTAAAAAATATCGTATCCGGCATGTCGGGTCTTACTGACAAGATGTCGAACATGACCACCAATATCACCGGGTTGTCGGAAATGGCCGACAATATTAACTCCTTTGTAACCACCATATCGTCAATTTCAGACCAAACCAATTTATTAGCACTAAATGCCGCTATTGAAGCCGCCAGAGCTGGTGATGCCGGTCGGGGTTTTAGTGTTGTCGCAGATGAAGTTCGCTCGCTTGCCAACAACACCAGCGAGTCGGCCAACGAAGTGGCTGAACTGGTGAGGCAAATCATCAGTTCCACCAGCGAAACCGTTACCACAGTGGATGATATTCAAAGTAACAATCAGACATTGTCGGATGGCGTAGAGAAACTGAATGAGTTCTACGGCTCAATAGTGGAACAAACCAACCAGATGAAAAGCGCCATTCAGGATTCTGCTATTCGCTCATTTATTCAGACGGTTAAACTGGATCACATTGTCTGGAAAGGCGACATCTATGCCATGGCATTTGGCACCAGCGATAAATCCGCGTCAGAAGTGGCAGACCAGGCCTCTTGTCGTTTAGGTCGCTGGATGAGTGGTACTGGACGTGACAAGTACGGTAAGCTGCAAGCGTTTCAACGCCTTGAGCGACCCCATCGCGATCTGCATGACAACGGCGTAAAAGCACTGGAATATATTAAAAAGGATGACAAACAAGGCGCTTCTGCACACCTAAATAAGATGGAAGAAGCCAGCCGAGAGATCATGTTGTGTCTGGACAATATCGCACGTCAGATTTGCAAGGGCTAAGCGATGTCCGGGAGAGCAACTTTCTCCCGGGCCAACACTTATTTTCTGACCAACGATAATTTTACAAAGTGCCATGAACGGGCAAGCCCATTCAAGGTAATTTTATCCATGGCAATGGCATTGCCCAGCATAATAGCCAGCACACCGACTAACCCCAACAGGTTCCAGCGGTAGTCTTCGAACAAGGTGGAGACCATTAGCGCGACAACAGGGTACACCAGGATCACGTTAGAGGATTTATCCGCGCCAAGATGCTTAACAAGTTTCATATAAGCGCCAAACGCCAATACCGAGCCAAATAGTGCCAGATACAATAGTGCAGCCCAGTACTCAAATGAAGTGGGTAATACAAAAGGGGCATCGCTGAAAAAGCCATAGCCGAAGGTAAACAACAAGCTGTAACTCATGGCACCAAAATTAAACTGCACCACGGGCACTGCCTCTGACAAGGCGTTTTCAGAAATCACATTGCCCACTGCAGCAAAGAAAAAGGAAATCACAGCCAATATCAAACCGGTATGCAATGCCGTACCGGTATTGACGCCACTGAGTTGCGGAGCAAACAACAAATACAAGCCAATCACACTAATGGCGGCGCCGAGCAATACTTCCGGGCGTATGGCCTTACCCAACATAAAACGGCGTAAAAACACAGTAAAATAGACAACACTGGCACTCAAAACCGCCAATAACGCACTGACAATATATTGTTGTGCGAGATACAAAAACACATAGTCAAGAGTGTATAAACTGAGCCCCACAGCGAGCATTTTTAAGTGAACACGCCAACCAAAGCGCATCGACAACCGATGCCACAAGCACCAGAGCCCCAGCACTAACGCGGCCAGAAAAAAGCGTATCCCCACTGAATATATCAGCGCCATTTCAGAGTGCTGGAAGGTAATAGCGTACCAGGTGGTGCCCCAAATCAGGGCACACAAACAAAACAATAATCCATTAGACATTTGCAGTTTCCTTGCAAAACAGAACTGTAATATTTGAATTTACAGTGTCACAAGCAAAAAACGGTCAGGAGCGAATTTCCCCATCTCCCATAACCACAAACTTTTCTGTGGTCAGGGATTCAGCCCCCATAGGCCCGTAAGCGTGAAGTTTACTGGTGGATATGCCAATTTCCGCGCCAAGCCCTAATTCTCCTCCGTCTGAAAAACGAGAAGAAGCATTTACCATCACTACCGATGAATTAATTTCCCGGGTAAAGCGCTTTGCAGTACTGATATCCTGAGTCACGATAACTTCGGTATGGCCGGAGCCATAATTGGCGATATGCTCCACCGCCCCGTCAAAATCATCGACAATCTTCACCGCTATTTCCAGCGCAAGGTATTCGGCGTGCCAGTCATCCTCTGTAGCGGCAGTTGCCTCAGCAAAATATTCAAGCGAGGTTGGACAGGCGTGCACTGTGACAGCGTGCTGTTTAAACAAAGTCGCTACCTGAGGCATAAACTCACTGGCAATGTCCTTGTGTACCAACAGGGTTTCCAGCGCATTACAAACACCAGTGCGCTGGGTCTTACCATTTTCCAGAATGTTAAGGGCTTTGTGCAAATCCGCGGCAACATCCACATAAAGATGGCATACCCCTTTAAAATGCTGAATCACCGGAATGCGGCTATTGTCGGTAACAAAGCGTATCAGGCCTTCGCCACCACGGGGGATCACTAAATCAATATCATCACTCAAAGTAAGTAGTTCACTCATGATGGCTCTGTCCGGGTCCGGGATCACCGTAACCGCCGCTTCATCAATCCCCTGCTCAGCAAAGGCCTGATGAATACAAGCAGCCAATGCCAAATTAGAATTCAGCGCCTCTTTACCACCACGTAAAATCACCGCATTTCCGGCCTTGAAGCACAAAGCAGCGGCATCAATTGTGACATTGGGCCGAGATTCATACACCATGGCAATGACACCCAGTGGGATACGCATTTTGCTTACTTCAATGCCAGACGGTAACTTCTGTGAGCCACTGGTGCTGCCAACCGGGTCGGGCTGGTCGGCAATATCTTTCACCGCATTGGCGATGTTTTGCAGACGCGATGAATCAAGTGCTAGTCGATCCAACATAGCCGCACTCAGGCCATTGGCTTCACCTTGCTCCAGGTCCAGCTTGTTGGCCTTTAATATTGCCTCTTCACTAGCAATAATTTGCGCAGCGATAGCATGTAACGCTGCCGCTTTTTGCTTATCTGTTAATTTAGCCGTGCTTCTTGCCGCCAGTTTCGCTGCTTTAGCAGCCTCAGATACTGAAAATGTCATGTTTCACCTGAATTAGTTGTTTCGTAAAAGAATTAAATCATCGCGATGGATCGCCGCTTCATTCAGTGTATAGCCTAAAATCGATTCTATTTGCTGGCTCTTTTGCCCGGCTATCAGCCTTAAATCATCGGCACTGTATAACACCAACCCTTTTGCGATGGGCTTTGTGTTATGTGTTACCTGCACCGCTTCTCCAGAGCTAAACTTGCCCATCACAGAGATGATGCCTGACGGTAACAGGGATGCCCCTTTATGCAACAGTGCATTCGCCGCACCGGCATCCACTTCAATATCACCTTTTGTCGATAAGGTGTGGCGCAGCCACTGTGCCCGCGCCCCTTCAGGGGATGCGGTTGCCCGGAATAAAGTGCCAGGGCATTGCCCTTTAAGTAGTGCGTCGAATACCTCTGTTTTACGTCCGTTGACAATCAAGGTCTGAATACCGCTTTGGGCACACTTCTCAGCTGCTTGCAATTTAGTCACCATGCCTCCGGTGCCCACCTTAGTTCCGGCCCCTCCAGCCAGCGCGTGGATCTCCGGAGTAATAGCCAGCACTTCCGGGATCAGTTTGGCTTGGGGGTTCTTACGCGGATCCGCATCAAAAAGACCATCAATATCGGAACAAACTATCAGGGTATCGGCCTGAGCAACCAATGCCGTATAGGCGGCCAGATTGTCATTATCACCCACTTTAATTTCATTGACGGCGACGCTGTCATTCTCGTTCACTATAGGCAAAGCCTGGTGTTTTAATAGCTCCCGCAGGGTATTTTTGATATTCACATAACGGGTGCGATCCCGAAGGTCATCGTAAGTCAGCAGAATCTGGGCACAGGGGAAATCGAAAAAGCGCACCCAGTTCGCCATCATCTGCGACTGCCCAATGGCTGCCATCGCTTGTTTTTCAGCGATGGTGGGTTGATGGGTCACCGGCACCTGGCTGCGCCCTGCAGCAACACTACCGGACGATACTAACACCACCTCTTTGCCCTGAAGTCGGCTTTCAGTGATAAATTTGGCGATAGCCAATAAATACTGCGCACTGCAACGCTGTCCATCGGGCGCGATTAATGCGCTACCTATTTTAATTACGGCCCTCTGCCACTGAAACTCCGCCATACCGCTCTCTTTGAACCCGGAAAATTAAAGAAATATTCGAATCCGCGAGATTGGCAAAAAACCCGCAGTTGTACAAGGCTATTTGGTTATTAACGATGCTAATTTTAAAAAAGCAGAGAATTGTAACTGGCAAGTTTCTCTGGCGGTATTACTGCCCCTTATCAATGCAGGTACGATGACAAATGCGAATCACTTATGTTATAACCTATCATGTATAATTAAACTAACGACAAGAACCCGCCAGGAACATCTAATGAACAGACGCACTCTGCTCGTCATCGCTTCGTCGATGATGTTAAGTTTCAGTGCTGCCCACGCAGCCATCAAACAAACAAAAGGTGATTTTGAAGATAAGTTCAGACAGTTGGACGAATCTTTACCTACTCCAAACGTATACCGCAATGCAGCGGGTGAACCAGGCCATCAATATTGGCAACAAAAGGTAGATTATAAGATCAGCGCTTCTCTGGACGAAGACAAGCGCCGCGTTACTGCAACCGAGGAGATTGTCTACACCAACAATTCACCTGACACCTTGAAGTACCTGTGGGTTTATCTGGATCAGAACCGTTTTAAAGACGACTCCATGGCCCGTATGACACAAACCTTTGGTGGTAAAGGCAGTCGCGGTCCAGTGACTAATTCCGCGACGGGCTCTTCACCCGCCAAAATGACTCTGGACTTCCTGCGTCAGCAACAAGCATTTGCCGACACGCCTCTGGGTTTTGACATCAGCAATGTCAAAGATGGCAAGGGCAACCCACTGAATTACACCATAGTGGGTACACTAATGCGGGTCGATTTGGCACAGCCTCTTAAGCCAGGTCAAAGCACCGAATTTTCACTGGATTTTGCCTTCAATGTACTGGAAGAGAACGCCGTTTCAGCCCGCTCTGGTTACGAGCATTTCCCGGATGATGAGCGCGAAGGTGGTAACGACATATTCCTGTTTGCCCAATGGTTTCCGCGTTTAGCCGCTTACACTGACTATGAAGCCTGGACCAACAAAGAATTCCTGGGCCGAGGTGAATTCACCCTGGAATTTGGTGATTACGAAGTCGAAATGACCGTTCCTGCCGATCATATTGTCTCTTCCACCGGTGTACTACAGAACCCGAAAGAAGTCCTGACCAAAGAGCAAAGAGAGCGCCTGAAAGAAGCCGAAACGGCGAAGCGTCCGGTATTCGTGGTTACCGCTGAAGAAGCGCTGGAAAATGAAAAAGAAGGCACTGATGACAGCAAAACCTGGCATTTCAAAGCTGAAAACGTAAGAGATTTTGCCTGGGCCACATCGCGTAAATTTATGTGGGATGCCAAAGGTTACGAGCAAGGTGGCGAAGAACAGCCACTGGTAATGGCCATGTCATTTTATCCTAAAGAAGGCGGAGACTTGTGGAAGAAATACTCCACCGAATCTGTGGTTCACACCATGGAAGTCTACTCACGCTTTTCCTTTGATTATCCTTACCCAACTGCGCAATCAGTAAATGGCCCTGTGGGTGGTATGGAATACCCCATGATCACCTTCAATGGTCCACGTACTACTTTGCAGGATGATGGTTCTCGTACCTATACCCTGGCTGAAAAGCGCTTTTTGATTGGCGTGGTTATTCACGAAATTGGTCACATTTACTTTCCAATGGTAGTGAACAGCGACGAGCGCCAGTGGACCTGGATGGATGAAGGTATAAACAGCTTTCTGGACGGTGTTGCCGGTCAGGAATGGGATCCAGATATTCCATGGGGTGTTGAACCCAGAGATATTACCGGTTACATGAAGAGCACAGCTCAGGTGCCAATCATGACGCAATCAGACAGCATCCTGCAGTTTGGCCCTAACGCATACACCAAGCCAGCGGCAGCCTACAAGATTCTGCGTGAAACCATTTTGGGCCGTGAATTGTTTGACTTTGCCTTGCGTGAATACGCACAGCGCTGGAAGTTTAAACGTCCAACCCCATCTGACTTTTTCCGCACTTTAGAAGAAGCCAGCGGTGTTGATTTGGACTGGTTCTGGCGCGGCTGGTTTTACAGCACCGACCACGTAGATATTTCCATCGATAAAGTGTCGAAACTGCGTATCGACACCGAAGATCCGGATATCGATTTTGATCGTGACCGTCAGGAAGAATTAGACAAGCCAATGCCGGTGACGGTTGAGCGCAACATGCAGGAAGGCAAAACCTGGGTTGAGCGCAACCCTGATATTCGCGACTTCTATGACGAAAATGACCGCTGGACAGTAACCAACAAAGAGCGCAATGCCTACAAGAAATTCCTGGATGGCCTGGAAGATTGGGAACGCACTGCCTTTGAGCGCGCAGTTAGCGAAGATCAGAACTACTATGTCATGGAATTCAGTAACATCGGCGGTCTGGTCATGCCAATCATTATTGAAGCCACCTTTACTGATGGCAGCAAGGAGCGTCATTACTACCCTGCGGAAATCTGGCGTCGTAGTCCTAAGAAAGTTGAGAAGTTGCTGGTAACACCAAAAGACAAAGTATTAGTGAGTGTTGAAGTGGATCCGCGTTGGGAAACTGCCGATGTGGATGTCACCAATAACCATTACCCGCGCAAGATCATCGAATCACGTATCGAAGCTTATAAAGCCAAGGCACGTACCGGTAATGCTCGTCGCGATATCATGCAGGATATCAAAACTGAGCTGAAAACTGACGATGACGAAGACAACAAAGACGAGCAATAAGGAGTTGCACTAAGCAATGCGAATTCTTATCGTCTTATTATTGCTAGGCGCCTATACGGCGCCATCTTTTGCGCATCAAATAAAATCGGCAATCACTACCGTGCTGTTTAACGAAAACAGTAACAATCTGGAAGTGATGCATCGTTTTTACTTACACGATGCTGAACACGCCGTCAGTGTTATGGGTGACGGTAGCGCAGATATTCTGAGCAACCCCAAAACCCAACAAACCTTTGCCGACTATGTGGTAGCGCGCTTTCAACTGGTGCTGGATGAAAAAACCGTTACTCTGAACCAGGTTGGCCACGAGGTTGACGGTAAGTTTCTGTGGATATACCAGGATTACCCGTTACCGGATTCAGTAAATAAGATCTCCGTCAAACACAGTGCCCTGCAGGATATCTGGTCTGAACAAATCAATACGGTTAACATCGAAGGCAACATCAACGGTAATAAAAGCCTGAAAACCCTGACCTTTAGGGATTCTGGTAAACTGCTGGAAGTAGAGTTTCCTTAAATAACTACGGCCTTCTTTGACAGCCAGACAATTCACATTTCATGACAGGCAGTAAATAAGCCCACTGCCTGTCAAAAACATCAACACAATCTTTCCGCCACACCTTTTGGGCATAGATGATATAGTTGTAGTATCTTTTTGGAATAACACTGTCCCTGGAAAGGTCATATTATGCGCTCTTTAGCAGCAAATACTTTGCTTATTTTTGTTTCACTATTTGTTTATCATCAGTACTTTCAAGAAAAAGAAACGCAAACTTTCACCACTAACAACAGCCATGCAGAACCAATAAGCCAGGCCGGTTACGCCCAGAAACATGAACTGGAAGCACTGGCAAACCAAATCAGGAAAGTTGAGCAAATGCTTGATGTCTTATTGCAGGAAAGCGATAAAATCAATATGACTGAGTCTCCGAATGCTGAGTACCGCACATCAACTCCACCTGAGCATGAGCTGGCTAGCGAAGCAGGAAAAGTGTCTCACTCCCCCGAGACGCAAATTGAAGCAACAAAGAAAATTGCGAATCGTTTACAGCATTTAAACGAGCAATATTATGACGAAAGCATCGATACCGAATGGGCGAATATGCTGGAGTTAAATTACTTGGAATTGTCCACTAAACATATGCAATCAGGTGACTTAGAGTTTGGCAGTTTTAACTGTAAAACTTCACTGTGTAAGTTGGAGATTTATAACGCTGACTTTTTAGGTAGGGAATGGTCTTCATTTTTTACAGAGTTCGAATCAAAAATGAATGAACTTAGCACTGAAAAGAGCTGGTCAATGGAGCTTGCAGAGCTGAGCCACCTCGAAGGGGAAGGAGTCAGCCAAAACATTGAAATTTTCTATCGGAAGAAAAACCTCTGATTTGAAGCCATTCCTAAAACTGTACACTGCCAGTTAATAAGCTGTATTTTGCTCAATCTTTTGCAGCAAAATATCCAGCTCGCGCTTTCGCTCATCATCCAGTGGCCAACCGCAATTAATGCGAAAATAATCCTGATAACAATTACGAGAAGAAAACAGCTTACCTGGCCTGATGGCAATTTGCTCAGTATCTAAATCTGCGGCCAGTTGCTCACTGTTCAATTGAGGCACCTGGCACCACAGCACCATGCCCCCCTGCGGCTGAGATACCGCCAGATCAACCTGAGTATTGCTAAGCAAATATTGTCGATAATCCCGCACCTGCTGGCTGAGTTGAGGTAGCAGTTTTTTAAGGTGTTTACGATAATTTCCACTGGCAATAAAATCCGCCAAAATGGCCTGTAACGGCATATTCACCCCCATAGACTCTGCATGTCTTCGGGCTACAAACTGCTGATAAAAACGGCCTGGCTCACACCAACCAATTCGATAACTGGCGCACAGGGTTTTAGAAAACGAGCTACACCAAAGTACGTTGCCGTCACTATCCCAATGCTTAATGGGCAAAGGCAATACCCCGTCAAAACTTAACTCCTGATAGACATCATCCTCAATCACCGGAAACTGATAGCGGTTTGCCAGTTCGGCGATTGCGGCTTTGTGGGCATTACTGAACTGATGACCCAATGGATTTTGATAGTTAGCGGTCACCAACAGCGCAGAGGCTCGGCCCTCTCGCATAATAATTTCCAGGTGGTCTAAATCTATGCCCTGAAGGGTACTGGGTATCTCCAACACTCGTCGTTGTAATCTGCTCAGTATTTCCAGCAAGCCATTAAAGCAGGGGGAAGCCACCACCACAGTATCACCCGGCCGCGTGGTAATTTCCAAAGCCAGCCGAACACTGTCCAGGCAACCATGACCCATAACGATACGCCGGGCATCGGGGTTAAATCCGGAGGCGGCATAATGAGCAGCCAGTGCACCGCGTAAAAATGGGTGTCCTGCACTGTCGCCGTAGTGCAATCCTTGAGTATTGCTGCGTTTGAATACGGATTTAGCGGTTCTAGCAAGTTGCTGCAAAGGCAACAAAGATTCGGCAATCTGCGCCGTTGCCAGAGGATGCCGACTGTAAATTAGAGGTTGTTCAGAGGGAACCAGGGGTTTTGGGGAGAATTGTTGTAACGGCACCGACCTGAGATTAAGCACCGGTTTTTGTGCAAAGTAACCCGCTCGGGGACGGGTACTGGCATAGCCGCGCTCAATCAAGACATTGTAGCAATTCAATGCCGTTGTCATGCTTACCTGTTGTTGGCGACTAAAGTCTCTCACAGATAACAAACGTTGCCCTGAAGTCACTGTGCCATTATCTATTTCTGCCATCAGTTGCGATGCCAATGCTTTGTACTGAATCATATTGCCGTTGACTAATAATCTAAACTCTAAGCAAAAGCTATCGCTTACAACGCAATCTGTATACTTTTATTTGTCACTTTTTGTATCTGTTATCTTTTTTGTGATCCAGTAAAGTGCCTGTACACATCACCTGAAGGCAGTAAACCATGACTAACAACCCATTTTCCTCACCCAACAATAACGAGTGGCAGGAGCTCATCAGGCGCTTTGCTCAGCAATCACAGCAGTTTCTGGATAATATTGAAGACTTTCCGGTGGCAAACCTCAGTGCGGAATTGCCGCCTGCGTCACTGCCAGAACAGGGGCTGGGCACAGAATCAGCCGCCGATTTATTAGCGACAAAACTCATCCCGCAAATGTCCGCCAGCCGTGGTCCGAGATATTGGGGCTTCGTTACCGGCGGAGCTACGCCTGCAGCCACATACGCCGACTGGTTGGTGTCGTTACTGGACCAAAACGTATCTAAAAGTGGCGACTCCATTGCCAGTCTGGTAGAACAGCAGGCCATAAAGTGGTTGGTGGCATTGTTTGATTTACCCGATAGTTTTACCGGCTTATGCACCACAGGTGCTACTGCATCCAATTTTCTTGCCGCCGTTACCGCCAGACAGTTCGCCGGCGATCAGCAATATATCGACATTGCCAAACAAGGTATGGGGAGCCTGAATGTAGAGATTTTTAGTGCCTGCCCACACGCCAGTATGATAAAAACGCTGGGCCTGGCAGGATTTGGTCAGGATGCCATTCGCTGGATAAAAACACTGCCAAACTCAGAATGTATGGACCCGGACGATCTTGCCACCCAGTTACAGCAAAGTCAGGCATCCAGCAAAATCGTTATCAGTAGTGCGGCGACCGTGACTGGCACCAGTTTTGATGATTTACAGCGCATATCTCGCCTTTGTCAGGCTCATTCAGCCTGGCTACATGTAGATGCCGCATTTGGTATTTTCGCCCGGCTAATGCCAACCAAGAAACACCTGAGTCAGGGCCTTGAGCTGGCGGACTCCATCACCCTCGACGGTCACAAATGGCTAAACGTGCCCTACGATTGTGGTTTCTTTCTAACCCGGCATCAGCGCTTTTTATACGAAAGTTGCCATGTGGCAGCTCCATATCTGGTGCAATCGGATAGCACACCGGACTTTATGTCATTGGGTATTGAAAACTCCAGGCGGTTCAGAGCGTTGCCAGTCTGGATGACGTTGCAAGCTTATGGCAAAACGGGAGTGCGTTCGTGGGTAGAGAAAAATTGTCGCCAGGCTGCAACCCTGGCTCACTACATGGAAGCCAGTACTGATTGGGAGTTGGCCTTTCCCTGTGAGCTTAATGTGGTTTTGTTTCGTCCCGGTTCGAAAATACTCAGCAAAGTGAGTTGCCAGCAAATATTGCAGCAAATTAACAGTCGCGGAAAGGTGTTCTTTAGTCCTGGTCAGTGGCAGGGCCAAGCCATTATTCGCGCCGCGTTGAGCAACTGGCAAACCGAAGACGCCGATGTCGCGTTGGCTACTCAGGAATTGCATGCAATAGCACAGCAGTACAACTAAGCAACCCAGTTGGCCAGGGAGAGATCGCGAGCCTTTTTTGAGCAACACTCGAACATAATCAGCTCTAATCGGAGCCAAATGCTAATTAATTTGCCCTGTAATACTGAAGCGAGACTATCAACCACCCTTCAGACTCCCTAGTTGAGTTTGCTGGTAGGTAGACTTTTTTCGACGATGTAATCTAATTCAACCACTGTTGTTTGATTGAAATCATTGTCGGGGCGCCGACTGCGCCTCAAGGGGACCGGGCTGCGCCCCCCTTAAGAATCCCCCGCAGCCCCTGACGCGCAAAAGCATAAACTTCACCATCAGAACAACGACGACCATCAATGACAGCACATCCCTGTGCTGGGCATTGATTGAGATATCATCCCTGATATCTCTCATCGTTGTTTTAACTGATGGCGCAGTTTATTGCGCGTAAAGGGAAACATACTTTAGCGCTTCGAACAAACTTTGACCTAACTGAATCCATATACGAGTCAGTTTGGCTTTATCTTATAATGTAAATATTTTGCTTCTGGGCAATGTGGTCGAAATATAAGCACTCATGCTCTCACCCTACCCAATTGGAAATCTTAGGGTTGCCAACTAATCGCTGAAATAGTGATATCTGTATAGCTCATGGCGGTAAAATGCCAATTCAGTTTAAATTAATTGAACTAATGTCATGATTTGGCTTGAAAAACGCCTGCTGAAACCAAAGATCAACACAAGAAATTATCAGTTTTTTCGTGCAAATTAAGCAGGCTTGCATTACTTTTAAAGTTAATATCACAGGAACCCGGTACAGTTATGACAGATAACGAAAATACCCCAAATACAGCGAAGTCTCCGGCCTTTTATTTCGCCCTCGCGGCTGGCGTTGTAATACTGCTGGTCGTTATTTATCTGCTATTTTCTGGTGACGCTGAGCAAGCTGAAAAGCCCCAACCGGTGGAAGTACCAATTGTCACCGAACCGGATCCAGAGCCAGTTACCCTGCCTGAACCCGAGCCTGAGCCAGAAGAAGTTCTGCCTCCTGAGCCTGTTCCTATGCCAGAACCCACGCCTGAGCCAGAGCCTGAACCAATTGATGTCAGCGACGCTGCCGTGAAAACAGCCATCGTCAGCCTGGCGGAAATGCCGACGCTGGCAAGATTTCTGGTGGATGAAGATTTGCTGCGCCGTTTTGTGGTGTTCACTGAAAATCTGGCAAATGAACAACTGGCCGCCAGACATCACCTGTTACGGGCGCCAGAAAACAGTTTCAGAGTCTATCGTCAGGCCGGTAAGGAGTGGATAGACTCCTCCAGTTATCAACGTTACAGCGGCTATGTCAATGCGCTGGATAGTATAGAAGCAGAAGATTTGCTGGATCTGTATCAGGTCTACAAACCCACCATTTCTGAAATTTTTGCGGAAATCGGCAATCCTGATGAAGATTTTGACTACCGACTGATGGATGCCATCGATCACTTGCTGGATACACCGGAAATCCCGGTACCGGTTGAAGTGTACACGGATAGTGTTATGTACAAGTATCGCATTGATCAGGTGGAAGATTTGACCGCTCCACAAAAACAACTGTTGCGCACAGGCCCGGAAAACATGCGCGTTATCAAAGCCAAGCTTAGGGAAATCAAAGCACTGTTAGATCAGTAGGCTCTGTCTGCGATGGATCTGGCCGCACTGCAAAAAAGCCTTTCGGGCAAGGGCAAATTGCCTCCGGTGGAGCAGTGGAACCCTGACTTTTGCGGTGATATAGACCTGCAGATAAAACAGGATGGCCAATGGTACTACATGGGTACACCCATTGGCCGCAAAGCACTGGTAAAACTGTTTTCCGGAGTGCTCAAACGCGAAAAGCAAGATTATTTTCTGGTAACGCCCGTAGAAAAAGTGGGTATCAAAGTTGAAGATGTGCCATTTATCATTACTCAGTGGCGTTACGAAGACGGTTATTTAGTGCTCACCTCATCACTAGACGATGAAATTGTGGTGAGCCAACAAAACCCGGTTGAACTCAGATACCATCCTCTACACGAAACCTGGCTACCCTACGTTTTAGTCAGACGAAACTTATGGGGCAGGCTTCACCAAAACGTACTTTACCAACTCACCGACCACACTGAAGCTCAGCAAATCACTTGCCCTGATACCAATAAACAGGTCTTACAGATAAAAAGTGGCGATTATTCGCTACATTTAGGCTACCTGTAATACACATTTAGCACTTTCAGATTGAGAGTTTGTCAGAGCCGAAAAAACACACTAGCATGGGATTTCCGGGGATTAATACCACAACTCCGCTATGAAAATTGCACCAAAATTATTTCCATTTCAATTAGTAGGCGACTTGAAGACGATGAGTTCTGTAATGCAATTCTGCTGAAAAAAACACAGGGGTAAAAGGAAAAACACCTTAAACGAAACAACAGAAGCGCCCAAGAGCAATTACAAAGATGCGTTTAGCGAGGTCGATATAAACAGATTCAGACACTGCGACACGCTTTTACAGAACTTTTTTCAGGCTCAGGATGTCAATACCATTAATGCTTTGAAAAACTATACGGAGCTTAACCCAGAGGATTCAGTTGCACAGTTTCACTGGCAATCTGTAGCGCCCTAATTTGCTTTATTGATAGCGAGTTGCTAACGTTGCGCAAATTTCTGCTGTTGTCCAGAGCGCTGGTCAGGCAACCTTATCCACCTACCGGAGCTGTTTGTGTCATTATCTTTACCAGGTGTTATTCATACCTTATTTGGCTTGTTGGCACTGGCTCTGGCAATAACCCTTATTGCCAAACATCAACGCATTCCACTTAACCAGCCCCTAGGTAAGCTCTACGCATTATTTACTGCTATCACAGCCGCGACGTCATTTTTAATTTTCAACCACGGTGGATTTAACCCCGCTCATGCCTTAGCGGTTATGACTTTGGCTGCATTGCTAATCGCAATTTTGCTCTCTCTGTTTAAAGTCTTTGGTACTGTCACGCCCTATGTGCAGCTAACTTTAATGAGCAGTACCCTATTGTTTCATCTGCTCCCAGCGGTAACAGAAATTTTGATGCGCTTGCCGGTTGACGCCCCCATGGTAGAAAACCTGGAAGATCCTTTGTTACATCAGGTATTTTTAGTCATTTTTGTATTATTCTTATTGCTCCTGTTTTGGCAAATTGCCAAGCTTAAAAAGAAAACAATATACATCCGTTAACTGCACCAGATTGGAGGCTCGGGTTTTGAAAAGTCGAATACTAAGCATACTACTATGCACCCTTTTTACACTCTGCAGTGCTCAGGCTGTCGCCCTGACCTATATTCACGCCGGGAAAATAATCCCAGCCAATTCCGATGAGATCCTGTTCCGCTCCACTATTATCGTTGATGGTAACAAGATTGTTGCGGTTGAAAGCGGCTACTCCACACCAGACTTTGGCGATACCCTGATTGACCTGAAAGACGCCACAGTGATGCCCGGCCTGATGGATATGCACGTTCACTTATCCTCACAGCAAGGGCCCGGTACTTACATAGAGCGGTTCACCAAAAACGAAGCCGATTATGCGCTTAAAAGTGTCAAATATGCCGAGATGACGCTGCTTTCGGGCTTTACCACAGTGCGCAACCTGGGCGACAGATACAACGAAACAGTGGCGCTAAAGCGCGCTATTAATGCTAGGGATATTGTCGGTCCCAGAATTTACACCGCCGCCAAAAGTATAGCCACTACCGGTGGACACGCCGATCCGACTAATGGCAGTAATCACGATATTATGGGCGATCCGGGTCCCAGAGAAGGTGTAGTTAATGGTATTGCTGACGCCCGGAAGGCCGTCAGACAGCGCTACAAAGACGGTGCCGATCTGATAAAAATCACCGCAACCGGCGGAGTGTTAAGTCTCGCCAAAAACGGCCAAAACCCGCAGTTTATGGATGATGAACTACAGGCCATTGTAGCAACCGCAAAAGACTATGGTATGACTGTCGCGGTTCACGCCCATGGAAAAGAAGGTATGGAACGGGCCATTCGAGCCGGAGTATCTTCAATCGAACACGGCACCTATATGGACGACAACACCATGGAACTGATGAAGCAATACGGCACTTATTATGTTCCGACGGTTCTGGCTGGCAAATGGGTAGCAGAAAAATCTCAAATAGATGGTTTCTTTCCCGATGTTGTACGCCCTAAAGCGGCTGCCATTGGCCCATTAATTCAAAATACCTTTGCCAAGGCGTTTCAGACCGGAGTCAAAATCGCTTATGGTACCGATTCTGGCGTATCAGCCCACGGTGATAATTGGCAGGAATTTATCTACATGGTAGAAGCTGGTATGCCACCACTAGATGCCATTCGCAGCGCCACCTGGCACGGTGCAGCATTGTTAAATGTTAGTGAGCAACTGGGTTCCATCGAAGCCGGTAAATTGGCGGACATCATTGCCGTATCTGGCGACCCTCTGCGAGACATCAACACCATGGGCAACGTGATATTTGTGATGAAAGACGGCGAAGTATTCAAACAACAGAATCAATAACTCATTATTTTAGCGCTCTGCAGCACAGCAGAGCGCGCCCTTGACTATATTGCCACCATCAGCAAATTGACCCACATTGCAACCACCACAAAAAATGAAGTAAAAAACACCAGCATACGGTGCAAAATATGGTTGTAGGTTATGTGAATAAAGGCGTGTACATAACGCAGAGCCACAAAAACCCAGGCTAAAATCAGCCCCAAACCGCTTTCAGCCTGCATAACAATATGCAAAATCGCAGCAGCGTAGAACAATACTGGTACTTCAAACTGATTGTTAAAGTTACGTCCGGTTTTGGCCACATATTCAGGCAATTCCTGGCCCTGCATTAACTTATAGAATCTGACTTTGACATCACCGGCTTTAACACTTTTCATGCGGCTGGACAGAGTAATCAGCCCCACCACCAGGGTTAAAACCACCATAGCAAACATTGCGAGTAACATGACGGGTTCCTTATTGGTTGTTTAATTTTTTTCACTTCCGGGGACAGAATATTGTGTATCGCAAATTGGCGCAATCCTCAGTTGTGATTCATAGTGTTAGTTAACACTTGGCAACCCTGATTGGAGAACCCCCATGCATAAGAGTTTTCACCAGTTTCCAAATGACTTTATGGGGCGAGATTTTTATCTGTGGAGCTACGGCCATTACGGACAGCCAGTATTGGTATTTCCCTCATCCTCAGGCATGGCTCACGAATGGGAAGACGCAGGTTTAATCAATTTATTAGCGCCCTTGATCAATGACGGTAAAGTTAAACTCTATTGCCCGGAAAGTAATGTGGCAAAAACATGGAACAGCGAACACAGTCATCCGGCAGATTATATCAAAGCTCACCAGGCCTATGAGCATTACATTATCAACCAAATCGTTCCCTGGATTTACCATGACTGCAGAATGGATAAACTCCCTCTGGTTACCACAGGTGTGAGTCTCGGAGCATATTACGCAGTAAACCACACCTTAAAATATCCTCATATTTTTAACACCTGTTTTGCCATGAGCGGACGCTACGAAATGACAGGTTTTACTCATGGCTTTAACAATGAGGATGTCTACTTCAACAACCCCATCGCCTACCTGTCCAACATGCATGGCGAGGTGTTACAGCAGGTACAATCGCAGTGCGAGTTTATCTTAACATGCGGCCAGGGCGCTTACGAAGGCGGTTGCCTGGAAGAAACCGTGCAGTTAAGTGAAATTATGCGCCACAAAGGTCTCAATGTGGTATGTGATATCTGGGGAGCCGAATCCATGCACGACTGGCCAGCTTGGAAGCAGCACATTATCAAACACTTTGGTCATGTTATTGGTTACTGACTCAACACCTTTGTGCATGGTGCTTCAGCCCAGAACAAGGTCATGAACGATTTTTGAATGGAACTCAGACTCTCCCTCATGCCGAAATGGCCGACACTGAATTTTAGGCGAAGTCCTTATAGAGACCTGTTTTTTCTGTTTGTGCTAAATCGCTGTGAAAATTTATTCTGTTAACTGTTATCCTCTGGAAAAATAATAATTTTTTAGTGAATTTTGAATTTACAGTCCATTGGACTAACTCAGAATTTGCAGTTACACAATAAAAAGGGAGTTGTAATGGAATTAAGATTCGTTTCAGAAAAAACGATTAGTGGATTATCAACCAAAACTGATAATGCAACAGAAATGAGTGCCAATGGAAGAATACCGGGCTTGTGGCAATCTTTTGATAAGAACGTGCCAGTTGACTATAAAAATGGCGAGCGTGTTTACGGTGTTTATTATAACTACGAATCAGACCACAACGGGTTATTTACTGTTCTCGCAGGCTTTGATGGTCAGTCATATCCACCAAATATCGATATTGAAAAAGTCATCATTCCTCAGGGTAAATATCTGGTTTTCACCCAAAAAGGTGAGATGCCACAAATTGCTATCAATGCGTGGACACAAGTATGGGAATACTTCACAAACGAAAATTGTGAGCATCAAAGATTGTTTACAACCGACTTTGAATATTATCCAAATGGCAATCAAATAGAAGTGCATATTGCGATTAGTTAACAACTCAAAAAGCTTAAAACTAAGTGGTCACTGACTTTTAGGCTTTGTTGCCAAAATAGCAGTTGGTGTCTTTGGTATTTATTATAACTCAGCTATGTGAGCCAGGGTTCCAGGGTGCCGCTGAACTAGCTTAAGAAGCGTTACAGCCAGACTATTTGGCGCGCTTCGACCCTGCTCCCAATTCTCCAGCGTACGGGAAGACGTGTGTAGAAGTCGAGCAAACACCCCACGAGACATATTAAACTGTTCTCGGATATTGACGATTTCATTAGGCGATATTTTCACCTCGACAATTTCATCAACCTTGTGAGTTTTTAACGTTAACTTGCCTTCTGAATGCGCTTTAGCTTCTGTTAAAGCTGAGCTTAGTTCGGCAAATAGATTACGATTGCTCATGACGCCAGGCCTCCATAAAAGCTTTTAGCTGTTTCTTTTGATCTGCAGTTAAGTCTGACATTTCGTTTTTGCCATAAATGGTTAGCATAGAAATAGGTTTTTCATTATCTAATAAGGTACGTTAAATGCGTATAGTGCGCAACACCCATACGCACTTAACGTACTAAGCGTTCAGATAACCCGAATCAACTCATAAAAGCGATGGATTTATACTGATTTACTGAATTTTCGGCATTTTTCTGGCCAGCAATGTCTTCCTTATTTGCCCTTTCATTAGCTTGTTTAACCAATTCCTCCAGTGCTTCCTTCAGTTTTTCCAGTTTATTTTTAAGGTGATTCAGCTCTTTCTTTTGTGCTTCAGTGTGGGGCTTCTGATCACTCAGGGCATCGATGGCGGATTCAGTTTTTTCAATCTCGTCTTTCAGCTCGTCCATTTTTTCTTGATCGATTCCCAATCGATTAAGCGTAAGTCGCTCAAGTGCCTCTTCCAGAAAACTCTTTTGCTCCTCAGAAGCGGCAATAGATGTCCCGTCTGTTTCACTTTTTTCACCAACGTAGGCAGCTTTTTGCCTGTTCTCTGGCTGCGCCGGGGTTTCGGTCAGAGACGCTGTCGAGGCTTGCGCTGTAGTTGAATCTTGCCCAGTAGTCCTGCCATTGCCATACATATTCTGCCATCGGTCATAATCTGCCTGCGACACTATCATGGTGATAACTCCTTATTACCTGGTTGAGCCACTCTGTCGAATTGCCACTGATATTGCAGCATGTGTGCCAGACGAAGGAGATAAATAGAATAAAATGCACTTCTTTTAGCTGCATACGTATTCATTTGATTATTTAATTTACCTATTCTTAACTACATACTTGTTAACTAATTGTTAACAGCTGAATAGGTGAACATACACCTAAATGTGCACAACAGGGGCCCTTCCATTTTGGAAATGCTTTAACAGCGGTGCAACGCCACTGTACCGGTTCGGGATAACCTGCCCCTGAGATACTAATTAAAAGAGAATTAAACGAGAAAGAACCTTGTATTCGATTGAATACGAGTCGACCTACTTGTGCCTGCATAAAACCAATAACCATTAATCACACACTGATGTTCTCGCATCAGAAACAACAAGTAACAGGAATCTCTTATGAACTGGAAAATTATTTCAGTCGGCTGCAGCCTGGTGTTATCTGGTCACGCCTATGCTGACTGGTTTTTTCGTGGCACAGCCAACAACTGGAGTGCAACCCAACTCATCGCCCAGGGCAATGACCAATATTCCACCTGCCAAAGCTTCGGCTCCGGTGATGCCGGAGGTGGGCCACGCTTTAAAATCGATCGATTCGGAGACTGGCAGGAAAGCTATCCTGGTGCAGATGTGCAGGTAACTACCAACCAAAGTTATCAGATTAGCTTTGATGCCATCAGCAAAAATATCAGCACCACTGCCGTAGCAGATTGCAACAGCCAGCCGGGTTTCAGCCAGCAGTTTGCTCAGCTGTTTTTCAGGGGCACAGCAAACAACTGGAATGCGGATGCCATGGCTCTGGTGGACAATAATACCTGGCAGTTAGATGTTGCCTTTGACGGTCAGGCCAACCAGCGCTTTAAACTGGATGTACAGGGAGACTGGTCGCAAAACTACGGCGACAGCAATAGTGATAACATCCTGGAATCATCCGGTGGCGATATCTATGTACAAGGTGTTGCCACTTACCGCATCACAGTAAACGATGCCACTCTGGCCTACTCGGTAGTCCCCATCTCTTCCTCTAATCTGCTCCCAGTAGCGGTAATCTCTCCCGGTGGCAGCATCTCAGTGGCGGTGAATGATAGCCTGGTACTGAGCGGTTCAGATTCATCCGATCAGGATGGTATTATCAGCCAATACAGCTGGAGCACTGGCGAGTCGACTGAGTCCATCAGTGTTGATACCTCCACACCGGGTAGTTTCAGTGTACAACTGACAGTCACCGATGATCAGGGCGGTTCGGATACGGACACGGTAACTATTAACGTAACGGAAATGAGCGGCGACAGCTGGTATTTCCGGGGTACGCCTAACAACTGGGCAACCACGGCCATGACTACGTCCGATGGCCAGGTGTTTTGCACCCAACAATCCTTTGCCGCCAATAATCCCAGATTTAAAATTGATCATTATGGCGACTGGACTGAGAGCTATCCCGGCAGCGATTATCTGGTAAACCCCAACAGCACTTATGACATTTGTTTTGACACTGGTGACAACAGCATCGATGCCACAGAAGTTGTCGGCGCTGATACCCAGCCACCGGTAGCCACAGCCACTCCTTCAGCGGGTTCCTACCAGGATACTCAATCAATAACACTGGCTATCACAGATAACCAGGACAGCGCACCACAACTTTATTACACCACGGATGGCAGCACGCCCACCAGCAGCTCAGCTTTATATTCCGGACAGAGCATCACAGCGTCGGATGTCGGAACAGGCACAGATTTGGTGATCAAAACCCTGGCGGTTGATGCGGATAGTAATCAACAGGTACAGACCTTCAGCTATCAGATAGGCGCCTTACCGGACAGCGGCGATTTTCGCAGCGAAACCATCTATTTTGTGATGACTGCACGCTTTTACGATGGTGACAGTAGCAACAACTACTACAACCGGGATCGCATAAAAGCGGGCGACCCACACTGGCGCGGCGATTTTAAAGGTCTGATCCAGCAACTGGATTACATCAAAGATCTGGGTTTTACTGCCATCTGGATCACCCCGCCGGTTGAGAATCGTTCTGGCCTGGATTACCACGGCTATCATGCCTACGACTTTTACCAGATAGATCCTCGACTGGAATCACCTGATGCCAGTTATCAGGACTTTATCAATGCCGCTCACAGCAAAGGACTGAAAGTGGTACAGGACGTGGTGGTAAATCACTCCGGTCAATATGGTTTGCGCGGCGAAGTGTGGATTGATCACTTACCCATTAAATACTATGTCCCGGCAGGAGCAGAGCAAGGTGATGTAGATAACGGCCCTTATCAGGGCAATCTGGGAGATTATAGCCGCCTGAATCGCGATGATAACGACAACCCGGTGGCCCCGCAGTGGTTCCGGGATCGCCATAATTCGGATCCAGATGGACTGGTGCCTCTGGTGGATCCTAAAACCGGTGTCACAGTTCCCAGTCCGGGTTACGACGCCAATCGCTTTTTCGGTATCGATGCCCAGGGATTGGATCCCAATTGGTATCACCTGGATGGCTTTATGGCCGGCGGTGACTGGGAAAACCCCAGCGCATTGCAGAAAAAGCACATGGCTGGCGACACAATCGATCTGGCTACTGGCAACCAGAACGTCAAAGATTACATAAATGGGGCGATTCAGATGTATCTGGATATGGGCGTGGACGCCATTCGTCTGGATACAGTAAAGCACGTTGAGCGCGATGAACTGCTGACCTACATTCACAACTGGCAAAGCCATAAACCCGGTTTGTTTGTATTTGGTGAAAACCTGGTAAAAGGCACCGGATGGGGTTCAGAAATTGCTAATGACAATGCTTCTGCAGTCATTCGCCCCTGGTGGTATACCCGCACCACGCAGGACCCGGCTAATCCCAATGGAGGTGGCGATTCAGGTTTAGCCGTACTGGACTTTTCGCTGTTCTCCACCTTCAGAGACAATGTCACCCGAGGTAATCTTGGCGGCGTCGGCGGGATATTCAGCATGGACTGGATCTATGGTGATGCCACTAAACTGGTAACCTTTTTCCAAAACCATGATGTTGGCCCGGATAACGATTTCAAATATCGCTTTGGAGGTGACCAGGCCCACGCCGCACTGGTTTATAACCTGCTATGGACGGTTCGCGGTATACCTTCACTGTATTACGGCGAAGAAATTATGTTTCAGGCTGGCCTGCCGCAAGATATCGCCAGTGCGAATGACACCATAGACCAAACCGGCCGGGCCTATTTTGGTCCTCACCTGGACGATCTCGGCACCACGCAGTCCCATCCTTTGTATCAACATATCAAGCGTCTCAATCAGATCCGCAAAGGGATCCCGGCACTGCAAAAAGCACCGATGAGTCAGGTGAACGAATGGAGCGCCGGTATGAGTTTTGTCCGCGATTTATCTTCTGAAGGCAGTTATGCCGTGGTGGGCCTGGCGGCTTCATCACCACAAAACATCACCGTCTCAGGAATACAAAATGGCACCTATACCGACGTTGTCAGCGGCACCAGCCTGACCACCAGCAATGGCAGCCTGCAATTTTCAGTACCGGCTTATTCAGCGCGGATCTGGGTGTTAAATGGCCCGGGTAAAATTGGCAGCGATGGCCTGTATCTGAAATAACCCACTCGCCCCGACAGTGCCACTGGCACTATCGGGGCAAACCTATGAGCAAACAACAATGAACAAACTTACTTTTTTCATGCTGCTAAGTGCAGTGTCCGGCAGTGTCAGTGCCGACTGGTATTTCCGCGGTACACCCAATAATTGGAACACCACGGCGTTGACGGATCAGGGCAACAATATTTTCACCACCTGCCAGAGCTTCGACGCTGGTGATGCCAGTGGTGGCCCCAGATTTAAAATAGACCGTTATGGCGACTGGGGCGAAAACTACCCCACCAGCGATTATACTGTAGCCGGTCAATCCAGTTACCAAATTGAATTTAACGCCACCAGCAAAGCCATTGCAGCAAACCCGGTAAGCAGTTGCACAGGCTCCGGATACAGCAGCAATTTTACGCAGCTGTATTTTCGGGGCACCGCTAATGGTTGGGGAACCTCTGCCATGCAATTGGTGGCGGATAATACCTGGCAAACTCAGGTGGATTTTGATGGTCAGGCCAATCAGCGCTTTAAGCTGGATATTTCTGGTGACTGGTCACAAAACTATGGCGACAGTGACAGTAATGGCATTCTGGAGCTAAGTGGCGCAGATATTTATACTTCAGTTAATGGTAGCTACCTGGTCACGGTCAACGACCAAACCCTGGCATACAACCTGTCAGTAGCCAGCACCTGTAGTCAAAACTGTGCACAGCCGGTGGACTTTTTAGGCGCTGAATACAGCCCGACACAAACGGTGTTTTCCATCTGGTCACCGGATCACAGCGACGTTAAAGTGCAGGTAAACGGCCAGCTTTACCCGCATACGCTAGTGCCCAATTTCAATGGTTACAGCGATGTCTATCAGGTAACCGTCAGCGGCGATCTACATTTGGCCGAATATACCTTTCTTATCAATGGCATTGAGGTCAGAGATCCTTACGGAAAGATGATTGAGCCGCAAAGCCACACCAATATCGTTTTGGATATGTCCCGATTACAGCCAGATGGTGGTTGGGCAGGCGCTCCGACCTTAATTGAGCGAGAAGATGCCGTAATCTATGAAGTGCATGTCAGAGACTTCACCATCGACAGTAGCTCCGGTGTCGATGCCAATAAAAAAGGCAAGTATCTGGGCATGGTGCAATCCGGCACCGAGTTCAACGGCTTAAAAACCGGTATCGATCACCTGAAAGAACTAGGCGTTACCCACGTTCAGCTGTTACCGGTTTACGACTTTGCCACCTGCGATGGATTGCCGGACAGCAATGATTGTTACAACTGGGGTTACGATCCGCGCAACTACAACATTCCCGAAGAGCGTTATTCTCTGACCCCAACTGACTACGAAAACCGGGTCAAAGAATTTAAGAACATGATCAACGAATTTCACAAAGCCGGTATCCGGGTCATTATGGACGTGGTGTACAACCACACCTACGGCAATGAAATGTTTGAAAACATCAGTAACCAGTACTTTTATCATCAAAATCTGGTGGTGGGCAATACCATCGATGACGGTGTGCCTATGGTAAGCCGTATGATTCGCGATTCGCTGGAATACTGGGCCACTGAATACAAAATTGATGGTTTTCGCTTTGATTTAGTGGGCGTGTTTAGCTATCAGAACTTTGGTGATTGGGGCGCACATCTGGAATCCGTTCTGCCCGGTCGAAATATCCTGATGTACGGCGAACCCTGGCCTGGCTGTTTTGGTTGTGTTGATGAACGGGAAGACTCCAGAGTAAGATTGGGCACCATAGGCCGGGTACACGAATCCCATGTAGGCGTGTTTAATCCCAAGTTTCGGGAAGCCATCAAGGGGCAGAATGATAACGGTGATTGTAATTCCGGAGATTGTTACGCCTTCAACGCCAATCCGGACACCTGGCGTATCGAAGTGGGCAGTCGCGGGGCGATTCGCTTCAATCAGGATGCCAATGTCGTAATTGACACCTGGGATGCCATGTTTGCCATGGATCCGGAACAAAGCATCAACTATGTGTCTGCTCATGACAACCTCACACTGCGGGACAAAATTCTGGAATGGGCGACACTCAATGGCGTTTCCCACACTTCAGCCTATTTAAAACGCATTCAGAATTTTGCCAACGGCATTGTGCTTACCAGTCAGGGTATCCCGTTTTTGCACGGCGGCGTGGAAATGCTGCGAGACAAACAGGGAGTTCACAACAGCTACAACGCCGGAGATGCCATCAACAAATATCAATGGCAATGGAAACAGGACCATCAGGATATCGTGGATTATTACGCCAGTGTGATCAGTATGCGCAATGCCCATCCGGGTTTCAGAATGAACACCTGGGATGAAGTGAACAATCACATCACGACCACCCTGCCCCGCTACGGCGTTGTAGTGAATCATATTGATGCTCAGGCCAATGGCGATAGCTGGTCTGAAATACTGGTGATTTACAACAGTGCTGATAATTACAGCTACAGTTTACCGGCTGGCAATTGGCAGGTCGCTATGCAAAATGGTGAAGGCTATCAGGCCAATGGCCCGGTGGTTTCAGGAAGTATAGTGGCCCAGGGAACAGCTGTGACGGTATTGTTTAAGCAATAAAGCCTTATACTTATAGCATCAGGCCTGTTACCACAAACAGGCCTCTATTGTTCGCCTTCAAACCTCATCCACAGCTATAAAAAAGCCATCATCTCCTTGCTTTTGATAACTGGGCAATACCACTCGCCCAGCAAACGAAGCTCGTACTTCAACGCCTTTATCTTTGGCCAACAGTTGCTGTTGTTCTATGACTTGTAAGTTCGTAAAGCCGGGTAACATCTCAAAAAAGCCCTGATGCGCGATGTGATATCGATATTTGACTCGGGTGAAGATTTCAGCAGCACCTTCAGTGTGAGCTCGTAAAAAAGCTTCGGCCTGCTGGTAACGTTCGGGGTTAATCAAACAGCCCGTGATACGTAAAAAACAGGCCAATGCGTTTTCTCCCACTACCTGAGTAATCTCAGCATCATGCTGACCACATTCCACCACCATGGTGCTGGTTACTTTATCAGCGTAATAAGCGGTTAAAGTGCCTGGCAGTATTTCCACCAGATCGGCGATGGCGGGCAAGGGTAACTGATGAGCAATACTTTCATTGACCTGAGTATGGGGAAAACAGGTAAATGGCGTGCCGTGCCCCGACATAGAATGCATGTCCAGCAAATACACTTTTTGCTCTTTAGGATGAGTTTCGATAAAGCCATTAATATGATCGATCAGATGCCGCGCTTCATGCCATTCCGGCACATCGGAATGGCTCTCGTTGAGGTAGTCTGATACAAAAAAGCGGTTAAGATCCCGTTCGATATAACGCTCATTGCGATTAGCGGCGATCAAATTACCGGTGATACCGACAATTTTCCCCACAAAGTCTTCATGTTTGAGGGTAACAGCCAATCGATCCATGGCCCGAAAGCCAACGTGCTCATTACCATGTAATGCGGCAACTACTATGATCAAAGGGCCTGGTTGGCCACTATCTAATTCCGCGAAAACCCGTTCCAAAAAATCTCCCACTCATACAACAACATCCACTCTGAAGATGGGAGTTTATCAGTAAACTTCAAGCGATAGCTGAAAAAATGCTTTATTCATTTTTAATCTGTGCCGACTCAGGCGGTGCAATGAACTGGCTGACTATCAGCAACAGCAGACCGGACAAATATTCTGGGTGAACTATCAAGCTTATACCTTGCCCGAAGGCGGCCCAACTGGCTCTGGCGATCAATAAAATCGCCAGCGCGATGCAAGTGACAAAAATCCCTTTGCGGACAATCAATTTCCTGTTTTTCATATCTATCCCTGATTTAAATTGCTGATTTATGATACAAGAATTGCACAAAATGTGAACCCGCTAAAAAGTCCAGTTTTTTACCTCAGGGCGTTCCCAGGTTTACATCTGAAGTTCTCAAGGCATAATCCCCTGTCGCAGAAACGGAAGACAATAAATTGGAAATAAGAAAACTCAATACCCTCAGAGGCCTGGCGGCCTTCATCGTTTTTTCTCACATTTTAGTGATGAAACACAATGGCTGAATGGCGTATTGGGTGGTGCCGCAGGACAATACGGTGTGATGCTGTTTTTCCTGCTAAGCGGTTTTTTGATGTCCCATTTGTATTTACACCGGGATTACAACCAAACCAATGTTAAGGATTATCTGCTGGCCCGGGCCGGGCGTATATTGCCACTATACCTGTTGATGGTGTTGGCCTCCTGGTGGCTGACAAAATCCGGTTCGGATGCTCTTTACAACATTCCGGATACAGGCACCCTTGCCGCACATTTGCTATTCATTTATGGCGAAAGTGTATTGTGGAGCATTTCTCCAGAAGTCATCTTTTACCTGCTGTTCATTCTAATCTGGCCTCTGGCAAGGCATCGTGCTGGATATATCTATGTCATTGTATTTACAGTTCTTGTTGCGTTGTTTTTCAGTAACTTTCCACGTTGGGTGGGCGAATTCCACGGTATGCCCTACAACCTGTTCAGGGTTTTGAGAAGCTTACCTTATTTCTTTGTGGGCCTGCTATTGGGTATGCACTATCGCACCCTGACGGTACCTGCTTACATGCGCAAAAACCGTTTTTTGCTGGCTTTGTTGTTAATTCCTTTGCTCTACCCGTCATTTTCACCGGTGACCACGGATGCAATTAAACGAATGTGGCTTAGTTATGAAGTACTGTTGGTAATGAGCGGTGTTTTCGCAGCCGTGGTTTTTCTGGTGCCAGACAATAACCGGCTATTGGCTAACAAGCTGGGAGATTTTTTAGGTAAAATCTCTTTTTCCCTGTATCTGTTTCACTTACCCATTATCAGAATGGTGCAACAGTGGTCGCTAAACACTGAACTAAAATTATTCCTGAGTTTAACCCTGACAATAATCTTAGCCTGGCTGTCCTGTCGCTATTTTGAACGCCCTGCTGCTAAGCTGATCCGGGGAACAGTTGCTTACAAGGCCCCAGCGGACAGTCCAATTATCAGTAAATAATCAGGCGTCAGGTTCGCATGAGAAGATGGTTGATTTAGCCCCCCTTTTCCAGCCATTTAGAAAACTCGTCCATTAACTCAGCCTCGGTCAGCATACCCACCAGGCCGTCTTTCGACAGTACCGGTAAACAACCCACCTTGTGGGTGCGCATCAGATACATAGCCTCGTCAATGGTATGAGTGGGCGTAATGGTGATGGGCTCTTTACTCATCACTTCCTGCACAGGCACCAGGTGCACATCACCACGAGCAGCGTATTTGCCATAAATCTGCAGAATACTGCGATAAGACACAACCCCAATCAGTTTGCCGTTGTCTTCAACGGCCACATGCCGAATGTGATTCCAGTGCATTATCTTCGCTGCTAAATCAATGAGATCATCCGGGTGCACGGTAAAGATATCAGTAGACATCACCTGCTCCACCAGTTGATTGTGCTGTTTAATAGCGGTAATTTCCGGAGGTGTAATATCATTCCAGGCGTGCACTGGTTCACCCGATGATTGGCGGTTCAACATGGATGCGGTCAGCACGCGACAGGCATTCTCTTTTTTAATGCCTTTATCCAGAATGGTGTTGTAATTACGCAACATCCAGATGGCACCATTTTGGTTGTGTTTGGTGCGCTCTTCAACAACTCCCAAATATCTGTCGATATCTGTGGAATCAATGCCCCGATCTCTGAGGCCTTCTTTGGCCAATGGCAACAACTCCTGTAACACCAGATCTTCAAATCCGTATTTCTTGCCTTTGAACCAGTGGAAATCGGTTTCCATAGAATGCTTAGCGGCATTATTGAAATTTAGTTTGGCATCGGAGAAATCCATACACTTGGAGATATCCCCCACTTCTTTGCTATAGCCACACAGCAAGCCCAGATAAAAGGCACTGTTGGCCATGGTATCCAGCGGTGTGGGGCCTGCTGGTAAAATACGATTTTCTATGCGCAAATGAGGTTTGCCATTGCTGATCCCGTAACAGGCGCGATTCCAGCGATACACTGTACCATTGTGCAAACACAACGCCTGTAATTTGGGGACTTCACCCCGCTCCAGAGCGTCGAAAGGATCGCAATCAATATCCTGAGCAAACAACACCCTAAACCGGGCAATATCTTCCTGAAATAACTCCAGCACCGATTCTTTTACCCAGTGATTGCCAAACCAAACTCTGGGCTCCTGCTCGCGATTGGCTTTATTGGCAGAGCGAGTATCAATGGCCTGTTGAAAAAGAGCAATTCGGGTTTCGTGCCACAGACGTTTGCCCATCAGTATTGGACTGTTTGCCGCCAGTGCCAATAAGGGGCCGCTAATGGCCTGCGCGATATTGTAATAAGTGGCAAAATCTTCCGGGGTCACCTGAAAATGCAGCTGAAAGCTGGTATTACAGGCTTCAATAAGCACATTGTCGTGGGTGAACATCAGTTCATCCAAACCTTCAATGTTAAGCCGACTGTCTTCTCCACGCATACCGCAAAGCACTTCATTGATCATGCGATATCTGGGTTTCGGGGTAATGTTACTGAGATTGAGGTCGGATTTGCTGATTGTGGGTAAGATGCCGGTCTGGGCCACATAGGCGCCCATTTCATTGGCCTTATCCCGGATTTGTTGTGTGAGTTGTTTTAACTGAGTTTCGATACGTCGGAGACTTAAAGCATCAAATTCTTGCGGATCCAGATTCGCTTCCAGATTAAACAGCGCCAACTCAGGTGTAAAATAATTTTCATCCAGAGCGTTAAGTAAATCATGCCCCACGGAAGCGGGTCGCATATGAGCATCTACGAGGAAAAATTCCTGTTCGGCACCAATCCGACTTTTGTCCTTTTCGAACATGTCGTTTTCCAGCATTTGCTCAAGTGCCTGGATGTCTCTGAGCAAATGCCGCATAAACAAGCGAATCGCATCTGCGGAACGATTTATACTGACTTCATGCTGGCCCATCCCAGCCTCCTTGTTTTTCTGATTTTAATACGTACCGAATACTTTATAGCAATCATTTGTTGCGTTCTTTCGGGCCTTAACTCTCACTTAAAAAAGCGTCACACAACAACAAAGGTAATTTGACTATACGCACAATTTTTTCATTTGTTAACGCTTTTTTAACGCCCTATCCCTTACCGTTAAAAGGCTGCAGAGATATTCAGTTTACGTAAAGGGAAAGCTAATCAGAGAGCATGTGGTTATTATTTAAACACTCGGTCAATCAGTGCCAGTTTGCCGTTTGCTATCCCTCGGTTTAGCGTCTACACCTATATCGGATAAGTGCAGTTACAGTGAGCAGGACATGAACCACAAAAAACTAGGATTATTGTTAGGCGATGAAGAGGACTGGCCGCGAGCATTTGAAGGGCTCTCTCGTTGGATGGGCTCTAAATTTAATTGGCAAAACCAGCAGACTCAGATCGACGTTGAACGGGTGCGAATTCATCCCTTCAGCCTGCAACATGGCACCAGTTACAACCTGGTGATTGACCGTCTGGCTTACTGGCACTTTACCCCCAGAGAATGGCTGAAAAAAGCCGCGCTGATGAACGACCTTTACCTGCTCAACAACCCGTTCAGTTTTCAGAGCATGGAAAAACACAGTGCCTATTGCGCTATGATGCGGCTGGGATTCAACGTTCCGGAAACCTGGTTTTTACCGCCCAAAGTGGGGCCCGATAACAAGAAATACGGCGCCACAGCAGCCCGCTACCACGATTTGTTTGACCTCCCGGAAATAGCCCGAAATATAGGTTATCCGATATTTATGAAGCCTTTCGATGGCGGAGGCTGGCGTGGCGTTACCCGGGTGGACAACGAAGAAGAATTGATGGCGGCCTATCACGCCTCGGATAAAGAGTTGATGCACATTCAAAAAGGGCTGGATAATTTTGATGTGTTTGTGCGTTGCCTGGGTATTGGTCCCGATGTGCGCAGCTTTAAGTACGACCCGGCACAACCGCAACACCTACGCTATGTGCTCACCGATAAGGTGGTGGACGACGACACCAATGAGGAAGCCCTGCTGACCACAAAAGTGATCAATGCCTTTTTCCGCTGGGATTTTAATTCCTGTGAGGCCATATACAAAGACGGGCAACTCTGGCCAATGGATTTTGCCAATGCCTGCCCGGATATCGCCCTCACCAGCCTGCATTATTACTTTCCCTGGGCGATTTCATCATTGTATGCCTGGTCTTTATTCTGCCTCGCAACTGAGCGTCCTATGCATGTCACCATGGATATCAAACCCTATTACGAAATTGCCGACTCTGATCGCAGTTTTAAAGAAAAGCTGCGGGAGTACGCCAAGCTGGCGGATCAACATCTGGATACAGAGCGCTACTGGGAATTCCGACAAACAGCGCTCAAAAACCTCGACGAAGTCATGTGGCACTTTACCCGTTCTGAAGAGTTTGACCAGATTATCGTAGCCACCGTACAGGAGATATTTCCAGATCATGAACAAGAGCAATTTATTCATCACTATCGGCAACTGATACAACAATGGGTAAATGACAATAATCGCTAAATAAAATTTGAGTGCTTGGTTCGGCGCGGATTATCAGTATCATGCTAACCGGAAGAACAGAAACTAAGCTCGTAAAGATGACAGCCACCAGCACTATAAATTTTGCCGTTGAGGCCGAACACCGGGGGCCTGCACTTTGGGTTACCGGAAATCACGCCAGTATAGGTAACTGGCAACCAGAAGGCTTGCCGTTGCACAATCACAATGGTATCTGGAGAAACAGCCTGCAGGTACCCAAAGGCACTGGACTGGAGTTCAAAATCACCGATGGAACCTGGGAAAACGAGGCCATCCTCAACGAAATCGCCGCAAAACAGAATTTTCGGGTGGTGGCCAATGACGATATAGAACTACAATTATCGGTAAACCACTGGCACAACAATCCACCACCTATGCAGGATCAAATACTCGGCAAAGTGGACTATCTGGGACACATCAGCGGCAAAGGCTTTCGTGAGCGAGAAGTGATTGTCTGGCTACCAACCGCTTATTTAAACAACCCCACCAGGAAGTTCCCAGTGTTGTATATGCACGATGGGCAAAACCTGGTGGATCCCAATACCGCGTTTTTACACAGCGATTGGCGCATGGATGAAACCATTGAATCGTTAGCCGCTCAGGGTCAAATCACACCACCGATTATTGTTGGCCTGTACAATACCGAAGACAGACTGGAAGAATACGCTGACAACCAGAAAGGACGGGACTATCTGCGTTTTATCGTAGAAGAAATAAAGCCCATGATTGACGCCAGCTATCGCACACTAAAAAGCAAAAAGCACACGGCGGTTATGGGTTCATCCATGGGTGGACTCATTTCCTTTTTAGCAGCCTGGTATTATCCATCTGTATTTGGTCATGCCGCCTGCCTGTCACCGCTATTTTGGGGCAAAACCACGGTTGTGGTGAATGCCTGGCAAATGGTAAAGGCGAATCCCAAACACAAGCTAAACGCCCGCCTTTATCTGGATAACGGCACACAAGATTTAGAGCGTAAACTGATGCCCGGCTGTCTAAACATGCTTAAAGTGTTGCAAGAACGTGGCTATCGGGAAGGAAATAATCTAATGTGGTTTAAAGATGAAGGTGCGTGGCATAACGAAGCGGCTTGGGCAAATCGCGTCTGGCGACCGTTAATATTTATGTTTGGTAAAGAGTCCTGACACAAACTCTTACCGGAACCTGAGGGGTTACAATGAATTTTATTTTTCTGTCTCCGCAATTTCCACCCAATTATTATTTGTTCTGTGAGGGCCTAAAAAAACGCGGCGTCAATGTTATCGGACTATCGGACGCGCCATTTGAAAGTCTGCCGCCACAGCTGGTAGCTAACCTGTCAGATTATTATCAGGCCAGTTCACTGGAAAAATACGACGAGGTATACCGGGCGGTCGCCGCACTGATTCACAAACACGGTCGTATCCATCAGATTAATGCTCACAATGAACACTGGCTGGAGCTGGAAGCCCATTTAAGAACCGATTTTAATATACCCGGCATCAATCTAAGCATTCTGCCGGATGTCAAAAACAAATCCGATATGAAACGCCGCTTCAGGCAAGCGGGCTGCTCCGTAGTAGAAGGCGCGGTCGTGGCTACCGCGCAACAAGCCCATGCTTTTGTGGAAAAATATGGCTATCCTCTGGTGGCCAAACCGGATAAAGGTGTGGGCGCTTCCGGTACCTATCGGATAAGCAATCACGGCGACCTGGAAGAATTTCTGCGCATCAAAGGCGATGCGATTTTCTTTTTCGAAGAATTTATCGAAGGTGATATTTTTACCTTTGACGGCATGGTGGACTACAACGGCACCCCCTTGTTTTTAATGTCCTGTACCTACTCCTCAGGGGTAATGGATATCGTCAACAAAGACCTGGACATCTACTACTATTACGACCGCCAAATCCCGGATGACCTTATTATCGAAGGTAAAAAGGTACTCAAAGAATACGATCTCAGAATGCAGTTTTTCCACTTTGAGTTTTTTCGGCGCTACAAAGACAACAAACTGCTCTGCCTGGAAGTGAATATGCGTCCGCCCGGTGGACGGGCGATGGACATGTTCAATTTCGCGATGGACGCCAACCTATATGATGAATGGGCCAATGCACTTTGTCATAACGCGCCAACGCAAAATCTTAGCATTAATCACTATTGCGCCTACGTGGGTCGCAAGCACCACTATCAATATAAACTCTGCCACCACGACATTCAGCAAAAATACGGTCACCTGATCCGCTACCAGGGTGATGTGCCCCAGGTATTTGCTCGCGCTATGGGTCAATACTGCTATATTTTCTGTTGTCACGAAAAAGACGAAATGCTGGCCATTTGCCATGCTATCCTGGAAAAGGTTTAACCATCATGCATATCGAATATCACCAATGGTACAGCGAGCGTCTTGGCCGGGAGATGGAACTCAAGGTATATGGTCATTACGGTAAACCGGTTTTGGTATTCCCCAGTTCTGGTGGTCGCTTTCATGAGTTTGAAGACTTTAAAATGATCGAGGCCGCTTCAGAGTTCATCAACAATGGCCAGCTAAAATTCATCTGTATCGACAGCATAGATAAAGAAACCTGGCTGAATAAGCAAGCCAGCGATGAGCATATCGGAGGCCGGCACGAAGCATTTCACCGCTATGTTACCGATGAGGTGGTGCCTTTTATCTGGCAACTATGCGGCGGCAAAATTGGGATTGCCACCCACGGGTGTAGTATGGGGGCTTATCATGCCGCTAACTTCTTTTTCAAAGAACCGGGAGTTTTTGATGCGGTGCTGGCATTCAGCGGTGTGTACGACATCAAAAAGGTATTGGGCCGCAATTATGGCACCGAACAACTGTACTTCAATTCACCGTTAGACTATCTCCCCAATATGAATGATCCCTGGTATCTGAGCAGATATCAGAACAGTAAAATTATCCTGTGTGTGGGTCAGGGAGCCTGGGAAGATGAAATGATGGAAGACACTGCCACTATGAAATCTATTCTGGCAGCAAAACAAGTGGATGCCTGGGTGGATTTCTGGGGTCATGACGTTGACCACGACTGGCCCTGGTGGCGCAAACAGTTGGTCCACTTTTTACCCCATATCATCAACTGAAAGGTCCTGAAGAAATGCCATTTATCAAAGCAATACAAGTGTAAGGAGAGCCGAGAGTGAAAGGTGTAGTTTTTACCGAATTTATGGATATGGTGGAAGAAGTATTCTCTGACGAGATCCTGGATGAGATCATCGATGCCGCTAATCTGCCCAATGATGGTGCTTACACTACCGTTGGTACTTACGACCATGAGGAAATTGTAAGGTTAGTGGTAGCCCTCAGCGAGCGTACACAGGTGACAATACCAGAACTTCTGGAAGCATTTGGCAATCACTTATTGGGTCAATTTGTAAAAGGCTATCCACAGTTTTTTTCTGAAGCAAAAGATGCGTTCGACTTTATGTCCAACATTGACGGTTATATCCACGTAGAAGTTTTAAAACTCTACCCGGATGCGGAATTACCTAAGTTTTTCCACGAACGTTTGTCTGATTCTCACCTCTGCATGTACTACTTATCTTCCCGCCACTTTGAAGATTTGGCGGTAGGCTTAATCAAAGGTACTCTGGCTCATTACCAGGTAGAAGGCAGTGTTACCAAGTCGGAATCCCAGTGGCAGGGACAAGACGCCATCAGGTTTGATATTGTCCTCAGTGATTGATCACTACTGACAAATTCTGACAACTGTGTCAGTAAAATCAGATATCACAACCGTGAAAACAGCGCTTCACCAATGAAAAAAGCAGAACGCCTATTTAGTCTTTTTACCCTGCTGGCCAGTCGTCGCACTGCGATTACTGCAGAGGCCATTGCCGATGTTATGGAAACCTCCATCCGCACCGTATACCGGGATATCCGTTCGCTACAGGTTGCCGGAGTAAATGTTGAAGGTGAACCTGGCATAGGGTACTTATTGGGGCGACAAAACCAGCTTGCGCCGCTGATGTTTACCCCGGAAGAAGCGCTGGCATTATTAGTGGGGAGTCAGATGACTCAGGCTTTCACCGATCCCAGTCTGGCATTAGCGGCCCAGAAAGCCACAGACAAATTCAAAGCGGTGTTACCTGAATCCACCAAATTGCTGCTAGAGCGACAGCCCTACTGTATTCCGATTTTTGAGGAAGATGCTCCCTACCGAGAAACTCACGCGCTGCTGCGCAGGGCTTGTGAAAATCACCTGAAAATATCAGTCAAATACCATGATCTTAAGGGCCAGAGCAGCGAACGCATACTCTGGCCTTTGGGGATTCTCGGTTGGTTTGGCAAGTGGACGCTATTGGCCTGGTGCGAATTGCGGGATGATTATCGCAACTTTCGCTTTGAAAGGTTCAGCGATATTCAACTCACCGAGCAAACATTCGCTACCAGTGCCACATGCAGTTTAAAACACTACCTCAAGTCATTCGAAGAATGCCTGGATTAGCTGTGCAGGCTCATTCTGTGTGCAACTGAAAGCCCTCATCAATCCAACCGGTTACACCGCCAATCATTTTCTTCACCGGACGATTGAGTTTAGCCAGACGTATCGCTGCCTTCTCCGTCGCATTGCAATGAGGACCGGCACAATACACCACAAACAAACTATCTGAAGGATATTCCGCCAGGGTTTGCTCACTAATTTTTGCATGCGGCAAATTCACCGCCCCTTTGATATGCCCCGACTGAAAGACACTTTCGGCCCTGACATCCAACAAAATAAAATCCTGACGTTGATTGCTCATGGCGAAATGCACATCCCAACAATCTGTTTCAAATTCCAGCAAAGACTCAAAATGTGCTAATGCACGAGTGGAGGATGCTGCAGGTATTCTGGCTACCGGTGATGCCATGGTTTTTCTCCGTTGATTGTGACGCTAAAAAGTATGAACAAAATATATTCGGATTAACATTGGCTTATTTACAAAGGTTCGTTAAGATTAGGCCATATGAAAAAGTGAGGTATCGCAATGAAGCGCGTGGCAATTTTAACCTTCGATCATCAGGCATTATTTGAACTGGGCTGCGCCACTGAACTTTTTGCGCTCCCCAGACCAGACATAGATAGCTGGTACCAGACAGATATCGTCACCTTTGAACCCGGCCAGCAACTGGCCACTGGTGGTCTGCTTATTGAAAGTAAGAAAGTACAGCATCTGGACGGTTACGACATGTTGGTGATTCCATCCTGGAGTAGTCAGCCGAGAGAGATTTCCCCTCAACTCAAAAACGCCATCATGAAGCTGCATTATCAGGGTAAGCGCCTGTTAACTTTTTGTTCTGGCTCATTTTTGCTGGCCGAACTGGGCTTGCTACGAGGCCGGAAAGCCACCACCCACTGGATGTACAAAGAGGCATTCCAGTCCCGCTTTCCGGATTGTGAATATGTAGATGACGTTTTGTACCAATACGACGGTGAAATTGGCTGCTCTGCCGGTAGCTCTGCAGCCATTGATCTGGGCATTGAAGTCATCCGTCAGGATTATGGCCATGATATAGCCAACAAAGTGGCGCGCCGATTGGTATTGGCCGCTCACCGCAGTGGTGGTCAATCACAATACGTGGATAAACCGGTAAACCGGGGGCGCAACCTGTTCACAGAAACGCTGGATTGGGCCATCGCCAACCTGGATCAGAAACTTGATATTGATACTCTGGCGCAGCAGGCCAGCATGTCCCGTCGTACCTTTGATCGAAAGTTTCGTGCCACCTTCAACATGAGCGCCAACGCCTGGTTGATAGAACAGCGTGTGGCACTCGCGAAACAACTACTGGAAGAAACCCAACACAATATAGAACGGGTAGCGCAATACGCCGGATTTGATAATGCCATGACCTTACGCCATCACTTTCGCAATCTGGTGCATATCACCCCCACGCGCTATCGCGAACAATTTAAAGTAAAACAACAATCCGAGAAAGACTTGCAAAAATCTGCTTAAGGGTCATACTAACAACTGTATATATCAACAGTATCAAAATCGAGGTTTACCTATGGCGGTAATCACTAAGTATGTAGTGGAGCACAAAGGGGTGGAAAAGTTGGTTACGACTGACAAAAAAGAGGCGGATAAATACGACAAAATGTTGGAAGTCGCTGACAACCTGGCAATTTACCTGGAAGCCAAAGGCATCAAACTGGAAGAAAGCCTGATGGAAGATTTATCCATTACCCTGTCCAAAAACAAAGACAACCTGAACAAGCTGTTTAAAGGTGTAGAAGCAGATACCCTGTTGAAGGAAGAAAAAGCCGAAGTGGTCGCGCTGCAATCGAAAAAAGCCTGACGTAACTTGTCAGGAGCTTTTTGGCAAAGTTGGCGGCCCTTTATTGGCAAAATACCCGGCCAACGTTGCCATGATAAACGCCAGGCCATAGATCAGCTGAAACGCTTCGCTAAAGAACAGCACCAGATAAAGCAGTGATACCAAGGGTGTAGCAAAAGTAAAAGTGGTGGCGAAGCTCATGTCGGCCTTTTTAATCGCCCAGATCCACAGCAAGTAGGAAATGCCGTTCACCAATGCACCATTAACCAGTATCGGCAACAGGCTTTCCTGAGCAGGCAACTGCCATTGCCCCGACAGGCTCAACTGCACTCCCGATGCTATTGTTGCTACGGCAAAATAGGCGGTAGTGAGCGCCACAGGCTCATAGTGGAAATACTTACTCAACACTGAAAACAGCGCAAAACTGCAGGCCCCCACAAACACCCAAAAGATTGCCAGAGGTTCACTGACAGTGACACTACTAAGCTCACCTTTGGTTAACACCAAAACTACTGAGCTGAACCCCAATACAACTGCCAACGTTTTGTATCTGTGCCACTGCTCTTTTAAGATCACGACGGATAAAACACAAATAGTCACCGGCCAAGTATATTGGGTTACTAAAACCTCAACACCGTCTGCCAGCGAATAGCCTTGGTATAGCAACCAGTAGTAAAGCCAGGTGCCCAACAAACCATTAGCAACTATTTTTAGGTAATCAGGTTTAGAAAATTGCATAAAATGACGCCATTTTCCGGTAAAGCCAGCCACTGCCGCCATAACCAGAAATGATGTAATACTGGAAAAAAACAGAAATTGCTCGCTACTGAGTCCCACCTGCCCGGTCTTTGCCACAACCGGAATGAGTCCCCAAAGCAAAACACAAAGTGAAGCGAGTATCGCTGCCTGAAGCCTGTCTGTCATTGTAGCCCTGATGTTAATAACAACCTTTTACGTCATTATCATGCAACTTAACATTTATTAATATTAATATCTTTTGATTACAGATATCATATTTCAGAATCTCTATTTGGTAATCCAGGATTTATTATGGATTTTAAAAAATTAAGAACCTTCAGAGCGGCAGCACAGTTTCAGAACTTTAGCGACGCTTCTGCACACCTGGGTTATGTGCAATCTGCGGTTACGAATCAGATTAAGGCGCTAGAAGAAGAGTTACAAACGGCCCTGTTCCGACGCACCGGACGGGGTGTTGCCCTGACCGAAGCAGGACTTAAACTGCAGGAATACTGTGAAAAACTGTTTAACCTCAGAGACGAAGCAACGCAGGCCATTAAAGGCGACAGCGCACACAAAACAACGGTGCGCATAGCGGGATACGAAACCTTGCTGACTTATCGGCTACCTGAGGAAATCCAAACCTTTCACCACAAGCATCCGGAAACCAATCTGCAAATTCACCCCGTCGCAGTTAAGCAGTTGCGGCAACTGGTGTTAAGCGAAGAAATTGATCTGGCTCTGATCTTTGATGATCCGGATGTTAATGCCACTCATCAATTAGCCGGGCTGGAGCAACATTCACTGGGCGAGGAACAAATTATTATCGTTGCTTCACCATCCCATCCACTTGCAACAAAACAGGAAATTACCATTAATGACCTGGCTGGAGAAACCCTGTTGCTCACTGAGCAAGGCTGCCATTACCGCAATCGCTTCGAGAAAGCCCTGATTCAGGCCGGTGCCTTAACCGGTACTTTGATTGAATTTACCAGCATAGAAGCGATTAAAGCTTGCGTGAGAAGTGGCACAGGTATCGCTGCTATCAGTAAAGTGTCAGTGCAGTCGCAATTGGACAAGGGGGAGATTTCAGAAGTAAAAATCGAGGGTTTGTCGTTGTCCGTGGGCGTATTACTCGTGAGCAAACACAAAACCCACAACAACAGCGTAAACGCCTTCATCCAGCAATTAACAAGGGGTCAGAGTTCTTGAAACATTTTCAAGTACTCTGACCCCTTGAAAATTATGCTTTTGTCTGGCCTTTTTGGATGAGGAACTGATAGGGCATCTGTTCTGTTTGTTGCGCAACTAAAGTGTGCTCCATAAAACGACAAAAGCTTGGGATGTCGCGTTTTGTCGCTGGATCATCTGCATCAATCAGTAAAGTTTGTCCGTCTTCCATATTGCGGATTTCCAGACGCACCATCATCACCGGCTCAGGGCACCTCAACCCCAAAGCATCCAGATGTTTACTGGCACTTTGACTGAGGTCGTCGGTTAATGGCTGAGGCTGAGCTTCAGATACCATAGCTGGCACGGTATTGGGTGATGTTTTCCAGGTGCTGCGCCATCTCAGGCTTGTCTTTCAGATATTCAATCAGATCGACCAGGCTGACGATGGATACAACCTGAGTATTGAAATCCCGCTCCACTTCCTGAATAGCCGACAGTTCACCTTTGCCTTTTTCCTGACGGTCTAATGCAATCAATACACCAGCCAATGAAGCACCGCATTCATCAAGCAGAGTCATGGACTCGCGAATTGCTGTGCCAGCAGTAATCACATCATCCACCAGCATCACCCGTCCTTCCAGTGGACTACCCACCAGATTACCGCCTTCTCCGTGGTCTTTTTTCTCTTTGCGGTTAAAGCAATAAGGTGTATCAATATCATGCTTTTCGGCCAGTGCTACTGCAGTAGTAGTGGCAATAGGAATTCCTTTATAGGCTGGTCCAAACAAGACATCGAACTCAATATTGGCGGCCACTAAAGCTTCGGCGTAATATTGGCCCAGCTTAGCTAAATCACGGCCGGTATTGAAAAGACCGGCATTAAAAAAGTAAGGGCTTTTACGACCTGATTTCAAAGTAAATTCGCCGAAGCGCAATACATTGCGCTCCAGGGCAAACTCGATAAAGGCTTTTTGATAAGCTTGCATTTTGACTACCTCCGGGCAATTAAGCTAAGGCTTTTTTCTGAGCGTCAAACACTTCCACCAAAGCTTGTTTTGCCAGGGTCAGCATTTGATTCATCTCCTCAAAACTGAAAGGTTCACCTTCAGCAGTGCCCTGCACCTCAATCAGCTTACCAGTGTCAGTCATCACCACGTTCATATCTGTTTCTGCGGCTGAATCTTCAATGTATTCCAAGTCCGCAACTGGCTCACCTTTGTAAACCCCCACAGAAATGGCACCTATCATACATTTCATTGGATTGTTATTGATGATGCCCTTTTTACGCATCCAGCTGAGCGCATCGGCAATTGCCACACAGGCACCGGTAATAGCTGCAGTACGAGTACCACCGTCGGCCTGAATAACGTCGCAATCCACCGTGATGGTATTTTCGCCCAACATTTTTAAATCTACCGCAGCGCGCAATGCTCTTGCTATCAGGCGCTGAATTTCCATCGTGCGCCCACCTTGCTTACCGCGAGCGGCTTCGCGCTGAGAACGAGTATGAGTGGCGCGTGGCAACATGCTGTATTCCGCAGTTACCCATCCACGACCTTCACCTTTCATGAAACGCGGCACTCCTTCTTCAACGGTGGCATTACACAATACTTTGGTGTTGCCGACTTCGATTAATACCGAACCTTCGGCATGACAGGTAAAATTGCGGGTAATGGTGATGGGTCTGATTTGACCAGCGGTTCTGCCACCTGGACGCATTGAAAAACTCCTGTTTTAAGGGGGTTAAAAAAAGAAAGAGTAAACTGTGCGCTAGTTTACCCTTTCACCCGCCATTAATGAACATTTAAAGGTTAATCAGTTACCTTAAATGTTTTTTCAAGAATTCAGCCACTTTCTCGTAATATGCAGTACGATTTTCGACATCATAAAAACCATGAGTTTCTGTACTGCGCACAAACCACTCAAATGACTTATCAGCTTTCTCCATTGCTTCTCTCAATGCCTTGGCATGACTGAAGGGGGCGCGGCGGTCTTTTTCTCCGTGAGCAATCAATACCGGAACATTCAATTTAGCTACATTATTTACCGGCGAAAATTCTTTTAGTTTGGCTTCATCTACTCCCAATACACTCTCCAGGAATGATTCTCCCCAAAAGAACTCTGGGACGTCGCCTTCATCATGCATCCGCTCCAGGTCATAAACACCAGCATTAGCTACTGCGCAATCAAACACATTCCCCGCCAGAATAGAAGATTGCAACGCGGAATAGGCACCAAAACTGGCTCCCATTATACAAGTCTTATCGCCATTAATTTCAGGTAACGCCTGCACCCATTTAGTCACATCGATTATGTCGTGCTGGATGAGATCTCCCCAGCGTTGATAGCCACTTTCCTTAAACGCGTGGCCATAGCCACCGGAACCGCGGTAATTTACTCTCAACACCGCATATCCCTCATTAGCTAACATTTGTACCTCACGGTCAAATCCCCAATAATCTCTGACACCATGAGGACCGCCATGCACCAGAGTCACCAGCGGCACAGGCTTGTTCGCTGCCGTGGGCATAGTCAGATATGCGGGAATAACCGTACCGTCCCGGACTTCAACATTCAGAGGTTGCGTGGTGCCCATTTTAGCTTCAGGCATACCATTGAGGTTATCGAACAAAGCGGTGAGTTTTAATTCTTTTTTGTCAAACAGGTAATAGGCAGCGGGTAAAGTATCAGAGCTAACATGCACAGCCCATTTATTGCCATCCATGGTGCGGCTGATTATAGTGACAGCCATTCCCTGAAAGGTACCGAGCAACGCTTTAAACACCTCGGCCTCTTCTTCTTCATTGTTAAAAACCAGGTATTCAGGGAAACCATTGTCTATTCTGACAGCATAGACCCCGTCCAGCTCCTGATTAAATTCTATCCCTGTGATATCCACTTTCTCATCGACATACAAAGGGGTGATTTGTTTGCTTTCCAATGCAATTTTGAACAAGCCTCTAACGTCAGTATCTGCATCATTCAGATAAAACAAATGTTTACCCTCTGCATCCAACACCAAAGGATAAAAACCATCACCCATGTTGATATGCGGGAATGGCAGCCATTCCTCCTTGGCAACATCGTATTCAAAAAACAATTTATTGCCGTCATCATCAAGACCTAAGGAAAATCGTTCTTGTCCTTTTTGATCGACAACAAAGGTGGCTGCCGGAGCCGGAGCATAGTTCACCCTTTTCATCTTGCCGCTGTATACATTGAGCTTCATCAGAGTGGCGAACTTTTTCATATCCGCTGACATGGGTGTAGAAGAGATTAGTATATGATCAGGATCATCGTGCAAATAGCTTTCGATATTGGCCCAGCCAAAAGTAGATTTCGACTTTTTAAGGCGTGACGGACCCGAATTTCTGCCAGCACTGTAACCATAAATCATCTTGCCTTTGCCGCCGTCATAATCAACAGCGAACAGTTCACCATAAAACTTAGGTTCATGCTCCCATTCATTTGACTCGACAATTTTAACCACCAGGCGTTCATCGTTTACCCAGTGAAAGGAACCAACCGCTTTGGGGTACTGAAATTTCGCACCACCAACCTGTTTAAAGGTTTTCGCATCCAAAACCACCATGCTGGCATCACTGCCATGCCCCAGACCTACCGCCATGTATTCACCAGAGGGTGATATTTTGGCTGAGTAATAATCTGGCCATTTCGCAAAGTTAGCCGGTTTTAAATCCTTTGCCCATGCACTCTGAACCAGCATAAGCCCCATTAATAAAACTGCAAAAGTGCTACGCACATTCTTCTCCTTTTCCATTTTTTGCAATGCCGATCATATTACATTCTGAAACCTTTAGTAACAAATTAACCCATTTAATAAACAGGACAATCATTAGCAATATCAGGACAGCCATGAATCGCTTTTTACCTAAATCAGTTTGCGCTACCATAGGCCACTTAATTTACAGAATCAGGAAAGCTCCAATGATCCACAGTATGACTGCCTTCGCCCGTAAAGAAATTAAAGCCGACTGGGGCACTGCAGTGTGGGAAATTCGCTCAGTTAACCAGCGTTTTCTGGAAACCTATTTTCGCCTACCCGAACAATTTCGGGGACTGGAACCTATTTTACGGGAACGCTTTCGCGCCAAGCTGGCACGCGGCAAAGTAGAGTGTGCACTGCGTTTTAGCACTGAAGATGCCACAGTCCACAATGTGACACTGAACAAAGATTTAGCCAAACAACTGCTTAGCGCCGCTGACTGGGTGCAGTCTCATGGTCAATCCACCGGTGTTAACCCAGTGGACATTCTGCGCTGGCCCGGCGTTGTGGCTACCGAAGAAACAGACATGGATGAAATTCAAAACGCCCTGCTAGCTGGCCTGGATGAAGCCCTTGAAGATTTCCTAAAAGCTCGTGCTAGTGAGGGCAAAGCCATTGAAGCCATGATAAACCAACGTCTGGATGCCATTTTAGTGGAAGTAGACAAAGTCGCAGCCCACATGCCAGAAGTAATCCAATGGCAAAAAGATAAACTCATCGCCCGTTTTGAAGAAGCTAAAGTAGAGCTGGAAGAAACCCGCGTTGAGCAAGAAATGGTGATGCTGGCACAAAAGCTGGACGTAGCTGAAGAACTGGATCGCCTGAAAGCCCACGTAGCAGAAACCCAAAAAATCATGAAAAAAGGTGGAGCCTGTGGCCGACGCTTAGATTTTATGATGCAGGAATTCAACCGCGAATCTAACACCTTGGGCTCCAAATCCATCAACGCCGATATCACCCAATCCGCAGTGGAGTTAAAGGTCCTGATTGAGCAGATGCGCGAGCAGATCCAAAACATCGAATAACAAGTTTTCTAGTATATTTTGGGCTTAAATTGGCGATTTAACATGCTTTTTTAAGGATTAGTCACCATTTATTTATCCTAGCTAATAAAAAATGAGCTAGTTTAGGCCCCAAGTGGTGACCAAAGTGGTGACTTTTGGTCCAGCTTATCCCCCATTTTATTCGCAATTTTTGTTCCGAATAATGAGGGAAAGCTGATGAATATTTTAGAAACGGCTAAACATGTTGATGCGCTGGTGCAATCCGGCCACCCCACCTTTGAAAGCGTCTATCCAAGTCTTTATCTCGATGTGAAATCCAAAGGCACAGCCAATTGGATCATCCGTTACCAATTATTTGGTAAACGCCGTCAGTATAAAATAGGCGGGTATGGCAAGAACCATGAAGAACTGCTTAACCTTGAAGGCGCCATTAAGCTCGCCATCGATTGGAGACAAAAACTCAATGACGGCATCGATCCTAAACTAGATATAGAACGTCAAAAGCAGCCGAAACTGATCACATTCGATGATTGTGCCAACAAGTACCTAGAAAAGAAGCGCACCAAAATAAAGACCGCTTACGTGTATGAGCGCGTATACAACAATGAGATAAAGCCTCATCTGGGCAACATCCGTATCGACCGTATTCATAGTTATGATATCGACAACGTCATCCAGCGCGTGTTGGACTCCGGCCGTCCGGCCATTGCCAATCAGGTGCTCCTGTTTATAAAACGCGTTTACCGTTTAGCAACGAAATATGGCGCGGTGACAATTAACATTGCGCAAGAGTTTTCTCAGGTGGATGATGCGGGCGGTGCAGATACCAAGAGGCAGCGCTTTTTAGAAGAGCAGGAAATCGAATCTGCGTTTACTGTGTTGCGCCAGCATCCCATCAAGATCCCGCGCAGTACCTATATTGCACTGGCGCTGTTACTCTTACTAGGTAACCGAAAAATGGAACTGCTCTCAGCTAAGTGGGAACAAATCGACCTTAAGCGGCAAACGTTTAAGTTGTATGCAAACAACACCAAAACCGATGCCGCGTTGGTGATCCCCATCCCGGATAGAGTATTACCACTGTTTCATGATCTTCATCTTCTCAGTGGTGATCATGAATATCTTTTCCCCAAACGCAGGGCCAGCAAGCACCCTCACATCTCACCGGATACCATCAATGATGCTGTCGCCTGCCTGTTTGGCATTAGCTATGGCAACCGTAAGCAAGGTCCCAACTACATGAAAGAGGAAGGTGTCCATCACTTCACATTGCATGATTTGAGGCGCACGTTTCGTACCTTACTGTCTAAATTAGGAGTGCGCAGAGACGTCGCGAAGAAGTGTATGAATCACAGCCTAAAGGGAGTTGAAAAAACCTATGATTGCTATGGATTCTTCCCAGAGCGCATCGACGCCCTGAATCGACTGGCTGAGTTGGTAATGCCCCTTATTCAATATAAGCCAATGACATGCCATGTATCAGAGCCAAGCCTGTAGACGTAATGATACCCAGCCGGGCGAATATTAACCGTTAACGGTGATTTATAATAGGTTAATGGTTTTGCTTAAGTATATTCACCGATAAAGGTGAATATACTTGTGATTTATTCGTAAGCACCTATAATCACCGATACTAATGAATATTTATATCGGTACACAGCAATGGCGAAGAAAGTGACTTCCTCAAAAATGCCTCAAACACAGTTTATAAATGACGCGCATGTGTTGGGACAACTGATTAAAGCGAAACGCACGGCGATGGGTATGAAGCTCGCTGATTGTGCCGCTCTATGTAACGTGGGGATCAATACCTTGTCGCGTATCGAAAATGGTAATGATAATTGCACCCTTGCCGCCGTGTTTGCGGTGCTACGTGGGCTGGGTATCAAGCTTACCTCACCGTCGCTTTCACCTGACTCTCTTGAAAAATGGGACGACTCAAGTGTCAGTGATGACGAGTGGGTATGAAAACTATGCCAGCAAATAACATCAGCCAACCCTCAGAATATACCTTGCTCATTCATTTGGCAGAGCAACGTATTGGCACGTTAACCTTGGATAAAGGCACTAACCTACTCAAGCTTGAATATGAGCAGGATTGGCAGCAAGCAGGCTTCCCACTGTCACCCGCACTGACGTTGGATAACCTCCATTCTCCCGAAGTCGCCTACAACTATCTAGACAACGCACTTCCCGAAGGGGAAGCGCGGAAACTGCTATCGGAGCATCTTGGTGTTTCAGAGAAAAATGTCTATTCCCAAGTCAGAGCCATTGGCAATGATCTGGCAGGGGCCATTTCGTTTAAGGCGAGTGAACAAGGTGCTGAGGTTTCACCAGAGGCAAGTGAGCCACAATTTAGAGTGATCGAAACCGACGAGCTAACCAAGCGGCTCGCCAGCAAGGAAGACATTGGCCTGTTAACATGGGACGACAAACCACGCCTGAGTGTGGCGGGAGTACAAGACAAGCTCAATATATTCATCAACGAGCAAGGACAAATCGGGTTTGGCGATGGAACGTTATGCTCAACGCATATTCTCAAGTTTGAGAGGCACAATTGTCCCAACCTCGTACTCAACGAATACTTCTGTATGAAGCTGTCAAAGGCAGTGGGACTGCCTACCACAGAAGTACGGTTCACGCGATTCGAACAATACCCTGCACTGATTGTGGAACGGTTTGATCGTAAGTATGCACCTGATCAGTTCAAAGTCTTTCGAAGACATGTGATTGATGGCTGCCAAGCTCTGAACCTGCCACGCGACTATAAATACGAGCGAAACCTAGGTGATGGCAGGGATGTGCAGCATATTCGAGATGGTGCCAGCTTACCCCGACTCTTTGAACTGGCAAAAACGATGGCATCGCCTGTTGAGAGTCTTCAATGGCTAATCAACTGGCAGCTATTTAATTTGATGATCAGCAACTACGACAGTCATGGTAAAAACGTCTCGCTGTTTTTTGACAAGCGTAATAGTCGATTCACGCCTGCCTATGATTTAGTGAATGTGGCCATGTTCCCGCAGTTCAAACATGTACTGGCAATGGCGATGGGTGATGAGTTTGACCCCGAAAGCATTAACGCCTACCAAATGGCTGATTTCGCAGAGACCTGCGGGGTGAATAAAAAGCTCTTGTCTCGCCTGTTAACCGATTTGGCGGATAAAGTCATCAACACGCTAACACAACAGCAGTTCATCGAGACAATTACTCAAGAGCCACACTTTACCAATGACGACCGACATTACATGGCCGACGTGAAAGAGCATGTACTGACCCGAACACATCACTTACGCTCACAAGCACCTGACATACCAGACATCGATGTTTGATCATAGCGCTAGATTGATGGATTACTGGCTTTTCACCGAAGTTTCAGAGCGGATATGCTGAAAAAAGTCTTCAATTCGCTCTACCTCCATTCCCTCATCTCGCATAACACGAATGAGTCGGTTCAATTCACTTTTAGACCATAGCGTCCAGCCGTTCTCACCCTCAGAAGATAATGAGTATTCTCGCTTTGTGGCATCAACACACTTAAGCTCTTCGTTAGAAAACAGAATATCATCGGGAAATATTGCATCTGTCATGAAGCAAGTATCACCAGAGATCCCACCTCTTTCTGTGCAAAATATTCGGTAATGAAAATCATTGTTCTGAGTAAAAATTCTAAGGGCTTGCATGTTTCGGTCGAATCCGGCCATCCATCAGAAAATCAATAGCGTTGCGTGCAATGTATTTTTTCAGAACACTTTTTAATTATGCGAGTACACACAAACTAGTTATCGAAAATGTGTCCGCACATCTCAAACCTCATCTACATGCTGCAAACGATGGAGAGCTTAGAGATGTGGTATTATCTGAAGTAGAAATCGAGAAGGTGTTCAGTATTTTCCAACAATTCCCAGAACAAGCCCCTTTGAGGAATCAAATTGCTATTGCCTTGTATCTTATATTTGGTTGCAGAAAAACCGAGCTATTAAAAGCTAAGTGGAGTGATTTCGATGTCGATAGACAAGAACTGACCCTAAGGCCCACTAAAAAAGGATACGAGGAACTCATCATCTGCGTCCCTGACACCATTATGCCGATATTTGGTAAACTCAAGTCGATGTCAGGAAATTCTCAATTCCTGTTTCCTTCTGTAAAAAGTTCAAAGTCTGGACATCTCAGCGAAAGTACATTGAACAATATGCTTAAGAAGTTTTTCAGGAAGCATAAAACCCGGTCTGTTAGTTTTGATAACCCAATGGGGGCTGCTGGCGTGAAACACTTCTGGATCCATGATTTGAGACGAACGTTCACATCGCATGCAAATGATCTTGGTGCAGATAGTGATGTAACTGATCGCTGTCTAAATCATAAAAAGCGCGGTAAAAGACGAATTTATGATAAATCTGTCAGAAAAAGCCAAAGAGCTGTTGTCTATGCACAAATGGCGGAGTTGATTTATCCACTTACCAACTTATCACCATTTATTGAGGAGCAACTCGAATACAACAATGGTCTAAAAGCCGCCTGATCGGGCAACCAACGAGAGCGCAAGCTCCACTGAATTAGAAATGTAGAGACAAATAAGCAGAAAAACAGACTTCTACATCTCTAATTTAAGAATACCTCACCAACACTCGCAATCCCATAAAAAGCGACCATCAGACACCACGCTAGAGCAAAAGCAACTTACTGGCTCTGTAGAGTCAATCCTAAAAAAACCATTATTGTACTGGAAATCTATGACTATTAGGTTAGACTAGATGTCGAGTAAATGCGGGGAACAGGTTGCCATCAGTGGCGATATGGTGATTAAAGTGGTGACTTCTCCCAAAATAGCAAAAGCTAACTTGTTGCAAAATTTAGATCTTTTGGTCCCAATCCTTTGCTAGATCCAAAACATCGAATAGTTTTTTCTCCCGTCCAAGAATGTATTAAAAGCCCTGTTATTAGACTTGCCCAAGGCAATGGTCTACACAAAATTACTTTATGGGTAACAATCTGTAGACCTTTTGATGGGCTTATAGCCTCATTTTTTAAAGTAAATCACTTAACCGGTTTAACAACGCTTTACGGCTGTTATTAGCCACTACAAAGCGCTTAAAACGTTGCTCAAACGCGGCTTCATCCGCTTTGAACTGATAGGCTTCGTTCAGCTGATGCAAATAGCGTGATGCCGCATCGTAACCACTGGCACAAGTTCTATCCGCTTGCTCTTGTACTTGCTGCCAGTAACGCTCACGCCGGTTGTAAATATCTGTCAACGCTTTTTCTTTTTCCGCTTTTTCGATCGCTAATTTTTTTGCGAGTGCTTCGGCTTGCTCTTGCTGTAATTGGCTTCGCGCTTGCTCAATAAAAGGAGAGAGTACACCGGGAGTTAACCAATACTGATAGCGCTCGTCTTGGTTGGCAATTTCTTTTCGCGTCATCGCTAAGGCTTGGTGACGGGTCAGCTGGCCTTGTTCAAAAAGCGTGCTTAATAGCGTGTTTTTCTCCTCTTCCGTGAGGTTATGAAGCCACGCATCAAACTGAAAATGGGCTTGTTTAGCCTGGTGACTTGGTTGTGCGTTGAGTACCATCGCAAGCGCTTTAACCCAAGCTAAGGGAATATCGTAAAGGGAGGAAAAAGCCTGGACCTCCTCACTGAGGTGCTCAAAATCGAATTGGATTAAAGGTATTCGGTCAAGTTCTTCATTAAAATCGTACTCTTTCAACCACATAAAGTACACAAGACGCCAATTCCCTTGCATTAACTCACTGCGTAACCCAGCTAAATGCTGGAAAAAGTCGTCAGCTTGTTCATCGTCAAAATATTCATCATACTCTTCGATGGAAAAAATCAGCAATTGCCATTCATCGCTTTGATGCACATGAAGCCCATCACTTGAAAAGCTAAGTAACGTATCAGGGATGGTTCCGGCTGGTAGCTTGATATATATATCGATTGAGCCCCAATCTGCATAGTAAAAGCCGATGTCGAAGTGTTTTAGCATCAGCTCAAAAGGTTCCGCCCTTAAGCCACTGTAGTTATAGTACACCTGAAAGGACGTAACGCTGACCTCAGCTCGGCTTGAGATAGCTCTGAGTGTTTGGCGTGCTTTAGCATCTAAATATCCATCCAAACGCTCGAATTTATAGTATTGATATTCGCTCACGATGACCTTACTAAGCGTTAATTGAGAATTTAAAGGTTTGTTTTAACAAAGGTTGTACCTGTACCTCTCGGGCGACGGGTTCAGTGCTTAAAAAACGTCTTGGCTCAATGATCACAAATCCCCAAAACTGTAAAAATCGCTCAATAAAACGTGATTCAATGAGTATGCCTAAGTTTTTCTCTGGCGAGAAATAATTGTCCACAGGGAATGACTTAAGCAAGTCGGGGAAAGCCGTTATAACCTCTTCAACCAGCCTATCCACACTATTGTGACTCTGTATTCGCCACAACATAAACAACCAGAAGGTTCGCAAGTCGACATCATATTCAAAAGCATCCAAATAGCCCCAGTTGTATTTACTGACTGCGGCTTCAAGCATAGGCAGGAAGAATGCTTGTATGCCATCAACTTGATATTGTTTTTGCGCAGACTTTTTCACATGATAGCGGCCACTACGTCGATAGATAATACCGGCAATCTCAGCCAATACTCGGGTGTAGTGCAAGGCATTAAACTTATCTTCATTACTTCCTGCAAACTCACTGATACTTATGTTACGTTTGAATTGAGCAACGGCAAACTCGGGCAATAAGTCACTGGCCTGCTTGACCAACTTAGTCGGTAAGTTGCCTTTACTGGTAGCTTTAAAAGAGCCTTCTTGCGCCATAGCCTCATCAAGAATCACAGCTAAATAGCGCATCACAGGACTTACTGAAAGCTCATCTGGTGTGCTGATTGTCACCCACTGTAATTCACCAAAAGGCGCATAAAGCCAATTGGCCATTTGCGTTGGCGTCACACCACAAAAATCTGGATGAGGTTGATTATTGCGGTCCTGTACTTTGTGCTGTAAAGCTGCATTGAGTTCATCAAGTGTCAAATTCGGATTCATAGCCATTATCGACTCTACATCATCAAACACTTCGGAATGTTGCTGTGATACCTTATTCATACAACAACGTTTGTATTTCTTACCACTGCCGCAGGGGCAAGGATCGTTTCGGCCTAACTTCATTGGTGTCTCTACTTGTTGTTATAGAAAAAGCGCTGCATTTTCTTGTTTACGTTGATTTAGTGTTTTAGCAATCGCAGATATTGTCGTTTTATTGATCCCTTGTTGCTGTGCCAAATAAATAAATTGGCTCAGTGCTTCTGCGACTTCTTCAATAACTTGCCTTGCATCATGCCATCTCCCGTAGCCAGCACTTGCTGCAAGCTTTTGCATTACCTTAAGCGGCGGGATTTTACCATAACCGCCAAATGCGGTGGCATGTTCGTTAAATGGATTCGGACTATAAGTGACATCGTAAAAGGGCGCGGGTTGCCACTGGCCGTCATCCGCTTGCAAAAAAGCCCAGTTTTTACTGTGATCGTCTTGATTAGAAGACAGCAGGTTAAAAATGGCACGTCGAAATTGCAACTGCCCGGCGGCTGGGGATTTACACAGCTGACGACTGGCTTTGATCAAATCTATATAGTCTAAACTTGGCGTTCGGAAATCTGCATCCAGAAGACCACAGGCGCTGTGCATATGTAAGCGACCAGTACACTGTTCACTAACTAACTCGCTATTTTCTGCGAGATAATCAAAACGCTTGAGCGCCAACCACGCAGACGCACCGCTTGCATGCGGCGCTTCAATAAGTTGCCAAATTGGTGGCTGACACTTAGCAATCTTAGCCATTTGTAAATAAACAGCCTCACACAAACCTTCTTCATGCCCAAGCGCTAAGTTTTTCGAGGTAAACTTAATTAACCACGCTTCATCACCAGGCTGTGCAAAAGTACGACAATGTTGGGTTTCCCCAGCAGGCAGATAAATCTGCGCCTTTGGTCTTGCTCCACCCGAACTGCCGCCGGCAACTAATGCTGCCAACACCTGTTGAGTATGCCCATCCAACCCATCGTGGTTGCTATCCATATAATCTGACATTGAAGCATCGAACAGCGTTTGCGCTTCCAGACCCAACATTGCTAAATCAATATCAGCGTGCGTCGTGATTGAAAATTCAGACACCGGAGAAAAAGAGAGTGCCCCCATTCCTTTATCACCGACAAAAGCCAGCCGGTCCATCGCTGTTAATTGATTGGGCAGAATCCCTTTTTTCCGGAAAATACGATCTTGCAACAGCATGCCCCAACCATCGGGCAAACAATCCCCAAATACACCATGCACACCCAGGTGAGGTTTTTTAGGTGCTGCTTGAATTTGCGTATTAGCTTGCAAAGTAAAAGGCGATAAATTACCAAACTGCTGCAAATAGGTGTCTGCATACTGAAAAAAAACACCCTGTCGATTCTGCGCCAAGACCCCTACAGAGACCTGCTCACCTGAGCTTAACGAGCGAGTTACGGTAAGTTTCCGAACTGGTTTAAAACTCACCTTTTAGGACCTCATCAATGCTAGTGGGTGTAGCAACGCGCTCTTTGTTAGGTTGTGTGAGCTCGTACAAACGCCCAAGCGAGTCGAGGGTCTGCCAAAGCAACAGCAATTGGCGAAATGAAATTTGCCCTGTCAGCTCGAATTTCTTAATGGTGGCCGCAGGCACACAGCTGCGTTCTGCCAATGCCTTTCGTGACAGTTTTGCGCGCTGGCGTAACTCACGCAAATAAGTAGCATAAGCCTGGCTAACATCGGTATCATCAAGTAAGGTAAAATTCATCCGAAACCATCCAATGGATACAGTTATATCCATTATAACTAAAAATAGCCATCAATAGACACTATTGTATCCAATCATTTAAAAGGTGTTGGAGATTTACTCGATAAAGCCTTTCAAAACTGCTGTTTTTAACTCCAATAGCATTTCCATTGCAAATCACTTAGTTTTAGTAAAAGCCATAGCAAGTGATAAGTAGGTTGGTGGGAAAACAGGCATTTTTGAGTATCAAAAACACCTGAAAAACCTCGCACATTCGCGAGGATTTTGCTTTTTTAAGCCAACTAATTTTCCTGTTCCACACCCCACTTGTTAAAAAATCGTAAATTAAATTGGCGGAAAATTTACGTGGTTTCGTCTTTACCCCTGACGTGAATAACCGCGCGACTGAATTGCAGTGTCAGTGCGTATTTTGGGTTATTCACTGCATTGTGTTGCTCCATTACATGTTGTGTTTTTGCCAGCTTTACCCAGTGAAGCTGGCCTTTTTTCCGGCCCCTGGTCGGTAACAGACCCAAACACAGTTTCGGTGACTGGAAAGCAATACAAAAAACCAAAGCTTTTTTCAGGACACACATCATCATGTTAAAAAAAACGAAACTCTCCGCGGCCGTTGTGGCGGCGATGGCATCACTGAGTAGCGCACCGCTGGTGTCGGCTCAGGAAGAGGCAAGTGCCGACAATTTTGAACTGATTCAGGTGCGCGGTATTCGCGGCAGTATGGCCCGTGCTATGGATGTAAAACGCGAATCTGGTGGCGTAGTAGACGCCATCTCCGCCGAAGATATAGGTAAATTCCCCGATACTAACGTAGCAGAGTCTTTGCAACGAATCACAGGCGTATCGGTGGATCACTCAGGTGGTGAAGACCAGTCAATTAAACTGTGTGGCTTTGGCCCCGAGTTATATAACGTGTTGGTATACTTGGTGCGCAGCCACTAAATCACTGAGTGCCGTACCAACCGACTTAAACAACGTGACTTCCTGCTCCTGTTTCCGGCCTGGCTTGCTACCATTGCAAAGCTCACTCAACTCGGCATACACCAACTCTGCCTCAAATTTCCCTTCACTAATTGGAATGAGTAATTCACCCGCTTCGTTCAGCACATTTTCTTTGCTATCAACAACAACTTTGCCTGCCTTGAGTACTAGTGCCGTATCGCATTCTCTGCCCAGTTTATGATGATTGCCTATCAGGTCTATATGGGTACCGGGCTTAACCCAGTCTCCATAAATTAATGGTTCGGGTGATCCCGTTGCACAGCTAATTACATCTGCTATTTGCGCGGCGCTCTTCAAATTACTGACAACTTCAAATTTAACAGAGGGAAATTGGGTCTCCATATTCTTCACAAGCTCAGATACCTTATTCGTGTTTCGCCCCCAGCACAAAACACGCTCGAAACACCGCACAGATAGATGCGCTGCAATCATGTAAGTTGACAAATTTCCTGTGCCACAAAAAAGAAGAGTGTGTGCATTGTCCCGCGACAAGTAGCGACTGGCTAATGCAGAAACCGCAGCGGTGCGCCAATAGGTTAAATTAGTGCCATCAACAAACGCCAAGGGTTCACCATGTTTACGGTCGAAAAGCGTAATTTTAGAATAGAGCGAGCGATATCCGGGTTGCGGGTTGGGAAAATAAGTAAAGGCTTTTACGCCAATCACCTCATTATTCCAGGCCGGTAACACGGCAAATGCATCATGATTATCAAGACTATTGTCCAGTTCAAACACCTGACGTTGAGGCATCTGGTAAGCACCAGCGAACCCTTTATCAAGAGCTTTGATCAAATCAGGAAAGTTCAGCACTTCCTGAACTTGCTCAGTATTAATATTTTTCATTGCACCTCTCAATATTTAAAGTAAAAGTGATATAACTACACAGCTATTAAGCACCGGCCTAAGCGAAACACTTGCCAATTCACCTATCAAAGATTCAGTCAAAAAATACCTTTTGGCCAATTCAAAATTCACCGCCACCACATTGCATACAATATACTATTGTTTTACGCAGCATTTACAAGGATGATTGTGTCGTTATTTAGAAAGGAAGCCATTGCACATCAGGGTACACGTTTACTTGGCAATGTTTCATTAGCACAACCCATGTCAACAAAGCTTATGGTACTTGCTGCTGTAACTATTGCGATGGCGTTGTTTACTTTTCTTTTCAACGCTGAGTACGCCCACAAAGAGACCGTAAAAGGCTTTTTAATGCCTGACAAGGGCATATGCTTAAAAGCTTCGCTAATCAGGGCGGACAATTGAATATCCTTGATAGCAAGGTTGCTGCACCGAAAGACCGCGGCAGCCTTATTGTTTTTCCCTCTTACCTGCTTCATGAAGTCACTCCTATAACTAGCGGACAACGCTACGTGCTTGTAACCTGGGTAAACCGAAAGCCAAGATGGTGGGAAACAACTTCAGTTTAGTTCTCCGAAGGAGTACGCAAATTATTTAAAAACAAGTGATATTTCATCAAACTTTGATTAATTAGCAGCCCCCGGTTGCAAACGAAATGTTTATTGTCCCCCTGTCAGAAACCACTTGTTAAAAATTAGTAAATTAAATTGGCGGAAAATTTACGTGGTTTCGTCTTTACCCCTGACGTGAATAACCGCGCGGCTGAATTGCAGTGTCAGTGCGTATTTTGGGTTATTCACTGCATTGTGTTGCTCCATTACATGTTGTGTTTTTGCCAGCTTTACCCAGTGAAGCTGGCCTTTTTTCCGGCCCCTGGTCGGTAACAGACCCAAACACAGTTTAGGTGACTGGAAAGCAATACAAAAAACCAAAGCTTTTTTCAGGACACACATCATCATGTTAAAAAGAACGAAACTCTCCGCTGCCGTTGTGGCGGCGATGGCATCACTGAGTAGCGCACCGCTGGTGTCGGCTCAGGAAGAGGCAAGTGCCGACAATTTTGAACTGATCCAGGTGCGCGGTATTCGCGGCAGTATGGCCCGTGCTATGGATGTAAAACGCGAATCTGGTGGCGTAGTAGACGCCATCTCCGCTGAAGATATTGGTAAATTCCCCGATACTAACGTAGCGGAATCTTTGCAACGTATCACCGGTGTTTCGGTGGACCGCTCCGGCGGTGAAGGTCAGTTGATCACCGTGCGGGGTTTCGGCCCTGAATTTAATACCGTTTTAGTGAATGGTCGTCAGATCGCTTCGGAAAACAATTCTCGTGCTTTTAGTTTCGATACCATAGCTTCGGAGTTGGTACGCAGTCTGGATGTCCATAAAACCAGCACTGCCACAATGCAGTCTGGCGGTATTGGTGCCACCATCAACATTGAAACCGCCAAGCCCTTTAACATGAATGGCTTTAAAGTAGCAGGCAGCATTAAAGGGGTTTACGATGAAAACAGCGAAGAAGCCACGCCCCAGGTTTCCGGCCTTATTTCTAATACCTTCAATGACGACACCTTTGGCGTATTGTTAGCGGTATCTCATCAGGAAAGGGAAACCCGACTGAATCAGGCTCAGATGGACGGCTGGCTGGAAAACGTGGGTGTCCCGAATCCGGTTTCCCGCGATGGCACGCCCTGGACCGGCACTATCTTTTCACCTCGTAACTACGACCACAAGGTTACCTTCGAAGAACGCACTCGTACCAATGCCAATCTGGTTTTTCAGTATGCCGCCAGCGACGATATTGTGCTGACCGCTGATTTATTGTATTCCGATTTTGATGTGAAAACCGATGCCACCTCTTACGGTCACTGGTTTACAACCCCCAATATTCAGGGTGTGGGGGATGATGGTAGTCTGTTTGATGCCGACGGCAATCGTCGTTCTGCCATCGTAGACGAAAACGGCACTGTGGTAGATCTGTATCAGGAAATTGGCCTGGCGACTGATATGCACGCCAAAAAATTTGATCGCTTAACCGAAACCATGGATTTGGGTCTGAACCTGGCCTGGGATGTAAACGACAACCTGAAACTGAACTTCGACCTGCATCATTCCAGTGCTGAAAGAGAGTCCAACAATGGCGGTGAAAACCAGTTATCTTTGATTGGTTATTCCAACCGGGTGCGCTTCCAGGTGGATAACAACATTCTGCCTCTGGCCAGCATGTTCGCCTCACCAAACGGCAACATCTTCAGCGGTCAGCAAGAAATTGACGTGCAGGCAGGTGGTCAGCCATTAACCATCGATGATCCCAAAACCCTGGTTTTGTCATGTACAACCCGATGATTGGCGGCGCAACAGGCCCGGCAGGTGTGGGTAATCATCTGGATGAAGCTAACAGCCGCGCGCACGTAATGTTGCGTCGGGGCTGGGCCGTGGAAGACGATGTTACTCAGTTCCGATTAGACGGTGAGTGGGATGAAGGCCAGGACAGCGGTCTCACCAAAGCTAAATTTGGTATGCAATATTCCACCGAAGAAAAGTCCTTAACCCGTTGGGATAACGAAACCGGCGTGCACTGTTTGTATTGTGGTTATCCGGATGCGCCCGTTGTACCTGGCGATATGCAATACGTATTCGACGCTGGAAACGACTTCTTAAGCGATGTCAGTGGCAGTGGTCGTATGCCCACACAATGGTTAGCTCACGATGGCGAAGCCATGTTTGCTTATCTTGAGCAGGTATCAGGGCAAAGCTTTGATGCCATCCAAAAAGACAACTCCTTTGATGTGGAAGAAACCATCATCTCAGCTTATCTGGAATTAGATTTTGTGGGTGACCTGGCGAAACGGCCTATCTACATCACCGGTGGCGTGCGCATCGAACAAACTGATGTGGATGTCTCAGGAACACAGGCGGTACTGGAAAGTCTGACCGTGCTGGATGCCACGGAGTTGAACCAAAACTATGGCACGCCTGCCTCCATTTCTGAAAGCTCCAGCTACGACGCGGTATTGCCCAATGTTGCCATTAAGTGGGATTTTACTGACGACCTGATTTTCCGGGCGGCTGCATCGCGTAGCCTGACTCGTCCGACACTGGAAAGTATGTCTCCGGCGGTGGTGATCAGGAATTTGGTCACTTTTGCAAAGCCGTTAGGCAACTGCCCGTTGTCTGCCGCAAGGTTTTTGTACTCAAAAAGGTGTATGGCTATTCCCAGAAAGAAATAGCAAAAATGATGAATATTAGTGAAAGTACCGTTGAAAAACATATAGCCCAGGGGATGAAACGCAGCATGCTTTACGTCATGCAAAAAGAGCAAGGCTCACTGCCGCCCTCCGGTAAGACTTCTGTAACAGGCAAATCGCTATGAAGAATAATGTTGTATCTATCAATTCCGCAGCTAAAACCGCTGACAATAGCGCGCTGGATGCGGCCGCAGACTGGATAGCCAAAATGGACAGGGGTCTGAGCGCCGAAGAAGAACAGGCGCTTAAAAACTGGCTACAGGCAGCAGAACAAAACCGCGAAATGCTATTTAAAATGGCCAAACTGTGGGACAACATGGCAGCGCTGGAACGCTTAAAATCTCTGTTCCCTGAACCACCGGTTAAACAATCCAGACGCGTACCATTGGCAATGGCTGCATCGGTCGTGTTCGTAGCCATGTTATTCACCTTTATCTGGAACGGTTTGGGGTTCTCCTGGTTGTCACAAGGCGTGCTGGTGGTTTTGTCTGAGCAGCGCTTTGAAACAGGCACCGGTGATTCCAAAAAAGTGACCTTGTCGGATGGCAGTTTGTTATCAGTCAATACCAATACCTCAGTTAAGGTTACCTATACCGAGCAACAACGAGTAATTGAATTGTACGAAGGCGAAATTCATGTGCAGGTAGCCCATAACCAGGAGAGACCCTTGAGCGTTTACGCTGCAGGGCAGATCATTCAGGCGGTGGGAACTGCATTTAATGTTGAGTTGCTTGAGGATCAGGTGGAGTTAATCGTCACAGAAGGCAAAGTCAGAGTCGCTAAGCAAGCTGAGCAAAACTCGGATCCGTTACGCCCTGTGCAGACCCGTCTTGATGACAGCTTACCGGCCTTAACAGAAGGGCAAAAATCCCTGCTGAATGTGGCCAAACTAAACATCGAAACCGTCGCAACAGTAGACATCAATGCGGCACTCTCCCGGCAACAGGGCAACCTGGTATTCCGCGGCGAGCCATTACATCAGGTACTGGCGGAAGTCAGTCGTTACAACGCTGTGACCTTTGAAATACCACAAGCCGAGCTGAATCAAATTCAGGTTGCCGGGTTGTTTAAAACCAATGATCTAAACGGTTTTCTCAGCGCTCTGCAGCAAAACTTTGCCATTGAAAACCAACGCACTTCAGACAATCGCATTATTTTACGCCTGGGAAGTTAGCGGCCAAAAACGCCTGCCACATCCGCTGGTGTGGCAACAAACTTAGAGGATTCAGTTAAACCTGTGCTATTGTCCATAAATCATCCATTCTTTGACCCCATAATGAGACCATAATCATGTCAGATAATAATGAACCGCATAACGGAGCTGGTGTCAGTGCCGCTCAGATAGAACAAATCAAAGCCGCCGAAGACCAGGCGGTCTCAGTGGCCTATGTGATTTTCATCTCCGCGGTAGCGGCTATCGGCGGTTTCCTGTTTGGCTTCGATTCTGGTGTCATCAATGGCACAGTCAGCGCGTTGGAAAAAGCCTTCAATGCCACCGACGTGGCCACCGGATTCAACGTTGCCTCAGTACTGTTAGGCTGTGCCCTTGGCGCACTGATGGCCGGTCCTATCGCCGATAAACTGGGTCGTAAGCCCGTAATGATTGCCACGGCAGTGATTTTCGCCGTCAGTGCCTATGGTTCTGGTATTGCCGACAGTTCCATGGAGTTTATCTTTTACCGACTTTTGGGTGGCTTAGGCGTTGGTGCCGCATCAGTACTGGCTCCCGCCTACATCTCAGAAGTGGCCCCTGCCAGCCTGCGAGGCCGTCTGGCCACCTTACAGCAAATGGCCATTGTCTTGGGCTTGTTTGCCGCTTTCATGAGTAATTTTACCATCGCGTCTAATACCGGCGGAGCCAGTGAAGCCGGTTGGTTTGGTATCGCCTCTTGGCGCTGGATGTTCTGGATGGAGATCATACCCGCCACCCTGTTTTTCATTGGCGTACTCTTTATCCCTGAATCACCGCGCTTTTTAGTGGCTCAAGGGCGCGAATCAGGGGCGAAAAAAGTCTTTGAGCGTATCGCTCCGGGTGTCGCAGACGCACAGGTCAGCGAGATCAAACGCTCACTGCACAGCAGCCACAAACCAGCTTTACGAGATCTGTTTATCAACGGTACCCGCAAAATTCACCCTATCATCTGGGTGGGCGTCGCCCTGTCGGTGTTTCAGCAATTTGTCGGCATCAATGTGGTATTTTATTATGGTGCTGAGCTTTGGCAGGCAGCCGGATTTGACGAATCTCAGTCGTTGTTTATCAATGTTTTGGGCGGAGTAACCAATGTGGTTTCCACCTTTATTGCCATCGCTCTGATAGACAAAATTGGTCGTAAACCCTTACTACTTATCGGCAGTACAGGTATGGCTGTCATGTTAGCCACTCTGACCTGGCTGTTTAGCACCGCAGGATTAGACGAAGCCGGTAAACTGGCGCTGACAGACACCAATGGCACACTGGCCCTAATCGCGGCCAACCTGTATATCGTGTTTTTCGGCATGAGTTGGGGCCCGGTTGTCTGGGTATTACTGGGCGAAATGTTCAACAACCGAATTCGCGGTGCGGCACTGGCACTGGCGGCCAGTGCACAATGGCTGGCTAACTTCCTGGTGACTATGACCTTCCCCATCTTGCTGACCCAAACTGGTCTGGGTGGCGCTTATGGTTTATATGCCTCCAGCGCCCTCATCAGCCTGTTCTTTGTGCATCGTTACGTCAAAGAAACCCGAGGCCGAAGACTGGAAGAAATGTAATTAAAAGAGTGAGTTAGTATTAGCAGTCTTGTATAAACAACGACTGCTAACCAAAAACTATATCACCTTTGAAAAGCGCTGGGCCTGTTGATGCTGTGCCATATACTGATCAAACACCATGCAGATATTTCGCACCAGTAACCTGGCACATTCATGCACAAGGATTTTGCCATCTTTAATACTCAGCAAACCATCCTCAATAAACATCTTTAGTGCCAGTAATTCAGTAGCAAAATGCTGCTGAAAGTCTATTTCAAACAACTCTTCCACTTCTTCAAAACTTACCCTGAGATTGGTCATCAGTTCCCGGATCACAAATCCCCGCAATTGGTCTTCTTCCGATTTCACCAGGCCACGTTCAATGGCATGTTGCTCTTCATCCAGTTGTCGATAGTAATCAGCGGGATGCTTAAGATTTTGACTGTAGGTATTGCACACCGAACTGATAGCACTGACGCCAAATCCCACCAGATCGACGTCTTGCAAACAGGTATACCCCTGAAAGTTTCGCCCCAATCGTTGCTCATTGAGTGCCAATGCCAGTTCATCATCGGGTTTAGCAAAGTGGTCAATTCCTATCATTACATAACCTGCCTGAGTCAATGTGTTAACGGCCAACCGCATCAAAGCCAGCTTGTGCTTGCCATCGGGCAACCAGGCGTCTTTAATCTTACGCTGTGCCGGGAATTTTTGCGGCATATGGGCATAGTTAAACAAAGAAATGCGATCCGGATCTAATGCCAAAACATCCTGCAGAGTTCGCTCGAAAGTCGCCAGATTCTGAAATGGCAGGCCATAAATCAAATCCAGATTTACCGACTCCATACCGCCGGTACGGGCCGTCATGCACAAACGTCTTACCAAATCCGTATCCTGAACCCGATTAATCGCTATCTGCACCTGCTCATTCGTATCCTGGACACCCATGCTAATTCGGTTTACACCAAGCTCAGATAACCCCTGTATATATTCTTCTGTTGTTTCTCGCGGATCGATCTCGATACTGATTTCAGGATTACAACGCACCTTGTATTCATTGCGGATCCCCCACCAAATATCCTTAATTTCTGTGAGGCTCAACATACCGGGAGTGCCACCACCAAAATGAATCTGTACCACCTGATGATTTTTAAAAAGTGGGGCTCGCAAGCTGATCTCTTTGCGTAAATAGTGGACATATTTGCTGATCTTGTCGCGATTACGGGTGATAACCTTGTTGCAGCCACAGTAGTAGCAAAGGCTGTGACAAAAAGGCACATGAATATAAATGGCCAGCTCTGGATTTGCCGCTAACAGCGCCGCCTTTCTGAATTGTCGATCGGTAAAGCTGTCTTTAAACTCCAGTGCCGTAGGATAGGAAGTGTAACGAGGCCCTGATGTGGCATATTTTTCCAGTAATTTACTGTTGAACAAGTGGCTGTTGTTAGATTGCATATACCGTCCCGGTTCTAAAAAAGCTTATTTAAAAAGGAGCCTCCAGCTTAATCCCTGGTGATTTTTTATCTTTAATCTGTATCAATTTTTTGTCAGATAATGGACACGGCTTTTACACAAAGATTCATTGCGAATTGGAGTGCCTTATTCAGGAAATAAAATTGCATAAAAAAGAAGCAGAAAAGCTAGAGCGTATTGACCTTTGTGGTACGATTTTGCAGCAGCCTGTGTGCAATTTAGACAAGGCGAATGCTTGAAGGTCTAGTGGTTCTAAATCAAAAGCATTCAACACAGTATAAATTGCACACAGGTGCTGCCCGAAGGGTTCGTCATATAAGCGCTTTACTCGTTGTCACAGTCCTTTGACTTAGCACCACTAGGCCTGCAGGACTGTTCCGCGATTAAAACGCGTATATATAGAACAAATTTCGTACAACAAGGGTCAAAACGCTCTAATATTTTCTAAAAAAATAAGGTGATTTCCTGGCACGTTCGGCTACAATCTGCGGTCCAATAATCAGGCTCTGAAAATGCTTCCAGCCAGAACTCTCAAAAGAGCCTGAACCTGATTTAGCAGTTTACACAGGAGATAATACGAAATGGCGGTGGCTGTTTTTAATTTATCTGATATTAATAACCTGATGCGAGAGCTTCAGGGAGACGTTGTTCTTTACCCCACCATTGAACATATTTTTATGGAAAACCTTTATCCAGATGGCATTATTCTGGATGCACATGGACGCACCAAAGAACAGGCGGAAGCTGCCGAAGAGAAATTTTGGCCGGACTCTAGCCGAATTATCAGTAGCAAAATTCCCAGAGCTTTGATCATGAAAAATGATAAAGGTCTCTATATTTGCAATAACCTGAAAAGCGAACTAACGCCTTTCAGACGCGGAGCTATCGCTTTTGCTAAGGGCTGTAACCCCATTACCGATGACAGCTGGGCAAAATACACCCGTCAAATTGCACCGGGTGAAATCAATCAGATGGTACCAATCGCTGATGTTGTAGCTGCGATCCGCGCTAAATCAGATACGCTGGTGGTAGAGATCGGTCAGCCAAGTCAATCGGCTGCTTAATCAGGCTCGCTGGCGGCGCTCGATGTCTTGCCAGCGAATACTGCAGACTATTGATTAATGCCATTTTTCCGTTTTAAAAAGCGCACTAAACACCCTCATGTAAAATCTCACCTTTTATGGCAAACACAAAAGGTGCAGGTTACCCGAAAAGCTATGAAATCCATCCGTCTGAGAGTATCAGAAGACGGTGAACTCGTTGTCAGTTGCCCTCATGGCCTCACAGACAATGAAATTACTCGCTTCCTGGATGCCAGAACAACCTGGATAGCGCAACAACTGCAGCGAGTGCAGGATATCAATCAGCAGCGAACCTTAAGGAACAGTCCACAGCAAATCTGCTTGTGGGGACAGCAGTTTCCCATAACGGTTTCAGCCAATATAAATCCCCCCTTTGAAATTGATGAACACAACGCCCGGATTGAGTTAAAAAAGCCCATTGCGACACAGGAACAGGCCGACAATATACATCAGCAAATCTGGCGCGATTCCTTAAAAAACTATATGCACCAGGCATTACCGGTTTGGCAGGATAAGATGGGTGTCCAGGTAAAGTTTGCGGGTATCAAGAATATGAAAACCAAATGGGGCAGTTGCAACGTTACACGGCACCGTATCTGGCTCAACCTGCAACTTGCACAGTATCCTCAGATATGTGCCGAAATGGTGTTAGTACATGAGTTAGCTCACCTGTTAGAAGCTTCGCACAACAAGCGTTTTTATCAGTTAATGGATCATTACCTGCCCGACTGGCGTATTGCAGATAAGCTTCTGAAAAACAAAGAAATGTCTTTATAAAACCACTCAGAGCAGTTGCTTTGAACGATAATTCCGAACGATGGCTTGCTATAGGCTTCAGACAAACTTTATTTCTCATCCCACTGCATTTGTGGCTTAGCGGGAATCCTTCACAGGCTGTGAAACAGCTCACATTATTTCGTAGGCGGAAATTTTTCCATTGCCGATAAATAAAACACATGGGTATTATGGGTGATACAAACTTATTATTTACAATAATGAGACTTGTTACAGCCAACATTAATAAGTGGCCCGGGCAAAATCCCGGATATACGCCATACTTATAAAAAAATTTTTTGCTGTCGAAATCCCAAACTTCGGTGGTGATGAGCCTTTTTAAAAACGGGTAATGGGTATCAACAAGTGTCAGATTTAAATAATCAATATGATGTGAAAGACGTGGAATTCCTGGATAACTTTTTAACACACTGCACTATCAAAGAGTATCGTCGCCATGCCGTTATTGTCAGGCAAGGTGAACACACGCAAAAACTGTACTTTTTACTAAAAGGGTCCGTTTCAGTCACCCGTCAGCATGAAGGCGACAAAGATATCGTTCTGGCTTATCTGAATCAGGGCTCTTTTTTCGGTGAAATGGGGTTATTTGATGAAAAATCAGAGCGCAGTGCCACCATTCGCACCCGGACAGTGTGTCAGGTAGCGGAAATCGCCTACGACAAATTTGAAATTCTGGCTCGCAGTCGACCAGACATTTTAATGGCAATTTCAAAGCAATTAACCGCACGTTTACGGAAAACATCCAAGAAAGTGACCGATCTGGCCTTTTTGGATGTCACCGGTCGAGTGGCAGGCTGTTTACTCGACCTGATCAATCAGCCAGATGCTATCACCCATCCTGATGGCATTATGTTAAAGATCACTCGCCAGGAACTAAGCCGACACGTAGGCTGCACCCGAGAAATGGTGGGTAAGGTTCTCAAGAGCTTAGAAGATCAGGGCTTAGTGGCCTTCGAAGGCCACAGCATTGTTGTTCTGCAATAAAATTTTTAGATGTTTGTCGAAAATCTGAAAGGGTGTTCGTCAGGGTATTGAAAACTCATCATATTGGAGATACCCCATGAGCAATAACCTGATCCCACAGCAATTTTCCTGGTCCGAATTAATGACCTCGGCCCCCCAAGCGGCGGTGGAGTTTTATGCCCAGTTATTTGGCTGGCAATTTGAAACCATGGATATGCAAGGGCAAAACTATTACGTCGCCCTTTGCGACAACGAAAAGATTGCTGGAATAATGGCTTGCCCCTCGCCAGAACAAGCACCCGGCTGGGGGCAATATGTTACGGTGACAGACATTCAGGCCACCGCTGACCGGGTAAAATCACTCAACGGTACTTTACTCACCCCACCTACCGCTATTCCGGGCGTCGGACAATTTATTGTCTTTCAGGATCCGCAAGGTGCGCTGCTTTCTGCTATACAGTATGAACAACAACCGGGAGTCTGAGTCAATGAAATACCTGTTAATGATCTATGCCAACGAAGCCTGGGAGCAACAGCAAGGCGAAAGTTGGGATGAAGCCCTGGTGGCAAGATACAATCAGTTGGTTGAAGAACTACAACAACAAAACGTGTTTCTGGACGGTAAAAGGTTAACGCCAACAGACACGGCTACGACGGTGCAGGTGCGCGATGGCCAAACGTTGGTTTCTGATGGGCCTTTCGCGGAAACCAAAGAACAACTAGGTGGCTTTTTCCTGGTGGATTGTCGGGATTTAGACCACGCCACACAAGTGGCAGCCAAGATCCCCAGTGCAGAATACGGCAGTATAGAAATACGCCCTTTGTGGTATCAGTAATAAAGTGTCATTAACGCTTCTGGAAAATACCTACCGCCAGTATTCTCAACCGATGCTGGCGTATTTACTGCGCCTTACCGAAGATTTAGATTTGGCGCAGGAAATCTGGCACGAAACGTTTTTGTTAGCGCTGCAGCAATGGCCGCAGAAAACACCTGAAAATCCGCCGGCATGGTTAAAAATCACAGCTAAAAATAAATTTATCGACAAATATCGTCATCGTAAAATGGCTCGCGAAAAATCCGAACTTTTAGCTGAAGAAGCGCAATCCAATTTGGATGAGTTCACAGACACCCAGTTTGGCGATGAGCAACTCAAACTGATTTTCACCTGTTGTCATCCCGCATTAGATTTTGATAAGCAAGTGGCACTGACACTCAATACCGTTGCCGGCTTAACAACCGTTGAAATTGCACAGGCTCTGTTATTATCGCAAAAAACCCTGGAACAGCGGCTCACCCGAACGAAACGAAAAATAAAGCAAGCGGGCATCCCTTATTGTATACCTGAGCCAAAACACCTGGCTGTGAGGCTAAATGCGGTTCTCAAAACCTTATACCTGATGTTCAATACCGGAGCGAATCTGAAAGAAGATATTCTGGAGCTACAAAAAAATGCCTGTTTTCTGGTAAGACGGCTATCCAGGTTGATCCCACATCTGGCAGAAATCGAGGGTATGCTGGCCCTGATGCTATTTCATCAAGCTCGCCAACCGGCTCGATTTAACGCTAACGGGGAAATTGTCCCCTTATCAGAACAAAACCGGGCATTATGGCATCAGGAATTAATTAATGAGGCCCACACCCTTCTGAAAACAGCCATGCAAAGACAAGCCTTAGGTGTCTATCAAATCCAGGCGGCCATCCAGGGCGTGCATTGCCACACCAAACAATGGCAAGACACTGACTGGGCAGAAATTGAAGCCCTGTACAGAGTGCATTTAAACCTGGAACCTTCGCCTGTCGTTGAGCTGAACGCCATATATGTAATGAGTATGTCTCGAGGCCCTGAGTACGCTTTGAAATTATTAGCTAACCTCGAAAATAATCCGGCATTGCAACAGTATGCGCCTCTGTACGCAGTGAAAGCTGATGTCTGCCTACGTATGAAAAATTTGCATACCGCCAAAGAAAGCTTTGCTCTGGCTGAAAAATTCAGCAATTCTACCCACGAAAAAGCACACTTTGCTCGTCAGGCTGCCGCCCTTAAATTAAGCTGAACTGTATAGCTTTACAGCTCATTTGCTCATATTTGGCATACACCATGCTTCTCTTTCAGCAGATGCTTTAGCCACCGTCAAAAGTTACTACACTAAGCGAATAAATACTGACGGTTAATCGTTAAAGTTGCAGACATTTAAAGCCGATAACCTGTATATACCAAGCGGAAAAACGGGTTCACGGCCAACAGACCGAAATAACCGGATAAAGTTTCCAAACGGTCAGAAGTAAAGTAGTTCAGGAGGTAGCATGTCTTGTTTAACCAGAAGTATGCAGAAACAGTTAGGCAAATACATCAAACGCAATGCGCAATCAGATTGGCTGCAAAAACCAGATAAAGCGCATTCAGAACTGGTCAACAAAGGGGTTTGCCCCTCAGACGTAACAGTCAACCAGTTGGCAATTATCATCAGAGACGTGCAAAACGGCTGACCGGCGTAAGCTCTAAATTAGTCTCAAGCGCGGCCGATTATGCTACAACCTGATTGAACGCATTAAGCTTTCAATCTGAGAAGCATATTTTGTTTTTGTCCAAATCTCGGATGTAAGCTGAAAAGCGAGGTCCTCTCTGATTCGGTTGGCCTTCGCAGGTTCCCCCCAAGCTAATCGCCTTGTTATAAAGCTTAACAACCTGATCACTCGTTCCCACATTGAAGCCTAGCATAGTTCCATTACCATTGGTTGCCGGCTGCTCATTAAACGGTAGTGCAACAGCAAAGGCAAAATCCTCTCCGAGCCAGTAAGTCATCCTTGCAGAGGCCTTCATTTTTTGTAAATTTTCACCCTCAAACAGCGAATCATAAAACGCCAGTGCGACATCCATATTGTTTGTACCCAAAACACAATAGTTCATCTTCAACATCTAATTCTTCCTTAAAAGCAAAAACCACAAAATACCGTCCTCACTGCCAATACCTGTCAGTAGTCTCTTGTCTCTTGCCTCTTAATGCCTCTTAACATGACACCCATAGAATCTCTTAAGGTGACAGCCATAACAACTATCGAGACAGCCACCAAAACTGTACTTCGGTACAGTTTTCAACTTCAGTAATTTGTGCAAAATGGAAGCTCTTGTTATAAGACTCAGGAGGAGTCCACATGCCAAAAGCCAGGAAGGCACAAATCTGCCTGGAAGATACGCCTTATTACCATTGTGTTTCCCGCTGTGTACGCAGAGCTTATTTGTGCGGTGAGGACGAGCAGACCGGTATCAGCTATGAGCACCGCCGCCAATGGGTTGAAGACCGAATTCACTTTTTGTCGCAAATATTTGCTATCGATGTCTGTGCCTATGCAGTAATGAGCAATCATACCCATCTTGTTCTTCATATTCATAAAGATTTATCAGACAGCTGGGATACCGAAGAAGTGATTCACCGCTGGCACAGGATGCATAAAGGCACATTACTGAGCCATCAATATCTGAGTCCTGAGCAACGTCAACAGATGGGAGAGTCTCAATTATTTACTGTTGAAGAAACCGTTGAAGTTTGGCGGCAACGACTCACCGACATCAGCTGGTTTATGCGTTCACTAAACGAATACATTGCCAGAGAAGCAAACAAAGAAGATGAATGCACTGGTCGCTTCTGGGAAGGCCGCTTTAAATCCCAGGCTTTGCTGGATGAAGCTGCACTAACCGCCTGTATGGCCTATGTGGATTTAAATCCCGTCAGAGCCGGAATAGCCAAAACACCGGAACAATCGAACCACACCAGCATTCAGTACCGAATCAATGCCGCTAAAGCCGGCAAAAAAACCAAATACCTGACTCCCTTCGCAGGCAATTTTAACGAAGACCTGCAACATAGCTTGCCGTTTCATTTAACCGATTATCTGGAATTAGTGGGTATCACCGGCCGTGTGATACTGCATGACAAAAAGGGATTTATTGAAGAAGCAACGCCCACCATTTTGCAGCGCCTCAATCTCGAACAAGCGCAATGGCTGGAACTCACAACTCAATTTGAGGACTGTTTTCATCATGCCGCAGGCAGTGCATCCTACCTGGCAGCCTACGGGCATCGACACAAGCTCAAACGCCTAACAGATAGAAATAACGCTGTACGCTTGCTAGGTTAATTAAAGCATCAAAACACAAATCAATCGCAGAATTGCCAGCGGGTAAGGCTGTTCTTTGTCTAAAAATTCATTCCGTTTACTGATTCCGCGTCAAATCCTCTTCAATTATTCTGAATTACAAAAAATACGGCTTATTTTCCGCTCGTAAACTTTAAGTAAAGAAGTAAATGGCAAGATTTAATGAGTCTGGCCTTATAAGCTGTTAGAAACTGAGTTGTAATGGCTGTCTTAAATATAGTTATGGCTGTCTTGAAAAAGACTCCTGTAAACCTTAGTGCTGCAACTTAAACAGCAATTCGGTCAGGTCGGGCTGCCACTGAAACTCTTTCAATTTCACCCGGTTATTGAGTACCACAACATTTTCTTCCTGAAGCAAACCGGTTTGCAATTGCGCATGTTCACTACCCGCCGGAAAGGCTATGCGGCCATCTGAGCGCAATACCCGATACCAGGGCACCTGCAAATCGTTGGGAGCATACCCAAGTGCTTTGCCCACCATTCTGGCTCGGCCTGGTAAACCGGCTAAGTCGGCAATTTGACCGTAGCTGGCAACTTTTCCAGGTGGAATTTGTAATGTGGTTTGCCAGATTCTGGCGTAAGATGGGTGTCCTGTATTTTTTGTATCGATTGTTGTTTCCAAGTTTCAAGATTCCTCTTTATGGCCAGACGTTATTGCACAAAATGTCATTTCCCGGAAAGAACCTGTATCTGTGCTTTAGTACAGCAATATCAGTCTATCGACTATTCCGGCGAAGTGCATGTTTTACAACATCCAGAAGAAGTAAAGCAGAGTAAAAACACATTGGCTCTGGTGACTCAGTTATTGCCATCGGTAAAGGTCTGGGTTGGAGAGAGTGAGTCAGACTTTACCGAGCTACAGCAACATATCAGCGCTTCCAATAACCAATGGGCTTGTTTCTACCCTTCCCAGGACAGCCAGCTACAAACCACTGAACAACCTGATTTGCCATCCAGCCATGTTATTTACATTGATGCCACCTGGCGCAAAGCGCGCAAGATATGGCATTTAAATCCATGGTTGTGGCAAATCCCCTGCTTTAGACTTAACAAGACACCCACCGCTAAATACCGAATCAGAAAAAATCATGCTCCAGAACAACTGTCTACATTGGAGGCCATCGCTTACAGCCTGGGAAACACAACCAATACACAAGCACTTTTGGATCTGTTTGAACAATTTCAGCTTCAAACAGAAGCCTTTATACCCAAACTACCTCAAGATGCCTGCTTCAGAGCTATCTCAGCGCTTTCAGTACAAGGCGCACTTGAGAAGGAATGTCGGCTACCTTTCAAACAAGTGCAACACCGTAATGGAAGCGCTGTGAAGCTCCCGAAGGGCGGGGCCTAAAAGCATTTATGCGGCGTCAAATTGTATCGACGTGAGAACAACCATGCCATCTCCAATTTACCTTGCCTAAATCCTTTTATTCGCCCGCTGAAGTCGAGTATCTTGAGGTAGTTTGGGTATAGTCGAGCAGTCAACAGTAAAGACGCTTTACAAGAGTAATTTTTTGCCTTAAATCTAGAGCATGTTGATCTTTGCGCTACAATTTTGCCGTAAAGATCAACAGGCTCTAATATTTATCGGCATACTGCTTGAATTACCCCGGGCGGATTTCTGAATTTTCTCTATACTTGAGTTGCTGCAAATTTTATCTCATTAAAGGACTAAGCTTTTTACCAATATGAAAAGTCGGATAGTTAACGGATTTATGTTGTTATGGGTTTTGATGGTCAGCTTTAGCTGGCAACCAATCCATGCAGAAATCAACACATTAGAGCTCACTACAGACTCACTCCTGCTACCCCAGCAGCAGATGTCCTACCTGTATACTGACTCTACTTCACCTCCGGAGAAGTCAACGGACTTATCACAATGGCTGTCAAAACAAACGCCATTCCAGCAGCAACCCAAACATCAGGAGCACCTGTTGGTTGCGGTTAACCTACTCAATGCCAGTCAGCAAACTCGCTGGTTTATAAATCCCGTCAGCCCGATAGCAGAAACAGTCCACGTCTTTTTTTATCAGGGGCAAACCCGACAATCAGCTAAAAGTGGGCTGCATCACATCGGAGACATCAATCTGCAACAGGGCAGCTATATTGACATTCCAACCGGGGTCACCGGAACTCTGCTACTCATCTTTGAAAGTAACTTCACCCTGGTAGCCCCCAAAATTAAACTCATTGCTGAAAATGCTGTAAATGATCAGGTAAAAAGCAAGTCCATTTTAATGCTGTTGGCGCTTGGAATGTTACTGGCCCTGAGTATCTACAATGTCTTTTTGTTTTATGCCAGTAAAGAACTTACCTACTTGTATTTTACCTTTTGCTCGGCTTTTTTAGCCTTTGGCTGGGCCAATATCATCGGTGTGCTGAAGCTGTTTTTTACGCCTATGCCAGACCTGTTATTAATCCCCCCATTTCTGTTAAGTGCCGCATTTTCGATATTATTTACCCGCTCATTCCTGAACCTAAAATCAATATCCGGGCTATTAGATAATTTACTGATGGCCTCTTTCTGGATTTGTATCGTAGTCACGCCACTTACCGCCTTTTTACCCTTAATAGGCTTGTTTGTGGCCTACGCAACTGTGTCACTGGTGATCCTCACCAGCCTGATTGCCGGAGCCATCGCCTGGCGACGACACTACAAACCGGCACGTTTCTTTATATTTACCTACTCAGCCTTCGCCCTGCAATCCATACTCTGGAGCGCGGCATTTTTGCATCCTGCCATTGATACTTCTGTCAGCATTATTTTTATCGGTCTGATTTCCAGTACCACAGGCTGCATCTTATTATCTCTGTCTCTCGCCGCTAAGGTTAGCCTGATCAGCATGGAAAATCGCCAGTTCGCCAGCAGTCTGGAACAGAAGGTTTACCAAAGAACCGAAGCGCTGGCAGAGGCCAATGTTGCGCTTGAACACCTGATCAGCGAACTGCAGGAAGCCAGCAGTGCCAAAAGCCACTTTTTGGCCAATATGAGTCACGAAATTCGCACTCCGTTAACCGCCATCATAGGTTACGCTGATGGCATTTTAGAAGGTGATATTGATCGGGAAGAACAGGAACGCGTATTACGGGTTATATCTCAAAATGGTAATCACCTTTTACACATCATCAGCGATATTCTGGATATCAGCAAAATCGAAGCGGATAAGCTGGAATACGAAATGGTGCCCTGCTCCATTGTTGATGTTTTCACTCAGGTGGAGTCCGTTATCGCACATCGGGCCAGAGATAAAGGTCTGGAATTTAGTTTAAATTACCACTTCCCCATTCCATCAGAAGTCACCACAGATCCCTATCGCTTGAAACAAATTCTGTTAAATCTCACCAATAACGCGGTAAAATTTACTGAGGAGGGCCGGGTGGACATCGATATCCGATTCACCGATCCCGACCTGATTGTCAGCGTAAAGGATACCGGTATAGGTATGTCTCAGGAGAAAATCAACGCCATTTTTGATCCTTTTGAACAAGGCGGCGCTTCTGTTTCCAGACAATTCGGAGGAACCGGATTAGGGCTGAGTATTTCAAGGCGACTGGCGATTGGCTTAAGCGGCGATATTTCAGCTCACAGTACGCCTCAGCATGGTTCTCATTTCGAAGTCAGAGTGAAGGCTTGCCCGACAGAGCAAAGCACTATGCTGAGTTCCGTTTCGGAACTATCAGAAATGGCACCAGAGGTCGAGGAACAACAGCCTGAAATGCCCGATTTCTCCGGCAATAAGATTTTGTTGGTGGACGATCACCCCAATAATCGCGATCTCATCAAAATCATCCTTAAACGCATGAATGTTGATGTTTCAGAAGCTGAAGATGGCGACTCCGCCTTGCAAATGATATTTGAAAATGAATACGATCTCGTACTCATGGATATACAGATGCCCAGGATGAAAGGTGATGAAGCCACTGAAACATTGCGCAAGTACGGTTATACTTTACCTATTATTGCGTTAACCGCAAATAATATGAAACATGAGATCGAAGAGTACATGCGCAAAGGCTTTAACAGCCATTTAGCCAAACCAATTGTGAGACAGGATTTCATCGCCACTCTCAATAAGTACCTGAAGTCTCGGGGGAGTACAGAAAGTTTGTTTAGCAATGATGAAATGTTGCCCCTGGTAGTAGATTACCATCGGGATTTGTCCAAACAACTGGACAAGTTTGAGCAACACTGGAAGCAACAAGAGCTTCATGAAGCCAGTGAAGTTGCTCATCGTATCAAGGGAGCCGCCGGCTCGTTTGGCTTCGCTTTGGTTGGAAAGAAATTTGCCGATATCGAGCAGCTATTTAAGACAGAAGAGCTCGACAAGCTCAACCTTGTCATTCCTGATTCGCTGCGCATAGCCAGACTTTGTTGTGAATTACCCGGTTTAGATATCCCGCAAGGGGTCGTGCAACATGATATGGACGTTGAACTCATGCTGACCGAATTGCAGGCCTTCGTATTGCGTATTGATGATGAAATTAAACAACTGTGGGCCTGTCTGCAGCGAGGCGAATCCAATATCGCCAAACTATACCTGAACAGGATCACGCCCAAAGCCAAGAAATTTGCCTGGCAATCCCTATTCCAGATTGCCAAAGAGCTGGAAGCCTGTGCGCAATCAGGGCAATCCGAAGCCTCCAGAGTAAGCAGTCTTCAGACTCAGTTTGAAGACGCGGTTGATGTTGTCAAAGCCCGATTTGCGGAAGCTCATTTTTAATTCCTGAGGTCAGGCAAAGATTTCGCGCGAGAAAACGGGGAATTGTGTTTTTTTAGGCTATGCTTTGAACCATGAAGCAAGTTGAATTGGAGCGGCCAGGTGCGCATTGTACTTTTTTGCACTGTCATACTGATATCATCAGCACTCCTGTGTGCAAAACTTGCCGCGCAACCTCATTCAATCCCACCTTTTACCAGCTTAAAGCTGTGTTATGAAGAGCAAGAATTAGCCCCCTACTTTTTGGGCACAGGTCCCATGCCTCCTGCCGAAAATCCCGGTATTTTCGTCGAACTTATGCAAATACTGGAAAGCAAAATACCGGGGCTGAAAGTAGAATTTCACCGGGTGCCGTGGAAGCGCTGCCTGAACGAACTAAAAAACAACCAGTCAGATGTTGTCATCGCCGGCTTCAAACCTGCTCGCGACAGCATTGGGCATTTTCCCAAACTCAATGGGGTGCCCGACAGTCAACAAGCTCTGTTAACCTCACAGTATTGTTTGTTTACTCATTCGGACAGCCCTTTATCCTGGAACGGACAAGAATTTAAACAAGTACCAGACAAACCCATCGCTGTGCCGCAAGGATATAGTATTGTTGAGTTTCTGGAAGCCCACCAATTGCCTCTGGTTATGACCAACTCTTCACATTCAGCCATGGAGTTATTAGCCAGATCAGTCACTGCGGGGGCCGTGACCTACTGCGAATCCGGGGGCAGTTTTTTATGGCAAAATGCCAATAGACAGCTGAATATTATTGCCCATTCACCGGTGCTGGTCACCAAATACGGTTACCTGCTGTTCAGCAAAGCATTTGCTAAACAGCATCCGGAACTGGTGTCCCGAATATGGCAAGTGGCCAGTCAAATCCGGCAGCAATATTTCAGCGAATTGTTGGAAAAATATGAGGCACTGAATATGCAATAATGAACGCAATAATGGTCGATGACCTAATCAGACAATAACCCCTTCGGCCTTTAACTGTTTTAGCTCGTTGTCATCCATTCCCAGTAACTCACCTAACACCTGATCATTGTGGCTACCCACTTTATCTCCCGGCCAGTCGGTTTTTCCGGGGGTTTCAGTAAGTTTGGGTAAAATCGCCGGAATTTTTAGTGGTTTACCGTCGATTTCAACCGATTCGAATAACTCCCTGGCGTTAAAATGCGGATCTTCCATCATATCCCTGGCATTATAAATGGGACCTGCAGGCACCCGATATTCAGCCAGCACATTCAGCACATTTTCAGCGGATAAGTCGGCACACCATTGTTTTAAAACCGCATCGATTTCAGCTTCGTGTTCGACCCGGCCAGCGTTGTTTGCCAGTCGTGCATCATTGGCCAAGTCCTCTCTGTTCGCGGCCTGCATCAGGCGCTTAAAGATAGAGTCGCCATTGCCGCCAATCACCACATACTTGCCATCCTGGCAACAATAGGTGTTGGTAGGAACTATGCCGGTAACAGTAGTTCCAGAGGCTTGTCTAATCACACCGGCACCAGAATATTCCGGGATCACCGCCTCTAATAAATTAAACATGGATTCGTATAATGCCACATCCACCACCTGGCCCTGCTGCTGCGCATCGTTTTGACGCTGAATCAATGCCAGCGCGATACCCAAAGCGGCATGGATACCCGAAATAGTATCGCCAATACTCAGATTGGGGCGAACCGGCACTTCTCCGGGATAGCCATTCAGGTAACGAAATCCGCTCATGCCTTCACAAACTGACGCAAAGCCCGGCTTTTGCGAATAAGGGCCAGTTTGACCAAATCCGGAAATGCGGGTGTAAACCAGCCCGGGATTGAGCACTTTCATCGGCTCTGGTCCCAGTCCCCAGTTTTCCATCACACCGGGGCGAAAGTTTTCGATCAATACGTCGGCTTTTGCCACCAGCTTTTTAGCGACTTCACGACCCGCCTGTTGCTTGAGATCCAATGTCACTGATTTTTTATTGCGCCCAATGCTGCGCCACCAGTATGAAGTGCCCTTATCAACCTCACGCCAGCCTCGTATCGGATCCCCTTCCGGCGGCTCAATTTTTATCACTTCCGCGCCAAAATAACCCAAGATGCACCCGGCAAACGGACCTGCCAGCAATTGGCCAAATTCAATAACTCTGATACCGTCTAACGGCCTGGCGTGGTGATTAACAGCTCCGTTTTTCATTCCTCTCCCCATTATCGTCGATTGCGGCAGACGATTCAGGTAAGTTAACCTACCCAAACCAATGTAATTGTTACATTTTTGTTAAAGCTCCATAGTTCCTGCACATTTACAGCATACCTTGCTCACTGCCTGCTTATCTAATCCACATATTCAGGCCAACGAGACCAAGGCTCCAGGGGGCTTTGGTCGACGAGTTTTACTAATAAGAAGAAAAAACACAACAAGAAAAATAATAATGATTGTGGATGTATACTACCTGAAAGTGAGTAATTCAGAAGGACACCAGGAAACGCATGAATTGCGGGTCCAGGCAGACTCCAGCCCTACATTGGTGTCCAAATTTTCTGAAGGATGGTTATCTGACAGTAAGTATCAGTTGCTCAAAACCCACAGCTATCAATACTCAGAATTGGCGGACTACGAATCCAGAATGGCCATTGCCCAGCAGGGATGCCAAACCAGCGGTCCTATTCACGACAGCAGGCCTAAAGTGATACCGCCGGAGAAAGTCGCGCAAAGCGCAATAACCCCAGACTAATCAGCGCCACAAGAGTAAAGCAAATAACAACGGGATAAGCTGTTGCATTGTAGAGTTGCCCCACTAATACCGCCAAAGTGACTGATATTAAACTGGACAGCGCCCCCACAACTGAGTTGCCAATTCCGGCCATACCGCCCAGCCACTCCATCGACATAGCGTTGATATTGCCGAAAATAAAGCCCATAAAAAACAGGATAAACATAAAACAACTCAGGAATAACCACATTGGGGGTACGCCAGCACTGAGCCAACTGCCTGCCAATAGCAGTGCCCCAAACCCAGTCATGCCCAATAAAGCCCAAACCGAGACTCTGTGCATACCATAGCGCACCACGATACGACTGTTGATAAACGCCGAAGCTCCAACGCCCGCTGCTAACAAAGCAAAATACAAAGGAAAGTCTTCAACCACCTGATAAAAATCACTAAACATAGCTTGTGAAGTACTCAGATACACCAACATAGCGCCAAATGTCAGGCCGGTAACAGAGCAATAGGCCATTACACGTCGATGACCCAGAATGAGTTTCAGACAATGAAATAGATTGCTGAAAGACAGCGGAATGCGCTTTTCTGGTACCAGTGTTTCCGGTTGCCGCACCAGAAACCAGCTTAATACCAAGGTAGAAAACAATAGAAACGCCACAAAAATAGCCCGCCAGCCAAACTGCAACATAATCACCTGCCCCAACAAGGGAGCCATCATGGGCACCAGAATGAATATCACCATGATCACCGACATGATCTGCGCCATTTGCTCACCTTTATACAAGTCCCTGATCAGGGCTCGGGAACCTATCCGGCTACCTGAAATGCCAAACCCTTGTAATATCCTGCCCAACAATAAAATTGCTAAGCTTTGTGAATAGATAGCAATCAATGTTCCTAACAGATAAAAGCAAACCCCTGCCGCCACCGTCTTACGGCGACCATAAGCATCGGAAAAGGCACCAAACAGCATTTCGCCTAACACCGATCCCAGGATAAACATGGTGATCACCAGTTGCGTATCATTGCTGTCAGCAATCGCCAAATCCTGCGCAATTTGAGGCAACGCAGGTAACATGGCATCGATAGTCAAGGCCGTTAACGACATAAGCAGGGCAAACAGAGCGATAAACTCGGTTTTGCCCATCAGGGTGGTTTTCAAGATTGATTTCTCAGCTAGCGGTTGTTCAGTCAGCTAAATGCCTGGCGTGAAACAACATGTGTTTTTCAATAAAAGTGGCAATAAAGTAATAACTATGGTCGTAGGATTCATGGGCGTGATATTCAACGGCAACATCCTTTTCCTCAGCCACTTTCCACAGGTTTTCTGGTTTGAGTTGCTCCTGCAAAAATTCATCCGCCAGTCCCTGCTCGATCAGAACCGGCAAGTGACACTCACTGTTCCCCAGCAGGTAAGTGGCGTCATATTCGCACCAGTTACCCGGATCTTCACCCAGGTATCCGGTAAAGGCTTTAATTCCCCAGGGGCAATCCATCGGATTGGCAATGGGGCTAAATGCCGAAATACTCTTAAACTGGTGCTGATTGCGCAAGCCAATTACCAGCGCGCCGTGCCCGCCCATCGAGTGACCCATAATGCTTTGTTGCCCGTTGGTGGGAAAATGACTATGGATCAGTTCCGGTAACTCGCTGGCAATGTAGTCATACATTTTGTAATGGGTGTCCCAGGGAGGCTGAGTGGCATTCACGTAAAATCCGGCGCCTTTACCAAAATCGTAATAATCCACATCCGGTACCGACTCGCCACGGGGTGAGGTATCCGGAGCCACCAGAATCACGCCCAATTCAGCGGCAATACGCTGCGCCCCGGCTTTCTGCATAAAATTTTCTTCGTTGCAGGTCAGCCCTGACAACCAGAAAATCACCGGGCACTTAGCCCCTTTCAGGGCTTGTGGAGGCTGATAGATGGCAAAGCGCATCTGACAGTGAGTCGACACGGCGACATGTTCATAACGGGTTAAATGACCACCAAAAACACGGGTATTCGAAAGCTGTTTCATGCGCTAAACCTCCTGATTTAAAAGTGAATTACTGAGCGAATGCTCTTGCCTTCATGCATCAGATCAAAGGCGTTGTTAATTTCTTCCAATGGCAAGGTGTGGGTAATAAAGTCCTGCAAGGGAATATCTCCCGCCAGATACTGCTCTACGATACCCGGCAATTCAGAGCGGCCTTTGACACCACCAAAAGCGGTGCCTCGCCATACCCGACCTGTAACCAGTTGGAATGGACGCGTAGAGATTTCCTGGCCTGCTCCGGCTACACCAATAATAACCGACTCTCCCCAGCCCTTGTGGCAACACTCCAGGGCACTGCGCATCACATCAACATTGCCTATACATTCAAAGGAATAGTCAACACCACCATCCGTTAATTCTACGATTACCTCCTGAATGGGCTTGTCGTAGTTTTTAGGATTGACACAATCTGTGGCTCCTAACTTTTTAGCCAATTCGAATTTTGATTCATTGATATCGATAACGATAATGCGGCTTGCTTTGGCCATTACCGCGCCAATTACAGCGGATAAACCGATGCCGCCAAGACCAAAAATGGCAACTGTGTCGCCCTCTTGCACTTTTGCAGTATTGAGCACTGCGCCCATACCCGTTGTTACGCCACAGCCCAGTAAACAAACCTCTTCCAATGGCGCCGCTTTATTGACTTTAGCCAGGGAAATTTCTGGCAACACCGTATACTCGGAGAAAGTGGAACAGCCCATGTAGTGATAGATGGGTTGGCCATTAATGGAGAAACGCGTGGTTCCGTCTGGCATCAGTCCCTGCCCCTGAGTAACGCGGATTTTTTGGCACAGGTTAGTTTTTCCCGATAAACAAAACTTACATTCGCCACATTCCGGAGTATACAAAGGGATAACATGATCGCCCGGCACCAGTCCGGTAACGCCTTCGCCCACCTGCTCTACAATACCGCCGCCTTCATGACCCAAAATGGCTGGAAAAATGCCCTCTGGATCCTCGCCAGATAAGGTAAAAGCATCAGTATGGCAAACGCCGCTGGCGACAATACGGATCAGTACTTCACCTGCCTGAGGCGGCATCACATCAACCTCTTCAATTTTCAAAGGCTCACCTGGTCCCCAGGCAACGGCGGCTCGTGATTTGATAGTTTGTACTGTCATGCTTGTTCCTTTTTTGTTATGTGAAGAATGACCTTCATGTTAGACACAGATCATGTCCAAACGATGAACGTCATAAGATTGCACCAGCTCTTCCGATGCAATGAAATAAAATAGATTTATACTGATTGGTATACACTGCTAGTGTATCAGATCAACAGCCACAAAAGATAAAAAAGCGCAAAGCTGGTTAAACAAAACAGACAGCATTTTGTAAACAAATAATACCTGTCGCTGACGCGACAATCTTGCGGAACATTGTCCAGTTTAAGGGCTTTCATATTAAGCCAGGCGAAAAAGGGCGCAGCCAGAAAGGAAACGGTCGTGGCAAAGTCCACCAGCGATTTCAGTTGTCCTGAAAACAATAGAATGATCACTAACCCGCCAATGCCAATCACAGGAATAGCCAGATGATAGGTAAGTTGATGCTGCCCGGCGCTGAGATTTAATTGTTTTTCTGCAATCCGGGTGATGACCTGGCTAAAACCATCGGCTACCGCAATACAGGTTGAAAACATCGCAATAAAAATCAGGATGGCCACTACGGGGCGGCTCCAGTCACCTAATACCTGGGTGAAAATATCAATCAGTTGCGCTGAAAAACCAATAGCGCTGTTGCTCAACTCAATGCCTCGCCCATAGAGGATTTGCGCTCCCAGGGATAAGAATAACAAGGCCAATAAACAGCAAAACAGATAACCCATATTAAAGTCTAACAAGCGGTTTTTCAGGCGCTGCACAGCCCTCGCTTGAGCGCTTTGTTGTTCCAGTTTTTGTTGCTCTACCACCCAAAAAGAATACCACACTGACACTTCGATGGCAGTCGGCATCCAGCCCACTAAAGCCACCATAAAAGCAATACTGGCGGCATCCAGTAATCCAGGTGTCGCTATCAAAGCGCTTTCAGGTACAGGCGGCAAATCAGCAAACAATGTAGCCACCAGGGTGATCAGACACAGCACCAAAAACACCAGCATCATGAGTTTGATCAGCTTGTTCAAAAGTGCATAGCCACCGGAAATTAACAGTAACATGCTGGCAATTAACACCACTGCAGACCAGACGCCGATGCTCCAACCAAAGGGCAGGATATTGGCAATCACACCGGCAGCGACTATGGTGACCGCAGCCTGAATAATAAACATGGTGCTAAAGGTGATTAGTACCACCGGAATATAAAACCTGCGCCCCATTTTATGGTAGGCATCCAACAGGTTTTCTCCGGTAGCTGCGGCATAACGAGATCCGGCCTGAAAAAAGGGAAGCTTGATCAGGTGAGCCAGAATGATCAGCCCCACGAGCCAATAACCGAAGTCAGCGCCCGCCCGGGTGGACTGTACAACATGGGACACACCGATGCTGGTGGCCGCAAACACCAATCCAGGTCCAAGTAACAGAAACAGGTTTCGCATTGTCATTGTTTTATTTCTTCAGCGAATTGAGTTTGATTTCCCTCACATTACTACAGAAATGCGCCAGAAGTGATAGGCCATGGACATTTTCACCTCATTAGGGGAGAATCTGGCGGTCAAAATCGTTTAAGTTATCTCATGTCTGCCAGCAATAAACCGCTCAATTTAAAAGAAGTCTCCCGTCTGCTGGGAGTCTCCACTGCCACCGTCTCCAATGCCTTTAATCGTCCCGATCAGTTATCTGAAGCCCTGCGGCAGCGGATCCTTAAGGAAAGCGCCGAGCTGGGTTATCACGGTCCCAATCTGGCGGCCCGCTCATTGCGCAAAGGTAAATCGGATGTGGTAGCCGTGGTATTGGCAGATACCCTGAGCTATTCCTTTTCCGATCCGGTAGCCAGCCAGTTTCTGCAAGGCGTATCTGAGGTTTTATCGCAAAAGAAAAAACAATTATTGTTGTTGTCCAGCAGACTGGCTTCCAAAGAACAAAGCAGTGCAGAGTCCCTGCCCGATGGCTTTATTTTTTACGGTGCGCCCACTGGCGGTGCCTTTGAACGCATCAGCCGCAGTGGCAAACCCATGATTGCGGTGGATTTTGAACAAGGTAAAGTGCCTTCACTGAACATCAATAACCAGGCCGCAGCCAAAGATGTGGCGTTGCACGTTATCCGCCAACCAGAAGATCGGGTGGCCGTGGTCAGCCTGAGATTAATTGCCTCAGATCGGGTTTGTCGTCTGGAAAAAGCAGACCTGCAAACTGAAAGCAAAGAAGTGATTGCATACAACCGCTTGCAGGGATATATCCAGGCCTGCCAACAAAAAGGCGTTGAACTGCCGCCCCATATGATTTGGCACACGCCCATGAACACCCCGGAAATGGCAGAAAAAGCCGCCTATGAAGCCCTCACCATAACACCTCGTCCGAACGTTGTGCTCTGTATGAGTGACGTGCTGGCCCTTGGGGTATTGCGGGTTGCACAATCCCTTAATATCAAAGTGCCACAAGAACTGCGCATCGTCGGATTTGACGATATTCCAGAGGCCAATCGCAGTAATCCCTCATTGACCACAGTGTGCCAGCAAAGTATTGAAAAAGGCCGCATAGCGGCCCGATGTTTGTTTGATAGTGACAATCAACAAGCGCAGTTGATGGAGACCCGCCTGGTGGTTCGCAATAGTTCCGGCGAAGCGCAATAGTATCTCCCCCCTAGTCGCTGTGTCTGGCCAGCCATAACACCTGTAGTGGTGATAAGCGCAGTTGCCCGGATTGCACCTGAGGTTTAGTGCGAGTCAACAAATCGGTCCCCTGTGCCACCCAATCCAGCTCCAGGTTGTTTAACATCACGGTCTGCTCGTGCTCACTAAAGTTCACCAGCGCTAACAGTTCACCTTTGCCCTGTCCCTGTCTGGCATAAGCAAAAATATGCTGGTTACCGGTATCCAAAATTTGGGTGTTGGATTCGCCGAATACCGGGTTTGACTGGCGAATTTGAATCATATGCTGTAACCCTTGCGCGATGCGATTACTGACAGTACCTGCGTTATTCGCGTTGGCAATATCTTCTTCGGTTACGGCAATACGATGCACCCACCGTGCGTCGTGAACTTTAGTGTCATCCTGTTCATAGCTGTAATCGTTTAGCAAGCCCAATTCATCGCCTGAATACAATAAGGGAACGCCGCCAATACTCAGGATCACACTGTGCAACAGCAGAATTCGGTCAATAGCAATATTGATGGCCGCATCATCACCGCTGGCCAGTGCTTTTTCCAGGCCAGCTAAACTGGCCAGTGAACCGCACACCCGGCAATCACCATTGGAAGGGTTTTCCTGAAAAGCCACACCTTTAGCAAAACTGCCGTCAAAGCGATCCACATAAAACTGATTGAGAAAATAACGGTGATCATGGCCATTAATCCCCAACTGTCCCGCTACGGCATCATCAAAAGTCCAGCCGATATCGTCATGGCAACGAACATAATTCACCCAGGCACATTGCGGGTTTATTGCAAAACTCTTGCGCATCGACTGGGTTAACAATCGGGTTTTGCGGGTGGCCAGACTATTCCACAAAAGAGCCATCAGCAAAGGATTGTAGGACAGCTGACATTCTTGTGGCGCTATGTACTTGTTCACTTCATCGGGGTGAACGATGGCTTCTGATTTAAATACCACTGAAGGTGCCACCACTTGTAAACAGGCATTAAAGGCCTGGATCAGGGAGTGAGCTTTTGGCTGATTCTCGCAGTTTGTGCCCAGTTGTTTCCAGATAAAAGCCAGCGCATCCAGGCGCAATGCCTCGCAGCCCATGTTTGCCAGATACAACATTTCTTCTGTAATCGCGTTAAACACAGCCGGGTTACTGTAATTAAGATCCCACTGAAAACTGTTAAAGGTTGTCCACACCCACTTACCAGCCGCCTCATTCCAGGTAAAATTACCACGTCTCACCTGTGGAAAAATTTCTCTTAAGTTTTGCTCGTAGGCATCCGGTAAACTGCGCTCCTCGAACAGGTAGTAATACTCTTGATACTCTTCGTTGCCCTGCTGCGCTTGTTTTGCCCATTCGTGCTCATCGGAAGTGTGATTAAACACAAAATCCAATACCAGACTGATATCCGCTTTTGACAAAGCGTCTGCCAGATTTTTAAGATCCTGATTACTGCCCAAATTAGGGCTGACAGTGCGGTAATCAGACACCGCATAACCGCCATCACTATCCCCTTCCGGTGATAAATACAATGGCATCAGATGCAAATAGGTAATACCCAACTGTTGCAGGTAGGGAATGCGCTGTTGCAGCTTTTGTAAATCACCAGCGAACAGGTCTACGTAGCAGGCCATCCCCAGCATGTTCTCCTGGCGATACCAGTTGGGTTGTTGCAGGCGTTGTTTGTCTTTGCGTTTTAAACTGGCGGAACGCGCCTTGTAACCGGCGGCTAAATTCGCCACCAGGGTTTGCAAATGAAAGTGGAAATCGTATCTGTGACCATAAAGCTCCAAATATAATGCAAACAGTGATTCAAACTGACTTTCCAGGCGTTGGCGAAAGACGTTTTTTTCAGGCGCTTTAACGCTGCTCAAAAAAGAATCCACATCCAACCTGGAAAGGGCCAATTTCGCTTCTTTTGCAATATTCATAGAAATGCTCACTTAATCGTTTTAGTTAAATTCATTATATAACTTTTACAGAAAGACTCTATCATACGAAAGTATAAGTTAACATGTGTTTTACATTTGTTAATTGTTCTGTTAAGTTTATCTTAATCGTTTAAGTTAATAGGTCAAGTGTTGTGTTTTGACCGCAATAACTTAAGCAATTCTCAAAACACACACTATGCTATTTTTTGTAGGAGAATAAGATGAGCAAGCAACACAACCCCATTGCCATGGCTGTCGCATTCGCATTAACCGCTAGTCCATTACTGGTTAACGGTCAGGAAGCGGAGGCGCAAGACAGCACCGCTGACGTTTTGGATTTTGAAAAGATTATGGTTACCGGTTCCGCCCGTGCCACATCTCGTATGGATTCCAGCGTCTCCTCCAGTACCTTAAGTCCGGGAGATTTTGCCGTGGCCACTCCCAGAGCCACCGCAGAAATCTTTCGCTCTATTCCGGGTATTCGTTCTGAATCTACCGGTGGTGAAGGTAATGCCAATATCGCTGTGCGCGGTTTACCGGTTGCCGCTGGTGGTGCTAAGTTTTTAGTACTTCAGGAAGATGGTTTACCGGTAATGCAATTTGGTGACGTTGCTTTTGGTAACGCCGATATCTTTATTCGCGCTGACTCCACTATCTCAGGTATTGAAGCGATTCGCGGTGGCTCTTCTTCTACTATGGTGAGTAACTCACCGGGTGGTGTGATTAACTTTATCAGCAAGACCGGGGATTTCGGCGGTGGCAGTGTTGCTACCACCTTTGGCCTGGATTACGACAGCTTCCGCACCGATTTTGAATACGGTGATTACATCAACGACTCCACTCGCTTCCACATTGGTGGCTTTTTCCGCGAAGGCGAAGGCCCCAGAGAAACCGGTTACAACGGTAACTCCGGTGGTCAAATCAAGGCCAACTTCACCAAAGATTTTGACACTGGTTACGTGCGAGTGTACGTAAAACACCTGGATGATAAGAGCACCGGCTACTTACCTATGCCCATGTATGCCAACGGCGACTCTATCGAAGGCTTTGATGCTCAATCAGATACCCCTCACTCGGTATATTTGCAAGACACGCTGCGCATAAATGGTGACGGCCAGATCAGCCGTGGCGATATGCGCAACGGTATGCATCCGGTGGTAAACAGTATCGGTTTTGAGGCCAACTTTGACATGGGCGAAGACTGGCAGATGATTAACCGCTTCCGCAAATCCAGCGTGTCGGGCGAATTTGCTTCACCCTTCCCCGCTGAAGTCGCCGGAGCCACCAGCATTGCAGAAAGTATTGCCGGTGAAGGTGCCGGGTTAGTCTACGCCAATGGTCCCAGTGCCGGACAGGCCTACACAGATAGCACGGGCAATGGCCTGGTGATGCGGATTCACACCTTTGACGTAGAAATGGAAGACTTTGATTCCTACGCCAACGACCTGCAACTGTCCCGCGATTTTGACAATGTTTCGCTGACGCTGGGTTACTACAAAGCGCGCCAGAACCTGAAAATGTCCTGGTTGTGGAATTCTTATCTGATGGAAGTCAAAGGCGATAACGCCGCATTGCTGGATGTAGTGGCGCAAGATGGCACAGAGTATTCAGAGAATGGACTTTACGCTTATGGCGTGCCGTTTTGGGGTAACTGCTGTCAGCGCAATTACGATACTCAATATAACCTTGATGCCCCATACATTTCCGTGGCTGGCGAATTTGGTGACTGGAGTCTAGAAGCCAGTTTCCGCCATGACTCAGGTGATGCAACAGGCTCCTATGCCGGAGCGGTCACCAGTAGCATTGATATGAATGGCGATGGCGTGATCTCCATTCCGGAGCAAAATGTGGCTTCTGCCGATCAAGCCAATGCGTCACCGGTTAATTACAGCTGGAGCTATAACTCTTATTCAATTGGTGCCAACTATCGCATTGATGATGACATGGCGGTATTTGGTCGCATCAGCCAGGGTGGTCGTGCCAATGCTGATCGTCTGTTGTTCGGCAAAGTCCGCGCTGATGGCTCAGTCGCCAAAGAAGATGCCGTGGATATGGTGGATCAATACGAATTAGGTCTGAAGTATCGTCAAGACGGATTAGGTTTATTTGTTACTGGTTTTTATGCCGAAACCGAAGAGCAAAACTTTGAAGCCACCACCCAAAACTTCTTTGACAGGGTGTATGAGGCACTGGGTGTAGAAGTTGAAGCGGCGTATGTGGTGAACGACTGGACTTTCAAAGGTGGCTTTACCTGGACCGACGCAGAAATTGCCAAAGATGCACTTAATCCAGCAGTGGAAGGCAATACGCCACGTCGTCAGGCGGATGTCATTTATCAGTTAACCGGTACATATCAGTTTGACAGCGGTAGCGCCGGACTTAACCTGATTGGCACCACCGATGCCTATGCACAGGACAACAATGATCTGAAATTTGATGGCTACACTCAGGTAAACGCCTTCCTGGATTACAGCATCACTGAAAGCCTGACAGTGGCATTAAACATCAATAACCTGTTTGATGAAGTCGGCATTACCGAAGCTGAAGAAGGCAGTGCTGCAGCGACAGATATCATCCGTGCCCGGACGATTAATGGTCGCACCACTTCGTTAACCTTGAAATATCAATTCTGATAAAACTCTGGCCGCTGGGGATTACACCGCGGCCATCTACCTGTGACACAACACAGTCACAAATGATTTTGTACCGGAGGAGTAACCCCATGTCTGAAATACAGGCTCAACATCAACGAAACCTGCAATTGATCCGTTGGCTGACTTACCTGATGTTCATGATGTTTGCCATGACTTCAGATTCCGTGGGTGAAATTATTAAAGAGGTGAAACGGGAATTTGATGTTAACAATACCCAGGCCAGCCTGATGCACTCTCTGTTTATGGTGGGTGTCGCCTTTTCCGGACTATTTTTAGGATTTTTGGCCGATAAATTTGGCCGTAAGAAAACCATTATTCTGGGGCTGGCCCTGTTTGCCGCCTCTTGTTATCTGTTTTTACTGGGCACCTCTTTTACCTTTATTCTCGGGCTTATCACTATTTCAGGCCTGGCTGTCGGCATATTTAAAACTGCGGCACTGGCGCTGATAGGCGACATTTCCACCTCCACTAAAGAACACACTGGCACTATGAATGGTGCAGAAGCCTTCTTCGGTGTTGGCGCCATAATCGGCCCACTGATTGTTGCCTGGCTGATCCGCGAAGGCGTTGACTGGAAATGGCTTTACGTGCTGGCCGGTGGCTTGTGTACCTTACTCATCATTATGGCCTGGAAGGCCGATTATCCAGATCACAGCAAAGGGCTGGAACCGGATGAACCCATTGACGTAAAACGCAGCCTGATGTTGCTGACCAATCCCTATGCTATGGGCTTTTCTGTTGCGGCTTTTTTGTATGTGGCGGCTGAAAGCGCCATTTACGTCTGGATGCCCAGTTACCTGGTGTGTAACGCTACGGATCTGACGTCCACCTTTGACTGTTACCGCGAAGGTCCCGAAAAAATGCTGGCCATGTATGCAGTATCGGCGTTTTTCTCCCTGCGGGCGCTGGGGCGCTTTGTGGGAATCTGGATGATGCAGCACTTCAATTGGGCTGCCGTCATGCTGATGTTCAGCTTAGCTATCTTAATCTGCTTTCTGGGTGGCTTGTGGGGTGGACCGCAACTGGCGCTGTACCTGTTCCCCTTATCGGGCATCTTTATGTCGGTGATTTATCCCACTATCAACTCCAAAGGCATCAGTTGTTTTCCAAAACACGAGCATGGCACAGTAGCTGGCGTCATCTTATTTTTTACTGCCGCCGGTGCGGCGGCTGGCCCGCTAATTATGGGAATTGTCAGTGACGCTAACGGCGGCGACGCCAAGTACGGCTTTATGGTAGCCGCCGGATTTACCGCCCTACTGTTTGTCGGCTTTTTATACAATTATCTGCGCAACCCCACCGAAGCGCGCTTGGCAGAGATTGAACGCACCGAATATCAGGCTTAACTTTTTTACTGCCGGAACCAGGTTTCCGGCAAATTACAGGATCAGATGCAATGACTGAATACTATGCCGTCATCGAGGCCGGCGGCACCAAATTTAATTGTGCCATTGTTAACAATCAGCGGAACATTATCGCATCCACCCGCATCCCCACCACCACGCCCAATCAGACATTATCTGCTTGCGTGGCTTTTTTTCAGGAACAGCAACGACAAGGGTTGAGGTTTTCACAGATGGGCATCGCCAGCTTTGGTCCCCTGGATCTCAAACCCGGCTCCGCCACGTTTGGCTACATCACCGCCACGCCCAAACCAAACTGGGGCAATACCCCTATCTGCCAGGTATTCGCTGATGCACTTAACTGTCAGGTGACTCTGGATACCGACGTAAACGCTGCCGCACTGGCAGAGCATCGCTGGGGCGCTGCACAAGATTGTGAGGTGGTGGTGTATGTCACCATAGGCACTGGCGTAGGTGCCGGTGTGGTGATCAATGGCAAGCCACTACATGGTCTTATCCACGCAGAAGCGGGACACATGATTATTGGCGAGATCGATGGCGTTAAGGGTGTTTGTCCGTTTCACGGCAGTTGCGTCGAAGGTTTGGCTTCCGGTTATGCCATGTCACAAATCTGGCAACAACCTGCCGAAACTTTACCAGATGAGCATCGCGCATGGGAAATTCAGGCACAGGTGGTCGGTACTTTTTGCCATAACCTGTTGCTGAACTACAGCCCGCAAAAAATAGTTTTGGGCGGTGGCGTAATGCAGAAGCCTGGATTATTGGACAAGGTAGTAAAGCACACTGAAACCAGTCTTAACAAATACCTCACCTTGCCTCAGGCGACTCAGTTCAGCGATCTGATTTGCCTGCCGGGACTGGGCGATAAATCCGGTCTTTATGGCGCACTGGCGTTGCTACAATAGGCAGGTTTAGAAAAATTGAATATTTGCATTCTAAGGTTGGATTTAACTTTTGAATGGTAATTGGTAACGCCGCTGTTTTGTGCAAACGTTGGTAGGTCAACAATAGCGATTAATAGCCGCTGGCTTTACACCTTTCACCATGACCGCTTGTTTAAGATAGCCGTCATTCGAAAAGTCCATTTTTACGGGTTTTGGATGACCGCGACTCTTCCAAAGCGGTCGGTCGGCTCTGAAATTCCACGGGCGGCCATCGAACCAGAGCGTACTATCGGTGTTAATGGGTCGACCGAGTAAATTTTTAAGTAGGCGATCGTTGATAGGTTACGAGAAAATTCCACTTTTGACTTCAGTTATTTTTCGGGGGGATTACAAAACAAATCCGCCTCCGAATTTACCGGGGCGACTCACAGAGAGCTTTCGGAATATTTGAGCTTGTCTCTGAAGAGCATGGTAGCAACCATGTCTCTATATACAGGCTCGACATTGTCAGAATCAACAATATAAGCGGTGTAGATTAGTTTCTGTAACCTTTCATCCATTGCATAGTTGTCGCTTTTTAGACCTTTGGATGTAGGAGTGCTTCCCCACATTTTTTCAAAGTCTTTATGGGAAACTACTCTAACCGAAGTTTGTTTATGGGTGATTTCTCTATTTCCATCATCATCCATTTTTAGTTTCGTGGGTGTAGAAGAGCAACTAGCGACTGATAGTAAAATACCTGCAAAGAAAAACCTAATCTGCACGAGCATTATCATCATTCTTCCTCTGTTTCATTTCGTCAACTCTGAGATACGATTCTAAGTATGGATATAAACCTTACATTCGTCACGTCGATTTGAGTTAACAGTCTTTCTGGCGTGTAAGAGATTGATCACAAAGCGTACCGGCAATAGACCCGTGATTGTTCAGGAATAGGTCAAAACAGCCCCGTGAACGCGTTGTATGAATGTAAAGTCGTCCGTCATAACAATTGAAATTTTTAGGATACTCTTAATTGGCAGGGGTCAGTCGCATTGCACAAGTTGATCGGTTACTTTCTTAAATTTTTGTCGTAGCGCAGACTGTTATCGAACGACCGCTTTCATGGAAGTCTGGACCTCTTCCATTGCGGTCATTCGGCAAAGGAAACTTGAAAGACAAAATCGTGCCAAATATCGGACGGTCTTTGGCGCCTGACTTTGTGTGAATTTTACCCCGCCCCGATATAGTCTAAATGATGCAAAAGTTGACTTTTATCCGTTTGCCCTATTGATTAAGTGATGATTCTAAACCAAAGTGATAATGTTATTACACGTACCAGATTGTTCTAACATTTTTAAAAAATTGAATGAGAAAATAGAGTAATGGACATACCTGTAGATCAAGCTGAGTCGATATTTAACCGAATATCTGACGAATTAGTTGACCAACTATCAAATGCCGACACTGAAGAAGACACTAAACTACGTGTTATCAATCGTATTTTGCTCGAGGTGTTGGGTTGGATAACATCTGACATCAAATGTGAAACGAAAAATGACAAAGGATTTTCAGATTATTTGATTTCTGATCACCAAAGCCCTGTTTTTGTTCTTGAGGCAAAAAAGCACGGGTTGCTGAAAATCAGTTCTTCAAAAGAAGACGAAATGAGAACTCTTAAGTTATCTGGGACAAGTCTTAACAAATGCCAAGATGGGATTGAACAAGCAGCTGGTTACATACAAAACAGTGGTGCAGCTTTCGCTGTTTTAAGTGATGGGGCTGCTTGGATCATTTTTAAAGCCTACGTTCCCGGAGCGAATTACAAAGACAAAGAAGCATTCGTATTTCCAAGTATTAATGCCATTAAGAATAACTTTTCCTCATTTTACGAATTATTATCGAAATCAGCCTCTCGTCAAAGACTTTATAGTTTCAAGTTCGATGATCTTCACAACCGGAGATTGAATCTAACCCAAAAATTACACTCTGCAATTGGGGAGAATGAAATTAGAATTTCCCAAAAATCGCCTCTTGCAATGGATCTAGAGAAGGTATTTGACAGGTACTTTGCGGCCATGGCTGGTAGTGATGATGATGAGATTATTATGGAGTGCTTTGTAGAATCTCGAGAGAGCAGAATCGCTGACTTTAGCCTTGAAAAAATTACCGCAAAAGTATTAGGGAACATAGGGTACAAAATCGATGTTAATAATCAGCTTTCCGAGCTGATTCATGACACCGTTTCAGTTGAAGTAAATCAACATACGGGTGAAACCGTTTTTATAGTTGGCCCTACTGGTTCTGGCAAAACGACTTTTCTAGAACGATTCTTTAAAAAGACTCTTTCACGATCACTTAAAGAAAAATGCCTGATATTAAATATAGACTGCCTTCATCATACTGGTTCTGAAGAAACAGTCCTGTCTTGGCTTACTCAAGAATTGATTGGAATTATTGAACAATGCATATTCGAAGAGGGAAGTCCAGATTGGGATGACTTAATGTCTTTGTACGCAGGAGAATACAAGCGCAGAGCAAAGGGGACGGACAAACACTTGTATGAATCTGACAAAACCGCGTTCAAAGTAAAGTTTGGTGAATTTTTAGACGAGCAGGTAGAAAAAAATAGAGAGGAATACCTTAAACGACTTCTACGAGAAATAGTCAGAAATAGAAAAAAGCTACCCATTTTCATAGTCGACAATACTGACGAAAAATCAATTGAGTACAAAACTAGGGTATTTCAGTATTTACAGTCTATGCAATTTGAGGCTCATCATTCATTGTTGTTTTTTCCCGTCACTGATCGGTCGGCGTGGGCGTTTAAAAAAACAGATATTTTTGGGATCTACGAGTCAAAGTCTTTCTTCCTTCCTACCCCATCTCCAAGAGAGGTTTTTCGGAAGCGTGCTGATTATTTGAAACGAACACTGGATTTTATAGGTACAAACACAGAAGTTGGGCATGAAAGTTATCTTGCGCAAAAGGGCATTAGAATATCAATTGAGGATTTACAAGGTTTTACTCAAGCTCTCGAAAGTATCTTTGTAGACCACGAGTTTACGTCAAAAACAATCGGACAACTTTCCAACTACAATATACGTAAAACACTGTTACTTTCGAAGAGAGTGTTAACTTCTTCAGTCATAAAAATTGAAGATTTAGTCCGTTCATATATTAGCGGCAAACCAATTACTACCAGCTATAACCGTTTTATAGATGCCCTTCTAAAGGGCAACTATAGTTTGTACAAACGTAATGATGATTCCGAGATTTTGCCTATATTCGATGTTGACCAGCGAGTTCGACAATCACCACTTGTAAACATCCGCATACTGAGCCTATTGTCTCAGGTATATAACAATGGAAAAAATGTCGAAGAAAAGCATTTAGGGCTTAATTCACTTGTTTCCTACTTCGAATCTATAGGTGGTGACGAGGTTTCAGTTATAACTGCGATTTCCAGACTTTTGGAAGCGAAACTCATTGAACCATATGATATATCAACCTCTGGAATATCCAGTGAACCTGACCTCGCAATTTCCCACAAAGGGCTAATTCATTTGCAACTAGGATTGAAGAACGCTGTATTTTTTTATCAAATGGCACTAATCACTGATATTTCGGACGAAGATGTTGCTCAAAGAATAAAACGTGCTTTTAAACTAACTGAATTCTCAGACCGCATATCAGTAGTCAAACAGGAGTTTTCACTATTTCTTCTTGAAGAAGATAAGAAGTACTTTAAACAGGATACCACAAATCGCAACTATGATTGCCAACTAGATGTTATTCAGGAAATCAAGAAGTTTTCTGACGGCCTCAAAAAACCCGAGGACGATCTTGTTTCAACTATGGGTGAGCAGTTTAAAGATGGTCTTTTGTTCAAAGAGACACTCTGTACTGTAGCTTGGTACGATCCCAAAAAGCGCTATGGATACGCAAATGTAGAAGAACTGGAAGAGGGGGTTTTCTTCCACTTGGATAGACTTTTAGAATGTGGCATTAGTTACATATCCGAAAGCGATAAGATACTTTGTCAAGTCTCAAGGAGTAATAAAGGACTGCAAATAGACAAGATTTTTGATGTTGAGATCGATTCAAAGAGTATAGAGAAAGACAAATGCACAATCCTTCGTTTGTTTGAGGATAGAGATTACGGGTTTGCATCAATAGGCAACACTGAAGACGTTGCTTACCTTCCTACCTATTTATTTAATGCTAAAGCAAGAAAAGAACTAAAAGTCGGGCACCAGTTTACTGCTGAAATTATTTTGGATAGTAGCTTAGGTACTTATCAAATCCGAAGCGTATTAAGTTCTGACGGTGTTAACAAACTGGTTTAAACATATCAGAGTATCAAGGAACTAATAGGGTCAGTTATGATTGAAGATCTGAACTTGGATGTAATGTCCATTATGGTGTGATGGCTGTCAGTGTTGTTTTTGAGCCGACTGTCCGCTTTCATGGAAGTCCGGACCTCTTCCAAAGCGGACAGTCACAAACAAGCTCTTAATAGACAAGACCATTCCATAGACTCGCAGTTCGGTTGCTAATTTTTTAAACGCAATTACAATGACCTTTGTTGAAGTTTTAATCACTGTGAAGTCTTAACATGTCGCTAAAGAAACACCTCGCTGCACTCCTTATTTTTCCTGCTGTAATTTCAGTTCACGCCAAGGAATTTGATTTTGATGGAGATGGCTATGCGGACATCGCAGTCAGGCGCGCTTCTACGGGATATCAATATATTCTCAACTCAACAGGCAGCAACATTGGAGCAGTGCGTGGTGATGGTATTCAGCGTCACGCTCTCGGTGAGCAAGAAACAGATATTCCGGTGACAGGTGATTTTGACGGTGACGGTATCTGGGATATTGGTGTGAGGCGCCCCTCTACCTTTGAATGGATTATCCGCTATAGCTCAACAGGCGAGATTAATACGTTTACGTTTGGTCGTGATGAAGGAGATATTCCTGTGCCTGCCGATTACGATGGTGACGGTATCACAGACTTAGCCGTGAGAAGACCTTCGACGCAATACTGGTATATCAAAAATTCATCTGGAGTAGATGAGCGAACGGGACACAGTGACGGGATTACCCGTGAAATCTTTGGTAGACAGTCCACCGATATTCCTGTTCCTGCTGATTACGATGGTGATGGCAAAGCAGACATTGCCGTCAGACGCACATCCAACTTTACGTGGTATATCAAAAACTCCAGTGGCTCTGATTTCAATTCGGACAACGGTGATGGGATTCAGCGCATTGTATTTGGTAAGAATGAAAACGATATCGCTGTGCCTGCTGACTACAACGGTGATGGTTACGCAGATATCGCTGTAAGAAGACCATCTAATTTTACGTGGTACATCAAAAATTCCAATGGTGATAATTACAATTCAACAAAAGGCGATGGAATCCAACGAATTGTCTTTGGCAAAAACGAAAACGATATTCCAGTAGTGGCTGATTATGACGGTGACGGTATCGCGGATATCGCTGTGAGACGAGCATCCAATCAAATGTTCTACATAAATAACAGTAGCGGAAACAACTTCAATTCAAGCAATGAAGACGGTATCCAGCGACATAATTTTGGACAGCAAGGGGCGGATATTGCAATTGCTCAACCAAGTCATAAGCTGCATTCTCAAATAGACAGCATAGATGTCATCGAAGTTGCAGGCATTAGGATAAAAGTTGATAACAATTTTGAAGGTGAGTCTAGGATTAAATTGACTAACACTGGCGGGGAGTTTGATTTAGGAGAAGTTCTAAGTTACCTAGTTTCAAAGCAAAAAATCCCTGAAGGTACGTCTCTATCATTTGATGTTTATGTCAGCAATGAAGATTTCACTGAGCGTGATTTACTTGAAAACACAGCGGCAGTTCCAGCACCCAATGATCCAGAGCATATATTTATTCCCACAGTGCAGTGGGGCTTCGAAAATGATGTTTTCATGCCTGCTCAAGGAGATAGTGTTTATATTGTTACCGAACTTAATCAAATAACAGAAATATCGGGATATGTTGCAGGACCTGAAGATGTGAGAGGAACAATCTACAATACTGTTTCGATTGCAGGAGTCCACTTTACTCTGGAGAATACAGAAAATACCAGCGTAATAAGTTATGAAAACCTAAGCTTTGACGTTCCTGAAGATGCTTACATTACGCACATTGTTACCAGTGATAGTGACAGACCTCTTTCTGGTACGGCATTTGAAGTGTATCTGTCGGTAAACGGAGTATATGAGCACGTTGGCAGGAAAGGAGCTGTCGCAATTCCAGACAGAGTTAATAATTACGCAGTTACAGTTAGTTCATCGTCGAGAATGCTGTATTCCAATATCGGCTTAGGTGTTCAAAATAGAATTAAGATTGAAAATACTGCGAGCGATAATAGTGCTATTTATAACATAACGGGTTTTGTGATTAACTCTCCAAGCACTGGGCAAGTTGCCTATTACATATACTAACCAAACAACAAGCAGAAGCTACTATTAAGGGAGGCGATTAGTGGTGAAGTATTATGTGATTACACCAGTAAAAACATTCATCTAATTAGCGATCTCGATTGTCTGCTTTCATGGAAAAGCAGTTAGTCATTCCACATGTTTTTGACTGGCGGTTCAGTCCTTAAGGTAAGATGAGTCAGTTGACCAGTATATTAGTGGTTTAATTGTGACATTTGGAAAGTACCTAAAACTCATTTCCCAACCAACTGACGTTTCAGCACGTCAGGGCCGGAAGCAAGTGTTCCAACCTCAAAATGCAAATAGCCCTAATTCCTTTGGCTCCATAGAACCTAAATCATCAGTTTGGTGTAGCATAACCAGCATTTATCATTTCCTCACTCACTGAATTGCCACATCAAAGTCGGCAATGGACTTGGCCGTCATTAAATAAATCCAAGGCGATATGGCAAATAGCTCAAATTGATACCCGAGCAACACTGCCATCAGCACATAGAACCCTTTTTTCGCACGGATAAAACATGAAAGATGCATCTCCAAATTGATTGTCTTTTCAATATTTTATTTCATTATTAGCCAGAGAAACCAATTTCGCTCGCTTTTAGGTAAGTGGTACATTTAAGATGTTTCAAAATATCGTTCATACATAGTGTTACTTTCGTGCTCAGCGACATTGACCTTTTGGTCAGGGAAACTAAAAAATCCAGATTGTAGTTCTCCATACTCATCCCAACGGACCTGCTGTATGTCATTAATAGAAGTGCTTTTAAGCAGGGAGGTTATTTGGTTGTCTGGAACGGTATAATCATTGAGCACAAAGCGCACGACACGATTAAATTCTGTTAACTTTATTAAATACCCTGACGTGGTTATTTTGCGGTAAACCCGTTCTAGTCTAGGCAAAATATATTCGCCAGATAGTGTTTGGCCAAACACCACATCATTTAGGGCTTTCTCTTTTTCGCGCATATAGGCAGCGTAATGCTGTGCGGAATAACGAAGTTGTTGTTTAGACAAAAAGTATTTAGTGTTGTTATGCGCGAATCGGGCGATGTGGAAAACAACGTCCATGATCTCAATGTTGATCAAAAACAATTCAAATTCTCTATCGTTTGATACTGTTCGCAAATAGTCAAGATACTGACGAAGTAAGTCGAAGTGAGCATTGTCAACTTTATCTTTTGATGCACACAACATCGCTCTTACCGTCAAATAGATATACTGAGTTTTAAGATAAACTCCTGGGAAATTCTGTTTATAGAAAGGGATCTTTTGTTCGATAAGCACAGTGTCGCCACAAGCAAGTTCAGCAGGCGAAATTTTGCAAAGACGCAAATAATGTTGTAACAGTGATAAACGCTGTTGATTGACTATGGTAGTTGCCGCCCCTGGATGATACTTATCAACCTGCCCCACACTCAGGTCCCGGTAGCGCTGGTCGATATCCAGCATAATCAATGCGATGTCATCACGTAACGGATGTTCCTGCGGCATTGATGAATACAAATATGAGGCTGAACGAATAATCTCTGTGGCTTCACCAATAGCGGGGATCGTCATTTCATGAATCGCATGTCTGGTCAATTGAAGGATCACAAGCCTTGAACTGTTAAATGTTTTTATGGGAAGTTGGACCTCGTATTGTTGCATATCATCCTGAGATGCAAGGTGATCGAAACAAAGCTGTAAATACCGCAGTATCTTATAGATCCTGACAGTTCCGCTGATATAGCGTTGAAAAAGTGCGATACGCATCGCGTGCATCAGGAATTTGAACAGATATTTAGTCAGGTGCGCGTCTAGGCAGACCTGAACAGTGTCATCAACCTGTTCAAAACAGAGCTTAAGCCCTTCGATGTGCTCCAGTCCTAACAAGGATGCCACCACCCGTCTGTTACAATGCAAAGCAGAACGAAGCGAATTACGACGGATCAACCCCTGCACACGAAGCGATTCGATGTGAATATTTCGCGTAAACGGCACCTTCGATGACAGAGCGGAATTTATTTCACCGATAAAAAACGGTAAATGCATTCGATTGCCATAATCACACAAATTTGCAACACTCTTACTCTGACCGATGATAACTTCCAGAAAGCCATAATCCTGCGAACGGTAGGCCGCGACTGCGGCGGCGGTATATAAGTCAATGGCTCTGTCAGATATCGATTCAAGCAATAGCATATTGAGGCCAGGCAAGACCTGTGAGGTCCTATTATTGGAGAGTTCATCTAACCTATTTTTAAAACCGCAATGAAAAAAACGGATCAGTATGGACAATTTATATCGGTTGAAGTCCGTACTATTTGACAACCGGTAATAGTGACCATCTCCATTTTCGATAACGTCGTACAATTGAAAACATTTTCGCAAGGTGTCTGGGGCAGACAACCGTTTTGCCGGGTCGAATTTATAACAGGTACTCATCCATTCCTGGCTGGGGATAAAAGCTACCGTTTCACGGTGCCCCATACTGACATTGACCGACGCTAAGGCATGGTTCAGCTGATTGATACGTTGACTGGTGATCGGATCCAGCGCTTGATTTGAATAGAACTCTTCGCTGACTGTTTTTGCCATTGCAGCGATGCGCTGATCTAACAAACAGGCGATTAACCAATGGGTTGAGCGTCTGATGAACTGCAACCGTTGGTGGGTATCGACGAATAATCCCAATCTTTCTTTGAGTCTGACAGGAATGTAGATACCATCGCCACTATCTACAGCATGGACCCGGTGCCGTTTAACGATTAACCTGCGCAGCAATTCAATGGATTTTTCAATATGGGTATAAATGGCTTCTTCCTGGGTCTTGATGGTAGCCTTCAAAAAATGCTCTTTATCCTCAAATCCTAATGAGGTAAACAACTTATTTTTTGTGTGGTTATAACTAAACTGTGCGCATATCACATCATCTTTACCAATGTAATATCGCAACAGTTGCCCGATCATTTTGGTGATTTCATGCTTGGTCAGTTCGTTACTGCTAAGCGTTAATATTAAAAGCACAAGAAAGGTGATGGGGGCCTGGTGTTGAAGATAAGCAAAGCCGAAACGATTGATGCAGGCGTCATCATCACGGGTACACGCTTCCATCAGATAATCAATATTACACTCCAGTGCTGCGGTGATTTCGGGATCGTCAGCGTATATCTGAGTCACCTTGCTTAACATTTCCATCATCAGATAATTGTCGTAACTTAACGGCACGCCATCTTCATAAAACGCATTATCGTCTGATACCAGTCCACATTTTTCATATTCGGTACGCATTTCTTGCCAATAATTATGCACTGGTAAATGCACTGACACTGGCGTAAGTGGCGAATGCATCTCCCTTGATATGACATTAGATGTATCATGTGCCACCAACAGCACATCAAAAGACGTGTGCTCAATCATGTTGACAACCGATTTGATCAACTCCTGGTGCTGGTGGTTGTTAAGATAATGGCTATCCAGTTTTGAATCCGCATCAAGATAAATAATCAACAACTTATTGCGTGAGAGCTCCGCTAGGGAGTGAATGGAGCTTTTTGCAAGAGCTGGTAAGTGAAGCCGGGCACTCATGTTGGCCATCAGCATCGTTCGTAGTTGCTCGGGGGTGTCTAAAGCTGAGGTATCTATACAGCCGATGTAATCATACGAAAACGTCGTCTGGTTTTGCTGAGCTTTGCCTAACATACAGTGTTTTTTTATTTGGCTGGCCAAATAAGTAAGTATTTCGGTTGTTTGCAGCACCGGCATCTCGACTAGCCAGATGTTGCGGTTCTCGGGTTGATAAGCGTTTGCGTAATCCACCACTAGTCCGTTTAAGGCACTTATGTGGTCCAGGTGTAGATCAGGCTCAAACTCTCTGTCTGATGGAAACTGATCAACAGGGACGTGGGTTGGCCAGTGGCGGTTTTCTAAGGCATAGATCAATGTTGTAATTGAATCACATACCCTGTCAAAAAAATCGTCTGGATAGGGGGAGGCTAACATTGTATTGGCATACAACAGCTCTTCACGGATTACATTGATATCCTGAACATGCTGTTCGGGGCTGGGGTGGCGCTGGAAGCTTTTCAGGATTTTATGTTTAAAGCGACTTTCTTTTTCTAACGTTTTATTGGCTTTTTTTTGCTTTAACTGCGTGATTGCATCTGTTGCAAAAAAACCGAACAGATTAATGCGTACGGAAGTAGGTATATTATCATTGCCTTCCATGGAAAGAACTTCAGGGTACACATGCCAGTAATCCTGCCATGTTTTGATATAGCCTACAGCTTGTTTAGTGCTCTCCATTTATGGATACCCGATATTATTAGACCTCATATTTGCAGTATAGTTCACTTAGAGTAGAGTTCCATAAAATGCAAAAAGGGGCGAGAAAATGGGAGGAGGTTTTTAGCTAACTTAATATTTACTTTTTTGCATTACAGTTTGCCATTTCAACACCTTTCGCATTCTGCAATTTTTGTCATACTTAACTTGACCATCAGGTCAAACCGGCGTCAGGGCCGCTTATGCAAGTGATACGACCCACAAGTGATAAGCGACCCTGGCCAGCTAACGTACATTTGGAGAATACCATGAATCAATTTGAAAAAGTAACTGCTCGCACTGCATTAGCGGTGGCTATTGCTACCAGCGTGTGTGTTTCGGTGCCCGCTACTGCCGGGCAATGGGCAAAAGCAGGCGCGATCGGTTTTGCCGCAGAAACCCTTACCGGTGTTGGTGAACGAGTGATGAATTCAGACACGATGGGTGCCATTGATACGGCACTAGTGCATCGCATTATGGAAGAGGGTTCATTTAGCGCCAGTGCAGGTGTTGAAATTAAGCAGGATGTGGATGTTAAATCGGTAGAGGCCGATAACTCTGCGGTCAATATTGCCGTTACCGAAGCCGCCGATTCGAAGGTGACCTCCTTGAAGGTTGAGCAGGATGTGACTGTTCAGAAAGTCAAAGCAGAAGACAGTCTGGTCGAAATCGGCATGGTCGGCCTAAATGGCTTTAAAGGCAATTCGGTTGATGTTACTCAAAATATCAATGTGGGTACTGTGAAAGCAAACGGATCGGCGGTCAAAATGGGTGGAGCCTACTTAGGCCAGAGATAATCACGGATGGTAAACCAAATCGCCACTGAGTTTTGCTCGGTGGCGCTTTTTTAGGAGTTATCATTATGCAAAAGCTTAAACAACTATTTCTGGCTGCTTTGCTAAGCACCCTGCCCCTTTATCCCACCCTCATTGAGGCTGGCGAATGGGGTAAGATTAAATCAGCCAAACAGGCATGGGGCCAGTTCAAAGCCCAGTATGGGAAGGCTTCGGGGTGTGGTTTATATTTGCACACGAAGGTAAAATATCCACGTCGTAACTACGTCCGCATTAACGTGAAGCATGATCTGGCAAATCGTTATTATGCGCGCCGCCTGCCATATTGTGAGGCCATTGTTATTACTGATGTGCGAACTGACTTAAACTCAATCAAGGATATGGTGTTGGGTGAAGTGTATCTGGGCTCAATACGCGCGCCCAATATTACTAACATTGTTGTCGCGGAAGATTTATCTGCACCTAACATTACGGTTGGCGAAATCCACGGTACCCATTTACAAAATGTGCATCAGGAAATCTACACCGGCAACATTAACGCAGGAGGGCATTAGTCATGTCAATGCGCGCTAAACAATCCATTAAAACGTTGTTTGTTGTTGGGGCGGGACTTTCATCCCTCAGCGGATGCGTCATCACTGACGCGCAACGTACTTTGATAGAACCACAAGCCAATATAAACTACCTAAGCCCGGCTCAAGTCACCAAACAGTTACACACGCCAGGTAACCTATTACGGGAGATCCTCAATACAGAAGATGTCTCTTATTACACACTTTCTTACGGCACCATGAGCGCCCCAGGTGAATGTTACGGTGCCAATCCTTTTGAGTCAGGTGTGTATCAGGCCCTGTTACGCGTCAACGGTAAGAAACTTGATATTGCTCACCATAGGCTCATCGATAACAGACTGGCAAAAGGCTACCAGGATGTATTTGCTAACAACAGACGCTATATTGTAAGGGAAGATGGTTCGGTTGTACTTCCATCGGTACATAAGAAAAAGCTAGAGCAGGTCGCCATCGCTGATCAGATTGATGCTACATCGGTAAATGTCGTCATTTTCGCCAATAATTGTGAGCCGGTGACAGTAGAAGCGGAGCGCGGTATATCCGGCGGTATGGAAGTATCTGCATGGGGGCTTCAGTTCACCATCCCAATGTCTCATGACAAAGAGGTGCTTAAATACGATAATTGCCTGACTACATCGTTCTTTAATCCGGTCGATGTGGCGATTCCAGGTATGACCTCAACGTTGTGCACTTATGTGTTACAGGCCGAAAGCGGTGCAGTGATTGGATTTAACTTTACCGACGGTAAAACCAGTTCCGGATTTAATCTGGACTTTGGCTTGTCAGGCAAAATAAGTAAAGATCAACTGAATTCAGCTATAGCGCAGATGACGGTAATGAGCCTGCTTTCCGAAAGTATTGGTGCCCCGGTCGGTATGTGGTTTGACGATAAAAAGGCTGGACCGGCTGACTGGTTTCAATTGCAAACAGCCGTACGTAATCATGAACATGCCTCTGAAACGCAAAAAATCATGATGGTACAGCGGATGCTGACACTATTATTAGGTCGACATATCTCCATGGATGGTGAGGAAGGTAAGCAGACTCAGGAGGCATTGCGGGCCTACATTAAACAATCTCGTTTTAAAGCAGAGATTACTAATGACAGAAATCTAACCATCACAAGTCAGTCGTTATTATTTTGCATGATGCGAGAGTACTGGGATATCGATCCACCGAGCACTAGCGTACACCACCCTAGCAATAAGACGTAAGCCAGCATGTGCTGGCTTTCTTATCGACTATGTGGCGAGAAAACCCAGAGAACTTTAGTCGCTGGGTAGTTCACTGTGATTAAAACTTCAAAGATTTTATTGTTAATTAGGTGAATTTTTGTGCAACCGAACTGCGAGTCTATGGAATGGTTTGGTCTATTAAGAGTGTGCTTGTGATCGTCCGCTTTCATGGAGGAGCAGTCAGTCATTCCACATGTTTCTGACTGGCGGTAAGATGAGTCAGTTGACCGGTATATTAGTGGTTTAATAAATAATAAAAAGACATCCACTTTAAAATTCATTCAGCTCTCTTTTTTTCAAAATCTCAGGCCTCCCTATTAATTTTTTCTAAATTTCTGGGAAGAAACACATCAGAGAGCGGATTCAGACTATTAAATAGTGCTTTCTGGGTTAGAAATTACAACTTCAAAAAGATATAGGCAGGTGCGCGCCTTACCTTGCGGCAATTATGCTTTTAGTTGGCGTTAAGATAGTAGTTGTCAGCCGAATAATCGAATCGCGGCGTTTTTATCTCTGAGTCGCTTTAACTTATGTCGGTGTTTGTATGCTTCAAGATAAGATTCACTGCCTGCAGCATGATGAAAACAGCTTTCAAATTGAGTAGCTAGTTCCTGCCATTGCTCAGGTTTGAGGTTGAGGCGTTCCAATATCGCAGGTGTTGATTCTTCAATGGAGCCGCGTTTATTGGGTAAGATAGCTCTGCCCGTGATATCCACCAACTCCAGATAATCTGTTCAGGTGAAAGGGTAAACCATGGGGCATATCCTCTTTGATATTACCGGCAAAAGGTGTCAGGAATTTAGGTGTTTTTCCTGCTTTGGTGGCATTGACACGATACTGAATGCTGGTATGGTCAGATTCTTCCGGTGTTTCAGCCATTTTGACTCTGATGGGATTTAAGTCAACATAGGCCATGCAGGCTGCAAGCGCAGCTTCATCCAGTAGTGCCTGGGACTTAAATCGACCTTCCCAGAAACGACCTGTGCACTTATCTTCCTTATTGGCTTCTCTGGCTATGTATTCATTTAAATAGCGCATAAACCAGCTGATATCCGTCAGTCGCTTTCTGTAAGGTGCCATTACTGAGCCTGTGCCAGCGGCGAATGACTTCCTCGGTATCCCAGCTGTCAGATAAATCTTTGTGAATGTGCAATACCAGGTGGGTGTGATTGCTCATCACTGCATAAGCACAGACATCAATAGCAAAAATTTGAGATAAAAAATGAATGCGGTCTTCAACCCACTGACGACGGTGTTCATAGCTAACCCCGGTTTGTTTGTCTTTCCCGCATAAATAGGCTCTACGCACACAACGGGAAACACAGTGGTAATAGGGCGTATCTTCAAGGCAGATTTGTGCCTTCCTGGCTTTTGGCATGTGGACTCCTCCTGAGCCTGCAAAATGAAGTACTAATTTTGCACAAACTGGAGTGTTTGAAAACTGTACTGAAGTACAGTTATGATGGGTGTCATTGTTAGTAATCCGCGCATTCAAGGAGAATAGCGTGCCACTTAAAGGCGTAATATTAGAAAAAGGGAGTCGTTTCAGATTGGTAGATGCCTTAGCTTTGACTTCAGACGATAAAGAACGATTTTTAATGTTACGTCATTAAAATCACAAATAGTTATAATTGCATAAGTATTTTTACGTGCATAGAAGAATTCAGTGACCACTACGAGCTTAACATCAACTGTGAAAAATTTTTCTTACGGCGTGATTTCTGCGCATGATTACCGTCCATTAGGAGAATACTGAACATCAGCTTCACATAGACTTCGATCATTCGTTACCTCAAATTTTGCTCAAGACTGAACGACCGGTTATTGTCTTTTTGAGCCTTTCACCAATGAACGGAGAATAAAGAGACTATCAGCTCAATGCTCTGAGTACGGCCTTTGGCTCTTTGGCTACTACATGCAAAAGTGCCAAGGCAGGACCATTAGGTTTTCTATCCCCTCTCTCCCAATGACGAAGAGTAGATACGCTGATGCAAAACTTAGAGGCGAATTCCATTTGAGTAAGACCTAGACTGTGACGAATTTCCGCGACGTCAACTTCAGAGGGGCGGTGGGATCTTGCCTCCACCTTCTTTCCTTTATTCAGATCAATGGCTTCTTGAAGTCCTTGCGCAATACTGTCAAATGCACTACTCATGATGTTTCTCCAATGCTACTTCAACCAAAATATCAACCAGTTTAGCGAGTGAGTTCCTGTCTGCCTTAGACAAGTTAGCTCGGTCATTCTTTCCAAACATAGTCAGTAAATACAGAGGAATGCGTTCATCGTGGTAATAGTAGATGACCCGAATGCCACCGCTTTTCCCCTTATTCCCACGACTCCAACGCAACTTCCTAATTCCACCTGTGCCTTCCATCAAATCACCAGCTTTGGGATGCACTGACAAATAATCGATCACATCCTTACACTCCTTTTCAGTTAGGAGCGATTCTGAGCGCCTGATATATTCTGGAAGTTCGGTGATTGTAATTTGCATAACGCACATAGTAATCCAATGGATTACTATAGGCAACCTGTTAACAGCAGTCGAAATAGATTGAGTCGATGAGTGATGGAAAGCATGCTTGAAAGCAAAGTTTCGCATGGTAAACCAGTATTTTTAGTCAGAGTAAGAAAAACTCATTGAACGACTGCTGCAACTTATCTGAAGCCACCTGATAAATAATGTTTACTGAACGGCAGCAATGGTGTAATGGCCGCCTGTGGCATTTCTGAGCCGACTGTCGGCTTTCATGGAAGTCCGGACCTCTTCCTTATCGGTCATTGAACAACTAGTTTCACTGGCTTTGTTCTTACTCAAAAGCCTTTGAATAAAGTGTGTCCAATGCATTTTGAGGATCACTCTTCGAGACTCGTTTTTGAAACTCTGCATACGCTTCACGTTCATCAATGGCATTGCTTACTATTAAATCGATTGCCTTATTAATACTAATATTTTGATCTTCTGCGAACTTTGCAAGCCTCTGTTTGGTCTGCTCATCGGTTCTATAGGTAATTGTAGCCATAATCATTTTCACTTCATCTGTCTAAGAAATTGTTCTGGTGTTACTGCTTGCCAGGAAAACCGTAACTCGCCGCTGGTTAAATCTTTCAAGTTATAACTGATAATAGTCATTGCATTGCTCGCTACTGCAAGATCTACAAGGTGGTTATCTGCCTCATCCCGTAAGTTTGGCCGCCATATGTAATTGATTCTTGTCCACTCGCAGACGCTTAAAAAACCGTCCAGTATTGTGTCTATTTCTGATTGGGTGTAGCTGCTTTTTCCAATTATCTGCGGGCGCCTGCTCACATCCAAATACTCAGAGAACAAAGCCGCGCTTATTTGTGGACTAATATCCCTTAACAAGCATTTTTCAAACACTTTGAAGCTCGCTGAGTTACGATTAGGGCTCAGCAAAACATTTATAATGATATTGGTATCAACAATTACTTTCATACAATTACGATAGCACTTTTCGTAAAAAATGCTATCACGATATTCTGACTGGGATTCCGAACAAGAGGGTAAGTCTTTGAAAACCTCAAAGTCCGTTTTGGGGTGATTGCCCCCTGTGGCATTTCTGAGCCGACTGTCGGCTTTCATGGAGAAGCAGTCAGTCATTCCACATGTTTCTGACTGGCGGTAAGATGAGTCAGTTGACCAGTATATTAGTGGTTTAATTGTGGCACTTGGAAAGTACCTAAGACTCACTTTCCAACCAACTGACGTTTCAGCACGTTAGGGCCCGAAGCAAGTGCTCCAACCTCAGAATGCAAATAGCCGAAAAATTGAATAAGCGGCTAAAAAGCCGCTTTTAATCTCTCCACCATCTCAAGGTCAGAATTAATGCTGGCGGCCAAATATAGGTTACTGCTCAAGCCTTCGGGTTGATGCCAGGCCCGAATACGATTTGGGTCATAGCCTTTTTGCGCAGCAATGATCTTAATTATCTCTTTATTCACCAGCAGGCCATCAATCAACCCTTTGTAGAGCAACTCTGCCAATTCCTGCAAATCGCTGCGAATTACAAAATGTTCATCTTCGGTAAATCCGTGCTGATTTAACCAGTCGTGCACGGCATCATTACGCACCGTGCCCAAAACCCACTTTTTGGCGTCTTCATTGCTATTTATCTGAATTTCCTCTCGGTCTGCAAGCGCAACGAAACTAAATTGAATTTGCCCCAGAGGTCCAATCCAATGGAACATAGACTCTCTGGATTGATAGCGGGCCATGGAAAAAATCAAAGTGTTTTTGCGCGACTGGGCTAAGTCATAAGCTCTGGCCCAGGGGAAAACTTCAATCGGTGCTTCAATTCCGGTATCTGCTAATAAAGCTTTAACCTTATCAATGGCAGGTCCGGCAAGTGCCCCGTTAGCGTCTTGCTGCAACGGAGGTAAAATCTCGGTTACTACACGCCAGGAACCTGTATCAGCTATGGCTATCTGGGTTGCAAAAATCAGAGTCGTTGCCAATAAACCTGTTTTTTTACAAACCTTAAGCATTAAATGGCGTAACCCGGCTAAAACCCTAAATCCAGTCACCTTACCTCCAGACGCAGCAAAATCAGAATAATCCACAATAAAGGTAGTTCAAATGTCAGTTTATACCAATTGGTCAGGTTCCTGACAACGGGTTGTTGAAAAGGAAATTTCCTTTGGCAATGAAAGTAGTTATTGACTAAGCTGGTCCATGACGCTAACGCTAAACAACAATCAAAACATATGATAGCCAGTCAACTCGACATTATTGAGCAGGGCAAAAAATACCTGCAAAAGCTCTCCGATGAACAGTACACCTGTGTTCCTAAACCACTGTTTAGCAGTAGCGCTGGTGCGCACATGCGTCATATCATCGACCACTACCTCGCTTTGATGCATCCGGTAAATAACACGGTAAATTACAATATTCGCAAGCGCTTCTGTGAAACAGAACGTCAGACGGCAGTGGCTATGGAGCAACTCACTCGAATTGCAGACTGGTTAAAGAAGCTGACAGCAGAGGACCTGGAGCACCCCGTCAGCGTGGTTTCTGAAATTTCCATTAGTGAGCAACAGGATTACGCCGGTGAATCCACTTTGGGCAGAGAGCTGGTTTTTGTATCCAGCCATGCGGTGCACCATTATTTTTCCCTAAAACTCATCGCCCGCTCACAGGATATTGTTCTGGAGGACAGTTTTGGACTAGCCCCGGCTACCGCCAGTTTTCAACGTACAGGGTTAACCGGTTAACGATGGTGGGATTGAAAAGCTTGCCAACCGTCAGCTAAATATTGCTTGCCTGCTTTTTCCGGCATGTTAAGCAAATCCACACACAACAACAGGCCCGGAGTCCCGGCAAAATTGTCATCCAGCCCCAGACAGTAAAACTGCGCCCCCAGCTTTTTGTAGTGTTTCACCAACACCGGAATGTCTTTAGCATCCGGCTCCAGGGTTTTAATAAATGTGGATAAATGATCATCCAGCGAATATTGCTGTGACAACTGCAGCAGATCGGGATGCAATGGCATTGACCAGGGCGTTTTTGCCTGCACGGAATGTATGGGGCTCAGCAGCGCCTTTGCCATCAGTGTGATACTGCGCTTATCGTATAATTTACTCAACGAAACTGTACCGTATAGGCGTCGATATTGCGGAAATTTGCAGGCAAATGCACCGATACCACGCCATAACAGGCAAAGCCCATAGTAACTGCGCTGATATTCAGGAATAAGAAAGGAACGGCCCATTTCCAGACAAGGTTCCTGACGATTGTAAAAGTCCGGTGCAAAGTCAAACATTTGTGATAAATACAATCCCTCAACACCGCTTTGTGCCAGTAGCTTATCGGTTTGCCCCATGCGATAGGCTCCGATAATACGGCCCTCTTCCCGGTTAACAATAAACAACTGGGTATAAGTTGCATCAAATCGATCGCTATCCTGAGGCTCACCACTGCCTTCGTTGTGTTGCCGGAAAACCAGCTCCCGCAGACGCGCGATTTCCTGCACCACTGCCGGAATTTGCTGCTGATAGCCGTAATAGACATCAAACTCTTTGTATGCCACCAGATGTTGCTCTGGCGGCAGGCTGGCAATTTCATCCAGTATTTGTGACGACGAAGTTTCGCTGGCCAATGGTTTAAACTGCGATTCATCCGTATCCGGCCAGGGCTGACTCCAGCTATCGGAACAGGCAATGCTCAGACAACGGGCCAAATCAGCCTGCGCCTGCGGGCCCTTGCTGGCAGCAAGGTCTTTCGCTTTAACTGGGTTACCTGCTCTTAACTGCACTCTGGCCCGGTTTTTGTTCAATAGCTCCCTGCCCAAAAACAACATGCGCAACGGATAATAGATAGCTTCAATGCGATAAAACAACTCACTGTTTTGGCCTTCTACCCATAAAGGTAAAAACTGGGCATCAGCACTCTGTACCAGTTTGCTCACCAGGCGGTTCCAGGGATGTTCCACCACCCGTTTTTGTTGGCGGTCTTTGTAACTGACTTTACCCGAAGGAAACAGCAGCAAGGCGCCCCCGGATTTAACATGGGCTAAACTGTTGCGCAGTGAGGGGCCATTGCGAGGATCCCGCTCCGATAAAGGATTGGTGAAGATAAAATAATCCTGAAGCTCCACAAAAATCTGCAGGCCGACATTGGCCAGCACTTTGAGATCGGGTCGTACTTTGCTGAGCAGACGCGCTAAGATCACCCCTTCCAGCCCACCAAAAGGATGATTACTGGCAATCACCAATGGGCCAGTCTGCGGAATTTTAGCTAAAAGTTGAGCCTCTCCTTCCAGTGTAATATCCAGTACAGATATCAACTTATCAGCGAAATCTTCCTTTGAGAGGCCCTGCATCTGATGTTCTTCATACAGGCGCTGCATTTTGGCCAGTCCCATAATCTTATCAATAAGACGAATCGGTAAAACAATGTGCGGTTTTTGCTTTTCGGCAGGCAGCAAAGAGGCCAGACTGATTTGAGCGGTCATGTTATGAGTGAGCTAAGGCGTAAAATTGCATATAATGACGAGTAGACCAACATTGGCACATTTTTCTGTCAGAAACTATAGCGTCAGGGCAAAATCTCAGTATCGGGATGTCCGGCAAGTGGCAATTTGGTTTATTCAACCCATAATGAAACCAACAGGTAGCCTCAGATTTACAATCAGGACATTACATGACCCATCTCACAATCACGACCCCAGATGACTGGCACTTACATTTCAGAGATAACGACATGCTGGCGGAAACTGTACCCGCCACATCACGTTGCTTTAGTCGCGCTATTGTTATGCCTAACCTGGTTCCGCCGGTAACCGACCTCAGTTTAGCCAATGCCTATCGCGAACGCATCGAGCGTGCCATTCCGTCGGGACAAGCCTTCACACCGCTGATGACCCTGTACCTGACGAACAGCACAACGCCGGAAGTTATCAAACAGGCTAAAGCCGGTGGCATTGTCGCTTCCAAACTTTATCCAGCAGGGGCTACCACAAATTCTGCCGATGGCGTTTCATCACTGCAGACGCTGTATCCGGTTTTTCAGGCCATGTCGGATTGTGGCATGCTGCTGTTGGTGCACGGTGAAGTTACTGAATCTCACATCGACATTTTTGACCGCGAAAAAGAATTTATTGAGCAGCACCTGACGCAGATCGTCAGAGATTTCCCCAAGCTGAAAATCGTGTTAGAGCATATCACCACAGCTGATGCCGCTGAGTTTGTGGCCAATGCTGGCGATAACATTGCCGCCACCATCACACCACAGCATTTATTGTTGAACCGCAATGATTTGCTGGTAGGTGGAATTAAGCCACACAACTATTGTCTGCCAGTATTAAAGCGCAATACCCATCAACAGGCGTTGCGGGCGATGGTGCAATCTGGAAACAAGAAACTCTTCCTGGGAACGGATTCAGCTCCTCATGAGAAAAGCAAAAAAGAAAGCGATTGCGGTTGTGCTGGTTGCTACAGCGCCTGGAGTGCTATAGAGCTATACGCGCAAGTTTTTGAAGAGCTGGATGTACTGGATAAACTGGAAGGTTTTGCCAGCCACTATGGTGCAGACTTTTACGGCCTGCCCAGAAACAAAAGCAACATCACACTGGTTCAGGAAAACTGGACGGTACCAGAATCTATCGTGCTGCCCAATGGCAATCCAATCGTGCCATTTTTTGCCGGACAAGAGCTGCGCTGGAAGCTGCAAAGCGCCTGAAACAAATAGCCGCAACTACCCCTGTACAGTTGCGGCTGTTTCCAATTAACTGGTTACTAAAATAGCCGAAAGCGGCACCACAAAAAACAGCCCAACAATATAAGCCAGTCCCCATACTTTTCGATCCGCAACTTTTAACGATAACTCATGGGAACACTTCAATGGCAACTCCCGCAAAAATTTAATGCCATAAATAATCAAGACACCAAGGACATTGTAGAGCAGGTGTACCAACGCAATTTGCAGTGCAAACCCGGCATTCACACCGGTTACGGCAAGCGCGGCAATTAAAGCAGTAATACAGGTGCCAATATTAGCCCCTAGTACAAAGGGATAAATGTCCCGATGACCTAAAACATTGGTACCCACCAGGGGTACTATTAGTGATGTGGTGGTGGAAGAAGATTGCACCAGTACCGTAATAATAGTGCCAGAGGTAATGCCACTAATCGGACCTTTACCTATGCTACTGTGCAGAATTTCTTTCGCTTTCCCTACCATCAATGCTTTCATGGTTTTACCCATGAAGGTGATAGAAAGGATGATCAAGCCCACCCCAATTATGGCCATTAAAGCTCCCGCCCAGACATCAGGCAAGAATGACAATCCACTTCCAATCAGTTCAGCGACAGGTTTAGTAATGGCTTTAAGAGGATTAAATCCACCTACCGCAAAGCCAGCTCCGATGTGAAACAAATCCATCAACGCCGCACTTAATTTTTCCAACAGGTTGAATGCAATTTCCAACGGCAGAAATATGGCGACACTCAAAAGATTAAAAAAGTCGTGAATAGTGGCTGATGCGAATGCCCGTTGAAATTCTTTTTTGTCAGCAACGTGTCCCAGACTGACCAGCGTGCTGGTGATACTGGTGCCAATATTCGCTCCCATGATCATAGGTACGGCAATGGTGATAGGTAAGCCACCGGCAACCATGGCAACGATAATAGAAGAAACTGTGCTTGAGGACTGTATAAGTGCGGTACAGACCATGCCAATGATTAAGCCCATAATGGGATTGGAGGCAAACTCAAAGAGTTCTCTTGCGTGATCCCCGGTGGCAAGTTTAAACCCGGAGCCTATGACCGTAACAGCAACCAGTATGCCGTAAACCAGAAGTGCTAAAAGAGCCCATTTTTTGGTGTTATTGGAGAGTTTTTCGGGTAGTTCCTGGCTGGTATCATGGGATTGCTCTACCGTAGAATCTGTCATCGGGTATTCCAACAAAAATAAATTAGCCTATTTCAAAATGTCAGGGTAAAGCGGCATTAAATACTCTCCCCAACCAGCTCAGCCAGCAATAGTCTCACAACAGCGGCCTAAGTAAGCTTCCCACACTTGTGTTGCAATCTTATGAAACTGACAAAAATTGCTGAAATTTCGTAGCAACCAGTAAATATTTGTGCAGATTGCTAGTTTCAGAGGGAGGAAGTGCGCTATCATTCGCATTTTTTCCAAAGCGTAAAACCGAGGTATACATGGCAAAAGTTGCGATCGTAATGGGCTCTAAATCTGACTGGCCCACTATGCAAAAGGCGGCCTTAATGTTACGGGACCTTGAAGTCGAATTTGAAGCTCAGGTGGTATCGGCTCACCGTACTCCCAATTTACTCACCGAATTTGCAGAAACCGCTGCAGACAACGGCATTGAAGTGATTATTGCCGGAGCTGGCGGCGCAGCTCACTTACCTGGCATGATAGCGGCTCATACCCATTTACCTGTACTGGGTGTACCAGTACGATCTTCGCAGTTGAGCGGTCTGGACTCCTTGCTTTCCATTGTCCAGATGCCCAAAGGTGTGGCCGTAGGTACCCTGGCCATCGGCGAAGCCGGTGCTGCCAATGCCGGTTTATTTGCGGCGCAAATGTTAGCCAATAATGACGCCAACTTACGCGACAGAATAAAAGCCTTCCGTGAGAACCAGACCAAAACCGTACTGGAACAAAGCAAGCTGGAGTTAACCGAATGAAGGTGCTTGTTTACGGAGGCGGCCAACTGGCCCGAATGATGTATTTGGCAGGATGCCCTTTGGGGATTCATGTCAGAGCCGTCGATGTTAACAAAGATCAGGTGATCAACCCCATCAGCAAAGCCCCCAGCACAGTATCTTTGCAGGAGGCCATAGATGATTCTGATGTCATTACTGCTGAATTTGAACACGTGCCAGAACACCTGCTAAAACTGGCGGACGAATCCGGCAAGCTCAAGCCCAGTGTTGCGTCTATTCGCGCCGGTGCCGACAGAGTCAAAGAAAAAGGCCTGATGACCGAACTGAACATTGCCACCAGCGAATATCAGGTAATGCGCAATATCAGTGAATTGCCCGATATTGCAGAAAAACTAGGCACACCACTGGTACTAAAAGCCAGTCGCGACGGTTACGATGGTTATGGACAATGGCGCTTAAAACAAAAAGACGACATTGCCGCCATGTCGCAAAGCCTGAGCAAGCTGGACTTGCAAAGTGTGCCCATTATCGTGGAAAAAATGATTAATTTTTCTCGCGAAGTTTCTCTGGTAGGCGTGCGTTCCGAAAAAGGCGAATTTGCCTTCTATCCACTGGTGGAAAATCACCACCACGAAGGGCAATTGCACCTGACACTGGCACCCGCTCCTGAAGTATCCGAAGCATTACAGGCGCAGGCCCAGGAGATCTTTGTAAAGCTGGCCGAGAAACTGAATTACATCGGTGTACTGGCGGTGGAATTTTTCCAGGTTGGCGAGCAATTGCTGGTGAACGAAATCGCACCACGGGTGCACAACTCGGGTCACTGGACCATGCAAGGTGCAGATACCTGCCAATTTGAAAATCACCTGCGAGCGGTCTGTGGACTGCCACTTGGCTCCACCGAAGTGCGATCTGCAACAGCAATGGTCAATATCATAGGTTGTGGCAGCTTCAGCCGCGATATGTTGGCCATACCTGGCTGCCATATTCACTGGTACGGTAAAACCGCCAGAGCCAAGCGCAAGCTGGGACATTTCAACGTCAGCGCTAAAAACAATCAGGATTTAGCAGCGCGCTTACTGGACCTGGCAAAGCACCTGCCACAGGAAAGTTTTCCATTGCTGGAAGCCGAAGCTCAGAGATTACAAAAATATTAAGAGCTTTGTCCTGAATCTGCTTGACAAAATAAAGGGCGCCGCTACAATGGCGCCCGCTTTGTTGCTCAGCAACATCGCAAAAAGGTTTTAGTGTGCCGACTTAGCTCAGTTGGTAGAGCAACTGACTTGTAATCAGTAGGTCGCCAGTTCGACTCCGGCAGTCGGCACCATTCCTTCCCTTTCCAAATCTCGAAACTATTTATTTCCCGTACTTTTCTACAAAGCCATTCAGTTGTGATACTGAGCGTATAACATGCAGTTTTTTGTTCACTGATTGTTGTTTTATTCTTTGTAAAAAATCATCGTTCCAAAATCCGGGACAAAGCTTCAGCACCTTAAAGCTTTCCAACGTTCCCTTTAATACAGAACTCCCCTCCGGCCAACCTTCAGGTTTAACAAACAAGCCTTTGAGAAAACGCTTAGTTACCAACCAATAGGTCACCCTGTAGGGTAAATCGATATAAATTAAGGTATCAGCCGCTTGCAACCTTCGATGAAAAGATTGCAATGAATTCATGGGAGCAAACCCCTCAATGATCCAAGACTCGAAATCCAGAATGGCTTCATGGCGTTGTTCATAATGCTCCCGACAGACTTCTTCACCATTTGCTTGATACAAAATAGAATCCAGCGCATACAAAGGAATGCCCGTTGCCGCCGCCAACTTTTTACTCAAGGTTGATTTACCGTTAGCGGGTTTACCGAATACTGCGACTTTTTTCATCCTGACTCCTCTCTTTGAAATATGACCCCGGAGGCAGAAACAACAAACCCGCCTCCTGGGCGGGTTTGTTAAATTATGAAGACATCACAAATCCCACCATTCCTAAGGAATGATGATAATAATGCTCACTGTGTGTTGCGAAAGATTTGTGTTCATGGGTTTATCCTGCTGTACCAAGCGCTTTAAGTCAACGCCGTTATTTGTAAAAAATTAATTCAGCCCCACACACTACGTTTCTGGTCTCTCACACCTTAGCAGGACACCCACTTTAAAATTGTTAAATACCCCTTCTCAGTTGTGTTCGAAGTCCGAAGAAATTTGGCCCTTTCGCGAGATAAGCCGATAGGGCAGAAAAAACCTGAAGATGGGCAACAGGAAAGTCTTTGTAGGTCTGACTTCAGTCAGACACCGTTGCTGGCTTTTAGCATCTTCGTTGGACTAAAGTCCAACCTACCTCATATCTACAAAGATTCTGCCCTTGAGGCTTATGCTAACTCGCGCCAAGGGCATATGGGGGTTGAAGGGGTGCTCCCCTTCGAAGAAGTAACATTAGAGTACTGAACCAGAAACATGGCAATGGCCTAAACCAACATACAAACCAATTGTGATTTCAGAGAGTTCGCCACAACCGAAACGTTGTTGTCATAGCTTTCACCATTATTTATTAAATTAGTTTAGTGAACTCTCTCCAGGTCCTCCCTCTCTTCTTCAGGTCTGGGAAGTTTTACATTCTTCGCAATGCCCATAATCTGCAAGAATCTAATGAAGTACCAAGCAGGGTCAATCTGCCCCTTTTCTATACCAATTTTTGCGGATTCAGGGAATGCATGATGATTGTTATGCCAACACTCACCGTATGTAACTATCCCAAGGCCATGGATATTGGATGCTTGCACAAATGCCCCCTTCACCAGCCAATTTCCAGGACCAGGATTATGACATAAATAGGTAATCGCCCAGTGTCCAATAATACTTATGCTAACCCTTACAAATATGCCCCAAACGACCCATGACCAACCACCAAAGTAATACAAAATTAAAGCGGGTAACAATTGATGTAATGGCCACGAATTCTCTAGAAATTGTAAGAAACGATCATTTTTATATTTTGCCTCAATATTGAATCTGGGGGGATGACAAAAATCGAATCTGGAGGTTAGCTGCCACCAGATATCTTTTAAAGCGCCTTGCTTATGAGAAAAAAAGTCATGACATTGCGACTGTCGTTGTGCCCAATCTCTCAAATCATGTATTTTAATAACGCCAAACGGACCTGCCATTCCAACTAGCACACCAATGTATATTAGAACTCTCTCAACGGTGCGCGAGCATTCGAATGAACGATGTATCATCATCCTATGCATTCCGACGCTATGACCAACGAGCAAAGAAACATAAGTTGAGATAAGAAAGACAAGAAATGTCTCTAATGAAAATGTAAGGGGGCCCAAAACAATAGCAGAAGTGATCATGAGTAGTGACCACGACGATTTAACAACATCGAATTTAACCTTTCCCTTACAAGGATTTGCGTTAGCTGAATCTATTCGATGTACCGGTTGCATCATTAAACTATATTCCCTGACAATTAAACGGCCATTATTTGCATGACTATAACATAGCAGGACAGTCACTCTATAAGCCTACAATTTCGGTGTTCAAAGTCAGAACAACGCAATCTCTTACGCGAGTGGGCTAACCATAACGACCTCAGACTCAAGTTAGACAATCTTGCGACACTTTATTAATCCAGACAAAAACTCATTGGCTGCCTATTACCTCTAAGGCATTATAACCAATAGATTTTTGCCGCCTTTTCGGCTGTTGATTTGCAATAAGGTGTAATTTCACTGGGATAGTATGAAAAAAACAAAAGTAGTGGCAGTCAGCGGTGTTTCTGGTGCAGGTAAAACCGCCATTGTGAAGCAATTGGCCAGAGAGTTTTCATGCCCGTATTTGCTTTTTGATGATTTCGTTACTCAAAACTCATACCCGCAAAACATGAAGAGCTGGCTGGTAAAAGGCGCAAATGTTTCCCTTATTAAAACACCTGATTTTGCTGATGCAATAAAGGCCTTGGTTGCTGAGAATAGGTGTACTTACCTTTTTATTGAAGAACCGTTTGGCAGAGAGCGCGACGTAATTTCACCATTAATTGATTACGTTATTCTCTTAGACCAACCGTTAGAACTGTGCCTGGCTCGCATTATCCAAAGACACACCGACAAACCTGGCACTAATTCAATTAACTCCATCTCAGCTTATTTAGATAAATATTGTGATCACTTCAGGGATATTTACCTCACCTGCGCCAACCAGGTCAGACGCAACGCAGATCTGGTTATTAAAGAGGTGCTATCTGTCCAAGATACAACCAGTTGCATAAGTAACTGGCTTAAAATTCAAGCCCGTTAATCGCAGCCTTGTTGTTATGGGTGTCCGCTTAATTTTGGCCTTGCTGTTATGGGTGTCTGCTTAATTCTTAATTTAGTGATGGGTGTCCTTCGAATTGATGGGTGTCTTTTGAATTTCCCTGATACTTGCATTTCACTCAAAATGATTAAGAATGTCAGCCACATAACAGCAATTGGATATTCCAATGAAAAAACTGACTGTACTCACCCTGTTCAGCCTCCTGCTTATTGGTTGTAACCGCAATGAGGTGGGCGATATCTCACTGGGTGTCTTTACCACCAAGGACATCAAACTGGATGCCTTTCGTGATCCGGTAGTGACGGGGGTTACCTGTCATGTTTCCAGCATTGAAGCGGATCTCAGTTTCGCTGATCCGTCAGACAGCTCAATCGCCTGTCGGCAAACCGGACCAATAACAGCAGCGATGATTGCAGAAATAGACAAAAGCGAATCCGGCGAAGTGCTGTTTCGTAAATCCAAAAGTATATTCTTTAAAACCATGAAAATACGCCGCGTTTACGATGCTGAAAATCAAACCCTGCTGTATGTGGCTTACTCCACCAAAGAAACTTCAGGAAGCTTTAAGCACAGTCTGTCGACAGTACCGCTATACGGAACTGAAGCCTACCGGGTCGCAGCGTCACAACCTGCCGATTAAAGGCGTTTTGCAGCTAACACTCACACGGACAACACAGAAGCTTGAGAAACTGTTTTGAACATTGCTTTATTTGATTTCGATGGAACCATCACTAATACAGATATGTACAGCAAATTTCTGCATTTCTCGGCCACAAAAAAGCGCGCATTGTTAGCTAGGATTGCGTTATCTCCATTTTTCATTCTTTACAAAATGGGGCTTCTTTCGGCACCTAAAATGCGCAGTATTGCCAGCTTTATCGCGTTCGCTGGCCGTGTGGAAGAAGACCTTGTTGCCGTCGGCGAGAAATACGCTACCAAGGTTATTCCTGACTTTCTGAGAGAAGAGGCAATAACCCGATTGCACTGGCACAAAAGCAATGGCGATCAGATTGTTATCGTATCAGCCTCGCTCGATATTTATTTGAGGTACTGGTGCGCAAAAAATGGATTCAACCTGATTTGCAGTGAACTTAAAGTTCAGCGCGGCAGGTTTTCCGGACGCTATGTTAATGGTGATTGTAGCAACGCTAACAAGTCAAAACGGATCCGCTCTGAATTTGATTTAAAGCAGTATGATAAAGTCTATGCGTACGGCGACACAAAAGAAGACCTGGCAATGTTAGGTCTGGCAGATGAAGCCTACATGAATTGGAAAAAACACTCGGTGCCCACATCACCTTAGCCGTTCACTTACCCCAAAAGTCGCGCTTAAAACTTAATTTTACCGGTCAGGATATCCTTAAACATCACCCAGTCCCCAAGCAAACTATAAAACGGATAGGTGAATGTGGCCGGGCGATTTTTCTCGAAAAAGAAATGCCCTACCCAGGCGAAGCCATAACCAATTACCGGCAATAACCAAAGCAGCATCCAGTTAGCAGTGACCACTGCGCTGGCCAGACAGAGCAGCACCAGGCAGGAGCCGACGAAGTGCAGGCGGCGACAGGTCACATTCGCATGCTCAGCAAGATAAAACGGATAAAACTCAGCAAAAGTTTGATATTTTTTTTCACTGGCGGTATCTGACATAAGAGGTTCTCACGATAAAATCTCATATCAATGTAGCATAGCCCTGATAAAACTCTGTCACAGATACGACATTTTGGTTGTATTGTGCCGGACAGCCCATACATAGAAAGCAAATTAAGCTCGTTAAAGGAAATCCCGTGGAACAAGTAGCCAGCAACATAGTGAATATGACACCAGATAACTTTCAGCAAATCGTCCTGGAAGAGTCACAAAAGCGTCTGGTGATGGTGGACTTCTGGGCTGACTGGTGTGAACCCTGCAAGTCATTGATGCCCATTCTGGAGAAAATTGCCGCTGAGTATCCCAACGACTTACTGCTGGCGAAAGTCAATTGTGACGAAGAACAGGCCATATCGATGCAATTCGGTGTGCGCAATTTGCCCACCGTTATTCTGGTAAAAGATGGTCAGCCAGTTGATGGCTTTACCGGAGCACAACCTGAAGGTGAGATCAGAAGCCTGCTGGAAAAGCACCTGCCAAAACCAGAAGATGGCTTATTAGCAGAGGCGGCGGGATTGCTGTCCGAGGGCAAACACGACGAAGCCTTCCCACTGCTAAAAAGTGCCTTTGATGCCGCCCCAGAGCGAACCGACATTAAATTTGCCTTGATTGATACCTATCTGGAACTGGGCCGTCTGAGCCATGCCAAAGAGTTGCTGGATAGCGTATTGTTAGTGGATCAGGATGCCAACTATCAGGCCTTGCGCGGGAAACTAGAGCTGGCGGAAAAAGCTTCTCAATCCCCAGAAATCATTGCCCTGGAAGAAGCCGTTGAGAAAAACCCGGATGATCTGCAAATAAAAGTGGATTTAGCCGTGCAGTATCAGCAAAACAACCGACAGGAAGAAGGTCTGGGCCTGCTACTCAAAGTACTGCAAAAAGACCTGAATTTCGGTGAAGCTCGCAAGCTGATGATAGACGCCATCAATGCCCTACCCGAAGGTGACAGCCTGGCCAGCAGCTATCGTCGTAAACTTTACGCCATGCTGTACTGATAAAAACAACTTCTCGATATTCGCAACCCCTCGGGGTTGCGTCGCATTTCTACTGCACAATTTTGGACTCTATTGTGAGCAACTTACAAAGCTTTCGTAAGATTCTCGTGATACTTTTGCGATAACTCTTTTTCATACTCTTCCCGTGTTGTTTGTTTAAATCCAATCCGAGGAAAATTATGAAACTACGTAACCTGATACTTTCATCCGCCCTGATGGCCAGCGCCTCTGTCAACGCTGCCGAACTCAATATCGAATTTCAGAATCTAACCCAGGGTATTTACTTTACTCCCATATTAGTGGCCGCCCACCCCGCAGATGCTTCCCTGTTTGAAACCGGCGAAAGTGCCTCTGATGAATTGCAAATGATGGCGGAAGGCGGTGATATCAGCGGCCTGGCCAATATCATTTCCAGTGTTAACGGCAATCCCGCCGAAGTGCAGGCTGAGCTTACAGCACCGGGTATGAGCCGCTCCTTTATGCTAAGTACCGACGCCGATAACACAGTGTTATCACTGACTTCCATGTTACTGCCCACCAATGATGCTTTTGTAGGACTGGACAACTGGACGATTCCTACCGAGGCTGGCACCTACACAATTTACCTCAATGCTTATGATGCAGGTACAGAAGCCAATGACGAGATCCGCGGCAGCGGTGCACCGGGCGAAAGTGGTATGCCGGTTCCGCCTCCGCTGGAAGCACTGGTAGGAACCGGTGGTACTGGTGTCACGATGGAAGAAGCCAATATGACAGTGCATATTCACCGCGGTAATGTCGGTGACAGCATGAATGAAGGTGGCAGCAGTGATATCAACAGCAGTGTGCAACGCTGGTTAAATCCCATCGCTAAACTGACTGTTACGGTACAGTAGGAGTTGGTCATGAAAGACAACAAATTATCATTCTCCAAAAAGCACTTGCTGCCCATTAGCGCCCTGTTTCTGTTAGCGGCCTGCGGTAGCGACAACGACGATGTGATGGAAATGCCAATGCCAGAACCACCCGCTCCGGTGGTCAACAGCTATGACATTACAGTTACTAATCTCAGCCATGCACAGCCCCTGTCCCCTGTGGCAGTAGCACTGCATAGCTCGGGGCAGTTTTGGACTATTGGCGAGTCGGCATCAGAAGAACTGGAATATCTGGCTGAAGGCGGAGACAACAGTTTTGTATTAGGCTTATCTATGGTGGCATCCGGCGCCAGTGGCATGGCTCCGATTGCACCAGGCGCTTCAGAAACCATCTCTGTGAGTATCGAAGACAATGACATGCCGCTGTTGTCGGTGATCACCATGCTGGTTAACACCAACGACGCCTTTACCGGGGTTAACGGTCAAAGCCTTGCAGAACTGGAAACCGGTGATGTCTGGAGCACCACCACCCATGTTTATGATTCCGGAACTGAAAAAAATTCGGAAGCAATGGGCACAATTCCCGGTCCGGTAGATGGTGGCACAGGTTTTGATGCCATGCGTGACGATGTGGATTTTGTCAGCATGCACCCAGGCATAGTGTCCATAGAAGATGGATTGAGTAGTTCTGTACTGAGCAAAGCCCATGCATTTGACAACCCGGTGGCCAAAATAACGGTGACAAGAACAGAGTGATCCGGAAGTGATTGAAGGCACAATTCGGCGGTACTGGCCGATTTGTGCCAAACAAAGAAGCAACCTATGACCCATAAAATACTGATCGTAGAAGACGATCTGGACATTGCCGACCTCATCCGGGTAAATCTCACCGAATTGGGTATCGACATTGAACATTGTTCCGACGGGCAACAAGCGTTGGATAAAGCGCGAGCAGAGCATTTTGATCTATTACTGCTGGATATCATGTTGCCATCACTCAGTGGCCTGGATATCTGCCGTATCATCCGTCAGGAAAAACCAGCACAAGCCATCTTGATGCTAACCTCCAAAGACTCAGAAACCGACAGAGTGTTGGGTCTGGAACTGGGTGCCGACGATTATATGGCTAAACCCTTTAGTGTCAGAGAGCTACAAGCCAGAGTGCGCTCGCAGTTGCGCAAAGTAACTTTGGTGCAGCAATTGTCCGAGCAACCACCGCAAACCAATCCAGAAGAAACCCTGATAACCGGCATTCTGTACATCGATCAGAAATCCCGATGCGCCAGCTTAGATGGCAAAGAACTGGAATTGACCGCCACAGAATTTGACTTACTCTGGTATCTGGCCAGACGGCCTAATCAGGTGTTTAGTCGTGCGCAATTGCTGGAGTCGGTGTGGGGTTATTCCCACAATGGTTACGAGCATACCGTCAACTCTCATATTAATCGCTTGCGGGCAAAAATCGAAAAAGATGCGGCCTCTCCCAACATTGTGCAAACCGTCTGGGGCGTGGGTTATAAGTTTAATCCTGAGGGTGTCATGTGGCAGTAAAACTGTGTTTTTATCAACGCCTTTCTCTGGCCACCATCAGTATATTCCTGTTGATCACCAGTAGCTTTGTATGGTGGTCGAATGCTATGCAGGAGCGCACTAAACATCAGGCCGAACAACAACTGCACATTAATCTTGCAAAACATCTGGTGGATGATAATCCGCTGCTAAAAGAAGGGGTTTTTGACTATCAGGCACTGGGCAACCTGTTTCATACCTTGATGGTTATGGGACCGAATTTCGAATTTTATTATCTGGACAATCAAGGCCAGATCCTCACCTTCAATGCCGAGCCGGGCAAGGTAAAAACCCAACAGGTAGCACTGGAGCCCATCAAACGATTACTGGAAAACCCGGAACAATTGCCGATTTATGGCAGCAACCCCAAAGATCCCAACCTGGACAAGATATTCTCAGTCGCGCCGGTATACAAAGAGCAGCAACAGCAAGGCTACCTCTATGTCATTCTGGGCGGCGAACAATACGACACCATCATTAAAAAGCTCAGCAATGATCGCAATTTTGCGCAATTCACCCTGCTTGGCGTTACCACTCTGGTGTTATTTTTGGTGTTGATGGTGTGCCTGTTTGCCTGGCTAACGAAACCCATGAAAAAGCTCACCCTGGCGATGGATTCTGTGCGGGCCGCTGACTATGATCTGAGCCGCTCCGGATATACCCCAATGCACTGGGATCGCGACTCTATCGACGAAGTGCAAAAGCTCGGTTGTGCCTTCAATGACATGGTTGCACACATCCAGGGGCAATTCGAAGCCTTGCAGGCACTGGATAGCCGACGTCGGGCGTTGTTAGCGGATTTATCCCATGACTTGCGCACACCGCTGGCCAACCTGCAGGGATACATAGAAACCCTGGCGATAAACCATCAGAACCTGAGTATTGAAGACAAAGAGCGTTTTATTCAGATCTCATTAAAAAATGCCCAAAACCTGAAGCATCTTATCGACCAGATTTTTGAGCTGGCCTACATCGAAGCCGGCCAGGTAACCCTACACAAAGAACCTTTTCCAATCGCCGAACTAGTCCATGATATTGCCGCTAAATTCACTTTAAACGCACAAGAAAAAAACATCCGTTTGCAGGTGCAGGCTGAGCAGTCCGACGCCATGGTTTATGCCGATATAGGTAAACTTGAGCGAGTACTCACCAACCTGATAGAAAATGCCATTCGCCATACCCCAGAAAACGGCAAAGTAACACTCAGCATTGTAAGCCAGTGTAATGGCGTTGCCGTTTCCGTGGCGGATAATGGCGTTGGTATTCCTGCCAATGAACTACAGCATGTTTTTGAAGCCAGATATCAGGCCAGTAACAGTGAAAAGGACCGCCATATTCACGCCGGGCTAGGTTTAGCTATCTGTAAAAAACTCATGGAGCTCAATGACAGTTCATTGACCGTCAGCAGTGAAAAAGGCCGGGGAACCTGCTTCAGGTTTGTTTTGCCAAAGCCTGAAGAGTGATTGTGGAGAAGTTATTACCGCAATTAGTGAACCAATTCACACTCAATTTATGTGAAATTAACTTAATTAGACTAAACTACTACTAGAGTGTAGTTGACGTTTTAGAAAAATTGGACTTTGAGTTTTACACAAAGTAGGTTTGCTGTTTCCGAATTGTTGTGACAACAGGAGCACGTATGCCAGAAATTTCCGCCGAACAACGTATCGACATTAAAAATCTAAATGTTGAACTGGATAGCGATAAATTTTTCAGGCAAATGATCCGAAGCATTGCCGGCACGTTAGAAGATAGCGTGGGCATTAAAGAGGCGTCCGGTTTTATCGCTCTGGTAGGGCAAGAACTAGGACGTCGAATAGAGATGGAATATGAGAAGTCTCTGAATACCAGGAAGTTTAACAAGGAAACAATTGCAGACATTTTAGTAGATTTAAAGCGTCGTATTGGTGGGGATTTTAGTATTGAATCAATTAATGCCCGGCAAATTGTGTTGACCAATAATCGCTGCCCTTTTGGAGATGAAGTTCTCAGGCGCGATTCACTGTGTATGATGACGTCGAATGTGTTTGGCTTTATCGTATCAAATAACAATGGTTACGCCGCCATTAAATTGCCGGAAACGATTGCTCAGGGCCATGGCGGTTGCCGTGTCGTTATTGAGTTAAAAATGTCTGACGAATTCACAGAAAGTGAGGGGTATCGTGAGTATTTTAATCAATCAGCAGGAAAAGTCGGGACCTAGATTCTCCATTCAGAGTCTGTTAAATGGGTTCGCGGAACCAACATGGCTATGTGATCACAAGGGTTTCATCGTCAATCTGAACAACGCCGCGAAAACGTTATTAAAAACCTATGGCCAGCAAGAACCCGCATCATTGCAGCTACCCAAGGTACTGGGAATCGACCAACTAAAGTTCTCAAGGGTAGCCAAAGGCACCTTGCGTACCACAGCTAACATTCCCTCCCGATTTGAAACGGTTAACCCTATCAACGACGAGCATTCCGTGGTGGCCATGACCCTTTCCTCGGTTCGAACTGAAGGCAACAGCCAGCCCACCCACCTGTTGGTTAAGTTAACAGACAACAATTCCTTACTGGAAAGAAAGTTCCGGCGTTTAAAAGATCAGGTAGAGCAGGTTCAGGAAGAACTGAAAAAGCAGGTAAAACAATCCATTACCGATCCCCTCACTGGATTATTAAATCGTCGTGCTATTAGTAACGAGTTTAGCGACGTCCATTCCCCATTTCATAATGAGCAACAAGCTCACTCCATTGCTATCATCGATATCGACGACTTTAAAACCATCAACGACTCTTTTGGTCACAGAGTGGGCGATGAAGTATTGCGAGGTTTGGCGGCCCTGATGCGTGAGCAGTGTCGTGAAGAAGATATTTGCTGCCGCTGGGGTGGCGAAGAATTCGTGATTGCCTTATTAGATACGGATCAGGTTCAGGCACTGGAAGCCATGCAACGCCTGCGTATTGCGATAGAAAAAAATAATTTTGGCAATGATAACCGAATTATTAAAATCACAGTTACTATTGGCATCAGTGAATTCACCTGTGAAGACAATATCATCGAAGTGATTGAGTCAGCTGACGCCGCCATGTACAAAGCCAAGAAATCAGGAAAAAACAGTGTGTTACTTAGTAGCCACAAGCATCTGGTGCTAGACCAACTCTAATAGCTCCGACAATGAGTCCAGGGCAACATGAGGCAACACCGATGCGCTTTCCTGATTTAACTGCATTGGGCGGTTTTCCGCATACCATGCCGCCTGATAACCGGCATTGATGGCACCTGCCACATCTTTCTCCAGATTATCCCCAACGTGTAGAATATGTCTGGCGGGCAGATTCAGTTCTTTTTGCGCCAAGTCGAACATGTCAGGATAAGGCTTGCTACGCAGTGTTGAACTGGCGTGATACACCCGCTGAAAACAACCATCAAGACCAATTCTGGCAATATCAACATTGCCATTGGTAATGGCCATTAAAGGCATTTTTTGTGACAACTCATTCAGCAGAGCGATGTATTCACTGGGCACCTTAAAGTTACTACGGTGAAAATAAAAGGTGTCATAGCTGAGCTCAATGGCGTCGCTTAATTCTGCGCCCGACAGGCCAATGGCGCTAAACATCTTGTTCAAAACAGCGCGCCGAAGCGCAATCATGTCGTGTCGACAAGCCGGTGTTTCGCTGATCACTTCCCGTCTGAATTGCCGCCATGCGGGTTTCCCCAGAGACTCGGTTGCCGGCCAGTGCTGCGCCATAAACGCAAACATCTGTTTTTCTGCTGCCACTATGTAAGGATGATTGGCATAAAAGGTATCGTCCAGGTCAAAGGTCATTGCCTGAATGCTGTTGAGGCGACGGTAATACTGCATTGGCTTCGCTCTAGGTCTTTTTCTTTCTGGCTCTGGGATGAGCCGTGTCATAAATTTTACTCAGGTGCTGAAAATCCAGGTGCGTGTAGACCTGGGTAGTAGACAAGTTGGCGTGGCCCAACAATTCCTGAACTGCTCTTAAATCACCACTGGATTCCAGCATATGTGTAGCAAACGAATGGCGCAATTTATGGGGATTCACCTGTTGATCCAACGATTGTTTTTGCGCCCATAACTTCATGCGCTTGGCGATTTGTCGAGAAGAAATACGCTTATGTTGCATGCTGACAAACACAGCAGGTTCATCATCGCCCACCAGTTGCCCGCGAACTTTTAGCCAGGCTTTAAGAGCCTCTCTGGCCACCCTGCCCACCGGTAATATGCGCTCTTTACTGCCTTTACCGCGCACCCGTAATTGCTGCATACCTTCTTCAATGTGGGCCAAATTCAGATCCGTTAACTCCGCAAGCCGCAATCCACAGCCATAGGTGAGTTCCATCATGGCTTTATCTCTGACCGCCAATATTGATTCTTCATCAATATTGAGCAATTGCGACATTTCATCAACGTTCAGTTGTTTGGGTAAAGGACGTCCCTGCTTGGGTGCATTAACGGCTTTCGCCGGGTTTTGAGTCAATACCCCAAGGGTCACCAGGTAGCGGCAAAAACTGCGCAAAGCAGATAAGCGCAAAGCAATGCTCTTAGGAGAGAGAGCCTGACGCCGGCCTTGTGCCAACACGCGTTTAACATGCTCCACAGTGAGCATATGCCAGGCTTCAATATTCAGCCCTTCGGCAATCACCAAAAGCTGCCTTTGGTAATTTTCTATGGTCTTACTGGACAGGTTACGCTCAAACTTCAGGTAATCCAGAAAGTCAGTGATGGGTGTCAGCATCGCATCTGATACTGACACTTTCTAGTCCTGAACGTTGGGAATAATGAGACTTAAAAATTGCTGTAGCTGGGTGATCAGCAAGGTATCCATTTGCGGATTGAAGTGACCATCATTATCACTGCCAATCACCAACAGGCCCAGCTCATCTTCGTGACGCAAGCGCATGATAGCCACTGACTGAGGCTGACTGGCGGAAAACAGGATCTGATTTTCTTCTTTGGTCAGACGACCGAAAAAGAAGTCCGATTTACTCAGCCGCTTGTCCACAATCAATTGTCTGTCTTTGTCTGATAAACCTGCTTTATCGGCCGCCAGGTGTAATACCACATCACTGAGCTTTAACTGCTGGCATACGGTGTCTTGCAAGGCATTGCGGATATCCGCCATTTTCTTGCAGTTAAACAAACGTAAATTCAAATCGGCATAAATGCGATAAATGGCTTCGTTCTGTCGGGCCACAGACATTAAGTCAGTGAGCTTTTTCTGCAGCTCGGCCACTTTTTCCCGTAGTTGCTCAGCCTGCAATTCCACCAGTGACACAGAACCTTTTTTCTGATGGGGAATTTTCAGCTCTTCCGCCAATAACGGATAGCGAATAAAAAACTCGGGGTTATTGAGCAGATAGTCTTTCACTAACTCAGGTGTTAACCAGTCAGCGGAAGGCGTATTGATTTCAGCGGTATTATTTGGAGTGTCAGTCATATTTCTATACTGCCGTCAAAAACGTGTTCCGCGGCACCTGTCATTTTTATCATTGTATCGTTGCCCTGCCAACGTATTTTAAGGGAACCTCCCGGTAAGTCCACCCTGACATTTTCATCCAATTTACCTTGCAGTTGTCCAATCACTGCTGCGGCACAAGCGCCGCTACCACAGGCCAGTGTTTCTCCCACGCCCCGCTCAAATACTCTAAGCCGGATATGCTTGCGACTCACAACCTGCATAAAGCCTACGTTGACTCCCTCAGGAAAGCGTTCATGGGTTTCCAGTAAGGGACCCAAGGTTTCTACCGGCGCAGTGTCAACATTGTCCACTTCCATAACACAATGAGGATTGCCCATGGAAACCGCACCCGCCATCACTGTGTGATCTTCCGCCCGTATCAGGTAGATATTTTCCTGCTTGTTTGCCTTGATGGGCACTGCTGATGGTTCAAAATTGGGCCGTCCCATATTCACCGTCACCATGCCATCATTCTCCAGGTACAAGACCATGCGGCCGTTTTTGGTACTGACAGAGATTTTATTGCGATTGATCAAGCCCTTCATTTTCACAAAACGGGCAAAACAACGGGCGCCATTGCCACATTGAGTCACCTCGGAGCCATCCGCATTAAAAATGCGGTAATGAAAATCCTGATCCGGATCATATGGCGGCTCGACCAGCAACATCTGGTCAAAGCCTACGCCGAAATTTCGATCGGCTAACTTTGCGATCTTCTCTTTAGAGAAGAATACGTTCTGGGTGAGGTTGTCAACAACCATAAAATCATTGCCCAGACCGTGCATTTTAGAAAACTGCACTAACATGTGATTAATTCGAAAACTTCTATTAGGTCTATATTACGGGAGTTTACGTTCCAGTTTCCACAACTCTTGTAAAGTTTCCCGTTCTCGTACTAAGTGCAGCACGTCACCATCCACCATTAATTCCGGTGGGCGGGCCCGTGTATTGTAGTTGGAAGCCATCACAAAGCCATAGGCTCCGGCACTTCTGACCGCCAGCAAATCATCCGCCGCAATGGCTAATTCTCGCTCTTTGCCCAAAAAGTCACCGGTTTCACAAATGGGGCCCACCACGTCGTACACCGCTTTTTCCCGCTGCAAACTGCTGTTCACCGGAATAATATTCATCCAGGCCGAGTACAATGCCGGGCGGATCAGATCATTCATGGCGGCATCTACAATTGCAAAATTCTTCTCCGCGCCTGATTTCAGAAACTCGACCTTAGTCACCAGAATGCCGGCATTCGCCATAATGGCGCGGCCGGGTTCAAATACCAGGGTGAGCTCTTCCCGGCCCTGCAAACGCTGCGCTAAGGCTGCAGCATACTCATTAGGGTGCGGGGGCGTTTCGTTTTGATAAGGCACACCTAAACCGCCACCGACATCCAGATGACTGATGTGAATGCCCAGCTCCTTTAATTCGTCGATTAACGCCAGTAAGCGATCCAGCGCATCCACAAAGGGCGCTAGGTCGGTCAGCTGCGAGCCAATATGGCAATCAATGCCTTTTACTTGCAGGTGACTCATGGCGGCGGCTTGCTGATAGATAGCAATAGCCTGTTCGCGCTCAATACCAAACTTGTTAGCTTTTAACCCCGTTGAGATATAAGGGTGAGTTTTAGCGTCCACATCCGGATTAACCCGAATAGAAATGGGTGCTTTGACATCCAGCTCCGCGGCCACTTTATTGATGCGAGACAGTTCCGCAGGAGACTCTACGTTGAAGCAATAAATATTGTGCTTGAGAGCCAACAAAATTTCTTCTTCGGTTTTACCTACACCGGAAAACACTACTTTTTTCGGATCGCCACCCGCGGCAATCACCCGTAGCAATTCACCGCCGGAAACAATATCAAAGCCCGATCCCAGTTTTGCCATCACCGACAAAACCCCCAGATTGGAATTGGCCTTGACTGCATAACAAATTAAGTGAGGTTGTTTACCCGCAGCCTTATCAAAGGCCTGCCAGTGGCGCTCTATGGTGGCGCGGGAATAAATATAACAGGGGGTGCCATATTGCGCGGCAATATCGGCAACCGATAAATCTTCTGCAAACAATTGCTGATTTTGATATTGAAAAAAATCCATAATTTTCCCGGTGTTTACTCTTTGGGTTGTTCCGGCTCTGCGCCTTCAGTTTCGGGGACCGCAATGGGCGGAGTGCCGTTTTCGCTCTGATTTTGTGCAGCGTCCTTGGGCAAAAACAAGGGGCCACGTTGACCACAGGCGGTCATCAGGCACAACAGCAGGAGGATAAAAGAAAACTTTCGCATGTAATTCTAGAGTCTGGACATCTTAATTACAGCCATATTCGCATTGCCAAAGCTGATTTCCAAATAAAACTTTATACCCAACTCGTATAAATAAAAAAATTTGCTGACACTGCATAAAAATGGCGCAACCGGTGCCGATTACAAACTAGAGCGTGTTGATCTTTGCGGTACAATTTTGCAAAGGTCAACACGCTCTAGGCTCAATGTTAAAATCAGCGATAAAAGAACCCAATGCAAGTGCAAAGCGCCCAAATCCAGTTTGCTCATCAACATGAACGCAGTGAACGCTATACCCGAAGCGAATCTCTGGTGGCAGAGCGTGCACCACAAGCAGAAGGGGAAGCTGCGACACGAACCGTATTGCTCTCCGAAAGAGCGGAAATAAGCCGTGCAGAGCGATCGCTAGGGGTATCAACCAATAGCAGTCAGCCAGAGGCAGAAGCTTCCCTCTCCGCCAGAGGCAGAGCACTGGCAGCACAGATTGAACAAACTGACAATCGCGCCCAGGCATTTCGCGGTCTGTGGCAAACTGAAGAAGAAGAGCTTAGCGACAATCACCTGGATGCCAAAACCTGGCAATTAAAATCCATCGTAGAAAGTTTTACCGGTCGCGAAATTCATCTGAGCCACCTTAAAGAAGAACAAGAAAGCCCTAACCAAAATCATGCTCCTGACACCAGTAACCGGGAGCAAAATCCCCAGGTTACAGCCGCCAGCACAGCTGATCTTATCTACCAATATCAGGAAAGCTATCACGAAGAAGAGTCTTCCTTGTTCCTGGCCAGTGGCGAAATCACACTGCAGTCGGGAGAAACCCTGCAAATTGATTTACAGCAGTTTTCACAGCGCAGCTTTTATCAGGCCAATAGCCTGGATATGAAAATCGGTGAAGTACAACTGACCGATCCTTTGGTGATAAACCTACAGGGTGCCTCTGTATCACTAAGCCAGCAAAAACATCGCTTTGATTTGGACCAGGATGGGCAACAAGACAGTATCCATTTTGCTTCCGGCCAGTCGGGTTTCCTGGCATTAGATCGCAACAATAACGGCCTTATTGATGATGGCGGGGAATTGTTTGGCGCTAAAACCGGCAACGGCTTTGCGGAACTGGCGCAATTCGATGAAGATCAGAATGGCTTTATTGACGCCGGTGACAGTGTCTTTTCCAGGCTGCAATTTTATCAAAAAAATGCCCTGGGAGAAGATAAGCTCAGCAACATAGCTGAGCTGGGTATAGGCGCCCTTTACCTGGGACAACAGGCCAGCCCCTTTGATATCAAAGATGCTGACAATCAGTTGCAGGCCAAAGTGCGTTCCAGTGGCCTGTTTATCAATCAGAATGGCACTGTAGGCAGCCTGCAACAGATAGATTTAGTGGTCTGAGTCGCTACTTAGACGCAGTATAAGCACCACTGGCATAATGCAGCTCATAGCTGTGACTGTAAATCTCCAGAATATTGCCAAACGGATCTTCCATGTAAATCATGCGATAAGGCTTTTCGCCAGGATAATAATAGCGGGGCGCTTTCATGCGTTTTTTACCGCCTGCAGCGACAATTTTTTCAGCCAGCTCTTCGACATTCGGATCCTGAACACAGAAGTGAAAAATACCGGTTTTCCAATATTCAAAATTGTTTTCCGGATCCTGTTGATTGTTGAACTCAAAAATCTCTACCCCGATGCGATCACCGGTAGATAAATGCGCAATGCGAAACCGCTCCCAACCGGGTCCGAAAACATCGGTGCACATCTGGCCAATGGCACTATCGTCTTCGGTGATTTCAGTGGGTTCCATAATCAAATACCAACCCAAAACCTGGGTATAGAACTCAACAGCTTTCTCTAAATCCGGAACAGAAATTCCAATGTGAGAAAATGTACGGGGATAAGGGTGTGACATGTTTACCTCCAGGCAATCAGTTATGCGACGATGGCCAGATTAAACAAACTCATCTAAAATATGAAATTATCAATTTTGATTATTTTCATAATAAATATTTATAAAAATAAAATGCTAAACCCAGTTTATCTCAAAACATTTGTCACCCTGGCTGAAACCGGTCATTTCACCAGAACCGCAGAAAAGCTGTTTATGACCCAACCGGGCGTCACCCAACATATTCAAAAACTGGAACAGCAATGCGGCCATAAGTTGCTGCAACGCAATAACAAAAAACTGGAGCTCACCGAGCAGGGCAAATTGCTCTATCAATATACTCTGGAGCAAGTAAAGCGAGAGGCTGAACTATTTAATAAACTGGCCTTTGATGATCCCCATGCCGGACACTTTAGTGTTGGCTGTTCCGGTTCAATGGCTTTAAAGCTCTACCCCGCTTTATTGCAGTTACAATCTCAATTCCCGGGATTAATTGCCACGCTGAAAGCGGCTCCACAGCAAGACATTTTACAAGGCGTTGCAGAGGGTAAACTGGATATGGGTATTGTCACTCAAAATCCCCCCGAAGGCATGTTCGACAGCCGCGAAATCGGCCGAGAGTCACTGTGTTTAATGTTTCCAGCAGCGCTTGCTTTGCGCAAAGACCTGGCTGAACATATGCAGCAACTGGGATTAATTAACCATCCCGATGCCAGACAATACCTTTCTTTGTATTGCTCCCAAACTCATGATGTCGCCCTCAACAGACTGGATATTGATGCTCTGCCTGTTTCCGGTTTTATCAATCAGATTGGCCAGATCCTGCTGCCGGTGGCTAACGGTCTCGGGTTCACGGTGTTACCTGAAAGTGCCTGGCATAGTTTTAGTCAAAACCAGCGAGTACAGCTTTATCAACCGGAGGCGGCAGTATCAGAACCCCTGATTTTGATAACCAAACGGCTGCGAAAACTGCCCAGACGTTGTCTTCATGTCATTTCGGAGATAGAGCGCTGTTTCGCTTAATTAGCGCTATGGTTTGCTCCTACTATCGGACAGGGTATTTTTAATAGCCTGATACAAGGTATTGGCATCGATAGGTTTGGCGACGTGGCAATTCATCCCGTGAGCAATGTAGTGTTCCACGTCTTCTTTCATGACGTTAGCAGTTAAGGCAATGATGGGCAGATTGGCAATAGCGGGATTCTTATCAGCGCGAATTTTTTTGGTGGTAGCCACACCATCCAGAACCGGCATCTGAATGTCCATCAGCACCAAATCAAATTCATTATCACTGTTCAGGGCTTCAAGGCATTCAATACCATCACCAACTATCCGGTAATCGGCTCCAGCATTATTTAGCATGTTTTCGATAACCACCTGATTTATGGCATTGTCTTCCGCTACTAAAATCCTTAATTTGTTTAACAGTGTCGGTGTAACTGACGCATTGTCGTTCTTCTCACTTTGGTTCGCAATCGCATCAAACAACTTGCTGGCGTGACAAGGTTTTTGCAATACGGCGCTAATCCCCAGAGCGTCACTTTTTTGTTTAATGACGGATACATCGTAGGCGGTGATGACAATAATTTTTGGTGTATTGCCTTGCGCTTGTAATGCTTTGATGAAGCCTTCGCCATCCATTTCCGGCATACACCAGTCAGTCAACACAACGTCAATCTTTTGCTTCTGCAAATGGGCCAGACCTTGCTTTGCGCTTCTGGCAATAACAACCGTTGCGCCGCCCTGACTCAAAGTTGCGGCAACTTCCTTAAGTGCTACCACATTATCATCCACCACTAATATGGTGCTTTGTTCCTTTATTTTAAGTCCGCTATCGCCTGCCAGTATCACCCTGTTATTCCTGAGCAACTGCATTGAAGCCACGAATTTGCTGCCCTGATTAACCTGACTGGACACAATGACATCACCGCCCATTAATCGGCATAATTGACGACTTATGACCAGCCCCAACCCGGTACCACCGTATTTCCGCGTTGTGGAAGAATCTGCCTGTGAAAATTCGGTAAACAGACCTTCGACAGTCTCCTGGCTCATACCAATCCCGGTATCTGCTACTTCAAATTGCAATCCTACTGCCTCTGCAGACTTTGCATCACTGAGTATCTCAGCCGTTACCGTCACCCGAACACTGCCTTTGCTGGTAAATTTCACCGCATTGGAGCATAAATTCAGGAGGATTTGATTCAACCTGACCACATCTCCTATTAAGTCCAGTGGTACATCGGGAGCAATATCAATGTAGAATTCAATACCTTTATCCAGCGCAGCTTGCTCAAAATTAGCCTGCAAAAAATCTCTAACACTCATTAACGAAAACGGAATTTGTTCCAGTTCGATGGAGTTCGCACTAATTTTTGAATAATCCAGAATGTCATTGATTACAATCAGTAAATGTTTTGCCGCAGATTCCATTTTGCTTAAAAAGCCTGCCTGTTGTAGATCAAGTTTAGTGTTTTGCAGTAATTGCGTGAGACCTATCACACCGTTTAGCGGAGTTCGGATTTCATGGCTCATATTGGCTAAGAAACTGGCTTTCGCCCGCGTCGCTTCCTGAGCATCGAACACGGCCTGTTCAAGTTGTTCATTTTGATCGTGTAATTGCTGGCGTTGCTCACGTAGGGTAGCAACTGCGGCATTGAGATCCGAGGTTTTCTCCACAACCTTGTGAGCCAGCCGAGCCTGTTGTGTCAAATTCAGATAAACGATAATAGCCAACAACAAGGCCATGCTCACACCGGTAAGCAACACCGCTCCTTGCTGCCACAGGCTTTGCTCCGGACTGCTGTTGGGGATCACGTAGAGCGTCCAGTTTCGATCGAAAACCTGCAAGTCAAAATCAGAAATATGGTGTGCGTGTTGAGTTTCAGGGTCAGCCTGCTGGGCAATGGTATCTTCAGGAAAATAGTAGATTTTACCCTGTCCATCAGCAAGAGCATAGCGAAATGTCTTTTGCCCGACATTTATCTCAGTGGCTTTGAACACCTCTTGTAAATACTGACTGGATGTTACCAACCCAGCAACTTTAGTTGTTCCATCAGAGCGCTTTTTCAGCACAGGCGAGATATGCACAAAAAAGGGAGTATTGGTGATTGCTTGCAGTGGCTGAAAAAATCCGATCACGGTATTTTTTCGATTGGCAATGGCTTTGGAAATAGATGGTCCCAGCGGCAAATTGTCGGTCATTTGTCGACCGAGGAAATCATCCCGTCTTACATCAGGATAGGTGTACTGAATAAAGGTAATGTCATTATCGCCCGTTGCCATTAATGGCGACTTCTGCCCATTCTGTAAACTAAATAGCTGTAGGTCTGCGTAGGCTGGCTCTGTATTATTTCTGATTTTGTCCAGTAATTCAGGCAACTCTGTTTGTGCAACATTGGCTAAGATAGAAACCCTACGCCCCGCAGGAAACACCGGAAAGATTTGCTCGACAAATCCAGCAAACTCCTCATAGCTAACCCAGTCCGAACTGGCAAAAAAGTTAGCTACAGATTCCACCTGATACAATGAGCGCCTCAAATTAGCTTCTATATCCGCGGCCCGCTGCTCAGCTCGTCGCTCCATTTGTGCGATATTTTTTTCGGTGACGGCTTGCTGTTCATTGATGGCATAGGCCAACGTCAAAGCGACAGCAATAACCAATACCATTGTCGCGGCAATAAAAGGTTTAACCCTGATTTTTAGATTGCCACTGGAGACTGTCATTCAAATAACACTTCTATCCCTAAACCCAACTCGCGAAAGGCCCCCTGGGCACACAAGCGGTTAGTGTTGACGTTAGTTCCTGGTATGGTAGCCCGCTCTGTGCAGTACTGTTGGTCTGTGAGATTCCTTCCCCAGACGGAAACGCTTAGATTGGGATAAGATCTGGGGCTATAACTCATTGAGCCGTGCAGTAAATGCACCTGAGATTCAGAAAAATTTTCCTGCCAGGCAGTTGAATGGCTTCCAGCCAGGGCATGAATATAAGCATCAGTGAAATTGTAATGCAGGTTCCAGTTAAACTCGCCGTAATCTCCGGCCAGATGTTGCTGCAGCATCAAGCTAGCAGTCCAGGGCGGTGTATTGGGTAAGCTATTGCCTTTGACTACTGAACTTTGAAACCCTTCTCGCAGATGTTCAGCGACGGCACTGGTATCCAATTCAGCTTCTGTCACTTCCGCATCCACATAAGCCAGCCCAGCTTTTAACGTGATATCTGCAAATAAAATGGCGCTAAGTTCAGCTTCAAATCCCTGAGATCTGGCCTCCGGCAAATTCACCAGAGAAGCGAATAAATCAGCCGGATTACCGGGGTTATAAACCAGGAAGAATTGATAATCCTGCCAGTCGTTGTGGAATAAGGCGACATTCAAACGCAGTCGGTCATTCCACCACTCAGATTTAAAGCCCAGCTCCGCGGTAACAACGCTTTCCGGAGTCACCACACTATCCAACAATGCCGTATAGGCAGCAGTGGTGGGATTAGAATTTACCGCCCCCATTTTATAGCCCTTGGCCAGGTAAGCATAAAATTTAAGATTGTCTGAATACTGGTGAAAGAGCGATACCTTGCCGCCCCATTCGCGAAAGGTCTGATTGATATCAGCTTTGGCGGGGACACCGCCGTTGGCCTGATAAAAGTTATCAACCACAGAAAAACCGGCATAATCGCTTTGCACATCAAAGCCAGGATTGCCCAGACTGTACCAACCAAAGGTACCCAGAGGGAAAGGCATATCTGCGCTATCCATCAACATTCCTGCGCTATTTACCCTGGGTGTTAAACGCTGTAAGGTCCAGCGGCCACTGAGACCCAGGGTGGTATCTTCAAAAATGGGGCGCTCCAGTAATCCATATCCGGAGAAAGATGCGATATCGTTGTTAACCAGTGCACCGCGATCAAACAAGGCCCCTTGCCCAGCATCGTCAACAGCGTCATCCGGACGACCCGGTCCCACCGGGTCAATAAAGGCTGTTTGTAAAATATCCCCCTGCTCCAGGGTGCTGATCATTCCCAACAACCAATGCCCGCCACTACTGTACTCCGACAACAACTGAAACTCCTGAGAAAATGACTGGGTATCTGTGGAGTTATAGGTGATGACCTGAGCGACACCAGACGGCGCGCCCTGAGCACTCCAGTCATCCATACGCTCGCTGTCAACGGTCTCAAAAGAGGTGGTAGATTTAAACTCGACATCCTGAAACTGCTGCCGGTACAACAAAAAACCGCCATAAGCATCAATATTATCGCGCAGATTATGCAACTGACTGCCCACCTTGGCTAAATCAAAATCATCGAGATTTATAACGTCACTGCCATCAGCCACGGTCACAAAGGTCTTTACCGGACTGATTTGTCTTTGCTGGCCACCGTATAAAGACAGCAAAATGCTGCTTTCTGCTGATAGATTAAAACCAAACTGGGATTTGAAACCTTGCCGGTCAATATTGTGAAACTGCGAATCATTGCCCACATGGCTGGCAGAAATACGACCGTCCTGACGCGCAATATCCGCTGTCAGGCGCAGAGCAAAGTCTTCATCCGGTGACGCAGCCAGAGTACCGGTAACCTGTTTTAGGGCATCGCTGCCCAGATTAACTCTGAGTTTGCCATGCAGCTCTTCTCCGGCTAACGGCCGGGCAGAGATATATTTAATGGCACCGCCAGTGGTATTTTTACCGTAGAGAGCCACTTGCGGCCCCCGCAGCACCTCTACTTGTTCAATATCCAACAGACTGAAATTGGCCAGTACCGGATTCTGGATGGCCACCTCATCTATATACAAACCAACGGCAGGGATGGAGGACAAATTGAAGTCATCAGTGCCCACTCCCCGTATAAAATAATTGTACACACCGGATATGGAGCGATTGGCGTTGAGGTTGACGATTTGATCCGCGATTTCACTAGCCTGATCCATTCTAAAGGCATTGAGGGTGGCACTATTAACCGCGGAAACAGACAGGGGAACATCCTGAATCGACTGAATGCGCTTTTGTGCGGTGACTTCGATTCTTTCCAATTCAGATTCTTGTGCTATACCGCTTTTAAAGCTTATAAGTAGCACAGCAAAAACGACGCATTTGGGCAACTTATTCACTTAAAATCCGCCTCTCTTTGTGAGATTGCTTCCACCAGCCAATAACTATGTTAGACCCAACCCAGCAATAGGTAAAATAAACAACCTGAAAAGTTATTTGGTCAACAAACTGGCCATGGCTTTGTTGAATACCGCCATCCAGCGCTTGCTGTATTGCCCTTCAGGCATATTGTTCATCTCAATTACGGCGCGTTTTTTCGGACGTTTGCGATGCGTATCATGAGCACGTTGATGGGTCAGAGCATCGAAAGTATCCAGGATAGCCAACAGTTTAGCCCCTTCACAAATGTCTTTTTCCATTAGCCCCAAGGGATATCCAGAGCCGTCACAGCGCTCGTGGTGTTGCATGACGATTTTACGCGCTTCGTTCCACTGATCTAAGTGCTCCAACAATCTTGAACTCTTGTAGACATGAGAGCGTAATAAATTGAATTCGACAATCTCCAGACGGTCGCGCTTGTGCAGAATATTCAACGGCATAAAGGCCATACCAAAATCGTGAACATAACAAGCCACCAGCAATTGGTCAGCATCAATGGGGCTGCCTTCCATCTTATTCATTAACAAAGCCAATTTGGCGATCCTGTCGCCACGTCCGGCCCAGTACATGGAGCGCGCTTCGATTGGCTCCATCAGTGCCCGGAAAAACACTATATCGGTTTGGCGCTCTTTGCTCAGCTCTTTAATGGTGCTGTCAGAATCCAGCGGGTTAGACTCTTTGTTAATCGCTGAATCGTCTTCGGTATCTATCTCTTCCTTAACGGATTCTGCGATCTCTGCCGGAGGATCATTTTCTGGTTTGGCGTCTAAAGTGGGGTCCAGCAACAACACAGACTCAGCCAGAAGTTTCTCGTGTTGCGGGCCATTGTCTGGCTTGATACGACTGATGTGTTGTACCAGGTGCTTAAACAACTGATCATCATACTGAGCCGTGCCACTGCTGATACAGCTTTCCACAAACAACTTCACCCGGTCTAAAGTCAGCAACACCAGATCACTCATGGTGCTGGTGTAATTAATCTGGCCGTTGCGCAGAAAATCTAACAGGTCTTCAACGTGCTGCAGAAGCGGAATTAACGGGGAAAAATTAACCATCCCCAAATCACCCTTGATGGTGTGAATAGAGCGAAACAGAGCACGTTGTAACTCGTTGTCTTTCGGCTTGAGTTCCAGCTCAATTAAGGTTTGTTCACTGGCCTCGTAAAGCTCGTTAATCTCTTCGAGAAGATCACCTAGAATTTCTTCGTCCAAATCATCATGGGTAAAGGTTTGCATTAATCAGACAGCCCTGTTTTTGTAGTTTCTATTTCGCGTCAGTTATTGTACTCAATACATTGATTCAGCTCCTGCGGGATAAAGTACAGGGGCTGTTTCGAGTATAGGTTATATCCTAAATCTTTGCATGACCAGAGTGTGCTTGCACAATCGAAATGCGAATTCTTAGCTCATCTGACATGATTTAGCAAAAAAAAGGCTATACTATGCGGCCTTTTGATGTCACTGGAAATCATTTTGTTAGCTATCCTGCGCATTATTGCTTTGTTTATTAGTTTTATCCTTATTAATGGGATCCTCATTATTTTTTGTCTCTTGCGTCCCATGCATCGCAACAATGTTTATTCCTGTAGCATGGCCTACGCCACCATGTCGCGAATTCTGGGCTTAAAAGTCGTACTTAAAGGCCAGGAAAATGTACCTGATGAACCGGCAGTTTTTATTGCCAACCATCAAAATAGTTATGACTTACTCACCATATGTAAGGCGGTAATGCCGGGCACAGTATCGGTCGGCAAGCGCAGCCTGATATTTATTCCGGTATTCGGTTGGCTGTACTGGTTGTCGGGAAATGTGCTGATCGACAGAAAAAATGCCTCGCGGGCAGCCGACACTCTGAGTTCAACAGTGGCCAAAATCAAAAAGCGCGGCATTTCAGTGTGGTTCTTTCCCGAGGGTACGCGCAGCTATGGACGTGGCATATTGCCCTTTAAAACCGGCGCTTTTCGTATCGCGGATGCGGTTAAAATGCCCATAGTCAGAGTTTGTGCCAGTAACCTTATCGATAAAATCAAGCTGAATCGCTGGGACAATGGCACCTTGGTTATAAAAATCAGCGAGCCCATTTACATGGACGATAGCAGAGGCATTAAAGAGTGGTCAGTGTTATTGCGGGAAAAAATGCTGGAAGATTTTGAACAGGTGAACAACGAAGTCGCACAGCTGCCAAAAGCGCGTTAAACTTACGCAAAATATAATCTCAAGGGATCGCTATGCCACACTCTAATAGCCTGCAAGACTGGTATCAGTTTAATGAAGAAACCCTCGAAGCCTTGATCAATGATGGCAGTGCCGCCGACAAAGATCATACCATCGAGCACCATATCGCCAGTAAGGACTTTGCTTTGCTGGAAAAGGCCGCGGTAGACGCTTATAAAGCCGGTTTTGAAGTGACGGATGCCGAAGAACTGATTTTGGACGATGGTGATGAACTTTTTAGTTTCGACGCCATTGCAGAAAGGCCACTGGATCTGCAACAGATCAACGCCGATACCAGCAAACTAGTCAGTATCGCGGAAAAGCACAAAGTCTTTTACGATGGCTGGGGCACCTACTTTGTAGAATAGCCACTACTGCTTTTGCCAACAGACAGCTTAGCCAACCGTGCTTAATCTAATCTGGTTATCATTCTTTTTTATTGCCGCAATTTGCGGCTTTTACCAATGGCTGGTGCTGGGCAATCAGGCCATTTTTACCGAGCTGGTCAGTGCCATGTTTGATATGGCCAAAGTGACGGTTGAAATCGCCCTGGGTCTGGTGGGCGCGCTGTGTCTATGGTTGGGTATATTTAAAATTGCCGAACACAATGGCTGGATTGCCAAACTTTCTAAATTGCTGACACCACTGTTCCAACGCCTTATGCCAGAAGTCCCCGCGAATCATCCGGCGGTGGGCTCCATTACCATGAATTTATCGGCCAATGCACTGGGACTGGATAATGCCGCGACCCCGCTTGGCATCAAAGCCATGCATGATTTGCAAAGCTTAAATCCCAATAAAACCACTGCCAGTAACGCGCAGATCCTGTTTCTGGTATTAAATACCTCTTCTGTAACCCTGTTTCCGGTTTTTGTGTTCGTTTATCGCGCACAACAGGGAGCTGCTATCCCTACCGATGTATTTCTGCCTATTCTGATCACCACCAGTTGCTCCTCAATCGCGGGGCTATTGGCCGTTGCCTTTGTGCAGCGCATCAATTTACTACAACACACAGTGTTACTCTACGGCGCAGTATTCTTTGCCCTGATGGGAGGCCTGTTAGTATATTTTGTCACCCTACCCGCCACTCTGGTTGGCCCGCAGTCTTCATTGCTGGCAAACTTGTTGATCTTCAGTTTTGTGGTGGGTGTCCTGTTTAGCGCCTGGCGGCAAAAACTGGATACCTATGATTTGTTTATCGAAGGTGCCAAAGAAGGTTTTCAACAGGCAATCAATCTTATCCCCTATTTGCTGGCTATGTTAGTTGCTATTGGATTGTTAAGAGCCAGCGGGGCCATTCAACTGGTTGTAGATGGCATTGCCTGGTTGGTATCTCTGGCGGGGCTTTCAACGGCATTTGTAGACGCCTTGCCCACCGCGTTAATGAAGCCATTAAGCGGCAGCGGCGCGCGTGCCATGATGATTGAAACCATGCAGGTACATGGTGCAGACTCGTTTGCAGGCAGATTATCCGGGATATTTCAGGGTTCCACTGAAACCACGTTTTACGTGCTGGCGGTTTATTTTGGTGCTGTGGGTATCAAACACAGCCGTCACGCCATCCCGTGTGCCTTGATAGCCGATTTCACCGCCATCATCGTGGGCGTGGTCGTAGCCAGCTTATTTTTTGCTTAGAGAATGATTATGCGAATATTGTTACTTACCTTATTTGTTCTGGCACTTGCCTGTCAAAGCGACGCCAAAGAACAACCCCAAGCCGGCAGTTGGCACAGCCTTGAAAATCAGTTCACCATCCCCGAGTTATCCCGAAAGCGCACCCTGCGGGTGTATTTGCCCCCCGCCTACTATCAAGCAGAGCGGCGTTTTGCGGTACTTTACATGCACGACGCGCAAAACCTGTTTGATGACAGTACCGCTTTTGCTGGCGAATGGCAGGTGGATGAAAACCTGAATGCATTAGCCAAAGATAAAGGACTGCAATTGATCGTAGTGGGCATCGATAACGGTGGAGAACACCGCACCACAGAGCTTAGTGCCTGGAATCATGAAAAATACGGTCAGGGAGAAGGACAGCACTACACGGATTTTATTGTGAAAGTGGTTAAACCCTATATTGACCAACATTACAAAACCCTGAAAGATGCCCGAAACACCGCCATTATGGGTAGCTCCATGGGCGGTCTCGCCAGTCATTATGCTATTTACCGCTATCCAGAGGTATTTAGCAAAGCGGGCATCTTTTCGCCTTCATACTGGTACACTGAACAGGTTTTTCAGTTCACCCAACAGCACCCCGTCCCGAAACAACACCGGCTGTATTTCATTGTTGGCGGCAAGGAAGGCGAAGATATGGTGCAGCCTATGAACCAGATGCAGCAATTAATTTCCAAACAGGGACACCCACAACAACATATCCAGGCTAAAGTTATTGCTGACGGCCAGCACAACGAAGCCTTTTGGCGAGTGCATTTTTCAGACGCTATAGAATGGTTGTTTAATCCCTTGTGAGGTCAATGTGAGTGCCACTGAAAACCACAATCCAGATATGCAATGGAGCACCGCCTCAGCTCAGGTGCATGTGATTGAACCGGATTTTTTCATTCCAGGCCTGAATCGCGACAGAACCGTACGGGTATATCTGCCGCCCGATTATCAGCAATCCAATAAACGCTACCCCGTGCTTTATATGCATGATGGCCAAAACCTGTTCGACGAGGCCACCGCCTATTCCGGCGAATGGCGGGTTGATAAAAGCCTGAATCTGATGGCTCATCACGAGGAGCTGGAATTAATAGTGGTGGGTATCGACAATGGCAAACAACACCGGATCACAGAACTGAGCGCCTGGGACCATGAAACCTACGGTAAAGCGGAAGGTCAACTGTACCTGGACTTTATCGTGCAGCAACTGATACCCCATATCAATCAACACTACAGAACCATGTCGGATCGGCAACATACCGGCATAATGGGCAGCTCAATGGGTGGTTTGATGTCGCATTTTGCCATTCATCGTTATCCCCAAGTGTTTTCCAAAGCGGGAATACTATCCCCTTCTTTTTGGTATTCTCATGAGGTATTTAGCTTTACCCGACAGCAACCGATACCGGCCGACAGTCGCCTATACTTTCTGATGGGTAACGAAGAAGACAAAGCCATGGTGGATGACATGCACCATATGGTGAATCAAATCGTAGATGCAGGACATCCCTATTATAATCTGGTCAGTAAAACCGTACCGGGACGGGGACACTCAGAATCATTTTGGGCAGAAGAGTTTCCCAAAGCGGTAAAATGGTTGTTTGGTGAGCTAGCTCAACCAAACAACATTTTACTCTAACCCCTATGGTTTCAGGGTCAGATGCACCTCAGTGTAGTATAGGTCTGTCAGGCCTTCATAGCCTGAGTCACTACCTATCATGATCCACAGTTCTCCAGTGGGGGAGGACTGAATTTCAAAACCATCTTCTTCGGCGATTTCAATGGTTTTAGTGCCGTATTCAGTGCCTTCACAATTAGCGCCCTCAGATACAACATTGCCGATCACCATGGCATCATTGCCGGGTTGAGACTGGTTGCCTTTGTCGATATTCATGTAGAAATCTAACTGCTCTGGCTCTATTTCGGTGGCGCCTAGTTTCATATAAACCGACTCACCCGGTGCGCCACCAATGCCAATACAATCGGCACCCGCATTGGACATAAAGCTGATAGAACCATACAGCGTATAATCGGTGTTTACGTGTAATCCAGCCACTTTGCCTTTCAGGTACATGAACAGATCATCACTGCGGTTCATACCCTTTAACCGAAATCCCGTTTCTCCGGATTCATCGGGCAAATCGGCGATTTCGGCCACCAATTCATAAATATCGGCGTCATCCACCGGGTAATCGGAAAATCCCGACTGCCAGCCCTGTTTGCCATTTTTAAACTCGCTGGTAATAGACACCGGCTCTGGTGTTGTTGGCGTATCTGAGCTGTCCGAACTACAAGCGGTCAGCAAAGCCAGTGCAGATAACGATAAGTAATGCTTCATGTGTACTCTCCTTTTATTTATGGGGCTTATAATAAAAAGAGCTGAGAGTAATTATCGTAAGAGATTGTTTTCTAATTGGATTAAAATGTTACCGAAAGGTATTTTTTTGAGCAGCTCCTAAGAAGACTGCTCACAAATCAAAATATTGGGTAAAACATTTGTACAATTGCGTTCCTCCCAACACACTGGCTGAGGGGAAGTGTAAAATTGGGATTAAATCACAGGGCGCGGTGATTTCACTGACAGCGCGCTTGTCTTCCAACTCGTCGATATTTAAGACCCTGGCCATTAATTCATCTCGCTTGATGAGTTGACCGGGCTTTGCCAGATACTCCACAATACCGCCCATCTGACTGTACATGATTTTATAATCTTTCAGGTAAACCGCATGGCGCTGCATTTCTTGCGGCTGACACAAAGGCTCTGTAAAACAAGCTTTCGCCGATAAGTAACTCAGGATACTCCTGGCATCCTGTTCGCCAGTCTGAAAATCAATTACTTCCTGGGAGCCCATTTCCACCGTGAAGGCTTCCACACCGAAGTGCCAATTCCGCAGCGGAAACTTAGCCTGCAACTGCTGTTGTAAGGTCCACCAGGGACAAAATGTGGCTTCGTCCAGCGCGCCAGCAAACACATTGGGGATCAGGATGACATGGGGAATATTAAAGAAGCGCGCTGACTCACGGGCATATTCAGGCACATAAATATGCCGGGTGGACACAGGCCCATTGTGTAAATCCAGTACTATATCGGCATCAAAAGCAAAGCGTTGCAATTTAAGATTGAGCTGTTGTGCCAGGCCTACGCCCCACTCTCTGGCTAATACTTCATCGATGCCGGTCTTGATGTGCTCCCGAAACTGCTTCTTCAACAAGCTGATTTCAGTATTTTCTTCCACTTGCTGCACAAAGCTATCCAGTAATGCCTGGTCGTAATGATAGGCCCGATTCCAGTTTTGACCATTTACCGGATCAAAACGGCCGAGGGTATATTCCCCCGATTTAAGGTTGCTGCCCACCGGATTGCAATTTGGCACCAGGATGACTTCACCTTTTAACGACGCCGATTGCAACGCCTGAATCAGATGATAGATCACCACATTGCCCTGGACCTCGGCACCGTGGATCGAACTTTGAATGTATACCTTAGGACCGGCAATATCACTTTTAAAGCGATACACAGGTACGTTTAGGTTGCGGCCAGAAACGTTTTGCGCCACCAGCATGTATTCTTTTTTAAACTTAACGTGGGATTTCATAAAGCATGAACAGCACTACTTAAAGTTGGGATTACCTTGCCATGGAACTAAAAATAAGCAAGACGAAATAAAAATCAACGACACTTTTTTTATTGCATCCAGGCTTAACGCTAAAATCAATTAATCCTTAAGTATGATACACATAGCTTATTTGATGAGGTATGGTTCAGATAAATCAAACTTGGATTTAAAACGTGCACATTGCATCAAGCGGGAGGTGCCACATGATTAAACCACAAATGCCTCACAATGAAGCCAAACGGATGGCACTGGTTAATCAATTGCATATTTTGGATACCGAGCCGGATAAAGAGCTGGACAAGATTACAGCCGCTGCCCAGGCGTATTTTGATGTGCCTATTTGCCTGGTGACTATTGTGGATGAAAATCGGCAGTGGTTTAAATCCAATGTTGGGCTCAATGCTTGTGAAACCGAACGTGACGTTTCGTTTTGCGGCCATGCCATCAACCATGATGAAACCCTGTACATTCCTGATACTAATGAAGACGTCCGCTTCCGTTCTAATCCACTAGTAACAAATGAACCGTACATTCGCTTTTACGCCGGTGCTCCATTGATATTACAACCGGATCTGCGCATCGGCACATTGTGCATCATTGACCGAGTGCCGAGAGAGTTATCAGAAGAGCAATTAGCGGCATTGCGCGATTTTGCCGACCAGGTGCAGTCCATCATTATATCACTTCATGAATCGCATCATTAAAAGGTTACCAGTAAAAGTAAGAAATTAACCTACCTGAGCATTACTTTTACCGGAAGGACTCGGCTATAACTAATAAAGCAGCGATAAAAAGCAAATAACAAAGTACGGGGACGATTGATTGAAGTTTAAAAAGCGCGGCACACTGCAATTACTGGCGACCATAACTCTGGTTTACGCCAGCTTTTTTGTACTGGAATACCAGAGTCTGAATCGCAGCGTCAATCTAGCGCTTCAGGAAATTTTAATGTCCCCAGAAAGCAATAGAGAAACGTCCTTTGTCATCATTTCTGACACCGAACAGCACAATACCCCGTCAGCTATATTGGATATTGAAGCCAGACTCAAGCTGCTCATTGACAATGGTGCAGCCAGAATTTTTTGGGTATTACCGGATATGCCCCTGGATGAACAGCATTCACTGTTAATTAATCATCCCCGAGTACAATCAATCAAAATACCTCAGCGCAGCTTTGCATCTGATGGCCAGCAAGTGTATTTCCAGACCAGCGACTGGCAACCTTCAGCTGGCTTTCTGATCTCACCTTATCAGAACGATGGGAAAGCCTGGGCGATCCCCCAAGGCTCTGGGCAATTTAAATCACCCGTTGCAGCTTTAAACCCGGCATTTTCTGAATATACTCAGGAACTTTTCATTGACTATACCCGGGTGTCATTAAATTCAGCGGTTGTAACTCCCGCCATGATGGCCCAGCCTGAAATTTTAAACCCCATCCTCAATGGCAAAGACGTTTACATCATGCCGGCTTTTAACCTTTTACAGGCCACTATTTGGACGCCCTACAACACTACCTCCATTGGCTGGCATCCGGTGCAGTTTCATGCTGCGGCTCTCAACGCTTACGAAAATAAACTGTATAAAACAGAAGTAACCACCACCTTTCGGGCCGCGTTAATATTCAGCCTGATGCTGGTATTAGCCTGTATCTATCTTGTTAGTCCGTCCAACCTGAAACGCATCAGCACCTATCTCGCCAGCGCAGCGATTTTGGTAGCCAGCGTCCCAGTCGCCGGGCTACTCGGCTATGTCGCTCCGCTGCTGGAACTGTTCAGCAGCATTATTATTCTGCTGTTCACCCTGGAGTGGCGGCTGAGTGGTTATCGCCACAAGGCCCTGAAAAACCTTAGAGAGCAGGTGGACAATGAGTTCAGAGCCGCATCAGCACGCAGCGAATCAACCAAGGCCTTCTGGCAAAATATCGCCAATATGGTGTCGCAAAACCTGCAATTGCAACGCAGTATTTTTCTGGAGTTACAAACAGGGGATATCAGATTAACAGAGATATCCGCCATCAATTGCAACCTTGCAGATATTAATGAAATGCGCAGAGATATTCGCAGAGAACCCTACGAGCAAGCGGTAAAAGACAAACAAGCTCTGGTGATAAGCCGTCCCTTCTTTAAACAAAAGCAAGAGAATGAACAGGAAATACTGGTACCCTTTTACAAAGGTACTCATGTCCTGGGGTTCTGGGCCTTAACTACCTTCGAACAAGATCCGGAACGACTAAAAATATTGCTGGAGCAGGTGAATCAGTTTGCGATTCATATCAGCACACTGTTAAACCTGCAGAAACAATCCACAAATCAACAACGCAGCGGATTTATCAGTTCCGCCAGATTGGCCAGCGGTGAAAACCAAAGCATTAATTTTGTTGCCGAAGGCACCTCATACTTATTTGAACAGTTGGAGTATCAAAGGGGCCTGCATTCCAACCTGGCAACGCCATTGGTGGTGTTTGATATTTTCGGCCGCATAATCGTTGAAAATTCCGCGATGATAAAGTTGGCCGATGAACACAATTTGCATCAGGACAATATCAATGCCTATGAGTTTCTCAAAACCCTCTTACCCATCAGTGACGACAGTGTTAAAAACCTGATCCGGCAAACTACACTGGAACAAAGCCGCACGCGAACCCGATACTTCACTACCTTAGGCAGTGGCAAATATGTGGTAGTGGTGTCCTCCTGTCAGTTTGATAGCAGTGCACTGTTCCAACCCGAGCTGCACTTAAACCTGAACGGTCTGATGGTGGAAATTCACGACCTCAAGGAAGTACAGGCTTATCTGGAAGTTGAACGCGGCCTGCATGATCACTACATGGTGCACATAAAAAATCACCTCTCTACCTTACAAATGGGCTTGCTGCAGATCGAGCGCAAAGCCAATATGCCGATGATCAATGAACTGGCCACTTACCTCAATATCGAACTTAAAAAAGCCGCCGACCTGACCCGTCGAACTCACTACTTTATGAGCCGCATGTCTGACAGGGAAGACAGTAACGCTATCCCCTTTAATCCACTGGATATCCTGCAAAGACAAATAGAGCAATGCCAGGCTGCGCAACAAGGTAACAGCGTCTGGCGAGATGTGACGTTCATCAGTAATCTGCCCTCTTTTGCCACTATGGGACTGGGCTCTCCTGAGAGTTTCGAGCAACTGCTGATGCACAGTTTCAGGCTCTTAGCCGATGACGCCATCGCCCCGAAAAAGATTCAAATTACTGGCAAACAAGTGGTTAAAAACGACATCGACATTTTATATCTGAAAATCGAAAGTGAAGGTTATGGCCTGCCCAATGAGCAACTGGAAAAAATGTATCAGCAAAACGCCATTATCGGCGAACAAACCCTGCTCTCAGAATTATTAATGTCCTTAAAATCCGCGCAGGACGCCGGCATCGATTGCCGCCTGAAATCCCGAGTGGGTAAAGGTTACCGACTTTCCATCCTGATAGAAGGAATCAACCTCAATGACTGACAGTAAACGAACCGTACTTCTGGTGGAAGATCAGCCCATGTTAGCCATGATGACGCAAATGTGGCTAAACGACCTGGGATTATCTGTGGTGGTGTCAAACGATGGCTTGATGGCCAAACGGCTGCTGGAGAATCAACAGTTTCACTTTATCGTCACCGATCTGGTGATGCCTAAACTGGATGGTGCAGGGCTTCTGGAATGGATGGAGAGCGAAGGACTAAACACGCCGACGATTGTAGTAACAGGTATCAACGATAGCAAAGAGTTGGCCAAAATTAACAGCTACCCTTTTGTCAAAGCCGTGCTGGAAAAACCCTTAACGCCAGAACAACTGATTGATGCGCAAGCCCTGTTAAATGCCTGATTTCCTGCAACTTACCCTATTCCCTCCAGGAGCATTACAAAGCTCTGTTATCACTACTGTCTGGGTGGGGGTTTGTGTTGTGGTATTTCTCAACGCCCGATTTGGCACGACGTTGGCGGGACTGGTGGTGCCTGGATATCTGGTGCCGTTGTTTTTCGTCAAACCCGCCAGTGCTATGGTGGTATTGGTTGAAGCCTACATAACCTACGGTCTTGCCTGGTTACTGGCCAATAAACTCATGGTGAAGTTTGGCTACTCGGAAATGTTTGGCCGGGATCGATTTTTTGCCTTGATCCTGCTATCGGTGTTGGTGCGCATATGTCTGGACTTTTTCGCCATTCCTCTGGCGATAGAGTTCAGTGGTGATTGGTTCGGTGAATACGATTTACGCAACAACTTACAGAGTTTTGGTTTAATTATCGTGGCCTTAATCGCCAATCAAATGTGGATGGGAGGCGTGGTTAAAGGCAGCAAATCCCTGTTTCTGTATCTGGGACTGACCTTTTTAATTATTCAGTGGCTGCTCATCCCGCTCACCAACTTTAACATCGGTGGCCTAAACTATATGTACGAGGATCTGGCCACGTCCTTATTATCCAGCCCTAAAGCCTATATTATCCTGTTAACCACGGCCTTTATTGCTTCTCGCATGAATTTGCAATTTGGTTGGGAATTCAACGGCATACTCATTCCAGCACTGTTGGCACTGCAGTGGTATCAACCGGAGAAATTACTGTTCACCTTTGTGGAAGCAGGCATTATTTTGATGCTGGGTTTATTAGCCCTGAGAACGCCATTGCTCAAAGGGATCACCTTCGAAGGTGGGCGCTTATTACTGCTGTTTTTCAACATCGGATTCTTCTACAAAATACTCTTGGGTTTTGCGCTGATTGAGTTGATGCCCACCGCTAAAATATCCGATTATTTTGGTTTCGGTTATATCGTATCTACCCTTATCGCCATCAAGATTTACCAGAAGAAAATAGCGGTCAAAATGGCCGTCAGTACCTTGTTTACCTCATTGGTGGGTATTGCCCTGGCCACTGTTATTGGGTTTGCACTGACTTTGTGGACGAATGACAATACCTTCACACCTGATGCAGAACAGCGGCTTCACGTTAAATACTCGGAGGAACAAGTCAAAGATATCTACGCTGAAATCCGGCCAAAATCATTTTTCTCCAATATCCGTCCCACCGATCCGGGCACAGAGCAGGTGCAACAGTTCGCTTCGTTGATGCAGATAGCGGCAAAACTAACCCCGGATAATGTTGCGTCACAACTGAAACAAATTGAAGACATCGGCAACCAGATCGCAGCCGATATCTGGATGCTCTCGGATGAGGTTCTGCTTGTTCACAAAGAAGGGATTGGCTTTTATGCCATCAGGCTAGAGCCCCAGTCTCAGCTTATTGTCGAAGTTACTCGGGCAAGAGCAGAGTTGGGTTCCGCCACCCTTGGACTAGCACTTTTTGAAAAACTTCGGAGCCGTGCGCTGTTTATTGATTTGTCCTATCAGTTGCAAAGCTCAGGGGAATATGTGTTTGATTCTGGCCTGCAAGAAGGTTTTTTCCAGGCGGCGCACCTGGCCTTTAGCCATCACAACGTGTTGCAACTAAGAGGGGATTTGAAGTTAACTGAAAAGCGCAAACAGTTAAATCGGGCTACGACGGAAACCAGTAATAGTTTGCAGGTATTGCGCACCTTACCACAAGATATGCCCCTCGACCTGCTCACCAGTGTCGTTACCGATCTGCAAATGCAGTGGCGGGATAACCTGACTTCACCACAATGGCAACACGATCAATTTGGCATCGCCCAGTTGCGGCTGAACAACCGCGAAATGCGCAGTGCCCTGGCGAGAATCGAGGTTTATCAGTCTGACGCCCAGGAAAACCAGGTGAACAATGTAGAGGGTTATCTGATCTCCTGGTTACTGGAACGCAAAGAATACATCGCCAAAAAAGGCAGCAATGCCTATCAAATTCCCACTGAGAATGAACTGCTGTTTTGGCATCAGGATATTCTGATCCCCCTGATGTCCTGGATAAAACAGTTTAGCGCCCAAGGGTGGACACAACAAAGTCGTGACGAATTACAACGCCTCAACTGGCAAGCCGCCAGTGTTGGCTACGAATTTCGAGTACTGCAACAGCCTTTGTCCGGTAAAGAGTTCTTGATTATTGAAGAGCAACCCATGTGGGCAGAGTCTAACCAAAGAAAAAACTGGGCCACCCTGGTGGTCAATCTGACAGCGCAAACTGATTATCTGGTTCAGGTGCCCAATCCCTTTTATGACCGCACCAGTTTTGAGTTTGGCGCGGCACTGTTTAACAAGCTTCAAAACCGCTTTTTACTGTTATCCGGCACACACCCATGGGCCAACCCGGATGGCAGCAGTAATGTAGCACTGGCGGGGAATCGCCATACCTTGTTTCACATGATGTTTATGACGATCACCAGAGAATTTGAACAGCAGCGTCCGACACCTGTGTTGATTCGCAGCTTTTCCTTTCAGGAGTCACGACCATTTCCGGAAGAAATGGCGATGGTGAGCCTGTGGCGCAATATCAATCAGTATAATCCCGGCCCACAAACACAAAACCTGCTGCATGAATTGCAGGATCTGGGGCTCAGTTACCGCTTCGTTAACGGAGACTTTATTACCTCACCCTATTACCAAAGCACCAGTCAGCAAATCGACTACCTGAACTATCTGGCCCTGGAGCAATACGTTACCATCTGGTTGAGTCCGCTGATCAGAGACAGCTTTAAAGCCACGGAGGCCATCAAAGTCGAAGAGCAACACGCCCGATTGTTGGGTATTCCAGTATTTAGGCGAGATATCAGAAGCTTTAATCTGGTTTACAACAACAGCAACTACCATGACGACATCATTCACCCGGCTTTGCTCAGTTACGCCAAAACCCGCAATATCCACAGTTTTTATAAAGCCTACGAACAGTTACACAATGCGCGTTTGGGATATTTACTGGACAGCTCAACCCTACAGCAGTTTATTCTGATTCTGGACCAACAGGACAATATTATCTCTGCCATCAACCTAAATAGTTTAAATCAGAAAGCCCTGTCCTCGTCCTCTGCCGATGCACTGAGTCAATTTGTAGAATCACGCTACCTGTGGTTATTACCAGAGGGAGAAATCGCAAAATGATGAGAATTCTGCGCCATTTATTGCTATTTGCTATTGGATTGGCGGCATTGGCGATTATTGTACAATCCCTGCTTTCAGACAGTGGTTTACAGAGGGTATCGCAGCCCATCCCTGACGAGGTAGATTTGGATATCTCCAGAAGCTATATTCTGCCCTCTGCGAATACCCTGGAGTACAGGCTCACCCAGTCTCCTAAAAAGCTCTGGCTATCCTCAGCGGCGATATTATCTGGCGCTGACAACAAAACCGCCCGCTACCCCTATCAGCTGCGCGTGCAGGTGCTCGATAGCAACGGCAATATTCTGTATGAAAATCAATTCCATCATCATGCCCTTGCCATTCGTAAGGTTGAATTAAAAGCCAATCAGGCATTGGTGCCGGAAGCGTTTTTAAATGACTCTGACGTCAAGCTGGCAGCCATGGAAAATCTGCATATCAGCCTTCCTGAAGGTGCAACCAGCTTAGTCATTTCGCAAGTAGTCAAAAGTACCAATATCAAAGAAGTGGCAGTACGTGCCTATCAACATGTACAGCGCAGCAGTCGCGTCGCGCCTATCGATCTTTGGCAGCGGTTATCGGTCAAACAAAAAAATAACTTGCTGCAGTATTACCCCTTTGACGATACATTTTTAAGTGACCATGAAAAAGCCAATCTGGCAGAATTTCGCTGGCAGCCTTTGGTTCCAATGGGCGATGAAAACCAGGATTATCAATCCCTGTTAATTTACAAAGTACCGCTCACCGCTATCGCCACCAAAAAGCATCTGTTGAGCCAATACGAACATCATGCCGATGCTTACAAACAGGTTTCGTTTCCTATTGAAGTAGCCGGACAATACCGGTTTGAAGGTGAACACGCCTTTACCGACCGTCCATTTACCCTGCACATGAGCTGGTTTAACCTGGAAGATTCTCTGGAAAAACGACAAACTTTCCGCTTCTCTGGTAAGCTATTCCAACAAAGTATTGCATTGCAACCCGGCCTGGTCAGCTTTACCTCTTCGGTGCCGGTTTCAATGTCCTTGTTTGCAGAATCCGGATACGTTCAGGAACACGATCACTTTGCCAATACGGTCATCTTGTCGCCGGGTCAGCCACTGAGGTTTACCTTGTCTCATGGTGAAAATGCCATCACTCCCTATCAAATCCAGGCCAGAGCCTTTGCCGAGCAAGACCTGGCTACAGGCCCCAATGCAAAGGTAAAAGTGAAGTTACTGCGAGATGGCCAGCCACTACAGCAACAGGATTTACCCTTGTCTTATTTGCCGGAAAAAAACAAACAACTGGCTAATGAGGAGTTTTTCAACTGGCTTGGGCAAGAAAACACCCTGTATTTGCAGGCACCGCAGGATAGCAACAGCATCGAATTAACCAGCACTCAGCCGGTTTTGGTATCGGTATTCACCCGTCTCGACGAGATGCCTTCGATGCGCACCCTGCCGCAAGAAAAACGAAGCTGGTTTGACTATCCCGCCGGAGTACCAGACTGGTTTGCTATTCGTCCCGATAGCTGGGAACAACAAATCAATCTGGGTAAGGTGCGGGTGATAAAAAATTATCACCACAGCTTACTGGCTGAACGACCTGAAGTGGATCCCGATGAAACTTACCAAACATTGCTCAATGATTTCAGTAGGCTGACCTTGAGTGACCTGATGGTAGAAAACCCTTATCCGGGTCAACCTGTTGCACTGGAGGAAAACACCGCCCTAAACTTTGCCCCTGTCGCCCAGTTTCCCAACCTTGCCCCGCAGGATAACCTGACTAAGCCCCTGACAGCGCGCTTGTTTTTCAATCGGGAGACAGACCAGCCAGTTCAGATTAACTGGTTTAAAAACGAAGAACCACAAGCACCATTCTGGATTGCCGGTAAATGGGGTCTGGTGGATGAAGCCACTATTGGACAGGCTCTGAATGGTGATATCCGGTTTGATTCACCAGGCGTGCAATGGTGGCGCAACGGCCTTCCTCGTCAATCCACCGAATGGCAACAGCGACGTGCAGTGTTGGTGAAAAGCGGTGACAGTTTAAATCTGAACAACATTAAACAGTCTCCTCTGGAAATGCTGTCTTTGGTGCTTTATCAAACCAGCACCGAGCCAGTCGTACTGGATGTCACCATTACTGGTGCAGAGCGGGACAGTGAATACAAAGAAGCATACACCCTGCTAAAACGACGCTATCAGATTAATCCGACTGAGCACTACAATGGTTTTCAGTTATCAGGTAAACGCACCATTGTCAGTCGCCAGACTTTTTCGGTGTTACTAGAAGAAGATATAAAAAATTCCCCACACCAGATACAAATATCCCACCAACAGGGTGACGATATTTATCTGTCGATAGTAAAACGGATAATACAACCCACTCCGATTATTGAACGATATCGCAGTGAACTGGAGCACTGATGCACAAGGTATTATTGAGCATATTGTTATTTATAGGTTTCGCCAGTCACGCTGTAGAATTAACTGAAGCCACATTTGAGCAGGTGAAAAATGATATTAAGGCGTTGTATAGCGGCACCGCACCGACGCAACTCTCATATTTGCAGTGGCAGGAAATCGAAGGCAAAGGCTATCTGCGCAGCAGTGATGAAAGACAAGGCGAGCTGTGGGTACACCTGCCAATAAAGCAAGAGGCTATCAGACTGTTGCAAATTCCCCATGCCTTTTTTGATTTACACACCAAACAGATCGGTGAGAGCTGGTTTGCCTTGCCTGCCTACAACAACCGTCCGGATATCTTAATGCTCAACACCGAGCATCGCTACGAAACCAAAAACAGTGATATGTCCCGTATCCAGTATTCGTTGTTCACGGCGGTAGTCGCCGCCTTAATTGAACTGGATAAGTCCGTTTCGGTTGTGCAGCTACACGGTTTTAACCCCTCTGTGCGCAAGTCCGACAGCGGCACTGCCAGTGACTTTATTCTGAGCAATGGCACTGAAATCCCATCGCCAGGATTCCTCACTATGCAAAGTTGCCTGAGAGATAACATGGGCTTACTGGCCCGAATCTATGGTCGTGACGTCTTCGAATTGGGCGCTACCATTAACCCAGTAGGCAAATTAATCCGAAGTAAAACCGAACACCAAGTAAGCTTTTTGCATATTGAGATGTCAACTTCAATACGTCAGGCTTTTGTCGCTGATGAACTTCCGGAAGAAGTTATATCGTGTTTGCTAAACTGAAGATAACAGTTTTCCTGCTTGCCGCGCTTTTATCAGCGCTGCCTGCGCACGCCCGGGATCAGGTAAATGAGCGTCCAATCAATGAACGTATAGTTAATTGGGAAAAGCTCCGAATTGATGACTATATTTTAACGGAAACAAAACAACACTTTCCCTTCAGCAACCGATACCTGACGTTAGACGACCAGGAAAGGCTCACGGTACTGTTACCTGCGTCCCGACATTTTTATATGCAGTTTTTTGACGAAGACGGCGAAGCGATCACGCCCGAGCGTTTCAGCAACGAGCCTGAATTGCAGCACCACCAACTAAGATTATTACTGTCAGAAACCCCTGGCGTCAGTCAACAATACCAATTCGACCCGCAAAACGCGCTGCTTCCCGCCGTTAACCAGGATCGGGTTATACAAATTACTAATGACCAGGAACTTGAAATTCGGGTAGCTTTGTTTAGTGGTCAGGAAAAAAGCCTGCAAAATTTTGCGCCGCTCTCTTGGTTAGCGCCGGAAGACACCGACAGTGAGCGCTTCAGAAGCAATGATCAGCAATTCAATGATTTTTACCCGACTCAAGAATCCGGAAACATCAGTCTTGAAGAAAACCAGGATTATTGGCTGGAATCCCTGCAACCCACCAGTGAGCAATGGCAAAATGCCGCCGTAGAGTTTCTGCAGATCACGAGGCCAGATGGCCAGGCCGAAATACTGCCCGTTTTCAACAACCGTTCTGCCAAAAAGCGTATAGATAGTGATGCTGAGACGGTGACCAATATGACCGCGACGCAATTTAAAACCGACAGCGATACCGAGATCAGCATTAAATCGACAGCGCCTACCCGGGCAAGAATCCAGTCAATGCAGGCAGACTGGTTATTCGAAGACAACTATCAGGAGCTGAGTGCACCTGCCGTTGCGCAAAAAAACCAGGAAGTTGCTATCCATTCCGACTGGCACCAGCAACAGTTTTCTGAATTCACCCACAACCCGACAATTAACAGCATGGCACACCAGGCTGTTAGCCGCTGGATGGTGGTAAAGGAGCTAACTGGCACAGCAGCAACCCTGTTGCAAGAACAGAATGTACAGGGCGAAAGACTGGCCTGGGATTTCGAAACGCAAATCACCAAACAACCGGATCTCGCAGAACCTCGGATTAACATTGCCCCACCCAATGCACCAGAGACATTCGCGGTTTTGAGTCAACAAAACGCTATTTCATTTCAGCCTGCCCATGATCAGATCAGCAATCGCGTCGCTATCGAGATGCTGGTCAATGCCCGACAAAGCAATTCAGCTATCCGTGTTTTAGTGGATCAACAGCCCTTTACCACATTGCACTTTTTTTCGGATGCTGAGCTACATCCCTATATTCGCAATCAACAATGGCAACCTGGCAGTAGAAAAACCCAACCGGACACCTACATAGCCCGTCAAACTCTGTATTTGCCTGAAGGTTGGCAAACCCTGACTCTGGTGGCAGAACAACAGGATATTCCAGTCAGAGCGCGCTATCAGGCGCTTCGCATACCAAAATTGGATCGTCCACAATGGCAAGCACTGCTGCAATTGCCAACCGAAGAGCGCGAGCAACAATTGGCCCATCATCCATTGTGGCAAGAATTCCAGCGCTATCAAGCAGTGAAAGGCTTGCAGTTTAATGGCGAGAACGTACCAGAGATGTGGCAAGACTGGTTGCAGCAACAACGCATCAGCAGCGCCATTTTAGATCATCCAGTGATTGCCTCAATGCCTGAAGCCAGGCGAATCCAAAAGGCGTTATTAACCCCTAAAATGCAGGCATGGCCGTTTTGGGAACAATTATTCGATGATTTGCAACTAGCCGGTTGGCAAACCTACGGGGGAAATCTGCTGAAAGCACTGGTGCTATATCATCCTAATGATGCAATACAAAGTGCGGCTATTACCCGCTTATTGGCCCATTATCAGGCTACGGACAATTTGGCGGAGCAAACCAACTTGCTGATTAGCGTCAGTCACTCAGAGTCATTACCACAACCCGTCAAAGACAGTGCTAAACTGGCACTGGCCAGTTTGTATCTGACCCAGGACAAGCCCGAATATACCCTGTTTACTTTGATGAACACTAAGGATAGCTTCGCCAAACAGCACCTGATGGAAAGAGCTTTATTTCGGCTTCATCCTGTTTTACCAGAGATTAAGGACGAGCCTCAGCCTTACGCACCGTCGTCCATATCAGCAGAGAACAAAATCGTATCTGATGCTGAGGATTTCATTGCGCAATTGGATAGCAAAGCAGTAATACAGTTGTATAACGTGGAGCTTCAGGTGCCTCAGAAAAATTATCTGATCACGCCTGAGCAACCCCTAAAAATCACCCTGTCTGGGACAACGAAATTACACTTCACGGCACGCCAATGGTTTACAAAAACCCATATTGAAGATGACTGGCTCACTATCAGCCAGGGACAGCAGAAATTCAGATTACCGGTTAACAATGGTGAGTTTCGCAGTGCCACATTGCGCCATCCAGATGCCAGTGTCGGCGCAGGCCACAAATTTGCCATCACAGCAGACAGCAACGGAATCATCACCATTGCCACAGCAAAACAACCCGTGGTAGTTAATATTCAGCAATCCATCGCGGAAACACAGCGGCAATTAACTCATAGTCAGTGTGTCAGGGAAGAAACCCAACACTACCAACAAGATTGGTGGTATCACCCAGACAAGCCGCAATTTGAATGTTATTACTGGCATACCAATGCAGCACAAGTCAGTGAGTTTGCCGTTGCCGCCAATTACCTGCCCTCGTTGACCGAGAACAACACATCCCTGATGAATGCCCTGTATCAGTTTGAAACGGAAGCCACACAACAGCAGCTCAATCGCATTAATCAGTTGGCAGCGCAAAATCCAGACTCTGCGATGGTGCAGATGCTGCTCAGACGGGCTAATAAAAATGCCACCTGGGTGGCATTAAACTATCCCATACAGGCTAAGAAGTTCACCTTCTATACCAGCGATACCAACGAACCTATATCGCCAGATGCATCCCGTAGCCGTTTGCTGTATGCCCCCTATAAGCCAGACTGGGAAAAGCTGGCCGCTCAGAATAACCTGAATTACGAACTTGTGGCCAAAACGGGGGAAGAATATCGCCTATTACTCCAGTCGCAACAACATTTGTTTCAGCGAGAGGCAAAAAGTCGAGTAACAATTAGCCTCAATGGTGAAATCCAGAATACCCTGGAGCTCAATACCGGTGAGTTAAAAACCCAGGCACTGCCATTAACACCGGGCAAACACACTCTGACTTTGGCCACCGACTATCTGTCTGGGCAAAACGCTGTCATCGCGAAGTTGCAGTTCAGAACCGGTCAGGGAGATTGGCAAGAACAACCCCAGGATCTGAGGCTGCGCTTGTTTCAGGCGGATAGTGCTGAACCTTTTCAGATCTTCCTGCCGGAAGACAGCTGGTTGCGAATCGATAGTTTTGATGAGAAGGGATTGGCAAAACATCAGTATCTCTATGCTGAAAAAGGCATGTTTAACTGGTTTGATGAAAACCCCAGCTATCTGGGACACCGCATTTTACAGCTTAAGCTGACGGACCCGCCGGCTGGTGCCACAAACCCGGATGTGATCCCATTGGATTTATATCCTTCTTCGGACTTGCGAGGTGTGCAGATTATCGCTGCCAGTAAATTGAAAGATAGTGATACCCAAAAAGATTACAGCTGGAGCGTTGAAGGCAGTATCAGACAACAGCGCTCCACCAGCGAAGATGCCGCACAAAACAATCGCTACCAGCAGATACGGCTGTTTTTCAGTGATAGCGATGTTACCGGACGCTATTTTTACGGCAGTGAGCTGGCGGTGCGTCGCTATCAATCGGATTTTCGCACAAGTTTGCACGCCCGATTCGATTGGTGGGACACCATGTGGCTGGAAAACATTGACTTACACCTGGGCGTTTCCGTCAACGCGCAACAGGGTTATCTGGACAAAGACTGGGGCTGGTCTGCCAGGCTGAGTGCTGATGCCCATTGGCAATATGCCATCAATCGCCGTTTTTACAATCGCATGACTCTGGGGGCTTTTGTTAACCTGCTGGATTCGGACAAAACACCTGATCAATACGCCAGTGCAGTCTATAGTCAATACAAGCTGGATCACAAATACGGCTTTTCGCTGGCCGAGAATATACGTTACAAGTGGTACCATGATTTAGAAAGCTGGGCAGATTTTAAGGTCACAAGTAATGAGCTATCTGGCAGTAAACTGCTGGACAACTTGGCACTGACTCTGGGCTCCCGAATCTATTATGAAGGTCTCAGTGCCGAGATTGGCTGGCGTTGGCAAAAATACTTTAGCGATGCGGACAGGGTTGAAAAATCCTTTGAGCAACGACTGGGAGCCGGTCTGGAGTGGTTTAACTGGCAATCTGACAGTCACCTGCGACTGCGCCTGGGATACGAGCGCAACCTTACCGATAGCGAAAACTATTGGTCTTTACAGTTAAGTTATATTGAATCCGGCCACAGAGGGGTTTCCGATTATTTGCCGCAAACCCTGGCATTTTCAGCCATACGTGAACAAGAGGGACTGTTACATGCCCTGGAATTACTGGCAGAGGATGAAGCGCAACAATGAGTATCGCATCTAAATCCAGAAAGTCTGAATTCCGCAGTCAGTTGCAAACCGGATTGAGTGAATTCTGGCAGAAGATATACAACGGCTATATTGAACAGCTCAGCGCAGAGTGGTCACAACAGGCTGAACCCGATTATGCCGCCAATTCGGCGGAAAATTTGCGGCTTGGGATCAGCCTTTTGTGTCAGTCATTACAGGGTATTGAACAGCGTCTCAATTCGCTGCGCAGTCGTTATCGCATTTTTAGCACCGAAATCAGCCAGGAGTCTGTGAAGGATAACCGGGATGGATTAATCATAGAATTCTGTCGCTATTTGGGGGGTAGCAATTTATCCGGTGATCGCAAGGCACTCTCCCGATGGCTGGACGAGGATGCCATCAGTGAACGCTGGCAAAGTCGCATCAAAGACCAGGAGTTTTACGCCAGTTTTATCATGGGCAGAATTGCCGCCCTGTTTGATCTGTTGGCTTTTTCCGGAGCAGATATAGACCTGCAAGCTTATTGGCATAAACTTAATATTGAGAGTCTGCTCACCCCCTGGATCCGTTACACTTTTGAACCAAAGGTGCAACTCGCGGCATTTAAAAACCTGAGCAGTTTAATGGTGTCAGTGCACGCTCAGGACTCCCACATTATCAGTTCTGAATTGCTGCGTTATACCTATCGCTTTTCACTGGACAACAAACAGCAGCCAGAATTGCAGGTTGAGGCACTTAACCTGTTGGCAGTGGCTGACCTGAACAAGGCGATTAATCTAATTCAGACCCGACTCAACCGCACAGAAGAACGGGACCAGATTTTCTTTCGGGAAGCCATCGCAGATATTATTTCCCTGCACTACCTCAACAAACCGGAAATCTTTCAGCTCAATCAACAGTTAATGCTGGATCCCAGCCCTACAGTGCGTCAGAGTGTTATTCGCACCCTGCCACTTTGCGACGATGATAAACTGGTGATGTTGATGGTTGCCAGACTATTGCAAGATGAAAGCGACGCCGTTTATTGTTATCTGGTCACCCAGCTGCCATTTATTCAGCATTTCAGGATCAGTTTAGCGTTACTCACCAGAGAGCTACTCAAAGACCACAATGAACTGCGACTACAGGCAATATTGCAAGCCATCGTAAGTTGGAACAATCAGTACTCGGCTAAAAAGGACGATAAACAAGCCGTAGCCATCAAATGCATGGATGAGTTATCCCAGTTAGCACAGCGCCATAGCTCCCCCCGCATCCAATACTTAGCCATAGAAGCCAGAGAGAAAGTCTGGGCCAATCTGCAAACCGATTTAAGCAAGCTATTACGACCTTTGTTAGCCAGTGGCGCAATTCAGCGCATCCCACTCACTGAGGCACAACAAGCAGCACTGAGCAGTGAAGAGGGTAAGCGTTGGCTTGCTGCCCATATTGGTCACAGGTTTAGCATTCAAATCAAAAAGCGCCACCTGCAAGTTGGGGAAGCCATGCGTTTTCGCTTTTGGCGGTTTTGGCATGAACTATTTCATCCAGCAACCGATAAACGGCAACATCACAGCCATCTCAAAGGGCGTCATTATGACAGCCGTGAGATCATCCCCTCTGCCCGCCTGGCAGAAGTGAGTCAGACTACCGTACCGGGTGAGCCACTGCACATGGAAAAAGAAGGTCATTGGCGACCATTCCTGCCGTTAGTGGATCAACTTATTTCGGCATCGCAAAATGCTGGCAGAGGCAATAGTACCACGCTGTATCACGCTGCCGGAAAAACCGAAATCAAACCGCCCTCTGGACTATTTAAAAACCTCAAGGCTCGCATGCTGCTCAGCCTTCGCTTTCGACATTACGCCAGGCTGCGCAACATAGATTACGATTCAGACAGTCCCGGCGTTTACGTCAGGGCGCTGGAAAAATTGGGATTTAGCATTAAATGCAATGGCCATTTGATGGAAGGCACAGATGCACCTCTTCCGCCAACACCCGCCGTCGCACGCTTTTTTGATTTGGCACTGCCTCTTACTGTGGTTCAGTTTTACCAGGATTTTCAACGTTATTTTGTGTCCGTTTATCAAAATACCATTCAACACATTCTGCTGTTTTCCCTGTTTATGATGGCCTTGTTTTGGGGCAGTCACAGCTGGTTAAGTCAACGGGTTAAACAGGCCCGCAAACAAATCCCCATGACCATTGGCGGCTGGGGAACCCGAGGTAAATCCGGAACGGAACGTTTGAAAGCCGCGCTGGTGAATTCAGTGGGTCTGGCCACCGTTTCCAAAACCACCGGCTGTGAAGCCATGTTTTTGTACGCCACCCGCTATGGCAAACTGAAAGAGATGTTCCTGTTCCGACCCTATGATAAAGCCACTATCTGGGAGCAAACTTTTGTTACCCGTCTGGCGGCCAAGCTAAAGTCTGATGTTATGTGCTGGGAATGTATGGGCTTAACCCCGCGCTACATCGACATTCTGCAAGGGCAATGGATGAAGGACGATATGATCACTCTCACCAACTGCTTCCCCGACCACGAGGATCTGCAAGGCCCGGCGGGAATAGATGTGCCTCAGGTTATTGCCAAATTCATCGGTCCAAAATCCAGGGTGTGGACCACAGAAGAAAACATGCTGGCCTATCTCGAACGAGAGGCACACAGTAAAGAAGCCCATTTAACGTCGGTAGACTGGCTGGACATCGCCACAATTCCGGAAGATCTGCTGGCCAGATTTCCCTACGAAGAGCACCCGGCCAACATAGCTTTGGTGGCCGAAATGGCGAAAGAAATGCAACTCACCCGCACCATGGCCATCAAAGAAATGGCTGATCGGGTAGTACCAGATATTGGCGTACTACAGTTTTTCCCCTTTGCCAATGTGCTGGGCCGCAACATCCGGTTTATCAACGGTATGTCTGCCAACGAGCGTTATGGAGCTTTGGCCAATTGGAAGCGTCTGAAATATGACAACCTGGACCGTCAGTTAAACGCCGAGTTAAATTTGGTCACGGTGATCAACAATCGGGCCGACAGAGTGCCACGCTCCAAAGTGTTTGCAAGATTGATAGCCAGAGAATTCCCCGCTCATCGACATTTTGTAATTGGTAATAATCTGGACGGTTTTAACATGTTTGCCAGCGAAGCCTGGCAAGAACGACTGGATGAAGAACTCAGCTCAGAACTTAGTGGCGAAGAATTCAGGGACCATTTCCGTGAGCTGATGCGTTTTCTGTTAATTCCCCAAACCGAAACCCAACTGCGTCAGTATATTGATAAACTGTGGCAAGGCAGTGTCAGTCTTCCACAGGAATTAAACGAGTTACCTTTGGTGATTCAAAAAGCCCTGCCAGAACAGCTGGATGATTACAGCAAGAGCTATCTGGCTCGCCTGTTGACTCAATACCAGGAATGCCAACAGATTCTGGAGAACGATAAGGTTCAGGTTGACGAAGCAATGATAGAAGCCGCCCATGAGTTTTTCGTGGCAGCGTTTCAACACAAATTATGCCTGGTGGATGACTATTACATCAGCGGCGATCAGCTCAACCAAACCATCGCCGCCTCAGTGCCGGCAGGTATCGATACCGATATTTTAGGTTTACAGAATATCAAAGGACCGGGTCTGGACTTTGTTTACAGTTGGCAGCAGTGGCAAAGAGTATCTGACTTACTGCATAAGTTAAATGATGACTTTGGCGAAGAGTTTGACCAGGCCATCGCCGATTTAGCAGCGATTCCGGCATTTACCTGCCTTGATCAAAACGGCATAGAAAACAGTATTCAGGCCATCAATCAAGAAAGTCGCAGCCAGCAAGAGGAAATTCGCTTTGCCATCGAAAAGATCAACGATAATCTGCTCAGACAATCAGCAAAACAAATCCAAAGCAGCTCAACCAAGCAGTTCTGGAAGCCTTTATTCAATGTCATTGAAGAAGTTGTGGATGTTTTTGACGCCATCAGTCGTGGCAGAAAGGCCAAGCAAATCCTGAAAGATCTCGCAACCCAGAGGATCAGCCTGAATAAAGCCGCCTGGTTGCTAATGAATATTAACAAACGCCAGAAAGGCGGTTGGTTGAGTTCGGATAAGTAGGGTTTAACCGGGTTAGACTTGAGCGAAAGGGATTTAGTGAATGCCGATTTTGCATGAGCAAAAAATCGGCCAGTCGGACAGCGGTGGTTGAATTAAGACTCATTGTTGGAATAAATTCCAACCTACAAATAATCCTTGTTGCCCAAGTCGATGCAAGTATAGGGATATACTTTCATTGACGGTCTTCAGGTGCTGCGCTTGAGGATTATGTTTTCTCGCGCCAAGGGCAAAGGGGGTTGAAGGGGAGCTCCCCTTCGAAGAAGCAACATCAGAGTACTGGGCTGTCAATCTGACATCGTTGTAAGAAACAACCAATGTTACTCTACTTGAAATCATTGTCGGGGCGCCGACTGCGCCTCAAGGTGAGCGGCTGTGAAGTGACCCCATAAATTTGGACACTAAATGAACACTCATGCTCTCGCCCTGGCTACAGGACTTTCTATTACCAAAAGGCAAACATGGTAAAAATAAACAATAACCCGCCCAAAACCGGCCAATAGAGCAGTTTCGGGATATTGTTATCCTGATACTGGATCAGAGTAATGTTAAATCCCCAACTAAACAGAATGGAGTTCACCGAAACAATGAGGATCATGATATAGGCGATAATGAAAAAATATTCCATATAAATCAATTCATTAGCGCCAATATGAGAACGCAATTCAACATGAGCCAGTAGTGCCACAAAGAACAGCGCTGAGGCCGAGGCCAACACCTCTAAGGCGTTGAAACCAATGAGTCCAATGCGGTTTTCATCTTTTGAATTAGTCAGCAATACCGCATACAACATCAGCAACACAATAATCACCGGGAACAGATAGGACACAAAGGGATCAATAAAATTACGACTGATGGCAATATTAAAATGCAATTCCGGCGCTTCGTTTTTATTGGCGCGATTGGCTATCCCCATATTGGAGTTATAGCTATTCTCGCGAATATCAAAAAAGCTGCGCTCTACACGCCATCCGCTGACAGTGAATTCTTGCTCCAGGCCTGGTCGGTTACTGGTATTCATATTGTCGTAAGAGTCGATATCCGGTAGTAAAACTACGTGTTTGAGATATTCCTTGGGCCAGATGCGCAACCACACCAACTGTTTATCAAACGGATAGGTTTCGTATTCAAAATGCTCGGGTATAACGGTTTCGAAGGCCCAGCCCAAGGTTTGATAACCGTCGGCCACTTCGTCGTAGACCAGTCGAATTTGCGTTGCACTGGATTCAGGGAAGACCACCCCTTTTTCAATTTCAAAATTATTGGCCAGCATAAATCGCTGCCAGATATAACCGGTTAACTTGAGGTTATTCTCGCTGTCCATTTTCATGGATTGCAATGCCACACCAGTAGGCACAAAGATTGGCGGCTCTTTGTGGGCCCGCAATGTGTTTTTGCTGTAGTCTTTTACGAAACTGCGTAAATCAGCCTGGTTGGTGATCACCTCACTGCCATATATGCCATCAAGGTCGGTCAATTGCTGCTCCACCCAGATATAGACAATACCACCGACAAAGGCCAGAGTGATAAACAAGGCCGACCACCACACCCGGCCATGAAACCCTTCCTGTAGTAATGAGCTGCCCAGGGCAGTCCAGCAAATAATGGTCAATACCACCACAAAAGTCAGAATGTGATGATTGTTCTCAATCACCGATGCTACAGTAGAAACATCCGCCTGCAGTTCGTGATGAGCAAAGAACTCCTGCTCGATCACCACCGCAATAGTCCACTGAGTATTGTCCACCATAGCCAAATCCAAAAAGGATGGCACATCGGTGACTTCATTGGGCACTATGATGCGTTCTTCCACGCTCAGGGCGTGTATATCATTCGGATCAAGTTGCGGAAAAACCTGGGAAAACAACACTTCCGAAGCGTCCCGGGTATTGGGATGTAACGAGTGATAGATTTGCCGCAGTTGCCTATCAAAAATAATCACATAGCCTTCATCACCGGTATCCAGTTTGTGGATCAATCGGTCTATGTCTTTGATATTCAGACTCAGAGTGACATAACCAAGCAGCTTGCCATCCACTTTTAAGGCCTTAACATGTTGCACTATCCAGGCATTACTGATCTCATCAAAGCGCAGTGGCAGCCAACGTTGCTCTGAAGTTCTGGCGCATTGATACCAGTTGTTAGAAGTACATTTATCATCCACTTGTTGTGCATAATAATCGTACCAGGCATCCAGCCGTTCAGTGCGATAGCCCCCTTCATAGTGGACGATATAAGGCGCGAAAAGGCGCAAACTGTCGTCCAGCGCATAGGGCTCAAATGCAGCTCCAATAGCCACAAAACCATCGTATATCGCGCCGGTATTCTCCAAAATAGCGCGAATATCTTCGGGTTCCAGTGAGGAGTTAACAATATTAGTGGCCAGTTCTTCCGCGATACTTTCGATGCCATTTAAATGCTGCTGGATAGAGCTTTTAATCACCCGGGTGTTGTTATCCAAATAAACCCGGGTTTCCTGATGCATGGTACTGCGCAATTGAGAATAGGAATAGATCAGTACAATGCTGATCAGAGTCGTGATAATTGTCGCCAGAATAATGAAGCGAAACCATTTCTTCTTAGCGCTTTGACTGGCTAATCCGGGGGGAAATAATTCACTATTCATCGGACGCTCCTGACACCTTTTTAGTAAATCCCTGTCCTTGTTGATACTGTAACAACCAAACCTTATTACTGGCCTGATGGTCATAGGCAGAAAAACGCAACGGAACGCCAAAGCCCACTTCTATTTCATCGGTTCGCTCTAATGCGTCGCGGATCCCCTGGCGGGTAAATTCCGCCTTTTGCTGGCGTAAGCTTTCCACCAACAAACGAGCGGCAATATAACCTTCAAAGCTGATTTCATTGACCTGTCCGTCCGGGATAAAGGTAGCCATATCTTGCCGAAAATCATGGGATAAGGCCAAACCATTACCCAAAAATGGTACTACCTGAGAAACAAACACCCGGTTGCTGGCGATCTTAAGGCTCGTGCCCAGGGCTGAGGCACCAGTAAAAGACAAATTAAAATAGAGGGTTTCAGGGAATAAATTGTGACTGTAATTAATGAACTTGGCCGATGCCGCATAGGCGCCCACTATAATGACCGCTTTGGGCGGTTTGGGCATGTCCAGCATTTCCAAAATGGCATCTTCCACCTGCAATGAATTGCGTGGATAACGGGTTACCACAAGCTCATCTACCCGTTTATAACCCTTTTGCTGAAGTACATTAGTAGCAGCCATCAATCCAGCAGTTCCGTAAGCATCATCCTGCAGGAAAAAAGCAATGCGTCCAGGTTTAATCCCGGATTTAATAATAAAATCAACTATCGCCTGTAATTCCTGTTCATAACTGGCCCGGAAATTAAAGATATGACTCTGAGGTGGCGACTCTCTTAAAATGCCGGCCCCGGTGTAAGGTGCAAAAAATACCGTTTTCTGCTCTTGTAAATAAGGTGCCACCAATTTCGCTGTGGGTGTCCCGACATTACCCAATACAGCCATAACCTGATCCTGTTGCACCAGCTTTTTGACATTGTTCAAAGCACTATCAGGCTGATAACCATCATCCCGGACCACCAGCTCAATGCGATGGCCACGCAGACCACCGGCACAATTGGTTTTCGCGAAATACGCCAACATACCATCGCGCATGGACTGTCCCAAATACTGAGCGGGACCACTTAGCGCGGTACTCATACCCAATTTCATGTCTGGCTGAAGATGCACAGCGTCAGTACATTCACTACGCGCCATTGCAGGGAGAGTTATGCTCAGCAAAATACTGAAAAGTATCAGCCTTGAAAGACGTGGAAAGTCCATATTGCCCGGAGTAATTAATTCAGATGCGTGAAGCATAACCTTGAGGGTATTCACTGTCTAATATCCCTTCCGGGATTTCCTTATTTTTTGCTCGATTCCCCCAATTTAGTAAAGTTTCACTACATATTCCAATCCGTACGCCGCTTTTTCTGGTTAGTGCTCCTGGCGTTTTTAAACCTTTCCGGAACAAATACTGCAGGTGGGATTTTTGGGCACGGAAAAAGTGCGCCATTCGCACACCTTAAAATCAAATAACAAGACTTTGCCAATGGGAGAATGACCCAGGCCCAACAGCATCTTTAATGCTTCCATGGCCTGCATTGAACCAACGATACTGACTACCGGAGGTAAAACACCAGCTTCAGCACAGGATAGCGATTGCTCAGGGAACAGCTGGCTAAAACAAGCATAACAGGGCAATTCTGGGGCATTTTCATAGCAACTCAGCTGGCCTTCCATGCGAATAGCCGCACCAGAAACCAGGGGGGTTTTGTGCTGCCAGCACACTTTATTTATGAGATTCCGGGTATCCAGGTTATCACAACAATCCAGCACGATATCGGCATTTTTTACTTCATTGCTCAGTGCCTCTTCAGACAATCGAGCCTTAATGCCATGAATTCGACATTGTGAGTTAATTTGCTGCAGGGTTTCTATGGCCGAGTCCACTTTATGTTTGCCAACATCCTTTTCATGATGCAACACCTGGCGATGTAAATTGCTGACATCGACTACATCATCATCTACCAGGGTGACCTCACCAATACCCGCCCCTACCAAATTCTGCGCCGCACTGCAGCCCAGTCCACCGACACCGATAATTAGCACTTTGGCATTTAACCAGCGCTCCTGTCCTTCCAGATCCACCCCCGGCAGGGAAATCTGACGGTTATATCGCATAGCCTGTTGACGGGTAAGTTCTTGCATATCTTTGTGCCTCAAAATGCGCGATGAACGCGCAGCTTCAATCTATTCAATATGGACGCAAAGGCTTAAAAATCAATGTAACCTAACGGGCGGATAGTCAAGCTTGTTCACTTAAAGTTCACTCCTGATTCATGCTTTCTCGACCAAACTCGATACCAGAGACATCAAAAAACATCTGGAGAAAGCCATGAAGCGCTCATTCGCATTGTCACTGTTTGTTTTGTTACCCCAACTGGTTTTTGCACAACCCCAATCAGATTCGATGCCTTCCACAGACGAAGCATCCACCAGCAAAACTTATTGGCAAGCCCGAACGGTAGAACAGCAAGCTGACAACACTCATAAAAAAACCGTCAAATCTTCTCATCCTCAGAAGGTTAACAGTGACTACCTGTCTGAAAAGCAATCGCAGGCGGCACAGAGTAAATCGGCAAACGGTGAACGTCAGGCCCTGCAAGACCATGTTATCTGGGTCTATGACGCCTGGGTCACTTTAAAAGGTGACTATGATCACGACAATTACTACAGCGAGTTTGAGTTGGGGTTTGACGTGGACACCCACCTGTCACAGGCTGACGTATACGCCCGAATATTTCTCGGGGACGGTCATATCTTTAAGGAAATCCACACCAGTTCGGTTTTTCATGTGCATGGCGACAATAGCCACGATGAGTTTGTGATCAGCTCAGAATTGCTGGAAGGATTTGCCAGCAACGAATACGACCTGATGATAGAAATCTATGACGCCTACAGCCATGAATTGCAAGACGTCTATGATCACAACAGTGACAACGATTTATACTTATTACCTCTGGAAAGCAGTGAATACGAATATCGCGCTCCCAGTGGCGGTCAGGTGGTGGTCACCACAGAACACGGTGGTACAACAAACCTGCTGGTCGTAGGGTTTCTGGCAGCAGTATTTGTATTGCGAAGAAAATTGTCATTTTAGTTTTAGCGCCAGCAGTAGTATATTTTCTCAGGAGAAAAATTATTCAGGCTGCTTTGGAGGCGCGTTTTGGCTTACAGGATATTCATACTAGCTACGGCTTTAATACTCTCAGTGTCCTGTGCTAGTGGCCCGAAACGCGCCAAGAGTATTACTAACGAATCGTTTCTTACTGATATTAAAGACAATGGCGCCAAGCTATTTATCTACATAGCCAATTTTAAAGGTCAGGCACCGACAGTATTGCGCGGCGGTAACCATCCCAATGGCGCAAATCAGCAACCCCGCAGAAGCATGAGCCAATTGCGCAGTGAATTGGCGTTGGAACAGGAAGAACAGGCCATTGAGGCGCTGGAATACAAATTACAAACCAGCGGTTATTGCCGACAGGGCTATTTTATCCTGGGTAATTACAATCAATTTGGCTCAGTAGAAATACGCGGTGAATGTCAGGAAAGCGCAACTGAAACTGATAAACGTCTGTTTGGAGCAGGAAATTCATGACCGAATTGCGTTACCAAGATTATCACTCGGTTGATTATGATGCCTGCATAGCTATTTTTGACTCTAATTGCCCGAAATATTTTTCAGCTGCAGAAAAACAAGGATTCGCGGAGTTTTTATTAGATCTGCCGGGGCCTTATTTACTGCTTTACCATAAAGACACTCTGGTGGGTTGTGGCGGCTACGCCTTTAATCCTGACACTCGCAGCGCAGATCTGTGCTGGGGTATGATCCACGCCGACTTTCACGGCAAGGGATTTGGTGATCAGTTACTACAGGAGCGCTTAAACCGAATCCAGTTAAATCCAGACATTCAGTCTGTCCGTCTCTGTACCAGCCAGAAAACCAGTAAGTTCTTTCAGCGCCAAAGTTTCACAACTCTGGCCACTGAAAAAGATGGCTTTGCACCTGGGCTGGATAACGTTGAAATGAGCGTTGTACTTAATCGCAACTAAGTGGCTCTTCACTTTCCAGCAGTTGCAGCACTTTCCCATCCTGCGCCAATAACAGGTCCATAGGCTTGTTCTGGCTCACCGACACTGGCACCCGCTCATAATCCTGCAACATGGCCACTAGCTCTCGTGACAACAGAATTTCCTGATCCTCACAAGAGGTTAACTGCCACGCCCCATCAGGCTTAATCGCTAACCTGACATGTTTCCTGTTATTTGCAGATAACGCACTGTTTGTTGGCAGGTCGCTCAAGGCGGCGTAACTCAACGCTCGGGCATTGGCCGCCGGTTGTTCCGTTTCCAGAATATGGTACTCCAACATGGCCATCTCATTGTGGGATGTTGGTGCCTCGGTTGGCCACCAGAATATCCAGCCGAACACAAACAGCGAAGCCAATACAGCCACACTCTGGAAGTTGACCAATGAAAACATCGGTTGAGCCTCACCGGCATTGCGTCTGGCTTTGGCCAACACATTGCGCTTGATAGCATCCGGGACTTTTACATTGTTTTTTTGTTGTTGAAACTGTTGCTGCAAGGCGCGTTCGAAATCATCATGTGATTCAGACATGCTCTACCCTCCAGATTTTTTTAAGCTTAGCCTTGCCATAACGGAGCCGACTCTTGATGGTTTCGATTTCTTGCCCGGAAATATCTGCAATTTCTTGCAGACTAAAGCCTTCCTGTTGTAACACAATGGCCTCCCGTTGATGAAAAGGCAGTTGATTTAATGCCTCAGCCAATGATTTGGTGCACACTTCTGCATCCTCGTTCTCAGGCTGAAGCAATTGCGTCTCTTCCTCTGTTTGCCAGCGCTGCAAACGACGCAGTTCATCTATCAATAAGTTACGCGCAATGGCAAACAACCAGCCTTTGAACTTGCCGCTGCTGCGATAGCTATTGCGTCTTTCTATCACCCTTAACCAGGCCAGTTGGCAGACTTCCTGAGCTAACTGGCGGTCGGTTTGGGATAACATAAAGTGATAGAGATCGTCACCACACTCTTTGTAAAGGCTCTCAATATACCGGGTTTCTTGCGTTAACCGGTATTGCTCCATCAGCCATTCATTGTCCGCTTTCGCGGGGAACAAGTTTTTTAATACCAGAACCAGGCTCATTGGCAAACTTCCTATTGCTCTAATTTAAAATCCAGTTGCACAGTTAAGTTGCTTTGTTTTACCGGTTTACCATCCACCACCTGTGGCCGATATTTCCATTTGCGCAGCGCCCGAATCGCTTCGCGATTAAATACCCGCTTGGGCTCGGCATCCAGCACTTCAATATCTTCCACCCCACCAGTCTGGTTTATAGAGAAGGATAAAATAACCCAGCCTTCAATACCATCCCGCGCGGCAGCTGGCGGATATTGTGGCGATATTCTTACCACCGGTCGCGCCTCTCCGCCAGTGATATCAAGGCTGGTGTTAGCATCCGTATTGATACTTGGGCCAGTCAGAGCAATATCCAATCCAAAGCCATTCATGTCGTCACCGCCACTATCAGGCTCCAATTGACTGGGCAAGGCTTTCGGGGGCTCCAGCTTTTTAGGCTTTTCCGGCAGAGTTTGCTTTTCTGTTACTTTTTCATCAGGCTCCCGAAAAGACGCATCGATGGTAACCAGCGGCGGTAATTCAGTGGGGCGAATATTTTGCTGCGCAATCAACTGGGCCATGGCATAAAACAGCGCCAGAGTAATGCCAGAGGCGATACCCAGTAACAGTGCAAACTTTGCCACTTTACTAATCTGCTGGGCTGAAACGGCGGTTGCTGTCGCGTGCGAATAAATTATCTCAGTCATGCTTTCTCTCCTTCGTTTTGCACATAACGCCGTAGAATCGAGAAAGGGGTTAACTGATTTTTGAATTAATTGAACTTTTGAGAGAGGAAAACAGGCGGATTATGTAACAGCCAGCGGATAAATGTTCGGTTTTAATTTTCTTGTTATTACAAGGCATTTGCTTGAAAAATGAAACTATTTGCTTCGATTTCAATGATGTCGCCACTTTGCAATTCTACGAAATAGACGCCACTTGAATAGGAAGTAGAGTTTATTGAACTTGATGGTCCCCAAGATTCTGTTTGCGCGAGGTTAACACGTTTACAGCCATAGAATGTTAAAATTGATTGAGAATCTACGGAACTGGTTTGAATACTGAGCTCTAGTGTCTTTTTACTCCATTCATACCTTACAGCATGCAAGGTTGAGTCGTGTAAGTTCAAATTTGAAAATTCTTCCATGTGTCAACATCCCATAATTTCAGAGGGTCAGGTTCGCTGAAATAAAGATTTTCAGCGAACCCCGTTTATCAACCCCTTTGAACAATAGCTTTTATTCATAGTGAGTCCACAATCGTAGAACTTTGACCACTTTTTCCTCTTCCAGAACCTGGTAGACCAATCGATGCTGGATGTTTATTCTTCTGGAGTATGCGCCGGCCAAGTCACCAATTAGCTTTTCATAGGGCGGGGGCTTCTGATACGGATCTTGCTCGATAATTTTTAACAATTCTTGAGCTTTACTTTTGAGCCCTGATGAGGCGAGTTTGCGAGCATCCTTTTGAGCCTGCTTAGTGTAGTAAAGCTTCCACGTCACCAATCAAGCTCCTGATCGCACTCGCCGAGTCCAGCATCCATACCTTCACGAATGGACTCCCTCATGGCTGGCAGTAGCCTCGTCAATCAGGACATAGAGCTTGGTGCGGGCTTCTGTAGCGTTAAGTGTAGTCATAGATCACCTCCGCCCAATAAGCGTACGCCTATACGTACGCAATGTCAACTGGGAGGCTATAACACCCAAATAAGGGGCACAAACATGGCAGCTATAATCGGAGCTAAGCAACACAGCCGCCATGTTTGTGTCCCAGTGAGCTTGCGAGCGACGTAATTTGTTTGTTATAAGCCAGTGTAACCTTTCATTTGTAACTGCAAAGATGACAAGTGATCTGAAATTAATTTTGCAGCTTTGTATGAAGGATCTTGCTCATTAATAAATTTGAAAAACCTTCTAAGAAAATCGATGCAACCGTCCGCTGAAAGATAATTTAGATCTTTAGCATAGTTACCTAGTTGAGTACTTTGGTTGTGAACCCACCTTTTTCTAATGCTATTCAAATCATTTAGCTGGCTATAAAGTTCAGTTTCTTGGACATTTTTAATGCCCCAAAACTCTTGTGCAAGAGAAATGAATTGCTTTACCGGGCTTTGCTTAGACCACTCCTCAGCCTTAGATTTAGACTTTTTATCATGATAGTAATCAAAGTAAAAAGCTTCTATTATCATTGCCGTAAAAACTTGTGAAACAATTGCTTGATTCTTTGCAGTCAAATTATCCTGAACTAGGCACTCACCCTCAGGTATCTTCCCATATTTTTCGTACACTTGGCTCACAGTGTTACAGTGGAAAACGAATTGTTCAGTTACTACTGCAAGTAGATCGCCTATTCCACTAGCACGAACTTGAGTGAGTTTTCCTTCTATTTCTTCAATCATATCTTTGAGGCTTATAACGCCGCGCTCACCGGTAAATTGGGAGCGCAGCGAGTAATTTATCCCAGTGCGGAGCCTTGTTAGGCATGAGCCAATTTAAGACCAACAAAATTTCAGAGGGTCAGGTTCGCTGAAATAAAGATTTTCAGCGAACCCCGTTTATCAACCCCTTTGAACAATAGCTTTTATTCATAGTGAGTCCACAATCGTAGAACTTTGATCGCTTTTTCCACTTCCAGAACCTGGTAGACCAATCGATGCTGGATGTTTATTCTTCTGGAGTATGCGCCGGCCAAGTCACCAATTAGCTTTTCATAGGGCGGGGGCTTCTGATACGGATCTTGCTCGATAATTTTTAACAATTCTTGAGCTTTACTTTTGAGCCCTGATGAGGCGAGTTTGCGAGCATCCTTTTGAGCTTGCTTAGTGTAGTAAAGCTTCCACGTCACCAATCAAGCTCCTGATCGCACTCGCCGAGTCCAGCATCCATACCTTCACGAATGGACTCCCTCATGCCTGGCACAGCCAGCAAGTTGAGCGTCTCGTTTATGGCGTTCCAATCCTCTTCTGCCAGAAGAACGGCATTTCCTCTTTTTCCTGTAATAACAATAGGTTGATGGCTGGCAGTAGCCTCGTCAATCAGGGCATAGAGCTTGGTGCGGGCTTCTGTAGCGTTAAGTGTAGTCATAGGTCACCTCCGACCAAAAAGCGTACGCCTATACGTACGCAATGTCAACTGGGAGGCTATAACGCCCTGCTAACAGGTGACATTGTTACGGAATCCTGTTGAGCTGCTTGTTAGGGGTATTTATTAAGATTAGAATAACGCAGATGGTATTACTTTAGGAGGCTTTATGTCTACCGCGGCATTTGCTCATTTAAAAGCACAAATACTGACACTACCTGAATCTGAGAGAGCTGAGCTTGCACATGATTTAATTGCAAGCTTAGATGCTTCAAATGAAGCTGGAGTTTCTAGTGAGTGGGAGAAGGAAATTAATAAACGAGTTGCTCAGATTGACTCAGGGAGTGCGAAGCTTGTTGACAGAGACACTTTTCGTAAACGCATGGAATTAAGGCTGAAAGGATGATAATTTGCCAATTGAGATTTTAGATGAGGCTCTAGAAGAAGCTGCAGAAGCCGCTGCTTGGTATGAAAAAGAATGTGAAGGATTAGGATACGATTTCTATGACGCTATTGAAGCAGCTTTTGACATTATTGACGACCGAATCATTCCTCTCTGCCTCATGCCAAACAAAACAAGCCGTATCGATGTTAGGCGCCTAATTCTTAAGAGATTTCCTTTCGATATAGTTGTCTTAGAACGCCCTCAAAAAACTATCGTTATAGCTATTGCTCACCAGTCAAGAAAGCCTGGATATTGGCGAGAACGTATTACCCCCTAACGGCCTAAATCAGGGGCAAAATAAAGTTGAACTGAGCGCAGCGAGGCTTTATTTTGTCCCTCTGGATTTTTTGTTAGCTCTCTTCATCGACATAGCCGCCACTACACCACAACAAATAGTCAAAAAGTGATTTATCATTGATGAGTTCAACAGATCTGGTGTACAACAGTGAAAGCATTTCATTGTTTTTTGCCTTTGCATTTTCGATGAACTGCTCGACTTCTTCCTTAGTTCTTGTGCGGTAATCAGTCCATACTGAATCCCCAACTAATAGATAAGCACAACGCAGAAAGAAATCCCTTTTCGGACACTTTTCATCGGCTACGAGGTCAAGGATTAAATCACCAAAGTAGATTTCAGCTACTGAGAGATCGAAATCCTGGTCAGGCCAGCATGAGTCAGGATCGTAGGCCCAAGCTTTAATTTCTATTCTTTGAGGGTTCCAAGGATCCTGCATGGTTTCTCCTGATAGCCAACAGGCACAAATGCGGCGTGAAAATGGCGAAGCCGCGCTGCGTTTGTGTCCCAGTGACCGAAGGGAACGAGTTTAGCGCCTTGTTATGCGGAATGGTTTCTATCCTCTCTCGCTTAGGGCTAACTTGATACCCAATGAAATAAATAAAGTACCCAGTGTTCTGTCCATCCACTTGCCGATACCAGGGCGAGTTTTCAATAAATCCTTTAATTTAGCGCCAAGCAAAATAATGGGAATTTCAATAAACGCAGCCACTACGATTATGAGCATACCGTGCAGAAGTAGTTGAGCGCTTTCTGGGCCAGCGCCTACCACGACGAATTGAGGCAAAAATGCGAGAAAAAATATGGCGACTTTAGGATTTAGAACTGACACCAAAAGACCTTGCTTTAAAATTTTGATGTCACTCATAGTTGAGCTGGACATATCTGAAGCCAAGCTCGCTCCTTTGGAGTGTAATGCCTGAATGCCTAGATAAATTAGATAGGCCGCGCCGACCCATTTAACGATAGTGAAGGCGGTAGCTGACGTAGCCAATATAGCGGACAGTCCGACAACGGAGAAAATGACGTGAATGAAGGCGCCACTCCAGACACCGAACATGGCAAAAAGGCCAGCACGTTTTCCACTTTTTGCAGTTTGAGCAACGATATAAGCCATGTCAGGGCCGGGCGAGAGATTTAAAACAAGAGCAGAAATAAAAAAGGCAGCCCAATGCGCCAAGCTATAATCGAACATTGATATTACTCCTAAGTGAATTCCACATAACGCCCTAATAATGGGCAAAAAATTGTTGGCTAAAATGTTGAGGAACGAAAACAGCCAACTGTTTTTTGTCCTTATTTATTAGCTTGTTGAACAAAGCCGCTACGCGGCAGAAAAGGTAAAGATCGGCTGAACTTCTTAGTACCACTCATGTGAGTGGCAATCTGCTAAGAGGTCCAGTGATGAATACCAAAGAGCAACAACGCTTTAACACTTTATACCAAACTTACCTGAATGAACTCACATTACAAGGTAAAACCCCCAACACTATCGACAGTTACAGTCGGTGTATCCGACAGGTCACGGCGTATTTTGATGCCTGTCCCGACACGCTGACATCCGACCAATTAAAAACCTGGTTTCTGCACCTGACAAAAACCCGCTCATGGAGTCTGGTCAAAATCAGTCGCAACGCCATTCAGTTTCTGTATCGCCATGTACTACAACAGCCATGGGAATGGATGAACATCGTTAAACCGCCACGGGAGTCAAGGCTGCCGGATGTGCTGTCGGTGGCGGAGTTAGAACGCATCATCAACCATACCCGAAAACTGAGTTATCAGACTTACTTTTTAACGGTTTACAGTATGGGGTTACGGTTATGCGAAGGCCTGAATCTCAAGGTGGAAGACATTGATGCCGCCCGGATGCGGGTACATATTCGCACTGCCAAAGGCAACAAAGACCGCTATGTGCCCATGCCTGAGCGGACGTTAAATGCCCTGCGACGCTACTGGTCAACACATCGCCATCCACAGTTGCTGTTCCCCGGTGGTAAACCACCCCATACCCGTGAAGGCCGGGCGCTGGTGATGGCCAAAGGCGGTGTCCAGAAAGCCATCGTGAACGTCGCCAGAGAGTGCGCTATCCACAAGCGGATTCATATTCAAGGTTACCATGACACCCAGGGCGGGATCCTAACTTTTTGATATATAAAAATGAATATTGATCACCATTCAATATATCTTACCAGTGAACTTATCTTGATTCAGTTGATCTGATCCGTTTTCATTATCGGAAAACCCATATGTCACTGGTCAAACACTTGGAAATTATCCCAGATCCTCGCAAAGATATTAATCTTAAACACAACCTTGTCGACGTTATTTTCCTGACTTTATCCGCTGTACTTAGCGGAGCAGATGGCTGGAAAGCCATTGAAGAGTTTGGCGAAAGTCAGCTGAACTGGTTACGCCAACATCGCAGTTTTGAAAATGGCATCCCCAGACGACATTGTATTGCCGCAATTATTAAGGCGCTGGACACAGAAATATTGCTACAGACAGTGTTTGGCTGGATTAACCAACGTAGGCAGACTTTAGGGCAATCGGTTATTGCTTTTGATGGTAAAACTATGCGAGGTGCCTGGCGGGAAGATGTGAGCAAAGCGTTACATGTCGTCAGTGCTTTTGATGTGAATTCCGGGATTGCTTTGTATCAGGACTGTTCCGACAACAAAGGCAATGAACGTGCTGTCGCCAGAAATGTGATTGAGGCGCTGGCCATGGAAGATGCCATTTATACGCTTGATGCACTGCATTGCCAGACAAACACCATGGAGACGATAGTCAAAGCTAAAAGTGACTTCGTTATTCAGTTAAAGGCGAATCAAAGCAAGCTCTTTGAGTATGTAAAAGAGAGTTTCACTGAACGATACAATGACGAAGCTCTCAATACCTTTACCCAGTCGAATCAGGGACATGGACGTCAGGAAAGCCGAACAGTAATGCAAATGAAAGCCGAACTGCCTGAAGAACTAAAAACAAAATGGCCACATATTCGCAGTATCATTGAGGTTGCCAGTGAACGTCAGCAAGGTGGTCAAACGAGCTATCATTCCCGCTGGTATGCAACCTCACTTACAGCTGATGCAGAGCAGTTCGCCCGTATCATCAGAGAACACTGGTCAGTTGAAAACCAGTTACACTGGGTGCTTGATGTCGCCTTTCGCGAAGACCAGCTCAAAATAAGCGATCCTAACGGAGCAGCTCATATTGCGTTGTTTAATCGTGCATGTCTGAATCTGATAAAGCAACATCAGGGTAAAAAAGACAGTATGGCAGGCAAGCGGCGGAGGGCTGCATGGAGTAGCAAATTCAGGAAGGAATTACTGTTTGGTTAAAAAGTCAGCAAAGTACAATCCCGCCCTGCCATGACACCCAATTTAAAATTGTAAAACAATCCGCCGATACCTGTTCGAAGTCTTTCAGTATTTGGCCCTTCGAAGAAGCAACATCAAAGTACCGGGCCGTCCAACTAACACTGCTGAAAGCTACAAAAACTGTACCTCTATCCAGAAATCAACGTAGCTGTTGCGCTATCCAATTATGAATAGTCGCGGCCTTATTCTTCAACCCTTTCCCTAAAACACCTTTTCCGCGTTCTGGAATGTGATCGAATTTTGTTGAGTCATCATCAAAAATGAAATGTTTCATAAAGCTATGCCATGCAGCCTTTTCGCCGGGGTTCATTTTGTTAAATGCCTGAAATGCATGAATCAAAGCCGGGAACGGTAGCTCTGTTGATGTTTGATTGTCACTCCACCAATAGTTAACCAGCAAATTAAAACTCGAAATGGATTCCACGTGGTGCCACCATGGTGATGGAATATAAATGGCATCACCTGGATTAAGTACTACCGACATGGCATGTTGATAAGCGATTGCGTAACGGGGATGCACTTCCAAGTTAGGGTTATGCAAGTCTACCAGACTGATAGGTTGTCCTGCCGGTGTGTGCTCAAGGGGACCTATGTATAAATTATCAATTTGTTCCGGGGGAAACAAAGTGAACCTTCTTTTTCCCGCCGCTACGATGGCAATATTTTGAGCTTCGTCAAAATGAGGCGCCACTTTAAACTCTGACCCGAACCAGACAAAGGCACTGCCTCGCTCTTTAAGAACAGGATTGACAAGTTTCGGTACCAATCCAGGGAAAGCTTTTTTTAAAGGAAGGCATTGAAAACAAAGGCTCGCTGAATCGCTGTCGCTTAACCTTTGTTGCATCAGTTCCAGGCCATGCTGAATGCTGACGTTTTCGTAACGAAAATTTAATTGTGTTAAATCCTCATTGCCGTAAAACATTCTTCCATCATGTTTTTTGTCAAGCGACACCAGGTTGTGTTTTTCGCTACTGGCGTACTTTTTCAAATAGCTCAACGCATGTTGGTCTGATATCAATGCTTCACCAACCAATGGCCAATCGCAAACAAATTCCCTTAAAACAACCGGAGAGTGCGAGCTTGCCACTTTCTCCTGAAAATTATCACCATTTACTCCCCACATTTCAGAGGGGGGAGGCAATTTATCGATAGGCAATGCCATTACTTTTCTAATCCCTGCTTCAATTTTCTTACCGTAGGGGAACAGGGTAAACATATTGTGGAATGACAGCAAATGGTAAACGATAATTGCGGGGGGTCAGGTTCGCTGAAAAAAGATTTTCAGCGAACCCCGTTGATCAATAGCTTCTATTCATAGTTAAAATAGTAATGACCTCCACCTCAAAGTTCCGTACAGTTCAACTGGCTACTCAAAAGCCTCAGCCACCGTACATAACTTTTCATACATTCTTGCTATTTGTGCTGCAGAATTAAGGTGCTCATAAAAGTGTTTGCTAAACAGTTGTTGTTCCGAGGCTAAAAAATCTGGTTCAGCATGTAATCTGTCAAGGTATGCCTGATAGACCAACCAATTGGCGTGTCGCCTATTTTCCGGCACAACCGCGCTGATATGGCCATGATCCAGGGTGACTACAGGTAGATTATTCAAAATGGCAGTTTGTGCGCTGGTGCCGCCGCCTGCTCGTTTTGGATTCAGATAAACATCACACATTGCACTGATAGCCGCCAGATCTTGTTGGAATCCAATATTAAGTACTCGATTCTGTGTAATTAAAGCAGCATCAAATAAGTGCGATAAATCCAGCTCAGGGGTCCCGGCAAACAATATCCGACTATTTTCCTGCTGGTTTAAAATGCTCTGGCAAACTTCAATAAAATCTGGCTCTAATTCCCCTGTCAGGCGCGTACCCACAACCAGGTAGAGGAAATCACTGTGCTGAGCGCCGAATTGTGCTCTGTCCGCCGGCTTTTCCGCCTGGCCTTCCGGCGTCACTAACATACTCTCCATCATAAAATTTTCGTGACCGTACTCCGCTGCCAGCTTTTTCGCGCTGTCATTAAACAAGTTTCCGGGGATAAAATAGGCATCGCAATGGTTATAAGGAACTACTGCACCGGTAGTGGCAAACAATGAGGGGTAATGCTGATACAAGCACTCCATCACCAACAGGTTTTCACCATGTGCGATAACGGCTTCAATTTCCAGTTGCTGCAAAGTACTGGCGATATTAGCCAGCTTTTGATTGCTCATAGGACCAGCTTCAAAACTGATGGTGTTGACTCTGTCATCAAACTGCATGTATTTCACTGGCACCTGTTGCTGCCCCTTAAGTGTGTCATTCACTTCAAAGTTAGCTGGCATCAGCAACTGCAACTGGTGACAGTTTTCATAGTTCATGCTGTTGGTATTGATAACCTGAACCTGACAGCCGTGAAAATGCTTCAGGTGCAAGGCAATATTGAACGCTTCGCGGGTAGGCGAATGCCGCATGTGCATTAATTGGGGCACCACAACAGCGATATTTTTGGGAGCTGAAAAGCCAACCTGCTTGGTAAGTAATCCACGGCTGGTTAGAAAGCGTTTACTGTGTTGTGCCAGCGCATAAAAGTGTTGCCGCAACGCGGTTTGCAGCTTGTCACTGCCAGCACTACGACGAAACAGACGATGCGACACATTCCAGTAAAATTCATAAAACCAGGCAAGATCGCAGGCTGGCGGTATTTGTGGAATAAGTCTTTCTAAAAACTGAATATCCCCGAAGCAATCGTATAAATAGAAGTACATTACCAGGGTATTGTCATTGGGCAGTGTTGTTTGCAACAAGTAATCCGATAACGCCTGCTTTTGTTCAGGTGCTAATTTTTTCACTTCTCGTAAGATTAACGCCAGATTGGCTTTGTCTTGCTCTGAGACGGTTCCCAAACTGAAAATTGCGTCGATTGCGCCTAAAATGTCCTGCTCAATTCCCACTCTACACTCCTGTTATGATGACAAACTAAACCTAAATTGCTGGTATTGAGCATAGCAAACTAAAAAGCCTGCTTACTATTTCTTTTCGAAAACAAAGGTTCTCCCCAACACCATCGAATTTTGTTTTTACTCCGGACGAAAAAGCCAGACAGAAGTGCCCCCAATTAACACCCCGCGAATTTAGACTATAATAGCTATTGCGATTGGCGATTGGCGATTTGCCTTTTCAGCTCATTCACTTTTAACTCAAAATAAAACATGGAACAGCTATTTAAACTCAATACAGCCCTGACCAACCCTACCCTTTCCCAACAGGAAAAACTGCACTGCGTCTGCAATATAACGCATTCCATGGTGAAGGGGGCTGATCGAGTGAGTTTATGGCTGTTCGACGACGACCACTCTCAGATTACCTCTCTGATATGCTTTGATGCGCTGCAACAACAATATACTTCAGGTACAGTTTTAACCCGTCAGGACTTTGGCTCTTATTTTGAGGCCATTTTGGAGCGGGAAATTGTTAATGCACCGGATGCCACATTGGATCCGGTTACCTCCTGCTTTACTGAATCTTATTTTAGGCCACTAAAAATAAAGTCTTTGCTGGATTATGTGTTACACAGGGATTTCCAACCCAAAGGTATTATCTGCTGTGAAAGTGTCGGACGAACCGTAGACTGGACTAAGGAAGATGAAGCCACACTGAGAAAAATTGCTATGGCCTGCTCATTCTTCTTCAATCTGTGTGAAAAATCGCTGTAATCTGCTGTCAGATACCTTAGCTGACCATCATTCACTAACTCATTTCTCCACTGTCACCGTTTTGTCGTAAGGATTATCTGGCCTATAGTCACTATCCGGCTAACATTTGTCCGGCGATACAAAAGGAAATCCCGATGCGACTCAGTAATGACAAACTAAAAAATCTTCGAATGCAGAAAAACTGGTCTCAGGAAGTACTTGCCACTGCAAGTGGTCTTTCGTTAAGAACCATTCAACGCATCGAGAAAACCGGCAATGCCTCTAACGAGTCCTGCTTGTCTCTGCTGAGTGCTCTGGATGTACCTGTATCAGCACTAAAATCTGAATCCACGGAAGTGGAGGCCAACTGGACAGGAGATATGATCATGAAAGCCTTAGCCGCCATTATAGTTTTAAAACTCATCATTGTAGGAATGATGGCAATGAACGGTGATTTTACCGATTTCTTTAATTTACCCAGTGTGCTGTTTGTAGTGCTCTTTACTCTGGCTATGACTTTACTCGCCTATGACCTGGACAGGCTGATGTCAGCACTCAAAGGTATCAGATACATATTCAGCCAGGACATTATCGGTGGCTTGGGTGCCAGGCAGTTAGCTGGCACTTACCAAAGCCAGATCCAGTTTTGTTATGGCGCTGGCGTTATTTTGTTTTTAATCGGCTGTATCGCTATTTTTGGTGTGGCCTCAGGCAAAACAACTGGTTTTGATCAAGGGGCGATTGCTGGATTTGGCGTCAATTTGCTGCCCCTGCTTTACGCCACCATGATTTCTGAAGGCCTGCTGCGACCATTGAAAATCAAATTACTGGCAGCAGACCAAAGTGATGCGTCCTCGGCAAATTAACAGGCCTGACGGGGAGTTTATACCTGTTCTGACGGCAGTTTCACCGAAGTCGCTACACCAAACACCGGATGCAGGAAGCGCAGTGGCAACACAAGGAAGTGGTGTATTGCCAGGCACAAGCCGACTGTGCCAGTTAGCACCAATGCAAACTCCGTCAAGCCGCCAAGTTGATAAGGTGACAGGATGCCGCCCAGAATAACAATGATCGTCTGATGTAAAATGTACCAGCTAAACACTGCCTGATTGCAGTAGCGCAACCACTCAGACGGTTTGTTCAGCAAGGTATAGCCAAAAGCCAGGATCACCAGTATCCAGCTTAACCGGTTGAGATAGATAAACAGCATCTGCGCAAAGCTCATCAAAAAGTGGCTGTCCGGTTCTACGATTGAATTCATGGTGCTAAAGCCAATAAAAGCCACAACCGCCAACGCCAGTAGCCACCAACGTTTTTCTTTTAACGACTGCCATATGGCTTCGCTGCGAATCAACAGATAACCAAACACAAAGAAGCTGAAGAACAAACTGTGGGTGTACCAGTCATCTGTTAATGCATGAGAGCGATAGGGAAACAAAGGAAAGATAAAATAACCGCACAACATTAACAAAGTGACCATAGCCAGAATCCAATAGACCAGATTGCCAGTGGGGATTTTGGCGCTCACTTTATCTGAACACTGTCTGAGCAAAGCCCGCACGGTCACCAACACCAGGGTATAAAACATAATGTAGGGTAAATACCAAAGGTGATTCCAGGTGTATCCCGGATCGCTGCCTGAAAACGCATTATCTGGCCAGGGTTGTAATGTCAGGTAGGCCCACCAAAACTCTGCATAATTTCCGGTAGTTACGCCATTGGCCTGTGCCTCAAAATAGGCCTGGGGCACCACAATCACCAGCATCCCAAATACCAAAGGCAATCCAAGACGCCGCATTCGACCAGCTAAAAATCCCTGACCTGATTTGTACACCAGAATCGCCGTGGCCATGCCGGAAATCACAAACAACAAGGCCATGCGCCATTGATTAAAGAACCCCATCACCGGCTGCAACCAGGCGTATTGGTACTCACTTTTTATATGCCAGTCCCACTCCAGTACATAGAACATACCCACGTGATACAGTATCAGTAACCCAAACGCCATAACCCGGATAGCATCGATATCGTAACGACGCCCGGATAAAAAATGTGCTTGTGCGGAATTGTTTGGTTGCATTGTTGTTTCCTCATGACAATTTTGGCACTAATTTGCTAAACAGCGCTGCAATTAAACAGAGCTAAAGGCTAAATCGTTCCCCGTCAGTGACTAACGGTGGTATGCTGGGATAAAAACAATACAACTGAACATGGGTCAGCTGCATTATTGAGCGTCATGAATATTCAATATTACCTGAAATACAAAACCCAATATGAGGTCTTGCTCTGGACCCTGTTCATCGTCTGGCAAATGGCGTCCAATATTTATGTGGCGTTAATAGACAACGAATCAGCCAATGTGCACACCTGGGAGCCAGTGCTGTGGGAAAGCTCCAGTACCCTGATGTTTGGCTTTTTAGTGCCACTTTTACTCTGGTTTGATAATCGCGTTCCCCTTAGTATCGCTTCATTAAAGCGTGGCCTGCCACTACACGTGTTATTTACCCTGCCCTTTGCTGCATTGCATGTTGTGGGTATGGTGGCAATTCGAGAAATCGGATATTGGTGGATGGGCGGTGAATATTCCTTTGGTCATTGGGGCCATGAGTTTTTATATGAATATGCCAAGGATTTTCGCACCTATTTCTACCTGCTAGGGATCCTGTATTTATATCGTCTGGTATTGTTTCGAATTCAGGGGGAAGCCTCGGTTCCTGACACCTCGGAGGATGATATGTCGGATAGCAATCAGGCCCCCAGCAAGCAACACTTACTGGTGAAAAAACTGGGTAAGGAGTTCCTGGTTAAGATTCAGGATATTGAATGGCTGGAAGCTTGCGGAAATTACGTTAACCTGCATGTAGCTGGCCGAGCCTACCCCTATCGCGGCACCATGAAATCCTTACAAGCGCAACTGGATGAGCAGCAATTTCTGCGGATACATCGTTCTTTTATGGTGAACTACAATCAGATCCAATCTATCCAACCGCAGGAAAGCGGCGATGCCACGTTACAACTTGCTTGTGGCCGGGAGCTGCCCTTTAGTCGCCGTTATCGCGCAGATTTCAAGCAGGCTGGCTAATAATTCTTGTAAAGCAAAACGCCAGCATGTTGCTGGCGTTTTCAATCCATTTAACTGAATTATAGCGAATTATAGCGACTCGATCGTCGCCTTTTGCTCTTTCAGTTTTTCCATGGCTAAACGGAACTCTTCCAGTTTTTCCCGTTCTTTATTGATAACCGCTTCTGGTGCGTTGCTGACGAACTTCTCGTTGGACAACTTACCTTGTGTGCGGGCAAAGTCTTTTTCAGCTTTATCCAGCGCTTTGGCAATACGGGCCAGTTCAGCATCCTTATCAATCAGACCCGCCATAGGCACCAGAATTTCCATGTCACCTACCAACGCCGTCGAAGACGCCGGCCCTTTTTCACCTGCGGCTAATACCGTAATTTCTTCCAGTTTCGCCATTGCTTGCAGGAAGGTCAGGTTTTCGTCCATGCGACGCTGATGTTCGCCACTGGCGTTTTTCACCAATACCGATAACGGCTTGCTGGGAGAAATATCCATTTCACCGCGAATGTTGCGAATACCGACAACAAACTGCTTAAGCCATTCCAGGTCATCAATGGCTTGCTGATTCACCATGTTTTCATCAAACGCGGGATAGCTTTGCAGCATGATGCTGTCGCCGTCAATGTTGGCCAGCGGTGCCACATTGCGCCAGATGGTTTCAGTGATGTACGGCATCAGCGGGTGCATCAAACGCAATAAGGTTTCCAGAGTGCTGACCAGAGTTTTACGGGTCGCGCGCTGCTGTGCTTCGTTGCCTTTGAACAATACCGGTTTGGTCAGTTCCAGATACCAGTCGCAGAACTGATTCCAGGTAAATTCATACAGGGTATTGGCGGCTAAATCGAAACGGTAGGCATCCAGATGCTGTCGAACCTGCTTGATGGTTTTGTGCAGTTGTCCCTGAATCCAGCGATCCGCCAGCGAGAACTGCATATCACCACCATTGGCACCACAATCGTGCTCTTCGGTATTCATCAGCACGTAACGGCTGGCATTCCACAGTTTATTACAGAAGTTGCGGTAGCCTTCCAGGCGATTCATATCCCAGTTAATGTCCCGTCCGGTGGACGCCATTGCCGCCAGAGTGAAACGCAGAGCGTCGGTTCCGTGGGCTTCGATGCCGCCCGGGAAGGTTTTTCGGGTATTCTTTTCAATCTTTTGCGCCAGTTGTGGCTGCATCAGATTTCCGGTGCGTTTTTGCACCAGCGTTTCCAGGTCGATACCGTCGATCATGTCGATAGGATCTAAAACATTACCCTTCGACTTAGACATTTTATCGCCGTGTTCATCGCGTATCAGTCCGGTGACGTAAACCGTTTTAAAGGGCACCTGAGACTTGCCATTTTCATCTTTGATAAAGTGCATGGTCATCATGATCATGCGGGCTACCCAGAAGAAAATAATATCAAAACCGGTTACCAGGGTATTACTGGGATGAAACACCTGCATGTCTTCGGTATTTTCCGGCCAGCCCAGGGTAGAGAAGGTCCACAGCGCGGAAGAGAACCAGGTATCCAGTACGTCTTCGTCCTGAGACAGCGTGACATCATCTGCCAGATTGTATTCGCGACGTACTTCCGCTTCGTCGCGACCAACATAAACGTTACCCTCAGCATCATACCAGGCCGGGATGCGGTGTCCCCACCACAACTGGCGGGAAATACACCAATCCTGAATGTCGTTCATCCAGGAAAAATACATGTTTTCGTATTGCTTAGGTACGAACTGGATTTCACCGTCTTCTACGGCTTTTTTGGCAGGCTCAGCCAACGGCGCAACGCGCACATACCATTGATCGGTTAACAGAGGTTCAATCACCACACCTGAGCGGTCACCGTAAGGCACTGTCATGGCGTTATCTTCGATGCTTTCTAACAAACCGGCGGCTTCAAAACTGGCCACTATAGCTTTGCGGGCTTCAAAGCGATCCAGGTTATGCAGTTCTGCCGGAATTGGCGCATCCAGACTCAGCTCTTTTCCATCAAAAGTATAGGCTTCACCGTTGGCCAGAATAGCGGCATCTTTGCTGAAGATGTTGATCATGGGCAACTGATGGCGTTTACCCACTTCGTTATCGTTAAAATCGTGGGCTGGCGTGATCTTCACACAACCAGTGCCCTTTTCCATATCGGCGTGTTCATCAGCAACAATCGGAATACGGCGATTAACCAGCGGCAGAATAACCTCTTTGCCAATTAAATCCTGGTAACGTTCATCATCCGGGTTAACGGCCACACCCGTATCACCCAGCATGGTCTCAGGACGTGTCGTCGCCACCACCAGATAATCTTTGCCGTCTTTGGTGGTAACGCCATCCGCCAGCGGATAACGCAGGTGCCACATGTTGCCTTTTTTGTCTTTGTTCTCTACTTCCAGATCGGAAATAGCGGTGTGTAATTTCGGATCCCAGTTTACCAGGCGTTTGCCGCGATAGATCAGATCATCCTGATACAGGCGCACAAATACCTCTTTTACGGCTTCGGACAAACCATCGTCCATGGTAAAGCGCTCGCGATCCCAATCCACAGAAGCGCCCAAGCGACGTAACTGCTTGGTGATGGTGCCACCGGATTCCGCTTTCCAGTCCCAGATGCGCTTGATAAATTCATCACGACCTAATTCGTGGCGAGTCTTGCCTTCTTCGTTAGCCAGTTTGCGTTCTACCACCATCTGTGTAGCGATACCGGCGTGGTCGGTTCCTACCTGCCACAAGGTGTTATTGCCATCCATGCGCTTGTAGCGGATCAGGGTATCCATGATGGTATCCTGGAAGGCGTGGCCCATGTGCAGACTACCAGTCACATTGGGTGGCGGGATCATGATGGAATAGGCTTCTCCTTTTCCGGAGGGCTTAAAATAGCCTTTTTCTTCCCATTCCTGATACAGCTGGGTTTCAATATTTTGTGGGTTGAAAGTTTTATCCATTCGGGGTCTCATTCAATTTTTCTGCGGGCCGGGTATCCAAAGCAAACCCCGCCGCGCGGTAATGTTTATAGCGTTCGCGAGCCAGTTGCTTTCTGGCATCGTCAAAGGGCACAAAGTCGATGACTGTGCGGAATTGTCCGGCGAATTCAGGCATTGTGGTCTGCAAATTAATGCATACCTGACGATTCATCCGGGCTGGTTTTTGCCAGTTTATTTCCACCGGGGTGCCGTTTTCCGGGCCTTCACCCGGTAAATTATGGGGCACAAAAGCATCTGCGGGCAATTGCCACAGCAGTTCGTCCATTTTTTCGGCTTGCGCTTTATCCTGACAGTAAATAAACAGCTTTTGTTTTTGTCGGTAATAATGGGCCGCTACCTGACAGGCAAAAGCCTCCAGCGGGTCATGTTGGAGGCTTTCATGGTGCTCAGACAGCAGATAAAAGATAACGCCTGGCATAGCCGCGCTTAATCTTCCATCTCAATACCGGCCCGATTCATCACAAACTGGGTCAGCATCGGCACCGGACGTCCGGTTGAGCCTTTATTTTTACCACTGTTCCAGGCCGTACCCGCCACATCTAAGTGGGCCCAGTGATATTTTTTGGTGAAGCGCGATAAGAAGCAGGCGGCAGTGATAGTCCCTGCCGGACGACCACCGATATTGGCCATATCCGCAAACGGACTCTCGATCTGCTCCTGATAATCATCCCACAAAGGCAGACGCCAGGCGCGATCACCACTTTGCTCTGAGGCATTGATCAATTCGTGCGCCAGAGGGTTATGACTACTCATTAAGCCGGTGGCGTGTTTACCTAAGGCAATCACACAGGCGCCGGTTAAGGTGGCCACATCAATTACCGTATCTGGATCGAAACGCTCCACATAGGTAAGGGCATCACACAATACCAGGCGACCTTCAGCGTCGGTGTTGAGTACTTCAACGGTTTGACCCGACATAGTAGTCAGTATATCGCCTGGACGATAAGCATTAGCGTCTGGCATGTTTTCACAACCCGCCAAAATACCGATGACATTGACTGATGGTTGCAGTTCTAAAATAGCATGCATTGCACCAAGAACACCGGCCGCGCCGCCCATGTCGTATTTCATTTCATCCATGCCTTCGCCTGGTTTTAGAGAAATACCACCGGAATCAAAGGTCAGGCCTTTACCCACCAACACGATTGGATCGTGACTGGCAGCGCCACCGCGATAGTTGATGATGGTCATCACTGACTCATTGTGGGAGCCTCTACCCACCGCCAGGTAGGAGTTCATGCCCAGGTTTTCCATTTCCTTTTCACCTACCCGCTCAATGCTGACGTTCTGGTATTGCTTTTCCAGCTCTACAGCTTGTTGATACAGGTATTCAGGATTACAGATATTGGGCGGCATGTTGGCCACATCTTTACAGGTATTCATACCTTTGGAGATCGCCAGACCGTGCTCCACAGCGCGCTCACCCACAGGTAACTCGCGACGGGTTGGTACATTAAATACGATTTTACGCAGTGGACGACGTGCTTCGTCTTTTTTGGACTTCATTTGCGTGAAGCGGTACAAGGCATCATTGGTACTTTCAACCGCCTGACGCACTTTCCAGTAAGTATCGCGACCTTTAACATGCAGTTCAGTTAAGAAACATACTGCTTCCATAGAGCCGGTTTCGTTCAGCGTAGAAATGGTTTTGGCGATGATTTGCTTGTACTGACGCTCGTCCAGCTCTCGCTCTTTACCACAACCCACCAGCAAAATGCGCTCGCTTAAGACATTGGGAACATGATGCAGCAACAGCATTTGACCGGGCTTGCCTTCCAAATCTCCGCGACGCAGCAAATTACTGATGTAACCCTCGCTGATCACATCTAATTGTTCGGCCACAGCAGTCAAACGGCGAGGTTCGAAAACGCCCACCACAATACAGGCGCTACGTTGTTTTTCCGGGCTACCGCTTTTTACGTGAAATTCCATCATTATTCCTCTCTCAAACCAGCAACAAAATGTCCGAAATAATGCTATTTCGAACTGGCGTTACTTACGACTGAACAAAAAAAGTCTTACGTTGTCGAACATGGCAGGTTTACAAGCCCCTGATTCAACGTTCATAATAATAAGGTTGGCTTTTTTATTCAGGCAGGGTGCAGTTTTTATTTTTTAAACTTATAAAAATACTTAGTTTACTTAAAATTCCTGTGCTTGCCAGTAAAAATACATCTTTTCGACCGGATAAATCGTGCTCATATTCAGATATCTGTTGAAGGAAACCTTCAAATCCCAACTCGCCGTTTTTCTGGTTTTAATGGCGATCTTTGTTACTCAAAAATTTGTCCGGGTGCTGGCCGAGGCCTCTAATGGTGATATCCCAGCCGGACTGGTATTGAATTTTCTGGCATTGAAGATGCCGGTGTTGGCCGCCCTGATCCTGCCGTTAAGTGTTTTCCTTGGCATTATGCTGGCCCATGGTCGCCTGCACGTAGACAGTGAAATGGCCGTGATGCGAGCCTGTGGTATTAGTGAATGGTATGTAGCGCGAGTGATGTTGGTGCTCGCTGTCATCATGTCACTACTCAGTGCTTCCCTGACTTTATGGCTGGCACCACTGGCCACTGAAATCGAATATCAGCTGGAAGAACAGCTCTCTGCCGAATCCGGCTTGTCCGCCTTATTACCCGGTCGCTTTGAAGAAACCGCCAATAAAAAAGCGGTGCTGTTTGTACAAGAGATCGACAGCGACAATAAGCTTAAGAATGTGTTCGTGGCCCAGCACGATCCGGAAAAAGCCGGCGAACTGGTGCACATAGTGCATTCTGAAGGTGGTTATATTTCTGAAAGTCCGGATGGCTCACAAAAGCTGATCCTGACCTCTGGCAATCAGTACGAAGGTAAATTGGGACTGCGCGACTATCGGGTAGTTGAGTTTGAAGAGTATCAGGTACAGATCGCATTGGGCGAAGAGCAGGCGGTTCAAAAACGACGCAAACTCAGTGCCTTCCCCACAGAAGCCTTAATGGAAGAAGAAAGCCTGGCGGCCATTGCCGAATTTCAGTGGCGCATCGCCATTCCGCTGTCGATCCCGTTTTTAGTGATCATCGCCGTCCCTCTAAGCTCAGTAGACCCACGTCAGGGGCGCTTTGGTAAGTTATTCCCGGCAATCCTGCTCTATCTGGGTTATTTTCTGTTGCTGATGATGGGTCGGGAAGTGCTGGAAGATGGCAAGATCCCAACCACATTGGGGCTCTGGTGGGTGCACCTGGTGATGCTGCTTGTCGGTATGATGTTGATTTTAAAAGGTCGCACCTTCGGGGTAAAAGTACGCGCCCGCTTCCGGGGGTTACGCCATGTTTAAGATTATCGATTGGTACCTGGCCCGCACCCTGTTAGGCACCACCTTTTTAAGCCTGTCGGTACTGGTGGGTTTGAGCACCCTGATCAGCTTTATCGAACAGTTAAAAAAAGTGGGCACCGGAAATTACGATCTCACCGTTGCTGGTATCTACGTGCTGCTATCTATGCCTCGGGAAATAGAACAGTTTTTCCCCATGGCAACCCTGATTGGCGGCTTAACCGGCATGGGCATGTTAGCCAGCAGCAGCGAGTTAACCGTGATGCAGGCCGCCGGACTAAGTCGCTGGAATATCATCATGTCCGCCATGAAATCAGCACTGGTGATGGTACTATTCGTGATGGCGCTGGGTGAATGGGTGGCACCTAATGCTGAAGCCAAAGCCAAAGAAATTCGTGCCCAGGCCATATCTGGTGGTAGCCTGTTTGCCACCGACCGACTCACCTGGGCAAAAGATGGCGACAAGTTTGTCAGTATTGGCGAAGTTGTCGACAAAGATACCTTGCGCGATATCACCATTTACGTGTTTAACGAGCAGCGCAAGCTCACCGAAATCACGGTGGCTAAAGAAGCTCATTTTACTCAACAGGCCTGGCGCCTGGAGCGAGTCAGACGCACTAAACTCAATGGCCGGGTGACTACCTCGTCATTTTATGAAGTGCAATGGGAGTCCACATTAACCCCCGACAAATTGGGCGTGGTGACGGTCAAACCCGAAGCCTTGTCTATTTCCGGACTGCGGGATTATATTCAGTATCTGGACAACAATAGTCAGGACGCATCCCGTTATGACCTGGCCTTCTGGCGCAAGGTATTGCAACCGGTCTCGGTGGGCGTGATGTTGTTGATGGCACTATCGTTCGTGTTTGGACCGCTGCGCAGTGTGACTATGGGTGCCAGAATCATTATGGGTGTGCTGACGGGCTTTGGTTTTTTCATCAGCAACGAGGTATTTGGGCCGCTAAGTATTGTTTACCAGGTGCCCCCATTTTTAGGCGCATTGCTGCCCAGTGTGGTATTTGCTTTTGTGGCGATGCAGTTGCTGAAAAGGCAATAGCGGCGCAGTTGATTCCATCACTGCTGCGCCCGTGCAGATTCCCCCCGTGACAATTTAAAAAAGGCGACATTACCTTTTAGTTCGGTGGACAATCCATTCAATGCCTGTGTTGCCATGCGGTTTTGCTCCAATGCCACGATCGCATTATCCGACATACGGGAGATCTCCCGCATAGCCTCAGAGGCCTCATTGATGGCTAATTTTTGCTCAGCAGTCATTGCCACTACATCTTTCACTCTGTCCAGAGAATCACTGGCCTGCTCGTTAATTTGCAATAACAACTGAGCGGCTTCCTGGATCAGGGTTGTTCCGCTTTCCACCTGAGGTTGCGTTTTTTCCATTGCGGCCACCGATGCGGCTGTTTCTTCCTGTACCTGCCCCAGCATGACTTCGATTTCTGCTGTTGCTTCACCGGTGCGTTTTGCCAAATTTCTAACTTCGTCCGCTACTACAGCAAAGCCCCGTCCAGATTCACCGGCTCTGGCAGCCTCTATGGCAGCATTCAGCGCAAGTAAATTGGTTTGTTCAGAGATACCACTAATTACACTGGTTATGCCACCAATCTGTTTGGTGCGTTCCTCAAGCTGTCGAATTTGCGTCACTGTTTCATTTACCGTTTTAGACACAGATTCCATAGCCGCAAAAGACTCCGCAATGGCTGTTCGCCCCTGATTGGCGTAGTTTACAGTTTGCGAAGAGTTTTCTTCTGTTCGCGCGGCAATATCAGTGACTTTCAACGTTACCTGTTGTAACGCATCCAGACGGTTGTGGGTTTGCTGGGTCAGGGTTGCCTGAGATTGAGCAGCGTTGTAAATTTCTCCAGAGCCGATAGCCAGCTGCCCAGCCTGATTGGTGAGCTCTGCTGCCGCTGAAACAATATTGGCAACAATGCCAGAAAGGGTTAGGCGCATTTTTTGAATAGACCCCAACATGCTTTGCGGATAAACAGTTGTGACTTCTTCAGCCAAATTCCCCTGAGCAATTTCGGTCAATACGCCTGCTGCCCGGTATGGCTCTCCGCCAAGCGAGCGGCGCAAGCTTTTTTCAATTAAAACACCAACAACAACGCTAATTATCACCGCCCCCAGAGTCAACCAAAACATCAGATATTCGAAATTACCAGCCACATCTCTGGCTTTCGGTGTGGCTTGCTGATTAGCGGCTTCCTGATAATCGATAAATTCGTTGATACTGGCCAACCACCCCGTAAAAGCCGGACGGGCATGATCCAGGATTTCATCATTCAGGGTTTCACCGCGACGTTTTCTATCCAACACTTCCTGTACAATCGGCAGTGTTTGTTGTTGCTTTTTACGGATATCCGACAGGATGCGCTGCTCTGCGGAGGTAAAGGTTACTCCCCTGTCCATCATCGCTTGCATGCTTTGCTCTGATTCAGCATAAAAGGCCTGTAGCCTGATAATATCTGCTTCTATTGCTCTGACTTCATTTTGAGAACGAGCCAGCGCAACGTCTCTTATGGCAATAGCGCGATCATGAACGCTGCCCCGATAGTTAATCGCAAAGCGTTGTTTCACCGAGTTCACATCGGTAATGTCAGCCAAAGTATGATCGATGAAATTGACCTTCTGGATACCCATAACGGTGAGTACAATCATCAATAATAAAATTACGCCAAATCCATAAGCCAATCGCTTCCTGATGGTCAGGCTTTCCAAAAAAGTCATCGGGTTCTCCGTGTCTAAAGTTACTGCACAATTCCCATAGACCGGAGCATAAACGATTAGTTTCAGAGATTTTAATCAATAATTTAAATCATGCTGATTGAGTAAAGATGTTTAGGGTAGGCAGAATATCGACGCTGAAGCTTACCACTGCTTGTGATCATTGGCTTCTTTGGTGAGTACGCGCATTTCGGTGTTTGCCAGTCGGTCTTGCAAGGACTGCTTGTTTTTGAAATCCAGTAATACCAGCAAGGTGCCCAATCCACCTAAAGAATACACCATGCGCATAAAGGCGCGGCCATAGCCCAGGGGCTTGTCATTGGTACTAAACAAGCGCATACGCCAGGCTCGCATACCAATGGTTTGTCCACCGTTGCGCCAGAACCAGACAAAAAATCCAGTTACCCAGAGAAATACCCAGCCCTGAACAATACTTTTGTACAGTACAGATTGCTGAATAATGTCGCTGACATGCTCATAGCCTTGTTTATCCAGCACGCCATTTTCAAACAACAAGATCAGCGTAACCGTCATTACCATGGCAGCAACCATACCTACCGCAACGGCGACTAAGATATCGTAAACCATGGCCGCTAAACGGCGCAAAAATCCCGCGCGAGGAAACCCCGCCTGCACAACCTCTTTTGGCACAAACAATTCTCCGGTCAATTTGCGCAAAGTCTACCAGTATCCCAATGGTTTTTCTGTGGTTTTTACATTCTGAGCTAAGTGAGAAATGAATCTTTTAACCAGGTCAGGGTTTAAACTAAATCACTGCCTGCGGTTCATCCAGTCTTCTAAAAAGCGATATAGTTCGCTGATTTCAATAGGTTTTCCAATAATGTCATCAAACCCGGTTTCCTTGTACTTTCGGATATTTTCATCCAGCACATTCGCAGTTAAGGCGATAATTGGCAGTTTTGGAGCTATCTCTTTAATCTTAAGGCAGGCATAAACGCCGTCCATCACCGGCATCTGAATATCCATAAAAATCAGGTCAGGTAAACTTTCCTGACAAGCTGAAACAGCGATTTCACCATTGCCTGCCATCACTAATTCGGCTTTGGTGGCCTGCATCATGGATTCAAATACCATTTGATTGATGTCGTTATCTTCAGCCAACAAAATTTTAATATCCGACATGTCCGGAGCTTTAGCCGCCGATGGGTTGTCTTTTTCAGGCTCCGCTTCGTGACTCTGTTGCAACGGCAGAAATACCGTAAAACAACTGCCCTTGCCCGGCTCACTTGCCACCTCAATAGTGCCATCCATCATAGAAACCAGACTTTGAGTAATGCTCATTCCCAGGCCTGTACCACCATATTTTCGGGTTGTGGAATTATCAGCTTGTTCAAAGCGTTCAAACAGTTTATCGCTGGTCTGCTGGTCCATGCCAATACCGGTATCCTCAATAAGCAAATACAAACCAGCAGCAGATTTATGACGGTCAGAAATAGTAACGTTGACACCGCCTTGTTTAGTGAACTTAACCGCATTTGTGGTTAAATTAAGCAGAATTTGTTTAACTCTGACCAGATCTCCCAGCCAGAATTGCGGGCACTCTTTAGCGACTTCTACTTTTAATATGAGACCTTTTTCCTGAGCTACCGGTGTTAGATCAGAAACAACCATTTGCACCATTTTAAGCACATCGAAGGCAGATTGTTCCAATTCCAACATCCCTGCTTCGATTTTAGAAAAATCCAGGATGTCATTGATAATGGTCAACAACGATTGACTGAAATACCGGGCTTTCTCCACTAATTTAACCAGCTTTTCCGGGAGCATTCTGGATTTATCCAGAAGCTGCAAAGTACCGTAGATGGCGTTCATGGGGGTGCGAATTTCATGGCTCATATTGGCGAGAAACTCACTTTTGGCTTTATTAGCGGCATCGGCTTTGGCCAGCGCCTCCTCCAGTGCTTTTTGTGATTTAACACGCTCAGTAACATCGGTAATCAATCCTATAAACATACGGCTATCACCTTGTTCAACCGCTGTTACTATGATGTCCAGGTCGAATGACTCACCGGTTTTGCGTTTTCCTTGCAAGGTTAAGCTCTGCCCTATAACAATGCTCTCTTTTCCTGGTCGGTAATTGCTGATAATATCATCGTGTTTCACAGCTATTTCATCTGGCATAAGGACTTCGACATTTTGCCCCAACATTTCTTGCTCAGAATAGCCGAATACATCCTCGGCTGTGGGGGTAAAGCCCTGAATAGAGCCTTTGGCATCTATCATGATGAGTGCCGCACCAAGATTATTGACTATCGCATCCAACAACTGAATATTCCTTTGTAAATCAATTCGGTAGGCCCGACTTTTGCCCCAAATATCCCGCAACGCGGCCACCAGCTCTATTAGTTCGTATCTGGCTTCAACGTCAAAATCTGTTTCTTGTAATTCTTCTATGGGTTTATTGAATGCTTCGGTCATTTGCACAATGGGTTGACTGATTTTTTTCACTTGTCGTCTGGCAAAGAAAAATATCGCGATAGACGTCAGCACAATAAACAACAACTGCGCTATGACTATATTAGCGAGCGAGGCGAACGCAACCTCTGTGTTCTTTTCGTTAATCAATACCCATTCCAGATTATTAACACTGATATTACGATGCACCGATATTACCGGTTCGCCAGTCCCTGATACCGTTTCATAAACTTTGATCCCGTCTACCTCTGTCAGAAGCTCGCTATCAGAAAGTAACTCAAAATGATTATATTCAAATAAAAATGAGTCCATTGAGTGGATCTGGAACTGGTTCTGAGTATTGACGATATAGTTCTCTCCCTCGTGGCCACTGGTTTCTTTAAGTAACCCCTCTATGCGATGCAGTTTAATTTTTGCCGCGAACACGCCCACTTTTCGTCCTGATTCATCAATAATGGGGGTGGCCACATAGCCATAGATGTGTCTGCCAGGTAATTGATGTAACTCAAGTTCTGAGAATAGTGTTTTTCCGCTAGCAAGTGCGTTTTGATATACCAGAGCTAATTTAGTTTGCTGGTACTCTTGATGACTGAGATTTGCTCCGGGAGCCATTTCTCCGGCAACAGAAAACAGTACGTGGCCTTCCTTATCGATAATAAACATGTCATACACATAATCGAACTCAATCCATTGCTTGTCATAGTAGTTGCGATGGGTCAGCAAGGTTTTTCGCCAGTCGTAAGTTTTCACCACTTCAGATAAGGGCAAACCCGAGCTTTTAAACAAAGAACTCAACGATTTTAAGAGCTGCACAGTAACCGGACTGTCCCCAAGCAGTTCAGCTTCCACCGTTCGATAATAGAACCAGTTATCGATAAAAGTCGCCTGGCTTTCTATTTGTTTTAACAGCCCCGACTGAATAACCTCCCGCAACCCCGCCCGCGTGTTAAAATAGCTCCAGGTAAAAGCCAACAACATAGGCAAGAGTCCAAGCAGCAAAAACCACCTTAGTAAAACTGTTTTTATGCTTTCGCGCCCAATACTATCCTTACGCCCCATATCATTGCTCCCCATGAGCAAATTCGGAAATATTAATTGCTTGCTGTAACACACCGGCTTCAATGGCAAGTTCCATTATTTTTTGTAAGCCCAGCTTATCAATATCAAGATGCTGATAATTTATGACCTGTAGTTCCGTGGATAGACTGGCTAAAATCGCTTTTCGACTATGCCCGGGGATATGCTTCTGAACGATGTTCACTATCGCTTCAAGCTCTTCTCCACCCGCATTTCTTGCATTTTCGATATCCTGCCCGGCAATTTTGATAAAACGGAATACTTCGTCGATGGCCTGCGGCTTGGTCGCCAACGCGGCATCAGTGGCCAATACGAAACATTCCACATGGCCCTTTTCACTGGGAAGAACATCTTTCGAATACCAGCTTAGCCAGCCATAATTGTCAGTCTCAACAATATCTATCCAGGGCAGTGATTGCTCAATTGCAGCAGGCTTTGAACGGTTATTTTTACCTAACACAAAAGCCGGTATTTGGACGGCGCAACAGGTATAACTAACACTTCCGCCGGGATATTCGGAGACAGGCTCATAGAAATCCCATGTTCCCGAAGGAACTGAAACAAAATTAATGAGTGAATGGATTTCACATGAGGAACACCGACTAACAGTTGTGATTCTTCAGCTCTAATACGCCTGATAACATCCGCCAGCTCTTTGCTGGGTTTGCGATTCGAACGTTGCGCTGAAAAATTCAGTTCATTGGCGATTTGATGGCTGACGGCCAAACCATTTCCATCGCGGTGGGCAAGGCCAATCCATTTGAAGCCCCGATGTTTTTGATACATATCCATAGCCAATGGTGCCATCATCAGCGCCATATCCGCCTGCCCTTGCTGAAATTTTGCCTGCAACAAATCTCAATTGGTCATTTGTTCAATGGAGAAGTCGGCGTATTGCATCTGGTCACGGTAACGCTCATACACCACTAAAACCGCGTAATGATCAGCCAAAGGGATGTAGAGGGCATCAACATTTGATTTTTCAGCGCCAACCGAAACACTAAAGGTGAAATTGAAGAAGGAAATTAACAGGGCCAGCGTTAATCTGATATTCACTACAGCTTTTATCACAGCAATGCACTTCCCTATAATCCTGATGTAAAGAAGTATAGTTAATGAAATTTTTTTGGCCAGATAGTCAATTCAAAACACAGATGATTCCCATATCTCTACTAATTGATAGCACCGCTGATGTCATTCAATTGATTACCGATTTAGCGTACCAGAATATCTGCAGTTGCTCTTCGTAAGACCCCGCGAAGACAATTATCAAACCTCTATACAACAAGTTTTCAATCAACAATCCCAAAACCGAGCAATATTTCATCATACTGACCCAAAAGCGCAATAAAACACTTGCATGAAAACTCTCACTGAATATAATTCTCGCCTCCTGACCAGCTTAGGTCAGAAGAAAATTGGTAGACATTGCCTAACTAACAGGTAACTAAGGAACCAAAACACAATATAATGTGCCAGAGTGGCGAAATTGGTAGACGCAGCGGATTCAAAATCCGCCGGTAGCAATACTGTGCCGGTTCAAGTCCGGCCTCTGGTACCATCTCTTAAAGAGAGACTAAACCGACGTAAGTCGGTTTTTTGTGCTCATAGAGCAAGGAGCTCTACATTTCATCCCCTTCCAAAGGCGCTCTTTCTGGCACATTACGCAGAATTTCAGCGAACTGTTCAGACCGAGCATTTTCAGCTCGTTTCTTTAAATAATCTTTTGTCATTAAAGCAGATACTTTTTCTGAAACAGCAGTGGTAATGAGTTGGTTGATCGACACGCCTTCCATAGCTGCAATCTCTTTCAAGTGAGAGTCGATGGAATTGGGTAGTCTTAAATTTCTTGCAGGCATCAAATCTTCTCCAGAAACATTTTGGGAGTTAGAGCTTCAATATTGAATTTATCTACTTGCTTAAAATCCTTGATGTTGTGAGTAATTATAAACGCAGCCTCAGCAGCAACTGCCAGCTCAAGCACATGATCATCTTTGGGGTCTTTAAGATACGGTCGCCATAAAAAATGGACTTTTTGGTGACTACAAAGCATACAGAGATTATCCAGAATAATATCAATGTGTTCATCATTAAGATAAAGCATCTCAGCGTTTCTTCTGAGCACATCTTCATATTCAAATAATAATGTAACCGACAGTACCGCCGAAACTCTTCGCTGATGCAGCAGGTTCAGTATTTGAAAAGACGCACCTTTAGAAGAGTACAATCCAGAAAATATGACATTAGTATCTAACACGACTTTAGATGTTTCCATTATCGTATGGTACTGCATACAGCACCATACAACAAAATTATTTTGAACGATATTTAGACAAAAGCTTATCTGTCTTTTGGAAAGAATAAGAATGTTAGAGAGCTGAATTTGCAAAGTACCTTTTCGTAGTTATAAATCATTGATTTAATTAAATTAAAACAAACACGAACCTTTCAAATCCCGCCGATAGCAATACTGTGCCGGTTCAGGTATGAAATACATCCTGTATTTCACCCTTCGGGCCATGCTACGCATGTTGATGATTGTTCCGGACAATCGTACTCTGGCCTCTGGTACCATACTTCAAACCTGCTTTTTAGCGGGTTTTGTTGTTTTTTGACCTCCGTTAAATCTCTTTTCCAATCTGGGCTAGTATGCTTCATATGAAAAGTGGAAAGCTACTCGCTTCATAGGCCATCCCCGGCAATTCAACATCTTCTTCATTGTTGGCTGCATATTTCTCACTCCAGGCTATTTGGTACATTTCGTTTAAAAACCCCTGTAAGATAACTTTTTAGCAGGTGCTGCCGTTATTGAATCAGTAGACTGATGTTTTACCACATGCCATATAATATTGTGGTTTTTATGCAACTTCAGCAATTGTGAACCCTATGTAAATTTGAAGCGTCTGCAGCCTGGTGTTCAACTGTTATCCCTCGGTGGTGAGGATGAAGTTTGTTATGGTCTCAATTGTTCAACCGATATCTGATTCGTCGAGACGCTATATTTTGATACATTCTGGTATGATCGTATACAGCGCCTCTGGTGCTTCTTCTTTATCCTTCGATTCATCATTTACTGACACGGAGATCTTTTGATGAATTCTAAATTTTTATATTGGTTATTGTTACTTTTGGTGCTGCTCTGGTCTTTACCAGGCGATGCAGAGGAGAGTAAGGGTTACCTCTCAGTAGGACTCGGGCTTGAGTATAACCATGGGCTATATCAACCAGAAGAAGCCAATGCGCAGCTGATCGTCAATGGGGCTTATTATTGGAGCAATGGCTTTTTTATTGAGGTTCCTGGCCGGGCAAACAAATTTAATCCGAGTATTGCTGCCGGATATCACTTTCACAGTACCCCCAATTGGGAGTTTGATGTCATAGCCTCTTTGGCTCATGGTGATCTTGAGTTTATTATGGATGACGCCGGATTTGAGAAAATCGGCTCAGCATATATTGGTGTAAGAGCAACGGGCGAAATTGCAGGATTAGAAGTTCAGGCAATCGCAGCGCCATTGATACTGCAAGATGACTATGATGGTGGGGCCTATGCATCGTTATGGATATCAAAAAGCTGGTTTATTAAAAATATGCAGGTATATGCTTCATTAGGGGCTCAGTACCGCGATGGTAACATCCTTAATTTCTATTATGGTACAGAAGAGCTTCCTGAAGAATGGAATATGCCTGCGTACAGTGCTGGCGGTGGTTTCAACACTTCAACTCAGATTGGCGCTGCCTATCCATTGAGTAATAAGCTGGTACTGGATGTTTATGGTCGCTATACCCAACTGGCTGACAGCATAACTGACAGCCCTGTTTCCCGGGCGGTTTTAGCCGCAGACAACAATAGAACTGATTCCGAGACGCAATTCGGTATCAGCCTGAGCTATGTGTTTTAAGGGGACTGCCATGAAAAAAACAGTCTTTATTTTATTCGCATTGATGGCATACATGAAGCAAACTGTCGCTCAAGAAGCAGGCTCCATTGAGATTCAGATCGATCCTGATCAATGTGTGGCTATGGAACAGGGACAACAGTGTTTTGTCGATATCGTTGTAAACTGGCAGGCGAATCAGGTAGAAAACCTCTGTCTGTATTTCGGCGATGAAAAAAGACAGTGTTGGACAGATGCCAGATCGGGTAAAGTGCAACAGGAGATTGCTATTGTCAGCCCGATGAAAATCAGCCTTAAGCGTCTGGGTCAAATGGTGGCATCAGAAACATTGGAATATGCTTGGGTTTACCGCAAAACTAACCGCAAAGCAGCTAGGTGGCGATTGTTTTAACTATGTCTGCACACATATTACTGGTAGAAGATGACAAGGAGCTTGCGGACTGGATCGCTGAATATCTGGTCCAGCGTGGCTACCTTGTCACACAATGTCATAATGGTCTGGATGCCGTTTCACAAATTAAGTCTGGAGCCTATGAACTTGTTGTTCTGGACGGTATGTTACCGGGCATGGATGGCCTTGATGTGTGCCGAGAAATACGTCTGACCTTGAATATACCTATTTTAATGCTCACTGCCAGAGATGATGAAATGGATGAAATCCTTGGCTTGGAAATGGGCGCCGATGATTACTTAACAAAGCCTGTTCGCGGACGGTTGTTGGAAACCCGAATTAAAGCCCTGTTAAGGCGAAATATCAAAGTAGATAGCACCGACAAACCGGATGAGCAGAGTATCAGCATTGGTGGGCTGATGGTCAGCCTTGCTGACCGGCGTGTGACGCTAGCTGGCCGTGAGGTTAACTTATCCAGCAAAGAATTCGATACCTTGTGGTGCCTGGCCAGTCAGGCTGGACAACCTGTTTCCCGCGATTCACTTACACAGGCACTCAGAGGGTTTGAGTTTGATGGCTTTGATCGGTCTATTGATTTGACGATATCAAGGTTACGCAAAAAGCTGGGCGATGAAGGCAACCAGCCATTTCGCATAAAAACCGTTTGGGGTAAGGGATATCAACTTGCAAAAGATACATGGTAATTTCCCGCTTTAGTCTCGCTTCCGTTGGCTTGCTCGTTGGACTGCTTTTTGGCTTAAGCTGGGCATTCGATGAAGTTTATAAAAATATACAGACAGAGCATCAGACATCTCTCATTGAACAACAGGCACAGCAACTGGTTCCTGTTATTCTTGCAGCCGAGCAACATGGCTCTGTGGCACCGTTTTTATCTACCTTGTCAGAAAAAAGTGAATTGAGCAGCGCAGTCATGGCCCTCAATGAAGCCCCTTTACCAGAGCCGCTGCTCGCTCAGTTAAATACACATCGCTCCCTGCTTCTGGAAACGTCTTCCGGCTACAGTTTATATATTGCATTGGCAGATGAGCAAAATCTTGTGCGTCTCAACCTTGCCAAAGCGCCCAGCAGTGGCTCGGGGTTGGAGTTAGTGTTGACCATATCCTTCTACCTCGGATTCGCGACCATATTGATGTTTTGGTTTATGCCATTTGTACGGCGTCTTATGCGTCTACGAATGGCGGCAAAACATGTTGGTGATGGAGATTTTTCTATTCGGGTTCAGGTCGGACCTGGGGTTTATCTGAAGGACATCGAAGAAGAGTTTAATGCCATGGCCGCGCAGATACAGACGCTGATGCAAGATATTAAATTGCTCAGCGGTGGCTTATCTCATGAGCTACGCACACCACTTGCCAGGATCCGCATGGGATTAGATACCCTGGTGGGCTGTGATGATGAGGCGCTACGTGAAAAATTCTCAGATAAAATCAACGGAAACCTTGATTCCATGGAGCAGCTAGTTGAACAGATGCTTCGCTATACCCGCTTAGAGCATGCCTTGAGTCATTCTGATATTCGTCAGGTGGAGGTTTTTACTGTGCTTAAACATATGGCTGAGAATAAAACCTTTGCCCCTGACTTAACTTTACAGCCTTTCCTGGAAGCTGCTTTTGTTTCTGCAGATGAACATTACTTAACTCTGGCGCTGGAAAATATTATTCAAAATGCCGGGAAGTTCGCTGTTTCAGCGGTTAATGTTGTTATGGAAGTCCATGCTCATACGGTATTTGTCATTGTCGAGGATGATGGGCCAGGTATCCCCGAGGAAAAGCGCGCTGATGTTTTGCAGCCTTTTATACGTCTGCAAAACAAAGAAACTAACGGCTTTGGCATTGGTCTGGCATTCAGCTCCAGGGTTATTCGTCACTATGGTGGAACAATCCACATTGAATCGGGTAAGACACTATGCGGTGCGCGGTTTGTTGTTACCCTGCCTTTGCTGGCGGAACAAAGAACGGCAATACATCAGCAACACTGAATCAATAAAGCTTTTGCTCTCAGGGTTACCGATACAGAGCCAAACAGATGTGGGAACACTTCAGATTGTTTTTGCTGAAACTCTACTTTGTTATGTGTGATAGGGCCAGAGATGTTATTCAGGGAGCAAAAGTGCTCCCTGAATTTTGAGTGGTCTGCTTTAGTGCATTAGTTCGTAGGCGGTTTCAATGCCTTTGTCTACGCCCGCCTGCCAGAGTGCCTTATCATAAAAGTTGACCTGGATGTCAGGAATAATCCCCGTACCTTCCAGCCATTCACCCTGAGGCGTGTAGTAAAACTCATTGGAGTGACCCAGCAAGAAACCACCAGGCAACGGCCATTCCTGTACGTCAGACAGTACCCCTTGAGTCACTTCGCCAACAATACTAACCTGATCAAATTGTGCCATCGAAACGCTAAAGGTTTCTGCTGCTGAGGCAGTATCGTGACTGATAAGCAGTGTCACTGGGTTCAGGTAGCGAGTGCGATCTGAGGGCTGCAATGTCACATCAATCAAAGGCGTTTTTGACTCACCATCGCGAGCTTGTTTGCTGTATACATGTGTTGCCGATGGCGCAAAGCGACTGGCGATAGCCAGTGAAATATAATCTGCACCACCGCCATTGTTCCGTATATCCAGAATGAGGCCCTGTGTATCAGCCAGATCAGCAAATACCTCGTCCAAGATGGCATTGATATTTTCCAACGCACTGGTGACCTGTGTCAGATCGTCAGCTGTACTTGAAGCTGTACTGTAGTTGATCATTGAGGCCACATTCAGGTAACCAATGTTGTTAATTTTAAACCAGGTAACCTGGCCATTTGCCGCTTGTTTTATCGGTGAAGTGGCATAGCTTGCAACCATGCTTTCAAGGTGTTCGCTCTGTTCTGTCAGGTACAGGTTTAGCTGTGCAATTAATTGCTGAGTGATCAGCTCATCAGGAATAGGGAAAGAAAGCCCATTTTCAATAGCAAAGTTTTCGATCAGCTTATGTATTAAGGTTGGGCGTGCCAGTACCTGTAAAACATCGCCATCAGGTGTGGTCAGGGTGTTGTGAGCGTCCTGCAACATCTCAAAGCTGTAGTTAACCGCACCTAAGAAATCGCCAATGGTACTGTCATTGTTCAGCATCACTGACAAATCGTAGCTGAGCTGCTGCCAGTCAACATTGGTTCGTTCAAAATCAAGGTAGTACTCTTCCATAATCTGGCTGTATATGGCAAAAAGCTCTTCATAACTGGAAATTTCCGAGTCAATGCTGTAGCGCTCTGTCATGCAACTGGCTGGTAGTTCGCTACGCTTTTCAAAACGCACTCCCGGCGCGCCAAAGGTTGGTGTTCCCATACCTCCGAACCAGACTATATGCTGCTGATCGGCTTCCAGTTTCAGTTGTCTGTTCAGGCTGGTGGTGTCAACGTCTTCAAACTGATCAACCGCAAAGCAGTAATCCGTAGTGCTTCTTAAAATATCCACCTGGTTATCGGTTATTTCCAGAGAAAATCCATATCCGGGCGCATACCATACACCTTGATACTCGGAGGCAATGTCTGGTTGCATCGTTTGAGGGGGGGGAGCACTACCACCGGATCTGCTCCGTCGCTGCCACCGCAAGCGGTCAGAAGCATAAGAGCGGAGACGGGAAATGCCTTCAAAGTGTTGCGTAGTAATAATTTAACTGGTTTCACATTGTTTCTCCTGTTGTGCAAACATGCGGTATTGTGCGGCGGGACGGCTTTCGGATCTGTGGTGTTTATGTAGGTGGATGTATCAGAATGTACACTTTCAAGGCATGTGACGGTAATTTGGCTTGTAACCTGCTTAAACCGGCAATGGTTTGTCCGACAAACCCAAAATATTCCCCTGTGTGCAGGTACCTGGCGGCATCCAGATTAGCCGCAGTTACCCCATCGGCTATTCTTTGCCATAAATCCAGCTCCCAGCTAACAGACAGCGAGTTTGAAAAAGTATTACCTGTTTGCTTCGTTTTTGACCCGCTAATACTGGCGTCCACATTGAGGTTGTCCTGGGCTTCTACAGTATTTATTGCGAGCTGTGCCTGGCGCAAAGTGACAAGGGTTTGCTGCAAGCTTGGGTTACTTTCGAGTGCTTCAATAATGAATGCAGACAGATGCTCATCTGCAGATACGTCAATCAGGACAGTCAGTTTACTGGCGTTTATCTGCTCCTTTCCTACATCTCCTTGCTCTGAAGCACTGCTTGTAAGAGACTGCCATGCCACTTTTTGACCGGTTATCTTAGCAGCAGATTTACACTGTTGCGACCCGGCACTATAACCTGTAAAGAAACTATAGAAGCTCTGGCGTTTAAGATGATGTGCAACTGTTGCACGGTTGAAGAAATGAGCACCAAAAGATTAACGCGCTCTAGCTTTTCAACTCTCTGCGATACAAATGCTCGTTGCATTTAGGGCACGGATTGGGGCCAGTTTGCGTTCCCATGTATTCTAACTTGCACATGATGCAATAAAAGGGTTTATCTTTTATTGGTCCGGGGGAAACCTTACTACTGACGGTTTTGGGCGAAATTGCTGCCTGAGCCTCAAGTACAGAATCACATTCGCGCTCTTCTCGCTGGTGGCTCTTCCCAATTGCGACAGCATCTGAAGCCGCTTTTCCATAACTCCCGGGGATTACTGTTTGTGGCCAGTGCCGCTCCGGCGCAACATAAAGTTGGTGCTCTGAATGTTGATTTCGTCTCCTTTTTGCTCGCTCATAGGCTTGCTGCTTTTTCTGCTCTTCAAGATCTACTTTGATTTTTTCCTTAATGGCCTTTTCTCGCCTGTGATAGCGCCATTGCTTACATGGGTGAGGGAATTTCAGCATATTGCACAGTTGTGTTGCGCAGCTTGCTTCCGTGAAGCTCTTTTGCCGGATTAAATGCAATTTCATAAGGTCAAGCTCAATGATGCCGTCAACTTCTTCGCCTTGATAGCCCCCCCTATATTCCCGGCCTTTGTAACTCACAAACACCAACAAAGGATGTCCATTAACCTGTAACCTGGCGTCAAACCTATGGTTTTCTCCTTTGACTGTGACATCAGTGCCGCAGTTTTCATAACTTATTTTGTGGCTATTGGTGATAGTGATGTGCTTCTGCTGTATGGGATGGTAAACAGTGTATTCCGGTAAAAACAAGTCTTGCCCATCCTTTAGTATCTGTCGGATCATCATTCTTAACGCAACAAACCACGAGTATTTACACACCCCGGTTTTCTCTTCCAGGTAGGATTTGTTATGGGCAAAGTGCCACTCTCTTTTATTTCCTTGTCTGGCGATCAAAGGAATACCGCAGCCCGGACAGATACAGGCGCAATTTGCCCCCTTTTCGACCTCGGCTACATCCACCAAACGCTGAGTTTCTGTATTTTTGCCAAAGGGGATTAAGTTCATACCAACGGCCATCGATACAGGACCTTGCCACACCGGGGCAACAAATATTCAACAATTTTATTTCTGTTCATCAGTAGAATTGTTAGACTCCAGTGAATAATTTATACCTGCCTTAAAATATAGACGAAAAATCATGTCTTCAGATACCATTCCCTTTTACGCAGATCCAAAAAATATTGCCGACTGCGTAAGTCATAAAACTTATCGTCTGGGCCTGCATTTTTTTAATAAAAATTGTGTTCTGGAATGTGATAGCTTGCCTGATCAAATAGTGGCTTCCGTGGATGCAGGTGACTCAGATCTCCCCTACCGCGTAAAAATCAATCTTGAGAAAACAACGGGAGAGGTGTTGTCCACCAGTTGTTACTGTGAGGACACAGAAGAAGTCTTTTGCTGCCATGCAGTTGCCGCTTTATTGCATTGTAGTGACCAGTATCAGGCCGACAACGCAGAGCAAGCCGAACAGCATTTACAGCAAACCGCATTACTGGACCGTATCAAGAAAGGTCAAAAAGAGGTAAATGTAGAGTCGCTTTCTGCAACTAATGGTTACGGTGAATGGCGGGCCAGTTCAATTGCATCGGCGACTCACAGAAAAACATTTTACACCGTCAAAATTCGCAGCTTCAATGAACGACAAAATACCTGTACTTGCCCCGACTGGCACAACAACCAGCTAGGAACCTGCAAGCATATCGAAGCTGTGCTGCACGAAATTAATCGTAACAGTAAGAATCAAATCTCCAGCTCTCCCACTACCACTCCTTTCGTATATCGAGGATGGCACGGCCGGGAAGCAGTAATAAAGCTACAACGCACAGCGAACATGTCCGCGGAACTGTCTGACATGCTGGCGCCATTTTTTGATAAAGCAGGATTTTTCACTGGCCAGCTACCTGAAGATTTCTATCAACTTCAATCTCGATTTTATGACAATCCACACATTGAAATCGGTAGCGATGCGCTGGAGCATGTTAAAGCCATTCAGCAGAGACTAAATCATGCTTTGCGGCAACGCGAAATTCAGGAAGAAATCCAGCTCAACGGTGAACGCATTGCAGGTGTCAACGCCAGATTGTTCCCCTATCAGGTTGAAGGCGTTGCATTTTTGGCTTCCAACGGCCGGGCATTACTGGCAGACGATATGGGGCTGGGGAAAACTCTGCAATCCATCACTGCGGCTTTTTGGCTGCATCGTTACGCCAATGTACAAAAAGTCCTGATTATTTGTCCGGCATCACTCAAGGCACAATGGTCCAGAGAAATTAAAAAGTTTACTGGCCTCGAAAGCCAGGTGATTCAAGGAAATGCTAACCAACGTCGCCAGCAATACCGAAACGACAAACTGTTTGTGATCATTAATTACGAAACCACCATCCCTGATCTGGAAGCCATTAACACATTGATAGCGCCCGATCTAATTATTCTGGACGAAGCGCAGCGCCTCAAAAACTGGCGCACAAAAATTGCGTCCAGCGTAAAACTTATTGCCAGTAAATATGCCTTTGTCCTGACGGGCACACCGCTGGAAAACAAACTGGAAGAACTCTACAGCGTGATGCAGATTGTTGATCCAACCTACCTTGGTCCGTTGTGGCGCTTTATGGCGGATTTTCATATCACCGACGATAAAGGCAAAGTGCTGGCTTACCGCAATTTGAGTGAACTGCGCAAAACCATCGCGCCGGTAATGCTCAGGCGCAATCGCTCAGTTGTGAGTCAACAACTGCCATCCATGACTAAAATCCGCGTTGATGTGCCTATGACCAACATTCAAATCGGCCTGCATGATGACGCCATAAGCGCCGCCGGCCAGTTGGCCAATATCGCAAAACAACGCCCTTTGACTCCGACAGAGAGCAATCGACTGATGGCCGCATTGCAACAGGCGAGAATGGCGTGTAACGCCGCAGGCCTGGTGGATAAAACAAGTAAAGGCTCCCCTAAACTGGAAGAATTACGCCGCCTTTTTACCGAAATCTGTATTGATAGTGGTGAAAAAGTGGTGGTGTTTTCCTGCTGGAAACTCATGACCGACATGATTGAACTACTAGTCAAGGAAATGAGACTGGGATATGTTCATTTACACGGTGGTGTACCATCAGCAAAACGTGGAGAGCTGATGAATGCCTTTCGTGAAGACGACAGTATTTCGATATTTATCGCCACGGACGCAGGCAGCACGGGCCTGAATCTGCAATGTGCAACTACGCTCATCAATGTAGATGTACCATGGACACCGGCAATTCTCGAACAGCGCAACGCTCGCATTCATCGACTCGGACAAAGTAAAAATGTTCGTATCATTTCTTTGATTAGTGATAACTCCTATGAAGAACGGGTATTGTCGCTGGTAAATAACAAACAGGATCTATTTAACAGCACTATAGTCGGTGATACAGAAAATGATGTAATCACTATCGGTGCTAAGGGTCTGTCCAGCTTGCTAAGCGATCTTCAGAGCAACGAAACGCCTGAATCAAATGCAGACGCAGCTATCTCTGAGTCCATTGATGGCAACTCAGAAGAGCAAAATATTACTCAAAAAACTTCAACAGAATCAGACGATGTAGCTACCACACTGCCGCAGACTCCCGAAATAACAGACAGGGCTGCAACATCCCAGTGGTTACCTGATGCCCTATCTGAAGACACTCAACTAATTGAAATAATCAGAACTATTGAACAGCAGTTTGCAAAGCGCATTGAAACAATCAAGGCGCAACAAAATCAACTTATTGTGGTTTTAGAGGAAGTTAACGACACAGACGAAGCGTTTGTAGAGCAGTTACAAAGTGACATTTCCGTTATTTTGTTAGATCCCAGAAGCATGCGACAACTGCAAAAGATCAACCCAGAAGGCTGGCAATCTTTGAGCAATAAGCCTCCCCAAGCAACTGCGGCACACTCAGACAAGCAATCCAATACCTGGCACAACGTAGCCTGTGAGAAGTATCAGGCTGCCAAAATCCTTAGCCAGCAAGGTATGGCTGGCGCATTAGACCTATTATCTGCCGCTGTCTGTGCCAAAATCACCGCAATTGCTGATAAGGAGGTATTGCTTTCAACAGATAACGCCAGTCTTGAATTGTATACCAACCCTGCAATCCTTGAAGTCTTAACTTCCGAGGATATTGCCCAATTTGTCAAAGTGTTTAACTTGAGCAGATTGAATACGACAATTCCTGCAGCCCTGACCAACACATTGCTGACAGAGTTGGAAAAAAGTTTGATTTTATAATGCTATTGTTCAATTGGTGGGCCGCTTCGCGGCCAAACCAACTGCCTCGACCTTCAGGTACCATAATTCAAATCAGCTTTTTAGCGTTTTCTCCAGACAAAATGGGGTTGTTTTTAGATTTGGCGGAAGTGTTAATAACCGGTTCGAAGAATTGCTCACCGATCAAACTTTAATGATATCGTAGCCTAGTGCCAAATACCCTTTCTCTCTTTTTTGATACATTCGATTCAACATTGGCTCATTGATTTCTGCATAATCATAAATGCGAACTTCTCGTCAAAAGTACGATGAATACGACCAGCGTATTGAGCAAGTGTGCCTTTCCAGGAGATCGGTAATGTAATAAACAGAGTGTCCAGTCGGGGAAGATCAAACCCTTCGCCGATATATTTTCCAGTCGCAACTAACACTTGTGAGTCGGGTAGTGCCTCATTTGCTTCCTTTCTTTGCCTGGCGCTCATACCACCTGTTAATAAAACACACTTCAAACCCTGCTGGAGCAACATATCCAACAATTTTTCTGCATGACCACGCCTCTCGCTTAACAGAAGACAATGGCGGCCTTCATTTGCTGCGGCAATAACATCATCAATAATCATGACATTGCGCTGCTCATCCTCACTCAGCCATTGGTAAATTTCGCTGATATGAAGCTTCGAATCGTTCTTGTTCGACATGTCAAACTCAGCACTTCTAGTTTTTACAAACACTTTCTGTGTGAAGCTTTTATCAGCTTCATCTAAAACACGATGCCGCACTTTACCCGCCAACATAAACATGATTTTCTGCAAACCATCTTGCCTATTGGGTGTTGCGGTAAGTCCAATAATGTACTTTGCAGAAGTTTCAGAAAGTACCAGCTCGAAACTTGCCGCTGGAACATGGTGGCATTCGTCTATGATAATTTGTCCATAGTTATGTAGTATTGAATTTACCGTGTTGTCCTTTCGATTTATCAAGCTCTGGTAAGTCGCGATATCCACTTCATTCGAGACAGACTTCTTAGCCCCCATATGCACTCCACATTGGATGCCAGTAGCAAAGGTGTTTATGCGCTCCCGCCATTGATCGATCAATTGCTTGTTGTGGACGAGTACCAGCGTGTTTGTTTTTCGTTTGACGATAATACCAATTGCTGTGACCGTTTTGCCGAAAGCTGTGGGAGCATGCAAAATACCAATGTCGTGCTTTATTATCTTATCAACGGCTTTGGTTTGCTCCTTTCTCAACCCGGTAGTCATCTTGATTTTAGTTAGCCTGTTCCCCTTTACTGTTTTTGTATCGAAATGTGGTTTGATGTTTTGAGACTGTAGTAAATCAATCAAGTCATCCTCGCAACCGCGAGGTATCGCAAGGTAGTCTCCTTCTATTCGAGCCAGACTGATAAATCTAGGTGTGTCATAGGTAGAAAACCGTAACGCCTGCTTTTTGAAAAATTCAGGATTAGAGAAACTGGCAATTCTTCGAATACAACTGACCAACTTGGAAGGTAAACTCTCGACTGGAATAAACAACCGATTTGCTCTCACAATAGTTAATTCCTGAGGGCAGCCTGGAATGATTTCTATTGATACCGATTGCCTTTCCCACGGCAGCTCATCCATGGGTTGATCATCAGATTCTGATTTAACCATCTCAGCAACTTCTAAATGGCTCATTCTCGGCAAGTGTTTTAAGAACAGCCATTGTTCTTCTATTGGAGCCAAATCGGCAGTTACAAATTCAGTGAAGCCACTTTTTCTGCGCTTTTGTTGCAAAGGCAAACCAATCAAATTCCCAAATCCGCCTTCTGGCAATAAATCTTGGTTGGGGAACAGACGATCATAGGAGTCAAACGTTAAGCTTGGACACAGTTCCATTGCTTTATCTAAGAGCAAAAAGCCAAGGCGACGAGCAAGCTTTGCTGGCACCTTTTCACTGAAGAATACCCAAAGATGGGCGCCGTTACCGGATTGTGATATTTCGACAGCATGGGGAACATCCAGGGTAATTGCAGCCTCAGCTGTCGATTTAACCGCTAGTTGCCAATCGGATTTATCAAAATCGATTGCCAAAAACTTGCACGCACCCGAATGTCCGAGAGCATAGCTGCCAATTACCTGCGTCCCGGTGAGATGTTTATAGATTTCCTGTTCATTTAGTTCTTTAAAGTTTTGATTTTTGCAATCTGTACACTTGGTATAGGGCTTGTTGCAAATCCCTTGTTTCCACTCATTATAACACGCTGGCGAATAACCTGACTTACCGCTTTTTAGGTTTTCCCACTTTAGGGCAAAGACATCACTCCTTCCTGTGAACAGATCCTTAAATATGGATATTCGTTGTTCAGCGGAGATTTTATCGGTGTTTGAAAGAGTATGTGATTGGCGCATTTTCTCAAGACTAGCTTTGCGCTCGATTAAAACTTGCTTTCGACTCTCCAGGTCCGCGAGTTCTTCGTCTATGGCTTTTAATTGTTCGTTAATTGAACTCATTCGAATACTGAAAGCGGATCCATTCTTTGATGTAAAATTCTCGCTACTTCGATCCCTGTCTCACACTTCCAGTAAAACACGATATATTTTTGCGCCGGAAAGCTTTTTGCATCTTTAAATAACTCTGGCCTGTTTTTACCAATATTGGGAGTAATGGCGATTTGTGTCATAGTTTCATGAAGATACAACACATACTTTTCTGCTTGTGGCCTACCCCAATCTTCAATGGTTCTTGCAGATATGAGTCATAAGTCTTCTTCGGCAAGCTCAGAAAGTTTATAGCTTGCCATCGAGTTCTTTGCTCACATCAGCAAAAATATCGAGTGCAGACTTATCGGAAGTTTGCCCGTTAGACAACTGTTGAAAGCCCTTTCCAACCTCCTCCCTAAATATCTCAAGTTGCTGTTGCTTCGAAACGTCTTTCTCAAACAACAAGCGCAATCCATCTCTGATTACTTCGCTGGCTGAGGTATAAAGACCAGAGGCAACTTTCTCATTAATGCGTTTTTCAAATTCTGAACCAAGAGTGACATTCATAAACACCTCCACACGATATGCTTATATTATGCGCACATTATGACAGTTTTTCTAATTTAAAATTATGAAGCGAACAACGCATTGCTATTGAGCTTTTTAACCTAGAGACCGAGTTGAATACTTTTCTGGCCATGCAGAGAATTTGCAAAGCGTCTTTATATTGTTTTAACTTGTTGATTTTTAAGAATTAAAATAGACACAAACTTTTCAAAATCCGCCGGTAGCAATACTGTGCCGGTCAAATTAAATCAAGTTCTTCGAATTGAGATTTATGTTTTGGGTTGTATGAGCCATCCAAGTAACTCACCCAGCTTAAGAATAACGTGCAAGTAAACACCGACCCCTACTGCGCTCATCTTAAACACATCCCTGATGATCGTCACCCAGTCCTGCCATCCTTGGCAGGCCGTTCAGTCGGTGCGCCACTGCGCGGCTAAAACAACCGCCTTCACCCTCTGGTACCATCTCTTTATAGAGAGACTAAACCGACGTAAGTCGTTTTTTTTTGCTTGGAACTTTGGATCTACCCACTTAACGGGGGATCGGTAATCACAATACTCTGCTTTTAGCTAGTTTTGTGTTTCAAGTTGGGTATATCAACCGATTGGCGTCTCTGCTATATTTCGTAACACGGTTCCAAACATTTCAATTAGTTATGCTATCAGTATCAGATATTGAAAAAATGTCCTTCGTTGACAGACTTAAGGCTATGGAAACAATTTGGACATCAGTACAAAAAGATCTCACAAGTGCGAAATCTCCAAATTGGCATGAAAATGTACTGTCCGAAAGGGCTGACAAAATTACTAATGGAAGCGCACAGTTTATTTCTCTTGAAGAACTGAGAAATAGTAGACCAAAGTGAAAATATTCGATGTAAAAGTAGAGCTAGAAGCCAGAAATGACCTATACGAGGGTGCTATGTATTACGATGAACAGGAAAAAGGTATCGGTGACTATTTCTGGGATAGCCTACTTTCAGATATAGAATCTCTTCTCATTTATGGAGGTGTTCACGAAATACACTGTGGGTTTCATAGAGCACCAGCCAAAAGATTTCCTTTTTTCATTTACTACTTCATCGAAGATAATATCGTTTATGTCGTCGCGATCTTGCCCATGAAAGAGGAGCCAAGCTTGATTGACACTACACTTGTTGATCGAAAAGAGTAGCCGTTTATATGAGCAAAGAATTTGCAAAGTGCCTTTATCGCTTTCCAGGTTATTGATTTTTATTGAATAAAATAGACACAAACTTTTCAAAATCCGCCGGTAGCAAAACTGTGCCGGTTCAAGTATGAAATACATCCTGTATTTCCCCCTTTGGGCCATGCTTCGCATGTTGACGATTGTTCCAGACTAAATAGTGTTGTATCTGGGCCTTGGTAATTTTTAACTCACCGGATTAAAGAGCCAATCCTTGGTATTACGCCCCAACCCAATATTACTGCTTACCAACTGCTTGATTGTTGGGTAGATAGTTGCTCAAATAAGCTTAGGCCTTTTAGTTGTCACTCAAAATTGAAGCCAGTGAATACCGCAATTAATCAACAGCTATCTCAGCTATACAAAGAGCAATCTGGTAAAGTACTTGCCACGTTAGTGCGCTTGCTCGGTGATTTTGAGCTAGCCGAAGAAGCCATGCACGAAGCGTTTTCTGTCGCTCTCGATTCTTGGGGTAATAAGGGCATACCGGCCAATCCAACACCCTGGTTAATCTCGACTGCTCGTTTTAAAGCCATAGATACCCTCAGACGCAACAAACGTTTTAGTAAACTAGAAGCTGACGTGCAACGATTAATCAGTGAGCTTGAAGAATACAATCACGAAGTCAGCAAACAAGAGATTGAAGACGATCAATTGCGTATGATCTTTACTTGTTGTCATCCGGCCATAGATCCAAAAATTCAAATCCCTTTAACCTTACGTGAAGTGTGCAGCTTATCTACAGAAGAAATTGCCAGCGCATACCTGGTATCGCCTTCTACAATGGCACAACGTATTGTCAGAGGGAAAAATAAAATTCAGAAAGCGAAAATACCTTTTGTTATTCCTGAGATTACTGAATTGCCAGAGCGACTCGAAGGGGTTTTATTGGTGATCTATTTAGTCTTTAACGAAGGATATGCAGCGTCAAATGGCGACTCACTGTTACGTGTCGACCTGTCTAATGAAGCTATTCGCCTTGCCCGCTTAGTTTTATCGTTATTACCCGACTCAGAAGTTATGGGGCTGTTAGCCTTAATGTTGTTGCATGAATCCAGAAGTTATGCCCGTACCGATGCCGACGGAAATATTATCTTGTTAGAAGACCAGGATCGAAGCCTATGGCTGCAAACCTATATTGATGAAGGCATGGCCTTAGTCCAAAAAGCATTTACCAACGGTCAGGTTGGCAGCTACACACTACAAGCCGCTATTGCCGCGGAATACGCTAAATCAAAGGGTAGCACAGACTGGAACCAGGTCATTAGGCTTTATTCCCTTTTACTACAGGTGGAACCATCTCCCGTCGTTGAGCTTAATCGAGCTGTAGCAATTGCTATGCGTGATGGTGAAGTAGCCGGGCTCAATATAATAGATAGCATACTAGCCAGTGGAGCATTGCAAGACTATCACAAACTCCATTCAACTCGTGGCGAATTACTTGTTCGCTCAGGGCAAATCACTGCAGCTATTGCTGCCTTTGAGCAAGCATTAGTGCTAGTCAAACAAGCTCCGGAAAAACGTTTTTTAGTACAAAAATTAGCGCAACTAAAAAGCCATTAACTCACTTTTATAAATTTTTTAAAAAATATTTTCATTTCTTGTCGATTAGCTTTTGGTTCATTCGATTAATCAATACAAAACAAAAAACAATCATACAACAGGAAAAATTTATGAAAGTCATGGTAATAGTCAAAGCAACGGATAGCTCAGAAGCAGGGGTTCCACCCACTCAAGAACTCATGAATGCTATGGGTGAGTTCAACGAAAAGCTGGTAAACGCGGGGATCATGGAATCCGGTGACGGTTTAAAACCCAGTAATCAAGGCTTTAGAGTGCGCTTTAGTGGCAACGAGCGTGAAGTAGTCCAGGGGCCTTTTGTTGAAACCAATGAACTGATTGCTGGTTATTGGATTTGGAATGTCGATTCCATCGAGCAAGCCATAGAGTGGGTGAAAAAGTGCCCTAACCCCATGTTGGAAGATTCGGATATAGAAATTCGTCCTTTCTATTCAATGGAAGATTATGCCGACTGGGATACTTCCGGTGAAATTACTGAGAAAGAACAAAGTCTGCGTGACACGGTTACTATGCGAAATAGTATGCAGCAAGCCAAGATGAACAGCTATCTGTTTTTTTCTGGTCGCTGTGAAGAAGCGCTCAACTATTACCAGGAACACTTAGGTGCCAGTATCAGTATGTTAATGCGCTTTAGTGACAGCCCTGAGCCGCTTCCAGAAGATTTGTTAACACCAGGCTTTGAAAATAAAGTCATGCACTGTGAATTTAATGTCGCTAATATCAAACTATTCGCCTCGGACGGCTGTGGTGATAACACCAAGATGAGTGGCTTTAGTCTGGCGTTAACCCTACATAACCAAGACGAAGCTCATAGAGTCTTTAATGCGTTGGCGAAGGATGGACAAATCAATATGCCTTTGACAGAAACGTTCTGGTCGCCACTTTATGGCCAAGTTACTGACCAATTTGGCGTAGCCTGGATGGTAATGCTATCCAGTGAAGAGCTTAAAACAGCAGAACAATAAGGAATAAGAAAATGCAGTACATGTTATTAATTTACAGTGACGAAAATTGTTGGACAGAAGAAGAAATGCAATCCTGCTTCCAAAAATCTATGCGTATATCCGAAGAACTCGCCGCGCAGGGAAAATTAGTCTCTGCCGCCCCTTTGGACTCAATTACCACAGCCACCAGCTTACGAGTTCGTGATGGTAAGCGACAAATCACGGACGGCCCCTTTGCAGAAACCACTGAGCAGCTTGGCGGCTATTATATTGTGGATGTAGAAAATTTAGATGAAGCATTAGAAATAGCAGCCCGTTTACCCCCAGCGGAAAAAGGCACAGTAGAGGTGAGGCCGTTGTTTCCACTTCCTGAGAAGGTTGAAGATTAGTGCATGATTGAATGTGGCTAATTTCAATACCTCTAAAGTTGGTTAATGATGGCAAAACTTGTAACTTGGAAATAAAAGGGCCTAGCCGTTTTACGGATTAAAGGAGATTAAAGGAGGGGGGTCGTATCCGTTTTAAATCTGCTTTAAATGTTCCGTTAAGGAAATGTCATTCGAATGCCGCTAGTGGGTCCATTCTTTGATGCAATATCCTGGCAACCTCGATACCACTTTCAATTTCCCAGTAAAACACAACTTGTTTTTGCACCGGAAAACTTCTGGTGCTTTCAAGCAGCCCTGGTCTGCTTTTTTTTAATAGCTGGCGTTCTGGCGATTCTTAACATTGAATCATGGAGCTGTGTCACATATTTTTGTGCTTGCACCCTGCCCCTTCGGATATGGCCCAGGCAGATATAAAACGTAAATCTTCCTCGGTGCATGTTTCGGTCGAATCCGGCCATCCATTTCGGTTTAATCCGGACACCTGTTTCGGTTTAAACCGAACACTCGTTTCGCTTTAAAGCGGACGTTTTTGGTCTTTTTCCGGGATCCATGTCCGGATTGCCGAAATCAATGTTCGGTTTCCCGAAATCACATTCTTTTTCTCGTTAAATCAACAGGTAAGCTGTTTGCTCTTATTTGATCCAGAGGAAGCCGCTTACGATGCCCAGAGAGAGAACGAATGTGAAAAAAATTAAAGATGTTTTACGCCTGCGGTTTGAAGCCGGGTTAAGTATGCGAGACATAGCTGCGTGCCTGAACCTGGGACCTTCTACCGTCAGCGATCTCGTCGGACGGTTTCAGTCCAGTAAGCTGGCCTGGCCATTGCCGTCTGAATTGACTGATAAGCAGTTTGAAGCCCGGTTATTCCCCGGCAGACACACCAGAAGAATCAAACGCCAGCCTGATTTCAGCAACATTCATCAGGAGCTTAAACGCAAAGGAATGACCAAACTGCTGTTGTGGCAGGAGTACCGCGACATTGAGCCAGCGACAGCTTATGGCTATACACAATATTGCGAGCATTATCAGCGCTGGTTAAAAAAGCAAAAGCGCAGTATGCGCCAGCACCATATTGCTGGCGATAAGCTGTTTATTGATTTTTGTGGTCCCACTATTCCGGTTATCAACCCTGATACGGGGGAAGTGCGTCAGGCGCAGATATTTGTTGCCACACTGGGCGCTTCCAACCACACCTACGTAGAAGCCTGCGCCTCTCAGGGACAGGAGAGCTGGCTGATGGCGCATGTCAGGGCCTTTGAATTCTTCGGCGGGGTGCCGCGTTTATTAGTGCCGGATAATCTTAAAGCTGCTGTGACACGTGCTGACCGTTATACCCCTCAGATAAATGAAAACTATGCTTCACTGGCACGCCATTATGGTACCGCTGTGATGCCCGCCAGGCCTTACAAGCCCAAAGATAAGGCCAAAGCAGAAAATGCCGTATTGCTGGTAGAGCGCTGGATAATGATGCGTCTGCGTCATCAGGTGTTTTACACCCTGTCGTCGCTCAATGCACAAATCAAAGCGCTTCTTGATGACCTCAATAATCGACCTCAGCGGCTTCACCCGGGGTCGCGTCGCGAGCTGTTTGAGCAACTGGATAAACCTGCGCTGAAGCCGTTACCTGCTTACCCGTGGGAATATACCGATACACGAAAATGCCGGCCGGGTCCCGATTACCATGTGCTGTATAACAAACATGCTTACTCTGTTCCTCATCAGCTAGTGGGTGAACAACTGGAAGTTGAAGCTACCGCCCGCATTGTTCGCATTTACCATCAGGGAAAACAGGTTGCTCAGCATGTCCGCAGTCAGCGGGAAGGGGGATTCACCACATTAAAAGAACACATGCCCGGCCAGCATGCAGCGCATCGCTGGAGTCCACAACGATTATTGCAATGGGCTGAAAGCATTGGCAGCGCCACCCGGGAAGTCGTGGCGTGGAGCCTGGGCAGTAAAACCCATCCAGAGCAGGCAATCCGCAGTTGTCTGGGATTGTTGAACCTGGGCAGAAAGTACGGTCACCTCCGACTGGAAGCCGCCTGCCAGAAAGCGCTTCTGTTGGAGCGTCCGCATCGCAAAGTGATTCTGAATCTACTGGAAAACAACAAAGAGCAGCATACCGACACCACTGAGACTGAAGAAACGGTGGTGTCACACCCTAATATACGCGGTCAGCACTATTATCAATAAGGAGTATCTGATGACATTAACCTCACTCAATGAACAACTTCGTGCCCTCAGACTGGGGCATTTTACTCAGGCATTACAACAACAGCAAAGCCAGCCAGCAACGTATCAAGACATGAGCTTCGAAGAACGTCTGGGGCTGTTAGCTGACTATGAACTGCAATGCCGGGATAACACCAAAATACAACGCCTCAGGAGACAGGCAAAGCTACGACTCAACGCTCAGCCGGGTCAGATAGATTACCGCGCTCAGCGGGGACTGAGAAAAGACAAAATCGCGGGATTACTGAACGGCCAGTATCTACACCATTGTCACAATATCCTGATCACGGGTGCCACCGGCTGCGGCAAAACCTTCCTTGCCTGTGCACTGGCAGAGCAGGCCTGCAGGCAACATCATACAGTCCGTTACTATCGTCTTGGTCATCTACTGGATGACCTGTCAGTGGGCCATGCTGATGGTAGTTACCGACAGCAACTCGCCTCACTCGCAAAGCTCAAACTGCTTATCCTGGATGACTGGGGAATGGAAAACCTCAGCACCCGTCAGGCCAATGACTTGTTGGATGTGATGGAAGAGCGCTACCAACAGGGCAGTACCATCATCGCGAGTCAACTACCGATCACGGAATGGTACAAAATGATCGCAAACCCTACTGTTGCCGATGCGCTCCTGGATCGGATATTACACAACAGTCACCGAATCGACCTGGTTGGAGAATCAATGAGAAAACTGGACCAATCCGAACACTTAGCGTAAAAATAGAGATGAGAAAAAGAATGACTTGAAGTTGTTCGGAATCAACCGAAATAACAGGCCGAATTCACCGAAATACGCACTCGGCGAGCTTGGATAACTTATTGCTTGCCATCGATTTATATAGGTTAAGATAAGCACAAACTTTTCAAAATCGGCCGGTGGCAATACTGTGCCGGTTCAGATATAAAATACATCCTGTATTTCACCCTTCGGGCCATGCATTACATGTTGACGATTGTTCCAGACAATCGTGCTCCAGCCTCTGGTACCAAACTTCAAACCTGCTTTTTAACGGGTTTTGTTCGTATCGTCCCTGATACTCACTTGCTTCGCAAGCCAGCTAAAGCTGTCCTATTTTGTTCCAGACAAAATAGTGTTGTATCTGGGCCTTGGTAAATCAAAACTCGCCGGACTAAAGAATCAGTCCCCAATAAAATTAAATCATTTTAATGAAAACCGATGTCTCCTGTTTATGATGAAAAGCCGAAAAGCCTTCCACCATCGTGATTAGAAAACACTAACTGACGATACAATGCCACGAAACTTACGTCTGGCGTAAGATTCGTGTAATGGGCAACTGAGTATAAGTGCTTATTTTTCCACCATTAACATGCGGGTTAAAATGGGTGCAGCGACAGGAATATCATTGGCGTTACTATCAAAATGAATGCGTTCAATCTGACTGTCTTTGCTACCCAGAATATATTGATACTGATTTGATGGACGTCTGACCGCCAGGTCCACAATACCATCGCCGTCATAGTCTGCCACAATCGGGATGTCGTCCTCATGTTTACCGAATTGAACTCTCTGAATGCCATCCTGCCGTGCTGAATTGTAATTACTTCCAGATGAATTCAAAATATACCAATATTGGTTGGATGCTCTTCTTACAGCAATATCGGCCTTACTATCGCCATCATAATCAGCGGGAACCGGAATGTCTGCTTCTTGAGAGCCAAAGCGAACTCTGGAGATACCATCTTCAAATCCTGAAATTTCATCATTTCCTGTTGAATTGCGAATGTACCACATCTGAGTTTCAGGACGCCTTACGGCCAGGTCGGCTTTTCCATCACCGTCATAATCAGCCACAACAGGAATATCGCCTTCCTGATTGCCAAACCTTATCCGCGTAATACCATCGTCATTGTTTGTCAATTCATCTATCCCTGAGGAGTTGCGAATGTACCAGAATTGCGTCGAGGGTCTGCGCACTGCAATATCTGTAATGCCATCACCGTCGAAATCGGCCAATACAGGGATGTCATCAGGCTCTCCGCCAAATTTTATTCTTGAAACGCCATCTTCATTTTGGCTAATAAGGTCTGTACCTGATGAGTTTCGTATATACCAGTATTGAGTGGATGGTCTTCTTACCGCAACATCCGCAATACCATCTCCATCAAAGTCCCCCGAAACAGGAATATCGCCGGAGTCTTGCCCAAACACAATTGAAGAAAGACTTCCGTCTCGACTGTTCATGGAAAATTGCGTAAAGCTTTGGGCATTTCTGATAACAACATCAGCTTTTTTGTCCCCATCAAAGTCAAACGGAACATATCTTCCTGTTGGAGAAACATCAGGATCAGGGGAGATAATAGTGCCATCAGCAAATACAATGATGGTGATATAGCCCAGGGTAAAATTAGAGGGGTCCATTGCGTCTTCCACTCTTACGTTTACCAAATAGACGCCCTCTTCCTCATAAATATGAGATGTCTGAGGCTCACTACTGGTTGTGCCATCCCCGAAGTCCCATGAATAAACATAAGCCCCCATGCCACCAGATGCATCGACATTAAAATTCACCGTTAAAGGTCCAAAACCAAAATAAGAATCGGCGCTTACAGAGTTCAGATAAACAGGTGAAAATTCGCCTATAACATTGACATTAATCGAACCGGGTAAAGACCAATCTCTGCCATCAAATGTGCGATATTGCATTGTCGTGGTGTAATAATCATCGCCATGCACTTCATAAGTAAACAATCCCGAAGCAGTCATGGTGGCAGTCCCTATTTCAGTGAGATCCAGCAATTCATAGCTTAAAGTGTCACCATCAGCATCTGTGCCGGTCAACAAAGTGGAAATGTCTACAGAAAAGTAAGTAGTTAAATCATAATCAGGCGCAACAGGTAACGTATTGAACAGATTTAGAGAAACTGTGTAATTGGCAGAATAACCACCGCCATCAAAGATGCGATATTGGAAAGATGTTGCCGAAACACTGGATGAGTTATTAATGTAGGTATACTCACCAGTAGATTCATTGAGTAGTGTAAGTACTCCAGTGGAAGGCTGGGAGACAATTTCAAAAGAGATAACATCGTTGTTAGCGTCCAGGCCCGCAAGCTCACCAAAATACAAAGTATTCCAATGTACCTCCAATTGTTGACTTTCTCCTTCAGGTAAAGAGTTAGTCAACTCAATAGCGACTGTAGCCAAATTTGAAGCTGAATTCCCGTCGCTAATATAATAAGCGAAATCTAGGCTACCGGTATAACTACCATTGGGTGTATAAACAAATTCACCAGTTGCAGGATTAGTGATTTCCACACTTCCGTATTGAGGCTGCCTGTAGATCCCAAAGGATAATTCAGCAGATCCGGTGTACTCCGCACCAAGCGTGCCTTCTATCCTCTCTCTAAAATGCCCCGAAAACTCAGCGGCAATGGCGACGGGAGCATCACCTACCTGCACTTCGGTTTGACTATATAATCTTACCAGCTGACCGCCGACTAATATTTGGGTTTTTCCATTAACGCTCGCCACCTCAAGACGGTCAAACAGGCCAAAATATGAGTCATCAGTGTCTTCGGTGATCCAGCTAACTTGCTGCCCAACAACATCATAAGCAGCCAATCTTCCTTCGCAGGTAAATGCCAACGAGACCGCCGAAATAGGCTCCAGAGCATTAACAGTTCCGTCGCAAATATCATCTATCTTGTTGCCAGAGCCATCGGACTGAAGTCGATATAAGCCGCCAGAGCTAGTCAGATAGGCAATTTTGTCCCCTGTATACACGTCAGTTGTTATTGCTACAGCTGAATACTGCGTTCCAGTTGCAATCAGGCCGTTGTTGTCCGGATCAATTATGTAAGTTTCATCATGAAGTGCGATAATTTCTTGCGTACCATCGCCATCGATATCAAATGGCTCAATGACCCAAAGATCAGTCCATGAATTGCCCAAATTAGGTAATGTAGACTCCCACTCAAGCGTTGCAGCATCAATGATATAAACATAAATTCCATTGGCCCCCGTATGTTCCTTGCCACTACCGGCTAAAATTTCGAGATCACCGTCATTGTCATAATCAGTTACTGCAATGGAATAAATCGGAGCGCCATCTTCAAAGCTAAGCTCATTTTTTAAGCTTCCATCTGAGGCGTCGAGAATGAAAATACGACCGTCATAAAGCCTGTCTGTTGCCACCAATACTTCATTGACGTTATCACCGTCCAGATCAGCGATGACGGCATCGTGGATGCCTGTCCATGTGAATCCATTAAAGGTATTACTGGATGTGCTCCAAATCACTTCACCAGTATCTCCGTCAATCGCTGTCGCTATCCCATCACCAGACTGGCTTGTGGCAGAGATATTGACACTATCTGTAATACCGTCGTTATTGATGTTCCCAAATGCCACAGACCAATAGGGACCACTTGAACCATCACCGCTTTGCCATTCTCTGGTGTCTGACTGAAGATCATGAACAAAGAGATAATCAGGGCCGCTAGATGAATGCCCGGAACCCCAGAGTACTTCAATGGAATCATCATTATCCAGATCGCCAACCAATATATCTGTTACGCCATGCTCAGGATTGCTAATAGAAGATTTGAAGGAACCGTCTCCATTTTCCAGAATATGGAGACTTCCCCATTGACCATCCCCATAAACCACCTCAGGAATACCGTCACCGTCGGTATCAAAAACCTGAAGAGCATCAATATCAAGATCGGCCGTATGCTCCCATAAAATTCCCTGATCGTCGGCATTAAACGTTCGCAGTCCGTACCAGGAATCGGCCCCCACTATCTCGTCCAAACCGTCATTATCAATATCGCCGCTGGCTACAAACTGATTCGAAAAACCAACGTTACTGTAATCCCACACTACAGAAACATCTTCTCCTGATATTGAAAGTACATAACCAGAGTTCAGTGCAATCTCTAAATTGTCAGCCTGGCTAAACTTGCCAAAGGTAAAGGAGGTCGCCGTGTAGTCGATTGAACGTTCAAAGCTATAGGTTTCCGCGCTATATATTCTTAAGTCGTTATTAGTAAGAGCTACTATTTCAGGTTCACCATCATTATCTACGTCCCCTACCGCCAGGTCATTGACAGAGATTCCCAGAGTAATCTGTTGAACTCGCGCATTAATTGTGTGATCTATTACCTCAATAACACCATCGCCGTCAGCCAGCAACGTGCCATGCAATATCGAGCTATTGGAAAAATCTGTAATGTCGCTAATTCCAGCCGAATACCTTTTGGACTGACAAAGAATGTCATATTCGCCTGTGTTGATATTATATTCTGCAGCAGCAAAGCTGGTATTTCCTCCATAGCCACTGCCGGTGCCAAAAATGATTTCGGGCACGCCATTATCATTAGCATCAGAACGGCTAAAACCACTCGCCCCAAGACCAGACCCCAGAGATTGTGAGGACCAAAGCAAACTATAACCAGCACTACCTGAACTAGAGTTTGCACAAACTTCAGCGTAGATTGACGAAGACAGAGTTAAAAAGAAAACTGAGAGTAATAGACGTAACGTCAAGCGAGACATAGCCATAATTCCTTAACCATATTTAATGAGGTTCAAATGTCGTCTTTGCGATGAGCACCAGGCCAACTGACTAATTAGCCGCTACCCAACTGAAATAAGACCAACCCCCTTCCTAAAAAACAAACTGAAATGGATGAACATCAAGTTCGTTTGTTTTTCAACCACAACCAAGACGCGGAGTGTAATTTAATCCCCTCATTTTAAACAGCAGTTTTTGTAGAATTCACGCATAGAAAACTCCTTATCTTTAGTTTTATGGAATTTTCTACTAATAACCGCTCCTGGTGTTTGAGGGAATTACACAACGAGAATCAGCACCTATACTCAACTTAGTTTGATATAATCGTCCACCGTAATTAGAGCGACATTAATTAAGCAATAGCACACCCGAAGCAGAGGCCAAAAATAGGTGGAATATCAATTTACAAAGCGTTTCTCCAAATACCCTAGCGCAACATTTGAAATGGGTGGCGAGGCCTTCGGATATTGGTTCTCGGAAGAGTTGCGTGACGACCAAACCAAGATTACCAATCTAATAAATACCATACAAAAACTGCATGACAGGCAAATACAAGAATTCAAGTTAACAGGCAAAAATTGTGATTTGCTTTTGTCCTCTGAAGAAGTGGAAGTACGTTCTCATGCCTATTCAGAAGACACTGAAGAGGGCCTACCAGAAGGCGCAGAATGGTGCAGCAACGTCATCGCAGGCTGCGGATTACAAGACTTTGAATCGGTCCTGTTATCCTGGAAGGACTTTACGAAAAGCACTCTTTAATACGTAAACTTGCTCCTTGTTTAGCAAATTACTGTGATAATCCGACCGATATTGATCTGAACTGTTGTGAATAGCAAAACCAATCTCCATCCCAGAAACAAACACAATCAAGACTACAACTTTGACCAACTATGCAAAGCTGTTCCTGAGTTAGACCGCTTTATTGTCAATAGACATGGCAAAAAAACGGTGGATTTTGCTAACCCTATGGCAGTTAAGCTACTCAATAAAGCGCTGCTCAAAGATGCTTACGACATTGTTCATTGGGATATACCTGAAGGCTTTTTGTGCCCTCCTATACCCGGAAGGGTCGATTATATTCATTACTTAGCGGATCTGCTGCACTCTACTTTTCCAGGCGATATTCAACACAACGAAGTCAATGTGTTAGATATCGGGACGGGTGCAAGCTGCATTTATCCGTTGCTTGGCAATAAAAGTTATGGCTGGCGTTTTGTTGCGACAGATATCGACAACCAATCTATCAAAATTGCGAAGCAGATAGTAAATGCTAACAAGGGCTTGCCTAAGGCCATTGAATTACGTCATCAAAAGCAGTCAAATCATATTTTCCACGGTGTAATCAAAGAAAATGAAAAGTTTCATTTAACCCTGTGTAACCCGCCTTTCCATGACTCAGCGGAACAAGCAGCCCTGGGTAGTGAGAGAAAATGGCAGAACCTGGGCAAAGGCGAACAGAAGCAAAAAAGCGGAGCACCTTCTCTTAATTTTGCGGGACGATCTAATGAACTTTGGTGTAAAGGCGGAGAGCTGGCCTTCATACGCAAGATGATCAAAGAAAGCCGAGACTACAGTCAGCAAGTGGCCTGGTTTACGTCACTAGTGTCTAAAAAAGACAATATAAGTAAAATTAAGCTCGCCCTGAAAAAGGCCAGCGTAACGCAAATTAAAGTGGTGAAAATGTCACAAGGACAAAAGATCAGCCGGTTAATCGCCTGGAGTTTTTTAACTCCTGAACAACAAATTAGTTTGTTTTTACAAGAATAACAATCGGGCAACTTCGATAGCCCACCAGAATATGGTCCAGGCAAATAAGGGACGCAAACGTCCATCGGCGAGCCTGGATAACTAATAGCTTGCCATCGATTTCTTTGGTTGCTGCAGCAAACTTATCCAGTGCAAATTTGTTGCAAGCTTGACCATAGGATGATTAATGGAAGCCTTTACCCCTGCCCTATCAAAATTTCCAGTTGTTGCTGCTTAGAAACATCATTCTCAAACTCAGATCCAGAAGTCCCCCTCGCACCATTTGACGACAATATACGCATATTGCGTTCCGCTTATTCACCAATTGATTAATAAAATGAGCCTGCTAATTGTTACTTTGCGCTTAAAAGTGAATGGGCAAAAACAAGATCTCGCACGCAGAATATTACAAAAGTCACTTAATATCGCCGCCGTGGTTGCTTAGAGTGCCACGCTGATTTCAAAAGGTTGTAAAAAAGGAAACGCCAGGTGGTCATGAAAGTTTTAAAATACACGTTAGCGGGTTTGTTGATATTGCTCCTGACAGTCATTGGCTACGTTTTCGCCATTCAAGCGATGTTTGATGTGAACCAGCTCCCTGAGCATTATGGTCAGGTAAATGCAAAGTTATTAACAACTGATGGCGAAAAGCGGCCATTAATCGTTTACTTCGGGGGCAGCGAAGGTGGTAATAGTCTCACCAAAGCCCAGAATACTAGCGAGCGACAGTTTTACATTGATGCAGGGTATGCCATTCTGGCGGTGGGTTACTTCGGCATGCCGGGTATTCCTGCTGAGCTAGACAGAATTTCGTTAAATGGCATATACCAGGCCATCCAACACGCTCAGCAGCATCCGAACATTGACGCCTCGTGTACTGCGCTTATTGGTGGCTCAAAAGGCGCAGAATTGGCCCTTTTGCTGGCCTCCAGATATCCGCAAATCAATACGGTCGTATCACTGGCTGGCAGCCATGTGTCATTTAACAGCACCTCAATTGCTGCAGATGGCCGAACTGCATCCTATTACTTTAACCACCAGCCCGTACCTTTTATACAATTACCCAAGAAAGCTATCCTTCCCATGCTGATGGGAGATTTTCGACGTGCCCACGAGATTGCACTGGAAGATACAGAACAGGTGGCATCAGCCATCATTGCAGTGGAAAAAATCAATGGCCCTGTTCTGCTTATTTCTGGAGAAAAAGATCACGTATGGCCCTCTGCTGAAATGTCCACAGAAGTGGTTCAACGACTACAGCATAAAAACTTTGCTTTTCCCTTTCAGCATCTGATCGTCCCAAACGGCAATCACTTTCAGCCTCAAAACGATTATCACCCACAGGTTTTAGCGTTTCTGAATCAGCACTTTAGACCCCAGTGCAAGGGTAAAGCCCCCTTGTGAAATCGTGAATAGCAATGAGCCATCACTCCTAACCTGGTATCCGCCGGCGGCTTTACTCGAAATCTTAATCCTCGAGTCTTCAAAAATTGCCCCCTTCATTTTCAGGCAAAAAGCTGAAAAGAAGCGGGGAAATTTTATGGATGCTATTAATCAAAGATGAGCTTCATAGGTTTTGTTTACCACGTCTACTGAAATATTATTATTTCGGTAATTTCCTACAATACGGCTGAAATTCAGCTTCTCACTTCGAATAAAGTCGATAAAGGTCTTGGTGTAGCTGGGCACAATTTCGGTAATCGTGTTGTCAGACGGCGTATGCATAAAATGGGACTGGAAAATAATATCCTTGTCTTTGAAATGCACAAACCCCTGGCGTTTAGAGTGCATATTTTCCAATACGTAAAACGTCGCGCCAGCAATGATTTCTCCATGTGCAATTGTTCGAAACTTAAATTTGGAAATATCACCTGCAAAACCGGGATAAGCTTTAATACCACTTATCGTATATTCGTCAGCAAGGATTTCTATTCCATGTGCAGCAAAGACATTGAGGCCGCCAACCTGGTTGATGTGCGGATGAGTAACATAAATTGACTCGACTTTCTTTTGTGGAAATTGCTCTTCGATCAGTTTCAGCGTTTTCTCTGCTACCTGCTGGCTAACAGCGGCACCAAATAGCATTATTTTGTCGCCAACAATTTTGAGCAAACTATTGCGGGCGGCAGATGAATCAGTCACAAGATATAGATCTTTGGCAATCTCTTTTGCCACCAGAATGCCGTCTCCTCTTTGGTATTCTGGCCCATAACCATCTGGCACCTTTAGTCTGGATGGCTCAACCTGAGCAATTTCAGCAAAGTGATCAATGTATTTTATGTAGGTGGGTTTGCTCTCTCCACCGTAATACTTCACCAGTTTACGGGCAAAGGTAAAGCCTCGAGTTGTCTGGTAGTCATCGTAGTAAAAAACGCCGCCTAGCGGACCGTGATTAATTGAAACCAGCTGGATTGGATTATTGCGAAACTTATATTCAACGGCATTATCACCCGCTATTTTGTGGACTAGTGTGGTGCTATCTGACTCTTTGTGCCTTACAAGAGACATATTGTCTTCAATGTTAGGCTCTTCAAATATGGGTCTTACCACCAGAAAGTCTATATTGGTGAGCATATGGCCTTTGAATATGTCGAAATTATCCATATCCAATCGGAAAACCTGCCGTCCTAATACCGTAGCGCTCTTTTCATAAAAAAGGCTTTCGTTATCGTTTTGGAATTGAACTCTGTCAAACAGCCTGCCCCCGGCGTAGTAAAGCACATCGTTGTCGTAAAAGTGCCTATTTTCCAAATCTACCTCTACCACCCTTTGCGACATATGGAGGTTTGGGGCTTGAAAATCCCAATAGTTAAGCACCCGGTATTGGCGATTTAAAAAGTGGTATTTGAGGGTAAAAGCAGCAATGGACAGAGTATCTTCATAGTGGGCTTTCAGCTTAGCGACAAACTGTTCGGTTTCTCCTGCCCAGGCACTGGGGAGAATGCAACAGAAAAGTAGCAGGCAAGTTGTCTTTTTTAAGCAAGTTAGTTGTTTTACGAACATCAATAATCTCCGTACTGGCATTTTCATTAGCTCCTATTTTTAAGGCTATTTTTCTGGTCCAGTCTGGAGACACATTGGTCGTTGTAACAGGCTTGTTATGTAAAAATTGGGGACGTGAAATTTACAAAAGTTTACATGCAGCACTGTTGATAATTGATATAGTCAGGATTTTAATCAGCCAAATTAATCACAGAAGGAATCTAGTGAGCACTAAACCCAAGCTTCTGATAGTTGAAGATGAACCGAGCATTCTGCGGGGACTGACGGATTTGTTTGTTTTTCACGGCTATGAAGTGGAGAGCGAAACTGATGGCCAACTGGGATTGTCTCGCGCGCTGGAGAACCCTTACGCCTGTGTGATCCTGGATGTGATGTTGCCAACATTAAATGGTTTTGAAATCTGCAATGCCATCAGAAAAAATTCGCTAACTCAACCTGTTATCATCTTAACCGCCAAAAATACTGAAGCGGACATCATTAACGGTTTGACTTTAGGTGCTGATGACTATGTTGCTAAGCCCTTCTCAACCTCTGAACTGGTTTTACGTGTTAACGCCCTGGTGCGGCGTTCAGGTTGGACAGGTACCGATAATAAGCTGGCTATCAGTGACGATGTTGTCATCTTCACTAAAACCTTAACAGGTTCATCTTACCAATCGGAGACAAAATATACACGCCTTGAAGTAGACATCATAAATTACTTAAAACACCAACATAAACCCGTTTCCCGGGATGAGTTACTCAGGCAAGTTTGGGGTTATAAAATCACGTCTGAAATGGATACTCGCACAGTGGATATACACATCGCTAAAATCCGCAAGAAAATTGAGGCTGATCCCAAATCACCCAAACACCTGATAACTCACCGTGGCAAGGGTTATCAACTTTACGCCGATTGATGCAGTTTTTTAATCAGCCTTTGCTCAGCTATTCCCATCGTTTGCGTATGTTGCGCAGACTGGCATTGGGATTCACACTCATTTTAATAGTGCCACTAGGGATCCTGTTATTTTTGGGCTATCAGCAACTGGAAAAAGACGCGATAGCCAGTTATGAGAACGAGTCAAACGCCCTGGTTATCGCCGCCAACAGAAAGTTTTATAAAAGACTCACCTTGTCGAACAACCTGCCAGCAACGGCTTTCGATTATTATCAGACAACCTATAACCCTTTGAACCAACAAATGGAACGGGTGGTTTCACCGCTCTCCAGTTTAGATATCCAACAATTGGGAGAGGCCAGATATATTGGTGGCTTAGTGGGTTATTTTCAGTACGGATCAGACGGTCAATTTAATAGTCCGGTTTATCAAGTGTCCTGGGGGCGTGATGATGCAGGTATTACAGAAAACACCTTCGACCAAAGCGAACACCAAAGTACAAGTGAGCTAACTGCACGTCAAAAAGTGGCGTTCAATAACTATCAAATTCTGTCTCAATCGAAGCTCATTTCGGAGCTACTGCAACAAGGCCTGCAGCAGGAGGATGAATTATTCGACATCATCTTTGATATTCCAGAGTATTATGTTTTTTACAGGGTTATCTCCCTTGGGCAACAAAAACGCTTGCAAGGCTATCTGGTAGAGCGGAAACCCTATATGCAGAGCGCTTTTTTAGGGATGTTGGAAAGGCGACGCTTTGACAGCCCGGTGTTAATTACATTGCAAGACACCAGGAACTCCGGGCATGTTGAACACTTTCTCTACGAAAATGCCCCCGATGGCCAGGCTAACGTCAGCCTGAAAGCTCAGATTTCAGATCATTGGCAACAGCAGATTATTTCCAGCGCCCAGCTTGCTACACCTTTTAGCGGTTATCAGGTAACGGTATCCACCAGCAAAATTCCCATGACAAAAACAATGCTATATAGCGGTGTCTTTGTTTTGATGTTGATCGTTATTGTGCTGGCAGCCTGTTATGGCTTTTATCGTTTGGGCGTAAAGCAATTAGCGCTAGCTGAACAAAGGATGAATTTTGTTTCAGCTGTCAGTCATGAGTTAAAAACCCCGCTGACGGCAATTCGTATGTATGCAGAAATGCTGCAACAAGGCACTGTGATTTCAAAGCAACATCAACAAGATTACTTCGCCTTCATCTTTACAGAGAGTGAGCGGTTAACGCGTCTGATCAACAATATACTGCAGCTATCTAACCTCAGTAATCAGCAGCAAAAAGTTGCAGCTGAATATACCAAACTGGCATTGCTGCAAGACCTTATTCGTTCTAAAACCTCTTCGCTGATGGACGCACAAGGCTTTCAGCAAAGTATCATTGTCGACCTTCCTAAGTCCGAAAATATAGGGGTTTGGGTAGAGCAAGATGCGTTCTCACAAATAGTCATCAATATCACTGACAATGCCATCAAGTTTTTTGACAAAAACCAAATCAAAGACCCAAGCCGTCAGAAAGTCGATTTTACTTTTAGACTCCATCCCCATATCGAGCAGCTATTGCAACTGGAAATTCGTGACTATGGAGAAGGTGTTAACAGCGGACAGGAAGCAAAGATATTTGAATTATTTTTCCGCAGCGGGAATGAACTCACCCGCAGTACCCAAGGCACGGGAATGGGGCTTGCGCTGGTGCATGAACTGGTCAAAGCACAACAAGGTACTGTTCGGGCCATCAGACAAAACCCCGGACTTGCCATAGTTGTCTCATTTAAATGTAAGTTGGATCACGATTAGATAGTGGACAAGCCGGACTACCGGGCATAATTAATATGCCATGCTCGTATCGGAAAGAATCAACAAAAAGGCATTCCGAACTTATCAGGTAAGATACTGGCAGTTCTCAATTTCCAGCATCATAGTTTCGCTAATTGGGATGGTAATACTGTTGATATCCCACTTGTTGCATACATATAGCTTCATGAGATTAGTGTGTTTAGCAGTGTCTCCTTCATATAAATCCGGACGCTCACACAATGCCACCACATCAGCGTAATGGTTTAAATTTAGATGACCAGGAAAGTCGTGAAGGTACGCTTGATGATTTGGACGATTATCTATTTCATCAGACAGTCCGACCGTCACTACAATTGAGATATTTAAGTCGTTCACCAAGTGTTTTAATGCGCCACCTAAACACATAATATTGGCTGAGCAACAGGCTGACTCAAAAGAATCAATAAAATCATCGACAGAAATCAGAACAAGCCCTAATTCAGGTTTCTGCACTTTTAACTTACGAATCTCTGATACCAGCGAATCTATTGTCACGCTGCTACACGAAATAGCGAAAAAATTGTTTTTATTGACTATTTGAGCAACTGTTTTTTCAACCTTTAGCCACTCACAATCTGACAATGCACCAAATGCAATTTTACTGGCCTGTAGTTCCGACACCTTAGCCAGATAACGCCTCAATATACTTTGATTCCCAACCTCAGTACCAACAATTGCAGATAACTTATCGGCATCTAATCTGTCAAAAAGTATCGCTTCCGCCACGGCAAAGTGCGCCGAAGAGGGTCTGCCACCAATAACGATTAGTTTGTTAGAACCTTCAACGATGCCAGTTAGGTGATTAAATAGCTCTCTTCCTGATGTCGGTTTAAATTGTGAGCCACGCTTAATCTGGTACTCAATTCTTTCCAGCAATTTATCGAGCATTGTTTTACAACTCTCGATTTCGAATCCTACCCCTTCGGTGGAACAATATCGGCATACTTGTTTGTTACAGCGTGTCATGCAGCCACCTCACTTAAAATTACCTCAAAATCTTCAACGCTTATTTCCAGCGGACAAAATGTCGCGTCAAACAGCAGGTAACTGTTGTCGTCTTGTTGCCATGCGTTGGACTTTACACAAACTACGCCATTTCTGTTTTTTGCTTCTTCTAAGTGATCAAAAAGGCAATGCATTGCTGCGTGCTCTCGCCTAACCATAACTGACACTGACGCATAGGGTTCCCAGAGAGATTGGCAGTGAATAGTGGCGGTTTCTGACAAGTTCTGGCTCAGTACACCAAGTTCTTCTTCTCGTTCACAGAAGACAACCCTGACCAACAAAGAAATACATTCAATCAGTGGATATTGCTCAAACAGGTTTTCATGCAGCCAGTTAATCGTTACCCGATTGTCGAAATAACTGATACGCGCTCCTTGAGAAGCCGGAAAACCCAGATTAGTCCTGTATCTCAGCAGGTTTTCAATTTGCTCCAGAATTAGCTCCTTATTTGTCTTTTCATTCAATAAATCCCCACTGCTATCAGGGAGCGCCCAATGGGAAGAGCAAGCAACGCCCTGATTATCAAAAAAGAAATCTACGATGACGGCATTTTGGGTATGCCCGAACTGTGCGGCAAGAGTCCTGTGAAGCAGCTGTTGTTCGAATGTGAGATAAGTACATTTGTGTTGCATATCGAGTCCAATAAAAGATTGATAAACACAAATGTCTTTAGCCCGTTTTAGAAGACTGATTTTTGCAAATTTTTTATTGCTTCTGTCAGATCAGCCCAAAACCACTTTTGATCTGCAAAAGATATGCAAAGCCTCCTTTTACCTTCAACAGGCACTATTTACTGGGTCAGTACTGGGGTACTCTACCACTTTAAGAAGCAGCTCAAAGAAAAGCTTCTAAGCTGGATATGGCGTATTGATGCAGGCCTACTTTTGTGATGGCCAAAAATAAGCCGGCGAAAATCGTCTTTAGTATCTATGGGAGAGAATTCTATTCAGACCAGTAAATTAACTTCAAATAATAGCTTTTGAGATCCTGCCTCGAATCAATAACCAATAAAAGAATCACTGTTTTAGTAGATTCATCTACCCGGAAAAACACAATATTATGATTGTCCACCAGGAGTTGTCGATATTCGGTTAACCCTAACTCCAAAAGCCTTTCACTTTGAGGTGCAGAATAAGGGTTTGTAGTGGTCATCGAATGCATCGTCCAGGTCCATCAACCCTGTCTGCTTTGCACTCCGCTCAGACAAATTAATAAGCTTTAACAGAGCAATCGTTTGTTGTTGCTCTTCATATTCTTTTGCATCCTGAATGACATACTTTGGTTTGCCGTTTTGCGTCACGAGAATGGGATTGTCCAATTCCAAATGATCGGCGTTTTTCAAGGTAGTTGTCGCCTAAGCCGTTAAGCTGCTTCTTTTTTGCTCTCCGGATTGAGTTCCACAACATCGATCTGATCCCAGTTGCGGGTGTCGCCAGACCACCGGTTAGGATTTGTGCCCTTTGCTTTTGCATATAGATTTGCACGCTTCGCTAGTATCATTTTATCCTCACCATTGTGTCGTTGTTCCGGCGTGACAAATTTGATCCGACTATGGCGATGCTCAGTGTTGTACCGTTGAACAAACTCTTTTACCCAAAGCCTCGCTTCTTCCAGTGTTTTAAAGCCTTCACTTGGCCATCGACGACAGTACTTTACTGTGCGAAACAAGGATTCAGAGTAGGGATTGTCATTACTGACACCCGGGCGACTACGTGAGCCAATGACTCCCATGTCGATCATCTTTGCCTGCATCGTCAGGCTCTTCATCGGGCTGCCGTTGTCAGAGTGCAATATAATATCTTCATTAACACACTTCTCTGACCACAGTGTGCGCTCAAGGAGGCGAGCTGCATACTCACCAGATTCACTGTCATGCACTTCCCACCCAACCACTTTGCGACTGAAGATATCCATAATCATGTAGAGATAGAAAAATCGACCAATTACCGTGGACGGACAATAGGAAATATCCCATGTCCAGACCTCGCAGGGCGCTTTAGCTTTAAACCCGTCTGGCTTTATCATACTCCCTTTAGGTTTCGCCTTGCCTCTGTGTTTCAGCTGATTATTCGCTTTCAGAACCCGGTAAAAGCTGGATTCCGAAGCCAGATAAGTCCCTTCATCAGCCAATATGGGGACTATCTGGCATGGCGATAAACTGGCAAACCGCTCCTGATTACAGGTGTCTAAAATTGCCTCCTGTTCCGCTTCAGTCAATTTATTTGCTGGCAGCGGTCTGCTCGCCTCAGGTCTTTTGTCTGCACTTATACCGCCTGCTTCCTGCCATCGTTGCAGTGTGCGAAGAGATAATCCAATTACCTCACAGGCTTTGATTTTTCTGGCTCCAGCCATAACGGCTTCGTCAACCAATGATACATAATATTGCCTATCCGGGAGTGTGGTTAACTGTCCTCGTCTTCCCCCCAGTAGGCATTTAACTTTTTTCTCAGCACCAACAAAGCCGCTGTTTCAGCTAAAGCAGCATCCTTACGTTTGAGTTCCTTCTCCAACTCCTTAATGCGCTTTTTGTCGCTTTTGCGCTCCTGCGCCTGTTGTTTACGCTGCTGAGCTTCTGTCTGATTACCTGAGATACAGCTCTGTTTCCATTGCTGAATTTGCTCAGGATAAAGACCATGCGCCCTACAATATTGACTTAATTCAACTTCCGACAATGTGGCCGTCTCTAAAACCAACGAGAACTTCTGTTCTGCCGACCAGTCTTTAGGGTCATCACTTTTAGTCAAGTTGTAGTCTGCCTCTAAGTATTTATCTCGCCAACTACACAGGGTAGAAAGGTTGATACCTTCTCTCTGTGAAAACTGGCGCAATGATAAACCGCTTTCAACTAACTTGCTAACAACTGCCTTCTTATGCTTCTCTGGATAGTGTTTCACTCAAACCTGTCATCCGCCCCCTGTCTAACAATTCGAAAAACTGAGGCGACAACTATCCTGACACAGGGGGTGATTGGCATGTTCTTTCATGTAGGAGACTGTCTGAGTTTTCATTTCATTCTCACGTGGTCTATATATGGACTAATTATAGTCTTATGTTGAAAAAACGATACCTAAAGGTTAAATACTGTTCCGGTGTTCTCTTTGCCGCAATTAGCCTTGCTCCAAGGTGCAACAAGAATCAACCAAATTAACTCCGAAAAAAATTGATTAATGTACAATACACCCCACATTGAGTATCTTGCACCCATTGAGCTGAATCCTTTGTTTAACCCAGAGCATAGTTACTGTTGAGAACCGCTAATCCCTTAAACAGGCTGACTTCGCACGCGCCACAATTGCTGGTGTGGATGTTGCTGTGCCTGACACTTAGCGCCAGTTTTCAGACCGGTCAGGTGGCTAATCAGGCCGAGGTTACCGAAGATTCACCCTATGCTCAGTTCAGTTACTTTGGCAATCAGTACACATTACGCTTAAATAGCACCAGGCTTAATAGCAATGACGCTGACGACGATTCAAAGGTCGCGCTGCCCAACAATTCCCCGGTAATTTCTGAAAGGCTTAGTGTCCATGACGCACTTTCGCAGGTCACGGCCCTCAATGTTGCCCCACTCTATAGCCACAACCCAAGAGGCCCTCCCTTCATCCTGACATAAACAGATTCAAACGGTGATTCGGCGAATTAAAGCGCCTGTCGCCTTGTATTTAATTATTTCAGGAATGATAAAAAATGACACGATTTTCAGTTCGTGGCTTAGTGTATTTGCTGATCGTATTACTGGGATTACTCAGTGCAGCACCGAACCTATTGCCACACAACATTAAACAGCAATTACCCGAGTGGTATAGCAACAAAACCCTTTCCTTAGGCCTGGATTTACAGGGCGGTTCACACCTGCTGCTGGCGGCCGATACTGATGCGCTTTTCGAGAAACAGTTAAGCGGCTTCTCCGAAGATGTATTGACGGAACTTCGGCAACAAAATATCCGTTACAGCCGCAAGTCCGGTGCCGAAAACGGTGTTTTCACTTTTACTTTACGCGATATAAACGACACCCGAAAAGTAAAGGAAACGGCCTATCTAATCTCGGCACAACCTTCAGCAAGTAGCGCTTTACAAGTGGACATCCAACATAGCACTGTGCGTCTTACTTTAAACGAGCTGTATACCAAAAAGCTTTTAAAAGATGCGCTAAACCGCAGTGTTGATGTGGTGCGCAAGCGTCTCAATGAGACCGGCTTGAATGAGCCAAATGTCACTCTCCAGGGTGGTGAAGCGATTTTGGTTCAGATGCCGGGCATCTCTGATCCTACTCAGGTTAAGAGCCTGCTTGGCACTACAGCACAAATGAACTTTCACTGGCTGGTAAATAGCCAGTCAGGTCAATCCATGATGACACCTGATGAGGAGGGTAATCTCTACGAACTGGAACAAAAAATAGCCCTAAAAGGTGAACACATTGTTGATGCCGCTGGTACATTGAGCAATGACACCGGCCAACCTGTGGTTACTTTTCGACTGGACAGCAATGGTGCCAGACAGTTTGCCACTATGACCAAGGAAAATATCGGCCGGGCATTGGCAATCGTATTAGATGATAAGGTCATTACCGCCCCGGTAATCAATAGTCCAATTCCGGGAGGACGAGGTGAAATAAGCGGCAACTTCACCTTGCCAGAAGCATCCAATGTGGCATTGATGCTGCGCACAGGTGCCCTACCGGTTCCGCTTACCGTGATTGAAGAGCGCACCGTCGGGCCAGATTTGGGCAGTGATGCGATTCAGGCGGGTATTGAAACCGGTATCGCGGGCGCACTTTTGGTGCTGCTTTTTATGGTGGCTATTTACGGTCGTTGGGGCGCAATCGCCAGTTTTGCTTTGTGTATTAATATGGTGCTGGTATTTGGCGCACTAACTTTATTCGGTGCCACATTAACTCTGCCTGGTATAGCCGGGTTAATTTTAACCATGGGCATGGCGGTAGATGCCAATATACTGATCAACGAGCGTATTCGGGAAGAAAGCCGAAAGGGTCGACCCGCGACAAGTGCCATTCAGGTGGGTTTTAACAAGGCATTTGCCACCATAATCGATTCAAACTTCACCACGCTGATTGCTGTAAGTTTGCTATTTATGTTCGGTAGTGGCCCAGTTAAAGGGTTTGCCATCACCATTGCTTTAGGTTTGATTTCATCTGTGTTCACCGCTGTCGCCCTGACCAAGATGATGATGCTGCGCACCGTTCAATTGAAAAGAACCGATCCGCGGGATCAGTCATCACTGACATTTTCATCCCCTATGCTAAGAATGAGCGATAAACTGCAGGGCATTAATTTTCTGGCGAAACGCAAGTTTGCGCTGGCCATATCAGTGATATTGACCCTGTTGTCCGTCGGTATGTTTGCCAAACCCGGATTGCACTACGGCGTGGATTTTACCGGTGGCACCATGATAGAGCTGAATTCCCCACAACTGTCTACCGACCAGTTGCGAGAGGTGATCCGCAGTAACGGCTTTGAGCAGGTGGCGATTCAGGAATACGGTAGCAAGCATCATTATTTACTCAGAGCCCCTGTCAGTGAGCCAAATCAGGCTTCGGGCAGTGACAACCAGATTGAACGGTTAAAAAGGGCAATTTCACAAGCTGATAATCAGGTGCGTTTTGATAAGGTAGATATGGTGGGCCCGAAAGTCAGTGGTGACTTTGCGGAGCTATCAATTCTGGCACTACTGGTAGCCGGTGCAGGCATGCTGATCTATCTGTGGGCCAGATTTGAAGCCCACTTTGCGACGGCGGCTCTGCTTACCGTATTGTTGGATTTAACCAAAACCATTGGCTTTTTTGCCCTTAGCGGGGTCGAATTTAATCTGACTGCAGTAGCTGCATTACTTGCCTTGATCGGTTATTCGATAAATGACAAAGTGGTGGTGCTTGATCGAATTCGGGAGCTTCTGAGAATTGATGCCAGCAAACCGCTAGCAACAATCATCAATGACGCCATTAACAGTACCTTGAGCCGAACAGTGTTTACCTCAGTGACGACATTGCTGGTATTGCTGCCTATGGCGTTGTTTGGTGGTGATGCCGTGGAAAGCTTTGCGTTACCCATGACCTTTGCAGTGATTGTGGGTACTTCGTCAACTCTGTTTATTACTTCGGCGACTCTTTATTGGCTGGGTAAAAGACGAGAACGACAGGGCAAAGCACAGTTGAAGCCCACGCCCGAAGAAATCAAAGCTTCGTTGGCACACATGCCTTAATCTGAATAAGGACCCCAATATGTTTGCTGTTGATTACATTATTTTGCTCAGTGCCGTTCTGGCCGTCATTGGTGTACTGGCAAGTAAATTGTCACCGCGTTTTGGGGTGCCTGTTTTAGTATTGTTTCTCGGTGTCGGTATGCTGGCGGGTGAGGATGGTATCGGTCGGCTTATGTTTGATAATGCCGATGCCGCTCATGCAATTGGCACTCTGGCACTCATTTTGATCCTGTTTGATGGCGGCCTGCAGACCTCCAAAAAGTCCATATTGCAGGCCTGGAAACCCGCAGCTGTGCTGGCAACCGTAGGTGTTGTCGGAACAGCCACACTTACCGGCCTGGCAGCTACCTATATATTAGATTTGCCCTTACACAAAGGACTATTACTAGGCGCAATCGTTGGTTCCACCGACGCTGCAGCGGTTTTTTCGGTGCTGCGCAATGCCGGCATCAACATCCCGGCAAAACTAAAATCCACTCTGGAGCTGGAAAGTGCTTCAAACGATCCCATGGCCATCTTCCTCACCATCGGATTAATTACACTAATTCAGGACACCACAACACAATACGGTGATTTGTTGCTGTTATTTAGCAGCCAAATGGGCGTGGGTGCACTGGTTGGTCTGGCGGTGGGTGGTATCGGTGTCTGGCTGGTTAAACGGGTTATTTTGATGGCAACAGGTTTGTATCCGGTATTTGTCATGCTGTTTGGTTTTATGGCCTTTGGTGTGGCAGCAAATCTCGATGGCAGTGGCTTTTTAGCCACCTTTATCGCAGGCGTGATGTTGGGTAATAGCCGTTTTGCATTCCAGCGCAATACCTTTGTATTTCTGGATGGGCTAGCCTGGCTGGGACAAATTTCCATGTTCGTTATTCTGGGTTTGCTGGTAACACCTACCGAGCTTTTTGTGCATTGGAAAGAAGGGTTATTAATTGCCTTTGTGCTTATTTTTATTGCCAGACCCCTGGTGGTTATTCCAACGTTGTTGCTGTTCCGCTTTTCATTTAAAGCCTCGTTACTGGTTTCCTGGGTTGGGCTGCGTGGCTCCGTACCCATCATACTGGCAATTTTCCCGCTAATTTTTGGGATGCCCTATGCGGAACTGATTTTCAATGTGGTGTTTTTTATTGTCTTGATTTCGGCGTTATTACAAGGCTCAACTTTGCCTTTTGCAGCGCGCAAACTCGGTCTGGTGCTGGAAAATGATCACAAATCATCCAACACCCTGGAAATCGTCAACATCGCTAAGAGCCAACGAGAATTAATTGAGATTGAACTGTCTGCTAGTTCAATCGCCATAAATAAAACGATTCGGGAGCTGAACTTACCAGCACAAGCAGTGATTGCCATTATCGCCCGTAAAAAAACCACACTGCTTCCCAAGGGCAGTACCAGGCTAAAAAAAGACGACCATCTGTTTATCATCAGTAAACTGTCTGACACCGAAGCGGTGGAGCGCTGTTTTTACCCTGAGGAAGATTAGTGTTTCTGGGCTTGCAGTTTTTCCGGTGAAAAGACACTCATAATGGCGCTGGTTTGATTGCCACTGGCTTGCAAAGCACCGGCAATCACATAAATATCACCCGCTACGCTCAGTGCACCAAGGCCGTGCCGGGGTTTCGGCATAGTACCAGCGGCGTGCCATTTATCGGTTGCAGTGTCGTATTGCCAAACTTCGGCATAAACACCGCCGCCATTGTCAAAATACTCGCCACCAAACACATAGATATGTTGCTTGTAAGCGGCACAGGCTAACCCACCTTGAGCTTGTGGTAAAGGAGCCAGTGTTTGCCACTTTTTAGTGGCAAAATTATAAGCTTCGTGACTACTCAGATTTCCAGCTGCCACAGTTCGGCCAGCAATCGTGTGCCAGTTGCCGTTCACCTGAACACTGCAGGCACTGTTACGAGCAGTGGGTACTGCTGCGCCTTGTGACCATGTCAGGGTTTGCAGGTCAAAGATATAGTGGGTATTCACGTCGGTTTGTTCAATCCACTGACTGTTCCTTTCGGCATTAATGGGGGTTCGTCCTGTGGCAAGATGCACCTTACCCTCATGCACCACACTTAAGGTTTCGGCTAAAGGTGCCGGTAACTGAGCAATTTTCTGCCAGTGTCCGTGTAGCAAAATCGGCTTTTCGGGCATGTCTGGATTGGCCTGCAATTCATACACATCAACACTGTTGTGCCATATACCCTTAGCATCAATAGTAAATCCCCCCATAGCCAACAGACGATTATCTATCGCCACCAGCATAGGATGATGACGCGGCTCAGGCAGTCTGGGCGCCTCTATCCAGATCTGCTCTTTTAGGCTGTAAGCCACCACGCGATCAGATACCCCAATCCGGTTTTCATCAACATCAGGCGACAGACCGCCCGCTACAACGATATGGTCGTTATAAACCGTCGGATAAATCTCCTGTACACGATAGGGCAAATCTGGCGCTGATTGCCAGGCAAGCGCAGATTTATCTTCTGCGTGAACAACGACCGTTGCGAGTGTCATAATCAGCCCCAGAATAAACTGACAATACAATGCCAACGGGCGAAAAATGGTGAGGCGATGACTTCCAGAAAGTGACTTAAGCATTGAATTAGATGGCTCTGTTAAGGCTGAGATTAAAAAAATTAGCAGCTTAATCAGTCACCTGCAACAGCTATTCCACCATACAGCAGCCTAAAAATTGCTATTGCTATAACCGCGCTATTGCCCTTTTCAGACGGACAGTTACTTATAAAGCAGCAATACAGTAGAATAGCCACAATTGTGATTTAAAGAGAAGTCGACGTGGCGTTACAGTGGTTTCCGGGGCATATGCACAAAGCCCTGAAAGAAATAAAAGAGTCTTTGAGTCAGGTGGATATCCTGATTGAAGTGTTGGATGCGCGTATTCCCTACTCCAGTGAAAACCCTGAAATTGCTAAGATTCGGGGGGATAAACCCTGCCTGAAAATTCTCAACAAGTTTGATCTCGCCGACCCTGAAATAACCCGTCGCTGGCAAGAAGATTTGGAACGTCAGCGCGGGGTTGTAACTATTACCACCTCCAATGACAATCCTGCAGACAGCAAGCAAATACTGGGGCTGATCCGCAAGCAATTCCCGGAAAAAGACACGTCTGTAAAACACATTAACGCCATGATCACCGGTATACCCAATGTCGGCAAATCCACCCTAATCAACATTCTTGCGGATCGCATTATTGCCAAAACCGGTAACGAACCGGCGGTCACCAAAAGCCAACAGCGCATTAACCTCGGCGATGGCATCGTGCTGTATGACACCCCTGGTGTGCTTTGGCCAAAGCTGGAAAATCCCAATTCTATCTATCGCCTGGCGGCTTCTGGTGCTGTCAAAAACACCGCGATGGAATTTGATGATGTTGGTTTCTTTGCCGCCGACTATCTGATTAAAGCCTACCCGGAATTGATGAAGGCGCGCTATAAACTCGATGAGCTGCCAGATACTGAATTGGAGTTTCTGGAAGCAGCGGCAAGGCAGCGGGGTGCAATTATGACAGGTGGCCGGGTTAACCTGCACAAAATCTGTGAAGTGTTGATCACTGAATTGCAAGCCGGAAAGCTGGGCAAGATCAGTCTTGAAACACCCGAGATGCTGGCCAAAGAAAAAGCCGAAATGGCGGCTGCAGCAGAGAAAAAAGCCGCCGATAAAGCGAGGCGTAAACAACGTTTCAAAGAAGGCTCATTGACACCCGACAAACGAGATCGCAAAGAAAAGCGAACCGAAAAGCGAGCAGCTCAGAGTCAGCGCATGAAAAAAAGGCGTGGTTAAGAGTTGTTGCCGGTATCAATTACCGGCTATTGACCTTTAAAGCCCTTACCCACCAGATATACTTCCCGGGAACGGGGCCGGGACGCTGCGGGTTTGCGCACGATGACCTTGTCAAAGGAACTACGCACATCTTTTGCGTATTCTTCATAGCCCACTCCCTGAAACACTTTTGCACAAAAGCTACCACCGGGTTTTAACACGTTGCGCGCCATATCCAGAGCCAGTTCCACCAGGTACATCGCAGCGTATTGATCGGTGTTTTTCACACCGCTTAAGTTGGGTGCCATATCAGAGATTACGGTATCGGCTTGGGCACCACCCAGTGCCTGTAAAATAGCGTCGTAAACGGATTCTTCGGTAAAATCTCCCTGAATAAAATCGACGCCAATAATCGAATCCATGTGCAAAATATCGGATGCGATCACGCGCCCGCTCTCACCCACCACAGGAGCCACAATCTGCGACCAACCGCCAGGCGCAGAACCAAGATCCACCACCACACTTCCGGGTCGGTACAGATCATCCTTTTCATTGATTTCAATCAACTTATAACTGGCACGAGAGCGATAGCCATCCATTTGCGCTTTTTTCACATAGGGATCGTTAACATGTTCATCCAACCACTTTTTACTGGTTTTTGATCGCGCCATTAAGTTTGCCTGCTCCGGTATCGCAAAAAAGGCGAATATTGTAAACTCACCGGCCTGAATTGCAAAACGCTTCCCTCTACAGCAGGCCCATAAAAATGAAACTAGACGATGTTAAAAAACTGCATCAAAAGAAATACCGTGCGGAGTTTGGTCATTATTTGGTGGAGGGGGAGCATCTCATTATGGAGTTGCAAAAAGCCTGCAATGGTGTCGCAGATGAACGACGCATCACTTTATACGCCACCCAATCCAGACTTGATTGGGCACAAGCTCTGTCGGCTGATTTTCAACTGGAAGTGGTCAGCGATAAACAAATGGCCAAACTCAGCGATACCAAAACACCACAGGGTGTAGTGGCCTGTGTACCTTTACCTGCGCCCGAGATTACAACAAACGCAGCAACACCAAACGAGCGCTGTATTTATTTATACGAAGTTCAGGATCCTGGCAATCTCGGTACCATTATCCGCAACCTGGTCTGGTTTGGTGGCTTTCGTTTATTGCTCAGCCCCAATAGCGTTGACCCATTTAACTCAAAAGTAGTGCGCGCCAGCATGGGTGCTATTTTTCATCTGCCGCTGGAAACCGACGTCCCACTTGAAGCGCTGGCACAACGATTCCAAAAGTTTGCCTTTCTGGACTTACAGGGCAGGAAAATCAGCCACCCTGAATTTAGCCACTACGACTGTTATCTGTTTGGCAACGAAGCCCGTGGTGTGCCTCTGGAGGATCTGAATTCGCTGAACGCCGACGCTTTTACCATTGCCGGTAGTGGTCGTATTGACTCACTAAACCTGGCCAATTCGGTAGGCATCTGCGCCTATCAGTTGTCTGTGTGACAATCCCATTTATAGAGCACTGTTTTCAATTAAACAATGTCGGTTAAATTGGACAGCGGCGTCGAAATAAATTTCGACCTACCAGTTCGGTCATGGCATTTTCGAATACAGTGCTAAGCAGTTTTTCTGGAGTGTTTTACCGCATCTTTTAATTGCTGTAATTCCTGATTTGTCAGGTTGCGCCACTTACCTGGCGGTAGTTTGCCCAGTTGCAGATGCATAATACGGGTGCGCTTTAGTTTAGTTACTTCATAGCCTAAAAATTCGCACATGCGACGGATTTGTCGGTTCAGCCCTTGCGTCAGAATAATACTGAACTGGAATTTGCCTCGTGCGCTGACCTTACAGGGTTTGGTCACCGTACCCAGAATCGGTACTCCCTTTGCCATTTTCGTCAAAAAACGCTCACTAATCGGCTGATTAACCGTCACGATATATTCTTTATCGTGGGCATTCTCTGCACGCAGGACTTTGTTAACGATGTCGCCATCACTCGTCAGCAGAATCAACCCTTCTGACGGCTTATCCAGTCGGCCAATAGGAAAAATACGCTCTTTGTGGCCAATCGCATCGATAATGTTGCCTTTCACATGCCGCTCTGTGGTACAGGTGATCCCTATCGGTTTATGATAGGCAATATAAATGCGATCAGACTTGTCTTTGGCAACGCTACCGACCGTTTTGCCGTCCAGTTTAACCGTATCACCCGACTGAACTTTGGTCCCAAGTTCAGGCAACTTACCGTTGATAGTGACACGCTTTTGCTCAATCAGTTTATCGGCTTCCCGACGCGAGCAAACGCCGGTATCGCTCAGAAATTTATTTAGTCGCTTAGGTGCATCAATAGTCATATTAACAAGTCTATGTCACGGCTTAGGTGCCTTAAAGGCGGGTGGTAATTTTGACAAAGTATATCGAAATTTGCTCATCCAGGCAGTGGTTTAAGCACAAATGGCCAATGTCATTTTTCGCGATACCATTTCTGACGAACATTATTGACTGGCATCACTGGCCTGAAACTCGTCATAAGTGCCATCGAAGTAATTCAGCTTTTGATTTTTAATTTCTATTACCTGGGTTGCCAGTGAAGAGATAAACTCATGGTCGTGACTGACAAAAATAATGGTGCCATCAAAGCGCAATAAGGCGTCATTCAAGGCTTCGATTGATTCCATATCCAGGTGGTTAGTGGGTTCATCAAGCACCAGAACATTAATATCTTGCAGCATCAATTTACCGAAGAGCAGACGGTTTTTCTCGCCACCTGAGCACACCTTAACTTTCTTATTAAAATCATCGGCGCTAAATAACAAGCGTCCTAGCATGGCTTTCACCTGAATGTCGTCGTGTTTCTCGCCGCGCCATAAAGACATCCACTCATACAGGGTCCAGTCCCCATCAAAATCACGGCTGCTGTCCTGTGCAACATAGCCAATGGCGGCATTTTCGGCCCACTTAATTCGCCCTTCATTAACCGTCAATTCATTGATCAGACATTTTAATAAGGTGGTTTTACCGGCACCGTTTTCACCGATGACCGCCAATCGAGAGCCTGCTTCAAGTAATAAGTTTCCATCATTAAACAGCGGTAAATCCGGATAACCATGGCCAATGCCATCCAGTGTAATGGCCAGGCGATGCAGTTTTTTATGTTGCTTAAACTGAATATAAGGACGACGTCGACTGGAGGCTTTTATCTCCGCCAGTTCAATTTTTTCCAGGCGTTTGGCACGTGAAGTGGCCTGCTTGGCTTTGGAAGCATTGGCGGAAAACCTGGCCACGAAGGCTTGTAAATCCTCGATTTCCGCAGATTTTTTGGCATTTTCGTGCTGAAGTTGTTCCTGAATTAAAGCGGCGGCAGCGACAAAATCATCATAATTACCGGGGAAGATGCGCAAATCCTGATAGTCGATATCTGCCATATGGGTGCATACTGAGTTAAGAAAATGACGATCATGCGAGATGATTAGCATGGTGGATTTGCGCTTGTTCAACTCTTCCGCCAACCAATGGATGGTATAAATATCCAGGTTATTGGTCGGCTCGTCCAACAATAACACGTCGGGTTCAGCAAATAGGGCTTGGGCTAATAGCACCCTCACTTTACGTCCCGGAGCCACCTCTTTCATCAAACCAAAATGATAACTTTCCTCAATGCCTGCCGCAGCCAAAATGTCTCCGGCTCGCGCCTCTGCAGTGTAGCCATCCATTTCAGCAAATTGCACTTCCAGATCCGCAACCCGCATACCCTCTTCTTCGGTCATATCCGATTTGGCATAAATGGCATCGCGCTCTTGTTTCACTTGCCAAAGCTCAGTATCGCCCATGATCACGGTATCCACCACCGACATCTCTTCGTAAGCAAACTGGTCCTGATTCAGCACCCCAAGCTTGGTGCCTGGTGCTAAAGAAACGTTTCCAGCTGTAGGGGCTTGCTTGCCGCTAAGAATACGCATGAAAGTAGATTTTCCACAGCCATTGGCACCAATCAGGCCATAGCGATTGCCATTGGAAAATTTAGCGGAGATGTTTTCAAACAGTGGTTTAGAGCCAAACTGCATGGTGATATTGGCGGCACTTATCAAAGGGGGATACTCAAAATTAAGGTTGTCAGAATAGCCGTTAGGCTGGCAGGCGCGCAGTATAGCAGACAACCTCTTGTTGTGGGTCAGTTCCCGGCAATTTTTTGAGTTCCGGTGGACATTAAAAAAACAATTTTAGCTGCAGCGGAGTCAGTACCATCAAGGTAATACTGTTATCAAGGATAACAGGGTGGTAATGTTAAAAAAGTACTCATATCTCCAATCCGAACAGAGAGTTATCGATGCGCTGGTACAGCTTGCAAAACAAGATATTCGTGCTGGTTACCGGCTTATTTTCGCTGGTGCTTCTGGTCACCTTTTTCAGTATTTTTAGCGCTGCCCAAAAGCAATCAGAGCTGCAACTGCAAACCCGCCTGGATGTGGGCCAAAAAGTATTCATCAATAAACTACAACTGTCGCAACGTCATCTCGATGCCAACCTGAGTACGGTAGCGAAAGATTGGGGTTTGCGCCGAGCGGTGGGCGCGGACGAAGATACAGCATCAATTGTCGCCATTCTGCACAATCACGGACAGCGTATAAAATCGGATTTGGTCTGGTTGTTTGATCCAGAGCTTAACATTGTTGCGCAAACCAATGCCGATGCCAATGTCTGGTTAAACAAAGAGCAAGTACGCTTTTTAAGTCATGATGAAGGATTGAAAATAATGACTTTTAATCAGCGCCACTATTTAATGTCACTGGCACCAGTCCGGGCCCCGCGCATTATTGGTTGGTTGTTGATAGGCCAGCAAATCAACGAAAGTCTGTTGCAACAACTTTCCGATTTAACAGCGCTGCATATCAGCCTGTTTGCCGTAAACGAATCGCAGCAAATAGAAGATGTGTTATCTCACAGCGGCTATCATCAGCAAATCAGTGAAGGGCTTAGCGTCCAGCACCTTACCAGCGATGTTGAGACGCAAAATACCATTCAGGTAATCACCATTAACGACATGTCTCTGGCGGTATTGCCGTTTCGTTTATCCGCTAATGACACCAATCAGTACTATGTTTTGCTACACGAAAATGCCGATTCGGTTTTAGCCAGCTTTAACAAATTCTTTATTGATGTCATACCTTATTTTCTACTCGGCGTATTACTGGCGGTACTGGGCTCATTCGCAATTGCCCGCGGCATTACCCGCCCGGTTGGTGCCCTGCTCAATGCCGTCAGGCGGGTGTCTGGTGGACATTATGCCGAAACCATAACCATAGAGGACAAGGGCGAATTGGGCGACCTGGCCAGCGAGTTCTCTACCATGCAGGTGGCCGTTATGGAGCGGGAGAACAAAATAAAAAGTCAGGGCGAAGAGCTGGCCCGAACTAACCAGATAAAATATGAAGCCGCGATTGCTCAACAAGAAAAGCAAGTGGCAGAAGCGGCAACCGAAGCCAAGAGCCAGTTTTTAGCCAACATGAGCCATGAAATTCGCACGCCTTTGAATTCCATCATTGGTTACTCTGAGATGCTGCATGATGAGTCGCTGTCAAAAGACAACAAAAAAGCAGCGGCGCAAACCATCAACGTTTGCGGCAAGCACTTGCTCAATGTCATAAACGACATTCTGGATGTCTCTAAAATTGAAGCCAATAAAATTGAACTGGAATGGTTAGATACGGATCTGATTGCCTTTGCTCAGGAAATTAAAACCATTGTGCAGCAAGCCGCATTACAAAAACAGATTGAAATGCGAGTAGACTGCCAACTGCCGTTACCGGAGCAATTTGTTGTAGATCCTACTCGCCTGAAGCAGGCATTGGTCAATTTGTGCAACAACGCCATCAAGTTTACCGAGCATGGCACAGTTACCCTGAAACTTAGTTATTCTGTTGAGCCAGCCACACTACAATTTGACGTGATTGATACCGGCATAGGGATGACCGAGGAACAACAAAACCGTTTGTTTTCAGCGTTTTCTCAGGCCGACCAAAGCACCACAAGACAACACGGCGGCACTGGCCTGGGTTTATTCATCAGTAAACAATTAACCGAGATGATGGGCGGCACCATCACCCTCTACAGTGAACAAGGCAAAGGCAGTACTTTCACCCTGACCTTACCCTTCAAAAAAGTAGCGAATACTGACCTTGTTGCATCAGAACAACAGCTCACTCAGTTAATGAAGCGCGAGGCGGCAGATATCATTGAAATACCGCAATTGTCAGGCAATATTTTATGTGCCGATGACAATGCCGATAATCTGCGATTAGCAGAATATCTGATCAGAAAAACCGGCGCGCAACTGACCCTGGTATCCGACGGAGAACAGGCATTTGAAAACGCCATGATGCATGATTACGATTTGATCTTAATGGATATGCAAATGCCGGTAATGTCGGGTACGGAGGCAACCGAATTACTCAAAGGGGCCGGCTGCCCCAGCCCAATCGTAATGCTTACCGCCAACGTCGACTCTGCCAGTCGTCAGGAAATAGAAGACGCTGGTGCCGATGGCTACTTTGCCAAGCCTATTGATACTCAGAAATTTTATGTCATGCTCGGTAAATATTTACACGGCAGTGGTGAAAATACTGTACAAATGGCTGATAACAATGAAGAGTTACAGCAGCTTAAAGCACAATTTGTGGCCGGGTTAACTGACTATCATGCACAATTACAGCAGGTAAATCACAGCAAAGACTGGGTTTTAGCAAAATCTTTGTGTCATCAATTAAAAGGCAATGCAGGTTTGTATGGGTTTGAGCAATTGGGTAGCGCTGCACGAGAACTGGAAAGTTTGTTGGCGGACGAGGATGAAGACAACAAGCTAACAGCCCTGGACAAACTAATTAACGCAATTGACCATGCGCAAAAAGCCGAATGAGGAAAGACTTGATGCAAAAGTACAAAGACATTAGCGCCTTAATCGTTGATGATGTTGCCAACATGCGCAACTTCTTAATGAGTTCTCTGCGCTCTGTTGATGTAACTAAATTGAGAGATGCGGCGAACGCTACTGAAGGCATGCGAATGTATCAAGAGAAGCGGCCCGACATCGTATTTTTAGACCTGGACATGCCAGAGGTTAGCGGTCTGACAATGCTACGCTCTTTGAAACAAAAAGATCGCGATGCCTTTATCGTGATTGTCAGTGGTGAAAGCAAAGTAGAAAACGTAAAAGAGGCGCTGAAACTGGGTGCCAAGGGATTTATTGTAAAACCTTACAACATGGCCAAAATCACCGCGATGCTGGATAAAGTGTTAAACCTGAAAAAGTAAATAGCCAGCATCGCTAAGCCCTTAAACGTTTTTTACTATCAATTAAGGGAATGCTAATTCAAAAATTACAAATTGATACACGAAAACGGTTTGGACCCCATTGTACTTTCTTTACCATTAGCTCCAATTTTTAAACCACTCAGAATAAGAATCTTACCGTGCTAAAAACAATTCTCACTTTTATTTCAGCCACACTGTTCAGTTATCAGGCCGTGGCAACTGTCATTGAAATTCGTACTAATATGGGCGTCATCACTGTAAACCTTTTTGATGAGGATACCCCTGAAACTGTTGAAAACTTCCTTGAATATGTCAATTCAGGTGCTTATGCCTACAATGTCGTACACCGTCTGGAGAGCAACTTTGTCATTCAGGCGGGTGGCTATCAATATAACAATGAACTACCTCTAGATGAGGTAGCTACAGGCGTCCCTGTTTCCAATGAGCCAGTATTGTCGAACGTCAGAGGCACCATTGCTATGGCAAAATTGTCGGGCGATCCCAATAGCGCCACATCACAATGGTACATTAATTTGTCAGATAACAGCCAAAACCTGGATATACAAAATGGGGGCTTCACGGTATTTGGTCAGGTTATCGAAAACGGAATGACCATTGTTGATGAAATTAGTGAATTACCACGTTTTAATCTGGGTGGTGCAGCAACTTCCATACCTCTGATTAATTACAGCGAAGATGATGCCACAAACGGTGTAGAGCCAGATGAAGAAAACTTCGTCTTAATTACTGATATCCTGGTCACTGATGCTGCCACAGTGACAAATCCAGACCTGAATCCCGCAGCAAACACCTTGATTAACCATGACAATAGTGGTCAACCGGATCAACCTTCCAACGGAGGCTCATCTGGCGGCGCATTGCACCCCCTACTGCTATTATTCCTGTCAATGTCAGCGCTGTTATTCCGACGCAAGCAAAAGGTTTAGTGTTATATCAGCCCTAAAAAAGTAAGAGGCAAAACCATCCGGCTATGCCTCTCTTATAGCACTGCGCTTTATCTGTATTCAAACCTTCAGCAATGTTAATCTATCAGGACTTTAAACCTGTTATTACCAGCCGATGAACAGTTCACCCTCTGACTTACGCTCTCCCCAGGTAAACACCCTCGAAGATATGGCCGAATTGGTCGATTACTCTTTCCTCAATAAGCTTACTCCGGACCCAGAAACAGTGGCATCAGGCGAAGACCATCGGCCCAGACAAGTATTTTCCGGGCACTATGTCACCGTAAAACCCACACCGATAGCAAAACCGCAATACATTGCACACAGCGAAACCCTGTTTAAAGAGTTAGGCTTTGCCGATGAACTGGCACAAACCGAAGCATTCCAGCAATTGTTTTCAGGTGACCTATCGCAACTACCCGAACCTATGCGAAAAGCGGGTTGGGCCACAGGTTATGCGTTGTCCATTTACGGCACTGAGTATATTCAGCAATGTCCGTTTCAAACGGGTAATGGCTATGGTGATGGTCGGGCAATTTCGGTGCTGGAAGGCGTTTTTAATGGCCGGCGTATGGAAATGCAGTTAAAAGGCGCGGGGCGCACCCCCTATTGCCGCGGCGCCGATGGCCGAGCTGTATTGCGCTCCAGTGTCAGAGAGTTTCTCGCCCAGGAACACATGCATGCTTTGGGTATTGCCACCTCGCGGTCCCTGAGCCTGTTTGTTTCTTTCGCCGAAACAGTTGAGCGTCCCTGGTATCTGGAAGGCTCAGATTCAGAAGATCCGGAAATATTGGTGGATAATCCGGTGGCCATTTCTACTCGTGTTGCTCCTTCGTTCTTGAGGGTTGGACAACTGGAATTGTTTGGACGCAGAGCCCGCAGTCAACAACACCCGAATGCAATGCAAGAATTGGAGCAAATCGTTGAACACTTGATAGCACGGGAATATCAGGGAGAGATAGATACAAGCCAGCCATTAGCAGAGCAAATTCTGCAATTGGCTGTAGCGTTTCGGGAGCGATTAGCCACCCTGGTAGCTGACTGGATCCGCGTGGGATATTGTCAGGGCAACTTTAACAGTGATAACTGTGCTGGCGGTGGGTTCACGCTGGATTATGGTCCCTTTGGCTTCTGCGAGTTATTTGATCCGGCGTTCCAACCCTGGACCGGCGGTGGCAGGCATTTTTCCTTTCTCAACCAGCCCGCTGCAGCAGAAAAGAACTTTGCCATGTTTTGCCGGGCAGTCATGCCGTTACTGGCGCAAACACCGGATAAATTACAGGCATTGGACGAGATTCAAAGCGGCTTTTCTGCCGTGATGGAAAGCAAAATGCAGGCTATGTGGGCCGCTAAACTCGGACTGAAAAACTATGACGAGAGCCTTACCCTGCAATTACTGCAACTAATGACCCGTTCTTACGTGGATTACACCATGCTATTCCGGGAACTGTCGGCCCTGCCCACTAAAGCGGCAGCAATCAGTAAGGCGTTCTATACGCCACCATCAGAAGAGTTACTTACTCAATGGCAACAATGGCTGGACAGCTGGCTGCTCAAAATAGCAGAAACAAGGGATTCAAAAACCGTTTCTGAGAGCATGAAGAAAGTGAATCCCAAATACACCTGGCGCGAATGGTTGGTGGTACCCGCCTACCAGCAGGCGGAACTGGGCGACTTTACCCTGATTAAAGAGCTGCAACAAATATTGAGTAACCCTTACGCTGAACAATCTTCAGACATCGAGGCAAGGCACTATCAATTGCGTCCCATATCCCTTATGAATGTTGGGGGCATTTCCCACTACAGCTGCTCATCCTGAGCACACACCTCGCAACAACGAACATCAAGTAGGGTGAGGCGTCACCGCCTCATCCCTCTCACAGAACCGTACGTACGGACCTCGTATACGGCTCATGCATACTTCCATTCAGCATAAGCGCTGAACACATACCCCGTCCTAATTAGCTCAAAATTGACCAGACCAAGGTCGTTGAACCATTGATTTGGCATCGCATAACTGGCCAGAGGGCTATGAGCATTTCTCCAACTGTTCATTTGGATAAACCTGAACGGCGGTTTATAACCAAGCTGCTTCAGTCTTCGATGCAGCTTCGCTGGTTTCTTCCATAATTTCAATTGGATACTGCGAAGCCTACGCCTCAACCATCTCGCTATCTTAGAAAATTCCCTGTTGCTATTGGCAATCCTGAAGTACTGGCTAAACCCTCTTAAAACAGGGTTCAACTCTTTGATAACTGCACACAGCGGTTTGCCACCATTGCGTTTCGTCATCTGCTTCAACTTCTTTTTAAACGCTGCGAGTTTCTGAGGTTGTATACGGGTGTATTGACGCCCAATTTCAACACCCAGAAATTTCACTCCCTCATCGCTATGAGCAATGTGAGATTTCGCCTGGTTAACTGTCAGTTTCAGCCCTTTCTCCAGTAGCTTCGTCGCCTGTTTCTGTGCATTTTCTGCTCCAGAACGACTTCGGCAGAAGATCAGAATATCATCGGCATAGCGCACTATTCGGTGCCCTCGCTTCCTCATCTCCTGATCAAACGCATCCAGATAGATATTCGCTATCAGTGGGCTTATCACACCACCTTGCGGGCTTCCTGAGCCGCTCTGCTGCCAGTAACCATCTACCATTACACCACTTTTCAGGAACTGATTTATCAGTGACAGTACGCTGCCATCTGTGACTCGCTTTCGGATACTTTCAAGGATAATCTCATGATCGAGCTTATCAAAGCACTTCGACAGGTCCATATCCACAACATGCTCCAGTCCGTAGCGACGGATGAACATCGTGGCTTTATTAATGGCATCGTGACAACTTCGATGCGGTCTGTATCCAAAGCTTGATGGATGGAATTGCGCATCAAAGAGCGGCATAAGCAGATCATACAGGGCCTGCTGGACTACTCTGTCCCGTACTGCTGGGATCCCCAGTAATCGTGTACCACCATCGTCTTTCGGTATTTCTTTCCGCCTGACAGGTTGTGGACTGTATTTTCTGGTTTTGAGTTCACAGACAAGTTGGTCAAGATTATCACTCAGATTTAAGGCGAAGTCGCTCAGGCTCTGCCCATCTGTTCCGGCCGCGCCTTTCGCTTTCTTTACCTTTTTGAATCCTTTGTACAGGCGCTCTTTATTAAGCAGTTGCCCATACAAACTGTAATAAACTCTCACCTTGCCTCCTCAGGTTGTGTGCTGTGTGGGGACGGATATCCTTTCTTTGCGTTGGTATATTTCATGTTGTCGTAAAGCGTGCTGGCACAATGGCAATCTACTTAACGTGCACAACATTACTCCCGTGTACAGTTTCATGTTCCAGTCTGCGGTTTCCACCACAAACCAGACAGGAAGACTTCGATAGCTAACCGACTCGTGTACCACTAAAAAAAAAACATCTGTTCATCACAGACTTGAAGTATGCTTCCTCCCTTCGCAACACTGATAAGCTTTTGGCCAGTCAGTGTCCCATCAGACACTATGCTAATGGTCAGCTCGGTTTTATCCTCCACACCATTACTGGGTTTCACAGGCCGGGCCTTACTCACTACTACGGATTCATCTGCCACCTCGCACCAACACCTGCCTTGAGTCTCCCCTCGTACAGATGATTCTGGCTCTTCACCAGAGACGGTGTCAGGCTTCCCCAGTTACTGCACTGGCTCCCTGTCAGAGATCCCACCCTCAAGCACAAAACAGAACTGACTGAGTATCGGGCTTCACGCTATTTTGCACGCTTACCCTCCTGCTTTGCCGAATCAGGTTCACTTTCGTTGTGTACCTCTGACTTCCTATGGCTTCCTTCAGACCTTGCCGTTAGCCAGCAACGCCCTTGCCATTTGGATTATCTTCCCCTCAGTCGGGGTGATTCAGGTTTCTTTCAACCTGACGGGTTTGCCAGCTTCGCTGGGCAAACAAAAAAGCCCCCGAAGCAATTGCTTCGGGGGCTTTTTATTTATTGAGTGTCAGAGCCTGAAAATCACTGAATGATTACCGGTGCTCCTGGCGTCCAGGGGCCATCCGCCGCAACGATGGCGTTTTGCAGCGCAGGTAATGTTTCGCCCTGCAACACCTTCATTCTGGCAGCAACGTCAGTCAGCGCTTCCGTAGCATAACCATACTGCTCGTGATGCTGTGTGGTTGGGCCATAAGACGACCAAAGTGCGGAATAAGCATACCACATACGACTAGTGATATTTGACGGCTTCGCACCCATCTTTTCACGAGACTCAAGACCATACATGCTGTGTTTCAGCGCTGTTATCTCTTGCTGAATCGCAGTGTATTGCGCTTCCAGTGAAGCAATGTCACCTGGCGTCTGATCCATCGCAACCCGCACCGCTTTCATGGTGCTTTGCAGATTTTCCAGCACCGCTTCAACAGCGCTAAACTGCTTATCCGTCGCTTCCAGTTTCAATGCAAAGTCATTGGTTTGTTGTGCTGAGTTGCCGGTTACCGCTGGCTGGAAAATAGCCTTCAGTTGAAACTCAACTGGGCCGGCAAGTTGTTTAACTTCACCATTTACCCGCTGAAACAGAGCTGCAGAGTAATTACCTGGCATGGCCATGATACCTGCATCTTCTGATTTCTCTGCTCCGGTGACTGCTGAGCGCAATGCATGAGTCATATCCCAGGTAACCCGGTGCAGACCTTTGCTGGTGTTGCCTTCTACCCGATCCACAAACTGTCCCTCAGCATCATAGATCTCTACATAAACAGCTGGCGCAGGCTCCAGATTTTCAGCTTCAATATCTTGCCATGCTGGATATTTGGGATACTTGTCATCCTTCTGCATCTCTTTTTCAGCCGCTTTGCGCTTGTCTTTTAAGGTCTCAAGGCTGTCTTTCAGGTAATAGGTCAGTGTGGCCCCGTGTTCAGGGTTTTTCGCCACATAGCGGTCATCACCGTCAGAGTCACTGTGGTTGTAGTCGAGATTAAACCACTTAACCGGACGGCCAGGGGCAAATAATAAAGCGTCCTGTTCCATGGCATCTTCGGTTAATTCACGCAGAGGAGTGTAGTCGTCCAGAATATATATGCCCCGGCCAAATGTACCTATTACCAGGTCGTTTTCACGACGTTGGATAGTCACGTCGCGGGTAGAAATAGTCGGCATACCACCTTCCAGTTCCAGCCACTTTTTACCGCCATCAACGCTAAAGAAAACGCCAAATTCAGTGCCGATAAACAGCAGGTCCTTATTGACGTGATCCTGCACTATTCGCCAAACCAGGTGTTTCTCAGGTAAATCATCCGCCAGAGATGTCCAGCTTTTACCAAGGTTAGTGGATTTGATCAGATAAGGCTTAAAATCGCCGTATTTGTGGTTGTCCAATGCCACATAAACAGTGTTGGCATCATACAGATCAGCGCGAATGTCATTGACATAGGCAGTCGCTGGCACACCTTCTACGTCGGCAAGATCGATTTTCTTCCAGTTTTCACCGCCATCACGAGTTACCTGGATTTGGCCATCGTCAGTACCAGCCCATAAAATATCCTCATTAACAGGGCTTTCGGCAAAGTTGGCGATAGTGTGATAATCAGACATCGCATACAGGTCCCAACCGGCCTCAACAGACCAGGTACGTCCCATCATAGGCATGTGCATGCGATTGCCATCTTTGGTTAAATCACCGGAAATGGCTGTCCAGCTATCCCCTCGATCATCCGAGCGCCAAACCCTTTGTGAAGCAAAATAAAGCCGCTTCGGATCATGAGCGGAGACGTTAATTGGCGCATCCCAGTTAAATCGTTCTGCCGGCTCACCAGGGGCAGGCTGCGGTTGAATGTACACATTCTCACGCGTTTTCAAATCATAGCGGGTCAGGTTCCCTTTTTGCCACTGAGCATACATGATGTCAGGGTTACCAGGCTCTGTAGCAGGCTGGTGACCATCACCACCCAAGGCTAAAAACCAGTCTTTGTTCTTTATTCCCTCTTCCCGGTTTGTACGAGAAGGACCGCCCTGTGTGGAGTTGTCCTGGGTTCCGCCATAAACGGTATAGAAAGGTTCGCCATCATCTGGCGCTACTTTGTAAAACTGAGTAATGGGCAGGTTAGCGATATAACGCCAGGTGGCCATGCGGTCATGAGACATGTAGATACCACCATCGGAGCCAATCAAAACAAAATCAGGATCGGTGGGATGGAAAGCCATGGCGTGATCATCCACGTGTTTGCGCTCAACATTGATGCCCGTCCATGTTTTGCCACCATCGTCAGATACTTTACTGTAATTGCTGGCAATATAGACTCGATCGAGCTGATGCTGATCGGCAAATATTTCCTGATAATAATGAGGGCCGGTGCCGCCACCGACTTCGTCAGACATTCTTTCCCAGCTGGCACCGCGATTTTCAGAGCGATAAAAACCGCCTTTGCGGTTGTCTGTTTCAATGGTGGCATAAACAACATCAGGGTTAATGGGTGAGATGGCCATACCAATCTTGCCCATATTACCGTCTGGCAAACCGGTTTTTAGTTTTGTCCAGGTTTCGCCACCATCTTGTGAGGTGTGAATACCTGAACCGGGTCCGGTTCCTACATAAGCCGCCACGGTGCGTTGTCGGGACCAGGTTGCTGCATACAGTCGGTTGGGGTCCCTTGGGTCGATCAGTAACGAAGTTACACCGGTCCACTCATCAGCGGGCTCGAGTACTTGTTTCCAGGTTTTGCCGCCATCTGTGGTTTTGTACAAACCACGCTCACCACCACTACTCCACAATGGTCCCTGAACAGCTGCCCAAACAATATTTGAATCTGTGGGGTGAATAATGATGTCGGAAATACGCTCGGAATCCTTAAGTCCCATATTCTCCCAGGTTTTACCACCGTCTAAGGACTTGTAAATGCCGTCTCCAAAGCTGATATGGCGGCCACCATTATTTTCACCGGTGCCTACCCAAATAATGTTGGAGTTACTGGGATCGATGGTCACGTCCCCGGTGGAATACACCGCCTGATCATCAAAAATGGGGGTCCAGGTGGTTCCGGCATTGACCGTCTTCCAGATACCGCCAGAACCTACGGCAGTATACCAGGTTGAGGGATTATTTTGGTCCACCGCAATATCGGCGATACGACCTGACATATAGGCCGGACCAATATTGCGCAATTCTAATGCTTTAAAAGTGCCACTATTAAATGGGGATTTATCTTCTGTCTCTTCTGGCTTCGTCGAGGCCAGCGATCCGGCGCTTGTTACCAATATAGTGGCAGCAAACGCGGCTTTGATCAGGGTATTCATGTTTCCACCGTCCAGGTTATTATGGTTTTTTATGGTTATTTCCGGTACAGCACCATAAAATGAATTCACCATAAGTGCAATATTGTTATACTATAACATTCAAAAATTAACTGGCTGTTTTGACCGCAGCAGCTCATCATAATGGGCACAATTTCACTGCAGATAAGCTCCGAACAGCCATCGCGAAGGTATTTCCAAACTATAACCTCCTGCTCCACTTATGTATCGAATGCTTTACACATTTTTTAGCCTGGCCTTTTGCTTGCTGTTGTTATTTTGTGGCAGTAGCCTTGCTGAGGACCAACAAGCGTTGCTCAAAGTTGAAGTGACCGCTCGACAGCCTCATCATCTCATTTCATTATCGGACATCATCCCCCAACAACAACTGCTCAATGACACCAGCTTCAGCACAGATAATGTAGCCGCTTTGTTAGCCAACTCCCCGACGGTCAATTTCAACGGCCAGGGCGGCCTGTTCCAAAGCATTAATATTCGCGGCTTTTCTCGCTGGCGAATTAGCACTCAGGTTGAAGGCATTCCCATTTATACCGAGCGAAGAGCAGGTAGTGCTGCCGAATTCATACCACCAGCATTTGTATCTGACGCCTATTTGATAGCGGGCGCAGCGTCCACCCAGCTTGGTTCAGGGGCAATCGGTGGTGGCATTGATCTGATATTACAAGCACCACAACAAAGTAGCTTGCAGATGAGTCACGGTATAAATAATGACTACCGCGATATACTGCTGATGGGAGGAAATAAAACGCAATCACTTGGCTGGATGGTCAATCACCGCCACGCCAATAACAGTGAAGATGCAAACAATCAACCTATTCTGGATAGATTTGAGCAGCACAGTCTGGCGTTACGGCTAACAGGCTCAGATAAACTGCTGAATAATGGTTTGTTGCTCTACTCTTCGGCCAATAATATTGCCAAAGCCAGTAGTGAAGATCCTGCCGAGCGCTTTACTCTTTATCCGAAAAACAATCACCTGTTGGGTAAAATGCAGTTTAACTGGCACAACGCCACGATTTATTTCCACCAGACACAGCTCAACACTTCTGTTATTCGACCTGATGAGCGCATCAACCAACTCAGTAACAAGGCCCTGAGCTGGGGCGTTCATCTGCACAACTCCACAAACCAAAAAAGTTGGCCCATTATTTGGCGTATTGGTTTAGATTCGCGCTCCGGAGTTAAGGCCAGAGAGTTTGAAACGGACAATCAGGGAATAGCGGGGTTCTTGCGTACCAACCTCAACGCGGCTCAATGGGAGGCGTATGTTACTGCAGAAACCCGAAAACAATTTGGCACTGGCCTGTTGGTCACCGGTTTTCGACTGGCTCATCAAAGTCAAAAAGATACAGGAGAAAAACACGCTACCCATGAGCAAAACATCAGTGCATATATAGGTTACCGCCAGGAACTTGCCAACTACTGGCATCTGGCCGCCTATCTCAGCAACGCCTACCGAGTGCCCAGCCTCACAGAGCGCTACTACAATGGCACAACGCCGCGCGGCACAGTATCGGGGGATACCGAATTAAACCCAGAATCAGCTGTTAATCAGGAAATCAATCTCGCTTATGAAAACAACAACTTCAGTGGGTCAATTTCTCTATTTCAGCAGCAGATTGATGACTACATAGAACGCATCACCATCAACAGCGAGTTACGCCAATATCAAAATCTGCAACAGGCAGAGATTCAGGGCGTGAGTTATCAGGGCCAATACAGCTTTGATTGGTCCGGTTTTCATTGGCAATTGCGCATGGCCGGGCAATGGCTTCACGGCGAGGATAACAATCATCAAGCTATTGCGGATATTGTCCCGGCACGACACCGACTATCGCTAAGCTTGTTTGGCGAAGACTGGCAAAGCTTTATCGCTGTGACTCACCGTCAGGCATCCAACCATGAAGTCCCCGGTGAGCTGCCCACAAAAAGTGTCACCACCCTGGAGTTAGGCTATAACCTCAATGTCAGTGACAATCTGGCCCTATCAGTTAACATTTCTAACCTCAGTAATGCACACTATGTCGTTTCACGTGATGAATTAGCGCCATTTGCCAAGGGACGGGATCTGACCCTGAGTTTAAAATATAACTTTTGATGATGTATGGTATAAAGCTTTACGCCAACTGAACAAGTAAACTCTAAGTGCGAAACAAACTCAGACAATTCAGTCGTCAGACTCACCTGTGGCTGGCCGCAGCAATTCTTATTCCATCGGTCATAGTGATAGCTAGTGGCTTGCTACTACAAATAAAAAAGCAGTCCGACTGGATTCAGCCGTCAACGCAAAAGGGCATATCTGGCGTGCCGGAGCTGAGCTTCGAGAATGTATTACACATCGCTCAATCCATCCCCGAGCTTGAAGTTAATAACTGGCAACAAATCCAGCGGCTGGATGTTCGACCTGATAAGGGCTTGATTAAGATCCTGGCAGACAACAGCTGGGAAGCACAAATCGATGCCCAAAATGGCAGTGTGTTGCAGGTGGCCTATCGCCGTTCTGACATCATCGAAGCAATCCACGACGGCAGCTGGTTCGCGGACGCGGCAAAATTGTGGTTATTTTTACCGGCGGGGATTATCTTATTCCTGATGTGGTGCACTGGTGCTGTCCTGCTTTACACCACGCTAAAAAGCAAATTCAAGAAAAAATCCATCAGAGCGCAACGACATTCTTCCGGGAATCAGTGAATGTCCCATCCCAATCAATTCGGAAGTTCATCATCGGTAAGGGCAGCCATTTCGCAGTAGCCCTTGTCATGAGCTGGCAACACGGCCATTATATATTGACCAGGGCTGATGTGATGGCATAGGTTAATCTCTATGCCAGACACCCAATACCACTGCAGCACTACCACTAAATAATCTCGAGAACTGCGTATGACAAAACAACATAATAACTCACCAGTGTTTCAGACTGTACTTTCGGCGCGATTGTCTCGCCGTGAAGCCTTAAAAGGTATAGGTGCTGGTAGTGCCGCATTAATGATTGCCGGGTGTGGTTTTGATGCTAAAACACCTGAAAAAGCCAATTCCGTAGCCACTTCGCTCACTTTCAACGAAGTGCCTCACGGACTAGATGGCAACCTGAAAGTGGCTGATAATTACCTGTCACAGGTGTTGGTACGCTGGGGAGATCCAATCTTTGCTGATGCCCCGGAATTTGATCCGCAAAACCAGACAGAGGCAACTCAGTTGCAACAGTTTGGTTTTAATAATGACTTTATCGGTTTTGTACCTTTGCCAATTGGCTCCAATAATTCTGACCACGGCCTTTTGGCAGTAAACCACGAATACTGTATATCCAGCATGATGTTCCCCGGTTCGCCAAAAGAAACCGATTTAACGCCAGAACAAGCCCGCACCAACATGGCAGCTCACGGTATGAGTGTCATTGAGATCCGCAAGGATAAAGAAGGTCATTGGCATAAGGTGATTGATTCTGAATACAACCGCCGCATCACGCCCAAGACTGAAATGGCGATGACCGGCCCTGCGGCGGGCAGTGACCGATTGCGCACCCCCGCATCAGCTGATGGCATCCGCACACTGGGCACCTACGGTAACTGTGCCGGTGGTGTCACTCCGTGGGGGACCATACTCACCGGCGAAGAAAACATCGATTATATGTTTGGTGGCGATTTTTCTGAAAGTGGTGAACAGGAAAATTACCAAAGATTTGGCATGAAATCCGAGTTTCGCGGCAGCTGGGGCTTGCATAATCCCAGATTCGACATGAGCAAGACCCCGGCAGAACCCTTACATGCCGGTTGGGTGGTTGAAATAGACCCCTATGATCCAAATTCAGTTCCTAAAAAACGTACCACACTGGGCCGCTTTAAACACGAAGGAGCTAACATCTTCATCAATGCCGACAATCGGGTCGTCGCCTACTCGGGGGACGATCAGCGTTTTGAATATTTGTATCGCTTTATCAGTTCAGGACGCTACCAGCCCGACAACCGCGAAGCCAATATGACATTGTTAGATGACGGTGTCTTATACTGCGCGAAGTTCGAAGCCGATGGCCGCATGCACTGGCTGCCCATGATTTACGGGCAAGGACCACTGACTCAGGAGAACGGTTTTTCCAGCCAGGGCGATGTGCAACTGGATTGCCGCAAAGCTGCCGATCTGTTGGGGGCGACCCCTATGGACCGGCCGGAAGATGTGGAAGTAAACCCGGTCACCGGGCGGGTATACGTGATGCTGACCAATAACAGTAGACGCAGCGCGGACCAAACCGACGGCCCTAACCCCAGAGCGGAAAACCTTGGTGGTCAGGTGTTGGAACTAGCTCCTGTCGATGGTGATCACTGTGCTGATAGCTTTAACTGGGAATTGTTTCTGGTAGGCGGACCTAAGGAAGAAGTCGGAACCCAATATCACCAGGCCATCAGTGACAACGGCTGGCTGGCGTGCCCCGACAATTGTGCCTTTGATAAGTTGGGCAACCTGTGGATTGCTACTGACGGCGCTCAACATTATGGCGTGGCAGATGGCGTCTGGGCCACTGAGGTATCCGGGCCTAATCGCGCCCTCACTAAACGCTTTTTGCGCACCCCGATAGGAGCAGAATTATGCGGCCCCTTCTTTACGCCTGATTCAGAGAACTTCTTCTGTGCGGTGCAGCACCCTGGCGATGGTAGCTCATTTGATGACCCGGTGACCCGCTGGCCGGACTTCGATCCAGCTTTGCCACCTCGCCCTTCAGTGGTAGTAGTAACCCGCAAAGGCGGTGGCAGAATAGGTAGTTGACCCGTTGCAAGCCGAATGATAGCAGGAGAAGTTTCCGCTTCTCCACTCATTTCATTGGAACTAAATTTGGCTAGCCACTAAAGCTTGTTCAATATCCGCAATTATGTCGTCGATGTGCTCAATACCCACAGAAATACGCACCATATCCTCACTGACACCGGCCGAAGCCAACTCCTCAACATTTAACTGACGATGGGTAGTACTGGCCGGATGACACGCTAATGACTTAGCATCACCAATATTCACCAGTCGCAATATCAACTGCAACGCATCGATAAACCGGGAACCGGCAGGCAACCCACCTTTGATACCAAAGCTAATGATACCGGCGGCTCTACCACCACATATACGCTGGCAGATTTCATAATATTCACTATCAGGCAACGCGGCATAATTAACCCAATTAACGGCATCATGCTGCTTTAAATACGCAGCCACTTTTTCAGCGTTTTCACAGTGCCGCTCCACACGCAGAGAAAGAGTCTCTAAGCCCTGCATAATGTTAAACGCACTTTGAGCAGATAACGACGCCCCGGTGTTTCGTAACGGTACAACCCTACATCTTCCGATATAAGCAGCGGGGCCCAATGCTTCGGTATAGGTCACCCCGTGATAACTTGGATCGGGCATAGTCAACATACTGAAACGGTCAGCTTGGGCAGACCAGTCAAACTTGCCTGAGTCGACAATAATGCCGCCAATCGTCGTTCCATGCCCACCGATATATTTAGTCAACGAATGCACAGCGATATCCGCACCATGATCAAACACCCGGCATAAAATCGGCGTGGCAACAGTGTTGTCCACAATCAGTGGTACTCCACCTTGATGCGCAATATCTGCCCAGCGCTGTATATCCACCACATTGCCTGCTGGATTACCGATAGACTCACAAAAAACAGCTTTAGTATTTTCATCAATCGCCGCAGCCAGACCGTCAAAATCATCGGCCTGAACAAATTTGGTTTGTATACCCTGACGTGGAAAAGTGTGAGCAAACAGGTTGTAGGTGCCACCATAAAGCTGCCCTACGCTGACTATATTGCTTCCAACATCGGCAATGGCTTCGATAGCATAGCGAATCGCGGCCATCCCGGAGGCGACAGCCAGAGCACCCACCCCGCCTTCGAGTTCCGTCAGTCGCTGCTCCAAAACTGCATTAGTGGGGTTCATAATACGGCTGTAAATATTACCAGGTACAGCAAGGTTAAACAGGTCGGCGCCATGTTGAGTATTATCAAAGGTAAACGAAGTGGTTTGATAAATGGGCGTTGTGGCTGCTTTGGTGGTTTCCTCACTCACATAACCTGCATGTAACGCAATTGTTTCCGGTTGCATTGGTGGCTCCTCAATTAAACATCTAGACATATGGACGTCCAATCAAAATAATCCAAACATTAACCTTTGTGAAGCGGTTATGGATAGATATTTAATTTGGCCTGAATTTTATGGAACGTAATCACAGTTAATGTCCGTCGCGAGCCCGGCCTAAAAGCTATAGTTTCGGTAAATTTAATGCAGGCCTTCTGGTCAAAACAACCGGGATTCTGCTATATTCCAAAGCTGAAAAAGTGTTGAGGTGTTTTCCAGGTGTTGTGCTTCGAAAACGTAAATGGGAATCTGGTGTGAAACCAGAACTGTACCCGCAACTGTATAAATGACACCCGGTCATTAAAGTCAGATACCAGCCTTATCACTGAGCCATTAACTCGTGCGGGAATACACGAATGCAAGTCAGCCATTGTCCTGAGCAGAACAGCACAGGATGCCACTTGCCTGTTTATTCTCGCCTGCCATGCAGGTGGAACCATTGTCCGACCCAAACAGCTTATTGGTTGATCAGGTATCTCTGAATATCGCAAATAAAGCTATCTTAAATAACATCAGTTTTTCCTTGGGACGCGGTCAGGTCCTTGGCGTTCTGGGGCCTAATGGCGCCGGCAAAACCAGTCTGCTTAAGGTTATTTCCGGGCAACGGGAATATCATGGCGGTATCACTTGGCAGCAGCAAGCCATTTGCGACTATTCAATTCAGGAATTAAGTCAGCAAATTGCAGTGGTCAATCAGCTCAATGACATGGTGTTTTCACTGTCTTTACAACATGTAGTGAGAATGGGCTTACTGCCTCATAAGCGCTTGTTATCACGTCAAACCAAAGCGGATGATCAACGCATCCAACAGGCGATTCAGGCAGTAGGGCTCACCGACAAAGTACATCAGGAATTCAGCAAACTTTCCGGTGGTGAGCAGCAGCGAGCCTTAATCGCCAGAGCCTTGGTTCAGGGCGCACCATTATTAATTTTGGATGAACCGGTAAATCACCTTGACGTGTTTTATCAGCATCAGACATTGCAGCTGTTACACGATCTGGCACAGCAGCTAAATGTCACCGTTGTAATGAGTCTGCACGACATCAACCTGGCTGCGCACTATTGCCATCAATTATTAATTCTGGACAAAGGGCAACTGGTGGCAAGTGGTGACCCCCATTCAGTACTGCAACCAGCCCTACTCACCCGGGTTTTTAACCTGCCCTGTCAGGTTGACCAGCAGCATAGTATTCCCAAAGTTACCTTTTCACCCGAGAGTAAAACCTTACTGGATTTGAGCAGGTGGTCCCTTTGAGCATGCACATAAAATGGGGACTGCTGATTGCTCTGGCCATACTGGCGTCAGTTATCTCTTTGTTTTTTGGTGCCGCGGAGCTGTCTGCGAGCAGCATCACCCAATGTCTTTTGCAGCAATGTGAAACCGCCACTGAAGAGCTGATTTTTTGGCAAATACGCGCCCCCAGAGTAGCGGTGGGATTTTTGGTGGGCGTGGGCCTGGCGATAGCAGGTGCCACCTTACAAAATGTCACCCGCAACAGCCTCACAGATCCTTATTTGTTTGGCGTTGTAGCCGGTGCCGGACTGGGGGCCAGTATCGCCACGCTGTTATTTAACGATGCGACTGCCCAAAAGCTGCCCTTTAATATTTTAACTTCTGAAGCCGCGTTTTCGGTAGCGCTACCAGCTGCGGCATTTTTAGGTGCTCTGTTTGCTGTTGCTCTGGTACAGGTACTGGTGGCCAGCGCCTTGGGCAGACGCACAGAACACCTGTTATTGGCCGGTGTTGCCGTATCTTTTATGTTAGGGGCGGTTTCGCACTTTATCCTGTTCCTGGCGGAGCCATTTGCCGCCAATAAAGTGGTGTTCTGGTTAATGGGAAGCTTGGCCAGAGTGGAGGCCTGGTACGCCTGGGTCATGTTACCCATCATTGCCGTCAGTCTGCTACTTTTGCTGTTGTACGGACGCCAGTTAGATGCGCTATTGCTGGGTGACGAAAGTGCCCGCTCCCTGGGTGTTAATGCGCAACGCTTACGTATGATTCTGCTGGCCATTTGCGCCGCGTTAACGGCCTGTATTGTGTCTTACTGCGGCGGAATTGGCTTTGTGGGGCTGATGATCCCACATATTGTGCGCAACTGGCTGGGTGTAACCAGTCGTACTCTGATCCTGGGCTGTGTCTTACTGGGCGGTTCTTTTATGGTCATCGTGGATATATTGGCCCGGGTGGCACTTACTGGTCAGGAGATCCCAATCGGCATCATCACCTCTGCCATAGGCAGTCTGTTTTTCTTTTTAGCGATTCGTCAAAGAGGCGGCTGATTTCATGTTAACCAATACCCTTATGGTGCAAGGTACTTCCTCGGATGCCGGCAAGAGCATGTTGGTGGCGGCATTGTGTCGCTGTCTGTATCAGCGTGGACTTAAAGTCGCCCCCTTCAAGCCACAAAATATGGCGCTAAACAGTGCGGTTACCGCCGATGGTGGTGAAATTGGTCGCGCTCAGGCACTGCAAGCGCAAGCTGCTGGTATTGCCCCGCATGTGGACATGAACCCCATTTTACTTAAACCCAGTTCCGACACCGGAGCTCAAGTAATTATCCATGGCAAAGCCATTACTGACATGGAAGCGGCGGCTTATCACGATTACAAAAAGGTGGCCATGAATGCGGTGCTGGAATCGCACCAACGGTTAATGGCGCAATTTGATTGCATTTTAGTGGAAGGTGCAGGCAGTCCCGCTGAAATCAATCTGCGCGAAGGTGACATTGCCAATATGGGCTTTGCCGAAGCCGTGGACTGCCCGGTTATTCTTATCGCAGATATTGACCGCGGTGGTGTCTTTGCGCAGTTGGTTGGCACTCTGGATTTACTCTCGCCCTCAGAGCAACAACGCGTTGTCGGGTTTGTCATCAATAAATTTCGCGGTGATATTCGCTTGCTGGAATCAGGCCTGGACTGGTTAGAACAACGAACCGGAAAACCAGTGCTGGGCGTGCTGCCATACCTGACAAACCTGCAATTGGCCGCCGAAGATGCCATAGAGGTGTCGCAAACCTGTGATGCATCGGAGTCAAAGCTCACTATCGCCGTGCCGGTTTTCAATCGTATCAGCAATCACACTGACTTTGATATGTTAAGGGTACAACCGGATGTGAATTTGATTTATGTTCCACCAGATTCACCGATTCCCCCCTGCGATCTGATCATTTTACCCGGCAGTAAAAATGTGCGTGCTGATTTGGCGCAACTGCGGGCTATGCAATGGGACAAGGACATCCTTCGTCACCTGAGATACGGAGGCAAAGTATTAGGCGTTTGTGGCGGCTATCAGATGTTGGGAAAAACCATTGCAGATCCGAATGCTATAGAAGGTCCGGCGGGAACTTCTGAGGGTTTAGGTTTATTGCATATCAGCAGCGAAATCGAAGCCCACAAAAAGCTGACCCGAAATGAAGGAGTATTGTGTTTAACGCCGGAAGATAACTGTTTTGATATCCCCATCAGTGGTTATCAAATCCATGCCGGGGTTACACAATCCCAGGAAAAGCGCTGTTTCGCCATATTAGAAAACAACCAATCGGATGGCGCTATCAGCGAAGATTCTCAAGTGGCTGGTACTTACCTGCATGGCTTGTTTGACCAACCCAAAGCCATGCAATCCATTTTAGCCTGGGCTGGAGCGGATGTAGAAGTCAGGCAAAGCCATCAAGCGCTGCAGGAAACCGCGCTTAATCGCCTTGCGGATATGTGCAACAAGCACCTGGATTGGGCAAAAATAGCACCATTGATAGATAAACTTATACGCTGACTGAATATAAACGCCGAGAGAGATACACCATGAGACACTTTATTATTGTTCTGGCATTGTTAACGTCAGGCGCGCTGGCGCAAGAACCCCAATCTCAGCCTATGCGCATCGTGGCACTGGCGCCACATATCGTCGAGTCGCTGTATGACATCGGTGCCGGAAATATGATCATCGCCACTTCTGAACATTCTGATTACCCGGAAGAAGCTAAAGCCATCCCAAGAGTGGGTAACTATGCGCGCCTGCAAATAGAACGCATAGTACAGCTAGCACCGGATGTAATTATCGCGTGGCGTACCGGCAACCCTCAGGATGATCTTGAAAGGCTGAAGTCTTACGGCCTCAAAGTGGTTTATTCCAACCCCACTACCCTTGCCAGTGTTGCCGATGAACTAATGATGCTTGGGCAGTTGACCGGCAAGAGCACAGTGGCCAATAAAATTGCAGATGACTATTTGCAAAGATTGAATAATCTCAAGAACAGCTACAGCCAGGCCCTGCCTATTACAGGATTTTATGAAATGTGGGCCAGACCACTGCGCACCGTCGCCAACAAAGCCTGGTTACAACAACAATTAGCAATCTGTGGAGTACAAAACCCGTTTGAGCAACTCTCAGAGGATTACCCTTTAGTGGGCCTGGAACAGGTACTGGCCAGCAAGCCTCAAATCGTATTGCAACCAACGCCTCACTCTCCACAAAACACCGATGCCCTGAACTGGCAACAATGGCCGGAAATCCCCGCCTCGAAAAACGGATTTATCTTTCACCCGGATGCCGATAAAACCCACCGTATGACCATCAGGATGCTGAATGAATTAGAAACCATGTGCAAACAAGTGGACACTGCCCGGAGTTTTTACAACGCTAATTAATCCCTGATTTTCACCGATAAATTTGATATAAATTGTAATTCACTTAACTGAACAGTAAGTGGAATATAGTCAGCGAGGCATAACAGCGCGTTTTTCCGGCAAGGATGAAGTCGCGACGTCAGGAGTTGGGAATGGCACAATATAGCCTGCAGTTTAAAGGGCAGTTAAAACAAGGCGCTGACAAAGGCAAAGTCACCGCTTCGTTATTGAGAACACTGAAGCTGAATGACGAGTCATTACTATATTCAGGTAAAGCCTTTACACTGCGCTCCGGTGCAGACAAAGCACAACTTTTGGCTTTTAAAGCAAAACTGGAAAAGCATGGCATTGTCACCAGGCTGCTGGAACCAGAGTCCTTAGAAACTAATCCAGACAGCGCCACTAAATCGCCTGCAAAAGTAAAAAGTAAACCAAAAGATCAGGATGAACCATCCACAGCACCGGCGTCATTGGAGTTTAAGGATCTCCCGGCAACCGATATGAACCCGGTGGACCAGGCTGAACTGCAACCAGGCAAAGTTGCTCGTAGCAATGACACTTCTCGCTTACCACTGTTTTTATCCTTGTTATTGAACCTGTTATTATTGGGTTACATTGGCTACAGGCATATTATGCCCGAGAGCAACATCAGTATCAGCGAGCTGCTGCAGGAAGAAATGAGTTCGATTTCTGAAATGTTTGCTGAGGACTCACAAGAGTCTGCAGATTTGACCAGAAATCCCTTACCAGAAGATCAGCCAGCTATCCCTCCTAAACAAGACCCACGACTGGACAATGCGCAACTGCGGCAACTAAGTGAAGAAAACCCGTTGTTTGCTAAATACTTTGAGGTTATTCACAACAATAGTGATGGTAACTGGCGGCTGGAGGATAACTTCAACATTAATAACAATTCCCGCATCCTGTATTTCACCGCGTCAATGACCGAGAGCATGGCTCAGCGCTGGATGATGAATCTATCGAATGCCGTGTTTGAAAGCGCCTACCAAGAGCATTGGCAAAACCGTGAGATTTTCGGCAGCCATCCCGATGATGAATGGCAAAATCACGGTTGCGCCGTTCAGGATGGTGAGTTACTGGCTACGTCCGATAGTCCGATATTTTCCACCCTGCAGTGTGACGATCCCTTAGCAGCCACAATGCACTTTTATCAAGCTATTTTGTCTGATGACAAAGTGGCAGGGCTGACGAATCTGAATGCCTCTATCGAGTTTGAGTTTGATGTGGGCAAAAATAATGATGTGGCGATCCGGCGTGTCGATTGCGTTGGATGCGACAAACAGGGTAAAGAATTGATGTTTTACATTCTGACAGGGGAAAGCAAACCATGAAGTTAACCCTTTGTTTATACCGACTCATTGCAAGCCTGAGCGTTTTGATTGCTGTTGTTTGTGGGCAGACCACTATGGCGCAAAACATGCCGTCACAGGAATCCACTACACACACTATTCCCTCCATGACCCATTTTCAGGTTAACAGTAGTATTCAGCAGGCCTGCAAACAAATTATGTTAACACCTGCCCTGAAGAAAACGCTGTTATTCTCACCTTTTTACAGCGACTGCTCAGAACCTGGGCTGGTTGATACGCTGGCAATGGCAGTATTAAAAAATAAAAAAGTACAGGATATCCGTCCCGGTGGTTATGAAGTACGTATCAAAGATGGTGAGCTCCATGTGGTGGATAAAACCCTGCGGGAAATTTACAAGCAAGATTTACCGCTGCGCATTACCATGGAAGATCACATCAGCCAAAACTCCTCTCTGGAATGGGAACTGATTTTTGATGAAGCGCCCCACTTGACTGACAACTCCCTTATCCCTCTGAGTTTGTACGGCTATACGGTGGTGTCAAAGCAACCTGATGAATCACTGATATTAGCTCTGAAAGACCGCTTCACCCGAATTCTGGATGATCTCAACCAACTACCTGGCGATAGTGTCATCATTGGTATTGATGCCACAACCAACTTACAGGGCACCGGCGATTTTTACGCGGCCGCAGGACTAAAACGCATTCACAGCAACGGTGCTACTCATCTTTATCAGGGCATGGGATTGGATATTGATGGCAACGGCTTGTATCTGGTTCACTGGGGCATGTCTGAGGAGATTTTCAATGAAATTTGGTAGTCAATTATTTGCGCTATTACTGATAAGCCCGATGCTCTCCGCCAACTCCTGGCTGGATCTCATTGCCACCCCACCCGACCTGGAAGAAAATCTGGTGGTTTGCGGTGAGATTTGTGCCACCGATATTAGCAACTCCGGCGCAATCATGGCGCTAGCTAACTTTAAACGCAGTAACCCCACTTTGATACGTTATCGCTACGGCGGCAATTCCGGGCCTCCCGGCATAGGGCCAGAACAGCGAAAGCTTTATCGCGCATTCTTTAATTTCAATGCGGCGTTTGTTCAAAGAGTAGAAAATGAGTCCCAAAGCTGTCTGAATGCCTTTGCGAACGAGGGCATTGCAGCCTTTGACCAACCCGCCTGCATTAATCATTTGTACTACCGCTACTTGTTTAGTCATAGTGGTAATCACAAAAGATATAACCCCGACTTTGCAGCCACCGATTACCGGATGATGCTCACTTTAAATCCACCTTATCAGCCTGATATGCCATTTAATGGCATTACAGAAACGGCCTGGTGCGATAATAGTGTTCGTCTGTTAGAGCACTGGGCCGGTGAAATTCTGGAGACCGTGGAATGGTGGCAACCCCACTTTGGCAAAGAAAATGTCGATCCCTGGACTGACGAAGAACTGGCGTTTTTTGAATATGCCAATCAGATGCGCGCTGGCTTCCGTCAATACTGTGAGGAGCTGCCTACACATCTGCCCGCCTATTTCGAGCTGTATAACAAAACCCGAAAGATCAATAACACCAGATTCGACGCCCAAAACCCGGTAGGCGCGGTACCGCGCACTTTTAAACCTAAAAGGCTCACCATTCCCACCTTAAATCAGGGTCGCAGAAGCGTTAAAATCTGAGAACCACTATCTGGGGCGCAGGTTTTCGATTACCTGCGAATCCACCCAATAGATATCGATGTCGGGTATTGTTTCAGTTTTGCCATCAGCCGAAGTCCACTCAAACTCACCCACTTAGTGAGTTCCAATATTTTGATAGCGCACGTACTGTTGATGTAACTGCCCTTCAGATTCAATTTCTCGTATGTAATAAAAGAACTGCATGTCCGGAGTAAATACCCCATTGATTTCCCACATTTTTGTTAAAATGACACCAGGCGCAAAAGGTTCGGGGATCAGACCCGGTGGCTTTTGCCCCAGGTAAGGGCCTCGCAGCACAGTGTCACTGCTTTTTGCTGTCGCTGACAGACTTAACAGCATAAAAGTGGCGCACACTATTGATGTTTTAAGACAGTTTTTCATTGTTATTCTCCCTGTTTAATTTGTTTTGCTAACCACTTCACCGCATCCAGCCCGGTTTGCGGAAAAGCCGATTGATGGTTCCCCGGAATGACCGCATGATTAATCGATAAAAGCGATACTGATTTACTGTTGAGTGTCGAGATAAAATTGCGAACTTCTTCGCCCAGTTTTACTTCCTGCTCGCCATGAGAAATGAACACATTGGCCGGCAAGGATTTATCACCCGGCATAGCCGACTGCTCGTTTTGCAATAAATCTACCGAAGGGCTGCCCAGAATGTAGTGTTTAAAAGTGTCTGGTTGCTGCAACAATATATATGCGCCGAAACCGCCACCCAGTGAGTAGCCAAAATAGGCGCGGTTTTCGGGTTGAGTACGAAAATTATGCTCGATGTAAGTAATAACCTTGTCGCGAATAAATGCCAGGTGCTGCTCCGCCTGACCGAACTTTATTTTAGGGTGATTCGGGTTAACCCTTTTCCAATAGGAATAATCGCTGAATCGACTGACATGCGCCCCGTATTGTTCCTGTAACTCAGCTGCGGCGTTCTTCTGCCAGGAAATCCCCACCAGGATGACATCCTCTAGAATATAATCGCTGGCGGCAGCACAGGAATTCACTGAAAGTGCCCTGATCGCATCAATTGTAGACAATATTTACGTACCCACTTTCCAGTTATTCGCTGAGAAAGCTCAGGTATTAGATACCTCTGTGGCTGCTTACTGTGCAGCTCTGCCTGATGATGCCAACAATAACAGAGGAACGGCTCAGGACAATTGGAAAGCCGCCATGGATACCTGGCAAATGGCCGAAGTAATGCAAGTGGGCCCCTTGTTTGTCAATAACAATGAATTAAGAAACCAGGTTTATTCCTGGCCAAACAACCGCGCCTGCTTTGTGGACCAAGACGTAGTATTAGCTGAGCAATCAGGCTACGACATCACTGGTAGAAACGTCTCTAGAAAAGGTCTGGATGCACTGGAGTATTTGTTGTTCGATGAAGACTTGGATCACAAATGCACTACGCCAGGCACTGAACCTGCAGGTTGGAATGAGCGCAGCGAAGCAGATCGAATCGCCGCACGCTGTAGCTTCGCCAGTTTGGTCTCTTCTGATGTGCTTGCTACCGCAAACGACATAGTGACTCAGTGGACAGGTACCAATGGCTACGCCAGTATCTTTAAAAATGCCGGCAATCCGGGATCTGACTACGCAACCACCTTGGAAGCCATCAATGATATCTCTGACGGCTTGTTCTATTTCACCGGCCCGGTAAAAGATGGCAAAATTGCCGCGCCGGTGGGTATTAGGGTAAACAACTGTGGACTGGTTCCCTGTGCCCAGGATGCTGAATCACCTTATGCTGATTACTCACTGGAAAACATTCTGAACAACATGCGGGCGTTGAAAACCTTATTAGCAGGCAGCACAGAGCAGGACGCCAGCTTTGTTGATTTTCTTAACGACGTAGGCGACAGCGATACCGCCAGCAACATTATCGTTCAACTTGATGAAGCCATCGCTCTCGCCGAACAAATGACCGGCACATACAGCCAGCTACTGGAGCAAAATCCAGAGAGTGTTGAACAGCTTCACGAAGAAGTAAACGATGTAGACGACATCCTCAAAGGCGATTTTATTAACAGCCTTGCTTTGGAACTACCCAGCACCTCAGCTGGAGACAATGATTAAAAAATGAAAAACATCAGGCTACTAACAGCATTAATTGGGGCAGCCTCTGGTTGCCTGCTGACTTCACCAGTAATCGCAGAAGACGATGCGGATAATCAGTCGATAGAGCGTATCAGTATCATCGGCAATCAGCGCAGTATGGAGCTAACCGCGGGCTCTGTGGCCATGGTTAACGAACTGGAACTGGAACAATTTGAGTACGATGATATAGCCCGAATTCTGGCCACTATTCCAGGCGTTAATGTGCGTCTGGAAGACGGCTTTGGTTTGCGTCCAAACATAGGCTTTCGCGGTGTAACACCGGAACGCAGTAAAAAAATTAACATCATGGAAGACGGCTTACTTATTGGCCCCGCTCCTTACTCAGCTCCGGCCGCTTACTTTTTCCCACTCACCAGTAAAATGGTGGGCGTTGAAGTCACCAAAGGACCAGCAGCTATTAAATACGGTCCCAATACCGTAGCTGGTGCTCTTAATATGATAACCCGAAGTGTCCCCGAATTAGATGAGGGCTAGATTGATGTGGCCCTAGGCACGGATGGGTATCAAAAGAAGGGCTTGAATATACTCGGTTAATTATTTCCAAATAGCACTTCATGGCGGTAGTCATCACTTCCGGCACACCAGCCCATTTTTTGTGGTTTCGTCTTTTTCTTTTTGTCTTTGTGCTGGTTTAACAGATTCAGAGCCAGCCGCCTGAAGCAGGCTATATTGATGGCGGAATTGCCGGCGTACATTCTCTGATCATCCTCCCTGAACGTCACATCCAACACATGATGCTGACTGTTTTCTATGTACCAGTGGCGTCGGGTAGCCTTCATCAGTTCGTCAAGCGTCAGTTGTTCAGTACAGACATAATAATGGGTCTCATGGCTGGTTTGTCCTTTGACAGAGCGTTCTCTCACTACCGCGGCTATCGTTTTCAGGTCTGACCATTTTTCTTTTAGTTGCCCCTCAAGGATGAGGTCTGTTGACCAGACCGTGCGGGTTTCTTTTCGCCCATGTCCGGTTTCACTTTCGCTTAAACTGGTCTGTTCTGCCTCAGGTAAAGCCCAATATTTCTGGAACAGTGTATCTACCGCCTCAAGTAACGTGGGTTGATTTTTCTTGCACTGTACCAAAGCAATCCCTTTTTGTTCTTTAATCTGGTGGATAGTCTCTACCTGACAGTGAAGTGCGTCCAGGGTCAGAATAGCCCCGGTAATGTCCAGCGATTCAATTAACTCCCGGGCCATTGCCAGCTCATTTCCTTTGCCTCGTCCGGCTTTGTGATACAACACCAGCCCCTGTTCCACATCAAATGCAGAAACCATGCTCAATGGCGTTGAGCCGCTATATTTCGCGACACCTCGTACATCTTTGCCGTCAATAGCAATATGTTGAAACTGGTTTTCTTCCCTGACCGCATTTACCCAGGAAACCAACGCTGCCATTAATGATTCAGGTACCATAGTTCTGATGATACGGGCGACATTTTGTTGGGTGGGTATCCCGTATTCAAAAGGCAGATATTGTCTTAGCCAGTCCAGTCGTGTTTCGCCAAAAACATGAATATCAGCCCAGGATTTACTGCCACTTATGAGGGCACTTATCAACAGGAATGACATCTCCAGCACAGGATAATCCTGATTAACATGAGATCGGGTATCAGACACTTTTTGAAGATGAACAAGAATTTCCATGACGCGGCCTTTATGAGAGACAAATCGGGCCAGGATGGAGTGAACAGAGTTCAGTGTAAAGCTATTTCATTGGCTTATGCCACAATGTGATCGTTAAAGGGGGTGTTATATCAAAAAGTTTGATCATGCCCTTGTATCAAAAGCTGCATGGCTATTATGGCAAAAATATCAGTGATCGCTTTGGCCTGCTGGTAGAAGGGGTAACTTTGCGTTCAGACGGCTTTCAGGAGCTGGATAATGGCGGTGATGTTGGATTTGAAAAGAACGATTACAACCTGAAATTACGTTACGAACTGTCTTCAGGCTCACTGTTTCAGGAATTGATTTTCAAAGCCAATTACGCCGATGAAGTGTCGAACTTTACCTATACCGGCTTGACAGACGAAGACTTCCGTGAAAACCCTTACCAGCGTTACGCCGGTGGACAACTGGATAAAATGGATTGGGAGCACAGCGCCTATACCCTGTCTTATTTTGTCGAAGGCAGTAACTGGAACCTGGCCACTCAGGCTTACCGCACCGATCTGGATCGGGCATGGAACAAGCTTAACGGTTTTGTCAGCTCTTTTAGCGAAACTTTACCCAGTCTGCTGGAAATCGTTTCAAACCCAGAAGAGCCGCGTAATTTTGAGTTGTTAAGCGTCCTGCGCGGCGATATTGACGGCACAGCCAGAGAGCTTTTAGAGCTGGGTAATAATGACCGTTCACTTTACTCTCAAGGTATTCAAATCGATGGTGATTATCGCTTGCCGGCAGGCAATACCGAGCACCTTATCGAATTTGGGATTCGCTTCCATCAGGATGAAATTCAGCGTAATCACACAGCTGAAAATTACTTCATGCGCAGTGGCGCTCTGACGCCCACCGGCGAAGGCTCAAAAGCCACCACTACCAATACCGAGCAAACAGATGCGGTCTCTGTTTATATTCAGGACAGCATCAGTTGGGGGAATTTTGTTTTCACCACGGGTGTGAGATACGAAAATATCGAAGGAGATTACCAAAATCGGGCACCTGGTAGCGAAGACGATACCCTGCAAAAAAGCAATGATATCTTTCTGCCCAGATTCAGTATCCTGTATCAGTTGACTGAGCAATCCGTGCTGTTTACCGGGGTACACCGTGGATTTGTACCCACCAGCCCGGCACAGGACGAATCCATTGAGTTTGAAAAAAGTGTCAACTATGAACTGGGATATCGCTTCAGCGGAAAAGACAGCAACTTCGAGTCAGTGGCGTTTTTTAACGATTACTCTAATCTGATCGAGTCTTGTTCATTTTCTGCGGGCTGTGATACCGATCTCGCCTTTAGTGGCGGCAGTGTCGATGTCTACGGTATTGAAATGGCTGCAGGCACGGTATTTTCTGTCGGCTCAGGACTGGAGTTACCGGTTGACGTCATGTACACCTTTACCGACTCAGAGTTTAAAGAGAGCTTTTACTCGCCCTTTTCTCTGTGGAATTTTGTCGATGAAGGCAACCCTCTACCCTATCTTGCCAGACATCAGGCTACGTTGAGCGTCGGCCTGGAAGGCGAAAAGTGGAGCATTAAAGGCAACATAGTATATACCGATGCCATGCCGGAAAGTGGTCAGGCAGCGTTGACTGATAGTCCAGATGACAATCCACTGGCAGGCAAGTTGAGTGACAGCTTTACTATTATTGATATCGCTGCCTACTATCAGTTTTCCTCGGCAATCAGAGCTTATGTTAAGGTTGATAACTTGCTGGACGATGCCAGTATAGTAAGCCGCCGTCCTTATGGTGCCAGACCCAACAGACCGCAACAATTGCAGTTGGGGGTTAAATACAACTTTTAATCAGGTGTTATGCTAGAGCAGTTTAAATCCGAGATTGCTGAACTTTTTGCCTACTTGCTGGACCCCAATAAGCGCTTGTTCTTGGGCTATATTGCAGGTGCACTGTTGTTCGCTTTCTGGGTTTATTATGCGCGACAACGCAAGCTGAAAAACGATAAGGGCCTGTTGCACTATTTGCTCAACCCACGCATCTGGTGGCATAAAAGCGCCCGATTAGACTATCAGCTGTTTATTGTGAATCGCCTGGTCCGCGCGTTTTTGTGGGCGCCCCTCATTCTTACTATGGTGCCTATTGCCATGGGTCTGAGCGATGCACTGGAATGGACTTTCGGCCGAAAGCAATTGCTGACCGGTATCGAAAACGATGCCATCGTCATATTTGTTTTCACCCTGGTGCTGTTTCTGTTTGACGATTTCACCCGATTTTTACTGCACTATTTATTACACAAAGTCCCGTTTCTTTGGGAGTTTCACAAGGTGCACCACTCAGCACTGGTACTGACTCCCATGACCGTCTACCGCTCACATCCGCTGGAGAGCTTCCTGTATGCCTGCCGCATGGGTCTGGCGCAAGGCTGCGCTGTAGGAGTTTGCTATTTTCTGTTTGGTCCCACATTGTCCATGGCAGATATTCTGGGGGCCAATGTGTTCATTTTCGCTTTTAATGTGATGGGCTCTAATTTACGTCATTCCCATGTGAAGTGGCGCTGGGGCGACGCCATTGAAAAATGGTTTATCAGTCCGGTTCAACACCAGATTCACCACAGCCGCCAGGTACAGTTTCACGACAAAAACTTCGGCACTGCACTGGCCATCTGGGATCGATTATTTGGCACCTTGGTGCTGTCCGGCAAAACCCGCTTTTTGTTGTTCGGACTGGATAAAAAAGAACCGTCTCACAAATCAGTAGTGGATGCCTACATCAGACCTTTTATCGCCTGTAAAAATCGCTTAATGAGCCGAAAGACCAGACTGCCGTTGTCCGCTAAAATCCCGGAATGATTGACCCAATTACAGTGAACAAAAGCAAGCCGTTAGTTTTTTGTCCCAACTTTTTCATCTGATAATTGCGCCAATGCCCTTGCAGCCAGTTCAAAGTTCTCACGATTGCGTTCAGCTTTTAGAACCTGATTCAATTGCTGGCTAACCAGTTGCTGATGCTTTTTCTGTTTTGACAGCGCTTCAATTGCGCGTTTACGGGTGCCATCCCGCTGGCTGTTTCGCGCCAATTCAGACACCAACTGAAGATCCTTTTCATCCAGCTCAAACTGAGCGATCGCGCCCAGCACTTCCCCCTGTACAAAGCCATCCGTTTCCCGGTGCAGCATATAATTCAATGCCTGCTTAGCTTTTTCAGACCCTATCTGACCTAAGGCATAGGCTGCATTGGCCCTGACAGCGGCGGAATTATCTGCGATATGATTGGTTACCGTATCCGTGACACTTTCGTCATAAGTATTACCCAGTGCTGCCAGATAAGAAGCTTTTTCTCGTTCGTTCTCAGCCAAGAGTAATCTGTCCATCATCTCCACTGTCAGAAGCTGCGAAAACTCATTGCTTTCGCGGCGATTAAGCATCGCGCCAAATGCCATCAGCGACGCACCACGCATATCTGGCCTGTCTGGAAAGCTGTTTTCCTCAATGCTGTTTAGCAGGCTTTCTGTCAATGCTTTAGTCAATGGCCGGGTTCCCTGAGTTAATGCCTGAATAGCACGGAAACGCGTGGTGTATTGCAACTCCTGTTCATTCATCAAGGCCACCAGCAATAGATTGCTGCCGGGACTGTCCATCAGACCAAGCGCGTGAAACAAGCTCATCTGTTGCGCTTCATTCAAGGTATTGTCACGAAAAAATTGCTGTATAACTGGCAATACAATTTCAAAATTTTTCAGCACACTGAGTAATTCATCAACGCTTATAGCTTCAAGGTCAATTTCAGCTAATGTCGCCAGTAAGACTTGGCGCATTGCAGCGAGTTCCGCTTCTGTCAGATTAGCCGGTTGTTCGGTTTTTTCTGTCCAGTGATGAATATCAGCCGGCATTTGCCACAATATGGTATTGGCTAATTGAGAGTTAGTCTGGAAGCTAAAATACTGTTCGGTTTTCGCCGTGTATTCTCCGCTAAAAACGTCTATTTGCAGCTTTTCCTTTCCCAGGGTACGTTTTAGCCAACATGCTGATGGGTGAATTGTTTGTGTAGATTCCAGAATGTCTATCTTGTCTAACCTGGCTAACCGGTTGGGTTGCTTTTTGACAGGTTGCTCGGTGAGATAGCGTTTTTTTTGTTTTAACAGGGCATTGTCCTGTTTTTGATAGCTCACTTCGTACAATCCGGAATTGTCGCGCTCCTTGTGTATCCAGGGGCCGGCAATGTCAGCGTGATTAAACTGTAGCGTATAGGCCAAGCCTTTGAGTTTCTTTTGTTGTTGCTCTGTTAAAGGCTCAAAAAATTTAAATGGTCCGAGTAATCCATCGTTTTGGCGATATACCGCGAATGGCCGCGCAAATACCGAATCTACCTGAGGCATTCCATCCGCTTTTTCCAGGACATTGGTAAAATGTAGTCCCCACCAACGGCCCGATTCATCCCGATTTAATGCTTTAATGGACAGATAACCGGAAAGTTGATGATGGTTATTAACGACTTGTCCCATGTTAATTTCAGCGTGCGTCCGGGTACTGAAAGAATAACTGGTACGGCAGTCTGTGTTGGGTCCGGACCCACCAAAGCAGGCAGGTCCGAACCCCAACAGTCCCAGGATAACTAAGGTTAGGTTATTCATTACAGCGAAAAGGTGCCACTGTGGTTCAGAATATCAAACTCTGTGGAATAAATTCCGGGCGTTTCGTAAATCCAAAAATACTTAGCCGTAAAGTCGATAAACCAGGGGGTAATTTTAGGCCAGGGGCCCTCAGCGTAAACACCAATTCGACCACGGATCACGTCAATCTGATCGTGTAATTTAAAACCATAACCGATTTGCTCATCAGTCAGCATTTTGGAAATATCTGCATATCCATCCAGCTTAAGTGTGTTTTCGATCGCTTTAAGGTTCACTGCGACACCTGCGTTAAACTTAGGGACTCCCAGACCACCGCGGGCAATAGCGCCGACATCTACTTTCGCCACATTGCTCTTAAACGACAGTCGTTGCTCGTTACTGTTGTTGCTGTATTTGACCTCAGTCAACTGAAAGCCGAAACTGCCGCTAATACCGGCCGCCACAGTAATAGGAATAAACTTGATCCAAAAGTTAGCTTCTGCCAGCATTTGCTCTTTGGGAAACGTCAACGCTGGCAGGGAGATACTGATTTCTTCTTTCTTCTCGAAATTCTCGTAAACCTTGTAACCCAAAACATCGACGCCAAGGTAAAACTCTGACTCCTTACCGTTTTCCAGGTAGCCGGTCAATTCCGCCCGGGCGCTGGTGATATCCACGTCATTTTCAAACATAGTAATGCTGATTTTGCCACTGGCCTCGATAGATGCAGATTTTTCCGGAAAATTACCCTTCACTCCCCCGCCAAAAGCAACACCGGCTTTAACTTTCTTGGGGTCACCATATCCGGCTCCGAATGAACCCGTTAACGAAGGGTATAGTTCCTGTTGGGCGCGGGCAGCGAACCTGTCACTAGTTTGTGCCTCCGGTGTAAATACAAAATAAGGGACGCTCAATAATCTGACGTTGTTGCTGAGGTCTTCATCACTGTCTCCCGTGGTATCATTGATGGTGAGTCTCAGGGAAATCTGGCTCAACTCAGTATCGTTGTCCGCCTGCTCCAGCAAATACGATTCCGTCAGCGTGGCTAATTGCTGATCAGTGAAAGCTATCTGAAAAGCGACGTGTTCGGTGGCTTCTTCTTCAGAAGACTCTTCAGGCAAACTTTCATCGATGCTGTCCTGAATGGATTCACCGTGCTCGTAATCCACTTCAAACAATAAAGGTGAATCACTGCCTAAGACAAACTGATCATTAGCATCGTCCCAGTGCAGAACTTCTTCGTAAACACCATTGATCATGACCTCAATGATTAGTTCTGCCTGATCGGCGCTAAGGTCACTGCCCATATATCTGGCATCCATATAACCGGACAGGTCAATGCGATTTTCACCGGCTAAGTCATCGTTTTCGACGTTATCCAGCACGACTACATCGGAGCTGATCTCGGCATAAACAATTTCAAAATCGTTGACAGCATTGCCAATTGATATCACCTCATAAGGTGCATCTGAACTTAACAGTGCGTCAAAGTATGCTTCCACTGAGGTGTTGAGCGTTTCGTCTCTTTGTGTTTCTAACTCCGAGGCATCCACCACGGTATAGATCCGATAATCCCCGCCTTTTTGAATATTGGGCACAATAAATGTGGCGCTGGCAATGTGACTGCCCACCTCAGGTGCTTCAAGCCAAGCCATACCTAAAAAGTGGCTGTCATAGGTACCGTCATCCATAGGTGTCTCACTCACCAGATGAAAACTCAGGTCGATACCATTTTCAGCAATATCATCTTCATCCAGACTTCGCACTTCATAGGCAAAATCCAGTTGCAGAGTATCCAACTCCGCATACTGTACCAGCGAGTTGGTATCCAGGTCGGTGATAACGACGTTGTCTTCAACCGTCGGTAATAGAATGGGTTCCGGTGTTTCTTCAACAACCTCAGGGGCAGGCTCATCAGAACCACCACATCCACTCAGGCCGGCAAGCAACATACTGACAGGTAAGGTTTTCAATAAGTAACGAGTAAGCGACATATCAGGTTAGCTCCACAAAATACGCATGTTCAATGCAAGTAACCTGAGTATATCAACGCCTAATCGGGGTAAATTGTAGCTACGTACTTAATAATTGTCTCTCTGTCCTTTTTTACGCTGAAAGCGATTTCATCCAGTCAACGAAACGGGTATTTTCATCAGGCACCACAAAGTTTTGAGGCACATTAGAATCATTGGCAGACATTTTCACTTCCGTCGGTAAAATACCAAAATGCGCTTTAAAGCTTCTGGAAAATAGTTGGTTACTGGAAAATCCCGATAAATACGCAATTTCCTGAATCTGAGATTGAGGGCGACTTTTTAATAAATTAAATGCCAGTTTTAGACGTCGACATTTCACTAAATTCATAACCCCACCCCAGGATTCGCAGAGCCGATACAAATAAGTGCGTGACACTCCAACGGCAGCAGCAATAAAATCCGGTGTAAGCTGGCTATCAATATGTTTGTCTATCACTTTAATCACCTGAATCACCTTTGCAGAATCTGCGCCCTGGCGATGCATTTCATTCAGGTGCTGATTGCACACCAGCAGTGATGCGATTAGCTCAATTGTCGGCTGCGTTACTGCCTGCGCTTCTTCAGTCGACATGCCAGCGGCATTGCCAAACAGGGTCAGCATGTAGCTTTTTATGACTTCATTGATGGCAGTACCGGATCTGAACACCCGATTGTGTAACTGCTCTGCATTGGGGATCAGGGCTTCAAGTTGATACCGGGGAATAAACAGATTCAGGTTTTCAAATTGATAGTTGGCGTTGCGTCCGTCACTGGCAATTTGTGCCTTGTGAACCTGCAATAAATCCAGCACCTGGATATCCCCCGGGTGCACATTTAAACAACAATCATCGAGCAAAATTTGATTGGTGCCGCGAACGTACAATTGCACTAAAAAGTGATCCATGCCACTTTGCACTATCTCTTTAGTTCCCCGGCTAAAAGACTGTCTGAAAGAGTGGCAATTCGACATCATTAAGCCACCAATGAGATAGCTATCCACCCTGGTTTCACTGTCGAAATACTTCACTTCAGGAGGCAAATCTATTGAAAATAGCGCGGAAATAGCATCCTGCCAAAGCGGTATTTTATCCTGACTATCAACGCTGCTGGTTGAAAAAATGGTTTTTGGTATTGTTTTGTTCATGGCCAACTTCCCGGACAGCTCAAATAAAGCAATAGGCTGCTTTCATTCCTTATATGGGATAGGTTTTATTCAGTTACTTATCTAATTCAAAATATTCTTTATGTATAGATCACTTTTTAATGCTTGTGAATTACTCACTTCAAAATGTCTATGGATTAATTTATTGTCAGGCGATAAGACAAATCATTTTTGATTTACAGAATCCACAAGTAGTCAGCGATACATATTATTAAATCCTGGGATTTTCGTTTCCCATATGGGGATATCAATACCAATATATGCACGCACAGAATCTAAAAACAATCGCGTTCTGGCAGGCATATCGCGGTGCGGATAAACAGCATACATGCCACTGTATTCCCGCAATTTTACATGTGTCAAAATTGGTATAAGGGCACCGCTTTGGATCTCATCATTCAAAATGAAACTTGGTGCCGCAAAAAAGGCATTTCCTGAGAGCGCAGCCATCACCAGCACTTCTCCGTCATTAGCCCGATATACACTGGTCAACTCTTGTTGGCATAGTTCATTTGACGCATTGTAGTATGGCAGGCTTTGTATACTGGTGCTGTTGCTTACAAACGTTGCTGCGGGTAGGTGAGCTAAGTCTGAAATACTCTCGGGCATACCGTGGTAAAGGATAAAATCAGGGGAGGCAGCTAGTATGAGGCGATTTCGAGCGATTTTCCGCGCCACAAACGAGGAATCCTTCGGCTCACCAACGCGAAATGCGATGTCGAACCCCTCCGAAACAATATCTGCCACACGAGAATCCATTCTCAATTCAACCTCTACCTGAGGAAACCTCGACTGAAATTCATTGATCACAGGTTGTAAATATCGCCTGCCAATTAATGGGGCAGCGGCAATACGCAACAAACCTCGTGGTGTGGCATGATAATTCTCAGCTATTTTAGCTGTATCGCGCAGTAACAAACGTAACTCCTGCGCTTTTTTCACCATTTCAGCACCTGCGGCAGTCAACGAAAAAGAGCGAGTAGTTCGATTCAACAGGCGAACACCTAGATCATCTTCCAACTTATTTACCTGTTTAGAAATAACTGAGCGGTCAATATTTCTGAGTTCTGACGCTTTTACAAACGTTCCCTGTTCAACAACGTCCAAAAACATAAGCAATCGACTGGCTGTATCCATCTTTGAAACCTCAAGTCATGATTGATGCCAATTTAGCACCAGTCTAATGCTCATTACAGGATTTTTCCCCGGCTTTTGGTGCCCTATCATTGCCACTAATTTAATGAGGAGACTCTGTTTTGAAAAAATACGCCAAACTTTTGCTGTTTACAGGAGCCCTGGGGATTCTACAGGCTTGTCATGTTCCAGATACCATGCCAGTAGAAGAATCTCAGGCAATAGAGGTCGCTAAAGTATTATTCGAGCCGACTCAGCGTTGGCACACCTTTACCTCTCGACTGGTAGCGCCCGAACAGGTCATGTTGACGCCCCGGGTATCTGGCGTAATAGAAACGGTGAAATTTGAGGAAGGCAGTTCTGTTCGAGCAGGAGAAGTATTGTTTACACTCGACGCCCGGCCATTTACAACCCAGGTAACCAACTTAGAAGCACAGATAGCGAGCGCACAGGCAAGACTTGCACAAGCACAAAACGAATATAGTCGCGCCGTTTCCCTTGCGAAAGATAATGCGATTTCTGCTGAAGAGCTTCAGGCCAGACAATCCATAACTCAACAACAATCAGCTCAAATTGACGCATTGCACGCACAACTAGACGCAGCGCGTCTTAATTTAGAGTTTACATCCGTAGTTTCACCGATCGACGGTATAGTTTCCCGTGCCAATTTAACCAAAGGCAACCAGGTTATTGCCGGTAGCTCCATATTAACCTCAATCGTGTCGAACGATGCCATGTACGCCTATATAGATATCGATGAACGCACATGGGCCAGACACTATTCCGGTACCACAAACCAACAGCTATTGGTGGCAGAACTGCAAAGTATATCCGAAAGCCAAAAAACTATCTTAGGCCGGATTGACTTCATCGATAATAGTATCAATCCATCCACAGGTACACTGCGGGTTCGGGCTGTATTCAATAACGAAGCAGCAGACCTAAAAGCAGGTTCATTTGCCCGTATCAGAGTAGCAACACACCAAACCACAGACAAAGTGCTTGTGCCGGAAAAGTCCATTGGAACAGATTTGGCGAATCGTTATGTGCTGGTCCTGGATCAATACAGCACCCTGCAATACAAACCTGTAAAACTCGGAAATCGCTATGGTCACTTGCGAGCCATAGAAGAAGGCTTAAACAGCAACGATGTCATTGCTATTAACGGTCCCGGACGAGTGGGCCCCGGTGAAAAAGTACGGCCAAATAGCGTCTCCATTGACGATACTAATGTCGTATTTTCCCTCACGCCTGGTGCGGAACAATTATTGGTTAACATCCAGAGGCCACTATGAAATTTTCACATTTTTTCATACACAGGCCTATTTTTGCCGCCATGCTATCCATGGTGTTAGTGATTGTCGGGACAATCTCTGCACTGCAATTACCCATCAGCGAATATCCTGAGGTAGTACCACCTACCGTAGTTGTTTCCGCTAATTATCCCGGAGCCAACCCCAAAATAATTGCTGAAACGGTTGCAACACCACTTGAACAAGAAATAAGTGGTTTGGAAAATATGTTGTATCACTCCTCACTTGCCACCAGTGATGGTCAGTTTACACTCACCGTCACTTTTGCCTTGGGGACCGATTTAGACCAGGCGCAAGTGCAGGTGCAAAACAGAGTAAGCAATGCTCTCCCCAGGCTACCAGAAGAAGTACAGCGTATGGGAGTTACCGCCGAAAAGTCCTCTCCAAATCTCGCCATGGGCATTCAGCTATACTCCCCTGAAGGGAAACAAGATGTCAGCTATTTAGCAAATTACGCTGATATGTATATTCTCGATGAGCTGAAGCGGTTACCGGGCGTAGGTGACACCATGCTCAATGGTGGCTCTAAATACGCGTTACGCATCTGGTTAGATCCTGATGCAATGGCAGCCAATCAACTGGTTGCTGATGATGTCGTCAATGCCGTCAGAGTACAAAATCAACAAGTGGCCGCAGGTGCTTTGGGCGCACAACCTTCTTCTTTGGACAATCCATTTCAAATACTACTTAATGTACAGGGCCGATTAGAAAGCGTAGAAGAGTTCCAAAACGTTGTATTAAAAGTTGGAGAAAAAGGCGAAATTGTAAGACTCGGAGATATTGCCAGAGTAGAACTTGGGCAAGAGAATTACGCACTAAGAGCAATGTTGGACAACCAGGACGCCGTCGGACTCCCGGTTTTCCAGCGCCCTGGCAGCAATGCTATTCAATTGTCCGATGATGTACGGGCGACAATGGCAAGGTTAGCTCAGAATTTTCCAGAAGGTATGGAATACAACATTGCCTATGATCCGACGCTGTTTGTGCGAGGCTCCATCGACGCCGTAGTCAATACACTGTTTGAGGCAATATTTTTAGTGGTTATTGTTGTCGTGCTGTTTTTACAAACATGGCGAGCTTCAATAATCCCCTTGATCGCTGTACCTGTCTCCCTGATTGGAACCCTTGCGGCAATGCACTTGCTAGGGATTTCTATTAATACCCTGTCTTTGTTTGGTCTTGTTCTGGCTATCGGAATTGTCGTAGACGATGCGATTGTCGTAGTAGAAAACGTGGAACGAAACATTGCCCTGGGACACAGTCCCGTAGAAGCAACCAGGCTGGCAATGAGTGAGGTTACGGGACCAATAATTGCTATTGCCTTTGTGCTTTGTGCGGTCTTCATACCAACCGCCTTTATCAACGGTCTATCCGGACAATTTTACAAACAATTCGCTATTACGATCACCATTTCCACCTTGATTTCGGCATTCAATTCACTGACATTATCACCGGCCTTGTCAGCGATGTTGCTGAAACCGCACAATGTGCCCAAGGATAGATTAACCCGCCTTTTAGACGCAATGTTTGGTCGATGGGTATTCGCCCCTTTCAATCGTATTTTTGAAACTAATGCAAATCGGTACCAGCGCATAGTTAAAAAGTTAATCCGCAAAACAGTTCTGGTATCCAGCTTATATTTATTATTCATGGGTGCTACGGCCTGGCTATTTAACTCTGTGCCGGGAGGTTTTATTCCACAGCAAGACAAGCAGTATCTCATTGCCATTGCGCAATTACCGGATGCTGCCAGTCTGGACAGAACTCAGCAAGTCGCGATGGAAATGCAGGATATTGCCCTGAGCATTCCAGGCGTCCTCAATACCGTGGCATTCCCAGGGCGTTCGATCAACGGCCCCAGCAATAGCCCAAATAGTGCAATCGTTTTTGTACCACTCCAGGATTTTGAACTGAGAGACAAACCAAGTATGACGGCCAGTGCCATTGCAGAAATAATGAATCAGAGATTCAGTGTTATTGATGAAGCATTTGTTACCGTGTTTCCACCGCCACCGATTTTGGGTCTGGGCTCAACAGGGGGATTTAAATTACAACTAGAAGACAGAGGAAACAATGGTTTTGAGATACTTTTTGACGCCTTGCAAGACACGATAGTAGAAGCCAAAAAACAGCCCGAGTTAAGCGGACTATTTTCCAGTTTCCGTATCCAGGTCCCGCAACTGAATATTGTTATTGATCGAGAACAAGCGTTTATTCAAGGTATCCCGTTGCAGAACATTTTTTCAACATTACAGGTGTATCTGGGATCTGCTTATATCAATGATTTTAATTTATTTGGTCAAACCTACCGTGTTACGGCTCAGGCAGAAAGTCAATTTCGGGCAACTGAAGAGCAAATTCTCAACCTCAAAGTACGCAACAATAACGGCGACATGGTGCCATTGAGCTCAGTGCTGGATATCACACCTACAGTCGGTCCCGACAGGGTTCAACACTACAATGGATATATCAGCGCAGAACTCAACGGTTCTCCAGCTAATGGCTACAGTTCTGATCAGGCACAACAGGCAATAGAGCGTGTTCTCAATGAAACCTTACCAAAGGGGATTACGTATGAATGGACAGAGGTCACCTTTCAAAAAATACTCGCTGGTAACACTATGCTAATGGTATTTCCGTTAGTTGTACTGCTGGTCTTTATGGTGCTGGCTGCACAATATGAAAGCTTACGATTGCCTGTTGCCATCATTATGATCGTACCTATGACGATATTTTCAGCCCTGGCTGGGGTATCTATCACCGGTGGTGATAACAATATATTCACGCAAATAGCACTAATCGTGCTCGTCGCTTTGGCATCAAAAAATGCGATTCTGATTGTCGAGTTTGCTCGAGAGAATCACGCCAGTGGAGCATCGCATTACGCCGCAATTTTAGAAGCATGCCGCCTTCGATTAAGGCCTATTCTGATGACATCGCTTGCTTTTACCGCAGGCGTTATTCCGCTTGTCCTGGCCAATGGTGCCGGTGCTGAAATGCGCCATGCGCTAGGCAATGCCGTGTTTTCAGGGATGATCGGTGTCACTGTGTTTGGTCTTTTATTAACGCCTGTCTTTTATTTACTAGTGACTAAAAAGCACACTTGAGTTTAACCTTGGTTAGTTGTCACCATTGAACGCCAGAAGGTGCGTATAAAGCCGCGCCCTCTGGCACAATTTCACAAGCCTGCAAACAAATACTCAAAAAAAATAATACCAAAACACACTGTTATCATTTTTTAAGATAGCTAACTCGTAACCTGGTGTGATTTGATTAATGGTAGCATTGCTAATTCCTGATATAGCTTCTACCCACTAATGCCTGTCGGTCGATTCAGAAGTCTTTTTTAAACACTAAACCCTTAAATCAATATTAAAAAAAGGCTCTCTTTTGATGCGGCAATATCCGAGAACTACAGATGAGAAGAAGGAATAATCAGCTGATAGTCACTTTATCTTTACCGGTGTTTTTAGATTGATACAAAGCGATGTCGGCTTCCTTCATCTCTTTTTCAAAGTCGATACCTAAGTAACTTTGGCACACTTTAATACCAATGCTGGCCGTAATGGCCAGTGTTTCCTTGTCGTTAATGACCACTTCTAAATTGCGAATGGCGCTAATCAACCGGTCAGAAAAACCATAGAGTTCGTTGCTATCTGCAATGGTCAAAGCAAAGGCAAACTCCTCGCCGCCATAACGGCAAAAGGCATCATCAGCTCTGAATAAATGCAACAGCATCTGGGCAAGTTCAGTGAGTACCTTATCACCGATATCATGACCGTAATTGTCGTTAAGCTGCTTAAAATCGTCTATATCCAATATGCCAAAGGCTAGTGAGGCCTGTCGTCGCTGACTGGACTTCACCAGACGATTAACATGATCAATAAAGTAACGGCGATTTGGCACGTTTGTTAAGGGGTCATAAAACGCCAACTTTTCTAATTTCGCTTTGGCCATTTGCAGCTCAAACGTGCGCTTTTCTACCAGTGATTCCAGGTCTCGTTTAAGCACTTTCAAATCTTCGTTGCGCTTCTCTAATTGTTCCAGGTGAAATTTCTGTTTCGAAATATCCCGCTCAATGGCAGCAAAATGGGTAACTTCACCATATTTGTTTTTCAGCGGAATAATGTTCATTTCAATCCAATAAGGCCGCCCCTCTGAATCGTAATTCAAAAGGGTTTCGTATATTGGCTGATGTTCTTGCAAGGCTGCGTGAATGCGTTTTTTGGACTCTTCGTCAGTTAAGGCCCCCTGTAACAACCTGGGCGTTTCTCCTATTACTTCTTTTTGTGAATAGCCAGTCAGCTTTTCAAAGGCTTTATTGACGTAAACAATTTTCGGTCCGGTGGGATATTCAATGTTTTCCGCTTCGGTAACTATCACCAGGTCCTGTGTATTTTCAACAATATCCTGAAAAGAAAATAACTGCTTGGTGTCGGAAATATCGTTAAAGGTTACCACGATAAAACTGTTTTCTTCTCCGGCATCCCCCTCGTGGTAGGCGTTTACCAAAAACCAGCTAATGTGATCACTACTACTATCAATTACGCCGAGAATTTCGTTTTCTAACCGATCATGTCGTCTTTTAACCTTATTGACCGGGTAATCTTCTACCAGCATCTTGCGCCCGCCATCATCCAAAAAGCTCCATTGCGGATCAAAAGCATCAACCCCAATCATTTGCTCATAAGTTAAGCGCATAAGCCTCAATGCCGTAGGATTAGCGTAAACAATGGAGGTATCCCAGCGATGAATAACCACGCCGATATGTGCGTGTTCTAGTAGTTTTTTTAAATTTAGCGCATCAATATCAGACATTTTTGCCAAGATTCCGGAAAGTCTTCTTACAGTGTAGACCAGCATTGCCTATAGTGAAAAAACCACATTATACGGTCTTCGCTGATTATTTTTACCGCAAGGGCTATTTTATTGCCTTTCGCAAAATCATTCTGGTTAAGCGGTCAATAATTGTACTATACTAAAACCACTATTGGACAATTGGGCAGGAAAGCCGTTGATTAGATTAGTCATTCCCTTCATTTATAGTTGCTTGATAACGAGCTTCACCTTCAGTGGCGAAATCGCCGCTCGTCAACAACAGACTAGTCTGACCTATTGTATCGATACCGATTGGTTGCCCTACGAAGCTCTGCGCAATGGGCAGCATACAGGTATGTCTCGTGACTATCTGGATCTCATTACTGAAAAAGCAGGAATTAGCTTTAACCTCATCAAAACAAAATCCTGGTTGGATTCAATACGAATGATAAAAAGTGGCCGCTGTGATGCCACTCCATTTTTAAACATTACTCCCAATCGCTCTGAATACCTGGCGTTTAGCGAGGTTATTTTTAAAGCACCTAATGTCATTATCACTCATAGTAAAGGCACGCCTATTCCTAATCTTGCCATGATTGAAAGCGAAAAAGTGGGTGTGGTAAAGGGCTATCGCCAACACGAATACATCACGCGCCGCTTTCCTGAAGTACCGATTTACGAAGTGCCCAGCGAACTGGCAGGAATTCGATTATTAGCAGCTGGCGACATAGATGTCATGGTGGGTTCCATGCACACTATTTTGGAACACATACAGACCAACGGTTTGCACGATTTAAGGATCACAGGTTGGATGGGGCTGGATGATGAACTGCGCCTGGGCATCAGTAAGACTCACGCAGAACACTTGCCAGCCATTAACGAAGCTATTAACAGCATTTCGGCACAACAACACAACGAAATTTACCGCCGCTGGAACAATATCAAAATCATTCGTGAACTGGATTTCGGATTGATGGCGATGGTCGTTGTCCCGATTCTCACGCTATTGATTATTTTGGGGATCCGGCATTCCATAGTGGTGCGTTATCGCGACCGGATACAAGAAAAAAACAACGCGCTGGAAAGTCTGCAATCAGCACTGAAAAAGAAAAACGACAAGCTCCATTACCTGTCCACGCACGATCCGCTAACCGATCTGTACAACCGGGTACAAATAACTGCTGAAGCCAAAGAACATATCAAACGCAAAAAACGCGGGATCAATGATTGTGCTTTGGTGTTTATTGATATTGACGACTTTAAACACCTCAACGACCAATATGGTCACAATATCGGCGATGCGGTGCTAGAGCAATTTTCCAATATACTGAAAAAGTGTGCCCGCGAAACCGATATTATCGGACGTTGGGGAGGCGATGAATTTGTGGTCTTGTGCCCAGGCGCATTAAAAAACGAAGCAGAGAGTTTTGCTCAACGTCTTCAGGCAGAATTAGAAGACACCATATTTAGCCAAGGGGTCAGTGTCAGCTGTAGTATTGGTCTCAGCGAAGTGCTGAAAAACGATAACATCGAAAACTGGCTGGAAAGAGCAGATAACGCCATGTATCAGGCGAAATCCTCAGGAAAGTGTTGTATTAAAGCCATTTGAGTGTCATCTGATACAACAATGGCTAACTCCTTTCACAAGCGGTTAGACAAGGTGTGAAATGGATCAACCCCCGTCACACTCTGCAGAGTCCATTCAGGATCGTCTTGTTTGGAATGAATTAGTCAAGCGGCACCAATTCAAACTCTACGAAATCCTCCCATTTTTGAAACCATTCATAAAACAGTTCAATATTGTTAGATTCCATTAATTGATAGCACACATTTAATTCTTTATTTACCCATGAATTAAGATAGTGAAGTCCGGCGGGAAACATACGACCTTTGGTGTTATACCTTTCATAATTTGCCTCAATGCAGCCAGGTTTAAATTTCTCTACCACCATATATTTTTTCATTTTCCCTCCCAGGAATCATCAGGGTTTGATTTTTAGATTACCGAAAATGCTCGCCAGGCAGCTATCATGGGTTGACTACAACGACGAAAAAGGCGCAGAAGCGGCAAGAATTGTAAGATTAATTGCGCTTAACCAGTACTTGTTGTGGCGACCTTAAGGCCAAAACCCATAAGCAAAGCACCGATCGCTTTTTCGATATAAACTTTCCAGTCTTGAAATTTACTGAGTAGCGCAGGTTGACTAAGAAAAATGGCTACGCAACTAAACCACAAGAAATGCGCTAAGGAGATGATGGCGCCGTAAGCAATTTGCAACCACAGTGGAGTTTGTGGATTAACCACCTGAGTAAAAATACTGAGAAAAAATATTGTGGTTTTGGGGTTTAATGCATTGGTTATAAAGCCAATCTTAAGTGCTGTAAACCTTGACATTACCTGAGCCGCTGTTGAGTGCGCAACTTCGATTTTAGAGCGGGCCTGAAATGTGCGCCAACCGATGTAGATTAAGTACGCAGCGCCTAAGTACTTAATAATTGAAAACAAGATAATTGACTGTGAAATAATAAAGGCAAGCCCCGCAATGGAGTATGCGACGTGAATCCAAATCGCCAAGCTAATGCCTAAAGAAGAATACAATCCTGCAGTCCGACCATAAAAGATGCTGTTTCTGGTAATCATCACAAAATCAGCACCGGGACTTATAGCCATAAAAATTGCTATTAAAGTGACCGAAATCAATTCCGGTAGATAAGGCATTAATTCCATATTATTCAGACCTTTAGATACTGGAGAACCGGTAAACAGCCAAAAAACGAGCACCGCATATTAAACGACTGGACTTAATTCCACTACAGACAATAATCACGATTTTTTAAACATCCAATATAACCCCTGGATCGCAGTAGTTGGAAATGCGGTTTCATGATTTGCCTCACGAATAGTCAGAAATTTTACGACTGTATTTGGAAACAGCTGCGCTGATATTTTTGCCTTTAACTCCCTTGCTCCTTTTACCATATCGTGTTTCGGAGAATCGTGTTCAGGAGTTTCTCTGGCTCCAACAGCAATAAAAACCTTATGTGGGTTTAAATTAATGTCTGATTTAATACCGAGAATATTGTTGTCTTTGTACCAAACGGATGGGCTTCCTAGTACATAGTTATTGAACATACCAGGGTTAGTGAACAGAATATAAGCTCCAAATAACCCGCCAAGAGAGTTCCCCACAAAAGTCCTGGACTGATTGACTCTATACTTCTTCTCAATGAAAGGAAAAACCGATTTTTCAATAAAATGCATATGCTCTTTGGCTTTTCCGGTTTGATATTCCCAACTCTGATCTTCTGCATGAGTGAAGTCTCGAATTCTACTGGAAGAGCCTCGGGATCCTTTGGAGTAAGAAATACCAACAATAATGGCTTCTTGCATTTTCCCTGAATTCATCGGAAATCGCGTCGCTCCTGAGACAATTTGAAAGCTATACAAAGCATCGGTTAAATAGATGACTGGAAAGGACTTTTTCTTATTCCGATAATATGAGCGTGGCAACTTAATAAAGAGGGGATATACCCGTTTAGAATGGGGATCTTCAACTTCTAAGACTTTACTTCTGGGTATTTCAAATGCCTTTGGTTCCTGAGCTTGAGCATAGGCAACAAAACACGTGGCAAGAAAAACGAAAATACCGGGTAAAAACTTCACAACAACTCCATTTGTAAACAACACTTAGCTTGCGAACATTAGCGTGGGATAGTATCACGAAGTGCCTTTGGGTTACTCCAACATCGTGCGAAAGCAAACTGTTGCACACTAAGTAGAAAATCCATCATGTGCATAAACATTGTTATTTATTTCCTGCGTTCCAAAATAGAAACTGCGCATCCCCATGTATTTAAACCCCAAACGCTGATAAAAAGTATTGGATGCATTATTAACCCAGGTATAGAGCCAAAATCTGTTGCCAACCTCAGAGGAGATAGTCCTCAGTATTTCGCGACCATAACCGCGCCCTCGAAATTCAGAGTGTATGTACAAGCGTTCAATCTCAAAACCAAGATCTTGTAATTCATAAGATGAATGTAAATTAACGACTGACAAACCCACCAATGCGTTGTCTTGTTCAGCAACAAAGACCCTGTGCTGCGGCGAATCCAGCAGTTCATTAAAGGCGGAAGGTGTAAAATTTGAAAAAACATAATCGCCGTGTTCTACAGTTAGTCCTTCCTTAGCGTGAGTCTCTAGCCACACTTGTGTTGACAAAGCAGCCAGGCACTTACAATCCTTATCAATGGCCAAACGAATCACGACGTCTCCTTTGCGAATCTCGGATCTTCACAGGTCGGCTTGTAAAATCAATTACCAACTATTATTCAGTTGCCAACGGGAACACAAGCTGAATTCGAAGGAGGAACCTCCCCCCTCGAAAAGTGATATCAATACACTGAAGCCAAGATTGCCATTAGGCAGCGGCTGGAACCATACAAAAGGCGTTGAGCTTATTACCATCCAGGTCACGGAAGTAACCTGCATAAAATCCAGCATTGGCGCCTTCCGGTCTGAAACCTGGTTTGCCCTCGCAACTACCACCCAGCTCTATCGCTTTGCTGTAAAAGGCATCTACTTGCTCTGGTGATTCTAAAACCACAGCCACCATGGTGCCGTTGCCGACCGTAGCGGCCTCTTTGTTAAAAGGCAGGGTTACTGAAATGGCAGGTTCATTCTCGCCTTTGGACCAGGCGATAAAATAATTGTCTTCCTCCATAAAGCGCCCGGCACCAATGGTTGCCAGCAAAGCATCGTAATAGGCGCCGGATTTTTGTAAATCTGTTGTTCCTAATGTCACATAACCAATCATAATATTCTCCTTTGAGGTGATGATGAATTCGCACTCATCATACTCCCGAAGTAGTGACAGAATGTGTCAGTAGGATCTAATCTGGTAAATATCTTTTACCGAAGGCTATCAGCGCTTTAGCCCGCAGAGGTGTTACTTAATACCTGTCTGGCCACCAACGGTTGAACTCAACACGCTATTAACCTGTTGCATATAGCCCTCATCATTGAGTGAATCGGATTGGTACTCAGGCAGAGATTTTATAGTTTCAACTGAGAGTGGTGTTTTAAGGGCCTGATCTGCCCAGCTGATTTCGAGAATGTGCTCCGGCAACATAAATACCTTGCGTCCACCTGGAAACCAGTCACGGGTATCCACCACCAGATAGACAATTGACCAGGTGTCAGTGTCGATAATGAAATCCTGGACATGACCTTTTGAATCATTAGCGCCAATAATCAGGTAGTGCAGCAACTCTTTTACCGAGCGCAAGTGGTTGACGTCTTCGTCCTCTGGAGTTTCTTGCTGTGCTTCTTCGGCACTGTCTGATGGGTTATTTACCAGCGCCGTGGGAAATGCATATTCACCCCATGCTCCCGGCCCCACCCAGTAATGACCAAAGCCAAAATAATTGAAGTATTCGCGTTCAAACTCCCGAGAGACAGGTTCATTGGTATCGGTTGAGGGAGCTGATTTAACCTGTTCTTTATCCAGATCCAGATAGACTTCCTGCTCTTCAGGGTCGATGTTTGTAATAGAAACCGGACTGATTAAAACCTTGTGACTCAATGGTAGCCAGGGGTGAGTGTCCACGGCGAGAAAGCGGCTGGTCCAAAACCTGTCGTCAAACAACAAATCATAACATTCACCAATATCGCCATCAGAAGCCTGAATATTGTAATGGTTCAACGAGTCAACACTGAGTAGCATAAACGACCTCCTGACCTTAATAGTCATATCAGGTTCACCGAATCTGGTGTATCCAAACAGGCACTGCCAATACTCTAAAAATATAGTTAACACTGCAAAAAACTCAAATCTGAGTCTTTTTACTGCAGCGCTAGATTTATCAGAAACTCATCCCTTATAAACTTAGCTTAAAATCTGTTTTTGTACTGCAATTCCCAGGCGTTTGGCCATGCGTACCAGATTAGAGCGGTCAGTGTTGAGTTGTCTGGCAGTGGCCGCCCAATTGCCCTTGCACTGGGTCAAAGTGCGCTTGATCAAATTACGCTGAAAAGCATCCGTTTGTATTTTTATATCCAATTGCACCGGGGTTTGAGAATCACTCATAGCGTTCTTATCAGCATCGCGCTGATGCAGTTCAGAGCCTGAATTTAAATCACTACAATGCGCTGGCTGTATCGAAATGATATGGTGATTGTGCTGCTCGTAACTGGCTTTTAGCGCTGCCCGTGAAATCACATGTTCCAGCTCCCGAACATTGCCGGGCCACTGATATTGCTCAAGATAATCTAAGGTATCAGCGCTCAGGTTGAGCTGCTTCAAACCCAATTTGCGCCGCGATTGTTCCACAAAAAAGCCAGCCAACAGTCCGATGTCTTCCCGGCGTTGCCTGAGGGCAGGCACCTGAATGGGATAGACACTGAGTCGATGATACAGATCAGCGCGAAATTGTCCGCCAGCCACTTCCTCGGCTAAATCCCGATTGGTGGCGGCCAACACCCGCACATCTACATGCTGTATACTGTCCTGGCCTACCGGCTGAATCTCATGAGACTGCAAAACACGTAACAACTTGCTTTGCGCGGTCAGGGGTAACTCTCCAATTTCATCGAGAAACAGGGTGCCGCCATCCGCCAGTAAGAACTTTCCGGCTCTGTCTTTGTCTGCACCGGTAAAGGCCCCTTTAACATGGCCAAATAGTTCGCTCTCTATCAGGTTTTCGGGTAACGCCGCACAGTTGACATAAACCAATGGTTTATCGGCACGACCAGATTGCAGGTGCAAGTGCTTGGCAATCAGTTCTTTACCTACGCCGGTTTCCCCAAGAATAAGAACACTAAAAGGCGAAGCAGCCACCAGGCTAATCTCTTTTTTAAGTCTTTGCATCACAGAACTCGTGCCGATGATTTCATTGCCTTCCCGCGCCAGGCTCTCGTGATTTAATTCAGCTACCAGCAAATGACTGCGGGAGTTTTTAAATTCCAACTCTTCCAGCATCAGAGCAATTTTTAGTGTCGATGCCGCAATCGCGGCGATGATCTGTAATTTGTTCTCCGGCAATTCATCGAATGCTGAAGGCGTCAGGCTGTCAAAGGTTAATACGCCAATCAGGGACTCAGCGAAAAAGAGCGGAATCCCCATACAGGCGTGAATTGGCAAATTACCTTTGTGACCGCTCAACAAGCCATCGTAGGGATCAGGCAGTGGACTTTCAGCGGCAAAACGCACTGGAGCATGAGATTCCACAATGGCAGTGAACCTGGGATGAGCAGCAATATTAAATCGTCGTCCCAGAGTATCCAGGGTTAATCCTTTTTGAGCTAAAGGCTTCAGAGAATCTCCCTGTAACGCCAATAACACTATGGCATCGCAGGATATTAACCCAGCCAGGGTGTTTAATAGTTGCTCAAAGCGGTCATGATTGGACAAGCCAGCCACCTGAGCAGTGGCGAAGTCTAAAAGCGTTTCAGATGTCAGCTCCATAAAAGCACCAATTAACCTATTTAGGTCATTATAACCCATTTACACATAGGTCAATATAACCTTTTAATTACAATTGAATTACTTGAAAAATCACTATAACGCTGATTTTTAACGTTTTTTATTTTTGGCATGAGACTTGGAATAACCAGGTAAATTACATATCGCAGGGGTTGTCTCATGGCCACATCACTTCTACAAACAATAGCACCCGAACAGGATGCCGATGCAGTCAATCTGCGCAACTTCAAGCTTTGCCTTAAGGTCGGCAACAACCTGATGCTGATATCACTGTGTGTTTTTATTATCGCTATTTTAATTGGTTATCAGTTTAATCACCTGGTGCCATTACCGGTTGAGATTGCCGCACACATAGGCTCCATGATACTGCCGGGGTTATTTAAAATCGGCTATGTAATGCGCTGCGTTGGACGCAAGCATCTAGGCATGGAGGTGTGACGCCATGGCAACACTTCCTGAACTGGGCAAAAGCGACAATATTGCCGCAAATCACATGGCTCAAAGGCCACTCTGGGAGCTGGCTTTTCGTTCCGGTTTCCTGTTAGCGGCCATCAGCTCCAGCGTTTCTTTACTTACCTGGTTAGGGATGCTCAGCGGTTGGTGGCCACTACCTGGCAATGGCCTGTCTCCGATCGTCTGGCACCTGCATGAAATGCTGTTTGGCTTCGCCGCAATTGCGGCTATGGGCTTTTCCTTAACCGCAGTACAGACCTGGACGGGATTACGCAGTCTTCATGGTACGCCGCTGATCTTGCTGACACTCTTGTGGTTGCTGGCGCGGGTTGGATTCTGGATTAATACCCCCACGACGCTACTGTGGGCGACAATTGCTCAGGGTCTGTGGTGGTATTGTGCAATTTTCGCCTTTTCGAGATTATTGTTTTTATCCGGCAACCGACGCAATTATTTGCTTGTTACCATCTTCCTGATCATGGCTACGCTCAATCTGGCGCTGTTGCTGGCGGATGTTAATGGCTTCACCGAACTGGCACTGCACCTGGGACGTTCTATGGTGCTGATGTTCACTCTCTTGATTTCCATAATCGCAGGTCGAGTAATCCCTTTTTTTACGGAACGCGGTATTGGCCTGATAAAAATCAGGAACTTTCCTTACATAGACAAACTACTGTTATTGCTTTCCACCGCTGGCATTGTGATTTTTATAACTGGCTATTTCGCAGCATTACCATTATCACCAGCGCCCTTGCTGATCAGCGCAGCTGTTTTGCATTTTATTAGACTTGCCCTCTGGTTTAATCCGGGCATTTTAAGTCGGCCATTACTGTGGTCACTGCATCTGGCTTATTGGTTGTTAGCAATGGGGCTGCTCCTGGCCGGAATGAGCTTTTTGCACACAACACTGCCCTTAAGCGCCGCTGTACACCTGATCACAATTGGTGCTATGGGTTTGATGATCCTCGCCATGATGAGTCGCGTGTCTTTAGGGCACACCGGCAGACCATTAACACCAAAACCTCGGATATCAGCAGCATTGTTACTGATGGCTATCGCCGCGCTTACTCGTGCGCTGCTACCAATGCTCGGCCACACGGTTCTGGCCTGGCAAATAAGCACCTTGTTGTGGATTGCCGCAATGCTGCTGTTTTTAAGCGCATACACAGCAATTCTACTTTCTCCAAAACAAACTCAAACCAAGAGGTAAACATGCTAACTCAACAGCATATCGAAATAATTAAAAGTCTGGCGCCGCTACTGGAAGAAACCGGTCCTGCACTGACAGATCACTTCTATCGCCGTATGTTCCTGGAGCACCCGGAGCTGAAGCATATCTTCAACATGAGCCATCAGGTGTCTGGTAAGCAAAAGCTGGCTTTGTTTTCTGCCATTGCTGCCTATGCAAAAAACATCGAAACACCCGAAGTGCTGAAATCGGCCGTAGAACGCATCGCCCACAAGCACACCAGCTTCAATATCAAACCAGAGATGTACCAGATTGTGGGTCACCACCTGACTGAAACCCTCAGAGAACTAACCGGCGAGTTATTTTCAGCCGAGGTAGAAGAAGCCTGGCGCGAAGCCTACACCTTTTTGGCGGATATGTTCATTTACCGCGAAAGCCACCTCTACGCTGAAAAACGCAATCAGCAAGGTGGCTGGCAGGACGCACGAAAATTTGTAGTGCAGACAATAAAACAGGAATCACAACTGGTGAAGAGCTTCACTTTAATCCCACAAGATAATCAACCGGTAGTGGCATACAAAGTGGGCCAGTATCTGGGTATAAAAGTGACGCCTCCCGATCATGACTACACCGAAATACGACAGTATTCCCTGTCCGATAAACCCAATGGCAGCAGGTATCGCATCTCTGTAAAACGAGAACAGGGCGATGTGCCGGGGGTAGTATCAAATTATCTGCACGACGTTATTCAGGAAGGCGATATCATTGAGTGTCATGCCCCTGCCGGTGATTTCTACTTTGAGGATCGCAATGGCCCAGTGGTGTTAGTTTCTGCGGGTGTCGGAGTGACGCCCATGCAGGCAATGTTGGAACAGTTGGCAGCGGTTAAATACGAGCATGAGGTGTATTACTTACACGCCTGTGAAAACCAACAGCAACACAGTTTTTTGACGCGTACCCGTGAACTGGTGGAGCAGAAAAACTGGCAAACCTATACCTGGTATGCACAAGAAGAGTCGCAAACAGCTTTTCAGGGCATGATGAATTTTGATCAGGTAAGACTTCCTTTTGGCCAGGCCGATTTTTATCTCTGTGGCCCGGTAGGCTTTATGCGCTTTGCCAAACAGCAACTGTTAAATCAGGGTGTGGCCAGCAACCGCATTCACTACGAGGTGTTTGGTCCTCACGAAGACATGTAGAAGCAGGATGAGCAACTAAACTCCCGAAACCGGTAATAAATCACGCCAGGGCACACGAAAAGAGCTCCACTCATTCGTGGCACTGGCATTAATTGGCCTAAAGTATAACTGCAGATATCTCAAAAATGGGCGATAACTAAGTATCACATGATGTTTTTTTAGTCGTATTTTGGGAGGCAGTCATGGGTAATGTGCAAAATGAATCTACAGAAAATCTTGAAGAGCAAGCTATTGTCGATACACTGGAAAGCGATCCCGTTGCACCGGGTGCATCAGATGTAGACGGCTTATTTTTAATGCACCTGGACATCCCGGAAGACATTCGCCAAAAAATGAAACCCCATTGAAAAGCTTGTTTCCGCTGGGTAAAACAACTAGTCTTTAGACCTTTATCCTTGCAAGGAAACTGGCACAATGTCCCGAATTTCAATCCTCGCAGGACTGTCAGTTCTGTTATTCACATCCTGTTCGGCACTGGCCCACGGTTTTAAAACCCCGGAAGAGGCCGTTAATACTTACATTACAGCGGTAAAAACTGGTTCGGGAAAACATGTGGAAATGGCCTTTGCGGAATCTGCTTCCATTCAGTACTACAACGATAAAGGCACCTACCAAAATTTCACCCGTGATGCTTTTGCAGAATTAGTGAATACCGGCAATCAGTGGGACGCCAACATCGAGATCACTGATATGAAAACCACCGGGTTTGCAGCCAATGCAACGGTAGAATTCAGCTGGGGCAAAGAGCAGAAAAAGGGCTATGTTGATTACCTCAACCTGATTTATGACGGCAAGAGCTGGCACATCACCGACAAAGTCGCACAGTATGTAGACAGAGATTAGCCGGAAACCGTTAACCTTGAGCGAGCCAACTTTCTGGACAGCGTATAAAACACATAGGTTAACGCGATAAAAATCGCGATTTGCAGCAGATTAAACTTGTTGAAATATTGTGCTGGCCAGGAAATGGCATAAACAAAATTCATGATTTGCTCGATGATGATGTTCACCAGGGTATTAAAGCTCAGTTCCTGCAGGAATTCATCCAGCCCTGTCCAGCCCAGAACAAACTCTTTCACCTCATTAAATTCGATAAAAATCAGATGGATAAAGGCAATGATTCCGTAATAGCCACCGCCGAAATCCAGCCATTTGTCCAAAAAACCATTCCCGGTTTTGTAATCCTTTTCCTCACCATCCGGCCCCTTTTTTAAGGCGTCGGTTTTTACCTTGTCGTTGTCATCTGCCAGACCCTGTTTAAAGGCGTGGTAATGCAGAAAGTAGCCCAGAACAAATACCAGAACTGACATGTAACTGAGGTGCCAGATAAGCTCCAACATTGTATTTTTCCTGCAATTGTTATTTTTATCTCTGACAAGTTATGCCTGCGATCACCGGAAATGTCAAAAGTCGGGCGTGTGGTTAACCATTTTGCTCAAAAGTAGCCCAGCATAGTTATCTGGGCTAATGATCATTTATAAAGTGCGAGGAATTTGCGAGGAGTGATGATGCAAAATAGGTTTTTCTTTGGACAAATCGAGCATGTAGCTAAAACGCGCTTCAAACACGAATGGCTCTTCATCAATGGCAAATCGCCAGGTGTAAATTCCGCTTAGCGCATAAATCTCATTTCCCAAATTCTGCACTTGTAAGGTTTTGTCATGTAGCGCAATGCTGAGACCTTCACGACTACCTAACCTTTCAAAGTAATCTCTCAATTTCTCAGTTGTATTTAACAACCTGTTGGAGAACGTTGGAATTAGCACCGCTTGCTCATCATATAAGCTAATTAAGCCCTCAACATCGCCATGATTAACAGCGTTCATCCACTTTTCAATAACGGCCTTTGCAGCTTCGCTCATCATTTATCCTTTCAAAAACAAGAGTTAATTGAGCAGGACAATTCTGTATCGATGTTCAGAAAAATAAGTCCTGTGTGAATAGTATCAGACACCCAAGAGTGACGCCCGGGGAAAGGATTATATATAAAAAATGTTCATTGTAGATTCGGATAATCCTTAATGTTAAAGCCCGCAAATACAGGAATAACAGAACTAAATTTTTTGTTCTATATCATATAGAGTTTCCGTGGACAGCCATCATGGAGTTTCTGAAAGTTTCCGTGGACAGCCATCATAACTGTACTTCAGAGGAGTTTCCGTGGACAGCCATCATAACTGTACTTCAGTACAGTTTCCAAACACTCATATTTGTGCAAAATAGAAGCTTCATTCAGCAGACTCAGGAGGAGTTAACATGCCAAAAGCCAGGAAGGCGCAAATCTGCCTTGAAGATACACCCTATTATCACTGTGTTTCCCGCTGTGTGCGCAGAGCCTATTTATGCGGTGAAGACAAACAAACCGGTGTTAGCTATGAACACCGTCGCCAGTGGGTTGAAGACCGTATTCACTTTCTGTTTCAAATATTTGCCATTGATGTCTGTGCTTATGCAGTGATGAGCAATCACACCCATCTGGTGTTACATATTCACAAAGATTTATCTGACGGTTGGGATACCGAAGAAGTGATTCGCCGCTGGCACAGGCTTAGTCACGGTACGTTACTGAGTCACCAGTATTTGAATCCGGAACAACGAATGCAAATGCATGAATCTCAGCTGTTCACCGTTGAAGAAACCGCAGATATATGGCGGCAGCGGCTGACGGATATCAGCTGGTTTATGCGCTACCTGAATGAATACATAGCCAGAGAAGCCAATAAGGAAGATAAGTGCACAGGTCGTTTCTGGGAGGGCAGATTCAAATCGCAGGCTTTGTTGGATGAAGCCGCGCTTGCAGCCTGCATGGCCTACGTGGATTTAAACCCCATCAGAGCCAAAATGGCTGAAACACCGGAAGAATCCGACCATACCAGTATTCAATATCGCATCAATGCCGCCAAAGCAGGAAAAACACCTAAATATCTGACACCTTTTGCTGGCAATATCAAAGAGGACATGCCTCATGGCTTGCCCTTTCACTTATCCGATTACCTGGAGTTGGTTGATATCACGGGCAGAGCTATCTTACCCAATAAACGCGGCGCAATTGAAGAATCAACACCCGCAATATTGGAACGCCTCAACCTCAAACCTGAACACTGGCAAGAACTCACCACTCAATTTGAAAGCTGTTTTCATCACGCTGCTGGCAGTGAATTTTATCTTGAAGCCTATCGACATCGACACAAGCTAAAACGACTCAGGGATAAAAACGCCGCCATTCGATTATTTGGCTGACAATCCCCTCCCTGAAATCATTTTTTAGTAGCATTACCACCAGGTAAGGTTCTTTTGTGCCTGCTCCCGACTCTTTTGCACTTCCATCGTTCTAAATTCCCTTGTTCTGGGACAAAATCTGGCTCAGAAATCTATATTCTAAGCTGCTCAGGGAAACACGCAGTAAACATCAAACAAAATCACGAATACTGGATTACACCAATCTTAAGATGGCTGTCCGGTTTAGTTATCTACAATCAGGCTGTCTGCACTCTGATGTCCCAACAAGCGAGCATAATTGGCATCATATGCAAAACGCTGAATGTAGTTTGAGATACCGTCTTTGGTGATGGTATCTTCCTGCACCGTGACACGCCCTAATTCGTCATACACGTATTCCCGGGAATGATTGCCACGGCTTTCGGTGTCCGGCGCACCATAGAACTGAGTATCGTAAGGTGGGTGTCCTGTTTAGTTCCTGATGGCAACAGATTACCGGGGCAGAAACTCAATTAGCAGGTGTAATTCACCGGACGCTTACAAATTACGTACGGTTAACAGCGTAAAATTACGATGGGTGTCTACGTAAATTCCAATAAATTCCAATAAATTCCAAAGCGGACTTACGTTTCAAAATTACGATGGGTGTCCACGTAAATTCTTCTTACAAATTACGTACGGTTAACAGCGTAAAATTACGATGGGTGTCTACGTAAATTATCCATGTGGTCGTATTCTGCTCAGTATTCCCGGAATAGGTCCGCTTATCGCTTCGGCGTTTTTGGCTTCTATTGATAAAGGGCAAGCCTTCCGTTCAGCAAAGGAGTTCGCTGTCTGGTTGGGGATTACACCCAAACAATATGCCTCGGGACCTAAATCGGTCATGGCTGGCATTACCAAACGAGGGGATTGTTATCTCAGAAAACAGCTAATACATGGTGCAAGAACCTTGGTTACCAGAGCTAAGCACAAAGATGATGCCCTGAGCCAATGGGTGGTACAACTTAAGCAACGAAAGAATACCTGTTGTGCCACCGTAGCTACGGCACACAAGTTAGCACGACTGATGTGGACATTGCTGCAAAAGCACGAGGAGTACAATCCTCAGCCCTTCCGGGGCACAGTGTTAAAATAGTTTCGCTGTCTGATCAACCCGTTCTGGACAAGGGTTATGAACCCGTGTGGGTGTTTAGGGTGACCGGACAGCACTTATCTATCCATTGTTGTAGCGAAACATAATGAAAAAAATGCAACGCAACCAGAACTAAACCCGACATGGGCACGGGATACAATCCCGATTGGGTGACCAACTTTAGGGCGTGCTGGTACGGAACTCATTAGGGGCAAGCGCAGTGCTTAGCCCGGATATATGTCAGTACAACGCATTTACACGATTGATTGAGCAATAATGGATTTTTAAATGGCCAAAAAAACATGGTCAGGGGTTGATATGGCTTGATCTTATCGGGGCGTCCATATATGTCCACGTAAATTAGTCGTGTATCAGCTGGTTTATGCGATATTTAAATGAATATATTGCCAGAGAAGCCAAAAAGGAAGATAAGTGCACAGGTCGTTTCTGGGAAGGCCGCTTTAAATCACAAGCACTACTGGATGAAGCTGCGCTTGCTGCCTGCATGGCCTATGTGTAGTGATAAAAGAAAGCCCGACAAAGCGGGCTTACGTTTCAAAATTTACGATGGATGCCCATGTAAATTTTCGTTTCAAAAATTACAATGGATGTCCACGTTAAATTTTTTAGTTCCGTTCATTTAATTTTGCCATTTGCTCCATGGCCTGTTTCTTTGTTAGCGGTTTAGATTTTGCGAAAAGATAATGCTCACCATTAATATAAGCAGGAACAACTGGACCCGAGTCGTCAAAGAAAATGGTATTGCCAAACTCCTCAGGAAAAGGGAAATGAATACCTTCTGATGACACCGATGTAGGAATTTCACCGAAACCTGAAAAAACACCAACATACTCACCTGTGGATTTAAATATAGCAATGCGCCTGATCTGGCTTTGTGCTTCATTTTCAAAAGTTTGTATGATTACCATAACTCTGTAATTGGTATCATGGCTGGTATGCTCATCCATAGAGATTAACTTCGATTCTTTAGAAACATACCCAGGGGGTAACTTTTCAATCAAATAATCCAAATCAAAGTAATCGTTCGCTAAAGCAGAACAAGAAGTCACTAATTTCACCAATAATAAAATTAAAGGAATTTTTAGAAATAACCTTATTTTTTGCATTTAATACATCCCTCTTTCCATATTCAGTATAGATTCAGAATACCACTGGTGATGCGGCACTACGTTTCCATTCATGGTTCTATCCAATTTTGTGTTGCCATTATAATCAGAAAGCGCTTTAGCATTTCCTTCATAGCGATATTTTCTCCCTCTCGCATCATGCAACCATCCCTTATATCTTATCCACATTAACGCGTTTCTAGAACTTGTGAAGGGATTCATAATTTGTTGTTTTCCTGTCAGCTCAGTATGTATTAGCTTTCTGTCAACCCAATCAGTATTTGTCTCCTTACCATTTGCATCGTAGTAAGTCCTATTAACTTGTAGAGGATCTCTTAAAAACTCAGAACGGCTCCCACCGGATTCACGCATTGCTTGCGCCTTGAGTCTTTGGGCTGTCCAAAAACCACCGTCACTTGGACTGTACCCATATTCACTGTTGTAAATATCAGTCGCCAAAATAAAAGTAGCATCATTTTGTTTTCTCCAGGAGCTATTTCCAGACTCAGAATATCCCTTTACCTTACCAATGGAAGGGAAATCAGGTGTGTGTTGCGTTTTACTTACTTGTGTTTGAGATAGGTTTGAAAAGCTGGTAGTACCAGTCTCACCGGTTTGAGTATTCACAGCGGTGACAGTTGCCGATTGTGGCTTGCCACCAGAATAATTTACGGAACTTACACTGGTTAGTCCTTTTTTTAATGTTGTAACAGTCGAAACATTAGTTATCTCACCCGTGTTATCATCAGTGGTGGTGGTTACGCTGCTAGTTCCAACAGTCATCATAATTCTGGAGCCAGACCTTGGAATTTTAATTAGTTCTTCCGCTGTTACTGAAGCATAACCACTCGGATCCGTCCCACTTAACGGATTATTCATAATATAGCTGTAGGGGTTAATGCTTTGGCTGTTTGTGGGCGACTGGATAAAGGGGTCAACCGACAAGAAACGTCCGGTGTTGTAGTCATACGCCCGACCATTCATATGAACGGGGCGCGAGCTTGTCGATTAACCTACTAAATGGAATATCTAAATTCTAATACAAAGAAATTAGATGGCTTTTTCCTTCATTCATTCTATGAATTTGAAGTCGAAATGGACTCATGTCTTGGGGTGAATGGGAGACTGGAATACATATTCGAACAGGAAACAGGAGCTGATAGCTATTTAAACATCCGATGGGAGTAAACAGGATGATGATGCTCTATTACTTTAATATTATCTAATTCAACGATTTCGGGGTTCACCACAATATTGCTATATGTTGATGCTCGAATGTCGTTAACAGCATGAGTAGCGATATCTCGATTTATGGTGACTGAGGGAACCAGAATCGCATCAAAATTATCACTGTCTACGAGATACCCTGATCCCAGCTTTTGAGTTTCTGATTTATGAGTGTCTTCTGCCCAGTCTTTCGGTAACTCTTTCGGCTCTATAGCATGAATGCGCAAAGCCGGGAATTGAAAAACTGAAACCACAAAAAGTGTATTCACCATCTTCGGCGAAGGCATGTAGTTGGCGATTTCCAACATGGCATTTTGCACATTGGTACTGAAATACATCGCTGGCACACCCGGAAGATTCCACCTGGCCCCCGCTCTGTAACTTGTCGTCTTTGTGTAATCCTGCCAGTTATCGGCGTAATCTTTTTTAACGACCTTAAACAGAATCATCCCGGCTCACCGTATCGCATTTCATTGAGACAGGTGCGCAGTTTTTGACGGCCAACGATAGTATCCATAAACTCCGCCGGTGTATGGCCATCCAGGACGGGCAGAGGCGTGGCAATCCATCCTTTTAACAGTTCTTCATCAAACTCAAAAAACTGTCTCAGCTCTTTCCAGAGCAGTGACAAATCGTTCAACCCGTCAGTCTGATTTTTTGACAGCGTTCGGCGGTAGAGTTTAGTGAAATTGGTTTTATCAGTACCCAAAGTATCAATGACCACATGCCGTGGGATGTACTGCACCATATGTTTTAATGTCTGACCTGGTAACCCATGCTCAACAAGTCGACTGATCGTCATGGGGTCGTCTGATTGCTGTCGCAACGCCTCAGCATCACCTAATAATCTGGTCATGATGACATTATCCAGTTCTGTTGCTGTTCGTACTTGAGCCATAAGCCTACACCAAATAGTAAAATTAACTACAGTATAGAAGTATACCGTACTACAAATAAAATACAGCATTTTATTTTGAGGGTGGCTTTGCTTGTGCCGCTGGATGAGTACGCTTGTATTCACTGCACATATGGGCCATTGCAATGTGTACATATGTCTGAGTCGTTACCACACTCTTGTGTCCCAGCATTTTTTGCACAAACATCAACCCGGCACCATTTTCCAGCATTGTCGTGGCAGTGGTATGTCTGTAGAGATTTGCCGCTCCCGCTTTTGATATCCCTGCGCGTAATTTATATTTTCGGACAATGGCCGATACTTTTTTGTCTTTTATCCGCTCACCATCATCCCCCAAAATGAGCGCTTTTCCGGAATCAATCTTACTTAACAGAGGGCGAATCTCTTTAATATACCGCATGACAAGGTCAAACGATTCCTGACTGATGGGTACATATCTGTCGTTGAGACACTTTCTGTCTTTCACATACAGCATTGATTCTTCATCCCTGACAATTAAGCTTTTCAAATCGAGGCTGGCCGCTTCATTGCGACGTATACCACTCGCAAAGAGAATTTCGAGTAATGCCTCATCACGACGACCTTTAATCCCATAAAAAGCGGTGTGGCGTCTTATCGCCTCTATTTCCTCTGTTTGCAGAATGCCGGTTGTTAACTTTCGATTGGTTTTTGGTCGTTTAACGCCTTTACCATGGTCTGCTTCGAGATATCCCAGTTCAAATAATCGCGTAACGAACGTCAACACGTGTGTGACTTTATTGCGCCGTGTTGCATCGCATATGACCTCGTGGCGATTGGCGCCTGTATAGGTTTTTAAGTAAAGCTTATAGTCGTTGATTGAGGCCTTTGAAAGGTCCAGCAGCTTTGTACCATATTCAACAATATGCCATCTGATAAAGTGCCTGAGGCTGCTCATTTTACCTTCTATCGTGCGCGGGCTCTGCTCCTCCAGCTCACAATCCTCAAGGTAGACATTCATTGCAACAATCAATGAAACCAGGTGTTTGGGATTTTCGTGCATCAGAACCCCTCAGGCAGATACCTGCTTTTTATACCTGTTAAGCCAGACTGAATTGGCAAAAATCTGGCTAAAACTGAGACCGTACTGCATATCGACATAGTCAACGGCAATGCCTGCCAGTTCGAGCTTCTTCCGATGAATAGTCCTGCAACCATCGCCTGACTGACTTCTGTTGTACCCAATAGTCACCCTCTTGACCCCAGCTTGGCAGAGTTTCTGAATATGATATTCATCCAGACCGCACTCACCAGGTGCACTGACAACATTGTTAATACCAATAAGGTTGAGTGCCATAACGTCAAAAGGGCTGCCACACAGTATTGTCTCTGTCTCAATTGCCGGATTGCTGCCTGTGTAAAACACCCCAGGCTCAAGGCTCATTGAGGCCGTCATTGGCTTATCCCTGGACTCTTTAACTCTTTGCCCAAACGCGCCTGTCAATTTCCCATTCTCATCACTTACAGGACAAATAATCATGCCCCAGAATGTCTGGAATCCTTCAGGATTCTTTAGCCCATATCGCATCATTACACCTGTAATTTTTTCTCTTTCTGAATTCGGAAAATTAAGCATTTTTTTGGGAAAAGAGCGGTCGACATAACCAAGAGAGAAATGCTTTGCATCCTCCTTCTTTAACCCTCGTTCATTCAACAGGTAGGCCATGGCATCAGGATTCTTAAACAATGTACGATGGTAATGTTCCAGTATCAACCGGATGATTTCCTGCTCTTCCTGGCAGGTTATCAATGTTGACGGACTGTAGAGTTTCCAGTTTTTATTCCCGTTCATTTGGTACCTCCTTTGACGCCTGCCAGTTTACGCTGCGAATCCCCTTTGAGTACCAAAAGGTGAGAGCTATGCACAATTCTGTCTAAAACAGAGTCGGCAATAATTTCATCACCAAAGGCCCGGTGCCAGTCCTCATAGTGGTACTGACTGGTTATGATCAGCGAGCCTGACTTTTCCCGACGTTCAATGAGTTCAAACAACAGATGGCGGTCCTGCTCATCCAGTGGTGCCACTCCCCAGTCATCAATAATCAGCACCCGTATTTTGAGTAATTTATTAACAAACGTTTTCAGCTCCTTAACTTCTCTGGCGGTATTTAAATCGAGCAACAACTCATGGAATCGATAAAACCGGACTGAAAAAAGATGCAAAATGCACTCTCTGGCCAGTGCACAAGCAAGTGTTGTTTTCCCCACGCCTGTTGCCCCTGTGATCACAACATTCTGCGCGTTGTTGACCCATTCGCAATCGGAGAGTTGTTCTACTTTTAAGCGAATTGTTCTTGTGTGGTGTTTCACGTCCATTGAATTAAGAGTAACGTTCGGCCAACGCAGTCTGGCCTGTTTCAGAAGACGGGTCTGCTTATTCTGTGTTCTCAGATTTATCTCTTCATCCAGCATCTGTGAAATCAAGTCAAAGTACGCCTGAGGTGTCAGAAGATCATCGGGATAGTGAAGCTCAAAATAGTCAGACATACCGCTCAGCTTCAGCTGCTTAAATTTATGTTTTAAAGATTCAATCATGGCCATTCTCCTGTTTTTTTAGGCTGAAGGATGTTGCCCCCCGAATAAAGGCGCGCGTGTGTTCCGCTTCAGTTTTATGTGATGTGCCGGAATCGGCTTTGAATTTTGCGGCAAGCATTTTGATATATTTCGGGGATGTGAACTCGCGAACCAGGGCTTCACTGCACAACACCTCAAAAGCACTATTTTCAAATGTTCTGGATATTCTCTGAATCGCTTTACACCGGTTGTCTGCCAGCCAGGAGTCATCTGCCTCGTGCTCATACTGGATTAAGATTATTTTTCGTGTTGCGTCTCCAAATTCGCCCGCCCATTCGAGATAATCACGTTTTACACGAAGCATCACCGGCAAGTGACAAGGATGAATATGTTCAGCAACTATGGTTTCTTCTCCGGGAAGGTACTGACGTTTTAATACGCACACTTCCTTACCCTGGTGAATCACCGTAATATCCTCACGAGTGACTTCAATTTTACAGCGTTTATTTCGCAGGGTATGAGGAACACTGTATTTATGGTGGTCAATGACTATCCGATAATTCTCCGGAATATCGCGCTCCAGATACTGCTCAACAATGCGATAACGCGTTGCGGGTAAATCCCGAAGTTTAGGTTTATCACCATTCACGAAACGATAATCCCTCGACAGTCCGTATTTCTTCATGACTTCAAGGCGTATTTTGGCGACTTCTCTCCAGAGGTATTGGTTTACGGCATCCAGGCCAATGAAGGTCATTTTCCGCATATCGTTGAGCAATCGGGATGTCAGGAAGCCAATAATCCCCTCGACGATGCCCTTGTCCCTTGGCTCATAGGGACGTGCAATCATAATCACCGTATCGTAATGCCTTGCCAGGCCTTTAAAATTATCCGTCAGTTTTCTTTTCCCTTTTTTAAACTTGACCAGGGCCGTGTCGTTATCGCAAATGACGACACGGGTGCAGCCGCCTTTATTGATAAAAAAGTTTTCTATCCCTTTTACCCAGGAGTAGGTTGTCTGGTCGGGAAAGGCTTCGACATAGAAATCGTTGGAGTAACACAGCGCACCACAAAAGATACGAGCCTGAGACGTAACCTTTGCTCCTAAATAATCAAAATAAGGAATTTTTGTGCCTGCAAAATCAATCTGGGACACTTGCCCTGGCGGATACCGAAAAGAAGCTGACAATTTGTCTTCATCAGTTCTGCTTGCGAGGTGATGACAAAATGCAGAGTATTCAAACGCGGCATCACCGTACGCTTCTTTGTAGTCAATCCAGATCAGATATTTAGTACGCCCCTGGTCATCCTGTTCAGATACCCAATCAATCCCCGTTGGATCTATTTTTTTAAATCGTTTTTTTCGGGGTTTTTGAATGATACGTCTCAGCTCAATATCATCCAGAGACATAAATTCTTTGTGAGTCAGACCGCGTGCCTTAACGGCATTAATGAGTTTACTTACCGGCGGATGTGTAATATCCATGTTTCTCGCAATTTCCCGATAAGACAAAGCCGACACAAAGTACTGCCTTCCCACTTCACGATAAGTATCTATAGAAAGCATATGACGCTCTCCCTGGTGGCATCAGCCCACCTTTGAGAAGATGGCCGAACACGCAAATCAAAAAAAATTTTGATTTGAATTTGACAAAAAGGAGACTGGAAACAATACTCTCTTGTAATGAAGTCGGCTTCGCAAATTCGACTTTCTCACAAGGCTCCCGCTGCAACGGGAGTTTCTTGTTTCTGAGCTCCACAAAATTGTAAGCAACAAAAATCCCCTTTCTGAATAACAAAAAGTTCAATAGACAATTGTTGTGTTGGGCAATTTAAAATTAACCTGACATGATAACGTTCCTCCCCATATCGACCTGACTAAGCTGTTGGATAAAAACCAAGCAGCATATTTGGGTATCGATCAAAAAACGCTTTTTTTCAAGTTTTCAATTCCGGAAAGTTCTTCTTTTTAAGATGCTGATGCAAAGATATTAATTCTTATGCAATAAAGTGAAACTAAATGACAAAAGTGAGGCAAAATACGTTCATAAAACGTGAACAGAAAAAGACGCAATCAATTGATAAATAGAGATATATACCTATTTATAGTAGTTTTTACACCTATATATAGGATATTCACTCGTTCATAAAAAATGAACAACTTTAGCTATCTGAGACTCTTCCTTTCCATTAATTCGAATTTAACGCATATAAGTCGTAAATAAACTTCATATCGATACGTTTACACTAAACCTTTTACTATCTTGAAATATTCTTTCACTGGTTACATTTGAGCGGAATGCTGGTGACAAATAGAAGGATAAGTGGTTATTTTTACTGGAATACGCAGCTGCGAATTACGCATATTCAGTACCACTGTTCCGGAAAAACGTAACCACGTTTCCGCAGTTTGTAACCACCGCAGTATCACCATAACGACCTTCATTTTCTGAGGTTAATGGCTGATTTTCTCAATAGAACGAAAATATCGAACGATTAGGGCATTTTCCGGGTGAACCGGTAACGGGGATAAAGTGTCGTATTTTGAGAGATGCTGAAACTATCTAAATGAAAGGGGGTGAAATCAGGCGTTTGTGTATATTCCATCCAAACCTGCCTGGGTTCCGAACAGGAATTGCCAGCCGTCTGATAAAAACGCGCCATCCATCCGCCCGGAATGTGCCACCGCAGACAAAAGAAAGCCCGGCAAAGCGGGCTTACATTTCAAAAATTACAATGGGTGTCCACGTAAATTTTATCACGCCGCTGGCGGTGAATCTTATCTTGAAGCCTATCGACATCGACACAAGCTAAAACGACTCAGGGATAAAAGCTCAGCTATCCGATTATTTGGCTAACAATCCCCCCTCCGAAAACCCATTTTTTTTACAACATTACCAACGGGTAAGGTTCTTTTGTGCCTGCTCCCGGCTCTCTTGCACTCTAAATTCACCTGTTCAGGAAAAAAAGCAAGCTCGAAAAGACAAATTCTAAGCTGCTCTGGGAAACACGCAGAAAACCACAAACAAAATCACTAAAACTGAATTACACCAATCTTAAGATGGATGTCCTGTTTAGTTCAGTAGTTCAGTGAGCTGACGTAAGGCATTGGGTCCGGCATTACCCCCTGCGTTTTTACCGGCATTACCGTATTTAAAATCACTGCCGTAATCGGATTTAGTCAGCAGGTTACCGGCATCATTGTAATCGTAATTTATCGTGCCGGCAGTACCTGAGCCGAGGGTGACGGTGGCCGAATCCAGTCGATGTAACGCATCGTAAACATAGTCCTTAACAATCTCACTGCCCTGCAGGCTGTTGTTTTCAAATCGTTTCAGGTTACCCCAGCCATCATAGGTGCTGTACTGAATATTCAGGATGGCGGTGTCAGTGGCAGAGGTCCCTGCCATCTGGCCTGATTTTGCGTGATAGTTAAAGTTCTGAATCAAACCAGCGCCGAGCTTTTGCTGAGTTAACTCACCGGTGGCGGCATAATTCTGATACTCCGCCAGTACCTTCAACTCACTACCGGAGGTGTCAGGTATCCAGTCTTTGGTCTTAAAGCCTTTGTCATCGTAGCTGTAGGCCACAATCAGGCTGTCTGCACTCTGGTGCGCCAACAAACGGCCGTAATTGGCATCATATGCAAAACGCTGAATGTAGTTAGAGATACCGTCTTTGGTGATGGTATCTTCCTGCACGGTGACACGCCCTAATTCGTCATACACGTATTCCCGGGAATGATTTCCGCGGCTTTCGGTGTCCGGCGCACCATAAAACTGCGTATCGTAAGGTGGGTGTCCTGTTTAGTTCCGAAAAACTGAGGCGACAACTATCCTGACACTGGGGGATGGGTGTCCATGTAAATTAAATTAGTTTAGCTGCATCCATCATTAGGATGGCTGTCCATATAAGTTTCCGCCGCCCGCATTGCGGTTAACCAGCACACGTCCCAGCGCATCATAGCTGGTGCTTTCGTATACGGTTAACGGCGTAAAATTACGATGGGTGTCCACGTAAATTATTAGTTATCCTTATTTAAACACCCGGTCCCAAATTGATGAGCGTATTTATCTAAGATGAACTTTATAAGTTGCTCTTTCTCTTTTTTTAGTTGAGGATTGTACCAATCATCTTCCTCACACAAATATGAAAGTAAATTTTCATCGTTTAAATACCCAATAAACGGATTTGCGCCCCTTTCCAACAAGTGAAGTGCGACATCAAAATGACGCCCCCTTAAAGCAACTATTAAGGGGGTACCGTATACCTTTAAATCCGAATCGATATTAGCTCCATAATCCAACAGCAATTTCATGAACTCTTCTCGTCCAACTGACATTGACACGAAAATTATAGGCATTTGTCCTTCAGCGTTCGGTAAATTTGGGTCCGCCCCAGCTTCCAGAAGAGCCGTGAATATTTCTATATTCTCAGATTTAAGAGCAACGATTAAAGACTGGTTTAATTGTTCTTGAGGTATCGTTATGAAAGTATTTAGCACTTCTCGAACTTTTTTTTCATCTCCACTCTTTACAACCGAAACAAGATTCATTTCATTAGCTCTTTTTTCTTGCACTGCGATATTAGTTGATTCACTAGATTCAATGTATCCACAACTTAATATTAGAAACGTTACAGCCATTACAAATATTTTTAGCATGTTTTACCACCTACTTACCTAGTGCTTCGATGACGTGTGAAATACCATGCATTTCCACTCTCTCTTTCATTGTATGATGGGCAGGTCTCCAAGGCCAGTTATTGAGTGAAGATCTTGTTGGCTGAATAGTTGAGTGTAACTCTATTTGATTTCCAATTTTGTATGGGACAAAGGGAAGGTTCTTCTGAGCATAACTGAGGATTTCACCTTTAACATAGTACGAATTTATTTTTGACGCATTTCGCATATTTCCATTGTGGTCATTTATTGTCCCTGTGGTTACACCAGCGGAGTTAAACGTGTTTGCAGGAACGCCACTAGTTAACGCCGCCAAAGAGGCCAACCCTCCTCCCAATGAATGCCCTGTTAGTCTAAGATTGTCTTTTCCTACAATTTTAGATATCACGGCTGTATTTTGAACTGCCAATCTATGTTGGTCAGAGGTTCCTACCATCTCAGTTGCATTGGTTTTCCAATCAGCTCCTGTTATTCCACCTTCGGTACCAGCGAACGCATATATATATTCATCATAATTCTCATCATAATAAAGTCCAGATTTAAACCCTGAACCTCCCGTACCTTCGTCATTTGTTAATTGGCACCGCTATGGATCCATTTCGTTGGCGGCGTAATGGATCCACCCCATTTGCACCGTAATCGATCCACCTGATTGGCGGCGTAATAGATCCACTTTGACCTGATTTCTCCCCTCAAACTTCTGTTTAACTCGCGTATCGTTGACTGTTTTTGCAGTCAGGAGATTACGCATGGCAAACCGGAGGTTTGAAATGTACCAATACCGACACATCCTCGTTCGAATGCGAATGGGGGATTCTAATCGAGCCATCGCTGATAGTGGCGTCGCTGGCCGTAATAAAGTGAAAGCGATTAAGCGTACCGCATTGAAGCATGGCTGGCTTGAACCGGATAGCGAGCTGCCTGATGATACACAACTGGCCGCTGTCTTTAGCGAGAAGCCACCCAACCCAACCACAACCTCATCCGTTGCACCTTACGCTGATAAAGTCGACAAGTGGTATCAGGATGGTGTGCAGGGCACGACAATCCATCAGGCACTGATGGATAAATATGGCTTCACCGGTAGTTACTGGTCGGTGATCCGTTACTTAAAAGCCCTGTCTGAGAAGACGCCTGTTCCTACAACCGTCATGGAGTTTACACCGGGCGATGCCGCGCAAGTGGACTTCGGCGCAGGACCACTCATTGTCGATACTCAAACAGGCGAGTTACGCAAAAGCTGGATCTTCGTGATGACCCTGGCCTGGAGTCGGCACATTTATGCTGAGTTTATCCGTGACCAAAGTACCGCAACCTGGCTGGCCTGCCACCGGCGGGCGTTCGAGTGGTTCCGGGGGGTGCCCAAACGCGTAGTTATCGACAATCCAAAATGTGCGATTACAAAGGCCTGCTATCACGACCCACAGGTACAAAGGGCTTATGGTGAATGTGCTGAAGGTTATGGTTTTTTGATTGCGCCATGCCCGGTACGCGATCCGCAGAAAAAAGGCCGCGTTGAATCTAACGTTAAGTATATCAAAAACAGCTTTGTTCCCCTGAAGGAATTTCGCGGTCTGAGTGATGCCAATGCACAACTTAAACGCTGGTTGCTGGCGGTTGCGGGAAATCGTAAACACGGCACCACGAAATGTCAGCCGCTTGAGCGCTTTACTGAGATAGAGCAGGCACGACTTAAACCGTTACCTGATGTGCCACCGGAGCAGGCCGTCTGGACAAAGGTCAAGGTACACGGTGATGGCCACGTACAGTTTGAACACTGCCGTTACTCAGTACCCTATACGCTGATCAGAGAAACACTCTGGCTCAAAGCCAGTGACAATATGATTCGCATTTATCAGGGCCATGAACTCAAGGCAACGCATGCCCGAATGCGCCATCAGGGTGGCAGAGCCACCGTTCCCGAACATCAACCGCCCGCAGCTCAGGCTTACAACATGCAGGATCCACAATATTGTCTGACTCAGGCGAAACGGATTGGTGAGTCATGCCATGTGTTCATTAAGCGCCTGTTCGCCAGTCGGGTACTGGATAACCTTCGCGCAGCACAAGGTGTTGTTGGTCTTGCCAGACGCTACGGTGATAAGCGCGTTGAAGCTGCCTGCTTGCGGGCACTGACCTTCGATAACGTGCGCTACAGTGCGGTCAGACAAATCCTCGAAAAAGGACTGGACCAGCAGCCCATTGAATCGAACGCCTTCGATACGTTGAGCGATGTCTATACCGGCGGTGGCCGGTTCCATCGAGATCCCAATAAACTTCTCCCTCATTAGAATAAGGAAAAAACGATGATCAATCCGATCCCCGAACTTACACCACTACTGAAGCAACTACGCCTCTCTGGCATGACGGACTCTCTGGCGATGCGTAATCGTGAAGCCATCGAACATCAACTCAGTTATCCGGACTTCCTGGCGTTACTGGTACAGGATGAAGTCGCCAGGCGTGATCAGAAGAAATATGCCACCCGCCTTCGTCGTGCAGGCTTCAGGGGCAATAAAACCCTGGAGAGCTTCGATCTGAGTGCCAACCCTAACCTGAATCGCGCTTATATTAATGAGCTGGCTGATTGCCGGTTCATTGACGAACATGTAGCAGTACTTATTGCGGGTCCATGCGGCACCGGTAAAAGTCATCTGGCTCAGGCTATTGGCCATTGTGCGGTACAAAAAGGCATTGATGTGTTGTTCTTCACTCAGGCTAAGTTACTGTCCAATCTTCACGCAGCCAGAGCAACCAACACCTATGAGAAGCGTTTCCAAACGCTGGCAAAAGTCGACTTACTCATCATTGATGACTTCGGTTTAAAGCCACTCAAATCACCTCAGGATGAAGATTTACACGACTTAATCGATGAACGGTATGAGCAAAAATCAACGATTATCACCAGTAACCTGGACTTCAGTGAATGGGGACAGGCATTCCCAAATAAACTGCTTGGCGCGGCGACACTCGACCGACTCAAACACAACGCTTATCGACTGGTTCTGGAAGGCGAAAGTTACCGCAAATTACGAGAGAACCATAATTAGACTGGACGAGGAGAAAAAAGCGAGAAATAATCCCCCTGTTTGAGGGCTAAAATGACGGTTTGAAGTGGATCCAATACGTCGCAAATGGGTGGATCTATTAGGGTGCCAATCGACATCATTGAAAGTTAACCCTTCCAATTCCGAATATTGAGAAGGATCGACCTTTGAAACACCATCAGGCAACTTTCCTTTCCCATGGTGTCTATTCTTATAAACATGATCAGATATAGCAGCATCTCTTTTTGCTCTATGCATAGATTTACCAAATTCTTTGATTGCTGAAAGTTTTGCTCCCATATCTCCATTAGAATCACCGTTAAAAGTATAAGTGCCAATTGCCTTACCATCCGCTCCGGTTATAGTCACTTCTGAATCTCCATTTACAAAAGCATCAACAAGACAACCAGCGCTATCATCTACACCACAGCTTGTATACCCACTCGGATCCGTCCCACTCAACGGATTATTCATGATATAGCTGTAGGGGTTAATGCTCTGGCTATTTGTGGGCGACTGAATAAAGGGGTCAACCGACAAGAAACGGCCAGTGTTGTAGTCATACGCCCGACCATTCATATGAACGTGCTCAAGCCTACTAATTATAATTTTTTAGTTTTGATTGGATTTGCTAATTAATTCATGCCAATATTCACTGTATATAGATACATATGTAGATTAATTAATGGAATATAAACTATACAATTTGGATGCTGTTGAGTTTTTAAAACAGATAGAAGATTGTTCAATTGACCTTGTTATCACTGATCCTCCATATGAATCTCTCGAAAAACACCGCAAAATCGGAACTACTACACGATTAAAGAATAGTAAAGCATCCAGTAATAAGTGGTTTAAAATCTTTCCGAATGATCGATTTGAAGAACTCTTTACTCAAGTACACAGGGTATTGAAGAAAAACAGTCACTTTTATTTATTTTGTGATCAGGAAACAGCTTTCATAGTAAAACCAATCGCAGAGAAAGTTGGATTCAAATTCTGGAAACCTCTCGTGTGGGACAAAGTCGCTATTGGTATGGGATACCATTATCGAGCAAGATATGAATTTATATTGTTCTTCGAAAAAGGTAAGAAAAAACTTAACAGTCTTGCTACGCCTGACATTTTAGTAGAAAAACGTGTATGGAAAGGATATCCAACTGAAAAGCCAGAAGGACTCGCCAAGACATTAATAGAGCAAAGCTCAATAGAAAATAATATTATTATGGATCCCTTCTGTGGTTCAGGATTTGTCGGAAGTGCATCAGCTAAACTGGGTCGTAATTTTGTGGGAAATGACTTATGTGAGGAAGCAATTGAAATTACAAATAAAAGAATTTCGGAAATAATTACTTAAGTGTTTTAAACTTTTTGACCCAAGCCACGAGAGTTTGTGCTCTTCTTCTTGCAGTATTCTCACTCAAACCATTGCAATAGTTTATTAGGAAATCTGCTGCTGTGTTTTCGTCAATGTCTCTAATGTCAGAGACTTTTTGCTCATGCATCCAAATAAAGCAACAGTCTGTATTTTCAAACTGTTGCTTAATTACTGCAATAACATCCACATTAGTTTTTGCATCTACAATCTTCTTTCCGAAAGGGGTCAATCTACCAAACTCTTGAACCAAAGAAAGCATTATGCACGCATCTCGATAATACAAGACTTGACGAGGATCTTTTCCAAATTTTTCAGCTGTCACAACTCCATCTGTTTCTAAGATATTCAAGTAACTAGCTATTGCTTCGGTAGAGTCTGCCTGCGGAACCATCGTACTATCAAGATATGTTCGAAGTGCTTCATCTACTTCGTTTAGTAGTGATTCAATTGTTGCTTGATCAAGAGACAATACTCGTTGCGTAGTTTCTTCATCAATTAATTCTACATTTACACTTTTCTCTAGTTGCAAAGCAAACAATTTCCGTAATGCTCGAAGGTCAAACTTACGTTCTTTGATAAGTTGTATAAGAGAAGACTTTTCCTGAATTTTGTTCAGTAATTCATAACCTTCATTCCTAAGCTTTTCAGGATCTTGTGCTTTCACTCTGTAAACGAATGAACCTTCTATTGCATCTCTTGCAACAAAATTAGATTTAATATTATATGCGCCGAGGAAAGCCCCCAAAAACTCTGAGAAAGCTTCTCCAATAGAATTTAGGACTCCTGAAACTAAATCACCTGAGTTCGATTTTGAAATTCTGATCTTGTGAGTATGCTTCCTTTTGCCATCTAAGTTGTAATTTTCGGAAATGAATACAGAATCAGTGGGAACTTTAATTTTAAGTGACGCAAATTTCTTCCATTGTTCTTTTAAAATTCCCGAATTTAAGTCCTCATCAACAAATAATACTCTGTCTTGTTTTGAGGTTCTGATTGCTTTTACAATTGGAATATCTTTCTGTTCAAGTTGGTTAATTTTTTGATTGGATGCTGGTGTTATCAGCCACCTGTCCTTTCCATCCTTAGGGCCGAGGCTGTAGCAAAAAAACAACTGTTCGAAATCATTTAGTGCAGAAAATATGACAGGCTCACCGTAAAAACTATAAAGGGCATGATCAAACTTTTTGATATAACGCTCCCTTTAACGATCACATTGTGGCATAAGCCGATAAAATAGCTTTACACTGAACTCTGTTCACTCCATCCTGGCCCGATTTATCTCTCATAAAGGTCGCGTCATGGAAATTCTTGTTCATCTTCAAAAAGTGTCTGATACCCGATCTCATGTTAATCAGGATTATCCTGTGCTGGAGATGTCATTCCTGTTGATAAGTGCCCTCATAAGTGGCAGTAAATCCTGGGCTGATATTCATGTTTTTGGCGAAACACGACTGGACTGGCTAAGACAATATCTGCCTTTTGAATACGGGATACCCACCCAACAAAATGTCGCCCGTATCATCAGAACTATGGTGCCTGAATCATTAATGGCAGCGTTGGTTTCCTGGGTAAATGCGGTCAGGGAAGAAAGCCAGTTTCAACATATTGCTATTGACGGCAAAGATGTACGAGGTGTCGCGAAATATAGCGGCTCAACGCCATTGAGCATGGTTTCTGCATTTGATGTGGAACAGGGGCTGGTGTTGTATCACAAAGCCGGACGAGGCAAAGGAAATGAGCTGGCAATGGCCCGGGAGTTAATTGAATCGCTGGACATTACCGGGGCTATTCTGACCCTGGACGCACTTCACTGTCAGGTAGAGACTATCCACCAGATTAAAGAACAAAAAGGGATTGCTTTGGTACAGTGCAAGAAAAATCAACCCACGTTACTTGAGGCGGTAGATACACTGTTCCAGAAATATTGGGCTTTACCTGAGGCAGAACAGGCCAGTTTAAGCGAAAGTGAAACCGGACATGGACGAAAAGAAACCCGCACGGTCTGGTCAACAGACCTCATCCTTGAGGGGCAACTAAAAGAAAAATGGTCAGACCTGAAAACGATAGCCGCGGTGGTGAGAGAACGCTCTGTCAAAGGACAAACCAGCCATGAGACCCATTATTATGTCTGTACTGAACAACTGACGCTTGACGAACTGATGAAGGCTACCCGACGCCACTGGTACATAGAAAACAGTCAGCATCATGTGTTGGATGTGACGTTCAGGGAGGATGATCAGAGAATGTACGCTGGTAATTCCGCCATCAATATAGCCTGCTTCAGGCGGTTGGCTCTGAATCTGTTAAACCAGCATAAAGACAAAAAGAAAAAGACGAAACCACAAAAAATGGGCTGGTGTGCCGGGAGCGATGACTACCGCCATGAAGTGCTATTTGGAAATAATTAACCGAGTATATTCAAGCCCTTAAAAACTATACACGTTGTGATAGTAGAGGTTCCCAAAAGTAGTAGTGCCAAGAAAAAGCAACTCGTCTTTTTTACTCATACTAATTGGCAGGGCGGGATCCTAACTTTTTGATATATAAAAATGAATATTGATCACCATTCAATATATCTCACCAGTGAACTTATCTTGATTCAGTTGATCTGATCCGTTTTCATTATCGGAAACCCCATATGTCACTGGTAAAACACTTGGAAATCATCCCGGATCCTCGCAAAGATATTAATCTCAAGCACAACCTTGTTGACGTTATTTTCCTGACGTTGTCCGCTGTACTTAGCGGAGCAGATGGCTGGAAAGCCATTGAAGAGTTTGGCGAAAGTCAGCTGGACTGGTTACGCCAACATCGCCGTTTTGAAAATGGTATCCCCAAACGACATTGTATTGCAGGAATTATTAAGGCACTGGACACAGAAATACTGTTACAGACAGTGTTTGGCTGGATTAACCAACGTAGGCAGACTTTAGGGCAATCGGTTATTGCTCTTGATGGTAAAACTATGCGAGGTGCCTGGCGGGAAGATGTGAGCAAAGCGTTACATGTCGTCAGTGCTTTTGATGTGAATTCCGGGATTGCTTTGTATCAGGACTGTTCCGACAACAAAGGCAATGAACGTGCTGTCGCCAGAAATGTGATTGAGGCGCTGGCCATGGAAGATGCCATTTATACGCTTGATGCACTGCATTGCCAGACAAACACCATGGAGACGATAGTCAAAGCTAAAAGTGACTTCGTTATTCAGTTAAAGGCGAATCAAAGCAAGCTCTTTGAGTATGTAAAAGAGAGTTTCACTGAACGATACAATGACGAAGCTCTCAATACCTTTACCCAGTCGAATCAGGGACATGGACGTCAGGAAAGCCGAACAGTAATGCAAATGAAAGCCGAACTGCCTGAAGAACTAAAAACAAAATGGCCACATATTCGTAGTATCATCGAGGTTGCCAGTGAACGTCAGCAGGGTGGTCAAACGAGCTATCATTCCCGCTGGTATGCAAGCTCATTAGCAGCTGATGCAGAGCAGTTCGCCCGTATCATCAGAGAGCACTGGTCAGTAGAAAACCAGTTACACTGGGTGCTTGATGTCGCTTTTCGCGAAGACCAGCTCAAAATAAGCGATCCTAACGGAGCAGCTCATATTGCGTTGTTCAATCGTGCATGTCTGAATCTGATAAAGCAACATCAGGGTAAAAAAGATAGCATAGCAGGTAAACGGCGGAGGGCAGCATGGAGTAGCAAATTCAGGACGGAATTACTGTTTGGTTAAAAAGTCAGCAAAGTACAATCCCGCCCTGTACTAATTGGAATCCTTTAGGGTACACTCCCTCATAGAACCAAACCGAGACATGTTTGCTTTCAACGACTTTCATATATCCTTGATCTTTTTTTACATCGCCAACAGCGATAGACATACCATCGAACCTCTCGGGCATTTCATCTATTTTGTTTTGTGCAGCTTCTTGGGTTAGAAAAAATGAAGTGGCATGAAATTCTGGCCAATTGACTCTACGAGAGTTACGCATATGACACTGCTCAGGATCAATACAGCTTGGTAGAAAGTCATCGGCCCCAGTACCACCGTTTCTCACAAAACGAAATAAAGTTTTGTCTTGAGGCTTCGATTTTGGGTGAGGGACTTTAACACTATCTGGCTTGTGAGTAATCCATTTTTTTGCACTCAAACTAAATTCCTTGTTATCACTATTAGTGCAAAAATAGCTTAGTGAGTAAAAAATTTCAACTTTGCTTAATTTAAATGCGAAAACTACTAACAGTCATCTGCCTCAAAACTTATTCGAGCCCTTTTAGCCTTCCTAATGCAGAAGGATTACCTAGGGCGCGTTGATCTTTGGTGATTAATTGCTCAGCAGTGCAGAGGTAGCCACATTATCGTAAACGCGAGGGCCACGGTGCTGCTGTAATTTCTCTCCAGTTTATCGTATCGGGTCGCAACGGCTCGAAACCTCTTTATCTTTTGAAAAGCGTTTTCTACAAGGTGGCAATACTTAGTCAGACGTTATAAAAGTACTTTTTGCTGAACCCTGTGACTTTAAAAACACCTAACGAGCGTACCAAATTATCTCAATATTTTTTCCGGATGAGATATCGTGACAGAGCTGCGATAGCAGCTCTGATCGCGACATAAATTAAAGGCAAAAAAAGCACCTTCATCCGCTTTTGAAGATTCCAGGCACTGGCTGACATTAACAGATTGATCGCATCGCCCAAACTATCTCTTAACCAGTTGCGGCTAAGGCGAAAGTCCTGTTTCAGATGCCCTATAATCGGCTCTATCGCTGCTCTCTTCTGACACAACTTTCGTTTCTTCTGACGCTGATACGCGTTGTCTCTTTTTAGCGGCGGTTTGGGAAGCAGAACCTCTTCGCAAACATACTGCTGTGCTCCGCGATAGCCTCTGTCTGCTATTGCCATTGCTATCGGGTTCTTCCGATGTTGACGGGCATGTTTCAGAGCCGATTCCAGCGTTTTGCTGTCATGGATGTTTTCGTCATGACTTGCCACACCGATGATGACCTGTCCTTCTAAAGTGGATACCACGGAGGCTTTTCTGCCGTATTCGTATGGTTTATGGTCCTTACCTTTGCCAACACAATACACCCCCGGCTCATGCAGGCTGTAGATCTTGTTTTTGTCTTTGGGTTGTTGTGCCAGCACTTTTTCATACAGAGCAAAGTTATCCTTCTGTTCTGACAGGAGTTGTGCAGGCAATTTACGTTGCAATTCTCTGAGTAGTGTTCCTGCGATAGTGCGCAGACGTTTCAGGGCTCTTCTGGCTTTTCCCCGTACTTTGGGGTGACGAAAGTGGCGACACTGTAAACGTAACTCTTTGACTTCTTTCACATAAGTCCGGCGTTGCTTTACACCGTGTTTTTTAGCCAGCTTATTGAGCCGATTGATGATCTTAATGGCGAGTTTTGTGTCCGTGGGATAAGTGATGGCTTTTTCCTGTACCGTGGTATCGACGAGTACTTTATCTTCTTCCACATCCTGTTGATGTAATGCCACAGAAACAGCAAAAATGGCGTTGATACCCTCTTCTCCAATCCGCTGGCGGAAAGCCGTGATTTCGGTGCGGCAACAGGGTGGCTCAGTCTGAAAAGCGACTTCCCCACAAAACGCCTGGTAATAAGGATTCATCATCCATTGAGCGATGGTATTGTCATCACTGAGGTTGTACATCTGTTTCAACATCAACAGACCACACATGAGCCGGATGGGTTTCCCGGGGCGGCCTTTATCACTGTAAAACACGGATAACTTTTCATTCAGAAAATCCCAGTCAATTTCATCGGCGAGCAACAATAGTGGATGTTTTTCGTCGAGCTGAGAAATGAGGTCAAAAAAGCCAATTTGTCGTGAAGTTTTGGGGCTGTCTTTTATCATAAAACCGTAGTCTGTTTCGACCAGAAACTGATGTTAATTTTACCAGGTTCGGTCGAAGCAGACCAGGTTTTAAGGAAGATTAATTATAAATATCAATGAGATATGTTTTTATAACGGCTGACTACTTATAGATGCACCAGTCCATATCCTCATTCCCGGTATGGCTGTTGCTTTTCCGGGGAATATTCGCCTTGCTTCCCAGCCCTCCAATAAATTCTCTAAACCGTTCACTATCATAGCCTTTGTCAGCGCAAACGGTTTCAGCTTTCGGTGAACGTTTGACCATACTCTGTGCATGAACGATATCGTTGACTTGACCACCTGATAATTCAAAATAAACAGGTAATCCACCACTGTCTACGGCGAGATGGATTTTCGTAGAGTTTCCGCCCCGACTTTTACCAATCGCTTCGTCTTCAGAACTGAATGCCCCTGTACTATCCTGATGCGCTTTCACAATACTGCCATCAATGAATAACCATTCGTTATCACTTTCTGAGGCTAAGTAATTGAATAGCTTATTTAATAGTCCTTTTTTAGACCAAAGATTGAAGCGTCTGAAGACCGTATTCCAGTGACCAAATTCTGGTGGTAAATCACGCCATTGAATGCCAGTGCGCATTCGATAAAAGATCCCTTCCATTGTATTGCGATGCTCATATTTATTATAGACGCGACCGCTACTTCTCAGAATTTCCTTTAACTTTTCCCACCCATTATCTGTTAGTATTGTTCTTGGCATAGCAACTGTCCCGGTATGTTGATTTTTGGCGAAACCATTATACTAGGTTGCTATGCTGTTTACTTCCTGAACAAAGATCAACACGCCCTAGTAATTATTTTAAACGGAAGCTGGATTTCTGTTAGCTTATATGTAGCCTTGTTCCAACAGCCATTTTATACGGGATTTGAACAAGTTGACCAGATACGAAGTTGATTCAGATGAAGGGCAATTTGAACCCGGTTCAAATGACCTTGTGCTCAAAAATAAATTCAATATCGTTGACCCAGAAGAAATGGATGAAATAGAGGGCGACCTGTTGGTCAAGCTCTATGAAAAGCTATTCATTCACTCTGAACCTCCATCCGAAATTATTTTTGAAGTAATACTGGGATGGCATCGTCAATGGCTTGGCAATGTATACTCTTGGGCAGGTAAAACAAGAACCTCAAACATCGGCAAAGGTGGTTTTCAATTTGCCAACCCTAATCAATTTGACTATCTCATTTCTGAGTTCGAACACAAATATCTACAAAGATTTGCAGATATTGATGGCTTTACTGAAGAAGAGTTTATTAGTTATGTCGCAGAAAGCCACATCGAATTTATTCTTATCCACCCCGTAAGGGACGGCAATGGAAGGTTATCCAGACTTCTGGTTGATATGATGGCACAAAGAGCCGGATATGGGCTTTTGGATTACAGCTTGTGGGATAATAATAAAGAGTTCTACTTTCGTTCAATTCAGGCGGGAGTCGATGGAGAATATCAACACTTGGAAAGACTTGTCAGAGATATTCTAACTGCTTAGAAAGCAAGAGACAGGTCACGATACTTAGCGCGATTATCCTTTAATTTACGCTCGATGCTTTTCACAGACTCGCCAGTCTCAATTGCGGTGGAACTAGCAACAGCACGGTATAGCATTTTCTTTGTGATTTTCTTTGGCTTTTTACTTTCCATCACAATAACTTTTCTCTGTACTTTTAATGACTAATTTTACCTCAAATCTTATAAAAAGAAAAATTAGCGTCATGTTTTACGCATGACGCAATTAAACCTCAATGCAGAATATCTTTTGGACTTTGATAATCAAGCGAGGCCGGATGCGTTCGATGATAATCATCTTCCAGCTTCCGTATGCTCACATGGGCATATATCTGTGTGGTTGAAATATCAGCATGCCCCAAAAACTCCTGTATCACCCGAATGTCTGCGCCGCCTTCAAGCATATGCGTTGCCGATGTATGTCGAAACACATTGCAGGCGCCTGGTTTATCTATTCCTGCTCTGGAGAGATAACTTCTGGCCATGCTTGAAAGTTGCCTTTCCTTGAAACGTTTCCCTTGATTGTTCAAAAACAACACTTTTCCAGAGCAATAACGTCTGTATCGATCCCGAGCATTAAGTTTATACTCCTCAATCCATTCACAGGCCCGACGAGCAATTGGCACTATGCGGTCCTTTTTGCCTTTGCCTTGCTCAACTCTCACTAATCCACGCCGGGTATCAACATCGTCAACACGGAGATTAGCAAGTTCCATTCGTCTCAAAGCAGAAGCGTACAACGTTTCAAATATTGCCCGGTCCCGCACGGCATGTTCTCCATGCAGTAGTGATTGCGCTAGCAGATCTTTTAGCTCACCATCATCTAGTACTCCCTTTGGCAGTTTCCTTGGCTTCTTAGGAAGCCTAAAGCGAGCAGTATTGTTTGCTTCAAGCTTTCGCAACTCGAACAGTCTCTTCACGAAGATTTTTACCGCTGTCAGCCTATTGTATTTAGTTGCTGCATCCAAAGACCTATCATTGAAAAAGCGATATTGCCGCAAGTACTGGCGATATCGTTCAAGAGTTAGGTCATCGACTTGGTGAATATTAATAACGCCCTCACCAATACACCAATCGATAAACAAATTCAGCGATGAGCTTTTACTTTCTACAGTGCGTTCGCTCTCTTCTCTCGCCAAACAATCCACAAGATAGAAATCACGGTGATAAAACAGATTATGGGATTCATTTTCCATTTTGGCCTCCTAACCCCCTGTGTCAGGATAGTTGTCGCCTCAGTTTTTCGAATTGTTAGACAGGGGGCGGATGACAGGTTTGAGTGAAACACTATCCAGAGAAGCATAGGAAGGCAGTTGTTAGCAAGTTAGTTGAAAGCGGTTTATCATTGCGCCAGTTTTCACAGAGAGAAGGTATCAACCTTTCTACCCTGTGTAGTTGGCGAGATAAATACTTAGAGGCAGACTACAACTTGACTAAAAGTGATGACCCTAAAGACTGGTCGGCAGAACAGAAGTTCTCGGTGGTTTTAGAGACGGCCACATTGTCGGAAGTTGAATTAAGTCAATATTGTAGGGCGCATGGTCTTTATCCTGAGCAAATTCAGCAATGGAAACAGAGCTGTATCTCAGGTAATCAGACAGAAGCTCAGCAGCGTAAACAACAGGCGCAGGAGCGCAAAAGCGACAAAAAGCGCATTAAGGAGTTGGAGAAGGAACTCAAACGTAAGGATGCTGCTTTAGCTGAAACTGCGGCTTTGTTGGTGCTGAGAAAAAAGTTAAATGCCTACTGGGGGGAAGACGAGGACAGTTAACCACACTCCCGGATAGGCAATATTATGTATCATTGGTTGACGAAGCCGTTATGGCTGGAGTCAGAAAAATCAAAGCCTGTGAGGTAATTGGATTATCTCTTCGCACACTGCAACGATGGCAAGAAGCAGGCGGTATAAGTGCAGACAAAAGACCTGAGGCGAGCAGACCGCTGCCAGCAAATAAATTGACTGAAGCGGAACAGGAGGCAATTTTAGACACCTGTAATCAGGAGCGGTTTGCCAGTTTATCGCCATGCCAGATAGTCCCCATATTGGCTGATGAAGGGACTTATCTGGCTTCGGAATCCAGCTTTTACCGGGTTCTGAAAGCGAATAATCAGCTGAAACACAGAGGCAAGGCGAAACCTAAAGGGAGTATGATAAAGCCAGACGGGTTTAAAGCTAAAGCGCCCTGCGAGGTCTGGACATGGGATATTTCCTATTGTCCGTCCACGGTAATTGGTCGATTTTTCTATCTCTACATGATTATGGATATCTTCAGTCGCAAAGTGGTTGGGTGGGAAGTGCATGACAGTGAATCTGGTGAGTATGCAGCTCGCCTCCTTGAGCGCACACTGTGGTCAGAGAAGTGTGTTAATGAAGATATTATATTGCACTCTGACAACGGCAGCCCGATGAAGAGCCTGACGATGCAGGCAAAGATGATCGACATGGGAGTCATTGGCTCACGTAGTCGCCCGGGTGTCAGTAATGACAATCCCTACTCTGAATCCTTGTTTCGCACAGTAAAGTACTGTCGTCGATGGCCAAGTGAAGGCTTTAAAACACTGGAAGAAGCGAGGCTTTGGGTAAAAGAGTTTGTTCAATGGTACAACACTGAGCATCGCCATAGTCGGATCAAATTCGTCACGCCGGAACAACGACACAATGGTGAGGATAAAATGATACTAGCGAAGCGTGCAAATCTATATGCAAAAGCAAAGGGCACAAATCCTAACCGGTGGTCTGGCGACACCCGCAACTGGGATCAGATCGATGTTGTGGAACTCAATCCGGAGAGCAAAAAAGAAGCAGCTTAACGGCTTAGGCGACAACTACCTTGAAAAACGCCGCTGATGGCAACAGATTACCGGGGCAGAAACTCAATTAGCAGGTGTAATTCACCGGACGCTTACAAATTACGTACGGTTAACAGCGTAAAATTACGATGGGTGTCCATGTAAATTTGTCCATGTAAATATCAGGCCTTTAACCGATTATTGTTATCCCTGCTGCGTCTCACAAAATCGAGACTGCGATCAAAATCTGACTTCGCCAGTCTGTCGTACATCACCACATTGACGGTAGCTGCGAGGTTCATACTACCGTGGGTAGGAATGTAAATAACGTCATCGCACTGGGCCAACACTTCCGGTGCCACCGAACCATCTTCGGGACCAAACAGGTAAAAAGCGTTGTGCGGATGTTGATAATCCGGTAACGGAATTGCGCCTTCCACCAACTCCACTACCACCCGTCGTGCTCCTTTTGGGGTCATGGCAATCAAATCTTCGACACCAACAGTGGGAATTTTTTGATGTATGTTTTGGGTATCGGCATTGAATTCTTTGGCGTAGCGATAGCGGTTGCCGGTGTAAAACACAGAGCTTGCGCCATAACAGCCTGCCGCCCTTAATATGGAAGCAACATTGCTGGCAGATTTGGGATTTTGTAAGCCGATGGTGATTAACTGGTTTTGCATGAAGAGCCTCTATTCCATTAGAGACTGATTGTAATGTAAATCCTCAGGAGGGAAAACGCTCAGGGACAAGAATGTCCCTGACATTTAGTGCAGTTGCTCTTCTTTTTCTTCGACAAAATCCTCAGCCAAATCCAGTTTTTCTTTTCCGGATAACACATGTCCCGCCTGCTGGAACACTTCTTTTTCCTCTTCCTCAAGGTGATGCAGTACCTTGTCTTGCAACTGCTTCATATAGTGCAGCCAGGCCGGGGAACTCATGTCGGTATCGTCCAACACTTCAATCAGGTTATCAATCTCATGATGTTCATGAATGCCGTGCCGAGACTGCTCCAGCGTTCGATCAGAGTTCATCAGTTTCTTGTAAAAATGACGCTCTTCAGCCGCCGCATGAGCCTGCAACTCCTGCTTAAGCTCAGCGTAATACTCTCTGCGCGGCTTGGAGTCACCCGATGTGCTGACCAATATTTTCATCAGCAAACGCTGTTTTTCGTGATCCCGGCGAATGGTTTCAAAAATTTCCATAATTTACTCCTTTTAGTTGCTTGATTTAACAGGAGCGAAGACTGTGCCAGATCGGAAGGAAGCTATAAGCTTATGATTTAACTAGCGATATCTAAAAAGCGGATAAATGAGAATTGCGCCACTCTGTAAAAATTTCACAGCCTTATCGGTAAGATTTATCTGTGGCTGTCCTTGTAATTAACAATTTACATAGCGGACTCTGATGTATATTTGGCGTATCAGGCGTCGGACTGATAATAGGCCAGAAACATCGCAGCGGTCGATTCAGCAATATCCCGTTTTTCGGCTTCTGTTGGCGGAGCTTCAGCACACATGAGCTGTGGCCAGAAACAACTGCCCTTCACCAAACTGTGAATTTGCGTGTTAGCCTTTTCAATATCCAGGGGCTTGAGACGCTTATCCTGCAAGGCTCTTTTTAACCAGCGCTGTAATACCGTTTCATAATCCCTGAATACAGCAGATTCCTGTCTCAGATCTTCCGGCGAATACATAAAGTGACCAAATGCCACCCTTGTCAGATTCAGATATTCTTCCGAGGCAATAACATCGATTTCAGATTTTATTAACGCCACCAGTTGCGGCTCAAGCGGCTGATCGGATTGATAATTGTCGTCGCTGTCCACCATGGAATTTTTCCACATAGAGGACAGAATGTGCATCACCAGGTTTTCTTTGGCTTTGAAATGATTGTACACCGTGCGTTTCGACACCTGCGCTTCTTCCGCAATTTTGTCCATACTGGTGCCTTGCACGCCATCCCGCTGAAAAGCCCGCTTTGCCGCACTGACTATGGCTTCACGCTTTAACTCAGAACGCGTCTTCTTCTCTTCAACCATAAAATAACTGCCACCTGTTTTGCACTGCAATGAAACGATACCCAACAAAATTTACACTAATTAGTTTACTTTTTCCAATCACAAAGTAAACTACACCGTGTCGTTTACTTTTTATTGGTTATGGGATTCTGCTCATGCGCTTAAACATTATCTTGTTTTTCAGTGTTCTGGTGCTGACTCTGGGGTGTAGTAGTACCCATCATCGCCTGCCGTTGCATCTTTCAGATCAATATTACAATTATCTGCAGCCAGATTTCGATTTATACCTGGAAGAAACAGAAAACTATTTAATCAGTGAGCGTCGCTTTCTCAGTGATGACCGGGCACTGGAACTGGCCATGAATATGCCCTTTCAACAATCCCCGGAACAGGCCACAGACAAGGCCATTTTATTAGTACACGGCCTCAGTGATTCGCCGTTTTCTTTTGTGGATATCAGTCGCTCACTGGTAAAGCAGGGATTTTATGTGCAAACCCTGTTGCTGCCCGGTCATGGCTCCAAGCCACAAGATATGAAGCTGTCGCGTTATGAAGACTGGCAACAGATAGTGGATCACTACGCAAATTTGTTAAAACAAGATTACTCACAAGTGTGGCTGGGAGGCTACTCAACAGGCGCTAATTTAGTCACCATTCACGCATTGCAGCAGCAGGATATCGCCGGACTGTTATTGTTTTCGCCGGGATTTGAATCTAAAGCGGTTCGCTTTGAACCACTAACGCCACTGCTGGCCAGTGTTTTACCTGTTAGCTGGCGCTCCGATGATATTAATCTGGCCCGCTACTCCGGTGGTCCACTGCACGGGGCAGCGGCCTATGCGAAAAGTGCGGATATAGTTCGCCAACTTCTGGAAGAAAAGCCAGTAACCATCCCCACCTTTGTCACCATCAGTGAAGCAGACAGTGTTATTAACGCGCAAGCCATTAAAGATATTTTTAGCCGCAGTTTTAACCACTCTGCCAGTGAACTGCTATGGTTTGGGGAACAGGTTTTTTCTGAAAACAATATCCGGAGTAAGTCTATGCACTTACCCATGTTCAACATCAGTTCCGGTTCACACATGAGTGTACTGTTTGCCCCCTGCAATCCATATTATGGTTTGTCTGGCAGCAAGCGTATGTGTAACAACGGCTTAAACAGCAAAGAAACAGCAACCTGCGAATCCGGTAGTGATATCTGGTTTGCGGCCTGGGGCCACGAACACGAAGGCAGAGTTCACGCTCGTTTAACCTGGAACCCCTACTTTGGCACCATGATGGAGCGTATTGAGCATCTCCATAGCAATGCCACCACCCTGATATCAAACAGTAATCTGAGCGGGCAATAATGCCACCAACAACCAGACATCACGCCATTACAGAGAGGATTTTATTATGGCTTTCGCAAGAACAGTAAAAGGGATCGCCACACCAGCGATTCTGTTTTTAATGACGTTAGGTCTGTCGGCCTGTCAGCAACAGGAAGCGGCGCAGCAACAACAAGCACCGCAGGCAATGCCGGTTAAGGTGTTAAATCTTGCAACCGAAAATGTCACAGAATGGGATGAGTTCACGGGTCGTTTTCAGGCTGCCAAGCGCGTTGAGGTAAAAGCCAGAGTCAGTGGCTTTATTGAATCTGTCACCTTTAATGATGGTCAGCTAATTGAGAAAGGTCAGGTACTGTACGAACTGGATAAACGCCCATTTCAAATAGCTCTGGACAGTGCTGAAGCGCAACTTAAATTAGCTCAAAAAGAATTGGACCGCGGCCAAAACCTGGTAAAAAACAATTCCATTTCTCAGGAACAACTGGACGAGCGCTTGCAGCAATTACAGGTGGCACAGGCTAATTATGATCAGGCACGTCTGAATTTAGAATTTGCCTCGGTAACTGCGCCTATTACTGGCCGCATTGATCGTACCTATGTCAACGAGGGCAATCTGGTTGTGGGTGGTAATGCCAGCGGTGAGCCACTAACCACGATTGTGACCACTAACCCCATTCACTTTTATTTCTCAGCCAGTGAAACCACTGTTCTCAACTACATTCGCCGTCAAATCGCTCACCCCGATGCCATCAAGCGTGAAGACGCCTGGCCGGTATTCGTGAAATTACAGGACGAAGACAGTTTTGCTCACGATGGCACTATGGATTTCACCTCAAATTCACTGGATTTTGCCACCGGAACTATCGAAGTGCGCGCCGTGTTTGATAACCCCGACAACTTGCTGCAACCGGGCATGTTTGGCCGCTTGAGATTGTCCCCCTTACCTCCCTATGACGCCATCACTATCGAAGACAAGTGGGTAATGTCGGAACAAAACAAAAAATATGTCTACATCGTTAGTGGTGAAAGCAAAGCGGAAAAACGCTATGTCACCCTGGGTGGTACAACGGAAGCCGGATTGCGCATTATCAAACAAGGCTTAAACCCAGGCGAACAGTTGGTAATTGGCAACCTGCAAATGATTCAGCCGGGGGCATTATTGCAACCTGTGCCGGCCAATACCGGAGCCTAAGTTATGCAGTTAACCCATTATTTTGTTGACCGGCCACGACTGGCCACAGTGGTTTCACTGATGATTGTTATTTTTGGATTTTTAGGGCTGGCCTCTTTGCCGGTCGCTCAATATCCGGAAATCGCACCACCGCAAATTCAGGTGAACGCCTCCTATCCTGGCGCCAGTTCAGAAATTATCGCAGCCACGGTGGCTGCGCCACTGGAGCAGGAAATCAATGGTGTGGAGCGCATGTTGTATGTGTCTTCCCAGTCCACCAATGATGGACGCTTAACCATCAGTATTACGTTTGCGCCGGGCACCGACCTGGATACAGCTCAGGTATTGGTGCAAAACCGGGTGTCAGCTGCCCTCCCCAGGTTACCTGAGCCGGTACGCCGTTTGGGTGTCACCACGGTGAAAAACTCCCCCGATATGCTGATGGTGATCAACCTGTTTTCACCAGATAACAGCTACAACCAGACAGAAATCGGTAACTATGCGGTACTAAATATCGTTGACCGCCTGTCGCGACTGGATGGTGTGGGTAATGTTCAGGTATTTGGTGCCAGCGAATACGCCATGCGGATCTGGTTGGATCCCGGTCGAATGGCGGAATTTGGTATCACAGCGGAAGATGTCATGAGCGTGGTGCGCGCCGAAAACCAACAGGTATCCAGTGGCATATTGAATCAGTCCCCTATGCCAGAACAAAATGCCTTCGAGATCAGTGTGCAAACTCAGGGCAGGCTGAAAACTGTCGAAGAGTTTGAAAACATTATCATTCGCCGTGGTGGTCAAACCGGTCTGCTGTTACTCAAAGACGTAGCCCGCGTTGAGATAGGCGCTCAGCACTACGCCACCCGAGGTTATCTGGGTAATAACCCCTCAGTAGCAATACCAATAACCATGCGCCCGGGTGCTAACGCGTTAGCGACGGCGGAAGGTATCAAAGCACTGATAGCGGAGATGCAGCAAAACTATCCCGCAGGTATGCAAAGCACCATTGTTTACAACCCCACAGAATACATAGAACAGTCTATGCAGGAAGTGTATATCACCCTGGCAGAGACCATCGCTCTGGTGGTGTTCGTTATCGTGGTATTTTTGCAAAGCTGGCGTACCGCCATGATCCCGGTCATAGCCATCCCGGTATCCTTGATCGGTACTTTTGCTCTGATGTCGGTATTCGGCTTTTCCCTGAATATGATTTCTTTATTTGGCCTGGTGTTGGCCATCGGCATAGTGGTGGATGATGCCATCGTGGTGGTAGAAAATGTCGAGCGCAAATTGCGGGAAGGACGTTCCCGGGTGGAAGCCGCCAAAGAAACCATGACCGAAGTGGGCGGCGCTTTAGTAGCCACCAGCCTGGTATTGGTAGCGGTATTCCTGCCCACTATGATGATGGAAGGTATCAGCGGTGCTTTTTACCAACAGTTCGGTGTTACGATTGCCTCTGCTACCATGCTCTCCACCGTGGTGTCTTTGACGTTAAGTCCGGCCATGGCGGCAATCTTTATGCGTAAATCCGAAGAAAAACCTCATTCGAAACGTTTTCGCGCCGGAAACAGGTTTAATGCGGCCATCGAAAAAGTATCCGGAAAATACGCCAACCTGATCCGTCGTATGCTGCGCATTACTGCAGTGGTGCTTGTGGCATATGCCGGCTTAATCAGTTTTACCGGATGGCAGCTGAGCAAGATCCCCACCGGTTTTATTCCGGAGCAGGACCAGGGCTACGCCATCGTAGCCATTCAATTGCCTTCAGGGGCGGCACTGGATCGCACAGATGCCGTGATCCAGGACATAGTGCGCAAACTACTGGAAGTGGATGGCGTGGAAAATACCGTGGCGTTTGCCGGTTTTTCCGGTGCAACCTTTACCAATGCCAGTAACGCAGGCGCTATTTTTGTGGTGTTTGAAGACTTCGAAAAACGTCGCAGTGCCAATGCTATCGTGCAGGAAATCAGACAAAAAGTCGGCTTCAATGAAGAGGCTTATGTGGTAGCAGTCACGCCTCCCCCAGTGAGTGGTATTGGCAACGCTGGCGGTTTTAAAATGATGATTCAGGATGTGGCCGGGCATGGTCCACAAGCCCTGGAAGGTGCGGCCTGGACCGTGGCCATGGCAGCCAATCAAGCGGCAGAAACAACCGCGGTGTTTACCTTCTTTGAAACCAGTACGCCTCGCGTATACCTCAATATAGACAGAGACATAGTGCGTCAAATGGATGTACCACTGGAAAACGTATTCACCGCCCTGGAAAGCTTTATCGGCTCCAGTTATATCAACGATTTTAACTATCAGGGTCGTACTTTTAGAGTGGTTCTTCAGGCTGACTCGCCCTACAGGGTGGATACCCAGGACTTGCTGGATTTACGGGTCAGAAGTGCCACCGGAGCATTAGTACCTATAGGCTCTATCGCCACGGTTGAGCACACATCCGGTCCATCGCGTCTTCCCAGATACAACCTGTTTAATGCCGCAGCGGTAACCGGCAACGCCGCGCCAGGCTTTAGTTCTGGCGAAGCGCTGGCCAGAATGGAACAGATTGCTGAACAGGTTTTACCGCCGGGTTTTAGCTATGAATGGACTGAGCTGGCCTATCAGGAGAAAAACACCGGCAACACCGCGATAATTGCCTTTGCACTGGCGGTATTGTTTGTCTTTCTGTTGTTAACCGCACAATACGAAAGTTGGACGTTGCCCCTGTCGATCATACTAATCGTGCCTATGTGTCTGTTATCGGCATCGATTGGTCTGATGATCATGCACATGGACAACAATGTTCTGACGCAAATAGGTCTGGTGGTGCTGATTGGTCTTGCAGCTAAGAACGCTATTTTGATTGTGGAGTTTGCCAAGCAAAATGAAGAACAAGGCAGTTCTATCGTCGAAGCCGCTGCCGAAGCCGGTAGACTGCGCCTGCGTCCTATTTTGATGACCGCCTTTTCCTTCATCTTTGGTGTTATTCCATTACTGGTAGCCTCAGGTCCTGGTTCAGAAATGCGTCAGGCGATTGGTTTAACCATGTTCAGCGGCATGCTTGGAGTGACCTTATTTGGCCTGCTGTTCACACCGGTGTTTTATTTTGTTTGTCGCAAGTTGACCTTGTTGTTCAAAAGTAGCAAATAGTCCGGCAAGCAGACTCTTATACCAATCAGTATTAAATAAATAGGCAACTGCGGTTGCCTTTTTGCTGGCCAAAAGTCACGCCCACAAATCGTGACTTTTGGCACAATCCAAAGCCGGCCTCGCAACCTATACTGGCTGCACAATCAGTCATTCACAGGAAAGCTAACTATGTTCGGGCGAAAATTATCGGGTTATTGTGCCGTAGCGGCATTGTATTCGGGGGGCCTGATGGCAGCCAATATCCACCTGGATATTTCTCAAATTGAAGTGCTCAACGGCAAAATTCTGGTGGCACTATACAACAGTAAAGAAGATTACGAACGTTCCGCCGCACCTTTCAAAGAAGCTGAAATAATGGCTAACGCAGAAACCGTTAGTACCCAATTTACTGACCTGGCACCGGGCGAATATGTCATTCAGCTTTATCATGATGAAAATGACAATGGAGAACTGGACAGCAATTTTATCGGCCTGCCCACAGAAGGTTACGGCTTCAGTAACAATGGCGGCAAATTCGGTCCACCATCCTACGAAGAAGCCAAATTCAGCGTCGTTGACGACACTCAGGTAAGCATCAAACTGCGTTAGGGCCGCTTAGCCTTTGGCGGCTGGTATTCCAAAGAGACCATTTCGCCAAACAGTTTCGGAAAAATCCCCTGGTCTATGGTGGTGGCGTAAAACTGCTCATAGGCCTCAGGGATCTCCTCAAATACCAGCAATTGTTGATTGGCAATTTCATCTTTAACTACCACTGGCGGTAATACTGCGCAGGCATCAGTATCCCGGGTTAACAGACGCAACATAGCCATGTCATCCACCTCGGCCATGATGTTAGGTTTGTAATTATGGCGCAAACAAAACGCCTCAAAAGCTGAACGAATTGCAGTGCCTTTTGCCGGCAACAACCAATTGACATGCTCATAGCCGAGAGGAAACCCGCTGTCCGGTTTTTGGGCCGGATGACCGATAATGGCCACTGGTTGCTGTGCCACCAGATGCTGTTGCAAGCTGCTTTCCTGCTGTTGTTCGGTAATAGAACAGTTAGTCAGCACAATATCGAAATCGCGGCGATTCAGCCCCGCCACCAAATGCGACAATATACGGGTGTGCAAAGAGAAGCTGATCTTCTTTTCGGCCAATAAGGGCTTGATATATTCCACCACAAAGTTGCGCGACAGGTTGGTGAGCACGCCAATCGACAGATGCTGCTCAGTGTGAATCCCTTTACTCAACAGCAGTTCTAACTCCTGCCCCTTGGCAAAAATATCCTGCGCATAGCTAAAAACCCGCTTACCAGAGTCGGTCAGCACTAACCTGCGCCCATCGCGCAAAAACAACTGCTCATCAATCTGATGTTCCAGTTGTTTTATCTGGGCCGATAACGCCGACTGAGAAACGTGTAACTCCCTTGCCACATCGGTAAGTTTGCCATTTTTAGCCACCTGCCAAAAATAGTACAAGTGGTGATAATTCAGTCGTTTCGCCATTTACCCAAAACCGTTAGTTCTCTAAAACAGAACGTTAAATCAATTTATATCTATTTTAATTAACAATTTTATTTTGGCAAACTTGCCGCAATCTTGAACAGGTAGCAATGGGGGTAATTGTGCAAAGTTGGCTAGTGGCAAGTTCGTTTTTAATGGTTCCGGGTCTTTTGGCGCTGATGGGTTGGATGGGTGGCAGGACCCGAACAGATAAATCGGCGGAGCGGGTGTATCGGGCGACTCTGTGGCTGGCAACAGGCTCGGTATTGATGTCTGCATTGGGTGTTTATCAGTTTTACAGCCTGGTGACGCCGCCAGCAACCGGACAATTATTTAGTTTTAATAACGTAAACAGTGTAGTCCTGCCCCTGGTGTTGTTTATCGCCACTATCATTATTCGCTTTTCCCATAATTACATGGCTGGTGAGGCGTGTTATCCGCGCTGTTTCCGCTGGATGACCTTAACTGTCACAGCGGTACTGGTTACCTTGCTGAGCAATCACCTGATCATCTTCTGGTTGGGCTGGTTTACCATCAGTCTGACACTGCACAAATTGCTCACACTTTATCCTGAACGCCCAAGAGCCATCCTGGCTGCCCACAAAAAGTTCATTCTGGCGCGCAGTGCCGAAATCTGTTTAATCGCAGCGTTTAGCCTTCTGTATCTGGAGCATCAAACCCTGTACATAGATCAATTGCTGGCGAGTATCGGTACCAGTGCCAGTGTCTCTGAACAGTTAGCAGCAGTGCTTATCGCGCTGGCGGCATTAGTCAAATGTGCACAATTACCGGTACACGGCTGGCTGATAAAAGTGGTGGAAGCACCGACACCCGTCAGTGCCCTGCTGCACGCAGGCATCATTAATCTGGGTGGTTTTTTACTGCTGACTTTTGCTCCTTTGTTGCAAATTTCCGAATGGGGTCGTTGGACAGTATTATTGGTGGCCGGTATCAGTACTCTTTTGGCATCACTTATTTTACTTACCCGGGTTAGTGTTAAAGTGCGTTTAGCCTGGTCAACATCAGCACAAATGGGCCTGATGCTGATTGAAATTGCATTAGGCTTATACGAGTTGGCAATTCTGCACCTTATGGCCCACTCTTTATACAAAGCCTTTGCCTTTCTCAACAGCGGAAACGCGGTTTATGAACAGCTACAGCAAGAGTTAACTGGCAGAATTTACGCTACCGGTAGCCATTGGCTGGCATCTTCCTTGTTTAGTTTATTGCTGGTAGCTCCGGCAGCGCTCTTGCTCTCTGGTCCGATTGCTCCCTGGGTATTGCTGTGGATGGGATTCACCATCTTGTTAGCCACCAGCAGTCAAAAACTTTATGCAAGTTTAATGGCGATAAGCCTGATAGCCATTTATCTCGCGCTGAAAACCGGATTGGGACACTTGTTTCAAGGCGGTGCTGTTGCTCCCTTCAGCCCTGAAGACCTGTTTATTACTGTGCTGATCATCAACATGTTTATTTTTGGGATGCACTTGCGCTTTAACAATCAAAAGTCCTGGGTACAGCGCTTATCCACCGCCTTGTTTGCCGGCCTGTATCTGGATGAGTGGTTTACCCGCATCACACTTAAATTCTGGCCAGTCAAAGACCGCAAAAACTCAGTTAAAACACTTCAGGAGGCACCATGAATCAGTTACAACTATTGGACCACTCTCAGCGCAACTCGGTGCTTCATGAAACCGTGCAGCAGGTGTGCCAGCGCATCGCCCCGAACTGGCCATTGGACAAAGCGATTGCCGTGAATCCCTACTGGGAATTGAAGCAACAGCCCTTTCCAAAAGTGGCGGCACAATTATCGGCGCTGGGTAACATTCAATGCCTGATGCCGGTTTCTTTCTGGCAGGAGCTCTACAACAAGCGACAAATTAGTGATAGCGCTTTGCAAAAAACCTGTCGCCAGTTTAATTACGACAAAGGCTTATCGGAATTGGCCACTCAGGACGCTCCCAAAAATACGGGCAACTTGCGATGGCACAATCTTTCGATGCTGGTTGATGAGTATCGCTCTAAGCACCAGGTTTCCTGGCATGATGAAATTATTCATCAGATCAGTCAGTTTTGTGCGGCGTTTTTTCAAAGCACTCCAATTCTGGAACAGGTAGGCAACCAACAAAACAGCCCCTGCTTTTATGCCAGCTGGCGTAAAAACATCACCAAAGACAGTGGCATTGCGATATTGATGGGGGAACCCAAGCTGGCTAGGGCGATTCAATCTTTACCAGATGCTCCTGAAACAGTATTTGAGCTGGCCTGCACAGAATTGGCTCTGTCAGAATCAGCTATTGAACATTATCTGCATGCTTTACTTTTAGACGTGAATGGCTGGGCGGCCTATATCGCGTATCGCCGGTGGCAGGGACAGGATGACAATATGTCACAACTGCTGGCTGCTCGTCTGGCATGGGAGCTGATTATCTGGCGCCATCTGGCCCAGTCACAGCCTGAATTACAAGCGAATATTGAGGCTCGTTGGCAAGAAGAGCAAGCCAGCATTACAGACAAGATCCAGCAACAAGAGCAGCAGCAACTGAAATCCTGGATTTGGCAGACAGCCCATGAAATAACCCGACAGCAGAAATTGCAACAACAGCTGGCCACCGCCCCTGTTGTTCCGCCATCTGCGGTAAAAATGCAGGCAGTATTTTGCATTGATGTCCGCTCAGAGGTTATTCGCCGGGCACTTGAACAACAAGATGCGGGCATTGAAACCTATGGCTTTGCTGGGTTCTTTGGCATGCCCATCGCGTTTTCACCCAAGGGCACCGCGTTGCAGCGCCCACAGTTGCCGGGATTATTAGCACCGCAAATATCAGCCTCGTTAAAATCTGACAAAATCACCCAACTACGCCCCATTAAAAACAAGGCCAACTGGCAGCGCTGGAGTCACAGTCCCACTGGCTCATTTTCCATGGTGGAGTCTTCCGGTTGGTGGTATGGCTTTAAGCTGCTGAAAAACATGTGGTTTCCGGAAAAACAGGAAAATCCGGTGAGCAGTCTGAGCCATGATGCTGAGTGGCAGTTATCACAAAACGGCAAGTCTCTGTCTACCGACGAATGTGTCGAGTTAGCCAAAGGGATCCTCACTGCAATGGGACTCAAATCCTTTGCTCCTGAGATCTTATTGGTAGGACACGGCAGTCAGTGTAGTAACAATCTGCACGCAGCAGCGCTGGATTGTGGTGCTTGCGGTGGTCAATCGGGTGAAGTCAATGTAAGGGTACTGACTCAGTTACTCAACGATAAGTCGGTAAGACAAGGGCTGCAATCGCAAGGCATTGCCATTCCGCAAACCACGCGCTTTATTGCGGCACTGCACAATACCACCACAGATGAAATCCAGTGTTTTACTGAGCACCTCAATGGACAGCAACAGCTTTGGTTGCATCAGGCAACAGCTCAAGCCCAGTCAGAACGCGCCAAGGCAGTAGATTCAGAATTATCATTCTTATCGCAAAAGCAGCGTAACAAGGCTTATCAACAGCGTAGCAAGGACTGGTCGCAGGTTCGTCCTGAATGGGGTTTAGCGGGCAATCACAGTTTTATTATTGCTCCCCGGGCATTAACTCAATCTCTGAACCTGGCGGGCAAGGTGTTTTTACACGATTATGACTGGCAGCAGGATACATCGTTTTCAGTGCTGGAATTATTGATTACCGCGCCAATGGTGGTCACCAACTGGATTAACATGCAATACAACGCGTCTGTTACTGACAATCAGAAGTTTGGTTGTGGCAACAAGGTATTGCACAACGCAGTAGCAGGTAATATTGGCGTATTTGAGGGCAATGGCGGCGATTTGCGCATCGGTTTATCCATGCAGTCGCTGCACAATGGCAAACAATGGATGCATACCCCGCAAAGGCTCAGTGTCTATATTGACGCGCCACAACAGGCTATCGCAGATATAGTGCAAAAACATGAGCACATTCAACACCTGGTGGATAATCAGTGGCTGTATTTGTTCTGCTGCCAGCAACGCGACAATATCACCCGGCTGATTAATGGCAGCTGGCATCAGGACCAGATCGCAACAGATTTTTGAGCGGCATTTGGACGTAGCCTTATCGTAGCCAAAACCTAAGCATTTTGGCTACGCCTTCAATTATCAATATTGAAACACTCAATCCACCTACTAGCCCCAATTTTGAGTTTGCTGGTAGGTAGACTTTTTTCGGTGCCGCAGTCTAATTCTACCAATATCATTTGATTGAAGTCATTGTCGGGGCGCCGACTGCGCCTTAAGGGGACCGGGCTGCTCTCACCCTCAGGCGTGCATACCAGCTAACTGCAACGCCGGTAAACATTTCCCCGTCGTTATTCTGTCGTAGCTTCGGGGAAATACTGCGCATACTCCTGTAACTCGCCATATAAAAACGACATTTCTTTAGACTGGATCAAAGTGCGGGCCTGTTCAAATACGCGCCTGGCAAGGTCAGTTTGACCGGTTTCCAGATGTAATGCACTGAGCCTGAGTTTCAGACCCGCGGCATTCACGGGTGCATTGATTTCATCATAGAATGACTGAGCTTTCAGGTAGCTACGCATGGCATCTACCGGCTTCGCCTGGGCGCGATACACATCTCCCTGTAACTCTTCCAGCTTGGCACGAGTCAGCCAACTGGTTTCAGCCTGGGTCAGCTGTAATCCGCTTGCGATGATTGACAAAGCCTGTTCAGGTGAACTTTGCCATTGCGATAGTGCCTCTAAATACAATAAGCGCGCCTGCTGATGTTCACTGGCATTAAGCGACTGCAAAGCTTCAGCAATCATTACCAAAGCTTCTGATTGACGGGATTTCCAGATTAAAAGTCGGGCTAACATGATAACCCCCTCAATATCTGATTGCGGCTCCACTATCAATCGCTGCAAAATCGGTATCGCCAGGGCCCAATCGGTTTCATAGGCCTGGACCATTTGCGCCAAATGAGTTTGCTCTGGATCGCTGTTTATCTCATCGCGAGCGATTATCCGGCTCACATTTTTGGCAAGGGTGGAAAATGCCAGCTCAATATCATGGCTGAACAGCACAAATTGCTGGGCTTGCTGCTGATTAGACAGGCTGTAAATTAATTTGTAATCATACACATCGCCATACGCCTTTACCGTCAACTTCCAACGATCAGCCCCAGCGGCGAGTTCTGAGTCGTTGAACAACTGAATTTTCCGCGAGCTTTGCTTTTTACTCAGTATTTCCCTAAGCATTGCCGCCCCGGAATCCGCTAACCACTGATGGTCATTTCGATCGATACGGCTTTGCACCGGCTCAATCAGCAATGATTTTTGGTTCTCATTGAAAAACCAGAAAAATGTCGTAATGCAAAGGAGCAGTAAAAAACTGAATGCAATCATGATTCTGCTAAATACCACACCCTTTACTTTAGGCTCGTTGGGAGGTGGTAATTGCTCACTTTCGTCGTGTGATTCGAGAACTGGTGTTGTCGCAACTAGCCACTCATAGCCCTTACGCGGATGATTTTGAATAACAGTCATGTCAGAAAATAGTTGTCTGATTTCCCGGATCGATTGAAAAATAACCCCTTCATTCACCTGCACATCATCCCAGACTTCATCCAGCAATCGTGATTTGCTGACGATTTGTTCCGGGTGTGCAATCAGGTAACGCAACAGGGCCAGAGTTTTTGGCCGAACCACCTGTACCTTATCGCCACACACCAGTTCACGGGTGTGGGTATTCAGCACATAGTGACCTATCTTAATTTTCATTCATCGAAGTAAGTAGCGGAGCTTGTCCGCTATACTAACGGGAAGTTTAGGGGGTGGCTACCAGGTCCATAATCCTGGCCGCCATTGCGGGGTTGACCTCGTAGCGTACACGGACAAAATCCAGCATATGCTGGGCACACTGTGGCAAGTCTTCTACGCCTGACAGCATGGCTTTAAAATCCTGCAAAAATGCAGGGTGTCTCTGCTCCACACGTCGATCCACACAAAAGCCATCTCTTGAGATGAGGTCCTGCTCAGGTAGAGATAAATCCAGCAGCGCAATCAGCCGGTCCAGCGCGTAAACCTGAATAAAGCGCATCGCGGAACACCACTCACCTCGGCGATAGCGACTCAGACCAACATACAAATTGGTGAGCAGTTCCCCCAGTAAAAAGTCCTGGTCAGCACTGGTTACAGGCAACGCCTGTGCAGGCGTTGCCAAGGTTTCGGGCAAACTTGCATCGCGCCAGATAAAGTTTCCTGTTTCATAAGGAATGTGCTCCAGCTCTTGCGGCTCAAACACCGCAAACTCGCAAAACACACCATCGTTAAAAAGTAGCTTGTAACCATCCCGGGTATTGCGAAAGGCGTAGGCTATCTGGCAAATACCAGATAACCAATTCAAATCCTCAATCAACTGCCACTTAAAACCAGGTGCAACTATGGCAAAAAAATCCAGATCAGAATAGCAATCCATTCTGGCTTGCTGACCCGCAGAGCCCAGGGCTAACAACCCAAGCCCCCCAGGATGCTGTTGCAAAACCCCGGCGATATCCGCCAATCGTCCGAGTAACAATTCAGTGGTATTCATAGTTCCGTGTTGCACCTTGATATTACTCCCCTAACAGAACCCAGGAATAAGGCGTGTTAAGAGTCACCTTACCAGATTTCACTGTTACTTCCTGTCCGGAATAATAGTCTTTCAGTAACTGTCCATCAGCGAAGACTTTAGAAACCGAAAGCGTCTTCTTACCCTGAGGTAAATTTTCCGCCACAACAACCGGATTGTGGTTCTCCAGTGTTCGGCTAAAGACATAAGGCTCACTAGAAATCAGTTGATGTTGTCCGGCCCCAATAGCTGGGAAACGCTGACGAAACTGCCCTAGTTTTTGCCAATGACTCAGCAACGCCTGGGTTTCGGGTTGTGTCAGATCCTGCCAGTTCATATTAGCCCGCAAACCAGCATCGCCAAACGCGCCGTCCACCTGCATCGGCCTCGCCAATTCGTCACCGTAGTAAATTTGCACGCCGCCGGGTGCCATCATCAATTTAAACGCGCTGTCCCAGATTTGTTCACGCGATTTGTCCCAGGAATCTTGATCATCATGGGAGCCAATGTAATTCAAAATGCCTTTGCCCCGAAAAGTGGGAGCATTTAGCCAGGCGGAGTACTGGCTGAATAATGTTTCGCTTTGCTGACTGATATGACTAACAAAACCCATATTAATCAAGGCATCAAAGCCGTAATCAAAAAATTGTACCTGCTTATCACCATAGTTGTATTGATTGGTTTCAGGGTCTGCGCTTTTAAAGCCAGCAATCCCCCAGTTAAACACTTCTCCCACCATATAAAACGGCATGTCTCCAACAACTTCTTCTGGATTGTTAGCTCGCCACTGAGCAAGTGCTAACTCACTTTCTTTTTTCAATACTGCCCATATTTCAGGTTCAACGTGTTTTGCAGTGTCTACCCGAAAGCCGTCAATGCCATAATCCCGTACCCAGTCGGTTAGCCATTTCACAATGTAATATTTAGGAGCTTTGGGATAACCGGTACGTTGAAAAAAGCGCTCAAGTTCTGCCAATTCCGTTTCCAGGCGACCTTCCTGATGCCACTTATCCAGCAAAAATTTCGGTAGTTCAACGGCTTGTTCAGACTCGGTTTTGATGTCCGTCAGGGACGTAGCTAACGCACAGCGCACGTTTTGCTCATAGCTGCTCCAGTCACACAGAGGTTCGGTTCTGACCCATTCAGCTGGCCAAAGCACATCACTCTGAGTCGCCGGACCGGTGTGATTAATGATGACATCCACAAGCACCCGAATTCCCTGTTTATGGGCGGCCTTAATCATAGCCGCGAGATCCGCTTCATTGCCAAAGTTGGCATCTACGGCAGTCCAGTCTTTGGGCCAATAGCCGTGATAGGCATAAGTCAGTTGGTCAGATGTATCAAAGCCGTGGATTTGTTCAATCAGTGGAGTTGTCCAAATGGCATCCACTCCCAGGCGATTGAAATAGCCCGCTTCGATTTGTTGCGTAATCCCTTTGATGTCTCCGCCTTCAAAACCTCTTAACAGCGCGGCCTGTTGATGGCGTTGATAGCTGGCGTCATTGCCAGGATCACCGTTGCTAAAACGATCTGTCAGCAAAAAATATACCGTGGCATTGCGCCAGAAGTCGTGGGTATCGGCCCAGCTTTTATTGCCTATCGGCATCAAAAACAGAAGGCTGCTAAACAGCAAATAAATGACAAAAACAGGAGATTTGAAGTGGGCTGGGTACATGGTTGAGGCTCCGAATAATTAGATTTCATCCAAAGCCTCGGATAATTTAGCCATTAATGACACTTAAACCTTCTTAAAAACGTTTAAAGCGCTATTTTTACAGTAACGTCAGTATGTGAGCACTCACATTTACTGCGTTGTAGAATCCGATTCAGTTACCAATGTTCTGGTAATGAAACAATAATGCGCTGATGAGAAGTGCAAATCTCTGCTTGTTACGCTGCAATTGATGCTGGTGCAAAGTGCGAATCATAGTAGTTGAGGCCATTGAAGACAATGTAAGTAACATTCGCCTGGGTAATAAGAATATTCCAACAAAACAGATTTATTCACGCATCTCCAATAACAAACTGAAGGAGGTTTATCATCAGACTTATCCGCTAGTATTAAATCAATGATTTTCGAATATTTCGAATACTTGACAAATCTTCGAATATTTCGAATAATATTCATAAATGCGCACAAATGAAAACTCAGTTAAAAATAACACGATAAAAGATATCGCTCGTAAATAAAAAACGAAAAAACAAACTCGAAAGTTAAAATAGTTAAGACGTTAAAGAGACTGAAATAGTAAACAGAATGAATACGACAATGCTTAATACGCCATCAATGCCAAGTGCTGAAGAAGTTGCGCTGGCAAAACTGAGTAGCCAGGAGCTTTCTGCTGTTTGGGAGGCTAATGGTGAAACACAAAAAATTAGTGTGGTGGGAAGCGATGGTCAAACCCATAACGTTGACCTTCCTGCCAGTGCCATAAAATTAATGATTGAGGTGCTAACTCAACTGGGCCAGGGAAACAGTGTTAGTATTACACCGATTCACGCGGAGCTAACAACCCAGGAAGCCGCAGACTTGCTTAATATGTCTCGACCAACATTTATCAAATTACTGGATAGCGGTGACATTCCTCATTTCCGCAAAGGAAATCGTAGAAAGGTGACTTTTGTTGATGTGATGAATTATAAGCAGATGATGGACCAAAAACGTCTCGATGCATTGGACGAACTTAGTGCTCTCGATCAGGAACTTGGATTAGGATATTAGTGACAACCTATACCGTGCTTCTGGATGCATGTGTTTTGTATCCAGCACCACTTCGCAGCTATTTGCTCTATCTTGCGCAAACCGGATTGTATAGAGCAAAGTGGAGCGAACAAATTCATGATGAATGGATGCGCAACGCTGTTGCCAACAATCAGAACCTCACCCTGGAGAAGTTGCATTTAACCAAAAGTGCCATGGATAAACATGCCACCGGATGTTTAGTTGACGGTCATGAATCTTTAATTGACGCTATTACGTTGCCAGACCCAGATGACAGACATGTTGTTGCGGCGGCAATTAAAGGACAGGCTGAAAGTATAATCACTTTTAATCTAAAAGACTTCCCAGATGCCGAATTAGAAAAGTATGAATTAAAGGCAATTCATCCAGATGAATTTCTGTCTGATATGATGGAATTGAATCCTTCGTTGGTGATTCAGGCTGCTCAAAATCAGAGGAGATCTTTGAAAAAACCACCACTAACACCTTCGGAATTTTTAGAATGCTTGTTGCGCCAAAGATTGCCTGGATTTGTTTCTAAATTGAATACGTACGTCAATATCATTTAGCCAAATTGATCCTATAATTTGATCTGAGAAAACATTTATGAAACTTAAAATATTAACTTTATTTATTGTTTTAGTTACTTACCAAGCATATGCGCAAAAGCAAGTTTCAATGATTCAGCTCATAGCAAACCCTAAAAATTTTGAAGGAAAAAAAATAAGAGTAATAGGGTATTACGACATCAGTGTCGATAATGCTTTATTCGTTAACAAGGATTCGGCAAGTAACATGGATATATCATCTTCAATTTCCGTACAAGACGAAAGTGACAATGGAGAAATGACAAAAGAATGTTATGGAAGATATGTACAAATAGAAGGTACTACTGAGTTAAATTCTGATAACTATTATCAAATAATTGATGTCACCTATATCCTTGATATTGAGAAAAATAATTTCTGCTGGGAGAAAAAGTAATTAAACAAGACATATATGGGCGCCCCGATAAGATCAAGCCATATCAACCTCTGACCATGCTTTTTGGGGCATTTAAAAATCCATAGATCTGTATGGTAGGTTCGCTGAAAGTCACCAGACTGAAGAAACTAAACAGAACACCCACTTTAAAATTACAATGATTCAATTCTTTAGGCAGGCAATACCGAGTCTCTTAGCACCATTTCAGCATTGTAAAGATGTTGCAGTTGATGTTTTTGACCATACACCTTATTCAGAATGTGCTTAGCGGCCATTTCCCCCATTTCATAAATGGGGTTACTGACGGTGGTCAGTTTGGGATAAACGTGATGGGCAATTACCACGTCATCGAATCCCACAATGGATAAATCTTCCGGGAGTTGCAATCCCATATCTCGCGCACAGCTCATGGCCCCGGAGGCCATCCAGTCGTTGGCACAAACCAGGGCAGTAAACTTAATATCTCTGGCTAACAAGGCTTTTAAACCATTGATGCCGTCTTCTTCTTTAAAACGCCCTTCAAACAGACTGTCAGCGTTAAAACTCATGCCCGCTTCTTGCAATGCCCGTTTGTGACCAGCCAGACGCAACATGGCATCGGCCTTGTTAGCAGGGCCGGAAATATAAGCTATATCTCTGTGCCCCTGTTGGATGAGATGCTGCGTTGCTCGGTAGCCACCGGCTTCGTTGTCCAGACAAAAGCAAGCTTCATCTAATCCCTGCACATGTCGGTTAATAATGGAAACCGGAAGCCTTGATTGCAAATCAATTAAATTCTGATCTGACATAGCTTCAGAATGCAAAATCAAAGCATCGCAATTACGACTGATCAGAAACTCAACCGCATCCAACTCTTTTGCTAAGTCGTTGTGACCGACACTGATAATGACGTGCTTATCCTTAGCTCGTAGGGTCATTTCAATGGCCTGCATCATTTCCCCGAAAAAGGGGGTGTGCAATTCTGCCACCAAAACGCCGACACTGTCTGTGCGGCTGTTTGCCAGGGAGCGTGCTACCGAACTTGGACGGTAGTTTAATTCCTGTACCGCTTTTTCAACCTTTTCGCGCAGTTGTGGATTAACCGTTTTACGGCCATTCAGCACCCTGGATACCGTCGACAGGGATACACCCGCTCGTTCAGCCACCTGATAGATTGTCGCCACTCATCCTCCTGAGTTTTATTGTTATGCAGTCTGATTTTGTCGCTGTAGGGTTAACGCGGTAGTAATTTCAGACTGTTTTTTATCGTCCAGTGGATAAAACCACATTAGCAGCGCTCCGGCAACGCCAAATCCCGCCGGGATCCAACTCATCAACAATAAAATCCCCGGAATTGCATTTTGCGCTGTCGTTTTATCCAGCCCGTCATAGCCGTACCAAGCCAATACTAACAACACTAGCGCTCCGGCAAAGCCGCCACCAGTTTTTTGCACAAAGGTACCAGCAGAGTAAACCAGGCCTGTTGCTCTGCGCCCCGTGCGCCATTCGGAATAATCTGCAGCATCCCCCAGCATTGCAAAAAATAAGGTGGGCATCATGGCAGCAAAAAACTCCGCGATGCAGCCCAGCAGGAATATCGAAGTCACCTGCGCCGATGGCAACCAGAACATTAATCCGGTGAACAGGCTGCTAAGGAGCAGTACCCAGATAAACAACCACTTTCGGCCCATCCAGGCAGACAGTTTAGGCGTTAACAATGCACCGAGCACCGACACCACTAACAAGGCAATAAAATACTGACCAGCCAGCAACTCCTGGCCCACATAATATTTAAAATAATAGGCTATTGCGGCGTATTTAACGCCGTTAAACATCATGGTTAGAAACCCCATCCCCAATAAAATGAGCCAGGGTTTATTGTCCAGTAAATCCAGTAAGTCTCGTTGCGTGCGGCTCATATTTGCCGATGCAGATGCCTTTAGCCGGCGCACGGCAAAACCAATCCCCAGTAGCACACATCCGAAGAATATGCCGGTAGGCCAGTTGCGGTAGTAGAAAAACAATGTCATGGCCAACAACGGGATGATCAGAAATGGCAGTTGTTTGCTGAGATCCCGCAACTCTTTGGCTAAAGAGCCAGTATATTGTTGTGTGCTTTGTACCCGTTCTTTGGTAAAGGCTACCGTTACCAACATCAATAGCACCAATAACACCGCGTAAAAATACATTGCATATTGATAGCCCTGGGCACTATTCCCCTCTCCCAGTACATCCACCATCAGGGGCAAAAATCCCATTACAAACATGCCGCCGATAAAGGCGCCGGCAAATCGAAACCCCGATAAACTGGTGCGCTCATTGTGATCGTGGGTCATTACTCCCATCAGTGCAGAATAAGGCACATTGCTCATAGTGTAGGCCAGTGTCAGGCCGATATAAGTGATGTAAGCATATACTAACTTACCGGAATCACTCAGGTTCGGAGTACTAAAACAGAGCACCATGAATACCCCAAGAATCGGAGCAGACCACAGTATCCAGGGGCGAAACTTGCCCATTTTACTTTGCGTACGATCAGCAACCATGCCCATCAGGATATCGGTGATCCCATCAGACAGACGCACTACCAAAAACAACATAGCGGCAGCAGCAGCAGAAAGCCCAAATGTATCGGTGTAGAACACTGCCATATAGGCCAAGGCCCCCCGCCACACCAGGTTGGCCGCAGCGTCACCTGCTCCATAGCTGAGTTTCTCGGTCAGACTTAATTGCCCCATAATTATCGATTCTCCGCAGCTTTTAATCTTGGGGACACTGATGTAACTCCCGTTTTTGTTGTAGTAACGTCTGCCAGGCAAGGGCACTTTGTTTCAGTCGCCGTTGCTGGGTGTCAAAGTCTACGTGAACTAAGCCAAAGCGTTGCGTATAACCTTCAGCCCATTCAAAGTTATCCATCAGACTCCAGGCAAAATACCCTTTGACGCACACGCCCGCTTGCATTGCAGCCTCCAGAGCCTGCAGATGTTGCTGAAAATACCCGATACGACCTACATCTATGACGCTGTCCCCCTGTAATTCATCCGCCATTGCTGCACCATTTTCGGTTATATAAATCGGAGGTAAATCGAATCTCTGATGCAATTGAAGAAATAATTCCCGTAGCGCGTCAGGGTAAATCTCCCAGCCAATGGCGGTTTTTGGCTCCCTGTGCTCATGCTCTGTATACAGACTATCTGCATCGGTCGCTGCTGAATAGTGTAAACGGGTGTAAAAGTTTACGCCCAAAAAATCTAAGGGCTGTTTGATTATATCCATATCACCATCTTCTATTAACGGTCGGTCCTTTGCAGCTAAGCTCATCATTACATCGGGATAAGTTCCCTCCAACAGAGGCTGCAAATACCACAGGTTAATATATTCATCTGCTCGCCTGGAGGCAGCAATATCTTCCGCTTGTTCAGAGCTTGGGTAGCAAGGTGTAAAGTTGAGTACGATACCCGCCTGTACTGTCGGGCAATGGCGGCGAATCAGTGGCATCGCTAACCCATGAGCCAACAAAATATGGTGCGCCGCCTGACGCCCCGAGGCTCGACCTGTTTTACCCGGTGCGTGAACCCCTACTTCGTAGCCTAAATAGGCAGAACAGAATGGTTCGTTAAAGGTGGCGTAGGCCGCTACTCTGTCGCCAAGTCGCTCAGTGACCTTAGCGGCATAATTGGCAAACGCATAGGCCGTTTCTCGATTTAACCAACCTCCCTGATCTTCCAGGTATTGGGGTAAATCCCAGTGATATAGGGTAACAAACACGTCGATGTTCATGCGGTTCAGGGTCTCTATCAACTGTATGTAGAAATCCAGTCCGGACTCATTAATGTCGCCCGCTTGAGTCATTACGCGCGGCCATGAAATAGACAACCGATAGGCGTCCACATTCATTTGCTGCAACAGCAGAACGTCCTGTTGCCACCTGGCAACGTGGTCACAGGCTACATCCCCATTACTGCCATCGGCAATTGCTCCCGGCTGTTGGCAAAAGGTATCCCAAATACACGGCAAGCGGCCCTCGACGTCTCCTTCAATCTGAAATGAAGAGGTTGCCACGCCGAAAATAAAGTCTCGCTGCATTAATGGGGATGAAGGGCTTAACTGAAGGTTTTTCATATCACTGAGTCATTGTTAATGGAAATTGAAAACTCACGGCAGCGCTCTGCTGACACCGTAAATTTATTGTTAATTTGCTGTTGTATTTATGTTTATAACATGCAATTCTAATTTTGAGAAAGCGCTTTCTTATTATTTTTAGCAGATTTAGAAAGCGCTTTCCAGAAACAATTTGATTATCTGACCTGAAGGTAACTTTCCCTTGTCAGATTTTATGAGTAGAGAACCATGATGAAACGCCTGACAACCCCAATTGCGATAACCTTTTTCTTGTTATTGAGCAGCTTACCGCTATCAGCGCAGGTCACACTGTGGCCGGATGATATCTCCGGATTACCTGAATCCGCAGCGTTGGAACAACAAATCAATGCCATGCTCAAAAAGATGACTCTGGAGCAAAAAGTAGCGCAGATGATTCAGCCCGAGATCCGTGACATCAGCGCAGCGGACATGCGCCGATATGGTTTTGGTTCTTATCTTAACGGTGGCGGCTCATTTCCTTACGGCAATAAGCACGCCAGTGTTGCTGACTGGGTGCGACTGGCAGACGACATGTATCGCGCCAGTGTTGATGACAGCCAAGATGGCTCCGGCATCCCCACAATCTGGGGCACTGATGCCGTACACGGCCACAATAATGTCATTGGTGCTACGCTGTTTCCGCATAATATTGGCCTGGGGGCTGCTAACAACCCTCAACTGATTGCCGATATTGCCCGGGCAACAGCGCTGGAAGTTCAGGCAACCGGTATTGAATGGATTTTCGCCCCGACCGTAGCCACGGTTCGTGACGACCGTTGGGGTCGCACCTATGAGGGTTATTCCGAAGATCCGGAAATCGTCAGGGCTTATTCAGCAGCTATCGTTAAAGGATTACAGGGAACCGGACCGGAATTTATGCAGCCGGATCGGGTTATCAGCACAATAAAACACTTTCTCGGCGATGGCGGCACAGTGGGTGGTGATGATCAGGGTGACAACATTGATTCCGAATCGGATTTAGTCAAACTGCACGCCCAGGGCTATGTAAGCGGCATTCAAGCCGGTGCTTTGACCGTTATGGCATCATTTAATAGCTGGCATGGCAAAAAGATACACGGTAGCAAGTATTTACTTACTGATGTATTGAAGAGCCGCATGGGATTTCGAGGATTAGTAGTCGGCGACTGGGCAGGTCATGGCCAGGTAGCCGGATGTAGTAACGAAAGTTGTCCGCAGGCGATTAATGCAGGCCTGGACATTTTTATGGCCCCTACCCCTGCCTGGCGTCCCCTCTATCACAACACTGTGCAACAGGTTCGCGATGGACTCATTAGCATGAGTCGCATTGATGATGCGGTAAGACGCATCTTACGGGTAAAGCTGCTGGCAGGTGTATTCGACCGTCCGGCTCCCGCACAGAGATTGTATGCTAATAAACAGGCACTTATTGGCGCTCCAGCTCACAGAGCAATCGCTCGCCGGGCCGTGCGTGAGTCTCTGGTATTGTTAAAAAACAAAAATGGCTTACTGCCTTTATCACCTAAACAGCACATATTGGTTGCCGGGGACGGTGCCGACAATATTGGTAAACAATCCGGTGGCTGGACCATCACCTGGCAAGGTACAGGCAATCAAAACAGTGATTTTCCCGGTGCTACTTCCATCTACCAGGGCATCGCCGCTAAAGTTAACCAGGCCGGAGGCAGCACCGAACTCAAGATAAACGGTGATTTTAGCCAAAAGCCTGATGTTGCCATTGTGGTTTTTGGTGAATCACCCTACGCAGAGGGTCACGGTGATCGCAACGACCTGCATTATCAAGCGGGGGATAAAAAAGATTTAGCCTTGCTGCAAAAGCTCAATGCGCAGGGAATTCCAGTAGTCTCGATTTTTCTGAGCGGCAGACCAATGTGGGTCAATGCTGAACTGAATGCTTCAGACGCCTTTGTGGCCGCCTGGTTGCCCGGCAGCGAAGGTCAGGGGATTGCGGATGTTATCTTGCGCAACCAGCAAGACAAAATCCACCATGCCATCACCGGCAAGCTCAGCTTTTCCTGGCCTAAAACAGCCCACCAAAAGGTAAACCGTTATGATGCTGACTATGAGCCACTATTACCCTATGGTTTTGGCCTGGAATACGGCGAGTCGGGCCCACTAGACAAGGTCAAATTAGACGAGAAAGTGGGTAATTATTCCCAAACTACCCTGCCACGCATCATTTTTAATGGTCAAACCCAAAAGCCCTGGATCTTATGGTTACGGGAAGGCGAACAGCGTCTTCAGGTGAATAGCAATACTCATCAGATGCAACAACTCAGCTTTCGCACCATCGACAAGAATATTCAGGAAGATGCGCTTCAAATTACTTTTGCTGGCAATGGCGACAGCAGTGTCTATTTCGCCAGTAAGAGCCACTTTAGAGAAGATCTCAGAAGCGATTTACTAGCCGGAGCCGCGTTGAGCTTCGCAATTCGAAGCAAGGACACATCTGATAGACCTTTGTGGTTACAGCTAAGCTGTGACAACCCAGATAAGCCAGCCTGCGGTGCCAGGATAAATCTGCGGCCTCATCTGCTCAATAACGACCAATGGCAAACTATTCAGCTCCCGTTGTCTTGTTTACAAAATCTGGGCATGGAATTTCAAAACACCGTAGTGCCTTTTGAAATCAGCAGCGCCGAGTCAGTCACTGTGGCACTTGCAGAGGTACAGATGCAACTTCCTGAAAATGACGACGTCCTGAACTGTGCGGTTCTGACCCAATAATGACATGGCAAACTTTATGAATGACAAAATGAAACTGCCCATCAGGGAGAAAGTGGGCTATGCCATGGGAGATGTGGCTTCGAACTTTTACTGGCGTGTGCTAGATCTGTTTCTGCTAATTTTTTACACCGATGTGTTCGGTATATCAGCGGCGGCGGTGGGCACCATGATGTTAGTGACCCGACTGATCGATGCTTTTTCCGATCCTGTTATGGGAGCCATTGCCGATCGCACTCGCACCCGGTTTGGTCAATTCCGCCCTTACCTGCTTTGGGGCGCAATACCACTGGCAGCGGCAGGAGTTTTAACCTTTACGGTTCCCGACCTCGACCAGGATGGGAAACTCTTTTGGGCCTATGGCACCTATATCTTTTTGATGCTGGCCTATACCTTTATCAACGTACCTTATGGTGCGCTTTTGGGCATTATGACATCCGATACTCAACAGCGCACACAACTGACCTCGTTTCGTTTTATCGGTGCTTTTAGCGGTGGCACCCTGGTGGCCTGGTGTACCCCGGAACTGGTGGACTTGCTGGGTCAGGGCAATGAAGCAAGAGGCTGGCAACTGACCATGATGATTTACGGTCTGGTGACCAGTTTACTGTTTATTACCACTTTCTTTAGTGCCAAAGAACGCATTCAGGTGCCCATAGCCCAACACAGCAGCACCTGGACCGATATTCGCGATCTGTTGCACAACAAGCCCTGGCTGGTATTGTTCTCCCTGGCATTGATCATCATGTTAACCATCAGCTTGCGCGGCAGTTCCGGCACCTTTTATCTAAAATACTACGTTGGCCGAGAGGATCTTATCGGCTTATTCGGCATGGTATACATGCTGTCTTTGGCCACGGGAGCGGCTATTACCCCACTGCTGTGTCGTTTTATGGACAAGCGTCGCTTGTTGATGCTGTTGATGTCATTAGTAACCCTGTTTTCGATACTGTTTTATTTTGTACCAAAGGACAGTCTGGTATTGATTTTCGTCTTGCAAAGCCTGATTGGCTTGTGCCTTGGGCCCAAATCACCATTGGTTTTTTCTATGTACGCTGACACAGCGGATTTTGGCGAATGGAAAAACGGCAGACGCGCCACCGCTATGGTGTTTTCCGCTGCCGCGTTTTCCCAAAAACTAGGAGGCGCTCTGGCGGGAGCCACTATCGGCTGGGGACTGGCGGCACTGGGTTACGCACCAAACCAGGTGCAAAACGGCGCTTCAGAGCAAGGTATTCTGTTGCTAATGAGCCTGTTACCCGGTTTATTTGCTCTGATATCGGTAGTGATTATTTACTTCTACTCTCTCAGCGAAGTACGCCTTGAAGCAATTCAGCAAGAACTACAGCAACGCAGGGAAGCCACCTCATGAACCAATCGACCAAGGCCCCTTATACATTCAACCCAAACAGCGGGGCTATTACACTAAACAGTCCCACGCAAATACCTAATGCCAGCGGCTATCTGTGGAATAAAAAGATGCTGCTCAATGTCACCTGTCGCGGTTTCGCCAGTTGTCACTTTATGCAACCGGAACCCGCCAGCTACTCCTGTGGTCCGGCACTGGAGGCCACAACTTTTTTGCAACCTGAGCACTACTTCTATCAGGGCCACCCCGGGCGTTTTTTCTATGTCCGGGATCACGACTCTGAGCAGCTGTTTTCGCTGCCTTTTGAACCCATGGGAAAACCTTTAGACTCATTTCGTTTTACCCTTGAAAATGACAACATTCGCTGGGAAATAAAGCACCTGGACTGGATTTTTGAAATCCAGGTGCACCTCACCTGTGATCAGGTATTGGAGATCTGGCAACTCAAGGTGCGCAATGCGGGCCGCACGTCACGGCAAATCAGCATTTATCCCTGTTTTAATATCGGTTATCAGTCCTGGATGAATCAGGGAGGGCATTATTCCGCCGACAGCAATAGCATCATTGGCACTAAAGTCACCCCCTATCAAAAATTACCAGACTACTATCGACAAAAAGACTACCAGGAGCTCAGCTTTTTCAGCGCCAGTCACAAACCCGATAGTTACGCCGCTAATTTGTCTCGTTTTTTGGGACAAGGTGGCTGGAGCCATCCTGACGCTTTGCAACAAGGCTCATTAGGCAACACGCAAGCGGTCTATGAAACTCCGGTAGCAGCGATGCACTTTGAGCGGAAAATTGACAGCCAGGAAACTGAACAGCTGGCGTTTTTATTTGGTGCGGCAAAAAGTGAGACACAAATTCAGTCATTGCGGCAGCAATACTTGCCTGACCAGCAACGCCAAAAAGCATTGCACGACTACCGACAATACCTCAATGCCCACACCTCTTGTATCGAAGTCAACACACCGGACGATGAATTCAATCATATTGTCAATCGCTGGCTGCCTCGTCAGATTTACTATCACGGAGATGTAAACCGGCTGACAACCGATCCACAAACCCGAAATTATCTACAAGACGCCATGGGTATGTGCTACATAGCACCTGACTATTACCAGCAGGCATTACTCAAATCGCTGGCGCAACAGGCCAGCAATGGTGCAATGCCAGATGGTATTTTGCTCCATAACAACGCCAGTTTAAAATATATCAATCAGGTGCCCCATGCCGATCCCTGTGTTTGGCTGCCGATAACCCTGCAGGCCTACCTGGATGAAACCCATGATGTGGCGCTGTTGCAGCAAAGCGTCGGCTTTGCTGATACTGAGCATCGAGCTACCGTACTGCAACATATTGATTTAGCCATGTGTTGGTTACTGGCCCAGTTGGATGAACGTGGCCTGAGCTTAATTCAGCAGGGTGACTGGTGCGATCCCATGAATATGGTGGGGCATCAGGGTAAAGGGGTTTCCAGTTGGCTGTCTATGGCCAGCAGTTGGGCCTTTCAGATTTGGGCGGACATCCTTGTGCAAGTGAATGAAGCTGAGCGGTCTGAACACTGGAAAAAGCAAGCACTTACCATCAACGAAAGTGTGAATCGACATTTTTGGCACGCACAATGGTACGGACGCGGGATTACCGACGCAGGCCGTTTATTTGGCACCGCTTTGGATCGCGAGGGTCAGATATATCTCAACCCGCAAAGCTGGGCCATCTTGTCTGCTTGTGCTTCCCCTGAGCAACAGCAACAAATGCTGGCGGCGGTAAAGGCTCAACTATGTACTCCTTTTGGTGTGGCCATGCTGGCTCCAGCCTATACCGAAATGGTGGAAGACATTGGCCGAATAACACAAAAGTTTCCTGGTGTTGCCGAAAATGGCTCTCTGTATAACCATGCCGCTGCATTTTTTGTTTACGCCCTGTATCAACAGGCCCATGCCGAATGGGGTTTTGACACCTTACAACAGATATTGTGCCGCGCTGAGCAGTCACTGAAAAAGCAGCAACTCCCCAATTTCGTACCCAATTATTATCGCGGTGCCAGTGAGCGACACCCGGAATATTGCGGTCTTTCCAGCAGATTGTTTAACACCGGTACTATCGCCTGGCTAATGCGCACCATTACCGAGCAAATTTTCGGACTAAAAGGCTGTGCTGAGGGACTCCTGGTATGTCCACAGCTTCCCAAAGCCTGGCAGCAGGCCCAGGCCATCCGGTATTTTCGCGGCCATAAAATTTCCGTAAGCTACCGCCGTAATCCGGACCTGCAAACCACTACATTGCTGTTAAATGACCGGCCACTTACAAGTAACCTTATCCTCATGACTGAGTTGCAAGCACAAAATCAATTGCTGGTGATTCTGCCCGAGGAGGCCGCCCCATGAGTCAGTTGGTTGTGGTGATGGGGGTTTCTGGTTGCGGCAAAACCACCCTCGCTCGGCAATTGGCCAATCATTGGCACGTCCATTGCCTGGATGCTGATGATTACCACAGCGATGCAGCCAAAGCACAAATGCAGTCGGGAATCGGGTTAACTGACGCACAGCGCATTCCCTGGTTTAACCGCATAGAACAGGCCGTGCACCGCCAACAAGGGCCCACGACCGTGTTAGCCTGCTCAGCGTTAAAAGCAGCCTACCGACAACGGCTGAGAGATATGGCTGAGCAAGTGCATTTTCTTTGGCTGGATACAGAGCAATTGGTTTTACAACAGCGATTATCTGCACGGCAGCAACACTTCGCCGGAACGACGTTGCTAGACAGCCAGTTGGCAACCCTGGAGCCTCCGTGCAACGAGCCTGATGTTTTACGCTTTGACGGTGCACAAAATTCCGGGATACTGGTGCAGCAGGTATTATTAAAATTGGAACAGCTCAATGGCCATTAAACCCTCTTACCTTTATCTGCTGTTATCAGCACTAACCGCTATCAAAGTCAATGCCAATCCCATTGCCATAACACACACCTCTACCCCACCTGTAGTAGATGGTGAGATGGAAGCGCTGTGGCAACAAGCTCCCTGGTGGCCCCTGGACAAACATATTCTCGGCGAAGTACCGGACAAAGACGACTTCTCAGGTCGCTTTAAACTGCTTTGGGATCAACAAAAGCTCTACCTGCTGGCAGAGATTCAGGATGATGTGTTAGCGGATCATTACCCTGATCCCAAGGTGCAATACTGGGACGACGACTGCCTGGAGATTTTTGTCGACTCCGATGCTTCAGGAGGTAACCACCTCTATTCCCATAACGCCTTCGCCTACCACATCGGACTGGACAATCAGGTAGCTGATATCGGTGATGAACGCGATGCTCCGCAAGGCACTGTGGTGTTATTCAACCATCATTTACAAAGCAGTTGGAAACGGGCAAACCGGGAACCCAACCCGGTTATCTGGGAAGTGGCTCTCAACCTTTACCCCGACAACTATACCGAGGGCAATCCCCCACCACCGATTAAGTTAGAGGCGCAACAAACCCTTGGCTTTATGCTGGCTTATTGTGATGCGGACGGCAAAGGTCAGCGGGAACACTTTTACGGTTCAACTGATATCAAAGCTGTTAATGGTGATAAGAACCTGGGCTACATTTCGGCTGACGTGTTTGGGCAATATCAATTACAACCCGCAAAGACTACACAAAAATAACAATTTAAAATTTTTTAGTTAATTAATTTCAACAACTTACCAATTTACTGTTAATTGATTGTTAATTTATTATTGACTCATCAAATCACTTGAACTAAATTGAGAAAGCGCTTTCTCGGAAGCAAGGAAGCTTATCGGCGCCCCGAGAAAGCCCTTTCTCAAGTTGAGACAAAAGCGATTAAAACTTAAAGAGAGCAACACAGTGAAAAACACAAAACTAAACAAAACCAAACTCGCCACCAGCGTGTCCTTGATACTCGCAGGGGGCATGACAATGCCGGTACTGGCACAGGAAGACGATAGCCTGAACGACGTTGAAGTTATTCAGGTTAGTGGTATCCGCGGCAGTATGCAGGAATCCATGGGTATTAAACGGGAATCATCAGGCGTCGTAGATGCAATTTCCGCAGAAGACATTGGTAAGTTTCCGGATACCAACCTGGCAGAATCGTTACAACGCATCACCGGTATTTCCATCGATCGTAACAACGGTGAAGGTAACAAGGTTACCGCACGCGGCTTTGGTCCGGATTACAACATGGTCACCTTAAATGGCCGTACCATGCCAGGCTCAGCATTACCTGCAAATGGCGGCACGCCCAACTCCCGCGCTTATGATTTTTCAGACCTGGCATCTGAAAGTGTGCGTTCGGTTGAGGTTTATAAAACCGGACGTGCCAGCATCGCTACCGGCGGTATTGGTGCCACCATCAACATCAGAACGGCACGCCCGTTTGATGCCTACGAAACAGGGTTCAGTGCCAATGTCGGTGCCAAGGCACTGCACGATACCACCAATCGAGTAAATGATGATGTCACCCCAGAAATCTCCGGGTTCGCAAATTACGTCAACGATGATAAAACCTTTGGTGTTACTCTTACCGGTTCAATTCAGGAAAGAGACAGTGCCGCTGTAGGAGCTTTCGTCAACGAATGGCGTGTTAACCCTTTCAATGGTACGGTGCCGCAATCACCGGATCCGGCAACCAACCCGGCCAGCGGCCCAGCCGTGGTATTGAATAACGCGCCGGATATAGGTCAGTTGTTTGCCATCCCGGCCGATTTGCGTTACTACGTGTCAGACCGTGAGCGCAAGCGTACCAATGCCCAGTTAACCGTACAATTCGCCCCTTCAGACAAACTAACCGCTACTCTGGATTACACTTATTCCAAACAAGATTTATTTGAAGCCCGCGCTGAGCAATCTATCTGGATGGATGATCGCTATTTTGCCGAGCTGACCTTTGATGATGAAGTGGTTGCTACCCCCATTCACATTACTCAGGAGCGTCGTGATCTGTTGCCTCGAGACTTGGGTTTAGCATTACAGGAGCTTAATCAGGTCAATGAAAACAAGTCCCTAGGTATTAATCTTGAGTACATGGTCAACGAAGACTTTTCTCTGGTATTCGATGCTCATCACTCTTCGGCTGAAGGCAGACCTGATGCACCCTATGGCACCTGGACTAACCTTGGTTTGGGCGCTAACGTAGTGCGCGGTCAGGGGGTAGACTTCTCTGCGGCATTCCCGATTATGACGGTGGATTTTGACGATGTCAGTCGCAGCAACCTGAATGGCAACGGTGTGCTGGATCAGGACGACGTAGGTACCTCCATTCTGGATATGAATTTCAGCTCCCAGGACACTGAAGTTACCCAGGCGCGTTTAGATGGTCAGTATCACTTTGACGAAGGCAGTATCAAGTTTGGTATTGAGTCTCGTGCGATGGAAAGTACTTCGCTGCAATCCTTAACACGACATACCATGGGTAACTGGGGTATTGAAAACCCAGGTGAGTTACCGGCAGGCGTATTAACGCCACTTAACTTGGCGGAAGAATTCACTGATTTCAATACCAATGGTATTTTTTCTCAAGGCTTTACCGGTAGTGTGGCTGAGATAGGTGCATTTGCTGCAAGCACCTATGGATTTAATCTGCTAGCCGACAACCCATACGCTACAAACCGCACCATTGAAGAAGACATTGTCGCACTGTATTTTGAATACGATTTATCCGGCGAATTGGGTGGAATGCCCTATAATTTGCTGATGGGTCTGCGCTATGAAGATACTGAGACTACCTCCATCGCCAATATTAGTTTACCCAGTGCCGTTGCCTGGGAAAACAACAATGACTTCAACATCCGCTTCGGTAGCGCCATGGAAGATGTCGCGTATAAATCAGATTATGACCATCTGTTACCGGCTCTGGACTTTGATATTGAAGTCGCAGAAAACGTCATTACCCGATTCTCTTACAGCAAAACTATTGCCCGTCCTACTTATAACCATCTAAGTGCCGCATCGGATCTGAATCAGCCTAGCAGTGCCACCCCTTTTTCGGACAGACCCACTGCGTCAGCGAATTCCGGCAACCCCTATCTGAAGCCACTGGAGTCGGATAACGTGGATATCTCGGTAGAATACTATTTCGGCGAGACCAGCTATGTGTCAGTGGGCTTCTATGACAAACGGGTACGCAACTTTATCGGTAATGAACAGGTAGAAGAAACCATTTATGATCTGAGAGATGCCACAGCTGGTCCCAGAGCGCAAGCCGCTATCGCCGAGCTAGAGCGTTTAGGGGTACCACTCAGTGACAGCACCTTGTTCAGTATGGTGGCAGCCATGGAAAATGGTGTTGACTTCTTCTCCATGACCGATGAAGAGTTTGAACAAGCCTATGATATTCTGCCCCAGGGTGATGACCCTCTGTTAACCTTTATCAACAGTAAACCGGTTAATAACAAAAGCGCGAATATCTATGGTTTTGAGATCGCAGCACAACACTTCTTTGGCGATACCGGATTTGGTGTGGCAGCCAACTACACCACAGTTAAGGGTGATATCGCCTTCGATATCAATGCCGATCCTTCAGAAACGCAGTTTGCACTGGTGGGACTCAGTGACACCGCTAACCTGATTCTGATGTATGAGAAAGATGGCCTGCAGGCGCGTATTGCCTATAACTGGCGAGACAAGTTCCTGAATAATGCCGCCTTTTACGTGAATGAGCCCAGCTTTACCGAATCATTATCTCAGATTGACTTCAACGTGTCTTATGACGTCACTGAGGATCTGACGGTATTCCTGGAAGGTATTAATATAACGGAAGAAGACAGCCGAACTCATGGCAGAACCAGTGCGCAATTGTGGCGCATGGAAGACCTTGGCGCCAGATATGCGTTAGGTGCGCGATACAAGTTTTAAGTGTGTCAATGTGGTACCGTTTTCCAGTGTCCTTCGGGGCACTGGTTTTTTCGCATTATCAACCGGATAGTTTATGATTCTCTCAGCACCAATGAACTCTGCATTGCGATATGGAAAACAGCATTAAGCGAATCGTCATTTTAGGTGGCGGCACCGCGGGATGGTTAGCGGCGGGGCGTCTTGCTGCCCAAATGCAGCAACGGGATCCCTTGATAGCCATCACACTGGTGGAATCACCCACCCTGAGTACTATCGGCGTCGGTGAAGGCAGTTGGCCATCACTGCGACATACCCTGCGTGAAATTGGCATTTCCGAATCTACTTTTCTGCTGCGTTGCCAGGCGTCTTTTAAACAAGGTTCTAAATTTATTGGCTGGCGTCACGGCAATGCCGATGAACATTACTACCATCCTTTCACCAACCCTTCGGGCTATACCGAAATTAACACTTACCAGCATTGGCAGCACTACGCACAGCGCCAGCCATTTGCCGAGGTGTTTTGTAGTCAGCCCGAGGTCTGCGAAGCCGGGCTCGCACCAAAGCAGCAGGCGACACCTGAATATGCGCATGTGATGAACTATGGTTATCACTTTGATGCCGACCAACTGGCGGCCTTGTTAACCGAACACTGTACCCAACAATTGGGCGTCCAGCATATTCGCGATCACATAGAACAAGCCACATGTCACCCCAATGGCGATATCAAAGCACTGGTGGGGCAACATCAGGGAGCCATTGAGGCTGACTTTTTTATTGATTGCAGTGGTATGGCTGCGCGCCTGATAGCGCAGCATTATGACACCCCCTGGCATTCTGTAGCCCACATTCTTCCAACAAATTCCGCTGTTGCACTGCAGGTGCCCTATCAGAATCAACACACCGCGATTCAATCTGCCACCCTGGCAACGGCCAAAAAGCAAGGCTGGATATGGGATATCGGACTCTTCCATCGTCGCGGAGTGGGTTTTGCCTACAGTTCAAATTACTGTAGTAAGGAACAAGCGGAGCAAGCCTTACTGAACCATCTAAAGACACAGCTAGATGCAACACAACTAAATCAACTTGCCCCGAGACACCTGTCGTTTACCCCGGGTTACAGAAAAAAGTGTTGGCAAAACAATTGCCTGGCGATCGGTATGTCGGCCGGATTTATCGAACCTCTGGAAGCCTCTGCCATTGCCATGGTAGAGCTGAGCATAAACATGTTGTGTGAGGAGTTTCCGCAGAGCCGACAGCAAATGGCGATTCTGGCACAGCGCTTTAATCGACGCTTTGAGTACCGTTGGCAACGGGTTATCGATTTTGTGAAGTTACATTATGTCTTGAACGAACGGCAAGACAGTGAATTTTGGCAATATCAACGACAATCAGAATCCATTCCGGAGTCTTTGCAAACCTTGCTGCAATTGTGGCAATACCAGACACCATCGCGGTTGGATCTCGTTGAAAATGAGGAAGTATTCCCTTCCACCAGTTACCAGTACGTTCTCTATGGCATGGGCGGGCGCAGTCAGGTTATTAAAGACAAGCGCTTTTATCAAAGCCAATATCGAGCAGAAACACTCATGCAGCAAACCCGAACCATGACCCAAAAACTGCTTAATGGATTGCCAGACAACCGCAGTTTGCTTGCAGCGCTCAGGCAACCCATTGCACAGGAGTCCTTATGAACAAACCCATTGCCAACGTTGTTATTGCCGGAGGTGGTACGGCAGGTTGGATGGCGGCAGCCTGTTTGTCAAAACTGTTGGGCAAAAGCCTGAATGTCACTTTGGTTGAATCGGACGAAATCGGTACTGTGGGAGTGGGAGAAGCCACCATTCCCCCTATCCGAACTTTACACAAACTATTGGACATCGATGAACGCCAATTTATGCAGGCCACCCAGGCCACCTTTAAATTAGGCATTCAGTTTGAAAATTGGGGGCAACAGGGCGACAGCTATATCCATTCATTTGGTGTCACCGGACGGGAATGCTGGGCGGGAGAGTTTCATCACTTCTGGCTCAGGGCACAGCAGGAAGGTATGACCACACCTTTTGGGGCCTATTGTCTGGAGCACGAAGCCGCTCTGGCCAATAAGTTTTCGCTCAATAATCAGGTACCACTAAACTTTGCTTATCACCTGGATGCCACCCGATACGGACAGTTTCTGCGCAGTATGGCGGAACAACAGGGCACCAAACGGATAGAAGGAAAGATTGCCAGGGTAAAACAATGCCCTGACTCTGGCTTCATCAGTGCACTGCAATTACAAAATGGTGACACTATCGATGGCGATCTGTTTATTGATTGTACCGGCTTTCGCGGTGTACTAATTGAACAAACACTGCACACAGGTTACGACAACTGGTCTCATTATTTGCCCTGCGACAGTGCCCAGGCGGTGCAAAGCAATAGCTCAAACCCGGTGCGACCTTATACCCGGTCTATCGCCCATCAATCGGGCTGGCAATGGCAAATACCATTGCAAAGCCGGATGGGTAACGGTCTGGTTTACAGCAGTCAGTACCAAAGCGATACGCAAGCCCAGGATTTGCTGATGCAAAACTTACCCGGAGAGCCATTAAACGACCCCAGAGTTATTCGCTTTACCCCGGGTAAGCGTCGCAAAGGTTGGCATAAAAACTGTGTGGCTTTAGGTTTGGCGTCCGGCTTTATTGAACCGCTGGAGTCCACCAGCATTCATTTAATAATGACCGGTCTGGTTAGGCTGATGCGTCTGTTTCCTTACCATGGCATCACCCAGTCCGCCATCAATGAATACAACAACAAATTCGACAGCGAAATGCAGTGCATTCTGGATTTTATCGCGATGCACTACGCAGTCACGGAGCGCAAAGACAGTGATTTTTGGCGACATTGTGCCAATATGGAATTACCGCCATCGCTGCAACATAAGATCGCTTTATTTAAAGAAACAGGCCGGGTATTTCTGGACGATGGTGATATCTTTCGAGTGGATTCCTGGACTCAGGTGATGCTGGGTCAGCGATTGACACCGACGCAATACCATCCCATTGTAAATGAAATGAGTGCTCAGGAATTTCAGCGCTTTATGCAGGGTTTACAGGCGCAAGTCGCCCAGCAATGTAATGCACTGACAGACCACAGTCGCTTTATAGCGCAATACCTGGCCTGAAATACGAGACTTTTTTAGTAAAAATTTGTGTGCTGATAAGGATAGCAGTTGCGAACTGAGCAAAAGGATTCTAACGTTTACTGCGACTACAAATAACTTACCGGAACACACCATGAAACCTGTATTTAGTCTCAAAACCAAGAAGCACCTCAGCGCGGTGCTGGGTTCAGCGCTACTGTTGACCCTCAGTCACACGGCACTGGCGCACTCAGAAAGCCATAAAACCCTAAAAGCCGTAGTGGCTGAACGCTCTGATGATGCCAAAGCTCGCGATGCTCAAAGACACCCGGTTGAAACCCTTAGCTTCTTTCAGCTAAAACCCGGCATGACGGTGGCTGAAGCCTTGCCCGGCGGTGGTTGGTATTCCGGCATTATCGCTAATTATCTGGGCGAAGAAGGCACCCTTTACGGTATCAATTATGTCGATAGTATGTGGCCCAGATTCGGCTTTTTCAGTGAGGAACGTATCAAGGATATGATTGCTTCCACCAAGGGATTTCCGGGGTTGGTCGCCGAGCTCACTGACAATGGTATAAACGCTGATGGTTATACCTTTGAAACCGTCCCAGAATCGGTACATGGCACAGTAGACAGAGTCTTGTTTATCCGGGCACTGCACAATCTTAACCGCTTTGAAAAAGAATCCGGAACTCTGACCCAGGCGTTGCAAGCCACCCACAACATGCTGAAACCAGGCGGCATGGTAGGTGTGGTACAACATGCCATCGCCGACTCTGATGCAGATACTGATGGCAGCCGGGGTTACCTCAAAGCATCTCAGGTCATAGCCAGTTTTGAAGCTGCCGGATTTGAGTTAGTTAGCAGTTCAGATATCAACAAAAACCCCAAAGACAAACCAGCAGCCAGCGATATTGTCTGGCGTTTACCGCCGACCTACTTTGGCACCAAAGATGACGAAGCCAAGAAAAAGGCAGTAGACGAAATTGGCGAGTCCAACCGTATGACCCTGCTGTTTAAGAAAAAGTAATAGGTGTTCAAGCGGGCAGCATTTGCCAGGGCAATATCGCAAATGATTTTTGAGCGATATCCGACACAGCTTGACCGACGCTAAAAGCTAATTATTTTGGTGCGACTTAAATTATCGATATTGCAGCGCTCAACCTAACTACAGGCTCTGGTTTTGAGTTTGCTGTTAGATAGACTTTTTTGGCACCGCCGTCTAATTCAACTTTTATCTTTTGATTGAAATCATCGTCGGGGCGCCGACAGCGCCTCAAGGGGACCGGGCTGCGCCCCCCTTAAGAATCCCCCGCAGCCCCTGACGCGCAACAACATAAACTTCGCCATCAGAACAAATATTGGTGGAACCGAACCCGTAAACAAATCAGTTGTGGATTATCTCCAAATGAACATTATTAGTTTCTGGACACTAAATGAGCACTCATGCTCTCGCCCTGCAGCACTTGCCCGCCTTAGATTAACGAAATGATGGCTTTTACCAACTGCGCATCATCGTAATACTTAGGCTGATTATCGTTTAGCAAAGGTGTATCAATCACCTGGATGCCCATGCGGGTATATCGCTCAATATCTAAAGGCTGTCTGTCGGGCAGGTGGCGGCTATCATAAAGAATAAAGTTCAAAAGCCTCGTTACCTCAACCGGTTCATCCAACTGTCCCTGCAATCGCTCCAGAATAGTGTCCACCTGATCATTCAGCGACATGCCGATTTGTTCCGGATCTTTGCCGCGATTGGGAACATACACCTTAGGGCAGGGATTCTCAGCAATACACTCTGCAACGCCATAAGGCAACAAATTTGCCACCAGGCTGGAATAGAAGCTGCCCGGTGGATAACAGATTAACTCAGCGCTTTGTATCAATTTACGATTGCGTTTTTTTAGTTTGGTGGTCACCCGGCGCAAACTATTCAGGTCTTTAGTTAAGCGTAACTTTTTAATGGCACTGGTAATAGGAGGCTGTTCTTTTCCGGTAAGACAATGTTGTCCGATAACCTGCGAGCCATCTTCCAGTTCTGCCGCAAGATGATAATTATCTTCGGTGATAGCCCGCACGATACCCTTTACTTTTACCAACTCGGAAAACAGGAAAATAATAGGATCCAGTTGCCTGTGATGATTGACATAGCCCCCCACCAGAATCAAATTCCCGATACTAGCGCCACGTAAATTGAATGCCGCAGGCATTACCTTTAGGAAATAGCCCAGATGGTTGCAAATTAGGCTGCGCATCGGGTTTAGGATATCTCGGGTCAAATCGTCTTCACCCGCTACCATAGACTCCAGTCGCGCCCTTAACGTAGCGTTATCCGTAGTTTTATCGAACCGATAATTAAACAAACGAAGAATTTCCGGGTTTCCCAACACCGATTCGTCCGCCAGCGCCATCATGCGGCTGCGCAGATCACCGACGGCGGGCATATCAAAAAATTCGCGGATAACAGCAGAACTGCCCCCAGAGTCAAAGGGGGTAACCAGGTGAATAGAGTTATGGGTAAATTCTTTGAGTTTGCGCGCAACTCCATTTAAAGCACTGCCACCGCTAAAAAACAAAATTCTCGGTCCAAGTTCAGGAATTTTTTTATAACGACTACTGCGCATCGGATCAGGAATACTCCCTCCCCGGGTTACCAAAAAGCGAGTCATCGGTTATCTAAGCCTTGTTGTTATTTTCATTTTTTCAACGTTTGTTGTTGCAGATCTATTCCCTCAATCCTTTAAGAACGGGGTTTAATACTGGTGACATATAATGATGTCAGTATAGACTATCAACATAACAGTAATTTTACAGCAGAGGGCACTTGAGCAAACTCAACAAGAGCACAATCGAGCACCTGCATTTTTTGTTGCTGGAAATTGATCAGCAACTACTACAAACAGAGGCATTTTTACTAGAGCCCAATGTCGAACTCGCCAATCGCATCTTAAGCCGCGCAGGTTATGCGGAAAATTTGCGCACTCGGGCACGTCGCAGCTTACTCGGACAGTTACAGCGCAATCCTCGTTCACCATTACAATTCCGTCTCCAGGCAGCAGAAAGTCTGGTTGCTGAATTATTTCAGTTTAGCCACTTTGGCAGACAAGCCATCAGTGACAGTCTGAGTTTGAAGCCCAAGCGTCTTGCGGAACTACCTCATAAAGAATGCGCGAAACTGGTAAAACGGATGCGGATGACAATAGCTCTGGTAGAAAATGCTTTGATAGAAGCCAATTCCCAGATCGCTATTGAAATCGACAATGAAAGACGCAAGCTCACCCGAAGGCTATCCAAAATTATGAACAAAGCGGTATTGGAGCTGAGCGAGCATCAACGCCTGCAGGAAGCTGCCGACATGATGTTTCCAATTTATGCTCTGCGCCAAATGATTACTTTGATGGGCGCTATTGCAGAATCGCTGTTGTCGGCCAATCTCGGCCAAAAAATGAATCTTAGCCGATATACCTCTTTGTCAGATATTGCAGAAGATGTTGATACATCCCCAGAAAACCTTACCTTAAATACCATTGCCGAAACCCGTTCCGGCAGCGCTATTGCTGCGGTGTCCCGCAAGGATATCGCCAACAAGGATCCCCTGGCCATTTTTAAAGAAGGCGACAAAGGCAAGGTTAAAGAGGAACGCGCCAGTGTTGAAAGCTGGCACGATATATACCCGGGGCTGGCACCCAAAATACTGTCTTATCACAAACGCGGTGAAACCGCTTCAATGCTAATAGAGCACCTGCCCGGTCTCACCATGGAGCGCATTGTCACCGAGCGACATGATTTGGTTCAACCCGCATTAAAAAGCCTGCTAAAGACACTGCTAAACATCTGGAAGGAAACCCGCACAGAACAACCCGCATTCGCACAACACATGCAACAGCTAGAGCAGCGTTTGCCGGCGGTGATTCAGGTACACCCTGGATTTGCAAAGCAAAAGCAGGTGCTATGTGGTGAAACCAATCCTTCCCTGAATACCCTGATAAAAAGGGCCTCTGAATTAGAAAAGAAGTTACAGGCACCATTCTCTGTTTATATCCATGGCGATTTCAATCTGGACAATATTATTTTTGACCCTATTGATAAGCGAATTAACTTCATCGACTTACACCGTTCCAGATACATGGATTACGTGCAAGATGTGGCGGTATTCATGGTATCCATTTATCGCTTAGGCGTATTGGAATCACAGCAACGCAGCACATTATTAGCTATAGCAAAGCAATTTTTAACCGCAATCAGACGGTTTGCCAAAAAAGAGCATGACACAAGTTTCGAGCAAAGGTTAACCTTAGGACTTATCCGTTCGTTCATTACCTCTACTCGCTTTATCCTCGATCCTACGCTCTCCCGGCGAATGTTTTTACGAGCTCTGTATTTACTCAATCACATCACCAACACCAAAACTGATAAACTAGCGAAATATCGCTTGCCTCTGGAGGATCTGTTCTTTGAATAAACGCATCGCCGTTGTCGGCATCCCCGGTAAATGGTCAACCGAAGTATTGGCTGACCGCATTGAGCAGCAAACCGGCTATCGTTTGGTGGTCAGTATGCGGGAAGTACGCCTGGACACATCAAACCAAACCCTTTGGTATCAAGATATTAATCTGTGTCAGCTGGATGGCATTGTTGTTAAAAAGATCACTCAGGATTACGACCGCCATATGTGGGATCGCATTGAATTATTGCGTTTCGCTGAAATGGCAGGAGTCAGAATTTTCAGCTCCTGTCAGGCTATGCTGCAATTGGTCAATCGCCTCGGCTGCAGTGTTACCCTGGCAGCCCAACATTTACCTTTACCTGAAACCTGTATAACTGAAGATCTGGCGGAAGCTGAGAACGCGGTGAATCGATTTGGTGAGGCTGTGCTTAAACCCATGTTTTCCACCAAAGCCAGAGGGATGACTTTAATTTCGGCGAAACAACCGGATTTGGTACAGCAACTGACGAGTTTTAAGCAGCAAAATCCGATGTTATACATTCAAAAGAAAGCCGCGTTACAAGGTTGGGATCTGGGAATGGTTTTTGTAGCAGGCAACTATTTGTGTACCTACGCCAGAGTAGCTCAAAATGATTCGTGGAATACCACAATTCACAGTGGCGGCAAATATCAGAATTACCAGCCCGACGAGTCTTTAATAGCACTAGGACGCAATGCTCAGGCTCCTTTTGGGCTGGATTTCACCACGGTAGATATTGCACTAACTGACAAAGGACCCATAATTTTTGAAGTTTCCGCCTTTGGTGGCTTCAAAGGGGCGAAAGAAGGCTGCCAGATTGATGCGGCTCAGGTCTACTGCCAACATATATTAAGTACATTAGCAAATGAATAACACACATAGCGGATTCAATACCTTAAATTTAAACACCACACTGTTCGGGCACGCAATTCAGCTTGTGTTTGAAAACCAGCACTACCGGATTTGCAGTAACTCTCCATCCTTATTACAGGCTTTGAGCCAGTACTTTAAGGGTTATGAATCAGAGCAGACAAACGCCAAGGTGACAATTTACCTCTATGACGACGAAGTACAAGAAACGTCTATTCAATGGCAAAAATGGTCTGCTGAAGCCGGAAAAACCAGGCAAAAAGAACAATACTGTGATGTAGATGACGGCCGTTGGATCCACAAACTCAAAACCGGCATGGTGTTGTTTCAACATCTGACTGCCCCCCTGGCTGCGGGGCCTTGCGAGCAATTCCTCAGTCAAACCGTTAATTTCATCATTAACCAGCATATTAATTTTCTACAACAACAAGATGGCTTGATTTGCCATGCGGCCTGTCTGCAATTGGCACAGCAAGGTATTGCTATTGCAGCGCTATCAGGTGGTGGTAAATCCACCACCATGCTGAAACTGATGGACCTGCCCGATAGCAAGTTTATTTCTAATGACCGCTTGTTTTTGTTTGATGAGCAAAAGGCGGTAATTGCCCGAGGTGTAGCAAAACAACCCAGAGTGAATCCCGGCACTCTGCTCAACGACCCCAAGCTCATCGGAATTTTATCAGAGCAACGACGCACAGAGCTGAGAAATATGCCCACCAGCGAACTTTGGCGACTTGAAGAAAAATACGATGTCATGGTGGAGCAAATCTATGGTAAACAAAAACTGGGGCATAGTTGCCAGTTAACACAGGTTATTTTACTCAACTGGCAACCCGGCGGTAATAACCCGGTAGGAATGCAACTGGTGAATCTGGAAGAGCGCCCGGATTTGATCAAGGCCATCGCCAAATCACCCGGTTCTTTTTATCAAAATGCCCAGGGTGAATTTTTGAGCGAAGCAATTATTCCCTGTAATCAACAATACCAGGCCAGACTGGCCCCAGTAAACGTATGGGAAGTTACCGGCGGAGCCGATTTTGAACAGCTTAAAGAACTGCTTCGCAACAAGCTAAACTTATAAGGATATCTGGAAGTGGCTCGAACACTCGTCGCTTTGATAAGACATGGCGCATATCACCAACGAAACAATACTCCCAGTGCACTTCAGCCATTTCCGTTGACGGCGGAAGGTGAGAAGGAAGTCCGCAGGCAGGCAAAAGCGTTTGCCAGCCTGCTCACCGCACAACAATGGAAACTGGCGGTACAAGTACATTCCTCGCCGCTTCTTCGCGCCTGGCAAACAGCACAGATCTACATGGAGGTACTGGCTGACTTTTTTGATGCTCCACCTGTGCATCTGCAGTTCCCAGAACTGGTAGAGCGCTCGGTCGGCAATGTAGCGAATCTGACGACGCAGGAAATCGAACATTTGTTGCACCAGGATCCGCGCTTTAGCCCTGCCCCCAAAGGCTGGAAATCTGACAGCTACTATTGTTTACCCTTTATGGGAGCTGAATCTCTGATGGACGCCGGAGCTCGCGTTGCAAAACATATAGAACAGCACAACCAAGCTTCAGAGCAAGCCAGAGTACAACTTATCGTGGGCCACGGCGCCGCCATGCGCCATGCTGCATGTCATCTAAATGTCATGCAGTTTTGCGATATTAGTAAGTTAAGCATGCATCACGCTCATCCTGTGGTTTTGGAAAAAATAGATACCGAGTGGCAACACATCGCAGGCCAGTGGAAGATTCGTCAAGCGGGAAGTGAAGCAAAAGACTGATAATACAGGAGCGTCAGGCTCTGCAGCAAACGAGTAACAATATGCAATCCACCAATGCTCAAACTTTTCCTATTGATCTCGCAGGGTACACCACGATCGGACAACATTGGTCGCAGTTTCGGCATGTGGCTAACGATGACTGCCACGTACAACGCGAAGAGCCCTCTCCAGAATCATTGAGCACTGAGCATTGGCAGTGGCCAGATAAAGCGATTATTTTTATTTCCGATCCTCATGCAGATGCAGATGCATTTATTGCTTCGCTCGTGGCTTCAGGCGGGGTAACTCGAAACAGTAAAGGCAAACTCAAGTTAACGGCTTTGGGCAAAAAAGCCACCTTTGTTATTGGTGGCGATTGTCTGGACAAAGGGCCCAGCAACTTAGATTTGTTGGAGAGCCTGAAACAATTTATTGCGACTAAAGCAAAAATAAAATTGCTGGCGGGCAACCATGATCTGCGTTTGTTAACCGGTTTATCGGCCATCAGTAGAGAAAAACATGTCAGTTATGAGCACATGTTCGTACGCATGGGTACTAAGGTTATACCGCTGTTTAAAGAGGTATTTGAACGCTATCTGGTGAACAGTTGCTGGGAACAACACACACCTGATTCTGAAACCTGCAAAGCATATCTGTACCCCAGAGATTCATGGTTTGAAGACTTTCCCCTTTATGCCCGGGATAAACTGTCAACTAAAGCAATTGACAAAGAGTTAAAGCGTCTGCGTAAAAAAGCCAGCAAATTTGAACAAGACTGCGAAGCTCATGGGCTGGATATTCGAAAAGTTTACGCTGCTGCACAAAAGTGTCAGCAACTGTTTTTTAGTAAAAAAGGAAAGTTCCGCTGGTTTTTCAAAAACATGCAATTAGCCTACAAAAAAGGCAGCTTTTTGTTTGTTCATGCCGGATTAGATGACGAAGTCAGCCAGCAAATACAACGCAAAGGGATCAGCAAACTCAATAAGCAATTTAAATCCACATTGCGAGATGATTTATTTGCATTTTATTTTAGTTCTATTGCCACGCCGTTTCGCACCAAATACCGTGATTCAGACCCGACCTTTTCCAGCACAGGCGCCGGTGCTGTGGAGCAACAAGGTATTCACTGTGTAGTGCATGGTCACGTTAATCATGGCAATGGACAACAGATCTCATTACAAAAAGGATTGCTGCATGTAGAAGGTGATATCACATTGGATCGCAACTCCCGGCGTAAAGAAGGTCTTGCAGGAATGGGGTTCGGGGCAACCTTGATCCACCCTAAAAAAATGATTATTGGCATCAGCTCTGATCATCCGGTCGCCAAAGTCCTGTCCCCTCATTGGCACAACACTTGGCCAGTTCAACATTAAGGAAACACTATGGAACACAAAAGTGAATTCAGGCACGAATCACTTCAGGATGGCAAGTCCATTCAGAAGATACTGGAAGCCATCTCTAAAGGACTTGGCAAAGGCAAACTGGAGTTTAGTGACGAAGACGGCAATCTGGAACTCACCCCGAAAGGGCTGTTAGATCTAAAAATCACAGTAAAAGAAGATGAAACCCGCCATAAGCTAGACATTCGCGTCAGCTGGAATAAGCAAGATCAGCACCTGTCAGATTCGATACTAAAAATAAAGTAAATTTGCTTAAAGACACAAACGTTGTTTGTTTGTTGACCGTATTGGCAATTAAACCCCGGATTTTGTGATTTACTATTTGGGATACATTCAAAGCATTGCTAGTATTTAGACAAAACAAATAATCCAGTTGTCAACAGGAGTATCTCTAAAGAGATCAGCAGATGCCTGAAACAAGCAATAAACAAGCTAAACTTCGCATTAAATTAAAGTTCCTGGCGGCGGCTGCAATATCGGCCCTCTTGATGCTTCTGGCGTTAGCGCTTTTCGAAATCATCACAAATGAGCGTCATCATCAGAATCAAATTAATGATGTCACCGCCGAACTGACCGAGATCAGGGCCTCTCTGGAATACACCATAAACAGCAATCTCAGTCTGACCCACGGCCTAGCCACCTATATATCACTCAACCCTGATATTGACCAATCCGAATTTTCCCGATTTACCCAACAATTGCTCGCTTCTGAAAACCAGGTAAGACATATTGCAGCGGCGAAAGACTTGGTAATTACTCACATTTACCCTTTGTCGGGGAACGAAAAAGCACTGGGTCTGGACTATAAAAAAGTACCCGAACAATTTGAGGCAGCAAAACGTGCAATTGAGTTAAACCGAACTGTCCTGGCTGGCCCCGTTGATCTTGTTCAAGGCGAAACCGCATTTATTGCACGCACCCCGATAACTAATGCAAAAACCAATAATAAATGGGGATTGTTGGCAGTGGTTTTGCATTATAGTGAGCTATTGAAAGCAGGCGCCGTAACCGAACAGACAAACCTAAGCCTGGCAATTAGAGGAAAAAATTCTACCGGAGCTGAGGGTGATTTTTTCTACGGGGATAGTGAAATAGTATCGCAGGAACCAATCAGTGTATTCATCAGTCTTCCTCAGGGAAGCTGGCAATTATTGGCTACGCCAAAAGCTGGTTGGCAAGATTTACATGTACATACTCCAGTGTGGTTTGGCGCACTTTTGCTATTTTGCTTATGGCTATTAATACTCAGACATAGGTATATTACAGAGCTTTTGTACCTTGATTCCATCCAAAACCTGTTTCAATCAGAGCGCAAATTCAGAAATATCTTTCATAACCACAATGCCGTTATGTTGTTGCTCGATAAATCCACCGGACAAATCGTAGATGCTAATACCGCGGCCCTGGATTATTACGGGTACAGCCACGCTCAACTGGTTAGCAAACGCGTTCAGGATATTAACATCATGTCGCCTGAAGAAGTGGCGAAAGAAATGTCTAATGCGGCTTCACGCAATAAAAACTATTTCACCTTTCAGCACCAGTTAGCCAGCGGCGAAATTCGCTACGTGGAAGTGCATTCAACACCGATTGAAAATGCCGGTAAAACCATGTTGTTTTCCATTATTCACGACATCACGGAACGCGTTGAAAACGAGCAAAAACTAAAACTCAATGCCAAGGTGTTCGAACACTCCCAGGAAGGTGTTCTGGTAACCGATGGGCAAAACCAAATTATCACGGTCAACCCAGCCTTCACCGAAATCACCGGCTATTGCCAGGAAGATGTGGCCGGACTCTCTCCTTCGATTTTAAAGTCGGGCCGACACGATGCTCAATTTTATCAAGACATGTACCAGGCGATAGAGCAACAAGGCTTTTGGAAAGGCGAAGTGTGGAACCGAAAAAAAGATGGCACCATTTACCCACAACTGCTCTCAATCAGTAAGGTTGAAAATGAACAGGGTAACATTAGCCATTACGTAGCGGTATTTTCAGATATTACTCGCTTAAAACAATCTGAAGCGCGAATGGAACAATTAGCCCATTACGACGCACTCACGGGCTTGCCCAACCGATTATTATTAAAGTCTCGCATTGAGCATGCTCTGGAGCGTGCCAAACGTCATCCCGAAGATAAAGTTGCGATATTGTTTATGGACTTAGATCATTTCAAAGTGGTCAACGATAGCCTGGGGCATATGGTGGGAGATGAATTACTCAGGCAAGTCGCCTCCCGACTAAAGTGTTTGCTCAGGGAAGAAGATACTGTTGCGCGCCTGGGTGGTGACGAATTTGTGGTATTGCTGGAAGGGCTGTCACAAATCAGCGCTTTAAACATAATCGCGCAAAACATCATTGAGGAAGTTAAAAAACCCTACCTGCTGGATGGCAATCAGGAAACCACCATAGGCACCAGTATTGGCATTTCAGTTTTTCCCGACGATGCCAATGATCTGGAAAAGCTACTCACCTATGCTGATTCCGCTATGTACAAGGCAAAACAAAATGGCCGTAATACCTATGCTTTTTATACCGAGTCTATTACCGTACAGGCGGATAAACGCTTTAAGCTGAGCAATCAATTAAGTAAAGCCATTGAGCGCCAGGAGCTTGAGCTCTTTTATCAACCACAGGTTGGTATGCGCAGCAACACAATCGTTGGTGCGGAAGCCCTGATCCGTTGGAATCATCCTGAAGAGGGCTTGCTCACTCCCTGGGCATTTATTGAAATCGCCGAAGAAACGGGTTTGATTCATGAAATTTCTAAATGGGTGATCGCTCAGGGTTGTCGACAACTGAAACAGTGGCAAGACGAAGGCCATGACTTAACCCTGGCCCTGAATATCTCTCCCCGCGATTTTCGCTTTGATAACTTTTTTGAGGAGGTAGAAAGCAATGTTAAAAGTTCCGGTGTCAGACCTGAACGCCTTGAACTTGAATTAACAGAAAACGGCCTGATGGAGACTTCCGGCAATGTTATGGAGTTACTGCACAGACTTAAGCAACTAGGTATTTCTCTGGCCGTAGACGACTTTGGCACAGGACATTCTTCTATCGCTTACCTGAAGCATTTCCCGGTGGATAAACTAAAAATTGATCGCAGCTTTATTAAAGATATCGACGTGGATCCCGCCGACAAAATGATCACCGAAACCATCATTGATATGGCAAAAAACTTTAACCTAAAAGTGGTAGCAGAAGGTGTTGAAACCCAACAACAGTTGGAACTGTTACGCGATATTCATTGCGATATAGTGCAGGGCTTTTACTTTAGCAAGCCTGTGCCTCTACACCAGTTTAATGCGCTGTTGTCAGAACCTCTGACAACAGCTTAGCTCTACTCATCCTGCCAGCGGGCTTTGATTTCCAGGAATTCCGGCAGGCATTTATCTAATAGCCCCACCAATGCAGGGTCAAAGTGCTTGCCGCTTTCAGAATTAATTAGATCCAGAGTCTTCTCTACTGTCCATGCTTCTTTGTAGGGGCGCTTACTGGTCAAAGCATCAAACACATCCGCGATAGCGACAATGCGTCCTTCAATAGGAATATCCTCTCCTTTCAATCCATTGGGGTAGCCTGAGCCGTCCCATTTTTCATGATGAGTCAGTGCCACAGATTTCGCCAGTTTAAGTAAATCAGAATCCGCTTCACCAATGATATCTGCACCAATTTGCGGATGAGTTCGCATTACGTCAAACTCTTGTTCTGTTAACCGGCCGGGTTTGAGGAGAATGCTATCTGCGATACCGATTTTGCCAATATCGTGCATAGGCGCAGCGTGCAAAATATCATCAGCTGCTTTTTCAGATAAACCGTAAGCTCTCGCCAAAATACGGGAGTAATGGCTCATGCGCAGCACGTGAGTACCGGTCTCATTATCTTTATATTCCGCAGCCCGTCCTAAGCGCTGAATAACCTGTAGCCTGGTTATCCTAAGCTCCTCTGCCTGAACCAGTGATAAATGGGTTTTTACCCTGGCTCTAACAATGGCTGGCGAGACAGGCTTGGTAATATAATCCACACCGCCGGCTGCAAAGCCCGCGGTTTCGTCATTCTCATCCGCCAGCGCAGTCACGAAAATAACAGGTACATTTTTTGTGGAAGGTTCAGCCTTCAACGCCTGACAAGCTTCAAGACCGGTCATTTCCGGCATCATCACGTCCATTAAAATCAGCGCAGGAGGCTCTTTCATCGCCAGATTTATTGCCTCTTGGGCACTTTTAGCAAACGCCAGTTCGTAGTTCTCTGCAAGAATATTTTTCAGCACCCTCAGGTTTACAGGCTCATCGTCAACCAACAGTATTCTGGGCCGATTCAGTTCTATTTCAATCATCACTTCTCCTGTTCCGATTGTATTTCTTCAAGTAACAGCTCAATCTCAGTAGCCGCTTTGGCAAAATTAAAATCATCCAGCGCAGCTTCTATCCGGGTCACTATTTCAGAAAATTTAGTAGCTTTCAGTGACGCCAGGTGGGTTAAATCTTGCTCGTGATAAGTGTTATGGGCACAGTCTGCCAGCAAACGCTGAAGGTGCGGGATAATTTCGCTAAACAGCACTTCAGTTTCTGGCTCAATCACAGGGTCATCACTATGCTCTTGCAGCGCAGCACCCACTTGCTCCAGGCTTTGTTGAATTTGCTGCGAAACCCTTTGCACCATAGCAATATCCTTTTGGGCCACCGCGTTTTCCAGTTCCTGCATTGCATTGAGTATGGATTTTAATCCCACATTACCGGCAACGCCTTTGACTTTGTGGCTAACTGATTGTAATTGTGACCAATCCTTTAGTGTTAAAGCGTCCCGTATTTCCTGCTGATAGGCACTGCTGTTATTTAAGAAAGTCTGTAACTCCCTGAGGTGTTTTGCTTTACTGCCCCATAACTGCTCACCCTGTTTAAAATCTATCAATAGGTTATCTGACTGAGATTCGTGCGCCAGGATAGTACTGGTATCAATACCCAGCACACGTGCCATTTCATTATTAAGTTGGATTAAGTCCACCGGTTTGTTGGCAAAGCCTTCCATGCCAGCTTGTTCCGCGGCGCTTTTATCCTGCTCCAACACACTGGCGGTAAGTGCAATAATAGGAATATTTGCCAGGTTTTGTTGTTGCTCCTGTGCTCGTCTTTCTCTTGCGGCAGTCAGGCCATCCATCACTGGCATCTGCAAATCCATCAGTACCAGATCTGGCTTGGAAGCCACCATTCGCACCAGGGCTTGTTGGCCATCTCGCGCGGTGAGTACCTGATGCCCCTCCCGACCAAGTAGCACCTGTAATAAATCGATATTTTGTTGAATGTCGTCCACCACCAGAATCTTTAATGGCGGCAACTGTAATTTAGGACCTGCTCCCTGACTGGTTACCACATCCGTAGCTTCCAAAGGCAGCTCAAAAGTAAAACTGGTGCCCTTATTTAATTCACTTTGCACACTGATAGTCCCCCCCATTAACTCTATCAGTTGCTTACTGATAGTGGTCCCAAGTCCGGTCCCACCAAATTTACGGCTCATAGAGGCATCAGCCTGAGCGAAGGCATCAAACACTCTTTCCAGTTGCTCCTGCGACATACCAATGCCGGTGTCCTGAACACTAAAGCGCAACACATTGTCTCTAGTCAGAGTTACACCAATGTTAACCTCACCTTCATTGGTAAATTTAATGGCGTTGCCCACTAAATTGGTGAGTACCTGACGGATTCGGTCCGGCGATCCCAGATAACCTGACGCGATACTTTCATCAATATGAACCTGCAATTTCAACCCTTTCGCATCTGCCTGTAGCCACAATGTCGATACCACGGCATCAATTTCATCCGTCAGACTAAAGGGTCTGAGCTCCAGCTCCAGCTTGCCTTTGTCCAGTTTTGCGCTATCCAGAACATCGTTGAGCAAATGCAACAGGGATTTTGCGGAACGATTGATTGTGGTCAGGTGCTTGTATTGTTCTGCCGTCAGACGAGCGTCCATTAAAATATCGCTGAATCCGATGATGGCATTCATGGGGGTGCGGATCTCGTGGCTCATGTTGGCTAGAAATGCAGCCCGGGCCGCGGCGGCCTGCTCCGCTTTCTCTTTTGCCAGCAACATGTCTTGCTCCATGATTTTGCGATCGGTGATATCCATGATGAAGCCGTCCAACCAGAATTCGGAGCTTTCTTCCCCCTGAACCAAATTACCGTGTTCGAACAACCACCTCACCTGGCCATCTTTGCGAATAATCCGATATTCCAACGCAAAAGAGCCTTGCTCGGCAACTTCAGCATAAATACGTTCTCTGTCTTCTGGGTGATACAGGTCGGCAAAACTTCGCTTTGGATTGGGCAGAGTAAATTCACTGGCATTGTAGCCCGTTATGTTTTCTACTGCTTCGCTGATAAAAACCATAGGCCATTCTTTATCCGTCAGGCAACGATAGGCGATGCCCGGAATATTTGAGATAAGTGAGCGGAACTTAGCTTCGTTTTCTTTTAACGCCCTTTCCATTTCTATTCTGTGGCGAATGTCTGAAAGGAAGGCCACAAAATAATCTTGGTTCTTTTGCACCACATGACCGATGCCGAGACGCACCGCCACCCGCTCGCCATTTCGGTGCAGTGCCTCGACTTCGCGCCCTACCCCGATAATGTTTGCTTTTCCGGTTTTTAAATAGTTAGCCAGGTAACTATCATGTTCTGCGCTATCGTGTTCTGGCATTATTTTACTGACATTTTCTCCCATTAACTCTTCGTCCGACCAGCCGAGAATTTGACTGACTGCCTTATTCACACTCACCACAATGCCATGACTATTAATGGTAATAATGCCATCAACCGCAGTATCCATCATGGCCCGCATACGACTGGCATTGAGGTTTGCGACTTCACTAATATCTTTATAACGAAATAACAGACTGGTGCCCAAAACCAGGCTGATAATTAAAATAGTAAACGCAGTGACACCAGCAGCTAAAAACAGTGAAATCTCGGCAGGCTGAGCGGACAATTCCAAACCTGGCGGTAATACAAAGCGAGCCGCCGCCATTCCGGTATAATGCATTCCCGAAATGGCGGCGCCCATTACAATGGCCGCAAGCAGGTTAGCTTTTCGTGGCGAAAGGCGGGTTTTGCCAATTCGGGCAATGCCAAAACGCACCCACAAGGACAACATAGCCAACACCACAGCCACCAAAATAGACACCAGAAACATCACCAAATCGTAGCGTAGCAGCGTGGCCATTTGCATTGATGCCATGCCCACATAATGCATGGTGCCGATACCAGCCCCCACCAAAACCCCGCCCAGGAAAATCTGTTTTAAAGTTATGGTCTTTTGAATAATGAGATTGAGTGCCACTAATGACGCCGCAATGCTAGGCAATACGGAAAGAATTGTTAACTGCCAGCCGTACTCAACCGGGGTACAGAGGTCAAAGGCCAGCATCCCAACAAAATGCATTGACCACACGCCTCCGCCCAACGCGATGCTCCCCGCAGTGAGCAGCACCTGGCTACGTCCGGCTTTACTTTCGGTTGCCTGTGTAGCCACTTCAAAGCCCATGAAGGCCGCGAAAATTGCTATCAGTACCGAAATAACCACCAATCTGGGGTCATAAGAACCATAAGTCAGGAGACTCTCGTTTGCGGAATAAAAAAATGAATCGAACAGCTGTTGCATGCAGAAACGAAGGTGCTATAAATATGTTTCAAAAGACTAATACATTGTTACTAAGAATGCACCGTGTTTGTCATCAACACGAAACTATTCGTCTCTAATATTCTTTGCTTTTTATAACAGCAGAGCCTATTGTGCAATGATAACTGTACAATTTGGTTTACCAAACGCACCCATGCAAATGTACTAAAACCCACACAAAATAAAGTGATTGCCTATGCTTTTTAAACCTAAATCTTCTGATATCTTCGAGCGCAAAACAGCAGAAGCCATTTCTGAAGCCCTGAACCGCTCTCAGGCAGTAATTGAGTTTACGCCACAAGGAATCATTGTTAACGCCAACAATAACTTTTTACAGGCGATGGGGTTTCAATTGAATGAGATCAAAGGAAAACATCACCGAATGTTCGTTGAAGAAGACGAGAAAAACTCTTCAGCATACAAGGCATTTTGGGAGGAACTAGCACGAGGAAAATTCAAACAATCTGAATTTAAACGGGTCAAGAAAAACGGCGATATTATCTGGTTACAGGCTACTTACAATCCAATTATGGATAAACAAGGCAATGTGCAAAAGGTTATTAAATTTGCCTCAGATATTACCGCGCAAAAGCTGGAACATATCGATTCTAAAGGAAAGTTAGCCGCTATCAGTAAATCGCAGGCCATTATCGAATTTGACCCGAAAGGTCATATTCTGACTGCCAACGATAATTTCCTGGGTGCAATGGGCTATCAGTTGGATGAAATTCAGGGCAAACATCACGCTATGTTTGTCGATCCCAAAGAAGCGGCCGGCAGCGAATACAAACAGTTTTGGGATAAGTTACGCGCAGGCAAGTTTCAGGCTGCTCGCTACAAACGGTTCGGCAAAGGCGGTAAGGAAGTATGGATTGAAGCCACATACAATCCCATAACCGACCCAAAAGGTGAAGTACTTAAAATAGTTAAATTCGCCACAGATATCACAGAGCAGGTTATGCAAGAAAAGCAGTTTTCGGTGCTCTCTTTGGTAGCAAACGAAACCGACAATTCTGTAATTATTACCGATGCCAATGGTTTAATCGAGTACGTCAACCCCGGCTTCTGCAAGCTAACCGGATTTAATTCCTCGGAAGTGATTGGCAAAAAGCCCGGTAGTTTTCTTCAGGGCGAGCATACAGACCAGGACACAGTTAAACGTATAAGTGCCAATATCGCCGCAAAGAAGCCGGTCTATGAGGACATTTTAAACTACAATAAACATGGTGACTCCTATTGGATTAGCCTGGCCATCAACCCCGTTTTTAACCGCGAAGGCGAAGTCAAAAAATATGTCTCGATTCAGAGTAATATTGACGCCACTAAAAGAATGGGGCTGGAAAACGACATCCGATTAAAAGCCATAGCCAGCAGTAACCTGGTCATGGAATTTTCAGCCCAGGGCAACCTGTTATACGCCAATGATCTGGCGTTACAAGCACTGCATTCCGACAATACTGATAAGCTGAAAGACAGAGTTAAGAATCTAAAAGACTGTGTCTCTGATGAGTTGTGGCAACAGTTGTTCAAACAGGACGCGGTAGCTTGTGATATAAGTATTTCTGGGAATAATGGGCACGCACCCGTGATGATTTCCGCCACGATATCGCTGGTTAGATCGGTGGAAGGCAACATCAGTAAAGTTATCCTTTATGGCACCGATGTTTCAGAGCGAAATAAAGTAATCGCCGATACTCACGGTGCAATGTCGCAAGTACTTGACCGCATCAGCAGCATCATTCAAACCATCAATGGCATATCCAATCAAACCAACCTGTTGGCCCTAAATGCCGCCATAGAATCAGCCCGCGCCGGGGAAGCAGGACGAGGCTTTGCCGTAGTAGCCGATGAGGTCAGAAACCTGGCTCAGAGTACTACCGAATCAGCATTAGAAATTACTTCGTTGATTAACGAAACCAAAGAGCACGTGGAGAAATTATCCAATTATATGGGCGACAATTGATAGCCCGGTTGTCCAGACACTTGGATTCAAATTGCGGTGTCCACAGTCAATAAATGGCACCCAGGGTCAATACACATTGGTCCTTAAGTGCCATACTGACATGAAGTTACAGCGTTTGTGGAACTCATTGTGGAACTGATACTCATTGCCATCCCTTTTTTCTTTATTCTGATAGGAACAGAAATCTATATAGACAGAAAGCGTAAAACTGGCTGTTATCAATTAGATGACGCCATCAGCTCATTGAATCTGGGCATAATGAGTCGCTTAGTGGGAGTTTTTAAACTGGCTTTACCATTCTCGGCCTATATCTGGCTGTATCAGCAATCGGCTTTTTTCAGCATTTCGCTTGATTCAGTTTTGTGGTGGAGTATCGCCTTTGTGGTTTACGATCTGGGTTACTATTGGGTGCACAGACTCAGTCATCGCATTCATATCATGTGGGGCTCTCATGTGGTGCATCACTCCAGTGAAGAATACAACCTGACCACAGCCCTAAGACAAACCGGTACCCCTGCCGTATTTGCCTGGATTATCTTTTTGCCTATGGCGGTATTGGGTGTTCCACCGGAAATGTTGTTAGCATGTGCTTCTTTGAATCTCATCTATCAGTTTTGGGTCCATACCCAACACATCGATAAGATGCCCGCATGGTTTGAAGCGATTTTTGTCACTCCCAGTCATCACCGTGTGCATCACGCTTTAAACAAGGAATATATCGATAAAAATTATGCCGGGGTGTTTATTTTGTGGGATAAACTTTTTGGTTCCTTCCAGGCGGAACTAAGGGAGGTAAAAATTGTTTATGGCGTCAGTCATCAGTTAAACAGTTGGAACCCACTTTGGGCTAATTTTCAGGTATACCGCAATCTGCTACAGGACGCTTTTTATACCCGCAACTGGTTGGATAAATTCAAAACGTTTTTAATGCCGCCAGGTTGGCGGGCTGAAGATGCCAAACAGGGTATTCCACGTAAATATGCCACCAGTAAAACGCTGAAAAAGTACTCAGTAACAAAAAGCAGTGCGTTGCAAAAATATCTGCTGGTGCAATTTATCCTCTTTATACCGATGGTGTTTTGGTTTCTGCTGCAAATGCCGCAATTTTCACTCGCCATAAATATCGGATTGGGGCTATTTGGCATTTACCACTGTTGGATTATCAGTGGGCTGCAGGAGAACCACCCTGCGCTGCCGCTTACCGAGCCATTGCGGCTGTTTGCCACAGGTTTTCTGGCCTTCACGCTGCTGGATCAGCCGCTACAAAACCCAGCATTCCTGCTGGTTTTAAGTGGCGTCACTCTGTCTTTGGTGTGCTTTATTTGGCTGCGAAAGCAGGTACCGCCACAGGATTCAGGCGATACTCCCCCGGTGTCACCGCAAAGTGGCGTTTAAAGGCCCTTTGGAAGGCACTTTGTTCGGAATACCCCAGAATCTGCGCGATATATAGCAGTTTATGGTCTGTTTGGGTCAGGTAGGAAACCGCCAGGCTGAGCCTAATACTTTCCATAAACTGGGTCAGACTGGTTCCAGCCCGCTGGAATTGTCTTTGCAATTGCCTTGGACTTAATTCCAGATAATTGGCAATTTCCGGCAAGTCAGGCACATGATCTGGTAACACTTCAATAATGTACTGGCGTACTATGTCCAGTGAGGCATTTTTGCGTTTTTGCTGCAGACGCTGTTCAGCGTGGCAGCAGAGTACATTCAACACCTCAGAATTTGAAGTGCGAAGCGGCAGCATCAGTAAATCCGTCTTAACCCGAATGCCATTAAATTCCGCATTAAAATGGACCGGACAACGGAAAAACGCCTGATACTCTTCATGAGCAACTAACGCCTCATGGGTAAAATGGACACTCAGCGGAGTCGCTGCCGATTGGGTATACTGAAAAGCAAAAGCCAACCAGGCGGTGATCACCTGTTCGGTACTGTGAGCACTGTGACAGCATTCCGATAACCAACGCATAGTGGTGACGTCTTGCTGGGTTTCATGGTAAGCCAGGCCGGAGTTGCCCAACAGACATTGATAGCGCTTTTGCAACACTAATGCCTGGCGCAGATCGGGTGCCGCCGCCACAATAAAGCCCAATAAGCCCCAAACGCTCAACTCAAATGCCTGGCCAAAACGAAACCCAATATTGCGCAGACAAAAATCCCTACTGGCTGTATTGAGCAAGGCTTCATATTGTTGTGCCGCGAAGTGCTTTTCCGGATCATTCAGAAAATCTTCATCACAGCCCAACTGATTGAGCATATTGACTCTGGAAAGCCCATTGGCATCCAGATAATTAACCAGTGAGCGCACCGTATAAGATGGCAGCGTGGCCCCTGTTGCAGACATATCCAAATCTAATTACTTGCCATCGTTAAGCGTTTTCAGCCTGACTAAACTCGTCAAAGGCCTTCAGCGCATCCGCTGCATACATCAGTGACGGGCCACCGCCCATGTACACCGACATGCCGCACACTTCTTCGATTTCTTCCCGGGTAGCGCCAAGTTTAACCAATGCTTTGGCATGAAAACCAATACAGCCATCACAACGCACTGCGACACCAATGGCCAATGCAATCAATTCTTTGGTCTTTTTATCCAAGACACCATCTGCCGTGGCAGCTTTGGCCATTTCCGAAAAGCCCTTCATAACATCCGGGACGCCCTTGCGCACTTGAGGTAAGTATTCATTGAGGTCAGCGGTGATATCGAGATAGGATTTTTTCATAGTTGTTTAACTCGGTAAGATAAAGTCAAACTCTATTGTGGCTTTGAGACTGGCAGAATGCCAGCTTCAACCAGGGATTATTCGAAGCTGGAAAGCCGTCTGAAATAGTCGAATGGATGGAAAGTTACATGGAATCCAGGGAATGGGAACCATTGCGGGTCACACCCGCGCGCTCCTCAATGTCTTGTTTCAGAGATTTGTACAGCCCCAGCGCAAACAAAAATTCCGCCAGAACAAACAAAGGCCCGATTAACAAGCCCATCAGATCATCCACGAATGCCGGTTTTTTACCTTCAAAATAATGTCCGATAAATTGCACAATCCAGCCCAGAATAAACAAGCCGACTCCGGTGCTCAACCACAGCCAGGTGGATGCTTGAGCGATATCCAAAGCCGCATAAATACCGAGCCCCATCAAGGTTGCCATCAAGATTGCAAATACCAGGTTTAGTCTGAGGTAATACAGCGACGCCAATAAGCAACACAACATTGCCGGATTAACCGTATAACCCGCTACCTCAAAAAGCGGTCGGGACAACAACACAATAACGGCAAACACTATGACCGGCACACCGATTAAATGCGTTGCTATGTTGCGGGTATCGCGATGATACTCCGCATAAGTTGCCAATTGTTCTACAAAACTTTTCATGATTGAATCCACAGTCATCAGGAAAAGCCATTATAGCCGGTGGTTTTTTCGGCAAATGTCATCCAGGTGACATTCCTCACATTTTTTACTTACAGAAAAACCCTTTCAACAAACCAATAGGCTCCTACCAGGGCTATCATTATCGATACCGGAATTTGCACACGGGAACGATACCAGTGGCGATTTCTGACCAGATAAGTGAGCAGAAATGCTGCCAACAACACCGCGATTTGTCCCAGCTCCACGCCCAGATTAAAGGCCAACAGTGATGGCACCAGGTCGTCTTTAGGCAGACCGTAATCACTTAACACAGAGGCAAAGCCCAACCCGTGCAGTAAACCAAAAGCAAACACGATAGCCGGACGCCATCGGGAGGTTTGTATAAAGCAACAGTTTTCAACGGCTACCCAGACGATGGACAGCGCAATCAGAGGTTCTACAATACTGCCAGGCACCACCACAATACCCAGAGCCGCTAAGCCCAATGTGACCGAATGTGCCAGAGTAAAGGCCGTCACCTGCCACAGCACAGCCCCCAATAACAAGCTGGAAAAGAACAACCCCAACACAAATAAAATGTGATCCAGCCCCTTCGGAATAATGTGTTCAAAACCGGCTTTAGTGTACAACCAGAATTTTTCTGACCAGCTCATTGCCGCTAATTTGCGCAGACGCTGCCGTTTCAAAGCCGCCAGATATTCTTCGTCCAGCGTCTCGCCATCGAGGGTCAATTCCCCCAATTCAATGTCCAGAATAATATCCTCATCCTGAGGGTGCGCTGAAACAGAGTTGCATTGCAAAAAGCACAAAGTAATCAATAAAACGAACAGAAGATTGTGAGTTTTCATGAGTAATTAATGGAACCAGAGCAGCAAAAAAACAGGCCCGGGAATCCGGGCCATAATTCTAAATATTCGACGAAAGCCAGTTTAGTCGGTTGAGCCGTCCAAACCGCGCACTTTTAACAGAGCGTCAATTTCCGGCTCACGACCTCTGAACTTCTTGTACAGGGTCATGGCTTCTTCAGTAGATCCTTTTTCCAGTACATGAGTACGGAATTTTTGTGCCAGTTCCTGATTGAAGATATCCCCGGTTTCTTTAAAGGCTGCAAAGCCATCTGAATCCAGCACCGCAGAATGAACATAGCTGTAATAGCCTGCCGCGTAGCCACCGGCAAAGATATGAGAGAAATAAGTGGAGCGATAGCGCGGCGCAATTTCGTCAATCAGTCCGATGCGATCCATAGACGCTTTCTCGAAGGCATCAGCATCCTGCATTTCAGCATCAGCGCCCAAGGTATGCCAATCCATATCCAGCAGTGACGCCGCCAGATATTCGGTGTTAGCAAACCCCTGATTAAACTTAGCCGCTTTCAACAACTTCTCAATCAACTCATCCGGCATAGGCTCACCGGTTTGATAATGTGTAGCGTAGGTTTTTAGTACCTGCGGCTCACTGGCCCAGTGTTCCATAATTTGCGCCGGAAACTCAGTAAAATCTCTGGGGCCAGAGGTGCCAGACATACTGCCGTAAGTGGTATTGGTTACCAGACCGTGCAGCGCGTGGCCAAATTCGTGGAACAAGGTAGTGACGTTATCAAAACTCAATAATGCCGGAGCGTCTCCTACTGGCGGCGAGAAGTTGCAGACATTCACCACCACCGGGCGTTCTCTTAAATCCAGATTTGACTGACCTTTGAAGCTACTCATCCAGGCACCACCGCGCTTATTAGAGCGAGTGTAGTAATCACCCATAAAGATACCTAAATGGCTGCCGTCTTTATCCTTCACTTCCCAAACCCGAACGTCGGGATGATACACTTCGATATCGTGAAGTTCCGTGAAGGTCAGGCCCCACAGCTTATTGGCGGTATCGAAAGCGCCTTTTAAAACATTGTCGAGGGTCAGATAGGGCTTGAGTGTCGCTTCATCCAGGTCATATTTGGCTTTGCGTACCTTCTCGGCATATTGCCACCAATCCCAGGCTGCAAATTTGAAATCGTGTCCCTCGGCTTCAATCATTGCCTGCATGTCTGCCACTTCCATTTTGGCTCGGGCCAGTGCCGGTCGCCACAATTGCATCAGTAAGTCGTAAACACCTTCGGGCGTATTAACCATGCGCTCTTCCAGGACAAAAGCAGCGTAGGAATCATAACCCATCACTTTTGCCCATTCGGCCCGCAGTTTGGCCAATTGCGATGCCACGGCTTTGTTGTCGTTTTCATTATCGTTGTCACCGCGATAAATATAAGAGTTGTAGAGCTTTTCTCTCAAATCACGGCGAGTAGATTCAGTTAAGAATGGATACATGCTGCTGCGATGCGGCGTAAATACATATTTGTCTTGGTATTTTGCTTTGTCTTCTTCTGACTCGGCAGCTGCCATTTTTTGTTGCGCAGTTTCGTAAGCGGCCTGAATAACCCCATCAGATAGTCCTTCCAGGTCGCTTTTATCCAAAATCAATTCAAAACCATTGGTTTCAGCTAACAGGTTTTGCCCGTATTCCGTGGTTAACTGTGAGATTTTACCGTTAATTTCTGTCAGCTTAGCTTTCTGCTCTTCATTCAAAAGCGCACCGCTACGAACAAAACCGCGATGGGTATCTTCCAGAAACTTGCGTTTTTCCGCAGTCAGTTCAAGGGTGTCCCGCGCCTGCCAAACCGCATCAACTCGTTTGAATAACCCTTCGTTCAGACTGATCTTGTCGTAGTGAGCCGTCACCAACGGACTCAGTTCTCTTTGTAGCTTTTGCAACTCAGGATTGGTGTTGGAACCTGCCAGATTATAAAATACCCGTTGTACCTTGGTTAACAGCTTGCCAGTGCGCTCCAGCTCTTCGATTGTATTTTCAAATGTCGGAGCTTCGGGATTATTCACTATGGCATCGATTTCCGCCAGATGCTGCGCCATCCCTTCTTCAAAGGCTGGCATATAATGCTCATTTTTAATGTCATTAAAGGGCGGGATCTGAAACTGAGTCTGGTAGGTGGTAAAAAACGGATTATTTTGATCTTTTGCGGCTTCGCTTACCTGAGCCTGCACTGATGAGGATTCGCCAGAAGCAGTGTTGCTTACCTGTTCGTTGCTTGCCTGTTGAGAACAAGCGCCAAGTGCTAATGCCACAGCCAGCGCCAATGCTGACTTTGTTAATCTGGAAGGGTGCATATTCATATCCTTGTTGTGTTTATGATTAATTTTTCTTGGGTATGAGGATGACATGCGGTTCATATCAACTCAGTATTCAAACACGGCAGACGAGATTTTGCTACGTTTTATGAAGATAGGCTGAACAAATTAATTTTCACTTCCACAGCTGCATAGCATTGCAGATAAATCCGGCAATAGCAGAAGACTATTCTCAATCCGTAAATATTTATTCAAACCTTTGAAATACTTAGAATTAATCATAGCTTAGCCAATCAAATACTATTAGACGCTATAGCTTTAAGCGGCTATTCTTGTGGAAATTCTCCACAGCAAAGGTTTGTAAGAATGTTTGTCAAAGTCAGCGTCATCCTGTCCTTTTTATTGTTTAGCAGTAGCCTCTGGGCGCAAAGTCAGCTGTTTTTAGTAGGAGGCAGCTGGAAAACCTGTGGTTCCTATGGCACCAGCGCTTGTATCGACAACACTGCATGGCCTGCCAACGCTAAAACTCAAAACAGTTATCGGGTAACCGAGGCAACCCTGATTCAACTGAAATCCCTGTCTCTGTGGCAAGATGGGGAAGCTCCCATCAAGGCGGCGCTGCTCAATGTATTGCAAAACTTTGCCAGTCACCACAAAGACAAGATTTTTGACAAAGAGCAGTTTCACGACAATCTCAAGAACTTTTCGGTAAACTTTGAAGGTGTCTCCACCAATGCCAGTAAGTTTATTAAAGCACTGCCGGATCACCTCTACTACCCGGTCAACGATATATTGGAAGCGCCGTCGATGGATAGCGAAGGCAACTTTATTCGCGAAAAGGCGTCGGTTAACAACACCCGTTTCGAAAGCAGTAAGCTGATTTATGCCCGCTTTATTGAGGCAGTTAAAAAGGTTACGCCTGAAGGACAACAGCCAGTGATTCTGGTATCCACCGCATCCGGTTACGACGTTTTTGCAGCCACGGACTATTACCTGGATATTTTTACTCAATTAGGCGCAAAAGCCGTGTGGATCCCAGTAGAAGCGACGCTGACCAAATTACTGGACCAGGGTGAATGTTCTGACTTAGCCAAGGCCCGTGCAGATTATGTAGGCGTCTACAATAGAGAAAGTGTCTATCCTTATCTGGCTGAGTACCAGCAGCAGTTTTGCGATGCACCGGAACAGTTGGTGACGCTGGCGCAACAGGCCAACGGGGTATTTTTTAACGGTGGCGATCAGAGTCTGACCTGGCAATCATTTGTGGACGCTAAAAATCAGGATCGCCCCTGGTTAGCGGCCCTGCGTAATAAATTTAACGCCGGCCAGTTAGTTATTTCAGGAACCTCGGCGGGCACCGCGGTGCAAAGTGGTAAAAAAGGAAACAAAGAAGCCGGCATGATCACCGGCGGCACCAGCGACGGTGCAATGATTGCGGGTGCAGAAGACAAAGCCCCATGGATCGAGCGGGTAGATCCCCACTCCACGATCCGCCCGGTAACCTATCACGGTGAGGGCGGTTTAAAATTCTTTCCTTATGGGGTATTGGACACCCACTTTTCTGAACGGGGTCGTCAGCTACGCCTGGCAAAACTGGTGCTGGCGTCAGATGCGCGGTTTGGTTTTGGGGTAGACGAAACTACTGCACTGGTGGCTACTCCCATCGACGACAACAATGCGCTTTTTGAAGTAGTGGGACAAAATGGCGTTTATGTGGTGGAACAAACGGCAAAAAGTAAGAATAAGGAAAATGAAATAGCCTATACCAGCCATTACCTGGTGTCCGGACAGCGCTTCGAACTCAAACAAGGTGAGCTGGTATTTCCCGAGTCAGACTTCAGCCCCATTAAACCAGAACTGGACGAAATTGTCAGCGACAGTGACCTCACCCAAAAATCTGAGTATCGCGATTTAGTAGAAGCGCAGATTGCCGTGGCAGCCCAGCGCAGTTTATCGGTGTTTAACAACAATCAGCAACGATTCACGATTTCCCTGTCATTTACTGAGCAATCGGCCATCAGCAAATCTCTGTCTATGGATAACATCAGTGGCTACATTAACGCCCGGGTGGATGCCAAAGTCAGTACTGAGAAATAAAGCAGAGAGTCCGGGAAACCGGACTCTTAAATTAATTAAGGAATAGTAAGTGTTATCTTTTTTGCCATGGACATGGCGAGATTATTGTCATAGTAGGCTGCTTCATTGATAAAGTGTGGGTAAGCCTCATAATCCCCCTGCCAACAGATTTCCCCACCATCAAATAGCGCAATGATAGGTTCTCCTGGTTTCACCGGTTCAAAATCCCGATCCTGAACCCGTTTATGCACCATACCCAGACGCTCTCCATGTTCATCTTCCGGTAATTTCAGTGTTTCGGTGTAGCTAAAGGCCTCAACCTGTTTTGGCAATTCAGGTAAGGCTTGGGTATTGGCCAAATGCACATAATCAAGCAAGTGCATGGTCATGGTTTGCATCCACAGCAGCACATCGTGGCGCAAAACTGACTGGGGTTGCGGTCCAATTTCGACAATCACGCCCTGCTGAGCAATGGCACACAAATAGGGCTGTTGCTCCAACGGAATATCATCTTCCATGACAATCACAGCTTCCGGCATTTTCATTTTGAGGTAAGCCGCCATGCGTAGATTAAATTCATCGGAGCACAGCAAAATCAACGATGGCCCCATATTTGAGGTGGTGTTGTGCAGATCAATAATTAAATCCGTGCCTGCCTGCCCCCTGGGGCCTAGCTGTTGATTAATTTCTTTGGCTCGTTGTTGCTCGGTATTTTGTAGACTATTGTCTGCCAACAGATGGGGCAAAAATTGTCGATTGAGATCGCTGTCAACATAGCGCTTGTTTTGTTGAAAAGCAGCTTGATTTGCCATTAACAAAGTTGTTTCAAAACTCTGTCGTTGAATCAACTCAAGGTGCTTTTGCCATTGCCGCAATAAATAAATGCCCGAATACTCATTGCCATGAGTACCACCCACGATTGCCACATTGTTAATGCCCGCCATATAGATCCCGGTATGCGCGAAAAGTAGCACAGCATACAAAAGTTCTGGCTGGCACCGCAATACTTGCCAAGCCTATTTTGCTACATCAAAATAGCCCTACATATTCCAATTCCATTGGTGGTAATCCTGCTGTTTATTCTTCGTCTGGTAATTTTGACAATAGTGTGTGTCAACCTTCCCATGGTACAGGCAAGTGATTCCATAAAACTGGCTGTGGCATCTAATTTTTCGGCTCCAATAAAGGCCATAGTGGATAGCTATCCCCGCAAGGAACACAAAATCAGTATTGCCTATGGGGCATCTGGGAAATTCTACGCGCAAATCAGACAAGGTGCCCCCTTTGATATATTTTTATCAGCGGATACTCAAAAGCCCGCTCGCCTGGTAGCCGAAGGCCTGGCAGTAAAAGAGAGTCTTTTCACCTATGGCACAGGAAAATTGGTGCTCTGGTCCCACTCACCCGACTTATTGCAGTCGCAGCCACCCAACTGGCAGCAACTGGTATTTCACAAGATCGCCATGGCGAATCCCAGGACTGCGCCCTATGGATTAGCTGCCCAACAATATCTGCAAAAGCAATATCCAGCTCTTCTCTCATCAAACAAACTGGTTACCGGTGAAAACATTGCGCAAACGTTAGCTTTTGTAAAATCGGGGAATGCCCAACTGGGATTCATTGCGTTATCACAGGTGATGGCATTACCTCAGCAGCAGCGCGGTTCATACTGGCTGCTCCCTGAGACATTGTATGAACCGATAAAACAAGATGCAGTACTGCTTAAAAGAGCCAAAAACAAAGTGGCAGCTAAAGCATTATTCCAGTACTTGCAATCTGCCGAGGTGGCCGCCATGATCCGATCATTTGGCTATAACACCTTAACGGAATAAAAACCTTGCTCTCCGAAGCTGATATCACCACCATCTGGCTTACGCTGAAGCTGGCCAGTATAGTTACTGCACTATTAATACTACTGGGCACCCCGATTGCCTGGTGGTTGGCCAGGACGCGGTCCCCCCTTAAAGGCATAGTAGGTGCCATCGTGGCCTTGCCACTGGTGCTCCCCCCTACAGTGTTGGGCTTTTATCTTTTGTTATTTATGGGACCCAATGGACCTTTTGGACAGTTTACAATGGCGCTGGGTCTTGGGACCTTGCCGTTTACCTTTTGGGGCTTAGTAATCGCGTCGTTGTTTTATTCACTGCCCTTTGTGGTACAACCCATTCAAAACGCCTTCGATGCCATTGATCAGCGACACTTCGAAGTGGCGGCTACGTTAAAGGCGTCTTCCATTGACCGCTTTTTCAGTATCGCATTGCCATTGGCCAAACCCGGCTTTTTAAGTGCCGCCATTCTGGGATTTGCCCACACTATTGGTGAATTTGGGGTAATCCTAATGATTGGTGGCAATATTCCGGGAGAAACCAAGGTAGTTTCAGTGCAGATTTATGACCATGTAGAAGCACTGGATTATGCCAGCGCGCACAACTTGTCATTGATCATGCTGATATTTTCCTTCGCGGTTTTATTGTTTTTGTACAGCTTTCAAAAAAAGCTGGGGTTAACCGGGATGCATTATGGCAGATAAGGATCGGACCACCGATATCAGAGTTCGCCTGTTGCTATCCAGAAAACAGAACAAAGCAATGGATTTTAATCTGGATGTGGATTTCAGCATCCCGTTCAATGGCATCACCGCCATTTGTGGTCCCTCAGGCTCGGGAAAAACCACCATCTTGCGTTGCATAGCTGGCCTGGAGACTGGGGCGCAAGGCATGGTGCGTGTGGGCCAACAAATTTATCAGGACAGCCACCAGTTTATTGCCACTCATCAGCGCAAGGTAGGCTATGTATTTCAGGAGCCCAGTCTGTTTCCTCACCTGACTGCAGAGCAAAACTTGCATTATGCGCAACGCCGATGCCAGCAACCATTCTCAACACAGCAGATAGAGACGCTGCTTGATGTACTGGCCATTAAACCTTTGTTATCAAATTTACCGGCGCAACTCTCTGGCGGCGAAAAACAGCGAGTTGCCATCGCCAGAGCAATTTTAAGCAATCCAGATATTTTGTTAATGGATGAGCCGTTAGCTGCGTTAGATAATCAAAGAAAACGGGAAATTCTGAGCTATATCGAATCGTTGCAGCAGCATCTGAATATTCCCATTCTTTATGTAAGTCATTCTGACGCTGAAGTTGCCCGCATCGCTCAACAGGTGATTTTATTGGAGAAAGGCCGGGTGATTAAATTGGGCACAGCAAAAACCGTGTTTAATGAACCAACCAGCAGGCCCGCTGGCAATTGTACTGCCCTTCTGGACGGTAACGTGGTGGCCATTGAGGACAACTACCACCTGGCGAAAGTGAATATAGGCGAGACCAATATTTGGGTAACCAACCACAATTTTGTACAGGGCACTAAATTGCGCTTGTGTGTCTGCGCCAGAGACGTGAGCATAAGCCTGTCTGAAGACAACCAATCCAGTATATTAAATAAGATATATTCAGAAATTACTCACATAAGTCCTGGAGAAGAAGCTGGCACCTGCTTGCTAACTTTAAAAACTACGGAACAAATACTCTTCGCTAAGATCACCTTGAAGTCTGCTGAAAACTTAGCCCTTCATGTCGGAAAGCAGGTTTGGGCTCAGGTTAAATCTGTGGGGATTGTACAATGAGCAAGACTTTGAAATCTCTATCGCCCTTTGCCCATATCAGCAAACATGAATTCAGTACTTCGGAGCTGGATAGTTCGTTTTACTTTGGTGTCATTCCTGACGCCGAAGGTGATCGGAAAAGTTTTATTGAACAACACAAAAACTGGCTACCTGAGCCTCTTCTTTCTGCGACAGCATCGCGGCAGGCGGAATTTATCACTGGACGACATTGTAGTGCAGCAGCATTACAGGACTTTGGATTTGAACAACATCTGGTAGGTTATAATCCCGACCGTTCTCCTTTGTGGCCACCTGGCATTCGCGGTGCCATTTCCCATAAACATCAAATTGCTATAGCAATGGCCTCTGACAGCGCAGATTTTATTGGATTGGACATTGAAACTGAACTGGCCGAATCCCGAGTAGAGCGTATCAAATCAAAAATCATTGATGCTCAGGAGGAGGCGATTATTCGTACTTCAGGCACTGAATTTATCTCTGGTTTTACGCAGGTTTTTTCAGCCAAAGAAACCTTATACAAGGCAATATATCCCTATCTTGGTCGTTATCTTGGTTTTAGCACCAGCAAACTAAAACAGATTTCAGAGCGTTCACTAACTTTGGAATTGCGCGAAGATCTTGCCAATGAACTCCCCCACCCAAAACTATTTCCCATAAATATCATAAGGTTACAAGATTTTTGGACAACAATACTGGTCTCGCAGAAGAACAACTGAAGCTCTGTAATTTCAGCGATTTACGCAAATATAGTGAGTTCGGATCAATTTGTAAATTTATGTTAACAAAAATAAATTAAATGCGTAAATCAGTATTGCATTTTTGTGTAAGAGCGGGGTAAAGTGCTATCCGCTTATCGAGATTTTCACTCTTACGACAGAAAAAACTTGGCACAAAAGCCACTGAAGAGGGAAGTCATTAATCGATGCAAATCCAAAAACATATCCAAACATGAAGGAATAACAATGAACAAGCTTCGTCCCTCAACTGTGGCGATGCTGGTATCCGCAGCTCTATCATCTACTGCGGCTAGTGCCAGTTTAAACCACTCTCATTCTCATACACTATCAAATTATGACCATGCTGCAGCCAGCCAATTTAAAGCAAATGGTTTATCAGTCGCTGCACGCGAAAAAGCATTGGCCGAGCGCGCTACTGCTTCAGGCCTGAAGAGCCATTTTGATGCTCAAATGGGCAAGGCCACTTTCCTTTGGGCTCCTAAAAACCAAAGCAAACCAAATCTGAGTATGATCGCGCCTGAGCACAAAAATGCTTATGCAGCTTCTTACTACCTGAACTCTTTGACTGGGTTTTCTTCAGAAGAAAACGCGGTTAACCGTGCTGAACTGGCATATGTTCACGACACTAGCAAAGGTCCTTTAGTAGCAAAATACCGTCAGGAAGTTAACGGTGTTTCGGTATTCAATAAAGAATTTAATATCGTTATGGACCGAGAGCACAACCTGGTGGCAGGCTCTGGTTATCTGGGCAACAAAATAACGGCGGCTCAGGCTTTGCAATTATTCGGTAGTTTCAGCTCTCCTGAAGCGGCGGTACAAAAAGCCATCACTGATTTAAGCGGCGGCAAAACCAAAGCCACTTTAAGCATCGCTGAGAAAAAAGGCGACTACATCCTGTTTAACGCTGAGACTCTTGAAGGTCAGGAAGTTGTAAGTCAGCCTCGTGCCAAACGCGTATTTTATGATATTAACGGTGAACTGGTTGCCGCTCATTATGTAGAGGTCAAGCTGGCCCACATTGAGAACCCGCTGGACAGTGTTGACTACAGTTTTGTGGTTGGCAATACAGGCAAAGTCCTGTTCCGCAATAACCTGATTGCACACGCAAGTGAAAGTAACAATGCCGAGTTTACTTATCGTGTTTGGGCTGAAGCCGACGGTTTCCCCTACCAGGGTCCACACGGTAAAGTTATTCCAGCTTTAGAGCAAGGTAACGATACCACTGAATATGCAGAGCAACCGCTGGTAACTGTTGATAATTACAGCAAGATCAGCACTGACGATCCATGGTTAACTGCCGATGATATGTATACCTATGGCAACAACGTTTTAGCTTACGCAGATGTTGTAGCGCCACAGGGTTATAACGCTGGTGATATCATTGTTTCCACGACCTCGGATATGACCTTCGATTATCCGTTTGATGAAACACAGCGTGCTAACAGTTTTGTAAATCGTCAGTCTGCTGTTGTTAACATGTTCGTTGTAAACAACTTCTTGCACGACTGGTGGTATGACCACGGTTTCGACGAAGCATCAGGTAATGCTCAGTTAGACAACTATGGCCGTGGTGGTGAAGAAGGCGATCCGCTGGAAGTACAAGCCCAGGATTATTCAGGTTTGAATAACGCCAACATGTCCACACCAGCAGATGGTGCCAGCCCGCGTATGCAGCAGTATCTGTACACTTCTAAAGATGCGGTAAATGGTGTTGATCAGGGTATCAATATTGTATCTCACCCGGGAACATTGGGCATACTGGAATCAACCCAGTTATCTTCCTTTGGTCCACAGCAATACACTGGTGTCGCCGCAAATCTGAGAAGACTTTACGACGGTAATGATACAGACAGTGGCTCTGTTTATGATGGTTGTGAAGCAGCTATCAACACTTGGGCAATGGAAGGTCGAATTGCCATTATTGACCGTGGTAGCTGTGCATTTACTCAGAAAGTACTCAATGCTCAGGCAGCAGGTGCTATCGGCGCTATCGTTGTCAACAACGTTGACGATGGCACACCGGCTCCAATGGGTGGTGAAGATGCCACCGTTACTATTCCTAACCTGGGTCTGAACTACGAAGAAGGCCAGGCGTTATACGCGCGTATGGCTACAGGGGAGCAGGTAACGGCTGATCTCTTCAGTAAGTTCCCGCTGAAAGATTCTTCTTTCGATAATGGTATTATTGCTCACGAATGGGGTCATTACATTCAACATCGCTTGGTAGGTAACTCCAGCGGTCTGATTAACTTCCAGGGTCGCTCAATGGGTGAAGGCTGGAGTGACTTCCACAGCTTGATGTTTATCATCAAAGCAAGCGATGCCGAAATTGAAGGCAACGAAGAATGGCAAATGCCATTTGCCACTGGTACCTACGTAGAAGATTTCTACACTGGCATCCGTCGTGCACCATATACACCTAATCAAGATATCAACCCTCTGACCTTCCAGCACATCACTGCAGGTGCAGAAGTCCCTGGACTTTCACCCACTAATGGCGCTTCACCACATGGTGCAGGTGAAATGTGGGCAGCGGTATTGTGGGACGTTTATGTCAGATTACTTAATATGTATGAGTTTGACGTTGCTGAGTCTCGTATGGCTAATTATCTGGTAGCGGGTTACAAGGCAACGCCAATTGCTCCAACATACACTGAAGCTCGTGATGCATTATTGTCAGTCATGCTGGCTAACAGCGAGGACGACTTCAATGCCGCAGTAGACGCTTTTGCTAATCGTGGTATGGGCTTTGGCGCAGTATCTCCGGAACGTTTCAGCGAAGATAACTCTGGTGTTACTGAATCTTATGCTACAACTCTGGCTTCATACAGTGCTAGTGATCTGATGCTGTCTCAGGACGGTTTAGCGGTTTGTACTGCTGATGATGTTTTAGATGCGGGCGAGATGGCAAATGTCTCTTTCTCCATCATGAACAACGGTAGCGAAGTACTGACAGGTGTAACCGCTCAAATTCAGGTTTTGAGTGATCATGACGTTACTTTAGCTAACGATGGTATGGTGACCTTTGAAGAAGTCGGCGTGTTTGAAACAGTCAGCAGTGGCGATATCGCCTTTACTCTGAACTCGGCAGGAACAGGTGAAACTATCGAATTTGGTGTGACTTTCCCTGAAGCGGTGGAAGGCGATGAAATCATTGAACCAGCCGATTTAACTTCTTCTGTAACTGTCAACTACGACTTTGTTAAGTCTGCACTGGTTGGTAGCTCAGCAGTAGATAACATGGAAACTCTTGCGACCCTGAATAACTTCAAAGAAAACGTTATGTATGGTGATGATGCCGCTGTGGGTACACAAGGCTTTGATACCGTTAATATCGGCTTCTTCCAGGCCTTTAATCCAGATGTTGATTTAGGTACTCAAGCTATGTACCTGAACAACAACGCTTTCCAGTCTGATGTTGCTGTAGAAACTGACATGGTTGAAGTAGCCTACGGTCAGGACTTCTCTATCAGCTTCTGGCACTTCTACTGGTTAGAAGAAGCATGGGATGGTGGTGTAGTTGAAATCAGCATCAATGGCGGAGCCTGGATGGATGTACTTGAAGCTGGCGGTACTTTCTCTGTTGGTTATAACTATGATGAACTGATTGAGAATTCCTCACAGGCTTTACAAGGACGCCCTGTTTACACAGGTATTAACGGCGACCTGGCTACCTTCAACGGTAACATGGAAACCATTAGCTTTGGCGATACATTGAACGGTCAGACAGTTCAATTCCGCTTCAGAATCTCTTCTGACTTCACGGCTAATGAGTTCGGTTGGGTAATCGATAATGTTGAATTCACCAATATCGAAACCTCCGTGTTCTCTGATGTTGTTGCGGGTGATTCAGTATCCTGTGACTAATTGGTCATAAAACTCTAGACTGAAAGGCGCTCTGCACAGAGCGCCTTTTTTGTTTGTCGCTGTTGTCTTGTGCAAACGCCAAATAAATAAAGTGATAAATCCACTCAATGTGATTACGATTTAGGTTCTAAATTAGACCGTTGTTGAGTCATGCACGGCAACTATATTTGATGGAAATGGTGATTGCATTTCCGGAAAAAATGTTTGACTTATCATTAGTTTCAGGTCAAAGTTTCGCAACTACTTAAACCGGAGCAGTCCAATGAACAATGTAATCCACTTCATTAGCGCTGATATTGTGCTCGCACAACCGGTCTGTAGTGTACTTACCAAACAAAGCTGATTAACAGCCCGCCTTTTTTAAGGCACATACTACAGCTCCCATTTCAGCCTGACGAAGGCTTAAAAATTCATAACATCTTCTTTTTTTAATCAGCATGCATGAGCGCTGGCTCTGTGATGCAGTTCGCTTAGTGGATTAAGCAATATGACAACAAAAAACAATAAACCCGGACTTTGGCAATTATTTAAACAGGCCGTCAAAGGCAATGTGCAATATGACTTTACCCAGGGATCAATAGGTATCGCAGCCTTCTTACTCGCCGTACCAATGGTACTGGAGATGGCTATGGAATCTGTGTTTGCTGTAGTAGACATCTTTTTTGTTTCCTCGTTGGGATTTGAAGCAGTGGCCGTGGTAGGGCTTACTGAAGCGGTTCTGACCTTGATTTATGCCATAGCCATTGGCTTAAGTATGGGAGTTACTGCATTAGTAGCCCGACGTATCGGCGAGAAACAACCACAGAAAGCCAACCAGGTAGCGGGCCAGGCACTTTGGTTGGGGCTTTTAGTGGCACTGCTTGTGGCATTAATCGGGCTATTTTTTGCAAGAGACATTCTGTTGCTGATGGGCGCCGAAAATGCGGTTGTTGCCATAGGTGAGAATTACATAACGATCATGCTCTGTGGTTCAATCACCATACTCTACCTGTTTATCATCAATGCCATTTTTCGTGGTGCGGGTGATGCCTCTATTGCTATGCGCTCATTGTGGTTAGCCAATGGCATTAACATTGTATTGGATCCAATCCTGATATTTGGCTTAGGCCCAATCCCAGAAATCGGTGTAACAGGTGCAGCAATAGCAACATCTATCGGCCGGGGTGTGGGTGTCCTTTACCAATTATGGCACTTGTTTAATGTCGGAAATCGCATCCATATCGGAATGCAGCATCTCACTTTGAAAGCAAGTATCATGGTAGACCTGATTCGGGTTTCATCCGGCGGCATAATGCAGTTTTTAATTGCCACAGCCAGTTGGGTATTTCTGGTCAGGATAGTATCGGACTTCGGCAGTGCTGCGGTTGCGGGCTATACCATCGCTATCAGGATTGTGATGTTCACCATCTTGCCAGCCTGGGGGCTCAGTAATGCTGTAGCCACACTAGTAGGGCAAAATCTGGGGGCCAATCAGCCGGGCCGTGCTGAGCAATCGGTTTGGGCAATTGCTAAATTTAACCTGGCATTTATGTTAACTGTTGCCATGGTATTTATTCTGCTTGCCAAGCCAATTATTGGATTGTTTACCCAGGACCCTGACGTATTGGCTAGCGGCATATCCTGTTTAACATTAGTGGCTTACGGTTACGGCTTTTTTGCTATCGGAATGATCTTAATACAGGCCTTTAATGGTGCCGGAGACACCATGACACCCACCAAAATCAACTTTTTCTGCTACTGGTTGACCCAAATCCCGCTGGCTTGGTTACTAGCCACACAAGCGGGATACGAAGCTGAAGGAGTTTACATGGCGGTTTTAGCAGCAGAATCATTAATCGCCGTTGTGGGTTATTTCATATTCCGAACAGGTAAATGGAAACAAGTTATGGTTTAGTGATAATAAACCAATAGCGGGCAGCCTGGCTTTGACTGGCTGCACGCCAGTTCTGTACCAGAAAACTTACAGAATCACGGTCATTTAATTAATTGAATAGGGTTCATTTGTAAATTTCAGCATTTAGGCCCAAACCAAGTTTCGAACTTCATTGTAAAGTTACTCTAATTGGCTACATTTAAAGGCTTTTCAGAACACTTAGCGACTTAGGACAAATTATTCGCATAAGGTTTAATTGTGCGTCAAATTCAGTGAAAATAGCGCGCGACCTCAAAACAAGAACTCATTATGAAGCTGCCTGTACTCCCCCTATTAGCATTATCTGCCATTTACTTCAGTCCTGGTTATGCAAATCAGGAGGAGCTAAATCTCGAATCCATTACAGTGACGGGTACCCGAAGCAGTGTCATGTTAAGTGAAATGTCCGGTAATCTGACACGCCTTTCTACTGAGAATATTAACCAGACTCAAAGTACCCATTACACAGAGCTGATGAATCAGGTCGCTGGTGTTTGGGTCAGCCGTGGAAATGGTCAGGAACATTTAACAGCAATCCGTTCCCCAGTTCTTACCGGAGCGGGAAGTTGTGGTGCATTTTTCGTTGCCGAAGACGGTATCAGCGTGAGAGCCGCGGGATTCTGTAACGCCAACCAATTATTTGATGTCAATGCCAACCAGGCTGGAGCGATAACGGTACTCAGAGGACCCGCCAGTGTTATTTATGGTAGTAACGCAGTTCACGGTGTACTTAATACACTCACACCTGACGCTGAATCTATGCCAGATTTTAGTATTTCATTGGAAGCCGGGCCTAATGATTTTCAACGTGTTTCCTTAACCAGCGCGAAAACAACGGACAACAATGGGATGGCACTATACGGAACTATCACCGATGATGGTGGTTATAAAGAAAATAGTGGCTATCGCCAGGACAAGCTTAACCTATTGCATCAAACCCAGAGCGCACAGTTAAAGGTTAAAAATGTCTTGTCTTACAGCAATCTCAATCAGGAAACAGCTGGTTTCGTACAAGGCTTTGAAGCTTTTAAAGAAGCACAGCTGAAGCGTTTGAATCCCAATCCGGAGGCTTATCGCAATAGCCGCTCAGTGCGAGGTCACAGCCAAATAGAATTTGCCAGCGGTAATTATCACGTCCTGTTAAAACCCTATTTTCGCAGTCATGACATGACTTTCTTGCAACACTTTCTCCCGTGGCAAGCCACTGAAGAAAATGGTCATGATAGTGTTGGCCTATTGTCTGCCGCGACAATACAACATGACGTTGTCACTCTCACTTTGGGTATGGATCTGGATTACACCGAGGGCTGGTTAAAGGAATTTCAGGAACAAGAATTTAGTGATTCTATTCCGCAGGGAGAGCATTACGATTATCAGGTGGATGCACTGGTTATTTCACCTTATATCAACAGCCAATGGCAAATCACAGACGCATTCAGTGTTGATGCAGGTCTTCGTTTTGACCGGACCCACTATGACTACAAGAATAACCTGGAAGCTGGCTCTGCCTGTGCATCTGGCATAGACAATTGTCGTTTTTATCGACCAGCAGACCAAACTCGTAGCTTTAGTAATCTCTCAGCAAAGTTGGGGGCTACTTATTCACTATCAGCTGACCAGGTGGTATACGGACAAATCAATCGTGGCTTCAGAGCACCGCAAGCTACAGAATTATTCAGACTGCAAAACAACCAGGCCAATGCTGATTTGAATGCTGAAAAAATGGCTTCAGTGGAAACCGGCCTAAGAGGCAGGCTTCTTGAAGACAACAGGCTTTTCTACGATATAAGCGCGTATATGATGCGAAAATCGGATCATATTTTTCAGGATACCGAGCGCCAGAATGTCAGTAATGGCAAAACCTCCCACAAAGGGATCGAATTGACAGTTAACTGGAAAATCACCCCAAATTGGAGATTAAACTTAGCACTGGATAAAAGCCGCCATCAATACGAAAACAACGTGGCTATCGCCCGGGGTGTTAACATCAAAAACAATGACATCGACACGGCTCCCCAAAACAACGCTCAGATTAGTCTGCAGTGGCAAAAAGCTCAGTTTAGTACTCAACTGGAATGGCTATATCTGGACGATTATTATTTAGACCCGGCCAACACAGCTAAATACGATGGGCACCAGTTGCTAAACGTGCGAGCCAGGTTACCAGTTACTGACAAACTAACCTTTTCTTTTAGAGTTATGAATCTATTGGATGAAGATTATGCCGAGAGAGCGGATTTCGCTTTTGGAAATTACCGTTATTTCGTTGGTGAACCACGGTCATTATTTCTGCATCTAAACTACAAGCCATAAAAAATCGCGGGACCGATCTTTCTGATTATTTATTTCATGTCAATACATGAGTAAACGTAACTAAATTTACCAGCTTTTTTGTCCACATTAGCGCTGCTATTTTTCTCATTTCAAGGAGTATTGATTTATTGCCGAGCACTTCCAAAGGCTTACTAACCGATTGATATAAATACAAAATACAATGTAAACCTTGTCAATTTTGGGTCAATACCTATCAAATTTGAGTCACATTTTAATTTGTTATTGCACGGAATAATATAACTCCTAAATTATTTCCAGGCGACATGGCTTGTTACTTTTGCGCTTTGCGCGGCAAAGCCAAACTAGCTTTAATTGGAGACATATAAGGTCAAAAACCCGACCTCAAGGAAAACATTGGATGCGGATTATGAAGATGAAACACAAACTTATTTCTTGTTTATTTTTAGCCAGCACAATCGGTCTGTCAGCCCAATCGGCTGCACAGCAAAGCGATAACATGGAAACGGTTGAGGTGACCGGCAAACAACCTGCTTCCTGGTACCGTGACCAGGCCGAACAAAAAGAACAGGATTTTTACACACTGTTCAATAGTCTGATTGACAAAGAAGAGTTTAAAGTTGAGTGCAAATACAAAAAGCGCGACAACAATTCCAGAGTCAAAGCACGTATCTGCGAAGCGCAATTTGTTTCAGATATTATGAATAAATCCTATCCCGGTTTAGGACGAAAAGCCCGACAACTAGCCCGTGAACAGGAATACAGAAAGAAGGCCACGGAACAGGTTGCCTACATGGAAAAGCAAATTAATGCCCATGAGTCCCTGAAGCAAGAGTACATTCTGTGGCAAACCGCGAAACAACAATATCTGAAAGTAAAAGATTCAGATTAACAGTCCTCATTGAAAGTTGTTCTGAACTGCGTAGGCGGTCAGAACAACTATCAGTCTGATAGTTGTATAGTCCCCCCAACTCTGGAAGCGTCGAAGAATCCTTGTAGGTTGGAATTTATTCCAACGACCCTGCTAAATTCAATCACCGTTGTCCGATTAATATCCCCCAACTCTGGAAGCGTCGAAGTATCCTTGTAGGTTGGAATTTATTCCAACAACCCTGCTAAATTCAAACACCGTTGTCCGACTAATATCCCCCAACTCTGGAAGCGTCGAAGTATCCTTGTAGGTTGGAATTTATTCCAACGACCCGGCTAAATTCAAACACCGTTGTCCGACTAAAATCCTTTAACTCTGGAGGCGTCTAAGTATCCTTGTAGGTTGGAATTTATTCCAACAACACTGCTAAATTCAATCACCCTTGTCCAGGGCGAGAAAATCAACCAGCCTTCAGACTCCTTAGTTGAATTTGCTGGTAGGTAGACTTTTTCCGACGACGTAGTCTAATTCAACCACTGTTGTTTGATTGAAATTATTGTCGGGGCGCCGACTGCGCCTCAAGGTGAGCGGCTGCGCCCCCCTTGAGCCCCCCCCGCAGCCCTTTCGCGAGACAAGCCTTAAGCGCAGGGAAAACCTGGGGATTGGCAACAGGGATGTATTTTTAGGTCTGACTTGAGCTATATGGACGCAGTGAATGCCGATTTTGCAGGAGCAAAAATCGGCCAGTCAGACAGCAGTGGTTGATTCCATTTGCTTTGTCGAACTGAAGTTCGACCTACAGGCTTATATATTCTCGCGCCAAGGGCAAAAAGGCTCACCCCTAAGAAAAGTCACATCAGGAACCGGAATTTAATGGTTCGCAACAAAATATCCATGCAATTCCTTATTACTGTACTTTAGTGCCGCGAAACCGAGCCTCCAACTCACTTACCCCCAAACCATTCTTCTTGAGCACCTTGATTTGCACCGGAATGCGATCTTTCATAGCCTCGATATGGCTGATTACACCGATCGTTTTGCCCGAGGCATTCAGGTTGTCCAGGGTATCCAGCGCCAAATCCAGAGTTTCTGCATCCAGTGTTCCAAAACCTTCATCAAGAAACAAAGAATCGATGCTGGTTTTGTGACTCACCAGATCAGACAACCCCAATGCCAGTGCCAGACTCACCAGAAAACTCTCTCCACCAGACAAGGTTTTGGTATCCCTTTGGCTATCCGCTTGCCAGGTGTCAGTAACCTTAATTCCCAGGCCGTCCACTTGCTCCCGGGTCAACAAATAACGACCATGTAGTTGCTGCAACCGCCGATTGGCCAAATGAATCAGATTATCCAGAGTTAACCCCTGAGCAAATTTGCGAAACTTTTCCCCTTTCGCATGACCAATCAGATCATAGAGATATTGAATGTCATCATAATTTTCTCTGAAACGGGCAATTTCTTCAGCCAAAGTCGCGTGAGCAATCCTGACCTGATCATCTCGCTGTAACTGATTACGCAACTGCCCTGATTTTTCAGCTAACTGTTGCAATTGGTCAGAGATCTGTTGCTTATCAGCCTGATAATGACTAATCGCCGCTTCACTTGTGTCAAACTCAACCTCCTGCACTGTGCTGCTTTTTGCCAGATGACTGGCCAACTTTTCCGTTGTCGCATTGCACAGGGTTTTCGCATCCTGCTCAGCTTTGTTGAGGCGGTTGGTGTCTTCCCGGAGCTGCTGCAATTCTGCATCAGAAAGTGACGCCTGAACAAAAGCGTCTTCGTCCGGAAACTGACTTTGATCCAGCTTTTCCTCAAATAGCTTTTGGGCAACATTCAGTTTTTCACTCTGCTGCCCTGACTGCTGAGACAAAGCCTCTAATCTGTTGCTGGCTGCAACGAATTGATGCTCTGCCTGGCGAAGAACTCCTCTCTCCTGCTCCATACTTTCCCGGCAAGCCTCTACCTGACTTTGAGCCTGCACAATCAGTTGCTCGCCAGACTGAGTGCCCGCCAGTTGACGCTGTTTATTTTGCAATTGCTCCAGCCGCTCTCTTAGTTCATTCAACGTGTCAGAATAAACCTGATTTTGCGCCTGCTGTTGCGAACATTGATTATGCTGATAGCTCAGCTCTGACTCTAGTTTATGCAACGACGACTGAATTTGCTGTTGCTGAATCTGCTGATTTTGAAATTGTGATTGTTGACTGCTCACCTGTGCAAACCAATCTGTAGAGGGTAACTCTGTCATAGTCGCTGGCAAATCAACCCGTTGTAACTCAGCCAATAAGCTTTCTGACTGTTGCTGCTGCTCGAGTTGCAACTCTTCGACTTCCCTGCTTAATTGGGCGCACTGTTCCTGCAACACCTGATACTGACTTTGTTGCGTCAGTAATTGATGCTCACGCCCAGACAGCTGATTTTGTAACTGTGCAGAGTGCTTCTCCAAGGCAACAACTTCTTCCTGGAGAGTACTATAAGTGTCCAATAGTTGTTGCAACTCCCCTTGTCGGCATTCGTATCGCTGCAACAGCTCCGCCAAGGCATCACCATCTGGCAGACCACATTCAATACTCAATTGGTGGCTAGTCTGAATTCCCTGCCATTGTTCCATGAGTTGATTGCTCAATTGCCCGGCATGATGGGCCGCTTTTTCTGCCTGCTGGCATTGTATCTTCAGTGATTCCAGTGATTCTCTGGCAGCACTGCCCTGTAGTTTGATATTTTCAAGCTCTTGCTCCGCTGCCATTTTTTCTTTTAACAGCAAATCAGAATCCACATCCGGTGGCTGCAATGCATGCTCTTTTGAACCACACAGCAGGCAAGGCTCGCCTTGCACTAGTAAATCGCGATATTGCGCAATCTGTGCCGTTAAATCCAGTTGCCTGCTTAGACTCTTGAGCAATTGATCTTGTTGCGCATAACGCTGCCTCAATTGGTCCACCTGCTGCTCTGCCTGGGCCAGCTCTGCACCACTAGCCTGTTGCAACGACGATTGCTGACTCTGTTCCTGTTGCTGTTCCAACCATTGTCTTTGCACTTCCTTAAGACGCAGTAATGCCGGAATTTGTCGGGACAAACGCTGAACTTCATTCAGATGTACAGCCCGTTGAGACTCGCTGAGTAAATCATCTCGTTGCTGTTGTAGCACTGCCAACTTAGCTTTCTCTGTGGTCAGCGCATCAGCCACTTGCTGTTTTTCTACTTTAGATTGAGAGACTGCTTCGCGAAGCGAATGAGCTTGGGACTCTAGCATCTTCAGCTTACTTTGTTTTTCCAGAAACAGTTGCACCAATTTATGGATCTGCCCAGCCCTTTCCTGCCAGCCAGATAGCTGACCTCCAATTTGTTCCAACCAGCGATTAGCTTGCAACCAGTCTGTAACTTCTTGTAATTCCTTTTGTTTTTGCTGCTGAAGCTGCTGAGCTTCATTGAGCTTTGCTTGCAAAGCCTGCAGTGCAGCATCCCCCTGAATCTTCTGATGCTGAATATCCTCTAGTTGCACCTTAGTTGCACTTATATCCTTTTCCAGAGGGATGAGTTCTTGCCGAACCATTTTCTCAGTCACATCCAGGTGCCCATTGACCTCACTTAACAAGACTTCTTTTTGCAGCAGTTGTTGTTCTGAAGCTTGCTTTTGTGCTTGTGCTTGCGTTTTTTCCAGCTCAATCTGATTGTGTTGCTGAGACAGAGTCTGCAACTGTTCGCGAATTTCCGCGATAGCCTGCCATTGGGGCTTAAGCTGCAACGCAGCTTCGGCATTATTCAAGCTTACAAACCAGTTCGAATGGCTCTTGATAGCCAACTGAGCGGCCTGCAGTCGCTCTTCACTGTTTCGCCTCTGCTGTTCCAGGTCTTGTTTCTGCAGCCACCAGTTGAGCTGTTGTTCTGTACTCTGCAACTTACCTTTCAGGACGTTACCAGAGCTATTGCAACTCTCCAGCTCGGCTTCTAACTCCTCTCGAACTTCTGCAGTCAACAATTCACTGCTAGCTAATTGGGTTTCCATTTGTTCCAGCTGTCGTCGCGCTTCAGAGCGTTGTTCAGCCACGCGTTCGGAGATTCTTCCGTAAATTTCAGTGCCCGTCAGCTCTTCCAACAAGGCAGCTCTTTCCTCTTCTCTGGCATTCAAAAAAGCAGCAAATTGCCCCTGTGATAACATCATAGAACGGGTGAAACGAGCAAAATCCAGCCCGGTGATCTGCTCTATAAGTTCCGCCTTTTGCTTAATTTGCGACGCCAGGATTTGACCTGATTCAACTTCAGCCAGCTCTACATCCGCGGGCTGAAACTTGCCATCAGCCTTGCCTCTCGCCCTGCGCATCGACCAACTGGCGCGGTAAGATTTTCCTTTTACATCAAACTCCACTTCGGCACTGCATTCAGCGCAGCCTCGGGTCATAATTTCATTACTGGACTGGCTTAAGGCCCCTAATCGAGGAGTCTGGTGATAGAGCGCAACACAAATGGCATCCAATAATGTGGTTTTACCAGCTCCGGTGGGCCCGGTAATGGCAAACAGGCTGTTATCGCTGAACTCTGGCGCAGTAAAGTCAATAAACCAGTTGCCGCGCAAAGAGTTCAGATTGGAAAATGCCAGGGACAGTATTTTCATTTGCCCTTTTCCTCACTCGTCTCAGCATCCTGCTGCAAATCCTGTTCAATCTGGTGAAATATTGATTTCAAGCGATCGATGCGTTTTTTGTCTTCTTCGGAAAAGCTCTCCAGTGCCAAACGTCGTTCAAATACTTGCATTGGCTTTAGCTCATTCAGGGTTTCAATATAATCATCTGACAATACCTGCCGCCGACTTTTCCGTTCCCGGGTGATCTGCAAAATTTCAATACCGCTATTCTCTGTGATCAGCTGAAAGCGTTGCTGCAAATCGGATAAAAAGTCATGTTCAGACACTTCGAGACTGAGCCAGATGGAGGTCTCTTTATCCAGTGCATTAATTTGAGCTTCCAGTTCACTCAGGTTGCCCTTTAGCTTTTTCATCACCTGAAAGCAGGGTATTTCAATCGTTTCTACTGAATTCATTTTGCCCTGAGCAAAACATATAAGATTGACGCTTTTGTTGTGATTGAGTTCATCAAAGCTAAGAGGAATAGGAGCGCCCGAGTATCGAATATGCTCCTCACCGGCCACTTTCTGTGGTTTGTGTATGTGCCCCAGTGCGATGTAATCAGCTTGCGGAAAATCACTGGCGGGAAATCCGTCCAGGCTACCAATGTAAATATCTCGTACCGATTCTGTTTGCGAAACCCCTAAGGCAGAAAGATGCCCGGTCATTAACAAAGGTAAGTGCAAGTCCTTGTCTTGTTGCAACTGTTTTGCCTGAATTGCCAGTTGCTGATAATAGTCCTTAATCGCTGCTCCTAACTGCTGCCGCTTTTCAAGACCCGTTTGCGCTGCGCTGGACAGCAATAAATCTCTTGGCCGAATAAAAGGCACAGGTGCGGCTATTAAACCGGGAACACCAGCAGCATCCTCCAGCACTAAAATAGAATCTTCAGGTTTATCATCCACCTGACTGATCACGTGAGTATTCAGGTGTTTTAGTAGATCTTTTGATTCGTTAAGTACCGCCACAGAGTCATGGTTTCCGGCCACAAAAAGTAAGGTACATTTCAGCCCCTGAGCACCAATAATAAATTGATTGAATAACTCTCTGGCGTAACTGGGTGGCGTACTGGTATCAAAAATGTCACCGGCTACCACAAGCGCATTCGCCTGCTCCCGCTCAATCAATTGCAACAACCAGTGAAGGAATTGTTGATGTTCGTTTTTGCGATGACGGGTATAAAAATGCTGACCCAGGTGCCAGTCGGATGTGTGAATGACTTTGAACATAGTTATTGAAATTATTATTGATGCAAATCAGAGCGAGTCGGAGTGCTAAAATATACCGTAAATTGTTCGGCATTAATCCTTTTTTTATACACTTCGTACCGAATTCGGTGACAATATTTCCTGAAAGGAATATTGTTACCAAGTTTATTTCAGGAAAAACCGAAGACAATGAGGAAAACCATGATTAAAACCCTGCTAAAAACAGCCGCGCTTACGCTGGCAATTACCAGTTTTACTAGTATCGCCAGTGACTTTGAAAGCACCAAAGCCAAACTGCAACAAGCCATGCAATCGGAGTTGCGAAGCGACGCTGAAAAACAGCGCGATGAAAATCGCATGCCAATCGAAACCCTGGAGTTTTTCGGCTTACGCGACGATATGAAGATTGTGGAACTCATTCCAGGTGGCGGTTGGTATACCCGTCTGCTGGCCCCAACCCTGGCGGAAAAAGGACAATATTTTGCAGCTCTGGGCACTGGCAGAATTAAAGACTGGGTAAGCACTGCAGGGTTCGAAAAAATGACCATTGTCGCTGAAGATGCCAAAATTTACCGCGCCGAAGGTGACCGATTTTATTCGTTGGAGCTACCTGAAAGCGGCCTGGGTGTCAGCGACGCCGATATGGTTTTAACCTTCAGAAATTACCACAACTTTTCTGAAGAAGGTCGTCGCGCCATGAGTGAAGCGGCTTTTGATGCCTTAAAATCCGGTGGCATCTACGCCGTTGTTGATCATACTGCGCGCCACATGGAAGAGCCAAACAGAGAAAATCGCCGTCGTGTCGACCCGGTTTTAGCCATTAAGGAAATTCTGGAAGCCGGTTTTGAATTTGTCGATTACTCTGATTTGCATTACCGCAAAGATGACGAACTGATCTACGAAGTGGGCCGCAAAACGGTAACCGGTAATACTGATCGCTGGACGTTTAAATTTCGTAAACCCTAGGGCGTGTTGATCTTTGTTCAGGAAGTAAACAGCATAGCAACCTAGTATAATGGTTTCGCCAAAAATCAACATACCGGGACAGTTGCTATGCCAAGAACAATACTAACAGATAATGGGTGGGAAAAGTTAAAGGAAATTCTGAGAAGTAGCGGTCGCGTCTATAATAAATATGAGCATCGCAATACAATGGAAGGGATCTTTTATCGAATGCGCACTGGCATTCAATGGCGTGATTTACCACCAGAATTTGGTCACTGGAATACGGTCTTCAGACGCTTCAATCTTTGGTCTAAAAAAGGACTATTAAATAAGCTATTCAATTACTTAGCCTCAGAAAGTGATAACGAATGGTTATTCATTGATGGCAGTATTGTGAAAGCGCATCAGGATAGTACAGGGGCATTCAGTTCTGAAGACGAAGCGATTGGTAAAAGTCGGGGCGGAAACTCTACGAAAATCCATCTCGCCGTAGACAGTGGTGGATTACCTGTTTATTTTGAATTATCAGGTGGTCAAGTCAACGATATCGTTCATGCACAGAGTATGGTCAAACGTTCACCGAAAGCTGAAACCGTTTGCGCTGACAAAGGCTATGATAGTGAACGGTTTAGAGAATTTATTGGAGGGCTGGGAAGCAAGGCGAATATTCCCCGGAAAAGCAACAGCCATACCGGGAATGAGGATATGGACTGGTGCATCTATAAGTATCGCCACCTTGTAGAAAACGCTTTTCAAAAGATAAAGAGGTTTCGAGCCGTTGCGACCCGATACGATAAACTGGAGAGAAATTACAGCAGCACCGTGGCCCTCGCGTTTACGATAATGTGGCTACCTCTGCACTGCTGAACAATTAATCACCAAAGATCAACGCGCCCTAGGCTTTTTACTATGTTCGGGTGCGCAATGTAGCGTACCCGTCACTTGCCTAAAAGAACACTCGCGCCCCCAGTTTAATCACAGGCTCTTCGTCACCAGCGGTTATTGTGCGCAGTTCATTCAAATCCTGTAAATCCGGAACTGCATAGTCATCCGATAAGATATTTTCTACAGTTAAAAAGGCCTGCCAGTCATCTCTGCTATATTGGTATTGCAGGTTCAGCAAAGCTGTTTCATCCACCGCAGCTCGCTCTGTCGCATAGCGCAAGCTAAACCCCAGGCTATGCCTGACATTGACATCCCACACCGCACCAAATCTCGCCATCCAGCGCGGTACGAACTGACGACCAACATCTTTGTCTGACTGACTATTACCCCCGTGCTGGTAACTTAAGTTAGAAAACCATTTGGTATTCTTGGTGACAAACTGATAGTCCAGCTCCAGGCCATAGCGTTCAAAGTGATCGGTGTTTTCAAAGCGCACCTCAAACTCATTGCTCAAGCGTTGAATAAAATCATGAGCATGAGTCCAATATAAATTGGCGATAAACAAGGTATTGTCTTTTGTATAGGTGTAGGCCAGATCCAGTGAGTCTACGGTTTCTGGTTTGATGTCGGGATTGCCGACAATGACACCTGGCGGTATGTCGATCCCTTTTTGAAAGAAGTTAGGGGAGTTAAAACCAGAGGAATAAAGCAATTTGACCGAGCTATGTTCATCCAAAGACTGAATGAGGCTGATGCGCGGCAGTATATTAGAACCAGAAGTGTCATTGTGCACATAGCGACCACCAATAGACAACCGCAAGTCATTAAAGTCTCTTAACCACTGACCATATAAAGCCCACTCGGTGATATTGTCTTTGTCCATGGTTTTCACCCTGACAACACCATCGGCATCGGTATTCAGGTAATCTCCGGTTTCCCGACGCTCCACTTCAAGTCCAGCCACAATTTCAGTTTGAGCATCCCACTGATTGATATATTGACCGCCAGCTCGGTAGCGGTTGTTGTCTGAGCCATCACCAAAATTCTGGACACCAAACTCATTGCCATTAAATAGACGCTCCGTGGGAATGCGCAAAAAGAAGTTGTTGTAATCTGCGAAAAGTCGAAACTGCTGAGTATCCCAACTCCAACGTTTGTCGAGCTTTAATAGCCGCCCTTCCTGCTGCATTTCTCCCAAATTGAACATGGATGCCGCCGCTGCAAGCCCCTGTATATTGGAACGGAATTCCTGATATTGCACAGAAAAATCCTCTGAGTGCCAACCAAACATCACCGACTTATCGTCCGGTTGCTTGCTGACTAAACCACTACTGGGGATTTCAGGGGGTAAAAACGCCGGCATAGGACGATTGTCGTAAAAAGCTTGATACTCATGACTTTTATGCCAATGAGATGACACTGAAAAAGTGCCACCGTTAAATTCAACTCCGTAGTTTAAGGCTATTGTTTTTCCACCTTCGGTATTTAGTGTCGCAACTGCACTACCAGCCGCTGCTTTTCGCGTAACAACATTAATGACGCCAGCAGAAGCATTGGTTCCGTGGAATACAGTGCCCGGACCACGAATTACCTCAACATGACTGATGGCTTCCAGGGGAATACCAGCCAGCGGAATATCATTATGCGAAGACTGCCAGTAAGGCACCCCATCCAACAAAAATAATGTTTTTTGATTAAAGGCTTCAAAAAAGCCACGCAGCATCACAGATTGTGTGCCAATAGCTGTATGTTGTACATCAGCCCCTGGCAACATTGAGATTAAATCTGCCAGGTTATGGATGCCCATTTTCTGAAACACGGCAACATCAACACGCGACACCACTGCAGGTGCTTTAAGAATGTTTTCGGACTGAGTCGAGGCGACGCTCACTTCCAGCTCTAGCAATTGCTCAAACGATAGCATACCCAATTCCTGGGCCTCTGAGCTTTCAGGTTGAGCTCGCAATGGGGTACTAGCCAGCATTGCAAACACGCAAACCTTAAATATCGTTGAGCAATTTAGTGTGCGCATTTATTACCTATTGCAATAACAGACTACCTGCTAAACCTCATGGCAGACAGAATCGTTTGGCTTTCCCGAGCGTTTGCGAACATCCTTTACTAACAGTTTGGCTTAAATAAAAAGATTTACCACTAGCAATTAGTATTATGAAACTGACTGCATTTACTCAAGTCATCAACAAAACGTTGAACCAGTAAGTTGGACCAGGGCGTGTCTTTAGCATTGGCGATAACCTGATTAAAATGTTCAGCATTTTGGGTGTATTGAGCGCGAAAAACCGACAACCGTTCGATTAGAATATCTTTATCCACTTCCGGGTGAAACTGAAAGGCCCAAAAGGGCACATCTTTTACTTTAAATGCGTGAGGGCACTGCTCTGTGTAAGCCAGCAATTCGCAACTTTGGGGGAGTTCCGGCGCCCGTTCGCGATGCACACTAACAGCATAAAAGGGATTGGGAAAACCTGAAAACAACGGGTCGGCTTCTCCCTTTTGGGTAATTTGAATTGGTAAAGTGCCAATTTCAAAATCAGCCTCATCGCGCACTATTTCGCCCCCCATAGCCAAAACCGCTAACTGAAATCCAAAACAGGAAGCAAAAGTGGGTTTACCAATTTCCTTACAATACTGCAACAAGCGCACACAATCCGGTACGAAAGGGTATACCTCAGGTTCCAGTACACTGGCTTCGCTGGCACCGCCCACCAAAACAGCATCAAAATTTTCGACAATCTGAGGGGAAAACCTTGGCCGGTCGAATACGTTAAGTACAGTTAACTGCTCAGCAGCAATATCGGCAAACCGGACAAAACTGTCGAATTCTTCTTCCCGAACCTGAGGCTTATCCCGGATCTGAACAAGCAGTAACTTAAGCTCTGAACGTGATTTCATAAATTCCTCAACCTGCTTTTTTACTGTTAATACCCCAGCCGTCTGTTCACCGCAACTGGAATAACCCCTTTGTCGCAATATTCAGACAGGTTTTCGGCGATCACTTTACCGGCAGTAAAGGGGTTAGTTGGCGCTGAAATATGAGGTAATACGGTCACTTTAGGATGGCGCCAATACTGATGTTCCCTAGGCAACGGCTCGGTAGCAAATACATCGAGTACAGCATGACGCACAGCACATTGAGACAAACACTTGAGCAGAGCTTCGTCGTTAATGATTTTACCGCGCGAAAAATTGATGAGATAACTGTCAGGTGCTAACCATCCCAGGGTTTCCTCATTCAACAAGCCTTTGGTATCTTCGGTAAGAGGCAACAGCACCACGGTAATATCCGCAATACGCAATAAATTGCGCAATGCTGTGTGCCCTGATGACGCATAAATATCATCTACTACAGATGCCGAGTGGCGAGCCCAACAATGTACCTGATAACCAACTGAAGATAATAGCTGAGCGCTTTGTTTTGCCATATTACCGGCCCCCAACAACACCACATTAAGTTCTTCGTTTGGTGTCACTGGATGAGGCTGCCAGACTTGCTGGGATTGTTGTTGTCGGTAATCCGGATTGTGCCGCTGACAATTCATCACCCAACACAAAACGCTTTGGGCCATTGTTGTGGCGAGAGTTGGGTCCTGCATTCTCACCACAGGAATGTCACCCAAAGTAGAATTTGCCAACAAGTTTTCTACCCCGGCCCAGGTGCTCTGAACCCATTTCAGCGCAGGAAGTTGGCTAAAATCCACCTCATCGGCGTTGGCTACGATGGCCACTTCTACACGTGTTTTTTCAGCCTCCGAGAGTTCAGTCAATAACTTAAACTGATGTTCTGGCATAGTTAACTCAAAGGCCTGCAACCATTTAGTTGCGGCGCTGGTCTTTTTATTGGGCACGAACGGGATTAACATTTTCATTACCTTGTTTATTGCACGCATCTATTGAATAATCCACTAAACACTATTACGCGCAGTACTATGCTTCAATTCGCTCTGGAAGGCACTTTTCACAATAATGTCAGCAACATATTTGCGGCATGGCATGAACCTGACAAATTAATCAATTGGTTTAATCTGAACGATCTGGCTATTGGTCAAATCATGTCAGATTTCAGGGTTGGAGGAAAATTTCGTTTTCATTTTTATGATATCACCGGCGCCTCACACATTTTGATGGGGGAATATAAAGACATCCAGCCCAACGTGCGTCTGCAATTTAGCTGGCAATGGATTGGAGAGCCACATTTAAGTGAAGTAGAAGTGCTATTCGATGATGTTGATGAGAACACCACCAACATTCAGCTTATTCATTCCGGGTTTGATGATGAAGAAGACCAAAGTCTACATCATGAAGCCTGGGTCGGATGTTTAGATCGGCTGGTTTTGGCCAGCCGCAAGGGTGCTTAGAGATCTGATTACCGGCTCAAAATGGGTAGATTATCGATACGCCCGCGACCGTAGCCTTTTCCCCATCAATAAAATCCACCGCCATTTCTGGGGCCAGTATGTAACCATCCCCAAAAAATTCGTAAGATGCACTGAGGCGCATTAGATCTTTGTGTTTGACTTTTTTGCCGCCAATGCGCTCTTCACCGTAACCTAAGCCTAAACGCCAATGGTCGCTGGGATGATAAAAGAACGAGCCTACCCAAACGTTTACACCATCACCATCGTGACCTTCTTTGGTACGCTCCCAGACACCACCAACGCCAAAATGGGAGGAAAGTTTATATTCATAGCCAAATCCCACCGTAGTGTCTGTTTCACTTTCAAAATTAGTAGCACCCAGGAAAATCGCAGGGTAGTGTTTTGCATCTCCGGCAGCTAAAGCAGTAAAAGCAGATATTGACAACACCGCGACAGTGGTCAGCTTTGTGATGACGTGCATAGGCCTAATCCAGTTGTGTGTTCAGTATTTTAGAGCGTGTTTATATTAAAATTTAGACGCTAATGTCAGCTAAATCAATGTTTAGTATTTTGGCAAAATGATCCAGTTTGGTTTTGGTGTCCGATTCCGGATTATTGGCAGCAACAATGGCCACGCACTCTGCGGCTAGCGACAACTGATGCTCATCCAAAGTCTCTTTTTCTTTATCCACCATGGCGGTTAATAATCTGAGCAAGCTCATAGCCAACTGTGGATTACTAGGTGACAACTTAAAGGCCTGGGTCAGATTTGCATAGGCAGGCTTAAAGCGCTTTTCTTTAAAGTGCACTTTTGCCATTTCGCCCAACTCCTTTGCAGTGAAGTGAATTTCTTTGCGTTCGATTTGTTCCTGCTCAACGTATTCGCTGATCACACGCCCGGACCAGGTATCACCACCAATCTGCTTTTTAACTTCTTCCAGCAACTTCAGGCTTTCTTCCCTGTGCCCCAACTCATGGAAGGCTTTCACTTTTTCCAGGTTTTCATCTATTGAGCCAGAAGGTTCTTTTGAGACACTCTCTTTGAGCAACTTGTCGGCTTCTTTTTTATTTTGGCGCACACACAACAAACGCACTTTTATCACCGTCAGAGGTTCAGCCAATTGCCGACCAAACTCATCTTCAAGCTCACGCATCATGCGTTCAATTTTAACAAACAAGCTACGGGCTTCGATGTCAGATAAGGTGGTTGCCAGATCCAGCGCTGTCCGCAATACATTGAGACGTAATTCAGGGCTATCATGGATCGAGTTTTTCGCATATTTAGCAACATTCTGAGCCGCCATGTACTGTCCCATACGATCGTGGTTCAGGCGAGCCAAGTCACAAGACTTGCGATTGCGCTCAATATTTCGAGGAGCAAGTTGAGTGGCGGTCTTTATCTCTTCGTAGGCGTTTTTATAATCTTCGTGCTCAATGTAGTACCGTGCCAGCACGTCGTAAACCAAAAATCGGGTATCTTCCCGCTCTTTTAATTCGGTGATTTTAGGTTCAGCTTCTTCCAACTTGTCTTGCGCCAGCATTGCTCGCAACAAGCCTATACTCACCCAGCCATATTTATATTCGTGTTGTAACTCTTCGTAATACCTTTGCGCTTCTTCAAATTCGAATAACTTAAACAAACACTCGCCTTTAATGCGTTTGATATTGGGAAAGTAATGGGCCAGTTCATTGCGTTTCAATAGCTCATCGGCCAGGTAGATCGCCGAACTGAAGTTTTCGGTATCAACGCAAAAATACAGTCGATGCAGTTTTTTGCGCACTTCAAAAATATGTTTCAGGCGGTTCTCCACCCGACCTCTGTCCAACGGTTTAACCCAAAAATCATTGGGTTGCATCTCTACAACACAATGCACCAATTCGGGTGCCGTTTCAGCGCTTAGAAAGATAACTGTGGTTGCTTTGGTGACATGCCCTTTGAATTTCAACTCTTCCAGCAAATGGAAGCCGTCTTTGTCACTTTGCACATTAAAGGAAATTAAAACGATATCGAATTTGGTTTGCTCACAGCGCCGAACAGCATAATAGGCATTCTGAGCGGTGGCTATTTTTGAAATGCCAATTTCCAGCATCGCGCTTTTGATGAGTTCATGTACCAATGGATCTTCATCGATTATCAATGCTGTGAGTTCGCTCACTCTGCGAGCCGGTGGAATATCTATCAATTCCCAAATCCTTACCTTAAAACCTCGAACCAGAGCAGATTCCTGAATACCGGAAACCCTCGCCAAACGTCATTGCTTTACCGCCTCTGCAAGCGGAAAAAACAACCTGCCTCAAATTCAAGTATATAACAAAAAAGGAAGACGAAAAGAAATGGGATTGGCAAATTTAGCCGAGAAATGATGATATCTGCAACATCAGGGCAGATATTCTGCCCTGACTGACAGGAATTCGCTTTATTTCAAACTTTGCAAAAGACTCATTGCGTCATTTTCAGTGAGCGGTTTTAAGCCTTCCTCAGCAATGTATTGTTCAATATCATCATAATGGCTGCTGGCAGTTACATAATAAGTGTCGCTGTCGTTACCTTTAATGGCAAACACTTGCTTTTGCCATTGCCCTTGCTGATAACAAGTTAATCCATGTTCAACATTGCCGGCTTCACGGGCATAATACTCCCGACACAATGACTGATTTTCATCCAGAAAACTTTGTACAACCACCACTTCTGTGCCGTTTTCGGAAAGCCAGTTTTCATCATCAGCCAATTGACTTAGCATGCTGTCTTTTAAATTAATGCCATTGTGCGCAGGTTGACTAACAAACAAATATCCCATGATACAGACCACTGCCACCGATGCAGCCAATGGCAAAACGCGTCGCCACTGCCAATCTGAGCTGGTATTGCTCCCCTTCTCTTCGGTTTTTAACAGGTCTGCAATTTCATCGCTAAGGGGTTCGTCTTTAAAATCCGGAATAACGGTTTTGACATTATCGCTCAACGATTTTAATTGCTGATATAGGTTGTTAAATTCGGGTTCTGCCAACAAACGACGCTTGACCGTAAGCACACTTTCCGCGTCCAGCTCACCGTCAATATATTGAGATAATAAATCGTAATCGTCTTGTTTCATCGTTTTACTCACAGTTTACTTTCGATTAACTCCAGCATCTTCTTCCTTGCTCTGGACAATCGGCTCATTACCGTACCTTGTGGAATCTCCAATACTTCGGCGGTCTCGGCATAACTATAGCCTTCAACAATTACCAGACTGATGATCATACGTTGCTCATCACTCATTTGGTCCAGCACATCCAGCACTTGCTCCAGTGTATATGCACTCTCCTGATTACCTTCTGCTACATCCTGATCCATATTCGGTATTTTATTTTCCGTCACAGCTTTAAGCCTGACATCGCGGGAGCGTATCTCGTCAAGCCAGATATTTTTGCACACCCGTAAAATCCAAGGCACGGCTGAAACATCTTTTGGCAATCCCTTTTGCAGTAGCTTTAACACCAAACTTTGCACCAGATCATCAGCATCCGCTTTCTGGCCGGTTAACGAGAAAGCAAACCGCCTGACCCTGGGCAACTCCTCCACCAATATCCTTTTTAAATCATCTTGAGAGTGATTCATCCTTACCTTCTGTGAATAGAACGTGACACGATTACAATTTATTCCAAAATTTTTTCTATTAAGGGATTTCGATAATGACTTTATCAAGCAATAATGAGCTATAAAGTGAAATAAATCACAGATCTTACCCGTTATACCATACTAAGTTAGTGTAAAATATTGGGTAAGTCATGAAAATCTTGAAAGGTGTGACATTGGAAAGCTTATTCAGCCACAAACATATACATGTCTTTTTACGCGTGTATCAGGCGCTTTTTGCGCTTGCGGTTTTTTGCGTCACACTGTTTAGTATTTCATTTGCTCAGGCCAATGACAGAAACTCCGAAAGACGCGCCGAATTGGCGATGGAGCGCTTGACGGAGCAACAGGCGGAACGAGCCATACGCCGTGCAGAACGCATTGCAGAAATCCAGGCGCAGCTGGCTAACGAAGAGCAAGGTCGTAACGCCAGTGTTCGTGCCTCTGAGCGCGCCATAGAGCGACACCTTGAAGAACAGGCGATAGCCCGATTGACGGACCAGCAATTGCTGCAAATTACAGCCAACAAAGGCAATTTTCGGGATAGCTTTGCCGATACTGAACGTGAACCCGAGCCACCCACTCGCCCCCAAACGCCTGATGATCCTGAGCTACCAGACGAGCCACTTAATGATGATGGGCTTGGTAGTTTCGACCCCAATGAGCAGGATGAGCCTGGTGAGAAGGGTAATGATGAAATAGAAGAAGAAGTGGAAGACACTATCTCTGAGCAAGTTGAAGACGCCATACAGGATAGCGGAATTGACAAGGAATTCTCCGATCTGCAATTTGAGCAAGCACTGACCTCTATCCACAATGATTCAAGATTATTAACAGAAATTGATGAACAACAGGTGTGGACCTCCGAATGGGTAATAATGGCGGACCTGGATGCGAAGCAAGCCCTTGAAATGGAAGGTTATGAATTCAGTAATGAAGAATTACTGGAATCTTTTGGCAGTATCATTGCCAGTGTGAAAGCTCCCGCCTCTTATAACCTGCACGACGATTACCAGCAGGTGATGGAGCGACTGGAAAAACACGATGCGGTACTGGATTTTAATCATATCTACACCAACATCTATACCAATGCCATAGAGTCTACCCCCCAAGAAAGTAGCGGTATCTCACCGGGCGAATTAATGAGCCTGAAGCACAAAGGCATTCGCATTGGTATGGTGGACACCGCCATCGATCTCAAGCATCACCTGCTGCAGTCTGCGCAAATTAGGCAACAACATTTCACTCAGGACGGTCAAAAGCCGGTATTTAACCATGGTACCGCCGTAGCCTCGGTATTTTCAGGTAAGAGTGAACATTACAAAGGGATTTTTGAAGAGATTGAATTGTTCAATGCGTCGGTTTTTGTGGAATCAGAAGATACGGGCTCAATCACCACCGCTTTAAGCCTGTTGCGTGGACTTAACTGGCTGGTTCAGCAAAATATCAAAGTCATTAATATGAGCCTGGCTGGTCCCCCCAACAGATTACTGCAAAAAGGGATTGAACAACTGTGCCAACAGGGTGTGGTTATCGTTGCCGCTGCAGGCAATGAAGGTCCTTTCTCAGAACCTATGTATCCTGCCGGTTATAGCTGTGCAGTCGCAGTAACTGCGGTTGATATGGACAATAAACTCTACAAAAAAGCGGTACGGGGTAACCACATTGATGTGGCCGCCTATGGCGTAGACATACTGGCCGCCAGCGACAACCACAGTGCCAGTGCACAATCCGGTACCTCTATCGCAGCGCCTTTTGTAACGGCCTGGATAGCCAGTCAATTACCACAACAAACCGATGCCAATAACTGGGTAGAACTGGCTTTAAATCGCTGTATTGATTTAGGCGACGAAGGCATAGACCCGCTATTTGGCAAAGGCTTACTGCCTTTAAACAGCGACGCTTTGTCAGCCCTGAATACACTTAGCGCTAAAACTGATACTGCAACACCAGGCTACTGATTTTCTGGTCGTAACTGGCGGAAGGCAACGCTGAGTCCTGCTCGTTGAGGCGAAAGTTAGCTACCGCAAAAAAGTGCTCTGTAAATTGGGTTTCCCATTCAATATCCCATTGCCTGCGATTGTCTAAGCGAAAAGCCTCTATATCGGGGTGAATTTGATCATTGTAATTGCGCCGTAAATAGCGCCAATTGATCCTGACCTTATGGGCCTTTTCCAACCAACGTAGCTTTTTAACCCAGCCAATTCTGAACTGATTGGAAACGTTACTGAAGAGAGGATTTTCCGCTTCTTCTTTCCCGCTGCGATAGGAAAACATTAAATAGTGATTGATGCCCTGCAAAAAGCGGTAAGCATCCAGCGTAAACTCGCGGCCATCGGCAGAGCGTTGTGCATCACTTTTAATGGTTTTATCAGTTAAATTTATCCCTAAGTTCAGGAACCAGTGTTTACCAATAAAAAATGAAAAATAGGGTGAGTATTGCTGCATAGACAAAAACCCCTGGCTATTGAGGTCAGAACTAATAGCCTGAGAGCGAAAACCTGCGGTCAAATGTTGAAATTCATGACTATAACCGGCCGAATATATTTGCAGCGATGAATCAAAGGTATTGCTTTGATCGAAATTCTTACGAATGAAGTTAGCAGATAATAACCACTCGTTGTTCTCATCTGGCGTATAGCGATAGTTGAGATTCATACGCAATAAGCGACTGGAACTGCTGTCATCAACCACAGAATCCAGTTCATCAATGATCACTGTTGAATCGTTTTCGATACCTGCTTCGACGCGCCCTTCCCAGCGATGCTTATCATCCTGCTCAGCTAATACAGGGGGCATCAACACCAGCAAAGAAAAGCAACTAATCCACCTAAAATTTAAGAAGTACTTCATTCAATCTCTCATATTTTAAGATTCATGGAATAAAAACCAATTCCGGTTCGTCTCTAGTATAACCAGGCGATTTATTCTCCTGGGAAACTTACCTAGAGGTTCTGAATCGCCTGACATGGATCGCGTTGGGCTGTTCAGCGATTTATTCATCAACGGCGATCTCCCCCGCTTTATTCCTGTAAAAGTCAAAAAAGTCCTGTTAACCCTGCTTGCTTTACTGTATTTATTACCAGTGTATGCCATGCTGGCCAAAGAACAGAGCTATTTATACCAAGAATGACCCAGGAATTAATTGAAGGTTTTATCCTGTCCCGAAAACAACTGGAAATTTCAGGCAAAACCTACCTGGACTTTTGGTTGGCCACTGAACATGGCCCTCGTAATATCCGCACCGAAGCCACGCCATTTGTTTTGTTTGTCAGTACCCAGGAGCTAACAGCTTTAGCTACCGATTTACAAAAAATTAACCCAGGCATTAGCCGCTCAGATTTATCCCTGCAACTGTTTTCAGGCCAGCCCTGCTCTGCGCTATATGCAAAAAGTCAGAGCGATTTTTTTGCCCTCAGAGATTGGCTCAGAAATAACCATATTACCTGTTACGAAGACGATATCCGTCTGATAGACCGCTATCTGATGGAGAGATTTGTCTACGGCAGTAGCAAAGCATTAGGCAGCGCTGACCAGCATGGCCGGCTCAACAAGGTAAAACTCAAGCCCAGCCAATATACACCAGATTTTAGCCCTCTTTCACTAGACATTGAGTGCAGCGAAAAGGGCGAGCTATATTCCATTGGTTTGGCAACTGCTGAGCGCCACTGCGTATTGATGATAGGATCGCCTCAAGACAGTGCCCCAGACTGGATCCAATGGGTTGCAGATGAACACAGCTTATTACAACAGTTTGTTTACGAATTTAATCAGTTCGACCCGGACGTCATTGTGGGCTGGAGCGTGATCAGCTTTGATTTTCGCTTGTTAATCAAACGGGCACAACGGCACAACATTGCTTTAAACCTGGGCAGGGATGGCTCGTTGATGACTTGGCGCGATGCCAAATCCGGGAGCCAGCCGGGATTTTTAAACCTCGCCGGACGACTGGTGCTGGATGGTATCGACGCGCTGAAATCCGCCACCTATCAGTTCGACAGTTTCAGTCTGGAGTCAGTAGCACAGGAATTATTAGGCAAGGGTAAAAAAGTAGAGGATGTGGGTAATCGCATGGCCCATATCAATCATGACTTTATGCACAATAAAGTCAAACTGGCGGAATACAATCTTCAGGATTGTTTGTTGGTGTTGGAAATATTCGAAACCACCCGCCTGATGGAATATCTGGTATTGCGCAGCCAACTAACCGGCCTGGAACCAGACAGAGCTGGCGGCTCAGTGGCCGCCTTTACAAATCTTTACCTGCCGAAATTACACCGAGCCGGTTATGTAGCCCCCAATCTGCCAAAAGATGGTGGCCTAGCCAGCCCTGGTGGCTATGTAATGAACTCCAAACCGGGGCTGTATCAAAATGTGCTGGTGCTGGACTTCAAGAGCCTGTATCCCTCAATCATTCGCACCTTTAAAATCGATCCATTGGGCCTTGTGGAAGGTTTAAAATCTCCCGAAAACGCCATTCCCGGCTTCAAAGGTGGCTGCTTTTCCAGAGAGAAGCACTTTTTACCGGATATTATCACGCAGCTCTGGCGGCAACGGGACGTGGCCAAGCAGGAACAGGACAGCGCCCGCTCTCAGGCCATTAAAATTCTGATGAACTCCTTTTATGGCGTGTTGGGTTCAGGGGGTTGTCGCTTTTACGATACCCGTCTGGCCAGCTCTATCACCATGCGAGGCCATGATATTATGCAAACTACAGCTCGCTGGATTGAAGAGCAAGGCCATGAAGTAATCTACGGTGACACTGATTCAACCTTTGTTTGGTTAAGCCAATGTAAGGATGCCCTTGAGGCGCGCGAAATTGGCAACCAACTGGCCAAGATGATCAACCAACGCTGGCACGAAAAGTTACGGCAAGAGTTTGACCTTGACTGTTTTCTGGAGCTGGAATTTGAAACCCATTTCAGTCAATTTCTGATGCCCACTATTCGCGGCTCAGAACAAGGCAGCAAAAAGCGTTACGCCGGATTAAAAAAGACCGACTCAGGTGAAGAGCTGGTGTTTAAAGGGTTGGAAACCGTGCGTTCCGACTGGACAGCACTGGCCAAAGAATTTCAGACCCGGCTGTATAGCATGGTGTTTGCCGGTGAGGATGCCAGCCAATATATTGCCGATATGGTCAATAACACCGAACAAGGCCATTTCGACGACAAGCTGGTATACAAAAAACGATTACGTCAGGGCACCGACAAATATGTCAAAAACGTGCCGCCCCACGTTAAAGCCGCTCGCCTGGCAGATCAGCAGCTTCAGGCCCTGGGCAAAGCACGTAAGTATCAGCGCAAAGGCTGGATCAAATATGTGCAAACCATCAATGGTCCGGAGCCGCTGGAGTTTCTCAGCAGCCCGATTGATTACCGCCATTATGTGGAAAAACAATTGCGCCCCATCGCCGAAGGCATTCTGCCTTTTATTGGCCAGAACTTTGACAGTATCAGCTCCCGCCAGATGGGGTTATTCTGAAAGAGTAACGGACAATCCATATTCGATAATCCGCTGACAGTCTTGTCCCTCTATAAAGCTGACAATAATCGTTCGGCATCGTAAACCAGCTCAGCCTTGACCACTCCCAAACCTAAGCTCATCCATAACAGCACGCAAAAAATTCTCATTGATTAATCCTTCAATTCCTCAAAAAATGCCAAAAACTCCCCATAGCTGGCGAACTGCCAGGTAGCCTGATGTGACCAGGTAGGCGGTCCTTGCAAGGTCATTAAGACACTGCGCATCCCGGCGTTAATAGCGGCGTTTACATCATGCAAATAGTCCCCGACATAAATCGTATTTTGCGGCAATAATGACCAGCTTTCGGCAATCTGCAGTAATGCGGTGGGATCCGGTTTGGCCGGAGCACATTCACGGGTTAGTACCTGTTCAAAACTCAGACCGGCTTTTTGCAACTTAATATCGGTGGCAGAGCGACAATTACGGGTCACTACAGCAGTTCGAATCTCCTGCCGCTGCAAGCTCGCCAGTGCCTCTGCCACACCGTCGATGAGCTCACTTTGATGAGCATCTTCCAGTTCCATGACCTCTATTTGCGCCATCGCCAGATTACGACGCTCGTCATCAGTAATCTCATCGATGTAATTCAGGATATCCTGGTCAGCCGGGCAACCCACTGCCTCGCGCATGGCCACAAAATCCAATTGGGAAGTCACCAGGGTGCCATCCATATCGAATATCACACCGGCCACTGGTGCATTAATTACAGGGTTAATAGTCTACTCTCCACAATTTTCCAGAAGCTGCGACATTTTGTCACAGGGTAATTATTTTATGACAGGTTAAAATCAGTTTTTTGCTTTTATTACTCTCATCATGCCCAATAAAAAAATTAACACATTGATTTCTTTACTTTTTGTTTCATCAGCCAGTTTTGCCGATGGCAAGATTGCCGGCAATACCAGTACGCCCGATAGTCATGCGCCCATTGGCGTTATGGGTGATCATACTCATAAAGCCGGAGAATGGATGATTTCTTATCGCTTTATGCAGATGTCCATGGAAGATAACCTGCAAGGCAGTCATGACATTTCTGCACAAGACATAGTCACCGGCATTCCCAATCGCTATGCCGGAAATATGATGCAACCAGCAACCCTCAGAGTCGTACCAGTAGAAATGACCACCGATATGCACATGCTGGGCGCCATGTACGCTCCCAGCGACGATATCACCCTGATGCTGATGCTGAATTACTTGTCTAAGGACATGTCTCACATTACTTTTCAGGGCGGCATGGGAACCACACAACTAGGTAGCTTTGAGACCAAAACCAGCGGTCTCGGGGACACTAAATTCGTTATCTTATGGAACCTCAAGAAAACCACTGACTACCAGCTTATCTTAAATCTGGGACTCAGCGCCCCGACCGGCGACATAGACGAAACCGATCATATCCTGACTCCCATGAATATGACTCCCGAAGTAAAACTGCCCTATCCAATGCAGTTGGGCTCTGGCAGCTGGGATTTTGAGCCGGGTTTGACCGTCACTGGTCATGCTGGCGACTGGGGCTGGGGCGGCCAGCTGAAAGCCACCTTCAGGTTAGGCGAAAATGACAACGATTATTCCTTGGGTGACAAGCTCCTGGTCACCAGTTGGATTAGTCATCGCTTAAATGAACACATCAGCTTATCAGCCCGACTGAGTTATCAGGACCAGGGGCAGATAGACGGCATAGATGCCGAAGTCATGTTACCGGTACAGACTGCGGATCCAACTAATTCCGGAGGTTCAATGCTGAACCTCGGGATTGGTGCCAATCTGTTATTGGCCGGTGGCCATCGACTGGCACTGGAATATGAAACCACCCTGGATCAAAAAGTAAACGGCGTACAGATGGCGATGGACGACATGCTCACCCTGGGCTACCAGTACGCTTTTTAGCTATTAAAAACCGGGCGCTTCAGTAACTTGCGCTGCAGTGTCCGGCGATGCAACTTTAATTCCCTGGCAGTGGCGGAAATATTGCCATCGTTGCGTAGCAGGGTCTGCTGTATATGCTCCCACTCCAGTTGGGCGGGAGTCATAGCATGGTTAGACACCTCTGGAGATTCCGGCACTGCAGCCTCCGAATCCAACACAACTAACAACTCTTTAAAGTTCAGCGGCTTAGTCAGGTAATCATCGGCGCCGCGCTTCAGGGCTGCCACGGTCGTGGCTATACTGCCATAACCCGTCAGGATCACCAGTTTTGCATCCGGCCAAACAGCGCGACAATCCTGCAGGTACTCCAAAACAGACTCGGTACCCAGATTCAAATCCAACACTAAATGGCTAAAGCTTTTTCCACAGTTGAGCAAATCTCCTGCCTGATGGAACGCCGTTGCCTGAAAGCCATACTGTTGCAAGCGGCGCTGCAACGTTGCCAGGAAAACCTGATCATCATCTAACAGGGCAATGCGGTGCTTTGGTTGTAAGTCTTTAGGCATGTGCAAAAGCTAACGGGTTGTGGCATCAAAAACAGAATCATTTTGTACTGGCAATGTTATCACGATTTCATGGGGGACGGCAGCAGACGAAGACCAGCTGTAATGCATAGTTCCAGCTAAATGCTCTATGGCAGATTGAGCCAACACAGCCCCAAGCCCCAAACCATCAGAATCCGGCACAAAGGCTTTGCCTAAAATTTCCACCACTGTGCTATCGGGTTTTTTGCCATGATGTAGGATTTTTATAATTACCCGTTGCTGTCCAGTTTCACATTTAATCTGCAATAGGTCTGCTTGTTGCTCTCGGTTAGCCTGATAACAATTGTCCAGTAGATTGCTAAAGGCAAACTTCAAGCCCTCACTCACCTGAATGCTCACCCCTTGCGGTAAGCCTGAAAAATCCCTCTGTAGCGGCATATCGGGATGCGCGCCAGACCACTCTTGCAAAATAGAATCTAGCCAGGTTGTTAAGTCTGCGGTTGTGGTTTGGTATTGAACACTACTTTCTGACTTTGCCACCATAGACTTCAGAATGCTACTGCAGCGGTCTAACTGCGTCTGTGCCTGGCTGACATTGTGTTGGACTGCTTCGGGATCGAGTGGCTGCTCCTGAATTTCCTCAAGCAACATTTTTGCTGAAGACAGTGGTGTTCCCAGTTGATGACTGGTGTTGGCAGTCAGATTGGCAAAAGCCAGTAAGCGTTGATTGTTGTAAAAGCGTTCCTGATAACTCAGGTTTTGCTGTTGAAACAGATTAATTCGATGCCTTTGCTGGGAGATAAAACCGGTTAATACCGCTAACGACACTACGAAGGTGAGCCACATACTCTGAATATGGCGGGCCATTTCCTGTGGCCCATGTGCCGTTGCCTGATGCATAGAATGCCCGTGATGGGCACCAGACATTTGACTTAAATCGGCCACAGACAAACCCGACAACACACTGTGACATACCAATACCAAAAGGGTTAAAAGCCAGGCCTGAGCGCGATTGAGTAACAAACTGGCGATCAGTGGTGGCAACATAAGTACAGCCCCCCAACCAGACATAATGCCTTGATTAAAATACAGAAAAACACTGATGGCTAATACATCCGCCATCAGGCTCAGCAGTATTTGGGTTGGGTCAGGATGGTCTTTTACAAAAGCCCAAACACCCATCAAGGCATAAAACGCCATCACTGCGACAAACCAGATGGATGATTCACTGGCGCTATACCAATAAATATTGAGGGCCAGAATAAACAAACGCAGTAAACCCAGTTGCATCCTGGAAGTCTGCGCAGCAGAAAACATGGTTTGCCAAATCCGGCTCATAAATTACGGGAAAAAAGAAATGAGTTTGCGCTACATTTCCATGTTTTTACTGAGAATACCAGTGCAATTATGTCACTTCGCTGCGATATTGCTTGCGGTAACGTCGGGTAAGCTTCGCTGCCCGCCACTGGTCACTCAACAACGAGAACACTGGCGATAATGAAGCTTTTACAGACTTGCCCGCTCCCAATCTGTGCAACTGACGTTTGACCATCGCCATGGTGGCCAGGCCGCTCAGGGTTTTATCTTTCCAGTTGACCAGCGGAATAGTGCCTTCAAACGCTCGATTAGCTTGCCACCTGTTGGGCAAATCTGGCGTGTAAGCCATAGCACTGGCCATCCCCACCAGCGCCACATCACTGTTTACCACTTCCTCTGCTACCGCTAAACGTCGAATACCACCGGTGGTCATTAAAGGTACTTTAGAAACCGCTGCAATCTGTTGTGCGAAACTCAAAAAGTAGGCTTCCCGCGCCAGGGTACGGCCATCAGCAGTACGTCCTTGCATGGCTGGCGCTTCGTAACTGCCACCGGAAAGCTCAATAAAATCGACATTGAGTTCAGACAGCATTTTTACGACGCTAGTGGCATCGTCAATATCAAAACCACCTCGCTGAAAATCAGCCGAGTTAAGTTTTACACTGACCGCAAAAGACGGTGACACCTCAGCCCTGATGGCTTTAATAACTTCCACCAGCAACCTTGCTCTGTTCTCAATACTGCCGCCCCACTGATCCTGACGCTTGTTAGTGAGCGGCGATAAAAACTGAGCCAGCAGATATCCATGGGCAGCATGAACTTCCACACCATCAAAACCGGCTTCTTCGGCTCTGCTGGCTGTAATAGCAAAACGCTCAATCAAATCCTGGATTTCTGCCTCACTCATGGGCTTTGGCTGGGTAAATAATCCAGAATGAGCGCCCATATCCAGGGCAATATCAGAAGGCGACAGCACTTTGCCACCCATTTTCTTAAAAACCTGACGCCCCGGATGATTGATTTGCATGATGATTTTACAATCCTGCAGCTGACTGACTTTTGCCAGTTGTCTAAATGGTTCTAAAGGGGTATCAGCTTCTAACGCGACACCACCTGGTCCAGTCATCGCCAGATGATCTACCATCACGTTACCGGTGATGATAAGTCCAGCCCCACCATTTGCCCAGGCGCGATAAAGCCGCTGTAATGATTCTCCCGGCAATTGCCCGGCACTCGCCATGTTTTCTTCCATGGCGGCTTTCGCGATGCGATTCTTTAATCTCAGGCCGCAGGGCAGTTGTAATTCAGAAAATACCGGTGATACTGGCGATGTCATGCAATACCTCATTCGATTTCGCGGAAATCAAGATTGAATTTAGGAAATACAGACTCTAACCTTAAAGCAAGGTTTAAGGTCAAGAGACACATTATGAAAATTGGCGAACTGGCGGACAAAACGGGAATCGCGGCCTCCACCATACGATTTTACGAAAAACAAGGGCTGCTGCCCAAAGTCCCCCGCAGTGACGGCGGTTACCGGGTATATGATGACGACATCAAAGCCAGGTTAGATTGTATTCGTCTCGGTCAGAAACTGGGGTTCAGCCTGCAGGAACTGCCTAAGTTGCTCAGTCATGATAACAACCTGGATCACCAACTCGTCATGCAGCGACTGACAGAAAAACAACAAGAGCTCAATAAAATGATGCAACAACTGGCCATTCAAACCCAGCAGATAGACGCCTTGCGACAGCACCTGCAATCTGTGTGGGATACCGGTGCCTGCGTGCCGGCTAGCGAAATTGCTGAACTACTAGCAAAAGCCGAGACATAGATCGAAAAAATATTAAAAAGTCTGAGATGGGTATTTATGTGGCTTGCTCCGTCACTCCCAAAGCAACATATCCATTTTTCTGTTCAAAGGGAATTACACGCCTGTTAACGTATACCGTCAGGAACGAAAAATCACTTAATCATCTAAAAACACAAGAAATTCTCAGATTTGCAGATACAATTAACTATTATTAAAGCATAACTATGCCATATAACGCATAGTTACCCTTTTATTGCACAACATCGAGAGCAGAACTTGGCATTTTACGGTAGACAAGCCAGCCTCAACTGTAATAAATAGTACACAAAGCGGACGCAAAGTAGCCTAACGATGAACTTTATTACCCATAGCATTAAAAATAAGATCACCTACTCGGTACTTGCCATCATCATTTTGTTGACGGTAGTGCTGGCCAGTATTTCCACCTACAACAGCTCCAGCGTCAACGAAGAAGTAGAAAAAGTCACCCGGGAAGCGTTGCGCCGGGGCGGCATGGCATTGATCGAGGCGGAATCTCAGGTTCAGGCAGCGAAAATTGCTAAAAATGTGGAAAATGCTGCTCTGGTAGCTGAAACCTTTGCAGCTGAAATCAGCCTGCTGCACCGCACCTGGCAGGAACAGGGTTTTACCGCTCCGCAAACCCGTGCCATGGTGTTAAGTAAATTGCGCAATCTGCTGGAAGCCCATCCGGGATATATGGGCATAATGTCGCCTTTAAGCCCTGATGTCTTTGGTAACGATAGTGACTTTCAAAGCAGCGGTGAACAAAACAAAGTTTTGGGCATGCTGGATAATGGCCGGGTATCTCCTTATTGGTATCGCGAAGGCGGTGCCATTAGTCTGGATTGGGTTAGCTCTGTAGAAGACGAAACCAAGAATGGTTACTTTAGTTGTCCCCGAAATCGTCGCAGTCGCTGTTTAATCGACCCCGACGTGTTTGATTTAAGTGGCGTCAGTTATCTGCTGACCACTATCTCCGTTCCCATCATTTCTCGCGGTGAATTTATCGGCGTTGTAGGTGTCGATTTCGATGCTAACTTCGTAAAAGGGCTAATGACTAAAAGTGATGCCGCTTTATTTGATGGCAAAGGTGAAGTCATGCTGCTCAGCGAAACTGGCAATATTATCGGCTACAGCGAAGATCCGGCAGCCTCTGGCAAAGCCGTTTCCGAGCTGGGCGGTAGTTTTGAGCGGGAGTTAGGCGCTGCAGTATCAGCTAGCAGCAATGTCTATTCCAGTAACAATCAAGGTCGTATCAATGTCATCACCCGTACCGAAATTGGTGGTGTAGACAAGCAGTGGTATTTGCTGGTAAGCGTTCCTGAAGATGTCATGCTGGACACCTCAAACCGCTTAAGAGATGAAATTTCCGCCCGCAGCGATGCGGCATTGTCACAACTGATCATTGCCGCAGTCATCCTGGCCGCTGTTGGCTTTTTCGGCATTACCCTGATTTCCAACCAGATTGTTAAACCCATCGAAAAAATCCGCGATCTGATGAAAGACATTGCCGAAGGTGAAGGCGATCTGACCCGTCATATTCGGGTGTACGTCAATGATGAAACCGGCGAACTGGCCACCTGGATCAACAAGTTTATCGATAATCTGGCCAACATAGTGCGCACCATCGACAGTAACGCCAGTTCGGTGAATGCCGGATGTGAAGAAAGTCAGCAAGTGGCCAGCTTATGTGGTCAGGAACTGGCAAAGAGCCGTGATTCGGTGGATCGCATAGTCTCCGAAGCAGAGCAAATGTCACTGGCCTCACTGGAGGTCACCAAAAACATTCAGCATGTGGCAGAAGTCACTGATGGTACTAACCAACAAGTGTTGGAAAGCAGTACAGCTATGGATGATCTGGTTAGTACTATGGGACAGGTCAATGATGAAGTGAATAAAGCCACCAATGTCATTGGTCAACTCAACGATGATATTGAACAAATCACCCATATTCTGACCACCATTCAGAACATTGCCAATCAAACAAACCTGTTGGCTCTGAACGCCGCCATCGAAGCCGCCCGGGCAGGCGAACAAGGCCGTGGCTTTGCAGTGGTAGCCGATGAAGTCAGAACCCTGGCCAGTAGCACCCAAAGTGCAGTAGAAGAAACTCAAAATATCATTCAGAGTATCCAAACCGGCTCCACTCAGGCGGTGGACGCCATGGCTCACGGCAATCAAATCACCACAGCGGCCACCTCCCTGGTGGAAGAAACCGGTAATCACCTGAACGGTATTCGCAAATCTATGGAGCAAATTACCGGAATGACCTCAGTGATTGCCGCTGCCGCTGAAGAGCAGAATCAATTAGCCCACAATATGTCTAAGGACATTAATAACATTGGTAGTGATGTCAGTGGTGTAGCGCAAAGAGCCATCGAGCTAGCGGATAAATCGAAAGTGCTGGCTACGAGCAGCCACAACCTGATTGAGATAGTGCACAAATTTAAGGTGTAGTGTTTGTTTGAGTGTGGGCGAATGCCCACACTTTGCTTGCTTATTTAACGTGCTTACCGCCGGTCCAGCCGCCTTTTTCCAAGACCTCTTTACCCAGTGCTTTGGGAGCCTCTTCAAGATCCGTCGCCATAGAATCATTCCAGCGATTGAGAAAACCATAAAGACAAATGGCCCCCAGAATTTCCACGATCTCATCTTCTGACCAATGCTGCTTCATGCGAGTCATGAGTGGTTCATCTACAGCATTGGGCACACTGCCCGCCGCCAATGCATAATCCAGCGCTACCCGCTCTGCATCTGTGTACAGGGGACTGGTCTGATATTCCCAGACTGCTGCCACTTTTTCAGCAGAAATACCGTGAATTTTAGCGGCAATCAGACTGTGCGCTTCACAATACTGGCAGCCCGCAGCACGGCTGGCAAAATGGGCCAACAGTCGTTTAAAACCTAAATCAACGGCACCGTCTTTTGCCATAACGGCCTGAGTCAACACACCAAAGCCTTTCACAATCTCAGGTCGTCTCTGCATGGTTAACAGTGAATTGGGCACAAAGCCCAAAATATCGACGAAAATATCAAAGTGTTCAGCCAGTTCAGCGGTGGTGTCTGCCGGAAGCGGGTTTAAATGTGCCATGAATGTTCCTTTATTGATGTTTATTGGATTAATTTGAAAACTGAAGATAACAGACCTACCATGGAGCGCATCTGTCGCAGGGCAAATTGCCCAGTACAAAAGTGTAATCTTTGGCTAACAATTATTTTATGCGGCAGTTGAATAAATCGAAAATAGCGCAATATTAATTGCCTGCAGAGTTATGCTGCTAAACGATTACGCGCAACGGTACAGCACAACTCGAAACGCTCTGGACTCATTCTGAACACTGGGATTTACCATGCATGCACTCTCCATCAAAGGCCTGAAAAAAACCTATAAAGGCGGCACTCAGGCATTAAAAGGCATCGATCTCACCGTACAAGCCGGTGATTTTTTCGCATTACTGGGTCCCAATGGTGCGGGTAAATCCACCACTATTGGTATCATCAGTTCACTAGTGAATAAATCAGAAGGCCAGGTAGAAGTATTTGGTCACTGCATTGACAAGGAACTGGAAGCGGCGAAATCCTGTATCGGTTTAGTGCCACAGGAGTTCAACTTCAATCAGTTTGAAACCCTGTTGCAAATCGTCTGCAATCAGGCGGGCTTTTATGGTGTGCCTCGTCATATCGCACTAGAGCGTGCTGAAAAGTATTTGAAAAAACTGGACCTTTGGGAAAAGCGCAACCAGCCAGCTCGCACCTTATCGGGCGGGATGAAACGCCGCCTGATGATTGCCAGGGCTCTAATGCACGAACCCAAAATGTTGATCCTCGACGAACCCACCGCTGGCGTAGATATCGAGATCCGCCGCGCTATGTGGACTTTTTTGAAGGAAATCAATGAGCAAGGCATCACCATTATTCTGACTACCCACTATCTGGAAGAAGCAGAGATGTTGTGCCGCAATATCGCCATTATTGATAAAGGTATCATAGTGGAAAACACCAGCATTAAAGCCTTGTTGAGCCAGCTCAATATGGAGACCTTTATTCTGGATTTACCCGGTTGCAGTGAAGATCCGCAACTACAGGGCTTTATTTATCGCATGCCCGATGTGCATACCCTGGAAGTGGATATTCCCAAAGACAACAGCCTGAATAAGTTGTTTCAGCAACTGACCGACAAGGGCATTGAAATCATGAGTATGCGCAATAAAGCCAATCGTCTGGAAGAGCTATTTGTCAACCTGGTAGAAAACGGCCGCAAAGCACAACAACAGGAGGCCAATTCATGAATACCTACAACTGGGTAGCGCTGAAAACCATCTGGCGCAAAGAGATCACCCGCTTTACCCGCATCTGGATACAAACTCTGGTGCCACCCGCTATTACCATGACCTTGTACTTTGTCATTTTTGGCAGCCTTATCGGCAGCCGAATCGGCGAAATGGGTGGTTTTTCCTACATGGAATTTATCGTTCCTGGCCTGATCATGATGTCAGTGATCACCAACTCCTATGCCAATGTGTCATCATCGTTTTTTAGTTCCAAGTTTCAACGCAATATTGAAGAGTTAATCGTTTCTCCGGTAAGTACCTGGGTGATTATCGCAGGTTATGTAGGCGGCGGCCTGAGCCGGGCGGTATTAACCGGCATCATAGTTACCGCCATATCTCTATTATTTGTCGATATCAGTTTGCACAGCTTGCCCGTGATCATCATTACCCTGGTGCTGACCTCTACCCTGTTTTCCCTGGCGGGACTGATCAATGCGGTATTTGCCAAAACCTTTGACGACATCAGTATTATCCCCACTTTCGTGTTAACCCCCATGACTTATCTGGGCGGCGTTTTTTACAGCCTGAGTTTGCTACCAGAGTTTTGGCAATGGGTCAGCAAAATCAATCCCATCGTTTACATGGTAAGTGGTTTCCGGTTTGGTTTTCTGGGGCAATCGGACTTTACTGTGATGACATCCTTATTGGTATTGGTGATTTTTAACCTGGTATTCTCATTAATCGCCTGGCGTCTGATTTCTACTGGCACGGGGATCCGCTCTTAATATGCAAGGCAATTCCCGTTCAATCACCACCAATCAACTGGACATCCACGATAAACTGCCGGAGATAGTGCAGCGCCACAAACACAGCAACAACCAAAAGCCCATTCAGGCTCATACAGAAGCGGCTTTTGACCAGATATCTGACTGGCTTGCAGGTTTTACCGCGCGTCCTATTATTCTGGATTCCTGCTGTGGTGTCGGAGAAAGCACCTGGCGATTGGCAGAACAGTACCCTGAAGCCTTGGTTATTGGCATAGATAAATCCGCCGTGCGTATCAACAAACACGGTAAACAAGAAGAATATCAAAACACCGGAAAAGACCAATTCGATACTGACGTCATCTCAGGTGGTAGTAACTACAGGGTAATACGAGCCGATGTGATTGATTTTTGGCGACTGGTTAAAAACGCCAACTGGTCTGTCGCCAGACATTACCTGCTCTACCCCAACCCCTATCCAAAATCTGCTCAGGTGCAAAAGCGCTGGCATGGCAGCGCCTCTTTTCAGGATATTCTGGCCATTGGCGGCGAGTTAACGGTGCGCAGTAACTGGCAAATTTACATCGGAGAGTTCGCTAAAGCCCTGGAGCTTTGTGCCAGGTCACCGCAAATCAGCCTGGTTGAACAGGGCGTTGCTTTTACGCCGTTCGAGCGCAAATACTGGAACAGCGGACAACAGTGTTGGCAGGTAAGCTGTAGCCTTTGATTGTCGCACTAAGCATCAAACAACCGTTGGCATGGCCTGACTAAAATAGAACCCTTGTCCGTAATCGATATTGAGCTTTTGCATCGCCGTTAATGTGGAATGACTTTCGATGTGCTCAGCGATAACGGCAACATCATTCAGCCTCGCTTTTTGCAGTACCTTACTCAGCTCATCTGGTGCTTTTTGGGTTAGTGCTTTTAAAGCATGACTTTCCACTTTAACGCCATCAATGGGGTAAGACAAAACGCTTTCAAGTTGCTCACAGGGAGCGCTAAACCTGTCTACCACAATCTGGATGTCTAAGGTTTTGCCCAGTAACAAAAAGGTTTTAAATTGTTCCGGGTAGGTAAACAGTGTGTGTGTACATATCTCTAAGGTAATACGCTGGGCATTGGGGTAATCCCGTAAGCTGCGTTCGATAAACACCGCAGTCTGAGGGTCAAGCACATCCTTCTCGGTGATATTAATGCTCCAGTTAACCTGCTTGTCTCGAAAATATTGAGCACTTTGATGGAATATTTTCTGAGTGAGTTCGCCATAACAACTGTTTTTTTCCACCAGATACAAAAATTCACCAGGCAGAAAAATTTGTTCGCCTGGATAGATGAGTCTTGCCAGGCATTCATAGCCCCACACGGAATTATTGGATAGATCCATGATTGGCTGGAAGAACGGGACTACATTTTCAAGGTTAAAATCCCGACTGATTTCACGCACTTGCATACTGTTACTCTGCCTGTTGAATCCCCGGCGGGTCAAAATTTCCACCATTAGTAATCCCTCACCTTAATCACTTTGTTTTTTCTTTGTCATATCTACTATTCCTGAATATAGCAGCAAACAAGATCTTGTCGAATTCTTGCTGATTAGACCTGTGATTGCAGAGTATTCGATAAAAAAGTAAACTAGCCCGTTAGCTGTTCCGGGCAGCCCCTGAAAGCTATTTCAAGGCGTGAATATCGGGTTATAGCTATACTTAGATAACTGTTGGTTCGGCAAACCAGCGCGAAGTGAGAGAGAGTTTTGAAAAAAGCGGAAGCAAGCCTGGAGCACCTGTACCGGGTGTTTACAGTTCCCGAACAAGGGGACTCCAAACTGGCGGAAATTGAACAGCAGTTGTCAGCCAACTTATCAGAGTTTTTAGGCCAGCACGTGGTCACTCAAGCGCGTTCATTGGAAGATCTGGAGCGTGATTTTGCCGATTTTCGGGTGCCAGAAGAACCGGAATTTGTCTCGGCTCATGCCGAGCATTTGCTGGACAAGTTAGTGGCCAATTCAGTTAACACCTATTCTCCGACCTTTATCGGTCACATGACATCGGCACTGCCCTACTTTCATTTACCGCTGTCTAAACTATTAGTGGGTCTGAACCAAAACCCGGTAAAAATAGAAACTTCCAAAGCCTTTACCCCGCTGGAACGGCAGGTATTGGGCATGTTACACAAGCTGGTGTACGACAACGACGACAGCTTCTATCAAGCCCATTTGCACAGTGCCCAGCGCTCTTTAGGCGCGTTTTGCTCTGGCGGCACCATCGCCAATATCACCGCTTTGTGGGTAGCCCGTAATAATCTCCTGCGGGAATCTGGCGATTTTCGCGGCGTAGCCAAAGAAGGTGTGGCAGCTGCCATGCAACACTATGGCTATAAAAAACTCGGGGTGATTTGTTCACGGCGGGGGCACTACTCTCTGTCTAAGGCTGTGGATTTATTGGGTCTGGGCCGCGAGCAATTACTCACCGTAGATTGCCCCGGACAAACCTTATCAGCAGAACAGGCTCTGCAAACGGCTCAGGAATTCGAAGCCCAGGGCAACAAGGTTATCGCTATTGTGGGCATAGCAGGGACCACAGAAACAGGCCATATTGATCCGCTCAATGAACTCGCAGCCGTTGCCCAACAATTGGGTTGCCACTTTCATGTGGACGCAGCCTGGGGCGGTCCGACGTTATTTTCCAGTACCCACGCCAAATTACTGGCCGGGATCGAAAAAGCCGACTCAGTTACCATTGATGCTCACAAACAGATGTACGTGCCTATGGGCGCGGGCATGGTGTTATTCAAAAATCCGGAAAACTCTAATGCCGTGCGACATCATGCCAATTACATTCTCCGGGCAGGCTCTAAAGATTTGGGCGCAACCACACTGGAAGGCTCTCGTAATGGTATGGCGATGCTGGTGTACTCAGCTTTACATATATTTGGCCGCACTGGTTATGAATTATTAGTGGATCAAAGTATCGAAAAGGCCCGGCTGTTTGCCCAATTGATTGATAGTGATCCCGACTTTGAACTGATCACCGAACCCACCTTGTGCATACTCACCTATCGGGTTTGCCCGCGAGTTGTGCAAGCGCAACTGGCTCAGGCAACTGACAGCGAAAAACAAAAAATCAATCAACGCCTGGACGATTTAACGGTACGGGTGCAAAAACAGCAACGGGAATCAGGCAAATCCTTCGTTTCCCGTACCCGTTTGGAAGTGGCGAAATATCAGGGACAAACCATCACTGTGTTCCGGGTCATTTTGGCCAATCCACTGACCACCAAACAAGATTTGTTGGATATCCTGGCTGAGCAAAAGGCCATTTCCAGTACGACACAGGTTTTTCAAAAACTTATCGCGCCGGCTGCCTGATAGGATAACAAAAAAGCCACCCTGGTTGAGGTGGCTGTTTCGATTCAGGTGGTAAGTTATTAATCCAGACTTACCGGCAGGTTGTCTATCAGTCGGGTTTTACCCAAAAAGGCCGCTGCCAGAATCACCAACTCGGTATCTTCATGGCTGGGATGCATTAAGGTTTCTTCGCAGCGGATTTCAATATAGTCGGTTTTAAAACCCGCATTATTGAGGAACAAAGTATGCTCTTTCACCAACTGCCTGAAGTCTCTACGCCCGGATATGATCTGTTCTGATAAGGTCATCAGGGTAGCATACAGTTTCGGTGCAATGGCCCGCTCTTTGTCATTCAGGTAACCATTGCGGCTGCTCATGGCTAAACCGTCGGTCTCACGCACCGTAGGCACGCCGTGGATAGTCAGGTTCATGGACAGATCCTGCACCATGGTCCGAATCACCTGCAATTGCTGAAAGTCTTTTTCACCGAAATAGGCGTGATTGGGCTGAACCATGTTAAACAATTTGCACACTATGGTAGCAACGCCGCGAAAATGCCCTGGTCGACTGGCCCCACAGATCATATAGGAGATACCTGGCACTTCAACAAATGTCTGTTGTTCCAGACCTCTGGCGTAAATGGCTTCGGCATCCGGCATAAACAGGCAATCCACGCCAAGTTCTTCCAGATACTGGCAATCTCGCTCCATAGTTCTGGGGTAAGCATCCAGATCTTCATTTGGCCCAAATTGCATAGGGTTAACAAAAATAGACACCACCACGATATCACAAACTTTTTTAGCCTCTTTGACTAGCTGCAAGTGACCATCGTGTAGGTTACCCATAGTGGGTACAAACCCGATAACCTTGCCCTCAATCTGCCAGGCGCGTCGAATTTCCCTTAATTTCAGAATATCTGATATTTTCTGCATGATTTGTCTCTAATAACTCAGTGCCTAAGCAGCTTAATCGACGAAACTATGGGCTTCATCAGGAAACTGCCCATTTTGTACTTCTTCGATAAACTTCGCCACTGCACTGCGGATATCACCGGTTTCGACTAAGTAGTTTTTGGAAAACTTGGGCATGTAGTTGGCGCTGATGCCAAACATATCGTGCATCACCAGTACCTGACCATCGGTATCAGGGCCAGCACCGATGCCAATAACCGGAATGGACACCGCGTTAGTGATCTGTTCTGCCAGACTATTGGGAACACACTCCAGCACCAGCATTTGAATACCGGCCTGCTCCAACTGTTGCGCATCCGCAATCATTTTTTGTGCTTTTTGCTGATCGCGCCCTTGCACTTTGAAACCGCCGAAAACATTCACCGACTGAGGCGTTAATCCCAGATGGCCACACACAGGCACACCTCGAGTAACCAGTCCTTCGATGGTTTCCAGCAACCAGTCACCACCTTCAAGTTTTACCATATGTGCACCAGCAGCCATCAGTTTGGCGGCATTTTGGTAGGTTTGCTCTGGCGTCGCATAAGACATGAATGGCATATCTGCCACCACCAGTGCTCTCTCAGTGCCATTTTTCACTGCGCGGGTATGATAGGCGATGTCATCAATCGTTACCGGTAAGGTGGAATCCTCACCCTGTAACACCATGCCCAATGAATCACCGATTAACAACACATCGATACCGGCCTGATCAAACAACTTAGCAAAGCTGGCATCATAGGCAGTTAACACGCTTATCTTCTGATTTTCTTGCTTCATTTTAAGCAAGCCGGAAGTGGTTACTTTTTTCATAAAATAACTGCCTTATTCTCAAAGTTACGGATAATTAGCATCAACCGGCGCTTTTTCAAACGCCTGTTTAATGCTGCACTATACGAAGAAACCATGCGATTTCAAGCAATCTGAATATTCTTTACCGCAAGTAACTCAGTTAAACCGTTTTTAGGCACCGTTTGTAACAGTTGCTTGACAGTTTTACCGTCCGGTAAAACCAGTTGTGGCGCAATTTGATAAAGCGGATAAAGCACAAATTCGCGCAGATGAAAGTGGTAATGCGGCACCGTCAGCAGCTCGCTATTAATGATGCGTTGCCCGAACAGGATAATGTCTAAATCCAGGGTTCTGGGCCCCCAGCGCTCAGCTTTTCGCGTGCGGCCTTGTTCCAGTTCGATTTTTTGTAGTGTTTTTAACAGTTCTTCAGGTGCTAACGAGGTATTGAGAGCAGCGACAGCGTTGACGTATTCCGGCTGCTCACTGGGCCCTAACGGCTGACTGCTGTAAAAACTGGAGTATCGGATAAGTTGGCTGTTGGGGATGCGACTGATGGCAGACAGAGCAGATCTGAGCTGCTGGACCGGGTCGTTAAGATTGGCTCCCAGTCCGATGTAGACTAGTTCAGGGGTCACGACTTTTTGTTGTGAAAATGACGCTTTCTGCGCGTGGGCTTGCCATCTCTGCCACGCAAATTAGCTAACATCTTCTTGCGCTGAGGTGGCGCGGCATCCTGAAATTCAGTCCACCACTGGCCCACTTCGGCAATTTCACCGCCTTCGACTTCTCCACGCAACACTAAAAAGTCATAAGCTGCACGGAATCGGGCATGCTCAAGCGTCACCCAGGCGCGTTTGCCAAAGCGTTTCGGTAAGCGGTGCTGTAGTAACCAGATATCCCGGATAACCGCCGTAAAGCGTTTCGGGATCATAATGCGTTGCATTTGTCGGTGCAGCACATCATTCATTGCCATGACAAAAGCATCATGACGATTGAAGCCACCTTCACTTACGTGTTGTTCTTGTCGTTCTTCCACCGCGTACCACATCACTGCGGCATAAAAGAAGGCTGGAGTCACCCGCATTCCGGAATTAATGCGATTGTCAGTGTTGGCCAAGACCTTGAGTAAAAACTGATATTCCTTGCCTTCGGGATTCTCCAGCAAAGGCTGCACCTGGGGAAACAACTGACCAAACAAGTGGTATTGCTGCATCAATTTAAAGGTGGCCACGCCAGCGCCATTGATAAACAGTTTGATCACTTCCTCGAACAATCTGGCCGGTGCCACATTACTCAACAAATCGGCAAGCTCAGGAATAGGATTGCTGGTACGGGCGGTGATATTGAAGTCCAGCTTCGCGGCAAAGCGCACCGCTCGCAACATGCGTACCGGATCTTCACGATAGCGGGTTTCCGGGTCGCCAATCAGCTCCAGTTCTCTTTTGGCTATCGCCTCACGACCATTGGCGAAATCGCGAATGCTGTAATCCGCAATGTTGTAATACATGGCGTTAACCGTGAAATCCCGGCGCTCAGCATCTTCTTCAATAGAGCCAAAAACGTTATCCCGGAGCAATTGCCCGGCATCACTTTGCTGGCTGGTTTGATTTTTAGGATTGTCATCTTGTTGATGATGACCACGAAACGTGGCCACTTCGATAACTTCCCGACCGAAAACGATATGGGCCAGACGGAAACGGCGACCAATCAGGCGGCAATTGCGAAACAAGCCTTTGATTTGTTCCGGAGTAGCATCAGTGACAACATCGAAGTCTTTTGGGTGGTGGCCCAGTAACAAATCGCGCACACAGCCTCCCACCAGATAGGCCTGGTGACCGCTGCCATGCAAACGATACAGAACTTTTAAGGCATTGGGGCTTATATCATCTCGTGAAACAGAGTGTTGTTCACGAGGCACCACAACATCGCCGGAGAGTTGTTCAGCGATGATTTCAGTTTCACCTTTTCCAGTGAATGCATTCCTTACTTTGTCAAATACCCTGGAAATAATATGCCTGACTCCGATCTTACTGGGTTTAGGTAACAATACCCGAAAAATTGATACGCTGAGAAAATATATCCTGAAAAACAAGCTCTTCGCCAGCTTTTTCGGGCGCGGATTCTAAACTAATCGGCCACTAATTTGAATAACTTTTCGTCAACACCAGTGCCTCGCTACCTTTTTTTCCAAAGACAGCGGTAAATTATCAATATTCCAGTGTTGTAGTGCCCAATTTAGCAGGCTGTCTTTACCAGCCCCCAACAAAGCCTGCGGAACATCAGCCCCCAAAAACTGTAAGGCCGCACACAAATTTTCATCCACCCTGGAACTGTCCAGTTCCGGGCTGTGATTTTGTTTGCTCAATTTTTTCCCCGGTGCAGAAACTGCCAGAGGAATATGTAAAAACGACGGAGCCGGTTGTTGCAACACGCGGTAAAGCACCAGCTGACAAGCACTGGGGAGCAACAAGTCTGCACCGCGCACCACTTGAGTGACACCTTGTCGTAAATCGTCCAGCACAGCCACCAGGTGATAACCAAAAATACCGTCGCGTCGCTGTAGTACAAAATCTTCGTTGATCACATCGCTAGGCACGTCCACCTGACCCAGTCTGGCATCTGTCAAAGCCAGGCTTTGACCGGGGTTTTTTATGCGAATGGCGCATCCATCTTGTTGCAACTGCCGCTCCCGACAATGACCATCGTATAATGAACCGCGTGCTTTAATGGCTTTTCGGGTGCAATCACAAAAATAACACCAGCTTTGTTGCCGCCACTGCGACAAGACTTCCCGGTAATAATCCAGATGTTGGCTTTGATAGTGTTCCGGTTCGTCCCAGCATAAACCATGGGCTTCCAGGGTTTTTAAGATATTGGCCGTAGCGCCCGGTTTGACTCTGGGTTGATCAATATCATCGATGCGCAATAACCATTTGCCGCCCTGTTGTTTGGCAATCAGATAACTGGCTAAAGCGGTAACTAATGAGCCGAAATGCAGGTTGCCACTGGGCGAGGGAGCAAACCGACCTCGGTAGTTCAGGGACTCCGCACTCAGCCCGGTAGTTGCGTAATTCTGGACCATGGAAAGCTCGTGTTCGGACATAAAAAAAGCTGCAATTTGCAGCTCTTTTTATCTAACCTAACAGTTGCTTCTCTTTTATTTCAGCCATGGTTTTGCAATCGATACACATATCAGCGGTAGGTCTGGCTTCCAGACGTTTAACACCGATTTCAATACCGCAAGTATCGCAAAAACCAAAGTCATCTTCTTCGATGCGCTTTAAGGTCTTTTCAATCTTTTTAATTAATTTACGTTCACGGTCACGGGTGCGCAGCTCCAAGCTAAACTCTTCTTCCTGAGCGGCACGGTCAACTGGATCCGGGAAATTGGCGGCTTCGTCCTGCATGTGGTGCACAGTGCGGTCTACTTCTTCACGAAGCTGATCACGCCATGCCAACAATATCAACCGGAAGTGCTCCAGTTGCTTGCTGTTCATATATTCTTCGCCGTCTTTCTCCTGGTAAGGCTCAAGGCCTGCCAGCGCCAAAAGCCCTAACGTTTTACCATCTTTACCTGTCGGCATAGGTCAACTCTCCTAAACGACTATGAGACCTGCTAAAAAGGGTCGCTATCTTATACAAAAATCTACAAAAAGAGCAATAATTGATATTTGCTCACCTACAATACTTGCGAAACGCTGGTTGTTGGCGGGCTAACAAACCACTGATCATCCGGCAGATTGACACAATTTTTATCGCTGGGCAAATATGGTGTTCATTTATTGCTTTTCAAGTAATAAATTTTAAAAACCACACTACAACTGCTTGTTTTTTAGCCTAAACATCATAAACAAACGGGATTTTTTTATTCAGCAGGATTTCTTTCTCGCTGATGTCGCAACCATAGGCAAACACTTTCACACCTGCCTTGATAGCCTGACGCATTAATTCAAAATACTCAGGGTCCAGTTTTTTGGCGATAGCCACACGTTTAATGCCGGTGTGCTGCACACAAAATAAAATACCGGCATTGTTGCCTTGCAGCGCCATATAGGTCAGTTCTCTTAAATGTTTTTGACCGCGCTCTGTTACGGTATCCGGGAACAAGCCTAATCCGTTTTCCGCCAAGGTAACCGACTTTACTTCCAGATACATTTGCGCGTGATCACTGTTGGTCAGCAAAAAGTCTACTTTACTGTTTTCATTGCCAAACTTAACTTCACGTCGATATTGACCAAAAGCGCGAAATTCAGCCAGACGACGCTTGTTTAACGCCTCAAACACCAGCTTGTTGGCATTGTGGGTATTAATGCCAATTTTGTTGTATTCGTGATCCACCGCAATTTCCCAGGTGTATTTGAGTTTTCGCTTGGGATCATTATTGCTGCTCAACCACACTTTAAAGCCGGGCTCAGCACAGCCAGTCATCGCACCAGTATTGGGACAGTGGGCTGTCACAATCGAGCCGTCTTCCAGCGCCACATCGGCCAGAAAGCGTTTGTATCTTTTAACCAGAGTGCCGCAAATAAGGCTTTTCGGAAATTGCATAAACAGGTGCAGCCTGATGGAACGTTTAAAGTGGGCAATGATTGTGTCAAAATTCCAGGCCATAACCAAATAATTTCTAAGGATGTCCAGATGTCAGAAAATCCCAATCCAGCTCATTTATCGGTTTCTCTGAGTACCTCCCCTACACCGGCACCATGGAACCTTAAAGGTCCGTTGTCCATTTCTTCCGAAGGTGCCACGATTCACTTGCCAGAAAATGCCAAAGCGCAACTCAAAAACATTAAAGTGGCCGCCAGAAAACTGGCAACTTTAACCCAACGCGCCAATTTGCAAGGTGAATGGAATGATGAGCAAAGCATCGCATTTTGCACCAGTTTTAACGATGCCAGACTGCGCTATGAGGTGGCATTTGCTGGCCAACAAAACACCCCTGCGGTGACCAATGCTATGAAGGCACATGCCTTCACCGTCTCCTTAGTCAACGATACGCCACAAAATGTCTCTCCTGAAGTTTTGGCCGAGCGCGCTATCAACTGGTTGACAGAACTGGCACCAGAATCGATTTCACACAACTTAATCGTGGGTGAAGAACTGCAAAAAGCTGGCTGGAACGGCATTTACGAGGTGGGTCGCGGCAGTGTTCGTCCACCAGTATTGTTAGATCTGGACTACAATCCAGGTGGTGATCCCAATGCGCCAGTGCACACGGTATTAGTGGGTAAAGGCATCACCTTCGACAGTGGCGGTTACAGTATTAAACCCAGCGAAGGCATGTTAACCATGAAGTGCGACATGGGCGGTGCAGCGACGGTTACAGGAGCATTGGGACTGGCCATTATGAATGGTCTAAAGCAGCGCACCCGACTAATACTCTGTTGTGCGGAAAACCTGATAAGCGGCCATGCCTACAAACTGGGCGACATCATTACCTATAAGAATGGTTTAACAGTAGAGGTAGTGAATACTGATGCCGAAGGTCGCTTAGTATTGGCTGACGGGTTGCTGTTAGCCAGCGAATATCAGCCCCGAAGAATCATTGATGCAGCGACATTAACGGGTGCCGCAATGGTGGCGGTTGGCGGTCACTACAACGCCCTATTTAGCCGCGACGATGAACTCAGAGCGCTGGCATTGCAAGTAGCAGACGAGGTTAACGAACCCGCCTGGCCGTTACCGCTGGAAGCTTTCCACCAGGACAACTGCCCATCTCCGTATGCTGATACCGCCAACAGCCGTCCGCAAAAAGGTGGGGGCGCCGGAGGTGCCAGCAATGCAGCAGGATTCCTGAGTCGCTTCGTGCCCAATGAAGGAAAAGGCTGGTTACATGTGGATCTAGCTGCAGCGTTTAACAACAGCAGCACCGACACTCAACCTGCCGGAGCCACAGCACAAGGCATTCGCATGCTGGCGAATTTACTCAACTAATTGAAATAGACCGAGTTGTTGATTGAGCGTGCGCAAAGCACGCTCAATCAACTCAGGTTAAAAAAGGATGGCTTAGATTCCGCCCAACCGCTCTGCCAGTTCTTTGTATTTCTCAACATCTGTGCGGTCAAAAAGCGGTTCACCGGCAGCATCTTTATCTTTGGCATTTAACAAATGTTCTCTTTCTAGTCGTTGCACCCTGACATCTTGGATCCCCAAGTATTCCGCAACTTCCGCTACCGTCATTAAACTCATTTATTTTCTCCTCCCGATTTATTTTTCTTTGCTTATCAGGGACTTGTTGGTTAACAAATTAGGCCAGATGCATTTCTGAAAAAGCAACTGGCGACCAGAATGTTCTCTGGCACTGAACTTAATAGATAGCACAGAATTCGCAAATAGGTAAACAAAGCATAATTTTTGTCAGTGCATAATTTGCTCTTTGTTGCACAATTACAGCGCTGTATGTCCGAGACAAAAACAATCAGCTTTCAGGCGAAAACATTGTATGCCATACCGATTCAGGGCAAACTAAAGACTGTAGCAATGACAGAGTTTTCACTTGGCCAAATTAAATATTTTTCAGCAGGTAAGAGAGTTTAACGACTGGCGTGCCAGTGCATTTGCATTAACCTTACTTGAAAGAATGTATCCCAATTATCACCTTTTTTGCGAATTAACCGGCTTTTACGAGGCGGAACAATTGCGCAACACCCTGAACAGTCTCTGGGACTGGTTAGGCTCCCCCAAAACCAAAATAAACTTTGAATCACAGCGATTAAAACTGGACGAAGCCACCCCAGATATCAACAACTTTGATAACTATGGCGTCTATCCGGCGCTGGATTTTGCGGTGTCATTAGACTCAGTATTGAACCTTATCTCTGGTGAAGATGCTCAGGGTGCCGTGGTGGTTAGTAAAGTATCGCAGGGCTGTGTGGAAGCTTATATCGAAGCCTCAGAAGGCGAGCAGGAAGACATTAAACAGCACCCTCTAATGAGCTGGGAAATAGAATTTCAGGCGGAATTAATCGCCCTGTTGCAAGGTAATATCAAACGCAACAACGATTTGGTAAAACGATTAAAAGCCCTGGCTACCGAAGAAGGGATCAGCAATATCGGCTTAGAAATCCTCTAAAGCACAAAGCAGGGCGAGATCGCGTTCGTTTTTTGAGCAACACTCGAACATAGTCAGCTCTAATCGGAGCCAAAAGCTAATTAATTTGCCCCGGAATACTGAAGCGAGACTATCAACCAGCCTTCAGACTCCTTAGTTGAGTTTGCTGGTAGGTAGACTTTTTTCGACAATGTAGTCTAATTCAACCTCTGTTGTTTGATTGAAATCATTGTCGGGGCGCCGACTGCGCCTCAAGGGGACCGGGCTGCGCCCCCCTTAAGAATCCCCCTCAGCCCCTGACGCGCAAAAGCATAAACTTCGCCATCAGAACAACGACGACCATCAATGACAGCACGTCCCTGTGCTGGGCATTGATTGAGCTATCATCCCTGATAGCTCTCATCGTTGTTTTAACTGATGTCGCAGTTTATAGCGCGTAAAGGGAAACAGACTTTAGCACTTCGAACAAACTTTGACCTAACTTAATCCAGTTACGAGTTAGATTGGCTTTTTCTTAAAATGTAAATATTTAGCTTCTGGGCATTGTGATCGAAGTATAAGCACTCATGCACTCCCCCTAAAGCACAAAATTATTCAGCAATATTGAGCTCCAGGTCAGGATGAGCAGCAGCAGAACAAAGAACACGGCTGCTGAGCCGATATCCTTGGCCTGCTTTGATAGTGGGTGCAATGCTGTGCTGATGCGGTCTACAGTCGCCTCAATCGCACTGTTCAACAACTCTACAATCACCAGTAAAAACACCGGCATCAGCAATAACAAAAACTGTTCTGTGGACGTGCTGATAAAAAAAGCCAGTGGTGCAAGCACCAAGGCCAGAGTCAATTCCTGTCGAAATGCCGACTCGTGTTGCCAGGCCAGGCGAATGCCGTCCATTGAGCATTTTGTGGCTTTAAAAAGACGAGAAATCCCGGTTCCATTGGGTTTGTTGTTCATAACTACCTTCAGGGTTGATATTGTAGCAACAGCGATGTCACCTGACGGGTGCTTTTGCGTTTCAGCTCCCGCAGTGATGCAGGCACCGACCATGGCAACTCAATTTCATGCTCGATGTAAATTAAGGCATTATCTTGCAGCAAATTCTTTTCCAGTAAAGCCTCAACCACCGGTTGTAATAAATTCTTCTTAAAAGGCGGGTCGATAAACACAATATCAAACTTCTGGGTACAGGTACTCAACCAGGACAAAGCATCCTGATTGATGATTTGCAACACCTGCTCATCGGCATTTAGCAATTTGCGAATATTGCGCAGTGAGCCAGCGATGTCTTTTTGTTTTTCCACCAAAGTGACCTGCTGCGCATGGCGCGACAGCGCTTCGAGCCCCAATGACCCGGAGCCAGCAAACATATCCAGACATACCGCATTAGCAACATCCTGCATCAGCCAGTTAAACAAGGTTTCTTTGGTGCGGTCCGTAGTGGGACGCAAACCCTCACTATTAATCACCGGCAGTTTTCGTCCACGCCACTTACCAGAGATGATGCGAATAAAGCCCGGAGATTTTGATGAAACTGATTGTTTAGCGCGCATTGAAGCCTGGCTCCCCTGTGATATGATGCCGTTCCGAAAAAATAATTGGAAATTTGTGTTAATCACACAAGTTTACCAAACTCCCCCTCCGGGATCCGCATTACAATGCTTTGAAATGGCCAGGTGCCGTTTTCCCGGAATGCTGAAACATCAGGAACAACACTTACGATGTCAAAATTTTTTGATTGGTTTAACAAAGACAAAAACCCAAAAGATGCCCCAGTTACTGACCAACCCGTTCAGGAAGAGACGCAGGAACAAGTTACTGAGCAACCTACTCAGACAGTCGAGCCAGCAGAACAGTCAGTAACCGAAGCGACCGAATCAAATACTCAGGACAACCATGAAAAAGCTGACCCGGAAGCCAAAGAAGAAAACTTCTTTTCACGTCTGAAACGCGGTCTGGCGAAAACCGGTGACAACATCGGCTCAGGTATGGCCAATCTGTTTTTAGGGAAAAACATTGACGATGAACTGTTTGAGGATCTGGAAACCCAGCTGCTAACTGCCGACATTGGCGTAGAAACCACCACCCGAATTATTGATGACCTTACCGAGCAGGCCAGCCGCAGTCAGCTCAAAAACGCCGATGAACTTTACCCGGTGTTAAAATCGCAAATGAGCAACATGCTGGCTTCTGTCAGCTCGCCTCTGGTGGTTGATGACAGCAAAACCCCGTTTGTAATTTTAATGGTGGGCGTTAATGGCGTGGGTAAAACCACTACTATAGGTAAACTGGCTAAACAGCTGAAAAATCAGGGTAAATCCGTAATGCTGGCCGCCGGTGATACCTTTCGGGCAGCCGCGGTAGAACAGTTGCAGGTATGGGGCGAGCGCAATGATATTCCGGTGATTGCACAGCATACCGGTGCCGACAGTGCTTCAGTGTTGTTTGACGCATTGCAATCTGCCAAAGCGCGCAATGCCGATGTACTGATTGCTGACACCGCAGGCCGTTTACAGAACAAAGATAACCTGATGGAAGAGCTGAAAAAAGTCGTGCGGGTAATGAAAAAACTGGATCCCGATGCCCCTCACGAAATCATGCTGACCCTGGATGCCGGAACCGGCCAGAACGCCATCAGCCAGATGAAGCTGTTTAGCGACGCTGTCGGTATTACCGGTCTGACACTTACCAAATTAGACGGCACCGCTAAGGGCGGGGTTATCTTTGCTCTGGCTGACAAGTTTAACGTGCCGGTGCGCTTTATCGGTGTGGGTGAAGGCATTGACGATTTGCAGACATTTGACGGCAAGACATTTATTGACGCATTATTTGAAAAACAAAAACGCTAATTATCATCAGGTTTAAATCAGACCACAATGATCAAGTTTGAAGAAGTAAGCAAAACCTATCCGGGTGGACAACTGGCCTTAAGCAAGGTCAATTTTCACGTTGCCCCCGGAGAAATGGTATTTCTCACCGGCCATTCCGGGGCAGGTAAAAGTACCTTATTAAAACTGATCAGTCTGATGGAACGCCCCAGTGTCGGCAGGGTTTTCATTAACGGTCACGACCTGAGCCGCATAACCCGCAAAGACGTGGCCTACGTGCGCCGAGATATCGGCATGATCTTCCAAAACCACCAGCTGTTGATGGATAAAACCGTATTCGACAACGTAGCCCTGCCTCTGGTTATCGAGGGCTATTCTCGTAAGCAAATCTACTCCAGAGTACATGCGGCACTGGATCGCGTCGGCTTACTACACAAACAAAACAATCCACCAGCAACGCTATCCGGTGGTGAACAACAGCGGGTGGGCATTGCCAGAGCGGTAGTAAACCGCCCACCGATTATTCTCGCTGACGAACCCACAGGTAACCTGGATCCAGCCTTGTCGCTGGAGATTATTCGCTTATTTGAAGCTTTTAACAAAGCCGGCGCATCAGTATTTATTGCCACCCATGACCTGGGGCTTATCGCACGAATGCACTATCGCACCCTGACCTTAAAAGGCGGTCAGATGATCAACGACGGACTCACAGAAATGCCCGGAGAGCCGGCATGAGTCTGTTATTCAAAAGCCGTCAAAGCGGTGCCCAACAACATCAAATCAGCCTGTCGCAAAAGCTGTTGATGTTCTTTACCAGTCATTTTCGGCAGTGCATCGCCAGTTTTGGTGAAATTATCAGAACGCCGTTGGCTTCTGTGATGACGATTGCCGTTTTGGGCCTGAGTATTACCCTGCCCGGGACACTATACGTATTAGTAAAAAACCTCAACACCATCAGCGCAGACACCCAACAGGCGGCTGAAATATCGGTGTTTTTGAAGAAACAGGCCAGTGATGCCGACATTCAGCAACTAATTAAACGCATTCGCACCTGGCCGGAAATAGAAAGCCTGACCTTTGTATCTGCTGATGATGCGTTAGAAGAATTTCGAACTCTGTCCGGCTTTGGCGATGCCGTTGATTATCTGGACTCAAATCCCTTACCCAATGTATTACTGGTGTACCCCAGTGATAAATTCGGTACCCCGGCTACCGCTAAAACCCTGCTGGATAAGCTCATTCAGGAGCGAGAAGTGGAGTCCGGTAAGCTGGACATAGAATGGCTGGAGCGATTACACGCCATTCTGGCGATAGCTAATGAGCTGGTTACCATGATTGCTATGTTACTATTTATCGCCGTGATCCTGATTGTCGGCAATACCATCCGGCTTAATATTTTCAATAAGCGCAGCGAAATCCTGATCATGAAATTAGTGGGTGCCACCGATAGCTTTATTCAGCGCCCATTTTTGTACACCGGGTTTTGGTATGGTTTTCTTGGCGGCATAATGGCCTGGATAACGATTGCGATCTTATTGTGGTGGATGTCTTCAAACATTGAAGACATTTTAGCGCTGTATAATCAGGACTTTGACCTGGCGGGCATGAGCTTCTCCACTCTGATGGCAATGCTGGGCATCTCCATCTTTATGGGACTGGCTGGCTCGGCAATTTCCGTCACCCGCTATGTGCGTCAGATAGAGCCTAAATAAGCCCTGGCTGTTAGGCAATACTCTGACGCATTGCATTGCTCCAGACTACGGCCTGATTGTAATAGCCATGCAGCGCTTTTTGCTCGACTTTGAGTGCCTGAGATAGCTTACGGGTTTTCTGCCAGCTAGCCGTTTCAAAGGTTTTGGCCAGTTCCAGATAGATCAATAAATTGTTCTTTTCACCACACAAAGCCGCTTTTAAATCATCTGACAGAGGCAGGTTTTCCATCAGGTTATTCATATTGCGATCCAACATGGCATCGATTAGGGAAAACAAGCCCACTAAAAAGCCTTTGGGTGGATTTTCCGGATCATTGCGGGCCGCCGCCAACAACTCACAAAATTTAGCCCGGATCAAAGACACCTGAAGTAGTTCCATCGGCTTGGCATCACCCAGATTGGCCAGCGCTAACAGAGCAATAAACTTCTTGAGTTCCAGCGCCCCCATGTAATTTAGCGCATGACGCAACGAGGTGATCTTATTGCGCTTGTTCACAGTCGGGTTATTGATAAAGCGCAATAGCATGTAAGACAGCGCCACATCTCGCTCAATAATGTCGTTGATGCGATCAAAGTTCATCTCTAATTTGGCACTTTCACCAATGAGTTCCAGTAGTGACAGCTTAGAGTTGGGGATATTCTTTTGCTTTACCACCTCTGGACGGGCGTAGAAATAACCCTGAAAATAATGGCACCCCATGTCTTTGTAGAGTTCAAACTCTTCATGGGTTTCCACTTTTTCTGCCACTATTTTAACTTTGGCATCGAGAAATTTGGGTACGTGTTTTTTGATAGTTTCGTAATCGCTTTCGCGAATATCCACTTTTACAATGTCGATATACGGCAGAAATACATCCCATTTGGGATCAAAATCGTGATCGTCCAGCGCCAGTTTGTAACCCAGTTGTTTGATGTGCTTGCAGGCAGCCAGCAACTCTTTGCTGATGGGAGCGGTTTCGACAATCTCAATCACCACTGCCATGGGATCTAATGACGTTGGAAAGCGATAAAGCAGCGTGTCTTCATAAAAATTGATGAAGGACACCTTGCCACCAGTGATTTCATCCAGGCCCAAAGTTAAGTGATTACTGGCCAGAATCTTTGAGGTCGCCTCATCCGGAGCAACATTGGGAAAACAGTTTTGTTTGCCATCCCGAAATAACAGCTCGTAACCAAATACATTCTTATCGCGGTCCAATATGGCCTGACGTGCAACGTATGCAAACATTCTTCTACCTCTCAGGCAAACAAGATTATCTTGCTAACCTTATACCAAATAAGTAATCGAAATTCTGGTGCATAAAACTCTGTTACATTTCATAGGTGATATTCATCCCTGTGACACGAAACAAAATTAAACTTTAGCAGGTCTGACAACGTAACAACAAATATTAATCTGCTTGTTCAGGTTAAATTAACAGCAAACAAGCGATACTTATTCGTTTTAGGGCACCGACTCTGGTGATCTCCAACCCACTGTGCTAGCATGCCAGCGGCAAAAAATAAAGAGGTAATTATGAGCACAAAAATACAGTCCATGGCCTTAAGCATTCCACAAAGCGGAAGCCTGGATTCGTACATTCAGTATGTGAGTGGCATCAGTATGCTGTCCGCTGAAGAGGAACGTGCATTGGCAACTCGTCTGAGAGAAGACGAAGACCTGGAATCAGCAAGAAAGCTGATCATGTCGCACCTGCGTTTTGTGGTGCACATCGCCAAATCTTACTCAGGCTATGGCCTGCCGCAGGCTGACTTAATTCAGGAAGGCAACATTGGATTGATGAAAGCGGTTAAGCGCTTCGATCCCACTATGGGCGTTCGCCTGGTTTCCTTTGCCGTTCACTGGATTAAAGCTGAAATTCACGAATACGTATTGCGTAATTGGCGCATCGTAAAAGTGGCCACCACTAAAGCACAGCGCAAACTTTTCTTTAACCTGCGCAAAGCCAAAAAGCGCTTAGGCTGGTTTACCCACGAAGAAGTGCAAACAGTCGCTGACGAACTGGGTGTCAGCACCAAAGAAGTTCTGCAAATGGAAGCTCGTATGAGCAGCCAGGATCAGGCCTTTGACTTATCAGCTGACGATGACGAGTCCGGTAGTTTTGCACCGGTACAGTACCTGGAAGACAAAAGCGAAGACGTAGAGACTAGCGTTATCAATGCCGACTGGGATCAAAACGCTTCTGCTCGCCTGTACTCAGCGATTAAAACGCTGGACGAGCGTAGCCAACACATACTGCAAACCCGTTGGTTATCAGACGAAAAAACCACATTGCAGGACCTGGCAGACAAATACAATGTCTCTGCCGAGCGCGTGCGTCAGATTGAAAAGAACGCCATGAAAAAGCTGCAAAACGCCATGAGCTAACAGCTTATCTCGTACAAAACAACGAAAGCCGCAATTTTGCGGCTTTTTTGTTGCGTGTACTTACCCAAGGTTCAAACCAGACAGCATGTTTTAGACCGGATTTAATGTGCTTTGTCAGCCCCGGCGTCAATAACCCGGATTTCTATATATCTGACTGAAATCTAAGAAAGTACATTAGCCAAGATTTTTAGAGTCACGCCAACCAAGCCTCTTTACTTTATCAGTCTCAAATTCTGAACTTACTGACCCTGCCAGTTATAGCCAACCTGCATCTACATCATTTTCAGATCTATCACTTATTACAATCAAAAGGCAGTGATCAACTAAGGCCTTTTCTTCAGGGCTTCGTAGCTCGATATTTTCAGTTATGAACTTTCAACGCATCAAACACATTGCACTTGCGGTGAGCCCAAAACAAATTTGCCAAACTGTAAATGTTAACAAGTTGCCAATTCACACAATATTAACAAGCAACTTGAAGATTATAATGGTATATTGTATACAATATACTCGATGTTTATGAAAAGTAAGCCAACCTAATTCAGCATTAGATTTAGCACCGCATACTACTAAAAATTAACCATCGTAAAACCACTGCCTCAATAAGAGCCAGTATTATCAATTTGGTTGTGGGGATTCAAAGGACTGTGACGTTAAATTCAAGATAAAAGCAATATGATTAGCAAGCACCCGGACAGCGTGCACTTCCCCCGCTCCAAACAGCAAGAACATAAAGGAAATTCAATGAATCGATTTATCACCGGGGCATCAAGCATTGCTGCTTTTTTCGCCTTGTTAAGCCCAAACAGCTTGAGTGCTGCTACTATTGCACAAACCTTCACCACCAACTATCAATGTAATTCAACTGTTCAACTGCACGCCCAAGCAGGAGTTTCACAGCAACAACTTATTGCCAGTTGCAACGAAATTGCCGAAACAGACCAAGCATTTCATAACTTTTTTAATACCAATCCAAATTCACCACTTCCGAATGATTACAATGACACATTAGATGTTTATATTTACCTTTCAAGTGCCGAATATAAAGCAAATGCCGGTACACACTTCGGTATATCTACAGACAATGGAGGCATGTATCTGGAAGGTACGCCCTCAAATGTGAATAACCAGGCTAAGTTTATCGCCCACATCTGCGAAGACAGTTGGGTGCCATTTTCTTGTTCTTACCAAGGTCAAGTGTATAATTTACAACACGAATATGTGCACTATCTAGATGGCCGGTTCAATGTTGCGGGACCACAGGGAACCTTTGCATACAATGCGGGGTTAGCTGAAGGGCTGGCAGATTATTTGGCTAATGGTTTAAATTATTCACGTACGATTGATGGGGTAACTAACCTTGAGATCCCACCTTTATACAATATTTTGAGTGCAAACTATTACCATCCGGATTTGTACAAGTGGGGCTACCTGGCCATACATTACCTCAATAATAATCATCGTGCAGACTATGATCAGATAGTCACAGCACTGAGAACAGGTAATACGGTCAACTATCGTACCGCCATTAAAGACGTTGCAAACCGCATTGGCAACGGCTTTGATGCTTATGTAACCAGTCTAACCAGTGCTGTAGCCATTAACAGAGGGACATTACCTGCTGACAACACATTTGGCGCTTGTAATCTTGAACATAAATACGTGCGCTATGTAGACGATCCCTCGACGCAAAACATTTCTGTCCGCAACACTACAGAAGTACCAATGCGACTAATGTGGATTGACAATGTCACTGGGGATGCTGGCACTGAAGAAATCGCATTACTAACGCAAGGACAAGAATACAACAATAATTTTTGGCGGCTAAACGACCGCTTTATGATGATGAGTGAAAATCGGGAGTGTGTGGGAGTTGGCATAGTCGGTACAACTTCAACATTTGAAATTGATAACGCGTTAGTTAGCAATGTTGTACCAGATGTGTTACCCCTCCCCAACGAAGTCGGCGCTTGTAGCTTAGAAAGACCCTATTTTAAGGGAGATGAAACGGCCAATGCGACAATCATCAATAACTCGAATGAAACCATTGAAATTCGCTGGGTGAACTATGTCACAGGCCAACGTTCGGACACGGTTTATGCTTCCGTAAATTCAGGGGAAAGCTTCAATGCCTCAGGCTGGTCTCAAGGCGACAGAATGATCTTTGTTGACACAACAAACACCTGCAAAGGGGTTGCTATACTGAGGACTGGAGAAAACAGTTTTTCTTTCAATGGTGAACAGCAAGTAAATCAACGACCGACAGCCGAAATCAATGGTCCCTATTCCACCACCGAAAACAGTAACATTGGATTTAGCAGCTCTGGCTCCTCCGATCCGGACGGTCAAATTGCCAGCTACTTTTGGAACTTTGGCGACGGAGGCAGTTCCAGCTTACCCAATCCGAACCATGTCTACTCGAATGCTGGAACTTATAACGTCACACTGACAGTAACAGACAATCTGGGTGCAACTGCCACTTCGAGTACGAATGTTACTGTTACAGCGGAAGACAACGGGACTGGCAACAATACGATTCCTGATGCCTGTGCAAACCAGACTGGAATTACCGGAGGCCGCCTTGAAGCTGGTGAAGCAGCTTGTTTAGGCAACAGTTCACTGATATGGTTAAGCGTAACAGGCGTAAATAATCACAATAGTATCACGGTCAGAGCTGCTCATGGTGCTGGTGATTTGAGTATTGATTACAGCAACTCAGGTTGGCCAAATGGCGCCAACAGTGATGGTAGTTCCGACAATATGGGTAACAATGAGTGCATTCATGTTACAGGAGCAAGTAACTATTACGGCTACCTAAAGGTGTCTGGTTCCACAGGAAGCTCGTCTATTTTGGTCGAGTTTGACGGTATCGGTTGTAATAGCAATGGTGGCAACCAGAATAACGCACCTGTAGCAAGCGTAAACGGTACTTATAGCGGTATAGTGGACACACCAGTCAATTTTACGAGTTCTGGATCTATGGACACCGATGGTACGCTGACATCCTATTATTGGGATTTTGGTGATGGTCAAAATAGCACTCTTGCAAATCCAAATCATGTATATGGAAATCCCGGCACATACACAGTTACTTTGACCGTAACGGATAATCAAAACGCGTCAAGTTCACAAACAACTTCAGCAACGATCTCTTCGACACAAACAGGTGGTAACGGGGTTGTTGACGCTTGTATGACAGAAAGCACCACTTCCGGTTGGGTGAATGTAAACGACGACATGTGCGTGCCCTCCGGATCATGGAACAATGCTATTGCCTATTACGGAATTTATATCCCTCCTGGCACCAGTTCACTTCAAATATCCTCAGACTTTGGAACTGGTAACGGTGATATATATTACAATGCTACAGGCTGGGCAACGCAGTCAAACTATTATCAACGTTCTGAAAACCAAGGTAATACCGAGACAATCACCATTAGCAATCCCGCAACTGGCTATCACTATTTTTCAGTGATAGGTGCACAAAGCGGTATGGCGATTAAAGCTTCAACCCAATAACTTTTCTGAGATTATCAATACGGGGTGACCCTCATCACCCTGTATTTCTTGCTCTTTACACGTGTTTCAAAAACAGCGTAGAATTCTACCACGCTATAATTTTCAAGCCCTACAGATTGAATAAAAAATTGACTCCCGCCCCATCCGTTTAAATTGCCTTTTTAAAGAAAATCCAACGGTCAAACCTGATTTCAGAAAAAGAGCAATTTACCGATTTTAGTGTGATTATCTCTTTTTTATTTCGCTCACATGCTCGTGTCCTTGTAAACAGCAGCAAGGGGGAAACCGCGACGATGCTGGCGCTAAATCACTTTTCTTTAATCAGCTCCATAGCGGAAACAAAATCCATATCAGAACGTTCTTTGAAATCTGCAAACAGGCGGTCCCGATAAGATCCCTCTGGCGAGATAATATATTTGTTGGGGGGCGGACTAACATCCATCAAATCAAAACGCAGTGCTTCCAAAGCTTCAAACCCATCCACGCAATAGAGTTCCCCCCAGCTGGTAAGGTAGATAACTTTTAATTCTTCGGTTTCCGGTTTATGGCGGCGACTTTCAAAATTGACTATCGCCAGACAGTTGATAATGCGATAAGGCACCAGCAGGGCATTGCGTTTTATTTCCGATATGCGTACCGGCGGGAACAGCTTTTGAAAGACTTTGGTTAATTCCAGTAAGTCTCTTTCCAGTACAGGCTCAGCGTGATAGGACAACATGATCTTGGTTTCACAGTCCATAATGCCGTTGAACACGCCCCAAAGTACTATTTCCACCGGATTCCAGGCGCTTTTCATCAGCACCTTACCCAGTGCGGAGTCATTCCAGTCTATTTGATTACCGCGGTACAAGCTCCAGCGTCGTCGGTTGTTACTTTGCGGCTCCGCTTTTACGGTGACAATTTTACAATAGGCGCCTTCTTCAAAGGCACTGCGCAAATAATCGATCTTGTGGTCTTTTTTGGAGTAAAAAGAGTCAATTTTACGACCAATAACGGTGACATCTTCTTTGCTCACCAATTGCTTTTGGTCGGATATTTTAACAGAGATACGTCGGTAACAACCGATCAAAAAGGCATGAATGCGCTTACCTATCTGCGACAAGTCTTTAAAATCCCAGTACTTGATACGGTCAATTTTTTTGATTTTTTCCCGCGACCAACCCCATTGCTCCACATAAGCCATAATAATTTTACGCTTAAAATGAAACGCACTTTCATCCGCAGGCAAACTTAAACCACAGTCACTCTTTATATAAAGGCACAACTGTAATAACTCCACGGTATCTTGCTGACCCAATGACTGATAATGCTCCAGCACATGTTCAAACATCAAACCATAGGGGTCGATATGTTCCTGGTCACCGGGAGCTTTGCTGCCATTGTGCACTGCACTACGCAACAAACTACAGAGGGGCTGATGGCTATCAATGTTTTCTAAGAACACCTCCAGCTTGGCCATTTTAAGCACCGACTTAAAGGGCGAATCCATGGCTTTACTGATTTGCCAGATAGCCGCACCAAACAGTTCTGCGGTATCCATCTTCTCGATGTTGCCCAGATCCATAAACCATTTTGGCTCTGGCGACACACCGTCTTTTAACGAGCCCAATAACTGTTGGTATTGTTGATCAGTCGCTCCTTCGTGCAACAACCACCAGAACGGCGCTTTGCCCGCCACCACAATATTGGTGGTATAAAATTCAGCTTTGAGAAATATCGCCTGAGCACTGCCGGAACTCTCGCCGTCTGCCACGCCAAAATCGTTGTTGCGCACTTTCTCAATATCAGACAGAAAGAAGTGCACCTCCATGCCAAAGTACTTTTCTGCCCACTGTTCGATTTTATGCAGTTTGCTTTGAAGCAAACGAAAATGGGCGTTTTTATAGCGAGTGCCATCCACACACACCCAATAGTCAAAATCAGATTGTGCCGATTGGGCAATAGTGCCGATACTGCCCATCAATACCAGTGATTCAATCATGCGCCGTTTAGGCCAGATTGGTTTTAAATCTTCGATAAGTGCATTTTGTTTTGGAAACACTCGCTGCAAAGACTCTGTTAACTCTTCACGCAGGGAATAATTAATCAGCCCTAAAGGCGTTTTGGTATCGTCGATATAACCCGGAAAAGCCTCGTGATTGATATGCAGTAAAAAAGGAATAATATGAAAAGCATCGCGCTTTTCTGGCGACATGAGTTCCAAAGCCCGTTCGGTCCGGGCCTTGTTATACCTGAGTACCCGCAATAGCCGGATTGTCAGGTTTTGTTGAAGACTGGTACTCATATCCGTGGTTCAGCACACGCCTGGTTAAAGGACAAGATTTTGATTTTAAAGAGCAAATCAACTTTTGCTACAAAAATCAACTAAATATGTCCAATATTAGGCCAACTTTGGTCGCTATGCGAACTACGCTGTTAATTGTCCGGTAATCAAACCAGCGATCAATTTCAGTTTAAAGCAATAGATTCAGTCTTTTAGCGGTAGCACCCAGTAGACACCATGAAACTCGGCAACCGCTTTGTCACCATCCTGAATATTGACCTGCAATTCCAGGCGGCACTTCTTCTTGCGTTCCACAAAACTAAACTTACCACTCAGGGATTCAATATTACAAATGGCTCTGGGCTCAGCCGTGACGGGTTTGTGATAATGAATATTGGCATCACCCAGCACGATGTCGCCAGTGAGTCCGCGCTCTTTGAGCTGCAAAAATATCATCCCCCAGCCCGTTAAAGTCGCCAGTGAATAAATACTGCCGGCGAACATAGTGCCGTGCAGATTAATATTTTTGTTTAACGATGCTCTGGCTTCCAGGGTTTTGCCACTGTATTGATGCAACACAATGCCCATTTGCTCGGAAATAGGAATGGTTTCGTGCCAGGTTTTTTGCAACTCACTGCACCATTTGGGATGCAGTCTGACGATAGACTGCATATCCAGTTTTTTCACCATATGCTTGCGCTTTTGTTTGCCTAAAGCTTCTGGTGAATCTTCAATTTTGTAACCCGCCGCAGCAAAAAACGCTACAGAAGTGTCCAGACTGTTGGTTACTGCCCGGGTTGCGCCCTGGCGTTTGGCCTCCTCTTCCAAAGCGCTTAGAATAAGACTGCCCAGCCCTTTCTTACGATGCTCAGGAGAGACGGCAATATGCCTGATTTGCGCTTCTTCCTGCACATTCAGATGCACCCGCCCTACAGCCACAATATCGCCTTTTGGGGATAACAACATACGATGCTCTGCGACTGTCTCGTATTCGTCTTTTTCAGAACCTGGAGGAAAATTAAAAGGCTCACGCAACACCTGCCAGCGAAAAGAAAAATAAGCATCCAATTGCTCTGGCGTTTCTGGCGTACTAATTCGATACATTCACTTTAGCCTTATTTCGTGGTTACATAAGCAAAATCAGCATGGTGCCGCCATGGTTTATGGGAGCCTTAACACTGTTTCACCTGAACGATTTACAAAACAACCCACGTATTTTGCATTTTGAGCGGTTGGGGTCAACTACTCTGACCATTTCAGAAAATACAGAATACCGTTGGCTTGCTCTCAATGATGCGGTGCAATCAGTCATGTCTTTAGCGGCACCGCATCGACCCATATTACCTCACCTTAGTGCGCTATTACTGTGTTTTTATTACCGTCAGCACCCCAAAAAAGTCACCGAACTGGGATTGGGTGGCGGTAGTTTACAGCGTTTTTTCCGCTACCACTTTCCGCTGTGCGATGTGCTTTCGGTAGAGTATTCAGCCGATGTTATCCGACTGTTTGAACAGTGGTTTTGGCCATCCGATGCACCTTGTCAGATTATCCAGCAGGATGCACAGCAGGCGATTAAACAAATTGAACCGCAAGATTTGCTGTTTATTGATTTATTTGCCGAACATGGCAGCCCGGAGTTTGTTTTTAGTAAACGCTTTTATCAGGATTGCTGCAAAGCACTGAATCAGGATGGTCTGATGGTGATTAACCTGCTCAGCGCCAGTTGGCTGCAGTCGGAGCAACTACTGGAAATTCTCAGCGAGTTGCAACTACAGTTTCGCATTCTGGCCGTACCCGGCTACCAAAATAAGGTTGTTTTTGCCGCCCGACAAGCACTACCGGTAATGGACTTTGACAATCATTTACAGCAAACGGCACAGCAATATCAGTTAGATCTCAACGCCGTGGTATTCATGCGTTAAATTTGTAACCAAAACGTTGTGGGTCCTTCGTTCACCAAAGAGACCTGCATGTCTGCCGCGTATTGACCGGTTTCGCAAGGGACGCCATTGTTGCGCACCGATTGATAAAAATGCTGATAGAGCTGCTTTCCCAGCTCGGGATCACCGGCTCTGGAAAAACTGGGCCGATTGCCCTTTTTGGTATCAGCCAGCAAGGTAAACTGCGACACCACCAGCACCGAACCTTCGGTTTGTTGCACATTGAGATTCATTTTGCCTTGCTCATCGGGAAAGATGCGATAGTTGCACACCCTCTGCGCCAGCCGCTGTGCTTTCTCCTCGGTATCGCCGTTTTCCACTCCCAACAAGACCAATAACCCCTGACCTATTTCGCCTACGCTCTGGCCTTCAACTTTCACTGAAGCCGAGCTAACTCGTTGTATTAATGCTATCAATGCTACTCCCGTTTTGTTTTGTAATTCTGAATATTTTGCTTTGCCAATTCGAAATCGCTTACAAATATCAACTGGTAAGTTTAAAAACTTTGTTTTATTTTAATCACATACCTTACTTCGTTAACAGCTAAACAGAAGGAAACGCATATGTCAGGTCAAGGTTCAGGCGGCAATGTAATCGCTGCATTATGTAATATCTTTATTCCCGGATTGGGACAGTTAATTCAGGGCCGTATCATGATGGCGTTGCTGTTCTTTTTAGTCTGCACCGTTAGTTATGGTCTGGCTGCAACGGTGATTTTTATCTTTATGTGGCCGGTGGGCGCCATCTTCCATTTGTGGGCCATTATTGATGCCGCAAAATTTAAGGCCAGCAGCTGATGAATAAATTACTGTCCGTTTTTCTAGTGTTGTTGCTCAGTGCCTGTCAAAGCACCTATTACTCCATCTGGGAATCGGTAGGAGTGGAAAAACGAGACATTCTGGTGGACAGAGTTGAATCGGTTAATGAAGCTCAGGAAGAAGCACAGGAACAATTCACCTCTGCTCTGGAAGAGCTGTCAGCACTCATCAATTTTGACGGTGGTGAACTGCAGGACGCGTATGAGCAGATAAAAGATCAGTACGAAGCTAGTAACGACAGCGCAGAACGCCTCACCAGCCGCATTGAGAAGGTGGAATCGGTAGCAGAGGCGCTGTTTGATGAATGGCAGGAAGAGTTACAACAGTACAGTAATGAAAGCCTAAGGCGTGATAGTGAGCGCAAACTCAAGGAAACCCAGCGCCGTTATAACAGTCTTATTAAAGCCATGCATCGCTCTGCCGAGAAAATGCAACCGGTACTCACTGCGCTCAATGACAATGTGTTGTACCTGAAACACAATCTCAACGCGTCGGCAATTGGTGCCTTGCAAGGTGAGTTCGACAAAATCAGACGCGATATTCAATTACTGATCAACGAAATGAACAGCGCTATCGCGCAATCTTCAGAATTTATCAACAGCATTAAAGCGTCTTAATTCGGTCGGCTTGAAAGTGATTTCAAGCCGAATCCGCTGGTTCGTTGGTATAGGAAGAAGCTTCTGTGTTGTCTTGTTCAGTTTTTGGGCGGATATTGAGAATACGCCACTTTTCCACCTGCACGGTAAACACCGCCCCTAACAGCACGATAAACCAGGACAAATACACCCAGACAAACAGAATGGGAACCGCTGCCAGCGCGCCATAAATCACTTTGTAGGAAGGAAAGCTGGTGACGTACAGGGCAAACAGCTTTTTGCCTAGCTCAAACAGCACGGTGGCAAACACGGCTCCGGCTGCAGCGTCTTTTGCGCTGACCATGCGATTGGGCACCACCATGTACAGAATGAAATACACGCCAAAAGAAATCAAAAAGGGCAAAACCAGCAGAAAAAAGGTCGAAATACCTGGGGTGTACTCTTCAGCAAAAGCGCTTAGCGATATGAGATAAGAGGTCATGGCCAGACTGCTGCCCACCAGCAATGGGCCGAGGGTCAAGACCATCCAGTAAATGGCGAAAGTAAAGATTTTGCGCCGTTCAATGGTGGTTCGCCAGATGTGATTTAAGGTCTTATCGACATTGGAGATCAGTAACAACGCGACGACAACCAGAAAACCAATACCTATGATGCCCATTTCAGATGCATTGTTGGCAAATTCAAACACGTAGCGTCGGATGGTGTCCCCGGCAGCGGGCACAAAGTTGTGAAAAATAAAATCTTCCACCTTGACCCGAATACTCTGAAAAGCTGGAAATGCCTGCAGAATAGCGAAAAACATCATGATAAAAGGCACCAGCGACAACAGGGTCACATAAGCCAGATTGCCAGCGGTAACCGCCACCCGATCTTCTTTACATTGCGTTAGGAAAGACCGGGTAAACTGAATTGCTTTGGGACGAAGCCGTCGAAACAGTCGTTTTATCTTTTGCAAGAGACTCTCAAAAAACGGAAAATTTTTGACAGTGTAGCCTGGTTAACCCCGCACGCCCAGCATGTGACAAATCGCGTAACTTAATTCGCTCCGGTTTAAGGTATAAAAATGGAAGTCTTTTACACCTTCTTTAGCTAACACCTTCACGGTATCCATGGCAATGCTGGCGCCCAGCAGATTACGCGTAGTTTGGTCGTCATCATCCAGGCCTTCATACATGTGATGCAGCCAGTTAGGTACATGCACATTAGTAAATCCGGCGAAGCGCAATAAAGTTTTATAATTTGTAACCGGCAGTATTCCGGGCACAATATCGATGTCGATCCCGGCCGCTGCTGCACGATCTCTGAAGCGCAAAAACACTTCCGCATCAAAAAAAAATTGCGTGATCGCCTGATTGGCACCGGCTTCTGCTTTGCGTTTCAGGTTGAGCAAGTCAAACTGCGAGTTAGGCGCATCCGGGTGAGTCTCCGGGTAAGCGGCCACAGAGATATCAAAATCAGCCACTTCCCTGAGCAGCTTTACCAGATCAACCGCGTAGGAGCGGTGCTCTGTTGAGCCTTCCGGTAAGTCGCCACGCAATGCCACGATGCGGCGAATACCCGACTCCCAATAATCCTGCGCTATTTGCACCAATTCCTCGCGGCTAGCGTCCACACAGGTTAAATGGGGTGCTGCATTAATGCCTTTTTCGTTTTGAATGCGCTTAACCACTTCGTGAGTACGGTCCCGCTCACCACTGTTAGCACCATAAGTTACCGACATGAATTTAGGGTTAAGCGGCGCTAAACGTTCTACAGAGTCCCATAACGTTTGTTGCATGGCTTCTGTCTTAGGCGGGAAAAATTCAAAAGACACCTGAATATTTTTAATTTCTGACAAAGTCTGATTTAGGGCATCAATTCCCTGTGCGTACGACACCATGTTTTCTGTAACCTTCTAGACATGTGGACGGGGGAATGTAAATAAACACCCGCTAGACGTCAAGCAGTTTAGCCATCTAATATTGATTAGTTGGCCAGAGTCATTAGAATTAAAGCTTCTGACTCATAATAATTTACAGGGTTCCCCACCATGGCAGAATGGAATGGTAACTACATTGATCCGTACGCAGAACACGGAAAAAAGAGTGAACAAGTAAAAAAAATAACGGTTTCTATACCTCTAAAAGTATTGCAGGTACTTACTGACGAACGTACCCGCCGCCAGGTGAACAACCTGAAACACGCCACCAATTCAGAATTATTGTGTGAAGCCTTTTTGCATGCCTTTACCGGACAACCTTTGCCCAATGATAATGATCTGACCAAAGATAACGCCCACAAAATCCCGGAAGAAGCCAGACGCATCATGGTGGAAAAGGGCATCGCCATTGAAGAGGATGAAGATTAAGCAATTCGCAATAAAGGAGCCGCTCTGCGACTCCTTTGTCTTACTTAAAAACTAGTTCAGCCCCCCGTCCCGGGTCATATTTTCATTTCTGTCAGCGTGCACAATCACGTTATCTTCGATACGAATTCCGCCGAAAGGCTTAAACTCGGCCACTTTGTCCCAGTTGATATATTTGGATTCCGGGGTGCTTCGTAAATCCGCCAGCAAACTATCAATAAAGTACAAGCCAGGCTCAACTGTAAACACCTGATCGGCTTCCACAGTACGAGTGCAACGCAAAAACGGATGCGCTTCAGGCGATGGCTTGGCAGTACCGCGATCATCAGCCATGTGCCCACCGACATCGTGTACCTGTAGCCCCAAAAAGTGGCCAATGCCATGAGGGAAGAAGGTAGAGACTATGCCATTCTCCAGAGTATCGGCACCACTGAGATTCACTATGCCGAAATCCGATAATAACTGCGCCACTTTTTCATGAGCCTTAAACTGTAAATCCGCATATTCGATGCCGGGCTTTAACATGTCGATCAAATCCAGATTTACCTTGTCCATCTGCTGGATAAGATCAGCAAACTCCCCAGAATCTTGGGCATAGGTGCGCGTGATATCGGCAGAATAACCATGATACTGCGCCCCAGCGTCAATTAAAAAAGAACGACTTTGTGCTGGTGCATCAATATCCCGCACACTGTTGTGCAATATCGCGGCATTTTCATTCAGGGCTACGATGCTGGGATAAGGCAACTGCTCATCGATATGACGAGTTGCCGCCAGATAGGCCAGATGAATGTCCAGCTCACTTTTGCCAGCTCTGAAAGCTTGCTCTGCGGCTCTGTGGCCCTGCATGGCGATCTTATTAGCCTGACGCATACAGTGCTTTTCATAGTCGGTTTTATAGGCACGATGATAGTGCAGGTAATGTAGTACCCTGTCCGGATTAACATTGCTAAATCCCAGCGCACTGGCCACTTCCAGATATTCGCCAAGATAAGCATATTTTGCCTTGTCATAAGGCAGGAATTTTTCTACGGCGTTGGGTTTGGCCAACAGATGAATATCAAATTCATCCGTCCAGAAATCATTGGGCTCTTTGGGTACCTTATGCCAGAAGTCTACCGGCAAATAGAACACCAGTTTAGGCTTTGACTGACCATCGAGGATCAGCCAGCAATTGGGGTTATCCACCACGGGTAACCAGGCCTTAAACAGGGGTGATACGGCAAAGGGATAGTAGTTGTCATCAAGAAACTTGATTTTGCCCTGGCCGGAATGGATCACAATGCCATCAAGCCCTTCACGCTGCAATGCTTCTCGGGTACGAGCCTGCATTACGGCGATATGTTGTTGAAATTGGGCTTTGTGTTCTGACATAAAAGACGACTCCTTCTTATGGGGTAGCTTCTGCTACGAAGCAAATGAGGAATAAGATTAAAGGATGGTATCTTGCCTTCTGCAGAGTGTAAATGTTACAGCCCAAAGTCATCACCTTTAAATCCCTTTAAATGTCAGGTTCCTGCTCCACCTATTTTCATTTGGGCGTAATCTTTAAAATAGTTGTATTCATTACCCAACAACAAGTGATAAATCTGCTTGTAGGCCAGCACCGCTTTCACGTAATTGCGGGTTTCCCGATACGGGATGTTTTCAATCCAGATATCTGCCGCCATGGGTTCACCCTCAGGTACCCAGGTTTTCACTCGGTGCCAACCGGCATTGTAGGAGGCAGTGGCCAATACAATATTTTTATCCATGCGCTGCATCAGGTAATTCATATATTGGGTGCCCATATCCAGATTGAATTGCGCATCGTAAAGTTGCCGAGCACGGATTTTACGCTTTTCCATATATTGCACCGTGCTGGGCAACACTTGCATCAAGCCATAGGCACCGGCTCCAGAGCGGGCATCCGGTTTAAAAGAACTCTCTCTTCTGGCAATGGCAAAGGCCCAGGCGGGGCTGATATCATTGCGCTCTGCACTGGCCATCAGATCCGTTTTATAGGCTAACGGGAAACGCTTCTCTACGTCATCCAGATAACCGGAATTGGAAAAAGCGTGAATCGCCTGATCGTGCCAGTCCCATTGGCTGGCAAGCGCAGCCGCCAATTGCTGCAATTCGGTGGGCAGTGACGGGATCAACATATTCCATTCCCGTCGGGCCGAGGTTTTGCGCTCCAGATGAATAAACTCCACGATGCGTTGCATAGCAGGTTTGTTCATAAGCTGCTTAAATTCGGTTTCTTGTTGTTGGTAGGGGCGATTTTGCAAATTCACTTCCAGCCCCAATTTGCCACTGGCCATAAAACCATAATAATGTCGGTTTTGTGCCAGGTGGGTAAACAAGCCATTAGCAGCCTCCTGATTGCCCAATAGCTCCAGTGAACGCGCTTCCCAATATTGGAAAATCAAATCCTCGGTCATGCCATCTGGGATTGAGCGCAGCACCTCCAAGGCGTGATGCCAGTTTTGCTCCCGTAATACATGAGTTAAATGCCAGAGGTAAACATCTTCTTGCTGCAAGCCACTGGCTTTTTCCAGCCAGTTTTCGGCCTGCTCATGATTTTTTGAGGCAAGGGCAATGGCAAAGCGCTCAGTAATGGCTTGTTTTTGCTCCGCACTGAAGGAAAACACACGGGCATAATCCCGCCAGGTCTGCAGGGCCAATTCGGGATCACGCCAGATTAAGCGGCGTAACCCATAGGTAATAATGCGAGTTTCAATAGCCGGTCGCACACCGGTGAATTTAGATTGGCGGGATAACATGCTGGGTGAACGACGCACCGACAACCACAAATCCGCCAGATATTTTTCTGACTCTGGTAGCAAGCGTTTCAGGTAGGGAATTAGCGTACTATTGCCACCGTCGGCGGCCAACTCAATACGCTGCAATACAATATCGGTGCTTCTTCTACCAGCGTCCCGCCATTGATCAAACAAGGGATCGCATTCATTGGGTTGGGATTTACCCACCAGCCACAAGGACTGAATTTCTTCCAGGTATTTATCCAGCCCCTGTTTGGCAACATCAAAGGCGATGCGTTGACACAACAATGCGGTATCGCCCACATCGGCATAATATTTCAGAAACAGATCATCGCGCTTTTGACGGGCCAGATGTTGCAGCCACTTCTTGCGCAGCGGTCTTTCCATCGGCGTACCAGCATACTCCCGAAGAAACTCCGCGATAGACTTTTCATTGGAAATATAGGGGTAACGCAACAGAGTTTTATAAGTAACGTAGGGCCACAAAGGGTAATTTTTAAGGTTCTTTTTAAGTAGTTTGTACTCACTACTGTTGGGTCGATGAGCAATTTGCTCGGCCCGCTCAAACCAATCTCGCAATTGTTCAGGCGATGGCTGCTGAGCATTCACCTTAACTGATGCCAGTAAAAACATTGATACAGAAAGCATAAAAACGGCGAGTTTTATTGCGCTCATTGACTACCTTTTTTGTCGTATTCTCTCTATCTTTAGCCCATAGACAACAAGGCAATTTGCTGTCTGAAACAACGGTTTTTATACCGTTCGAAACAAAATGAAATCAAAAATTCAAACAATTGTTTGAATTTAGGTTGAAATTTAACATTTCTTCAACAACAATGTTGCCACCCTACATCAGACCGTGCCAGTGATTTTTTGTTTCAATCTGGTTAAAGGCTCTGTTAAAGCACAGGAGAATCCAATGTTATTTGAAGGCCAATGCCTACAAGCCAGCCTAAATGAAAATGGTATCGCAGATATTGTTTTCAATGCGCAAGGCTCCGTCAACAAATTTGACCAGCAAACTGTATCAGAATTAAATGAATTGTGCGCTGCCATAGAATCAAACTCTGACATCAAAGCGGCCGTGGTGCGTTCCGCCAAGTCCACCTTTATCGTTGGTGCGGATATTACCGAGTTCACCGGTTTATTTGCAGAGTCCGAAGAAAAGCTACTGGAATGGGTAGCCAATACTTCTAAAGTATTTGATCGCTTTGAAGATCTGCCCTTCCCTACCGTCGCCGCAATTAATGGCTTCGCTTTGGGTGGTGGTTGTGAAATGACTCTGGCCTGCGACCTGCGCGTTGCTGACAGCACCGCCGCCATCGGCTTACCAGAAGTTAAACTGGGCCTGATGCCTGGTTTTGGTGGTACAGTGCGTTTACCACGTATTATCGGTGCCGATAACGCCATGGAGTGGATGACCACAGGTAAAGAGCGCAATGCGGAAAAAGCCCTGAGCGAAGGCGCAATTGATGCCGCGACCGCACCAGAACAACTGGTGGCTGTGGCAAATCAAATGGCCGTCGATGCAGCAGCCGGAAAGATTGACTGGCAGGCGCGACGCACAGCTAAAAAATCACCACTGAAACTGAATCGCAACGAAATGATGATGAGTTTCGCCACTGCCAAAGGCATGGTATTTGCGCAAGCAGGTAAACATTATCCTGCACCGCACATGGTGGTGGAAACCCTTGAGAAAGCCGCTACTTTAGATCGCGAAGGCGCGCTAAAACTGGAAAACGAAGGCTTTGTAAAACTAGCCAAATCTGATGCTGCCACGGCTCAGGTAGGTATTTTCCTGGCAGACCAGGTCGTTAAAGGCAAAGGTAAAAAGCAAGCCAAACAAGCCACGAAAACGTTTGACCAGGCAGGTGTTTTGGGCGCCGGCATCATGGGTGGTGGTATTGCCTATCAGTCTGCAGTGAAAGGCACCAAGACCATCATGAAGGACATTGCAGAGCCAGCATTACAACTGGGTCTGGACGAAGCCAGCAAAATCCTCGACAAGGGTATGCAACGAGGCAAGGTCAGCAGCAAGAAAATGGCAGCGACTTTGAACAATATCGTGCCAACCCTGGATTACAAGGCGCTGGAAAACGTTGATATCGTTATCGAAGCTGTGGTGGAAAACCCCAAAGTTAAAGGGATTGTATTAAAAGAAACTGAGCAAACGGTAGCGAAAGACGCCATCATTTGTTCTAACACCTCCACCATTTCCATTAATGCCCTGGCAGAAAACCTGGAAAACCCAGAGCGTTTCTGTGGTATGCACTTTTTCAATCCGGTACACAGAATGCCATTGGTGGAAATCATTCGCGGTGAAAAAACCTCAGATGAAACCATCGCCAACGTGGTAGCCATGACCCTGAAGATGGGTAAAACCCCAATTGTGGTCAACGACTGCCCGGGCTTTTTAGTGAATCGCGTGTTGTTCCCTTACTTTGCCGGATTCAGCAAGTTGTTATTGGACGGTGCTGACTTCGTAGCAGTGGACAAGGTAATGGAAAAAATCTTCGGCTGGCCAATGGGCCCGGCTTATTTGCTTGACGTTGTGGGTATCGACACCGCCGACCACGCCGCAGATGTTATGGCTGACGGTTTCCCTGAGCGCATGAAGAAAGTGGCTAACGACCCTGTAACTCTGCTTTATAAAGCGGAGCGCTATGGTCAGAAAAACCAGAAAGGTTTCTACAACCACGGTCTGGATAAGCGCGGTAAGCCGCAAAAAACGCCAGCGGAAGAAGCTTATGAGTTGATGAACGCGCACGTGGCTGACAAGAAAGACTTTGAAGCTGACGAAATCATTGCACGTCTGATGATCCCAATGGCCAATGAAGCCATTCGCTGTCTGGAAGAAGGCATCGTTGATTCCGCAGCTGAAGCGGATATGGCACTGTTATACGGTCTGGGCTTCCCGCCGTTCAGAGGCGGTATTTTCCGCTACATTGATACCATGGGTGTTGCCAACTTTGTGGCACTGGCAGACAAGTTTGCCCACCTGGGTGAAGTGTATCAGGTGACTGAAGGCACTCGCGAAATGGCCAAAAACAACCAGAAATACTGCGGATAAGGGGGAACTATCATGAAAGAAGTAGTAATAGTAGATTGCATTCGTACCCCTATGGGGCGCTCTAAAGGCGGTGTATTCAGAAATGTCCGTGCTGAAACCTTATCAGCGCACTTGATGAACTCACTGTTAGCCAGAAATCCGGCCTTAGATCCAGCCGATATCGAAGACATTATCTGGGGTTGCGTGCAGCAAACCAAAGAACAAGGCTTTAACGTTGCCCGTAACGCCCAGTTGTTAACAGACATTCCACGTCATGTGGCAGCAGTTACGGTTAACCGTCTGTGTGGTTCTTCTATGCAAGCACTGCACGATGCCACGCGCGGTATCATGACTGGTGCCGGTGATGTGTACCTGATTGGTGGTGTTGAGCACATGGGTCACGTACCTATGAACTTTAACGTAGACTTTCACCCAGGCCTGGCAAAATACACCGCTAAGGCCTCAGGGAGCATGGGCTTAACTGCCGAGCTATTAGGCAAACAAAATGGTATTTCCCGTGAACAACAGGATGCCTTTGGTGCCCGCTCTCACCAAAAAGCCCACGCTGCAGCATTGGAAGGTCGCTGGAACAACGAGATCGTTGCCACTGAAGGTCATGATGCCAATGGTGCGCTGGTAAGCGTCACCCAGGATGAGGTAATTCGCCCGGAAACCACAGTCGAAACGCTCAGTGGTTTGCGTCCGGTATTTGATCCGGCCAACGGTACGGTAACCGCAGGTACCTCTTCTGCGATATCAGACGGTGCCTCAGCCATGTTGGTTATGTCTGCTGATAAAGCGAAAGCGTTAGGCTTAACACCCAGAGTGAAAATCCGCTCAATGGGTGTGGCTGGTTGTGATGCGGCAATCATGGGTTACGGCCCGGTACCTGCCACTCAAAAAGCACTGAAACGCGCCGGTATGGATATCAAAGATATTGAACTGGCCGAGTTTAACGAAGCATTCGCAGCACAAGCCCTGTCCTGTATCAAGGCACTGGGCCTGATGGATAACTACGAAGAAATGGTTAACCTCAATGGTGGTGCCATCGCATTGGGTCACCCGCTGGGTTGTTCCGGTGCGCGTATCAGCACTACTCTGATCAATCTGATGGAAGCCAACGACAAATCTGTCGGCCTGGCCACCATGTGTATTGGTTTAGGACAAGGTATAGCCACCATCTTTGAACGTGTTTAAATAAACCGTTTCTACATCAAAGGGCAACTTCGGTTGCCCTTTTTTATGCCTGCTGAAAAACTGTACTTTAGTACAGGTGAATTATTTTCTCTGTAAGTTATAGTTAACCCGTCTCTTATTGTTAAGAGGCGTTAAAACTTTATTTAATGGAGAAAATTATGAAGGAACTTAATGAATTTGAATTAGAAGTGGTTAGCGCGGGAAATCTTGGCGCAGCTATCGGTATCGGATTGGGCTTTGTGGGAGCTTTTGACTCATTGACCTCTTTTGGCTCTGCACTAGGTGCAGGCATCTATGACGGCATCCACAATCAACACCACTAAACTCAATTTTAAGAAGGAATTTGAAATGAAAGATTTAACGGAACAAGAACTAAAGCTGGTCGGCGCAGGTTACAGCGTCGGAGACCTGGGTTACGACGTTGGCTATGGCATTGGCTATGTTGTCGGCGGAGGTGCCGGGCATGACTTCGGTGTCTGGTTATACGAGTTTTTACACTAACAGACTCAATATAAATCAAGGTTAAAAGCTTTTGCTTTTAACCTTTATCTGGAGAACTCAAAATGAACAATGAATTGACAAAACACGGCAAAAAAGTGGTTATTCTGGTTTTGCTATTATTACTCATTGCGACCTTCAATGATCTAAGTGCCTTCACCTCAGGCTTTATTGAGGGCTTTAATGAAGCAACAAGCTGACGTTGTGCTTACAGGAATAAATCACGTCACCTTTTCAGTGGAGTGCCTGGATACTTCCCTACAGTTTTACGCCGATGTACTTGGGTTTAAACCTCAAGTCAGATGGGATAAGGGGGCTTATCTTGCATCACCTGGAATTTGGTTGTGCTTGTCTTTGGGGCAAGCCAAACCCTCACAAGATTACTCCCATCTGGCCTTTTCAGTTTCCGAGGGGCAATTTGACGGCCTGAAACAACGTATCTTAGCGGCTGAATTCGGCACCTGGCAAGATAATCACAGCGAGGGTGACTCCCTATATTTTTTAGACCCGGATGGCCATAAGTTAGAAATACATTGTGGTGATCTGCAACAGCGCCTTGGTTCTTTAAAAGAAAGCCCCTACAAAGACTTAATCTGGTACGAATAATTACGCGGCTAATATTAAAAATAGGCTATTTGCTTTCTTTGGTTGGATTCAATTATTGAATGGTAATTAGTAACGTCGCTGTTTAATACAAAAGTTGGCTGGTAGGCAATGAGCGATGAGCGGCTGTTAGCAGTTCAGAGATTGCTATAATCGCTTATTTAAGAAAGCAGACGGTCACACAATGCTCGCTCAAAATGCAGTGTGTTAACTTTTCAGCGAATCTGATCCCATTGGTCCCCGCAGGTATTTGTCCGATTTGACGGCTTTTGTTAGGCGCGCTATTATTTGAAGTACGTTTTTCTGTACAGGTTTAACAAGTGGAAAGTATTAGTTATACAAGCGCCAGAAGTAATTTAGCTAAAACAATGACTAAGGTGTGTGATGATCATGCTCCTATAGCTATTACTCGAAAAGGTGAAGGGGCTGTCGTAATGATTGCAATGGACGATTACCTCGCAATGGAAGAAACCGCTTACCTGCTGCGTAGCCCCAAAAACGCTAAACGGTTGATGGAGTCAATTGCGGAGTTAGAAAAAGGAGGGGGAAATGAGAGGGAGTTGATTGAGTGAAAATAATCTTTTCTGAAAATGCATGGGAAGATTATTTGTACTGGCAGTCTACAGACAAAAAAATTGTAAAGAGGATTAACACCCTCATTAAAGAAATAACCAGAAATCCATTTGAGGGAATTGGCAAACCAGAAGCCCTGAAGCATGCGTTGTCGGGTTATTGGTCAAGAAGAGTTGATGATTCGAATCGCATGGTGTACAAAATCGTTGGTGAGTCTGTATTAATTGCACAGCTTCGGCATCATTATTAGCGCCTCAGGGCGGGATTGTACTTTGCTGACTTTTTAACCAAACAGTAATTCCGTCCTGAATTTGCTACTCCATGCAGCCCTCCGCCGCTTGCCTGCCATACTGTCTTTTTTACCCTGATGTTGCTTTATCAGATTCAGACATGCACGATTAAACAACGCAATATGAGCTGCTCCGTTAGGATCGCTTATTTTGAGCTGGTCTTCGCGAAAGGCGACATCAAGCACCCAGTGTAACTGGTTTTCAACTGACCAGTGTTCTCTGATGATACGGGCGAACTGCTCTGCATCAGCTGTAAGTGAGGTTGCATACCAGCGGGAATGATAGCTCGTTTGACCACCCTGCTGACGTTCACTGGCAACCTCAATGATACTGCGAATATGTGGCCATTTTGTTTCTAGTTCTTCAGGCAGTTCGGCTTTCATTTGCATTACTGTTCGGCTTTCCTGACGTCCATGTCCCTGATTCGACTGGGTAAAGGTATTGAGAGCTTCGTCATTGTATCGTTCAGTGAAACTCTCTTTTACATACTCAAAGAGCTTGCTTTGATTCGCCTTTAACTGAATAACGAAGTCACTTTTAGCTTTGACTATCGTCTCCATGGTGTTTGTCTGGCAATGCAGTGCATCAAGCGTATAAATGGCATCTTCCATGGCCAGCGCCTCAATCACATTTCTGGCGACAGCACGTTCATTGCCTTTGTTGTCGGAACAGTCCTGATACAAAGCAATCCCGGAATTCACATCAAAAGCACTGACGACATGTAACGCTTTGCTCACATCTTCCCGCCAGGCACCTCGCATAGTTTTACCATCAAGAGCAATAACCGATTGCCCTAAAGTCTGCCTACGTTGGTTAATCCAGCCAAACACTGTCTGTAACAGTATTTCTGTGTCCAGTGCCTTAATAATTCCTGCAATACAATGTCGTTTGGGGATACCATTTTCAAAACGGCGATGTTGGCGTAACCAGTCCAGCTGACTTTCGCCAAACTCTTCAATGGCTTTCCAGCCATCTGCTCCGCTAAGTACAGCGGACAACGTCAGGAAAATAACGTCAACAAGGTTGTGCTTGAGATTAATATCTTTGCGAGGATCCGGGATGATTTCCAAGTGTTTTACCAGTGACATATGGGGTTTCCGATAATGAAAACGGATCAGATCAACTGAATCAAGATAAGTTCACTGGTGAGATATATTGAATGGTGATCAATATTCATTTTTATATATCAAAAAGTTAGGATCCTGGCCTGTTCATGACACCATTGCACGTATCATTTCCAGTATTGAGCCGGAACAGTTACAACGTAGCTTTATTGGCTGGATGCAAAAGGTTAATACCCTGACCGATGGTGAAGTCGTTGCCATAGACGGAAAAACACTGCGTAGCTCTTATAACAGAGAGAACCGCCAGTCCGCGATCCATATGGTGAGTGCGTTTGCGACAGCAAATGGCGTTGTGATGGGGCAAATAAAGACGGACACCAAATCCAATGAGATCACCGCTATCCCCGAATTACTTAACCTGCTGGATATTAAAGGTTGTCTTATTACGATTGATGCAATGGGTTGTCAAAAAGCCATAGCGAAGACCATCGTTAACAAGGGCGCTGAATATCTTTTGGCGGTTAAGGGCAATCAAAAAAAGCTTTACGATGCATTAAAGCTGGCGTTTCGCGGAGTTGGTTCTGAATCACTTAAGATAGAAAAGGGTCATGGGCGTATTGAAGCCAGAGAATATCATGTTCTTGATGCTTCTGAATTATCGGAGGATTTTTCTCAATGGACAGGATTAAAAAGCATGGGTATGGCTGTCAGGTATCAGCATAATGACGAAAAACCATCATTGGAATATCGTTACTACATTAGCTCAGCAGCATTGACTACAGAGCAGTTTGCCAAAGCAGTGCGAGGTCACTGGGGAATAGAATCCAGCCTGCATTGGGTTTTAGATACGGCCATGAAAGAGGACGATTGCCAGATATTCAGAGGTAATGGTGCAGAAAACCTGGCTCGTCTGAGACACATAGCCAAAAACATGATTAAGGCAGATAAAAGCAGAAAAGCCAGTATTCGTCGAAAAACATGCATGGCCCTGATGGAAGAAAGTTATCTGGATAACCGTATTTTTAGCGGGCTGTAACGAGATGGTTAATAAATGAACGCTCATGCTCTCGCCGTGATTAAAAAGCCCTTTAAGAGTGTTAATTTACATTTTAAAAATTATTTAATGATAATTTATTTACACGCCACGAATGACATGATAGCTTTTTATTAATGGAGTGTTTTAATTACCTATGATTCAGGGGTGTGTGAGTTGTTAGACAAAGAATCACTGTTTTTCAGATCAGTCAACTATCAGAAAATGTTAAACATTTCTGAAAAAGAGGCCACAACATTAGCAGAACTGAATATTCAGAAAAATGATTTCATGAATAAATCATTTGAAAGAAGAGCAAGTGATGGTAAAAACACTTCCTTTACAGCATACCTAAAAAACACACAAGATATCTGCGATAAAATAAAAACTGAGACAAACACTTCTCGCCCATGTCTGTTCGCCCTATTCCATGTCGGAGAGCACATCAATATTCCTGTGGATTTAGCTATTTGCGGACTGCCCATTACATTACCGGTGGCAGGAGAGCCCTTTGAGTTGTTATATAAAAACCGTCAGGGCTATTGCGAAACACTTCAGGATAACCTGGAGATTCTTCAAGTGGAGAACCGAGCCACTGCAGCCCAAATGTTGAAAGCGATTAAACAAGGCCGTCATATTTGTATTTATGTAGATGGCAACATGGGGCAAGACGGAGTTCACGTTGACCGTGGAGCAGAACAAGTAAACTTTTTCGACTTTAAGATACGGGTCAAACAAACTATCCAAAAACTTGCTCATAAATATCAGCTTGAAGTGGTGCCTTTATTTTGCTTGGTCAATGACGCAGGACAGCCCTCTATTGCCATGGGTGATGTCATTTCCCCTGACAATTCAACAATAATGCAAAATCTATACAACGAGCTACAAGAAAAGATCCGTTTACAACCAGAGAACTGGTTTTACGTGCAATGTATGCATCGTTGGTTGGTAGCAGAAAATCATTACAAGAGTCATGTCGAAGCATCACTCAGCGATGGACTGAGTTTTAATCAGTCCCATGCCAGGCTCTACAATAAAGGGGATAACTGGTTCATCGTCAATTATATGAGCCAAAAAGCGGTCCTGATTGACCATGAACTACAAGAGGATGTTTTGGATACTGTTCAGTCAGGAATCAAAGCAAACTTTTTAGAAACTGTTCGGACAAAATCCGGTCCCAAAAGCCAGAGATTCATCAATTCCTTAATCAAGGAAAATCTCGTAATCCCACAAACAGCGGTTACGAACTAACATTACAACAAGGAAAATAAAATGCAAAAACAAGAAAATGTTTTTACTTTGACAGAATTAGAAGAACGTGTTGAATTTGGCCTATGTGGCGGCGGTAGCGGCGGCGGTGACGGCGGTGGCGGTAACCCAGGTGGTGGCGGCTGCAGCGGTGTAGGCGATGTATGTGACCAAGAATAAGTAAAAATAGTTTCCAGGCCCTTAACCGGGCCTTTTTAGTAAAGTGAATATGTATTATAAAAATCAGGCAATTGACGTAAAAAGCACAGGTCACGACACCTTTGCTATTACTGTACCTTTTAAAAATGGTTTCCGAAGCTTTGAATCCAATGCAGCCATTGTGGCGTTTCTTAAGGATTTGCCTACAAAGATAGAGCGCAATGAAATTCTAGAGCGTATTTGTCTTCACTTTAACCTGTCTACAGAAGAGGCCATCGCTATTCTGGACAAGCAATTGCTCAAAAGCGATTTACTTTTAGACACTGACCAAAGCACACTTGAGAAAAAAAAGCACAATGGCGTTTTGCTATTCCGCAAAAAATTATTGGGTGCCGCTCCGGTTAACAATATTTCTCGGCTATTCACCCTGCTTTGTAGCAAACCTATAGTGTTATTATTTGGCGCGGCCAGTATTCTCTTTCAGTTATGGCTGTTAATGAACGTTAGTCTGCAGCAAGTGTTCAATGACAACCTCAATTCCCGGCCACTAACGGCCTTTTTACTGGTTGTAGCAGGCTTGCTGTTTCACGAATTTGGACATGCAGCCAGTGCATTTCGATATGGTTGCAGAAAAGTCACTATCGGATTTGGTTGGTATGTTATTTATTTTGTAATGCTGGCAGATTTGTCAGAGTCCTGGACACTGGAGCGACGTAAAAGGCTTTTAATAAGTCTTGCCGGGGGCTATTTTCAATCGCTTTATATTTTTGTACTCGGTTTGTTATGGCTGACCTATCAATCTCAACCCTGCTTGATCGCAGCGTCAGTTCTCACTGTTTATAACCTGCTTAACTTAAATCCCTTCTTCCGTCTCGACGGCTATTGGATTGTCAGTGATTTATTAAATATCAAAAACCTCAGAGAAAAGGCAGCTCAACTTGCAAAAAACTTGCTTTCCAGACCTTCTGATTGGCGAATCTCGTTGCAAAAGTCGGGCTATTCACTGGGTTTATACACACTGGGACTTATTATCTTTTTGCCGTTGTTCTACAGCTATGTTTTTCTCAAGCTGGTGCCTTACTCCTTTGCAAATTTAAGTAACGAGATGAATACCTTATTTAACAACACGGAACAATTTAATATTGGCTACAACCTGATTGTAATGTTTTTTAATCTGATGATTTTGGCATTCGCAGCAATATTGATTAAAAACTTGTTGAAGAAATTGTGGAAGAAAGTACCGGTTGCAACTGTTGCAACCGGATAGTCAGCCAGGTTTAATAAGCAAACAAATATGCCTGGTCTTTAAACGTCTTGAATTCCAGGCGATTGCCGGAAGGATCCTTGATAAAAAAAGTGCCCTGCTCACCGGGCTGACCGGCAAAGCGGATATAAGGTTCCAGTACAAATTGAACCTGCAATTCTTTCAGGCGAGTTTGCAGTTGCTCCCAGTCAGACCAATCCAGAACCAAACCAAAATGAGGGACGCCAATGTCCTTGCCGTCCACCAGATTTATGGTTTCGTTGAGTTGCATGCTTCTGTCTAAGTGAGTCACCAACTGATGACCCCAAAAATTCCAGTCGATCCAATTGCTGGAAGAGCGTCCTTTTTCACAGCCCAGAATCTCACCGTAAAAGCGCTGAGCTGCGTCCAGGTCGTGAACCGGAATTGCCAGATGAAAAGGTTTAAGCATGGTGACTTCCTGTTGTTTCGGCTATGACAGCATCTTCAACATTTTCAGTTTCTTATCGTTGTAGGGCGGATAGCGCACATCTACATCCAGCGCAAAACTGCGTTCCATCACGGCTTTTAAATGACTGAAGGTATCAAAACCTGCCTGACCACAATAACTGCCCATGCCGCTGGTACCGACTCCGCCAAACGGCAGATCCTGGTTAGTCATAAACATCATACCATCATTAACACAGACACTGCCGGCGCTGGTTTGTTGTAATACGCTTTGGGAAACGCTTTTATCTTTGCTAAAGATGTACATGGCCAATGGCTTAGGCCGTTGATTGATAAAGTGCACCGCTTCATCGAGCTTGCGGTAAGTCAACACAGGCAGAACAGGGCCAAAAATTTCCTGTTGCATAAGTGCTGATTCGGGGTCTGGTTCTGACACCAGTGTGGGCGCAATATAGCGACTCTCCTGCTCCCCGTTACCACCGGTAATTATGGATTGCCCTTCCAGTAAGCCCATAATTCTGGACCAGTGACGTTCATTGATAATACGCGCATAATCGGCACTTTTACTGGCATCTTCGCCGTAAAATTCCTGAACTTTCTGCTGCAACTTGGCAATAAAGGTGTCTTTAACGCTCTCATCCACCAACACATAATCGGGTGCAACACAGGTTTGTCCGGCGTTCATCCACTTACACCAGGCGATTCGCGCTACAGAGACATCAAGATTGGCGCTTTTATCCACGATACAGGGACTTTTGCCACCTAACTCCAGGGTCACCGGTGTAAGATGCTCAGCTGCGGCACGCATAACGATTTTGCCTACCGCTTCGCCGCCGGTATACAGGATATGATCAAAGCGCTGTTGCAACAGCTCTGTAGATTCCTCTACACCACCTTCAACCACCGCTACCGCGTCACCGTCCAGATATTTTGGTACCAACTCCGCCATTAGCCTGGACGTATTCGCAGCCAATTCAGAAGGCTTTAAAATGGCACAGTTACCGGCAGACAGCGCTGCCACATAAGGTGCGATAACCAATTGCCAGGGATAGTTCCAGGCCCCGATTATCAAAGCTACGCCTAATGGTTCCGGTTGAATATAACTCTTACCCGGCATTGCCACTAATGGCGTTTTGACTTTACGTGGCTTCATCCACTTTTTCAGGTGCTTGATGGTGTGGTCCACTTCCGTGGCAATATAGGAAATTTCGGCACTCCAGGCTTCAAGCTGACACTTGCCCAGATCCGCTAACAGCGCTTCGCGAATTTTATCTTCGTTATCCAGCGTCATTTTCTTTACTTGCTGCAGCTGCTGAATACGCCACTGCAAAGAACGGGTTTTGCCGGTTGCATAAGTATTGCGCAGGCGACTCACCATATCTGGGATTGTATTTAACGTTTTAGCGTCCATCGTAGCTCCTGAAAAACCTGGTAATAGCAAAAAGCCGCTGATTAGCGGCTTTTTTAATTAGGCATCATAAGGATGGGTTAAAATGATGGTTTCATTTCTGTCTGGGCCGGTTGAAACGATATGTACCGGTACACCAGTCACCTCTTCAATGCGTTTAATATAATCTTTTGCCGCCTGCGGTAATGCATCAATAGTTGTAGCACCGAAGGTATTGTCTGACCAACCAGGCATAGATTCGTAAACCGGCGTCACTGCTTCGTAACCGTCTGCGGCCATTGGCGGCACATCTTTAACATTGCCGTCGGCATCTTTGTAACCAACACAAATCTTCAGCTCTTCCAGGCCGTCCAGAACGTCTAGCTTGGTTAAACAGAAACCTGAGATAGAGTTGATTTGCACTGCGCGTTTCATGGCAACGGCATCAAACCAACCGGTACGACGTTTACGGCCCGTCGTAGCGCCAAACTCGTGACCTTTAACACCCAGGTGTTCACCAACGGCGTCGTCTAACTCAGTTGGAAACGGACCAGAACCCACGCGAGTGGTGTAGGCTTTAACGATACCCAACACATAATCCAGGTGTAACGGACCAAAACCAGCACCAGTGGCAACACCACCGACAGTCGTATTGGAGGAGGTTACATAAGGATAAGTACCATGGTCGATATCAAGTAACGTGCCCTGAGCACCTTCGAACATGATTTTTTTGCCATCCAGGCGCGCTTTATCTAGCAGATCAGTAACGTCTACCACCATGGATTTCAAAATATCCGCAATGGCTAACACTTCCTGCAATACCTTGTCATAACTGACCGGCTCAGCTTTGTAGTAATGTTGCAGCGCAAAGTTGTGATATTCCATCACTTCTTTTAGCTTAGCCGCGAAGCTCTCTACGCAGAACAAGTCACCCACGCGCAGGCCGCGACGAGATACTTTGTCTTCGTAGGCTGGGCCAATACCACGACCAGTGGTACCGATAGCTTTATTGCCGCGAGCTTGCTCACGGGCCTGATCCAAAGCGATGTGATAAGGTAAAATTAACGGACAAGCTTCACTGATAACCAAGCGCTCTTCTACTGGCACTCCACGCTCTTTCAGCATGCCAATTTCTTTCATCAGCGCTTCAGGGCTTAAAACCACGCCGTTACCAATTACACAGGTAACATTGTCGCGTAAAATACCGGATGGAATAAGGTGTAAAACGGTTTTTTCACCGTCGATAACCAGGGTGTGACCAGCGTTATGTCCGCCCTGATAACGTACTACGTATGAAGCTTTGTCTGTTAAAAGGTCGACAACCTTACCTTTGCCTTCGTCACCCCATTGGGTACCAAGGACCACTACATTATTTGCCATTGACTTCGCTTTGGTTGAAAGTTAAGCGGGGATTCTACCAAGTTGAGTGCGCTGATTCACCTTTTTTGTCCCAAAAAATACGGAAAATAGCAGAATTTAGCAGCCAGAAATCTAAACCTTGAGTAACCACAATAAGATAGCGCCGCCCACCACCATCGCACCACCTACTTTTTGTAGCTGTTCTGCCGGTAACTCTGACAAACTGCGCAAGTATTTTTGCCAGCGATTGGGAAATAATAAGGGCCATACCCCTTCCAGAATCAATAACAGCGCCAACACCAGCCAGAGGCTATCCACCGTAGTTTTCCAGGCAGGTTAAATTGATATCCGCAATTTCGTGATAAGGCGCAAAACCAAATCTCAACCTGTTGCCACGAAAATCCGTTTCAATTTTGTGGGACTTCAGATAATCGTGAAGTTCAGAAGTACTAGCGGCATCCGGCAGTTCAAAGGTCAAAAAATGCCCGTGGTTTTCTGGATTAACCATCATCAAACGCGATTCGGTAAGCACTGATTGCTTGAGGCTAAAAACATGGCTCAAAAACGCCTGTTGTAGTTGCTGCACATGCTGATGAATGGCGGCCACGCTAACTTTTTCTTCATGCCAAAGGTCAAATACTGCTAGTTGCCGATAAATGCCGGAATAATCCATGGTAGATCCAGCATAATGGAACCCATTGGTGGCATAATCTACTTTGCGCGATTTAAACTTTTGCAGTTCGCCAAATTCCGCATACCAACCGGTGTACAGGGGGCGATTCAGATAACCTTTAGGCACGTGCATAAAGCAAACACCTTCGCCTCCCTGAGCGTACTTATAGCCACCCGCCAGATAGAAAATGCGATTTCGATATTTCTCAATATTCACCGGCAAGGCACAGAAGGCGTGGTAGCCATCGATCATGATCAGAGTATCGGGGTTTTTTACTGCCGATATCAGGGCATCCAAATCTTGTAATACCAGACCAGAATTGAAAAACACCTGGCTGCAAAATACCAGATTGGGATCGTTGTACTCTATGGCATCCATAAACCGCGACTGAAATGATGCAATCGGCTGCACCGGCACCTTAATCACGTGAATGTTATTAAACTCATCGAGTCGATTAACCTGTCGGGTAAAGCTGTGAAATTCACTGTCGGTGGTTACTATAGTGAGTTCCGACTGTAAATCCATACCGCTGATGACCCGAAACAGCAGTTCATGAGTATTGGGCGCAAACACCAGTTGCTCAGGCATATTGGTATTGAGCAACTTGGCAATATGGCTTTGCAGGCGCGGGACTTTTTCAGCAAAAAAATAGCCCCATTTATCATCCACAAACCGGGCTGAATCATCCCAATAATCCAACATAGCCTGGCGACTGACATCCGGCCAATAGTGGTGACTATGACAGGCATAGTGCTGCACACCTTGATTGGCATTCAGAAAATGTGAGTAATGGTGTTTTAACATGCCTGTCTCCGTAAATTCTGCTCGATAAAACTATACAATTTATTGATTTTGAATGCTGCGTTATCAATAACATCAAGTAGGGTGAGGCGTCACCGCCTCATCCCTCTCACAGAACCGTACGTACGGACCTCGTATACGGCTCATGCATACTTCCATTCAGCATAAGCGCTGAACACATACCCCGTCCTAATTAGCTCAAAATTGACCAGACCAAGGTCGTTGAACCATTGATTTGGCATCGCATAACTGGCCAGAGGGCTATGAGCATTTCTCCAACTGTTCATTTGGATAAACCTGAACGGCGGTTTATAACCAAGCTGCTTCAGTCTTCGATGCAGCTTCGCTGGTTTCTTCCATAATTTCAATTGGATACTGCGAAGCCTGCGCCTCAACCATCTCGCTATCTTAGAAAATTCCCTGTTGCTATTGGCAATCCTGAAGTACTGGCTAAACCCTCTTAAAACAGGGTTCAACTCTTTGATAACTGCACACAGCGGTTTGCCACCATTGCGTTTCGTCATCTGCTTCAACTTCTTTTTAAACGCTGCGAGTTTCTGAGGTTGTATACGGGTGTATTGACGCCCAATTTCAACACCCAGAAATTTCACTCCCTCATCGCTATGAGCAATGTGAGATTTCGCCTGGTTAACTGTCAGTTTCAGCCCTTTCTCCAGTAGCTTCGTCGCCTGTTTCTGTGCATTTTCTGCTCCAGAACGACTTCGGCAGAAGATCAGAATATCATCGGCATAGCGCACTATTCGGTGCCCTCGCTTCCTCATCTCCTGATCAAACGCATCCAGATAGATATTCGCTATCAGTGGGCTTATCACACCACCTTGCGGGCTTCCTGAGCCGCTCTGCTGCCAGTAACCATCTACCATTACACCACTTTTCAGGAACTGATTTATCAGTAACAGTACGCTGCCATCTGTGACTCGCTTTCGGATACTTTCAAGGATAATCTCATGATCGAGCTTATCAAAGCACTTCGACAGGTCCATATCCACAACATGCTCCAGTCCGTAGCGACGGATGAACATCGTGGCTTTATTAATGGCATCGTGACAACTTCGATGCGGTCTGTATCCAAAGCTTGATGGATGGAATTGCGCATCAAAGAGCGGCATAAGCAGATCATACAGGGCCTGCTGGACTACTCTGTCCCGTACTGCTGGGATCCCCAGTAATCGTGTACCACCATCGTCTTTCGGTATTTCTTTCCGCCTGACAGGTTGTGGACTGTACTTTCTGGTTTTGAGTTCACAGACAAGTTGGTCAAGATTATCACTCAGATTTAAGGCGAAGTCGCTCAGGCTCTGCCCATCTGTTCCGGCCGCGCCTTTCGCTTTCTTTACCTTTTTGAATCCTTTGTACAGGCGCTCTTTATTAAGCAGTTGCCCATACAAACTGTAATAAACTCTCACCTTGCCTCCTCAGGTTGTGTGCTGTGTGGGGACGGATATCCTTTCTTTGCGTTGGTATATTTCATGTTGTCGTAAAGCGTGCTGGCACAATGGCAATCTACTTAACGTGCACAACATTACTCCCGTGTACAGTTTCATGTTCCAGTCTGCGGTTTCCACCACAAACCAGACAGGAAGACTTCGATAGCTAACCGACTCGTGTACCACTAAAAAAAAACATCTGTTCATCACAGACTTGAAGTATGCTTCCTCCCTTCGCAACACTGATAAGCTTTTGGCCAGTCAGTGTCCCATCAGACACTATGCTAATGGTCAGCTCGGTTTTATCCTCCACACCATTACTGGGTTTCACAGGCCGGGCCTTACTCACTACTACGGATTCATCTGCCACCTCGCACCAACACCTGCCTTGAGTCTCCCCTCGTACAGATGATTCTGGCTCTTCACCAGAGACGGTGTCAGGCTTCCCCAGTTACTGCACTGGCTCCCTGTCAGAGATCCCACCCTCAAGCACAAAACAGAACTGACTGAGTATCGGGCTTCACGCTATTTTGCACGCTTACCCTCCTGCTTTGCCGAATCAGGTTCACTTTCGTTGTGTACCTCTGACTTCCTATGGCTTCCTTCAGACCTTGCCGTTAGCCAGCAACGCCCTTGCCATTTGGATTATCTTCCCCTCAGTCGGGGTGATTCAGGTTTCTTTCAACCTGACGGGTTTGCCAGCTTCGCTGGGCAAACAAAAAACCCGCCGTTCAGCGGGTTTTTTAATTTACAGCGATAGGACTTAACAACTAATTTTGAGCTTTCATGTATTTGAAGAAATCGTTGTTAGGCTGTACTACCAATACGTCTTGCTTACTGTTAAAGCTGGCGCGATAGGCATCCATACTTCTTAAGAAAGCGTAAAACTCCGGATTCTTGTTGTATGTGTCGGCATAAATCTTCGCGGCAGTTGCGTCACCTTCACCGCGCAGCTGTCTGGCGTTACGCTCAGCATCAGCCAGCATTACCGTCACTCTGCGATCGATATCAGCACGAATGATTTCTGCTTGCTCCTGACCTTGAGAGCGGTGTTCTTTTGCTACCGCCGTACGTTCTGCGCGCATTCGATCAAAGATGGAGTTACTGACTTCCAGCGGCAGGTTAATTTGTTTAACCCGCACATCAACAATCTCAATACCCAACTCATCTGAGCTTTGCGAGGATTGCTTTAGCGCCTCGTCCATCAATTCAGAGCGCTCACCGGACACAATCTGAGAAATAGTGCGGGTACCAAACTCGGTACGCAGACCGTTGTTCACTTTCTGCTTTAACAGCGCTTCAGCTTGCTCTTTAATACCGCCTCGTGTGGCAAGGTAGTACTTGGCAAAATCATTGATACGCCATTTTACATACAAATCAACAATCAGATCTTTTTTCTCAGAAGTAACAAAACGGCCTGGCGAGTCATCCAGTGTCTGAACCCTGGCATCAAGAATTTTGACTCGGTCAAAGAAAGGCACCTTAAAATGTAAGCCCGGTGCAAAAACCGTAGTTTCGTTGCTATCGGTATCCCGTTTGACTTTACCAAACTGGATCACGATGCCACGTGTACCTTCCTGAACCACAAACAGCGAATTAAAGCCTAAAAAAGCAACAATAACGGTAACTATCAGAGCTAAATTTTTCATTTATTCACCTCTCCCTGAACGAAAGCGATCGCCACGAGACGAACTCGGAGCCGTATTGGTGGAACTGCCAGAAGCATTATTGTTTTCTCTCAGACCTTCAATGGTACTGCGGCTAGCCGGCGTTTGATTGCTTTGCTGTCTTTCCAGGATTTTATCCAGTGGCAAATACATCATATTGCCGCCACCCTGTGTATCCACCACAATCTTGCTGGTATTACTATATACCTGCTCCATGGTTTCTAAGTATAAACGCTGACGGGTCACTTCTGGTGCAGCTGTATATTGAGGTAACAGCTCTTCAAAGCGTGCCACTTCACCACGAGATTCCAGAATGACACGCTCTTTATAAGCCTGTGCTTCTTCTTCCATTCTGCGTACCTGACCACGGGCGCGGGGTTCGATTTCCCGGGCATAAGCTTCGGCTTCACGAATAAAGCGCTGCTCATCTTCCTGTGCGGCAATCGCATCATCAAAGGCAGCCTTAACTTCTTCTGGAGGTCTGGCGTCTTTAAAGTTAACGTCGGTAACAGCGATGCCCATTTGATAAGGACTGATAACACTTTCCAGTTCTTGCCAAACTTGTTGACGCACCACTTCACGACCACTGGTTAGTACGTCATCCATTCTGGAGTGACCCACCACGTAGCGCAGCGACGCATCTAACGCTTGTAATAAACTCTCGTCAGGATCAGTGACCGCGAACGTATACTGATAAGGCTCAACAACCCGATACTGCACTTCCATTTCAACTCTTACTACGTTTTCATCTTCAGTTAAGATGAAACCAGAAGCAGGTAAATAACGAATGGTTTGCACGTCTACCGGAACAACATTGTCGATAAAAGTAGGACGCCATTGCAGACCCGGCTCTACCAGCGAATGGAACTGACCAAAGCGCAATACTACGCCCCGTTCCGCTTCTTTTACGGTGTAAAAACCACTGACTACCCAGATAGCCACCAGCACACCAATAATAACACCAGCACCCAGACCGCTCAGGCCTTTTCCAAATGAAGGTCCATTGCCGGAGCCTCCTTTAGAACCACCAAATTTTTTAAATATATTCTTAAAGATATCGTCTAAATCTGGTGGGCCCTGGTCGTTGTTTTTACGATTCTTCCAGGGATCATTATTGTTCCCACCCGGCTCATTCCAGGCCATGTCGTTCTCCACAATTAATCAAAATTAGTGATTTGGATAAGTAAGTTACTGGAAGATCCAAAAAACTACCAGTACTGATCCAATGTAACCTCAATGTTCGATGATGGCATTTAAATCCGCATCGAAGCGTTTAACTAAGCGATGCCAGTCTTTTGCTGGCATTCTGATATCCACCAGCCAGTCGCCATCGTCGCCGTATTCTTCGGCTGAAATACAATTCATCGCATATAAAGTGCCTTTTAAGCGCCCTAATGCTGGCGGCACCCGAAGCCGATACTGCACCATCTTTTCAGATAAACACTCAGTGAGGGCATTTAGCAATAAATCAATCCCTATACCTTGCTGTGCCGACAACCAAACCCGCGTCGGACGACCTTCATCATCGCGGTCAATTCGGGGCTGCATACCTTCCATTCGGTCGATTTTGTTGCAAATCAATAGCTGTGGTACGTCACTGGCGTCAATTTCGTTCAATACAGCGTTTACCTGATCAGTATTTTCTCTGAAACGTTCATCGGAATAATCGACAACGTGCAACAGTAAATCCGCTGACTGAGTTTCCTGAAGAGTGGCTTTAAATGCGGCCACCAGATCATGCGGTAAATGACGAATAAAGCCTACCGTATCTGCAAGAATTGCCGCACCCACATCTTGTAACTGGATTTTTCGAAGCGTGGGATCCAATGTAGCGAACAATTGATCTGCTGCATACACCCCGGATTCAGTAATGGTGTTAAATAAAGTAGATTTCCCGGCGTTGGTGTAACCCACCAAAGACACCGTAGGTAATTCAGCCCGCTCCCGGGAACGTCGGCCTTGCTCCCGCTGTTTTTGCACCTTGGCCAGCCGCTTCATGATGCTTTTTATGCGTTCCCGCAACAGCCGTCGGTCGGTTTCTAACTGAGTTTCCCCCGGTCCACGCAAGCCTATCCCGCCTTTTTGGCGCTCAAGGTGAGTCCAGCCACGAACCAATCGGGTGGAGATGTGTTTAAGCTGAGCAAGCTCAACCTGTAATTTACCTTCGTGAGTTCTGGCCCTTTGCGCAAAGATATCCAGGATCAGACTGGTGCGGTCCAGCACCCTGCACTTACAGAGTTGCTCCAGATTGCGTTCCTGAGAAGGGGAAAGACTGTGATTAAAGATCACCACGTCAGCATCATTAGCACGCACGGCATTAGCGATTTCTTCCGCTTTGCCGCTACCAACAAAATATTTTGGGGTCGGGTTCTGACGAGACCCCGTGACTATATCAACTGCATTGACACCTGCCGATGACACCAGCATTTGCAATTCTTGCAAATCTTCTTTGCTTTGTTCATCGGAGAAGTAAATATGTACTAATACAGCCTGTTCACCAGCTTCATAACGGTCAAACAAGCTTCATTTCCTTGATTAGTTAATTATTCAGACTGAATATTATCTCCATCTCCGTGATCGTTAGCAACCATTGGAATCGCTCTGGCCGGTACGACTGTGGAAATTGCGTGCTTGTAAACCATCTGGCTTACTGTATTTTTTAACAAAATGACGAATTGATCGAAGGACTCAATTTGTCCTTGCAGCTTAATGCCATTTACAAGATATATCGACACGGGAACACGTTCGCGACGCAAAGCGTTCAAAAACGGGTCTTGTAGTGATTGTCCCTTAGCCATTTTCAGCCTCTTGTTCTTCTTATCTTTTTTGTTGTTCTGGTTGTGTGTGCTGCCCGTCTGAAGGGCAAGTCAAATACAGTATACAGGATTTACCTGGACTGTATACACTCCTGATATTGGGGTCTTACCACAGCAAATTCAAGTTACAACTTAGAGAATAAGTCTTTGACCCGGTTAACGTTATTATTGGCAAAAGTATCCAACCAATGCAACTCTGACCAACCTCTTAGCCAGGTTAATTGGCGCTTGGCCAACTGCCTTGTTGCGACAATACCACGGTATCGCATTTCGTCAAAATCATACTTTCCTACAAGATATAACCACATTTGACGATAACCAACACAGCGCATAGAAGGCAAATCCAGATGCAAATCCTTGCGCTGCATAAGCGCTTCCACTTCACTTTGAAAGCCGTTTTTCAACATAATATCAAAGCGTTGTTGGATGCGTTGATGTAACACACTCCGGTCTTCGGGAGCGATCCCCAACTGAAGTATATTATAGGGTATAGATGACGACCGTGTTGCCGTCAATTCCGTCATAGATTTTCCCGTTAATCGATACACTTCAATGGCGCGCATTAAGCGCTGCGGATCATTGGGATGAATACGGGCCGCAGATACGGCATCAATCGCCTGTAATTCGTCGTGTAGCGCCTGCCAGCCTTTGCTTTCTACTTCTTCGCTGATTTGCTGACGCACAGCGGCATCAGACTCGGGCAAATTAGAAATACCGTCAGTAAGGGCTTTGTAATACATCATGGTACCGCCCACCAGCAATGGAATACGCCCCTGTTCAGTGATTTGCTGCATTTCCCGCAGGGCATCCTGGCGAAACTGAGCCACGGAATAAGACTCAGCCGGGTCCAGAATATCAATTAATCTGTGCGGTGCTAATTGCTGCTCCTGGAGCGTAGGCTTTGCTGTGCCTATGTCCATGCCCTTATAAATTAACGCGGAATCAACACTGATAATGTCACACATGCCGCTTTGCACCAGTGCAATCGCCAGGTCTGTTTTGCCCGACGCCGTGGGCCCCATCAGAAAGATAGCTTTGGGGAGTGCCTGTGAATCAGTTGCCATTAAATTCTTGTAACCATGTGTGTAAAGGAACAGGAACCATACCCTGCTCTGTAAATATTTCCGCAGATTGTTGCTTCATCCACAGCTCAAACAAAGCTTGTTTGTTCATTTGTTCATCTAATTGCCAATAACGCACCAGACAGTCTAACAAAGTGTCCAGGCTACATTGTTCGGTGGCGGTTATCGCCAACATGATATCTTGCCAACGTTGCTTTCTGGCTCCCACCGGCACCTGCTTTAAGATTAGCTTATTTTGATAGGGTTCGAGCTGCATACCCAATTTTGCAGCGCACTCACAAAGGGCACTGACATCAAGCTGTTGGTTCTTCTCAACAGAAACCGGCAATAATAATGGTTGGGAGACAGGCTCGTCTTTCAGGTAGCGGCTTTGCAAATAATCGCTAATCACTTTTTTCTCAGGTACAAAATACACTTGCTCTTCTTTGCGCACCAGCCAGCCGCAACCCGGCACTTCAAACCCGGTAGCTCCTTGTTTTGCTGTACTCAGAGTGCCTTGTTCTTCAGGCGCGGTATGAGAAGATGACGGATGCATGAGTTGCGAATAATTACTCGCAGCTTCATTGATTGCAGCACCGCTATTGCTGCTGTAACTGCCCTGATAGCCGCTGGACCGAGAAGAGGTGTTCTGCAGCGGCTTGATATAATCGCTGTCAGACTGATAATTGTGCCGGCGTGCTGAGGGCTGTGAGGTCAATGCTGAAGGCGCCGCAGGCTGGGTAAGCTCATTGTCTGGCTCGGGCGCTGTGGGCCTGGCAAGCTGCAAATCATCTGCGTTCATAGCATCGCTGACCGCTGAATAGATAAAATCATGTACCAAACGCGCCTGGTGAAAACGCACTTCGTGTTTTGCCGGGTGTACATTCACATCAACTTCATGATGCGGCAAAGTCAGGTACAGCACAAAAAATGGGAATTTATCAGGCGGTAACTGCCCCTCAAAAGCCTGTCGGATAGCGTGAAGAATCAGTTTATCGCGCATCATGCGATTATTTACAAACACGTACTGGGTGTCATTCACGGAACGAAAGGCACCGGGCTTAGATACCCACCCTACCAGCCGAAACTGTTGATACTGGCTATCCAGATACAAAAAATCCTGGCTGACGCTGTTGCCCACTATTTGCTGGATGCGTTTAATTTGCTCATCCTCAGCGGTAATTGCAGGTAAGGACTTCACCAGCTTACCGTTGTGCAGCAATTTCATCCCGACATCGAAGCGACTCAGCGCGATGCGGGTGAACAGGGTTTCAATATGGTTAAACTCGGTTTTTTCGGTGCGCAGGAACTTGCGTCTGGCCGGGGTGTTAAAAAACAAATCTAACACTTCCACACTGGTGCCTTTGGGGTGTGCTGCTGGTTCAACGATGACCTGCATATCGCGGCCTTCACTGCGCGCCTGCCAGGCTTCGGATTGTTGTTCTGTGCGAGAGGTTAAAGTCAGTCGTGAAACCGAACTGATACTGGCTAATGCCTCACCGCGAAACCCCAGGGTTGCAATGTGTTCTAAATCTTCCAGCTCAGCTACTTTACTGGTGGCATGTCGACTCAGTGCCAGCATTAATTCATCTTTGTCGATGCCGGAGCCGTTATCCGTCACTTTAATCTTTTTATGTCCGCCTTTTTCCACATCAATAGTTATTTGTGTGGCACCTGAATCTATACTGTTTTCCAGCAGCTCTTTTAATACAGAAGCGGGACGTTCAACCACTTCTCCGGCGGCAATCTGATTGGCCAACCTGGCGGGTAACACTTTTATCGGCAAGGGACTTTCGACTCGTTTTTAACTTTGTGGAATATTTAAAACCTGGCCAATTCTGACAATATCGGTTCTCAGATTATTGGCCTTTTTTAAATTGTTTACACTGACATTATAACGCACCGCCAACTCACTGAGGGAATCTCCTCGTTCGACGCGATGGGTGCGATTTTTGGGTCTCTGTTTGGCCCACAAGGTACCATCTGGTGGACTGTTTAAAAAATGAGATTTAATCCCTTTAAAAATTGACCGAGCCAGGTTTTGTTGATGCTTGCGCCAGTTTAAATTCTTTTCTTCTTTGGGATTGGAAATAAACCCCACTTCCACCAGCACCGAAGGAATATCCGGAGAGGTTAACACCGCCAGACTGGCAGCCTGCGGGGTTTTCTTGTGCAGTTTCATCATGCCTCTAAGTTCAGACAATATATTGCGGCTAACGTCGTAACTGGTGGCAATGGAATGATCCATAGACATATCCAGCAGCGCCTGGGTTAAATAGCGCTCGTTGTTAGTATCCTGGATCACCTCAGCAGCACCGCCTAATAGCTCAGAGTGTTGCTCGGTATTTTCCAGCCAGCGACCTAATTCACTGTTGGCCCGGCCAGTTGACAGTACCCATACCGATGAACCATTGGGTTGAGGTTGCGTAAAGGCATCAGCGTGCACAGATACAAACAAATCGGCTTTCTTTTCCCGTGCGATTTCAGGCCGACGATTGGGAGTCAGATAATAATCGCCGGTTCTGATCAATACAGAGCGCATACCCGGCTCAGCATCCACCAGTCTTGCCAGCTCCCGCGCCACTTTCAAGGTCACATTTTTCTCATAGGTGCCACCACGACCTATGGAGCCTGGATCTTCACCACCATGTCCGGCATCAATTGCAATAATAATATCCTGATGGCGCTTGTTTATCGGCTGTTCAATAATGCCTCGTTGCGTGTCGCGATCATCGGGCAGGTCCACTACCAAGCGATTGCCATAGGGTGCGGTTGGTTGCAAAGAGAAAATCTGCGGAGTGACCTTTTTGTCCAGCTCCAATACAATGCGTACATCACCACTGGATTTTGGCCGGCTGTAGCGAATTTTTTTCACCAACTCACTGTTGTTAGTGATTTTTGCAAAGTCCAAATCGCCTTTGGTATCAGCCAGATCAATGACCAGTCGATTCGGATTTTGTAAGGTAAACCAGCTGTATTTGGGTTGTTGCTGCAAATCCAGTACAACTCGGGTATTGGTGGGGGACGGCCAGATACGAACACTGTTGATTGCATTGTTGCTGGCATAAACTTCAGACGAGAACAGGCCTCCGCTAACCGGATAGCACAAAAAAACCAGCAGGCAGTAGCGCAACAATATCTTCATTGATACATATTATTTTAATTGTTGTATCAGTTCCCTTGCCTGGGGAGACTTTCCTAGTAGCTCTATACTACGCCCTTGGTCGGTAAACTCAATAGTTATCTCCAGATCCGGTTTCGGCAACAATCCAGCGCCCTTTTCCGGCCATTCAATCAGGTTGATGGTGTCCTGTTGTTGATAATCGCGAATTCCCATGAATTCCAGTTCTTCCGGGTCCGCCAGTCGATAGAGATCAAAGTGAAACACTTTAAAGCTCTCTAAATCATAGGGTTCCACCAGAGTATAAGTGGGACTTTTAACACTGCCGGTATGCCCAAGGCCAGTAATGAAACCGCGACTAAAACAAGTTTTTCCGGCTCCCAAATCGCCGTGCAGGTGAATGGTCCAGGCGCCTGGATTTTGCAGGCAAAAATCCGCCAGACTTTGTGCCAGTTGTTCGGTTTCTTGTTCCGAATTACTCAGAATCGTTTGCTTCATGTTAAACCGCTCCGGTTCAGTCGCGTTGTTCAGAATTGATGAGTCGGCGTATATATGGGAACAAATCGCTGGCTAACAAGCCTATCTGACCATATTCCTGAGCAACTAAATCAGCAGCACGGCTGTGTAAACAAACCCCATAGAGTGCGCTAAGCCGGTTACTCATGCCCTGCGCCAGTAATGCCCCCAATATACCAGTTAGCACGTCCCCCATGCCTCCAGTTGCCATGCCAGGGTTGCCGTTGTTGCATACCCAGGTATTTTCCTGCGAGGCGATCAGGCTGCCTGCGCCTTTTAGTACTGCTACCGCTTCAAATTGTTGGGTCAGAGTTGATACCGACTGATAGCGGTCGGATTCAACGGCATTCACTGACGATTTCAACAATCGAGCGGCTTCTGCTGAATGGGGGGTGATAATAGCCAGATTCTTGGGGATCGCCAGGCGATAATGTTCTGCAATCAGGTTTAAGGCATCGGCATCAATCACCAGGTGTTTGTGAAATTGCAGGCAATGTTGCAAGGTGGCTTCCAGCAAAGTTACCGACCACAAGTCTTTGCCAAGACCAGGACCAATGGCAATGGCACTAGCCCAGGAGAGGGTTTCAGATAATTGTTCGGTGCGGGTTTCCACCATAATTTCCGGACGAGTGCCATTAATAGTAGAACGGGAGCCCGGATGGCAAAACACTTTCACCAGCCCGGCTCCGGTGCGCAGTGCAGCTTCAGCTGTTAAGCGAATGGCCCCGGCATAGCTTTCATTGCCGCCAATACAAAGTAATTTTCCCATCGCGCCTTTATGAGTATTAATTTGCCTTTTGGGCAGAGGCGGCAACATCTGAAAGTCGATAATTTTACCCACCTGAACGGCAATACGCTGAAACTCCTGACCAATCCCCAGATCAAAAAAGTGTAATCTGCCACAATATTGTTTGCCTTCACCGGTTTTTAAACCGCTTTTAATCCCTACGAAGGTACAGGTATCATCCGCCTGCACCGCAACACCAGCGGCATAACCGGTATCGGCATTCATACCGGAGGGAATATCAATACTGAGCACCTGAATAACACTGTCATTCAGGCGCGAAATGACTTCTGCATAGGGGGCTTTTACCGCGCCTTTAATGCCTGTTCCCAGCATACCGTCGATGCACAAATCATACTGATTAAAGTCCAGATTTTGGGCATCACGTGTAACGCCTTTTCGCGCCAACCACTTATTGCGGGCCAAACTGGCATCCGCAGACAACTTTTGCGGATTGCCCAACTCACAAACCTCACACGCCAGACCCGCTTCCAGCGCCAGACGAGCTACCACATAAGCATCGCCACCATTATTGCCATGTCCGGCCAACACAATTAACTTACGGGCATCTTGATATTGAGTGAGTAACAATTTGAAAACCGCGGCCCCGGCATTTTCCATCAACTGATAAAGGCTAATTCCAGCTAACTCTGCTGCCCGTGGCTCCACCAGACGAACCTGATCTGCGGTATAAATATTGTGTGTTAAACTCTCTCGTTGAAATAGGTTTTTAAAGGTTTTCAATGTCTGCCCTTCCCGACGATAGTTACGCTGAACTCAGTAAAAAAATCAAAACCTGGGGCCAGGAACTTGGCTTCCAGCAAGTAGGTATTGCTGATATTAACCTGGAAGATCATAAAATAGCGTTACAGGATTGGTTAGACAATGGTTATTACGGCGATATGCACTGGATAACCGAAAATACCGATAAGCGCCTGGCCCCTGACAAATTGGTTCCGGGCACCTTACGAGTCATCAGCGTCTGTATGGCCTACTTACCGGAAAACGCGCAATTTACCAAAAACCTAAAAGATGATCAGCGAGCCTATATCAGCCGTTATGCCACTGGCAGAGACTATCACAAGGTGATGCGCAATCGTTTGAAAAAGCTGGGCGAGAAAATTTCTGAGCAAGTGCCGTCAGCGCAATGGCGTCCATTTGTGGATTCGGCACCGGTATTGGAGCATGCACTGGCAGAAAAAGCCGGCATAGGCTGGACTGGAAAACACAGTCTGACTCTAAACAGTCATGCCGGCTCGCTATTTTTTCTGGGAGAACTTTTTATCAATTTGCCCTTACCCACCGATCCCCCCGCACAAGATCAGTGCGGTAACTGTGTGGCCTGCATTACCGTTTGCCCCACCAAAGCCATAGTCGCACCTTACATTGTGGATGGCAGGCGCTGTATCAGTTATCTGACTATCGAAAACAAAGGCGATATTCCTGAAGAGTTTCGCCGGGCAATGGGTAACCGCATATATGGCTGCGATGACTGCCAGTTAATTTGCCCCTGGAATCGCTACGCACAGTTAAGCAAGGAGCCGGACTTTGAGGTTCGCCACAAGCTGACTCAGGCCACTTTGCTGTCGTTGTTTAAATGGGATGAACAAACATTTCTGGATAACATGCAAGGCTCAGCAATCCGGCGTATTGGCTATCAAGCCTGGCAACGCAACATCAGTATTGCCCTGGGTAATGCGCAATACAGCGAAACGATTTTGCAGTCATTGCGCCAAAAACTCAGTGAAGCTTCCGAGATGGTCAAACGCCATATTGAATGGGCAATTGATGAGCAACTGCTAAAACAAGCCAAAATATCAGATGAAAATACCGGTCGACTTACCTTGCGCTTAATCCGCACGGTTGAAAAAGGTATGCCGGACAGTGCCTGACAGGCATGTGACTTAGTTGCGCAGCATGTACCCTTCGCCACGGATAGTTTGTATGATGCGGAAGGGCTTTTCATTGTCACACAACTTTTTGCGCAAGCGACTGATACTAATATCTACAGCGCGGTTGTTTTCCGGAATATCCAGATCAGAAACTTGCTCGACTATTTCCTCTCTGGGCACCACTTCATTACTACGCCTTGCCAACGTTGTCAGTACCTTAAGTTCATGCTGTGTCAGCTCGATGCGATTACCATCGACATCAAATAAGGCCCGACGCTTTTGACTTAATACATAATCATGGAAAGTCAGATCCTCATCCTGAGTATCTTCCACCAACGGCAAGCCCAGCACATTTTTAACCCTAAATAAAAGCTCTTTTAAAGAAAAGGGTTTACCCAGGTAATCTTTAGCGCCAAGCTCAAGACCAGCCACCTTATCGTCGTCAGTCTTACGACCGGAGATGATCATAATGGGCGTAGTGGTGCGCTTTACCAGTTTTCTCAGGATCACCAAACCATCTTCGTCCGGCAAGGTCAGATCCAGAATAATCACATCGAAATTGCGTTTTGCTACCTGAACAAAGCAGTCTTTGGCAGTATCTACGGGAGTAATAGTAAAACCGTTTCCGGACAGAAATATATCCACCAGACTGCTCATTTCCTTGTCGTCCTCAACTAACAGTACGCTGGACATTTAGCTTTACCCTACACATTTTCAGAAATTATATAGAAACTTTGTACATGATAGTTCATTTTTGATCCATCACGCAAAGTTTCTTTAATGCTTGAATTTTATGAACTATTTCATTCACATTGTGCTGCATTTGCCTTTGCAGAAGTGTCGGGCCAACGCAGCGAGAAAATCGAGTAAAGCTCAAACCTTTGCCTGAATCAGGTCAAGGTTAGAGCCTGTAGACTGAGCACGCTTTATTTGTGGTATTGCCCACTTAATTTGTGAACGGCATTAATAAAGGCACCCGCTTTTTCTGGATCAATATCAGGGTGAATACCATGTCCCAGATTAAATACGTGACCGCTGCCCTCACCATAACCCGCCAGTATTGAAGCGACTTCGGCTTCAATACGCTCAGCTGAAGCGTGTAACATACAAGGGTCCATATTACCCTGAATAGCCACTTTATCGCCAACCCGAGCACGCGCATCAGCAATGTCTGTAGTCCAGTCCAGGCCAACCGCATCACAGCCAGTGGCCGCAATCGCTTCCAGCCATTGTCCACCGTTTTTAGTAAACAGAGTTACTGGTACTTTACGGCCTTCGTTTTCCCGAATTAACCCGGCCACGATCTTTTCCATATAACGCAAAGAAAATTCTTTATAGGCTTGTGGCGACAACACACCGCCCCAGGTATCAAATACCATCAGGGATTGGGCACCCGCTTTAACCTGAGCATTGAGGTACAGCACAACCGAATCGGCCAATTTATCCAATAATAAATGCAGCGCTGCCGGATCAGCAAAGGCCATTTTCTTGATCTTGCCGAAGGTTTTAGTAGAGCCGCCTTCAACCATGTAAGTGGCCAGGGTCCAGGGGCTACCGGAGAAACCGATCAGTGGCACGCTACCTTGCAGGGCACTTCGAATCGCTCTGACGGCATCCATCACGTAACCAAGTTCAGCTTCCGGGTCTGGAATAGGTAACTTTTCGATGTCAGCCATATTGCTCAGCGGGCGTTCAAATTTTGGACCTTCACCGGTTTCAAAATACAGACCCAGTCCCATCGCATCGGGAATGGTTAAAATATCGGAAAATAAAATAGCAGCATCCAGGGGAAAACGACGCAAAGGCTGCAGCGTGACTTCACAGGCTAATTCGGTGTTTTTGCACAGCGACATAAAATCGCCTGCCTGAGCGCGAGTAGCTTTGTATTCAGGTAAATAACGACCAGCCTGGCGCATCATCCATACTGGTGTGACATCAACAGGCTCTCTTAACAAGGCTCTAAGATAACGATCATTCTTCAGGGGATTGGGATTGCTTTGCTGGGTCATAACACCTTACGCCATGGGCAGTTTGAGAGATTTTTGAAAACCGCGCTATTTTACACAAAAAGCCGCGAAGAAAGAGAACTTTTGTAGAATTGCCAATTTTTTATACTAAAAAACTTGTCATTCTTTTTAATTATCTGCTATAACTTATTGCAGTTAACGACTTCCGAACAATAAAGAAGCCTGAAAAACAGGACCAAGACGCTAACAGAAATTAGGGCCCTTTCTCTTGAAAGGGCTTTTTTATTTGTCCGATAATAATATCCAGAGTTTTAAATGTTCAGAATTATCCTGGCTATTTTGTTACGCGTTTTTCAGTAGCTGAGATCAACCTGCCCGCAATGGAAAATTTAGGCGGAATATTAGGCAGCGCATCAAAGTCAAAAAAGTCAGCGGCAATAATTTCTTCACCATCCACCTTTATTTCACCAGAATCATACTCAGCTAAAAAGCCGCACATTAGTGAATGGGGAAATGGCCAGGGCTGACTGGAAAAATACTCCAAATTTTTCACCTTAACCCCCACTTCTTCAAACACTTCCCGGTGCACAGCCTGCTCCAGGGTTTCACCACTTTCCACAAAACCAGCAAGCGTCGAATACAAATCGTTTTTATGATGTGCTCCTTTGGCCAACAGGATTTGTTTGCCTTTGCGAATTGCCACAATAATGCAGGGCGAAATCCGAGGGTAACAACGATGTTGGCAGGTATGGCACTGAGTAGCCAGCTCCCAATCAACACGGGTCATCTTGCCACCGCAGCAGCCACAAAAGCGATGGGTTCGCAAAAATAAGGCCACTTGCCAGGCACGGGAAACCACATAAAACAATTCGCTGGGTAATTGCATCAGCATCGCCCGCAAGCTCAGGCTATCCAGCTCGTCATTGCCCACTGATTGCGACTCCAGATCCAGCATGTAACAGGGCATTGAATCTACTTCCCCCACCTGAATAACGTCATCTTGCCAGGCGTGAAATTCAGTCAGTGACTGCCAGTTGCCCCTGATCAAACCGGGTTGATCTGTGTATTGTAAAATTTTTTCTTTACTTACCACGATCCAGTAAGCGTCTGATACATGGTGGAAAGCCGGATTTTGTTGAATCAAATTAGGTTGCTCCTTTTTGTTACCACCCACTGCAGTTATAGCAGACTTATAAACAAACCTTTTGGAGTCTGAAGTTTTTGTTATACTGAAATCAGAATCAAATGGGTGCGCACCGTTAGACAATTTGTTGTCCCTGACAGAGCACCAATCATAACTCAGAAGGCATTAATCATGTTAACCCGAATTGAACAAGCGCAAGAAAAATGGGGTGGCATCCATAAACTCGTTGATACCTGGCTGGAAGAGCGCAAAACACTGCTGGTACAGTATTGCAAACTGGCGGCTTTACCACCATTTGAAGGAGGCGCTAATGCGCTTCCTGATTATAAAGACATCGAAACATTCTGCGAAACACTAATGGATTATGCTTCTACCGGTCACTTCGAAATGTACGACAAAATTCTCGATGAGTGCCAGCAAAATGCCGACAACGAGCAGTGGATCAACGAGGTAACAGAAAAGATCAAGGCCACTACCGACACTGCACTTTCCTTCAACGACAGCTATGCGGAGTTAAGTGATGAACAGGAAATGCAGGACTTCGTCAGAAACCTGACCTTGTTGGGCGAAAAGCTGGAAGAGCGCTTCGAACTGGAAGATATGTTGCTGGAGCGCATTAATAAAACAGCTAGTTAATCTTTTTTCGTAGCCCAACAAAAAAAGGCGCTCAAGAGCGCCTTTTTTAGTTCTGGCTTTTGTTAGCTCTTTTGACGCTTCATGGCATCAAAGAACTCGTCATTGGTTTTGGTCATAGACAGTTTGCCAATGAGGAATTCCATCGCATCAATTTCTGACATTTCGTGCACGATTTTTCTCAGGATCCACATTTTCTGTAGCTCATCCTGTGAAGTCAGCAACTCTTCACGACGAGTACCAGAGCGGTTGAAGTCGATAGCCGGGAACACGCGCTTTTCTGCAATCTTACGGTTCAGGTGCAATTCCATGTTACCGGTACCTTTAAACTCTTCGTAGATAACTTCATCCATCTTAGAGCCGGTATCAATCAATGCAGTTGCGATGATAGTCAGGCTACCACCCTCTTCCACATTTCGAGCCGCACCAAAGAAACGCTTAGGCTTGTGTAGCGCGTTAGCATCAACACCACCGGTCAGTACCTTACCTGAGCTCGGAATAACCGTGTTGTAGGCACGTGCCAGACGAGTAATTGAATCCAGCAGAATAACCACGTCTTTCTTGTGCTCTACCAGGCGCTTGGCTTTTTCAATTACCATTTCAGCCACCTGTACGTGACGGCTGGCTGGCTCATCAAAGGTAGAGGCAACCACTTCACCCTGTACCAAGCGCTGCATTTCGGTTACTTCTTCCGGACGTTCATCGATCAGCAATACCATTAACTGGCAATCCGGGTGATTGGCAGCAATTGACTGGGCGATATTTTGTAATAACAATGTTTTACCGGCTTTTGGCGGAGCCACAATCAGACCACGCTGACCATTACCGATAGGAGAAGCAAGATCTAACACTCGCGCAGTAATGTCTTCGGTACTACCGTTGCCTCGCTCCATTCTCAGGCGTTGCTCAGCATGCAGCGGCGTCAGGTTTTCGAATAAAATTTTGTTTCTGGAGTTTTCAGGCTTATCAAAGTTAACCTGATTGATCTTCAACAGTGCAAAGTAGCGCTCACTATCCTTTGGCGGTCTGATTTTACCCGAAATGGTATCACCAGTGCGAAGATTAAAACGCCTGATTTGGCTCGGGGATACATATATATCATCCGGTCCGGCCAAATAAGATGAATCAGCCGAGCGCAGAAAGCCAAAACCATCTTGTAAAATTTCAAGGACGCCGTCGCCAAAAATATCTTCACCGCTTTTCGCGTGAGTTTTGAGGATTGCAAAGATAATGTCTTGCTTACGGGCACGGGCCATGTTCTCAATGCCCATCTCTTCAGCTAAAGAGACAAGTTCATTGATGGGTTTCTTTTTCAGTTCAGTCAGGTTCATATGGAAGGATCTTTATAATTGATGTGATACGCCTCTGGCGTGTTTGCTGTTGTCTGGGTCAATTATTATGTTTATTCTCGGATAGAAATCGTGAGTAACAAGGATGTTCAGGTGTGAACAAGATTAAAACTAGCACCAAAAATTTAATTGAACAAGTAAAAAATGCGAATTACCGAAATTAGCTGCCCAACAGGGCAAATTCGCCTTAAAACCAAGAATATCAGCGACTACAACAGGAATATTCCAGGAACTCAGACATGACGATTAACCTTATCGAAGTAGATTATAACAACCCTCATCAGGCCAGCGATTTAATTGCTATGCTCAATCATTACGCTCAGGATCCTATGGGTGGCGGCGAACCACTGAGCGAATTTGTTCAGCAAAATCTGGCTAAATCCTTAGCACAAACCCCGGGTGCGTTCTCTTTTATCATTTATATAAAAGACAAACCCGCAGCCATGTGCAACTGCTTTACCGGCTTTTCCACATTCGCCTGTAAGCCACTTGTCAATATCCATGATTTTGTGGTGCACAGCGAATTCAGAGGACAAGGATTAAGTAAGCATTTACTATCTGCGGTTGCAGAAAAGGCCAAAAAAGACGACTGCTGCAAAGTCACGCTGGAAGTGTTATCCAATAACAAAGCAGCCATTCAGGCGTACAATAAATTTGGTTTTAAACTGTATCAACTAGACGAAGCTGCAGGGACTGCACAATTTATGGAGTTGAAATTGGTTTAGCCTGCAAGTAAATGTCCCTTATTTGAAAAAAAAGCCATTTACTCTGATTGGAGAAACTTGATTTTGCAAAATTAAGACACCGAGGTATTGCATATCATCGTTGAGACTCCACTGCTTCCACAGTACATGAATGGTTTCTCCTCTGCGAAGAATACCCAACAACTCTTTTTGGTCACTCAAAGAAGTTAAAAAAGGGACGTTCTTCCATTGCTCTTCTACATCCCTTTTAAGCTCCGGCGTTTTGAGTTCGTCCGGAGCGTATTTGGTGAATAGATCCCAATTTCTGGTATTTGAACCCTCAACAAGTTCACGATAAATGGGTTCTGCAATTTGATGTATTTCCGCATCCGATTTTGAGGTTAGATCCAAAGTAGTACTCCTTAAATCAGGCTTTTTTAATAGAGCAACAAAATCAGATATTCAGTCAGCTCACATGTTTTTTCACACTAAAGAGCATAGCAGGCTGACGAAAATTCGAGGAAAAGTATGCCTTGCCAGTTTTTAATCACTTATTAAGTACTCAAAAACCGGTCCAATAATCGGCATTGCTTACCTACTCACTGATACTCTCAGCAACCACCACTTTTGCCAATCCGGTCATCACATCTTCCATCCAGTCAACACCGTACTCCATTACTGAATCAATGCTCAGGTTCAGGTAGTGTTTACCTGCATCAGAGGACAGAAACTGGTTGTAAGCGACTAACGAGGAATCGGAAGCATCGCGAAACATATAGCTAAAAGAGGCAACCATTTGCATTTCCAGCATAGGCCCTAACTGATCTCGCATCAGGGACATTTGATTGCGGAAGTTCTGTTCAAACTCAGAAGCATCTGTGATGCGGTTCTGGCCTGAGGCTTTATCCAGTTCCACTATGCCCTTCATTATGGCTGGCATAAATTTTTCCATCATTTTGAACATCATTTCGCTCATTTCAGAGGCTTTAACCATGTCACTATAAATCGCAAACTTGTGCTCTCCCAGGGCTTCAGGGGTAAAAGCCATGATGTACTGTTGCATCGCCAATGGATCCACCTGCTGAGCCAGGATTTCAACCTGAGTAATTTCGCGACCTTCCGGGCTGCTCAACCAGGCCAGAGCCGCATTCAACTTTTCAGTATCACCATGCTGTACAAAGTATTGCTTTACCGAGTTCAATACTTCCACTTCGTTAAAGTCACGCAGAATAGTGTTCACCACATCATCCATAAATACCTGTTTTTGCTGCGGATCAATTGGCAACATTGCGGGCATCTGAGACAGCTGTGCAGGCATATTCATTATGGAGATTTCAATGCTGGATTGTTTCAGCACCGCATCAACTAATGCGGCTTTATCTTGCTCGGCGTAACTGGTAGATACAAAAAATAGTATCAGGGGTAGCAGGATCTTTTTCATGAATGCTTCCTTGTGTTTTTTCCGTCAGGTGAAAAATTTTCAACAGAATACCTGTCCCACCAGCAGAAACAAAGACTGAAAAATTACACTTAATGTAAGAGATTAACCCGTTGATTTGTCAGCCAATAAAATGACTGGAGCAGAAGAAAAAAAGCCCGGCGAAATTCACCGGGCTAACAGGGCTTTTTAAGCACCTAACGACAGAAATTGTCAACGTGGGAGACAAATCTGTTTGGGAACTTAGTTACTGGCTGCCACAATTGTTTTCATGTCAGTCATGTAACCGCGTAAGTCTGTACCAATAGTTTCAACAGGGTGATTACGCAATGCATGGTTCGCCTGAACTAATGCTTTGTTATCAACGCTGTTGGATGCACCTGAGCCTTTACCGATCAGGTCAGTTCCGATTTCGGGCATCAACTTCTCTCTCAGAAGTGGTACAGCTACATTCGCAAACAGATAGTTTCCATACTCTGCAGTATCCGAAATAACCACATTCATTTCGTATAAACGCTTACGGGCGATGGTGTTTGCAATCAACGGTGTCTCATGCAGAGACTCGTAGTATGCAGACTCTGGCAAAATTCCCGCTTCAACCATTACGTCGAAGGCCAGTTCTACACCCGTTTTGATCATGGCAACCATAAAGATGCCGTTATCAAAAAATTCTTGCTCATTGATGGTGCCATCGTATTTTGGTGCCTGCTCAAACCCGGTAGAGTTTGTTTCTTCACGCCATTTCAATAAGTTGGCATCACCATTGGCCCAGTCTTCCATCATGGTTTTGGAAAACTCGCCGCACATGATGTCGTCCATGTGTTTTTCAAACAAAGGACGCAACAAGTTGTTTAGTTCATCGGACAAAGCTACCGCTTTCAATTTGTCGGCATTCGACAAACGGTCCAGCATATTGGTAACACCGCCAATTTTCAGTGCTTCAGTGATAGCCTCAAGACCATACTGAACCAGCGCTCCGGCATAACCGGCATCGATGCCTTCGGCTACCATTTTGTCATAAGCCAAAATCGCAGCTGTTTGTTGCATACCACACAAGATAGTTTGTTCACCCATCAGGTCGGATTTAACTTCTGCGACAAAAGAAGACTCCAATACACCGGCGCGATCGCCACCCGTAGCAGAGGCCAGGGCTTTAACGATATCCCAACCTTCACCTTTGGGGTCATTCTCAGGGTGAACCGCGATCAATGTCGGCACACCAAAACCACGTTTGTATTCCTCACGAACTTCTGTACCTGGGCACTTAGGTGCGCACATCACAACCGTGATATCAGGACGGATCTGCTGGCCTTCTTCAACGATATTAAAACCGTGTGAATAGCCTAATGCGGCACCTTCTTTCATCAACGGCATAACCGCTTCAACTACGCTGGCGTGTTGCTTATCCGGCGTCAGGTTGTAAACCAAATCAGCCTGAGGAATAAGCTCCTGGTAGTTACCTACCGTAAAGCCGTTCTCAGTGGCTCTTTGATAAGATGCACGCTTTTCGTCAATCGCTGATTGACGTAATGCATAACTCACATCCAGGCCGGAATCTCTCATATTCAGGCCCTGATTCAGACCCTGAGCACCACAACCTACGATGACGATTTTTTTACCTTTCATAAAATCACAACCATCTGCAAATTCAGAACGGCTCATGAAACGACAACGACCTAACTGGTCTAACTGCTTACGCAAAGGCAATGAATTAAAATAATTTCCCATAACTCTTAATAATCTGTGACGATTAATCCGGGAACAACAATACGACTTTTTAGTCGTTGTGAAAAATGATATATTCGCAACACCACGTTTCACTTTTTGCAACACAGGTAAGCAATGGACTTCCGGTCACTGCAAATATTTAAACATCTGGCGCAGTCCCTGCACTTTGGGAAAACCGCTGAAGCCATGTATATCAGTCCTTCCACACTATCCCGAGTGATCCAGCGGCTGGAAGATGAAGTGGGTTCAGGTCTCCTGGTGCGAGACAACAGAACCGCAAAACTCACCCCGGCGGGTCAGCGATTCTTAGTTTTTGCCGAGGAAATCACTCGTCAATGGCAAACTTTGCAGGGCGATATCAACGAACAGATGCAAGCATTGCAGGGCGAACTTAGTCTGTTTTGTACAGTGACGGCCAGTATCAGCCACCTGCCCCCCTTGCTGGAGGGCTTTCGCGATAGTCACCCCAGAGTTGAAATCAAACTGGCCACTGGCAATCCAGGAGAATCGGTGCAACGGGTTATGGAGCAAAGTTCAGATCTGGCTATTGCCATTCACACCCCCAACTTTCCGCAAGAGCTTTATTTTCAACACCTGGATCAGGTACCTCTGGTGATGATCACCCCCAAAAAGCATCCGGCGCGCAAAATATCCGACCTGGTTTGGACCGACGAACAGATGATTTTACCGGACAGTGGTCCGTCGAAGCGCATTGTGCATCATTGGCTGAGCGAACAGGGTATACGACCCAAAGTTTATGCCAGTGTTGGCGGCAACGAGGCCATTTTGAGTATGGTGGCACTGGGTTGTGGCATCGCTATTGTGCCGGAAATCGTGGTGCACTACTCCACCATCGCAGATAAAGTAAATGTCATTGAAATCAATAATATAGAATCGTATCGACTGGGGCTGTGCTGCCTTGAAAAACGCCGGAATGAACCGGTGATCAAAGCGTTTTTCGAGCAAATTTAATAGCTGTTCCACTATATATTTCAGCGCAACAGATTGGCGATGATGCGATCCAACGCCCGATAACCCAGCGCTTCGCTCAAATGATGGCGCTGAATATCCTCCTCCCCCGCCAGATCGGCAATGGTGCGGGACACCTTGAGCAGACGCTGATGGGTGCGGATAGAAAGTCTGAGTTTTTCCAAAACCGTATCCAGGAATTGCTGGTCAGATTCCTGCAACGCGCAAAACTGTCTGACTTCAGCACTGCTAAGCTCAGCGTTGAGCTTCCCGGCCCGCTCATATTGCACCGCCATGGCTTCCACCACCTGTTCCCGCACCACATCGCTGGTATCCGACGCCTGATTGCGCGCCAGCTGCATATCCTGTTTCGACAATCTGGGCACATCCACCTGTAAGTCAATGCGATCTAAAAATGGCCCAGACACCCGATTCAGATACTTCAGGATTTGATCGGGTGTGTGTCTGCCATCGTTAACATCGCCAGACGGACTGGGATTCAGTGCGGCAATCAGCTGAAAACGCGCCGGGAATACTGCCTTTTGGGCCGCTCTGGAAACGGTAATTTCACCCGCCTCCAGCGGCTCTCTAAGCACATCCAGTACTTTGCGAGGAAATTCGGTCAGTTCATCCAGAAACAAAATACCGTTGTGAGCCAGGCTGATCTCACCTGGTACAGGTTTACTACCACCACCCACTAAAGCCGCAGCGGAAGATGTATGGTGTGGATTGCGAAACGGTCTGAGACGCCAGTTTTTGGCATTAAACGGCAGATTGGCGACTGAATTAACCGTGGCGGTTTGCAATGACTCCTGCTCCGACATCGGTGGTAACAGCCCCGAAAGACGGGTGGCCAGCATAGTTTTACCCGTACCGGGCGGGCCACAAAACAGTAGATTATGTCGACCAGCTGCGGCAATGGTGAGCGCCCGTTTGGCTTGTTGCTGTCCGATAATATCCGATAGCTGGGGCACTTGCGGTACAGTTTCAAAACCATGGTTCATCTGAGCCGGAGGGATTCGCTGAGTGCCTGAAAGGTGCATAAACACTTCTTTAAAACTCTTTGCTCCATACACCCTGGCATCTGAAACCAGCATAGCCTCATCCTGATTGGCAGTAGGTAAAATCAGGCTATTTCTGTCATTTCGGGCCGCCACCGACACAGGTAAAATGCCAGTCACCGGCCGCAATTCTCCCGATAAGGCCAATTCACCGATAAATTCATGATTTTCAATAGAAATACTGGGACTGACCTCAGACGCCGCAATAATGCCAATGGCAATCGCCAGGTCAAAGCGGCCGCCTTCTTTGGGTAAATCCGCCGGAGCCAGGTTTACTGTGATTTTTTTACCCGGAAATTCAAAGTGGGAATTGAGTAAAGCGCTTCTAACCCGGTCACGAGACTCTCTGACAGAAGCCTCCGGTAAACCAACGATATTAAAACCCGGCATGCCGTTCGACAGGTGCACTTCAACCGTCACTAACGGTGCATCCACTCCCAATACCGCCCGCGTTTTTACCACAGCCAATGCCATGTGCAATTCCTTTGCAAAATCCAAACTACGGTTAATTTTAGAGTAAACGCCATTGCGCACAAGGACTAAAAAGTACAGTTTTGTTTTATCGAAAGTGACTCATTGTAAATGCCCCCAATGCCTGAGGAATTTAACATTCACATGTCTAAAATTTCACTATAGGTTATATTTCTAACCAATAATGATATGATGTGGCATAAACCTGATAACGCAATGACACGGATGTTCAATAAAGACGATTCACCGCTAAAAATTACGGTGAAAATATTGACTGGTACATTTTTCCTTTGGTTATTTTTCATATTCTTAAAATGGTGTCCCAACACCACCATCTATAGTAAATGCTTTAATCCAATGGTGGTTAACACTGATCACCTTTTTTATAAAACCTATAAACAATGGAAGGTTCCGGTTTATTCATACTTTTCGCCAGCAATGTCTGATTTTCAGAAGCAAATGTTAAATGAAGGCTATCTTGGATATATTTTAAAAGACCCAGCATTGATAAACGACAAAAAGTTCGAGCGTCCAAAAGATGTCACTTTTGACGGAAAGATTGTTATTCGGGAAGGCTCTACTCTGGAAGAACTTTTTGACCCTGGAGTATTGGTTTTCGCATCTGTTAATGTCGATAACCAAAAATACGTAATACCTGACTACTTTCTTTCCTCTGAAATAATGGAAGTCATTCAAGATAGTGGCTGTTATGTGGAAAACCATAGTTTCAGGTTGAGTAGAGGTGGAACTTATTAGTAGTACCTACTTTAAAAAGTATATTAGGTGGGCAGGTCAGTATATTACTCCCGATTACGAGGTTTCGACTGAAGTGGCAGATTTAGTTATAAAGAACAGTTGTAATGTTGAGAGCTTTCGATTTGAGCTTAATCGCAGAGAACTGGATTAAGACATGAATGCAGTTTTGCTCATTGGCACGATCAATCACATTGTTTTTGTCTCGTTTTTTCTGCTCGGGTGCATAATCACTGATTTCCAATGTAAAGGAGATGATATGTTATCCCTATTAACTTTACATGGCCTGGCTATTTTTCCATTCCAAATTATTGTCGAGTTAACTGTAGGAGCAGCACTACTGGTTCTTTCAATATTAGGAAAATGGCGAGAAATAAGAAAAATACCTCTTATTTTATTCATATTTTCCTTTTTAGTATTTTGGTATGTTGGTAAAACTTTTTGATATTGGCGCTGTGACGCTCAGAGTAAACAGATGAAAACGACTTGATAAATGAACAAAGCACTCATTGCAGGTACTATTAACCACCTTATTCCGATTGCCATTGTGCTTTTAGGATGTTCTCTGACTGACTTTCAATGTGAAGGAACTGATATGGCGTCGGTTGTGGCACTCTATAGTTTCACTGTTTTGCCGATTCAGTTATTCGTTGAATTAATAGTATTTGTTTCAATTGTCATCTGCTTGTTTCAAGGGAAGTGGAAAACCGCAGGAAAAATGCAACTCTTCTTTTTCATTGTTTCTTTACTGTCAGTTTATTACATCGGAGGAAAAACTTTTTAGTTTTGGGGTGGGGTATTATCGGCATCATTGCGTTTAAAGCTCAGTGATTATTAGAACTGGAAATCCCCAAGCTGTGACGCTTTGGGTAAATATATGGAAATGATTTTTATCAGATTTTAGCTGAATTGATAATTCTACTCATTCAGGTTGGCTTCTAACCCCTTCAAAACCCAACGACGAGTAGCCGTTTATAAATCAGATACTTACCTCGCAAATCAAAACGCTGCGCTTACAAAATTTGTTGTTTAATAGTGACGAAAACAACTTATCCCGAACTCCCGAAACAAATAATATCAAACGCCCTATATTGCGGATATTGAATTATTAACAACACCACATTTCATATTATGAAATACAGTATAGCCCTGGCGTTGAGGTTTTAGCCTGGTGTTTAAGCGTTTTAGCCGCCAGGACCTTGTAACGCTTACTTATCCGAATCCCGCATCATGGGATGGTCGCCGGCTTTAAACACCCAGAAGTGCCAGTGCCAGTGAATGGCGGCTACCCTAAGTAGCAAGGTAGTTACCACACAAAGCAGCATGGCCAGGTGGATATTGTGGAAAAAAGTTTCAGTGGCAATGTAAACCAGACCACCTGCGACACAGGTCATGGCATAGAGTTCACCGCGCAGCACCAGCGGGATTTCCCGGCAAATCACATCCCGAATCAACCCACCGAATACGCCGGTCATCACGCCCATAAACACCGCCACAAAAGGCGTGGTACCGTAAGCGAGTGCCTTTTGCAGGCCCATCATGTTGAAAAATGCCAGTCCGATGGCATCAGCCAGCAACAGGTAGCGCATGGGAAACCAGTGGGTAATGCGCAACAGCATCATGGTGGACAGCGCAGCAGCCAGAATTACCAGAAAGAAATTCTTGTCCGTTAACCAGTAAACCGGCACGTTCAGGATCATGTCCCGCAAGGTACCACCACCAATGGCGGTAACCGCTGCCAGTACTAAAACGCCAAAGCCATCCATGCTCTTTCTGAAGGCCATTAAGGTGCCGGAGATGGCAAATACCGCGACTCCAGCCAGGTCCACCCAATATAACCAACTATTCAATTTCTGCTCTCGTTATTCATTTATGCCCACAGACTAATGCAAAAATTATAAAAATAAAGCTTGCGATAAAATCTGCCGCTATGGTAATTGTATAAAAAGTGACGAAAACCGATGCCCCGGCATCCCAAAAACAGAAGACTAATGATCCCAACTCTTACCATTAACCCAGGCAAAATGCAGACTGTTCTGAACAGCCTCATTGTCGTGGTCGTGGTGATTATTAACTCGCTGCGGGGTCGGCTATAGGTTTTCGAAAATACCGAATTTAGCAAAACCCCCGCACGAAAGTCCGGGGGTTTTTTTCGTTTTAGGGCCACTGAAAAAGTAAATGTTATGAATGGTGCAGAATACATATTGGCGTTTTTAGAGAAACAAGCTTGTCAACGGGTTTTTGGTTATCCCGGTGGAGCGGTCATGCCGCTTTACGATGCCATGCTGGATTCTCCGGTGAGCCACTACCTTACCCGGCATGAACAAGGCGCGGCATTTGCCGCCATCGGCCAGGCCCGAAGCAGTAACCAAACCGCTGTTTGCATCGGCACATCAGGCCCCGGTGCCACCAACCTGTTAACGGCAGTCGCTGACGCCAAGTTAGATTCTGTGCCCCTGCTGGTATTAACCGGCCAGGTACCCACCAGCGCCATGGGCAGCGATGCCTTTCAGGAAGTGGATGTTCTGGGTTTATCCCTGAGCATCACCAAACACAGTTTTGTAGTCGAACGCATTGAGCAATTACCGGAAATTTTGCAATCCGCCTGGGATCTGACCATCGAAGGCAGACCGGGTCCGGTATTAGTGGATATACCCAAAGACGTTTTTCTGGCTGAACTAAATGCGCAGCCGGAAACAGTATCCAAACCAGGTAAAGAGAATTTTAATTCTTCTATAAACGAGCTGGATAACAACAACTTACAATCTATCGCCATCGCGAATCAGTTATTAAAATCCAGTCAACAGCCGGTGCTTTATGTAGGTGGCGGTGTCGTGATGGGTCACGCTCAACAGGCTTTGAATGAATTTTTGCAAGACACGGGTATGCCCGCCGTTTCCACCTTAAAAGGCCTGGGCACGGTAGACAAAGATTATGCTCTGAATCTGGGCATGTTAGGAATGCACGGCCTGCCACCGGCTAATTATGCGGTTCAGGAAGCCGATTTATTGCTGGTTGCCGGAGCGCGTCTGGATGACAGAGCCACGGGTAAGCTGAGTGAATTTGCACCGAATGCGAAACTTATCCATATCGATATTGATGCCGCGGAAATAGGTAAACGCCGCGCTGCTGATGCAGCCATTAAAGCGGACATCAAACAGGTGTTACCCAAATTAAGCCGCGAATTGCAATTCGCGGACTGGCAAACCAGATGTGAACAGCTGCAGCAAAAACATCAGCAAAGCTACCAGTTTAGTCCACAGGAACAGCAAATTTCCGGCCCTAAATTACTGCGTATGCTGAGTAACAAACTAAATCACAGTGATATCGTGTGCTGTGATGTAGGTCAGCATCAGATGTGGGTAGCGCAACACGTGCAGTTTTCCTCACCAACCAGCCACCTGAGCAGCGGTGGTTTGGGCACCATGGGATTTGGCTTACCAGCCGCCATCGGTGCGCAGTTGGAAAACCCACAAAAGAATGTGGTGGCTGTGTGTGGCGATGGCTCCTTTATGATGAATATTCAGGAGTTAGCCACCTTAAACCGCTACCGCATTCCGGTGAAAATTCTGGTAATGGATAATCAGCGCTTAGGCATGGTGAAACAATGGCAGGAACTGTTTAACGAAGAGCGCTACAGTGAAACCAATCTGTCGGACAATCCGGAGTTTTCCAAAGTAGCCCTGGCCTTTGGATTAGAGGCCGATGTATTGGACTGCGTTGCCGATGTCGAAGCAAAACTGGACTGGTTTTTACAGTCTGAATCCCCCTGTTTATTACATGTGAGATTGAGCTCTCAGGAAAATGTCTGGCCAATCGTGCCGCCCAATACCGCAAACCACAACATGATGGAGGAACACCATGCAATATCAAATTGAACTGCAATTACACAATCAACCCGCAGTATTAGAACGTGTCCTTCAGGTGGTGCGCTATCGCCAATTTCAGCTTGAAAGTATGCAGATGGAGCCCGAAGGACAGGATAAGTTGACAGTTCAGTTAAAAGTTTCTGGCCAACAATCCATTAACATACTAACCAGCCAACTGAATAAGTTGTATGATCTGGCTCGCTTAACTATTCAACATGAGATGCCGCTCCAGGCGACGGCATAAACTAGGAAATAACAATGTCTAAAAAACTTGCAGATCACATTTGGTTTAACGGTGAAATTATCCCTTGGGAAAAAGCCACGGTTCACGTATTAACTCACGCCATCCACTACGGCTCTTCAGTCTTTGAAGGTGTGCGCGCTTATGATACGCCAGACAAAGGACCCTGTGTGTTCAGAATGCAGGAACACACCCGTCGTTTGTTCGATTCTGCCAAAGTGTATCGCATGACAATCCCTTACACTCAGGATGACATTAACGAAGCGACATTAGCTATTCTGAGAAAGAATGAACTGAAATCGGCTTATATTCGTCCTATCGCCTTTTATGGTGATATCGGTATGGGCCTGCAGGTACCGTTCGGTACGGAAGTTGACCTGGCCATTGCCGCATTCCCATGGGGTGCTTACCTGGGTGATGAAGCCCTGAAAAACGGGGTTGATGCCGGTGTTTCTTCCTGGAACCGTCTGGCAGCCAATACCATGCCCACAGGTGCCAAAGCCGGTGGTAACTATATGTCTTCGCAGCTGATCTCGATGGAAGCCCGTCGTCACGGCTACGGCGAAGGTATTGCACTGGACGTAAACGGCTATGTCAGTGAAGGTGCCGGTGAAAACCTGTTTGTGATCCGCAACGGCGTGGTAGCCACCACACCTAAAACTGCTGCGATTTTGCCCGGTATTACCCGTGACACGGTTATGACGTTATTGCGCGAAATGGGCTACGAAGTGCGCGAAGAGAACATTCCACGCGAATCGCTCTACCTGGCTGATGAAGTACTGATGTGTGGCACCGCCGCAGAAGTTACGCCAGTACGCAGTGTTGACGGCATTCCGGTAGGTAACGGTGGCCGTGGCCCAATCACCGAAAAAGTACAAGACGCTTTTTTTGGTCTTTTCAATGGAAAAACTGAAGATAAGTGGGGCTGGTTAACACCAGTAGAATAAATATTCTTAAATTAACAAATTGATATAGGTAGTAAAAATGCCAAAACGACTGCGTTCAGCAACCACCACTCACGGTAGAAACATGGCCGGCGCCAGAGCACTCTGGCGGGCAACAGGGATGAAGGATAATGATTTCGGCAAACCCATTATTGCGATTGCCAACTCCTTCACTCAATTTGTGCCTGGCCATGTGCACCTCAAAGATTTGGGACAACTGGTTGCCAGAGCAGTCGAAGAAGCCGGAGGTGTTGCCAAAGAGTTCAACACTATCGCGGTGGACGACGGCATTGCGATGGGACACGGCGGCATGTTGTATAGCCTGCCTTCCCGTGACCTCATCTCAGACTCAGTGGAGTACATGGTTAACGCCCATTGTGCCGACGCCATTGTGTGTATTTCCAACTGCGACAAAATCACTCCCGGGATGCTGAACGCGGCTATGCGCTTGAATATCCCGACAATTTTTGTTTCCGGCGGTCCAATGGAAGCCGGAAAAACCAAGCTTTCCGACCAGATCATTAAGCTAGACCTGGTGGATGCCATGGTAGCAGCGGCAGACGACAAGGTATCTGACGAAGACACCGCTCAAATAGAGCGCTCGGCCTGTCCCACCTGTGGCTCTTGCTCCGGTATGTTTACCGCCAACTCCATGAACTGCCTGACCGAGGCCCTGGGTTTATCCTTACCGGGCAATGGCTCGTTACTGGCAACACATGCTGATCGTGAAAAACTGTTTATTCAGGCGGGCAAGCAAATTGTGGCTATGTGTAAAGCCTATTACGAGCAGGACAACGACAACATGTTGCCGCGTAATATTGCTAATTTTAACGCCTTTGAAAATGCCATGAGCCTGGACATTGCCATGGGTGGCTCCACTAATACCATTTTGCATTTGTTGGCAGCGGCCCAGGAAGGTGAAATCCCCTTTACCATGGCCGATATCGATCGCTTGTCCCGTAAAATCCCACATTTATCTAAAGTCGCTCCAGCTACGAATAAGTACCACATGGAAGACGTGCATCGCGCCGGTGGCGTATTGGCAATCCTGGCAGAACTGGAGCGCGGAGGATTGTTGCATTCCGGTGCTCACCACGTTTTAGGCGGTACTATTGGCGAAGTAATCGCCAACTGGGATATAACCAATAAACAAAATGAGCAAGCACTCACTTTCTATTCTGCAGGTCCAGCAGGAATACGTACTACTCAGGCTTTTAGTCAGAGTTGCCGTTACCCGGAACCAGACACAGACCGTGAGAACGGTTGTATCCGAAGCATCGAACACGCCTACAGCCAGGAAGGTGGACTGGCAGTGTTATTCGGTAACATTGCTGAAGACGGTTGTATAGTGAAAACCGCCGGTGTGGATGAATCCATCTGGAAGTTCACAGGTCGGGCGCGAATTTATGAAAGTCAGGATGCGGCAGTAGAAGCCATCTTAAATGACGAAGTGGTGGCCGGTGATGCCGTTATTATTCGTTACGAAGGTCCTAAGGGTGGCCCGGGTATGCAGGAAATGCTTTACCCCACCTCTTATCTAAAATCAAAAGGCTTGGGCAAGTCTTGTGCGCTGATCACCGATGGACGTTTTTCTGGTGGTACTTCTGGACTATCTATCGGACATTGTTCCCCAGAGGCAGCCAGCGGTGGCGGTATCGGCCTGGTAGAGGAAGGGGATACCATCATTATTGATATTCCCAACCGAACCATCAATGTCGATCTGAGCGAGGCAGAATTACAGCAACGTCGAACGGCGATGGACAATTCTGCCAACCCATGGCGTCCAATCAATAGAGAACGTACAGTCTCAAATGCATTGAAAGTCTTTGCTATGTTGGCCACCAGTGCCGACAAGGGCGCAGTGAGAGACATCTCTAAGCTGAAGGATTAAAGGTATGAGTGATTCAGAGCAGGTATCGGACAGTGAATACCTGAAAAAAGTCTTATTATCACCGGTATACGATGTCGCTAAAAATACTGAGCTACAGTACATGCAGCGCCTGTCTCAGGCGATGGGCAATGAAGTCTGGTTAAAGCGCGAAGATCAACAACCGGTAAAATCCTTTAAACTCAGAGGTGCCTACAACTGCATTACTCACTTGAGCGATGAAGCGTTGCAAAAAGGTGTTATCGCCGCATCGGCGGGTAATCATGCTCAGGGGGTTGCCTACTCTGCTTTTAAGAAAAAGATCCGGGCCACTATCGTGATGCCTGAAACCACGCCTGATATTAAAATCGAGGCGGTGCGCTCCTTTGGCGGCGACTGGGTAAACATTATTTTGCACGGAACCAGCTTTGATGCTGCCAGCGATGAAGCGAAACGGTTAGCGGCGGAATATGGCTATACCATGATCCCACCGTTTGACACGCCCGATGTGATTGCCGGTCAGGGCACCATCGCCCGGGAATTGTTGGAGCAAAATCCCAACCTGGATACCCTTTTTATCGCCGTTGGCGGTGGTGGTTTGGCAGCAGGTATTGCGGTTTTTATCAAACAATTAAAACCCGAGGTCAAAATAGTCGCTGTTGAAGCAGAAGACTCAGCCTGTTTTAAATCCGCTCTGGCAGCGGGCAAACCGGTTACCTTGCCCTCTGTGGGGATTTTTGCCGATGGTGTAGCCGTAAAAACCATGGGCACGGAAACCTTTCGGTTATGTCAACGTCTGGTGGACGAAGTTATCACGGTTAACAGCGACGAAATCTGTGCTGCTATTAAAGAGATTTTTGAAGACACCCGGGTTATTGCAGAACCCGCGGGAGCGTTATCTGTTGCTGGTATAAGAAAGTACGTTCTTAAAAATAATATTAAAGACCAAAAGCTTGCCGGTATCTTGTGTGGTGCCAATATTAATTTTCACACACTGCGCTATGTATCAGAACGCTGCGAACTGGGTGAGCAAAAAGAAGCTGTTTTTGCGGTGCGTATTCCCGAGCGCAAAGGCGCCTTTAAAGAGTTTTGCGATATTCTGGGTAAACAGGCCATAACCGAATTTAACTACCGCTATTCCTCCGGTGACACAGCTCATATATTTGTGGGCATTAAATTGCGTCGTGGCAAGGAAGAATACCGTGAGATCACCAGCAAGTTAGATAATCAGGGCTACAAATGGTTTGATATGTCTGACAATGAAATTGCCAAATTACATGTCAGATATATGGTGGGTGGCAGACCTCCCACTTTGCTAACCGAAAAGCTCTACTCCTTTGAGTTTCCGGAGCACCCCGGCGCCTTGCTTAACTTTTTAACTACTCTGGGTGAACAATGGAATATTACCCTGTTTCATTATCGCAACCATGGCGCGGCTGAAGGCATGGTGCTGGCGGGTTTTGATATTCCGGACGATGAAGCCTCCTTGTTTAATCAACATCTGGAAAAACTGGGCTATCACTATGAAGATCAAAGTGAAAATCCGGCCTACAAGTTTTTTCTGTCTGATTTAAACGGCGTGTTCTGACCAACGGAAATAGCCTTTGGCTTATTCAAGCCAAAGGCTGTGTGCTCAAAACCTGTATACCCAAATCACCTCAAGATGCTAGCTTTCAGTATCTTGAGGTGATTTGGGTATAGCCGTCATCAGTCACTGCTTCCGTCAGATTCCTGCGCAGCTAATACCGCTAAAAAGCCCATCAGTAACATCATAAATGGCATACCAATCAAATTGAAGCTGGTTTCCAGATGCTGAGTCCACTGCATCCAGATCATCAATCCCCAACCAATCAATAGTGTCACAATAACAACGGGTAACCTGAACATGCGTTTCATTTTGCTTCTCCTCATTAAGTTGAGTTAATTTTAACCACTTGCAATAATCTGCATAAGTGGCAATAATGACAATTAAAGAGCCTTTATTGCCACCATAAGCCTTTAATGCTTATAATTGCTAATGCGGAGAGTCCCATGAAGACCATCAATATTATTGCCACGCCCAACTGCGTCTTTTCCAGCCTGACAGGCATTGTGGACTTTATGGAGTTTTGTAATATCTTTTGGCGCTATCTGCATCCGGACTGTGAAGAACAGTTGTTTCGATGCCAGATATACAGCACCGAGGGCGAAGAGTTAACCAATGCTGCCGGCATGTCGATTAAGGCGAAAAACATCCGGGAATATACGCCGGGTGATGCAGTATTCCTGGTTTCTATTTTCGCCCACAACCGTGCTCACATGGAGGCCTATCTCAATAGCTGCCATTGTGTAACAGAGGTTATTCGGCAGGAACACCAACAAGGAAAGCTCATTGCCAGTTATTGCACCGGCACTTTTGGCCTTGCAAGAACAGGAGTTCTTAATGATATTCCCGCCACCACGGTCTGGTGGATGAAGAACCTGTTTAGCGAACACTTTCCCGATGTGCAATTAAAAATGGATGAACTGGTGGTTGTTCATGGCAACATCATTACCGGAGGCGCCACCACGTCTTACTTTAGTGTTTGCATGGCGCTGCTGGAAAAGCTCACCAACGATATCTTCGCCACGCAAATGTCAAAATTACTGTTACTGGACAAACAACGATTGTCGCAGCAGCCTTTTATTGATACCGCGTTTATCATCAATAAACACGACGCATTGGTAGAAAGCATTCAGGCCTGGATGATGAAACATTACGCCGAGCCGTTTTCTCTGGATGCAATCTGTGAACAGTTTGCCGTGACTAAGCGCACTTTAATCCGGCGCTTTAAAAATGCCTGCAACGAAACACCGCTGAATTACCTGCAGAAGATCAGAGTAGAAAAGGCCAAACACTACCTGGAATCGACTAATCTGCCCATAGAGCAGATAGTGTTAAAGGTGGGCTATGAGGATGTGGCCTCTTTTCGCAAGTTATTTAACAGCCATACTCAGCTGTCCCCGAAAAACTATCGGGAGCGCTTCGGATTTGCTCATACCGAAGCGCAACAGGCTTAATCGGCGCTTTTTTCGATTTTCGCGCTGGCTGAGTTGGCTTTTTCCAGCTCTTCCATTCGAGCTTCCAAAGCTATCAATTTTTCGCGGGTGCGTTGTAAAACGGAGGTTTGCACATCAAACTCTTCTCTGGACACAAAGTCCAGTCGACTCAACTGGTGCTGCAGGGCTTGTTTTACCTTGGCATCTACCCCTTCTGCCATCTGTTTTACACCCGGCGGAATACTGTCCACCACTTTATTGGCAATTTCTTCCAGTTTTTTTGGATCGAGTACCATAATGATAATGTCCTGAGTCGATAATTTTGTTAAGCACAGTGTGGGGGCATTTTCCGTGTATCTCAACTTTTTGTATCGCTTTGCACAGATTATTTTTTTCGACTCGTGTAAAATCAGCCGCCCTGATTTTCCCAGTTACCAGCTTGAGAAGTTTAAGCAATGAGACTCAATCCGCAGCAAGATGATGCAGTAAAATATATTTCCGGCCCCTGCCTGGTGTTAGCTGGTGCGGGTAGTGGTAAAACACGAGTTATTACCAATAAAATTGCCTACCTGGTGAGAGAGTGCGATGTGCCTGCGCGCTATATTGCCGCAGTAACCTTTACCAACAAGGCAGCCAGAGAAATGAAAGAGCGGGTGGGCCAAACCCTGGGCAAAACCGAAGCCCGTGGTCTAAAAGTATCCACCTTTCACACCCTGGGTCTGAGTATCATTAAATCTGAAACCAAAGCACTGAATATCAAACCCGGATTTTCCTTATTCGACGATAAAGATACTTTGGCATTGCTTAAAGATCTCACCGAAGACACCATAGATGGTGACAAGGAACAGCTGTCTTTGCTGCAAAGTTGTATTTCTAACTGGAAAAACGACCTCATCACACCGCAACAATTGTTAAATCAGGTCAGTTCTACTGGCGAAAAGGAGTTTGCGCACTTTTACCTGCGCTACCAGGAGCACTTACAGGCCTACAATGCCCTGGATTTTGATGATCTGATCTTATTGCCCACCCTGCTTTTACAACAAAACGAAAAGATTCGACAAAAGTGGCAGAACAAAATCCGCTACATGTTGGTAGATGAGTATCAGGACACCAATACCAGTCAGTACGAATTGGTACGCTTACTGGTGGGAGAACGAGCCAGATTTACCGTGGTGGGAGATGATGATCAGTCAATCTATTCCTGGCGCGGTGCCAAACCGCAAAACCTGATTTTGCTGAAAGAGCACTACCCTAACCTAAGAGTAATCATGCTGGAGCAAAACTATCGCTCCTCTGGTCGTATTCTGCATTGCGCCAATATACTGATCCAAAACAATCCCCATGAGTTTGAGAAACGATTATTCTCAGAACTGAGTTACGGTGAAGAATTACGGGTTATACAATGTAAAAACGAAGATCACGAAGTAGAGCGAGTTGTGGCAGAACTGATGTCCCACAAATTTATGAATGGCACTAACTACAAAGATTACGCCATTTTATATCGAGGTAATCATCAGTCCCGGCCTTTTGAAAAATCCCTGATGCTCAACCGTATCCCCTATAAGATCAGTGGTGGTATGTCGTTTTTCGGTAGGGCAGAAATTAAAGACATCATGGCCTATCTGCGACTGCTGGTAAATCACGATGACGACACAGCAATGTTACGCGTAATCAATACGCCAACCCGAGGAATTGGCCGCGCCACACTGGAAAAGCTGGGTAACCTGGCGAACCAACTCAAAGTTTCGCTGTTTGAAGCATCGCTTTCGCCGCAACTACCGCAGGTTTTAAGCGGCAAATCACTGGCAGCAGTTCAGGGATTTGGTCGATGGATAGTCGAACTGGCAGATAATGCCCAGCGGGGTGATACTAATGCTGCTCTGCGGGATCTGATCAAAGGTGCCAAATACGAAGAATGGGTGTACGAAACCAGTGCATCTCCAAAAGCCGCAGAAATGACTTTAGCCAATATCAGTACCCTGTACGGCTGGGTTCAGGGCATGCTGGAAGGTTCAGAAACCGAGCCACCCATGAGCCTGGTAGAAGTGGTTAATCGACTGATTCTGCGGGATATGATGGAGAAAAATGAAGAGGAAGATGCCAGTGACGCAGTGCAGTTAATGACGCTGCACGCATCAAAAGGTCTGGAATTCCCCTATGTCTTTATGGTGGGTATGGAAGAGGGATTATTACCCCATCAAAGCAGTATCGATGAAGACAATGTCGAGGAAGAACGGCGTCTCGCCTACGTTGGCATTACCCGCGCTCAAAAAGAATTAATATTCTCATTAGCAAAAGAGCGACGTCAATTTGGTGAAGTTAACTTTCCGGAGTCAAGCCGTTTTCTGGATGAGTTGCCGGTAGACGATGTGGTTTGGGAAACCAAAAAACCTTCTGCCAGTAAGGAAGAAAAACAGAAAAAAGGGGAAGTTGGGATAGCGAATTTGCGCAATATGTTGCGTTAATCTTGCTCAAGCAGTCAATGGAATGACTTTTTGCTCATTTTCGATTTTTTTTTGATCCTGATCGGGAGCGTTTCCGCTCGCAACCTTTTTCTGGACCTCAGTCAAAAACGAGCCCTGACCCAATTCACAACCGATACTGACTAACGCCTCGCATTGTGCCGCGTTTTCAATACCCTCGGCAATGAGTTGAAAGCCGAAGTGTTGAGAAATCTGCTGTACAGATTGAATTAGCTTCAGGTTTTGCTCTGAACCCGGTAATGAGCGCACAAACTTGCGATCAAACTTCACGTAATCGAATGGATACGAACAAAGGTAATTCAGTGAGGCCAGGCCATTACCGAAGTTGTCCAACACCAGAGTCACTCCGGCTTTTTTCAGCATCTTAATAGATTGCAATACCTGCTGAGACTTGCGATTTAACAGGGTTTCATCAATTTCGATCACCAGTCGTTCCGGTGAAATACCGGATGACATTACCCGTTCAATCAGCTGATTAACCAAAGAAGCCTGCATCAGGTGATTGCCTGAAAGATTAATAGCCACTTTGTCATTGGCAGATACAAAAGGGACATCTTCTTGTTCAGATAATATCTGACAGGCCTTTTCCAGCATAAAGTTGTCCATTTCCATGGTCATACCGCTATGCTCGATAATACGTACAAACTGGTCTTTTTTCACGCTGCCGATAGTGGGGTGTACCCAGCGCACATAACACTCGTGATAGATGGTTTCTTCACTACCCAGATGAATCACAGGTTGGTAGTGACAATCAAACGCTTTTAATTTCAAAGTACGGCGGAAGTCATTTTCCAGCTCCAGCTCTTCCAGCAGCTTTTCCCGCATACTTTGATCAAACATGACATAGCGACCACGTCCCAACGATTTGGCTTGGTACATGGCTGAGTCAGCATCGCGAATGATCTCATCGGCACTCTGATACCAGCTTTCCACGTAAGCAATACCAATACTACCGCCGGAATACATTTCAGAGCCATCCAGAGAAAACGGCTTACTCAAAGTCTCAAGAATTCGCTGCGAAACCTCTTCAACGTCTTCATCATCGTCAAAGTTATCTAATAGTATTACGAACTCATCACCACCCAGTCGGGCCAGCAAATCATGACCACGAATGCACTGATCGACCCGCAAACTCACTTCGATTAAGAAGCAGTCACCGGCGTGATGACCCAGGGTATCGTTGATTAGCTTAAAGCGATCCAAATCGATAAATAACAACGCAAATTTGTTCTCAGGGAAGCGCTGCTTATTGGCCAGCGCCAACTCCAGGCGGTTGAGGAACATGGCCCGATTCGGTAACCCAGTCAATGCATCATGATGAGCATCGTGGATTAGTTTTAATTCGATTTGCTTACGCTCTTCTATTTGCTTCTTCAGGTGGGCGTTGGTTTCATCCAACTCCTGCGTACGCTCTTTAACCCTGGAGGACAACTCATTGTTATAAGCGTAAATCGCTTCGGCCGCTTTCTTGCGCTCTAATGCCACCGCAATATGATGGGAAACAAAGCGCAACAGCTCCAAATCCTTGAAGCCGTAGGTATAATCTTCGTTGTAGGCCTGAATACCAATAACACCAGAGACTTCACCATCAACAATCAATGGCGCACCTATCCAGGAATTTTTGCTGGCTAACATACGCCCAGCAATATCCGCGCACAGCAAACCTTGTTCGGCCAATTCTTGTGCACGTTTAGCGTCTATTAGTTCGGCATGACCATGGTTGAGCACATATTCAGTCAGGCCCATTCCCATTGGCCTTGGGGTAGCCGCTTTACTTTTTTGGTCACTGAAATAAGGGAACCGCAAGAACTTACGTTCTTTATCTAATGTGGCGATATAGAGGTTGGGAGCATGAATAAGACGAGCCAGGATATCGTGCAGATTGGCGTAAAAATCCGGGATATCACCTTCCATCGTGGCGGAAAGCTCTGATATTTCAAATAAAGCCTGTTGCAGAGATTCAATTTTCTGGCGTTCTTTGATTTCTTCCTGCAACTCGTTGTTAATGTCGCGTAACTGTTTAGTGCGCTGGCGAATAGTTTTTTCGGTCAATTCCCGGTTTTTGACCCGATCCACTGTGGTTACTATGTGCTGGGATACGAACAGTAAAATATCCAGATCATCTTCGGTATAGCGTACGGCATCGTCATAACTTTGCACGGCCATCACGCCAATAATGCGCTGACCACGCTTCAAAGGCACGCCAATCCAGTCTACGGGGCGGGTACCCAGCTTACTGATACCTATTTCCTGGACTTTTTGATCGTAGTTTTCTTTGGTGAGGAACAGATGGTTGCCGGTTTCTAATACATAGCCAGTAAAACCATCTTTCAACTTTTCTGCGGGTATTTCGTTGATGGTAAGTTCGTCAAATTCATCAACAAAATAAACGAAATCCACCATGCTCTCACTGTCGTCGTAAAATGCGACATAGAAGTTACGAGCATGCATAAAACTGGCGATGATGTCATGGACAGCAGAATACAGGCGTGACAATTCGCTAACTGAACTGGAGAGTTCAGAAATATCGAATAACGCTTTTTGAATGGCTTCGGCGCGTTTGTACTTCTCTGTCACCTTTTGAAGCTGCGGGACTAACTCTCGCAGTTCGTCCTCAGACAGTTCGCCAGCCTGATTATTTTGTTCCATCACAATTTGTTGTCAAAATTTAATTATAATTATTCGCCAGAATAGAGGTTGCTAAAAATAACTTATCATTAACAAAAAGGCCACCTTTGAGGTGACCTTTTCTTAGAATATTTGGAATGAATTTAATGCAATATTGCTCATTTTCGTCCACAGGGAATTAATATTTTTGCCTGGACGAGAACTTAAATTACCGTTTTCATTCATTACATACAGAATGTTATTCCATCATAAATTCAATAGCGGCTTTGATATCATCATCAGAGCAGTCACCACAGGTACCTCTGGGTGGCATGCCACCAATACCGTTCAATGCGTTTTGCCAAACAGTATCGAAACCTTTCTCATCAACCCTGGCTTGCCATGCTGCGGCATCACCTTTCTTAGGGGCACCTAAAACACCACTGGCGTGACAGGCAACACAGGAGGCATTATAAATATCAGCACCGGAACGTGGACCTGCTGCAGCGGCAGATTCAGCAGCCGCACCTGCAACGTGAACACTACCTACCGGTTTGATGCGTTCTTTAATTTCTTCATCAGTTTCCTGCTTTGCGCCGTGTGCAACAGATACAAACATGCAGGTGGATAAAATCAGGGTAAGCAGTGTTTTCATATTTTTTAATTCCGCAATGACTTTTATAAACCGTTATTAATAAACTGTAACGATTATAGCCAGTTAAAACCTGCCGACAACCGGAAACTGGTATATCAGCCCAGCTAATTGTGTTTTATTTCTGTAAAGCCCATAAAGCGGTTGCCTGACAGCCCCGACATCCGTATTATTAGCGCCCGGTTACGCACCCGTAGCTCAGCTGGATGAATGCCGCCTGAAAACTACGACAAAAATATCGGGAATATTTTTGAATATCCGAAGGATAGCCCGCAGGGCGAAGGACAGGAGTCCGAAGTAAAGCCCTCACCATGGAGGGTTTAAACCTTAAATGGTTAATAACAAATGGATTAGAATAGATGCTCGTGCATCTCAATCACTACTACAAATTTGTGCACCCGTAGCTCAGCTGGATAGAGCGCTGCCCTCCGGAGGCAGAGGTCAGAGGTTCGAATCCTCTCGGGTGCGCCATCTCTGTAGAAGCATCCCAGGTAAGTATCCCTTAACTACCTTTTATTCTGTGACCAGATTGTAACCAAGATTTTATAGGCTCAGGCGTTATTGGCTTAAGTCATAACAATTGTGTAAAAAAATAGATACACTTAGCTTTGCAAGTAATATTCGTATGACCGATCTCTGAAGGCATCCTTACTGGAAATAAATCAAAAATTAAATCATCACTTCTTCGGGTGATACATTACTTCTTATATATTACGGAAACAGATAGCAGAGCCACCTGTTATTCTCTTAGAAAAGTCGTTATTTTGCGCAGACAAGTGATTGTGCGTTCGGTTATGACCTCCCCAACCTCGATATCAAAATATGCATTCGCCTGCTTGAGGGTGGAGGTCAGCGCTTCCTCTACCTTCTCGTCTAAAGAGGCCAATATGCCGAGTGTTTGCTCCATATCTATTCCTTGCCGCTTGCCGTGCTCTGGCCAGTGCCTGGGCATAATTTCACTCCATTTATAGTGTGTATTTTTACTATGGACTTTCATTGCCATTTTTATTTTTTTTGCCTGGATGTTCCCTTGTCCGAAGTAGGGGTAAGCGCTTAACACATCGTAATAAGGTGTGAGCCGATAACCGTCCTGATTCAGTGCAATGCTAAAGTTCTTTGCATGCCCATCAATCGCAGCAAGTAACCAAAATACGATTTGTACACGCATAAATTCGAGTCTATCTTCGTACGCGTTTTTTGATCCAAACAACAGCTCCATAACCTGCTGAGAACCCGGACCACCTTTTTCCTCATACTTTGAACCACTGACTTTCCCCAATGCCTGACAAATATCCTCTTGGGGAAGTCGGAAGATAGTGCCTTCCTCGATTCTGCGATCAAAGCGTTCCACCACCAGTACCTTTTGATCTTCAAATTGCGCAATTTCACAATCTGCTACATTCAGGCCCAGGTTTTTCATAAACGTCTGGCAGAACCATTCATTGTCTACACTCGAAGATAAGTCAATTCCCAAGCTTTCATGATGAAGAATGGGCGGCTTAAAAATATGCGTGGTTGGCGTTGAGCCATGTGGTCGGCACCATCTCCTTTCCCAAAAGGATAGCGCTGTCTTTTCCTGCGCTCCAGCAAGAGAAATTCTGAAGTCATCATCTGAGTTCATACCTAACATTTTCTCAAGACGAGTTTCTCTGATAATTTGTGCGACTTCACCCTCAGATAATGGAATGAGCGACAGCGGAGGCATTTCTCCTGTTGCAGGCGCTTGAGTGAATGTGAGCGCACCCACACAATCTTTTCCAATCTTGGCTAACAAATCGAAGGGCTTAGCACTATCGGCTCCTAAGCGGTCTTTCAAATGCTTTCTGATAGCGCTTGTATCCGGTAGCAAATTATCAAAATAAGCATGTACAGCTTCTCCCGTTATTTCAGCTCGTTGCATAGGCAGGCTTAGGGAGATGGCGCGGCCTCCCTCGACTTCTAGCCAGTCGGGGTCGTACTTAAAGCTCATGCGTCCTTTCTTTAAATACAACTCACCCACAGGAAACCCGTTCATGGAGCAATAGAGCGTTCGGGTATGTGATTTTCGTCCCATCAGAATCTCAGTGATTTTTTCGACAGTGAAGTAGTTATTATGGTCCCTTCATCCTTGGGGATATTGCTGATCTTAAACTCCAGGTTTAGTGCTGCACACAGTTTGATGAGCATATCGACCGAGACTTTTTCAGGCTTGGTTTCACAGTTAGAAATATCTCTTTGGTATACGCCGATGCGTTTTGCCAAATCGGCCTGAGTCCATCCTTTGGCTTTTCTGCTGTCCTTGATAGCGGCGCTTAGATCTCTTGGCGTATTAATTTTCATATTAGTTTCTTATACGGGTTTGTGTATAAAATCAAAATATACTAAATTTTGCATAAAATGATTATATACACGAATCTGTATAAATCAAATTTATACGGATTCCCGTATAAGAAATCCAATCTAGTCAGCACAACTATTTTCTAAACTCACCAGTGCAGCGCTATTGATTGATGCCAATTTCATTGGCATATCAGCCTTATGGGAATTCCATGTAACCCTATGTAATTATTGTATTTATGCAGTTTTCATCGTTTGCTATCAAACTAAAACATTTCGCGGGCCTCCCCCGGAGTCAGAGGTTCGAATCCTCTCGGGTGCGCCATTATCTCTGAGCTTATAATCCGCAACATTTCCACGCCAATTCTATTGGTGCCGGGGCTTTTTCATCATTTAATCTATAATAAACATGCCCACTGCAAATACTTTGCCTCACTAATATTCGCACATAACAGAGCCTGTGTTGCTTTGACCCGGCAGCTCTCCTAAACCATTGTCAATAACCCACTGACATTCCACATATTTTTCACTTTATCCGTGATAGCGTTCACATCGACTATTGCAATTTAAGAAGCAAGGATCATGGTACTAATTGGCATTGTTTACTACTGCAACAATTGTGAAATTCATAAAATTGCAAACCTGATTGCTGAGGGTGTCATTGGCTTTGGCAATACCAGAGTTAAACATTTTCGATTAACCGAAAAAGACTTCTCAAATAACCGATTCTGTGGCCAATGGATTTTCAGTGAGTTAGCAAAATGCGACGCAATAATATTTGGTAGCCCTGTGTCCGAACATCCAACAGCAGAGCATTTGCTGGCTTTTGCTGATGCCAGTTACGAGCAATGGCAAGTACAGCGCTGGGTTGGAAAATTAGCGGCAGGCTTTACCTGTGGCACAACCCAGCACAGTGAGCAGATTAGTACCTTACAACACCTTATTACCCTGGCGTCTAGTCATGGAATGCTGTGGGTGACTCCGGATGTTCCACCCAGTTGCACTGACTCTGCCTACGCGCTCTGCTGTAAGATGGGTATTGTGATTCAGACCCAACGCAAGGGTGTAATAAATTCGGAAATGAACGCAGCCAGAAACTTGGGGTATCTGGTGGCTAAATATGCCAGCCGTTTTCGCATGTCCGATGAAAAGGTTCTCGGCTTACACCACATAAAATACTCAATGTAATTGCAATAGGTCTGGCTGGATTTTGAGGTAAAAAATTAAAATCATCGGTTTAAAAAAGCCTAATTTTTACTTTTAGTATGGTGCTCATTACTAAAATGAGGGCGCTATGGAATGAGTATTTTATTGGTTGAACATGATATTAAAGCCGCGACATCAATAACAGAATACCTGGAATTAAACGGACATTGTGTTGACTATGCTCCTACCGCGCGTGTTGCTAAAAATCTTTTGGCCGATAATAGCTACAGTGTTGTCATCTTAGATACAGATTTACCTGATACTAATAGTCTTGATTTGTGCCAACAAATAAAAAGCCAAATATGCCCAGCATTACCTGTGCTGATGTTATCAGCCCAAAACACTCTGGAGCACCTGCTTAGTGGATTTCAAAGTGGTACGGATGATTATCTGGCCCGGCCTTTTGCCATGGCGGAGCTAAATGTGCGGTTATTGGCACTTTCACGCCGAACCCAGTTAAACAAAAGCAGTAAAATAACCCTGGGACCGCTCACCGTAGATCGGCAATCGTTCGCACTATTTCGCGAAAGCTGTAATATAAAGTGCACCCGTATGGGATTTCAAATTATGGATATTCTGGCAGAGGCTTACCCCAAAGTAGTTACGCAATCAGAATTATTTAACAATCTTTGGGGCAACCGGGATAGAGAACCCAATTTGTTGCGTTCTCACATTTATCAACTCCGCCAGGTTATTGATAAACCATTCCCATTCCCTATTTTAAAAACCATTCACGGCGTTGGATTTACCATTCAAAACATCGAGTAATTCAATAGAAGCTAATCTATAAGCCTGGCCAGTTTATCTCTGTTATTGCGACTCAGTACCAAATTCTCGCCACTCATTAGTCGCACACTGTAGTCTCCTCTTGGCTTAGGTCGCAACTCTTCAATTAAACTGATATTGATCAGGGTGCTTTTGTGAATTCGGCAAAACAATTCGGGATCCAATTGGTTTTCAATGGAGCGCAAGGTAGCTCGGTGCATAATTTTGCGTTCATTTAACAAAAAAATTTCAACGTAATTACCCGCTCCTTTTACATAGCGGATAGTACTCTGATTGATGAGTCGTATTCGTCCGGTTTCTTTAATCACCAGCTTTTTTCTTTCTCGTTGTTGCGACTGGTTGCCCAGCAAAAAGTTTTCTGAGATTGACGGATTTTGTCTTCTCAGGCGCTCGCCAAGACTGGAAGCAACCCGCCTTATGGCAAGTTCCAAACGAACATCACTCACGGGCATGAGCAAAAAGTCAAAAGCTCGATACTCAAAAGCCTTAATGGCACTATCGCCAGAGTGACCAATTACAATAATGGGAAATACGAAGCAGATGCCACGCAGTGTGCTTTGATGCAAAAATGCAATATCAGTAATAGCAAAATCCGGGGCTTCAAGGTCGACTTCAGCAAATGCTTGCTGCTCGCAAGAGGCAAACGTCACTTTCGAAATTAAAACATGCTCCTGAATAGCTGCTCTAATGCCCTTAGCACTTTCAGCATCTTTCATATAGATTAAAACTTTGTACATAGGATCTCAAAGTCCAATTTATTTGTGTTTACTCCTACCAACATTTTGCAAAATGCGGTAAGAGCTTAGCTCAAGTGAGGACAGCTAATATGCCATAGAAGGAGTGAAATATTCGTCAATTGGCAATGCAAAGAGTAGGAATTTGAGAGAGTTTTACAGCAAAAAGAAATAAGCCCCGAAGTGGAGTAACTTCGGGGCTTTAGTTTAAATTAATTAAAACTTGTACTGACTTTGTATATAAAAAGTCCTGCCATAGGAATCAAAATATCTGGGGTCAAAGCCTTCCTGGTGACCACCGCCTTCACCAAATGCCAGTGGAGGTAGCTTGTCAAACAGGTTGTTAATACCAGCCGAGACCGTCAGGTTCTGGTTGTAATTGTAACGGGTAACCCAATCAACAATGGTATGAGAGGGTACTTTTAGCTGTACACCACCATCATAAATGATGGATAAATCATTTTCAGGACCCGGGTTACGAATTGCAAAACTACCGCCAGGGAAATAGCTATCGGCATAACCACTTTGGTAAGCAATATTTAAGGTGTGTACGAAATCACCATGACTTAAGGTATTCACAATGCGAATCTTGTTGCGGAAAACTACGTCGTCATCTGGTCCTTTGCGACCTAAGCTGGTTTCGAACACATCAGTTGAACCAACCTGCAGAGATTCACTTTCGATAATGTAGGTTCCCGACAATGAAGTCTTAAGATCAGCCCAGCCAAATTCATTGGTGAAGTTTACAGTCCAATCAATACCGGCATTATTCTGTTCACCGACGTTAACCGGTCCCTGAATAATGGCCAATACATCTTGCCCAAGCCCTTCATCAAACTTAGTGGTGTATAACTCACGGTAAGTGTCCGGGTCGTTGAAGATATTAGCTTCCGTCGGACGCTGCACAACATTCTCAAGATCAACTTCCCAGTAATCAACCGAAACACTGAAACCATTGTCGCCGGAATACACAAAGCCAACGGAAAGTTGCTCTGACTCTTCGGGATTCAAATTGGGATTACCCTGTCGGAACACGTCATACTGAGCCAGGCCCTGAACACAATAAGCAGCCATTGGGTCACTGCTTGGGAACGGGCAGGCAAAGGTTCCACCAGTCACACCAAAGGGGATAAGAGGTTCTGCAATTTCACGCATAGTAGGCGCTTTAAAACCGGTGCCTACTGAAGCACGCAATAACCAGTTTTCATTGGGGCGATAGGAAGCACTTACTTTATAGGTGGTATCGTCCAGATCTTCACTTACGTCACTAGTAAACCCATTTGCAATAACATTGCCATCAATGTCCGTTAACAGGTTGCCACCAATAGTACCGTCTTCAAGATACTGAGCCAGTTCAATGGGGTTTTGAACAACGGTATTTTCCACTGCAGAGATATCGTCATAACGAACAGCAGCTGTAACTTCGAAGCCTTCAAATACCGGGACGATGCTTTCCAGGAAAATACCGTAGGTCTCTCTTTCTAAATCAAATTGCGGATCGGCATCTGTAAACAGAATGACGGCGCGTTGATTGGCCTCTGAGCCCCGGCGAGAATAGGTGGTTTCACGATAATCAAAGCCACCGCCCAGGTATACATCACCGGCGGGTAACTCAAATACCGGAGCTGAGAAGTTACCATTAACTGTCAATAACTCTGTATCGGTTACCGTATCCAGTCCGTTATACATAGTTGCTCTGAGCGCGCTTATTTCCTCTTCAGACAAATTATCCGCTGTGGTGAATACATCCAGATCACCGGAGCTAAGCAGGGCTAAAAAATCTTCCTGAATTGGATACCCGGTAATAATTACATCTTCTCGCTCTGAATCAGAATAGGTAACAGAAAAATCATAGGACACGGTGCTGTTCCACTCGCCGCGAATACCTAAATCCAAAAACAAACTATCAGTGGTGTATTCGTTGGTGCGATTGCCGCCCGGTAAAGAGCGCCAGGCCGCCGTAGAGCGAACCAGTTCGCCATTGTCTACACGCTCCTGAAACTCGGCAGGTAAACTGGGATAAATATACTCGGCGAACAAAGGGTTATCCTGAGCAACCGGGAAATTACCGGTGGGATAAGGTGCAATGCGGGATGTTAGCTCAAATCTGGAATAAGAAACCGTACTATAGACCTCGGCAGAGTCATTGATTTCCGCTACCCCACCAATAATCAGGTTATCTCGCGTGTATTCAGGAACAATTTCCAAAGTGCTGGTGAAGTCGTATCGACAGGCATAATATTCACCTACCTGTTCACCATCCAGAAAAGCAACCGTGTCACTGGGTACATTATCTGGTGCGCATTGGCCGTTCATTTCCCGGAAAGGATTGATGCCGATTTCATAACCATCATTAAAACGCAGTGTTGCCGTGGCAGGGATGGCATTAGAAGAATCAGCCACAAAGACCAAATCTTGCCCGTTGTAATTGAAGGGGATTATTCCTGTTCTGGCATGTTCTCTGTCACGGGAAGCCAGGGCCTCCTGATCTTCTCGCATATAAGAAACAAAGACATTAAAACCGTCCCGAGAGAGATCACCAAATCCCGTAGTAAAGTTAAATGTATAGTTTTCACCGCCAGTTTCTTCAGGTACGTCGTAGCGCACATCGAAAGTGGTTTCCTGTATATCTTTTTTCAATATAAAGTTTACAACACCAGCAATCGCATCTGAACCATATAAAGCAGAAGCACCATCGGTCAGCACTTCAACCCGCTCTATCGCGGAAATCGGAATTGAATTGACATCCACAGCACTGCCGGAGCCAGCTGGTGCCAGGCGCTTGCCATTTAACAGTACCAGTGTGTACTCATCACCAATACCGCGCAAAGAAGCCGATGAAATACCAGCACCACCGCCACCAACAGACTGTGTACCCGTAGTAAATCCCTGCATACTTGGAATTGTTGCTATCAGGTCAGGTACTGAGGTAACACCGGTTTTTGCGATGTCCTCAGCTGACAGTGTGGTGATGGGCAGCGCCCCTTCTAAATCAGTGCGTTTAATGCTTGAGCCTGTTACCGCAATGCGTTCAACGGCATCGTTGTCCAGAGATGCTTGTGCCACTGCATTGGCGCTACCAGCAATAAGTGCTGCGGCAACCGCACGGGCAATTAGTTTTTTTGTGTGCATGTAATTTCCTGTGTTAATTGCAAAAAAGCTTTTACAACGGAGCAGGCTATACAAATGCAACTTTGGCAGGGGAAATTCGACACCAACGGGGATAACGGCGTAGTGAAACGGCAATGGCAGTTTCTGTAACGGATTTTTAAGTTAAGCATTCCGCACAGGGCAAAATTAAAAAAGGCCTTATTTTAATACCAACCAATAATAATCTGTGATCGCTCAGCGTTAATCTCATAGCCATGAGGTCGCGACGCGCGAGTGAAGTAATACTGGTGGTCTTTCGAGTCTCGCGCAAAGCTCAACGCATCCTGCTCTCGCCCCTTACCAACATCCTTGTTGGCAACAAAGAGATCATGGCTATGAGCAACGTCGAAGATGGGTTTGAAACGCATTTATGCTGCTTTAGATGTTTTTGATTTAGCCCCACTAGACCTGCAAACATCTGCCTTGCCTAAATGCGTTTCAATTCCCACTGAGTAGATCACATATTATTACTGATTGGTATAAGAAGGCCAAACGAAGGAATTTAATAATGAACAGGTAGCGCAGATTTTAAAGATTGATAGCAAGCCAGTTTACGATCTCAGATTGTAAAAACGGATCTTGTTTAAACAGCGGATGACCATGGGCATCTCCGGTATAACTCAGGAACTTTGAGGCAACATTTTTTGCGACAACGAACAGCTTTTGCGCACTTTGATATGCCGCTTCATCCTCAACAGAAGCAATCAGCAGCGTAGGTGCAAACTGAAGCAGATGCTCATATCTTTGTAGATTTTTTTCTCCCTGTGCGGACGAGAGCAAGATCACCGCGGAAAAGGGAAAAGATTCGGACAGTTTCAGCGCCAAAGAACCGCCACAACTCGCACCGATAACGGCTATTTTGCCATTGGCTCCCACTTTGTCTTGCAAAAACTCAAGCACTGTCATGGCATCTGAAGGCCACAATTTATATAGCTTTTTAATCAGCGCACGGCTTTCTTGTGCAGAAAGCTCGTCTGCCTTAGCCATGTCAAAGGCGTCTGTTGCACTGTCCCCAAAACCCCGTAAATCAATACTCAAGGCGTGAATACCAACCTCGGCCAGACCTTGGCCAATTTGCGCATACATAGTGCGATTAAAGTTACACTGATGCAGCATTAACACCGCTTTTTGACTTAGTGCTTTTGGCTTATAGTAACTGCCCTGCAGGGTGAATTTATCTGCTGTCGAAAAGCTTATCTGCTCTGCGCTGGAATAAAAAGCATTAAACAGTAAAGCACAAATCAACAGCGTTCTTCGATGTTTCATTTGTAAAACTTCCCGGATATTGGAATTTTTAACCTTGCACGAGATTGCTGGTGACAAAAGCGCCAATGATCCTGAAATTGAAACAGTTTGTCGTTATGAGTTTCTAAATTGTACTGACTTATTTGTCTTCAAGTAGCTCCTTCGGTGAACAGTACAATCTGCTCACAGACATGCTCATCATTTAATATCCGCCGATGGCCCAATCCCTCAGTCCGGAATAAGTTTGAGCCGGACCAGGACTGCTGTAATCTGAGTACATCATCAAACGCCACTTCCTTGTCGTAGACATCATGTACCAACATGCCACCTCTGCTCAGTAACTTGCTGCTCATCATCAGATTTAACTGCTCCCTTGGGATCCCAATAAGCTCATCCACTAATTGCAGAAATTTTTGTTTTGCAACGGGTGTTAAGCCTAATTGCGTGGAGAGTTTAGCCAACACTTCGGTAAAATCTATGGCAGGTGCAATCAGTATCAATTGCTCAAAAACATCGCGCCTGGCGGCAATGTAACCCAGGGCGCTGGCCCCCATGGAGTGCCCAATAGCCACATCAATCGGCAGATTCACCCTGGCAAGACTGTCTTCAATCGCCCGGATAAATTTTCCGGGATGAGATAATCCTTTGGTAGTTTTTCCATGACCGGCGGGAATTGGCGCAACTATGCGGTAGCCACGTGCTCTGAGAGCATGAAACAAGGTTGTAAAATCTTCAACCGAACCTGACCAACCATGCATCAACAATACGGTTTTTCCGCTGCCCTGCCAGAGTTTAAGCTGGGTATCTTCACTTACCTCAATAATGGCATCAGCCTGAGGCAGAGTCTGTTTATGCGCCGCAATTCTCGGTGTAAGTATCAGTTTCCTGACAATTTTGGCCGCCATTGTGGGCAACAAGACATTAATTAATCGTAGCAATTTGATGAGCATAATTGACCTGTTCGTTTGATAAACCGGCCGGGAGTGTTTAGAAAGTTGAATAAATGCGCAACAGAGTCACCGCACTTTTGGACGCCAAGTACGAAGTTTTAGACGATAGATTGGATTTATTGACTACTCAGAGAATTGCAGCCCACTGGTGGGCCAGATGTTAAAAGCGGGATTACAGACGAGGCGTGAAATTGCAGAGCCATTATTTGCTACCCACCAAATAACTTGGGCAACACCAGATATGACAATACCCAGGCAATACCCCAGGGTGAGATCGTGAACGTTATTTAACCAATCAGGTGCAGAGTCAAAGCATTTCCTGGACCTTACTGGTAGCTTGTGATCATATACTCTCTTTTAGGGAGTTAAATCATGTACCTGGAAGCCTTTTCCTCTCATTTTGGTCAAATAGAAGACCAGCGTCAGACCGCTAAAGTAACCTATCCCCTGTTTGATATCTTGTTTGTAGCGTTCTGTGGCGTTATTGCTGGAGCCGAGGGATGGGCTGATATTCGAGATTATGCCGAGTGTCATCATGACTGGTTTAAAGAACGTGGAGTATTAGCTGATGGTATTCCCGTTGACGACACAATTGCTCGTACCATTTCCCGTATAAAACCAGAGGAGTTTAGCGCCTGCTTTATTAACTGGATGCAGGATGTTCATGAGCTGACCAAAGGTGAAGTTATCGCTATTGATGGCAAAACGTTACGAGGCTCTTATAACAGAGAAGATCGCAACTCAACTATCCATATGGTCAATGCATTTGCAACGGGTAACAGAATGGTACTGGGTCAGATAAAGACCGATGAAAAGTCGAATGAGATCACAGCTATTCCGGACCTGATCCAGTTACTTGATATCAGTGGCGCATTGATTTCCACTGATGCGATGGGCTGTCAGGCTGGTATTGCGGATCAAATCCTTGATGGAGGTGGAGATTACCTTTTTGGTGTGAAAGAAAACCAGCCCACGCTATGTAAAAGCCTCCGGAATGCTTTCAGTGAAGAGCGTTTAGCACCTTTCATTAATCTGGAAATGGCAAAGCAACATGGCCGAATTGAAGCCAGAGCCTATTATGTAAAAAGTGCCGATGAGTTAGGCGAAGTCGGTGCAAAATGGCCGGAGTTGAAAACAGCGGGCATGGTGTTCAACTACCGCCACGTAAAAGGTCAGGAGCCACAATTGAATTACCGCTACTATATCAGCTCAGCCGACCTGACAGAGCAAAAGTTTGCTGACAGTGTGAGGAAGCACTGGCTGGTAGAAAATACACTTCACTATGTTTTAGATGTCAGCAAGAACGAAGATAAAAGTCAGATTTATCAAGACAACAGTGCCGAAAACTGGGCCATTCTAAGACAAATATCACTCAATATGCTTCGGGCAGAAGAGTCCAGCCTCAGTATTGCGCGAAAACAGAAACGCGCCTGGGCAAAAACAGATTATCTTGAGCAAGCTTTGAAGGCAGGACTAAACGAGCTGGTCATTTAATGTACACTCATGCGGTAGCCCTAGGCAATACCCAACCTATTTTTATGGCTGCAGCAGCGGATGAATTTTTTCAAGTAAATTTAGTCATTGGAAGGCTTTACTGGTATTATTCTTTCAAAAGGTGCCTTTTTTAGTCATGAAAATTGCTGACACAAGTGTTTTGTCGCGCTGAAATTGATGGCCGTTGATTGAAGGACCTTAATAATGATTATTGTTCCCAAGGAAACGTGCACTATATGCTTGAAAAACAAAGACACCATTTATTGTTGGAGTTGCTGGCCGAAAGTGGTTTTGCGTCCGTGCCTACGCTGTCCTCACAACTGAGAGCATCTGAGGCTACCATACGACGTGATTTGACCAAGCTTGCGAAACGCAACCTGCTGACCAAGATCCGCGGTGGCGCTCAGTCAAACAACCCGGTAGGGTCAACAAAAGGACGAACCCATTTAAAAGGCTCCGTTTTTTTGGTGGATGCCGAAACGCATCAGGACAAAAAGCAAGCCATTGCCGCCAAGGCAGTGTCATTGTGTGAAGACGGTGAGTCCATCATTATCAATGGCGGTAGCAGTACCTATATGATGAAGGACGCGCTGTATAGTCGCCATTTGAATATACTAACGAACTCGTTTGCTTTAGCCACCGAACTGGCAGAAAACAGTGATTGTCAGATTACGTTACCGGGTGGGGAGATTTACCGCAAACAAAGCATCATATTAAGCTCATTTGACAATGACTGTATCCCCAATTACCACGGCTCCAAAATGTTTATGGGCACTCCCGGCATTAGCGAATTCGGCCTGATGGAAACAGATCCTTTGCTGATCCTTTCTGAGCGCAAATTGTTGAAACAAGCCGATCAACTTATTGTTTTGGCCGACAGTTCTAAAATTGGAAAGCGCAGTAGTTTGATCTTGTGCGAGCTGGAAGAAGTAGACGTGCTAATCACCGATGATGGCGTCACTGAAGAACAGTTGGATATGCTGAAAAAGCACAACGTGGAAGTTATTCTCGCACCAGTGGCTCGCAGCAATTAAGCAAAGCAGCAGCCCTGATGCACTGCCGATAAGGCATCAGGGTGTGAAAGGTTGCGCCATAAACCCTTCAATCAGGGTGGCAATCTCCTGGTGAGACTTTTCTCCTGACGTAAACCCAATAATGGCGACATGTCGGTTGCCCTGCATCCCTTTAACCGTATAACCCTGTTCCGGACCGGTGCGACCAAAACTGTACAGATCCATATTGTGAACATTGCCATCCAGAATCTGACGATGATTCTCGTTAGGGGCATCATCTTCCGGTGTCTTCGCAAAAAACATCACATCCCTGACCTTGGGATCGCCAATGTATATCCACTCCGGAGTGAAATCATCCAGCTCACCCGCTACGGTAGGAATGTGCCTGACACCATCAGCAGTGACGAAAAAATCTTCAGCATCTGCACTCCCTCCGGCGACCGTTTCAAGAATAAAGGGATAGGCTTTACCGGAAGACTCCAGAACTTCAACAGCGATGCGATCTGCAAAAAAGTGATACCGAAAGGTGAAATACGGATTGCTGGACTCCAGTATAACCACATCGCCCTGGGTAATATTATTGACAACCCTGGTCACCGAGCCGCTATCGCGACCCGCGTGACCAAAGCCTCCCACGCTATTTGGAAATCCACGGTATTCGCCTTTGGGGCCCGGAGGCAGGTACGAGGCAATCCAGTCGTTGCCTTGAGAATCAATGAAACTCTTAAACCCTGATATGCCATTGCCCTTTTCAAAATACACGGTTCCCATCGGCATAGAAATTTTATAGGTGTCACTTCCGTGCCAGTCAGTTTCACTGAGCGTGACCGGTTGAGCAACACTGAGGCTGGAAGCCAACAAAGCCAAAAGACCCAACACCATAAACAACAAAACTTGCATAAAAATTTCCTAAATTAACTGTGCTCCGGGCACCACGTCCGAAAAAAACACCCCATCAACAGCATGACATTGCCGGCTACAGTTCAGCCAGTGCACGCCATTGAGTGCGATACGACGTCAGTCCTGAAAGGGTCGATTTGTGTACTTCTCGTAATCCGAGTTCACATTGAGCATTATCCCAATGAGTTAAACAGGCAGCACCTTGCACGGTTCCGGTGCTGTCGCGGGACAAAAATACCGGCTGCTCAGCGCGCAACTGACCCACAAGTTCGCATAACAACGGGTTTTTCAAAAAAGCACCTTCAATGAATACCGGTCCCTGTGTGCCCAGCATATCCAGTTGATAGTCAATCATCAGCGCACAGTAGAGCGTTGCCAATGCAATGCCGCTTGTCTGATTAATATCACCGACAAAGCGCCCTTTTTTTCCGCCAAAAGGTCCACTACCCTCACTGAAATCCGGCAATGCAAACACCGATTGTTGGATAATGTGCGCTACATCCTGAACGCTGAACTGCTCACCAAGCCAGGAGCCGGCTTGCTCGCAAATAACTTCAAACTCTCGCCCGCCCATAAACCGGGCGCAGGCTACCGGCTGACCAGTCACATCAATGTTGGCGAGCATATCCTTGTCGGCATTCAACTTGTCCAATGGTGTGCGGGAAGCCATTAATATGGTCCAGGTACCCGTTGAAATTACCGTAAAAGGAGCATCGCCCTGTGTCAGGCGGTAACGTAAAAAGCTGGCATTACTGTCGTGAACGCCATTAAAAAAACGACAATCAGCGCTAAGGCCCAGCTGTTGAGACAACGCCGGTAACAGCTGACCACAATCATGCCAGGCAGGTTTCACGGGCGGCATTAGTTGGCGCAGACCTAACTTGTCTACCAGTGCTGAATAGTCCCATCGCGGAAATGACCACAGATCGGTGTGGCAACCCAACGATGTGATTTCAGAATATCGCTGGCCAGTAAAGCGCCACACCCAATATTGGGGATACATGAGAATATCGGTTACCTGAGAAAATTGTTCCGGGAAACTTTGCTTTAACCAATGCAGTTGTCGGCCCAGATTCAGTCCCGCCGGCAAATCCGGAGAGTAGGCTTCACTAAAATCTGGCCGCAAGGCACTGTAATCCGACGTGTCGCTTTGAACCCCCGGAAATTCATAATCCAGTATAGGAAAAACTAACCCACCTTCGGCGTCGTTGTCGCGATTTATCAGGGCAGCGGTGGCGCCGTGAGTGGTCACCGTCAGCGCCGCAATGTGATATTCCTGCGCAACAGCTTTGATACCATCCATCAACCATTGCCAAATGGCTTCAGTATTGAAACCTGGATAATCCCCATAATTTACAACGCTGTTTTTCATCTGCCTGGAGAACACAGATTGAAAATCGCGATTTAACAGGTGCAGCTTGATATGGGTTTTGCCGATATCAATGACTACGGTATGTTGCGACGAGTTGTCTGGCATGCTTACCTTCTTAATTCCTGCTTAGCAACTGAGACTTTGCAATACTGCTTGGGCACGTTGTACGCCAAGTTCGGGGCTGGAAAATACGGGTGCAGTTAAGGCATCATCCGGTAAAGTACTCAGTACCCGTGCCATTGAAGCCTGCGCCAAAACAATTGCATCGACACTTTTCATCCCCTCGGTTAACCCCTGAGCAACGATGCGATCATGAGTTTCGCCGTCTCCGGCCATGACCGCTTCAAATGCACCTTCGCTAAGGTACTCAACAATCTCTACCTCTTTACCCTGCTGCGCTGCAACATTGCGCACCAGATCCGAAGTCGGCTTTAAGGTAGTAGGTAAAGTTGCAATAACTCCTACACGACGACCGGCATCAAGCGCTTTTTCCGCCATCGGACGATCCACCCGCAACACCGGCTTATCGTAGAGCTGTGCAGCGATATCAACCGCTGGTCCAATAGATGAACAGGTGACAAGAACAGCATCAGCACCGGCATCAAAACAGGAGCCTACCATAGTGATCAGGCGTCTCATGGAAGACTTTTCCAGAAAACCTTTGGCGATGGTATTTTTGATCAGACTTTCATCGACAAAATGCAGAATGCGTACATCCGGCATGATGCGCGCAGTCAACTCGTTAAACAATGGACTGAGTGTCGGTGAGGTATGAACTAAAGCTAACGTTTTCACAATAATTTTCCTTCTAAAGTGTGCATGGCTGCGCATCGTCGGTATCGAATTCGCCGGCCAACCGGTCACAAAAATTTATCGGCCGTAATGATCAGCGCGATGTACCGGAAGCAATTGCCAGGTTACACATAATAAACCTATGATTATTCTGCCAGTTGACGACCACAACGCACAGATTCGAAAAAATTTGGCTGGCCCATCTGACCGCCTTTCAGCACCATTTCCAGACCATCGATACTGGTATCCAGAGAGTGAATCTTCACCAGTGGTGCGCCCACTTCAATGGGCGCTTGCCAGGTCATGGCATCCGCGTTAAGTTGCGCAACACCATGACTGGAAGTGTCACCTCCGGCAAACAGGATGCGCTTAAGCCCGGTTTCCTGCACGACCTTTTTGGCTATTCGGCCCAGCATCGCACCCAGCACTTCCCCGGCTGCTTCAGGTTGGCCGGACACTGGCCCTTGCGCAGAATAAATAATGCAGCTTTTTTTCGCTGCCAGAGAAGCCAGTACCGCGGCGACTAAACGGCGCTCTTCTGCGTCGTCCCGGGTCAATGCCGTCATATCCACCGGTATGGCGTCATAGCCTTTGGATTTGGCGACTGCGATTTGCTCTCCGGTCACCGGTGAGCAACTACCACTCAATACCAGTAATTGTTCAACTGCCGAAGCAGGTGCCTGAATTTTATCTTCTTCGGTCAGCGACCTGTTGCGCCACTGAGACACGAGCGCTCTGGTAAGGCCCGAACTACCAACCGCAAAATGCATGTTGCTATTAGCAATCAGGGCTCCTGTCGCTGCCAGATCATCGGCGGATACACCATCAAAGAGGATTGCAGCGGCGTTGTTGCCGGCGCTTTCAAACTGGGTTTGCTGATTTTCTGCGTGCAAATCCGGCAGAGGCAGTAAGGATATCTTGCGCCCGGTTTGCTCAGCCAGATGCAATCTGAGATCAGCTTCCGCCATAGGTGTAACCGGATGGCAGGACATAGTCGGGTGCCGGTCGATGCGATACAAAGTGTCATTGGCCTTAGCAAACAGGTTGCCAAATGCCACATAGCGCCCCAGATGAGGAGCCGCCACAACAATTGCCGCCGGGCCACCCAGCAAATCGACTCCGATTTCCAGTGCCTTGCCGATAGAGCCCACCGTCGGGCTGCTGTCAAATGTCGAGCAGGTTTTGTAGTGCACCACTTCAGCGTGCTGTAACGCGCTAAACATTTGTGGCAGCTTGTCTTGCATCCAACTCACAGAACGACTTCTGCTGTCACCGGCAATACCTATGGCTTTCACCCCTTCAAATCGTTGGTACAGCGCCTTGTCCGGAACCCGAAGAAACAATACTGCACTCACTCCCCCCTCAGCTAACTGTTCAAGCACATCAGTGGAGCCAGTAAAATCATCTGCGTAATAACCGTACAGTAATGCCACGTTATACTCCCAAAGCAGCCGCCAGTTCAGCATGATCTTTGGCTGCCTGAATCGCCGGGATACCTGAAATTGCCGCATCCCAGGCTTGTCTGAGTGCTGTAACACCCGCGGCTGGTCCCATTGGATGGGCCATTATGCCACCACCCGCAGCATACATAACATCAGTGGTACGCATTGCCTGAAAGGTCTTTTCCACCTGATGAACTGACTGGCCGGAAGAAAAAACCGGCATGATCTCACAGCCTTTGGCCGGAGCATCAAACATGGGTGTCAGGCACTCTCTGGCCGATGCGATAACGCTGTCGTTGGATTCGCAGAATTTATTGTCGATGCCATTGACATGAGTGTGATCAATACCTGCCAGGCGCCAAAGCTTCTGGTAAGCGATGAAACTCATACCTATGGCTGGCGAGCGTGCCAGCATTCCCCAGCCATTGCGGTGGCCGTGTATCGGCAATTGTGAATGTGCCCGAAGTACCTTCATGGCCGGCAGCCCAATGGAATTCAGACTCGCCATGATACAGGTTCCCTCTTCAGCAAGTACTACATCGTGACGGGACAGCATTTCGTCTATCTCGCCGGTGAGGTTTGCAGCATACATCACCATTTTACCGGTTTTGTCGCGGTGTTCGCGGATCACTTTCATAACCGCCTTAACGCGCGCCTCAAAAGGACAGTGTGGCCCGTTTGCCTGTAACTCGTCATCTTTAATAAAATCGACACCGGAATCTAACAGTAGCTTTACCTGCTGCGCCGTCGCCTCAGGAGAAAGTCCCACACTAGGTTTAATAATAGTACCGATGATTGGGCGGTCATAAACCCCCGCCAGTTTTCGCGTTCCGGCAACACCAAATTGCGGCCCCTGATAATTTTCGAGAAAAGCATCAGGTACTTTAATATCCAGCAGCTTCAGGCCGGAAAACGCTTTTAGTTCAGATAAATTGCCGGCGATGGTGGTTAAAAGGTTTGGTAAAGAGAGCCCCATATTGGCAACGGGCCAGGACAATGTCACCCTGGCGGCCCGCCGTGTGGCATTGCGGTTTTTAGGTAAACCGGAGCCAGGCAAAGAGGCAGATTGCACCTCGCCTAGGTCGGTAATTTCTTCCACGCGTGCGGCATGTGCATCACGTAATTCGTCGGTTTCGCCAGGAACCCGAACAAAGGTGCCCGTTGATTGCTCTCCAGCCATTGTGTCTGCTGCCTCTTGCAGCGGGTAAGCAGTTTCGATCCAATAAGATGCTAAAATACGATCTGTTGTCATGGCATTGTAACGTACGCTAAGTACTCCTCGCTGATAACGTTGTAATGAGAGTGAAAGTTTCGCGATCTAAACGAATACAGGCATGTTGCGTGATGTTCGTCACACAACATGCCTTTTTTACTTTAGTTTGTGCTTAAAAACTGACGCGTAGACCGGCGTAGAAGCTGCGTCCGATGGCATCGTAAACGCCCGCTGCTGTGCCTGTATCTGCGCTGCCACCTGGTAAACCTCCAATGATGGGCGGTGGAGTGGTATCAAACAGGTTTTTAATCCCGAATGTCACTGTATAGTTCTCATCAAAGAAGTAATTAACCTGAGCATCTGCATAGACTTTTGCGTCAATCTTGAAGTTGTCTTTGCCCGCGTCTGCACCGTAGCGGTCCATCCAGTAGGTATCGTCAAGATACGACTCGCCGATATAGCGCGTGATCAGGTTCATGTTCCAGGCGCCTTGCTGGTAACCGATGGCAATAAACGCCTTGTTTTCCGCATCACCCACTTCGCCGTCTGAACGGTCTGCTGCTTCGCCCTCAAGCGGGATAAGACCTTTTTCCAGCAGGTGCGTCCAGCTAAAATCAAGCGAAACATCTCCGGAAAACATCTCGGTCGTGTAGCGCGCGGTGACATCAAAGCCTTTGGTCCACTGACCACCACTGTTTACCAAACCAACCGTTACCTGTTCAACTGAGCCGGCACTCCAGGGCGTAGCCGCCGCCGGACGACGGTCAACAAATTCACAGAAGCTGGCAATGCCATCGTTGTAACATTTATCAAGAATCACCGATGGATTCACACGGGAAATCGCATCTTCAATCTCAATATCGTAATAGTCGAGAGAGAATGAAAGGTCACTGGTGGGTGTATACACGGCACCAATGGTATAGCTTTTCGCCGTTTCTTCTTTAATGCCCGGGTTGTTGGTCGACAAGAGTCCGACACCTTGTACATCAGATTGATTGAGGGTTAGCGAACCGTTCTCATCAATGTTTTGCTGCACACCCGCTGCGGCGCGACAGTTCTCTGCCAGCGCACCGGTGTCGGCGTTGGTTATCCCTTCGCATGGATCAGTAATGGATGTTGTGGATACAGACTCGGCAGCAAACAACTCGCCGATGTTTGGCGCGCGAACCGCGTGAGCATAAACAGCACGGAAGCGCAGTTCTTCAGTAGCAGACCATTCAATACCCGCGTTGTAGGCAGACACAGCACCCACCGTGGAATAATCGGACAGGCGGTACGCCGCGTTAAGGGTTACACCGTCAATCACCGGCGCTACGGCTTCGATATACACTTCAGAAACATCCAGCTCCCCGGCGGTATCAGTGTGCTGAATGTAACCGTTCATATTGCTATTCGTCAGCGGGTCGAAATAGTGCTCGCTTGATTCTTCGCGGTATTCAATGCCTGCCGCGATGGCCAGGGCACCGGCCGGTAATTCGAACACTTCACCGGTGACGTTCGCAGAGATGACCTGCATATCCTGCACGGCATTCTGATACAGGCTACCCTCAACATAAGCAAGCATTTCCGGTGTCATAGTGCCTTCGCCGTAGAAGTTAACCGGCACACATCCGCGACCGCGTGCGTCGGCATCAACACAGATTGCATCAGTTGTGCTGCCATCACCGTCCAGGTCATAGACGTCCTGGGCCACCGTGAGTGCGGCTTTCAGATTCGGGCCGTGGAAAAGACCATCCATTCGACCGTCAAGCGTGGTGCGTCCATAAGAATAATGCAGATCGTATTCCCAGTTGTCGTTCAGATAACCTTCCAAACCAAGTACCACCCGGAACAATTCACGTTCGGTAGGCGTATCCCGCAGGCCATTTGGGCCAAACTGAGTCAGACGGCGGTTAAGACCAACGTCCCGTAAGCCATCGTTATTTGAGTCAGTGGCGTTATCAATAATGATCTGTGGCAAAAACGGGTTTTGCGTCAGTGTGGTTTCGCCCGTCGCCGGGTTTAAAATATAGTTTTCCACATTGATGTTTTCACCGATACCCAGCACATCGTTGTTTGCAACAAAAGGCGATGGCTCAGCATAGCCTGACGTGGTTACCAAACCATAGTTAGATTCAATAAACAGTGTATGGTCTTCACTGACGTCATAACTACTACGCAGTGCCACGGTAAAGCGGTCTACCGGCGACACAATCGTTTTGTAAGGTCTGCGATTAAAACGCTCTTCCTGGGTACCATTCCACACCACGGCATTACCTGCACTGTCAAAGGTATAGTTAACACCACCTGAGTTAACCACCCCACCCGCGATAACACCTGAGCGGCTAATGGTAGGCTCAAATACCGTTTCAGGATCCCGGTTGTTATGACCGAGGCTGGTGTAGTCTTCTGAAGTGCGATCGCGATCACTTGATCTCACTTCACCTTGTCTGCTCCAGCCAACATTGATCATAAAATTACCGCGGTCATTATCAAAGTTGTGACCCGCAGTCAGATCAAATTTGTACTGTTCGTCATCGCCTTCTTCAGAAATGCCCGCCTGGCTGTTGAAGACAAGCCCTTCAAAATCTTTTTTGTATATGATGTTCACAACACCGGCAACGGCGTCAGAGCCATAAACCGCCGATGCACCACCGGTAAGTACTTCCACCCGGTCGATAAATTCTGTGGGTACCATGGACAAATCAACCTGGGTAGTCCCCGGAGAAGAGGCCACCATCCGCTTGCCATTGACCAGTACCAATGTTCTGTCTGCGCCCAGATTGCGCAGGTTCACGGTCGCAGAACCCACCGTGGTAATATCATCATTGGAAGTGCTTCTGCTGGCGCCGGCAATACCAAACGCCGGATTGTATTGCAGTGCTTCCTGAACATTGATTACAGCCTGGTCTTGCAACGACTCAGCATCAATAGTTTGTAGTGGTGTTGCCGCCGTCACATCGGCACTGCGAATACGCGAACCGGTAACAGCGATTTTCTCAACATCCCTGAGGTTTTCACCAGAGTTGCTTTCATTCTGCTCCTGGGCGAACGCCTGTCCGGTAAAAAACAAGGACGACGATAAACCGACTACAATTGCTGTCCGCAGCGGACATTTGTTGAATTTTTTCATAATAATATGTGCCCCATATTTTGATCGACTCAGCACGCTGAGTATGTATAGCTCTCTGCGACTGAAGCTATAGTAAAAACGAATCATCCAGAGGGTCTCCAGGACGTGCGCTTTACTACTACTGAGCTCCCTGTTGCACAAACCAGGCAGCTAATCAGTTGTTGCATGGTTTCTCATTTAAAAATGCGCATGTCTAATCGCGCAAAAAGCCATTAACATAAAATTTACCTCATTAACAATCATATTGCAACACCCAAATAATCATTTATAATCGTTACCCATCATTTAAGGTCATTTAAATAGCCTGAACGCCCGGATTCACCCTATTTCCAATCGGGTGACAGCGGATTTATTGGGCTTATATCATTCTGACTCAGGCAAAAGTCAGCCACTTACCTGAGCGATTAATGTCCAGAAACCCCATTTAAAGGCAGGATTCTGACTACAACAACAGATTATCAAAGCAACTTATTTGAGTATTTATGAGTGTTTATGATTGTTATTTTAACAAATTCGATAGCGAGATGCTTAGAGTAAAAACAGTAATGTTAATTTTCTGTTGCGTTTTTGTTCACAAAAGACGGAGAATGCGATGCAAGTTTTAAACAGGAGGCAACTGTTAATTCAGGGCGGATTACTGCTGGGAGTGTCGCTTACCCCTTTGAGCAAATTGGCGCTTGCTGCTATTGAAGATAGCCAGTCCGGTTCCGGACACACTTTTCTGTCCGGTTCTCTCAAAACCTCGCTTGCGATCATCACTGACATAATTATTCCTGCCACCGACACGCCGGGTGCGGTTTCCGCAGGTGTTCCGGATTTTATAGAACAGATGTTGTCCCGTTGCGTGCACAGCATAGAGGCACAAAAGTGGCTTGCCGAATTCAGGAAGTTCCAGCTGGAATCCGGTTTTAATGCCTTGTCGAAGGAACAGCAACTGGCAGCGGTAAAGAGTCTGGATGAGCAATTGGGCCAGGTTCCCTTCTACAGCACCATCAAAGAGCTGACCCTGGTGGGCTATTACACCTCAGAAATTGGCGGCAGTGTTGAATTGCAGCACGATCCGGTACCCGGCCCCTATAACGAAATTCCACTGAAAAACATTGCACGCGCCTGGTCATAAGGAGAACCCATGAATACAGATTATGACATTATAGTAGTCGGTTCCGGCATGTCCGGGGGGTACGCCGCCAAAGAGTTTTGCGAAAAAGGCTGTAAAACTCTGGTACTCGATCGGGGCGAGCCACTGGAGCACGGCCAGTACAAAACCGAATTTCTGCCGCCCTGGTCGATGGAATATCGGGGAAGAGTGCCGGAGGATGAGCTCGCCACGGAACAGCCCATACAAAGAAAAAGTTATGCCCTCACCGATTTTACCAAACATCATTTTATCAATGACAAAGATAACCCCTACCAGCAAGACCAACCTTTTACCTGGATAAGAAGCGCTAAGGTTGGCGGAAAATCACTGCTTTGGGCACGTCAGTCTTATCGATGGAATGCGCTGGACTTTGCTGCCAATGCTCAGGATGGCCACGGCATTGACTGGCCCATTCGCTATAACGACATTGCGCCCTGGTATGATTACGTCGAGCCGTTTATCGGCATTGCCGGTAGCGAAGAAGGGCTTGAAGTGCTACCGGACGGGAAGTTCCTTCCGCCCCTGCCAATGAATACTGTTGAGCGGGAAATAAAAGCGAAACTGGAACGCGCATTTCCCGGACGCAAACTGATCCCTGCCCGGGTTGCCCATCTGACGCAACCGCAACCCGAGCATCTCGCATTAGGGCGCGGTATGTGTATGGCCCGCAATGAATGCCAGCGCGGCTGCTCCTGGGGCGGATACTATTCGTCACTGTCCGGCGCCCTGGCGGCAGCGAAAAAAACCAACAATATGACACTGCGGGCCAACGCCCAGGTACAACAAGTGTTATATGATGAGCAATCAGGCAGAGCGACCGGCGTCGCCTATGTGGATACCAAAACCGGTAAGCGGATAGAGGTATCGGCACGTATCATTTTTATGTGCGCTTCAACCCTGGCCAGTGTGCAAATTTTACTTAACTCACGATCTGCGGCCTTCCCCAACGGCATAGGTAACCGCAGTAAGGTGCTTGGCCATTATATTATGGATCACGTTGGTGCCGTGGGTGCCCGTGGCGATGTGCCCGGTCACCTGGACATGTACTACAAGGGCAGACGCCCGGGCGGGGTCTACCTGCCGAGATTTCGCAATCTGGAAACGCCGCGCAATGACTATTTGCGGGGATTTGGTTTTCAGGGCAGTGCAGAGCGACGCGACTGGCGGCGCGGCATTAACCAGCAAGGTATAGGGGCAGAACTGAAACAGCAACTGCGCTCACCGGGTGGCTGGAAATTTATTTTAGCCGGTTACGGTGAAGTATTGCCGGACTACAACAACAAAGTGTATTTGCATGAAACCCTGAAAGATAAATGGGGCATGCCACAGCTGGTGACCGATGTCGCCTACGGCGAAAACGCCATAAAAATGAAAAAAGACATTCAGCACTCTGCCGCAGAAATGCTCACCGCCGCAGGCCTGAACAATGTTGAGAGCTTTGATTACAATGTTTCACCTGGCGGATTTGTCCACGAAATGGGAGGTGCCTGTATGGGCAAAGATCCCAAAACCTCCTACCTCAACCAATGGAATCAAAGTCATGAGGTCAGTAACTTGTTTGTCACTGACGGCGCGGCGTTTTCTTCAATATCTTGCGTGAACCCTTCAATTACGTTTATGGCGCTGACAGCAAGAGCGGCGGATTATGCTGTAAAACAAATGAAAACAGGAAACCTATAAATGTTGCGATACTATCTTACTGCTGCTATCTCAGTGTTACCCTGCATTGGTTGCGCTGCAGACGCGGAAATTGAACACTGGCAGTCCATATTCAACGGCAAAAACCTCGACGGCTGGATCCCCAAGATCAGCGGCTATCCGCTAAATGAAGATCCGTTAAACACCTTTGTAGTACAGGATGGCTTACTCACCGTTTCTTACCAGCACTACCAGGATTTTAACGAGCAATTTGGTCACCTCTTTTATCAGACAAAACTGTCACATTATAAGCTGCGTTTCAGCTACCGGTTTATCGGTGAGCAACTTCCCGATGGTCCAAAGTGGGCCTACAAGAACAGTGGTGCCATGTTGCACAGTCAGGCACCGGAAACCATGTCCCTCAGACAAGCTTTTCCGGATTCCATTGAAGCGCAATTGCTGGGCGCTGACCAGGGCGATACCCGACCCACAGCGAATGTCTGTACGCCCAACACCAATGTTACTTTTGAAGGTAAACCAGCCACTAACCACTGCACTGACTCCCGATCAAACACCTACCCCACAGAGCAATGGGTACAGGTGGAATTTGAAGTTATAGGCCACCAGCAGATTACGCATTGGGTAAATGGCGAACAGGTTATGCAGTATAGCGACCTGGTCAGGGATGATCCCGACAACGAGTTTCTCGTTGCCCCGAAACTCAGCAGTGGCTACATAGCGCTGCAATCAGAAAGTCATCCGGTGCAGTTTAAGGACATTGAGTTGTTAGATTTGTCTGGCAAACAGCACACCCAGCCCTAGTGCGAAAATAACGGCCCGGACCAAGTGCTGTAGGTGAGTTTTACTGTCTTAAATTTTTACCGTTGTGGCATAAATGGTTTGCTGACCGATAATGACCAGCAAGCCACTGAATGTCAGGTGATCCGCTCGACACTGGCCAGAATTTCCTCCCGCTCAAACACCTGCTTCCAGTCATCCCGCATCAATGCAGGGATACCGAATTCGATTGCCTTATTGCAGGCATCAGAGAAGGCGCCCTCGATTTCATTAAAGATAACGGCACTCAGAATATTCATGTGTCCCAGTAAAAAATCCCGGGCACACTCTTCTGAAACGCCCTTTTTCACCACCTCGTCCATCGCCTGGCGCATCACCATCAGCAAGGAGGCACAAACGGTTTCAGATAAACCGGGCTCCAGGTACGCCATCTGCTCAACAGTGCAGCGATGGGTACGGGAAACCGGCGCATAAATGACCCTGGCTATTTCATCCCCCAGGGCATAATGCTCCTCGGGGCCCTGCATCAAGGCGTTTACAACAGCCTGTTTCGCTGCAATTCCACCGAAATAATCCTTGCGACCTGCCTCTGTAGTTTCATCATTAAAGATGGGGGGATGACAAGGGTGCGAAATAAAATAGGTAATGTCTTCACGCTCTGGCAGGTGACCGGCAAACGGCGCCGCACCATCCAGAATCACGACCAAAGTACCCGTCTCCAGTTTAGGTACCAGCACCTGTGTAACCTTGCCAATCACGGTATCGGGGATGGCCAGAATGACCACCTCCGCTTCTTTGATAGCATCATCAAGGGCCACCGGGGTAGCGCCCACTTCAGCGTTTAAACGGGCAACCCCCGGTTCGGCCACCTCAACATGACGTACATCAAAATCCGTTTTCGCCAGGTTTTTGCTCAGGCGGATCCCCATTTTCCCACCTGCGCCCAATATTGCTACTTTCTTCATTTTCATCTCCAAAGGCGAATGCCCAATACGCGATATCTTTGCAGCTTACGCCTTGCTCTGCCTGCTCACTAACCTCAAAGATATCGATAAGTTATCCCGCACTGCCCACCATCACAATTGCATGGGGGCAGCCGGGTCAGATAAGGTCAGGACTGAGGTCGTTTGCGAATTGCCAATACCCAGTCAGTCTTAGTATCAGGAGGCGTAAAACTCACAGCCCGGGGCCATTCTTCACGGTTGTTGTTTCCCTTAGCGCTGATGTCCAGGGCACCGTAACCGGTAACCGTTTTCACCGGTTCAGTTTCCCCTGTTTTTGCGTTGATCCAGATGTTATTGTCATAGCTCCCTTCGGCTAAAAACAACGAGAAAGGCTCACCGTGCATGGAAAACACCAGGTACTGTTCGCCTTCTTCCACCAGCGCGAACACCCGGAAAGGATCGTGGCCGGTGAGTTGATCACTTTGTGGGGTCATAGTGTGAAACCGCACTTCGTTATGCATTACCTGCGCGATGATATCCACGTACTGTGACGATAAATAAAAGGGATTTTCTTCAAAAACCGGCAGGCCATAGCGACCACGGGCATACAAGCCTTTTTCCGATTCAGCACCATTCCAGTTAAAGGATGCGCCTGCCATTGTAGTGGCCCAGGCCGCCTGACGCAGATCGTCCTGACTGGCGCCGGAACGCGGATGCCAGTAACGCTGCCACAAGGCATTTCCTTCCATCATGTACACAGGTTTACCCTTATAGCCGACCAATGCGGCCATGTAGTGGGTCCAGGCGGTGCGCCAATAGTTGTAACGCTCCATGGTTTTATCCGGCGCCACGATTAAATGGTTTTCTACCGCAGCAAAGTTGTAGGCATCTTTTTCAAAATGATTTTCCCGGGGCATTTCATCCTGATAGGTGCGCAGATGATTGAAAATGTCGTATTTTTGCATCAGTTTTGCCCACCCCAGTTCGTGGGTTTCTCGCCCGCCGTCTACTTCCCAGACAAAATTCCAGCCAGCGATATTGGCAAAGGCACCCAGCCTGGCGACGGCATATTTAACATAGAACTCTTGCTCATCCTGGCTCAGACTTTCCCAGCGCGGCCCGTCATTGCGGCTGCCGTCGAAGCCGATAAACATATATAGCCCGACATTGCGATCATTTAACCAGTCGACACGTTGCTCCATCATTTTCCAGACATTGAGCTTCATGGTGCTTGATGCTTTGCCTTCCTCGTAGAGTGTCAGGTCAAGCGTGTCGGGTTTGGGACCGTCAAGGTAATATTGTTTATAACAACACAGTGACATCAACCAGTTGACCTGTAAGTGGTTGTAACCTTTATCGATCAGAGGCTGAAACACATTGTCGCTCATCCAGTCAAAGTCCTGAGCAATGCCCCCGTGCCCCGTTTCATAATAGGACTTCAACCAGACCGGCTCCGTTCCATTGTAGGCAAACCAACGGGGGTTTTTCTCATACGGTTGAAGCATACCTTTGCCGGCATTTTCGGCTGTGCTCAAAAAGCTGCCTTCGCCCCCTTTGGTGCCATCACTCCAGCGATAGCTGTAAGTCCAGCGCCCGGTTTCATTGGGCATAAAACGCACCTTCCAGACATTGCCGGTTTGTTTATCACCGCCGCCCTGGCCGTCGCCGTCATAAAATCCCCAAAATGGCCATTTCTTGCCTGAAGGGGCGACATAGTCAACCAGTAACTGCACATCGTTAAACTTATTCTCGTATGAATTATTGTTTATGATCTCAGCTTCAAAAACGCGGTGATTGCCTACCGATGGTTCAGCAGCCATTACGCCGCAACCGGTTAGCCATATCAGCAGCAAAGACACCAGATAATATCGAATAGGCTTGCATCGCATAGACTGTTTCCTCTTGTAGATTGGGTTGACGTTTAATTTCATTGCAGGAAAAAACAACAGGCAGTTGCCTCCACAAAAGCGGCTATTTGCCTGCTAAAGCGTTGATGTTTATTCACTGTGACTGCCACTTCCGTTTGATGGGATTGCATTCCCTTTGTTTTTGGTGGTGGCTTTATCCACCAAATATAAAATCGACTGGTAATCAATACCGGCATGGTGAGATAAACCGATTTCACAGGTTCGGCTGTTGCTATACCCTGCACTGCAGCCTTGCGGCACTTGCTCCCGCAGACCAGACAGGGAGCTGGCGTTTAACTCCGGTGTGGTAAAACCCTTATCACCGGCAAAGCCGCAGCAGTAAATATGTTCCGGTACAACCACGTTGCGGCTGCACTGCCTTGCCAGGCTATGCATCTGCTCAGCCAGGCCCATTTTTCGGCTTGAACAGGTAACATGCAGCATGACAGTGTCATCTACCGGCGTGAAATTCAGATGCGGTGACAATATCTCTGAGACAAATGCCACCGGTTCATAGATAGCTAAATGCCTGCTGGCATCGCCCTGCAACATAGCCCTGCAGGGGCTGGTATCCATTAAAATAGGATAGCGGCCCTGTTGGCTTAGCGTCTCCAGGCGTGCCAGCAATGATTGCTGTTTCTGTGCTGCGGACTGGGCCATGCCTTTACTTTGGAATGGCATGCCACAACACTCCCCGTCAAAGTTAGGGCTGATAACGTTAAACCCGGCTTTTTGCAGCAGGCTCAGGGTAACCTCGGTGAGTGAGCGCTGCTCCTTCGCACCGATTGCCTGACCCATCGTCCGGCTGGCACAACTGGGCATGTAAACCACCGTTTTTGCTGCCGGGGGATTGCCTGTCGTTTCTGATATCCAGCGATACCGGGCCTTTTGTGGGGTAAATTTGTTCCATTTTGGTAACTGATTCAACGACAGCGTTCTTGCAGCGCCGGTCAGGCAACTCATTGCGCGATCGCCCAGCACCTTGTGCAAAGCTGAAACCACCGACAGCGCGAAGCGGGAAACCCCTTCAACCTTGGCAAAATGTCTGGCTAACAAGCTGGCTGTGCGCTGGTATTTGTGATTTCGCTGTTGCCGACGCTCCCTGACAAAATCCCCGGTGTTTATTCCCACCGGACACCGGTCTGCACACAACCCCGTCGCTGCACAGGTATCAATTCCGGCATAGTCGAAGGCTTGCCCCAGTTCAGCAAGCAATGCTTTATTCTCTTTGGAGCGCTCTAAACGGCTGATCTCACGGAACAGGGTAATGCGTTGCCGCGGCGTAAAACTCAAATCTTTAGAAGGACAGACGGGTTCGCAAAAACCGCATTCAATACATTTATCTATGATGCTGTTGGCGGCAGGCAACGCTTTTAAATGCGTGATATGTGCCAGCGGATTGTCATTAATAATCACTCCGGGATTAAGCAAATTTTGCGGATCAAACAAATGCTTTATTTTTTGCATGATGGCCAGACCCTTCGGTCCCCATTCGAGCTCCACAAAAGGCGCCATGTTCCTGCCGGTGCCATGCTCGGCTTTCAGGGAGCCACCAAAATCCACCGCAACCAACTGACATACGCTGTCCATGAACGATTTGTAGCGGTCGATCTCAACCTGGGTACCAAAGTCCTGGGTAAACACAAAATGCAGGTTGCCTTCCAGCGCGTGACCAAAAATGATGGCTTCGTGATACCGGTATTGCTCAAACAGCGCCTGCAACGCAGCCACACCCTCAGCCAGGCGCTCAAGGGGGAAGGCCACATCTTCAATAATCACAGTGGTGCCATTTTCTCTGACTGCACCCACCGCCGGAAACGTGCCTTTGCGTATAGCCCACAACTGAGCACAGCGTTCGCTGTCGTCAGTAAAGGCAATACAGTTGGTTTGTTTAAAGGTGGACAGCAACGCCTGTAACGCCTGCACCTGTGTTGCCAGTTTGTCGGCATTTGCGGCACGGGTTTCAATCAGTAACGCGGCAACGTTATTATCAAGATCATGGATAAACGCCGGCAATCCTGGCATGTCACTGACCGATGCCAAAGCGCGCCGATCCAGTAATTCGACAGCGGCGACGTTCGCCTCAGCCAGCGCATTCACCGCCAGGCAGGTTGTATGAATATCCGGAAAAAACACCATGGATGATGCGCGGTACTTATCTTCCCGCACGGTGTGATAGGTAATGGATGAGATAAAGCCCAGCGTGCCCTCAGAGCCAATCATCAGATGTGCCAAAATATCAATGGGATCAACAAAATCAATCAGTGAATTGATGGCATATCCGGTGGTATTTTTGAGCCTGTATTTATGTTTTATCAGGGCATGCAGAGCAGCGTCGTTGCGCACCTCCTCCGCCAGGTTTGCAATGCTTTGCAACAGCGCCGCGTGCGATGCCCGAAAGGCAGCAATACTGCTCTGGTCTGCCGTATCCAGCACCGTACCGTCGTAAAGTACCACGCGAATACTGGCCAGGGTGTGATAGCTGTTTTGCGCGACGCCACAGCACATGCCACTGGCATTGTTCGCCGCAATGCCACCAATCTTACAGCTGTTAATCGACGCGGGGTCCGGTCCCAGCTTTCTGCCATACGGCAGCAGGTACTTGTTGGCATCAGCCCCTATGACTCCGGGCCCCAGTTTAATTCTCAGCCCCAAATCCTGGATGTCATGGTTGCGCCAGCGGTTCGTCAGGGTGATCAGAATGGAATCGGACTGGGCCTGACCAGATAAACTGGTGCCAGCAGCCCGAAATGTAACAGCCAGGCCAATGTCAGCTGCCGCTTTTACCACCCGTACGACTTCCTCTTCCGTATCCAGTATAAGTACCAGTTCGGGAACTAACCGGTAAAAGCTGGCATCAACCCCCATCGCCAGGCGCTGAGCATAATCACTGATAATTCGCTCAGCCGGTAGAAACCTCGATAACGTGGCGGACAGTATTTGGTATGCCGACTTGTTCATTGTGTTTTCAGTCCGCCTGACCTGGCAGCTTACAGACAAATGAGTAACAGCCCGACAAAAGTTGTAAACTCACGCCCTGAGGGTGTTTTTCTACACTGAAAATACCATCGCACTCATCTAACGCCCTGCCGCTTTCGGTAACCATTTCAGTATCCTGCACGGGCAGGACTACTGTGGCGCTGGTATTCGCCGGAACCCTGGCCTGATAACGCAGTTGTCCGGCTTCGGTTTGCCAGTTGCTTTGGATTTTGCCATAGGGCGAGTCATAGTAAGCATCTACCTGTGTGATGCCCCGCTGATTATCAATACCGGGTTTCAACAAAAAATGCTTAAAGCCCGGTTTGTCTCGTTGAATGCCCGCCGAATGACAAATCATCCATTGTGCGACTGCGCCAAAAGAATAATGATTGAATGAATTCATGCCGTTATTACCGGCAAACCCATGTTCAACGGTATAGCCATTCAGGCGTTCCCAGATAGTGGTTGCCCCCTGAACAACTGAATAAAGCCAGGACGGATAGGTTTCGCTTTGGATCAACCGGTAGGCAGTATCGCTGTAACCATTTTCAGTGAGTGCATCAGCCACCCAGGCAGTGCCAATAAACCCGGTCATCAAAGAATATTCAGGGCGCTCTATGCCGCTATCATCTTTGTTTTTAGACTTTACTGTCCGGTCCAAATGGGCCGCCATGGTCGCTGTCAAAGAGTCGTCAAATGCCCCCAATGCCAGCCCTACTGCATAGGCGGTTTGTACATCCGCTTCCTTAAATTCAGGGGTGCAATCCGATGGCTCCCAAATATTGCCGTAAGTCAGCCAGCCAACCGCCTTTTTATCCGGAGACACAAAGGTATCGTTGAAGAACGCTTTGCGGTTCAGGTGTTGGCGATGAAACCTTGTAGCCTGCTTTTCGTCCCCAAGAATGCGGGCGACCTGCTGCATGATATTCAAAATATAAACCTGATAGACGGTAGCCAGAAATGCAGAACCAACCTGCTGATGTTGCGGCCCAAGCCAGTCGCCTAAGCCGTCATCGGTAATAAATCCGCTGTTTTCATCCGTGACACTGTCCAGAAAGTCCATATAGGCCTGCATTGACGCGTAATGCTCCGCCAGTAAGCCTAAATCGTTGAATTGCAGGTATGCTTCCCAGGCCAAAGTGATACCAGCACTGCCCCACAATATACCGCCAAAACCACCTCCTATCGGGGCGATGTCGGGGTATCGGCCTGCAGGGCTTTGAGTGTCCCGCATTGCTTTGAGATAGCGACGAATAAACTGCGAAGAGTCACTGATAAAAGTGGCACTGCGTCCAAACACATTAATATCGCCGGTCCAGCCCATACGCTCATTGCGCTGCGGGCAATCGGTGGGCACCGACAGAAAATTATCAATATTGGACCAGACGATATTCGACCAGAGCTGATTGACGTTTTTATTTGAGCTTGTGTAATTGGCGGTCAATCGTGACACGGAACTAATAACAATGCCTTTAACTGCAGATAACGGCAAAGCCTCGTCAATACCGGTAATTTCAATGTACTGAAAACCATGAGAAGTAAAACGCGGCTGAAAACGTTGCGGCCCCGCCTTCATGATATAAATATCCTGACTCAGTGCTGAGCGATAATTTTCAGTCAGAATCATGCCTACATTGGGGCCGGATTCAGGTAAATCCGGATACAACATTTCGGCAAAGCGCAGGGTGATTTGCTGACCTTCGTTGCCATTCTCAAAATCAAGTTGTGGCACACCCACGATATTCTGACCTATGTCATAGACGAACACCCCGGGCCGGACTTCCTCAACACTTTGCGCATTCAGCGTCTTAAATACCCTGGCTGGCTCACCAACCTGCCCCTCCAGAGCCATGTTTTCATAGCTCAGATGCTGAGCTTCAATCATCATGCTGGGCCGACTACCGGAGGTAGCAGAGTTTTCCAACGGCACCTGCCGGGCAGGTACCCAACCATCCGCGTTAAATCCCGCCTGACTCCAGTTGCTTATTTCAGCTTCTTTGCGGGCATCATAGACTTCCCCCATCGTCAGACTGCTGTAGGTAATGGGTCCCTGATTAAAGAACTGCCAGTTTTGGGTATCGGTGTTAAACACCAATTCGGTACCGTCAGCTAAGGTAACCACCAGCATCGCCAGCAGCGATTGCTGATCGCCAAAGCAATGCCAGGTATTACCGTAACTTAACAGCCCGCTCCACCAGCCTTCTGCCAGCATGGCACCCATGGCATTATTGCCCGATGAAATATAGGACGACACATCATAGGTCTGGTACAGATGGGTTTCATTGTATTGTGTCAGGCCCGGATTATAGTAGTCGTTTCCAATCCGATGGCCGTTGATATAAAACTCGTAGATACCGCGGGCAGTAACGTAAAGACGCGCCCTGGCGATTGTCTTGCCTTGCAGATCGAACTCAGAGCGCAACATCGGCATACCATTTTGGCTGGGATCTGCCACGATGAAGGTGCCTTTAGTGCCACCTGAAATCTGGTAGCGCTGGTTTTCAACCCGGAAATGAGGGGATGCTTGATGTGCCGCAAATATGCCGCTGTAAGGCAAGTTCAGGGATTCGGAAAACACATTGTTGTTGGGCGCATGGATATTGCTGACCCTCAGATTACTAAAGCTGGCGTGTTGCTCTGGCTCCACCCTAAATCCGATTGCGTTCAGCATCCCGTAGGGTAACGTATCGTGATCGCCGCCTTCCTCATTTAAGCAAACCCTGGCACCATGCATCATGGGGGCACGGGCTTTTTCTGAAAACAATACCGGCGTTTTGGGTCGTTGTGCCCCAAGATAAAAATCGCTATTGCCGTCAAGCTGTATGGTCAGGGTGCCATATTCATTATGAATAAACAGATGGTGTAGCGCGTAACGGTTGTCCTGGTTAATCACCTGGTGTTTAATTCTGAACTGCGCCACAGGCAATGCCGGGTTATCTTCGGGTAGATAACCGGCGCGATATATGTTCAGCCGGGCATGACCCTGCACCTCATCCAGCCCGGCAATATCCAACTCAACACGGAAATAACTTTCATTAAGAGCACTTTCCTGCTGATAGATGTTTTTATACTTGTCCAGAAAACGAGGGTCATTGGCTGCGAATATAATACTGGCACACTGGCTCCCCGGCGCAATTTCAACATCCACAGACAAGTCATACAGTGGCAAGTAGTCGGCATACAAAGGCTTGTCATTTTCACCGCCGCCAATCCACTGTGCCCCTTGCCAGGCGCTGATATCCGAATTCATCAGACCGGTTTCAAACCAGGATTCAGCTTCGCTGACTTGCGAATCCTGATCCCAAACCGCCACCCGCCATTGGTAGCGGCTGCGGGGCTGAAGAGATTTGCCCTGATAAAGGATATGCACCGACTGATCACTACTCACTTCACCGCTGTCCCAAAACAGCACACCGGCATCATTACACACTGTAATACGGTAACCCAGTTGTTTCTGGCCGCGGCGTTCTGGTTGATGACGCATCTGCCAACTGAAGCGTGGCTGCAGTACATCAATACCTAACGGGTTCGCCTGGTACTCAACTTTTAAATTATCGGGCTGCATACTACTCAACGTCCAGTTTGCGCCAGAAAACACTTCCGCTAAGCTCTTATATTGGGTATCAGCCTGCGTGAATCAGAAAATGTATCCGGACCTGTTATCTCTGCAAGGGCACTCAACCTGCAACATTTTATCAACATATTGCACCTGTTGCCGAAGCACCATGCTCCGAATATTACAACAAATGACTTAAATAGCAACATTTTGATTACATGCGATTGAAAAAGGTTCAACAAGAATAATTCAGACTTATGGCTGCTCACAAGGTACCTAAAAACCTGCCAGAAACAGCCTGAACACCCTAAAATAAAAGCCACCAGCCCATTGCTACAGATTTTTATCTTGCGCCACATTAGCGCCACCTTCGATAAAAACAGTGATCTAACTGACAGTCAAGAAAATGAAACAACAAAACCAAATGACACCTTATGAGCGATATTGATTATTATTATTGATTTTAACATTCTGACTCGCTAGTCTGATATCTATGATAGCAGACGAAACCTTCAAAAAAGCCACAGGGGGTCGTCACAGAATAATGAGATAACATGAAAACCAGTCAAGGCTCGTTGCACCGCTTGCAGGTTGAATACCGTCAAACCCCCTTGGGTATTGACGTCACTCAGCCGCGCTTCAGTTGGCAAATGGCTAATGTCAGGGGGATACGCGGCCAATATCAGCAGGCCTATCGCATCCTGGTAAAAAACAGCAAGGGCGAAGTCGCATGGGATTCCGGCAGGGTGTTCTCATCTGACTCTTTACACATTGTTTATCAGGGCTGGCCCCTGCAGGCTTGCACAACCTACAACTGGGCGGTCACGGTTTGGGATCAAAATGCAGACACTCTTGAAGCCGAATCGTGGTTTGAAACCGGCCTGATGAATTCTGACATCAGCGCGTGGGAAGGTGCAAAGTGGATTGGTGGTGACGACAGCGATTTGTGTTTATACGCTGATTATCTGCCGCTGTATAATCTGTCGGCAGATTTGCGTATTGACCCCGGCAGCACACGGGCTTCAATACTGCTGGCCGCCAATGATCCGCGACTGTGTCACAAAGACAAAAACATCTATCAACTGCACAATAGCGTAAATCAAAGCTATTTCAGGGTAGAGCTTGATGTGGGTGAGATATCCCGTCGGGGTGGTTTTGCGCATTTGCGCTTTTATCGGGCCGGTTACAGTGCCGATGATGTGCCCGACAAACCACTATTTGATTATGTTGTAAAACCCGCGGTTATTAGCCACCACAATCAACATCAGTTTCATCATCTTTTGATCCATAACGCCTATGGTACCTTGACGGTGCAGCTAAATAATCAGGCAGATTTCTACCTCAACACTGTCGCACAGCCGCCGGGCGATCCCAGATTTCCGCCACTCAGGCCACTGCTTCAGGGTGCCAGAGCACCGTTAAATCCCGCCGGGAACGATCATCGGGTAATAACCTACGGCATGCTCAATCATATAGGCTTTTTAATAGAGCCAGGCCAACAGGCCCAGGTTAAAAACCTTGCAATAAACAACGTCCACGCGCCGCGCAACACCCTGTTCAGAGAGCATCCGACGCCACACCAAAGCATCTTTTCCGATCAGATAGTGGCGGGTTCTTTTGTTATTGAAAACGGGCACTATGCGCTGACTGGTGGAGTTGACGGGCTTTGTATACTGGCGAATCCCAGCCGCAACAGTATGCCTATGCTACGCCGGGAGTTTGCTCTAAAAGCGCAGACAATCACCAAAGCTCGTCTGTATGTTACGGCCAGAGGCATCTATGAGTTTTTCATTAATGGCCAGCGAATAAGCAACGATTATTACAACCCGGGACTGACCCAGTACAACCGCACGCATCTGTACCAAAGCTATGATGTCACCGATCTTCTCCGTACCGGTAGCAATGCAATGGGGGCTCAGTTAGCCGAGGGATGGTGGAGCGGGATGCTGGGCTTTGGCAACACCTGGCATGGCTTTGGCGACCGGCAATCATTGTTGGTAAAACTGGTTGTCGAGTATCAGGATGGCAGCCGCGATGTGCAGGTTTCGGATGATCAGCACTGGCAATTTTTTAACCAAGGTCCGGTAGTGTACGGCAGCCTGCTCCAGGGTGAAGTGTATGACGCAAACAAAGCGCACTCAGTCGCTGGCTGGAGCGAGCCGGGTTTTAATACCGCACGCTGGACACGCACCCACGAAGTTCCGCTAACAGGCACAGTGACGCATGGGACACATCCGAATCTCAGGCAAAAGCCACAACATTTAGACTTCACTCAACAGGCACTGATTGGGCAAATAGGGGAGCCGGTCCGTGAGTTCAAAGTAATCAGCGCCCGGGAAGTCCGGCAGGTGCGCCCCGGGGTATTTGTTTACGACCTTGGGCAGAATATTGTCGGAGTGCCGCGTATTGACTTTAACCAAGGCCAAGCTGGGCAGGTTGTAACCCTGCGTTACGCAGAAATGTGTTATCCGGACCGCCCGGAATCAGGCGCCAATGCCGGTATGATTCTGACCGAGAATTACCGCGCAGCCCTCAGTCAGGATATATACATAATGAAGGCGGGCAAACAGTGTTATCAGCCCAGATTTACCTTCCACGGGTTTCAGTACATCGAAATAACCGGCATCGAAATTGCGCTGCCACTGACAGCTGTGCAGGGGGTTGTGATCAGCTCCATTGCCGAATTAACCGCCGGATATCAAAGCACTGACACCGGGTTGAACAAACTATGGTCAAACATTGTGTGGTCAAATATTGATAACTTCTTATCTGTGCCCACCGATTGCCCGCAGCGCAATGAACGAATGGGCTGGTCGGGAGATATCAGCGTGTTTAGCCGCACGGCGTCTTACATCAGTGATTGTTCTCAGTTCTTGCGCCGACATTTGATAAGTATGCGCGATACCCAGTTTGACAACGGGCGCTATGCGGATATTGCGCCGATTGATGGCGGTTTTGGCGGCCTGTTATGGGGCTGTGCCGGTATCGTATTGCCATGGGAAATCTACTGGCAATTTAATGATATTGGGATACTGGCAGAAAACTATACTGCCATGTTGAACTACCTGAATTACCTGGATACCACACTCGACCCGGCCTCCGGACTAAGCCGCGATCAGGAGTTGGGGGACTGGCTGGGACTGCAAAACCAACAATTAGGGGCAGCCTTTCCGGCGACGGCTTATCATGTGTATGCTTTGGGCATCGTCGCCAAAACTGCCGCTTTGCTGGGCCACGAAGAGGATGCCGCTTCCCTGAAAGGGCGCTACCACAAGCGCAAAGCATTTCTCAATACCCTGTTGGCAGATACTGCCGACACACAGAGTTTTTATGCCATTGGATTAGCCCTTGGCGTTTTTGAAGACCAGGATACCGCCCGTTTTGCGGCCAGCCTCAATAACTGCGTAACACGACAATCCAGTGACGACAACGGCATAGTGCGACCGGAATATTCCCTGATGACCGGGTTTATCGGCACGGCATGGATAGGAGATGCGTTGAGCGCCCATGGCTACGGTGATACTGCCTACCGGTTATTCCTGAACGATCAATACCCGTCATTACTGTATTCAGTGCGTCAGGGAGCATCAACAATTTGGGAGCGTCTGAACGGCTATACCACTGAACATGGTTTTGCCGGTAACAACAGCATGAATTCTTTCAATCATTACTCCTTTGGCGCCGTCGGACAATGGCTGATGAGTCACTCAGCAGGCATTCAGCGGGCAACACCAGGATTTAAAACCTTTGCGCTTCGGCCCGAAATCGACGGCAACGGTCAAATCTCAGCGGTAGACGCCTGGTACCAGTCACCCTATGGCAAGATCACCAGTCACTGGTGGATAGAAGACAACGCATTGCACTATAAAACAAAAGTGCCGGCCAACACGACAGCCACCCTGCATCTGCCGGTAACAGACACAAAGGCGATCACCGAATGCGGCACTGCATTACAAGACAGCGCTGGTATTTCTGCTATTCAACACTGTGATGGTTTTATCAGTATGCAATTGCAATCAGGTGAGTATCACTTTAACTGTCAACACACTACAAAACCCTAACAGCGCAAAAACCCCCAACATTCGCCCTGCTAAAACCCACAATTCAACTTGTGGTAAAGGATTTGTTACCATTTTGTGAGCTATTTTGAAAACTTATGAGTTACTTTGTCTATTTTTGAGTTGAATGAGCGGCGAGTGAATGATAATGTTAAATCTGATGTTAATAAAATGTGACCCTGTTGTACGACAGTAATCACTCAGAGTTACAAGTCAGCAACATTAAACAACGTAACAGGTTGGTTTTTCCGGCCTTGCTCCAATGCAAAAAGGCACAGCACGAAAGCGACTGGCGTTACCCGTGCTCAGGCGAACCGGTTACAGTATAAATCTGAATTTAAGGTGGTATGTAATGAATGCTCTTTTACCAAAAGGCGAAATTAATAGCGAATGGACCGGTGGTTTCTGGGAAGAAAGATGGAATTTTTGTCGGGACAAAATGGTCCCGCATATGTGGAGCATTCTGGACAACAGGGAAGTCAGCCACTGCTGGGAAAACTTCCAGCTGGCGGTGGGTGAATCAGACAATGAAGGCGGACACTCTGGCCCTCCTTTTTGGGATGGTGATCTGTTCAAATGGTTGGAAGCGGCGATCAGGGTCTATGCCAATTCAGACAATGAAGAATGGCTGAAGCGCCTCGACTACATTATCGATACCATCGCCAAAGTACAGCGCGACGATGGCTATATCTTTACCATGGAAGCCATTGAACGCGCCAGAACAGGGGAAACCAATCCGCTGGAAGATATCAATAACTTTGAAGTGTTTAACATGGGGCATTTAATGAGTGCCGGGGTTATACATTACAGAATGACCGGCGAGACTAAACTACTGGACCTTGCCAAAAAGGCGGCAGGCTGGCTGAAGACCCAATTTGACAACCTTGAAGAAGCGACTCCGCGTACAGCGGTTTGTCCGTCTCATTACATGGGCCTTGCAGAGCTGTATCAGGCAACCGCCGACGAGCAGTATCTCAACCTGCTGGAAAAACTGATTTTGTTAAGAGATATGGTGCCTGACGGTACCGATGATAATCAGGACAGGCACCCGCTCAAAGAACATCGTGAAATCTTGGGTCATGGCGTGCGCGCCACGTATCTTTATGCCGGACTGACCGACCTGTATTTGGGCAAAGGCGACGAAGATTATCGCGCCGTTTTGGAGGCAGTGTGGCAGGACATGGTGTCCAAAAAAACCTATATCACCGGGGGTTGCGCACCACTATATGATGGTGTGTCGCCGTACGGCGGTGATGACTATGACGCTATCCAGCGCACCCATCAGTCTTTTGGTCGGGCGTATGAGCTGCCAAACATCAACGGTTACAATGAAACCTGTGCCAGTATTGGTAGTTATTTATGGGCCTATCGTATGGTGAATGCGTTTCAGCACGGCAAATACGCAGATCAGATGGAACGGGCACTGTACAACAGTACCATCTCCGGAATTAATCTGGATGGCGACAAGTATTTCTATACCAATGCCCTGCGTTGTGTTCACGACCACGATTTGCCCTATGATCTAAAATGGAGCCGTCATCGCGAGGACTTCCTGTCGTCTTTTTGCTGTCCCCCGAACGTTGTGCGCACCATTGCGGAAACACAAGATAAGGCCGCGGTAGTGTGGGAAAATGGCATTGCATTTCTGATGTACGGTGACAGCAGAACGGCGGTGACCCTGGCTGATGGCGGCAAAGTTACAATGAAAGTCAGCAGCGATTACCCCTGGCAAGGCGATATCGCATTTGAAATTGAATCCATTGACGCTGACGCTCCCTTTTCTGTGTACTTGCGTATCCCGGGCTGGGCAGAGTCCTATCAGGTGCAGATTAATGGACAACAAGCCACGCACCTGGAACAGGCTCACAATGGCTTTATCGAAATTAACCGACAATGGCAGGCGGGTGATAAAATAGCACTGTCGTTGCCAATGGAGGTGATACTCAACGAATGCCATAACCTGGTAGAAGAGAACCGCAACCACCTCGCGATAACGCGCGGACCACTTGTCTATTGTCTGGAAAGTGCCGACATTCCTGAAGGTTGCAGCGTTGCCGACCTGCATATTGATCCCAATTCAGCATTCAGTTTCGAAAAGTCCCGCATCAGCGGTGTTGATTTAGGGGTATTGAAAGGCACACTCTATACCCGCAACCCCAGAAACGACTCGCCAGAGGTGCTTTATAAAAAGTACCAGGCACCAACGTTTAAACAGGTAGATGTTACCCTTGTGCCCTATTTTGCGTGGGATAACAGAGACAAGGGCGAAATGACCGTGTGGCTGCCAATCTTGCCGGTGCAAAACTGAGCACCGGGCTGAACAAGTCAGAACAGCGTTGTTAGTACTATGACTAAATTACAGGTACCAAGATGAAAACTGAATGGGTAAATGGCTGGCGTGTTGTGTTAGCCGGATCAGTGGGCATGGGTACGGGTCTCGGCCTGTACTCGATGCTGAACAGTATTTTTATTATTCCACTGCAGGCGGAATTTGGTTGGGAGCGCGCCGACATGGCGCTGAGCAATATCATTGGCGTGCTTTCATTGTTCACCTTGCCAATACTCGGCATGATCGTTGACAAGTATGACAGTCGGCGGGTGGCCTGCATTGGTATGGGCTTCCTGGGGTTAAGTTATATCGCCCTAAGTCTGCAACCCGGCTCAATATGGGTTTATTACGCCACGCTACTGGCAATGACCTTCCTGGGCCAGACCACCGGACCAATGATTTTTAGTAAAGTCGTAAACACCTGGTTTAACTCCTCCAGAGGATTGGCGCTGGGGGTAACTATGTCGGGTATCACCCTGTTTAGCATGGTGCTGTTCCCCCTGCTCAATTATGTTAACGAGACCTGGGGATGGCGTGTCGGCTTCATGTGTTTTGCCCTGGTTCCTTTGGTAATTGGTTTACCGATTGTGGCCTGGGCACTTAAACCGGCACCTGCTGGGTACCTGTCCAGCATCTCGCAAGACACCAGCGGCAATGATATTCAGACCGGTGGAATGGCCATGAAAGCCGCGTTGCGCAGTGCCAAATTCTGGCTATTGGCCGCCGCTTTAGTGACCTCAAATGTGGCAGTCGGCGGAATGATGCATCAATTGCAACCCCTGCTAATCGATCAGGGATTCACCTCCACTGAAGGCGCCAGTCTTGCGGTGTTCTTTTTTGTCGGCATTTTTGTTGGCCGACTGAGTTCCGGCTGGCTGCTGGATCGTTTCTGGCCGGCGGCAGTCGCGGCCCTGTTTCTGCTTACCCCTTTAGTGGGCATATTCATTTTCCTGTCTGATGCACCGGCAGTCTTTTGGTTAGGTGTGCCGGCAGTGTTTTGTTTCGGCCTGGCTCAGGGTGCAGAGGTAGACTTTATGGCTTATCTGGTACCCAAGTACTTTGGTCTGGTTAACTATGGAAAACTGTTCGGCATTTTGCTGTTCATTCTTGCAGCATCGCTGGCTTCCGGTAGTTATATCTACGGCTATATTTTTGATTACTTTGGCAATTATCACTTTGCGTTATTGCTGGGGGCAGCCTGCTTTATCAGTAGTTCGGGGCTTTTCCTGATTGGTGGCATCATAGGTGAGGATTTTGATCACACTAAAGTTGCCACTGCCGCCTGACTGGCGTTTAATGTCTGCACAGTTGTTTCCGGCAAGCGGGAAACGGCTGATAACCCTTTAATGGCCCCTGCCCGTCATTGTTCTGATGGGTGGGGTTGGCACTAACAGGCTGACAGTAGCCACATCGAGATTGATATGAAACCGATATCCCTGAGTCTGGTGCTTTTCACGCTGCTGCTGAGCAGTTGTCAATCGCACTCACCCCGTTCATCCCTGCCCAAAGTCAGTGTCCAGCTGTGGTCTGTCAGAACACCACTGACAGAAGATTTTGACAACACCATAGCTCAGTTGGCAAAGCTGGGGTTTCAGGGGGTGGAACTGGCGGGGTACTTCGGTCCTTATGAAGATGATCCGTCGGGTTTTTTGGCCTTACTGGCGAAACACAAGCTGGTTATCAGTTCGGCACACGTCAGCACCACCGATCTCAGTACACAAAACATAAACGCCACGATCGAAAAATATCGGCGCTTAGGTGTAGATACCCTCATTTTGCCATCTGACAAGCGTTCTGACGATGCAGAGAATATAACGCGCTTTATCGATGAACTTAACCGAATTCACGGTCAGCTAACAGATGCCGGTATGCGCTTTGGCTTTCACAATCACGACCGGGAATTTACCCAATATAAGCAACACACCTTTTGGGATGAGATCGCACAAAATACCGACCCCGCGTTTATCCTGCAACTGGATATCGGCTGGGTCAATCGCGCCGGATTGCAACCCTCAGAGATGATCAAAAAATATTCCGGGCGTATGCAACTGGCGCATTTTAAGGCAAAACTCAATGCCCCCTCAAGTGACAAGCGCCCCATTATCGGGGAAGACGATCTCAACTGGAATTCGATCCTGCGGGATAGTATTCGCTACGGCGGCATAGAATGGCTCGTTGTTGAGCAGGAAGAATATCCGGACAATTTAACGCCGCTGGCGAGTGTGGCCCTGTCAAAGCGCGGCGTGGATAACGCAATAGCGGCAATTCGCCAGAACGGGCACCATAGTAGAGATTAAGCGCCCGTGTCGGTGTTTTTTCTGGCTATTTTGCTGTGCAGGGATCGCCGTGAGGAATAAATTCAACCACTTCCAACCCGAATCCCGACAGCGCCATAAAACGCACCGGCGCACTGAGCAGGCGCAGCTTGTTAACCCCCAGATCCCGCAAAATTTGCGAACCGGTACCCACCAGTTTGTAGCCTGCTTCCTGATTTGGTCTGCGTTTTTGGCCACTCACTAACCGCTCTATTTCACCTTCCAGATCAGAGCTGGTTTGGGCATGATCTATGTAAACCAGTACACCCGAACCTTCTTCACTGATGCGGGCCAGGGCCGCCCGGCAATCCCAGGCCGTGCCATCGTCATCAACGCCTTGCAGGGCGAAAATATCCCGGGTTGCATTGCTGACATGCACCCGCACTAACGTCACGTCCTGTGCACTGATGTCACCTTTTACAAAGGCAAAATGGCGTTCATTGGTGGCGTTATTCAGGTAGGTTTTCAGTAAAAACTCCCCATACGCCGTCTGCACTGTTCGCTCGCGCACACATTCTATCGTGCGCTCCGTATGTATGCGGTGTTGAATAAGATCTGCGATGGTGCCGATTTTGATATCATGGGTTTTAGCGAACACTTCAAGGTCGGCGCGGCGGGCCATAGAGCCATCATCGTTCATCACTTCAACAATTACCGCTGCCGGTTCAAGGCCGGCAAGTTGTGCCAGGTCGCAACCCGCTTCCGTGTGACCAGCCCGGCTAAGTACGCCCCCTGCACGGGCCATAACAGGAAAGATATGCCCGGGTTGCACAAGGTCCTGCGCCGTTGCATCCGGTGCAATGGCGGCCTGAACAGTGCGGGCCCGATCCGCGGCGGAAATCCCGGTATCAATGCCCTCTGCCGCCTCAATGCTGACGGTAAAATTTGTGCTGTGCTGACTTTTGTTATTTTGCACCATTAACGGCAATGCCAGATGGCGACAACGCGCTTCAGTCAAGGTTAAACAGATCAAGCCACGGCCATATTTTGCCATAAAATTAATCTGTTCGGCTGTGACAAACGAAGCGGCGACTAATATATCGCCTTCGTTTTCACGGTCTTCATCGTCCATCAGTATGACCATTTTTCCCCGGCGAAAGTCATCAATGATTTCGGCATAACTATTGAGTTGCATAAGTATCCTGTTGAGAAATAATACCCGTTACCAGAAGCCCAAACGCAAAACTACTCCGGTGCACACACCGGAGTAGTTTCGATTCGCTTTGTTACTGAGGCGATAAACTGTGGTTGCTATTCGTAAGAACGAAACAGAGCGTCTCTGGCAATATTGGTAGCAGCAACGGCGTCCTGGCGCTTTTGTGCGTCCTTCATGGCTTCGAAATCCAGGTTGTCGAGTGCCTGCTCGATGTGTTTTAAGAAGCTGATGGCACTGTTTGCAGTCGCAACCGGGTCTTCGCGAAACGGGAATTGATCCAATTGCCAGACACCTTCCCAATTGTTCTTTCTCAGGGTGTAGAAAAACTCAAACAATTCCATCGGATGCACAGAACCGGCAATCATATCATCGTCCCAGGCACGGAAATTATCGTTCACGTCCATACCAAACAGGCGACCGTGATCAATGGCCAACTGGGCTGCATCTGCAGGTGACTCACCACCGTATAAGGAATGACCGAAATCCAGCAAGATACCCACGTTCGGCAAGCCCATTTTCTCAATGCCCAACAATGTTCTGGCAGCACTGTCATAGCTCATGTGCGCGCGCGGTTCACGCGGCTTATACTCAATGACAAACTTGAGATCCGGGTTGTCACTGGCAACGGCAGCGATGCCCTCGACACTGAGCTGCCAAATTTCTTTGTGATCCACCTGAAAAGGATAATCCCAGCCGTCCTGTCCCGGCCAGAGTTTGACATAATCAGCACCAAAACGTCTGACCACATCCGCGGCCTCGTTAACCATGTCACTTGCAAGACGACGGATGCCTGCATCAGGGTTGGTAAAAGCCCCTTTGGCAAACTGGCGGGTGTATATTTCCGGGGTAATGCCCACCACTGATAAGTGATTTTTCTTTAAAGCCGCTTCAACCTTGTCTAAGGACAAAGACTTATCAACAAACGGGAAATTGATATCCACAACGGATAAATCATCCACCTGCCCCGCCAAATCAATCATTTCAAGCAGGCCCCGTGCCGGGCCATAGCCATCAGTTGCATAGCGGTCAACATAGCTTGCAAAGTGCCAGATACCGGCACCGAATTTTTGCTTCGTCTTCATTTTTGTATCCTTATACATATCAAGTTGTAACCGGGTCAGGATGCAATAATGACTTCCACCCCGATGTCTTCAATTTGTTGTTGCTGCTCCCGGGTAATGCCGCTGTCAGTTACCAGCATGTCGACCTGTTCCAGCCCCCCGAGTACGCAAAATGAACGCAAACCGATTTTGCTTGAATCCGCCACCAGACAAATGGATTCAGCGGATTTCATCATGGCCTGTTTCACCGCAATATCCGACAACGAGGGATACGACAGACCGTGTTTTATATCCAGCGCGGCCGTAGCCAAAAATAAACGCTTGGCATACAAGCCATTAAAATAATCAGCCGAGCGTTCACCACTTAACGACAAGGTAGGCGCTTTAAAATGCCCGCCTGTCATGTGCACATCAAAGTTGCGGTCGCCACCCAACATCAGAGCAATATTGAGTGCATTAGTGATCACCGTGATCTCTTTTCGTCCAAATAAATTAGCCGCAACTTCCGTTGTGGTTGAGCCGGAGTCCAGAATGATGGTTTCACCATCCTGCACTAACGCTGCGGCAGCCAGACCAATTTTGTGTTTGGCTTCGCGGTTTTCCTGGTGTTCCAGGGTCATCGCCCGCACCTGTTCAGGAACTGATTTCAGGTAAGCGCCACCGTGTTCCCGCACCACGTGGTTTTCAGCTTCCAGCTTTTCCAGGTCCTGCCTGATGGTTACCTCTGAAACCCCGAAGGCTTTCGCCAGTACCTGCACCCGACCACTGCCCTCTTCCCGCAGCCATTCCAGCATTTTCTTGCGCCGGGTTTCGCCTAAACCCCTGCTCTTTGTTTTTTTATCTTTCATGAACGTCAGTTCCCATTTTTTACTCGCTCTTATTGCATCGCTTCCGAAGCATTCATCGCCGCTTCAGCAGAGCACAGCCCTGTCAGCGCGTATTGATTTTGGTTTGGATAATCCTGCGAGCCTAAATGTAAACCTGTTTACGCGTCATGCCTACATCTAAACACCCATTTACGAAAAACGCAAGCATTCGAAAGTTTATTATTTACGATACAACTGGATCAAAGATTGCTTTCGGAATATATTGAATATAGAACAGTAACTGTAAATCAAAGTTTGAAAGGGTATTTTATGTACACAAACGAACAGCTAACCCTTAAGTCACTGCAGTATCGGCACAGTATTTTGCGCTGGATTAAAAATGCGGGTGCCGGGCATACAGGGGGGAGTCTTTCCTGCATAGACATATTAAACGTCTTGTATAACCGCATTCTCAATGTGTCACCGGACACCTTCACATCACCGGATCGCGACCGATTTGTGCAAAGTAAAGGGCATTCGGTTGAGGCACTATTTGTGGTACTTGCAGACCAGGGTTTTTACGATGAGAAAGAACTCGAAAGCTTGTGCGCCTATCAGTCGCATTTTGTCGGCCATCCCACCAGAAAGGTACCAGGTGTAGAGCAAAACACCGGCGCCCTGGGTCACGGATTGCCCATTGCAACGGGAATGGCCATAGGAGCACGCAAAGACAACCGTAACTTTCGGGTATTTACGCTATTGGGAGATGGCGAAATGGCGGAAGGCTCTAATTGGGAAGCCGCCATGGCAGCGTCTCACTATCAGCTTGATAATTTAACCGCCATTATTGACTGCAATAGTCTGCAGATCTCCGGTCGCACCTCTGAGGTGATGAACAACGAACCACTGGCCGAAAAGTTTGCCGCCTTCGGATGGGCGGTCAGCACAGTCGATGGTCATAATTTAACGCAACTCAGTGCAGCATTGGCCGCACCACTGCAGGCCGGTAAGCCCAGCATGATTATTGCGAAGACAATCAAAGGAAAAGGTGTGAGCTTTATGGAAGACATTCCCAAGTGGCACCATGGCGTGCCATCGGACGAAGAACAAATCATGGCACTGAAAGAAATTGAAACCGCGATAGCAAAACTCACGGAGGGTTCTTTATGAGTGCACCAGCGCCGTCAATGTATTCCCCAAAAGCGAAACAAACCGCCGAAAATCTCGGCCTGTCGATGGGCAAAGCCAACCTGGAAATCTTTGCCGCCACACTACAGGATCTGGCTACACAGGACAGGCATATCCTGGCCGTCACCAGTGACTCCCGGGGCTCAGGTAAACTGGCTCCCTACGGGCAGGCACTGCCAGAACAAATTGTGGAAGTGGGCATTGCCGAGCAAAATCTGGTGGGTGTGTCTGCCGGTCTTGCATCAGTAGGCAAAAAAGTCTTTGCCGTCTCTCCTGCCTGCTTTTTAACCGCGCGCTCATTTGAACAGGTTAAAAATGATATTGCCTACTCGGATAATCCGGTTACTCTGGTGGGTATCAGTGCCGGCGTCAGCTATGGTGCGTTGGGTTCAACGCATCATTCGCTACACGACATTGCAGCATTGCGGGCAGTTAACAATATAACCATTATGTCGCCTGCAGATAACTATGAAATGCAGGAAGCCGTCAAAGCGGCGGCGCAACTGGCATCCCCGGTGTATATCCGGGCAGGAAAAGCACCGTTGTTTAATTTGCCCGGAAATGACCCCTTTGTGCCAGGTCGCTGTCGGGTGGTGAAAGACGGCCAGGACGCTGCATTTATCGCTACAGGAGAAACTGTCATTCACGCTTTACTGGCAGCTGAGCATTTACAACAAACCGCAGGCATATCATGCCAGGTGATCAGCGTACCGACGATAAAACCGCTGGACTCAGCCGGTATTCTGCGTTGTGCCCAGGAGTGTGGCGCGATACTCACAGTTGAAGAGCATATGGTCAATGGTGGATTGGGCGAAGCCTGCGCCGCAATCATTGCCCAGTCCAGCTATAAGCCGCGCTTTAAAATCATGGGTATTCCGGATGAATACACGGTAACAGGAAGCCAGGCTGATATTTTTCGCCACTATGGCATGTCGATGGAAGGCCTTGCCGAATCCATGCTAAGACTCGTGAACAATTAACTATGTCGATGATAATTACACTGGACCAAAGCACCTCTGCCACCAAAGCACTGCTGTTTGACAGTTCAGGCGCGGTGTTAGATAAAGCGGTACGGGAGCACAAACAGCACTACCCGCAACCGGGTTGGGTTGAGCATGATGCCGAAGAAATTTGGTTAAACACCCTGGCCACCGTAAAACAGTTGCTGCAGCGCCATCACAACAGCCTCGACCAACTTGTTGGCGTGAGTATCACCAATCAACGTGAGACGGTGGTGATATTTGAACGCAGCTCCGGCAAGCCACTATACCCAGCCATTGTTTGGCAATGCAGACGCAGTGAGCCGGTTTGTGAATCTCTTAGCGCCGCCGGGCATGACGGGCTGATCCACGAGCGTAGTGGCCTGAAGCTGGATCCTTACTTTTCCGGCTCGAAACTCTTGTGGATGATGGACAATCATCCGCAGCTCAGGTCCAGACTTGAGAGTGGTGAAGCCTTGATTGGCACCATTGATAGTTACCTGATTTACCGGCTTACGCAGGGTCAGGTGTTTGCCACAGATCCAACCAATGCCAGCAGAACGCTGCTGTACAACATTCATGATCTTCAGTGGGATGAAGCACTGTGCTCGCTTTGGCAGGTACCCATGAGCGCCTTGCCGGAAGTCAGAGAGAGCAGCGCCTTTTTCGGCGAAACTGATTTTGCCGGTATCATATACAAACCACTGCCTGTGGCGGGTGTTATGGGTGATTCTCAGGCTGCGCTGTTCGCACAACAGTGTTTTGCTCCCGGTGATGCAAAAGCAACATTGGGTACGGGCTCGTCAGTATTGCTGAATATCGGCAACAAACCACGTTTTTCAGACCAGGGCGTGCTCACTGCTTTGGCCTGGGTCCAGGATAATGAACCTGTGTACGCGTTTGAAGGCATCATTATCAATTCAGCGTCAACCCTGAACTGGCTACAGACACAACTGGGATTGGCGCAAGACGTTGCGGAAATTGCAGAGCTTGCTGCGCAGGTGTCAGATAGCGGCGGTGTATATCTGGTCCCGGCATTTTCGGGGCTGGGACTGCCCCACTGGGAGCCCGGTGCGCGGGCCGCTATTGTCGGCTTGTCCAGTCACTCAGATCGGCGCCATGTCTCAAAAGCCGCACTTGATTCTATCGCTTATCAGTTGCGGGACGTACTTGATGTGATGCAGGCCGAAAGTGGCATTGCCATGCAGACCCTAAAAGTGGATGGCGGCCCAACGGCCAACCAGCAACTCATGCAATTTACTGCAGATATGATTGGCACAGACCTGCAGGTATCAGCCACTCCCGAATGCTCTGCGTTGGGAGCGACCATGATGGGATTGCTGGCACTGAAAATATACCCCTCAGTAACGGCGTTTTCAGATACCGGGTTTAACAAGCCCGTGCTTCAACCCCGCATGTCTGAAACCGACGTCAACCGCATGCTGGCCGGCTGGCGCGCGGCTGTTGCTCAGGTGTTAACCGGTAAAAAATCAGTTTAACTGCCTACCGCTGCCATTCACTATCACTTGGCAGTGGTACCCACTCTGGCCGGTCAGGCCTCAACTCCCTGCCCGGTTCAGCGCCCCGGTTAACAGAATGAGCAGATATCAGCAGCAGTTAAATGGCTTTTCGCTCAAATTTAATCATATGACCACACCTTGACTGAATATGAGTTGATTTTTCCGCTTTTTCACAGGGTTATTTATCGGATTAACCTCAGCACATTGTGTTTTAGCCTGCCTGTTTATCATGCAATACACCACCAGCCAGATTGCTTTTTCTTCTTGTTAAAAAAAGTCGCGGCGATACGGAGATCAGTTGCCAGACCGGAAAATCAGTGCAATACCCCTGTTGTTTTGCGCTACATCCTGTTTCGATAGACACAATCCCTGAATCACAGCCAGTGAAATTGTAAAATATTTGGGAATGTTATGTAAATTTTTGCCACCTTTGTGATTGAATATGATTGACAAAGACCGATTTGGATGTATATTGAGTCACAAATGAACTATAGTTCTCACAATTTTCCAGTTCCAATTATTTAACATCACAGGGTGCTCATACATGCCTTATCAGCCAGATGAATACAAACACGTAAAATACCTATGGGAAGACGAGGTAGCCGATCAACTCAGCCCCGTTGAAAACCTGGTATATCGCTCCAACAAGCTGGGTGAAGATCAGCGAATTACGAATACCGGCGGAGGCAATACGTCAGCAAAGTTAACAGAAGTTGATCCACTGACCGGAAAAGAAGTGGAAGTACTTTGGGTAAAAGGCTCGGGCGGCGATCTACGCACCTCAAAGGTAGCCAACTTTTCATCCTTGTATATGGATAAACTGAACGCTCTTCAAGACATCTACCATGCCGCTGATGAGGTTGGTGTAAAAACACCAATAGAAGATGATATGGTAGAGATGTATCGTCACGCAACGTTTAACTTAAACCCCAGAGCGACCTCTATCGATACACCGCTGCATGCTTTTATTCCGTTCAAACATGTTGATCACATGCATCCCAATTCAGTGATTGCCGTTGCAGCGAGCAAGAACAGCAAATCCCTGTCACGAGAAATTTTCGGTGAAGATTTAATTTGGACTGAATGGCAACGGCCTGGCTTTGATTTGGGTTTAAAACTGCAACAGATTTGTAGAGAACATCCCTATGCCAAGGGCGTAATTCTTGCGGGACATGGCGTGATCAACTGGGCAAATGATAGTAAAGAGTGCTATCAGCTTAGTTTAGATATTATTGAAAAAGCAGCACGATATATTGAAAGTCATGATAAAGGCGAAATGACCTTTGGTGGTCAGAAATATGCCGAACTCGGGCAAGCTCAAAGAGAGTCAGTACTGGCAGAAGTGCTACCGTATTTACGCGGTTTAGTGTCTGCAGAAAGTAAACTTATTGGTACCGTGCAATATGACGATGATGTGCTTCGATTCGTGAATAGTGTCGATGCACAGCGTCTTGCAGATTTAGGGACCTCATGTCCTGACCATTTTTTGAGGACCAAAATAAAGCCACTTTACGTCGACTGGAATCCGGAAACTGATTCAATAGAGCACCTTAAAAGCTTGTTGGCGGAAGGCATTACTCAATACAAAAAAGATTACCGTGCTTATTATGAACAATGTAAACACGATAACTCCCCAGCACAACGTGCATCCTCACCTTCAATCTGTTTGATTCCTGGTGTAGGAATGGTAGCGTGGGGTAAGAATAAATCTGAATCCCGGGTAACAGCAGAATTTTACAATTGCGCAATTGAAGTTATGCGCGGCGCTGAAGCGATTGATGAATACGTTGCCTTACCTCAACAAGAGGCCTTTGATATAGAGTATTGGCTACTTGAAGAAGCCAAACTACAACGAATGCCCAAAGAAGCACCGTTGGCACGAGATGTTGTGGTAGTCATTGGCGCCGGAGACGGGATCGGCAAAGCGACAGCCCATCGGGTTGCGCGTGAAGGAGCCCATGTTGTTTGTGCTGATTTGCGCTTAGACAATGCCAAAGCGACAGCTGACGAGTTGGAAATACTATATGGTAAAGGTATTGGTGTGGCGGGCACTGGCATATCTTCTTGTGGCCCAGCTATTGCTGTTGAAGTAGATATCACCGATCGCAAAACCGTTGAAGCATTGTTTGCCAAAGTATCTCTCGCTTATGGTGGTATTGACAAGGTCATCGTTACAGCAGGAGTATTCATTGCAGAAGGCGCTGATTTAGCCAAGAACGATGAAGTATTTGAGCTAAGCTTTAATGTCAATGTTAAAGGTGGCTATGTCGTTGCCTCTGAAGCTCAAAAGGTTTGGGAAAAGCAGCAATTGAAAGGCATGATGGTACTAACTACAAGCGTCAACGGTGCTGTGTCTAAAAAAGGATCACTGGCTTACGATACCAGTAAATCGGCGGCTAACCACCTGGTACGTGAGCTGGCAGTAACACTGGCTCCGCTGGTTAATGTCAATGCACTGGCGCCGGCAACCGTTGTGCAAGGAAGTAGCATGTTTCCACGAGAGCGCGTTATTTCGTCATTGACCAAGTACAATATTCAATTTCAAAATTCAGAATCTACCGAAGAGTTACGTACACGACTTGCCGAATTTTACGCACAGCGAACATTGACCAAGTCACCGATTACTCCTGAAGACCAGGCAGAAGCCGCCTACCTTTTGGTCTCCGGTCAGCTGAGCAAAACAACCGGGCAAGTGCTGAGTGTAGACGGTGGTCTGCATGAAGCATTCCTGAGATAAGAGGTAAGTTATGTTACGAAGAATTGATGCAGTCATAATCAGCGATGACAATAACAAGCAGAAAGCGGCACTGGATGCAGATTATGCCGCACTGGGGGATAAGCTTGCCCGGAACAATATCGATATTGATGCGATTACTGCGTTGGCAGGCAAATTTCAGATTGCAGTGCCCTCCTGGGGCACCGGCACAGGTGGTACCCGCTTCGCCCGTTTTCCGGGTGAAGGTGAACCGCGAAATATCTGGGAAAAGCTGGAAGACTGCGCGGTGATCAATGAGTTGTCGGGCTGTACCGATAGTGTCTCACCACATTTTCCCTGGGATACCGTTGAGGATTTCTCAGCGCTTAAACAAAAAGCGGATGAATACGGCATAAAATGGGTGTCGGTAAATTCAAATACCTTTCAGGACCAGCCAGGACAGGCGGTGTCGTACAAGTACGGCAGCCTGAGCAATACCCAACAAGCAGCCCGTGAACTTGCTATTCAGCACAACCTGGATTGTATTGAATACGGGAAACAGCTTGGTGCTAAAAGCCTGACAGTGTGGGTGGGTGATGGCTCAAATCACCCTGGGCAGCAACATTTCCAACGGGCCTTTGAACGCTACCTCGCCAGCATGGAGGAGATATACAAAGGCCTGCCGGATGACTGGGAAATGCACATCGAGCACAAAATGTTCGAGCCGGCTTTTTATTCCACGATTATTCAGGACTGGGGCTCTAACATTCTGGCCGCGATGCACCTGGGACCTAAATGCAAATCCCTGGTGGATCTGGGTCACCATGCGCCCAATACCAACATTGAAATGATCGTGTCACGATTAATTCAGTTTAAAAAACTGGGCGGATTTCATTTTAACGACAGTAAATACGGCGATGACGATTTGGATAGTGGCTCATTGCACCCGTACCAGCAATTTTTGATTTTCAATGAACTGGTGGATGCCGAGCACCGTCAGCAAGCTGAGTTCAATCCCGCTTACATGCTGGACCAGTCACACAATGTCACCGACCCGGCCGAAAGCTTGATAAATTCAGCGATTGAAGTGCAACGTTCCTATGTCAAAGCTTTACTGGTAAACCGCGAAGCACTGTACGGTTATCAGCAAGAAAACGATGCCTTGATGGCCTCATTGGAGCTAAAAAATGCGTTTAACCTGGACGTATCACCGATACTGGCAATGGCCCGCTACCAAAAAGGGGCCGCGATCAATCCATTAGGTGTGTATCGCAGCGCCGGGTATCGCGCGGCCATGGCAGAGTTGCGACCCCGTGACCCGAATGCCACCGGCTCTGGTATTGTGTAATCTGAAATTGTTTATTACAGGCGGTATGTACCGCAGGTTTCCTTGCAGGCAGCTTCCATTTGGCGGTTGCCTGGTGAAACACAAAAACGGAAAACAACCATGCGATTAAGCCAGTGTTATAACTTCCATGATTTTCGCAATCTGGCACGTAAACGCTTGCCCGGCCCGATTTTCAACTATATTGATGGCGGGGCGGATGATGAAACCACACTGCGCCGCAATACAGACGCATTTCAAAGCTGTGATCTCATTCCCCGGGTACTCACTGGTGTCAAAGATATTGATTTGGGTGTGAACGTCATGGGGCAGGAATTAAAACTGCCGGTATATCTGTCACCAACCGCCCTGCAACGCTTGTTCCATCATCAGGGTGAGCGCGCTGTGGCTGCTGTCGCAGAACAGTTTGGCACCCTGTTTGGCGTGTCATCGCTGGGCACCGTCAGCATGGAAGAAATAGCCAGGCAATACGCCACACCACAGGTATATCAGTTTTATTTTCACAAAGATCGCGGCCTCAACAAGGCCATGATGGAGCGCGCCAAAGAGTCAGGCATTCAGGTTATGATGCTGACCGTAGACTCCATTACCGGCGGTAATCGGGAACGGGATCTACGCACCGGATTTTCCATTCCGTTTCGACTTAACCTGGCCGGATTGTGGCAATTTGCCAGTAAGCCTGCGTGGGGAATAAACTACCTGACTCATGAGAGATTCGCCCTGCCTCAGCTGGATGCGCACATTAAAATGAAAGGCGCCACCAGCTCAATAGGGGATTATTTTACCAACATGCTGGACCCGTCAATGAACTGGCAGGACGTGGCCGAGATGGTGAAATTCTGGGATGGTCAGTTTTGCTTAAAAGGCATTATGAGCGCCGACGATGCCCGGCGTGCTGTGGATATTGGCTGTACCGGCATAGTGATCTCCAACCACGGTGGACGTCAACTGGATGGCTCCCGCAGTTCTTTTGATCATTTAGCGGAAATAGTTGATGCCGTGGGTGATCAAATTGACGTGCTGTTCGACAGTGGCGTTCAGCGCGGCACTCATGTTTTAAAAGCACTGGCTCTGGGCGCAAAAGCCGTGGGTTTGGGCCGCTATTACCTCTATGCCCTGGCAGCCGCCGGTCAAAAAGGTGTGGAGCGTGCCATGAGCCAGATGGTGGCAGAAATTGAAAGAGACATGCGCTTAATGGGTTGCAGTAAAATTAGTGACTTAAATCGCGACCATGTGCGCTTTCGCTAATTCGCGTTAACCATTTCCCGCCAAAACTTATTGCAAAACAGTGGCCCACTGCTGGGTAAGATGCTGAAAGCGGGATTGCAAGCGAGGAGTCATAAAATCAATAAAGCTTCGCTGCTTTACCGGCAAAACGGGCTGTCGAACATACAAAAGACTGACAGGCCAGGGAGAAGGCGCATTACTTTGCAAAACCAACCTGAGTTCTCCACTTAACAACCATGGCAACGCCTGATAAGACAATAGCCGGGCAATACCTAACCCTTCCCGGGCGGCTTGCAGTGAGACTTCAATAGAGTTCGCTCTCACCCTTGTGGACACCGGAACTATCACTTCCTTATTGTTGTCATTAAAGCGCCACTGTGTGGCTGAATCTAAACCTTCGAAAGAAATACATTGATGATGAGACAAGTCCTCAGGTTGTGACGGCGTTCCCATGCTGGCAAGGTAAGCCGGGCTTGCGCATAGTACTTTCTGGACCGTGCCCAGAGACTTTGCCACTAACTCACTATCTGGTAACTCTCCAACCCGAATTGCAATATCAACAATATCCTCATACATATGCAAATTTTGGTCAGTGAGTATCAGTTTGACACTGACATCAGAATAGAGCTTGAGGTACTCAGTCAATAATGGGAATACATGCATGCGCCCCATGATGTTGGGAGCAGTCACAGTCAGGCATCCTTTGGGATCCTGATATTCACCTTTAGCATCTCGCTCAACCTCTGAAACCATCGATAGCAATTCCCGGCAAGACTGCAAGTACTTACTACCAGTATCAGTCAAGACAAGATTTCGAGTGGAGCGACGCACCAACTGTACTCCGAGGTAATCTTCCAGCTCTCTAACCTGGCGGCTTATCGTCGTCTGTGGTTTGTCTAGTTTTCGCGCGGCAGCGGAAAAACTTCCACTCTCCATAACCGTAACAAACACGTCCATTGCTTTAAGCCTGTCCATGCACTCCTCCAAAAAATGACTAGGTGCTAAACGTATATGACCACTACACGAGGTTTTTCAACGAGCATACAGTTAAGCGGCGTGAAAAACACTTATTGATGAGGATAAATTTATGTCACGACTTATTACACCAGCAACAATCGAAGCTGCGCCAGAATCATCTCAATCGCAGTTAAAAGCGGTAGAACAACAGCTCGGGGTTGTACCCAACTTATTCAGATTGGTCGCTGTAAACCCCGCAGCACTGGAGGGCTATTTAGGGTTGTCTGGCGCATTGAGTAAAGGCTTGTTATCTGTCGCATTAAGAGAGGGAATTGCGCTGGTTATCGCTGAAGTTAATGGCTGTGAGTATTGTCTGTCAGCCCACACTTATTTAGGCAAAGCACTGGCCAAAATGGAAGATGCAGAGGTATTGGCAAACCGCAAAGCACTGTCCAAGGACAATAAAACCGGTGTAGCCCTGGAATTTGCGGTTGAAGTATCCCTTAAGCGTGGCCAGGTAACCGATGAATTAGTGCAAAAAGTTAAAGCGGCTGGATTCAGTGACGCTGAAATCATCGAAATCATACTCAATGTTGCTCTAAACATTTGGACCAACACCCTGAACAATGTCGCTAAAACAGAAGTTGACTTTCCATTGGTACAACCGTTTTAACACATTCTCACCCAAGAGGAACCTCATTATGCATGGTATTGAAGAATATCGTCCTCCCGTTCCGCCTTTTACCCGAGAAAGCGCGGAAAAAAAAGTGCGATTGGCTGAAGACGGCTGGAATTCCAGAAATCCGGAAAATGTCGCTCAGGCATACAGTATCGGAACCCGATGGCGAAATCGCAGTGAATTTATTCAAGGCCGGGAACAGGCGCGCCAGTTTTTACAGAGAAAATGGCACAAAGAATTAGAGTACCGCTTAATCAAAGAATTGTGGGCTTATACGGACAATCGCATAGCTGTTCGATACGCCTATGAGTGGCATGACGACTCAGGCAATTGGTTCCGCTCCTATGGCAATGAAAACTGGGAGTTTGATGAACAGGGCTTGATGGTTAATCGCTTCGCCTGCCTCAATGATCTACCAATCCAAGAGTCAGAGCGTCTTTTCAGATGGCCTCAGGGACGTCGCCCCGATGACCATCCCGGATTGTCGGAGCTGGGTCTGTAGTTTAACCGCACTTGTTGGCTTAGGCCCACAGGTGCTGTTTTGCTCTGTAAACAGAAATGTAGCTTTCGGTATTACCGCGATAAAGCCTTCAATTCAGTTAATTCATTGAATAGTTGCTCAACATCAATCAAATTTTTAGAGGTGCAAAAATGGTCAACATTACCAATATCTTAAGGCGAATTTCCATTAAAGCAGAAGTGTTCTTTAGTGGAAAACTATGTGGCATTCAAACCATTGACTCTGAGGATAAAGGTCATTTGCACCTGCTGCGCGAAGGGACTCTGACCATTTTAATGAGTAACGGACAAAAAATCGTTGCCAGTGAACCCTCCTTGATATTTATTCCCACGCCTTCTCAACATCGCATATTAGCTGAGCATTCCTCTACCGCCAGGTTGGTTTGCGCAACGGTTAGTATCGACAGCATTCACCGCAGTTTATTACTGGATGCTCTTCCCAATATATTCTGTTTACCCTTAGCAAAACTCCCTGATTTCAGCCGTACAGCAGAATGGTTGTTCGAGGAAGCGTTTGGTCATTCTATTGCCCGACAAGTGATCATCGACAAGCTAAGCGAAATATTTTTACTGCAATTGCTCAGGTATGCACTGGAGCGAAACATGGTAAAAGGTGGCACCCTGGCAGCCCTTACCCACCCTATGCTAGCAAAAGTCATCAGTACTATGCACGACCAACCTGAAGTCAACTGGAGCGTGGAAAATCTTGCGGAACAGGCGGCCATGTCACGCTCAAAATTTGCCGCAATTTTCAAAGATGTAATTGGTATCACTCCCAATGATTATCTGACAGACATTCGAATTTCATTGGCCCAGGAAATGCTGTTGGCAGATAAACCGGTCAACCTGGTTGCCAATCTGGTTGGTTATGAACACGGTTCAGCGCTTGCCCGTATATTTCGTAAAAAACTGGGGGTATCTCCCAGAGAATGGTTGAAGGAAAGCAAAGAAAAGGAAGTTTTTCACGACCCCAAACAGTATCCCCTGTCGCTGACCGAAAACGAAAGGTTGTAAACAAAAGACATTTGGTTTCATTGCAAACCAGGGAAGACATTACATTAGAACTTCTGGTTACTCAGTGTCTTCAACCCATAAACAGTTTTAAGGTATAGATTATATGAACGCTCTAATTGTCTTTTTGTTTAAACAAACTGATGCAATTTCATCCATGCTCACGCCGGTGCAACCGGTCTTGATATTACTTGCCAGGTGTTATGTCGCCGGGGCTTTTTTTGCTTCTGGATTAACCAAAATCGATGATTGGGAATCAACTTTGATGTTGTTCGAATACGAATATCAGGTTCCCCTGCTCAATTTTGTGCTTGCCGCTTATCTTGCAACCATTGCAGAACTTATTGCTCCGGTATTATTGATATTGGGTGTTGCCAGTCGCTTCAGCGCCATCGTATTAGGTGTAGTTAACGTCGTTGCGGTGATAAGTCTTGAAGAAATTGCGCCTGCTGCCTTTAATGGTCATGTGATCTGGGGCCTGATTTTACTACACGTAACATTCTGGGGTGCCGGTAAACTGTCTGGAGATTTCATAATCCGCAAGAAGTTAGCGCGGCTCCTGCCCTCCTATCAGCTTTCTGCGTAACAATCGGTAGCCATGATTATTAAATTAAATGATGGTGAACACCCAATCCAACACGCCCCCCGCATTCCTCTGGAAAACGGGGGCAGCTGTATTCCCCAGCATTATTTAAGATTTTCCCACAGTAAATCCACACTCGAAAGCATCGTCAATGAGTGTCATTTTGATGACAACTATATATTCTTTGTCGGTGAAGATCATAACGGTTTGTATCTGCAAGTCGGTATTGTTGGATACGACACCTACCATCCGGGAAATAAAAAAATCGTTTATGGTCGCAAGTGGCGAATAGACTCACAAACGCCAACATCTGAAATTATCCAGACACTGTTTTTGGCCGTAAAGAAAGCGCGAGAGCACGAAATCAGGGAATTGTTGAAATTACAGATAGAGGGAAAGTGGAGTGCTCCTTTTAGCACTCATCAAGATCTCCCCCTGATAGCCCATCATAAACATGAAATGTTGCACACTCAGTGTGAACAGTCATATTCGATATTCAGGCACGAAGCCGAAACACAGCTGCAAAACCTGTTGTTTGATGGTATGCCTGTGCAATTGCTTAATATTGAACAACGTCAAAACCAGCAGCTGTTGATAGACCTCATGATTGAGTGTGATGGCAGTAACAACATGCTATCTCATGGCTCACAGAATTTTACGTTACTACTACCTTACCCTTGTACAAATTTAATGTTGCACAAACTGATGGCGGCGCTGATTGACGCCAGTGATGCCTATATTGCAGAACGCTTTTGTTTTCGCGGCATCATGCGTTTTAGCGCTCTGCTTTCGGTAACGAAACTCAGTTTATTGTCTTTGCGTACCCGTGCACCTCAGCGAACGCCTGAATTAGCCCGGAGTTTATCCCAATTAAATGCCGAGGTGGATCGCTCACGCGTGCCCATAGTGTCGGGGCAAGAGGCGAAGAAAGTAAAGGCCAAACTGGATGAGTTTGGCGCGCTGGATGGGTTTTATCCGTCATTAATTTGGGATGCAAATCCTGTTCAGGAAACGTCAAAAACGAATAAATAGCCAGACTAAAATCCCGCTACACCAGGGTTAAACGGGACTTGTTTGTGATTATTTGGCTTGGCTTCCGTACAGATACACGAAAAAAGGTACACAATAGCCTAAAATGGCTTTTATAGGCTGTATGTTTGCATCCCCTAATAGCACTTCATACTGATTAATACAGAGCAGAACACTACCTACAATTAATGCAATCTTGACGCCCCGCCATACTCTCGAAGTAAAAAGATTCAAAGTCACGCTCCTTTTTTACAGCAACCGTTAGTTTTGTGAAGCCTGGAGCAACAAAACAGTCAGGAGCCCAAAACCGGGATTAAAAACAAATTGTCCTCTCATAATTAGTTCACTGTTTGAATAAATACCATTATTCAATGCTAATGTGTTTATTGCTCTGAAAGGCACAGATACTCTTTTTAATGGAACCGAAGATATCCTTGTATAAACGACACAAAAAAAACGGCACAAGGTGTACCGCTAAGAGGTTGGTCCACAGACCCAGGAAAGTTTATTGAAATCTCAGTAGCCAATTTTTCTCAATTGAGCTGGCAAGCCACTGCACAAAATCGAATTCAGGATAGCGATCAAGCAACTCAGCGACGCTTAAGCCGTTAGTGATGCTATTCATCCAGTTGTATTCCTGCTCCGTCAGCGCATAAACCGCCGGTTTGGTTTCGGTTTGCACTACGAGGCAGTAAGTTTTAGATACCTTCTCTGCTGCAATCGCTTCCAGAACAGCTGCTTGCGGCACCTCACCAGCAGCCAGGTCGCAATGAGCCCGCCACATCGGCTCAATCGGATAACGACTTTGCAGCAATGCCAGCGAGGACTGCAGCTGCATAAAAACCTGGTTTAGGTTCGATTTTTCTAACATTGGTAGCGACTCTGCCATAAATGGCATGGAGGGATAACGACTAGCTATACTCAGTTGCCACTCAAGCTTTGCAATATCTTGCAGATACGGATAGGTATATTGTAATTCACTTTGCCGAAGAATTTCATGCAAACAACTTCCCCAATCAGCCCAGTCCCCAGACAATGGAAATTCCCGGCCCAACAGTCTCCTGCTCAACACCACAAGTGCTTCACTGCCTAACATTTTTTCCAGCACTGGATAGGTTAGCGACAAACTGCGAGTAGCTGTCATCAGCAAATTATCCTGATATATTTTTAGAGCAAGCGGCTGCTTAGGATCAGCATTTTCAAAGCTAAAAATGTTGTTGATCAACTGCGTTTGATACCCGCTAACAGAATCTGATTTGTTGCTCATTATGCTCCAGCCTTAGCGCTCAAATTTGCGATACGACGAGCTTTGTCAGCCTCAGTGACCAAAACTGTCCAGTCTGGAAGATTGTTGTCCCACTCCACCAGCACAGCTGCATTAGTGAATCGCTCAATTGCGTATTGGAAAAGCTGCCAACAGGATTCCGATACCGGTTGACTGTGGTCGTCTATTAGCAATGCGCTTGCAGTCACCTGACTTGCTCCCGCCAGATGAAGTTCTCCTACTCGTTCTTGCGGAATAATATCCAACCATTGTTTCGCTTTTTCAGCGATATTGCCTTTGTCGTGGTTGTGAAGATTGATGAGAATATTGTTGAGATCGACCAGCAAACCGCAACCAGACTGCTCTGCCATCAATGCCAGGAACTCCGCCTCACGGTAATCCTGATCTTCAAACTGATGATAAGAAACGATGTTCTCTATCAGAATTGGTCGCCCTAACAGTTGCTGTACCTGGTCAATGTTTGACACCAGAGTGCGCAATGTGGCTTTATCAAAACGCAAGGGTAATAGATCCCCCGCATGTACTGGTTTACCATCTAAATTTCCCCAAGTGAAACAGGCGTGTTCAGAGACAAAAATTGGGTTAACCTTCTCAACTAGTGCGGCGAATTTTTCCAGATAACGCTTGTTAATCCCTGCCGCAGAGCCCAGTCCCATAGAGGTACCATGAATACTCAAGGGCAATCGTTGCGCAATCTGTTCCAAAAACTGCGTATGCGCGGCACTCTCCGAAAAGAAGTTTTCGGCATGAATTTCCAGAAAATCAACAGGGAGCGATGTTTGCTGCAAAACGTCATCATAGTGCTCAAAACGCAACCCCACTCCAATTGGTGTTTCGTTAGAAACTGAGGGTATTACTGGACTGCTCACAAACATCGATTTTCTCCCGTTAGATTTCAATTAGCTTTTATTGGCTTTACTTTCCTTGTAGCGCTTCTTTGCTTCAGCCTTAAGCATGCCCCCCATGGTTTCACAGGTGCCTTTCGCTACCAGCTTCCACTCACCGGGATCCTTATCAACTGTAGACTGACCTGCACAGGAATGAGTACCGGCAAGGTTTCCACAGTCATTTTGTCCAGCTGCGGCAACGCCGTAGCACTTTTCTTTACCTCCAGCGTGCACCGGGGCCGTAATTGACGTTAACGCAACCGCTAAAGCTGCGGCTGCTATTGCATGTTTGCGATTCATAATTTAATCCTCATTTAAGTAACCGGAGTTAAGTTTGATTCCAACCATTGGCTAATTTCGAGATAATTGGACAGCCCAACCTGAGAGCCCAGAGTTTTGTCTCGGCTGAGCAACACCAATGTCGGTATTGCTCTTACACCAAACCTCTGCGATAGCTCTAGATCTCTGTCAGCATCTACTTTTATAACTCTCACCGAGCCGGCAAAAGTTTGTGAAAGCATGCTAATAACCGGTTCCAACTGTCTGCAGGGGCCGCACCACTCAGCACTAAACCACAACATCAGCAGCGGCTCTGGATAGCCGTGACCACTATCTAGCAATTCCTGAGTGTTAGTTTGCATCAGCTATTACTCCTCGGCGTTAGCTTCGGCAACGGTTAGCCCTTCAATTCCGTCCCAAACACGATAGGCTGTTTTCAGGTTGCCCGGAACGTCTTCCATCCACTTTTTTTGAACCGATTTATTCAGGTTCAGATACAACTTGTCGTTTTTGATATAAAACGCATCTGGGTCAACATCTAACTTTTTATTTAACGCCACACCCATTGCACAATAGCCACCAAATTGCGGGGCGTACTTATCCGCGTTGGCTTTAAACATGTCGCGATTTTCAGCATTGTAAAATCGATAAATCGCCCCATCATGGGTTGCGGTATATTTAGCTTTACCTTCAACAGCTTTATTGTGTGTGAAATAGGCAACCGGGTCATAACCATGAATGGCGACATCGTTGTCACCTGTATTAATTGCCGAAGCAAAACTCAGGCTGCTAACCAGCAAAGAAGTGGCAAGGCCTGCCATTTTTAGCGTTCTTGAAATTTTCATAATGTTTCCTAAAGGGTTAATTCAACTTGATTACTATCTGTCGGGAAGTTGTTTAGTCAGACTTCCTGATACTTAAGGTATGAAAAATCAAAGAAAGGCAGGAAACAGATGCAACAAATATTGACGCCATTCGTCCAGGTGAAAAGATAAGCCGATGAAAATCGCACAGTAAAAAACACATGGCTCAATACCAAGGTATAGAGCCGCTTAACCTGGTTGCACAGCTCTATCGAATGCTACCAGGCCCCCTCCCCCAGATAAAAGGTTGAATCTTTAGCGAGAGTTTCGCCAGTTTGCAGGTCTTCAACAGCAAAGGAGATTAGGCGTGTTTTATCTTGCTCATCCCCCAAATAAGAAACCGGCAATGCGGTCAGTAAATACTCTCCGGGCTTCACCACAAACTCGGTGTTGGCATTGATAACAAAATCGGAATGATTGCCCACAGAAACCTGGTAATGTCGGGTTTGTTGAGTCTTATTAAGGGTTTTTAGCAGGTAGGTGTTCTCCACCACTCCTGAGGTATTTATGCGATACAGGGCTTGTCGGTCGCGGATCAGGTTTACCTCAAATGCCTGTCGGTTCAGGCCCCAATAAACGATAGACACAAGGGTAGCCAGAATTGTGACAGCGTAGCCGAGGTTGAGCTTATTGGCTTTACTGGGCGTAGCTTGTCTGGCGTATGCAATCAAGCCCTGTGCATAGTTAAACTTTTTCATGGTGGAATCACAGGCATCAACACACAAGCCGCAATTTATACAGTCGTATTGCAAGCCGTCCCGAATATCAATACCAACCGGACACACCTGCACACATAGCTTGCAATCTACGCAATCACCTAAGCCATCTTCTCTTGGGGCATTGCGCTTTCTCGGACCTCGACCTTCACCACGGGTCGCATCGTATGTCACCAGCTTTGTACCTGAGTCGAATAACGCCGACTGAAAGCGCGAATAGGGGCAGGCATGAGTGCACATTTTCTCTCGCAAAAAACCCGCATTGAGATAAGTGCACAAAGTAAAGAAAGCCACCCAACCGGTGATTAACGCTGACAAATTGAAGCTAATAACACCTGTATATAGCGCTTCTGCCGGCACAAAATAGGACATAAACGCCAGTGAGGTCATCAAAGAAAGTAATAACCACAGAGAATGCTTAATAAACTTACGGGTGATTTTCTGGATATGCCAGTTTTGCCTGTCCAGCGTCTGGCTTTGATGATGACTGCCCTCTACCCGGCGTTCCAGCCAGTTAAACATGAGTGTCCAGACCGTTTGCGGACAAGTGTAACCACACCACACCCGGCCATAGCGTTTTGATACATAGAACAGCACAAAGGCCGCCAACATAAACACCAAAGCCAGGATCAATAAGTCCTGGGGGAACAGAGACAAGCCAAAAATATCGATGCGTTGCCGGCCCACATCAATGAGAACGGCCTGATGCCCCTGGTAACGAAGCAAAGGCAATAACACAAATACGGCAACTAAAACGCAATTCAGATAACGTCGTAGACGTTGAAATTTACCAAATTGTTCTCGAATATAGATTTTACCTGCATCTTTCTTTGGCTCTGAAACAGGGGTTTGGAAAATAATATTCTGTTCTGTCAGCCACGAACTTTTCACCATGCTCTCCACACATTTAAATCGGTGGAAAGTGTAGAGAACCTATCTGTCATTAGTAGACACAGTTTTTTAACTTAATATAGGTACAGTTTTGCTATACTAAAAACCATGAGTGATTTTAAATACCAGGAACTGGCCCGAACCCTGACTTATCGGATTGAAAAACGCACCTTGCAGGCTGGCGATCGATTACCCTCTATTCGGCAACTCAGCAAAGAATTCAATCTGGCCAAAGTATCGGTGCAACATGCATTGCATTACCTTGAGGCACAAGGCTTGGTCGAAGCGCGACCGCGCTCGGGCTATTACGTCAAATCATCGCCTATAGTCGAGCAAAGTGACCATAACGCAAAGTTTGAAAGCGTACCGGATCTGGTGGAAGTACCAGAAATTTTTCATCAAATCATGTCGCGTGGCGCCGCTTTCGATTTGTGCCCAGCGGCTCCGCTGCATGACAAGCCTGCCCATATCCAGGTATTACAGCGCTATATCAGCCGTTCGCAAAGACAGCAAGCTCAGGTCAATGCACTCTATTATGGCTCGCCGGAAGGTGACAGACAGTTGCGCGAGCAAATTCAGAGGCAATATAAAGTACGCAACTGTACGCTGAGTGTCGACGAGATTTGTATAACCTCCGGCTGCCAGCACAGTTTATTTATCGCGCTGATGGCCTGTTGCAGTCCCGGAGACACGATAGCCATAGAAAGCCCGGCTTTTTACGGGGTATTGCAAATAGCGCAACAGTTAAATCTCAAGGTCATTGAAATCCCCTGCTCCAGCACAAGCGGCTTAAGCGCTGATGATCTACAAAAAATCGTGGTTAAATGGTCCATTAAAGCCTGTGTGGTCACGCCCAGTTACTGCACCCCAAGCGGCGCCTGCATTCCTTATCACGAAAAACAGAAACTGGTGCAACTGGCGCAAAAATACCGTTTCTTTCTCATTGAAGATGACATCTATGGCGAGCTGGGTTTTAACTTACAGCCTGAACCCATGAAGCATTTTGATCAGCAGGGGCGGGTTATATTGTGTAGTTCGTTTTCCAAGTCACTGTCCCGTGATCTGCGTGTCGGCTGGTTTAGTGGTGGCCTGCTGCACGCTAAAATGACCTACCTGAAACTGGTTAGTCAGCTGTCTGGCAGCCAATCCGTGCAGTCTGGGTTGGCAAATTTTATGGCAGAGGGGCATTATCGGCGGCATTTAAATCGCTATCGCCAACATCTCAAACAACGGCGCGACCAGCTGGTTAGCAACCTCCAACAAAACTGGCCAAATGATGTACACTTTAGCGTTCCCGATGGCGGGCTGACGCTGTGGCTGCAATTACCTGCCAGCATCGATACTCAAAGAATGTACTTACCTCTGCTGAAAAAAGGCATCACCATTACCCCCGGAATTTTGTTTTCCAGTCAAAAGCGTTTTCACAATTATCTGCGCTTAAGCTTCGCCCATACGCTGGACAAACCAAGACTACAGGCATTACACACTATCAGGCAATTTATTGATAACTCCTGAGCCATGCTATAAGAATATTATCGGCACTAAAACACCACCCCATTGTTTTTCAGTTGCTTTTATGAAATAAAAAGCGCTTATAAAAACAAAGGAATTGTACTATGCGCAAACCTATTTATGTCATAGGAACAGGGCTCTCTCATAACGGTTCATGTGTACTGTTAAAGGATGGTTATGTACATACCGCGATAGAAAAAGAACGCATAAGCAGAAAAAAGCACGATGGCGGTAACGACACTTTAGCAATTCAATATTGTTTAAATGCAGCAAATATCACTCTTAATGATGTTGATCTAGTAGTGCAATGTGAAAATTTTAGCTATCCAAATCGCAACAAGTTTGCTGGCCCAAGATTGTTTGCACAACATCAAGAGCTCCCCGTGATCGACATTTCTCATCATTTAGCACATGCCTACAGCGCAGCTGGAACTTGCCCATTTGACGAGTCTCATATCCTGGTGGTAGATGGGTGTGGTAGCCCATTCGAACAGGTCATTGATAAAGATCCCAATTGCATAATAACCCCCAACATAACGGACCTGTTAACATCTAATCTCGTCTGCGAGAAGGACAGCTTTTATTTTTTTGACGGCAGTAAGGTCACTCCCATAATTAAAGATTTTAGCGAGGCAGGAATAGCGCCACTGATGCCTATGACTCACCATTCAATTGGGGGTTTTTATGCCGCGGTCAGTCACCACGTGTTTGGCGACTTGAGTGATGTCGGAAAATTAATGGGTCTGGCACCGTTTGGTAATCCAGCTAAAATTACTCAAGAAGTATTCAGGTTCGAAGGAGAGCAATTGCTAATGCACCCACAATGGGCCGCACCTCTCACCGCCCCGGCCAAAGATTATAACGACTTCCAACGGCACTTTAATATTTATGCTGATATCGCCGCTTGGGCACAAAAAAACGTAACTGAAGCAATTATAAACCTGGTAAGAAGTCGAATGAATAATGTGCCACACAAAACCCTGTGCTACAGCGGCGGTGTTGCCTTAAATATTGTGGCAAACAGTGAATTGCTTACCAAAGGAGTTATTGAGTCGCTCTATGTTGAGCCAGCAGCAGGAGATAATGGTCTGGCATTGGGATGTGCTTATTATGGGTGGTTGGAATATCTAAACAAACCGAGAGTTAAACATAACAACAGTACCTGTTTTGGGCGACAATATCAGCAATCGGAAATAATATCTTCCTTATCAAATCCCAGGTTTACAGACAAAATCAAATATCAGCTTAAAACTGAGTCTGAGGTACTGGGAGATTGTGCCAGAATGCTTAACGATGGCAAAGTTGTAGGATGGTTTCAGGGGCGATCAGAGTTTGGCCCAAGAGCACTGGGGCACAGAAGTCTGCTAGCCCATCCAGGGAAAAAGTCTCTACACTCTCACATCAATAACAAAATTAAAAACAGGGAAGACTTCCGTCCCTTTGCACCTTCCGTATTAGAAGAAGATGTGAGCACTTACTTTAAAAATGGCACTATTAGTCCGTATATGCTGTCTATTGATTTCACCAAACCTGAGTACAAAGATAAATTGCAGAATATTACCCATTTGGATGGCTCAGCTCGCATTCAAACTGTCAATCACCAACAGCACCCGAAATTTTCCAAACTGTTACAAGCTTTTAAAGCTATCTCAGGATTAAGTGTTTTGCTGAATACCAGTTTTAATCAGCGGGGCCAACCGATCGTAGAGACACCAGATGAAGCCATTGAGTTATTATTGAACTCCAAACTAGATGCTTTAATCATTGAAAATTATATCATCACAAAAAGCTGCCAGAATTTACTTAACATTCACATCTGACAACTCTTTCACTCTCAACAACTGTCTTCTATCGTCACGATAAATTCTATTTGTTGTACTCAAAAAACATCACAGCTCATACTCCGCAAGTAACCAATTTCGGTTCGATTTAAGGTGATCTAACATGCAACTAGAACAAGGTTTCGTCGTAGCAGAACCCTTCAGGGATCAAGTAAACTTTCCGTACGGCTTTAGCAAAAGTGGTGATTTTTCGATTAACGAAGCGCGCTTACTAGCTAGTTTAGGTTCCCGTCTTTCCAAACTGGAACAAGGCATAGTTGAACCGCAAAATCAGGTAGAAGAGGCCTTCGTTGAGATGTGCTTATCCTTCAGAGAGCCAGCCACTATCGTAGAACGCCTGTGGCGTAAGTACCTGAGACTCACCACCACCCGTCGCTTCCATACCCTGCACGGCTGTAGTCGTATTCACGGTAAGGATGTCGGCCCGATTGAACTTGGTGACGACTTATAATCATTGATTTAATGCGGCCGGAATAGTTGCTCCGGCCTTCATTTAAGATAAGAAACTATAACATATTGTCAAAATCCATCTGGGTGCGCTCTTTGAACTCTTCAAAGATACGTGCCTTATGGGGGCTTTCGTGGGTCTTCACATAAATCTCAGGTTTTCTGCGGGCGTGAAATAAATCTCGTCGCAAATCTTCCAGAGCCTCAAACCCGGCCACACTGTACAACTCCCCCCAACTGGTTTGATAGGCCGTTCTGACAGTTTGCACTTCAGCAATATTCGGCCAGCTTTCAAAGTTGATAACCGTTAAACACTTAGTGATCCGCGCAGGTGCTAATAATTTATTTCTGGGAATATCAGAAATGCGAATTGGCGGGAACATTTCCTGCAATTGAGTAACAAACTGCAATAAGGAATCTGCTGTGATAGGTTCACAATTACGGGTAACCAGGATATTAGTGCGGGCATCGATTATACGGTTAAAAACGCACCACAACACCAGGTCCATTGGATCGTTACTTTCTTTTAAAAAGCAGGATTCAACTTCTTTTTCATCCCAGTGATGGATTTCACCGCGGTAGACTGTCCAGCGCTTTTTCCCCGGCGAGCTGAGATCCAGTTCTGAGCGAATGGTGATGTCGGACAATAACAAACCTTCGTCAAAGGCGCGTTTCAGATATACAATCTTGCCTTCTTTTTTGGTGTAAAAAGAATCCAGTTTGCGCCCGATTACCGTGGAATCTTCGATTTTAACCAACTGTTCCTGCTGCTGGATTTTGGCTGACAAGCGTCGATAGCAACCAATCAAAAAGTTGTGGATCTGTTGTCCTAAGGAGGAAACCTCTGAAAAGTCCCAATGCTTGATATTATCCAGGTGTTGTAACCGGGATGGCTCCCACTTCCAGCGAGAAACATAACCTTCAATAATTTGCCGCTTAAAATTGTTATCCTGGCCAGATAAGGACTCTGATAGTTTGCACTCACTTTTTATATAGAGACACTTTTTCAGCAACTCTACAACATCTGCACGCCCGGCTTTGGTGTAATATTCCAGCAATTGATCAAACATCATTGCGTAAGGGTCCACCAGCCTGGGATCCTCACTGAAACGCTCAAAAAAGTGCACGCGTTTTTTCAGAATATTGCAAAGTGGCCTTTCCTGTTCAATGTTTTCCAAAAACACTTCCAGCTTGGCCATTTTAAGCACGGATTTAAAAGGTGAGTCCATGGCTTTGCTAATTTGCCAGATAGCCGCACCAAAGATTTCGGCTTTAACCAGTTTTTCGACATTGCCCAAATCCATAAACCATTTAGGATCCGGCTCGCTTCCTGCTTGTAAAATTCCCCACAATTTTGTGTATTGCACATCTGTGGTGGACTCTGGCACCAGCCACCAGAAAGGCACCTTCCCGGCAATCATGATGTTAGTGGCGTAGAATTCTGATTTCAAAAATACTGCCTGTGCCGAACCGGCGCTTTCTCCGCTGGCTTCGCCGAAATCGTTGTTTTTAACCATTTCGATTTCTGACAAAAAGAAGTGCACTTCTATGTCATGAACTTCGTCGGCCCACTGCTCCACCAAAATCAATTTCTGCTGTAACAGCTTTTTCTCTCTGGCGCTAAATCTGGCACCGTCGATACACACCCAATAATCAAAATCAGATTTTGCCGATTGACCGATTGAACCTATGCTCCCCATTAACAAAATGGAATCTATGGCGCGCTTTTTAGGCCAGTAATCACGCACTTGCTCAATCACTTCGGCACTCTCCGGAAACAGAGTCAGCAATGCTTCTTTCAGCTTATCTTTGAAATTGTAATTAGTCAGTCCAAAGGGCACATTTTCGGTTTCAATAAAACCGGGAAAGTTTTTGTGGTTGATATGTAACAGAAACGGCAGAACGTGAAACAGTGGCTGCTTGTTTTCGGGTAATAGCGCGATCGCTCTGTCGGTGCGAAGCTTGTTGTATCTTAATACTGACTTAAGTCGGATCTTAAGATTTTGTTGTACATTCACCATTGGGTCAGAACTCAGTCACTATCTCTGTTATCAGGCTGGCGCCCGAAGCTATGTTTTTTAAGCAATAAATTAAACGATTATCAAGGCTGTATTGAGCAATGCCTGGAATGCCAATAAGACTATATTTCAGTGTTTCATTACGCTAAGGATGTTGCGATTCCGTTACCTGTTTATATAGCTGCAACGCCTGATCTTTATCATTAACCGCTTCTTTCACTCTGGCTAACAACTGCACGTCGTGAGGATTGCGGTTGAGCCTGATCACTTTCTGCAGCGCTTTTTCAGCCAAAGGAATATCACCACAATTGTAGGATAGTTCCCCTAATGTCGAAAGCAGATCCACATTATTTTCATCCTGCTTTAGCCAAAACTCCAGCTTCTTCTTACTGTCAATCGCCTGTTTCAACTTTAACCGCCTGAAATAGGGTAATAATTCTGGCACTGGCGCTTTGGGCTGAAACTTAACTAAATAACTTTCCGCTTTTTGATGATAATTCTGTGCAATCAATTGCGCAATCAGCGCGGCTTGTAAGCTAACGTCTTTTTTGGTTCTGCCGGGTTGTTGTTCCCAATAACTTAATAAGGCTTCTGCCCCTTCTTTACTGGCGACTTCACTAAAGATACCCACCGCCAGTTTACGCTTCCAGTCGTTAAAATCCTGTTTGGGCAATTGCCGCTTGTTATCTTCCAGCAGCGCCATGGCTTCACGCCATTTTCCGCCGCCAGACAGGGCGCTGAGCTTCATTTGTAATGCCATTTTATGGGAAGAATCCGTCAATAGCGCAGCAGCTTCATCCGGGGCATTATGAGATTGATAAAAGTCAGCCAATTGCAAGGTGGCAATTTGCTCTGTTTTTTCAAACTTTTGCGCCTGTAATAAGGCCTTTTTTTGCGCTTCCTGGTCGGATTTGCTGGCAGCAATTTTCGCCTGCATCAATAACACCAGTCCATCCTGATAGCTGATATGGACTTTTTTCAGATACTTTTCTGCCGTCTCATAATCCTCCGCTATCCAGGCCAATAGGGCCTTATCGTAATTGGCTTTCTGACGATTGCTGCCAAAATCACTGAACCAATGCCATGACCAAACCCCCAGAGAAGAAAAGGTACGCAGCATTTTAACCGCCACCCAAATGAGTAGTGCGCCGCCCAACAACATAATAAGCGCGGAAACCAGCGTCATCTCAATTTTATAGTTGCCAATCGTAATCAGCACATAGCCGGTATCTTCGGCAATGGCAGAACTATAAAACAAGCCTAAGGCAATTAAGACAATAAGACACAATATCAGAATGATGGTTTTACTCATTATCTTGCCTCAATCAGGTTCTCGTTGACGTACGTTACTGACATAAAAGACATAGTGACCACTTTGGGAAACGGTTGCTGCGCCAGGTGAGTGAGGTCTTGCTGAAATGTATTGAAGACCTGGCCCTGATTTTCGAATTGCAGCAGTGTACTTTGCGCCTGTTGCAAGGTCTGGTTAAACAGTGCTTCGTCCCGTTGCAACACTGCGTGACGCAGGGTCAACAATTGATAATTTAAGGCCGCGCGGGTTAATGCCTGCTCTTGAGCGGACAGATAGGGCACAAGCGGTTGCTCTAGCTTTTCTACAGTCAGAAAGTCGTCAACAATATTTTGCCAAGAAATTTTTAGGTTTGGCCACCACTGCGAGGCATCATCCGATGGTTCCAGTGGCGCTTCTGAGAAGTGCTCTTCCGGTGTCGGAAAAGTCAATTCGGGAACCCGTAGTAACATGGCCCCAATGACAAAAGCGACAGCTTCAGGTTTGTCCTGCTCTAACTCTCTCAGTGCCCGAATATCTGCGGCTATTGTTTCTCGCAATGGCGCCAGATTCGGATCGGCTTTTTTCACTAACAAAGAATCCACTTCCCGCAACAAGGCGATGGCGGAGTTAATATCTTTTTCCACATTGGTTTTACGGGCGGCCATGCGGATCAGATAACTGATTTCAGACAAATCCAGATCTTGCTCAGCACCGGCCAATTGCTCTGCCACTTCGGCTTTCAGTGCATTGATAGAACCAGCAAACTGCTGCTCCAGGCCAGCGACATATCGTCTGGTTTCTTCTGATTGAGCTATGGCTGTCTGTTGCAGCGCATTGGTTTTATTAGCAATCTCGGCTTCAACTTGCTGTAAAAAAGCATTGCGCTGCTGAACCTGTTCCGCCTGAGCAGTTTGCAGCTGTTGCCATTGAGTCCAGCCCCACCAGGCTGCACCCGACAAAGCCACGATTAATAAGGTATTTAGCAACACTAAAAACCAGATAGCCGGATTGGTGCGCCTGGCCGGTCTTACAGATTCGTTTTTTTGTGGACGATTGAGTTTGCGTTGAGATTTACGGCTACCCGCTGGACCCGCCGCAGGACTGTGGCTTTGCTCTGCCACCTTTGACTCAGAAACGGGTTTTGCCGTTTCCGCAGATTGCTCCTTATTACCGTCCTGTTGAGCAGAACTCGCGCTATGAGTGTTATTTGTTGAATTAGTCATGCACCTTTCCTGTTCTGCAACACCTCAAGATAGGCTTCAGGTGTCGCACCATTCGCAATTATCGTGTTTTTACAACCCTGTCGCATTGCTGTTAAAGCCACCCTTTTGCTGGGTACGATCAGTGTCATCTGCATTAGTCTTTGTGGCCAATTTTTATAGGCAGCTTTAAATAAATCTTCACTACCGATAATAGCAGTATTCACGGCACAATCATCCATAGACTGCGCAAATTCTTGTGCTGCAATCACATTTTCTGTGCGCTGATATAGGTTCAGGTATTTTACCTTTACCCCTGCACTGGAGAACATTGCAGAGAGATAATCACGGCCACCGACGCCTTTTATAATAGTCACCTTATCGCCCGCCGAAACCTGGGGCTGTAATGCCCGCCAGAGCCCCTCGCTGGTTTCCACTTCTGGTGACTGTACTTTCCCCAGATAAGGCGTCAACTTAGCAGCGGTTTTATGTCCAACCGCCCAAACCGATGCAGAGTGACCTAAATGTCCCTGATAAAAATGCAATTGTCTTACAGCATTTTTACTCAGGCAGATAATAAACTCACTCTGACGCAAGCAATTTGCGATGTATGCCGGGTTGGCCCACAAGCCTTTTATCTTAAGTACCGGGGCTAACAAGGTGTCATACCCCTGAGACGCCAGCTCATTACTTAGTTCTGAGCCACTGTCCTGGGTTTTTACAATCAGCAGTGTGTCGGTCATGGATTATTTATGTATGGCACACAACAACTCAGCAGCTCCTTGATTAAGCAACTGCTCAGCTACCGCTATCCCCAGCGCTTTTGCATCCGAGCCAGATGCTTCTGCTTTCAGTATTTGGTTGCCAGAGGTACTGCCCACCAAGCCTCTTAAATGAATACCTTGCTCCGTCAATTCGGCATATCCAGCTATAGGTACCTGACACCCACCTTCCAGACGATTGTTCATGGCTCTTTCGGCCTTTACCCGAAGTGCAGTATCGGAGTCATTCAAAGGGGCTAACAAGTCAATGAGCTCAGCATCTTCGTTGCGACACTCAATCCCCACTGCGCCCTGTCCCACCGCAGGTAGACTTAATTCGTAGGGCAAGGTTTGTCTGATACGCTCGGCCATTTCCAATCGAATTAAACCTGCACTGGCCAGAATAATGGCATCATATTGACCATCATCCAGTTTTTGTAGTCGGGTATTCACGTTGCCGCGAAGATCCTTAATCACCAGATCAGGCCGATAGTGTTTTATCTGGCATTGCCTTCTTAAGCTAGAAGTACCTAATACGGCACCCTGTGGGAGTTCATCCAATGAAGTATATTGATTACTGACAAAAGCATCGCCGGGATTTTCCCGTTCACAAATAGCATGAATGCCAAACCCATCAGGAAATTCCATCGGTACATCTTTCATAGAGTGCACAGCGATATCGGCACGTCCTTCCATCATGGCAATTTCCAATTCCTTAATAAACAGACCTTTGCCCCCTACCTTGGATAAAGGTGAGTTAAGGATCTGATCACCTTTGGTAACCATAGGCAGTAGTTCAACCAGCAATCCCGGATGTGCCTTTTCCAGACGGGCCTTTACATCTTCTGCCTGCCAAAGTGCCAATGCACTCTTGCGCGTCGCTATTTTTATTACTCTTTTGGAACTCATTATTACTTAATTGATTGGCTCAGATAGGGTTAGTCTACCACTCATGGTTTTATCAGTCGCCTGTTGAATAGATAGGCCACCACGGCATAGGAAATAACTCACAAGCTCATGCGCAGCGCATGCCTCTCTGGTATACTGCGCCCCGATATTTTTTACTGGAAAGGACTTGGTAGCTCATAACAACATGAGCCAAATTCGTTTCACCAGGTCCGCTGACTTAAAAACTGATGATTAAACAACTCTTTAATTGAGCAACAGGACAACTATGATGAAGATACTGGTAATTGGCGGTGGCGGTAGAGAACACGCTTTAGCCTATAAAGTGGCACAATCCCCCGAAGTTGAAACGGTATTCGTTGCACCAGGCAATGCCGGCACTGCTGAAGAGAGCAAATGTCAAAACGTTGATATCTCAGCAGAAGATATTCAGGGCCTGTTGACCTTTGCGCAATCCAATCAGGTTCAGTTAACTATTGTTGGCCCTGAAGCGCCGCTGGTATTAGGCATTACAGATCTCTTTGAGCAGCACGGCTTAAAAATCTTTGGCCCCAGTAAAGCCGCAGCTCAGTTAGAAGGATCCAAGTCTTTTAGCAAAGACTTCTTAGCCCGACATCAAATACCTACAGCTGCCTATGCAGTATTTGACGCCATCGAGCCTGCAGTTGCCTATGTAAAAGAACAAGGCGCACCAATCGTAGTTAAAGCCGACGGTCTTGCCGCAGGTAAAGGTGTCATTGTTGCAGAAACCGAAGAGCAAGCCATTAATGCCATTCAGGATATGTTGGCCGATAACAAGTTTGGCGATGCCGGTTCTCGGGTTGTAATCGAAGAGTTTTTAGAAGGCGAAGAGGCCAGCTTTATTGTCATGGCCGATGGTAAGACGGCCTTGCCTTTTGCTACCAGCCAGGATCATAAGCGCGTTGGCGAAGGTGACACGGGTCTAAACACAGGCGGCATGGGTGCCTATTCGCCAGCTCCGGTGGTCACCCCTGAAATCCACCAGCGCGTAATGGACGAAGTCATTAATCCCACCATCAATGGAATGATTAAAGATGGTATGCCATACACCGGTTTCCTGTATGCAGGTTTAATGATCACCAAAGATGGGACGCCAAAGGTCATTGAGTTCAACTGCCGCTTTGGAGATCCCGAAACCCAACCCATCATGATGCGTCTGGAATCGGACCTGGTAGGATTGGTGGAAGCAGCGTTGGCACAATCTTTACACAACACCCCTATTTCCTTCACCGAGCAAGCCGCGGTAGGAGTTGTATTGGCAGCAGGTGGTTATCCGGAAGCCTATGATAAAGGTCAAAAAATACTCGGATTAGAGCAAGCCAAAGCACTATCAGGCAAAGTTTTTCATGCTGGCACCAAAAACGATAGTGAGTTTGTACTTACTAACGGAGGGCGTGTTTTATGTGCTACTGCACTGGGCAATTCCGTCACAGAGGCTCAAAAAGCCGCCTATGCGCTGGTTGATAGCATAAATTGGGAAAAAATGTACTATCGGAAGGATATTGCCTGGCGAGCAATTGCTCGAGAAGCGTAACCAAACAGCATTTTGCAAACATGTTCGCGTAAATTAGGCTAATTATCACCGATAATAGATACTATTTCCCGATTGTTTTTTGCTTTATTACAAAATCCAGGCACTTGCCTGGATTTTTTGTATTTGCACCAGAGATTAACTATAACTCACTGAAAAATAGTCACTTTATTAGCCACTCAGAACGAAAAAGGGCAACGATAACACCTCAAATCGTCTTCTTCCCAATTCACTGTCAAAATATAAAATATATGTGAGCACCTACCAACCTGAAAAACCGGTTAAATTTTCTACAAAAATCATTTTTTAGTACATCCCTGGCCTCATTTAAGTTGACCACCCAAAGCAACAACCCACACTTTCAAAGCTTTACCGTCAAAATTTAAACGAAGACAACATTTTTATAAGCAAACATTTAACCGAACAGCGTACCGAAAAGAAAAGACAACACAATAACAACACATTTGAAGAATTTAAAACCAATATCAACGACGTTAGACACACTTAAACCTATCTAAAAAGATATACTTTTAAATCATTTTATTAAGTTTTCTGAGGAAACGTTTGATTAATTAAAAACCTCAAAAAACCCACCCTGCAAGTACTTACTATCATCATTAAACCTTTAAAAACAAGAACAATAAGACCTTTTCACAAAAACCACATCACATAAACAAAAAAGCTCCTTTTCAGGAGCTTAATAAAAACCCTAGAAAACCGTATTTTTCATCAAACACCGATGTCTTCATTCCAGAGTTCAGGCTTAGCGGAAATAAAATCTTCCATCATTTTGACGCAACGCTCATCATCAACCACCACCACTTCAACACCGCGACTTCTTAGCAACTCCTCTTCTCCCATAAAGGTACGGTTTTCACCAACTACCACCTTGGGAATACCGTATAATAAAATGGCACCTGAGCACATGGAGCAGGGAGACAAAGTGGTATAAAGCACGCTATTTTGATAAACACTTGCAGGTTGTCGTCCTGCATTTTCCAGCGCATCCATTTCACCATGAAGTGTGCAGCTACCTTTTTGTACCCGCTGATTATGGCCGCGACCAATCACTTTGCCGTCATGCACAATAACTGAACCAATGGGGATGCCCCCATTGTCCAATCCGTTTTTTGCTTCCTGTATGGCTTCATCTAAAAACCTGTCCATTTAACTTCCTCTCTTATCAACTATATCTGCAATCGCTAAACGATTGTCACTTAGCAAAGTTTGCAGCAGTACTAATATATTTTTCACATCGAATAATGCGTTATGTATGTGACCTGATAACGGTTTACCTACAAATGCGGCCAACTCTCCGCTAACACAATTGCTAAAATCCAGTTGCAGTGCCTGCAATCGCATTTTCAGATCTATAAAATGATGCTTTTGATAGCTCCAGGTCAAATGATTAATTCTGAAATTTTCCTGTAACACCAATTGATCTGGCCCCCAGGAATAACAAGGCAAGCAACCATCTTCCGAAAACTCATAAAACAATTCAGCACAGGATACAAAGTCCACACCGTGATCTTCCAATACGGATTGTTTAATACCGGTTAATTGCTGAATATAGTCACTCAAAACCGGATTTATCCTAGGTTTCACAAGAACATTTAGTGAGGCAACGTTAACTAGCTGCCTGTCTTCAATCGCTACCTTGATGGCAGCCAGCTGAATAATTTCCCGCGCTTCTCCTTCGCGAGACCAGTTATGCTCCTTAGAACCAGGCCATGCGGTAAATTCAGTATCATAGATTATAAAAGCTGACATTCGGCCTGACCTGAAACCCGTTGAATGATTTAGTTATAGCAAAACTTTACCCGGTAAGCAGGCATAATTATTTACTGCGTCGCTTGACCTTAGATCCACAAATGCCTATAACAGTGTTTCGCAATCAAATACGAGCCTGTTGCTCATAACCCGGCCAGACCAGATTCTGATTTAAATAAGACCAGAGCCGGGTCGGTGGCATAGCCAACCAATAAATTACATGTCAGCCTGACTGGTGCATGTAACTCATTCATTAAAGCATAGGTCGATACACGCAAAATAATTATGTCAGTAAAACACCCTATTATTGCAATTACCGGTTCTTCAGGTGCTGGCACTACCACCACCACGAATGCTGTGCGCCACATCTTTAGGAACCTGAATATTAATGCAGCTATGGTTTCTGGTGACAGCTACCATCGCTTTACTCGCCCCGAAATGGAAGTAGAAATCCGCAAAGCACAGGAACAAGGTCGCCACATCAGTTATTTTGGCCCCAGAGCCAATGACTTTGAAATGCTGGAAAAAACCTTTAAAGAATACGGTGAGACCGGTCAGGGTAAAAGTCGCCAGTATTTACACACCTTTGATGAAGCTGTGCCTTTTAATCAGATGCCCGGTACCTTTACTCCCTGGCAAGATTTACCCGAAAATACCGATTGCCTGTTTTATGAAGGCTTACATGGCGGAGTGGTAACCGAAGAAATCAATGTTGCTAAACAAGTAGACCTGCTGGTAGGCATGGTGCCAATCGTAAACCTTGAGTGGATCCAGAAAATCGTGCGCGACACCTCTGAACGCGGGCATAGCCGCGAAGCTGTAATGGGCAGCATTGTGCGCAGCATGGAAGATTACTTTCGATTTATTACCCCGCAATTTAGTCAGACCCACATTAATTTCCAGCGTGTACCCACCGTTGATACTTCCAACCCCTTTAGCCACAGAACCATTCCCTCATCTGACGAAAGCTTTGTCGTTGTGCGTTTTCGTCGGGAGATGAAGAATGTGGACTTTCCATTCTTGTTACAGATGATTGATGGTGCCTTTATGTCTCGGATAAACACCCTTGTGGTACCGGGTGGCAAAATGGGTTTGGCGATGGAACTGATACTGACACCCTTGATTGAAGAAATCATGGATAAAAAGCGTCGCTCCAGCTTTCAAATGGATTGGGTTGCCGACAAATAATAGTCCGGTGATAGACCTTATTTTCCTGTTACAAATTAACCGACCAATGGTCATTAAGTTGTATTCGTAACAATTGGAAACACTTTCCCCCGTCTGCTTACATTCCAGGCGGTTTATTTTTAGCTGAATTCACCTATATTGGTTGTTAGTTGAAATAACAATTGGAAGCATCATGGGACAAGAGACCCCAAAAATCTTAGTGGTAGACGATGACATGCGCTTGCGCAGTCTGTTAGAGCGCTATCTGGTAGAACAAGGTTATCAGGTACGCAGTGCCGCCAACTCCGAGCAAATGGACCGCTTTCTGGAAAGAGAGAACTTCCACTTAATGGTTTTGGATTTGATGCTACCTGGTGAAGATGGTCTGTCTATATGTCGCCGCCTGCGCCAAAAAGAAAACAAATTGCCCATTGTAATGCTAACAGCCAAAGGTGACGAAGTAGATCGCATTATCGGCCTGGAAATGGGTGCCGATGATTATCTGCCTAAGCCCTTTAATCCCAGAGAACTGTTAGCCCGTATCAAAGCGGTATTGCGCCGCAACTCCAGCGAAGCGCCGGGTGCGCCCTCCAGAGAAGAACAGGTAGTCTCGTTTGGCCAATATAGCCTAAACCTGGGAACTCGTGAGATGCTGGCCAATGGCGAAGCCATTACCCTGACCAGTGGTGAATTCGCGGTTTTGAAAGCGCTGGTAACTCATCCCAGAGAACCTTTATCCCGTGACAAGCTGATGAATTTGGCCAGAGGCCGAGATTACAGTGCTCTTGAGCGCAGTATTGATGTGCAGGTATCCAGATTAAGACGCATGCTGGAAGAAGATCCCGCTAATCCTCGCTATATTCAGACCGTCTGGGGCTTGGGCTACGTGTTTGTGCCCGACGGTGACAACGCGCCAGCTGCCGCTAATCAATAATTCTACCGGGTTCTTGTAACCCGGTTTGCCAAGAAGTTCTCATGCGCATAAAACCACAAAGTGCCTTTGGTCAGACAGTGTTGCTGATTGGTGTGTTACTGTTGATCAATCAGGTGGTGTCCTATCTGTCGGTCACCTACTACTTTATCGGACCCAGTTACAAGCAGATTAACAGTCTGCTGGCCACCCAAATCAAAGTGTTATTTATTGATGGCATGGATCACAGGGACCCGATTTTCCACCAGCGCTTTTTCGAAGCCACCGGAATTCGCATCTACAGCGAAGAGCGCGCTCTGGAAAACGGCCTGAATGACGCGACTTATTATCAGTTCTTCACCCGCGAAATGTCTCAGGAGTTGGGCGGTCCCGCTGAAGTACGAGTAAGAGTGACTGAAGAAGGGCAAAACGTTTTTTGGATCCGCCCTCCGCAAGCACCGAATTTCTGGATCACGGTGCCCTTAAGCAGTGTTAATGATCCGAATATCTCACCCCTGACCTTCTTTTTAATGGTAATAGGAGTGTTAAGTGTTGCCGGCGGCTGGTTATTTGTGCGGCGCTTAAACCGGCCATTGCTGGCGTTACAAAAAGCCGCAATCAAAGTAGGCAAAGGTGACATTCCACCGCCATTGGCAGAGGAAGGCTCAACCGAAATCGTGGCGGTAACTCAGGCCTTTAATCAGATGGCAAAAGGCATTAAACAACTGGAAGACGACCGGGCCTTGCTGACGGCGGGTATCTCCCACGATTTACGCACCCCACTTACCCGCATCCGGATTGCCACTGAAATGTTGCCTGAAGACCAGGATTGGATCTCCGAAGGTATTATTCACGATATAGAAGACATGAACGATATCATCGACCAGTTCATAGACTATGTGCGACAGGACAAATCGGAAAAACGCGAGCAGACCGACATTAACGAACTGATCAATGATGCTGTGCTGGCCCGCAATATCGAAGAACATCACAATATTGAACTGCAACTGGCAGAGTTGCCGCTGATATTGGTACGCAAAGTAGCGATTAAACGGGTTCTGGATAACTTGATAGAAAACGCCTTTCGCTACGGCAGTGACAATATTCTGATCAGCTCTGAATATAACAAAAAAGCCCAAACAGTGACTTTTTGTGTGCGGGATTTTGGTAAAGGCATCCCGGAAGCAGATATTGAAGACCTGTTCCAACCCTTTAAACAGGGGGATAAAGCCAGGGGTTCAGTGGGTTCAGGCTTGGGTCTGGCCATCATCAAACGCATAGTGGATATGCATGGCGGCAAAGTTCGTTTGGAGAACCATCCACAAGGTGGCTTACAAGCGATTGTCACTCTGACTACAAAAAAATAAGCCCGGTAAAAACCGGGCTTATTCAGAATAATTTCTTATTACAGTTTAGGGCCAGCATTTCTGATGGCATCAGAAACATCATACTTTTCAAAGTTAGCTGAGAATTCAGAGATCAGCTTTTCCAGATACTTCTGATACTCAGCCTGGTCTTGCCATGTCTGTTGTGGGTCCAGCAACTTGCTATCAACGCCAGGCACAGCAACCGGAATGTCCAGACCTAATTGTGACAAGCGACGGGTTGCAACGCCGTCCAGTTTACCTTCAACAATGGCAGTAATAATGGCGCGCGTAGTAGGAATGTCGAAACGTTGGCCGACACCATAAGGACCACCTGTCCAGCCAGTATTCACCAGGTATACCTTGCTGTTAAATTCACGAACTCGCTTCATTAATAACTCGGCATAAACGCTGGCCGGACGCGGGAAGAATGGCGCACCAAAACAAGTAGAAAAGGTTGATTCGATAGCTGCTGTAGAGCCAATTTCAGTAGAACCCACTTTCGCCGTATAACCGCTAAGGAAGTGATAAGCCGCAGCTTCATCGGAAAGTACCGATACTGGCGGTAACACACCACTCACGTCACAGGTTAAGAACACAACAGAGCGAGGCTCACCGGCGCGATTTTCCAGTTTGCGTTTTTCTATGTGTTGTAACGGATAGGCAGCACGCGAATTTTGCGTTAACTCAGTATTGCTGTAGTCAGGGATACGATTCTCATCCAGGTGAACGTTTTCTAAAATAGTACCGAACTTAATCGCATCCCAAATAACGGGCTCTTTCTCTTTGGACAGATCAATACATTTAGCATAACAACCGCCTTCCAGGTTGAATACGCTCCCCTTGGCCCAACCGTGCTCATCATCACCAATCAGGAATCTCGCAGGGTCCGCAGATAAGGTGGTTTTGCCGGTTCCAGACAAACCGAAGAATAAGGTTACACTGTCATCAGTGCCTACGTTGGCAGAACAGTGCATAGGTAAAATGTCGTGCTCTGGCAACAGGTAATTCTGTACAGAGAACATGGCCTTTTTCATTTCGCCTGCGTAGCGCATGCCGGCCAGTAATACTTTTTGCTGCTTAAAGTTGATCATAACTACACCATCACTGTTGGTGCCGTCTACTGCTGGATCACATTTTAAACCAGGTACGTTGATAATTTGCCAGGGCGTTTTATCGTGAATGTTCCACTGCTCAGGCGCAATAAACAAATTGCGGGCAAACAGCTGTTGCCATGCAGTCTCAGTGCGCACGACAACCGGCAAACTAAATTGTTGGTCAGCACCGACTTCCAGATGGGAGGCGTAATAATGCTTTTGTTGTAATAAATACTGTTCGGCTTTGTCCCATAAGGCATCAAATACGGATTCTTCAACCGGCTTGTTAACTTTACCCCAATCAATATTGTGTTCGGTGCTGGCTTCTTTTACCAGAAAGCGATCATTAGGAGAGCGGCCTGTGCGTTCCCCGGTTTTTACGACAAAGGCGCCGTTTGCTGCAAACTGGCCTTCACCCGCCAACATGGCGCGCTCCAGAAGTTCAGATGGAGTTAAGTCGATAAGTTGATTTTTCGGGGATGCCGTCATTTTTGATTGCCTCTGAGTAAACTTTCAGGATGAACTACACTTTTAAAACCGGCGCAATTCTACTCAATTCAGGCGCTTAAACAAGTCGCCAGCCCATAGAAGTACCACAAAGCTGACTAAACTTTCATATTTACTGTATTTATATTTCAAATAAGCTGACAGAATAAGCACACAAACAACCAGCAACACTTTGTTTTAATTACACTTTTAAATTATGTAACCGAAACTGAAAGTACAACACCACAGTTTCAGGAAAAGAAAGTGAATAACTATTTTTTTGCAGATTTTTTTAAAAAGAGTTGTTGGCGGGCGGTTAATGTCAACTTTAAGCTACATAACGCCCGAAACCAGGAGTCTTTGATTAATAAATGTACTTATTGTATCGACTGCGATTGTTCAAAAGTACCAGCGTGTATGGCTTCCACATCCATTGCATCATAATTGTATTCGGCATGACAGAACTGACAGTTCATGGTTATTTGCCCTTGCTCGGCAATTAAACCCCGTAACTCCTGCTTATCGACACTTTTCAGGGCTAAAGCACTTTTCAGCTTGCTACACGTACATTTGAACTGAACTGTTTGTGGTTCAAATAAGCGCACCTGTTCTTCATGAAACAGGCGATGTAACACCTGCTCAAAGGACAATCCAGTGAGTTCTTCGGTTTTCAGTGTTTCCGCCAGTTTTGTGAGATGCTCAAACTCAACGTTGTCTTTGTTCACTGAACTTTCCGCCGAATCGGGGATCACCTGTAAGAACAGGCCCGCGGCTTTTTGATTTGCCGCATCAACCCGCAGCTCAATATGGGTTGGCAACTGCTCTGACTGAATAAAATAGGCTTCCAGACACTGCGCCAGAGTAGGTTTATCTATTGCCACAATGCCCTGATAGCGCTGGCCATTTTCTGGTGTAATGGTGATTGTAAAAATACCGCCTTTGAAAATATCCACAAAGCCTTGTTGTACAGGCTCTTCTTGCCAACGAGCGATACCGCGCATTTCCTGCCGGTCATTGGCGGTCACCAAAGCATATTTTACCGCGCCATTGCCCTGTACCTGCAGGCTCACTTCGCCTTTAATCTTTAAGGTAGCCACCAACATCGAGGTGGCCACGGCCATTTCTCCCAGCACCACCTGAATAGATTCAGGGTATTGTTGAGCCGTTAACAGCTGCTTGAAGGTGTCAGACAACTTTACGATTTCACCGCGTACATTAACGTTGTCGAACAAAAATCTTTGAATTTGGTCCATTAAGGGCTCCAATGTAAAACACCGTATTGGCAGAATTAACTGTGTTTTAGTTTAATAATCTCGCGCCGCTGTTTTTTGTCAGGGCGATGTTCTGGTCGTGGGCTATGAAAGGCATTAAGCTTCCGTGCGGCCGCATTTTGGGCGCGCTTTTCGGCACTGAGCAGGGTTTCCTCGTAGAGTTGCTGCGCCAGTGGCGCCGATTGCCTTTGCTCCGACACTCTCAAAACAGTAATAATTTTTTCATCGAATCCCTGCGGCACTTTGATCAAAGCACCGGGCTCCACAATTTTGCCAGGTTTTGCTTTGGCACCATTGTACTGAACTTTCCCGGCATTGATGTTGTCTCTGGCAATACTCCGGGTTTTAAAGAATCGGGCCGCCCACAACCATTTATCCAGTCTTACCGAGACTTCCTGGCTGGTGTTGGCGTCACTTTTTTTACTGTTTTTGTGCATAGCCTCCTAATTTAGGGCCTGGGTGCATGAATTCAAGCAAAAAATGTCGGTTTGTTCAGTCTGTATTTAGACAAATCGCATAAACTGCTTTTAATAAAGTCGCTCCGTTTTCATTTTGGGACAGTCGGGTATTAATTTTTTTGTAATTAATCGCAATTAGAGTTGTACGGCTTTAAGTGACTGACTATGATGGTCCCCCGAAATAAAAGCTCAATAAGAATTAAACGCCCTATAAAGAGCCTTAAGCAACGATATTTTTAAATGGCAACAGCACAGATAACGACAGACCAGCTATGGTCATTTTGGCAAAAGCATCAAAAAACAATTAATTTATTGGTAGTAATTCTACTCAGTATATATCTGCTTGCTTATGCGGCTGAGCTGTTCTGGCGTCTCTTTCCCGAACCAGAAGCCGGTAATCGACAGGTTGCCGTCACGCAGGTAGCCGGCAACGGCAATAAAAAACAACAAACCAATATTAATGCCATCAAACGACTAAAACTGTTCGGCGACCCTAGCGCAGTTAAACAAGAAGTTAAGCCGGTGGTTCAGGATGCCCCAGAAACGCAACTCAACCTTACCCTTACCGGATTAGTGGCCAGTACTGAAGAACAAGACGGCGCAGCCATTATTGAAAACCGGGGTGAGCAAAATACCTACGGCATTGGCGAGAAAGTCGATGGTACCCGTGCAGTCGTTAAAGAGGTGATGCCAGACCGGATCATTATCGACAATGGTGGCCGCATGGAAACCCTGATGCTGGACGGCCACGATTTTAAACAAGCGTCGTCGCAGGCTAATAGCAGTAATCTGGTAAAAACCGCGCCTGCTGACGCCCCAAGAGATCGATTGCGCAAGCCAGCGATACAAACTTTTGATGAAGATGCCGCCATAGTAGCCAGAACGCTGCGAGACTCGCCCACAAAATTCACTGATTTCATCGCCATCCAACCCCACCGCGAAGAGGGTAAAATAGCCGGATATAAAGTTAATCCCGGCAAAGATCCCGCACTCTTTGAGGCTGCGGGGCTACAAGCGAATGATATATTGACCGAAATTAACGGCCTGGACCTCACCGACATACAACAGTCGATGGAAGCCATGAAAATGCTGCGTTCTGCCGAATTTTTGCAAATTAAGCTGTCCAGAGACGGGGCAGTCACCACACTTGATCTTGAACTACCCGCCTCTGCCGGAAACTAAAAAAGGAAAGACTTATGAGGAAATTTCGTCCGCTGATAAAAGGCCTGATGGCTGCTACTATCGCGTCTATGATAGCCCTCAATTCTCCGGTGTATGCCGCAGAATACTCGCCAAACTTTAAAGGCACCGAAATTACCGAATTCATTAATATTGTCGGTAAAAACCTGAAAAGAACCATCATAGTCGATCCCAATGTGCGCGGTAAAATTACCGTGCGTAGTTACGATTTGTTAAGCGAAGAGCAGTATTATCAGTTCTTCCTTAACGTTCTGCAGGTATACGGCTTTGCGGTAGTGGAGATGCCCAGCGGCGTCCTCAAAGTGGTGCGGGATAAAGACGCCAAGTCTTCCAACATTCCGGTGGTAGATGGTCAGCTATTCGACGGCGATGAAATGATCACCCGCGTTGTGCCGGTTTACAGTGTACCGGTAAGAGAGCTGGCTCCCATCTTAAGACAACTAAACGATCAGGCCGGTGGCGGTAACGTTATCAGTCACGATCCGTCAAACGTGATGATGATCACCGGTCGTGCTGCGGTGGTAAATCGCCTGACCGAAATTATCGAACGGGTAGACAAAGCCGGTGACCGGGAAGTTGAAATTGTGAAGCTGCGCTTTGCCTCTGCCAGTGAAATGGTACGTATCTTAGAGAGCATTAATAATTCTCAAGGTAAAGGCAGCACACCAGACAACCTGGAACCGAAAGTAGTTGCCGACGACAGAACCAACAGTGTTATCGTCAGCGGCGATATCAAAGCCAGACAGCGCATCATCACGCTGATCAACCGTTTGGACAAAGAGCTGGAGTCCAATGGTAATACCCGGGTTATCTTCCTTAAATATGCCAAGGCAGAAGATCTGGTTAACGTCTTACAAGGCGTCAGTGCCAGTATTGCTCAGGAAGAACAAGGTACGCAAAACAATCGCAACGCTCGACGCAATTCCTCTCGCGATGTCAGTATTGATGCCCACATGGACTCTAACTCACTGGTAATTACCGCGGAACCCGACATGATGTCCTCACTGGAAGAAGTTATTCGCCAGTTAGACGTACGCCGTGCTCAGGTGCAGGTAGAAGCCATTATCGTAGAAGTATTTGAAGGCGATGGCACCACCCTGGGTATTCAGTGGGCCACAGAAGCCGGTGGTGGCCAGCAATTTACCAATGGCGTAGTACCAATTGGCTCGCTTGCTCTGGGTTATGATCAAGCACAAGATGAAACCACTACCACCACAACCTTCAGCCAACCCACGGATGGTGGCGATCCAATCCAGACCGAAACCACCAATACAGAGCAAGGAGATCCAGATTTATTGGCGAACCTGCTAGGTACTGTAAACGGTTTTCTAGTGGGTGCAGTTAAAGACGACTGGGGTGCGGTACTGCAGGCAGTCAGTACTGATACCAACTCAAACATTCTGGCCACGCCACATTTGACCACCATGGATAATGAAGAAGCCTTCTTTATTGTAGGTCAGGAAGTCCCCATCATTACCGGAGCGTCCACTGGCTCTAACAACGCTAACCCTTTCCAAACGGTAGAACGCAAGGAAGTGGGTATTAAGCTGAAGGTGACACCGCAAATTAACGAAGGCAACGCCGTACAATTGGTTATTGAACAAGAAGTATCCAGCGTAAGTGGTGCCACTTCGGTTGATATTTCTATTAATAAGCGTGAGATCAAAACGACAGTGATGGCCGATGACGGCGGTACTATTGTACTGGGTGGCCTGATTGACGAAGACGTACAGGAAAGTATTTCTAAAGTGCCGCTATTGGGTGATATCCCTTATCTGGGCAATATTTTCAAATCCACTACTACAAGCAAGCGCAAGCGCAACCTGATGGTGTTTATTCGCCCGACTATTATTCGCGATGGTATTACCATGAATAAGATCAGCCACAAGAAATACAACTTTATTCGCGCTGAGCAATTAAAACGCGAAGAAGAAGGGGTTGCCCTGATGCCATTTACCGATACTCCGACACTGCCGGAATGGAATGACGAACTGCAATTACCGCCTTCTTTTGACGAATATTTAAAAGAAAAGAATAAGAAAGACTAGCCCATGAGCGAAGAACTAATTGCGGAACAACGAGAAGCGGAAGAAGAAGCCCTTTTGCAAGAGGAAGAGGTTCAACTACCATCGCAATTGAGCTTTGGTTTCTCGAAACGTCACAGAGTATTGCTGGATAGTATTGCTGTGCCTGCACAGCTATACCACACAGCAGATACCGAATTATCAGCCTTCCAGGAAGTGCGTCGCTTTTTAGGCGCACCCTTTGAACTTCAGGAAGTTGACAACGATCGCTTTGAAAAACTGCTCACCGACGCATTCCAACGCGACACTTCCGCTGCCAAGCAATTGATGGAAGACATAGGTAACGAAAGCGATTTGTTTTCCCTGGCGGAAGAGCTACCCGAAACAGAAGATCTGTTAGAAAGCGAAGATGACGCACCTATCATCAAACTGATCAACGCCATGTTAGGTGAAGCCATCAAAGAAGGCGCTTCTGATATCCACGTAGAAACCTTCGAAACCCAGTTAACAGTGCGTTTCCGGGTAGACGGTGTATTACGGGAAATCCTCAAGCCAAACCGCAAGCTGGCCTCCATGTTAGTGTCTCGTATCAAGGTAATGGCCAAACTGGATATCGCTGAAAAGCGGGTTCCCCAGGATGGTCGTATTACCCTGCGTATCGCCGGACGCGCAGTTGATGTGCGGGTTAGTACCATGCCCACCGGACATGGTGAACGGGTAGTACTGCGTCTATTAGATAAAAATAATGCGCGACTTAACCTGGAAGATCTGGGCATGACTCAGGCCAACCGGGATAAGTTTTCTGATCTGATCCGCAAACCCCATGGCATCATCCTGGTTACCGGTCCAACCGGTTCTGGTAAAAGTACCACCTTGTACGCGGGCCTCAGCGAAATAAACTCTAAAGACCGCAACATCTTAACGGTAGAAGACCCTATCGAATTTGATTTACCTGGCATAGGTCAGACGCAGGTTAACAGCAAAGTAGACATGACCTTTGCCCGAGGCCTTCGCGCCATACTGCGTCAGGATCCTGATGTGGTGATGGTAGGTGAGATACGGGACCTGGAAACCGCACAAATTGGTGTTCAGGCCAGTTTAACCGGTCACCTGGTAATGTCTACGCTGCACACCAATACTGCTGCTGGTGCCATTACCCGTCTGGAAGACATGGGCATTGAACCCTTCCTGTTATCTTCCAGTTTACTGGCGGTATTATCACAGCGTCTGGTGCGAACCCTGTGTGAAGATTGTCGTGTGCCCCATCATCCCACTAGCCAGGAAATGCATATTTTGGGCATTACCGAAGAACAGTTGGAGCAACATACCATTTATGCTGCCGGAGGCTGTGTAGCCTGTAACCATACCGGCTACAAAGGAAGAACAGGCATTCATGAATTGCTGCTGGTAGACGAAAATATTCGTGAACTGGTACACAATGGCCATGGTGAACAGGCCATTGAAAAGTACATTCGCAAATCCACCCCCAGCATCCGGGAAGATGGATGTCGCAAAGTACTGCAAGGCGCGACAACACTGGAAGAAGTGTTACGCGTAACAAGGGAAGAATAAATGGCGGCTTATTCCTTCAAAGCCATTGATGCCAATGGGCGCAATAAAAGCGGCATTCTGGAAGGCGATAATGCCCGCCAAATTCGCTCACAACTGCGAGAGAAAGGCCTGATCCCACTGGAAGTGGAACAGGCTGCGGAAAAAGAACAAAAGCTGTCCAAAGGACTGCAACTGTTCCAGCCAAAGATATCGCCTAGCGATCTCGCCTTATTGACCCGTCAGTTAGCCACCCTGGTTGAATCGGCTTTGCCGCTGGAAGAAGCGTTATTAGCTGTGGCGGAACAGTGCGAAAAGCCTCGCCAGAAAAACATGATGATGGCGGTGCGCAGTAAAGTCGTAGAAGGCCATTCATTGGCCGATGCTATGGCTGAGTTTCCCTATGTATTTGACCAATTATTCCGCGCCATGGTGGCAGCGGGTGAGAAATCCGGGCACCTGGATACGGTACTGAACCGTCTGGCGGATTACACGGAAAAGAAACAACACACCCGTAGTATAATTATTCAGGCCATGGTTTACCCCACTATCATGGTGGTGGTGGCGCTGGTTATTGTAACGCTATTGCTTACTTACGTAGTGCCCAAAATCGTGGGCCAGTTCGATACCATGGGCCAGGAACTGCCCGGCGTTACTCAGTTTTTGATCAACCTGAGCGATTGGGTAAAAGCCTATATATTCCACACCATCGGACTCATTCTGGTGAGTATTATGCTGTTTAAACACCTGATGAAAAAAGAAGCCTTCCGGTTACAGGTTCATCGACGTTTATTGTCATTTCCGGTGTTTGGCAAGGTGATCAAGGGGCTGAATACCAGCCGCTTTGCCAGTACCTTAAGTATTCTTACCGCCAGCGCTGTGCCCATTCTGGAAGGTATGCGCATTTCCGGTCAGGTATTGCTCAACGATTACATCAAAAAGTTAATTTTAGAAGCCGCTGAAATGGTTCAGGAAGGTTCTAGTCTGAAAGTGGCCTTGGGCAAAACCAAAGTATTCCCACCCATGATGATGCACATGATTGCCTCCGGTGAGAAAAGTGGTGAACTACAACAAATGCTTGGCAGAGCTGCCAATAATCAGGACAGGGAGTTTGAAATGCAGGTGAGCGTTGCGCTCAGTATTTTAAGTCCCATGTTGATATTGGTTATGGCAGGCATCGTATTTTTTATCGTAATCGCGATTTTGCTACCCATAGTGTCGCTTAATTCGATTGTGTAACAGGAGTAAACAACATTGAAAAACAAAGGTTTTAGTTTAATCGAAGTCATGGTGGTCATACTGATCATCGGTATTATGACAGCCATTATTGCCCCGAATATTCTGGGTAATACCGAAGAAGCCAAGCTGAAAAAGGCCGCCATTGATATCCAGCAACTGGAAAGCGCATTGGAAATGTACAAATTGCGCAACAACGTCTTCCCATCCACAGAACAAGGACTGGAAGCCTTAGTGACCGCTTCCAACATAGAGCCGGTACCGCGCAATTTCCCCACTGATGGTTTTATCAAGCGTTTACCGCAAGACCCGTGGGGCAATGATTATCAGTTACTGAACCCAGGTGAAATGGGCACTATTGATATCTTCAGTAGCGGTCCGGATGGTCAACCAGGCAGCGATGACGACATCGGTAACTGGAACATCAACGACTTCCTTAACTAATAAATAATGCCAACAGCAATCACCTCAATGCGTAAAAACACCTATGGCTTTAGCCTGATTGAGGTGATGGTGGTGCTGTTTCTGATTGGTCTGTCTGTGGCTGTTGTAGTACTCAATTATTCCGGCAGCGATTACGACAAAGAACTGCAAAAGAAAGCCCAAAGATTTCAGATAGTCTTCGATATGGCTTCCAATTATGCGGTACTCAATCAGGTGCAACTGGGTTTGCGGGTCGAACCGGAAAAGAACCAGTATTTTTTCATGTTCCTCAACGACCAGGACAAATGGCGTCCGCTTCAGGGTGATGACATCTTCGCCCCCCAGGAATTTGAAGAAGATTTTTCACTTGAACTGGAACTGGATGATTTGCCCTGGGTTCAGGAAGACAGTTTATTCGACGCTGGCATTTTCGATGAAGAACTATCAGTCTCAAATGAAAGTACCGACATCGGTAATGAAGAGGAAAAAGAGCCTGAGCCACCACAAGTGTTTATTTTTTCCAGCGGGGAGTTCACGCCTTTCAGTCTTATTTTTAAGTTTGAGCCGCAATTCGGTGAAGCAGCGCCGGTTTATTTTCGGGTAAACGGCGAGGAATATACACCGCTCACCATGGAAGGCCCTCTGGAGTTTCTATGAACAGCAAAGGATTAACATTACTGGAAGTGATGGTAGCGCTGTTTATTTTTGCATTAACGGCCACGTCGATAATGAAAGCAGCCAGTGAGCACATCCGCGGCATCAGTACCCTGGAAGATATGACCCTGGCCACCTGGGTCGCCAATGACGAGTTAAACAAGCTGATCACCGAGCGCAAGTGGCCACCGGAAAATAATCTCAAAGGCAGTACCGAATTAGCTGGTAGAAACTGGTACTACCAACACCTGGTGACAGAAACTCAAGACAAAGAGTTACGCCAGGTTGAGGTAGTCGTAGCTCAGGATCAGCAAATGGAATCGGTGCTCACCTCGGTTGTCACCTATATCTCCAACCCTTCACCAGCACCCGTGGATTAAGCCATTGCGAAATTATAACGGTTTTACTTTGCTGGAAATCCTGATCGCCCTGTTTGTTTTCACACTGATAGGGCTGGCCTCCCATAGCGTGTTAAATACGGTATTAGACACCGATGAAATATCCACCGAGCGCTTTCACAAATTGCGGGATCTGCAGCGGACTATGACCATTATCGAACGCGATCTGCAACAAGCCGTTGAACGGACCGTCAGGGTAGAAGGTGAAACTAATAAAATCGTCATGAGTGGTGGTCTCAACGCCTTTGAAAGCGATGCCGATGGCCTGGCATTTGTCAGGGCCGGATGGGCAAACCCCAAACTGGTGCTGCCCAGAAGTACCCTTCAGACTGTGGGCTATCGCCTGCAAGGCGATGAGTTGCAGCGGGTATACAGCAACTATGTAGACAACGTTATTGGTGCAGAGCCTAAAGTTCGGATCTTAATGACTGATATCGAAGATCTGCAGTTCCAGTTTCGGGTATCCCGGCAAAAAGCCGACGACGATAACAATAATCAATGGCAAGATACCTATACTGGCACCCAACTACCCTATGCCATCTCAATTGAAATTGTCAGCACTGAATTTGGCTTGATCCGCAGAGAGTTTTCGCTGGCCACCACTTTAGGGGTCGGTTCATGAAGCAGCAAAGAGGCGTAGCGCTTATCGTAGTACTGTTAGTGGTGGCCCTGGTATCCATCAGCGCAACGGATATGGGATCGCGCCTGCAACTACAGGTAAAACGCAGTATCAGTCTGAAAGACAACAATCAGGCCTTTTGGTACGCGGTTGCCGCTGAGCAGTTTGCACAAAAAACCCTGGCGCAACTACTGCTGGAAAACAACGCTACCATTCACATTAACGAACCCTGGGCGCAACAGGATATTCAGTTTCCCGTAGAAGGCGGCATGATTGAGGCCACACTGGAAGATCTGCAATCTTGCTTTAATCTCAACGCGCTGCAGGCCCCGTCCGGCAGCAGCTCAGGAAGCACCGAAATCCGCAACGCCTTTTTAAGCCTGCTCAATACTCAGGAGTTTAATATCCCCTCGCTAAACCAGGAAACCCTGCGTGATTCCCTGGTGGACTGGCTGGATGAAGACAGTATTCTGAGCGGTAATTACGGTGCTGAAGATTCAGATTACGAATCTTTGCTGCATCCCTATTTAGCCGCCAATAGCCTGATGGCTTCCAAGTCTGAACTGCGCCTGGTAAAAGGTGTAGAAATGACCTGGCTGCACAAAATTATGCCGCTGGTGTGCGTGATCCCAGGAGAAACCTTCCTGAAGCTGAATGTAAATACCTTAACACCGGAAAAAGCGCCGCTTTTGGCTGCTTTGACCCGCATGGATGTCGCTACTGCAGAAAGTGTTATTGCCGGAATCCCCTATGATGACACATCGGAATTTTTTGCAGAACCCGCGGTCAACAATATGAACCTGACCGACCAGGAAAAAGAGCTGTTTGACGTGACTACGCGATTTTTTATACTGCACGTCAAAACCACGTATAATAATGCCACTTTTAAAATGTCATCGGTTTTCAAAGTGGCATCAGATAAGAGTGTTCACCTAATCAGACGCGAGTTTGGAGGAAAACTTTAATGGAAAAACTGGTCATTCGCTTTTCGGGCATGCCCGACGGCCAGATTAATTGGTTAGTCTGGTCCGCTGATGAACAAGAGATCATCGCCTCTGGTGTGCTGGATAACCTGGAACAGATTTCCTCTTTGCCAGAGCGCACCGGGAAGGATGAAGCTATTCTAATCGTCCCAGGCAGTGAGGTTACTCTTAAAACCGTGACCTTACCGGGTAAAGCAAACCGCAAATTACTTAGCGCCGTGCCTTTCATGCTGGAAGATGAACTGTCACAGGATGTGGAAAAACTGTTTTTTGCCTGGCACAAACAAAACGACAAGGCACAACAGGTAGCCATCGTCAGTAAGAGCAAAATGCAGTACTGGCTGGATACCCTCAGCGATGCGGGTATTTATTGCGAAAAGATAGTGCCCGATACCCTGTGCCTGCCAACACCGGATAGCAGCTGGCAAGCCATTGCACTAAACAATGAAGTCATTATCCGTCAAGCTGAGTGGCAGGGTATTACCGGCGAAGCCAACTGGTTAGCAGCGGCGGTTGAATTATTTGCGAAGAAACAAGAACAGAAAGTCTCAATTGAATTTAGCAGTGAACCGACACTGCACAACTTAGCCAATACCGAGATTAGCCACCAGCCAGGTCCATTGCCTATGCAAACCCTGGCAGAACAAGCAGTAACTAGCCACTTCAATTTGCGCCAAGAGCAGTACAAAGCCAAAAAACGCGGCAAGAAAACCACCAGCCAATGGCGTTTAGCGGCCATTTTGGCTGGTGTAGCAATACTGACAACCTTTGTGGATAAAGGGATACAGGCCACCCAATTGAGCAACCAAAACGAAGCCCTGAAAGAACAAATCGTGGCGGAATTCAAACGGGCCTTCCCGGAAACCCGGCGCATTGTCAATGTCAGAAGCCAAATGAAGCAAAAGATGCAAGCGCTGGATCAGAACAGCAGTGGCGTATCCATGCTGGCTATGCTGTCCGTGTTGGAACAGGCTTTTGCCAACAGTCAAATCAAACCCCAGACCATGCGCTTTGACCGAAGCCGTTCAGAGCTTCGTATGCAGGCGGTGGCTGAAGGTTACGAATCTCTGGAAACCTTTAAGCGTTTAGCAGAGCAGCAAGGATTCACCGTTGAGCAAGGGGCTATTAACAACCGCGATGACCAGGTTGTAGGCTCACTGGCCATCAGAAGTTAAAAGGCTAACGAATTATGAAGTCTCTGAACGATCTCAAACAACGCTTTCAGCAACTCACTGATCGCGAACAGAAAATGGTGCTGATATCGGCCATTGTAGTGGTGGTTGGTAGCATTTACTTTTTAATCTATGCGCCAATGCAGGCCAGTATCGAAAAGAACAGCGCCTCGTTGAATGCCCAAAAAGAGCTGCTCACCTGGGTGAGCCAAAATGCCAATCGCGCTATTCAATTGAAACAGTCTGGCGGTGACGGTGGAGAATTCAACGGCTCTTTGCCTCAGGCAGTCAATCAAACTGCAAATAACAGCAATATCAGCATCTCCCGAATGCAACCACAGGGTGATGATATCCAGGTCTGGATCGACAATGCCCGCTTTGAAGATGTCCTGAACTGGTTGCAGTCGCTGGAAAATATGGGTGTGCAAATTATCGAAGCCGATATCGCCGAAGGCGACAGTGCCGGCAATGTTAAGATTCGTCGCCTCAGACTCAGCAAAGTGTAATTGCAAAGGACTATGAAAAAACAACTCAGTATCAGCTTCGCCGCATTTGGCCTGTTTATTATTTTTTTGATTGCCCACTTGCCCGCCTCACAAGTCGTTTCCAGAAGCCCACTGCCACAGGGGATTAGTGTTATTGGCGTTAGTGGCACCCTTTGGAATGGTCATGCCGATCAGGTCATTGTAAAAGGCCTGGCTTTGTCTAATGTAGACTGGCAATTAGCGTTTCTGCCACTGCTTTTGGGTAAAGCCGCAATCCATATCGACGCTGGTAGTGCTCGGGATAGTGATCAGATATCAGTTACAGGCGATATTTCACTGACCGCTTCTGGTATCCGCGCCGAAAACACCACCTTATTTGCCCCAACGCCTTTGTTAATGGCACAAGTACAGTTGCCTATCGCCGTCGATGCAGCGGGCCGGGCACGGGTGCAAATCCAACAGTTCAGTTATCAGTTGGACAGCGGCTGTGAGTCTTTGCAAGGTGTTGGCAGTTGGCTGAATGCCGGAGTAGCTGGATTTAATGGCCAGGTTAATCTGGGTAACTTTGAGGCGACTTTGGCGTGCCGACAAGGACCCATTGAAATTACCACGAAGCCGGATAATTCACTTAACCTCGCAGTCACCGCGTTATTGCACCACCACGGCAGCTTTAGCGTTGAAGGGCAGTTTAAAGTGTCAGACGCACTGCCCAGTGAAGTTCACGAAGCAGCCAAATTCTTTGGAGCGCCGGATACCCAAGGGTTCTACCAGATAAAGCTGTAACCTATATCAGCGTTGCCGCCTGAATATCCGGTATGATGTCGCGGTAATCACTCACCGACTCAAAGTCTGCAACCACTACTGCGGGCTTTTTGCTATCCGGATTCTCTACCGCTAGTAAGTGCTTAATACCAAAGTCTCTGGCGGTTGTCAGAATACCTATGCTGTCATCCACAAACAGGGTTTTGTTAGCGTCAAAGCCAATTTCTGCCTGCAGCTTTTGCCACAGAATTAATGACTCTTTGGTAACACCAAACTGATGGGTGGAATACAGCACATCGATGTGTTTATCCAACTGGGTTTTTTCGATTTTAAGAGACAGGGAATCCGGGTGAGCATTGGTCACCAGAAATACTTTTCGTCCTGAGTGCTTCAAAGCATCTAAAAACGGAATGGTATCGGGACGCATGGAGATCAGATGCTCTATTTCCCGCTTGGTTTCCACTATATTCATGTCCAACTTTTTGGCCCAGGCATCCAGACAATACCAATCCAGGGTACCAAAAACCTTTTGGTACTCATCCTTTAGAAATTGCTGAGCCTGTTCAAAGGAAATACCCCGTTTTTCCGCCAGACGCAGCGGTAAATGGTGCAACCAGAACTGATTGTCATAGTGTAAATCCAGCAATGTACCGTCCATGTCTAATAAAACGGTGTCGATTTCCTTCCAATGTAACGTAGGCATTTGAATTTATAAGCGTTATAGTAGGGTTTTGGCATATTGTAACGCGGCACCAGAGTGAGTAAACCAGATTCTGAGAAACAACTACCTGTTATCCATGATCGGGAAATAGTAGCTCGCAGTAGGTTATTCCGGCTGGAGCAAGTTCACCTTGAGTTCTCCAACGGCGAGAAGCGCATTTTTGAGCGTATGGCGGGTTCGGGTCGAGGCGCAGTGATGATTGTGCCCATGCTGGACGACAAGCGCTTTCTGTTGGTGAGAGAATACGCCGCTGGTCTGCACGAATATCAGTTGGGCTTCCCCAAAGGACTTATCGATCCCGGAGAAACACCAGAGCAAGCCGCCAACCGGGAATTAAAAGAAGAAGTTGGCTTCGGAGCAGACCGCCTGGAAGCCTTATCCACGGTTACCATGGCACCCACCTTCTTCAGTGCACACATGCACATTATGATAGGCACAGGCCTGTATCCGGAAAAACTACCAGGTGACGAGCCTGAGCCACTAGAAGTGGTAGAATGGTCGTTCGACGACATGGATGCCTTACTAGCCCGACCAGATTTTACTGAAGCCCGATGTATCGCAGCCTTGATGCTGGCTCACAGGAGGTTATTGCAAAACAGATGAATCCCTATCAACAGCTACTCGACATTGCCAAAGCCGCCGCGTTAGAAGCCGGCGCCGAAATTATGCAGATTTACGATAGTGGTGACTTTACCAGCTATAGTAAGTCTGACGACTCACCGGTTACCACTGCAGATTACAAAGCCAACGAAATTATCACCCGCTATCTGGATCAACATGCGCCGGGCATTCCTATTATGTCGGAGGAGAGCAAGCATGAATCTCTGGAAATCCGTAAAGACTGGCAGCGGTACTGGCTCATAGACCCCATCGATGGCACCCAGGAGTTTATCGCCCGTAGCGGTGATTTTGCTATCAATATTGCCTTGATTGAAAATAATGAACCAGCCATTGGCGTTATATATTGGCCCGTTGGCGAAGCTTTGTATTTTGCCAGTAAAGGCCATGGTGCATTCAAAGAAACACCAAAAGAAGATAAGCAGATCTGGGTACGTCAGTTAGACGATCCGGACAATGGCGAAGTACTGGTGGCCATTAGTCGCCGCCAACCCCGCGACAGAGTTATGTCCAGGATGACTAAAGACAGAATTTACAGCACCATTCCGCTAGGCAGTTGCTCACTCAAAGCCTGTTTTATCGCCGAAGGCAAAGCGGACGTATTTTTACGCATAGGCATTACCGGAGAGTGGGATACTGGCGCACCACAGTGCATTGTTTCTGAAGCCGGTGGCAAAGTATTAGCCGCAGATTTTGAACCATTAACCTACAATCAACGAACAAGTCTTATCAATCCCGATTTTGTGGTGCTCGGCGACCAACGAGTGGATTGGGAACAAATAGTCTTGTATCAACTGGTGAGTAAAAACGATGAATAAATTATTGATTATCCTGTCACTTTTGAGCAGCTCCTGTTTTGCTGGCTGGCAACTGGACAGTGACAACTCCAATATCAGCTTTGTATCAACAAAACAAACTCACATTCGCGAAGTTCATCAGATAACAGCCTTTGAAGTAGCGATGACAAGTACCTCGCAACTTACTTTGAAGATGGATTTAAGTTCAGTGGAGACAGCCATTCCCATTCGCAACGAGCGCATGAAGGCCATGCTGTTTGATGTCGCCAATTTTCGTTATGCCACACTGACATTGTCTTTACCTCAGGGGATAGATACCTATCAGCAAACCTCTGTAGTTGAGGTTGCAGGTACACTAAGCCTGTACGGTAAAACCCATCCCGTAAAATTATCCTTATTGCTGACCCCGGGAAATGACAGTATTACCGGTACTTTACAAAAGCCAGTGATCATTAATGCAGCGGATTACGATTTGGTAGCAGGTATCGAAGCGTTGCGCGAAGTAGCCGGGCTAAAATCTATTGGCTACTCTGTACCCGTCACCGGCAGTATTGTTCTGAAAAATAAATAAATTGCTCTATCTACCCAAATTATCTCAAGATGCTAGCTTTCAGCGTGAGATGATTTGGGTATAGGCTAATGGAACGCGGACTGTAATGGATCTAAATCAGATCACCTTACCGGTTAATGACATGGTAAAAGCCGTGCGCTTTTACCAGCTGTTGGGCTGTGAACTTATCGTTGACACACCCCACTACGCGCGCTTTAAAGCGCCTGAGGGCAACAGCAGCTTTTCCTTATCACTTGAAGAAGAAGCATTCTCTAATGGTGCGGTAGTCTATTTTGAACACCAGCAACTGGATGAGCTGTACGGCGAGCTTTGTCAACGAGGCTTCAAGTTTGAACAGCCCCCCACCGAGCAACGCTATTTATGGAAGGAGGCCATTTTAAAAGATCCTTCAGGTAACAAAATAAAACTTTATTGGGCCGGTGAAAACCGCCTCAATCCTCCCTGGCGAGTGAACAATCAGCAATCCTGATTTTTGCTTTCCATCAGGTGCAAGCTATCCCGACTTACGATATCAAAGCTTTCTTCCAATTCAGAATATACGATAACAAATACACCAGATTTTAATCCCGCGACCACCTGCTCAATCTTTGCCTCAAGCGAGATTTCCTGTTCTCCATAGTCTGTTCCTTCTCTCAAAACAAAACCAGAAACCAGGTTGCGCAAGCTTTCTTCAGGGATTTCATCAACAGGCACTACTACGGACATTACTCACTCCAAATGTCTTTATTTTCAATATTTGCAAGCACCAACTTACATATATATAAAACTATATTTTAAGGCTGTTTAGCAAGGCAGCTATACGTTCGTTAACCCAAAATTTGGGACGCCAAAATGAGCCCTGTAAAAAGCCCACATGCCCTCCTCGCTCACTTAACTCTATGGTTACAGCCGGGGAAATCTGCTCCGCCGGAGGTACTATATCGGGCGACATAAAAGGGTCGTCTTTGGCATGCAGAACCAGGGTAGGCACACTGATTTTTTGCATAAACCGATTGGCGCTACATCGAGAATAGTAATCCCTGGCGTTAGCAAAACCATGTAACGGCCCGGTGATGCGATCGTCAAAATCATAAAAACTGCGGAAGTTTTGCAACTCCTCGATACGCAAGCCTAGTAACTTCACATAATCATAACGCGCATATTTCTGTTCGAATTTGCGCCTCATACTCTTAAGCAGATGCTTTTGATAAATGCGGGAAAATCCTTTTGCAATAGATTCGGAACAGCGAGCCAGGTCAAAAGGAGGTGACACCACGATAGCCTGGTGCAGCAAATCATTGCTTTCTGACTCCCCCAGCATTTTTAATAACATGTTCCCACCTAACGAATAACCTATGGCAATTAATGGCTGATCGGGGAACCGCGATTTCAAAGATTCCAGCACAAGACGATTGTCCGCTGTTTCACCACTGTGATAGGAGCGGGCCGTCTGATTTTGCGAGGGACCGCAGCCCCGAAAATGCACTAGTACATAGCGCCAGCCCAGCTTCTCCAACATAGCCATCAGATGCGCCGCATAGTGGGATTCGGCGGAACCTTCCAGTCCATGAAAAATCACCACAAGCCCTTTTTGAGAAGGCTTATTCTTGCTCCAGGCCAGTTCTACAAAGTCACCGTCAGGGGTGTCGAACTTTTCCCAGCTTAAAGCAGGTCTGGGCTTTCTGACAAAAAATCGTGGCCAAATGGTTTGCACATGACGATTTCTGGCCCAAAAAGGTGCTTCAAAAGCAGATCTAACTATCATAGAAAATTACTAAACTCTTATCATTTGTTGCTGGCAAAATGATTCAGTATCACCTGCAACCAATCAGCCGCAGTTACGCCCTCAGCAGCCAGATACTGTGCTAAGCAGTGCTCATCAGAATCTGTAATACTCTGCTTTTGCAGCGCAAACAGTATTTCATGCTGCATCTGTTTTTCCAGTTGCAGCTCCAGAGCCAGACATTGCTGATATTCAGGCTCTCCTTTGCACAACCGCTTTCGCTTGCTGCGTTGTGTCTTCACCTGAGATTCGATACCACTAATCTCGATTTTTATGTTGCTGAACCCTTTGCTGTCCAGGCCACTGTGATCTTGGTACAACCAATGACACAGCAACACCAGATTGACGTTTAAGCCATAATCCTCCTGGCCCTGCAAACACAGCTCTTTTACGCCCTCCCGGGCATACACATCACAAGAAAACTGCCAAAAGGCGGTGGCATCACAGAGTTTGTCTAAATTCATACTCCGCCTGTTCAAATGCTTCCTGTGCCTCTAACCAACTGTGCTCCGCCTCCTCCAGCTGATTGTTCAATTTGGTTTGTTCAGCCAGCAAGTTTTTCAGCCGCTCTTTGTTGTGCGCTTCATACAAGGTAGTGTCGGCCAATGTTTCCTGCAGCTCCGCCAAACGTGACTGGCACTGCTCCATTTGTTTTTCACCCGCACTGATTTGCTTTTTCAGCGGTTGCACCGTTTTGCGAAACTCCGCCTCTAAACGCTTAGTTTCTTTTCGTGATACCTGACTATTACCTGATTCAGCGGCCTTCGGTTCAGCGGCAGGCTTGTTTAGCACCCATTTCTCATAATCGTGGATATCTCCGTCAAAACGACTCACCTGCCCCTCGTCCACCAGATAATAGTCATCCGATACCGCAGAAATTAAAAAGCGGTCGTGAGAAACAATCACCATGGCGCCTTCAAACGACTGCAGAGCCAGAGTTAGCCCCAGCCGGGTTTGCATATCCAGGTGGTTAGTGGGCTCATCCAGCAGCAACAGGTTAGGTTTTTGATAAACAATCAGCGCCAGCGACAAACGAGCCTTTTCGCCACCCGACATAGGTAATACTGGTGACAACGCATCATCACCGTGAAAACCAAAACTGCCCAGGTAGTTTCGCAGAGTCTGTTCTGTTGCCTTGGGATCCAGCACCTGAAAATGTTGCAGAGCCGACATATCCGGACGCAGTTTATCCATCTGATGCTGGGAGAAGTAACCCACTTTCAAACCGGCACTGGTACTGTATTCGCCACTTAACGGCGCGAGATCGCCCGCCAGTAATTTAATTAAGGTGGATTTACCCGCGCCATTGCGACCCAGCAAGCCAATTCGGCTACCGGGCACCAGATTAAGCTGAATATTTTTCAGAATACTGATGTCGCCGTAACCCGCTTCGGTTTTTTCCATATGAACCAGAGGGTTAGGCAGCTTTTCAGGTTCGAAAAAATCAAAGGAGAATGATGACTCTTGGGTTTCAGGAATAATCTGCACCAGCTTATCCAGCTGTTTCTTGCGGCTTTGTGCTTGCTTCGCTTTAGAGGCCTTGGCTCCAAAGCGATCGATGAATTTTTGTAAGTGGGCGGCTTTTTCCTGCTGCTTGCGGGCGGTAGCTTCCTGCAATCTCAGGCGTTCCGCTTTTTGTTTTTCAAAAGCACTGTAATTACCAACATAGTGACGCAGTGACTTGTTTTCAAAACTCGCGATATTGTTTACCACGGCATCCAGAAAATCCCGATCATGGGAAATCAGCATCAGACACCCTTCGTAGCTTCTCAGCCAGGACTCAAGCCAAATAACAGCATCTAAATCAAGGTGGTTGGTAGGTTCATCCAGTAATAATAAATCTGAGCGTTTAAGCAGCGCCTGAGCCAGATTCAGGCGCATGCGCCATCCACCGGAGAAACGACTCACCGGTAATGCATGTTGCTGCTGAGCGAAACCCAAACCGTTTAAGATTATGCCCGCTCTGGCTTCCAGTGTATCGGCGCCTATGTCCTGAAGCTGACCGTGAATCTCCGCGATCTTAATACCGTCATTGGCCTGATTGGCTTTTTCAAGTTGCGCTTCCAGGGCACGGTAGCGCACTTCACCGTCCAGTACGTATTGCAAAGCTGAACGTTCTACCGATGGGGTTTCCTGGGCAACATGGGCAATTTGCCATTCGGGGGGAATAAACAATTCCCCTTCTTCCACCGGGAATTGCTGTAGAATAGCGTTGAACAGGGTGGACTTACCGCAACCATTACGGCCTATGATGCCGATTTTCTGTCCGCTGCTGAATTGCAGGCTGACATCCCGTAATAAGTATTCGCCACCCTGCATTAGCGCAAGCTGTTTAAGTAAAATCATAATTTCCGTTTTATTTTTGCTACCTGAGCCGGATAAAATGGCATTTAACTTAGCCTTATGACCCCAGATAACCCGATGACTAAAAAAATTAAAAAGCGCTTTATTGCTGGCGCAATTTGCCCTCATTGTAAGGCCACAGACAGCCTGATGCTATACATGGAAAACAATGTAGAGAAAGTTGAATGTGTTTACTGTGATTATCAAAAAACCCAGTTAGATGATAATGCGGAAAAAAACACTCGCAGCAATGAAAACGTGATTGGTATCTTTAAACCGTCTAATTAACCTGTTGCAGCGCCGTGCCAACAGTGCTGAAAAACATCAGTAGTGGGGAGGCGGTGTTTCTTCATCTAAAGACGCAATATTGCCGGATGACATCTCTTTCAGCTTATTGCTGACGTGTTGCATCTTAAACTGCAACTCATCAATTTGACGCTGTTGCTTAATTAACGCCTGATTCAAGGCTTCGATGGTGTCTTCCTGATAGGCAACTTTCACCTGTAGCTGTTCTATTTCGTTCAATGCTCTGGCCCGTTTACAAATTTCCGGCGCTTATTGTATGTTCCAAACCTCTGCCCAGCCACTACTACTTTCAGAAATTACCTGATTTTCATTGTAGAAACCGACGCCATAGACAATAGCACTGTTACCTACCGCTTTATCGTTGGGTTTTACTCGCCAGCCTTCTATTTTATCCCCGGTTTGCACATCCCACAGAGCCAGTAACCGGTTGGGTGAGCCCGTCAGTAAACGGCGACCGTCATCTGAAAATACCGCCGAGGAAAAAATCATTTGTCTTTGAATAAACTGCAACCTGGAGACTTCTTCACCGGTTTGCGCGTCCCAGATACGCGCTGTTTTTTGGCTATCTGCAGTAAACAAATAACGTCCTTTAGGATCGATCAGTACTTTGGTAACGCGGCTGGGGTGGTCAAAGCGATGTACCACCTGACCAGAACGGGTATCCCACAAATAAGCCACATAGTCATTGCCTCCGGTCAGTGCGTAATAACCATTGGGAGAAATATCCACGCTGTTAATGCGCTCGGTGTGACCTAAAAACTCCAACCTTCTGCCAGTAAAAGGCTCTAACATCAATACTTTACCATTGCTTCTGCCAACAAGAACAGTTGTTCCTTGACTGGCGATTGCCACATCGCGAATGGTGGACTCATCAATGCGCCAAAACCCCTCCGGCTCTCCGGAGTTCAGACTCCAGATAGCAAAAGACTCCCGGTCGGCACTCACCACATAAGAATTGTCATTAGCTATGCGCACCATAGAAACCAGGTTAATGGTTTCGCCATCGCCTTTATAAGCCCACTGATAAATTTTCTGATTGTATTCCAGGTCCCACACCAATAGTCCAAGGTCGATACTGGACACAACACTGATTTTGGCGTCCAGCGAAATGTCCGCCGCCATAGCCCCATCTTCCGCATGTTGAAATTCCAAAGCGGGTTCTTTGTGATAGGTACCACAGGAAAAAACAGCGAGAATACCGAACAAGAACAGTGAAAAGCGGAGAAGTTGCTTACTTTTTAGTCTGATCATCCTTTTATTTCTTGGTTATGGTTTCGAAATACTAAAACTCTGTTTAGTATATGCGCTTTGCGTGGAAACTGCCCGCCACAATTTCTGGCTTTTTTCAAACAAATTCCAAAACAAATAAATCGGAGCAATTCATGAGAAATAGATCACTTCTGATAGCACTTGCTAGTGTGATTGGGTTGAGCGCATGTCAACAGGAACAATCTTCTAACAACGCCACTACAGAAAAGGCAGCAGCAATGACAATGACAATTGAGCAGGTAAATCAATTACCTGCTGCAGAAAAACAAGCCTACGCCCTGGGTGAAAACATGGGTAAATACGTAACCGCACAAGCGGAGCAATACGCACAATTCGGTATGACCTTCAGTGCTGAGCATGTTAAGCAAGGCTTTATGGCTGCAATTGATGGCAACGCTATTTTAACTGACGAAGAAGCCACTCAGTTGATTCAGGCACTGCAAACTGCAGCGCAACAGAAGCAAACTGAAATGGCAGCAGCGGAAGGCCAAAAGACACTGGAAGAAGGTCAGGCTTATCTGGCAGAAAACAAGAAACGCGAAGGCGTAATGGAAACTGAATCTGGTATTCAATATGAAGTGTTAACCGCTGGCGAAGGTGACAAGCCTTCTGCAGAAGATACGGTTAAAGTTCATTACCACGGTACTCTGATTGACGGAACAGTATTCGATTCGTCTTACGATCGCGGCGAACCAGCAGTATTCCCACTTAACCGTGTAATCAAAGGTTGGACTGAAGGCGTGCAGCTGATGAGTGTCGGTTCTAAGTACCGTTTCCACATTCCTAGCGAATTGGCTTACGGCTCTCGTGCTACTGGTAAAATTAAGCCAAACTCCACTTTAGTATTTGATGTGGAATTGCTTTCTATCGAATCTAAGTAATTTTAGGCTTTGAATAGCAAAAGCCGGGCAGCAGCCCGGCTTTTTTAGTTTTTTAATGTTCGACTTTCCTTGCCGATCCTCGTCCTCATCGGAATTTTCGAATGGTATTGCGCCTGGCAATATTAATAAGTCTGCTTTAGCAGAATCTGGTTTAAAACGTTGCAGGACCGTTGTTGTTGTTCAATCCTGTAGAGAGATAAAAAATGTTATACCTCCGTTTTCAGCGTTTTTGTTAATATAACTGTAGCTCAAAAGCGTTTTTTTTCCTGGAAAAAATGCACTTTTGTGGGACAAAAAACACAACTTATTGAACTTACGAACAATTTAATTTTAAGAATTATTTATCATCATGCGCACACCCTTGATCACCCGGCCCGGATACAACAAACTAAAAGCCGAACTGGATTACCTGTGGCGAACCGAACGCCCGGAAATTACCGCGAAAGTCACCTGGGCTGCCAGCCTGGGAGACAGAAGTGAAAATGCAGACTACAAAGAAAACAAACGCAAATTGCGGGAAATTGATCGCCGGGTACGCTATCTGAGCAAACGCCTGGAAGCCTTAAAAATAGTCGACTACGATCTCCAGCAAGAAGGTAAGGTGTTTTTTGGTGCCAGAGTCAGCATTGAAAATGATGAAGGTGAAGAACGTCAGTTTCAGATAGTGGGTTACGATGAGATATTCTCTCGCAAAGATGTGATATCGATAGACAGTCCCATGGCGCGAGCGTTGATTAAACACCAAGTTGATGATGAAGTTGTGGTAACTACACCTGAGGGCAAAAAACACTGGTACATCAACAGTATTGTATATCCAGACAAACAAACCACGCCCGAATAACAGGAAAACCGTTCAATAACATTGTAAAGTTGCGGTCAGGCCTCATATTGCCTGGAATATATCTAACGAACCTAATAATTGGGATTAATGTCACTCCCTGATGGAAGCAAGCATGGCTAATCAAATCATATTTTCTCAACTCAGTCAGGAACTGAACATCTCTGCAGCGCAAATTTCCTCCGCTGTAGAGCTGATGGACGGCGGCGCGACTGTACCTTTTATCGCCCGATATCGAAAAGAAGCCACTCAAGGGCTGGATGATACACAACTGCGTAACCTGGCACAGCGACTGACTTACCTGCGAGAGCTATGGGAGCGCAAAGAAGCCATCATTAAATCCATCAGTGAACAGGATAAACTCACGGAAACGCTGAGCGATAAGATTAACGCTTGTGTTTCTAAGGCTGAGCTGGAAGAACTGTATTTGCCCTATAAACCCAAGCGTCGTACCAAGGGCCAGATCGCCATTGAAAACGGCCTGGAGCCACTGGCTGACGCCCTGTTTAACGATCCTTCTCTCGATCCTGAAGCCCAGGCTGAACAATACCTCAACGACGCTGTACCCAGCACCAAAGACGCATTAGACGGTGCTAAATTCATTCTAATGGAGCGCTTTGCAGAAGATGCCGACCTGTTGCAGAGAATACGCCGACATTTGCAGAAAAACGCCTTTATTAAGAGTGTCCTGATTCCGGGTAAAGAAAAAGAAGCCGCTAAATTCAGTGATTATTTTGAGCATAGGGAAAAGTTATCCAGCACGCCATCACATCGTGCCTTAGCCATGTTCAGAGGCCGCAATGAAGGCTTTTTACAGGTATCTCTGGAGCCGGATCCGGAAAAAGAAGAATCAGACAAAACCTCCTACTGCGAAACCATAATCGCGGAACACACCGGCCTGGCCAATCAGCACCTGTCGCAAAAAGCAGCCGGTAAATGGTTAACCGGTGTTATTCAATGGACCTGGCGCATCAAGATTTTGATGTATATGGAAAACGAACTATTCAGCCAGTTACGGGAATCTGCGGAACTGGAAGCCATTAATGTATTTGCCTCTAACCTGAAAGATTTGCTAATGGCAGCACCGGCTGGTCCCCGTGTCACCATGGGCCTGGATCCAGGTTTGCGAACCGGGGTAAAGGTAGCAATTGTGGATCAAACCGGTAAAGTACTTGCCACTCAGGTCATTTACCCCCATGCACCACAAAATCATTGGGACAAGTCCTTGCGTACTTTGGCCAATGTCTGTCGCCAATACAAGGTGGAATTGATCAGCATAGGTAATGGCACCGGCTCCCGGGAAACCGACAAGTTGGTGGCGGAACTGATGAAAAACCAGCCGGACTTAAAACTGACTAAACTGATTGTCAGTGAAGCCGGGGCCTCAGTGTATTCAGCGTCGGAACTGGCCTCTCAGGAACTGCCAGATATGGATGTGTCTTTGCGCGGTGCCGTCTCTATTGCCCGACGTTTACAGGACCCTCTGGCAGAACTGGTAAAAATTGAACCTAAAGCGATTGGCGTTGGTCAATATCAGCATGATGTCAGCCAGAGCCAGCTAGGACAATCGCTGGAGGCGGTTATAGAAGATTGTGTGAACGCCGTAGGCGTGGATCTGAACACCGCTTCGCCAGCGATTTTGGCCAATATTTCCGGGTTAAACAAAACGCTGGCGCAAAATATTGTGGAATATCGCAATCAAAATGGAGCCTTCAACAGCCGTAAAGAACTGACAAAAGTGGCTCGTCTTGGTCCTAAAGCATTCGAACAATGCGCCGGATTCCTGCGAATCAATAATGGCAGTGAGCCGCTAGATAGCTCTGCAGTGCACCCCGAAGCCTACCCCATCGTCGAGCGCATGCAACAGGAAGCGGGCTGCGATGTTAAGCAGATGATTGGCAATGCTGACGTCATTAAAAAGATTATGCCGGACAGCTTCGTCAATGAGCATTTTGGTCTGCCGACCATCAAAGATATCTTGTCGGAGCTGTTAAAGCCGGGTCGCGATCCGCGCCCGGAATTCAAAACAGCGCAGTTTAAAGATGGAGTTGATACCATCAATGACCTCAAGCCCGGCATGATTCTGGAAGGCGTGATCAGCAACGTGGCAAACTTCGGTGCGTTTGTAGATATAGGTGTGCATCAGGACGGCCTGGTACACATATCTTGTATCACGGATAAGTTTATCTCTGATCCACGAGAAGTGGTGAAAGCCGGCGATATCGTCAAGGTGAAGGTGACTGAAGTGGATGTGGCCAGAAAACGCATCTCTCTTACCATGCGCCTGGACGACAAAGCCAAACCGCAAAGTCAGGCCACAGGTAAACCTCAAAAGCGCAACGACAATCGCAGCAACAAAGCTGCTCGCGCGCCCAGACAGGATAATAAAGGGGCGAACAGCGCAATGGGTAATGCCTTCGCAGAAGCCTTTGCTAAAGCGAAAAAGTAATCACTGTATGAAGTTAAGGTACTATCCGGTCAGGCAAATGTCTGGCCTGGATAGCTCTCAGGCAAATTGCTGAAAGCCTTCAGTACGGGGAGTGGAAGTTTGTTGATAAAAATTGGCAATTCTTAAAGCCCGCTGATTGATCTCTTCATCACGCTGCGCAGCTACCTCGCCGTCCTCAGCACTTTGTTGCGCTAAAAACGCGTTAAAGGCACTATCAACGAACTGTTCTGGTTGCTCCAGTGAGCGCGTTGGTGCACCGACATCACCGGGTTCAACGATCTCATCCAGTTCTGGTATTTTTTCTTCAATGACTTCACTGGCGTTTGTGTCATTCTGTCCACCAAACACCCGCTCAATGCTTTCTTCCTGAGCTTCTTTTTGCTGCTCAACATCTTCCTGAGCAATCTCAACACGGGCTTCAGCTGCAATGCGTGTCGCCTCACTGGCTACCCGAAAATCCTGCGCTGAGGGTTCAGCTGGCGCAAGCGCTGCCGCCTTCACCTGCTGCATTTTATTTAGTGTTTCTTCTGGCTCAGACTCTTTGGAGATATCTATAGATACCTCACCACCAACGGCGTACTGCTGTCCGTCTGGGCCAGTTTCAAATTCATAGCTAGGAGCACCAGCATACTGCCCACCGACAGCCGCATGAGCTTGCTCGTGAGCACGAACTTCCTGTTCTCTGGCTTTAAGGCGATCCAACTCTTGTTTGTCGGCCGCCTCTTTTTGCTGCTTCTGACGCTCTTCTGCGTCTTCTTTACCAGCACTTTCCTGGTTGGCATTGTCCGGTGTATCACCATTGCTGTTTAAGCCACTGGTGTCGGCATTGGGATTCTGCTGAACTACCGGACGTTCATAGGTGGGAGATTGCGCTGGTTGAGCTGATTTTGCCGATTGTTTAAGACGATCGGACTCCGACCCCAAACCTGCTTCTGCAGAGGAGTTTTCCGGTTGTGTTAGTTGCGGAATGACCTCCCGCTGCACATTATCGCGGCGCGCAGATTCCGTGTTCACATTAGATGTAGTGAACGGTATAGCTGTTGGCACCGGTGTAACAATATTCATATTCAGCTCAGATATGAATTATCAGGCGATTTCGTTAATAATTCTGCCAACGGTTTCATTGGCCACATCCAGCACTTTGGTAGACGCCTGAGCGTTGTTCAGGTTGTTCACCAAAGACAATAAATTATCTGTCATCGAGTCGCCGCCGGAAGGCAACAACTTAGATACGCCCCCCAATTGTTGGGTTGCGACATCTGACAACAGATCACTGGTGGTGCGCAAAGACGCCTGCTGTTGCGCTAAACTAATCGATGTCCCGGCGATATTATCAGAGGCACGTTGTACCCCCATCACACCAGACAAGATAGCGGAATTAACGCTATTTCTTACATCAAAAGACATACACTACTCCTATTACCTCATGTTTAATTATTATACAAATCAGCAAAGAAATAAATGCTTTGATTAGGCTATGTTTAGATTAGCTGCAGCGCAGTTATAATAATTTTGACTAAAAATCGCTCATAAATTCACTAAAGATTTCCATAAACTGCAGAGGGTGGGAAATAAATGGTGCGTGCGACGCTTTTTCAATAATGTGCACCCTTGAGGCCGGATCAATTTCCTGAATTTTGGCCGCACTGGCTTTAGGAACCAAACTGTCCTGACTACCAAAAATGCGTAAGGTTTTAGGTAACCTCGACTGCATTGACGAGCGCAAATCCACATTGTGCAAATAGCACAAACCTTGCGTCAGTGCGCTGTGATTGGCCATGCCACCAGCGTGTACTCGCTCGCGAATAATTTTTAAATCTTTTTTCGCGGTTTCACTACCCATGGCCTGAATGGCCAAAAACCGATCCAGGGTTTTCTCAAAGTCCTGTTGCAATTGGGCCTGAAACCCTTCCAGTATTTTCGGCTTAATGCCTGGCCAATGATCTTCCTGCATAAAACTGGGGGAGCTACAAATTGCAACCAACCCCTGCACATTACAGTCAGAATGAGATGCCAAATATTGCGCCACTAATCCCCCCATAGACCAACCTGCAAGCACGGCGCCATCTGGGATATAGGGGATCAATAGCTGACAATATTGTTCAAAACTCAATGCCTGCACATCGATGTGATTGTTACTGCCAAACCCCGGTAAATCGATAAACCTGAGGGCATAATTATCCTGCAATTGGGGCAACAAGCCCTGAAAAACACCACTGTTAACACCCCAGCCATGCAAAAAAACCAGTCGGGGTTGTGGCTGAAAATCCTGTACTTTTAACTGCAAACTAGTTCCTGTTGATAATGTAACATTGGTGAATAATAACGATTCAGGGAAAGAGTCTTATGCTCTTAAGCATGATAACGCGATTGCGTTTAGCCACCAACCATTGCTATCTATGTCTGCAACCAAGTGGACATCCGGTTTGCTGCGCTTGCCTGCAGGAAGTCGCTTCCTTTGAAACTCATGGCGAGAACGTTGATTTTATCAGCAATCAGCACACATTCGCGCGCCACCTGCCAAAACTCAGGGCTTTCGACACCTTGTGTATTGGCCCTCACACAGGTGTGCTGCAAAGACTGATAAGCCTGTTAAAATACAGCTACAAAATGGAACTAAGCGAAACCTTGGGTAAGCTGTTACTTTTGCGAATTTACGCCAGTTACGACAGCTCACCTTTACCACAAGCACTTATCCCGGTCCCAATTCATCCGCTAAAACGACTACAGCGGGGATTCAATCAAACCGAGCTTATTGCCAATGTACTGGCTGACAAGCTACAGATGCCGGTATTGACCCTGCTATTCAAAAAGATTAAATCAGGAAAGGCACAGGCGGGCCTCAGCGGTATACAGCGACGCCAGTTAGCCAGTTCAGTGTTTCGCATTGCTCAGACAGAGCAAATCCAAGCGTTGCAGCACATCGCCATTATTGACGATGTGATCACCACAGGCACCACCATGAGTCGCCTGTGCAATTTGCTCAGAGAGGTCAATCCAGAAATCCAAATTGACCTGTGGAGTTTATCTGTCAGCCTTCCACATCGATGAATTGACTAAGGTATATCGCATTACTAAGCAACCTTCTCGTGCCTAACCAATAACCTCTGAAGCTGACATTGTCCGTAAAGGCAATGACCTTACCCTCACCTTTATTATGAGCAATAAGCATCGCAGAGTCGGCAATCAGGCTTTCTATTTCATCTGACGCATAGCCTGCCAAAAGAGGCGCTTTTTGGTAAATAACCGGACTGACAAAGGGCTTAGTGGCTTTGCGCATGATAATAGTACTATTGCGGAATACCGGCAGGTTTTCCTTATCGAAGCCAAATAACAGTGGATGTGTCAAATCCACATTAGTGTTAAACACCGCTCCAGCGACGCGCTTCTTACCGGATAACGCCTCCTGGTCAGCGAAATTCAGTTTGCTGGTATCAAACGCCGCATCGATGGCATCATCGTCTTTGAATTTTGCCTTCAACCAGTCTTGTTCTGCCGCCCATTTAGCCGCTCGTTTTTGGGTAATGAGCACACCGCCCTTTTCCAGCCAGACCTGGATTTTTTCGTTTACCTTGTCGGATAACTTACTATAACTGCCATCAACCGCAATGATGTGGCTGTAGCGGCTGAGATCTGTAGTTGCCAGGCGTTGAATATCAATAATACTGGGAGCGACTCCTACATAACGATCGAGATAATGCCAAACCTCACCCGCTTCGTATTGCGATACGCCAGCACCGCCCAATAATAATATTTCTGGTTTGTTCACCACTGACACATGACGACTACCCAGGTCAACGCCCTGAGGCGTCATTCCTGATACCAGTCCATGCAATTTAATATTGAATTCGGCGGCTTTGGCGATCAACTCCGGTACTATATTATCCGGTTGCTTTAATCCCATGGGCAGCAATACGGCACCGGGGTGAAAAGCAAATTCACCATCCAGAGTAACGGCTGTAAAAGGTTCCCCTGACTGTTTAACCGAAGCGCCTTTACTCAATAAAAACTGCATCAAAGCCGGTGCATCAGAGTCCTGCCAGTTAAATCCCCAGGCCACGGCATCGGTATTCATCTCGGGGGACTTAACCTGCAATTGGGTAACCGGCTTTTGCATGAATGGAATTTTACGCCAACGATTTTTTTCTATTGGTGTGAATTCATAGTTAAACGCCAATGCAATATTCCAGTTTGAAACATCGTAAAAGGTATTGTCCTTAAAGCGCTTTTGGGTGGAAAACATGGATTTAATCAAACGATATTGGGCTTGTCTGCCAGGCACAAAGAAACTCTCTCCGGCTACAAAGGTGGTGTCATCGATCTTAACGTTTTCCGACAGCGGATAAATGTCCACCTGATGGCGCTGTAAAATATCCAGGAAATAACTAAAGCGACTGGCATCTTCTCCCGGCGTCACCATAAACCCGGCAATCTCATCATCTTTTGCTTCCTCAGCAGTTTCCCTGCTGAAGCCATCCTGAAACTCCAGAATTTCGCGTTTATTGGCTAAAGCTCCTTCAAAGGTAGAGAGGGACAAGTTCAGCTGATTTTGAATCGCCTGTGAAAATGCCAGAGGGCCATTTTCTGACTCCTGAAGATGCCCACGGGCACTGGCCTGTTCAAATAGGATACCTATGCTGCCATGAGCATCGGGATAGGTGGAGCCTTTGCCGTAATAAAAATCATCAAAAGCCTCCTGGGTGAAATACAAACGCTTGTCCTGATCCAGCTGTTTAGCGTGAAACCCAGCAAGCGCATTGGTCAAATCGATGTTCTTCTGCGGCGTATTTGGATTAGTTCGGGATGGAATGCCCGGCTGAAAGAAGTAGCTACTGTTGGTACCCATCTCATGAAAATCAGTTAATACATGAGGCCGCCACTGATGAAACTGCTCAATACGGGCTTTTGATTCAGGGTGAGTAAGTAATAACCAATCGCGGTTTAAATCAAACCAGTAGTGATTGGTTCTGGCGCTCGGCCACCCCTGACGGTGCTCGCGATTTTGCGGATCGGCCACCAGATTTAAGCTCTTATGTGAGTTTGCCCAATGAGCGAATCGGGCGAGACCATCAGGATTGAGGGAAGGATCTAAAATCACGACACTGTTATCCAGCAAGCGTTCTATTTCTTCGCCTTGTGCCGCAGCGAGGTAATAGGCCAATAGCAATGCTGCATTGGAGCCGCTTGGCTCATCTCCATGGATACTGTAGCCCATCCAAAGTACCAATGGATAGTCGCTGAGATCTCTTTGCGTCTCTTGTGTTTGCCAGTTTTTCAGGTGTGTTGCTCTGATATTTTCAATATCGGCCAGGTTTTTGGCATTACTGATATGCAAATGCACCAGTTTACGACCTTCGTAGGTAAGGCCTATCTCCTGTAATTGCACCCGTTCGGATTTCTCAGCCAGTATCGTCATGTAAGCAATCAGCTGATCGTGCCGGACATGCCATTCCCCAACCGTGTAACCAAGCACTTCCTGTGGTAGGGGTATAGCCGGATCATAACTGACGCTCTTCGGCAGATATTCTAAATCATGGCTATAAATACGGGACATATCGGCGCTTGCTGCACCGGTCACTAACAATAAAAATAAACAAGATAAAAAACGTTTTGTCATTGAATAAAAAGCCTTTATGTCATTGCCTTAACCATAAGGGAAACTTTGCTGATAGGCAAAAATTGTCTAAAAGAGTCGATTACTTGAGTGTTTTACTCAAGTATTTTTTGTTAGAATTCTCACCAGTTTATATTTTGGTTAGCGCTATGATTAATATTTCTGAGTCTGCACAAGCTCACTTTCGCAAATTACTGGAAACACAACCGGAGAATACTAATATCCGAGTGTTTGTAATCAACCCGGGCACAGCTTCAGCTGAATGCGGTGTTTCATATTGTCCGGCAGACGCAGTTGAAGATTCCGACCAACATTTGCCTTTTGATGGTTTTGAAGCCATTGTCGATTTAGAAAGCGCCCCCTATCTGGAAGAAGCCGAAATCGATTTCGTCACCGACCAAATGGGTTCGCAGCTTACCTTAAAAGCGCCTAATGCAAAAGCCCGAAAAGTTGCAGAAAACGCGCCATTGAAAGAGCGCATTGAATACATGCTGGTATCGGAAATCAACCCACAATTAGCCAGTCACGGCGGTCAGGTGGCGTTAATGGATATTACCGACGATGGTATCGCCTTATTGCAATTTGGTGGCGGCTGTAATGGCTGCTCTATGGTTGACGTAACCCTGAAAGACGGCATTGAAAAGCAGATGCTGGAACAGTTTCCTGAACTCAAAGGTGTTAAAGATGCCACAGAACACGAAGCCGGAGAGCACTCTTACTATTAGCGCTTTGACGCATGTCGTTAACGGTTAAACAGCGCATTGCACTACAGCGTTATTGGACCCGATTCCTTCAGGGTCTGATGTTGTTTAGTGTTGGTGCTGCTTTAATCTACGCTGGCTACATCTGGTGGTTTTGGTTGCAGGTCCCGGGAGCATTAATACTGCTGCTGGGATTGGCCTGCGCCATTTACGGTTATGGCGGACTACTCAGGTTTCGCCTTAAAGCCGCATTTTCCCTGCGAGACGAATCCAAAAACAATAGACTCTAGACATCAGGCGCAGTGTTGTTTTAGCTGTAAAATCACTGCCGCCAACTCATTGGCCTGTTCAGGATTGCTATCTGTCTCCAACGCCAGGTGCTCGATTTCCGAGCTTAAAACCTGAATTTCTTGAAGATTAAACGACTGTGCTGCAGAGCTCAGGCTGTGAGCTAACAATGCCACATGACGCCAGTCATTACCGAAAAAGGTATTTTCCAGAGATTCCAGTCGCTTGGGAAGGTTGCGCTTAAATTGTTCGATGAACAGTGATTTATCACTTTGGCCAACACTTTTGTCTTTTGCATCAGGGCTAGCCGCTGGCAAATAAGCCGCTAATTTTCGGGTAAACTCTTCCTTTTGAATTGGCTTACTTAAATGATCAGTAAACCCTTTGTGCATATATTGATCTACTTCATGCTTCATAGCATTAGCTGTTAAAGCAATGGTGGGCACATTAATAGATGCCTGCTGCAACCTGGAAACCGCCTCTTCTCCGCCCATTTCCGGCATGTGAATATCGGTTAAAATCAGATCAAAGTTTTTTGCTTGAGCCTGTGTCAGAAGTTGTAGACCATTTTCTACAGCCACCACATCCAGCCCCAACTTCTGCAACATCATGGTAATGAGTAAGCGAAGCTCTTTTTGATCTTCCGCCAACAATACTGTGCCAGACAACAGGATTTCTTCAGGTTTTTGAGATTTTTGATTGCGAATGACTTCGGCATAATGGACTTCATCCTTTATAGCAACAGCGTGCTCACCGGCGCACAACTCAATACTGGCACAGAAATCACTACCGATGCCGTTGACACTGCTGACCACCAGGTCGCCCCCTAACTTCTGAGTCAGATATTTTGAGATGTTGAGCCCTAAACCTGTTCCCCCAAAGCGTCGAGTCACTGACACATCTGCCTGCTCAAAAGCACTGAAAATACGGCTTTGTTGCTCCTTGCTAATACCTACCCCGGTGTCCACAACGTTGAACTGTAACTGCCCGCGGCGCTCTGCCACCAGCAGCCGCACCGCTCCCTCTTCGGTAAATTTGACAGCGTTATTTAACAGATTTAACAGTACCTGTTTTAACCTGGTGGGGTCACTGACAATGTGGGATGATAGGGGGAATTCAACTTCCAAACCAAACGCGAGATTCTTATCTTCGATTTTGGGCTTAATTATCGAAAACAATTCTTCTAATAACACCGGTAGACAAAACTCGACACGTTCAACATGCAGTTTCCTCGCCTCTATCTTGGAGAGATCCAGAATGTCATTGATGAGATGAAGTAAGTGCTTACCACTATTTGAAATGATGTCTATCGCCTGCTCATTCTCCATGCCAGACAATTCATTGTTTTGCAGTAGGTCTGTATAACCAATAATTGCGGTTAACGGTGTGCGAATTTCATGACTCATGTTCGCTAAAAAGCGACTTTTCGCCTCATCGGCTTCCCGCAATTTAACAGATAGCGCGCGCAACTCTTTTGTTTGTTGAATTAGTTTTAAATGGGTAGCAATGCGGGTTTTCACCACGGCGGCATTAAAGGGTTTGCGGATATAATCTAATGCCCCTAAATCCAGTCCATACTTTTCATTATCTACGGTATCCAAACCAGTGATAAAAATGACGGATATGTCTTTGAGTTGCTCATCTCGTTTGATTTGTTTTAATGCTTCGAAGCCATCCATATCCGGCATCACAATATCCAGCAAAATTAAGTCTGGTTTAAGTTTGATTGCCTTCCATATTCCCTGCTCACCGCTTTTTGCCACAGAGACCTCGGCTTCCGAACTAAGCAAATCGGAAAGAATCTTCAGATTGGACTTCTCATCATCGATAATGAGGATTCTGGGCTTGTCCAAAGGTTCTTTAATACGCATTACCGTTATTCAACCTCTTGCCAACTCAGGCAGTTCTTTCCGGCTTGCTGCGCCTGATTCAGTTTTTGTCGCACCGATACCATAACTTCATCAAAATCGTGAGACATGGTGGGCACTAGTGATATTCCCCCTATTGATACTGACAAACCTCCGGGCGTGCTAGACAAATAAGAGGTTTGTATTCCGGATATCGCACTGATGCATTTTTCCAACGCTTTTTTGGCCCCGGTGGGATCGGTTCCCGGTAGCAACATAACAAATTCCTGTCCTCCAAATCTGGCCACCAGATCTTTTGCTCGTTTTATTTGTTGCGCTAACTGATTGGCTATTTTACTCAACAGGTCATCACCCGCGGCATAGCCGTGGGCTTCATTAAATGCGCGAAAGCCATCAATGTTTAACAGCGCCACAGAGAAGTAGCTACTGTGGCGCACAGCGTTTCGCCATTCGGTATTCGACACTTCTTCGTATTTTCGCCTGTTGGGTAAACCTGTTAACGGATCGATTAGTGCCACCTGCTCCAGTAAGCGACGTTGCCTTACCAGTTGCAAATGTAAATTCACCCGAGCCTTCACCAGCTGCTCGTGAATGGGTTTGATAATGTAATCGCTGGCGCCCAACGCCAAGCCTTTTTCCTCAAACTGTAGATCGGTAAGCCCGGTAATAAAAATAACAGGTATCAGTCGGGTACCGGGAGATGCTTTGAGTTTTTTTAAGACATCGAAGCCGTCCATATCCGGCATAACCACATCCAGCAAAATAATGTCTGGCAAGGCCCGAGTCGCTTTTTCCAAAGCTTGCCTGCCACTTTTCGCCAGCATGATGTCTGCATCGGAACCCAAAAATTCTGACAGAATTTTCAGGTTAGACTTTTCATCATCCACAATTAATATTTTCGACTTTTCAGACAGCATATTGTTTGCTTCTTAGTGCAACCTGTTAACGTTTATTTTCCTGAAGCCAACGCTGCAGATAGTCAGCGGCCTCTTCAAATTCCATTTCAACAATTAATGAATCGATGATATTTAGCATTTGCAGCTCGGGCTCCGTTCGACTCTGTTGGCGCAACTGTTTAATTTTTGCCTCTACAGAGAAATCAGAAGCCTTTAATAAGGGTAGCAGTGACTCGGAATAAAAACTGCCCCCGACATCGATTTCATCAGAAAAGTTGGCGACTTGAAGGGCCACTTGTTGCAGTTTGTAATTCAGGCATTTATGCAACTCCATGACATCCGCCATGATCCCCTCTAATTCCAAAATAAAATCGCCACCTTCACGAATTCTGGGCTCAATCATGGCTAATCGATGAGATAGCCTAAAACCACCAATATATGCGATATTCGATTTTAATGAATGTACAATTCGATATATCTGCTGGCGTTCTGCCACGGCCAAATGCTGCATGATTTGTTCATCAATGCTGTCGTAATCCCGCACGAAGTCTTGCACCAGATTGAGATAAAGCTTACTACGTCCCTGAATCCTTTCCAGCGCTTTATCCACTTCCAGCATGTTGATCTCTTTAAACAAAGACATGGCATATTGTTCAGATTCACTCTGCTTTGTGCCTCCCTGCTGTGATTCTAATGATGTTGATGGCGCTTTTACACCGACGCTGTCAATATGTTCGCTCATCATGGCGTAAAGCTCGGCAGGGTTTATGGGTTTGGTGATGTGAGCATTCATACCTGCAGCGATACTGCGTTCTTTGTCTCCCGCCATAGCGTGGGCTGTCATGGCCAAAATTGGTAGTGTCGGGGCGAATTTACGGATGATTTTAGTCGCTTCAAGGCCATCAATATCCGGCATTTGAATATCCATCAGGATCAAATCATATTGCTGCCGCTTAGCGGCGCTAATGGCCTCTCGGCCATCCTGAACCAGGTCAATCGCAATTCCGGTTTCCTGTAAAAACTCCATCGCTACCTGTTGGTTTAATTCATTGTCCTCTGCTAACAACACTCTGCTGTGACTAAAATCAGGCACAAGTTCAGCTTGCGAAGCATCCACACAACCGTCATTGTTATTGCCCAGAGATTGCTGGATAGCATCAATCAGGGCAGAGGGATTAACGGGCTTTTCAATATAACGGTCAATGATGTTGTCCACATCAATAGCCTTTAGAGCTTCTTTGTCATGAGAGGTAATCATCAAAATCTGCGGAATTTTACCGCTGATATGCTCTCTTATCTTCTTCGATGCTGTGATCCCGTCCATGCCCGGCATTTTCCAATCCATCAAAATTATATCGTAGGGACGTTGTTTTTTCTCAGCCTGGCTAACCCGTTTTAACGCTTCTTCGCCGCTGGCTACCGTATCGCAGTTAATACCCAGTGCATCCAAAGCATCACTCATCACAGCCCGAGCCACCTCCATATCATCCACCACCAAAGCATGTAAATCAGAGACATCCGCCCGGCCTGACTGTACTACTGCGTCGCTGGCCACTTGCAATTGAATGGTAAAAGTAAACTCAGAGCCCTCCCCGGGTTCACTTTTAACCGTGATAAAGCCATGCATCAATTCACATAATTGTTTGCATATCGCCAATCCCAATCCAGTACCACCGTACTGTCGGGTAACACTATCATCGGCCTGGCTAAAAGATTTAAACAAACGACTGGTCTGCTCCTCACTCATCCCTATTCCGCTATCCTTCACGCTAAACTCTAACACCAGGGACTCTTCATTCTGAGAAACCTTAGACACATTTAAATGCACATAGCCCTGACGGGTGAATTTAATAGCGTTGCTTACCAGGTTAATAATAATTTGCTCAATGCGTAGTGGATCCCCAATTAAATTATCCGGAATGCGACTATCCACAGACAACACAAACTCCAGGTGTTGCTCATGCATTTTGTGATTGTTGAGATTTACCACCCGGCGAAGGGATTTTTCCAGACTAAAGGGAATGGTTTCCAGGGTCAGTTTTTGCGCTTCTATTTTGGAGAAATCAAGGATGTCGTTGATCAGGGTTAACAGCGATTCGGATGAGCTTTGGATTTTTTCCAGGTAATCCCTCTGCTCGGGATTGATTTGCTTTCTCAGTGCCAGTTTTGACAAGCCGATAACCGCATTCATTGGCGTGCGGATCTCATGGCTCATATTAGCGAGGAAATTGGATTTAGCGGCGGTTGCTTCCTCTGCTTTTAGTTTCGCTTCGGCCAGCTCGACAGTGCGTTCTTCCACCTTTCGTTCCAAATCGCGATTGTTGATAATAAGCCGCTGATTCAGACTGGCGTTATCAAATAATATTGCGGTTTGATTAGCCAACAATTGCAACACATCGATTCGATCTGAAGTAAAGAAGCCAGCGAAGTCAGCGTGCTCCAGATACAAAATTCCGCGTAACTGCCCAGCCACAATTAGTGGGATAAAGAGCATGGAGCGGGGCAATAACCGAACGCTACGACTGGCCATATTTAATTTTGGATCTGTGGCACTGTCATCCACCACGTAAGGCAATTTAGTTTTGACCACGTAGTTAATGAGCGCCTGAGGCACCTGCTCCAAAGTCAGCGGCTTTGGATAGGCGCCCTGCACCTGAAAACTCTGCTCTTCAAGAAACAAAATGCACCCCTGCTGAGCACCGGCATTCTCAACAATAATGGTCATCATTTGGATCAGGAAGGCATTGAGATCGATTGAACCACTCAGGGTTTCTGATGCTTTGAGCACCGACATTAAATCCAAATTTTTATTGGTGTTAACCGGGTTGCGCAATTCTTCAGGGCTGGATTGCTGATGATTATCCGGACTTTTTAATTGCGGGTGCAGTTTCAACAACTGCGCGACTCGGCCGGGAGCCTGCCATTTTTGATAACTAGACAGAGCTTCTTTTAGTTGTCCCAGCCCCTGTACTTCATCATTGAGGGTCAGCCAGTAACGACCATAAGCTTCTCTTGCCAGTGCCAACCACAAAGTCTGTCCCTGACTACTGGCATGCTCAATTGCACCACGATAGAACCACCAGGCATCCTTGTCGCCTTTTAGTGCTTTGATTTCTGCCTCTAAAAGTTGTTGCTGAGCACTAAAATTAGCCGGGTTCAACGCAGACCATCGGGTCAGTTGCGCCTGTAGTTCCAGTACTTCTGGGTTGATGTTGGTAATGTCTGGGAGACCGCTATTATTGTTTTGCTTTAACAAAAGCAGCCCAGACAAGGCACTAAAATTAACCAGCCAGGGACCGGTTAGCCCACCTTTAAGTAAATCTTCGGCGGCCCGCCGATGAGCTAAAGCGCTGTCAAAATCCTCTTGCCAGAAAGCCCATAAAAAACGGCTCAAATGAGCACAAAAACCGAACGTTCGTTTTTGCCTTCCGGCTAATGAACAAACCTGTGACGACTCGCCTTTATCAATGCCATGTTCGGATACTTCAGCCTTTAAACAATTGATTAAATCCAGCCAGGGAGTTACTCCCTCTGCCAAATCTGACAATTTGTGCTCCTGCAACCTCTCACAAAGTGATTCAAACTGCAGAAAGACGTTTTCCAACGAGGGATGAGTAAAAAAGGATAAGATGCCAGTGCACAACATGATCTGGGCGTTTAAGCCATCACAGCCAACCTCAAAACACTCCTCACTCAATACCTGCAACGCTTCCCTGCATCGCTGCAGGGGCAAAGTCCATGGCGCAACAAAGGCATAGTGCAAATAACTAATTTCGACGCGCTGTGAGACCGGTATGTTGAATTTGCTAGCCAGGGATTGAGCCACTTCCATAAAGGCATAGGCCGATTCATATTGCTCAAACTGCATACACAGCAGCAGCGCATGTTGCGCATAGAATTGCGCCGCATAGCTTGAATTCCCTTCTGCCAGCGATAACCTGACAGCCACCGACACTACTTGCATCAATTCCCGGGTTCCCAATTGCTCTGCAGATATAATCAAGCCAGACAATAGCTGACTGTGCAATAAGCAAGCTTGCTCCTCAATGTCAGGCTGGTGCAGGATATCAACAATAGCGGAATTGGGATAAAGAGACTCACATGCCAGGTAATCTTCATAGCCATCAGCCACATTATACTGAATCGCCAGTTGCTTGAGTTTATCGCTTGCGGTGGCGCAAGCTTGCTGATGCCGACCTTGTTTCTGGTGACAACAAACCTGCCAGACAAGACTTCTGAGTTTATCATTGTCCCTCAACTCTGATTCCGGTAGCGATGACAAAAGGGTTTCAACTTTTGCAAATTCGTTATTCTTCAGTAGTATCTCGATGGCTCCTTGGTACAAATCGAAACACAGGGCGTATTGCCGCTTCCAAAGCCCGCTATTAATAGCCCTCAATCCCTGTTGAAAATAAGGTAACGCTTGCTCCTGACCCAGATCTTTTCTTGCCTCAACCGCTGCAAGATAACAATAATTTGCCAGTTCGATAGGTTCCATTAGTTGCTCATCCAGGGCACTTTCTGGCAGAAAGTCTATCCATGACAATATGTTGTCTCGTAACCATTGTTCAGATTTGATATTGAGGTGGGCCTTGCTAAGTAAAAGCTGCGCCTGCTGCTCACTGCAGTCTGTGGCCAATTGTCGCGCAGACATCTGAATTTTGAAATGAGCGAACTGGTAGCTGTTCTCACCATCATCAGACTCTTTTTGAGTCCAGATGCCATTGTTCACCAACCCTTCGGCAAAAGTGGCAAACGCCTTTTTGCTCATTGCGCTGAGTGAAATCAGGATCTCAGCGTCGATTTGCTTGTCGAAAAAAGAAGAAAGTTTTAGTAATAATTGCTGTTCTTCTGACCAACCAGACAATCCGGTCACCGCGATGTCGGCAACATTTTCCGTAATATGCGAAGCCCTTATTTTATCTGGCTGCCAGTGCCATATACCGGTTTCACCCTCATGAATAGCGCCTTCATCAACCAACTGCTGGAGAAAAACTTTAATGAAGTAGGGATTACCCCCTGTTTTTTGGAACACGATATCCGCCAGTTCAGTGAGGCTGAAATTGGTTTCCCAAAAAGTGTCCTCAACCAGATTTTGCGCTGCGAAAGGAGGTAAAGGCGCAACAGTAAGGCAACAGCTGTTAGCATCAACTCCTTGTTGTTGAATTAACGCTTTGTGCTGTGTCGCTCTGCTAACAAACAATATTGCTAGTCCTGTGTTTCCTTGGGATAACAAATCAGCTTTCAGAACGTCTTCGCTAAATTGATCTAACCACTGCGCATCTTCAAACACCAGTAGTAAACCGGGGAGCACTTCTGAGATACACAATAAAAGTTCTGTCAGCTGTTGTTTTTCTGGCTGAGCAGTGGGCGCTAAAGATGATTCAGACTCCTGCTCCATAATCATCTGCAAGGCAGGTATCACAGCTCGCAACTGTTGCCCGGTGACTTCAGGCAAGCTTGAAAGCTTAATGCGCAACAAGCTAAGACGTTCATCGCCAAGCAATAATAGCTTTTCCAGTATGTCCTGGATTATCCGGATTATGGTTGAGTCTTGCGCAGAACTGGTAACCCGTTCGGCCGCCACCTGTCCATGTATTCCTGGTGACTCAGTGGCCTGCGCTGCAAACTCTTTTACCAAGGCAGACTTACCAACACCGGCATCGCCACAAATCAAAGCACAGCTGAGCTGCTCCCCTTTACACGCTGAGCCATACCACTCAGATAGTGTATTAAGCTCTTCTTCCCTGCCGTACAGAAACTGGGGAAATAACAGCGTTTTACTCTTGTGGGACCTGGCGATAGCAAAAGGAGCTATGGTCTGGTGTTGCTGCCATTGCTCCAGGCAATGGTTGAGGTCGGCCAATAAGGTTTCTGAATCTGGATAGCGGCTTTCAGGCGCTTTATTAAGCAGCTTATTGATAATACTCAAAATAGCTTCTGGGACGGAAAACACTTTGCCGGGGTCATATTCCACCGGTTTTGCAATGTGGGCGTGGATAAGGGTTAACGGATCCGAGAACTGGAAGGGATATTGCTCCAGAAAGATGCGATAAAGCAAGGCGCCTGCCGAATACAGGTCGGAATAGACATCGGGAAGTCGCTCCGTGCGTCCGGTAATTTCCGGTGACACAGTTAACAAATTGGCATTATTTTTCAGGTCTTCAAGAACTTTATTGTCTGGCGCATCAGGCGATAACAGGTGCCAGCTGCTAATGGTCTGTACCAATAAAGACTGCTGTTGTACAACCAGGGTATCAGGATCCAGATAACCACAAATCAGCGCTTGATTATGCAACTCTGATAGCAGCTGTGCCAGACTGATACTCAGTCGCAATTTATCTTCAATACTAAGGTTTTGTTCGCTGAGAAATTGCTCAAAACACTGACTGTTGCTGGTACATGGGTAAAGTGCAAAAGCATTGCCTTCCTCCGTGAAGCTTCGCTCCGGCAATATCAGAGTGGCGATATTAGCGTATGCTTGAGAAGTTACTTCAGCTTCAATGATCTTTTGGCCAGTCGTGTTAGGGCCAGATGCCTGTTTCACCCAGAAGTGATTTTGTTTCTTATCCCTGACCTTAAAAAGCGTCAGTTCACCACTGACTGATTTAATTTCATCCAGCTGTTCAAGCTCTGTTAACACCGTGGTTTCCTCTGCTCCCTGTAAATATGAATTAAAGAACACTCCCGAGTTTCCTGCAACATCTCTGGCAACGACTCAACGATGGCAAGTTATAATTCGCTGAGCGTCCACAATGTTTAACTTCGTTATTGACGATAGACACGAAAATAAAAATGAGCGCCCAACAATACCCCTCGTGCTAATAAAAAAATCATAAAGCTCTGCCATAAGACTGCAGCACTTAACATGTTTTGGTGTAACAATTGCCACGCAATTGCCAAAAAGACACTGATGATCATGGTCAACAACATCGGCCTGGCTCTGGTCATTCCCACATATAAGCCATCCAACAAAAAGCTCCAATGAGCTATTAGCGGCAGTATGACGATGTAACTTTTGAAAGCCTGAATATTGCTGATTACAGAATCAATATTAGTCAGCAATAGCGATATGTCATAAAAAAAGAACCAGAAAACAGCGCTGTAACCCAATGCAAACAGACTGGAAATCAATAAACTAACCTGAGTCCATAACTTTACTTTGTCCCGCTGCTGCTTTCCGATGGCCTCCCCAAACAGGGCTTCCGCAGCATAAGCAACGCCATCAAGCCCCAAGGCTATCAGCACAAAAAACTGCATTAACAATGCATTGGTAGCGGCAGTCAATTCACCTAATTGCAGTCCCATAAAGGTGAAAACCGCCAGATATAGTTGCAAGAAAATATTGCGCAGAAATACGTCGCGATTCAGTGACAGAAACTGCTTTATTTTGCTACGACAAACCCGCAAATGTTTGCGCCATTGCGGCAGTACCTTGCGCACCAACAACAGTGATAACAATAACGCCAGACATTCACTGAATACAGTGGCCAGTGCGACCCCGATGGTGTCTAGTGACAGGCCCAAAGCTAACAGCAGACTGAGACCAATGTTGGTCAGGTTGGCAATCAGTTGCAGCCACATGACTTTAGCATGCTGCTTGCGCCCTAATAACCAGCCCATTAATACCAGATTAGTCAACGACACTGGCGCTGCAAGAATACGAATAAAGAAATATTCTGCGGCGACCTCAACAACCTGCTCATTACTTCCGGAGAAATAAACACCCAACTGAAAAAGTGCCGGACTGCACAACCAAATCAACAGACCTATAACAACAGACAACAAAATCCCGTTAACCAGGATAGCCACGGATTCATCGTTGTTATCTCGTCCCGCGGCCTGTGCACTCAATCCCGTGGCCGACATCCGCAAAAAGCCGCAAACCCAGATTAATTGCGTGATGATAATACCGCCTAAAGCAACACCTGCTAAATACTGAGTACCGGGTAAATGACCAATAATTGCGGTATCCACCAGACCTACCAGGGGCGTAAAGATGTTGCTGATGATCATGGGTACCGCCAGCACGGTGAAATAACGTATTGCGTTGTAAAAAGTCAAACTGTTACTCTTGTTGTCCCAAAGGTGAATAGAAAGGTCAGACAGCAAATGACATTGAAATTAAAGATAGTGACTTTATTGATGTGTGCTTTTCATTGGGTCAGTTTATCCGCCAATGAAAGTGCCACAATTTTGCTGTACCACCACGTCAGTAATGATACCCCACCTTCGACAACAATTTCGCCTGAAAAGTTTGCCGAGCACATGGCGTATTTACAGCAAAATCATACTGTTATCACATTGGATAAGTTAGTTGAAAGCATAAAGAGTCGCGAACCGCTGCCGGATAATGCCGTTGCCATCACCTTTGACGATGGTTTTCGCAATATCAAAGAAAACGCCCATCCAATTTTGCAAGAATATGGTTTCCCCTACACCATTTTTATCAATCCATCAGAAGTGGGGGTGGGACCCAGTCACCTGGATTGGTCTGAGCTAAAACAATTGTCAAAAGAAGGCGTCTTAATTGCCAATCATTATTGGGATCATCGACACCTGTTGCAAAATGCCAGGCAACCAGACTGGCTGGCACAAACCAAACAACACATTCTGGATACCGAAGCTGCCATAACAAAGCACATTGGCAGTAGTCCCGGATTCCTGGCCTACCCCTTTGGTGAATTCAATGCAGCCGTTAAGGCGTTGTTAAAAGAACTGGATATCGTTGGCTTTGCGCAACATTCCGGGGCCGCAGGTTTTGTTAGTGATCTACAAGAGATCCCGAGATTTCCCGCCGCGGGGATCTACAGCAATCTGGCCACGCTAAAGACCAAACTCAAATCACTAGCGATGCCGGTGCTGTCATCGTCCATTGCTGATCCTGTGTTTTACACTCCACCAGCACTGGAATACCAATTGGAAATTAACACCTCGGATTTCAATAAGGCGTTATTTACCTGTTATTTTAACGGTGAAAAAATTGCGACGAGCTGGCAAGACAATCGAGTCTCCGTCAGCGCAGGAAAGACACTCAAACCTGGCCGCTCCAGAGTTAACTGCACTGCGCCCAGTAAACAGCATCGCGGCAGCTATTACTGGCACTCTCAGCCTTGGTTTATTGCCACCCCAGAAGGTAAGTGGCTGGATTAACGGTTAGCTTGATAATTAGCGATAATCACTGGCATATCAGTAAGTATCTGCTGAGCATCACTGATCGCTAGTTGTCCTGGTTTGTGGTCGGGCTTAAAGCGCCCCACAACATGACCATCGGGATTAACTATGACCATTGAAGCACTGTGATCTACCAGATAATCTGGCTTGTCAGTACTTTCTGCAATCGCATAGGCCATGCCCATACTGCGGATAAATGGAAAAAGCTGTTTGTGTTCTGCGGTAGCGGCATAAAATTCCGGATTAAAAAACTCAATATATTCTTTGAGTCTGGCCACATCGTCTCGACCTGGATCCACCGAGACAAATAACACTCTGACCGGTGGTTCTGTACTCATGGCGCTTAGTTGCGGATAGATGCCCTTGAGTTCCGCCAACGTTGTTGGGCAGATATCCGGACACCAGGTATATCCCACAAACACCAAAGTCCACTGATCCTTAAACCAGGCTGGTGTAATGCTGGTACCGTCATGAGCCGACAGTTCGCCATCGTGCAGCAATCTGGGTGCAGGATACATCTGGGCATGCATCGGCTCCGACGTCGCAGGTGGAGCGATATTTATCGCCAACCAAACGCCAGCCACTAAAGCGACGGCGGCGACACTACCTAACAGCAAATTTTGTTTCATAAGACAAACTTGAAGTAATGGTCCACTAATAAAATGACAAACAACAGCATCAGGTGCAGGATTGAAAACTTAAAGGTATTCATTGCTGTTTCTTCGTTGGCGGCGTATTTCAGTTTCCAGGCATACACCAAAAAAGCCACATTGAGCAGCGTGGCACCAATCAAATAAATCAATCCCGTCATCCCCACCAGATACGGCATCAGGCATATCAGGCCAAGCAAGACGGTATATCCCAACACTGACGTTTTGGTAAACTCAACGCCATGAGTTACCGGCAGCATGGGGATTTCCGCTTTGGCGTAATCTTTTTCGCGATGTATTGCCAGCGCCCAAAAATGAGGCGGAGTCCAGGTAAAGACAATCAACACTAACAGCAGAGCGTTACCGTGAATTTCCCCGGTCATTGAGGTCCAACCCAACAAAGGCGGTGCCGCGCCTGCAAGACCACCAATCACGATATTTTGTGGTGTGGCACGCTTCAGATACATAGTGTAAATACAGGCATAACCCACCAGACTGGCAAATGTGAGTACCGCCGTCAGGCGATTAACAAAAACCTCCAGAATGGCATAACCAATGACACACAACAGCAGTGCAAATATCAGCGCTTTTTGCGGTGTGACCTTTCCTTTGGGAACCGGTCGGTTATAAGTACGAGCCATCTTGGCGTCAATCTTACGGTCTACTACGTGATTAATCACTGCAGCAGATGAAGACAGCATACCAATACCTATCAGGCCAGCAACTAGCGGCTGAATCGGCAAAGCCCCCTCTACCGCAAGACACATTCCTACGAGTGCAGTAAGTAGCAACAACAAAACCACTTTCGGTTTTGTCATTTCATAATAATCTCGCCAGCCTGCACTATTCCAGGTATTGGCAGGTGCGCCATTTTTAGCAACTTTTTCCATAGTTTCAGGTCTTTCTGTAAAGTGTGTAATTTAATAAGATCAATACCAGCAGCAACAATGCGGCCACCGCATTGTGGGCCACAGCCACTGCGATGGGTAAACTGAATACCACGTTAGAAACGCCTAAGCCTACTTGCAGACCAAGTACTGAAATCATTAAAACCGATTGGTTTTTAATACGGTCAGAAATAGCAGAGGTATACAGTCGCAAGCCTAACCAGCACAAATAAATAAAGGTCACCAAAGCGCCAAATCGATGCACTATATGCATGGTCATACGCTCATCATATGGGTGAGCACCGAATTCGTAATTGTCGGCTTCCGGTACACTAAAAGCACCAGAAAAATTTAATTTCTCGTACCAGGCGCCTTCACAAATCGGTAGCTCAGTGCAGGCTAATGCCGCATAGTTTGCAGAAGTCCACCCGCCAAGAGCAATCTGAATCACCAATATAAGTAAACCAATAATGGCATATTTGCCAAAACGCCGTACCCGCGGATCGCCACCGGGAATGCGAAAGGGTTTTAATCTTAAGTGCAAAAGAAACAACAAAGACAAGATGGTGAAACCGCCCAGTAAATGGCCCATAACCACCACAGGTAACAGATTCAGCGTAACAGTCCACATCCCTAGTGCACCCTGAAGAATCACCAGCACCAGGATCAGAAGAGGAAGCTTAAGTGGAACATGCTGACGACGGTTTTTAATGGCCAGAGCGGCAATAATCAGAATTAACAAGCCGAGTGTGGCGGCGAAATAGCGATGCACCATTTCAATCCAGGCTTTACGTGCTTCCAGCGGTCTGTCCGGAAAAGCTGTCTCAGCTTTGGCAATGGCATCATCCGTTTTGGGGACCACTATATGCCCATAACAGCCAGGCCAATCGGGGCAACCCAAGCCAGAATCAGTTAATCTGGTATAAGCCCCAAGCACAATGACCACCAGGGCGAGAAAAATACTAACTTTAACGAGATTTCTCATAAATTTGGCTCTACCCGATCCGGGAAAGCTTTAGCAGTTTTCTCAAATCGGCAAGTATATCGCGGCTTTTTAATACCGCTTGTTGTTGTTCGGTGCTAAGAGGGTAACGAAGAATTACATTTCCCAGCGTATCTGCAATAAAAATACCACTAACCGATTGCTTTTTAAACACCTTATCCAAATAGTCAGATTCCGCCTTTATCAATACAAAATGACTCTCGTCGGCAAGAGACTGAACTGCGGCAGCATCACTATCTGGCAGATGCAGTACAGTAGGTACAATGCGATCTTGTTCCTTTCCGGCGGCAATCCACACCTGATTGAGACTGTAGATGGCGTTTTTGCAGGTCTCATCACAAGCCGAAGGTAAAACATACATAAGACGCCAGGTTGGTTCCTCACCGCGTAACAGCTCTGGCATTTCAATAACTGGGCTAAGTAGCTCGCCTTTATTGGTGGCACTTTTATTAAACCAGTCTCCCTGCAGCGCAAACCAGGCTAAAACTACCGGCAGTAAAAATACTAAGACAAATATTATTAAGGTATTGCGATTATTAGTTTTATTGTTGTCGCTCATCGTTCCACTTTTTCCTTAAGGCCAGGATAAATACCAGAATGCAGGCAATTGCCAACAACAGCCACTGCACTGCATATGCAATATGTTTCTCAGGAGACAAGGTGACAGGATTATAATTGTTCTCCAAAGCATATTGTTGTGTTTGTTCAACATACCCCATAACGGGCACTAAATCACGCTCCAGCCACTGGCTCATTAAACTTATTTCCGGTTGCTGGATAAGGGCAGGCCAACTGATTTGCTCAGCAGCCTGTCGGGTCAGTTGGTTCAGACCCGGCATATAAAGTACTACCTGGACATCTTCCAGCATGGAAGGTAATTCTACTTCAGGCAGTGAACGCCTGAAGTCATTGTCTTTATGCCAGCCAAAGTTTACCAATAAATAGCCCGCCTCGGTGCTTACAGGGGCAATAATTTCATAGCCAACACGTCCCTCTAGCACCCTGTTATCCCAATAAAAAAGATGTTCTATATCAACCCTGCCAGAAATCAAAACTCGTTTAAAAGCCTGTTCACTATCATCTGACAAGGCTTCTTTCAAATTGCCATAAACCAACTGCCCCGCCGCAACATCTTGCTTTGCCAACTCACTTTTTTCTTGCGCTCTACCGTACTGCCACAAGCTTAATTTCAATAAGATGACAACGGCCACAAAAGTGATTATGGTAGGGACTATCGGTAACTTTCTCATCAAATATACACAGGCAATTGAGGTTCTGAATGACGGTTAAAATTATAGTAGCGCTGCTCTTACTTTTTATGATTTACAATTTGTTCAGAGCGATGATGATAATGTTAAAGAATGAACCTGGGCAAGGTTCCATGACCAAATTTATTGGGCGTCGTGTAATGACTTCCGCGGTGATTATTATTTTACTGATTCTCGCAGTGGCGACGGGGATAATTACACCTAATCCCCGTCCCTACTGAGTTTTTAAAGAATATAAACAAATACAAATAAGCACACCCAGACAACATCAACGAAGTGCCAATACCAACTGGTGGCCTGGAATGCGAACTGGTTGTCTGGGCTAAAGTGTCCCTTCATCACCCGTCCAAACATAATGATCAGCATTAGGGTACCCAGGGTTACGTGCAAACCGTGGAAACCGGTGAGCATAAAGAATGTATTCCCGTAAATGCCGGAATCCAGCTTTAACCCCATGTCCTGATAAGCGTGAATATATTCCACCACTTGCAGGTACAAGAAAGTACAACCTAATAAGATAGTGATGCCAAGGAACAATTTCAGTTTTGCTCGCTCCCCTTTTTCTAATGCGACATGTGCAATGTGAGCCGTTACCGAGGACACTAATAAAATAATGGTGTTGTACAGAGGCAGACCGGTCCAGGGCATAGCTTCGGTGGTAGTGCCTCCTGGTGTTTCCACCAATGGCCAGATAGCTTCAAATGTTGGCCATAAAACTTCGTTGGTCATGGCATTGTTGGAAGAGCCCCCCAACCATGGCACGGCAATCACTCTGGCGTAAAACAGGGCACCAAAGAAAGCGAAAAAGAACATAACCTCAGAAAAGATAAACCAGGACATGCCTTGTCGGTATGAACGTCCAAGTTGAGCACTGTGCATACCGGACATAGATTCATCTATCTGGTTTTTAAACCAACCCACCAGCATAAACAGTAAAATTACAAAGCCCGCCAACAAAACCATTCCGGCATTGCCATCGGTGCCATTTTTCATTTCTATAACGAGATTACCAGCCCCAAATGCCATCAGAAATAGCGCAACAGCGCCAACAAACGGCCATGGACTTTGGTCGGGAACATAGTATTTTTCGTATTGTTGTTCACTCATTTTCTTCTCCTTTTAACCGCGATTCATGGCAATTTCTTGCACATCCCCGGTTACGTCATACAAAGTATATTGCACTGTAAAAAAGTTAATGTGCTCCGGTAATTCGGGATCCACATAAAACCGCATCGGCATCACAGTTTCAGCACCAGACTTGAGCGGTTGCTGTTCAAAACAAAAACATTCTGTTTTATTCAGGTAAATCGCTGCTGTTCCCGGAGATACTGAAGGAACAGCCTGACCAACAATATCCCGCTTAGTAGGATTTTTGGCGTAAAAGTCCACCTGATGCATTTCGCCAGGATGCACTTCTACGCGCCGAGTTTGCGTCTCAAATTGCCACGGCATACCCGTGTTTGTTCGGGTGATAAACTCCACGGTAATCAACCGGCTCTTATCCACTTCAATGTTGGCATACACAGCAGCTTCATTAGAGGTTTTGCCATTAATACCTGTGATTGCACAAAATACGTCGTATAAAGGCACCAGGGCAAAACCAAAGCCAAACATACCGAAAACAACGACCACCAACTTAATGACGACCTTGTTATTTTCTTTCTGCCGCGAATTACTCATGATTTCGAATTACTTAACCACTGGCGGTGTTTCAAAGGTGTGATACGGAGCCGGGCTCGGCACCTCCCACTCCAATCCTTCTGCACCATCCCAAACCTGTGCTGAAACAGGCTCGCCTTGCTTGCGGCAAGCCTTAATCAACAGCGCCAGGAAGATCAGTTGCGATAGACCAAAGGCAAAGCCTCCCAAGCTGATCCACTTGTTAAAATCGGCGAACTGCAAGGCATAATCCGGGATACGTCTGGGCATACCCGCCAGACCGACGAAATGCATAGGGAAAAACAACACATTGACTGACACCAGTGAACACCAGAAATGTAGCTTGGCCAGTGTGATGTCGTACATCTTGCCCGTCCACTTAGGCAACCAGTAATAGGTAGCCGCCATGATGGAGAACACGGCACCGGTAACTAGCACGTAATGGAAGTGAGCCACGACAAAGTAAGTATCATGGTACTGGAAATCCACCGGTGTAATCGCCAGCATCAAGCCTGATAAGCCCCCAATGGTAAATAACACGATGAAAGCCAGGGAGAACATCATGGGAATTTCAAAGCTGATTGCACCGCGCCACATCGTCGCCACCCAGTTAAATACTTTCACCCCGGTGGGCACCGATATCAGCATAGTGGCAAACATGAAGAACAGCTCCGCCCCCACTGGCATACCGGTGGTAAACATATGGTGAGCCCAGACGATAAATGACAACAAGGCAATGGACGCCGTGGCATATACCATGGAGGAATAACCAAACAATTTTTTACGGGAGAAGGTGGGAACAATCTGAGAGATAATGCCAAAGGCTGGCAAGATCATGATATACACCTCAGGGTGACCAAAGAACCAGAAAATGTGCTGGAACATCACCGGATCACCGCCACCAGCAGCGTCAAAGAAGCTGGTTCCAAAGAATTTGTCGGTGAGAACCATTGTCACCGCGCCAGCTAATACCGGCATAACAGCTATCAGCAGGAATGCGGTAATCAGCCAGGTCCAGACGAACAGTGGCATTTTCATCAGAGTCATACCTGGTGCGCGCATATTCAATATGGTTACGATAACGTTAATCGCACCCATGATTGAGCTGGCACCCATGATGTGCACTGAAAATACAAACAAAGCCGTTGTATCGTTACTGTAAGTGGTAGACAGAGGCGCATAGAAAGTCCAACCAAACGCGGGACCGCCACCTTCCATAAATAAGGACATTAACAGGATCAAGAAGGCAAAAGGCAAGATCCAGAAACTCCAGTTGTTCATTCTGGGTAACGCCATATCCGGCGCACCAATCATCAGTGGTACCATCCAGTTTGCCAGACCAGTAAACGCTGGCATAACGGCACCAAATACCATGATCAACCCATGGACAGTGGTCATCTGATTAAAAAAGTTAGGGTCAACAATTTGTAGTCCAGGCTGAAACAGCTCCGCCCGAATAACCATTGCCATGGCGCCGCCTATCAAAAACATGATGAAGGCAAACCAGAGATACAAAGTACCTATATCTTTGTGGTTAGTAGTGTATAACCAGCGCTTAATACCAGTAGGTTTATGATCGTGATGATCATGGTGCTCGTCGTGATGGATATCATTAGTCACTGTACTCATCTCAACTCCCCTTATTGTCCGTTTAATACAGCGTTAACATCTTTGGCTTGCACCAATTCACCTGTATCGTTACCCCAGGCGTTTCGCTCGTAAGTTATTACAGCGGCTAACTCTTTCATGGAAAGCTGCTTGCCATAAGCTTGCATGGCCGTTCCGGAAACACCGTTAACCACGACCTCAATGTGTTTTTGCATATCGTTAATGGCGATATCACTGCCCTTCAGTCCCGGGAATACGCCCGGTAAACCTTCACCATTAGGCATGTGGCAAGCGGCACACGTGGTGTTGTAAACGCGCTCACCGACACTCATGAGTTCGTCCATATCCATGTTCATAGCCAGTAATTTTTGCTCTTCTTCTTTGGCTATGCGCTGCTGCTCTTCTTGCTCAGCAATCCAGGCCGCGTAATCTGCTGGCTCTTTGGCAATTACCACAACCGGCATAAAGCCGTGATCCTTACCACATAACTCAGCACACTGACCGCGATAGATACCTGGCTTTTCAACTCTTGCCCAGGCTTCGTTGATAAATCCTGGGTTGGCATCTTTTTTAACGGCAAAATCCGGTACCCACCAGGAGTGGATAACATCATCCGAGGTGATCAGAAAACGGACTTTTTGATTGGTAGGAATGACCAGAGGGCGATCCACTTCCAGCAGATAGTTAATATTCTTTTCTAACTTGTTATTGATTTGCTCGGGTTGAGTAGCCATCACAGAATAATACTCAACCTCGTTATCCATGTACTTGTAATGCCACTTCCACTGAGAACCGGTTACCAAAACGGTGACATCAGGTGAAGACACATCTTCCATAGCAATCAGGGTTTTGGTGGCGGGAATAGCCATTCCGATTAGAATAATGAAGGGCACGACGGTCCAGGCGATTTCCACTTTAACACTTTCATGAAATGTTGCCGGTGTAACCCCTCTGGATTTTCTGTGGAAAATCGTGGCCCATAACATGGCACCAAATACAATCACACCAATGACCACACAAATCCAGAAAATGGTCATGTGTAAGTCATATACCTGTTGGCTGATATCTGTGACACCAGTGCGCAGATTTAACTGATATTGATCAGGTTTGGGATCTGACGCTGCGAAACTAGTGAAACTCACTAAAAACGCCATCACGCCCCAAATTCCAGTAAACAATTTACCCACCTGTGTGTTCCTCCTTCATTACCCGTTGTTTTGTTGTTGGTCATTTTTACAACAACGGTGCCGCACAAAAGTTACAGCATTGAAACATATATGTTATTACTATGTTAAAATCTGAATGATATGTAAACAAATTTCGAAGATCAAAAACAATTGAGAGACACTAAATGATGTTTTTTTCATCATCTATAGCGTCAAAAATAGACCGAAATCTTAAAAAGGGAAATAAATAAGCTGTTTTTAAAGCTAACTTTTAACGGGAACAACCAACTAGCAGGCCGTTAAAGATACAAAAAAGCCCATTTATCAATGGGCTAGAAGAGAGTGAGAAATAGTGAAATATTTTTGTTGGCAAGAAAAGTTTGCTACATCCAGGCGTTATTTCGGATAATTCCTACTGCTATACCTTCAATATTTAAGGGTTGAGATTTTAGATCGACCTTAATTGGTGCAAAATCAGGATTCTCGGCATGTAACAATACCTGAGAGCCGCTCTTTTCAAAACGCTTAACGGTAACATCCTCTTCCACTCTGGCCACCACAACCTGACCATTACGGGCCTGATTAGTGCGATGAACCGCCAGTAAATCGCCATCCATAATTCCAATGTCTTTCATGCTCTCGCCGTCCACCCGCAACAAATAATGGGCTTCAGGTTGAAACATGCCAGCGGCTACCTGATAGTGACTTTCTATGTGCTCTTGCGCCAGGATGGGTTCACCAGCCGCGACTTTACCAATTAATGGCAGACCTAATTCCGGCTCAGGTTCATCAACAGGTCCGGTAAGGCGAATACCACGAGAGGTGCCCGCTAAAATTTCAATCACCCCTTTTCTGGCCAGCGCCTTTAGGTGCTCTTCGGCGGCATTAACTGATTTAAAGCCAAGCTCACGTGCTATTTCGGCTCGGGTGGGCGGCATACCCGTGTCGGAGATTGTCTCTTTTATCAGGTTCAACACCTGCTCTTGTCGTAACGTAAGTGGACGCATATCTAACCTGTTTTTACGTACAGTTTAACTGGGAGTATATACAGTTACCGGATAATCTCAATAAAAAATCCGCAATTTCAGTTAAGTCCGCTGAAATTCGCTTACACAGATCACTAAGCCAAACAGAAAAGGTCATGCTATGATCGCAATAATTTGAATCTGAATTTAAGCACCATGGCCTGGTATCAAAATCTATTTTTTAATTTAGTAAAATACCCGACTCGCTGGCTGGTAAAAACCAGTAATATTCCTACAGATATCGAGGGCGAATTAGGTATCGATAAAACTCGTCCTATCATTTATCTGTTAAAAACTAATTCAGTCACTGACCGCGTTGCCCTGGAGTTGTCTACCAAAATGCTGGGCTTACCGGCTCCCGATCAACACCTGGAAATTGCTGGTGACAAAATTAGCAACTGTTTGTTTTTGCAGGAACCTGAATCTCTATTCTCAAAAAAATCAAAACACACAGACATCAACAAAAGTTTTACCCGCCTTTTTGAACTGCACCGAGATGATGAAAACCTGGATTTACAAATCGTTCCCGTGTCTATCTTCTGGGGACGCGCACCAGGTAAAGAAAGTCGCGGTTGGGCAGACCTGTTCACCTTCAAGGCCTCGCCAAACTGGTTGCGAAAGTTTTTTATTGTGTTGTTTTTAGGGCGAGATAACTTTGTCTATTACAGTTCCGCGGTTTCCAGCCAAAAAATGGCCACCACCGTAGGCTCAGATTCTGAAATCGCTCATAAGTTGATCCGACTGGCCCGCACCCACTTTTATCGTCGGCAGCAAAGTATGAACGGTCCAATGTTAATGGACCGACACCAGCTTTTTAACAGCATTCTGGCTGCGCCATCCGTTAAAAAAGCCATGGCACAGGAAGCTAAGAACTCTCCGCAACAGTTGCACAAAGCACGAATCAAAGCGAAAAGTTACATCGAAGAAATTGCCGCCGATTACCGGGAAGGCGTGATCCGCCTGGGCGATCGCTTATTGGGCCGGGTCTGGAACAAGATATATAACGGTATTGAAGTTAAAAATGCCGATAAAGTGCGGGAACTGGCGCAAAATGGTCACGAAATCATCTATGTTCCCTGTCATCGCAGTCATATGGATTACCTGCTGCTGACCTACGTAATTTACCACGAAGGACTGGTGACACCGCACATTGCCGCGGGTATTAACCTCAACTTCTGGCCCATCGGTGGTTTATTCCGACGCGGCGGTGCTTTCTTTATTCGCCGCTCATTCGCTGGTAATAAACTCTATACTGCGGTATTCCGCGAATACCTGGAGCAATTATTTAACAAGGGTTATTCCGTTAAATTTTATGCCGAAGGCGGACGCAGCAGAACCGGCCGGTTACTGCCGCCCAAAACCGGCATGTTAGCCATGACTATTCAGGCAATGGTAAAAGGCGTTAAACGCCCGGTGAGCATAGTCCCGGTTTATATCGGCTATGAGCATGTAATGGAAGTGAAGAGCTACCTCAAGGAATTGCGCGGCAAAAGTAAGGAAAAAGAATCTTTCCTCGGGGTATTTTCCGCCATCAGAAAGCTGAAAAACTACGGCTACGGATTTTTAAACTTTGGCGAGCCTATTCATCTGGGCCAATACCTGGATAAAAATGCCCCGGATTGGCGAGAAGCGCAAGCCAGCCTGGACGATAAAAAACCATCATGGCTTAATCCTACGGTGAACACCCTGAGCCACAATATACTGGAGCGTATTAATCAGGCATCAGCGGTAAGCGGCATGGGCCTGGCGTCACTTTGTTTACTGGTGGCGGAGAAACGCGCCATGAGCAAAGAAGAGTTGTTGCAGGTCATGGAAAGCTATCTGGCCTTGCTAAGGCAATGCCCATTTAGCAATCAAAGCAGTTTTCCTCAGGTGGGCGCAGAAAAACTGTTAGAAAACACCCTGCGACTGGGTAAGTTTAATGTCACCGAAGATAGCTTCGGGGAAATCATCTCGATTGAACGAGACAACGCTATCCTGCTCACTTATTACCGCAATAATATTCTGCATATGTTCTGCGTACCCGGATTAATCGCGGCGATAGTTGTTGCTCATAACGAATGCCACCGCGAAGAAGTTATAAAAATTGTAGCCCGGATTTTTCCATTGTTGAAAAAAGAACTCTTTATCTACATGAAAGAGGAAGAGGCTGAGATTTATACCAGAGGCTTAATAGACGGCATGGTGCAGCAAGGCATGTTAAAAGCCAGTGATGATATATTAATGCCTGCAGATACCAGTAGTGTGCAGTTTTATAGCCTGTGGTTATTGAAGTCTGTTATTCAGGAAACGCTGCAACGGTACGCTTTAGTACTCAATCAACTGGAACAGCTGGGTACCACTGCACGCGGCGCACTTGAAAAGCGCAGTCGTCAGGTAGCAGAACGCATGTCAACATTGCACGGTATCAGTGCCCCGGAATTTTACGACAAAAACGTATTAGCCACCTTTATTGCCGCAGCCCGTGAATATGAAATCTGGGAAGCCAATGAAGAAGGTTTATTGCTGCACTCGGAAAAAAGCAGGGAATTACAGCAATTGCTGTTTACTCTGGTTTCTCCGGAATTTGTTAAACGATTACAGCAGATAAAGTAACCTCAAATTAACACGGGGAGAAGGAACTCCCCGATAAGTCCCAAGGTGATCACAAAGCCCACTTTATTATTGTGTAAAAAAGCCTTAAAACAAGCCTCTCGCTGACGCTTTGCAATCATTATTTGCTGCTGAATAAACAAAAACGCCGCGATAAACAGTGCACCATAGGCAAAATATCCCAACTGTAACAGCAGGAATACCCAACCTAAACTCAGCAGGGTTAACAACTGCAAAATGGCAATGATGAGTTTGTCGAATTGACCGAACAATATCGCGGTAGACTTTACCCCGATTTTCACATCATCATCCCTATCCACCATGGCATACATAGTATCGTAAGCCACTGTCCACAACAGGTTAGCCAGATAAATCAACCACAACCACCAGGGCAGTTGCTCGCGGATCGCCATAAAGGCCATGGGAATACCAAAACTAAAAGCAGCTCCCAATACAAACTGTGGTAAGTAGGTAAAGCGCTTCATAAAGGGGTAACAAAACGCCAGCGCCAACGCCACAAAAGACAATGCTATCGTTTGCCAGTTCAGCGTAAGCACCAAGGCAAAAGCCATTAAAGACAAGCCCGTGAACAATGCCAGAGCTTGTTTTGCGGAAACCTCACCACTGACAATTGGCCGCTGTTCCGTGCGTTTTACGTGGCCATCTATCTTGCGATCCGCAAAATCATTGATAACGCAACCGGCGGAGCGCATCAGAAATGTGCCCACAACAAACACCAGGCTAATGTGCCAACCAGGCCACCCTTCGGCTGCCAGTATTAAGCCCCAGGCGGTTGGCCACATCAGCAGCCAGGTACCAATAGGCTTATCGGCACGCATCAGTCGCCACAAGGCATTGAGTTTTATTGATCTATCCATTTTGCTCACATCAACAGGTCGGATTAATGATTGGCATAGGCGGGGCTACCCGGCAAGAAAAGTTCAGCCACCATGATGCGATGGGTTTTAAAGCGAAACAAAGAGCGCCGTCCCCATAAGTTTATGCTGCTTTCAATACCAAGTTTTGTCTGGGTTGCACCTGCCACCGGGCACTTTACCAACTGAAAACTCTGACGTTGAAATCTGGCATCGTTAAAGATGATCTTACCCAAGGGTTTGTTACCTAACCGGGTCAGTTCTGACATTTCTTGTTCCAGAAAGCTAACCGGCAAGAGAGAACGAGCAAACACCCAATGCTCTCCATTGCCTTTCAAATACACCTCACGAACCTGAGTATCCTGCGCAACCTCATCAAACTGGCCATACAAATATTGGCTTTCATCGGGAGCTATCTCTGCCACCCGCTGATTCAAAACTTCCACTTCAAAGCGCAAACAGTTGGATTGCAACCTTTCGGTTAATGAGCCCGTATTCAACAACCAGTTGCGCAGCAGGGGATCGACAGGTTGCAAATCCTCTGCGTCATGCCAGGATTCGGTAATAGTGAGATTATTCAGGGAGTTTTCAGCCAAAATTCATGTAGATTAATTAAATTATGCAAAATAATACCAATTACATGATTTAGACTAAAGCTTCGGCGTAATATAATCTACAATAGCGGGTAGGCCGTTATCATCCTGTTTATTATTGGTTTTTCTGGTATTGAATATGAAAATGAAATTATTGGGTTTAACACTTTTAGCAAACCTATTGCTCTTTAGTGGCGCTACACAAGCCAATGATACAGCTTACTTTGGGCTGGAACCGGATATCGTAACCAACTACATCAGTTCCAATAGCCGCAATATCGGTTATGTCAGGGTGACCATCGAACTGATGCTGGATTCTGCCAAGCATTTGGAGGCCGCCGAACACCACGCGCCCCTATTGCGAGCCACCACCATTGATATCTTTGGCAGACAGACCGAAGAGCAAGTTAAGTCTTTAACCGGCCGCGAAGACATTCGTCGCGCCTGCCTGGATGAATTGCGCAAGCTGATGAAAGCCGAAACCGGTTCAGAAATGATTAAAGACGTAATCTTTACTAAATACCTGTATCAGGGCTAACAAAGCCCTTATCAGTAAACCACTTCCACAACTGGCGAACGCTGCTCAACCTCTGCCGAGGCTGACAAACTTGTCGTTGGAAAAACAACAAACTGAGTAGTATTACCGAGTTCTGACGCCCCTAACCATTCGCTGGCTGTACAGTTTTCACACTCTAATTTAAAGTATAGCTTCTTATTGGGTGGGACATTTTCCAATCTAATCTGTACCAGCTTATCCTCCTCCGAAGCATATTTAACGCTATCGGAATTCACCACCTTTTCAAAATAAGGATCTTCGGCAAACTGCCACTTTATTTGCCAACGCTGGCTATGCCTGTCGGGAATGATATTTCTTACCACAGCAACAAAATTATCAGCCGGAGCCCCCGGTATCTCGTAATCTTCCGTTGCAAGCATCCGGTTGCTAAAAGCCGGTAAACTAACCCCAAGTGTCGCTCCGCCCAGCAAAGCCGCGCCACCGTTTAAAAAAGAGCGTCTGGTTAAATTGTTCATAGTTTGTCCAAATCCTATTAAATACTGTAAATCAGTCGTTCCGTCTCTCAGGTAGACCTGTGTCAAATAAGTATGTTTACTATACAGAAATGCGCAAAGAAATACACACCCTGAAAAACCAAAATAGCAAGACTGGCAAGAAATGGCAGTTTTACTTTTTCACCAAGCGACTACACAGCAACGCCAATACACAGCCGCTGATTAATCCTGTCAAATGAGCCGTATTGGCCATATTTATCCAGAGCACATCGGCATAGCCTATCACCAACCACAACAGCATAAAGCCAATCAGCGGCTTCGACAGACTCAATCCTTTATCAGGTCTAAGCCAGCCCATCCACCAGACAAAACCAAATAAACCGTAAACCACACCGCTTAGACCACCAAAATTCGGCCCAGAGACCCAGAATTGCGCCAGATTGGAGATGATTCCGGTTGTGAGGTATATGGCCAACAACATCCCCAAGCCCAGCTTCTGTTCAATATCGCTGCCCAAAATCCACCACCACACCAGATTAAAAATAATGTGTAGTGCGGAAAAGTGCATCAGGGTAGGCGTAATAAGCCGCCAGATTTCACCGTTTTGAACCACTTCTGACCAGGGTTGAAAATAAAGGTGGTCAAATAATTCAAACTGTCCTAAGACAAAAACCAGACCATGTATCCCCAGAGCAATCAGTAAAATTGCCGCTGCCAGCGGGGATTTAAACAATGCCACTGTCCCATAGCGCCAGGAAAATCCAACCGAACCCGCTCCCAGCTCAGCCGGTGTGGCACTTTGCCAGGCGAAAGATTGGAATTTTTTAGCATTGGGGTTTTGCACAAACTCCAACAACATCTGCTTTGCTGCATCCAGATCGGCATCATTGTGCAGTATCACCTGAAATTGCTGGTCCAGTGCCTGATAGGAGCAGGCAATGTTGTTAGCCTGCATATAAGCCACCAGCGTATTGGCTGGTGACTGTTGTGGAAATGACGCCAGTATTATCACAAGCTCTCTGATGGCATCGACTGTTTCCAGGCTTCAAAACCACCATCCATGCTGTATACCTCATCAAATCCCTGCGCTACAAAATACTGCGCAGCCTGCTGACTGCTGATACCGTGATAACAGCAAATTACCACTGGCGTATCACTAGACACCTCCGTGACCACTTGTTGCAGGTTGTCATTAGTCAAATGCGCAGAGCCCGGAATATGACTCTGAGCGAAGCTATTTGGGTCGCGAATATCAAACACTTTAGCGCCTTGCTCCATCAGCTTCGCGGTACCTTGTACATCGATGTGTTTAAAGGTTTGCATGTTATTCCTGCCAGTTAAGTAAAACTTTGCCAGACTGGCCAGAGGCCATGGCCTCAAAGCCTTTTTGAAAGTCATCAATTGCAAATTGATGCGTGATCATGGGCGTAAGATCTAAACCAGATTGGATCAGGCTGGCCATCTTGTACCAGGTTTCGAACATTTCCCGGCCATAGATACCTTTGATCACCAACCCCTTAAAGATCACCTGATTCCAGTCAATGGCCATATCCGAAGGCGGAATACCCAGCAAAGAAATCTTGCCCCCGTGATTCATGCTGTTGAGCATATCCCGGAAAGCAACCGGTGCACCGGACATCTCCAGGCCCACGTCAAAGCCTTCGGTCATGCCCAGCTCACGCATAACGTCTTTCAGCGACTCTGAGGAGACATTTACCACGCGGGTTGCGCCCATTTTTCGGGCCAGTTCCAGGCGGTATTCATTGACATCAGTGATCACCACATTACGGGCTCCCACGTGTTTGGCCACAGCTGCCGCCATGATCCCAATGGGGCCTGCGCCGGTGATCAGTACGTCTTCTCCCACCAGATCAAAAGAGAGTGCGGTGTGCACAGCATTGCCAAAGGGGTCAAAAATCGCTGCCAGATCATCACTAATATTGTCAGGAATTTTAAAGGCGTTAAATGCCGGAATTACCAGGTATTCGGCAAAAGAACCGGTGCGATCTACACCAACTCCATAGGTATTGCGACACAGATGACGACGTCCTGCCCGACAATTGCGACAATGGCCACAGGTAATATGCCCTTCTCCAGACACCCGATCGCCTTTTTTAAAACCGGCCACTTCGCTGCCCATGTCCACCACTTCGCCAACGTATTCGTGGCCCACCACCATAGGTACGGGAATGGTTTTTTGAGCCCATTCGTCCCAGTGATAAATGTGCATATCAGTGCCACAAATGGCTGACTTGCGGATCTTGATCAGCAAATCGTTATGGCCCATTTCAGGCTTGTCGGTATCCACCATCCAGATACCTTTTTCGGCATGCAGTTTGGATAAGGCTTTCATTAAATCACTCCCAGCTCTTTGCCCACACTGATAAAGGCATCAATTGCTTTATCCAGTTGTGCTTTAGTGTGGGCTGACGACATTTGCGTGCGGATACGCGCCTGACCTTTGGGCACCACAGGGAAGGAAAAGCCCACCACATAAATGCCTTTTTGCAACATTTTATCAGCCATTTGCGAAGCCAGTTTAGCATCGCCAATCATCACCGGAATGATGGCGTGATCAGCACCGGCAAGGGTAAAACCCGCTGCTGACATCTTCTCTCTGAAATAGCGGCTGTTTTCCACCAGCTTTTCGCGCAAGTCACTACCCTGTTGTAGCATTTCAATAACGCGAATAGATGCCGCCACAATAGAAGGTGCTAAAGAATTGGAAAACAAGTAAGGACGAGAGCGTTGACGCAACCAGTCGATCACTTCTTTTTTCGCTGAGGTGTAACCACCTGAAGCACCGCCAAGTGCTTTACCTAAAGTACCTGTGATAATATCCACCCGGCCCATCACTTCACAAAACTCGTGGCTGCCACGGCCATTTTCACCTACAAAGCCAACAGCGTGGGAATCATCCACCATCACCATTGCACCGTATTTATCCGCCAGATCACAAACGCCCTTCAGGTTGGCAATGATGCCATCCATGGAAAACACACCATCCGTTGCGATCAGTTTGAAGCGGGCACCTTGCTCGGTAGCTTCCTGTAACTTAGCTTCTAAATCTGCCATATCGTTGTTGGCATAACGGAAGCGCTTGGCTTTACACAAACGCACACCATCAATAATACTGGCATGGTTTAACGCATCGGAAATTATCGCGTCTTCAGGGCCTAACAAGGTTTCAAACAGGCCAGCATTGGCATCAAAGCAGGATGAATACAAAATCGTGTCTTCCATCCCAAGGAATTCAGAAATCTTTTGTTCTAAAACTTTGTGGTTGTCCTGAGTACCACAAATAAAGCGTACCGACGCCATACCAAACCCGTGGCTGTCCAGGCCATTTTTGGCCGCCTTAATCAACTCGGGATGATTGGCTAATCCGAGGTAGTTATTGGCGCAGAAATTTAAGACCTGTTCGCCACTAGTGACACTCACATCGGCATCTTGTTGAGAAGTAATGATTCGTTCTGACTTGTATAACCCTTCTTCTTTCAAGGTCGCCAGTTCGGTTTTTAAATGTTCTATCATGCTCATTGTAGGCCTGCTGAAAATATTGTTATGACGTTATTTTAGATATTGTAGGTATTTTAAAGGATAAAGGCGTAATAGTAACTTGCCCGATTAAAACCCGATAGATTGGCTTTGTAGCAGTTAAACCAAATTGTAATTAAAAACTGACAGTGCCCCAACTCAACTGCCACTGCGCTAGAGCAGAGTCAGATAGTTTAGATAATTTCGCTGCGCCATAGTGGCGATGGAAAAATCCTGCTCTACAATTTTACGTCCGGTTTTCCCCATCTTGTCACGTAACACTGCATCGCTGAGCAACTTTTGCATTGCGGCCACCAGGCCTGACTGATCACCTACATCAAGCAATAAGCCATTTTGGTGCTGACGAACAATTTCCGGGATCCCACCTGTGCGGGTTGCCACAATCGCTCTGCCACAGGCGGCTGATTGCAAGAGCGCCACTCCTAAACCCTCGGTTTTTGCCGGATGAACCACCAGATCCACGGCCGGAATGATACGCGCCATGTCTTTGCGAAATCCGGGGAAAAGCACCCGATTTTGCAATCCCAACTGACGCACCAACTCCTGATAGAATGCCAGTCTCGGCCCCTGGCCAAACAACAGCAATTTACAATTGGGCGTGTGTTTTACTAGTGTATTAAATGCCTTGATAAGTTCAGCCTGCCCTTTGCGTTCAATCATTTGCGCAAAATTAGCAATCACCAACTCATCCCGCTGAATGTTAAACTCCTTTCTGAACCAGGTGGCATCGGCTTCAGGGGTAAACAAATTGGTATCTACGGCACTGTGAATAGTGGTTATGCGCTCGCTGGGGTATCCGGTAGCCCTCACCACATCAGCAATTCCCTCGGAAATACACACCACATTGCGGTACTTGCGATATTTCCAGCGAGCAAAAAAGGCATTCTCTTTGTTGTCCACCCGCCGGGAACACACTGCCGGTAAGGCCATTTTTTGCGCGGCCAGCGCCGCAAACAAATCGGCACCACGGCGACTGTGCACGTGCAGAATATGGGGTTGGTGCTGTTCTATTTTTTGGCAAATACGTTTTATCAGCCCAATATCCAAATCTCCTTTCATAGCGATACTTTCCACCTGAGCAATGGGCATGGCAGCAGTGGCAATGGCACTGTTGTGTGGACACAGCAAAATATTATCAACCGGGTAGTCCTGCAATCCCTGACAAAGATAGACCACCTGTTGAGCACCGCCATACAAATGCTTTCCCGCCTCAATATGCAGTACCCGAATTCGCTCCTTGGGAAGATCTACCATCAATGTTTATCTCTCTTAGCTTTCGCCTTTGGCAGTAATCTTTTCAATCGTCTTATCACCATTTTGGCATTGATGTCCGCCATACAATGAAACTCGCCGTCACAGCTGGGACGCCGTTTACAGGGAGAGCAGGATTTATTGAGATATATGATTTCTGCGCCTTCCGCACTCAAATAAGGAGCCGTTGAGCCAAAAAGACACACGGTAGGCACGCCTGCCATAATCCCCATGTGAGTAACACCCGTATCCACTCCCACCAGTAACTTGGCGCGCCTTACCAATTCAGCCGTTTCCAATAGAGAAGTTTTCCCCGCCAGCGAATGCATATTGCCACAAATGGCCAGCTCGCTGGCGTGTGCAGCATCCTGCGCCCCTCCAACAATAATCACCGGCAAGCGAAACTTCTTGCGAACCTTTTCCGCAAGTTCAATCCAATGCTCTTCGAACCAGTGTTTTTGGGGGCGAGTGGTGTAAACACAAAATACGGCGTATTTTTCAATGCCCATTTCAGATAACAAACCATCCACGACTTTCTTCGCCTCCCTTGGCCGGGCCAGCGACATTTCATACTGATCTGCAGCGCAACCCAGTTGCAATGCCAGCGAGCGGTATTCCGAGGCGATAGTGGGTGCATTATCCCTGCTAAGCACATGATGAAAAAATACCTGGCTCCCTTCCCTACAGCCCAAACCAATTTTCAATCTGCCCTTTGCCTGCCAGGCCCAAATGCCACTTTTTAATAACCCCTGGGCATCTATCACCAGATCGAATGATTGCCCCCTCAACTGCTTTCTGAAACTCCTGACCTCCTTTGCCAAGGCAATCAGTCGACCGCGTTTTCGCAGTTTTTTCCAGTGTGTTCTGGGTAGGATCAGAACCTCCTGTAACAGTGGGTGTCCTGCTAACATTGAGGCTCCGACAGGTTCGGCTAACCAGGTGATCCTGGCATCGGGCCAGCGAGACTTGAGACTGCTCAGTAAGCCGCTGGCCATCACGATGTCACCAATAGCACTGAGCCTGATCAATAGAATGTTCTTGGGATTGGTAATGTCTGGCAACATAGCTTTAAAAACTCAACCTAAATCCGCTGAGGCGGTTATAATGCGCAAAATTTCCGTAATTTTGATGCGCTATTCTGTTTTTGGATCCAAGCACACAATTAATACAGTTATATGAATTTCCGGCTTTGAGCCTGACTCTTCGTGGCAAATAATCTCTATGCAAAAAACCGCTTACAAACCTACATTTAAAGAGTTTTTAGCTCGTTGGTTATACTCGACATTAATTGCCCTGTTTATTCCCCTGGCATTTTTGAACCTGCTAATCAAAGCCAGTTATCGCGGTCCGGCATATCGCAAGCGGAAGCTAGAGCGTTTCGGTTTTCTGCCACCCATTCGGCAGCGAGGCGGCATACTGCTGCACTGTGTATCCGTAGGAGAAGTGGTTGCGGCATCGGCTCTGGTAAAACAAATCTGGGCTCAACATCCTGAATATCCAATCACCATCACCACCACTACGCCCACCGGCTCAGAACAGGTTAGAAAAACTTTTGGCGATTCAGTCAGCCACGTTTACCTGCCTTATGATTTGCACATGGCCATGTACGGCTTATTGCGCCGTGTTGCCCCCGAAAAAGTATTGATTACCGAAGTGGAACTTTGGCCGAATCTGATCCACGCCTGTTGGCAGGCCAAGATTCCGGTCTATATCATCAACGCCAGGTTAACGGATAAGTCAGCGCGAAATTACGCGAAGTTAAATAACCTGTTTGGTCCGATGTTGCACAAAATCACCGCAGTCTGTGCTCAAGGGCAACGGGATTTTGACAACTATTTAAAGTTGGGATGCCCCAAGGAAAAACTGTTTCTCAGCAACAATATGAAGTTTGATCAGACACTGTCTGATACCGATAAAGAAAAAGCCAATGCCCTGGCCAACAAATTAAAATTGCAGGAGCGCACGGTATTGTTGGGTGCCAGTACCCACGATCCGGAAGAAAAAGTCCTGCTGCATAGTTATCAAAAGCTCAAATCCGCTTTTCCTCAATTACTGCTGATGTTGACGCCTCGTCACCCGCAGCGTTTTAGTCGGGTGCAGAAGCTCATTGACGAACAGCAACTGAAGCAGCAATCGTTGTCCGATAACACAGCGGTAGCCGCCGACACCGATGTCTTGCTCATTGATGAAATGGGCATTTTAAAAAGTGTCTACAGTTTGGCTGATATTGCTTTTGTGGGTGGTAGTTTGGCAGACCGGGGCGGACACAATGCCCTGGAAGCGGCACTGTTTCAAAAGCCAGTGATTATGGGCTCACACTTATACAACAATCCCGCAATTTGTGAGACTTTACTGCAAGCCAGCGCCATGGTGTCAGTATCCGATGAACAGCAACTTTGCACTCAGATAGAATACTGGCTGTCACACCCGCAAAAGGCTAAAGAAGCAGGCAGAGCCGGTGCAGAAGTGGTGCAACGCAACGCCGGAGCTATTGCTCAGACCCTGAAAATTATCGGGTTTTCTTAATCCGTTTTATGGCTTCGATACTGGCCAGGTGTCATACCGGTTTGCTTTTTAAATGCATTGTAAAATGCAGAACGGGTATTGAAGCCAGCAGCCAGGGCAATATCAAGAACGCTGTTGTCGGTTTTAGTCAGTAATTGCTGAGCATATTCAATGCGATGCGCATTAATAAACTGATAAAAGTTGCAATTAAATTCCTGGGACAGCGTTTGCGAAACATAGATAGCGGGAATATGACTCTTACTGGCCAATTCAGGTAGAGTCAGGTCAGGATCCAGATAAACCTGCTGCTGGATACAAGCTCGCAACTTTTCTGCAAACAGTTGCAAATCCGCCTGTGATAATCCCGAGTTTTGATAAGAGATGGAGTTACCCGACTCATCTGTTGCAGATTCATCACTATCCAGTACAGCCTGTAATTGCTGCTGTTGTGCTTTAAACAACGCAAATCCGGGTTGCTGTTGAATACCCCACAAGGTCAACACCAAGATAAATACCAGACTCGCCGTGGCCCCCATCAACATAGTCAAAATTTGCAACGGTAAAAATACTCCCAGATAACCGCTGGCGATTAATACCCATAGCAGCAAAATCAAAGCGCCATGCCAGTTTATCCAGCGTAACTCTCGCCCTTCAGTGTTGGAAAATACCGCCAGCAATTGTCGTCGATAGTGAATTAGACGGCGCATAATTTTGATCAGGTAGGCTAAAGAAAACCCTAACCAGACAATAAACAGTGCGAATACCACCAGCAAAAGCGCATTTTCCCACCAATGCAATGGGCCATCACTTTCGCCAAACAACAATTCAATTCTGTCCGAGGGTAACAGCATAATGCTCAAGCTGAGCAACAACGACAAGCCCGGCAACAAGCTATTCAGCATCAGTTGTTGTTTGGAAAAATGAAAGTCGGTACTGGTCAGGTAATTGATAAGCAACCAATACAATGGCGGTAAGGCAAAAAAAGCCGGTAGCAATAACGCGATGGCAAGCCCGACATTAGCTTCTTGATATTCCACCAGTTGCGCACTCAGCGAGATTAATGTTACGGCCGCAATAAGCCCTAAATAAAGCGTTTTTAGCCAGCCATCTGGGTTATTGCGCCATACAAGCAAAGCTCCTAAAACACCTACGCCCTGGCTTAAAGCAAAAAGGTGGAAAGATAAAATATCCTGCATTTGGTGATAGCACCCTTACAAATTGCTTAATGACCATTATTCAGCAAACAAAAGCTGTCCTTCCCGTTGGAGCAGGACGACCAGACAAGCGGTTACTGACAGACTGCCAGCCATACTTTTTAAGCTAGTACGGGAAGTCATTATGACCACAATTAAAAAACATCTGAACTGGAGCATTCTGGGTTTATACCTGTTAGGGTTTATCAGCATCCTGTCAGGTACCTTACAGCTAGAAGCTTTAAATACCGGACTGATCAGCGGCAACGCATCCCATGATCCAGAAGTACCTCACTACTACCAGATACCCTTACCCATCATTCTACACATAATTGCTGGTGTGGCGTTCAACTTACTTAGTCCCTTACAATTTTCCGCCAATATTCGCGCAAAAGCGCCATGGTTTCACAAGTCCTCAGGCATTTTATTAGTTTTCAGTGCCCTGACCGCCGGGACAACGGCGCTGGTTATGAACCAGGTGTATCCAGCGTTCGGCGGTTACCTTAAGTACTTTGGCGTCATGACTTTCGCCCTTGCCAGCTGTATCTGTGTTGTCATTGGCGTTGTGAAAATCAAACAAGGAAAAGTCGCCGAGCACCGTGCCTGGATGATCCGTACCACAGCTGTAGCACTTGGCCCTGCAACACAACGCTTGTTCTTTATTCCGGCCTTTTTAGTGCTTGGGCAAATCGATCAGCTGGTCATTGGCATAGGTATTTGGGTGGGCTTTCTGGTTAATCTGCTAATCGCTGAACTGTTTATAATCAGAAATTTGAAGGACAACAAACCTTTGTCAAAACTAGCTGAGCAAGCTATCTAATGGCTGTTATCAGATGTACCAAGTACCCGATCAATCTGTGCAATAACCTGCTCCGGCTCAATCAGGGCCATTAGATCCTGGCCCTTTGCCCGCGTTCCCCAACGCAATTGGTGCCATGGCTTACCTTTTTGCTGTTGGATTACTGTTTCATAGACAGACACCACATGTTCAATGTCATTGTATGGCCCGGTGCGTACCGGATTACTATGAGCATATAAGCCAATCACTGGGGTAGAAACTGTGGTTGCCATGTGCGCAGGGCCGGTATCCGGCGCAATCACCAGGCTGGCTTCGCTCAGTATTGCTAATAGCTGTTTTAGGTTAGTTTTCCCGGTGAGGTTAAGGCTAATATCGCCACAGGCAGCTATTGCTTCAGCCAGTTGACGTTCACTCTCGGCTGGACCACCACAAAGCACCACAGAAAAGCCTCGATTTTTCAGGTTATATGCCACTTCCTGATAACCTTCAACTGTCCAGTTGCGCTCAGCTTTGCTGGCCGAAGGGCAAATTACCACATATTGCTGAACGTCACCTAATAAGGATGTTGCAACTTCCGAAGCCGAATCAGGGATTGGGATATGCCAGCGCGGTAAACCACCATCAGGAATTCCGGCGGCATCAGCAAAAGCCATAAAGCCCTCAAGTACGTGGGGATGTTTTTGTGCCGCGATTCGGTGAGATACAAAAACATGATGCAGCTCTTTGGCCCGCTCCGCATCAAAGCCAATTTTCCTTTTCGCCTTGATGAATAAGCTGGCCAGATTCGCTCTCAGCGCCACCTGCATCAGCAACAGCACATCAAATCGCTGCCCTTTAAGATCTGCTCGCAACTGGCTATAAGCCGACCATCCCTGGCGTTTATCGAACACCACAAACCGGATTCCCGGCATGTCCTGCAACAATTGATACTCTATTTTTCCGATGATCCAGGTGATTTCTATATCGGGTCGCATGCGCTGGATACGTTCCACCATTGCTACAGCATGGCAAACATCACCAATGGCAGACAATCTCAAAATACAAAGTTTACCGTTTTCTCGCACAAAAAATTCCAATCCGAACGCCGGATCTGTCACTGTCATTTATTATCTGGCACTATTGTTCCTTACTTGTTTATCTGTCGCAAGCGAAGTGAAATGCCAAAACAAATCCCGTTGCCGCCCCTGTTGCAACAACAACATCCTGATGTGCAGTTATTCCAACAGTCCGGCTGCCGTATTCTGCGCCATCAGCAATGTCAGTTAAATGCATCCAGACAGGTGTTCAATCCGGATTTTTGGTATAAAAACCAAGCCGTTATGGGTACGGCTGCCGGCAGGGGCACAACCCTCTTTGTCAAACACAAAGAGCAACAGATGATTCTGCGGCAATATTTGCGTGGGGGGTTACCCGGTAAGCTGCTGTCCAACCAGTTTTTTTTCAATGGTTATCAAAAAACCCGCGCCTGGCGAGAATTTTTTCTACTTCTGGAGATGCATAAACTGGGTCTGCCAGTACCTGAGCCGGTTATGGCGGGTATTGACCGTAGCGGATTGATATATCGCAACTACATTCTCATCAAACGCATTCCTGATGCCGACGACTTGCACCAAAAACTGACGCAACAAACACTGCCTGATGAAATCTGGTACCAATTGGGCGCTATGGTCAGAGGCTTCCACGAGCAGCAGATCTACCATCACGACCTCAACATTCGCAACATTATGCTGGATAAGCACAACCAAAGCTGGCTGATTGATTTTGACAAGTGCGCCAGATTATCCGGTGACGACTGGAAGTCCAAAAACCTGCAACGCCTGCATCGTTCATTGCTGAAAGAGCAAAAGCAAAATCAGCACTTTTTCTGGTCAGAACAAAACTGGCTATCCTTTACTGAAGGTTATGAGGCTAAAAACAGCCGTTCTGAAAGATAATTCCTTGATACAGGTCTAACTCAAAGAGTGTGACAAAAAAGAGAACCAGTAATGTCTGCAAAAAATCGTGCCATCCTTTCTGCAATTGTGGCCTTTGTATTTTATAGCCTCTGGTCCTGGTGGGTTAATAGTATGGCCAGTGACGATAACGCGCTGGTGCTGCGCAGTGCGATTTTACAGGGAAGTTACAGCGCTCTGATGACAGTTACCTTTACGGCATTTCTCAACTGGACACTCAGTAAAATGAAGTGCCACAAACGGCCTCAGATTGCAGTTCTGCCCCCTTTGGCGTTTCAATCCATCATGGTGGTGTTGCTCAATGTGATAAACAACACCCCGGATGTGGCAGCAACAGTGGCTCCCAGTATTTTAATGACAGGCATATATGGCTTTATTTACGCCCAGTCTTTGCTCAAGACACCAGAATACATCTGTAAGTATAAGCTGGATGGCTACGAGCAATACCAGAGCGACTCTTCAGCTACGCCACCTTCTGCGCCTTAGGTTTAAGACTGAAGTTTAGCACGATAAAGCCAACCACACCGGACAACAAGGAGCCCAGAATAATACCAAGGCGTTCATCAAATAGTGGGATGGCACCGGTTTCTTCAAACGCTAAGGAGCCAATAAATAAACTCATGGTAAAGCCCACACCACACAGTAACGAGATACCATACAAACTGAGATAAGACATACCTTTAGGCAGCTTTGCCAGCCCTAGTTTTATACTCAGCCAGCACAAGCCAAAGATACCAATTTGTTTACCCACAAAAAGTCCGGCCGTAATACCTAGCGGCACCGGATGCAATATCTGCTCAAAGGTGACCCCTTCCAGACTGATGCCGGCATTGGCGAAGGCAAAAATAGGCAGAATAAAAAAGGCGACAACCCCGTGCAGATCATGTTCCATTTCTTTTAGTGGCGAAGGCTGATCCGGTTGTTTATGTTTCATGGGAATAAACATAGCGATAATGACACCCGCGAGGGTGGCGTGAACACCCGACTTTAACATGGCCACCCACATGACTACGCCCACAAAGATATAACGACTTCGATCAGAAATACCGCGATAATTCATAAAGGCTAATACGGCGGTACAGATGGCTGCAACCACCAGTGCCGACACGGAAATTTTACTGGTATAAAACAGGGCAATGATAATGATGGCCCCCAGGTCATCAAAAATGGCCAGCGAAGTCAGGAATATTTTTAAACATACCGGAACACGTGAGCCCAGCAAAGACAAAATACCCAGCGCAAAAGCGATATCTGTAGCGGCTGGAATAGCCCAGCCTTTCAGGGTAACCGGGTCATTTTGATTAAAGAAGTAATAAATAGCAGCAGGAGCCAACATCCCGCCCACAGCACCAATAGCCGGAAACACAATATTCGCCGGATCCGAAAGCTCGCCTTCCATCACCTCGCGTTTTAGTTCCATGCCCACCAACAGGAAAAACACCGCCATTAAGCCATCGTTGATCCAAAGCAATAACGGTTTTGCGATTTCCAGCTTACCGACTTTCACTGCCACCGGCGTATCTATCAGTAAATCATACCAGGCCGACAATGGCGTGTTGGCCGCGATCATGGCAAATACCGCGGCGAACATTAAAATGATACCAGCAGAGGATTCCTTATCTAAAAACTCTTCAATGACGGACTTTTGCATTGTGTGTTCTTTGGGCTGCATGTGTATTTGATGTCCTCAGTATAATTTCAGAATATCACTATAGCTGCCTGTTCATTATAGTTGAATGACAATTGCAGCAAGAAGAAAGCAACGGTGGCTTAAAAACCCCACCAATATCCTAATTTTTTGCGTAACTTTAATGAACGGATCAGGTTATAAGGTTTCGCTTTCAAATGATCCCGACCTTTTTCGAGACTCAACAAAGTCGCATCCAGCACTCGTTGTGAAGATTTGCCATCAGAGTAAGGGTGTAATTGCGCTACCGCCTCTGTAATTTTAGCCGTTAACTCTCCTTTTGCATCGAGAGCATGTTCTATCATTTCCCGCAATCGGGTTGCATCGTTAAAATCCAGTAAATGCGGATCAGGCTGTGAATTAGCAAAAGTCACCACCGGTTTGTTCAACAGGGCAAACTCGGTAATTATCGAAGATGTATCAGAAACCATAACATCAGCACACTGCAACAACCCGGCTATTTCCTGAGTTTCCACCACTTTTAAGTTGGCATTTTCGATGTCCCTATATTGCTGTTGCCAGTGGGCATCCATTTTTGGATGAAACTTCACCAACCATTGCCACTGTCCGGTTTCCGACAATGCTTTAATTTGCTCAAACAATGCCGGAGCACTGGTCAAAGCTGGTGAAAAGGTGGGTGCAAACAAAACGACGGGTCTTTGGTCTCGCTCAGGCCAGTGATAAGGTTTGGCATTAAACAAGCTATCCACCTTCGGCCAGCCGGTTTCTATTACATCAAAATGGCGATGTGGTTGCGCCAGTTCATTAAATTTTTTGGTAAACAATGGTCCCTGAGTGCAATAGAGATCAAACATGCCGCGGATGCGAAAATGGCCCTTTTTCTTCCATTCGAAGCCGTGAAACAACTGCACTTTCAAACCGGGGAAAAAATCCGGTATCAGATTACCGGGTATATACACCGCATCTGGATTAAACGCCTTAACTGCGGGGACATTGGGTAACAAGGTTTCATCTTCAGCAAAATAGCTCAGGTTGACATGTTCCCCCTCCACAAACCAGGCAACCTGGTAGCCACGGTCCCGAATTGCCGCCTGCAATGGACGTAAAATCTCAAAAGCATAGTTTTCCGAGATATACATCAGAAACCGTTTCATCATCTTACCTCTTTGATGACTTCAATAATTTCTGTGGTAGAAACAGAAGGTGTACGAGGCAAATACACTACATCACAAATATCCTTGAACTCGTCAAAACGCCCTACCCAATCATCCCCCATCACCAGGGCGTCGGCCTTTGCCTCCAGGATATACTGACGCTTGGCTTCCAGCGAGTGCTCCACAAACACTTCGTCAACAAACTTCAGCGATTCAATAATCTCCATGCGATTGTCTAGTGAATAAATCGGATTACGTCCCTTTTTACTGAAGTTTAATTCATCAGAAGACACGCCGACAATTAAATAATCCCCCTGTAATCTGGCCCGCTTTAACAATTTAACGTGACCAACGTGAAAGACATCGTAGGTTCCAAAGGTGATTATTCTGCGCACTCGCCACTCGCCATTCATTAATTTAAGATCTCACCCAGGCCTGTTCAATCCCGGGATACCACAAGCCGTAACCGCGAAGAATAGCAATTCACAGATGCCGAGAAAAGTCGGAAATGTGATTGTTGTCATTATTGCCCTTTAACCCTGACAACTTCCTGTTAGAATTGGCGGCGCATTGCATCCAGAGGACGAAACGTGAAGCACCTGACTTTCCTGATTTTATTAAGCTTAAGTGGCCAGTCATTGGCCAAAGGCGTATCCCCCTATTTGCCCATTAATTTGGCGCCAGAAGTGGAATTACAAATAGAAAAATTGATGGCAATGACCGGAGATACGCCACTGGCGAAACCATATAAAGCAACGGAGTTACTCACCCGTCTGGAAGCCATAAAAGACTATCATCCGGTATTACATAATCGCTTATCCTCTTATCTGGCGCGTTATACCGAAACCATGGCCAATACGCACAGAGCCCTGACCTTGTCTGTCAGCGATGACAATGCCCGTCATCAGGAAAATAATCGCGGTGTGCAACACAATACCAATGTTGAAGTTTCTGCTGCGGCTCATGTTTTCTTTAATCCCTATATTTATCTGGCAGCCGGTGCCAGTTACAACGATGAAAGTGGTAAAGCCGCCACCAATACTCACTTGAGTATGGGCTATGAATACCTGCAACTGGATATTGGTTTCAGAGATCACTGGCTGTCGCCCATGCAGGACTCTGCGATGCTGTTAAGCACCCATGCCGAAAACCCACCCTCAATAACTCTCAGCAACTCCACCGGTATTTCAGACTGGAATTTTCGCTATGAGCTGTTTTATGCCAAGTTTGATGAGAAAACTAATATTAACAGCCTGGGAACAATAAGCGCAGGTAAACCAGAGCTTACCGGAATGCACTTCAGCTTCAGCCCTGTGGAACGCTTGTCTGTCGGACTGACCCGCACCTATTACTTCGGCGGTGGCAACCGGGATGGTGGCTTTGGGATCGGTTTGAAAGGACTTTTTAGCCCTTCTTCTCTGGAAGATAATTCTCAAGACAACAACGAGCAGGGTTACGGTCAGACCGCACTAAGTGCTAAATGGAATATAGGCCTGGAAACGCCCCTGTCAGTTTACGCTGAATTTGCCCAATATCAGCGGGATGCACTGACCGCAGCCAAGGATAGCGGCGACGCAATATCGCTGGGCTTATTTATGCCGGTGGTGTTTGAAACCATGTCGCTGCGTTATGAAATTACCGATCGGGATGCTGGCTGGTATCAATCGTCTTTCTACCAACAGGGCTATAGCAACAAAAACGTCTTATTGGGGCATTGGAGCGCCGATGAGTTTGGCACCAGCATCAGCCCTGAAGCGCTGACTCACCACATCATGATGGACTGGGAACTATTTGATGATCAACAGTTAGCCATCAAACTTACCCATCAAAGTATCGAAGACACCGCCGGATTGTCCGACACCTTTCAGATGAACGCCCGCTACAGCTTTGCTACACAATACGGTTTTTGGGGTCTGGATGGCACATTTGGCAAAGATGCATTGGGTGAAAACTACAATCGCCTTAGTGCCTTTTATCGCTGGTAAAGGGCCCGGTGAACAGCTGGAAGTCTTTCACTTATAACCACAATCAGGCTAAGCTAGGCCTTGAATAATTAAGGATAACGGTAGATACCCTATGAACACAGCAGCACTGTATCCTGGAACGTTTGACCCCATTACCAATGGTCACGCGGACCTTATCGAACGCGCAGCGAAGCTCTTCGCCAAAGTCACGGTAGCTATTGCCTCAAATCCCAGTAAAAAACCCTTGTTTAGCTTAGCTGAGCGGGTTGAACTGGCACAGCAGGTTACAGCGCACCTGGACAACGTCAATGTGGTGGGTTTCCAGGGGTTGTTGGCGGATTTTGCCAAAGAGCACAACGCCAATGTGCTGATTCGAGGTTTACGGGCCGTGTCGGATTTTGAATACGAGTTTCAATTAGCCAATATGAATCGTCGTTTAAATCGCGACCTGGAAAGTGTGTTTTTAACCCCGGCTGAAGAAAACTCTTTTATCTCCTCAACCCTGGTGAAAGAAGTCGCCTTGCATCGCGGCAAAGTAGATGAATTTTGCCATCCCATTGTGCAACAGGCACTGGCTAAGAAGTTTCACAGCGACAAGTAAGCTCCAGACATGCCAGAACTTCCGGAAGTCGAAACCACCAAAAGAGGTATTACACCTCATATCCTGAACCGCAAGATAGCTGATGTCACTGTTCGTCAGGCGTCACTGCGTTGGCCGGTGCCGGATAATATTCAGGCAATCTTACAGGGTAAAACCGTTACGGCCATTGAGCGACGGGCGAAATACCTGCTGATTTTCCTGGATAATATTGAACAACAGGCTCTGCTGATCCACCTGGGCATGTCTGGCAGTTTGCGTATTGCCAAGCAGACTGATCCCGTACTTAAACATGATCATCTGGATATTGCCTTTGCGGATGGGCAGATACTGCGCTACTCAGATCCGCGCCGGTTTGGTTGCATACTATGGCTGGATACGCCACCAGCAGAACACAAACTGCTGAGTCATCTGGGGCCTGAACCCTTATCAGATGCCTTTAATGGCGATTATCTGTGGCACAAGTCCCGGGCTAAGTCCTTGGCGGTTAAACAGTTTGTCATGGACCAAAAGGTGGTAACAGGTATCGGGAATATCTATGCTACAGAAGCCCTGTTCACCGCAGGCGTGCATCCCAACAAGCCCGCCGGTAAAGTATCCAAAAACAAATACAACATTTTTGCCGAAGCAGCAAAGCAGATACTACAGCGCTCTATTACTCAAGGGGGAACTACCCTGAGAGACTTTGTGGGTGGTGATGGTAAACCCGGGTATTTTGCGCAACAGCTGTTAGTCTATGGTCGCAAGGGTGAACCATGTCCACAATGTGAAACAAGGTTGAAAGAAGTTCGCTTATCTAATCGCAGCTCGGTGTATTGCCCAGCTTGCCAGAAATGAAGTCGACAAAGGGCAGCAACACTACCGTTCGGTTCCAGCAGCGCCTGTCACTCGCTCTGACAATTTGGCTAATGTGGCAAGGGATCTGGCACCTGGCCTTTGAATACGTCATCCGCTATCCACAACACCCCATTGCCCTTCTGGTTGCCGGTAAACTGGCTACAGAGTTGCTGTTTTACGCCTGGTTAGCTATAGGCTTATACCGTGAACAGGGCCTTAATCGGCTGTTGAAAATAATATTACTGGCAGTTGTGCTAATGGTGTTCTTATTAACACTAAGACAATGGCTGATAAACCTGGGAATGAGTTTATAACTCAGGTGTTTGGGCTACAGGGAATAACTGCTCAATTGCCACGTCTTGCGCCAGATACCAACGTCCAGCAGACTGTATTACTGTGCCACGCTCTACTGCATATAGTTGAAACACGCGCTTTTTATCCTCACCCGCTAATAACACAGACACGATGTAAGGCGCTTGCTCAGGGGTAACATTGGTTTGCTGTACTTCTAACATCAACCATTGCTCTGATAGTGGTACCAGGCCATCGATAGCAATGCTCTGTTCACCTTTAACGCGCCAGTCCTGACCTATGCGTTCTAATCGAACGAAGCCAAAATCCAGGCTCATGATAACGCTGTAGGGAGGAAACAGCGGTATAACCTCGTTTGAAGGCTGTTCACCATCGTTGATCATGTCGTTGCTGAGTGTAAACAGGTACACCATAAACAACATGGCCAGAATCACGACGTTATTCCAGGCTCTTTGACTGAGTCTAAGCATTGTTGCGGTAGTTAAATTGCGATATTGGCAGTGTAACGGTTCGACAGAAAAAGAGAAGTTTTTCAGCAGGATAACGCAAAAAACCCGGCTTAAACCGGGTTTTTCGGGAGACAAAAACCAAAAAGATTACTTAATCTTTGCTTCCTTAAAAAGCACGTGTTTGCGAACAACTGGATCATACTTTTTGATTTCCATTTTGCCCGGCATGTTACGCTTGTTTTTGTCTGTCGTGTAGTAATAGCCTGTGTTAGCTGTAGATACTAATTTAATTTTATCGCGCATTACTCAGACTCCTTAAACTTTTTCGCCGCGAGCACGCATTTCAGTTAATACTGAATCGATGCCTTTCTTATCGATAATACGCATGCCTTTAGTAGAAACACGCAGTTTAACGAAACGGTTTTCAGACTCAACCCAAAAACGGTGAGATTGTAGATTTGGCAAAAAGCGACGACGCGTAGCGTTGTTCGCGTGAGAGCGGTTGTTACCTACCGCAGGGCGTTTGCCAGTAACTTGACATACTCTGGACATTGTTGTTGTCTCCAAAAATTACTTACTTTACCCGACCTCATATATCCGACATTCAGCCGCTGGTCAGAAGATGCTCATACAAGAGGGCGCACTTTATACAGTATAAAAAGCCCAGATTCAAGTAAAAGTTAGAATAAAGGGCTATTTTCAGCACTTTAGGGCCAGTTTGCTATCATAACATTCCGCGCTCCGCCATTGAGGTGTGTCGCCCCTCTCCCACAATAATGTGATCCAATACCCGAATATCCAGCAGAGCCATGGCCTCAATAATTCGCTGGGTGATTTGCTGATCGGCTGGACTGGGTTCAGCAATTCCCGAAGGATGGTTGTGAGTTAAAATAACCGCAGCCGCATTATGAGATAAAGCCAACTTCACCAGCTCCCTGGGATAGACAGGTGCAGCATTAATAGTACCAAAGAACACTGGCTGAAAGTGCAAAAATTGGTGCTGTGAATCCAACAACAATATAGCAAAGACTTCCTGGCTGTAATGGGCCATTCTGCGACTGATGAAATTCATGGTATACGCAGACGAAGTAAATTGCGGCTTTTGCTCTGGCTCTGATTCAAAGTAGCGACGTGATAATTCCAGCACCGCCTGCAATTGCACGTACTTCGCAGTTCCTAAACCTTTGCCCTGACAAAATTCTCTGAGGTTGGCAGCCATCAGGCGCTTTAATGAGCCAAACTCCACCAGCAATTGCCTGGCCAGATCAACGGCATTGGCTCCGGGAATACCGGTACGCAGGAAGATAGCTAAAAGTTCCGCATCGGATAGCGATTGAGCGCCCAGATTGAGCAGTTTTTCACGAGGTCTCTCGGCCTTGGGCCATTGTGACATTTTCATAGAAACAATCCCTGTAACATTAGTACGAATTATTATGAAAATCCGCACTGTTAATTGATAAACAATAATTATTATCAAAGCAGTTCCTCTGCTTTCATGTTAATCTACATAATTAGTCGAAAAAGAACAATAGTATTTCTTCTATGGGATCCTTGCTCAACACCAATATTTTATTGGGCATAACCGGGGGCATAGCTGCATACAAAACCCCGGATTTAGTTCGAAAATTAAAGGCTAAAGGAGCCAATGTGCGGGTTGTATTAACGCAATCCGGCAGAGAGTTCGTTTCTCCTTTGTCATTGCAGGCAGTCTCCGGCAATATCGTTTCTGACGATTTACTGGATCCAGCTGCTGAAGCTGCCATGGGTCATATTGAACTGGCCAAATGGGCCGATCTCTTACTTATCGCACCCGCCACTGCCAATACCATTGCCAAACTAGCTCATGGTCTGGCTGATGACCTGTTAACCACCCTGGTGCTGGCTACAACAGCCCCGGTGCACATTGCTCCGGCCATGAATCAACAAATGTGGCACGCCACGGCGACCCAGGAAAACCTGGCTATACTCAGCCGCCGTGGAGTCAACATGATTGGACCCGATCAGGGCGAACAAGCCTGTGGTGATGTCGGCCCGGGGCGTATGCTGGAGCCTCAGGATATTGCCGATCTTTTGGATTCACAATCAACAGGTGGTCAGTTGCAGGGGAAGAAAATCGTACTGACAGCCGGACCAACCAGAGAACACATCGATCCGGTGCGTTATATGAGCAATCACAGCTCTGGTAAAATGGGTTATGCCCTGGCGCTGGCGGCGCAACAAATGGGAGCCGATGTCACCCTGGTATCCGGCCCTGTTAACCTGCAAGCTCCGCAAGGGATTAACTTAAAGAAAGTTACCACTGCTGAAGAAATGTTAAGCGCTGTCATGGCCGAAATTCAGAACTGTGATATCTTTATTGGTTGTGCCGCTGTCGCCGATTACAGGCCCAGTCAGGTAGTTGACCAGAAAATTAAAAAGAGCAATACTGAGTTAACACTCACTTTTGTTAAGAATCCCGATATACTAGCTTCTGTTGCAGCTTTACCCAAGCCCCCCTACACCGTGGGCTTTGCCGCTGAAACTCAAAATGTAGCGCAATATGCAAAAGATAAACTGGCTCGCAAAAAGCTGGATCTGATTGCGGCTAACGATGTTTCCCGTCAAGATATCGGTTTCAACAGTGAACAGAATGCCCTTACCCTGTATTGGGCCGACGGCGAAAAGCAACTGCACAAAGCCAGTAAAACACAAATTGCCATGCAATTGATGGAATCAATCGCACAACGATACCAACAGAAAAAGCAATAACATGCACAAGATTGACCTTAAAATTTTAGACTCCAGACTTGGAAACGAATTCCCGCTACCAGAATACGCTACACCCGGCTCCGCCGGCATGGATCTGAGAGCTTGCCTTGACGCTCCTTTAACATTAGAACCCGGCCAAACAGAACTTATCCCGACAGGTCTGGCGATGTACATTGGCGATCCTGGATTGTGTGCCACCATTTTACCGCGTTCAGGTCTGGGCCATAAAAAAGGTCTGGTATTGGGTAATCTTGTGGGGTTAATTGATTCTGACTATCAGGGGCAGTTAATGGTTTCTGTGTGGAACAGAGGTCAACAGAGCCAGGAAATAAAGCCCGGTGAACGCATTGCGCAGCTGGTTATCTTGCCAGTCATTCAGGCGCAATTTGAAATTGTTGAAGAATTTACAGAAAGCGAACGGGGTCAGGGGGGCTTTGGCTCGTCTGGCACACATTAATTCAGGGACAGGATTTATTTCAGGTTACCACTATGCCAGCTACTCGTAAGAACAATCGCAAAGCGCAAATATTACAATCTCTTGCCGTCATGTTAGAAACACACCATGGGCAGCGTATCACTACCGCTAAATTAGCCGAAAAAGTGGGCGTTTCAGAAGCCGCACTGTACCGTCACTTTCCCAGTAAAGCGCGCATGTTTGAAGGCCTGATTGAATTTATCGAAGAAACTCTGTTTAGTCGTATCAACAAGATTGTTGACGAAGAAAAGGACACAGGCAACCGTTGCCAACTAATTTTGCACCTTATTCTGGGCTTTGCCGAGAAAAACCCAGGTATCACTCGTATTTTAAATGGTGATGCCTTACAGGGTGAGCAAGAGCGTCTGCGCACCCGTATCGCTCAGTTATTTGAGCGCCTGGAAACGCAATTAAGACAAATATTGCGGGAGCGGAAATTGCGAGAAGGCAAAGCTCTGCCAGCGGATGAAACCCTGATCGCCAACATCCTGATTTGTTATGTGGATGGCCGTATTAACCAGTTTGTGCGTTCAGAATTCAGTGCCAGACCTACTGATGGTTTTGCTGCCCAATGGAAGTTTATGCGGGAACGCTTTTTTGGCTAGAAACGGTTGAATTAACGAAGAAGGGCTGCAATTGCAGCCCTTTTTTATGTGCTTTATGCACGCTGACCGTGATTAACGACCAAAGGTATTGCCAAAGAAGCTGTCGTCATTCCAGGTGGGTTTATTTTCCTGGTTAGCAATGGTCTGCCCTATCTGGATGTTAACTTCAGCAAACTTAACCGCCGCTTTCCAGTTAAATTCCTCAGAGTATTCATCACAGGGTTTGTGATAACAATTGCCAAAGAACTCCCCGAATTTCTTTCCGCCGTCCACTTCCGGATCTACCGCGGTCCAGCCGGGAATAACAAATACTGAAGGCACGCCTTGTTTTACAAAACTGTAGTGATCAGAGCGAGTGAAAATGGCTTGATCAGGCATAGGATCTGGACCCAATGTCAAATCATGATATTGCGCTGCGGCTGTTACGGACGCTTTCAGGCTGCTGTGCTCAGCACCAAAGGCGATGACATCCGCAAATTCATAGGTCAATACCGGCATATCCAGATTCACATTGGCCACGATTGACTCGATGGGTACTGTGGGGTTTTGCGCATAGTAGTCTGAGCCCAACAGGCCTTTCTCTTCTCCGGTTACCGCCACAAACAGGATTGAACGCTTAGGTGCAGGCGCCTGCGCCAGTAAACGCGCCGTTTCCAGTAACACAGACGTACCGCTGGCATTGTCTAAAGCGCCGTTATTGATTTTGTCTTTTTCAACAGTTTTGGCGATGCCAATGTGGTCGTGGTGAGCCGAAAAAGAAACATATTCTTTGGCTAACTCAGGATCGCTTCCAGGTAAGATAGCCACCACATTGGGGCTGGTAATTTCCTTAAACTCGCTTTTCTTGCTCAGCTCAATACTGGATTTCATCGCAAAGGCTTTAGGAGACTTGTCTTCTTCCAGCTCGGCATAGATCTCGTCAAGGGTCATTTGCTCATCAGCAAACAACATTTTAGCGGTATCCGGGCTCAGTGACGCACCATTTTTAAGCTCAGCAAAGGTATTGGCAGGGGTGCCATCATCTTTTAACCAACGCACTCTGGGCACGTGAATGTAACTCAGTGAGCGCTCGTAAGGTCTGGCTTTTTCACTGCGCGGTGTCGGGATAACAATGGTGCCCTTGGCGCCGTTTTCCGCGGCATATTTGCCCTTTTGATAGCCGGAAGCAAAGTGTGCACCTTCTTCACTGGGGAAAGACTGTGGCTTACCTGACAACATCACCACAATTTTGTCCTTCACATCAATATCAGCATAATCATTGTGATTCAGCTCAGGTGCGATAATGCCATAGCCGACGAATACCAGCTCACCTGTTACATGAGCTTCTTCGGAAGTAGAACTGGGGCTCACCAGGAACTCTTTAGGGTATTTCAGTTCGGTGCTTTCACCCGCTTTATTCAATACAAACCTGGGCGACTCCTGATCTAAGAACGATTGACGGAAAGTCACTCGCTGCATATAGCTGCCATTGTCGCCAGCAGGCAGTAAACCATATTGTTCAAACTGCGAGGCAATATACAAAGAGGCAATCTCTAAACCTTTCGAGCCAGTATCACGACCTTCCAGTAAATCATGAGATAAGAAACGTAAATGGGCTTTAATGCGATCTTCATCAGCTTGCAACATTTCCGCATGTCCCGGCGCGCTTAATAAAGCACCCAGTAACAGATAAAGTGTAAATCTTAGTTTTTTCATAGAGGTTTATCTTTCAAGAAACGGTTATTTTTATGGCCTGTCAGACCTTGTTATACAGGAACTCCCTGATTCCTACATTATGGCATAAGTTTATCTTTTTCCAGCTTGACAGTCATTGTCGATAATTTATCCTTAAAGAACAGCTGTTCTTAAGGAACGACAAATGGCGAGAAGACCACAATATAATGTCGACGAAGTATTAACAGAAGCCATCCAGATATTTCTGGAGCACGGGTTTAATGGTGCAGTGATGGATGAAATTATTGCTCGTACCGGCTTTAACCGACGGGGTTTTTATCTGGAATTTGGCTCAAAACAGAGCTTTCTGTACAAGGTGCTGGATCACTACCACAAAACCGTATTGCAACTAGCCATCAGGCATCTGGAAAACAATAAAGGTCTGCCATCCATTACCGCCTTTTTTCAGCAATACATTACACTGGTTAAAGGTAAAGGTTGCCTGCTGGTTAATACAGTGACAGAGTTAGGTTTCGATGATAAACATGTCAAAAGCGTCGGCCGACATTATATCGATCAACTGGAGATAGGCTTTATTGGCTGCCTGGAGCGCGCAATCGAGCACCAACAGGTTCGGGCAGATGTCAATATAGAGGCCACTGCATTGCAACTTTGTAATTATGTACAGGGCTTTGCAGTCACCGGGATCCTGGCGGGTGCCACGGATGAACTGGAATTAGCCACAGAGGCATTGTTAGGGCCACTAGCCGCCTAGAAGGTTTTTATGACAGAATTTAAGCGTGCTCGCGGAGCAAAAGAAAAAGAAGTCAGACGCAAAGCAATACTGGCCTCAGCAATCAATCTATATCAGAAGAATCCGGGAGTCTTACCTACCACAGCGCAAATTGGTAAAGACGCCGGTGTCGCTAAGGGTACACTGTATCTTTACTTTCGCAGTAAAGAAGAAATCTTTCTCGCGATCCTGGAAGAGTACCACCTCAACTGGTTGAAAACCTTTCACAAATACGGGCAAATGGACGAATCCATTATGCTGACGTTACTGGACACCAGCTGTGCCTATATGGAAGAAAATCCGGTCTTTATGCAATTGGCTTGCATGAGCACCAGTGTGATCGAACAAAATGTTGATTACAAAGTGTTACTGGCCCACAAAAACGAACAGGCCAAAGCCACCAAAGAAGCCGCTCGCTCCATTGCGGCAATGTTACCGTCACTGACCGAAGAAGACACTGCCGCCCTTATTGTACGCAGTTATGCGATGCTGTTAGGTTTGTGGCAACTGTCTCACCCTACCGACAACATCGCAAAAGTACTGATGTCACCCAGTCTGCAGATCCTCAAACCTGAGTTTAGTACCTCAGCCAGGCATGCTTTAGAGCAATTGTGGCGGGCAACCATCATTAATAATAAGCCAGAGAAAAGCGGTATCTGGAAAAAGCTGTTTTCTTCGTCCTGAGCTCTTGAAAAGTACGAAATTAGCGCCATTTCCAGGCTAACCTTTAATTACAGTACCTATTGCACGGCTTTTTGAGTCGGGCGGATAATATGAGCGAAAAACAACCTTTATATCGAATTCAGTTTATTGCCAACAGTGAACGCTACGAGCTTTATGTCCGGGAGTTAACTCAGGGCAGCTTGTTCGGTTTTATCGAAATTGGTGACTTTGTCTGGGACAATCACACCAGTCTAGTGGTGGATCCCAGCCATGAAAAGCTAAAATCTGAATACGCTAACGTAAATCGCACCTATATTCCTTTGCACAGCGTATTAAAAATAGATGAAGTCAAAAAACAGGGAACTGCCAAAATTACTGACTTAGGCGATAAGGTAGCGCAATTCCCCTCCCCGATTTACACTCCAAAAAACTAATTCGATAGCGCTGAATTGGTATTTCATTGCAGGTGGCTTACACTAGGCCATCTGCAAATTAACCAAATAACAATAATGAAACACCTTCTGTTCATCCTGCTCATCGTCAGTAGCGGTAGTTTTGCCGCGCAAAATGATAAACTCAATCAATTACTGGACAATATCTGGAACTGGGAGCTGGAAATCAGCCCGCTGATGGCTACTCGATTCGGTATTCAGCAGGACACCGGACGCCTGGCAGATATCTCTCCCGAAGGCTTAGCAGCTCAGCAACAACAAGCTTTGCAATTTATGCAGCAGTTAAATGCCATTAACGCGGCAAAGCTGGATATTTCACAACAGATATCCTTATCTATCCAAAAACTGCGCCTGCAAAATCAAATTGATGAATATCGCTTTAATGGTCACTACTTACCCTTTACCTCAGAATCCGGGTTTTACAGTGGTTTAGCTTTTCTGCCCAGCACTCACAAATTTAACAGCGCAGCGGACTTTGAGTTTTACCTGCAGAGACTCAGTGATTTTCCCCGTTATTTTGAACAGCAAATTCATTGGTTAAAAGCAGGCTTGCAATCCGGTATGACTCAACCAAGAGAAGTTCTGGATATCGTACCGCAACTGGTTAAAAACTTTATTCATGAAAACCCGACGGAAAGTGTTTACTACCAACCGTTTGCTAAAGAGTCAGTCAACTTTCTGGACGATGAACAATGGCAAGATTTGCAAAAACAAGCACAGCATGTCATTTCCAACAAGGTGATTGTTGCCTATCAGAAACTGCATGTCTTTCTGGAAGAAAAATACCTGCCGGGCGCCAAGCAAGACCTCGGCGCGATTAGCTGGCCAGAAGGTGAAGCCTATTATCAAAATCGGGCGGCTTACTACACCACAACAGCATTAACCGCAGATGAAATCCACCAGCTGGGTTTGAGCGAAGTTAAACGGATTCGCGATGAAATGCAGCAGGTGATCGACGCACTTGAATACGAAGGGGAACTGGCAGATTTCATTCACTTCCTCAGAACCGATCCGCAATTTTATGCCAAAACAGAAGATGAGCTGTTGCGTTATGCTGCCTACCTGTCCAAACGCATGGATGCCAAACTGCCCAAGCTGTTTTCCTATTTGCCACGCACACCTTATGGCGTAGCGCCGGTTCCAGCAAATATTGCACCTAACTATACTACCGGCCGTTATATCTCTCCCTCCAATGATACCGAACCGGGCTATTACTGGGTAAACACTTACGCGCTGGACAAGCGTCCGTTATACGCCCTGCCCGCACTGACACTGCACGAAGCGGTGCCAGGTCATCACCTGCAAATTGCACTATCTCAGGAGCTGGAAGATTTACCCAACGTCAGACGCTATACCTATATTTCGGCCTTTGGTGAAGGCTGGGGACTGTATTCTGAATATCTGGGTAAAGAGGTGGATTTTTATGAAACCCTGTACGATGAATTTGGCAGCTTGAGTTACGAGATGTGGCGAGCGACCCGTCTGGTGGTGGATACCGGCATCCACACCAAAGGCTGGACACGTCAGCAAGCGGTAAACTACATGTTAGAGAATACCGCACTCTCTGAGCACAATGTGCGCACTGAAGTGGATCGCTATATTACCTGGCCGGCACAGGCTCTGTCTTACAAGATTGGGGAACTGACTATAAAGCGCTTACGCCAGTTAGCCGAAGATAAACTGGGTGATAAGTTTGATGTGCGAGCTTTCCACAAAGCGGTACTGGAGCACGGCTCTGTACCTCTGACGACACTGGAAGCCAATATTGAACGCTTTATAGCGAGCCAGACGGAATAAACCAGAAACAAAAAAATCAGCCAGTCTGGTTGAGTTTCGGTTCAGTTTAATTAGAATTCGGGCGATACCATGTAAACGGTATCACCCTTTTGTTAGCGTCAAAGGAAAATTTATAATGATAGCAGCTGTCTCCATAATTATGTTTATGGTGATGTTCCTGATTTATTTTGTCGTGAAAAATCAAACCATGGCAAAAGAACTCAGAGAATTCCGATATCTGGCTCGAACCGCCGAAAATAAATCAAAATTTGCATTAGTGACCGTGGACTCTTTAGCGGCACAAATTCAAAAAATGCTCAGCAGCCAACTGGATTCAGCGCAAAAGCGTGGACTGATAAAAGGTGAGCAATACGAGAAAACCGCCGCAATCTTTAAATGTTTTGAAACTGTGGTCATGCAATGTTGCGAACATGGTTCAACGGTTGAAGAAGCCCTTAAGCGCAATCTGACTAGTGATGGCAAAACCCTGGATGATATCAAGAAATTTATTTCTGAAATGCCGTCGGAAGTACGGGTCCCCTGGGTTAAAAATGATGTTACCAGCTTTGTGATTGCCTGCACCAACATTATTAATCACTATATGAATCCAACCTCTAAAGCAGAGCCGGCTGAAAAAACCGAAGCGAGTTAAATAGCTTCCAGCCTTTTCAGTAATGCCTGCGCTTCCTGGTCAGGTACCGGCATTACTGATAAACGCGCACCTTTTTTAACCAAAGCTAATTCCTGAATTTCCGGCATGGCTTTTATCTCAGCCAGGGATAAGAGCTTGCCGTATTTCTGTTTAAATTTGATATCCACCCGATACCAACGAGGATTATCGGTTCTGGCTTTGGGATCATAGTATTTGGCTTCCGGATCAAACTGAGTGCCATCCACATAGCCCTCTTTAACCACCTCCGCCATGCCCACAATCCCCACGTGCTTGCAACTGGAGTGGTACATAAACACCTGATCACCCAGCTTAATGTCATCCCTTAAAAAATTGCGGGCCTGATAATTACGCACCCCATCCCAGGGTTCCGTCTGATTAGGACGCGCAGCCAGATCATCAATGCTAAAAGCATCCGGTTCAGTTTTAAATAGCCAATATCTCATCGGAGCATCTTTACCTTTGTTTATTTTTCACCACACATCAAGCATATACCCCTCAGAGCTAAAACAAAACTTGCAAGTTTTCAGACAACAAATATACTGTATTTATATACAGTATATTTAATTTCAGGTATTCAGGTATTTTCGGTGAACAACATCCTTAGCTATCTTAAAAGTAAGCATTTGATATGGCAGGGAAAAGCTATTAATGAGCCCGACGGCAGCAGTCTATCTGGCTACCCAGAACTGGATGCGGGGCTGGAAGGCGGATTGCCGACTCAGGGGGTTATTGATATTCATTCCGATATTGGTATTGGCGAGCTGCGCTTGTTTCTGCCTTATATTTTGCAGCGTCAGAACCAACAACAACGCCTGCTGGTGATCATTGCCCCGCCTTTGCAGATCAATGGTGAAATGTTGGCGGAACTGGGCATCGATTTAAGTCAGGTCTTAGTGATCCGCCCGGGCGACCAGCAACAGGCTTTATGGGCAGCCGAACAATGCCTGAAAAGCGACTGCTGCCACACCGTACTAAGCTGGTTGCAAAATCTGGAAATACACCAGGTAAAACGATTACAACTGGCAGCAAAACAAAGTCGTGCTGTACAGGTTATTTTTCGCCAACAACAGACTCAGGGCTTATCTTTACCTGTTACCTTGTCTATGTCTTTGCAACCACAAGCACAAGGTTTACGCATCAAGGTGAATAAGCGCATTGGCAGTTGGCGACATCAGGATATCCAACTGAATATGCAGGCACTCTGGCCAGCTTTGCAATTACCGGAACAACATAATAACGATAACAATATTATTCCGTTTCCAAAGCAACGCGCCAGTTAATTTCGGTCACCAGTCGTTATGAAAAAGTTGTGGTTATATCTGCACTTTCCCCGTCTGCAGATGGACTGTCAGTTTTTATCGGAGCAGCATAAGCCCGTAATTATTCTGGAGGCTAAAGACAATAGCACCCGACAACTGAATGATCTCGCCAGCAAAGCTGGCATTAAACCGGGTATGGGCTTAGGTACCGCCTGTGCCCTATGTCATGATTTGCATGTAGAGCCTTACAACTTTGATTTTGAAAGCAATAAAATAAAACAGTTATGCGATAGTTTGTACCAACTTACTTCGGATATATGTTTATTTCCACCCGATGGCATTTTATTGCGTATTCACAATATGCTGCGCTTTTATGATGGCCTGGACAACTACTGGCAAGCCATTTCAGGCACGCTTGATAAAAATAACATCCGCTATCATTACGCCACAGGCACTACCCCATTTGCCGCCAAAATATTAGCGCAAAGCCAATGGGATCAGGTTTGTGAAGATCGCCAACAAATGCACCGACAGGTACTGGCTCAACCCCTGGATGCCAGTGAGTTACCCACCAAGGTGGTAGACAACCTGAAACGGGTAGGCATCCGGCTGATAGGGGATTTAGCCGCCATGCCACTAAACGAGATTGCCAGGCGCTTTGATATTCAGTTAGTTACTTATATGGGCCGCCTGCTTGGAGAATTGCATCACAGCATCAGCTTTTATCACCCTGAAAAGCGCTTTAACCGTCGCCTGGAATTGCTATATGAAATAGATAACACCCAGGTACTGCTGCCGCCAATTCAGTTACTACTCCAGGCATTAGAAAATTTTTTATTGATTCGGGATCAGGTCACCGAGGAGCTTTTGCTGAATCTACACCAACGAGAACAAGCCAGTTTAACCGTCACAGTAAACAGTGCTGAAGGAGAGTACCGGGCTAAAGTGTGGCAAACCCTGATGCAGCTGAAGCTGGAAAGTGTGCAATTGCAATCACCGGTATACGCCTTATCACTGGAAACGGGTAACACCCACTTAAAAACCCCGAGAGCAGATGATCTGTTCTCCGGAAAAAAAACCGCACTCTCTCAGACACAGCTGATCGCCATGTTGCAGGCTAAACTGGGACAAGAGTTAGTACAACAAATCTCCCTGAATAATGATTTTCGACCGGAGCAAGTTAACCGTTACCAAAACGCAGGAAACAGCTTAACCCCATTGCCGAAATTACAGGCAAACCGGCCTTTTTTCCTGCTATCTGAGCCCCAGAAACTAAATGAAAAAGTCCGCTTAATACAGGGACCAGAACGCATTGTGTCTGGTTGGTGGGATGATCATGCCATTACCAGGGACTACTTTATCGCTCATTCCACCCAGGGAAGGTGGTACTGGGTGTTTCGCACCGCTGAGCGACAGTGGTTTTTGCATGGCGTATTCGCTTAAGTATTGAGTTATTGCCCATGTCTTACGCTGAACTATTTTGCCAAAGCAATTTTTCTTTTCTGACCGGTGCGTCCCACCCGGAAGAACTGATACAGCGAGCTAATTTTTTAAATTATCAGGCACTGGCCATTGCCGATGAATGCTCCGTGGCAGGTATTGTGCGGGCCTATAGTGAACAACAAAAACACCAGCTTGCCATTAAACTTATCATTGGCAGTTATTTCTGCTTTCAACAAAGCCTGAAACTAGTACTACTCTGCCCTCATAAAGAAGCTTACAGCGAACTTTGCCGCATCATTACCAATGCCCGCAGACGCTCAGAAAAAGGTGAATATCAACTGGAAGAGTGGGATCTGAAAAGTTGTCAGCACTGCCTGGTGATTTGGTTACCGCAAGGCGATAAGGAACAGGATAACCATTGGGCGAAGTGGTTAATCAGGCACTACCCGCAACGCCTGTGGCTGGGGGTACAGCGTCACCTGACCGCCAATGAGCAAAGCTATATACAGCATTGTAAACAGCTGGCTGAACAATATCAGCTCCCGATCACTGCCTGTGGCGGCGTTCTGATGCACGAAGCAGAGCGTTTGCCATTGCAACAGGTAGTCACCGCCATCAAAGAGGGCACGCCGGTTGCTCAATTGGGTCGGGATTTACTCAGTAACGCCGAGCGCGCTTTACGCCCGTTAGATAAAATCAAATCCTTGTATCCAGAGCAATGGCTAAGAGCAAGTACTCACATAGCCCAAAGATGCAACTTTAGCCCTGCTGAGCTGAAATACCAATATCCCGAAGAACTAATACCCAAAGGCTATAGCCCACGCCAGTATCTGAGAGAATGCGTACTTCGGGGAATGGCTGTCCGATTTGCACAAAGGCCTGATAACTACTTCGGCATTAAGCGCACCATTGCTAAAGAACTCCGTCTTATTGCAGAAATGCAATATGAATACTTCTTTTTGACCATCTACGACATAGTACAGTTTGCCAAACAACAACAGATCCTCTACCAGGGGCGTGGTTCAGCAGCCAACTCCGTAGTTTGTTATTGTCTGGAAATTACCTCAGTGGACCCGCGACAAATCTCAGTATTGTTCGAGCGCTTTATCTCTAAGGAACGCAACGAACCACCAGACATTGATGTGGATTTTGAGCACGAGCGACGCGAAGAAGTAATTCAGTATATCTATCAAAAGTACGGTCGAGAGCGTACAGCTCTGGCTGCCACAGTCACCACCTACCGTTTTAAAAGTGCGCTACGGGAAGTCGGAAAAGCCCTGGGTATTGCAGAAGTGCAACTGGATTATTTTATAAAAAACATCAACCGTCGTGACCGCGGCCTGGACTGGCAGGCGCAAATTGTGGAGCTGGGTCTGGCCAGTAACGCCAGCCAGAGTGAAAAAATGGTGCACCTGGTAGAAGAACTCAAAGGTTTCCCTCGGCATTTATCACAACACGTGGGGGGCTTTGTGATCTCAGCAGGGCCACTTTATCAGTTAGTACCGGTAGAAAATGCTGCAATGCCGGAACGTACCGTTATTCAGTGGGATAAAGACGACCTGGAAAGCCTGGCACTACTGAAAGTAGATGTCTTGGCGTTGGGCATGTTGACCGCTATCCGCAAGATGTTTCAGTTAGTCTGGCAGCATTACGGCCGTAAGCTCAGTATTGCGGATATCACCCGTAAACAGGACGATGCCAATATTTACCGGATGATCCAAAGAGCCGATACCGTCGGTGTTTTTCAGATTGAATCCCGCGCCCAAATGAGCATGTTGCCTCGCCTGAGGCCGAAAAATTATTATGATCTGGTGATCCAGATAGCCATCGTCAGACCCGGACCTATTCAGGGAGATATGGTGCATCCCTTCTTGCGTCGCCGGGATGGTAAAGAGCCTGAAACCTACCCTTCAGAAGAAGTAAAAGCCGTGCTCAGTCGTACCCGTGGCGTACCTATCTTTCAGGAACAGGTGATTAAGTTGGCCATGGTAGCCGCTGGTTTTACCGGAGGTGAAGCGGATCAGTTGCGCCGGGCCATGGCTTCCTGGAAGAAAAATGGCGAGCTGATGAAGTTTAAAAGCAAACTCATCAGCGGCATGATGCACCGGGGTTACAACTATGACTATGCTGAACGTATATTCAAACAAATCTGTGGTTTTGGTGAGTATGGTTTCCCGGAATCTCACTCAGCTTCATTTGCCATACTGGCCTATGTTTCCTCCTGGCTGAAATACTATTACCCCGAAGCCTTTTACACTGGGCTGATGAACAGCTGGCCTATGGGTTTTTACACACCTTCGCAATTGGTACAGGATGCCAGACAACACCAGATCAGAGTATTACCCGTATGTGTTAACCGTTCTCACTGGGATCATTTGATGGAAAAACAACAGGGTAAGTTTGCCATACGTCTGGGTTTGCGTCAGGTGAAGGGGTTTTCCGAAGATGCGGCTCACAAGCTCATAAAAAACCGTCCGCAGTCCGGTTATCAATACGTAACGCAACTAAAGCAATTGGCGATTAAAAGTAATGAATTGCAGGCACTGGCCAGTGCCGATGCCATGCACATGATAGAAAAAAACCGCTTTCAAACCCGTTGGGCGTTACTCAATACAGAGTCGGAATTGCCCCTGTTTAATGAACTGCACGAACCTGCCACAGGTTATCAGCACCAACCTGACGATATAGAAAACCTGCTGGAAGATTACCAGGCCACCCGCCTGACCCTGAAGCAACATCCAATTGCCTTATTGCAAGCCAATGGCAAATTGGACAAATTTGTCTGCGCCACCGGACTTGCCCAGATACGGCATCAATCAATTATTAGTGTTGTGGGTATGGTAACAGGTCGTCAGGCGCCCGGAACAGCCTCTGGCGTTACTTTCATCACTCTTGAAGACCACACAGGCAATATTAACGTTATCGTCTGGAGAGCCACAGCCAGAACCCAAAAACAAGCCTATCTGAAAGCTCAGATCCTCAAAGTCACCGGTATCCTGGAGCGTGGCGACGGCGGTGTCACCCATATCATTGCCGGAAAACTGGAAGACCAAAGTCATCTGTTATCCCAGCTAACAACCCGTTCCAGAGATTTTCATTAACCGCAATATCAAGTAAATTACCAGCAACAATCACATCAAGGATGACTCATGACACCTGAACCTCACTATACCCGTTACAGCCTCGCAGAGCTGCTGGAAGTAAAAGAAAACATCGACAGAGACAGGTTTCCAAATCGCGCAGAAAAAGTAGATGCTGAAATCCAAAAACGCCTGGATGCCGGAGAAAAACCAGAGCAATTCGAAACACTAGACGACGAAGAGGATAGCTCAGAAGCCTTCATCCTGGATTTTCAGGGAGAAGAGAAAAAGCCGTTCAGATTATTTTTTCTCAGCACTGTTATCCTGCTTCATATCTTGGCGGGCGGCTTTGTTTACTACAAGCTAAATATTCCGACGCTAGAAAGCTTACCTCAGTATCTTATCAATGTTGAAAAAACCCAGTGTCAGAAAATGGGTAGCAGAGAATACCCTTATTATGATTTCGTGGTGCACTCGTGGGGACATCAATTTTATGCCGTAGATATCAGAAGACAGCTATGTATGAGACTACAACGCAACATACCCAAAGATGCAGACCTTAAGATCTGGCATGACAATGGGGTCATTTTCCAAATGATGCTCAATGATGAGATGCTGCTGTCACAGCAATATCTGAGATCCAATTACCGAAGTAACCGCATGGAGCAACTCAGGGTCTGGTGGATGTTCCCAATATTCTTTTGGCTGCTGATGTTTAAATCCATCGTCAATGCCATTAAACCCGGTACTTTTCTCAAAGAATAAAAAAGGCACTCTATTTGAGTGCCTTTGCTTTAATTGACAAATGGGCTGCGAATATCAGCCACCGATTTTAACTGAACCGGCCTTATTAATGGCTGTCCGCCATCGCGGGCAATAGGCACCCAAGGGATCCGCCCTCGCCCTGTTGAAGGTCTTAAGGAAAATAGATCAAAAGGAATGGAAATATAAAAACCTTTGGTGAAACTCCCTTCCCCATAATCTTCTGCTGATATATCAGTTAGTGCTGCATACGCACCAACGACAATACCGCTATCAAAACGACGTGCGAACTCGATATTTACACCTTTGTCTTTGGCGAGGAATTGCCCTACGTTAAAGCTTAACTGAACGTCTTTCCAAAATGCCGGCTTCCAGTAAATACTGGCATGCCCCGTCAACGCTTCGTAGTCTCTGAAATCGTAATCATTTTCAAAAGAGCGCTGTTTTACGTAATTCAGATCCAGCCCAAAGCCGAAATTACTATCTACCTCTTGATAAAAGATTTCACCACCTACACCACCATACATGGTTTCTAGGTACCCGGCATATACTTGAGCGTAGGTATTTGGCGCAACTTGATCCACCCAACTGGCGTATAGGGTATCAACTGATACGCGGCTCTTTCTGACGTATTCACGAATATAAGTTCTGACTCTGGGAACTGGAGAATCATAATTATCAACGCCGAAATTAAACTTATCCATATTTTCCAACAGCGTCGCTTTTACGCCGGCAGAGATCCTGAAGTTTGAGTTAAAGGCGTAGCCCCCGGTGCCATAAAGTCCCCCTTGGTATATGTAAAATGCTTCAGGTGAACCAAATGTTTGAATCCAAAAGGTATTAATGTCAGCGTAAAAGCCACTAACTTCATTCTCCGGTTTCTTTGCAAACACTACTTCGCCTGGCTGTTGGCGTTTCCAGGTTTTACTAATATCGCGCTCTAAGGTGTCATAATTGGCGGTCTCAATAAACTCAGGTGCATCTATCACAGTCTCCACCAAAGGAATCCCCATAGCGGTTTCGACAATGTGATAGCTTTTCACACTGTCTGGCAGCATCGCAGCGGCCGCACGCCCCATTCTTTCAATCGCTTCATCCTCATCTCTGTAACGTGTCCGAGAGCCATAAACGATGAACTGATCTTCATTGAGAATCGTATTAGAGACTATCATTCCTGATTGGGATACCTTAGCCAGTAACTCGTATTGTTCAACGTCGGAGACACTTACATTTGCGTCTCGCTCTTTAATTGACTGCGGCTCAGGTTGAACTTTAACTTGTGATGCAGTGTGGAAGTTAAAGGCGTAATTAACACTAAAACCGAGTGTATTTCCCCTTTCCCAAGATAAACCTAAATCGAAACCTTTATAGCGATAATTCACCCCGAAGTTCCAACGGCTGTCTTGCTCCAAAGGTGATGCCCTTTCGTTCTTGTAATCGTTGCCTTCATACTCCACTTTTATTCTCAGCGGATCCCATGGCGTTTGATACTCTATCCCTCCAATGACGGAAGTATTACCACTAAAAAAGTCGTCAAAATTGATTTGTCCTCCTTGATCGTCACCAAATCCTCCAAACCCTTTGCGTTCACAAAATCGGTCCGCAGCTTCACAGAAAGGATTGCGAATTGATCCAGCGTTCCCCAAGTAACCGAATCCCAGACCCAAATGAAAATCAAAATCTCCGAGTCTTTTACTGGCGGTTAAATATTCACTTTCAAAGAAGCCAGTACCACCAAAGTCCCGAAAGCCAACAGCTACTTGCGGTACATAAGTAGACTCTTTTAGTAACCGAAATTTAACGTCTATGCCTTTGTCTTTTGCCGTCTGATCACCGCTAAACTCTGGTACATTACTGTACAAAAGGTTTCTGAAATCCGTATATCGAACTGTGGTCTCCATCCAGGGGAACAGCTGTAGGCTCGCTGTCCAGAAGCGATATTCGCCATTATCTTTATACCCCAGTGTAAGTTCGCCTTCTTCCAACATACGCGCCGTTGGCGTTTGCAGCAGACCAACGCCCCCTAAGTCATTTTGCGATAGAGCTTGGGACTTGTGGTGATATCCCTTATCGGCATCATCTGCTTGAGCAGTGCCAGAAAACAAGATTAGTGTGGCTGCGACACCCCATAGTGAACATTTATAAGCTTTCACGGTAATCTACTCCCAGCTAATTTAACGACCATTTCATTTATCTGAGCGTTTTCTGAATCGAAAGGCAGCTCTCTTAATGGAATGTAAATACTACCGCCAGGAGGTACTTCTATTCGTTGTTGACTATGGATACCTGTAGAAACCTTGTGAAACTGACCATCGAGATCAATAACGTAAACAAAACTGGTATCTGCATAGTCCAGCGGGCTAATTTTAGCTAGATAGGCTTGCACTGGAGAAGCGCCAATATGGTTGGTTTTCACCTCGTTTTGCAGCGCGCCAAAAACTCTGATTTGATGACTTCTGGCAGGCAAAAACAAAGCAAAGTGTCCATCGTCTATACGCGGATTTAACTCTTCTCTTACACGAGCAAAATCATAATCAATTTGAATGGGTACACGGTGTGCAATAGACCAACTTTGCACTTGCGCTTCTAATGACAACAGCGCTTTATACTTAGCGGTTTTGTTGCCTGTTTTTGACTTTAGAGCGGCAAGTTTTTGCATTAACTGTTGTTTAAGCTTAGATTCGTCATTTGCTTGATAATTAAACAATGCAGCAGCAGGCCAATAGATATCTCTACTTTTAACGGTGCCTTTGAGTACGGTTTCTAATCTCGGATTGCCTTCGTAGATTAACTGGTTACCCAAATAATCAATGGTTACCTTAGCAAACGTTGTAAAGGGGAATAACACGATTAACAGGGACAGAAATAGTTTCACCCTTACTCTCCTTGTGGAACTAATGATACAGCCTGGCTTAAATAAGTAATCACAAACTCTGTTGAATGAGGCGCAGTTTTTTGTTTGGTTTTCAGTAACTTTTTACTGCTTTTGTCAAACCAATAAACATTTTCCCAATGTTGCTCTCCAAACAACCAGTTTTTACTTGCCTTGTACTGAACTTTTTCAGTCACCTTTACTGTATTAAATGGTTTATCGAAAATAAAAATATCTTCTTCGCTGGTTTTAAAGTTTGATTCACTCAAATAACCGTACTCACCTGCCTCCCAATCGGCAATTGAGCGCCAATTAGCACCGTTTGCTCCTTCAGGGTCTGCCAAGGGGTCCACGCCTATACCATTGAGGTCTAGCAAATCATTTTTAAATCCCTGCGTTCTGATCACCCGCCCAAACTCAACGACCAACATTGCTTTATCTTCAGAGATCCACTTGTCTTTGCCCTCTTCTGAAAATGCCTTTGCAATAATCGCAATAGGACGATCACCACTGCGAATCATCGCAAGATCTACCGGGGATTGCGCTACTTCTTCTAAGCTAATTTCAGCATCTTGGCTTAGCCTGTAAGCCAACTTTAACGTCGTAATATGAGAGCGAATTGGATTAGTACAACCAGTAATAAGTAGAACTAATAGGGAAAATAGAATAAATTTTTTCATGACTGTTGATGTCTTATTGTCATTAAAAAAGCCGCCATAAGGCGGCTTTTTTCTTTAAACTTTGCTTACTACTGAACAGTAGGCAAGTAAGTCACAGTTACAGGTACCAAAACAGTCGTTGTACCAGAAAGTGTTTCTGTAAGAACAGTGCCGTAACAAACCCCATCAATCAGTTCGTCGTCACCATTACAAGTAGGTGGATTTACGATGTCTTGACACACACCGTTCACTTCTTCTTGTCCATCGGGACAAACACAAACACCGCCGGAATTAATCTGATCCGCACGGCAATCGAAGCCATCGTCATCGTTATTTGCGATGATTGCTGCAGCAACACCTACTGCTACCGCACCGATAACAACTGTAGAAGTTGCAATTCCGCCAATAGTTGAGCCAGAGGCTGTACCAGCGCCTGCTTCCTCTTGTGCTGATACATTTGCTCCCAGCGACAAGAGAGCGACCATCATTAAAGAAATAAATTTTTTCATTGTTTGCTCTCAAGTAAAGATAATTAACTAATATTAATGCTACAAGATCAACTGTGTAGCTGCAACATCAATTTTTGATCCTTAACAAAAATTTCTTATATCGTTGAAGGATTTAACACTGAATGGGCTTTTTACTCTAAGTGTTAAGTATAACTCGCTTTTAGAATTTATTATTCAATTATTTCAAATTACTTGTAACTAATGTTTTGAATTTCAATGAAAGCCTGCTTTAACGTCGGGATCGCATCAATCCAGACATAAAAAATCTGTTTTGTATCTTCTATTTTAACTCGGACAACAGTGGTTGATTCTGGATTCTTTGTCGCAATAAATTACGACCTCCACTCACCTGGCACCCGAAGGGTTGTAGGATAGATTTTAATCGGACAGCGGTGGTTGAATCTGGTTCCTTTGTCGCAATAAATTACGACCTACAGTTACGTGGTGACCGACGGGTGTAGGTTCGATTTTAATCGGACAGCGATGGTTGAACCAGGTCCCTTTGTCGCAATAAATTACGACTTACAATTACGTGGTGCCCGATGGGTTGCAGGTTCGATTTTAAATCGGACAACGGTGGTCGAATCAGGTCCCTTTGTCGCAATAAATTACGACCTACAGTTACGAGGGTCCCGATGGTTTACAGGTTCGATTTTAATCGGACAGCAGTGGTTGAATCTGGTCCCTTTGTCGCAATAAATTACAACCTACAATCGCAGGGTGCCAGATGGGTTGTAGGATAGATTTTAATCGGACAGCGATGGTTGAATCGGCTCCTTTGTCGCAATAAATTACAACCTACAATCGCAGGGTGCCAGATGGGTTGTAGGATAGATTTTAATCGGACAGCGATGGTTGAATCGGCTCCTTTGTCGCAATAAATTACGACCTACAGTTACGTGGTGACCGACGGGTGTAGGTTCGATTTTAATCGGACAGCGGTGGTTGAATCTGGTCCCTTTGTCGCAATAAATTACGACCTACAATCATAGGGTACCCGATGGGTTGGGTTGCCCTTGAAGATTAGCGCAGCTATTCGCTATTTAGAAAGGAGGCTACCCGACACACTCGCCAGGATTGAAGATATTTGAAGCCGCAGAAACGAAAAAAGGCCACCCAATTGGGTAGCCTTCTTTCTAAATAGGAGCCTGGCGGTGTGCTACTCTCACATGGGGAGACCCCACACTACCATCGCCGCTAATACGTTTCACTGCTGAGTTCGGAATGGATTCAGGTGGTTCCGTATCGCTATGGCCGCCAGACAAAACTGGTAACAAAACTGGGAAAAATCTGATAAATCGTATGAATTCTTTTTGTATTTCTTAAGGTAAGCGCGTTCTACTCTTAACATAGTGCGTCTACATCGTTTGTCGGACTCAAGTCCAACCTACAACACCAAATAATACCGGGTGTTGTATGATTAAGCCTCACGGGCAATTAGTACAGGTTAGCTTAACGCCTTACAACGCTTCCACACCCTGCCTATCAACGTCTTAGTCTTAAACAACCCTTCTGGACAGTTAAACTGTCAGGGATGACTCATCTTGGGGCCGGCTTCCCGCTTAGATGCTTTCAGCGGTTATCCGTTCCGAACTTGGCTACCGGGCAATGCGATTGGCATCACAACCCGAACACCAGCGGTTCGTCCACTCCGGTCCTCTCGTACTAGGAGCAGCTCCCCTCAATCATCCAACGCCCACACCAGATAGGGACCGAACTGTCTCACGACGTTCTAAACCCAGCTCGCGTACCACTTTAAATGGCGAACAGCCATACCCTTGGGACCGACTTCAGCCCCAGGATGTGATGAGCCGACATCGAGGTGCCAAACACCGCCGTCGATATGAACTCTTGGGCGGTATCAGCCTGTTATCCCCGGAGTACCTTTTATCCGTTGAGCGATGGCCCTTCCATTCAGAACCACCGGATCACTATGACCTACTTTCGTATCTGCTCGACGTGTCTGTCTCGCAGTTAAGCCAGCTTATGCCATTGCACTAACCTCACGATGTCCGACCGTGATTAGCTAACCTTCGTGCTCCTCCGTTACTATTTGGGAGGAGACCGCCCCAGTCAAACTACCCACCAGACACTGTCCCACACCCGGATTACGGGTGATGGTTAGAACATCAAACATACAAGGGTGGTATTTCAAGGATGGCTCCACGCTATCTGGCGACAACGCTTCAAAGCCTCCCACCTATCCTACACATGTAGGGTCAATGTTCAGTGCCAAGCTGTAGTAAAGGTTCACGGGGTCTTTCCGTCTAGGTGCGGGTACACAGCATCTTCACTGCGATTTCAATTTCACTGAGTCTCGGGTGGAGACAGCATGGCCATGGTTACACCATTCGTGCAGGTCGGAACTTACCCGACAAGGAATTTCGCTACCTTAGGACCGTTATAGTTACGGCCGCCGTTTACCGGGGCTTCGATCAAGAGCTTCGCTTACGCTAACCCCATCAATTAACCTTCCGGCACCGGGCAGGTGTCACACCGTATACGTCCACTTTCGTGTTAGCACAGTGCTGTGTTTTTAATAAACAGTCCCAGCCATCTGGTCACTGCGGCCTCCAATCGCTTAAAGAGCAAGTCTTATCACAATCAGAGGCGTACCTTCTCCCGAAGTTACGGTACTATTTTGCCGAGTTCCTTCACCCGAGTTCTCTCAAGCGCCTTAGTATTCTCTACCTGACCACCTGTGTCGGTTTGGGGTACGGTTCTTATATACATACGTTTAGAGGTTTTTCCTGGAAGCCGGGCATCAACTGCTTCGCGACCGTAGTCACTCGTCTCGTGTCTCAGCCTTAAGAGTCCGGATTTACCTGAACTCTCAGCCTACACACTTTCACATGGACAACCAACGCCATGCCAGTTTAGCCTTCTCCGTCACCCCATCACTGTATATAAAAGTACGGGAATATTAACCCGTTTCCCATCGACTACGCATTTCTGCCTCGCCTTAGGGGCCGACTTACCCTGCCCTGATTAGCATGGGACAGGAAACCTTGGTCTTCCGGCGTGGGGGTTTTTCACCCCCATTATCGTTACTCATGTCAGCATTCGCACTTGTGATATGTCCAGCACACTTCTCAATGCACCTTCATCCACTTACACAACGCTCCCCTACCCAGCACTTACGTGCTGCCGCAGCTTCGGTATATTGCTTAGCCCCGTTACATCTTCCGCGCAGGCCGACTCGACTAGTGAGCTATTACGCTTTCTTTAAAGGGTGGCTGCTTCTAAGCCAACCTCCTAGCTGTCTTAGCCTTCCCACATCGTTTCCCACTTAGCAATATTTGGGGACCTTAGCTGGCGGTCTGGGTTGTTTCCCTCTCCACGACGGACGTTAGCACCCGCCGTGTGTCTCCCGGATAGTACTCATTGGTATTCGGAGTTTGCATGGGGTTGGTAAGTCGGGATGACCCCCTAGCCCAAACAGTGCTCTACCCCCAATGGTATTCGTCCGAGGCGCTACCTAAATAGCTTTCGGGGAGAACCAGCTATCTCCCGGTTTGATTGGCCTTTCACCCCCAGCCACAGGTCATCCCCTAACTTTTCAACGTTAGTGGGTTCGGTCCTCCAGTTGATGTTACTCAACCTTCAACCTGCCCATGGCTAGATCACCGGGTTTCGGGTCTATACCTTGCAACTAAGCGCCCAGTTAAGACTCGCTTTCGCTACGGCTCCCCTATGCGGTTAACCTCGCTACAAAATATAAGTCGCTGACCCATTATACAAAAGGTACGCAGTCACAGAACAAGTCTGCTCCCACTGCTTGTACGTATACGGTTTCAGGTTCTGTTTCACTCCCCTCGCCGGGGTTCTTTTCGCCTTTCCCTCACGGTACTGGTTCACTATCGGTCAGTCAGGAGTATTTAGCCTTGGAGGATGGTCCCCCCATCTTCAGACAAGATAACACGTGTCCCGTCCTACTTAATATGTGATTCATGCTGCTTCGTGTACGGGGCTATCACCCTGTATCGCTCAACTTCCCAGAAGATTCCACTACAACATAAATCATCGGCTGTTACCCGTTCGCTCGCCGCTACTAAGGCAATCTCAATTGATTTCTTTTCCTGAGGGTACTTAGATGTTTCAGTTCCCCTCGTTTGCTTCTGAAACCTATGAATTCAGTTACAGATGACCCTAAGGCCGGGTTTCCCCATTCGGACATCGTAGGTTATAACGGGTTTTATCACCTCACCTACGCTTTTCGCAGATTTACACGTCCTTCATCGCCTCTGACTGCCAAGGCATCCACCGTATACGCTTAGTCACTTAATCATACAACCCCTGTATCACTCAATGTTGCCATCAGTAATGCAAGAATTGCTGCTTGACTGTAACTCGCCTATGTCAGATAGAGTAAAACGCTATCGTTTACCCTAAATTTTTAAAAAATACATACTTGGTTGATATTGCATGCGTTATCGAAACAACACATCAATATCGATGATTTATCAGCTTTTCCAGTTTGTTAAAGAACAGTTTAAGGATGATTTAACTCCAGAGAGTTAAAAACCTTAATGATTAATCTACTTTTTAAGCAAGAAGAGTAGTCATTAAGGCCCTTCGTCGGAATGAATTCCGACCTACAATTGACAATAAAACAATCTGTGTGAACATCGAATTGAATTCAATTCGACACCTTTACGTAAGGAGGTGATCCAACCCCAGGTTCCCCTAGGGTTACCTTGTTACGACTTCACCCCAGTCATGAAACACAAAGTGGTAATCGCCCTCCCGAAGGTTAGACTAACTACTTCTTTTGCATCCCACTCCCATGGTGTGACGGGCGGTGTGTACAAGGCCCGGGAACGTATTCACCGCAGTATGCTGACCTGCGATTACTAGCGATTCCGACTTCATGGAGTCGAGTTGCAGACTCCAATCCGGACTACGACAGACTTTAAGGGCTCCGCTCCACATCACTGTCTCGCATCCCTCTGTATCTGCCATTGTAGCACGTGTGTAGCCCTACACGTAAGGGCCATGATGACTTGACGTCGTCCCCACCTTCCTCCGGTTTGTCACCGGCAGTCTCCTTAAAGTGCCCAACTAAATGCTGGCAACTAAGGACAAGGGTTGCGCTCGTTGCGGGACTTAACCCAACATCTCACGACACGAGCTGACGACAGCCATGCAGCACCTGTGTCAGAGTTCCCGAAGGCACCTATCCATCTCTGGAAAGTTCTCTGCATGTCAAGTGTAGGTAAGGTTCTTCGCGTTGCATCGAATTAAACCACATGCTCCACCGCTTGTGCGGGCCCCCGTCAATTCATTTGAGTTTTAACCTTGCGGCCGTACTCCCCAGGCGGTCTACTTAGCGCGTTAGCTTCGCTACACACAGAAATGAATCCGCATACAGCTAGTAGACAGCGTTTACGGCGTGGACTACCAGGGTATCTAATCCTGTTCGCTACCCACGCTTTCGCACATGAGCGTCAGTTTTTGGCCAGAGAGCCGCCTTCGCCACTGATGTTCCTCCAGATATCTACGCATTTCACCGCTACACCTGGAATTCCACTCTCCTCTCCAAAACTCTAGCTATACAGTTCCAAATGACTCTCCCAGGTTAAGCCCGGGGCTTTCACATCTGGCTTATATAGCCGCCTGCGTGCGCTTTACGCCCAGTAATTCCGATTAACGCTCGCACCCTCCGTATTACCGCGGCTGCTGGCACGGAGTTAGCCGGTGCTTCTTCTGTGAGTAACGTCACAGCTAAAGGGTATTAACCTTCAACCTTTCCTCCTCACTGAAAGTGCTTTACAACCCGAAGGCCTTCTTCACACACGCGGCATGGCTGCATCAGGGTTTCCCCCATTGTGCAATATTCCCCACTGCTGCCTCCCGTAGGAGTCTGGGCCGTGTCTCAGTCCCAGTGTGGCTGATCTTCCTCTCAGAACAGCTAGAGATCGTCGCCTTGGTGAGCCTTTACCTCACCAACAAGCTAATCTCGCTTAGGTTCATCCCAGGGCGAGAGCCGAAGCCCTCTTTGGTCCGTAGACGTTATGCGGTATTAGCCATCGTTTCCAATGGTTGTCCCCCACCCCGGGGCAGATCCCTAAGTATTACTCACCCGTCCGCCACTCGTCAGCGATAGCAAGCTATCCTGTTACCGTTCGACTTGCATGTGTTAGGCCTGCCGCCAGCGTTCAATCTGAGCCATGATCAAACTCTTCAATTAAAATCGAAAATATAAATTTTTTGGGTCGACATCAAAACCAATCGATGCCCACACAGATTGTCTTATTGCTGATTGTTAAAGAACGTTGCTAACTTGTTTTTGTTAGCTGCCTGAGTCTCTCCTCAAGCGGGATGCGCATTCTACACTTCCCGTTTGGCTTGTCAACATTTTATTTGAATTTATTTTTTCAAGTAACTTGTTGTAGCCCGCTTACTTAAAGGCCTGTAGAGTTTTCTACTCAATTCGGTTTTAGACTTTAAGAAGCCGCTTCGGAAGATTGTCTCCCCAAGCGAGGCGCGCATTCTACAGACATGATTTACACCGTCAATACTTTATTTCAAATAATTGACAATTTTGTTTCGAATGCTGAATAAATAATCAATATAGCCAGGAAAGCCGCATTTGCTAGTCATTATCTGCTAAAGTCCTGGAATATTTAGCCATATAGAATGAGTTATTCATGCCAGTCAGATCTTATAAAGGCATTACGCCGGTTATTCCTTCAAGTGTATATATAGATGAATCATCTGTATTGGTTGGGGACATTACTATTGGAGAGCATTCCAGTATTTGGCCTTTAGTGGCTGCCAGAGGCGACGTTAATACAATGACTATTGGCAAAGCCACCAATATTCAGGACGGCACCGTATTACACGTCACCCGAAAAACAGAATATAATCCCGATGGATATCCCTTAGTTATTGGTGATGATGTGACGGTTGGTCATCATTGTATGTTACATGGTTGTACATTAGGCAATCGCATTCTGGTAGGTATGGGAGCGATAATTATGGATGGTGCAGTAGTAGAAGATGATGTGTTTATCGGGGCGGGTGCATTGGTGCCACCTAAAAAGGTATTAAAATCCGGTTATCTATATGTGGGTCAACCTTGTAAACCAGCGCGGCCTCTAAACAAAGAAGAAATCGCGTTTCTTAAAATCTCTGCAGATAATTATGTAAAGCTAAAAGACGATTACCTGCAAGAGAATGACGCTAACAATTAAGTTTGCCTTAGATAACGGGTCACTTTAGCAATATCAGGCTGCACACCATGCCAGATTCTGAAACTTTCTGCAGCCTGTCCCACCAGCATTCCCAAACCATCCTTCAATTGTATATTGGCATTATTAGTCCGAGCAAAAGTCAGAAAGCTGGTTAATTCATCCTGATAAAACATGTCATACGCTAGCTGCGCTGACGAAAATACCTCTGAACAAATATCCGGAACTGCACCGCTCACACTGGAAGCCGTTGAGTTAACTATGATATCTGGTTGTAAACCAAATAACTGCTCTCCTGTAACCGCAGTAATATCGCCCAGAGATTGTAGCTGAGTAACGAGGCGTTCCGCCTTATCGTGGCTGCGATTCCAAAGACTAATTTTACTGACTCCGGCCTGGAACAAAGGATAAATACAGCCTCTTGCTGCACCACCCGCACCTAACAACAGAATATGCTTTCCTTTTAACGACAAAGATAAAAGCAGATCTCCCACCAGTCCCTGGCCATCGGTGTTATCAGCGACTATTTTATCGGGGAATAAACTAAGTGTATTGACTGCACCCGCGATCCTCGCCCCTTCAGATAATTCGTCAGCCAATTGAAAAGCCTGTTCTTTAAAGGGCAACGTCACATTGCAACCACTATAACCCGACTGTTGCAAAGCGCGTACATCAGTTTCAAAGTTGGACTCAACGGACAATTGCGTTTGATAATCAATCTCAAGGTTAAACTGTTCAGCAAACAATCGATGGATCAGCGGTGATTTACTGTGGGCTATTGGGTTGCCGAACACCACGAACTTTTTCAAGCGCGTAACTCCTGCTCTGAAATTGCCAACCAATTCTGTGGCTTCAAGTAATAGTCATATAACTCTGATTCTTTTGAACCCGGTTTAGGCTTAAAAGCATATTCCCAACGAGCTAATGGTGGCATTGACATTAAAATCGATTCAGTACGACCGCCACTTTGAATACCAAATAAGGTGCCTCTGTCGAACAATAAATTGAATTCGGTATAGCGGCCACGTCGATACAACTGAAATTGCCTTTCCTGCTCACCAAATCGCATTGCTTTGCGCTTTTCTACAATGGGGATATAGGCAGACAAATAGCCTTCACCGACATTGCGCATAAACTCAAAACTTTTTTCAAAGCCCCATTGGTTCAGATCATCAAAGAATAATCCCCCTACTCCCCGGGTTTCTTCTCGATGTTTCAGATAAAAATACTTATCGCACCAGTCTTTGTATTGCTGATAAACATCCTCACCAAAGGGACTACATATTTGTTGAGCGGTTTTATGCCAGTGTTTTACATCCTCAAAAAAGGGATAAAAAGGCGTTAGATCAAAACCACCACCAAACCACCAAACCGGATCGTGACCCGGTTTTTCTGCGATAAAAAATCGCACATTGGCGTGAGACGTCGGAATATATGGATTGTTTGGGTGCACCACCAAAGACACGCCCAGAGCCTGGAAACTCCTGCCAGCCAGTTCCGGTCGGGCCGCGGTAGCAGATGGCGGAAGTTCGCCACCATAAACATGGGAGAAATTAACGCCTGCCTGCTCAAACACATCACCGCCGGTTAAAACACGGGTGCGTCCGCCTCCGCCTTGCTCTCTATCCCAGTTGTCTTCTTTAAACACGCCTTTGCCATCGCTCAGTTGCAAGGTTTGACATATATCATCCTGCAATTTCAGCAAAAAACGTTTAACCTCTTCTATTTGTGTTTCTTGTATCGTCACCATTAGCCTCGAATAATTTCGCCGGTTTTGCCATGTCGAATTACGCTGGGATTTGCGTTTCCATCAGTTTCACCTTCTATATAGACAACATTATCACCAAACACAGCTTTGGCTTCATCAATGGTGCGGCAAGGCTGTTCACCAGCCAGATTGGCACTGGTTGACACCAATGCACTATTGAGCCGTTGGCACAATGATTTAACCCCTTGATGCGCCGTTACCCGAACGGCAATCGAATCATGTTCCCCGGTTATCCATTCAGGCGCGGTTTTGGATTTTGGCAACAGCCAGGTGTTAGCCCCTGGCCAACTGGAAAATATTTCCGTGCGTTTATCCATAGGAATTGCCTGATCGTCAACGTATTTTAGCAACTGCGAATAATTATCAGCGATGAGAATAACGCCTTTATGCAGAGGACGATTTTTTAACTGACATATTTGTTTTACCGCGGCTTCATTGTCCGGATCACAACCGATACCTATGACAGCTTCAGTGGCATAAACAAACACTTTTCCAGATTTAAATGCTTCCAACAAGGGATCGACATGTTCAGTACTTGCTGACTGATGGGACATAACTGACCTGTTAATTCAATGATGTGAGGCTGATGTATAGCCGTAAGTTACAAAAACAACGTACCGTTTGGCAAATATTACTGCGTCCGGTTACACCGATATTTTATGTTGGCAGGTCTTTTGCGGGCATTGCAACGTGCTTTCTGATTTCACTATCATCACAGGCCATTGACATTGCGGGCAGGCTTGCTGCACCGGCTGTTCATTTAAAATGTACTTACAATCAGGGTACTGATTGCAGGAATAAAAAGCTCTTCCGTTCTTACTGGCTCTTTGCACCAACTGACCTTTTTGGCATTTGGGACAGGTCACCTCTGCTTCGGTTTTCTTTGCGGGTTCATCATGTTGGATAAAATGACATTCAGGGAAGTTGGTACAACCTATAAACATACCAAAGCGGCCTTTTTTAACCGCCAACTGCGACTGACACTCGGGACAAGAGGAGTTTTCCATCACTTTAAGCGTCTCAACCCCCTGATGTTTACTCAGTGGCTGCGCATAATCGCATTCAGGATAAGCGGAACAGCCCAGAAACTTTCCGCTTTTGCCATTTCGAATGCGCAATTCAGACTGACACTTGGGACAATCGCCAAATGCGTGCTTGATGGATTCTTTATTTTTATCGAATAAGGAATTGTCAATCATTGCCATAGTTCGCGATCGAGAACATTGTCAGAAAGAGATGTGCTTAATGCAACGGACCTTCCGGCTCATCAAACAACAAGTCTTCCATCTGAGCATAGGCGTTTTCTTTGCCCGGTACATTAAACAGTACCATCAGCACCACCCACTTCAGATCTTCCAGACAAAAAACGTTGACGTCGATTTCCATCACCCGATCAATCACCATCTCTCGGGTACTGGCATCTAACACATTGATTTGTTCAAGAAACATCAAAAAGCCGCGACATTCTACGTCCAGGCGTACTTCCTCTTCGGCAGTAAACACTCTGGCAACAGCATGGCTGTTAACTGTAGAAAGGTAGGGATTATTGTCTGTTTCCTGCAAAGCGGCTAATTTTTCCAGCCAGGCCAACGCTTTATAAATTTCGTCGTGATGGAAACCCGCTCTGATAAGCTCTTCGGTTAGTTCGTCCTGGTCAACGCGGAATTCAGACTCGCTATGTACCAGATTTTCAAAAAGATACATGAGGATATCGAACATTTTTATTATTCCCCCAATCTAATGTAACCACCAGGGACAGTGGCTACCAAACCACGTAGCTCGTATTCTAATAATTCTGACATCACCGCCGTCACTGGCAGACCGCTACGTTGCGCTACAACATCAATTGATGTTGCTTCAAACCCAACACTAGCTAACAATCCCTCCGTTGCCAAGGGTAATTTGCAGTTTTTTTCCGGGTTTGTTCTAACAGTATCCGCCTTAATTTGTTGGATATTGAGGAATTCTTCATTTATGTCAGACACTTGCTCCACCAGCTTGGCGCCCTCCTTAATCAGGTAGTGACAGCCCTGACTGCTCAAATTATAAACACTACCCGGCACTGCAAAAACTTCGCGATTTTGCTCCAGTGCATACCTTGCCGTAATCAGGGAACCACTTTTCACTGCAGCCTCCACCACTAATACTCCATTAGACAAGCCACTGATTATGCGGTTCCGCCTCGGAAAATGTTCTTTTTTAGGTGGACTGTGTAAGGGGAATTCGCTGAGTAAACAACCTCCCTGATTGATAATATCCATGGCCAGTTGCTGATTTCGTCGGGGATAAACACTGTTTATACCGGTGGCCATTACAGCGATGGTAATACCATTGCCATCTAATGCCCCAAGATGCGCCTGGGTATCGATTCCCAACGCCAGGCCACTGGTTATTTGCCAGCCAGTTTCAACCAGGTCTGCGGCCAATTGCCGCGCTACCTTGCTACCACCGGGGGTCATCCGCCGGGAACCAACAATGGCCAACTGAGGATGCTGTAACAGTGCAGGATCACCAATACCAAATAGCAACAATGGCGGTCTGCTGATTTCACGAAGCCTTGAGGGATAGTCGGGATGATTAACCGGTAAGACAAAATGCAGCGGCGATGCCGACAACCACTGTTCCACTTCTTTTAAATAATTTTGGTATTGATTTTGTAATTCAGCAAAACTATTGCAGGGTAAGCCCGCACTCTGGAGTTGACTGGTGGAAAGCGTCGGGATGTTGCCTAAGTCACAACCAGCAAGGCGATACAATTGCTGTAACTTTTGATAACCAAAACCGGGGATTTTATGCAGTAACAACCACAAATGCAGTTGCTCAAACTCTTTCCATGAGGAATCATGCTTAACTTCCATATCTATTTCCTTTGTCGGACACCCTGTCCTTTATGCAATGTTTATGGCCTGGCTACGATGGCCCCTTTGCGAATAACACTGGTGGATGCAGTGATTAATCCGTAGCTGACTTTATTAAAACTCTTAAATATCACCATTTCGCCCACTTTAATGGCTGGCTGACGGATCCTTCCTGATTCTCCATGAAAACTTAAAAAGGATACGCCTGACTCATCATATCTCAATGGTTCGTCGTCGATAATGTCGGGGCCCTGCAGATAAATGCCCATTACAGTACCGGGCTGTACCTGTTCAAATCCCACATCCACAACAACGGTATCATATTTTCCCAATAAAGAGCGGTCTTGTAAACTGGCAATTATATTTCCCAATTGAGTGGTAGCTGGCACCATATCCACATTGCTGGATATTTGTCGTTGTTCCAGTGGAATCAAACGGTCTCCGCGTTTTATTTCTTGGCTGGCGTCTTTGATTTGCACCAGCATTTCAGTTTCCAGTTCAGTCTGAATGGGTTCGGCAATCGCCACATGCTTTACCAGATAGCCCAGTGGTTCCCCCTCCATTGAGGTTAACTCACTGTGCTCCCTGACCACCTGAAATTGTTCCGGTTGAAAACCGCCCTTCTTGCCCAACACAACATCAGTATGAGCAAATCTGACTGCGCCTTCCTGATCGCCGAGTAAATAAGGTTGTGCCTCATACAAGGCTTTCTCCATCACCAGATCATTGCGAATATGAGTTTCAATTATTGCCCAGGGAATAGTGGGAATGGGATCCGGATTTTTAAGTTGCCGAATGGCTTTGGGTGACAGCTGAATCTGACGTTTTTCGTTGCGCACCATGGACAACATCAATTCGCCATTGTCGCTGCGTTCCAGTAACAAACGATCTCCGGGATAGATCAGATGGGGATTTTCAATTTGGGTATTCTTTTGCCACAGCAACGGCCAGTTCCAGGGTTTGTCCAGATACATGCCGGCTATTTGCCACAGGGTATCTCCCTTTTTCACCACATAGACATCCGGCGCTGATGCTTTTATTTCAACAGCGCTGCTTGTCACACTGACCAGTAGAGCCAGAATCAAACTGAAAATCCGGTATTTCAATCTCATCTCCAACAGTGATTAGTTACATGTGCTACTGTCATTATCCTGACGTTATCAGTTAGAATAGCGGGTTAAAAGGTTTTGGTCGTGTTTTTAATTAAATATTTGTATGTGTACCAATACCAGATTACGGCAAAAGCAGAAGAAGAGTTATGGCAGTTTTAGAAGTTTTACGATTTCCGGATGAAAGACTCAGAACAGTGGCTGACACTGTAGCTGAAGTAGATGATGTAGTTAAAGAGCTGGTAAACAATATGTTTGAAACCATGCGCGAAGAAAATGGCATTGGACTGGCCGCCACTCAGGTAAACGTGCATAAACGAGTCATTGTTATGGATGTCTCGGAAGAACAAAACGAACCCAGGGTATTTATCAATCCAGAAATCATTGAGCAAAAAGGCAAGATGATTAACGAAGAAGGCTGTTTATCTGTGCCAAACAACTATGCCAAAGTTGAACGCGCAGAAGAAATAACCGTAAAAGCCTTAAATGAAAAAGGCGAAGAATTCACGCTAAACGCTGAAGGTTTACTGGCCGTCTGTATCCAGCATGAAATGGACCATTTGCTCGGCAAACTATTTATTGATTATTTATCACCGCTTAAAAGACAACGCATTAAAGCAAAACTGGAAAAAGAAGCCAGACTGGCGGCAAAAGGATAATTAATACTGTGTCTAATTTAAGTTCTTCTGCCCTTAAGGTGGTTTTTGCCGGTACGCCGGATTTCGCAGCCAAACATCTGCAGGCATTGTTAGAATCCCAACACAAGGTGGTGGCGGTATATACGCAACCAGATCGCCCTGCCGGTCGCGGTAAAAAGTTGCAAGCCAGCCCGGTAAAACAATTGGCATCAGATGCCAATATTACTGTTTATCAACCGGAGTCACTCAAGGACGCCGAAGCGCAACAGACACTAGCCAGTATTGATTTCGATATTATGGTGGTAGTGGCTTACGGACTCATCCTGCCCAAAGCCGTATTAGACATTCCCCGTCTGGGTTGTATTAATGTTCACGGTTCACTGTTACCTCAATGGCGAGGAGCTGCTCCCATTCAACGGGCAATCTGGGCGGGAGACAAAACCACTGGTGTAACCATCATGAACATGGATATCGGGCTGGATACCGGCGATATGCTGTTGAAATCTGAAATCGCTATCTCGGCTGACGATACCAGTGCCAGTCTTTACGAAAAGTTGGCAAACGTAGGACCGCAAGCCCTCATAGAAGCTTTAGATAAATTCGATTCGCTGGTACCAGAAAAACAAAATGATGAACTAGCCAGTTACGCTAAAAAACTGGATAAAGCGGAAGGTTTAATTGACTGGCAGCAAGACGGACAGCAAATCGAACGCAATATAAGAGCCTTTAATCCCTGGCCCGGTACCTGGTTTGAATTAGAGGACAAGAATATCAAAGTATGGCAGGCGCAGTGGCAAGCCAATAGCAATCAAAGTCCTGCGGGAACCATTATCAGTGCCTCCCGAGATGGCATAGAAGTGCAAACCGGCAACGGTAGTATCACTTTATTGCAGCTCCAGATCCCAGGTAAGAAAGCACAACCGGTCAGCGATATCTTAAATGCCCGCCCGGATTGGTTTACTCGTGGAACAAATTTGGGAGCCAGCCATTAAAACCCCATCCAGCTATAACTTAAGGGCAATAGCCGCAAAAGCTATTTTCTCGGTGTTAGAACAAGGCAAATCCTTGCAGGAAGTTTTGCCTGAAACCCTGCTGAAGGTAAAGGAACAGGACAAAGCCTGGCTGCACGAAATGATTTATGGCGTGCTCAGACAACTGCCTACTTTGCAATTCTGGCTGCGCCAGTTATTACAGTCTCCCATCAAAAATGACAATCGCATAATCGAGCACCTGCTCTATCTGGGATTGTACCAGCTGCATTTTTCCAGAGTAAGCCAGTACGCGGCGGTATCTGAAACAGTCTCAGCTTGCCAGGCGCTTAAGCAGCCCCATCTTAAAAACCTGGTAAATGCGGTTCTGCGCAACTTCGAACGTAAAGAAATCGCGAAGAACCTTCCAACTGAAGAAAGGGTTAAGCTGAATTTACCCAAGTGGTATTTTAAAAAATTAAAAACCGCCTATCCGGAACAATATCAGCACATAGCGGCACAACAGGCTAGCAAACCGCCCATCTGGTTACGTATCAATCTGCATAAGGTTTCTTGTGAGCAATTTATTGCGGCTTTAACTGAAGCCGACATTAAGTTTGAACAGGATACTGAATTTCCATCGGCCCTCAAACTGCTGGACAACAATCGCATTAATCAGTTACCAGGCTATGAAGAAGGCTGGTTTAGCGTACAAGACAAGGCCGCGCAACACGCAGCGCATTATTTGTCACCACAGCCAGATGACACAGTACTGGATGCCTGTGCTGCGCCGGGCGGTAAATATTGTCACATCCTGGAGCTGCAGCCTGGTCTAAAACAATGTATCGCTCTTGAAATAGACGCCAGCCGTAGTGACAGTATTTTAGAAAACACCGCGCGTTTAGGGCTTACTACTGCTGATGTGCGGATCGCTGATGCCAATGACGTAGAGCAATGGAATAGCGAACAACAAGAGTTTGATAAAATATTGCTGGACGCTCCCTGTTCAGCCACAGGTATTATTCGTCGTCATCCCGACATTCTGTGGTTGCGCAAAGGTCAGGACATCAACAACCTGGTAGCATTGCAGGCACAAATTCTGGATACCTTGTGGCAACAGTTAAAATCTGGCGGCACTTTACTCTATGCCACCTGCTCTATTTTGCCAGAAGAAAACAGCCAGCAGATATCAGCATTTCTTGAGCGTACTCCCGATGCCATTGCGGTGCCACTGGCTTCGGCGGATCCGGATTCCGGCTATGAGAGACAAATCCTACCGGGTGAATCTGGTATGGATGGCTTTTATTACGCTAAACTGCAAAAGCGATAACACTTAAAAACTAAAAATAAGCTTAACCGTATGAAAATCATTATTTTGGGAGCTGGTCAGGTTGGCGCTACGTTAGCGGAGAACCTGGTGGGTGAAAAAAACGATATCACCGTTATAGACTATGACTCCGAAAAAATACGGGCATTACAGGACCGCCTGGATCTACAAGTGGTGCAGGGAATAGGCTCCCACCCGGAAGTGTTGCAAAAAGCCGGGGCCGAAGATGCAGACATGTTGGTAGCCGTTACCAACAGTGATGAAAGTAACATGATGGCCTGCCAGGTGGCTTATAGCTTATTTAAAACTCCCACCAAGATCGCCCGGGTGCGCTCAGAACAATATATTGTTTATCAAAAGCAACTTTTCAAACACCAGGACGTACCGGTAGATCACCTTATCGCGCCAGAGCAATTGGTAACGCAATCCATTAAACGACTGATTGATTATCCAGGTGCCTTGCAGGTAGTGGAATTTGCCGAAGGCCGGGCCAGCCTGGTGGCGGTTAAAGCCTACTATGGTGGTCTGTTAGTAGGTCACGCCCTGTCAGCTCTTAAAGAGCACATGCCCAATGTAGAAACCCGGGTAGCAGCTATTTACCGTCGCGGTAAGCCCATCAGGCCACTGGGTACCACCGTTATAGAAGCTGATGATGAAGTCTTTTTTATTGCCGCCACCAAGCATATACGAGCGGTAATGAGCGAACTACAAAAACTGGAAGGCAGCTATAAACGCATTATGATCGCCGGCGGTGGTCTGATTGGGGCGGGACTTGCGCGACAGCTAGAACACGATCATCACGTAAAATTGATCGAATACAGCTACGACAGAGCAAAGTACCTCTCCACCACTCTGGATAAAACTATTGTATTTGTGGGTGATGCTTCCGATCAGGAGTTATTGCAAGAAGAACATGTCGAACAAATTGATGCCTTTATTGCCGTAACCAATGACGATGAAGCCAATATTATGTCTGCCATGTTGGCCAAGCGCCTTGGCGCCAAAAAAGCCATGGTGCTCATTCAACGAGGTGCCTATGTTGATCTGGTACAAGGCGGTGAAATAGACATTGCCTTTTCACCACAGCAGGCCACCATCTCTGCCCTGTTAACCCATATTCGACGCGGTGACATAGTTAACGTTTATTCTTTGCGTCGCGGTGCTGCGGAAGCTATTGAGGCCATTGCGCACGGTGATGAAAACACCTCAAAAGTAGTGGGTAAGAAGATTTCAGAAATTCGCCTACCTCCCGGAACGACCATTGGAGCCGTAGTACGCAAGGAAGAAGTGATTATCGCCCACAGTGATACGGTGATCGAGCCGGATGACCATGTCATTATGTTTTTAGTGGATAAAAAGTTTATATCCGATGTGGAAAAGCTGTTCCAACCCAGCGCTTTCTTCTTTTAACTGCGCCAAAAGGTAGGTGAGAATAATACCAGCAGAGAAAACACCTCCAACCGGCCAAACAGCATAGCTAAAATCAAAAACCATTTACCGGCATCGGTTACAGATGAGTAAGTACCCGATACTTCACCTAAGCCAGGGCCGAGGTTATTTAACATGGCTGCCGTCGCGGAAAATGCGGTCAGGTTATCCAGGCCAGTGGCAATTAAACAAATCATAATAATGACAAATACCAGCGCGTAGGCAGAAAAGAATCCCCAAACGGCATCCACCACTCTGTCGGGTAAGGCCCGATCGCCGAGTTTTACCGAATAAATCGCTTTAGGATGAATGAGTCGGTCTACTTCCCGCTTACCCTGCAGGTATAACAGCAACACCCTGACCACCTTTAAACCGCCTCCGGTGGAACCCGCACAACCGCCAATGAAGCTGGCAAAAATCAACACAATGGGTAAAAACACCGGCCATTCAGAAAAGTTGGTGGTGGCAAAACCTGCCGTTGTGCTGATGGATACCGCCTGAATCAATGCCTGATCAAAGGCCATTTCAGCGTTGTCGTATAATTCGTAGTACACCAACACTAAAAAAGTCATCAACACCAAAGCAATCTGAATACTGAAAAACGCTTTTAGCTCAGGATCAGAGAAATAGGTTTTCAATGACCGACCTGTTGCTGCAGCATAGTGCAGCGCAAAATTCAGAGCCGCTATCCACAAAAACACCACACACACCAGATTAATTAAAGTGGAATCAAAATGCCCCAAACTGGCGTCATAGGTAGAAAACCCACCGATGGCAATGGTGGAAAACGCATGGCAAATGGCATCAAACCAGTTCATACCCGCCAGCCAATAAGCCAGGGTGCAGGCAATTGTCAGTGAAAGATAGATATACCAAAGGTGTTTGGCGGTATCTGCAATTCTGGGGGTCATTTTAGAATCTTTTACCGGTCCCGGAGTTTCAGCCCGATAGAGCTGCATACCCCCGACACCGAGTATGGGTAAAATCGCCACGGCCAATACAATGATCCCCATGCCTCCCAGCCATTGCAGTTGCTGCCGGTAAAACTGCACGGCTTTTGGCAAAAACTCAATGCCTTCAATCACAGTGGCTCCGGTGGTAGTCAGGCCAGAAAAGGACTCAAAAAAGGCATCGGTTACTGACATCTCAGGTTGTTCCATCAATATCAGTGGCAAGGCACCAAAACTGGCCAGTACCGCCCAGAATAAAGCAACGATCAAAAAGCCTTCTTTGGCACGCAAATCATCCCGGGCATGCTTATTTGGATACCAAATGGCGAGGCCTGTGATTAAACACAGAAAAAAGGCTAATAAAAAAGGTAAGCCGCCACCATCCTGGAAGATCAGGGAAACCAAAGCTGGCGGTACCATAGTGACGCTAAACAAAGCCACCAATAAACCAAGGATTCGGACGATTGAGCGATATTGCATGAATCAGGGAAACAAAGAAAATTAAGTTCTCAAGAGATATGGCACTTTAAAAGTAAAGCGTCTGATACTCAAGGAGAAAAGCGACTTAAACAGAGATTGAGACTGTAGATACGCCTTAGTTGCAAATGTAGGAAAGCGCCTTAACCACCTGATCGGCACTATTTGCGACAGCGACAGACACAGCGTCGATTTCTTTTAAAGCGTGATTCAGAGATTCATCATGCCAGGATATCAGTTGTTTGCCATGCGCTACGGCAAAGCCGGCTTCAAAAGCAGAGTTTAATTGGCGGTAATGTTCAGTAAAACGCACCACAACTATGTCTGACTTTTCCAGTAAGACTTTATTACGGGCTTGGTTTAAACGAGCGCTTTTGTATTCATGCCAGAATTGTTGCGACTGATCACCTGACAATTGTTTGCCAATGTTGTCGCTCAGCACCTGGTCGGTAATTGGGCTACTAAACTCCGCACCTATCCCCAGAGCTTCACTTAGCCCTGTTATTTCCTTGCGCCACTGTGAGTGGATTTCACCTGCTAAATATACTTGCCAAACCACTGCTGTATACTTTTTCCTGTTGTCGATATTAGAATATGGACTCTTATAGTAAAAAAATCAAATTTCGGTTCATTTTTTGAACAATACAGAAATTATAAGGCACCACATCCTACCAATGATTAATATGTATTCCTGAAATTCCATTCTATACTTACCAAAAATTCTAATCTCAATGAAAGCAACCGGTTTGGCAACAGCGCAAGTACCTAAAAGTATTATAAAAAAAAGCATCCCTCTGATATTGATATTGGCTCCTGAGTTGATAGCCCAGCCTTTGTCAGAACAGGGTGATGACGACGAGATAGAGCAGGTTCATGTAATAGGCACCCGAAATTTTGGCCGCAGCAGTGCTGAATTGCCTGTAGCGGTTGACTCAATAGATGCCGAGAGATTGCGCAGTAGTGGTCATATGGAAGTGGGCCGGATGCTGCAGAATACTGCGCCATCATTTAATTTTTCCAGTTCGTCAATCAGCGACGGCACCGATGCCATTCGGCCTGCAACGCTCCGCGGTTTAGGACCCGACCAAACTCTGGTATTAATCAATAACAAACGCCGTCACACGGCTTCGCTGTTGCACATTAACACTTCAGTAGGAAGAGGCACTTCTGGCACGGATCTCAATGCCATTCCGGCGGCTGCGATTAAGCGCATAGAAATTCTCAGAGATGGTGCCGCTGCCCAATATGGATCTGATGCCATTGCCGGTGTCATCAATATCATATTAAAAGATGATGAAGAATACTCGACTTTCTATGGAAGTTACGGGGTGCATCAGGAAGGCAATGGCAATACAGCCCTGTTATCAGCGAACCACAGTTTTGAATTTGACACAGGCAGTATTAATGCCACCCTGGAATACCGTGATCGCGGCTCCACCAACAGAGCCGGATTGAGCGGGGTTTGTCAGTACATACTTTCATGTTCAGATATAGATAATGATGGGGTTCTGGAAACAGACGATGTCAGAGAACTCACTTTCAACAGAAAAAACTTCAATATTGGTGATGCTCAGGTCAGGCAATTATCAGGGGTCCTGAATGGTTATAAGGAAACCTTTAGCGGCGAATATTATGGATTTCTTACCCTGTCTCACCGAAACACGCTTTCCAGCGGCTTTTTCCGAAGAGCTAATGAAACGCAAAAAAACCCTGTCATTGATGGTGAAAATAGTTTCTACCCAGATGGTTTTTTACCTGAAATAGATTCAACCCTGTTTGATTATTCTGTCAGTGCTGGCTACACCACCCTGCTGCAAAGCAATATAAAGATGGATGTCTCTGCTACATTCGGCGGCAATCAGATGCAATTTGATGTCAGAAACTCGGTCAACGCCTCATTCGTGCAAAACCTGGTAAATAACAATACTTCGGCTGCTGAAATTTTAGCGCAAACAGCAACCAGTGCTGACTCCGGAACATTGTCCTCCACCCTTGCCACCATAAACATTGATTTTGTTAGCGAGCGGATCAGAAAGAACTATGCCTGGGGTGGCGAACTCAGGTTAGACAAATACCAAATTGATGAAGGCAGCGAGTACTCCTGGTTTGATTACGATGGCATAGAAGGTGGCGCAGACGCCGGGATTCAGGTTTTCCCGGGCTTTTCGCCCATGAACAGTGTCAACGAATCACGCTTTGTTTATTCCGCCTACTTTGATGCAGAATGGGATCTTAGTAGCAAAAGTCTGGTCAATGGTGCACTGCGTTTTGATCATTATGAAGGCTTTGGTAACACCATCAATCTGAAACTTGCCGGCCGCCATGATTTTCACAATCAGTTTGGTGTAAGAGGTTCTTTTAACACCGGGTTCAGAGCACCTTCAATGCAGCAACTGTATTTCAATAATATCAGTACCCAATTTAATGATGGTGTTGCTGCTCAGGTAGGAACCTTCAGAAACGACAGCTCTCTGGCAAAAGAGCTAGGTATTCCTGAATTAGACGAAGAGCGATCAATCAGTATTAATGCAGGATTTTTATATACGGGTCACAACCTTACTGCCACCTTAGATTTTTATCTGATCAATATCGAAGACCGCATTGTCATCAGTGAGCAACTCACTCAGGGATTGGGTAGCCCGACCCTGGACAGTGTTCTGCAAAGTAACGGCGTGCAAAGTGCTCAGTTCTTTTTAAATGCTGCGGAAACAGAAACAAAAGGCGTTGATTTGGTGGTCAGTTGGTTCCCGGAAGTTTCTGTTGGGGATCTTGATGTCACTTTCGCTTTAAATGTTACCGATACAGAAGTTGTTGCAGTTAAAGCCACAGGTAATTTAAACGAGATCAGTAAACAGGATCTATTTGGGCAGCAAGCGAGATCCATTATTGAAGAATGGCAACCGGCCTCACACGCCATTCTGAGTGCCAACTATGAATGGCAAAATTGGCTGTTTACCCTGTCCACCAACCGCTACGGTGAATACCGGGTAATTGATGCAAACCAGACACAACGGTATTCCGCTAAATGGCTGGCAGATGCCAGGGCCAGTTTTCAGTTAACGGAAGAAACTTCCTTGCATGCCGGTATAAATAACCTGACGAATACCTACCCTGACAGCAACCTTATAGGACAAAGCCGTGCTGGCAGGATCGAAACTTATCAGGGAGAAGTGGTTGTGGATTCCCCCGGTGTGTTTAACTATTCGCGACGAGCGGCACCTTTTGGCTTTAATGGTCGCTTTTATTATGTTGGTCTGGAAAGTCGCTTTTGATAAACATCATAAAATAGCAATTTAATTACCCCACTATCGGGTAGTTTTCACCTGATGATTTGTCAAATTTTACGTTAGTACAATTAGCTGTTTGTTAATAGTAATTACATCTAATAATTTATAAATTTAACGCTTCTATTTTGCGTCAGATATGGTACATTCTCCGACCCTTGACAAAAACAGTGTTCAAAAATCAATCGATACAGAATCCTGTTAACAAGGTTATCCACATAAAAACTAAAAATAAGAATAAATCCAAGATTCATTTATCTTATTCTAAGTTATTGAATTAAAAATTAATTTTCAGACCTATAAGCCGTTTAATTACGGATATTCGCGTTGCTGTTAAAAAATTCCACACAGTTATCCACAGGTAAGTTCAGTGTTTACGCGAGAATAATTTCCGCATTTAGCTGCCAATTCGTTATCATGAAAACATCACCATTTAGTATCGCTAACCAAATCAGTCGGACGCTCATCAATGACAACAAATAACAACGCTCCTTTCATCCTGGTGGATGGTTCTTCCTATCTGTTCAGAGCATTTCATGGATTACCACCATTGACCAACTCTAAAGGCATGGCAACGGGTGCTATTTATGGCGTTATTAACATGCTTAAAAGTCTCGTTAAACAATATAACCCTGAACTAATGGCGGTGGTGTTTGACGCCAAAGGCAAAACCTTCAGAGACGAAATTTATCAGGAATACAAAGCGAATCGTCCCCCAATGCCGGATGAGCTCAGAGAGCAAATCCAGCCTTTGCATAAAATCGTTGAAGCTATGGGGCTGCCACTATTAGTGATAGAAGGCGTAGAAGCAGATGACGTGATTGGAACTTTGGCCAAACAAGCGTCCGAAGCGGGTATGAAGACCGTTATCAGCACTGGTGATAAGGACATGGCGCAACTGGTTAATGACAATGTCGAATTGATCAACACCATGACCAATACCATTATGGATGTCGAAGGTGTACATAAAAAATTTGGTGTTGGACCAGAGCTAATTATTGATTATCTCGCCCTGAAAGGCGACAAAGTGGATAATATTCCCGGTGTACCCGGCGTGGGTGATAAAAGTGCCGTGAGTCTTCTCAACGGAATTGGTGGCGTTGATGAGATTTATGCCCGCCTGGACGAAATCGCCACACTTGAATTTCGCGGTGCCAAGAACTTCGCCAACAAAATACGTGACTTTGAAGAACAGGCAAAATTGTCTTATGAGCTGGCAACCATCAAACTGGATGTCGCTCTGGATGTAAAACCTCAGGAATTACACATTAAGCCCGCAGACAATAAACAGCTGACTGAGTTTTTCGGAGAATTAGAGTTTAAACGCTGGCATCAGGAATTGCTCAATGCATCAGAGAAATTCGACACTGACAGTCCACTCGATAACGTGACCGCGACAACAGCCAATAAACCGGAAGTCAGCGTTGAATACGAAACCATTTTAACCGAAGAACAACTGCAAAAATGGCTGGACAAGTTAAATAATGCGGAACTGTTCGCCGTAGATACAGAAACCACCAGTCTGAATTACATGCAGGCTGAATTAGTGGGCTTATCCTTCGCTACCGAGGAGAACAAAGCAGCATACTTACCCTTAAGGCACGATTATCCCGGTGCACCGGAGCAACTTCCCTTTCAGGATACCTTAGACAAATTAAAGCCGGTTCTGGAAAACCAGAATATTAAAAAAGTCGGGCAACACCTTAAATACGACCAAAATGTATTGAGCCATTACAACATTAAAATAAAAGGCATTGCCAGTGACACTATGTTGGCTTCTTATGTGTTGAATAGTGTTGCTGGTAAACACGATATGGATAGCCTGGCACAACGCTACCTGAATTGCTCCACAGTATCTTTTGAAGAAATAGCAGGTAAAGGTGTAAAACAACTGACCTTCAATCAAATCGAGCTGGAGAAAGCCGCGCACTACGCAGCAGAAGATGCCGATATCACTCTCAGACTACACAATGAGCTAAACAAGCTGCTGGCAGAACAACCAACATTAATGAATGTATTGCAAGACATTGAACTGCCATTAGCTAGCGTGTTAGCAAGCATTGAACAAAACGGTGTATATATAGACGTACAACAATTAAGTGAATTGAGTAATAGTTTTGCTTTGCGGGCAGCAGAATTAGAAAAAGCGGTGCACGAAGAAGCCGGGGAAGTCTTTAACCTCAGCTCTACCAAGCAATTACAGGAGATTTTGTTTAACAAAATGTCCTTGCCGGTACTGAAAAAAACGCCAAAAGGTGCGCCATCTACCTCAGAAGAAGTACTTCAGGAATTAGCGCTGGACTACAGTTTACCAGCGCAAATTATGGAATACCGCGGGCTGACCAAACTGCGCAATACCTACACCGACAAACTACCCAAGATGGTGGATAGCAAAACTGGCCGGGTCCACACCAGTTATCACCAGGCGGTGGCAGTGACCGGAAGGCTTTCATCAACAGAGCCGAATCTCCAGAACATTCCCATCAGAAACGAAGCAGGTCGAAGTATAAGAAAAGCGTTCGTGGCGCCATCGGGTTGCAAAATTGTGGCCGCCGATTACTCGCAGATTGAATTGCGTATCATGGCCCACCTTTCCGGAGATGATGGTTTAATAAAGGCTTTCCAGCAAGGGTTAGATATTCACAAGTCCACTGCAGCCGAAGTGTTTGGTGTTAGTCTGGAAGATGTCAGCGCTGAGCAAAGACGCAGTGCCAAAGCCATCAATTTTGGATTGATTTACGGTATGTCTGCTTTTGGTTTGGCCAAACAGCTAAACATTCCCCGTAACGAAGCACAGAATTATATGGATTTGTATTTCCAACGTTATCCGGGGGTTTTGCGATATATGGAAGACACTCGCGCCAAAGCAGCTGAGCAAGGATACGTTGAAACCGTTTATGGACGCCGATTATATCTACCAGAAATCAATGCTAAAAACGGAGCCAGAAGAAAAGCGGCTGAGCGGGCAGCCATCAACGCGCCTATGCAGGGCACAGCTGCCGATATAATAAAGCGCGCCATGTTAAGGGTACATCAGTGGTTGGAAGGACAAGATCCGGAACAGATCAAAATGATCATGCAAGTACATGACGAACTGGTTTTTGAAATAAAAGAACAAAAGGTTAAAGAGTATACAGAGCAAATACAGTCTCTTATGGAGGCAGAAAACACGCTCAAAATACCATTATTAGTAGAAGTTGGTGTTGGTGATAACTGGGAAGAGGCTCACTAACAGACATAAATTTAATGTAATTTAATTACATTATTGTTATTGACTTTCAAAATCAAACCCTCTATATTCGCACTTGTAGGGTACAGAGGTAAGATGTTCTATCTTTCAAACCTTTGCTTTGACCCCGGTAGTTTTACCGGGGTTTTTTTATGTCTGCAGTTTTTTAATCTTTTCCAGCCATTTTTTGCAACTGTGAATCCGACGCGTTTACTGGGGTTTCCCGCAGGGCGAGGTCGCGATTAATTTTTGATCAACACTCGAACATAGTCAGCTCTAATCGGAGCCAAAAGCTAATTAATTTGCCCTGGAATACTGAAGCGAGACTATCAACCAGCCTTCAGACTCCTTTTTGAGTTTGCTCGTAGGTAGGATTTTTTCGACGATGTAGTTTAATTCAACCACAGTTGTTTGATTGAAATCATTGTCGGGGCGCCGACTGCGCCTCAAGGGGACCGGGCTGCGCCCCCCTTAAGAATCCCCCGCAGCCCCTGACGCGCAAAAGCATAAACTTCGCCATCAGAACAACGACGACCATCAATGACAGCACGTCCCTGTGCTGGGCATTGATTGAGCTATCATCCCTGATAGCTCTCATCGTTGTTTTAACTGATGTCGCTGTTTATAGCGCGTAAAGGGAAACAGGCTTTAGCACTTCGAACAAACTTTGACCTAACTGAATCCATATACGAGACAGTTTGGCTTTTTCTTAAAATGTAAATATTTAGCTTCTGGGCTTTGTGGTCGAAATATAAGCACTCATGCTCTCACCCTAGGGTTCCCGGGGATGGGATAAGATTTTTTGAAAAAAATTAAAATATTTTAAATTATTTTTGAACTAATCGAATTTAGCTCGGTCTGTATAAATAGTTGTGTGTGTTTTCTCAAGTTATATACCCCTCCTCTGGAGGGGTTTCTTTTTTCTGGCGCTACATATTTTTATTTGCTTTCTGGTGGCTCGATGCCAAACCAGCTATTGAGTTTGTTTTCTAAAATGGGCAAACCCAGTTTGTTTAACGACGAAAAAGCGGCAACCTCTACATCTCCACAAAATGCCATTGCAGCTTCCTGGGCCATATTAACCTGTGCTTTGCGTTTGCCAGATTTCAGCTTATCGGCTTTTGTCAGCAAGGCTAATACCGGAATATCGCTGGCCACAGCCCAACTGATAAGTTGTTGATCGAGATCTTTAAAAGGATGTCTGATATCCATTAACACCACCAATCCTTTTAAGCTTTCCCGTTTTTCAAGATATTCACCCAGTGCTCTTTGCCATTTTTCTTTTAAAGCCTGCGGTACCTGAGCGAAGCCGTAGCCGGGAAGATCGATCAGACGTTGCTCTTCAGTAATGTTAAACACGTTTATTTGCTGGGTACGTCCGGGGGTTTTACTGGTTCGCGCCAGACTTTTTTGTCTTGTCAGGGCATTTAAAGCACTGGACTTGCCCGCGTTAGAGCGTCCAGCAAACGCAATTTCAATGCCGGTATCCGGCATTAAATGTTTAATATCTGGTGCGCTAATGGTGAAAGCGGCTTTGGAATATATACTCACGATTAATCTAATCTCTGTTTTTCTGCTAAAGTTTTGGCATCAGAATCACTAAAACTTAAGCAGATAATTGCTCAGAAAACCTCTTATCCTGTTTTCCTGTGTTTTAAAGTGTGTAAAATAACTGATTACAAAACAATTTTAACAAGAAATTACTTGAGAACCACTATGAAAAAATGGCTTTTATTGCTTACTTTGACCGCAGGTTTCGGTCAAATGGCTTTTGCGGCAGGTGATGCAGAAGCAGGTAAAACTAAATCAGCGACCTGTGCAGCCTGTCATGGTAATGACGGGAATAGCATGATCCCAATGAATCCTAAAATTGCGGGTCAACATGAACAATATCTGATCAAGCAGTTGCAAGAGTTTCGTCTGGCTTCTCAAACAGGCGGCGCGGAAGGTAGAAATAACGCCGTAATGAATGGTATGGCCGCAGGATTGTCAGACCAGGATATCGCAGATTTATCAGCCTGGTTTGCCAGTCAGACTATGAGTAAGGGCGAAACACCAGAAGATGTTATCGAAGCAGGTCAGGCACTATACACAGGCGGAGACCTCGAGCGCGGCATTACAGCATGTATTGCATGTCACGGCCCCAGAGGCAACGGCATGGCGCTGGCCAAATTCCCAGATATTAGCGGTCAACACACCGAATATACCAAATCTCAACTGGAACAATTCCGCAGCGGACAACGGGCTAACGATCTCAATGGCATGATGCGTGATATTGCGAAAAAACTCACTGATGAAGATATTCGCATACTGTCACTATATGTTTCCGGTTTGCATTAAATTTTGCTTTTGTAAAAAAGTTGTAAATTTTTTAACATCGTGTATTATCTCGCTCCAAGGTCAAGCGCTGACTGGTGTAACACTGGTACCAACGCTCCCCGGCTTCTTGGGAACAAGGACGAAATAACAAGTGTCACGATGACATAAAATATAAAAAAGCCTCGAACAAAAATAATAAATACGAGGTTACAACAAGATTGGTTACTGAAGGGATCATGGTTTCTCTATAACCTGCTTTTAGAAACAACGGCGGATTATCGCCGTTTCTTGTTTTTGTCTCTCCTGAAATCTTTTATAATCCTCACCTTTATCATCAACTGCTCTTAACAGGGGTCAGTAAACTATGCCACGCGTAAAGAAAACCAGAAAAGTTACTAAGTCATTGCCACGAGCAAAGCCTAAACTTCCTAAATCAGAAATTCAGAGGAAGCCCAAAAAAACCTCGGGCAAAGCGCCTGGAAACAGAAATAGTCTGGTAGAAGACAATGCCAGAGGCAGTCAATCCGGTGGTGCCGGGGCGAATATGGACAAACGATTAGGCAGCAAAAAGAAAATATCCCTATTTGGCAATAAAGAAACCAAAGAAGAAAGTAAGCGCCTTATTCCCAAATTCAAAACCCCACAAGATGAATTAAATTACATCGAAAATGACAAGCGCCTGCAAAATCTGGTAGATAAACTTGACCAGGGAAAAAGCATTTCTCCGCAAGAGCAACATTATGTGCACCATCTGCTTAACAGACACAAGGTACTTTGTGACTTGCTAGGTATTGTCCACGAAGACGATTCAGAAATCGAAGAAGATACTCCCGATTTGCTGGATAGACTGGAACAACCCTTTAGCGACCGTTATTAATGCAATTTATTAGCGACAATCTGTACCTTTTGCTTAGCATTGCCAGTGTATTGATAATTACATTGGCAGGCTACGCTGGTTACCTGCTTGTTAGCTTGCACCGACAAGAACAAACTAAGCAGCAAAAGATAATACAGCGGGAACAGGACATTGTTACCAGTATAACCACTATCTTACAGGCTACCTTGCAACAACAATGTGGTATCAGCGAGGCGGTACTGCGGGTAAAGAATTTATGTGATTTGCTCGACAACAAACGCTATCCCATTGCTAGTGCGTTAACAATGACCCAAGAGTTTTACCTGAAAATACAGCACCACCCTATTCTCGAGGCGCGCAAGCGGTTACCCAAAAAGGAATTGTTGGCTCTGGACAGCGAAAGAGAAGAACTAGAAGCGCAATTTGAAAGCCAGCTGCTCAACGAGTTCCAGCAGTTGTTACAAAAACTACAGCCCAAAGAAACATTCCAAATGTGTGGTTAGCGCTATATCAAACGATTTCTGCTATCCCCCTACCCTCAATTTAATGCTGTGACTACCTCAGGCCAGTTTAAATATGCCCCTTGACTGGATTTGGGCTACATAATGTACATCACAAAAGGTATACTTCGGCCATTTTCGTTGAATTGACACAGATATGGCAAATTTTGATTTAAATACCTTTCAGGGGCTTATCCTGAGCCTGCAAGATTACTGGGCACGACAAGGTTGCGTAATCGTACAACCGCTGGATTTAGAAGTCGGTGCCGGCACCTTTCACCCAATGACATTTTTACGTGCTATTGGTCCAGAGCCAATCAGCAGTGCTTATGTACAGCCATGTCGCAGACCTACCGATGGTCGCTACGGTGAAAACCCCAATCGACTACAACATTACTACCAATTCCAGGTCATGCTTAAGCCTTCCCCGGAAAATATCCAGGAGCTGTATTTAGGCTCTCTTAAGGAAATGGGGTTTGATCCTTTGGAGCACGACATTCGCTTTGTTGAAGACAATTGGGAATCCCCTACCCTGGGCGCCTGGGGATTGGGCTGGGAAGTCTGGTTAAACGGTATGGAAGTAACCCAGTTTACCTATTTCCAACAAGTTGGTGGCCTCGAGTGTAAGCCGGTGACCGGCGAAATCACTTACGGTCTAGAGCGACTCGCAATGTATGTTCAGGGTGTCGATTCAATTTATGATCTGGTTTGGGCCGATGGTCCTTTTGGTAAAGTGACTTATGGCGACATTTTCCACCAAAACGAAGTGGAACAATCAAAATATAATTTTGAATTGGCCAATGTCGAGAATATGTTCCGATACTTCGATGAAGCGGAACAACAAAGCCAGCTGTTAATTGAACAAGGGCTACCTTTACCGGCTTACGAACAAGTAATGAAAGCCTCTCATTACTTTAACCTGTTAGACGCGCGTCAGGCCATTTCAGTGACCGAAAGACAGCGTTATATACTCCGAGTACGGACTCTTGCTAAAGCGTGCGCAGAGGCCTATTACAACGCCAGAGAATCCCTTGGATTCCCGATGTGTGCTTCCAGCGATTAAGCGTTTAAGGATTAAGTAAAAGTGACTAATAATTTATTGATTGAATTGGCTTGTGAAGAACTTCCCCCAAAAGCCTTAAGAAACCTCGGACAAACCTTTCTGGCCAATGTTACAGAAAGTCTGAAACAGCAGCGTTTTGAGTTTGAGTCTACCCACTGGTATGCCACACCAAGACGACTAGCAATCAGTGTTACCGCATTAGAAGAAAAGCAAGCCGACGTTGAAATCGTTAAAAAGGGACCACCAGTGTCTAGTGCTTATGACGCAGCTGGAGAGCCTACAAAGGCGGCATTGGGTTGGGCAAAATCCAATAACATTCAACTACAAGACGCAGCTATTGTGGAAACCCCTAAGGGTCAGTGGTTACAGATTACGGTTCAGGAAAAAGGTAAGAACATTGATTCTTGTTTACAGGACATAATTGCAGCGAGTCTAGCTAAATTGCCAGTACCGAAAGTAATGCGTTGGGGAGATACCGACCACCAGTTTGTACGCCCGGTACATAACTTGTGTTGTATTTATGGTAGCAAAGTACTGCCTGTTGAAGTTTATGGAAAACCAGCTAACAACAAGGTGCTGGGGCATCGCTTCCATTCTCCAGGCTATCACGAAATTTCCAGCGCAGATGATTATGAAACTACACTGCAAAACTTGAACGTAGTAGCTGATTTCGAAAAACGTAAGCAAGCGATCAAAGCTGAGCTCTTAGCGCAAGCAGAATCATTTAATGCATCAGTTGTAGAAGACGATGATTTAGTGGAAGAAGTAACCAGTCTGGTTGAGTTCCCTGTGGTTCTGAGCGCCCAGTTTGATGAGGCATTTTTAGAAGTTCCTAAAGAGCCACTCATCTACACTATGAAGGACGACCAGCGTTATTTCCCACTACTGGAAAAATCCAGTGGAAAACTACTTAACAGGTTTTTATTCGTCACTAATATTAACAGCTCTAACCAAGAGTCAGTGACAAGTGGTAATGAAAAAGTCGTAAGACCGCGTTTGGCAGATGCTCAGTTCTTTTACAAACATGACTTATCGGTAAATACAGAAACAAGACTGAACAGTCTTAAAACAATTGTTTATCAAAAACAATTGGGTACTTTGTATGATAAGTCTGAACGGGTTGCTAAGCTCAGTCAGCAATTATCTGAGTCCTTGGGCTTGGGAGAGCCTGAATTGTGTTACAGAGCTGGTTTGTTAGCAAAATCCGATCTGACTTCAAAAGTAGTATACGAATTTCCCGATGTTCAGGGTTATATGGGGCGTTACTATGCTATTCATGAAGGTGAAAACCCATTAGTGGCCAATGCCATTGCAGATCACTATAAACCTCGCTCAGCAAGTGACAGCCTTCCCGAGGATGGTATTGCGCAAGTCGTCTCCATTGCCGAAAGGTTAGATACGCTTGTGGGAATTTTTGGCATCGGCTTGTTGCCAAAAGGTGATAAAGATCCCTTTGCCCTCAGAAGAGCCACACTGGGTATTATTAAGATTGTTTTAGAAAACAATGTTGAGTTTGATCTGAAAGGCGCTGCAAAGCAAGCTGTAGCTTTATTCCAACAACAGATGTTAAGCAATGCCGAATGGCCAGAACAATTAGAGCAGTTTTTTAATGCCCGTCTGGAAAATTACTTTGTCGAACAAGGTATCCCTGTCAATACCGTTCGCTCTGTACTAAAAGTAGATGATAGCGCTGTTAACACCTACAAGTACCGGTTAGAAGCACTTACTCACTTTATCGATAACAATAAAGAAACACTGGCAGTTCTTACAGAATCCAATAAAAGAATAGCCAATATTCTTGCTAAAAATCCTGTGGCTATTGGCACTGTTGATATCGGTTTATTTAGTGATAAAGAAGAACAGGTTCTGTGGGATGTCTTTAGTCAGGTAAAATCATATGCTGCTAATTCACATCATGATACAGAGTATTACAATATCAGACTTTCACAACTTGCCAAATTAAGAGAGCCTATAGCTGACTTTTTTGAAAATGTTATGGTTAATGCTGAGGACGAAGCAGTGCGCCTGAATCGATTCGCACTCATCTCCTCAATCAGAAACGAGTTCTTAGCCGTAGCTGATTTCTCAATTTTGCAGGGTTAATGCATTGAATAAGATTATTACGTTATCAAGTATTGCAGCCTTTTCTTTGTTTTTAGGGGGCTGCACTACTACGAAAACGTTTGTCGACAAACTTTCAGGTGATAAGCCAGATTATAGCAGCCTTTATTTAAGAGGTAGCTTTACCTGGTGGGAAGCTGATGAAGCTTATCGAGTCGTTGAGCATAAAAACAACATCTACAGAGTTGTAGTTGAATTAGTCGCTGATGGTCAACCTTACGATTTTAAGTTTGCAGATAAAGACTGGAGTACAGGTTTAAGCTGTGGCTATAAGAACAAAAGTTCTGACGAGAATCTTCAGGTTAACCTTACAGTTAACGCAAATTGTGATACGCCGGTAGACAACTTTGTGTTTACACCGAAAGAATCAGGAAAATATATTTTTCAGATAGACTTCAATAGTTGGTCCGATCCTCAGGTCACCGTTTTAAAGCTATAAAAAAGGCTCCATCTTGGAGCCTTTTTTTTGTGTTGTTCTGCGCTATACGTCCAGGTTTGTCACTTTCAGAGCGTTTTCCTGAATAAACAGTTTTCTTGGTTCAACATTATCCCCCATCAAAGTGGTAAATAATTGATCGGCACCAATCGCATCTTCAATAGAAACCTGTAACATTCTGCGAGTTTCAGGATCCATTGTTGTTTCCCACAACTGTTCTGGATTCATCTCACCCAATCCTTTGTATCGCTGTATGTACTGTCCCTTTTTCGATTCAGCCATCAACCATTCAAACGCTTCAGCAAATCGTGTACAAGGAAAGACTTTTTCACCGCGTTTAACATAACCATTCTCTTCAAATAAATTATTTATGGCTTTGTTTAGTGCGTTAATTTGTACTAACTCACCTGATTTTACAAAGTCAGAATTGAAGTTGAACGACGTATCGACACCATGTTGGCGAACAACGACAACGATTTTTGAGTTATTGTGCTCTTCATCATGTTCTGCGGTAACAGTATACAAAGCACCGTCTTTTTCACTTTCAGTTAGTTGAGCTTGGAACTTTTCTGCAAAGTTTGTGGCTTTGGCATTATCTTCCAGAACACTGCTATCCAATACCTCTGAGTAGACAAGGTTGTTCAGTATATGAATCGGATAAAAGCGTGACATTCGCTTAATTAATTTACTAGTGCTAGTAAACTGTTTAACCATTGTTTCAAGGCCCGCTCCCTGAATAGGAGGCGCATCATCATTAACATGTAATGAAGCACCGTCTAACGCAATGTTTGTAAGAAAGCTTTCTAATGCCTCATCATCTTTCAGGTATTGTTCCTGTTTTCCCTTTTTCGTTTTATACAACGGCGGCTGAGCAATATAGATATGGCCCCGCTCGATAATTTCAGGCATTTGACGATAAAAGAAAGTAAGCAATAGTGTTCGAATGTGGGAACCGTCCACATCAGCATCGGTCATAATAATGATATTATGATATCTAAGCTTTTCAGGGTCATACTCGTCTCGGCCAATTCCACAGCCAAGAGCAGTAATCAGGGTTGCAACTTCCTGTGAAGACAACATCTTATCAAAACGTGCTTTTTCAACGTTCAGAATTTTACCTTTAAGTGGCAAGATCGCCTGATTTTTTCTATTCCGCCCCTGTTTTGCAGAACCGCCGGCGGAGTCACCCTCCACTATGTAAAGTTCAGATAACGCCGGATCTTTTTCCTGACAATCAGCTAATTTGCCAGGCAGTCCAGCCAGATCAAGTGCCCCTTTTCTTCTGGTCATTTCTCTGGCTTTTCTGGCGGCTTCACGAGCTCGGGCTGCGTCAATGATTTTGTTTGCCACCGTTTTTGCATCACCGGGGTTTTCTAACAAAAACTCACTGAGTTTTTCACCCATAGTCGTTTCTACAGCGGACTTAACTTCAGAAGAAACCAATTTATCCTTGGTCTGGGATGAAAATTTCGGGTCTGGTACTTTAACTGAAACGACAGCGGTTAAACCTTCTCTTGCGTCATCTCCTGTCGTGCTCGCCTTCTCTTTTTTGTTTAACTTTTCAGTTTCCATATAGTTATTCAGAGTACGGGTTAATGCGCCTCTAAAGCCAGCAAGGTGGGTTCCACCGTCACGCTGAGGAATGTTATTGGTAAAACAAAAGATATTTTCCTGGAACGAATCATTCCATTGCATTGCCACTTCAACAGTTACGCCATCATCACGCTCAGATACAAAGTGGAAGACATTAGGATGAATTTGAGTTTTGTTTTGGTTCAGGTATTCGATAAACGCTTTGATACCACCTTCATACATAAAGTGATCTTCTTTACCATCGCGCTCATCGATTAAACGAATAGAAACCCCTGAATTAAGGAATGACAACTCACGAAGACGTTTAGCTAAGATATCGTAATGATACTCTACATTAGTAAAGGTATCTTCACTGGGCCAAAAATGAATGGTAGTGCCGGTATCTTTACAACTGCCAACAGGCTTTAACGGATAGTTTGGCTCGCCATGGGTATATTCCTGTTCAAATATCTCTCCCTGGCGTCTGATACGAAGCATCAGTTTTTTGGATAAAGCGTTAACTACCGAAACACCTACTCCGTGCAATCCACCCGATACTTTATAGGAATTATCGTCAAATTTACCACCTGCGTGCAGTACCGTTAAGATAACTTCTGCTGCAGATACGCCTTCTTCAGGATGTATTTCGGTAGGTATTCCTCGACCATCGTCTTGAACTGATATTGAACCATCAAGATGTATTTTCACGATAATATCAGAACAGTGGCCTGCAAGCGCTTCATCGATAGAATTGTCCACCACTTCGAAAACCATGTGATGCAATCCTGTACCGTCATCGGTATCACCTATATACATCCCAGGTCTTTTTCTAACCGCGTCAAGGCCCTTTAGAACCTTGATACTAGACGAATCATAATTATTGTTTTGTTCAGACATTGTATTCCTCGATGACATCACCTTGTTTCACGTGAAACAATTTAAAATTTGAAAAGTGTTTCTCAATACTCGTAAGTAGTGTGTCTTTGGTTAAAGTCGTAATAAAGAGTTGTAGAGGTAAACTCGATAACTTATGAAGTAATAAAGATGTGAATTTTTGATCCAATTCAGCCATCAGATCATCGATCAAAACCAATACGTTCTTATTAGTTTTGTTCGCTATAGTTTTTAAGACAGAAATAATCAGAGTCAAAGTTATTGATTTTTCTTCACCGCGGCTAAAACTCTTCTTGCCCTGCTGTGTCGAAATCCTTAAGTCACACTTGTGATAACCCAAAGTTGTGTAACCTAACTTCAATTCTAACTCTCGTTTATTGGCCAGTTCTTGATGAAGCTCAGTGTCTACCTTCCATGGATAATTGATCTGTATCCCATTTACCTTTTCAAACAAGGAAAAGCTGTCGGCTACATCGACCTCAGAAATATTACACTCGGCCTCAAATTGTAGATTTAGATCTTTTACCTGTTCATCAGATAAACGCTTTAGTTCTACTGAATACTTTGAGATTTCCTTTTCCCAAAATACAAGTTCTTCCTTTTGAACCAAAGTCTTCAGTAATTTGTTTCTGGAACTTAATGCTCTCAGTAAGCATTGATAGGTTTCATTGAACTTAGGTTCCACGTGAAACAAATACCAAAACAGTAAGTTTCTGCGGTTTCCTGGTGAACCAGATAAAATAGCATCGCTTTGAGGAGAGAAATAATAAACAGGTAATAGTGATGCTAAATCAGAGCTTCGCTTAACTCTTTCGCTATTAAACTTAGAAACGCGCTCTTTATCTTTCAGCGAATAGCTGAGTCCAAATGGTAACTGTGACTCACCATCGTTTACTCTACCATGAATTAAAAAATTGCTTTGTTGATGTGCTACAGCCTCACCTATTCGGGAAGTCCTGAATGATCGGCTATTCCAAAACATATGGACAGATTCCAGTAATGAGGTTTTTCCAGAACCATTTTCGCCGTAAAAGATATTGCACCTGTCTGAAAGGGATATATTACAAGAGTGAATATTCCTAAATTCAGATAGTACTAATTGAGACAGCACCATACTGGTCTTTTTATAATCTCATAGGCATAACAACATACAAACACTGGTCAGTAGATTCAGCTTCTATGAGCGCACTACTATTTGAATCAGCGAGAGTAAGCTTGATGGTTTCGTCGTCAATGGCCCCTAAAACATCGATTAAATAAGCTACGTTGAAACCAATTTCCAGGGTATCGCCCTGATAATCTACATCAATAATTTCAACAGCTTCTTCCTGCTCAGGGTTATTGGCCGTAATCTGAACTTCGTTGTTACTTAAGTCGACACGGATACCGCGAAACTTTTCGTTAGATAAGATCGATGCACGAGTCAGCGCTTCTTTTAATACCATCTTATCCGCTTTAATAATCTTATCACCATCTCTGGGTAAGACTCTGCGGTAATCAGGAAAACGCCCATCTACCAACTTACTGGTAAAGATAAAATCAGAAGAATAAAGACGGATGTGGTTAGAACCAATTTGAATCTTCAAAGAGGTATCTTCATCACCTATAAGACGAAGAATTTCCATTACCCCTTTTCTCGGAATAATAACCTGATTGGTGGCGAACGCTGCACCTTCCAGGGTATGTTTACTTAGTGCCAGTCTGTGACCGTCAGTGGCTACAGAACGGATTAAATCGCCTTCCAATTCCAGCGATAAACCGTTGAGATAATAACGAACATCTTGCTGAGCCATACTGAAATGAGTTTTCTCTATTAAAGAACGCAAATTCTTTTGAGACATTTCAAATTCAATTTCGCCTTCCCAATCTTCCAGATTAGGATAGTCGTCAGCAGGCAAAGTGGAAAGTGTATAACGGCTGCGCCCGCTCTTTACCAATACCTTATTGCCATCGACAGAAAACTCTATATTTGCTTCATTGGAAAGACTTCGGCAGATGTCGAATAACTTTCGGGCAGGAACTGTTACTTCACCGTCTACAGAATCACTGGCCAAAGCCGTACTGGAAATTAACTCCACTTCCAGGTCGGTACCTGTCAACCACAGAGAGCCATTTTCTACTTTAATCAGAACGTTAGACAGTATCGGTAAGGTATGCCGTTTTTCTACTGCACCTGATACCAGTTGTAATGGAGTTAAAAAGTCTTCGCGCGCTATCGAAAATCTCATTTTTATTCTCTTTTTATGACGACAAGGTTCGAATTAAATTCTGAAAGTCTTCCTTCACACTGTGGTTTTCGTCTTTCAGTTCTTTTACTTTGCGGCAAGCATGCAACACAGTTGTATGATCTCTACCACCGAAGGCATCGCCAATCTCAGGTAAACTATGATTGGTTAATTCTTTAGCCAGCGCCATCGCAATTTGTCTCGGACGAGCAACACTACGACTCCGGCGCTTGGACAATAAATCAGATACCTTTATTTTATAGTATTCGGCGGTAGTTTTCTGAATATTGTCTATTGTTACAAGTTTATCTTGAAGTGCAAGTAAATCTCTTAGTGCATCCCTGACAAATTCAATGGTAATAGGCTTACCAGTAAAATTGGCATTGGCAATAACCCTGTTAAGAGCCCCTTCCAATTCACGAACGTTGGTACGCAATCTCTTTGCTATAAAGAAAGCCACTTCGTTGGGTAAATTCACCCGGTTCTCTGCTGCTTTCTTCATTAGGATCGCAACACGGGTTTCTAGCTCGGGAGGCTCAATGATAATGGTTAATCCCCAACCAAATCGCGACTTTAACCTGTCATCAACACCGTCGATCTCTTTTGGATAACGGTCAGAAGTTAATATAACCTGTTGATTTTCCTCAAGTAATGCATTAAATGTGTGAAAAAACTCTTCTTGCGAACGCTCTTTATTAGCAAAGAACTGAATATCATCTATTAATAATGCATCTACCGAACGGTAATATCGTTTGAATTCTTCAATAGCATTGTTCTGTAGCGCTTTAACCATGTCCTGAACAAATCGCTCAGAATGCATGTAAACCACATTGGCGTTGCTCTTCTTCTTGAGAATGCCGTTACCCACAGCGTGTAGCAAGTGAGTTTTACCTAAACCCGTACCACCATAGATAAACAGGGGATTGTAAGAACCGCCTGGATTATCAGCGACTTGCTGAGCTGCTGCACGGGCCAGTTGGTTACTCTTACCCTCAACAAAGTTATCAAACTGATAATTAAGGTTGATATTACTTTTGTGGGTAGCAGGTTTTATTTCGGGTTGCGCCGGTTTTACCTGATTGTTGTTCACCGGAGCTGCCGCTCTTGTATCGACAAACTGTGGCGTCTTTGGCGCTGCAGCAAATTGAACAGGTGCAACGGGTGACTGAGGAGCCGGACTGGATTGTTTGCGATTGGTGATCACATCAAATCGCAATGTGAGCTGATTATTATCAGAAAACTCAGCAATCAGATCGCTTATTTGTCCGAGATACTTATCCCGTACCCAATCTAATACAAAACGATTTGGCGCAAATAATGTTAAACAATCACCCTCGACCTCAGGCTCTAAAGGCCTCAGCCACATACTATATTGTTGAGCAGGTAAATCTTCCTGAAGTCTTTTTAGACAACTTTGCCAAATTTGCATGTATATTTTGTATTTTTATTGGGGATTTTAAGCAGACTGTGAATTATCGTATAACTGGCTTTAAAAGTACATTCCAATTCAAAAAATAGTCTTAAAACTCAACTATCACACTGAATTACAAAGAGTTTGAGATCAGAGCTTGGACACCTGCAGATTCTGACCAAACAGTCTGATTATGCTACTTCTGCATATATTTTAGGCTTCTTAAAAATACTCCTGTGGATAAACTGTGAATATAAGGTTTAAAACTTGTCCAAAGCCTGTTAAATATTAATTAAATCTAAATTGATCAGCTAAACACTAAAAGAAAAGCAGTAATAGTGTTGATCTTTAACTATAAAGTCTTTAGAATTGCGCGTCCTTAAATCGGGGGTAACCCTATTTATTTCAACCAACTGCGGCAGATATTAAGATGAAAAGAACTTTTCAACCCAGCAATCTGAAGCGTAAGCGCAGTCATGGATTCCGTGCACGTATGGCTACTAAAAATGGACGTAAAGTTCTTGCCGCACGTCGTGCTAAAGGCCGTGCCCGCTTATCAGCTTAAGTGTTTGATATGATCTCAAAGTGAGTTCTCAGGATTTTTCCAAAGAGTTTAGGTTGTTAAAACCAGCTCACTTTGAGCATGTCTTTCAAGACGCTACCCCAGCAGTATCTCCTCAAATTACCGCTCTTGCCAGATTAAATAATCAGACTAATCCCAGATTAGGCATTACTATACCTAAGAAAAGAGTTAAAAGGGCTGTAGACAGAAACAGGCTCAAGCGATTGATCCGCGAAAGTTTTCGTCAACAGGCTTATCGTTTTCCCAACATCGATATTGTTATTATTGCAAAATCCGGAATCGGGGAAATGGAAAATAAAGAAGTAACCTTGTTACTGGAAAAACTATGGAAAAAGTTGATAAAGCGTTGCGCCGAGCATTGATATTGTTCATACAACTTTATCAAAGGCTGATGTCGCCCATACTCGGGCAAAATTGCCGCTTTCATCCAACCTGTTCTCAGTATAGCATTATGGCTATTGAAGAGCATGGAGCCATAAAAGGTTTCTGGCTTACAATTCGTAGAATTATCCGGTGTCATCCATTGAATCCCGGTGGTTTCGACCCCATTCCGCAAAAAACTAAAAAGAACTGATATTATTATGGAATCTCAACGCAGCTTTCTCGTCATCGGACTGGCTTTGGTGTCCTTTTTATTATGGAACCAATGGCAAATAGACTATGGTCCAAAACCTGTTGCACCTGCTCAGGTAGCCCAAACAACTGATGCAGTACCGGCAGCTCAAACCGGTAACACCTCAGCCGATGTACCTGCTGGGCAAAGTCCTGTAGCCCAGGCAACCACAATTGGTAGCAGCAAAATCATCACAGTCACAACAGACAGTCATGAAGTGCAGATCGATACCAAAGGTGGTGATGTCGTTTCCGCAAAGCTATTAAAGTTTCCTTTGGAAATTGATAAACCTGAGCCTATTCAGATATTAAGCCCAACTAATGAGCTTTTATATGTGGCACAAAGTGGTTTGGTGGGTAAGCAGGGTCCAGATTCCAATCCTCAGGGCAGACCTGTTTATAGCGCAGCGGCTGACAGTTACAGCATGACAGAAGATACCTTGCGTGTACCACTGACTTTTGTGTCTGCAGAAGGTATTAGCTACACCAAGACCTTTGTCTTTACCCGAGACAACCACGCTATCAATGTGGAATATCAGGTAACCAATACCACTGACAGTAACATTACGTTCCAGCAGTATGCTCAGCTAAAACAGGTTACTGGTCGCAAAGGCGGAAGTATGTTTATGCCTACCTACCGTGGCGCGGCCTACTCCACCGAAGAAGAACGCTACAAAAAATACGATTTTTCCGATATTGCCGATGAAAACCTGAAGGACACTACCCTGGGCGGTTGGGTTGCCATGTTGGAGCACTATTTTGTGTCTTCCTGGGTTCCACCACAAGACGGTACTATCAATCTATATTCCAGAGTCGTTAATCAGAATCAGGCAGTGATTGGTTATACCGGCTCTCCGGTAACTGTCGCTCCAGGCGATTCAACAACCATTAGCAGCACCCTATATGTTGGACCCAAAGATCAGGAAACCCTGGCCAACCTGGCTCGAGGACTGGATCTAACGGTAGATTACGGCTTTTTATGGTGGTTGGCTCAGCCGCTATTTAGCTTGTTGAGCTTTATACAAGGCGTCGTTATCAATTGGGGCGCGGCCATTGTCATTATTACCATCATTGTGAAAGGTTTAATGTACCCGTTGACCAAAGCTCAGTATGAATCCATGGCTAAAATGCGCGCTTTAGCGCCTAAAATTCAGGCCCTGAAAGAGCGCTACGGTGATGACCGCCAGAAAATGTCTCAAGGCATGATGGAATTGTACAAAAAAGAGAAAACCAACCCCATGGGCGGCTGTTTTCCATTATTACTACAAATGCCGATATTCCTGGCCCTATATTGGGTACTACTGGAATCTGTAGAATTACGCCATGCTGATTTCATTTTCTGGATTGAAGATCTATCGGTCATGGATCCTTATTTCGTACTACCAGTGCTCACCGGTGCCAGCATGTTCCTACTGCAAAAACTCAACCCGGTCACAGTGCAAGATCCGATGCAACAAAAGATTATGCAATGGATGCCGGTTGCCATGAGTATCTTCTTTTTATGGTTCCCGGCAGGACTGGTATTGTACTGGTTGATTAGTAACGTTATTACCCTGGTTCAGGCAAAATTGATTTACGCCGCCATGGAGAAAAAAGGTATCAAAGTAAGTTAAAAAAAAGCCCTGCAATCGCGGGGCTTTTCAGATACCTAAAATACATAAAGGAGCACTCTATATGCCATCTTTTGACATAGTGTCGGAAATTGAACTGTCCGAATTACAGAATGCAGTTGATAACGCAAATCGCGAAGTTTCCACGCGCTTTGATTTTCGCGGTGTCGATGCCAGCTTCAGCCGCAATGAGAATATCGTTAACATGACAGCCGAAGGTGATTTTCAGCTGCAGCAAATGCAAAGTATTCTCAGAGACAAATGTGTTAAACGCAACATTGATACCCGCTCTCTGGATATGAAGGATGTCAGCAAAACCGGAAAAACCTGTAAGCAGGACATCGAATTTAAACAAGGCATTGATAAAGAAACCGCCAAGAAGCTGGTTAAACTGATCAAAGATTCCAAAATCAAAGTTCAGACTGCTATCCAGGGCGAAGAATTGCGGGTCACAGGTAAAAAACGCGATGATCTGCAACAGGTAATCGCACTGATAAAAGGTGCCGAATTAGAGCAAGCCTTTCAGTACAAAAACTTCCGCGATTAAACACGACTATGTTGGCCAGTGACCAGGATACCATTATTGCGCAAGCCACCGCGCCGGGAAAAGGCGGTGTGGGCATCATCCGAGTTTCCGGAAAACTGGCCAGTGAGGTAGCCAACCGGTTACTAGGCAAAGTACCGAAAGTCAGAATGGCAGAGTACCTGCCATTTTACGACAGTAATCAGCAAGTTCTGGATCAGGGTATTGCGCTGTTTTTCAAAGCCCCCCACTCTTTTACCGGTGAAGACGTATTAGAACTACAGGGCCACGGTGGTCAGGTACTGTTATCCATGTTGTTGGATGAAATCGTTAAGATGGACGGCGTTCGTTTTGCCAATCCGGGCGAATTCAGCCAACGAGCCTTCTTAAATGACAAACTGGATCTCACCCAGGCAGAAGCCATCGCAGATATTATTGACGCTTCTTCTGCCCAGGCGGTAGAAAGTGCAATGCGCTCCCTGCAGGGCGAGTTCTCTAAACACATCCACGAACTGGTGGAACAGGTTATTCACTTGCGCATGTACGTGGAAGCTGCGATCGATTTCCCAGAAGAAGAAATCGATTTTCTGGCAGACAGCACAGTAACTGAAGGCGTAGATGCCCTGAAAACCAAAATGCAGCAAACCCTGGAGCAGGCCAAACAAGGCAGCATTTTAAGAGACGGCATGAAGGTGGTGATCGCTGGTCGTCCCAATGCCGGTAAATCCAGCCTGCTCAATCAACTGGCCGGCAAAGAATCAGCTATCGTCACGGATATTGCGGGTACCACCCGTGATGTACTCAGAGAACATATCCACATTGATGGCATGCCACTACATATCATCGATACCGCCGGACTCAGAGAAAGTCCCGACAAAGTGGAACAAATCGGAATAGAACGAGCCTGGCAAGAAATCAAAGAAGCCGACCGAATTTTGCTTCTGGTGGACAGCACAGAATCCGATGCCAGTGATCCAGCCTTGATCTGGCCAGAGTTTCACGCTCAGCTACCGGATAGTAACAAGATCACTTTGGTCAGAAACAAGGTGGACTTAAGTGGCGAAGCCCCGGGCTTTCACCGGGGCGAATATCCCATAGTCTCTCTGTCTGCCAATAACGGTGACGGCATTGAACAATTAAAGCAACACCTGAAGCAATGCATGGGCTACAATCAGACCACCGAAGGCCAGTTTAGTGCCCGCTCCCGACACGTAAAAGCGCTACAGGCAGCTCAGCAACATATCAACAATGGTTATGAGCAGTTAACCGAATTTCGCGCCGGTGAACTATTAGCGGAAGAACTGCGTATCGCACAGCAATTCCTTAATGAAATCACCGGCGAATTCAGCTCCGATGACTTGCTGGGCCGTATTTTCTCTTCTTTTTGTATTGGTAAATAATGCAGTCTCAAATTCAGATCATTACCGGCTCCATGTTAGGCGCAACCGAATATGTGGCAGAGCAGATTCAGTCATTACTGGAGCAGCAGTCTCTGCCCAGTGAATTACATCTGCAACCTGATATAAACAATATCCCTTTGCTGGGGACCTGGATCATCTGCAGTTCTACCCATGGCGCCGGTGATTTACCGGATAATATCCAGGCCTTTGCCAAAGCCCTGCCCGATTTGGATCTGCACCAGGTCCGGTTTATCGTGATTGCACTGGGAGATTCCAGCTACGACACTTTTTGTGTTGCCGGCAAAACCTTGTATGATTTAATGCAGCGCAGCAATGCAAACCCCTTAACCGAGATATTTTGTATCGATGTCCTGGAGCACCCCATTCCGGAAGAAGTGGCCGGTGACTGGTTTGCGACTTTATTAAAGGACGGTTTACTTGAATCAAACTGAACTGCAGTACCTCACCAAACCACTGCACAATTATTCAAGAATTCTGTATTTGCTCTACTTCCGTCCATCGGCCAATATTCACACGGGTATTTGTGCCGCACTCAGCTATAAAGCCATCCAGGAATTATTGAATAACGGCGGCGCTGACATCTCACTTGGCCGGGAAATCAACGAATTTATCGTTGAGCTGATTGCCGAGGGACTGCTACAGCCCTTAACTGACATCGACGACAGTGGCTCCTTAAGCGGTGTGCAGTTCAGACTGCCTTTAATTCTGCAAGACAGCCCGCAGGAAACTCAGACGCGTTTCAGACTCGGCAAAGACTGGCAGCCAAAACAAAAAACCTTTAATGAAATCGCACAATTGGTGGGTATAATCCAGAAAGAATACTCAGACACTGAATTGGGCGAGTTTGTGGCTTATTGGCTTGGCAGACCCGAACAGCAGTATTCAGAGTGGCAATGGACCCAAAAGTTCGTGCTACATATCCGGAAAACACGCCAACTCAAAGGCTACAATCCGGATGCAATCGTCGGCTATCAGCAAGTTAAAAAACAAGCTGAAGTCGTCATAGATGAAAACACCAAGAAGCTTATAGACAAATATCATGGAAAATCTTAACGACAAATTAAGAAAATTTTCGCAAACCCTGGGCAAAAATCTGGAGTCTACACCGGCCATGGATTATCAATCCATGCGCAAGGTCTATGAGTTACAAGCAAATCAGGAAGTACAACAGGCCCAACAACAAGCGCGTTTGCAAAGAGTAACCGCCCTTCAGGGTAAATCTGATCTCAATCCTAAATGGATTTTCGATAATCTGGAATTAGACAGTCAGGACGTCGTGGAAGCCGTCAGTATTGCCAAAAGCTTTATTGCCGCTCACCAGGATGTCAGCTGGCGCGAAAGCGGCTCCCATTTAATGCTGTTTTACGGCGATTACGGTCGCGGCAAATCCCATATTGCCGGCGCTATCGCCCATGAACTCATCAATGAACATGAGATCACCGTGTTGTATCGCCAGTTATCCAGTTTATTGGAACTGCGCTTTTTCTCCTGGGATTACAAAGCTCAGGATAACGTAGCGGAAAAATTCCGGGAAATTAACCGGGATTTGATTGAAGTAGACTTACTGATCCTGGATGAAGTCTGCGTTAACGAAACCCAGCTCAACAAAAATGCTCAAAGCTGGTTAGGCAACCTGTTAAGACAGCGTCTGGCCAACAAAAAGAACTGCATTTTGATCACTAACCACGATCTGCCTCAACTGCAAAACGCACTGGGTCAGTACTGCTTTGAATCCATCAAAGAGTACGATACCTACAAGGTTAAATTCAGCGGCCCCAGCCGCCGTGATGAACTGTTGGACGACCCTTCCGGCGGATACACGCCAAATTCGGGCTACAGCCCTAATCAGGTGAAATAAAGCACTAACGTAAATGACTATTCTACTGCCGAAACCAATATTCGGCAGTTGCTTGTAGAATGTAGGTCGGAATTGAGCGCCATGGATGGCGTGAATGTCTTTTTTGCAGGGAGCAAAAGGAAACAGTTCTGGGAGGTTGCATCACTAACACTCCCAGTTTGGAGTTGAACTATTTCTTTAGATTATGCCGCGTCCTCACCTTCTACTTCCCAGCCTGGAAAAACAAGTACAGCTGGATGGCATTTTAAAGCTCTCGCAAGAGACTTTGCGCGCTCTACTCCTAAATTGACACGATCATTTTCTATAGCCGATATCGTTGATTGAGGAATATCCGCCAATTTCGCTAAATCATTTTGACTTAGTTCTTGAAGCTCGCGCATGATGCGGACCGATTCGCCGCTCGATATTGAAACTCGCTTCTTAGCTTTTTGAAAATCTACCATTATGGCCTCCTGCGATAATCATGAGGTGTTACCTCTACCACCTGGACATACATTTCTCCGTTTTCAACGGAATAAATCATCGTTCAATGATTTTAATACTATCTTAGCAAACCGTAATCCTTCAATATCTGTGATCTGATGTGAATCTTCTAAGGGGCGAGCCCCTTAAACCCTCATTCGCCCATGGTGCGAGAAAGCATAAGCTGCAAGGACAGAACCTAAAGACCACTTGTAGGTTGGAATTTATTCCAACGAAGGTGCTAAATGCCAGTAACGCTGTCAGACTAAAGCCAGATCTGCAAAGACATCCCTGTTGCCCATCTTCAGGTTTTATCTGTCCTTTTCGCTTATCTCGCGAATGGGCCTGAAATGTCCGGACTTCGAACTTTGCGACAAAGGATTATTGCGTGAGTAATAAAAGAGCAAAACACTTAACGTAATTAGATGACTGATTGTTTCAGATAGGTGCCAGTCGCTTTAGCCAAAATTAGCGACATTCTACGACGGCAATGTGCCAGTTGCAGTCGTTCGATTGTTTAAGATTGGACGAGTGCTTAGTACGTTTCGGTGCCAATGAATTATTTAGTGATTAATGCCAGCTTTGAACCACTTAAAGGCCCTTTTCGCTTGTCTTGCCAATCGGGCTGAGTCCCATGAAATTAAAATCCTACAATATAAGTTACAGTGGCCGACTGAAGGATATGTTATTTGGTATTAATTTCTGTTTAAATAGCATTTTTTTAAACATTTAAGAGCATGGTTTTGAATAAGAAATTTTTCTCAATGATGATTGTTGTGGCTTCATTTTTTATCGTTGAAGCGTTGCTTTCCGAGGCAAAAGGAAGTGATTTTCAGGCTGACAGGATGATGCTAAAAGCCAAAAAAGCAGTAGACGAAGGCGAGCATAAAAAAGCGGTAGCAGCATTTGATGCATTGTTTGCCATGCAGGTTGAGTTACCAGCATCCACTCACTTTTATTACGCCAATGCTTTATACAAAACATGGCAGCCCAATAAAGCAATTGAGCAACTTGAAACTTACCTGTCAAAAATCGATCGCAGTGATTCCAACTATATGGCCGCATTGGAGCTTTACAACTCGGCAGAAGAATTCCGCGATGAGAGCCATAGAATTATTGCAGAATTAAACAGGCTGGAACAACGCTGGGGCGAGAGTTCTAAACTATATGAAGATGCAGGTTATAAAAATCACATGCAAAGAAGTGTTGCCTCATACACCTTACAAACAGAAATATTGACGATCAAGTTTCACAGCAGTATAGAGGGTATAAACAAGTCATCACAAAAGCCATATATAAAAAAGTATGGCAATGTGGTCGAGAAGTTGCAGTTAACTGGCGTGTCCACGGAGATTGAATTTAAAGAATCGTCCAATAGTATGCTCCTTAAATGCAAAGAGTTGCAGCTTGGGTGTTTTTATTTCGAAACCACCTACACCGAGAATGGTTTTTATTATGATAAAGAACGGTATGTGGCAGGCGAGACCGAGAGATCTGAGGATGTCGATACTACCTATATCAGGTCAAATTTTAACGGCAAGCCCGAATTGGTAATTGACTTATTAAAACAGCTCTTAAGGTTATATCAGGAAAGTTAACGGGTGATTTCCATAAGGCGATTGATTTTGTGTTTATTGGCACTGGCTCAGAGCCTAACTGCCCTTGCTGCTGTGCCTGATATCACTGGAGAGGGTGTTGAGAACCGACATTGTCAAAAATTGGATGAAACCAATTCCCCCCACATTGCTGAGCTTTGTTTCAGTTACGATTTTCAGTTTAAGCTAACAACACTGCTGGGTGAACCTGTAGATTCTTCGGTGGTGCAATGGTATTGGCCATCAGACATCAGTACTGCTGTAAGATTTCGTGACGGGGTTGAATTGGGAAGCCTGAGTCAGCAGAGCATACTGCAACATCCTGAATTTCAAAAATGGTGGCGCAAATTAGATATTGATGGTCGCTTGTATATAAACCTCGATCCTCAACCTTTAAATCCTTATGCCAATACCTCGTTTGTTTCAGACCCTGCCTTGGTGTTTGGACGAAAACAAAAACTCAACTTTAACGTACCGGGATCCTCTAATTGGGATGATTTATTTATTCGCAGTTTTGGCCAGAATTGTAAAGCGGTTGAACAGGAGTTTGCTAAGCCAAACATCAATAATCAACTCAACGAACAAGAAGCCCGTCAGTTTATGACCCGTTTTAGCGAGCGACACATAGCGCATAAATTCTGCAATGTGAGTCTATATGGGGCATTTGACCTGAAACACGCCATTTTTACTATCCTGAAAGAACATTGTGAACAGGAGTCTGGTAACTGTAAGACATCACAAAAGGCCAGCAAAACAAAAGTAAAAGATTGGTTTGCAGTAGATGTTGAAAAGCAGTCTGAAGAACAAGCAGGCTTAACTCAGCAAGAGATAATCGCTAAAAGTACCAGTAATGATGTTACGGATTGGTTTGTCGTGGATGAGTTAACCAAGAAGGAAGAAGCACGTCGCAAGGCTGAAGAAGAAAAGCGACGCTTACAAAAGCAGCGTGAAATTGAAAAGCAACGTCAGTTAGAAAAAAACAGAGAAGATGCCATCGCGGCTCAAAAAGAAGCTGAAAAAAAAGCGCTGGAAGCCAGATTGGGAGGCTGTCTAATCTATGCAGCCAAAAATAATTCCCGTTACCTGATCAGGAGTAAAGAAGATGACAAGTGTGCCTGGCGAAACAAAGGTGGTTTCAAGATAGTAAATGCTGACGGGCAGGTTCTAAGGGATTTGAATCCAAAATATATCAATTGGCGTGTTGCTGAGGATGGATTTTATTTATCGGAGGAGTTTTATATTCATTACAGCGAGGCTGAATCCTATTGCTCTCCAAGCACTGGCGTATCTATGGTGGATGTTTATTCGCTAACCGATCTGTCATTTATTACGTCAAAAAAAATACAGTACAGAGCGCCAGTTAATATTTGCTTTTCCAGCGGATAGTGTTGTTGTATCGTATGTTGAATTCGAAACAGGTACAGACTTTCTCAAAATGAAAGATGAGGATGTAGCTCAATACCTTATCGAGAATGAATTTTTTAGTTCTGGAAGATGATATGCATTAGCTGTATTAGCTCAAAACTGCTCTGATATCCACCCGTTTTTACGGTTGCATGGTAAGTACAGATTTGAGCTAAATTCTTTTCAGCGTGTAAACATAACCTATCGAGATTTTAATCTAATCGGGTTTCTGAAGTATTTGACAGTTATTATCCTCATCACTTGACGTCTTCAAGTAAGCCACAAAATATGCACTCCGCATCTCCTCTAATTTGCCTCTATATACATTTGCAAGTTGTCCACTGCCGTTACCAAAATCATTAATATTGATTAGCTCGTTATACCAATGCTCCAAAGCCTTAGATAGTGTGCTTGCTGAACTACTATTGCCAAGATCACAAAAAGTCTCTTCGAAAATTTTTACACGTGTCAAATAATCTTGAAAAGGGAAACTTATTCGTTCTCTTAGAGCTTGATATCGAAATTTATCATTTTCATGTGTGCCCTGCGCTAATTTACTTATTTCAAACGCATGTTTGCTTAATGCATTCATCAGCATAGCGTTGTGGGTGATTAACTCCATTTCCAACACTTGTCTAGACTGTCGCTCCATGTGAACTGTCTGTACTTGCATTATTAATGTTTGAGTGTCTTGAAGCGTTAGAGCAGCTTTTTCAACTGCTAGAGCGGCATCAGAAGACTGTTTGGCTATCTCGTTTGCGGTTGCTGCGGTAGTTGCCGCTTTGAAAGAGACATAAAGTGATAACATAGCCGTGATTAGCATTAGAAAAGCTATAACAAAATGCAATCTTCTATGTTTTCGTTCGTGTACTCTTTCAACTAAGTCTAAAATTTCTTCTTTAGTCATATGTTATCCACACAATGGTTAATTTCGGCCTAACTAAGACATTTAACTTTACGAATTATTCATCGAAATTAATAATTTTTTTACTACATGAACTCCATCTTGCGCTAATCAAAATCTATAAGTGTGTGGCCCCCATTGCTCTGCCACCGTAATCTAGGGACCTTTGGTAATTAGCGCTTATTTGAGCTATTTCATCAGCATAACCGCACCAATTGATAAAAATAATCAAAGAGAATAATAAAGAACTGAGCAAGAGTATGGTTCTAGATTCTTGGATTTTTCAGGAAAAAGTTCGTATTCATATTACCAACCAGCGACAGTTATGGACAAGAATCAGAACTATAGAAAAAAGAACGATGTGAGGAAGAAAAGAAACGCGTTCGGAAAAATAAAAACACCTTAGTGGGTGTGTAAATCTGAACGCTGAAAAATATTAAATTTTCAATGGCCTGCAATCACTTCGTGTCCATCTGGTATTTTGAAACATTAAAGAGCTGGAAGACGAAAAACGCCAGTCTTCGAATCTGGTACAGTGTCGCATAATAGTAATTTCAATCCAATGTCAGCTTCGGTAGATATTGCTGCCGTAGGAAGTCTCTAAATTTGGCGGAGTTGACCGACTGCATGTTTCGGTCGAATCCGGCCATCCATTTCGGTTTAATCCGGCCATCCATTTCGGTTTAATCCGGCCATCCATTTCGGTTTAATCCGGACACCTGTTTCGGTTTAAACCGAACACTCGTTTCGCTTTAAAGCGGACGTTTTTGGTCTTTTTCCGGGATCCATGTCCGGATTGCCGAAATCAATGTTCGGTTTCCCGAAATCACATTCTTTTTCTCGTTAAATCAACAGGTAAGCTGTTTGCTCTTATTTGATCCAGAGGAAGCCGCTTACGATGCCCAGAGAGAGAACGAATGTGAAAAAAATTAAAGATGTTTTACGCCTGCGGTTTGAAGCCGGGTTAAGTATGCGAGACATAGCTGCGTGCCTGAACCTGGGACCTTCTACCGTCAGCGATCTCGTCGGACGGTTTCAGTCCAGTAAGCTGGCCTGGCCATTGCCGTCTGAATTGACTGATAAGCAGTTTGAAGCCCGGTTATTCCCCGGCAGACACACCAGAAGAATCAAACGCCAGCCTGATTTCAGCAACATTCATCAGGAGCTTAAACGCAAAGGAATGACCAAACTGCTGTTGTGGCAGGAGTACCGCGACATTGAGCCAGCGACAGCTTATGGCTATACACAATATTGCGAGCATTATCAGCGCTGGTTAAAAAAGCAAAAGCGCAGTATGCGCCAGCACCATATTGCTGGCGATAAGCTGTTTATTGATTTTTGTGGTCCCACTATTCCGGTTATCAACCCTGATACGGGGGAAGTGCGTCAGGCGCAGATATTTGTTGCCACACTGGGCGCTTCCAACCACACCTACGTAGAAGCCTGCGCCTCTCAGGGACAGGAGAGCTGGCTGATGGCGCATGTCAGGGCCTTTGAATTCTTCGGCGGGGTGCCGCGTTTATTAGTGCCGGATAATCTTAAAGCTGCTGTGACACGTGCTGACCGTTATACCCCTCAGATAAATGAAAACTATGCTTCACTGGCACGCCATTATGGTACCGCTGTGATGCCCGCCAGGCCTTACAAGCCCAAAGATAAGGCCAAAGCAGAAAATGCCGTATTGCTGGTAGAGCGCTGGATAATGATGCGTCTGCGTCATCAGGTGTTTTACACCCTGTCGTCGCTCAATGCACAAATCAAAGCGCTTCTTGATGACCTCAATAATCGACCTCAGCGGCTTCACCCGGGGTCGCGTCGCGAGCTGTTTGAGCAACTGGATAAACCTGCGCTGAAGCCGTTACCTGCTTACCCGTGGGAATATACCGATACACGAAAATGCCGGCCGGGTCCCGATTACCATGTGCTGTATAACAAACATGCTTACTCTGTTCCTCATCAGCTAGTGGGTGAACAACTGGAAGTTGAAGCTACCGCCCGCATTGTTCGCATTTACCATCAGGGAAAACAGGTTGCTCAGCATGTCCGCAGTCAGCGGGAAGGGGGATTCACCACATTAAAAGAACACATGCCCGGCCAGCATGCAGCGCATCGCTGGAGTCCACAACGATTATTGCAATGGGCTGAAAGCATTGGCAGCGCCACCCGGGAAGTCGTGGCGTGGAGCCTGGGCAGTAAAACCCATCCAGAGCAGGCAATCCGCAGTTGTCTGGGATTGTTGAACCTGGGCAGAAAGTACGGTCACCTCCGACTGGAAGCCGCCTGCCAGAAAGCGCTTCTGTTGGAGCGTCCGCATCGCAAAGTGATTCTGAATCTACTGGAAAACAACAAAGAGCAGCATACCGACACCACTGAGACTGAAGAAACGGTGGTGTCACACCCTAATATACGCGGTCAGCACTATTATCAATAAGGAGTATCTGATGACATTAACCTCACTCAATGAACAACTTCGTGCCCTCAGACTGGGGCATTTTACTCAGGCATTACAACAACAGCAAAGCCAGCCAGCAACGTATCAAGACATGAGCTTCGAAGAACGTCTGGGGCTGTTAGCTGACTATGAACTGCAATGCCGGGATAACACCAAAATACAACGCCTCAGGAGACAGGCAAAGCTACGACTCAACGCTCAGCCGGGTCAGATAGATTACCGCGCTCAGCGGGGACTGAGAAAAGACAAAATCGCGGGATTACTGAACGGCCAGTATCTACACCATTGTCACAATATCCTGATCACGGGTGCCACCGGCTGCGGCAAAACCTTCCTTGCCTGTGCACTGGCAGAGCAGGCCTGCAGGCAACATCATACAGTCCGTTACTATCGTCTTGGTCATCTACTGGATGACCTGTCAGTGGGCCATGCTGATGGTAGTTACCGACAGCAACTCGCCTCACTCGCAAAGCTCAAACTGCTTATCCTGGATGACTGGGGAATGGAAAACCTCAGCACCCGTCAGGCCAATGACTTGTTGGATGTGATGGAAGAGCGCTACCAACAGGGCAGTACCATCATCGCGAGTCAACTACCGATCACGGAATGGTACAAAATGATCGCAAACCCTACTGTTGCCGATGCGCTCCTGGATCGGATATTACACAACAGTCACCGAATCGACCTGGTTGGAGAATCAATGAGAAAACTGGACCAATCCGAACACTTAGCGTAAAAATAGAGATGAGAAAAAGAATGACTTGAAGTTGTTCGGAATCAACCGAAATAACAGGCCGAATTCACCGAAATACGCACCGACAGCAACCTTAAAGAACAATTGTCGGTCACGCGACTGCATTTGACTGTCAGCTATGGAAGATAAGCGGGCATTCATCAAAGAAAATTTCGACTGACTGCTATACGGTATAAACGGACATTCGAGTTACAGTGGCACCCATTTAAATTTTGTTAAAACCTCGCTGATGTAAGTTCTAAGTCAGATAGTGTCAGGCCCTTTCACGAGATAAGCCAACATAGCAGAAATAGTTAGCATGAGTGACAACAGGGATGTGCTGTCATTGGTGGTCATGCTGACTCTGCTATTTCGGATTATGTTGTCTCGCGCCAGGGGCAAATGGGGGTTTTAGGGGGGCGCCCCTAAGAAAAACGCAATCAAGTCACTTAAGTTTAAAACTTCGAAGATGGTTAAAAGACATCTGATCTAATCAGATTTGGCCTCAAGGCAAACTATAAAAATAGTTATAACAGCACTGAATAACTGAATCTCGACCTACCGATTTCGATACAAAAGTACTAAAAAGCTTCTTTTCCACATAACTAACACTGTGAATAACCCACTATTACCTGCCACCAAACTAAGAAAACCATCAGTTCCCCACTAAAAAAGCACAAAATAACCGCTACTTTTGCCTGGTTTATAAACGCCTGAATCTTAAAACGATTTATTTTGCACTTAACTGCAATTTATTGATCAAAAGTTATGCACACAGAAGATTTCGCGATAAATAACGCAGATCACAAGTTATACACATGAAAAACAAAAATTATGAACACCTGTGGATAAATATGGGAATAAAGGGTGAGATCATGGTTCGAAGATCGTTGAACAACTTTTGATCACTTTTGCCCATGTGGATAACTATGTCACTTATCACCGTAATACACCCGTAATATACAGCTTTAAATGACAACTTATTAAACTCGTAAGATATTGTTTTTATTAAATTATATTGACTTTTCCACAGATTTTCTGGTGCTTAATAATAAAAATAATAAAAGATCTATACAGATCTTTATTTTTTATAAGGTTTGGAGAAAACCGCTAACATTTGCAAACTGACTAAAATATAATCAGTTTACAAATACAAATTTGTGTATAGAATAAGCGCCCCATTTTTAACAGAGGCTATTGATGATTTACGCACAAGATTACGATGTGATCATTGTCGGTGGTGGACATGCCGGCACTGAGGCTGCATTAGCAGCAGCCAGAATAGGTGTACGCACGCTTCTGTTAACCCAAAATATGGAAACTCTGGGTCAGATGTCTTGTAATCCCGCAATAGGCGGTATAGGTAAAGGACACTTAGTTAAAGAAATTGATGCCTTAGGTGGTGGAATGGCGGTGGCCATCGATCACGCAGGTATTCAGTTTCGCACCTTAAATGCCAGTAAAGGACCCGCGGTTCGGGCTACTCGTGCCCAGGCAGACAGAGCGCTGTATCGCAGTCACATTCGTCATAAACTGGAACATCAGGAAAATCTCACCATTTTCCAGCAATCCTGCGATGACTTTATTATCGAAAACGATCAGATCGTAGGTGTTGTCACTCAGATGGGAGTGCGCTTTAAAGCCAAAGCAGTCGTGCTCACAGCTGGCACATTCCTCGGTGGCGTGATCCATATTGGTCTGGAAAATCATCAAGGGGGGCGTGCAGGTGATGCCCCTTCTAATGCCCTGGCAAAACGTTTACGGGCATTGCCGTTCAGAGTAGACAGATTAAAAACCGGTACCCCTGCCCGACTGGATGCCCGCAGTCTGGATTATTCTGTGATGCAGGAACAACCGGGTGATACCCCGTTACCGGTGTTTTCCTATCTGGGAAACAGAGAGCAACATCCGCGGCAGATTTCCTGTTATATCACCCACACCAATAGCCGAACGCACGATATTATCCGCTCCGGACTGGACCGTTCTCCCATGTATACCGGTGTGATTGAAGGCATAGGTCCGCGTTATTGTCCTTCTATCGAAGACAAAATCATGCGTTTTGCCGATAAGGAAACGCATCAGATTTTTGTGGAACCCGAAGGTCTGAATTCCATTGAAGTCTACCCTAATGGCATCTCCACCAGTTTACCGTTTGATGTCCAGGTGCAATTAATTCACAGTATTCGCGGTTTTGAAAACGCCCATATCATTCGTCCCGGTTATGCCATCGAGTATGACTTTTTCGATCCCAGAGATCTGAAACAAACGCTGGAAACTAAGTTTGTTAATGGCCTGTTTTTCGCCGGTCAAATTAACGGTACCACAGGATATGAAGAGGCCGGTGCTCAAGGTCTTATTGCCGGTGCCAATGCTGCGCTGCAGGTATTGGGCAAAGACCCTCTGATTTTGGGTCGTGAACAGGCTTACCTTGGGGTTTTGATTGACGATTTGGCAACCCTGGGTACCAAAGAGCCTTATCGCATGTTTACCAGTCGCGCCGAATACCGCCTGTTGCTGCGGGAAGACAACGCTGATATTCGCTTAACCGAATTAGGCTACAAAGCTGGTTTGGTGGATGAACATCGCTGGCAGGCGTTTAATGCCAAAGTGGAAGCGGTTGAGCAGGAAAAACAACGTTTGCGCTCTACCTGGGTGCATCCCAAACATCCGGTAGTCCCTGAACTGAACAGTATTTTGAAAAATCCGGTGACTCGTGAACACTCTCTGGAAGAGCTGATCCGCAGACCTGAAATGACTTACGCCACCCTGATGTCATTGCCATCGCTGGATTCCGGTTTATTGCAAGCCAATGAACAAGCAGCAGAACAGGTGGAGATCCAAATCAAGTACGCGGGATACATTGCGCGTCAGATGGATGAGATTGAACGCACTAAGCGCAATGAGCACACCAAGATCCCAGTGGATATGGATTTTTCGGTTATTTCCGGGTTGTCCAACGAAGTGGTGGCAAAATTATCGGATGCCAGACCCGAAACTATCGGTCAGGCTTCCCGAATTTCTGGTATCACGCCAGCAGCGATTTCGTTATTATTGGTTTATCTGAAAAAACACGGTTTATTGCGTAAATCCGCCTGATGAATTTTCCCTTTGAAAAAATTGCACTGGATTTTGATAATGCAGTGCAACAACTTGGCTTGTCTGTTTCCTCGGAGCAAAAACAAAAACTGCTGAGTTTTTTGCAATTGCTGCACAAATGGAACAAGGCTTATAATCTCACTTCGGTCAGAGATCCGGAGCAAATGCTTTATGTCCATATTCTGGACTCCATCGCCATAGATCCTCATCTGTCAGCACAGCGCTACATTGACGTGGGGACCGGACCGGGATTACCCGGCATTCCGCTGGCCATTATGAATCCTGATAAACATTTTACCTTGTTGGACAGTCTGGGAAAACGCATCAGGTTCATTAAACAGGTTGCATATGAATTATCTCTTACTAATATAGAGCCTGTGCAATCCAGGGTTGAAGATTTTCAACCCGACTCCGCCTTTGATGGTGTTCTCAGCCGAGCCTTTGCGTCAATCGCCGATATGTTGCAGTGGTGTCATCACCTGACTGACAGCAAGGGGGCGTTTTTGGCGCTTAAAGGACAATACCCTGAGCAGGAACTCAACGCCCTACCGGCGCAGTTTTCTGTGCTTAAGGCGGAGCAAATCGTAGTACCGGGACTGGATGCAGATCGTTATCTGATAACCATGAAAAAAACAGAATTGGAAGAATAGTTTTGGGCAAGGTAATCGCAATAGCAAATCAAAAAGGCGGTGTGGGAAAAACCACTACCGCGGTTAATGTCGCAGCTTCCATGGCGGCAACGAAGCGCAAAGTGTTGTTGATAGATCTCGATCCCCAGGGCAATGCAACTATGGGTAGTGGCATTGATAAATACGAGGTGGAATCAACAGCTTACGAGTTATTAATTGAAGAAAAACCGATCCAGGATGTGATTGTTGAAGCCACCACAGGTAAATATCACCTGGTGGCTGCCAATGGTGATGTCACTGCCGCAGAAATCAAGTTGATGGAAGTGTTCGCCCGGGAATTGCGCTTGCGCAATGCCATTCAGCCGGTGCGCGAACACTATGATTTTATTTTTATCGACTGTCCGCCCTCGCTCAGCCAGTTGACGGTGAATGCAATGGCGGCCGCCGATTCAGTGTTAGTTCCTATGCAGTGTGAGTATTACGCACTGGAAGGTTTAACTGCACTGCTGGATACCATTCAAAAATTAGCTTCGGTGGTTAATCCGCAACTGAAAATTGAAGGTGTTTTGCGCACCATGTACGATCCGCGCAATCGCCTGGCCAATGATGTATCCGAGCAACTCAAACGCCATTTTGGTGAGCAGGTGTATCGCACTGTCATTCCCCGTAACGTTCGTTTGGCCGAAGCGCCCAGTTTTGGGGCTCCAGCCATGTATTACGAAAAGTCATCCACGGGAGCTAAGGCCTACCTGGCATTGGCCGGAGAGATATTGCGCCGGGGTAAAAGCAAATAGCCTGTAGGTCGGACTTTAGTCCGACACCTTTGTCAGATTTAAATGATTTTGTCGGACTAAAGTCCGACCCACAAAAATAGTCAGCATTGTCCAAGAGATTATTATGTCAGCGAAGAAAAGAGGATTAGGACGGGGCTTAGATGCCTTGTTAGCAACCAGCCAGACACAGCGCGAAGTAAAAATCGATGATGTGCCGGAAATGGAAGAAAGCAAAGGTGAATTACAAAAACTGCCTGTAGAGTTTTTACAGCCTGGTCGCTATCAACCTCGTAAAGACATGTCCCCGGAAGCGTTGGAAGAACTGGCCTCCTCAATTCGCTCGCAAGGAATTATTCAGCCTATCGTGGTTCGTCAGGTAGCTGAACAAAAATACGAAATCATTGCCGGCGAACGTCGCTGGCGTGCTGCGCAGCTGGCAGAACTGGATGTGGTGCCTTGCCTGATCAAAGACGTGCCGGACGAAGTGGCCGTTGCCATTGCTTTGATTGAGAATATTCAGCGTGAAGATCTCAATGCCATGGAAGAAGCCCAGGCACTGGAGAGATTGATTCTGGAATTTGAATTGACTCATCAGGAAGTGGCCGAAGCTGTGGGTAAATCCCGCACCACTGTAACGAATCTTTTACGCCTGAATAATCTCAACGAGGATGTTAAAACCTTGTTGGAACACGGCGACATCGAGATGGGGCACGCCAGAGCCTTGTTGACCCTGGAAGGTGAGAGTCAGAGTGATGCAGCTCAGACGGTGGCCAATAAGGGCTTAACGGTAAGGGATACCGAGTCGCTGGTACGCAAAATTATGCAACCTAAGCCAGAGAAAGCTAAGCCGGTAGAGGATCCCGATGTGAAAAGTCTGGAAAATCGCTTAGGCGAAAATCTCGGTACCACTGTTGCTATCTCTCATAATGCCAAAGGAAAAGGCAAACTGGTGATTAACTTTGGCACCCTGGAACAGTTAGATGGGATTTTGTCCCATATTGAAAAAAATTCATAAAAATTTCGCGGTAAAGTAATTCTGTGATGATATTGTAACCGGATCTTTCAGACTTAGAGCGGTTTGGCTTGAAAACTGGTTTTAAAGCAGTATACTTTTCGCGCTTTAAGTTTCTGTGTGACCCTATGAGGAACTCTTAGCTTATGGATTTGGCAAAAGCCGGTAAAAGGTTGGCCAAACAGATGCTAGTCTTGCAATTTGCGATAGTTATCCTGTCAGGTTTGGTATTTTTTCTGATGGATGGCCTCTCCTCCGCAATCTCCGTAGTCACTGGTGGAACATTGAGCGTATTGAGCAATGCTGTTTTTTCGTTTTATGTGTTCCGCTTTTCCGGCGCCAGTAAAACTAAAGAAATCGTAAACAGCATGAAGAAAGGGAACAAATTAAAATTGTTGCTGGTGTTGTTGGTTTTCATGGCCATTTACCAAATTCCCTTTTTAGATAAAGCGAAAGTGATTTTAGGGTTTTGCAGCATGTTGTTACTGCAGTACCCAATACTGATTATTTTGCGCCGTGTGAATAACAAACACGTTGCCTGAAAAGATTTTTAAACTTAAACATTTAGGATAGAAAATGGCTGCATCTGGTGGTGAACTGACAGGTTCACAATATATTTTGCACCACTTAACCAATGCAAAGATGTGCTCGACCGACGCGGGTCTGGCCTTCAATAAAGCATGTGCGGACGGTGGTTTTTGGGTTTGGCATATTGATACCCTGGGTTGGTCAATTGCTTTAGGTATTTTGTTTTTAGCCATCTTTAGAAGCGCGGCTAAAAAAGCAGATACCGGTGTACCAGGTAAATTTCAGTGCTTCATCGAGATGATCGTGGAATTTGTTAACGATACCGTTAACAGTACTTTCCATGGCAGAAACCCGGTTATTGCACCTCTGGCATTAACGATATTCATGTGGGTATTGTTGATGAACATCATGGATATCATTCCGATTGACTGGTTACCGGCTACCGCAGGTTTAATTGGCTCGTCTTTCTTCGGCATGGATTCTCATGACGTATACATGAAAGTGGTACCTACCACGGATCTTAACCTGACATTTGCCCTGTCTATCGGCGTGTTTGTGTTGATGATTTACTATTCATTTAAAGTGAAAGGATTTGGCTTTGTTAAAGAGCTGTCTATGAATCCTTTTAACCACTGGGCATTTATCCCGGTAAACCTGGTTCTGGAACTGGTTACTCTGTTCGCTAAGCCGCTATCGCTGGCACTGCGTTTGTTCGGTAACCTGTACGCAGCAGAACTGATCTTCATTTTGATCGCAATGGTGGGCTTGTTCCAGCTACCACTGCATTTCATTTGGGCTGTATTCCATATTCTGGTAATTCCGTTGCAGGCATTTATTTTTATGATGCTGAGTATCGTTTATCTGAGTATGGCGCACGAAAAACACTAGAAAGTATTCAACGGCATCGTGTTTCCAGTATGGAAATGCGCTGCTGAAGATTTTTTAAACTTCAACTTTAAACTTTAACTAAAAGGTAAATTAAACATGGAAATCTTAGGTAATTTGTATATTGCTGTTGGCATCCTGATCGGTCTTTGCGCCTTAGGTCCGGCTATCGGTTTTGGTATTTTGGGTGGTAAGTTCCTTGAGTCTTCTGCTCGTCAGCCTGAACTGGCTCCTGCACTGCAAACTCGTATGTTTATCGTAGCTGGTCTTATCGATGCGATCGCGATGATCGGTGTAGCTATTGCTTTGTACATGTTGTTCGTTTTGGGCGCTAACTAATTTAGACACCTTTTTTTTAAACGAACAGAGGAGATGGGGTTGTGAATATCAACGCTACTCTTATTGGACAATCAATTGCTTTCATCGTATTCGTACTTTTCTGTATGAAATACGTATGGCCCCACCTGTTGGGTGCAATTGAAGAGCGCCAAAAGAAAATTGCTGATGGTCTTGCTGCGTCTGATCGCGCGGAAAAAGATCTCGAATTAGCTCAGAAAAAAGCAACTGAGCAAATGAAAGAAGCAAAAGCACAGGCGGCTGAAATCATTGAACAAGCGAAAAAGCGCGCGACACAAATCGTTGATGAGGAAACTCAACGCGGTCACGAAGAGCGTGCCAAAATCATTGATCAAGGTAAAGCCGAAGTCGAAGCTGAACGTAATCGTGTTAAAGAAGAACTTCGCAAACAGGTTGCAACTCTGGCAGTTGTGGGCGCGGAGCGTATCTTAGCTCGTGAAATTGATTCAGCAGCACACAGTGACATTGTTGAAAAACTTGTCACCGAGCTATAAGGGAGACTGAGCTATGTCTGAATTGACAACCGTTGCTCGTCCCTATGCGAATGCTGCATTTGATTACGCAGTAGAGAATCAGGCTGTTACAAACTGGCTTGAAATGCTGCATTTTGCTGCCGAAGTTGCCAAAAACGAAACCGTAAAAGAATTGCTTAGCGGCGCTGTCGCAGCAGAAACTCTTGCAGATTTGTTTATCAACCTTTGCGGTGAACAATTGAATGAGAATGGCCAAAACTTTATTAAAGTTTTGGCTGAAAACAAGCGCTTACAGGCCTTACCAGAGATTTTGGTACTGTTTACTGAGTTGAAAGCAGAATACGAGAAAGAGATCGATGTTGATGTTACATCAGCTACCGACCTTTCCGATGCGCAGCAACAGGAAATCAGCCAGTCTTTGGAAAAACGCCTTGCACGAAAAGTTAAGCTGAATTGTAACGTGGATCCTAAATTGATTGCCGGCTTTGTAATCCAGGCCGGAGACATGGTTATCGACGGCTCCATTAAGAGTAAACTCAACCGTCTTACGGACGCGTTACAAGCATAACGAGGAAAAAGGGCATGCAACTTAATTCCACTGAAATTGCAGAACTGATCAAAAAACGTATTGAGCAGTTTGAAGTAGTAAGTGAAGCTCGCAACGAAGGTACTATTGTTAGTGTTACTGACGGTATCATTCGTGTACACGGTCTTGCAGATGTAATGCAAGGTGAAATGATTGAGCTTCCTGGCAGTCGCTATGCGATTGCATTGAACCTGGAACGTGACTCTGTTGGTGCAGTTGTCATGGGTCCATACGCAGACTTAAAAGAAGGCACAAAAGTTAACTCTACCGGCCGTATCCTTGAGGTACCAGTTGGTCGTGCACTTTTAGGCCGTGTTGTTAACACTTTGGGTGAGCCAATCGATGGTAAAGGTTCTATCGACGCTGAAGGTTTTGAACCTGTTGAAAAAATCGCACCTGGTGTTATCGACCGTCAATCAGTAGATCAGCCAGTACAAACTGGTTATAAATCTGTTGACTCTATGATTCCAATCGGTCGTGGCCAGCGTGAGTTGGTTATCGGTGACCGTCAGACTGGTAAAACAGCCCTGGCTGTTGATGCCATCATCAACCAGAAAGGTACCGGCATTAAGTGTATCTACGTAGCGGTAGGCCAGAAGGCTTCTACAATTGCTAACGTAGTGCGCAAGCTGGAAGAGCACGGTGCAATGGATCACACCATTGTCGTTGCAGCTTCTGCTTCTGAATCAGCAGCACTGCAATACCTGGCGCCTTACTCTGGTTGTACTATGGGTGAATTCTTCCGTGACCGCGGTGAAGATGCGTTGATCATCTATGATGATTTGTCTAAGCAGGCTGTTGCTTATCGTCAAATCTCATTGTTGCTACGTCGTCCGCCAGGTCGTGAAGCCTACCCAGGTGACGTTTTCTATTTGCACTCCCGTTTGCTGGAACGTGCTGCACGTGTAAACCCAGTTTACGTAGAGCGTTACACTAACGGTGAAGTTAAAGGCAAAACTGGTTCACTGACTGCGTTACCTATCATTGAAACGCAAGCTGGTGACGTATCTGCCTTCGTACCTACCAACGTAATCTCCATCACAGATGGTCAGATCTTCCTGGAAACTAACCTGTTTAACGCTGGTATTCGTCCTGCTGTTAACGCTGGTATCTCAGTTTCTCGTGTTGGTGGTGCAGCTCAGACTAAAATCATCAAAAAGCTGGGCGGTGGTATCCGTTTGGCATTGGCTCAATACCGTGAATTGGCGGCTTTCTCGCAGTTCGCATCTGACCTTGATGAAGCTACTCGTGCTCAGTTAGAGCACGGTGAGCGCGTAACCGAGCTGATGAAGCAGAAGCAGTATGCGCCTCTGTCTATCGCTGATATGGCGGTTTCTCTGTTCGCAGTAGAAAAAGGCTTTTTGAAAGACATCGAACTGAACAAGGTTCTGGATTTCGAAGCGGCTTTACATTCTTACATGAACAGTGAAGAAGCTGAGCTGATGGGCAACATCAACGCTTCTGGTGATTACAACAAAGACATTGAAAGTGCTTTGGCTGCGGCCTTAGAGAAATTCAAGTCAACACAAACGTGGTGATGAACCCGGAGGAATGAAGCGTCAGCTTCATTCCTTGTAATCACAGGAGAGTATGATGGCAAACGGTAAAGAGATAAAAGGCAAAATCGGCAGCATCAAGAATACGCAGAAAATCACCAGCGCGATGGAGATGGTTGCGGCTTCGAAGATGAAAAAAGCGCAAGAACGCATGCTTGCCAGTCGTCCTTACGCAACGAGTATGCGTAAGGTTATCGGCCACATTGCTCATGGTAACCTGGAATACAAACATCCCTATCTGGAAGAACGCGAAGTAAAACGCGTTGGTTTTATTGTTATATCTACCGACCGTGGTTTGTGCGGTGGTTTGAATACCAACGAATTTAAGCTCGTAACAAAAACCGTCAAAGAATGGCAAGACAAAGGCGTTGAAGTAGACTTCGCGGCTTTGGGCTCAAAAGCCTGTGCCTTCTTTAATCGTTTTGGTGGCAAAGTTTTAGCCGCCGAATCCGGTTTAGGCGAAGCGCCTTCTGCCAGTGATGTTATAGGTTTGGTTCAGGTGATGTTGGAACAATTCAACGAAGGTAAACTGGATAAGATTTTCCTGGTGAACAATCGTTTTGAAAACACCATGTCACAAGTGCCTGAAATTGAGCAATTGCTGCCTTTGCCAAAATCTGATGAAGATGATTTAACACATCGTTGGGATTACATCTACGAGCCGGATCCAAAACCAATTTTGGATACATTGTTAGTTCGTTACATTGAATCTCAGGTATATCAGGGCGTCGTTGAAAATGCAGCATCAGAACAAGCTGCACGTATGGTAGCCATGAAAGCGGCTACTGATAACGCTGGTAACCTTATTGATGAGTTACAACTGATATACAACAAAGCCCGTCAGGCCGCAATCACACAAGAAATCAGTGAGATTGTAGGCGGCGCAGCTGCGGTGTAGGCAAAGGTTAATAAATTAACGGAGACTAAATATGAGTCTGGGTAAAGTCGTCCAAATTATCGGTGCTGTTGTGGATATTGAATTTCCACAAGATGCAGTACCAGCAGTGTACGACGCACTTAATATCACTGATGGTGACCTTAAAGGTCTTACCCTTGAAGTTCAGCAGCAGCTGGGCGGTGGTGTTGTTCGTGCGATTGCACTGGGTACTACTGACGGTCTGCGTCGTGGTACTGAAGTAGAAAACACAAATAGTCCAATTCAGGTTCCAGTTGGTACCGCCACTCTAGGCCGTATCATGGACGTTTTGGGTAATCCAATTGATGAAGCTGGCCCTATCGGTGAAGAAGAGCGTATGTCTATTCACCGCGAAGCACCTTCTTATGAAGACCAGTCTAGTTCAATCGAGCTGCTGGAAACAGGCATCAAGGTAATCGACCTCGTATGTCCGTTCGCTAAGGGTGGTAAAGTTGGTCTGTTCGGTGGTGCCGGTGTTGGTAAAACCGTAAACATGATGGAATTGATTCGTAACATCGCTATCGAGCACAGCGGTTACTCGGTATTCGCCGGTGTAGGTGAGCGTACTCGTGAGGGTAACGATTTCTATCACGAAATGAACGAATCAAACGTACTGGATAAAGTATCTCTGGTATATGGTCAGATGAACGAGCCACCGGGTAACCGTTTGCGCGTAGCACTGACAGGTCTGACGATGGCAGAAAAATTCCGTGACGAAGGTCGTGACGTTCTGTTCTTCGTAGATAACATCTACCGTTATACACTGGCAGGTACAGAGGTATCAGCACTTCTGGGTCGTATGCCTTCAGCGGTAGGTTATCAGCCTACTCTGGCAGAAGAGATGGGTGTACTGCAGGAGCGTATCGCTTCTACTAAAACTGGTTCAATCACCTCTATCCAGGCGGTATACGTACCAGCCGATGACTTGACTGACCCTTCACCTGCTACAACGTTTGCTCACCTGGATGCAACAGTAGTACTGTCTCGTGATATCGCTTCTTTGGGTATTTACCCTGCAGTAGACCCGCTTGACTCTACTTCGCGTCAGTTGGATCCACTGGTAATCGGTCAGGAACACTACGAAACTGCTCGTGGCGTTCAGACTGTACTGCAGCGCTATAAAGAGCTGAAAGACATCATTGCGATTTTGGGTATGGACGAACTGTCTGATGAAGATAAGCAGGTAGTAACTCGTGCTCGTAAAATTCAGCGTTTCTTGTCACAGCCTTTCTTCGTAGCAGAAGTCTTCACCGGTTCACCTGGTAAGTACGTATCTTTGAAAGATACTATCGCAGGATTCAAAGGAATTCTGTCTGGTGAATACGACAGCCTTCCTGAGCAAGCCTTCTACATGGTTGGCTCAATCGAAGAAGCTGTAGAAAAAGCGAAGAAAATGTAATTGGTCAGGCGTATTGAGTTAATCAATGCGCCTGAGTCCGGGTCCACCGTAGGAGGGGGATATGGCAGCTATGACAACACATCTGGATGTAGTAAGTGCCGAGCAGAGTTTATTTTCTGGTCGCGTTGAACATCTTCAGGTGACTGGTAGTGAAGGTGAACTGGGTATCCATCCGGGTCACGCTCCATTGCTGACTACCTTACAGCCCGGCATGGTTCGTTTAGTGAAGCAACATGGCGAAGAAGCCCACATATACATCAACGGCGGTGTTCTGGAAATTCAACCAGGCACAGTAACTGTTCTTGCTGATGTGGCGATTCGCGGTGAAGAGCTTGACGAACAATCAGCCCTGGAAGCCAAGCGTCGTGCCGAAGAGCACATTGCTAACCCAGGCTCTGACTTTGACTATGCCGAAGCGGCACACGAATTAGCGCAAGCTATCGCACAGTTGCGGGTTATCCGCTCTATGCGCAAGTAAGCTGATTTTAGAGATTAAAAAACCCGGCCTGTGCCGGGTTTTTTGTTTCAGGGATAATCTTCTCGTTTCACAGGGGGAAACGCCCAGTTAGAAGGCGTAGGCTTTTCCCTGTTGGCATATAAGTCCTGGTAAAACTCTGAGGGTAGTTCTTTGACATGGGAATCATCTTTCATATCTGAATCGTTCATTCTTATGGCCTTGGCATGCAGCAGTGCCATCCAACGCTTTCTCAAATTTACCCAGTTTTCGCTTTGTGAACCTGTTGCCAGTATTTCTTTGGCAGGTCGAAATTCGACATAAATTGTTCGTCTGGCACCCGGGCTGACTTTAGGTGTTGAGCCGTGCAATGTCATAACGTCGTGAAATAACACATCCCCCGCTGTAACTGGCACTTGTTGGTGCTGTGGAATATTCCAACCATGCTGCGATGCCAGCTGATGAACATCTTGTTTTTGTTTATGGGAGCCGGGTAGATAGCGCAAACAGCCATCATTTTCATCAGCGTCATCCAGATACACACCCATGGCAAAATAAGGGGCTGTGCCATCGTGAATTGAATCTTGATGCCATGGCACTACGGCCGCAACATGCGAACTTTTAAAATTGATATCAACACCAAGAGGGATGATGTCGCCACCGCCAAGAGATACTATGGCTCTATAGACTTGGGGGGAGCTTAATAATTGGTTTACCAGGGCAGCTTCAGTGCGATAAACATGATTTATCCTGAATACCGTTGTGGGTACCTCAAGGCTGTCCACTGCCGCTTGCTCTAAATCCAGTTCACTGGATAGCGCCAAGGCCTTATTTTCCAGGGCTTTGGCCATGTTATCCAGCCGGGTTAATAAAGCAGAAGGTACGGCGTTTTTAACCACACAATACCCTTCATTTTGATACTTGTTTTTAAGACACATATATCTACCAGTCCAGCATATCCTCTGGTACCGGGTAATCTTTTGACTCCACCGGAAAGGTTCCCCAGACCGCAGGTTGAGGTGGTTCCCTTCTCTCTAATATTTCGTTAACCAATAGCTGCACTTCTGGCGCATCAGGATAATCCTCCCGCCATTGTTGTGGCCATATAGCGGCAGCATCTTTTTGCAAAACTAAACTCATCCATTGCTTTCTCAGTTCAGCCCAATGTTCAGTTTGGGATTGAGATTCAACAATAGATTGCCACGGCCGCAACTCAATGTAGATGGTGCGCCTGACACCTGGAGAGCGTTTCGGTTGTGAGCCGTGCAAAATCATCATATCCTGGATGAGAATATCACCGGCTTTTGCTGGCTGCTCTACAACACCGGGTATCTCCCAGCCATGCTCCTTTGATAATGACTCGATATCGTACAGTTTGTGCTGCGTACCAGGTACATAGCGCAAACAGCCGTCTCCTTGCGGTGCATCATCCAGGTAGATACCAACATTCAGATAAGGATAATTGCGACTGTGTTGTGCGCCCTGATGCCATTTTATTGCAGGGTGTGGGTGCTGTTGCTTGTACAGTATATCCATTTGAACCGGCACACTGCCTACGCCGCATAAGGTTTTAGTCATATCTAACATCACCGGTGCTGCTAGTGTTTCCAAAACAAGTTCTGCATCAATGGCAAAAATATCATCGTAGCGCATGAGTCTGGGACCCACTTTGTCCTGCACTACGGCAGCGCCATGCAGATGTTGCCCATTTTTATGACTGTTTACCGCTTGTTCTTCGAGTTGTTGGGTGAGATTTCGCCAGCGAAAAAGTAATGATTTCGAAAGGCCATTTTCGATTAAGCAATAGCCATCGTTGTGAAATTGTTGAATCTGATTATTTTCCATTTATACACCCTGTACCTGTTATCCAGTTCAGGAGTGTAGCTAAGGAAACAAAATTAGCCAGAATTAACTGGCTATTCTTTTATTGTTGTTCTGCTGTAGAAGCCCAGAAACGCTTCTTGCCAGGTTTTGCCATCATCCTGACTATATTGCCAGTGTTGTTTTACCTGACCATCTTCTAGCGGTGTATAGGCGATTCTATGAAGCACTGGCTTGCCATCTCTGCCCAGTCGCTGACCTTCTAAAACCATGGTAGTTTCTTGCACGCCACCATTCAAATAAAGTACACCGCCGGAGGCATCAATCCAGGTCTGGTGCCATTGTTGGGTTTGGCGGTCGTAAAAATTTAAACTTATACCACTGCTACCGGTTGCTCCCTGCCAGTTTTCCTGCAGAGTGCAATCATTGAGTAATAACTCTATTTTATTGTGGCCTTGTATGTTTCCTTCTTTATCTGTCACAACCCAATCGCCTACCCAAAAATCAAACTGCCGGTGCTTTTCCGAACTGCAATCAGGCGCAGATTGCTGCGCACAAACGGAGCTAGAAATAAAAACTAAGAGCAAGACGCTGAATAACACTTTCATGTATTGGCTACCTTTTTTGGTCTAATAGCTGTTATCTTAGTCTGTAGCATTCCAGAAAACTTTCAAATTATTGCGCAAAATCATGTCAGCCGCTCAATGTTCCGGGTACAGCCAATTATTGTTAAACAACCCAAAGATGAGAATCGGGCGATTTTGTTGTGCTGCTACAAGTTCTGATTTTACCACTGCGGGTGACATATCCTTGCCTACTCTGGTGTTTCCAATTACTTCTACTTTTATTGAAAAAAACACTAAAAAGCCGTTTCTATCGGATGCCACCCGGGTCAATATTTATGATGGTGCTCAGCCTTATCAACGCAAAGTGCTGGATCCCAGAGGTGATCATTGTCATTGGTTTGAATTTGCACCAGATGATTTTTATCAGGCATTGCAGTTAAGTAATTTTCGGGAATTTCAGGTGTCTGAAAATGCGTTGAATCTGGATCAGATAGCTATTCAACCTGGCTTATATCTGGCGCAGCTTAAGCTGTTTAGCACTTTGCGAAGAGGGTTGTTAAGCGAAGCGGCGGCTTATGAACAAGGGCTGCTGTTATTGGACAGTGTGTTAACCATGCAAGCCCACAATCAAATAGCGCGTCTTTCTGCCAAAAAGCGCAAAACCTGGCAAGAGTTGACCTATGGCGCGCAACAAATCATAGCAAAGAGCCCGGAAGATAATATTTCAGTGGCACGCATAGCAAAGCTATTAAACAGTTCAGCGTTTCATCTGTGCCGGGTATTTAAAGCGGTTTGTGGCGTCAGTTTACACCAGTATCGCTTAATGCTGCGGTTGAGTTTGGGCCTGGTTCAGTTAATGGATTCTCAATCAATAACCGATATCGCCATGAATATGGGGTTTGCATCGCTGGCTCATTTTAGTACAGCGATGCAAAAGGTGGTGGGATGCAATCCGCGAGAAATTCGACGTCAATTGCAGAGTTAACTTAATCGCTCAGCCAACTCCCAGGGTTCAATAACCAGTCCTTCATCATTTTCATCTGGCATTACTAAAATGGACACCTCGTCCTCTTCCAGACCCGGCGTCCAGTCTTGTAGCCATTTTTCCAGAGAAATGGCTATGGGGTTACAGTGGGCCCAGTCATCCGTACACCATAATTTTGCCATCGCTTCTTCAGGCCAGACGGCAATACAGTCTTCCTGTTCGCTGTTAAACATTACAGCACCCACTTCATCTGCCAGGATCCACAACTGTTGATATTTCTTTACCTGATTGATCAGATAGTTATAGCGCTGCTCAGCGGGTTGATTGAGCAGGTCTTGTAAGTTCTTGTCCATTGCAATAATTTTTCGTTTGTATTTGTCAGATAGTATAACAACAAACCATCACTTGCGTGATAATCACTGAGCGAACACCGGGTATAACTACTCAAATTTAAATATATGAATACTTTCACCTTCATTTATGAACAGGTGTTGATTGGAAAATATCATTTCGCCGGTAGTCTCTGATTGCCACAATACCGTTTGAGTTTCTCTATCCAGCAATTGGGTTTTGTCAGTCCGTATAAAGACGCTGTTTCGTGTAGCTATAGCTTGTTTCAGATTTGGGATAAGAATAAAGTTTTGTAATGATGTTCCATCTTCAACTGTAGAGGCATAGGGGCTGACATAGTGATTACCATAGACCGATGTTTTAAATTGCAGGTAGTCTTTGTTATCAGCGATAGTAATGAATTCACTATTACTGATATTGGGCGCTATCCATTGCCAGTCAAACTCATTGTCACCCACAGACATCCATAAATGCCCCTTAGAATCAATGTGTAAAGGTGATGCATGATGGAATGTATCCACGTCTCCTCCTCCAACGTGATGATAGGTTGGATTCCATGGCAGCTCTATTGTCCGTAATAATTCACCATTTAAGCGATTGTGAATGTGGATTCGGTGCGGAGAATCAAGCGCATAGATGTTACTGTCATTCACTAATAAACTGTCTATTTCTGAATCAATAGTAAAAGCTGTGCTGCCATCCAGATTGTAAACAGTTGCGCTGTTTTCTGCGTAAAGCAAATTATCCTGAGTACTCATTCCATTCAGTTGTGCGGAAAACTGCTGCTGAAGTTGTCCACTTTCCAGATCCAATACAGTTACCTGACCTGAGCCTTCAAGGGTGCTACTGATGATCACATTGTTGGCGTTGATTATGACATCCTGAATATCTTCATTGTTTAGAGGCGTGAATTGCCATGTGTTTTCTATAGAACTGATTTGCCACACAGAAACAAGCTGCTGATTATATTGAATAAGGAAATCACCGTAACTCAATAACTTAGCATCGGTTAAAGCAGGCAAATCAGCATATTTACTGATGCTTTGGTATGTGACTTTTTCATTGATGAAATTGCTTCTACTGCCGTTGGCAGCTCGTGTCGTCCATCCTGTTTGCATCGGAAATGAGTCTGAGTTTAAGGGATTAGTCGCCAGATAAAATTCTTCAAAGTTTAAGTACCCATCATTGTCTGTATCGAGCTTGGCGTCTGAATCTGAATTCGGATCCATGCCGTACAGCAATTCCCAATTATCAGGAAGAGAGTCACCGTCTGAATCTTTATTGGAAGGTGGTAGTTGCAATCCCGGTTCTTCGCTATCGGGAATACCATTACCATTGCTGTCAGCATTATCAGGTAAAGTGCCATATAAGAACTCTGCAATATTGGTTAAACCATCATTATCTGTATCTGCTGCTGCATCGTTGTTTAGCGGGTCTAAATTATGGTTTATTTCCCAATCGTCGGGGAGGTTGTCATTGTCTGAGTCAATTGAAATGGGAGAAGTACCCAGACTCACCTCCTGGCCGTCTGGAATAGTGTCCCCATCCGTATCCGCAATGAGTGGGTGGGTAAAGTAAGTGTTAATTTCCTGACTATCAGTTAGACCATCTTCATCTGAGTCTGCCTTAAAAGGGTGAGTGTTATGGTTAAATTCACTTAAATTATTGAGACTATCATCATCTGCATCTGCCAATGCATCTTCGGGGTTGGCGATGTGTAAATGATGTAATCTTTCCCACCAGTCAGGTAAACCATCGGCATCCGTATCAGTTTCGATATTGTAAGCGGTTAACGTATCGCTGCTACGGTCGTTGATATAGAGGTTTCCGTTGTTTGCGATATACACTTTACCTTCGGCGTCGATGGTGTACTGCAAAGATCTGGTGGTGAGATTGATAACGTAGACACTGTTTTCCGTATCCACAATCAGGTGATTTTTGGTGGACAATAAAGCGTCAATACTGTCTTCATTGTCCGGAATTTGCCAGCTCCATAATTCAGAGCCATTTTGTTCACTTAAGGATATGACTTTTGAATCATTGTGTAAGAACAATTCACCAAAACGCACAGTAGGAACTAGTTTTGTCTGCAGTGAATGATAGGTATAAACATTGTCAACGAGCAAAGGAGTGCGCCAGGTAATGGTATTTTGTGAAATTGAATAGTTGATAATTTCCTCTTGGCTGACCATTATCAGGTTATTGCTACTACCTGCAAACAATCGCAAAGGTATGATATCTTCACCTGTTGTATCTGTAATTTTAAAGGTTGCATCAGGCTCACCAGTTTCCCTGTCCAGTGCTTTTAATCCATTGTTGATCAAATAAATTTTATCGCCGCGTAGCACTAGGCCTGGTTTGTTGCGACTTTCGTGTTGGATTGGGTATTGCCACAGTTTATTTCCCTGTTGGTCCAGCTTAATCAACAAATAGCCGGATAACAGGTAGGTCATGCCGTCATCGGTCAAAACTAAGCTATTCAGATCTGCATAACCGGACTCAGTGATTGTTTCCAAAATTGGTGCAGCGTTATAGTTTCCATAGAGTTTATGTAATCCGCTTTGTTCCGCATTCGAAACATAAACATTACCTTCAAATATTCTGTGCAAACCTGCTTGAGTTAATTGATTGTTAGTCCAAAGACTCTCACCGGTGAGACTGTCAATTGCAGTAATACCCGCTACTCCTCTTACAACAATCATTTGTTCGTCAGAAACGAGAGTATTCAGAGCATCGATGTTTTTGGTCCAGCGAATTTGAGGGGATTCTGGCGACATTTCAACAGCAAAAAAACGAGACTCACCCATAGGTTCCACTTCACCGTTGATGAATGGCGAACTATTAATGCTGTGAGGATTCAGGTGTACATAGTGCCCATCAAATGACCATCCATTGATTTTTGGATAGTTGGATGAATCAAGCGGAGATGTATTTAACCAAAGCTCTTCAAAATCTGAATATGAGTCCCCATCTGAGTCCGCTAACAATGGTGAGGTGCCCGTTTCAAAGTGCTCTTTTCCATCTTGCAGACCGTCTGAGTCGGAGTCAATTGAATCTGGATCTGTGCCTATCAGTAACTCCTGGGCATCGGCTAAGCCATCTTCATCGGTATCAGGAGCTAATGATGCCGATAATGTGATGGCACCCGTGATGGAATCGCTTGATTGCACTACAAATATGTAGTCACCACTTTGCAATGAAACAAAGGCGATATAATCTTCAGAGGCAGACTTGTTGATGTCCAGAATGAAGGCCTCTCCCAGTGCTTCAGAAAGAGTTGCACCAATGCTTAATTCACTGCTGAATGTAAGCTGGTAAATACCAGCAACACTGATCGTCATAGCGATGACATCAACATCTTGTGAGTCATCGATATTTACCGTCAAAGATTGTTCTGGCTCTAAAACGCAACTATTGTTTTGAATATCGGAATCACAGTCATCTTCTGGCGCAGTTACAGGTGGAGAGGGGGGAGCTGGAGTTTTGTTATCACTACCGCCTCCACAAGCAGAAAGCAGGGCGCAAAGGGATAAAGCGGCTATTAGTCTATTCAAGGTAAAGTACTCCATTACATATTGTGAAAGCATTATACATAAAGGACGTGTGGTGGGTATTTATTATTCCCGATTCAAGGATTTTTATTTTCTTTCGAATTTTGAAAGGGGTAACCGCATAACAAAAAAGCGCAAGGCGCAGATTATTGTTATGCGGAATATAAGTTATAGATAGGGGTCAGCTGGGGCTGAGAATTTTTTTGCGTCTGGAGGGCTTAATCTGCGCCCATTTCGCCATGTCAAATCGAGAGCCTTGCACTAAAAACGACATGGCAATGTTATCGACATCCACTAGTTCATTTTCTTTGACATCGTGAAAGTTGGAATAACGCATTTTGTCGGCGTTAAACATCACTACAATTCCGGCCCCAAACACTTCCAGTTTATCGTCTGGAGTAATGTAGGCGGAGGTATCTTCACCGACACCGATCCCGCGTTTGCTGTAACCGGAAGCCAGAAAGGCGCAAATTCGTGGGATTCGACCGCGCTCCATAAAGTGGGTGTCCACGGTAATATTGGCGGTGACACCGAATCCAGGCTCATAAAATACCGCGCCTTTTTGGAAGTCTTTACCATCACCGTCGTAGATTAATGGATCGCTCATGATCATGGCCCCGGCGCTGGTTCCCGCCAGGTGTAAACCCGACAGGAAATGCCTGTCTTTGATGACTTTTAATAATTCTGTATGCAAAAACACATGGGCCAGTTTTACTTGATCGCCACCAGTAAAAAAGATGAGATCTGCTTCTTTGGCTATGTCCAGAAAACGACTATTTTCAGTATCCCGGCGTTCTTTAATATCCAGAATTTCGATTTTTTCCACACCCAGGCGGCGAAAGGCGTCTTTGTACTCATCGCCTAGTTCATAGCCATACATGGACGCCGTTGGAACAACTGCTATGTACTTGGCTTGGGTTTTCTCTACCAGTTGTTTTAAAACCCCGGTGTCACTTTTTCGGTCTTCAGCGCCTCCGATTAATGTGAGTGTGCCTCTGTTGTTATGCATTATATTAAACATCCAAATTTCTATCTAAACTGCTTGTAGATTAGCTCCCCAACAGAGGAGCCGGTTGTAAAATAACTCTTTTACCAAAGTGGGTTTTGATTTCGTGTAGTACCAGTGAAAAGAACTCATCTTCGAACTCTACTTCGGTAGTTTCTGGTTCTGCATCACCACGGCGAATTTCCACATCATTGCCTTTGCGGATCATCACGATAGCACCGGGTTCCATATCTTCAGCCAGAATCATTTCTGTTTCGTTCGGGTCTTCCAGTACCAATAGGTCCGAGCTATTGTAGTACATTCCCTCTGTTTCGTAGACCGCTAAAGGCATTTCAGCCAACAGCATTTCTACTCGCGGGTTGCGAAGCACATTGCGCATATTGGCGTTATAGTCTGGATTGACGGGGAACTCGTGTTTTTTCAAAAACATACCATCAGTGCAAACCCCGGCTGGATAGCGGCAAATTTCGTGGTGCATCACGTAATCAATGATGCGCTTCATGCCGGGTTTACTGAGTCAATTAAAGGTCAGAATTGGTATTCTGGCGTCTTTGCTTTCGTCAAAGAAGGTGTCAATGATGCGGGTGGGCACATCGATTGAGCGACCATAAGCTGGTTTAAGGTGCATGTAGATGCCCGGCGCGGCATTGATTTCGATGATGCCAAAGTTAGCGCGTTTCTGGCCGTCTTTTGGCTTCCAGTCATTGGCGATATCATCAGTGATCACATCCAAAGCAAACACAGTGAGCTTAAAGTGCTGGGAAATTGCGCGACTCATGGCGATGATTTCAGGGTGGACGATATCGGTTACATCCTCGCTGACGCCACCCAGGGACAAATTGGCTACTTTGCGCAAATAGATCTTTTCGCCGCGTTCTGGAACAGAATTACGGTTTAAACCGGCATCTTCCAGAGTATTGTCCATAACATCGTCAGTAAGAATTTTACCTAGTGGCGAGGTAGCAGTATCGGCGCGTATTTCTTTACCGTTTTCAATATTGATAAGTTCCATGACAGTGGATTCACCGTCTCCCACAACATAAGCTGCCTCGCGCTTAACGGCGGCGACGAATTCGCCATCAACACATAAAATGCGATGATCACTGCCCTGAATAAATGTCTCGATAATAATCGATTGTGGTTCACCATCAGGCACGGCAGCAATGGCGTTGATAAAGGCTTTGCGCAGTTGATCTTCATTTTCAATATTGGCGGTAACGCCGATACCTTTGTGACCCACAACTGGCTTACAGACCACCGGGTAACCAATGTCTTCTGCTACTTCTATAGCCTCTTCCAGTTCAAACACCACTTCGCCTTCTGGCACCGGGAAACCGTATTCCGCTAAAAAGGCTTTGCAATCGTCTTTGCGGCAGGTGAAATCGGAGTCCACATGGCTGTCCACATCAAAGGTAGTGGCAATACCTCTTATCATGCTTTTGCCATAACCGTATTGGAACAATCCTTCATCCCAGAGATAAGTGACGGGGATGTGTTTTTTTGCCGCTGCCTTTAACAGGCTGTAGGAAGTTGGTCCACCGAATACGGAGCGATTGAAGGAGTCTTGCAGTTCAGCAAATTGCGCATCATAGTCAAACTCGTTGTTGTCCGGATCACAAATGTATTCAAACCAATCCCAGACAAAATACACTACTTTCCAGGAGGTGGTTTTGTGAATGACCTGAAAGGCGATCCTCGCACCGTGCTCTTTGTCCTGAACTTCCAGTTTATTCATATGCAGATTCAGATCCAGGCGATTAATAACGGATACCGCTTGCCCAAACAGCTGCTGATAAGTTTGAAATTCCTGAGTTGCCAGTTCGGGAAGCCTTTCCGCAATGGCAGAGTGCAAATCGTTTAGTGGAATGGGCTTGGGGTGGCCGGTAAAGGCAAAGTCGAAGGCCAGGGCTTCACAGGATAAATCCGGGTTAGGCCCCACATAATGACGAAGATTGAAGATATCAAATGCATCTGAATCTTTTGCATTGGTTCGCGAAGTTTGCTCTGGCACAGACTTTGTCATAAAAAATGTCCTGTAGAATTGTTTGGCGTATTGCCTGTCATGGCGGCGAGGAGCCTCAATTTTTTCACGCTATCAGATGTCTAAAAGCATAGCAATAATGCTGGATATGCCTACTTTTTGATAAAAAAATAGACATGCAAGAGTGATGAAATCTTATGCCGTTTTTGGTTGTATGATGGCGCAAACAAACGCCTGTCTCGCAAAATCTGAATATCTATGCAATCACAAAAAAGACACAAAATTTTATAAAAAATTGCAGTTCGGTCCCTTTTTCGTAGATTTCGAATTTAGTTGAGTCTTTTGCTGTTACACGGTTAGTATTTGAAATTGACTGACTCTACCCAACAGCAGGAACACAAAATGATAAAAAAAATTGCACTGGGCATTGCCGCAGCATTGTCTATTCAGGTGAGCGCCGATGTGGCTCAGGTGGCCGATGAAATTGAACCCAAGGTTATCGAGTGGCGACATCACTTTCATCAACATCCGGAATTATCAAACCGGGAGTTCGAAACCGCAAAATATATTGCTGACTACATGCGCGAACTGGGTTTCGAAGTGCAAACCGGCGTTGCAAAAACCGGCGTTGTGGCCATTCTGGACAGTGGCAAACCGGGGCCTGTGATTGGTTTACGAGCCGATATGGATGCATTACCCGTTTTGGAAACCAATGATTTGCCATGGAAATCCACCGCTAAAGGTGAATACAACGGCAATGAGGTGCCGGTCAGTCACGCCTGCGGTCATGATACCCACATGGCTATGCTGATGGGCGCGGCAACAATACTGGCCAGCAAAAAATCCGACCTCAAAGGCCAGGTTAAATTCATTTTTCAACCTGCTGAGGAAGGAGCACCTGCTGGCGAACGCGGTGGCGCAGAAGTTATGGTGGAAGAAGGTGTGCTTAAAAATCCGGATGTGGATGTGATCTTCGGCTTACACATCTGGGCCGGACTGGATGTAAATACGGTGGCCTATCGGGCCGGTGGTATCATGGCGGCGGTAGATCCCTTTAAAGTCGTGGTTAAAGGCAAACAGGCACATGGGGCCTACCCCTGGTTGAGTGTGGATCCGGTTGTGACTTCAGCACAAATTATTATGGGCCTGCAAACCATCGTAAGTCGCGAACTGGAACTGGTGGAAGACGGTGCAGTGGTCACCATAGGGAAAATTCAGGGCGGAGTGCGCTCTAATATTATTCCCAACGAAGTGGAAATGGTCGGGACAATCCGCACCTTAAATGATGCCGCGCGTGAACATATCTATGAGTCTTTACCGCGCAAGGTAAAAGCCATTGCTGAAAGCATGGGTGCTACCGCAGAGGTCACACTGCCGCTGGATTACAATTATCCGGTTACCTACAACGATCCGGATTTGATGGCAGAGATGTTGGATACGTTGGTACGTACCGCAGGTAAAGACAATGTCACCAGTCGAAAACCCACCACCGGTGCGGAAGATTTTTCTTTCTTCCAGAAGGAAATCCCGGGTTTATATTTGTTTATCGGCGGAAAACCATTAGATGTGCCGGCCAAAGAAGCACCGGCTCACCATACTCCGGAGTTCTATGTGGATGACTCAGGGATGAAACTGGGTGTAAAACTATTAACCAACCTGACGATGGATTACATGGCTCAGCACTAGGTCTGTAGGACTGTTCCGCGATTAAAGCGCTTATATGCAGAACAAATTTTGTACAGAAAAGGTCAGCACGCTCTAATCAATAATACCCGAGTCAGGGTGGCCCGGGTATTATCACATTGATGGCATATCGTCGCTGTCTACATTCACCATCCAGCTAAGCCCAAATTTATCTTCCACCATACCAAACGCTTTGGCCCAAAAGGTTTCTTCCAGTGGCATGGTGACCTTGCCGCCTTCAGAGAGTGCCGCAAAGTAGGTTTCCGCTTGTGCAACTGTTTCCGCGGTAATGGATAGTGAAAAGCCTTTAAATTCAGGGGTACCAGATTCCGGACTGTCAGACATCATGACACGAGTTTCTCCGAACTGGACTTCGGCATGCATAATTTGTTCTTCCAGACCCGGCGGCATCTGACAGGCTTCACTTTCCTGAGGCGGCATGTCTTTAAAGCGCATCAGCATAATAACTTCTGCTCCTAAAGTCTTTTGGTAAAAGTGAATTGCGTCCTCGCATTGCCCTTTAAAATTCAGATAATTTAATAGCTGCATCTGCTGCTCCTTTTGCTAGTAAAATTGATGACCCTACAGGTATAGCAGCTTAAACAAATCCGGCAAATTTTATTTGCAATATTCTTTTGCGGTTTAAAGCAGTGCGCTATGGGCTATACAGATCAGAGCATTAAAGGCTGCACAACCAGGGTATACTCAGCGCCAATGTTGCACAACAAGATGAAGGTATAAATGCAGGACATACAATTACTGCTGGATAACAATGCTAAATGGGCAGAAGACATTGATCGAGAAAGCCCCGGTTTTTTTGACAAGCTTTCCAAACAACAAAAGCCAAAGTATTTGTGGATTGGTTGTGCCGACAGTCGTGTTCCGGCGAACCAAATCGTGGGCTTGTTACCAGGCGAACTGTTCGTGCATCGCAATGTGGCCAATATGGTGGTGCATACCGATCTGAATTGCTTATCGGTTTTACAGTTTGCAGTTGATGTCCTCAAAGTAGAACACATTATTGTTTGTGGCCACTATGGTTGTGGCGGTGTTTCAGCGGCGCTGAAAGGGGAGCCGTTGGGATTGATTGATAATTGGTTAGGACACATACAAGACGTTGCAGAAAAGCATGCCGATGAACTGGCGAAGTTTGAAGAAGGTGAAGCACGTGATGACAGGTTGTGTGAAATTAACGTCATTGAGCAGGCGAACAACGTCTTGCGCACCTCTGTAGTTAAATCCGCTAAAGCTGCAGGGCAGGAGTTGAATGTGCACAGTTTTATTTATGGCATTAAAAATGGTCGCCTGAAAAAGCTGGGCGAGAATATGTCGCTACCAGCCTGATAATGCTGTTCGCAGGAGCCGCTACACAGTGGCTTCTGCAATTTCCAGGGGGTATGAGCATTGGAAGTTGTGCCCATCAAGCAGATGTCAGCAACTTTGAACTCATTTTTTGAGTTTCCATGCAAAAGCTAAAAATCAATCTCTGCACAAGTCTGTTCAAATTAAATTTTTAAACTATAAAAATTGCAGCGTGATTCTTTACAACTGATCACGCAAGCTTCATTTATGAGCCATTATGCGCAATTAAAGTACCGTTTAAGAGGCGGTTTTCTACTTAAAAAGCTTTCTTTTAATCCTCCAGGTAGGCATTTCTAATCCGCTCAGAAAAAGCCGTTTATTAATTGTAAATCAAATATTTAAGCTGATCATCAGGTTAGTGTGATTGAACAAAAATAATACGATTTCTTGAATTTTTTGTTAAAAAACTTTGATCCAAAAATCGTTTTCTATCATAATCATTTCAACTGGTCGGATGTCAGATGAGTGAATATTATGAGTATACGTACAACGTTTAAGAAGGTTTTACCCCCAATTTCAGTTACAGAGCAAGAGGCGCTGGACGCCGGTGATGTGTGGCTGGAAGCTTCTGTCTATCGTGGCGTTCCCGATATGGCGGCACTGAGAAACGTGCCTAAGGCAAAATTAACAGCAGATGAGCAGGCATTTATTGATGGTCCTTTGCGCGAACTGATAGAAATGGTTGATGATTATCGTCTGCAAGAAGACGGTGTTCATGTTCCGCAAGATATTCTGGACTTTTTAGGCAAGAATAAATTCTTCGCCCTGATCATTCCAAAAGCCTACGGTGGTCTGGAGTTCAGTCCTTACGCTAACTCGACTATTGTGTCGAAAATTGCTTCACGCAGCTGTGCTGTTGCGGTAACTGTAATGGTGCCTAACTCCTTAGGTCCGGGCGAGTTACTCATGCACTATGGTACTAAAGCACAGCAAGATTACTGGTTACCCAAACTGGCCATTGGTCAGGATATGCCCTGTTTTGCATTAACCGGTCCTGATGCGGGTTCTGATGCCGGTGCGATTCCTGATGTTGGTGTTGTTACCAAAGGCATGTGGGAAGGTAAAGAAGTGCTGGGTCTGTCTGTGACCTGGGACAAGCGCTATATCACCCTGGCTCCCATTGCCACTGTGTTAGGTTTGGCGTTCAAGTGTCTGGATCCAAATGGACTGTTGGGAGACAAAGTCGAATTGGGTATCACCTGTGCCTTGATCCCTAAATCTCACCCTGGTGTGCAGTTAGGCAATCGCCATGATCCAATGGGTATGCGTTTCTACAACGGTACCACTCGTGGTAAAGATGTGTTTATTCCAATGGACTTCATCATTGGTGGTCAAAACAACATCGGTCGCGGTTGGCAGATGCTGGTTGCATGTCTGGGTGCAGGTCGTGGTATTTCCTTACCAGCACTGGGTACATCGTCGGCTCAGTCGGCGTTCAAAGCGGCTACCGAGTATTCTTTTGTTCGTGAACAGTTTGGCGTACCAATTGGTCGTTTCGAAGGTATTCAGGAAAAGCTGGCCGACATGGCGGGTAAAACCTTCCTGTTAGAAGCGATGCGTCAATTGACAACTGAAGGTCTGGGCTTAGGTCTTAAACCCTCAGTAGTTACCGCGATGGCTAAATATCACATGACGGAGCTGGGTCGTGAAGTACTGCAGCACGGTATGGATATCACCGCCGGTAAAGCCATTCAGCAGGGTCCGCAAAACACCATGGCCAATGGCTATAAAGCACAGCCTATTGCTATTACGGTAGAAGGTGCCAACATTCTGACCCGCAGTCTGATGATTTTTGGTCAGGGTACTATGCGTTGTCACCCTTACATGAAAGAGCTGGTGGAGCAAATTCACAGTAATGAGAAAGACGCTGATGCGAAATTCAACAAGTTGCTGAGAAAAACCATCGGATTCAGTGTGGCGAATGCCTTCCGCAGCATGGGTAAGAGCTATTTACCATTCCTGCGTGGCAGCACGTCTAAATTGCCTGAAGTTGCAAAATACGAGAAGCGCCTGAACAAGGTAGCCTCCAACCTGGCTACTATGGCTGACCTGGCACTATTGGTGTTAGGTGGTGATCTGAAGAAAGCAGAAATGTTGTCTGCGCGTTTGGGTGACATGATGAGCTATGGTTACATGTCGATGGCGGCGATTCGTTTTTACGAAGCGAAAGTCAGCGAAGCTAACCGTGCCGATGCCAAGCCTTATTTTGAATACGGTATTCAGTGGGCCTTGCAACAGGCAGAGCAAGCGCAAAAAGCGTTTGTGGCTAACTTCCCGAACACTGCAGTACGTGGCCTGATGCGTTTGTTAACGGCAACCTACAGCAACAGTACGCATGCCATTTCTGATGATTTGGTGCGTGAGCTGTCAGAAGTCAGTTTGCAGAACAATGCGTTCCGCAACGAAATTACCCATCTGGTAGAAACCAAAGCGGGTGATGGTTATGACATTAACTATCAGGCATTTATCGCCAAACACGCAGTTATGCCGATTTTGCGCAATATCCAAAAAGCGTTGCGTAAAGAGCCAGTGGCTCCGGGTTCTGATTTCGCCACCATAGTTGCAGAAATGCAAAAACGCGGTGTACTGAACCAGGCTGATGCTGACGCCGTATTAGATTATGATGCTAAACGTCGTGTGGCTGTCAGAGTCGATGAGTATGACTTTGATTTGAATTTGCTTACTGAGGATGCACCCACTGTGGTGGAGCACAAGCCCGCTGCATAATTGAGGTGGATTTTGCAAACATCAAAAGGCGACAGTTATGTCGCCTTTTTTATATTTATCAATGTACGTCGCTCTCATTATTACAAGATTTATTAAGTAAAAATACTTTAGGAAGCAATTGTTCTGGCACTACTGGTAATCGATAGCGGCTACTGAGTTTTTGTAATCTATTGCATCTATGCAGGAATAAGTTAGAAAACAAATAAATATTACCTATAGGGCCTCTGTAGGGAAGGGCTTGAATATACTCGGTTAATTATTTCCAAATAGCACTTCATGGCGGTAGTCATCACTTCCGGCACACCAGCCCATTTTTTGTGGTTTCGTCTTTTTCTTTTTGTCTTTGTGCTGGTTTAACAGATTCAGAGCCAGCCGCCTGAAGCAGGCTATATTGATGGCGGAATTGCCGGCGTACATTCTCTGATCATCCTCCCTGAACGTCACATCCAACACATGATGCTGACTGTTTTCTATGTACCAGTGGCGTCGGGTAGCCTTCATCAGTTCGTCAAGCGTCAGTTGTTCAGTACAGACATAATAATGGGTCTCATGGCTGGTTTGTCCTTTGACAGAGCGTTCTCTCACTACCGCGGCTATCGTTTTCAGGTCTGACCATTTTTCTTTTAGTTGCCCCTCAAGGATGAGGTCTGTTGACCAGACCGTGCGGGTTTCTTTTCGCCCATGTCCGGTTTCACTTTCGCTTAAACTGGTCTGTTCTGCCTCAGGTAAAGCCCAATATTTCTGGAACAGTGTATCTACCGCCTCAAGTAACGTGGGTTGATTTTTCTTGCACTGTACCAAAGCAATCCCTTTTTGTTCTTTAATCTGGTGGATAGTCTCTACCTGACAGTGAAGTGCGTCCAGGGTCAGAATAGCCCCGGTAATGTCCAGCGATTCAATTAACTCCCGGGCCATTGCCAGCTCATTTCCTTTGCCTCGTCCGGCTTTGTGATACAACACCAGCCCCTGTTCCACATCAAATGCAGAAACCATGCTCAATGGCGTTGAGCCGCTATATTTCGCGACACCTCGTACATCTTTGCCGTCAATAGCAATATGTTGAAACTGGTTTTCTTCCCTGACCGCATTTACCCAGGAAACCAACGCTGCCATTAATGATTCAGGTACCATAGTTCTGATGATACGGGCGACATTTTGTTGGGTGGGTATCCCGTATTCAAAAGGCAGATATTGTCTTAGCCAGTCCAGTCGTGTTTCGCCAAAAACATGAATATCAGCCCAGGATTTACTGCCACTTATGAGGGCACTTATCAACAGGAATGACATCTCCAGCACAGGATAATCCTGATTAACATGAGATCGGGTATCAGACACTTTTTGAAGATGAACAAGAATTTCCATGACGCGGCCTTTATGAGAGACAAATCGGGCCAGGATGGAGTGAACAGAGTTCAGTGTAAAGCTATTTCATTGGCTTATGCCACAATGTGATCGTTAAAGGGGGTGTTATATCAAAAAGTTTGATCATGCCCTTCTCTGTAGGGCTTGTCACACTTGTTTTTCCATCACGTTGCAATAAATCCTCAAACGGAGTAACCAATTTGCGGCTTACAATACGTTTTCTGCAATATTTTAAGTAAATTTAAAATAGCAGTTTACTCGTGGCGGACGGGTGATAATTTGGCCTTGCAATATAAAATATTGTATACAGTATATTTTTAGGTGGAATAATGAAAAAATTTAATAACAAAAAAGTGGCATTTTTTACTGTATCTGCAGCGGTGGCGGCAACCGCTTTAGCCAATGATTATCACCGACAACGCAATTCTGATGGCAGTGTAACTATGTACAATTGTCAGAATGCTTGTATTTCCAATCCCGATGGTTCGGTTGAAGACTCTGGCGGCGGTTGGGTGTTGAGTGGGTGTGTGCGCGGGTGTCCGGGAGACAATTCAGTACCAGGAGAGCCTTGAATTATGAATTTTAGCAAAATTATAGAGAAATATATTTTTGAGAATTGAAATATGAAATACCTGGTTGCAGCACTATTAGTCGGAAGCATCGTTATTTGTGTTGATTATATTGTCGAACATCCATTGTTGACTATCGATAAAACAGATACTCCAGTAAAAATGAACAAAGAGACAACTGTGGTATCAAAAGACGTCAACGTAGAAAGCGCAGTTTTATCCAAAGGTGAGGCTGACGATAGTCAAGAAATGGGTGAAGTACCTAAAACTGTGAAGGTTAAGTTACCTGTTTCGAATGTGGACGGTGTTACATCATCAATAGAGCAAAATGTCTTTAATCCCTTCCAGCTTTTAGATGAATACCGAGAGATGTCAACTGGTAACGATGCTTTGGATAATTTCATGGTTTTGGATGATGCTCTGAGTGATTTTCAGTTGCAAACTATAAACAATGAATTATCCGTATATGACCATGCATGCAATGATGAAGGGTGCTTGGTTTTAATGAGCTACATTCCAGCGCAGACGAGTCCTATTGGAGATGAAGGAATACGCCTTAAGGCAATGCAGCAGCAGGTGTCTTTAATGGCTCAATACCCTAAATTGGGCGAGCGATTCAAACGTATGAGCTTCGATAAAGTTGTCAAAGATGGTGAAACCTACATCTACTATGATTTCAGCAGATAACTCTGTCTTGATAAGCCAAGTGTTGTCAAAGGTCAATGCATTAGCCGAAAAAATTGAGTTGGAGTATGGCAATACTGGCTATGAGTTACTGAGTTTTTCAAAAATAGCTTTTGATACTTTGTCTGTTTCTGACCTTTCGGAGTTGCGAGATTTGACTGATCTTGAGAGATTGTCTTTGCAACTAAAGCATTTTGATAAAATGATGGCCTGTTCAGAAAACTTTAGTGATTCACCATTAATACTCTTTGAAAATGCGCATTTCATCATTCAATCTTTGACGTGGTTTGATTCATAAACTGAAATACATAATCACTCTTTTGCTGGAGCATTTAAAGTTATAAAGGGTGAAAGCCTACAGGGGGTATATAAACATTCAGAAACCTGTTGCCTGGATAGAAATACGAGTGTTGGGCAAGTTAAATTAGAGGGCTATCATTGGCTACAAGAAGGAGATTGCGTCGAAATATTGCCTGGAGATAAGTTTATTCACTCACTGTTCCATGTTAGCAACCCTTCAGTCACTCTTGTAATAAGAACAAAGGGGGTTAGTTGTCCTCAAAAGGTGGTGATGCCTTCAGGTTTCAGTTGGCATTATTTTGCAAAAAAACCGGAAACAGAAAAGCTCAAGCTGTTCTTAAAATATACGCCAATTGACTGTAGAGAAACGGTGATGCAAATATACACTCATATTTCTCCAAATCAGTGGTTAGATTGTTTTGCCCATCTGCAAGATTCGGAAAGCTACTTTATAGATTTTGTTCGTGATGATTTTGGGGAATATGTAGCAAAGTGTGTCGCAGAGAGCATTCAGGTTCGAAATAAATTAAGGGGGCTTTTTCGTTTAAAGCAGGCAATGAAAGAAAAGCAATCACGTATTATTTTGGCTGTTTTATTTGTTGCAAAGGATCGTCGTCAATTTTTTGATATTGTGTCAAAAAAATGGTCAGTAAAAGAGGCTAGCGAACATCTGAATGAGTTTCTTATTAGAATACTGGAATTGGGGGTTTTTAACATTCAGGCTCATGGTGAAGGTATACCACGTGTTGTGGAATCCATTCTGTCCGCGAATACACGAAAAGAGTATGAAATTAGTTTAATGAAAAAAATGGAGTTTGAAATTTATCAGCAGAGCCAAGAGGCTTTTCGAGATTTTTGGAAAAATATTACTGAAAATTACTTGCTGAAAGCATTGTGGAAGTAAATAAAAAATGAACCTCGTTTTAAACTAATTCCCAATTATTTCGTTATACTTAAGATACTGCTACTCCCCCTGACAACGGTTAAGAACAACACTCCCTCTTACTCTGTATATTTAGTCAGCCGTTATAAAAACATATCTCATTGATATTTATAATTAATCTTCCTTAAAACCTGGTCTGCTTCGACCGAACCTGGTAAAATTAACATCAGTTTCTGGTCGAAACAGACTACGGTTTTATGATAAAAGACAGCCCCAAAACTTCACGACAAATTGGCTTTTTTGACCTCATTTCTCAGCTCGACGAAAAACATCCACTATTGTTGCTCGCCGATGAAATTGACTGGGATTTTCTGAATGAAAAGTTATCTGTGTTTTACAGTGATAAAGGCCGCCCCGGGAAACCCATCCGGCTCATGTGTGGTCTGTTGATGTTGAAACAGATGTACAACCTCAGTGATGACAATACCATCGCTCAATGGATGATGAATCCTTATTACCAGGCGTTTTGTGGGGAAGTCGCTTTTCAGACTGAGCCACCCTGTTGCCGCACCGAAATCACGGCTTTCCGCCAGCGGATTGGAGAAGAGGGTATCAACGCCATTTTTGCTGTTTCTGTGGCATTACATCAACAGGATGTGGAAGAAGATAAAGTACTCGTCGATACCACGGTACAGGAAAAAGCCATCACTTATCCCACGGACACAAAACTCGCCATTAAGATCATCAATCGGCTCAATAAGCTGGCTAAAAAACACGGTGTAAAGCAACGCCGGACTTATGTGAAAGAAGTCAAAGAGTTACGTTTACAGTGTCGCCACTTTCGTCACCCCAAAGTACGGGGAAAAGCCAGAAGAGCCCTGAAACGTCTGCGCACTATCGCAGGAACACTACTCAGAGAATTGCAACGTAAATTGCCTGCACAACTCCTGTCAGAACAGAAGGATAACTTTGCTCTGTATGAAAAAGTGCTGGCACAACAACCCAAAGACAAAAACAAGATCTACAGCCTGCATGAGCCGGGGGTGTATTGTGTTGGCAAAGGTAAGGACCATAAACCATACGAATACGGCAGAAAAGCCTCCGTGGTATCCACTTTAGAAGGACAGGTCATCATCGGTGTGGCAAGTCATGACGAAAACATCCATGACAGCAAAACGCTGGAATCGGCTCTGAAACATGCCCGTCAACATCGGAAGAACCCGATAGCAATGGCAATAGCAGACAGAGGCTATCGCGGAGCACAGCAGTATGTTTGCGAAGAGGTTCTGCTTCCCAAACCGCCGCTAAAAAGAGACAACGCGTATCAGCGTCAGAAGAAACGAAAGTTGTGTCAGAAGAGAGCAGCGATAGAGCCGATTATAGGGCATCTGAAACAGGACTTTCGCCTTAGCCGCAACTGGTTAAGAGATAGTTTGGGCGATGCGATCAATCTGTTAATGTCAGCCAGTGCCTGGAATCTTCAAAAGCGGATGAAGGTGCTTTTTTTGGCTTTAATTTATGTCGCGATCAGAGCTGCTATCGCAGCTCTGTCACGATATCTCATCCGGAAAAAATATTGAGATAATTTGGTACGCTCGTTAGGTGTTTTTAAAGTCACAGGGTTCAGCAAAAAGTACTTTTATAACGTCTGACTATTTATTTTGTCTGGATTGATTTGTTGGCCGAATGTATTTGCATTTCCAGAACCAGAGAACATGGTAACAATGCGCTTTGTTGATTTGTAAAGCCCTGCGAATTTCAGGGCATGTTAGCGAAAAACAACTGCTCTGTTACTGAGAATATTGGAGTGCAATTTAACCCGTTAAATGAATGTTGGCGAACAGGAGTCGATCTGTCGGTAAATTATATTCAGTTTGTGCATAAAAAGCGTTAAAAATGAGTGAAAATTAGCTGCATATTTAAAAGGTTTTACGTTAATCTTGAGCTTAGATGGAGTGAACTACCTGGGATGGTTTTATCATTGAGCCTGTGAGGTAGTGTTTGTTTAATTTATTTGGTGCAGCAGCCACCAGAATTGCTTTATTTGCGTTCTTAACTTCATCTTCTTTTGAAGCCTGTTCTCAGTCGACGCCAGCAGAATTTGCCGAGATGAGTTTACAGGATTTATTTTCTATCCCGACAGACGAAGCTGAATCGGAAGCCGACAATTGGTCCTGGTCACTGCGTCATCACATGGCCGAGTTTGAAGGCTATCTGGATGGTTGGGAAAAATTAACTTTAGATGAGGTATTGTTCACTCCGGGCAGCGAACCGCGCAGCGCGAAAAACTTTCCTGTGGTACCTACCTTGATCGAGCAAAGGGCCACGGTGTTAGGTGTTAATTATCAGTGGGACGAACTTTGGCAGGTTAGTCTTGCCTTGCCTTATATTCAACAAGAAACCGACCATATTTCTGTGGTGCCCGGCTACCAACAGTTTTTAATAAAGAGCCATGGCGTAGGGGATATTACTCTGGCCAGCCGGTATCGACTCCATGCCAGTGCTGATAACAGCTTGTATCTGAATCTGGGCGTCAGCTTGCCGGTGGGTTCCATAGTTGAACAGGGAGATACGCCCAGAGCACCGGGTGAGCAACAATTGCCTTACACCATGCAATTGGGCTCCGGTACCTGGGATTTTCCACTCACCTTGAGTTATCGGCTTACTGGTACACAAGATATCAGGCTGGATGCAACCGCAATTATTCGCACCGGAAAAAATGATCGCGATTATCGGCTGGGGAATCGATTCAGTATTAAGGGCAAATATCAGGTGCCCCTGATGGATAAAGTCAAAACTGCTTTTGGGGTAGAGTTAACCCAAACCAACAGTATTCAAGGTGGCGATGAGTCATTGCTGGTACCTATGCAGTTTCCCTATCCGGCCAGCATTACCAATCCTGATATGTATGGTGGTCGAAAGGTACTGGCAAGTATTGCGCTTACCTGGCAATTTAGTGAACAGCTAAACTTGTCTTTTGAGTTTGCCAAACCCTTGTATCAATACCTTAATGGTCCGCAGCCTCGCGAACGGTGGCGTGGTGGGCTAATGGTTTTCAAGTCTTTGTAAGGTCAGCACATGTTACTGATGCCATTACAGAATTATTTGCGCAGACTGACGGCCATTGTGGTTGTCGGATTACTGTCGCTGTCTGTGGGGGCGCAAGCAAGTCAATTCGAAGACTTGTCACGGTTGGACAAATTAAAAGCCGCCTATTTGTATAGTTTTACCAAGTTCATCGACTGGCCTGAATTTGATCGCAGGGCGTCCAGAGAGTTTGTGGTGATTTGTCTGGATAAAGACGATCCTGCACTGAGTTTTTTGTCTGAAATGGTTAAGGAGCAGCGCATAGGCAAGCAGCAATGGCGAGTTAAGGTGCTTCCGTACGAAGTGAGTATTCGCTGTGATGTGGCCTATTTTGGACAACAGGCAACCCCTGACCCCGTGTCATTGCAGGAAATCATGGTGGTATCTTCGGACATCCGATTTCATCAGAATATCGCGACTTTTTCTTTTTATGAGGAAGGAAAACGGCTACGCTTTGAAGTAGACCTGCAACAATTACAAAAATTAGAGTTAGAGGTCAGCTCGGAGTTATTGAAGCTGGCCCGGATAAAGCGTTGATGAATAAGTTATTTTCCTGGTACAAGCAATTGTCTTTTTTCAAAAAGCAATTATTGGTCGCCACTATTGTGACAAGTATCACCCTGATACTGGCCTCCATTCTGTTGTACGGAAAGTTTATTTCAGATCACAAGAATACTTTGTTAGAAAATCTGCGCGGCAAAGCCCAGTTAATTGCTGAAACCTCCCGCTCTGCACTGTTGTTTGGCGATCACGACACCGCGAATACGATATTGGGATCCCTGCGCGCCTTCCCTGCCACCCAATATGCTATGTTGCTGGACAGTGAACAAAGCACATTTGCATCCTATCAGCGCAACTCTGATATTCAATTACCTAAATTTGATTCCCTGCAGGAGCAGGCACAGGTACTCGATTCGCTACTGCATGTCTATCAACCCATCAGAATGGACAATGAAGTCATTGGCTATGTGTTGATAGTGTCTGAGAGCAATGCGCTGTCGGATCAACGACTCAACTACTTGCTGATCTTGTTTTTGGTGTTTGTGGTCAGTATCGCGGTGTCTTTTTTTCTGCATTGGCGATTACAGTCATTCCTTGCTGCCCCGATGAATAGGCTGGTGGAATTAGTGGGGTATGTGGCCCGTAACCGGCGCTACAACCGTCGGGTGCGAGCAAAAGGCAATGATGAGTTGGGCACCCTGATCACCGGGGTGAACAGTATGCTGGATACCATAGAGCAACACGAGAAGCAGTTGCACGCCCACAGTGAACGTCTGGAATCGCTGGTGGCCTTGCGCACTGAGCAATTGTTTAATCGCGCCAATTATGACGCGCTGACACAACTGCCCAATCGACACCTGTTGGTGGACCGACTGAATCACGGCATTGATAACGCCAGCCGTGAAAACTCCCAGATGGCCCTGATGTTTTTAGACCTGGACAGGTTTAAATACATCAACGACAACCTGGGTCATTCGGTGGGGGATGAGCTACTGGTTAAAGTGGCTGAAAAAATCTCCTCGGTAGTCCGCAAAGCGGATTCCGTTTGTCGTTGGGGTGGCGACGAATTTATTGTGCTACTGGAACATCTGCACAATAAAGAAGACATAGTGCCTCTGGCAGAGCAGATCATCTTTACCCTGAGTGAGCCTGTCGAGCTGTCTGGCAATCAGTTACACATTACCACCAGTATTGGTATTGCGCGTTTTCCGGAAGACGGTGAGGACTCTTCCACCTTACTCAGGCACGCTGATGTCGCCATGTACCGCGCCAAAGAAAAAGGCCTGAGCCAGTACTGCTTTTTTGAACACGACATGATTTACGGCTCTATGGAGCGCCTGACCCTCGAACACAAGCTGCGTCTGGCACTGGAAAACAAGAGCTTTCACCTGGTGTATCAACCGCAAATTTGCACCGAAACCGGTCATGTTTGTGGCATAGAGGCATTGATCCGCTGGCAGGATGAGGAATTGGGTTTATTAAATCCGGTACAGTTTTTACCTGTGGCTGAAGATGTTGGGCTGATGCATTCCCTGAGTTTGTGGGTATTGGAAGAGGCCTGTAATCAAAATGCTATATGGCAAGAGCAGGGGTGTGAGCGAACGCGGGTGGCGGTCAACCTTCCTGCGTCATTTATCATGCACCCCAATGCCGTTGAACAAATTTCATTAATACTGGAAAAAACCTTACTTTCTCCCCGTTGTCTGGAAATCGAAATTACCGAAAATACCTTTATTTCCAATACCGAACACGCCATTAAAGTGCTGGAGCAATTAAGGCAAATGGGTATCAATATCGCAGTGGATGATTTTGGTACCGGCTATTCCAGTATGAGTTATTTGCGTGATTTACCAGTTGGCACCTTGAAGATTGATGGCAGCTTTGTGCGCCAAATGGGGGTTGATACCATCAACGACGGTATTATCCAGTCCATTATTACTCTGGGTAAAAGTCTGGGTTTGAGCCTCATCGCCGAATGTGTCGAAAACAAAGAACAGGCGACGCAGTTAAAGGATATGGGCTGCGATATGATTCAGGGGTATTACTTTAGTCGACCTTTGTCAGCAGACGACACCACAGCATTTTTGCTGGCCAGAAAGTGATTGTACTGTACAGGCTCCCGAAGGAGCCTGTCATTGTTCAAAATTGAGCAGTTAAACTGCTTGCTCTTCCATCACCATAGCGGGTTGTGGTGCTATCAACCCGGTGCGATAACTGAACTGCTTTTTGCGTTTTAGTTTGCGCACAAAACTGTTATTTACCCGACTAAGGGCTGAGTTTACCGCGGCTATCCAGTTACTTTTTTTATCGATGACCACAATCAATGGCATGTTGTCAGACTTCAACCTCACCTTTACCTGTTTATCAGGGCCACCTTTGGGACCATTGATATCACTCAGGGTGACAGTCAGTGATTGTATTGCCTGCCGGGTGCGGTTAAAAACGCTGTCTACTCGTCTTTGCACCGTTTCTCTGTGCAACTTTTGCAGGTTCAGGTTAGCTGATTTAACAATAAGCTTCATAATCATCTCCTCAGAACAAGTTTGGTTAGCTTAAAAGTCGATAGTCTTAGGGGGAGCACAGCGTTTTCGGGCTATGACCACTCCGTAATTAGTTTTCTTTGACGGTTACGGGTTTGGGTTTAGACATACTCAATATCACAGCTGCCAATACCGCTGATAAAATCGAACCCATTAGCACGCCCACTTTAACGCTGAGCTGGTAGTCGGCCCCCTGGCCTTCGAACGCCAAAGAACCGATAAATAAACTCATAGTAAAACCAACACCGCAGAGTAAAGTGACTCCATAGAGTTGCAGCCAGGTGGCGTCTTTGGGCATTTTGGCCAGTCCTGATTTAACCACTAACCAGCATATTCCAAAGATACCTACTTGCTTGCCAACAAACAGACCTGCGGCAATACCCAGGGTGATAGGGTTAAACAGATCGGCCATGGTTGCGCCAACGATTTGTACACCTGCATTGGCTAGTGCAAATATCGGCAACACCAGGAACGAAACCCAGGGGTGTAACGCATGTTCCATGTGCGGCAGCATAGGGTTGCCATCAGGGTTTTTGACCTTCAGAGGAATAAACCAGGCAATAGCAAAGCCCGCTAAAGTAGCGTGCACGCCAGACTTTAATACCGCCGCCCAAACCACGACACCAATCAATAAATAAGCTGCTGGATAGCGCACATTGAATCGGTTTAGCACCGCTAGTAAGCCAAGGCCCACTAAACTGATCAGTAGGGAAACAACGGACAGATCCTGAGAATAAAACAGAGCAATAATGACGATGGCACCGATATCGTCAAATATAGCGACACTGAGCAAAAACAGTTTCAGGGATAATGGCAGGCCTTTTCCGAATAAAACGAATAGACCCAAGGCAAAGGCGATGTCCGTAGCGGCGGGAATTGCCCAACCATTGACGGCTATAGGATCACCACTGGTAAACCAGTAGTAGAATAATGCGGGTACCGCAATACCGGCGACGGCGGCAAATGCGGGCAGGGAAATCTGCTCAATTGAGCGCAGCTGACCATCCAGTATTTCCCGCTTTATTTCTAATCCAATCAGAAAAAAGAATATCGCCATCAGGCCGTCATTTACCCACAGTAAAAGCGGTTTGGCGATTTCAAAAGTACCCAGTTTGATGACGATTGGTATGTCCAAAATACCATTGTAAAAAGATACTAAGGGTGTGTTGGCCATTACCATGGCGATGAATGCCGCGAGTACCAGCAATATGCCACCCGCTGCATCATGATTAAAAAACTGTCTGATATTGTCTTTCACGTTGTTCACTCCAGTTACCCGGAGCAATTTATACATCGAAGAGTGTTTTCGGTATATTCGAACGTAATAAACTTTTAATCAGATAATATCTGAATAAGTTGATTTTGTTGATGAAACTGGAATATACATGCTACGTAACGGAGTGAATGAATTTTACACAACCACTCCGGAATAACTATTAAAGTGAGTTCAGTTTGTCTTTGATGAGCTGCTCGTGATTGGCTTGCCACTGCTCCAGGCTCAGAGCGGCATCTTTATCTCGGCGTTTTTTGCCAATTTCGTAGACTTCTGCGGCTAGCGCTTTGGGCAACACGGCAATGCCTTCTTCATCTGCTACCACTATATCACCGGGATGCACAGTGACACCGCCACACTGGATAGTTTGATTCAGTGGTTCTTTGACTTTTTTAGCACCGGGTTTAGGGCAAACTCCACGGGCGAAAATGGGAAATTGAATGTCTCTGACCTCTTCAATGTCTCTGACCACGCCATCAATAACAAACCCGGCAATACCGCGCTTTTGGGCAATGGCACAAACATTACCGCCAGATACTGCAAATTTTTCATCAGCCTGGCAAACAATAATATCGCCCGGTTTAGCTTCGTATATCGCGGCGTGTAGCATCAGATGATCGCCCGGGGCGCATTTGACGGTGAAAGCCGGACCGGCAATGCGGGGTATTTTGTGCCACAGCGGTTTGATGTGGTAATGCATAAACTGCTCGCGGGGCAGTCCGTCAGCATAATCACAGGGGGAGACGGCGGAAAATTCCAGTTCATTCATTTTGGAGATCCTTGCAGGGAAACTGTTCTGAGTCTTCTAATTTACTGAAAATTTCATAGCAGATGCAACAAAAAACGGCCCTGATATGCAGAGCCGTTGTTTGTATTAATTGGTGGTTTTCAGGTAGGTGTAACCTTCAAGGCAAGCTTCGTAGAAGTCGATCCACTTTACTCCATCTCGCGGTTTCAATTCACCATCTGAGATCTTCTTATCGATTACCCGTTTGACATCCTGCGCCATGGTCTTGGGATGGTATTGCATGATGTTAAGCACATGCTCAACCGAGGAGCCTCGCACAATCTCTTCGATATAAAAATCTTCCGGGTCATCGTCATAACTGAAGATGTGGACTTCATTAAGGCGACCAAACAAATTGTGCATATCGCCCATAACGTCCTGATAGGCACCGGTCAGGAACAAACCGATGTAATAATGCTCATCCGGCCTAAGTTCGTGCATTTTGATGGTGGGCGCGACGCCGTCTTCACCGATGAAGTTGTCAATTTTACCGTCACTGTCACAGGTAATATCGGCAATGGAACAGGTTACCGTGGGCTCTTCGTTCATGCGGGTAATAGGCACCACCGGCAGGATCTGATCAATCGCCCAGGTATCTGCGGCAGACTGGAACACTGAGAAGTTACCCAGATACTGAGAGGCCATTTGTACTTCCAGTTCTTTTAGCTCTTCCGGAATAAACTCTTCCTGCTTCATGCGCTGCTGAATGACCTGCATGATTTGCCAGTACAGTGTCTCAACCGTAGCTAACTGCTCCAGATTTAACACCCCTAACTTGAAGGCGTTCAGTGCCTGTTCTTTCCAGTCACCGGCATCGTTGTAGATTTCCTGCGAGTTGGGGTAACGATCCAGGTTCTCCGACAAATCGCGAATGTTACTGACAATAAAGTGTTCGTTTGGATCGCAGGCCAATACCGACTGACTACCTGTCGGCTTAATTTCGCTGACAATCTCGGTTACAACACAGCTGTGATGGGCGGTTAAAGCTCTGCCGCTCTCGCTGACCAGATTGGGATGAGGCACACCTTCTGCATCGCAGATCTCCTGCATACCGTAAACAATGTCACCTACATATTCTTTGATGCTGTAATTACGAGAAGACTCGTTGGTGGAAGCACTGCCATCGTAATCGATACCCAGACCGCCGCCAACATCGACAAATTCCAGATTAGCACCCAGATGGCGCAATTCTGCATAAATACGAGCACCCTCGGTAACCGCATCTTTGATGGCACGGATATCGGTTAACTGGCTGCCGATGTGAAAGTGCAATAGTTTCAGGCGATCGTCCAGACCTTCATTTTTCAGATAGCGAACCGCAGATACCAGTTCAGAAGTGGATAAACCAAATTTAGCCCGGTCTCCTGCTGAACCTGCCCATTTGCCGCGCCCGCGCACTGACATCTTGGCGCGCAGACCAATCTCTGGCGTTATTTTTAGCTCTTTGGCCAGCTTGGCAATGGTGTAAAGTTCACTGAATTTTTCCACCACGATGATGATGCGACGGCCCATCAACAAACCCATAAAGGCCAGACGCATAAACTCTTCGTCTTTGTAGCCGTTCAGAATAGTCAGGGCACCGGGATTGGTGTTGTAAGCCAGAACCGTTAACAGCTCGGCTTTGGATCCTGCTTCCAGACCAAACTGGAAGGGTTCACCGGCATCCACTACCTCTTCTACCACTTCCCGCATCTGATTGACTTTTACCGGGTAAACTCCCATGTAATGGCCCTGATATTCGGCATTACTAATGGTGTCGCGAAATACCTGATTCAGTTTCGCTACCTGAGCTCGCAAAATGTCATGGAAGCGCACAACTACCGGGAATTGGATGCCTTCAGCACGGATCTCGTCGATAACGGATTTGAAGTCGATGCGTAAGCTCTCATTGTTCTGTGACGGTGTTATCTTAAGATTGCCGTTCTCGCCTATCTCAAAATAACCCGCGCCCCATCGCTTTACACGATAAAGCTCCTCCGCATCTTCAATGGTCCAGTTGTTCAAATTCTTGGTCTCTCAAGGTGAAAGTGCCCCGCTGCGGAGCACTTCATAAATTTGTTGCCAGTATAGTTTTGTTGTTGCCTAAATCCAACATCAGCAAACCAGTCTTTTAGCGAAATCCTGCAATAACCATTGCACTCGCTGATAATCTTCAGATTGCACCACCAGGCTGTTGTAACCATCGGCTGTATAGCGATGCCTGATTTCACTTTCCTGAAAACTGTGAATATCCACTGGTTGTGATCCCTGAGGGCAGGCTATCAGACCGGCATAGTCCTGTCGCAGCGCAGGCAGGCTATAGTGTTCATTGCGAAAATCTGCCAGTTCCATTTTGGCTGCTTCTTGCCAAATCCGGATATTGGAAGCGCATTCTATGGTGCGTTCAATATTGCCACCCGCCACTCTGGCGGAGGTTTCTAAAAAGCGAAACTGGCCATCGTCACCTTTGATAAACTCACTGTGGCTGGGACCGTAATTGCGCCCAAATGCCGCCAATAATTGCTTGTTTAACTCAGTCAGTTGCCTGGCATCTTCACTGTCTCTGGGTAAAACCCGGGTTGAAAAGATGCCTTGTCCCTGCAACATGGTCAGGGGAGGCGCGCCATACTGGCTGGCCTGACTAAAAATCACCTCATCTTTCCAGCACAGTGAATCCACATGGAATACCTCGCCTGAAACAAACTCTTCTAATAAAAACCAGGATTGTTGATCGCCTAAGTTTTCCAGTTTTTGCCATAGGTCATCTTGCTGGTAAAATTTTTCGATACCTTCTGAGCCTGCCAGGGGTCTGGGTTTCAAAATCCAGGGGGCGGGCACGGCTTCCATAAATTCATACACCTGGTGATGATTCAATATGCCGGTGAAGCGAGGTTGTGGGATTTGTTGTGCGGCCGCGGCACTGCGCATGGCTAACTTATCCCTGAATAAACGAGCGTTGCTGTGTTTCATTCCGGGCAGTTGCGTGTGCTCTCTTAAGTCGGCACAGTGCTCTACGTCGTAATCATCCAGTGCCACAATGCGATCAATTTGATGATGGCGCATCAGATAAGCCACCGTGTAGGTTAGATCCGGTTGAATACGCAAATCCTGCATGGTGTGAAATCTGTCAATACAATCCCAGGGCCAGGGGTGATCCTTAAACCTTTCATTGGCAATGACGAATATTTCGCAGCCTTGATGTTTGCACTCACGAATAAAATCCGCACCTTTAAATTCACTGGCCAGGGCCAGTATTGTTGGGTTTCGCTGCATAACTCATACTTGTGCTGATGCCAACTTCATAGCAATGTCATTTGCTATTGATCGGGTTTTTAATGTAGAAAGTAACAACATAAGAACATCAGAATAATAAGATCCAAACCGACATTCAAAATTAAGCATATAGTGGCATATAGCAGAAAGCGACAGATTTTATTTTGGCCTTTAAACAAACTAGATTTCGGTAATTCTTGTAATTTAATTACAAAATGAGGTAAGTTTAGGGGCTTTCTGTGGTCAAAAACCACAAAAACTGTAATTTTATTAAATCCGGAGAGCCTATGTCAGACGCTATGGAAAACCAGCTAAGAGATACTGTTCGTCAACTCGGCAGTACTTTAGGTACCACGATCAAAGATCAATTGGGTGAAGAATGGTTGCAACGCATCGAAACGATTCGAAAGTCTGGTCGCAAGTCAAATCAGGGTGATCAGGAAGCCACTCAACAATTGCAGGCCTTGTTTTCAGAGCTGGAAAACGAGCAGTTGTTAACGATTGCCAGAGCTTTCACACAATTTTTGAACCTGGCCAATATTGTGGAGCAGGAACACAACAGTAATGCGCAAATCGAAGATCCAATGGAAAAGCTATTGGCGCGATTGCAGGATATGGATTTTTCTCAGGAATCGTTTGCTGAGACAGTGGCTAAACTGGATATCGATCTGGTGCTCACTGCTCACCCAACCGAAGTTTATCGCCGTACCTTTATTCACAAATACTCTGAGTTAACCCAGTGTGTTAAACAGCTACGAGACGACCATCTCAGTGCGGTACAACGCAAAACTGTGGAGCTGCGCATTGCCGATCTCATTACTCAGGCCTGGCATTCAGAAGAAGTGCGAGCAGTAAGGCCTACGCCAGTAGATGAAGCACAATGGGGCTTTGCCGTTATTGAAAACTCACTGTGGGAAGCGGTACCGGATTTCATTCGTGAGCTGGACAGTAAATTATTCGTGCAGTTCGGTCAGCGTTTACCTTTGGATGCAACCCCGGTGCATTTCAGCTCCTGGATGGGAGGAGATCGAGACGGTAACCCCAATGTTACTGCTAAAGTTACCCAAAAGGTTTTGTTGTTAGCCAGAAAGCGCGCAGCGCGATTATTCGCTGACGACATAGAGCGCCTGGTGGTGGAACTCTCAATGACCGACTGCGACGATTATGTGCGCAGTATTGTCGGCGAAGAGGCTTTGGAGCCCTATCGCGCCTTGTTGCGTCCAGTTTGGGACCAGCTGATCCTTACCCGAGATGGTATTGCCAGCCATCTGGAAGGTTTCCCGGTGGACCAGGATGACTGGATCCAGTCAGACCAGGAGATTTTGGCACCACTGATGGCCTGTTATAACTCGCTGCACGCTTGTGGCATGAGTAATGTGGCTGACAGTCTGCTGCTGGATACCATTCGCCGCGCCCACTGTTTTGGCGTGCATTTGCTGCGTTTAGATGTGCGTCAGGATTCTGAGCGTCATGCCAATGTGTTTGGCGAACTTACCCGTCATCTGGGCATTGGGGATTACAACCAATGGACAGAAGCGGACAAGCAGGCATTTTTGCTGCACGAATTAAACTCCAAGCGACCCTTGTTTCCCACTAACTGGCAGCCCAGTGACGAAGTTAAAGAGGTGATTGATACCTGTAAGGTGATTGCCCAGAACAATCGCGAAGCCTTTGGTATTTATATTATTTCAATGGCCAGTCTGCCTTCGGATGTGATGGCAGTGCAGTTGCTACTGCAGGAAATGAACGTCAGCTGGCCTATGCCGGTGGCTCCCCTGTTTGAAACCCTGGACGATCTGAACAACGCGCCAAAAGTGATGACTGACCTGCTGGCGATTGACTGGTATCGCGGTTATATCAAAGGCCAGCAATACGTCATGATTGGCTATTCTGACTCGGCGAAAGATGCCGGTGCATTGGCCGCGGGTTGGGCGCAGTATGAATCTCAGGAAGCGCTGGTGGCCATTGCCGCAGAAAATGATATTAAGCTAACCTTGTTCCATGGTCGTGGTGGCACTATTGGTCGCGGCGGCTTACCAGCTCATTCCGCAATCCTGTCACAACCACCGGGTTCCCTGGATGGTGGCTTCAGGGTGACTGAACAGGGCGAAACCATTCGCTATAAATTCGGTATGCCCGCTCTGGCAAAACGCAGTCTGAACCTGTATGCCAGTGCGATTCTGGAAGCCTTTATATTGCCACCACCGGCACCTAAGCCAGAGTGGCGTCAGGCCATTATCGACATGGCTGCCGATGCCCGAGATAACTACCGCAATGTGGTACGCCACGACCCGGACTTTGTGCCTTACTTCCGCGTCGCTACGCCGGAGCAGGAGTTAGGCAAATTGCCTTTGGGTAGCCGTCCTGCCAAGCGCAAACCCACTGGTGGTATCGAAAGCTTACGAGCTATTCCCTGGATCTTCGCCTGGGCGCAAACCCGTATGGTGCTGCCTTCCTGGTTGGGTGTCATGCCGGCAGTGCAAAATGCACTAGATAAAGGGCAGGGGGATTTACTCCAGGATATGTTAGCCAGTTGGCCTTTCTTCCGCTCCCGTTTATCCATGCTGGACATGGTATTTTACAAAGCGGATGCCAGAGTGGGTCAGGCTTATGATGAAAAGCTGGTACCTCAGGAGTTACGTCACCTTGGTGAGAAGCTCAGAGCTGAGCTAACGCAAAGTATCGAATTGTTGTTAACCCTGTTGCAGCAAAAAGAAGTGATGGAGTCAGATCCGAAAGGTAAACAATCCATGTCTATTCGCGCCGATTATCTGCAACCTTTGCACTATTTACAGATGGAGTTGTTGCAGCGCATCCGCGCCCTGGATGATACCGCCGAAGATCGTACACTGGAAAAAGCCATGATGGTGACTATTACCGGTATCGCTGTAGGTATGCGCAATACTGGTTAAGATTTCCTAAAACTGGAATAAAAAAAGAGTCGCTATTGCGACTCTTTTTGTTTAAATCATAAATTAATTTTTTGCTCTCAGCTTTTCCCACACTTTACGGGGAAACTGAAACTGTGCTTCCAATTGCGGCTGCGCTTCTTTTAGCTTAGACAGCTTAGGCTGACACTGATAATGCTCCAGAAGCTCTTTCGTCAATGCCTCCCTGGTGGCTTGACGATTGGTATCAGGGCTTGTCATTTTTCGAACTCTTATATTTATTTAATCGTACGAATCATGTCATTTTACTGATGTTACATATCATTTTGCGGCCTGTTAAAACTCAAGCAGACCTACGACAACCACTTAATACTCAGCATTACCACATGGCTCCAGTGATTCTGAAGCCTAACCTTCGGTCAGCAAAATTACCGTTCGTTTTTTACGCGGGTAACTCTGCCAGATAATTGACGGGAAGACAACTCATTTTTGACGCCCCTGAATCTATGGCTGCCTGAGCAACTGCGGTAGCTACACGGCGACATAAACGGGTATCCATGGGTTTCGGGATGATATAATCCTTTCCGAATTCCAGATGATTAACATGAGCAGCCGCCAGCACTTCGTGAGGCACTTCTTCTTTGGCTAACGCTCTGATAGCTTCCACTGCGGCCACTTTCATTTCATCATTGATAACCGTAGCTCTGACATCCAGAGCACCGCGAAAGATAAAGGGGAAACACAGTACGTTGTTAACCTGATTGGGGTAATCAGAACGACCTGTGGCAATAATCAAATCGTCTCGCTCTGCCATGGCCAGTTCTGGCTTAATTTCCGGATCCGGGTTGGCACAGGCAAAGATAACCGGATTGGGGGCCATTTTACGCAGGGCTTCAACACTTAATAAGTTGGCACCCGACACGCCTAAAAAGGCGTCAGCACCTTCAATTGCATCTTCTAAAGTACGCTTGTCGGTTTCATTGGCAAACTTTTGCTTGTGAGGTTGCAAATTATCACGTTCAGAGTGGATAACGCCCTTGCTGTCCAACATAAAGATGTTGTGTTTTTGCGCACCACACTTAACCAGCATATCCATACAGGCTACTGCTGCTGCACCTGCACCCAAACAGACTATCCTGGCATCAGACAGGTTTTTACCCTGTATTTCTAACGCATTCATCATACCGGCAGCGGTGACAATAGCTGTACCGTGTTGATCATCGTGGAAAACCGGAATGTCGCAGCGCTCAATCAAGGCCTGTTCAATCTCAAAACACTCAGGCGCCTTGATATCTTCCAGGTTAATACCGCCAAACGAGATGGAAATATTGGCTACGGTATCAATAAATTCCTGTACGCTATCGTGCTGTACTTCAATGTCGATGGAGTCGATACCGGCAAAGCGTTTGAATAACAGAGCTTTACCTTCCATCACTGGCTTGGACGCCAATGGCCCGAGATTCCCTAAACCTAAAATGGCACTGCCATTAGATATGACCGCCACCAGATTGCCTTTAATGGTGTATTTGTAGGCGTTTTCAGGATCCGCCGCGATTTCTTTAACCGGCTCTGCCACACCTGGGCTGTAAGCCAATGCCAGATGTTCAACGGTTTCTGCTTGAGTAGTTAGTTCTACGCTTATTTTTCCGGGTTTAGGGAAGGCGTGATAATCCAGCGCCTTTTGACGTAATTCAGACATAAAAATGTAGGGCCTCAGTAAGTAATGGGTTATGTCGTCGTCGGTACTTGAAAAATTCTGCTTTAGAGTGTGCTCTAATTACTTATTGTTATAAATATGCGCAGGGCGCTTTGTTTTTATTATTACGCACCAGACTTGAGATTGCTATAGCAATTCTTTTTGTTGGGTGAACTGTAACATAACAAGTGGGCTTACAGCTACGCTAAAATTGGCTTGTCGGAGCAGGGGTGGAAGTTTGAGCGATGCGCCTGGAAAGATACAAGAAACCCGGCAGAAGCCGGGTTTTGAGCGATAATTCGGTAAGGGGCAATCTTATTTTTTGCCCAGTACAGAAAAGCGCTTCTTGAAGCGGTCAACACGACCACCAGTATCAACGATTTTTTGCTTACCTGTGTAGAACGGGTGACAAGCTGAACATACGTCCAGAGCCAGATCGTTTTTCAAAGTAGTACGGATCTTGAAACTGTTACCACAAGAGCAGTTTGCGGTAACTTCGTTGTATTCTGGGTGAATACCTTGTTGCATGGGGCACCTCAATATTAAGGCCGTATCGCTAACCAACCCGAAGTTGGCCACCATACGATGTTAATTACAAAAATTCTTTCTCATTTTGCCCTTGAGGCAAAGAGGCGCGCATATTAATGTATCGTCTTTCGGGGATCAAGCGAAAATGCCTAAAATTTGAGCGTCAGCCCCACAAAATCCAGATTCTTTATAGATTTATCCAAAACTCATGAGCCAATTGTTTGCTGAAGTTGCCCTGTCGATCCCGAAACGACAGGCCTTCGACTATCTGATACCCGAAAGCCTGCAGGGCACATCTTTGATCGGTAAGCGGGTCAGAGTGCCTTATGGCCATGGTGAAAAGATTGGCATTGTGGTCAACAGTAAGTCAGAGTCACAGTGGCAGGCCAATAAGCTGAAAGAGCTTGCTGAGGTGCTTGATGAGCAGCCCGTATTAAAGCCTGACATGATGGCCTTACTCAATTGGGCCGCCGGATATTATTGTTATCCTATTGGTGATGTGTTGCTCACGGCTATCCCTGCTAAATTGCGCAAAGGAGAGCCAAATCGTCGCGCTACGGAAAAGTTCTGGCGCATTAAACCCGATTTAACTCAGCAACAATGGCAAAGTCTGAGCAAGGCACCAAAGCAACTGGCGTTATTGCAGTTACTGAAAGAGCAGCCTGCTCGGGAAGCGGAGTTATTACAACAGTTCAAAAAGCCGATTCTATCAGCCCTGTATAAGCAAATGCTGATTGAATATGAAGAGCGGGACGTTAAACAGGACCTGAGTTGGACCCAATCCTTGCAGGTGAATGCCCGACCTTTTGCTTCCACTGAACAGGCATTAGCCATCAGCGCTATCAATAGTCATCAGGACTTTCAGCCCTTTTTAATCGAAGGGGTAACTGGTAGTGGTAAAACCGAAGTTTATCTGCAAATCATTGAGAACCAACTGCAGCAACAGCGTCAGGTGATTGTCTTAGTACCGGAAATCAGCCTGACACCACAAACCCTGGCCCGCTTTCAACAGCGTTTCGGCATTCAGATAGGCGTCTGGCATTCGGGATTAACCGATAACGAACGACTGGCGGTCTGGCAAAAAGCCGGGGATGGCGAGCTGGGGATTATTATCGGCACCCGCTCTGCGGTATTTTTACCGCTAAAGTGGCCGGGCATGATAGTGATAGATGAGGAGCACGACAGTTCCTTTAAACAACAGGATGGCTTTCGCTATCACGCCAGGGATCTGGCACTGATGCGCGCCCGACGTCTCAATATTCCAGTAGTGATGGGCTCAGCCACGCCGTCACTGGAAACTTTAAACAATGCGCTGACCTCCAAATATCGACACCTGCATCTGAGGGATAAGGTGGTCAAGGGCAGTCGGGTGATACAACAACTGCTGGATATCAGAGAGCAGCATCTGGATGCCGGGCTAAGTCCCTATTTGGTGGAGCGTATCTATGCTCACTTGAGACAACAACAACAGGTGATGATTTTTATTAATCGTCGTGGTTATTCCCCGGCCATCATGTGTAACGATTGTGGTTATGTGGAAACCTGCCACCATTGTGACAAACCGTACACCTTTCACAAGTCTACTCAGCAATTGCACTGTCATCATTGTGGGTCGGTGCGCAAACGCCAGTATAGTTGCCAGTCCTGTGGCAGTCATAATCTGTCTGCCGATGGAGTGGGAACTGAACAATTAGAGGAAGCCCTGGCCCGCATTTTTCCGGAATACCAGGTGGCGAGAATTGACAGCGACACCATGGCCAGTAAACGGGCGCTTAACCAGACTTTAGAGGATATCAACCAGCGTAAATATCAGATACTGGTGGGCACCCAGATATTGGCAAAGGGACATCACTTTGCACATTTGTCCATGGTGGCGATACTGGACGTGGATGCGGCATTGTACAGTGCCGATTTCAGAGCTACGGAACAACTGGCTCAGTTGGTAACGCAAGTGGCTGGCCGCGCCGGCAGAGCGGGTAAAGAAGGCGAAATGTGGTTGCAAACCTGCCACCCCGACAATGGCTTGTTGCTGGATCTGTTGCACAATGGCTATGGGCACTTTGCCCGAACCACGTTAAAAGAACGTCAGGCAGCACAATTACCGCCATTTGAATTTCAGATATTGCTCAAGGCCGAGGCCATTAAACTGTCAGATTGTCAGCAGTTTTTACTGCAGGTGGCGAAAATGTTCCATATGGAACAATCACTTAATGAACCGGCCTTAAAAGTCATAGGACCCTTTCCATCATTAATGGAAAAACGCCAGGGCCGCTACCGAGTACAATTGTTATTGTCCCATCTGCAACGCTTGCCATTGCATCGGGCAGTGAATAAATACCTGGCGAATATTGAAGGGCTTGCAACAAAACAGAAAGTACGCTGGTCTGTGGATGTGGATCCCACTGATTTTTATTAGTTTTTTGATATTTCAGCGAGACTAGCGAAGAATTTAACTTTGTAGTGGTTTCCACCATAGTTCAGACACGGTAAGATCTGCCGCGCGCTAAATACAACAACACGAAAATAAACAGCATTTATGGCACCTAAAGATTACGTCGCCAGGGACAGAGTTCCCCCAAAAAAAGGCACAGGGTCTGCTGCAAAGAAGCGGACCAACAACAAACCGTCTGGCTCCAATGGCAGAGGACAACCCGCAGCAAAAAAGACTGCTGATTCACAAGGTCAGTCTACTCCCTGGTTGAGGATCGTTTTCACGCTTGCAGTGATCATCGGCTTTGGTGTTTTTCTTTGGAACATTAAAGACGCCTCCGATAGCAAAAAAGCGGTAGTACAAAAGCAGGAAACCGCCAAAAAAGCAGAAGACACTCTACCCGAAGCGCCCAAGGAAGAGTGGGAGTTTATGCAAACTCTGACAGATCCTGATTACGAAATTGAAGTGGAAAAGCCGGATGCCACGCAAACATCCGATACTACTTATGTCTTGCAGTGTGGTTCTTTCAGGCAGGAAGAGCAGGCTGAAAGTATGCGCGCTCGTATCGCATTTCAGGGCCTGGAGTCCAATATCAAAGAAAGCAATGGTAAAAACGGCCGATGGTTCAGAGTGGTGATGGGGCCTTACGAACGCAAGCGTATGGCGGAAAAAGATCGCCACACCCTGCAACGGGCGGGCTTTACCACTTGTCGCATCTGGTAAAGGTATTTTTTACATTTCTGGGGTTGCTGGTAGGTACATATTTTTCGGAATCGAAGCCTGACTCAGCCAATACCAGTTGATTGAAATCATTGTCGGGGCGCCGACTGCGCCTTCAGGTAACCGGGCTGCACTTTGAACAAATACTGGCTTTATCTCTAAATGAGCATCCATGTTCTCGCCCCGGCAAACATGCCAGCAAAGCAAGCTACCCAAGTGTTGCGCCAGACATTCACTTACAACTTGTGGAATCGTCTACCAGTCACAAACCTTGAAATCACACCAATCACCCCCACAAATTGCTCATAGTCTGAAAGTGCGCACTATCGCGCCAAATTAAACAGGAACAAAAATGACAACGATTGTGTCTGTCCGCCGCGGAAATCAGGTGGTAATGGCTGGCGATGGTCAGGTTTCTTTGGGCAATACCGTGATGAAAGGTAATGCTAAAAAAGTCCGCCGTCTTTATCAGGATAAGGTACTGGCGGGATTTGCCGGTGGTACTGCGGATGCCTTCACTTTATTCGAGCGCTTCGAATCAAAATTGGAAAAGCATCAGGGACATTTGACTAAAGCGGCAGTGGAGTTGGCAAAAGACTGGCGTACCGATCGCATGTTACGTCGCCTGGAAGCCCTGTTAGCGGTGGCTGACGAAACGGCTTCGCTGATCATTACCGGTAATGGTGACGTGATTCAGCCAGAAATGGATCTGATCGCTATAGGTTCGGGTGGCAACTATGCCCAAGCCTCAGCCACAGCCTTACTGGAAAATACTGAACTATCCGCCAAAGATATTGCTGAAAAAAGCTTATTTATTGCCGGAAGTATTTGCGTCTTCACCAATCACAGCCAAACTGTGGAAATACTGGATTACTAATCAGGATCAAGCATGTCTGAAATGACCCCTAGAGAAATCGTCCATGAATTGGACAACCATATTATCGGTCAACAAAATGCCAAACGTGCCGTGGCCATTGCATTGCGTAATCGCTGGCGTCGAATGCAGTTAGATACTGAACTGCGTCAGGAAGTGACCCCAAAAAACATTCTGATGATAGGCCCCACTGGTGTGGGTAAAACCGAGATTGCCCGTCGTCTGGCCAAATTGGCCAATGCCCCTTTCATCAAAGTGGAAGCCACTAAATTTACCGAGGTGGGTTATGTGGGCAAAGAGGTGGAATCCATCATTCGGGATTTGGCCGATATCGCGGTCAAGATGACCAAAGAGCAGGAGCTGGCCAAAGTGCGCTTCCGTGCTGAAGAATCCGCGGAAGAGCGCATTCTGGACGCTTTATTGCCGCCAGCAGAAAATGTCTGGGGTGAGAAGGAGCAGTCTGAAGATAAAGGCTCTCGCCAGGTTTTCCGTAAAAAACTGCGAGAAGGACACCTGGACGATAAAGAAATCGAAATCGATGTGGCTTTGCCGCAGGTAGGCGTTGAGATCATGGCCCCTCCTGGCATGGAAGAAATGACGAATCAGTTGCAGGGGATGTTCCAGAACCTGTCTGGTACGCAAAAGAAAAAGAAAAAACTGAAAGTCAAAGACGCTCTGAAACTGCTGGTGGAAGAAGAAGCCGCCAAACTGGTGAATCAGGAAGAGCTGAAAGAAAAAGCCCTGGAAGCGGTGGAGCAAAACGGCATCGTGTTCATCGATGAAATTGACAAAATCTGTAAGCGAGAAAATGTCAGTAGCGCCGATGTATCCCGTGAAGGTGTGCAGCGTGATTTGTTGCCCTTAGTGGAAGGCTCCACGGTAAGCACCAAGCACGGCATGGTAAAAACCGATCACATTCTGTTTATTGCCTCTGGCGCTTTCCAGATGGCAAAACCCAGCGATTTGATCCCGGAATTGCAAGGCCGTTTGCCAATCCGCGTGGAACTGTCGGCCTTAACTACCGACGACTTCAAGCGCATTCTTACTGAGCCCAGCGCCTCGTTAACCGAGCAGTATCAGGCCCTGATGGCCACCGAAGGGGTGAACTTATCTTTCTCTGAAGACGGTATTGATCGCATTGCGCACGCCGCCTGGCAGGTGAACGAAACCACCGAGAACATCGGTGCCCGTCGATTGCACACAGTGCTGGAGCGTCTGATGGAAGACATCTCCTATGATGCTTCTGAAATGGACGGTGAACAGGTGGTTATCGACGCCAAGTACGTGAATGAACATCTGGAATCCCTGGTAGAGAACGAAGATCTGAGTCGTTTTATTCTTTAGTTCATTTCTGCTTTTGATGAAAGCCCGCTGTTATTGCGGGCTTTATTGTTTCTGCGCCTGCACAAATGTGTTTTTAATGTTCATCGGTGTCTATTTTTATCCAAAAATTGACATTCTGAGTCTATTTATACCCATATTTCCGGTGTTATTTTTACTCATTCAGATAGGTAATCTTATTTTTAAACGCTAAGTCACTGATTTTATTGCTTTGTTAACAAGCCATTATGTTTTTTGTTAAAGCCTTCCTGTCTTCATCCAATCCGGCAAAGTAGTTGTTGTGAATATGACGCTCGTTGCAGTGATGCAAAACACTGTAAAAAACTAAAAGAAATACAGGAACCCTATCCATGTTGACCAAACTTTCTCTGGTGACAGCCGCTGTGCTGAGTGCCACTTCTGCCCTGGCAGATGACATCTACATCTCTGAATACGTCGAAGGCAGCAGTTACAACAAAGCCATCGAATTACACAATCCTACAGGGACAGCCATTGATCTGTCTGTCTACAGTCTGGATTTTTATTTTAACGGCAATACCTCTGTGGGTTACAGCATCGCACTGGAAGGCTCTCTGGCCTCTGATGCTGCTCACGTGGTGGCGCATGGCAGTTCTGCTCAGGCAATTTTAGATAAAGCCAATCAACTGAAAAGTGGTAGCTGGTTTAATGGCGATGATGCTGTGGTACTGAGCAAAGACGGAGTCGTGATTGATGCGATTGGACAAGTGGGCGTAGATCCAGGTTCTAGTTGGAGCAGCAATGGTGCCAGCACTAAAGACAAAACTCTACGACGTATCAGTGGTATTGTCAGTGGCGACAGTGATGCGTTTGATGCTTTCTACCCTGATGTAGAATGGCAGGTTTTTGATAAAGATAGTTTTAATGATCTGGGCAGTCATGGTGGCAGCGATAACGGTGGAGACAATGGCGATAATAACGTCGATTTAGGCGTCTGCTCTGAGGCTGCTACCCTGATCAGTGAAGTACAGGGAGCAGGTGATGAAAGTCCGTTAAAAGGCACTAGTGTGGTGGTGGAAGCCATAGTAGTTGCGGATTTCCAGCAAAGTGAAGAACTGAAAGGCTATTTTATTCAGGAAGAAGATAGCGATATCGACGATAACGCTGCCAGTTCTGAAGGGGTGTTTGTTTACGACAGTAGCACCGAGGTTAATGTGGGTGACAAAGTTCGCCTGGTGGCTGAAGTTCAGGAATATTATGGTGCCACGCAATTAGGAAACGTGGCAGCTGCAGAAGTATGTGATAGTGGCTACAGCGTCACACCTGCTGCGCTTAGCTTACCCGTTACAGACAGCGCGGCATTGGAAAGTGTCGAAGGTATGCTGGTGAATATGTCGCAAACCTTAACGGTGGCCGACAACTACAGTTTGAGCCGTTACGGTGAAATCGTGGTGTCATCAGGCAGATTGTACAATCCAACTCAGATTGCTTTGCCCGGAGAAGCGGCCAATGCCGTTGCTGCGGCAAATGTCTTAAATCAAATCACCATTGATGATGGCAGCACGCAACAAAATCCAGACGCAATCCCTTATCCATCGCCAGAGTTAAGCGCCGCCAATACCCTGCGCGCGGGCACCGAGATTCAGGGAGTCACCGGCGTTGTTACCTATGGATTCAGCAAATACCGCATTCATCCCACTCAACCTTTGAGCTTCGTGGATGCCAACCCCAGAACTTCTGCGCCTGAATACAGTTACGAAGGGGAATTGCGGGTGGCCAGTTATAACGTCTTAAATTATTTTAACGGCGATGGTCAGGGAGCTGGTTTCCCCACTTCTCGTGGTGCTGATTCACTGGAAGAGTTTGTCCGCCAGCGGGATAAAACCATCTCAGCCATTTTGGCCATGGATGCTCATATCGTAGGCTTGTTGGAAGTCGAAAATGATGGCTTTGGAGAATTCAGTGCCATTCAGGATTTGGTTAATGGCCTGAACGATAACGCTTCTGAGGGTGAATGGGCATTTGTGAATTTCAATGCCGATAATATCGGAACTGATCAAATTACCTCCGCAATCATTTATCGCAAAGACATGGTGGCAGAAGTAGGCACCGCTGCTCATACCACCGCCGTGCCCTTTGACTATGGCAACCGCGCACCGGTGGCACAAACCTTCAAAGATCTGTCCAATAACGATGAGCTAACCTTTGTGGTGACCCATCTGCGCTCCAAAGGTAGCTGTAGCAGCGCTGAGGGCGATGACCAGGATCTGGGTGATGGCCAGGGCTGCTGGAACGCGACACGGGTATTTGCTGCCAATGAGTTGATGAGCTGGTTAGCTGCTAACCCCACTGGTAAGGCAGAGTCAGATATCATGATTCTGGGGGATATGAATGCCTATGGTATGGAAGATCCCATTACCACCTTTAAAGGTTACGGCTTAACGGATTTAAAAGCAGCGTATTTGGGCAGCTATAATCATTCGTACATCTACCGCGGTGAGTCCGGCAGTCTGGATCACGCATTTGCATCAGCCAGTCTGAGCAACAAAGTAAAAAGCGTGACGGATTGGCATATCAATGCAGATGAACCCATTGCTTTAGATTACAACACCGAATACAAGTCAGCTTATCAACAGGCTAACCTGTATGCCCCTGACGCCTACCGTGCCTCGGATCACGATCCGGTGATTATCGAAATCGATACCTATCAGGAGTATCAGCAAGACTGGACGGATTTATCTGGCAAGCGCAGATGGCGTACCTATAAATTTGAGCTGCCAGAAGGCTCAAAGTATCTGGAAGTGACCACCACTGGCGGTGAAGGCGAATTGTCCTTGTGGCTAAACCACGGCAAAAAGCCCAACAAGCGCCGCTATCAATGTCGCTCGAACAACTATGGCACCGAAGAGCGCTGCGTGATCGAAGCACCGGAATCCGGCAAATGGTTCATCCGACTGCGCGGGCACAAGCGCTATTCTGGTGTGTCCATGAAGGCCTATAGCCACAACTAACGGCTCTTAATGCGCCGAGACTGAAAGCCGGGTAACCTCAGGGGCCCGGCTTTTTCCTTTATTACTTATGCAGCACAAAAGTGAGTGTCTTATTAACACCCAAACAAAGACAATTCTCTACTTTCACTCTGCACTGAAATAGTTGAAATCCACTGCCGCTGAATTTATCTGGTACGCAAATAGCGGTTAGTTTACTATGCGGAATAAACGGACATCCAGCCACCGTGGAAAGTGAACATGATGTCTTTTATAAAAATGTTATGTAACTTAGGAGGTTACGTTGAAATATCTACAGCTGTTAATTATTGCTTGCGTGTTATCAGGGTGTGCAAGCTCAAACATTCAATACGCCAAATATTCATTACCACCAAACGCAGAGACCTCAACGGTTGAGTTTTGGGTTCACGGATTTAGAAACAATGGAACCATAACTCTCGGTTATATTGATCCAGAAGAAAAAAGCGAAAAAACAACACTGTATGAAATTGCCAAACTACAAACTAACGGTATGTTCGACGAACCTACAAAATCAGTCATAGTGGAGATACCAGCAGATCAGCTATTTACTGTTTTTTACGACAATATAAGCTCCTCAGGTTATGTAACAACTAATTGTTATGGCTATCTTCCCTTGCAACTGGATTCACGCAAAAGCTACAAAATAGAAGTTATTAACTGGACTCCTAAAGAAGCAACATTTGCTGACTTTACCTGTGAGTTTGACATTAACGAAGTTCAAACCGACGGAACACTAAAGCATGTGGCATATGTTAAGCCAGAGAAAAAGCAATAGCCGCACATAACGAATAAGGATAAGTCGCGCGAAGCCGCGACCTATCCTGTTGTTGAACAAGCCCGGAGCGCAGAATTGGGGGATACTATAACTACTATAACTAAACAACTAAACAGGACATCCATCTTAAAGTTTGGGTGATCCAGTTTTCGTGATTTTGTTTGTGGTTTACTGATTAGTTTCCCGAAACCAGTTTTAACTGGTCTCAAAGGCCGTGATTTAATGCAGAGAAAAAGGAGCTTGGTTCGCTGGAATCGCCGGTTCAGCCATACAAGGGCCTTACCTTGCGATAATTCTGCTAAAAATTGGATTTACGGTACTTACTTTCAGCCAAATAATCGGATAGCTGTGTTTTTATCCCTGAGTCGTTTTAGCTTGTGTCGATGTCGATAGGCTTCAAGATAAAATTCACTGCCAGCAGCGTGATGAAAACAGTTTTCAAATTGAGTGGTGAGTTCCTGCCATTGTTCCGGTCTGAGATTGAGGCGTTCTAATATTGCCGGTGTTGATTCTTCAATGGAGCCACGTTTATTGGGTAAGATAGCTCTGCCCGTGATATCAACCAGCTCCAGGTAATCAGATAAATGAAAGGGTAAACCATGGGGCAAATCCTCTTTGATATTGCCGGCAAAAGGTATCAGGAATTTAGGTGTTTTTCCTGCTTTGGCTGCATTGATACGATACTGAATACTGGTGTGGTCGGATTCTTCCGGTGTTTCAGCCATTTTGGCTCGGATGGGGTTTAAGTCCACATAGGCCATACAGGCTGTAAGCGCGGCTTCATCTAATAAGGCTTGCGATTTGAATCTGCCCTCCCAGAATCTGCCGGTACATTTATCTTCCTTATTGGCTTCTCTGGCTATGTATTCATTTAAATAACGCATAAACCAGCTGATATCCGTCAGTCGCTGCCGCCATATATCCGCGGTTTCTTCAACGGTTAGTAATTGCGATTCATGCATTTGCATTCGTTGTTCCGGATTCAAATACTGATGACTCAGCAATGTGCCATTACTAAGCCTGTGCCAGCGGCGAATCACCTCTTCGGTATCCCAACTATCTGATAAAACTTTATGTATGTGTAACACCAGGTGAGTGTGGTTGCTCATTACCGCATAGGCACAGACATCAATAGCAAAAATTTGAGACAGAAAGTGAATACGGTCTTCAACCCACTGGCGGCGGTGCTCATAGCTAACCCCGGTTTGTTTGTCTTTCCCGCATAAATAGGCTCTACGCACACAACGGGAAACACAGTGGTAATAGGGCGTATCTTCAAGGCAGATTTGCGCCTTCCTGGCTTTTGGCATGTTAACTCCTCCTGAGTCTGCTGAATGAAGCTTCTATTTTGCACAAATAAGAGTGTTTGGAAACTGTACTGAAGTACAGTTATGATGGGTGTCCTGTTAGTACTTCCTGTTAGTACTGAAATTGATACATATCAGGAGTTTGAGCTGGAGTGGGCAGATTTATCCGGCAAACGCGGATGGCGTACCTATCAATTTGAGCTGCCAGAAGGCTCAAAGTATCTGGAAGTGACCACCACTGGCGGTGATGGCGAATTGTCCTTGTGGCTAAACCACGGCAAAAAGCCCAACAAGCGCCGCTATCAATGTCGCTCTAACAACTATGGCACCGAAGAGCGCTGCGTGATTGAAGCACCGGAATCCGGCAAATGGTTCATCAGACTGCGCGGGCACAAGCGCTATTCTGGTGTGTCCATGAAAGTCTATAGCCACAACTAACGGCTCTTAATGCGCCGAGACTGAAAGCCGGGTAACCTCAGGGGCCCGGCTTTTTCCTTTCTTTCTTATGCATCTCAAAAGTGAGTGTCCTGCAAAAACCAAAACGAAGACAATTCTCTACTTTCTCTCTGCACTAAAATTGTTGATTACCTCTGCCACTGTATTTATCTGGTACGCAAATAGCGGTTAGTTTATTATGCATAAAAAGACGGACATCCAGCCACCGTGAAAAGTGGACATGATGTCTTTTATAAAAATGTTAACTGCCTCAGGAATTATCGTGATATACGAGATCAAAGCTGGTGAGAGAAGCATAGGAACTACCAAATTTGAATTTGGTGATCCGCCAATGGGCTTTGTCCACGGCGAATTTATACCATCTGAACAGTATTGCTCCAGAAATAGCTATGAAGAGCTTGTTGTTATTTGTGCAGATACCGACGAGCTTATTAGTTGTGTTTCCGTCTCAATCGAAGATAATTCTGACAAGGCTGGGAAGCAAGATGTCCATATAACTGCTCTGCTTTCGTCTTCCGAAGAGTACGAAAAATACTTCAGACATCATATAAATAAGTATGATGCCAGCCATAAATAACCTACAGGATCTTTTTGGCATCTCTGTAAAAGTTTTCGTGCGAACCGAAAACCAGTAACTCTAAAACCACAGAGCCGCTTTCATAGCTGTATCCTAAAAGCGTCAATTGTTTCGCCATTTTGAATTTGTAAACACGCATAAACGACAGGTCGCCTTTCTTTTGCTCTCCTAGCAAAGGTTCTGCAACAAGCGCTTTAACTGCTTTATCTAAATCCGCTTTCTGATTCTTATAAAGCTTTTTGACTGCCTTTTTGAACGTGGTTGTTTGCAGGACTTGGGTAACTTTAGCCAAAGTCATAAATCTCTAGCTTCCCGGCTTCCTTCTCTGCTTTAGCGATAATCGCTTGTTTTACAAATTCATAGGGTAAATCAGGATTATCTTCCATCATTTCGCCAATCTTAGCCCAGTGTTCAATTTGCTTTGGCGTTGTTCTATTTAAAGCTTTTCCTATAATACTGGCTTTTTCTACCAGTTCCTGATCAAGTCTGATACTTGCAGTAGCCATAACCTTTCCACCTCTAAGTTTTCGTTTGTAGCAACTTACCACAATTGTAGAAATTGGCTGTAATAAATGCAATCGAACCAGGACAAAAATCCAAAGTAAAAAGTGCCAGTTATCTTTCTCAATGCAACGAGAGGGCGAAACAAGTCGCCCTCGCTAACAGAATAGTGACATAAATATTCTAGTTACTCGCCTGCGCTTTGCGTCTCCAGGGTTCAATCGGTTGCGTAAAATAACGCCACCAAACGTACTTCCAGGGAATTAAAACCAGTAAGATCGCAATTGCAATGAGCGATGCCTTTGCATTGACGATGCCCGGTATCTCCTGACCGGCCAGCCATGGTGGAAGGGCAACGACAGACAACCACACCAGCTTCCAAACGATTTCATAGATCATAATAGGCAGAAATGCCAAAGGACGGAATATCCCTCCAATTGCCATGATGGCAAGGGTAAATAACATCGAATGCCCAAGTCCCCGCCAGTTAGTCCATTCAGACGCTCCTTCTAAAATATAATTCAGCTGCTTTGAACCCAGAACCATTACCATGGCAGCAAAAATAATTCTAAGCCCCCAGGTTTTCCATAGTGGCACGGGCGGAGCACTCCTGATTATCACTTCATTGTCGTTCATATTACTTCTCCTTTAGAGACTCTTATTGATTGCTGTTTCGGTGTTAACTGCGACTCTCAGATAGCCCTTCTTACACAGAGCATTCAGACTTTGGAAATAAAGGTTTTTGCTTGTCCAAAACCATTCCTCGTTTTCTGAGTTCGCTGCAATGCTGCCATGGGTAAGGGTTTCAGGAGCATCGAATTTGAAAATCGATACACGAAAAACACAAAAAAGAAGAAAAACTTCGAAACTGACCGCAGTTCACGTAATATCAATGTTGGCAAAAGAGAGAGTAAAAATTGGAACTAAACTGGGAATTGCTGAAAACCGCACAGCTGTGCATTGTGTTGCTGAGTCTGACGTTAGCCATCATTCATTTTCGTCACAGGGAAACGCATGTTTTGCATTTGGCCTTTGCGGTTTTTTGTGGCTCTTCGTCGATGTACATTGCCTACAAATTGACACAAGACTTTTGGTCCCCCTATCACCATCTGATCGGAATTTTGGGTTTTGCCACCTGTAGCGGCTACTGGCTGTTTGCGCGGGCATTTTTTCGCAAAAGTAACCCTTTCAATCGCCATCACCTGTTATTCGTCGGCGTACTTGGTGCGTGCCTAATATTGCGGCACCTTGTGCGTTTTGCAGAAAAAATGTGGTTGCTAAATACTGACTGGATCCCTGCGCTGACCACCATTTTGTCAGAAGCCATCGCGCTGTTTTCATCAGGTATGCTTATTCTGGCATTTTGGGAAGGTTATCGCGGCTTGCAAAGCGCTGCAGCGTTACAACGTAAAGTGATTATTATTTATCTGTCTTCTTTTATGGTTGCGGTTGTCAGTGTCATGCTCGTCGCTGCTGTGCTTCCGAAAGAATTGTTGGCCGGTGCGGGACGAGACTGGCTGGTGGTTTTCGCTTATTTATTAATACTCAGTATTAGCCACGGGCTGATTGTATTTCGTCAGCGACAGCTTGACGAGATAGACAAAAATACCGAACTCAGTGCGCAGCAAGAAAAGAAACTCGCGCAGCAAATTAATGTGCTCCTGGTGGAGGAGAAGCGTTTTTTGGAAGCGAATTTGCGAGTCGCCGATATCGCCCGAGAGCTAGATGTTCCCGAATATCGGATCCGCGCTCTCATGCTCAATCATTTCAATGCCAAAAACTTCAATCACTATGTCAATCAGATGCGAATTGAATATGCAAAAACTTTATTGCAAGCTCCTGATAAACTGGATTGGCCGGTACTTGTTGTGGGGATTGAAAGCGGCTTTGCATCTGCCGCTCCCTTTACACGTGCCTTTAAAGAGTTTGCCGGTTGCACACCGGGACAGTATCGCAAGCAACAACTGGCAAACCAATAGTTTATTTCTCGGCTTTGGAAAACACTTGTCAGGCAAAAACCAGCTCGATTAAGCCACAAACTCCTGCAACCAGGGCGGGTTCAACTGCCAGGAAAAACAGCGGATTAGCAGCGACTATTAACGTCAGGCCAAAGGCCCAATAAATCCCTTTGCCGAATACCGAGGCAAAAATCAGGTAGCGACAACCAATAGTTGCCATCATAGCCGGAAAGAAAAATTGCGGGTTGAGCAAATACAAGCCATAGGCCATGGCGCAGCCCAAAATTAACCATATTGTGGATGCCGCCACCAGTGGATTTAGCCCATTGCCTTTGGCGGTTTTCGCCGGACGCCCCAACATTTTATCCAGCACTGTACCAATTGGATGAATCATCATGCCACCGATGAGTAAGGTCCAGACGCCGTTGTGCATACCAAGCTGAAATGTCACAAGTGCGGCAATAATCCACACAATGCCAGATACAACAATACCAGGTGCCCCGTCGTAGTAGGCATGGCGCATTTCACTTTGATGGTTTTCGGTTGCAGTCAGGTTCATCTGTTTTTCCGTTATTGTAGTTATTTATCAAGCGCTTACGCTTTTTTGATTGACCAAGAGTATAACGAACAACATTTTCCTGACAAGAACCTTGAAATGCATGTCAATTATGTGGAAATCTCTTCCAGTGGCACATAATCTAAATCAAAACCAAAGCAACGAGGGCTGACGGCAGCTAGTGCTTTTTCGCTGCGAAAAAAAGCAGGGCAAGCTACGGCAAATACGGCCACTCTTTGTCCGTAGCGCAACCGTTCAGCATTGATGGGTTGAACTGTTTCGTAATCTACGATCACAATCAGATCAGGAACAGAGGCCAACACCTTGTCAGCTTCTCTGACCAACAGGTACTCGTTCTTTATGCTGATTTTTATTTCGCGATTGGCGTCTGAAAAATCCAGGATGCTGGCTTCTCCCACGTCATATCCGCCAACAATCTGGGTGCTTTTGTCAATAATTTTGCCGCAGCTCAGCAGTCGACAAGAACCGTACAAAGAAGTCTCAAATAACTCCTGAAGTGCCGGCAGAATTTGCTCAGCGTTGCCTTTGTGTTGCTTCAGCAACTGCCCCAACTGAATGGCGAAGCTCAGGGTACCAGGAATTATGGCGCGTTTTAGCTGTTTCCCCGTCATGGGGTGCTCTGCGGTGGTGAGCATTCCACCGGATGCCATAGTTAAGGCCCGAATGTGGCGCTCATAGGTGTCGGTATCCTTGGTGGAAAAACTGGTGACATTGCCCTGATAATCATAGGCGACCGCTGGAGAGGGGGATACACCTTCTATGGCGTAACTCATCATCTGTGCTTCGGGCAATGCCCGTCCCATTCCGTCTCCATCCACTATGGCAGTGCCAGAGGCGGCTGCGGCAATCAGAGGCAGTAAGGAGTTGGCTCCGCCAATCTCAAACGCGGCAACAGCGTCTACCGTTTCTCCTGTGTGTTCTTGCCAGGCTTGCAATGTTGCTGATGCCTCGGTCAACGAAGGCAACAACTCCAGACTAACAGTTGGTGCACCGACCCCGCCCAGGGTGATAATACGTGCATCATCTGGCAAGTCATCGGGGTTAAGCAGAGTTACCTCGCCATAAGTTCGCAGTGCTTGTTTGGCTAATAGCAGTGGCACATAAGGGTCTCCGCCGCCGCCCGTTGCTAAAAATACTGCACCCAGTGCCAGGTCATCCAGTTGTTGTACAGAAATCTTCATGCTTAAGCCCCCTTATCGCTTGCAAACAGGATGTCACCAATGACTTTCACCCGGATTTTAATGTTTCCGTCATCCATGTATGGAATGCTGGTTTCTTCGATGTCTGCCAGTCTCAGGCTGTCGGCATTGGCTCCTGCCGCAACGGCCTGATTTATTGCCTGACTTTTTACCTGTGCAATGGCGGCTTCTCTGGACATTTGGCGGTAGTTAAGCATGGCCTCTGCTTCTCCGCCGATCTGGGCTATGGAAGCGCCAATGGCATTGGCCACCGCGGCATTTTCCGGGCGTATAACTTGTGATGCTGAAGGCAAATCATCCTGCACCAGGATTGCACCACCACCTACCAGAATCACGGGTACTGGTTTGCTGCTGGGTTTCATCATATCTATGTGTTGATCTAATAATGTGTGCATGGTGTTTCGGGCATTATTAATGGTGTTTTGCGACAGATGTTGGAGAAAGCGAGTGTCGCCGATATCCGCCTGACCCGATGCCACGATAATATCTGTTGCCGTCAGCGTTGAACCGCCAAATATCAAGGCCTCCTTTACCAGGTTGTGTCCGGTGGATTGTGGTCCGATGCGCCTGCCATCATCCAGCACAATACTGCCTCCGCCTAACCCCACCGCTTGAATATCAGGCATGCGAAAGTTAGTACGTACTCCGCCTACTGAAATGACGATATTTGATTCTCTGGGAAAACCATCCTGTAAAACTCCGATATCAGAGGTAGTGCCACCGATATCCACCACTATGGCATCTTTGAGCCCGGTGAGTTTACTGGCTCCCCTGAGTGAATTGGTGGGTCCTGAGGAAAAGGTCAACGCTGGATATTGAGTGATAAATTGCGCGTTCATCAGCGTACCGTCGTTTTGACTGATAAACATAGGGCATTGCAGGCCTTCATTTTGGATTGCATGCAGCATGGCACTGACCACTTTATGGGCGAACGGCAGTAATGCCACATTCAATGCAGCGGCATTTTCCCGCTCCAAAATGCCCAGCTTGCCCATTCTATGAGACAGAGTGACATTGGCATCCGGGATCTGTGTCTTGAGCAATTGCTCTACCTGAAATTCAGGTTCCGGATTCATGGGGGAGAATGCCGACGCCACGGCGATACTTTTAATGCCTCTAGCGCGAATATCGGCTATGACTTTGTGAATTTCTTCCTGATTGAGTGGACTCAGTGGCCAGCCATCATAGAGATAGCCACCATTGACCTGGTAGGTTTTCAGTTGCATAGCGCTAACCAGATCTGTTGGCCAGTCACAACCCGGCGGCAAACCTTCTCCTGACGGAGAGCTCATGCGAATGATGGCCGTAGGAGCCAATTCCCGGCGCTCCACTACAGCGTTGGTAAATTGTGTGGTGCCAATCATCACTGATTGAATTTGTGCAGCGGATACTCCGGCATCCAGAATAACCTGCCGCAGTGCGTGGATAATACCGGACAGCACATCCTGACTGGTAAGGGCTTTGGTGGCTGCCAGCAGTTGCTCTCCCTGCATTAACACAGCGTCGGTGTGTGTACCGCCTACATCGATACCTATTCGCATTGTCTGACTCCTGAATCGGCTGGATTCATTACTGATAAAGGGTTGATAAAAGTTAGTTAGCACTGTTGCCAGGTGGTGGTTTTACCGCCAAAAATCGCTTGCTGGTGGCCCAGTAAACGAGTGCGCAGAGCAAAATGGCATCCAGCACGTTAATACCTGTGACAGTGGGTAGTGTGACGAACATGTCAGTGACCGCCAGGCTGGAACCGGCAAGCCATGCTAGCGCCGCAGCAGGCGAAAACGGGATTTTTTGCGCCAATGTGAGCGCCTGGTAATCACCGCGATATAGCAAAAAGTAATCAACCATGATTACTCCCGCCACCGGCACAAAGATGGCGGATAAAATCACCAGAAATTGAATGAATACTTCCAGAATATTGAAGGACGCAGCAACAATTCCGGTAATGCCAAGCAGTGTCGTATTTAAATGACTTTGTGCTTTTGGCCAGGTCGCGGCAACGCTTAAACAGGTGCTGTAAAGATTCAGGGAATTTAAGATCCAACTGCCACAGATGACAATCGCAAATGCCATTACCCCCAAACCAATTGCCAACATTAATTGCAGAATTTCATGGCTGTTAGTCGCAGCACCTGCCCAGGCGGCAACGATCATCACCAACAACTGCACCACTAAATAAGACCAAAAAGCAGTGTGCCATGCGCCATGACGATGTCGGCTGAAACGGGTAATATCAGGCAAAATAATAGCGCCTATAATAATGGCGCCGACGATAGCGCTGACACCCTGACTAATAGCAATCTTGTTCTCGCCTGGAATATTGAGAAAGTCAGCCAGGGGTAAAAGTTGCAGCGCGCTGTACAGCATATATAGAGTTACAAGCGCAATAACCGGCACCATCCAGGAGGCGATGCGGTTGATGGCTGAGAAGCCAATTACCGTGGTGACAGTCATCAGAGTTCCGGCTATAAGTTCGATTGCGAAACCCGGTAGTACATCCATTTGATATTGCTGAAACAGGACGTTGACCGCCCCAGAAAACAGATCGATGTTGACCCCAAACCAACCCAACAACGACAGGGCAAATGCCAGATTAATCGCAGCAGCACCTTTATCACCAAATGCAATACGTACCAGTTGATAGGAACTCATGCGAGTCTGAACCCCGATGGTGCCCATGGCACCGCCAATCAGGGTTAATATCAGGCAGCCAATCAGCATGGCCTGCAATGCATCCGGTATAGACAGTGACTGCGCTACCTCTAAGCCTGTGATAAAGGTAGGTAGAGAAAAGGCCACCATAGCGGAGATGGCCGCAATGCGAGGCCAGGCAATCAACTGGTTTTGATGGGGCAGCGTGTTCCTTTGCTCTTGCGGGATCATGTCATTGTGCATTGTCTGAGCCTTTCACTGAAGTTGCTCTGGTGGATGAATTAAGTCTATAGCATGGCAGAAAAATATTTGTTTGAAGTGCAGGGTTAGAAAAACAGATTGTTTTTTATTTCAGTGCAAATCAAAATCTTATTTTGTTCTAAGCGGAAAGTCTGATGACAAAAAAGAATATTAAGCTGGATGCAATCAATAAACGCATTCTGGCTACCATCCACAAACAGGCCGATTTGTCTAATCAGGAGTTGGCGGATCTGGTGGGGTTATCGCCCAGTGCCTGCTTTCAGCGCACCAAAGCACTAAAAGAAGCCGGTTACTTCTTTAACTTTCACACCGAAATGGATTTAGACCGCATCTGCGAACACGTGCTGGCTTACGTGGAGGTTAAGCTCGAATCCAATACGCCCCAGGCCCGAAAACCTTTTGAACAGGCTGTTCAGGATATCCCGGAGTTTATGGATTGTTTGAGAGTAGAAGGTGAATTTCACTACATGATGTTCAGTTGCTTTCCCAATATGCAGGCGCTGAACAAGGTGTGTGACGACGTGGCCGGAAATCCCAAACTAGGAATCAGGGAAATGCGTATCAGAACCATTTTAGAGCGAGCTAAGTGGTATCTGGGATATCCTTTGGAAAAACTCAACTGGTTGGAGTGAGCCTTCAACGTCCAGCAGATAAATGCAGGTTATCGCTGACTTTATGGGTTTGTTGAGCGAGATAACCAGACCAGAAATCGGCACCTAATTCGTTCATCAGGTTGGCTTCGGCATTCATCAGCATAGCGACACCGATACCCAGTTCACTACAAAAGGAAACTTCGGCGCGGTAGCCTTTAACCCAGCCGCTGTGATATGCCACCTGCAGGCCATCAATTTCGTATACCCGCCAGCCCAAGCCGTAGTGAGCGTTGTCCAGCAGATTGCGCCACGCCCGGCGTCTTAATTCGCGGGAAGTGCGGATGTGTGGTTGGGTGATCTCTGAAATGATTTCCGGCTCAATAACGTCCGGGTATTCCCCCAGCATGGCTTTCAGCCAGATACCCATATCATGACTATTGGTGTTAATGCCGGCTGCCGGAGAGACTCGATAGTAGGATTCATTCAGGCGGGTCTTAGTCCAGTTTCTGGCACGGGTGAGTACATGCGGTTTGGCCCAGTCATCGGCCTGCATCAGAGGTTCACGACCAACACTGGTGTGATACATATTCAGTGGTGTCAGCAGCTCTTGTTCCAGCACTCGTCCATAGGAAGTATTGTTTTGCTGAAAGTGATATTCCAGTACGCCAAAAAGGGCGTTTTGATAGGTATAGCACTTGCCTGGCTGACACAAAGGGTCTAAATCTTTGAGCTGATCGATAATCTTAGGCAAGGGATATTCGGCTTCAATCAGGTTGTCATAAGCGTTGCGCATCAAACCGCTGCTTTGGCTGAGCAGGTGCTCCAGAGTAATATTGCGATTGTTATCGCTAAAGGAGAAATCAGGGGCCAGTTCTTGCAGGGGTTGCTGCCAGTTGAGCTGTCCTTTATGGACCAGTTTTGCCGTTAATCCTCCTGTAAAGGTTTTCGATACCGACGCCAGGCGAAACAGGGTTTGTTCGTTAACGGGTTGACCGCCTTTTTCGGTTAAACCAGTATTGAAATAACGGGGTGCACGGTTGCGTTCGATAAACACCATGCTAAAGCCGGGAATTTTTTGGCGGCTAATTTTTGAACGGGTATCCTGCCAAAATTCATCAATATAGTGCTCGTCTGCCAATGCAGAAAAGCCAATAACGGACAGCAGGACAACAATACTAAGGCGCAAAAAAATCAACCAAAACTCCGGCAAAAATAACAACTTACGGTTTGCACGCGAACCTGAAGGCAGCCTACAAACACGCTATTATCGCGATTAAGTGCTGTGCTTGCAATGCCACACAGCTGAACAATTAGCCTGACGGCCAGGTTTTGCTGCCACATTCAGTTCCGGTTTCGTCGCATTCGGTGCAAAAAATAACGTAAACTGGCGCTAGTATCGAAATAAAAAACCGGACCAAAAAATGAATTCACAGCAATGGCAACAAGCCAGAATGAGTCGTGACAGGCGCTTTGACGGTCGCTTTTTTGTGGCTGTGAAAACCACAGGTATTTTTTGCCGTAATATTTGTCCGGCTAATTTACCCAAAGAAGAAAATGTCGAATATTACGCCCATGCTGCCCAGGCGCTAAGTCAGGGCTATCGGCCCTGTTTGCGTTGCCGACCGGATAGCGCTCCCAGCTCCTTTGCCTGGATGGGCGTAGAAACTACCGTGGCCCGCGCCATGCGGATATTGCGGGAATGCCCGGAATCCGATTTGCAACAGGTAGCTGACAGATTGGGCATATCTGATGGGTATTTACGCAAGCTGTTTCGTCAGCATTTAGGAGTATCGCCAAAACAGTTCCAACTAACCGAGCAACTGTTGTTCGCCAAAAAGCTGTTGCACGAAACCAATTTAACGGTGGAACAGGTAGCGGTCACCGCAGGCTTTCAGTCAGCCAGACGATTGCAACAGAATATGAAACAAGCCATGCAATTGACACCTTCGCAAATTCGCCTGAAACAAGCCGAATCTGCCGGGCAATTGCAATTGTATCTGTCGTACACACCGGATTATTGCTGGCGTCAGGTAAGGGATTTCTGGGGTGTTCGGGCTGTGCCGGGAATGGAAGAGGTTACCGAAACCAGCTATGCCCGCAGTTTTAATTGGCTGGGCCAAAAAGGTTATTTCAAAGCAGAAATCGAGCCTGAACGGTTTCGCTTTCGCGTAACTCTGAACATGGCGAGTTATAGTGAATTGCGGGGCGTTCTGCAAAACATCAAACGCATTCTGGATTTGGAAGCGGATCACAATTTGGTGCAACAGGCATTACTCAATACCGGTTTAACTGAGCAGCAGTTAACTGTTGGCATACGTATTCCGGGAGTCTGGTCTTTGTTTGAAGCGGGATGCCGGGCAGTGTTAGGGCAACAGGTGTCGGTTAAAGCCGCAGTAAATAAAGTGGCACAGCTCACTGAAGAGTTAGGCGAGCCTGTCAGGCCTGAGGCTGGCTCGGAAGGCGTCGCTGTTAACCGCTTGTTTCCTACGCCGGAAGCAGTGGCCAACAGTGACCTGGAATTTTTCAGGATGCCGCAAGCCAGAAAAAATGCCTTAAAAGCGCTGGCGAAATTTATTCATGAGCAAGGTGAGCATACCTCGCCCGATGAATGGTTACAGATTAAAGGGATTGGGCCCTGGACTATTGCCTACGCCAAAATGCGTGGGCTGTCTGAGCCAGATATCTGGCTGGGTACCGATTTGGTAATAAAACATCAGATTAAACAGTATTCCCTGAATACCGATGCCGCTGCTCCCTGGCGCAGTTATCTCACTTTCCAGTTATGGGACAAAGCATAATGAACAGCAAAACTAACCGCATTTATGATTATCTGAAGACGCCATTGGGATGGCTGGAGATCGCTGCAAGCGATGGGAAATTGCGCCATATTCTGTTTGTGCAGGAACCCGAGCATGGGGCATCGTCAGAGACGGTATTAACAGAAGCAAAACAACAGCTTGAGCAGTACTTTGCCGGTGAGCGCAGCGTATTTGATTTGCCACTGGCCCCCGAGGGCACCGATTTTCAGAGCAAGGTTTGGCAGGCGCTGTTAACCGTGCCATATGGCGAAACCTGTAGTTATCTGGATATCGCGCAACAACTGGGTGACAGCAAAGCGGTTCGGGCTGTGGGAGCGGCCAATGGTAAAAATCCGCTGAGTATTGTGGTGCCTTGTCATCGGGTTATCGGTAAAAACGGTAAATTGACCGGTTATGCAGGGGGATTGTCCAGAAAAGCATGGTTGCTACAACTAGAATCAGGGCAAAATAGCGCGAAGCAACCCTCTTTCTGGGATGAGTAACAGGACAGTAATATGCAGGCTAAATCTTATCTGGAGCTTTTGATCCTCGGCGCGCTGTGGGGCGCGTCATTTTTGTTTATGCGCACAGCATCGCCAGAGTTTGGTGCCTTTTCTTTGATCCTGTTTCGGGCTTCGATTGCGGCTGTGTTTTTACTGGTGCTGATGGCCTTTATTCGCCGTCATGAAATGCAGCAAATTCGCACTCATTGGCGACATTTGGTGGTGCTGGGATTAACCAATACCGCCATGCCTTTTACCTTATTCGCCTGGGCCACACTGTCGCTGGAAGCCGGGCTAACCGCTACCCTGAATTCCACCGCGCCCATGTTCGGTGCGCTGGTGGCCTGGCTGTGGCTAAAAGACAAAATAGCGCCAGCCACCATCTTTGGTTTAGTGGTGGGCTTCACTGGGGTGTTCATCCTGATGTCAGAAAAGATTTCCGATGACGCTATGTTGCTGCTGCCCATTATGGGGGCCTTGTTTGCTTCCACTTGCTATGGCTTTGCCGCTTGCTATTCCAAGCTCTATGCAGCGGGAATGAAACCGCTGGCGGTGGCTACCGGCAGTCAGGTTTATGCCTCTTTGATGTTGATTGTACCTGGCGTCATCACTTGGCCAGATGTGATGCCGTCAGTCAGCGCCTGGCGGGATGTGATTTGCCTGGGCATCGCCTGTACCGGCGTAGCCTATATTCTGTATTTTCGTATTTTATCCCGCGAGGGAGTCAGCAAAGCTCTATCGGTAACCTATCTGGTGCCGCTGTTTGCCTTTATTTGGGGCTGGTGGTTTATCGATGAGCAGGTTACCCAAACTATTTTGCTGGGGGCAGCGACCATTTTATTGGGTGTGGCGCTCACCACCGGCATGCTTAAGTTGCCGTCGAAGCTCTGGCTGGCAAAGCCGGAAACTAAATAAGTGATAGCGCTTAAGCAGAACTTCTTAAAATCCATATTGACACAGCGCTTAGCGCTAAAGTAAGTTAAAAGGGAAATTTATACTTCTTGTCGGAGTGCCGGATTTTTCAGTGATGGGTGAAGCCCACAATTGAAAAATTTTGGCTGAGATCGCAGTTGCGGGATCCGTGAACCTGACCAAGTTAATACTTGCGTAGGAAACAAGAAAGCAAGCCTCAAAATCCAGGAATAATCCAATTCAGGTACTTTCCGGGACGGTTGTGGCGGCTTCCTGTCCAGCTTCTTCTTATTTCTGACAAGACCGATTTAACACAAAGAGGTCTTATCATGACAACCAATACAAAAAATGCTCGCCAGCGCCGCGCTGAAGCCGAAGAGTTTATTCAACAATTGCGCGGCTATGATTATCCCAATTCCAAAAAGATTTATGTAACTGGCTCGCAACCCGATGTGCGCGTGGGCATGCGGGAAATTCAACTGGCCGACAGTCTTATCGGTGGTAGCGAAGAAAATCCACAATATGAGCCGAATGCACCAGTACGGGTTTACGATACCTCCGGTGCCTACGGTGAACCTGACGCTGAAATTGATGTGCGCCTCGGCTTGCCAAGGCTCAGGGAAGCCTGGATTGCCCAGCGACAGGACTGCGAAACGTTACCTGCACCCAGCGCCGGATTTTCTCAGCAAAGGCTGGCGGATGAAGGATTGGATCACATTCGTTTTGAGCATTTACCCGCTATTCGCAGAGCCAAACCCGGAGCCAATGTCACCCAAATGCACTATGCCAGAAAGGGCATCATTACCCCGGAAATGGAATACGTAGCGATTCGGGAGAACATGGGCAGAACCAAACTGGCCGATGAGATACGCGCTGCGCAACAAAAAGGCGAGTCTTTTGGAGCCAGTATTCCCGAACAAATCACCCCGGAATTTGTGCGTCAGGAAATCGCCCGCGGAAGGGCAGTACTGCCCTGTAATATCAACCATCCGGAAAGCGAGCCTATGATCATAGGTCGCAACTTTCTGGTAAAGGTGAATGCCAATATTGGAAATTCCTCGGTGACCTCTTCCATTGAAGAAGAAGTGGAAAAGCTGGTGTGGTCCACTCGTTGGGGCGCAGATACCGTGATGGATTTGTCCACCGGTCGTTATATCCACGAAACCCGCGAGTGGATTATTCGCAACAGTCCTGTGCCTATCGGCACAGTTCCCCTGTATCAGGCGCTGGAAAAAGTGAATGGAGTGGCTGAAGACCTCACCTGGGAAATCTATCGCGATACCCTGATTGAGCAGGCAGAGCAAGGCGTTGATTACTTTACAATTCACGCCGGTGTTTTGTTGCGCTATGTGCCTTTAACAGCGAAACGGGTGACGGGCATTGTTTCTCGTGGCGGCTCTATTATGGCGAAGTGGTGCCTGGCCCATCACAAAGAAAACTTTCTCTACACTCACTTTGAAGAAATCTGTCAGATCATGCAGCAGTATGACGTCAGCTTTTCCCTGGGTGATGGCTTGCGGCCTGGTTCGATTGCCGATGCCAATGACGCTGCGCAGATGGCAGAATTATCCACCTTAGGCGAACTTACTAAAATAGCCTGGCAATACGATGTGCAGACTATCGTGGAAGGGCCAGGACATGTACCCATGCAACTGATAAAGCACAACATGGATGAACAGCTCAATTTGTGTCACGAAGCGCCATTTTACACCCTTGGCCCACTGACCACCGATATTGCGCCTGGCTATGACCACATCACCTCGGCCATTGGCGCGGCGCAGATTGGTTGGTACGGCACAGCGATGTTGTGCTACGTGACACCCAAGGAGCATTTGGGGTTACCGGATAAACAGGATGTAAAAGAAGGGCTAATTACTTACAAGATAGCTGCCCATGCTGCCGATCTGGCAAAAGGCCACCCAGGTGCGCAAATTCGCGACGATGCCTTATCTAAAGCGCGTTTTGAGTTTCGCTGGCACGATCAATTTAATCTCAGTTTAGATCCGGAACGAGCACGAGAATACCACGATCAGACTCTGCCGCAGGAGTCTGGCAAGGTGGCGCATTTTTGTTCCATGTGTGGTCCCAAATTCTGCTCAATGAAGATTTCTCAGGATGTACGCGATTACGCAGCGGAGTTGGGCGATGAAGTGATTGAGATTCAGATGCTGGATATTGAGGCCGAAATGCAACAAAAATCCGCTGAATTTAAATCCTCTGGTAGTGAGCTTTATCATCCGGTGAAATAAACCATGCATATTGCAATATTAGGGTTTGGCTTGTTGGGGCGTTTGTGTGCACTGCAGCTTCTCGGGCGTGCCAGGATTACAGTGTTCAGTGCTGATGATCCGGACATGCCGCAAGGGGCAGGTGCAGTAGCGGCGGCCATGTTGGCACCATTGGCGGAAGCGGTACATTGTGCTGAGCCGCGTTTGTTGTCTTTAGGTAAAGAGTCAATGGCGCTCTGGCCGCAGCTTTTGGCCCAGTTACCTAAAGCTGTGTGGTTGCAGCAAACCGGCACTTTAGTGGTGTCTCATCATGCTGATGATGCACTGCTTGCGGAATTTCAGCAGCGCACAGGCCGCTGTCAGTCAGAACCCAATCCTTGGTTAGACAGGTTGGCGATTGCTGAGCTGGAGCCAGATCTGCCCGCTCATTTTCGACGGGCATTGTGGTTATCCGGTGAGGGGCAGTTAGACAATCGCAGTTTTTATCGTGCCAGCTTGCAGGCCTGTCAAAGAGCTGGGGTGACAATGCACTGGCAAACGCCGGTTGATTCCTTATCGGGAGCACAATGGGCAACAGAGTGGACCAAAGGACGTCTAGCGGGGCAAGAGTTTGATGCTGTGCTGGATTGTCGCGGGTTAGGTGCCCGAAATACCCTGGCTCTGACTCCCAATCCCGTATTCGGTGCAAACACAAAACAACAGGAAGCAGCGCAACGCAACCTGCGAGGCGTGCGCGGAGAGATTATTCGCGTGTCTGCCCCGGAAGTTCATCTGACCCGGCCGGTGCGTTTTATGCACCCCAAATATCCCCTGTATATTGCGCCTAAGCCTGAGCAGCAGTTCGTTATTGGTGCTACAGAAATAGACAGTCAGGATGATTCCCCCATTAGCTTGCAGTCCAGTATGGAGTTGTTATCCGCTGCCTATGCTTTGCATCCGGGGTTTGCCGAAGCTCGTATACACAGTGCCCGCACAGGTTTGCGACCGGCGTTTGCACATCATTTACCGACCATCTATCGTCATGAACGTTATGTGAGTGTCAATGGCCTTTATCGTCATGGTTACTTACTTGGCCCTTTGTTTAGCCAGGCAGTCTCAGCCATGGTACTCAAGCGGCCCGTGCCGCATTCCGTGGTGCCTTTTATCACTGACAGCAATAAGGAAGACAGATGCGAATCCGATTTAATGGTGAATTAACCGAAACCGATACTCAATGTCTGGCGGAGTTTTTGTCCACCGTGGTGGATAGCCGCCTGGCTTTTGCAGTGTCGGTTAATGGTGATTTTGTGCCTAAACAGGCCTATCAGCACACCAGTTTGAAAGAAGGGGATCAACTCGATGTGCTGTCACCGATGCAAGGGGGATAACAATGCTAAACGGCCATAATGACATCATCGAAAATAAGTCTGAACCAGCAGAAATGCCTTTTCCACTATCGCTATTTACGGACAGTCGTTTGTTGCTGGGAACAGCACAATATCCCTCTCCGACCTTGATGCAGCAGGCAATCGCAAAGGCACAGCCCGCTATGGTGACTGTGTCGTTGCGCCGTCAGGGCAGTATTGAGGGCGGCGCGGAGTTTTGGCAAATGGTTAAACAAACCGGTGTGCCGGTATTGCCCAATACCGCAGGTTGTCGCTCTGCGAAAGAAGCTATTACCGTGGCGCAAATGAGCCGGGAAGTGTTTGCCACTGAGCTGATCAAGCTGGAGATCACAGGCGATGATTACAATCTGCAACCGGATCCGTTTGCTTTGTTAGAAGCCACAACAGAGCTTATCAACCAAGGGTTTAAGGTGCTGCCCTACAGCACTGATGATCTGGTGCTGTGTCAACGCCTGGTGGAAGCTGGATGTCAGGTTGTGATGCCCTGGGGGGCGCCTATCGGCAGCGGCAAAGGTTTACTCAATCCCTATGCCCTTAAAACCCTGCGGGCCAGATTGCCGGATGCGTTTTTGATTATCGATGCCGGAATCGGTAGCCCTTCTCATGCCTGTCAGGCGATGGAATTAGGCTTTGATGCGGTACTGTTAAATACTGCTGTGTCTCAAGCGGCTGATCCGGTACTGATGGCAGGCGCATTTCGCCAGGCAGTGGCAGCGGGGCGCGCTGCGTATCTGGCGGGACAAATGCAATCGCGGGAAACCGCCAGCCCATCTACTCCGGTTTTAGGAACACCATTTTGGCAACAATCATGATGAATAAAAACAAACAGCCCTATATTTGGGCTATCGGTGGCTCAGATTGCAATGCCGGGGCCGGTATTCAGGCGGATATTAAAGCGGCGCAGAAACTGGAAGTGTATTGCAGTACGGTGGTCAGCGCGGTAACAGTGCAAAACAGTCAGGGCCTCTTGGCCATCAACCCGGTGTCCATTGACCTGTTCAGTGAACAGATACAGGCGCTGGCGGAGGATGGCTTGCCTTCAGTGCTTAAGATCGGTTTGCTGGCCAGCACAGATCAGGTTTTGTGGCTGTGTAACTGGCTGAAAACCCTCAAACAAAATAATTCCAAGCCTCTGGTGGTATTGGATCCAGTGGTGTCCGCCAGTCGTGGTGGCAGTCTCACTCAGCAGGATACCCGCAGTGTTTTGACAGAGTATTTATTGCCTTATGTGGATGTGTTAACCGCCAACAGACAAGAAGCACTCTGGCTGACGGGCAGTCAAGGTAACCCAGATAGCGAAACCCTGTTGCAAGGATTACAGCAGTTACCGGTAAATTGGGTGTTGTTAAAAGGCGGGCACGAGCTGAATTCTGAAAAAAGTATTGACTGGTTGCAGGGCCAGGGCGAATTGTTGGCATTAAGCTCGGAGCGTATAAGCGCTGTTGATGCGCACGGTACCGGGTGCGCCATGGCCAGTGCCTTGGCGGCTGCTATGGCAAAGGGGCACGCTTTAAAAGAAGCTTTTGTATTGGCCAAGGCACTGGTTTTTCAGGGGATTCAAAACCATTTATCCATAGGCGGCGGAGCGCCTAAGTTGGGCCTGCAACCATTGTGTTTTAGCGCAAACGAATTTCCGCACTATCATCCAGTGCAAGAGTCTGTAATACCGGCAGCGGCTTTTGCCAGTTGCAATACAAAACAACTGGGCTTGTATCCTGTGGTGGATTCGCTGGCGTGGGTAGAGCGCCTGTTTAATTATGGGGTAAAAACCCTGCAGTTGCGTATCAAAACCGGTGATATGCAGTTTATTTCTGAACAAATCCGCAAGGCCAATCAATTGGCTCGTGTGCATCAGGCCAGATTATTTATTAATGATTATTGGCAACTGGCCATTGAGCATCATTGTTATGGCGTACATCTGGGTCAGGAAGACTTAGATTCGGCTGATTTGTTCGCTATACAAAAGGCGGGGTTACGTCTGGGCATTTCCACTCATGGTTATTATGAGTTGTTACGGGCCATGTCGTTACAGCCCAGTTATATTGCTATCGGAGCGATATTTGCCACAAACACCAAGGATATGTCAGGCCAAATCCAGGGAACTGAAAAATTGCATCATCTGGTGAAATTAGTGAAAGGCTATCCACTGGTGGCAATTGGCGGCATCAATCTGGCTAGAACGCCTGAAGTGTTGGCTACGGGAGTTGGCTCTGTCGCTGTAGTTACTGCCATTACTCAGGCACAAGATCCGCAACAAAGCGTTCGTCAGTTTCAGTCACTGTTGCAGCAACAGGGTATCGCAAATGAGCCAGAGCAGTACTGATAAACGTTATGTCCGGCAAATGGTGTTGCCACAAATAGAGCCAGAGGGACAGGCGCTTATCGCAGCCAGTCAGGTGCTGGTGGTGGGCGCGGGAGGCCTGGGCTGTGCCGCCCTGAGTTATCTGGTGGCTGCTGGCGTGGGACAGATTTCCATCTGGGATCCGGATACAGTCAGTGCAACCAATCTGCCCCGACAGCTTTTGTATCGCGCAGAGGATATTGGCCGTTTAAAGGTAGAGGTGGCAAAAACGCAATTGCAGGGAATTAACCCCGATTGTCAGATTCAGATACAAAGCCAGGCGTATACTGCAGATGCTGAAATCCACCACAAACCTCAGCTGGTATTAGACTGTTCCGATAATTTCCAAACCCGTTTTACTATCAATCAATGGTGTCACAGTACTCAGGTTGATTTGGTGGGAGCAGCTGCAACACAACTCAGCGGTCAGTTGTGGTTATGTCATCACAGCCAGCAACAGTTACGGCAGGGATGTTATCAATGTTTGTTTGGCGAGGGTGAACTGCCAGCAGAAAATTGCCTCAATCAGGGCATTCTCGGACCGGTTGTGGGGACTATGGGCACAATGCAAGCCACTCAGGCGCTGCTAATCCTGGCTGGAAATAAATCAGAAAACCAATTCATGCAGGTAAACTGGCAAACTCTGCAATGGCAAAACATGCGTATTCACCCTGAAAACCATTGTCTGGTTTGCGGCTAATTGTTTAGCGCACAAAACTGAGGTTTCGTGAATGGCGGTTTGCTTCTAGAATTAAAAGAGCCCCGAAACCTGAGGATCCCGTAGCGGCAGGGCAATTACCTGACGCGATATTGCATGAGCAGCCAGCTTTATCAGAAGTTTACTATTGCCAGTGAGCGCGCTTGGATCGTGGGGGATATCCACGGCCAGTATGAACTGCTGATTAAGCACCTTGCTCAATTGGGATTTGATCCGCAGCGGGGCGATCGCCTGTTTAGTGTTGGCGATCTTATCGATCGTGGGCCGGACTCACTCAAAACCCTGCAACTACTAAATAAATCCTGGTTTTTTGCGGTGATGGGCAATCATGAACAAATGCTGCTTAAAGGTTTGGCAGCCATGGCGGGAGACGGCAATATCGCTGATATTCTCAACTGGCAAACCTTTAATGGTGGCGACTGGTATCAACCCAAGTCGGATATGGCGCTTAAGGTGGCAGCCCTCTTGGACAAAGTTAAATCTCTGCCCATGGCCATCGAACTGGAAACCGAATCAGGACGCGTTGGTATAGTGCATGCGGCTGTACCGGGGAATCAGTGGCTCAGACAAGAAAGTTTAGCCGCTGCAGATATTCAAAAGCACCTGCTCTGGTACCGGGATAACGCTTTACAGGCGCGTCAATTTCAACAGCCCGATATTTCCTCCAGCCCGCAACAACGGGAGACTCATCAGGTATCCGGCATCGACAAAGTGGTGGTGGGGCACACTATCATGACCGGCGGTAATCCGGTGTATCTGGGCAATACCTTGTATCTGGATGTGGGGGCCGCCAATGGTCTGACACCGGCAGTGATGTCAGCCCAAAAAGTACTGCAAATCCACACTCAGGGTTCGGTTGCGCTTTCCTGAAGCTATCTCCCGACAAATTGGCAACGGCTTTTCGTTGCAGGGTGAGTTGCATTCGTTACAATAAGCACAATTTTTTGCAAAGGATCCGTTATGTCAGTTTCTGCCATTGTTTTGGCTGCCGGTAAAGGCACCCGCATGAAGTCGGAATTACCCAAAGTGTTACATCCCATCGCGGGCAAGCCCATGGTGCAACACATTATTGATACTCTGGGCGAAGTGGGTGCAGCTCAAATCAATCTCATCTATGGTCATGGCGCAGAGCAACTGCAAACTGCGTTAGCCCATAACAGTCTTAACTGGTGTTTACAGGCAGAACAATTGGGTACGGGCCATGCGGTCATGCAGGCTATCCCGCACATTCAGGATGACGATGATGTATTGATTCTGGTGGGCGATGCGCCACTGATCAAAGCCGAAACGTTGCAGTCTCTGATTGCCACCAAAAAAGAAGCTGATTTGGTGCTGTTAACGGTAGTGCTGGACGATCCGACCGGTATGGGCCGCATTGTGCGTGATGGCGATCAGGTTAAAGCCATTGTTGAGCACAAAGATGCCAGTGACGCGCAACGACAGATTCAGGAAATTAACACCGGCATTATGATTATGGGTGGTGCTGATCTTAAGCGCTGGCTGGGCCAACTGGAAAACAACAACGCGCAACAGGAATACTACCTCACTGACGTCATTGCTATGGCCGCAGAGGAAAACAAGGTGATAAAGGCCACGCAAGCCAGCTCTGCAGTAGAAGTAGAAGGCATTAACAACCGGGTGCAATTGGCCAAGATTGAACGCGCTTATCAATTGCAACAGGCGCAAGCCTTAATGATTAATGGTGTCAGCCTGGCCGATCCAAACCGTATCGACATTCGCGGTGAAGTGAGCACAGGAACAGATGTCAGTATCGACGTGAATGTTGTGTTGGAAGGCAAGGTTGTCTTAGGTAACAAAGTAAAAATCGGTGCGAATTGTGTTCTCAAAGATTGTGAGATTGCCGATGGCACGGTAATAGAGGCCTTTTCCAGTATTGAACAGGCAGTGGTCGGCACTGATTGTAATGTCGGACCTTACGCCCGCCTGCGCCCCGGTTCAGTGATGAAAGCCAAAGCCAAAGTGGGCAACTTTGTGGAAATGAAAAAAACCGAGTTGGGTGAAGGCGCCAAGGCCAATCATCTGACTTATTTAGGCGATGCCACTGTGGGAGCGGGCGCGAATATCGGTGCTGGCACCATCACCTGCAACTATGACGGCGTCAATAAATTCAAAACCGACATTGGCGAAGGGGCTTTTATCGGCTCTAACAGCTCGCTGGTGGCCCCGGTGACTATTGGCAAAGATGCCACAGTAGGTGCCGGCTCAGTTATTACCAAGGCAGTGGAAAGTGAACAACTGGCTATCGCTCGTGGTAAGCAGCGCAATGTCACTGGCTGGGCACGCCCGGTCAAAAAGTAAGCTCTACGCTATTCAATTCAAAGCCGGGCCATCACAGTCCGGCTTTTTTTAATGCTTTTCTCGCCAGGATGAGAGCATGAATGCTCACTTTATGACCAAAACGCCCAGAAACTAAATATTTCCATTTTAAGATAAAGCCAAACTGACTCGTATATGGATTCAGTAAGGTCAGGGTTTGTTCGAAGTACAAAACCCTATTCCCCTTTACGCGTAATAAAGGGCGACATCAGTTCAAACAACGATGAGAGATATCAGGGATGATAGCTCAATCAATGCCCAGCACAGGGATGTGCTGTCATTGATGGTCGTCGTTGTTCTGATGGCGAAGTTTATGTTTTTGCGCGTCAGGGGCTGCGGGGGATTCTCAAGGGGGGCGCAGCCGCTCACCTTGAGGCGCAGTCGGCGCCCCGACAATAATTTCAGTCAAAGGATAGTGGTTGAATTAGACTGCGGCTTCGAAATAACTCTATCTAACATCAAGCTCAATTTAGGAGTTTGAAGGCTGATTGATAGTCCCGCTTCAATAATCAAAGGCAAGTCAAAATTGATTGGCTTTAGCTTGGTTAGAGCAGGCTGGTTTCGATTGTTACTCAAAAAAGTTTTCCAATTACACCCTGTTTTACCCCTCAGTTCAGTTATTTTTGCTTGCATTAAGTTTCGTTTTGAATAATATGTTTCGAAACGAAACTTAAGGTGCTTGTTTTGAAACGTAATACCCAGCAACGTCGTCGCCAGATTGTCTCTGCATTGGAGCAGCGTGGTGAACTTAGCGTTGAACTAATGGCCAGAGAATTTTCTACTTCTGAAGTGACCATCCGAAAGGACTTGGCTGCTCTGGAGCAAAGTGGTTTGGTATTGCGACGCCACGGCGGTGCGATTCTTTCTCCCGGCGAAAGCAAAGAAGTGATTGAAGAAGTTTCGAAACGAAAGGTGGCGATTGCCGAAGCGGCAGCAAAATTGATTCAGGATCACGATCGTATATTGATCGATTCCGGTACTACCACCCATGCCCTTGTGCCCTTTCTGAAGAACAAACGCGGGCTGGTGGTGATGACCAATTCCATGAATACCGCGCAGGAAGTACTGGAGCTGGAACCTGAGCCTACCCTATTGATGACCGGTGGTACCTGGGATGTGCAAAGCCAATCTTTTCAGGGCGCGATGGCGGAAAAAATGGTGTCTTCCTACAACTTCGATTTAGCCTTTGTGGGCGCATCGGGAGTGGATCTAGCAAGAGGCACCACCACCTTTAACGAGTTTACACAACTAACACTCGCCATGACGCGCGTAGCCAAAACGGTAGTGGTGTTAGCTGAATCAGAAAAATTTGAGCGCAAGATGCCAAACCTGGAATTGCCCTGGCAACAAATCTCGCAACTCATTACTGACGATCAACTAAGCGATGACGTGGTAAGCCAGCTACAAAGCAATGATGTAGCGGTTATCCGTGTGGCTGTATAACGAACAAAATTAACAACGAGAGAAAAATTATGTGTGGAATAGTGGGTGCAATTGCAGAACGGAATGTCGTGCCTATTTTGGTAGAAGGTCTGCGCAGGCTGGAATACCGCGGTTACGACTCTGCTGGTGTCGCAGTAATTGCCGAAGGCAATAGCCTGCAACGGGTGCGCCGGGTAGGTAAAGTAAAAGCCCTGCAGGATGCTATCAAAGAATCCCCGGTTAAAGGTGCGATTGGTATCGCCCATACCCGTTGGGCAACTCACGGTGGTGTCACTGAAAGCAACGCTCATCCCCATTTTTCTACTGATCGAATTGCCGTAGTGCACAATGGCATCATTGAAAACTACGAGCCACTGAGTAGCAGACTGAGCAGTGAGGGTTACACCTACGAAAGCCAGACCGACACCGAAACCATTGCTCATACCATTCACCACAAGATGCAAACCAGCAGCGATTTGCTCAAAGCCGTACAGGAAAGTGTCGCCGGATTCCACGGAGCCTACGGCACAGTCGTTATGGACCTGGAAAATCCAGAAAAGCTGGTGGTTGCCCGCTCAGGTAGTCCACTGGTTATTGGCCTGGGTATTGGTGAGAACTTTATCGCTTCGGATCAGTTGGCGCTGTTGCCGGTAACCCGCCGTTTTATCTTCTTAGAAGAAGGCGATGTGGCCGAAGTAACCCGCACCGAAGTTCGCATCTTTGATAAAGACGGTGAAGCCGTAACCCGCGAAATTCACGATTCTGAAGTGGAACACGACGCCGGTGATAAAGCGGGCTATCGCCACTACATGATGAAAGAGATCTACGAGCAACCCATTGTTACCCGCAATGCTCTGGAAGGTCGTTTGGCAGAAAATGATTTGTCTGCTGAGCTGTTTGGGCGCCATTCGGATGAAATCTTAAGCAAAGTACAGCACGTGCAAATCGTTGCCTGTGGTACCAGTTATCACGCTGGCTTAGTCGCCCGTTATTGGTTAGAAGAACTGGCAAATGTGTCCTGTAACGTGGAAATCGCCTCCGAGTTTCGCTACCGCAAATCCCATGTACACAGCAACAGCTTGCTGCTCACCATCTCTCAGTCCGGTGAAACCGCAGATACCCTTGCGGCATTGCGCTTATCCAAAGAGTTGGGTTATCTCACCAGCTTAACCATCTGTAACGTACCAGGCTCTTCTATGGTGCGCGAATCGGATCTGGCCTACATGACCAAAGCCGGTGCGGAAATTGGTGTTGCCTCCACCAAAGCCTTTACCACTCAGCTGACAGCCTTGTTGTTGTTTACGCTCAAACTGGGACAACTGAATGGCTTGGCGCAAGAGAAGCAGCAAAAGATTATTCATGCCCTGCACACCCTGCCCAGCAAGTTAGAAGAAGTGTTAAACCTGAATAGCACCATCGAAAAACTGGCACCGGAATTCGCTAATAAGCACCACTCACTGTTCCTGGGCCGTGGTGAGCACTATCCTATTGCAATGGAAGGAGCGTTAAAGCTTAAAGAAATCTCCTACATTCACGCGGAAGCCTACGCCTCTGGCGAACTAAAACACGGCCCGCTGGCCCTGATTGACGATGAAATGCCGGTTATTGTAGTGGCTCCTAACGACCAGTTACTGGAAAAACTGAAATCCAATGTGGCTGAAGTACGCGCCCGCGGCGGAATCATGTATGTGTTTGCCGATAAAGATGCGAACTTCCAGAGCGACGATACTATGCGGGTGATCAACGTCCCTCACGTTGACGACATCATTGCTCCCATGGTGTACACAGTACCGCTGCAACTGTTGTCCTACCATGTTGCCATCATTAAAGGCACCGACGTAGACCAGCCAAGAAACCTGGCCAAGAGCGTGACAGTGGAATAGAAAAAAGGCCGAAAGGCCTTTTTTTGTGCACGTACAATAAGGTTTTATATCAAAACCCCAAGGCTAGATACTTTATTGTTCGTCTACATTTGTGGGAGAGTACTTTATAAATACATAGTGCAATCGTACTCAATAAAATAGTTTCATACTTGCGAAAGGCAGAATTAGACATGGTGCCAACTTTCAAGTATCGATGTTGTTATGTTTTGTAATAGCCTCGCAAAAATTTACATGTTAATTTAATTATGCTTACGGGCAGATTTTGATTGCGTATCGCAATCATAGTTTCAATGACTGACTATCGTATTGCTACCTTACGGAGTATACGTTTGTGTAACAGTTATATCCTTTTTACTTTCGCCTAAGAGTGCCCGTAAGCACTTTCTATACATGGAGGTTGATTGGCACAGTCTTTCGTTGATGAATTTATCCCGAGAATTGAGCAGCTAAAAAGCTGTGAAACGCTTGGCGATTTAGCTTACATCTTAGGATACAAGCCTCAGTCTTTATCTTACATTCTGTATAAAATTTCGGACGAGTCGAAATATACAGAGTTCGAAATACCCAAGAAAAGTGGTGGTTTACGAAAGATTCAAGCTCCAACACCTCGCTTAAAGAAACTTCAAAGGCGAATGGCTAATCTTCTAAGCGAATGCGAAAAAGAGTTATTTGAATCTCAATCAAAAAGTTCAGAGACTAAAAAAGACACCCGCACTAAAGCGCAGAGAGCGGTTTCTCATGGTTACAAGAAAGACCTGTCTATCTCAACTAATGCAGAAATGCATATCGGTAAACGATATGTATTCAACATTGACTTAAGCAACTTCTTTCCTAGTATTAACTTTGGTCGAGTTCGCGGCTTTTTTATAAAAAACAAAAAGTTCAAACTTCACCCAAAAGTGGCAACAATTATCGCTCAGGTTGCATGCTTCAATAATCAATTGCCACAAGGTAGCCCTTCCTCGCCAGTAATTTCTAACTTGATTGCTAGACCTCTTGATATGGCTCTGCTGAAGATAGCTAAAGAGAATGGCTGTAGCTACACAAGGTATGTCGACGATATTACGTTCTCGACAAATTTAAGCCACTTTCCAGGTGGGATAGCTTATCGCCCGCTTAAGTGGTTAGGTTCAAGCAAGTGGTTGGCAAGTAGTAAAATCAAGAAATCAATAGAGCACCAGGGATTTAAAGTTAACGAATCAAAATGCCGAATGCAGAAAGCAATTGAAAGACAGGAAGTAACTGGCTTGGTTGTGAATAAATTGGTTAATGTAAGCTCTGATTACTACCGATTTGCCAGAGCCATGTGTAATAGCCTGTTTCAAAATGGTTACTACCATTTGCCAAAAAAACTTATTGCTACACCCAAAAGCAGCTCTTTGATAGACCGGATTTTACGAGCAATAGAAAAGCCGAAACAAGAACAACCTGCCGACAGTTCGGAGCTAAAGAAGCATGATTCTCTAAACAAACTGAATGGTATTCTTGCTTATATCTACAACATTAAATCTTACCGGAACAAATATGCTGACATTGGGTTTAGAAAAACCAAACATGATGGCATCAGAAAAAAGACAAATGAAAAATACCCACCTATTGATAGAACACAAAGCCACTCGGATGAAAGTCATCAGGTAGCATTGGATGGCATAAAGAACTTATATCAAAAATTTTTGTTTTTCAGGTATTTTTACTATAACGAAACTCCTACGATAGTATGCGAAGGTAAAACAGATAACGTCTACCTTCGATGTGCTTTGGAGAACTTGGCAAACCACTATCCCGAGATGATAGATAAGAGTGGTAAGCTCAAAATAAAGTTATTAAATCGGACTGAGACAACTAATGAGATGCTTAGCATGGCAGAGGGAACCTCTGGATTAGTCTATTTACTGGAGGTATATAAGCGATTCACTAAAAAATATAGAGTACAAGGTCAAAGTAATCCAGTAATAATCATTGTAGATGATGACAAAGAAGGTAAAAAAGTAAAAACGACAGCTGATAGATTGAGGGATCAAAACAGGAAGGCAAAAAAGCTGACTAATGTTCGGAATTCGAATTATGTTTTCGAGAATTTATACGTTGTTTCCATTCCTTCCTCAGGAACGAAAGAAACACCGATAGAAGGCTTGTTTGATCCAGACCTGCTAAAAACAAAGTTAAATGGAAAGGAGTTTCATCTTGAGAATAAAGGCTTAAATCCTGATAAGCATTACGGTAAGGATTACTTTTCTAGATTTGTAGTTAAGGCTCAAAAGAAAAAAATTAATTTCAGTGGTTTTAGGCCTTTGCTAAACGATATAAAAGTCATTCTAAAATCCTATAATCCAAAGGATCTGGATTGAAAGTTGAATCTGCGCTCTATTTTTCAATTCTTTAATAGTTATGGGTACACAAGCAACCGCTTAATGTATCAAGCGGAAATACTTCAACCAAATTCTTGAATAAAACTAAACGAGACACCCATCATAACTGTACTTCAGTACAGTTTCCATATTCTCTGATTTGTCCAAAATAGGAGCTAAATTAAGCACTCTCAGGAGGGGGTAAAATGCCAAAAGCCAGGACGGCACAAATCACCCTTGAAGATATGCCCTATTATCTCTGCGTTTCCCGTTGTGTGCGCAGAGCCTATTTGTGCATGAAGACAACAAACCGGGGTTAGCTATGAGCATCGCCGTCAATGCGTTGACGATCGTATTCACTTTCTGTCTCAAATATTTGCTATTGATGTTTGTGCTTATGCAGTAATGAGCAACCACACTCACCTGTATTGCATATCCATAAAGATTTATCTGACTGTTGGGATACCGAAGAAGTGATTCGCCGCTGGCACGGGCAAAGCAATGGTAAGTTACTGAGTCACCAATTTCTGAATCCCGACAAACGAAAACAGATGCATGAGTCTCAGCTGTTCATCGTAAACTACCCCGTTTTTGAAAACTATGTATACAGCGAGATTGAGTAAACGAAAAAAGCGCATTAGCTGAAAGTGGTCATTGGTCCTTTTTCTGTTGTTAAGTTGACATGCCAAGGATGCGTGCATATTTGAACAGTGATTATTGTTGGTGGCGGATGACAGGTTTGAGTGAGACATTACCCGGAATTAGTGATCGGTTATCTCTGGATACGCACGAGCTTCGAGCACCACTGTTTACAACGACTTCTGGTTATTTAGCAAATTTTAGATGGGTGTCTTCATAATATTCCTTCGTAAAATTTCAGAATTTCGATGACTTTCTTTAAGGTTAGCTCTATTTCCCACAAACAAACCGACCCTGGATGGATTGAAATTCAAAATGATTCTTGTAAGATTGGTTAAATGAAATACATTTTTACCCTTAAATCATTCTTCTGCTGGTGGCGTTCTTATTAGAGCGGCACTGAATTTTTACATTCTTAAGCTGCTGGAAGGTAGCTAAGACTGTAATTGCTTTTATATCTCCAGTAGTGATCTGTTCTAACCTGGAGATTCCCATGAACACAAAGCAACTTGCTGAAAAATCAGAAATTATATTAACCGGTGACAGAGCCACAGGACCATTGCATTTGGGCCATTATGTCGGTTCGTTAAAGCAACGTGTGGCATTACAGGCAATTCATGAGCAAACCATTCTGGTTGCTGATATGCAAGGCCTTACTGATAACGCTCATAACCCCAAAAAAGTATCATCCAATATTCTCAATGTGGTGGCAGACTATTTGGCTGTGGGTATTAATCCCTCTGAAACAACCATTTGCCTTCAATCACAACTTCCTGCACTTGCTGAATTGACTATGTACTACAGCAATCTCGTCACAATCAGTCGATTAGAGCGTAATCCAACGGTTAAGAGTGAGATACACAGCAAAGGGTTTGAGCGCTCCATTCCTGCGGGCTTTTTAACCTATCCAATATCTCAAGCTGCCGATATTACTGGCTTCAACGCGACATTGGTTCCTGTAGGAGATGACCAGTTACCAATGCTCGAACAAACTAATGAAATAGTGAGAAAGCTCAATTCACTAGCAGGGCGCATTGTACTGAATGAATGCAAGCCTTTATTGAGTAATGCGCCGCGTCTGCCTGCTACAGATGGTAAAAGTAAAATGTCGAAGTCGTTGGGCAACGCCATAAATCTCGGGGCTTCTGAAAAAGAGATCAGCGCTGCGGTAAAATCCATGTATACCGACCCTAATCACCTAAGGGTGCAAGATCCAGGGAAAGTAGAAGGAAATGTTGTGTTTACCTATCTTGATGCTTTTCACCCTGATGAAGGCTATATCAGCCAACTAAAAGACCACTATCAACGCGGAGGTCTTGGTGATGGTACAACGAAAAAAATACTGGACGAGTGTTTGCAGGAGTTACTCAGGCCGATACGAGCAAAAAGAGCGGAGCTTTTAAACGACAAGGCTCAACTGATTGATATTTTGGCGAAAGGGAGTCAGCGCTCCAGAGATAAAACGGAAAAAATACTGTTTGATATCAAAGATATCTTTGGGCTAAATATTTTGGCGACGTCTTAAACTATCGATATTGAAACAATCAACCCATTTACAAGGCTCCAATTTTGGGTTTGCTTGTAGGTTGGTTTTTTCGGTGCCGCGGTCTAATTAAACCTTTGTCATTTGATTGAAATCATTGTCGGGGCGCCGACTGCGCCTTAAGGTGACCGGGCTGCGCCCCCCTTAAGAATCCCCCGCAGCCCCTGACGCGCAAAGGCATAAACTTCGCCATCAGAACAACGATGAGCATCAATGACAGCACATCCCTGTGCTGGGCATTGATTGAGCTATCATCCCTGATAGCTCTCATCGTTGTTTGAACTGATGTCGCAGTTTATTGCGCGTAAAGGGAGATTAGGTTAAGCACTCCGAACAAATACTGGCGTAACCGAAACTGTAAACGAATCTATTGCTTTATCTTTAAACACTAACCTTTTTGTTCATTTAGTTAAATGCACTTCATAGTCCATCACTTATCAAAGGTCAAATAAACAACCTAAAAATAAAGGGTAAAAAAATACTCAATTTTTCTAAATATGCCAATTCAGGGTCGATAACCTAGAAGATTCGTTAGCTAACTCATGCATGTCGCGGATGCGGAAAAGTCAGCGCTGTTAAGCGCTTAAATAAAGACCAGTTAGGACAAATAAACATGAATACGAATTTTCATCGGTTGTTGAGCAATCAGCAGATTTTTGCCGCCCTGCGGGATGGTTTAGTAAATCTCTTAAATTTAAATGGCCGCGCTATTTTTGGTGTGACACCGGTTCGCCTGATGTTCCTGGGATTACTGTCAGTCAGTGGTACCGTCAGTGCCGCAGTGCATTACCAAATCAATTTAAAAACCTCCAATAATTATTATGTTGTTGCTGAAGGCGATGGTGGTGGTGCGGTAAATGCCAATCGCACCGCCGTTGGCCCCTGGGAGAGTTTCACCCTGATTGATCACAATGGTGGAGTATTAAACAGCGGCGATTCAGTGTCGATTCGCACCGGCAATGGTCACTATTTTCAGGCCGGGCAAGATGGCGGTCATGATGTCTCTGCGGTGGCGCCACAGGCCTACTCCTGGGAAACCTTTATTATCGAGAAACCCAATGGTGGTGGTGCCATTGTGGCTAGCGATAAAGTTGCTCTGCGCACCGGTAATGGTCATTACTTTCGCGCTGAAAACAGCGGCGGTGGTGGTCTGGACGCCAGAGCCGGAACGCTGGGCTGTCCGCTAGACTTCAATTGCTCCTGGGAACTGCTTGAGCTGGTTATTAACCATGAAAATAACGTCGTCAGTTTTGCCAGTGGTTTTAATGGCAGATGTCTGGATGTTAATCCGGCCGACAATAATCTGCGCGTGATGGATTGTAACGGAGCGATAAATCAGCTGTTTACTCAACAAGCAGATGGTTCGATTACTTCCTTGATGAACAATTATTGCATCGATGCTGCTGCTCATAATGGCAATGCCTATATGTACAGCTGTCATGGTGGTGGTAATCAACGCTGGAATCTGGCCAACGGCGAACTCAGGGATCTGGCTCATAATCAGTGCATCGATCTGTATGCCTTTAACAATAGCAATGGCGCTAATGTTCAGATGTACAATTGCAACAACCTGTCTAACCAGCGCTGGCATATGATGCACCACAACTTTACCTACGCGCCTGAAGATCAGCGCACAACGGTTAACCAAGAGTTGTTTGCCTGGAGTAACAATGGCGCGATCCCCGGTATGAGCTGTATCGCTATTAATGAAACGCTTAACAATCAGGCGGTCTGGGGTAACAACTATTTTTGTACTACCGCACCCGCCAACGAAATCGGTTTGCAATACAGCATGGCGGGTCCAATTACCGGTAAACGTTGTAGTCTGTTATATGAAGGTACTCATAGCTGGGGTGATAATTATCTATGTGTAGATCGCCACTCTAATTACGTGATCCACTGGGATTGGGCCAATAAAAAAGGTCCTACTTCGGTGCGCTTCAACGAACCAGGCGAAAATTACTGGAGTGATAACTATCTGACCATTGGTTATGTTGGTGATGACTTTCTGAACCCGGCGGCAGATAAAGCCCACAATGGTAATTATCTGGATAACTACAACTGGACCTACTTTTTTGAGGATGTGATTTTTGACTCAGAGTTTTATTGCCCATTGTTAAACTTTGCCAACTATCTGGGCTACGCCTGGGCGGGATGCAGCAACCCTAGCATTTGGTTTGATTCTCAGAATAATGAGTATGTGATTCAAAGCCCGCATGGCAATGGTTACCGCGGCAATGAAACCCTGCAAACCCGCATCAAGGATTTACGAGTGGAAATGGATGCTGCCACTATTTCTTTGGGAGACCCGGTGATATCTCCGTCTTCTACATCGCAAAATGTGAAAACAGCTACGTTTGAGAATCAGTCTTATCAGGACGATGTTCAGGAGTTCAGGGTGACAGTAGCACAGCAAAATTGCTGGTCTCGTACTGATCAATTTACCTTCGGGCAGAGTGTTTCTGTTACGGGTGAGAAAAAATGGAAAAGTGCTGTAACCGAAGCGTCAGTTTCTGTCACCATCGGACTTTCATTTGAGCAGGCTTTCAGTGACACCACGTCCAACTGTACTACTCAAAACGAAACCATCGTCACCCGTGTTACTGTGCCAGCCCGCAGCAGAGTGACGGTATCAACGGCGGCAATCACCGGACAGGTAACCATTCCTTACACTGCAAAAGTGAACCTGGGATATACCGCTACTTTCTGGAACTTCCTGCGCTGGAGCGGTAATGCTCATAATAACCACCCCACCGATCGTCCTTATCATTTGGGCGTGTTTGGCCAGAACTCTACCCCTTATAAAAGCGCTCCGGATGCGATTGTGGAATCTTTTAACGAAAAGAACAGTTTGCAACGTGCCTATGAATGGGACTGGAACTGGATGTTTGGCACCTATGGCGTTGATGCGCTTAAAAACACTATGTCAGGCGTGACCCGCAAGCATACCCGAAATGTTAACGGCCAATTTTACAGTGATGGTGTTAGCTATGTAACCACCATTGGCGCAGCTCAGCCTTTGTAAACTGATTGTGCTGTGACTCAGCCACCTTGCAACCTGTTCACAGTTGCAAGGTGGTTTTTTGTTTTAGCTGTGAAGCTCACTTTCAGTGGACAACACAAGTAGCAAAAGTCTGATAAGATTAGGGTAACGAAACTAATTCTGAACCGGAAAATGAACAACAATCCCCTGCATCGCGTCAGACAAATGGCAGATTATTTAAGCTGTTCGCAGGAGCCTATGTTAATGAGCAAAGTGCTTACGGATTCGTTAAATCACCCGGTGGTATTTGTAAATCCGCGCTTTGAAGAGATATTGGGTTATACGCTTGAAGATATCCCCGATAAAAACACCTGGTGGAAAACGGCTTACCCTGACCCGGCTTATAAAAAAGTTGTTGAAGCTCAGTGGGAGTTGCTGTTTCAGGAGGCACTGGAGCAGGGCAAAAGCTATGTCTCACTGGAAGTGGATATTCAGACTAAGAGCAATGGCATCAAGCGTTTTAAAGTCTACGCCGAAGTAGAAAGTGAAACTCTGCCTGAGCACTATGTGGTGATCTTCACTAATCCAGAAAGCACTAACTAATACTGGCAAAAGTGCTCTTTGGGGGCTATTTAGCACTTATCATCCCGGTTTTCTACGCTTTTTTACCCCTTCAATCACCAAGGGGGAATAACTGATAGTCAGAGCTGCCGGAGCTTTTCAGGCTCCGGTTTTCTGAGAAACTCCTATGCAGAAATGGGTTTACAGGCCCCCGGTTTTATTGAACACTTCCACCTGTAAAAAAGCAGTACTAAAGGAACATCATGAAAACAATATGGAAACTCATCTCAGCACTCGCCTGTTTCAATGTTATGTGGGCTTCTGCAGCTCCGGCACCTTTAATGGCTGCATCTGAACATCAGGCCTTTTGGCAAAATCTCTCGGCCTTATGCGGTCAGGCCTTTGCCGGCAAAATAGTCAAAGATACCGACGGCGATAGCTTTGCCGGAAAAGAACTCATCATGCATGTGCGTAAATGCTCTGAGCAGGAAATTCAGATCCCTTTTCATGTGGGTGACGATGCTTCCAGAACCTGGATTTTAACTAACACAGGTGCGGGTATTATGTTGAAGCATGATCATCGCAACGAAGATGGCAGTTATCACGCCACCACTATGTACGGTGGTCATACGGTGGATGCCGGTTGGCCTCAATTGCAATCATTTCCGGCAGATCCTTACTCGCAACAACTTTTCATGGCACAGGGGATTCCAGCCTCAGTGGATAACACCTGGCAAATGCTGATTTATCCCAAAACCTTCAGTTATCGTCTGGTCAGAGCAGCGCGTGATTTTCAGGTGGACTTTGACCTGAGCCAGCCTGTAACCGCGCCCGATGCGCCGTGGGGCTATGAAAATCAATAACTACTGTCGTTTTCTGTCAGTGTAATTCGTTACTATACTTAACAGCCTGGTAACACCAGGTTACAGATTGCTTTTCACATCGCTATTTTGGCGTCGTAGAATGCGCTTTCTGAACTAAGATTACCGTTAGCCATATCCCAATTTCAAAACGCACTTACAAGGAGAATCAGCGTGAGGAAGTCGATCGTCAATGCTATAGCTAAGCTGACTATAGCCAGCAGCCTCATCGTAACCAGTATGGTTTCATACGCACAGTTTGGCCCTACACCGGTTAATGTGGAGGCGGCACAGGTGCGAATGCTGGCTCCCTTGAGTTCGGTTTCCGGTGCTATTGTCAGTCAAAATGATTCACAAGTGGCGGCTCGAGTAGCAGGGCAACTTATCGAAGTGGCGAAAGTGGGTTCCAAAGTATCGGCTGGTGAAACCTTTGCCGTAATCCGCGATCCCTCTCTGGTATTTCGTCATGCAGAGCAGATGGCTCGCCTTAAGTCTTCGGAAGCCAATCTGACTTTTCTGAACAGCGAAGTGACTCGTTTGCGCTCGTTAGCTGCCAGAGACTTAAGTTCCAAAACGGAGCTGGACAGAACATTAGCTGCGCGAGATCAGGCTCAGGCAGAGCTGGAAGAAAACAAAGCTTTGCTGGATCAGATTGAACTGAGCCAATCCTATCAAAATATGCAAGCCCCGTTTGATGGCATCATCATGGAACGTCTGGCGGATGTGGGTGAGTTAGTGGCACCTGGTACTGCGGTGGTGCGTCTGGTGCAAATAACCCAGTTGGAAGTCAGCGCTCGTGTTCCAGTCGCGTCACTGGCTTATGTCACTCCAGGTAAAACCATCAGCTTCAGCTCGTCTGTGGGTAGCGGTCAGGCAACGGTTCGTACAGCTGTGCCCGTGGCAGATAACCGCACTCGCCTGGTAGAAATCCGGGCGGAAGTACTGGAAGACAATTGGCCAGTGGGTCTGGATGTCACTGCAAAAGTGCCGTCTGGTGCTGAAAAAGAAGTATTAGCAGTGCATCGTGATGCGCTGGTTTTGCGTCGTGATGGCGCCAGAGTGTTTCGCATCGATGCCGAAAATAAAGCGGAACAGGTGATGGTGCAAACCGGCATTGCTACTGAGCGGTGGATTGAGGTCAGCGGCGATATCAAGGAAGGGGATAAAATCGTCATTCGGGGAGCGGAACGTCTGCAACCGGGTCAGCAGGTGATGATCCGCGATAATAATGCGAGCCTGATTAGCCAATGAAATTAACAGCAGCCTCTTTAAGTAACCCCACAGCGGTAGTTGTAGGAATTCTGTTAGTCCTGTTATTTGGGGTGTTAAGCCTGACGCGCTTGCCCATACAGTTAACACCGGACGTAGAACAGCCTCAGATCGTTATAAACACCAGTTGGCGCGCCTCTGCGCCGGAAGAAATAGAATCAGAGATCATCGAACCTCAGGAAGATGTATTAAAGAGTCTTCAGGGGGTGGTGACTATGGAGTCCAATGCCTCTCAGGGCAATGGTTCGATAGTGTTGCGTTATAAAACCGGTACCGACCTGAATCGCGCTTTAATTGACGTGATGAATGCTTTGAATCAGGTGCCCTTTTATCCGCCGGATGCCAATGAGCCTATCCTGGCGGTGGGCGGTGATTCGGTGTTTGATGCCATTGCCTGGTTTGGCTTACACACTTTGCCCGGTAACGACAGACCTATTGAAAGCTATCAGGATTTTGTGGAAGACGTTATTCAGTCCCGTTTAGAACGGGTGCAGGGTGTGTCTCAAACCAATGCTTTTGGTGGCTTGCCCACTGAGGTGCGTGTGACTTTCGACCCCTACAAAGTGGCGGCTTTAGGCCTGAACATCCCCGAAATCGCCGCTAAAGTGGGCGGTAATACCGACTCTTCAGGCGGCTTTAAAAACGTTGGCCGACGCAAATACACACTGCGATTCGACGGCAAATACGACATTCCCGATCTGGAAAGCATGATCCTGGAATGGCGCGGTGATACCCCTATTCTGTTGCGAGATGTGGCTCGCGTGGATGCTGTTTTAGGCGAACGCTTTGGGGTGCTGACCCTAGACGGGGTGCCCGCCATTGCCATGAATGCTCAGGCAGAAGTGGGCGTTAATGTCATGGAAGTGGATGAAGGTCTGAAGCAGGTGGTCAAAGAGCTGAACGAAGGACCATTAGCTCGTGCTGGTCTGGAGTTGATCCAGATGTACGACCAAACCATCTACATTGAAGACTCCATGGCATTGGTGCGTAATAACCTGTTGCTGGGTTTTATTCTGGCGGTGTCTATTCTGTGGTGGTTCCTACGTAAGTTTAAAGCCACGTTAGCGGTGGCACTATCTATTCCCATTTCTCTGACGGTTACCTTTGTTGCGTTGGATCTGATGGGCCGCAGTCTGAACATTATTTCTATGGCGGGTCTGGCCTTCGCCGTTGGCATGGTACTGGATGCCGCTATCGTGGTGTTGGAAAACATAGTGCGAATGCGGGAGCACGGGGCCAAAACCTCTGATGCTGCCTTTAAGGGCACCACGCAGGTATGGGGGGCGTTGCTGGCCTCCACCACTACCACTGTGGCCATCTTTTTGCCCATCGCCTTTTTGGAAGATGTAGCCGGGCAACTGTTTGCCGATCTGGCCATTGCGATATCGGTTGCCGTGGTGGCTTCCTTGCTGGTGGCGGTGTCGGTTATCCCGACGGCATCAACGCGACTGTTAAAAACCATCAATTCTGAAGATCCTCACGATCATTGGTGGGACAACATCACCCGCGGCATTATGCGCATTACCGGCAGCAACAAAAAACGCTTTGCCTGGGTGTTTGGTTTGTTTGGCTTTGCTATTTTGGCCAGCTATCTGTTGTTCCCCAAAATGGATTACTTACCCAAAGGCAACGAAAACCAGTTTGGTGCTTTTATGCTGCCGCCTCCGGGCTTGAGTATTGAAGCCGGTAAGCACGAAATGATCGATGTCATCAATCAGCGCATGGAGCCTTATCTGACTGGTGAAAAGCAGCCCAAAGTGGCCCACGACTGGTTGGGAATTTTTGGCACTTTTGGTTTTATGGGCGGTCGTGCCGAAGACGCCGATGACATTCAGGAGCTGTTGGGCATTCTGAATTCAGAAATCTTATCAGGCTTTCCAGATACAATTGCTTTTGCTCAGCAATCTCAGATTTTTCAGGGCTTAGGTGGTGGTCGTCGTATCGATATCGATATTCAGGCCAACGATGAAGAGCAATTGCTCAATGCGGCACGCGTGGGTTTTGGTGCTGTTATGGAGGCGTTACCTGGGGCACAAGCTCAACCTGTTCCGGGGTTGAATATGGCTGAGCCGGAACTGCGCTTGTTACCTTATGAGCGCAAGCTGGCGGAATCTGGCTGGACCCGCAAAGAAATGTCGCAAATCAGCCGTTCGCTGGGTAACGGATTATACGTGGGGGATTACTTCGATGGTCAAAAACGCCTGGACGTAATCTTACGAGCGGAAGAATGGCACACGCCGGAAGAACTGGAGTCTATGCCCTTGTATACGCCAGATGGTGGTGTTCAGCCCGTCAGTGCGCTGGCAGAAGTGGCCCGCACAGCAGGTCCGGGACAAATTCGTCGGGTAGACAGAAAGCGCACCATCACCTTGCAGGTGACCCCGCCGGATAATCTCTCGCTGGAGGAGGCGATTAGCACCCTGAAAGCAACGGTGAATAACAGGGTTTTGGCACTGTTAGGGGATGAAGGCGCTGTAACTTATCGCGGTACCGCAGAAGCGCTCACCGAAGCCATTACCAACATGAGTCAGAGCTTTTTGTTAGCACTGATTATTTTGTACCTGTTGATGTCGGCGTTGTTCCGCTCCTTTAAAGACAGTCTGCTGGTGGTAGCAACCATTCCTCTGGCGACGGTGGGCGGCATTGCCTCTTTGCGTTTAACAGACCTGCTCACCGGCTTCCAGCCGTTGGATTTGCTTACCATGATTGGCTTTATCATCTTGTTGGGTCTGGTGGTAAATAACGCCATCTTGTTGGTATATCAAACCCGCATGGCAGAACTGGAAGGCAAATCCAGAATTGATGCCGTGGAACAAGCCGTCAGGTTGCGGTTGCGTCCCATACTGATGAGTACCCTCACTAGTTTGTTTGGCATGTTGCCACTGCTGCTTATTCCAGGAGCAGGTGCCGAGCTGTATCGCGGTATCGCTGCTGTAATCGTTGGCGGTATGAGTGTTAGTACCTTCTTTACTTTGATATTCCTGCCCAGCTTACTGCAACTGGGTCAGAGCAAAGCACAGCAACAGGACGTTGCCGAAGGGGAACCTGCGACTGCATCTTAATAATAATTGGCTCATCTGAAGTTTTCAGATGAGCCATTTCCTGCCTTAACTATAACGAAAAGAAAAATACCAATTGTCGCTTTCGATAACTTTGCGAAGAAGTGCATTTTGGTATTAGTTTGACCGCAGCGAAAAATACCAACCATCCCCCAAAAACATATCAAAGGCTGCCCCCTGTTTACGCTCCCTTATCGCATCGGGCGTGTGGAAGACTTCATCATAAGGTTTGGGGTATGGCAGGTTGTAAGCGTATTTTTGTACCCAAGCGCCACCCGAAAATCCCACTGCGTAATATTGAACTACCAGTGTACAGCGTCCCTCCTGCTCTTTATAGGAAATAGCATCGGATTCAATCGTTTGCAGTAAGGCTTTTAAATTCGGATAGGCAAGCTCTTCTGTGCTTGTGCGTAATTTTTCCCGGGCACCTATTTCGCAGCCCAACTGGGCAATTTCATTAAATGCTTGTCGATGCGTTTCAAAGTGCTGCACCATATCGTCATAACTGGGGCGCCATTGGCAGCCTGCCAGGAAAAATAAAGCCATGGTAACAACAATAGTTTTAATAACAGCAACTTCCTTTTTGGTTTTGTAACAGGTCAAAGTGAAGGGTGTTACATTATTTCTGGGTAAATTAACTGCTCTTTATAATCGTGTCAATGAGTACCAAAAAGGGTAAGGCTTGATGATGTTTAAAGCGGATTAATACTGCTGTTTAAAATTCAGCACCTTCTCTAAGTAGCGACGACTTTCCGAGCGTGGATGCTGGTTGCGCAACTTGTCGTAAACCTGTGTGGCACTGAGTTGATTGATTGTCTGGATGGCCCGTTCCCGGTTGCTGCTAAAAGTCTTAAACACATTGCCTGCACCACCGTTGTAAGCTGAAATCGTCGCGTATTCACGGCTTTGTGATTGGCGAATGTTTTTCAGATAAATATCGTCCAGGATATGTAGGTAAGCTGTGCCTATGTCGATGTTGTCCTGGGGACGAAACAGTACTGATTGGGTGGGCTGGTCGTTGCGGCCTTTAATGCGTTGGTACACGTCCTTACCAGCCGAAGCGGGGATTATCTGCATTAAACCGTAAGCGTTCGAAGCGCTTACGGCAAATGGGTTGAAGCTGCTTTCGGCTTCGATGATGGCGTAGATAAGGCTGGCAGACACCTGATAGCGTACTGAAGAGGCCAGTACGTATTGGGAATATTGCTTTTTGCGCAATTCGTGATGATTATTCACCAGCGGAAAGTTTACCGAATGGGCTATGCCCGATTCTGAATTGTAGGTTTTGAGTTGTGTTGCCATCAGGTACTCGGCAAACCTGCCGGCTCGCCACTGAAAGCGTACCGCGACGCCATCCTGATCCAATACCTGACCATACAAAAATGGTTCACCGTTAAACTCTGGTGTTTCGGCGCTGAAGATATCGGTGGAATTCGGGTCTGCGGTGGTTAACAAAGTGGTGATGATGGCTTCTCTGAGCTGAGTTTTATAATCTTCAGCATTGATGGTTTCCACCCTTACCTGACCCAGAGCAAAATCCACCACCGCTTTTGCCTGATAATCCTGAGTGTATTTTACATAGGTATCATTGTCCGGCAGGTCGCTGTTCTGCTCTCCCCACTTGTCTTTGGCGTTGTCTTTGAGGGCGGCCAGCAATTCCTTGAGATTCTTTAAATCGTAAAGCAATGCACCTGGGTTGTTTTGATACTGCTGCGCTTTTTGTTTCGCGAAGGATTCGACAATTTGACCGGCATCACCGGATTTAGCCGCCCGAGCCAACATCACTCTGTCGGTGTGGGTGCATGATCCCATTAGCAACAGGAGACAACAAAATATAGCTGAGCGAGTAAAGTGTGACATGCTTATCGGAAGTGTTTTAATTTTGATGCTATTAGAGCAATAAAAAAGGCGTCAGATCAAATGCGAAAATCTGACGCCTTTCTGCTTCCTCATACCCAACATGAGAAACCTTGACATACCAATTAACATGACCCGACAGATAAGAAGGAACTTTTATCGGTCACTATTACACCAAAACACCACCTCTATCTGGTGATTCAGTGTGTTAACTGATATGGTCAATAATGTTATAACATCACAATAAGATCAAGTGGTTTTTTCATCGTACAGACAGCGCATTTATATGTAGATGATTCGTCATGGAAAAATGCCTCATTATGTGTGATAGTTCGTCACTCATTTGACACATCAAGGTTTTGCCATTGTCTTCCACGACATCAAATCAATTGAGTGATATCGCGCTCATCAATAAATTACTGGAAAGTTACGATCAGAAACAGCTGGCCCAGTACCTCAATCAATATTCACCAGGAAAATGGGCCAGAGAAACCCTGAATCGTTGGTTAAAAGGCAAAGCCAATCCAACCCTGACACATCATGAATATTTACACCTGCAGGACTTGTTACCGCAAGCCAAAGTGACGGCGCAAAATGCTCAATTCAGGTTTGTTGATCTCTTTGCTGGAATTGGCGGCATTCGAAAAGGGTTTGAGGATATTGGCGGTCTGTGCGTTTTTACTAGCGAATGGAACAAGTTTGCACAACGCACTTACAAGGCAAATTACCATTGCGATCCTGAGCAACATATTTTTAATGACGATATCCGTTCTGTGACCTTGTCTCAACAAGAGGACGTCAGTGAGCAGCAAGCCTATCGACATATTGCTGCTCATGTTCCCGATCACGATGTGTTGTTGGCGGGATTTCCTTGTCAGCCTTTTTCGCTGGCTGGCGTGTCGAAAAAGAATGCGCTGGGCAGGGCACATGGTTTTGAGTGTCAGACCCAGGGAACCTTGTTTTTCGATGTAGCCAGAATTATTGCGGCCAAACAACCTGCAGCCTTTGTGCTGGAAAATGTAAAAAACCTTAAGAGTCACGATAAAGGTAAAACCTTTAAAATTATTCTACAGACGCTGGATGAGTTGGGTTATGAAGTGGCCGACAAGGAATTTGAGGGCAGGGATCCTAAGATCATTGATGCCAGACATTTCTTGCCGCAACACCGGGAGAGGATTGTACTGGTTGGCTTTCGAAAAGATTTAAATTTGCACAAGGATTTTAGTTTAAGTCATATAGCGCAGCACTTTCCTACAGAGCCGATAAACCTGGGGCAGCTTCTGGATAAAGAGGTTGATAGTAAATACATACTGACCCCTAAGCTATGGGAATACCTGTATCGGTACGCGCAAAAACACAAGGCCAAAGGCAACGGGTTTGGCTTTGGTCTGGTCAATGAGAACAGTGTAGCCAGAACTCTGTCGGCCCGGTATTACAAGGACGGTTCGGAAATATTGGTGGACAGAGGTTGGGATCTGAACAAGCCGTTTGAGTCACAGCTCAACGGTAATACTCGCCCACGTCGATTAACGCCGCTAGAATGCGCCCGATTGATGGGCTTTTCAGCCTCTGGTTGCAATAGCTTCAGGATCCCGGTGTCGGATACTCAGGCCTACAAGCAATTTGGTAACTCTGTGGTAGTGCCGGTTTTTGCGGCCATTGCGAGACTAATGGAGTCCCGGATTAAGCAAGTGGCTGCTAATATTAGTATGCAATCAGTCGCTTAGCTTTTGGGGACATAAATGGACTGGAAAATCTTTTTTACTATTTTTGCCTCTATCGTTGTTATGGAGCTGGGTGATAAGTCTCAGGTAGCAACCATGCTGTTTGCTGCCGATAAGCAGGTCAGTAAACTCACTGTGTTTTTGGCTGCGGCTTCTGCTTTGGTTTTAGTGTCAGCGATAGGTGTGTTAGCTGGTGACTTGTTGAGTCAATATATAAACCCTAAACACTTACAATACATCGCAGGTGTAGGCTTTGTTTTAATTGGCTTATATACCCTATACAGAGCCTGATATTTACTGTCTTGTTGGTTTAAATGGGTATTCTGACAGGACTCCATGCTTTTCAAATAAAGCCTCCAGTTGCCCTGTTTGCTTGAGATGCTTTAGTTCCTGATCCCAGATTTCGATTAACTGCACAGAGTATGTATTTTGTTTACTAAATGCTGGATATAAAGTCAGGTCGCCAAACTTGACCCAGCTATATCCACTATTTTCAATGTTTTCTGCCAACATCAGCTCCAGAATCTCGGAATTATCTCCTAAAATAAAATGTACTTTACCCGCTTTTAACAACCTGAAAGCGGTGGTGGCGTCATTGACTTCATAGCCCTGCAACCGATATTGTGGGAAGTACCTGTCATAAAGATAATCGGTTAACCAGGCGGCTGGGGCATCGTAATAATCTGGCGTTTGGGTTGGATAATGAGCTGTTAAATAAATGGCGTAAATAAAGTCAGCGTCCATGGCTTCTTCTGGTGTATCGATATAACTCTCTTCATTTTTATAGGCTCCCAGCCACATATCGGCACTACCATTCACCACCATAGCTTTAGTTCGGGCATAGTCGGCGTATACAAAGCTTACATTAAAATCAGGAAATACCTGTCTGAGTAGTTCTTCATAAAGGCCATCGCTTTGCCTGGAGGTGTATTTATCCCAAAGGTCGGTGGCCACAATGAGTTGTTGCGCCTGGCAAAACAAAGAAATTGGCAATAACAAAAGCAGCAGCTTACTCACAGACACCCCCAACAATGCATTGTGAAATTGTCGTACAGTGAGCCGAAATTGCCAGTTTTTTTGTCCGATTCAGGACTAAGATTACTGATTTAAACCTGAGTGTAAGCCTCGTCGGTAAGCACCAATCGCCGGGATACAGGCCACCAGGCTGGTGGCAATAATCACCAGAGCGGCAATCCATAAAGCATCCTGAGTGAACAAATCAGTACTGATAAACAAGCCGTAATGAGCGCTTAACCAGTCATTGGAGAGCAGTAAGGTAAACCAGACTAAAAGCAGCGCCAACAAAGTGGATATTGCAGACACTAAAATGGCTTCCGCCTGGATCAGTAGAAATAGTAATCCCGGACCCGCACCAATGGCTCTGAGTACGGCAATTTCCCGATGACGCTCCCGCATGGAGGCCAGCAGCATAGTGGCCAGGCCAAACAGGGATGAAATTAAAATGAGCGCTGAAATAAAGCGCAGCAGGTTTTCCACTGTGCCCAACATTTGCCAAAGCTCTGCCAATGCCACACCGGGCAAAATGGCCAGCAATGGCTCTGTGCGATAATTGTTAATACTGCGCTGCACGCCAAAAGTGGCGAACTTGGAATTCAGGCCTAAAAAGAAGGCGGTTATGCTCTTGGGTTGTAATGGGTTTTGTTGCAGTGCTGCTTCTGGATCTGTGACATATTGCGCGACGCGCCCCGCGGGTAAATGCACTAATTCTAAAGATTCAAGGCTGACGTGAACGGTTTGATCCACCGGTGTACCCGTCGCAGACAAAATGCCGGTAACTACAAAAGGAGCGTTGTCGTGATTGCTGAAACTGACCCCTCCGACACCATGGGAAAGGGTGATTTTATCGCCCAATTGATAGCCCAGCTTCTGCGCCACTTCAGCGCCGATCACGGTTTCCAGAATTCCGGTAAAAGGGTTGCCCTGGTCAAAACTAAGTAGCTGCTTTTGACCATAGCGGAAATGTTCAAAATAGCCTGTGCTGGTGCCCATTACCCGATAGCCTTTGTGGGAGTCGCCTAACGATACCGGAATAGCCCATTTTACCTGGGCGTCACTTTGGATTTTCTGAAAGGTTTCCCAGTCAATATTGTTGGTGGCGTTGCCTACCCGAAATACTGAATAGAGCAGCAGATTCAACTGTCCGGTTCGTGCCCCAACTATCAGGTCGACACCGGATACGGTGCGGCCAAAGCTGTCTTTGGCTTCTTTGCGAACGTGTTCTACGCTCAGTAGCAAACTGATACTTACCACCAGAGATATGATGGTCAGGATCACCGAGCTTTTTCGGCTTTTCAGGCTGCCGGTGGCGATGCTGAAAATCATAACTGCACCTTTTGAGAGTAAGCCTGATTAATGCTGGCCAAAGACTGTTTGTGCTCAAAATACTGGCTGAGACTTTGATCGTGACTGACAAAAATTAAGGTACTGTTTTCCTGGTCACAAACCTTTAGTAATAGTTGCATAAAGCTGTCTCTGGCGTCAGAGTCCAGTGCCGAGGTAGGCTCGTCCACTATCATGAGTTTGGGATGATTGATCAATGCGCGGGCGATGGCCACCCGCTGTTGCTGACCTACGCTCAGTTGCGATGCCTGTTGCTTAAGTAGCTCTGCAGGTAGCTGTAATTGGGTGACAGTCTGTGCAATCAACTGCGGCAGGTTGCCATTGCTGTTGCCCGCTAACCAGGCGGCCGTCGCGATATTTTGCTCCACCGTCAGATAAGGGATGAGGTTGAACTGCTGAAACACCACGCCGATATTCTTTGCCCGAAATTTGTCGCGCTTGCGTGCCGAAAGGCGGGTGATGTCGTTCCCCAGAATTTCGATACTGCCCGATACCGGTTTGAGGGTGCCTGCTAATAAATTGAGTAGCGTACTTTTGCCACTGCCTGAAGGCCCGTATAAAAAGAGTCTTTGGCCGGTTTTCATCTGCCATTGTGGAATTGCCAGCAAATCCGACTTATCCGCTGAGTTATAGCGAAAAGTCAGATCACTGATTTGCAGCAGGATATCGCTTTCTTGTTGAGTCATTACTGGTTAGTTTAAACGGGTTTTTATGGCTTTATTTATGTCAGTGGGAGATTGCCACACTGCCTCATCCTTGTCACCCTCAGTGGACTGCTTTGTGCTGTTATCCGGGTAGATGATTTCTAACCGAGAGTCTTCGCTTTCATCCAGTTCGACACAACTTAAAATACCATCGGCTTTGTTAAAGCCAAATATGCCGCGTTCAGTGATAAAAACGCCTTTTAAACGCTCTGGGTTGATGGCATTCAGCATGGTGAATATCTGCGTAAAATCAAAGATATGGCTGCTGTCGTAGATCCAGCCTTCGGTGACAAAACCGGAACGGGATTGCTTAGTGTAGGCACAGCCATCTTGTTCCAGTTGTGATTGCCACTCCGGACTCGCTGGCGGCTCAGCGTGATGATGGTGATGATGATGATCATCCTGAGTTGCATCTGTGCTGTTGCGAAGTTCTTCCAGGATCGTCAGTGGCAGTTCGCCGTTGGTGGCCAAAAGCAGTTTCTTATCCTGCAGCCCCAACTGTGCCAGGGTATCTTGCATGTAGACTTTATCCTCGTCGGAATAGAGGTCCGCTTTGGTGGCCACCAATAAGTCGGCAATTTCCAGTTGCTCTCGAAAGATTTTATGATTGTTGTAACGACTTTGTATGAGTTTGCGCGCATCGAACAAGGTCATTACCGCTTTTAATTCGATAATGCCCTGGTTGTATTGCATCTGAAGCTCAGCGATCACTTCATTGGGATGCCCCAAGCCAGTGGGCTCAATAAACAATCTGTCTGGTTTGCTCCTGCTGAGTAGTTGCGCCAGTGCGATTTGCATTGGCAAACCGGAGGTACAGCACATACAACCACCTGGAACTTCCTTGATAAAAACCTGATTTTGCTTATCCTGAGGACCAGTTAACAATTGCCCATCAATGCCAATTTCACCGAACTCGTTGACCAAAATAGCCCAGCGTTCATCTGCGGGTTTTTGTTGCAGAAGGTGTTTTATCAGTGTCGTTTTACCGGCACCTAAAAAGCCGGTAACAAGGTGAGTGGGAATAGGGGATGCGATTCTTTTGGTCACAGCGTCAGTGAGATTGTGAAGTTTGCAGTAATGTTATATTGTAACGGCTGCTTTAACAATAGCCGCTAACTAATCCAATGACCTGGTTCTAAGTAAAACCGAACACAAATTTTTACTATGTCGCAACACTCGCAATATCCTTCGTTTTATCAGGGTAAGAATCAGTGGCTGATATGGCTTCTGGTGGTTACCCTATTTGCCTTGCTGGGTTACGCTGTGGCTGTGCTTAAACCCTGGCAAGGCTTCCACACTTCAGGTTCTTTATACAGTGCAGACAAGGTTCTACAAGTTGACGCTATTGGATGGCAGGATTTAATGGGTGAACAAGATAAACAATTGCTTGCGGATTTGCAGCGCAAAACGTCAGCGCTGATGAATACTGGGCAGTCTGACCAGGCAACCATGAATCAAGAGCAGCAATTATTGGCTTCTGTATTAAAAGCGCAAACCTGGCAGGGTTTGGATGGTTATCAAATCAATAGCACTATGCACCAGCGGGATGTCAGTATTCCTGGTTTTCTGGTGCCGCTGGAAGTAGAAGGGCAGCAGGTTAAAAGCTTTTTTGTGGTACCTTATTTTGGTGCCTGTTTGCATTATCCGCCACCGCCGCCGAATCAAATGTTTTATGTGCAATTGCCCGGGTATATGCCGCTGCCCGCCATAGACAAGCCTTACCTGTTCAGCGGAACGTTGACTGCGGAATTATTTGAAGATCCGCTGGGAACTTCAGCCTGGAGTATGGAAGTTGTGACAATTAATCATTATGCTAAACAGGCTGATGATGCCAGAGAACATTGATAATGACATTTGCTACAGAAGATTGCTGTGAAGCACAAAAAAATAACGTCAGAGACACTATGCATATTCAATATGAAATTAATGAAAACGTAAAACCGGAAGAGTTTCGACAGTTGTTGCGAGATTCAACTCTGGCAGAGCGACGTCCGGTGGAAGATTATGCTTGTCTTAAGGGTATGCTGGAGAACAGTAATCTGATTATCAGTGCCTGGCATAATCAGAAATTAGTGGGCATTGCCCGTTCGGTTACGGACTTTCATTACTGTTGCTATTTGTCGGATTTAGCCGTGCATCAGGAATATCAAAACCAGGGCATTGGCTTAAAGCTGCAACAGCTAACGCAGCAGCGTTTGGGGCCGCGCTGTAAGATCATCTTGCTGGCAGCGCCTGCCGCCAAAGACTACTACCAGCATATTGGTTACGAGCACAATGAACGCTGTTGGGTACTGGACCGGGAACAGCATCTTGGTGCTGATTAGACGCTGATATGTTCCAGCTTGTATTGCAAAATAGGGCGATACAGATCCACACACTCTTCGCCGATTTTGATTAAGGCTTCTGCCTTGTCAAAATCCATAATGCCATAATCGGCTAGCTTGGGCTGGATCACCAGGTCCGGCGGATCACCGGCTAATTGGGAGCGGGTAATACGGTCCTGCATTATATCAATACAACCTGACATAACCGCGAAAACATCTGGTGTACGGGCTTTTACCTGTTTGCGTTCTTTGATTTGCTGCAGATAGTTTTTACCGGAAAGTAATAATCTATCGAAGTGGTTTTTTTCAGCGCCTGGTGTTGCCACGTAATCCAAGGGTTTTTCGGGTTCGGCAAGCAATTCTTCGGATTCCGCCTGAGGGATCACTTTTTCCTGGTTTTTTGCTCCTAAATTGGATTTGTCAGAATTTAAATCCACTGCAATAACAAAATCAGCGCCCATGGCTTTGCACAAAGATACCGGCACTGGGTTGACTGTGGCACCGTCTACCATCCAGCGGCCTTCGTATTCATAGGGCGCTAATATGCCAGGAATAGCACAAGAACAGCGCAGTGCATGTTTTAACGATCCCTGAGTTAGCCAGGTTTCCCGACCCGTGAACAAGTCCGTGGCAACAGCCCCAAAGGGCATATTCAGGTCTTCAAAGTTAACATCACCGATGGTTTCTGTGACTTTTTCAAAGACCTTTTCACCGCTGATCAAACCGCCCTGGCCTAGCCCCCAATCCAACAAGCTGAACACTTGCCAGTTATCCAGGCTTTTTACCCAATCTTGTAGTTCTGCGAGCTTGCCGCTTGCCAGCGCTGCTCCTACCAAAGCGCCGATGGAACTGCCGGTTACAATGTGAGGCTCAAACCCAATTTCTTTCAGGCGATTGATTATACCTATGTGGGCCCAACCTCTGGCTGCACCGCTACCTAAAACTAAGCCTAACTTCATCCCAGTACTCCCAATTCAACTCTACTCATAATTGCGGTTTTTCTCGGTGATTTAAAGGGGGAGGATATAGTTAATTTTTGTTGTACCTAAACCCATTTTGACGCAGTATGTAGCCTGCAAATTTCAGGTCCATTTAGCTTGAGGATTAACGATGAAAAAACAAGCACTTTTTTCGCTAATTATGTTGTTGGCTGTGGCCGCTTGCAGCAAAAATGATGAAGCGGTCGTGACCAAAGGACAAACAACTCAGGTGGAGCAAACTTTAGCTAAGAAAGTGACTCCTTCCCAAATCAAGGTCGGCAAGGATTATCACTCCTTATCTAACCCCGAAGAAATCAAAGTCACTCATATATCGCTGGATTTGACCGTGGACTTTGAGCGCAAGGTGTTAAGTGGCACTGCTGAACTGGAAATAGCACGGGTAATTGCTGAGAGGAAGCGTTTGATTTTGGATACTCGTGATCTAACTATCCTGTCAGTGACATCGGATGGCAAGGATGTGCCTTATACACTGATGGAGCCGGATCCGCATCTGGGCACCGGACTTCTTATCTCTGTCCCTAAAAAGGCCCATAAAATTACTGTGGCTTATGAAACATCACCGGATGCTTCTGGCGTACAGTGGCTAACGCCACAACAAACGGCGGGTAAACAACATCCGTTCTTATTCACCCAGGCACAGGCTATTCATGCGCGAAGCTTTATCCCGCTTCAGGATACGCCAAAAGCCAGAGTGACTTATGATGCCATCATCCGCACTCCGAAAGAGTTACTGGCGGTGATGAGTGCTGCCAATGACCCGGACGCAGAAAGAGATGGCGTGTATGAATTTACTATGCCGCAACCCATTCCTTCATATCTGATTGCTTTAGCAGTAGGGGATTTACAATTTAAAGCCATGGGTGAGCGCACTGGTGTTTATGCTGAGGCCAGTTGGTTAGAGCGTGCCGCCAAAGAGTTTGAAGATACCGAAAACATGCTGATTGAGACGGAGAAACGCTATGGCGAATACAGTTGGGGCCGTTATGATCTATTGATCTTACCGCCTTCGTTCCCCTTTGGTGGCATGGAAAACCCGAGATTGTCTTTTATTACTCCTACCGTGATCGCCGGTGACAAATCGCTGGTGGCGTTGATTGCCCATGAGCTGGCTCACTCCTGGTCTGGCAATACCATCACTAACGCCACCTGGCGTGACTTGTGGTTAAACGAAGGATTCACAACCTATCTGACCTATCGCATTATGGAATTTATCTATGGCACCGACCGCTACAATATGGAATTGGTGTTAGGTGCTCAGGACCTTGCGGCGGATATTGCCAGTTTGCCGGAAAAAGACCAGATCCTGGCGATTGATTTGCGCGGTCGTGATGCGGATGACGTGTTTAGTAATATCCCCTACGAGAAAGGCGCATTGTTCCTCAGAGAGCTGGAAAATAAAATTGGTCGCGAGAACTTCGATGCCTTTTTGTTGGGCTACTTTGAGCATTTTGCCTTCCAGAGCATTACCACTGAACAGTTTATTACTTATCTGGATGAAACCTTGTTAGCTCAGTATCCCGAGCAACTGGACAAAGAGCGCATTATGCAATGGATCTTCCAGCCAGGTATTCCAGAAGGCGCACCTGGTGCCAGCTCTGATGCCTTTGCCATTGTGGATGAAGCGCGCAATGCCTGGTTACAGGGTGAGTTGAGAGCCGGAGATATAGATACTGCGAACTGGAATTATCATCAGTGGAAGTATTTCGTAGACAATTTGCCAGAAATGACTATTGAGCAAATGTCTGAGTTGGATGCCGCCTTCAACTTTACCGGTCATCAAAACAATGAAATTGCTCACAGTTGGTTATTACACGCGATTCACAACGACTACAAAGTGGCGTGGGACAGATTATATGAATATCTCACCACCATTGGCCGCAACAAATTGGTTAAACCTTTGTACAAGGCTCTTTCGGAAACACCGGAAGGCAAAGCCTTTGCCAAAAAAGCCTTTGATGTAGCCAAAGCCGGTTATCATCCACTCACGGTGAAAGCCAACGAAGGTTACGTTCAATAATCCAACCTGACGTATAACTCGACAACCAAAAGGTGCCCCATCCGGCACCTTTTTCGTTCAAGGAGTCAGAGTTCTTGAAACCGCTCATCCAATCAAGGGGTCAGAGTTCTTGAAACTGCTCTACGGCATTACTGATGCCAGAAGTGGAAAAATCTCATCTTAGGTGCCATTGTTTAGTTCGGATAAATTTAGTGGCTCAGGAAAATGGTCAGCACCTACATTCAGATGTGCTTAAGCACGGCAAAGTTAGCTTTAGAACCAGAGCGAGAACGATACAGCAAAACACTTTGTTGCTGGCTATTGATTTTGGCCGTTTTGTTGCTATCAGGTTGTGGTGGTGGCAGCACTCCAGAGCCCATCAATAGTGAACCTCCACCGCCGCCTCCTCCTTATGTGTATCAACAGCCTGAATTGCAACTGGACCAATTACAGGTGGCGCATTTCCAGGACGTAGGGATTAGTGATATTCAGTTGTTGCACAGCATGATGGATAAAATAAATCAGGGACAGTATCGCAATATTGATTCAGTGTTGATCCTCAAGGATAACCAACTGTTTTTCGAGGAGAGTTTGCGTGACTCCTTCGATGGTGCTGATGTGGAGCTAAATAATAACAATCTGGATTTGCACAGTCAGATGTCGGTGACAAAAAGTTTCGTGTCGGCATTAGTGGGCGTAGCGATTGATAATGGAGATATCCCAGATGTTGATGTACCTGTGCACAATTATTTCGAGGCCTGGTTCCCCATCGAACATTGGGAGGATCACAAGTCAGAAATAACCCTGCGCCACTACCTGACAATGCAGCACGGTTACAAAGGGAACGATTAGATTTCAAGGGGTCAGAGTTCTTGAAACCCGGTCGTTTTGATTTCAAGAACTCTGACCCCTTGAAATTAGCTGTTTTTCATGTGGTGGGCTAGTTGTGTGATGGGTTGGCGAATGGCTTCTCGCAGTTGGCTGTCTTCGACTACTTCATCAAGCGCTTTATTCATACAGTACAACCATTGCTCAACCATCTGTTCTGTGACGGCAAAAGGCAGGTGCCTGGCCCGCAGTCTGGGATGCCCGTATTGCGTTTCGTATAGTGGTGGGCCCCCCAGCCAGCCGCTTAAATATTCAAAAAATTTCTGGCGAATTTTATCCATAGGTTTAGGGTGTAATGCCAACAGCTCCGCGGCGGCGGGATCTGACTCCATGATATCGTAAAATCGGTTCGCTAATCGTCGGGTGCCTTGTTCGCCGCCAATGGCGTCGTAAGCGGTGGCGGGCTTTTTCTTGAATAACTTGTTGAGCAATCTCACGCTCCTTAATCTGAAACTGGCGGCATTATAGCGGCAATATCCACTGCCTGTGTATCCGGAAAGTCGAGATAAAACTGCGCGATTGCCTGTTTTTCGTGCGCTTTGAGGGCTTGGAGTTCGGCCTCTGTTGCCAAGGTTTTTGCTGCTTTGCAGATGATATCAATCTGAGGGTTAAAATGTCGAAGCCACAAAAATCCCCGTAGCATGTGAAAATCGGAGGTTACCAGGTACACTTTTTTGATGCGAAACAGCCGTATTATTTCGGCGCAGAGTTTTCCGTCTTCGTAGGTATTGCGGCTGGCGGCATAAGGAAGAAAGCGCTCGGCGGCGATTCCTTTTTGCTGCATCCAGTTTTGAACATGTCGGGCATGAGGCAGAGAGTGCCGATTGAATTTATCTCCCCAACCTCCGGTGCACAGCACAGGTGTATTAAACTGTTGGGCGACCTTTACCGCCTCACTGGCTCGTTGCTGCATAATGGCGAACAGTTCACCCTGAGGTGTGTTCTTGTAACCTAAAACCAGGGTAATGCTATCGCACTGAAAACGATGTGGATCAGTTTGTGGAAGTGTCATCACTATTGATCTGCACAGTGAGTTGAGGCCATTGTGTCAACCAGTCTTTCTTGGCAACACGCTCTTTGAACAGCGATAAAGGACGTTTGTTATTCCAGGTTATACAAGCATCGAATAAAAAGGCCAAACCCCAGGGAGCCAAAAACTGCAGTTGTTTATTTTCATCAAGGCAAACCGCAATGGCCGTTTCTTTTTCCGGCCAGTTACTCATCGCTTCGGCACAGTCGGAATAAGGCGAGTGACCATGCTTTTTATGCATCCTAGCCTGGTTTTTCACATCCCAATCCACCTGCTGAAACTGTTGTTGCAATCGCACTTTCGCCTGGGTTTCGCTATACATGTCCTCAGTATCGTAATAAATGATGTCAATATCGTTAAGCGGCGAAAAATTCTTTTGATGTAACCTGTCCCAGATCAAGTTGCGTAAAAATCCGGCGGCAACATAAGCCTGAGGTAGCGTTAGTTCCCGCACCGCCTCAAGTACCTGCATTCTGAAGTTATCTTGTCGCAACCACTGACTGATGGTCTCTTGTGCTTCGGATTCTGTCATGGTTTATGCGGTGCTTTTAAGTAGTGCATTCACCAGTGCAAACCCGGCAGAAAGGGAGCACAGGGTGAGCAGAATGGGTCTGAAGCTATTGTCGACGTGACGTTGCAAATGCTTGCCAACCCAGAAGCCCAGTAACGCAAAGGGCACCATAGTGAAACTAACCAGCCAGGTTTCTGTGGTCATTAATCCGGTCAGTTGATAGCCCACCAGACTTATCAGGCAACTGTACACAAAATAAATAGACAGGTTCGCCCTGATAGTCCGGGCTTCACCGTGTTGCATCACTAATGCCATTGGCGGACCGCCAATACTGGTGGTGGTGCCGGTTACGCCGGAAACAAAGCCCGCGATGCCTAAATTGCGGGCGTTAGCCGGAAAGGGCTTTAACCACAAAGACACCACCACTGTCAGTAACACCATGGCGGCAACGGTGATTTGCAAAGCCGCGATGGACATAACCATTAACAGCCAGGTGCCTAAAATGGTACCTGGGACGCGGCTGATAAAAGGTGACATCATAGTGCGCCACTGAATGGCTTGCCTCTGCTGCCACGCGTTACTACTGCTCACCACAAGCGCGGTAACAGTTAGTATGTAGGGCACCCACTGGGGTTGCATTATCACCAGAATGGGCGCGGCAACAATTGCCATACCAAAACCGATGGCAGCCTGAATCACACAACCTAAAAACAGCGCTAAAGCACAAATCAGCCAGATGTAGTCGAATTCCAATGGCATAGATGAATCACAGAAGGGAAGCAGAGAATGCATTGATTTTACGCTTTTTCAGTTACATTATGGATACCTGTCTCAAAATTTTTTCGTTTATGTTCAATACTCAGGCCGAAGATTTAGACATCTCAGCAGCGTTGCCAATTGGTTATCAGTGCCGACCCGCCAAAGGGATTGGTGCTGGAATGTCCCGATTTATTACTGCCAATCAATTGGAAACACAATGAGGGATATCAACAACCTGACTTTTAATGCCTTGGTGCTGGCAGGTGGTCGCTCTTCCCGCATGGGGCAGGATAAAGCACAACTAAAACTCGCTAACGGCAGAACCCTGTTACAGCAGGCTGAACAACTGTTACAGGAAGCCGGTGCCAGCCTGGTTTTGGTAAACCATCCTGACGCTGCCGCGAAGCAAAAAGTGACAGACCTATACCCTGCGCGCGGACCGCTATCCGGTATTCATGGGGCGTTGCATCAAAACGGAAAATTGCCGTTGTTAATCCTTCCAGTGGATATGCCCCTGATGACGCCTTTATATCTGCGACAATTAGTGCAATACGGAGAGCAAAAACAACAAAGTTGTTATTTTCATGAACAATGCCTGCCTTTATACCTATTTCAGAGTGACAAAGCAGAGCAATTAATCTCAGAATGGTTGAGTGCTGGCGAATCACCTTCAGTGTGGCGGCTGGTTAAGGCGTTGCAGGCTGAGACTCTGCCGCTTCCGGAGCAAAATGCCTTTAAAAATGCCAATGATCCAAAGCAGTGGCAGGAATGTCTGCAACATAACAGCGAGAACTGAGCCCGGCGTTTGCCCCAACATTGTGCAACCGGGTATCCTCTGGCAATCACCAATACAAGCTAACTAATTGATAAATATTTAAAAATCTAAATGGCGTGGGAGTTGCAATACACAGTCATAGTCTAACTAAACTGTGACAAGTAAGCTTTTCCATGGCACAAGACGAACATTCACAACCTCTTTGTGTGTTACTCATCGATGATGATCCGCAGCGGGCAACGGCGCTTTCTGCGGCACTGGATAAATCCCGTTATCAGGTAAAACACATGATAGGCGCAGAGGTGTCCTTGTTGAAGCAGGTGGATACCTTACAACCGGATGTCATCATTATTGATATCGAATCTCCCAGCCGGGATATTCTGGATTCACTGCACACCCTGAATAGTTTTAACCCTAAACCCATCGTAATGTTTTCCGAACAGGAAGATACCAACACGATTAATCAGTCAGTACACAGTGGTGTCAGTGCTTATGTGGCCAGAGATGTCAGTCCTTCACGGGTCAGAGCCATTATGGATGCCGCGGTAGCGCGCTTCCAGCAAATGCAGTCTTTGCTCAACCAATTACAAGAAACCCAACAGGAATTAGCTTCGCGAAAAATTATCGAAAAAGCCAAAGGCTTGTTAATGGAGAGTCGCAATTTGAGTGAAAAAGAGGCTTACCAGATGATACGCAAAATGGCCATGGACAATGGTTTGCGTATGGATCAGGTGGCGAAAAACATGATCGATATCATTACAACGTTGTCGGTATAAGGCGGGGAAATGTTCACACCAGAAAAAACAGATATCACAATTGGTTTTATGCCGTTAAGCGATTGTGCACCGTTAGTGGTGGCAGAAAAACTGGGATTCTTTCAACAGAATAATCTCAATGTGCAGTTGGTCAGGCAGAATTCCTGGGCAACTTTGCGGGATAAATTATTGGCGGGTTATCTGGATATGGCGCAGATGCTGGCGCCTATGCCATTGGCTATGCACCTGGGGCTGGGTAGCAGCGCTCAAAACATGACTGTGCCCATGATCCTCAGTTACAACGGCAATGGCATTACCTTATCCAATGCCTTGTTTGCTGAAGTGCAACGTCTGGGAGAACAAAACACTGCACAATTATTATCGGAACCCCTGAGCGCAGCGCGCCTTAGTACCATCGCTAAAATTCGCCATGCTCAGGGTTTGAAAAAACTCTGTTTCGCCACGGTTTTTCCGTACAGCTGCCACTATTATCAACTGGTGAGTTGGTTACAACAGGGGGGCTTGAGCACCGATGACGTGGAGATACGTATTATTCCTCCGTCGAGAATGGTGCAGGCTCTCGCCGAAAACGAGATAGATGGCTTTTGCGTCGGTAGCCCCTGGAATGCGGCGGCAGTCAGAGCGGGCATTGGTACTACGGTTATTGCGTCTTGTGAGATATGGCACAACACGCCAGAAAAAGTACTGGGACTTACCCGCGCTTGGCAGGCACAAAACCCGCAAAGCATTGCGGCGGTAACGGATGCCCTGAAAAAGGCCTGTCTGTGGCTGTCTTCTAAACCCAATCGCTTTGAGGCGGCCCGCTGGCTGGCAGAATCCGCGTATGTAGGCACCAGCCTGGACAGTGTAGCACCGGCATTGTTGGACAGTTGCCTGACTAAACAAGGCACAGATTGTCGTGAAATTCGGGGCCATACTCTGTTCCAGGAGCCGCAAAAGCAAAACCAACCTACTCCGGAACAGGGGGTTTGGTTATTGCAGCAAATGCAGCGCAGCCAACACCTGCCCAAAGATACCGATTTACATCAGGTTATCCGCCAGGTGTATCGCACGGATAGTTATGATGGTGCACCGAGCTAGTGCCCAAATGCACTAAAAGGATCTCTGTTCACAGCGGAAGTTTTTATAGGGAATTCGTAAGTTGTTGAAATATAACAATTAAAAATATTGGCATTAACAATGCTATGCTAAGGTCAGAGTGATAAGAATTTTAAATACACACTCCTAAAATATCGCGAACAGTCATTCCAGGTGTGAATCACTGCTCGCCAGGCAAAGTAGCCCGCAGAACGAATTTCTCTATGAAGTTCGCGCTGTGGGCTTTTTTTTGGCTAAAAAAAGAGGACACAAAATGTTAAGCACACATTGGATAAAGAAATTTAAACGCACAATTTGCGTTGCAATGTCATCGGTAACATTGCTGTCTACTGCTGTTTTTGCAGATGGGGATTGGCCGGAAAAAGAAGAACTGAAGTTTGGTTTTATCAAATTGACGGACATGGCGCCTTTGGCCATTGCTTATGAAAAAGGCTATTTCGAAGATGAAGGCTTGTACGTCACCCTTGAAGCTCAGGCCAACTGGAAGGTGTTACTGGATCGGGTGATTGATGGTCAGTTGGATGGCGCACATATGCTGGCTGGTCAGCCGTTAGGTGCCACCATTGGTTTTGGCACCCAATCTCATATCGTCACCGCTTTCAGTATGGATTTAAACGGCAACGGAATCACGGTTTCCAACGATATCTGGGCGCAGATGAAGCAGCACATTCCCCACGAGAATGGCAAACCTGTGCATCCCATTAAAGCCGATGCCTTAAAACCTGTGGTGGATTCCTATATTGCCAAAGGTAAGCCTTTCAATATGGGCATGGTATTCCCGGTCTCGACCCACAACTACGAGCTGAGATACTGGTTAGCCGCCGGTAATATCCATCCGGGTTTTTATGCGCCCCATAAAGGCGATATCAGTGGCCAGATCGATGCTCAGGCCTTGTTGTCTGTAACCCCTCCACCGCAAATGCCCGCTACCATGGAAGCAGGCACCATTTATGGCTATTGCGTCGGCGAACCCTGGAACCAACAAGCAGTGTTTAAAGGTATCGGTGTGCCGGTGATCACCGATTATCAAATCTGGAAAGACAACCCGGAAAAAGTGTTTGGTGTCAGCAAGGAGTGGGCAGATCAAAACCCCAATACCCACAAACGTGTGGTAAAAGCTTTGATCCGTGCCGCAATGTGGCTGGATGAAAACAACAACGCCAATCGCCCGGAAGCAGTAAAAATACTGGCAAAACCACAGTACGTGGGCGCCGATGCCGACGTGATTGCCAACAGTATGACGGGCACCTTCGAGTTTGAAAAAGGCGATAAGCGCGAGATCCCGGATTTCAACGTGTTCTTCCGCTATCACGCTACTTACCCTTATTACTCTGATGCCATCTGGTATCTCACGCAAATGCGTCGTTGGGGCCAGATAAGCGAACAAAAACCGGATCAGTGGTACTTCGATATCGCCGAGAAGGTCTATCGTCCCGACATTTATGAGGCCGCTGCCAAAGATCTGATTAAGGAAGGCTATGCCACTCCGGCAGGATTCCCGGACTTTGCAACCGAAGATGGTTTCCGCGACCCGCAAACTCACTTTATCGACAACATTACTTATGACGGTAAAGCGCCTAACGCTTACTTACAAAAGTTTGCCATTGGCCTGAAAGCGGACGACAAAATTTGACCCCGACTTCGTGTCTCTGGACAGAGCATGTGGTTGTTTTTGGACCTTGAGTACAGGGAAGTACATTTTTTACAGAACTACCGAGCAGTAACGCTCAGAACCCGGACAGATATGGATTCTGTTTTTTGATTAACCCGTAAACTTACACCCCGGAGTATTGTCATGAACCGAACTGCAGCATTGCAAAAAGTGACATTCCTGAAATTACCTGCCCCGCTGGCCAATAGCGCCTGGCTGGCAACCCTGAAAAGCGCTCTGTTACCGCTGATTGGACTGAGCCTGTTTCTGGTTTTGTGGAACATAACCGCTAAAAATATTGATACCTCACTGGGCCAGTTTCCCGGCCCGGTGCAGGTCTACCAACAGAGTGTCAATCTCTGGCAAGAGCATCAGGCGGAACAGCTAAAAGCGGAAGCCTTTTATCAACGTCAGGAAGAGCGCAACGCCCGTCGTGCGGCAGCCGATCCTGATTATCAGCCCAAAATCAGACCTTATACGGGTGCCCCGACTTTCTTCCAGCAGATCTGGACCAGTCTTTACACCGTGGCAGTGGGCTTTTTCATTGCTTCGCTGGTGGCCGTGCCTGTAGGTATCTTGTGTGGTCTGAGTAAATCCGCATACGCCGCCATTAACCCGCTGATTCAGTTGTTTAAACCGGTATCGCCACTGGCCTGGCTACCACTAGTGACTATGGTGGTGAGTGCGGTATACGTTACCGATGATCCGATGTTTTCTAAGTCGTTTTTAACCTCTGCCTTCACGGTCGCCCTGTGTTGTTTGTGGCCAACTCTGATCAATACAGCGGTGGGGGTTTTCGGGATCCCCAATGACCTGGTGAATGTCAGTAAAGTACTGCGTCTGAACGCTATGTCCCATGTGGTCAAAATTGTTTTACCTGCTTCTATACCCATGATTTTTACCGGTTTACGTCTGTCTCTGGGCATTGGCTGGATGGTGTTGATTGCCGCAGAAATGCTGGCGCAAAACCCGGGCCTTGGCAAGTTCGTCTGGGATGAGTTCCAGAACGGCAGCTCTGATTCATTAGCCCGCATTATGGTAGCTGTGCTGGTCATTGGGGCTATCGGCTTTTTCCTTGACCGTCTGATGCTGATGTTGCAGCGCAAGGTCAGCTGGGACAAGTCTATCAATCTGAGATAACACCTGGTAGCGCGGCAGCCAGAATAAACAAACGCTGCTGCCTGCAAAATTTAACGCTAAACAGCGGAGCAAAATCATGAGAAAGCATTTAGAACTAACCCAGGTGGGCATCGAGTTTCCTACGCCTAAGGGGCCATTTGTGGCACTGCAGGATGTCAACCTGACCATCGCCAAAGGCGAATTTATCTCCCTCATCGGTCATTCCGGTTGTGGTAAATCCACGGTACTGAATATCGTGGCGGGCCTGTATCAGGCCACCACAGGTGGTGCAATTTTAGAAGGCAAAGAAGTCAATGAACCCGGCCCGGAAAGAGCGGTGGTGTTTCAGAATCACTCCTTATTGCCCTGGTTGACGGCCTATCAAAATGTGGAGCTGGCAGTAAAACAAACCTGCAAGCACATGGATAAGGCGCAAAAGCACGAGTGGATTTTACACAATCTGGAATTGGTACATATGACTCATGCTAAAGACAAGCTTCCCGGCGAAATCTCCGGTGGTATGAAGCAGCGTGTGGGTATTGCCCGCGCCCTGTCTATGGAGCCACAGGTGCTGTTAATGGATGAACCTTTCGGTGCCCTGGATGCACTGACACGGGCCCACTTGCAGGATTCCTTGATGGAGATCCATGCCGAATTAGGCAATACAGTGATCATGATCACCCATGATGTGGATGAAGCAGTACTGCTCTCAGATCGCATCGTCATGATGACCAACGGCCCGGAAGCCACAATCGGTGAGATTCTGGATATTTCATTAGAGCGGCCTCGTAACCGTATCGAGTTAGCGGATGACAAACAGTACAACCACTATCGCCATGAAGTGCTGAGCTTCCTGTATGAAAAACAACGCAAGGTTGAGCCTGTGGCAGTGAAAAAATCGCAACAGCAAGCCGCAGCAAAGCCCGATGCGGCCTGATTGGGAGAGAACAGTATGACTAAGCAAATGACAACAGCACAACCGCGCATTGTCGTGGTGGGTAACGGCATGGTGGGCCACCATTTTGTAGAACAAATGGTGGAGGCCTTGCCACAAGCACATATCACAGTGTTAAGCGGTGAGCCGCGACTGGCTTATGATCGGGTGCATTTATCCGAATATTTCACCGGTAAAACGGCCGCTGAGCTGGCTTTAACTGATGAAGCCCGTTATCAGTCTTTGGGAGTGGAATTCTACGTTAACGCCAAAGTGGTGGATATCAATAAATCGGATAAAACCGTGACCACCGAAAGCGGTGTTACCTACAGCTGGGACAAACTGGTGCTGGCCACTGGCTCCTTTCCTTTTGTACCGCCCATTCCCGGTCACGACCAGGAACACTGCCTGGTGTATCGCACCATCGAAGATCTGGAGGCCATCCAACAATCTGCCAGTCAGAGTAAAGTTGGTGTCGTGGTGGGTGGTGGCCTGCTGGGCCTTGAAGCGGCTAACGCGCTAAAACAAGCCGGCCTGGAAACCCATGTGGTGGAGTTCGCTCCGCAACTGATGGGTGTGCAGCTTGATGAAGGTGGCGGCGCGCTGCTTAAGCGCAAAATTGAAGAGTTGGGCGTGCAGGTGCACACCAGCAAAGCCACAGAAATTATCGAAGCAGGCGACAACAATCGCTATCAACTGCGTTTTAAAGACGGAGAAGTACTGGGTACAGACATGGTGTTGTTCTCTGCCGGTATTCGTCCGCAGGATGCCCTGGCGCGAGAATTTGATATCGAAATTGGCCCGCGCGGCGGCATCGTGGTGAATAACCAGTGTCAGACTTCAGCACAAGATATTTACGCCATCGGCGAATGTGCGCTGTGGAATAACTTTATATTTGGTTTAGTGGCACCCGGTTATCAAATGGCTCGGGTAGCAGCAAGTCATATCGCAGGAGGCGATTTGGCGTTTACTGGTGCAGATATGAGTACCAAACTTAAACTCCTGGGTGTGGAGGTTGGGTCTATTGGCGACGCTCATGCCAGAACACCGGGTGCCCTTACCTACATATTTGAAAATCAGCCGAAGCAGGTTTACAAAAAAATCGTGGTGGATGCCAAGCAGGAACTGCTGTTGGGTGCTGTGCTAGTGGGTGATACCGGCGAATACGATACCTTGCTGCAATTTGCCCTGAACGGCATGGCTTTACCGGAAAATCCGGAAACCCTGATTTTACCCGCTTCTGACGGTGCTGCCCCGGCCATTGGCGCAGGCTCCTTGCCGGATACCGCGACGGTGTGTTCCTGTCACAACGTTTCTAAGGGCGACATCATTTCTGCCATGGACAATATCTGTAGCTCAGGTGGTGCTTGCGATTTGGGCAGTGTTAAAAGTTGCACCAAAGCCAGCACTGGCTGTGGAGGCTGTACTGCCTTGCTGAAAACCGTCGTAGAGACCGAGCTGGAAGCGCGCGGTGTGGAAGTGAAAAAAGACATCTGCGAACACTTTGCTTACAGCCGCCAGGAGCTGTACCACATGATTCGGGTAGAGCAAATTCACTCCTTCGATGAATTACTGGACAAACATGGCTCCGGCCATGGCTGTGACGTGTGCAAACCGACTGTTGCCTCTATTTTAGCCACCGCCTGGAATGACTATGTGCTGAAAAAGCCCCACATTGGTTTGCAGGATACTAATGATCGCTACCTGGGCAACATGCAAAAAGATGGTACCTATTCCGTGGTGCCGCGCATTGCTGGTGGTGAAGTGACCCCTGATAAATTAATTGTGCTGGGTGAAGTGGCCAAAGAATACAACCTGTACTGCAAAATCACCGGGGGGCAACGCATCGATTTATTTGGTGCCCGACTGGAAGAGTTACCGGCTATCTGGCGCAAGCTCATTGATGCCGGATTTGAAACCGGTCACGCCTATGGCAAATCTTTGCGTACCGTTAAATCCTGTGTGGGCAGCACCTGGTGTCGCTATGGCGTGCAGGATAGCGTTGGCACCGCCATCAATATCGAAGATCGCTATAAAGGATTGCGTTCACCGCACAAAATCAAAATGGCAGTATCCGGTTGTACCCGTGAGTGCGCCGAAGCACAGAGTAAAGACGTGGGTGTCATCGCCACTGAAAATGGCTGGAACCTCTACGTCTGTGGTAATGGCGGAATGAAGCCTCGTCATGCCGACCTGTTTGCTACCGACCTGGATACCGAAACCTTGGTGAAGTACATCGACCGCTTTTTGATGTTCTACTGTAAAACCGCAGACCGTCTGCAGCGCACGTCCGTGTGGTTAGAGAATCTGGAAGGTGGCCTGGAGTATCTCAAGCAGGTAGTGATTGAAGACAGCCTTGGCATCGCTGAGGAACTGGAAGCACAAATGGCAGCAGTAGTGGGCACCTATCAATGTGAGTGGAAAACCACGGTGGAAGATCCCGAAGCCCTGAAACGCTTCCGTCAGTTTGTGAACAGCCCGGAACAGGATGAAAACGTCGTGTTTGTGCAGGAGCGTACCCAAATTCGCCCGGCCACCAGTGAGGAAAAACAAGCCTACTGGTCACAACAGAAAATCGCGGTGCTGGATGCCACGCATTCCGCAACGACACCTCACACCGAACCGGCTTAACAGGAGCAAGATCATGAATTGGCAACCAATATGTCATTTGGATGATTTGATTGATAACGCTGGCGTGTGCGCCAAACTGAATCAACTACAAATCGCGCTGTTTAAATTTATTGTGCAGGGCGAAGCGCAATACTTCGCTACCGGAAACTGGGATCCCATTGGCGAGGCCAATGTCATGAGCCGGGGCATTCTCGGCTCTGTGCAGGACGAGCTGGTGGTGGCATCACCACTGTACAAGCAGCATTATTCGCTGACCTCAGGCAAGTGTCTGGAAGATGATTCCAGATCAATCCCGGTATATCCGGTGCGCCTGGTGGGTGAACAACTGGAAATCCAGGCCTGAACTCAGGCCTAAAGTGAGTAACAGCAATGAACCTACCGGCCAATAACAAACATATGCTGGAGGCGTTTCCCAGCCTTCGACGCACGACTTGCCCCTATTGTGGGGTGGGTTGTGGCGTTGATGCCAAAATGGCTTTTGCGACGGATGATGCCGGTAAAATGTGCAGTCAGCTGGCGGCTGTCAGCGGTACACCTGAGCATCCGGCCAATCACGGTCGTCTGTGTGTTAAAGGCAGCAAATTGGTGGAGAGTAACGGTCCGGATAATCGCCTGTTGCAACCGCAGATCAATGGCCAGGCCAGTGACTGGCAAACGGCCATCAGTAAGGTCGCCACAGGGTTCAGTGATATTATTGCCAAACACGGCCCCGACGCCGTGGCGTTTTACGTTTCAGGGCAATTGCTGACCGAAGATTACTACGTTGCCAATAAGCTGATGAAAGGCTATATCGGCAGCGCCAATATCGACACTAACTCCCGATTGTGTATGTCTTCGGCAGTAGCCGGATACAAGCGGGCGTTTGGTGCGGATGCTGTACCCTGTTGCTACGAAGATTTGGAACAAACCCAATTGCTGGTGTTTGTGGGCAGCAACGCCGCCTGGACACACCCGGTGTTGTACCAACGTATAGAGCGGGCTAAACAACTGAACCCCGCCATCAAGGTGGTGGTGATTGACCCCCGAAAAACCGCCACCTGTGATCTGGCGGATTTACATCTGGCCATCAAGCCAGGCTCCGATGCTGCTATTTTCAACGGCTTGCTGAATTACCTTAATCGTCATGATGCTTTGGATAAGCAGTATATTCAGCGCCATACCGAAGGTTTTGAAACCTGCCTGGAAGCGGCCGCCAAATGGTGTGTTGAATGTGTCAGTGAATTTGCTGATGTTCCGGTTAATCAATTGCGTCAGTTTTATCAGCTGTTTATGCAAACCCGCCGCAGCGTCACCTTCTATTCTATGGGGGTGAATCAGTCCTCCAGTGGAGTTGATAAGTCCAATGCCATCATTAACTGTCATCTGGCGACGGGTAAAATAGGCAAACCCGGATGCGGTCCCTTTTCTATTACCGGTCAACCCAATGCGATGGGGGGACGGGAAGTGGGCGGACTGGCCAACATGCTGGCGGCTCACATGGATATTGATAACAGCGACCATCGGGAACTAGTGCAGCGCTTCTGGCAATCTCCCAGCATCGCTGAGAAACCCGGTTTAAAAGCCGTGGATTTGTTTCAGAAAATCAAACAGGGCAAGGTGCAAGCGGTCTGGATCATGGCCACGAATCCGGTGGTGAGTATGCCGGATAAAGACGCTGTGGCAGAAGCACTGCAATCCTGCGAACTGGTGGTGGTTTCTGATTGTGTGGCCAGTAACGATACCCTGGCCTACGCTGATGTTTGCTTGCCCGCCAGCGGCTGGTCAGAGAAAAACGGCACGGTAACCAATTCTGAGCGGCGTATTTCCCGTCAGCGAGGACTGTTACCTCCAGCGGGTGAAGCAAGGCACGATTGGCAAATCATTTGCGATGTGGCCAAACACATGGGCTATGCCGGTTTTGATTATCAAACCAGTTGTGAAATTTTCAATGAGCATATCGCCTTGTCGGGCTTTGAAAACCAGGGACGCCGGGATTTTGATTTATCGGGCTTAGGTCATCTGAGTCTGAGTCAGTACGATAACCTGACACCCATACAATGGCCAATTACATCGGATAGACCCAATGGCACTAAGCGCCTGTTTAGTGACGGCCGATTTTATACGGCGTCGGGCAAAGCACAGTTTGTGGCTATTACGCCAAGGTTGCCGGAGCAACAAACTAATGATGCCTTCCCGTTTGTGCTGAACACTGGCCGTATCCGCGACCAGTGGCACACCATGACCCGCACCGGCAAGGTAGCCGAACTGAATCAACATACCGAAAAACCCAGTATTCATCTGCATCCGGCGGACGCTCGCCGTTTCAATATCGCTGATGGTGAGCTGGTGAAGATCACACCCCGTCACAAGCAAGGTGAATCTGATGAATTTTGTTTGATGACAGCCGTGCTGGATAAGCAGCAGCGCCGCAAGGAAGTGTTTGTACCCATGCACTGGAATCGCGAATACGCGTCACACGCCAACATCAATCGTCTGGTGGCACCAGTGGCGGATCCCATATCGGGTCAGCCAGAGCTGAAAGCCGCGGCAGTAGCTATTGAAGCCTGGTCAGTGCAGCGTTGGGCAACTTTGATTACGCGCCAACCACTGGCTGCTGAGAGTTTGTCCAGCACCTCTGGCTTTTGGATTAAGCAGGTGTTGCCGCAAGGCTACTGTTATCAGTTTGCATTCGATAAATTCGATGAAAACACGCTCCAATGGTTAAAAACATTGATTCACGTGGAACATAGTCTGATCCGTCTGGAGCAACCTGGCTTGTCCGGATGGATGGCCTGCGCAAGTAAAGCGGATTCAGAGACTCAGACTTTGACCGCCATGCTCTGGTGTTCACAGCAGCCCTTGCAGAACAACCTCGCCTGGTTTAGTCATTTATTGGCATCCGATGTGATAGCTGAGGATGACGTTATCAGCACCCTGAAACATCAGGCTTCACTGGCTTTTCAACAGGGGCGGTTGGTATGCAGTTGCTTTCAGGTGCGAGAGAAAACTATTCAACAGGCCATCGAAGCCGGTGCCACTTCTGTGGCCGAGCTGGGTGAGCAACTACAATGCGGCACCAATTGCGGCTCCTGCAAGTCGGAATTAGGCAGCATGATCAAACAATTCGCTGACAGTTCAAAGTCAGAAAACGCCGAATATCATTTGGCTCAGGAGGTCTTATGAACCTGACTACTTCCATTAACAACCTGTTTGGATTACTGAATTTCAGACGCGCTGTATCAGGGCAATCTTTTAAAGGTTTTTTTGACCAGTACTATAAGAAAAACCGCGATAATCAGCGTGTCAGTGGTGGCCGGGGGGAAGTCTTTATTGTGGGCGCAGGTCCCGGCGATCCGGAATTATTAACCTTAAAAGCCCATCGGTTAATTCAAAGTGCCGATGTGGTGTTGTTTGACTGGTTGGTGTCAGAAGACTTATTGCGCCTGATACCGGCTTCAGCCACCCGACAGTTTGTGGGTAAGCGCTGTGGTCAACATTCTTTTGAGCAGCAAACTATCTGCAATCTGATGGTGGAGCACGCCCGACTGGGACGTAAAGTGGTGCGCCTGAAGGGCGGTGATCCTTCTGTTTTTGGTCGGGTCAGTGAAGAGTGTGAAGCGCTGCAAAATGCCAATATTCCTTATGCCATCGTGCCCGGTATTACTGCGGCTTCCGGTATGGCGGCCTATTCTGGTATGCCACTGACCGACCGTCGTTATGCCCAAAGCGTGCGTTTTATCACTGCCACCTTAAAAAATCCTGAGGATGAGCCTGACTGGTCAGGCATGGTGAGCCAAGCCGGAAAGTCGCAGGACACCCTGGTGTTTTACATGGGGCTAAAGCGCATTGGCACTATTGCCCAACGGCTAATAACCCACGGTATGAAAGCGGATATGCCTTGTGCCGTGGTGGATCAGGCCACGCAACAACAGCAGCAGGTCATTAGCGGAAATCTCAGTAATATCGCGGATTTAATGGCATCGCAGGTAATCGAAGGGCCTGCCTTGTTAGTGGTGGGTGAAGTCACCCAACAACCCTGGTCGGTGGATCTGGCCCTGTTACACAAGGAGCACATCACTTACTAAAAATATAGCAACGCAAAATTTGTTCCCAACAAGACACCCATGTTTGCTGACAACCCGGATTGTTTTCAGCCAAACAAAAACTGATTTGTAACACACAACCTGAGCAAAAAGCTCAACAGTAAGAGGAACACACAATGCGTACTCAAATAACTATATTGTCTATGGCAGTTGGGCTGGCTTGTACTTCGACTATGACACAGGCGCAAAGCTCAGAAGCTAATTCAGTGGCCGAGGCCATTAAGGCGTCCAGCATCAGCACCTTGCTTCGCTATCGCTATGAGGGCGTGGATCAGGATGGCCTGAGCGAAGATGCCAGTGCTAACACCCTGTTAGGCCGCATTACTGCCACCACTGGCAGTTACAACAATTGGCAGGCTGTGGTGGAGTTTGATTATGTGACAGAACTTCTGGATAAGGATTATAACAACACCATCAATGGCAATACGGATTATCCGGTGGTGGCGGACCCCAGTGGTGCCGATCTGAATCAGTCCTACCTGAAGTACAGTTCACAAGGCGGAACTTCGGTCTCATTTGGCCGCCAACGTATCAACCACAATAATCAGCGCTTTGTCGGCGGTGTGGCCTGGCGTCAAAACGAGCAGACTTTTGATGGGGTGCGCATTGCGTCAAAGGTGGCTGAAAATTTTTCCTTGGATTATGCCTGGTCATCCCGGGTGAACCGGATTTTTGGTTCGAAAAATCCCAATGGCGATCTGGATGCCAATCTGCACTTGTTTAATGCCGTCTACACACCGGCAAAAGGCCATAAACTGGCGGGCTTCGTATATCACATGGATTTTGATGATGCCCTCGCTCTGTCTAACAGTACGGCCGGTATCGACTACAACTACAGCGGAGCCACGGGGGACATTGGTTATCAGTTACACCTGAGTTATGCCAGCCAAAAAGATACCGGCGATAATCCAGTGGATTATTCTGCCGATTATTACGCTGTGGATGCCAGTGTAAAGGTGTCTGGCATTACTTTCGCGGCGGGTTTTGAATCTCTGGGAGCCGATAACGGCAAAGGTTTTGTCACGCCGCTGGCGACACTGCATAAGTTTCAGGGCTGGACTGATAAATTCTTAGGTACGCCGAGGGTAGGAGTTGAAGATACCTGGTTTAAGCTGGCGACCAATTTAGGTGGTGTGGCCGTTGCCGCCATTTATCACCAATTTGACGCCGAGCAAGGCAGTGCCGATTTGGGCAGTGAACTGGGCTTAGTGGCCAATTATGGCTTTGCTAAGCATTATAAGCTTACCGCCAAATACGCAAGTTACGATGCTGACAGCCATGCTACCGACACCGACAAACTCTGGGTGCAATTGGTGGCGAAATTTTAACAACTTTAAGCAATAAATAATGCGGGCAGCGATACCAGGCTGCCCGTCAACGATTGGCACTAGTGCCTGTTAATTACTTTTTATCGTAACCCGAATACTGCCCCGGTTGTCCTTAAGACCTGCGCCATATAAGCCTTGCAGATCATCATTGATACACAAGAAGAGTTTCCCGGCTTCACCTTTCGGGGTTTGGCTTAGCGCATTTCCTACCAGAAATGGTTGCCCTTGTTCACCAATTTTGCCAATTAAGGCGCCCATGGCTACTTGTGTTAAGGGGTAACCCGGCTGGGTTGCGATAATATTCGGGCAACCATTGGCATCGTACAGCTGACCGTTGTTTGTATCAGGATCGGCCGTCCATAAACCGCTAACCCTGGAGATGGCGACCGTGCTTCCGGGTTCAATCTGGATACCGGTATCAAACCAGGATTGAGTGGCCTGAATACCCATAAAGGGTGAGTCTCCAACGATCACCTCCAGCAAAACCGGGTGGGATTTTGTCGGATTGGCCGGAGGCGGGTTGTAATCCAGTAAAATATTGGATTCAAATCGATCGGTAAAGGCAAAATTATAGGCATCAACATTAGGCACGTTATAGAGATTCCAGGCCCAGGTATTCCAAAAATTAGTGACCGGCTCTTGTTTGAATTTCACGTTCTGCCAGGCTTTTTCTCCCCAACAGCCTGCCGTGTAGGGGTTGTTACCGGGGGTAAACCAGTCCTGAGGAGAGCCTCCAAGGGTAGTACCTTTAGTATTGCCCACTGGCCAAAGTGCCGGACTTCCCACCAGGCCAGCATTCAACGCCGCGAGTAAATCGGCTACCACCCAGCCAAACAAGTCATTTTTCAGGGAGGGGATATCGCCATTTAACGAACTGTTATCCCCTGTCAGACCCGCAATGGTATAACCCGCGTTCGCACCGTATATGCCCGCTGGCATACTCAGTGTGGTCCAGTTGCTGTCCTGACCGCTGCCGGTGAATACTGATGGGTTTAGTGTTGCTGAAAATGCAGCATACTTATTGCCGCTAGCCGCAACTTTCAGACTGGTGGGGCGGGTTTTCCAGACGGCACTGGCCTGTATGAAGATATTGCGCAACTGTGGCGCTTGTTTTACCGTCACAGTTATGGCCACATTGTTATTTAAGTTGCTATTACCGGCAGGGATAGTCCAGCTGGTGCCCAGCGCCACGCCGGGATCTGCCTGATAATCAGAAATGGTGGCCGAGTAAATGTCGCCCTTATCGTTTGTCAGTAGCGTCAGTTCGGTGCCAACATGATTGGGTAACTGCACAACACATCTTTGATTGGCGTTGCAAGTAAGATCGCTTGACGGAGAAACACTCACAGTGCCATTGGCCAATAAGTTATCCAGCGAGGTTCCCAATGGCTCAGAATTCAGGCTATACACCAGATGTAGTAGTACTTTTTGTCCTGTGGTGGGAGTGAGCGCTTCGCCCTGGGCGTTTAATGCTGTGGCTTCTACCGGAGCATATATCCCGCTGGCTCCAGTGTTATTGGTGCTGCTCAGGGTTAGCCAGCCTTCTTTGACGGCATCGTGGGTGTTGTTAAATTGGGTGACGGTTTTCAGTGACGTATCTGGCGAGGATTTGTACCAGGGCACGCTGATGGTAAAAGGGCTTGCTTCGCTGCCCAATAAAGGGGTTTTCTCTTGGTCGTCGCTGGTAGTGAAACCGGAAAACTGAATGTAGCTATCCTGACTGATTTGAGTGACCTCTCCGCTGGGATAGGTATTTTTCTCAGACTTAATATGGCTGAAGTCCACCTTAAAATTAAACTGCTGTTTTTGATCCTGAATTGCACTCTTACCGGTACCGGAAAAAACGCCAGTCAGTGTAAATGCGTGGGCTTTTTCGCTCAGGTACAGTAAGTAACCGGTAAAGTCGTGATAGGGGAATGGGTTATTTGCCGGATCAGTGTAATAGCTGGCTGGCGCGGCAGCCATTGTCGGACCTGTGAGTCGGCTTGCGGCCATATTGTTGGAAGAATTTGTATTCACCGTGGTATCTGGAAACTGCTGACACGGATAAGCATTACTGGCCCGACTTTGGGTTTTGGGTTGTAACAAGGCGTCATAAATGGCCTCACCATTACCACCTTGTTTGCTGTTGGTTTCGCTCAGTCGGCCGTTATCACTGGCAAAATCGTAACTCCAAACCTTTAGTGTTATAGGAAAACTAAACCAGTCGATGTCAGTGATGTCGGCATTGTTTCCCGGCGTGTTGGTGGTGTTAATAGCTGCTGCGATATAAGGTTCAAAAAAGTCATACAGGCTGGAATAGGTAGTGCTGGTAGTATCGGAGGGATCGGGTTCACCCCCCGTTTCTTTGTGCAAATCAGCATTACTTAGATAAATGCGTCCGCCGGTGTAATGATCCAGAAATACATTGGCATAGTCATTCAAACCAGCGGATGCCGCCTGAGAGGAAGCCCAAAAAGTTAAAGCCTCTTCAAAATGAGCGGCCCCCACTGCATTGGTGGCTTTTAATCCGGTTACCCCGGATGTGGTTTGTGTTAATGGATAGCTTTTCCCGGTTTCGAGGGTATTTTGGTTGCTGCCGCCATAACCATAATATTGCTCCTTTCCTAATTGCACTCCATTTCCGGCGGGCAAGGTAAGGAAGAACTGCTCAAGGAATTCATTGTAAGTGAGATCATTGCCGCCATAAGTGAAAACAATGGGGATGTAGCCATTTGGATTTTTACTGGTGCTCATTAGGTTCCCTCAGATTCAGGTTAAGAAATGTTTCATAACCTGAACTGTATCGACCTGTAAGGTTAATAATTCACACGGCAGATCTAAAAATATCAGGATTCGGTGAAAGGTAGCTTCCTTGGAAAGCAATCAACGCTGTTTATTTTGCGCCAGTATCCGATCTAACTGATTGGCAAAAGCCTGCTTGTCCTTTTGCGAGTAAGACGCGGTTTTCCCGGTTTGCTCGCCACTGGCGCGCATGGTGTCCATAAAATCCCGGATGTTAAGACGTTGTCGAATATTTTCCGGGGTGTAGAGTTCGCCTCTGGGATTCAGGGCCTGCGCCTTTTTATCAATCACTTCTGATGCTAACGGGATATCTGAGGTGATAATTAGATCGCCGGCCTGACAATCATTGACGATCCGGTGATCGGCAATATCAAAGCCTTTTTCTACCACCACTGAGTGCAGAAAATCCGACCCTGGTAGCTGTGTGTAGCGGTTTGCCACAAAATAACAGTGTGTTTGTGTGCGGTGCGCCGCCTTACTCAGAATCTCTTTTACCACTACCGGACAGGCGTCGGCATCTACCCATATTTTCATAAGTTATTGAATTACCAAATCTGTGTCCTGAATTTCCTTGCCACGCGGTAATGCATGTCCGGCAATCAGTACCTCTTCGTTATTAAACGATTCTATTGCATTTTTGTTGATCAGGTAAGAACGATGTAAGCGCAAAAACTGTTCCGGCAGTTGTGACTGGGTATCTTTCAGTGAGCTGTATACTACTTTTTTCTCACCGTCTCGCAGGTGGTAAGTGACATAATTGCCCAATCCTTCAATATATAAAATGTCCGCCAACTGTATTTTGCAGGTGCGTCGATCGGATTTAACCAGAATAAACTCCGGAGGCTGCGTGGTGCTATTGGCCTGTTTTTCCAACAGACCAATATAGAGCATGAATATCTTTACCGTACCTAATAACAGAACCGTGGTGTTGATTAAGATACAGTTGCGCACCCAGCCGGACAGGGTCAGGGCGAAACCTTGTTCGGTCGCTAACAACAGCTTTTCGTAAAAGAAATAGCCAAACAGCATTTGCATTAGGCCAGACACCGCAATAAGCAGGGCATAGCCGATGAAAAACGACTGATATCGGCGTGCTACCAAAAAGTGGGGGATAAGGAAGTACAACATGGCATAGGCCGCCATGATGCGCACCGGCATGAGAATAAATTCCAGATAAAAAGAGGCGAAATAACCCAGTTCGGGTCGCATCCAGATATAACTGAACAGCAGATAGTAACCCAGCCAAAAGGTCAGATGGGTCACAAAGCGCGAGCCGAACAGATAAAAGCCGCTGTAGGTGGGTGTCCAGTGCCAGATGCCTGTCATTTATTTTTATCCTTACACATCAAAAAATCCTGCGTTGGCATAAAAGGCCAAAAAACATCGCATTCTGATCCTAGTATGAAGCGCTGAATACTCGCGAACAAGCGATTACGATTATTTGCTGAAAAGGAAAGTTAAATGACATTACATCTGTTGCTCAAACCCCTTGCTTTGTTTTTACTGTTGTTAGTTCTGGCCCCCGTCAGTGCTGAGGTGAGCCATGAGGACCGGCGGGCAAAATGGCATGCCACTTTTAAAGCCGCTCAACCAGCGGGGCGGGAAATTATCACAATTGACCCACAGTCAGTTCTGAATGAGGCGGGGTTACAGGTGGGAGATGTGCTGCTGGCCGTGAATGATGAAGTAATTCGCGATGGTGACCAATGGTGGGACATCATTTACGGTCTGCGAGCAGGTACAGAAACCAAACTCACCTATCGCCGGGCGCAACAAGTGCATTCGGTCAGTGTGATTTTTGAGCCAGTGCCTTTGGAGCAATACGATAATTTGCGCACTGAGTACGGTTTTATTACTTCTGACTATAATATCCGGCAACGTACTATTGTGACTTTACCAGAAGGCGATACTCCGTTACCTGCCATTTTTGTGGTGGGCGGGCTAAGCTGTTCCAGCATAGAGTATACGCCCGGACGACAGTCCAACTTTATTCGCTCGTTGCGCTACCTGGTGGAGCATTCTGACATGATGGTGATGCGAGTGGAAAAGCCCGGCGTAGGTGATAGTGAAGGGCGCTGCTCACAAACCGACTTTTTAACGGAACTCAATGGTTATGAAGTGGCGTTAAAAACCTTGCTGGCGGATCCCCGTGTCGACAGAGAAAAGGTGATTGTTTACGGCAGCAGTATGGGCAGTGCTTTAGCACCTTATCTGGCCAACAAATATCAACTCAATGGGGTTATTTCTGACGGCACTTTTTATCGCAGTTGGTTTGAACACATGCTGGAAATAGAACGACGTATTCTCACCATGAAAGGCGATGACCAGGCGACGGTAAACGACAAGATAAATCGCGCTTATATCCCACTGTACTACGGCATGTTAATCGAGAAAAAGAGCTATCAGCAGGTGATTGCACAGTCACCGCTATTGGCCGAATACAACTACCATAGTGGCGCCCACATGTATGGTCGTCCGGTCAGTTTTTATCATCAGATGCAGGATTTTAACTTTGCCGGAGAATGGCAAAAATTAACGGCTGCTGCGCGTATCCGTTGGGGGACCAATGACTGGATCATGTCGGAGTACGATATAGATATGATTGATACCCTGTTGGCAGAAAAAGGTCATGAGGATTATGAAATTTTAAAAGTGCCTGGTTTAGATCATTGGGACACTATTCATGACAGTGCCTTGAATTCATTTCAGGGAAAACCCGGTCAATGGAGTGAAGCTCTGCCAAAACAGTTGGTAGACTGGGCCAAATCGTTGCAGGATTAAAAAATCGCCCCTCACTCTGGCATTCGGCGCTGTAATCTGCATTAATAATGGTTTGCAAACTCAATCTGTGTTTAAGAGTACATTATGTCTAAGGTTACACCGTTACAAGCGCGTCGTTGGATAATGCCAGCTTTGTTTTCACTGGCAAGTTTATTGGCTGTTCAGGCTGCGGCTGTGACGCTGCAGGTCAAACAAAAAAACGGTGAGCCAGCCGTGGGCGTTGTAGTGCTGTTAAACAACGAAGCGGCGAAGGGCGCTAACACCAGTATGGCTGAAATGGGGCAACGAGAGCGCCAGTTTGATCCGCATGTGCTGGTGGTGCAAAAAGGCTCAACCGTCAGTTTTCCCAACTATGACGATATCAAACATCACATCTACTCTTTTTCTTCAGTAAAAACCTTCGAGCAGGAATTATATGAAGGCACCGAGAGTACCCCCGTCACCTTTGAAAAGGCAGGTATAGTGGAGCTGGGATGTAACGTTCACGATTGGATGCTGGGCTACATTTATATTACGGAAACGCCGTTTTATGGCATGACCGATGAACAGGGGCAGGTGAACATTGCCAGTGCGCCTGCCGGCGATTATGAAGTTACTGTCTGGCACCCTCGTATGGAAAATGACAGCCATAGCTTTACTGCGCGCACCAAAATTAGCGATTCTGCAAAGATTGCATTAAATGCCAATGTGGCCGAAGCAGAAGAAGCTGATTTCGACCTGGATTTTGACGATTACGATTAATCGTTATTCTTCAAGCGGATTAATCATCTTGTTGGCAAATTCAAACAGGTGTAACGCCGCTGGATGCTTCAGTTTGCGCTCAGGTGAAATCAGATAGAAGTCCTCCCGGATATCGTTAGTACTGCCGACAACTTCCACCTGAAATTGCTTGGTGACGTGTTCGGCTATGGGTGAAGGGGCGCAAAATACGCCGTATCCGCCCTGACCAAATAGCTTCATTAACGCGCTGTCTTCAAATTCCGCGGCGATATCCGGTACTATGCCCAGTCGATCAAACCAGGCGATTAATTCCACTCTTAAGGTGGACTTTTCTCCCGGTAACAGCATCGGAGCCCGATGCAAAGACAGTGGAAATCCGGGTTGTAACTTTTCTGCCAATGATTGTTCAGCGAAGAAAGTCATACCGGTTTCGCCCACAAAGTGATTGTAGGCTTTGATATTGCCACCTGGCGGTAAGGGTTGATCTGAGAAGATGAGATCCAGCTTATTAAGCGCCAGATCCCCCAGCAAACTTTCTAAATCCCCTTCTTTGCAAACCAATTTCAGGTTTTCATCGTAGTCAATACAGGTGCGAAATAAATCGAACGCCAGCACCTTGGGAATAATATCCGTCACGCCAATGGTAAATTGCAGATGGTGTGAGGATTCTTTTTGTTTCAGGTTTTGCAGTAATTCTGATCCAAGACTGAAGATATCCTCTGCATAGCTATAAACAAACTGTCCCTGCTGATTCAGGATCAGGCGTTTGCCTTTTCGATCAAATAACTTCTTGCCCAGATAGTCCTCAAAGGTGGCGATTTGTCCGCTGACAGTTTGCGGTGTCAGATGTAATAAGCTGGCCGCACGCATAATGCTGCCCTCGCGAGCTGTAACATAAAAGTAATACAAATGATGATAATTCAGTTGTTGCATGGCGGCCATCTCCGAGGATTTTGTAATCAGATATTATCTGAATAAAATTTAAAAAGATACGAATATTGCGATTTTATCAGATGTCCCATAATCGCTTATCTGTTTCATTAAATGCGGAGGTTTTATGACTGACGCGGTAAAACGTTTTTTTAAACACGATGCTGCTGGTGGTATTTTACTGGTGGCGGCCGCCTTCCTGGCCATGGTGATGGCCAATAGTCCCCTGTTAGGTATTTATAAGGGCTTTCTCGAAGTTCCTGTGGTCTTTAAATTTGGCGCGTTTGAAATCGCTAAACCTCTGATCTTGTGGATTAACGATGGCCTGATGGCAATCTTTTTCTTCATGATTGGACTGGAAATCAAACGCGAAGTGCTGGATGGACAACTGAAATCGGTTGAGCAAATCACCTTACCTGCGGTCGCAGCTATAGCGGGGATTGCCTTTCCAGCGCTGATTTATGTGTGGTTCAATTCCGGTGATCCGGTGGCGATGAATGGTTGGGCTATCCCATCAGCGACGGACATCGCCTTTGCATTGGGTATCTTCGTGCTGTTTGGCAAGGGCTTACCCCTGTCTCTGAAGTTGTTTCTGTTAAGTGTGGCCATCTTTGATGATATCGGGGCCATTGTCATTATAGCCCTGTTCTATTCTGAAAACCTGTCCAGTACTTCACTGTTAGTGGCACTGACAGGACTGGCTGTGTTGTTCCTGTTAAATCGCAAAAAAGTACGTTATCAGGCCGCCTATATTCTGGTGGGTGTCGTGGTCTGGGCTGCGGTGCTTAAATCCGGGGTGCACGCCACTCTGGCGGGTTTTGCTCTGGCCTGGTTTATTCCGTTAGAAGTTAAAAATGAAGACGGTCACAAAATGCTGCCTCACCTGGAGCACGCGCTACATCCCTGGGTTTCATTTTTAGTTTTGCCAATATTCGCCTTTGCCAATGCCGGTGTAAAAGTGCTGGGCGCTACTGCTGAAGATTTATTTAACCCCATCACCTTAGGCATTGCTGCTGGTTTATTCCTGGGTAAGCAGGTGGGTATCTTCGGAACCTGTTGGTTGGTGATCAAGTTGGGCTGGGCAAAGCTGCCTAAAGAAGCGAACTGGGCACAGTTATATGGTGTGAGTTTGCTCTGTGGTATCGGTTTTACCATGAGTTTATTTATCGGCACCTTGGCCTTTGCTGATCAGGGGCTGGACTACCAGTTGAGTGTCAAAGTCGGAGTATTGATGGGATCGATTTTGTCGGCGGTCGTAGGGGCTGCTGTATTAATGGCATCTAAGCCACAAGAGAATTATCAATTATCTGGAGCGAAAGTATGAATAAATGTATTAAAGGGCTAAGCCTGATTGCGGTAATCATGTTTATGAGCAGTGCCAATGCGAAATCCGCCAATGAGTTTTATGACGATATGAATCGCATGTGTGCGGATACTAACACCAAATCTAGCACCGTGTTTATCACCAGCTGTTATCAATACATTCGGGGCTTTTTGCAGGGGGCCATCATCACAGATACCGCCATTATGGATGAGATAGAAAGCACCGGGTTCGATACCGGATTTGCCAACCGGGCCTACAGAACCCGCGTGGGCATTGAGCGCAAAACAGCACCAGCCACCCTGTACGCTGGCTTCTGTTTACCAGACGATATGGTGACCCATGAAGTGGTGGTGAATCTGCTTGAAGATGTGCAAAAACGCTTTGAGCAGGTGGGCAAAGGGATCCCAGACAACCCGCTTTCTGAACATTTGTATGAACTGTTAAAAAAGCGTCACCCCTGTGAGCAGGAGCCACAAGCGGTAGCGCAGAAAAATTAATTTCCATGAGCACTGATGGCGGCCTTTCTCAGGCCGCTTCGTCGCTTAGTTTTGCAATTTCTCTCGATAATCGCAGGTCTATCACTATAGACATTTTTACTTGCGCTATTTAGGAGGGCCACCCGATTTTGGTTTCGATACTAAACTTAGGCTAATACCAATCAGTAATAATATGTGATCTACTCAGTGGGAATTGAAACGCATTTATTCGCTACATCCTTGTAGCTCACCTGCTTCGCAGGCCAGCTAAAGCTGTTCTATGCTGTTCCATACAGCATTTGGTAGGCAAGGCAGATGTTTGCAGGTCTAGTGGGGCTAAATCAAAAACATCTAAAGCAGCATAAATGCGTTTCAAACCCATCTTCGACGTTGCTCATAGCCATGATCTCTTTGTTGCCAACAAGGATGTTGGTAAGGGGCGAGAGCAGGATGCGTTGAGCTTTGCGCGAGACTCGAAAGACCACCAGTATTACTTCACTCGCGCGTCGCGACCTCATGGCTATGAGACTAACGCTGAGCGATCACATATTATTACTGATTGGTATAATACCGCAAAATACTAAAGAGAGAACTATGACCTCATTGATTAAGCAAGGCCAAAACATCCTCAATGCAGCTCAATCTGCTGACTTTCTGGCACCATTATTGTTGCGTTTATACCTTGCTCCGGTGCTCATGCAAGCTGGCTGGAACAAGATGAATCACTGGCAGGATACCGTTGCCTGGTTCGGTAATGCCGATTGGGGGTTGGGTTTACCCATGCCAGCTGTAATGGCTGCGCTGGCTGTGGGTGCAGAGTTTTTTGGTGCCATTCTTTTACTTATTGGTCTGGCAACCAGGTTGGTGGCAATACCGCTAATGGCAACGATGGTGGTGGCGGCGGTGACTGTGCATCTGCAAAATGGATGGTTGGCAATAGCTGACGCCAGCAGTTGGTTTGCTGATGGCACTATTATGAGTAACCCGGCCATTATAGAAGCCCCAGAAAAGCTGGCCGCCGCTAAATCACTGTTGCAGGAACATGGACACTATGAGTGGCTCACAGCCAGCGGCAATTTTGTGATCCTCAACAACGGCATAGAGTTCGCGGCCACCTATTTCATCATGCTGTTAACCCTGTTTTTTATTGGCGGTGGCAAATATATCAGTGCTGATTATTGGTTGAGTAAAAAGTTGTAACTTTTAGAGAGACAGCGTCGCCGATCACTAAAACGGCGACGCTCATTGGCTACTTTGTTTGCCTGTTATCATGCTTGTGGTTTTCAGGGTGGGTAATATGGTCCAGACGCACAGGTGTATCTTCCCCCCGCCATACTTTGCTCATCAAATACATGGCAGCAGCAACCCGGTTGATGGGTTTTATTAAGTCTTTTGTATCTGATTGCAGCATATCTTCTTTCATTTCGTTCAGGATATTGGTCATCTGAGTCAGCTGTCTGGCTGCCTGCTGAGTGGGATCCCCTTCAATTTGAAGTGATTGTTTGCTGCTAAAAGATTGACATATATGTTCCCATCGCTGCCTGTCTGAATCGCTGATAACACCCCTCAATATCGCCAATTTAAGAAGGTTTTCCTCTGCTCCAGAGGTCAGGGTTTGTGCTTCTCCCTGATAATGATCGGCAATCAATTGCATCAGTTCCGTCCGGTTCATAATGGCTGAAACTTTTTCTGCCATTTTATTCATGTTGCGGTAACTACCCTGCAATTTAAACGGTGGTTCTTGGCGGTAATCTTCAGCTACTGCCGCTGATTTAATGTATTCCAGGTTAACTTTGAGAATGACATCCTGAATGACAAACAAATGCTGGAGTACGCTACATATTTCATTAATTTCTGCAGAACTGTATTGATGACTAAGATCGGTAGTGGCGATCTCTTTGCCTTGTGCTTTGGCAACCAGTTTATAAACGTCCTGCATATCTCGCAGTGCCAATGGCGCCAGCACTTTATTTGATGTCAGGCTGTTTTCTATGTAGCTTAGGGCAAATTGCTGTTCGCGACCGTTTAACACGTCACCCAGATTATAAATATCGGCACGGTTGGCCAACATGTCAGGGATTTTAAAAACATCACCAGACTCGGTATAAGGGTTACCCGCCATAACTACGCAGAATTTTTTACCACGCATATCATAGGTTTTTGAATTGCCCTTCCAGATCCCTTCGATTCTTCTAGTTCCGTCACACAACGAAATGAATTTTTGTAAGAACTCCGGGTGAGTATGCTGGATATCATCCAGATAGAGCATAACGTTATTGCCCATTTCGAGGCCAAGGTTAAGCTTTTCCAATTCCTGTTTCGCTGTGGCGTTAGGCGCTGTCGAGGGATCCAGTGATGTAACCTCATGGCCAATGGACGGGCAGTTTACTTTGACAAACACCAGTCCAAGGCGGTTGGCTATATATTCCATCAAGGTGGTTTTGCCGTAACCAGGAGGGGAAATAAGCAGCAACATACCCATCAGGTCGGTGCGTTTATCCTCACCAACCGTGCCCATTTGTTTGGCCAGGTTGTCACCAACCAGCGGCAGGTAGACTTCATTGATGAGTTTGTTACGTACAAAGGAACTTAAAGGACGCGCCGAAAACTGTTGCAGTTGCAGTTCGCTTTTACTCGTTTGCATAACCGCTTTGCGCAGTTGATGATAACGCTGGAATCCTGCAACGTGCACCGCTTTATAATGAGCTAATCTTTGATTAAATTCATCTAATTGCAGTCGCAGCGTACCCTTGTCAATATTGCGATGTTCGCCCAACAAGCTTTCCACTTTAATACTAAGCTCAAAGCTGCTTTGGCGTGTCTCCAGTTTATTTTGGGTTATTAACAGCGCCGCGGCTTCTGCTATGTAGTGTTTCAGGGTGGCAGTGTTATTGTTGTCTGGTTGTTGCTGCAACCAGGCGGTAAGCCAGGCTTCAACCAGTTGCCACTGGGCATTCAGGCCACAGCTTTCATCAATGGCTTTGGAGGAAGTGAGAAGGCTATCAAACTCCTGCATCGCGGCTTTCCAGCTCTTTATCTGGTTTTGTTGTTGCAGCTCTTTCAAAAGCCTGTCAGCCAACGATTGGCCAGATTTACTGGTAATAAAGGCAACTTTAGGTTGGCTTAACTCTTCAGCCAGGTATTGTGCGGCGCTGTTACATTGGTAGTCCGAAAAAGGCAGAGCAAGGCGCTCTACAAATTGTTTGATGGCGTCTTGCAAGGAGCTTACAAGTGTACTGAAGGCACTTCGGCTGTTCAGTGTTGTGGCCAGTGCTTGGGCACTCACGGCATGACTTTGCCAGATTTTTTTCTGTTGTTCGTCAAGCGGATAAAGACCCCAAAAGAGCATCGCCAATGCCCGTGGTTGCGGTGCATAGCGCAACAGGTCCGCGTGTTGATGTACCGGCAAAAGTTCAGTTAACAGTTTGCAGGCATCACTGTCATGGATTCCCTTTTCATAACCTTCCTGATAGCGGGCTGAAATGTATTCTTGCACCAGTTTTTTCAGTGCAGCCGGTTCCTGTGGCAGTCTGTACAGCTGGGACATGCTAAGACCGTTTTTTTGAGCTTGTGCATCGTCCAGGATCACCGAGACCAGATATTCGCAGCGACTCACTTCGGCATTCTCAGAGATCAGAGATTGTTGCCAATAGGTTTTTAATGCATCCAGCTCAGGATCGATAACCTTTTCATAGTAGTCGGTTCCCACCAGGTGTCGGTACAAGCCATCATCCTTGGGCAGGAGTGTCAGATCCAGAGACTGGCTATTTACACTAAACTTGTGTTTGCCCAGTTTGATGACGTTTCCACCGTCTTCAAAAATATCCTGTTTGTCCCGGAATGCTCGGATGGCCTGCTCTTTCGCTGATTTGAGTTGTGCTTCCAAATCATCGGCTTTGACCTGATCGTCGAGTTTGCGCAACTCGGCGCTCAGGTCGGTGATTTTCAACACCATAGGGTCCGCGGCAAAATAGCTATTTAGCTGGTCATTGTCAGTAAAGCTGGAGGCGCGTCGCTGTACCCCTTTGAGAATTCGCTCTGCTGCTGAAAAAAGATTCTGCGCCCGGCGCTGTCTTTCTTCCAGTAAACTTTGTCGGCGTGCTTCGAAGGCGTTTTGTAACTCTTCCCTTTTCGCCAAAATATCATCCAGATACTCATCATACTCGCTGAATTTCGATTCCAGTTCTTCCAGTTGAATCGTCAAACGTGAAAGCTCTTCATCGGCTTTTTCAGGTGTATCAATCATACTGAGGGAGCTACTGATACTTTGGGAGAAAAGCCTGAATTGCGCAGCAAATTCTGCACTGGCTTCACCGGATCCTAGTTGTTTCTTTTTCTGGCGGCCTTTCGCTTTTACCTGGTTGAGTTTGCCGTAGAGTTCGGAAATATCATCAATAATTTTGGTACGTACTGTCGCATCTTCCACCTTAAGTCCGTTCAGTACTTCGGTGAGTAAATCCAGTCCAGATGAGAGTGTTTCCAGCGTAGTCAGCAATGGCGCAATATCGACAACCAGCTCAACCTTTGCGATTTGCGCTTCCAGATCTGCAATCTGTTGTTGGTAGGGGGCCAGAGCCTTATCGCCAGCCAAAAAGTTAACAGTAGCCTGACTGACCTTATCAAATTGCTCGGTGACTTCCTGTTCCAGTATTTCAACCGCGGCGACGTCAATGTAACGAAGTTCTCTGATAGTAATCAAATGTCCACGCTGAGAACGCAAACCGGTCAGGCACTCTACGAATTGTTCCGGGGACTGCCAGCTTTTGATTTTTATGCTCTGTATCAGTGTTTTTTGTTTGTCCTGTGCGTCAGCAAGTGCTTTATTGGCTTGTAGGCGTATCTGTTCTACTTTTTCAAACTCATCAATCACCAGTTCTGCGGTGTGATTAATTTTTTCTACTACCTCATTTACACCATCTACTTCAGGCTCCGCCAGCCAGTAATAAGCATCAAAAAGGGTTCTACTGGCCTTAATTAAGTCTTCATACAGCGCTTTGTTGGGACTGGGGTTTTCAATCATGCGACAGATACTATTGATATCTGAAATCCCTCTGACCAGTTCTTTGTTGCCGATACGGCCAAAGAAATTGTCTTTAGCTGGTTGCTTTGCTGCGTGTTCATCACTGAAAAATGGTGTTTCCCAAATCTGCATTGGGTGGATGCGGGTGGCTTCTTCTTCTGCGCTAAAGAACACCGCTGTGCCATCGTCAAATATGCTGTATCCATGAGCATAAATTGGATTGAGCAGCGCTTTGCGGATCAAGTTGTATGAGTAAAGGCCGCAGGTGCCGGTTTCTTCCTCATAAAAAATGTACAGTACGTCTTCCCCGTTGGGAGAGCGAATACTGCGTTTAAAACTCATTCCTTCGATATCGTCTGGGAAGGATTTGGTTTCACCGTTTTGCAGGTAATAACCGCCCGGAAAGATAATGCCGTGATCTTCAGGCAGTGCTATACAAGCTGCGCCAATCGCGTCGATACGGTCAACTTGTTGGTTTCGGATATTGAATACCAGATAGCGGTATTCTTTTTCACGGTAAGGGAGTATTTTTAACAGAATCAACGAGCCAACTTCTGCAAATTGCACGTCAGCATCGGATAAACTTTGAGTTTTATCCTCTACAGGCTCCTGATAAATACCTAAACCATCTTCAGTGTTGTTCTCCACCTTTATGGTCAGGTTGCCTTTGATGGTTTCAACAAACAGTTTATCTGCAATATTGATATGAGAATGTGTACCTGTGACGAACTGGTCGTGGCTGGTTTTTTGCCATTCAAAATCATGTGAGGGCGCCGGTTTTAAGACTCTCTCGCCGCGATTATCAATGTACTTTGCGTTTCCATCGGCATCCAGTTGCCACTGAAAAACCCGGATATCAGTCAGTTTACGACCAATCTGAAAAACCGCAAAAAGCACCTGATTTTGAACTTTCAGCTGTAGCAGTCGCGATTCTTTGTAATAGATATAAAGCTCGCCGAAATCCTTAACAAATTTAGGGTCGGATAAGAATGTGTTATCTAGTGGCGCTTCCTGTAATTCAAAGCTGTCGTCTTTGCGCTGTAAGGTGAATAGACTAAAAACATCGGAGACGCGGGTTTCTTTCTTTAACCCGATAAACACATTGTATCCAAATAGCAGATAGTCACCTATCGGCACTATATCGCGGGCGATACAGTTGTGTTCTGTTCTGACTCTGACCCGTGCTTTGACATCCATTACCGGCTGTCCAAACTCAGCAATGCGCTGCTGGTTCAATGCATCGATTTTGCTTTTTAATTGCGAGGCTTGCTCTGTCAAACGGGCGCGGATCACTTCATAAGCGCCACCGTCGGCCACAGCTTGATCAATACCGTCGTGGTTAGCCATTTTCAGCTCCTGTAGCAGAATAAAAACGAAAGAGTTTTAGCGGTTAATAAAAGGCATTGCCTTGTATGGGCAATGCCTGATATTGCTCACTATTGTTCGTTTTTATTTACTGCGCTGTTAATCGCTTCAGAAAGTTGAGATGCTGTCATTCCACTGTTTAACAGACGGGTAGCAAGCGCTGCCATGGCACCATTTTTAACCGGTCCAGTGGCTGAACCCAGGCCAGCAAGCAGTTCCTTGGCGTCTTCTACAAAGCTGGCGTCACCATTGTAGTGATCTTCCAGCGCTGTCGATAATGTATGGCTTTTGTTGATGGCGCCATCTATGCCTTTGCCTACGGAAATTGATTTAATAAAACTGTCCAGATAACCGGAATCACCACCGACGATGTCGATATTGGCTTTCTTCAGCGCTTCACTTAATACCGCCGCCTGTTGCTTGGCAATTTCCACGTCAATATCTATGCGTTTCATTGCTTGTAAGTGCTGGTTGTCCACTCGCATACGATATTCTTCATGGGCGCGTTGCTCGTCAGACATAGACGCCATTGCAGCAAACTTCTGAGTCATGCCCTCTGCTTCGGCAATTGCTTTTTTGGCCACAATCTCTGCTTCCGCCATTCCGGTTTTCTCCAGAACATCGGCTTTTGCTTCCTGCACTTTAACTTCGGCCATGCCCTGAGACTCCATCGCGGCGGCTTTGGCTTCCATTACCTTGGCTTCGGCTAATCCTTCAGATGCTGCCATAGCTTCCAGTCCAGTGGCTTCTTTAATCTTCGCTTGTGATTGTAGTTCTGCCACTTCCAGGTCTGCCTGAGCTGAGATTGCCTTTTGTTTTGCCAGGTGAGATGCGGCTTGCTCGGCGGCCTCAGCTGCCTTGATATCTTTGACTAATGATTCCTGGGCTTGTGCTTCAGCCAGGATTACCTGAGCTTTTTTCTTGCGTTCTGCTTCAGAGACTTCTCTTAATTCTTTGATCTCTTCTTCTCGCTCAGCCACGTTCTTATCTACTTCAATACGAGCGCTGATGACTTCTGCGATTTCTCGTTTCTCGTGCTCTACCAGTTTTTCCGCGGCAATTTGCTGCAATGAGGCCTCTTTTTCGCGTTCTATTCTGGCCAGCTCTCTGGCGTTAGTTACATTTTCTTCTTCTACGGCCACGGCTTTAAGACGAGCATTGGAAGCAACCTCAACTTCCCGTTGCTTGTTTTGCTCCTGCACCTGAATTTCTTGCTCTGCATGCACTCGGGCTTGCTCAGCTTTCATGTGCTCCTCATATTTTATTTTTTGGGTTTCCGCTTCTTCCTGGGCTTTGACACTTTCGATTTCACGCTGTTGCTTTGCTTCGGCTTCCGCTTGTTGGCGTTCCAGTTCGAGAATGGCTTCTTTGGTTTCTACGTCTTTGCCTTTTATTTTTAACTCTTCATCCCGACGAAAAACGTTAGTTGCAATATGCTGATGGGCGGTTAGCTCAGTAATTTTACGAATACCCTGAGAGTCAAGAATGTTATTGGGATCCAGCTTTTCTAGTGGTGTTTGTTCCAGGTAGTCGATAGCGACGTCTTCAAGCACATAGCCGTTAAGGTCTGTACCAATATTGTCGATTATCAAATCTCTGAATTTATCGCGTTTGGCGTACAGCTCTTCAAAATCCAGAGATTTACCTACGGTTTTCAGCGCTTCGGAAAATTTGGCGCTGAATAAAGCTTCCAGGGTTGCCAGGTTTGATGCTCTTTCGCAGCCAATTGCCTGCGCGACTTTCAATACATCATCCTGATTTTTATTCACGCGTACAAAAAAGCCCACTTTAATATCGGCACGAATATTATCTTTACATATCAAACCATCACTACCATTGCGGTCTACCTCAATAGTTTTTAACGATATGTCCATGATTTCCATTTTATGGAATACCGGAACCACAACTGCCCCGGTGAAGGTGACTTTGGGTTCGGCTCGCATTGTGTTCACAATCATTGCCTTACCCTGTTCCACTTTTTGATAAAGTCTTGCCAACATCAGCAAAACCACCAGGCCAAAGACAAAGATCCCGACAGCCAGGGAAAGCCAGAAAATCAGGTCGTTTCCTACATTCATTGTTCTACTCCTTTAGAGTGTTTTAATCATTTAAAGTTGAGGTTGTGAGGACATGGCTAGTAATTCTTGTTCGCCTACTACCCAATAGATATCCGAAAGCGCGTCGTACTCCAGCAAGGCCACTTTGTCACCTTGAACTATGGCCTGGTCACTTCGGGTTCTGATACTGAAGATCATGCCATTTGCTGCAACAGCCTGACCAAAGGATTCACTAACTGTTTGCGTTTTCACAATGCAAATTGTTCCAATCATTTCATTTTTTTTGGCACCCTCATGGGTGATAAAGAAGCGGCGCAGAGGTTTAATGCAAATTGCTGCTATGGGGATGGCAATAACCAGTGAAAGTAAAGCAAGAGAAGCACCTGCTGCTGTTGCTGTGAGAATACCGTCAAGGAGCGGCATTAAATACTTCTTTGCCAGATAGGAAGCTGCCAGACCATATATGTCAAGGAATGTGATGGCAACTGTTAGCGGCACACCGTCAAGACCGATTGAGGACAGCCAGTTTCCACCAGTGCTGCTACCTGAGTCTGTATCAACCTCTACATCGCTACCCAAGTCAAACACTTCTAAATCTAGCATTCCCAGCAGGGTAAATAGCCAAATCATAATCAGAAGCAAGGCTGGAACTGTAAAGACAACCATTGGCAGGCTGAACAGATAATCAGAGAGCATTTCCATCGCAATTTATCCTTTAGTGTGCATGAGTGTCTGAAGCCACAAGCAAGGGCTAAATTATCCTGTCTATTTAATGACTAAATTTCAAGTGTTTTATTAATCTGAGGCTAAAAGAAGTTCCTTTAGCACAATCAAAACCCGGTGCCATAAACTTTGTTATAGACCTCGGTTAGCTCTTGGTGGTAATCGGCAGCGTACCAGTCCAGGTGGAATTGCAGGTATTGTTTTTCCTGGCTGGATTGCGCGATGGCTTTATTTAATTGCGCAATTAGCTGCTGTCCCTGATTCCCCGGAGAACACATGATATAGCCGGCGTGATAGCTATCCAACTCTGCTAGCGGGAAAGAGTGCAGGGGCACATTCTTGTTAGCGCTGGTTTGTTGATAATGGCGCAATACATTGGGGTATTCGATAATGAAATCTACCCTTCCGGCCAGTAGCATGTCCACCATCCCTTGTGCTGTTCCGGCATCATTGCGCCGGTAAATTCTGCGACTGGCTTCGGCTTTTTGAATAATGCTATCAACCTTATCGCCATAACTTCTGCCATCCTGGATACCAAACATCAATTCATTTTTACCCTGTAGTAATTCGCTAAGTTGTACCTGACTTCTGGCATTAAAAGCCTGTTTGATGGTTGTTAAATGAAGATCGTTGGACAAGTACAAACGCTGACCTAAAAACAACGTTTGCGGCAGGGTTGTCATGGGGAAGGTTTGTAGACGCTGCTGAGTTTTTAACTTGTTGCCAGTACAGGCATTGGGCGTAGAAAGCAGAATTGACTCCGCCCGTTTGCTATTTGCCTGTTGATAGACAAAAGTGATTTCCGCGCGTTGGCTTAATAAATCAAATAATCGATTTTCCAGATTTACGCCTGATGTATTTACTGAGTCTGAATTGTTCATTTCACTGACCCAGATAAGGGGTTCAGCAATGCAATATCGGCTACAAAAAATTAAAAGTAGCGCAATTAATCGCCCCTTTGCTGAAATCCTGTGCACAGTTATGCATCCTCTATGTCTTTGCTTGCTTTCAATAGTGGCAGGATTTTCGGGCAACTCAAGTTCTCATAAGCTGTACTGAAAAAATCTGCAGCATATGTGGGAACAGGTCCACTGATAGGACCAAAGTATAATATTTAATCTGTTGTGTGGCGTGTAGGCTTAGGATAAGTGATAAAAGGCTGAAACAATGCTTACATCTGACAGGTTATCGAACCACATAAAATCGACAGCTAAAATTTTAGTTGTTGATGACCAACCACTTGAGTCCATGTTGGTGGCTGATGTGTTGAGCCCGCTTGCTTGTGTGTTAACTGCCAGCGACGGCGATGAAGCATTTGAACGTTGTCAGAGTGAGAAACCCGATCTTGTGGTGATGGATATTGAAATGCCTCGGGTAGATGGTATTTCTGCCTGTCGAAATATTAAAAAACACGAAACTACGGCAGAAACGCCTGTGATGTTTTTGAGTGGTGGCAATGATCTCGGGTTGGAAAGGCAGTGCTGGGACGTCGGTTGCACCGATTATTTGTGCAAACCCTTTGAACGTCAAGTAGTGCAATACCGGGTGCAGTTGCAACTGATCTTAAAGCAACACTTGCAAGAATTAAGGCGCATTACCTGCTTCAACACCCACTCTATGCTGAAAAACCTGTCCTGGTTTGATTGCTTGCTGGAAAACCAGCTGCAGATATCCAGTCGTCGGGAACTTCCACTTTCCTTGTTGTGTATTGAAATCGAAAATGTCGAAGAAATCATTAATCAGCTGGGCTACAGCCAATACGATATCTGGGTTACGCGGCTTAACCGCTTATTAGAAAGACTCTCGATAAGTCGCAATCATATTGTCACCCGGGCCACCCGAAACCGGTTTTATTGTTTGTTTCCCGAGTCGGCGGAAGAAGCTGCCAGACACATGGCCTTTATGCTGTATCAGCAGGTTTATAATCATGATGCACTGCGCTTAAAGTACTTCTCTCAGGAAGTTGATCTGAAGGTGTGTGCTTTGACCAATTATGCCTCTAAAACCAGAGGAATTGAGTTGGTTTTGACTATGAATAAGATGTTACAAGATATGGCTGAACAGGGCGTTGTGCGCGGTATGAGAAGCCGCGTAAAGCGCAGAGATGGCATCTTGTTTGAGCCTCTTTATCAGGCGGTATGGTAAGTGCTTATAAATACGAAGTCGAAGGTGGTAGTTTTTTAATCCTTTGGGCTGACAAATGATAATGCAGCAACTAATTTTATAAAGAGGTTGTTGAGCCTTACTGAAGGTAGTTTGTACCCAAAGTATCAACGCGCTCTAGCTAACAAAGGAAATTTTCAATTGAATATACCAGCTAAAATAGTTAGGGATTGAAACGAGATCGTATTATGGCTACCAGTGAAAAATACAATATTTTGGTTATTGATGATGATGCCGCTGTTACTGACCTGATTTGTGAATCATTAGGCGATGATTACAATATGTTTGTTGCCTTGGCCGGGGCTGAGGGTATTGTCTTGGCCACTCAAAATGTGCCACCTGAATTGATTATTCTGGACATCAATTTGCCGGGTAAAGACGGTCACATGGTGGCAGAACAGCTTTCTCAAAACGAATGTACAAAAGGCATCCCTATTTTATTTGTTACCGGGCTTCGCGATGATAACGAAGTGGTAAAGTCCTATGAAGTGGGTGGCGTTGATCTGGTGTTCAAGCCACTGAATATTCGAATTTTGAAAGAGAAAGTTAAAGCTCATCTTAGAGACTTCGTTACCCGACGAGAGCTGGCGGAGCGTTCAGTCACAGATCCCATTACGCAACTGCAAAATACCCGAGGTTTTAACAGCCACTTTAAAAATCTGTGGATGACGGCCCGGATCTTAAATCAACCTATCTCATTGTGCTTTATCAGTCTGGACAATGTCGAATTTTTACCTAAGTATCGAAATATAAATAATCGCGAAGATTTACTGCGGGTGTTTGCTAAGAAGCTGGTTTTTGCTTTTGAAGGAATACATTGTGAAATCGCCCGTTATTTTGGTTATACCTTTGCGGTTTCCACTTTAGATAGGGCTCCGGAACAGTTACATAAAGTCGTTTCAGAGTTAATGCAAGGTATCACTCATGGTGCATCCGACGTCGGACAGTTGCAGGAAACTGGTCTGGTTACCAGCGTGGGTATTGCCGCTGGTAATGTCTCTGATTTTTCCAGTACCGAAGGATTAAAGCTGGCGGCTGATAAAGCCTGGCTGCAGTCGCGACAAGAAAATGTGGAAAAACAGGGACTGGTGATCACCCTGAAATAAAAAAGTGTGACAACCCGCTCTGGTTTTTGTCAGGCGGGCATATTCTGTGTCAGAAACCAACACTCAAAGTCTGATTTAGGCAAGGGTTTCGAGCTAAAATAGCCCTGAAAATAAGGGATCCCTGAAGCCAGACACTGGCGCACTGCAGCCGATGTTTCTACGTTGGTGGCAATCCACTGAAGACCTTTTTGTGAACCTGTTTCAAGCACCTGGCTAAACTCCTGATTTTCAGCTTCCTGAGTTAGCAAGGAGGCAGAGATTTTACAGCTTGTTATACCGTAAGCTTTATCAGCGATGATATTGTCGTCTGGGTTGTCCAGATTCAAGGTGAACTTTACGCCGAGTTCAGCCAATACCGCGATGTTTGCTACACAATCTGGATTAGCAAGATAGTGAGCATCGATTTCAAAGCTGATGTTTTCGGAATAAATAAAGTGTTGTAGCAGCACATATTGCAAAAATCCGGGAAAATCCGCTCTGGCCAGGGTAGTTTCAGAAATATTAATATTGAGAAACAGGGGCTGGTGATATTTTTCGTTCCACTCCGAAAAAGTTATAACACTTTCCTCAATTACCCAGCGATCCAGGCGCTCAATGTCACTGGAATGCGCAGCATTGTTGAGATATTGACTGGTGGACACCATAGTATCTTCTGACACAACACGCAGCAATGCCTCAAATCCTGCTAAGTTTAAGCTATCGGTTTCCAAAATGGGCTGAAAAGCCACTTCCAGAGAGGTTCGATGACTCGATAAGTCATTTTGAATGTTAACTGCCGGGATACCGTAAAGGTGCATGACGTTGGGCCTCTGATAATCTTCTTCAGGCCTTGTATTGGCTGACAAGAATTTTCCGTAGCATAGCCGACAAACCAGACAAAACTAAATTAGACTTAAGTTGCATATGCCTAATACTTTAGTATTAGATGGAGTCTTGAAGTGGAATGCAATAAGCTAGGATCCTCCTTGCTTGCCGAACCCAGAGGTAAAACAGTATGGCGTTGATGAGGTTGTACAAAACCAGGTTATTACTGGTTTCCCTGACAGTAGTAATAATCACCTTAATGCTTGCCGTTGCTGTATTTGTCTGGCAGGAGACCCGGCGATTCACTAATGATGTCACACAACAGGAATTTGATGCTCTCGCACAACAAATTGCATCTGAACTTCAAACTATAACCAATAATGCTGTCAACCTGGCGGCTTCGGCATCCGCAAGCGATTTAATTATTGCGGCAACAAAGGAAAACGAAGCACTACAGTCTCTGCAGTCCCACTGGCAGGCTTTATTCACTGTTTATCCCACTTTACATCAGGCTCGTTTTATTGCTGCCGATGGCAATGAGGTATATCGGGCAGAGCGCGCTGAACAGGGTATTGTCTGGCGCGCTACCGACGAATTGCAAAATAAAGGTGGCCGTAATTATTTTCTGGAGGCCCTGGCATTAGCTGAAGGCATCTATGTTTCAAAGCTGGACCTCAATAAAGAAAATAACGTTGTAGAAATGCCGTTGAGACCCACTATTCGCAGTGCGGCAAAATACTACAGCGAAAATCAGTTATTGGGGGTGGTGGTGTTCAATTTTGATCTTACAAGCACCTTTTCCAGACTACTTAGTTTGCAAGCTAAAAACGCCCACTGGCTGCTAAATGATAAAGGCTTTTTTCTCAGTGCTCCTGATAACTCAGCCTGGGGCTGGCTGCTGGACAGGCCCGAAAACCAGATCCGCAATCTGTTCCCGGAATTACAGGACTTTAAATCTTCGCAAGGTTTACCGGCCTCACTCGCCAATGAATATGTCATGAATAAAATAGTGCTGTCCTCTCCTGAGAGTATTTCAGTTGCACTGGATGACCCTGAATTCTGGTTGATCATGAAAAAGCCCGCCGCAATGGCTGCCTACCAGCAGCAAACAGCTTATCTGATATTGATTGGGCTAGTACTGGGTGGATTGATTACTATCGCAACCTCTGGTTTTTTATTTCGCCTGATTAGACAGCTCAACGAAGAAAAAACTAATGCAGAGAAAGCCACCTGGCAGGCAATTGAAGCAGAAAAAGCCAAAGCGGAGTTTTTGGCCAGGATGTCTCACGAAATACGCACTCCAATGAACGGGGTATACGGTTTGTTGCAGATTACGCAAGGGGAGCGCAACTACAAAAAAATCTATGACAATCTGGAGCAAGCTATTACCAGCTTTTCTCTGCTTAGCCGCATTATTGATGACATCTTGGATTTTTCTAAAATCGAAGCCGGAAAGCTGGAAATTGTTGCAGCTCCCTTCCGCCTGGACAATTTACTGAAGCAAACCGGTCAAATGATGGGGCGTGCGGCATACGGCAAACCTATCGATTTGTGGATTGATATTGATCCCGCCTGCCCAAAAACGGTGATTGGCGATGCTGTCAGATTGAACCAAATTATCAGTAACCTGGTGAGTAATGCCATCAAGTTCACCAGTAAAGGGGAAATAAATGTCCGTGTAACTGTATTGTCTGAAGAGGAAAGCGATATCCAGTTGGGGTTTGAAGTTCAGGATACGGGTATCGGCATGACAGATGAACAGGCCGCAAAGGTATTTAGCGCCTTTACTCAGGCTTCGGACGACACCAGCAGTAAGTTTGGTGGCACAGGTCTGGGGCTCAGTATCGCGCGGCAGTTGGTAGAGTTGATGCATGGCAGCATAGGCGTTTCCAGTGAGCAAGGTGTGGGCAGTACCTTTCAATTTAATGTCCGACTCAAAAAAGCCGATGAGTCACTGGAAGATCAGCGGTTGTTTGAAGGCATCGATATTTGTCAGGCTATGGTGCTGACCAAAAATGTCAATGCGCAAGCCATAATTCAGCGACAGTGTTCCATATTAGGCTGGCCTTCCAGTTGTGTCAGGAGTCTTGAAGAGCTGAGTAAGTCACAATTGTCAGAAGGAGCGCAAAGAGTTTTATTAATTGATGAAGCTATATTGGACAGCATAGATAGACAGGCATTGGCAGACTGGCAACAGTCTCAGGTTGATATTGTTTACCTGATTATCGTTTCTCACAACCGCAAAGATTACGGCGATAATAGCCTGGTCATCTGTGATGAAGTGCTGTTAAAACCCTTTACGCCATCGTCCCTGTACGATGCAGTATTGACTACCAAAACCCCAGCAATGGAAGGTGAGTCTCAGTCCCCCGAGTCTGATAACGGGGAGTCGGAGCACCCACTGGCCAGGCGTTTAGTGTTGGTGGTGGAAGATAATCCCATAAATCAACAGGTGGCAGGAGCCATGCTTAAAAGTGCCGGGGCTGTCAGTAAGTTTGCAGAGAATGGCCAGGAATGCCTGGATCTTCTACACAAGGGATTTCGGCCTCATATCATTTTGATGGATATGCAGATGCCCATCATGGATGGCGTTGAAGCTGCTACTGAAATTCGAAAAGTGCGTGAATGGGATGACATTCCTATATTGGCCACCACTGCCAATGCTATGGAATCTGATAAAAAGCGCTGCTTACAAGCCGGTATGCAGGGGCATATTGCTAAACCCCTGGTGAAAGACGAATTGTTAAAGGCGATATTGGCGCAACTAAATAAGTAGGCTGATTAATATTAGTCGTTCTCGTGGGCAATTACCCGATTGCGGCCTGTTTCTTTCGCCTGGTAGAGTGCAGCGTCTGCTAGTTCAAATAAGCGTTGCGGGGAGTCTTCTTTTTCCGGAATGAGGGTGGCTACGCCAACGCTTATTGTCAGGTGTTTGTGAATGGGCGATTTGGCATGAGGGATCTGCTTTTTACGCAAATTCACCAGTAAATTGTTAGCCACTCGCCAGGCCCCTTCAGCATCAGTATTAGGCAAAATAACCGCAAACTCTTCACCGCCCACCCGTGCCACTAAATCACCGGGTCGACTGGCGGTATTATAAAGACTGCTGGCCACCTGCTTCAGGCAGGTATCGCCCTGACCATGACCATAGTGATCATTGTATTTTTTGAAAAAGTCGATATCACATATCACCAGGCTGATAGGGTGTTTGTCTCGTTGTGCACGTTTCCATTCGGTAGCTAAAATCTCATTGTAACTGCGTTTGTTATCCAGTCCGGTTAAAGCGTCTTTGGTGGCCAGCTCTTCCAGCATATCCCGTTGCAGCTTCATCATCAGGTGATTTTTGATTTTGGCCATTAGCAACGGCATTTGCACGGGTTTATTGATAAAATCCACGGCACCCAGTTCAAAACATCTGGTGATTTCTGAAATCTGCTCCAGTGCCGAAACAAACACCAGCGGGATACTAAAGGTTTTCATATTTTGCTTGAGTTCCCGGCATATCTGATAACCGGATAAACCGGGAATAATCACATCCAATATGATGAGATCAGGAGTGGGTTCTGCCAGTGCTCTTTTTAGCCCTTTTTGGGCGTTGGACTCAGTGATGACATCACACATTTCAGACAGGGCGTTACTGGCCATATCCAGAAAATAACGATCATCATCTATGATCAGGACTTTCGCTTTGCTGTCAGGAGTGTGGGTGCTCAAATTCGTTCCTTTGGATAAATAAAAAAGGCGTGATAAAAAGTATCACGCCTTTTGTAGCACATTTAATTGTTTAACGCATAGTAACGTATTCTTCGCCAGACGTGGGGTGAATTGCCACACAGGCATCAAAGTCTGCTTTCGTTGCGCCCATTTTGATCGCAACCCCAAAGCCCTGCAGGATTTCATCCATGGCGTAGCCAATACCGTGCAAGCCCACCACTTTTTCTTCGGGACCAGCGCATACCAGCTTCATTTTGGTTTGCTGACGGTTGCGGGTTACGGCGGTGTACATGGCGGCAAAGCTGCTGTTATATACTTTGATATTGTCTTCGCCATATTTGGCCTTGGCTTCTTCTTCTGACAAACCAATAGTGCCAATGGGCGGATGACTGAATACCACGGTGGGAATGGTGTCATAGTCCATTTTGGCGTTAGTCTGACCATTGAACAAACGCTCAGACAGGGTGCGTCCAGCTTTTACTGCCACTGGCGTCAAATCCACCTTACCGATGTTATCGCCCACAGCATAGATGTTGTCAGCCGTGGTATTTTGGTACTCGTCTACGATGATATGCCCCTGTTTATTTACCTCAACACCGGCATTTTCCAGGCCCAGATTATCGGTGGCAGGTACCCGACCTACAGCCCAGATAACTTGTTCAACTTCCAAACTTTTGCCGTCAGTGAAGGTCAGTTTTAACAGACCGTTGTCTTGCTTCACCACACTTTCCGGAATGGAATGAGTATGCAGTGTTGGACCGTCCTCAGCCATTAGTTCCATCAGGGTCTGACTTAACATACTGTCAAAGTTGCGCAGCGGCGCGTGTTTTCTGACCGCAAGGTGGGTTTCAGCCCCGAGTGCATGTAACACACCAGCCAACTCAACAGCAATGTAGCCTGCGCCAATTACCGCAGCGCTTTTTGGCATCTCGTTAAGTTCAAAGAATCCATCAGAGTCGATACCCAATTCCGCTCCGGGGATTTCAGGACGCCACGGACGACCACCCGTCGCGATCAGAATGTGCTTTGCGCTGTAGTGTTTGCCGTCAACTTCCACAGTGTTCTTGTCCACCAGTTTGGCGTAGCCGTTAATAACGGTGATTTTGTTATTGCCCAATACTCTGTCGTAGGAGCCGTGGATGCGCTCAATGTAAGCCTGACGGTTTTTTACCAGGGTTTGCCAGTCAAATTTATTGATGGTTAAATCAAATCCATAATCAGGGGCGTAACGGTGAATGGCCTCCGCTACCTGAGCACCATACCACATAGCTTTTTTGGGCACACAGCCGACGTTGACACAGGTGCCACCGATATGGCGACCTTCTATTAAAGCTACTTTTTGGCCGTGCATTGCCGCACGGTTTGCTGAGGCAATGCCTCCGCTACCACCACCGATACATATATAATCAAAATCTGCCATGTTTATCTTCCGGATAATTTACTTGTGATATAGGTTATGGGTTCACAGTATAGAATTGCAAACCAGCTTTAGCGATTGAATGATTCGAGTTATTCCATTAGAAATGGAAATATTGCATTCTATTTCCTGTGAACTGCTTTTTTTAAACCGATTATCCAGAATTATTTACCTGGATTGGTTGGCTGATGCTTCGCGACGTCTTTAGTCCTGTATTGCATAGAGATAAACCAAAGCAAATTCCTCTTGCTCTTAGAATTCATGCAAAGAGCAACACGCGTCTGAACTCAATTCAGTGTTAAGAATAAACGCGTTACCCGTTGATACTTGAGCAATACTGACATTGTTCTGGATTTAATAGGATCAGTATCAGATTGAAACAATTTGAGCTAATGAATTACAGTTAATTTTGGTGAATTTTCTAAGGGGGACTACTATAAAGTATATAGAAGGAATTAATTCCAACCAGGGTTATGACGATAGCCCTACAGGAGTGAAACTATGCGGGTGCTGGTGATTGATGACAGTGCATTGACCCGAAAGATGATCATTCGCACAATTGAACAGGCGTTTGAGGCGGCTACATTTGACGAAGCCGGAGATGGTGATGAAGCCTTGTCGCTGCTCAATGAACATGACTATGATATTTTCACCATTGATTACAATATGCCGGGCGCGAATGGTGAAATTGTCGCTATTGCGGCAAAAACTAACAGCCCCAATGCGCGTATTTGTATGCTGACCTCGCAAGAAGAGCCTGAAGTTCAGCACCGGGTAGAACGCATTGGTGTGCGCTTTTTACGCAAGCCTGATTTTCAGGATGAGCTGTTGGAGTTCGTAAAAGCCTCTTAACAATTAATTCTGTTACCTTGATAATTATCTGAACACCCCCAACTTCTTTGCTAATAATTTTTAAAGCCGGGTTCACTATGTCATTTACGCAATACGAGTCTGAATTGGGTCTGCCCTTATTCTCGAAATTTAAACCAGAAACTATCCAGGAAAACGTCAAGCAAGCCATTGCGCAATGTAAGAGCGTGATTGAGGATTGCATGAAGCAAACTGAATATCGTTGGGACAATCTGGTGTTGCCCATTGATGAGGTGAGCGATCAACTCAGCAAATACTGGTCGCCGGTATCTCACATGAACAGTGTTGTCAGCAATGATGCGCTGAGAGAAGCTCACGATAGTTGTTTGCCTTTATTATCGGAATATTATACCTGGTTGGGGCAGCACAAAGGTTTGTATGAAGCCTACAAACAGATTGCTGAATCAAGCCATTTTGAGGCTCTCACCGGAGCACAACAAAAGGTGATCAACGACGCATTGTTGGATTTCAAACTCTCGGGCGTCGCCCTTGAGGACGGGCATAAACAGCGTTACGCTGAGATTCAAGCCCGCTTGTCAGATCTCTCTTCCAATTTTAGCAACCATGTTATGGATGCCACCCTGGCTTTTACTAAACACATTACTGATCAGAATGAATTGGCCGGGCTGCCACAATCGGCGCTGGATGCCGCTGCGCAAGCCGCTAAGGAAAAAGAGCTTACCGGTTGGTTATTTACTTTGGACTTTCCCAGCTACTTACCGGTAATGACCTATTGTGAGAATCGCCAGTTACGCGAAGAAATGTATCGGGCGTTTGCTACAAGGGCCTCGGAAACCGGGCCTAATGGCGGAGAGTTTGACAATACTGGCATTATTGAAGAAACCCTAGCTCTGCGTCAGGAGTTGGCCAAATTGTTGGATTTTGACAATTACGCGGCGTACTCACTGGCCACCAAAATGGCCGAGTCGGCTGACCAGGTAAAGGGCTTTTTAACGGACCTGGCTGACAAGTCTAAACCTCAGGCCGAAGCGGAGTTACAGGAAATTCGCGATTTTTCGGCTGAGAATTATGGCGCCACTGATTTGCAGGCTTGGGATATCGGCTTTTACGCAGAAAAACTGAAGCAGCAGAAATACGCCATTTCGGATGAAATGCTCAGACCCTATTTCCCTGAGCGCAAAGTGGTTTCCGGTTTATTTGAAGTGGTCAGGCGCTTGTATGGCATCACTGTCACTGAAAGAACTGATGTTGAAACCTGGCATAAAGATGTGCGCTTTTTTGAAATCACAGATCAGCAAGGCGAGCTGAGAGGCCGCTTCTATCTGGACCTATACGCCAGAGCGAAAAAACGCGGTGGTGCCTGGATGGATGAATGCCGCTCTCGCTGGATAAAAGTCGATGGTACATTGCAATATCCGGTGGCTTACCTGGTTTGTAATTTTAATGGTCCGGTGGGAGATAAGCCGGCACTGTTTACTCATGATGAAGTGATTACGCTGTTCCATGAGTTTGGGCATGGTATTCACCATATGCTCACCAAAGTGAATGAGTCCGGCGTGTCGGGAATACGCGGTGTTGCCTGGGACGCAGTGGAATTGCCCAGTCAGTTTTTAGAAAACTGGTGCTGGGAACCCGAGGCGTTGGCGTTTATCTCTGGTCACTATGAAACTGGTGAACCTTTACCTCAGGAAATGCTGGATAAAATGTTGGCGGCAAGAAACTTCCAGTCTGCGATGCAAATGGTGCGTCAGCTGGAGTTTTCACTGTTTGATTTTGGCTTGCATGAAGAGTATCAACCGGGCTTAAATGTGCAGCAATATTTGAATTCTGTGCGAGACAAGGTTGCGGTAGTAAAACCGCCGCAATTTAATCGTTTCCAGAATAGTTTTAGTCACATATTTGCTGGTGGCTACGCTGCCGGATATTACAGCTACAAATGGGCGGAAGTGCTTTCTTCAGACGCTTTCTCTCGTTTTGAGGAAGAAGGGATCTTTAATGCTGAAACCGGTAAGTTATTCATGACTAACATCCTTGAAATGGGCGGTAGTAAAGAGCCGATGGAGTTATTTAAGGCGTTTCGCGGGCGGGAACCCGATATTGCCGCTTTGTTGCGCCATTCTGGCATTGCAGCTTAGTTTATTGGTTTATCAACAACAGCGAGAATGACAGTGACAGCAGAACGTTTTGAAGATATTTATGCCCGGGCGGCACAGCGCAAGGGCGGGGAGCTGTCACTGGAAAAGCTGGTTTCAAAGCCCTTGCCCAATGAGCACCTGGCTTCATTGGGTGAAGATCGCTTTTTGGCTGAGTTTACCAAAAAAGTATTTCAGTCGGGGTTCGTATGGCGGGTTGTGGAGCAAAAATGGCCTGCGTTTGAGCAATGCTTTTTTGGTTTTGATATCGCAAAAGTGTTATTGATGCCGGATGAAATGCTGGAGCAAAAAGCCAGTAATCCTGACATTATCCGCAATTTCAACAAGGTGAAAACCATTCGTGACAACGCCTTAATGATAGATGCTGTGCACAACGAAAAAGGCTCTTTCGCGCAGTTTGTGGCAGATTGGCCCGAAGATAATATCATTGGCTTGTGGGATTTTCTGAAAAAACAGGGAGCGCGTCTTGGCGGTAATACCGGTCCTTATGCGTTACGTGCTTTGGGCAAAGACACTTTTTTATTAAGTCGCGATGTAGAAGGCTATTTTAAGGGCCATGATTTGATCAGTGGTTCAGCAACTTCGAAACGCAGCCTTACCTGTATTCAGGCGACCTTTAATGAGTGGCAGCAACAGTGCGAGCGTTCGCTGCAGGAAATCAGTCGTATTGTGTCTATGAGTGTCGGTGACAATCACGTGGGCATTGAGTGATCATTTTTCTGCTTTTTAGGAAAGCAAATAATCCAAATTTTCGTAGTTCGTCAAAGAGTAACATAATAAATTTGTTACACTGCCCCAGACTCTATTGCCTGTGTGTTCGCTATGCTCCAGTTTTCCATTAATAAACGGCTTTTTGCGCCTCTGAGCGTTCTGATCTTGAGTTTCTCTGGAATGGCGCAGGATACCCAAACCTACCAGTACTTTGGCGCCAGTGGAAAGTATGCGTTTAAAAATAACTACTTTTTAGCCTTATTAGAACAAGCGTTAGAAGTCACAAAACCGACTTATGGCGATTTTGTGCTTGCGCAATACCCGGTGCGTATGAATCAGAGTCGGGCTATTGAAAACATGGCAAAGTCATGTGATTTTGACATTCAATGGCATATGACAACTGCGGGTAGAGAGTCGGCAATGCGGGCTATCAAGATACCTTTATATAAAGGCTTGTATGGCTATCGGGCTCTGATGATCCATCAGGATAATCAAACCAGGTTTGCTGCAATCAATAGCAAACGCCAATTGCAGTCACTAACCGCCGGGCAAGGGTCAGATTGGCCAGATACCGGCATTTTGAAAGCCAACCATTTTAATGTTTATGGTGTAGACAATTACCATGCGTTGTTTGATCTGCTGCAGCAAAAACGCATCGACTACTTTCCTCGCAGTGTTGCGGAAATAGATGATGAATTGCTACTGCATGAAAATAAACCCCTCAGTAGGGAGCCGCATTTATTGCTGTATTATCCTGCCCCCATTTACTTTTTTGTTTGTCCGCAAGACGATGTGCTGGCAACACGGATTGAATTGGGTCTGCAACAATTAATTGAGTCCGGTGTGTTTGCAGAGCATTTTACTACAAGTAAAGCCTATCAAGGTTTTTTGGCTGCGGGTGGCTTTGACCAGAAGCGCATTTTTGAGTTGCGCAATCCTATGGTTAATTCAATGAGCCTGCCCGACAATGAGTCTTTATGGTTGCTTCCCTGACTTGGGTAAATGCTTTTCTCGGGATTTTTGCAGACCAAAAAATGAAGTTCAGGTTTGGGATCTGAATGTGCTAAGTTAGTTGCACATTTTGCTGCGCACACAGAAGGTCATGGGAAAACGCCTTTTAATATTCAGCCGGGTATTACTGCTTGTATTGATTGCACTTCCTTTAAAAGCGCATTCTGACATTGAGTTGGAATGGTGCCTGGATGATCATCCCAACTGGCACAATTACCCCGAGGAAGGTGAGCCTTATGGCCTGACCGTAGATCTTATGCGACTTGTCTCTGAGCGTGCTGGTTTTACATTAAAGTTCAGTCCGAATATACCCTTTGCCCGATGTCTGGCGATGATGAAGGACGGCAAGACAGACTTAATGACCAGTTTGAATTATTCAGATGAGCGTGCGCAATACATGCATTTCATTCCCTATGATGTGGCAAAATCAGAAGTCTTATTTTTGCGTAAACAACAAGCTGATATTGCAACCCGGGAAGACCTGAAGGGTAAGTCGGTCATACTGATACGCGGATACGCCTATAACTCGGAGCTTCCTGCGATTATTAAACGCAAGAATGTAAACGTTATTGAAGCCGTTTCGCTGGATATGGGGTTTGCCATGCTTCTGCTGGAAAGGGCGGATACCTTAATCGGACCCGCTCAAAGCTCCATCAATGTAATTCAGGACAATTCCCGCTATCACAGCCAGTTCAAACAAGCCTCTTATAGCCTTCCGTTCACTCAGCTCAGGCATGTAAATCTTGGCTTCTCTAAAAAAAGCCCCAATAGTCATTTCTACCAACATTTGCAAAATGTCATATCCGGCATGGTGGAAGAGGGAGTGGTAAAACAGTACCGCTATGAACAAGAAGCCGGCAAAGGCTCCGCACTTTAATAACTTTGAAAGACACCCAGTCTAACTTTAAAAAATTTAAATGACACCCAGCCCAAATTTAGCGAGCTTTTTATTGCTTTGACTTGTAAGTGAAAAGACTGAATGCAATTAAATCTGCAAGAAGATGTTTTTTTGGGGCAGGATGCGGAGCTTTGATTGTTGTGTTTCTTGGAAGTTGAAGCCAAATGCTAACTCCCTGACGTGAGACGGCCTTACCTTGCGGTAATTTTTAAGCATGTAGGCTTAAGGTGATTTTACTTAGCCAAATAGCCTGATCGCGTTGTTCTTATCCAGTAGTCTTTTAAGTTTGTGTCGATGTCCGTAGGCTGCCAGGTAGGACGCGCTCCCTACGGCATGGTGGAAACAGTCCTCAAATTGTGTTGTGAGTTCCTGCCATTGTTCCGGTTTTAGATTGAGTCGCTGCAGAATGGCCGGTGTTGCTCCTTTAATAAATCCCTTTTTGTTATCAAGAATCACTCGGCCGGTGATATCCACTAATTCCAGATAGTCGGTTAAATGAAACGGCAAACTATGTTGCAGGTCGTCGTTAAAATTGCCGACGAAGGGAGTCAGGGATTTTGGTTTTTTACCTGCTTTAGCGGCATTGATGCGGTATTGAATGCTGGTGTGGTTTGACTGTTCCGGTGTGTTAGCTACTCCGGCTCTGACGGGATTCAAATCCACATAAGCCATGCAGGCGGTTAGTGCAGCTTCATCCAGCAGGGCTTGAGACTTAAAGCGGCCTTCCCAGAAGCGACCTGTGCAGTCATCTTCTTTGTTAGCTTCACGGGCAATATATTCGTTTAGTGAGCGCATAAACCAGCTGATGTCGGTGAGTCGTTGCCGCCAAACTTCAACGGTTTCTTCAACAGTAAATAATTGAGATTCTCCCATCTGTTGACGTTGTTCAGGATTCAGGTATTGATGGCTTAACAATGTGCCTTTATGCATCCGGTGCCAGCGGTGAATCACTTCTTCGGTATCCCAGCTGTCTGATAAATCTTTATGAATATGAAGCACCAGATGTGTGTGATTGCTCATTACCGCATAGGCACAGACATCGATAGCAAATATTTGCGACAAAAAGTGAATTCGGTCTTCAACCCATTGGCGGCGGTGCTCATAGCTGATACCGGTCTGCTCGTCTTCACCGCACAAATAAGCTCTGCGTACACAGCGGGAAACACAATGATAATAAGGCGTATCTTCCAGGCAGATTTGTGCCTTCCTGGCTTTTGGCATGTGGACTCCTCCTGAGTCTGATAACAAGAGCTTCCATTTTGCACAAATCACTGAGATTGGGAACTGTACTGAAGTACAGTTTTTATGGCTGTCTCGATAGTTGCCCCCTGTGTCAGGATAGTTGTCGCCTCAGTTTTTCGAATTGTTAGACAGGGGGCGGATGACAGGTTTGAGTGAAACACTATCCAGAGAAGCATAAGAAGGCAGTTGTTAGCAAGTTAGTTGAAAGCGGTTTATCATTGCGCCAATTTTCACAGAGAGAAGGTATCAACCTTTCTACCCTGTGTAGTTGGCGAGATAAATACTTAGAGGCAGACTACAACTTGACTAAAAGTGATGACCCTAAAGACTGGTCGGCAGAACAGAAGTTCTCGGTGGTTTTAGAGACGGCCACATTGTCGGAAGTTGAATTAAGTCAATATTGTAGGGCGCATGGTCTTTATCCTGAGCAAATTCAGCAATGGAAACAGAGCTGTATCTCAGGTAATCAGACAGAAGCTCAGCAGCGTAAACAACAGGCGCAGGAGCGCAAAAGCGACAAAAAGCGCATTAAGGAGTTGGAGAAGGAACTCAAACGTAAGGATGCGGCTTTAGCTGAAACAGCGGCTTTGTTGGTGCTGAGAAAAAAGTTAAATGCCTACTGGGGGGAAGACGAGGACAGTTAACCACACTCCCGGATAGGCAATATTATGTATCATTGGTTGACGAAGCCGTTATGGCTGGAGCCAGAAAAATCAAAGCCTGTGAGGTAATTGGATTATCTCTTCGCACACTGCAACGATGGCAAGAAGCAGGCGGTATAAGTGCAGACAAAAGACCTGAGGCGAGCAGACCGCTGCCAGCAAATAAATTGACTGAAGCGGAACAGGAGGCAATTTTAGACACCTGTAATCAGGAGCGGTTTGCCAGTTTATCGCCATGCCAGATAGTCCCCATATTGGCTGATGAAGGGACTTATCTGGCTTCGGAATCCAGCTTTTACCGGGTTCTGAAAGCGAATAATCAGCTGAAACACAGAGGCAAGGCGAAACCTAAAGGGAGTATGATAAAGCCAGACGGGTTTAAAGCTAAAGCGCCCTGCGAGGTCTGGACATGGGATATTTCCTATTGTCCGTCCACGGTAATTGGTCGATTTTTCTATCTCTACATGATTATGGATATCTTCAGTCGCAAAGTGGTTGGGTGGGAAGTGCATGACAGTGAATCTGGTGAGTATGCAGCTCGCCTCCTTGAGCGCACACTGTGGTCAGAGAAGTGTGTTAATGAAGATATTATATTGCACTCTGACAACGGCAGCCCGATGAAGAGCCTGACGATGCAGGCAAAGATGATCGACATGGGAGTCATTGGCTCACGTAGTCGCCCGGGTGTCAGTAATGACAATCCCTACTCTGAATCCTTGTTTCGCACAGTAAAGTACTGTCGTCGATGGCCAAGTGAAGGCTTTAAAACACTGGAAGAAGCGAGGCTTTGGGTAAAAGAGTTTGTTCAATGGTACAACACTGAGCATCGCCATAGTCGGATCAAATTCGTCACGCCGGAACAACGACACAATGGTGAGGATAAAATGATACTAGCGAAGCGTGCAAATCTATATACAAAAGCAAAGGGCACAAATCCTAACCGGTGGTCTGGCGACACCCGCAACTGGGATCAGATCGATGTTGTGGAACTCAATCCGGAGAGCAAAAAAGAAGCAGCTTAACGGCTTAGGCGGCAACTACCTTGAAAAACGCCGGTTGTTATGGCTGTCCAGATTAGTTTGTGGCTGTTCTGATTAATTGTTCTGATTAATTTTTACAGGGTTTGTTATAGCCAGGTCTCGTGGTTGGTGAATTACTTTCTCATTGGATTCAAGCAGTTAATCAAGAAAGGAAAATTTGTAAGCAGGTGTAATAGCTAAATAACTGACTATCACCTACTTTAAGTATGGGTATTTAAGTTACCTTTTGTGGTGATTGACAGTAGAAGCTAACCCGCTTTGAACAGGGAGCAATATGTTCTCTGCAGCTTGGAAAAGGAGTCAAAATGAGATTTGAGGCCAGAACACGGTTACCCCTGGAGATGGGGACGTTTGACGTATCTGTTTTTACAAATTCACAGGGATTAGACGTGGTGGCAGTGCACCACGGAAAGTTAAACCATCAACACAACCTCCCGGTGAGAGTGCACTCATCATGTTTTACGTCTGAAGTGCTGGGATCCCAGAAATGTGATTGCAAACAGCAGCTCGATTACGCCTTGAGTTATGTTCACAAGCATTGCGGTATCGTGCTTTATTTATTGCAAGAAGGCCGGGGAATCGGGTTAGTCAATAAAGTGCGTGCTTATGCTTTGCAAGAACAAGGCTATGACACCATTGATGCCAATACAAAGCTGGGTTTGCCCGTAGATGCACGAACCTATGAAGACGTAAAAGATGTTCTGGACTACTTCTCAGTAGAATCAATCAAGCTGATGACCAACAATCCGGATAAAATTGCGCAGCTAACGGAGCTTGGCATCAATGTATCCGGTCGAATACCAGTTCCCGCCACGCCAACCTGTAGCTCTATTGATTATCTGGATACAAAACAAAAATTAATGGGGCATATGATAAAAACCCGGTCTTTGTACGAATCCAGAGAACTGAATCATCACTCTTCACCTCACCCATCTCATCGCCCTTTTGTTCACGTCAACTTCGCAATTACAAACCAGTCAAAACTCGCAGATGCCAAAGGGCAATGTATGGCTATCTCTTGTGAAAAAGACTGGCAGCGCGTGCACCAGCTTCGGGAGCGATATGACGCTATCGCTGTGGGAGCTAATACCTGGAGAAATGACGCACCAAAACTAACAAGTCGTGCAGAGTGCTTAGGCAGAAAGCCGAAAAGCCAGCCTCATCGCGTGATCTTTGGTGGTCATCACAACTTTGAAGTCAGGGATGATTCCCAACCAAGAGAAACTTTTGTGATAGGGGCGGAAGCCGCAAGCATCAGAGGTTGCCATGCAATCTATTGTGAAAACCGCGCTTTGTCTTCACCGTTGCAAGAGTTAAAACGCGCTGGTGTTACATCGCTTTTGGTAGAGGGCGGTCCAACCCTTATCAAGTCATTTCTGAGCCAGAATGCGGTTGATAAGCTCTCGGTATTCGTTGCATCTCACGATATTCCTGAAGCGGTTCAGGCCCTCACTAACCTGGTACCGTCTCTTCCCGAAGACGAAATAATTGCCGAAAAATTTGGCAAAGGAACGCTGCTCAATGTGGACTTAACTGAAGCGCTTTACGCCCCGGAACAATTGGATGTTGCTATATGAAAAACTGTATTTTTGGCTTATTGCGCCGTGATTATGAAGACAGTGATACTGCCTATAAAAAGCTTCGAGAGCTCACTATTTCCTGGACCCGTTATCGCTATCAGGGTGAGATTATTGAAGCCACAAGCATTGATGAAATCTTGGCAAAAGCTAATCAAACAGGTGCTGAATTCTGTTTGATTCAATCTGTAGGTCACATCATTGATGAACGCTGGTACCTGTCAAATTGGGGGAAGAGTGGTTTTTATGACTCCCTGCAAAATTTAGCAATACAGGGCGATTTTCTGGTGGCCGCCGAGCAAACTGCTGAATCTCTGAATAGCGACTGCTTGCTCGTTAATTTATCAACCTATCGCGCTTTGGGGCTGCCACCTTTCTCAGAGGCTGAAAGCTGTCACAACGGTGACAACTGGATATCAGTCAGTAACGCAAGCGATTTAGCTATTCCCGAGCTTGGGAAAGATATCAACAATTGCCGCTTTTACCTAAATGAGCTTGAGCAATCCACGCAACAGTTTGCTTCTTTGTTTGGTCGCGCACTGGAACAGGACGGGATCAAGTTTGATGAAAGTAGTCCACAGCAGCGTTTTATAGAAAAGATCAACCGGCAAATCAACAACGCTAAAAACGGCGTTTTCCTGTTCAACATTGAAAATTATGGCGAGCTCAATGTAAGCCAGGAAAGCAAACCTCTGGATGCTTTGTTTTCCGTTGCTGCGGGATTCAAGCCCTACCGTATTTTGGCGGAGAAAGGTTTTAGCTGGAACACTCATGTGGTCTTTTTTGATTACAGTCAAAGCGCTTTGGATATTAAGAAGCACATGATTGAGCACTGGGATGGCGAAGACTTCCCGGCCTATATAGCGCAGCTATTCAATGAGTTTCCTCATCCTGAGGTTTTTTATCAGCTCTGGGACAGCACAACCCCCGATAATATTGACTGGTCTGATATATCCCACATGTGGCAGCAAGAACTGCAAAAGTGGGGTGGCCAGCAGAAGTTTAAAACCCATTGGCAAATGTGTCGTCGTTTACCTCATCTGTTTTTACACTGTGATCTGCTGCAAAACCGCCAACTCTTACTGGCCAGGCTTGCTGAGTATCAAAACACTTACCTCTGGTGGAGCAACGCCTTTTTTACCATCTATAGCCATTGGCATTTCGATGCCAGTACCCGAAAACAACAATACATAGACTGGCTCAATTCATTATTGAAGGTAGCTCCAGACTGCGAAATCAGTGGCGCTGATCACAACAATGCCGCGGTTAACGGACTCAGTGTGCGTGAATATGTTGCCCAGTTTGATGCACAAAAATGTGATCAATTACGGCCACAGCAACTCAACAAAATCAGTATGCCATTTTAATAAGGACTTCTAACATGTCAGACATTAACCATGAATTTACTCGTCATCGCGGCCCAATCACTTGTGCGGCGCATGTTCCATTTAGCAACAAAATAATCACCTCTGGCTACGACAGTGCCGTTGCGCTCTTTGATTTTACTTCTATGGAAGTTGAACTCCTTGGATACCACGAACACCTGGTTAATCGCGTTACTGTTGATGCAAAGGGAAATTTTGCAGCAACCGCTTCCTCTGATTACAACGTTTATATTTGGGATTTACGCCGCAAGCAGATCAAAACCATTCTGCGAGGCCACAGTGACGATGTAGAAGATTTTGTGTTTTTATCAGCCTCAAGAGGCGCTTCTGTATCCAGAGACAAGCGCATCATACTCTGGGATCTGAACAATGGTGCTATCGAAAAAATTATATTAGGTCACGAGAAAGATGTACTCAGCGTAAACTACACAGCCGGAAAGCTGTATACCTCCGGCGATGATATGACCTTGCGGGTTTGGGACGTGGATACCGGCAAGCAACTCAATATGATTGGCCCTTTTGAAACGGAAACGGACACCTGCGCCATCGATCCGGGCCGAAATCGCATTATTTTAGGCTGCGATGACGGTTTTGTTCGCGTTTTTGATTTGCGAGATGGCACCTTAATCCGGGAGATCTCAGGACACCAGAGCGCGATAAAAAAGGTGGCTGTGTCCCCGGTGACCGGCGATATCCTTTCAGCTGCCTATGACCAAAAGATTCAGATCTGGGACAACAAAGATTTTGCTTTGGTTTGTACGCTTGCTCATCACCAGGCCTTGTGGGAAAGGTCCTTCAATTGGAGTGCAGATGGTCGGCAGATAATTGCTGGGAGTTTTGACGGCACCGTACTTATCTGGTCGGTTGAATCAGGTCTGTTGCTGGATGAAATTGGTGACCAAAGCCTTGAAGGCAATGCCTGTTTTAACGACCTTGCGACAAAAAACAGCAACGAACTGGTTGTTGTCAGTGATGATGGCATAGTACGGGATATCACCTTAACCCCGCAGGAATCCAATCTTAACCAACAGAAGCAGCCTGCCGAAGGGCGCATTCTCATGAATGCAATTGCCTGGTCACCGATCACGCGCTATACCATCGCTGGCGCCCATAATCAGTGTCTGTATTTTTTCCCTGAGCGCAGTGCCAGCAGTGACAAGGAAGTGCGACTCAACGAAGGCCCATTAAACTGCCTAAGGGTAGCGACAATCCCCCAGTATCAGGGGGATGTATTTGCTGCCTGCTACAGCGGGACTATCGTCAACCTGTCGGCGACCGGGAATATCAAACAACGCTTGGCAATTCATCCCAATGCGGTCAAAGCGCTGGCTTTACATCCTGAAAAACCTATTGGCGTCAGTTGTTGTGCCGAAGGGACACTTCGCGCCTGGCGTTTTAATGGCGAAATAGTCGCGGATTTTAAAGCCCATACCGCCATTATTGATGACGTTGATATTTCACCTTCAGGCGAACTCATTGCCAGTGCTGGTCGAGATTTTGTGCTTAAAATTCACGATTTGGAAAGCGGCTTACTGCGCGCCAATATTCCGCTCGGCAACCGCTCGCCGAAAGCCCTGTGCTTTGTTAACAACGACACGGTTGTCGTAACTAACTATTGGGGGGAGTTGCTGCGAGTCAGCATTTCCGATGAAAAAGTCACGCGCAAGACCATAGCCGGTAACGGTATTAGTGGTATTGCGGTTATCAACCAGAACATAGCTGTAACCTCCTATGATGGTTCGGTGTATTTAGTTAATCCCGCCAATCTGGATGTGCTTAATCGTTACACTGCGATGAAGCAGCGTGTTGAGTCTGTATGTCATGCCTGATTGCACTGCAACAGTACATCGCTTTGTAATACTGGCCGCGCCCCGCAGTGGCAGTAACTTGCTGTGCATCATGTTGCACTCGCATCCCGATGTACTGTGCCATCATGAGGTGTTTAACCCGGATGGGGTTTATGTTGCTGTGCCCCTGAGAAATACAGATTTTAGTATTGCCAGCAAACAGCAGCGGGATGCTAACCCGATGCAGTTTTTAGCCTCCTTGTGGGCGCAACACCTCGGTTGCTCGCATGTGGGCTTCAAGATGACCCATAAACAGCACATGGGGGCATTTAAGGCGGTATGCGAAGACTCGGACATCCACAAAATTGTACTCACACGGCGCAATCAGGTTGCGGTTTATGTGTCTCGCCTTATCGCTGAGCATACCGGTATTTGGGAAGACTACCGCATTGGAGAAGTCAGCCCTTTACAGTCTGTTCACGTCGAAGCCGACAAGCTGCTTGAGGCGATTCGTTTTAATCAGGATTACTACACCGAGCTTAAAACCCGTGTGGCTGGCAAGGTCACTTACATAGACTACGAAGAGCTGTTCAACCCGGAAGAGCAATCGCGCCTTTTGACGGCGTTAGGTCTGCCATTGTGCTCACTTGAAGCCGGTAGCCGAAAACAAAACCCTTATCCACTTTCAGAGCTGATTGAAAATTTCAGTCAGCTGAAAACGCAACTGTCGCGAAACCCATCGACTCACTCACTGGTGAGTGAGCTGGAAACTTAATTACAGCAGAGGAATGCATTATGTCATCGCAAAATAGTACACATAAAAAAGGCGGGCTGTTTAAAAGCCGGTCTTTGCTTATCGCCCTGTCAGCACTCACTTTGGTTGCCGGATGTGTTGGCTCAAAGGGCACTACCCATAAGGAAACAAACAATGAGTTTGTTAAAAATGCACGATTGCCATCAGATGTTGATATGACCTGTACGGTCAGCGATAGCGAGTTTAAAAAATGGTTTTCCGGTCACAAAGTTACGGCTAATGGGGCGGTCACAGCGGCAAATAGTACTGACAAAGTTTTTGCCGATTTTAGCGACAATACCCGTTGTGATTTTTATCGTTGGGGCGCCCGTATGTTTTTATGGATGACCACGGCGAACAACAATTACCACGTGTTCAACACGCCACCACAGTTCTTTGATGTTTCGGTAGAAAGTGATAGCAAACGTCAGTTTATCGCATCAAATGGCACGCTGGCGATTGGTATTCGAGATGGCAAAGGCGACGAGTCAATTGAGTTGGGACAGGCGGGAGAGGACGATGTTCTGCTATCTCAAAAAGAGTCGCTGGTTTATTACAGCATCTATACCAACGATGCCTTTGCTATGTATCGCACCGCAATGGAAATCAAAAATGGCGATACCAGTTTGCTTGATGGCTTACCCAAAGCATCACAGGCTGAAATTAAACTGTTGGCAGAAACCATGCCTGACAAATTTCCCTATAAAGGTTTGCAAATGTTGGATTTGGATGTGCTTTCAGCACTATATGGCAGAAAGCTGGTGGATCCTAAAACCATGATTTTAGAGTTAAAAATATCCTGGGTGGACGCGGACACTGTTGCGGATCGTGATGATTACATTATCACTCAGGCCACTGTACCTATCTTTAACAGAACCAAAGATCCAAAAAAATGGGAGTACGCAGGTGAGACAGAGAATAAAACTCTGGCCATGGTAGGGTTCCATATCGCCGGTACGGTTGAAGGCCATCCTGAAATGATTTGGAGTACCTTTGAACACGTCAACAACCTGCCAGATAACAGCTACGATTATTACACCAATGAAAAGAAGAAAAAAACCGGTTCGAGCGACTTCGATGCTAAAGGTGACTGGGTTTTCTTCCCTAATAATGGCACTCGTCCTGCCGAAATTGCCGCTAATGCGACTGCTCAAAATGTGCAGGATAGTACTATTACAACTGCAATTGTTGCCAAAGGCACAGATCCCATTGGTCCGGTAGATGTCTACCGGGTGAATCCCTGGGGTAATGTGCAAAACGTTGCCGATTTGAAGGATGCAACACTGGACAATAACACCGACCTGATATCCATCAACAAATCTGTTTTGTCTAAATTAGCCAAGGGCGATATTCGAGGTAACTACCTACAGGTAGGGGGTATCTGGTCAGCTGAAGGGCAGATTCCAACAGGGTATCCGGACATGTTCCCACCTAGTACTGATAATGATCCGACAGATACTTACTTCCGCGGTTCACTGTTTCTGGCTAACACCACAATGGAGACTTTTTTCCAGTACCAGAAAGAAAATAAAGATTCGATATATCACGCCAATTGCTTCTCTTGCCATAGCTCAGGAAAAGACAAGGTCGCGACGAAAATAAGCCACATATTTGATGCTTTAGAGCCATTACCGTCGCCAAAAGCTAATTAATGAAACTTTTTTAATCCCATTAAAGGTGAATGAAATGAAACAGGTTACAATCAGGATACTCAGCGTATCCGTATTAAGCGCGTTGCTGTCTGCAGGCACTGCATACGCAGGTTACAATGGCAAAGGTGGTGTCGATGATGGCAGTACCATAACTGCCTCAGAACTCACGCAAAAGGGTTACCAATTCCCCAATGAATTGGTGGCTAATGCCAGTCAAACCCAACTGGCTAATCACGCCTGGCGTTTGTTTATTGCTGCAAACCAGCCGACAACTGCTACCCTGCAAAGTGGTACAGGTCGAACTAAACCCGACGCCACCCGAAGTTTTAATGATACTGATGGTTATCAACCACAAGCCAATCCTACGGTCTGGCAGAGTTTCTATCACAGAGCTGAGGCGTTCCCATACTACATGGCCGATGGTACCAAGCCGAAATCTCCGGCAAATCAGCCCCCTACCTATTATTACTATTTAGGTGAAAGCAATAACAATCGAACCGCGAAACAGAAGGTCATCACGGGGGCAAATTACGTCAACCTGGATGAGAACAATCAGGTTAGTCAAAACATGCTGTATTACAGCCATAGTAATGATCCTAATTTCCCGGTGTTATTCATGGCTAAAGTGAACGATGTGGAACTGGATTATGTCTGGGATATCGACAGCCCAAGGTTTGCACCTGATAGCCTGGAATTTCCTCACCCTGAGGTAACAGGTGATCAAGCCAGCACGGTCTCGACGATTGAAGTAAAATCCGCGTGGCGCCGGGTCAGCGACATGAAGAATGTCGACCCCACCAAGTTTCATCAGGTGGAAGCCACTTACTATGTGGGTGATGCGGAAGACTATGAGCCAGTTACCGACAAGTTTGCGCTGATTGCATTACACATCATCCAGAAAACCCATAACTATCAGACCTTCATATTTACCACCTTTGAGCATGTGGATGCGGTAGTGACTTCCGGCGATCAGATCATCGACCCTGAGATTGACTTGTCCTATAAAACTTTGGTGTACGGTGACGACTCGCCAACCCAAACCAATGCTTATGGCGCCTACTCCGTCAATGCGCCCGGGCAATCGGGTGCATCTAACGTGCGAACTGATTATACCTTGCCAGCGGCTGGAGCAGCTGACGACTCTCGGTTTCCGGTTAAGCGTTTAAAAACTATCAGTGCAGAAGTGAACGATGTGAATAATCAGGTCACTGCACTGATGCCCAGCGACTCTGTATGGCGCAATTATCGCCTGAAAGGAGTTCAGGCGAAACCAGTGAGCTATCCTGACAATAATGGACAAGTGTCTCTTGATTATTACCTGGCGAATATCGTCGTTGAAAGTAGTCAGCCCGGATTACAGTTGTTCACGGGCACAGTAGTAAATCCCAATGAAAGTAATGAGCAAACCTTCACTAATAACCGCGCTTTGCCCGGCAATGATAAAGGTGCTGCGGGTCCCAATGTAGCTCCTGCTCCGCAAGACAACAAAATCGGCGCGGCTAAGTGGACTATGGGCGGTTGTATGGGCTGTCATGGCAATGCGCAGGTGGCAGGGCAAGATATGAGCTTTTTAGGTTTTGGTATTGGTGGCAACGGATTCTTCGTAGATCCGGTGGCTTCCTCAGACTTAACTCAGAAAGAGCGTGAAGCCTATTACGATCAACTTATGGATCGCAAAGCCACTTCGTTACAGCAATCAATGAAATAGGCTAATTATCATGAATGCCACGCCCCTTGATATTCAGTTTATTGCTACTGGTATTGCCAACGCGAAAGCGACGGTTGTACTAGAAGATGACAATAACGGGTTTTACATAGCGACTTCTGGTAGTGGCGTCAGCTATTTTCAGCCTGAATTGCATCGCTGGCAAACCTTCACTGAAGTCGATGGGCTGGCAAATCCTGATATTCGTTCCATGTTAAAAACCAAAAGTAACGCCATTTGGTTTGGTACCGCAAGTGGGGCAAGTTGTTATTGCCCAAAGAGCAGGACATGGAACAGTCTGTTTATGGTGGATGGTTTACCTAATAATTCCGTTTGGTCCTTGTTAGAAGACCAACAGCAAAACATCTGGTTTGGCACCAATGGCGGTGGTATCGCTGTGCTGGCTAATAACGCGGAGTTATCGTCTCTGTCGTCGGCGAACTGGACCATTTATAACAGCCAAAATGTGTTAATTGGCGACAACATTAACGCACTGCATCAAGACCGGCTCGGCAATATCTGGGTGGGTACGACTATGGGGGTTTCCTGTTTTGAATCTACAGGCCAAAAATGGCTGCAATATCTCAAAAACACCGCTATCAACAGCATTACCAGCGACAAAGAAAACAACGTCTGGTTTGCCAGCAATCAAGGGCTGGTTTGTTATAACCAGCGTGATGAACACTGGCAGACCTACACCACGCAATCTGGCCTGGGATCAGATACCGTGCAAACGCTTTCCTATTCTGAAAGTGGTGGCCTTTGGGCAGGGACGCGAAATGGTATTAGTCAGTTCGACTACCCAAATAACCAATCCTATACCGCCAGAGTATTCAAAACCCTAACTCAAGCGGATGGTTTGAGTGACAACATGGTATGGGGACTATTTCAGGATTCGAAAAATACCCTGTGGATAGCCACATGGGGCGGCGGTGTGAGTCGCTACAATCCGGTTGAGAACACATGGCAAATCTATACCACTCCTTCTGAATTCGCTGACACCTATACTATGGCTGTGCTTAAAAGTGGCACAAAGCATGTCTGGATAGGTACCTGGGGGGCGATTAGCCGATACAATCTTGAAAACGGCGAATGGTTAACCCTCAGTAGTGCCGATAATCTGCCCAATAACAATGTGCAGTGCCTCGCTCAACTACGGGAAAATGAAGTCTGGGTTGGCGCCTATGGCGGGCTTGTACATTACAGTATCGATACTCAAGCCTGGCGCTATTACACACAAGAAAACGGATTAACGGGCAACAATGTCACGGCTTTATTAGCGAATAATAAAGACCATGAGTTATACATTGGCACTGACAACGGGCTGTGTTGTTGGACAGAAAAAGATAAAGCCATATCACCAGTTTATGAGAAACAGTTTGCTCAAAAATCAATTTCTGCAATTTACTCAGACAGCAAGCAAACACTTTGGGTAGCCACGAATAAGGGCTTGTTTCAGCAAAAATCTGCAGATATCTGGATCCAATACGGGAAAGAACAGGGATTGCCATCAACCAAAATCACCGCAATCCTTGTCGATGAGCAAGACAGGGTATGGGTGGGGACTGACAAAGGATTGTGTCGGCAACTTAAGGGGCGGCAGTTTGAAGCCGTCGATGCAATAACGACGCAGGTTAATTCACTGGCTTTGGCACATAACAGGCTGTGGATTGCGGATAATAACGGCCTCTTGTATCGCCTCGACTGTTTATCATCAGAGCTGCTTTCGATTAATGAGTTTGGCTCGGATCCGTTAACCTCATTGGCCTTTGATGAGCAAGATAATCTGTGGATTGCATCGCAAGGCGGCGGAGTATTCTGGCTTATGCTGCATGGTAAGAGTGCTGGATACCTGCAGAATTTTACAGCAGGCGCACAACAGTTTGCCACAGAGTTTGCAGTGGCTTCCCCCTGGGTTATTACTGGTCGCCCAGAAGCAATTGCAGCCACTCAAATTCACAACTCTGGAAGAACAGTAGCCATTGAGGTGGCACATCGTCCCTATCTCGCCATCGCACAGCAGGAGCAAGAACAGCTTGTATGGGCAGGCTCGGACGAAGCGGGTTTGGTTTTAGCTTCACTGGACAGTCATGTTAAAATTATTAAACCCAATCAAGATAATCGAGTTGGTGATTTGCCATCTCGGCACATTACTGCCTTATCTAACCCGGTAAGTGGCCACATTTGGGTTGGCACTAATTGCGGACTGGCGCGAGTCAATCAGCACAATAGACAGGCAGAGAAAATCTATACCTACCCGGAGCTTCCCACGGGCCCAGTCAGTACGCTGGCTACAAATTGCGCCGGAGTTACGTTGGTGGCATTTAACAAGCTAAACCAAGCCAGATTTCAGGATAGGACTGCGGCTGCCAGGCGAAACAAAACCAGCCTGAGGTTGGTAAACGAGGCTTGTGAGGTTTTGCGGCTCAATGGCGAGGGCGTTTCTGAGTTTGAAAATTCCAGCGTAATGGCGCTTTGTTATATAGGTCAGAAAAACTGTTGGCTGGGCACGGATGAAGGGCTGTTTAATCTGGCGCTGGACAATAATCTGGTAAGCCGAGTTGATGCTGTCCCGGCGAATATCAGCGTCAGCAAGATTAGTGTAAGTCAGGGCGCAAAAATAGCGATTCTGGGGTTTGATAAAGTCTCAAAGCAACCTTCATTTTTCTTTTCCTGCGACATTGAATCGTCCCCCTTAACTGCAAAAACACTACCACCTTCGCTGGCTGATATTAGCAATATTGCTTTCGACAATGAGTCAGACACGCTGTATGCCTGCGTAGGCTGCAATATTTTCAGACTGAATCCCTAATAATAATGAGAATGTTATGCAATTATTTTGTGCGCCAACTTATCCTGACAAAGAGCCTTATGGTCTCGCTGTAATACTCCATCATCTGGATTACTCAATAACCTTATCACCTGAGCGACCTTTCGATGCTGCGGTGTTGTGGGAGGATGAAACCTTTTTGCAGGTTCCTGAAATACTGGAGGAAATTGCGCAAACCAAACCTGTCATCAACATTGATTGCATTGATATCAGTAAACAACATGTGGAAAGCACCATTTCCCGGCTTTTTGGCCATACAACTTTCGTTGATCCGACGAAGTATCAGGGCAAGTGTATCTTTAAACCCGATGGCAACGCCGTCAGGCATGGTTTTGTGGTTGATTGCCCGGTAGATAAAGTGGAGGAAGACTGGGTTTATCAGCGCATTATTGAAACCAGAGAAAAAGGTTTGCAGATTGAATATCGCATTCCCGTCATTTTAGGCGAGATACCTCTGGTTTATGTTTCGCAGCGGGACTACCCCACAAGCGACATCCGGCAATGCAAACGACATAAACTGACACCCATGCTAGCTTCAGATGTGCTTAGCCCAACAGAAATTCAAAACATGTTGTTGTTTAGCAAAGAAATCGGCATGGATCTCGGTGAGTTGGACGTTATGCGCTGTAAGCAGGATGGTGAGTTGTACATTATCGATGCCAATAAAACCGCGGCGGGTTACGGTCTGGAAAACAGGGCTTGTTGGAGCCCAGGGGATCGCAAAAAAGTGATTGCAATTCTTGCACAGGTGTTTGAAAAGAATCTCTTGCAACGGATTAGGGAATACGAGCGATGCATCAGCCAAAAAGCGGGATAAAAGCAAGTTACATCAGGGGTTTGGTGTCAGTCATTATTCCTACCCATAACCGCGCAGAATTGTTAAAGGCAACATTGGATTCGCTAGCGCATCAGACCTACCGCCCCATTGAAGTGCTGGTTATGGACGATGCTTCACAGGATCATACCAAAGAGATGGTTGAGCAATTCAGAGCTGTGACTGAGTCGTCAGAATTCACTATTGATTACCAGTACCATCAACATCGAAATGCCAGCTTATGCCGAAACGAAGGACTGAGGTTGTGTCGTGGGGAGTTCATACAATTTCTGGATTCGGATGATGTGATTCATCCAGAAAAATTAAATAAACAAGTGGCAAAGTTAATTGTTGAGGATCTGGATTTTGTCTGGTCACCCACCATCCAGTTTACTGAGCAGCCTGACTGGGATGCGCCAGTTTATGTCGGGGGCAGGGGGGATTACACCGACCACGTTAACCTGGTTATTGCTTTTATCCTAAAAAGCCAATGGCGCACGGATTCCGGCTTGTTCAGGCGCTCGGCTTGTATTAAAACCGGACTCTGGTCGGCCATCAGTATGTTTCAGGATTGGGATTATCATATCCGGCTACTTGCCTGGCATCCCAAAGTGGCTCAATTGGCTGATAAGCTCTCCGCAGCGAGACAACACAACCAGGGCCGTATTGGCGACAGATGGAGCAATGGCACCGGCCTTGATGGTGCATTAAGCGCGTTAAGGAACATTGCCCAAGCCACAAAGTCTTCATTTAAAAACAATGACGACTGGCAAAATGCCATCCTGACCCGTGCAAAAGAGATCCATCAGCAATCCCAAAAAACCAATAATTGCGCCATTGCCATTGAGGCATCAGAGTTTATCGACGAATTTTCATACTCGCTTGAACTTCAATTCCCAATAGCTATGCAAACATAAGCCTGTAGGTTGAACTTCAGTTCGACAAAGCAAGCTAAATCAACCACTGTTGTCTGACTGGCCGATTTTTGCTCCTGCAAAATCGGCATTCACTACGTCCATGTAGCTCAAGTCAGACTTACAAATACATCCTTGTTGCCAATCTTCAGGTTTTATCTGCACTTTAGCCTTATCTAGCGAATGGGTCTGATTTGACCGAACTTCGAACACAACATCTGTTGGTTGTTTATTAAGTTTAGTGTGGGTGTCCTGGTAATTTTAGGCTTTTTATCAAATTTAGGGTGGGTGTCCTCGTAGTTCTCGTAGTCTCTAGCTTAGTTTCTAATATTTGGAATCTGAAATGAAGCAAAGTTATTATGGCTGTCCGGATAAGATTTGGTGGCACTATGCTCATGGCATGTGCTGAAAAATGGGCAAAAGACCGGGGTTTTAGCGAGCTGGCGAGTGATACTGAGACCAGCAATACCAAGAGCATCGCCATTCATGGCAAACTGGGCTTTGTTGAAACAGAAAGAGTGGTATGTTTTCTGAAACAACTGGATTAACCTTCCTTAATCGCTGATAACTCAGCTATAAATTTAATCATTTCATAGTAATTTCTGTGACATCAGCTTTGAACAGGTGACTTTTGACTTATCTAGTGTACTTATTCGCAATAACACTTTTATTTGTACCGACTCTGGTGTGTGCACTGTATTCCAGGTTTGAATATCACAAATCATTGAGGGACAACTTTGAAAACTGGAAAGCAGGTAAACTGGCAGGGATATCGCTATTTTTATTTCTTTCCTACCATTTGCTAAAGCCTGAGAGCTTAGCAGTCTATCTGGATAGTTTTTTGTTTTACTATTTGGAGCCTGGAATGAGCATCGCTTTAATCGTTTATTCCAAACCTGCCAGTGAACTGCTGCAGGGCATGTCTTCCCTTTTTTCTTTGGGCGAAGATCTGGCATTTATCATTGGTTGGATTGGGCTTTTATTTGTTTCGTTTCTGTTTTTTGCAAGTACCGCAATCTAGTTGCAGAGTCCTGGTGGTTTAAAAATCGCCATAACTCCCTGATTCGAAACTAAAATTCTGTCATGCCCTCAATTAATGCGTCTTAAGTTTACTCAATAACCGATAGAGTTGCTGAATAGCTTCATCTATGGCCTGTGAGCTTTGTTCCGATGCCTGGGATAATGCGGATACTTCTCGGGTGGCGTCGCCAATGATAACCATGTTGCGATTCAGTTCTTCGCTGACCACGCTTTGTTCTTCTGCTGCGGTGGCCATCTGCATCATGCGTTCGCTGATTTCTGAAATCTGTTCGGCCGTGTCTCTCATGCGGGAGAAGGCTTCCTGAGAGCGGCTCGAAGCCTGAACAGCTTGCTCGTTGCCTGTTTCTATAATATTTACGGTGGAGTTGACTTCGCCTTGTAAGGCGTCAATGACTCCCGCTATTTCACTGACAGAGTCGGCGGTTTTGGATGCCAGAGCTCGTACTTCATCAGCTACCACGCTGAAACCTCGACCGTGTTCTCCGGCACGAGCCGCCTCTATAGCGGCGTTAAGTGCCAACAAATTGGTTTGATCAGCTATGGCGCCAATTACGTCTAATATTTTCTTGATATCCAGGCTGCGGGTGGATACTGCTTTTACCGCTTCCGAAGCGCTGGCCATTTCTTTAGAAAGTTTGCTGGCACTTTGCGTGGACAGGGAAACCTGTTCTTCGGTTTGCTTGACATTGTCATTGGCTTTATCTGCGTTAGTAGCTGCATCTGCCGCGGTGCGAGCGACTTCTTTAGCTGCTTCCGACATTTCTGTGATGGCAGTAACGACACTGTCCACTTCGCTTAGCTGTACCTGAATTTGGGTATTGGTTTGCTGGGCCTGTGCACGGGTGGTTTTAATGCCTTCAAGCACTTGCTCACAGACATTTTTGGCCTGGTCCAGTAGTTCTCTAACCTTTTCTCTGAACAGATTAAAAGCCTCCGATAGCTGGGTAAGCTCGGCATGTGACTTAACCGAAATATCCTGAGTCAGGTCACCCCCCTGGCCTGCCAACTCCGTCATTTTGTCGGCAATCAACTTGACCGGGCTGACAATACTGCGGGTGAACAGGTGAACCATGGCCAGGGCGACAATGGTGAGGACTATGGCGACAGTGATCAGTGAAGCCATTAAGGCATTGATATTATTGGCGATAGTGTCGCTAACACGCCGCGCCGGGCTGAGCGCTGTTGCTACATCTACCCCTATAATCATTTTCCAGTTAGTACCAGGTGTGGTGAGTGGAATCTCCCGGACAACATACATCATGTTGTCAATAATGACGGAACCACCCTGGCTACTCAGGGCCAGTATTTTCTGACTGGTGTTTTGGTTTTTGAATAATTCATTGAATTTTCGCGCCAGTTTATCTGGTGCTTCTGTTGCCGCAGCGACTATTTCATGTTGGCTGATAACATAAACCGCGGAATTCCCCTGATAAAGAGACTGTTTAAGGGCTTCAGCTGATTGCTGCAATATGGGCAGATTTAAATCGACCCCCACTACGCCGCGAAAACGGCCATTCGCCACCACAGGGTAGGTCAAACTGGTCATCAGCTCTTCGTAGCCTGGGCGGATTTCATAGTTATAGGGGCTAATTATACAGGGCTTGCGAGTGTCTTTGGCACACAGGAACCACTCTGCGGCCCTGAACCCAAATTCATCCAGGGTGGTGTCGAATTTTTCCTGGGCATCCTCGATAACTTCCTGAGTGATGGAATTATCCCGATTGCGCACAAAGTAAACTTCGAAACTGCCATGTCCGGCAACAGAGTGCTCATACCCCGATAAATATTGTTCACTGTTGCCATCAAACTGATCTTTTTCAAACTGGGCATAAATTGACGAGGTAGGGCTGACTTTTAGTAAGGCAGCGGTCATATTTTGCAATTGCTTTCGGGTAAATTTAAGTTCGTTGTCTTCAGATTCAATACTTTGAGAAATTTGTTCTGCCAGGATGCGTGGAAAGGCATAGGCTTTCTCTATTGCCATGGCGATTTCCGCTGCTTGTTGCGAAGCCTTTGCTGCCACCGTACTTTCTATTTGCTGGGTGAGTTCATCGTTCACCTGTTCCACAATTTTGCTTTCAGTGGCGGTCAGAGAAAAATAGCTGACCACCATTAATATTGCAGACAGGGCGATCAGTAGCGCGCCAACCACGCCAACCAGTTTAACTGCGAGACTTTGACCTTTTGAAATCATAAGAACCTCATCTTTACGGGATGAACTACCCTTTAGAAACTAACGGTTTTACTGATAGTGGCCAGCAGGCGCGTATCGCCATAAGTGTCCAGATCTGTCCCTTCTAAGGTCAGGCTGACGTCAAACGCATCAAAGCTAAACTCAGAGCCAATTCGCCAGTGAATATAGTTGTCATCACCATCTTCCCAGACAAATTCATCACTATCTAAACTTTGCGAGCGATCAACCGCGGCAACGAGCGTGGTTTGCTCTGAGATGGGGTAACTGTATGAGAGAGCGGTTATCATGTGGCCGGCACCTGTACCGGCATAATCCGGGGCATACCAAAACTTCAGCTCCAGGTTGTCCTTACCAATAGCGGCGGCGATTTCTATATAGTTGGCGTCATCGCTATCATCCCCACCGTGGTAGGTGTAATACAATAGTGAAATGTCATACCAGACGCCGTTTTGCAGTTCGTTGTAATAACCGAGGTAGGCATCAACTTCCAGATTAGTATCATCGCCAAAATCGACATTTGACGCCCAGGCACCAATGTACAACCCAGAATCTAAGGCAAAGTCCAGACTGCCTTGTAGCGCTGGCTTTTCGTCTGTTTGGGTAATACCGTTGAACAAGTAGTCCGAAGCCAATGTTATGGTGGCAGAGCGCTCAGCGGCGAAACTCTGAACCGACATGAGCAGTATACAAAGTGTGAGCAAACGGCCTTTCATAGGGCACCTGATTGGTTGTTATTTGCTCTAAGTATAGCAATCTTTAATTTTTTGCCTCTTTTTCGAACAGTTTTTTATGGCTATTTTCGCACTGCTAATTTGCGCTAAAATAAAGGTGATTTTTATTGCATTTTTGTGAGCTCTGCCATGACTTCATTGAAGACCTGGCTGGTTTGTTCGGTTTTTTGCAGGGACAGATCAAATTCGTCAAAAGCGCTATCAATAATGTGATGGATGCGCTCTTCCTGATCCTCTTCTAGTCCCAAACTGGGTAATAGCATATTCAGATCACTCATCATAAGGCGGATAGTGCTGGCACTACCATCGACACTGTGTTGTAAATCGTCAGAGGCCTTATTTAGAAGCCCGGTGATTTTCTTCACGGATTGTTGCCAGTGTTCGGCAATAACCAGAGCCTGGGTTTTATCTAAGGCATCGACTTTGACTTCAAAGGTCTCCATCAAAAAACAGAGGTTATCCCGCAAGCGTCCGGTTTTCTCTTCATCCTCTGGCATATTCAGCACTAATAAAGACGTATTGCCAAAGGTAAATATACAACGAGGTCCACGTGTCCAGATGCGTTCAGATTGGCGCACAACGGCAATAATTTCCTGTTCTATAGAAGTACTGGTTCGCCCGGCAGAGGCAACAAACTCAGCATTTCCCTGCAATTCATAATAAATAGTGGACTTTAACGAAAACTCAGCCAAACAGGAGAACATCGCCTGAAGTAACTCTGTACTGTCTGATGCTTCAATGACTGCCTGAACGCCGCGCATCACCACGCCCATTTCACTTTGGGCAGACATGGCCTGAAAAGCCGTATGACTGGCGTAATCCAGTTGCTTTTGCAGGTCGAGTGCCGAGCTGAGTATATCCATTGCCGAGCGCACTTTTCGCGACACTTCTACAACATCGTAGGGTTTGTTGATGTAATCGTCTGCTCCTGCTTCCATTCCTCTGATGCGCTCTTCCACGGAGGTCTTCGCAGAAAGGAAAATAATGTAAGTGCGACAATGAGCAAAATCCGTTTTAATCGTTTGGCAAATCTGGTACCCAGTGACACCGGTTAAAAGAGTTTCTAAAATGACCAGAGTAGGTTGTTCAGGCTTCAGGGTTTGTAGCATGTCTTCGCCGCTGGTAAAGATCTCCATAGGGTAGTCATCTTCCAGCATGCCTTGCAACAGGTCCCGCTCTATTTCGTCCGGTTCGACAATACAAATTCTGGGCTCAGACATAACTGCTCCTTGTTTGGCTATTTTTAAAACCATTATTGTGGACCAAATCTGGTAATTTGCCATTAGACAATAGTCGGTAACGCGCCTTAAAGGAATAGGTTTATTTTTGCTAATCTCTGGTAAAATGGGCTTAAGCCGATAATGCAGCAAAAAATTTAAGGGAAGCAAGTGACTCAACACTCAGAACGCTCAGACGACAATCATCAAACCACTCAGGAAACCACCCACTTTGGTTATAAACAGGTAGGGAAAAACGAGAAGGTGAACCTGGTGGCTGATGTGTTTCATTCTGTTGCCGCAAAATACGACATGATGAATGATTTCATGTCCATGGGTATTCACCGTTTGTGGAAACGATTCACTATCGATTGCAGCGGTGTGCGCAGTGGGCAAAAAGTCCTGGATCTGGCGGGTGGTACCGGCGATTTAACGGCCAAATTTTCCCGTTTGGTTGGCGAATCCGGTAAGGTGGTATTGGCGGATATCAATGGTTCTATGCTCAAAGTGGGTAGAGACAAATTGCGCGATATGGGCATTGTCGGAAACGTTGAAACAGTACAGGCCAATGCTGAGTGTTTACCATTCCCGGATAATTATTTTGATATTGTGACCATTGCTTTTGGTTTGCGCAACGTCACAGATAAAGACGCCGCCCTGGCCTCCATCTTCAGAGTTCTAAAGCCCGGTGGGCGTTTGTTAGTGTTGGAGTTCTCTAAGCCGGAAAACGAGCAGTTTGGCAAGCTTTATGACTGGTACTCCTTTAATATCCTGCCCAAAATGGGACAGCTGGTGGCGAATGACGCGCAAAGTTATCAGTATCTTGCGGAATCCATCAGAATGCATCCGGATCAGGAAACCTTAAAGGGCATGATGCAAAATGTTGGCTTCGAGCAAGTGACTTATCACAATTTAACGGGGGGCATTGTCGCCTTGCATCGCGGGTTCAAATTCTGATGCCTGCTCCGCAACTTCTGTCAGCATTACTGGAAAAAGGCATTAACAAGTTATTGTCTTTGGATGAAGACAGTGTGCCGCGTATTGCCAGATTAAAAGGTAAGCGATTAACCTTGTCCCTGACCGAACTGCCGGCAGACTTTTTGTTTGTATTCTCAGAGTCGGTGGATGTACTGGTGGCGGAACGGTCGTCTAGCGATAGCTCCACTTCATCTGTTGCCGCGGACTCTGATTGTTTTATGGCCACCAGTTTATTCACACTCCCTGAGCTGCAAAACATCAGCAACATCACCCAGTTTATAAAACAAGACAAACTGGTACTGGAAGGTGATATTCAGGTGGCACAACAATTCAGCAATTTGATCAAAGCCTTGGATATCGACTGGGAAGAACAACTGGCTCGTCATACCGGTGATATTCTGGCCCATGAAGTCTTTCAATTTGCCGGACGTGTCAGCAAAGGTTTGCAGGCTGTTAAGCAACGAATTGATGCCACTATCAAAGACGCGGTGTTAGAAGAGAAGCAACTTGTTGCACCGGCCCCATTGGTGGATGAGTTTAGTAGCCAGGTGAGTGAACTACATCAGCGCGCTCAGCAGTTAGAGCGTCGACTGGAGCGGTTGCAACGAAAGGAACAGGGCAGTTAAGTGCGAATATTTCGAATATACACCATTTTAAGTGTGCTACTAAAACACGGTCTGGATAAACTGATCCCCCAGCAGTTTCGGCCCTGGTACTTTTCTATAGTAAGAATGTCTTTGTTTTGGGTGCAAAACCAATATCCTAACAAAAGCGAAGGGGAAAGAGTTCGTCTGGCCCTTGAGTCCCTGGGTCCGGTGTTTATTAAGTTTGGACAGATGTTGTCCACGCGACGGGATCTGTTAGATCAGGAGCTGGCGGATGAGCTGGCGTTGTTGCAGGATAAGGTGACGCCTTTTGATGGTGCTACGGCCCAACAAATCATCGAAAAGTCCTTAAAACTAGGCTCTATCGACGAACTTTTTGCTGATTTTGATATAACTCCGCTGGCTTCTGCCTCCATCGCTCAGGTGCATGCCGCTCGCTTAAAAACCGATGGTCAGCAGGTCATCATTAAAGTAACCCGACCTGATATTAAAAAGACCATCGAAGCTGACATAGAACTGATGCGGGTATTGGCGAAAGTGGCGCAACGAGCCTTGCCGGATGGCAGGCGTCTGCGCCCGGTTGAAGTGGTTGAAGAATATCGAAAAACCATAATTGATGAGCTGGATCTCTCCCGCGAAGCCGCCAATGGCAATCGCCTGCGCCATAACTTTGAGCAGTCCATCGAGCTTTACGTGCCAAGGATCTATCTGGACTATTGCCGCTCTAATGTATTGGTGATGGAGCGGATATCCGGCATTCCGGTGGCCAATGTACAGCAGCTAAAAGACAACAATACCGATCTCAAGTTATTGGCTGAACGGGGCGTCAATATTTTCTTTACCCAGGTGTTTCGCGATAGCTTTTTCCATGCCGATATGCACCCCGGCAATATTTTTGTTTCCCGTGAAAATCCCACCTCGCCGCAATATATAGCCATTGATTTTGGTATTGTCGGTACGTTGAATCGGGAAGACAAACGTTACCTGGCGGAAAACTTTGTAGCTTTTTTTAATTCTGATTACCGCAAAGTCGCGGAGCTGCACGTCGATTCTGGTTGGGTACCTGCCACCACGAGTATTGATGACTTTGAAATGGCCATTCGTTCTGTTTGTGAGCCTATTTTCCATAAGCCTCTGGCGGAAATTTCTTTTGGACAGGTATTGCTCCAGCTGTTCAGTACCGCCCGTCGCTTTGACATGGTGGTGCAGCCACAGCTGGTGTTATTGCAGAAAACTTTACTTTATGTGGAAGGACTAGGTCGGCAGCTATACCCACAATTAGATCTGTGGCAAACCGCTAAACCCTTTCTGGAAAACTGGATGAAGCAGCAGATGGGGTGGTCGGCCATGTTCGGGAAGGTTAAGACTAACTTGCCTTACTGGAGTGAAAAGCTGCCTGAAATGCCGGAATTAGTGTTTGACACACTGCAACAGGCAAAACGCCTGCCTCAGAAGCAGCAACTCTGGCACGAACAACAAATCTTACAACACAGAGAAAATACCAAGAGTGTGGTCTATGCCATTCTTGGTGGCACTTTTATATTGCTGGCTGCACAACTACCAAGCTACGCGCTACCGTTGTGGAGCAGTGTACTATTCGCTGTATTAGGTCTGAGCTGCTGGCTTAAAACCTTGTTTAAGCTCTATAAACTCTAAACTGGCTCCTCGCCAAAATGGGCATGGTACATTTTCAGTAGTGACTGAGAGTTTTTGAAACCGCAGCGACGTGTCACTTCCTGCAATAAACAGCCTCGTCCTAATAAGTGCCGGGCCAGTTCCAGTCGTTTTTGGATCAGGTACTGCTTCGGAGTGCAGCGCGTCAGGTTATTTACCCGTCGAAAAAACTGGCGTTTAGACAGAGCAAATTGCTCGAAATAGTCTTCAAAGCGAAATTCGGCATTGTTGATTTGGGTTTCTATCAAACGATTCAGTTGGGCCAGGAAAATAGCGTCCCGAGATTGCTGGAATGGCACGTTTTCTTTAATTTCCTGAGTTTGTTGCCGCCTGGCATAATTGCTGTGTAGTTTTCTGGCACTTTCGAATAACAGCTCTTTGTTAAAGGGCTTGCCAAAGAATAAATGGATATCGAGATCCAGCGCTTTTAACCTGTGCGCGGTTGAATCCCGTGAGCTTATGATAATCACCGGCGGTGTGGGATTATTTGGCACGCTGAAAAGTTTCTGCAACAGGTCGAAACCATTGTCCCGCCCCTGAATCGGCTCCATGATAATAATGTCGGGTTGCCACTCAGTTATTTTGCTCAAGCCAGCCTGCAAATTAAACACCCCTTTACAGTTAAAGTGCTGACTTAAAATCTGCGTTAAACACATTTGCATTTCTGGACAGGGATCCAAGACCAGGCATTTGGGGCTGTCGCTATTGGGTCCAGATTTATTCAATACAGGCTCCTGATAAGCCTCGAAAAATATCTGTGGCGGACAGGTATCTTCATGTGCCCAACTCTCACCCGATTGCGCAATAAACGAAGGAAAACAAATTTTCAGCAGTTGGCCCGGGAACCTCTTGTCGAACAGGAAAGTGGCAACATCTAATTGTTTACCCAAACTCTCTATCAAAAAATAGCCCGATTCTTTTTCTGGCTGTGGTGCGGGGCTAATATCGCCCGGCGTAGTATCACTGCAAATAAGCAGTGAAAGTTTGTTTTCCTCGATTTGTAATAACACCTGCAAGCTGAAATTGCACGGAACGTGTTTTACCAGCAGATGCAAATAGAAGGAGATGTATATCAGCAGGGCCTGCTCTTCAATAGGGATAATGTAATCTGTGTCTTCCGGGGCCTTAAAATGAATATTCAGGCCGTGTTCTGCGAGTGGAAAATTTTGCAACAAAATGGCCAGGGTCCGATTGAGGTTGCAGCATTGCTCTTCCGGTAGCTGCCCGGAATTGGCCGTTTTTTTAGCGTACTGTGTGACAACCTGGGCGTGCTGAATCAGCTGTTCTACTTTAGCGATACTGGACTCCGTCGCCAATGCTTTTTCCAGTACGTCCTGATCGAACCTGGCTTGCTGAAACCAATCAAGATAGTTGTTTTTGATTACAGCAATGGGATTGCTCAGGTCATCTGAAAGGGCAAGCAGAAATGCATTGCGGGTTTCCTGCAGCTGTTGATTACTGGCTCTTAACTTCTCCAGCAATACCTCTTGCTCGGCAATATCCTTTTGTTGTCTGTCTTGTTTGGCGTGATAACGCATTAGTCGAAATTTCTCGATACGCAATTTCAGTCTGGCTTTCACCAGAAAAAACACTAACAACAAGCAAGTGAGACTGAGAATCGCCAGCAGCGAAAAAAGCAACATTAGATGTTGTTGGCGGTCCACCTCCGCGCTTATGGGCGCAGCAGCGATTTCGTCTGTAGATTGTGGTAGCTCCGCTAAGGTCAACGTCGCAGGCAATAGCGGGTTGGGAAAGATGTTCTGGTATTCCCTGCTCGTTGCCTTTCCGAAGATGTCATTGCCGTGGTTCAAAAGCGCGTTGAACTTACCATGCTCTGATGAAAACAAGGCCAGATGTAGGTTGAAGTAGATGCTTAAAAACAGGCTAAACATTTATTGTCTGCTGCCTGATTCGAAGAGGTTATTCAATGCGTACGCATTATTTATTACTACCAGGATCATTGTGTCTGCTCTTTTTGTTATTTTTATCTGAGTGTGTCTATACCCAAATCACCTCAAGATACTGTTTCAGAGCTATCACAGCGCTTTCAGTACAAGGCGCATGTGAGAAGGAATGTCGGCTACCTTTCAAACACATGCAACACAGTAATGGAAGTGCTGTGTAGCTCCCGAAGGGCGTGGCTAAAAAACGTTTATACTGCATTAAAATGACTTGACGTGAGAGCAACCATGCCTACGTCATTTTTACTTGTCTAAACGTTTTTTTATCTCACGCTGAAAGCTAGCATCTTGAGGTGATTTGGGTATAAAGGCTCCTTCCAGTTTCTATCGGTGCTAAAACCTGCACCGTTACTAAAAGGTAAAAAATATAACCTCTGGAAGATAAGACAATAATCCGCGGCATATTTCAAGTTACAAATTCTGACGTTTTTGGAATGTTTTCTTTACAATGTTGACTCAATGCTTGCAAAGGCCGGTTTTCTGTATATTTTCTGTTCTGCCCCTTAGTGACATCCCATAAAATGTTAATAATCAAAAGGTTATATTGAGTTGTTGGTGCTATTAAATGTGGTCATACCAGATTCAAGGGGTGTTTATTGTCATTCAAATGCTGGATTTGTGAGGTAAGAAATGTACTCGCTTTTTTGTTTCTTAAAATTTAGCCTCCGGCGAATCGCTGTAAAAGTGCATAGCAATAGAGAGGTGTCCGGGAAACAGAACTGCGACGAGCTAAGTCCTGGTGTCGTTACGCAGTATCAGTAATGTCATTTGGAGTTTGCGGAAAAATAAATCCAATTATTATCAATGACAGGAACAATAAAAGATGTCTCTTAGATTAAATAAAATATTGCTAGGGTTAGGTATCTCCTCGCTCTCGCTTATCGCGAGTGCTACCCTTGCTCAGGATCTGGATTCTGCAGCAAAAGGTCCGATGAAAAGTACCGCAGCAAAAAGTGCCAAGGTGCTTCAGGGCGCACCTGATTTATCTGAAATTCAACAGCGCTACATGGTGGTTTTTAAAGATGATGCCGTCATGGGTGATGCTGAGTCTATCAAAAGCGGCCACGGTGTTTCTCTGTTTGACCGTGAAGGTAACTTAGATTCGCGTCTGGCAACCGACTTCTTACGGGGTCTGGGTGCAACGCCGATTAAAGCCATCAAAGGTCATAAAATGATGGTTGTAAATATGGACAAGGAAACCTTTAATACTGTGGCCAACCATCACAGTGTTGCTACGGCAGAAGTGGATCCTCGTCGTTATCTGATGGCCGAAACTACGCCATACGGTATTCCTATGGTGCAGGCTGATCAGCTGTTCCAGAACAACCTGAGCGCTCGCAAAGTTTGCGTAATCGACACAGGTTACAACCTGGGCCACCCGGATCTGCCAGACCAAAACAGTGGTGCTTCTGGTAATGCCAACAATGGTAGTGTGGGTAACTGGTACAATGATGGCAATGGTCACGGTACTCACGTAGCCGGTACCATCGCAGCACTGTCTAATACTCAGGGTGTGGTTGGTGTATACCCTGGTGTGGATATTCACGCTGTTAAGATCTTTAATGATTCTGGTAACTGGACCTTTGCTTCTGATCTGATCGCCGGTATTCAACAGTGCGCCGACGCTGGTGCCAACGTAGTCAACATGAGCTTGGGTGGCGGTAGCTCCTCTACTTCTGAATCCAATGCGATGCAGGGCTTCAACGATCAGGGCATCATGTTAGTTGCTGCGGCAGGTAACGATGGTAACAGCTCTTTCTCTTATCCAGCGTCTTATGATGCGGTTATTTCTGTTGCTGCTGTAACTTCCAGCGAAAGCCATGCTAGCTACTCTCAGTACAACAGTCAGGTTGAACTGGCGGGCCCAGGCTCTTCAGTATATTCAACTTACCCAACTAATTCCTATGCCACATTAAGCGGTACTTCAATGGCAACACCACATGTAGTGGGTGTCGCTGCTTTGGTATGGAGTTTCTTCCCACAGTGTAGTGACGATCAAATTCGTTCAGCACTGCAGGCCACTTCAAAAGACAAAGGTTCTTCTGGCAGAGATAACTACTACGGTTACGGTATTGTTCAATCAGAGGATGCTTATAACTATCTGAACACTTATGGCTGTGACGGTGACGGCTCTGGTGGTGGCGGTGGTGGCGGCGGTGACGTCGATCCGGTCAATGGCTCATTGTCTAACCTGAGCGGTTCTCGTCGTGCATGGGATCGTTATACCTGGGAAATTCCTGAGGGTGTAACGACTATGACAGTTAGTATCTCTGGTGGTAGCGGTGATGCCGACCTGTACATGCGTTTTGGTGCACAGCCATCGACAGGCACCTTTGATTGCCGTCCTTACACGGCCGGTAACAATGAGACTTGTACTTTCAACAACCCTGCAGCTGGTACCTGGCACATTGGTATCAGAGGTTACTCCGCCTACAGTGGCGTAACGATGAACTACAGCTACGAATAAGGCTGTTTGTGGTCTGAATGACTTCTTTTATGTGTTGGGAAGTCATCAGTTGAAGCACACCGGAGCGATTGCTCCGGTGTTTTTATCTTTGGGATTTGGGATATTCAATGAAAACGGTTGTACCATCTTCAGGCGTACTATTGAAACGAATCGTACCCCCCTGCGCCTCTGTAAGCAATTTCGACACATAAGTTCCAAGGCCAGAACCACCCGGTTTATTCCAAGTGGCATATTTGTCAAAGAAGCGTTGTTGCATTGGGGCGTCAACAACAGAAGGGTTATTAATTAAACAAACTATGCTTTTGTTACCATTTTGAAAACTGATTTTTATGATTGCTCCTTCTTCAGAGGCTTCGATGGCATTTTTCATGATATTCATCAAAGTCATTCGTACCATCGAATCTTCCGCTTGAATGATAAGCAGAGCGTTATCATCCACTTGCCATTTTTGCTTTTTAGACCTCAATAACTCACCCAAGTGGTCTGTGCAGTGTTTTATCAATTCCACTAAATTGATGTTCATGGCTCTTAGTTGATGCTCTTTCTTCTCCAATCTGGTAATGACATTGAGGTTATCCAAATAAGAATTGGCTGTCGCACATATCGCTCTCAACTGGGAAGTTGTTTCTTTAACTTTTTTGGGTTCATCATAATAGACATCTAATTTTCTGAGATTGTCAGAAATCTCCTGGAATGGCCTTTTCATGTCTTTTTGAAGTGCCCGGTCAAAATCTGCTCGTAGTTGTGTGTAATCAACCATCAGGTCCACTTGCTCTCTGAGGTTTTTGGTGGCAACAGCTATTCTGACATGGTTTTTAACTCTGGCGGCCAGAATATTAGGGTTGATGGGTTTGGTAATATAATCCACGGCCCCTAATTCCAACCCCCTGACAACATCTTCTGTTTGATCCATTGCTGAAATAAAAATGATGGTAATATGTTGTGTTGATGGATGCGACTTTAGCTTTTTGCACAAAGTGAGACCGTCCATATCAGGCATCATAATATCTAACAGAACCACATCCGGTGGATTATCAGAAAGACAGATTTTAAGTGCCTTCTCGCCACTGGTTGCGGCCTTAACCTTATAATCTTGACGAATTACTTCGGTGATCACCTTTATATTTTCTGGTACGTCATCAACCACTAATATACTGGTGGCTTCCAGGTTGACAGGTTCTGATGGAGAGGCATCATTCGTTTTAGAACCGGAATTTAGATTTTTAATGGGCAAAGCAATAGCGCGTTGTAAGCGCTCGCTAAAGGTTTTTAGAGAAAAAGGTTTAACGATAAACTCTGAAACTCCGGACTTAACTGCATTGACTACTGTTGATTGATCTAGCGAAGCAGAAATCATAACAAAAGCACAGTTTTTCATAGTGTCTGTACTGCGAACGTTTCTCAATAGATTTAGTCCATCGACATCAGGAAGTTGGTGTTCGCTAATGATGATATCTACTTTGTTTTTTTCGAGAATTTCATTCGCGTGACTTAGCCTGGCTGCTTGTTGAATATTGATGAATCCCAATTGTTTCAGCATGGAGGCTATGGTTGTACGAATATTATCAGCTGGATCCACTATCAACACAGATTTTGCAGAAAAACTACCTTGGTGTTTATTTGAGAGCATTGATGTTTCCTTTTATCCTGCTACATAAGACGTTTTTTATACTATTGGCTTATAGTCGAATTGAATCAAGGTTTTTTTGAACCTTGCATTTATTGGCATTGTTTAGCATTGTAAATCCCTCTTATTATTTATGCTTTGCCGGTAGTCAGAAAATGATAGCCAGTTATTGCTTTGATAAATTTTTGTGAGATGGATCGTGCAAACACTCAGACAAATATCATCATTTTATATTGATTTAAACCGAGCCCAATCAGTATTTTATCTGTTTGTTTTGTTTCTTTTTTTGATGACCTGTTCTGCCGTTGCACAGCAAAAAATCGAATCACTCTCGGTATTTAACGGTTTGTCTAACCCTCAAATTTACGCCATCGCAAAGGACCGACAAGGATTTGTATGGTTTGGCAGTGCTGATGGCGTTAAGCGATATAACGGTTATGAATTTCACACTTTTCGGCATGATCCTTTAAACAACGACTCACTTTCTAACAATAGTGTGGGTGTGATGCTAATTGATTCTTCTGACCAGATATGGGTTGGCACCTGGGGAGGTGGTGTTAATCGATTCAATCGCGATAGCCAATCTTTTACTCGTTACCAATATGATAGCGCTGATGCAAACTCGTTGAGTGCTGATCGCGTCCAGGCGCTCTATGAGAGCCACTCTGGGAGTGTTTGGGTTGGTACTAATGGTGGAGGGTTAAATCGCTATAATGCTGAAAATGACACTTTTACTTCATGGCAACACGATCCAGAAAATAGTCATTCAATAGCGCATGACAGGGTCTGGAGTATTGCGGGTGATTCGCAAGATTATTTATGGATTGGCACTTCAAATGGATTAAATCATTTTGATCCAGCAACACAGCGGTTTACTCATTTCGCGCCTTCAGCACAAGGGCTAGATCATCCTGAAGTTAGATCTGTTCATCTGGATAAGCAGCAACGAATATGGGTGGCTACGCGATTGAGTTTTGGTATGTTTGATCCTGTTAGTGGTTCCTATAGCACCTACAACCTTCCAGCCGGTAATCTGCCTAGTATTACCAGCGTCACTCAGGTGGATGAAACCCTGTTACTTGCGACTTTTGCAGGAATATACAGGTTTGACTTGCAGCAAATGCAGTTTGTGCCAGCAGGAGAGCAAAACCAATGGGGCTTGCTAGAGAATCGGGATGTACGTCAGGTGATGCTGGACTCAACTGGAATAATGTGGGCTGCGACACGCTATTCTGGAGTGATAAAAGTCTATCAAAATACCACCCCGTTTAAGGGCTGGCGCGATATTCTGTCTGAATTTAAGCTGTCGGGATTGTTTAATCAGGTGGTGTCATTGTACCAAGGAAAAAGTGATGAAGTTTGGCTCGGAACTGGTCGCAGCCTGGTACGATTTGATGGTATTGACAATTTCAGACCGCATATGAATGAGGAGAATTTAAATAATCTCAATCGACTAAGAGTGATGGCTATTTCGGATAATTTAGCCGAAGAGGTATTCCTTGCAACAGATAACGGCCTGTATCAATTGGCGGATGACGGGACCAGTATCAACCGCATCGACATTCCCTGGGTTAATAATGCGAGTCAGTCATTAGATTGGTTGACAATTACGCCTGACGGGGATTTCTGGTTTGTAGTGTCGGGCGAAAATCGCATTGCGCGCTGGTCCTCAAAACGCGAAAAACCTCGATATTATCTGAATAATGTCGATCCCACTTTCATATTTCAAACACAAACCAATAACGTGTGGGTAGCAACTGCCGGTGATGGGTTATTCCGGATCAATTTAGAAAGCCATGAAATAGAGCATTTTCTTCAGGGTGATGGTCGCGGCTTGTCTGACAATTCTATCAATGATGCATTACCAGATGAGCGTGGTGGATTTTGGATCGCTACTCGCAAAGGGGTTGATCACTATAATCCTTCGAAAAATCAGTTTGAACATTTTGCAATTCAAAGGGAAACCATTGATATAGCTGTACAAAGTTTGGTCATGGATAATCGCCACTATTTGTGGTTGGCCACAAACCAAGGAATTTTTCAGCTCGACCCAAATCTCGGGACGTTACACCACTTTACGGTAAACGATGGATTGCATAGTAATAATTTTCTTGCCCGGTCGGCTTTGAAAGCCAAAGATGGCAGTATTTATTTTGGCAGTATTGATGGATTAACGCATTTTCGACCAGAAGAGGTATATGTCAATCGCGTCCCGCCACCCGTTGTGATCACCGGCATCACTATAGATGGTAATGCGAAACCTCTGGTTAAGGCAGATTTGGATGTCGCACACAATTTCAAGAATATCCAAGTCAATTATGCAGCACTGGATTACCAGGCTTCGGAGGACAATCGTTATCGCACCAGATTAATGGGTTACGTTGAGGACTGGAGCGCAATTTCGCCGGCAACATCAATGAGCCTTGGACGTCTTGAGCCGGGCGAATATCAACTTCAAATTCAAGGCAGCAATAATCATGGCGTATGGAGTGATAAGCCAGCGACATTAAATATCAGGGTTAAGCCAGCCTGGTATCAAACGCTTTGGTTTAAAATCCTTTTTCCACTTGTAACAATGTTATTACTGCTGACGGGGTATTGGTACAAAATGCGACAGCATGCCAAAGTTCAGCGCTACCTTTCTGCTCAGGTAGAACAGAGAACGCAAGATATATTGGTGTTAGGTGATGTTGGTCGTGATATTGCCACTACCTTTGATGTCACTGAAATTGCCAGAGCAATTTTTAACAAACTCAAAACGGGTGTGAGTTGTAATACGTTCGCTTTGTCGGTTGTCAATCGCGATAAAGGCGAACTGGAATTTATCTATGCTGAGCACAATGGGCAAGATATATCAGGCAGCAGTCGCTCTTTACACGACGTTACTTCACCTTCTGTATGGTGCGTTAAAAACAGCAGGGCTGTGGATGTCCAAACCGATCAAGACTGGCAAGATTATGCACTGCTCAAAGCACACTGCCTCAATGGGGAAAATACTCAATCTGTTATTTGTGAGCCACTATTAAGTGGTGGTGGCGTTTTAGGCGTTATTACCTTACAAAGTGATATTAAAGGGGCTTTTGAAAAAGCCCACTTGAGTATGCTTCGCGTAGTGGCAAGTCATGCTTCTGTTGCGTTACAAAATACCATTGCTTTTCGGGAGTTGGAGGAAGCTGAGAAGAGGCTGGAATTGGCAATGGAAGGTGCCAATGCCGGAATGTGGGAATTGGATCTGATCCGCAATAAGCTCATTGTAAGTGAAATCTGGGCAAATATGCTGGGCTATAGCTCTGCTGAATTGGATAACCGTTTTGGCAATAGTCCGGAAAAGTTCGCACAGCTTATACATCCAGAAGATGAGGCCTCTGCCACCAAATTGATAAGAGAGCACCTGACAGGGAAAACAGACACTTATCGTGCCGAATTTAGATTGTTGAATAGTCGGAATCAATGGCAATGGATACTCAGTGTTGGTCAGGCAGTGAGAGATGTCAGGACAGGCAAAGCGCTCAGAATGTTTGGTATTCACCTTGATGTGTCAGATGCCCGGGAGTTACAGACCGCTTTGGAAGAGGCTAAGAACAGAGCTGAGCAGGCTACTAAGGCTAAGTCAGACTTTTTATCCAATATGTCTCACGAAATACGTACCCCGATGAATGCCATTATTGGTATGAGTCACCTCGCTTTGAACACTGAATTGAATCGCAAGCAATATAATTACATCAGTAAGGTACACAGTAGTGCGGAATCACTGTTGCGAATTATCAATGATATTCTCGATTTTTCCAAAATTGAAGCAGGGAAAATGGACATTGAAAACGTCCCCTTTGACCTGGAAGACGTGTTGCATAATCTGGCGAATGTTATGGGGTTTAAAGCGGCAGAAAAGGACATTGATTTCTATTTCTCTATTGCGCCCTCAACGCCAACAAAACTAATTGGCGATGCTTTCAGGCTTGGGCAGGTATTGCTAAATTTGGGCAATAATGCTGTTAAGTTTACAGATAAGTATGGTGAAATATTGATCCGGGTTTTGGTACAGCAGGATAAAGAAGACGCTGTGTTGCTACGCTTTGATGTTCAAGACAATGGTATTGGTATGTCCGGTGAACAAACTCAACGTCTGTTTCAATCATTTAGTCAGGCGGATAGCACTATTACCCGAAAATATGGGGGAACGGGACTGGGATTGGCGATTTGCAAGGAGCTGGTGGAGCTGATGGGGGGGGGAATCTGGGTAAACAGTGAACCAGGCATAGGGAGTACTTTTAGTTGCACCGTGAACTGTGGCAAAAATCAACAGGAAACGCCTACACAGAATCATCCCTTACATCATAGTCATGTGTTATTGGTGGACGATAGTCCGGTATCACTGGCTATTATGACTGATATGTTGACTGTTTTTGGGGCTCAAGTTTCATCCGTTAGGCGGGTTACTGAGGTGGAAGCTCAATTGCCTGCTTTTGACCCTCTACCTGAACTAGTTATTCTAAAACTGGATAACGATGGCCAGATTGCACAACAATGGCAGCGATTAATAACGGCGATTGATAACCAGACGTGGCATCCCAAAGTTGTTGCCTTGTTACCCTTTGGACAGGAGGAGCCGAAAAATACCGAGCGTTTAACTTTGTCTGGAGTGCTTAATAAACCTCTGACGCCCAGCGCCTTGTTGAATACGCTGCAAGAAGCAAAGCAGCAGGAAATCAATCAGTTTGCCTTCAATCAAAATTCGGTTGATTCAGATATTGAATTACTCAGGCTTCAGGGAGCCAGAATTTTGCTGGTAGAAGATAATACGCTTAATCAGGAGTTGGCCACCGAATTACTCACTCAAAAAGGCATAGCTGTGACTTTAGCGGAAAATGGGCAGATAGCCCTTGATAAACTTAAAATACAAGCATTTGATGCTGTCCTCATGGATTGTCAAATGCCGGTGTTAGACGGATACAGTGCGACTCAGTTGATCCGAGAAGAAATCTCAGAAAGTTTACCTGTTATCGCTATGACTGCAAACGCGATGGCAGGGGATAGAGAAAAGGCATTAGCGGCAGGTATGAATGACCACATTGCCAAACCTATTGAACCAAAACAAATGTACAATACTATTGCCAGGTGGATAACTCAGGGAGCACAGGCGGTCACAAATATAGTGTCGACAAAGCATGAAAATACTATTTCCTTGACACCAGAAATGCCAGAAAATGAATCATCAAATTTGGACATTAAACGCGGCTTGAACACCTGTGCGAATAACACTAGCTTGTATCTGAAATTACTGAGAAGCTTTGCTAAGCAACAATCGACGTTTCTGGCTGAGTGGGCTGATGCTATTTCTGGAAAGCAACAGGATCTGATAGTGCGCTTAGCTCATACATTGAAAGGTAACGCCGGTAATATTGGTGCGACAAAAGTGTATAATATTGCGGCTCAGTTGGAACAAATCGCCATTAATAGTTTAGGGAAATTACCAGATTTATTACCTGGGTTACAGAACGCATTGACGGATTTAAATCAAGAGATTGAGCAAGCCGTTATCACCTTATCTGTAGAAGCAACGAACGCAAAACAAATTGATGTCAAGGAGTCAAGCGAGGAGATAACAGCATTGCTGGACCTGGTGGAATCACAAGTTGAGGAATCCGATACGGCTGCAGAAGATACTTTGGAAAAGTTGCTGTGTGTGTTGCCTGCAGAAAATCAACGGTTGGAAAGTGCGTTAATTGCGCTGGATGAATTTGATTTTGATACAGTAGCGGGCATTATCGCGCAGTTGAAAAATAGTTTGTATAATAGCTAACCAGAGCAAAGGGGAGATTTATCCTAATAATTTCCAAAGAAGCCTTCTATCCGCAGAGCTAATCCATAGGAAGCGCTAAAGTCTTCATCTCTGCGCCATAAAATAAAGGGCTCCACTTCAAAATAAAGCCACTCTCTGATGGCATTTTTGCGCCAGCGGCTACTTATCAGATATTCTTCGATGCGATAATTGGGCTGACTTAAGCCTTCCACATAAAAGCCTGTAATCAAGGCTGAGCTATCATCCAACCTGTGCATGCTGTAAAGATTGTGTCGCCATAACCAGTCGTTGCTTTCATCGCGGAAAAAGAAGTTGTTATCCAGTCGTAATACCGAGCTGTTGAACCAATCCTGCTCCAACTGCAACCCCAGGTGGCTGCCAAAACCATCGTTACTGTAAAAATAGGCGGCAGCTTCCCAGCGATAGCGCTGTGTATCGGTAAATTCACCCCGGGATGCGTATCGGGAACGGGCATAGGGTTGGGCTTTTCGGCCAATGCCGATGCGGTGTGACCACTGGCTGTCTTCGGTTTGTTTTTGGGTCCATTTCAGGGCCAGGTTAAAGCGGTTCTGTCGTGACAGTACTTCGTTTTGTGCTGCCTTAACCGGCGCTCTTTCGAGATCTTCATCGTAATCGCTGAATACTAAATCCACCTGATTTTTTAAATTTGGCAGCTTAAACTTGAGTCTGATTTTGGTTTCAAATTCGGCGATGTCGCGACTGCGAGGCTCCCAGCCAAGACTAATTCTGGCTCCTCCTTTAGGCTGCTCGTCGATCATAAAGTTTTCATCGGCAAAAAAGTCATCCAGCCAGATGGCCGTGTCGTTCACTGAGCCGGTAACACTTTGATGTAGCGAATCCCACCATTGCTGCCCATCTTCGGCATGAGTCGATGGTATACACAACAGGGTGCTAATCAGGGCGATATTTACTTTTTGCAACAATCTGCTGAACCTTCCTCTGTCTTTTTGTACTCTAAATAGTTGATAATGGGCTGATTAACATCATCTCGTTACGCTTAGTGTGGTCTATAAGTGCCATTTCCGGCAACTATGATTTTGAGAAATAGACAACAAATATCAGCCTAAGTCTCTGCTTTTGCAGGTTGATTGGGTATAATGCTTAAAAATATTCAGGAGAGTTCTCATGGGTGGGATCAGTTTATGGCAATTGCTGATAATCTTTGCCATTGTCGTATTGTTATTCGGAACGAAAAAGTTGCGAACTCTGGGATCAGATTTAGGTTCTGCGGTAAAAGGCTTTAAGAGCGCGGTTACTGACGAAAATAAAGCAGATGCCGATTTTAAAGAGCCTGAAGGTGTTCAGGACCAATCCAACAAACAGCAAACTGCACAAACCAAAGAAAAGCAAAAAGCTGAATAATCAGGCAATAAACTATGTTTGATATCGGATTTTGGGAATTGCTGGTGATTGGCGTGATCGCGTTATTGGTGCTGGGGCCAGAGCGCTTACCTGGTGCGATTCGCTCTACCAGTCGCACTATCCGCAATATCAAAAATGTCGCCAATGGCTTTCGTCAGGAAATCGAGCAACAAGTGCGTATTCAGGAGTTGCACGAAAACCTGAAAAAGGCAGAAGAGCAGCAAATGCAAAATCTTTCGCCGGAATTACAGGAAAGTGTCGACGAGTTAAAAGCCGCTGCAGAGTCGGTTAATAAGCCTTATCAAAAAGAATCGAATTCATAGATGTCCGAAGCTGTCACATTGATTGATCACCTGGTGGAGCTGCGCAATCGCCTGCTTAGAGCGGTGTTTAGCGTATTATTGGTGTTTCTGTGCCTGGCCTATTTTGCTCAGGATCTGTATGCCCTGATGTCGGAACCATTGTTGAGCGTGATGCCCGAAGGCGCACAGATGATCGCCACAGATGTTGCCAGCCCGTTTTTTGCCCCCTTTAAACTAACCCTGGTGTTATCCTTTTTTATTGCCATTCCCTACGTGCTCTATCAGGTGTGGGCTTTCGTGGCACCGGGCTTATATCAGAATGAAAAAAAGCTGGTGGCGCCGTTGATGCTTTCCAGCACTTTGTTGTTTTACGCTGGTATCGCCTTCGCGTTTTTTGTGATTTTCCCGCTGGCGTTTCCGTTTTTTATCGGCGTTGCACCCGAAGGCGTGGTGATCAGTACCGATATCAACAGTTATCTGAACTTTATTCTGAAATTGTTTTTTGCGTTCGGGGTGTCATTTCAAATTCCGATTGCCATTGTTTTGTTGTGCTGGACAGGGTTCACCAGCGCAGAGAGTTTGCGGGAGAAACGGCCTTATGTGATTGTGGGGGTGTTCGTCGTTGGTATGTTGATGACACCACCGGATCCTATCTCTCAGACGCTGCTGGCACTGCCTATGTGGCTTTTATTTGAACTTGGTGTCATGATCGGTGGTCTATACGCAAACGCCAGAGAAAGCTCTGAACTTGACGAAGAAGAAAAAAGGATAGCGAAATAATATGAAATTAGCTCGATTAGCGTTAGTTGCTGTTGTAGTGCAACTGGTGAGTTTTAATCTGCAGGCCGAAACCTTAGCTCAGGCAGTGGAAAAATGCCGGGTGGTTAGTAACTCTTTAAAGCGACTGGTTTGTTACGATCAGTTGGCACAAAGAGCTAACAACTTAGAAGATTCCGAACTGGCGGAGTTTTATGCCAACCGTCCGGTGGTTGCGCCAGTTCAGGGCCAGGAGCAAGCGGCTCAACCAGCACCCAGGTCTTCTCTACCGGAAAATACGTTTGGTCTGGAAAATGAAGTGTTGAGAGAGAAAAAAGCCGAAGCTTCAGAACAGACAGCAGTAGTGGGTAAAGTAGAAGAAGATCCATACGGCAAGTTGATCATCACGTTATCTAATGGTCAGGTATGGAAACAAACCGATGCTGGCTCCTATAAATTGTCTTCAGGTGAAACTATCACTATTAGCCGTGGCTTCATGGGCTCGTTTTATCTGAAAAAAGACGGTCAAAATAAGCGTCTCCGCGTTAAGCGCCAAAGTTAAAGAGGGCATAAATGTCCCCTTTATTTGACATTGGCGTCAATCTGACCAACAACCGCTTTAGCGATGACCTTGATGAAGTGCTCTCAAGGTCACAAGATGCGGGGGTGCAGGGGCTTTTAATCACCGGTACTTCGGAACAGGAAAGCACCGATGCTTTGGCTATCAGTTATCGCTTCCCTGATATTTGCTGGTCCACTGCCGGGGTGCATCCCCATGACGCTGCCAATGTTTCAGAGGATTTTCTGAGTGTGTTAAGGCGCTTAGCCAGTGACGCTAAAGTCAAAGCGATAGGCGAATGCGGCCTGGATTTTAATCGCAACTTTTCTCCTCGCGATGCACAGATCCGGGTATTCCAGCAACAGCTGGAATTAGCCACTGAATTACAACTGCCTTTGTTTTTGCACGAGCGGGACGCCTTTGATGAGCAGTACAAGTTACTATCTGGCGTGGCAAATTTGCGCGGAGTAGCGCATTGCTTTACCGGCACCACAGAGCAAATGCAGGGCTATTTATCGCTGGGTCTCTATATCGGTATCACGGGATGGGTTTGTGATCCCAAGCGTGGCCAGGATTTACAACAAGCAATTGCCCATTTGCCTTTAGAGCGCTTGTTGTTGGAAACTGACGCGCCCTTTCTGACACCCAAAACCCTGCCCGGCAAAATCAGGCGCAATGAACCCTGTTACTTACCTCATATCGCTGAAACAGTGGCTAGTTTAAAGCAGGTTCCTGTTGAAGAGGTGGTACGAGCGTCTACTGAAAATGCCCAAACCCTGTTTGCAATACCTTAATTCCCGCCATTAATCAGGAGAACCTATGTCTTTTTCCCATTCTGCCTTTCCTGCAACACGTATGCGTCGTTTACGCCGACAAGGGTTTAGCCGTGATTTAGTGCGTGAACATCAATTAAGCGTTAATGATCTGATTTATCCTATGTTTGTGCTGGAAGGTGAACAGCAAAAGGAAGCTGTGCCTTCAATGCCGGGTATTGAAAGACTGTCTATTGATTTATTGTTAGAAGAATGTGCCACACTGGTGGCTTTGGGCATTCCTGCTATCGCATTATTTCCTGTTACCCCACAGTCTGCCAAAAGTGATGGCGCTGAAGCGGCCTGGGATCCGCAAGGGTTAGCACAGCGCACGGTCAGGGCAGTGAAAGCCAGATTTCCGCAATTAGGCGTCATTACTGATGTGGCACTGGATCCTTTTACCAGCCACGGTCAGGATGGCTTAATTGATGAGTCCGGCTATGTGTTGAATGACGAAACGGTAGCAGCTCTGGTAAAACAGGCTTTGTCCCACGCTGAAGCCGGTGCTGACATCGTTGCGCCTTCGGATATGATGGATGGGCGAATTGGGGCCATCAGAACGGCTCTGGAACAGGCCGGTCACAGCAACACCTGTATTATGGCCTACTCGGCCAAATATGCCTCACACTATTATGGACCGTTTCGCGATGCCGTTGGCTCTGCGGCCAACCTCAAGGGCGCAGACAAAAAGAGCTATCAGATGGATCCTGCTAATTCTGATGAAGCCATGCGCGAGATAGCACTGGATATTCAGGAAGGCGCTGACATGGTAATGGTGAAGCCTGGCATGCCCTATCTGGATATTGTGCGCCGCTGTAAATCAGAACTGGCAGTGCCCACTTTTGCTTATCAGGTCAGTGGTGAATATGCCATGCATCAGGCGGCATTTGCCAATGGCTGGTTGGCTAAAGATGCCACCATTCTGGAATCGCTGTTGGCGTTTAAACGGGCCGGAGCCGATGGCATTTTGACTTACTTTGCCAAAGACGCTGCGCAATTACTCAAAGCTTAACTGCCAGTTCACGGCCTTGATGCTGGCTTGTTCTTCTTTTAGCAAGTGTTCCAGCAGAGGATTACTGGACAGGTAGTCTTTGTTGAATTTGAGTAGCCAGTGAGCTTCATTGATCTGAATATCCGGCACCATAAAGCGGTTATCGATACGCTGGCTACACAAAATAATGGCTAAACGCAGGGTTCTGATCAGCAGGTTGATCTGTTGCTCATTGCTTTGAATACTCAACCCGTCGGAGTGAATGGCATCTGGGTTAGAGCTTACTACCCGGCCAATTAATTGCTTTTCTTCAAAATTTAACCAGGCCATATTGGTGTGCTGGATCAGATATCGGCTGTGCTGATGATGATTCTTGAAACTCACCATTTGTCCGGCCTCATGCAATAAACAGGCGTTTTGCAGTACCTTTTGTTGCATCTTACTCAGGTTTGGCTCGGGATGGCAATTGGCCAATATTTGCTGACAACAGCGATAGACTCTGTGGGCCTGACTTTCATCAATGCGAAACAGGGCCAGCACTTTTTCCTGAGTGCGATTAAAGGGGGTTGGCAGAATGGTGGCCAGCACACCTTCTCGCAAAGCGCCCTGAGCCAGGTGCATTTCTTTAATATTTAACGATTCAAACAGGGCTATCAGGATGGCAAGTCCGGCCGGGAAAATGGCCCGTCGGTTTTCCTGTAATCCGGTGATCTTTAGGTTATCGAGATGCCAGGCAGAACAACAAGCCTCGGCCAGTTGCCGCAAAAAGGGCAAGGTGATGGTAGCAGGCAATTTCTGGGCAGTGAGGATTTCTACGATAGCTTGCGGTGTGCCTGACGCGCCGAGACAGTCATCTACTTTTAGATCGCGAAATTCACCCAGTACCGGTGCGATAACTTGTTTTGCCGAATCAACAGCCTGTTTAAAACTTTCTGCATTGAGTTGATTGTTGGCAAACCATTTATTAGTCCAGGTTACACAGCCCATGTTCAGGCTCTGTAGCGCATTGGCTTGATTGCCTTTGCCCCAACCTAACTCGGTACTGGCACCGCCGATATCGATTACCAGGGAGGTTTGATTGGGCTTCTGGTCGCTGGTGACGCCATTAAAAATGAGGCGGGCTTCTTCTTCACCGCTGATAACCCGGATGTTATGACCCAGGATTTGCTCACCACGATTCAGGAATTCCTGGCGGTTTTGTGCCAGCCTAAGGGTCGCAGTAGCCACTACTACAATATTGCTTTTGGGGATATGTTGCAGTTGTTGCGCAAAGATGGCCAGACAATTCCAGCCTCTTTGCATACTTTCCAGATCCAGTTGTTGTTGCTCGTTCAGACCTGATGCCAGACGTACTTTCTGTTTAACCCGATTGCGTATGCGTATGCCGTTTTTGGTATTTTCCACCACCAACAAGTGGAAACTGTTGGAGCCAAGGTCGACGGCGGCATAGGTATTTTCGAGCATGTCGTTAGGCATCTGTCTAAGGCAATTTACCTGTTGTTATGGCGTTTTTGATTATGACGCTTATCGCGATGGACCCGCTTGCGATGATGTCGCTTAGGTGCATTCACATCTTCCAGCAAGGCATCGTGGAAATAGTCCGTTACCGGAATAGTGTGCCCGATGTATGTTTCAATTGCTGGTAAATTTAATGCGTATTTTTCGCAGGCAAAGCTGATGGCATGGCCACTTTTTCCGGCTCGACCGGTTCTGCCTATACGGTGCACGTAATCTTCGGCATCGTCAGGTAAATCGTAGTTGTATACGTGGGAAACCTTGTCAATGTGCAATCCACGCGCTGCTACGTCTGTGGCCACCAGAATATCCAGGTGTCCTTTGTCGAAGTCTTGCAGTATGTTCAGACGCTTTTTCTGCGGTACATCGCCACTTAACAAGCCCACCCGATGGTTGTCAGCATTGAGCCAGTCAGTTACCAGTTCGCAGGTGTGTTTGGTGTTGGCAAACACAATCGCTTTTTCTGGCCAGTCTTCTTCTAATAAGGTCAATAGCAACAACATCTTGTCGTTGTCGGAAGGGTAAAATAGCTCTTCCACGATACGACTGGCCGTTTTTTGTTCCGGCTCAACCTGGACGTGTACCGGGTTGTCCATGTGCTCGTAGGCCAGTTCCTGTACTCTGAATGACAAGGTGGCAGAAAACAGCATACTTAAGCGGTTGACCGCTGGCGGCATACGACGGAACAGAAAACGAATATCTTTGATGAAGCCAAGGTCAAACATGCGGTCAGCTTCGTCCAAAACGGCAACCTGAATATGTTGCAGGCTGAATACCTGTTGTTTGTAATAATCGATGATTCGACCTGTGGTCCCTATGACTATATCGACGCCTTTTTGTAAGCTTTCCAGTTGACTTTGATAACCTTCACCACCATATATCAAGCTAAGTGATAAATCTGTGTGTTTGGCCAGAATTTCAGCGTCTTTGTGGATTTGTACCGCCAGCTCTCGGGTTGGTGCCATGATGATGGCTCGGGGCTGACCGGTTTTATCTTTTTCATGGGTGAGCAGATGATTAAAAGTGGCGACTAAAAAAGCAATGGTTTTGCCGGTACCGGTTTGTGCCTGTCCAGCAACGTCCTGACCATTCAGGGATTGTGGCAACGCCAGTGCCTGAATAGGGGTACAATGTTCAAAACTGGCCGCCTGAAGTGCCTTTAAAATTTTCGGATGAATGTTCAGATCCGAAAAGTGGGTCTCTGTTAAATGTGTTGTTTGCATAGCTTATTGCTTATCAACCCTTGCATATTAATCCAGTTGCTATAAAAATAGCGCAATATTGGTTTCGTCTCACCTGATGAAACCACAAGCCTAACGTGGAGAGTTTAATGAGTGATAAAATAGTCACCTTGTCGGATAGTAGTTTTGAAAGCGATGTCATCAAATCAGAAAAACCTGTTTTGGTAGATTTCTGGGCTCCATGGTGTGGCCCATGTAAGATGATCGCGCCAATTCTGGATGCTATCGTAGAAGACGACAATTTCGCCAGCAAGATAACAGTTGGCAAGCTGAATGTCGATGATAATGTTGAAACTGCCGGTAAATACGGTGTTCGCGGCATTCCTACCCTGTTGATTTTCAAAAATGGCGAAGTAGCTGGTACCAAAGTTGGTGCATTGTCTCGCGCCCAGTTGGAACAATTCATCAGCGAATCGATTGCATAATTGCATCTTTGTCAGTGGGTGTTAGAAATAACACTCACTGACCCTTATTTTACCCCTCACTGACCTTTTTCTGGTGATCAGTCTTGATAAAGGCACACACCAATTCAGATAAAATCTGCCCCGCTGCACGCATTTCCTGTGGAGATTCACAATCTGGTGCCGCTTCTGCCAGGTGCAGATACTTTACCCTGGGTAGCATGGCCATTTCAGTCACATAGTACAGAGCATCTTCATAGGGCATTCCCGCCGTAGTTATGGCGCTGGCTGGCATATTGGCGATGCAGTCGACATCCAGTTCTACGCCAATTGGCAAGCCGGAGTGCATCAGATAACGGGCACAGTCTTCAAGACATTGGTCGAAATTCAGTTTTTTGCTCCAGTGGCTATCCTGGATACTGATCCACCTAAAATCATGCTGTTGCATAGCATTTAAGGCGTCTTCGTTATTCTTTTGCTCGTGTAGTCCCAGCACCATATAACGGGACATTAGTTGTTCTGCAGCGGCATAGCGGAATGGATTGCCACTGTGGCGTCCTTCCTGAGCCCTGAAATCGCTATGCGGATCCAGGTTAGCTACGGCGAGCGGCAGTTGCTCAGAGGTGCTACAGGCTTTGATTATAGGGTAAGCATTGTTGTGGCCACCGCCAATAATAATGGGGATCAATTGGGCATCAAAAATGCCTTCCAATAATTCGCTCACCCGTTGATCGATATCGCAACACAAATTGCGTAGGGTTTCGAGCGTCGTATCTGATTGGTCGGCAACTTTATGTAAATCGGAAAAGTCCAGTTCCCCCAAAAGCGCGATTTTTTCAGTGGGAATAAAGCTATTGTGTTGCAGATTGATAAAGCTTTTCAGGAAAGCCCGCCAACCATGTCGCGCCCCGCCGTTACCTAAATTAGCGCGTGGACCTATATCTTCCGGCAGGCCCAACAAAACGTATTCGATACCGGCTCTTTTCAGGGCACTAAAGTCGGTGTGTTGAGCAAAACACAGGACCTCGCCAATTTTGGTTTCACCGGCTCGTTGATTTAACAGGGAAGCGATATCGTCCAGGCAATAAAAGTTGAGTTCTGTGCTCATCTGAGAACCCGCCTGTTAGTCGATGTCCAATGGTTCTGGTGATAATACAATGCCAGTGCTGTCGGCATAGATATGATCTTCTGGTAAAAAGGTGACACCGGCAAAGTTAACGGCGATATTAATATCACCAATGTCGTCAGAATCGGCCCCCACGGGAATTGAAGCAACCGCATGTATGCCGATGTCTGAATCTTCTAACACATCTACGTCGCGGACACTGCCGTAACAGATGATGCCTTCCCATTGGTTTTCCACTGCCGTCTGAACATTCATGGCATCCAGCAGTGCTCTGCGAGTAGAACCACCACCGTCGATCAGTAAGACTTTTCCGGCACCGTTTTCATTAACCACTTTATCGATCAGACCTTTGTCCTCAAAGCATTTTACCGTGGTGACTTCACCACCAAACGAAGTACGTCCACCAAAACTGATAAAAATCGGATCCAGTACATCGATACTATCAGCAAATAAGTCACAAAGTTCAGAAGTGTTGTATTCCATGTCAGACCTCAAAAGGGCAATTTTTTCTTAGTCTACGCCAAGTTAAGCGCTTTGTCAGGCTCATTAAATCAATGTTTTAGGCTTTCTTATTGCTTCCTGAAAAGTTTGTCATATTAGTGTCTTTTTAATGTCACCACAGGTTAATAAATAGTCGCTAATCTGCAACTAATGTGAAGTGCCACGAATTGAAACTGACTGGTAAAACATAGAGATGAATCTGATTACACGTGTCGATTTACAGTTATTTCGATGGCTGTTTAGTAAAAGCACCGGACGAGACTGTTCGCTCTTTCGCTATATTTCAAAAACTGGCGATGGCCACGTCTACCTGTTGTTGGCGTTGGTGTTGTGGATGTTTGAACCCCGGCAAGGCGCCTTGTTCTTGTACACAGGGCTGCTAGCTTACGCGATGGAGTTGCCCCTGTATGTCATGCTGAAAAAGCTGTTTAAGCGGGCAAGACCTTGTGATTTTCGCCGCGACATTACTGCCCATGTACAACCTTCAGATAAATTTAGTCTGCCATCTGGCCATACCGCAGCAGGCTTTTTGATGGCAACATTGCTGGCCAACTTTTATCCTTCATTTGCTGTGTTGGCCTACAGCTGGGCCAGTCTTATTGCACTATCGCGCATTATGTTAGGTGTTCATTATCCAGGTGACATTCTGGCCGGGGCAACACTTGGTGTCGCGATATCCACCATCAGCATCAATATTTTAGCTTGATTCAGTTCGGTTCCTATAACAAGTAAAACAACATGACATTAAATATTTTGTACGGTGTTCAGGGCACCGGAAACGGTCACACCACTCGTGCCAGAGTAATGGCAAAAGCCTTTCAAGCGCGCTCTGATGTAAAGGTGGATTTTCTGTTTAGCGGTCGACCCAAAGACAAGTACTTTGATATGGAAGTCTTTGGTGACTTCCAGACCCGAAAAGGCCTGACGTTTATTCATTCCGATGGGGCAATTGATCAGCTAAAGACAGTTTTGCAGGCCAAACCCATTCAGTTGCTAAAGGATATCAGAGGCCTGGATCTGTCCGGATACGATCTGGTGCTTAACGATTTTGAACCTGTAACTGCATGGGCGTCCAGGTTGCAAAAAGTACCTTCCATTTCCATCAGTCATCAGGCGGCGTTTGCCCATGATGTGCCTAAGGCGGGGCAAAGTCTCACCGACCGAATTATCATGAACTGTTTTGCTCCAACACAGATGAGTTTAGGTGTGCATTGGTACCACTTTGGTCACAGCATCCTGCCGCCCTTTATCGAAGATCAGATTTCTGATGTCACCTCCGGTAGTCATTATCTGGTTTATTTGCCTTTTGAAAGCCTGTCGGAAATTAGGACATTGTTGGAAAGTCTGAGCGAATATAACTTTTTGTGTTTTCACCCAGATGTTACCCAGGAACAGGATGAAGGCCATATTTCCTGGCGTAAAACCAGCAAAGCAGGGTTTCACAAAGCTCTGCACAGTTGTGCTGGCGTGATAGCCAATGGAGGATTTGAGTTATCCAGCGAATGTTTGCAACTGGGTAAAAAGCTATTGATTAAACCGTTACATGGTCAATTCGAACAGCTTTCTAACGCCAAAACCCTGGATAGACTTGGGTTATGTCAGATCATGATGAGCCTGGATCAGGAAAAGCTGGAGCAATGGCTGGATTCGCCGCCGGGCGAGGCCATTGAATTCCCCAGTGATCCGAGCGCATTGGTTGATTGGCTGGTGAAACGCAACTGGCATGATACTGAAACTGTTGTAAAGGAATTATGGCAGCAAGTCCGGTTTCCGGAGCGTGTGCAGCAGCAGCTCAATGCTATGGCAAAGTAGGAGATTTCTCGCGGTAGTTGGTAAAACCTCGCGGGCGTGGTAAAACAGGGGGCTGTGCTAATGAACTCTCTCGCCGCTGAATTAAATGACCAAAACTTCGCCCATATCAGATATCAGTAACTTTAGCGGCTGCCTGAAAACTCACTATGGGGGCGAGCTGTCCACTCATGATATAGAGCCGCATGTACGGAAACTGTCACTGCCGGCAAATCACACCTTGTGGCGTGCTCATGAGCAACAAGAATACCTGTATGTTCTGCGAACCGGGTTATTGTACGCCTTTTTTGAAACCGCTCAGGGGAAATCCTTTTGCAAGGAAGTATATTGGGAGCAGGACTTGCTTTTTGGGTTTCGCAGTTTGCTGTCAGATGTGCCTTATCCATACAGTGTAAAGACCCTGGAGCCTTCGGTTTTATACCAATTTCCTCGCAAAGTGTACCTGCAACTGGTGCAGCGTTTTTCCCAGTGGCGGGATTTTCATCTCAGTGCAGTTAGCGAGTATTACATGCACAAAGAGGGTAAAGAGGAATTCTTGTTATTGCACTCGCACGAGCAAAGAGTGGCATTGTTTTTCCAGACTTACCCAGACCTGGTAAAGCGGGTGCCGCAGCATATCATTGCTTCTTACCTCGGGATCACACCGATTAGTTTTAGCCGCATTAAAAAAAGATTGAGCGAGTTAACAAATGTTAATGCGCGTGGGGCTACAACGCTCTAGGCTAAGCGCCATCCGTTATCTTTATCTTATTTTTCGTAATGCAAATTTCCGTTAAGACCTTTGAACAACTTTCCGTCAACGAGCTTCATGATATCTACCAGCTAAGGGCTGCCGTTTTTGTGGTGGAACAAACCTGCTATTACCAGGATATTGATGGTCTGGATAAACACCCAATGACTCAGCATCTGATGTTTCGGCAAGAGCAGAGTCTGGCCGCTTATGCGCGGGTGTTGGCACCGGATACCTCTTATCCCGAATATGCCAGCATTGGCCGAATCGCTAATGCAATGAGCCATCGCGGTCAAGGCTTGGGTCATAAACTGGTGGCCAGGGCGATTGAAGTTTGTCAGCAATACTGGCCTGAAAACGCGATAAAAATCAGTGCTCAAGCCCATTTACAGAAGTTTTATGGCGCGCATCAGTTCAGCACTGTGTCAGAAGAGTATTTGGAAGACGGTATTCCCCATGTGGCTATGGTGAGAAAGCCCACAGTTAATAATCAGTAGCCATCGTGGATAAACGTCTTTTTTACATCTGGCGTCGGCCAGTGGTCTCAGGTTTGCTGTTGGCCATCAGCTTTTTATTGATAGGCAATTTATTCGCCACCGGCGCTGATGTCTTTGTGAAAGCCTTTGCCACTTCCAGTGGTATTTACCAGTATCTGTTTTTACGTCAGTGTCTGTTGGCTGTCTGCTTGTTGCCGTTCTTTTTACAACTGCCAAAAGAGGCCAGAGTGTTGCGGCGTGGGCGGGTTCAGGTGGTCAGAGCCAATTTAACTGCCATCGGTGGGGCCTGCGTGTTTTTGGCTTTAACCGAACTGTCGCTGGCCACCGCCAATGTCTTGTTCTATGCCAGTCCGGTGTTAACCCTGTTGCTGGCGGCCTGGTGGTTTAAAGAACCTTTGCACAAATACCGCCTGTTCAACATAATTTTTTGTTTTGCCGGTGTGGTGATTGCACTGCAACCGGACAGCGGCGGCATTGGTATTATCGCTGGACTTGCCGCAGCCCTATGTATCGCCTGCCACAATTTATTGGTGCGATTTATCCCTGCCAATACGCCTACTTTGGCAATTATGTTTTGGGGCACGGTCTTATCCATTCCACTAATGGGCTTATTGGCCCTGTTTGACTGGCAACCCTTTAATCAATCCATGTTGTATTTGGTGTTGGGCTCGGCGGTGTGCGTGTGCAGTTATCAGCTGTGCTGTATTGTGGCTTATCGACGCGCCGAGGCAGGGGCTATTGCGCTAGCGGAATATTCCGGTCTTATCTTCGCCGCCCTGTTAGGCTGGTGGATATTCAGTGAAGAGATAGATATCTGGATTTCCCTTGGCATGTTGATGATCATTGCGCCTATTTTGTGGCAGACATTGCACGAGCATAAAAAGCAACTGAAACTGACCGCAGCGGAGACTATAAATGCAATCAATAAAAATCCTTCCGGTTAAGTTTATTTCCTGACAGACTAAGGCAGATCTTAACGTTCCGAAAAAGGAGTCTGCCTTGAAATCATTACTCAAAAAAACGCTCACCTTCTCTGCTTTGCTGGCTTTGTCGGTTCCCGCTGTGGCGAAAATGACCTTGTTCAGTGAGGACATGTCCCACGGTAGTTTTCTGAAAACAGATCAGGTTTTTAATGGTTTTGGCTGTACCGGTGACAATAAGTCCCCACAACTTACCTGGTCAGGTGCTCCTGAGGGTACCAAGTCTTTTGCTGTATTTGCTTATGATCCCGATGCCCCCACTGGCAGTGGCTGGTGGCATTGGCAGCTTATTAATCTTCCTGCTGATGTGACCTCTTTAGCCGCAGGAGCCGGTGCCATTGGAGGGGAGAAGCTCCCGGAAGGGGCAATGCAATTGCGCAATGATTATGGCAGCGCCAGTTTTGGCGGAGCCTGTCCGCCGGTCAATGATGGCGCTCATCGCTATTTGTTCACTGTTTACGCTTTGCCCGGCAAACTGGATATACCGGCAGATGCATCAGCCGCGCTGGCTGGCTATATGGTAAAAGCCAACGCGCTGGATTCGGCCACGTTGCAGGCTTTGTATAAGCGCTAAGTCACCCTCCAAATCATCCTGGTTACGCAATTGTCTTGTCCGCCCAGGCAAGACAATTGTACAAATATCCAGTGCTTTTGATTATAATACTGCCACAAACTTCTCTCAGGCAACAAAAACAGGGGTGCCATGGACGTCTCGCGACTACTGGATAACTTAAACGACAAACAGCGCAGTGCGGTAGCTGCACTGGCTCAGGATATGTTAGTTTTGGCTGGCGCAGGCAGTGGAAAAACCCGCGTTTTGGTGCACCGGATTGCTTGGTTGATGGAGGTTGAAGGACTGGCCCCCCATAATATCTTGGCGGTAACCTTCACCAATAAAGCCGCTCGGGAAATGCGTGGTCGGGTGGAAGAATTAATGGGGCGTTCGCTGCATACCATGTGGATGGGGACCTTTCATGGTCTGGCTCACCGCCTGCTGAGGGCCCATTACGCTGATGTCAATTTACCTGATAGCTTTCAGATTCTGGATTCCGATGACCAATATCGATTAATTCGTCGGGTGTTAAAGTCCATGAACCTGGATGAGAAGCACTGGGCACCTAAGCAGGTACAATGGTATATCAATGGCAACAAAGATGAAGGCTTAAGGCCTCACCAAATTGATACCCGCGACGACTATACGCAAAAGAAAATGGCGGAAATCTATAAGGTTTATCAGGATACCTGTGACCGTTCCGGGCTGGTGGATTTTGCCGAATTACTGTTAAGAGCCCATGAACTTTGGGTAAACAACCCTGACATCCTGGCCCATTATCAACGCCGTTTTCGCGCTATCCTGGTGGACGAATTTCAGGATACCAACAATATCCAATACGCCTGGCTGAGGTTACTCAGTGCCGAGGGCAATAACACCATGATTGTCGGCGATGACGACCAATCCATTTATGGCTGGCGTGGCGCTAATATCGAAAATATTCATCATTTTTTGCGGGATTATCCAGGCGCTGAAACCATCAGATTGGAACAAAACTACCGTTCCACCGGAGTGATTTTGAAAGCGGCAAATGCCGTCATTGACAATAATCAGGGACGGCTCGGCAAGGAACTCTGGACTGAACAGGGTGAAGGTGAACCAATTAAGGTTTACGCCGGTTTCAATGAAGTAGACGAAGCCCGCTTTATTATTTCCAAAATCAAAAGTTGGCTGGAGCAGGGCAATGCCTTGCAGGATTGCGCCATTTTATACCGCAACAACGCCCAGTCTCGTATCTTAGAAGAAGCCCTGTTACACGAATCCATCGCTTATCGTATATATGGTGGTATGCGCTTCTTCGAACGTCAGGAAATCAAAGACGCACTGGCTTATATGCGCATGATCAATCATCCGCTGGATGATGCTGCGTTTGAAAGGGTGGTTAATGTGCCTGCTCGAGGAGTTGGTGAAAAGACCTTGGCACAGATTCGGGAATTGGCGCGGGAAAACCAGCAGTCTCTGTGGCAAACGGCGATGCTGATGATAGCGGAAAAGCGTTTGGCATCGCGGGCCAGCAATGCCATTAAGAGCTTCATCGACATGGTACTCACCATGCAAGAGAATTTCGCGGAAATGGATCTGGAGCAACAGTGTGACGCAGTGATACGTCAGTCCGGGTTGTATGCCATGTATCAGGCGGAAAAAGGGGAAAAAGCCCGGGCAAGAATCGAAAACCTGGAAGAGTTGGTTACTGCCTGTAAGCAATTCGTGGTGCCCGAGGAAGCCGATGAAATGACGCCGATGGCGGCATTTTTGGCTCATGCCTCTCTGGAAGCGGGGGAAACTCAGGCTGATAAACACCAGGATGCGGTACAGATGATGACCATCCACAGTGCCAAAGGTCTGGAATTTCCATTGGTGTTTTTAGCCGGTGTCGAAGAGGGTATGTTCCCCAGTCAGATGAGTCATGAGGAGCCGGGCCGATTAGAGGAAGAGAGACGCTTGTGTTATGTGGGTATGACCCGGGCGATGGAGCAGCTTTACCTAACCTGGGCGGAAAGTCGTCGTCTCTACGGTCAGGACAAATTCCACACTATGTCGCGCTTTATCAAAGAAATGCCTTCCGAGTGCCTGGAAGAAGTGCGCTTGCGCACCACCGTATCCCGTCCGGTTTATAATCGATACGAACATGCGGCCTCCCATCAGGCCTTTGAAGATTCTGGCATGCAGTTGGGGCAAAGAGTACAGCACCCGAAATTTCAGGAAGGCACAGTGATCAATATGGAAGGTCAGGGGGAACATGCAAGAATCCAGGTCAATTTTGACGAGTTTGGCAGCAAATGGCTGGTAATGAGCTACGCGCGTTTGACTAAAGTCTAATTACATTGTATTGATATTCGATTGCATAATGCATAGATAAAAAAGAGAAGAAAAACCTGATGCAACAGAAAGTGCTCGTCATCGAAGACAGTCCCACCAGTATGCGAGTTCTGAGTCATCTGGTTACCAAAGCCGGTCTTGAACCGGTAACTGCTAGTAGCCTTGCCCAGGCAAAGAATATATTTGCTTCCAGTTATCCTGAAGAGTATCTCTGTGCTCTGGTGGATTACAACCTGCCGGATGCCGAAGATGGTGAAGCAATTGATTATGCTATTCAGGCGTTTATCCCCACCGTAGTGATTACCGGTAGACTGGACGAACGCACCCGAGACCGAGTGCTTTCCAAAGATGTGGTGGACTACATTCCCAAAGAAAACGCCCAAGTTTATGATTATTTAAGTCGATTGTTACAGCGACTGGAAAAGAACAAGCAAATTGGCGTTTTGGTAGTGGATGATTCCCGTCTGAGTCGTTCCATGGTGACCTCATTGTTACGCCGCCATAACTTTGTGACCTACGAGGCAGAAGATGGCCAGGAAGGACTCACAGTGTTGCGTCAACACAGCAATATCAAACTGGTTATCACTGATGAGAATATGCCCAACAAAACCGGTGTTGAGATGGTGGCAGAGCTGCGCAATACCTTCAGTAAAGAGGACGTAGCGGTTATCGGTGTTTCCGGGAAAGGCAGTTCAGCTTTATCGGCGCGCTTTATAAAAAGCGGTGCCAACGACTACATCAGCAAGCCCTATTGTCACGAAGAGTTCTTTTGTCGGGTGATCCAGAATATTGAACACATAGAAAATGTTGCCGCCATCAGACACGCCGCCAACACTGATTATTTAACGGATTTGCCCAACCGGCGGCACTTTTTTGCTCGAATTAAAGCCAACATGAGAATGACCCCAGGGTTTGTGTGTTTTGCCATCTTTGACATCGACCACTTTAAGTCAGTAAACGATAATTATGGTCATGACGCCGGTGATCACGTACTTAAAGTGGTGGCACAAATTCTCAATAAACACCTCGAATATCACTATGTCTCGCGCTTTGGTGGCGAAGAATTTTGTGTTTACCTGTCAAATATGGATACAGACTCAGCAACACAACTGCTGGAAGCGGCGCGCGAAGAAGTCGCGGCAACGCCTATTCGCTATAAAACCCACAAAATTAATGTATCAGTTAGTGTTGGTGCTTCTGCCAGATTTAAAGGTAACACCGATGAAACCCTGAAACTGGCAGATGAGAATCTCTGTAAGGCGAAGGACGGCGGCCGCAATCGATTAGTCTTCGACTAGTTCACTGGAAATTACCTTGCTCTTTTTCTGGTAAGCACGCCAGGAGTCAAAGCTAAACAGAGTAAGCGCAGACCAGACAAAGCCAAAGGTAATCAGCCGGTCTTCGTCCAGAGGTTCACCATACAAAAACACCGCTAATATAAACATGATGCTGGGCCCGATGTACTGGAAAAAGCCCAGCGTAGAATACTGAATGCGTCGCGCGGCAGCGGTAAAACACAATAAGGGTGCCGTGGTGACGATACCGGCGGCAATCAGGATAAGATTAAGATCAAGGTCATTGTTCAGCATGTTACTGGCTGGTGACGCCATCGCCCCCCAAAACCAAATGGCGAAAGGTAACATCATCAGGCTCTCAACATACAAGCCCGGAATAGATTCCACCGCTACTTTTTTGCGCAACAGTCCATAAACGCCAAAGCTTCCGGCCAGTACTAGTGCAATCCAGGGCAGTTTACCCACGGATATCACTAAATAGGCGACGCCAATAAAAGCCAGTACCACGGCCACTTGCTGTCTTTTGCGGAGTCGCTCTCCCAGGAAGAGATAACCTAACAGTACGTTGAGTAGTGGATTAATGTAATAGCCTAAACTGGCGTCTAACAGGTGGTCATTATTGACGGCCCAGATAAACAACAACCAGTTTCCAGCCAATAACAGGCCTGATAACAACAAGGTGCTTAACACTTTTTTGCTTTTCAGAGCGTTGACCACCTTTTGGTGCTGACGCAGTACCATGATCAGCGCAAACAATATCACCACCGACCAGACAATCCGGTGCAGCAGTATTTCCAGAGCAGGCATGGTTTGCAGGAGTTTGAAGTACATGGGGGCAAATCCCCACATGCTGTAGGCGCTAATAGCGAGCAGTACGCCAGCCTTAGTTTGATCGCGTTGCATGGGTATTTTCTGAAACGTTTACGAGACAGACAATATATAGAGTATTCAGCGTTTTGGAAGCGTTGAATGGATCTTTGTGATAGCGAAAAAAACTATGAATGTGTGTCAGCTTTAATTCACAACAGGGCACTTTTCTGCACCAGAGATTGAAATGTGTAGGGCTTTCATCACATTCATTTTTCGTCATTTTAGTTAACGGCAGCTTCACTGCAACCTGGCTAATCTCTGAACATCGAAACAAATGGTGTGGTTGACGGATATGACGACGGATTTGACAAAACTAACGCAAGGCAAGGATATAAAAATCTCGCTTAGCACTATGGATGTATTGTTCTGGATGCTGGACGAGTCTAAGTTGATGAACCTGAGGGAAAAAAGCGAAAAAGTGCTGCTGACGGCATTTGGCTCTATCGAAGCCGCTCGTGAGTATCGCTCAGTGATGGAAGCCCAACAGTTTACCCTTTGCCATATTTGCGCCAATCGAGCGACGGTCAGAAGCATTCCCCAAACAGCTTAAGGCTTGTATCCGACTTCTTCGGGTTAGCGAGCCAGTTTACCCGAGCGTATTTTGCGCACCAGCCAAATTATGCCGCTGATAAAGCTTAACAACGTCATCAGCGCGAAACTGATAATCAATGGATGGCTGAAATCGCCGCTATTAAAATAATCCATAAAATGCAGACGAAACATCCATTGGTGAAACCTGGCGTTTTGCGTTTCGTGTCGTATCACCTCGCGTGTCACTGAATGCAGGTATACCCGGGTTTGTTGCTCATCGTTAAAGTCGGCTCGCCATACCGGATTCTGCTGTTTGCCATTGGAAGATGTTCCGGGAGGAAGCAAATTGATCGCTATCATGCTACCGGGGCCGGTGTAACTGTCATTTGCCATCACTACTGCAGCATCCTTTGTCAGTGCCGGTAAGGCCTGCCCGGTATGGGCATCAAAAATTTGCACCTGCATGGCCTGGTAGTGGTGAAAAACGCGGTTGTAATGCACCAGGTAGTGGCACCCCTGATTTGAGTCCCGCAATTCTATTTTTGTGGCAGCAGCGGATAAGCTTAATTCTGATACGGGAATTATGTTGCTGTCACATTGCGATTTTGTAACGGTTTGCTTTTGATAGCTGGTGGTATTGTACCAGGCGCTGTCCACCAGGTTGAAGTAAAGCCCGGTAGCCACCCAAATCAGCACCTGCAGTACAATGATTACCGACAACCAGCGGTGTAAAAACTGACTCATCGCTTGCTCCGTTTGCTTTTTTTCCGGCGCAGCCAAAAAACACTCAGAATTAATCCGCTAACGGTGGTTAACAGCGCGATACTCGCGGCAGTGGTCAGTAGCGGATTGGCTACATCTTCACCTTCGTAGTCCAGGATGTGAAACCGCCAAAATACGTCAAAAGTGCGCCACCAAAGGTGACGCTTGGTGACCACTTCTCCGGTAATTTGTTGCACGTACAGGGTTGAGCCTTGCACATCATCGAAGGTAATTTGCCAGACCGGTAAATGCCGTGGCGATAACTCGAAAGGGGCCTGTTGGGTAAACAGTTGCACTGATTTTACCTGGGCAGAACCATTGAATTGTGCTTGGGCAATTCGGCTAGCGGCTTCTTCGTCTAGTGGCGGCGCTAACTCTCCAGTTTGGGTATTGAGTCGTTGCCAGGAGGCCAATTCTGTGTTCCAAAATCGCAGATATGTTTGCGCATCAATTTTTAGCATCGCCAGCTTTGTGGCTTGCGGGTAATGCTCTAATACATAACCAAAGCCGAAGTTGTTTTGTTCATGGGGAGTAAATGTGGCTGTGGGGTTGAGTAAGTTTTCACCGTGAATGTAATGAATATCAAACAGGGTAAAGTACAGTCCGCTGATGCTCCAAGTGAGCAATGGCAAACCAATGAGTAGTGTCAGCCATTTGTGCAACCTTCGTACTGTCCGTAGTTTTAAGCCGAGCACTGTTTTCCCGTATTCCGTGATTATTTGTTTCGGGTCAGTGTCCTTGATTTTATTTTGCTCGTCAAATTGGGTGATCTTGTTAATAAATCGATGCGTAAGCAGCTTTGTTGTTTGCCCAAATTTTTAATCGAAAATTAATGAGGAGGCTGCCATGAGGAGCATTACCAAACTTTTGCTGACTGCTGTATTTGCATCAGTGCTGTTCGCCTGTTCAGACAGTGATCTGAAACTACCTGAAATAACCCCAACCCCTGCGCCAACTCCGGACCCTGAGCCCGAAGTTAGCGATCCTTTTATTCGTGTGACACATGCTTCTCCCGATGCGCCAATGGTAGATGTTATGGCCAACGGGGAAATACTGGCTAATCTGGAATCGGTAGACTACCAGGTTTCATCCGGTTGGATCTCTGTTCCTGCAGATACCTACAGTGTGCAGGTAGATGCGTTGCTGCCAGCCGATAGCAGCGCAACGGTTATTGATGCATCGCTTACCCTGGACAATGACAAAACCTACGATGTCGTGGCTATAGGCACAACTGCCAACATCGCACCATTGGTTATCGAAAATGACCTGTCAGAAGTAAGTAATGGCAATGTGCGTTTGCAGGTGGTCCATGCCGCACCAACTGCGCCCATGGTGGATGTCTATGTCACTGCACCAGGAGATGACCTGATGGCGGCTCAGCCTGTCGCTACTGCATCTTTTATGGACTATACCGGACAAGTGGAGGTGCCTGCTGGGGATTACCAAATCCGTATCGCTGCCGCGGGTACCGATACGGTGGTTTACGATTCAGGTAGTCTGACTCTGGCCGCTGGCGCTGACCTCATGGTATTTGCCACCCAAAATGTCGGTGCCGGTGAGTCTCCGGTGACACTGTTAGTGGCTGATGGTACTGGATCGTTTTTGTTGTGGGATGATAATGCTGGGGCAAGTTTGCGAGTGGTTCATGGTGTTGCCAATGGACCTTCAGTAGATGTTATCGCCAATAATGAAACGGTTCTGGTGGAAGCTCTGTCCTTTACCGATGAAACTAACTATCTTGCCGTTGCAGATGGCGACTATCTAATCGACGTGGCAGCCAACAACAATGGTGTTGTGGTGGTGGATGATGCTGCTGTCACCCTGGAAGTGGGGCAAAGCTATACTGCAATCGCCAACAACGAGCTGTATGATGTGGGACTGGATTTAGTGATGGATAATCCACGCCGCATTGCGACTGCGGCGCAGGTGCGGATTTTTCATGCTTCGCCGGGTGCGGGTGACGTAGACATTTATGTGACGCCTGACGGTGACATAGAAAATGCCCAACCAGCATTTAGTGCGGTTCCTTTTACCACGCCAATGTTAGCTGAAACCGGTTACGTGCAACTCGCCGCAGGCGACTACTTTGTCACTGTAACGGCTGCCGGAACTAAAAACGCCGCCATCGAAACCGGGATGCTGACGCTGCAAGCCGGCAACATCTATACTGCCGTGGCTGTGGATGCTGAACGTGGGGGATTGCCGCCACAGTTGATTTTGATGGACGATTTCAATTAAGTTGTAAGGTGTTCATCTACTCATGTGAAGCCCGGTTTACTGGGCTTTTTACTATGTAAAATAGAACACACCGAGTTTTTGACCCAGGACTAGAGCGCAAACGATTTTGAGCAACTCTCGGACCAGGGCAAGACTGCGAACGATTTCTGAGCGACATCCGACACAGCCTAACCGAAGCTAAAACCTAATTATTTTGGCTGCATCTTAAATTATCGATATTGCAGTACTCAACCTACCTACAGGCTCTGGTTTTGAGTGTGCTGTTCGGTAAGCCTTTTTGGCACCGCGGTCTAATTCAACCATTATCATTTGATTGAAATCATTGTCGGGGCGCCGACTGCGCCTTAAGGTGACCGGGCTGCGCCCCCCTTAAGAATCCGCCGCAGCCCCTGACGCGCAAAAGCATAAACTTCGCCATCAGCACAACGACGACCATCAATGACAGCACATCCCTGTGCTGGGCATTGATTGAGATATCATCCCTGATATCTCTCATCGTTGTTTAAACTGATGTCGTAGTTTATTGCGCGTAAAGGGAGATTAGGTTCAGCACTCCGAAAAAATATTGGCGGAACCGAACCCGCAAACGAATCAGTTTTGGATTATCTCCAAATGAGCATTATTAGTTTCTGGACATTATAGTCATTAGTTGAGCATTCATTCACTCGTCCAGCCTGTTAACGCCTCATTATTACAAAATTCATCTCCCTACCTCTCCTGAAATTGTTTATACCAAAGGCTAATTAAAAAATTTAAATCTTTCGCATAGACTCAAGTGGTGATTAATTCGACAGTGATACAATCATCATGAAATTGCATTTCGCTCTAATTATATTTGTTGCTCTGGTATTGTTGATACCGGATGCACGCGCATCGGCATTCATCCAGTGGCAGTCAACTAATGTGCAATTGCTTCGTGGAGAACACTACAAAGTGGGCGATAGCCAGAGAACCATTGTTACTCTGGAGCACGCCAACGCGTTGGCGTTTTGGTGATTTTTACAGTTTTGTTGATTTCAGTCAGTTTGATGATGGTGCTGAATATATCTATGCCGAGTTTACCCCCAGACTGAGTCTCTCAGAACTCACTGGTAAGGCATTAAATTTCGGGATCGTATCCGATGTTTTTTTATCTTCACAATTAGAAAAAGGCGAAAATGGCCTTGCCCGATATATGTTCGGAGTGGGTGCCAATGTGTCACTGCCGGGGTTTTCCTTTTTCAAAGTTAACCTGTTTAACCGCAATAACCCGGACAGGGAAGATACTACCTGGCAACTGTATTTAGCGTGGAAGTATCCTTTAACTATCGCCGAGACAGACACGGTAATTGAGGGATTTGCTGATTTTTTTGGTGAAGAGGGTGGTGAAACTGTGCCTCATCAACTCTTTGTTCCTCGCTTTCTGGTGGATATTGGACCATTATTTTCTATGCCTAAAAATCAACTTCACTTGGGGTTCGAGTGGCAATACTGGCATAACAAGTTTGGTATTGAAGGTATTTCAGAATCAGTACCGCAAATACAAATTAAGTGGACTTTTTGATATGGGGTTGGTGACAGTTTCTCGCTTTGTAAGCTGGTGTCTGCTGAGTTTATTCAGCGTATCGGCAATGTGTCAGCAGAAAGTGATAAAGATTTATCACGATGCTGACTACGCCAGTCACAGTGCTTCTGCAAATGCCATGTATATGGGGTTGAGTACGGCGTTAAGTGAAGTCGATTTTCAGGTACAGGGATATCGCATTGAGCTGTTTAAAAAAGACCACCGAGGCAACAGCAACCGCAGTAAGTTGCACATGCAGCAATTTCTCAAAGACGAGCAAGCTCTGTTTATGTTGGGTGGGCTGCATTCTCCGCCTTATATCAAATTTCGCGAGTTTATAAACGAAAATGGCGTGTTACTGCTAGTGCCATGGGCGGCTGGTGGACCTATTACAAGGTATGAGGGGGAGCATAATTGGGCATTCAGGTTATCCATTGATGATACCAAAGCCGGTTATCGCATCGCAGAGTTTGCCGCTAAAAACCTTCAGTGTCAGCGCCCTCATTTATTGCTGGAAGACACACCCTGGGGCCATTCTAACGATCGTACAATAACCACTGCTCTGACGGCTGAAGTGAACATGCAGCCCGATAAAACCTGGTTTAATTGGAGTACCAAAGATACCCGAGCCCGGATTTTGTTGCGAGATATTCTGGCCCGTAATACTGACTGCATTTTATTTGTGGGCAATGCCATCGAAGGTGCCGTATTCAGTAACGCGTTGGCGGACATAGCGACACCGCAACAGGTTTCCTTTATCAGTCACTGGGGCATCACAGGTGGTGACTTTGCACAGCGAGTCAGCCATAAAGTCAGAAGTAAGATAAATCTGCATTTTATCCAAAGTTGTTTTTCTTTTATCTCTTCACCTGCAACAGAATTCTCCAATGGGGTTTTGCAGCAAGCAATGGCGCTGTTCCCTGATATTCGTTCAGCAAAAGACATTAAGGCTCCCCCTGGCTTTATTCACTCTTATGACCTTGGCCGCCTGGTGATTGCCGCATTGAACCAGGTACAACTACAGGATGACATGGGGGCAAACAGAGGCGCATTGCGCGCGGCACTGGAAAATATCGAGGGACCAGTGCAAGGATTATTGAAAGACTATCAGTTCCCTTTTCAGGAGTGGTCTAAAGCACAGGATAGTGCGCATGAAGCGCTGGGACTGGAAGATTTTTGTATGGGCAACTATCTTCAAGATGACAGTATCGCGTTGTTCAACCCGGTCAATTAATAAGGATGTTTGATAATGCTTTCATGGCGCTCAAATAAAGTTTTTGCCTTTTTTGTTTTTGCCAGCTTGCTGGTTTCGGTCAGTATCAGTGTGGTTTTGGTGGGGCATCGGGCCGACAGCATATTATTTAAAACTCAGCAAAATGCTTCCAATTATGAAGCCTCCTATGCCATCACTAATCTGAGCCAGTATATTGATAACCGCTATAAGGTACTCAAGGACATTGCACGCTCTCCTCTTGTCGCCAATAGTGTGATGGGCTCAGAAATGCAACAGGCCAATATGGCGGATTATCTCAGTGATATCACAATCCTGGGCAGTCGCGAGCCGTTACGAGTGCTCAATATTCTGGGGGACGTAATATATCCTGTGCCAGAAGTGGGGGCTCAAGTTAATCAGGATAACTATGCCAGCTTCACCTGGTTTGAACAGATGTTAGCAGGGGAGTTGCCTGTTTATATTATTATTTCTCGCAAAGCAGACCGCCATCACTTTGTGCTTGCCACTCCCATTGTCTACAACGGTTATGTTGAAGGTGTCTTGATGGCGGAGTTTTCCGATTCTCTGGAATCACAATTTGCCAGTAAATTAAAAGAGGGTCACGCCTTCAGAGTGGCCACCGACGAAACGGTTTATCAGAATTTTGACAGTGAAAGCAATTATCAGCTCATTAATGCCATTAATTTAGACAATACCAATTTAAGGGCTGAATACTTTATTCGAAGTGACTATCTCGATGCCGAAAAGCACGGATTTATGCGCGATATTGCCATCGCCATTATTACCAGTCTGGTTATCAGTTTTACTATTTTGGCGGCACTGGGTAAAAAGTTAATTGTTAATCCGTACAAGCAATTATTCTTGCAGGAGAAGCGAGTCAGAGCCAGCGAAGAAAGGTTCCAGTTGGCCGTACAGGGTAGCAAGGATGGCATTTGGGACTGGGATATAGGGCGGGATAGGGTTTATTTTTCTCCTAGGGCTTGCGAGATGTTAGACCTTAATTACAGTGCTACTAATACGCCTTCAATCTTCATGGAGCAGTGGTTGTCTTTAATGCCATCTGAAGATGCCGACAAGGTGCGCCTGGTATTGCAGGAACATTTGCAGCAGGACAGTGTTTTTGATGTGGAGTGCCGTCTTAATAATCAAGAAGCTGAGCTGGGCTATTTTCGCATAAAAGGCTGCGCTTTACGGGATGAATCGGGAAAGCCTATCCGTATGGCTGGCTCCTTGACTGACATCACAGAAGACAAGCAAGCTGAACAAAATCTGATGGAAGCCCTGCGCCAAAACGATCTCTTAGTGCATGCTATTGAAGCCTCGCCATTGGGGATCACCATTGCCGATGCCAGTCTGCCGGATTTACCTCTGACTTATGTGAATAAAGGCTTTTTGACTTTAACCGGATATGAGCGAGAAGAGGTGATCGGCAGGAATTGTCGATTTTTACAAGGTATTGAAACCGACCCGGTGGTGCTGGCTCGAATACACCAGTCGATACAAAACAAAACACAGCATATTGACGAATTGCTGAATTATCGCAAAGACGGTTCAACCTTTTGGAATAATCTGCATCTGTCGCCTATTTACGATGAGCAGGACTCCCTAATTGCTTATGCCGGAGTGCAGCAGGATATTACTGAGCGCAAGGAATTTGAAAATCGCCTGGAGCTGTCCAGAATAGAGGCTGAGACGGCCAATCGTACTAAAAGTAACTTTCTGGCCAGTATGAGCCATGAAATTCGTACCCCAATGAATGGCGTGCTTGGTATGTTGAACTTGTTAAAAGACGAGCAATTATCATCAAACCAATTGCAAAAAGTACGCATAGCCATCAACAGCGCTCGCTCGTTACTGTCGTTGATCAACGATATTCTGGACTTCTCCAAAATTGAAGCCGGAAAAATGGATTTGGAGAAGATTGAGTTTGATGTGCGTGAACTATTCGAAGACTGTGTCGAAGGTGCGGCAATTCTGGTGCAGGATAAAGACCTCGAATTAGTCCTGGACACCTCTGGCCTTAAAGTGGAAAAGGCGGTGGGCGACCCTAACCGGATCCGGCAGGTGATCACCAATATCCTGGGCAATGCTATTAAGTTTACGCATCAAGGTCAGGTGATTGTATCGGCAGAGATGATGGTTACCGAACAAAAGCAATTGTGCCTGATGTGCCGCATAAAGGATTCAGGTGTTGGCATTGCTGCAGACAAAATCGATTCATTGTTTGACTCTTTCATTCAGGTTGACGCCTCCACTACCCGAAAGTTTGGCGGCACTGGCCTCGGATTAGCCATAGTGAAAAAGCTGTGCAACATGATGTGCGGTGATGTTCTGGCTACGTCGAAGTTGGGAATGGGAAGTACCTTTGAATTCTGGTTCACTTTGCAGGCGCCAGAAGGCTCGCAGGAAGCACCATCACTGTTGCAGGCGCATTCAGGAAAACATGTACTGGTATTGGATGACTGTGCCGCAGCGAGGACTGTAGTGTGTAAACTGCTGGCCTATCAAGGCATTAAAGTAGTACAGAGTAAGTCTGAAACGCATTTACAAGCCTTGTTGCCCGATTATCAAAAAAAGGTCTCTGCCCATTTTGATTTGATGCTTTTGGCAGACAATATTGAAAACATTGATGGTGCCTCCTTTTACAAAAAGCTGGGGCAATTTGCCTGTTTGCAGAACACCCCTGTTATCTTAATGAGTAAGTTGGTGGATCAAAACCAACTCAATCATTTTGTTCGATTTGGCATTTCCGGGTATATCTCAAAACCCGTTACTAGCAAGGATTTGTTGGGCGCTTTGTTGCTGTCGGAACAAGAGCGCGGCAACAGTGACGGGGATCTGATTAACGCCCGAAGTCTGGTGACATCAGAGAAATCTGAAGTGATCGCGATCCCGACGGATCTCGCCAGCGACATATTGTCCCGCCGTTTGTTATTAGTGGAAGACAATGAAATCAATCAGGTGGTTGCTTTGTCCTTGCTCAACAAAATTGGTTTTAAAGAGGTGGTGGTAGCTGATAACGGAGTAAAGGCTCTGGAAGTGCTGAACAAGCATGGTGAAGAACAGCCGATTGAGCTTATTCTGATGGACTGCCAGATGCCGGAAATGGATGGTTATGAGACCTCTCAGAAAATCAGGCTGGCTGAAGCCGGTGAAGAGTATAAAGACATTGCGATTGTGGCAATGACCGCTAATGCTATGCGGGGAGATAAGCAAAAATGCCTCGAGGCTGGCATGAGTGATTATATCTCTAAGCCGGTGGATGAAGCACAATTGCAGAACGCACTCATAAAATGGCTGAATTAGTGTCACTCATTGAGAGCAATTCGCCCGGCTTTAACAAACTCTTTTACCACGCCGGGCTCAGGAGCCAATACAAATAAATCACCATTTAACCCGGTAAGTTGTCGGGGGACGTGACAGTCTCTGGCAATTTCAGCGTGTCTGGCCAGGTGTTCTGCGTCTCCGTGAGTGGGAATGGCGATTTCTGGTCTTAACCATTCGTAAAATAACCTCAGCTCTTCTTCATTGGGATGGCCAGAAGCATGCACTGGCACTGCGCTGGATTCTGACTGGATGACATTGACTTTTTTGGCTTTTAATTTGTTCACCAGGCGAGTTATTTTGGCTTCGTTGTCCGGGATGATGACTGAGCTGAATATCACACTATCGTCTGCTTCTAATTCAAGTCCTGCAAAGCTGTCTTGAGCTAATTTGCCCAGCGTGGCGCGCTCCTCTCCCTGGCTGCCGGTGACTGCCACTAATATTTCTTCAGGCGGCAGGTAGCCGATGATGTTGGCATCCTGAATGGTTAACTCCTCTGGCCAATGCCCCGTGAGTTTGGCTACTGAAACCGTATTTTCCAGGGCGCGCCCAAGCAGCGTAAAATAGCGTCCGGTTTCCTTAGCGATACGGGCCAGCGAAATTAGCCTTGCGATATTGGTACTGAAACAGGCTACCGCTACTCTCCCTTTAGCCTCTGATATGACGGATTTAAGACCCTGATAGCAATCGAACTCTGATAGTGAAAAGCCTGCTTTTAAGGCATTGGTAGAATCGCAAACTGTTGCTAACAGTTGTTTCTTGCCAAAGGCTTGTAATTGCTTGCCGTCGGTGGGTTTACCAGTCACAGGCCTTTTATCCACTTTCCAGTCAGCACTGTGAAATAGTTTGCCTGCGGAGGTATTGATTAACAATCCGAAAGGTTCTGGCAGTGAGTGAGTCATCGCCACCCATTCCACCTCAAAAGGACCAATATTAACCCGTTCTCCAGCGGTGATTTCGTGGATCACCGGAAGTTCATTTTCTCCTTCACGATGGAATTTACGACGCAAGATTTCAGCGGTAAAAGGTGAGGTATAGATATCAGTTTTAAAGCGACGCCAAAGACGGGGTAAAGCACCAATGTGATCTTCATGAGCGTGAGTAATAATGATGCCGCAAAGCTGTTGTTTGCGTTTGCTGATAAAAGCCGGGTCGGCGGCTACTACATCAAAGCGATGTTCCTGCTCTTGAGTTAATTTAGCGTTGAAAGTTATACCGCAATCTACCATCAGCCAGTTGTGATCGTGGCCGTAGAGGTTAAGGTTCATGCCGATTTCGCCGGTACCACCTAAAGGTAAGTACCAAAGAGCATTGGTTGGGGGACTCTGTCCCAAATCATCCGTTAAAATAAATCTTCCTTTATGGACAAAAAACAATGCTACTTAAAATAGCATTTTTTCGGGGGCGGTAAAAATAAAAAGACCGCCTCGATGGGCGGTCTTCTGAAGGATTTAAGAGCAGCGATTAGTCGTGACTGTGCTCTTCTTCTTCAGCGATACCTAACCAGGTAATGTTCGCCGGAGCGAAATCCAGTTCCATATCACCTTCGATCTCCATATCTTCCAGGTGGATCTGCAGCACGTGCTGGGCAATCGGATCCGCCACATAGGCAAAGTGACCATTTTGCGCTACTGTCATGCTGAATCTCATTCCTTCTGGCATATTAGCAACGTCTTCTTCGCTAATGTCGATTTGTCCTTCCAGTTCCCAATGCATATGTCCATCGTGCTCGTGAGCGCTAAGAATATTCAGGAATCCGGCACTGTCTAATACCAGGAATTGCGCTCCATCATGAGAGAACGCATAGCCTACCGGGCTGGCTTCAGGTTGCCATTCCAGTAACTCCAGTTCGTTTTCTTCCGGGTTAATGGCCGCCAGAATTGCATGGCTGCCACCGTGTGCTGAGGCTATACCGATAAAGGTTTCGCTGGCTTCGTGACCGTAGATATTACCGATACGCAGCCCTTCAAGACCATCGATATTGGCAATCTTGGCGGCTTCGTATTCATCATCATGCTGGTGAGCAACCAACACACCATCGCTACAACCAAACACCACAAATTCGTGATTTTGTGCAGCACCGTGTAAGTCCGGGCAATTAACTTCCAGTACTTGCTCTAACTCATATTCACCGTCGTGCAGGTGATAAACACCCACCTGATCCGGAAGAATCTTGGCTCCGGAGGTACTTTCAGCATCGTCACGGCGAATGGTAGACAACAGGTGCTCACCACGCGGTTCGGCCACACCGTGCATGTTAATGTTGTAGTTAACAGTGGGTAAATCGCTGTTTTCATTACTGATGTCCAGATCCGTCAGTACCTGTACCGCAGCTGGAGTGCTGGTTTCAGCATCACCATCGTAAAAGACGGCCATTTGACCATCGTGGTTAACGATATGTGTTGGTCTGCTGCCGGACAGTTCGAAGTCACTCATGGCTGGTGCTTGTTCATAATCATGTAAATGGTCACCGTGATCTTCGCGCCACAGGCCACTATCGATAAACCCTAAATAATCCTGGCTGCGGCTGTTGATTACTGCATAACGCAGATCCGGAGATACCGCCAGGGTATTGGATTCGTGGATCAGAGCAAAGTTGTCCAACACTTCTTTGTGCTCGATATCGACAATAGCCACGCTGGCAGTTTCGCCAGAAAGCACCGCTAAGCGGCCCATGGAATCAATGGTGTGCTCACCGTCATCGTGGCCATCATCACCATCTCCGTGATCATGGTCATCATGATCGTCATCTGGTACTTCAATGGGATCCTGCTCAATAATGGTTGTTTCAGCATCACCACAGCCGGTTAATAAAATGGTACCAATCGCCGCGGCAAGCAATTTTAGTTGAAATGAATGAGTCATAACGTGTTCCCTATATACTTTTAATTTTTAACTAGAAATAACCTCGGATACCTACAGCAATGCTGCGGCCCGGACGTGGTGCGATATCTTTTAGGAAAGAGGAGTGAACTCTCGCCTCAGTATCCGTCAGGTTTGTGCCTTTGAGATAAAGGTCAATATCTTGGCCCATCGCTGACAGTGTGTAGCTAATATTGGCGTCTACCAGGGTGTAACCGTCAGTAACGGTTTCTTCCTGAGCAATACGGTCCTGCTCCTGATAGCGAGTAATATCCAAATGCGCGCTCAGGTTCTGATGCTCATAACTGAATTGTGTTCCGAAGCGCAGTGGTGGAGTACGTGGCAGATCACCGCCATCTTCCAGTCGCGCTCTGACATAATCAGAGAAGAAGGTGGCTTTAAAGGTGTCCGTTGCCTGCCAGGCTACCTGAGCTTCAAAACCGTGCAGTATCACATCGTCAGACTGGAAGATGTAAACCGGCAATTCGCCGTCGTGCTCATCGTGACCTTCGTCGCCGTGATCATGTCCGTGGTCGTGATCATGGCCGTCTTCAGCAAACAAACCTGTCGCGACCTGGTAGTAGTAATTGTCCACACGGTTGTAGAAGGCATTCAGCACAAAACCCACATCACCCTGAGTTTTACGCAAGGTCAGATCAATATTGTTAGCGGTTTCTAAATCAATGATTTCGTCAGTAAGCTCGATATGCGTTTCATCACCTTCCTGGTGCAAGGCGAATAAAGCACCAACCTCATAAGAGCGGGTACCGATATGCGGACCAAAAGACAACAGTTCAGTGGCAGAAGGGGCGCGCTCAGAGCGAGACACTGAAATACCTAAGTTGTATCCAGGCGTGAAATCCCATACTAAACCTGCTGACAAGGTTACCGGCGTGAATTCATGATCGGCTTTAAATACCCGGGTATAGGACACCTCATCATCGTGCTCATGTTCGTGGTCATGCTCGTGATCGTGTTCATCCTCATGTTCATCTTCATGGCCGTGGGCTTCAATGGAAGGCAGTAGCACATTGTCAGCGGTTAAAGTGACACGTTCTACGCGGGCACCTAATTGCACCAACACATCTCCAAAATGACGCTCTTCCATTATCGCCAGAGCCAGAGTTTCTGATTCTGAGGGCGGAGTGAAGGCTTCTGAACCCTGAGCGGCGACTTCGCTATTTTTGTAATGGAAACTGATACCGCCATTCCACTCAGCGATGGGGGTATGCATCATATCCAAGCGTAATTCATGAGTTTCATTTTCAAACAGAGTACCTGCTACGCCCGCTTCAATTTCTGCGTGTTCGTAATCGCTATAACCGGCTCTGAGCTGAACTTGAGAAAGCCAATCGTTATCAACGTTAAGCTCACCCTGTAACTGCACTCGGGTTTGCTCCAGGTCAGCAAAAACATCCACTTCTTCATCGCCATGACTGTGACCTGGGATACCGTATTCGCGATTAAATTGCTCTACAGCGATACCAACATATCCCTGCTCGAACAGGTAACTGGTGCCTAGGGTAAAGCCGTTAGATTCTTCGCCGCTGTTGGCAACAACATTGCCATGCTCTTCTTCGTGATGCTCGTCATGCTCAAGTTCGGGCGCTACTGGTGTTTCATAATCGTTGGATTTACGCCAATAGCCATCCACATAAAGACCAAAAGATTCAGTACCCGTAGTGGCATTAAAAGAGGCGAGCTTTTGATCGTCAACGGAATTGCTTTCTAATAGCCACTCACCGCGAGTCGTGGTGTCGGTGGGAATACGTTGGTCAACGACGTTTACCACACCGCCAATTGCACCGCTGCCATAGAACAGGGTAGCCGGTCCGCGCAGAACTTCGATTTGTTGCGCGGTTGAGGCTTCTGAGGCCACAGAGTGATCTGGACCAACCCGGGATACGTCACTGCTGTCCAAACCATTTTGCGCGATGAGAACACGTGGGCCACTTAAGCCGCGAATAATTGGCGTGCTGGCAACCTTGGCGTGGAAGTTAGTATGGACACCTGCCACTTTTTCCAGACTGTCACCAAGTGAGGCCGCTTGTTGACGACGCAGAGTGTCACCACCCAGTACGCTAACCGGCGCAGCGGATTCCATCACCGACATATGTACTGGCGTCGCTACCACATCGATAACTTCTATTGGTGACCGAATTAGCGTCAGCGTCATCTGCTGAGTGGCATTTTCAGATAGCGTAATATCTTCGTGCAGATGCGCAAAACCTTTGGCAGAGATGTGGATCTCGTTAATGCCAACAGAAAGATTTTGTAACACAAAGCGTCCTTCACTATCGGTTTTCGTGGTTATTCCCACTCCTTCTGCTTCCACATTGGCACCGACAACGGCATTACCCTTGTCATTTAAAACCACGCCTTCGATGGTCTGTGCCATTAAACTCGTGGGCAGCAAAGCGCCGATAAGGGCGGCAACTTTGGATATTTTGTGCATTCCCAACCTCTTTAGTATGTTATATTGTATCATGCTGGTGGCGATGTTATATTGTCTCAAAACGGAAAGCAAATTGGCTTTCATGGCTCTGCTGTGTGTGGAAGTAGCGATATGCCCATTTCTGTGTACAAAGCGCCAATCTGGATCTCCAATATTCTCAGCAAATAAATAAAAAAAGGTATTCAAGCTGGTGAATGGCAGGGGTGCCTTGGCATTCTGTGGTGTCGCTTTCAGGTATAAACGAAGAACCTGGCAGGGCTGAGATAATGCGGTTGGATTGTTAACAGGAGATTATGTGTGGGGCAAGAGTTGCTTGAAGAAGTCATTTTGGCGGATAGGCGCGCTTGTGAAAAAACTGGCCGAAAGCTCACGGAAAAACGCCAACGGGTATTGGAAATCTTATTAAAAGCAGATAGCCCCATGTCTGCGTACGAGCTTACCGATGCGTATAATAAGATAAATCAGCCGCAAATTATGGCAATGTCTATCTATCGTATTTTAGAATTTTTGGAGTCGGTGCAATTGATTCATCGTCTTCAGTCAGCGAATAAATACGTGGCTTGCTCCGGTCTTCACGACTGCTCTCATCATCCATTTTCACTATTTTTACTTTGCCAGTCTTGTCAGAAAGTTGAAGAGACCACAGTACCGTCAAACCTGGTGCAGCTTCTCTCTCAGGGCATTAAAAATTCCGGCTTTTTAATGACGGATACTCAGTTAGAAATTTCGGGTGTATGTAGCCGATGCCAGAGTGAAACGCCCCAAAAAAATAAGGAAACCTTTAGCAATGCAACTGCAACAAATTAGTGACAAAACCGCCATAGGACTATCGTTTTTGTGCATTTTACATTGCCTGTTTCTGCCCCTGCTATTGTTGTTGCTGCCGCCTGTAACCGGGTTGTTGGCTTTAAATGACGAGGTTTTTCACCTTGCTTTGCTATACGTCATTGTGCCTTTGAGTTCGGTCACCTTACTGGTGGGTTATCGCAAACACAAACAGCCCTCAGTACTGACTGCAGGTATATCTGGCCTGGTCTTGTTATTGGCGGCCGTGCTGTTTGGCCATGACTATCTGGGTGAGACTGCTGAAGTGGTTTTGACTGTTATCGGCTCTGTAGCGGTTGCCTGGGGGCATTTGCGCAATTATCGCTTGCGTCAGTGTCAGCAAAGTAATATCCCAGCGGAGCAGCGCTCACCTCAATAGTCTCGCTGTATTCTTTTTTGCTTCCGGGACCAAAATTGTATAGGTTGGACCGGGGCAAGCTTCCGCCCGCTTCACTTAGTTTCCATGAAAAAGGATTAAAATAGGTTCATTAATATGAATAGATTGCACTTGCTTGGCTTAGCGTCTTTGTTGGCTTTTGCCTTTGGGTTTGCAAAAAATACAGTGTATGCAATGCCGGTATCCGGCAACACGAAAACGCAAAGTGTTGAATCGCATGGCGAACTGCGCCTGGCCACCTGGAATATTGAGCATTTGGCTTATCCCGTAGAGCAGGGATGTAGGCCAAGGCAAAAATCAGAAATCACCGCTCTGCAGCAGTACGCCGAAAGCCTCGATGCTGATGTAATTGCGCTCCAGGAAGTGGCTTCAGTCGCTGCGCTTAGACAAATATTTCCGGAATCCGAATGGCAGATTATTTTGTCCCAAAGACCGGATAGTGAGTCTTACGAATGTCGTGGTAGTGGCTTTACGTCAACCCAGCAAAAAGTTGCCTTTGCGGTTAACAAATCGGTACCGGTGCTGGCGGTAGATAATGTCGAAGAGTTGGGTTTAGAGATGCCCGGTCTGAGATATGGATTAGTTATTCAGGTGGCTTCGCCAAACGGGCCGATGGACATATTGAATGTGCACCTGAAAAGCGGCTGCTTTGTAGATGATTATTTGAGCAGTGATTCGGAGTCTTGTCAGATTTATGCCCGGCAGGCACCCATCTTAAACAAATGGATTTCGCAAAGAGAAGAGCAGGGTACACCTTATGTGATCTTGGGTGACTTTAACCATCGCATGTCAGCGCCCTATAACAGCTTATCAAGACTGTTACTCACCGAAGGTCGTTCTGCTCGTTTAGCCACACGTGATGTCATTGGTTGCCATCCTCGCTACCCGGCGCCTATCGACCATATCCTGGTGGGGGGAATGAATGCTAATGTGGCAAGCGAATCTGTGCAGGTACATACTTTTGAAAATATGGAAGCAGGAGAGATGCTGAGTGATCACTGTGCCATATCGACCGCTCTTTTCGCTGCAAAGCCAACTTATTCAAATGCGGTTACCTGGTTTACCCGTAGTAAAGAATATCAGTTATTAACGGAAGAGATATACAGTCTGGCCACTGACGCGGTTAAAACCGTGTCGCCTGACACCACAAACTGGGTGGTGGTAATGGATGTGGATGAAACCATACTGGATAATTCAGCCTATCAGCGTCACGCGGAAGCTATGGGCACCGGGTTTTCACCTGAGACCTGGAATACCTGGGTGCAAAGTGAAAAGGCGGTATTGGTGCCTGGGGCTAAAGCTTTCATGGAAGCCGTATTCCAACAGGGTGGAAAGATCGCACTGATCACCAATCGTCCACGTGAATTAGACGCACACACCTGGCGAAATTTGCAGGCTGTTGGGTTACCCGTGACTTCGGCCAATAGTTGTTTAATTGGTCGGCTGGCGGCAGATAAAGAGGCCATTGGGCAACCCGGAATACACAATGACAAAGATTTACGCCGTCAACAAATGTCGCAAGGTAAGGCGAGTTGTTTTTCTCTGACTCGTGAAATGCAAAAGAGCTGGAAGCAAGCGCATCAGATCCTGTTTCAGGTGGGTGACAATATCGAAGACTTCGCCGGTGTAACACAGGAAGAGGCGGATATTGAGTCTCTACTACCGGATCATGGCCGTAGCCTGTTTCTGTTGCCTAATCCGATGTACGGCTCCTGGCGTTAGAAGTATCTCTGGTTGATGCTAACTCGCCACTTACAGCATGTAGGTGGCGGTGCCAAAGGCGATGTGGGTGCCTTTTTCATTGTGTAACTCCATGCGACATACCGCGACTTTATTGCCTTTGCGGATCATTTCTGCCGTAGCTGTGAATTCCTCCCCTTTGCCCGGTCTAAGGTAATCCACCCGCATATCGATGGTGCCAATTCTGGCGATGCGCTGCTTAAACTCATCAGTCGTGAGGTCATCCAGGTCTTTGGCCACGTAAAGCATTGCCATCAGGCCACCTACTGTGTCTAAAATGGCTGCGGTAACACCACCGTGCAGGATCTTTTGATAGGGGTTACCCATCAGATTGTCTTGCCAGTTAAGTCGTATCGTTGCTTTGTCGAAATTATTGCGCTCGATATGCAGTCCCAGAAAGCGATTAAAGGGCAGTTGTTGGTCAAATACATCCATAACCAAATCTAACATGGCTTTTTTGGTTAACTTTGTTTCTTGCATCAAAATTCCTGTGAAGTTTTTAATGAAGCCAGAGGCAAAAACTCTTACACTTATACCCCTGAACAATGGCTATTGTGCCTTATTCGTCATGGCAGAAAAAGTCAGAGTAAATTACCTTATTGCTAATTTTTAATAATCACACTGAATCCTTTTGAACTCGAATACTGTAACCGTCCCCGCACCGCTTGAATCGCTTCAGACACCAAAACAAATATTGTCTGAAGTGTTTGGCTACCGCGAGTTTCGCGAAGGGCAAAGTGACATTATTAGCAATACTTTAAAAGGTATGAATACCCTGGTGCTCATGCCAACCGGTGGTGGTAAGTCACTCTGTTATCAAATTCCGGCTTTATTATTACCCGGCATTACTATTGTCGTGTCTCCCTTGCTGTCTCTGGTGCGTGACCAGATTGATTCGTTGGCGGCAATGGGGGTTTCTGCTGAGTGCTTAAACTCAACACAAACACCGCAGCAACAAATGCAGGCAGTGCAAAACCTCACCTCCGGGCACAGTAAGTTATTGTATGTGTCGCCGGAAAAGTTAATGCAGGTACAGTTTTTAAATTCCCTGTCGCAATTATCCGTAAGCCTTATCGCCATTGACGAGGCTCACTGTGTTTCTCATTGGGGTCATGACTTCAGGCCCGAATATCGCCAGTTGGGTCAGCTTAAGCAAGTTTTACCCGACACACCGGTAATGGCACTGACGGCCACCGCGGATATAGCCACTCGTTCAGATATTTTACTGCAATTGGGTATTCAGGATGCCTATATCTGGCGCGGTAGCTTTGACAGACCCAATATTCGCTATCTGCTGACGCAAAAATTTAAGCCTTTGCAGCAACTGCTGAAGTATCTCGAACAACAAGATGGCAGTGGTATTGTGTATTGTAACAGTCGCAATAAGGTAGATACCCTCACCGAACAGTTGTGTCGGCATGGCATCAAGGCCGCCGCCTATCACGCCGGTAAGTCCACCGAAGAACGGGAATGGGCACAGGCACAGTTTTTACAAGATAAAGTGGATGTGGTTGTGGCGACGGTGGCTTTTGGTATGGGGATCAATAAACCCAATGTGCGCTTTGTGGTGCATTTTGACTTGCCCCGCAGTGTGGAGTCCTATTATCAGGAAACCGGACGTGCCGGACGTGATGGTATGCCTGCCGAGGCTCTATTATTGTTTGACGAAAAAGAAGTAGCGCGCAATAAAGACTGGATATCGCAGTCGGAAAATCCGCAGCGCAGAGAGGTAGAGCTCAATAAATTTCAGGCTTTGGTGGCCTTTGCTGAGGCGCAAACCTGTCGTCGACAGGTTTTGCTCAATTACTTTTCTGAGTTCAGCGATACCGCCTGTGGCAATTGCGATATTTGCCTGGATCCCCCCAAGCGATTTGACGCCACTGAGGAAGCACAAAAAGTCCTCTCCTGTATTTTGCGTCTGCAACAGGCGGTACCGGTTAAGTCAGTGATTGAGGTGCTGAGAGGCAAAAAACTGAAAGATATGCCCGCCGAATGGTTTGAATTATCTGTCTATGGCATCGGACAAAAACAAACGGACGCCTGGTGGTGGAATGTTATATATCAGCTTATTCATCAGGGCATTGTGCGTCAGGATGTTACTCAAAATCTGGCGCTTAAACTCACTGAGGCCGCTCGTCCTGTCCTCAAAGCGGAATATCTGTTAACTCTGGCCGTGCCTCGTCTGAATTTGTCGTTCAGCAAAGACAAGTCGGTGGATGCTAAGAACTATGACCGGAAGCTCTTTGCCTTACTGAAAAACCTGCGCAAGCGACTGGCTGAGCAGGAAGACGTACCACCCTATGTGGTATTCAACGATGCCACCCTGGCGGAAATGGCACAGTGGCAACCGTCGACGCAACAAGAACTATTGCAAATCAACGGCGTAGGCCAAACCAAACTGAAAAAATACGGTGATGAGTTTATGCGTCTGTTACGGGAATACCGTAACTAGCTGCCATCAGGCAAAATCATACTCGCCGCCTTTTTCCAGCGCTTGTTTATACGCCTCGCGGTTTTGGACTTTCTCTACCCATTTAGTTATAGACGGGTAGTTTTTACACAGCCCACGATGCACTGCTGCTTCCAGTGGAAAACTCATTTGAAAATCGGCACCGGTTAATCGGTTTGCGGCAAACCAGTCATTGAGCTTTAAGTGAGTTTCGATAAAGGCTAGTTGTCGGGTGATATTGGGCATAATAAAGTTTTTATTCACTTTATTGGCAATGGCACCGGCGATGGGTTTGACAAAAAATGGCTGCGCGTTGTCTTTTACCTTCTGCATAACCAGTTTCAACAGCAATTGCGGCATGAGACTACCTTCGGCAAAATGTAACCAATAAACGTACTGCTGGTGATGGGCACTGTCCTCAGGGGGACGGAATTCACTATTGTTGTAGGTTCTGGCCAGATAATCGATGATGGCACCAGATTCTGCAATTGTCTGATCCCCATCGGTGAGCACCGGAGATTTGCCCAGCGGGTGCACCTTTTTTAAGGCGTCAGGTGCCAGCATGGTGCGCTTGTCTCGTTGATAAAATTCAATCTGATAATCCAGGTTGAGCTCTTCCAACATCCATAGTACGCGCTGCGAGCGAGAGTTATTCAGGTGATGAACGGTTAGCATAGTATTTTCCTAATTTTGATTTGGTTGTACGTTATTAACGTCAAATCGGACCAGTTTTTAATTTTGCACCAAAATTTGTTTAATGGCCTCAGAAAATCCGGGCAAAGCCGCCATTGAAAAGCGCATTGAATAGCATAATGCTCCTTCGGTTTTAACCGAACAGGGTTCATTAATATTACTGACTACGGGTTGGTAAACTATGATCAACAGGTTTGGGGGGATATCCGGTTGTAGGTGTTCAATAAGACGCTGATTTATCAACAGTGCAGTATATTGCTCATAAGTGATGGCTTTAAACGGAAGAGTAAGAACGGACACCTCAAACCCTCCGGTTGTAACCAGGTTAAGATACAAAGCCTGTTGCAGTGCTTTATTGGTCTCGGCGAGTGCAATAGTCATAAAAAAGGTAGCCTGAGCGCTACCTTCCACAACATAATGTCGAATCATCCACCGGCTGGCAAACTAGAAAAGTAAGCCGCCAGATTGGCAATATCTTCATCTGACAACGCTGCTGCCATTGGCGACATTACCGGGTTTTTACGGGTACCATCCCGGTAGGCTTTAATGGCATCCACCAGATAAAGTTCTTTCTGACCCGCCAGGTTGGGATAGTTGGGGATCATAGATATCCCGTTAGCGCCGTGACACGCCTGACAGGTTACAGACTTTGCTTTGCCTTTAGCAGCGTCACCTGCGGCTAAGGCAGAGCCACTGGATAATCCCAGAACTGCGGTTGCCATAACTAAAATAAGGGTCTTTTTCATGGTATTACATCTCTGCTTGTGCGTATTTTTAAACTGGAGTCAATCGACATAAATAACACAGATCATTACTCCAGTGGTTTGTTTTGGATCACCAGTTGCTTATATTGGACCAATAGTTGTCATTCGCCCAGAGTAAAATAGTTCAGTTTTGATGTCATATTGACCGCCAATTGCTTCAGCGTATCACTGGCAGCGGTTGCTTCCTCCACCATGGCTGCATTTTGTTGCGTCATATTATCCATTTGGCTGACCGCGCTGTTAATTTCGCTGATACCGGTAGATTGTTCTTTCGACGATAAGGCGATTTTATTCATCATATCAGTCACCTTAACTACTGACTGTATTATCTCTTCCAGGGTTTCCCCGGAGTTATTGACCAACTGCTTGCCTTCATCAACTTTTTTCACACTGTCTTGAATAAGCTCTTTGATTTGTTTTGCAGCGCCCGCCGAACGCTGCGCCAGATTGCGCACCTCGGTTGCTACTACGGCGAAACCCCGGCCTTCTTCGCCGGCACGAGCGGCCTCTACCGCAGCATTCAGGGCCAACAGGTTGGTCTGAAAAGCAATTTCATCGATGACATTAATGATATCCACTACTTTTCTACTTGACTGGCTAATCAACTCCATGCTGGCAATGGCTTCGGAGACGATTTGTCCTCCCTGATGGGCTTTTTCTTTAGTTTGATTCGCTATTTCGTGGGCTTCCTGGCTGTTTTTGGCATTCTCCTGGACAGTGGTGGTGAGTTCTTCCATGCTGGCGGCGGTCTCTTCCAAAGAAGAGGCCTGCTGTTCTGTGCGGTTGCTGAGTTCCTGGTTTCCCTGAGCAATCTCATTGGCACCGACAGTGACTTCTGAAGCGCAATGATTGATATCCAACACGGTTTCGCGAAGTTTTTCGACTGTGCCGTTGATTGCTGCCTTCAGGCTTTCAAACTCAGGGATAAACTCCTGTTGAATAGCGGTACTGAGATCCCCCTGAGACAGGTTTTCCAGCGCAGTTCTTACCGCACTGACGGCATTGACCCTTCCGGTAACCTCAATAGCAAATTTAACCACCTTGTAGACGTCACCGTTGAGATCTAATATCGGGTTATAGGTGGCGTGGATCCAGACTTCGGAACCATCTTTGGCGATTCGTTTATACTCACCAGCCTGAAATTCGCCATTGCGCAATTTATCCCAAAACATCTGGTATTCGTGGCTGTCACGATAATCAGGCGTTACGAATATTGCGTGTTTTTTACCCTGAATTTCATCCAACTGATAGCCCATCGCGTTGAGGAAGTTATCGTTGGCTCTGAGGATGGTGGCGTCGGGATCGAACTCGATAATAGCCTGCGACTTATCAATGGCGTTCAGTTGCCCCTGGTTATCGGCATCAATCATTTTTTGAGCCGTGATGTCTGTGGCGTATTTGACGATTTTGGCGACCTTGCCATTGAGCCCTAATATGGGGTTATATGAGGCTTGGATCCAAATATCGTCTCCACTTTTGGTTATCCGTTTAAACTCACCGGCTTGATATTGTCCGGCGCGTAAGGCATCCCAAAAATCACGATATTCCTGTGACTTTTTCATATCGCTGGGTACAAACATCTCATGCTTTTTGCCTTGAATTTCCTGCAATTCATAGCCCATGGCATTGAGAAAATTGTCGTTGGCTGTGATGATGCTGCTGTCCAGATTAAATTCGATAACTGCCTGAGATTTTCCTATGGCGGCTATTTGCCCTTGATAATCTGCATTCAGTCTTTTTTGTGCAGTGAAATCAGAAGCATACTTCACCACCTTAAAAGGCTTTTGTGATGCATCAAGAATCGGGTTGTATGAAGCTTGAATCCATACTTCTTTACCCTGTTTACCCACCCGCTGGTATTCACCAGTGGTAAACTTACCCTCATTCAGGTCTTGCCAGAATTTGCGATATTCCGCTGAGGCGCCCTCTTCAGGTGTAACAAACATACGGTGGTGCTTGCCCTTAATTTCCTCCAACTGATAGCCCATGGTGGCCAGAAAGTTCTCGTTGGCGGTTAAAATAGTACCGTCCATATCAAACTCGATAACGGCCTGGGATTTACCTATGGCGGATATTTGCCCTTCAAAGTTGGCATAATTTTGTTTCTGGCGGGTGATATCGGAGGCGTATTTAACGATTTTTAAAACCTTGCCATTGGTATCGAATATCGGGGTGTAGGATGCCTGGATCCAAATTTCTTTCGCGCCTTTACCGAAGCGTTGATACTCACCGCTTTGATGCTTGCCTTGCCGCAATTGCTGCCAAAAATTCTGATATTCAGCGCTATTGGCGTATTCAGGGGCCACAAACATGCGGTAATGTTTTCCCTTAATTTCAGCCAGTTGATAACCCATCGCGGCGAGAAAGTTGTCATTGGCATTTAAAATTTTGCCTTCGGTATCAAACTCAATGACGGCCTGGGTTTTGCTGATTGCCGCAATTTGCCCTTCAAAGTCGGTATTTTTCAGCTTTTGTTCGGTGATATCACTGGCGTATTTGATGATCTTCTTGAGCTGTCCGGTGCTGTCGTAGATGGGATTGTATGAGGCCTGAATCCAGACACTTTCCCCCGCCTTGTTTACCCGATGAAACTCTCCGGATTGAAATTCACCGTTGTTGAGATTTTGCCAAAAAGTGCGGTAGTCCTCAGAAGCTTGTTCCTCCTGAGAAACAAATATCCGGTGGTGTTGCGTTACCACTTCTGACAACTGGTAACCCATGGTGTTTAAAAAGTTATCATTGGCCCACAGTATTTTTCCATCCAGATCGAAGTGGATCACTGCTAAGGATTTACTGATGGCATTGATTTGGCCTTCGTGCTCGGCACTGAGGGTTTTTTGTTTGGTGATATCAGAGGCAAATTTGATGACCTTATAGACATTGCCACTTTGATCTAAAATCGGGTTGTAAGTGGCCTGGATCCAGACCTCCTCAGCGCTTTTATTTACTCTTAAAAACTCCCCCGACTGAAACTGGCCAGCGCGCAATTCTTTCCAGAAAGTCTGATAATCTGGATGTTGGCTGTCCCCGGGACGTAAAAACATACTGTGGTGCTTGTGTTGTATTTCGCTGAGCGAATAGCCCATCGCTGCAAGAAAATTGTCATTAGCAAATAAAATATTACCTTGAGGATCAAACTCAATAACCGCAAAGGAGCGCTGTAATGCTTCGGTGGTATTTCTGAGTTCCTGGAGTTCGACGCCGGTATCAGGCTCGGTAGTTATTTTTAGCTTTCCAAAACCTAGTTTCATAATGATTATGCCTTCCTGGTGATAGAAAATTCATTGCCTCTGGAGTTACCGGACAAGTTCTGTTTTCTCAAAATCTCACTGCGTGCCAGATTAATACTAAACCACATCTATACTTTTGCCATTTTTGAACAGCAAAATCAGGTAAAATCTCAGCACTTACTTGAACCTGTTAATATAGATAGTCTGGGTTTATTTTGTATTAGCCATTAGTCGGATTAGAGATTTACTATGCAGTTATTGATGTTGGATTACAGCTGGGTGCAGAATGAACAGGGCCTGGCCTGTACACTGACAAAGCTAGAGTCGAAAAACCAAATTAAGCTAAAGCGTCACGAACAAGGGGCTGACCGGGAACAGTGGTGCGTGGAAAGCAATAACACTGAATACCTTATTTTTGTAGAACACCTTTCAGAGTCGGCATGGGCAGAACTGGTTACGGGACGGGATGATCAAAAACTGCAGGATTTTTACTCAATATTATTTTCCGATACGGCAGTCTGATCGGAATATGCTATCCTGTGTGAATTCTTAACTTATTGTCGTTGTGGAAAAATTCTGAAGCAGCTCGCTATAATTTGGCTTTGTTATTTGTGCAGTATGGCATTTGCATTGGCAAACGCTGAAGTCATAGTACTGAATGACAACAATCCCCATGTCGATTTGAGTTCTAACCTGACATTTCAGACCACAGATGATCAGGTGCAGTTATCAGACATTAAAAATCGAGAATTACATTGGTCTGTTGAAGACCTGCCCAAGGTATTATCGGCCGAGCAAAGTTTATGGGGCAAAGCCAGCCTGCGCTATGAGTCCTTAGAGAAGTCTCGCTACACTCTTATCATCAACAACCCCAACCTCAATTACGTGGATATCTTTATCCTTGATGAGCTGGGCAGAATACTGCATTCCGCCAATATCGGTGCGAACCGTCCGTTTTCCAATCGGCCTTTTAATTATCGCGAGTTTGCCTTGCCTTTTGAGCTGGATTTTGGGCAAAAATTCGACATTGTTTTTCGCATCAAAGACGATGGCCCCCTGGTGTTCAACGTCAACTTTTGGAAAAGCACTGCACTTATCAAACAAGAAACCCGTAATCTGGCCTTGATAGGTGCCTTTACCGGGGCATTGTTAATCCTCGGCACCTACTTTTTGATCACCTATCTGATGTTGGGCAGTCCGGTTCGCTTCTGGTTTGCCATAGCCAACATGGTGTTTTTGATCTTGTTTCTCAACAACGAAGGTGTGCTGGGACAGCTGACGGGTTTTACCGCCTACATAGTGCCATTTTCTTTGGGGCTGGTGGCACTGTCGGTGTATTGTGCGGTTAAGGTGTCCTATGCCATGTTGATTGGCATGCCCGGTTACTGGCGACTGGTTAATTACCTTTGTGCTATCGCCTTTATCGTTATTGCGTTTTGGCCTGATGCCTATTATCAAATTGTGCTGGCGGCCGGGTTAGGCGCCGCGGTGATTTTATTGCAGTTGTTCCTGGCAATTTTTTATCGCAATCCTTTTAACAGTTTGCCCAATAAGTTATATATCGCGGGCTGGCTGGCAATCAGTCTGACCACGCTCACTCACACCGTTTTGTTTATCGACGGGCAGGTGCTCAATACTGGCACCAATTTGGGGTTCAATTTGCTGATTTTGTTAGGCGTTATCTGTTTGGCCGTTGCTGTAGAAGCCCACGAAAAAGTGATTATACATCTTCAGTACGAACAGCAGAAAAGCACCATCGCGGACTTACAGCGCTTTTATGATTTCTTCCGCAATTCTGCCGAAGGGCTGTTCAGCACCACGCAGGACGGCCAGTTGATTTCTGTTAACCCGGCTATGTGTCAGTTATTTGGTTACCAGAATGAACGCCAGCTTTTGCAGGAGGTACGCCATGCAACTCAGTTTTATGCCAATGAAGAAGACCGCGATATTTTAATCGGACAGCTAATTAAAGAAGGCAGTTGTATCGAAAAAGAAGTTAAAGGCATACGGCGGGATGGTACCGAGTTTTGGTTTTCTATTTCGGTGCAGATGCGGGAAGAGAATGACGTTAAGTTACTATTTGGCTCCATAGTGGATATCACTGAGCGCAAACAATCTGACATCAGCTTGCGTTACATGGCCACCCACGATTCTTTAACCGGCATTTACAATCGGCGTCACTTTGAAGGACAGCTCACTGAAGCCCTGTCTGCCATGAAAACTCAGGAGCAGGAACTGACCTTGCTTTACCTGGATCTGGATCAGTTTAAGATCGTTAACGACTCCTGTGGTCATAAGGCTGGTGATGTTCTGATCAAGCAATTGGCGCAAAAGCTCAACGATATTGTCATGAATCGCGGTATTTTGGGCCGTATGGGCGGCGATGAGTTTTCGGTGTTGCTCAAAGGTGACGAGGCGGTTTCGGGCTACACTGTGGCTAAAAAGCTGTTAAATGTGGTGCAGGACTATCGTTTCATCTGGGATAACCGCATGTTTACCCTGGGCGTTAGTATTGGTTTGGTGGAATACCGCAAGGGGATTAACAGTGCCGAGCAATTGATGAGTATGGCGGATTCCGCCTGCTATCTGGCGAAACAGCAAGGTCGAAATCAGATCCATATCTATTCCAGTGAAGATGCCAAAATGCAGCGCTATGAGGCAGATCTGGAATCCATAACCTTGATCAATCAGGCTTTGGATGAAGACAAGTTTGTACTTTACTTCCAGCATTATCAGTCTCTACAGAAAAGCCGGGCAGGACATCAGTACGAGATATTACTGCGTATCAAAGGAGATGACGGCAGTATCATACCGCCCGCCGCGTTTTTACCAGCAGCGGAGCGCTACAACCTGAGCACTAAAATTGATAAATGGGTGGTGGATCGCTACCTCATGTGGCTGTCTAAAAATCTGCAACATCTCAATGAACTCAGTCAGGCCAATATTAATTTGTGTGGGCTTTCTATGGGGGATAAGGATATTAAATTGTATTTCCTGAATGCCTTTGAAAAATACAATATTCCCTACGAGAAAATCTGTTTTGAGATTACCGAGAGCACCGCAATTGTGAAAATGGATGAAAGCCTCGATTTTATCAATACCTTCAGAAAACTGGGTTGCAAGTTTGCGCTGGATGATTTTGGTATCGGCTTTTCGTCTTATGAACACCTGAAAAATCTGCCCGTGGATTTCGTCAAAATTGACGGCAGTTTTGTCAAGGATATCCTGGTGGACCCAATAGATATGGCCATGGTGTGCTCCATGAAAGATGTGGCTAAAGCGATGGGAATAGGTACTGTGGCGGAGTATGTAGAATCCACTGAGATAATGGTGGAGTTGGGCAAAATCGGTGTGGATTTCGCTCAGGGCTATGGTGTTGCAAAACCAGAGGCACTAGATAGTTTTAAAAGTTATAATCAGATAACTTGAAATTGCCTCGATTTGTTATCATATCGGGTCTACCCAAAATTGAAGTTAAAACCTATGTCACAGCTGCTGCCCAAGTATCAATTTGTAAGTTCTGCAAAATTACCAACCCGCTTTGGATCCTTCATGATCCACGGCTTCGTTGATACTGCCAGCCATCAGGAACATGTGGCTTTGTCTTATGGTGAATGGCAGGAAGACGACATAGTTCCTATCCGTATTCACTCTGAATGCCTGACCGGCGATTCTTTATTCTCCACTCGATGTGATTGTGGTTTTCAGTTGGAAAAAGCGCTGGAAAATATTGTTAAAGAAGGCAAAGGGGTTTTGCTCTATCTGCGCCAGGAAGGTCGGGGCATTGGGTTACTCAACAAGATTAAAGCCTATAATTTGCAGGATCAGGGCTTAGACACAGTAGAAGCCAATGAGCACCTGGGCTTTGATGCTGATCTTCGGGAATACGATATCTGCAAAGTAATGCTGGATACCCTGAAGGTTAAACAAGTGCGATTGATGACCAACAACCCCAAAAAAATTGCCGCGCTGAAAGACCTGGGTATCAAGATCAAAGAGCGCCTCCCAATCGACCACGGTATTACCGAAGATAATAAACATTATCTAAAAACCAAAACCAAAAAACTGGGCCATGCCTTTGACCCACACCTTTTGAAGTAGGTTGGACTTCATTTCAACGACGGTGGATGGATTTACCGTGGTGTCGGAATAAATTCCGACCTACAAGTCCAACCACGGTGGATGGATTTACCGTGGCGTCGGAATAAATTCCGACCTACAAGTCCAACCACGGTGGATGGATTTACCGTGGCGTCGGAATAAATTCCGATCTACAAGTCCAACCACGGTGGATGGATTTACCGTGGTGTCGGAATAAATTCCGACCTACAAGTCCAACCACGGTGGATGGATTTACCGTGGCGTCGGAATAAATTCCTACTTACAAGTCCAACGACGCTGCCTGAATTAGCAACGTCGTCGGATAAGCTATGCTCTACTCCTCAATCGTCAGAGTCGCTTCGATACGGCGATTGAGCCTCTCCGCAAAGATTGTCTTTTGACTAGACAATAAATCGGTTTCGCCATAAGCCAGGATTTTAATGCGTTCAGCCTCGACCCCGTAGTTATTAACCAGCAAGGACTTAATGGCCTGTGCCCGGCGCTGAGATAAATCGAAGTTGTATTCATTAGTACCCGGCCTGGATGCATGTCCTTCAATCACCAATTCTGCATCAGGGTTAAAACGGGCTCGGGCGGCAAAGGCTTTGAGCTGCTCGTTGTCCTGTTTTTGCACTTTGGCGCTGTCGTGTTCAAAGAAAGCAGTAAAGGTCACAGTGTTTACCGAGTCCACCACATCGGGAAGCTGGCATCCAGCCTGGTCAACCGAAGATGTCTCGGAGTAGGGGCAGTTGTCCTTGTAATCGGCGACACCGTCTCTGTCGGAATCTTTGATGGATTTTGATTGCGCACTATGACCGAATTTATAAGCGATACCCAGTTTGGCACCGAAATTGTTGTGATTGACCCCCAGCTCTTTGTACCAGGCAGCTTCGGATATCAGGTTCCAGCTGTCATTCAGATGCCAGTGCCTTCCTAGGCCGAGGTTAAATAAATTAGGCTCATCGCCCAGGGTTTCGCGTTTTAAGCCAGTGAAAACATAAGTGTCGCGGCTATTGAGATAGTACATCACATCCGCCCCGTAACGCATACCGGCATCATTTACAGTCTCACCAGGTTGCAGTCGCTCCCGTTCTAAATCGGCTTCCAGTCCGGTTAGCTCTAAGCGTCCCGCCCAGTCTGAATTAAAGCGATAACCCAGTTCCTCACCGAATCCCCAACCGGTGCTTAGTGCGCCGGGTCTGTCTTCGGATGGGTTGTAAACCTCGCCACTTAAGCCAAACCACCAATATTGTTGGCTGCTGTCTGCAGTAGCGTAAGAAGTCATGGAACAGCTGATAAGTAGTGTCAGTAGCGTTTTTTTCATGGTGCTCTCCTGAGTATTTATATCCTGACAAAAACCCGGAAAGATGTTCCGGGTCCTCGATTTTTGCTCTGATTATCAGGCTTTTAAGTCCTGAAATGCCTTTTTAGCCTGTTCTTTGGTCATGCCGTATTTTTCCTGCATAACACCGTGAAAGTTCTCGAATTTACCTTCTACTTGCTTGACTTCGTCGTCGGTTAACTTCCCCCATTGCTGCTTTGCTTTACCTGTGAGCTGGTCCCACTTACCTTTCGCAATATCAATATTCATAGTGTCTCCTTGAGTGTGTTTAGGGTTAACTAAAGAATTCGAATATGCTGATTCAACTATCCTGCCAACTCTTAACTTATTGTTTTGTATGTATTTTTGTTATGTTTGGGTAAGTGGAGTGTAATATCCGAGAATTTTTTACACGGCCTGATTGTGAAAATTACAGGCAGAGGAAATGGGGAAGATAAATTTTCGCCGCTTGTTGCGGCAGTTAGGGCTTACGTCAAATCAGTGGTCTTCGTAGTGACCACCGATAGCAAAAATATAGACCGCGTTTTCATCGAATTTATAAATTAGCCTGTCTTTCTGCGAAATCCGTTTAGACCAGAAACCTGTAAGGTTATGTTTTAATTGTTCGGGCTTTCCTAACCCTTGACCTGGATCTTCTCGAAGCATTTCCTTTAATACTTTGCAAAGTGCTTTGTGGAGCTTTTTGTCTTTTTCTCTTAATTCTTCGTAGGTTGTCCAGGTTCTACCTTCAAATACCAGTGATCTCATTTAGCTCCTCACCGGTTAGAGTATAACCGCTGCCTTTTGCATTCGTTGCAGTCGACTCAGCTATTTGCTTCATTAGACTAGTATTTTGCAATACGTAGAGCGTTTCTTGTTCTCTTTCCCAATCCTCAGCACTCATAATCACAAATGCTGCGCCTGCTCTTCGAGTCACTTTCATGGGTTCGTGGTTCGTAACCACTTTTTCCACATAGGTTTTTAATTTATCTCTAAATTGGTTTACGCTAACTGAATCCATAAATCCCACCACTTGTACTGAAATACAGTACAAATTTATCTAAAACGCCTTAACAAAGCAATCAAACAGGGCAAAAATCCGTTGGCTGACCTGTGTCACTCAGGCATTTTCGCCAATAAGTTTTTGCTATTTGTCGAGGCTTGTAGTTGCCATCGGGCTATTGTGTAAAATTCCCAGTACCTGTGCTTGTTTCTAAGCTAATCATCTCCTAAATAATGTACAAGTGAGGTGTGAAATGAGAATCGTCTCTTTTACTGAAGCCCGAAATGATATAAAAGCCGTCTTGGACAATGTAATTAATGATGCGGATACAACTATAATCACTCGGCGTGATTATGAAGATGTTGTAGTAATGTCATTGGATTACTACAACTGTCTTATGGAAACTGTTCATTTACTTCGTTCGCCAGCGAACGCGGAACACTTGAATCGTTCAATAGCGCAGTTTAAAACGGGCAAAACGATTCAGCGAAATATTATTGACGAGTAACAGGTTTTTATCTTGGACTGATGAAGCTTGCAGTAGTTACGTCTACTGGCAGACCTTCATCACAGCCTGGTTATTTCCCAGCGACAAAGCGTTTTAGCAGAACTGGCAGAAGGGTCAGGTCGATAATAAAGGCCAGTAGCATGGCTACCGCTGTCAGCACACCAAACAAAACGCTGGGCACAAAGTCTGAAAAGCTCAGTAAGGAAAATCCGGCAGCGATGATGACTGTGGTGCAAAACAGGGCAAAGCCGGTACTGTGAAAGGTATCTTTAAGGGCGTTGCTGTCAGCTTCGCTGTTTTTGCCTGCCAGATAGCGGTGCACGAAGTGAATGGTGTCGTCAACGGCGATACCCATAGCGATAGCGGCTATGGTAATGGTCATGATATCCAATGGAATGTTAAACCAGCCCATCACGCCCAACACACCCGCTGTTGTTAAGATATTCGGTATAACCGCGATAAGCGCAATTTTAACTGAGCCAAATACTACAAACAGCACCAGGGTGAGCGCCACAAACACCAGCCCCAGCGTTAATATTTGCGATTGATAAAGTTGTTTTAATATATCCTGATACAACACAAACAGGTTGGTAGTGTAAAACTGCTGCGCATCTATGCCTTGGACCACAATGTCCTTGTGTAATGAATCCAGAAATTCTGTGCGGGTGAAATTCTCGGTAGTATCCTGAATTCGGGCACTGATACGCAATTGTTGATGGCTTTCAGAAAAATAGCTCTGCACTAATTTGTCTTTCAGTGAGTCGTCCAGCAGCATATACAAGGCGGACAATTCATATTCAGTCAGCGGTTTATTGTTGTTAATTTGTTTCGCCAACTCGGTAAAGTTTACCACTGATGAGGTGTTACCCATGGCCTCATATTGGCGCAGGACAGTCTGAATTATCTGTAAGTTTTGAATGTCTTTGGCAGTCAAAATCAGATCTTTGTTGTCCGAACCTTGAATCTGATAGATCACGTCCAGTGGAGTTGAGCCGCCAAACTCTTTATCAATAAAAGCTAACTCCTGGTGCACTCTGGTGGATTTATCAAAATAATTGATAAAACTGTTTTCGACATTCAGGCGCATAAATCCGCTGGCCGCGAACAGGGTTAGCAAGAATCCGGCAGCCATAATGAGTTTCGGAAAACGCAGTACCACAGAATAAAACCCCTGCAACAGATTACTTATCAACGCATGTTTAGGCTGTCGCTCAGCTGCCCCGAAACTGACCAAGATGGCTGGAAACAGCAACAGACTGACACAGATGGAAATGATCATGGCCACTATCATCATCCAACCAAAACTAATCACCGGCTGAATACCACTAAAGATCAAAGAACCAAAGCCCACTGATGTGGTTAATCCGGCAAACAGGCAGGGCTTAAACTTATTCTTGATGGTTTCGCTGACCAGTTCGCTGTGGCTAAAGTGATTATCTTGCGCTTTGAGCTGCCGATATTCGACACTCAGGTGAATGACGATGGCCAGCGTCAGTATAATTTGCAAAGCGATAAAATTAGCGGATATCACCGTGGTGCGTATATCAAAATAGGCAAACACACCGATGGCTAACAACACGCTGACAGCACAGCAAATCAGGGGCAAAAATACCCAGCGAAACTGTCGAAACAACAGCAACAACAGGGTGGCGATAGCTGCCGCAATAATGCCACTAAACAATTGCAGATCTTTGCTGATGATTTCCACCAGTTGCTGACCCAGGACATGTGAGCCACCGACAAACAACTCTGCATCAGATTGATAGGGGGTTAAAATCTCGTAGATTTGTTGTAGCTCTGCCTGGCGTTGTTTATTGAGAGCCTGTCGGATGCTATCTGCTTGCGCTTGCAAAGCGGCAATCTCTGCGTTTTCTTGTTCGGAAAGTTCTCTGGAAAGGGCGTGTTGCTCGATAGCCAGAATATCCGATTCCAATTGGGCCAGTTGCGCATTATCCCGGAAAACTATCTGAATCGCGGTAGCGGTTTGCGCTTTGTTCACCAGTAAATCGGTAAACAGTGGGTGGTTATCGAATATTTTAGCCATTCGCTCTGGCGCATATTTTTGTGCCTGCCAGGTCCAGTCATCGGGGTTAATGTCGGCGCTGAGAGTTTCGATTTGCGACAGCAAAGGCACATTCAAAATAGAAGTCGTGCTCGATACCCTGTCCATGCGTGAGAAGGCTTCACTCAGGCTGGTGATGGTATGGAATGTCTCTTCACTAAATACCCCCTGTGTTTTGGGCTTAATCGCCACCAAAACAAATTCTACCGGGTTGAATCGATCCGCCACCACTTTAGTCTGTATATAATTTTTGTTGTTTTTCATCAGCAGGGTGTCAGCCGATGCATCGATTTTGAATTGCGGGGCAAAATAGGCCGCGCTTATGGCGGCCCCTAAAAACAGCAGGATGATCAGCCAGGGTTTAGCAATGACGATACGATTGAAGTAGCCCATGGATTATTCCTCTTCGGGTTGCGCCTGTTCTGTTGAGGCCTTATCTCTCATTCTGGACTGGAGGTAGAGCTCTCTGAAAAACACATAGGGATCGTCAGTTTTGGCTGATAACGCTTGATAGGATTGTGATTGCTCACTGAAGTCATGGATGCCTTGTGTAAGCAATAGGATACTGGTTTCGGGATCATCGCTCAGGTAACGCACTGGGTTGGCTAAGCCTTCGACAGTGAAAGATACGCCACCGCGCACATCTGAAGACCCCAGTATTGGCAACACGAGATAGTTGCCAGGCTTCGCACCATAGAAGGCGAGGGTTTCGGCAAAGGTCTGTTTTTGTTCCGCTAATTCCAGCCAGTGGGTGGCCGGATCAAACAGGCCAAATAAACCTACAGTGGAATTTACTACAAAGCGGGTTAGGGAGGTCATGATGCCTTCGCCGTCAAACTGTAAACCGTGATTGACCAGATTTAACGGTTCCCGAATATTACTAAAAAAGTTATCCACCGAGTCTCTGACCGGCTCTGGAAAAACGGCCACATAACCATCGGCCACCGGGATCAGTATCCAGCGATATAATTTATCGTTGAAGGTAAACATAGCGCGGTTAAAACCTTCAAATTCATCCCGGTAATAGCTGCAGGCGTGGTCAGAAGTTTCCGGCTCACGGTAACCTACGACCGTCGGTTCAATTTCTGTGCTGCCCTGAGAAGTACTGACCAGGATTTTATCGTCGTTTAGTTCTCGCTGTAGGGGTTCCGGGCAGTGTTGCGCTAAATGGGGCCGACTGGCACAGCCAGCCAGGCCGGCCCCGAGCATTAGCAACAGCAGGACAATGACCCTGTTAAGGGAAGAACGGTTGCGTACTTGATTCATAGGTACCTGCCGTATTTGCTTGTGTTAATGGATTAGATAGAAGCTCTGATATTTTGTGCCAGCGCTTTGGCGTCGTAGACCCGGTTGGGATCGGCTGGCTCCCCTTTACCCATTGATACGGTCATTACGCTCTTATGATCTTTGGTGACTTCTTCAGACTCGATAATAGCGCCTGTGTAGTAGGGGTGATGTACTGTGGTGCAACCCAACAATCCACAACGGGTGCTTGTATGGGTGCTGGTGGCGCCAATATTGGTACCAGTCTGAACACGCTTTTTATTGGTTTCCATGTCTTGATTATCAACATAGAACCAGTCGTACCCCTGTTCCAGGGTTAGGTTCGCGGCGTGTAGTAAGGTGTAATCCAGAATTTTCTCTTTGTCTGTGGCGCGATTACCACGGAAGGTGACGCGATACTTGTTATCGGTCAACTTGGTGTGGGTATAACCAAAGTCTCCTTTTTCAGATGCCATTGTAAAAGGCGTTGGCTGCATTGAGGCACAGGAAGCCAGGGCCAAAACCAAAGTGCTTAGTACGAGTGATTTAAATACAGTCATGTTTTTCCTCCGGAAAAATAAATACCACTTCAGGAGCAATTAAAACTCCTGTCTCCGGTGATTGCAGAAATCACACCAACTCAGAAAAAATCTAACTACTCCCAGTAATTCAACGGTTTAAAGGGATTTTTATTCCTTTGGGGAGTCTTCAGAAGGGATGTGTTTTGAAATAATTAACCTGTTATGTGAAATTTTTTCATTGGCAAATATGGAATAGGGTGAGCCGTGGCGCTCACCCTGATAGGAGATTTTTTATAATGACTGCAATTTTTTGATGTAGGCATCCGGGCTAAATTCGCGGCCCAGGAAATCTGCTACAAAATCGGCAGCGGGTTTACTGCCGGCTGCACCCAATACCATGTTGCGATAATCCGCAGCGACTTTTTTGTTACGCATGCCTTCTTTTTCAAAGCGAGAGAACAAATCAGTGGCAATGGCCAAAGACCATTGATAGGTATAGTAGTTGGAACTGTAGCCGTTCAGGTGACCAAAGTTGGCGTAAAAGTGCGTCCCTTCTACGTAGGGGTAAGCGGCAAATTTATCCTGAATATCTAACATCAGCGGATCTAACTCAAAAGAATCAGGCTCGCGGTTGTAGTAATTCAGCGACAAGTTGGCGTAAAAGATTTGCGTGGCTGTGCCGGTTGCCAGACCAAAATCACGGGCGCGATTCATTTTTGCCACCAGTTCTTTGGGAATGGTTTCGCCTTTTTCGTTAGAGGCAAAGGTTTTCAGCGTATCGTAATCCCAAATCCACTCTTCCAGCATTTGTGATGGCGCTTCAACGAAGTCGCGTTCCATGCTCATACCTGTAATGGCGTACCACTTTTGTGTACCGGAAAACATGTTGTGGATCAGGTGGCCAAATTCATGCAAAAAGGTTTCCACTTGACCGTGCTCCATCAAACCGCGAGGGAAGTTTTGGGCCAGTCCGGACAAGGGAATTTGCTTGTCTTTGATACCCGGACGCAATGTCCAATGGGCGGCGTGTTTGTATTTGTCGGCGCGAGGGTGATTATCCATGTAGAACCGTCCCAGCAGTTTGCCGTTTTCTAAAATCTGGTAGGTTTCTACGTCTTCATGCCAGGTGGCGGTTTCCCAGGGCTGAATGTCTACACCAAACAAATCCTCGGTCAGACCAAAAATACCGTCCCGTACTTTTTCATAATGGAAGTATTCCCGCACTTCCTTGGAGTCCAGGGCGTAGTCTTCCTGACGGATCAGGTTTTGCAAGTAGCCGGCCTGCCATACCTGAACTTCTTTGGCGTCTGGATTGATTTTTTGCAGACGTTTAAGCAACACGGCCAGTTCTTTTTCTACTGGCTCCTGTAATGCGCCACCAATGCGGTTTAAAAAGGCTTGGGCATTCTCTGGCGTAGCAATCATTTTGTCGTCCATGGACTGCTCTGCATGGTTTTTAAAGCCCAGAATGTTAGCCAGTTCGTGACGCTTTTCGATGAGCTTTTTCAGCACAGCTTCATTTTGCGGATAGCCTCTGGAACGCGCTGCCACTCGAAGTTTATGGCGTAACTCATCGCTATTGGAGTAAGTCATTACCGGGCTTAAATCTGGATAATCGGTGGAGATTTTGATGATGCCGTTTTCATCGGCCGGGTGGCTGTCGATGTAATCTTGCGGCAGACCGTCCAGTTGCTCTGGTGTGGCTTCGACATAGCGTACATCACTGCGAATGTTTTTATTGAATTCGTTGCCAATTTCGGTGATTTCTTGCTGCAGGGCGCGGATCTTATTGCGGGTTGCTTCGTCTTTATCCACACCGGCACGTCTGAAATCGGAAAGTGCTGACTCCACCATAAAGCGCTCAGTTTTATCCAGCTTGCTTAAATCGATAGCCGCTACGCGGTCGTAATAGCCTTTGGATAATCCGGTTTGCGTGAAGAAGTCAGATTGCTTCTCGCTACAGGCGTTAGCCGCATCGCGAATAGACTCTTCTGGATGAACAGCGCGAATATGCCAAACGTGTCTGACGGGCATCATGTTATCGATAATCTGATCAAAAGCACCCACTACGTTTTCCAGTGTCGCGGGACCTGTGCTATTTTCTAATGCCTGAAAACTGGTTTGCGCCTGAGCAAGAATGTCGTCGCAAAGTTTAGTGATCTGTTCACCAGTTAAATTGGGATCGATGCCATCGATAAGCATTTTGTTTTGGCTATGATGTTCGGCGTGCGCGCCAAAACCCAGCAGTGAGCCGGCCACTGCCAGTGATAAGAGTGCAGATTTCATTAGGGTGTTCCTTATTATCTTTGTAACCGAAAATTTAAGCACATTGCTTGAGGGCTGTCTAACGACACAGGCTTGGTTGTAACATTCTGAGACAAAAAGGGTACAATAAGGACGGGTTTATTCAGTCAAACAAAGCATGTCATCATCAGATCCCAGCAAATCAGAACCGCAAGCGCACCATCCCGTTCTCATTCAGGGACTGGAATATTGTTATTCTGAAACCCTGCAATCTTTGTGGAGTGGTTTTGGCGAGATTGCACGCTATCGCAACCGTGACGGGCACTGCATTATTGTGAAAAGGGTTGCTCCACCTATAGTGATGCAACACCCGCGAGGCTGGAACACCAGCTTAAGTCAGCAACGCAAACTACAGTCCTATCGCATTGAGCAGCAGTTTTATCAGTGTTATGCCAGTTTGTGCGATGACCACTGCCGTGTGCCGCAGTGGTTAAATCCGGATCCCGATGCAGAGACCGCATCAGCCACAATGAGCATGATATTGGAAGACATCGATGATGCGGGTTATCCGCAGCGGTTTACGCAGGATAATGGCAGCGTTTTGTATGGTTGTTTGCGCTGGTTGGCGTACTTTCACGCCAGGTTTATGCAGCATTCAGCGGACGAACTTTGGGAAGTCGGTGGTTACTGGCATCTCGGCACCCGCCCAGATGAGTTGGCTAACATGGAGGCGTGTTTACTCAAAGTGCGGGCTTCAGATATTGACCACCAGCTTAGCAATGCCCGCTATAAAACCCTTATTCATGGCGATGCCAAGCTGGCCAACTTCTGTTTTGGTGAACCTGCTCAAGTGGCAGCGCTGGATTTTCAGTACGTGGGTAGTGGTATTGGGGTGAAAGATGTGGCACTACTTCTGGCCAGCAGTCTGGACAACGAAGCACTACAGCAACAGTCAAAAGAGTATGAAGATTTTTACTTTGAACAGCTGGAAGCAGCGTTAAATCACTATCAACAGACAATTGATTTCACCGCCCTGGAAACTGAATGGCGTCGTTTGTTAGCCTTTGCCTGGGCAGATTATCAGCGATTTTTAATGGGCTGGAAACCGGGGCACAGTCGTATCACTGAGTATATGCAGATGCAATGTGAAAGAGCGCTGCAACAATTAAATATCAAGCGCCGCCGCGACGGTTAACTGCTAACCCTGGCGGCATCGTTAGAAAATAAAGCGGAGCTGAAATAAACAGCTACACTTTTTTACTCGGTTTAGGTACTGTCATCAAAACCAGTTTTAAGGAAGGAGCCTGCCCTAATGAAGTTCCCTGTTTTTTCGTTGTTTCTGTATCTTGCAAGTACATGCGCCACCGCCGAGACACTGCGGCTATCTGATCCCGTGGCAACCGATGCTCACACAGAAACCTTTGGTGAGGTGTTGCCAGCTTCATTGCCGGATGTGACCCTGAGTGATTTGGCGAAATCCCCAGACGACTTCCGCAACTCGATGTTTCAAATCACTACCCGTATTGCCAAAGTGTGCCAAAAGAAAGGCTGTTTTTTCATCGCCCAGGAAGATGACACTGTGATGCGCGTCGCCTTCAAAGACTACGGTTTTTTTATTCCCACTGATGCAAGCGGAAAAATAGTTACGCTGGCAGGAGAGCTGGTACAAGTTGAGCGAACTAAGCCCCAGGCTGATCACTTTAATAGTGACCTTGCTAGTAGTGGGGCTGGTCTTCAGGCTGGCAAGGCCTATGAGATTATCGCGAGTAGTATCAGGATCCCGAAGTAACAGCAAAAAGGCGCGTGAATTCGAAGGATGACTAAGCGATTGGAGCCTGGATAAAAAGTTGTGTTTTTGAGCGGGAAAAGCAGTCAAGTGCCAACGAGTTTGTTGGCACTTGTTTAGTTGGAAGGCTGATTAGTCTTCTTTATTCTGAGCGATGTAATCTTTAACCGCTTGCAGTGAAGGGAAGGAGGCGTAACCGGAAGCGTCTAACTCTTCGTTAACGCAACCCAAAATGGTTTTTTCCGTCACTTCTTCACCTTCGTAATACTCGACGCAATAATCGAGAGTGTCTTGCAAAAAGCCTGCATCAGGCATTTCCTGAGCATTTCCACCAGTAGACAAAATTGCAAGTAAAAACAACCATTTGAATTTCATTTTGTATCTCAGTAAACAGGTGTTTCAGACCATCTGAAACACTTTCAATGTGCGCAAAAAATTAACTGTTTATGGCAAAAATGAAAAACGAATATTTTTTATGCTGACGATAAAATTATCTGTTTGTTACTAAAACTATTGATTCGCCAAAACATAATCCAGCGCACCTTTAATTGCAGCAGCCTGTGCCTCGATGCAATTCTGCGGGTCGGTTTTTGGGCTATCAGGATAGACTTCTGTGGTGGTGACATATCTGGCATCCGTCATCCCGGCGCACAGACCGGCTTTTTTGCAGTCGTATTCAATCACACCAAACTGGGTGATTTTGGCACCAATAAGACAATCGTTTTGGTCGGCAGGTGCGATATGAGTCACTTTGACGACATTGTCTATGATGGCCTTTTGGAAATCTGTCTCCGGGCGTTGGGTATCACCTACCAGGTAAAAACCATCGGGAATATCCCAGTTGTCGTGAGTGACACCATCTCTGGCTGCCAGGGCCGGACGAAATTCGGAGTTGTCGGTATCTGTTGTCTCATGCAAATCTATATGTACCAAAGGTTTAATGTTGTTTTGGTTCAGATAAGCCATGATGGCTTGCGTTTCTTCAGAAGGCGCGCCGGGGGTAAAAGAGCGATTGGGATCTACCGCTTTTGGATTCCATCGATTGATGGTTTCATAACCCCAAGGGCTGATACAAGGCGCAACTACAAGATTGAAGTTGTCAGTGTATTTTTGTGCGTCGTGTTCCAGGAAGTATAAAGCCCCCTGAACACCACTGGTTTCATAGCCATGCACGCCACCTGTGACTAAAACTGTGGGCTTGGATTCTTGCCATGATTTAGATGTCAGTACAAACAATGGGTAACGGGCCTGGTCGTAGCTTAGTGCCCCGTACTGTTGTACCGTCCACAGGGACGACAAAGACTGAATCTTATCGACAACTTCCTGCTGATAACTGCGTTTAATGGTTTGTAATTCCAGCCATTGGGCTTTTTCGGAATCTCCCCAGGGTTTTCCGGGTGTACCAACAGGGTAGGGGCTTGGATTTTGTGACATGTTTGATTTTTACTCCATTATCGTTGTTCACAGATAAGACTTCCGTAGTTTAGAGTAATTTTCACTTAGTTTCTTCTGTCTGTATTGCCCTTTAAGCAGAATCTATTAGGATTATCTGATGACACGTATAATCTTAATGGTTTTATGTTTTTTCCTTTTTTGGATTGCGCAATCCCTGCATATCGCGCGAGCAGAAAACTATTTGGTTTATGGTATTCCCAATTATCCTCCTTTTTCAGTTTATGAAGAGCAAGCCTTTAGCGGTCGCGATGTTGAATTGGTGATGCGACTGGCGGAAAAGCTCAATGTAGAAGTGCGCTTTTCTCCTTGCGAATGGATCCGTTGCCTGGAGCTGGCCCGTAGCGGACGCGTGGATATCCTGACATCGGTTAGTCATGCCAGCGAAAGAGAGTCGTTTCTGTATTACATTCAACCCGCATACAGCGAGAGTAATATTGCTTTTTGGGTACGATTGGGCGAGGCCGATAGCATTCAATCATTGGCGGATTTAAGCGATAAGGTTGTTGGCAAAGAAAAAGGGGCCCGGCTCTATGCTGAGGTAGATGATGCCTCAGATATTAAACGATACGAGTCGGCACAGTTTAATATTCTATTCAAAATGCTGGTATCGGGGCGTCTGGATGCTGTTATGGGGGGCGATCAGGCTATTGTTAAAGCGGTTGAACGAAGTGGTTATGCTGACTTACTTGAACCTGCAAAATTTAAAACCAGAGTGCCCTCGGCTTTTTTGGCAATGTCCCGCAGTTCACCGTGAACAGAACACTATCTGGCGCAGGTGAGCAGTGCCATGCAAAACATGCAGAGCAGTGGTGAAATGCGCTATTTTCAACACTGGAAAGAAGCTGAATCTCCCGAATAACAAATACTTCATTTAACTGGTCGGACATGTTAATGTCGGGGCAATTATTCTGGAGATATCAGCCATGTCTGAAAATTATTTAATGAGTTTGTATAAACGTCTGCAAAAGTTCCCCATGGGAAATCGTATATTCTCGTTTGTTGCTTGTCGCAAAGCGCCGTACTTCGCCACTATAAAACCTCAGATAACCAAATTGGTGCCTGGTGAATGCCACTGTTTTATTAAAAAACGTCGCTCGGTAGAAAATCACATCAAAACAGTGCATGTTATAGCTATCTGTAATGGACTGGAAATGGCAATGGGCTTTATGGCTGAAGCCTCGATTCCCAAACATTTGCGCTGGATACCCAAAGGCATGACGGTGGATTATACTGCCAAGGCAGGGTCCGATATTCGCTGTGAAGCTGTATTGCTAAATAATCATTGGCAGGTGGGGGATCTTCCGGTTCAGGTAACTGCCTACGATGAAAATGACGTAGTGGTGGTTAAGGGTACGATTAATTTGTGGGTGTCAGAAAAGAAGAAATAAACGTCTAATAAAGCCCCTGTTTGAATGGAGTTTAAGTTGTGGAATTGGCGCATGGAAAGACTGACATGGTAGACGAGCAGAAAGCGGTGGCTTTTCTACAACGACAAATAGAGCTTTGCGCCAGCAACAAATCCAATGGTGATCTTCGCGATTGTATGTACTCGCGCGCGGTTTGTGATGCTGTCGGCTTGGGAATGCATGTTTATATCAACATGCTGCATTCTTGTAACGCAAATGCGGAAAAGCTCTGGCGAGAATTCAAACAACTGAAAAGCTTTTCAGCAAGCCGATATTGTTCATTACTTGCCAGTTGGTTAGCGCCGTCAGAAAATCCGCAAAAGAACTTCTACCAATCGCTTTCCGGACCTTTGTCTCCCTCTGATTTAGAGCATTGGCAAGAATATGGCTATGTCATTGTCAAAAATATTATAGCTCGGGAAACTGCACTGGATATTGCAGATAGCCTTGCGCAACGCAAAGGATTCGCTTTAGACGATGATAAATCCTGGCAAAATCTTCCTATGGGGCCCATCTGGCAAAGACAATTTGATTTACCTGAGCTGGAAATTGCCAGACAATCGAAAATCGCCTTAAACGCATTCCAACAGATTTGGCAATGCCTGGACCTGGTGATTACCCGAGATCAATACAGTATTAATTTTCCAGAAACACCCAAACACTGCTTTCAAGGACCGCACCTGCATCTTGATGTGGACTTTAATTTCCCTATGCACTTTAAAACCCAGGGGATCGTTTATCTCAACGACGTTGCTGCAGATCAAGGTGCGTTGACTGTATGCCCCGGGTTTCATCATAGCTATCAAAATTGGATCAACAGTTTGCCTGCAGGCACACACCCAAATGATGTGGACTTTTACCAATTTCCCCATCAGTCGATTGCTGCCGAAGCAGGGGATTTGATTATCTGGCACCATTGGTTACCCCATGGCGCTTCACCAAATCACCATCAATCTCCAAGAGTGGCACAATATCTGGATATGTACTCGTTGGTTCCTCGATATGTCGCTCCAGGAAATGTCTTTTAATTGTAATCATTGCGCTGTGCCATCAGGTCACTGTGGTATTGCACAAACTCAACTTCAAATCCATCCGGGTCTCGAAAGTACAGGTTACTGCGATACTCTGTCGGATTGCCGGGGTTAGTGACTTCAAAACCTGCCTCATTTAGCCTTTTGCGCACGGCTTCTATGTTACTGACCACAAAAGCAAAATGTGATAAACCGGGTTGTGAGCCCTGATGCTCGCGTATTTTACCTTCCCCGTGATCAGATAAGGCAAGGTATTGTTTATCGTCCCCGAAATGTAGCCAGTTACGGGGTTTGCCGTACCATTCGTCTGAGCCACCGCCTCGCACTTGCCATTCCGGAAAGGCCGCACGATAAAATTTTAAGCTTTGCTCCATATCAGAAACCACCATATTCAAATGTTCTAAATACATTGCCCTTCTCCTTTTTTGATAAAACTATTTACGCACTGACGCCTGGTGAAAAGTGGGATTTTGCCAGGCCAACAGCAGTGATTTAAGCAATGTGCTTGCGGCAAGTTGCCAGGCAGGTTTTTTACTGTTCATAGTTGTGTTCCTCGTGTTAAGTTGGGTGTCATGCTAAAACCTGAAGTTAAGTTGAGGTAAAGGCTTTTTTTCAATTTTTTTAATTTTTCTGAGGACAAGCCAATGGCGGAAGTTTTGTTAGCACCAGGAAAAGTAGCCAAACGCTGCGGCGTAGCAGTCTCTGCCTTGCACTTTTACGAGCAAAAAGGATTGATAAAAAGTTCTCGCAATGCCGGTAATCAACGTCGTTATCACAAAGATGTAATGCGCCGCATTGCTTTGATTAAAGCGGCACAAAATTTGGGAATCAGCCTGGAGGAGATAAGACAAACTCTGGCAACCTTACCGGACATGCGAACACCCACTAAGGAAGACTGGCAACAACTGGCCAAACAATGGCAGGAAAGATTAGATCAGCGCATCAGAGCCATGATTGCTCTGCGGGATTCCCTCACGGGTTGTATTGGTTGTGGTTGTTTATCCATGAAGAACTGCCCTATGTACAACAAAGACGATGAGCTGGCATCAGCCGGACCCGGCGCCGTACTGCTAAACCGCAAAATGACTCTTTGAACTAATCACTTCAAGGGGTCAGAGTTCTTGAAAACCCCTGCGGCAGTGGAAGTGAAATTAATCTTGCTTTTTGGGTAATATAAACTACCTTTGTGTTTTTGCTGATCCACATTTTGGCCAATTCCAAAGGAGAAAAGGATGAACATCAGAAAGAATGTGTATGAGTTACCGGCATCGGATATGACATTGCATTGGTATTCCAAAGCGGTGGAAGTCATGAAACAGCGCAGTATCAATGACCCCACAAGTTGGTGGTATTGGGGGGCAGTTCACGGGTACGTGATAACCAGTAGTACCAAGCAATTTTGGGAAGTGGCTACGGACTACCCACCTAAACAGTCCACCATAGATAGTGGATTTTGGAATAACTGCCAACATGGCACCTGGTTCTTTTTACCCTGGCACCGCATGTATCTATATTATTTTGAAGCGACAGTGGCTAAAGCTGTGGTTGAGGCGGGTGGCCCAAGCGGATGGACTTTACCATTTTGGAATTATTGCGAAGCGTTCAAACCTGGGATCAGTGTTGCGGAACAGCAAAAGGTTATGTCTATTCCTCCTGCGTTTGGTGATAGCCAAGGCAAAAATGCCGATTATCCCGGGTTATGGCTGGAGGGGCGGGTTAATTATGTTCTGCAAAAGCGTTACGTAAATCCGTGGCCTGCACTTGATGAAACAGTATTTACCAATACTTCGGAAGATGTGAATTTTGGAGGCGGTATAACTGGATTTGCGGTTTCTGGCGGTAAAAAGGGGCAGTTGGAGCAGTTGCCTCATGATGTTGTGCACGGCTATATCAATGGCGCGATGGGTAACACAAAAACCGCTGCATTGGATCCGATATTTTGGTTACACCATGCCAATATCGACAGAATGTGGCAAGTGTGGGTGGAGTCGGCCGGACACAGTAATCCAGCGAGCTCTGACTGGTTGAATTTCGAGTTTGATTTTCACGATGAAAATGGTGAGGTACAGACTTTAAAAGTAAAAGATGTGCGCACCACAGAGCAGCTCAATTACACCTACAGTCCATCATTCCCAGAAATGGATACGGCGAGTCCAAATCCCCCGGGCAGAGCCGCTGAGAATGTGATGGATGTGGTTGGAGCCAGTAATATTAATAACGAACTTAGCCATGATGTTTCCGATCTGGCATTGAATATGGTGCCACAAGGACGACGTAAATCTCGGATTTCGGTGGCGGCCAGAGCCACCAATACTCAAGCTAAGACTCCTAAGCGAGTGCTGCATGTCAACAATGTCACTGGCACTGGTAGTCCCTGCCCGATTGACATTTTTATCAGTGGTGACGGTAAAACGGCTTTGGATGATGAGCACTTCGTGGGTAGTCTGGGTTTGTTTGGCCTTGAGGATGCGTCAACACCTAGTCTGGATCATGATGGTAGCGGTTTGAGTTTCGCTTTTGATGTGACTCAGGTAATTGAACGACTCAGTAAACAGCAAGGCTGGAGTGAAGATAAAATATCCTTCCAATTTAAACCACAACTGCCTCGCCAGGGTGAGAAAGTGAAAGTCGGGCGAGTGAGTCTGCACAGTGAATTACACTAGAACACAAGGGCAAATACAGGTATCAGGCTTAAGAGGTCTACATACTCTTAAGCCCCACTGGTACTTGCTCGTAACGTCCGTATTGTGTTGGCTGTATTTTATTTATAGCTGGTGGCAGCCGATGGATAGTCATCATCACCATCATGGACATCAGGCCAGTTTAGCTGAACAACAATTTGCCTGGTTGATGATGGTGTATGCCATGATGCTACCTATGCTCAGCGGTGCAGTTAACTTTATCAGAGAGATGTTGCCGCGTTATTTGCATCACTATGCCTGGTTGGCGGCTATTCTGGGTTATTCCGCACTTTGGTTGCTAATGGGAGCAATGATGATTAGCGCGGGTGTCCTGCTGTCTTCAGAGGTTTGGTTTGCTGGGCATTGGTATACCTGGTTAGAAGACAATACTCCATACGCGGGACTCATATGGGCTGGCACTGCTTTGTATTGTCAGTCAAAAACCCGTAAATCGGCAGTGTTTGCCTGTACCGGCGGGCAGCCACTGGCGATAGATTTTTGGGGTGCAATGCGAGGTTCTGTTAAATTTGGCTGGTATAAAGCGCAGCGCTGCATAGTAAGTTGTGGGGCAATTATGCTGGCGATGATGTTAACCGGTCATGGTCTGGGGCTGATGTTAGCCGTTACCTGTCTCTTGTTGTATGAACGCTATATACTGCCCAAACGCACCTGTCTGGTAAGCGCAATGTGTTATACTTTGGCTTTGTTCTATACCGGAATTTGGCTCTTTTAAACAATGTCAGAAATTGTCAGAGATGGTTGGATTGCCAGCACATCACAGCCGCTAGAACTGACGGGGGAAGCAAACCTTTTCCCCATCAGCTTAGAGCTACAGCACAAGCGTATTGAGTCTCCGCCACGGTATTTGTGTTTTCAGGGACTACACAATGTTGAACAACTCGGTATTCTGGACATCCATGTCAGTCCAGTGGACTCAGTCTTGTCTGAGCAAACTTACCTGGCGACAGCCGCTTTTTATGGCGTAGATACGCAATCTGATAGCGGCCAGGAATTGAAAATTAAACTGTCTCAGCAAGAGCAGCAGACTCTGTTAAAATATATCGAAAATAAACAGTTCATCACCCTAATCGTCGCCTTGCAATCCAATCTCAATTTGTCAGAGTCAGCCACCATAGATCGCGTCGGATTGTTGTAAAAGTTCAAGGGGTCAGAGTTCTTGAAATCCGCAAACCAGCAGTTTCAAGAACTCTGACCCCTTGAACCGTTCTGGTGCCGGGTATATGCTCATATTGAACAACAATAACTGAACTATTTGATGCCTGTATTTAAACCTCTGCACTTTACTCAGACTTTGCCTTTTTCTCGTACCTTGCGTTTTGAGGTGGAGGGAAACCGTGATGTGCACATGCATTACAAGAGTTTGTTTAAAAGTCAGTCACAAACTTTTCCACTGGATTTGATCAATCCTCGCCCGGGATTGAATAAAAGCATTAACCTGGCCGCGGGTATCGCCGCGCTTTTTCTGTTATTGATAATAGGCTTTTGTTTGTTGGGTTATGCTCAAAACCCGGAGCGTTTCAGTCAACCGTTATTGGTGCTGACTATCCTGTTTTTACCACCGGCACTGGTGGCTTTGTGGTTCTTTAATGCCAGCTTTACGCCGTCTGTGGTGTTCTTCCGGGTGGATGATGGTGATGAAATGTTTAAGATCCCGCAATTTCCTCACAATAAGGTGGAGCTGGATCAATTCGCCAAAGACCTGAGTGAACGCATTGAATCCATTCGTTATCCCGGTAATCTATCCCATGCTGAGCAGGTAGAGTTGTACCAAAAGCATCTGGATTTCTTGCTCAATGAGCAGGTACTTAGTCAGTCTGAGTATGATGCCGCGTTACATCGACTGGAAACAAGACGTGCTAGTGGCAACGTGTTTAAACTGATTTAAGCTCGTCACAACTCCCCTTATTAATCCAAAACAGATGACTTGCGTAGCAATATATTTACGCTGATGTTTAAATGGGTATTCAAAAACTATTTTGGGTTTTAGCCAGTTGCCGCTATGCTCCCCCCGCTCTGTCATCCGGCCATAAAAAAGGGGCTGCAGAGTAGTTGGATTCAGGAGAATTTCGGTAATGCCTTTCTCCCGCGTCACGGTCAAATGCAACGCAATTTTTGGGGGTACAATGTTAGTCAAAGACGATCTCACGACAAGCTGTCAGCTCAGGCAAACCATCAGAGATTTTTATCGCATCGATGAAGAGCAAGTCATCGAACATATATTACCGCTGGCAGAAGTGGGTGTGACCGCGCGAAGTCGCGCCTGGGAACGCGCTCGTCAGATGGTATTAAATATTCGTAAAGCAGAAGATGGTAAAGGCGGTGTCGATGCGTTGCTGAACGAATACTCTCTGTCGTCAGAAGAAGGCGTTGTACTAATGTGTCTGGCGGAAGCTCTGCTGCGTGTACCAGACCGCAAAACCCAGGACTCGCTTATCCGTGACAAGCTGTCTAAAGGGGAATGGAGCCAGCATTTAGGCAACAGTGATTCTCTTTTTGTGAATGCCTCCAGTTGGGGATTGTTAGTCACCGGCAAGATGGTGAACTACTCTGACAAAACTAAAACCCAGCAATTCGGTGTCTTAAAACGCACTATTGGCCGTTTAGGTGAGCCTGTTATTCGCTCTTCTGTGCACTACGCCATGAAGATCATGGGTAAGCAGTTTGTAATGGGCACTAATATCGATGAAGCCATCGAGCGTGCTAAAGATACCGAAACCAAAGGTTATGTGTATTCCTACGATATGCTGGGTGAAGGTGCCCGCACCATGGCCGATGCTCAACGTTATTATGATTCTTACCTCAAGGCCATACATGCGCTGGGTAAAGCCGCGCAGGGCAAAGGTCCGGTGAAAAGTGCCGGTATCTCGGTTAAATTATCCGCTATTCATCCGCGTTACGAATTTACTCACAGTGAGCGGGTTAAATCTGAATTGGTGCCCAGACTGAAAGCGTTGGCGCTGGCAGCGAAAGAATACGATATTGGTTTTACCGTGGATGCTGAAGAAGCCGACCGTTTGGATATCTCGCTGGACATCATTGAAACCGTATTTTCCGATCCGGATCTGGGCGACTGGCAAGGCTTTGGTCTGGCCGTTCAGGCCTATCAAAAGCGTGCTATTTTCGTCATCGAATGGCTGGAAGCTCTTGCTCGTAGCGTTGGCCGTAAAATGATGGTTCGCCTGGTCAAAGGTGCTTATTGGGATACTGAAATTAAAACCACCCAGGTGGATGGTCTGGACGATTTCCCGGTATTCACCCGTAAAGCTACCACTGACGTGTGTTACAAGGCCTGTGCCATTAAACTGATGGCGGCCAGAGATGTGATCTTCCCGCAGTTTGCAACCCACAACGCCTACACAGTGGCGACTATTTTAGAACTAGCGAAAGACAACAACCAAGGTTATGAATTCCAGCGTCTGCACGGCATGGGTGAGTCTTTGTATGACCAGGTTGTACTAAACGACAAGGTCCAGTGTCGGGTGTATGCGCCGGTTGGGCAGCACGAAGATTTGCTGGCTTATCTGGTACGTCGCTTGTTGGAAAATGGTGCTAATTCCTCGTTTGTTAATGCCATTGTAGATGACAGCAAACCAGTGGAAGAGTTACTGCCGGATCCGGTGGAGAAACTGCAGGACCTGCGCAACAAGCGCAACATGAATATCACCATGCCTATCGCCATTTATGGCGAAGAGCGAGATAACTCTAAAGGTATGGACCTCACTGACATCAATCACCTGATGCCGTTAAAAGAAAACCTGGACGCCTGGGTAAAAGACAACATCAAGAGCGCCAATGCCGCTCAGGCAGAGCTGGTGGCTGTGTTGAACCCGGTAAATCACAGTGAATTAGTGGGGCACCTGAAATACCACAGCGCAGAGGATATGCAAGACATCGTCAGCCGTGCTGAGTCTGCGTTTGCTGACTGGTCCAAAACTCCGGTTATTGAGCGGGCCAATTTACTGCGCAGAACGGCGGATATTTTAGAGCGTCACCGCGACGAACTGATCGCTATCTGTATTAAAGAAGCCGGTAAGCTCACGCAGGACAGTATCGACGAAGTGCGCGAAGCGGTTGATTTTTGTCGTTATTATGCCGCCCGAGCAGAAGAGCTGGCACAGGATGAACGCATGGAGCCTCGTGGCCCAATTCTGTGTATCAGCCCGTGGAACTTCCCGTTAGCCATATTCCTGGGTCAGGTAGCGGCCGCTATTGTGACCGGCAATACCGTCGTGGCGAAACCGGCGGAACAAACCAGTCTGATCGCGCTGCGTACCATTGAACTGATGAAAATTGTGGGTATGCCGGATGATGTGGTTCAACTGATTATTGCTCAGGGTAAAGAAGTGGGTGAAAACGTAGTGAATGACGAGCGCATTCAGGCCGTTATGTTCACCGGTTCTACTGCAACCGGCACCCTGATATCAAAAATTCTGGCGGAACGCGGTGGGCAACAGGTGCCGTTAATCGCAGAAACCGGTGGTCAAAACTGTATGGTAGTGGACTCCACCGCCTTGCCAGAGCAGGTATGCGACGATGTTATCAAATCGGGCTTCCAGAGTGCCGGTCAACGCTGCTCAGCATTGAGAGTATTGTTCTTACAGGAAGATATTGCCGATACCGTACTGAAAATGATAACCGGTGCTATGAAAGAACTGAGCGTCGGTGACCCGCAGTTCTTATCCACCGATGTCGGTCCGGTGATTGATGCGAAAGCCTTAAAAGCCCTGAACGATCATGTGGAATACATGAAGGACAAAGGACAGCTGTTGTACGAGTGCCCGTTACCAGAAATGGAGCATGGCAATAACCTGTTCGCCCCGCGTTTATATCAAATTGACAACCTGTCGGTGCTGAAAAAAGAAGTATTTGGGCCGGTAGTGCATGTGGTCCGCTTTAAAGAGTCGGAACTGGATGACGTGATTGAACAAATCAATGCCACAGGGTTTGGTTTAACCATGGGGATTCACACCCGTATTGAAGATCGTGCCGAAGATTTAGCCGCTCGCGTACGAGCCGGTAACATCTACGTAAACCGAAATATGATCGGGGCCATCGTTGGCGTACAACCTTTCGGTGGTCGTGGCCTGTCTGGTACAGGTCCTAAAGCGGGTGGCCCTAACTATCTGATGCGTCTGGTAAGAGAAAAACATACGCCAGACGAAGAGGATATGAACTATCAAACCAAGGCCAACATTGACATGGTGGAATTGGGCGCTGCCCAGGAGCACGTTGACAACATCATGGAACTGGCCCTGAAAGCGGAACGTATCTGGCGTACCACAGCACTTAATGACCGTATTTCGGTAATGCGTCAGTTGCTGGCCAAAATTGCTACGGTCGATATTGTTGAAGAGCTGGCAGACGACCTGGCCAAATCTCTGTCTGATTCTCGCTCGCAATTGACACGCATCGAGAAAATGCTGAAAAAGCCCAAGGTCTTACCTGGCCCAACAGGCGAATCCAACCTGTTGTATCTGGAGCCTCGCGGTTGCGTGGTGTGTTACGCCGATAAAGACACGGTATTCAGCTTCTGGTTGATGTCTATCGTGTCAGCACTGGCGGTGGGTAACACGGTAATTACTGCGGTTTCAGACTTGTTCTTTGAAGAGGCTAAAGCCATTCAGGACAAACTGATGCAGTGCGGTGGTGCCGAGGGTGTGTTGCAGGTGGTTAAGCACGATAAGCTAAATGCACTACTACATCATGCTGATATCGCAGGTGCGGTGGTTGACAGTAACAGTGCCCGCATGGGGTATTTCAGCAAGCAGCTGGCAGAGCGTGAAGGCGCGATTTTGCCAGTGATCAGTGCTGAATATAACGATACCCTGATCCAACGTCTGGTGACGGAAAAAACGATTAGTATCGATACCACGGCATCGGGTGGCAACACCTCGCTGATGACCTTAGCCGAAGATGACGAGTAAAATCGTTAGGTTGTAAATACTTTGAATTAAAAGGCCCGTCAGGGCCTTTTTGCTATTGCGATATTGCTGTCAGAGCGCAAATACCTGCTCAAAGGATTCGCCCTGATTCAGGCGCTCCAGTCCGTCATAAAGTGATTGCGTATTTAACGGTGCCACCGCGAGCCGGGATGACTGATAATAGCCGTGGCGATTATTCGGGGGTAAGCTATTGGCGCACCATACACCCTTGAAATTCTTGCTTCTGCCGCCACAATAGATTCGCGCAATGCAGACAAAGTCGCATCATCGATACTCTGATCAAAATACAGATCTCCTGAGCCTTGGGTAAAGTGCGTCAAGCCAATGAGTTCGCAGGCGATAGCGTCTTTTTAATAAACGTAAAAGCCAGGGCCAATAGTGTAGCCATGATTAGTCCAAAATATTTTATTGTTTTCATGCGCTTGCCGTAGCCACAACGAGTAGTGGAATTGATATACCTTTTTTGGCCTCAGATTGGAACTCCTGATGTGAACTTTAGTCTCAGATAACGAGATTTAATTCAGTAAAACTGCCTTCAAAGGAATGAAATTTATGAACAACCTCTTTAGCCCAGTGCTGGCCAGCGCTTTTTTCCTCGTGACCTTTATGAGTAACGTCTTTGCTGATCAAGTGTCTGAGAATTCCCCCAAATATTGGCAAACATTGGGCTATGGCTATGTCATTGAAGTCGTCAACGACACCATGACATTTTACGATGTCACCGAATCTTCTTGTGTAATTAATACCCAGTTTTACAGCGATTACAAAGATACCAAGGCGTCGCAATGGATATCCACCGATAAAAAAGGTATGACACTGTTAGACTGGTATGCGGTACATCCGGTAGAACTGCAAGCCATTGAGCAACTACCCGTCTTGTGTGATTCTGCCAGAGAAATTGATCCAGATCCGATTAAAACCTTTGAGTTTTTCTGGGCCTATTATGCTGAACACTTTCCATACGGGGAAAAACAAAACTGGCACTGGAATAAGCAATATCCAATCTGGCGCTCCATGGTCGATAGCAGTACCAGTAACAAGGAGCTGGCCGAGATATTTTCACTAATTATCAACCGGATTCGTGATGGTCATGCGGAGTTATTAGATGCTGATGGAGAAAGTATCGGAGACATAGAGTCGCGATTACTGACTTACGAATATCGTCTTCGCCGCGCCTGGAAGCAGGATAACGACTATCGCTATTTTTGGCCATTTGTAAGAGCGCAATTTCAGAAATGGCAAAACAATATTGCCCAGAATTATGCCGAAGATCGGGACGTGACATCCTATTATGACAATTTTCACTTTGCCCGCCTGAAACACAATCTGAGTTATTTGCGCATTGATGAGATGGCCTGGTTTAGTGACGATGATAACTATGATTCCTGGTTGAATGCCGCAGATGATGCGATGCAAAAACTGTTGCCAAAAATCAAACAAAGCAACGGCCTGGTGATTGATTTAAGAAGCAACGGAGGCGGCACGGATCTGGTGTCATTGCGGCTACTTTCTTACCTGTTTCAGGATAAAACTCGCATTGCCGCCAAGGCTACTGTCGTAAAGGGCGTTCTAGGGGAACGCAAACCGATTTGGGTAACACCTGCGGAAAATAACTATGATGGTCCCATCGTCGTATTAACCAGCCAGGGCACAGCCAGCGCCGCCGAAATCATGTTGCTTGGGCTAACTGCTCGGGAAAACACAATATTGCTGGGGGAACCCTCCAATGGCAGCTTTAGCGATATCCTGCCAAAGCAGTTACCTAATGGCTGGGGACTGGGCATGTCTAATCAGGTTTATTTTGATGCCAGCGGAATCGACCACGAGGAGGTGGGCATACCCGTAGACGAGTTTGTGCCCTTCCTGATGCTGACGGATTTGGATAGTGGCCGGGACCCCGCTATTGAGTTAGCGATTTCAAAATTGCTTGTTCAATAGCGATGGCATTTAGTATGAATAATAACAAATTACTTGTGGTTTAAGGTCATCACCTGATCCGGTAAAAACCGTTCTGCAACTCAGCTTTCGAGTGCGCTGAGAATAACGAATAAATCGTTCAATTGCGTCTGCTATGTTGGCATTCGCTCGGTAATCAGGTTGAGTAGTGTCAGGGTAGTTATACGTTACCGTCCAACCGTTATCGAGGTTCGCGAATAATACATCCTCACTACTCAAAAACTCGCAACCACCTGATGTCATTACGCACATACCTATTGGAGCACCACTAGAGTTATCATATAACACGTTGAGTGGAGAACTTTCTGCGTCGGTGTTCTCAAACCAGCGATCTACAACATTCCCTACTACTCTGTTTCCAACTTCGGTAGCAATATTCTCTAAAACACGGTTTGGCGCATCATTTTTATTGAAATTTTTACGGCTTCCTTTGGCTGCCGATTGTTTATTTGTATCAGCAAAATTCTCGCTGCGATAGCCGACATGACAGTCTTGTGTGGGACAGGTTGCAGTATCGTAAAAGTAAGTTCTGCCTTCCATAACGGCCTGTGCAAACTCCATTACTAAGCTTGTAGCGTCAGCGCCTTGCTTTGCAAACAGTGTGTACCTGACATCACTATAAGTATGTTCATATGCGTAGCCTGATATCTCATGGCCTTGACTGTTTTCAAAATGAAACAGGGTGGGGTTGGCAAATAGCGAGTGACTGAAAGATAAAAGTAAAATTAAAACAAAACTTTTATAGTAGCTCATCAGATTTCCCTTCATAAGTTTATTATCCTAAATTGGATTGCAAAAAATTCATCAGGAAGGGTAAATAATATAACCGTTATGTGCAATGGTTTTTTTCACAAAAGATCTTTCATCGTTTATACGCCATATCGCTGTTAATTGCATGAGCAAGAATGTTATATTTCCACTAAACCATTAATATTATTCATGTTTTATGTTAGAACGCAGCGACCTGATGTTAATCGATGCCATTGACCGCTTGGGCACAGTAACCAAAGCGGCAGAAGAGCTGTATTTATCCCAATCGGCTATCAGTCACGCTATAAAACGACTGGAACACACTATGGGAGTGAAGTTTTGGCAAAAATCCGGACGCAATCTGGTGTTAACGGCTGCCGGAAAGCGATTGTTAACCCACGCCAGAAGAGTGTTACCCCAGTTTGAGCATATCGAGCAGGAAATTGCCGGATTTAAGTCTGGTGTACAGGGAAAACTGCGCATTGGTATGGAGTGTTACCCTTGTTTTCAATGGTTATTAAAAATTGTTGCGCCGTTTTTAAAGGCTTATCCGCAGGTGGATGTGGATGTTTTAAAAGAATTCCAGTTTGCGGGATTGGCAGGGTTATTTAATTACGACATTGATATTCTGGTAACGCCGGATCCGGTGTTCCGCCCGGGATTGGAATTTATTCCGGTGTTTGCCTATGAACAGGTACTGGTGGTGAACTCGCAACATGCACTGCTGCAAAAGCCCTTTGCTGAACCGCAAGATTTACTGCAAGAAACGTTATTGAGTTACCCAATCGAAGATAGTCGATTGGATATTTACACTCAATTCCTGTTACCGGTGGGTGGCAGTGTTCGCAAGCACAAAAAGATAGAGAATACCGAGATTATTTTGCAAATGGTGGCGGCAAACCGTGGTGTCACGGTATTGCCTCGTTGGTTAGTGGAAGAGCATCGCACCCAGTTCGATATCAGTGCGCTATCCTTAGGTAAGGACGGTATACACAAACATATTTATCTGGGAGTTCGGGTGGATAGCGAAGCTCCCCAATACCAGCAAGCGTTTATTGAGTTGGCTGGCTCATAGCATTCGTTAAAATTTACTGAGCCGCAAGGGATTCCCGTTCAATCACCTCACCTTTGAGGATAACTTTCGCAATGCTGTTGTAGGCTTCGATAGTTTCCAATGGATTGGCTTCCAGCAACAGCAGGTTGGCGATTTTTCCGATGGTAACGCTGCCATACAGGTGGTCCAGATTAAAACTTCTGGCATTGTTGATGGTAGCGGCAGCCAATATATCAGGTAGAGATATCCCGACCTCAGCCATGTGCTTTAGTTCGTTAAACGTTGAGTACCCTGGTTGTGCCGCGAAGGTTGGAGAAGATGGCGTATCGCTGGCCAGAACCATGGGGTGGCCGTTTCTATAAAGATATTGCACAACTCTTTCCCCCTGGTTGATGATGGTATCCTGGCGCTTGAAAATCGCATTCAAACTGCCACCACCAAACTCTTTGTGCATTTCTCTTGCGAACCACTTACCTTCCTCAGTGTGATACCAGTTCCAGATGTCCTGTGGGATCACTTTGCGATATAAGGGATCCTCCAGAACATCCGGCACCAGCACGCCCTTAATACCATCCATCACATTGAATGTCGGTTGATATACGATCTTCTGCTGAATAACATCATCTAGTAAACGACGAATTTCAGAAGGAATGTCTGGCTCTCCGTGATACTGATTCCAGTTCCACATGCCATGCGCCATGATGTCCACCTGGTTTTTGACTGCTATCATTTGCATGTCCAAAGCGTTGGCGTGAGCGAAAACCGGGAGTTGATGCTGTTTCGCAAATTTTCTTATCCAGGCTAACTGTTGGTCTGAAATAACCGGCCAACCGGATCTCAAATCAAAGCCATCCTCAATAAACACTTTTACGCAGGAAACACCGTCCTCCGCCATTTTTGCAATGAGTTGAGCAATTTCCTGTTCACCGTCTTGTTGCTGTAGCAAATACTTAAATGTTGAACGGATTTTTTGCTCACTGGACCACATAGTGGGATAGCCGCCTTTTACTGGCATGGCACCGCAATGAAACAGATCCGGTCTGTGCTGGTGCTGCTTAAATTGCGCGATTGCTTGTGGTGAATTTGAGGGATCCAATATCTGGGTAACACCAAAATACAGGTAGCTGCGGGGTTGTTGCGTAAAGAACTGCTTTTTTAGTTCTGCGATTTTGTGTGGATCGCGGGTTTCACCGGGCATTGACGAAACGTGCACATGGGAATCCATTAATCCCGGTATGAGGAATTTGTCGCTGCCATCAATGATGATAGCGGGTTCCCTGGTGACAATCTCCTTCGAGGTGATGGCTGCGATCAACTCGTCTCTAATGTGCACATTAACTGGCGAAGCTATGCTTGATTCGGCTGCTGAAATAACGCTAACGTTGCTGATAATAACGTCTGCAGAAAAACTACTAATACTGGTTAACAGTAGCAAAATTGCGATGACTGGCTTTTTCATTTACCCTGCCTTAGTTCTGAAATTTAACGGCTGTGTTTTTCAGTTCAGTTTGCCTGGTTGGCAAACTGAATACCTTTCAGAAACCTAAAATTAATCTGAATTTTTTCTCAAAATCGGTGTGCGGATAGCAATTTGTCCACAAGTAAGCAATTTAAAATCGGAAGTTGGACGGTTGAACCTGCGTTAAATCGCCTGAGCAAAGAACAGCAACAAATAACGCTTGTCCCCAAGGTGATGAAGGTGTTGATGGTGCTGGTGGAGTCACAAGGCCAGCCGGTAAGTTCACAAACCTTACTGGATCAGGTCTGGCCCGAACAGGTGGTATCTGACAGTTCGGTGTATCAGGCAATAGCGCAGTTACGCAAAGCATTTGGTGACTCAGCACAGGCGCCAAAATACATAGAGCGAGTTTCCGGGCAGGGATACCGACTCATGGCTGACGTTCGAACTCCACAGGTGGAGACTAATAACGGAGCTACATCAGGGCGACGTAATGCAGCCATCTCAGGGTTATTTTGTGCATTTCTCTTAATCGCTGTCGTTGGCTACTTCTTTGTTATTGATGGGACAGTCGACTCTGAGCTAAGGGATGACTCCATCGACAGCCTGACTTTGGTGCAGTTTGAATACCCTGACTCGTTGCGCAATGCCCCGGTAAGCGCCCTTTCCGATGTGTTAATGACACAACTTAATCGCCTCGATAATCTGGATGTAGTTTACCTGCACAGGGAGGGGGAAACCTTGGGTACGGATGTAAGGTTAGCCGGCAAGATACAAACAAGCGGACAGGATTTGCAGGTATTCCTGAATATCACCGAAGTTGAGACCAGCAAAGTACTCTGGAGTCAGATATATGAAGCTCCATCAGACTCCCTTTTGCAGCTGCAGCAAAGTATTGTTGAAGATTTACTGATATACCTAAAGCGCCCTGTGAATATGCAACTGATGGCAGATAATGAGGCCCATCAACAAAGTTTTGAACAATACCTGTTGGCACGGCATTTATGGCAAAAACGCACTGCCGATTCCTTGCGAAAGGCCGAAGCCATCTATCGACAAATGCAGGAGCAGGGGCAACTCTTTGCGCTGGCTACAGTCGGCCTATGTGAAACCTACTATTTCTTGCACATCTATTCTGACTTTCCTGAATCTCAGGTATTACAAAATTGTCAGCCTCTTTTGCAGCAGGCACTGGACGAACAACCGAATATGGGGGAAGCATTAGCTGCTCAAGCGGTGCTGATGAATTTTCAGGGGGAAACTCAGGCTGCGGAAGCACTGTTCCGCGAGGCGATCGCAAACAGCCCAAACTATGCGACTGGCTTAATGTGGTTTGGCAAGTTGCTGCGAGATACGGGGCGTTTCGAGGAGTCGCTGCAATTCTCCTTACGGGCTTTCCAGGTGGAACCTCAATCTCCGGTTATAAATCGTTCACTGGCTTATTCTTATCTGACTCTGAGTCAACTGGACAAAGCTGTGTATTATTTTGAACGGGCACTAGCTTTGGAGCCAGACTACTTTCTGGAGCCTGTGCAGATCCTCGACTTTTTACCATTAACCGTTGAGCGTGCAAGGGATTTTTTACAATGGACCACTGACTATCCGCACAATTTGAGAAAGATGCCTTATGTACAAATGACCCTTGTTCAGATATCTTTGTCGCTGGGAGAGGTGGCGCAAGCAAAGGATTTAATGCAACAAATACCCACAAATGCAATTAATCCCGCTTTTGCTCTTTACATGCAAGCAGCTTTAGCCATTGCTGAGGGCAATTACCCCGAAGCAGAATCGCTGTTGCTGGAACGCATGAGGATGTACCCGGCTAAACAACGTTTTGTGTTGCCGTATCTCGCCTTACTGCAGTATGCAGGTAAAGTAGAACAAGCGCACAAGCTCTTACTGGATTTTATGCCTGAGCTTGGTAATGAAGACTTTGTGGTGCATTCGGATAATGTGTTAGTGCTGCTGTTTTATATTCAGTTGTCAGAAGATTTGGAAATTACGTCCGATACAGTGCAGGCGAAGTTAAGCAATTGGTTTGAATTGAACTCAGGTCAGTCAAATTACTTTAGTCTTAAATGGCAACTTCAGGATAAAGAACAAGCTAATCACAGGTTAATTGCGTTAATGGGCAGTGGTTGGTTACCCGATTTGAACGCTGATCCGCTGGCTGAAATCAGTATGCAACAGCTTTTTGTGCAATCGGGCTTGGGAGCTGCGCGGTTTCAACAATTACTGCAGAACAATCGACAAGCTGTCTATATGAAACAAAATTAAAGGTTGGTCACATATCTTTTGGGTGTTCCACATCTTTGTTTGATACAAACTGATACATTCAGACAATAGCCGATACGACTTGGCAGGAAACCTTTACCTAAAATAGACATACTCAACACTATTTGTGAAAAACACATGTACCACAAACACACACTAAAAACACTGCTACTGGGGTTGGGATTGCTTTTATCTTCCCAAACGCTGAGTGCTGAAGAGAGCTTCTCTGACGAACTTGAAAGCTTCTTTGCCATCAGTCTGATTGGTGGTATTACGGAAACCAATTTGCTGGATCAGGACTTTAATCGAATTGATGAAACTGATTCTTTCCTCTCTGCAAATATCGAAATACAGCTTCGCTGGAAGGGCTTTTTCTACGAGAATCCCGGCAATAGTCAGGAAAATGTCAACGGGTTATTTTCTGGCGATGCCTTAGGCTACAACTTCTACAACGACAATAACTGGGCTGTAGATATTTACGCAGTTCATGCATTTGGCAAGGAAGAATTCTTTTTCAATGGGTTAGTGGAATCTGTCGATGAACAAACCGGCGAAGTGACCCGTGAAGTTAATCGTCTGGTTTTATACCGGGACAGTGATTATCGACTCGGGCTAAGAGCCACGGGCTACTTTTCTGACTATCTGACCCAGTTTATTGCTACCCCCGTCAGCTTTAATGACGAGATTGGTGGCGTAAATTTATCGGCGTCAATCCGGCGCACCTGGCTATACAAAAATTGGAACTTCTACGGCACCATTGGACTGAATTATCAAAGCAGTGAAATTGTCAATTACCACTGGGGGTTGTCACCTGAAGAATCTGAGCAAATTGCTGCGGTAATGCAAACAAATGACTCTCCGTTTCAACCTTACGAAGCTGGCTCGGGTATATACGGAGTGGCTGAGGTAGGGTTTGAATATCCCATATCCGAAAGTTTTGTTTTCGGTGGCTTCTATTCAACAGTAATACGATCGGACGCATTGAACGATACTCCGCTTAGTGTAGCGGGGCGTTTTGTCAATACGGCCGGTTTGTCTGTGACTTATGTGTTTTAAGGGGCAGACCATGAAAAATCAAAACCTTAAAACCCATCATTTTAGTCGCCTGACCCGGGTGTTGCTCAGTTTGTTGTGTTGGCTGTTGCCATTGCAGACTCAAGCGCAACAAGAAACCGGTGAGGTACTGACCTTGAGCCCCGAAAAATGTGTTGCCTTGCGACAGGGACAAACCTGCTATGTGGATATCAAGCTAAACTGGAAGACCGAGAAAAAAGCGGATTATTGTCTCTTTGCTTCAAACCGGGAAGCGCCTCTGCAGTGTTGGCAAAAATCAGATAATGGTGAACTTAGCATGGAATTTTCCAGCAATGAAAACACCTGGTTTTACCTCAAGCGGCAGCAAGAAACACTGGCGCAGTTGGAATTGAAAATGGCCTGGGTGTATAAAAGCAAACGATCTTCAGTGACCTGGCGAGTGTTTTAATCCCGTGAGCGAAAATGTACAAAATACCATTTTATTGGTGGAAGACGATGAGGAACTGGCTCACTGGACCCAGGAGTATCTGAGCAATAAAGGCTTTCAGGTGGATGTGACCGCCTCGGGTTTGGAGGCAGTGGCAAAAATCAATGCCAATCCGCCAGATTTAGTGCTGCTCGATGGCATGTTACCGGATCTGGATGGTCTGGATGTCTGCCGTCAGGTCAGACCGGGATATAACAATCCCATTATCATGCTAACCGCCAGGGATGAAGAAATTGACGAAGTGCTCGGCCTGGAAGTTGGTGCTGATGATTACATCACCAAACCGGTACGTGCCAGAGCATTACTGGCACGAATTCGTGGTCATCTCAGACGTAGTCAGAGTAGCGCTGTCAATACACCGCAAGATACGCCAGTTTCTCAAATTCAGTTGAACGAATTATTAATTGATAAACAAAACCTTTCCGTGACATTGCGCGGTGAGCCAATTTCTATGACCTCTGCGGAATTTGATGTGCTGTGGTTATTAGCGCAAAAAGCCGGTGAAGTGGTTTCCAGGCAGGAATTGGTGAATCAGTTGCGGGGCTTTGATTATGATGGCTTTGACCGTTCCATTGATCTGCGTGTGTCTCGTATCAGGAAAAAGCTGGGGGATGATCCCAATGAACCCTATCTGATAAAGACCATATGGGGTAAAGGTTACCTGTTTGCCAGGGAAAGCTGGTAAATGCGCTGGTTGAGTCTTTCACTGGTGGCCATGGTATTGGTGGCCACTATCGGGCTCGGCTGGGTATTTGACATGGTATACCAGCAATATGCGGATACTGAGTCATCTGAGTCACAAGATGAAATCCGCCATGCGGAACTATTAACTAAACAGTTAGCCCACACTTTATCGCGTTCCGGTGATAGTCAGGCGTTTATCGATTCATGGCTTGGCGAGAGCGGTTATCAGCTAAGTATGATTTCATTGTCTGAGTTGGTATTACCTGAGTCGTTGTTAGAACTACTGCAAGCGGGCGAGCCGCTAAACCTGGAATCTGATTCTGATATCAGTATCCATTACCTGGTGCCAGACTCGGAGCAGATTTTGGTGCTACAAATACCTGTTGGTAACCATCAAAACAACCACCTGACCGGCCGTTATGGTTTTACATCCCTGTTTTACCTACTGTTGATTGCGCTGTTTTTATTGTGGGTCAGACCTCTGGTGGATCGTTTACTGCAGTTGCGCAAAACCGCACGCGCCTTTGGCAAAGGCGAACTCAGTCAGCGAATTTCAGTGGGCAAAGTTTCCTACATCAGTGACTTAGAAGTGGAATTTAATCACATGGCACAGCGTATCGAAGACCTGGTGTCAGACGTTAAATTACTGAGTTCCGCTGTTTCACATGATTTGCGTACCCCTTTAGCCCGTATCCGCATGGGATTGGATACCCTTAGCGAAGAGTCTGATCCAGATAAGCGTCAGCAATACGAAGAACGTATCAATGAACACATTGACGACATGGTGGAACTAATAGAAACCCTGTTGAGCTACGCTCGCTTTGACCAGGCTATGTTGCAACTGGAAAAGCGCGAAGTGAATGTTAATGAGTTGCTGGCAAAGTTGGTGGCCAAAAAACAGCAGCCGGGTAAAACCTTGACGCTGCACTGCAACGAAACATCTGGCTCATTTCTGGTTTATGGCGATAGCACTTATCTCAAAATGCTGGTAACTAATCTGCTACAAAACGCATTGCAACATGCCTGTGAACAGGTTCAGGTGCACCTGGAAAGGGGTAACGACATTATTATCTTACGTATTAATGATGATGGTGCGGGTATTCCTGAAGAACTCATCAGCGATATATTTAAGCCGTTCGTGCGCAGCCGCAACAGCAAGTATAAAGGCCATGGGGTGGGCTTAGCTATTTGTAAAAGAGTGGTGGACTGGCATCAGGGCAATATCAGGGTACAACCTGGTACAGCGCTAAAGGGCGCGGAATTTGTGGTGTCATTGCCGCTTCTGGGCAATTAATACTGATTGCTATAAGCAAGGAAAGAAACCGCCGTTTTGGCAACGGCAAAGGCGATGTGTCCGGTAAAATGTATCAGCCTGATACATTTTGAAAAAGTCAGGTACAAGCCCATACAGCATTACTGATTTGCTCCCTCTACACTGTGTGCAGTTTAAAGATTTAACTCTACACAGGAAGCAATATCATGTTAAAACGTATCTCTTTGATTTCTTTGGCGGTAATGGGATTAGCCGCTTGCGGTGGCTCTTCAAGTTCTAATCTCACTCCCACAACACCAGCCCCAACACCAACACCCGATCCAGAGCCGGTTTTTGCTGCCGTCAGCAGCGCCGCTCAAGCCGAAATGCAGACCAATGAATCGGCCGCTGTTTCAGTTGCTATCTACAAAGATGGTGAAGTGGTTTATGCCGAAGCCTTTGGCAACAATCAATGGAATAACGGTGCGCCGGTATCGACAGACACACTATTTCAGCTGGGTTCCACAACTAAGATGTTCACCAGTCTTGCTACCATGCAGTTGGTGGAACAAGGCATCATTTCTACAGACGATACTTTAACCAGCACGCTTCCGGGCATTAAATATGCGCCAGAACAAACACAGGGCTGGAATGACATTCAGATAAGTCATCTGATGAATCATCAGGGCGGGTTCTCTGATGACTATCAGGCAATGGCAGATAGCAGTGAACTATTGAGTTTCATGCTGGAACAATATGGTAATGCGAATCCTATGATGGTGGAGCCGGGTAAGTTCTTTAACTATAACAATCCCGGTTACTCCTATCTGGGAGCCATTTTGGAGTACTTTGGTCAGCAGGATTATCGCGACATTATGGCGCAATCGGTGTTTGAGCCTTTGGGTATGACTCGCACCACCATGCGAAAATCTGAGGTCATCAGTGACGGTAACTTTGCCTTAGGTGTTTATAATAATGGCAATGGTAACTCCACTGGATATACAAGTCTCAATCAGGTTGAGGATTGGTTACCCACACTTCCTGCTGGTGTTTATACCTGGTCTACGCCCACCGAGTTGTTAAAAATGGCGGAGTTTCTGATGTCAGGTGATGATGCTGTATTGGCGGATGAGTATCGTCAGGAAATGACTAAAGCGCAGGTGTCCATGGAGCAGGCTGGTCTGCCACTGAACTATGGCTACGGTATATTCATCGATGAAGGATTTGCCTATAACAATCGCTGGTATCCGGCGACAGTTTGGCAACACGGTGGTAATACCGAGGGTTATACATCTATGTTTTGGATGTTACCGGAAGAAAATGTTGCTGTGTCCATTATGAGCAGTGGCGTTAGTGATCACTACATCAATACCATGGTTGAAGCGCTTAAAAGCGTCATGGAGCTGCCTGAGTCACAGTCAATGCCTTTTGGTGAAGTGGACACCAATACCTTTGACCGCCATGTAGGCACCTATGATGCTGGCGCAGTCACCATTGAGGTGACAAATAACAATGGCGTACTTAATGTTTACGTACCTGAACTAGAAGCCCAAGGCATTGAATACGCTCCGACGTTACAGGCGATTGGTGCAAATACCTTTTTAGCTAATGCCGATGGTGAAATCACTGATCTGACTTTCTTTCCAATGGAGCAAGGTGGCGACTCGGTCTATATCAGAAATCGTGGTTTTGTTGCAATTCGGGTTGGTAACGAATTGTCTGAACGTCCTGCAAAGGCTCGTGAACTGAGAACCAGCTCTCCAGCCAGTAAAGTGATTTTAGATTAAATAGCTTCAATTAATATCAACCTTGTAGGTCGGTCTTCAGTCCGACACCGTTTTTATAGTCAACCCTGTTGTCGGGTTGAAACCCGACCTACACTGGTAGGCGGGTCTTAATTCCGACAACAGTTTTTATCGCCAAACCCCGCTACCTACTAGCAATAAGTCCCTTCACACCGAGCCAATCTCAATCTGCAAATCTCTGTTTTTACTGAAATTCTCAAAAAAAGTGCAAAAAACCTTCAAGGAAATTTTTGAAAATACGATAACCCTAAGTGAGAGAGCCAGTGACAATCACTTAATAAAAACAAAAAACGGGTGATTGTTGAATATTAACGATTTGACTGTACGACGACAGTCACCGGTAAAGCCCAAATACCTCACAAGCTGATCCGGATCGAGAGTGTAGGAGAGAGACAAATGTCTTTATTTGTTAATACTAACGTATCTTCATTGAACGCCCAGCGTCAATTATTCGATTCAGGCAACGCCTTATCAACTTCGTTTGAGCGTTTGTCTTCAGGTTTCCGTATTAATCGCGCCGCAGATGATGCTGCCGGTTTACAGATCACCGACCGTTTTACCTCACAAATTCAGGGCCTTGACCAGTCAGTGCGCAACGCCAATGATGCGATTTCAATGGTGCAGACTGCTGAGGGTGCATTACAAGAAACGACCACGGCATTACAACGTATTCGTACTTTGGCCATTCAGTCACAAAACGGTATCAACTCTTCAGCTGACAGAACTGCTTTGCAGCAGGAAGTAACCGCTTTAGTGGCAGAATTGTCAAGAATCGGTACCGATACCCAATTTGCTGGTAACGCAATATTAAGCGGTAGCTTTTCTGCAGCATTCCAGGTGGGTGCCAATGCCGGTCAAACGATTTCTGTCAACTTGTCTTCTTCAAACGGCGCCAGCTTTGGTGCGTCAGGTTTGGGTGTAGGTACAGTTGATATTTCAACCGCGGCCGGTGCTTCAGGTGCATTAACCTCAATCGACACTGCGATTTCATCCATCGGTGCACAACGTGCTGAATTGGGTGCCTTGCAAAACCGTTTCCAGTCAACGATTCGTAACCTGAGTAACGTTTCAGAGAACCTGTCAGGCGCACGTTCACGTATCAAAGATACTGATTTTGCCACTGAAACAGCGAGCCTGACGCGTAATCAGATTATCCAACAGGCCAGTACTACAGTTTTGGCCCAGGCGAATCAGCGTCCACAGTCAGCATTATCACTGTTAGGTTAATATTGACCTAGGTTCGACTCTAGTCGGACAGGGGTTGTGAACCAAATACCTTTGTCCGACTGAAGTCGAACCTACAGCCGAACCTACAACGTAGTAAATAATTTTTACCCATATGAAATGTTCACCGTCAGGAGGTAGTGTGAGAACCCTTTAAGGCAGGAGAACATTTCCGAGAGTTTCGCTCACTCTCTCCTAACGTCGGAGCGTTCAGCCGGAATAATTTATTCCGGCTTTTTTCATTTTAAAAACCAATTTATCGGGAATAAAATTGCTACACTAGACGTTAAATGGAAGTCAGTACACTTCTGAATTTGATAAAAAGGGAATTGAATCATTTTTAAAAGATATTTAAGAATACTTAAGGGCTATTCTGTTTTACGTTTGCTTTTTAACTATCGTAAAAAATGCAGAAAATTATTTGAACAACGTGCCTCACATAATGAGTTCATGACGCATCACTATTTCGTTCATGTTGTTGAACGATATGCTGATAGTATACAGCGACAGAATCATCAACCGTTAATAGAAAAAGCTGAACGTGTTTTGTCATTACCCTATCTGACCGTTACCGACAAAAATCGCTTGCCTCCTTCCAATATTGCCAATGATTATCTGTCGTTTGCTCCATATTACTGGCATGAGGATAATCCCGATCCTTTTACTAAGCCCAAAATTGCAAAATTCAAAAAGGATGGCCGACCGAATCCGGCATTGACCAAATTATCTGACAAACCCCGGCTCGCACAGATGTGTGCCCGTGTGCATCTGTTAACGCTGGCTTACAAACTGAGCGGGGACCTCAAATACGTCGAATATATTAATTCACAGTTGATATGTTGGTTTGTGACACCTGAGACTCGCATGAACCCGCACATGGAATTCGCGCAAATTATGCCTTGGCGAAATCATCGCAGGGGGTTGGGGATTATTGATGCCCGTTGGTTAATTCTATTGCTTGATGCGGTAGCTATTTTGCTGCATGCGGGGGCTTTAAATGACGAAATTGCAAAGTCTTTGTCTAGCTGGATTAAGGCGTTTTCACTCTGGCTACTGCGTTCTCCTGCGGGGCTTTTTGAAGTGGCAATGCGCAATAATAGAGGAAGCTGGATAGATGTTTTGTTGACCTATAACGCCTTGGCTCTGGGTGTTGAAGACGCCGCATTATTGATAGCAGAGGGAGGTTCGAAAAATAGACCTCAGGAGCAATTCAATGAACTCATGATGCAGCCCTTCGAGATGCAGAGATATACATTTGTTAGTTATTCTCTGTACAACATTTATCCACTGTATTACCTGTTCAACTTTCTCAGGTGGAAAAAGCAGTCAGAAAAAGACCAAACAGTTGTTAAAAATCTTGAACAAGAAATTAAATTGCTGGATAAAGCTGTGAGTACCTTGCAGACCATGATCCCGCCGCACGAAATGAATAAGATAGAGGCCATAGACTTCGACGAAGCGTTTTCATTGAATCTATACTATCCCTATTGTTTTTCGCAATTGCAGAATTTTCCAGGAATTTACCCGTTTCCCTCTGGTGGTGATGTTAGCGTTTCTCTATGATCAGGGTAATTTCCCCCACTTCGATGCCAAACTTGTTGATGCTGGTGCGGTTTATCAGGCGGTCTTCGCTGATTAAATACAACCAGTCATCCAGATGTACATTTAAAGTATCGCCGTCATAGGGGATGGTCAATTGGTATTGCCAGCGAAACACTGCTCCACGAGTTTGACCCTTGGCAACGCCTACGACATCTCCTGCGGTACCTGTATAACGCCCATCGCCTAAATAATTGAGTGTCCATATGCGGGTTTGCTGTTCGCCATCATCAAAATAGAAAATCTCGTCCAGGGTGCCCGTATCGCCCTGCCATGAGGCTTTGATATCAGCGGTAAAGCGGCGGGTCATTTTGCCGGAAAAATCCTGCAACATGCCATAGACTTTAAGATCTCCTTTGAAAAACTCTTTCAGATCCAGTTTTGGCTCAGTGGCAGAGTAATCGTTGACATCCACGCTACTACAACCAGAAATCAAAAGAGTAACGCCGAGTAATAAGTACCTGATTAGTTTACTTTGCATAGAAATTACCTGCTTAGGGAGTTAGTTTTTGCCAATGAGCTGTTTTCTGACATCTGGTGCGCTGGTTTGTGGCGACAGCCAGATATCCAGAAACGCCTGAGCAAATTGCTGATCGCTGAGTTGTCCCAATTGTTCATTATTGAAGTAGAAGTAACTGATTTGGGCTTCGTCTATATACAGGGTCAATGACTGACCGCGCTCAACGTCGGGCCAGAGTTGTTGTAACTCTGTGGTCCAGGAATTGACTTTCTGTTCATCATAAAAGCCCAACTTTTGCCACTGATTAACAGTCTCTTCTATTAGTTGTTTTTTGCTAAAGTCCCGCAGGTAAGTTAACTTCAGTGCCACCGGGTATTGGTTGCCTTGGTAAATTCCATTTTCCGAGTACAGCCGGGCTTCATAGATATCCCAAAACAGCACGCTTAGTTTTCCCTCACCAACCAGCGTCATTTGTGGCCAGGGAGGAGTTTGTGTCTCCGCGTGAAATTTATTCCCTATTGTGAGCATCCCTGTGATGAGTAGGATGCTAAGCCAGAGTTTCATGTGCACCGGCCTTAGCAACCAGTTTGTAAAATATGGGCAGCAAGATTCCCCAAGCCAGCACCAGGATCAGGCTTGTAATCCAGATGCCCTGAGCTAATTCAACAGCGCCAAACCTGGAACCGGAAAGATAGCTAACCGTTCCGCCCAGCGCCCCCAATGGTACCTGCCAATAAAGCGGTTTATCCGCCAGCCATGCCATGCTGTGACGCAATGTGAGCACAAAGCCAATCCACAGACAGATCAACCAGAAGGGAAACTGTTCTTCGGCAAATACATAAATACCTGCCTGCATCAGAGTAAAATCCAGAGCGATACCTATTAATATCGCTTTGTAGGTGTGCAAAAAATCGGTTTTTCGGCTGGGGCTAAGGGCAAAATGCAGCGTGATTAAACTGGCACATATCCAGTTATTCTGGAAGATAACGGCCGCTACCCACAGCAACTGAAACAGCACAAAATTGGCAATGTTAAACTGTTTTGCCGTTAGCATTATCACCTACCTCATAAACTGTGGCTTGCGGGTGATCAGGTGCACCGTGCTGATGGCTCTTTGTAAAAAACCGCCTTCACAGTAACAAAGATAATAGGTCCAGAGGCGTTTAAACTGCTGGTCGAAGCCTTCTTTGGACAGCTCTGGCCAGGCGTCCAGAAACTTCTCGCGCCAGTCGGTCAGGGTCTTGGCGTAGTGCAGTCCTATATCATGCAGTTCGTGGATCACCATGTCGGTATTGTTGGTCAAACACTGGCTCATGCGCTGCACAGAGGGTAAACAGCCACCCGGGAAAATATAGGTTTGAATAAAGTCTACTTCCTTGCGGTAGTGATCGTATCTCTGATCGGCAATGGTTATAGCCTGAATCAACATTAAACCGTTTGGCTTTAACAAACTGTTGCACTGCGCAAAGAAGCCATCGAGATACTCATGGCCTACAGCTTCGATCATTTCGATGCTTACCAGTTTGTCGTACTGACCGTTTAACTTTCGGTAATCCTGTTTCAGCAGTGTAACCTTATCTTGTAAATCTTCCTGTTGAATGCGCTCTGCTGCGTAATCGTGCTGGGCATCAGAAATGGTTGTTGTGGTGACTTTTACGTCATAATTTTTGGCCATATAAATTGCCAGTCCGCCCCAACCAGTACCGATTTCCAACACAGACTCACCGGGTTGCAAATGCAGCCGCTGACAAATGGTTTCCATTTTGTGAATTTGCGCCGTTTCCAAATCCGTCATAGTTTCCGGATAAATAGCGCTGGAATACTGCATATTCGTATCTAAGAAGCGCTTGTAGAGGTGATTACCTAAATCATAGTGGGCAAGAATATTCTTTTTCGCCTGGTCTTCGTTATTGCGGTTTTTGAATTTCTTGAGGAAATAACCAAGTCTTACCAAGGGACCGAATTTCTTTTCAACTTGATCCAGAGCGCTCTGGTTGGCCACAAAGAATTCTATAACCCGGGTTAAGTCGGGAGAGTTCCACTTACCGGCCACATAGTCTTCTGCAATGCCAATGCTGCCTTTGAGCATCAGAGTTTTAAATATTTGCCGATCATAAACCTGAACCTCCGCCTGCAGTGATGCTGCGCGATCACCGAAATGGTGTACTTCATCTCCCAGCTTCATGGTTAACAGGCCGCTACTGGCACGGGCTAACAGTTTAAACACCATGGTTTGGAAAAAGTCGCTGCTACGGGTTGCTGTCAGACTGGTTTTAGTTTGAATTTGTTGCACAGGGTTCTCCGTTAAGACTAAGCCTGATTTTCAGGTCGCATTTTGTGAGCAAGTGCCCGCCAGATTGGCGCGGGTAATATTGCCAGTAGTTTTAAAATCATAGTAAAGAAGTAAGGAAAATGTATTTCTCTGTGCCGCTTTTCCAGACCTGTCACAATCGCTTTCGAGGCAAGTTCGACACTGACCTGCATCGGCATCTCGAAATCGTTTTTGTCGGTAAGTGGCGTTTTGACAAAACCAGGACAGATCAGACTGACATCAATGTTGTGTGGTTTGAGTTCGATAGCGAGCGTATTGGCAAGATAGCTGGCTCCGGCTTTTGCTGAGCCATAGGCTGTCGCTCTGGGAAAGGGCAAATAGGCTGCGCTGGAACTGACGATGCCGAGCTGACCCCCAGATTTGACCTTGGGTAACAGTGTTTCAAGGCAATAACCAATGGCGATCAGGTTTACCTTGATAATGCGCTCAAATAAAGCCGCGTCGAATCGCATCGGGTTATCAATGTATTCGCAGTTGCCTGCGTTTAACAGCAGCACATCCAGTTCACCAGAAATCTGCTGCGCAGCTTGTTTAACCTGTTCGATATCAGTGACATCAAATACCAGCGCCTTCAGATTAGGATGTTGCTTTTGCAACGCTTCCAGCTTGTCGCGGTTGCGTCCACAGGCATAGACAGTCCAGCCAAGCAGCGCATAATCCTTAGCTAGCTGCTGGCCGATACCTGAAGAAGCCCCTGTGATCAGTACCTGTTTCATATCCGACATACACTATTGCGATTTTAAACAGGATTACGCTGTAGAGACTGAAACGGGTCACTTTTGTCTGAAAATTTTTAACGTGCTTTTAATTGTTCTGTGATGGTTACCAGTTTGTCCACCATGCCAGGCTCTGTTGGGATATGGGCGCCACCCTCCACTATGTGCAGCTGACTATCTGGCATACTTTGATAGATATCCCAGGCGCTACGCAATGGGCAAATCACATCGTATCGACCATGTACTATGTGGGTGGGGATATGACTAATCTTAGCCGCGTTCTGCAAAACGTAGTTATCATCTTCCAGAAAGAATTTGTGGTAGGCAAAATGACATTCAGTGCGGGCCAGCGCTAACATCTTGTCACTGGCGGTGATATCTCGACTGGACTCGGAGCCGGGTATTAACGTCATGGTATTTGCACCGTAACTGGCCCAGGTTAATGCCGCAGAGCGGGCAATCTGAGGATCCTGATGGGTCAGCAATTGGTAGTAGGCGGCAACAATTTCAGCATCATCTTTATCGTTCACCGGCGCTTTAAATTCCGCCCATTTATCTGGAAATAATTGCGCTGTGCCGGTACCACCATAAACCCAGTCTAAATCTGTTTGCCGACCTAAAAATACCCCTCTGAGTACTAACGATGATATTGAATCCGGATATTTTATCGCGTAACACAGAGCCAATAAGCTGCCCCAACTGCCGCCCATCACCAGCCATTTTTCGATAGCCAGATGTTTGCGCAGTTTTTCCAGATCTTCAACAATTTGCCAGGTATCGTTCTCTTCGAGTTCAGCATAGGGCTTACTGCGACCAGCGCCGCGTTGGTCGGGCAGAACAATTCGGTAGTGGGAAGCATCAAAGAAACGACGGTAAATAGGTAAGATGCCAAGTCCCGGGCCACCGTGTAAAAACAGGGCAGGCTGGCCTTTGGCATTACCCACTTGCTCATAGTGAATTTCATGTAAATCGGAGACCTGAAGTTTGCCTTCGCTATAAGGCTCAATTGCTGGAAACAGGGTATTCAAAATGACTATCTCGTGGAATCAAAAAACAAGATAGTAACCTATTTTTACCTATTGTTTTTCTGATCTTTGCTAAAGGTGAGTTCTTCTGGCCAGCTATCGGGCTTGGCATAGGTTAGCCGGGTTATCTTTTGGGTATTGTGATAGCGGTCAAGTCCGGAAATGGCCACCGTGCCTAGCTTTTCTATGTCGATACTGCCGTCGGGTTCAATGGCGTCCTGGTCTGTTTGAATCAGTACGACCTTGCCAATTATGAGTTCAGTTTGATTGATTTCCAGTAGTTGAATTTCTTCTACCTGCAAGCCCATACGCAGCCTGCTTTGTGCCACAAATGGCGCCTGAAAATCAGCTTCATAGCTGGCGATTAAGCCTGTTTCGGTGAATTCGCTTACTTCAGCTGCATAACGGGCAGAGCATTGATGCGCTGCCAACAGCATTTCTTCTGAAACGTGATTGAGGGTATAAAAACCCGTATTTTTAATGTTTTCCACTGTGTCTCTGCGCACAGTTCGAGGGCGAGTGATCATGCCCATTAATGCTGGCTCCGCACCAATATGAAACACCGAACTCACAATGGCTAAGTTTTCCACACCGTCAGAGTTTACTGTGCCTACCAAATTGGCACTTTTAAATCCTGACAAGGAATTGATGAACATTGCGCGGTAGCGCTGTTGCATGGATTGTATGTCTGCAAGGTGCCATGATTTCAAGATTTTGCCCTTTATTTGGATTCTGGCTGGTGGAGTTGTAAACGTAGTGACTCGGGCTAAGATCAGTTCAGGCTAAAAGAAATTCCATGGCTGAGCCGCTATCTTCAAAAATTTGCGCCTGCCATCCCTTCGACATAGATGTGAGAAAATCTGGCGATGTTTTCATCTGTCACCACGATGGCTATTTTTAGAGGGCCCTGAATAAAAGATTCATTTTTATCCAGTAACGCAATTCTTCGAATTTCTTCTTCATTAAAAGAGACCGTTTGAACTTCTCGATAGTCGTATAGGTGCCCAATGCAATCGACATCGGCCCATTGTTCAAATATTTCTTTGTCCAGGCTGACCAGGTCTTCGGATGAGACATGACCGGTAAACACAACCTTTATTACCTGATTTTCCAGAGACAACTGATAGGACATTAATACTCTTTTACTGAACTTTGTAAGGTTATTAAACAAGGATAATCGGAATTGTCGGAATTGTAATCAATTAAATTTAACAGGCAGTTAACATTTTCAGGTTCAATGGGATAGGAAAAGTAATATTTTATTTTGAAAAATCTCTGAAATGTTATACTATCACTCTCCCCAATCAAAAGTGAGAGTGAGGAAGTGCGGGATACTATTGGTACCATCTTGTCGAGTCTGTGCATTGTACATTGCGTGTTGAGCGCTTTGTTGTTGCTGCTTGGTAGCGCCGGTGCTATTACTGTTACCTGGCACACTTCTGAGATCCATCTTTTGTTCTTCTTGCCGGTATTGCTGTTTGCCGCCCTGAGTTTTCCTTTTGCACGTCGTCAGCACGGAGTCAGGTTACCCTTGTTGTTAGGAATGACTGGTTTGGTTTTATTGACCATTTCTTTGATGCTGGAAGTCATTTGGCATCTGCATGTTTTAGAAACCATTTTAACGGTGATCGGCGGTGGTGTATTGATATATGCTCATCAAATGAACCGTCGTTTATCTAATCTGCAACCATCTTAAAAAAATAATATTAAAAGCGAGTCGTCCTATGCGTAGTGCATTGCTGGGTACTGTGTTTGTCTTTAATTCATTCGCTGTCAGTGCGCAATCCGCGCATGTTCACGGTGAAGTATCAGTACAAGTCATTGGTGAAAACAAACAACTGTCTGTGCTCTTGAGTAGTCCGCTTACCAATATTGTCGGTTTTGAACATCGACCCGCAAAGCCAGAAAATAAGTGGCGTCTGAACAATGCGGTGGCAGAGCTTAAAAAAGCGGATTGGCTGTTATTAAACGAAGGTGCCTGCGCGCTGAAATCTACAGGTGTCAAATACTCGTGGCAAGAGGAAGATATAGACTCCTCACGTTTTGACGAACATGAACATCACGGCGAACATGAACATCACGGCGAACATGAACATCACGGCGAGCATGAACATCACGGCGAACATGAACATCACGACGAGCAGGAGCATCATGACGAGCAGGAGCATCACGACGAGCAGGAACATCATAGCGAGCACGAACATCACGATGAACACGAACATCACGACGAGCACGAACATCACGACGAGCACGAACATCACGACGAGCATGTCGAAGTATCGATAACCTACTATTATCAGTGCACTGAGTCACAACCTGAATCATTGCAGGTAAAATTACATGCACTGTCTCCAGGCATTGAAAAGATTCAGTTACAGTGGATCACTGATGAGGGACAGGGAGCAGCAACTCTGGACTCTTCAGAGCAGATTGTAGAATTATGATAGTTGCAGGGACCTAAAGGTCCCTGTTTCAATTTGTTCGCTGTTAGACTTTCCAGTCTCGGCTCAATTGATCCAGCAAGGACAACACTTTTTCACTGGCATTTTCCATTTTAATCAAGTGCTTAATGGCGGCATTGTGATTACCGCTCTGGGCTTCTTTCATTGCCGCAACACCACTGCGATGCACCTCAGCGTGGGGGGCATCAAGTTCGCCAAAGGCTTTGTGACGTCCAAATATGTCTCTGCCAGCTCCCTGATACCATTGCCCTAAACGACAGCTGCTGTGATCTGAGAAATCACCGATGTCTATATTGCTTTGTTCTTGTAAAACGGCATAAACGTCAGCCTTCCAGACTATGTGATCCAGCTTAACTGTCTGGATAAAGGTGCGGTTAGTGGTATCGGAAATGGCGTCTTTCATAGAGCCACAACAAGATACTATGGCTGAGTAGTGTTCATTGAGCTGTCCTACACCATCAGACAGGCTTTCATTATTGCCTTTGAGTTCGTCTACGGCACTCACCGCATATTTGGTAGAACTAATGATATTGGTAACCAAATCGGCCACTTCACTGGCGGATTTGTTGGTTTCTGTAGCCAGGCTTCGGACTTCATCGGCTACCACGCTGAATCCGCGTCCGGCATCACCGGCCCGCGCCGCTTCGATAGCAGCGTTTAGTGCCAACAGATTGGTTTGGTCTGAAATGCTGGTGATGGTTGAAACAAACTTATTAATGCTGTCAGCTTTTTCTGATAAGCCATTGATACTGCTGGTCATACCACCCATTTTATTACCCATTTCTTCCATGGAAGCAACGATACTGGCCAGTGAGCTGGAAGACGTATCAAATAGTTCAGAGACCTGACGCACTGATTGTGATTCTTCGTCAATGCGTTGAAAGGAGCTCAACACCGTTTCGCGAATACCTTCCACCTGTCTCAAAGAGCCTGACATGCATTTCACCAGCTCTGACTCGTAGTCGTTGCTGACTTCTTTTTTAGCGTACAGCTCTTCTTTTAAGGTGCGGTTTTCTTTTTCAAGATGGCTTATTGAATCTTCCAGTTCTTTTAACTGAGCGCGCAGCGCTGCGCTTTCATCGAGCGCGCTTTGGTGGGTAGAGGCAAGTACAAACATAGGTGCTCTTAATTTTTGCTTTAATAATAAAACCAATCTAACGGATTGGCGGCCGAATGCAATAATATTGCTTAATTTTAGCCTGGTTTCATACTAACGTGTCATTCTGAACGAATTATCGCTTCGTCTGTTAATGGCAATTCGATATAAAACTGAGAGCCTTTATTCTCTTCTGATTCAAACCAGACACGTCCACGATGTTGCTCAACCAGTTTTTTCACGATGTACAACCCCAGTCCTGTGGACTTTTCGTTAGAGGTGCCGCTTCGTCCACTGTTAGTAAAGGCTGAAAATAACTGCGCCCGGATGTTTTCAGGGATGCCAATGCCTTGGTCTGCGACGGTAATTCGGGCATTTTTTCCCGAGGTGCCAATGCTGAGGTTGATAGTTTGCCCTGCGGAAGAAAACTTGATGGCGTTGCTCAGCAAATTCTCAATGACTCTGGCAAATTTAGCCTGATGCAAATCACAAAAAATAACATCTTCCTGATATTGGAAATGCAATTGCAGTTGTTTTGCCAAGGCTTTCGGTTGATGTGCCTCCACTAATCTGGCCAGCGTTTTCACAATATTGTTGGTCTTTAGGGTTATTTCATTGCTCTCATTACTGAGCTTGCCGTAATCACGCAGTTCTTCAACCAGATCTGAGCAGCCCTTTCCGGCATTTATAGCCTGTTCGAGATAGCTGTTTAGTTCAGATGTGGGCGCTATCTGATTGGTCATCTTAATGAGGTCCAGATAACCCAAACCAATTGAAATCTTATTATTGATGTCATGGGCAATGATGGACATGATGCGGTCTTTGTCATTGTTGACCTGAATCAGCTCTTGGGTTTTTTGATAAATTTGTTGATCCAGCTTTTTCTTTTGCCTGACAAGGTGGTGGGTTCTGGCGACAAACAGATACCAGATAAAAAGTAACAGCCCCAGCAACACTGACAGTAAAAACCACCAGGTTTCATACCAGGCAGGCAAACTCACCATTTCAATGGTCATGCGATTATCTGTCCAGACTCCGGTGCTGTTGGTGCTTTCAACTTCAAGGCGGTATTTTCCGGGCGACAGGTTTGTATAAGTTGCTCTGCGGTTATCGGCGTTGCCGTATTGCCATTTTTCATCGAACCCAGCTAACCGCCAGCGATAGCGGATCTTTTCAGGGCCGGTGTAATCCAGTGCGGAAAATTCTAAAGATACGCCTTTGGTCTCTGGCGACAGCTGCAATGGCGTATTCGGATCCAGATTGATTAGTTGGCCGTCAACTTCAGCGCGGCTGACAACCAAAGGGGGCTGGAAGGGCCAGTAGGTAAATTTGCCTGGGTTTATTAACAATAGCCCCTGATTCCCGCCAAATAATATGGAACCATCAGTGGTCAGAGTTTGTGAGCCCAACCAGATGGTGCCGATATCCCATTTATTATTTTGACTCAGGTTGATGGATTGTTGGTTCTCAATGTCATAGACACCTTTGTAGTGCCACAACCTACCAAGGTGATCAGACAGAATATTCGCTGTGTATTCTTGTTCGATATTCAACGACTGATTTACCGAAACGAATGTCGCCTTTTGTCCGTCCCAGCTGTCTAATTTATCCAGACCGCTTTCTGTTGCTACCCATAGCTGATTATTTTTATCTACATGTAGACTATTAATGGCATTGTCAGATAACTGGCCACTTTGGCCCGGCGTAACGTTGATCTCCTGTACTGTTTTGGCGTTGGGATTCAGGTGAAATAAACCATCGTCGGTTCCTACCCAAAGGCTGGCGGGGTTTTGCCAGGTCAAGGTATAGGTGATGCGGCCTTTGACGGGTTCGTAGTTGCTGTAGTCGTCTATCAGGTTGAAAGAGTAATCTTGTAAATCTATGTAGGCGACGCCTTTGGTGGAGCCTATCCATAAGCGCTGCTTTTTATCTGCAACCATAGCGGTAATGGTGTTAAAACCCTTTTGCGCAGCAGCAGGAAAGGGAATAAAGCGCTTTTCCAGCGGATTGTAACTGAATAACCCCTTTCTGCGGGTCCCTACCCAGATTTCACCATTTTGAGTGTGTAGCAACGATAAAATATCATTTTCTGGCAAGCTTTGCGGGCCTTCACCACTATCGTCAAAATGGGTCACTGTGCCCTGTCGTTTGCTTATTCTGGATAACCCTGCCTGGCTGTAACCCAGCCAGATATCACCATTATCAGCCTCGGCAATGGCTCTTATACGCGCATTTTTTATTGTGCCTTCGCGATAAGGACTGTGTCTGAGGGTTCGGATACTGTCATTTTGCGGGGCAAACAGGTTCAATCCGGCTCCCCAGGTGCCTATCCAGATGAGGCCCGTACGGTCTTTAAACAATGCACCGATATTGTTTTGATTGATACTGCTGGCGATGCTGCGGTCGTGTCGAACTTGTTTCAGCACTTCCAGTGTTGTGACATCTACCAGGGTGATGCCACCATCAAGAGTTCCGATCCAGGCCTCTCCGGTGTCTGACTCCACAATAGAAACAACCCAGGGATGGCCCAGTCCGTCTGCTTCAGCGCCCAACCAGTCAAGTGCATGGCTGTCTGGATCAAACCTGGCTAATCCTTTTTGCAAGGTGCCAATCAGCAGCGCCTTTGAACGGCTTTGCGTCATTGTGTGGATCTGGATACCGTCAAACTCAGCAAAACTGCGGCCTGATAAAACATCCTGCTGATAATTCTCTGAAGGCAGATTGATACGGCAAAGACCATTTTGCGTACCCAGCCATAGTCCACGACTATTGTCCAGGTAGAGGCTGCGTGGGCCTTTATCCTGATACACAGTTTCGCAACCATTAATGTTTTTAATGGCAACCACTTGTTTACTATAAGGGTTTAGATAATTCAGGCTCTGATTGGTGGCAACCCAGACGCGCTGACTGGCTTCTCCTACAATTGCCCGGATAGAGTTACCGTTGCGGGTGTCTTGCTCGGTGCTAAAGTCAAAATGTTCGAAGTTATTGTCTTTGGGATCGAGGATAGAAATACCATCGCTGAAGGTGCCAAACCAGATCTTGCCATCTGGTGCATTCCAGATAGTTCTGATGTAGTTGCCGGCTAATGAATTTACTTCGTCGGGTTGGTGGGTGAATTGTACGAACTGGTAGCCATCGTAGCGAACTGCACCTTGTTGGGTGCCAATCCAGATAAAACCGTCGCGATCTTGCGCCAGTGAAGTCACTATGCCATCGGGAATGTCGCGGTGGTCAGCCACAGATTCAAAATATAAATCACCCTGAGAGAAGATACTACTGGCAGACGCAACATTCCCCGTTGCGAAAAAAATTATTACCAGAAAAATAAATGAGCGCATCCTATGCCATTTCCTTTTAATCAAAATGATCTCTTATACTTTATTCGTTTTTGTTCGAAATTTCTTTATTTTAAAACCTGTCATATTGAGTCACTATTGTTTTGTACCGTTCAGTATTTAATAACTCCGGAGAAATATTATGACTAACACCTATCAGCCCCCAGCGATCTGGCAATGGCAACCCGGCAACGGTGGCGCCTTTGCTAATATTAATCGTCCAGTGTCGGGAGCTACTCACGAAAAGTCCTTACCCAAAGGAAAGCACCCCCTGCAACTTTATTCCCTGGCGACCCCAAATGGCGCCAAGGTGACTATTATGCTGGAAGAGCTGTTGGCCCTGGGGCACAGTGCTGCTGAGTATGACGCCTGGCTAATTAATATTAGTGAAGGTGATCAGTTTAGCAGCGGTTTTGTGGAAATTAATCCAAATTCGAAAATTCCTGCATTATTGGATGTATCGGGTGACAAGCCGCTGCGGATTTTCGAGTCCGGTTCTATTTTGCTATATCTGGCGGAAAAATTTGGCGAGTTATTACCCACTGGAGCAGAAAGGACCGAAACCCTGAATTGGTTATTTTGGCAGATGGGTAGCGCCCCCAGTGTTGGCGGTGGTTTTGGCCATTTCTACAACTATGCACCGGAAAAGTTTGAATATCCCATCAATCGCTTTTCCATGGAAACTAAACGCTTATTAGACGTTTTAGATAAACAACTGGCCAATAATACCTATGTCGCCGGTGAAACCTACAGCATTGCCGATATTGCCATCTGGCCCTGGATGGGCAATCTGGTACTGGGTCGCTTGTACAACGCTGCGGAGTTTCTGCAGGTGCAGGAATATCAACATGTCATGCGTTGGGCGAAATTGCTGGATGAACGTCCTGCGGTGCAGCGTGGCCGAATGGTAAACCGCACCTGGGGAGAGCTGCACGAACAATTGCACGAGCGCCATGACGCTGACGACTTCCAAGACAAAACGCAAGACAAGCTGGAAGCCTCTTCCTGAGTTTAGCGGTAAGCCTGCCTGACTTGTTCAAGCATTTCTGTCAGTTCGGGACGCTCATAAAGGGTCCCGTTGTTAATGACCGCCGCAATAGTTTGGGTGTGGCTGATATCCAGCAGTGGATTGCGCTTAAGCAAGAGTAAATCAGCTTCAAAGCCCTCAGCGATTATACCGGTATTTTGCTCATCCCATTGGGCGGGCGCTTGAGTCGCCGCCCGCAATGCCTGGATGTTACTGAATCCCAGTGCTACCAGTGCCTGCAATTCCTGATGCAGGGATATACCCGGCACCACCATTGAAGCGTTGGTGTCGGTGCCTGCCAGTATTCGCACTTCTGGTTGTGCCATGGCCTTCAGTAAAATTTCAGCGGCCTGAGCATAAGTTGCCCAAAACTTTCCGGTGCGTTCCCGGTTGATTTTTGAAACCTGGGCCGATACTTCAAACTGATTGTTACCCGGTTGCCAGCGTTTTACCGCATGCGGATGAGTAAAGCTGGTATCAGTTTCCTGCCATAACTGCTCCAGTTCGATAGCCTGACGGTAAAATGACTGGGTTAGCCATAAGCTGCTGACTACCGCGATATCCTGCTCTTTAAGTTTTTTGGCAATGTAGTCACTCCGCTCATGTACAAACTGTAAAAAATCGTCACGGGAATCGGCGTTGTAGCCGCCAAAATCACGACTTAGTGCTTTGACAAACTCTTCCACATGGGCCACTTCATTTTGTCCAGATGACCATAGTTCAGTTAAGTTAATGGCATCCGGAATATGACCGACAATTTTGAGCTTGTGGACTTGCCCAGCTGCAATGATGGCACGGTACATATGTGGGTTAATATCTCCGGCTATTTTTACCGCCTGATAGCCCTGACTGGCTAAATCCGCAACCAGTTGTCTGGCTTGTGCTTCGTCAGCAACATTAAGACGTGTACGCACTAGCGAATCAAACCATCCAGCGAAACCGGATTTACTGCTGATCTTCTCACTGGCCAGAAATATATCGGGTCCGGTGCCGCCTTGCTCAATGTTTTCGCGCCATTGGAGGTGCAGGTTGTTGCCAGCCATCTCCCGAATGCCGGTAATGCCATGGGCCAGAAAGACCTTCAAATCATTTGGGCTTTTTTGCAGATGTGCATGGGATTCAATCAAGCCGGGGATAAGATATTGATTGCTACCGTCTATCTGCCTGTAACCCTTTTCGGATATCGTTTTTGATGAAATCGAGCTGATTACGCCATTGGCGATGCAGACAGTGCGGTTGGGCAACATTTTATCACCCTGCTCTGCCAGCAGGTTCACATTAGTAATGCAAAATGGCTCTTTGCCAGACTGATGGGCTGTTTCATTTTCCTTTGAATAACTGCTGCAGGCTGTGCTAAGTAACAGGGTAGCGGCGATAAAGCCATAACCTACGGTAGTCAGGTTGTTGATTAAATTCACGATAACTCCTAATGTTTTTGGCTGACACTAAGGAGAAACGGACAGGGAAACCTCTCAAAACAGGTATTGAGAGTAGTTAATGTTGAGCTAAAAATTGTTTTGGTGTTAAACCTGTATGTTTTTTAAAGGCGCGGTAAAAACTGGCTTCAGAATTAAAACCACAATCCAGCGCAATAGCCAAAATGCTGCTGGTGTTATCTGGCTGCTGCAGTCGTTTTTTAACCTCTGTAATACGTTGTTGGTTGATGTAATCGCGAAAACTCATGTTGAAGTGCTGATTGATGCTATAAGAAAGGTGGCTTTGATTGACATCTAACGACTTTGCCAGCGATTGAATACTCAGGGTTGGTTCCAGAAATCGCTGTTTAGCCAGAACTTCTTTTTCAAATGCCAGGGCCAACTGTTCGGCCCTGCCTTGAGGTAATTTTTCGCGGGAGGCGGGCTCTACAAAAGATGCAGCCTGTGGCGGCATTTGCTGTTGTTGATAGCCCTTAAATCCGAGTGTGTATATCACCAGGGCCATAAACAGAAAATACATTTTCCAATGCAATATCGACCAACTTTCTAATTGGAATAGGCGGTCCACCACCATGTTGGTTACCAGCAAGGTAATTAATAAGGTGATCAGTACCAATATCTGAGCTAACCAATGCAGGGTGGGCAAGCTCAGATCGGCGCTGTAATTGTGAATATTAGAGCGGTAGTGGCTGAGCTTTCGATAGCCAATGGCAAGATAAGCCACGGCCAAAATCACCAACAGCCAGTCTTCCAGTTGCTTAATTGGTTGGTAACCCAGTTGGGCTGCGATAGCTTGTTGTGATTCCTTGCTGGTCTCTGGCAAGACAGAAATCCAGATGAACACAGCGTAGCTTTGCAGCAAACAAAACGGCAGCAAGTGCCACCAGGGTGCAGCGCTAAATTTTTTGCTGGGCTGCAGCAGTGAAACAGCGTACAGATAAATTAATGCCGGGCAGGCCAGTTCTGTCGCAATGGGGAAAAATGACCAGGGAGGCTGACCCAATACGCCGCTGCTATTAAGCAACATTTTAAAGGCCACAGCGCTAAAGCTGAGCAGGGCGAACGCCAGATATTTATTACTGCGAGAGTTATTTGGGCTGCGCCATAATAAGACGCAGCTAATACAGCCCTGAAAAATACCGAGCAACAGTAGGGTTTCAAACCAGGAAAAGTTCATGGGGTATACCATACATGTGGCAGCACCATTTTGCCTTAGTTTTCCTTTAGTAATAGTTGCAATTCTACATCCAGCAAGTCAGTGCCACTGGTGTCGGATAAAAACACCATTCTGGCGCGGCCATTGAGCTGGTGTTGTTCTGCGATGGCTTGTTGGATAAATTGCGCCCACTGTTGATTGATGTCCACCGCCGGGCCATTGTATTTCCAGCTAAGGGCTTGATGCTCGGGCTCCGGCACAATGCGGTTAACGCCGCGATTTGCAGGCGCGCCAGAAAAAGGAAAAGCAATAGTTAGGGTCAGTGAGGATTCGCTTGGAATATCATCCAGTAACAGGTGCATATTACCGTCTATGCCACCGCCGGATTTCATCAGGCTTTTTATCAGAGAAAAGGTACGTCTTTTAATGGTTTGAGGCAGTTCCTGCGGGGTCGTAGTGACCCGGGTGCCATAGAATCGTGTGGCCGGCAATGTTTTGATTTCCAGTGGCGGCACATCATTTTCTGAAGTCGGTGTTGTTTTTGTGTTGTCGCTTTCCGCGTTTGCTCGTGGATTATCAGAGCTGGAGGTCTCAGGCAGTTTAATGCGGGTTTCCTCCGGCAGACATAGTCCTTGTAATTCTGACATTTCTTCTTCGTTGGCTGGGGAGGCTTCAATAAACGCCAGCCACTCTCTGGCTTTGGCTTTTTCACCACTGACTAATGAGGCATTGATAAAAGCCCGGCGAGCATCATGCGTTTGCCCCAGTTTGTGATAAGCAATACCCAACAACAGGTTGGCCTTGCCAGTAAAACGATCTGGCAATACCTGTTGGCAAGTGAAGACCAGGGTGTTCAACAGGTTTTGCCATTGTTCTGCTTTGTGCTGCAAGTCAGCTAACAATAGCCCTTGTTGGATATCTGAAGAGAGCCGCAGGCTGTTGTTCAGACTGGCCATCGCGGCGTCAGTTTCCCTGGCCTGATACCAGAGTTCAAATAATCTGTACCAGTGACTGCCCGTGTCTTTTACTGTGCTGCTTTGCAAGGCGTTATCCAAAATTCGGGCGGCTTTATCCGGCATATTTTGTCGTTGATAAAGCTCCACCAATAACAACCAGTCTTGCTCATCCACAAAACGACTTTGGTTACTGGCTAATGACCACAAATCCAGCGCAGCACCGAATTTTTGCGTTTTGATGTACAAACCTGTGAGTTGCCGGACTAGCGACATATCCTCAGGGTGGCGTAAAAGCAATGCCTTGATAGCGTCTATCGCCATAGCAAAGGCGCTGGCCTGATAGGCCAATTCTGCAACCTGTTGCAATTGCTCATCCGGCAACACTGCACTGTTTTCAGTGATTTGGGTGAGAATTGCCACTACTTCGTGGAAACGCTGTAAGCCCAGCGCAGCTCTGGCCACTAAAAGTCGTTCCTCATTGTCCATGGATGAGTGAGAGAACAAGGGGCCAACTTGAGCAAAGCGCTTTAATTGCAGCAGCACATAAGCCAATTCTTTGGTCATTACTCTGGCCACCGGCTCTGCCAGCACATTGGTGCTCAGCGCTTTTTGATAGGCCTGCGCGGCTTGTTCGAACTGACCATTTTGTGCGTACTGACGCGCCAGATGTTGACCATTAACCGCAATTTCCCAGGGATCGGTAGCTGTTGCCAGACGTGCCTCAAGGCTAATGAGTGCCTGACTTTCGGCTGCTCCCAGATTTTGGTCACTGCTGTTAAACAGTTTGCTTTTGTATTGCCTTGCCTCAGTTTGTGTTCCGAACACAGTCAGTAGTAACACCAAAGCAAAGGCTTTGACTGGTGTTACAGAGAGTAAACTGGAAGGCAGACGGTACAAGGTCAATTACTCCGGGTAGGGTGAGTTTTGGGGATAATGCTGCCATTGCAGCTCTATTTTTTGGGTCAACACTACGTCCTGACCGTCTTTTACGATGTCACTGACATCGTAGCGCCACAATTTAATGGCCCGAATCACTTCGGCTTCAAATACGCCCTTGGGGTGAGCGTCCAGTACCCGAATGTGCCGGGTCTGGCCCTGTGGCGACACATTAAACGCCACCAACACCCAGCCATTGAGTTGGTGTTGCCAGGCCAGTTCCGGAATATTGGGGCGACGTGTAGCAAAAGGGGTAATTTCGATAAAGCCTTCCCGCGTATCCTCGCCAAATTGCGATAAAAGTTCTCCGGCAGTCTGAATCGCTTCTGAGGCCGAGCCAAGGCCGAATTTTAATCCGGGTGTGGCCGGACCGGGTAAAAAGTCCTCAGATATTGGCAGTGATGAATCTGTCGCAGGACTGAGATTTAATGCTGTCTCGGCCATCTGTGGCTCGGTGTTTTGTTGCGGGGGAGGCGGTGGTTCATTGTCGGGCGGTTGCTCCTGTTCCTGAATTTGAAACAGCGCCACCATACCGGAAAACTGGATATCCGGCAGTGCCGGCAAGGGTTGATTCACCAAACGCTGCATAAATAAAAACAGCGCCATGGTAACCACCAGAGCGGCCAGTAAACTGCCAGAATATTTCAGCAATGGATTGAGCATTATTGGGTCGCAGTAATATCAGCGGCAATGGCGACTTTCTCGACGCCCGCCAGTCGCACCTGATCCATCACGCCTATTAACTCTTTGGTGCGGGTTTGCTGATCTGACTGGATCACCACAGTACTTTCAGGGCTTTCAGCGTGAAGTCTGGCCACAATGCTGCGCACCGAGCGGATATCCACTAAACGATTGTCTATCCAGATATCCCCTTCAGCGGTAATGGCGACAAAAATATTGGCGTTTTGCGGTTGTGCTGATTGAGCCTGAGGGGCGTTGACATCCACGCCAGACTCTTTGACAAAAGAGGTGGTAACAATAAAAAAGATCAGCATGATAAAGACGATATCCAGCATGGGCGTCATGTCCAGTTCGGCCTGCTGGGTTTGTCGATTGTGGCGGTGATAACTCATAGCCGTTTTTCCTCTTAAGCGTTGCCGGAAAGCTGTTCGGTCAGCAGCAATTCCAGACGTTGCGCTTTTTGAGCAAAGCGCATTGCAAAATAATATCCGGAAAGTCCGGTCACCAGACCTGCCAACGTGGGTAATATGGCCCGATAAATCCCCGATGAAATGGCCTTGATATCGCCGTTGCCGCTAAAGGCGATAACGTCGAACAGGTGGATCATGCCGGTAACCGTACCCAGCAAACCCATCAGGGGGCAAATCATGATCATGGCGGCAATAAACTTCAGGCGAGCGTTCAACAAAATTGATAGCTCAGAAATCAACAATCTTCTGAAGGCTCGCAATTCACTGCTGCCTTGCGGTGTTCTGTGTTGCCAGCGGCTCAGAGTCCGGCGACGCAGCGCGGGAAACTCAAAGCGATAAAAATAACTGCGTTCAAAAATCAGTAACCACAACAATAAACTGGTGGCAAACACCGCCCAAAGCACAGGGCCGCCCTGAGACATAAACGCCAGTAAGCTGTTTAACAGTGTCACGCCTTTCTCCGGCTTTTATTTCGAGCTTTATTTTGAACCAGGTTGAGCACCGCTTTTTCCGCTGTTCAGATATTGAGTCAGCAATCCTGCGCTTTGTTCGTCGAGGCGGCGGATCAGGTTATCCGCCAGACTGCTGACAAAACTATGGCCGAATAACAGTGGGATGGCTACAAGCAGGCCTAACACGGTAGTGACCAGTGCCTGTGAGATGCCGCTGGCCATCAATTTGGGATCGCCGCTGCCAAAAAAGCTGATACTTTGGAAAGTCACAATCATGCCGGTAACTGTGCCCAATAAGCCCAGCAGTGGTGCTGTGGCGGCTAACAGTTTGATCAGGTTGTGACCTTTTTCCAGTTGGTTGACTTCCGTCAGCACCGCTTCGTCCAGATGCACCTGAGCCATGCCCAATATGTCATTATTTTCAGCGGAGCTTGCTTTTGGGAGTTCCGCCACCCGCAGGATAACCCGACCCAGCGCGTTATCCGATCTGGCTGGGCTTAATGATTGACACTGTCGTTTCAGTGTGTGTTGTTGCCACAGTAAGGCAATAGCGCGCCAGCACACCAGCAACAAACCCAAAGCGCCTAAAGCTAAAATGATTTTGCCAATCACGCCACCTTGTTCAATACGCTGTCGCCAGTCTGGCGTCCAGGCCATGATGGCGAGCAAAGTGCCGTCGGTTGGGTCCAGATAAAGAGTGTCCAGCTCATTCTCTGCGGCAAACCAGCGTCGGTTTTGCTGGGTTTCTGCTGATTGTTGCGTGGTCAGCAGGTATTCCTGCGTCTCAGGAATAAAACGCAGGAACTGACCATCCACATAGCTGGAGAAATTGCCTGCACGGGTGACGGTTTGCGTGATTATCTGGCCATCCGGTTGGATAACCGGGGCGCTGAAACGGGCAATCTCACCGCTTAAGGTGATCTCTTCCTGCATCAGTAGCCACAAAGCTTCCATCTGTTCGATATTAGCGGTTCGTTCACCCTGCAACAGCGCGTTAAGCTGCTCCTGTCGTGCCGGTAACTGCATGCTGATGGATGAGGCGGTTAAACGCTCTGCCAATTCCTGTGACATTTGCCGAAAAACGCTATCCAGATCGCCGGTTTCATCCTTGCGTTTTTGGATCTGTGCCTGCAGTTCTTCGATGCGTTCCTGATTGCGCAAGGTCTCTTGTTTTAACGGGTTGTTTTGCCGCTGAAAGCGCTCAAAATCCGCCTTAGCCTGTGCCAGCAAGCTGGCTTGTTGTTCTTTAGCGGCCAGAAAGCGAGCTTCTCGCTCCTGAATGCGCTGTCTTTCCTGAGCGCGCTCTTGTTTAACCTTTTCTAATAAAGACTGGGTTTCAGAGGGCGTATTGGCCTGAGACGTCATTGCAATGAGCGCTACCAGCAAACAGCAAATGCGAGTATTGAAAGATAATCGTTTCATTATTCTGCCCCTCCGGTGGGCAGAGGCAGTGCCAGTAACTCCGGTGCGATGCGATCCGATGCAACCCGCATGGCATGCTGAATTGATTGTCTAAATTGTTGCGGCAGCCTCTGCCAGGATTTTGTTTCGCTGTCCCAACGGCCTTGCTGTTTAGCGTCGGGCGTCTGGTAATAAAGAGCGATACGACCAATGCGCAAAAAGTCTACAGCTAATGGATTCTGGTTTTCGCCTTCCAGTACGCCGCGCCAGGTTTCTATACTGCGACCATAGTCCTGCTCTATTTGCCAGGCTTCCATCATCAGGCGATATTTATCCGGTAATGTTTGCTGGGTGGAATTAATTCGCTGTCGCAAGCGCTGCAGCCCATCGAGGCGTTCCTGCTGTTTAAAGGGCAGATCCAACGCGATAAACTCTTCTAAGGCCAGCAACATACTGTGCATTAAGGGCATCAGCGCCAGTTCTATATAGGCCAGTTCCTGCAGTTGGCTTTCCAGCCTGGCTATTTCAGCATTTTGTTCCTGCTTAAGTTGTTGCAACTGAAACTGATAATACTGCTGATAATCTTTGCGCTGCATAATGTCCTGATATTCCTGCAGCATTTTGCGGGTGGCATTATCCAGATGTTCCACTTGTTGTTGCGACTGGCTGATTTGCGCATGGGTGCCCTGAACGACTTCCAGTTCCTGCGATTGTGCAAATACATGACTGTTGCAGAAGAATGCAGTCAACATAGTGATAGTCAAAGAGCACCTCAATCCATCCATGAAGCTTTGTTTTTCAAAAATCCTTGAGGTCATCGTTATCATTTCAGGTGTTTTGTAAAGAAGAGTACTGTACGAAAAATGGTAGATAAGTTAAACAAATTGGAAGAAAATATCTGATCAGGATCGTTTTCTAATGTTGAAGTCAATTCTACGTCTATAATTTACTAATAATCTCTTTTGAATAAACGAGTTTAGCCTGTTGAAAAGTATTTTCTCTGCCCCTAAAAAAGAACTGTCATTGCTTAAATCTCTGGTCAAGCACTCCCCTGATGGTATTCACATCTTGGATCAAAAGGGTAACGTGGTGTATTGCAGCCTTATGTTTGCGGACCTGTTGTGCTATTCACTTGAAGAAGCGATGCAACTGAATGTCAGAGACTGGGATCGTCATTTTCCTGTGGAGCAGTTGGTACCCATCATAAAAGATTTGGTCCAAAATCCAGCTATTTTTGAAACCAGGCATCAAAAGAAAAGTGGTGAGATTATGGATGTTGAAATAAATGCAAGAGGTGTGGAGCTTGATGGGTATTTGTTTCTTTATGCATCTTCTCGGGATATCACTGGCATTAAGAAAGAGAACGCGGAAAACCGTAAGAATAATGCCAAATTACAGTCAATTTTTAATACGATGGCTGACGCTTTCATCGTAATTGATTCAGACGGGTTGATTGAAAGTGTGAATCGAAAGACCTCTGAATTGTTTGGCTATCAGGAGTCAGAATTACTAAGACAAAATATTTCGTTGCTGGTCAGTGAGGAGCATAAAAATAAACATGACGGCTACATCGAAAGCTATTTGTCTACGGGCCATGCAAAAATCATTGGAGTTGAAAGAATTCTGTATGCGCAACGTAAAGATGGTAGTGAGTTTCCAATTTCACTGCGAGTTGGTGAAGTAAAAGTTGATGGCGATATATTATTTACAGGTATTATCAGAGACATCACAGAGCTGAAAGAAAAAGAACGTTCTTTAAAGGTTGAAAGAGCCAGTTTCAAAGCGCTATTTGAGCATCTTCCAGATCCCTGCTTTGTTATCGAACCAGAAGCAGGTGGAATTATCATGTGTAACCCCGCTTTTGAACGCATTATGTGCGGAAACAAAGCGCAGCTACTTGGACTGAGTAATCTGGATATATCACCAGATTATCAGGAACATGCGGAAAAATATTCTCGTGATTATTACCAAGAAATATTAGACGATATACGTACACAGCCTTCAGCGCAATTCGAGTGGATGCACCAAACTTTGAAAGGAGAGTTGCTGATGGTATCTGCCAGTGTCTCATTGGTGCAAATTTCAGGAAGACCTAGCTATTTAGTGAGTTGGCGAGATATAACGGAATTGAAACGCCAACAACGGGAGTTAATTCAGGCTCGCAATGAGGCGTTACAGGCGGACCAAGCGAAAACTGATTTTCTGGCAAATATGAGTCATGAGATTCGCACTCCACTAAATGGTGTTATCGGTTTTACACAACTGATACAGCAAACTCAGCTTAATGAAATACAATTTAGTTACGTACAAAAAATGGAGGCTTCGGCTCGTCATTTATTGACAGTGATCAACGATGTCTTGGACTTTTCTAAAATAACTGGCGGTAATTTGGAACTGGAGCAAATTCCCTTTTCAATTGTTTCAGTCGTTGATTTTATGAATACAAGTTTTGCAGAGCAGGCTAAAGCTAAAGGTATTCAGTTTAATATTAATTGTACGCCTCGCGTCCACCCTGACTTGATAGGAGATATTGTCAGAGTTAACCAGGTAGCGTTAAATTTATGCTCAAATGCTATTAAATTTACCAGTAAAGGAAGTGTGTCTGTAAATATTGACATGCAAACGGCTAAAAGTCCTTCCGGGGTGGTTTATTACGACACAATTTTCAAAATCACCGATACCGGAATAGGTATGACTGAGGAATGCATAAAGGGACTGTTTAACGAGTTTACTCAAGCTGATACTTCGACAACCCGGAAATTTGGCGGAACGGGTTTGGGGCTGGCCATCAGTAGAAAGCTGTGTCGTTTGATGAATGGAGATATCCAGGTACAAAGTTCGCCTGGTCAGGGCAGTACATTTACAGCAACAATGCAATTCAGGCAGAACGATCAAATTTTGATCGCCGATCAACTACCGAAAGCACTTCCCTCAGAACTGTGTATTTTATTGGTGGATGATAGTTTGTTGGCACTTAATACGTTGGCAAAGGAGCTAAACGGGATGGGTGCAAAAGTGGTTATGGCAAAGTCTGGAACGCAAGCACAGCGCATGCTGCTCGAGTCGAGCAATAGCTTTGATATATTATTGGTGGACTGGTGTATGCCGGACGTAAGTGGTGAAGAGCTTATACGGAGCGCAAATCAACTTGAAAATCCTCCTGATATCATAGTTCACACTTCTTACGACACTTCTATTATCAAACCCAGAATAGCAGAGTTGAATATTAAGAGCGTGCTACAAAAACCTTGTCCTGTATCTTTACTTTATACCACGTTGCTATCTGATACCGTCGATATTGGGAACTGCAATGGTCAGGCACAAGACAGCCCGTTGCATGGGCTTCGGCTATTGGTGGTAGAAGACAATCAAATTAATCAGGTAGTTATCGATAGTATGCTTCGCAGTTTGGGGGCTGAAGCAATCATTGTTGACGATGGCGTACAATGCCTTGCTTGCCTGGAAAAAGATCGCGAATTTGATGTGATTTTAATGGATATTCAGATGCCGGTGATGGATGGCATAGAAACAACTCAAAAAATCCGCTCTTTAGGACTGGAAGCTCTTAACCGGATTCCGGTAGTGGCACTGACCGCGAATGTTATGCCAAGAGATGTGGAAATCTATCTGTCAATTGGGATGCGGGCTCATGTTGCGAAACCAATCGAGCGAAATGCACTCTGCGAAACCATTGCGCAAGTTGTGGCACAAAAGCAATAATACATAGATTACAAAAGCTTAAATCTGCGTGCTCAAACGTAGCTTGAAAGCGACTGTTGTTACCCCCATCATATAGGGTGATGATTTTACCTAAAACCCCCTTTTCTGCCTATCTTTTCTTAGGATGTCTATGCCAGGTTTACAACGAATTATTCTGATCGATACCCACCTTCCTGGTCGGGTAGAACTCAAACTAGAGGGCCACACCAACATCTGTGGTACCAATGCCTCTGGAAAAACCACGCTGCAGCGGTTGATTCCGGTGTTTTACGGGGAATCTCCCAGCCGGGTGGTACCCGCCACGCGAGACAGCTTCGAGCGCTGGTATTTGCCTCGTGAATCCAGCTTTATCATTTACGAATATGTACAGCACGAAGACAATGTCTGCCAGTTGGTGCTCTCTTCCAATGGCACCGGTGTGCAATATCGACTGGTGGCGAAACCTTTTGTGCTGGAAGACTATGTGTTTGAAAGCAAGCCGGGTGAGTTCACCTCATTAACCATGTCAGAACTGGGCAGGCAGTTTAAAAAGCAAAATATCCTGGTATCTAATCTGATGAATAACAAGGCGTTCCGCGGCGTTATTCAAAACGATCGCACCCTGATGAACAGCTGTCCTGATTCTCGCGATTTAATTGGCTATGCCCGCATGTTTAGCCTGTGTGCCTCCAGCCAGCATATGCGTCATATTGAAAAGCTGGCGCGCGCCGTGCACTCCAAAGAAGGCAAAATGGAAACCATCAAAACCATGATTGGGGCCATTTTGGAAGAAGACGGTGTACAACCCCCGGTATCCAGCCTGAAACCCGCCCATGTGGAAAACTGGATCCGTGAGTGTCGTCTGATTCAGGAATTTGATGCCATTCGTCCGGAGTTCGGCAAATTACAGGAAACCGAGCAGCAGTTACAGCAAACTGAGTTGCGGCTAGGGGCCATTCAGGTACAAATCGATCAGGATGTGGCCATTTTGGCTGCCAATCTGGTGAAATTGAAAGACAAGCTGGAAGGCCTTATCGCCGAAAATAAAGTGGCAGATGCCCAATGGCAACAGTTGCGGGATGAGCTGAATCAGCAATTATCTGAAGCCAAAGCTGATACCCAAAAGTTTGAGCGGGATCTGCAACAAATCGAAGATGAATACGATAACTGGCAAGAGCAGGACATTGAAACCCTGCAACAGAACTTACAACAGCTTCCACAATGGCTGGATGAACAATCTACCTTAAGTGGTCGTTATGCACTGTTGACGGAAAAGCACCAGGATATCGAAGCCACCTATAATCGTCGCATCGCCGAAATGAGCGAAAAGCTCAGTGCGCAACTGGATGAGCTGGGCGAAGCACAACTTGTGCAAAGCGAGCAAAAAGCGCAGTTAAAATCCGATCAGCAACTGGCGTTGCAAAACATTCAGTCTCAGTGTCGCGATGAAATTCACGACCTGAAAGACAGTTACGCCGCGCAAAAAGCCACCCTGAAAATTCAGGAAACCGAAGCCAATACCCGTCTGCAAAGTGCAGGTTTTAGTGAGTTTGAACAAAACCAACTGGAATTGCAGGACGCGGCGATTAAAGAAGCCTCAGAGGCAGAAGATACGGTTCGACATAAACTGTCGGGTATCGAGCAACAACTGGAAAGCCAGCAAAAATCCCGCAATTCGATTGATGCTGAGTTGCAGGAAGTACGCAAGCAATATCAAAACAAAGAGCAGGAGCTGAAGCGCATCGAAGGCTTGCTCTATCCGGGCAATCACTCCCTGTTGGAATACCTGCGCGCAGAAATGCCCGACTGGCAGGAAAAGCTGGGTAAGGTGATCCAGCCGGAATTATTAAACCGCACCGATCTGAAGCCCCACTTCAATCAAAGCAGTGATGAATTGTTCGGACTTAAACTGGATTTGAGCAGCCTGGCATTGCCGGAATACGCACAATCAGAAGTGGCCTTAAGAGAAACTCTGGAAACCATTCAGTCTGCCTTGTCACAATTGTCTGAACAGCAAAGTGAAGTGGAGCAGCGTCTGTCTAAAGCCAGCGAAGCGATCCGCGAACTGGAACTGGACAAAGCCAAACTTAAAGCGCAGCTCAATACCGCCCAATCCAATCGGCAACGGGCACAACAGGATAAAGAACACCTGTTAGCGGAGTATCGCCAGGCCTTGTCTGAGCGCAAGCTCAACAGTAAAAAGGCCCTGAAGCAGGTGCAGGACAAGCTCAATAAACTGAATCAGGCTGAAGCTGAAGCCATTGAAGAGTTAAAAGAGCGTCAGACACAGCAGGAGCTGGAGCACAAGTTCCACTGGCAGCAACTGATTGATGCCAGTGAAGAAAAAATTCAGCAACTGAAGCAACAAATGGCTTCAGCCAAGCGCCAGGCAGAAGAAGACAAAAAAGCCTGCCAGCAGTTTCTGGAAGACGAAATGGCTAAGCGCGGGGTGGATGTGGATGAAATCGGCAGTCTGAAGAAGCAACTGGAACAACTGAAAAAGGATATTCAGCACACCCAAAATAATAAACACAAGATCGAAGAATATCAGCGCTGGTACAAAAACGTCTTTACCGGTCACAAGGTACAGTGGCAGCAGAAACTGACCCAGGCGAAAAAACAACAAGCCGATGCGCAACGTCACCTGGAGCAGGAACAACAAAGCTATCAGGCCGCGCGTCAGGCCCGCAAAGAAAGTCAGACGGATACCGAACAACAACTGCGTACTCAGCAAGAGCAACACGACAACGCTAAACGGATCCTCAAAGCATTGGTGAAGCTGCCGTTACCAAAAGTTAGCGACAGCGAAGCGCTGGGCATGGCGGGAAGTGTGGCACAGCGCATCAGCGAAAGCGATGAGTTGTTGGCGGCCTTTAGCAGCTTGTCGGATGCGGTGAAACACCATGTTGAGCATTTCGATCATCTGATAGCTGCCCAGTCTGGCACCGGATTGTCGGATATCTGGGAGCACGCTCGTGAAGCCTGTACTTATCGGGCTGAGCAGGGCGCACCTGTGGTGGAATATCGCAAGCTGGTCACTCATCTGGATCAGTTGTTAAACGAAGTGGTGCCGCAAAAGCTCAATGGTCTGAAAGAGCAGGGCCGCATCTTTGGTGCCGATCTAACGCAGTACTTCCATGTATTAGCGGATATCGATAAACGCATTTTGGGCCAGAGCAAGCGCATTAGCCGCGAAGTGGATGAAGAGCTGTTCCTGGATGGCGTTTCTGATTCTGCGGTGAAGATCCGCTCTCGCATTACCGAACTGGAATTCTGGCCAGAGCTGACCCGCTTCAACGAGTTACATCAGCAATGGATGAGCACCGGTGCCGACAAATTACCTGACGAAGTGTATGGTGCCAGTATGCGTCAGGTTCTGGATATTCTGGGTCGCGCGGCGTTGTCCGGGGGGATCAGTCGTCTGTTGGATATTGAATTACGTTTGCGGGAAGGCAACAGCGACCTGGTGATCCGCACTGACCGACAGTTAAACGAATCTTCCAGTCACGGTATGGCTTACCTGATCCTGTGTAAGTTCCTGCTGGCGTTTACCCGATTATTGCGGGGCCATTCGCAGGCCACAGTGCATTGGCCCATTGATGAATTGGGTACATTGCACCACAACAACGTGAAGAAGATCTTTGACGCCTGTGAGAAAAACAACATTCACGTATTGGGCGCCTTCCCTAATCCAGATTCAGATGTGTTAGCGCTGTTTGCAAATCGCTACATTATCGATAAGGCTAAGCGCCGCTTGCAGGTTGTACAACCGAAGGTCAGCGCTATCAGTCAGAAATTGCAGGAAAAGGCGAAAAACGCACTGCGCATGACTGAGCAGACTATGGCTGGTACAGATAATCAGACTAACGCGGGGCATACCACTGAGGAGACGCAGGCATGATGACACAACAAGGTTTGGTTTTAGAGCAATTGTTATCCGGTCAGTTTATCTGTGAAGTCAGTGACGAAGAGGCGTGGCGCTACTTGCAGGGCGAAAGCAACGCACAAAAAATCGAAATACAACTGAATCTGCTCAACCGCACTCTGGCCACTGCCGCCGAAGGTGAAGTCTTTTATGCCGCTTATCAGGATCTGGCGGACAAAGAACGCAAGGTGCTCACCAGTCAGTTTCAGGACATTGCCAATAACCTGTTGCCGCTGGTGGAGTGGTTATTACTGGTGCAGGAAGCGGCAGGCAGTGACATGCCGGTGAGCCGCGGTTTGCCCATTCGCCTCAACGAATTGCAAACTGTGATCGAAGATATCCCGGCCTTTGCTGAGCAAATCGAAAAAATTTCTCGTTACCGCTTGTTTGGCTCCACCAGTACCACTTTGGACGGCCAGATAAAACAGGTCTTTAAGCGTCTGGTGGATTTGGGGTATCTGTTAAAACCTAATCCGGAAAAACAGTTGTTTATCGCCACCGGCAAAATCGATTATCTGTTCGAAGTGCTGCGCTTTATTGACGACGCTGAAAACTTGTCTCTGTCGCAGCAAGCGGAAATGGCCGCGAAGCAGGAGAGCTTACTGTGAGTCGCAATTTGCAACAGGCGGGTGTCAGGCTACTTAATGCCTTGAGCCGCCACTCAGACATTATTATGCAGGCCTATCTCACCGGTGGCGTGGATGAGTCACAGGTATCGCCGAAAGTGCTGGAACAGCTGAAGAACCTGAACATCTTGTGGCGGCCTGAGCCAGATTCGGATCTGCGCTTGAAAAGTGCGGTGCGCAACTTACTGGAAGCTGGCCTTAATGATGAGCGCAACCGCCATATCAATGCCAATATTGGCAGTGCTATTGCTGCCCTCACTACCTTGTCACAACACTATAAAGAAGCCCTGTACAATCAGCGCTTTGAACAGGCACAGGCCCATCTGAACAACCTTACTGAACAGGTGTATGTACTTACTGACATGCTCAGTAACGGCGTGCGCGCCTTGTTCGGGCGCATCAATAATGAGTTTGGTTATGTGGATAGCCTGGATGCCAAAATTCGCGAAAACGAACTGGCCCAATCCCAGGTAAGTGACCTGCTTAATCAGCTGGAAATGATCCGCTTTGATGAGCTGGTACAAGTGGCTGGTAGTGATAGGGATTTGCGTCATTTACTGGTAGTGGTACTGCAAAACAGCTTCGCCCGCTGTACCCAGGAATTGGCCATAGTACAGGCCAAATTGCTGGAGTTGCTGGGTCGTTTCCGGGAATACCGGGGCCGTACCCGTTTGCTGAAAGGCTTTTTGTTGCACAACGAGCAACAGCCGGATTTTGTGCCATCTGACTACACCAAGATGAGCAATGTACCTCTGCTGTTTAATGTGGCACCGGGTTTATTGCAACCGGCAGCAGTGGATGTACAAAACAGTGAGCACGAACTGGATCTGCAGGCGATTGTCAGCAGCATCCGTGATTTCCGCCACCTCAAAAAAGCGCAACCGGAACGCTCAGCCCGCAATATTCAGATCGAAGAGCAACAGGAAGTGGCACTGGAAGATGATCAACTCAGCCAGGCCGTAGATAACTATTTCTGCGAAGTGATCGAAAGTGGCGCATACATTACCGCACTGGATTACCACCACAAGCAGCAACTGGAGTTCGATCCGGAAGCCTGGCTTTATCAGGTGATTGGCGGCTACGAAGGCCTGCCAGAAGAAGAACAGCGCTATTTCGCCATCGACGCCCTGGGCGAGCCTCACCCCATATACAACGGCAACTATGTGATTTCCGATGTTGTGTTGGGATTGAGGTAACAGTGCGAGGCTTATATCGAGTAGGGCCTGATAAGAGCGGACTTCGAACACAACGGCGACGGTTTATTAAACAAAATTTGTATGGGGGTCTTGTGTAGATTTGGTTAACCTACCCTTTCCACATCTTGAAAATGTACCCTATCGGAGTATACTTTGATATATAAAACCAAAGCCTTTGCTGATTTGACGAAAAAAGAGGCATTATCAGACAATGATATTGTTAATGCCTGTAAAGAAATGAGCCGCGGACTTTTCGATGCTGACTTGGGGGGCCATGTCTACAAAAAGCGTATTGCATCAGGTAACAAAGGGAAAAGCGGAGGATATCGTACTATAGTCGGAGCTGTATTAGGGGATAGGTATTTTTTTCTGTATGTGTTTGCCAAAAGTGATAGAGCCAATATCAATGCAAAAGAAAAACTCGCTTTAAAGGAATTGGCAAAAGAGTTTTTAGCATTTAGTCAGAATGACCTAAACCAATTAATGGAAGATGGTGAACTTATTGAGGTGAAAGAATCGTGAGTGATATTTTAAAAGCAGTACACAAAACCGCTAAAGGACTGCAAAAATCTGGTGCGATTAATAAAACCACCATGCGGAAATTTGATGCTTTGTGCTTAACAACTGTTCATGAGTTCACGCCGGAGCAAGTGCGCGCATTGAGACAAAAGAACAACCTTTCCCAGCCTGTATTCGCTCGCTATTTTAACGTCAGTGATAAACTAGTTAAAAAATGGGAACAGGGTGAAAGTAAACCCAGAGGTGCAGCATTAAAGATGTTATCTTTGGCCGAAAAAAAGGGTCTTGAAGCAATCGCTTGAGCACATTACCAAAGGGGGCTGTTAAGCTAGAATCTGTTTTTTTCTATTGAAATAGATGCTAGATGCGTATTCTGACGCACCCGATATGCACACTTCTAGAAGAGTTCGCTGTGTGTTCCGATCCTTGCCAGTTGAAGCAGACCGTCTTGAACACGGTAAATTAAAACCAAATCTGGTTTTATGTGGCAATCTCGAAATCCGTTCCAGTTGCCTGCTAATGGGTGATCTACATACTTGGCATCTAGCAAATCACCCTGCTGTATAGTTGAGATGACTTTCCCTACTTCCACAATATCTGGAATAGGTAGCTTGGTAATTTTTTTGAAGTCCTTCTTAAACTGGGAGGAGTATTCGAGTGTGAGCATTAGGAATGCTTGCCCTCGGATAATTCACTGATGAGATCAGTGACATTATTTGCCTTTGTACCCAATCCATTTTGTAATTCTTGCATTGCGGCCTCAGTAGCTTTATTTGGCTGCTTAACTCTTAACTCAAATGGAATACCACCGTGGTTGATTACAGCGCGAGCGAAGAGTTTAATTGCCTGGGAAGGACTTAGCCCCACTTCATCACAAATTTGAGTGAAGGCTATCTTGGTATCATGATCGATACGCGTTGAAAGCATTTCAGTTTTCATAACTACACCTTTTGCTGCGTTTGTAACACATAGTACAACAAGTGCTTGTCGTTGCATATAATGAAAAAAGGTTATGAATAAAAACAGGACACCCATAATAAGGTTTGAATGGCCTAATTTTTGTGATTTTGTTTGTGGTTTTCTGCGTGTATTCCAGAGCAGGATAAAAACAGGACACCCATAATAAGGTTTGAATGGCCTAATTTTTGTGATTTTGTTTGTGGTTTTTCTGCGCGTATTCCAGAGCAGCTTAGAATATAGATTTCTGAGCTTGCTTTTACTCCTGAACAAGTTAATTTTGAAAGCTAGAAGCGCAAAATAGTCGGTAGCGGACACAAAAGAACCTTACCCGGTGGTAATGCGGTTAAAAATGGGTTTTCGGGGAGTGGATTGTCAGCCAAATAATCGGATAGCTGTGTTTTTATCCCTGAGTCGTTTTAGTTTGTGTCGATGTCGATAGGCTTCAAGGTAAGATTCACTGCCTGCAGCGTGATGAAAACAGCTTTCAAATTGAGTGGTGAGTTCCTGCCATTGCTCAGGATTGAGGTTGAGGCGTTCCAATATCGCAGGTGTTGATTCTTCAATGGAGCCGCGTTTATTGGGTAAGATAGCTCTGCCCGTGATATCAACCAACTCCAGATAGTCTGACAAGTGAAATGGCAAACCATGAGGCATATCCTCTTTGATATTGCCTGCAAAAGGTGTCAGGAATTTAGGTGTTTTACCGGCTTTGGCGGCATTGATACGATACTGAATACTGGTATGGTCGGATTCTTCCGGTGTTTCAGCCATTTTGGCTCTGATGGGGTTTAAATCCACGTAGGCCATGCAGGCTGCAAGCGCTGCTTCATCCAACAAAGCCTGCGATTTGAATCTGCCCTCCCAGAAACGACCTGTGCACTTATCTTCCTTATTGGCTTCTCTGGCTATGTATTCATTTAGGTAGCGCATAAACCAGCTGATATCCGTCAGTCGCTGCCGCCATATATCCGCGGTTTCTTCAACGGTTAGTAATTGCGATTCATGCATTTGCATTCGTTGTTCCGGATTCAAATACTGATGACTCAGCAATGTGCCATTACTAAGCCTGTGCCAGCGGCGAATCACGTCTTCGGTATCCCAACTATCTGATAAAACTTTATGTATGTGTAACACCAGGTGAGTGTGGTTGCTCATTACCGCATAGGCACAGACATCAATAGCAAAAATTTGAGACAGAAAGTGAATACGGTCTTCAACCCACTGGCGGCGGTGCTCATAGCTAACCCCGGTTTGTTTGTCTTTCCCGCATAAATAGGCTCTACGCACACAACGGGAAACACAGTGGTAATAGGGGGTATCTTCAAGGTAGATTTGAGTCTTCCTGGCTTTTGGCATGTGGACTCCTCCTGAGTCTGCAGAATGAAGCTTCTATTTTGCACAAATCATTGAATTTGGAAACTGTACTGAAGTACAGTTATGATGGCTGTCCTGGTAGAAAATTATAGAATTTGGAAACTGTACTGAAGTACAGTTATGATGGCTGATGAGATGGACGCTCCCAAATACGGCGTCAATGCGCCAAAATAGTGTTTTCAAGCAAACTATTTACATTAGGAGCGTCCGACTATGAAGCTTAGAACAATTGGTGTTGATCTGGCAAAGAATGTTTTTCAGGCCTGTGGAGTTAATGAGTATATAAAACCTCAGTTTAATATAAAGCTTAAACGAGCAGAGTTGCTGGATTTCATGAGGCAACAATCGCCTACAACCGTTATCATGGAGGCCTGCTATTCAGCACATTATTGGGGACGGGAAATCTCGAAGCTGGGCTATGATGTCAAACTTATTCCGGCCCAACATGTTAGCCCGTTTGTCAGGGGAAACAAGAACGATCACAACGATGCGTTTGCCATTGTGGAAGCGAGTCAAAGAGCGCATATCCGGTTCGTCCCGATTAAAACGGAATATCAGCAGGAGATATGCTGTTTGCATCGTATTCGGGAGCGGCTGGTTAAAAACAAAACTGCGTTGAGTAATCAGGCCAGAGGATTGTTCAGTGAGTTTGGCATTGTGTTTAGTAGCGGACATAAGGCGTTTTCTGAATCACTGGCTCAGGTGATGAATGACCCCAAATACAGCTGCAACCTGCAAAGCATGGCAACGGATTTCCTGAGTGAGTATGAACTCATAGTGTCGCGTATTAAACAAATTGAACGGCAGTTGAAGCGCTTTGTAGAGAGTTGTGAATCAGGCCGGATTTTGATGAGCATTCCGGGCATTGGTTTCATTAATGCTTCAGCCATCCTTGCGTCGATTGATAAAGGTCAGGCCTTTAACAACCCTAAAGAGTTTGCTGTCTGGTTGGGATTAACTCCCAAACAGCATGCTTCCGGCAATATCAACAAAATGGGCGGCATCACCAAACGAGGTGACCGTTATCTGCGTAAACAACTGGTGCATGGTGCCAGAGCGCTGGTTAGCCGCGCGGCCGGAAAAGAAGACGTGTTGTCGCAATGGGCCAATCACTTACGCAAAAGAAAGCCGTTCAATCAGGTCGCTGTGGCGATGGCGCATCGTCTGGCACGACTGATCTGGATATTACTCACCAGGCAGGAACGTTATTGTGAAATTAAAGCGCAAAAGGCGGCCTGATATGAGAGCAGTTACGTTATCCCGTTCAGACTCAATTCCGTCCAGGACAAAGGTGTCAAACCTGTGTGGCTGTAGTGGAAGGTCTGATACGGGATAACACCTGAATTACCCGTCCTGTTTAGTCAACAAAAGATGAAATAAACGGTCAGCCCTGCCTCATCTAAGCCAGACTGGAACACGGATTTCAAATCCGCGTGGTTGTATTTAAAGGTGATAAGGTACGGAGTTCATCAGAGGCCAGAAATGACTTTACCATTTCTATTTGTGAGCCTGAATATATGTCAGAACTAAACCAATTAATGCGCGTACATCTTTAAGTGGCAGACAGGAGACAAAGAGTGACAGAATATTCGCACTGCTTAGCAGCGCGAAGGGTTAAAAACGGTTTGACAACCGGGAAGTGTCCATATATGTCCTGGTAGAAAATTTATTTAAAGGAAAAAATATGGCTGAACTAATCTCAACATTTTTTGGAGCTTGGCAAATGCAAGATGCAGAAGCTCGGTTTAGTAAGCTCTCCTCTGTCGTAACAGAAAATGTAAAATACCATGACCCCAGAACGCAAGGCACTGTAAATGGTATACAAGGGTTAAGTGACTATTTGGGCATGTTTAGCGCTAGTGCTCCGGGATGGAAGGCAGAGGTTAAAAAACATGATGAGATTGGTCATATGTCACGTGTAACAGTTTGCTTTAGTGGGCCGGGCCCCGATGGTTCTAATCAGAAGCAATTTGGACAATACTTTGTGGAACGAGAAGGTGAATTGTTGTCTCGACTCTTTGGTTTTGTTGGCACAGGTGAGCTGTAATTGCAGTTTTAATGTTGGTAGCGCATCACGATCCAAAGAGTTAGTTCTCTGAAAATTTTTCATTTCGATAAATTGCTTTGAATGTCTGCTGCCTTCCTAATTTGATTGGCAATGCCTCATTATCATATTGAGTGAAAAGTGTGTCAAAGCAAAGCTTTCAGTGGAGCTGACCCTTTGAAGTTTGCTACATCCCCACAAACTTTCATATCTCCAAGTGGATTTTCACACGGCTGCTATACTCAGCTACAAACATCAAAGGGAAGATGACTTTGGAACCTGTGATCATCCTGGTATTGATTGGCTTTTTTTCAATAATAAGCCAGTTAGTTGCCCATCAATTAAAATTGCCAGCCATCTTATTCCTGCTGCTAACGGGTATAGCGCTGGGGCCGATTACCGGGGTTTTACAACCCGATATTCTGTTTGGGGAGCTGTTATTTCCTATTGTTTCCCTGTCTGTGGCCATCATTCTGTTTGAAGGAGCGCTGTCACTGAATTTTACCGAGCTGGGCGAGCATAGGCGCACTGTGTCGAGGCTTTGTACTATCGGCGCTATTGTGGGCTGGTTGGTGGTAGCACCCGCTGCCCACTACATTATGGGACTGTCCTGGGAGATGGCCTTTCTGTTTAGCGCTATCGTAACCGTCACAGGTCCCACAGTGGTGATCCCTATGATCCGCGCCGTGCGTCCCACCAAAAACGTCGCACAAATTCTGAAATGGGAAGGCATCATTATTGATCCTATTGGTGCGTTGTTGGCGGTGTTGGTGTTCGAGTACATAGTTGCCAGTCAGGACGCGATGGCCAATACCTTCTTAGTATTTATCAAAACTGTGTCGATTGGGGCGATTCTTGGCTTGATAGCTTGCTATTTTCTGGGGCTGGCTATTAAAAAAGGTGTGATCCCGGAATATCTGATCAACACCACGGTACTCATTTCAGTGTTATTCAGCTTTGAGGTGGCCAACCTGATGTCCCATGAAGGTGGTTTGCTGACTGTTACTGTGATGGGGATTTACCTGGGGAATAAGCGTGACATTAAAGTGGATAACATCCTGGAGTTTAAGGAAACCCTTTCGGTGCTGCTTATTTCCGGGCTGTTTATTATTCTGGCGGCGCGAATTGAATTAGAAAAACTCGCCGCTATTGCGGTCCCTGCAACCTTGATCTTGTGTGTCATGATTCTGCTGGCTAGGCCGCTGAATGTTTACATTTCTACCTTTAAATCCAGATTGTCCTGGCAGGAAAAAAGCCTGATTTCCTGGATGGCACCAAGGGGTATTGTAGCTGCTGCGGTTTCAGCCTTATTCGAGCTGAAACTCAATATGATTGGCTTTGAAGATTCAGGCGTCTTGGTGACTCTGGTATTTTTTGTGATTGTGTTCACCGTCACGCTGCAGAGTTTAACCACCACACCATTGGCCACCTTATTAAAACAAAGGGAAAAGGAGCCGAAGGGCTTTTTGATCTTTGGCGGTATCGGCTTTGCCCGCATGATAGCCAAAGAGCTGATTTCTTTGGGGTACACGGTAAAATACACCGATACCAATTGGGAGTCTATTTCAGCAGCGCGAATGGATGGCATTCCCACATATTTTGGCAACCCGAGTTCAGAACATGCAACGCGCACTATGGACCTCACCGGAATCGGCAATGTGTTGGTGATGTCTGCCAATAAACAGCTAAATCCCATTGTTACTCAGCACTTTCAATATCTGTTTGGCGATAAACACGTAATGGGTATCAGCCTTAGCGCGCAAAAAGGCTACGAAGCACACCTGCCCAGTGAACATTACATGCAATCGCTGGGGTTATTTGGTGACACCACTTATGCAAAACTGGCCAGCCAAACCGCCCGAGGCGCGGTGATTAAACGCACCACTTTAACTGCCTGGTTTACCTATGAGGATTACAAAGATAAGTATAAGGACCTGTTCACGCCGCTGTTTTATATTGCTCCCAAAGGCAATCTGTTTCCGTTTCGACGCGATGAGGAAACTCAGCCCGGAGAGGGTTACCAGATTATCAGTCTGGTAACACCTCAGGCGAACGACGGTTAATGCCGCTTTGGGTTGAAATCAGTCTCAGGCTATTTCGCATGGCGTTTTATCACAAAGAATACGCTGGTTAATACCACAGCTGCTATCAATGTGCTGGCGGCCATACCGGAAGGCTCTTTGACCATTTCCAGCGCGCCGCGACCGAAAAATACCGCGCTTAAACCCAGCGGCATAATGCCTAACACCGAGCCCACAATGTATTTAAGATAATCCACCTTCAACATACCGCTGAGCATACTGGTGACAGTGAATGGTGGCGTAGGTGCTATGCGCAGAGCCATCACGGCGTAAATCACCTGATTTTCCACTTTGTTTTTAATTTTGTCGATGTGTCGGGTGACTGAATCCCCCCACAATGAATCATCCACAAACTGCCCCAGCAGGTAGCCGCCGGTAGCGGCCAGGGCAAAACCCGGCAGTACTATCAAGACACTGAGCCAGGTAGGGAAAACCAGACTCACCGCCAGTGCCATGAGAGGAATGGGAATTAGCATGGCCCCACCGAAGAAAAACACTAATAAAAACGCCAGTGCGGTTACCCAGCTAACGGGCACCTCTTCGGTTAAGCTCACCACTTGTTCTACCGTTAAAAACGACTTAAGTGGTGTCAGAAAATACACAGCAAGCAGAGTTGCTGCAATAGTAACGGCTATGGTCAGGTTAATCCATTTGCGGTTTTTCATGATCTTGCTTCCTCAATTAGCCAGGCAAAAATATTACGTTGAGTTTGCAGGTAAAACAGGTATTCCGGATGCCATTGCACACCCAGTACTTTGTCGTTATCGCAAAGTTCGATAGCCTGCACGATTTGGGCCTTTTCACGGGCGGAGACCTGCAACTGCTTACCGGGTTTGGCCACGGCCTGAGAGTGAATGGCATTCACCTTAATGGGTTCATCACCCACTATCTCTTCCAGCAGTGAATCTTCTTTGGCGTAAACCACTGTTTTTCTGGGAAACGGGCTGCGAATTCTGGGTTTATCACCCAATAGCGGTAAGGTAGAGGTGTACATGGTGCCGCCTAAAACGGCGTTAAGCAGTTGATGACCGCGACAAATTCCCAGAATGGGGAACTGGTTTTTCAGGGCATACTGAATACAGTCTTTTTCCATTTCATCACGGGCTTTGTCGTAACTGCCTTTGGTAAAGCGAACCACGGCTTCCATCGGATACAGCAGGCCTTCTTTGATGCGGGTTGTCAGGCTGCGTTCTATTTTAGACAAGGGGGCGCTGGCTCGATTATCCGGATGAATATCTGAACCACCACCAATGATGAAGCCATCACAATGCAGCTGCCCGTTATAGCGAGACGGTGTCATGCGCATCGGTTTGCCACCTGCCATAATTACCCCCAAAGCGGTAAACCACCAGGCAACCAGCCCGCCTTCATCCGGCCCTGTGACAATGATTAACGGTTTGCTATTTGCCATTTCCCCTCCTCGGTGATGACGATTCAATAAAACAGATAGAAGTTTCGTGCCAGACTTGTGGTTTTTATAAGGTGCTGATTTATATGAATAAAATTTTTTAAGTTTGGGTGTGGATAGCCGTGAACAGCAGAATTAAGAATAAGCGTGAAATTATTACAGGAAGTTTGTTGTAGGAATTATAAGGCCCGTTGTCATCTATGTGTGAACAAAGCGGGCCTTAGTATGCTGTGGAACTGTTATTAGTCATTAGCAGCATCTTGCACAACTTCACCGGCTTTTTCTACGTCTTTGCCAATGCCTTCAATAGTGGCGCAGGCGGCTAATGCACTGAGAATAATGCTCAGAAAGATTATTTTTAATCCTGTTTTCAGTGATTTCATCAGTTTTTTCTCCAGTCAAAAAAGGGGCCAGAGGCCCCTGGTGTCGGTTTAATCAGATTATGAGTTCTGTTCGGCGATACTCAGATTACTCACCACCTTTTTAACATCATCGGTTTTTTTGGCGATCAATACCGCCAGTTGCTCTTCGGCTTCAGATTCAACTTCGCCGTTCAGCGTCACTACACCTTTTTCGGTATCCACATCAATGCTGGTGCCGGAAACCTCTGATTCAATCAGCAAGCGGGTTTTCACTACCGTGGTGATTTTCTTATCGGTGAACTCGGTGTAGTCTTTTTCAGCCGTTTGTTTGTCTTGCTGCACTACCTCTAATTGATTGTCCACCGATTCTACACCTTCGATACTTAGGGTCAGTTCCTCAGCCAGGGAGCGTTCCACATCACGGTTAACCGAACCGGTCAGCATGACCTTGCCATCCTTAACGTTGGTGTTGATGTTAAAAGAGTTGAGCTCGGTATTGAGCAGTAAAGTGGTTTCTACCTTGCCGTCAATCCAGGCGTCTTTTGCGTCATCTTGCCAGTCGGCGGCACTTACTTGTGCAGCAAACAGGGTTGTAAATACAGTTGCAGTCAGGGTCTTTCTGAAAATAGTCATAATAGATCTCCTCTGTATGACGTTGATTAAATTCGTAAAAAGTGTGAATCAAAGCGAAAATTGGCGCTATTAGCAGTCAGTGTCTTCAGCTTTAACGCCTTCTTTAACATCCTCACAGGCGTCTTCTATGGCATTGCCTGCGTCAGTGATCACTTCATCAATTTCTTCACCCGCTTCTTCAGCGTTGTTATCCGCACAGCCAGCGGTGATGAGTGCCACAAAAAAGACTGAGGAAAAGAGCTTCAAAAACGTGGAAAACTTCATTGTTTATCTCCTTTGTTAATTCCTTATTGAGTGCCTGTCGACGGGGCCACTAAGCCTTAGGTGCCTTGCCGCGCAGTGCGTTGGAAAGTAGCGAAATTGCCAATAAAACCACAAAGACAAAAAAGATGATTTTTGCAATACCCGCTGCTGCACCGGCGATACCAGTAAAGCCAAATAGTGCGGCAATGATGGCCACTACAAAAAAGATTAATGCCCAATTTAACATGTGAACTCCTAATCGTGTTTGAACACGGAATAGGTATAGCTAAATCAATGCCAATTATTAAGTTGTTGAAATTGTTAGATAAAATATTTTAAAAGGGAAAGGTTGAGGCTAGCTTTGGGAAATTTTTATCTGGTATTCGGTAATTTTTACATGCGCTCAATCCGTTGTTGTTTGGAGCGCTTTAACCCGATTTAAGTTGACTGGGCGTCATGCCCGTCCAGCGTTTAATCGCGCGACGAAAATTAGGCAGGTTGCTGAACTTTGCAGACTGGGCCGCTTGTTCGTTAGTGAGTTGCCTCACTTTAAGATCAAACAATACTGTCTGAGACTTCACCTTATCATGAAGATTTTGAAAACTACTACCATGAAGTTTGAGCTTGCGCTTCAAAGTCGCAGGACTGATAGCTAAGGCTTCTGCCATATCTTCCAGATTGTTAATGTTTTCTCGTTGCAATTGTTGTTTTACGTATTGTAACAGCCCGGTTCGTTGCGGTACTTTGTGCAGTTGCTGGGAACATAGTTTGCGGTGATGTTTTCTGGCCAGAAGACTGCTGTTAAGCAGTTTTTTATCTAACCATTCATTATCCACAGCGATCATATTCAATGGGTAGTTAAACGTCAGGCGGTGCCCCAGATTTTCTTCGTATTGATAAATGTTGCGCGGTCGATTCTGTTGGAAATAAAAATGTAGTGGAATTTGATGGCCAATGTGCCATTTGCAGGTGGCATTGATGACAGTGCACAGCATTTCAAAGAAAAACAGCTGTTGCGGTGAAACAGCAACAGCATTTTCGACAATCAGCCAGGTTTTATTCTGGTGTTGTTTACAGGTGACATATAACCAGGGAAACATCAGGTATTGGTAACATTGCATTATACGCAACAGATCCCTTAACGAATGGGCATTGTTGATTAACTCAGATATATCCGGGTTGTGATTCGGGAACAGTCTTCTGCCCAACAGAAAGCTGAGGTCGTTGCTTTTTACTAGCTTTTGCGCGTTGCTTAGTAGTTTTTCAATTTGTTCAAAGCTCAAATAGTGCTGGCGACGGTACAGGTCTTCATAAAAAATACCAGTGCCGCGCAATAATTGCTCGGTATCAGCGCCGCGATTTCGGCAAAGATCGATCAGTTTGACTACCAGGCTTTGGCAATCAAATTGTTTATCTTTGAGTTCAAACCAGGCTCGGTTCATGCGGCTTTGACTGCTCTTTTGTCCAGTTTTAATTGCTCCATCTGAGCGTTGAGCTCGCTGAGCAATAGCTCGGTTCCATGACTGTCATCCGCTTGTAGTGAGCAAATACTGACCTGACAGTGAAAGTCATGTTCTTCTGCTAAGGGGTTAAAATTACGTTTTTGTAGGGCTGCTTCAAGATGGGAACCGATGCTTCTGGCTTCAGCCTGTTGCGTATCTGGCAGCAGAATAATAAACCGATCACCTGCATAGCGGCTTGCCAGGTCAGTAGCGCGTAACTCGAACATAATAAATTCAGAAATTTCTCTTAAGAATTGATCGCCACGAGCGTCACCAAAACGACGATTAAAAGCGTCGAAATGATCAATATCCAGTAGCAATAAACTGAAAGGCTGAGCACCGGATTTGAGGTTATTCAACTCCAACTCTATTTGTTGCTTCATGTATTCTGCACTATAGAGACCGGTGATAAAGTCCATTAACCCGTGTTCCCGATATACACGTTCTCGGCGGCGCAATTGCTCGTTTACTGTGAGCTGCTCTTTGTGCCAGTGATAAAGGCCAATACTCATCAATATCATGCCGATAGGTGCCGGAATGGATTCGTATGCAGTTAACCAGGCATGATTGTCTGGATATAGGAAAAACTCATCCAGTAAGTCCAGCAACATACTGACATGCATAAACAATAGACCCACAATCAGCAACATGGTTACCCGGCCTGCCGGGCGGCTGATCAGTGTGAAAAATATCCAGACCAGGGTCATCAGGGTAATACCGCCTTCTCCCAACGTGTCACTCCATTCGAATTCGCTGGCAGGCTTAAGTTCACCGATACTGGCGGCAAACAGCACTGTGACACTGATAAATAACAATACCAATGTGATGAGTTTGCTGTGCAGCTTTAACAGTTTGAAGCTCATGGTTTGTGTCCTTAATGAATTCGCGCGTATTTTAATCTAAGGAGGGCCAAGGCAATAGGGTCAAATTAGCTCATACAATTTCCTCTTTGGCCGGAATGCATTGCTGGCGAACCGCAAAACTACTTCTCTGGTACGGATTCCGGTTAGCCATAACTAACTGAAAAATAGTTGTTTTTATCTGAGAATCAAATCAGCTCAGTTTAACCTGTGAGGGCTTACTATTTGTAGATTTCCTCTGGGGTTACAGGTGAGTTGTCATATTTTTGCAGTGTAATTGTCATATTCCCTCATTACTTTGCGCCCAGCTTTTACTTCCCGCATTCGGGTTTAACATCATTTCATAGGCAATAGCATGCAACACACAACATTTCGTAAAAGTATTATTGGGCTGGCCTGTACGCTGGCACTGTCGGGCGCACCGGCATATGCCGAGGGCGATTTGTCCGGAAAAGTCACTAATGCAGACCGCAGCGTATCATTAGAAGGTGCTTTGGTGGAAATACCGGCATTGAATCTGAAAGACGTAACCAGACGTGATGGCAGCTTTCGCTTTTATAATTTGAAAGACGGCGTATATCAGTTGCGCGTAACCTATCTTGGGGCGGAAACGAAATCTTTTCCGGTGGAAATTAAAAATGGTGAGGATATCAGTACCAGTCTGGCGATGGGAGGCAGTGAAGCCGAGCTAGTCGAACTATTGGTGGTTGGGCAGCGCGCTTCTCAGGCCAGCGCTTTAAATCGTCAAAAGAACGCCAACCGGGTGACGTCTATCGTTTCTGCGGATGCGATTGGTCAGTTTCCCGACCAGAATGTGGCTGAGTCACTACAACGTTTACCAGGCATGTTTATTCAGCGCGATCAGGGCGAAGGCCGATTCGTGGGTATTCGCGGCATCGACCCTAACCTGAATAACCTGACCATTAATGGCGTAAATATTCCGTCCCCGGAAAGTGGTGTGCGCAGTGTAGCTATGGATGTCATTCCTTCTGAGCTGGTGGATAGTCTTGAAGTCAGCAAAACCGTTACTCCTGATATGGATGCCGATGCGGTAGGAGGCTCGATTGAAGTAAAAAGTCTGAGTGGTTTAGATCGGCCGGCAAATTCATTTAGTTTTACCGGGCAGTTAAGCCAAAGTCAGTTGCGTGATGAAAGCAGTCCCAAATTATCGGGTAGCTACAGTACCGCCTGGGAATTGCAAGGTGGTAATCGCTTTGCACTTGCCACTGCAGTTAGCTGGGCAGAACGGGAATTTGGCTCAGACAATATGGAAGTTGATGGTGGCTGGGGTCACTATGACATCGAAGATGAAGCCATCGGTGAAGAGGTTGAGATATTTTCTGCCGAAGAAATTGAGCAGCGAGCTTATTGGGTAAAACGTGAACGCACCGGATTGGCACTGAACCTGGATTATCAAACCGCCAACAGTGATTATTACCTGAGAACCCTGTACAGCGTGTTCTCTGATGATGAGTATCGCTTGCGCAATGAATACAAGCTGTCTGATGGCAATCTGCTGAGCTACAGTGACAATGCCGCTCAGTTTATTGATGCTGAGATGGATCGCGATACCAAAGATCGCTTCGAAGAGCAAAAAATCTGGTCCAGTGTGTTGGGTGGCGAAACCCGGGTGGATAGCTGGACGCTGGAATACAGTGTCAGTTACGCGAAATCCAGTGAAGATGAGCCAGGGGCCGTTGAAGCTGATTTTGTAGGTGAAGAGCTGCAGCTTGGCTACACCACACTGGGACAAACACCAACCCTGACTCAATCAGCCAATACCCATGATTTGGCCAACTTTGAATTGGATGAAATTGTCTGGACGAACAACCTCACCGAAGACGATGAAGTGAGCTTTAAGTTTGATGCCAGCCATGACTTTGTCTGGAACAACCACAATGCGACTTTTAAAACCGGGATGAAATACCGCAGTCGCGAGAAGTTTCTGGATGCCAATGTGACCGTGTTTGATGGCGGCTTTAATGACGCCACCGGTGCTGATTTTGCGTTGGCTGAGGTGGACTGGGGATTAGGCAGTTTTGGCCCGGGTATCAACCGGACGCCGCTGCGCAACTTTTTTAACAGCAACCTTTCCGGATTTGAAATCAATGATCTGGACACCACTATCGAATCCAGTGGCGCATCTTACCAGTCCGATGAGGATATTTTTGCGGCATACGCCATGTTGGATCTGGACCTGAATAAGTGGAACATCATTTTTGGTTTGCGTTACGAAGACACCCAGTTTACTACCTCGGGAAATCGGGTTGAATTAATTGTTGATGAAGTAGCTGACGTGGAAGAAGTCGTAGTCACCAGTTGGAATGTGGAAAAGGATTATGATCACCTGTTACCCAGCCTGAATGTGCGTTATGACTTCAGTGAAAAGCTGTTGGCCCGCTTTGCCTATACGCAAACTATTGCTCGTCCCAGCTTTGAAAATTCTGCAGCATTTCAGTTGATCTCCAATGAAACTGAAGAAGACGATGGTGCAATCGAAACCAAGGTTGAGGCAGAGGTGGGGAATCCAGATCTGGACCCCTACGAGTCGCAAAACCTTGATCTGTCACTGGAGTACTACCCAGGCCACATCGGTATTTTGTCTGCCGGCTTGTTTTACAAAGATATCGACAACTTTATTGTGCTGACCGAAGTTCAGGACAATGGTCAATGGGAAGGCTTTGACGAAGTAATACAGCCAATAAATGGCGGCAGTGCCAGCATTACTGGTATTGAATTGGCATGGGCGAAAACCTTCCAAAATGGCCTGTTGTTTAGTGCCAATGCCACCTTTACTGATTCTGATGATGAGTTGCCCAATCAGGCTGACAGGGTGGGGAATTTGGCAATAGGTTATGAAAACAATCACCTTAGCGCCCGTCTGACCTGGAGTCACAAGAGTGAGTCTTATCAGTTTGATGACCAGGACGCCCCGGTTTATGAAGACACCCACAATCAAGTTGATTTGAATGTGAAGTACTACTTCAACGACAACATGCATCTGTACGTGAATGGCGTCAATCTGAATGATGAGCCGCTGTATCTGTATCACAACAACAGCCGTTATGCCTATCAGTATGAAACCTACGGCAGAACCTTCGAAATTGGGTTTAGCTGGAATAGTTTCTGATGTCAAAACGGGGGCTGATGGCAGCCCCGTTTAGGGTTTTAGTTGTTTTGGAACAAGTGATTTTTATGTTGAATATTCGATTACACCTCAAAAAAGCGCTGTTGTGCTTTAGTTTATTAATAATTTCGGTATCGGGTGTTGCCGTGGAGTTTCTCAGTGCGCTACCTAATCAGCAGTGGCTAGTCAGCACCTCTCAAGAGGGATTACAACTGCTGGATGATGAGCTTCGCAAGTTGGCACAGTTACCGGGGCGCTACGAGCAAACACAAGCGGTACAGCTTCGAAATGGCAACCTATTGATTGTTGCTGTCAATCAAAATAAAAATAGTTTGGATATTCTTCAGTGGACTGGAGATGAGCTGAATTTATTGCAACGTCAGCCAGAACCTTTGTTGGCGATCGAGGGCGTTTGTTTGTACCAGCCACGGGCAACTGACGATGTTCATGCTTTTTTGCTGATGGAGCACACTGAAATTGAGCAGCGCATTATCTATCATGGAAAACAGGTTATTCATCAGTCGGTCAGAAAATTGCCGGTGCCTGACGCCGTGACCGCGTGTGCGGTGGATAGTCTACGGGATAGATTGTACTACGTGGAAGAAGGTGTTGGGGTGTGGCATATGAGTGCTCATCCGGAAAGCGATAAGGGACGGACGGCAGTCGCCATGCAACAGCCTTTCGGGCATCTGAAAGAAACAGTGGAAGGACTGCAACTACTTGCTGATGGCAGCCTGATATTGCCACAAATTGAGCGTGGTAGTTTGCAGATATACTCGCCCCAAGGGGAGTGGCAAACACTGACGGTGGGTTCCTTGTCAGAAACCCTTGCCCTGCAAATTGTGGGTCACAATTCCCTGCAGTTGCTCACCGGTGACAATTTCAATGAGCTGGTGTTGAATAATCTTGCTATTCAGCAAAGCGACAATCCGTTGGTGACTGGTTTCCCGCAAATCATGCCAGCAGCAGAAACCGCGACCATGCAAAAATACGGGGATGCCGCCGATGATCCTGCTATTTGGTTTAATCCTGACAACCCTGAGAAAAGCCGCATTTTAGGTACGGATAAAAAGCGTGGCTTGGCGGTGTTTGATTTATCCGGTAAAGAATTGCAGTTTCTGGAAGTGGGACGGATCAATAATGTGGACCTGCGGCCCGGCTTTGTCTATCAGGAAAAAAACTGGACCCTGGCTTCAGCCAGTCAGCGAGACAATAACAGCATCAGCCTGTTTCTCATTGATGCCGATGGAGAGGTGAGCGTTGCCGGTGAGGTGATGACTAATCTGGATGAGGTTTACGGCCTTTGCATGTATCAGGGCGATGCGCAGCACTATGTTTTTATCAATGACAAAGACGGTCGCTATCAGCAGTATCAAATCACCCCGGATTTAAGCGGAAAATTAGTGCGTGAATTTAAACTGGCTGGCCAGCCGGAAGGCTGTGTTGCTAACGATGCCAGCCACGAGCTTTTTGTCGGTATTGAAGACAAGGGTATTTGGTACAGTTCGGCAAAAGCGGATACTCAACAAGCACCGGTGAACATCGCACTGGTTGGCGGACCGCTACAGGATGACGTCGAAGGCATGGCACTATATCTGAAAGATGAGCGAGCTTATCTGGTGGTATCTAGTCAGGGCAACAACAGTTATGCACTGTATTCTGCCAGTGCTCCGTTTGATTATGTGGGCTCGTTTCAAATTGCGGCAAACATCTCCGCAGGTATTGATGGCGCTTCTGAAACCGATGGCTTGGATGTCTCGGCCAATAACTTTGGAGGGGCTTTCAGTGATGGATTATTGGTGGTACAGGATGGCCGAAATGTTATGCCATCGCAGCCACAAAACTTCAAGCTGGTGGCGTTTAGCGACATTTTAGATGGCCTCAAACTGTGATGAGTAACAGGGAGTGTTTATGAGTTCGCGTACTGCCCGAGAGGCTGATTGTTTTCAGTCGCTGTTACAAAAACGCTATCCGCGCAGGTCTTTTTTGCAGGGGGCGTCGGTTATCACAAGCTCAATGTTGTTGGCACCTCTGACGGGATGTTCTTCTGACAATTTGGATGATGCTTCTGCAAACCAAGCGTCCTTAAATACTGACTGGCAGTTTAACAGTGTGGCTCAGGGACTGGATAAACAACTCAGTTTACCCGATGGCTATCAGTATGAAGTGTTGTTGCGGTGGGGGGATCCTTTATTTCCTGATGCCCCTGAATTTGAGCCACTAAGCCAAACCGCGGAAAAACAAGTGCGCCAGTTTGGGTTTAACAACGACTATGTAGGTTTCCTGCCGTTGCCCTTTGGCTCTGACAGCAGTGATCATGGGTTGCTGACTATCAACCACGAACATACAAAAGCTCGCCTGATGCACCCTGGAATTCGCAGTGAAGAGCAATTAGATCTGGAGCAAACCAGAGTAGATATTGCTGCTCATGGGTTGTCTGTCATTGAAGTTAAAAAGCTGCAAACCGGGTGGCAGGTGGTGAAGGGATCACGCTACACCCGGCGCATAACTCCTGACACCCCCATGCTGTTAACAGGCGCGGCGGCCGGGCATTCTATGTTGCAAACGCAACACTCCGAAGATGGCCTTGCCACCCTGGGTACCTATGGCAACTGTGCGGGTGGCATCACGCCCTGGGGTACCATTCTCACCGCGGAGGAGAACTTTGATAAGTACTTCAGCGGGGATATCGAGCAATTAGCGCACAAAGAAAACTTTTTGCGCTATGGGTTTTCCGGTGAGCAGGAAAAAAGCTGGAGTCAATATCACTCCCGGTGGGATCTCAATAAACAACCTAGTGAAGCATTCCACATGGGCTGGATTGTGGAGATAGACCCTTATGATCCCAATAGTGTGCCGAAAAAGCGCACCGGATTGGGGCGTTTTAAACACGAAGGTGCGAATGTCACGATTGCCCCTGATGGCCGCGCTGTCGCATACAGCGGAGACGATGAAAAGTTTGAGTATGTGTATCGCTTTATCAGTCGGGATACCTATAAACCCGGCAACGACAAAGCCAGCAGAGCCCACAATATGCAACTATTGGAAAACGGAGTACTGTCAGTGGCCAGGTTTTCTGAGAATGGAACCCTATCCTGGTTACCATTGGTGCATGGCCAAGGCCCGTTGACGGTTAAAAACGGCTTTAACAATCAGGCCGAAGTACTCCTGAATACCCGAAAGGCAGCGGATTTATTGGGGGCAACGCCCATGGACAGACCGGAAGATGTGGATATTAATCCGGTTAGCGGCAAGGTATATGTGATGCTGACCAAAAACGATAGTCGTCAGCCAGGTGAACTCAACGGTCCGAATCCGCGGGCATACAATCGCGGGGGACAAATTATTGAATTGTTACCCCCTGAGAACGCAGAGCAACAACGAGACCATAGTGCCGATGAATTTCGCTGGGAAGTACTATTACTAGCTGGCAAACCAACACCTGAGGATCCGAATTCGGTAACCTTTTATCATCCAGATACTGACGAAAACGGCTGGCTGGCCTGTCCGGATAATTGTGCCTTTGACCAACAGGGCAATGTCTGGGTGACTACCGACGGTGCTGAAGATTTTGGCGTGGCTGATGGCATCTGGAAGGTGGTAGCTGAAGGTGATAAGCGGGGATTGTCGCAACGCTTTATGCGGGCACCAATCGGTGCTGAAGTCTGCGGGCCATGCTTTACGCCCGATAACAATAACTTGTTTTGTGCTATTCAGCATCCTGGCGGAGATTCCAACTTTGACACCCCTGACACGCGCTGGCCGGACTATCACGCTGAAATACCGCCAAGACCGGCGCTGATTGTTGTTACTCAAACCCGATAATATCCCCGTGGAAGATTATTTAGTCTGGGTGATGCTCATCGCCAATGCTTGCGTTGACATGTTCAAGCAGGTATTTATAAAGTGCTTGCACAGGAGGAGTGGCTGATTTTCGGGACGGTGTAATTAGACTCAGTTGTGCCTGACCGGTTTTCCACTCAGGTAAAACCCGAACCAGGCTTCCTTCTGCGAACTCCTTGTGGCAGGTGTAGGCTGGTAAACTGACAATCCCTAAACCGTCCTTGGCGCCCTGAATCAAGGTGCTCATGTCATCACTATAGAGTTGCGGCTTGATGGCGATATCGGTTTCAGCCCCGGAATGATGAGTGAGCCGCCATTGATTACTGGTGGGTTGCCAGCCAAGTTTCAGACTTTGATGTTGCTGCAAATCCAGCGGAACGTTGGGCACACCAAGCTTTGCAAGATAGTCGGGACTGGCTACCAGACACCAGGAAACCCGGGTTAATTTGCGTTGAATATTGCTGGAGTCTGGCAGATTATTTATATGTCCCCGAATCGCTATATCCACACCTGATGCCACCAAATCGATGTTTTGGTTTGTTACCTGTTGTACCACTTCAATGCCAGGATGCGCTTTCAGGAATTGCAACATCAGGTCTTTAACTGCGTATTGCGCAACACCAATAGAACAACTAAATACTACCCGGCCGCTAAACAGTTGTTTTTTTCTGAGCATGGCGAATTCAGTGCTCTCCACTTTTTCCACCACAGATAATGCGTGACGGTAGAACTCTTCACCGGCGTCGGTGACGCAAAATTGTCGCGAAGTTCGCTCAATCAGCTTGATATCTAGTCGATCTTCCAGTTTCGCCACATGACGACTCAATCGAGACTTTGGCATATTAAGGGCCTGTGCGGCTGCACTAAATCCCTGTTTTTCCACCACATGCACAAAATAGAAATAGTCGTTGATATCAATCATCACGCAATGCCAGATCAGTCTTTATTTATCGTTCTATAAATGAAACATAGTTTTCGAGTTTTGGCTATAGAAGAATTTTTTGTTCTATTTATAGTGTTATTAAACAACCCAAGGCCATCGGCAAAGAGACTTTATGATTTTACAAGCAGCCAATACCCTTAATGCAGAGCGCAGCGCACAATCTGCGCTATCCACTTCAGGCGTTAAAAATGGCAATCCATTTGCCATTGGGGCAGGGTTTAATGCCATGTCTTTCAGGGAAAAAGACTTTGTCGGCATCATGGACCCCTTGGTGATGGTGGATCATTACCGCATGACTGCACCGACGTTTGGCGCTCATCCTCATGCCGGCTTATGTGCTTTATCCATCTTGTTTGAAGATTCACAAGGCCGGTTCCACAACCGGGACTCTCTGGGCAACGATTTTGATTTATTACCCGGAGATGTCTATTGGCTGAATTCAGGTTCGGGCGCTCTGCATGACGAAGCGCCGAGACCGGGTTCTGCCATTCATGGATTACAGGTTTTTATCAACCTTCCACAGTCCCGAAGAAACCAGCAACCCGAATCCTTTTTGCTTCGAGCCGAGGATATTCCTGTTATGGAAGATGACAATGCCAGAGTGAGACTATTGCAGGGACGATATCAGGCAATGCAAAACCCGGTATCACCAGTATTACCCATGACAATAATAGAAGGGAAAGTGAACCCTTTTCGAACTATAAATATTGATATAGAGCCGGGCCAACATGGCTGGTTGTATCTGGTATCAGGTGAATTGCAGCTGCAAACAGGACAGCAAAGCATTACTTTGCAGCAAGGACAGGCATTGGCAGTAAAACACAGTGGTACGGCAACTGAAGCTTCTATACAGGTGCAAAATAACGCTGAGGAACAGGCGCATTTTGTCTTTTTTTCAGCCAGCCCTATCAATGAAAGCTTTGTTCAGAAAGGCCCCATCATTATGCAAACCCACGAGCAAATTTTACGCAAGGAGCAGGAATATGCTGCCGGTAAATTTGGTTCGATTGGTTAGTTCAACAAATTAAGGTTTTATCAGGAGAAAACAATGAAGATATTAGCGTTTGCCGCCAGCAATAGTCGCAACTCAATTAACAAAGCGTTAATCAATTACGCTCTGACTTTAATACCTGAGCATGAAGTGGAGGTGCTGGATATTAACGATTACCCCTTACCTATTTTCAGTGTTGATCTGGAGCAGGAGCAAGGCATACCAGAAGTGGTTGGTGATTTTCTGGATAAAATTGCTGGTGCAGATGCCTTGCTGATTTCTTTTGCTGAGCACAACGCGAACTATACCGTGGCTTACAAGAACCTGTTTGACTGGGCTACGCGCAAACAACTCAAAGTGTATCAGGGCAAACCCATTGTGATGCTGTCAACATCGCCAGGCAAAGGTGGGGCGGCGAATGTGTTGACCATGGCTCGTAATTCCGCCCCTTACTTCGGAGGTACTGTATCAGGCTCGTTAGCCATTCCTGCGTTTTTCGAAACCTTTGATAAAGACACTAATCGCATAACAAATACTGAGCTGGATAAACAACTCAGACAGACACTGCGTCTGCTTGAGGCTTAGCGGCGCCTTTAGCTCGTTGCGCTAATTGTTGTGCCAGAGCCGTGGCTGATGCCAAAGCCTTGTTAAGGGATGCGCTGTGCCTTTCATCGTTAAACTCTTGATACTCAGAAGATATCTCGTGAATTTCTGTTGCGCCCAGGTATTTACTCAGGGTGCGTAAATGGGGGATGAGGTGGCTTTGGGCTTCCCTAATTCCGCCTTTTTCAAAGCCAAATTCACCACTAGAGGTAATGATGATCAGGGTTTTATCCTGCAACAGAGGCTGTAGTGGGAAATCTCCTCTGGCCAAATCAAAATCGAAGGTTTTATTGATACGCACCACTTGATCAAACCAGGCCTTGAGTTGTGCCGGCATGCCGTAGTTGTACATAGGTGAAGAAATAACGATAAGCTCGGCGTCTTCCACTTCCTGGATTAATTGGTCAGATAAAGCCAACATCTGCTTTTGCTCAGGGCTTTTATCCTCATTGGCTGTAAACACCGCGCCAATCCATTCCTGAGTAATAAAATCAGGCGGATTTACACCTACATCACGATAGGTATATTCATCTATGGAGCGAGTCTTTCGCCAACTTTCAATAAATTGATTGGCGATCTTTTTGGAAATGGAACTGTGCTTAGATTGGTCCTTATCAAAGGCTCTTACGCTTGAATCTATATGTAATATCTGGGTCATGGATTTATCTCCCGGTGTCAATTAATACCTGAAGAATAAATTCAAGGCCATTAGGTGACAAACGAGTAAAATACACATATAGATGAGTAATAATCATCTATAATCAAAATCCAGATGATTCTAAATAAGGCGAGCACCATGCAGGTATCGTTACAAGCCCTGAAAGCATTCGAAGCGGCCGCGCGGCGCGGTAGTTTTAAAGCTGCAGCGGAAGAGCTTTCGCTGACACCCACTGCTATTTCCCACCATGTGCAGAACCTTGAAAGCAGATTGAATGTATCGCTGTTTCAGCGCAGTGTCAGAAAAATTCATTTGACCGAAACCGGTAAAAGGCTGGCTGGGGCAACGAGTAAAGGCTTCAGAACTATTGAGCAAGCTCTGGAGGAAGTTAGTCTGTCTGGCAGAAAAGTTCTGGTATCTACTACAACCTCATTTGCGTCTTTGCTTTTAATCCCGGCTCTTGACGACTTTAAACGGCAATTTCCGGATATTTCAGTGGAGGTTTCTACCGGAGAAGCTATTGAAAATCAGCTCTACTCTTTGCCAATTCGTTTCGGAACTGTTGAAAATGTCCCGGTGGCGGATATTCTTTGCCACGAAAAGTTTGATGTTTTTGGGTCTCCCTCGGTTGTTTCAGCACAGAGACAGGGCAAACCCTTGTGTATTGCACTAACTAAATGGAAGAATCAGGCGTTGCACGAACCTCCACTGGAGAGCTGGTTGTCTCAAAACTTTGGTACTCAGCCTGATGTTGATTTGCTTAGTTATGACCAGGAGCTGATCGGGATCCAGCGGGCCGTCATGGGTAAGGCGCTGGTATTTTGCTCTGCTACACTGGTAAAACCTTTGCTTGAGGGGGGAGTGTTGCAATCGCTCCACAATAAGCCGGTCGCTACGGATTATTGTTACTACTGCCCAGATAAATCCTTATCAGACAGCAAAAATCGCATCACTTTCTTGAATTGGTTGCAGGCACTTTTATCCGCTTAAAATTTCAGGGATTCCGGGGCCAATAAACAGTGCTGTCAGAGCTTATCGTTATTGAGCCGGTGATTGTAATCCATAGGTTTCAAGCAGCGCCCGATAGCGGTCTGGTTTGGTTGTCATAAATCGATTCACCCTATCCAGCAACACAGATTCGTTAATGGTACTAAAGTAAAAATCTTGCTTGTCAGCTGGGTAGTCGTCGCGCTCATAAATAATCAGTTGCTGTTTTTGCGCGAAGTTTTTAGCGACTAACTGGTTGAGATAAATGGCATCTATGCGATTGTTACTGAGTAAGGTAAACAGCCCTTCTATGCTGGATAAATAGGTAAACCGAGAAAACTCCTGGGTGGCTTCGGGCACAGTGAAGCCCAGTGGAGCGGCAACCGTATTGATTTTGGTGTGGGGCAGCAATGCAAAAAATGCATCTTTATATATACCAGTTCCTCTATATATTTACCTATATCAGTGGGTACTGAAAAGCATTTAGACAAGGCGGATGTTTGCAGGTCTAGCGGGCCTAAATCAAAAACATCCAACACAGTATAAATGCTTTTCAGCCCCATCGAAGACGCGCCTCAGGAACATTATTTCTTTGTTGTGCGAAGTTCACAAGACCACCAGTATTCTTTCATTCGCACGCCTCGAACTAATGCCCCTGAGGCTGCGCTGAGAGGGCAAATATATAGCGGAACTGGTATTACTACCGGTCGGCTGAATACTTTGGGTTGCTGAAAATCATAATTCCATGAGGGATTATCGGGAAATTGCACATCTATATTGCCAACCGCCAGCTCTTTTTTGAGCCTTGCGACAGGAAACGGCAGCAATTCATAGCTAATGTCTGATTCTTTGGTTACCTCATCCAGCAGGGCCATCAAAAAGCCCTCAGGCGTTTGTCCATCAAAGCGCAAGATAGGGTAATAATCCAGGTTTTCCACCCCAACCAGGAATGTCTTGCTGGCCTCTTTCGCCAGACTGCCGTGCACAGCACTGAGCATCAGAATTAAAAAGATAAGACCATTGCGAATCGACATTTTTTCACGGTTTCAAAGGCGCTTTTGCGCTATTCGTTTCTCTGAGTATAGCAAGTTTAGAGTGATGCATGGGTTCGCGAGATTCATCATTGCTTCGCTCCGATTTGGGGATTGCATCATCAAACTTCGACAGGATCTTGGTTTTTACAGTTAACTATGGTCAAAAAGTTTACATGATGTATCATTTGTTTCACATGCTGGCGCTAATAATTGTCAGCGTGAGAGTTGTAAACACGACAGAGTCGCTTGAGCAATCAGTGCTGTGATGGCGTGTTTTATGGAATAGTGAAGTAATTATTGGAAGTAGTAAACAAGGATTATTCATGGGAAGAAGTAAATTTTTATTGGTGGCGGGTTTATTGGCGTTTTCAGTCGGTGCCTAGGAAAGCCAAACGGATTCTGACGGTGATGGCATACCCGATTTAGTGGAGATTGAAGCAGGAACGGACCCCAACGGCAATGACAGTAGTCATGATCCCGACGAGGATGGTCAAACAAATTTTGCTGAATACGTGGGCGGCTCAGACCCCAACAGTAAAATATCCACCTCAGCACTGATGTTGGCGCAGAACAATTTTGAAGAAGTTGATGATGTCGCCGTGTTTCACTCACTGCAAAACTTGCAGATAACTCACAGCAGCTCTCAGGGCGCATCCCAGGCCGGCGCTGCAAAAATCCAATTGGATGATGCCAGTCAGCGGGGTTATTTTTCAGTGTCCTTTGATTCTACTGCAAAAGGCATTGCATTTGAGGCAAAGGGTTACGTGATTGGCTCCAGTAGCGGGCTGCGAGTTAATACCTCAAGTCGTAGTGACTCTAGCTACTTTGTGCCAGCTCAGGACTATGACGACGTTTATGTGCGTTCTAACTTTTACAATGGTGAGCAAACCATTGTGTTTGAGATCGTACCTCCTGAAGACGCCAGTTCGGCAGTGCTTTATCTGGACAACATTATTTATCAGGCGCTTGCAGAGCGCGTTCCTGAGGCATTCGCTCAGGCGTCAACGACAGCGGAATTAGTGTCGCGGGACAGCTCGGGGAATTATGCAAGCGAGCCTTATGGGGTGTTAATCTCAGCTGATTATTCCGGTGATAATGTGCTTTATCGGGCTTATGTGGGCGGCGAGTATCGGGTTTACCACAACAACCTGGACACAGGTGTTATTCAGGAACTGGAGTTTGCTCAGTCCAACTATTATCACACTGGCAGGATCAGTAAAGACGGAGCCAGAGGGCTATTTTGGCATAGCTCCCGAGATCCCTTCTATGCCAACTTAACGACCGGACAAATGACCAATCTTGAGCAATTAGTGCAGAGTCTGGCCAGAAACAGTGAGATTACAGTATCAGGGCCGGGAGCTATCAGCGCCGATGGTCGGTATGTTACGGTATTGGTGAATCACAACATCGAAACCGGTGTCAGACTCTCCGGCGGTTGGCACGCCATCAGGGTGGATATGATTGAAGAAACCCTCACCTGGATTGATCGCGGTATTGATGATGTTAATGCACAGCTTGGCGGCGTACATTATCAAATTCACATGGATGACAGCGGTCAAAATATCGCAATTCACTATCGCGGTGAACCCCTGAACGAAGCCTCTTCCGGGGAAAGGCACATTTACCATATCAATATGCAAACCGGTGTCATTGCTTCGGTTAACTATTCACCGGCAGACCGATTGGTCATAGATGAAGAGTTTACCCTAAACGGAGTTTCCGCAGATGGCCGCTATGTGTTCTTTGAAGGACTGGCATCCGACTTTGGTTACACCAATACCGATTATTCCCGGGTACCGTTAAAGTTTCGGCGCGACCTGATCAGTGGACAAACGGACTGGCTGGAGAGTTACAGCAACAAAGACCAGCCAAATGCGGCATATGGTGACGTAATCGCGGGGAGCACCGGAAGATTTGGCCTAACTTATCCTCTGGATGACGATGTTTTTTATCGCTATTGGAGTCGCCGCCAATACGCCCGTTTAGACACCTTAACCCAAACCTATCAGGAAATCGTGACACCCAACGGGATGCCGGTAATCATTGATAACTACCAGTTCTCCGGCAATGGTCGTTACATTTTTATTGAAACTGGCCACAATAACATATTGCCAGAGCTGGGCCTGAGAAGACGCGGCGGTAGCTCATACAACCATATTTATCGCCTGGATTTGGGCGGCGGTGAAGATGGGGCGCAGACACAACAACCCAGCCATCAATATCAGGATTACGATAAAGACCAAATTGCTGATATTGCATACTTTGATAGCAATGCCCTCAGAAGCGTCACTCAATTGAGCGATAGCGCTGGCACCGCGGAAAGCACCTTGGCCGCCAATACCAGTGACATTCCGGTGTCTGGTGATTTTGACGGCGATGGGATTGCTGATGTTGCCTTTATGTCGCCGGTCACTTTCCGATGGTATATCCAAAACTCCAGCGATAACCTGGAGCGAGAAGTGTTTTTTGGATTGGGCGATGACTACCCGGTGCCCGCCGATTATGACGGTGACGGCATCACGGACATTGCCATCAGAGATAAAAGTTCCGGCTGGTGGTATTTCCAATACAGCAGCACAGGCGCCATTGATGCCCGTTTGTTTGGCCGCAATGAGGAAGATATTCCGATCCCCGCTGACTATGACGGCGATGGCATTGCGGATTTAGCGGTAAGACGTCCCAGCAACAAGACTTTTTACGTGCAAAATTCCAGTGGTGTTGATGCTATAACCGGTAATCAGGACGGTATAACCCGGTTGAAATTCGGCGCTCAGTCGGATGACATTCCGGTGATAGCTGATTTTGATGGCGACGGTCTGGCAGATTTTGCTGTGCGCCGTCCGTCATCAGCCATGTGGTATGTAAAAAATTCATCTGGCATAGATACACTGACCGGACATAGTGATGGTATCACCCGCAAAAAATTCGGCACGCGCAGCAGTGATATCCCGGTGGTGGCGGATTACAACGGCGATGGTAAAGCGGATTTTGCGGTTTATAGACGCTCCAATGGATATTGGTACATCTTCAACTCCAACGGAGACAACTATAACTCGGCAAATCAGGATGGTATTCAGCGGGTGCAAACACCAGCGAATGTCATACCGGTAGCCGCTGATATTGGTAACAAGATGAAGTTATTGGGCCATTAATCTGGAAGCCCATCAGGACTGTTAAATAGAAATCCGAAGGGGCAACCCATCGGATTTTTTTACATTTATCATTTGTCGTTACAGGTTACTTCTGGCGCAGCCAAAACAAGGCCCCAGGTACACTGCGCCAGGCCTCTTTGCCATATTCCAGTAAATACATTTCAGCCTCGGATGCCTGGCCAGGAGAGTAAAACTCCGGTGCCTCTTTTACCTTTTTCTGACCTGTCAGATACTTCACCAGGTGTTTATTGGCTTTTAACAGCGCTTTTTTGGCAGCTTTTGCTTCTGCACCGTCTGGGGCAAGGCTATAGTGCATCAGCGCTTTGGACGACAATATAGGCACATCGGGTTCGTCAAACTGCTTAATCAGTTGTTTTAATCCTTCCCAGTCTTTTTCGATCACCAACCAACTGGCAATTGCAAATCTGTTACCCTGGTTGTCCATAGGGTTGAGATGTAATAGTTCCTGCAACTCTGCAATAGCGCCGGCGTGGTCCTTATTGTCGAACTTCATCCTTGCCCGTTTGCTGCGTAGCATCATGTAGGGTCGGGTCTCATGCATTAACCAAAAGTGTCCGGTATTTTCTTTAAAGAACTTCGGTCCATGCTCTTTTTCGAAATCATTGATAAGCTCGTTCATCTGTTGATGCGCTTCATCGGAATCGTCAAGTAAAGCAAAATCGAACTTTTCTTCTAATTCTGCAAAACTCTCGCTTTCAGCATCAAACTCAGTGTCAAATTCATCCTCTTCATCCCATAAATCATCATCTTCGTCGTCCAGCTCGTTAAAGCGAATAACCTCTATTAGCCCGAGTAATTCGTCACTTAACTGGCGACGAATAACCCGGGACTCTGCTTGCCAGTTTTCTCCTGCATAACGACAGGCGGAACGTAGGTTTACATAGCTGGTGAAGGTCAAAAAGGACATTTCCGTCATTGTCAGCATGTGCATTTGGAATTCACTAAGTTGCGATACATCAATGAGGAGCAGGGCGTTTAAAAAGCCAGTACACCATTGAGGTAATGGTTGGCCGCTGCTAACCGACTGTTCTGGATTGTCTGTCGATAATTTACATTCTTTCGGAAGCTTCAGTGCTTCGTCCATACAATCTTGCATGATCTCGTTGTACAGCGCCATCAGACTTTGCAGGAGTTGCAATTGTGACTCAGATTCAAACTCAATCTCACCAAACAGTAATGGTTGCCATTGAGAAGGTTTCACCAATTCTGGTGCCACTGTCAGGCCGGTAATAAAGCCATGAATAAAATAGAAATCTGGCTGTTTGCTGCTTAGCGCGGTTAGCTTGTTAATATCACTGCGGATCTGGCGTTTGGATGTCACAGTATTTCCTGAACTAGACAATTTAAAAACGCCATTCTAACAAGCGGGGAAATTAAATCCTGGGGTTTTTCAGCCTTGTAAACGAAATTTGAAATTATACTGAAAGTCAGACTAATAATTCGTTACAGCCAAATTAACTCGGGTGCTTCCGCTTTGGCAAACCGGATAAAGTGCCGATCCAGAGTGTCGACTATCTCGGCCAAATCCTGAGCGGAATCGGCGTAACAGTTAACCTGTAGTTCTGAGGCATCGGCCTGTAGCGTGCAGCTTCCTTCGGCAAAGCTGACATTTCCCTGTACTTCATTCCAGTCTGCAGTGACCCTGTGAGCGAAATGCTTGCACAAGCGTTGCAGGTATTTACTGGCGTTGCTGGTTTGTGCTCTGGCTGAGCGCTTAAATTGGGATGGGGGATTGGACATAGATTCTGGCTCCTGTTAAAAGCTGGCTGACGTTAAAAAACGTCAGCCAGGTTTGCTAAGGGTTAGCGATTAATAGCATCAGAACTGCCAGGACAGACTCAGACGCACATCCCTTCCGGGTTCTTTGTGACTGGCGAAGCCTTCCCAGATATCACTGTAGTCAGCAAAGCTGGAATGATCGCGATAGGCCTTGTCAAAGGCGTTTTTCACCATCAGGCGCAGTCGGATATTTTCGTCAAAGTCGTAGTTGGCATAAAAGTCATGCAGGCTGTAACCCGGCTTGCGCAAGGTAACCAGTTCACTGGTGTCGCCACTGCTAACTGCATTGTGTAGGGCGACAATGTCATCCAGTTCCTGAACATTGGTGAAGAACCAGCCGATTTCCAGGTTATCTAACAGACTATAGCTGACGTCCAGGGTAAAGGTATCACCACGGGAGTTGCCGATGGCGCGCTGCTCGTAGCCCTCAATTTTAATACCGTCATAAACTAGTGGCTCACCATTGACGGTGGCTGGTGCCTGAATTTTGGCAATATCAAAGGCGTTGAACTCGGCACTGTAGGCCGCCAGGTTGACGATTGGTGCCCCATTAGCATCGAATGCATTAGTGGCAACATTGGGCTGATAGTTGTGCAGTTCACTGTTGTTGTGCACAAAGCTGGCGACTACGCGAAGCTCATCTTTCAGGTAACCCAGTTTCAGCTCAACACCGTCAGATTCAATGTCGCCAATATTGCGCACGTTAGTGCCACCCACTTCAAGGTTCATGGCATTATCCAAAGTGGACTGGTAAGCGGCAATCTTGAACATCAAGCCATCCTGATTATATTCCAGGCCCACTTCGGTATTGTCTGCGTCTTCTGCTTTGATATCGGGTTCAACACCGTTGTAGTCGATAGTAAAGGTGTCGCCTACCTCTTTGCCCCGCAAGGCCTGGGCGTAACCGGCGGTAAACTGCCACGCTGGTGACAGCTGCCAGGCAAGACCGATATTGCCACTAAAACCGTCACTGCTAACTTCGATATCTTCAGAAGTTCGACTGAGATAACTAAAGGTACCGTCCGGCCCTACAACCTGACCAACCGGTGTCAGGGTGTCAAAGTCGGCGACGATGAAAAAGCCTGCCTCAGCGACCTGTGGGTACTGCGCTGCGACAGCCGCAAAATCTGCCTGAGTTTGTGCATAGTATTTGTGGCTGGTGTCCAGGCTGTAGTCGTCATAGCGCAAACCAAAGCTAAGTCGTAAACTATTGCTGATGTCCCAGTGATTCTGGGCATAAATTCCCAGTACTTCGCCGGTTTCTTCAGCAGTCAGGGGCTGTCCCTGGGTGCCAGCAGAAGAGCGTTGATCTCGGTATTCCACACCGAAGGTAAGCAAGTGAGCGCCCAGCTCGAAGGTGTTGCGAATGTCACCACCCTGAGTTTCAATCTGGCCCTGGTAGGGGTGCCATGCACGATCACCTTTTACTAATAAGGATTGCTCAGTGTCGTAAAGGGTGACTTGCAGGTTCAGCAGGTTGCCCTGATTGATACCGTAATTGAATACTGTGGTGTTGCGCTCGGTTTCTATCGGATAGATGGGGTTACGCGGGGAGATCGGGAAGTTAGGGCGAGATGGAAAATCGCCATCTTCTTCTCTGATCTCGTGACTCAAGGATACATATTGGCCGTGATCTAATTCACCGCTCAATTTGATAAAGTTTAGTTCCTGCTCGGTTTCGGTGGTCTGACGCACTGTATTACCGCCAGCATCAGTGAATTCGTAAGTGATCTCGTTACCGTCGCCATCCTCGTAACTATCGCTGTCAATTTTGACGTGAGAGGCGAGAATGCTCCAGTTGTCGCTGATACGACCATAACCCGTGGCGCTGTATTTGTAGAAATCGTTGCTGCCGCCGCCAATCTTCAGCATGCCACCAAAGCGTTCTTCTTTACTCAGCAGATCATTGGCGTCTTTGGTTTGAAAGCGGATAGCACCGCCGATAGCGCCAGAGCCAGCAGTCGCTTCACCAGCACCGGCCTGTACTTCAACGCTTTTTAGTAGTTCCGGCTCAATGGAAAGTCGACCTATGTGATGGAACAAGGTGCCGGTTTGCGGTGCGCCGTCAACGGTGACGTTTAGCATGGTGTCTTCAAAGCCGCGAATATAAACCAGTTGGGTAATACCCAGACCACCACCGCCGACAGTGACGGAAGGCTCAAGACGGAAAATGTCACTTAAATCATTAGCCTGAATTTTGGTAATATCATCGGCTGTCACTTCAAAGTTGGTGGCTGCTCCTACTACAGAGATGCGTTCAATATTCTTGGTTTGAGCCGCTTCCTCAGCTTCCTGTGCAAATCCAGACTGGCTGAACAGTGCCATCGAAATGGCCAGCGGCAGTGCCGCAAGTTTGTTGTTTGTATATTGCATTGGCAATAGTCGTCCTGTGTTGTATGCTGAATTTCAAATGATAATTATTATTATTTGCAACGCATTATGGGAATTGATGGCGTAAAGGGAACCAAATTTACAATTGTTACATTTGTGCCTTGGGTCGCTTTCCCAGATGCCAGAATCAGGGTGCTGCAGAACTGAATGTCACAAATGTAACCCTGATTGCTGAGTCACAATGGGCCGCGTAGCATCTTTTCGCCATGCGCATTAACACCGAATAACATTGGGAAAACACAGACATTATGAGCAATCGCCAAAACAATCCGGCCCTGGAAGGTCCTGTTCTGAGCACATTTTTCTACTATGTATTGCCTTCTATGATTGGTCTGGTGGCCCTGACCACGGCGAATCTGGTGGATGGTATTTTTGTGGGTAATTATGTCGGGGCCGAGGCGTTGGCGGCGATAAGTTTGCTGTTGCCTTATTTCAGCTTGTTGATTGCGATTTCGCTTATGTTGGCTATTGGCGGGGCAGTAACCGTTGGAAAATATCTGGGACAAAAGGACAGTGCCACTGCATCTGCGCTGTTTAGCAAGGTGCTAATGGTTACTGTGCTGCTGAACAGCCTTTTTGCGCTGGTTAGTTTTATCGCTGAACCCGGGTTGTTGTGGTTGCTCAATGCGCCATCTGAATTGCAGCCTCTGATGCAGGAGTATCTGGCGGTGATCCGCTGGGTCTTTATCGGCCAGTTGAGCACTATGGTGTTGTATTATTTTGTGCGTATGGACGGGCATCCTGTCCTGGCAACCTGTGCGCTGGTAACCGGGGCCTTGAGCAATATTGGGTTGGATGCGCTGTTTATCGCGCATTGGCAAATGGGTCTTGCGGGGGCAGCTTATGCTACCGCCATTGCCCAGTTGTTACAGTTTGCCGTGCTGTCAGCCTGGTTTTTTAGCAGACGCCGAACTCTGTGTTTCTCCTTGTTGCAGAAAAACTGGAGCAAATTGTGGCGGACGGCATACAACGGAGTTTCTGAGTTCATTAATGAAATTTCAGTAGGCCTTTTGTTTTTGTTGCTCAACTGGTTGCTGGTGCTGCAATTGGGCATAGAAGGCGTGGCGGCTTTTAGCGTGGTGAACTATCTGATTTTCCTCAGTGTTATGCTCAGTTATGGCGTGGCAGATGCGCTGCATTTATTGGTTAGTCAAAATTATGGTGCCGGTAATCGACGTCGTATCAGTCAGTTTCTGAAACTCTCTTTGTTGTCTGCTTGTGCCATGGGGGTGTTATTGGTTTGCGCTCTGGTGTTTGCCCAAAACACCATTTTGGCCTGGTTTCTGGAAGCAGAGGCGCAAGCGGTGGCGGAGCTGTCGGGCAATATTATGTTGCTGCTCTGGCCGCTGTTTCTGGTGAATGGCTGCAATATTTTGCTCAGCTGTTATCTCACCGCAGTACATCAGCCCGGTGTCTCTGCAACTTTGGCCTCCTGTCGCAGTATCTTGTTACCGGCTGTCATGTTAATGCTGTTTTACTGGCTCTTCTATCATGTCTCCTGGGGTGACCCGGTTCCCTCTGATTGGTTGTTTCTGATCGGGTTGCCGGTTGCCGAGTGGCTTACCTTCCTGTTGGCTATGGCGTATGCCTGGCGTTTTCGACCTGCTCGTTTGCTTTGATATGTAACAAATGTAAATTCGTTTGTAGATGATAATAGTTATCATTAACATGCTGGTCAGTTTAATAACCGGCGTAAGCTTCAGGAGTTATGCATGGCATTTCAAGCCAGGCAAGTCGCAGACGATGCCTCCTTTCAGGCGTTTGTTAACGCTTATCTCAGAGAAATTCAGCCAGGTGTCTGGCACTCGGCCTCCCGGTGGCAGCGATGCACCGGTCTGGAAATAGACAGTCAGTCTCAGTATGTCACCGAATTACAGCTGGCTAAAACTGGCCAAAGTCTGGCGATTGAAGTGAGCTATCGCTCGTTGGTGGGGCGACACAGATTGTTGTCCTGCTATCAGTTGCAACCTGGCAGTCTGGAGTGGCATGTGATTGATTCTATATCTGCCATTATGTTACTTATTCAGGAAATCTATGCCCAACCAGAAGGGCGGAGCGCGGTCAGTGATCAACAACTGGAGCTGACCAGCCGCACTCTGGAAAGTCACCAGATAATGGCGCAATACCTGCAAGCCAGATATGACGACCCGGCGCGGCACAGCAGTCGGTTTATCGACACCGAGCAGTCAATTCTATTTGGTCACTGGTTGCATCCAACCCCTAAGTCACGTCAGGGGATGCATCGCTGGCAGCATGGACAATATGCGCCAGAGCTTAAAGGGCTGTTCAAATTACATTTCTTTGCGGCTGCCCCAAATTTGGTGATTCAAAATTCAGTGTTAGCGCAGACTGCGGAACAAATAGTGGCCGATATTGCCAGTCGTGAAAGTGACGAAGCACTGCGTACACAAGCAGAATTATTGCGTAAACAGGGTAAAGTATTACTGGCAGTACACCCACTGCAGGCCCAGTGGTTGCTAAATCAGGAAAATATCCAACAGCTCATTAGTCAGCAAAAACTGAAAGAAATCGGGCCGCTGGGTCCTTTGTTCACACCCACCTCATCGGTGCGCACCCTGTACTGTGACGAGTTGGATTACATGGTGAAGGTGTCTATTCCGGTTAAGATCACCAATTCCATGCGCATCAACATGCGCCACGAGCTTGAAGCTGGGGTGACGCTAGCCGGGCTGATGAGTGACAACGGTTTTAGCCAAAGCCATCCCAATTTCCGTCTTATTCGCGATCCCGCTTATCTGTCGCTGGCGTTGCCAAATAATCAGGAAAGTGGCTTTGAGTTTATCATCCGCGACAACCCGTTCAGGCAACAAAGCAGCGATACCGGGATGGCGGGTGTACAGTCGTTGGCAGCTTTGCTACAGGAGCCGGTGCTACCTGAAGAGCCTTCACGGTTAGCCCAAATCATTACGCAGTTAAGTCAGCAGCAGGGTAAGTCCATTCAGCAAACCAGTATGGACTGGTTTTCCCGCTACTGGCAATGCGCCATCGAACCTGCAATTCGATTGTTTGATCAACTGGGTATCGCGCTGGAAGCGCATCAACAGAACTCTATTCTGGAGCTGAGTCGGGGCTATCCCGGTGTGTATTACTATCGGGACAATCAGGGCTTTTACCTGGCGCAGTCGCACCGTTACGCCTTGCTGGAAATGGAACCAAACCTGAAGCACTGCCCAGAGCTGTTTTACGCCGATACCATGATATTCGACCGCTTCAGTTACTATCTGCTCATCAATCAGTTATTTGCTGTTATCAACCGGTTTGGTTTGGATGGCCTGATCGCCGAGTCGGTATTACTGGAAGAAACCCGCAGCAGATTACTGCGATTGCTGTCCAGCGTGTCCAGTCGCGGTAGTGCATTAATTGAGTCAATGCTCTATCGCAAGCATATTCCCTGTAAAGGCAATCTGCTTACCAGAGTGGAGGATGTGGACGAGCTGCAGGCGGATAACGAACTGGCGGTTTATACCCAAATCCGCAATCCCTTGTATACCCGAACCAGCTTACCCCACAATGCCGCCAACATCCTGACTGAAGCCGAGGTAGAGCTTGAGTCTGTCTGAGTCAGTGGTATCGACATTGCCCGTCTGCCCGCATCGCGTCAGGGTCATTCGACAATTGTCAGAGGCGTTGTTGTTTGAAGGCATATTGCCTTATGAATACGATGGGGACTGGTTTACTTTCGGTGCCGGTGAGCTGACGTATCGCGCCAGAGGCAAAGTGTCGGCTTTTGGTCGGGTACGGCTGGTGAGCGATGATATCTGGCAAGTAGAGGGAAAATGGCAAAATCCTGTGGATTTGGCCGCGCTGGTACGGGCCTTACCCGGCACTACTGAAGCGAAGGAGAAACTGCTTCAGGAATTGCAACAAACCATCGCGTTTTGTGCCTGGAATCAGGAAAACCTTGCGCTGTCAGACAAGCGTCGCAGTCTGGATTACCTGGCGCTGGAGTCGGCAATTCATGAAGGCCATCCCTATCATCCCTGTTTTAAAGCCAGAACAGGATTTAGCTATTCTGATCACGCACAATATGGGCCGGAAGCCGGTAATCGGTTTCAGCTATGCTGGCTGGCGGTGGGACGGCAATTCCTGAGCATAAAACATGATTGTGTCACTGAGCAGGCATTTTGGGAGCGGGAATTAGGTGCGGAAAGCTTTCAACAATTAATTGATTGCATGACAACAAAGGGCGTAGGACTTTCCGATTACGCCTTGCTGCCGGTTCATCCCTGGCAACTTAACGCCTTGTTGTCACCACTGCAGCAACCGCTTTCGCAGGGGCATTTAGTAACGTTGGGCTATGCCGGAGATTATTATCAGGCCAGCATCTCATTGCGTACTCTGCTCAATGTCAGCAATCCCCAAAAAGCCAATATCAAACTGCCTTTGAATGTGGTTAACAGCTCTTCGCTACGCACTATTGAGCCTCATTCTGTTTGTACCGCGCCGGTGTTAAGCCAGTGGTTGCAGAAAATAATCAAACAGGATCCTTGGTTTAGCCAAAATTCAGCATTGGAAATTCAGGCGGAATACGCCGGAATTGTTTTGCAGGATAAGTCCTGGGGGGAGGGCAAAGCCGACAGCAATCATGACTGGGTACAACAACTGGCCCCCTCTCTCAGTGCTATTTTTCGCGACAGTCGGGTTATCAATTCGCAGCAATTGGCGGCTATTCCTTTCGTGTCTTTGCCACTGACAGAAAGCGATGGTGAGGCTTTTATTCAACCCTGGTTGCAGCATTACGGTATTCAAAACTGGCTGCGTAGATTGCTGGAAGTTGTGGTGTTGCCCGTTTGGCACTTATTGGTGCGCCATGGCATCGCTTTAGAAACTCACGGTCAAAACATGACTTTGCTACACCGCAATGGCTGGCCGGAGAAGCTGGTGGTGAGGGACTTTCACGAAAGCCTGGAGTTTGTCCCTGAGTTTTTGGCAGCCCCCCATCTACAACCTGATTTTACTTCACTGCATCCGGATTACGCTGAGGCGCAGCCGGATCGTTTTTACTGGATGTCATCCGTAGAAGGTCTGCGGGAACTGCTGGTGGATACCCTGTTTGTGTACAACTTAGCAGACCTGGCTTATCTGCTGGAGCAAGATTTTGCTTATCCAGAGTCTGACTTTTGGCAACTGGTGGATGCCGTTTTAAGCGATTACGCACAGTCCGCTCATGATTGGACTGAACGATTTGAGCAGTTGGATCTTTACCAGGAAAACATTCAGACAGAGTCGCTGCTGCGTAAAAAGCTAAGTGGTCAATCAGACTCAGAATTTCACCATACCATACCTAACCCCTTACATCAGACCCAGGGGTGGAGCCTGACATGTTAATTATTGATGATACTTTTTACGCCAGAGAGGCGCTGGAAAAACACTTTGCGCATTTTGCTGAGATGGCAGAGCTACGGGTGCCAGGTCGGCATATTGCCATCTGCACACCTGATACGCTACCTGGTCTGGCAATGTGCCTCTACGCCAGAGAGAACCGGTTATCTATACTGCCCATCCATGGCAATACCCCGCGCACTCAGGCGCAGAATTACGCCATTAAAGCCGGTTGTGATTTACTGTTTTTTGGCGACCTGGATAGCCCGATTGTGCTGGATACTGTTGCCAGTGAATCGGCTGAGGCGGGCTTGATACAAATGAGCTCCGGCACCACCGGTGAATCTAAGTGCATTAAGCGCAGCTGGTCAGAAATCGCGGTTGAGATCGACAGTTACTGCCAGCACTTCCCGGAAGCACAGGCAATGACGCCGGTGGTGGCTTGTCCGGTAACCCACTCTTATGGCTTGATTTGCGGTGTACTGGTGGCGCTGGCGCGTGGATTGACGCCGAGGATTATTACCAATATCAATCCTAAGTTCTTGCTCAAACAGCTACTGGTTGCCGATAAGCCATTGCTTTATACCTCACCCGCCATGCTCAGCACCCTGATTCAGTTCTGGCCGAAAGGCAGTCATCTGCACGCCGCGATGATCTCCGGAACCTTGATGTCAGAGCCTGCTTTTAAACGAGTCAGGCTACAGGTGGCGCACTTATTTCAGCAATACGGTTGTTCTGAAGTGGGTTGTATCAGCCTGAATCGCAACGCGCAAAGTGCAACGGCGGTAGGTAGCATCCTGCCGCATCTGCAGGTCAGTGCTGGTGAGGAAAAACATTTGCCACAGGAGATCTGCGTTCATCACCGACAGAATCCTGAAGCTAAGCCAATTTACACCCAGGATTTAGGGTATTTTGCAAAAGCCGAGAATGGCGAATCCCTGTTGCACTTTGTGGCCAGGCAGGACGATACCATTATTGTGGCAGGCATGAATGTCTATCCTCAGGATGTCGAGGATGTGGTCTTGGCACATCCACAGGTAAAGGATGCGGTACTGTTTAAAGTACCAGACCCACAGGCCGGACAGCGGGCCTGCTTGCAGTTCAGCACCGATGCGACATTACAGGCTGATGAGTTGCGCCGCTGGTGCAGTCAACACCTGGCCGACTGGCAGGTGCCCCACAAGGTGGAGCAGGTGGCTGCTATTGAGCGACTTCCCAACGGCAAAATTAATCGCAAACAATTGGCCGCCGCCTGGCTGGCGGCACAGGCCAATTCATCAGCCACACTGGCCAGATAGTTAAAGGAGTTCATTATGGAAAAGGACAGGATAGTTGCCGCCATTCGCCAGATTTTGCAAACAGAATTGCAATGTCAGTACCTTGATCGCTTTAGCGTTGATGCACGGCTTAATGAAGATTTATATCTGGATTCGGTATTGTTGATGCAACTGCTGATGCATCTGGAATTGTCACTGAATATTCCGGTACCGGATACGGCGTTAAGCAAAGAAGACTTTGCAACTGTGGATAGCCTGGCGCAATTTTTATTGAGCCAGTCATCCGGTACGGATACTTCTGCCAGCGAAAGTGATACGCCGCAAGAGGAGTTTGAAGACATCAAGGTACACTGCTTCGTCAGTTGCTTGTGTGAGATGATCAAAGCCGATGAGCGGGTGGACCACCGACCGTTTTATTTTGGCGTGTGGGATGCCGAAGTGGTAATTGATGAGCAAAATCGACTGGCTTATCACGCGCCAACGCTGAATCACGATTTTTTCCGCAGCTGGTTTCAGCGCATTTATGGCGTTGCCGTGAATCCCTGGTATCGCCCCGATCTGAGTAAAGCCAAAAATCTGGACATCATGCAGTCACTGTTGCGCCAAAAAAGCGCGACGCAGCATCTGATGGTGATGTTGGATATGTACTTGCTACCGGAGCGGGAAAACAAATTTAATCAGAACCCCTTTCCTCACTATGTCATGTTGGCTGAAACCGATGATCCAGCCCGGTTGTTTATGTACGACCCGGATTTTCGCTGGGAAGGCGCACAAGCCCGGGAGCAGGTCTTGCAGGCGGTGGCTTCTGAGGCGGTGGCCGGGGGCTATATCTTTGATAGCAAAGAAATTAAACCGGCACAAAATCAGGTTATTGCCGAGTATTTTATGGCCTGTATTCAGCCACAGCGGAACCCCATGACAGACAGTGTGCGTCAGGTGGTGCAGCGCCATGAAGCACAAAGTACTAATGGACCGCAGTTAAGTCAGTTGGGTGATGCCTTACAACAACTGCCGGTGCTGGCTATTCGCAAGTACGCCTATGAACATGGCTTCGCCTTTTTCTGGCTGGATATTTGTTTATTGCCAGATACAGGCTTTCCTGAGGAAGAGTTTGAAGCCTGGTGTGAGGTGATCGAAGCGTTGGTGAGCAGCTACAAGAAAATTCAGTATCGGGCCATGAAACTGGCCACCGGGCAATTTTCTGAAACTGAGCAGGCAGGGCTGTTTGCGGAAATTTACCAGTTGCTGGATGAGCAGGACGACCGTGAGTTTCGCATCAAAAGACGCTTGTGCGAAGTCTTTGCACAGTGGCGTGATAAACACAACTTGTCTGCCATTGCGCAACCGTCTGAAAAGCAGGAGGTAAGTCTGTGAATCTGTCCGTTTGTACCATCTCCTTTCGTCACCAGTTGATATCCATTGCTGAAATCGCAACCTGGGCGCAGCGCAACCATTTTCAGGGCATTGAACTGTGGGGCGCTCATGCGAAAAACCTCGCCGAGCAGGCCCACTATGATCAGCACTGGTTAGCAGATTTTGGTTTAAAAACCAGTATGTTAAGCGATTACTTACCGTTGCTGGCAGAAGAGCATGTGCTGTATCACAAGGTGCAACTGCTGGCTCGTCTGGCCCGTCACTGGGGTACGCGAAAAATGCGCACTTTTGCCGGTGCCGATGGCAGTGCCGAACTGAACGAACAACAGCGAGATGCACTCTTTGCCAGGTTGCAATTGGTGTGTGACTGGTTGGAACCTCACGGCATCAATCTGGTGATCGAAACCCATCCCAAGACCTATGCGGATTCTGTCGCATCCACGCTGGAGCTGTTTGCCGCAGTTGACCGCAGCAATATGCAGCTTAATTTTGATGTTCTGCATGTCTGGGAGTCGGGAGCTGAACTGATACCCGCACTGGAAGCGTTGTTGCCTTTGATTAATCATTTCCACTTTAAAAATATCAGTGATGCTGAACATCTCAGTGTCTTTGCGCCAGATAATGTCTATGCCGCTGCCGGTACTCGCGAAGGCATGGTGCCTATTTTTGATGGTGCCGTTGATTATGCCGGTTTCATAGATTATCTGCACCAGCATCCCAACCCCAGATTGCACAATATGGATGCCTCGCTGGAGTGGTTTGGCAATCATTGCAAACAGGTTCTGGGACGCGACCGCTATCTGTTGCAGTTGCAACAACAAGATGCGCAGTTCTTGCCAGGTAAAGTGGGATGAGCAGCGGAGCTATGGTCACTGCAGGACGACAAGCAATCTTTCGGAATAAGGAGTTTTCTCTTGTTGATTAAATTTTTGGCGCTGCAATTTCTTTGGATTGGCAGCGCGGCGTTTTATTGCAGCTCTGAGCAGCAACAACTGCTGCGACAACCTATATCTCGGCCCTTTGCGGTGGCGGCTTTTCTGCTTGGCACGGTCTGCTCAGTGGTTTTATTGTCGCAACTTTATCATTGGTTGAGTGCCAGTTTTACCGTGTGGGCACTTCTGATGTTTTGCTGGTGCTTTTTGGCATTGTTGGCCGGACATTGCTCCAAAGCTGCGACACCATTGCTCTCTGGTGCTTTGTTGATGGCAATGTTGGCATTATTGGGAGGTGCTAATGTGGCTTAAGTCCATTGTTGCGTTGCTGGTGGGGTTTGTGCTCAATGCCAGCCTGATGCTCAATATCACCTTACTGTTACCAATACCGATTGATGTGTTGTTACTGCTTGGCTTTGTATTGGGATTTATAATCTGGGCCGGAGTCATGACCTGGTTCTACTGTCGTGAAACACTGCGCCAGGCCTTGCGTCCTTGTGTGCCTGTCTTGTTGTTGTCAGCGGCGGCCAATTTCGTACTCTTGCTGGGAGGAAGCCAATGAAGGCACAAACTATCCGTTCTGCGCTGGACGGTCATGGCTGGTTAGGGATTTTCATTTCGGTGCCTCTGTTCATTGTTTTCTGGGCGGGGTCCTTAACCTTGTTCTATCCCGAGCTAAAAAAATGGGCGGAGCTACCGCAATTTCCGGTTGATGCGACGCAGCAAGCCAAGCCTCTTAGTCAGGTACTTGAGGACACCCTGGCGCAATATCCGGTGGATACCAGCGAACGTATGTTTTTAGTGTTACCGGACGAGAATCAACCCTGGTATCTGTTTTACCTGCCGCAGTTGCCCGATGAGCAAGGCGTCAAACCTGACATGCTGGAGTTAATGGTTGACCCCAACAGCGGCAAAGTTGTCTCAAATGCTGAACAATTTCATTTTGCTGATTTTCTGTACAAACTGCACATCGATTTACAGTTGCCCGCAGGCGACTATATCGTGGGGATTGTCACCCTGCTGTTTATGGTGATCATCTTCACCGGTGTAGTGGTGCAACTGAAAAAGCTATTTACTCACTTTTTCTTATATCGCAGTGATAAAACCAAACGCTATCAACTAACTGATATACATAACGTTATTGGCGTAATCAGTTTGCCTTATAGCTTTATTTTCGCATTGACCGGCTTGATGTTTAATCTGGGATTGCTGTCACAGATAGTCACTCTGACCCTGGTTTATGACGGTGACCGACAACGCATGTTTGCCGATGCTGGATTTGCTCGTGTTGTGGAAAAGCCCGCTGGCGTAACACAACAGATGCCAGACCTGGATCAATTGATTGCACAATGGGAGCAACAACAAAATGCCCATGCTCATTCTGTGCGCATCACTAACTATGGCGACCAAAGTGCGTTGATCCGATTGATTGGACAGCACAATGAAAACTTTGCACAGCGCATCGATATGACCTATCGGGTTCGGGATGCGGAGTTTCCGGCTGAGATTAATCCTGAGAAACGCAATGCCTTTGCAGATGGTACTCGCTATTTATATGCCCTGCATTTTGGTCATTTTGCCGGGATTGATCTGCGAATCGTGTACTTTTTACTGGGCCTTGGCGTCTGCGCCATGATCGTGGTGGGCAATATGCTATGGCTGAATAAACACAGTAAAAACCGGGCGATATCTCAGTGGGTGAAAGGCTTGTTACAGACGTCCACTTTGGGTGGCTGTGTTGGCGTGGTACTGGCCACCTGTGTCGGTTTTTTGCTGGAGCGCACCCTTGCGCCAGACTGGATAAGCCGCACCCCGGTTATAGAGTTTAGCTTTGCTGTCAGCTTACTGCTCACCCTGTTGGTAGCTTTTTTTACTACCAGGGCGAAGCGCTTTGTGATGCAGGGTATGTTGGCCTGCGCAGTGCTGCTGCTAACCACAGTGAGTTGTGACTTTTTGCTGTTTGGCGCTGAGCTTGAACAACTGGCCAACAATGGATTTGCGGAAGTATTGGCAGTGAGTGTCAGTTTTGCGCTGGTGGCTGCCATGCTGCTTTGGACAGTCAGACGATTCGGTCAGCAAAACACTGTGCAAGAAGTTGATTCGGAAGAATCACCCTATTCTCAAACTGTGCAAGTCGAGCTGACAACTGCGGAAAACCATAGCCCACATAACAACTAAAAAGGAAACAACATGACTGTTATTAGTCAGCAGCTGCCAACATCTAACCCCGTACATCCAGGTCGCCTCGCCACCTTTGACGTCGCAAAAGGGTTGGCAGTAGTACTGATGATCATGATCCATGTACTGGATTTTTATGGTTTGCCAGAAGTGCGTTTTGGCACCTTTGGTGCCACATTAAAGTTTGCGGTTGGTTGGCCTGCCGCATCTATGTTTGTGTTTATTATGGGGCTGTTTGTTACCTATTCAGGGAACACCAACTTGCGTCAGAATTTGTTACGAGCAGCTGGGTTGTTCGCGCTGGGCTATGTGCTTAACCTGACCCGCAGTACTATCCCAATGTGGTTATCGATAGAAATCGGTTTGGTCAGTTATGCTGATGTGGCACCTCATACCCCGTTATCAGAACTGTTGATTGTTGATGTATTTCAATTTGCTGGTTTGGCTTTGATAATCTGTGCCTTATTGCGCCAATATTTACCACATCCCGGCTATTGGTTGGCTGCGGCATTATTGGTGGCCTTCGTCTCGCCAATGATTTGGGATGCGACTAGTGGCAATGCGCTGTTGGATGAGGGCCTGAAACTGTTTGTTGGCAATGAAGAACAAGGTGCAATGTTTCCACTGTTTCCCTGGTTGGCTTATCCGCTGGTGGGTATGTCGATGGGGTATTGGTTGCGCCAGAGTGGCGATATTAACACCGGATTGCAACGTGCTATGTATTTGGGTTGGCTGTTAATGGGCCTTGGAGCACTGCTGATAAGCAATAATCCGGATTATCACATCGCAGATAATCTGCGTAGTGGACCTGGTTTGATTGTGCTTTTTAGTGGTTTAATTATGGTATTTTTATGGGCTTGTCATGCCATCGTTAACCGCATCAGTGAGCATAATAAGAGTCTCATTGTGATGCGATTTTGGGGAGAGCGAGTAACCGCAATGTATGTAGTACATTGGTTACTGATTGGTTGGGGGCTGATGGTGTTTGGTTTGCAGCAAATGAATTTGACCCAAAACCTGTTGGCCATGCTGGGCGTATTGCTATTGTCCGATTTAATTGTACGTGCCTGGTGCAGATTACACAAAGCTCGAAATAAAGAAGGGGTGACTACTGCTGCGGTAAACGTATCCTGATTTGCAGGCCACTGATGTGGCCTGTGCTTGATTGCCGGTTGATGGCAGAGATACTGCCTCCTACCGCTTCTATCTGGCGCTGTGCCAGCGCCAGACCCAAGCCAAATCCACCGCGTTTTTCTCGCCTGATGTTCGCTCCTTTCTCGTCCGATAATTCCGATTGTGAATTGTGACTGCCGCGAGCGGCATCTACCCGGAAAAAAGGCTTAAAGATATCTTGCAGCAAAGTCTCGGGTACACCAGGTCCTTCATCGCTGAGCAAAAGCTCGTAATGAGTCTCGCTACTGCCCAGTTTTAATTCCACCTGACCATTCGCGGGGGTATGTCTTAATGCATTGCGCAGAATGTTTTCAATAGCCTGGCCTAATGCCTGCTGGTTACTTTGGGTAAGCAAGGCGTTTTGTGGTAGTTGCAATTGCAGTTTATGGTCTGGAAATTCAAAGCGGGCATCGTCAGCTATCACCTGTATTAATTCAACAAGATCGAAACTCTCGGCATTGAGTTGTGGTGACTCGGTATTGAGCCAGGCCAGTGTCAGTGTGTCTTCTGCCAACTCTCGCATGGTTTGGGTTTCGTAGCGCAGCCGGCTTAACGCCTGTTCTGAGTTCGTTTGCTGCTGCAATAAATCAATGGCCATGTCGATGCGGGTTAACGGGGTGCGCAATTCATGAGAGAGATCTGACAGCATCTGGCGCTGATTGTAGATCATCTGACTGGTGCGTTGCGCCATCTGATCAAAGGTGAGCGCCAAGCGAGTCAGCTCATCATCCCGGTGCTCTACTGCGCTATGAACCCGCACATCGAGATTGCCCATACTGAATTCCCGGGTGGCGCTTTCCAGTTTGCGCAGCGGTGCCATGACATGTTGGTAGAGTATGTAGCTCATAGCGCATAGCAGGAGCAATGGCAGCGCTATTTGCAACAGCAATTCCATGTGCAGTAACCAGCTTCCCGGGCGCATACGTTGCGGTAGACGGATTAACAGGTGGTTGTGTGCATCCAGGAAGGGTACTTCCATCACTGGATTTTCGTTAAAGTATAAATGTACTTTCCATTCAACACTGCGTCCCAGCTGAAAGCGCTCAAGGTACTCTGGCAATATGCTACTCTCGGCCAATGGCGTGATGCTGGAAGAAACGATGGCCGCCCAGGTATCCTCTTTGCGTTGCAGCTCTTTTAACCATTGCGCTAGTGCTGCTTCACCTTGTGAGTGCCAGATTTGCTCAGCTTGTTTACCATACTCCAAAAGTTGTTGCTGGTGTTCCTGAGCCAGGTAGCTCATTTTGGTTTGGGTTTGTTCGGTCAGCCAACTAATAGCCCAAAATAACAGGACAGTGCCTACACCTATAGTGGCCAGTAGTTTCCACAGTAAACGGTTTTTCATGCAAAGCGATAGCCTTTGCCATGTACGGTTGCCAGTCTGTCGGGAGCCATACCCGCGTCTTCCAGTTTCTTGCGCACCCGGCTCATGTGCATGTCCAGACTGCGATCGTAACGGCTAAACGGGCGATCCAGTACCGTCTGATATAACAGAGGCTTACTCAGCACCTGTTGTTTATTTTCTAATAACACCCAAAGCAGTTTGAATTGCAGTGGCGTCAGGTTTAGCTCGATACCGGCAAACTCCGCTAATTGGGTACTGCGATTGAGCTGTATTTGGTCTACCTTGAGCGTATTGCCTGGTACGGAAGGCTTGCTACTGCCAAAGGAACGACGCAGTAATGCTTCTATGCGCAGCAACATCTCGGTAAAGTTAAAAGGTTTTGGTAAGTAGTCGTCTGCGCCACTGCTGTAGCCCTTAATACGTTCCTCTTCCGCCCCCCGAGCCGTTACCATCATCACCGGAGTTTGCTTTACCTTGCGCAATTGCTCCAGAATGGAAAAGCCGTTCATGCCAGGCAGCAACACATCCAGTAAAATCAGGTCAAAGCGCTGCTGTAATGCGGCCATCAGGCCCTGTTCTCCATCCTGACACTGCTGGGTTTTAAAACCTTTCCCCTGCAATAACTCCGCAATCTGGGCACTGAGAGTCAGATCATCTTCGATAATTAAAATTCGACTGGCATTCATGGTATATAAATTACTCAGGTTACATCATTGAGATGTTATTGCAAATGGTTCTCATTTGCAAGTGTCCGATGGCGTATGTAACTCTGTACTTCAGATACTGATCCCGACAGTGGGAATTTGTCTACTAATATACGCTTTGGCGTATAGTCTTATTAATTACGCTATAGCGTATCCATAAAGGTGGATGTAATGAATATTACCCGTCCAGATCAACTGGCTAATTGTATTAAAGCACACCGCAAGCAGGCTGGGTTATCTCAAAAACAGGTAGCCGAACTCATTGGCATTCGTGTTGCCACACTGTCTGATTTTGAAAACAAGCCTGAATCATCAAAGCTGGAGACATTTTTTAAAATTCTGGCTGCATTGGAATTGCAGCTGGATGTTTCTTCCCGGAAAGCCGCCAAGGCTGACTCACATGCTAATGACATTTACTGGTAGTTGAATGAGGTAGGGCAGCGCTATGGAGCAACTTGATGTTTACATGAACGGTTTTCTGGTGGGTGAATATTCACGTGATTCAGCAGGAAATAATCAATTTCGCTATGCGCCACAATGGTTACGTTCGCCTGCAAAGCGCAGCATTTCATTATCTATTCCGCTGAGCACAGCGCCTTACAAAGGCAAAGTAGTTTATAATTTTTTCGACAATCTCTTACCTGATGTCAGAGAAGTCAGAGAACGGGTCGTCGCTCGTTATCAGGCGGATTCAACAGAACCATTTGATATATTAAGTAAAATCGGTAGGGACTGCATTGGTGTTATTCAGCTTCTTCCTTCGGGCAGTCCTCCAGAAGACTTACAACGTATTACTTACAAAGCCCTCTCTGAGCAACGCATGGCAGAAATCCTCTAGGGTTACCGTACTCAGGTACCTTTGGGGATGCTGAGAGACGAGGATGATTTTCGTATTTCCCTGGCAGGTGCACAGGAAAAAACGGCATTATTGAAACATCAGGGGAACTGGTGGCGATTCAGGTAGCTGTCTTGCTCCAAGATTGTTTGTTGCGTTAGGTGAGGGACGAGACAGGTTCAAATTTGCAGAAGAGGTTCAAAAATACGCAGGTGTAGCACCCGCTGTAGAGCGGTCGGGAAAGAAATACTAGGTGCACTGGCGATGGCAGTGCTCTAAGTTCTTACGTCAATCATTCGTAGGGTGGGCGTCCAAAACACGTAACAGTTCCTATTGGGCTGGTTTGTACTATCAAAATCAAAGAAACCGAGGTAAAAGCCACCAAATGGCCGTCAGATCTCTAGCATACAAATGGATCAGGATCTTATACTGCTGCTGGGAAACAAAAACTGAATACAGCCAAGCTAAATATCTAAAAGCATTGGCAGAGAGAAACTCACCTCTATTAACTCAAAAGAGTTGCCTGAAAGACTCAGGGCGTGAAGCGGGTTTTCAAGATCTTCGAAGCTCTGACTGCTCATTTAATAATGCGGGCAGTCTGCTTAAGACACATTACTAATGGCAGTCCGGCTCTTTTTCATAACAGCTAAAGTTCAGGCCCTACAAGAACGTTATTAATTGATTATGTTCCTCTTCCTTGCTCCTCATATGAATTGAGCACCTGAATAAAGTGATTTAGTTTGTTGTTAAAATACTCGTCTTTTGACTCGAAAATATATAGTTGTCCAAGATCTTCAAGCTTTCTAAAAGTAATAGCCACTTCATCAGTAAAGTCTTTTGGAAACTGATTCCAATGGCTCAAGTCATTTTGTACATCATCTTCATTAAAAGGGGAGTGTACAGAATTAATCATAACTGACAAGATAAGCTCTAGCGAATACTCAGAGAATACAGAGCGGATTTGAATGCATCTGAGAAAAACAATGAGCAAATCTATAAAACTTTGATTACTCATATCTTTGACGTAATTGCCTTCCACTTCAAATGATTCTGACCAATAAATAATTAGTTTGCATAATTTATTTGGTGTGATTGCTTTGATGATTTTATCTGGATTTGAAGTAATCTCAATTTTTAGCAGCCTGGTACAGCTACTCCTAGCCTCATCCCACTCATTTTTCCATTGTTCATGATGCCACCCAAAGTTGTAGTAATTAGGCAAGTGTTCGGGACAAAACTCCATCAAAAATTTCATTACATCAATGTAAAACTTTGATCGAGAATTTTTTTGTGCAGACTCCTTTAAAAAATTATTTATTTGACAAATCAAAGTTTTTATTGGTGGTTCAAAGCCGTGGGTGTTAAATAGTTCTGATAATTCGTCTCTATTTGATATATTTTTTAAATACGTTATTAGAGATTCTGCAAGTTTGTAGTAAAATTTACCACGCTTATTGCCACCGCTATACCTAGCAAAAAACAACTCACTAACAAAATCCGTAAATATACCTATGTTGCTATGATTAGCTAGGGCAAAGTCAAGGGCTTGAATATACTCGGTTAATTATTTCCAAATAGCACTTCATGGCGGTAGTCATCGCTCCCGGCACACCAGCCCATTTTTTGTGGTTTCGTCTTTTTCTTTTTGTCTTTATGCTGGTTTAACAGATTCAGAGCCAACCGCCTGAAGCAGGCTATATTGATGGCGGAATTACCAGCGTACATTCTCTGATCATCCTCCCTGAACGTCACATCCAACACATGATGCTGACTGTTTTCTATGTACCAGTGGCGTCGGGTAGCCTTCATCAGTTCGTCAAGCGTCAGTTGTTCAGTACAGACATAATAATGGGTCTCATGGCTGGTTTGTCCTTTGACAGAGCGTTCTCTCACCACCGCGGCTATCGTTTTCAGGTCTGACCATTTTTCTTTTAGTTGCCCCTCAAGGATGAGGTCTGTTGACCAGACCGTGCGGGTTTCTTTTCGTCCATGTCCGGTTTCACTTTCGCTTAAACTGGCCTGTTCTGCCTCAGGTAAAGCCCAATATTTCTGGAACAGTGTATCTACCGCCTCAAGTAACGTGGGTTGATTTTTCTTGCACTGTACCAAAGCAATCCCTTTTTGTTCTTTAATCTGGTGGATAGTCTCTACCTGACAGTGAAGTGCGTCCAGGGTCAGAATAGCCCCGGTAATGTCCAGCGATTCAATTAACTCCCGGGCCATTGCCAGCTCATTTCCTTTGCCTCGTCCGGCTTTGTGATACAACACCAGCCCCTGTTCCACATCAAATGCAGAAACCATGCTCAATGGCGTTGAGCCGCTATATTTCGCGACACCTCGTACATCTTTGCCGTCAATAGCAATATGTTGAAACTGGCTTTCTTCCCTGACCGCATTTACCCAGGAAACCAACGCTGCCATTAATGATTCAGGCACCATAGTTCTGATGATACGGGCGACATTTTGTTGGGTGGGTATCCCGTATTCAAAAGGCAGATATTGTCTTAGCCAGTCCAGTCGTGTTTCGCCAAAAACATGAATATCAGCCCAGGATTTACTGCCACTTATGAGGGCACTTATCAACAGGAATGACATCTCCAGCACAGGATAATCCTGATTAACATGAGATCGGGTATCAGACACTTTTTGAAGATGAACAAGAATTTCCATGACGCGACCTTTATGAGAGATAAATCGGGCCAGGATGGAGTGAACAGAGTTCAGTGTAAAGCTATTTTATCGGCTTATGCCACAATGTGATCGTTAAAGGGAGCGTTATATCAAAAAGTTTGATCATGCCCTTGGGCAAAGTCAAATAATTTGTCTGCTGTCTCTTGTTTTGGCCCATGGTCGAATGCGTGAAGCAAACCAAAGAGCTCCTGGTCGTATAGTTGGTCAGGAGCAGTTTCATCTAGCTTTTTTTCTCGTTCAAAGCGTACAAAGTAAGGCTCAACTGAATTCTTACATCCAAGGCGCTGGAGCTTAGTACTCTTTTTAAAAGTAACCTTCAGCAAAAAGAGTAAATGTTTGTTTTCTGGTTCGCAGGAATCAGGAAGAAATTCAACAAATTGCTGATACTTTTTGTATTGTTGACTATCTTCATTATTGTACTCGATGTCCATCTTACCGACATAGGAAGAATTGAGCTTGATAACGTGGTAAAAACTGGGGTATTGCTCCTTGAGAGTTTGTAATACCAATAGGTCGAAAAGATCTATCTCTCCTAATAGCCCATCCTCTCGCCATATTTCATTCACACGTCGACATATTTGTTTGGCTGTTCTGGGACTTTTAATTAAGTAGTCTAATGAGTTCAATATTTCTTTATATTCCTGTACTTCCTTAAACGCTGTCCAAGGATCAATTTTTTTGGTTAAGCTTGATTGGTATCTTGCAGGTAAATATATAGAACCATTTTGATTTTGTTCAGCACGCATTATCCACATAGATAATAAACGTCTGAAGATCTGAACATAGCTTTCTTGATTGAGGTCTTCTTTGTATGTACATATTCTGTTAATTATGTTGATAATGTCAGGGTTTTCACCGATGTTGATGATCACTGAAAACTGGCTAAATTGTTTCAGTTCTTCCATTAGGTTTGCTAGTTGATTTAATAGTTTATCAGGCTCTGAGTTTCTATCGACATCTTCAAAGACGATGAGTATTTTTGTGTTTGTAAGCTTTAACAAGTTATCTAAATATCTCAGTTCTTTCTGAAAGAATCTATCAGTTCTGGTAGCCAACTCCACAAAGCCTTTTAGCCACCCTCCTTTAACATGAATAGCATTTCGGTAATGTTCCGGTAAACCATTTACGTGACTTATGTCCGTCACACTAGCAACTTTATTTAAAATACCGTTAAGAATAACTGTTGAAGCTGAGAGTGGATCTCTACCCCAATTACCAATTTTCAGGGTTAACCATTGTGTATGTTTGAGAGATTTTTGCTTTAAAGGATTAGATAATTTCTGGCATAAAATAGTTGATATCGTTGATTTGCCTGTACCATGTTCCCCAACCATGGCAATTTGTTGTGGTACAACGGAGTGATTCAACCGGTTAATCAACCTGTCCACCACTTCTTCACGAGAAAACCAGAGCTGGTCAATATCTGTTATCGGTTCTTCTTTTTCGATCCATTTTAGAAGTGTATCGTCATCAATTTCATTTATGGAAAAAGCCTTTTTCACTGGCTCTGATTTTTCCTGTTTAATATTAGCAAGATGCTTCTTTATTTCTTTGCAAATATGCGGGATACCTTGATGCAAATAACCAACAAGAAATCCTCCGAATATCCAAATAAATGCTTCGTTACTAAAAAAATCAAAAAATGGGCGAAAACCTTTGAAGTTGAAAATGATAAAACATAATAAAGTGGCATAGCTTGCCACACCTAGATGGGGGTATCGCCAGTTAAACATTACAAAACGAGAAGGGTGCACTACGCCAGTGTTATACAGTAAGGCATAGAGTATTGAACCCGCCAAAAAGCCAAAAAATAGTCTTCCAAACTGAGGGAGGTTATTGACATAAATGATATATGCTTTGACTAATTCTGAATCACTGCTGTGTGAAAGTAATATATGAAAGACAGCATAAGCACAAAGCCCCAAAACGACCAAATCCCAATAACGCCTTAAGGTAAACACAATCAAAACTCATCGCTCCTTGAATGCAAACTTCTCTGAAAGCCAAATCCGCTTAATATTAGCTTTACTATAGGATAATTGAAAAGAAGTACTTCCCTGATTGTCACTATTAATAGCCCGTCATCTTGACGATGAACAACGATTTGTATTTCAAGCGAATATCGACGGAGTGCCTTATGACAAAAAAGAGGCTCAATAAAATTCCTGAGTGTCAGTTCCTGGCACAAAGCAGCCCTCTAACAGTCATCAATCTTACGTCAGCAACACGGTAAGAGCGGTCCGTCGGTGATTGTTACAACGATCAGACTTTATTGTCGCTACACAAAAACTAAACCTCTTGCCCCGCTACCCAGGCACTACTCCAGGCCCATTGGAAATTGTAGCCACCCAGCCAGCCGGTAACGTCGACTACTTCGCCGATAAAGTATAAGCCTTCGACGTCTTTGGCCATCATGGTTTTACTGGACAAGTGTTTGGTATCAACTCCGCCTAAGGTAACTTCGGCGGTGCGGTAGCCTTCGGTGCCGTTGGGTTGTAGCAGCCATTGTTCAAAGGCCTGAGCAACCTGTTGCAGTTGTTTACCCTGAAACTGTTTTAATGGTTTGTTGGCCAGATTGAAATAAGGGATTGCTGCCTGCACAAAGCGCTTGGGATAGATTTGTGCTAGTGCGGTAGCCAGTTGTGCATCCGGATTAGATTGCTGTTTCTCTGCCAGTATCTGCTGTAAATCGCCATTGGGGTACAGATTGAATTCTACCTTCTGGGCAGGTTCCCAAAAACTGGAAATTTGTAGTACTGCCGGGCCACTGAGACCCCGGTGGGTAAACAGAATATTCTCGTTAAAACAGGTGTTATTACATGTGGCGCTGGCATTAACAGAAATACCTGAGAGTTCGGCCAATACCTGCTTGTCTTTGTCGTGCAGGGTAAAGGGCACCAGACCCGCACGGGTGGGGCGAATGGTTAAACCAAACTGCTCGGCTACCTGATAACCGAAAGGCGTCGCGCCTAATTTGGGCATACTCAAGCCGCCAGTGGCAATCACCAGACTTTCGCACTGGTAGGGGCTATGACTGGTATCCAGCATAAAACCGGTGGTGGTTTTCTCGATATGGCGGATTTCGCATTGCATCTGGTGTTTAACATTGCCTTGCTCACATTCAGCCATCAACATGGCCACAATATCTTTAGCTGAGTCATCACAAAACCACTGACCCAGGGTTTTCTCGTGATAGGCGATATTGTACTTTTCCACCAGGGCTACAAAGTCCCATTGGGTGTAGCGGCTCAGGGCTGATTTACAAAAATGCGGATTGTCGGACAAAAAGTTCTCAGGTGAGGCATACATATTGGTGAAATTACAGCGTCCGCCACCGGAGATCAGGATCTTTCTGCCGGGTTTTTTAGCATGATCTAATAACAATACCGAGCGACCGCGCTTACCTGCTTCGGCGGCACAAAATAATCCGGCGGCACCCGCACCGATGACAATAACATCTGTTTTAATCAAGATAATTCCCCAGCTTCGAACGCGGCGATTATAGCGGCTTCAAAAAAAATTTGTCACACTTTGCCGCCGGTTGGTGACCTTTAGTGGTAGGCTCATGCAACCGGAGATTAATCATGACTGAATTAGTACAGCAACAATTATTTGAACAGGTGCTACTGGCACAAAAAGGCGATATTGAGGCGTTTACTCAACTGGTATCAAAAACACAGAATTTGGTTACCAGCACAGCCTTGTCGATTGTGCAGGATGTTCAGGCCAGTGAAGATGTGGCGCAAAATACCTTTGTGGCCGTGTGGCAACAAATTCAGGAGTTAAAATCGCCTGACAGCTTTCTCCCCTGGATCAGGCAAATTACCCGCAACAAGGCGAAAAACTATCTACGTGATAACAAAGTGGCTCGGCAAGAACTTCGCTCTGATTTTTACGATGATGAACTCAAAGATGAGATTCTTTCTACCGATTTGCAGCAGCTAGAAACAGCACAAATAAATCGGGTGGTGATGAATATTGTGTCGGAGTTAGCGCCAGAGCATCGCGATATTTTGATTTTGTATTATCGGGAGCAGCAAAACAGTCGTCAGGTGGCGCAATTGCTGGATTTAACGGAAGCGAATGTCAGACAAAAGTTACGTCGCATTCGCGCAAAGGTTAAAAAGGAACTGTTGGAAACTATTGGTGAGCAGTTACTGGCTACTGTTCCTACTGCAGGATTTACGGCCCTGATCACTTCCAGCATTACCACCAGTCTCCCTGCTGCTGCCAGTATTGCGTCAGGTAGTGCCTCACAATCCAGCGGTCTGTTTAAGATGCTCGCTCTGGGTGGTGGTGCCCTATTGGGGGGGCTGACTGCCATTGCTGCAATATTTTTTGCGGCCTGGCTAACTCAGCGAAAGCTTTCTGATGAGCAGCAAAAGCTGTTGCTCAGGAAACACGCCAGAGGGCAAGCAGGCTGGGTGTTGCTGTGTAGCGTTTTATTTGTTGCGGCGTATGCATTCAGCCACGGTTGGTTAATACCGGTGCTGGTTTATGCTGTTTTGATAGTGGGTTTAACGGTGCAGCAACGCGCCCTGATGAAGTTAATCAAAACGGGGGTAATCAAGAGTGATTCACGGCAGTTTGTTGCGGGTTGGGTTGGTCTTTTGTTGGGCGCAGGTGTCGGATTTGGGGCCATGATAATAGGTCTTATCAACAGTGGTCGGCTGGTATTGGGATAGTTGGCCCAATGCCAACTATCACCTTTGAATACGAGCTTTACAGAGCAGCCAGGATGGCTTCGGCGCTGCTGACTTCAAACTTACCGGCTTCTTCTACCGCTAAATGGGTAACTACCTTGTTATCCACAATCATGGCGTAACGCAAGCTGCGAATACCACCAAATTTACCGGTTTGTTTCGCCAGCCCAATAGCTTCACTGAATTCACCATCACCGTCGGCCAGCATGGTTAAATGCTCGGCGTTGGACGCCTTGCCCCAGGCTTCCATCACAAACGCATCGTTGACTGAAATGCAAATGATGCTGTCTACGCCTTTGGCTTTAATATCATCGGCGTGTACTACAAAGCCCGGCAAGTGAGCCTGCGAGCAGGTGGGAGTGAAGGCACCTGGGACAGCAAACATCACCACTTTTTTGTTGGCAAACAAATCATCTGTAGTGGGTTGTGAGCTTTCGTCATTTTCACGCAACATGAATGTATGTTCTGGTAGGGTATCACCGACTTTAAGCATGGATTTTTCCTGATTGAGATATGGAACCTGCAAGGTAGCCGGAAATGTCGTTTAATTCAAACTCTTCGTGCCGCCATAATAGCGTTGCACAATCTGACGATGCTGCCCGGTTTTTACAATCGCATCCAGATGTCGGCGGAAGCGATTGATGACCTCAGGCGCTACCTGTTTATTGAAGGCGAAACAGGTTTGCGAATCTGCAACAGTAAAGACACTCTCAAAATCCTCGGGGTTGCGCTCTGCATTGCGTAACATCTGGGGAGCGCCCAGTTCGTCGTAGGCGATGAGTTGCACCCGGCCTTTGTCCATTAATTCCAGGTTGGGACGCATGCTGGTATTGCTTAAAATATTAAATGGTTTGTTGAGGATGGATAACAGCGCCTGCTCACTGACATCTGAGCGCACCGTGCCTATGGTGTAATATTCCAGATCTGCGGCAGAGTAGATTTCAATCTGGCTGGATTTTTTCGCCAATAAAATATAGTGGGTATCAACAATCGGGCAGGCCCACTGGAATAAGGATTCTCTTGAGGGAATTCGGGCTACCGCAAATAACACAAAGTTTTCGCGATTTTGCAATTCAAAATAGGCTCTTGCCCACGGGTAGAGCACAATCTCCGGTTCCGCTTTTATCCCTTCCCGTTGCCAGATGAGTTTCAGTAAATCGATGGAAATCCCTTTGAAACGACCACTTTCGAAGTAGTTCATGGGAGCATAATCTTCTGTGGCTAGCTGTAATTGCAAAAATGGAGACTCCTGTGCCTGAACAGGAATGCCAAACAACAACAGGAGTACGAGCGAGCTGATAGTTTGTCGTAACTTATTGACTGACAACCTCATACTTTGCACACAATTTAGGCAGTGATTAACTGTTAGTATAGTCAGGAAATACGAATAACCAACTGAATTGCTGAACAAAAAGCGCTCAGAATTGGGCACTAAATTAAAGTTCTGGGTATTGCGCAGGAGGCATTATTTCAGGTAGACATCAAAGCGATGCTTTTTGCTTTTTATCTGCATACTGGGCGCAGTATCTGCCAAATATGGCGCGTAATCTGGCCGCTTAACTACGACTCTTTTTTGGGCAAGTTCCAGAGCAGGGGCCAATAAGTTGTCCGCATCTTCATCATGTCCCAGCAACTGCTGGAAAATCCGCATTTCTTTCTTCACCAAAGCCGACTTTTTCTTGTGAGGAAACATGGGATCGAGATAAATGGCCTCGGGTGCCTCACTTTGCCAGTTCTGTAGTAATTCGCTTGCCTGTCCCGGCATAAACCGCAGTCGCTCTGTAAAATCAGTGGAAAATTGTCCGGATGCCTGCGCTCTGCGTAGGCCATCCTGAAGTAACGCAGCTACAACGGGAGAACGCTCCAGCATGGTGACTTGTGCGCCTAATGTCATGAGCATGAAACTATCGCGTCCCAGCCCTGCTGTTGCATCAACAATGCGGGTTGCGCTGTTGCCTTTTAAACCCATTGCTTTTGCTATGGCTTCATTTTTGATACTGCTGCGACTAGCACGCCAGGCGATAGCGTCAGCGGTAAAATCCACCATAACTGCGCCCACTTTTGGTTGCGCGAAATCTTTTAAACCCAATTTGTTATCTTCGAAAACCAACGCCAGGCCTTCGGGCGGCGTGTTAACGAGGTCAAATCTGGCGTCTCGCAGAAACACTGGTAACTCGGTTGCCTCAGAAAATAATGGAATTCTAGTGGTCATGGCTAAGCTCTCTAGCCTGGTCGAAATTTATTCCGAATGGATTGCCTGATTCAACCACAGGTGTATTTGGTAGGTCGGAATTTATTCCGACGAGGTTGCAGCTAGGCATTACCGTATTTCTCTTTATAGGGCAGCCAGCGATTAATAATGGCGTTGGCATTGGCCGTGTGATGCTGCCACAAATGGCTAGCGATTTTTTGCACTTGCGGTATTAGCCAGGCATCCCGCACCAAATCGGCAATCTTCATATTGGCCAGACCGGTTTGCCGGGTACCTAGCAATTCACCAGGGCCGCGTATCTCCAGGTCTTTTTGTGCTATGACAAAGCCATCGTTACTTTCCCGCAATACGCCAAGGCGCTGTTGCGCAGTTTTGGATAAGGGACTGGAATACATCAGCACACAATGACTTTCAACGCCGCCGCGTCCAACCCGGCCTCTTAACTGATGCAGTTGTGCTAAGCCGAGGCGTTCGGCATTTTCGATAATCATCAGACTGGCGTTGGGCACATCGACGCCCACTTCGATAACCGTAGTGGCAACCAGTAAATCCAGCTCCCCCTGTTTAAAGGCCTGCATCAGCGCCTGTTTTTCATCTGGCTTTAGCCGACCATGGACCAGGCCAATATTTAGGTCTGGCAGGGCAGTTTGCAGGATCACTTTGGTGTCTTCAGCTGCTTGACATTGTAGGGTTTCGGATTCTTCAATCAGGGTGCAAACCCAATACACCTGGCGCTTTTGTTCATGGCAAACCGAGCGGATTCGTTCAATTATCTCGCCGCGTCGAGAGTCAGGCAATACCACTGTTTTAACCGGTGTGCGACCCGGCGGTAACTCGTCGATAATCGAGGTTTCCAGATCAGCATAGGCCGTCATCGCCAGGGTCCGAGGAATGGGAGTGGCGGTCATGATGAGCTGGTGGGGGAAGTAACCATACACTTCGCCTTTTTCCCTTAGTGCCAGTCGTTGATGTACGCCAAAGCGGTGCTGTTCATCTACGATCACCAGAGCCAGCTTTTGATATTGCACTTGTTCCTGAAACAGAGCATGGGTTCCCACAATCAATTGAGCACTGCCATCGGCAATCTGCTGCAAGGCCTGATTTTTCTCTTTGGTCTTTAGTTTTCCCGCCAGCCAGGAGCAGGAGATACCCAACGGCTCAAACCACTGGCTAAAATTAATAAAATGCTGTTCAGCCAGAATTTCTGTGGGGGCCATCAATGCCACCTGTAAGCCCTGCTCAATGGCGTGTAGTGCAGCAATGGCGGCCACCAGAGTTTTACCTGAGCCCACATCTCCTTGTACCAGGCGCATCATGGGACGATTGAGTACCAGGTCCTTTTCTATTTCACTGCCCACTCTTTGTTGGGCACCTGTTGGTTTAAAGGGCAGGCTTTGTAAAAAGCCGGGTAAGAGCTGTTGTGACCTGGGGATGCTGATAGCAGGATCAGCCTGGGTCTGATGTTTTACTTTTAGCACGCTGAGGTGATGAGCCAGTAATTCTTCCAGTATCAGCCTTTCCTGGGCCGGATGTTTGCCTTCCAGTAACTCAGTGACCGCAATATCCGGCGTGGGGCGGTGTGCTACTCTGAGGGCCTGTTTCATACTTAGCTGTTTGGGATATAGACCATCCGGTAACAGTTCCGCCAGTCCGCCTTTATCTAAAAGCTTAAGGGCTTCTTCGGTGAGATTGCGCAAGGTCAGTTGTTTTATCCCTTCGGTGGTGGGATACACAGGAGTCAGCGTTTCTTCTACCTGTTGATCTGCTTCGTTACTGAGTATGCGATATTCGGGATGCACCATTTCCAGCCCGTGTTTACCCGGGCGGGCTTCGCCAAAACAGCGCAGCAGTGTGCCTTCGGTCATGTTTTTGGCTTGGGCGGCAGAAAAGTAAAAAAAGCGCAGGGTGACAGAGCCGGTCTGATCGGCCACAGTGACCACCAGGGTGCGTTTGCGACCGTAACTGATATTAGCGCGCTTAACTTCGGCAATGATTGCCGCGGACACGCCGGGTTTCAGATCGGCTACTGGATAAATACGGGTACGGTCTTCATAGCGCAGAGGTAGGTGAAACAGCACATCCTGAACGGTTTTCAGTCCCAGACCATCGAGTTTCTCGGCCACTTTGGCGCCGACGCCTTTTAATTCCGATACGGGTTTTATCGAAAGAGATTGCATCTGAACAGCGTATATTCCCGTAAGTACTTATTCAATGGCTTAAGTGTCTAATAATACTGAATAAAAAACCAGTTGTTTGTTAAAAAACAGCGGATCCTGTTCAGATGACACACTTCGTCACGAAATTGTCTATAGTAGGAGGTGTCATAGAGAATAATAACAAGGTAATCCTTTGAGTAGTTTGTTTCGTCGTTTAACCGTTTATTTTAGTTTTGCAGCGGCTTTAACGCTGTGTACCTTGGTTGTCAGGGTGCAAGCGTTGCCAGATGGTGAGCCATCACCGCAGCTGGCTGAAACAGTCAACCAGATGTTATGGGTAACCGAACAATATCCTCCCTATCACTATCTGGAGAATAACCAGATTAAAGGCATTGCGGTAGATATCCTGGAGCAAATCTTTTTAGATTATAAAGTGCCTTTTAATCGAGACAAACAGGTGCTGGTTTTTCCCTGGGCGCGGGCCGTAAAAGAGATTAGTAATAATCATCAAGCGGCATTGTTGACCATGGCCTATACGCCTGAGCGCGATAATTTATTCAAGCTGAGCGAGCCTTTGTTCACTGAGCAAATTGCACTGATCTCATTAAAGAGCAGTGCACTGGAAATTACCCACTTAGACCAGATTAGCCAGTATGTGATTGGTGTGGTGAGAGATGATATTGGCGAGCGGTTACTCAAAGATAAAGGGCCAGGTGAAATTCATCTGACCCATGTACTCAGCTCTAAAGAATTGCTGCAAATGCTGATAAAACAGCGGGTGGATGCGATAGCTTACTCCCTGGATATCATCAGGTATCAACTGCGTCACCTACCCGGTAACAATGATCAGATCAAAGTTCAGCTTAAACTGGCGGAGTTGCCTGTCAGCATTGCTTTTAATAAGCAGGTAGATGCCAATCTGTTGCAAGCGATAAATCGCTCTATCATTGACCTGAAAAAAAACGGAACGGTGGAGCGCATTATCAACAACAGTGTGCAGTAGCGCTCCATTAATGGCCTGCTTTATTATTTTGCCAGGTCGAGCGTTCTGGCGGCCTGATAGAGTAACTCGGGCGAAATGCGCACCCGGAAGTTGGGATTGACGTAATTGAAGTGCACCAGACCTTGCTGATCAGCAATGTAAACCGCCGGAACCGGCAGAGCTACTTTGCTGGTGCCATCCAGGGCAACAAATTCGATTCCCATTTTATCGCGGTAGCGATTGGCGACGTCATCCGGTAAAAAGAAGCCGATGCCAAAGGCACTACTCACCGAGAAGTCCTTATCAGATAACAAGGTTACCTCAAAATCACTGTCTACTGCCTGCTCTTTCAATCTGCTTGGTGAATCCGGGGATATAGCTACTATGTGATAGCCCTGTTCCATGATCTTACGTTCAATATCCTTAAGTCCGGCAAGTTGGGCGTTGCAATAGGGGCACCAACCACCGCGATAAAAAATCAGTACCGTAGGTTTGTGTTTGATCAGTTCCTGTAGTTTTACCGGCTCGTCCTTCAGGTTATACAGGGTAACATCCGGCAAAGACTGGCCATTAAGCAGCGGACGGACTTGTTCGGCCGAAGCCGCAATCTGATCTGTGCCGGTAGCCAGCACGGAAAAATTAAATAAACAAAATAGCGCAAAAAGTGAAAATTTTTTCATCGAGAAACCTTAATAGATAATACATACCTTGCATGGACCTGGAATAAACCACTTTGCTTTCAATAAACACAACGTTCTTATCATTATCAATTAATTATTGATACAGATTCTTATTTAATCTTGATTATCATTAATTTTGTAAAAGTTAATATTGACCTTGATTGCTTTCAAAACATTAAGGGAGAACACTTTGATGAGGATCTGGGGATTTTTAGGTTTATATTGGCTTGTTAGTCTGCCCATTTGGGCGGAGCAAGCGGAGAAGTGGTCAGTGGTGGTTAGTGCTGGTGAAGTTGATTGGGGATATCTGAACCCCTTGCGAGGCGATCAAAGCCCTGCTGCCGCCAATTTGTGGGGCGATCGTACCAAAAACTCGGCAACGGGGATGCTGGTAAAATTTAAAAAAGGATTCGCTTCACCGCCTCATATTCACAACATCAGCTACCGTGGCGTGGTTTTAACTGGTGCCATGCATAATGATGATCCGCAAGCTGAGACTATGTGGATGCCACCTATGTCTTTTTGGACACAACCTGCTGGCGAAAACCATATCACCGCTGCCAATGGGCAAGACAACATGATTTATTTGGAGATCGATGCTGGTCCTTATCTGGTAAAACCCGCAGACACGCAATTTGACAATGGTGAGCGACCAGTAAATGTGCACCGTAATAATCTGGTGTGGCAAACGATGCCGGATTCAGATTCAGAAGTCGCCTGGTTATGGGGAGTTGTTCAGCCCGGCAAGTTGCGCGGTGCTTTACTTCAAATTCCTGCTGGTTTCAAAGGCATGCTGCACACTGATGCTGAGGAATTTCGCGCAATTGTGGTTTCGGGCAATTTGAATTATCAGTCCTCTGAAACAACACAAGAAACATCTCTGACAAAGGGAAGTTACTTTGCATCTTCCGGCCGATTTGCTCATCAGGTCAGTATTTCCTCACAGGAGTCACTGGTACTTTATGTGCGAAGTACTGAAGTAGTGAAAGTCTTACGAAGTGCTGAATAGACCGACCGGGAGTGTAAATATCGCACTATCTGTTGCGGTGTCGGGTAAAAGTCGGGGGGATTTCGTCACTGACAGAGGTACTATGAGGGGATATTAATCATTATCGAAACATCCAATGCAAAGCAAAATACTAAAAGAACTGCGATTTTGTCGACATCTGTCGCAAGAGCAGCTGGCTGAAATGTCTGGTTTAAATGTGCGTACTATTCAGCGCATCGAAAGTGGTCACAATGCTAGCCTGGAGTCTATGAAGTGTTTAGCGGCCGCTCTGGATGTGGATATCGCAACCCTGCAACAGGAGTCTTTGATAATGAATAAACATGATGAAAACTGGCAAAACTTGCCTCTGTTCTTAAAACTTTGGTTTATCTTTAATTTTTTACAGTTGAAACCCCAGCGCTGTGCGGCTGTCAGAGCGGAATGGTGGTGTCACCTTAGCGGTTTTCTGTTCTGCGCTATCGGCCTTTTCTCGGAAGCCGCTTTAGTGGGTGGCCTGATTATGCTGGCCGGGGCGTATTTGTTCACCCTGTTAAAATGGCAGGGAGATCGCTATGGTATTTGGTACGACAAAGTAAAGTCGCCCAGTAATGCAATTTGACGCTTAATCATTACCTATTTTGTGCAAATAAAATCGGCCGGCAGGTAAAGGGCTTTCAGAAGCGTTATAAAAATAGCCTTCCAGCAAACCTCTGGCTGATTTGTGTAAAATTCAAACATGAGATCCATTCAAACTTTGTTGATTTACCAGTCATTGTAGTGTTCGAAGTCCGGTCAAATCAGGCCCATTCGCGAGATAAGGCTAAAGTGCAGATAAAACCCGAGGATTGGCAACAAGGATGTTGCCAGAGTCGATGCAAGTACAGGGATGTGCTTTCATTGACGGTCTTCTGGTTCTGCACTTGAGGCTTATGTTTTCTCGCGCCATGGGCAAAGGGGGGTTTTAGGGGAGCGCCCCTAAGAAAAATCTGACAAGAGCAACGAACTGTCCATTTGATACAGCTGTAAAATACCGTCCCCATTGTATGACTTGCCGATTTTTCCCCTTGCAAAACCGACATTAGCTATATCCCTGATACCTCTCATCGTTGTTTTAACTGATGTCGCATTTTAATGCGCGTAAAAGGAGTTTAGGTTCAGCACTCCGAACAAATTGCGGCGTAATCGAATCTGTTATGCTATAGCTCTAAATGAAAATTAATTTGTTTCTGGACACTATGGTCATTAAACGAGCATTTATGTTCTTATCCTGGGTCGCTTAGGAATCAGATTTGAGGTATTAAATATTGGAGAACAAATCGTTTTTAACTGAAGTTTGTGACCTTGATGTTTCCTCAGGTATGGCATCAGGACTAAGCTGCATGGCTTGCCACCACTGCTCTGAGGCCTTAACTTCGCCCTTGTCATCCATTGTTGGTATGGGCAGGTTTTTGGCTTTGGCCTGAGCGTAAAGGGCTGGGTGACAGCCTTCAAATAAGAGGGCGTTGAGATCTTCGTCTGAGATACTGACTTTATCGTACAAACCGGTTTTTTGTCGCTGCTGTTGCGCTTCGTATAAAATCAGTGCCGATGCCACCGAAACATTCAGTGATTGCACCATACCCATCATGGGAATAATGATTTCCTGATCGGCCAATGCGATGGCCTCTTCGCTGGCGCCGTACTTTTCCTGACCCATCACTATGGCGGTGGGGCGTGTATAGTCAATTTCTCTGAAATCGACAGATTTTTGCGACAGGTTGGTGACTAACACCTGCATGCTTTGCTGTTTAAAGTGCTGGTGGGCGGCGTCGATGCTTTGGTGTTTCAGATGCTTTATCCAGCGTTGGGTACCCATGGCGGTTCCCTTTCTGAAATAGGTGTGCTCGTTCCAGACAATACTGACTTCGTGAATGCCTACTGCGTCGCAGGTTCGCAGAATCGCTGAGACATTTTGAGGCTTGTGGACATGCTCCAGACACACGGTCAAATCCGTCTGGCGTTTTTGCAGCACGGATTTGATGCGTTGGAATCTTTCCTGAATCACGAAACGAACTGGCTTAGTCTACCAGCTCCAATACGCCGTCAATTTCAATTTGAGAACCCTTGGGAAGTCCTGCCACTTCTATAGCGGCACGTGCCGGGTAAGGTTGCTCAAAGTGTTGACTCATAATTTCATTTACGATGGCGAACTTGCTCAGATCAGTCAGGAAAATGTTTACCTTTGCCATTTGCTGTAGAGAGCCACCGGCGGCTTCGCAAACTGCGGTGAGGTTTTTAAATACCTGCTGTGCCTGCTCTGCAAAGTCGTCGGAAACCATTTCCATAGTTTCAGGTACAAGCGGGATTTGGCCAGACAAATAAACCGTGGTTCCCACTTTAACTGCCTGACTGTATGTGCCAATCGCCCTTGGGGCGTTTTCAGTATGAATAATCTCTCTGGACATGAACTGTGTTCTCTTAAGTTGTGCTTTTGGTTTTACTGTGACGCGACACCGACTGGACTTCCGGCATGTTGCGAATTCTGCGCAATACATTCGCCAGATGTACCCGATTGCGACAAGTCAGCTCTAAGTCGATGTAATAGATATTACTTTCTTTTTCTTCAGTCTGTAGGCTGATGATATTGGAATCTGCCGACGATACTGTATTGGTGAGAGTCGCAAGGGTGCCCTGACGATTTATCAGCTCTATGCGCACAGCAGCCTTAAACTCACCACTGGTGTGTTCTTCCCATTGCATGGGTAATACTCGCTGCGGCTCTTCTTTGCGCAATTTACGGATATTGCGACAACCAATCTGATGGATCAGTATGCCTTTGCCCGGACTGAGTACCGCTAAAATTTCGTCTCCCGGGATGGGATGACAACAGGGAGAGTAACTGACTAACAAGCCCTCTGTACCTTTGATAGCGATATTTTTGTTTTTATCATTGAGCATATCGCTGTCCTGAGAGTCGCCAATCAGTCGGCGGGCGATAATCGCGCTCAATTCGTTGCCCAGGCCTATATCTTCCAGCAACGAGGTAAAGTTGTCGTGTTGGGTTTCCTGCACCACCCGAATTTTGTCTTCTTCGGGAATGTCATCCAGCTTGATTTTACCCAGCGCATGGCGCAATAGCCGGTTGCCCATCTGAATGGCTTCTTCGGCGTGTTGCCGCTTCAGATATTGGCGAATTTGAGTACGGGCCTTGGCGGTAACGACAAAGTTAAGCCAGTTGGCATTGGGGTTGGCCCTGGGCGAGGTGATGATCTCGATAGTCTGACCGTTCATCAGCGGTTTATTCAGCGAATAGGTTTTGCGGTCTACCCGCACACCAACACAGGAGTTACCTACATCGGTATGCACTGCATAGGCAAAATCCACCGCAGTAGCCTGCATGGGTAACTCGATGATGCGCCCGTCCGGCGTAAATACGTAGATTTCGTCCGGGAATAAATCGGCTTTGACGTTTTCGATAAACTCAAAAGAACTGCTGGCGCTTTGCTGTAATTCCAGTAGTGATTGCATCCACTTTCTGGCACGAGCCTGAGCGGTACTTTTGGTGGCTTTGCCCTGATCTTTGTACATCCAGTGTGCTGCCACACCTTTGTCGGCCATTTCATCCATATCGCGGGTACGGATCTGAATTTCCACCGGAATACCGTGGGGGCCAATCAGTGAGGTATGCAATGACTGGTAACCATTGGTACGGGGAATGGCCACATAATCTTTAAAACGGTTTTCGATTGGCTTGTACAAGCCATGCATACTGCCTAAAACCCGATAACAATCATCAACCGTATTGACGATTACCCGAAAGGCGTAGATGTCCATGATCTGGTTAAACATCAGTTCTTTATTCTTCATCTTGCGATAGATGGAATAAAGGTGTTTTTCCCGTCCGCTCACTTCCGCTGGAATTTGTTTTTCTTCGAGGCGACTGATGATTTCCTGACGGGTATTCTCAATGATTTCGCGACGGTTGCCTCTGGCCTGTTTAACCGCAGACTTCAATGCCCGATGGCGCATGGGGTACATGGCCTGAAAACCCAAATCTTCCAGTTCATTTTTAATTTCGTGGATACCCAGGCGATTGGCAATGGGCACGTAGATTTCCAGGGTTTCTCTGGCGATACGACGGCGCTTATCAGGGCGCAAGGCTCCGAGTGTGCGCATATTATGAGTACGGTCTGCCAGCTTAATCAGGATGATGCGGATATCTTCCACCATCGCCATCATCATTTTGCGGAAATTTTCTGCCTGGGCTTCTTCTTTGCTGCTGAATTTAAACTTATCCAGCTTGGAAACCCCTTCTACCAGTTCGGCAACGGTTTCACCAAATTGTTTGGTCAGGCTTTGTTTGTCGTGATGGGTGTCTTCAATGACATCGTGGAGCAATGCGCCCATCAGGGTTTCGTGATCCATGCGCATATCGGCCAGAATGCCGGTCACCGCTACGGGATGGGTAATATACGGATCGCCGCTGGAGCGCTGTTGCCCGTCGTGAGCGTCGCGTGCAGCAATATAAGCCTGCTCTACCAGTTCAACCTCTTCGGGCGGTAGATAATTGGCGATTTTAAGTTTTAGTCCCTCGAATAAGTACAACTGAGCGCGGTCTTTTAGTAAAACATAGTGACAGAATACGAGGATTTTAGCAGGATGCAAAGCCTAAATGCTGAAGCTGCTCAGCATTTAGGCAAAGTTGGATGATCGCTTATGGCTGATCGGCAAGAATGCTGGCTACAGATGCAAATTCTGCTTGCTCTGCTTCTTGTTGTTCCTGGATATCAGCCTGATCCATGCTCTCAGAATTGATCAAACCTTTTTCAATTTCGCGTAATGCAAGAACGGTAGGTTTGTCATTGCTGGCGGGTACCAGTGGCTCTTTACCTTCAGTTGCCAATTGACGCGCACGACGTGCCGCAACTAAAACCAGGTCAAAGCGACTGCCTACTTTATCTACTGCATCTTCTACAGTTACACGTGCCATCTGTTTCTCCGAGTCGGGTTACCGTATTGTTATACGGAAATAATGAATACTTGGTTTTTCAAAATCAAGCTATGCAAGCGCTGCTTTTGAAAAAGGTTGCGTAGTTTACTGGCTTGGCGGGCGTTTGCCAAGCATAAAGCTCAATTGTTAAGCACTTTTTATTGTGCTTCATCCAATAGCGAAGAGAATAACGTCTGATAACGCAGTACCTGTTTCTCTTTGCGCAAACGATTGGCACAGACTATGGCTTCCAGTTCTGCCAATGCGGTATCAAAATCATCATTTATTATGATGTAATCAAACTCGTGGTAATGAGAGATTTCCGATACCGCCTGAGCCATGCGTTTTTCAATCACTTCATCGGAATCTTGGCCTCTGGCTTTAAGGCGCTTGCGCAACTCTTCTCTGGAAGGAGGTGCGATAAAAATAGTTTTGGTGTCAGGTAGCAGTGCTTTTACCTGACGGGCACCTTGCCACTCAATGTCCAGAAACACGTCTACACCATGTTGCAGGGTTTCGGTGATATTGCGTTTAGCCGTGCCATAATAGTTGTCAAAGGCTTGTGCCCATTCGAAAAAGGCTTCTTCTTTGATCAGTTGCTGAAAGGTTTCTTTGCTGACAAAGTGATAGTGTTTGCCATCTATTTCACCTGGTCTTGGATTTCGGGTGGTATGGGAAACCGAAACCTGAGCCGGGTGCTCTTTATCGGCGTGATTTTCTAAAAAGGCCTTGATCAAACTTGATTTGCCAGCACCTGAAGGGGCCGCAACAATATATAAATTTCCGGGTGTATTGGACATATCTCGTCTTTTCTTAAAAAATTCGGGTTTCGGACTGGTCACTGGCGCGCAATCTTAGCATAATTTGCTTCTTAGTTGTGCCGGGCTCGGATAAGCTATGAGCTGACCAATGCGCATCAAACAAAATTTAATAATAACAATAAAGTATAAAAAAGCAGAATAATCTTGCCAGGAACACCTTAAAGGAAACACTATGTCCAATGAATTATTACCTTACGTTGAGGTTAACCCTTCAAAAACTGCAGAAGCCGTGGTCATTTGGCTGCATGGGTTAGGTGACTCGGGCAATGGCTTTGCTCCCATCGTACCTCAACTTGGGTTGCCTGATGAATTGGCGGTGCGTTTTGTGTTTCCACATGCTCCGGTTATTCCAGTCACTATCAACAACGGCATGGAAATGCGCGCCTGGTATGACATCAAAACCTTATCTTTTGAAGACCGCGCTGATATGGCGGGAGTTGAACGTTCTGCGGCACAAGTTGAACAGCTTTTGGAAAGAGAGATTGCCAATGGTATTGCACCGGAACGCATTGTCCTGGCGGGTTTTTCTCAAGGTGGCGTCATTGCTTATTATTTGGCGCTACGCCTAAAGCAGAAACTCGCCGGGGTTTTAACCCTGTCAACCTATATGTGTGATGCTGATCAAACCCGCGAAGACTGGCAGGATAGCAACAAAGATACGCCGTTTTTTGCCTCTCATGGTGCTTATGATGAGATGGTGCCAATCGCGTTGGGGAAATCGGCTTACATGAATCTTAAAGAGGCTGGCTTTGTTGCCCGTTGGGAGCAGTATCCCATGCAGCACAATGTCCATATGCAACAACTGCAAGATATCGCAATCTGGTTGCAAGACGTGCTGCGTTAATCTTCAATTTTGCTGCTTACTTTAAATGCTAAGAACATTGATACATCACAGGGCCTGTTTTCTGCTGATGTACCAGGTTGTCAAAATTACCAGCTACACTGAGATGTAAAATTAATAGAGTTTCCCGGTCATTAACATTTTTACCCTGGAAACAATGCCTCGGTATAGCAGCAATGGGGAGCTGGCTAATTTTTTCAGCGGGGTGGCTGGCCAACGAAATAGAGCAAATCGTCGTACAAATCTTTTTGGGTTATCAGCATCGGATATAAATTGGTAAAACTTGCGTTGAAATTCAGGGTTAGCGGAAAACGCATTTGGGATGTTGAACTGGTTTTCCAAAAAATAGCTAAACTGGGCTACAACCTCATGCCATTCAGATTGTGCTTTTAATGTGTTAATCAATTTTGGCGGCAAACGATCGGCTTCGGCCTGTTTCATTATGCGCAATAGGTCGACTACTTTCATCATGCGAATGAGTCCTGTATCCAGAACAGGTGAAGCCATAAGCGTACATTGGACGAAACTTTGGATCATGCGATGTTCGGTACTTAAAATACCAAACTCAAGCGTTCCAGAATCTACAATACTACCGTCAAACACGTCTTCAGCTAACGTTGTTTTTCGCCTAAAGTATTGAATGCCGTTTTCACATTCTTGATTTGATAGCAATTTTTTTAGGCTCGGCCTGATCACATGCTTATGCAACTCTACAGTGGATATGCGTTGGCGATGAAAAAATGGTGAATAGTGGTGTGATTCGTTCCATAACTCATGATCTTGTTTGTTGATGTAACCGATTTCATTGAGAATGGCTATGGCTTTTTGTTGTTGTCGAGTATCTGGCACCCATAAATCAATGTCGTTCATTATTCGTGTGTTTTCTGTCCAATCATCTAGATGCAACAGGGCGGCACCTTTTAGCCAAATGGGTTTGATATTTTGTGCATTGAATGCCAAGGTGATTTCATCGCATTGCTGCCTAACCAATTGATTGCGCTGCACTAAATAGTCGTATACTCCCACTAACAACGTTTGAATTTGCAATGGGGCTTGTTCTAAAAGTTCATGTTTGACAACCCCTTGATAAAGTTCCGGTAACACGTGCGTTAAATCAGCGATTGCAATTAAACGATCCCAGTCAAGATGATTAAAATTCACCTCTTGTTTTTCTGTGAATGGATTTATTAAGTCACAAAGCGTTTTTACCGCCGATTCCCAGTGCAATTGATTATTCTGCGGAAAAAACATTACAAAATACCCTCCAGCAATGGTTGTGCTTCGTTGTAATCATCAAAGATCAACTCATATGAGGGGGTCGATTCAAGCCAGTTGAGCCAAGTACGCAAGTTGTGAGTTTTATCTTCAACGTCGTGCATGAATGAAACGCCAGACAACAAAAATTTCGAGACAGTTTCTCGAACACTTAGTTTGCGAAGTTGTGCGTTTGACTTTTGCTTGTATTTTGGCACCACAATGGCTGATATTCGACCGGTTTGCCAATGATTAGAGGAACAACTATTTACGGGTAAGAATTTCGCTTTTTTGCCAGCGTAGTCTGTTATTTTTATTTGTTTGAGCTCAGGATAGCTCTGTTTCAATATGGGCCAGGAGCCGGGCTTTACGCCAATTGCTGTTGTGAAAGGTAATATTTGCCAATAATTCGCCTCTGTTTGCCTCAAAGCAACAACGTCATCACCGTAATACTGCCAACCATCTGCAACGAGTGAAGCTGTCAGCGTACTTTTACCGGCACCCGATTGGGCAGGGAGAAGGATCTGACTACCGTGTTTGCCGATCCCCGCAGCATGGGCAGACAGTATCATGCCATTTTTTCCATAGCTATAACGCAACAATTCCGTAGCTAAAGTCGACAAGGCATAACTTTCATCAACGATATTGTACGTGTATTGCGCTGTAGAAATGATTGCCTGATGTGCTTCAACACAAAAATCAATGCTCAATGAAGGCGTTTTAAGTACAGGGGCAGCGACGCCCTTAAGTATTGCCTGTAATCTGGGAATCGCTTGAGGACATAAAGTTTTTCCCGACGCTTGGTAGAAGTTGACTTGAATGTAATCTAAGCCATTTAGACAGATTATTGTACTGCCTCTGTGTTGGGCTTTAGTTTTGCTTGGTATGGTTCTACCGGGCTCGCGTTTTACGTTTCTAAGTGGCCAGGATGAAGTCAGCGATTCGCCTTTGCAATCATTGATTTCATATTTATTATTTGCGCAGAGTCTAATCCAGTCCCTGTCACGCCAAGCGCCCAAAATGCCGTCAATATGTGACGAATCGAGTGATAGTTTTGGCAATAGTTGGTTTGCTTCATGCAATAAGTTTGTTATGTCAGTTCCATTTTCCGCAAGCAGTAAAAACAGTACAGCGGCTGATTGATTCAATAATTCGCAGATGTTTAGACCTTTGTCATAGACTAACAAATGTCCATCAACTAACAATGCCTCAAAGCGATTTGAAGATAAAACGTGCTCATGCATGAATTTTAACTGGAATTCTGAACAGGACTGTATCCGTTAACAAGAAAAACTGCATGCTTTCGCTTCCATTGAAACAAGTGCAATGCTGACGGGTACCATAGCTGCTGAATTCCCCAATTTTTTGAGCAACTCTCTGCGTCCATCTTGGAGTTGTTTTACAGCGTCCTGTTTTACAGGCGACAATGTTTTCGAGTCACTTGGTGTACTCTTCAATGTTGGTCTTTTATGAGATTTGGTTTCGTTTTCCATGCACTTTTTAAGTTGGTTTTAGGTTTAGATTCTCATAAATGGAACTCACATCCAAGGCTTTTTACTGGCATGGATTACGGTTGCCCAATTTGTTTTTTTAAGCCAGGATATTTGAACTGTATTCATGGTATCAATAAAAACAACCGGCGATGACAGCCGGTCGATGTCTCGTTTGATGCTAAGGCTTAGTGTCTGAAGTGGCGCATACCGGTAAACACCATGGCGATACCGTGTTCGTCTGCTGCGGCAATGACTTCCTCGTCACGCATAGAACCACCTGGTTGAATTACCGCTTTAATGCCTGCTTCGGCAGCAGCATCAATACCATCACGGAACGGGAAGAAGGCGTCAGAAGCCATTACTGAACCGGCCACTTGCAGATTCTCATCGGCTGCTTTAATTCCGGCTATCTTGGCAGAATAAACCCGGCTCATCTGGCCTGCACCCACACCAATGGTCATTTTGTCTTTGCAGTAAACGATAGCATTGGATTTTACGTATTTAGCAACTTTCCAGGCAAACAACAAATCATCCAATTGCTCTTCGGTTGGTTGTACCTTGGATACGACTTGCAGATCGTCTTTTTCCACCATGCCAAAATCCCGCTCCTGCACTAATAATCCACCGTTAACACGCTTGATGTCATGCTCGTCGGTTAGCTGTCCTTGCCATTCACCGCATTCCAGAACCCGTACGTTCTGCTTGGCGGCCAACACCGCTTTGGCATCATCAGATACGGCGGGAGCAATGATCACTTCCACAAACTGACGGTCGATAATGGCCTGAGCAGTGTCTTTGTCCAGAGTTTTGTTAAAGGCAATAATGCCACCAAAGGCTGAAGTGGGGTCGGTTTTAAAAGCGCGGTCATAGGCTTCTAAAATGTTGTCACCCAGGGCCACACCACATGGATTAGCGTGTTTCACGATCACACAAGCTGGTTGCTCGAACTCTTTAACACATTCCAGTGCGGCATCGGTATCGGCAATGTTGTTGTAAGACAGCTCTTTGCCCTGCAACTGCTGCGCTGTGGCAACAGACGCTTCCTGAATGTTTGTTTCAACATAGAAAGCTGCTTCCTGATGGCTGTTTTCACCGTAACGCAGATCCTGCTTTTTAATGAACTGCTGATTGTAAGTACGTGGAAATTGCGTGGTGCTGTCTTCACCGTATACCGCAGTGCCAAAATAGTTAGCAATCATGCCGTCGTATTGCGCTGTGTGCTCAAAAGCTGCAATAGCTAAATCAAAACGGGTGTTGTAACTGAGGGAACCCTGATTGTTGTCCATTTCCGCAATGATGTCGTTGTATCTGGCCGCATTGACCACAATGGCAACATCCTTATGGTTTTTAGCTGCTGCACGCACCATAGTCGGACCACCGATATCGATATTCTCAATGGCATCTTCTAATGTGCAATCGTCGTTTGCTACAGTTTGAGCAAAGGGATACAGATTCACTACAACCATATCAATCGCATCGATACCGTGCTCAGCCATGACTGCTTCGTCTTGTCCACGGCGACCCAGGATTCCGCCGTGTACTTTAGGGTGCAGGGTTTTAACCCGTCCAGCCATGATTTCCGGATGGCCGGTGTATTCTGATACTTCGGTGACCTGCAGGCCATTTTCAGCGAGCAATTTAGCAGTACCGCCAGTGGACAGGATGGCGACATCACGCTCAGCCAGTGCTTTGGCAAATTCTACGATTCCGGTTTTGTCTGAAACGCTTAACAGGGCGCGACGAATAGGTTTAGGTGTTTCCATTTAAACAGCTACCTTAATGACTCAGTTGGTTTTGACTAAATAGTCAGGAATAGTGGAGGAAAAACTAAAAGAGCACCCTAAGGTGCTCTTTTCAATAGTATAGTCAATTCGGCTTAGTTCATGCCGTATTGCTTTAATTTTTTGCGCAGAGTACCACGGTTGATACCCATCATAAGTGCTGCACGAGTCTGGTTACCACGAGTGTAAGTCATGATCTCTTCCAACAAAGGCGCTTCAACTTCAGCCAATACCAAATCGTACAAGTTGTCGATGTCAGTGTTGTCTAATTGCTTAAGATATTTATTAACAGCCTGTTTTACAGAATCACGCAGAGGCTTTTGAGCCTGTGTTTGAGAAGGCGTAGTTACTGTAGTTGTGAATGGAGATGTAACGTTTTGATCGAACATATACCGTCTTGCTCTTTTCCTGGTTAGTTTATGCTGCCGCTGAATCAGTTGAAGTGTTGTTAACTTCGTTCTGTTCAATCGTCAGCTCTTCAAAAAATGCCTGCAACGCCTCAATCTGATGCTGTGCATCATCGATGGCATTGAAAGCCCGGCGGAATGATTTGGAATCATGCTCCGCTAAATACCAACCCACATGTTTGCGGGCAATTCTTGCTCCCATCAGTTCACCATAAAACTGGTGAACGTTCTGAATGTGCTCAATCAGCACATCCCTTACTTCGGACAGCGCAGGCGCGGGAAGTTGAGTGCCTGTAGTCAGGTAATGATTAATGGCGTTGAAAATCCAGGGATTGCCCTGAGCTCCTCGCCCAATCATTACGCCGTCTGCCCCGGTGTAATCCAGAACATATTTGGCTTTTTCCGGCGTGGTAATATCACCGTTAGCCACTACTGGGATGGATATTTCCTGCTTTACTGCCTTGATGGTGTCGTATTCTGCTTCACCTTTGTACATACAGGCCTTGGTGCGACCATGTACCGCCAGTGACTGAATGCCATTGCGCTCAGCAATTTTGGCGATTTCTACAGCATTACGATTTTCGGTATTCCAACCGGTGCGAATTTTTAATGTCACCGGCACTGACACAGCAGCGACAACGGCACTAATAATTTCTTCCACCAGTGTGGGGTATTGCAGTAAAGCGGACCCCGCCAGCTTTTTATTCACTTTTTTTGCCGGACACCCCATATTGATATCAATAATCTGGGCGCCGTTCTGCACGTTAAACTGTGCAGCCTGAGCCATCAGGTGAGGTTCCGAGCCTGCGATCTGAACGGATCGTATGCCGGTTTCACCGTCGTGGTTCATGCGTTGTTGAGACTTTTGAGATTTCCACACGTCAGGGTTACTGGATAACATTTCTGAAACCACTAACCCGGCCCCCAGACGATGACAAAGCTGTCTGAAGGGGCGGTCAGTTACGCCAGCCATCGGGGCAAGCAACACATTACTAGCGAGTTTAAATTGTGCTATTTGCATTACCGACTCTTGTACAAAACTGTGTAAAAAATACCCAAGTCCTCAAAAGGGCGCTAAGTGTACGGACTTTTTTCTCGTTTGAAAAGGCTAGATTTTAAACAAATTGTACTTTTTTTTGACGTCAAGCGGGTTGACAGCGCTTTTTATCGTTTTTTGCCACTTAATCTTGACCATTCGTCCAGGAACTGCGGTTCATCCATGTCAAAAAATTCGCTGTAGAGTGTGTTGAGTTCCGCAGCTTGGCTTTCCAAAATACCGGATAAAACCAGCTGACCACCAGATTTACATTGGCCGCTAATTAATTCCCGCAACTCCCGCAAAGGCCCAGCTAATATATTAGCCAGCACCAGATCAACCGGTTCATCAGGTTGGTCTTCAGGCAAATAAAGCTCAAAATCTTGCTCGCATTGGTTGCGTCTGGCGTTTTCTTGAGTGGCTTGCAGCGCCTGGGGATCGATATCCACCCCGATAACGCGCTTAGCCCCTAATTTAATAGCGGCGATGCCTAAGATGCCGGAGCCGCAGCCAAAATCCAGCACGGTTTTATCAGACAGATCTTGTTTATCCAGCCATTGCAGACATAAAGAGGTGGTGGGGTGAGTACCGGTACCAAAGGCAAGGCCGGGATCCAGCATAATGTTAACGGCATTGGGATCGGGAATGTCACACCAACTGGGGCAGATCCACAACTTGTCACCAAATTGCATCGGCTTGAAGTTATCCATCCACTCTCTTTCCCAGTCTTTGTCTTCCAACTGGTCTAGTTTGTAACTGAATTCTTCACCCAGCACTTTGCTCTGGGTCATTCTCTGAATTACCCCTTGCATATCATGGTCTGCTTCGAACAATCCGATAACCGTGGTATTGGGCCAGAGCACCAGTTCGCCGGGCTTGGGTTCAAACAACGGACTGTCTTTGGCATCGGTATAGGTAACTGCCTGCGCGCCGTTGCCAGTCATTAATGAAGAAACCGCCTCGGCATCTTTCTCGGTGACATCAATTTTTAACTGAATCCAGGGCATGAATTCTTGAATCCTTATTTTTCATCTGATTTACTGCCTGTCATTATACAACGAATGATAACGGATAGCCTTTTGTCGAAGCAGAAAAAAGCAAGTGAGCAACAGCACTATGTTGTGGGGTACGGTAGTTTGATGAGCCATGACAGCCGTTTTCGCTATAGCCAGATAGATGCGGACGCGATACCCGTCAAGATTTCCGGCTGGCGACGGGCCTGGAATATGTGCTGTCCGGACAAAAGTTATACCTGTGTGGGCGTATTGCCGGGTTCCGATGCGCAGCAAGTGAATGGCATGTTGGTACCTGTGGCGGAAATTACCCCAGAGTTAAGACAGCGGGAACAAAGTTATCACTTTGTGCAGGTAGACAATGCAAACCTGCAACTTCATGGAGCTGCCGGGCATATGGATATAGCGGAGAGTCTGGTGGATGCAGTTATCTGGATTTGTCAGGTGAGTGCTCCGGCCGCTGCCAGCCAGTCCCATCCCATTTATCAAACCTATGTGGATACCTGTTTATCCGGTTGTCTGGAGCATGTCGATGAGGACTTTGCGCTAGAGTTCATTGAAAAGACCTATGGCTGGGAGGCACATTGGATAAACGATCGTCATAAACCGCGTTATCCTCGTTTGGCCAATATTGATAATACAATGCAGCGTCGCATTGATGAGTTATTGCAATCTGCCGGAGTTTTAGCATTGCGCAAAGAGGAACTATGAGCCCATACATGAGTTTTGACACCAGTCGTCTGCAGATCAGGCCCTTAACCCTTGAGGATGCGCCGGGCATTCTGGCGTTGAATCTGGATCCAGACTGGCAAAAATATATTGGTGATCGTGGGGTGTTCGATCTGGTTAGTGCCAAAGCCTATATTAAAAACGGTCCGCAACGTATGTACCGGGAGTTTGGTTTTGGGGTATTGGCGGTACGCGACAGCCTCAGCGGTGAATTTGTCGGTACTTGTGGCTTGCTGAAACGAGACAATCTGGATTCTCCCGATATCGGCTTCGCCTTCTTGCCCATCGCTCGTGGTAAAGGGTATGCTTTTGAGGCCTGTGAGGGTTTATTACTAAACGTCCGGCAACAAGCGCAATGGCCTTATATTGATGCCCTGGTAACGCCAGAAAATGCGGCCTCTATCGCGCTGCTGAAAAAATTGGGTTTTAGTTATTTAAAAAAACTGCCGTACTTTGACCCAAATAAAGACACCGATCTGTATCGGCTCACGTTATAATCCCGTCATTTACCTAAAGCGAATTTTATCATGCAACAATGCTTATCTGCCGTTAGTATCATAGTTTCAGATTACGATGAAGCGATTGACTTTTACTGCCAAAAATTAAACTTTGAACTGCTTGAGGATATTGACCAGGGTCGTAAACGCTGGGTCACAGTGCGTCCAAAAGGCGCCAAAGAAACCCAAATTGTGCTGGCTCAACCCGGCAATGAAGCGCAACAGGCGCTGGTGGGTAAACAGGGGGCTGATCGGGTCTGGTTGTTTTTGCAAACTGATGACTTTTATCGGGATCATGCTGCCATGCTGGATAAAGGCGTGAACTTTTTAGAAAGCCCTCGGGAAGAACCCTACGGCATAGTGGCTGTCTTTGAAGATTGCTTTGGTAACAAATGGGATTTGATTCAGAAGCGTTAATTTCCAGTAACGAGCACCGGCAGCACGCAGGTAAAGGTGGTGCCTTGCTCAGCAGAACTACTATAACTAATTTCCCCATCGTGGTTCATCACAATTTGCTTCACTATGCTTAACCCCAGACCAAGGCCACGGCCCACCTTTTTGGTGCTATAAAATGGCTCGTAGACTTTTTCTCCCACCTCATTCGCAATGGCTTTGCCTTTGTTGTGTACTTCTAATTGCAGTTTGTTATCGGGCGTTATTGCGACATTGATGGTCAGGTGTTTTTCCTCTGTTGAGGTGTTGACGGAAGCATCCTGTAATGCATCAAAACCGTTTTTAACCAACTGCATCAGCAGTATTTCCAGTTGTCCGGAATCCATGATCACCTCAACACTTTCTGGTTTAGTGCAAGGCAGCTGAAACGGGATATCCAGATGGATCCTGACATCATTGACTGCCCGCTTCATAAAAGCACTCAATTCAAACTGGCTTTTTTGGCAATCATGTACCTTGCCATAACAACGGATTAGCTCTGATGCGTGATGCCCTCTTTCCACCATGGCGAGAATTTTATCAAAGGCAGATTTTACCTGTTCTGGTGCGTCCGCTGACATCATCTGGGTGATTTCCACCATGCCCCGAATATTGGCTAGTATGCCGTTAAAGTCATGGCCAATTCCCCGGCAGACTTTTTCGATGGCTTTTTTGCTGGGCGGGAGCTGACTGGGTAGCAGTGGCTGAGCTTGTGACTTTGCTTGCTCGGTTAACAGCGCAATGGCCTGCTGCAACAATTCGGCACTTTGCTCCTGTGGCGCAGTACTGGCCTTAGCGATAAAGCTGCTGATGGGATTATCCTGCATAACAGGGCTCCGTTGACCGAAATTGAAATTGTAGGCTCATGATCCAGATTAGTATTTAAAGGCAAATATGCAAATAGGGAGTATTACCTAAATTCAATATCTTCGCCGTCCCAGGTTAAAAGCTTGGCCTCGGGACGTTTGCGATCGTTACTGAAATCCACCAGGCCAACGGCACTTTTACTCACCAGGGAGCTGCGCTTATTTTTCCGGTTGGGGTATCGGGTGCTGATTTTTAACCGGCGGCGTTTGGTAAACCAGTTTAACGGAGAATGATGGCCGTAAAGCCACTGGTTTAACACATCCAGTTTGCGCAGCAGGCCAACCGGAAACTGATTACAGAAACCACTGGCGGTAATTTGGTGAATACTGGGGCTTATGTCTTTGAAGCGCAACCGGATATCGTAAACAAAAGAATAGTGGACATCCCCGGACAGAATAACAAACTGCTGCGCTGTCTCTGGCTCCTTAAAAATATCCAGCAGAACTTTGGCAGTCCCCTGGTGTGCCATCCAGTTTTCTGCATCTACCGTTAACGCCTGGCCAAAATAGGTGAATACTTTCTGGATGGCTTCGATCACTTTAACCCCGAAAATCGGTGCAGGCGATACAATGACAACCGATTGTTCTCCAGTTACCTGTTGACGCAACTCTCGAAGTCGCTCCCAATCCAACAGACCAGAGGGTTGCTCGGCGTTTTCTTCAGAGCGCCAGCGGTGAGTTCGGGTATCCAGCACCACGATTTTGGGGCTGGTGTGGATCTGATAATGCCAGTCATCCCATTCAAACAACGCCTCGATAACCTTATTGTGTTCCGTGATCCCTGCGCTGGTTATGTGAGGTTCTACTTCCCGCAACAGAAATTCGTATTGTTCCGGATTATTGCCTAACCCCTGACAGAGCATATAGCCAAACAGCGCGTTACCGATGATGCGTTTGGAAAACGGATTGCCATAGGCCAGTTCTTCCCATTCGCGGGTCAGGTTCCAGTCATCGGTGACATCGTGATCGTCAAACATCATGTAAACAGGAATATGAGCCAAAGCCCGGCGTACCTGTGGAAGGGTCTCGATAAACTGTAACAGCGAGTGTTTTTCCTGCTCGAAATTCTGTTGTTCAGAGGCAGGCATTTTACTGCTGTCAAACTGGATATCATGCCAGCAGGTTTCGGACCAGACCATAAAGTACATGGCCATTACTTCAGAAAAGGTGATCAGGTGATTTTTAGCGTTGACCGAGGTGAATATGGGTTTGCGTTTGGCACCGAAAAAGGTTTCCTGTACTTCTTCGTTTTCGTCACTGTGGGGTAACAGTTCAGTGCGTCGATAAAAACAGTCTTCATGCTGCAGTAATTCTTCGTAGTTACTGACTTTGGCACCAGCAAAGCTTTCTGAGAACAGCTCAAAGCGGGCAATAACCTGGTGAATTGCCTGCAAAAACGGACCGGCAACATCGTCGGCGTATACCTGATCGCCGGACATCATTAACAACGCTGCGGGTAATTGCTGTTTGGGCAGGCGCTCCGCTAAATGCTGATCCACTCGCACCAAAGCGTCGCCTTCGTTGTGATGGGGTTTGCGGCAAGAGCCATGCAGCACCTGGCGCAGTTCAGATTGCCAGTAAACTCTGGGTTTACTCAGGCCAGGGTAGCAAATATCGGGCGCGACATCAGCTAGGGTTAACTGTTGCTCCTGAAACTCAAAAATCAGATCGTAATCTATGCCGGTGTCAGGAGAGAGCGGATTGGAAAAATCAATAATGTGATGAATGACAAAAGCTTTGTTGCCTACCTGGTGGCACAACTGCCGCTGTTGATATGCGGGCAGTTGCACTTGTGGTTGAGCATGGTATAGCTCTGCCTGAACCGGGACCTGATGGTCAGTAACATACCAGAGAACCAGTTGCTGACTGTCCAGTTTTCTGACAATCGGACCAGCAATAAGGGTAAATGGAGAAGGAGAGTCAGTCATTAAATCCGATGAGTTTCCGTAATAATTGTGTGTCTTCCTGAACCTGAACCGCGTAGCTCAGGCATGTCTCTAAAATGTCATCCTGCCAGTAGGGTAAATGCTCAACTATGGCTTGTTCAAATCTGGTGGAGCGGCGATCTCCCCGGCTGTGAGCTACCGCCAAAGCCTGAGCGCAACTTTGGGTGTATTGCATCAGGGCGTTGTCGGGTGCGTCTGTTTGCAGGCATATATCCTCAGGATCAATACCCACTTTAGCGTGATGCCGAGAGCGTACTAACCAGTGAGCGCCACGCCATTCTACCTCATCTAACACTAAATCCGGGCGTCTCTGCATCTTGCGTTGACAGCAGACTGTCAGGTGAGCGGGATTCAGTCGATTAACCGGGGATAAGGTTTCAAAATGACTCAATGGTGCTGCCATGCGCTGCTCTTTGACTTCCACAATGTGGCATAGCTTTAAATCTTCCTCGCCCATGTAATCTTTTGGACCCACCAATAGATAATAACGCGCCATATTGATACTGCCGGTACCTGCCCCCAAACGTTCTACTATGTCCAGGATGGTGTCATCAACATAAGGCGAGAACACTTCGCTGAGTTCCCGGTAGAGAGATTCGTCAACGGCGGCAAACTTATCACTATTTTCTTTAAACACAGGTACAAAACCGGTGGAATCGACGGCCTTAGCAATGGAACTCTTAGTGTAAAACTGCTTGCCACCTGCCGCACGTTTTTGTGCTTTTTTATGAAAGCTACGAAGTACGTGCTGCTTATCAAATTTATTGATGACTTTATTGCGCAAGCCTCCATCCTGAAACAGCGCCTGACAATGCAGTACATAAGACTCCAGAAATCCCTGAATTGCCAGAATGGCACCTCCGACACTGGCACAAGCCTGTAACTCCTGTTCGCTGCTATCATCTGAGGAAAATTGTGCAGCGCGGTGCCCTTCACAGTATTGTTGCGCCAACAGGATGCTGACGCAAAACCGCACCAGATCCCAACTGGCGTGACCTAAGCATGCGTCATCAAAATCATTGGGGGAGAATATGACTTTGTCACCATGGGAGCCTTCTTCGGTAAGCATACCAAAGTTAGACAGATGACAATCACCCTGCACCATGGTGATGGGAATGACGCTCTGCATTTCTTCGGGTATAGACAATAATCCGCTGGCGATATCGTCGTAAAACAGCCCGGCTGAACCCCTGAAAAAACGAAACGGGTTGTCCGCCATCTTGAGATGCTTCTCTATGGCAGCGTCTTTGCCTGGGCAGACACCATCTGCCTTTTGCAGCGCAAACAAGATTTGTTCTTTCCGGCTCATGAGCCCTGTTCCTGAAATTGGCCTTTGCCAAACCTTAAACCAAAAGTCTTAAATTTGAAAATAGTGCGAGCGACAAATCGTGAACAAAAGTGAATTTCATCATTTGTAACTTGACCCTGCCGGGCTGGACCTCTATAAAAAGCCACTGACTGGAACCAAAATGCTGCTGGATGTTGCATGTTATTCAAATCTAAAAAATTGCTACCCCTGTTTATGGCACTGCTTCTTGCGGGCTGTCAGGCTAAGAAATCGGAAACTCAGGTAAAACCTCTGGCAACGCCTTTAGTTGTTGAAAGTTATTGGTTACACGAACCAGAGGGCGGCGTGATGCTGGATCCTCAAACTTCGGGGTTAACCGTGTGGCGGGGTGGACGGCTGGTTACCATCGCGGATGGCAGTGCTCATGAATCGCAGGTGTTAAGACTCATTGTATTAGACCCGCAACAATTTCAGGTTGAGCAAAAATATCCAATAATGGTAGCGTCGGACATACTACAAGGCTGCTTTGCGCAATACATGAGTGAACGCCCTGATCTGGAGGCGCTGGTGGTGGATCCTGACGATGATCGGGTTTTTTATACAGTCACAGAAGATGCCTCTCGATATAACCTGAGCCCTGAATGCCAGAATAAGTATCGCGATACCGGCTCAACCGAATACCCAACTTTATTGGTCAGGCTGGAGCTGGATGACAGCGCAGAGCAGGTTATTATGACTCATGTCAGACCTTTGCAATACACCACCGCGATGCAGGTGGGTAATTATCCCAATGATGGCATTGAAGGCATGAGTTTCGGAGCAGGGCGAACCTTATATTTGGGCCTGGAAAAAGATGCCATGTATCAACCTCGTATCTTTTCTGTCGAACTGGACGCTGACTTCTGGAGCAGCGTTGAGTTTGCCCAGGTTAAAGATGAAAAGCTGCAGTTACCGGTTTTTTCTGATTCGGTTCCGCACCCCATTAACGCCCTGACCTATTATCAACAGGGTGGTAAAGGATGGTTGATTGCTGCGGCAAGAAACGACAATGAACTGTGGCTGGTGGATCCTGAAAAACAGCGTGCTACCCGTCGTATTAAATTAAGTTTCTTAGCGCAAACCCGCGATACGCAGCAAGAATGTGCGCCATTTGAAGCAATGCACAATTATTCGATAGAAGGTGTCGCCAGTGGGGATGGAGTTTTATGGCTGGTGAATGACCCCTGGAAAGAAAACTATAAGAAAAATATTAAATGTCAGGCTAACAAGTCGCGCTTCGATGCCATGGCGCCCTTGTTGTCTCAAATTCCATTAGAACAATTGTTTCCCAAAAAGTAGGGATTTAAAGGCCTGCCAATGCAGGCAGGCCTGACTTACGGTCTGAGTTATTGCACTTAAAACCGCTCATGGTTTTTTAAAGAGTAGCTACAGCTTTTTCCAGATAAGCTAATACTTCTTCAGCTTCAAATTCTTTCGAAAACTCAACTAAATCTTTACCATTACAGCTCAGGTTTTGTGCATCCAACAACTTGCGATAAACATCTTTTTTCGACATCGCAACGACACCGATTTTGTTTTTAAAGCTGTTGTGGATCAAACGTACGTTGTCCTGAGTCACTGCACGACAAAAACTGGCAAATGATTTGTCACCGCGAAACTCAAACTTAGTGTCGTGAGATTCAGTGGCAGATACAGCAGAACTCAATGCTAAAGTAGTGGCCAGGGCCAAAGTTAATTTCTTCATATTACACCTCATAAAGGATTAGTTAGATTAAACGTGCCGGTTGTATTCCGAACACGATTTATAAGTTAATGATTTTTATGAGGAATGTTGTTGTTTTACTGTATGGAATTAGTTAATAAAATACTAAACAGGCTGTTAAAGGCTTGTGAAATGGGCTAACTATCTGATTTTATTAGATATTACAACTTGTTATATTTCTTTTTAGAATAAACAGTAATCTTAATATTCTTATAATGTCTCGAAAATGGGATGATTCACTAGGATAAGCATCCTATTTTATCTCAATTTGAGGGGCTGTTTACAAGCTTGTTACGATTTTTTGGGATATTTGCCAGCAAGCAGAGGAAAGGATGAGGGGAAAAGCCCCACGGCCGAGAGCATGAATGCTCATTTAATGCCCATAGTGTCCAGAAACTAATAATTTTCTTTTAGAGATAAAGCAAACAGATTCGTTTACCGATTTGAATACGCCATTATTTGTTCGAAGCGCTTAACTTAATCTCCCTTTACGCGCAATAAACTGCGACATCAGTTAAAACAACGATGAGAGCTATCAGGGATGATTGCTCAATCAATGCTCAGCACAGGGATGTGCTGTCATTGATGGTCGTCGTTGTTCTGATGGCGAAGTTTATGCTTTTGCGCGTCAGGGGCTGCGGGGGATTCTTAAGGGGGGCGCAGCCCAGTCACCTTAAGGCGCAGTCGGCGCCCCGACAATAATTTCAATTGAATGATGGTGATTGAATAGGTCTGCGGTGCCGAAAAAAGTCTACCTACCAGCAAACTCAAAATTTGAGCCTGTAGGTAGGTTGAGTGCTTCAATATCGATAATTTAAGACGTAGCCAAAATAATCAGATTTTTAGCGCTTTATCGCCGCGCGACAGACCGCAAACACCGGTGCGGGCTGCTTCTAATACATCAGTGAGTTCGGTTGCCGTAGTAATAAAGGCATCCAGCTTATCACTGGGACCGGTGAGCTGAATGGTGTAGTTACGGGCACTGACATCAACGATGTTGCCGCGGAAGATATCCGCCATACGCTTTACTTCTGCGCGAATATGTTCGTTGGGCGTGGCTACCTTGATCAACATTAGTTCTCGTTCCAGGTGACTGCCTTCGGTCAGATCCATAACTTTGAACACATCCACCAGTTTATTGATTTGCTTGGTGATCTGCTCAATCACTTTATCATCGCCATGAGTGGTGATGGTGATCCTGGACAGCGTTGGATCCGTGGTAGTGGTAACACACAGAGAATCTACGTTGAAACCCCGCTGCGAGAACAGACCCACAATACGGGACAACGCGCCGGGTTCGTTTTCCAATAATACCGAAATTATACGTCTCATTTAGGTACGCTCCGTTTTGCTTAAGCGCATGTCGTCCATGGCACCAAATTTAATCTGCATGGGATATACGTGTTCGTTTTGATCCACCCGGATGTCCATAAACACCAGTTTATCTTTAATAGACATACAACGGGCCATGGCATCATCCAGCTCGCTGGGATGATCCACACGGATCCCTACGTGACCATAAGCTTCGGCTAATTTCACAAAATCAGGCATAGACTCCATGTAAGAGTGAGAGTGTCGACCTTTGTAAATCATATCCTGCCATTGACGCACCATCCCTAAGGCGCGATTGTTCAAAGATATGATCTTAATAGGCAGATTGTATTGCAGACAGGTGGACAGCTCCTGAATATTCATCTGAATACTACCGTCACCTGTTACTACGGCAGAGATGGCATCCGGGTGCGCAAATTGCACGCCCATAGCGGCTGGCAAACCAAAACCCATGGTGCCCAGACCGCCGGAGTTGATCCACTGGCGCGGTTTATCAAAGGGATAATACAGGGCTGCAAACATCTGATGCTGACCAACATCGGAACTAACGTAGGCTTGGCCATCAGTGTGTTTATACAATGACTGAATAACTTCCTGTGGTTTGATCACATCAGGCAAAGTGGCGTAGTTCAGACATTGTCTGCTCTGCCATTGTCTGATTTGTTTCCACCAGTCCTGTAACTTTTCTTTTTGCGCCGCTTCATTGATGTCTTTCAGATGATCAAAAAACTGGCTCAGTACCTTATCTACCGCACCTACAATGGGAATGTGGGCATTGACGGTTTTAGAAATAGAGGTGGGGTCGATATCCACGTGTACAATTCTGGCGTAAGGACAGAATTTCTCAACGTTATTGGTAACCCTGTCATCAAAACGCGCACCTAATGCAATAATGCAATCGGCGTTGTGCATGGTTTTGTTGGCCTCAAGCGTACCGTGCATACCCAACATACCCACAAACTGCTCGTGGGTACCCGGAAATGAACCTAAACCCATCAGAGTATTCGTCACTGGCGCATTCAGCATCTCAGCCAGCTTAACCAGTTTCTTATTGGCACCCAGGGCGCCACCACCGGCATAAATTACCGGGCGTTTTGCGGCTTTAATGGCTTCAACGGCTTTTTTAATCTGCTTGTTGTGGCCTTTTTCCGTGGGATTATAGGAACGAATAGAGAAATCTTCCGGGTATTCGTACGGATGTGATTCCTGAATATTCACTATATCCTTAGGTAGATCGATAACTACCGGACCAGGTCGACCAGAATTCGCAATGTAATAGGCTTTCGCTATTGCTATGGGAATGTCTTCTGCCTTTTTAACCAGAAAGCTGTGTTTTACGATTGGTCTTGAGCAGCCCACCATATCCGTTTCCTGGAACGCATCCTCACCAATGTGCTGCGACGGCACCTGACCAGATAACACTACCATAGGGATAGAATCCATATAGGCAGTAGCAATACCTGTAATGGTATTGGTAGCACCTGGACCGGAAGTTACCAGCACTGTGCCGGTTTTTCCTGTTGAACGGGCATAACCGTCAGCCATGTGAGCGGCGGCTTGCTCGTGGCGAACCAGAATATGTTTAACATCGTCCTGAGCAAAGAGGGCATCGTATATGTCTAAAACGGCACCGCCTGGGTAACCAAATACATATTCAACGCCTACATCTTTTAGTGCCCTTACGACCATCTCGGCACCGGACATCATTTCCACGGATACTCTCTCCTGATAGGTATAAATTTAGGGTTTGGGCGGATCTTACGGGACTGAGTTTGAATAAGAAACCTGGAAAGGAATAAAAGTGAGATTTGTATCCTAATATTCGGTATAAATGGGATGAATGTCCTATTTCATCCCGTAAATAACTCACTAATTAGGTTTGAATCCTAACTAAAATGATATTGGTAGGCTGTTTATTCTTCATCAGCCTCAATGTCGATATCGTCATCCGCTCCGAGGGTGACGGTATCATCATCATCGTTAACAATAATCCGTCTGCCATAAATGCTGGCAGTGCGGGGGCGGCCAATTCGTGCCATATATTTAACCCAGGCTTTTTCAGTGGTGTTGGCGGGCTCCTTTTGACCACTAGCTACCGCTATCAAATTAAAATCCTCATCGTTCTCTGGATGCAGTGAACCAGAGAGCAGGGCATTGATTAGCGTACCGTAGTGGCTCAGGGCTTTGGCTTCCGAAATGGAAAAGTCACCAGAGCGCGAAAAGCCATAGGGATAATTTTTAGGATCATGGTATGCACGAGTTAATAAATCAGAACGGGTTGCCTTAGCCATAATGCAAATTCCTGATAAAACTATGAGTTTTTAAATGATCAAAGTACAGTGAATTTTTAGGCCGAAAACGGGCAAGAGTCAAACCCCTAAAGGGGCTTTTTTTTAGAACTTTTTTTGACAGTTTAAAGCAATGCAGAATGGTTTGTATCTAAACAAAAAGCCCCGCTTGATAGGGCGGGGCTTTGATTAGTGATTTAAGTGTTTTTCATTACTCAATGCTGAAGTTTAACCCCAGGAAGAAGTAACGACCTCTGACGCTAACAGGTGTAGCATAAGAGGTGATGAACGGCTCTTCGTCGGTCAGGTTATTGATACCGCCGTAAACCATTAGCTCATCGCTAAGTTGGTAGGTGAAGTTTACGTCATGCAGGTAAACCTCATCCATAAACACTGCGCTACCGTAACGAGACATGGCCGTATCAATCTCAACAAAGTTAAGCAATTGCTCGCCTTGATATTGAGTTTGCCAACCAACAGTTAGATCACCGTAGGTCCAGTCCAGGTTGAAGTTTCCGGCCCATTCGGGACGCTGAACTTCACCGAGTTCTACGTCAACAGTGGTGGGATTCAACGGATCATTAAATTGGTTGAGTTTCTCGACTTTGGTACCCGCCAGACTTAAACCAATCTCATGTTCATCCCACGTGAAGTCATAACCGAAAGAAAAGTCATAGCCGTCAGTTTCTAGCTTGGCAAAATTAATTGAAGTAGCTCGCATGAAATTAAAACCGCCAAAGAAAATCGAATTAGAGTCACTATTTCTACTTAATAATTGACAGAAGTTTTGATTTAATGACGGACCCTCGAAACAGCCACGAGCGATGTCATCGCCGGTTACTTCAGAAATAGCATCTTCAATTTCGATGCTCCAATAATCTATAGTCATGTTAAAACCGTCCAGGAATTCTGGCCGGAATACAAAACCAAGGGTTTTAGTATCTGCGGTTTCTTCTTGTAGGTTTTCATTACCACCTGTTACACCGCCAAATGCAGCTGACAGTGGATCATCAAAAGTGTAATTGCCATCATCATCAAACGGATCCAGTCCAATGCCGTTGAAATAGGTGACACAGTTGGCTTGAGTTTGGTCAGCCAGGGTTCCCTGACCACCTTCACGCAGGGCATCAATCTGTGCTCTGGCGCATGGGTCAGCCGGCCTGAATGTAGTTCCAATTTCAGGTCCAAACAGTTCTGTAATATTGGGGGCGCGTACAGCTTCGGAAATACTGACACGGAAAGTCAGGTCTTCATAAGGAGCCCAACGCAAGTTGGTTTTCCAGGTAGTTGATGCGCCAATTGTCGAATAGTCCGAATAACGAATTGCACCATCGATCGTTAGTTCTTCGGCAAAAGTTTGACCTTCCAACAGAGGTACAGAAACCTCAAGGAAGAGATCATAAACGTCATATTCACCAACTTCATTTCTGGTGGTTGTCTTGGGACGGAATGTGAGTTTGGTGTTTTCAGAAACATCGGAAACGTTCACGCCAGAACCGTATGGGTTACCGGCAGGCAGGTTACCAAGTTGCCAATCATCGTAACTTACTGAAGATTCTTCTTCACGGTATTCCGCTCCGGCTGCAAATACTACTGGGCCTGCTGGAAGTTCGAACCAATCTGAGAAATCACCTGAAATCGATGCGGCATAAACAGTTTGTTCCAGCTCGATCATGTCGCGCTCTGTGGTAGTGACCCAATCTACCGCTCCCTGGGTAATACCGGTAGCACCTGCCCATATATTTAAAGGAACACAGCTACCATCACCAGGAGTAAAGGTGTAATAACCTGGATCATAGTCAGGGATATTAAATGGCGTACCTTGAGCTGGAGCATCTGGATCGACATTGGCGCGACAGGTAGCCTCACCAGTACCAGGGTCGGTTACTGCATCGATTGCGGCCATAAACCGGTCTACGATAATGGCATTCTCTATTTCGCTCTCTCGCTCAAATTTACCCCAAACGATACTTGCGTCGTAAGTCCAGCCATTTTCAAATTCACCATTAATACCAAGAACTGCACGAGTCGTCGTTCTTTCGTGAGTTTGAATTCCGGAACCTATGCCAATTGGGTCAATGGTTATAGCAACACCGCCAATTTCCTGTGCAACCGGACGGATAAACTCAGGTAGGAACGGGTTGTCTGGTGCACCCCTTAGCAGATCCCAGAAGGATGTGGGTTGTGTGGTATTTTCAGTTTCCTGATGAGCGTGCTTTAATTCCCAGGTTAGTTCTGCAGAATCACCGAGTTCATAGCGACCAATAAGGTTTACGTTGATTTTTTCTTCAGGAGTGATCAGGTAACTATCAAATTGCTGAATGGTGTTGAAGGAATCACCACCAAAGCCTTCCGTACCAGAGCCGCCTGCAACGAGGCCATCCTGAATTACCCGGTATGTACCATTTGGATCAACTACCCAACAGCCGCCGATGTTTCCAAAACTGTCGCCCAGCGGAGCATTGAACGCTTCATTTGAGCTGTTGAATCCGGACCAGGTATCAAGGCAGTCAGGGACACCGTTGTTGTTTAAATCTATGTTGGTAAATTCATCGAATCCTGCAAAAGTATTACCGTTACCTGGTACTATATAACCGTAGCCTGAAGTAAATGGAAATGTACGACCAGGCAAGATGGCGCGGCTTGGAGCTGCTGCTGCCGCTGCGATTAATGCGAGTTCTGCCTGCGTGAGATTCGGGGCGGTACCGTACATACTGGTGTAAAAATCGACAAAATCAGCTTCGGAAGGAATAGCGTGGCCGTAGTTTACAAAGCCGTTAGAAGGGTTATAGAACTGGGCAAAATTCGGCATTGTAGATGCATTGATCTGCCCTATCTGAAATCTTTTTGCCGGGTTACCCCAATCTCTGCCTGAACCAATGAATACGCCATTGTCGCGCTCTTTGGCTTTTAACCCTTGACTATCGGCATACTCAACACTGATTGCAACATTGCCTTTGTCATTGTCAAAATTTAGCCCGTAAGTGGCTGAAAGTTGCAGTTGCTCAGAGTCCCCTTGGGAAGAGACACCTTGTTGAACATCAAAATCAAAGCCTTCAAAGTCTTTCTTTAAAATAAAGTTTACTACCCCGGTCACTGCGTCGGCACCGTAAATAGCGGAAGCACCACCAGTTAGCACTTCAACACTATCTATCAATTTAGTTGGGATTGAGCCTACGTCTACTGCCGCGCTTCCACCGGAGCCACCCACATGACGACGACCATTTACCAGTACCAAGGTTCTTCTTGAGCCTAAACCACGTAAATCAAGTATGTTGGCACCCTCCTCAAAGGCTGAGTCGCCATCGTTACCACTTTCTGAATTTGTGGAGCTGAATAACGCAGGTATATCGTTGACTACATCGGTAATAGAAAACTCACCTGACGTCCGAATATCTTTAGCTTCCAATGCCTGTACTGGCGATGGACTGGCCAGGTTTGGATCCCTCGCTATACGAGAACCCGTTACCATAACGCGTTCAACGCTGGCGGTTTCGTCGCTTTCTTCTTCCTGGGCGAGGGTGTGTGGTGCTACTGCCAGAGTTGCAGCCACAGAGCTATAACATAGCCCTTTCATGACGGCGGCATTTAGCCTGGACAACGCAAATTTTTTCATTGTGTGCTCCTGAGATTGTGTCGTGTCTTCAATTGGTTTTTTGCAGCATTTTGTTACATTTACTGCATTGGTTTTTATTATTATTGTTCAGATTTTTTTGTTCCCACATTAGGATAATTAGCAATTTTGGGGTCTTGATCAAGTCCAGTATTAGAGTGTTCTTTGCGCAAATGGAAAAATTTTCGAATAGTTATTCTATAAATCTGGGAAATTGATGAAGAATCATTCATGACCAGTATTGACCTGCACCAAAATAGTTCTATGGTGAGTTTGCGTCACGTTTTCAAAAGCCCTGCTCTGTAGCGGATGCATCACTATGGTGCTCTGTGTTCTAAATTAGTGAACCCGTTCTTTAAATAATTATGCAAATCGTCAATTATTCAAATTTTTTGTAAATTTTTTAATAAATATTATGGGATTGAGGTGGAGTTGTTACAGAATGTGAAAGCTAATTCTTATCGAGGGTGTTGGTTGAGCTGTAAGGGGCTAGACTATGGTGACATTGCAGGTGCAGCAATTGTTCAGTTCAGAGACGGTGGTTTGGTTCAACTGGGGTGTTGGAATAAATTCCAACCTACAATGTGAAAGCTGATTCTTATTGAGGATGTTAGTTGAGCGGCACGGGTTTAGACTAAGCTGATTTTTCAGGAGCAGCAATTGGTCAATTCAGAGACGGTGGTTTGGTTCAACTGGGGTGTTGGAATAAATTCCAACCTACAAAATTTGGAGCGGGAAACGAGATTCGAACTCGCGACCCCAACCTTGGCAAGGTTGTGCTCTACCAGCTGAGCTATTCCCGCGTAACCATTTTACATCTGCCGCTTTCCTTCAAAAGCGGGTGCGCATTGTACAAAAAAATTAGGTGCGTGCAAGTGCTTTGTTGCAATAATTCTGAAAAAATTGCTGCGATTGCCTGAATAAGCGTCAGATATTAAATATATGTTGGCGATAGTACTGCAATTCTGCAATAGATTCGCGGATATCATCTATGGCCAGGTGCGTGCCTTTTTTATGAAAACCATTCAGCACTTCTGGTTTCCAGCGTCGTACCAGTTCCTTAACGCTACTGACATCAATAATGCGGTAGTGAAAGAACTTTTCCAGCTCTATCATGTGTTTTTGTAAAAAGCGACGGTCTTGACTGATGCTGTTGCCACACAGAGGCGAAATACCTTTGGGCACATACTGACTTAAAAAATCAATGGTGCGCTGCACTGCGATGTCTTCGCTGATATCGCTTTGTCGGCACCGTTCGGTTAAACCGGAATCGCCATGGGTTTTTACACACCATTCGTCCATGCCATCTAACAATTCGTCAGATTGATGGATTGCCATGACAGGACCTTCAGCAATGACATTCAGTTGTGAGTCGGTCACGATAGTGGCAATTTCCAATACCTTGCAGGTGTCGGGATCTAAGCCCGTCATTTCCAGATCCATCCAGACTAAATTATTTTCGCTATATGACATGCACTACCCGCTAAGATTCACACAATTACTGCAATTTATGGTGTCTTTCCCCAATTGCAATCGGTACTATGTTAATTGTGACAACAAAATTCAAAACCCAGTTTTGCTTATATGATAAAGCAAATACCCGTTTACTATACTTAATTTAGCAGCAAAGTGGCAAAAAGAAATAAACTGACTCATCGACAAAAACGCCAGGTTGGCAAAAATTTGTCTAAAAAACTCAACAAAACAGAGGCTTTGCCTCAGGACGACACTCTGGAAGAGGAAGAAGCCGGGGTGGTTGTGGGGCGGTTTGGCCAGCATGCCGATGTCAGAGATAGCACTGACGGCGTTACTCGATGTCATATCCGCCGAACTATCGACAGTGTTGTTTGTGGTGATGAAGTATTGTTTCGACGCAACAAGGATTCAGGTTCTGCCATTAATGGGGTTATTGAGGCAGTGTCGGAGCGCAAATCACTTTTGTCTCGCCCTGATTTCTATGATGGCGTTAAGCCGGTGGCGGCAAATATCGATCAAATACTGATCGTCAGTTCCTTAAAACCCGCATTGTCAGCAAACATCATTGATAGATACTTAGTGGCCTCGGAAGATGTCGGGATTGAGCCGGTGATCCTTATCAATAAAATTGATCTCGCCGATGACGAGGTGGCGCAGGAAGTAGAAAAGCTGACACAACTTTATCGCTGCATCGGTTATCAGGTGATCCTGGTAAGTTGCAAAACGGCACAGGGCATTGATGAGTTAGAGGCCTTGCTGGATAAAAAAGTCAGTATTTTTGTGGGCCAATCGGGTGTGGGCAAATCCAGCCTGGTGAATGCCTTGTTGCCCGAAGCGGAAGAGCAAGTGGGTGATATTTCAGAAATGAGTGGTTTGGGGCAACATACCACCACCAGTGCTAAATTATTGAGTTTTAAAAAAGGCGGACAGTTGATTGACTCTCCTGGCGTGCGCGAGTTTGCTTTGTGGCACCTGCCTGAAGAGCGGGTTACCTGGGGATTCAGAGAGTTTCGGGACTATCTGGGAGGATGTAAGTTCCGGGATTGTAAACACCTTGATGATCCCGGCTGTTTGTTACGAGAAGCAGTAGAACAGGGCAAAATTGACCCGCAGCGTTTTGAAAATTATCACAGTATATTAAAAACAATGGCTGAGCAGCGGCCTTCTCACTCAACAGTGGACAGAAAATAAGGTACTATTCGCACCGTTTTCAACATTTAAGGATTTTACGGTGCTGTCTGATAACTTAAAGGTGTCACTGCAATATTGTTTACCCAAGCATTTAATCTCTCGTTTAGTGGGCTATCTGGCCTCTGCCCGCCTGGGCGCGGTTACAACCTCTTTGATCAAACTATTCATCAAGCAATATCAGGTGGATATGTCGGAAGCTGAAAAATCCGATGCCCGAGATTATGAGAGCTTCAATGCTTTTTTCACCCGCCCTTTAAAAGCCGGTATCAGACCGATTTGTGAAGACAACGATGCCATGATCTTCCCTGTGGATGGTGCCATCAGCCAAATGGGACCGATTGAAAAAGACCAGATTTTTCAGGCGAAAGGCCACCACTATAGTGTGAACGCGTTATTAGGCGGTGATCAGCAACTTGCTGATTCCTTCATTGATGGCGATTTCATGACTATTTATCTTTCGCCAAAAGATTATCACCGTATCCACATGCCGATGGATGCAACCCTGGAAAGTATGGTGTATGTGCCAGGTGAATTATTCTCGGTTAACCCTCTGACCGCCGAAAATGTACCAGGTTTGTTTGCTCGCAATGAGCGCGTCGTTGCTATTTTTAATACCGCACAGGGCAAGATGGCCATGGTATTGGTGGGCGCTACCATTGTTGCCAGTATCGAAACGGTTTGGGCGGGCACAGTAACACCACCTGCTGGCAAGAAAGTGCGCACCTGGCATTATTCTGAACAGAATGCCACGGCCATCCAGTTTAAAAAGGGCGACGAAATGGGGCGCTTTAAACTGGGGTCAACAGTGGTAATGTGTTTTGAGAAAGACGCCATCAATTTTGACGATTTAAAGGCGGGGGATATTACTCGTCTGGGCGTGAAATGTGCCACCATGTCAGGTGACTCCGCTGAAGCGCAGTAATACTCTGGGCTACTGTGGTCAAAATATAAGAAATGCGTATTTGATCTCAATGGCCCTATCTGAATGTTAGATAATGCACCGGTGTTTTTCCCGGAGTTTCTTTAAAGCATGGAAGATGTGCATAAAAGTTTGTGGTCTTTACACCTGGCAGTGATATTGCTGGGCGTAACTGCGCTGTTTTCCAAGATTATCCCCTTATCTGCTCTTGATATTACATTTGGTCGCTCTGTGGTGGCCTGTGTTTGCCTGGTGCTGTTACTTAAGTGCACAGGTAAATCACTGCGTATGTTCAGTTACAAAGATCTGGGGATCGGCGTTTTATTGGGTGTGATCATGGCATTGCACTGGGTAACCTACTTCGCCGCGATGCAGTATTCCTCTGTGGCAGTAGGTATGATTGCGCTGTTTACCTTCCCTGTGATCACGGTATTCCTGGAGCCTTTTTTCGAAAAAATTAAACTGGTTTGGCAAGATGTTGTCAGCGCGCTGGTGGTGTTGTTTGGTATTTCGCTGATAGTGCCTGATGTGTCTCTGGACAACGATGTTACCCTGGGGATCGTTGTTGGGGTGGCTTCTGCGCTGTTGTATTCGCTGCGCAATCTGATCCATCGTCGTTATTTTTCTCATTACAGTGGTGCACATGCCATGGCACTGCAAACCTTTATAATTATCTTGTGTCTGGTGTTTTTTACCTCAGAGCAGTTGTGGCAGATGTCACATGAAACGCTGTTTTATCTGTTCGTTTTGGGCAGTATTTGCACTGCCGTACCGCACGCATTGATTGCTTCCAGTCTTAAACATTTGAGAGCGAAAACCTTTTCTCTGATAGCTTGCGCCCAACCTTTGTACGGAGTGGGATTTGCTTATGTCTTGTTGCAGGAAAAGCCCTCCTGGCAAACTCTGGTGGGTGGATTGTTGGTGATTTCCGCGGCGGTTTATGAAACTATTAACGCGCAGAAATTACACAATAAGCAGCAGGACAGTTAAGACATGAAAATCTGGGCCCACCGGGGCGCCAGCGGCGAATTCCCGGAAAATACCTTGTTGGCCTTTGAAAATGCGATTCTGCAACAGGCCGATGGTATTGAGTTGGATGTCTATCAGGTAGAAGATGAGTTTTATGTTTGGCACGACAGGGTCTTACCCTTATTTGCCGACACGCTGATGTGGCAACAAAGCAAAAACCACATACATCAGGTTCAGTTACCTCATGGCCAGAAGATCCCCACATTAAGCCAGGCCCTGAGCACTATTGCTGGCCGGGTACAGATAAATATTGAGTTAAAAACCATCCAGGATACGGACGCCTTAATCCGCGTTATCGACCAGGCTGTCGGGTCGGAAATAACCCCTGGTGCAATCTTAATTTCCTCTTTTAATCATCATTATCTCGCCGATATTGGCAGCCGTAATACCCGTTATGAACTGGGCGTTTTAACGGCTTCCAGCCCTTTGGACATGGCGTTTACCTGCAATGCGTTAGAAGCGTTTTCTATTCACTTTGATATCAACTGTTTGCGCAAAGAAGACGTTGACCTTGCCCATAATCTGGGACTGGAAGTGTATGTTTATACGGTAGATCGCTTGTCTGAGTTGTTATGGTTGCGCGAGTTAGGCGTAGATGGTGTGTTTACCAATTACCCACAGCAAGCCCGCACCTTTCTGAAGCTGGACGAAGAACACTTGCTTTAAAACGTTCTAAAACAGCTCAACATCGTCGGCACTACTGCCGTTTTTTCCGAGAGACGGGGAGTGCTTATTATCCGGTTCCAGAATTTGTATGGAATCTACGCAGCCAGCAATCATTTCTTGAATTGTATCCAGTTTGTTGCTTTCTTCCCGGGAGCGAATTTCTCGCTCAATCAGGTTGAGGAAAAATGATTCCTGATCTTCATTCAAATCCAGTTGATGGAAAGACAAGCCAATGTGCATCTCAATGTTTTCCAGCAGTTTGCGTTTCTCACCTTCCATTTGCTCAACGCCTTCTGATAACACTGACAAGGTATGCGTTAAGGCATTTTTGGCAGCTACCAGAGAGTTGTGTTCGCAAATGGAGACATATCTGGCATTGATGGCCGGAACCAGTTTTGCTGCAACATCTATGATGGAGTCGTAACTTTGAGTGCCTTCGTGTGGCATGTTTTTAACAAGGATAGAGACATGCTCATCATTAAAGATACAACGTTTTCTGAAGTTATAAACTCGGCCTTTAGACTTAAGCAAATCAAAGATTTGCAGTTCGATTTCGCTGCACTCAGAAACATCAACGTCGATAGCCAGGGACTCGTCTTTAGAGCGCACCTGAATGGCACAATGAAAGCCCTGAGCCAGTAGATTCTGCAAGACAGTGATGCACAAGGTTTCCGCATCATGGCAGGAGTTTAATTTAGAAACCAGCTCCAGCGCATTGCCGTAGGATGCCGCCTGTTTCATCACGGTTTCGGTAACGCTTTGGATATTGGCGTCTTGCTTTTCTAGTGCCGCAATCTTTTCCAAATCAGCAGAGAAGCGCAGCATACGCTCGTGAAAACCGGTGACATTAAAGGGCTTGCAAATGTAATCCCCAACGCCCAGTTCGTAAGCCTCTTTAACTACTGCGTCATCACTGTCACCACTTAAGATAACCACTTCTGGTCGACTGTCTTTAGGCAGGGTATTTATCTGAAGACAAACGTCCAACCCGGATTTATCGGGCAGGTGGATATCCAAAATAATGAATTGAAACTCATTTTGATTAATCTGCCTGAACGCTTCTTCAGCAGTTTCTGCAAACTGCAGCTTAAAGCTATCCTGAAACATAAGCTTTAGCAGGTCTCTTAAATGTTCATCATCATCAGCTATCAGTACATTATATTTCACGGCAATCCCTGTACGGTTCGTCATCATCCGATCAAAAAATAGTTAATGTCGGCAAAATTCAAGAAAGAACACATTGACTCTTGTAGAACCAATTTCGTAGTGCAAAATTTAATTAGCTCTGAGCATAATTAAATTTTTTAACTACACTTGTAACCAAAATCAAACAAAAGTCGTATTGCGTACTATTTGAAAATAGTAGAAGTTAGCCAACACGCCAAGTAATTAAATGTTACTGAATAAAATTTTACAGTCAGGGGTTCGCCAAGCAAGCTGTGAAGAAGAACGAAAACAGAGCGTGTTAACCTTAAAAACACGCCCTAATAAAGACTCAAGGAAATAGTGACAATGAAAAAGATATTAACGGTTGATGATTCTGCCTCCATGAGAGCCATGGTGGCCTTCACTCTTAAGGCTCAGGGATTTGATGTTACCGAAGCCGTTAACGGACAAGAGGGGCTGGAAAAAGCCAGTGCTAACGGTTTTGATTTGGTTATTTCTGACGTCAATATGCCGATTATGGATGGAATCCAGTTAATTTCCGAGCTGCGAAAAATTGAAAACTATCGATTTACACCTATCCTGATGTTAACCACAGAGTCCGGTTTAGAAAAAAAGCAGGAAGGCAAGGCTGCAGGGGCAACTGGCTGGATTGTTAAACCATTTGATCCGCAAAAGTTGGTGGCAGTGGTAAATAAAGTATTGAAATAAACCGGTTGGTTTTTCCAGTGAGCATTAAATAGGGTGAATAATTCGTAGGGTTGATTTTCCTGATAATCCAGATTGGACGGTAACATGAGTGATCCGCTAGAAAGGTTCAGAGTAGTCTTTTTCGATGAAAGCGCAGAAGCTATAGACGCAATAGAGCGCAATCTATTGGATGTCGATAATGCTTCAGATATGGATGATGAAACCATCAATGATATTTTCCGTTCCGCGCATTCGTTAAAAGGGGGCAGCGCCACATTTGGCATGGGTTCCTTGACGGAGTTTACCCATGTCATGGAAACCTTGCTGGATAAAGTGCGGGATGGGCAGTTACGGATCAGCCAGGACATTCTGGATTGCCTGTTCTCATCGCTGGATGTGTTGCGCAATCTCGTGGCGCATTACCAGTTTGATGATGCCATTAACCAGTCTGCGATGCTCAGTGTCAAGGCTGAATTGGAGCGTCTGCTTGGAACAGATAATGCAGACCAGGAAGCCAACCAAACAGCTTCCCAAGCTTCCCTTAATAACCCATCGGAAAACACCTATGAGTGGCTGATAGAGTTTGCTCCTGAACCGGGCATTATGCTAACCGGAAATGACCCGTTGCGTTACATTGATGAGTTGGCCGAGTTTGGAAAAATTGAAGTCAGCTGCAATATCACGACAATTCCGGAGTTTACGACACTGGATCCAACCCATATTTATTGTATCTGGAATGTTTCTCTTAAATCTGAAAAGCCCGTTTCAGAAGAAGAGCTGAAAGATGTCTTCATGTGGATTGAGGATGAAGCGGAATTTAAGTTTACGCAACTGAGCGACGCAGCCACTGAAACAGGCGCGCCAACGGTAACAGAATCGTTGAGCAAAGAAATAGTGCCTGACGTCACTTTGGCAGATGCTCAAGAGCCTCAGCCCGAAACTGTTTCAACCGTCGCTGAAGCAACTACCGCCGTTAATACTGAGCCAACAATCGATACCGCTCCGGCAAAAGCCGCTAAAACTAAACGCGCCTCGCAGTCCATCAGGGTGGATTTGGAAAAGATCGACAGCTTGATCAACCTGCTAGGGGAATTGGTAATTACTCAATCCATGCTGAGTATTTATGGCGATGAAGAGAAGTATCCACAATTCGAACGGTTGTCCGAAGGCTTGTCGCAACTGGAGCGCCACACTCGGGATTTGCAGGAAGGGGTGATGCGTATTCGCATGTTGCCCATTGATTTTTGTTTTAGTCGTTTTCCCCGCATGGTGCGGGATTTGTCAAAACAATTAGATAAATCAATTGCCGTGGAAATCATAGGTGAGAATACCGAAGTCGACAAGACAGTGATCGAAGAGCTCAATGATCCCTTAGTTCATCTGGTGCGAAATAGTGTTGATCACGGTCTCGAAGATCGCGCCACCCGATTAGCGAAAGGTAAATCCGAAACCGGTACTGTCACACTTCGGGCGTTCCATCAGGTAGGAAATATCATTATTGAAATTGCTGACGATGGGGCGGGATTGGACACTGAGCGAATCAAAGCGAAGGCCATAGAAAAAGGCGTCATTAAGGCGAATGCCAACCTGACCGAACAGGCCATACACGAACTCATTTTTGCGCCGGGATTTTCTACCGCTGAAGCGGTGACCGATCTATCCGGCAGAGGCGTTGGTATGGACGTTGTGAAACGCAATATTCGCTCCTTAGGCGGCACCATTGACGTGCGCTCAGTGGCTGAGCAAGGCACCACCTTTACCATTCGCTTACCACTTACTCTGGCGATTCTGGACGGTCAATTGCTTAAAGTTGGTAGCGAAACTTACATTGTTCCCATGCTTTCTATTATTGAAAGCATTCAGCTGAAGCGGGAAGACATCAACAAAGTGGGTAAGCGAGATGTCTCTTTCAAATGGCGCGGCAACTTTATTCCCATCCTCAATCTGGCAGAAACTTTTGGTTGTGAGGTTGATCACGAAAAGTTGATTGAGTCCGGCCTGGTAGTGGTGGTGGAGAGTGACAACAAGCATTGCGGGATCCTGGTGAGTGAATTGAACAATCATCAACAGGTGGTGGTTAAGTCGCTGGAGGCCAATTATGCCAAAGTTCAGGGATTATCCGGTGCCACAATTCTGGGTGATGGCTCTGTGGCGCTGATTTTAGATATCGGTGCAATTATTTCCAGAGTGAGGATGCACTAATGAGCGCGTTAACCGAACAAGATGCAAATAATATTGAAGACATTGACGAGCAGGATGTACCCAAGGCGGAATGGTTGAGCTTCAAATTGGCGGATCTGGATTATGCCGTTGATATTCTGCGGGTGCAGGAAATCAGGGTGTGGCAAGAGTCTACCCGAATTCCCTACTCACCGGCTTACGTCAATGGTCTTATTAATCTCAGAGGTGCCATTGTGCCGATCGTGGACTTGCGTCAACGGCTTGGCCTCGAATTTAGAGAATACGATGATGAGACGGTGATTTTGATCATGGACGTGGTATTCAGTGAAGGTAGCAAAACCATTGGGATTGTGGTGGATGCCATATCGGAAGTCATTCAAACCAATACCGATAATTCTCAGTTATCGGCAGATTTTGATTTGACCATCGACCAGGCATTTGTTTCAGGTATCGCAGACGATGGTGAAAAAATGGTGATTCTTTTGAATGTTGACACCCTACTGGATCTGGATGTTTAAAATGGCGCGCGCTTTAGGTGAACCTGTTTCGGGATGTAAAATATGAACAAAAATACAAATCTGGTTGCTGTCTTAGTCATCTCAACCCTGGCAATTAATCTTTATTTATTTTGGAAAGTTGCACCTGAATCGCAATACTTTTTATTGGTGATGGGGCTCTCGGCAGCGGCGGCTTTACTGACAGCGCTAATGGTTAAGCTGAGTGGCGATGGCGTGCAAAAGGTTAGTGACTATTGCCGCACCCGATTAACAGAATTTAGTCATGCATTGCGTTCGCAGAATTTCGCGGCACTGCAAGCGCCATCTGCACACACTGGTGAACTGGCGCTTATTGATGCGCAGTTAGAAGGGCTGAGTGAGGAAATCAGCGAACAAAACAGCAATACAAAGCGTGAAATTGACAGCTGCCAGATGCAACAGTTCGTGACCGAATCTGCTTTGCAGGCAAGTGGCGCCAATATCCTGGTGCTCAATAGTCAATCTGAGATTCAGTTTATCTCAGACAGTTTATTTCAGGCTCTGTCGGCGGCCCGGTTATCTGGTGGGAATAGCGCTGCGCAGTGCAAAGGTAAGAGTTTTAATGCTATGTTATCGGACCCCGGACTTAACCAGGCGATAAAGCAAACAAGCGGAACGCGAAAAATTCAGGTACAGCTTGGAGAGCGCAAATTTGATGTGCAGATAACCGCGCTCAATAGTCAGGCACAACAGTCCTCGGGAATGGTTTTGTTGTGGCAAGATGTTTCAGATGTGGAACAACAGCGGCTGGCCAGTGAGGTAATGCTGCGCAAAACCTCTGCCCTGGAAACCGTATCAACCAATATCATGCTGGCTGATGCCGATTACAATATTGTGTTTATCAATCACACCTTGCGGGCAATGCTGTCAGCCAATGAAGATAAAATCAGAATGTCATTTCCTGATTTTAATGCTGACGCTTTAATCGGCACCAATATCGACGTGTTTCATCGCGATCCAGCCCATCAAAGAGCTGTTTTGGACAACCTTCAGGGAGAGTTTAAATCAGAGATTGCGGTGCAGGATCTGACTTTTAGTCTGGTGGTAAATCCCATTTTTAATGACAGTGGCGAGCGCCTCGGGACTTCTGTTGAGTGGGCAGATCTGACACTCTTGAAACAACAGCAAGAACAAGAAACCGTAAATGCACGGATGAAAGTGGCATTAGATAACGTTAGTACCAATGTCATGCTGGCTGACAACGACCTGAATATTTTGTATCTCAACGACAGTCTGCGCAATATGATGCGGGACAATGTCGACACCTTCAGAATTTTAGATCCCGGATTTGATGCGGATAAACTGGAAGGACGTAACATTGATGTTTTCCATAAAAATCCAGCCCATCAGCGGAAATTGTTAGCAGAACTCAATGATACCTATCGTTCGGAAATTAGCCTTGGGACCATGAGTTTTGAACTGACGGTGAACCCGGTAATTGATGATAATGGCAAACGCCTGGGAACCACGTTAGAGTGGCTGGATATTACGGAGCGCAAGAAGCAGGCATTGATTGCTGCTGCGAATGCGCGCATTAAAGTTGCTTTGGATAGCGTCACTACCAATGTGATGGTGGCAGACCAGGACTACAATCTTGTCTATCTCAACGATAGCGTTAACGAGATGTTGCAAGCTGCCAATGCCGACCTGCGTAAAGAGTTACCGCAGTTTGATGCCAACAATATCCTTGGCAAAAACATTGATATCTTCCATAAAAATCCCGCTCATCAACGCAAACTACTGGAGCGACTAACGGATACTTACCGCACGCGCATAACGGTGGGACCACGTCACTTTAACCTGATTGCCACGCCCGTACTTTCCGATGACGGAGAGCGTTTGGGAACTGTGGTTGAATGGGCGGATATTACGCAACAGGTCATTATCGAAGGTGAAGTTGAAAAGTTAGTGTCTGATGTCAGTAAAGGGCATCTCGGTGCTTTGATTTCAACCGGCGACAAACAAGGCTTCTTCCTCAATATCTCCAATGGCTTGAACGAACTGTCTCAGACCATCAATCATTTTGTGCGGGATCTGAGTGTCTGTGTACACAAATTGTCTGAAGGCGATTTACAGGTTCAGATGGATAATCAATACAGCGGCATGTTTGCGGATGTTGCCAGCTCTCTTAATACCACCATTGAAAAGCTGAATCAGGTAGTTAAGAAAATTAAAGGCTCTTCAGTTGAAATTAAATCAGCCAATACGGAGATTTCGCAGGGGAACTTCGAGCTATCTTCACGCACAGAGCGACAAGCTTCTTCTTTGGAAGAAACAGCCGCCAGTCTGGAGCAGCTGACGTCGAATGTTCGTACTACAGCAGATAGCGCCAGAGTAGCCAATGAAGCAGCGATAGGGGCGCAAACAGAAGCCAGCAATGGCGAAAGCATTGTCACCGAAGCAATGAAGTCAATGGAAGCGATAACAGAAAGTTCCAATCGTATCGTTGAGATAATCAGTGTCATTGATGAAATTGCGTTTCAAACCAATCTGTTAGCCCTGAATGCTTCTGTTGAGGCTGCCCGGGCGGGTGAACAGGGCCGGGGTTTTGCCGTTGTGGCCAACGAAGTGCGCAATCTGGCTCAGCGCTCAGCCGTATCTGCCAAAGAAATCAAAGAACTGATTGATGTCAGTTCCGAGCGAGTGCATACAGGTAGCGAGTTGGTGAATCGTTGTGGCAAGTCGTTGGCGGATATATTGGCACATGCCAATGAGCTTTCTAACATTATTAATGACATTGCTAACGCCACTAATGAGCAGGCCACAGGCGTCGGTGAAATAAACCAGGCAGTGGCACAACTGGATGATATTACTCAGCAAAATGCGGCGCTTTCAGAGCAGGTAACATCCGCTGCTCAGGCATCCCTGACTCAGGTTGACGAAATGGTTGAGCAGGTAGCTTTTTTCCAATTAAGTGAAGACGAGTCTGATGTAACGTCGACAGTTGCTGTCACCTCAAAGAGTGCAGGCTTTGTAACAAAGCCGAAAAATGAATTGGACACAGGAAGTAAGCCTAAGGTGCGCACTGAAACAACCAAAACTGCATCAGAAGGTATAACGCGTAAGCCGCCAGAAGTCTTGAAGAAAGCAGCCGTTAAAACCGAGCCAAGTCAAAGCATTTTGGCTCAGGCCGAAGATGATGAATGGGAAGAGTTCTGATAAATAGGCAATGAAGCAATGAATGACAATGAAGTACAGTTACTGAGTTTTACCCTGGGCGACCATATTTATGGCCTGGATATTACCCGGGTGCAGGAAATTCGTGCTTTGGGCGAGATCCGGGAGTTGCCTAATACCCCCAGCCATTGCATGGGGGTAATTGACTTTCGCAATTGCATGGTACCGATTTTAGATATGAGAGAAATCTTTGGCTACAAGGCCAAATCCATCGACAAACAAACTGTGATGGTGGTGGTGTCGGTGGGTGAGTCTGGCAACGATATGTTGGTAGGGATCGTGGTGGATGCAGTTTCTGATGTGGTAGCGGTGTCGCGTAATGACATTCGAAAATCGCCGAAGCTGGGCAACAATGTGAGTACGGAGTTTATGACCGGGATGTTTAAATATCAGGATAAGATTGTGGTGATGCTGTCACTAGAGTCGATTTTTGAGACCGAAAAATTTGATGACTTAAAAACCATCGTACAGCAGCAATCAGAATTAGTCTGAGTCATTTTAATGAGAGTGATTGCCTGCGTAAATCAAAAGGGCGGAGTGGGTAAAACCACCATTTGTGCCAATCTGGCCTATGCGCTGAGTCAGAAAGGAAAGCGGGTATTGGCAATCGATCTGGATCCCCAGGCGCAATTGGGTCAGTACTTTGGATTGTTTCAAAATAATCGTGCCGGCATCGACAGAGTACTGAATGGCAATCGCGAATTAACCGATGTGGTGCAAACCCTGTCGCCGGAGCTGGGCTTCATTGCGGCAGGGCCAGGGTTACAGCGCTTAGAATCAACTCCGATGGGCAAAGGGCGCGGATTAATTTTAAAAAAGGCGTTAAAAAGAGCCCCGCCTGATTGCGATATCCTGTTGCTGGATTGTCCGCCATCTTCAGGCTTTTTGGTGGTAAATGCACTGGCTATGGCCAATGAACTTCTGACACCGGTTACGCCGGATTTTTTTGGCATGTCGGGGTTGTCTACTATGATGGCCACTATGAAAAACTTTGAGCGGATGATAGGGAAATATCAAAAACACTGGGTTGTGGTGAGCAGACTACAAAACAGCAGGCGTCTGACCGAAGACGTCCTGAGCAAACTGAAACGCTATTTTCCGGATAATCTCGTGCCCGTTTATATTGAAGAGAGCAGCGCCATTGCTACCAGTCCCAGTTACGGCAAGCCGGTGCTGGCCTGGTCGCCACACAGTAAAGCCAGTCGGGAATTTTCGGAACTGGCAGATGTACTTCTCAACAGGTGAGCAAAATGACTGAAAAAGAAGACAACACTGAAAATGAAGCCGAGATTGGCTTAGGTCATGACCCGCTTGAGTGGTTGCAGGATGACGAAGAGCCGCAGGAAGCCGATTTTGAGCAATCAGAGTCGTCACCTGAGTCTACTGCCGCGGAGGAAGAGGAGCCAGAACCCGAGTCTGAAACTGAGTACACTAGTTTCAGAATCGAGGGTGATACCTGTTATCTGGCAGTACCGGAAAAGTTGACCATTCACATAGTCGAGGCGTTGCATAGCGAGTGGTGCGCATTGCTGAATGAGTTACCGAAGGCGTTACAAGTGGACGCCGGGGATACAGTGGACGCTGATGCCGCAGGGGTGCAATTGCTTTTCGCTTTGCTCAAACAAATGGCATTTAAAGGCGTTGATGTGCAGGTTGTGGCAATTCATCCAACCATGTTGCAGTTTTTAGCAACGGCCGGCTTAACTGACTTTTTTGCTCAGTATCAGCAGTCAGCTTAGTGGTGGTTAGTGGTGGCAGAAAAAGAGTTTGGCTACGACAGGAAGATATTCAATCGCCTAAGGAAACTGGCTAATTCATGGTCAGGTATTACGGTTACCGATGAAAAGTATGAGATGTACTATGCCAGACTCACCAAGCGTTTGCGTCATCACCGTTTAACCAGTTTTAAAGATTATCTCCACATGGTGGAGAACGATGCTCACGAATTCAAAGAATTTATCAACTGCATTACCACCAACGTAACCTCATTTGGTCGGGAGCAGCATCACTTTGATTATCTCAAGGAGTACCTGGCAAATTTATCGATTAGTGAATTCAATATCTGGTCGGCGGGTTGCTCGTCGGGTGAAGAGCCTTACTCCATCATTCTCAATTTACTCCCCATTTGTGAGCAAAAGCACATCAAATTGCATATCACCGCCACCGATTTAGATACCCGGGTTTTACAAAAAGGGGCTGACGGGATTTATCCTTTGCAGGCTATAGATAATTACGACCTGGCAACCAAAAAACGCTTTTTCCGCAAGGGTAAAGGTGTGAACCTGAATAAATGTCGGGTCAAGGAGGAATACCGCAATCTTGTTAATTTTCAACAGCTTAACCTGATGGATGATTGGCAGCTACACCGAAAGTATGATGTTATTTTTTGTCGCAATGTGTTGATCTATTTCGACTTTCCCAAAAAACAAAGACTGGCGAGAAAATACTGGGAACATCTGACGCCCGGTGGACATTTGTTTTTGGGGCATTCTGAAACACTCCATAAAATCAATGATGATTTTGAAAGTGTCGGTAAAACCATTTATCGAAAACGAGGTTAACGTTGATGTCTGTTGCTATGCGGCAAATACCAGAGCTTTTACCCTGCATGAAAGGGTTTGAAACCATTAATCGTTATGTGGATAAATCCGCGGCATTAGTGGCCGCTAAAATTTTGCCGGGAGAATATTATGTCACCCGCAATGATGAAATGATAACCACAGTGTTAGGCTCCTGTATTTCCGTTTGTATTTACGAAAAAAGCTCGGGACTTGGTGGCATGAATCATTTCATGCTACCAAACTCTTCCTCAAACAATGATGCTGAAGATTTAATGAGTGAGTCATTCCGCTATGGCGATGTCGCTATGGAGCGCATGATTAATGACTTATTGCGCAACGGTGCTGATAAATCACAAATCGTATTTAAAGCATTTGGTGGCGGCCAAATTATTAAACAGATGACTTCGGTCGGTGACAGAAACATAAAATTTCTGCACAAGTTCATGGTGATGGAAGGCTACAGGTTGGCCGCTTCCGATTTAGGTGGTCCACACCCCAGAAAAGTAAACTTTTTTCCTAAAACCGGTAAAGTGATGGTGAAAAAACTGCAACACATGCACAATGATACTATTGCAATTCGTGAGACCCGATATAAAAGTCGAATTGATACGCCACAGCTTGAAGTGGGTGATATCGACCTGTTTGAGTAAGAACTAGAAATGGATAAAGTAAGAGTACTCATCGTAGATGATTCCCAGCTTATTCGCGATGTGTTAAGCAACATGTTGTCTCGGGATGCCCGTATCGAGGTGGTGGGTACCGCTGAAGATCCTTATGATGCCAGGCAGAAAATTAAAAAACTGAATCCGGATGTAATCACTCTGGATGTTGAAATGCCCAAAATGAACGGCGTTGCTTTTTTGAAAAACCTGATGCGCTTGCGTCCGATGCCAGTGGTGATGATATCCACACTTACCTCTGAAGGCTCACAAATTACCATGCAGGCACTGGAATTGGGCGCCATCGACTTTGTTGCCAAACCCAAAGATTTGTCTCGCATAATGACGGAATATCAGCAGGAAATTGTTTCTAAAGTACTCACCGCTGCCAGTGTTTCAAGGGCCACGTTATTGCAAATTAGCAACAGGCTCACAGGGCAAACTGCGCTCAATCAACCTGCTGAAGCAAATCGACAGCCCGGAACTATGGTTAAAATGGCTGCCGACAGCAAACCAGCAAGCAAAATTGTTGCTATTGGTGGCTCCACCGGTAGTCTGGAAGCGTTAAAAGAGCTACTCATCAGGGTGAATTTTACGGGTAAGGAAGCCATAGTGGTTGCACTGCACCTGCCGGGTCGCTTTACCGAGTCTTATGCAAAACGTCTGGATGCTTTATTGCCGCTGAATGTAAAAGTAGCTCAGCCGGGAGAGGCCATACGGGAAGGCTATATTTATATTGCTCCGGGTGGCCGGCATCTGGAAGTACGCAAACGGGCTTTTGGATTTGAAACTGTGGTACAGGACAACGAGCCTGTTAACCTGCACCGCCCCAGTGTGCAGGTACTTTTTGATTCTGTTGCCAAACAGGGCGTTGGTCGGGCCATTGCCATTATCTTAACCGGGATGGGGAAAGATGGCTCACAAGCGTTGGCACGTATTCGGGCTGCCGGTATGAGAACTTTCGCTCAGGATGAGGCTTCCAGTGTGGTCTGGGGAATGCCTGGGGCTGCGGTTAAAGAGTTTAATGCTGTTGCGGAAAAAGATGTGCTGGATTTACCCGCGCTGGCAGACAGGGTATCTGAGCTAGGACACTAGGCCTATTTATCGGCTGTACTGACTGGTTTGATTCCAGGCCCATTGACGAGGGGTTTGAGGTAACTTGTCACGCAACGCAATCAATCTGATACCTTCCTCTTCTAAGGCCAATACCGCGGCCTGCAAATAGTCCAGTGTTAGCTGGTGAGGATGAGCGATACCTACTGCAAATCCATCGCGCTTAGCTTTGCGCAATAATCTTCTGAACTGATAATCAATGTGCTGAGTCTCCTGGACATGATCCAGGAAAACATGACGGCGCACCGTTGGGACGCCAAAGTCTTTGGCAATGTGCTCAGCTTTGCTGTAACGAGTTGTGCGACTGTCCAGGAAAAACAAGTGTCTGTAGTTTAAAAATTCCATGGTGGCCTGCATTGGCGCAGTCAACTGAGTGAGTTTACTGCCCATGTGATTGTTAAAACCAATGGCCTGGGGAACTGATTGGAAGGCTTCGCTCAAGCGCTGTTTGATCAGTGTCGCGGACATTTCTGAAGATATGCCGCCCGGCCCCATGTTTAGTCCAGACAAGGCTTCCATGGGCATATGCACTAACACATCTCGTTGCTCGTCGGCAGCGATAAGCGCAAATTTTTTGGAGTAGGGTGTATGGGGCAAAATGGCAAAGGCGACCTGTTCAGGTAAGTTAAATGCGACAGCGTCGGAATCATTGTTCCCCATATCATCGATGATCAGTGCGATTTCTGCTGCGGAAGCGCTGGATAGACCTTGCGCCAGAAAACTCAACAAAATCAGTTGGCGAGTTTTTTGAGTAATTTGTTTGCTGATTTTGACTGCAAAAGTTTTGGGGAAAACGCGGCCTCTGTCGTTTTCGGATACGACAGGTCTCAGAATGTCTAATAAGATAAACACTATATTCCGAAGCCAGAATATAGCGTTTAATAACTTAACGTTGCAGCGCACGACTCTTTGAATCTTTCTCTGTTTTTGTTATTAAAATTCGCGTTCAAAATTCGGGTCGATAAATGAAAGCTGGTCATTAAAGGTTAATTATTATTATCGATAATCCGCTAATGAATTTTGCTTTCCTGCCGATTTACAATATTGGTTTTATTATTTTTTGCTCGACAATGTCACCATTATAAGAGCTCGTGATCCCCTGTCTACAAGAAAAGCGCATTTCTGGCGGTTTTTTTAACAACTAATTCACAGACCCTGGTATGAAACAAAATACGCTGGGTTTATTTGCTGTTGTTTAGAAGGTTGAAATACTTATAAATCTAACCAGTTACTGGGATTTATCGCGGAGCCTTTGTGGCGTAATTCAAAATAAAGTCCGGCGTTTTGTTGTCCGCCGCTTTGTCCCACCAAGGCAATAGTTTCACCGCCTTCTATCACATCGCCCACCTGTTTTAGCAAGGCCTGGGTGTGACCATATAAACTCATATAGCCATCACCGTGATCGATAACCGTCACCAGCCCCATGCCTTTTAGCCAGTCGGCGAAAATAACTTTTCCCTGATGGATGGCACTTACTGGGCGGCCTTGTGGCGCTTCGAAAAGTACGCCTTTCCAGCGTACCTGTCCCTGGCGGCGCTTGCCGAATAAACGACGATATTTCCCATTAACCGGTTTAATCAGCTTACCTTTAGCGCTGGTGAGGCCGCTTAGCGTAATGTCTCGTCTGGCTTCTTCACGGGCAAGGGCTTGCGCTATTGCGTTGCTGAGCTGTTGCTCATTGATCTGCAATTGTTCAATCTGTTCAGCATCGGTATTGATGGTTTTTTGAATTTCTTGCAAGGCCACTTCGCGACTTTTTTGTTGTTGTCGCAGAGCTTGTTGCTGTGCAGCTTGCTGGCTTTGCAGTTGTTCTATTTGAGTTTGCTTTTCCTGTAAGGCTTTGGCGGTCTTTTGCAGTTCTGCAATTAATTGCGTAAAGCCGTCAATCTGGGCTTTTCTGGCATTATTCAGGTATTGATAATAGACCAGCATGCGTTCAAATTTACCCGCGCTTTCCTGGTTCAGCAGTAATTTGGTGTAGTCGTGATCACCCGCCAGATAAGCACTTTTGATCTGATTGGCTAATAATTTTAATTGGGTTTGTTTTTGTGCAGTTAAATCATCGTGCTTGTTTTGTAATTGCCTTTGCTCACCCTGAACTAATTTTAATTCCTGAGCACTAATAATCGTTGCTTTAGTGAGTTGCGATATTTCCAGTTCCGCATTTTTTAACTGCTGTTGCAGACTTTCAGCAGTGCGGACTTTAGCGTTGAGATCGGTCTGACGGGACTTGATTTCGTCCTGGATGGATTTCAGATCTTCCTGTGTTTGCGCTTGTGATAGTGGAGCAAACGCCAATGTAAAAAACAGTAATAACAGGCACGTTATAGCGAGGGAAATTGGATGTCCTGGGGTTGTTTTTATCATTGAATGTGGAACACCTCTGGCGTCTGAACGTAAAATCTATATACTTTGCAGTCGTTTTTATTGTCACTGCTTAACTTTAAGGTTTTAGTCAGATTATGCAGCAGTTCATTGAGTTTATCGGGAATCATCCAATGTTGGCAACAATTTGGGTGGTTTTGTTCCTATGGTTACTTTACAGCTTCATCAACAGTCATTTATCGCCAGTTAAAGAAATTGGCACTCATGATGTGACTTTGCTGATGAATCGCTCGGAAGCCGTGGTTGTGGATATTCGCCAACCAGCAGAATTTAAGAAAGGGCATATTCTGGGATCTAAAACACTGACCCAGGAGCAGATCAATAAAGCTGATTTCAAATCCCTTGAAAAATACAAAAACACACCCATTATCGTGGTTTGCGCAATGGGAATGAGTGCCAGACGCACGGGTTCCCAAATGTTGAAAAATGGTTTTTCACAGGTATCGGTGTTGAAAGGCGGTATGAATACCTGGACCTCCGCAGGTTTACCGGTTAAGAAGTAGTAACGTCATGGCAAAAGTAGAAATTTACACTAAGGCATATTGCCCTTATTGCTCGCGAGCAAAGGCATTGTTAGAACATAAAGATGTTGCCTTTGTGGAGTATAAAATTGATGCTCAACCGGAACTTCGAGAAGAAATGATTGCGCGGGCTAACGGTGGCTACACAGTGCCTCAGATTTTTATTAACGAAAATCATATCGGTGGCTGTGACGACATGATGGCCCTGGAGCGACAGGGCAAACTAGACCCATTATTTTAAAATTTATTTAGACAAGGCTTAGCTAAAATGGCAGACGAAATCCAAACTGGTGGCGCAGAAGACGCACCTCAGACTAAAGGTCCACAATTCCATATCCAACGTATCTACTGTAAAGATATCTCTTTTGAAACGCCGAATTCTCCGGCTATTTTCACTAAAGAGTGGAAGCCAGAAATGAAAGTGGACATGGATACCAAGTCTACAAAATTAGAAGACAACAACTACGAAGTAGTATTAACCATTACTTTGCAGGCGAAAGTTGAAGACCAAACAGCATTCTTGGTAGAAGTTCAACAAGCCGGTATCTTCCTGATCAGCGAAGAGTTACCAGAGCCGCAAAAAGCACACATGATTGGTGCTTTCTGCCCTAACACTTTATTCCCTTATGCACGTGAGACCGTTGCGACTCTGATCAACAAGGGTACTTTCCCTGTGTTCAACCTGCAGCCAGTTAACTTTGACGCCATTTTTGCACAATACATGCAAAAACGTGCTCAACAAGCGCAAGCCGAACAAGCAGCGGCTGACGCACCACTGCAATAAGTATTAAAACCATTATGGATGAGCAATCCATCACGGTATTGGGGGCAGGGTCTTATGGCACTGCCCTTGCCTTTTGTTTAAGCCGTAAACAGGTGCCAGTTTGGTTCTGGGGGCGGAACAAAGAACAAATGCAGGCGATGACCGAAAGTCGCCAAAATCAATACTACTTACCTGATTTTACCTTTCCTGATGCTTTACAGATAGAAGCGGATTTGGCTACAGCAGTTGCCAGGAGCCGTGATATTTTGGTGGTGGTGCCAAGTCATGCTTTTGCTGGCATGCTGCAACAGCTTAAACCCATTTTGCAAGCCGGACAGCGAATTATCTGGGCAACTAAAGGGCTTGAGCCGGAAACGGGGCGGTTATTGCAGGACGTGGCCAGAGAAATTCTTGGTGCGGAGATTCCTATTGCAGTACTTTCCGGTCCCACCTTTGCCAAAGAAATGGCAAAAGGTTTGCCCACTGCTATAACGCTGGCATCCGAAGATAGTGATTTTATGACTGACTTTTCCCAAAAACTGCATTGCGATAAGTCATTTCGGGTTTATAAAAGTACTGATTTTGTTGGTGTGCAATTGGGTGGCGCGGTTAAAAATGTTATTGCTATTGGCGCTGGACTATCGGATGGTATGGGCTTTGGTGCCAACGCCAGAACTGCACTTATCACCCGAGGCCTGGCAGAATTAAGCCGTCTCGGAGCTAGTCTGGGAGCCAATCCACAAACCTTTATGGGCATGGCCGGGTTAGGCGACCTAGTACTTACCTGCACCGACAACCAATCCCGAAACCGACGCTTTGGTTTGGCGCTGGGTGAGGGCAAAACCGTTGAGCAGGCCATGACTGATATTGGTCAGGTAGTGGAAGGTTACCGCAACACCAAAGAAGTGTATGTGTTAGCAGAGCGACTCGGGGTAGAAGTGCCCATCACCGAACAAATCTACGCCATCCTCTACCAGGGCAAGTCTGTTCAGGACGCCGCCGCCGCACTACTTGGACGCGAAATCAAATTCGAATAATTTTCAAGGGGTCAGAGTCGTTGAAATTGGTTTGAGACGCTCAGGCGTCAAAATCGCGTTTCAACGACTCTGACCCCTTGAAATTGAAGCATTTCAAGAACTCTGACTCCTTGAATTATATGGTGTTGGGGAATCCCAGCTGTCGCCAGCTTTCATAGACAAATACTGATACGGCGTTTGACAGGTTCATGCTGCGGCTGCCCTCTACCATTGGGATACGCAGTCGCTGGTCTTCTGCCATGGAGAAGATCAAATCTTCCGGTAATCCCCGCGTTTCAGGACCAAACAATAAACAATCACCCGCCTGGTATTCGACATCTGTGAAAAAGCGGCTGCCTTTGGTGGTGCAAGCGTAGATTTTATTGGGTTGTCGCTGATCAATATAGCTTTGCAAGTCAGGCCATTTTTTTACTTTGGCGAACTCGTGATAATCCAAACCTGCTCGACGTACTTTTTTATCTTCCCAGTCAAAGCCCAAAGGCTCGATTAGATGCAGCGAAAATCCGGTATTTGCACACAATCGCACAATATTGCCGGTATTGGGTGGAATTTCGGGTTGGTATAAAACGATATCTAACATTACTGGTCCTTAGAGGCGAAAAAGGTAAGTATTTCGGAAAGCGCCACATTGCGGAATTGGTCCTGTTCTAACAGAAGCTCATGTTTGGCATTATCAACGATGATAAGTTGGCAGTTGGGCATCTTGTCACAAACACGCTTTTGAGCGTCATTGGCAACAATGGTATCGCCGCCTGATTGCAATAGCAGGGCGGGTGTGGTTATTTGCGCAGCGTTTTGTTCAATGGTGTTCATGGCCCATAATGCCGCTTTTAACCAGCCACCGGTAATGCCTCCAAGTGCGGCATTCACCTCTTCAAAGGCCTGCTCGCTTTGTTCAAACCTGACTTTGCTATGCGTAACGCTGTTGCCGGCGAACGCCTCGTGTTGCTTGTCCCCCTGACCCGGAAAATACCAGGGCTCATCGGAAAACACGCCGTTAAAAAAGCCATGAGTGCTGACAATACCTTTAGCTAACCATGCCGGGATGGGGGCATTGATACCAAACATGGGAGATGAAAACACCACCTTATCGAAGGTGTCAGGGTGGTTTATTAGGTATAAAGCTCCGATAGCACAGCCCATTGAATGACATAAAAAATGGGGTTGAGTTGGGCTTTCTGGTAATACCACCTTGTCGATAAAGGTTTTTAGATCGGCGACATAAAAGCTGAAATCTTCCACATGACCTTTGTCGGGATTACTGGCCATTCTGCCCGATTGCCCCTGGCCACGATGATCCAGGGTAAATATCGAATACCCGTTTTGATAGAGATCGTAAAAGATTTCCTTATATTTGACGCTGCCTTCGGTTCTGCCAGATGACAGTACAATGGTTCCCTTACTGTCCGGGTGTTTAACCCAGGCGGTATGAATACCGACATTGTCCTGGCCTGTAAACTGACCTTTTTGCACCTGGTTTTGCCAAAAAGGCTCGATGACCGTGCGATATTTTTCCGGAAGCTCTGTTTCCTGAGTAATCAGAAAGTTCTGTGCCTGAGTCATGTGTGCCGTCATAAGTAGTAATAAACAAGGGATAAGAGCAAAAAAGCGGTATTTAACTTTCTTGTATGGGAATGCTGATCGCAACGCTTAATCCCCCTTTCTCATTGTTGCTTGCTGTAATGCCGCCATTATGCGCGTTTATCGCCTGTGTGGCTATCGCTAAGCCCAATCCAGTGCCACCTGTTTCCCGGTTTCTGGCAAACGATACCCGATAAAACGGGGTAAACAGTTTGTTGAGCTCCTGCTCAGCAACGCCACAGCCATCGTCGGATATGGTTATTAACAATTGCTCATCCGTCAGTTGTGCAGATACTTCAATGTCCTTCTGCGCATACTTAATGCTATTGCGCACTATGTTTTCCACGGCGCTGGCCAACAAGGAGGACTCCGCCAAAAGTGTGAATGACTCAGGAAAGTTTGTGACTATGTGCTTGCCGTGGCTTTGTGCTTCGTACCTGGCATCTTCGATTACGCCCTCTATGCAGCCCGGAAAATGCACTTTTTCTTTGTGCACTTCTAAAGATTTACTTTCCAGCCTCGACAACTGCAACACGTTGCCAATCATGGCATCGATTTGGTGAGCTTCTTTTTCTATGCGCTCCAGCAGTTGTATCTGAATAGGGCTATCTGTATTGGCCTGTGGCGTTTGTGTTTCTATGTGTTGTTGAGCGATGCCAATAGCCAGCTGCAATCTGGCCAGCGGCGAACGTAACTCATGAGAAATATCTGCCAGCAAGCGCTTTTGGTTTTCCAGTAGTTCATTGAGTTTTACAGACATGGTTTGAAAGTCATGGCTCAGCTCGCCTATTTCATCTTTGCGACTGGTGTGATGTGTGGTGCCGGCTTTCAGATTACCCTTCGCCATTTCCTGAGTGGCATCGCGCAGCTCTTTAATGGGGCGGGTAAATGACCAGGCCAGCGCGAAACAGAGTAAGCCACTTATGCTCAAGGCTATGATGGCAAAGATCTCAATGCGGTGTTGCAGAATTGGAAAGCGCATAATCCGGCCATTAAAAATCGAATACTGTTTATCGCCAACACTGACATTAACCGGACCAAAAAACACTCGATCTGCCGCCATAAAGCCATAGGCGGCTTCTGCGGAAGCCAGGTTTTTAAAGCGCCGTTCAAAGGGGGGCGGCATCCTGGGAGCGTCGTGATAAACCCGATCTTCTTCAACATCCAGAATCACCACATCACTTTCAAATCGGGTACTGAGCATTCTTACCAGTCGGGATATTTTGCGTGGATGCTGAAAGACACCCACTTCTATTTTGCGATTAAACTCGGCGGCGATTTGTTCCAATTTTCGCTGCTCATCGGCGGGAATGGTTTGCAGTTCAGGCCCTTTTATTATTTGCCTGACGGTGATTGCAGTGCAAACAATCATCACCAGAGTCGTCAGCCAAAACCATAAGAACAGCCGCCCAAAGATACTGTTTAGCGGATTGAGTTTTTTCAGGTAACGGGACTTCAATGGGCGCTCCCCAAAAAGATATAACCGGAGCCCCGCACGGTTTTGATGCGCTCCCTATCCGCAATGTTATTGAGTTTTTTGCGCAGATTGCTGACGTGCATGTCGATACTGCGATCATAACTGGCCAGTGGCCTGCCCAACACTTTCTTACTGATGTCTTGCTTGCTCACCAGATTGCCACAGTTCATCATCAACAGGTGCAGAATGGAAAATTCAGTGGAAGTGACTTCGATCACTTCTTCCGCACAATGCACTGAGCGGCAGACTGGTTGTATTTTTACATCGCCAATTGTAATTGGTTGATGGGTACTGTGGCTGGGTACAAATTCCATGCGCCTGATAATCGCTTTTATACGCGCCGACAGTTCCCGGTGATTAAAGGGTTTTGGCATATAATCATCTGCGCCCAGTTCCAGCCCGAAGATGCGATCAAAGTCATCACCTTTGGCCGTCAGCATCATGATGGGAGTGAGGTGGCTGATACGAATTTTTTTCAACACTTCGAAGCCATCCAGCTCTGGCAGCATCACATCTAATAAAATCAGATCAAAATGCTCACCACTGGTGGCCATTTGCACACCCGTCAATCCATCATGTGCACATTGAATTTGATAGCCTTGCGGCGATAAATACTCACTCAACAATCCGGTAAGCTCTTTATCATCGTCGATTATTAATAACGATTTTGCGGTCATCTTAGTTTTTTACCTTGTAACAAGCCGTGTCGTCATTCACGAACTTTTAAGTTAATTTAGCAGTTTCTGTGACTCTGTGTAACAGGGTTAGTTGCGCTCTTTACCAAACCTTTACATTGGCGATACGTTCCTTTAGCTGGACTGTGTCAGACTAAAATCGTTGTTTACCAAGAGGACAATGAGATGAAATTAAGAAATTTAGTGACCACAGTCGTAGGTGTATCGGTTTTAGTTGGTGGATTGGCTTTCGCTCATGATAGGGGGGAAGGAGAGCACCACGGAAAGCGCAAAGAGATGCGTCAGTTATTTAAACAATTGGATTTGGAGCGCGAGCAAAAACTGGCAATTCGCAGCGTTATGCATGATGCCAAAGACAATATGTCGGTTTATCGCGAAGATATTAAGAAGCTGCAGGAAGAGATGCTTAACCTGATAGCGTCGGGCAATGTTACACAAGACAGTGTTGCCGCCTTGCTGACCCAGTATGAAGCAACGTTATCCGCGATGGCTGTTGCCAAAGCTGATAATAAGTATGCCGTTTACCAGGTGCTGGATGAAGAGCAAAGAGCCAAAGCCGCTGATTTGATGGCCCAAAAGCATCAACGCATGGAGAATCGCGATCCGCAGGAAAGGTTTGAACGTTTGGCGGACAAACTGGATTTGAGCGATGAGCAAATATCACAAATACAACCTTTGCTGGCCCAGGCTAAGGACAGTAAAGACGCAATGCGGGAGCAGGTTAAAAGTTTCCGCGATACGCTGAAAGGTTGGATGGAAGACGGCAGTTATTCATCTGACAGAGTCAGTGCCCTGTTCAGTGATTCCTTCCCGGAATTTCAGGAGCATGTCTATGCTGTCATCGCAGAGCATCAACAGGTGTATCAGTTATTAACGGCTGAGCAACAGGCGAAGATGCAAAAGCGCGGCAGACATTTGTTTATGCCACGAATGATATAGCCATTTATACTGAGGCGCCTGATTCAGGCGCCAAATCTGGTTGTTATCAGAAGAATATTCTTTAGGTATTTATCGATATTTTAGTATCGCCTTTGCTCGTCGTAACTGGTTACCAGAAAAATGCTGGGCCAATAAAGTATCCAGTGCATCTGCTGAAAGATTCTCAGACTGAGCTAATGCTTGCCACTGCTGTGCCACTTCACTAAGTTGTTCTTCAAAGGATTCCTGTTGTTGCCATAATTTGGCCAGCCTGTCGGCAGCCTCTTTGCCAAATTGATTCTCCGCTTCCAGCAACCGACTTTGCTGATCGGCATAGCGTTGTTTTATCGCGCTCAGATCACGCATAGCGAGTGTCGGGGCAAACGCGCTTCTTTGTGCCTCGGGTAAGTTTCTGAGTTGAGCCTCTATCTGCGATTGTTTCTGGTCTCGGCTGAGGTGGGGGGATAATGCGATTTCCCGACGGGCTAATGCCTGTTCATCCAGATGCTGCTCTTCGCCAAATAAGGCGCTAAATTCATCGTTGGTGAAATAGGCTCTGCGCAAAGACTCAAGGCGTTGTAATTGTTCACGAATGTTAGCCAGTGCCGAACCGAGTTGCATTGATTCTGGCTCCAGTGCCTGCAATGCAATTTTGTATTCCAGGTAGGTTTGCAGCAGTCTTAAAAAAGCATCACATCCCGCCGAGTGTAACTGCTGTTGTAAACAATGTTGTTGCGCGTGAGACAGGATGGTCTCTGTATCTGTGCTGTCGGCACTCAGGATAATGTTATCCAATACATCCTTGATACCAGAGGCCACTATAAAGTCCTTATCTGTCGATGGAATAACGGCGACTTCTGCCGTTGGCACGATATCTTCTGGGCTAAATTCTTTTTCTGCTGGCGCAGCTTGCGATGCTGAGTCTTGTGTCAGGCGACCGGCTGATGGCGTCTCGGGTGTATCGGTCCACAGAAGCAGGGCATAAAGCCCTGCTCCGGCAACCGCTGGTATTAGCAGTTTGCGCATGGTTACAGACCCAACTGCTTCAACAGGTTGCCCTGACGCACAAATACTGACACCGGATCGGTTTCAAACAGGTGATGAATACCAAAAGTTTGGTTAACCTCATCCAGGTGGTTCATCTTGTAGTTGTCTTTAAGTACATAGCCCAGATGAGAGCTACAGGAAGACACCAGGCCATCATTGCTTTCATTAAATGCCAAACCGGTAATTGCCATTGCCGGGTCTGCGATATCAAATACATTGGTGTAGGTAGAACCGCCACTCCAGGAGAAGTAGTAAACACCGTTAGTGCCCACCATGTCACCGTCGTTGGCACAGTATGCTGAAGGCATACCCTCTGGATACTCGGCGTTGAACTGCAATGTTCTCTCAGTGGTCAAGGCTTCCAGGGCAGCAATCGTATCTGTGGGCAATTCACCTGGGTTAGAGCCAGTGATCAACTCAAGAAAATTAGTAAAGCCATCAAAAACGGTTTTAGCAATGCCTTCCAGTGCTGAATCGGGCTCGATACCTTCGCGCACTAAATCGGCTACCGGGCTGCCCCAGTTAACACCAGCTACCGAGGAGGCTGAAGCCACCAATTCCGGGGCAACACTGGCTACGTAGCGAATAGTCGGGCCGCCGTGACTGTGACCAATCAAATTAACTTTTTCAGCACCGGTGACCGCCAGCACTTCCTGCACATAACTGAGGAGCTGCTCGCCGCGAACTTCTGTGGCGTTGGCTGGTGAAACAGTGGCTACATATACTTTTGCGCCATTTCGGCTTAAAGCATTGGGTACCTTGTAGAAGTAATCCACCCAAAGCAGATCATCAAAACCGAATAAGCCATGTACTAAGACGATGGGGTATTTGGTTTTAGCGTAGGTACCAGCATAGCTGGCAGGGGCAGCGGCTAAGAGGTTGCCCAGTAGCAGTACAGCAAGTAATAGTTTTTTCATTGTGATGTTCCTGGTAGTTATTAATTTTTCAACAGGTAGGATGTCCAACCAGTTGTAAATAATTAGTTAATAAAATGTGAAGATCAATACGGGGAAAATGCGGTGGTGAATTAAATTGCATTTTTAAACCCGGTTTGCGCTGATAGGAAAACAGCGGAATGGCTCATTTTTATAGCTAAATGCGGTTAAATAGTGGGCTGTAAGGAATGTTCACTTTGCTACAGGCAGGGTTATTTATTTAACCTATTGTGGTTATAATTTGTACTTATTTTGGGTTTTTATCGGATAGAATCAAAATTCGGGCGTTAAATTTGAGCTTGATGATTTTAGTTCTAGAATTATGGGGAGCTCAGGAGAAAACAATGGAACAATCAGAAAAGCAAATAGGTGCCATTGAGTGGCGGGATCTGACGGTAGACAATGCTGAATCCTTAAAAGGGTTTTACGAAAGCGTGGTGGGTTGGAAAAGTGGTGCTGTGTCGATGGGAGACTATCAAGACTACACCATGGACCTGCCGCAAAGTGGTGAAACCGTTGCCGGGGTGTGTCACGCCAGAGGTTGCAATGCCGGACTGCCAGCACAGTGGTTGATGTACGTTCGGGTTAAAAGCGTGCATGACAGTATCGCCGCCAGCGAAAAGCTGGGCGGAAAGTTATTGTATGGTCCTAAAGGCATGGGGGATGACGAATTTTGTGTGGTCCAGGACCCCGCTGGGGCAGTCATTGGCCTGATATCAGAAGTGATAAAGACCTGACTGCAGCGCTAGCTTTCTAGGGCACTAATGTTTGCGTAACCCGGGCGTGGCCATCGCTATACTCGATGTTGGCCAATGCTCCGTTGATTAGGGTCATATTGGGTGGATAGTGGCTGATATCGGCATCAAACAGCACCGGAAAGTCTTTGTCCATAAAGAACTCCTGGATGATTTGATAGTAGTCCAGTTCACCATTGGCATCTTCCGGCCCGGTACTGCGCCCCAATAGCAAGCCATTAATATGATTGAATACGCCGCGCATATCCATGCTAAGTAGCGCGCGTTTCAGGGCTTTTGGCGACATTTCTACGTTTTCTAAAAACAAGATAACCCCGTCTAACTGATAGCGTTGTTTAAAGCCCGTAAAGTCGAGGTAAGGGTTTTCGAACAAATTCACCAAGGTGTCCAGGCATCCGCCGAACAATCTCCCTCGCAGCTGCAATGCGTCATCTGAGTCTGTGGTTTTCTTCAACTTTTGCCAACGAGTGGGTTGGCTTAAATCAAACAGGCTATAGGGTTCGCTTTCCCAGTCAGGAAAGGTGTTTTGATAAAAACCGGCGCTCTGTTGTTCAAAACTGCCCATTTCAGCGGTGGCCAGAGTATTCAGGATCTGACCGGTAAAAGGATCAGGTTGCTTGGGTAGCATTTCCATCAAGCAGGCACTGTGTACTGTCGCAAAATCACTGCTGGCGGTGAGGGCACAGGTGATTGTGGACACATCTGAGTAGCCCAGAATCCATTTAGGCGGCGAGGACTTAAGCGCCTCAAAGTCCAGTAATGGCAGTAGTTCAGTGGCCAGTTCGCCACCATATGGGGGAATAACCGCTTCGATTTCTGGATCTGTTAAAAACTGCATCAACTCCCGGGCTCGGGTGTGGGCATCTGCGCTGACATAGCCGCTGTTGGAGCGCAAACACTGGCCTTCAACTATGCGGAAACCTTTTTCCCGTAAATCATTAAGAATGAAATCTAATCGGCAGTGTAGCGGGGCGTCGACACCGGAGGAAATGGCTGTAACGGCTATTTTAGCATTGGCTGTTAAAGGTTTGGGGTAGCGCATGGAAATAAGTGGCCCTGGTCTGATTTAATCTGCTTATTTAGCTGCATTATTCGGTCGGTTCTAAAATATACCGTAAAGTTCAATCGGCTCTGATTTCATTATTACCGGTCAAACCCGTATAATAGCGCAAATTTTATTTTCATCAGAAGCATTTAAGCCTACAGAAACCCTATATGAAATATAAAGATCTCAGAGAGTTCATCCAGCAACTGGAAGATGTCGGCGAATTAAAGCGGATAAAGGTGCCGGTAAGCACCGAACTGGAAATGACCGAAATCGCCGATCGTACTTTGCGTGCTGGTGGGCCGGCCATTCTGTTTGAAAATGTGCAACATCCACACAATCCCGATGGTCCTAATATGCCGGTGTTGGCCAACCTGTTTGGTACACCAAAGCGCGTTGCTATGGGAATGGGCCAGGATGACGTTGCCGCATTGCGCGAAGTCGGCGAGCTACTGGCCTTTCTGAAAGAGCCAGAACCGCCTAAAGGCATTAAAGATTTATGGCAAAAAGTCCCGGTGTTTAAGCAGGTACTGAACATGCCAGCAAGGGAAGTGAAAAAGGCGGCTTGCCAGCAGAATGTGCTTTCTGGTGAAGATGTCGATTTAAACAAAATACCTGTGCAGCGATGCTGGCCTGGTGATGTTGCTCCTTTGATCACCTGGGGCTTAACTGTCACTCGAGGGCCCAATAAAAATCGTCAGAACCTGGGGATTTATCGTCAACAGGTTATCGCCAAGAATAAGCTTATCATGCGTTGGTTGTCTCATCGCGGTGGCGCGTTGGATTTTAAAGAGTGGTGTCAGCAACATCCCGGCGAAAAGTTTCCGGTAGCTGTGGCACTGGGAGCCGATCCTGCAACCATCTTAGGGGCGGTAACGCCGGTACCTGATACGCTGTCTGAGTATGCTTTTGCTGGATTGTTGCGCGGCGATAAAACCGATATTACTGGCTGTATCAGCAATGATTTACAAGTGCCAGCCAGTGCCGAAATTGTGCTGGAGGGTTACATTGATCCTGAAGAAACGGCACCTGAGGGACCTTACGGCGATCACACCGGTTACTACAACGAAGTAGAAACCTTCCCGGTGTTCACGGTGACGCACATCACCCACCGCGACAATCCCATTTATCACTCTACCTACACCGGCAGACCCCCTGATGAGCCTGCGATCCTTGGGGTAGCGCTGAATGAAGTGTTTGTACCTATTTTAAAACGACAGTTTCCAGAGATTGTAGATTTTTATCTGCCTCCGGAAGGTTGCTCTTATCGTTTAGCCGTGGTGACTATGAAGAAACAATATCCTGGTCATGCCAAACGGGTCATGATGGGGGTTTGGTCTTTCCTGCGTCAGTTTATGTATACCAAGTTTGTGATTGTGTGTGATGATGATGTCAATGCCAGAGACTGGCAAGACGTGATCTGGGCCATGACCACCCGCATGGATCCTGCCAGGGATACAGTGATGATAGAAAACACCCCAATCGATTACCTGGATTTTGCTTCTCCGGTATCGGGGTTAGGCTCCAAAATGGGGCTGGATGCCACCAATAAAATGCCCGGTGAAACTGACCGGGAATGGGGCACGCCCATCGTGATGGATGAAGCAGTAAAAGCGAAGGTCGATGCCATTTGGCAGGATCTTGGACTAGAGTAAAATAAGTGAACAGAGGCACAGAGAACACAATGAGTATAATTCGGGTAAAAGTGGCTGAAATGCAGTCGGTTTCAGCATTTGTTTATAAGGTGATACTGAAGAGTGATTCGCCATTACCTGAATTTAGTGCAGGCCAGTATTTGCAGGTAGTGATGTCTGACGAGGATAAACGCCCCTTTTCTATTGCTAATCCGCCATACGAAAAAGATTTCCTGGAGCTGCATATCGGCGCTTCTGAGCACAATCCCTATGCTATGCAGGTGATCGAGCGCTTGCAGGCCGAAGGCGAAATTGACGTTGAACTTCCCTGTGGCAGCGCGGTGATCCAGAATGATGCCGAAAATTCTATTTTGATTGCGGGTGGCACGGGCTATTCCTATACCCGCAGCCTGTTGCTGCAAAAGTTGCACGCCAATAAAGGCGCGAAAGTGAGCCTGTATTGGGGCGCAAAAACGCCTGCTGATTTGTATGAAATGAGTTATCTTCAGGAGCTGCAACAAGCCCACAGTGACTTTAAATTTGTGCCTGTGATAGAGGCACCTCAAGCGGGCTGGAATGGTCGTACCGGTCTGGTTCACAAAGCCGTTTTAGAAGATTTTGCTTCTTTAGATGGTCAGCATGTGTATGTTGCCGGTCGCTTTGAAATGGCCAAAGTGGTCAGAGATGAGTTTTTACCCAAAGGCATTCAGCCTGATCAGCTTATTGGTGATGCTTTTGCTTTTATCGACTAGATAAAAACGAGTTGAGGCAAAAATAAATGATAAAGCCGTCTTTTAAGACGGCTTTTCCATTTGATACGCCCTTTAACAAACAGTTAAGTGCTAATTTTGTCACTGTAAAGGTTAAATAATTACCTCGCCCAGATTGGTCATTGCAACAGATAAGGGCTTGTTCATAACCTCTTTGGCGAAGCTGGTAATCGCTTCTGGTGGTATTGTCTGATTAGGTTAACTGTTGCTGAGTTTAAGTTTGCACCGTTCACGACTAAACTGACCGGAAATACACAGCTAAAGAACCTGAAACAGCAACAAAAGATAAGACTTTTTTGTAAGCCTGGTGACAAAGTAACCACCAGTGTTCAGGTATCAATATGGCATTTAATTTTGGGAAGTCTCTGGCATCAAATGGGCCGCTAATGGCTTTCTGCGACCGCTGGTTTGGGGGAAATAGTGACGCTCAAGATAATTCAATACGCGTTCTTCGTGTTCTCCCAAAGGCCATAGTCCCTGTTCTTTTTGCATCCAGCGAATAGTTTTAAGCCAGCCTTCTCGGGTCATTCGATTTTGCGAGATCAATGCACTGGAGTGGCATGCAGTACAGTGAGCAATGACGTAGGGGAGATCTGCATCTTCCGCCAGTTTAAATGAATTTCCCTGTGCCCAGGCGCCAGCGCACATTAATAACAAGTTCAGCCCACTTAACAGCCAAAAGGTTCGCCACTTAGCCAGCACAGTCAACATCTTAAATCACCTGAACTGCAATGCGGTGTGTGGCATTGTTCAGATAACCTTTTGGATTCCAGCCGGGAAGCACCATTGGTTGTGATACCCCTTTGTCGTCTGTAGCTTTAGCCCAGATTTCATAGTATCCCGTTTTAGGGAACTGCAGGTTTTGTTGCCAATGCTGCCAGGCGTTCTTGTTTGCAGGAGAAGACAAAGGGGCATTTAGCCAGGTTTGACCAAAGTCGATAGATAACTGCATTCGGGTTACTTTTCTGTCGCCTGCCCAGGCGTGCCCTCTGACTGATAAGGGCGTTGCTATAGAATGAGAAATACCAGATTTTGGAAAGGTGATCAGCGATTTGACTGGCATGGCCTCAATGATACACATCTGTGAGTCTTCTACAGAGCTACCCGGCGCTACCGGATTACATGGGACCCGATAGGCAGAGCCTGTCATCTTGGCGCCGTCGTGAACCTGATTTCTGACCACAATTTTTTGCAGCCACTTACCTGAGGTACTGGCTGGCCAACCGCCAAATACCAGACGCAGCGGATAGCCGTTCATTAAAGGCAGTGGTTCGCCATTAATTGCCCAGGCAATCAAAGCTTCATCTTCCAGGGCTTTCTCTATTGGAACGCCCCGAGAAATGGGGAATTTTTTCGGGTCACCGGATAGGTGTTTATCTGCACCGTAATAACCAATATAGACGGCGTCTGGCTTGATTCCAGAAGCGTTTAATAGGTCTTTAAGTCTGACCCCTGTCCATTTGGGACAACCCACAGCGCCGGTTGTCCACTGGTTCCCTTTCGCAGGTGGCGTAAATTCGGCACGACCATTACCACCGCACTCAATCGTTAACTGGTAACTGTAGTGTTTAAAATTCTCTTTTAGTTGCTGTAAGGTCCAGGTTTTTTCTTGCTCAATTGACTCACCCGCAACAGTGAGTGTCCAGCTTTCACTATTCGGAGATTCAGGGGGAATGCCATTATTGCGCACAAACAATCTTGATGCGGGAGTTACCTTGTCATCCAGAAGGTGTGCGGGTGTTTCTGCATTTAATGGGCGATCGTTGAGCACAAGCAATCCCGGATCTTTGCCTGCTATGCTGTTGTTTTGCGCCAATGCCACTGGCAGAAGTCCCGGAGGCAGGTACTTTTGAAATACAATTTCACTGCCAAGTAGTGCGCTAAAAGCACTGGACTTGAGCAAGAATTGGCGTCGTGATAAGCGGTTTTTATCGGACATAGTTGCAATATTCCGTTTAGAAAAATACCAACCAGCCAAGGATTAACAGCGCAATCCAGGCCGTTTCAGCCACCATTAAAATAATGGGTTTAATGCCAACTTTGGTCAGCTGCCCCAGGTTGGATTTCATGCCAATGGCGGTAATAGCCACCACTAAGGCAAAACGGCTGACTTCGGTTGCTGTGGTGGTAATAACTTGTGGGATATCCACCAGACTGTTGAGCAACATTAGCACGATAAAAGCGACTAAAAAGGCCGGTAGTCCAGGTGTTTTACCATTTTGTACCGAAGCGGCTTTATTGGCTTTAAGTACCAATAAAAAACACAATACCACTGGCATCAAAAAAGCCACCCGTACCAGTTTAGTCAGTGTGGCCAGATCGCCGGTTTGTTCGGATACCGAATAGCCCGCGCCCACTACCTGAGCAACATCGTGAATGGTGCCGCCCAAAAAGATACTGGTTTGAGTTTCATCCAGTCCCAGATAGGTGGCGATAATGGGGTAGGCCACCATGGCAACCGTGGATAGCGAAGTTACTCCGATCACGGTTAGCAGGGTATCTCTTTCCCGGTTTTCGTCCTTGGGTAACACCGCCGAGATGGCCATGGCTGCTGATGCACCACAAATAGCAACAGAGCCGCCGGTTAGGGCACCAAATCGGGTACTCAGGCGAAAGACTTTGGCTAACAGGATACCGAAAACAATGGTCGAGGCGACTGCCACAATCAGCAGCAGTGCGGTTTGCCAGCCCAAAGACACCACATCGTCAAAGGCAATGCGCAATCCCAGTAAGGCGACACCAACCCGCAACACGTGGCAGGCGGTAAACTCGATACCGGCTTTACATTGGGTGTCCTGATAAAGAAAGGACATGGCAATACCCAGCAACAAGGCAAACAGCATCGCCGGTGCGCCATAGTGTTCACTTAAGAATAACGCGGCCAATCCGGTAATGACGGCCACAAAAATCCCGGGAGCAAGCTTCCGGGATTGTTGTACGAGTTGCTCGAGTTGATACATGTCCTGTCCGTTTTCTTAGGCCGCTGCCAGGGCAACCAATACCTGGCGTTTTCTATCGCCTGAATAGGGGCGACGTCCGTGCATTGCCATATAGTTGTCTACCAGTGCAACGTCGCCGTCCTGCCATTGCAAGTCATAGGTGAACTGGTCTGCCAGAGAGTTTACCAGCTCCAGGCCTTCTTTTGGAATGTGGCTGCCATCACCAAAGGTAATCGCACTGGCGGGGTTCTCACGTACGCCTTTCCAGCCCATGTAAGCCGCGATCAGCTGGTTGAAAAAGGTTTTTACACCATTGTCCAGTTGCATTACGGCCTGCATTACCGGTGTGGTGGCGATCAGGCTACCATCTTCCTGCCATTGCCAGCTATAACCCAGCTCTGCCAGTTTTGCTTCTGCAGCTTCCACTGAATCAACGCTCAAAGTACTCTTCCAACTGCGGCCCTGACCAGAGTTGGAATCGTCTGCACCAGGCATACGGGTAGTGTACTTAACCCCTTTTTCTTCAAAGTCTTTTGCCAATGCCGGTGCTTGCCTTTCCAGTTCAGTAAACAAAGAATCTGAACGGCATAACGGAGTAGCCCCACCGGTCTCCGCAGCTGACTGACAGAAGAAAAACAGCTTGCTGGGATAAATTGGCGTCTGCGCCATTTCGTGATGCAGATAAATCTCTACATCTTTTGGCGCCTCATTGGCGGTAAAAACCCGCTCGGTATAGTTGATTCTTACCGCGTTTGACAATGACTCTTTATAAGTAAAGTTGGCATAGCCAAAGGCCGCAGAAAAGGCGTCAAACGTTTCCGCAGAATTAATCGGGAAACCGCGGAACAACACAGAACCCGCAGTGCTTAACTCGGCTTCTAATTCTGCCAGATTTTCTTTCACCCAGGCGATGCAGTCGTCGAGGTTGGTAAATCCTGGTTTGTTTTCGACAATAGCCGGAAAGGTGCTGTCACCCAGCTGTAGTTGGCCGTCGATATTGGTTAATTCGATCTTTTTCACCTGCATCTCCTAGTCGTAGATTGGACAATGTGTATTAAATGCGGCCTGGCAAAATTCGCCGGGATCATTGAAGCGTTTGTTCGCATTTAACGCGGATATCGCCTGCATTTCGTCTTCGGTAAGACTAAAATCAAAAATATCCAGATTCTCTTTCAGACGATGTAATTTTGAGCTTTTCGGGATGATGGAACAGCCTCGTTGCACGTTCCAACGCAACACCACCTGAGCTTCGGTTTTCCCGGTGCGGGCCGCTGCTTTTTGTACAGCCTCCTGAACCAATACGGATTCATTCTGGGCAGCCATATTCAGCTCCAGGTAGGACAAGGCACCTAGGGGTGAAAAGGCGGTGACCTGTAAACCGTAATTTTGGGCCAGCTTAATCAGTTTTTCCTGAGTCAGATAAGGGTGTGATTCAATCTGCAGTGCGAAAGGCTTTCTGTTGGCGTAGTTCATCAGGTCCATCAACAGTGCTGAGTTGTAATTACAAACCCCAATTTCGCGAGTCAATCCGATATCCACTAACTCTTCCATAGCGTGCCAGGTTTCGGATAAAGGCACTTTGGCAAAAGCCATTTTAGGGTCTTCGGCATTGGGATCTAAAAACCACTCAGGTGGATAACGGGTTTCAAAATCTACATATTGTTGCGCAATCGGGAAGTGGATCAGATACAGATCCAAATATTCCAGCCCTAAATCCGCCAGGGTTTTTTCCAAAGCCGGTCTGACGTGTTCTTTGGCATGATAGGTGTTCCACAGCTTGGAGGTGATCCACAGGTCTTCGCGACTACATAAGCCGTCGTCAATAGCCCGCTTAATGCCTTCACCTACTTGTTTTTCGTTTCCGTAATCACAAGCACTATCCAGGTGGCGATATCCGACAGAGATCGCATCATAGACTGATTGCGCGCAATCTTCCGGGGCGATTTTCCACAAACCTAAACCAACTTCGGGCATTTTCTTTAGTGACATTAGGGACTCTCTTTCTGTTTATCTGGCTAAATGATTAATGCAGAGACATAAATCATTTACTAAATCTTGTGTCTTATATAAGACCTATATTAGATTTAATGAGCCAAATGTCAATCCCATGCGAATGAAATTTGCACTCTATTTTTAATGTAATGTTAAAAAGGCTGGCGCAAGGGCTGGTTTGAACAGACTTCGAACCATACACCGATGAATCCTTGTTGGGTGGAATTTATTTCAACGACGCGCTTTTGATGCTAGAAGCGGGCGCTCTGGTAGCGTGTTTACAGGATTAAAATTTACGCATAAAGTGTAGCATTGTGGAAAAACAATAATTGCCTGGAGAATGACGTGCATTTGTCGATTATAAAAATGCTAGAGTGCAAAAGGATAATTCAGTGAAAGAAGTCGTTGATGCGGTAAATAATAGAATAAAAACCCCGTATTTTGGCTATACAATACTTGCCTTTATAGCATTAAATTGGAGAGGTTTTTTCTTGCTTGTACTTTCAAAAGGGAAGCCCGAAGAAAAACTTGCATTGTTTGACGCCCAAACTGATATTTTTACATTATTGCTCTATCCATTAGTTATTGGGGCTATTGTTGCTGCATCAGCCCACTGGTTAAAATTTATATTTGCGATGATAGAAAGGAGACCGAAAGAGCTTATCGAAAATCTACAACTTGAGGCCGAACATCGAAAGACAATAAAACAGTCTCAATTAGAGCAGTCTCGTTCAAATTTATTTGCTGTAAAAGAGAAAGAGCTTATCGACAGAGCTAAAAGAGATGAAGTTGTCGCAGATATTGAAAACGCAGAAACAAAAGAAAAATTAATGAAACAGCTTGAGGCAATTCGAGCTGAGCGAGATATGTTGTTAAATGAATTGCAGAGTAAGCAACAACAAGAGGATGCTCTTTCTAATGAGGCAAAAGAAATAATTGTCGCGGCATCTACTGATAACAACGGTCGTATTATGAAAATTGACAGAACCATTCAAGCCGGCAAGAGTTCATTTGGTTCTAAAGACCAAAAATCATTTGTAAAATATGAGGCGGCATTAGAGCAATTAATAACCCTAGACTTTGTAAAAGAGCTTGGCCATAAAGGGGAAGTTTTTGAAATAACTCATAAAGGTTGGGAATTAGTTAAAGAACTCTAAAAAGTCGTTTAAAAAGGACAAAAAACAGTTGTTTTTGCACATACCTCGCTAATTTTAGCCATCGAAGGATTTACGATCACACCCCTCTTAAGCTTCTTTCAAAAGCGCACAAAGTTGTATTCGCAGTCCGAACAAATCTGGCTCCTGTCACGCATGTTCTCTCTTGCCAAGGGCATATGAGGAGAGAAGGGGAGTTCCCCTTCGAGGAAGCACAATAGACTGTGCAACTGCAATTAATCCAGGTCTACCAGGTAATGATAATTGTCGGAGCGACAGTGGTTAACGCGAAACTCGATTAATTTACCCTCCAGTGAGCGGGTCAGCCGGGTAAACATCAGGACCGGATCGCCCACTTTTACGCCGAGATTTTCGGCATCACGTGCGTTTGCCAGTATAGCTTTTATGCGGTCCGTAGTTTTGTGTACGGTTAAATTAAAGTTCAACTGATAAAAGTGATAAAGGGTATGAGGCAGTTCAGGCATTTCGTGCAGACCCGGAAAATACTTTTCTGGCAGGTAGATGTCTTCCAGTAAGCAGGCCACCTGATTGATCAGTCTTTTACGGGACAGGAAGATCACCTTGTCGTCTTTATCCAGCGATAGTTGTTCTGCGATGTGTTTTTCGGGAGTCTGAAGTTCAAAAGCAAGGACTTCCGCTTCTGGCAATTGCGGCGGCTGATTGTCTTCTACCACAGGAAAGAAGCGATATAAGGCTTGATGACCAGTGTGCTCTGATACGAAGGTGCCTACCCCCTGACGTCGGGTCAGTACTTTAGACTGAGTTAATGTATTCAGGGCTTTGCGCACTGTTCCCTGACTGACGCCAAATTCTTCCGCCAGTTGAAATTCATTGGGCAGCATTTCACCTGGCTTCCAGCGCTGTTCTACAATAAGTTGCGTGACATGTTCTTCGACTTGCTTATACAGTGGTTGAAACGCCAGTCCACTGGGACTCATTTTATTGTCGAACTTGCTACCTTTCATTTTGCTTTACTTTTTCCCGAATAAGTTGCCGGTGTAAACGATTTCATTGTCCGTAAATCTGTTTGGCATTCTCGCAGTTTAACCTGTAAGAATCAAAGGTGTTTAATAACACAGGTACTAAATAACACAGGTCTCTAGCCTTAGCTGCTCTGATGTGCTTTGGAGCGTTAAACATTGCTCCGCAGTGTTATTGCACGACACACTCTAAGCATGTAACCACAGTTACGACATTATAAAAAACAATAAATTCAGATATTTGTCTTAAATCATATAAATAATAAGTATTTATAAAGTCACAGGTTTCTTTGTTTACTAGACTTGTTAGTGCATCACTGCACCGGCGTAAATCTGGCATTGTTAACACTTTGTTATTGCCTTGTGACCGAGCATTTCGTAAACTGCATTGAGACTTATATAAGACATAAGACAATTGTAGTAGCTGTTTTATTGGATTGCACAGCGTTATCACAACTTTTTTCCAGGAGATCCCAATGAGCGATTTTTCACTACCAGTGCCTGCGTGGAATGATATCCCACAGATAAAATGTAACGGCCGTGCCAGTTGCAATGACAGCAATCAGGTGATTGTTCCCCTGGAAGACGGCCAGCTAACCATTTCCATGTTTGCCAGTGGTTTTCGCATTCAGACTGGGAAGAATCGAAAAGATGAATATGGCATGCTTAAGAAGTTACCTGAAGTGTTGTCTTGTCGCGTTTCTGGTGATGATGCACAAACTACAATTGAGGCAGGTGATCAGGTTTTAGAGCTGCAACACCAGCCATTCCAGTTTCGCTTTTTCCGCAATAATGCTGTGGTACAGAAAACCCCGAATGATGGTCATTTTGTCAGGCCCTTGCGTTTGCCGCCTTTGGCAAAAGTGGATGATGGCTGGTTGATGTCATTTGATTTGCAAAGCAACGAACCAGTATATGGCCTGGGCGAAAAGTGGGGCAAGTTGGATAAACGCGGTCAACTAGTGCGTTCCTTTAACCATGACGCGTTAGGGGTTAATGCCGAAATATCCTATAAAAATACGCCGTTTTGCTGGAGTCCTGAAGGGTGGGGGATATTTGTTCATACTCCGGCTCCGGTGACTCACAGTGTAGGTTATGCGCCGTGGTCGCAACGTGCCTACAGTGTACTCATTGAAGATGACAGCCTGGACATTTTTGTTTTGGCTTCAGATAAAACCAATGTCGGAGCGGATATTCTGGATCAGTACACTGAACTGACTGGCAAAGCGCCGTTGCCACCGGAATGGAGTTTGGGGGTAATCCTTTCTAAAGCCTATTACAAAGATGCCGACGAGCTGCTGGCCACTGCCAAAGCTGTGCGAGAGCAAAACATGCCTTGTGATGTGATCACCCTGGACGGACGTGCATGGCAAGATACTGATACCCGCTTTGCCTTTGAATGGGATCCGAAACGCTATCCCGATCCAAAAGTGGTATTAGATCAGCTTAAAGCCATGGATTTTAAAATCTGTATCTGGGAATACCCGCTGGTGTCAGTGAAGAATCCCTTGTTCCAAAAAATGGCCGACAAAGGTTGGTTGTTAAAAGACAGCCGCACCGGAGAAGCATTTCGTTATCAGTGGGATATGAGCGCCTTTGGTGAAGTATTAACACCATTACCAGAATCTGGAATAGTAGACTTTACCCATCCCGATGCGTTTGCTTTCTGGCGAGAAGCCCATAAACCCTTATTCGACCTTGGCGTAGATATGATCAAGGCGGATTTTGGTGAGCAAGTGGAAGATCCACACATGGTGGCCCATAACGGCGAGACGGGGATGGCGTTACACAATGTCTATGCCCTGCTATACAACCGTTGCGTTTATGAAGCTGCTGAAAAATACAGCAAGAATGGTCCATTTTTGTTCAGTCGCTCAGCCTGGACAGGCTCCCAATGTTACCCGGCGCAGTGGGGCGGTGACCCTCAGGCAGACTGGGGTGGCTTGGCTGCTAACATTCGCGGCGGTATCAGTTGGGGACTTTCCGGGGCACCTTTTTATGCTACCGATGTGGGAGGCTTCTTCAAAGATACCCGTGATCCCGAGTTATATGTGCGTTGGTGCCAGGCGGGCGTTTTCTCAGCCCATATGCGCCTGCATGGCATAGGTCAGCGAGAACCCTGGAGCTATGGCGATGAAGCACGCGATGCCGCCAATGCTGCACTGAAACTGCGCTATCAGATTTTGCCTTATCTCAGCAAAACTATGGCTATTGCCAGCGAAACCGGATTACCAGTACAACGCGCAATGGTGTTGGCTTACCCGGAAGATCAGGCTGCCTGGGCGTTTGAAGATCAGTTTATGTTTGGTGACGATATCTTGGTGGCACCGATTTATCGCGCTGGCGGAAAAGTGACGGTTTATCTGCCCAAAGGTGACTGGATTAAACTGGATACCAAACAACGCTTCGACGGTGGACAGGTGCTGACCATGCAATTGCCGCTGTCGGAAATGGCGGTCTTTGTCAAAGCCGATGCCCAGCTGGAACTTATGCAGCCAGTAGAGCACCTGAACAACAAAGAAATCGCCCAGCTGGAGCGCAGCATCTGGTAATACTCGCCGGTAATTCGGACCACGGGTTCGCGTTACCGCTAATAAACGCTATCTTATAAAAGAGTTAATCTGAGTGAGCACATTATGGAACTACAAGAAGTCATAACGACATTATTAACCTGCGTCTTTTTTATGGGATTAGTTGCCTGGATTTCCTGGCAAAAGACAAAAGGGGTTGTAGATTCCAAAGATGGTTACTTTCTCGCCGGCCGGGGCTTAACCGGCACCTTTATCGCCGGTTCAATGTTGCTGACTAACCTTTCCGCTGAACAGCTTATCGGCCTGAATGGTTCAGCCTATGGTTACAACATGAGTGCCATGGCCTGGGAGGTGACGGCTGGATTCGCCACCATTATTATGGCCATGATTTTCCTGCCAAGGTATCTGGCTGGTGCCTTTTCCACCTTACCGGAATTCCTCAAAGGTCGATTTGATGACACAGTGCGTCGCATGACGGTGGTGCTCTTTATGGTGGGGTACGGTTTAATCACCATTCCATCGGTACTGTATGCCGGTTCTGTCGCGGTGTTGCGGTTGTTTGATGTACCGGCACTGCTCAATGTCAGTTATGAACTGGCACTGGTGATCACCATAGTCACGGTGGGAACCGTAGGCGCTGTGTATGCCATTTTCGGCGGCCTTAAAGCGGTAGCGGTTTCAGATACCATCAATGGGGTCGGCCTGTTAATCATTGGTATTTTGGTGCCAATTTTGGGGTTTGCCGCGCTCGGGGACGGCAGTGTACTGGCGGGGATGGAAACAGTATTCACTGAAGATACCGACAAACTCAATGCCGTGGGAGGCGAAACCGATCCGGTTCCCTTTGGCACTATATTTACTGGTATGATTTTCGCCAATTTGTTTTATTGGGGTACTAACCAGTACGTAATACAAAGAACGCTGGGTGCAGCCAATCTGGCAGAAGGCCAAAAAGGCGTGTTGTTTTCCGGGTACTTTAAATTAATGGTGCCCTTTATGATGATGTTGCCTGGCGTTATTGCTTTCCATTTGTATCAGGGAGAGCAATTACAGAGTATCGACCTGGCTTATCCTCGTCTGGTTAAAGATGTGTTGCCTTTGTATTTATCGGGCTTTTTCCTGGCTGTGCTTTTAGGGGCGGTGTTTAGCTCCTTTAACTCTTTGCTCAACAGTGCAGCGACCCTCTTTGTATTGGATGTGTATGCACCCATGAAAGACGACAAAGTGGGCGATAAAGAGCTTATCAAAGTGGCCAAAATTGCCAGTGTGGTGATAGCGCTGTTTTCCTTTATCGTTGCTCCCTTGTTGATGTTTGCCCCGGAAGGCTTGTGGCAAATCATTCGCATCTTTACCGGCTTTTATAACATTCCGGTGATTGCGATTGTTCTGGTGGGCTTGTTCTCCAATCATGTTCCGGCACTGGGCGCTAAGATTGTTATCGTATTTCACGTAATAGCCTATGGCTTGCTGAAGTTTGTCTTTGAAGTGGAAATTAACTTTATTCACATCTATGCCATTCTGTTCATTATTGAAGTAGCCATCATGGCGGTGGTTGGACGCCTGTATCCATTGCAACAAGACTGGCATTACGAGCGCAAAGACACAGTGAGTCTGGTGCCCTGGAAGTGGGCATTTCCTTCAGCCATTACCTTGTTATCCTGCATTATTCTGTTGTACGTATTCTTTTCACCCATCGGCATTGTGGGCGGATTAAGTGACATGTTTTGGCTGGTGGTGTTTTTGATCATCGTCAGCAATGTGTTGCTCAGTAGCTATGCGTTACGACATTGGCATAAATCCTATGCTGAAAGTCTGGCTAAAATAGGTAGAGAAGAGGCTAATTAACAAGGTGAGAGCATGAAGGCTTGTTTAGTGACCATAATGTATGGGGTCACTTCATAGCCCGGTCACCTTAAGGCGCAGTTGTCGCCCCGACAATGATTTCAATCAAATGATAGTGGCTGAATTAGACAGCCGTGTCGAAATAAATTTCGACTTACAAGAGAGTCAAGCAAGGGGCTGTAGCACCTTGACTCAGATATTTTAAGATAAAATCAAACTGGTGCAATTATGGCTTCGGTTAGGTTAGATAGCCGCTTTAACACATCGGGAAAGGGCTATCTGCAAGTTTTTTAAGTCTTATATAAGATATCTATTGTATTAACTCTTGTTAACGGGTATGTTAATGCAATGTAAGCAAGCGGGTTCAGGTGTTTACAACTTTTTAAACTGACTTCTGCACTTGCAACTAGTTATTTATGCAGTCTCAGAGCTGCCTAAAAAAATATAGAACGAATCACAACACTCTGTACTAAAACAAAGGGCCACAGGTCTGCTATCTGACCCCGGTCCACTAATAACACGACAGAATTAAAGGTTTACATCGGGGTAACCCGGTTTTTACCCAAAATAAAAAACAATGTCGGAGAAGACACATGCGGGCATATAGAAAACAAATCGCGGTTGCGGTCGCGTCAGCGTTAGCTGTTATGGGCACACAGTCGGTGGCTTTGGCTCAGGAAGATACAGAAGAAAAAGGTGGTTTTGAGACCATCGAAGTAACAGCTCAAAAACGTGTTGAACGCGTTTCTGATGTACCTGTTGCGGTTTCTGTACTGCGTAGCGAGCAAATTGACTCTACCTTTTCTTCAAACTTTGAAGGACTGCAAAACCTGGTTCCTTCGGTAAGTTTCCGAAAAGGGACTACTACGCGTAACTCTGCTATTACCGTTCGTGGTATAGGTACTATCTCATTTAGTGTGGCAGCTGAACCCAGTGTTTCTACTGTGGTTGACGGTGTAGTGCTGGGACGCTCTGGTCAGGCATTTACTGACCTGTATGATCTGGAACGCATCGAAGTACTGCGTGGTCCTCAGGGAACACTGTTTGGTAAGAATGCTTCTGCGGGTGTAGTCAACATCACCACTAAACGTCCTACCGGTGCTACTGAAGGCATGATCGAAGCCACCATTTTCCAGGATAACGAATACAAGCTGAAAGGAAAAATTCAGGGTGAAATCACAGATACCGCTGCCGGTAGCTTGGTGTTCACCAAGTCAGCTTTCGACGGTAATCTGTTTAACGTTTACAACAACGAAACGGTAAATGGTTACGACAAAGAAGGTATTCGCGGCATGTTAGATGTCGATGTGACCGACAGCACCAAAATGTTGTTTATCTTTGAAAATGTTCGCTCCGACGATGATTGTTGCGCTGACGTAGAAGCACGTCCCAGTGGCAGAAACCCGGATTCAGAAGCGGCTCCCAATGGCACTGGTCTGGACCTGGATCAACGCCTGATTGACCATGACTTTGAATCCCGCACTGTGGATGAAACCACGGCTTTCTCGGTACAGCTTGATACCGAGTTTGAAAACTTTACATTGACCTCAATTACGGCCTACCGCACCTGGGATAACACCGAATGGCGTGAAGGTGATTTTACCTCCATCGCGGGTGATTCTGATGAGATTGTTACCTTTGACAATACGCCACCGTTCCAGTTACACGATGTGGGACCACAAAGCTGGGATCAGTTCTCTCAGGAAATTCGCCTTGCGTCTACTACCCAAGGTAAGTTTGACTGGCAGGTTGGTGCTTATTTCTGGGACATGAGCTCTGAGCGTAGCTTTACCCGTGATGCCAGTTGTCAAAACAATAACTATTTGGATGGTGATGGCAATCCTAATCCAAACAGCCACCTGAACAATGCGATCCGTTATCACCTGACCACTTCTGAAGGTATCGATAATCCTACAGACCAGCAGGTTGCTGATTATATCGAGGCCGAGGGGATCACCTGTAACGCCAATGATATCGTGAGCGCTACTGCTTATATGGAAACCGAGTTTAACAACTGGGCGGTATTCGGTGATGCCAAGTATCACGTGTCTGAAGACTTCCGTTTATTGATGGGTATCCGTTACACCGATGACGAAGTCAGCTTTAAACACAACCGTGTCAGCAACGACCAATACGGCCGTAAAGGTGTTGGTGTGCGCGAAGCTGCACTGAATACCGATTATTCCGGCAAGACCAGCGAAACAAACGTGTCTGTTAAGTTGGGTGCGCAGTATGACTTCGAAGATGCGGGCATGACCTATTTTACCTATTCTCAAGGTTATAAAGGTCCTGGTTTCAACGTGTTTTATAACATGGGCATTAACGATACGCGTCCAATCGGTGAAGAGACATCAGATGCTTACGAATTGGGCTATAAATACGCCAGCCGAGACATCTTGTTCAATGCTGCCATTTTCCGCACCGAAATTGATGGTTTCCAGGCCAACAACTTCGACAACACCGGTGGTGTAACTATTACCCGTTTAACTAACGCCGGTTCGGTTATTACAGAAGGTTTTGAGGCGGATATCTTATGGCAGGCTACTGACAACCTGACCGTTAACGCCGGTTTTGCTAGTGTGGATGCGGAAATTGATAAATTCAACTGTCCGTTAAACGAACCCGATTGTGGTGGTCGTGCTGGTGCAGATGTGCCTTTCTCACCAGACTTGAAATACTCAGTGGGACTGGATTACACCCAGGAGCTGGATAATATGAACGTTATCTATAACGCCAGCTATGTTTACACTGATGATCAAGTGGCAGATTTCCTGGATGCCGGAGTTGACCGTTCAACTTCGCCACTGGTGTTACCTGATTATGCATTGCTGAACGCCAGCATTGGTTTCTCATTCCGTGATGACCAATATCGCGTAACCCTGATTGGTAAAAATCTGACTGACGAAAGCTTCTTTACCACCTACAGTGGTGATGGCTTCCGCTATCAGGTACCACGTGATGCCGATCGTTACTTTGGCGTACAGTTCCGGGCGAACTTCTAAACTCCCAATGGCGGCGGGTTTATTGTGTTCCCCGCTGTTATCTAAGTGTGTTGCAGGAGGCCGTAAGGCCTCTTTTTTATACCTGATTAAAGCTGAGTTATTGTTCAGCGGGGTGAGTGATAAGTGCCACGATGCGTCTGACTAGCGGTAACACTACCAACAAACAGGGATAAGCAATCACCCAACTGGATAACCAGGAGTTTAGCCAGGTAGAAAATAATGACTGGCTACCATCGTAGAGTTTTATGGTAACGACCAGCGCCACTAAACCACTCATCAGCATAGACAGCAGAAAAGGCATTAAATGCGGTGCCCAGGACGCCGGCAGGCGATAGCGTTTCTTTTCAGGTTTTTGCATGTAAAGGGCCTTCAGAATAAAGCGATATGCAAATGTATGGGCTAACAGCAATAACTCAATGTCATAGTGCTGCTCTTTGCCAATTAAACGCTTGTGCTCTTGGTCAGCTCTACACTACGGCTTTCTCCTGATTTTATATTATTATTGATTGGTATTACTCGTTTTCCATGAATTCTTTCAACAGAACCAAGTCACCAAACGTTTCAGAAACTTCGGATACCTGGCGACAGCAATACTATCCGAAAAATGGGTGACAGATTTAAGGATGTGCAGCGGTTCTCAGTTGCCAGGCAGATATTGTTATTAAAAAGATCTCTTTATTTACTTGCTTTAATGTACTTGCGGACGCTCCATATTGGCATCATTTGTTACAAAACAAAGCATAATTACAATAGCCAGAACAGCACAAGATACTATTAGCGATAAAGACGTAGCAAAGTCCACTAAAAGTCCCGCTACTAATGCGCCGAATGAAGCGGCGGTGATTTTGGCTGCAGCCACCCACATATAGACTTGCGCTGCATCTTCTGCGGGGGCGTATTCGGTTCTTGCTGCCAACGTCGCAGCAAAGAATATCGCATTCGTCACGCCAGTTAGCCAGTAGGTTGCCAGGCCTGTGAGCAGTGAATTACTTAGGCTGACCAGGAGCAACGCTACCAGCAACAGGCAGCCGATGTTCCGCAACAACGTTATCGCATCCGCTTTTAAAGGTGCCACAAGCAACCAGACTGCACCACACAAACAACCTATCCCATAAAATGTCACCAGATAAGCTGCAAGGGATTTATCCAGCTGCCAGGCTTCAATTTGATAAACAGCGGTCACGGGTAAAGCCGCTACACTAAACGCAGCGGCAGAGGTCATGATAATGGTTTTAAATAGTGGTACAGAGTGGTAAATCGTCTTATACACCTTTATCAAGCTGCTCAATATCCCTGAGTGCTGTTGAACCATTTTAACGGTATTGGGCAAATAAAGGATAAAGACAGCGGCACAGGCCGGTAACATCATCACTAAGCTGACAGAAAGCATGTTTGAAAAATATTGCGAGAGCAGAGCAATGCAGAGTGGGCCCATGGTGAGGCCGATGCCATAGCTCATATTATCCCAACTTTGTGCCCGGCGACGCGCTAAACCCTGTTGGTCGACCAGGGGGATTAACTGTGTGCTGAGTCCACCCATCAAAAAAGAGCTGGCCATACCGCAGCTAAGTAATAACGGGAAGGTGAGCGCCAGGAGGTTTTCAGTCAGCAAAAAAATCGCCAATTGAAAACACACTGAATAACCTATTGCCGCCGCGAAAAGTATCTGTCCCGGCTTTTTGGCTTTGTCCAACCATCGACCATACACCGGGCCGAATAAGTGTGGCGCAGTTAAACTGGCAGCTAACGCACCAGCGGTTTTACCATCTGCGCCAATAGTATTAGCAAGCAACACAATGCCAATGGCTGAACCGCCTGTCGCCATGCGTGCCAGCACAGCAGAAATCAGGTAGCAATAAAGGGGGCTTAGTCGTTTCATTAACAATTTATGGTCATGCACTGAAGGAGTTATTGCTCATAGTTAATTGTCACTCAACACGTCATTGAGTAGAGCGAGCAAGGTTTCTCGATCTTCACCGTTCAGAGGCGCAAGGGGCTGAGGCAAACAGTTTCCTTCTGTGAATCCTAAGATATCTGCTGCGCTAGCAATAACCCGAAGTCCTCCACCATTCTTGGTAAATAGCGTCCACAATGACTCTAATTGTTCCGAGGCTAAGATAGCTTTTTGAGTTTCGCCAGATTTCACTAGTGAGATAAAATGTTGCACGGTTTTGGGAAATAATCCTCCTACCACAGATAACCACAAATCGCAGCCAGCAGCCATCCCTGCGACGCCAAATTTATCGCCGCTAACTCCAATTGCTGTGGATTGTGGCACTATGCTGCGCAACTTTTTTAAACGCCTGTCGCCGCTTTCATCAGCGAAAGGCATACCCGGAATTTTAATGGCCGCGATGTTAGGCAGATGACAGATACGCCCATAAAGCTCATCACTAACAGTAAACTTCGTGGTAGCAGGGTTCTCGTACACACAAATGGGAAGATCAAACTCAGTTGCGGCAGTTTCAAACAGTGTGAACACTTCGGCGTCTTTTAGTGGATGGTAAGAAACCGGAGCGAGTAAAACTGCATCAACGCCACACTTTTGAGCGACTTCCATGCGCTTTAGCACTTCGTCAGTGCGCAAGGCGCCAACGCCCACCATCACCGGAATATCACCTGAGAGTTCCACGGTTTTACCTGTTACGGTTGCGAACTCATCATAGCTAAGATACGGATACAAACCCGTGGAACCCATGGAACAAATTGAATCTACTTTTGCCTCTACCAGATTACTGAGCAATTTTTCAAAGGCGCTGAAATCGATGCGCTCATTTTTGAATGGTGTTAACGGAAAGGCGGATAAACCGGTAAACATTTGGCCTCCTGTCTGGTTACAATAACCGTAGTAGAGTTAAACGGGGCATGTCATGGATATAATGTCTCGTGACAAAAATAATTATTGTCATAGGACAATGTATGAAAGTTAATATTTCTGGTCGTTCAGCGCAAGAGATTTTTGAGTCTGTACGTGAATTTATTGATAAAGGACAGCTAAAAGTAGGGGACAGTTTGCCCTCTGTAAGAGAGCTTTCTGAACAGCTTGGGGTCAACCGAAACACAGTGTCATCGGCTTATCAACGCCTGAGTAAAGCGGGGCTGGCAGTTACACAAGGGCGACTCGGTACGCGAATATCCTTTGCCCAAGATGCTGGTGAGCAGGAAGGCGTTACTGAAACGGCTTTATTTGATCTTGCTGATGGCAGTCCCCGAAGAGATTGGCTGCCGGACTTAAATGAGCTGGCCAGATGTACTCACTTCAACCAGTATTTATACGGTGAAGATACTTTGCTGCCAGAGACCACTGCCTACGCAAAACACTGGTTCGAAGCAGATAATCATCAAAACTTTGATGTTACGGTTTGCGGAGGTGCCATCGACACCCTGGAACGCATGATGGCTGCCTTTCTGATACCGGGTGACAAAGTGGTAGTTGAAAATCCTTGTTACATCAGCTCTGCTAATGCAATTCGGTTAGCTGGTATGCAGGTTATCGGTGCCACGGTTGATGAGTTTGGAATGAGACCTGACGCACTTGAAAGGGCGTTACAAAAAGGCGCTAAAGCGTTATTGCTTACGCCCAGGGCACATAACCCCACGGGTGCCAGTATTTCAGCTCAACGAGCTGAACAGCTTAAAGGGATTTTGCGCAACTATCCTGAAGTCGTGGTGCTTGAAGATGACCATTTTGCACTTATGGCCACAACGCAATACTATTCAGTGATCCCGGATTCGACCCGTCATTGGGCAGTATTTCGCTCTGTTTCAAAAGGGCTCGGGCCTGATTTACGTATGGCGTTTGTTGCCGCAGATAAAGAATCGGTTAATCGGATTACCAGCCGACTTGCACCTGGTATGTCCTGGGTCAGTCGTATTTTACAGTCACTTGTTCATACCTGCCTGACAACTGAGTTATTTTTACAGGGCCTGCATCAGGCCAAAATTAACTGCGAGTCGCGAAGAAATATTCTTATTAAAGCTTTGGCAAAGAACGGCATAACTACCCCAAAGATTGTTGATGGTTTAAACGTTTGGATACCTGTTGGAGGAAACTGTCAGGCCGCTGCTTATGGATTATCTCGCAAAGGATGGCTGGTGCGCCCCGGGAGTTCGTTCGACATTTACCAGAAATCTCAGGCTATTCGGGTAAGTGTGCAAAATATGGAAGTTGCCACTGCTGAGAAATTTGCTTCAGACTTGTCTTTTGTAATAGAAGGGGAGCAAAAGGGACGGATTCGTTGAAACATGTGTCGTATTGGGTCGGACGTTGAGTGATGGATGCGCAAAAGAATTTCTAAAGTGAAAGGTTTTCAAGCAGCCTTGAGCGTGTTCCCTGTTTCAGCGAATTTGACCTTTGTTGAACAAAAGGAGAAAAAATAATACCTAATTGCTTCACAAATCATCAACTCCCGATTAATATTATTACCGATAGACGATTTGGTTAGTTGTATTTAACTTACAAGCGGGCGTTTAGGATGAATAGCTTTAACATTTCGAAATCAATGATAACCACTTGGTTGTGGATGCTGGACGAATCAAAAGATGAGCGACTGGAAAAGCAGGCACAATCACTGTTATTGAAACTCTTTCCCAGTATTCAGGAAGCACGGCGTTATACCACAGAGCACTGACCATTAGTTTGGCTGTGGGCAGCATAGCGCAATTTAATTTATAATGCAGATTAGTTGCCTTTCTGTGGTTGGCCCTGAGCCTGCATTCTGTTTACCATATCTTTGGCGGCGGCGTTTGCTGCGGCACGTTGCGCTGCTGTAGTGCATTGTTTTACCGGTAATCGCGAGCCTGTCACCGTGACACTTCTGCACTCAAAACCGAGCCGTTGTTTTTGCTCTTCACTAAGGCATTCAGGCAGCGTTTTATTTTCCTGACAATTATTGATTTGTGCCAACTCATTGGAATTGGAACTGCAACCCAGAATCAGGGTTAGCGATAGCGCAGTGAACAGTAGATGATAATTTTTGCTCATGGTTTTTCCTTGTTTTAAGAACAAGGCCACCCGAGGGTGGCCTGTATGAGTTAGAAGGTTACGTTAACACCGGCAAAGATGTATCTGCCCATAGCGTCAAACGGTCCCGGGAAGGTATTGCCGTTACCAATACCTGACGGAGTGTTAGGCACGATAGGTGGCTCTCTGTCCAGCAGGTTATTGATACCAAAGCGCAATCCGGTGTGATCGGTTACTTGCCAGGTAGAGGCGATATCCAGATAGTTTTGCGCAGCCAACGTAGTTGGGCCATTGTTCAGCTCATCGGTTTCGCCAAAGTGACGCCAGGTCGCGGTAACAGAAGCGTCCCATGGAGTTTCCCAGGTGACTTTCAGGTTAGAACGCAAATCGGGTGTTGGTGCGCCACAAGTGGAGCGATCCCAGTATCCTTTACACTCTACAACTGGGGCATCAGGCGTAGACTTCTGATCCCACTTGGTCAGGTAAGTACCCACCAGGTTAACTTTCACGGCACCCATATCCTGCAGCTCGAAACGATACGATGCGTCAAAATCAATACCTGAAGTTTCAAAGAAACCGATATTGATATCTGTGGCGACAATATTGTCGTTGCCTATCCACAACGTACCTCGGCCCGGGTCTCGATTGATAAGGCTACAGAATTCATCGGCACCAGTGAACGCACATTGGTCCAGAATAAAGCGCTCTGGTACGTTTGAAATTGCACCCTGTACGTCAATGTTAAAGTAGTCCAACGCCAGGTCAAAACCAGGTAAGAACTCGGGAGCCAGTATCAAACCAAATGACACTGTATCGGATTCTTCAGGTTTCAGGTCAGGGTTACCACCTGTGATGGAGTTGTACTGCCCTGCTGGGTTGTCGGCGATATTACCGTATTGTGCCTGCGTTACGCCGGTGTTGGCGCATTGTTCGAAGGTGTATAGCGGTGTTGCGCCAGCACAAGGATCTTCATTCATGTTGTACAGACCCAGTGATTGCGGGCGGAATAAATCGCGCACGTTACCGGCTCTGACAGCGTGTTGGAAGCTACCGCGAAAACGCACTTGCTCATTCACCATCCAGTCGGCGGCGTATTTGTAAGTGTTAGTCGTTTGACCCGTTGAGTAGTCAGAATATCTATAGGCTAAATCCAGGGTGATTTGGTCGGCAAAGGCCACGTCTTCAAGTAAAGGCACGCTCAGCTCAGTGAAAAACTCATCGACATCATATTCACCAGATACTGCTGCGGTTGGGCCACCTTGTCCGGCACCGTCACCCGACTGGAATGCTGCATCGGGATCAAATTCCAGTGATTCCTCTCGGTGTTCCAGACCTAATACCACGCTGACGCCATTGGTGTTGCCAGGCACCTTGATACCATAGCTGGTAAGGTCACCAGACACATAACCACTGATCTGTTTGGTTACCGTATTACCTTTAGAAACCAGAGGCAGGCTCAGATAAGCCAGGGCTGCATCTGTTACGCCACCTGTGGTGAAAATGTTGTAAGGCACACAGTTGGGATCTGAACCATCCAACACGGATTGACAAACCGGTTCGCCGGTATTGGGATCAGAGACAACATTCAGCGCCCGGGTCAGGTTAGTGATTGATAGATCATTTTTGTAAAGCTGACTGAAAGTTACCGAACCGTAGTTGGCAAAAACGTCATAGTTCCAGTTGTCATCCAGATAGCCTCGAGCACCGATAACACCGCGGAATGAGGTATGGCGTAAATCATCCAGGCGTTGGCCACCCTCAACGTTGCGTTTACCCACAAAGGCGGTTACTACGTCGTCTTCGTCAAAGCCGCGTTGGGCACATAAAGCGTCAAATTGCTGCTCAGATAAAAGCGGGTTATTACAGTTTAAGGTGCTGGTTACAAAGAAGGCGCCGGAAGGGGCTATACCGGCGACACTACGGTCATCCATAAAGTTGACTTCAGCATAGATGTCGAGTTTTTCACTCAACTCATAGTGACCGAATGCGCCGAATGTTTTGCGCTCATCCGGACGTTGGTAATAGCTCACTTCTGCATAGTTATAGGTTTCACCATTGCGATTTAAAAACTGATCACCCGAAACAATAAAATCATAGCTGGAAAAATCCGTTACCCGGCCTTCAGCAATTGTGCCTGAACCGGCACACACATTCGGCTCACCCCGCAGTGCACAGTGGGCATAATCGCGATCTCCCTGGATTACCGCGCCTACGTCACGAATTGTGGCATACAAGGTGACATTGCCTTTGCCGTCAGCGGTATTGGCTCCGAGTATGAGGCTCAGGTCATGAGTTTCGCCATCGGTTACGCTGCCATCAGGAGCATTAAAATTAGCGTCGGCATTGAGTTGTTGAATGCGACTGTTGTCATTGTTGTGCTGATTAAAGCTGTACTGGTAATCGAGGCTGACTCCTTCAAAGTCATCTTTCAGGATGAAGTTAACCACACCGGCAATGGCATCAGAACCATAAGTGGCCGACGCACCACCCGTTAATATTTCTACTCGTTCAACCAAAGCCGCTGGGATCTGGTTGATATCAGCGCCGATACCACCGGCCTGGGGAGAGCCTGCTGGTAAGCGACGACCATTGAGTAGGGTTAGGGTTCTGGTGGAACCCAGGTTGCGCAAGTCAACGGTGGCTGTCCCGGTAGCGCCATTGGCAAGTGCTGAGGTTTGTGCCGCGAATATCTGCGGCATGTCATTCAATAAGTCTTCGATACGAGTGACACCAGAGATGGCAATATCTTCTGAAGATATTTCGGTTACCGGACTGGTGCTCACCAGGTTGCTGCGTTGAATTCGCGAACCTGTGACGGCGATTTTTTCCACCTGGTCGGCGCTCTCGGATGATTCCTGCGCCTGTGTTGTAGTGCAAATGGCACTGCCTACAAAGGCAATAGCAAATGCTGTCGTTAGTTTGTTGTACTTAAACATGTGTTTCTCCTGGGTGCCTTTGCAAGTGCAATAAATGCCGCGCGCATCGGCACGAGTCTTTATGGTTATTTTTGGACGAATCCAGTGTGCAAACTAAGCCCAGTAAGATTGGCCCGCTAGCTGAGATCCACTAGTTGGCAGGTTAAAGGGGTGGTTGGGAGGAAAAGGAATTTTAGTGGGTTTGATGTGTTGAGCAGGCCCCTTGGCAGGGCTGAGATGGCAGTATTGTGGGGTGTGGTGTGAAATGGCGGTTTGACGGTTTGGTTGGAAGATAAAGTGATTTGAAGCGAGGGAATTTGGGTAAATCAGATAATTTTAGTGTCGAAAATTAGCCTAAAGCATGGCCGATAACGGTGCGTGACTGCGGTGATAAAATGCGCATATTTGCGTCAAAACGGCACTAAAGTGATAATGCTTGTTTGATTAGCTTTTCAACAGTTTGATGTATCGAAAATTCATATCTCATTTACCGGGACGCGCCTTTTTTCTGACTAATACTCTGGTGTGGTTAGGGCTTAACAGCATTGCCTCCTGGCTGGCCTACACCCGTCAACTGGACGCCGGTCAGGAAGCGGTTTATTGGCATACCTGGATGGAATACATTCCCTGGTGGGGAAATTTTATCTGGTTTGCGCCTATGGTAGCTGCCTGTGTCGGCATGATGCCTGAACGGCGGAATAATCTTACTCTGCACATTCGAGATAACGTGCTGTTGTTTCTGGGGACCATGCCACTGTACTGGCTCATGTCAGTGCTGAGTGCAACTTTATTGCACTTTGGAAATTTGTATTGGGAGAGTATTGAACAGTTATTACCCACCTTACTCACCGGACCTTTTTATTTCGATATCATTATTTACGCCTCTGTGGTGAGTATCGCCTATACCCGTAAATACGAAGCCCGGGCTGCTGAAGAACAACAGCGCAATCGCGAACTGGCCCACCTGTTGCTGCAAACCGAGCTGGATGCACTAAAAGCGCAGCTGAATCCGCATTTTCTGTTTAATACACTAAATAGCATCGCCAGCCTGATCCGCTTGCAGGACAAAGACAAGGCGCTGGTGGCATTAAGTGAACTCAGCATGATGTTGAGGAAAGTGCTCGAGCACCAAAATAATGAAATGACGCCTTTGTCCCAGGAGGTGGAGTTTATTAAGAGTTACCTGACTATTCAGCAAATGCGCTTTGTTAATAAACTCGAAGTTCAGCTAGATATTGCTGAAGAATGTTTGCAGTATGATGTGCCTTTTATGTTGTTGCAACCCCTGGTGGAAAACGCCGTGCAACACGGTTCTCGGCTGGAATCCGATGACAACCTGATCCAGCTTGCGATTACACAACAAGGGGATGAGTTGTTGGTGAGGCTGCGCAACAAGTTTATTCCGGATAACCAACACAAAGGGTTTGGCATTGGAATTGAGAATAGTCGCAAGCGGCTGGCCAGAATCTATGGGGATGAATTTGTACTGCAGTTAAAAGAATGCCGCGATGGTTATTTCGAAACCTTTGTGCGTTTGCCAACAGGAGAGTGATATGAAAGTTTTAATTGTGGATGATGAGCAGCTATCGCAGCAAAACCTGCAGGTATTGCTACAAAACCGCCAGGAAATAACCGATATCGCGGTGGCCAGTAATGGCTCTCAGGCTCTTACTATGTTTCGGGAAATACAACCTGACCTGGTGTTTTTAGATATTGAAATGCCCGGTAAATCTGGCCTGGAAGTGGCCAAAGAAATCGGTGAGCAATGTGTGGTGGTATTTGTGACTGCCTACGATCAATATGCCATCAGCGCCTTTGAATTAAATGCCATTGATTATTTGCTCAAACCCTTTGATGACATGCGTTTTGAAAAGGCTTTTGAACGGGCAAAACTGCAGTGCCAAAAACAAGCGCAGCGCATTAATTACAGTGAGCTTGGCGAGTTGTTCGACGCCATGCAAGAAGAGCGCGAACAGCGTTTCAAAAGTCGGATAGTTATCAAAGACTTAAAACGCATCCGATTGGTGAATGTCAGTGATGTAAATTACATTCTGGGAGCCGGAAATTATGTGGAAATCCATCTGAACAACGGTCAGCAATACCTGCATCGCGAAGCCATGAATGGCATTGAAAACCAACTCAACCCAAAAGAATTTATTCGCGTGCACCGCTCCTCTATCGTGCGAATTTCTTACATCAGCGAATTATTACCCAACGAGCGCGGCGACTACAAAGTCAAACTGCGCAATGGCCTGGAGCTCACCGTATCCCGAGCCAACAAACACAAAGTCCTGTCCTTCGTCGAAAACTAAATTCAAGGGGTCAGAGTTCTTGAAATGTTTTTGAACGCCTGTCCCCACCGTGGTTTAGCGGCTCAATTGATTTATTGAGTTTTTGAGACATCGTACTTTTAAACGGTTTGTCACCCAGTACTTTAGCCTTGATGAGATGCTCACTAATCAAATCGACCACCTCATCTTTTAAATCATAAGTAAATAGTTTGCGATATTGAGACTTTCTCGCTTCCGGGGTTTTACCTAGCTCAATGTATTCAGAATGCGGAGTCAGCAATGATGTCGTTTTATTTGCTGCGTTGTAATGATGGCTGGACCACCGATAATGCATGGGATGAGCAACCATATTCGCTCTGACCGGGTTGAGTTCAATATAACGATAGACTTGTAACAGATATTGGCTTGATTGTATTAAAGACGATTTAAAGCGCCCTTCCCACAAGGTTCCGGTTCGTTGATGCTTAGTATTAAAATATCTGACATAACTTCTTCCAAGGCATTGCATCAGTTTGCTGACACCGTCCGGAATAGTAGGTGTCAGCAGTAAATGCACATGATTGCTCATTAGTACAAAGGCGTGTACCAAGGTTTCGGTTTTTTCGGCATATTCACCGAGCTTTTTCAGGTAAAAAGCCCGGTCAGCATCTTCAAAAAAGCAAGATTGTCTGTTGTTACCTCGTTGCATTACATGTTGTGGGTAGTCCGCAACATTTAATCTGTGAAATCGTGCCATAATCTATTTGTCTGAATTGAGAATATCGGGAGTATGGCAATTGTTACTCAGTATAAAAACTGTACTGAAGTACAGGTTTTGGGTTCAAGAACTCCGACCCCATGAAGTTCAAGAACTCTGACCCCTTGAAATTAGGATAAACTCGCGGGCTAACGGGAAGGAGATGCTGCCGAAATCCCAGAATTTTTCGGTTTTGCTGTTAATGTTTATGGCGATTGCCATTTGGTATTTTGGGATAACCATTAACCAGCTTTGTGAACCTCTGGAAACGCCACCGTGATTGGCAATTCTGACTTTGCCAATACCCTCACCTAAATCACTTTCGTGCACGCGCCAGCCCAGGGCATAGTGCTGTTCATTGAATTCACCGTTGTTAAGTTTCTGAGGCGTCCAGAACTGCTCGCGAATGTCAGCAGAAATAAAGCTGTCGTTAATAAAACCACTACCTAGTCGCACCAGGTCTGATGGGGTTGATATAAAACCACCACCCGCCAGACGGTGACTGAGGTCAACCTCCCGCCAGGGTCTTACTCTAGGTTTTGATTCATCGTTTCGCCAGTAGAATGTGACCAGATTCGACGCCTGTTGCTCTGCGTGAATGTCAGGTGAGGTTGGTGTCGTATTGGCCATACCCAAAGGCTTCAGCACCTTTTCGTGCATCAGGGTTTGAAAAGGCTGTTCCCCGGTTTCTTGCAAAACGGCACTGAGCAGCACCGTGCCATAACTGGAGTAGCTAAAATCCTCACCGGGAGCGAACAACATGGCACTGTCATCAAAAAGCGCGACTGCATCCATAACATCAGCATAGGAACCATTCAGCGCAATACTTTTGTATAGGCCTGTGGTTTCGGTGTTTTCTTTGTAGTGGGGCAGACCCGCCATGTGGGAGGCCAGTTGTCTTGGGGTGATGTCTTTCCAGTGTGGGTTGCGCTTGCCTAATTGCAACTCCCCCAGCGGCGTATCAGGTGTCAGGTTTTGGCTTTGTACCATGCGAGCAAATAAACTGGAGGTCAGGGCTTTGGAGGTGCTACCAATGCGAAACTGACTGTCGCTGGTTAAAGGGCGAGCGTTTTCAATATCCGCCCATCCTGCGGTGCCTGTCCAGAGTATTTTACCTTTAACTGCCACGGCTGCAGAGATACCCGGTGATTGAATCTTTTCTCGATGGGCTTTCAGCAGTTGTAACGCACTGCGGGCGGCGTCTTGATACTCATCATCGTGGACTTCACTGCTGGTAGGTATTTCATTGGGAATAGTTACATAGCCCCAAAAGGGCATGGCTACTTTTCCTCGGTGGGCATAAAACTGATACACGGGTTCGGCCAGGTATAAGCCGACCGCCAGTAGCGCCATCAGCGCGAATAATATTTTTTTGAGCATAAAGATTCCTGATTACAGCAATGAAATTGCCCATCAGCTTATGGATTAGGGGAATTCAGGTCTTATCAGAAATGAAAATAATGCTGCGCATTTTTAAAATTGAGCGCGAAATTCAGATGGGGTCATGCCTGTTTGCTGTTTAAATGTGCGATTAAATGAGGCGATGGAGTTGTAACCTGTTTCCAGTGCAATAGTCAGGATAGGGTCTTTAATGCGCTCCGGATCTTTCAGTTTTTCACATACGGCGGGAATGCGGTAGCTATTGATGAATTGGGAAAAGTTATCAAATCCCAGCTCCTGATTGATCAGTACTCGCAACTGATGCGCGGGCATACCCAATTCACTGGCCAGTTTACCAACACTAATATCGTGCTGGCTGTAAAAACCAGACTGCATTTTTTCCTGTAAAGTCTGGATATTGGCTGAAAACTGTTTATCTGACTTCTGGTCATTAATGACGCCTGATTTATTTTCTGAACCATTAGAGGTTGGAACTGGCTGATTTTCAGGTATCAGTTTTTGTAACAGTCGCCAGCTTAATATTGATATCAGTGTCAGTGCCAAAAGCGCATTGCTAATACTAAACAGGGGGTTGTTACGCAACTGACTGTCGGTGAGTTCGAGTAAAGTGAGCAACAGCATGTAGGCACTGATGGCGCTGATCATAATGCGACGCAACAGCCGGCGGTTTTCATTGAGATCATCTTCGTAGCCGCGAATACTGTCCAGCACGATAGCACTGAGCACCACAAAACCAATGAAATGGTTTATATCGTGCAGGAAGTGATTGCCACCAAATCCCAAAAACAGAATCAGCAGACAGAGCAGCCAAATCAGCGCTACTATTTTTAAAATGCCATGCATGGCATTCCAGACAGAGCGACCGTGCACACTAAACCAGTAGTAATTTAGTAAGGCAAATGAAGTGAGATCTGTTAGCAATAACAGTGGTGGCCTAAGCCAGCCATAGTGATGATTGCTGATGGGTGCCGTCAGCGCCAGATAAGCCATAACACAGAGGGTTACACTGCTTTTTGCAAATAAAGCCGCACCTTGGTGGTTGTGCCGCAGTGCAAAAAGTATCGCCACTAATTGTCCGCAGGCAAGAGCCCTTAAAATAACATCAAAGAGTTGCCAGCTGGATAGAGAGATCACGTTGCGATTTTAGCGAGGGAATTGGGAGTTAAAGCAATGCTTGTTGGATTCATTGCGATGTGGTTATCCGAAGATTTGGAGCAAAGCATTGGCCTTGCTCCACAATCGGATTAATCCAGAGTGCTTAACCACACCACTAAGTCCACGATATCGTCAGCTGTCATGCCACGGGCAAAGGTGGCCTGATATTTACCATTAACGATAAAGTTAGGCACGCCACTTAAGTGACGACGAAAATCCTGTAGTGTTTTGTTGTTCTTTTTGAACTGACCGTTGACCGCAAAGCTCTTATAAGCTTTGTTAAATTCGTCTTCGGTTACACCAATTCGCGCAAAGATCTTTTGCAAGTCCTGCTCACCAGCAATCAGTTTACGGTCTTTGTGAATGTGTTCGAAAATCGCCATCATGGCTTCCTGCTCTTTACCCAGAGTACGTCCCACCATCATGGCTTTGGTGGCGGCATCCTGCACATCAGGTCCGGCAGAACCCATGAAGTTAACGTGAACTTTTTCAAACTTCACATCCTTGCCTTTTTTCTTCTTCATCTCAGCTACAAGGGGTTCAAAGTTGTAGCAGTGAGGACACCAGAAGGAAAAGAACTCGGTGATGTTTTTCTCTTCAGAGGCTTCCTCGGCGATCACTTTATAATGGGTGCCTTCTTGCCATAACTCCTGAGCCTGAAGGTTAAATGCCATCAGACAAGTTACAAACATCAATCCTAAAAACTTTTTCATTATCAAAACACCTGATTACTAATATCCGCCAAAGAGTACCACAACGGATTCACCAGAGTGAACCCGTCAGGCACTGAGATTAAGATTATTTACTTTAGAAACTTAATCTTAGCTTAACTCCGGCGTGGCGGCTGTAGGTATTAAAGCCGCTAATCTCTACATACTCCCGGTCAAACAGGTTATTGATGTAGGCCATCAGGTGCCAATTTGCATTCAGATCCCAATCCAGGTTGGCGTTCCATACAACATAATTGCTCAGTGGTACGTTGCCGATATCTACGGCATCTTTTTCCATGTGGGCAAACAGCGACCAACGGGTGTTACCCTGATTGAAGCTGTGCTGATAACCCAGGTTAGCCACCTGCTCTGGTCGGCGCACTCGTTGATTACCGGCATTATCTTCGGTATCCATGTGAGTGTAGTTAAACCAGAGTGTGCCGTTTTCGAACAAAGCGGTTTCGGCTTCCAGTTCGACGCCTTGAGATTGGCTGGTGCCCGACGCTTGTAAGTAGCCCTGAAAACTCACAGAATCGTACATTATCTCGTCTTCAATTTCCTGTTCAAACCAGGTCAGACTCCACCAGGTGGTTTTGCTCAGCTGATGGATAAAACCCAAATCGAAACCTTTGCTGGTTTCTTCACTAAGCTGTAATCCTGCGGCTTCGCCCCAGGCAAATGGACCATCGTTATAGGCTTGCTCGAACAGGCCCGGTGCGCGAAAGCCGGTTCCGACAGTTGCCTTGAAGCGCAGCGTTTGCTCGGCCTGTAATGGCAGCAGGTAATTTAAACCCGCGCGCCATGAGGTAAAGCTACCAAAGGTATCGTTGTCGTCGTAGCGCACACCGACATTGATATTCAGATTGTCTACGCGCTGGCTCAACCATTCAACAAAGTAACCTTTGTTGTCGCGGGAATTGCCGGCAATGTTGTCCTGCTCTTCTTTGATATCCACCCCGAAAGACAGGGTATCCTGGCCAAAATCATACCAGCCGTGGTAATCGAGACGCGTGATCTCACCATCGTTGCCAAAACCGTATTCACCGTTGTTGAAAAAGTCTTTTTCCACTTCGGTAATGGCGTATCCCAGCTCATGCTGTCCGCTTTCTGTATGGTAATTCACAGATAAACGGGCGCTGGTTTGCTCTGTTTCAGTCACGCAATGGTTGATAAGAGCAAAGGTGGCATTGTCGTAACAGCCATCATACTGGGTTTCACCTTCTGAGTTTCTGAGTACCAGTTGTAGGCCCAATGCTTCAGTGAATTGATGGTTAGCCCGCAAATGCAAGGTAGTGTTGTCATAGGGGTCTTCTTCGCCGGAAGTATCTGCTGTCTTAGCATTGATACCATCGGTGCTGAAATCTGAAGCTGCCAGATAAATCCCTGAGGTTTCGTTGGCCAGATTCAGTGAGGCGGCATATTGACGGGTACCGAATCCTGCCACTTCTGCTGTCACATTGCCGGCAATGTTTTCAGTCGTGTGCCTGGTGGTGACACTAACCACGCCACCGGCGTCAGCGCCATAAACCAAGCCCTGAGGCCCTTTTAATATTTCGATGCGTGAGATGTTATTGAGCAACAGATCATCCAAAACCGGCGTTATTTGCGGAGCGGTGGGATCTGTCAGTTCTACGCCATCAATATACAGGCGAGTTCTGAAGCTTTCTTCGCCGCGGATGCGCAGTGCTGTGGTTTTACCCGCGCCGCCGGAGTTGGAAACATTGATACCGGATACGGTACGCAAGGTATCTGCCAGAGAAAGCTGGTAGCGTGCAGTGATATCCTGCTCATCCAATACCACAACGCTGGCGCTCAGTTCATTGATATTTTGTGCCAGTCGTGCTGATACCACGCTGATTTGTTCTAGTGAGTTATCGGAGTCGGATTCTGCAAATGCAGTATTGCTGCTGAGCAAAGCGGCACAGCATAAACTTAGAGGTGTCTTTTTCATTGTGTGTTCTCGTTTGGCATTCCACCCGAATGCGTTTACTAAACCCTGTAATTACCTGTGCGGATTGTCATTACAGGAACCTGGGCAGGCCGGTATCCGGGCTTATAAACAGCCAGAGGCAGAATTCATCGCCTTCCCGTTGAACACAGTGGCGTGTGATGAACTCCGATAAGTATTTGAAAAGCTTATCTGTTTAATAACCGTTGCGGGGGCAGCGTAGGGATCGCACCTACTTCCCGTTTAACTTACCCGGCGTGTGAATATCCGGGTAAGCACCTGACGGCAGGCATTATACCTAAAGTGGTTGAAATGTAATGTTTTTATGCGATTAAGCTATACTTTTTGGTTTTATGGTGTGAGTTTTAGGGGCGGCTCATCCAGTGCCGCTACCTGTTCTTTAAGGCTTAAAATTTGTTGCTCCCAGTACTTATCACTACCAAACCAGGGGAAGGCTTGTGGAAAGGCCGGGTCCTGCCAGCGTTTGTCCAGCCAGGCCATATAATGCACCAGGCGCATGGCGCGCAGGGGCTCAATCAGCTTAAGTTGATTGGTGTCGAATTCATAAAACTCTTCATAGCCCATCACCAGAGTATCCAACTGCAATAGCTGGTTATTGCGATCGCCGGAGAGCATCATCCACAAATCCTGAATGGCCGGGCCGCTGCGACAATCATCCATATCCACAAAGGTGGGTCCGTCCCGCCACAGGATGTTACCTGGGTGGCAATCACCGTGTAGTCGAATGTGGTTGGTATCGCTGTAGGTTTCCTGAACCTTTTGATAAAGCACATCCAGGATAGTAAAAAAGGCCGTTTTTAAGGATTCAGGAACCAGTTCGCTGTTGGCTAACTGCTCCCGCGGCTCCAGCAGGTGACTTTGCAGAGTTAACGCCGGGCGATGACTAAACCCGGTGCGGGCCGCTACCTGATGAATACGGCCAATAAAGCGGCCCATCCATTCCAGCTGATCCAGGTTGTCTACTTCAAACTGGCGACCACCTACAGATGGAAAAATGGCAAAGCGAAAATCCTGATACTTGAGCAGGCTCTCATTGTCAAAACGCAGTGGAGCGCAGATTGGGACTTCATGCTCTGTTAGCTCATGGGTGAAATCGTGCTCTTCCTGAATTTGCTGATCTGTCCAGCGCTGCGGCCGATAAAACTTCACTACATAGCGGCGATTATCTTCGGCCAGAAACTGGTATACCCGGTTTTCGTAGCTGTTCAGGGGCAACAATCCTGACACCGGATATATACCAGTGGTTTCTACTGCATTGAGAATAAGGTCTGGAGTGAGACCCGAAAAATTGAACTGTGCCAAATGTAGCTATCCTGGAAACTTAAACTGAGTGCCATTGTAAAATATTCGCAGCCACTGTCCATGTAAACCGGTCTCCAGTCTCCGGTATCAGGGCAGGACAGCGAACGATTTTTGAACGACACTCGGACATAGCCTAATCTAACCGAAGCCAAAACCTGATTATTTTGACTACGTCTTAAATTATTGATTTTGAAACTCTCAACCTAGCCACAGGCTACAAGGTAGACTTTTTTCGGCGCTGCAGTCTAATTCAACCACTGTTATCTGATTGAAATCGTTGTCGGGGCGCCGACTGCGCCTCAAGGTGAGCGGCTGCGCCCCCCTTGAGAATCCCCCGGAGTCCTTGTAACGGAACTAACGATACAGGAATTTGCTGGGTTCGCTGACCTTTATCGTTTGATCTTCAACCGCCTGAACCCGGATCCTGATATCCGTGACACGCTCATCTAGTTCGTATGGGTCTATGGCGACACTAACCGGTAAGGTATATATCTCACTGCCTCTGACGGTAATTTCCTGCTCACCAATAAATTTGTGGCCAGGCAACCCACTCACCGATACCTTATAAGTATAATCCTGCTGTGATTTGTTGAGGATTTTTAGGGTATAGACGTTCTCTACCAGGCCATCAAAGGTTTCCCGGTACAGGGCATTGCGATCGCGAATAATGTCCACTTCCAGGGGAACTCGGGTGACAACTTCCAGTGCCAGCAGACCCACCATTACGCTCAGTACCACCACGTAACCCACTAGTTTAGGACGCAGTATTTTGGTGAACTTACCCTGCAGGCGGTGTTCGCTGGTGAAACTGATGAGATTTTTCTGATAACCCATTTTATCCATAACACCGTTACAGGCATCGACACAGGCTCCGCAGTTGATACATTCGTATTGCAGGCCGTTGCGAATATCGATGCCGGTAGGGCACACCTGCACACACAGGTTGCAGTCGATGCAATCACCCATGCCTTTTTCCTGGAGCTTTACCTGGCTCATTTTACGGCTGCGGGGACCGCGTTTTTCACCGCGTTTGGCGTCATAAGCCACGGTAAAAGTATCTGCGTCAAACATGGCAGACTGAAAACGCGCATAGGGGCAGATGTGGGTACACATGATTTCCCGCATCCAGCCGGCGTTGCCATAGGTGCAAAAAGTAAAAAACAATACCCAGAAAGATACCCAAAAGCCGCTTTGCAGGGTGAAAAACTCTGCAAACAAGCGGTCTATTGGCACAAAATAACCAACAAAGGTCAGTGAAGTGACTAAAGCCACTAATAACCAACACAAGTGCTTTAAGGATTTGCGCCAGAATTTGTCAAAATCCATGCCGCGCTCGTCCAGTTTTATGCGTTTATTGCGCGGGCCTTCAATTTTGTGTTCGAACCAAATAAACATATAGGTCCAGGTTGTCTGTGGACACATAAAACCACACCAGACCCGTCCGGCGAAAGTGGTAACAACAAACAGCGCGAAGGCCGAAATGATGAATATCCAGGCTAAAAGAGTGAGATCCTGAGGCCAAAGTGTCATGCCAAAAATATGGAAACGCTGCGCTTCCAAATCAAACAATATGGCCTGATGACCGCCAAACTGTAACCAGGGAAGTCCGGCAAATAACAGAATAAAAAAACCACCAAAAAAGCGTCGGAAGGTTTCTAATGAGCCTTTGACCTGACGTACATAAACATGGCTACGAGGTGTGTAATTGTCCTGCTTTTCAGCATCGGGTTTATGGATCTTGATGGGGGAGATGTTCTTAACCGGTATTTGGTTTTGTGGATCTACCTTCACCGGCGAAGAGGCATCTGGCTTAGTTCCGGCTTGTCCATCAACAGGCTTATCAGTCATGGCTTTTGATCGGGAATTGTTTGTGGTGTTCATAGAGATTATATCAGCTTGCGCTCTGTTCATGGCGACTTCAATGGAATTATTTTGGTTTTAATTCGTTATATCTATTAAGGATTCATAATTAGTGATAACTGAACTCCTTTCGGTAAATATCTGATGCCAGACGCTGTATTTGAGAATTGATTATCAAAATTCATACTAATCGCTAGTGGCGTCTGCACCGATATAGAGTAAAATTTATAATGAAGTCAGGCTTTGATTCAACGCAATGAAACGTGGATTTATCATATTTATTGAAATAGCGCTGCTGTTTGCTGTGCTGCAAACTTCTTTTGCACAATATCTGTTGCAGGATGTGCAGGAAGAAGTCGCCAGTTGGTTTGTTTATGCGGCGGATTATTCTGAGCGTGAGCAGCTATCCGAGTTGCGCTCCAACCTTGAACCTCATATGGCGAAGCTAAATGAGCGGCAACAAAAGTACCTGAATGAACTTACCACCAATAAAGCCCGCATGATTAAGTTCAGTGACGATTATTGCAAGGGCGATGACAAAAACCCTTACGTTTATGGAGAAACGCTGAAAGTGGTATGTGCTGAATTTGCCAGTAGTAAAGTACTTTTCCCGGCTAAAAATAGCTAATGTTCTGAACTCGGGTAGCTGAGCACAAACTTAGCGCCACCCAACTTGCTGTCTTCTACCCACACTTTTCCTTTGTGCCATTGTTGAATCCTTTTTACCGTAGCTAGCCCTAAGCCCGCACCGCCTTTATCCCGGTTTCGACTTTTATCCGGCCGGTAAAAGGCATCAAATATTTTATCTCGCAAATCCGCTTCTATACCCGGACCATCGTCTTCAACTGTGATATGGATGTCCATGTTATGAAGGCTGGCGCTGATTTGAATGTCTTGCCTTGCGTATTTGATGGCATTGTTGAGCAAATTCAAAACAGCGCGTTCTACAAAATGGCCATCGGCATTCAGCAGTAAAGGCTGACATTGGTTTTCAATTTTCAATTTCTCAATATGGTGTGGAGGCAAGGCGTTTAATAATGCCTGCACCATATCCTGGACCGGGATCTCGGCGATAGACAATTCCGGTGTATGGTGTTCCGATTGCGAGAATTCCAACATTTCCTGAGTCAGTCTGTTTAGCTCGTTTAGATCGTCTTCCATCGCCCATTTTTGTGGCGAGTCTGGTTGTGACGCCATCGCAAATTTTAGTCGAGCCAATGGTGTTCTGAATTCATGGGCAACGGCGCTGGTAAGTTCTCGCTGGTTGTTGAGCAGGTTGCGCACCTGTTGGCTCAAGCTGGCCAAAGCATCTGAAATCACATTGAGACTGGAAGAGGCACTGAGTTCCGAGGCGTTTATTGAGCCATCCGGTTTCACTGAACGCGCCGCTTTTTCCAGTTTTTTGATGTCCCGCCAGATTGGCCAGGTCCAGAGTGCCACCAACATGGCTAACAGCGTAAAAAAGATAATGCGATACCAAAGCAGTTGATTAGGGGCGCGCTCTGCAGGGCTAACTCTTACCTGTAAATAGTGCTGTTCATCCAGTTCGATATAGATATAAGGGGTATCATTACTTCCGTATGACAATATATACCCTTGCTGCTGAAATCGCCGTTGTTGCTCAACGTCTAAGGCCAGTTGTTGTTTTTGGATTTTTGTTCCGGAAAACAGTGGATCTTTACTGAGTCGCTCCAGAGCCTGTTCACTGTCGATAAATGAAATCGCATGGGCCAGGCTTTCCAAATAAGGGCTTTCCGGCTCTGCCCTGAAGATCAAATTATCAAGCAGAGAAGAAAGCCCTACCAGAGCAATCACGATGAATAGATAAAAACTAACAAAGATCCTTAACACCAGATGCGCCGCTTTAAAGCCTAATCCCAGGCGTCTGATACGAAGAAGAAGCCTTTACCCCAAATGGTTTTAATACGGTAGGGTGCTTTGGCATCATCTTTAAGTTTTTTACGGAGTCGGGAGATGCGCACATCCGCAGAGCGGTCTACGCCATCGTATTCCCGGCCAATAATTTCGTTGTACAGGGTATCTCTGTCTACTACGCTGGAGGCGTTGCTGGCGAGTAACCACAGCATGTCGAACTCGTGGCTGGTGAGTTGAATGATTTCGTTGTCCAGAATAGTTTGACGGGATTTTTTATCGATACGCAGTTTTCCAAAATTCAGACTATCACCGTTTTTAGTATTGGTTACCTCTGTAGACTGCCCAATTCGACGCAGCAGAGCGTGAATTCTGGCCAGCAAAAGTCTTGGCTCTACGGGTTTCACAATATAATCATCAGCGCCTATTTCCAGGCCAATGACCTGATCAAAGTTATCGCTCTTTGCGGTCATAAACAGGATCGGGCCACTGAAGCTATTGCGTATTTCCCGGCACAGGGTTAAACCGTCTTTACCCGGTAACATGATGTCCAGAATAACCAGGTCAGGCTCGAAAATGGCTATTTGTTTTTGCAATTCACTGCCGTTTTCCAGCGCCAGGGTTTGGATACCATTATTGTTTAAAAACTCCTGAGTCAGTTTTCGTAGTTTTTCGTCATCTTCAACAAGTATCGCTTTGTTCATTTCAAAAAAAACTCCAGGGACTTTTGACGCGGCGCCGTTTGTTGGGCACCAGACTTTGAACCAATAATCTTTTAGCTGCTTTTTTACTGCCGTCCACTTTGATCTGCAGCTCGGCATTTTCCGTGAGTGTTACTGGGATCAGCATTTCGGGTGTGTTACTGCGCAGACATTTAAGCAATTGTTCGTTTAAATAGAAGCACACTTCTTGTTGCGAATTTCTGAGCTTAGCGGGTAATGTCACTCTGATTTGAAGACGACAAGGCTCGCCCGGCTTGTTAGTGAAACAAGTCGATGGTGCAATCTGCCACTCACCTGGTGAGGCCTCAACTGGCAAACTTATTAGTCCCCACCAAATTAATACTGACTTTAATAGCCAGTTCCTAGAACCTATAGGTAACCCCTGCAAATGTTGTTATTGTATATTTTTTATCTACCAGTGGACTATCGGTCATAGCGGAAGGTAGGTGGTTATAACTGGCGTGTAACAACCACCGCCAGTTGCCGGTGATTTTTTTGGTGGCAGATACCCCAATGCGAGGAAACCAGCCAGAGCCTGCCGAGTAGTGCAGTGAGACACTGTCAATATCTCGTTCGTCAATGCCATAATAATAATCCAGCAAATCAGCACTTTTCCACGTTAGTCCGAGATTGCCTGTGATCTTCCAGTCGCCACTTTGCCAATAGCGGCGGTATTGCACGTTAAATTGTGCTCCCTGATAAACATTGCTGACATCATGCGCTGCGCTGAAGCTCCACTCGCTGAGCTCAGAATACCAGTGAAAACGAATGCCAGCATCGACGGCCAGATCCCGGTCAGCAACGTCAGCCGGGGATAATTGAGTAACCAACATAGTTCTGTCGTTAATGGTTTCAATGCCCTGGTCGGGAATGAGACCGGGTGAGGTGCTGTCTTCAAAACTGTTGCTGATATTCACGCCGTCTATTATGAAATTGCTGATATGACTGCGTTTAAAATCGCCATAGGCACTATTCAGAGTGACAAAGGTTTCCATAGCGAAGTGCTCACGTTGGCTCCATTGATAACCGACTTCGGTGTTATCCAGATACCAGTTGTCGCCATACCAGGCGATATCGGGGATGACCACCAAGGGCGTATTGTCGCTGAGGTATAAAGGATTGGTGCGCACACCGATGCCCAGACCCACAGCCAGATGCCATTCGCCTTGGGTCATGCAATCAGGGGCGTTGCAAGATGATTCGGTTTCACTTGCTTTGGCGCTGCTATAAACCACCATAAACAGGACTGCCAGCAGCAGCTGTTTTGATAGTAAATTCAGGCAAAGCAACCTATGGGTCATGATATTTCAACGTAAAAAACAATAACTTCGAGTGTCAGTTTATCAAAGGTCTGAGAAGCCGACATCAGGCGATTACAAATAAACACATTTCTTAATAGATTTGAACGGATTTAGCGATACGACAGGCATAATATTATTGCCAGTTGTGTTTATTATTTAATCTCATCAAGAATATCAGGAGCGAATTATGATTAAATCTGGCCTGGCTCTTTCCGTATCAGTTCTTTTATTGAGTGCTTGTGGGGGCAGTGACACTGTGGTTGCTCCACCACCTGAGCCCCCTGCACCCACAGTACCTGAGATTAATGGTGCTCAGCCCATTGCTGGTAAGCTGGTGAAATCGGGAGCAAACTCCTTTGAACGCTTTCTGAAAAATGGTATTTACAGCCGCTCTGCAGGTCTTGATGACGTAATTGATAATCCCACCACAATGCCGGTGCTGGAGTTTGATGCAGGCTCAACAGATCGCGGCTTCTCGCAAACTAATACAGCCGAAACCGGTGTAGATGAAGCGGACCGCATTGAATATGATGGCGACTTTCTCTATATCGCCACACAACCGGTATGGAACGGCACGGAAATGCCTGACCCTACAGTGCGGGTGATGCAGCGTCATGACGATTTCAGTATGAGCCAGGTTAATGACATCGCGATAGAATCTGAAAATGCCAATATCAATGGCATGTATTTGTACGACGATAAGTTATCGGTGGTGTCCAGCGGCTATCCTTTTATGACACTTATGGATATTGCCTCCACCAGCTTTTTTGCGCCAGAGGGCGGTTGGCGCAATAGTGTTGAAGTCAGTCTGTTAGATGTCAGCGCACCTGCTGAGGCCAGCATCGTCAGCCATATCTCTTTGGATGGCTGGCTGGTGGCCAGTCGCAGGATTGATAACTATGTCTATCTGGTGAGCTCTTATAATCCGTATGTAGAGTTGCCCTACGCTTATCCAGAAGATGATGCTCAGCGCATCGCAAATTACGAGTTTCTGCAAACCGTCTCTATGGCGGACCTGATGCCTGATATCAGGATAAACGGTGTAGCCAGTGAAATGAATGCACCGGAAGACTGTTACATTCCGGCGCAAGCCACTAATGCTGATGGTTATGCCAATCTGATCACCATAACCCGAATTAATGTCAATCAAACCGAAGATACCGAGTCACTGTGTATGAGCACTTATGCCGATATCAGTTATATGTCGGTTGAGAGCTTGTACCTGGCGGCACATATCGAAGATGGTATGTCTGTGCATAAGATTGATGTGGCCGAGCAGTTTGCATACGCCGCATCTGGTGAGGTTTCAGGCTATTTATGGGGCCGTGATGGTACGCCACAATTGCGTATGAGTGAATCAGATGGTTATTTCCGCATTGTTACCAGTCAATGGACAGATGAAGGGCCGCAGCATCAACTGAGCATTTTGCAGCAAAATGCCGATAGTCTGGAGTTGGTGGCGCAATTGCCCAATGAAGCGCAGCCAGAAGCCATCGGCAAACCCAATGAAGATATTTATGCGGTGAGATTTATGCAGGACAGGGCTTATATCGTCACTTTTGAGCGTATCGACCCGCTTTATGTTATTGATTTATCAATACCCTCAGCGCCTTTTGTGGCAGGGGCGCTGGAAGTGCCGGGATTCTCTTCCTATTTACACCCGCTGGATAACGGTTATGTTTTGGGCGTGGGCCAGGACGTGGAAGAAGTGGAAATTCCGGGCACCGGAGAAACACCCAGAACAGCTCCGGTGACTACTGGGGTTAAAGTCAGCCTGTTTGATGCTACGGATCCTGCGAATCCCCTGGAACTTTCCACAGTATCCTTTGCAGATACCTACACCCCGGTGGAATATGATTACAAGGCCCTATCGGTATTAAAAAACGGTAGTCAGTATCAGTTTGCCATGCCCCTGGAAGCCTGGCTGGAAACCGAAGTCAGCGGGGAAGAAGGCAGTGATGAGGGAGGCGATGAGACTGAAACTACCACAATATGGATGCCGCATAACAGTTTGCTGATGCTGAATGTAAATGCTACAAGCGGCGCTGGTGAGATGCAGGTGGTTAACCGTATGGAGGTAGAAAACGACCCCTATGAATATGTCTGGAGTGGTGAAGATCGCAGTGTCATTCACGGAGAAAACGTCTACTTCGTACATGGTAATCAGGTATGGCACAGTCTGTGGGCGAAAGATGCCGCCGTGACCGGGCCTTATTAAGCGGATTTTAATTCGAACAAATTGCCGTGTTATGTTTTTGCAACATTAACACGGCACAATAAAGATTACCTTGGGTACAGACGACACATGGAAGTGATGTCTTAAAGTATGCTGAGAGTGCAATAGTCAATTCATTGAAAAAAACGAATAGTTTCATTCATTTTAATCACTTTAAAACCCACAGTTAAGTCTCCAAACTACTATACTCAAGTGCGAAAGTTGGTTTCTCACGTTGAAACAGTATTTTGGAGAATACATGAAAGCATCTGACTTGTTTGTGAAAGCCCTTGAAGCCGAGGGGGTGGAATATATCTTTGGCATTCCGGGAGAAGAGAACCTGGATCTACTGGAATCGCTGCGTGACTCATCAATTAAACTGATACTGACCCGACACGAACAAGGGGCGGGCTTTATGGCAGCCACCTACGGGCGACTAACCGGTAAAGTAGGTGTCTGTTTATCAACCCTGGGACCCGGCGCTACCAACCTGGTGACTCCCGCCGCTTACGCCCAACTGGGCGCAATGCCGATGCTGGTGATCACCGGACAAAAGCCGATAAAAACCAGCAAGCAAGGGCGCTTTCAGGTCATAGATGTGGTGGACATGATGCGCCCCATTACCAAATATACCACTCAGGTGGTCAGTGGCGATCGGATCCCCTCGGTAGTGCGCGAAGCTTTCCGCCTGGCTCACGAAGAACGTCCCGGAGCCGTGCATATTGAATTACCAGAGGATATTGCGGCAGAAATCACCCTGCAACCGCTCATCAGTGGTAGTGTTGCTCGTCGTCCCATCGCTGAATACAAGGCCATTAATCGCGCCGTGGAAATGATCGAAGCGGCCAAATCCCCGGTGTTGCTGATTGGTGCCGGTGCGAATCGCAAACTCACCAGTAAGATGCTCACCGAGTTTGTGGATAAAACTGGCATCCCTTATATCACCACACAAATGGGTAAAGGCGTACTGGATGAACATGGTCCCTTGTTTTTGGGTAACACCGCGTTATCCGATGGCGACTTTGTGCACAGAGCCATCAATGCCGCTGATCTGATTATCAATGTGGGTCACGATGTCGTAGAGAAGCCGCCGTTTTTTATGAAGCCGGGCGGCAGTAAGGTAATTCATGTGAACTTTGCCGGAGCGTCAGTGGACCCTGTTTACTTCCCGCAACTGGAAGTCACCGGTGATATTGCCAACAGTATCTGGCAGATCAAAGAACAGATAAGCAAACAGGACTCCTGGGATTTCAGCTTTTTCCGCAAGGTGCACAACGCCTATGTGGCACACCGCAGTGAATCGGAAAATGACGACCGTTTCCCGATTTTACCCGAGCGTTTTGTGCGGGATGTACGTGAAGCCATGCCAAAAAATGGCATAGTAACGCTGGACAACGGGGTTTATAAAATCTGGTTTGCCCGCAATTACCCAGCGGCCTTTCCCAATACCTTATTGTTAGATAACGCATTGGCCACCATGGGAGCCGGTTTACCTTCCGCGATGGCGGCAAAAATGGTGCATCCGGACAGACCGGTGATCACTGTGTGTGGTGATGGCGGGTTTATGATGAATTCCCAGGAACTGGAAACCGCTGTGCGACTGAATCTGCATATCGTGGTGCTGATCTTACGTGATGACGCCTACGGCATGATTAAATGGAAGCAGGCCCATATGGAGTTTGAGAATTTTGGTTTGGATTATGGCAACCCGGATTTTGTGAAATACGTGGAAAGCTATGGCGGTAAAGGCTGGCGCGTGGAATCTGCCGCTGAGTTATTGCCACAATTAAAACATTGTCTGGAAGAGCCAGCCGTGCATTTGATTGATGTACCGGTTGATTACAGCCTGAATGACCAGACGTTAAATAAAACCATCAAAGAACTGAGCAGCAAAATTTAAGGAGGTTTCATGAGTCAGGCATTAGCAGAGCACTACCCCTATTATCTTGCCAACAAGGCTGTTTACGCCAACAAAGACTTGGTGGTGACCAACAAATACACAGGTGAGGCCGCCACCTATGTGGCCATGGCCGATGCCAGTGTTATCGACAAGGCCATTACCGCCGCTGACGCCAGTCAAAAAGCACTGCGCAAAATGACGCCCTATGAGCGCCAGGACATACTCAACCATTGTGTTAAACGCTTCCAGGAGCGCTTTGAAGAATTGGCTTACGCACTTTGTATCGAAGCAGGAAAGCCCATCAAGGACGCCAGAGGCGAAGTCACCCGTTTGATCGACACCTTTCGCATCGCAGCCGAAGAAGCGGTGCGCATGGAAGGGCATGTAATGAATCTGGAAATTACCCCCAGAGCGAAAGGTTATCAGGGCATGTATAAGCCTGTGCCTATTGGTCCTTGTTCCTTTATTTCGCCCTTTAATTTTCCATTAAATCTGACTGCTCACAAGGTAGCACCGGCTATCGCGGTGGGTTGTCCGTTTGTATTAAAGCCTGCCAGTCGCACCCCAATCGGGGCCATTATCATTGGCGAAATTCTGGCGGAAACGGATTTACCTGAAGGCGCGTTTTCGATTTTACCCTGCAGTCGTGATGGCGCAGACCTGTTTACTACTGATGATCGCTTTAAGTTGCTCAGCTTCACCGGTTCTCCCGGTGTGGGTTGGGACTTAAAAGCGAAATCCGGTAAAAAACCAGTAGTATTGGAGCTGGGCGGTAACGCCGCTTGTGTGGTGGATGAAGATGCCGACCTGGAAGATGCCATTGAGCGCATAATATTCGGCGCCTATTATCAGTCTGGCCAGAGCTGCATCAGTGTACAGCGGGTGATTGTGCACAGTTCCTTATATGAGGAATTCAAAACCCGTTATGTGGAAAAGGTGAGTAACCTGGTACATGGTGATCCCCTCAACGAAGACACCTTTATCGGCCCCATGATTTCTGAATCAGAAGCTAAACGCCTGGAAGGCTGGATCAATGAAGCTCGGGAGGCGGGAGCCAAAGTATTGTGTGGCGGTAGTCGCGATGGTGCTATGTTGCAGGCCACCGTTATCGAAGGCGCTCCGACAGATAGCAATATCAATGCGGAAGAAGCCTTTGGTCCTGTGTCTATCATCAGCTCGTTTGATGATTTCGACGCTGCTTTGGAAGAAGTGAACAACAGTCAGTTCGGCTTGCAGGCGGGTATTTTCACTCGGGACCTGTACAAAGCTCACAAAGCCTGGGACACCCTGGATGTGGGCGGTGTGGTGATTGGAGACGTTCCCAGTTGGCGGGTAGACAACATGCCTTATGGCGGTGTTAAAGAATCCGGACTGGGTCGCGAAGGTGTGAAATTCGCCATGGAAGATATGACCGAGTTACGCCTGATGGTGATCAGAACCCCCCAGTAAGTTAAATCGTTCAAGGGGTCAGAGTTCTTGAAAACGTTTGGCACATAGTAGCCAACCGTTTTCACGAATCTGCTCCGTGTTTGTTTGAAGTTTTTGCTTTATTGACAACCTCTCCTATGTACATAGGATTAAGTTTGAATGGGATTTGGCTAAAACCAAATCAAACATCAAGAAACATGGTGTCAGTTTCGAAGAGGCTAAATCAGTTTTCTCCGACGAATACGCAATCCAATTTTATGATGATGGAAACTCTCAACTAGATCAGGAACGATTTCTATTGCTCGGTAGCAGTAATGAAGCCAACCTGCTTCTGGTTTGTCATTGTGAGCGCATGGGGGGCGAGTTCATACGAATTATTTCCGCAAGGAAAGCGACTAAATCAGAGCGTAAGTATTACGAGGGTGGCTAAAATGAAAACCGAATACGACCTTTCAAAAATGAAATCGCGTAAAAATCCTTACGCATCAAAGTTGAAAAAGCCTGTCACTATTAGGTTAAGTGAGGATGTTGTTGCTTACTTTAAAAAAATGGCGGAAGAAAATGGTGTTCCTTATCAAAGTCTAATCAATCTTTATCTCCGAGATTGTGTAGCCCAGCACCGGACATTGGATATTTCTTGGAATAAAAGACCTTAACAATGGAAGCAAAGGGGTTGTGTTTCTGAAAATGTTTCGCCCAAAGTAACCGTTTTCAGCTAGTCTGACCTTTGCTTACCCAAAGCGAATTGGATTAACATCCATATTTTTATGCAAAATACGAATAATCAGGATTTCCTGGCTATCCGTTTGTTGGTAAAAAATTACGTGGCTACCTTGCGGAAACTTTCTATAGCCATCTCTTATCTCGTCACAGCGCCTACCGAGGACAGGGTTTTCCGACAACTTCCAAAAGGATTCATCGAATTGTTTTAAATACAGGTTACGCTGCTCTTTGCCCCATTTTCGCTGTGTAAACAAAGCGATATCTTTTAAATCGGCTTTAGCGCTCACCGTTAATTTAAAAGGCTTCACTCTTTTAACTCACCGTCTAATTCTGTTATCAAATCATCAAGGTCGTAATCACATACACCGCTTTCCTCACCAGTTACAAGTAATTGCCGTAGAGTGTTTAATTTGGTTTCCTGTGTCTCGAGTAAGCGAAGAGCCGAGCGAATGACCTCACTCGCTGAGCCATATCGACCACTTTGAATTTGATTAGCAACAAAACTATCAAAATGGTCACCAAGAGTGATGCTGGTATTTTTAGCCATAAAGATTCTTCAAGTACCAATATATACCTAATTATGGTATCACTGCATGGTAAGTCAAGAGCCCATGCCAACCGCATGAATTCAATCGCGTTCAAGTGGTCAGAGCCGTTGAAAACGGTTGCTACAATCTGGCTAACTGTTGTCAGCAAATTGTTGGGGTGGGGTAAAAGAGATTACGTGGACACCCAGCTTAACTTTAAAAATTTAACATGGGTGTCCCGATAAAAGCTTTTCTGAAAATGGTTCTGCCCAATGTGACCGTTTTCAGCTAGTCTGGCCTTCGCTTCGCTATTTTTTCATACGAACTAATATTCATTGGATGACCATCGTCCCTCTGGCATTATAGTTAGCAAAATTTTGCCATCTAATGCGACGTTAATTTAAAAGTCCAGGGAGGAATCCAAATGAAAAAGTTCTTGCTAGCAATATTATTATTCTCAACAAATGCCCTTTCTTCAGAAGATGAAGCGATCAACGCTGTGATGGAAGAATATGCAAGCGCCATAAAAATTTGGAACACAACACAAATTGCAAATTTAATGCATCCAGAAGCACTTCAGAGGTTTCGCAAAACTTTTAATGACGCGTTTACTGGTACCAAAAAAGAGATGGCTAAATCTAGGTTGCTACCACTTTTCTCAATGACATCCATTGAAGAGTTCAGTGAAATTGACAACATTGAAGCTTACCGAAGATTAAATGACTCAATGTCTCGTGGAGCGCCACAGCTTGTTGAAATCATGAGGTCCTCTGAAATTGAAGTTATTGGTCATAAGATAAATGGAAAAAACGCAGTCGTTACTTATTCTGTTACGGTGGAGCTTCAAGGTCAAAAGGTAAGCAAAGATGCAGTGCAAAAAATGAAGAAACATGAGGATGAATGGATGTTGATGTTACCTTCAGACGCTGAGGCTACAATATTGAATATCAAGAATAAGTTCCAATAGCTTGACCGCGATCAAGGAGGCAGAATCGTTGAAAACAGTTGGCATACGATCGCTAAGTGTATTCAGATAGTCTGGCCCTCTGTTTTTTCTGTTTCATTATGCGTTTAGGATGCTATATGAACAAATTGACGTATATATTTATTTTGTGCGTGCTGTTTTCACCGACCAGCTTAGCATGTTCATGCAAAATAAAGTCAGTAGAAGAATCTTTTTCTGATTCAAAAGCGGTTTTATTAATTGAGGTTCAGTCGCTTGAAGTCATAAGAGAAGCTGATAGCAATCAAAAATCAGGATCAATAAAATATCTTGAAGCAAAATTCATAACCGTTGAATCGTTTAAAGGAGCAGCGGAGCCAATCAAAGTTCTAAGAACCTATAGCAATTGTGGTGTAGAACTGTACCCATCTCAAAAATATTTAGTCTATGTACCTAAAGAAAGTGTTGCTGAAAACTTCGTTTCTCAATGTCACGGTTCGTTTCAGTACCTGCCACAACTAGAGCACTCTCAATCACTGTTAGACGATGTCAGAGGGTATTCGCGTAACGAATAAAGGTAAAAAGGACGAAGAAAATTACTTCGACACCCAGCTTAACTTGAAAAATTTAACATGGGTGTCCCGATAAAAGCTCATGCAAAAGCATTAGTTTTTTCTAAATTTTCTTGTTACGAAATACACTACGACTGCCACAATCCAGACTCCCAGTCCGATAATAAAAGGCATCAGGGCGCTGGCGATGGCTTTTTCGACCATGATGAAATCTGGTTTACCGGTTTGCCATAAGGTCCATTCGTACCCCAGTTCTGAAGCTAAAATGCTATGGCCAGTTACCAGGGCAATAAAGGCATCACCGCTAACCGGATTAATGCGCAAACTGCTATTAATCGCAGGGTCATTACTGCCATCGTGACCATACACATAGCCGCCATCTGCCACTGGCACATAATGCATGGCGCCTGGCCCCCAGATAGATTCGCCAAACACAAATCCCATGGGGTGTTGTAAGGCACTGGTTAGTTGCTGGTTTGATCGCAGTTGCTTTACCATCGCTGCAATATCATAGGCTGAAGCATTGAGTGCGGTAGCTGCTGAAGACGCATATTTAAATACCTCAGCAGGCTGGCCATGATTATTGTAAGAACCTGAATTGTTGCCTTTTTCAGCAAGGTAGTAATAGCCGCTGTTGCTCATTTGGGCTGGGCTTAGAATGTTGTCTGACACCCATGTTTCAAACGACTTACCTGTAACTTCTTCAACCAATAACTCCAACATCAGATAGCCACCGCCTGAATAAGCAAAGGATTCGCCAGCAGGCATGCCCAACTGAATCACTTTTTCGCCACCAGAGGCTCTGGGGTTGTTCAGGCTCTCAATAGTACTGGGCAGAATTTCTTTTGCCTGATAATCGCCAAACCCCAGGCCATCGGTTAAACCGCTAGTATGACTAAGCAGCATGGCGATGGTGACTTTATCATTGTTAAATTGACTCACTGGCAATTGCCAGCTTTTAAGGTGTTTATTTATTGGATCTGACAGGGAAAAAGCCCCTTGCGATGCCAGTTTGTGTACCGCCAATGCCGCAAAAAATTTGCTCATGGAGGCTACTGGAAAGCCGGTGTCGCCGTCAATTTCCGAGCCGTCGGCTTGATGTGCCTGTGCCGTCTGAAAATACTGAAAGTCAACTTTCCCGTTTTTTAGCAACAACACTGCGCCATTGCCTTTTAGCTGACTTTGCATGGTATCGCTGATATAGGACTGAAATTCTTTCTGGTTTTGCGCAACCGGTTGCAACCAAGCACCATCAAATGCAGCCAAAAACACCCATACTCCCCAAAGTGCTGGTGGTAGCAGTACAAATATTACTTTTAAAAAAAGTCTCATAGGTTAATGACCTCATCAGTAAAAAGTTCCTTGAGACTGACAAACTAACTCAACAGTTAACCTGATTGGTGGATTAATCCATGAACTGCTCACAGAGTGCATGAACTGCTCTGTAAAGTGGGCAGCTAATTGCTATTATCTGGCTATCAGGAATTGGTGGGAAATCTTTGGTGAGCCGACGGGCCGGATTAATAGGGTGTTTGCTATGCTGCTTGTTCAGCACATTGGCCTTTGCTGATAATATAATCGCACCCAGCGAAATAGAGTACTTGCCTGCCAGCAAGCTGATAGACGGACAGGCCCCTTCTACAGGCTGGTCAAGATTGGAATTTGGGCAACGATTTCCGATAAGCGAGCCCCAGTATCTGCTGCGCCTTAAATATCAGATTGATACCCCTTTTGAGCAACCCACAGGGCTGTTTGTCAGTTTGTTGGGGGCGTATGAAGTGAGCTGGAATGGAATTCCCGTAGGTCAAAATGGTCAGCCTGCGATTGATAAGCGGGGCGAAATACCGGGGCAAATCGATTATTTGCTATTTCTCCCCCCTGAGTATGTCAGCGTGGGAGAACACCTGTTGGAACTTCGGGTTTCTTCTGCAAGGTTAACCGGTCCAAATGAAGAGTCCTTTCTGTGGTCATTTCTAGGTGATTACGAGGTTTTACTGACAATTGGTGTGAAACGAGCTATCACACCGCTGGTAATGTCGGGCGCCACTTTACTGATAGCTTTGTACTTATTCTATTCTTTCTTTTTTAACAAGTCGGCTCCGATCTATTTGTTGTACAGCGGGCTATTTTCCTTAAGTTTATTCGCGTTGATGCTGGTGGAGTCCTGGCGCGGCTTAGTGGGCTACTTGTATCACTGGCATGAGTATCGATTGTGGTTGGTGAATGGCTTAAGTTTTGTATCAGCACTGAGCTTACTGTTATATATTCAGAGCTTTCTGCGCTTTTCCAGTGCATATCGAAATGGCATCCTGGCCTTGTTTGCTGTGCTCAGCCTTTTTGTTTTACTGGTGATTAGCAGCTTTGACGTGCAAAGCTTGGTGTTAATTCTCTCCGCGAGTGTCTTGTCTGTTGTTACTGCGACTATCGCGGTTTACCGGCGAATAGTTTATGCCCGTTGGTTGTTAGTGTGTCTGGTGTTGTTTTTGTTGCCGATTTCTCTGGGGTTACTGGACTTTACCGACAGATACTTTTTTGTATCTTCTTTTATCTTACTGTTATTTATTCTGATGATTCAGGCTCAGCAGTTAAAACAACAGCAGGTAAGGCTGACAGAGAGTGAGTTGTCACAAGCCCGTTTGGAGCTGGAACTGGTGAAGCGCAATATTCAACCGCACTTTATTCTGAACACGCTGACCGCGATTGAAGAATGGATAGAGCAATCTCCCAAGACCGCCACTGAGTTTATTCAGGCGCTGGCTAATGAATTCCGGTTAATGTCGAAAGTTTCAGCTCAAAGGTTGATTCCGCTGCAGGAAGAAATCGCTATGTGTGAAAATCATATGCGCATTATGGGGTTCAGAAACGACAGTCAGTTTTGTTTAAAGACTCAGTTAGTTGACCGAAGTGTCCTGATCCCGCCCGGAGTGTTGTTGACAATGGTGGAAAATGCGATATCTCACAATCCGTCTACCAGAGCGACAATCACATTTTCAATCTCCCAGACGATAAACGAGGGCGAGGTTGTAATGACCTTTCTGTCACCGCTTGCCTGTAACGGTAATGAATCAGCAGTGACTGCCATGCGAACCGGCACGGGAACCAAATATATTCACGCCAGAATGCGGGAAGCCTGTGCAGAGCAATGGCTTTATGAAGTGTCGGAATCAGAAGGTGTTTGCACAACAAAATTATCCTATCCATTGCACATAGAAAAAGGTGAATAAGCTTTGTTGAAATTAGTGATAGTGGAAGATGAATTTATGGTGGCAAAACGGCTGGAGCGTTTTGTCCGGCTGTCGCTGGAAGGAAAAAGCTTTCAGATCCGCTGTTTCAATACCCTGGATGACGCGGCAGATTATCTGGCACAAAACAGTATCGATGCATTGTTTCTTGATCTCAACCTCAATGGTCAGGACGGCTTTGAACTGCTGAAGCTACAGCTGAGCAAGAGTTTTCAGACGATTGTGGTCTCCGCTAATTCGGATCGCGCTCTGGAAGCTTTTGACTTTGGTGTTCTGGATTTTGTAGCCAAACCCTTTGCACAGGAACGGGTGGAGACTGCCATCCAGCGCCTGTTAAACCGTCAGCATCAAAGCAATTGTAAATACCTGACCTATCAGCAACGCAATGAACTAAAAATGCTGGCAGTGGAAGACATCATTTTTGTTAAAGCGGCAGGCCACTACAGTGAGATCTGTACTAGTGACGGCAAAGAGCTATTGCATGAAAAGAATCTCGAAGCGTTGATTCAGGTCCTTCCTGAAAACTTTATGCGTATTCACCGTTCGTATATCGTGAACCTCAATTATATCGGCTCGTTGCAAGCCGATAGTGGCTCCAAGTATACATTACATTTAGAAAACAATGTTTCCTTGCCTGTGGGCAGAACCCGGGTTATTAAGTTGAAGGAAACATTAAACGGTATTCACAGAGAACCGGGCTGAATTGCCAGGTTAAAGAAACAAAAAATAGAGAGAGATAGGGTGCAGGAACAAAAGGACGTAACGCTGAGAGTCGCTACACACGCAGACAGAGGCTTTATCGACAGTTTATCGCAGGTGCTGGCTGATAAAATTGTACTGGACTGGCATTCCCCTGAGTCTGTGCAGAAAATGCAAGATAGCTATATTCAGGAAATGTTAGACAAGCCTTCAAAGGTGAGTAAAACAATAATAGCTGAAATAGCAGGTGTCCCATCGGGCTTCGTTCATGTGCGCACTAAAGTGGACGACATATCAGGAGAAACTTGCGCCACTATACCGTTACTTGCGGTAACACCTGACTCACAAGGTTATGGCATCGGAAAGCGATTGATGTTGGAAGCTGAGTTGTGGGCGCAACAACAAGGCTGCCGATTGTTACACCTGGAGGTATTTGATAGCAACACATCGGCTAAAGAGTTTTATCGTTACAACGGATTTTCCAACGAGATCATTCATATGGTAAAAGCCATTAATTAAGAGCTCCAGGAGCAGGTGGCAGGTTTCCTGAAATGGTATTACCCAATCTGTTTAGATTTCTGGGTTTGCAGCGAACCTGGCCCCTGTTTAATACAAAGAACTGGTCAGCTGCTCGGTTTGGATAAGTTGTCTAATTTTCAGATTCAATTTATTGACAAAGTCTCGGTTTTCCTGATTGGCATGGCATAGGAAGCTGTCATTTTGGGCATAGAAAGGATCTTCCTCAACAAAAACCAGTAACCCCTTTTCAACGGAGCGAACAAGGTTTATGGCATCTGGAAAGTAATTGAGAAAGGCATTAATTCTGCCTTTTTCTATCATTTCCATGGGGTCTGCACCACTGTTTAATGAGATGAGTTGGTGATGGCTTAATTTATGGAGGTTACCGCCAAAGGTGTTTCCACGATAAAAGCCGATTTTTAACTGCGCTGTGTTTTTATTTACCAGGTCACTTGCGCCTATTGCCTGTTCTGCAAAAAAATAGGCTTTGGCTTCATAGATGGGAATGCTTTCAAGAATATCTTCATCGTTTAGCTTTTTGCTGCCAGGAAAAAGGCAATCCACACTTTTTTCTTTAAAGACTTTTGCGGCTCTTAAACCATGCAAAAAATCCATGGTGAATTCAATTTCAGGCTCTTCTAAAAGCGTGTTCAATATTTGATTATATGGAAGATCTAAACCTTGCTCTAAAACACCCTCAATATAATAGGCAGCAATATGTGGCGCAGATTGCCGCGATTCAGGAATAGCCTGGGCAAAAGCTGCAAACAACCAGGCTGAGGTGAGCAGAGCTTTCATTTGAAACCGCCAGATTTACGGGGTGTTTAATAAACATAGGTCACCCGGTTTAATTGCGGTATTAAACTTTAGGCTAATTTTTCAGCGATTCTGTCCCTTTTTACACTTTTTGTTAACCCTCAAACTCCATATAGACATCGGCGTGTTGGTAGTGGGAATCAAATTGATTTGCGTGGACACCCACCCTAATCTTTATGAAATTGATTTGCGTGGACACCCACCCTAATCTTTATGAAATTACTATGGGTGTCTCGTTAAACTGTCTTTATGAAATTACTATGGGTGTCTCGTTAAACTGTCTTAATTTTCAGCGAACCTGACCCTGAGGTATTAGCTGCGATACATGTGCTCTTTCATCTCCTGGAACACTTTGACATCGGCACAGTATTCAGCGGTGGGGCGAACCAATAGTCGGGGAATACCGATGGGCTCGCCGGTTTCCATACAGTATCCATAACTCCCCAAGCGAATTCGTTCAAGAGCTTGCTGAATTTTAGGCAAGAGTTTTTGTTCGCGATCCACAATACGCATAGTCAGAGCGCATTGTTCTTCCCAGGAGGCCCGATCGCTTTCGTCACTCAAATCAGGGGGGCTCAGCATCTCATCTTTGGCTTCCTGAATTCGATCGCGGGTGGAGTCATGCAAATTAATGAGCCGTTGCCTGAAAAACGCCAGTTGCTGAGCATTCATGTAATCTGCTTCTGGGGCTTCAACCAGCTTTTGCTCAACCGGTGTCAGCGTTGTATGTTTGCGATTTGGCATAGTTGTTCTCCATAGAAAGAGGTCAGATTCGCTAAAAGCGTTATTGCTCAGTCTGTTTAACTGCTTAATCTTCAGCGAACCTTCTGATGGATCACCACGGCGTTGTGGGCGTGTAGGCTCTCCTGGTGCTCCACTTTAAACCAGTAATCGGCCAGGTTTTCCTGTGCACCTAAAAAGTGTTTCATCCGGCGCCCGGCATCTTCACAGAACATTAAATTGGCGCCATTTAGCCTGGCAAACTCTTGCTCATCTTCACGTTTTACTGCTGTTTGTACCGGTGTTCCAATAGCCTGTTCCACGGACTGAATGAATTCATCCAGCTTTAACCAGTGCCCCTGGGAAAGCCGCAACTTCAGGTAAGCGTAGGAACGTTGATTGTGCGGCGTGGCCATTGCGGCACCAGCGTTGGCTATCCAGTTTACCGCTTCATTTTTACTGATCACTTCATCGCCAAACTGGTTGGCAAAGGCTTCGCTATTGAGTTGGTTAGCCAGGGATGCCGAGCAAGGGCAGGTACTGGAGTAAGGCACGGTGATATTTAGCTCGGTGTTACTCATGCCATCATTAATTTGTTGAGTAATTTCTACCGGATAAAGTTGATAACCGTAGTTTTCGCTAAGCAGCGCTTTTTTTCGCAAAGGTATTTCAAATTCCAATCTGACTTTGGCAGATTGGCTGATCCCTACATGCGATTGCAACATGGCGTCTAACAGAGTATTCAGACTCTCCAAAGTGACAGGTGTATTCGCTAAGATTTCTTGTAGTTTGAGATACAGTCTGGACATATGAATGCCTTTAGATGCCGTATCCAGACTAACAAATAAGTCTACAGAAGCATTTGCAGAAATAAGGGTATCGTCGGTGAGTTGCAGCTGTATGGGTAATCCAATTTTCTCCATGCCTACCCATTGTAGCGGTGAATTGGTCTGAGCATTCTGCGGAGCTTGGTTGGTGATATCGGGAAGTTGGTTTGAGTCTTTGTGCATTTTGGGCCTTAATCTTCCAGGTTGTTTACCTGCCTGAATTTACGTTTTGCGTATCAAGAAATTAAACAAAATGTTATGTTATCACATAATATTAAAGTAAAGGTAAATTAATCACCATGAAAACCCTCATTAAAAATGCCTATAGCCTGTCTCGTTTACTGGGAAGAAACAGCGATGTTGAGGTCGTTATAAATGTTGTCGTGGAAGGCGACAAAATTGTGTCCATTACAGAACAAAAACCCGCAGGCCAATTTGAGCGTGTTATTGATGCTTCTGGCTTGTTTTTGTCGCCCGGTTTGGTGGACCCTCAGGTGCATTTCAGAGAGCCGGGAATGGAATATAAGGAAGACATTGAGTCAGGCAGTAAGGCAGCAGTGCAGGGGGGATTTACCCAGGTGATTTCTATGCCCAATACTTCGCCAACAGCGGATAATCCGGACGTAATCGCGCGAATGGTCAATCGTTCCAAAACGGTGAATATCTGTAAGGTTCACCCGACGGGTTCTTTATCAAAAGGCCTGGCAGGCAAGCAAATGACGGATTTTGCGGCCCTAAAAGAAGCCGGAGCCGTTGCCATTACTGATGACGGCAAAGGGGTGCAGGATGAAGCGCTGTTTAAGCAGGCTTTAGCCAAAGCGGCTGAGTTAGATTTGCCTGTACTGGATCATTCCGAAGATGAATCACTGTCCAATGGAGGCTGTATCCATGCCGGGGACGTAGCCGCTAAATACAATGTTAAGGGGATTGATCCGGCTTCGGAATCAGTTCACGTTGAGCGGGGCTGTTTGTTGAGTGAACAAACGGGCGCTCACTATCACGTTTTGCACGTTTCTACTGAGGCCTCTATTGATGCGGTAAGAACTGCAAAGAAAAAGGGCATTCGGGTAACAGTGGAGGTGTCTCCTCATCATTTATTGCTGTGTGACGAGGATATTCCGGAAAAGGCTGACAATACCTTAAACGCCAACTGGAAAATGAACCCGCCATTGCGTTCCCGTTCTGATATGAAGGCGTGTCAGCAAGCGTTATTGGATGGCACCATTGACGCTATCGCTACCGATCATGCTCCTCATGCTCCGGAGGAAAAAGCGCAACACATTGAGTCAGCCCCCTTTGGCATTATCGGATTGGAAACCGCATTTCCGTTGATTTATAGCCGTTTTGTCAAAACCGGTCGCTTGTCTTTAGCCGATTGCATAGATCTGATGAGCATGAAAGCCGGGGCATTGTTTAATATTCAATGTGGACGTTTGGTTGAAGGCTCTTTAGCTGATTTGTGCCTATTTGATCTAAAAAACCAATTTGTGGTTACAGAAGACTTCTTTGCCTCCAAATCCAGGAACTCGCCTTTTATTGGCGAATCTTTGTTTGGAAAAACTATTCTGACTATGATGAATGGCGATATTGTTTATCAGGCTGATTGAAGTCAAAAATAGCATGGGGTCAGGTTCGCTGAAAACGCTCCCGGACCCAAACCCCAACCTAGGCTTCAAACTCCATATAGACATCGGCGCGTTGGTAATGAGAATCCGCCGGACTGGGTTTGTGCACAAAGCCCATTTTTTCGTATAGCGCTATGGCTGGGGTCAGTCGCTTATTAGATTCTAAAAACAGCAGCTTACCGCCAAAATTTCGGAAGCGTTCAATGGCGAATTCCATCAATTTACGCCCCACTTTCAGACCTTGGTACTTTTCAGTTACTGCCATTTTAGTCAACTCCACCCGGCCATCCGGTGAGACCATTAAGGCAACCGTTCCAATAATTTCACCGCGATATCGGGCAAAATAAATATTGCCGCCGTCGGCCAGAATGTATTTTTCCGGGTTAGACAGTACTTCGTTATCGTATTCTTCTACGTAAAAGTACTTTTCCAGCCATTCAATGTTGAGCCGCTTAAAATCATCAGCATATTCCGGTTGCCAGGTGATGATTTCTACTTCGTGAGCGGTTTTGAGCTTTTCTCTGGCCACAATGCGTTCCGATAAAGCCAATTGCTGGCTTTGATGTTCCAGATTCAACACGGCTGGCAGAAGCTGATGTTCTGAGGCTTTCAGCATATCGTCCAGGCAATACTGCAGGTTTTCCCAGATGGGGATGAGCTGCTGAACCAATTGCTGACCCGTTTCGGTTAACGATAATAAGCGGCGACGCTCGTCATTCGGGTCGGGGCGAGTATCTACATAACCTTGCTGATGCAGCTTTTTGCTCATCTGATTGACTGCCGGGTGGGTGATACCCAATGCTTCGGCAATTTCAGTGATTGCAGCGTCACCATCCTGATACAACAAAAAAATCACTGCTGTAACCCGGGAGCTAAGCTGAATATTATGCTTGGCATAGACTTTATCCACTTCATCGTACAAGCTATCACTCAGCCGCTTTAAGCGCGTTCCCAGAAACAATTCTCCCAACTCTTCAATGGTCTTCATAGTTTGCTGCCTTTGGGTTTATGTAAGTTATTACGTAAAATGATACGTAATAGCTTACGTAAATGGCAAGGGGAATTTTAGGTTAAATTTCTGATTAGTCGCTAACTGTGCTGAAATGTCATTAAATTACAATAACGTAGCACCAAATCAGGCTAAATTCTGAGTTCAGTTAAAATTAATAGGTGAACTGAACTCCTGCCAGGATGAGTTCAATTTCCTGAAGTCGATATTTGATGTAGGCTATAGCTATTGATCACTATTAATTTTGCGACTAACGGCTTTCTATGAGCATTCATCATCTCATCTGTGCGATGTTATTCGTGTGGCTGGGACTTTTTTCCAGACAGGTATCCGCTTCCCAAATTTTTGAATTGGGCGAGTGGTATTTCGAATCTTTTGATGAACTGGAAAATCTGTCAGTGGATGTGATCACCACTATGATGCAAGATGAGCGCGGGTTTATCTGGCTGGGGTCGCAAAATGGCCTGGTGCGCTTCGATGGCTACCAGTTTAAAAAATATCAACCTCAGGCGGGTAACCCTCATGCTATCAGCGGCAAGTATATTCAAAGCCTGGTGGAAATAGACAGTAAAATCTGGGTAGGCACCTATTCGGATGGTTTGTCTATTTATGATCCCGTCAGCAATCAATTTACCTCTTATTTTCATGACTTTGAAGATCCATTAAGCCTGGCTGACAATGATGTCAGAGCGATATATCCCATGGGAGAGTTTGTCTTCTTAGGTACCCGAGGGGGCGTCAATATCTTCACTAAAGATGGCCGCTCTTTGGGCATAATACAGATAGCTGGTTGTAACCAGGTGTTAGCCAAAGAGCGCATTAACACCCTCATTCAGGCTGATGAAGCATTGTGGTTGGGGACGGCTAGTGGCCTCTGTCGTTTGACCATTCCGGCCTTTGTGGACGCCGGTCAAACCTGGCAAGGTCTGGAGTTGCAGGAATTTGCCGGACAAAATGTGTTTAATCTGTCGGTAGACCATTTAAAACAGATTTGGGTAGGCACGACTACTTCAGGTGCTGCCGTGATACAGCCAGGCAGTTTAACGGTAACAGCTATCCCTTATGATCCCGACGATCCCACGAAGGTGAATGCCCCCTGGATTGATGAAGTTATCCAGATTGGCGAAGAAGTTTGGCTGGCGACCGCCGGGGCCGGAGTCGCAGTGATTGACGCGCAAACGCTACAGGTTAAACGACATATAAAACGTCAGGAAGGCATACCTAATACCCTTACTCTCAACGATATTAGCGCTTTTTTGCAAGACGACGCCGGACTCATCTGGATTGGCACTTGGGGAGGTGGGTTAAATCGCTTTAATCCCGCCAATAAAGCCTTTCGGACGCTGCGTCCCAATCACCTGAAAACTAACACCTTAACCCATCCCGATATCAGGGCCATTAAAGAGCTTGAAAATGGTGAAATCTGGATCGGTTCATTTGTAAACGGTATCGATGTGCTGCATCCAGAGCATGGTGTTATGCGTGGTTTCAGGCCTGATTTGGGGGATCCTCTGGCCTTAAAAGGTGGCTATATTTTTAGCATTGAACAAATGCCAGATGGCACTATTTGGGTGGCAACGTTAGATCATGGCCTGTTTCGTTATTTGCCTGAAAAAGATGGTTTTAAACAATACGTTGATACCCCCGGACTGGCAGATAACACGATTCGCACTTTATTCGCCGAAGATAGTCGCTGGTTATGGGTAGGGACGGACGCCGGACTAAGTCTGATGGACGCCGAATCAGATACACTAACCCGATTTACAGACGCTAGTACCCGAAACCCTAATTTTGACAAAGTGATCGAAACTATCGCGGTATTTGATAATTACGCCTGGGTGGGTACAAATCAGGGATTGTACATTGCCGACAAAAACAGTATGCAAGTGGTACCGGTGGCCAGTCCGGAGGGCAAGGCATTAGCTGACAATTTCATTACTGATATTGTGGTCAGCGCCGAAGGTGAGCTTTACCTGGTAAATAGTCTGGGCGTTGACAGGTTAGTTAGTTGGCAACCAACTGGAGTGAATTTAGGCGAAGTACAGGCGGAATTTGAATCTATCAATGCCAAAGTGGGGCTACCGGGTCACAGTCTGGGCAATACATTGTTGCAAGATGATCAGGGACGCTTGTGGATACAAAATAGTGTTATTGATCCGGGCGACTGGTCCCTTACCCGGATTAACAAATCCTCGGGGTGGGATATCGGTAATATGTGGATTGGCAGCAATTATAAATTGCGCGATGGCACCCTGATGTTTGGCGGGACTCGCGGGATTTTACTGGTGCGTCCTGAACTCTATGAAAAGTGGCGTTATGAGCCGAAGTTAGTGGTCACTTCTATTGCCAGAGATAGTGATGAATTAGCGCCGATTGACAGCGACCCACTGATTATTGGTCCGGAAGTCGAGAGTTTTTATGTAGAGTTTGCTGCACTGGATTATGCCGGCCCTGAATTGTTGCAGTATCAATACAAGATGCAGGGTTACGACAGCAATTGGATTGTGACTGATGCCCGAAACCGACGTGCCGCTTATTCACGACTACAGCCAGGTGAATATCAATTGCAGGTACGTGGTACCAATAAGGAAGGTGTGTGGAGCGAGAACATGCTCACCGTGAATATCTTACAGCGGCCTGCCTGGTACGAGACCTGGTGGTTCCGTTTACTGGGTTTGTTAATGGTGTCGAGCGTCTTATTTAGCTTTTACAACTACCGGGTGGCAAAGCTCAATCAACAGAAAAAAGAACTGGATAAGCTGGTGGCTTCTCGCACGGCAGATGTTGAGTTGCTGGGTAAGATAGGCAAGGACATCACTTCTTCATTAGACCTGGAAGAAGTGATGAACTCGGTTTACCGACATGTCGCCAAGCTCATTGATAGCAATGTGTTTTTGATGGGGTTTGTGGATGAAGAAAAACAACAAATTAACGTCCAGTTTCTAAAAGAAAACGATACCCGCTATGAAAGCATGGAATACGCATTATCTGACAAAGACCGCCCCGCGGTATGGTGTGTTCTGAATAAAAGCCCGTTGATCACCAATAACAGACTGGAATTACTGGATTACCTGGGAGAAATTCAGTCACCGAAGTTTGGTGGCGCTATGGAATCCATTATTTATTTGCCGCTGATTATCCATGACAAAGTCATCGGCTGTCTCAGCCTGCAAAGTCCAAAACAAAATGCTTACACGCAAAATGATGTGGATGTACTGCAAAAGGTTGCTTCCTACGCCGCCATTGCGCTGGATAATGCTGAGTCTCACAGCAAGCTGGAATCGGCCCTGAGTGAAATTGAACGTATCAGTCTGACCGATCAGCTGACTGGCGCGAAAAATCGCCGCTTCCTGGAAAATATAATGCCAGTGGAAATGGCCAGAATTAAACGCGCCCGTGCCGACAACTCCCCAATAGAGTTGGGATTTGTATTGCTAGATATTGACCATTTTAAAGCGGTAAATGATACCTGGGGCCACGATGCCGGCGACCAGCTATTGGTGCAGTTTGTAGAGCTGTTACACAAGCTGTGTCGCGAATCAGACTGGGTTGTCAGACTGGGTGGTGAAGAGTTTGTAGTGGTAGCCCAGATTGAAGAAGAAGGTCAACTGGCCAAATTGGCAGAGAGATTGCGCAAAGGCGTTCAGGATTTTAACTTTGTTATTGACGAGCATCTGGAGCTACAAAAAACCTGTTCTATTGGCTTGGTAACTGTGCCATTTGTCAGCGGTGACTTTAGTAAAATCAACTGGCAAAAATGCCTCAATATCGCTGACCGAGCTCTGTACGCCGCTAAAAACAATGGTCGAAATGCCTGGGTTGCGATTTTCGCCAATCAGTCTTTAATTGAAGCTGATATCTACGAACAGGTACTTAAACACCCTGATATGTTGCGCTCCGAGGGACGTATTAGCTGTATCACTTCTTTTCCTGCCGAATATGAATGGCATTTTAGCCAGGACAGTGCGCAATAAATAAAAAAGCCACCTCATTTCGGGAGGTGGCTTACTGTTTTTTGCGTATCAATCAATAAATCAGGCTAACTTGTCGGACGCAACGTGATAGCGCGGATCTTCGGCAACGTTGATTTCCACGTATTCCCGAGCTTTGGTCAGTAATTCGCGACATTCTTCGCTGATATGTCGAATATGCAGTTTTTTACCAGCCTGACGATATTTATCAGCCAGATTATCAATGGCATCCAGACCAGAAGAATCCCAGATGCGGGAATCGTTGAAGTCGATGACCACATCATCCGGGTCATTTGCCGGATCAAACAGATCTTTAAAGTGCAGCACAGAACCGAAAAACAGTGGGCCTTCCACTTCGTAAACTTTCCAGCCATCTTTATCTGTGTGAGTTTTCGCCATAATGTGGGTGGCGTGTTTCCAGGCAAACACCAGAGCAGACATTATAACGCCTACAATTACCGCAATGGCCAGGTCTGCGTATACAGTGATCGCGGTGACGGAAAACAGTACAAATGCGTCTTCTTTGTTAACACCGCGAATGATCTTAAAGCTGGCCCATTCGAAGGTGCCAATCACCACCATAAACATTACGCCAACCAGTGCGGCTAATGGGATCATTTCAATTAATGGCGCAGCGAACAGGATAAAGGCCAATAGTACTAAGGCTGCTGTGATACCCGATAAACGACCACGTCCACCGGAATTGATGTTGATCATGCTCTGGCCAATCATGGCACAGCCACCCATACCACCGAAGAAGCCGTTCACAGTGTTCGCCACACCCTGACCAATACATTCGCGGTTACCTTTACCGCGCGTGTCTGTCAGATCATCAATTAGTGACAGGGTTAACAAGGATTCAATTAAACCTACCAGCGCAAGAATGATGGAGGTGGGTAATACGATGTACAGGGTTTCCAGGGTAAAGGGCACAGCTGGAATAGCGAAACTGGGCAGTTCACCTGCCAGGGTTACCGTGTCGCGCTGTTCTGCTGGAACCATATCTTTCACAAAATCAATAACAGTTCTGGCGTCCAGGTCCAGGCCATGCACAAGCCCGGTTACGGTAAGAATAGCCACTAATGAGGCCGGAACAGCTGAAGTGAGTTTCGGCAAAAAGAAGATAATCGCCATGGTCAGAGCCGTCAGCCCCAACATCAGATATAGCATTTGTCCCTGCATCCAAACCTGCAAACCGGAGGTGTCCAGTATCTTAAACTGGCCCAACTGTGCCAGGAAGATCACGATGGCCAGACCGTTTACAAAGCCCAGCATGACCGGGTATGGCACCAGCCGGATAAACTTACCCAGTTTGAATATACCCGCCATTAGCTGCAGCAATCCCGCCAATATTACGGCGACAAATAAGTATTGAACGCCGTGGCTCGCTACCAGTGCTACCATGACCACGGCCATTGCGCCGGTGGCACCGGAGATCATACCTGGTCTGCCACCAATGGCAGAGGTGATCAACCCCATCATAAAGGCGGCATATAGGCCCACCATGGGTTCTACACCGGCCACAAAAGCGAAGGCAACTGCTTCTGGTACCAATGCAAGGGCAACCGTAATGCCCGACAGCACGTCATTCTTTACGTTACTGTCTTTATTCGTAATCAAATCAAACATAGTGTGCTCTGTTGATGAAAAATGCCGCGAATTCTAACAGGAATTGCACGAATGATCTTTTAACAGATTGTTAAATGTAGCTGGATTTCAGCGAATTGGTTATATTTTGCAGTTTTAAGGGAGGATAAATGCCACATTGTGTTATTGAATATTCAAATGGTCAGGATGCTGAATTATTGTGTTCAGCTGTGTATGAAGCAGCGCAACAGTCGGGCTTGTTTAGTGAAGATGGTAGTGATATCAAGGTCCGGGCAAGCGCTTTCGAAACTTATCAAACGGGTGGAAAAAGACAGCCTTTTATTCACGTTTGTTTGAAGATCCTCTCAGGCAGAACGCTAGAGCAGAGACAGGCGTTGTCACAACGAGTGTTGAAAAATGTAGCGGCGCTAGCCACTGCAGTCGATAGTATCAGCGCCGAAGTGGTGGAAATGGAGCGAGCCAGTTACAGTAAGCGCCAGAAGTAGGCGCTTATTGCCTGTCTGGTTAATTTACGAAGGCATATTCCATTTCATAAATGTAGTCCAGGGTTGGAAAGCGCCAAAGTTCTATAGCCTGAGCCATGCACTGGGCGTAATCATTGGCTCGTTCCGGAGTCGCCAATTCACCTTGTTGGATGACAGCCACATCTTCAATCTGCCCACTGGACTGGATAACAAAGGAAATCCCCCCCTGAGTATGAGCACCATGCATATCTTCACAGAGATCAAAGTGCAGTTTATGTTGCTCCATGACACTGTTGGCAATTCGATAAAATACATCATCGGAATTATCTAAAGAACGCAAAGCAACAGCCGTCATATCTGTGATCCCCGAACCACTGGTTTTTTTCTCAATCACCTGGCTGCGACACATTAATGTGGTTTGCTGTGCATCATCAGTACAACTATAAACACTACTGTTGTTGCTGGAACAAGTGCCGTTGCTGTCGGTTAACCAAGGCTGATTCTCGGCACTGTAATTCAGCGTTAGTGCCGCATTGGTCTGATTCATACAAATCAGGTTGTAGGCGTCCTCGCCTTGCTGTTTGACCGCCCAAACTCGTCCTTTGGCGGCCAACGTTAAGCTGCCAGAAGAGGTGAGTTTATTGTCTTCTGCTGACAGTTGTACTCCCTTACTGCGCTCAGCCAAAATAGTCAGATCGTCAGCCATGGCCGTTGAGTGCCATGCGAATCCACTGATAATTATGCCAAGTGCCATTGTACCAGGTAGTGTGGCACCAGCTTTCATTGTTCGCTTCATATTCATCTTTATCACTCCCTCGGGGTGGATTGCTGATTTAGAGTGTCAGTCATTACAGCCAGTTCCCGATTAAAATAAACGCCGACCAGAAAAATGGATGACGATATTGTTCTTTTTGCAACAAACTCATTTGCGCCGCCTGCAATGCCTCTGCTTTACTGGTGCCCGGCTGCTTTAAATTCTCATAAAACTCTGTCATAAGCTCGACAGTCGCCGCATCTGAAACGGCCCATAAGGCTCCCAAAGCACTGCGGACTTTGGCTCTCAGGGCAATACCGCTGATACCCAAAGGCGCTCTGTCATCACCATCTGCGGTTTGGCAGGCACTCAGGGTAATCAGGTCAATGGGTGCTTTTTCAAATTTAGGGTGGTTGAGCAGGGCTTCCAACTGATTCATATCCAGCAATTCATCGTAGGTCATCACAAAGCTGTTTTCCGCTGAATTACCAAATACTCCGTGAGAAGCGATATGCACTATGTCGTAACGGTTACTTAGTAAATCATCGACAAAATCTGCTTTCTTAAACTGCTCATTGAGTAAGGCACTGCCTGCAAAAAGCGCTGATATATGCTGAATTTCTTCATCAACGCCGGGTAAACGCAAGCGGTTCTTAAGACGTTCCAGGCGCTGTGCTTTCAGTATTCTCAACTGGGCCTCGTCCTCTGGTAAGGAGCGTTTTTTCAGGCGTAACTGGCCGCTATTGTTACTGGCCAGCAGCATATCAAGTAAATGCTCACTTTCATGCGGTTGTTCTTCTGCTCGCTCATGCGTTGTAGAGACAACCAAATCAGGTTGTTGCACTGATTGTTTCTGCCGTTGGGCGATTTGCAGAGCTTGTTGATTGGGGTATTTCGCGACAATGCGCAATGGTTTTTGATGTTCATCTTCTTGCTTTTGTGGCGACAGAGCGATTTTATTCACTATTCGCAGTCGTTGTCTTAACTGTTTTTGTCTGCTTTGATAATCGTCAGGTTTTTGTACGCCAGGCCGCTTGCTGATAAAGCGCGTTTCCGTCGGGTCAATACCGCGTTTCTCGGTTATTGGTGTTTTGCGAACAATGCGCAGCGACTGGGAAGGTGCCTCTGATTTACTGAGCTGAGATTGCCTGCGTTCTTCTTCTTTTTCCCGGCGCTCTCTGGGATAGGCCAGGCGGCGACTGAGGTTATTCTGTAACTGTGAATCTGTGACAAGGTTAATGGCAGAATACAAGCGCTCACTAACGTCATCGACAACGGGGCCTGGATTGCTTAGGCCAGCCATCAGCACATTCATATTTCCTTTTTGCTGTTGTGTGGCTTCGAACAGTGTCAGGCCAGGAGAAGTGACTACACTAAATCGCTCAATAAGAAATTGCTGACCATTGTTCAGACTGGCCAGAGGTACGAGTCGCAATGCACCATCGGGTAGATAAATCAGGTTTTCAATCTGGTTTGCTAATAATAAATCTTCAATAGGAAGCACTAACCAGTCGTAAAACTGGGCAGAAAGAGAAAAATATTCCGGTGCCAGGGTTCGCAGACCGCTGGCCAAAGCTGTTGCGGCTTCACTTACCTGTTGCGCTGCAATGGGGACGGTGCGCTGTTCAATACGGTCAGCAAAGCTCACCAGGATCTCCAGCCGGTCAGGCAGCATGATGGGGTAGATAGCAGCAGTATTAGCTGACACCGCTGACAGATCTATTTGTTGCTGATTTTCAATTACACAGCGATTATCAAAGTAATCTTCCAATTCGGAACGTTTTAACAGTTCGACGGTCTTTTGGGCTTCTGTCAGATAGTCTTGTTTCAGGTTTGACTGCCCGGTGTTACGGGCCTGAATTAACAGTAAATCCGTCAGGGCCAGATACAGTGGCTCCAGGGTTTGACGGAAGGACGAGCGACCATCCACATAATCCACGGGGATATCCTGGCGAATTGCTTCTACATGCTTTACTGCTCGTTGCAACGAGGCGACGGCGGCATCGATATCACCGAGTGCTCGGAATGATTGCCCGGATAGCCATTCCCAGCGAAACAACAGATCAGGGTGTTGCTGGGCACTGTGAATGGCCTTGTTAATTAGTTTGATGGCTTCATCATGTCTTTGTGCTTGTTGGTACAGCTGTGCCAGCAAACCGTAAGCCTGTGAAATCGAAGCGGCACTGTAATATTGCTGATGTTGCAGCACAGAGTTCAGGCTATTAAAAATTGCCTCTTGGTAGGCTTCACGCTCTTGCACCATGGGTAAAAAGTCCATCAGCAATGCGGCCCAGTTTAATAACACTTCACTACCGGTGCGCGCATCAAGCAGGTCTATTTCTGCTTGTAACTGATTGAGCAATTCCTGCTGTGCCTGGCTGTTATCTGATTTTAAACGCAGCAAATTAATACCGCTTTGCAGGGCCAAGACTTTGTCGTCTGACTCTTGTGCCAGTTGCCTGGCTTTTTCAAACCAACGTCTGGCCTTAGCCTGGTTTTGTCGGCGCAAGAACAGGTTGGCCAGATAATGGGCCTGATCCGCGGCAATCAAGCGCCACTGGTTGTTTTCTGCCAGTGGTTGGGTTTCTGATAAAATTAAAAAGGCCTCGTCATAGCGTCTTTGCAGCAACAATAAATTCGCTTTCATGCCCATGATCAGAGTGTGTTCTTTGCTTTTTAAAGCCACTTTAGCCAAGGCTTTATCCAATGTCAGAATGGCCTGAGGAAAGTTGCCTTGTTCCCTTAAAGATTCGGCCACCCTCAGTTGCTCGCTAATGTTCGCTGAAACCGGTAAGGCGAAAGCGGTCGACCAAATGCTGACCAGCAATGCGATAAACATAGGTGCAGAGGATTTAAAGTAATTCACCGGAAATCCTCATATGTATGCCTTCGTCTTGCAGGACATGATTAGCCCTGTTTTGCGGGTCGTTAATGGCGTGGCCGTAGACCAGCTCCAATTCCCAATCGGGGTTAAATTGCCAAACCAGCCCAAAACCAGCTGACCAGAGTGATTCAGCGTTGTCCTGTATTGCTGTGCGGTAGCTTCCCTCGCCATAGTCCATAAACACATAGCCCTGCAATGCGCCAAAGCGTCCTCCGTAATCCAACTCATCAAATATCGGCGAGCTGATCTGCAGCGCAGTTATAAACCCTTCATCACGTACCAGTTCGTTTTCGCGATAGCCCCGTACTGAACGTGCACCACCAATTGCAAACTGTTCAAGTGGGAGTAAGCCATCACTACTTAGCTGAGCGTCGGCCCGCCAGGTTAGTTGCACACCCTGAGCCAACAGTCGGGCATATTGCAATTGCACTAGCAGCGCTGAAAAATCACTATCTGGGGCCTGATTGTCGTTATCGGTGGCGTAAAAAGCGGTAATACCATGAGAGTAACGCACATGTCCGGACCAGACCTGTTTTGCGGTGCGGATACTTCCCTGCAAAGCCAGGCGCAAGGCGGATACCCGCGACAAACCGTTATTTTCGCCTGCAGCAAACGAAAAGGGCTGATCTAATAAACTACCGCGATTTTCTCGCACCGAGAGGCTACCGGAAACCACCAGCGAACGATTCAGACTGCTAATGAGGGGATGACTGACAATGATATCGGTACTTTGATAATCACTTTCGATATCCAGTACTTCTATTTGTTGTTCAATGATATCCGAGTCGTTAAAGCCCAGTTGTACTGTCAGTCGAGTGTCATACTGGTTAAGCGGAAGCTGGTACATGATATTGCCACCCACTGACCCTTCCTTGATACGCATTGACGCTGACAAGGTATCGCCATGGCCCAGCCAATTGAGATAATAGCCATTTAGCGTTAATTGTTCCTCGCCACTACTGGCAGAGCCATAGTTATCCAATTGCAGACCCAAACCATAGGGCGTCGCTGGGGTGATTGTCAGCTCCAGAATACTTTCTCCCGGGGTTAGTCCGGGGCGAAACTGACCATCAAACTTGTCAAACAAGGGATCGTTGAGCAGTAACTGATAGCGTTCCTGAAATTCATTCAGGTTAAAGGGGGCCTCACTGTCAGGCAGGAGGCGGCCGGTTATATAGTCAGGGTCAATATCCTCCATGCCGGAGAGTGCAATACTGTTCAGTCGGCCTTCGACAACCTGAAACTCTATATTGCCATTTTGCGCGGTTTGATTCGGCAGCAGTACGCCGGAATTGATATAGCCGCGGTCGATATAAAACTGCGTCAGTTTGATACGCATCGCTTCCAGTTCGGAAATCGAAACCGGCCTGCCAATGTATTCAGCGATTTGCTGATTGAGTTGCAACTGAGTAAACAGGGTGTTGCCCCGGTAATAAACATTGTTCAGGAAAAAGCGCGGCTCTGTGGCGTCGCTTTCCTCCGGGCTGGTTTTCACTTTTGGAAGTGTAAAGGTGTCTTTGTTCTCCTGCGCCACAAACCTGGGTAGCGCTGGCCTGAGTTCAGCGGGATTTGGGACTACTTCCTGTGCCACTGAAATGGGAGACAAAATCGCAACTGAGCACAGCAGTAAGCAACTGAGATAACGCGGCGACTTAACTTTCAATAGCCTCATGGTGCGCCGAATTCCTGTGTAAAATGAGATGCCGTCTTTTGGCATTGACGCCAGTAATCTTCAGCTCCTCGTGTCGCTGTCGTGTCAGCTTTCCAGTCAAGTTGCGCAGATGTTTGACTGCCCAGTCTGAGTTTGATTGCCTCTGAATTTAATATCGGTGAGTTAAAGTCTTCGGGTTGTTGCGCCAGTCCCCCTTTGCCGGTATTGGCCAGCGTACTGGCAGAGGAAGAGTTACAAGGATTGTTATCCAGGTTGTCCAGTTGTAATACTTCTGCGCCGATGCTAGCCAGCTCATCGCTTAAATCGAATTCCAGTGCACCGATATTAACCACACCACTTACCCCATCTGGGGCAGCCGCCTGAATAACATTCACTCCACTGTTGGGCACAAATGCCAGGCGTTCTTCTCCGCCAGTAAGCAGACTTTGCTCACTGACGATCAAAAAGTCTGCGTCTATGCTGATATTGCCACCACTAAAATCAGCACCACCCGTGTTGCCCTGAATAAAGCCGTTTTCCATCAGAATAAAGTCTGAGGCGATGACAATGTTGCCGCCGTCGCCGTCATTGCTCACCGAGGTGGTCACCAGACTGTTATCCATAAACATCTGCGTGGTGTTGATCACAATGTCCCCGGCATCGGCATTGTCAGCTGAAGAGGTGATTTGTGCATCGGTTAGTTGCAAATCATCCCGGATATCAATGGCGATGCTACCAGCTGCAACATTACCTGTGCTGCTGGATGAGATTGCCGCCTGATTAATAAGTGAGATTGACTGTGCGGACAATCGAATACTGCCGGCATCGCGGATTTCATCATCATTAATATCAGCCGCCGTATCGACAGCAATAACGCCTCCTGTAAGCGTGATGTTATTGTCTGCCATAATCGCAATATTGCCGGCAGAACCCACGCCATTTGGACCTACCTGACTGGAAATGCGGGTGGCGGATATGAGGCTATCAGTATGACTTAACAACAGGTCATGGGTGGCGATAAAAATGTCACCGGCATTACCGTTGGCCTGGGCGCTGGTATTAATTTCAGCGCCATTTTTCAAAGTCAGGCTGTCTACATCAATGTTGATAAGACCGGCATCACCTGATGCATCGAAATCAGAAACACTGGTTATGCCTGTGCTCAAAAAGGCATTGGAACGGATATCTATGATGGCGGCCCATGCGATCAGATCATCGTCATCCAGCTGGGGTAATTCATCCAACTGGGGTAATTCATCAAACTCGTCGGGAATATCGTCAAACTCTTCCCTGATATAAGCCAGATACTCATCCAGAGACACCTGATTTTGGGCATCGATAAGTAGATTACTGGCTGTGATGTTCACTTCTCCCGCATTGCCAGCTGCACCCAATGTACTGGATGTGATTTGGCCTCCGGCGGTAAGTGTTACAGTATCTGCAACATTAATATTGACCTTACCTGCATCCCCTCGTCCAATCAAAGTGGTACTGGATATACGGGTAGGTAAACCTGCACCGCTAAGGGTCAGGTTTTGCGCTTCAATATTTATAATGCCGGCTTTTTCCGCCAGAACACTGTCGGATACGATGTTTGCACCGGTGGACATATTCATATCACCCGATACCAGGATACTGATATTACCCGCATCGGACGGGGTTAATGCCGCAGTACTGGTGATGGAGCCAAAATCTGAGATATTCAGAGAACCAGCGGTAATAGAGACATTCCCCGCAGTACCACCGTGAAAGGAGTCGGAGGCAATTTTGCCCTCATCTGTGATAGTGACATTACCCGCTATTTGCAAAGACACATCACCAGCATTACCAGCTCTGAAACCTTCGCCTTCGGCTTTGCTTTCTAGTTCGCCACCTTCCATGTAAAAGTTAGCGGCTTCAATAAAGATGTTTCCAGCGTTGCCGAGACTTTCCCCCTCGGTTTTTATGCCGGCTTCTCCAATGATATGCATATCACCGGTTAAACGAATTTCGATGTTGGCGGCATTGCCCTCAGCGACAAAGCCGGGCATTAACTCTCCCCGTTCACCTTCTTTTGAGGTGGCACTGCTGCTAATCCCGGTATCTTCACTGTCTTCTTCGGCGGTCATAAACAAAGAACGGGCGTTGATAAAAATGTTCCCTGCATTGCCGTTATTTTCTGTGTCCGAAGTGATATTGGCACCATTTACCAGGTGGATGTCTTCGGTAACATCAAGAGTAATGGTACCCGCATTACCATGAGCTCCCGGACCGGTAGTAGAACTGTTAATACCTGAGCGCTTTCGCTTATCATTAGTACCTGACATAGAAAGACTATGTGCCGAAATAGTCATGTTGCCAGCGTCACCGGCGCTATCCGACAAGGTAGTGATAAATGCACTGCCTTGCAGGTTTATCGCTCCGCTAGCATTAATGGTGATATCTCCGGCATCTCCTCTGGCTTGTGGGCCCAGAGTGTTACTTCCTATTGTAATGGGATGTTGACCGACTTCACTAATCAACTGCAGGCCGTGGCTGTTGATGTTGATGTCACCTGCGTCGCCATTACCAACCGTCACAGACACAATGTAGCCGCCGTTTTGCATGGTTAGTTCACCTGCAATATTCAGGTTGATATCACCGGAGCTACCAGTCGGAGCATTGTTAAAATCATTGTCCCGGCCACTTAAACTCTGAATTCCTGGTAATTCACTTGCCTGGGGAGTGGTTTCATTTTCAATAATAGTCAGGCTACCGGCATTAATGTTGATATTTCCTGCATCCCCATCTCCCAAGGTCATGGCATTGATCTGGCCATTGCCTATCAGGCTGATACCTTCCTGTACATCAATAAAAAGGCTGCCTCCCTGTCCGGTTCCGCCAGTTAAGGTTGCGATACCCACATCAGTTAAATAGTCTCCGGAGTTAATTTCCAGCTCCCTGGCACTGATATGCATATTTCCGCCAGCGCCATTTTCCTGAGTTGCATTGCTGATGGTGGCATTGTTAAGCACACTGAGTTTATTGCTGATCTGTAGGTAAATGTCCCCGGCAGCACCAAACTGATTGCTTTGCGCATTATCTCGAGGCGGAGGAGGAGGGCCTCCCGGACCATCACCGCCTCCCGGTGGGGGGCGGCGCTCTTTGGATTCAGAAGAGAGTACGGATCGTGTTTCCTGGGTACCGCCGTCACTACTTAGAGTGAAGTTTTCTGCTGTGATCAGAATATCACCCGCCCTTCCCGAAGCCGTAGTTTCGGTTTTGATTAAACTGTTCAGAATTTCTATGTCTTCGGCATTAATGCGAATACCCACCTGAGCATCATCGCTGCCATTGTTTCCTGAAAGTATATTCGCGCGATAGGTGGTTACCTGTGCTGCTGTCAGGTTCAGTTCTCCGCCACCGTTGCCTTCTATTTTAATGCCAGAGTTGTCTAAGGAAATTTCACCATTACCCATCAGCTCAGGTTCAGCAATTTGTAAACTACCGGTGGCCTCACCAATCGCTATCAGTTGCAGGTTACCGCCGTCTTGTTTTATCTGTGCATCGGCAAACTCAATATTGGCAGCGCTGAATTGTGAGTGTCTGCTGGTTTCTATTTTTACTCTGGTATTTTCGAAACGAATGGAGCCGCTTTGTGGTGACAAAAAACCAAAGTTCTCAGGTGCGGCCACAGAGAGTGTGCTGGCTGACTGGGGCGATGCAGAAAACGTGGTGCCGTCGGCAAACTGTAGTTCATCAGCCGTTGAGACATAAAGCGCGCCGGGTACATCGACTTCGGCATTTTCGGAAAAGACGATACCGGCCGGGTTGATAAAGTAAAAGTCGGCGTTGCCAACTTCTGACTTGATTGTGCCCTGAATCTGGCTGACAGTGCCGCCCGTAACCCGGCTGATAACGTTATTGATATTGCTGTCGCCGGTGAAGAGCGCTGATTGATTGGTCAGCACGTCAAATTGCGTAAAACTGTGAAAAAGGTTATTGCCGGAAAGCGTCCCCAGTGACTGGTCGATAATGTAGTTGGGCCCCTGGACTGTGGTGGCTGTACCCATAGTGCCGTCAGTAACTACCTGGGCAGCCAGTGAGGTGCACAACAGTGCGCTGCTTATAGCCAGAGTGATTTTCGATTTGCTGAGCATGAAGCCGCGTATTCCATTTTCACGATATCTCAACGAAGTATATCTAATCCGAGATTAAATTCATTGCCTGTGGCGTAATTCTCATGCTTTCTCACAGAACATGAATTTTAAATTTCACATTGTTCATTAATCGCCATTTTATGAAGCAAAAACATCATTTTTGTTTTAACTGGAAACAAGCTTGCTGGGGATCCCATAACCCTTGTTGCATCCAGTTTTGCAGAGTGTCTCTGTCCTGCTGGAATTCTGCCAGTAGTGCCGGCCATTCAGGTGTTTCACCCTGACAAAAAGCGCTTTGCCATTGTTGCCAGGCGAGCAGTTTTTCCTGGGTAAAACGCGGATCCGATGCTTCGCCAAGTGCATAGAGTCCAATTGGGGAGAGACGGCCTTTCACTACTACTGAAGCCACAAAACGGGTGGCTAACGCCATTTCCTGTGCTACCGAAACCAGTTCTTCGGTGATCAGAATTTCGCAATTAAAGTGCCGGGTCAGGCTTTCTGTGCGGGATGCCAGGTTGAGTGGATCACCCAGGCAGCCAAATTTTTGAATGCCGTTTTCTGGTCCCAGATTACCCATCATGACCTGGCCACTGGTGACGCCAATACCGGCTCCGATAAAATCAGAGATTTTCTTCAGGGTATCCGACGGAATAGTAAATTCCGGCTCCTGGGCCAGCTTTGCAAAAAACTGGCGTTGTTTTTGAGCCATATCAATGGCTCCAGCCAGCGCCAGGCGTTGTTGGGCTTCCAGAGTCGTACCTTGGTGAACGGGCCAGTAAAAACACACCATATCGCCTACATAGGACTCCAGCCAACCTGCGTATTCATTTTGTGTGGCCAGCGTGGTTTGCTGAAAATAGTCATTTAACAGTTGGAAAACGTAGGCGGGATCTTTGAGCTCACTGGTGACATCTGAGTATCGGGCAATGTCACTCATTAAAATCACGGCGTCTATGTGCTTGTGAATAAATTTGGCGTTACCGCGATTATTCAGCAACAGGCTGCGGATTTGTCTTGGAATATATTGCGCCATCAATTTCGCTTTGGCTGTGCCAAGTGATATGTGGGTGGCGAGTACTAAAGAGGTGCCCAATAAAGCGCTGAGTGCGCAAGCCATAACCGGCCAGAGTTGGTTGGGCGCTGTAACAAAACACAGACTCCAGGCCAGTAGCAAATACACAAAGGGAGAGAAAAAGGCGATGGCTGTACGCAGATAAGCCGCTACGGCAATGCTTAATGCGCTAATCAACATTATCAGTAAAGCACGCCAATGAAAAACAGGTCTGGCGGGCGCATCTTTTTGCATTACCGTTTCCACTGCATCGGCCAAAAACTGCGGGCCAGACAGAAATAATCCAGGCGAACCGAGGGCTGATAGCATGGGTGTCACTTTAATGTCTGTGGCTTCTGTAGGTTCGGTCATTTGCAGGATTACAATGCGATCCCTCACTTGCTGCTGTAAGTTATTGTCAGGGTTAAAACTGTCACAACTAATCAGTTTGCTGATGGGGATTAGCGGCAGCTTTGGTAGAGTTTCAAACTGGTATTTGGGATGAGAAAAGCGCACCCGCTTACAGGGCGTATTGTCACAAGTTTCAGTAAAGCTGTAATCAGCCTCAATACCATGTTGCACACTGTGGATTTGCGTAACCTTGGGCACCACGGCATTTTCGGTCAGATTCATCCAGCGAAATGAAGCGTCAAAGGTACCGCCATCTCGTTTGTGAACAGAGGCATCGGCAATCAGACGGTCGACTTGTTGGCTGTTCTTCTCTGGCTCAAAAAAGTCCAGTGGTAACAGACTTTCGCCAAAATAGCTCTGCAGTAAACTGGTGGTGACAAAATCATCCTGGCCGGAAAACTGAGGCCTGGCGATAAAGAAACGTTGAAATTGTTCTTCACTCAGAAGGGCAAAGGGTTGTAGTTGAGCCGATTGTTGCCAACGAAACTGATTAGGCAGGGGAGGAGCCTGATAATCCTCTATACACATCGCATAACTGGTGCGGCCATCAAACTCGTAGAGCACGGCGTCGAGAAACACTGCAGTTGCGCCCATTTCAAAGACTCTTTGTGCCGCCAACGCATATAACGGAAGTGCCTGGCGACGACTGATAAAGCCCGGAACGCCCGGATCCAGGGCTACCATTGTGACGTGCTGCCATGATTCCCGAGGCGTTTGCACTACTGCGGTATCGTGAAAAGAGGCATCCAGACGAGTATCTGTTTTATAGTCGATAAAAACGCCACAGGTTACAGTGATGAGCAGATACACAAACAGCAAAAGCGGTTTTTGTAAGGGGACGGGATGGAGAATTGATTGCAGCAAATCAAAAACCTTTAACAAGCGCTACTTGTCATTAGTTTGATGCCTTGGTAAAAATGTTCACTATAATATCCTTAGCCTATGCTTAAAGCGTTCACAGTGTCTTAGCTTTATAGTGTGATGTGGATTGTGCTGAGATACAACCGGAAACCGAACGCCCCATAAAATTAGCAGATTATGAAACCATTATCTTATCAATCGAAACTGAAAACGGTGGACGTTATCCAGCGATTGGATTTCTTTCAGGGAATTTCCAAGTTTGATATAGCCAGCCTGACCAAAACCGAGCAGTTGTTCTGGTTAGCTGAACAGGATGAAGTGATTATGCAGGCGGGAGAACCTGACGATAAGAGCTTTTACCTGGTGCTCTCAGGCACTCTGGATGTGTATGATAAGAAAAGAAATTTTATTCGGGAATTGAAAGGCGGCAGCTTTTTAGGTGAAATAGGCTTTATTCTTGGTGAAGCTCGCACTGCCACCGTCATAGTGCATGAAGACAGTATTTTAATGCGCATTACACAACAGGAAATGAATCGATTTCCATTGGGCATGAAGGACAAAATCAAGGACAAAATTATTGAGGGCCTGGCTGCCAGAGTTCTGTCATTAAATAAGACTTGCGCAATGTTGTACGACAATGTGCGCAAAGGTTCATAAATTTTTATCGTTACTGTTTTCTCATTTTAGGATTATTTCGTGGATTTTATCTGGATCTTCTTCGCGTTCGCTTGTGGTCTGGCTTGCAGACTGGTCAACTTACCACCACTGATTGGATTCCTCGCTGCCGGATTTTTACTGAATGGCATGGGCGTAGAACCCGCTGACAGTCTGGAGGTGTTGGCCAACCTCGGGATCACCCTGATGTTGTTCACTATTGGCCTGAAACTCAACATCAAGCAATTATTCAAACCCGAAGTCTGGGGGGGAACAGCCGGACCTATGGTGTTGTGGATAAGCCTGTTTTCACTATTCAGTATGCTCTATGCCACGCTGGGACTGAGCTACTTTGCGGCTCTGGATTGGCAAACTGCCGCTTTGCTGGGCTTTGCTTTGAGCTTCAGTAGTACCGTTTGCATCGTAAAAATGCTGGAAGAAGGTGGCGAAATGAAAACGCGTCACGGAAAGCTGGCGATTGGCATTCTGGTGATGCAGGACATCCTGGCGGTGGTATTTTTGGTGGTGGCCACTGGTAAAATCCCGACCATTTACGCTGTCGGATTACTGGCTTTGCCGCTAATTAAACCCGTGCTGGATAAACTGATAAAAGCCGCCGGGCATGGTGAGTTATTACCTTTAACGGGCTTCTTTCTGGCGCTGGGCGGTTATGAGCTGTTCACCCTGGTAGGTGTCAAAGGCGATTTGGGAGCCCTGATTTTTGGTTTGCTGTTGAGCAGCCATGCCAAATCCTCGGAATTGTCTAAAGCCTTGTTGGGCTTTAAAGATATGTTTCTTATCGGCTTTTTTCTGTCCATTGGTTTTACTGCGCTGCCCACTCTGGAAATGGTAACCATGGCACTGTTTATGTGCGTATTGATACCCTGCAAGTTCCTGTTCTTTTTCTATCTGTTAACCCGCTTGCGCCTGCGGGGACGAACTTCCTTTTTGAGTAGCTTATCTTTAAGTAACTACAGTGAGTTTGGTCTGATTGTGGTGGCATTGGCAGTAGCAAATGGCTGGTTGGCGGAAGAGTGGTTAGTGATCCTGGCGATTGCGGTCTCTATTAGCTTTGTGATTAGCAGTGTTTTGTATCGCAAGGCGCATCATATCTACACCCATAAAAAAGACTGGATAAACCGTCTTGAGAGAGGCCCGCGTCTTCCCGAAGACTTTTACGCTCAGCCAGAAAACGCGCAAATCCTGGTAGTGGGTATGGGCCGTGTGGGTAAAGGCAGTTATTTGGCCCTGAGACAGAGTTTTGGCGATAAAGTGTGGGGTATCGATGCCGAGAGTGAACGCATCAACAAGCTGAAGAAAAACGATTATCAGGTGATTTGTGCCGATGCCGAAGACATCGACTTTTGGGAGTCCATTGAGCTGGAGAAAATTCGCCTGGTGATGCTGGCGTTACCCTCCACGGGGGACATCCTCAATATCACGGAACAGCTGAGAGTCGCGAATTTTCAGGGCAAGGTGGCGGCCATAGCGCGCTACAGTGATGACCGCAAGCACCTCAAGCTATCAGGCGTGGATCACGTCTTTAATTTCTACTCTGAAGCTGGTGCAGGTTTTGCCGAAGAGAGTATGCGTATTATTGAGCCTGCTTCTTCGGCATGATTGATTTTCCACTGTATCTAAACTCACCTCAATGGGATAGCAACAGGCGCTATATCCTTTTTCGTTTGAGGAAAAGTTAAGATTCAACTGCACTTAGCCCAATGTGTTCTTGCTCTGCGAGAAAGGGCTTTATTCACTGCGATATGGTTGGATAGCGTTTCATTATCCTGAATAAAACGCTATGTGTGGAGCCGCATGTAGGATGTAGCTGGAAGCTGGAGGTTAGAGACCTCCGACTACCCGATTAGGCAACGTTGGCAAAGCCTTTACCGGAAGTCGCTGGAGGAAGTTCTTTGCCGTCGGCTTTATAAATTGAAATGGTTTCTTCAACAATGCTACAAAGCTCGTGAAATACTGATTCTTCATCATCTCCATGACAACCTGCCATGAAAAGGCCTGGGCTGGAGCCAATGTAACACTGATCTTCTTCAGACCACTCAACGATTTTTATATATCGAGCGCTATCTTTCATTGTTGCGATTCCTCTATAGCTTTTTTCACAGCCTTTATTTGATAAATCTTAGCATCATCTCCGGCTTTACCGGAAATTGTAATGGGTTTGACGACATTTGGATGTGTAAAGTTCCTGTGGCTGCCTTTTCCACCTCTATTTTGAAAACCATTTGCTTCAAGTTGTGATATCAATTCGCGAACTTTTGGTGGCATTCTTCAAATTCCTGCGAGTCGCCTAACTTTTAAATATGGGGCACAAACAGGCAGGCTATAGAGGCGAAGCCGCCTGCGAGTTTGTATCCCAGCCCGCCTGTGGGCGATATAGTTTTCTGTTAGGCCAACTTGACGTGTCCGGCCCGCAATAATGCTTGGATATTTTTGACAACGCTATCAGCCAATTGATTAAGTTCTTTTGCCTCATCTTGAAACCTTAACCTATGTACTTCATCATGTTTTAATTCATTTACCACAACTGCTTGATGTCCCATTTCATTTGGTGATGTTAAACGACCAATAGCTATACTAAAATTCGCTAACAGATTCGTATAAAGTTTTTCTGAGTATTTCCAAAGATTCGTCGACGAATTCGTGGTTTGCATTGTCCCAAGTTGACATGAATTTATTTAGATCTGCAATTTCTTCAATACGAAACGCTCCCAAGAAGTCGTGATGCTTAAGAAACTCAACTGTATCGTGATTCGCTAATTCGGCTTTAAATAAGCGAAACAAATCGGTATCGTGGGCGTTAAGCCCCGTGATCTTGGCCTTTGATAAATGGAGATCAGAACCAATAAAACCCGCCAACGTTAATGTGAACGCAACTAAAGGCTCCCACTCAAAAGTCCATCCATCAGGGTTCCAGAGAAACCATGCAACGTTTAAGAGCATGCCTAGTAGAGTTAAATATTTTGCTACAACGACCAAAGAACCTCCTTGTGGACACCTTTGTGAGCACTTTTATCTAGGTGGCAATACTTCATACCCAAATTGAACCAAATCATCAATTTTACCCATTCCTACCGACGGTTTTGGGTGAAACTCTCTTTGGCTCTTAATTGCGATATGAATCCAGAGTTTTTCTTGGACATGAGCATTTTCAATCGTTAAATCAAAAGTACCGCTTGATTGCCATTGAAACTTATGAGGCGCTACTATTGGTAATAGTGCATATTCTATTTTTTCATCCAGCGGGTCTGTCGCTGATACGGTGAACTGAAGTTGGTCTCCAGGTCTCAATATGCACTTGGTATCTATAGGATTTCGCTCACCAATAGACCAAGAGTTTCCCAAGCTATCTTGAACACTCTCAATTCTTGCGTAACACCCTTTTCCTGTATCCATTTTGCTAAAATACTCGGTTATTTGTGCCCTAATTTTACCGCTAATTCCAATTGCTAGATGTTTTTGGTATGGAAGAAGATCTCGTCGGTGAGCTTCAGGATTTCTAAAGTCATTCAACATATCAAGCAATAGCTCTGTTTCCTTTAATTTGCCGAATACATCTGATATCCCTTTGTCCCACCCCTTTCTTAATATGGTTTTTAGGTCATAAAAGTCTGAATAATATATTAATCTTGGATCACTATAGCCAAACTTTTTGTCATCTATATCTTTTCTTTCTTGCCATTGCTTTAGCCGATCTTCTGAAACACCGCTGGCCGCGTACCACTCATCTCCATATTCAATTCTAAGAATAAAGCAGAAGAGATCTCTCAACGAGTTCTCAGCGCTTTTCAACGATTCAGAAATGTCCATTCGTTCCTCATTAGCAAACTAAACAAGACAGCCATCATAACTGTACTTTAGTACAGTTTCCAAGACCACTGATTTGTGGAAAATACAAACACCGACATAAGTTAAAACGACTAAGAGATAAAAATGCCGCCATTCGATTATTCGGCTGACAACCACTATCTTAACGCCAACTAAAAGCATAATTGCCGCAAGGTAAGGCGGGCACCTGCCTTTATCTTTTTGAAGTTGTAATTTCCCACCCAGAAAGCACTATTTAAGAGTCTGAATCCGCTCTCTGATGTGTTTCTTTCCAGAAACTTAGAAAAAACTAATGGAGTAATCTGAGATTTGAAAAAAGAGAGCTGAATGGATTTTAAAGTGGATGTCTTTTTATCCATTGAATTTTCCGCGGCAGCGCCTTGTTATATGCATGCTTGACCGTGCATGAAGTAATTATTTTTTAGATATTCATCTTCACTGACAGTACGATAGAAAAAACCACGACTTACCGCGTCTGATTTATCAATTAATTTCCCTAATAAATTCAAGTTGCTAAGCTGCTTTTGGCTTAAATTATTTTTAATGATCTTTATTTGATCCTTTCCCGTGTCTGAAAGAAAAGTAGAGTACTTTCCTAGCAATCCAGCCAAGACATCAGAAACCTGGACTTCTAACATTTCTTCAGAATTAACAAATGAGTAGTTATTGACAATTACTCCTTGGTCTACGAGGTCATATTTATTGAAAATAGCTTCAATCTTTTTTTCCTCATCAAAAAAATGTTTGGAGTTTTTAAATAGGTATGTATTTCTTAAGTAATAGATAAAGAAATCGGAAATTAAAACGTGGTCCTTTTCATTCATGATGAAGAAAAGTTCGGTTGAACCTTTAGTGCTTTCCATGAACTTATTCAGAAGATACTTTCTATCCTCACTTAAAACTTCAGAGTTTTCCTTAACAAAACTAACTAAGAAGTTTGCAAACTCCTCAACCCTATCGCTCTTTATGTTTGGATATTCAAACTCTCTTAGTTTTTGTAAGAATAGAGACTCATTACTCACTATTACTTTGTATAGGTCACTTTTAAATAGCATGTGAGACAGAATGAAAAAATGTCGCTCAACATGGTTAAGGTTTTCTATCACTGAGTCTACGATATCAACAATTGACCAATATAAAACATTTAAACTGAAGTAGTGTATATAAAAATCATTATCCAGAATCCATTGCAAAAGGATTTGCAGCTTTTCGGATTTTAGAATGCTCTCAAATGAGCCCTTACCAATATGTTTAAGTTTGATTTCCTTAACTGATTCTTGTAAGCAAAGACTTTTCTTTAGTAACTCAAAATCCGCGCTGTGACACTCCCCTCTGTGAACAATCCCAGCCAATACGAAATTGCATGATTTTTCAACATTCAATCCTTTAGAGGTCAGAAGTAGCTTTCTAATATTGTTAGATTCATCATAATAAAAGGTAAACTCGTCATCGACACATTCCAGCTTCTCATACTCAATGAAAGGCTTTCTCATTTCATTCACGTCAAAGTGCATGAGGTCTCCATAATTCGTAACGCATATAACTTCCCCAATCGGGGGCTTTGAAACGTTGACTATAATGTGAAGTTAAGCGGTACCAAGCCAACTTTAAAAGTCCCACTGCATTGGTTTGTTAGCTGCAATCAGATGTAAGTTCAAATACTCCATTAGAACACAACCAGACTCTTCTAAATGGACCGCACCCGTTACGCAATGTGTGCTTGGCAATTGGAACTAATACGTCTTTTGGAAGCCCATTCCGTCCATCAACGTAAAGGACTAGTTCGATTGGTTGAGTAACTTTGTAGTTCTTTCCCAGTTTTTTTAAGAGCACATTTGATATTCCGTCACCACCAGTCGCAGAAGACACAACATCTTCACTGCGTTTAGCTGAGGCTATCGCTTCTGCAAATTCAGGCACACACGCCTCAGCCACCTCAAAATACATTGGTTCCTCAGAACAAATACAGTAGATATCTGGCTCCCCCTGGTTTGGATTTCCCTTTCGCAAGCTTCCTTCATCGAGACCTAAGCATGCTTGTTTAGACAGCTTCAATACTACCTGCTGTTCTACTTCGTATTTATCTTGTTCATTGCGCATAATATTTTCTTTGCAGCTAACAACATAATATCGACCCAACGGGTCGTTTTCATTCTTTTGTAAATTGGTAATAAATTTACCCGGATAATACCAGAAGTGGTCTGAAATAAACTTATACAACGGGTGGGCTCCCGACAACAATGAACCAATGTGGTCTTTTCCTGACTATGGGAGAAACACCCAAACAACAGATTATTTGAACAGTAATTATCGTTGTTGGGAACAATCTATTATGTAGCATACTTCCAGATGCACGATAGATTGCTTAACGATTAGAACGGAAAAGAATCTGTCTGCAAAGCATTCAAATTCTAAACCTGAAGGACGCTTTTTAATATCAAAATAAAAGTCAGGGGCATTCATCACGCTCAGCTTATTTGCAAAAATAATCACCAAGGTAAATAATTGCTCGCGAATCCGCCACTCAATTTGTGGCAACCTGAGGGGATAATATGGATATAGTAGCGAACCCGGAAAATGTGATTGAGATCTGCAACATTGCCCTCGATGCAATGAAAGCGGCGAAGTCAGATTACATAAATACTGTTTACTCCACGATTGCATCTTTGATTGTGGCCATAGGCTGGGTGCTGACATCAGCCGAGGCCAGGAAATTTATTAACGAACACAAGCTGGTTTGGAAGGCGCTGATGTTCGGTTCGGCCTTTATGTGGTTATTCCACATCGTCAACCTGACAGGCATTGCCGACAGGGCGATTAATACTGCAACTTACGTTAATAATGTCTGTAGCGGGCTGAGTGATTCTGTTTTTGCTGTCTATCAGGTTTTGTGGTGGTGGCCTTGGGCGAGCATCGCATTTAATAGTGTGCTTTTTTCAGGCTTTATCCTCATGGTATACATCATTGGAAGCGCCAAAGTGAGCAGGGTTAATACTTCAAAGGCCGGTGAACAATGTAATTGAATAAGGGCAGGCCATTGGCCTTGCCGGATTCGGTATTATTTTATTCAAACGCCTCCTACTAATGTCCCTAAGCTGAGAACATTGACAGAAATAGTGACATCAGCTTTCAGGGTGAGCTACGTCACCCTGATAAAATGGTGTGCATTTTGAGGTGCTGTTTTTTACGGATTTGAGCAACCCTGATAGTGGTGCTAAGGCGGAATCCAGTAGCGACTGTGCAATGGCGCTTTTGGGATTGGACATACTGCCATTCAGCGTTTGTTTGATATCGGCGCAACCGGCTTTATCCAGCAACGCAAAAGTAAAATCTTTAAAGGTTTTGTCGGTGGGGTTCAACTGACCTTCAAATGCCAGTCGATATTTATCGGTGGCGATGGCGGTATCTTTGAGCAGCAAGGCACCCTTATCCATTTTACTTTTGAGCTTAAATTGTGGGATCAGGGTTTCGCCACCCGAGGCATTCGCGCCACTTCCCAAATCAAATACGTTCGCTGCCAGAATACCCACAGGCCCAGTTACCAAAAAGCTGCCCACATCTTTCCAGTCACTTTCTTTACTGTCTTTGAAGCCTTTTACTATTCTGTTGATATCTACGCCCTGCAATTTACCGCCGTTTAAGCCTAACTCGATATTGCCTGACAGTGTTTTTAAAAAGGATTGTGGATCCAGAAGCAGGCCCTGGGCATCAATTAGGCCCGACAATGCCATGGTGCCAGAGGGTTTAACCGGGGAGTTTGGTATGAAGGCGTGGAATTCATCCAGATTAAGCTGGCTTTCGTTAATTTGCAGGTTGAGCCCAGACTGCCCTTCAATGTTGTTAATTTTAGCTGCCAAATCCAGCAAGCTTTTGCCGGTATTCAGCTTGATATTGAGATCACTGAGTAAGCTGTTTAGCAGGTTAGTGGGTTGGCTGATATCGCCAGCGGTTTCCAGTTGTCCCGACAGGTTTAACACCCCTAAGGAAGCCAGCGGAACTTGTGGCGCAAATGCGGCAAAATCTGCCAATGCAATTTGGCTGTCGGCAATATTGAGTGCAATGTTGGCTTCGCCTTTGGGGTTGATTAAAGTGCCTGATAAATCCAGGTGGGTGTTGTCTGTATCCAGACCCAAACTATTGATAGTAATCTTGTTTTGCGTGGCGCGCAGGCTGCCCTTTATCTTGCCGAGGTTGTTACCCTGAGCCTGCAATTGCGCAATATTGATATTGGCGCTAATGGGCGCATTGTCTTGCAAAACAATGATTTGGGCGTTTTCTGCTATCTGTAGCTCATTCAGCTGCAAGGTCAGGTTATGCACGGCAAACTGCTGCAGCGCTGAAATATCTTTCAGATTAGCGTTTTCGATAATTATTTTGTTAACGAATACTCGTTTTACCGGCAGCTTTTCAGGCGGGGCATCTGACTTATTGTCTGCAGGTGGGCGTGCGGCCAGCCAGTCATTAAGTGCCTGCATATCCAGTTGCAGATCTGGTGAACTCAGCCGTATCTCATCAACTATGATGTTCTTGCTGAAAGCATCCATGATGCTGGCATCCACGAATAAAGTACCAATCTCGCCATTAGCAATCGGCCCAGATAGCGTCAGGTTATTGATGGTAATTTTGCCGGGATTGAACAGGCTATGCTCAATATCCTCAAAGCGAATGCTGTGGCTTTCAACGTCGCTCAGATAAGGTGTGGCTTCATCCTTAAACCAGTTGGGATCCCACAGTAATGCGGCGGCAGTGATTAAGATAAAAGGAACAAGAATAACTGCAAAAAGAAGCTTTTTACCTGCGCTCATATAGCAACAACTCCATTGATGGGTTTACCCTGATACATCAAGAGTATAACAAAGATTGGTTCTGCTCAGGTTAATGGGACCAATTTACAGGCTACAAAGTTCCATGGAGTTCAGTAATTCAAAGCCTTGCTTTTCAAGGTGTTGATAGGCTTCTTTTACAGAAAAGCACTTGTGAACTTTAACTTGCGATGTACTGCCAAAGTGATGGAAAAAGTCTCCCTGATCCGCACGGTTCACTATCCATACTTCGGAAATCTGATTGCGTCTGTCTGTGCTTAAACTATTGGCAAACTGGCCGGCGATATTGTTCGCGTGAATATGGCACTGACTCATGTCCACTAACAACGCCCACTTTTTGTTGTTAATGCGTTTAACTGAATCAGCCAGTTCCGACATGTAACGCAGGTCGATGACAGGGTTCCAGTCACCTTGTAAAGTTACCTGAATCACTTTTTTTTGCGTATTGATCTTGTAATGAGGGTTATTCATTGTCGTCAGTGAAGATAATGAGCAAAGTCAGACTACATGGTGTTTGTGACGATATGATTAAGTTGATTCAGGTTCATAGCTCAAAACCATACTGATTGAGCCAAAGTTGTGCGCTCTCCAGGCTGGTGCATCGCTTTAAGGGAATGCCGGCCTTTTCAATAAAGTGAATTAAATGGGCTCCCTGGTCCATGTTTTCTACAATCCAGCATTCCATTACCTGGTTACGCCGGTCCATATGAAAAGCGGTTTTTTGTTTGAATTGCAGTATTTCGCTGCTTACTTCCCAGCCGCGCATATCCACCACTAAGCCCCATGGAGCCGCCTGCATATTGCGCATAGCCATTGCCAGATCATTGAGATAAGCCAAATCAGACTTGTTATCCCAGTCCCCCTCCAAGTCTACCTTGATTAACTGCTTTTTTACGACGACCTGATAGGATGGCAACATAGTGAATTTTCAATAAAATAACTGAATATAAATTTACCATAACTGCATAAATAGGAAAGCGTAGGGGCAAATAAGTTAGCCTGCCTAGGTGGCCAGTGTAAAATGTAACTTATTATTGAATTGCTTAGAGCAGGCGGGATTTGGTTTTACAAGATCCCTGCCTTTTTCACTTTGAGATAGGTATTGATGGTGGATGGGGTAATGCCTGTGGCTTTGGCGGAAATACAGATCGCCCCGAAGGCTTCCAGCGCTTTTTGATTGCGGGCAATACGCCCGGTTAAATCCTGAGCGGCAAGCCAGGTTCCTGCGCTTAGCCGGGTGTCTATAGGCTGCTGGTTTACCTCGTCAAACAAGCTATCCTGGATGCTGGCTACCACGACCAGGTGGTGTTTTTGCAATAATTTAACAGCCAGCAGAAGATCTGAAAAATCCTCATCTCGTAAACAACTAACCAGCATTACCAGAGAGCGTTTTGGGCATTTTTCAATGAGCTGACTGGCCGCCTGCAGATAGTCACTGGCGACACTTTGTGGGTGCAGATCGAAAAAGTGATTGAGTACCTGGCTAATGGCTTCCACGCCTTTAACCTTGCCTAACCATCGGTTTGATTGCCCAAAGCTCATCAGACTGAGTTCGTCACCGTTTTTTAAAATGGTGTGTGACAGGGCAATCAGAGTGTTCAGTGCATGGTCAAAGTACTGCAGTTCATTGTCCTGCACCATCATGCGTTGTCCGGCGTCTAACATGATCACCACTGATTGATTTTTTTCGTCCTGAAACTCTCTGGAGATTAATTTATTAAAGCGGCTGGTGGCGCGCCAGTCTACCTGACGCAACGACTCACCGGTGCGGTAGTCTCTGAGCTGTTTAAAATCCATGCCGCTACCGCGTTTATGAAACTGACGAATACCGGTTTGGTTCAGTACCGCACTGCCTTTTAATCCGGACAAGTCGTGGAGCATGCGAAAATCGGGATATACCCGTACCTCAGCAGGTAAGGAATACAGCCAGTCAAAATGCCACAATCCAAGGTCGGAGCGCACCCGACATTCTATACCGGGAAGGGAAAATAATCCTCGTAGTCCTGGAGTCGTTTGATACTGAATTTCATGCTCAGATTGGGCACTGATACTGTGCTCTGCTAGGGATACATCATGTGCCCAACTGGGCGGTAGCAAATCCGCCAGCGCAAGGCGAATATGTCTGTTGCTGTCGTTGTGGATGGTAAGAGTTGTTGCGACCGGATTATTGACCGACAGATTAGAGTTTAGCGTCCGAGAGATCTTCAGGTTCGGGCTGAATCCGGCACGAAAGGCATCCCAAAGGCTGATAACCAGCATTAGTGAAACGAGGATAGCAGTCCATTGCAGGCCCGAAACTGGTTGGCTTTGCTGGGGCAATAATGCATCGTAGGACAGACACAATAACGCCAAAATCAGCAGGACCACCAGCAGTTTCAGGGTCGGTTTAAATCCGGTTAACTTCATTGTCTGGGAGCCGCCACCGATGACACGATTTCATTAATGACTTCATCCACCTGGTCACCGGAAATTTCCCGATCTGCCGATAAGATGATGCGGTGGCGTAAAATGGGTTTAGTCAGGCGCTTGATCATATCCGGTGTCACAAAATTACTACCTTCAGCGACGGCCGTGGCTTTGGCGCATTCCACCAGTGCCAATGAAGCCCGGACACCAGCGCCGTGGGTGATGCCACTCCACTGGCGAGTGGCGCGCACTAGCTCTACCGCATAGCGCACAATGGCTTCATCCACAGTAACAGCCTTAATCAGTTGTCGGATCGTGGCCAGATCGCTTTCGCTTAGTACTGCATCAAGCTGGCCAACCCGGTCAGCGATATGCCTTTCGTTGTTGTTCATCGCCAGCTGAATTTCTTCTTCCTGACTGGGGTAGTCCATCACTACCTTCATTAAAAAGCGATCCAGCTCGGCTTCTGGTAGCGGGTAGGTGCCTTCGCTGTCCAGCGGGTTTTGCGTAGCCAATACCATAAAAGGATTGCCTACAGCAAAGGTTTCACCGTCGATGGTGACCTGGCGCTCCTGCATAACTTCCAGCAGTGCAGCCTGGGTTTTCGCGGGGGCACGGTTGATTTCATCCGCCAGCAACAGGTTGGTAAACACCGGCCCTTTGCGCACTTCAAACTGTCCAGTGTGCATTACTAACATGGAGTGGCCAGTAATATCGGCAGGCATCATGTCAGGTGTAAACTGAATGCGTTTGCACTGTAACGACAAGCTGCGGGAAAAAGCCTGCACTAATAAGGTTTTACCCAGGCCCGGAACCCCTTCCAACAGAATGTGACCATTGGCTAGAAAAGAGGTGATGACCTGCTCGATAACGCTCTGCTGTCCATGCACCACTTGTTGAATATTGCTTTTTAACGCCACAATCTGTTGTTGCGCCGTTTGATAAGCCTGTTCTGAATGAATTTCCTCACTCATAAATGATTCCTTATTTGCTGTAAATTTTTAACTAAAGCAACGTAGTCTTTTTCTGTGGCTGGTTGCCAGTCGTCAAGTGAATGCGTAATGATTTCGGGCGGTAGTTGCGCCCGCTCAGCCAAAGCAGGCAACACTTTTTGCCATTGCGAGGCGTCTCTGAGAGAGAAAGCGCTGACAATGTCTTGTTTTATGGTTTTTCTGATTTGGGTCAGCTGTTCGTAGTGTTTATCCTGTTGCCAGAAATAATTAGCACTGGCTTCAAGGTGTAGTTGGAAAGAAGATGGGTTTTGAGTTTTAGGTGTCTGAATCGCGCCAAACCGCATAGCCCACAACCACAAACCCAGAATCAGCGTCAGCCCCAGGAATATCATAGATCCGGGACTCAGGTAGAACAGTGATGTCAGCCAATGGGGTTGATCTGAGCTGCCAAAAATAACAACTTTGTTTTTATCGGAAAACAGGAAATTGGCGAACACCACATTGTCGTATTCGTTGATCTGGTTATTGGTCCAGATTTCTACGTCTGTCATCAAGGTAACATAACCCTCGGACAGGTTTTTCTGCACTATGGTGGTGCCAGACGATGTACCGGACCAGAAGTCATTGTCTTTATCGATAAAGTCGGAGGCAAAACTGTATTCGGTTTCCAGGTTGACGTTGATATGGTAATGACTTAGCTCTATCTGAGTTTCCAGATAGCTGGGTTGCTCCGGCCATTCAAAACGCACCCCCAGCTTCTCGAATAACTGGTTGGCCGGGATTTGGCTGGTTTCTTCATATCTCAGCCCGGACAGGATCAGAAATCCACCGCGTTTCACCCAGCTTAAAATACTGTCTGCCAGTTCCTCACTGATGACCACTTCTGCCAGTCGAAACACCACAATAGTATTGGTATCCAATTGCTCAAAGTAGGCGACGCTCAGCCGGTTGGGGTCGTAGCCTTGTATCACTTCCAGCTCAATGTTGTCGGTTTGCAGGTAGTGTTGCAATACGGCAAAGGGCCTATCGTAAAATTTGTCTAACTGTGACTCGGGTTCGTAGGTTTTGTTGATACTGATACCCTGATAGATGTATCCCAGCAACATCAGGCACAGCAGCGCAATCAGCATTCGCAATGGGGTTATGGCACTCATTCAGCTTTCCCCTGTTGCGCAAAAAGCTCCGACCAAAGACTGTGTAATTGCCGCAAAGTTTCCGGATTGGCGGGATTGTGGCTCCAGGCGATTCGAATCCACTGGGCAAAAAGCAGTTGAAAGTAATGCTGTTCTGACTTGTTGCTGGCCTGGCTAATCTTGCTTAAGCATTCTTGCTCGGTATCTGATTTGTGCAATTGTAATGGGTATTTGTTTTGCAATTGCTGTAGCGAGTTGATTAGCAACAGAGAAAGAAACAGACGCCAGTTCTGTGCATCGAGCGCGTTTGCTATAGCTTGTGGATAGTCGGTGGTTTTTCCTGATGTTAAGATTGTCCCAGAGGAGACAAAATCGGGTATGACGGCCTGTTTTGGCGTTTCAGTTGGTGCCGTTTTGGCACTGAACAATTGACGTATCTGGTGCCGGGTCAGCCACAAAATCAACAGCAAGACTCCGCCAAACACTAGCCAGAATATCAGTTCCCCAAACTCTGCGATAATCGCCACGTATTTAAGCAAATCCAGGCCGTTGCCCTTATCCTGCTTATCAGGTTCACTTTGCCATTGCCAACCGTTCCATTGCCAGTCGTATTGTTCTACCTGTTCGCTGAATGGTTCTGTAGCCAGAATATTTTCGATTTTTTGTTTTTCAGAAAGTGCCCACTGTTCGGTTTCTTGTCGCAGTGCCAGTTGTTCCGGGGTAAGTTCTGAGGCGTCTTCTGATTGTTCGCTGCTCTCGCTGTCGTACTCGGATTGAGCATGCGCCAGATTTATTGAGCTATCCATTGCGCCGACAAAAAAGCATACCAGGGTGGCTGCTGCGGCAGTTTTTATAGTCTTTTTCAATGAGCTTTGGATGCCTTTGAACTGTAACTCGATGTCCCAACCTTCCAGTATGATGCGACGATTCAGGTAGGCCATAAAACTGCCTGCCTGGTAGATAGGTGCCATCATCCACATAGCGATAAAGACCAGCAGATTGTTGAGCAGGAAGCTGGAGTCTGTCTCCTCAATAAAAAAGTCGAAAATTGAAAAGCTGTTGCCCTCTGGGGTCAGCATCATGATCAGACTTAAGCAGGCCACCATGATAAAAGTTTCCAGGTGCACACAGATAATTAACCACCAATAAACGCCACTGCTTTTTCGGTGTAGTACTTTTAATCGCTGACTGCGTCTGTCCCCGGTCAGCCCCTCTAACTGGCTGACAGCAAGATTAAAACCGCGATTGGGTGAAAGGCGACGCCATAACAGGGCGGGTAATAACTGGCTTTTCAGCAGTGCAGGCATCGCCTGTAAGGTGGACTTGATGCTGGTACTCTGCTGAAAGATATTGCGGCTGATGATATGCAAAAGCCCCATTTCAAACAGGGGTTTCAACCACCACAGCAGTATGATGCCCCACTCTGGCGACAGCAACATGGCAAACAAAAGCACAGGTAAGGCACTAATAAACCAGAAGCCATATAGTGGTTTCCACCAGTGAATGGCTAGTTTGGTGCCAAGATCAAAGGATTGCCAGTTGTCTCGCGGATGCAGTTCAATGGCGATTTTACCTGGCTCCATACAGACTCCCTTTTAGCACATAGGCCAGCATCCAGAGCCAGCAAAATCCGCCTACAATAAATTTCACGTTGGCGGACACCATGGTGGTGGAAGACCAAAACGCCTCAACAAAAGCCGCCAGTATTAACAATAAAAAGGCGAGTAAAACGATGGGGTAAGCCGATTTTCCTGCCTGCTTCAGAGATTCCGCTCGACTTAGTTGCCCTGGGGCAATGAGTTTGTGGCCCACGATTAAGCCTGCGGCGGCGGATAGCACTATCGCTGTGAGTTCAAAGGAGCCGTGGGTGATAACGAATGAAAAGAAGTTTTCGCTGAATCCCACATTAACCATATGGGCGGAGATGACACCAAAATAAATGCCGTTGAACAGTAAGAAGAACAGGGTACCAAAACCCAATAAAATTCCCCCCACAAAGCACTGAAATGCAATTGAGATATTGTTGTAGATGTAATAACCAAACATCTCAAAATCCCCGGAAGAGTGGCGCTCTTCGGTAAACAGGGGTTTTTCCTGGTTATACATCATTTCAATTTGAGTCAGGCTGTCCACCGACATGTTCTGATAGACGAATTGTGGCCAAACCAGGGTAAGGATAAAAAACAATAAGCCGGAACCGTAAAACAGCAGATGCGCCCACAGTACGTAGATACGTTGTTGGTAAAGGGCTTGTGGAAAATCCTGCAATAGCCAGCGGCGCATGGAGGAAAACTGCAATCTTTGATTTTGATAAAGTATTTTTTGCCCGTCGATAAGCATTTTATTTAACCGGGCAATCAGGGTAGGGCTGTAATATCGGTCTTTTGCTAAGGTCAGATCATGGCACAACTGACGATACAGTGCGGTGAACTGGGCCTTGTTGGCGTTTTCACCCTGATTAATGATGGTGACAAACTCGCTCCAGCTGGCCTCGCGTTGTTTTATAAAGTCTGACTGCTTCATGATTTCCCTATTATCTGCGCCGCCAAAATCTGAATTTTTTCCCTGTCACTTAAATCGCTATCTGGAAAAATATCCGCTATTAAGTGTGCCAGCTCGTCTGCTCTTTCGGTGGTAAAGCTGTCCATGCGTTCATTAAAGCTCAGAATCGCCCCTTGTTCCTTGAGTGTTAGGGGCACTGTAATTTTGATATTTCTGTCGTCTGAGGAGGTGTTATAAAATCGATTTTCCGGCTCGTAGATCACCAGGGTTCCGGCCACTATGTCGCCCAGACGTTGGAATTTTTGGTTGAGCACCAGAGTAACCGCACCAAAAATGTAGGCAAAAGGCAAAAAGTCGATGGCGCGAAACAGGTTGCGGGTTAACGAACCGGCAAAAGAGATATTCAGGCCATTGTCCTGCACTACTTTGATTTTATAGATTCGTTTGCCGGGAGTGGCTCCCAGAAATACTTCAAAGATGACCGGATAGAACCATTCCAGTAAAAACCAGCTCAACAACAAAATGCCGGAACCAAACTGGCCCAGTTGGCCTACCAGCAGGGCTATGGCAATAAAGCAGACGATGCGGATCAGCATATCCACGGCAAACGCCATCACCCGTATACCCAATCCGGCGGGCGTAAGCTCGATCTCTGCGCCTTCGGGGAGCGCGACTTTTATTTGATTGTCAAAAGGCATGTATTAGATTTGCAGCAGACCAAATATCATTAAACCCCAAAACGCCAGCAATAATACCGTAAAGACCCAGTTCACCAGGCTGAATTTTTCATTCATGTCCTCTACTGAACCACGGTAAATGTCATTGATGGATTTTTGTGCGGTCTGCATTACGATAGCCGGAATAAATAATATGATTACCAAAACAAACATGCTGGCAAAAGGCCCGATTTTGATACCTTCTAATATCTTATCCGAAAGGTTAGAAGCAATTGAGGAGATGATATAAATGGTTGCCAACAATCCGGCCGACCATTTCACCGTTACTTGTTTGATTTCAGCAAGTTGCTTAATTCCGGTAAACAAGGAATAGGCGAAAAAAATGCTAAAAACTGCCCTTGCCACTGGCCAGCAATCTTCACCGCCATAGATTTTTTGTCTGCGCCACTGTTGATAAAACCAAACCAGTGAATAGATGCCCATAGACAAAATGCTGAAAATGATAACCTTCAAGCCACTGGTGATATGGTATTCAGGCTGTTTTTCTAAAAGGTTTTCTGGGACATCTACATTGGCTTCCGGCGCCGCGTATAAATTGACTTCTGAGGTTTCTGACATGTTCAGTTCCTTTGAAACTTATTCTTCAGACTTCAATGTATTGGCTTTGTAACACATTGTAAAGTGGTAATGCGGATGGTCTGAGTAGCCAGAGCTGGGAAATCGAAAGCCCTGCATAGATAATGAGTATGCCGGGCTATTACGCTGTTTTATTAGCTTGCTACGAAGGCCGGAATAATGCGCTCTGCGATAATTTGTTGTGTTGCCTCGTCGCCGTGATGAGCGGTGACCACCACGACCAGGTCAAGCTCTTCAATCAGCATGATGTACATACCGCCGCCGCCCTGGGCTGATGCTGAAGGATAGTGCTTACCGTTGTAATGTAAATCAGTCCCCCAAAAGTAAAAACCGTAGCCCTGTTTGGAGACATCCTTGCCACCACCATAGATATCATCGTCGCCGGTGAAGATCTGACGGCTGGTAGCTTCGTTGAGATAATCCTCAGAGATCAGTTGTTGGTTGCTCCATTTGCCGTTATTGATGGCTAACAAGCCAAATTTAAGCATATCTCTGGAGGTGATACTGACTTTCCAGCCAGCTTCGGGCAGGCCACTGGCGGCGGTTTTCCAGCTGTAATTGTGGATGCCGAGCTTGTTGAGGAGTTCCTGTTCAATAAACTCCTGGGCAGTGCCGGGTACAACGGCATCGAGTACTTGCATAATAAATTGCGGGCCGGTGCCATACTTAAACCCCTGCGAATCTTTGCTTATAGGTTTGCTGGTTTCGAGGATAACCTGAATCTCTTGTTGTCCCTTTAGTTTCTCTGGATTGTCATTGATCTGCTGCCATTGCTCTTCGCTGATATCAATACCTGTGGTCATGGTCAGGGCATGGCGCAGTGTTATTCTCTCGGCTCCATCCACCAATCGAGAATGATCCAGATCTTTGAGAAAACCAATCACAGGTTTGTCCAAATCAGCCATTGAGAGGTAACCTAGCTGTATGGCGCGACCTACAGCAAGAGAGGTATAACTTTTTGTTGCGGAAGATTGCGGGTGTGACAGGTCGATACGGCCGCGCTTGTAATAGGATTCAAACAGCAGTTCGCCTTCGTGGGCGATGAGTAAGCTGTCCATTTGGCCGTGCTTTTCTTTAGCAATTTCTTTAGCTAGCTTAACGATATGCGCTTTGTTCTTCTTCAGCTTTCCAACAGAGATACCATCATCCAGATTTTCTGGTGTTGCACTGATGTAGGCTTTTTCAAGTTCCGGAATATCCATGAATCTTTTATTTTGCTCAGGCTCGCGCCAGTGTTTAATTAAAGCTTCTTCTGTTGTGGCTCTGGGGGCCTGAGTAGATTCTGAACCGGCTAAAGCAGGGTTGCACAACATGCTCAAAACTGTGGCAGCGTATAAGTGGCGGATTTTATTTTTCATATCTGTCTCTTTAAGATTTTGTCATCTCAGCTTACTTCTGAGTTGTGGTTTTGAACTCATCGCCAGTCTGTCGTAATTTCTCCAGAAAACATGAAAAAAGGCTGACTTGTCGCTGATTTTTTGCTGATAATCTGAAATGATGTTCTGATAATTAAGTGATAGTGGTAACGTTGGTAGCTTTAGGGTAAGCCTGACGTCAGGGGAGTTATGGCAGAACAATATTGGTTGGGTGGTTTTTTTATTGACCTATCCCGGAATCAGATCACCCACAATAACGAAACGCTGACACTACCGCCTAAAGTACTGGCGGTGCTGACCTATCTCGCGGAGCACCAAGGCAAGGTAGTGAGTCAGGACGACTTGCTGGATAACATCTGGAAAGATACCGTGGTATCGCCTAACACCCTGCAACGCTGTATTGCACAATTGCGCAAGGCGTTGGGAGACGACAGCAGACAGCAGCAAATTATTAAAACCCATGCCAAAAAAGGCTACAGCCTGGAATGTAGCGTAAGCTGGCAAAATGGTATTACCCCGCAAACCAGCAATGAACAAGACAGGGATAAGCTTGCTGAAACCATCACTGCTGGCTCAACCGAGAGTATTGAAGGCAGCGATACGGCTCACAAAGAAATAGATTCCGAGTACCGCAAAGACAACAAGCCATTCAATCGACGCAATATAGTTGTGTTGGCTGTTTTGCTATTGGTAGCAGGTGGTGTGATGCTTCAGAGTTTTTGGACAAAGCCGGAGCACCACTTTGTTATCGACAACATTCGCCCTCTGACATCAACCGACAACCGGGAACTTGCCAGTGTTTATTCTCCTGATGGCCAATACATAGTGTTTAAGCGCTTCCCGGAAGTATTGTGCGTGAATAACCTCTGGGCAAAGAACATCGCCACCCAGGAAGAGTTCCAATTGACTCAAGACATTGGCGCTTATGGCAATCCTGCCTTTTCAGCAGATGGGAAAACGTTAGCGTTTGTTAAAGAGGTTGATTGCAGAACGCCGGTTACGCAAAACAGTTGTTACAAACTGCAAAGTCTGGACTTTGAACAGGCACTCAGAGCCCCGCAGGCTCCAGAAACCTTGATGGAATGTAAAAATACCGAAATTCGCACTGCAAACTGGCTAAATCAGGATGAAATTGCCTTGATGCAACAACAAGAGGACCGTTGGCAACTCATCAGCTATTCTATTCAGGAAAATAAAAGTAGCACTTTGTTTGCATCTGATGAAGGCAACCTGACTTACTATGACTACTCGCCGAAACTGCAGTTACTGGCATTGTCACGAATCGATAGTGAGGGGAAAGCCTATATCGAAATGCGCAAACCTGACGGTGAGTTGCTATCCAGCCGTGAGATTCGCTTTCCTGACAATATTGTTAAATATCGCCCGATTTACCCGCGTTTCTCGGCACAGGATGGTGTCTTGCTATTTAGCACCGGCAGACAACTCTTTAGTTTGTCCGACAAAGGGCAGGTAGCGCGGGTTAGTGTGCCACTGGATGAGGCGATGGGAACGCCGGTATTTCACCCTGATGGTAAACATATGCTGGCCATTAAAGGCCATTACGACAGCGACATTGTATTGCTGCCACGCCCTGAGCCAGATGGTACTCCAGGTGAAATAACCCGCCAGCAAATGCTCGATAGCGCGTTGGTGCGCTCCACCTTGGGGGAAGACCAGGCCGTTTTTCAGCCAGGCGGTGATTGGATTGCTTACTCTTCCGGCCGTTCCGGTACGGAGCAAATCTGGTTAACCGACGGCCTCATAACCAAACAGCTTAGTCAATTTCCCATGGATACCTTTATCAGGAGTTTTGCATGGGCCACAGATGGACAAGGCCTTTTGGTTAGCGCTTCTTACGAGTTAAGGCGTATTGAGCTTGATGGTAGCGAAACCGAGGTGCAGATTCCTTATCCTGTAACAGACCTTTTTCACTGGGATCGCGGGGAGCAGACTGCATTGGCGATGGCGCAAATTCAGGGGATCCGTCGCCTGGTGGAGATTGACCTGGAAAAACGCAGTGTACGGGTCGTGAATAATAAAAAGGTGCTATGGGCCCAAAAAACCGATGATGACAGAGTGATTTATATGGATAACATGGATCGCTTTTGGCAACCGGGTCCGGCCGAAGAGCAGTTGCTTCCTATCGAATATGGTGCCGGGAGTCATAAGCACTTTGTAGTCAGGGACCAACAAATATACGGCATTAATAGCGACTATCAGTTGTGGTTTTACAACCTGCAGGACAATAGATCAGGCATTATCGCGCAACTGCCAGACACCGTTGACTACATCACGGATATTAACGAGCAGCAGATGCTACTGACTTTACGCGTCGCAGCCAGTAAGGAAGTGGTTGAGTTGACGTTGCAGTAAACAAGTCGGGTGGGATTTTAAGTCCACAATGCTTTAGTCAAAGGTATGGTAATCTCCGATTAGCTTGTTTCATCTTCATGACCTAAATATTGTTGATTTTCCATCAAGTAAAGGACTGCCCGGTAAGAGTGTTCCTAACAATACTCGTAAAGTTTGAGCTCAAGGCGGACTTAGCTGATGCGTTCAGTAAAGCCGCCTTCGATCTCTAGGTCAAATCCTATTTATGTGTGAATTTATTGAAGATTTTGCTTTAATTTGAGCGCTTCGCCGTCCACTTCGATCTCAGCCAGGACCTGCACTTGAACATCCCCTCGATAATTTGGGGACAAAGTAAAGCTATAAGTCGTTTCAAATTGTTCATATGGGGCAAAGCTGATGTGCTTCTCTACCAGGCTTTGGTTTACTGCATAACTAGGAAATACCTCATAAATAAGTTTACCTTTGCTTTGCCCCGAATACGGACCGGTTAACTTGGTGTGAATATGCAATTGATTGTGGCTTTGCTGTTTATTCGCGCTTAAGTAAACGCCATCAAAGGGGGCGACCGGGGAAACGCTTCTCTGCGTGCTGGTCAGGTTTCGCCATTGCAGTTTCAGATTTGCGCTTATCTGGTGGGCCTCGGTAGAGGTTCTTAGGCTAAGGTTATGCACGCCAGGTAGCAGCAATTGCTTTAGATTCTGTGTGAGGACGGGGGGCTGTGTTTTTCCTTGCCAGACTATTTCGGCACTAAGGGCTACCGGGTAGTCTGATGGATTAACAACACGCAAAAAGGGTTGTTCCTGATGATAAACAATGCTGGCCTGAATACCACCAAGATTTGCAATTAAGTCATTATCCTTAGTTTCCAATAATTGTGTTTGCAGTGCGTCCAGCTGTACTGCCAGCGTCTGATGGCTGGTCTGGTCAGGTAACTGACGTAAAATGGATTTCAATTGCGGCTGGCAGTTTGTTACCAATGACTTTAGGTTCTCGCAGCTCACAAAGGCGCGACGTAAGCCCTGCATCTTGGAAAATTGCCAGGGGTTAGTTAGATTTTGTGGTTGGTAGCTGGCAGTCACACGACCATCATTTAAATAAGGGGTTAGCTTATGGCTGACATCTTTGGCCAACAGGCTGATATCACCTTGACTGAGTTGTTGGTACAACTCTGGGGTGAGAGGATAATTGAATTCCTGCACTTGTGCCTGACTACGCAGCACTATTTGCAGAGCTTCTGGTGTGGTTTTCAGGCTGATACCCAATTGATGGGAAGCTTGAACTGCTGCAAATAAATCCGGGCTTAGAGCGAATGCGGCGTAATCGGCCAATAAGTTGTGGCTCTGAATTTTCAGATAGCGGCCATCAACCAGTTGCAGGCTCAGATAGCTGTCCAGGTTATTGTCAGCTTCGCCTTGGAACTGCTGTCTGTAAGTGTGGTTTTCGTTGGCTAGCTGCAAACCCAGAGCCAGACCAATCTGACCTCGCTGAAGTTGTTCCGGCACAAAGTCGATTAACAGGCCGTGAGCCAAATGCACCGATGCGTTGGTCAGTTCAATAAGTCGATTAGGTTGCGGCGCCGGAAAATCCATCACTTGTTGGTTGTTCGCGCCCTTTGGCAGGCGAATATCTAGTCTGGGCAATTGTTCGGCTTCTCCACTCCGAATAAAGTAACTACTGCCGTCTTGCTCCCAAGGGCCATAGGCAATATGGAAGCTAGGCTTCAACTCATGCACAAATCGGGCAAAATCGGCTTCCAATGCTGGCCAATCGGTAAAGGTTTCCTTTAGCAGTCGATTCGCGGTGGGCAGTGTCGCATCCGAGTGCGGGTTGGCAGTCATCAGGCGGTCACGAAACAGGGCAAAATATTGTGCGCGTAGCGGGTCAGAAATTAAGAAATGGATAATAAGGAAATTCAGACCGCGTTTTAGAGCCGGATCATCGTTAATTTGTTCAATACTTGGCATCTCTCCCTCATAATATTGTTTTAGCCCCATCTCCAGATAATTCATTGGCGCTCGATCAAAAACCATCACTGTCAGTTCACGGCGTTTGGGATCGTATACATGGGAGGCTATGGCATCAGCCAAACCTTCTGTTATCCAATTGGGAGCCCAGGTGGAATGCCCGGATAAAGCCATGTGAAAAGCGTGCATGGTTTCATGGATGACAATATAACGCTGATGCTGTTGGCGATGACTGGGAAAGCTATAACCGGCCCGGTTGTAATACATAGTTTCTCCCCCTGCGGTATCATGCACACCTCGGTCAAAGCCGTCGTCCAGCATGGCTTCACGCACCCGCTCGCGGCTGGAACCGTACACTACGGCGATGCGTTGCCGCTCTATATTGGGGGGCTGTGCACCAAACAGTTCAACATACTGGGGGTAAGACAACTCCAGTAACTCCAGATACAGCCTGACCTTTTCTTCCGGTAAATCACTTTGAATCGCGAAGTGTTTGCTGACCCACCAGTTGTAACCGGGGCTGTTCGATATCTTACCTGTGCTATAGGTGTAGGGGATTTGCTTACCGACAAAAGCAATATCTATATCCTGTAGTCTGGAAGTTCTGCCTGCTATCTGAATATCAACCTCTTGCTCACCAGGGGCAGGTATCACTGGTAATTGGCTATGGGCAAGGGGTTCTGTTTCGGATATTGATGTGCCGCAGCCCGACAAGCACAGCAATAAGAGCAGTAGGGTTATGATGTTTTGCATTAACTTCTGTATATTGCAAGTTATAATGGGTATACAATATACAATATACAATATATAGTTGGAAAGTCCATACATTGATTCCGCTCTGTGTCTACTTCACCCAAATCAAGGGAAAGCCGACAGGGATTGAGCTCGTTGATTCAACTACTCTCAAAATCTGTCGCAACTTACGCATTCCCAGACATCGCAGCATGAACGGGTTTATGCTGAATCTAATTGGGGGCTTGAAAGCCTATTGCCGAAGGCAGAGAAGCCGCCACTGAACAACTCTGAAGTGGAATATCAGATGATAAAAGTAGGGCTTAAACCGATCTCAGGTGAATTTAAATCAAGCTGTTAAAGTATCCAAATGGATCGGAAGTACGGGAGCATATGGACGAATAGCTCAGAAAGCCACAATGAGTATTAAAAATACCTCTCCCACATTCGTTGAGAGTAGTTTAATGTTGAGTAAGGGAAAAGGGTCATGACAAACTATTTGACATGACCCTTACGAGACGTAAACCGGGTCGATTCCGGCGTTTAGTCAGGAAAGGTTAGAAGTCGTAACGCATAGATAAACGTACCGAGCGTGGTGCTTGCCAGTTTGATGGAGTGCGCCACAGGGCATCGTCGTTGGCAGTCAAAGGTTGACCATCACCCAGGTCCTGAACTGACGACGTTTCACCAATTTCACGCACGTCTGTTACTTTGTCCCAATTGAACGGGTTGAATACTGTTAAACTGAATTGAGTCTGACCACCGAACAGTTCCACAAAATAATTCAGCCCCAGATTCAATGTCTGAATGTTGGGGGTTCTTCCCGCTGTACCTCGAGCAACTGCCTGTTCATCCTTACGGAAGTACTCCGCCCCCCAGCCTGGCAAATCTTCGTGGTAACCAAAGTGGTTGATGGGCCGACCTGAGTAATAGCTGTAGTTGAAAGACGCAGTGACATCTTCACTCAGTTCGTATACGCCCCACAGTTTGAAGTTGTGCGGTCTGTCGTTGGGTAGGCGGCCATATCCGTCTTCTACTATTTGCGGTTCATCAAAGGCGCGGGTCCAACCCGGATCACGCTGACCGTTATCCGAACGTACCAACCCTTCGGTATTGCCTTCAGAGCGACTCCAGGTGTAAGACCCGGCAATATGAAATTGCTCGGTCACATCGCCGTCAAAGGTAAACGTTAGTGCATGGTATTTCCGTTTAGCTTCTGGGTAACCCAGATATGCGGCAGGGATTGTTTCCAGGGTTAGCGTACCATCGCCATTGAAGTCTTCCCAAATAGTCAGGTCTTGACCGGGATTCAGCAAACGGGCAGAGCCACCGTTCCATACTTGCCCTGCTACATCAGCAAAGCCGCTGCAGTCCTTGCTATTGTCAGCACACCATTGCAAAACACCCCAACCACCTTCACCGGCGAAGCCATCCACTTGTGAGTCTTCTATGGAACGCACTAAATCACGGTAAGTATAGGTAATGCCAAGTAACCAATTGTCATTCAGTACTATTTCATAGCCAAGGTTATAGCCATCCAGATACATGGGTTTGAGGTCGGCATCCGCAAAAATCTGACCGGGTCTGACAGTGCCGTCACCATAGACTTGCACGCCTTGAATCGGCCCAGTGTTGAGTTGACCGTTATCCAAGTTGGCAGTACGGAACGTACGAATATCAAATTCAGGTGCAACAAAGCGCTCACTTACTCGCAGTGCCACAGGCTGATAATAACGACCATAGTTAAAAAAGACCTTCTGGTTTCCGTCAATATCATAGTTAAGTTCCAGCCGGGGTGCCCATTGGTTGTCTATGTCTATCCATTTATCACCGTTGTTGGTGGTGTTGGAAAAGGCTTCATTACGTATCCCAAAGGTCGCAACCAGTTGGTCGGTGACCTGCCATTTATCTTGAATATAGAAAGCCGAAAATTTGCCATCAATATCGGCTTTTTTGGAAAATTCACGGGTATAAAGGTAGTCACCTGCTGGCATTGTGAACTCACCATTCTCGCAGGCATTCCCAAGCGAACACCAACGAGTACGGTCAGTGGATGCTCGCCATACTTGCATAGTTGAGTAGTGCCTGGACAAACCAAATTCATCCAGGTCATCGGGGCCATGGCCATGGTTGTCAATTTTGGCGTTGATATCATCCTGCTCATAACCAAAAGATAAGGTATGGTCATCAGTGATGGCCCAGTCGAAATCAACCCTAAAAGTATCCCGAGTATCTTCTTCCAGCCTGGCATAGTCACCAAAAGTATTTGTAACCAATGCGCAACTACCAGTGCGGCAGTCATAAAGACTATTTTGCTCGGAGGTACCCAGGCGGCCGTCATTAGAGGTTTTCATTCGCCCATAGTTAGCGATCACTGATAAATTATCGGTTAGGTAACCACTATAGTTTAGGATGGTAAGTTGATTATCGATTTCAAAGGTACGATCCAGCCCATCTAAGTCAACCACCAGATCACCTCGGCCGTTTTGTGCCGACCAGTGATATTCATTATCCGTGGTATCCCGCTGGGCATCAAGGTGCATCAGAGAGAGGCTGTGGTTTTCTGTTACTTGCCAATCCAAATTAATGAACAGTGAATCTTTATCTACATCGCGAGAAGTGAAGGTAGTATCCGATTCACCGGTATCGGCCCACTCATATTCGTTCCTGGCTGGTGCATAGAGGACATAGAAAAACGCTTTATCTTCAATAATCGGACCACTGGCATACAGGCTGTATTCCTTCAAATCACTGTTGTCTTCTGAATGACGGGCATGGTTGTACCAACCATCTCCGTTACGATCTGTATAGTTAAAATCCGGTTTGGTGCCACCCAGACCACCGGGCTCCCAGTCCAGTTTTACTCCAAAGCGGAATTCGTTGTCACCGGTTTTTGACACCATGTTAGTTACGCCACCTACAGTGCGACCATAGCGTGCGGGAATACCACCATTGATAACCTGAATCTGGTCAACTATTTCCCAAGGAAACTCAGAGATTATAGCGTTGTATCGAATATCAGTAATGTTGAAGCCATTAAGGTAGTAACCATTTTCGGCTACTGAGCCACCTGCTGAACTGACCAGGCGGCCGTCAGAACCCCCAATCCCCGAAAAAATATCATTATCGCCAATGGCGTTACCGGGTGCCAGGGTCGCCACATCGGTCAGACTTTCCCCGATAGCCATAGTGGATAAATCATCGGCACTAAAACTAACCCCTTGCTGAGAACCCTGAAAGTCAATTTTAGCCACTGCACTACCCGAGATCTGAATTACCTCTATATTGCTGTCGGTCAGATTGATTTCCTTAAGGTCCGTGGCACCCCCCAGAGATATTTCTACTTTACTTACCGATGCACTCTGGTACCCATCTTTACTGATAGTTACAGTATAACTACCAACCGGCAGACCCTTGATACTGAATTCGCCATCCGCATTAGTATTGGTTTTACGTACAATTCCTTTGTTGTCATGCACCAGAGTAACTAATGCATTCGCCAGATCTGCACCCTCTGATATCACTGCACCACGCATTTCACCATAGGTATCGCTGGCAGCATGTGCGAGTGGGGCACACAGGCAGCTAGCCACTGTGGCGGCTAGTAGGCTGTGTTGCCATCTTGTTTGTTTGTTCATATGAATTTCCCTTGTTGTTGTTTGTTAGCCGGTTAAACCGACCCGAGCGATGATAAAACGAACAGAGGAAAAAATACAGTATATTGTATACAATATACTGTATTGTTCATATTGGTGATTTGAAACACTCCTCAATAAATAGGTGCAAAATAAGGTAAGACATACTCTGAAACTATCAACTCACCGCAAAGGGGAAAAATTTAGAGTAGTTAGAGACAGCGAACAGAGTAATTTGTGATTTCTGCCGTCAGTTCAGATGAAAAATGAGTAAAAGAATCTATTAAACTTGGTATATAGGCCTGTAAACTAAACTGACTATTCCCTGTAACTGGCTCTGGCGCAGCTAAAGAGTAAGATTTTAGGTGAACTTTTATCAAGTATCCGGCTATAAGCAATAACAACTGTGGAATAGTGCTACCTGGCCGCAGATAAAAGAGTGTTGGTTACTGGCGCGCTCAGCAATTGTTCTTATTGTCAGTGAGAAGTATTAATCAATTCTTACTACTAAATAGTTGATCCTAACACTGCTACCCTCTCTTTGTTAGTTCATGGTTATTTCCGAGAAAAGCCGAAGTCGCTTGGATAAATCGATGCACGTGCTGTAGTAGTTACCACATTTATGTAAATTGGTGATTGCGAGTCACGGTGTCATGCAGTGCATGCCATAGCATAGGAAGGGTATTACCTCACCCTCCTCCCTGTACTTATAGGAGATCCTGACGTGTTCTGTGAAAATACTTTAGGAGACAGTAGGGCGTAAGCTTAAAGGTTGATTCCATCAAAAAGCTTTCTTTGAGTTTGTTGAACACCACATTTTGCGAATTTAATCTTGTAGTCGGTAACCGCAAATTTCAGGAATTGAAGGAGGGGGTTGTTGGGGCGATGTCAAATATAAACACCTCCAAATGCCCTCTAAAAAAGTGAACATGTATGAAAGGTAATGAAAGGGTTTTTCAATATTATAAATAAAAAACCCTGTAAAAACAGGGTTTTGAGTGTTGGTCGACTTCAGTGCAACTTACTGAAAGATAGGGCGTGGTGCTACATCATGCCGCCCATGCCACCCATGCCACCCATGCCGCCCATATCTGGCGCAGGAGCTTCATCTTTAGGTGCGTCAGTGATCATACACTCGGTAGTGATCATCAGGCTGGCGATAGACGCTGCGAATTGCAGAGCTGAACGCGTAACCTTAGTTGGGTCAAGGATACCCATTTCGATCATGTCGCCGTAAGTGTCGTTACCAGCGTTGTAACCGTAGTTACCTTCGTGGTTTTTAACTTCGTTAGTAACAACAGAAGCTTCTGCACCGGCGTTAGAAGCGATTTGACGCAGAGGAGATTCCATCGCGCGCAGCGCCAGGTTTACACCGTGAGTTTGGTCTTCGTTGTCACCAGTCAGGCCAGCTAATTTAGCTGCAACACGAACCAGAGCAACACCACCACCAGGTACTACACCTTCTTCAACGGCAGCGCGAGTAGCGTGAAGTGCATCTTCTACGCGAGCTTTCTTCTCTTTCATTTCAACTTCAGTAGCTGCGCCAACTTTGATTACTGCTACACCGCCAGACAACTTAGCCAGACGCTCTTGCAGTTTTTCTTTGTCGTAGTCAGAAGTAGATTCTTCGATTTGACCACGGATTTGCGCGCAACGACCTTTGATAGCTTCTTCGTCGCCAGCACCGTCAACTACAGTGGTGTTGTCCTTGTTGATAACGATACGCTTAGCAGTACCTAAATCTTCCAGAGTAGCTTTTTCCAGCTCAAGACCGATTTCTTCAGAGATTACGGTACCGCCAGTCAAAGTTGCGATGTCTTGTAACATAGCTTTACGACGGTCACCGAAGCCAGGTGCTTTAACTGCAGCAACTTTAACGATACCGCGCATGTTGTTAACAACCATAGTGGCCAGTGCTTCGCCTTCTAAGTCTTCAGCGATAACCAGCAGAGGCTTAGACGCTTTAGCAACAGCTTCTAGTACTGGCAACAATTCACGGATGCTGGAAACTTTTTTGTCAACCAACAGAATGAATGGGTTTTCCAGTTCAACAGTGCCGTTGTCCTGGTTGTTGATGAAGTAAGGAGACAGGTAACCGCGGTCGAATTGCATACCTTCAACAACGTCCAGTTCGTTTTGCAACGCCTGACCTTCTTCAACAGTGATAACGCCTTCTTGACCTACACGGTCCATCGCTTCAGCGATGATGTTACCTACTTCTTCGTCAGAGTTTGCAGAGATAGTACCTACCTGAGCGATAGATTTGCTGTCTTTACAATCAGTAGACAAAGCTTTTAATTCTTCAACGGCTGCAGCAACGGCTTTGTCGATACCACGCTTAAGATCCATTGGGTTCATACCCGCAGCAACAGACTTAAGACCTTCAGTTACGATAGATTGAGCCAGAACAGTTGCAGTAGTAGTACCGTCACCCGCTTCGTCGTTAGCTTTAGACGCAACTTCTTTAACCATCTGAGCGCCCATGTTCTCGAACTTGTCTTCCAGTTCGATTTCTTTGGCTACAGATACACCGTCTTTTGTGATGGTAGGTGCGCCGAAAGACTTGTCTAAAACAACGTTACGGCCTTTAGGACCTAAAGTTACTCTTACTGCATTTGCCAGAACGTTAACACCCGCCAACATCTTTGCGCGAGCGTCATCTGAGAAGCGAACTTCTTTAGCTGCCATTTTAATTTCCTCTAATTATGCTTAGTTGATGGGGTTGAATTATTCGACGATTGCAAGGATGTCGCTTTCGCTCATGATAAGCACGTCTTCGCCATCCAGTTTTTCAGTTTTAACGCCGTATCCATCATTGAAGACAACGATGTCGCCAACTTTTACGTCAAGTGCGCGAACTTCACCGTTGTCAAGAATGCGACCGTTACCAACAGCGATAACTTCACCACGAGTGGATTTTTCTGCAGCAGAGCCAGTTAGAACGATGCCGCCAGCAGATTTAGTTTCCTGCTCGTGACGCTTAACGATAACGCGATCGTGTAAAGGACGAATTGCCATCTCAAGATCTCCTGATAAGTCTTGTGTAAGTCAAATAAAAACCCAAATGGGCGGTTATTTCAGCCGCTGTGCCGAATGGCAAAGTGGCATGTTGTTTGTTTCTGCAAGCCTAGATGGGGTTCTCAAAATCGATCTCAAGGACTTTTTTTAAAAAAAATGCTTTTTTTGTTTATTTGTCGCAATTCGTCGTAGCAAAGTCCGAAAAACACCCTGATAAAGCGAAACAATCATGGTCACTGTCAATATTTAGGAATCGACAACCATGAAGAAAAATCTTGCGATATTACTGTTTGACCAGGTGGAAGTGTTGGACTTTGCTGGCCCTTTTGAAGTGTTTTCGGTGGCCAATGAGTTACATGATTTCAGCCTGTTTAACGTTTTTACACTGAGCGAAAAGGGCGAGGATGTGGTCGCGGTCAACGGCTTGAAAGTGGGCGTAGATTGTAGTTTTAACACTTGCCCCGATGAAATCCATTATTTGGTATTGCCTGGTGGCGATGGCACCAAGATCATTTTCCAGCAACCAGACTATCAACGCTGGATAAAAGCACATTATCACCAGGCGCAACAGGTGTTAACCGTATGCTCCGGTACTCGCTTGCTGGCCGGGGCAGGACTGTTATCCGGCAAACAACACTGCACTCATCAGGATGTTTACCCGCATATTACAGAGTTGGCACCAGATGCTTTGCCTCAGAAACACCTGCGCTATGTGCGCGATGGAAAACTGCTCTCCGCAGGCGGGATATCCGCCGGTATTGATGCCGCTTTTGAGATGCTCAGGGACATTACCGGAACAGAAGTCGCCAACAAAACCGCAACCTATATGGAGTATCACCGCAATAGCGCTGAGTGTGGAATGGATTTTAGGCGCGACTGATATAATCTGTGCAAACCCTACACTGCCGATATGGCAAACTCACTGCTGCGACAATGACGGCCAGGGATAAACCCCTTTGCTATCAACTGTGGGGTTTTGCAATTGAATAATCCGGCGCTTGCTAAGATGGGCTTTTTCGATAGCCCCATTTTCTATGGTGTGGAATAACACGTCGAAAGAGCCATCATCAATGCTGGCCAGCAGGCCTTTTTCTATTGTTTCAGCCAGTGCCCGGTTGTTTTTGTGTACAAAAAAGAAGATGTAGGCGGGGTAGGAAAATGCCAAGTGTTGCTCAACCGCCAAGCCGTGTTGCTTGTGTTCTTGCGCTTCTCCCCACACTTCCAGAATTGAACGAGGAAAGTAATCAGCCCGGCCTTTTTCCACCAATTCGAACATAGCGTCGTAAATTTCCACGCCTTCTACTCTGTAACCATTCTGCATCAGGACTTTAGTGTCTGGCCAGTCGTGTCCTTGCACTGCCAGCCTCTCCTGCTGCAGGCTCAACAGTGGTATTGCTTTATCAAACTTTGATTGATTTTGCTTGCTGATTAAAAAAATCCGATAACCGAACAGCCCTTTGTAGATGGGGATTTTAATGGCTCGCAGTTTTCTTTCGCGTTCGATGGAAGTCATACTCCAGGCGACATCCAGTTCAATGTCTTGCGATAACAAGACTAACGCACGGCCTTGTTGGATCTTAATACCGGATTCGCTGAGGTGATAATGCGTATCTGGCTGACCTTTTTTGAGGGCCATTTTGAGCAGCGCAAGGGGATAGCCATCAGAGAAAGACTGATGGGGATAAGTCAGAAATACCTCGGTACTGAACACGCTATTGCTCAATAGCGTGAGCAGCATAATTATGCTTCGGCCCATGGTCAGGATAAAAAACTGGTCTGTATCATAATGACAATTAAAGACCAGTTTTAACGACTTTGCATTGGTACTTTAGTACAAGGCGTAGCAGATTTTAATCGTCCTTGCGCTGATATTCGCCCTCTATAATGCTGGGATCCTGAGGTTTATCAGATTGGTAGGAACTGTCCGGTTGCTGCCTTTGATGAAAGTGAGTCTGTTGGAAACCCGCACTGCTGTGCATCACAACTCTATGGCCAAATTGTGTCATCAAATAACGGGCGATTACTGGTCGGGTGAGCGGCATGGAGAATAAAAAGCCGATACCATCAGTGATAAAGCCAGGAGTTACCAAAAGCACCCCTGCGACTAACAGCAACAACCCTTCAGCCATTTCCTGGCCGGGCATTTCTCCACTGCGCATTTTAAGTTGAGCCGTGGTCAGGGTTTGGATACCTTCCTTGCGCACCAGATGAGCGCCCACAAAGGCGGTAATCACCACAATAGCCACTGTATTCCAGCCGCCAATTATTTCTCCAACATTGATCAGCAAGGCTATTTCAATAATGGGTAAAATCGCGAATAATATGAAAAGTTTTGCAAACACGTTCGTCTCTTTTGGCCTACGCTTTATCCCTACAGACATTGAGGCTCTGCTTAAAATCTCAATGTTATGTTATGTAACCAAGTTTGTATCCCTGTTTTTTCTTGAGCATGAAATATGATCTCAGGAGTACGGGTCTTTAGGAGCTATTATGTCAGATTTATGTGTTGTTTTGTGTACTTGCCCGGATAAATCCCATGCGCGCAATATTGCCTGCAAGGCTGTGGAGGAAAACCTGGCAGCCTGCGTAAACATTATTCCCGGGATTTTATCGGTGTATCGTTGGCAGGGTAAGGTACTGCAAAATTCTGAGTGCCAGTTGGTACTTAAAACTCATAAAGAGGCACTGGCTGCCTTGCAGAAATTGGTATTTAAGGCGCATCCTTATGATGTTCCAGAATGGATCGTTTTAGATGCCGATGATGCAGGCGAAGAATATGAGCAGTGGATTAAAAGTACGGTTAAATGAGCAATAACAAGCACTTAGTTTTATTTTTTGCAGTTTTTTTAATGGTGTTGCAGTTTGTTGGACTGCAACCCGCTCAGGCGCGACAGTTCGATACCCAGGTAGAGGATCTGTTTTCCGATGAACCTGAGTTCTTGCCCGTTGATGAAGCCTTTATCTTTGAATTTGATCAGCAGCAGGACCAGTTGATTCTTAAATGGCAAATTGCCGAAGGCTATTACCTCTATAAAAAACAATATAAGTATGTTGAAAAAGATGTTTCAGTAGCAGACGCCGTTTTTATCTCTGAACATCAGCAAATTGAAGATGAATACTTTGGCATATCGGATGTTTATTTTGAACAGCTAGAAATTCGACATGATATCCAATATGCCAAACAAGACGGCGTGTTCAAGGTGCGCTATCAGGGCTGCGCAGAAGCGGGCTTGTGTTATCCACCCACTACCAAAGTGGTCTATCTGAGTGCCGTTGCCGGTGATGCCAAACTGGCTAATGCGGCTCAATCCTCTGAAACTATGGAATCTGAAGCTTCTTCTGTATCTGAACAGTTTGAGCTGCAAGCCATGCTATCTGGCGATCAGCCGCTGAGCATTACCCTGTTACTGTTTGTATTACTAGGTGCTGCGCTGGCCTTTACGCCCTGTGTGTTCCCCATGTATCCCATTATTTCCAGTATTGTGGTTGGCCAGGGTAAACAGGTGAAAACCTCCCGAGTACTGATTTTGTCGTTTTTCTACGTGCAAGGTATGGCCATTACCTATTCTCTGATTGGATTGGCAGTGGCCAGTGCCGGTGTGCAGTTTCAGACAGCACTACAGGCTGACTGGATACTGATTACCTTTACACTTATTTTTGCCGCATTGGCACTGGTGATGTTTGGTGCTTATGAACTGCAACTACCTTCGAGCTGGCAAGTAAAACTGAACAGCATGAGCGCGCAACAAAAAGGCGGCAGCTTTGTGGGCGTGTTTATTATGGGCGCGATATCTGGCCTGGTGGCGTCTCCCTGTACTACTGCACCGTTGACCGGAATTTTACTGTTTATTGCCCAAAGTGGCGATCTGTTGCTTGGTTTTACTGCGTTATACGCGCTGAGCATCGGTATGGGCATTCCACTGATTATTTTCGCGGTAACCGGTGGCAAGTTGCTACCAAAAGCTGGCAACTGGATGAATATCGTCAAAGTTACCTTTGGCTTTATGATGTTGGCTGTGGCGCTGTTGTTCCTGGAACGCATGGTGGAAAACCTTTGGACTAACCTGGCCTGGGCAGCAGTTGGCTTAGCCATGTTTAGTTATTTTTATGTGATGAATCAAAACAGCGCGGTGACGTTCTGGAAAGGTCTGCGTACCCTGGTAATTTTCCTGGGTTTATTTGCATCAACCATGTGGGGCTGGCAGCAAATTCAGGTGGCAACAGGACTGACTAGCCATTCCAGCGGGACGGCACCTGCGGCAAAAGCCCATCCTGAGTTTCTGATTGTGAAAGATCTTGCTGACTTTGAAGCCAAGCTGGCGCAAGCCAATCAGCAGGGCAAATCCGTGATGATTGACTTATACGCCGACTGGTGCGTGGCCTGTAAAGAATTCGAGAAGTACACCTTTACCGATGCCGGAGTACAGGATGCCCTGTCTAACACCGTTTGGATGCAAATTGACCTGACCGACAATACACCACAGTCGCTGGAGTTTCAGGAAACCTTTGCTATCTTGGGCCTGCCTACAATCATGTTCTTTGATGAGAAAGGCACGGAGCTGGATAGCGCCAGAGTTACTGGTTTTATGAAGGCCGATAAATTTGAAGCGCATGTGCGCAATGCTCTGTAGCTTACATTTAGTTGACTTACAGGAGGCACTGGCGGGGTGACTCGCCAGTTGTCAAGTTACAAATCTCTGTATTACACAACACCTTGTTTAAACAAAGCTGTTCCGCCTGTTTTGCTATTTCTGAGTCACTATCAATTTAAGTCAGTCGGTAAACGCTGGCTACCAGTATGGCTATTACACACCACCCAAGACCAATCGATAAAGGCAGAAAACCAATCACCACACCGATTTTAGACAGGGTATCCTCACCCACAATATCGGGTTTAATGGCCTGCAAGATAAAGCCAAATGGATTGTATATGGCACCGATGAAGGTCAGCCATAAAATCCATGGCGGTGGACTGATTTGCAACTGCAGCAACACCAGAAAAACCACAAAGATAATGGCCGACATGATCAGATAATCGATGTGAGAACGCACCAGATCCCGGTAATTGGGAAACACCTTCTTAACCCAGCGCCATTTCAGGTAGCGGGCGGCGGTTAACAACCAGGCTTCCAGCAAAGCCATAATCAGGCAAACCGAAGCCGCAATTGGCAGCAGATATAAGTCCGTAGTCATTTATTGTTTATGCAGTGAGAGTTGCGTATTTCCAACATTAGCAATTCCTTGAATGCCTGACAAAACGGGGCAGTTACAAATTTTCTTTCAATTTCAATCGGCTACTTATTTTCAGTGAGCATAATAACCCTGAATAGGGGGTTCTGTAGCCACACTACTTCTTATTGTTCTGTAATGCATCAATTAATTGGAAATGACTGAAAGCTGTATCTGGAAGTTTATCTAATTTTGCGATTGAAAAGTTCACTGATTAATGGCTTTTCGGTGTAATTAAATATACATTGCGGCGAATAAAACTGACCTGTAATACGTCTTTCAGGTAACCAAAGCTAATTCATGCCAAAAATTGTAGTAGAACCCTAATACGTCAATGAGGATGAATTAGTGTTAGAGTTAGCAACACAAAGGAACTGACGATGAAATCAAACAAAGATATAAAATTTTTCCATCGAACCCGAATATTGTATGTTTTGTTAATTAGTTTATTAATGACATTTCATGCGTCAGCCACGGTAGAAACTACAGTTTATGATTTACTGCAGCAGTCTGAAGATAAAGAGGTATTCGCTTCACTAAAAGTGAAGTTGGATGATGTCTATTACTTTACATCTGCTAACACGGGTGAGCCCGCGGTTTTATGGCAATATAATCCTCAAACTGGTAGCCAAAATCGCATTTCTTTTGAAAATCCATTGGATGATTCATTTAGGATTACACGGGTAAAGGTTGCGGGCGGACAACTGCTCCTGTTTGAACATAATTCATTAACCAGTAGTCGGATGTGGACCTACACACCGGGAGATGAGTTAGCCAGATTGGTTAATTTACATGGACTGGAAGCTTTTGAGACGAAATATATCCCTCAAGTTATCGATGATACTTTTGTGTTTGTTACCTCCAGCGAACCTGGCAATGACGCCATTTGGAAATATGATGTTTCGTGCAACTGCGTTTCCGCATTAACAACCGGCTTTACATCAATCGATAATCTAATGGAATATCAAGATACTGCATTGTTCGTTGGGCTACGGGATATGCAAGGCCAGGAAAATGTGACGGAACTTTGGCAACTAGAAGTCAGTACCGGTCAGATCAAGCAATTAACAGATTTTACTAGTACGGCTTCTGGTGAATATTCTATGAGTTTGAGCACTGTCAATTTGTCAGCTGATAAATTAATCCTTAAGTCCCGGTTAGAAGGGGGCGGGCAGGAATTTTGGTATTACGACTTCGCCCAAGACAGCCTGCATGAGTTGAGTGCTATAAATGACTTGGAGTTGGGTCGTTATCGAGATGACCTGGAATTTGAGGTTTACTTAGATGAGTGGTTGTCTGTTTATGTGCTACCGACCTACAGTTCACTCGATAGCCAATTATGGTTATACAACTGGGAGACAAAAGAACTTAAGAAAATAGCGGACCTCAATGAGCGTATCGGTTGTACAGACGGTGAGTCATATTTTGAGGGTTTACCAACACCACATGAGTTTAATGATGGCGCCTTGTATTACCGCAGCAACGAGAACGGAACTGGACAGGGTATTTGGCGTTACGATCTTGTCAGTGGCGAAAAAACGGAACTTACTCCGGCCGCACTAAGTCATGTTAGTGTGCCGCCAGTGAATTATTGCTGGGTATCTCACTTTGTGGGGGACGGCTTTATGTTTTCCGGACAGAACATGTACTTTAATTCTTCCGTCGCTTACGAGCCCATACCAGAAAACAACATCGATGCTACTCGCAGTGGTTTGTGGCACATCGATACTATTACCAATGAGGCCACAATGTTGCTTTACGGCAACATCGAAATGATAGCCATGGGCGAGCAGTTTTTGGTCATTAACAAGCCTTTTCCCGGAGAAGAATTAGTCACAAGTTTTTGGAAACTAGATGCTGGTTCAGCACAGTTAAGCGAAATTACAGAAGTAAAAATTGAAGAACGCTACTTTAGCACACAGTTTTTTGGTACCGATCTCATTATTTGGAATAACAGCGGGAATGACAAGCGTTATTGGCGGGTAACTGAAGATTTGCAGATAAGTGAAATGCCGAAGTTTACTGAAAATAACAGCAGTTCATTTCCAAAAGCGGGCGTAGTTTCCAGCAACAAGTTATATTTTCTGGCCAAATCTTCACTATCACAACGTTATTTGTGGCAAGTGGGGGCATCCGGCGCACCGCAGATAGTTCCGGTGAATCTTGGGCCGAGTTTTGATGACATCAGGATTATTTTGGCAACCGACAATGTGCTCATTATTCGTCACAGAAACGATGATTTCAGGTTTACTTATTCAAAGGTCAATACGGCGGACAATAGTATTGACCCTCTGACGGAATTGAATGCAAGAATCGATGGCGGATTTAGGGAGTCCTTTTCGGTAGTGAGCGACTTGATTGCAGTTAAAGTACTGCGCAATGGATATGATGGTATACACGATATCTTTTTCTATGACCCTCAGTCAGGGGAAATGCAAAATGTATTTAATGATGTTGCTAATGGTACTCGGCTAATTAATAAAAAGTCTATTTACCTCGAGCGCTTTCTCAACAACGATTCTCGACTTTGGCGTTGGGATATTGAAGAGCAGCAATTTTATCCTCTGGAAGAAGATGAGGCGCCAGATTGTAGTGCTGATTTGCTGAGTAGCTATAGAACTACTACCGTTGATCATTTGATTTATTTTAAAAAGCGGGAGTTAATGCGCCACAACCCCCTTACTGATGAATTTGTTAGTTTAGGCTGTACGGGACGTATCCACGGATTATCACAAAATCTGTTGATGTTTGAACATCCGGAGGATGGCAATGCCGTTTTATATCGCATTGAAGGGGACTCAACAGACAAGCAATGGTTGGCAGATTTTGACAGCATTGGCGAGCACTATTTGAAACAGAGCAATACGTTGTTCTTTGTTGCGGTGACAGAGGAACACGGCGAAGCCGTTTTCCGCTACAGCGAACAAATGGATGCACCACAAATGGTGATGCAGATTCAGGGAGAGTTGCTGCGTTTAACAGTGATAGATGATGAAGTCGTTGCGCTTATCCAGTCTGTAACTGAGGGAAGTAGCATTACTAGCGTCAGACTCTGGCGAAGCAGTGTGTCTACTCCCATATTTGACTTCAGTGGACTTAATCACGATGTGCTTTATGGGGAGTGGTTCTCATTTGCCGGTGATATCTGGCTTGATTCTTACATTGTTCAAAACGGCAGCCCTTTGGGCACCGAGCTGGTTCGTCTGCATCTGAATAGTGAACCTGTGAGCGGTAAGACCTGGTTAGATTTTGATGGTGACGGAAAAGCAGATATCGGTTTCAGAGAGAAACAGGAACGCAACTGGAATATCCAGCTATCGAAAACCGGAGAACAGATGCATCAGGTGTTCGGCATGCGGGCAACCGATATTCCTGTACCGGCAGATTATGATGGCGACGGTATCACGGATATCGCATTTCGCCGTCCCGAAACCAGGTACTGGTATGTACTGAACTCCAGTGGCAGCAACTATAACAGTGACCGTGGCGATGGCATTCAACGGGTTCGTCTGGGGCTTGCCGAAGAGGATATCCCGGTACCGGCGGATTATGACGGGGACGGTATTACCGACATGGCAGTGCGTCGTCCGTCAAAGCGTTTGTGGATAATCCGATTGTCTTCAACCCAACAAATCATTCAGCGCAAGTTTGGATTACAGGTGGATGATATTCCGGTAACGGGTGATTTTGATGGTGATGGCAAAGCTGATTTAGCATTCCGTCGTCCGGGTACGGCATCCTGGTATATTAAAAACTCCAGTGGCAGTAATTACAACAGCGACCGTGGGGATGGTATTCAGCGTGTGGTATTGGGATTATCCGCTGAAGATGTCCCTGTTACAGCCGATTACGACGGTGATGGTATTACAGATATAGCAGTCTGGCGGGCTTCCCGTTCGTTATTTATTGTCCGTCACTCGGTAACGGAAGAAGCTGAGATAGTAAGATTTAACAGTGCTACCGATGCACTGCCTGTGGTGGCGGATTATGATGGTGACGGTGCAGCCGATACGGCGCTGTATTTCCCGGACAGTGGTTTGTATCGCATTCGTACTTATGCCTTAGGCAAGAACGACAACCAGTATCTGTCACCAGCGAATGATGCGTTTCCATTGGCATTACCGCTAATGGAAATGGGGAGTTATCTTTAGGTTTTAGTATAATTGGTTTTAAAAAAGCACACCGTTGTATCAGGATCCGGTGTGCTTTTTTTATTGAACCCGTGTTCTGATTTTATTTAGTACCAAATATTTTGTCGCCTGCGTCGCCAAGGCCAGGTAAGATATAGCCATGATCATTTAAGCGCTCGTCGATAGCGGCGGTATAAATGTCTACATCGTCGTGAATTTGCCTGACGTTGTAGATGCCTTCCGGTGCTGCCAGTAAAACCAGACAGGCGATGGAAGTACAGCCTTTGCTTTTGAGCAAATCGATGGTGGCATTCATGGTGCCGCCGGTGGCTAGCATAGGATCAAGAATAAGTGCGGTGCGTTGCTCAACATCTTCGATGACTTTGTCGAAATAAGGCACTGGTTGCAGGGTTTCCTCGTCCCGGTAAAAACCTACGACACTGATTTTGGCGGTGGGAACCAGATTCATAACCCCATCCAGCATTCCCAGACCTGCCCGTAAAATGGGGACCAGAGTGATTTTCTTGCCGTGAATTTGTTGTACCTGGATTGGTTCACCGTTCCACGCCGTAATTTCGGCATTTTCGGTGGGCAGGTTACGGGTAGCTTCATAAGTCAGCAAACCACCTATTTCTCCGGCCAGTTCCCGGAAGTTCTTGGTACTGATGTCTTTGGTTCGCATTAAACCAATTTTGTGCTCAATTAGAGGATGCTTGATGTAATGGACTGGCATAGTGTTGGTTTCCGTCGTCAGAATTATTATTAGTGTACTTTAAACCGAAATGGCTGTTATTGAAATGTCATTAAATAGTCTCTAAAAAGAAATGACTTGCTAAGAAAATGCGCTAATCTTCGCAGATTAGACCAGTAAAGTGCTGCCTTTTCTGCAATTTCGCCTATAATGGGTGAAAATATAGGTACTTGCGAAGCTGATTGTTGAATATTTAATCCAATTTCATGTCGCCAACGACATAATTGTTTCATACTGTTAAATATTCTGCTTTTTCGACGACGTTTGATGATTTTTGGTCTATAAATTCAGTATTCGCAGCAAACTAAGAACATAATACTTTGAACATACTATTGCTTAACGGTCCCAATCTAAACATGTTAGGTAAGCGCGAACCTCAGGTTTACGGCCATCGCACCCTGCAGGATATTGTGCTCGGCTTGCAACAGGTTGCCAGCGACAATGGCGCGGTATTAGAACACCTGCAATCCAATGCCGAACATGAGCTGATTGATAAAATTCACGCGGGTTTTGGCAACACCGATTTTATCATTATTAACCCCGGAGCCTTTACCCATACCAGTGTCGCCTTGCGCGATGCGCTGTTAAGCGTGTCTGTTCCCTTTATTGAAGTTCACCTGTCTAACGTCCACGCCCGCGAGCCTTTTCGCCATCATTCCTATCTTGCGGATGTGGCACAAGGCGTTATTTGTGGGTTGGGGGAACAGGGGTATCACTTTGCCCTACAAGCGGCATTGCGCCATGGCAATGCGCAACATTCATAACAAACAATTAAATTGATTACATAGAGAGTCAACAATGGATATACGTAAAGTTAAAAAACTGATTGAGCTGGTAGAAGAGTCCGGTATCGCTGAATTAGAAATTACTGAAGGCGAAGAGTCTGTGCGCATTAACCGCGGTCACAGTGGCGGCGCTTACATGGCGGCTCCTATGGCCCAGCCAATGGCTCCGGCTCCTGTTGCGGCTCCGGCTGCACCAGCCGCCAGCGAACCTGCGGCACCAGCAGCACCTGCAGGTCACACTGTGCGCTCTCCGATGGTGGGTACTTTCTACCGTTCTTCTTCGCCAGGTACGCCAGCTTTCGTTGAAGTAGGTCAAAGCGTTTCTGTTGGTGATACCTTGTGTATCGTTGAAGCCATGAAGATGATGAACCAAATCGAAGCCGATAAGTCGGGTGTGGTTAAGCAAATCCTGGTGGAAAATGAAGAGCCTGTAGAATTTGACCAGCCTCTGTTTATCATCGAATAAGAGGCAAGCTCATGTTGGATAAAGTTCTTATCGCCAACCGGGGTGAGATTGCACTGAGAGTGTTGCGGGCTTGTAAAGAGCTGGGCATCAAAACAGTGGCAGTTCACTCGACGGTTGACAGAAATTTAAAGCACGTCTTGCTGGCCGATGAATCTATCTGTATTGGTAAAGCAGCAGCTCAGGAAAGTTACCTGAATATTCCTGCTATTATCGCGGCAGCAGAAGTCACTAATTCAATTGCTATTCACCCTGGTTACGGCTTTTTGGCGGAAAACGCCGATTTTGCAGACCAGGTAGAGCAAAGTGGTTTTATTTTCATTGGCCCCAAAGGCGACACTATTCGCCTGATGGGTGACAAGGTTTCCGCCATTAACGCCATGAAAAAGGCCGGCGTACCTTGTGTACCGGGTTCTGACGGTCCGCTGACTGACGACCAGGATGCAAATAAAGCCCACGCGCGACGCATTGGTTATCCTATTATTGTTAAAGCTGCCGGTGGTGGTGGTGGTCGTGGTATGCGTGTAGTGCGCTCTGAAGCTGAGCTGATCAACGCCATTGCAACTACGAAAGCAGAAGCCAAAGCCGCCTTTAACAACGATGTGGTTTACATGGAGAAATTCCTCGAAAACCCTCGTCACGTAGAAATTCAGGTTCTGGCTGATGGACAGGGTAATGCTATCCACTTAGGTGAGCGGGATTGCTCCATGCAACGTCGTCACCAAAAGGTAGTGGAAGAAGCACCAGCGCCAGGTATCACCCCTGAAATGCGCGCCAAAATTGGTGAGCGTTGCTGTCGCGCCTGTGTCGAAATCGGTTATCGCGGTGCCGGTACCTTTGAGTTCCTGTATGAAAACGGCGAGTTCTACTTCATCGAGATGAACACCCGTATTCAGGTGGAACACCCGGTTTCAGAGATGATCACGGGCGTTGATTTGATCAAGCAACAGTTGCGTATTGCCGGTGGTTTACCACTGTCTATTGACCAGTCGCAAATCAACATCAAAGGCCACGCCATTGAGTGTCGTATCAATGCCGAAGATCCGAATACCTTTATTCCTTCTCCTGGCCCGATTGATATGTTTCACTCACCAGGTGGTTTAGGGGTGCGTTGGGACTCCCATATTTACGCGGGTTATTCAGTACCACCTAACTATGACTCTATGATTGGTAAACTGATCACCTACGGTGAAAGCCGTGATGTGGCCATCGCCAGAATGCGTCATGCACTGGACGAACTGGTAGTGGAAGGAATCAAAACCAACATTCCACTTCAGAAGAAAATCATGGCAGATGAAAGCTTTGGTGCCGGTGGCACCAATATTCATTACCTGGAGAAAAAGCTGGGGATTGGCGGTCACTAAGCCAACTTTTAAAGCAATTCAAAACGGGCCAGATGGCCCGTTTTTGTTTGTATTAATCCATTTTTTCTGGAGAAGCAAATGGCCTATTTGTATTTAGCAATTGCAATTGCCGCAGAGGTGATTGCTACCAGCGCCTTGAAGGCCTCTGAGGGTTTTACCAAATCCTTTCCCTCTACCGTGGTAGTGATCGGGTTTGGTATCGCATTTTATTGTTTATCACTGGTATTGAAGACTATCCCCATCGGCATCGCCTACGCTATCTGGTCAGGGCTTGGTATTGTTTTGATTTCGATAGTCGGACTTATTTTGTTTGGTCAGAAGCTGGATTTACCGGACATCGTGGGAATTGCGCTGATCATCAGCGGTGTGGTTGTGATGAATGTATTTTCAAACTCAGTGAGCCATTAAGGTTGGCTGAAGAACTAAGAATATAAATTTAATAAGGAGAGGTTTGGTGAGCAAATTAGATTATTGGCTGACCCGGCAGGGACATTTGATATGGATCGCTTCTATTGTAAATATCTTCATTGGGGTCATTATCCCTGATTTTAATTTTTGGGCTAAAAGTATTAGCCATGTGGCGCTAGAAGCTCCGGTTTACGCCTGGATACATCGCACTGCCGATATTGTCATCGGTCTGTCTATGCTTGGCTTTTCTGTTGCAGTGGTTAGAACATCAAGCACCAGATACTCGTTGGCAGGGCTTTCAATTTTTCTGCTGGGATTAAGCATGATAAGCGCGGGGATCTGGACGTTGGAGACGCCATTACACCTGCTATACAACCTATCTATTTTTATGATCATTTCACCCATAGCTTTCGCTCTTGAATATAAAAATGTGTTTAATTCGCAGAAATTTGAACACTTGTGTAGTGCAATAACTTTCTTGCATGTTTTTATGTTTTGGCTGATTTACGCCGGTTTTGTACCCTCCGAATACAATGGACTCATTCAGCGCTTATGGGCTATCCCTACGATGAGCTGGTTCGGGATAGCGACTTTCATGTTACTGAAACAACGAGCCTCGTTTAATCGAGCTTAAATTCCTCAGTTTCACATCCATTTCACAAGGTGGTCCTCAGGCTAATGCGGATAAATCGCAATCTGAAGGTGCCATCTGTGAAACTCATTAAAGTAGCCTGTTTATTTTTGTTATTACTGACGTTAGCCGGATGCAATCTGGTGAACCTGATCAAAATGCGTTATGCCAATGATGACCTTGAACCTGTATGGACAGGACAAAACACTTCCACCTCGCTGACAGCGTTTTACCACGAAGAGGACAAACCCTTTGTAGAAGTGACACTAAACGGTATTGATGGCTTCAAGTTTATGGTGGATACCGGCGCTTCTATGTCTTATGTAATTGATACTGAGAAAGTCAAAGCATTGGGTTTAATTCAGGGTTACTCCCTGTCAGTCAGTGGCTGGGGAGATGAAGACAGCAGCACCTTGTTTCAGACTCAGATGGATTCTCTGGCATTGTCAGAAGTGAGTTTTGCCAAGGTAAATCTGGCCTATTTACACGCCTCAAAAACAAACTATTTTTTGCGTCAGGAAGAAGCTACCTTTGATGGTGTGCTGGGCCACGATATTTTGCATCATTTCAGCTGGCGCTTTGATAAAGAAAATAATCAGATTGCCATCAGCAGTAAACCCTTTGTGCCACATGGGACAGAGAATGGCATTCCTTTTGAGGTGTTTTTCAGCAAAATCAGTATACCGGCTGAGGTGAACTTTGGAGCTGATGCAAATGGTAATGCTCAGATGATTAGCCAGGATGTACTGGTGGACACCGGAAGTCGCCATTACGCGAAGATGAGTGCCGCCTATGTAAACAACCATATAAAACATGATTTGCGCAGCATCACTGCGGCAGACTTTGGCCTGAGTGGTAAAACCGAGCATCAACGGATATCACTACCTGAATTAAAACTGGGTTCACAATCCTTTACTCAGGTTAAAGTTAACCTGATTGGGCCAGATGACGACGAAGATGAAAACTGGGTTATCGGCAGTGGCTTGTTAAATCAATTGACTACAGTAATAGATTATCACAGTGGTGTGATGTATCTGTATCAGCAGACCCCTCAAGCGTATCAAAGCGACTACAACCTGCTGGGTCTGGAATTGCGTAAATTAACCAGTGGTGAATTTGTGGTGCGTTACGTATTACCTGACATGGCCGCGGCGCAGGCCGATTTTCAGGAAGGTGATTTAATCGAGTCTGTGAATGGCGTTCCTGCTCACAGTATCCAACTGGTGGACTGGCTGGCGATGTCTGCGCAGTCCGGGGAATATCAGATTTGCCGAAAGAGACAGGCTACCCGCTGTCTGACTCTGGAGTCAGAGCATATTAAAGGTTATTCCGAGCTTTGACTGCCAGCGGTTCAGTTTGATTGTGGGCGTTGGTTAATGGCTCTGCGATAAAACACCAGGCTCAGCAACAAAATCGCCATGGGCACCAGCATGGTGTAAAAGGCGGTTTGACCATCGAACATATCGAAAACGGTGCCGGTGACCAGGCTGCTAGTAATCCCAATTAATACTGAGCAGAATTGTACGTGTCTGCTATTAGCGCTGTTCTTGATAAACGTATTCGTGTTGCGCTTCGCGTGTTACCAGCGTGGTCCCATCAGGTGATTCTATGAATTCAAATTCAAAGATATCTACCGTTGGGCTAATGGTCACAAAAGATCTTGTACCATCCTGGTTGAGCCTGACGCCCATTTCGCTTTTCCATTGGCCAAAATCAAAAACAATCCCTTCCCTTTGTGTTACAACGGTAATGGTGCCAATTTCGTTATTGGCATATTTTGGCGCCAGTTTAGCGGCAATGTCAGGCGTTACCGGCACCATAACTGATTTTCTCTTTTCAGCAGATTTAAGCTGTAGTCTGGCTGCCTCACTTTGAATTTCGGATACCGCTTCGTCGCGACCGTTGTAAAGCACTTCAAGAAACTTTCGCATAAGCGGGTATGGCAATTTGCTGCCGGTCGTCGAGTTGGTCAGGATGACAAGACCAGCGTCAGCTTCCGGGATAAAAAAGTAATTAGACATATAGCCTGGCAGGCTTCCTCCGTGGTTAAAAACGGATACCCCTGCACGCACTAGTTCCTCCAGGCCCATACCATACCAGGCGCCATTACCACTTGCAGTGAGGCGGGCACGTCGGGCCAATGTACTTTCGCTGCTGACAACAGTATCGCCCAGGGTGTTGCTACCTTCGTTTAATTCGGCCATTACAAACTGCGCCATATCATGCACTGTCGACCAGGCACCACCGGCGGGTCGATAGGGTCTGATGGCATAGCCCAGTCCCAGCTCTGCTTCGCGGATGTTGCCACTAATGTCCAGACCGTGAGGTTTGGCATGATGACTTGCCAACGCCTGTTCAAACGAGAATGTGGTGTTTTGCATTGCCAATGGCTTAAAAACGAGTTCCTGCATCGCTTTATCGTAGGCTTGTCCGAGTTCCAACGACGGGTACAGCGCATGTCCGGCAACATACCCTCCCGCGGCAGCCATCAGATTACTATATTGAAATACTTCTCCAAATCCCGTGCTGGCGGTGGTGTCGGAAAGTCTGTCAAAGGTATCGCTGGCTGGAGTGGTTTTTGAACCGTCAAAAATCCAGCCAAAATCTTTTCTGGGTAAGCCTGTACAAGCACAGATCAGATGCTTCACGAGCACCTTTTCTGATATTTCTGAGCTACCTAAACGAAATTCAGGCATTATTTCTTTTACGGGTTGCTCCCATTCCAGTTTTTTCTGATCTACCAGACTTGCGAGCAGGAATGTCGTCATAGGCTTGGTGTTTGAAGCCACCATGAACATGGTGTCTTTTGTCACCGGAGAGGCTGAGTCATAATCTGTTACGCCGAAGCCACCTTCGAAAATGATCTGATTATTTTGCACAATCGCTAAAGCACTACCTGGGATCTGCAACTGTTGCATGGCGTTCTCCACAAATTCGGTCAGTTGTGACACCTTTGAGGGGCTCAATTGAACTGGTTCATTGCCTGCAAAACTCTCAACTGGCACGTCTTTGGGTTTAACACTTTGTATCGCTGAATCTACGTCCGCGGAGCGAATGTCTAGCGTACTCAAACAACCTTCGAGAAGTATCACTGTCCAACTACTATCGTAAAGATTAGATATTGCCTCACGGGTAGCCGGGCATTGAAGATCTGTAACATAGTGAAATTCACGCCTTTGGGTCCATCCGTCACGCGATGCAAGTGGAAGGGAGAGCTTAATTTCAGGAGCATCAGTAGCGAGATATTGTTGCCAGGCCAGCGCAGCTGCGGACTCAGCAGAGGCTGCCTGTCCGACATCCATAATGGCTATTCTTAAGTCGCCTTCCGGTGCAACAAAAATGAATGGGGAAGCGGGAGATTGTGACCAATTTTCTGGTTTTGTGTGACTAAAAATTGCACTTTGTGTGTTTAAACTTACCTGACCATTTTGCTGCGAAGACCAACTGCAGCCAATCACAAATTGTATAGAAAAAATCAAAACAGCATAAACACTTAGGGAACTTTTCATCATGTCTCCAGGTAGACTTAGCACTGTAAAAGGTGCTAGTTTAACCTTGCCTATTCCCGCTTGGCTATATCATGATTATGATGTTTAGTGTGAACTTTGGAGAACCACGTGTCTGAAAATCGACCAGCCTCAATGCTTAAAACGGAACATGAATTGCCTGCTCAAATCGCTGAGGCTGCATTAAACGGGGCGCATATTTTAGATGCAGTCAGAGATAAGCAGGGTCTTGAAATATTATGCTCGGAACTCAAGCGGTATTGCGACTTTCGCAATTTTCTCGTTTATGTGTTCAGAGACGAAGCATTGCCATTGTTGCTGTGGAGTAATCGTGGCGTGCCCGCCATGGAACAGAGTATGTCAGGATACATCAATGGTTTGTATGCCCTTGACCCATTTCATATGCTGACACTGGAGCGAAAGTCAGGGTTGTTTCGCATGAGAGACATTATGCCAGAAGCTTTCCCGCAGTCTGAATATTATCGACGCTTTTATAAGTATACCGACGTGAGTGATGAGTTTCGGTATATTGTCTGGCCTACCCCTGAGGTGTCAGTACATTTATTCATTGAGCGAGAGGGAGATAACAACAGTTTTAATCAAACTGATACTGAAGTACTTGAAGCTCTGCAACCATTTATCGATAGTTTTATTTCTCTGTATATTCAATGGCAGGATCATGTAGGTGCCATTGAGATTACACCCGCGCAAAAATTCAATCTACGTGAAGCCGTTCAAAATATGCCAGGGCACTTAACGCCCCGAGAAATTGATACCGTAGAGTTAATGTTGAAAGGCCATTCGGCTAAGTCCATTGCCAGAGTACTGGAAATTGATGCCGGAACGGTGGCTAATCACAAACGCCATATTTACGCAAAGCTCGATGTGCATTCACAGGCGCAACTGTTTGACCTGTTTTTACGCAGTTTGTCTTAAAACACGCCGAGATTAATAGAAACCATCACTATATCGCCGTTCGTTTCTTATCTGTTAGCCGTTAAAATTGTATAAAACCTTGTAATTTATAGGTTTTTTTACTGTTTATTTTGACGTGTGTAATTTATGACGGTTGTATTGAACCCCTGAACTTAGCAATATTTTCGGTAACCTTAAACCTAAAATGAACCGAGACATTGGTCAGTTAAGTCCGCAGAGGAGATGTAGTATGTATACTTCCGCAATCAACCTTCCCGCTCCTTATCTTGTTTTTGTCGGTGATTTGCAAGAGCGTCGATTTGCGAAAACAGCACTTGGATTGAAGGACTTTGCGCCGGATAAATGTGTGGGTGAATTTGCCTGCTGCGATAACGCCATCAGTACCGGGTTACCGCGCTTATCGTTTGACGAAGCAATCAGCAAAGGGGCTAAAGCTTTAGTGATAGCGGTTTCCTTTCAGGGGGGCACACTTTCACCATCATGGATCCCGTCATTAGTATCCGCATTGGAATCTGGGTTGGATATTATTTCGGGATTGCATGTGCAATTAGAATCTGTACCTGAGTTGGCCAACGCTGCAAAACGCACTGGTAGAGCGCTAATCAATGTTCGTGTGCCTCCGGAAAATTTACCGGTAGGAGATGGTCGAAAACGTCAAGGAAAGCGCCTTTTAACCGTCGGAACAGATTGTGCACTTGGCAAAAAGTACACAGCAATGTCGCTAACCCGTTCATTTAAATCATTGGGACTGAACGCAGATTTTAGAGCAACCGGTCAAACTGGCATTATGCTCAGTGGCAACGGTTTGCCAATGGATGCTGTAGTTGCTGATTTTTCATCCGGCGCTGCAGAAGTGCTGTCACCAGATTCTTCAGACGATCATTGGGATATTATTGAGGGTCAGGGTTCTCTGTTTCACCCCGGATTTGCCGGAGTTTCATTGAGTTTACTACATGGTAGTCAACCCGATGTCGTTGTGATGTGTCATGAGCCAGGCAGGACGCATATGGCAGGAACCGCCGGGTATGAAGTTCCTGATATACAAGAAGCCATTGAACTTACGCTGTGTCTCGGAAAACGAACTAACCCAGCAATTCGCTGCGCAGGTGTATCGCTCAATACATCCAAGCTGTCAGTGAGCGAAGCTGAAGCTGTCATGTTGCGAATGGAGCGGGTATTGCAGCTACCGGTAGCCGATCCCATTCGAGGAGGTGGGCGGTTTCAGCGGCTTGTTAGCGCCTGTCTCAACTCATCAGGTCACTAGCCATGAAAAACATATTATCCATAGTTCTTTTACTACCTTGCTTTGCACAAGCTCTGGCATCTGAAAATTCGGAGTTAATTGCGGCCATATTTGCTGATTTAAACCCAAAAGGCCCGGGATGTGTTGTGGGGGTACACGACAACGACAATATCCCTACATTGCATGCCTTTGGTCAGGCTAATTTGGAAACAGGCCATGCCAATTCGGTGACAACCATTTTCGAAGCAGGGTCAGTATCAAAACAGGTAACCGCTGCCGCTGTGTTATTGCTGGTTGAAAACGAGATGCTTTCACTTAGCGACGATGTTCGTCAATACCTTCCAGAAATTCCTGACTACGGCAGGCCAATTACAGTTGCCGCTTTACTTAACCATACCAGTGGCTTGCGAGACTGGGGTGAGGTTCAGGATGTTGCCGGAGTATTTCGTGGAGAGTTTGCGTTTGGCTTAAACGATGTATTGGGAATCGCTGCCAGACAGAAATCACTCAATCACCTGCCAGGTGAACGCTGGTCTTATACCAACACTGGCTATGTACTGGCGGCAATTTTAATTGAGCGGATTAGCGGTATTTCGCTGGCGGAGTACGCTAATAAACACCTGTTTGAACCATTGAAAATGAACAGTACTCAATGGCGTGATGATTTCCGTCTTGTAGTTCCCGGTAGGGCAATCGCTTATGTCAGGGAAAACGGACAATACATTCAGGCCATGCCATTTGAAAGTGCTTATGGTCACGGAGGGCTACTGACAACAGTCAGCGATCTGCTTATCTGGACTGATGCAATCCATCAGGGGCGACTGGGTAAATTTTTGCAAAGACACTTAACTGCAAAAACGCGTCTTACAACCGGGCAATCTGTAGATTATGCGATGGGGTTAAATGTTGTCGAATATACCGGGAGCCGGGAGTTTTCTCATGCTGGGGCCACCGCCGGATATTTGGCCTGGGCGGGGCACTACCCTGAACACAAACTGTCGGTTGCACTGCTGTGTAATGATGGTGATGTTAATCCGGTGCAGATTGCGCATGCGGTCGCAGAGATCTATCTGCCAGTCAATCCAGAATCCGCAACTCCGGTAAAAGCTAGTCGCCATAGTGAGTATCTTGGTTGGTACTACAGAGAAAAGGATGGCTCACCACTGCAACTGTCTGAAAGTGAACAAGGTTATATACTTGCCAACGGGCGCCAACTAATACAGCAGGAGCAGGAGCTTTACCTGGGTGCCAATGTTGTGCAACTCCTGCCCGACCGGCAACTGTCTGTCCGGCACAAAGGCGGGTGGGACAAGTATCTTCCGTCAGTGTCCTATTTCCCGACCGAGGATGAAATGCAACAACTACAAGGGGAATACTACAGCGACGAGGCCAATGTGAGTTACCGAATCACCATGGTCAATAAAACGCTTAAAATCAGCCTTCAGGGCTTTCCACATAAGGAGTACGAGCTTTCTCCGCTTTATCAAAGGGCATTCAGGTTTGGCTATAGCATTCTTCGGTATGACTTTACGGATAGCGATGATGTGAGTTTGACAATTTCCAGCCCACGTTTATGGGCACTTAAAATGAGTAAGCGCACAGGCGCAGCCCTCATCTCAACCACAAGTGAATAATTTTCCGGGGACATTATGAATTCTCAAACCATCACCAACACTGAAGGTGTTTTACCTCGCAGACTTGGCGCATTTGCCCTGGCAGCACTGACTATAGGTATTATTATTGGCAGCGGTATTTTCCGCACGCCTTCAACCATTGCTGAACTGGTTAGTTCGGGCCCGTTAATCATGTTGATTTGGGTTCTTGGCGGTATTGTTACCATATGTCTGGCGTTATGTATGGCTGAACTGGGGGCTATGTTTCCTAAGACAGGAGGCTTGTATGTTTATCTGGAAGAGGCTTTTGGCAGGCGTGTCGCTTTTTTGTTTGGCTGGACTTTTTTGCTGATTAGCCCCGCAAATCTGGCGGCTATCACTATCATAATGACGGATTACGTTGGCAGGCTAACAGGTATTTCGGGTTTTCAGCAGCAAGTTGTTGCCACTATGGCTCTGACCACAGTCTGTTTAATCAATATACTTTCTGTGCGTCTTGCGACGCGCTTTAATTTACTTTTCACCCTGGCAAAGGCTGCGGCATTGATGGGGATATCCGTGGCCGTCTGGTTGTTTGCGGAACCCTCAGCAGACCGGGTCGCAAGTGTCTCGTCTGATGCTTCCAATATTACGCTGAGCTTGTTTGGTTTGGCGCTGGTTGCAGTGCTTTGGCCATTTGAAGGGGTGTCGGCTGCCACCAGCATGTCAGGTGAAGTGAAAAATCCGGCCAGAAACCTGCCAAGGGGCCTGGTGGGCGGTGTGCTATGCGTCACTATTCTCTATTTGGTGGTGAATCTGGCATTTATAGAAGCTTTATCTGTTGAAGGTATGGCATCTTCTGATTTTGTGGCAGCTGATGCCATGGAGCAGGTAACGGGTGCCACTGGTGCAAAAATCATTATTATCTGTGCCATTATTGCTACATTGGGGGCGATGCTGGCTGCTTCTACGTGCGACCCTCGCGTCTTTTTTGCGATGGCTCGTGATGGTGTGTTCTTCAAAAAAGTGGGTAAGGTTCATCCGGTCTGGCAAACCCCCTATCTGGCAATAGGCGTTTCCGGGATTCTCGCCATCACTTACATATGGGTGCGCACATTCGAACAGCTGGCCGCGCAGTTTGTGCTTGGAATTTGGATTTTTTACGCCTTGTCTGTCTTTGGACTAATTCGGCTTCGTAAAAAGGCACCCGAGGTCAAACGACCCTATAAAGTTCCTTTGTATCCCTGGTTACCCCTTATTTTTCTGTTGGCGTCTTCGGGATTACTACTGAATGCGTTTATAGAAATGCCCATTATTTGCTTAATCAACTTTGGGATCATTGTTGCCGGATTACCCATTTATGAATTGTGGATGCGACGTAACAAGTTAAAAACAGGTGGTTAGCACTAACTCACTTTGTCACTTCCGTTTTAAATGTGTGAAGGAAAAATAAAGTGTCTACACAGATCTGCAAAGGTCAAACAACTTATCCATTGGATTCCCTTTACAGGATATGTGCTGCCAATTGCATGCGTTAGATACTGGATTGGTAAAGCGCACTTTTGTCGCGCAGTTACTGTGGGATCAAAGCAACTGATCTTCAAATAAGACACGCTAATGCGTTCTTCGAAATGTAAGAGGAAAAACAGATGAACACAATCGAACTCAAAGCACCCTATTTAATTTTTACCGGGAGCGAAACAGAGTTAACTTATGCCAAAACCGGTGCTGGACTGGTGCAGTGGCGCCCCGAATTGTGTAAAGCACAATTGAATCTGGGAAATAATGGCGTGGACTTAGGCTTGCCGCATATGACTATTGAGCAGGCCCGCGATGCGGGGATCCGATCGCTGATCATTGGTACTGCTGCCGTTGGAGGCGGAATTCCTGAAGACTGGTTGGATACCCTGGAAAAGGCAGCCTTAATGGGCTTAGACATTGTGGCCGGAACCCATGTTCGGCTCACCGATATTCCCCGATTGGTTACTGCCGCAACAACCTCAGGTGCTACCCTGGTTGATATCCGTATACCCCCTAAAAATCTCCCTGTAGGTACCGGGCGAAAGCGCACAGGAAAACGCCTACTTATGGTTGGTACTGACTGTGCTGTAGGTAAAAAGTACTCTGCTTTGCAAATGGAAAAAGATCTGTTGGCACAGGGTATCGACGCCGATTTTAGGGCTACCGGACAAACGGGCATTATGATCGCAGGCGAGGGAATTCCCATTGATAGCGTCGTGTCGGATTTTTTGTCTGGTGCAGCAGAGGTGGTATCACCCGACAACCGGGTTGACCACTGGGATGTGATTGAAGGTCAAGGTGGGATGTTTCACCCGGGCTATGCGGCGGTCATCATTGGATTGTTACTGGGTTCTCAGCCGGATGCCTTTGTAGTGTGTCATGAAGCGGGGCGAAAATGTATTGACGGTTGGGAAGATTTTCCCATTCCTTCTATTGATAGTGTGATCCAGCGCACAATTGCTGTTGGTCAGTTGACCAACCCTGACATTCGCTGTGTTGGTGTGTGCGTGAATACTTCGTCTTTGTCCAGCGCCGAAAGATCCGAATATCTGCAAAAGCAATCTCGAATACTCGGTGTGCCCTGTGTGGACCCACTTATCGAAGGAACCGGGAAAATCATCGAACGATTGCTACAAACCGACACTAAATAAACCGCAGGAGTGATGTAATGAATATTAAAATTGAACAAGTCTCTTTCCCGTTAAAAACCCCATTTTGTATTACCGGTTACACCTTTCTCGATACGCCTACGGTGCGCGTTACACTCAGCGTTGATGGGGTTCAGGGCGTGGGTGAAGCGGTGGGAATTTACTATCGTGACGAGACCGTAGAAAGCATGACTGCTGAACTGGAAAAAGCGGCTCGTCTGGTATCAGGTAAAACTCTGACGAAATCAATGGTGCAAGAAATACTACCTACAGGCGGTGCCAGAAATGCACTGGATTGTGCATTGTGGGATTTGGAAGCAAAGCTAAGCGACATCCGTGTTTTTGAACGACTACAGATGACGCCTAAACAAGTCAAAACCGTGTTTACTATCGGGATTGGTTCGGAAACCGAAATGGCACAGAAAGCCAAAGCAAGCCATAGTTTTACGCATCTCAAAATTAAACTTGATGACAAAAAACCTGTAGAAAAACTCGAGGCCATCAGAGCGGTTCGACCTGATGCCAACATCATTATCGACGTAAATCAGGGTTGGTCATTTGAGGAGTTAAAGGAATATATTCCTGCCTGCAAACGGCTGGGCATTGCGATGATAGAGCAACCTCTTCCGCGCGGCGCAGATGAACAACTGGAAGGGTTTCAATCAGAAGTTCTTCTGGGCGCTGACGAGAGTTGTCTGGATACCAGTGAATATGCTCAGGCAGCACGTCGGTATGACGTGATCAATATTAAGTTGGATAAATGTGGCGGGCTTACAGAAGGTCTGGCCTTGGCCAACCTGGCACGCCGGGACAACAAATTACTCATGATTGGCAACATGACCGGATCATCGCTTTCTATGGCGCCTGCTTTTGTGCTTAGTCAGTTTTGCAACTTTGTCGATATAGATGGACCTTTGCTATTGGCCACTGATGTAGACAATGGGTTGCAATACGGCCTTGACGGAACTGTAGATATTCCTGATCCCAAATTGTGGGGATAAATTGTCATCACCCCCGGGCCGGGCTGATAAAGTTCAGCCCGGCTCTACTACTCTGTTCCAAGCATTATTCAAGTTCTTTCGCTACCTTACTAGTGCACCAAAACAGAAGTTTGTTAATGCAAGTCTTACGCCTGTTGCAACTTTAACAGTCGGTTCAATCCGTACTGAATCAATTGTTTGGTGTCGTCGTTTTCACGGTCTTGAAATTGCTTCAGTTTAATACCTAATTCGTTTGTTGATTGGTCACACACTGAAGTCAACAAATGTAACTCTAAAAGCTCAAAGGTAATCAACCAATCGTTGTTTTTTAGTATTTGATATCGGTTGGTTAATGCCTGCACTTCTGCCCTTGAATTGCTCTGGCTTTCCCGAACTGCTCGAACTGAACGATACAGTTCAAACAGTTCTGTTGTTGCTGCATCGTGTTCAATATGTGTCGCGCCTGACCTTGCAGGAGGTTCATAGAGAGGATAGTTGTCTTGATCCGCTGCGCCTCCGTAAACTGCTGATATGCTATCTCCAATTGCCATGTCATAGGTTCCCCATGAAGGGGCAAATAAGCATGTTCCGTCTAATTGGGTAACGGTGCAATTGCGAAAACTAAAGAGTAAGTTCCTGCCATCGCGGCGAACAATGTGGGTAAGGAATCCGCTCACTGAAATACCCGACAGAAATTCAAGTTGAATTGAGGTGCCGATTACAATGCCTTGTTTCTCTAGTTCATCAATGCTGTACGTAGACAAACACTTCTCTGACGATTGTAGTTTTCCAACCGGACTGCCAAATCCGTCTGAGTGAAATTGCCTGCCATGACCCGGAAGTTCTTTTTCCTGATAGGCTAGTTGTGTCGGACCTGTTGTCTTCAGATAGATCTCGGAGCCTGCTGAATCCGTTATTACCTGAGTAAAACAGCCACTTACTTCCAGGCCAGAACGAAATACTGCAGTGTTGACCGTTGCTGCTTCGATCGCTTTTTGCAGTGACGCTGCGCCACCTTTAAAGTAGCTCATACTGTTGGCGAATTGTTCTGCAATTTGAGACAGGTGACGGCAGTTGCGGGCGACGAAAAGATGCGGTTGTTCATTAGTGATATCATAGGGCATAGCGATCGCATCGACCGTCAGTGGGATTTTTTTGACTTGATTATCATCTAAACAATTCAGGCTTTCTCCCAGTGAGGATAGTAATCCGGCGCCAAAAATTCTGTAATCTTTCACTGAACCCACCAAACCATATTCAGTTGTCCACCATTGTAATCTCGACAAAAGAGCTGCTTCTGATGGTGCTGTGTTTTGATATTTGGTAATCGTTTGATTGAGCCGGTCCTGAGCTTGCAGAACATCTTCCGTAGTGGCCTCAGGTGATTCTTTAATAATCGATAAAGCCCGGATAGCTTCATAGGTTTCGATATCTGCTTTGCTGGTAATTACCCTGCGCCCCAACTTTCCGACGCGCTCCAGGTATTCCGCATAATCGACATCGATGATGAATGGGGCGTGCCCGGCTGATTCATGAATAATGTCGGGTGCCGGTGTATATAACATGGTGTCAATGGATCGTATGTCTACCGCGATTACCAATACTTTGTGGGCCAGAAATTCAATAAAAATGGCCGGAGGAATAAACCCGTCAACAACCGTGGCACGCCAACCGATTTGCTCAAGATGATGGTTGATAGTTTCGATACGGGGAATGTATTCAATATCAATCCCGGCGCCTTGCAATCCTTCAAGGTACAAAGGGTGGGCGGAGTCCCTGAGGTTTTCCACCAGTTGATGCAGGAGAAAGCGCCAAACCGCCTGATCCCTGGGGGTGTAATCAGCGTAATTTTGTTGTGCCACAAATGGACGTAAGTGTTTGGGTAAGGAGTGAATTATGTCTTGTTGAGTTTTCATTGCAATAGCACATTTGGGGTCAATTAATAACTTGATCCTGCCCGGGCAGAACCTTCATTAAAGGGAACAGGTGAGTCAAAAAAAGCTCCAGCGAAAAGTTTCGCTGGAGAAAAACGCCACGACAGTGGGCAGGTGACAATTAGTCTGATAGCGTGTTGAGGCCGTTGATAACGCCTTCTGATGTCGCGACAGCGCCAAAGATCCCATCTTCGACCTGTATCATATGCAGAGCCGCTTCATGTGCGTAGCTATCGCCACTGGCACAGGCATCTGCAATAGTCAGGCACTGGTATTTTCGGTCAGTAGCTTCGCGTAAGGTCGTGTGCACACAGACATCTGTGGTTACGCCGGTAAACATCAAGTGGCTTATCCCCTGAGCGCGCAGAACCAACTCCAGATCGGTTTGATAAAATGCACCATTGGCGGTTTTATCGACGATAAAGTCCTGCTCCGCGACATGGAGCTCGGGGACAATGTCAAAGCCTTCACTTCCCCGCATCAGCACACTGTTTTTGCGATCCGTCAGGTCAATACCAGAGCGATTCGCTCGCCAGATGTCATAGGGCGACGCATCAGCTGCGTCTGCTCTGAAACCTTGTCTGGTCCAGATCACACGTACCCCTGCATCTCTCGCCGCATTAACTACCGCTTTTACATTGGGTAATATAGTTCTCAGTGCGGCGGGGTCATATCCCTTTTTGGCGAAATATCCCTCATGTGACAGAAAGTCCACCTGCATGTCGATGACAAGCAGTGCGGTTTTACCTGGCTCTAATTTGCCAAAGCAAGGAAAGTTAAATGGTTGGGCCTTAATCATCTTGTTTCCTCCACACGTTACCATTTATAGCCAACACGAAGCTCAACCATTCTCGGAGCGCCATAATATTCATTGTCTGCGAACCCCTCATAGTAAAAGCGCTGAGTTTTATACAGTGTATCGGTCAGATTCCGGCCGATTAAGGCGACATAAAGTTTGTCTCCGGGAGCGTCATATCTGATGTTTGCGCTGACCAGTGAATAGCCAGCCTGGCGTTCACGTTCGAAATCGGCAAATTGCGGGAAATTAACCTCTGATTGATAGGCGGTTTCGATTCTTGCCTTAAGCCGGCCAGCGTCGCCGATATTGAAGTCTTTTTCTATGCCTGCGGTGAAACTCCACTCGGGCGTCAGCGGTAATGGCAGCCCAACAACTTCTTCTTCTGTGACCGGCGAAATAAAGTTCTTTAACTCGGTGTCCAGGTAAGCGCCATTAAAATCAAATCGCAATCCATCAACAGGACTGTAAGCAAAGGCAGCTTCAATACCGTAGATGGAAGCCTTAGCAGCATTGGTAATCTCTGTGATAATACCGGCTTCGGTAAATAACAAAGTGCGTAATTGCAGATCGGTATAGTCATAATAGAAGCCCGCTAAACTATAAGCGCCACGCCCATTCTCTGTTGATGCTTTGTAGCCCAATTCGTATGCCCAAATTGATTCTGGCTCAAAAATATCTGCCTCAATGGCCAGGTTAGCACCGCCACTTTTGAAACCCTGGGTAATACTGGCATACACTTTTTCATCGACATCTAACTGATAATCTAAAAGCACTTTGGGGGTAAAAGAGTCGGCTTCAGTTTCTGCACTGGTTTCTATTGGTGCGGGGATAAATAACGGTGCGTCCAGTGAACTGGCACCACGCCATTTTTCCTTTGTGTAACGAGCTCCGGAAACAAGAGACAAGCGTTCAGTTAACGGAACGGTAATTTCCCCGAATACTGCCTGACTTGTGGTTTCACGATCGAGGATCTGATCGGTGTAAATATATGGATCGTTTAGTGGATAGTCATTGTCTGTTTCAGTGCCTCGGCCACCAAATTTCTCATCGGAATAGTACAGGCCTGCCGTCCAAAAGATGCCATTGTCAAAGGCGCCTGATAACTGAAATTCCTGCGAAAAGAACTCGGAGCTGGCCATAGTCTCATTGATGGCAATAAAACCGCCGGAGCCGTCCACTTCACTGGTTTCAGTGTAGTCATAATCGATATAACCGGTTAAGGATTTTAACGTGACAGAGCCCAATTCAAACGTTAGTGTGCCGGAAAGAAGCACGCCTTCCTGGTCAAACATGGGAGGCTGATCGACATTGATATTGCGTTCGTCCTGGCGTTGTGGCGCTATGCTGGCATAGACAGGAGAGTCAGGATTGTTGCTGACCCCAAAACCCACAGTCCCTTTGTCGCGAGAATACTGCACGGAAAAGTCAGTACTGATCACATCGGACAATTCAAACTGGCCGCGAATCCGGCCACCGCGAAAATTGCGATCGTCTATCTCACCTCCGACACTGTTAATATTGTCGGTATAGCCATCATCATTGGCATAAACGCCACTGAGTCTCAGTCCACCGTTATCACTGACCGGCAAGGTGAGGCCGGCTTGTGCTGTGATCAGGTTATAGCTGCCATAGCCCACATAACCGTCGGCCGAAAATTCGTCACCCGGTGCAGCCGATACAATGTTGATGGCTCCGCCGGTTGCGTTGCGACCATAGAGTGTACCTTCCGGTCCTTTTAAAACTTCTACGCGACCGACATCAAACATTTCTGCGAGTGCAAAACGAACATTGGGCACATAGATACCATCCATATGGACAGCCACAGACGGACCACCTGATGGAATATTGGTACCCACCCCACGTAAAGCGATCCGGGTGGAGTTTGAACCTACGGCAACCTTCAAACCTGGTGTCTGATATTGCATATCAGCCAGGTTTGTTATGCCTTTGGATTCCAGGTTATCACCGGAAAATACATTCAGGGAAGCCGGGACATTGTTGGCCCACTCTTCTCTCTTGCGCGCAGTTACGACTATTTTTTCCAGTGCCGGATTATCTTGCTGCTCGGCATTTTCTGTGGTGTTTGCTACGGCACCTGAACTTACGCTCAGAGCCAGTATAGAAGCGACACCTAGCGTGCCCGCATGTGGCATTTTGCACAGCTTATATTTGTCGTGCATCACTGTTCTCCCATTTCCTGTTTCACTTGCTGTTGTTATTTCGACTGTTAGAGCAGTGTAGCGGCTACTGTCTGAAGCGAATATATCGTAAATATGATAGGTGTGAAAATATCCATATAAAACATATGGTTATGTTCTTATTTGATAAATTTACAGCGATATATCATGTTTTTGACATGGTTCCAGCCAGGTAACTTTGTCAGGGTATTAACATAGCAACCGAGCTTGCATTGGGTCATTGACAACCCGTTAACCGGAGGAACATCAATTGAATTTTTGGCAAAAAACGAGCGGAAGTTATCTTCTTATGTTGGTTGTAGGCTTGAACTTGTGGGGTCTGACGGGATGTCAAAATAATCACAATACATATCTTCACGATTTGATTATTCGCGGTGGAACAATTGTTGATGGCAGTGGACAGGATGCGTTTACCGGAGATGTGATTGTTGATGGGGATAGGATCACTGAGGTTGTCAAAGGCGCCAGTAGTGCGCAAGCGAAGAAAGAGTTAGATGCATCCGGAATGATCGTTTCCCCCGGTTTTATCAATATGTTGAGCTGGGCGCCGGAAACAATGGTTGCTGATGGACGGGCCATGTCAGATGTACTGCAAGGCGTTACGCTTGAGGTATTCGGTGAAGGAATTTCAATGGGGCCGCTCACTGAACCAATGAAAAAGGCGATTGAAGATTATCAACCAGACCTTGATATCAAAGTGCAGTGGAGCACTTTGGGGGAATATCTGGATTATATGCAGGAGAAGGGCATTACTCCCAATATTGCCTCATTCGTCGGGGCCGCAACGGTTCGAATACATCAGTTAGGTATGGACAACATTCAGCCAGATACGGAGCAGCTTGATGCGATGCGTGGATTAGTTCGACAAGCGATGCAAGAAGGGGCTCTGGGGGTTGGTTCAGCACTGATTTATGCACCAGGTTCATTTGCCAGTACGCAAGAACTCATCGCCCTGGCGAACGAAGCGGCAATGTGCGGTGGTATGTATATTAGCCATCTCAGGTCAGAGGGCGGAAACTTGCTGGAAGCCATCAATGAGCTGATTACCATCAGTCGCGAAAGTGGTGCACCGGCAGAAATTTACCATTTTAAGCAGGCAGGTAAACACAACTGGGCAAAAATTGATGAGGCTATTGCCCTGGTTGAATCGGCTCGGGAAGAAGGTTTACGTATTACAGCTGACATGTATACGTACACTGCCGGATCAACAGGGCTTGACGCCGCAATGCCAGCCTGGGTTTTGGAAGGCGGCTACGAGCGCTGGCAACAGCGATTGCTGGATCCGGTGATAAGAGAACAGGTCATTCAGGCGATGAAACACCCAGGAGAAGGCTGGGATAATCTCTATGCAGAGGCAGGAGGGGCAACTAAAACCCTGTTGCTGGGCTTCAAAAACCCAGCGCTAAAAAAATACACGGGGATGACTTTGGCCGAGGTCGCTAAGCTGCGCGGTATTTCTCCGGAAGAAACCGCGATTGACCTGGTCATCGAAGATGGAAGTCGAGTGTCTGTCGCGTTCTTCCTGATCAACGAGACTAACCTAAAAAGACAAGTCGATTTACCCTGGATGTCATTTGGTTCCGATGGTACTGCACCGGCCAGTGAAGGCGCGTTCCTTAAAACTAATGTCCATCCTCGTTCCTATGGCACGTTCGCCAGACTACTTGGACACTATGTCAGGGATAAACAAGCGACAACCTTAGAAAGTGCCATTCACCGATTAACCGCTTTTCCGGCTAAGAATTTGGGGCTGAAATTTCGCGGCACGCTTAGTCAGGGAATGTTTGCAGATGTAGTGGTATTTGATGCTGAAAAAATCTCTGCGCAATCGACCTACGATGATCCTCATCAATACGCTACCGGGGTTCGCGAGGTGTTTGTTAATGGCGTTCAGGTTGTCCAGGGTGGTCAACACACCGGGGCTATGCCTGGTCGAGCAATTCGCGGAACTGGTTGGCAAGGGTGGCCCGATGGTGGTTCCTGCCCAACTGAACTTATTGTCACACAAAAAGAACATTCCTGGTGAGGTACCCACTAATGTACAAGCTATTTTTCTCTAATCAATGTCTAAAACCAGTCGTATTTTTATTGTTCTGTGTTGCCGGGTTAGTGAGTGCCCCGGCAGTCGCTAGTGCCTCTGAACTCGAGCAACGCGTTGCAAATATTCTGAGTAAAACAGCATTGATAGATGGCCACAATGATTTGTCCTGGGAAATCAAAGATCGCTTCAACAGCGAGTTAGACAAAGTGAATTTACATTCTGATACTTCTTTATTAGCTGCCCCGGAACACTTACTGCCGTTGATGACAGACATTCAGCGCTTGCGCGCAGGGAAGTTAGGTGGACAGTTTTGGTCAGTGTGGATACCACCGGAAATTACGGGTGCTGACGCCGTCAAGTTGACGTTAGAGCAGATTGATTTGGTGAAATCAATGGTTTCACGTTACCCCGAAGATCTGCAGATGGCTTATACAGTTGATGATATTGTTCGTATTCATCGACAGGGCCAGATTGCATCTTTGATAGGTGTTGAAGGTGGTCATCAAATTGATGGTTCTGTCGCGATACTGCGCCAGTTATACACCCTGGGCGTTAGGTATCTGACCCTGACTCACACACTTTCAAATGCATGGGCTGATTCCGCTACTGACCATACCAGGCACGATGGCCTTTCGTCAATGGGGCAGCAACTCATTGCTGAAATGAACAAACTCGGGATGATGGTAGATCTGAGTCATGTTTCTGATGCTGTCATGCATCAGGTTCTGGATATCACCCAGGCGCCGGTCATTTTTTCTCATTCGAATGCCAAAGCTCTGACCTCCAATGCAAGAAACGTCTCAGATGCAGTGCTACAGAGATTGCGGGAAAACCGGGGGATCATTATGGTGACTTTTTACCCCGGTTTTGTCTCTGAATCCTGGTATCAGTGGGCTGAAGCGAAAGAGAAGGCGCGCCAACGGTTGCTCGCAACTGGCAAAAATGCTGTTTCAGAAGAGACCGTGAAGGCAGCCATGTCACAGTGGTTGGAAAACAATGCAGAGCCAGTCGTCACGATACCTATGGTGGCTGATCATATCGACTATATCCGAACACTGGCCGGTATAGAGAGCGTCGGATTAGGCTCCGATTTTGACGGAATTGATGTCGTTCCGGAAGGTTTAGAGGGCCCGCAAGGGTTTCCCGCACTATTGATTGAGTTGCTCAAACGGGGCTGGTCTGATGAGGACGTAGCAAAACTTGCTGGTGGCAACATTATGCGTGTCATGCGGGAAGTTGAAGAGACTGCCCGCCGCCAGCAGCAGAACAGGTGAAACCTGTGTAATCAGAATTGATTTATTCAGGCATACGTCGATACCGAGGTTTGCTTGTGCTACGACAACTGAAATGTACTCAGATAGTGTCGATTTTAATTTTTGAAGGTACCCGCAATGGCAATAATTTCACCTGACAATATCTTTGCACTGACAACAATAATCTTATTGACCATTGCGATGTCGGTTTTCGCCGAAAAGGTAAGGTGGGGGCGCGCTATCTCTGCCCCTTTGATAATTCTGGTTCTTATGATGTGCTTCTCCAATACGGGGGTAATTCCGTTGAGCTCTCCTTTATATGATTTGTTGCTCTCTACTTTTGTGCCTGTCGGTATTGTCTTACTGCTTTTGAAAGCCGATCTTCGTAACGTATTCAGACAAGCAAGGCCGTTAATGTTGGCATTTGGTGTTGCGGTGTCACTGACAATTATTGGTGCGTACGTCGCAGTCGAGATTGTAGATATTGGTACAGAGGAATCAAAAATAGCCGGGGCGTTATTGGCAAGCTATATCGGTGGGTCCGTTAACTTTGTGGCTACAGCCGAAACACTGGGGTTCAGTGATCCGAGTCTTTATACGGCGACCCTATCAGCTGATGCAGTTGGCGCTGTGATATTTTTGACGTTGTTGTTAGCGCTGCCGAATATTCCGTATGTCAGAAAACGCATGCCATCTAAGTATTTGGAAGATAGTGCTATTTTGGACGATCCGGTAAACAATTCGGACGCACAAAACAACCATTTTGATTTAATGGGAATTTCTCTGGGTCTGGCTCTGGCATTCGCATTGTGTACCCTTTCAAGGCTTGTTGTTGATGTTCTAGAAATGGAAAAGTTGTTTATTCCGGTAGTGACATTTATGACGCTGCTGCTGGCGAATTTTGGTCATAGGATCACAAGTCAGGTCAAATCCAATATAGAGCTGGGTACCTTTTTCATGTACCTGTTTCTGGCTGCCATTGGAGCCGGGGCTGATATCGTTCAGGTATTCAGCACGGCCTTGCCGATCATTGTTTTTATACTCGTGCTTATTACTACCCATATTGGTTTACTTATATTGCTGGGAAAATACCTGAAACTGGATTTAGCAGAAGCATTGATTGCTTCAAACGCCTGCATTTTGGGACCGGCTACTGCGGCGGCTCTTGCATCCAGCAAAGGTTGGACCACACTCGTAACGCCGGGAATGCTGCTCGGCATACTCGGTTACAGCATTGCTACCTTCATTGGGGTGATTTTTGCGAGCAGTATTTAACCCCCCGGAATTGACATAAGTATTGCCGAATAAAACCTGAATTAACTGAGCAAATTTAATGAAAGTAACTATCGAGAATTTGAACTATAAACTTAAAAAACCATTTTGTTTTAACGGCTATGTATTTGAGGCCATTGATACTGTTCGGGTTACGTTAGAGAGCGGTGGGGTAAAAGGTAGAGGTGAGGCTGTAGGGATCTACTATTTAAACGAAAATGCACAAAGCATTATTGCGCAATTAAACAGCGTTATTGACCAGATCGATAACACCCTGAATGAAAAGAAAATACAAGCTCTGCTGCCCCGCGGTGGTGCCAGAAACGCACTCGATTGTGCTTTCTGGGATTTAAAGGCAAAACAATCTGGAAAAACAATTTGGCAACAACTGGATATTAATCCCCGTCCTAAAACTACAGTTGCGACGATTGGCCTGGGCAGCGCCGATGAGATGGCTGAACAAGCTTTGCGTTACCGAGATTTTAAGCAGTTAAAAATAAAACTGGACAATAGTGACTCAATTTCACGACTGGCAGCCATCAGAGCCGCACGACCAGATGCAGGGATGGTCATAGATGTAAACCAGGGGTGGACACTGAAAATGCTTGAAACTCTGTTGCCTGAACTGGTGCAACTAAAAATCGACATGATAGAGCAACCTATAAAGCGCGGAGAAGATTTCCGCCTGGAAGCGTTAAATTCACCTATCCCTTTAGGTGCAGACGAGAGTTGTCTTGATTTAGAGGAATACTTTAAGGTTTGTCGATTTTACGACGTCATTAATATCAAACTGGATAAGTGCGGTGGACTGACGGAGTCGTTAAAAATCGCCAAACAAGCTTTGCAAGACGGCAAAAAGCTAATGGTCGGCCATATGGGGGGAACATCACTGGCTATGGCTGCAGCCAGCGTGATTGCGCAGTACTGCGACTACGTAGATCTCGATGGTCCCTTATTTCTGAAAGCTGACGTTGAACCCCGAATTCACTACATGGCGGGAGGAATCATGTCTCAAATCACCCCAGAATTATGGGGATAAAAATCTTGTTCCATCGGCCTTGCAGGGTATTCTAACCGGGGTTTTCAGTGGGCTCTGGTGTTCAAAGTCTTGCGATAAAACACCAGGCTCAGCAACAAAATCGCCATGGGCACCAGCATGGTGTAAAAGGCGGTTTGACCATCGAACATATCGAAAACGGTGCCGGTGACCAGGCTACCAAAGGTTCCGCCCAGAGCAGAGAAGATCACAATCAAGCCAGTCATACTGGCGTGTTGAGCTTTGGGCAGGGCGCTGAGTACTACCGAGTTAATGGCCGGGTAAATAGGGGCCATAAACAGGCCGATTAGAGGCAACAGCCAGGCGGCGAAAGGCACTGCCTGCCAACTGGTTATCGCTGCGTCAGGGCGTTCCTGTAGTGTCTGCGGAATGGTCAGTAATAACAGTGCCGCCATGGCGATAACGCAGACCAGTAAAAACACAAACCAGTCTACTTTACTGAGGATGACACCGGCAGACAGTCGTCCTACGGCCAGGGAAGCAGCAAAGATACTGGTGATTTGCACGCTGATATTATTGCTTAACCCCAATACGTCTTTATTGAAAGTGGGCAGCCAGGTGCCAAGTCCTTGTTCTATCAGAACGTAAAAGAAAGCGCAGCAAACAAACATCACTACAAAGGGCAACCACACTAACGACAGCATGGCTTTGAAACTGTCAAAGGTGGATTCTGTTGCTGTGACTTCTGCAGCCGGAAACTCTGAGATGAAAACCACAAACAGGGCGATAGCGCACAAAATTGCCACTAACCAATAGACATTAAGCCATTCGGGTGAGGCCGGGTTGTCGGGATTGATAAAAAAGCTGAAAATCCAGTAACCTGATAACACCCCTACCATAAAGCAGCCTTCCAGCAGGTTCATTTTGGCGGCATGTTGTCTGGCGTCATCGGCAATCAGCCCCAGGGTGGAATACACCGATACCTTTACCAGTGCGAAACTGACACCAACCGATAAAAACAGCAGTTTAGTCATCAGGAAGTTACCCACCAGTGGCATTAATACCGAACTGACAGTAACGATTCCGAGCCCCGTTAATAGTGCCCGTTTAAAGCCAAAGCGCGGTAACCATGAGGCGAGTAAAAAGGAGACTATGGCGATGGGTAAATCTTTAAAACCCTCCAGCGTACTGGCCTGAGTTTTAGATACCTCGAAAGACTCAATAGATTGCAAAATAACGGTGCCCACGCTATTGAGTAAGATAGCGAAAACCACATAAGTGCAGATTAAACTTAAAAATACCAGGTGTTTAGATTCGGCGGTTGTGGCTTTTACCATAGTTGTCTCTCCAGATTTACCCGTTAATCATGGCATGAGGCAGGTAAAATTGCAATCGATTGCAATTGTGGTTTTAATGTTAATTTTAGTGGGGCTGGTATTAACTACTACTGCGTTTGATCAGCTGGGTCTCCAACAAATAGGGTTCTGCCGGTTTTCCTTCCAAACGTTGAAACAATAACTCCACTAATTTTTCCCCGCCTTTGCGGGTGTCCTGGCGAATGGTGGTCAGAGAAGGAGTGGTATAGGTGGACACTGAAATATCATCATAACCCACAAAGGCCACATCTTGTGGAATGCGTTTTCCGGCTTCCGTCAGGGCTTTCATCATACCAAGGGCGATGGTATCACTGGCAGCGACGATGGCATCATAGTGGAATTGTTCATCTTCAAGCAGAGACTGAGTGATGGCATAGGCATCGGAAAAACTAAAATGTACATCTAAATGGTGGCTGTACTGTTTACCGGCGTCGCGAATGGCTTTCTGATAACCCAGATAACGCTGCTCAGTTTCATAGGATAAGTGCCCGGCAAAGCAGATGCTTTTGCGACCGGTTGCCAGCAAGTGCTGCGTCGCCAACAAGCCACCCTGAAAGTTATCCGTGCCTACCGTGACATAGCCGGAGCCCGGCGCTACCTGGCCCCAGACAATGGCAGGTAACTCAGGTTTAACCACTTCAGTAAAGTGGGCAATATCGTCACCCTGGCCAAATAAAATTACGCCGTCAGCCTTTTTTTGACTGACCAGCTCCGGTACTTTTTCCAAAGATTTGCCTGGGTGTGAGGACAGCAATAAATCGTAATCTCGTTTGCTCAGTTCATCAGCAATTACCCCTACCAGGCTGAGTAAGAAGGGATCACTGGCGGATTGGTCTTCTTCAGAGCTCACCACCAATACTACGGCGATGGTGTAGGATTTTTGGGTGCGCAAATTACGCGCCAGAGTATTAATTTTAAACCCCATTTCGTTGGCGATTTGTTTGATGCGCTTGCGGGTTTTTTCGCTGACCAATTGACTGTCATTGAGGGCTCTGGACACCGTTGATTCTGAAACGCCTGCTATGCGGGCGACATCCGTGAGGGTGCTGGCTTTTTTTGTCATTTATCCTGTGACCTGGTGAATGTTTAAGGCACATATCGCGCTTGTGGATTGCAAAAGACTATATGCAATCCATTCAAAATCCAACTGTCATTTAGCGTTGGTAGCGCTTTTTGTAAAATGCGCGTGACACACCATTGGTCCAGCCAAAGCCGGTTTGCACCTGATATTCACCGCCCCCGGCGATGGCACCCTGATTAATAACATCGTACTTTTCCAGCATACAACCATGCTTTTGCAGACAAAGTTCCACATTGCTGAGCCATGCTTCCATAATCTGATTGGCTAGCGCTGTTTCACTATAATTTTCCATTGCAATCACCGCAAACCACTGCAATGGTGCCCAGCCGTTGGGACTGTCCCATTGCTGCGGCGTAGAAGTTAATGTGGTTACCAGTCCACCAGGTTGCAGAAACTCATGACGTAATTTATCTGCCACCTGATTCGCCTGGTCATTGGTGGCAATGCCGATAAACAATGGAAGTACACCGGCTAAAGAATATATGACAGAGCTCTGGTGAGTACTGAATACGTAATCCATAAAGAATCCAGACTCTTCCTGCCAAAACCAGTGCTGAATTGCCGAAGCGCGTCGCAGTGCCGCTTGTTTGTATTCCGACGCCTGACTGTCATTACCCAACTGATTATTGAATCTGGCCAGGCTGGTTTCCAACTGCCACAACAGGCAATTTAGATCCACTGGCACAATATCAGTAGTACGGATTGAGTTTAGCTTGCTGGGATCTGCCAGCCAGCGTGAGCTGAAGTCCCAGCCTGATTCGCAGGCAGCGCGTATATGGGTAAAACAATTCGCTACTTCTTCTGCAGCTAATCCGGCTGTCAGCTCTAAATCTTCCCGCCATGACTCGGGACGAGGGCCGGTGTGCTCATCCCAGTAACGATTTAAAATCGCACCATCTGGCATTAATACACAGCGCCTGATTTGCGGAGTTTCGGGGCTGAGTGTGTCAGCTCCCTTCATCCAGTATTGGTATTCCTGCTCCAGGCTTGCGACTGCGTTTGGCAAAAAGTCCGCCTGTTGCACTGCGGGTAATTGCGCTTTGTGAGTCAGAATTAGTTCCAGCAGCATAGCCATAATGGGCGGTTGCGTACGACCGCGGTAGTAATCTCGGTTGCCGTTGGGAATGCAGCCATTGTCGTTGAGCAGGAACTGGAAATTGTGGAACATGTCCAGTACCCATTGATAATGTCCGTCTTCACACAGACCCAGCGCTGTAAAATAGGTATCCCAGTAGTAAATCTCCTGAAAACGACCACCCGGGATCAGGTAAGAGTGAGGCAAGGGGATCAAGGTCCCTTTGTCTGACGGATCGGGAGTGCGATGCAATTCAGACCACATCGTACTTATATACTTCAGCGCGTCTGTGCTTTTCGGCTGCTGGACAAGCTCGGTGTTTGCTTCTGGTAAATCAAAGTGTTGCGCCACAAAATCTGCCAGATTGAAATTCTCACTGCCTGATTGTTGTTGCCAGAGTTTTTCTATCTGTGAAAACTCTGCTCTGGGGATTGCATCGGCAAAGGTTTTACTGTCTGAAAAGAGTTCAGACGACTGTACTTCAGCGAATAAATCACTGTTTAAAAACCTGTTGGATGTATTTGTTTTATCTAACATTTCCATAACAATTCAGCACGCTTTTTTGCTTCACAGCCCGCAATAGGCTTTAGATGAATACCGCGGTGAGCGCCTGCTACCCCCTTTAAAAATCATACCAGATTGCTTGCAGTGTACTGTTAAAATCTAAAAATGCAATCGTTTGCAAAAAATACTTGCAATCGATTGCAATAGACCCTAGATTAACAATTAAGTAACATCTGGGAGCAGAGGAAATACACACAATGAGCAACACACGATCCCTTAATAACGCGTTTACTTTAAAGCAGTCGGCATTAGCCGTTGCCGTTTCTTTAGCTATGTGCACATCGGTAGCTGCACAAGAGGCTGAAGCACAAACACCGGATGACGGTGAAAAGAAAACCGATCTCTATGAGCAGATTATCGTCACCGGTACTGCCAGTGGTAAAGCCGTGCGCAAGGTTGATACCAGTTTTGCCACCACGTCACTAAGTGCCGAAGACATTAAAAAGTTGGTGCCTAAATCAACGGCTGATGTCTTCAAGGCTATTCCTGGCGTCTGGGCGGAAAGTTCAGGCGGTGTTTCAGGTGCTAATGTATTTGTACGTGGTTTTCCAAGTACTGGTGATGCCCCCTTCTTAACTGTGCAGCTGCAGGGCGTACCCGTTTATCAGCCACCCACGTTGTCTTTCCTGGAAAACTCCACAATGTTCAGAGTGGATGAAACCATTTCTTTTATGGACGGATTGCGCGGTGGCCCTAACTCTGTGGTTTCTAACGGCCAACCGGGTCTGACGACTAACTTCCTGCTAAAAGAGGGTAGTGAAGCAACGGAAGGTTTACTGAAATACACTACTTCCAGCTATGATTTGCAGCGCCTTGATGGCGTTTTAAGTGGTGCTCTGGCTGAAGACTTTTACTACATGATTGGCGGTTATGTGCAACAGAGTTCAGGTCTTCGCGACGCCGGTTTTAATTCTGAAAAAGGTCAACAATTTACCATCAACCTCACTAAAGAACTGGATAACGGTAAGCTGAACTTTTTCACTCGCGTAACCGATGATCATGGTGCCTGGTATCTGCCTACGCCACTGGTGGACGGTGTTGATAACGAATACACCCAACTGGGTACCTTAAACCGTCAGGCTACTATTCAGTACGGTCCCGATGGTACCAGTGAATCATTTGATTTTGGTGAGGGACGAGGCTGGGATGGTTCCATCAGCGGCGGCTCGGTTAATCTGGAATTGGGTAATGGCTGGACTTTTGTAGATCGCTTTGCTTTTACCAAAGGCGACGCCGATACGTTGGGCTTGGTACCGAATGGCTCACCGGTTGCCCTGTCTGATGTTGCTGACAATGGTAGTTCAGCGACTGGGGCGGTAACAGGCAATGAATATAGCGGTTCAACCCTGGTACAACAAATCGGGCGCTGGGTTGTACGCAAAGAAATTGAGTCCTTCACCAATGATTTGGCGCTGACCAAAGCCGGTGATAGTTATGAAGCATCCTTTGGTCTTTACGCTTCGGATTTCTCGGCCAATGACTGGTGGTCATTGGGTAATCAGTCTTATCACGTAGTTACTCCAGGCGGTGAAAACCTGACTGGTATTGATTGCAACGACAATCTCGACTCCTGTGGCTGGAACTATGATATCAATAGTACCGGTGACGGTAAGACAACCGCATTTTATGCCGCATTGGATTATCAATTTACTGATCAATTGAGCGCCGATGTGGGCCTGCGTCGAGAAAACCATGAGATTGAATACACGGTGGACGAAGGCTTGGATGGCGTTATCACTAAAGCGGTGCAGTACGATGAATCCGATACGGCCTGGACTTTAGGGGTAAATTATCAATTTGAAAACAATAGCGGTGTGTTCTTCCGAGCCAGTGAAGGTTCAAAGATGCCCTATTTCGATGATTTCCGCGATAACTATGGTGCCTATGAAGCGGGTTCGGACCTGATTCAGGATGTCACACAGTATGAACTGGGTTATAAACTGGCTCGCGACAATTACAGTGTTTATGCAACAGCGTTCTTTAATGAAAATGAAACTGCACAAACGCAAGTACCCGGCACACCAGCTGACCGCTTTGTCAGTGAAGCCAAAGGTGTGGAAGTGGATGCCGCCTGGTACAATGACAGCGGTTTTTCAATCACTTTGAATGCGACTATTCAGGATACCGAAATTACTGAAAGTGATACTAATCCGTCCTGGATTGGCAATGAACTGGCACGTCAGCCGGGCTGGCAGTTACGAGCTACGCCTACTTATGAGTTTGAGATTGGTGGTTACTTTGCCACAGTTTACGGCAACCTGATTGCAGTCGACGACAGATGGGTAGATAACGATAACGATCCTGACCGGGTATTGAAGGGTTATGAGCAGCTGGATTTGGGCTTTACTGTTCTGAGCGAAGAGGGGCTGAAGTTTGAGTTATCTATGCAGAACGTCACCGATGAGGATGCCCTGACGGAAGGTGACCCGCGTAACCCCACAGCACCAAACGGTCGTTTTATTATGCCAAGAACGGCCACCTTTAGTGTCAGTTACGAGTTCTTTTAAAGCAGGATGCTGTTCATTCGGGCTGCGGGGCTGATTCAGGCTCCGCTGTTCGAATTGATTCGAATCTACAGTTCGACAAAAGAGTGTAATTCTATCCCAATTGTTAAATGAGTTTTTCTCCCGTTGAGAGTATGTCGCTTTGCCCCGATTCTATTGAGTTTGGGACTTTTTTATTTGTCAATTTGAACTACTCTTAAGGGAGTGACATTTGACAGTTTGACGCTTATGAAAATCGACCCGGCGCACCTGATTTCTCCGGAGTTCTTGGTGTCGGATTTAATCGACATACCCAGGCTTACTAAGTTGCTGAAGTGGCTCACTTTTCGCCCGATAGCGGTAAGACTGACAGCTGCACCTTCCTGAACTGCGTTTACGGCCAGTGCAAAAGATTTTTGCACTCTGACATCGATAGAAATTGAATCAAAAGAAATTAAATCAGATACTAGTGGCATGGCGTCTCTTTGGGATTTGGTGGTTGGTTTTTGGCGAAATTAGATTACCTGGTCAGAGAGACGCCTGCAGGTCTAATGCAAATATTTATGGGGAGCCTTAAGACTTTAGTCCGACAAATGGGATTATTTAAGCACCGCTGTTCGAATCGTCGATTTTTGCTCCTGCAAAATAGGCATTCACTGCATCCTTGCTACAGTTTTGGTAGGTCGGACTTCAGTCCGACGACGAGGTTTATTTAAGCACCGCTGTTCGAATCGTCGATTTTTTGCTCCTGCTAAATCGACTTTCACTGCATCCTTGCTACAGTTTTGGTAGGTCGGACTTTAGTCCGACAAAGGGGGGTATTTAGGCACCGTTGTTCGAACTTACAAAAGAGGAATTGGTATGGCTTACGTTGATGGTTATGTATTGGCAGTTCCCACCAATAAAAAACAAGAATATCTCGAATTAGCCAGGGTGGCGTCTGCCGTATTCAAAGATAACGGCGCTACTCGTGTGGTGGAAAATTGGGGGGATGATGTGCCTGAAGGACAACTCACTTCGTTTCCCATGGCGGTGCAATGTCAGCCGGATGAAACGGTGGTTTTTTCCTGGGTGAGCTGGCCGTCAAAGAGTATCAGAGACAGCGGTATGAAAAAGGCAATGGAAGACCCGCGCATGGGTGACTGGGATCCGGAAACCATGCCCTTTGACGGGAAACGCATGATATTCGCAGGGTTTGAAACCATCCTTGATGAGTAAGCACTTAATACTACTCAGTTAGCGGAAAATTATTGCCGTTTTCCGGCAGTCGCCTTTTCCGCTCCGACCTGTTTTTGCCCGATAATTTTCTTTACCTAATCTTTACGCTTATCTATCTGAATTTATTGAATATTTTTAATCTTTTTCTGGTCTGTAATTTGCAAAAGCAGAGCGCGAATGAACGCAAATCAGGAGAAATATTATGAATTCGATATCTGGCCTCTCAGGATTTGATCCTCAAGCCATGATGCAAAAAATGCAGGAAAAAGTGCAGCAAGCCGACACCGATAACAATGGCGCTTTGTCAAAAGCCGAATTAACGGAGTCAATGGAAGAAGCAGGGCATACACCATCCAATATGGATAAGATGTTTGACCGCATGGACACCGACGGAGATGGTGAGTTGTCTCAGGAAGAGCAACTGGCAGCGCAGGAAAAAATGCAACAGCGCATGGAACAATTTCAGTCGATGGGAGGCGGCGGTGGTTTTGGCTCAATGGGCTATCAGCAAAACAGTTCATTTCAAAGCTTGCTGGATTCACTGGATACTGAAAATGATGAAGATAAGGAACTCAAAACTGCCATTGAGCAGGTGCAAAGTGGCAATGGTTCTGCCGATCAGCAGCCATGGCAAATTCTCAATGAGAAAATGCCACCCATCAATACTTATGCCTGAGTAATGTAAATCGCAGGAAACACTCTTATGTGAGTTTTTCCTGCTTTTTGAGCTTCAATCGTCTGGCCTCAGGCACTCTGCCAGGCCGTTTCCAGCCATTTAATTAACTCGTCATCTATCTGGCCAATATCGGTGATCCGCACTCGATGACTCACCATTGCATTGAAACTGCCGGATTTTTCCAGACGATCTGTTGGTTCGGTGTCTTTTAAGTTAATACCCACATCAAGCCTGGTTTTTGTGGAGGGTTGCAGTAAAGCAAATTGTTTACTGCGTCGCAGACTGACATAGGCTTTTTTCGGCGCGATTTCTAAATCCGGTGCAAAGTTCTGAATGGCACTAATGAGGGCCTCGTAAATCGGCAGTAAGCCTTCTCTACCGCAGTACTGTTGCGCCACCAGATCAGGCTCATCAGCTTTGTCCTGATTGAGAAATTCATGAGCGATCAGGTTAGCAAAACCATGGGTGACCTGATGTTCAGTTTTAAGATAACTAACAATCTTACCGTGCTTATCTGGCTTTTGTGTGGCGAGCAGTGTTAACCATTCGGCTAATGGTTTTACGGTTTTTTCTGGCAGGCTTTGCAACATGCTCTGTGCTTGCTGTTCTGGACTGGCCATTAGTTTTGCTCCTTTTTGTGTAGCTCGGCAATCTTTTCGAAACTCCAGTTTTCACTGAGTGCCACTTTCGGAGTGAGCCCCTGAGTCAACTTGATAATGAGCAATATCATACGACCAGAAAATGTGGGCTTGCCGGTTTCCAGCAATGATTTAAGGTTCTCGCAAATAAACTTGTTGCCGTCCTGCATGGTTTTTTCGGTTTTGGAAACGGTTGCCACATCGGGGTTTTCAGAGATTAGGGTAAACTCGGTTCCGCCATTTACCTCTTTGAGATCGTAGGTCACCTTGCTGAAGGCATCATCCATGGTAGTAAATTTGAATGTATGGGCATAGCGATAGGGTGGATCGAACTCGGTCACCTCTCCGATGACACTGGTGTATTTGCCATCTGGTGTTCGCATCGCCATAGGTGCGCCGGGCGCTAATCCCGGAGAGTCACATTGGCTGTTGAAGAAGAATAACCTGGGACTATCGGTATTGACGATTTCAGACCACACTCTGTCGATACTGGCATTGATAAAGACTTTGTAAATGGACTGACGCATTTTACTGGTTTTTGGGGCAGACTCACTCATTTTTGCTTTCTCGTTTTATCAGTTTGGGCTTGCTTTTGCTCAGCCATAAATTTGATGTCCAGCATTCTGCCAGCCCACAAGGCGCTGTATTCTGTGGTCCATCGGCTATGTATCATTTGAATCGGTACGACATTGATATACAGGTGTTTGTCTCGGCCGCGTTTATCGGTGATGAGCAATTCCGCTTTTTCTAACACCGTCAGGTGCTTCATTATCGCAATTCGGGTGACATCAAATTCCTTACAGACGTCTTTTACCAGACAGCCCGGATGTTCTTTGATGTAGTCCAGTAGTTTGCGACGTTTATCATTGGCCAGCGCCTGAAAAACCGCATCCATTGATTCAGGAGACATATTACAACCTGCTTTCAAATAATATGTAACTTATAGGTTACCTTTTTGGGTAGATCAAGTTTATTGTGCAAAAAAGTTGTTTTTGGGGGCCGAGCGGCTAAAAGTTTTTAATATCCAGCCATAATCTGGAGTCGCTGACCGGCGTTTCTGGCGACATGTTGGGGTTTTCCAGGCGATGCACAATACGCTCGCTTAGTGCTGAGCGAGCGAGGGTTTCTTCAATCACCGGGTGATTGTAAAACAAGCTGTCGTAGCTGCCATCTTCGATGGCGTTCATTAATCCACGGTAGAGTTGTTGCGCCAGCGCCTGATTGTCTTTGGCGACAAAAAAGTACAGGGCGAAAGGGTAAATCAACAGATGGTTTTGCTCGACTGTTAAATTGAGTTCCTGGCGACTACTCACTTCGGACCAGGGTTCATGCAGTGCTCTAGGAAAGAAGTCAAAGCGACCTCCCTCCAACATATGGAATAAACTTTCGTATTTGACCGGATCCACTACCGTCATTTGGGCATTTTTCAAGACGCTGGTATCGCCCCAGAATTTGCCCTGACCCAATGGGACTTTCTGTAGCTGCGCAAAGCTTTTAATCTGGCTGAAGCGCGCTTGTTCACCGGAGCGAATAATAAAAATGCGATGCCCTAACATGCCTTTTAAAATGGGGATCCTGATAGCCTGTAGGTTCTGTTCATATTCGGCGGTGGTGCCGGTCCAGATAACGTCCAGCAGTCCATCATGCAACATCTGAACTTTGCGGGCTTCATTGACATTCAGGCGTTGCGACCTGAACTGTATCGATTGACCTTGTGGGCTTTTACTAAAACCCAACTTCATCAACTCAACAATTAACTCCTCTGTGGGATTGTCAGTAATGCTGTAGTTAATGTCTTGTCTGGCGGAAAGCTGGCCACTGAATATAACGACACAGCAAATCAACATATTGCGCAACAGATAACCGGACCTTCGATAAAGGGCGTTGAGGAGGTTTGGATTAAAGTTCTTCACAGTGGCTCCAGGTGCAATAAAGGCCTTGTGATTATTCAAATGCAATCGATTGCAAAAGTCAATTAATTCCACCGATGTTCTGGCTATTTTTGCATTCCCGCGGTGTAGCAACTAAATTTAAAAAAGCCAGTATTCAAGGAGAGGGTATTGATTGACGGAATATTGTTTGTTGTTCCTACGGTTATGGCTTTTTTTACCGCTTCTCTGCTTTATTTCATTAGCCGGACAGCAAAAAAATTCGACAATATTTACGACGAACAGCCCGCTATTTGGTGGGCTACGGGATTTTTGTTGCTGGGCAGTGCCTGGTTACAGGCCTCCATCCTTTCTTACAACGGTCAGTTGCCGGGTAAACATTTGATTTTTTTCAATAACCTGATCTATAGCGCGCCCACCTACCTTTGGCCTTTTGGCGTCTGGCTGCGCAATCGCATGACGTTCGCCTGGCAGTGGTTTTTATCGATTATCGCCATTCAGGTCATCTTTTTGTTTAGCTATACCTATGTGGACAATGATTACAGTGTTCGGTCCATCATTATGCACGGCGCCAGTGCCCTTATGGCGATACTCACTATTCTTTGTCTGCTGCGTCACAATAAGACGCGTTACGGTGACCGCTTACTGATTCTCGGTTTTTTAATTTACGCATTACACAATATCACCACCGTTTCGGTATTTATCTCTAATCCGTCTTCCAGCTTGTTTAGTGGTGCAGGCGAGAGTGCGGAGTTGCTCACCAGACTTGCGCCATTGGCTTATGTGCTTTTAGGTGTTTGCTTTTTAGGCGTGATGTTGCTGGATGTAATTGAAGAGTTGTCAGAAAAATCCCGTCACGATTATCTGACAGGGCTGTACAATCGCTTTGGTTTTGAACAGGCCTACGAAACCGCACTGGAGAAATCGGCAAGAGTGGATACCAAAGGCCTGGTATTAGTGATGGTGGACTTGAATAAATTCAAAGGCATCAATGACAAACACGGACATAGCATCGGTGACAAGGCATTAACCTGGTTTAGTCATTTATTGATAACCAGCTGTCGTAAATCGGATCTTGTGGGCCGACTTGGCGGCGATGAATTCGTGATCCTGATGTGGGATTGCGAAGCAGAACAATGCCGGGAGTTTTTGCAGCGCTTTGATAAACGTTGCGCCGGCTCACCCGTGCCGGGCCTGTCATACCCTTTATTTGTGAGTGCGTCTTATGGCATATGTGAGGTAAACGCTAATCAGGGGCTGGATGAAATCATCGCCTGTGCTGATAAAAGTCTGTACGACGCCAAAAAGCGACAATCGATGCTGTCGCTTTAAGATCCGACTAACCTCTTTGTAATAGCTGACCTTTAAACCAGATCTGGCTGGGTTTGTGCAATCCGGCGAAATAACATAGCTCCCTTGGGTGACCAATATCCCACAGTGTCAGGTCGGCCTGTTTACCAACACTAATAGAGCCGATTTTGTCCTGCAAACCCAATGCGCTGGCGGCGTGTTTAGTGACGCCTAACAAAGCTTCTTCCGGGGTGAGTCGGAAAAAAGTACAGGCCATGTTAAGCATCAATGGCAAGGAAGCGATTGGGGATGAGCCAGGGTTAAAATCGGTAGCGATTGCCATCGGCACCTTATATTTGCGCAACAACTCAATGGGCGGAGATTGGGTTTCGCGCAGAAAATAAAATGCACCTGGTAACAGCGTGGCTACCGTGCCACTTTGCGCAATAGCGGCTACACCATCCTCATCCAGATATTCAATGTGATCCACCGAAAGGGCTTTTAAACCGGCAGCCATTTCACTGCCACCCAAATTACTCAACTGCTCCACATGGGCTTTTACTTTCAGGCCCAGAGATTGGGCTTTAAACAGGACTTTGTGGCTTTGACCGAGATTAAAACCAATACTTTCACAAAACACATCGGCAGCGTCAGCCAGATTTTCCTGTGCTACTTTGGGTAGCATGTCATTGCACACCAAATCGATGTAACCATCACTGTTGTCTTTAAATTCCGGGGGCAGGGCGTGCGCACCTAAAAACGTGGTTTGAACATTGGCAAGGCTGTTTTCTTTTAGTTTCTTGGCTACTCGTAGCATCTTTAATTCGTTTTCGGTATTCAGACCATAACCCGACTTGATCTCAATGGTGGTAACCCCCTGCTGCTGCATTGCGTGCAGGCGTTTTTCTGCAGAGCTATAAAGCTTGTCGATATCGGCTTCGCGGGTTGCGCGTACGGTATTCATAATACCCCCACCGGCACGGGCGATTTCCTCGTAAGATAAACCCTGTAAGCGTTTTTCAAATTCATCCGCTCTATCACCACCAAACACCAGATGGGTATGGCAGTCTATCAGGCCGGGCAACAACCACTGTTTTTGGCAATCAAATTTTTGCAAATCTTGATATTGCTCCGGCAGGTCCTGAGCCGGGCCTCGCCAGCAGATTTGGCCTTTCTCTATAACTACCGCAGCATCATAAATTAGCTGCTCATCGGCGATGCCAGCTTCCATACTGGCCAGATTAAGATTGTGTAATACCTTGGACTGGTCACTACTGATTTCGGAAGTTATTGAATTCATTCAGGTTGCCCCTGGTTACTGAGTTTTCTGCTGACATTTTGCGAAATTTTACTTGTATATACAAGTTTGCTGTGTCACTTTATTAAACTATGACCGTCAGTAAATATCTACAGATAAAGCAGCATTTGTTGCGCAATATAGAATCGGGCCATTGGCCTGAGTATAGCCCTGTGCCCTCAGAAAATATGCTGGCAGCAGAATTTAATGTCAGTCGAATGACTGCCAGACGCGCTTTGCAGGAGTTGTCTGATCAGGGCGTTATCGTGCGCAATCAGGGGGCCGCTTCTTATGTGGCCAGCTTAAAAAGTCAGTCTTCTATGCTGGCTATTCGCAATATTGCCGATGAGATTCTGGATCGTGGACATCAGCACAAAGCGCAATGTTTGCAGCTGCACACTGTGCCGGCCACACCGAATGTTGCCGCTAATCTTGGCCTTTCCAGCGGTGCTGATGTGTATCGCAGTCTGGTGTTGCACTGGGAGAATCAACAGATCTTGCAACTGGAAGAGCGCTTCGTGAATCCCAAAGTAGCGCCGGATTATTTGCAGCAAGACTTCGAACATCAGACCACCCACGATTATCTGACCCAAATTTTACCTCTGACTGAGGCCGAGCATTTGGTAGAAGCCATAGTGCCGGATGCTGAGTTACAGAAACTATTAGCTATTCAGGAAGGAACCGCCTGTTTACGCGTAACTCGTCGAACCTGGTCTAAAAAGGCCTCGGTGAGCTACGCCATATTGACCCATCCCGGCGACCGCTATCGGTTAGGAAGTCACCTGACCTTCGGTTGATTCGGGTAACAGACATAACAAAGGTGATTAAAATGAACAATCGTCATGACCCTACAAGAGTGATCCGCGCCCCCAAAGGCACAGAGTTAAGCTGCAAAAGCTGGTTAACCGAAGCGGCAATGCGCATGTTGATGAACAACCTGGATCCGGAGGTGGCAGAACGCCCTGAAGATCTGGTGGTTTACGGTGGCATTGGTCGTGCAGCCCGCAACTGGGAATGCTTTGATAAAATCGTAGAAGTTTTACAGCGCCTGGAAGAAGACGAATCCCTGGTGGTGCAATCAGGTAAGCCTGTGGGTGTGTTCAAAACCCACAGCAATGCCCCGCGTGTTCTGATCGCTAACTCTAACCTGGTACCTCATTGGGCCAACTGGGAACATTTTAATCAGTTGGATAAAGAAGGTCTGATGATGTACGGCCAGATGACAGCAGGTAGTTGGATCTACATCGGCAGTCAGGGCATAGTGCAGGGTACTTACGAAACTTTTGGTGCAGTTGCCCGTAAACACTTTAACGGCGAAGCCAAAGGTAAGTGGGTGCTTACTGGTGGTTTAGGTGGCATGGGGGGAGCTCAGCCATTAGCAGCCACTATGGCCGGGTTTTCTATGATCGCGGTAGAGTGTGACGAAACCCGAATCGATTTCCGTTTGCGTACCCGTTATGTAGACAAAAAGGCCACCTCACTGGATGAAGCCTTAGACATTATCAACAATGCTGATACCCCGGTTTCAGTGGGGTTATTAGGTAACGCGGCCGATGTATTTGCAGAGCTGGTGGACAGAGGTATTACCCCGGATGTGGTCACTGACCAGACTTCGGCTCACGATCCGCTAAACGGCTATTTGCCGCAAAACTGGACGATGGAACAGGCCGCTGAAATGCGCCAGAAAGACGAAGCGGCGGTAGTTAAATCTGCCAAGCAATCCATGGCGGTTCAGGTACAGGCCATGCTGACCTTGCAGGAGCGTGGTGCAGCAACCCTGGATTACGGCAATAACATCCGTCAAATGGCATTGGAAGAAGGGGTGGAAAACGCCTTTGATTTCCCTGGCTTTGTACCGGCTTATATCCGTCCGCTATTTTGTGAAGGCATTGGGCCTTTCCGCTGGGCAGCACTGAGTGGTGACCCTGAAGATATCTATAAAACCGATGCCAAAGTAAAAGAGCTTATCCCGGATAACCCCCATCTGCACAACTGGCTGGATATGGCCAGAGAGCGCATTCAGTTCCAGGGCTTGCCGGCGCGTATTTGCTGGATTGGCCTGAAAGATCGCGCCCGCATTGCAAACGCCTTTAATGAAATGGTGAAAAACGGTGAACTGAGTGCGCCTGTGGTCATTGGTCGTGACCATCTGGACTCAGGTTCCGTCGCCAGTCCTAACCGCGAAACCGAATCCATGCTGGATGGCTCAGACGCTGTGTCCGATTGGCCTCTGCTCAATGCGCTGTTGAGCACTGCTGGTGGTGCTACCTGGGTGAGTTTGCATCACGGTGGTGGTGTGGGTATGGGCTTTTCCCAACATTCCGGTGTTGTCATTGTCTGTGATGGTACCGAAGAAGCCGGTGAGCGAGTGCGTCGCGTATTGTGGAATGATCCAGCAACGGGCGTGATGCGCCATGCAGACGCTGGCTACGATATCGCCATCAATTGTGCCAAAGAAAATGGTCTGGATTTGCCTATGTTGTCCACCGGTAATAAATAAGGAATAGCCATGAACGAATTAATGATTCAACCCGGCAGTTTGTCATTGGCACAACTGCGTGATGTGGTGTGTAACCCTGTTAAATTGAGTCTGGAGCCTTCGGTACAGGAGGCGATTACAGCGTCTTCCGATCAGGTGAACAAGGTACTGGCTTCGGGTCAGGTAGTGTACGGTATTAACACCGGTTTTGGTTTGTTAGCCAACACGCGTATCAAACCGGAAGAACTGGAACTGCTGCAAAAATCTATCGTCTTGTCTCATGCGGCAGGCACCGGTGAGCTAATGCAGGATTCCACAGTACGTCTGATGATGACTCTGAAAATCAATGCCCTGGCCCGCGGCTTTTCGGGGATTCGCCTGAAAGTTATTGAAATGCTGATGGCGTTGGTCAGTGCAGAAGTGTATCCCTGTGTACCGAAAAAAGGTTCTGTCGGTGCCAGTGGTGACTTAGCGCCGTTAGCCCATATGAGTATGCCGTTAATTGGTGAAGGTCATGTGCGTTACAAAGGTGAAATCATCTCTGGTGAAGAAGGATTGAAAATCGCTGGTCTGGAAGCGGTTAATCTGGCTCCTAAGGAAGGTTTGGCGCTACTGAATGGCACACAAGCCTCTACAGCATTGGCGCTGGAAGGTTTATTCCATGCAGAGAACCTGTTTAATGCAGCCATTGTTGCCGGAGCTATGAGCGTTGAAGCCGCTGTGGGTAGTCGAGTGCCTTTTGACGCCCGAATCCACGAAGCACGTGGTCAGAAAGGTCAGATTCACGTAGCTGAGATGTTCCGTGCGTTGCTAACAGAGAATTCTGAAATTGGTGACTCTCACGTGGAATGTGACAAGGTGCAGGATCCCTATTCTCTGCGCTGTCAGCCGCAAGTGATGGGGGCCTGCTGGGATCAGATGCAACATGCAGCGAATATTCTGGCCACCGAGGCCAATGGTGTAACCGATAATCCACTGGTATTTAATGAAGATATTATTTCTGGTGGTAACTTCCACGCAGAGCCAGTGGCTTTTGCGGCGGATAACCTGGCGTTGGTGATTGCTGAAATCGGTGCCTTATCTGAGCGACGTACTGCGTTGCTGATTGATAAAAACCTCAGTGGTTTACCTCCGTTTCTGGTGAATAACGGCGGGGTTAATTCCGGCTTTATGTTGGCGCAGGTAACAGCGGCGGCACTGGCCTCGGAAAATAAAACCCTGGCGCATCCGGCATCGGTAGATAGTTTGCCAACTTCAGCTAATCAGGAAGATCACGTTTCTATGGCCACTTTTGCGGCACGTCGTTTGATGGATATGGCTGAAAACAGCCGTGGTATCGTTGCTGTGGAACTGCTTGCTGCGGCTCAGGGCATCGACTTCAGACGTCCTCTTAAATCTTCTGAAAAACTGGAAGCGGCCTACGCCATTGTTCGCGCAGAAGTCCCGTTTTACGATCACGACCGATACTTCTCGCCTGATATCGCCAAAGCGCAGGATATTATTCAGTCTGGTGGTTTTAATAGCCTGGTAAGCTAAAGCGTTTATTATTGATTGTATGAAGGCAGTCCAGAATTCTGGTACTGCCTTTTTTATGGCTATGAATTTTATCTCTTGCTCAACAGTGATAAAACGAATACAAGCAAACCTGTGAAAGCGAGTGATTGAATCCAGATTCTGTCAACCCCTATTCCTGCCATCAATATTACAAAAGTTGCGAGGATGACACTCACAGCAAATCCTGTTTTGTTAAGAGGTTTTCTATTATGCAAAGATAATTTCATCTTTAGTTCACCTTGCTGTGAATTATCAGTCGGCTATATATATAGCTAAAAATGAAGACATGATTGAGCCTCCTGCAAACGCCAATGCTACAATACCACCGGTAGCCGCAGATGCCGCTACAAATGCTACCGCTGTTCCTATTGCTGCACCATAGCTTGTATCCTCGCTAACAAAACCGCCAGAAACCAGATTAATGTCCTGAGGGGTTAATTCTTGAATTACATTTTGTTTCATAATTTATTTCCTTTTAAATTGAGTCTTTAGAATTGCATCAATCGGATATTGACTAAAGCAAACACAGTATTGCTGCCATTGGTCAGAAAATAAGCTGTACTAAAGTACAGTTTTTGGGTATAGCAACGCAAGAGAGCTTTATTTCCCTTCAATTGTGAATAAAAATCATCTAAAGTGTGTTCAGGTGGATAAATTGTGAGCAACTGATGAATAAGCGTCCTAATGTTGGCAGGCAGGCTCAGTCCGGCAGCGGTGCTCCGGCACAACGCACGCATACCGTTTCAGCGTCAATGCAGAATATGCAGCAGACCTTGTCAGCAAAGCTGGCGAATCCCGAGCTTCGGGCGCAAAAGGTTAATCAGATGTACGACAAGCAATTTGGCGGTCATGGCAACAGTCGCCATGGTGCACAAACCACAACGGCTCAGCACAATCAGCGGGTACTTACTGGCGCGAACCCCGATGGTGGAACAGGCAACGCGGTGCGCAACTCATCTCACTGGGCCAGCCAGCAAACGCAATTAGCCGCAAGACATGCAGCACAAAATGAGTTTCGCAATAACCAACGTACTGGCGCGGCGCAACCTACTCAAAGTAACGGCAATATGGCTTTTACGCCCAATCTTGGCGGTGGCACTACCGGAGCACAATCTACCCGGATCGGTTCTGTTAAAAATGCTCAAGGGGTGAGTAACACTAACACAACCGGGGCCAAAGTCGTGTTACGTCCCAGTGGCGGTTACTTAACCGATTACCCGGAATAAATGCGGTTACAATCTGTTCCCTTTAACCCTTCAGCATTGCTTTAACTTTTTGCTTTAGTTGGCTATTCTGGCTGAAACTGACAAAAATAAGTGTCTCTCCCATGCCAAAAATTATCGTCAATGGTGTTGAGCTGTTTTACACCGAAAGCGGCTCTGGTGAACAAGTCGTGGTTTTTTCACACGGTTATTTAATGAATCACACTATGTTTGACAGCCAGGTAGCCAGGCTGGAGAAACATTACCGATGCATTTGTTTTGCACACCGCGGCCATGGACAAAGCGAAGTGACTGCAGCAGGCTACGAGCTGGATAATCTGGTTAAAGATGCTATAGCCTTGCTGGATGAGCTTAAGCTGGGACCAGTCCATTTTGTCGGAATGTCTACCGGTGGTTTTGTAGGTATGCGTCTGGCATTGCAGCGACCGGATCTGTTGCGCTCATTGGTGTTAATGAGTACCTCTGCTGAAGGTGAACCACAAAAAGCTCTCAAGAAAAATAAACTACTACTGAAAACCGTTCAGCACCTTGGCTGGTGGCCAGTTATCGGGCAGGTGTTGTGCATGATGTTTCACCGTCGCTATGTTAAAAATCCAGCAAACCAAAAGACCGTTGGTTACTGGAAATCAGTGGTCACGGGACAAAATAAAAAAGCCATGCTGGCTTTTGGCAAGGCAATTTTTAACCGGGATAATGTGTTGTCATCGTTATCGCAACTGACCTTGCCGGTGGCGGTTATTGTGGGAGAACAGGACGCTCTGACTCCCCTGAGTTGCTCTCAACGCATGGCAGAGGTGATACCTGACGCCAGGTTGTCGATTATTCCAGACGCCGGGCATAGCGCCGCTATTGAAAAGCCCAACGAGGTTACAGACGCCATGCTGGCGCTTTACGATAACCTCTAGGCTGAGCGCAATGTGCCAGGCCTTTTCTTGCATCAACTCAAAGGAAAGTGAAAGGGAATGTGGTCTGTTAGAGTAAATTGCAACTGGCGTATTACACTTCGTTTTAACGGACAAAACGCTAAACTTGTTCCCTTCGGTTAACGCAGTGGTGCATCTGGAACATTCCGCAAGGTCACTGCTCGCTCGCAGTCAAAGACAAAAGCGAACGAATAGGGGCCAATTTCATTCCAGATTTTCCTCTATTGTGTTGGTCTACAACCCAAAGGAGCTTTGTGGTGCCTCTGTATTGGGGGTTTACAAAACGAAAGTTAGAAGCTTCAAGGAGACAAGTGCTGTTTCTCGCAAATGACCAAAATTGTAGAAACTGGATATGTATATGGGTTGTGGTACATGTTCATTCTTTCGATGACGACACCATTGGCGATTATCAGTTTGTAAAAATTAAGAATCTTGAAAATACACATCAACCTGCATTTTGCTCTTTGTCATTCCAGTACTGTTTAAGTGCTAAAATTTCCTCTTTGATACTAAAAAAGGCGTCCACTAATTCTGGAGAGAAGTGGCTGCCGCTTTGTTCGCGGATAAAGGCAAAGGCTTCATCGTCTGGCCAGGCTTTTTTGTAGGGGCGCACCATAGTCAGGGCGTCAAAAACATCGGCAATAGCGACAATCAAGGCTGGCTGGGGTATCTCGTCCCCGCGTAAACCGTCGGGATAGCCGCTGCCGTCCCACTTTTCGTGGTGACGCAATGCAATCTCAGCGGCCATCTGAAATAACGGTGTGTCGCTTTTACTTAAGATTTGATGACCGATAACAGAATGAGTGCGCATGATAGCCATTTCTTCATCGGTGAGGCGGCGCGGTGCTTTTAAGATTTCATCAGCAATACCAATCTTTCCGGTATCGTGCATAGGTGCGGCCAGTTCCAGTAGTTTTACGTCGTCTACATGCCAGTTCACCTTTCGGGCCAGAGCGCAGGCGTAAGCTGCCATACGCCAGATGTGTAAGCCGGTATCATTGTCGTTAAAATGGCCCGCTTTACTGAGCATAAAAATGGCGCTTTTTTGGCTTTCCTCTAATTCTGCGGTTTTGGCTTCTACCATTTCCCGGGCGGCTCTGTATTGATCCGCCAGCTGCAAATGGGTTTTAACTCTGATTTGTACAATTGAAGGCACAACCGGTTTGGAAATGTAGTCAACAGCACCTATTGAGATGCCTCTTTCTTCGTTAATGGTATCGCTTAACGCCGTAACAAAAATGACCGGGATATCGACGGTTTCGGGTTGCGCTTTGAGACGTTTACAGACTTCAAAGCCGTCCATTTTAGGCATCATCACGTCCAGTAATATAAGGTTCGGCTTAAATTTGCTGGCAATTTTTAACGCGGTTTCGCCATTGGTGGCCACTTTGAGTGAATACTCACTACCCAATATATTGCTTAGCACATCAATATTCTGTTGATGGTCATCGACGATCAAGATAGTTTGTTTTGAGTATTCAGAGGTCATTGTTCACCTGTAGCAGTCTGGGGGTGGGATTCTAAGTCTAGCAGTAAATTGGCAACACATTGCGCTGCTTCTTCATATTGGTATTTGTTGGTCAGGGTTTTTATATGCGCCAGGGGTTTGTTGAACTGTGGTTCATCCACTGATTTGATTATGCTCTCCAGTAGCTCACCTGATTGGGTATCATACCCTTCCAATAATACCTGAAGCTTTTTCAGTTCGGCGCTAATACCCGATAGTGGCATTGTTGCGTTACCTTTCTGTGAAGAGTTTGGAGTGCTGGGGCCAGAAGGTTGGCTGATCAACCAGTCTGCCAACATGGCTTTTAAATCTGCTAAGGCGATCGGTTTACTCAAGTGGGCATTCATCCCTGCCTCCAGACACATTTGTTTGTCATCTTCCATAACATTAGCCGTCAGAGCGATTATGGGGAGAGTGGCACATTGTGTTCCGGCTTGACCTCGGCGAATTCGTTGCGTGGTTTCGAATCCGTCCATCACCGGCATTTGGCAATCCATCAGAATGAGATCCACACCACTGCCCAATTGAGACAGCATTTGCAAAGCAATCTGGCCGCTTTCTGCAACGATAGACTTTACACCGATAACCTCCAGTAATCCTTTAGCTACCTGCTGATTGATAATGTCGTCTTCCACTAACAATACCGTAAATTGCTCAAAGTTATTTTGTTGTTGTGCTTCGGAAGGCAGTGTTGTTTCAGTCGACTTTTGTGCATCTGATGACCTGGACAAACTGGACAGCAACTCATTGTACACATAAGGCCTTTCTACAATGCAGTCGATATCAGACAGGGAGTTAGCCTGGAGTGACAGAGCTTCCGCCACCGGACAAACCAGAATACGCCGGATATTTGCAGGCACAGGTGATAGCTGAGTAAGCTCCTGCCAGAAATGCACATCAATAAACAGAAAGTCTGGACTTTCAGCCTGCTCAACTGAAAGTCTTTGTTTGACTTCATTGATGCTGTCTGAGCTGTGGACTTTTAATCCCAGAGTACCCAGTATTTTAACCAGTATGTTGCGATCAGTCTGATTATGGGCCAGTATCAGAGCTTGCTGGCTTTGAGCAAAAATCTTTTTGGGCGTTGAGGCCGGTCGAGTGGTGGGCAATGGCAGGCTGATGTTGACAGTAAACAGGCTGCCATGTTCAGGCTCACTTTCAACTGTAAGGCTGCCATTCATCAGCTTACACAAGTGTTTAGCAATAGACAGACCCAGCCCTGTGCCGCCATGCATTCGGGTGGTGCTGCCATCCAGTTGCGTAAAGGACTTAAAGAGTAAATCGTGTTTTTCGGGGGGAATACCTGGTCCTGTATCTCTTACCTGGCAGCGGATATGGTTTTTGTTACCCTCAATGACTGAACTGAGCCGTATCTCAACCTCACCGTGCTCGGTAAACTTGATGGCGTTATTGACCAGGTTATCGATGATCTGACGTAATCTCAGAGCATCACCGGTCACTAACTCAAAGGCGAGTTCCGTGGTATCACAATGGAGTTCCAGATTTTTTTCTGCAGCAACTTTACTCTGAATTAGGGCGATTTCTTCAATCAGGGTTCTGATATTAAATTCATAAGATTCCAGCGCAATTTTTCCCGCTTCTATTTTGGAAAAATCTAAGATGTCGTTGATGACCACCAGCAGTGAATTAACGCTGGATTGCGCCAGAGACAGGTACTTGTTTTGCTCGTTGGAAAGTGTGGATTTTAAGGTCAGCGAAATCATGCCCAGAATGCCATTTAGTGGCGTTCTGAGCTCGTGGCTCATATTGGCCAGAAATTTAGACTTGGCTTCATTGGCTTGTTCGGCTTTTAGCGTTGCGATTTCCAGCGCGCGGGTACGATCCTGAACCTGTTCTTCCAGGTTTTCTGCAAACTGTTCCAGCTCTTTATTGAGCTTGTACAGTTGCATACTCTTTTCTTCCAGTAACCTTTCGGCTTCTTTCCGCGCGTTTTTTTCGCGCGCTATTCGCCTGCGTAGTCGGTTCTCAAGTTCTTCCCAATTAGACTCACTCATTAAACAGGTATGAAATGGCTTCCGTATAACCTATTAATAGTCGATTTCAGCAAAAACTTCTCGTCTTTTTTGTCATTGAGCTTTGTCGCGATGTGTGGCATTCCCTGAGAAAAACACTGTGTCGGGCGCCAGAAATGCTGAAAATGCGCTCAGGTCTCGATCAGCCATGGTTTGTGCAAATGCGGTTTCGGCAGTCCATACTTGCTGCTGCAGTTCTTCCAGTGTTTCAGCGTGGCTGAGGTTTTTCATGGCTTTTTGGTATCAGGCTCGGCTATGACTAAAGCTTAACACTTTATCGATGTCTTTGTGTCCCAGCATAATCATTAGCAGGCGATCCAGCCCCAGTGCCACTCCGGCACAATCTGGCAAGCCTGCTTGCAGAGCCGCCAAAAACTTCTGGTCGGTTTTGGCTGCTGTTCTGCCCAGATTCAGACGTTCCTGATTGTCCTGCGTAAAGCGACGTTCTTGCTCCTGCCAGGATTGTAATTCATGAAAGCCGTTAGCTAGTTCAATATCCTGATAATAAAGTTCAAAGCGTTCTGCTACTCGTACATCTTGTTTTGATATTTGTGCTAGCGCAGCCTGTGAGGCGGGGAAGTGATAAATGAAACAGGGACTTTTCTGTCCAATCTGAGGCTCAATGAGGTGACTGAATAATAATTGTAATTTGGTGTCGCGAGAGGTCGCTGCATCGCTAAAACTGTCAAAACCATGCTTGCTGCAAAGTTCGTTGAGCTGCTCGTCAGAGTCTGATAATGGATCAAACCCCAGATAGTGCTGAAATGCTTGTTGATAGGAGAGTTGCTCAAACTCATCACAAGCCAGTAAAGGCTGCAATAAGTCCTGCATCTCTTGCATCAACTGCCAGTGATCAAAGCCCACCCGATACCATTCCAGCATAGTAAATTCGGGATTGTGAAAGCGTCCTTGCTCCTCGTTGCGAAACGCTTTGCAAATTTGATATATGCTACCACTGCCGGCACACAACAGGCGTTTCATAGCGTATTCCGGGGAGGTTTGCAAATACAGAGTTTCACCACTTTCCGAACCAGGCTGATGCAACTCAGTTTCAAAGTTCACCAGATGCGGGTCGGTAACACCGGCTGAGGCCATGAGTGGGGTTTCTACTTCCAGTACATTTCGTTTGGCGAAAAATGCGCGAATGTCCGCCAGTAGTTTTGCTCTGACTTTTAAGGCTGTTAGGTCTGCTCCAGGTTGCCAGTTCATATGCGTTGTCCTAAAACAAAAAAGCCCACTGCACAGTGGGCTTGGTAAATAAACAAATTGCTTATTTTTGTACGCGGTTTACGTATTCACCGGTACGGGTGTCGACTTTGATCACTTCACCAGTTTGTACAAACAGAGGTACGCGAACCACCGCGCCTGTGCTTAATGTAGCCGGCTTACCACCTGTGCCAGCTGTGTCGCCTTTCAGGCCTGGATCAGTTTCAGTGATTTCCAGCTCAACAAAGTTGGGAGGTGTTACTGCGATAGGCGAACCGTTCCACAGGGTCAGGGTGCAAACATCGTTTTCAACTAACCACTTAACTGAATCACCAACGGCTTTTTCGTCTGCGGCTAATTGCTCGAAGGTTTCGTTATTCATGAAATGCCAAAACTCACCATCGCTGTACAGGTAAGCCAGGTCGTGGTCCATTACGTCGGCACCTTCAACTGAATCACCTGATTTGAAGGTTTTTTCCAGTACTTTACCGGAAATTAATTTGCGAATTTTTACCCGGTTAAAGGCCTGACCTTTACCAGGTTTTACAAATTCATTCTCTAAAATGTTGCAAGGTTCGCCATCGAGCATTATTTTTAGGCCCGATTTGAATTCATTCGTGCTGAAATTAGCCATAAATTCCTCTCAAATTCTTTTAATCTTATTAGGTAGCACATAATTGGCGCAGATAATAACCGAAAAAGCAGTCACTGTAGAGAGCCACTGGCAAAAAGAGTTAGCCAGTGCCTATAAATCGCCAGAAGCCCTGTTGCAGGCGCTGGCGTTGGATCCAGAAAAGTATGCCGAAGATATTCGCGCCCGCAGTCTGTTTCCTATGATGGTGCCTGCTGCCTTTGTGTCCAGAATGCAATCTGGTGATGCCAATGATCCTCTGTTGCAACAGGTGTTTCCTTTGGCGCAGGAGTTTCAGCAGAAGCCCGGCTACACAGCGGATCCTTTGTTGGAACAGGACAATCAACAGCCCGGATTGCTGCACAAATATCAAAGTCGGGTGTTGCTGGTAGTCAAAGGTGGATGTGCGGTGAATTGTCGCTACTGTTTCCGCCGACATTTTCCCTATCAGGAGAACGCTTTAAGCAAGCGCGATTGGCTGCAGGTGTTTGATTACATCGCATCAGACACTGCCATTAATGAGGTGATTCTTTCCGGTGGTGACCCTTTGATGGCAACCGATAGTTTTTTAGCCTGGATGGCGCAACAAATTGAGGCTATCCCTCATGTTAAAACACTGCGCATCCATACCCGATTGCCTGTGGTGATACCCAATCGGATCAATACTGAATTTATAGAGTGGTTTACACAAAGCCGACTAAAACCGGTAATGATAGTGCATATAAATCACGGTAACGAAGTGGACGATAAACTGCGCAATAAGTTGTTGGCGTTACGCGATGCCGGGGTAACTTTATTAAATCAGGCGGTATTGCTTAAGGGAATCAACGATAACGCTGAGGTACTCATTGAGCTGCATGAAAAGCTCTTTGATGCCGGGGTTTTGCCCTATTATTTGCATATGTTGGACAAGGTTGCAGGTGCCAGTCATTTCGAGGTGTCTGACGCTAAGGCACGGGCCATCATGGCCGAGGTAATAAAGCGCCAGCCAGGGTACCTGGTCCCCAAGCTCGTCCGGGAGATTGGTGGCCAGCCTGGCAAAACGCCTTTGGATTTACGGCTTCATCCGTAACGGACATTAAGCGAAAGTATCGATGTTTCCGCCTTTTGCCACATCACCTGATGGGCCACTCGGTACGCCAGCGGCTGAATCCAGCAGCTGAAGTGTCTGCGCGCCCTCTGCTTCCTGCTGATTTTTAGACAGCTGTAAGCCCTTGAGTTCTAGCGATGACACACCGGAGTTTCCAGAATTTCCTGAAATTTCCATACCAAAGTTCCTAAAGTTGTGACGCCGCGGCAACCAGTGAGGGGTAATCGTTGGTATGCCTTGTCGTCGGATTAAAAAGCAGGCAGAATTGCCCGCCTTCGTATGGTTATCGGCAGAGGCTGATATTCCTTTAGATATTATTTTCAAAAAATCAGGATGCGCTGATGGATGCAGTATTAGACAAGTTAAATGAGAACCTACAGGTATTATTTCGCAAAGCGTTAGATGCGGATAAGGCTTTAGAACAGTTGAGTGGGCAAGGCAAGGCAAAGCACAAAGCGATATTTCCGGCTGAAGCGGGATTTACCACCAGCAGCGAAAGGTTTGCTCCCTATATCGCAGAGTTGAGTGAAGACATTGCTGGGCTGCAGCAAGTTGCTGATGAAGAAGAGCGTAACCGCAGGTTATCGGCAGTCGTTAAGAAAATGGAGTCATTGTTTGTGACTTTGGCGCAATTTAAAGGTGTTTTGGCTGAATAATTACGCTAAAGGCGATAAATTCTCAACGGAGAGCTTGTTTTTTGTACAAGAAATACCATAATTATTTATGAGGGGTAGTTATAGGTAGAGCGTGTTGTTATGGAAATTTCCACTACAACCAACATATTGAACGCGGGTTTCCGTCGTACAGCGACAGCCAGCGATTTATTGAATACCGATACTTTTGGTATTGGTAATGCTGCTCGTTCACCTTCGATTAATGCCTCTCAAACCTCGTCCCTGAATGCTGGTTTCCAGCAAGACAATAACAGTAATTTACCCGTTAATGCCTTTGGTATTGGCAGAGCTAACCGGCCTGAAGTGGAGCTGTCACCGCAAGCTCGCATTTTGCAACAAAATGAAGCCAATCAACAGGCGCGGAGCGAGCGTTTAGCCGAGGCGAGGGAAGAGCGTGCCAGTGACGCTGAGCAGCAGGAGCCGGAAGCTGATAATTCGGGGTTTGTGCGGGTGGCCAGTAGTGAAGGCAGCACACAGAAGAACAACATACCGGCAGAGAAAGCCGCGGAGGTTTATCGCTCTATTCAGAGCTTGTTGTAATGCTGTTGCTTTAAGGGGAATTAAAAAACGGGAGACAAGCTCCCGTTTTTGCAATCTGTGTTCGACTAGTGATTACTGACCAACAATTCCTGTTTAAACTCTTTTCTGAACCAGTCTCTTAGCATGTGTTTTTCATACTTCAGTGGATCATTGTGAAACGAGCGGCTGATATTGTTCATAAAGGACATATCCTTTAATTCAACCGTGCTGGATTTAAGCACTGTACCGTCGGCATCCACCAGTTGATAGCTAAAGTCCATACGTGGGATTTCCAGCTCCTTAATTACACGATATTCTCTTGCACCTGGCCAGACGCGACCAGCAAGATCGATGTCTGTCACCGTCATGCTTAGCTTTTGCCCTTCTGGCAGATCTTTGGCCAGTTTATCCAGATACTCGTGCAGATTCTCCATTGTGCGGTCTCTGAATCTGGAAGCAATGCCGCCGGATGGTTTTACATCTGTGAAGTCCTTAGGGTTAACCCAGGTCACAGTGATGTGATCTGATTCATCAATTCGGTCGACTTTCTCCTGTTCTTCAGCCATTACCGGGACATTCAAACAGATTGTCGATATTAAAACGGCCAGAGTTAATTTTTTCATCTTTACTCTCCTGGTTTACTTTGTGACCTTGATTACAAGTTTAACGTTCCTGAAACAACTGGCATTCCCAGTTTTTGTTCCTCTATCTAATAAGAACGCAGGAATGTGAGAATCGTCACAACTTTTTTTAATTATAGTTCAGGGCCATTTGAAATGGGGTAAAGAGATGTAACCAGAGAGTAAAGATCCTGCTACTTTTGATAGGTCGGTATATAACGCTGATAAGCGGGATCGTTAAACAGTGGTGAGGTTATCACTAAATCCGCAGTTGCTTCGCTGCAGGCCACCGGTACATTCCATACTGAACACAGGCGCAATAAGGCTTTGACGTCTGGATCATGGGGTGCCGGATTGAGGGGATCCCAGAAAAATATCAATAAATCCAATTGCTGCTCAGCAATCAGGGCACCGATTTGTTGATCGCCACCCAGAGGACCACTTTTAAAGCGCTTAACCGGTAATTTCAGTTGCTCCGACACCAGTCCGCCTGTGGTGCCAGTCCCTACCAAGTCGTGAATGGCCAAGGCATCTCTGTGCTTTTGCGCCCATTTGATCAAATCGGGCTTTTTATGATCGTGGGCTACAAGGGCGATGGTTTTTTGCGGTGCGACAGAATTCATGGTGTTCTCACTGAGCGGTTACGGATTGATAGCTATTGGCTGAAACTCGGTTGCGTCCTTCACTTTTAGCTCTGTATAGGGCTTTATCAGCCAATTCTATTAACAGGATTTTCGATTTGTCTACCGTAGGTGTTACACAGCAGATCCCCGCACTTAAGGTCATAGAAATATTGGCTTCATTGTGTGTCAGGGGTGTGCTCTCTAGTGCTTGTCTGGCCTTTTCGGCCAGATCGGCGGTTTGTTGCTGGTTTTTACCCTGAACTAAAATGGCGAACTCTTCGCCACCGTAACGGTATAAATCGGCCTGATGCTGTTTTGCGATGGGAGTAATGGTTTTAACAAAATGCACCAGGCATTGATCTCCGGTGGGATGACCAAAGTCGTCATTGATATTTTTAAAGTGATCAATGTCCAGCATGATCAAGCTCACCGGCTGTTGTTCTAAAATACAGCGCTGCCAGAGGTTTTCATAATGTTCGGTAAAGCAGCGGCGATTATAACTTTGGGTCAGCGGGTCGGTGCGATTCAGCCGGTGCAATTCTATTTGTTTTTCTGAAAGGGCTTTTTCAATCCGGAATGCTCGGGCGTATTCACTGTGATAGCGTTTACCGACAAACATCAGATATAGCCAAAACATCAGCACTATGATGCAAAGTTGTAGCTGCTCGCCACTCACTGCCGTCGCCACGCAAACTGGCAATAGTAAGATAGAAATGTACCAACGGGTCAACGCAAACTTGGGAATAAGACTTTGCACCGAAGCACTGGCAATACCGGCTATCACCAGATTCACGAGTATGGACAACTCCCCATAGCGTGGCACCAGGTTGGCCAAATAAAACAGGGCGCCCCATGTGGCTGCGTGAGTCAGGGTGAGGATGATTAAGGACAGGTTCCAGGCCCGGTAATGGGCGTCGTAATATTTGGCGGTTAATTTGCCATGTATCAACCTGAGCAGGCAAACAATGGTAAACAGTGCGCCAAACACACTGCTTTCAATGGGGTTTTGTTTAAAAAATCCGGTAGAGAGGAAGATCAGAGGCCAGGCAAACAGGTACAGGTATACACCAGGCAATGCTCTTTTGATAAAATCAAAATCGGCTCTTCGCTGGAAGTCCAGATTGAGTTTGTCTGTGTCTATTTCTGGCTTCATTGCCTTGATTATTGTTCCCCGATTACTGCTTTGCGCTGTTAATAGTAGACAGCAATTCGCGCTTATTAAAGTCTGTGACGCGATTTAATACTCGTTGTTGCTCAGCCATACCACCCGGAATATAGAATCGTTCACTGTCCTGAAGCAAGCCGCGATGATCCATAGTGGGTGTGGGGTTATTAAAAATTATCCAACGATTTTGTGCAATATCATAAAGCCAGATTTTGTCATCCGGAGACGATGGCTGTCCATTGTATCCAATACCATTGTAGTTATAGGGATTGATGCTACCACCTACAAACAAAACACCACGCATGGAACTATCACTAATGCCGCTGGCCGCCATGCGATAGCGCCCCTGATTGCTGGGATGGGGAATACTACGCCAATCTATCCGGGTGATATTTTGCGGATCGATTGTGCCCTTGTAGCAGGCGGTTTCAGCTGCGAAGGAGCGTCTTTTATCCGGCAAGGGAACCACTTTTACACCATCGCAAAGCACAATCACATTGTCCACAATGCCACCGGCCTGACCGAAAACCGGAGCGCCCGGAAATGGTGAGGCCATAAACCACTCATCCTGTTGGGTGTCATATATCTGTACCAGGTTGACGTTTCCATCATTGTGCCAGCCACTAATGAGATAGATGTAGCGCTGCTGAAAAGTCACTGCCAGACTGTCATCTACCGGAACTGGCATATCTTTAATTTTGATGTATTGATCATTTGTAACGTCATAAACAAAATTGTCTGGACTGGATATCTCGCTATGGTCTTCGGATACGGTATAGCCACCAAACAAATAGGCTTTGCCGTTTAGCCCAACAGCGATGCTGGCTAATCGGCCTTGCAGCGGCAAGGACGTTGGCACCGGAGTGCGTGATTGCCAATGCTGATCGCCAAACTTATAAGCCCATACCCGATTGTGCACGTCTTGCCATTCTTTTCCTGGTCCTAAGCCCATAAAAGAAATCAACCATCGCTGTTGCTCCTTTTCCACCAATACCACCGCATTGTTGCTTACCGGTTCAGGTAAATCTGGGATGGCATAGCCAAGACGACAAATACTGATTAGCAGTAACCCCAAGAGTAAAAAGCGATGTCCTGAATGCATTTTTCTGGATTTATTGTTCAGTTATAGGTCTACATTAACCAGATATGAAGAGTTTGTCTTGTCATTAGCGCGAGTATGCAGATTGCGATGGCATAATAAAGCACTTTGGTGGTCGCAGTTAAAATTTGGTTTTGTGCCTTTAAAACCAATGAAAATAAGAATCTATAGCTAATTTTCATTTTATAAAAGCAAATTTCATAAAAATTTAAAATAAATAAAAATGCAAAAATGTTGCATAAATATATTTTGTGTGGCACATTCTCACTCAACAGAAGCTGACCCCGAATTTACTTGTTGTAGACGTACCATGAAAGCCTTATTGCAACATCAATCTGATTTCCTCCCTGCCATTACTCTGGTGGAATTTTTCACATTCCGACGATAGAGCACAGTGGCTGACTGAAAAGCAGCAGCCACTTTCTTTTTTTCACCTATCCTTAAAAAATTTAACACAGAGAAAAGTATGATTAACGTATCCTTATTAGGAGCCAGTGGCTACACCGGCATGGAGTTGGCGTTGTTGGTTGAGCAGCATCCCAAGATGCAGCTTCAGGGCCTGTATGTTTCAGAAAATAGTCAGGACGCGGGAAAACCGCTGTGGCAGCTGGATAGTCGTTTTTATCAGGCACCATTTACTCAAGTGTCACATTGCTTAACCGCACTCAGTGATGAGGTTATCCACCAGATTGCTCAGCACAGTGATTTGGTGTTCCTGGCCACACCCCATGAGTTCAGTCATGATATCAGCGCCAGATTAATGCAACAGGGTGCGAAGCTGTTGGATTTGTCTGGCGCATTCAGACTTAAAGACACTGATGTATTTGCCCAATATTATGGCTTCGAACACCAACAAAGTGATTTATTGGATAAGGCCGTCTATGGGCTTGCAGAATGGTATGCAGAGAGTATCAGTCAGGCGCAGCTGGTGGCCGTTCCAGGCTGTTACCCCACAGCCTCATTGTTGGCACTTAAACCGCTGCAAGAGGCGGGGCTAATAGATAACAGTGTGTTACCTGTGATTAATGCCACCTCTGGGGTCAGTGGTGCAGGCAGAAAAGCCACCATGACCAACAGCTTGTGTGAAGTCAGTCTGCAATCCTATGGTGTATTGTCTCACCGGCATCAACCTGAAATCTGCGCTTATCTGGACAACCAGGTTATTTTCACGCCCCATCTGGGGAATTTTAAACGGGGCATTCTGGCCACCATTACCCTTAAATTAAACCATGCCGCCAGCGAATCTGCTATCCAGGCTGCCTACGACAGTGCATATGGCCAATCCGATATAGTGAAACTGTTACCAGCTTGGCCAAAACTGGATCAGGTAGTCAATTCTCCAAAATGTCATTTGCACTGGCAATTCTCTGAGCAAAATCAGTACATAGTTATCAGTAGTGCTATTGATAATTTACTCAAAGGTGCCGCCTCTCAGGCGATGCAGTGCGCCAACCTGATGATGGGCCTGCCCGATTCGTTGGGTTTGGGCTACAGTCATTAAGGGGCATTGAAGTATGAAAGATTTTATCGTGATCAAAGTAGGCGGGGCATTACTCAATGATGCCCAGGCACTGCAATCGGTGCTTGCAGTATTGGCAAAGCTACAGTCGCATTTCTCCATGGTGCTGGTTCATGGCGGTGGCGATACCACTCAGGCGCTACTGGAAAAACTCAACTTCACCAGTGAAAAAATTGACGGTGTTCGGGTTACCCCAAAGGCACACTTGCCTTACGTCGTTGGTGCGCTGGCCGGAACGGTAAACTCTGAAATTTGTGCTGCGGCAGTCAGCTGCCAGCTTATTCCGGTGGGATTAACCTTGCTTGATGGCAATTCCTGTCAGGCAAAGCAAAAAAGCGACGAGCTGGGCGCTGTAGGCGAAGTGTTTCCGGGTAATCCGAATTTGCTAAAAACGCTTTGTAGCAATGGTTATCTTCCGGTTATTTCATCCATTGCTGGTGATGCTCAGGGTAATCTACTCAACGTTAATGCCGATGATGCTGCGGCCACCATTGCACAGCTGTTGCAGGCCGAGCTGGTGCTACTTTCAGACGTTGCCGGAGTGCTGGATGGCGATAAAGTGTTACTCAGCACTTTGACGGCGAAAGATATCCAGCAGCATTGTGCCAGTGGCGTCATCCAGGGCGGCATGGTGGTGAAGGTTGAGTCGGCATTGGCCACTGCAAATCAAACCGGAAAATCGGTATTTATCAGTTCCTGGAAGTCTCCGGAACAATTACTCGCTTTAACCCAGGGGGAACCTTGTGGCACACGTATTTTGCCTGACAACTCTGCGCAATCCCTGTCGCCACAATAAGGAATAAGGTCCAATATTATGAAACAAGATTTATTAAGCTTCACAAACTGGTCAAAAGATGATGTTCAGGCGTTGTTGAATTCAGCCTTGGATATTAAGGCCAACCCGGAAAAATACAGCACCGCGCTGGCTGGCAAGTCCATTGTGGGACTGTTTGAAAAGCCGTCGCTGAGAACGCGAGTGAGTTTTGATATTGGCATTAATAAACTGGGTGGCCACTTTTTATATCTGGATATGGAAGGCGGTAATCTAGCAGGTCGTGAATCCGGCAAGGACATGGCCGGGAATCTGGGCTGCTGGGCGGATGCTATTGTGGCCAGAGTGTTTAAACACAGCACTTTAGAAACCTTATCTGCAAACACCCATGTGCCGGTAATTAACGCCTTGTGTGACCTCTATCACCCCTGTCAGGCTTTGGCGGATTATCTGGCATTAGCGGAGAAGTTTGACGACCTGTCCGAGGTTCATCTGGCCTATTTAGGTGATGGCAACAACGTTAGCCATTCTTTGATGATAGTTGGTGCGATTTTAGGCGTTAACCTGACCATTGCGACACCACTGGGCTATGAGCCAGATAAAAGCATTTATGACTGGTGTCAGTCAGTGGCCCATAGCAGTGGCAGTCAGTTGACCCTGACACATGATGTAAACAGCCTAAAAAATGTCGATGCCCTGTACACCGATACCTGGATTTCCATGGGTGACAGTACACCACTGGAACAGATAAAGAATCAATTCCAGCCTTTCCAGCTCAATGAGACTTTGATGAAACAGTCGGGGGCGCAATGGGCGATGCATTGTCAGCCTGCCCACCGTGATCTGGAAATCACCAGTAATGTCGTTGATAGCGAACAGTCCTTGCTGCTTTTGCAGGCTGAAAACCGTATGCATGCACAAAATGCCATTTTGTTGTGGCTTTTAGCAAAAAACTAAATTTTGAGGAGATTTAATATGTCAGAGCAGAATGTCAAAAAAGTGGTATTGGCCTATTCAGGAGGTCTGGATACATCGGCCATCATTCCCTGGTTAAAAGAGAATTACGACTGTGAAGTTGTGGCCTTTGCCGCGGATGTGGGACAGGGTGATGAAGAACTGGCCGGCCTGCATGAAAAGGCCATCGCTTCCGGTGCCAGCGAATGCTACATCGTGGATTTAAAAGAAGAGTTTGTTAAGGACTATATCTTTCCCACTTTGCAAACCGGTGCGGTGTACGAAGGTGAATATTTGTTAGGAACTTCCATGGCCAGACCGGTGATTGCCAAAGCTCAGGTGGAAATTGCCAGAAAAGTGGGCGCAGATGCCTTGTGTCACGGTTGTACCGGGAAAGGCAATGATCAGGTGCGGTTTGAAGGCGCGTTTTCGGCACTGGCTCCCGACCTGAAAGTGATTGCCCCCTGGCGGGAGTGGGATATGGTTTCCAGAGAAGACTTACTGGACTATCTGGCCACCCGCAATATCCCGACTACTGCTTCTGCTACTAAGATTTACAGTCGTGACGCCAATGCCTGGCATATTTCTCACGAAGGCGGTGAATTAGAAGACCCCTGGAACGAACCCAGCAAACAGGTCTGGACCATGACAGTGGACCCGGAAGATGCGCCGGATGCGCCTGAAACGGTGCAACTGAGCTTTGAGCAGGGTATGCTGACCAGGGTTAACAACGAGCCCTTATCACCTCATGATGCCCTGGTTAAACTCAACCAGATTGGTGCCGCGCACGGGGTAGGGCGTATTGATATCGTTGAAAACCGGTTAGTGGGCATGAAGTCCAGAGGTTGTTACGAAACCCCTGGAGGTACTTTGATTTACAAGGCCTACAAGGCTATAGAAAGTCTGGTATTGGACAAGCACTCGCTAAAACACAGAGAGAGTTTGGGACTAGAGTTTTCTCATGTTTTGTATGATGGTCGTTGGTTTACACCACTGTGTCAGTCGCTGTTAGCAGGGGCAAAAGTGTTTGCTGAGCAAATCAGTGGTGAAGCCGTCATTAAATTATACAAGGGCAATGCCACCGTGATCCAAAAAGCCTCGGTGAATAGCTTATATTCTGAGGATTTTGCGACCTTCGGTGCGGATGATGTGTACGATCAAAAACACGCCGAAGGCTTTATTCGGTTGTATAGCCTGGCGAGCAGAATTAAAGCCATGCAAGACAAGCAAAAAGGTTAATTGAGAGGCAAATTATGGCGTTATGGGGCGGAAGGTTTAAACAACAACCTAGTGAATTGTTCAAGAAGTTCAATGATTCTTTACCCGTGGACTATCGTCTTGTAGAGCAAGATATTCAGGGTTCCATCAGTTGGTCAAAAGCGTTGCAGCAAGTGGGCGTATTGTCGGATATCGAGCAGCAACAATTGCAGAATGCCTTGCAGGAACTGGCTGTTGAAGTACAGCAAGATCCACAGCAAATTTTGCAATCTGATGCTGAGGACATCCATAGCTGGGTTGAGCAGAAGCTGATTGCCGCAGTCGGTGATTTGGGCAAAAAGCTGCATACCGGCCGTAGCCGAAATGATCAGGTGGCCACAGATCTGAAACTCTGGTGTAAGGCTAAAGGCGAAGAATTGTCACTGGCATTGGTGAGTTTTCAACAGGCATTGATGGACCTGGCACAACGGGAAAAAGCCACCGTCTTGCCTGGTTACACCCATCTGCAACGGGCACAGCCGGTTACTTTTGGTCACTGGTGCCTGGCCTATGTGGAAATGTTCGACCGGGATATTGGCCGCCTTAACGACGCCCTGTATCGCGCCGATACCTCACCTCTTGGGTCGGGCGCACTGGCAGGCACAGCCTATCCGATTGACCGTCATGCATTAGCGTCTGATTTGGGCTTTCGCAGGCCGACATTAAACAGCCTGGATGCGGTATCCGACAGAGATCACGTCATCGAACTGATGTCCTGTGCCAGTATCAGCATGATGCACCTGTCGCGCTTTGCAGAAGATTTGATTTTTTATAACAGCGGTGAAGCCGGGTTTGTGGAACTGAGTGATCAGGTCACGTCAGGCTCCTCACTGATGCCACAAAAGAAAAACCCGGACGCGCTGGAGTTAATTCGGGGGAAAACCGGACGGGTCTGTGGCTCGCTTACCGCTATGTTGACCACCATGAAAGCCTTGCCTTTGGCCTACAACAAAGACATGCAGGAAGATAAGGAAGGCTTGTTTGACGCTATGGACACCTGGCAAATCTGTTTGCAAATGGGCGTGCTGGTGGCCGAAGGGATTAAGGTTAACAGCGCGGCAACGCTGGCGGCAGCACAGCAAGGGTATGCCAATGCCACCGAACTGGCGGATTACCTGGTCAGTAAAGAAATTCCCTTCCGGGAAGCGCACCACATTGTGGGTGAAGTGGTGTTAAAAGCCATTTCCGAGGGCAAGGCGCTGGAAGACTTTACTCTGTCTGAATTACAGGCCTACTCTTCGGAAATTGGCCAGGATGTTTATCAGTATCTGACCATTGAGTCCTGCCTTGATAAACGTCAGGTGTTGGGGGGAACTTCTCGCGAACAGGTAGAACTGGCATTGGATTCTTCCCGTCGTGATCTGGCGGAAATCTTGCCCAGTCAGGTAACAGGCAGTCCTTCTGAGCCACAAATTCAGATTGCCTTACGTCATGTTCAGCAGCGTCTGAACGCTCAAAAGGCGGCGGCACTGAGTGTGCGTCAGGCGAAAATGACCGATGTCGATGCCATTGATGAGATCGTGCGTTTCTGGTCTGCTAAAGGCGAAACGCTACCCAGAAGCCGCGACAATATTGTGCACGATATACAAAACTTCGTGGTAGCCGAGCTGGACGGTAAAGTTATTGGTTGTGCCTGTTTGTATATTTACCAAACCGGTTTAGCCGAAATTCGCTCGGTTGGTGTGCAGGCTGATATTCAGGGTAAAGGACAAGGTAAGGCGATGATCCAATACCTGTTAGAGCAGGCCCGTCATATCGAACTGAAGCGCGTTATCGTGCTCACCAGGGTGCCGGATTTCTTTGGCAAACTGGGATTTGTAAAAACCGATATGAATGGATTGCCAGAGAAGGTCATCAAGGATTGTGATATCTGTCCGAAAAAACATGCCTGTGATGAAGTGGCAATGGAATATTTGGTGGGTTTACCTGCACCAGGACAACTGGACGCGAATTTAATCGCCAAAGCACTGGTTGGGTAAATAAAAATCTCTGAACCAGGCCGCAAGGCTAATACTTCAGTTGTACATTGGGGTATTCTTCTTGCGGCTTTTTTAATTGTCTTATAGTGTTAAGGAGAAGTTAATTCACATTTACTTCAAATAATCCTCGAAGTCTGTGATTAAGTGCACAGATTTCAGTTGTTTGTCGCGTTGCCAGGAAAGACATGCTGCCTATGAAAATGTCGCAAAAGTTGGTCATTGCTTTTGTATCGGCGGTGGTATTACCCACGGTCATCATCAGTGTATTGATGGTGCAGCACGGTAAACGTCAGGCAATAGAAAACTTCACCCTGTCTAACGAGCGCGAAGTCCGGCAAATTAATAATGGTCTAACCATTTTGCTGCAAAAAATTGCAGAGAGTGTTGACTATGTGGCGGGATTGGAACTGGTTCGCTCCGCCGGTAGCGGGTTAACCAGCTATCGTTCCACTACATCTGCCACTATGATGCGCCCCCTTTCCGGTAGTGCTATTGAGCGAAACATCTTTACGCTGTTTGAAGATTTTGCTGCCAGCCACCCGGATTTGACCTACATCTACATGGGCAATGAATCAGGTGGCTATGTCTCCTGGCCGCAGGAAGCCATTTCCCGACAATACGACCCAAGAATACGCCCCTGGTATCAAACCGCACTATCGGCAAATGGTGAAACCGTCAGAACCGACGCCTATTACTGGAAAATCGGGGACAAGGTCATTGTCAGCACTGTGAAAGCCTTATATCAGGATAATGGCGAGCTGATCGGTGTACTAGGCATGGATTTGTCCATGCAAAATCTCACTGAACGGATAGCACAGATAAAGCTGGGTAAGTCCGGTTTTGTGATGTTGGTGGAAGACAACGGTACTGTCTTGGTAGATCCCAACGCACCGGCCAATAACTTCAAACATATTAATGAAATCTACGGCGGGAACTTTGCGCCGATTTTCGCTATGCAGTCAGGCAATGCTGCGGTGGAAATCGATGGCGTGCGTTATTTTGCTTCTGTATACAAGTCTCCACAATTGGGCTGGAAGTTTATCGGCGTCAGTCTTGAAGATGAAATACTGCAGGAAGTCAGCGATCTATTAGAAATGAACATTATCGTGGCTATTTCCTTATTGCTGTTGTTTATTGCTCTTGCAGTGTTGTTGTCGAAAGTCATCAATAGTCAAATTGAAGAGCATCAACAATTGCTTATCAATGAGAAAGAACGGGCCGAGTCTGCGGTCAAAGCCAAAGGGGATTTTCTGGCCAATATGAGCCATGAAATTCGCACCCCGATGAATGGTGTGATCGGTATGTTGGGGCTGCTGATGGATACCAAACTACAGCCACAACAAAGTCGCTATCTGCGGCTGGCGCAATCCAGTGCCGAATCTCTATTGGATTTAATCAACGATATTTTGGATTTTTCTAAAGTTGAGGCCGGCAAAATTGAACTGGAAGAAATCGATTTCGACGTGCGCGCATTGTTTGATGAAGCTATAGAGAGTCTGGCGCAACGGGCTGAAGAAAAAGGTCTGGAGCTGATAATCGACGAGGTTGAACTGGAACGCTGCTGGGCCAAAGGGGATCCGGGCCGCATCCGTCAGGTGGTCAATAACCTGGTGGGCAACGCTATCAAGTTTACCTCGCAAGGTGAAATTGTGGTGAAAATCAGTCTGGATAAAAGTTTGCCTGACAGTTGGCGCTTGCGCTGTATCGTTACTGATACCGGTATTGGTATTCCCGATGAAAAGTTACCCCATCTGTTCAGTTCATTCACTCAGGTGGACAGTTCTACCACCCGAAAATATGGTGGCACCGGGCTGGGGCTGGCTATTTGCAAACAACTTTGCGCGGTGATGCAGGGGGAGATTTGGGTCAATAGTCAATTTGGAAAAGGCAGTACCTTTGGTTTTGAAATTCAGTTGCTGCCGGGCAAACAAATCGAGGTGCCCAGGTCCAAAGCTTCGATTCGTGGCAAACAGGTTCTGATTGTAGATGACAATACTACCAACCGAGAGGTATTGAATAAGCAATTGACCAAGTGGGGGGCGCTAGTGGCAGAAGCTGCTGATGGGGTCAGCGCGTTAAAGTTACTGCGCCGCAATCCTGAGTTTGATGCGGCAATTTTAGATATGCAAATGCCGGGTATGGATGGTGCGTCATTAGGTAAGATGATGCAGGAAGATGCCATAGTTAAACGCATTCCTATGATCATGATGACCTCTATCGGCAATGCCAAGGAACCCAGTTATTTCGCTAAGATAGGCTTCAAAGGTTATTTTACCAAGCCAGTAACCTGTTCAGATCTATACGATGCACTGGTGGTTGTATTAGACGGTGGCTCAAATTTCCCCGCCAGTACCATGGTAACCAAAGAGCAATTAAAACAGCTTAAACCCTACGTCAAAGATGGGAAATGTCGCCTGCTGCTGGTGGAAGACAATGTTATTAATCAGGAGGTTGCCAAGGGGATGCTCACTGGCTTGGGCTATGAAGTGGTAATCGCTGAAAACGGGGTGGAAGCGGTGCAGCGATTAGCCAATGATAACAATGCCAGTGGCCCACCTATTTCGGCGGTATTGATGGATTGCCAGATGCCGCAAATGGATGGTTACGAGGCTACAAGAGCCATACGAAATGGGGCTCAGGGCATCGAAAATACTTCAATCCCCATAATTGCAATGACCGCTAACGCCATGAAGGGTGATCGCGAAAAATGTATCAATGCTGGCATGGATGATTACCTGTCAAAACCGGTATCGGCTGATGAATTGCGTTCCAAGCTGGAGATGTGGTTAGGCGTTGAGGACCGCACAGAGGGAGTCGAAGAGGTTAATATTGAGCCGGACATTCCCATAAAGCACCACGCAGTCGAAATGGACGATGGTGAAAAAATCTGGGACAAACAAGGCTTTATGGAGCGAATTGGCAATAGTGAAACCCTGGCAACACGCCTGATTGGGTTATTTCGAACTACCATGCCACAGGAGTTGGCGTTGTTTGCAGAGCACATCGAACAACAAAAATTTGTCGATATTGGTAAACTGGCGCACAAAGTTAAAGGCTCAAGTGGTAGCCTGGGGGCCGTGAAAGTGGCCCGAGTGGCTGAGAACATAGAAAACGCCGCCAAAACTGAAGATATCGCTAAAGTACAAGCGCTATACAAGCAGTTTCAAAGTCACGTAGAAGACTTTATCGCTGTGTTGCCATAAAGCCTTCGCTGTGTAGGAGTTACAGGCTGACCCGTTTGTAAGGACGATATTCGGCGTGCCAGAAGAACTTGTCGATTCGCGAGTTTAATACTTCGTCGCTTACCGGTAACGCCAGCGCCTGTTCTTGGGCTTTCTTAGCAACCGCAAAGGCAATTTTCTTACTAACCGACTGTACCTGTCGCAATGGTGGCAATAAGTCACCTTCGCCGGTAGTGGCCAGAGGCGAACACTCTGCCAATGTAGAGCTGGCGGTCAACAGCATTTCATCACTGATACGGCTGGCCTTGCTGGCCAATACACCGAGCCCGATACCGGGAAAGATATAGCTGTTATTACACTGTGGAATGGTGAACCTTTTACCTTCAAACTCCACTGGTAAAAATGGACTGCCAGTGGCGACGATGGCGCGTCCTTCTGTCCAGCGAATGACATCAGCGGGATGTGCTTCTACCTGACGGGAGGGGTTGCTGAGTGGGAATATGATTGGTCGCTCCACATGGCTGGCCATGGCTTTAATCACTTCTTCGGTAAACAGGCCGCCAACACCGGAAACACCGATCAGAACCGTAGGTTTAGCGTTATTAATAACTTCCAGTACGGATGGATAATCACCGTCAAACTGCCACTTGGCAATAGCGCTACTGTCCTGAGCCAGGCACTGCTGGAAATCTCTCAGGTTTGGCGTTTTATCGGTAACCAGACCGTATCTGTCCACCATGAATATCTGGCTACGGGCTTGCTCTGGCGATACCCCTTCGGCAGTCATTTGCTGAATGATTTGTTCGGCAATACCGCAACCTGCAGAGCCTGCGCCAACAAATACGACGTTAAGATCTTTCAGTTGTGTGTTAATCGCTCCCGTTGCACACATCAATGTGCCCACAGTAACAGAAGCCGTGCCCTGAATGTCATCGTTGAAACAACAGAATTTATCTCTGTAACGCTGCAGAATGGGAGTGGCATTGTGTTGCGCGAAATCTTCAAACTGGATCATCACACCAGGCCAGCGCTTCTCAACGGCATTCATAAATAATTCGATGAACTCATCGTATTCAGACTGGCTGATTCTGGGATGACGGCAACCCATATACATGGGATCTTCCAGTAACTTTTTGTTGTTGGTACCTACGTCGAGCATGATAGGCATGGTGTAAGCCGGACTGATGCCGCCACAGGCTGTGTACAGGGATAGTTTTCCGATTGGGATACCCATACCACCAATGCCCTGGTCGCCCAAGCCCAAAATGCGTTCACCGTCAGTGACAACGATAACTTTGACATTGCGCTTTGTCGCATTGCGCAAAATGTCATCAATATCGTGACGATCAGCGTAAGATAAAAATAGTCCTCGGGACTTGCGATAAATATCAGAAAATTGCTCACAGGCATCACCCACCGTTGGGGTGTATATGATGGGCATCATCTCATCAATGTGCTCCTGTATGAGTCGATAATACAGGGTTTCATTGTTGTCCTGGATGGCGCGCAAGTATATGTGTTTGTTGATGGGGTCTGCGAAACTGGAATACTGCGCCCAGCAACGTTCCAGTTGCTCTTCAATGGTCTCATAGCGAGGCGGTAGTAGTCCCGCCAGGTTAAAGGCAACACGTTCCTCATGGCTGAAGGCACTGCCTTTGTTAAGTAGTGGCGTTTCCAATAAGGCTGGACCGGCATAGGGGATATAAAGTGGATCGTTATTGTCTTCTTGCATAGTGTTTAACGTAGGGTCAATGTTGTTGAAAGTATAGCGGTAAATCAACGATAGTTGAGAGCAATTATGCTGGTAAGACGAGCCTGTTGCTGCGCCTACCGGCAAAATTGTGTTTAAAAGATCTCATCTTCCATTGAAGGTGTCTGTTGTTCGTCTGTGGTTTGATCAACAATTTCGTGCTCGGCTACCCATTCGGTGGGTTCTGTGCCAGCGATAAAATACTCAAAGCGCGAGGTGTGATCGGTGCGGCTGGTTAGTTTGCCGGTGGTTCTGTCAATTCGCACAGAAACGATGTTCTCAGGTATGGTACCGCTAACTTCCGGTACATCCTTAAGGGCACTTTCCATAAACCGGATCCAGGCCGGTTGTGCGGCTTTCGCACCATCTTCACCACCTTGCATGGCATTGCCAATAATCGTGGTGTTATGAGGATTATTGCGGATCAGGTAGGGATATGCGGCCGTTCTTCCCAGCGATCGACTGGCATCATCAAAACCAACCCAGCTAGTGGCTACCAAATCCGGATGAAATCCACTAAACCAGGTATCTTTCGAATCGTTGGTGGTACCGGTTTTTCCAGCTAAGTCTTTGCGTCTTAATAACGAGTTAGCCCGCCAACCTGTGCCGCGCCAGTAGGTTTTATTTCTGACACTGCCACTACCAGTGATGGCGGTTCGCAGCATTTCAGAGACTAAAAAGGTATTTTGACCGGATACCACTTGCTCCGCCTGAGGTGGTAGCGGGCTAAGTACGGTTTGGTGATTTGGTGCATCACCCGGAATGGGGGTACTGATTTGTGCAGTCAGGCCTTCGGTTTCTTCACAAACCGGGCAGGCGGTAACAGGGTTGGCTTGCCACACATATTCACCATACTGGCCTTCTATGCGTTCGATAAAGTGCGGCTCCACGGCATAGCCTCCATTGGCGATGGTGGCAAAACCGTTGGCTACTTCCAGAGGGGTAATTGAAGCCGAACCCAATGACAGTGATTCATCACGCGGTAAATCTTCCATCTGAAAACCAAATTTTCGCATGTGGTTTCTGACGTTATCAATGCCCACGGCACGCAATAAGCGCACCGCTACGACGTTTTTCGATTTACCCAGCGCGATACGCATTCTGATGGGGCCGTCATATACCGCTGGCGAGTTGGCTGGACGCCACGCCCGGCCGGAACTGCGATCCCATTGATTGATTGGCGCATCATTTATAATGGAGGCTATGGTATAGCCCTGATCCAACGCTGCAGAGTATAAAAAGGGTTTGATATTTGAACCCACCTGACGTTTTGCCTGGGTGGCTCTGTTAAACTGGCTCTGATAAAAGCTATAGCCGCCTACCAGAGCACGTACCGCACCATTGTTGGGATCTAAGGCGATCAATGCACTACTGGCTTCTGGAAATTGCGAAAGTTGCCAGCGCTGATCTTCATTGCGTTGTCGGATCCAGATTAACGCACCTTCCTGAAGGATATCACTGGCAATGTCAGGTGGATTGCCTTGGCGGGTATCCGTGATGTACGGCCGTGCCCAAGCCAGGCCATCCCATTCAATACGGCGATAAGCACCGGTTTTGTCAATGACTGCTATAGCCTGCTCAAACACATCGGTGACCACGGCTGGAATGAGGGGGCCATAAGTTGAGAAACTTCTGAGGTGGCTGGCGATTTGTTGTTCAGTCCAGGCCATGTCTGGCACAAAGTTATCTTTATTGGGGTCGTTTTGCGCGGGGGATTTACGCCATAGTTGGGTAATAGCACCGCGATATCCATGTCTTTCATCATAATCATGCAGGTTTTGTCGCAACGCCTCGATGGCGGCTTTTTGCATGTCGTAGCTGGCAGTGGCGTATACTTTATAGCCGCCGGTTTCGGCTTCTTCTTTGCCATAGAGCGCGGTCATTTCGTTGTAGATGACATTGGCCAGATAGGGCGCATCTAATTCGATTTCTGCCCCGTGTAGTTTGGCTGTGACCGGCTCAAGGGCGGCGCTTTCATATTGCTCTCTGGAGATAAAGTTTTCGTTGAGCATTCTGCCCAGAACTACTTTGCGACGGTTAACCGAGCGCTCCGGGCGACTGATAGGGTTCATGGTGGAAGGGGCTTTGGGCAATCCCGCCAGAGTGGCAATTTGTGCCAGGCTCAGCTCATTCAGTCCCTTTCCATAATACACCTGAGCGGCTGCGCCGAAACCAAAGGCGCGATGCCCCAGTTCTACTTTATTGATATACAGAGATAAAATCTCATCTTTGGTGAGTACTCGTTCAATGTGCCAGGCGATAAAGATTTCTTTTAGCTTACGTATAAAGGTTTTATCACGGGTCAGGAAAAAGCCGCGGGCCAATTGCATGGTGAGGGTACTACCCCCCTGGCTCAATTGACCGGTGATCATCAGGTTAAAGGCGGCTCGCATAATACCTATGGGATCGATACCTGGATGTTCGTAAAAACGGCTGTCTTCGGTGGCCAGGATAGCGTCTATTAACTGTTGTGGCACTTCATCCAGCGTCACCGGGATACGACGTTTGACACCGTATTGAGAAATGAGTCTGCCATCACGGGTGAAGATCTGCATAGGGGTCTGCAGTTTGACGTCTTTGAGCACTTCCACACTGGGCAGATCGGCGCGAATATAAAAATATAATCCGGCAATGGTCACCACCGCAAATATTGACCCCAGTGCAAAGATACTAATGACGTATTTTAAGAATTTACTCACGTTTTGGCGTTATCCCGCGTCGTTCTGTGTCTGGCAATGCCAGAGTTATTCAAGAGACTCAATGACGAGCTCGGCATTTTATCTTAAAACCCACTCTTATTGAAACTTCCTGCGCATTAAGCTTTGAGTAATTGTTCACAATTTAGCAGCTCAGTTATTGGTGCATATTGCCAATTTGGCGACTAAATTAAAGAATTACTGAAAAAATACGATGAAATGCATATAAATTAATACGTTAGTTTGCCTGCAGCTAACTATTTTTGTTACATCTGGTTAAATTTAATCTATGATTCTATTGAGCACAGAAAAGAGACAATAGCTTGAATCTGAGTATAGGAAACAATAAAAAGCAAATTTTGGGGGTCGACATAGGGAGTCGCTATGTCAAAGCCTTGTTGTTATCTCAGAAAGGCAAACGCTTTAGTATTGACGCAATCGCCTGCGAGCCCATTTATGGCAATGTCATGCAAGAGCGAGAAATCAAAGATTACGACGCCGTCAACCACGCTCTTAAAAAGGTTCGCAAAGCACTGCAAACTAACGTAAAAAATATTGCAATCGCTATTTCCGGCTCAACGGTGCTCACCAAGATTGTTGATATGGAACTGGGCCTGAGTGATATCGATTTAGAAGCCCAGATAGAAATTGAGGCCGACAGTTTAATTCCATACCCGCTCAACGAAGTCTACATGGACTTTGAAGAAATCGGTCCCTGTGCCCGCAAGCCCGGCCGCGCAGATATCCTGCTCAGCGTTGCCCATAAGAACATAGTGGAAAATCGCACTCTGATATCCCGTGAGGTGGATTTCGAAGTAAAGATCATGGATATTGAGGGGTATGCACTGGGAAACGCCTTGGTGAATTTTGGTCAGTTTTCTGAAGAAGAGGCGGTTTTTTGTCTCAATGTGGGAGCCGCACAATTACAGTTAACGGTAATTCGGGGAAAACAGGTGATCCTGAGCCGGGAGTTGGCTTTTGGTACTGATATGTTAGCCAATGAAATTGCTGCCAGTTTTAACTTGGGCATTAATGATGTTCAGAAAGGCCTCATTTCAGGGGATTTACCCGACACCTGGCGGGATTTACTCTACCCACAATTTTTATCTACCTTGCAAATGCAAATAAACCGTATTTTGCAGCTTTACGTCACTAGTTTTAATGCAGAATTGCCACAAAAAATATACATGTCAGGTGGAGCGACCATATTAGAAGGGGTTGTTGAAGATCTGGCGATGGATATGAATATTGATATTGCTTTATTCGAACCGTTGCAGCACATGGATACCGCAAAGAATGTCAGTCTCGATGAATTCTACGGTGCACAGTTTGCCGTTGCCGCAGGGCTGGCATGGAGAGGTTTCTCGACATGTCATACATAAATTTACTGCCCTGGCGTGAAAAGCAAAGAGAAAAGCAAAAACAAATGTACCTGGCGACATTGGCGTTTTGTGCTCTGTTGGCGGTGGGATTGGTACTGGGCATTGGTAGCTTTCTGGATAATCTGATTAAAAACCAGCAACAACGCAATCAATTTCTGGAAAAAGAGTTGGCGATTCTGGACGTGCGAATCGGAAAAATAGCTACTATCAAAAAACAAAAGGAAAACATTGAAAAGCGCATTTCTCTGATTCAACAATTGCAGGAACATAGAAATGTCAGTCCTATTGTACTGAACGAGCTGGCCACCCTGGTGCCGCCCGGCATTGCATTTAAGCAACTGAATCGCAAACAAAATCGCATCGAGATTATTGGCGTCAGTGAATCTAATAACCGCCTGGCTGATTTTATGCGTCGGCTGGAAAATTCACCAGTATTTGTGGGTAATGATCTGTCATCCGTTGTGGCCGATACCAGCACAACCGAAGCGGTTAGTGACTTTAAACTGACTTTTATGATTAGTCCTAAAATTGCACCCCCCCTGGTGAGTTTGAGTGAAGCGGAGCAAGCCCAATGAAGTTTGATTTCGCAAAACTCAAGGAAATGAATGATCTGGACTTTGAGCAAATCGCTTACTGGCCTTTTGAGGTTAAAACGGTGTTTGCTTTAATGGTTTGCCTAATGGTGGGAGGTGGCGCATTTTACTTCCTGGTGAAAGACAAACTTCCCATCCTCGATAGTGAGCAAAAACGAGAATTTGAACTCAGGGGCACCTATGAAGCCAAATACCTGATTGCGGCCAATCTGGAAGCCTATGAGCAACAATTGGAGCGCTTAAAGCTGGATTTTCAAAAAGTGGTGAAGTCTTTGCCCACCAACAATGAAACGCCAGGATTGTTAGATGACATCACTCTGGTAGGGACTTCGTCGGGGCTGACCTTTAAAGGCATTAACTGGGAAAATGAGATCCCCAAAGAGTTTTACACAGAGTTGCCAATTCGCATTGAAGTCAATGGTGAATATCACGAGTTTGGCGAATTCCTTTCAGCCATTGCCAGTTTGCCCAGAATTGTCACTGTGCATGATTTTGAAATGGTCACTTCACCGCAAGAACTACGACTGACAATGGCGGCGAAAACTTACCGTGCAACACCTGAGGTGGAAGGTCAATGATCAGGCGCGCACTGGGGATTGGTATTGTAATCATGTTGAGTGGCTGTGCTGCGGATACCTCGGATCTACAGCAATTTATTGCTACCGTACAGACCTCAACACCGCCACCGATTGAGCCTTACCCGGAATTTAAACCTGTGCCAGCGTTTGTCTATGCTGCGCAGGATGAAAGAAGCCCTTTTAGCAGACCGAGAAATCAGGATTTGGCATTGCAGGATCAGACCACCGGCAATTGCTCTCAGCCGGATATTCGACGTCCCAAGGATCCACTGGAAGCCTACGGCACCGATGCTTTAAGCATCCAGGGATTCTTTACCAGTAAAGGGCAAAAATGGGCACTTATTACCGCAAATGATGGAAGCTTGCACAGGGCGACAGTGGGTGACCATCTGGGATTATTTTTTGGGAAAATAACGCGTATCAGCGAAAATGCCGTGTACTTTACCGAGCAATTACCCGACGGCGCGGGATGTTGGCAGGCAAAAAGCTCGAGAATAACAATATCAAACGGCTCCGGAGATTTATAACATGGGTATTAGCAAATCATTTTTCAATTTGGGGATAATCACCGTTGCTTTGTTGTTTTGTATTCCCGCGACGATTGCACAGCAAAACGATGTTCGCCTGGTGGATCCGGCACCTTCTTCCAAAGCATCAGCGCATTCCGTACTGACCAACATTGAATTTCAACAACTGCCCGACAACACCGGCGAATTGTTGATCGAGTTCGATTCGGCAGAGTTTCAGGTGTTGATGTCCAGAGAGAGCAAGTTGTTGCACGTGAATTTACATGGTACCCGATTGGGGGAAGGGCAGCTGATGCGTCTCAATGTGTCGGAGTTTACCACCCCAATTCAGTTTGTAGAGACCTTTCAGGATGCCACGCAATCCTCCATAGTTATTGAAATGGCGGGAGATTTTACGCATCGCCATGAAAAAGACGGCAAATTGCTGAAAATTCAGGTCAGTGAGATAAAAGCCAATGATCAGGAAGCGCAATACCAGGCCCAGTTTTCCGGTGAGCCGATCTCGTTAGATTTCCAGGATGTCCCGGTGCGCCAGGTATTACAAATCATCGCCCAGGTAAACGGCTTCAACCTGGTAACTACTGATTCAGTGACCGGAAACGTCACTATTAGTCTCACGGATGTGCCCTGGGATCAGGCGCTGAGTATGATTTTGCGTATCAAAGGCCTGGATCAGCGCATGGAAGGTAACATTCTATTAGTGGCACCTGCGGAAGAATTAGCTGCGCGTGAAGCGCAGATTTTACAAACCCAAAAACAGGCCGCTGATCTTGCTCCTCTGAGTACCCGTCACGTGCAAATTAACTATGCCAAAGCCTCAGAGTTGGCACTGATCCTCAAATCCAGCGAAGGTAGTGTGCTTAGTGCCAGAGGCAATGTTACGGTTGATGAGCGCACCAATACCCTGATCATTAAAGATTCAAATGATTCTATCGCCGATGCCCTGGAAATGATTGAAATACTGGATATACCGGTGCGCCAGGTATTAATTGAATCGCGCATGGTGACGGTACGGGATGGTGTCGATGAGCAGTTCGGCGTGCGCTGGGGCTTTAGTGATCGTCAGGATGAAGATGGAGTGTCTGGTTCACTGGAAGCCGCTGATTCAATAGCCGGTGGCACAATACCGGCAATCGATGACAGGTTAAATGTAAACCTCCCGGTAAACTCGCCGGCAGGGCGTATCGGATTTACGGTGGCTCGCCTGGTGGATGGCACCATTTTGGATTTGGAGTTGTCAGCGCTGGAAACTGAGAATAAAGGTGAAATCATCGCCAGTCCCAGAATTACTGTGGCTAATCAACACGAAGCTTACATCGAACAGGGTACTGAAATTCCCTATGTACAGGCCACCTCCAGCGGTGCAACTTCGGTGGAATTCAAAAAAGCGGTGTTGAGTATGATGGTAACGCCGCATATTACCCCGGATAATCGCATTATCCTTGATTTGGTGGTAACTCAGGACACCCGTGGCGAGACAGTGTCGACGCCTACGGGGCCGGCGGTGGCCATTGATACGCAGGAAATCTCCACTCAGGTGCTGGTGGAAAATGGCGAAACCATAGTGTTGGGCGGTATTTTCCAGCAAACCATTTCGGATGCCGATACCAAAGTGCCTTTGTTAGGCGACTTACCAGTAGTAGGAAATCTGTTTAAACAGAGTCAGCAAGTTAACGACAAACGGGAGCTTTTGATCTTCGTCACCCCAAAAATTCTCACTGATACCTTGTAAAGCAAAAAAATAGCCCCATAACTGGCGGATTGTTTTAAGCAAACTGAAGATAAGGCAAGCAAAAGGGTTGCCAAATCGCGCCTGTAACTGAGATAATCCCGCTCTCGAAAATCGAGCGAGGTTGGAATTTCCATTTTTTTAGATTGTTGACGTAGATAAAATGGCCGAAAAAAGAAACATTTTTTTAATTGGGCCGATGGGGGCTGGCAAAAGTACCATTGGCAGACATCTGGCAGACGAATTACATTTAGAATTTTATGACTCAGACCAGGAAATCGAGAAGCGCACTGGCGCCGATATTTCCTGGGTGTTTGATATTGAAGGCGAAGAAGGTTTTCGCGATAGAGAAGAGTCTGTCATCACTGATTTAACTGAAAAACAAGGTATCGTTCTGGCGACAGGCGGTGGTTCTGTGGTGCGTAATGCCGTCAGAAACCGTTTATCGGCACGCGGTATTGTGGTGTATCTGGAAACCACGATTGATAAACAAGTAGCCAGAACTCAACGTGATAAACGCCGTCCGTTGTTGCAAAATAATGATCCCGAAGCCGTATTGAAAGATTTGGCCGGAGAACGCAATCCATTGTACGAAGAAATTGCCGATTACACGGTGCAAACCGACGATCAAAGCGCTCGTGCAGTAGCTAACGCGATTATTAGTAAAATCGGCTTATAAAAATACCATTTGGGGGGAGCGCGCATGTCGACCTTAACAGTAGAGTTGGGGGAGCGTAGCTACCCCATAACCATTTCCGAAAATTCTCTTTCACAAGCACACCTCATTCGAGACTTCCTGAAAACCCAACAAGTTTTTGTGGTTACCAATCCAACGGTTTACGCCCTGTGGGCTGACAAGTTATGCGCCGCATTAACTGGCATCGACGTGCAGTTTATCCAGGTGCCAGACGGTGAAGAGTATAAAACCTTGCAAACCATGGAAACCGTGATTGGTGAGTTATTGCAGCGCCATGCCGCCAGAGATGCCACCTTGCTGGCATTAGGAGGCGGTGTAATTGGTGATTTGACCGGTTTTGTAGCTGCCAGTTTTCAACGTGGAATTCCCTTTATCCAGGTGCCCACCACTTTATTATCTCAGGTGGATTCCAGTGTCGGCGGTAAAACTGCGGTAAACCACGCCTTGGGTAAAAATATGATAGGTGCTTTTTACCAGCCCAAAGCGGTGATTATCGACACCGAAACGCTGAAAACACTTCCGGCCAGAGAGTTTGCCGCCGGTATGGCAGAAGTTATCAAATACGGCATTATTTACGATGCAGAGTTTTTTGCCTGGCTGGAAAACAACCTTGAAGCCATTAAGGCTTTGGATTCTGCTACTTTGCAAAAGATGATTTATCGCTGTTGTCAGATTAAGGCTGAAATTGTGGCACAGGACGAACGAGAAAAAGGACTGCGCGCTTTACTGAATTTGGGCCATACTTTTGGACATGCGATTGAAGCCGAACAGGGTTATGGCAACTGGTTACACGGCGAGGCTGTTTCTGCTGGCACTATTATTGCTTCAGTTGTTGCACAGAAAAAAGGCTGGTTAACAGTGTCAGAAGTTAGTCGCATCACTGATCTACATGCGGCTTTTGATTTACCGATTTCTGCGCCGGATTCTATGGGCTATGATGCGTTTATACGTCATATGCAGCATGATAAAAAAGTGGAAGCCGGACAAATACGCTTTATCATTCCGCAAGGAATTGGGCAGGCGGTGGTGACTTCTGACATCGACGAACAGCTGTTGCGAGACGTTTTAAACTAACATCGAACAGGTTTATGCTGAATAGCTAACAAATTGAAAAAATGAGACATTCTACCCTGCTAACCGAATACACAGATATTTCCCAGAGATTGGAATATCTGGTAGCCCATTCTTCACAAATGGTATTTATTACCGGTGAAGATGTGGCTGTACAGCAGGGCTTTGTGGAAGCGTTTCTGGGCCAGCAAAGTCAGCAGGCCAATGTCGCACTGATAAATGCCCGCAAAGGTAAGAGCGATAACTACTATCGGCAATTACTGGCAGAGCAACTGCATTGCAGCTGGCAGCGCAACCAATCTTTAGTACAGGCGTTTGCCGCTCGCGATAACAAAGCTGAGCCGGTGCTTATTGCCATAACCAGTGCCGAAGATATCCCTGAAGACGTTCTGCGGGAGCTGTGGGATCTGGTGTTGCAAAATCGCTTTGCGCGCAACGGCGAACAAATCAATATTCTGATGTTCGGTGACCATTTTTGGGCGGAAGATGTGAAATCCTGGCTACCCACCAACAACAACGACAAACCCGTTTTGCTGACCACTCAGACCCTTGAGTATGACGAAGAAACGGAAGTCGAAGGCGATTTAGACGAACTTATCGCAAATCGTCGAAAACTGTTTCAGGAACGCATGAAAAGTCGCGCCAGCCGACCTGCTCTGGGCACCGCACCCTTGCAAAAGTGGTGGGTTAAACTGGCCCTGGCGATGGCTTTTGTACTGAGCTTTTCATCGATTCTTATCTGGCAGTATTTTGATGTTACTTCAGCGGCAGTGACAGAGTTTAGTCAGTTTTTATTTCAGTCCAAACCAGAAAGCAATCAGGACAACAGCGAAGATAGTGTTGAAACCGCCGGACTGTCATTGCAGGAAGCCGTAGCTTTAGCCAACGAAGAAAACAACGACGACATTGCGGTGAACTCTTCCGACAATCAACGGGTAGCGGCTAACTTCAGCGATGCTATGCAACGTCTGGATGCCAAAGATGAGGCATTAACTGAGACCAGCGCAGAGGTTGATCAGGAAAATGTTGAAACTGCTACACAAGCCATTGTGGTGAATACTTTTACAAAGCAAAGCCCGGATTCCCCCAGTTCTGAGTACATTGTCGATATCAGTGCTGAACAATTAAAGCAGTTACGGGATACCGGCAAATTGCCTGCTCAGCAGACCAACAAAGCCGACCGCGATAGTAAGGTGCCAGGTCAGCAACCATCGGCACAATCAGCGCAGCTACAACAGACGCAGCCAATGAGCAGCGCAGATGCAGAGTTAAGCACTGCTGTTATGGATGCCCTGGTAGCGTTGGAAATGCTGAATACTGAAGTCAATAACTCAGAAGCCACTAACTCACTGGTTAACAATACGGATGCCACAGAAAGTAGTGTCGCAGTTGAGGGCGCTTCATCTGCTGCGACAGCGCAAACAGCACAGCAGGCTCAAGAAGTGGATAGGGTAAGTTCCTCTGAAGAAACTAGCGTTGCTCAGCAAGAAACAAGTATTGAACCATCACCTGCCAGCCAGGCTAATAATGAGTTCTCAGAGACAGCTTCTGCAGCTGTTGAGCCGGCGACACCGCGAGTAACTACCACGACAAATGTATCTGAAACCGACCTGCTTAATCAGGAAACGGCTGCCGATACAACGAACGTCAACGATTATCCGGTAGAAGACATTACCAGTTTTCAGCCTATTGAATCCGGCTCTCAGGCTGCCCCCGAAGTAATCCCAACTCGGTATCAGTATCACGAACCGGTATTACTGGAACAGGCTGACAGCAATTTTGTGTTGCAGGTGTCTGGAATTAGTACTGAAGCTTTATTGCAGGAGTTTCTGGTGGATAATCAGTTGCTCAACGATGTCTGGGTGTACAAAACCCAACGCTACGGCGGTGACTGGTTTGTGGTGCTGGTGAAACAGAGTTTTGCAAGTTTAGATGCCGCCCGCGCTGCAGCTGAATCTTTACCGGAAAAATTTGGCCCTTCCACACCGTTTGCTAAGGCTATCAGTCAGGTACGCAATGAAATCACGGTTAACTAGCTGTAATTTTTTTTCAGTAAGGTACAATCCCAGCCTCTAGAGATCTAAGCCAGATAATAATAACAGCATGCCACAATCGAAACACCGGGCATTTTTAAAATGGGCCGGAGGCAAATATAGCCTCATTGAAAAGATCAACAAAGAGCTACCTAAAGCCAAAGTGCTGGTGGAGCCATTTGTGGGTGCTGGCTCAGTGTTTTTGAATTCTGAGTTTGAGGCATATCATCTCAATGACATTAATGAAGATCTGATTAATCTTTACAAGATTCTGCAAACCGACAGCGCACACTTTATCACCGAAGCCGAGCCTTATTTCACGCCTCAATTCAATCAGGAAGCGGTGTTTTATCAGCAGCGAGAACGGTTTAACGACAGCACTGATCCGTTTGAACGCTCGGTACTGTTTTTGTATCTGAATCGCCATGGGTACAACGGTCTGTGTCGATACAATCTGTCTGGTAAATTCAACGTGCCATTTGGTCGCTATAAGGCACCTTATTTCCCCAAAAAAGAACTACAACACTTTGCACAAAAGGCCGCCAGAGCTACCTTTACCTGTCTGCCTTTTCAGCAGGTTATGTTGCAGTCACCGGATGATTCAGTAATTTACTGTGATCCACCTTATGCTCCGGTCAGTGAAACCGCTTATTTTACCTCTTACGCCAAGCAAGGCTTTAGCCTGGATTTGCAGGAAGAGTTGGCAGAACTGGCGCTGCACGTTAGTGAAAAGCTAGGCCGTTTTGTGTTGGTGAGCAATCATGATACGCCCTTTACCCGCCGGATATACAAACCCGCCAAACTGCGCAAACTTTCCGTAGCCCGCTTTATCAGCCAAAATGGCGACAATCGCAAAAAAGTGGCGGAACTATTGGCGGTGTACAATAGCGTTAAATAATAGCTGGTCTATTATTAAACCTGTTTTGGATGCAGTGCATCATCAGGGGCAAAGAGCGATTTATGGAACAAATTGACTACATTATACCTTTTATCAGTATTATTTATGGTATTGCGATGGCTGATTTGCTGTCCAGCGGTTATCGCCTGGTTGAAGAGCGGCAACGGGTTACCTTTCACGCTATACCGCTGATCTGGGCTTTTGTTTGTTTTTTGGCGATCATCAACGGCTGGTGGGCTTTTTTTCAGATCATTGAAGCTTTTGTCATTGATAGTGCCGGTAAGCTGCTGATTTTAAGTGTACTGCCTACCTTTACCTTTCTGTTCAGTACCGCGGCATTACCCAGTCGTATCCGTGAGCACTGTGATCTTTGGCAATTTTATCGCGCTAATCGCTACATTTTCTTTGGTATGTTTTCAGCATATTTGCTTAGCGTACCCACCATTTTGTACTTTTTGTTTGGGCAACAGAATCTGCTGTTCATCGCCAGTCAACTGATTGCTTGTGTGTTGTTGTATGTGTGTATACGCACTGAGAGCGCCTGGTGGCACTGGTTAGTCTCGCTTTATTTTGTCTATAACATCGGTGCTGGTTTGTTTAACCAGTCGCTGCCTTCGGTATAACACTCGTATTACAGCTTGAATTTGGCAATAAGCTGACTCAGCTTCGAGGTCAGGCCATGTAACTCCTGAATGGCTTGCTGGGCGTCTTCCATCAGCGCCTGGGTTTCATGGGCGTCGTTGGAAATGGTCAGCACATTGGTGTTGATTTCTGCAGTAGCCAGTTGTTGCTCACTGGTGGCGTGCGCTACCTGTTCGTTGATCTGGCTGATTTCACCCACCACATCAAAGGCATCCATCATCTTACGTCCGGAATTGTTTACCAGTTCCACATTCGCTCTGGTGGACTCTCTGCCATTCTCAATGGCAGTTACAGAATCCGATGCCTTGGCGTTTAGCCGGCCCACCATTTCATTAATTTCTTCGGTGGAGTCGGAAGTGCGTTTGGCTAAACTGCGTACCTCATCTGCCACTACTGCAAATCCCCGGCCTTGCTCTCCGGCACGGGCGGCTTCAATAGCGGCGTTTAATGCCAACAGATTGGTTTGCTCGGATATGCCTCGTATAACCTCTAGCACATGAGTAATGGACGCGATTTCTTCTGACAGTTCCTTAACACTCTTAACCGCGGTCTCCATGGAATCCGATAGGGTGGTCATTTCCTTGATAGATTTTTGTGCGTCTTTATTGCCAATGGTAAGCTCTTTTTGAGCATCGGAAGCGAATCCAGAGGCTTGTTGGGCATTGTGGGATATCTGCGCTACCGTCGCCTCCATTTCGTTAATCGCAGCTGCCACGGTTTGGGTGCTGTTGGATTGGTTTTTGGATACCTTGGTGGCCTGAGCAGAAGTTTGATTTACCGTATTTGCGATAGCCGTAATCTCCGTGGCACTGTCAGAGACTTCTTTAAACATTTCCTGTAATCGGGCAATGAATTTATTAATTTCCCCGGCCAGTACGCCTAGTTCGTTATTGGTGTGTTCCGGCAGGCGTACCGTAAGATCACCTTCTCTTTCTGCCAGGCCGGTAATGGCGTCGGTAATTTTATCCAGTGGTCGGAAGATCTTACCGGCGATGACTTTGACCGCGAAAAAGGCGGCGACGGCCACAATTGAGGCAATAAAGAAGATTTTGAATATGGCTTCGTTAATACTTTTATATAATTCCGCCTGAGGAATCTCCCCCACCAGTTGCCAGTCGATGGAGTTTAATTCCACCCGCGCTGAAACAAAGCTTTCACCGTCTTTTTCAATCACGCTGTAGCCCTGATTGATAGGTTTTGGCAGGCTGACTCTCTTGCCGATTTCGCCATTGTTTCTGTGTAGTTTGATCTCTCCGGCATCATCAATCAGATACACCTGACCCGTCTGGGCCAGACTGTAACCTTTGATGAGATCCGTCATGTCAGAAAGGGCCTTGCCGATGCCGGCTATGCCGATTCGCCGGCCATTGCTGACAATCACATAATTGATAAATACCACAGGATTCTGGGTGGCTTTGTCTATGTCGAAGCTGAGTTCGAACTGTCTGTCGGAGTTTATAAAGCTGTAAAACCAAGGGTCCTGTGATGGATCTAACGTCCTGGCTAAACCATCTTGACTGTAATAGTTTCTGGATTCACCAATCACTACGTAAGCAGAAATAGCATCGTTGCGCCTTTTGATATCCATCAGGTAATTTACAATATTTTGTCTGAAAGCAGTCGGCTCCCCCTGGGTTACCCAATCGATCACAAGCTGGTTTTGGGCGATACTTTGGGAAATGATTACCGGTGGCGTCAATTCCAGCTCAATGGCATTTCTGAGTTCCCGCATTGCGGTGGGAAGTTCTGTCTCACTGAGTTTTTCATTGGCGTGATTCTTAAGTCCTGAAGACACAAAAATAGATGAGATAAGAATGGGTAATATGGCGGCCGCGATAAGGCTGGCATACACCTGGTGCTTAAGTAACATTGCTTCTCGCCCCCTTAATTAAATGCCAAACTAAAAGTGCCATTTCAGTAACAAATTCACATTGCGCTCATCCACGCCATCGATCCCGAATTTATTGTTCCAGTAGACATACTCTATCCCCACAAAAAGCTTATTATCGAGTTCAAAGTGCGGGGCCAGGTCATACTTTAATTGCGATGTGAAATTTATCTGGCGCTTTTGTGCGTTGCCGAAGTCATCTGTGGTGGCGCTGGCGATATCGATAAAACCATCAAAATAGAGCGGTCCTAATGGCACGCCATAAACCAGAGTTAGTTGCTCGCTGCGTCTGGCGAATTCATTATTGCGCAAATAAAAATTGGCCTGAAAATAGTTAAAATGCGGAACTGCGATGTCCAGACCTATGCCATAGAGGTAATTGCTGAAACCGTCGCCAATTTCCGTAGAGCCCGCCAGATAAACGCCACTCAACAGTGAGTCATCGCTGTTGAATAAGGCGTAGCGAAGCGTCAGTTCGCCATAGGTTTCGGTAAAGCCATCGTCGGACTCAAGGCGATCGACAAACAAAAAGCTATCACCCCAGCTATTACCTGAAGCGTGCTCCAGTGTCAGCACGGTGCGGTCATTATCACCCACCTGATAATTACTGCCCTTCAGCGCTGTAATACTAAAGTCAGACCACAGGTTTTCGGCCTGTGACTGTGTTGAAAAGAGTAAGCATGCAATAAACCACTTTGCGATTTTTTGTTTTGACAGCATTTTCTACTCTGTCCCAAAGAAGGGGTTGCTTTAAATGAGTGTTGTAGAAAAGTGTCAGAAAATCAAATAAGTGTCAGGAAAGAACAATATTCACAACAATGACGAGAGTGGCAATAAAGGCTAATACAAAAACGACGCCCACTAACAAATAGGGCAAGAAGGAAGTTTGCTGAAAATCAGCCAGATGGTTTTTTTGAGTTTGTACACCAAACATGCTGGCAGCAACGCTTTTGGTTACCTGCCATAACGAGGCTTTTTCTGTTTTACTGGATGGCTCTGAACTGCTCACAGACATTCCGAATTAACTATTACTGCTGTTATCCTGACCGCTGTCGGTAACTCTTGTCAATAGCTCCAATAAATCCAGATAATGAAATTGTTTGCTGGCACTGCTGCCGGAAAACCAGGAAACCCAACTGACGCCTGCTGCTTGCTCTTTGGCACAGAGGTTTTGTGGATGACTCATGGGCAGTGAATTGTCAAAACTACTGTCCACCGGGCAACTACAAAAGCGCAAACCTTCGTCTTCCAAATTGCCAGCAAAGGATAGCATAGCCACTAATGCTGTACTGAGTATCAACATTTTTTGGTTTCTTGAGGAGATCATATTCGCGACCCGTTTTGCAACACTTTGTTTCATTATACTTGCTGAACCTCTTTTTAGTGAGGAAGTTGGTCGTTAAAAATCTGTCGTTTATCTCAGCAATGCGGCCATTAACAGGAGATAAGTTACGACAACTGCATTATTACCATCGGGAATTTTTGACAACTTCAGTAACAAAAGTTCACTCAAGTGAAAAATATTACCTAAATATAAGTTTAATCGGACGGGGTGAATTTTAACTGAATGGAGATAGTGAATCTGAATGCGTGGGAGTCGCTGGACGAGAGCATGAACGGGTATTTTGTGGTTATAAAGTCCAGAATCTAAATATTTCCATTTTAAGAAAAAGCCAAACTGTCTCGTATATGGATTCAGTTAGGTCAAAGTTTGTTCGAAGTACTAAACCCTTTTTCCCTTTACGCGCAATAAACTGCGACATCAGTTAAAACAACGATGAGAGATATCAGGGATGATAGCAAATACCAATAAGTGACGTTAAGCATTCGCTCAGCGCCATATCAGCGAGCTTAATTCGAGGCGCGTGAATGAAGTAATACTGGTGGTCTTTCGAATTTCACGCAAAGCTTAACGCATCCTGCTCTCGCCCCTTACCAACATCCCTGTTGGCAACAAAGAAGTAAGCCGCTGAGATGGCGTCTTCGATGGATTTGAAACGGTTTTATACGTCGTTAGATGTTTTTGATTTAACCCATTAAACCTGTAAACATCTGCCTTGTCTAAAACCGTTTCAATTTCCACTGAGTAGCATGCTTAACGTCACTTATTGGTATACTCAATGCTCAGCACAGGGATGTGCTGTCATTGATGGTCGTCGTTGTTCTGATGGCGAAGTTTATGTTGTTGCGCGTCAGGGGCTGCGGGGGATTCTTAAGGGGGGCGCAGCCCGGTCACCTTAAGGCGCGGTCGGCGCCCCGACAAGGGTATGAATTAAATGATAGTGACTTAAATTAGACTGCAACGTCGAAATAAAGTCTACCTGGTAGTGAGCTCAACAGCAGAGCCTAAAGTCAGGTTGGGCTCCTTGAACTCGAGATTTTTAGACAAAGCAAAACTAATCAGGTTGTGAGTTTACGGTTAAGCTCTACCCGAGAACTGTTCAAAAAATGTTCGCAATATCGCCTTGGTAGGAGTCGCTGCCATATATGCATATGGCAGCGGGGATACATCCACCAGGTTCACCCTACAGAACCTGGCAGATATATTGGGTGCAGCATCCGTGCTACTGAGTGAATCTGTTATTACAGGTCGAAAGACTTGCTCAGACTGAACAGGATGGTTTCATCACTGTTACCGCCACCTAAGTCGCTGTCTGCAAATACCACTGAAACGCCAGCGTCAAAACCACCGATTTCTGTACCGTAACCCAGCTCGAAGTATTCACCGTCGGATTCATCACCAAAGGTACCGAAGGTGCCATAAAAGCCGTCGTGCTCCAGGGTTAATGCCAGGAATGTGTAATCGCCACCAGGAATTCCTAAATCAATGTCGTCGTCCCATTCACCTACAGTGTATTCAACTGAAAGCGGACCCCAACCCAGACCAAAGTTAACTTCGTTGTAGGCGGAATCAAAATCACCTGTGTATTGATAAGTGGTAACACCTACGCTGGCTGATACATCTTCGCTGATGTCAAAACCGTAGCCGCCATAGACGTCGATTTCCAGACCGTCTTCAACATCGGCTACCCAGGTACCCAGGTAAAAACCGCCGTTTTCATAGTCAACACCTGCGCTGGCAGAGGCAGAGTTGGTCTGTTGAATACCGCGGAAGTGATACTCAGATACTAAACCGACATTGGCGCTAAGGTCTGCATAAGCTGCCTGTGAAAATGCTGAAGCAGCTAATACGAACGCAACCGCCTGAGTTGTTTTAGTTAATTTCATGTGTGTTCTCCGTTTTTGTAAGTGTGCTGGCATAAGTTCAGCAAAACTGATGCCTGTTTAATTTTTATCTAAAATAGTTTCGGAAATCTTTCTTAACCTATTGAAAGTATTGAGTTTATAAAAGATAAAAAAGGCCGAATAACACGCTGGCTTAATAATAAGCGTAGACCCAAGGAAAAATATGTGCACATTTTTAGGGCGGACGCACCAAAATAAGGCTTAGCCTTCTTCCGGTGAAGCTGGTATTTTTAGCGGCAATTTTGAAATTGGACTCTAAGCTTATGCACTCAAATCTCATTGCCCCTTCAATTTTATCCGCTGATTTGGCCCGTCTTGGTGAAGACGTGGCAAAGGTAATAGACGCAGGCGCCGATGTAGTTCATTTTGATGTGATGGATAACCACTATGTGCCCAATCTGACCTTTGGCCCAGCGGTGTGTAAGGCCCTCAGAGATTATGGTATTCAGGCCGATATCGACGTGCATTTAATGGTAAAGCCGGTGGATGATTTGATTGCCCAGTTTGCCGATGCCGGTGCCAGTTACATCAGTTTCCACCCTGAAGCCAGTGAACATGTGGACCGCAGTATTCAGTTGATCAAGGACAAGGGTTGTAAAGCTGGGCTAGTATTGAATCCGGCCACGCCACTATCGGTATTAGATTATGTGCTTTATAAGCTGGATTTTGTCCTGCTGATGTCTGTGAACCCCGGATTTGGCGGTCAGGCGTTTATCCCCAAAACACTGGATAAGTTGAGTGATCTAAAACAATTAATTCAGGAACAGGGCCTGAATACCCGAATTGAAATTGACGGGGGCGTGAAAGTCGATAATATTCGCGCAATAGCAGAAGCGGGCGCAGACATGTTTGTAGCGGGCTCCGCTATTTTTAATCAGCCTGATTATAAGCAGGTGATTGATGCCATGCGCCAGGAGTTGGCGCAGGTAGATAACCATTAATTATTGAAAAGAGACACAAGAGATATTCTGATGAGTAGTAAACCAATTGTATTAAGCGGCTGCCAGCCTTCCGGACAACTGACTATCGGCAATTACATGGGCGCCCTGAAACAATGGGTTAGCATGCAGGAGGATCACGATTGTCTGTATATGTTGGTGGACTTGCACGCTATTACGGTTCGCCAGGATCCCAAGGCGCTTTACGAAGCCTGCCTGGACGGTTTAGCTCTGTATGTCGCCTGTGGTATCGACCCGGTGAAAAGTACCTTGTTTGTGCAGTCCCATGTGCCTGAGCACGCTCAGCTTGCCTGGATCATGAACTGTTATGCGCAGATGGGCGAATTGAATCGCATGACCCAATTCAAAGACAAATCAGCCAAAAATGAAAACAACATTAACGTTGGTTTGTATAGCTACCCGGCGTTACAGGCGGCGGACATTCTGCTGTATCAGGCAGATAAAGTGCCGGTGGGTGAAGATCAAAAACAGCACCTGGAATTAACCCGTGATATCGCCACCCGTATGAACAATCTCTACGGTGAGCTGTTTACTCTGCCTGAGCCTTACATTCCTGAGTTTGGTGCGCGCATTATGAGTCTGCAGGAGCCCAACAGGAAGATGTCCAAATCCGATGACAATCCAAATAACTTCATTGGCCTACTGGAAGAACCGAAAAAACTGGCGAAAAAGATTAAACGCGCAGTAACTGACTCTGATGAACAGGCGCGCATTTATTTTGATACCAGCGAAAAACCCGGCGTTTCTAACTTACTAACGCTGCTGTCTTTGGCCACAAACCGTCCTGTTGCAGATCTGGTACCGGAATACGAAGACAAGATGTATGGGCACCTGAAAACCGATGTGGCAGACGCCGTTGTCGCCCTGGTGGAGCCAATTCAGGAGAAGTTCAAAGCCTTGCGTGAAGATCGCGCTGAGCTGGACGCCATTATGAAAAGCGGTGCCGAACGCGCTTCTGCCAGAGCCGCAACAACACTGGCGAAAGTGTATGACGCGGTTGGATTTATTAAGCGTCCTTAAATAAATCTCGGGACAGCTGTCCTATCTCATCTTGAAGCCAACGAATGGCAGGGTCTGACTCTGCCACCTGCCACCAATACATATGGATGCTGATGTCCGGCAGTGACAGGGGCAAAGGTAAAAGTTGTATTGGCATATGGCTGGCAAACTGTTGTGCAGCTTTTTCCGGTGCGGTCATAATCAGATCACTATGACACACCGTTTGCACTGCGCCGTAGAAGTTCTCACAGCGCAAGACTACATTGCGATGTAGCTGCTGTGCTGTCAGCGCATTGTCCACCAGATTAATATCTGAGGCTTTTAAGGCGGCCACCACGTGTGGCCATTGCTGATAACTCTGCAAGTTACAATTCTCGATAATGGGATGTCCACGACGGCACACCAGTACAAAGCGACTGCTGCCTAAGGTTTGATTGCGAATATTGGCTGGTGTGGCAATCAGAGAATCCAACACCAAATCCACATCACCATTTTTCAATGCCACGGCCAAATTTTGGGGTTCTACACTGACACTGCGAATTCGCACCCCCGGAGCGAGATTTTGCAGCCTGGCAATTAGCTTAGGGAAATACAGAGCTTCCAGCACATCCCGTACTGCAATGTTAAAGGTGCGGTTAAGTTGACTCACATCCCATTGTTTCTGCTGCGACAGGGTTTGTTGCAGGGTACTCAGGCTTTGCTCCACATCGGCAATGATGCGCTGACAAAAGTCGGTGGGTATCATCTTTCTGCCATGACGCTCAAACAAGGGATCGCCGAACTGGGTGCGCAACCGACTCAAAGCATGGCTGACAGCTGGCTGGGTGAGATTAAGTTTATCGGCAGCCTGACTGACGGAACCCTGGTGATAAATGGTGAGTAAAACCTGAAACAGGTTGTAGTCAATACTATGCATGAAATTTATATTATTCGATGAATATTCATCATTTGAGTTTATCATTGCCCTGCGTAGAATCCAGTTGTGCTTAAAAAACAACCGGAGAATAGAATGTCTGCCCATCAAGCCACTATCGACAACATGATCATAGGTGCCGAAAACTTTTCAGTGCCACAACCGCCGGTGTTTACCGATCCTATGCAGCAACGGCAGTATGACAAGGTGCGTCTTGCCGCTGCTTTTCGGGTTTTTGCTCTGTATGGCTTTGATGAAGGACTAGCGGGTCATATCACAGTGCGTGATGCCGTAGAAAAAGACACTTTTTGGGTGAATCCGTTGGCTGTGCATTTTCGCCAAATAAAGGCCAGTGACCTGGTACGGGTCAGCCATGAAGGGAGAATTATTGAGGGTAAGCACGCCATCAACAATGCCGCCTTTGCCATTCATTCTCGCATTCACATGGCTCGTCCTGATGTGAACGCCGTGGCTCATGCACATACGCGCAATGGCCGGGCTTTTTCTGCGCTGGGAGAAACTTTAAAGCCCATTTCTCAAGATGCCTGCATGTTCTACCAGAATCACGGTCTGTTTGACCATTTTACCGGCGTGGTAGCGGAACTGGATGAAGGGGATTTGATTGCTGAAGCCCTTGCAGACAACATTGCCGTAATTCTGCAGAATCACGGATTACTGACTGTGGGCAAAACCGTTGATGCAGCCACCGCTAACTTTGTTATTATGGACAGCTGTTGCGAAAGTCAGTTATTGGCGCAGGCAGCCGGAGAGCTAAAACCCATACCTCATGATATCGCATTGAAAACGCGAGCCATGAATGCCAATGATTTGGTCACCTGGGGTAATTTCCAGCCCTTGTTCCAGGTTGTGCAGGCGCAGGATGACAGTTTTAAAAACTGAGTTTAAATACGGAATGGTAAAGTGATTTTCAGTTGGGAGTAAGGTAGCAGATGCAGGATTCGGTGTTAACTCAGGTATTACTTCCGGCCATACTCGCCGTCGTTATGTTTGGTATGGGATTGAGTCTCACCAGAGCGGATTTTTCCCGCCTGTGGCAAACTCCAAAGCCTATATTTATCGGCTTAGTGGGCCAAATCCTGTTGTTACCCATATTGGCCTGGGGCATAGCGGTACTGTTTAATTTATCCGCAGAACTGGCTATAGGTCTGATGGTGTTAGCCGCCTGTCCCGGAGGCACAACATCCAATGTCATCAGCCAATTAGCCAGAGCCAACCTGGCCTTATCGGTATCGCTGACGGCTGTTACCACTTTGATCTGCGTTTTTACCACACCCTGGATAATTCAGTTTGCTATTCAGCAGTTCGCTGCCGACCAGGTGCAATCCTTTTCTCTGTTGAACACCTCTTTGGGGCTGATGTTGTTAACGTTACTGCCGGTGATTTTGGGGATTGCTTTTCGCGCCCGTTGGGAGCAACGCGCTTTAGCGATAGAAGTGATATTCCGCAAAATATCTCTGTTGTTTATGGTGGCGCTGATCATCGCTATTGTGATCCAGGAGTTCGATATGCTGTTGGCATCCTTTGATAAGATATTCTGGGCCACCCTGACACTCAACTTTGCCGCCATAGCAACTGGCGTTTGGTTGGCAAAACTAACTGGATTGGCTTTGCCTGAAAAAGTCACGCTGGGCATTGAGGTGGGCATTCAAAATGCTTCAATGGCCATTTTGATTGCTATCACGTTTTTATCCAGTCCGGCTTACGCCACCTCCGCAGGTGTTTACGGTGTAACTATGTACATCGGCGCGGTGTTTTTAGCTGTCTGGGCGAAGAAGCAATACAAGTTCCACAGTGTATCGGGCTAATATTGCAGCCCGGGTGCACTTATTTTGATTAAAAGCCCGTCAAAGCCTTGCGAGGCTTGATTTTGTTGCCTTTAACCTGTTTAATTCCGCAGTTTTATTCGCTCGCCCGGGAAACATGCGCGTACTGTTAATTGATAATTTCGACTCTTTTACTTTCAATCTGGCTCGTTACTTTGAAGAGTTGGAGTGTTCCGTGCAGGTAGTAAGAAATAATCAGATCAGTATCGCTGAAGTTAAAAATCTCAGACCGGACCTAATCGTTATCTCGCCAGGCCCTTGCTCACCCAATGAAGCCGGTATCTCACTGCAATTGGTGCAAGAGTTGTCCGGTAAATTTCCTATATTTGGTGTTTGCCTGGGCCATCAGGTGATTGCTCAGGTGTTTGGCGCCAATGTGCAACGCGCTACTAAAGTGATGCATGGTAAAGTTTCAGCCGTGGCCCATTCCGGTCATAAAATGTTTACTGGCATACCTGAAAAGTTCACGGTTACACGCTATCATTCATTGGTGGTAGACGCGCAATCTTTGCCCGCGGAGTTTGAGATAAGTGCCTATACTGCAAGTGAAAACAGCCAGCAAACTGAAGTTATGGCCATAGCACACAAGACTTTACCCTTATGGGGCGTGCAGTTTCATCCGGAGTCCCATTTGACTGAATTTGGTCACCAACTTTTGCAGAATATTCTGGATTTGGTGACAGATAGCTCAGTAGCGATGCAACAGGATTAGCCAAAAGTAGCTAATCTGATGATGAATTAACAACTTATTTTTTAAGTCAGATTTTGAGAAACGGAATGAGTGGCCAGCAAGACATTCGCACAGATATTGATAACCGCTATTACCATCTGTTGATGGGATTACAAACCGGCCAGGTGGCAGCCGGAATCGAAGTAGAAGGTAAGGTTAAGGCGGAACAGTCTGAGCAATTCAATGCTCGCAGAAAACTGTTGGATGTAGAACGCATCGCAATGCGGGACAAAGAGCTCAATCAGCGTTCAAAACAGCACTATCTGGAAAATATCAGTACCATAGTGCACGAAGAAGTCTGCGATCGCATGCAGAAGAAAATTGACAATATTGATGAGCTTAGCAGTAAGATTATTGGTATTGACGATGGCATGGCCGCGGTTTACGACGGCCTGTCAGTGAAAGCTGCGTCAATTGCAAAAATAGAGCCGACTATTGCCGCTATCCCCTGGCTGACAAAAGAGTTAATGGACCTGGCTAACAGTCCTAAGTATCGAAAAACCGACCGACTTGGCAAAGTGGTCAGATTCGAGACACTGCGCATGGCCTTGAGCTTTTTTGGCATTGAAAATCTCAAATTGCTGGTGCCCATGCTCTCCGTGCAACGCTGGATCCCTAAAATCACCGACCCTTACCCGGCTTTTAAGCAAAAACTCTGGGAACAGATCATCGCCACGGGTATCAGCTGCCGAAAAATTGCCGAGTTATCCAAAGTTGATCCCTTCCACGCCTATGTCGCGGGCATGCATCACGAGCTGGGCAAAATCGCCATCAGTAAAATGTTCTTTAAGCTTTTTGACAAGGTGTTGCAGGAAGCCATGCTGGAAGCTCATAAAGAGCAGAAGCGAGAAGAGCATTTAGCACTGCAAGAGGTCAAAATTGATCCGGATGTGTGGCTGGCCATGATGTGGAATCAGTCTTATCAGATTTCCGCTAATGTATTAAATCACATGAATATGAAGCGGGTAGTCGTGGCACCTGCTCTGCAAGAGTTGGCGGATAAAACCTCCATTAAGGAACGCTCGCCATTGGGCCGGGTATTGGAGCAGGGGCGCTGTTACGCGCGATTCAGGGTGTTGCGCAGTTACAAACTGATCAACATGGAAGATGCCAAACAATACCTGATTTCCTGTCGTATGCCTAAAGGTGCTGTTGCTGCTCTGAAAACCGTCGATGTGCGTCAGATTAGCCTTACCTTCGGTGAAGAATAATCGCCGGATTAAAGACTTAAAATACTGTCCTCTGCCAGGTATTTTGAGTTTTTCCTTCTATATAGCAAAATAATCTAAAAAATAAGAATTCAGTTCTATATAAGAGTGCTTTGATGATTAATACGCCAAATTTGTGGCTTTTATCGGTAAAACTGAAAGTCTTTTCTGAATCTTTCACATACTTATTCAATTTCTATGCAATTCTAGCGAAGCCCTTTTATACTAAAGGCTTCACCCCCTTTTTCGGGAAGACAAGCGAGTAAATATCTGGAATAATGCTCCTCTTTTTTCACGGTGTATTACCGAATTTACTCTACAGGAGGCAATATATGAATGTGACTCGTGAAATGTTTGCTGATGTCATGGTTCCAAATTACAACCCGGCGGCAATGGTGCCAGTTCGTGGTGAAGGTTCAAAAGTATGGGACCAGGAAGGCAACGAGTTCATCGATTTTGCTGGTGGTATCGCAGTAAACGCTTTGGGTCATTGTCACCCAGAGATGGTTGCTGCTTTAAAAGACCAGAGCGAAAAGCTGTGGCACTTAAGTAATGTATTTACTAACGAGCCAGCAATAAGATTGGCCAAAAAACTAACAGACGCCACCTTTGCTGAGCGAGTTTACTTTGCCAACTCTGGTGCAGAAGCCAACGAAGCGGCCTTAAAGCTGGCGCGTCGCTGGGCATTAGATCACCACGGTGAAGACAAGAACCAGATTATTTCTTTTAAACAAGGTTTCCACGGCCGTACTTTCTTCACCGTAACTGTAGGTGGCCAGGCCGCTTATTCTGACGGTTTTGGTCCTAAGCCAGGTGCGATTGATCACGCTGTTTACAACGATTTGGACAGTTTAAAGGCCATCATGAGCGACAAAACCTGCGCGGTAATGATGGAGCCTTTACAAGGCGAAGGCGGCATTATTTCTCCAACGCAAGAATTTGTGGAAGGTGTGAGAGCCCTGTGTGATAAGCATAATGCGCTGTTGATATTTGATGAGGTGCAGTCAGGTGTAGGCCGTACTGGTGAATTATACGCTTACATGGGATTAGGTGTGACACCTGACATCCTGACCACGGCAAAAGCCCTGGGCGGTGGATTCCCAATCGGTGCCATGCTGACAACTGCAGCCATTGCAGAAAGCCTGAAGCCAGGTACTCACGGTAGCACCTATGGTGGTAACCCGTTAGCCTGTGCGGTAGCTGAGCGTGTTTTTGACATAGTTAACAACCGCGAGTTGTTGGACGAAGTTAAGCGCAAAGAGCAGATGTTCCGTGACGGCCTGAATGCCATCAACGAAAAATACAATGTGTTCAGTGAAATTCGCGGTAAAGGCATGTTATTAGGTTGTGCCCTTAACGAAGATTACGCTGGTCGCAGCAGAGACTTTTTAGTGGCCTCGACCGCCGCTAATCTGATGTGTCTGGTTGCCGGTGCCAATGTTGTACGTTTTGCTCCGTCATTGGTAATTCCTGACGAAGACATCAAAGAAGGTTTAGCGCGCTTCGAAAAGGCCGTTGCTGCCGTGGTTAACGGCCAGGAATAAGTCCCATGGTGATTATTCGTCCAATTACAGCAGATGATTATCAGGCGCTCTATGAGATTGCCAACGAGTCAGGCATAGGCTTTACGTCTTTGCCTGTAAACGAGGAAATTTTACGCAAGAGGATCGCTCACGCGGAAGAGTCTTTCGCTAAAGACGTTACAAAGCCTGGTGTTGAGGATTATCTGTTTGTGATGGAAGATGCACAAACCAAGCGTGTACTGGGCACCAGTGGTATCGAAGCCGCAGTGGGCATGGATAATACCTTTTACTGCTACCACCTGGGTAAAGTAGTACACGCATCTCGTGAACTGGGTATCCGCAACGAAGTAGGGACTCTGACCCTGTGTAATGATTACACTGGCGCATCTGAGATTTGTACCCTGTTTTTGCGTGAAGAGGCCAGAAAAGGGCCAAACGGCCGGTTCTTATCTAAGTTCCGGTTCCTGTTTATCGCTGAACACCGATATCGCTTTTCTGACACTATTATTGCCGAAATGCGTGGTGTCAGTGATGAAAACGGCAGCTCCCCTTTTTGGCAATGGTTGGAAGAGCACTTTTTCTCGATGGATTTTCCCACCGCGGATTATCTGACCGGTATCGGTCAAAAAGTGTTTATTGCCGAATTGATGCCCAAGTATCCCATCTATGTAAACCTGCTTAGTGCAGAAGCCCAGGCGGTAATAGGCCAGGTGCATGAAAAAACCAAACCCGCTCTCAATTTGTTATTGAGTGAAGGGTTTAGCAAAGGCGGTTATGTAGATATCTTCGATGGTGGCCCGACTGTAGAGGCGAACGTAAATTACATTCGCACTGCACAGGCCAGTCGCAATTTGCCGATTGAAATAGACGCTGCGCTGGAAGACGCGAAGGACACGCACTTTGTCATCAATACCCGGGTGAAAGAATTCCGTGGGGTTATGGCTTGTGTCAAAGTGGATGAAGACAAGCAGGTAGCGCGCATTTCTCCGCAAGCGGCTGCGGCCTTAAACCTGACAGCGGGTGAGGCCATTCGTTTCGCTCCGATCCATTTAGGAGAGTAATTATGTCTGAACAAATTCATTACATTGGCGGCCAATGGGTTGCCGGTGAAGGGCACGGTGTTAACTCCGTCGACCCGGCTAAAAAACAACAAATCTGGCAGGGAAGTGCTGCCAGTGGCGCTCAGGTAGATGCAGCAATTGCAGCTGCCAGAGAAGCGTTTCAAAGCTGGCAGCACGTCAGCTTCGACGAGCGCGTAGCTATTATTGAAAAATTCGCCGCACTGTTAGGCGAAAATAAAGCCCATCTGGCCAAAGTGATTGCCAAAGAAACTGGTAAGCCTGAATGGGAAACCGCCACCGAAGTGGGTGCCATGATCGGTAAAGCGGCAATTTCGATTCGCGCTTACAACGAACGCACTGGTACTGTGGAAAACGCCATGCCAGTGGGTAAGGCCTTTATTCGCCATAAACCACACGGTGTTGTGGCGGTATTCGGTCCATACAACTTCCCAGGGCACCTGCCTAATGGCCACATCATTCCAGCCTTACTGGCGGGTAATACTGTGGTATTTAAGCCCAGTGATTTAACTCCAATGGTAGCGGAAGAAACTGTTAAGTTGTGGCAGCAAGCTGGCCTGCCAGCAGGAGTATTAAACCTGGTACAAGGGCATGTTGAAACCGGTAAAGCGTTGGCTTCTCACGCCGGAATAGACGGGTTGTTCTTTACCGGTAGTTCCAGAACCGGCAAGCTTTTACACGAACAATTTGCCGGCCATCCTGGTAAAATCCTGGCACTGGAAATGGGCGGTAATAACCCGCTTATCGTTAAGGATGTGGCAGACATTGATGCCGCAGTTCACGACATAGTGCAATCTGCGTTTATCACCAGCGGTCAACGCTGTACCTGTGCCCGTAAGCTGTTTTTAGCGAAAGGCGAGCAGGGCGATGCTATCCTGGCGCGCCTTATCGAAGTTACCCGCAATATCAGTGTCGGTCATTATGATGCAGAAGAGCAGCCTTTCATGGGTGCTATGGTATCTGCTCACGCCGCCAGTTTGATGGTTCAGGCGCAACAAGCCTTGTTGGATTTGGGCGCCAGTTCCTTGGTAGAACTGACCCATACCGATACCGAAAGTGGTTTTGTCACACCAGGTATCATTGATGTTACAAACATTATCGATACTATGCCGGATGAAGAACACTTCGGACCGCTTTTAAAAGTGGTGCGTTACGATGATTTTGATACTGCTATCGATCAGGCCAATAATACCGCTTTTGGTTTATCTGCGGGACTATTAGCCGATAGTGAAGCGGATTACCAATACTTCTTCAGCCGCATCAGAGCAGGCATTGTTAACTGGAACCGTCCAATTACCGGCGCCAGCAGTGCCGCACCTTTTGGTGGTATTGGTGAAAGTGGTAATCATCGCGCCAGCGCCTATTATGCCGCAGATTACTGTGCCTATCCGGTGGCTTCTGTAGAGTTAGAAAAAGTAGCTATGCCTGGTACACTAAGTCCAGGTCTCAAATTCTAAATCTCTGATTTAAAATCACCTTTAATTACATTCATGCTCATCGCTTCGGCGATGGGCATTTTCAGGTTGTTTGGAAGTAAGAAAATTTATGAATACGAAACTCGATTCCCTGTTTGCCAACTTATGGCAAGACTATATTAATATCACGCCGTCAGCGCATAAGATCCATGATCTGCTGGGTATGCACGGTGAAATCGTCAATGATCACATTGCACTGCGCACCTTTAATCTGGAAAAAGTGAACCTGGACAAGATCTCCGCCCATTTCACTGAGCTTGGCTATGTCGAAAAAGGCCAGTATCAGTTTGAAGAAAAGAAACTGCGTGCTAAGCATTTTGAGCATCCTGAAGCCAACCGTCCAAAAGTGTTTATCAGCGAATTACTGGTGGAAGAGTTTTCTGCCGAGTTACAGGCAACAGTGCAAGACATGGTGGAGCAGATAGATGCGCAAGCCGTGAGCGCTGAAGGTTTTGTTTACTCAGGTGTGCATTGGAAAATCAGCAGCGAGCAGTACGACGCCCTGTTGCAAGAATCTGAATACGCGGCCTGGATGGCGGCATGGGGTTTCCGTGCCAACCACTTTACCGTCAGTTCTAACCACCTGGATAAACTGAGCCAGCTTACCGCTATCAATGAAACCTTAAAAGAAGCGGGTTTCGAGCTGAATACTTCTGGTGGTGAAATTAAAGGTGGTGAAGAGGTGTTTTTGGCACAATCTTCCACCATGGCTGATAAAGCGGCGGTGAAATTCAGTGATATTGAGCGGGTTATCCCTAGCTGTTTTTATGAGTTCGCACAGCGTTATCCGTTGCCCAACGGTCAGTTGTATCAGGGGTTTGTTGCTGCATCAGCAGATAAAATCTTTGAAAGCACCAATGCCCGTAAATTGGATTCCTAATCAATTTTCGGTTGTAAACAGGGGTCTTTAAAGATCCCTGTTTAATCCCTTCTATTTATCGTCAGTACTCCTTTTAGTGTCAAATACTCTGCTTTATTACTTCGCCAACGTGAAACAGCCCACAGTTTTAAAAGCAGCTTTTTATGTGATTTGAGTTGCAGCATCACCATGCTGTGCTATTGCTTAAGAATACTTTTTAACAGAATAATCTCATGTTCTCTGATGCTGTTATCTCTGAAGAGTTAAAGACCGGATTTAAAATTCCGGCAAAACCCGAATTATTAACCGAAATAGAAGAACTTACCGTCGGCCTGAGTTTAATATTACCGATCTGGCGATACCTTTATCGAAAGATATTTCGCTGTCGTCTGCGGTTTTGCAACTGGTAAATTCCGCCTCATTTGGCTTAAACCGCACAATTTGTGATATTTCTCAGGCTGTGTGTTTTATGGGAGTTGATCAAATTAAAGCTATCGTGGCCAGTATCAGGTTGCGGGAAGCGTACCCCATGAAAAGTTCCATGACGCTGGAGCGCTTTTGGGATGAGTCTTTGGAAATTGCCCAAATGATGTTATTCATCAATCAATGGCTAGGTAAAAAGTACCAGCCTGATGCGCTGTATAGCTTAGGTTTGTTTCACGATTGCGGTATTGCCGCTATGGCTTTTAAGTTTGAAGATTATATTGAGGTGTTGATAAAGGCCAATGATTCCCCTGACTTGCCATTGTATGAGTTGGAAAATCAGCATTACAACACGGATCACGCCACTATCGGCTATTACATTGCGTCTTCATGGTATTTCCCCAGCAAATACGATTTCATCACGATGTGGAATTTGTTGCGGCTAACTTTCCGGAAGAGCAGCGGCCCTATATTGCCATTTTACATATGGCAGAAAATATCCTTAAACAAACCAAGCGCTATGAAGAGTGTGACTGTTATCGTCGAGATATCAGTAAATTCCTGGCCTGGTTGGAAATATCTGACGATGAATATCAGGAATTGGTGGATGATATTGAGGCCTCGTTGGAGGCGTGATGTGCCACCAGACTGTTGTCAAAAGCACAACAGCCTGGCGCGACATTATTAGAGCGTGTTGATCTTTGCTGTACAATTTTGCAGCAGTCTGTGTGCAGTTTAGACAAGGCGAATGCTTGAAGGTCTAGTGGTTCTAAATCAAAAGCATTCAACGCTGTATAAACTGCACACAGGCGCTGCCCGAAGGGTTCGTCATATAAGCGCTTTACTTCTTGTCACAGTCCTTTGACTTAGCACCACTAGGCCTGTAGGACTGTTCCGCGATTAAAGCGCTTATATATAGAACAAATTTCGTACTGCAAAGGTCAACACGCTCTAGTTCAGGTCTTCATCTACCCAGAATTTGGTGCCTTTAATGGTGGCTTGTAAGGCAAGACCCGACTCTGTGAAGGTATAAACGGTGACATCGCCATAATAGGCTTCGCCTTCCACAGAAGCGCCTTTATCTCCGGCCTTGGCTGCTGCATCAGCGTTGCCACCAAAGGTCCAGCCTGACTCGATAAAGCGGTTAAGTGCCTTTTCATTGTGGAATACCATCACAATCCGATAGTCTTTGGCGCCAAAGCCCAAACCAACCCCACCTTCTGCCATATTCATGTAGGTGTGTTTTCCGGTGCGCATATTCTTCGCTACACCATAACCACCACCGGCGGCCACAAATATTACATTGACATTGGCGTTAGAAAATACTGCATATCCGGCGGCGGAGTTAACCTGACTGCGGGTATCGGGCTTTTCCTCGAATAACTGTGTTAAGACCTGATCTTTCATTTGCAGGACACGTTGTTGCCGCTCTTGTACTGTGCCTTGTGAAGAGGTGCCAGCACAGCCCAACATTGAGAATAAAACCACCATCAAACTTAAACTGCGAATATACTGCATAGTAGCTCCTTTTGATTTAGTCACTGATATTTTACGTTATGGCATAAATTCCGGGCATAAAAAAAGCTCCCATTTGGGAGCTTTTTCTCAAACTTTGCTGAATTAGCCTTCGTCAACGGCTACGGATAATGTACCAATTCCCGCTTCGGCGGCCTGGTCCAATACCTTAACAACGATACCGTGTGGTGCACCTTTGGCGGCTTTAACCACGGCTACGTCAGTTTCAACTTCTGCCAGATAGTTTTGGATGTTGGCGTTAACACGCTCAATGTCCACTAAACGGTTATTCATATAAATCTGACCAGTTTCAGTGATCAGAATACTAACAGCATCAGATTTGGTTTGCTGTTGCTGTTGTTGGTCCTTAGGACGCTGAACTTCTAAGCCTTTTTCCTTCGCAAATGACGTTGTTACGATAAAGAAAATCAACATGATGAATACGATATCCAACATGGGTGTCATGTCGATATCAGCTTCGTCTTCTACTGTTTTATGCTTCTTAGCCATTTAAATACTCCGTATCCGCTCATTTGGGAAATACATTCGATACGTTTGGTGTCGGTATCATTATCATTATTGACACATTACTCGCCACTATATGGTGACGGGAGACTTCCAACTATAGCCTGGTAAGTCCGTCGCTGCTATTAAAAAATACATGCTTCCCACAAAAAATAAACCGTTTTGTAACAATTTTTCTGTGCTTGCTGGATTAATAACCAATCTGTATCGCAACGCTTGTAAAAAATTTACCCTCAGCTTGTTGCGATGCTCCGCTGTGCCGCTAAACCCATTGCTAAAACTACAGGATCGGTTTTCTGCCGTTCGATAAAACTGGCTTTATCGCTCAAGCCAAACCAGTTATGGGCTATCAAAGTTTGTGCCACTGCACCGCCTAACGTTGCGCCAGGACCCGTGATGATAAGTACCTCTGGCGCAAACTCTTTAATACTGACTTCAATGGCCTTGCTAAAATCATAGGTACAGTTAACCTGGGTGCCCAGCGTATAACGATACAAATCGGCAACAGAGGTGCTGTGTGGCTGCCAGATGTGACCTTCGCCATCCACCATGGGTATGCCGGGGGCAGTAAACAGTGATTCTGGTAATTGTTGTTGCCCTTTTATCGCTATCTCATTCAGTAAAGGCGTATGGAATGCTGCGTGGTTAAATAAACGCATTGGATAGCGGTTTTCCAGTTCAGGCAAATTGGTCATCAGGGCTTTTAAGGCCGCTTCGTTGCCCCCAAACACCATGTAACCGCCCAGTCGGATGGATTCATAAAGCTGACAACCGGGTTGCTGGTTGACTTGCTGTAATGCGGTCTGCACCTGGTCAAATCGGTCAGGGCTGAATTTCCAGCTATCGTCCACGATGGGATAGATTACCTGGCCGCCAATCAGGCCATCAGTCATCATGGAACCCATAGTATTGATGACCTTTGCTGCGTTGCCATGGCTTAAGGCTCCGGCAACTGCGCAAGCGATATACCAGCCCATGGAATTACCGGTAACCGCAACAATATCGTATTTGTCTCGGTTAATATCCTGAAAGTCACCACGAGAACAGGCATATATCAATGACGAGGCGTTCTCCCCTGCGGTGTGCAGGCGCATATTATATTTATCTGCGCTGTCCAGCTCGCGAATCGCAGTTTGATTCCGGTTTTTTCGGTCAGCATCAATGGTATCTATCATGGCTTGCTTATCAGTGTGATAGTTAGCCAGGTAGCCCAATTCTTCTTTGTTATAGGTTCCGCGGCCCGGACAAATCACCAGAGCTCGCTTTTTCTTTGTTTGCGACATATCAGGACACTTGTTTCAGTGGATTGTTATTGTTGAGCAGGCTTTGTGCGGCAGTAACGATACCCTGTGTATCAGGTAAAACCTCATAAGAGGCGCTGCCCAGCGGAATAAAGCTATCTTCAGCCGCTATCCGCGCTATTTTGTCGGTAATCTTATGTTGCTCTTTCGCTTCGTGCAGTGCTGTCACTATCGCTTCGCTGATAGAGCCGGTTTTACGGCACTCATCCACTACCAGAATGTGTTCGCAATCTTTAACAGCATCGATAATGCCTGCTTCGTTCAGGGGGGCCAGCCAGCGAATATCTATTACGCGACAGTCGATGCCTTGTTCCGCCAGTTGCTTTTCTGCCTGACGGGACAGGTAGTAGCCGTTGCCGTAGCTGATGATGGCCAGTTGTTTGCCTTTACCAAAAACGCCAGGTGTGCCCAGGGATATGGGGTTTGGGGTATCTGGAGCCGGATATTCAAAGGTCCACAAGCCATCCCCTTCTTCATGCAAGTCCTTGCGCATATACATGGCAATGGGTTCCAGGAAAATCACCACCCGTTGTTCTTCCTGAGCCAGGCGTACCGATTCTCTAAGCATAAAAGCGGCATCCTCACCGTTAGACGGGCAAGCAACTATCAGCCCCGGAATATCACGGAATACCGCAAAGGAGTTATCGTTGTGGAAATGACCGCCAAACCCTTTTTGATAGGCCAAACTGGCAATACGGATCACCATTGGATTGCTAAACTGACCATCAGAAAAGAAGGGTAAGGTGGCGGCTTCGCCACGGATCTGATCTTCAGCATTGTGCACATAGGCTAAAAACTGAATTTCTGGAATAGGCAAAATACCATTGTGGGCCATGCCGATGGCCAGCCCTAAAATAGATTGTTCATCCAGTAAGGTGTTGATAACCCGAGAGTTACTAAATTTTTCTACCAGTTTGCTGGTAACGCTGTACACACCGCCTTTGCGACCTATGTCTTCACCACAGAGCACAATATTGTCTTGCTCATTCATCAGATCCATCAGGGTCCAGTTGATGATTTTCGCCAGGTGCTGTTTTTTACTCAGATTGTGTTTTTCATGGGCAAACAGCTGCTCACGTGCCATCGTTTGCTTAAATTCTGGTGTGCTTTGCTTTGCTGGGATCAGTGATTTAAGTACCTGCTTGGCAGAGGTCAGCCTAGGGCGATCACCGGCAATATCCGCGATGGCGGCTATGCGTTGTTTCAGGGACAGATACAGCTGAGTGATTTGCTCAGCCGACAGGATTTTGTTTTCCATCAGGAGTCGGGCGCTGTGTAATAAGGGGTCCTGATGTTCTATGGCATCAATTTCTGCGCCTTTGCGATAGGAGAATTCACTATCGGAACCGGCGTGACCTAGCAGCCGGACAGTGTGAAAATGCAGGAACACTGGCTTGCGTTTTTGTCGGGCTATTGTGACTGCCTGACAGGCTTTCAGATAGGTATCGGCTAAACTCAGCCCGTCGCATTCGATATAGGTCAGTCCCGGTCGATTGGCAAAATTTGCCTTAATCCAGCCTCCTGGGGTCGGTGTGGAGATCCCAATGCCGTTATCTTCACAAACAAATACAATGGGCATAGGTATCGACTGGAATGCCGCCCAGCAGGTGGCATTTATGGCCCCTTGCGCGGTGGAGTGGTTGGCCGAGGCATCGCCGAAATTACACAAAATTACCCCATCGTCTTGCAAGGCCCCCTCCAGTTGCAGCTTTCTTTTTAGCGCTACGCTATAAGCGGCACCGGCTGCTTTGGGCAGGTGTGAGGCAATGGTGCTGGTTTGCGGTGGAATAAACAGGCTTTTGCTGCCCAATACTTTATGACGTCCACCGGAAGTCGGATCTTCACTGGACGCGGCAAATGACAGTAGCATGTCATACAGCGGTGTTTGTCCTTTAACCTGCTTTGAGCGCTGGATCATAAAGGCACCACTGCGATAGTGTAAGAACGCCATATCGTCGTGGCGGAATGCCTTGCCGTAAGCGGCGTTGCCTTCGTGGCCGGCGCTGCCGATTGTGTAAAAGCTCTTACCGGCCTTTTGCATTTTACGGGACTGTAGATCCAGTAAACGGCTCATAATTTGGGTTTCAAACAAATCGATGAGTTCTGCGGATGATAATCCGGAACTGGCAATATCGGTTTGAGAACGGGGCGTAGGAAAGGTACCGTTTTTCACGGCATCGAGAAATTTATCTTCGATTAACTGATTGCGATCCAACATGCTATAGGCTCATTATGTGGACAAAAATGGTTGAGCCTGCGGGGCAAAGCCCCTTGGCTCTGTCGTTAGGTGCAGAATAGATTCTGCTTTTTTATTGTTTTTATTTGTTGTCTGCGCCACTGTCTTGAAAGAGTTGCCCGGCAAAGCCGGGCGGGGCACAGCGGTCAGGATTTATTATTATTATTGCCTGACGTTCTTAACTTTTAACCTGAGAATGCCTGTAACCCGGTTTGCGCTCTGCCCAAAATCAGGGCGTGCACATCATGGGTGCCTTCATAGGTATTTACCGCTTCCAGGTTCATTACATGACGGATAACGTGAAACTCATCGGCGATACCGTTACCGCCATGCATATCACGAGCGACCCGGGCAATATCCAAAGCTTTGCCACAAGAGTTACGCTTGATTAGCGAAATCCCCTCGGGAGCTAGTTTGTTTTGATCCATTAAGCGTCCTGCTTGCAAACAGGCGCTCAGGCCCAACGTAATTTCGGTTTGCATATCGGCCAGCTTTTTCTGAATCAGCTGGGTAGCGGCCAATGGACGACCAAATTGTTCTCTGTCCAGAGTGTATTGACGCGCAGCGTGCCAGCAGTATTCTGCCGCACCCAATGCGCCCCAGGCGATACCGTAGCGGGCTTTGTTCAGGCAGCCAAATGGTCCTTTGATACCCTGTACATTGGGCATCAGGTTTTCTTCTGGGACAAACACATTGTCCATTACGATTTCGCCAGTGATGGAAGCCCTTAATGAAAACTTACCTTCGATTTTAGGTGCTGACAGGCCTTCCATGCCTTTGTCCAGGATAAAGCCTCGTACTACACCGTCCAGTTTGCCCCAAACTACAAAAACATCAGCGATAGGGGAGTTGGTGATCCACATTTTCGTCCCCGTCAGACGATAACCACCGTCAACTTTTTCAGCGCGGGTAGCCATACTGGCAGGATCAGAACCTGAATTGGGTTCAGTTAGTCCAAAACAGCCCACCCATTCGCCACTGGCTAGCTTAGGCAGATATTTGTCTCGTTGGGCTTCAGAGCCGTAAGTATAGATAGGGTACATAACCAGAGAGGATTGCACGCTCATGGCGCTGCGATAACCTGAGTCGACGCGCTCGACTTCACGAGCAATCAGTCCATAGGCGACGTGATTAACTTCAGCACAACCATATTTTTCCGGGAGAGTACAGCCTAATAGTCCTAGTTCACCGAGTTCGTTCATGATGTCACGATCAAAGTGTTCGTGGCGGTTGGCCTCCAACACTCTGGGCATCAGGCGCTCCTGACAATATTGGTGGGCGCTGTCTCGGATCAGACGCTCGTCTTCTTCCAGAAAAGACTCTAACAACAAGGGATCTTCCCAATTAAATGCAACTTTGGTTGACGCAGAACTCATTGAATCTCTCGACGATGTAAGCAAATTGTTAATGGAGCGTTAGTGTAAGCCTAAAACAAGGTAAATAAAAAATATATTTTATTGAGGTTTGATATAGGTAAAATCTATAGCTGATAGTGACAAGTATTTGGTAGAAAAATTGGATCTCAGAGCATTGCGTTATTTTGTGGCGGTTAAAGAAACCGGCAGTATCAGCGGCGCGGCAAGGCGTTGTTATGTGGCACAGCCTTCGATTTCTTCATCGCTAAAACAGTTGGAAGAAACCGTGGGCAAATCTTTGTTTAGTCGCCATACCCGCGGTATGAAAGCCACCGAGGCGGCTGAGCAGTTATATCCATTGGCGAAACAGCTGTTGGGGCAGGCCAGTGCTATCGAGGAGTTGTTTAAAACCGGGCGACAAAAGTTGCCCTTTCGACTGGGGGTAGTGCGTGGTCTTGGCGTACAGCGGATGAGCCGTATATTGCAAAAATTCACCAGTGAAAACCCCGACATCGAATTGACCTTAGTGCCACCGGAAGAAGATTGTGATGCCCGCATTATTAATGAAACCATGTTGCAAAATCGGGAGCAGATGCAATTTATGTGGCAGGAAGCGTTCCAGATAGCCATTCCGGCAGGGCATCCGCTCACCCTGAAAAGTCGCCTTAATTTAACGGATCTCGATGGCCTGGCATTTATTCAGCGTATGCCCTGTGAAGGTGGACTGGCACTGCAAAATAAAGTCAATGCCGCGGGCCTTAAACTGGATGTCCGGGCCAGAATTCAGACCATCGAATACGCCATCGGCCTGGTTAAAGCTGGTGTTGGCTGTGCATTGCTTCCTAATTACAAAGAGATTGCCAATGAAACTGAAATGCAATTTCGACAAATCACTGACGAACCTTTTTCCAGGCGCATCGTTCTGGCCTGGCAGCAAAATTCAGATATTGTCAGCTCTCTGATTGAGATAGTGCAGAGTTAAATCTCCCTGGCTAAATCCAGAGCCGCTTGATTGATGCCTTTTGCAATGCGTTCGTAGGTGCCGCAACGGCAAATGTTTCCGGACATGGCGCTGCGGATGGCTTCGTTGTCAGGGGTCTTATTGGATTGCAATAAATGGGTTGCCGACATCAGTTGTCCTGATTGGCAGTAGCCACATTGCGGGACGCTGTGTTCCAGCCAGGCCGCCTGTAATGCCTGCAATTCCGGGATGTTGTCGTTTTCGATAGTTTCTATACTTTTGTCTTTGGCTTGTGCCAGCGGTAACAAACAACTGCGTATGGGTTCGCCGTCCAGCAATACGGTGCAGGCCCCACAAAGTCCCTGGCCACAGCCAAATTTGGTGCCGGTGAGTTGTACCTCTTCCCGCAAAAACCACAACAAAGGCATCTCTGGGTCGGCTTGAGTGGTTATTTCCTGCTGATTGATGGTGAGTTTAATCATGCTATGTGCTCCTGATGATTAGGCCCGGATTAGCCCAGTGCAATCTGATGTTGTTGTAATGTTTCTGCGCTGATGGGCAGTTGGGTTATGGGGTGACCAATAATACTGGTCAGGGCATTGGCAATTGCGGGTTGTATGGTGCCCTGGAGTTTTTCGCCCACACCCATCGGCCAGGCCTGGCTTTCAATGGTGTGCAGTTCAATGGGGATTTGAGAGCCGAAGCGGGGCAGCGGATAGTCATGATAGTTGCTCTGCTGCACCTGACCTTGTTCGATAGTGATTTTGTTGTGCAGCAACATGCCCAGGGCAAAAATACTGGCTCCCTCTACCTGGGATAGCAAGCCATCGGGGTTGATGATGGTGCCGTGATCTAAAACTAAAATAAGCTTTTCCGCTTTCCAGATATTTTTACGCCTGGTCAGTACAAAAGCGGCAGCGTTGTAGTACTGGTAGGGACCCTGAGGCGCTTTCTCGAATCCGAAAGCATAGCCAATTTTGCGATTGGGTTGTTGCTCGTAAGGTTCACAGGCTTTGCGCAGCTTGGTAAGCACTGGCAAAGCTCGCTCGTTGTCAATGTGTTGCTGGCGATATTGCAAGGGATGAAGCTTGCGCTTCTTTGCCAATTCTTCCATTACAACTTCCCGGCTGAAATTGGTGTAGCCATGGCTGATACCACGCAGAATACCGGTATGCAGTGGTGCATTGTTCAGCGTCACGCCACAACTAAAGTGCTCACTCTGATAGAGCGAAATTTCAGCGCCACCATAGGCTATCCAGTCTCCTCCATCGGTATCACGTTCCTCAAGGGAAAAGTGCCAGGCCCTTGTAGACAGGCTGGCGACATTGTTTTGCCAGGCTTGTAATTGACCTTTGTCATTCACACTGGCGCTGACTTTCTGGGCATTAAGTGGGCGATAAAAGCCGTGCTGAATATCATCTTCTCTGGACCAAATTACCTTTACCGGATAAGACACCTGACGGGCAATCGTGGCGGCTTCCAGCACAAAGTCTTCCTGCGCCCGGCGACCAAAACCACCGCCCATCAAGGTGGTATTAAAGTCGATTGCCTCTGGGGCAAGCTCAAATAATTCCTGAAGCTTTTGCTTGGCGTTATTGCGGTTTTGGCTAGGTGCCCAAATCTGCAGCTGGCTTTCTGTTTGCCAGGCAACACAGTTCATGGGCTCCATGGTGACATGGGTTATCAAAGGAAATTCAAAGCGCAATTCAAACCTTTGCTCGTTGGTTGCGTTGGCCAACTGTGCGCTGGCATCGCCTCTTTCATTGTGCTTTTGGGCCGGTGTATCCAGTTGTCCGCGAAAAGTCTGCATTAAACTATGGGACGAACTGCTACTGAAGTCACTGTTGCTCCAAACCGGATTGGCCACTTTTCGAGCGAGGCTGGCGTGCCAATAATTATTCGCCACTATGACCACACCCTGTGGAATGCTAAAGGCGTCCACGACACCCTTTTGCTGTTTTACGCTTTTTGCATCGAATGAAATTAGCTGGCTACCCGGCACTGGCGGCCGGATAAGCACCGCGGTTTTCATACCAGGTAAGCTGACATCCATGCCAAATATGGCACTGCCATCCACTTTTTCTGCCATATCCAGCCGTTTTACGCTGCGCCCTATCTGGGTGTATTGCTCAGGTGTCTTGCGGGTAAACTTCTCAGGAAGAGTGGTATCCTTTATCAGTCCTGACAGTTCGCCATAACTGAGCTTTTGGCCTGTGGGGCGGTGATAAATATAGCTGTTTTGGGTGTACAGGGAATCTGCATCCACCTGCCAGATTGCCATGGCCTGATTAACTAAAAGTTGCCGCAGTTGTGCTCCGGCATCACGGTGGAATTTCCAGCCGAGAAACGAACTGATGGCCCCGATAGTATTTTGAGGGCCGAATTGTTGCGGATCCGCACCGGCCTGTTCCACCTGTTTCAGTAAAGACCAGTCGGCGTCCAGCTCATCCAGCAGATATTGCGCCTGAATAGTGGTGGCACCCTGTCCCATCTCCGAACGACAGTTGAACAATGTCATGCTGTTGTCCGCGTGAATTGCAAGTAACGGGAAGCGTACTGGTTTTGCAGTATTGGCCTCTGTTGATCCTGCTCTTGCTGCTGCGGGAATATGAATCGCCGATACCATGAGTGCACCACCTGCCAATGAACACTTTAAAAATGTTCTGCGGGATGGATTGTCACTTTGGTAGGGGTTGCCCGAAATCGGTTTCGCTAGCGGATTATTATCAATGGGGTTCGGTAACTTGTTTGCCATAAAAAGGTCCATCACTGCCTGATGTGTTGACCCTATGGCTAAGCGCTATATAACACCACTATAGTTTTCTATAATTATTTAAAATCTATGTTATTCAGTGATTTACCTTATTCTTTCAAGGCTGTTCGGCCAGTTGTTGACGATCTGCTGCACGCCATCACTGGGGTATTTTTGCAGTAAATTCTGTACCGCCAACAGATGGTTTTGCACTGATTCAGCTTGTGCATTTTCCTGTGCACTTCTGGCCAGCAGTAATTGAATTCGGGTTTCGAAATAACCCAACTCGTTCTGCTGTGCTACCGACAATGCCTGATTAAAATAGTCTTTAGCTTGCTCATTATGCTGTTGTTGGTTTTTGAGTTTCGCCAGATTGATGTAATTGGTTGAAAGCCCATAAGGACACTGAAATCCCTGATGATAACGGATGGCCTGATGGTAATAATGTTCAGCATCCTCAAACTGTTGCTCCTGAAAAGCCAGGTGGCCCAGCATCTCGATGGCAAATGCCAGATAGAGCAAATCTTTCCCGGATTGCGCCATTTGTTGCGTGGCTGTGATGTTGTTTTTGGCCTGGTGCCAGTCGCCGTTATGCCATTGGGCGACACCCAGTTCGAATTGGGAGCGCAATAGCTCACTGTTGTCTGAATGTTGCTGCGCATAGTTTACCGCTTCCTGCGCCGCGGCTAACGCCCTGGGAATGTCCCCCTGAGCAGCTATCGCTTTCGCCAGATAACGGCGTGACTGCGGATAGCTGTCTCCGGAATTTATGGCGGTGACAAAATAATCTTCTGCCAGTTCGAAACTACCCTGATAAAAATGGCTTAAACCGAAAATAAAGGCATCGTCGGCGAACCTTTGTTCATAGGCCACATAAGGCGCTGAGGTATTCATTTGCAACAGTTCAGGGATTCGTTTTGCTAACTGATTGAGCAGAGTCACCACATTGTCGCCACTGAGAATACCCTGCTGGGTATTGTGTCGACTGATCAGACTGTACCTGAGCGTATATTCCATCGGGGAACCGAACAGCTCGGTATGCAAACTGGTGATTTCTCCCATCGCATGACGCAACTGTCGGGATTGCAGGGCTTCATCCGATTGGTGACGAGAGCCGCTGCGCTGCAAGGCCTCTAACACGTCTTCGGTATCTACCACCATGATATGGCCTGAGGTTTTTTCAATCGGTGTTTGCTGCAGTTTTTGGATCAACATGTCCATCGCGCCAATTGGCACCCAATGCAGCAGATTATCCTGTTCGGTGATTTTTACCGGAGTGACCACTAACTCGACAAACTTGGGTGTCGGGTTGGCCGAAGTCGCTTCAACTGCGATATCGCTGTGTTGCGGGGTAAACACAAACAGAGCCAGAAATAAGATTAGTACTGTGGCAATAGCGGCGGTCATTGACCACATGAATCTGGTACTACGGCGCTTAGAATTGTTGTTTTCAGGCGCAACAGACTGGTTAACGACGCTTTGTTCTTCAACGCTATCGGCTATCCATTCATACCCTTTTCTCGGGTGAGTTTTGATAACCTTCATGCCCTTAAAGCACTGGCGAATTTCTTTGATGGATTGAAATAGCACGTGTTCCTGAGCACTGACATCATCCCAGATGGTGCTGAGAATAGTTTGTTTGCTCAGGATCTGCTTCGGATGTTGTAACAAGTAATACAAAACATCATTGCTTTTTGCTCTGAGAATGGTGTGACTTTGGCCATCGCAAACTTTTCCGTTGTTGTAGTCGTAGCTAAAGCGCCCGATTCGGAATTGTCTTGCTGCTGCCATATTTGTCTCAGTTTAAGTTTCGTTCAGATTCTGTTTAAGCTTGCGATCATAAACTAAGCCCCATAGAAATCTCCAGTTTCTATTGTTTCATTATTGTTCCTTGATATCTTCCTTGATAAACAGAGCTGTAGGACACAGCTCTGTCTTTTTTGTTTCTTTTTAATTGAACATTCCGTCGCAGCTGTTATTTTTAATGCTCTAAGTCATTCTCAATGGAAATGGAGAAACAGGATGAAATCTTTTGTAATTAAAACCGCCGTGGCAACCACCGCATTGTTGTCATTGTCAGGCTGCAGTTTATTTGGCGAAAAAGTGCAGGTGCCACCGGCGCACATTGGCAAGGTGTTGACTAAAGATGGTTATAAAAAGGATAACTACGGCCCGTCGCGTTTTCGCTTAGATGCCTGTTTCGCCTACTGTGATTCTCTGGTGTTACTGGAAACGTCGGATCAACCCGTTACAGAGCGGTTCGCCCTGTTTATGCCCAAAGACCAGCTCAACATGGGGTTCGATCTGCGGATGACGGTGAGTGTTGATGACAGTCAGATTGATAACATCTATAAACGGGTTCCCGCTGAAAAGGGCTTAATTTCCTTCAATAAAATTTATGTCACCTATGCGCAACCTATTATCCGGGATGTGGCACGACAAATTATGGCAAAGTACACGATTAATGAAGTGGCCAGCTCCAGAGAGCGGTTAAGTACCGAGTTGCAAAATGCGATAGGTGAAGCGTTACAGGCAGCGCCATTAAAATTAAAGCGTCTGGGGCTTGCCGATGTGCAATTTCCGGAAATCATTACTAAGGCTAAAGAGCAGGCCGCTGAACGTCGGGAACAAATAGAGCGCGAAAAAGCCCAGTTCGAAATTCAGAAAATTCAGCAGGAGCGGGAGCTGGCGCAGGCACAAATGCAACGGGCCATTGACCGTGAAAAGGCGGAAGCCACCAAAGAAGTGAATGAGATTCTGGCTAAATCAGTCACGGATAAGTATCTGTCCTATCGCTCCTTAGAAGTACTGGAGAAGATGGCCAGCTCAAAAAATAAGGTTTTTGTCCCTGTGGAGGCTTTGGGGTCTCTGGGGTTACAACAGGCAATTTTTGCCGATCAGGTGAAACAAACCGCCAAGAGCAAAAGCAATTAGGTGATGTATGAACTCCATCATTGAAGCCTTACCGGAACTTGCCATTGCTGCGCTCTTAGCCGGGTTATTTTTCTGGCTGAGCAAAGATAAGTTATCCAAAAGTGTGCGCATGAAGTGTTTTGGCGCCTTTGCTGTGGGGATGTTTATTTGGATTATCTTACTGGGGCAAAGTAGCTCTGTGCCCCGGCAATTGCAGGTAACCGAGCCGGAGGTCAGTTATGAACGACCGCTGGCGGAAGTGCAGGATAGTTCCCCAGAAGCGCAAACGGCAGAACAGTCCAGTGAGCGACTGGCACTGCTCAGAGAGGCACAAAAGCAGGGCACTTCTCTACAAACCGAATCGGACACCAGTCCGGCTGCTGACGAGGAAAAGCCAGAATCTGATGATCAGTAACCGGCGGCGTTTTTTCGGGAAGTAGTGCGCAACAGCGCCCATAGTCTTTATTTTCGATTATCGGGTGACGAAACCACCATTGACAAACAGTGACTGTCCTGTTGTCCATTGCGACTGCGCAGAGGCGATAAATGTTACCAGGGGCACTATGTCTTGGATGGTACCCAGGCGATTGGCGACACTGGCTGCCTTTAAATAAGCCACGGTTTGCGCATTTTCTTCACCATGGAAAAATGCGGTATCAATGGGACCCGGGCAAAGGGTATTTACGGTAACGCCCCGGTGACCTATTTCTTTTGCCAGAGCCCGGGTAAAGTCTTCCAAAGGTGCTTTCGAGCCTGCGTACAAGGCGTAATTGCCGGTAAAAGCCCCCAGTAACGAGGTGCCCAAATTGATAATCCGGCCGTTGTCTTCAATCTTTTTGGCGGCTTCCTGCATCACAAAAAATGCCGCTTTGGTATTGATATTAAACAGCTGATCAAAATCGGATTCGCTGTAATCTGTAAAGGGCCGTTTTATAATTTTTCCGGCGTTGTTGATCACTATATCTACCCGACCAAAAGCGTCTTTGGCTTCGCTGAATAATTTTTGCACTGTATCTATTGATGTCAGATCTCCCTGTACCAGTAACGCTCGGCTGCCCGCGGCCTCCACCTGTTTTGCCGTTACCCGAGCATCCTGCGCCGATGACTCACTGTTATAGTGAATGACAATGTCACAACCCTCGGTGGCCAGTGCCTGGGCAAAGGCCCTGCCCATGTTGCGTGCCGCGCCGGTGATAAGTGCAACTTTACCTGTGAATCTTGATGTCATGATATTTCCTCAATGGTTGATGTCGGAAACACTATAATCTTGTTGCATTATTGTTTTGAATAGGTGTAAATGTACTTCAATAAATGCAAAAAATGCAATTAATCGCTGCGGCAATGGAAATAGCCCGGTAATAAATTGATAGATTCAAAAATTGATAGATTCAAAAATTGATAGATTCGGGGCCAGGTGATGAAAGAGATCAGTAACGAACAATTATTCATCCATGTTGTGGAATCGGGGAGCTTTAAAAAGGCCGCGGAGTTACTGGCTATGGACCCTTCGCTGGTGAGTCGCCGAATCTCGTCCCTGGAGAAACGATTAGGAGTTAAATTATTACAGCGCTCCACTAAAAACTCCTTTCCCACAGAAGTGGGCGAACAGTATTTTGTTGAGTTACAGAAACTGCTGGAAGAACAAAATGCCTTAGAAAACCGCATTAAAGCTACAGTCAATGAAGCAACCGGACACCTGAAAGTGGCAGCGCCTCATGATTTTGGCACATTTTTTATCAGTGATATTCTGGAAAATATGGTGGAGCGCTATCCACAACTCACGGTGGAATTGGTGCTGGGCAGTCAATTTGAGAACTTAGCTGCGGAAGGCATAGATGTCGCAGTGCGCATTGGCAAATTACCAGATTCCAGTTTGATATGCCGTCGAATTGGCGAGGTTCCCAGAGTTTTAGTCGCCTCACCTGAGTATATAGCACAGCAAGGGGAGCCGCACTCAGTCTTGGAGCTGGAACAACATAAATTTGTGTTTTACAAACGATCACAAATGTATGAGGCGGTAACTATTGCTGGTCAGCGGTTGCATCTTTCAGGTTCCTTTGTCGTTAATAGCGTCAGTGCTATCAGGCAATGGGTACTGAATGGAAAAGGCATTCACCTGGGGCCGGTTTGGGCATTTCGCGACGCGCTGGATACTGGTGCATTGCAGCGGATTTTGCCTGAGGCTGAGCTGGATAGTTTTCCTTTACATGCCATCTATGTTTCCCGTGCGTATGTGCCCGCTAAGGTGCGCTTGTTTATCGACTTATTGAGCAACACCTTAAGCGGTAATAATTTTCAGCGGGTTTGAGCTTTAATTGATTAAAGCAAAAACGCGCATGAACTTAGTGACTAAGCACCACTTTGCCTATTGCTTGTCCGCTATTGAGGCGATCATGGGCTTGACCAACTTGCTCCAGAGTGAATTGCTGGTTATCTAAAATGGGGGTTAACTGACCAGCTTCGGCAATCTTTGTCAGTTCGTTGAGTATGTGATGATGTTCAGCACGCCCAACATTGTGCAACATGGGGATCAGCATAAACACCACATGCAGAGACAGGCCTTTAAAGTGTGCCGTAGATAAATCCAGCTCCACCATAGATACCGTAGAGGCCACCTGACCATTGAGCTTTGCTGCCTCAAAGGAGTTCGCCATATTGGCGCCACCTACTGAGTCAAATACCAGATCAAAACCCACACCCTTGGTACAAGAAGCGACGTAATTGGCGACGGTTTCGGTTTTATAATCAATACTTTTGGCGCCCAATTCTTCAATAAGCGCAAGCTTGTCTGAACCACTGCCGGTAGCAAACACTTCTGCACCAAAATACTTTGCCAATTGCAGGGCAATATGGCCAACACCACCGGCGCCGCCGTGCACCAGTACTTTTTGCTTAGCTGCGATAGCTGCTCGTTGCAAACCCTCGTAGGCGGTAATACCCACAAGCGGGATTGCAGCTGCTTGCTGCATGGTCAGGTTTTTGGGTTTGAGAGCCATCAGATTGGCATCAGCCACTATGTATTCGGCTAGTGTGCCGGGTAAATCTGCCAGACCTCCGGCACAACCGTAGACTTCATCGCCCGGTTTAAAATTGCTGACACCATCGCCAACTTCTTCAACTACGCCGGCAAAGTCCATACCTAAAATAGCCGGTAATGCTGGGGCAATAGGGAGATCGGCACCCATCTGGCGGATCATGGTATCAACGGTATTCACACTACTGGCGGCAATGCGTATCAGCACATGACCATGTTTAACCGTGGGTTTAGGGACTTCGGCTGATTCGAATACGTCTGAACCACCAAAAGAGTTTATAAGCATCGCTTTCATCAGGATAACCTCTGCTGTTGTTTGTGAAAGTCCTGATAATTTACTTTTTTATTTTATTGTTGATAATTGTCTAATAACCTAAATCTGTTTAAGGAAAATATTGATAATGAATATAGAGCACCTGAAATTATTTGTGCGCATTGCTGCGCTGCACAATATCAGCCAGGCCGGCAAGGAGTTGGGATTATCAGCAGCGGTATCCAGTGCCCATATGAATAAGCTGGAAGAAGGACTGGGGGTCAGGTTATTACATCGCACAACGCGTCAGGTGTCTCTCACAGAAGAAGGCCGTAGCTTTTTACCTTATGCTCAGGATGTATTAACCGGTATAGAGACCGCCAGAGCCGCAGTGGGGGCTGGAAAAGTGTCTCCACAAGGGCGTCTAAGAGTGACTGCACCGGCATCTTTTGGACGGATGCATTTGATCCCTGCACTTAAAGCCTTTATGGATCAACATCCTCAACTGGAAATAGATCTGCGATTGAGTGACAGCATAGTGGATATGGTAGAAGGTGGGTTTGATGTTGCTATCCGTGATGCCGAGCTGAACGATTCCTCTTTGATTGCCCGAAAACTGGCTCAAGACACCCGTATTCTGGTGGCCTCTCCAGACTATGTTGCGCAATATGGTGAACCTGAAACCCCAGAGCAGCTGGCAGATTTTGCTGCGGTCACTTTAACAGGCCTGGAAAGCTGGTATTTTAAAACAGATAAAGGCGTGCAAACCATTCGCATAAAAAGTCGCCTGGGTACAGATAACGGCGAAGCTGTCCGAGATGCGGCGGTGAATGGGCTGGGGATCACTGTCTGTTCATTGTGGTGTTGTTATCAGCAGCTAGAATCAGGCGAACTGGTTCAGGTATTGTCCGATTATCCCCTGGCCTCCAATACCTCTATTTGGGCGGTATATCCCAGTTCGCGCTTATTGGCACCTAAGGTGCGTGCTTTTATCGATTATTTTAATGCACACTTTGGTGACCTGCCCTATTGGGAGCAATAGTTATTCAGTTAAAACTGATTCGGCTATCTGTTGTATAACTTTTGCAAATGAGCATACAGGGCATTGCAATTGTGAGCGTTTTGCGCAAATGGGTGAGGTGATGCAAATTCTTCAATATCATTGTCAAAATACTTCCCGTTGGCATTCTCGAATTCCGGGCTAAGTGCCGCCCGCAGCAAAATATCTGCACCAACATCTAAACTACTTCCGTCTATGCCATAAGCTTCTTTCACCATTTTGCTGCCCAATAGCGATTTAGGGTTAACCGAAACCAATAGCGGTCCTTGTCCTGTGTTGCTTTCAGCCATAGCGCGAGTCCACATGATTAATGCGAGTTTGCTTTGGGCGTAAATGTTGGCATCTGAAGCGTTGCTTAGATTATTGAGTGTTTCGGGGGTAACGGGTGCCTGAGCAGCAGAAGCTACATTCACTATCCGTCCTTTGACGGAGAATAGTGAGCAAAGTTGTGTAGTAAGAATATAAGGAGCTATAGAGTTGACTACAAAGCGAACATCCAAATTATCTATGGATATTGGATTTGCCACTTTAAATACCCCGGCATTATTTATCAGGACATCCAGCTTGCTGTGTTTTTTCTTGATACTTTCACTCAGTTTATAAACTTCAGATAATATTGATAAATCGGCGCACCAGATTTCCAGCTTATAATCAGGATTTTTCTCGATCATGTTATTTTGCAATGATTGCAATTTGTGCGAATTCCTGCCGTGGAGCAAAACAGTGTGCCCTGCGGCAAGGAGTTTCTTGGCTGTTTGCAGTCCAAGTCCGTCAGTGGCGCCAGTTAGTAGGATGGTTTTTGACATTGTTGTGTCCTCGGTCATTAAATTTAAGCAAAAAATGGCAATACCTGATCGGCAAGCTCTGTCAGCGTGGTGTCAATATCTCTTTGATTGAACCTCAGGTTTAACGCGATATGGTTTACTCCAATACTTTGCAGTAAAAGCAAATAATCTAATAAGGCATGGATGCCGCATTGAACGCCTAGCGGAATGGGTCTTATTGGGGCGTCTGGGTCTTTCAATAGGTCCAGGTATAATGGTTGCATTACTGGTTTTGGCAACATTTCCGCGTGCTCGACATTGTTATTCCAGTCACTAATAACACTGCGTTGTAATTGTGGCTCTCTGGGATAGGTGATCATGCCGTGACTGTGTCGGGCCAGCCATTGTTTTGATTGTTGACTGTGTCCGGTCACCAACATCGGTATTGACTGCTCAAAAGGTTTTGGCAATAGGTCGAGATTGCCGTCCAACATACCAAATTTGTTCACTAACTTCGGGTACGGGTCCTGTAAGGTTTCAATATATTGAAAGGCTTCTCGAAAATCCTGCCCTCGATCTTGATGAATTTTTGCCATGGCCGGGTACTCATCGGCACGATCTCCTGAGGCAACGCCTAAAATCAGGCGCCCTGCGCTAAGCTGGTCGACGCTGCAGGCTGATTTTGCCACGTGAGCTGGGTGTCTTAAGGGAAGTATTAGACTCGCAACACCCAGGCTAATACATTGAGTTTGCATTGATAATGCGCCGAGGTAGACAAACGGATCGAACTGTTGTCCGACATCACCAAATGAAGGCACATTAAAGGGGATATCTCTTAACCAGACCGCCTTAAATCCAAGTGTCTCGGCAAGTTGTACTTTTGCAACATGCTGTGTGAGGCAGGGTATTGCGGTGCTTGGATAAGATTCGATTGGTACAACCAATCCAAGCGACATTCGCCCAAAACAAAAGGTTTGATTGAAGCCCCTGTTGTGGCGTGCAAATTTGGAATTGTTGTTTGGCGCTGATTCGCGATTTTCCTCTGACCCTTGGCAATAAACCATAACCGGCCCCTGTTTCTAGCAAATTTTTTACTGATTGGCATTAGTTTAAAGTGCTAGTGAAAATTTGATAATTAACAGTTTTTAGGAATCAGTTTTTATATATTGTTGATAATGAATTGAGGCTATATATCTGCATTTATCACAAACGTCTTTCCCATTACCTGCTGGTACTGACTGGGTTTGGCAATTTGCTGCACTACTAAATCCTGATAAATGCAGGGTTGCAATAAGGGTTCAAATTGCTCTACTTGTTGATTGCCTTCATCCAGCCAGGCGTCTATCAGTGCGCTGTTTTGCGGAAACATCATAGGAGTCGACTTGGAATGAATGTTTTGTAGTTTGGGGTGAGGTGGCAGGGTAATTACCGAACAGGACGTAATACTTTCACCTGTTCCGGAATGGGTCCACTCTTTACACAGGCCAGCCATAAGCAGTGCGCCATCTTTGGCCTGCATATCATGGCAGTGCAACAGCTTGCCTTTGTTATATTCTGACTCTCCAAAGCCCGTTACCGGGATCAGAATGCGGCTTTGTCGAAAAGGACGATATCCGGCCTTTCTGGGATTGTTCAGGCTGTCGTAGCGGGTATTGATACTGGTGTATCTGGAGGGTTTAAAACCGGTTTCTGTGGGTTCCAGCAATAGCCACCAGAGGGCATTTTCCATGATGCGTCGACCGTTTTTCTGACGCACCACAGACACTTTGTTAGCTGCACCAATGTAGCGCTTGAATATTTGTGGCTCGTACCCCAATTCGATATCCATGGCGTCGCACAAAGCTCTGACGCCAGGCGCATCGGTGACATTGAGTCGGCCACACATGCTTAGTTTTCCGTACCAGGCTGCAGTTCGCTGTCAGGCGCAGCTGTTGATACTGGCGCTGCCAGTTCTATTTCCACATTGTCCACTCTTTGCAGCCCTCTCGGGAGTTTATTGCCGCGTCGGCCTCGCTCTCCGCGGTAGTGTTCAAGATCTTTACTGCTGAGTGTCATAGCCCGTTTACCAGCGGTTACCTTCACTGATGCGCCTTCAGGCACCACTTCCAGCACACTGACGTATTCTTCCCGGGACTGACTACGGGCCGAAGGAATACTGATGATCTTGTTGCCTTTACCCTTGCCTAAGCTGGGCAGGTCTTTCAGTGGAAATAGTAACAACCGGCCTTCGTTGGATATGGCCATACACCAGTCTGTTTCCAGGTTGTGTACTCGTCTGGGGCGCAAGGCTTTTGCGCCAGTAGGCAAAGACAGATAAGCCTTACCGGCTTTGGCTTTGCTCAGCATATCAGTAAACTGGCCCACAAAACCGTATCCGGCATCGGAAGCCATCAGGAATTTCTGACTGTCTTCCGCCATAATGGCGTGTTCAAAACTTTCTCCGGCAACTACCGAAAAGCGCCCGGTAAGGGGTTCACCCTGACTTCTGGCAGAGGGTAAGTTGTGGGCATCACAGGAAAATGCGCGCCCGGATGAATCCATAAACACCACTTGTTGATTGCTGCGGCCTTTGGCGCTGCTGAGGAATTTATCTCCGGCTTTATAGCTCAGGCCCTCAACATCCACATCGTGACCTTTGGCGCATCGCGCCCAGCCTTTTTCGGACAATACCACAGTGACTTGCTCAGAAGGCACCAGCTCTTTTTCCGACAAGGCTTTGGCTTCGCTGCGCTCCACCAGTGGTGAGCGGCGATCATCGCCATATTTTTCAGCGTCAGCCAAAATTTCTTTTTTGATCAGGGTTTTCAGACGACGGTCAGAGCTAAGCAATTGCTCCAGCTTTTCCCGCTCGGCGTTAAGTTCGTCTTGCTCGCCTTTGATCTTCATTTCTTCCAGTTTGGCAAGATGACGTAGTTTTAACTCCAGAATGGCTTCGGCCTGGGTGTCGGTCAGGGCAAAGCGCTTCATCAGCTCTTGCTTTGGCTCGTCTTCGTAACGAATAATGCGGATCACTTCGTCAATATTTAAAAAGGCAATTAATAAACCTTCTAAAATATGCAAACGCGCCAGTACTTTATCCAGACGATATTGCAGACGGCGAGTGACGGTGGCTTTGCGGTATTCCAGCCACTCTCGCAAGATCATCGCCAGGTTTTTCACCTGCGGACGTCCGTCCAGGCCAATCATGTTGAGGTTAACCCGGTAGTTCTTTTCCAGGTCGGTGGTAGCAAACAAATGCTGCATCATTTGTACCACATCTACCCGATTAGAACGGGGTGTCAGTACCAGTCTTACCGGGTTCTCATGGTCCGACTCATCCCGCAAATCACTCACCATGGGTAACTTTTTGGCGGTCATCTGTGCCGCGATTTGCTCCAGCACTTTGGCTCCGGATGCCTGATGAGGCAGTGCGGTTATGACCACATCACCGTTGTCTTCGTGATAAACGGCGCGCATTTTGATGGAGCCTTTGCCGGTTTCATACATCTTGCGAATATCGGCTTTCGGCGTAATGATTTCGGCTTCAGTGGGGTAGTCTGGACCCTGTACAAACTCCATGATTTCCGACAGCTCGGCTTTGCTGTTGTCCAACAAATGGGCACAGGCATTGGCCAGTTCCCGGACATTGTGGGGCGGAATATCGGTGGCCATACCTACCGCAATGCCGGTGACGCCATTGAGCAAAATATGAGGCAATCTGGCTGGAAGTACTTTGGGTTCTTTCAGCGTGCCGTCGAAGTTGGGTTGCCAGTCAACTGTGCCCTGACCGAGCTCCTGCAGTAATACTTCACTAAAGCGGGATAAACGGGCTTCGGTATAACGCATGGCAGCAAAGGATTTTGGATCGTCCGGGGCACCCCAGTTGCCTTGACCGTCTACCAATGGATAGCGATAAGAGAAAGGTTGTGCCATCAGCACCATGGCTTCATAACAGGCTGAATCACCGTGAGGATGAAATTTACCTAATACGTCACCCACGGTACGGGCGGATTTCTTGTACTTGGCGTTAGCACTCAGGCCCAAATCTGACATGGCATAGACAATACGTCGTTGCACTGGCTTCAGGCCATCACCAATGTGCGGCAAGGCTCTGTCCATGATGACGTACATGGAATAATTCAGATAGGCATCTTCTGCGAAACGGCGGATGGGGAGTTGCTCCACACCATCCTGAGAGATAGTAATGTCGTCGTTCATGAATGTTCGATTGTCTGCGTTATCAGAGCGCTTTGAGCTTCGCAATATTGCTTAGCAAATATCTACACGCCCTTGGATCATTGTCTCTGGGTACTTTAAAGGCCGCCTTAATGTTGCAGCCTTTAGCAATTCCCTGATGTTACTTTTGGTAAGTCACTCTGTAAATGGCATCGGCAAAATCATCCGAAATTAGCAGGCTGCCATCGGGCATGGGTAAGAATGCCACAGGTCTACCCCATACTTCGTCGCCAGGCTGCAACCAGCCATCGATAAAGGTTTCATATTTTTCTACACCGGTTTCTGTGGTGGTGGCCATCATGACCCGGTAGCCCACTTTGGAAGAGCGATTCCAGGAGCCGTGCTCTGCCACAAATAGTTTGTTTTTATACTCAGCCGGGAATTGCTCTCCCTGATAAAAATGAATGCCTAAAGGGGCCACATGGGCGCCTAAGCGCGCAACCGGTGGAGTGTAATCTTCCGGCTTTTTGCCTTCTCCAAAATCCGGGTCGGGGATATCGCCGCCATGAATATAGGGATAACCAAAGTGTTGACCTTCTTCACTGACCCGGTTTATTTCGCAGGGGGGTAGGTCGTCACCCATCCAGTCGCGGCCATTATCGCTAAACCACAGTTCCTTGGTTTTAGGGTGCCAGTCAAAACCGACACTGTTGCGCACGCCTCGGGCCACCCAGGTACGTTTTTTGGTTTTGAGGTCGTACTTTAAAATGCTGTCGTAGCGTTCATCATCAAATTCTTCGCCGCCTTTAGTAATACAGACATTACAGGGTGTGCCCACCGGCACGTAAAGTTGACCGTCCGGGCCAAAGTCGATGTTTTTCCAGCCGTGATGACGATCGCTGGGTAAATCATTGATAATGATTTCACCTTTACCGGGGGAATCCAGATTGGCTTCGATGTTACTGAATTTTCTGATCTGACTCACTTCAGACACATACAGGTCGCCATCTTTAAAGGTCAGCCCTGAAGGCATCACCAAATCGCTGGCTATTTTAATGACTCTGTCAGCTGTACCATCTTTGTCGCTGTCGATTACGGCATGTACCAAACCGGCACTGCGACTACCTACAAAAACCGTGCCTTTGTCACCCAAAGCCATCTGTCGGGCATTTTTTACCTTGTCGACATAAACCGAAATACTAAAGCCTTCCGGCAGATTCAGCTTTTCCAGTGGTAAAGCTGCGTGAGTCAGGCCTGAAGTTAGCAGGCTGGCGACGAAGATTAATTTGCGCATATTGGTAATCATATTTCACGAACTGGTTGTAATATGTTAAAACATAACACTGGCACAAGTCCCCCGACAATGTTTTCTGTTTATAAGAATCGTCTGCCAACTTTGATAGCGGTTACAAAATGATAAAAACAAGGCTTCTACCACTCAGGTTATGCGTATTTTTAACGGTATGGCTGTTCAGCATTCCCGCTTGTGCATTGATCCAATTGTTTAACAGTGAAGAAGCCACCCAAATTAACAAACAGTTGCAGATTTTATGGGAACAGCCTGGCGATGCACTTTCCATCGAGCAGGTGCTGGCGCAAAGAAATCACTTTTCCTGGCCGGCGGACGGCAATCCCAATTACGGTTTCTCATCCAACGGTATCTGGTTTTTAGCCGAGATTGCCAACGTCAGCAATGAGTCTGACTGGATTGTTGATGTAGCCTTTGCGCAGAATGATTTAGTTGACTTTTACCTGGTAAGCGAAGGTCAGGTAATATCCGGGGTGCAACAGGGCAAAATTCGGGGGCAGCAATTACATCGCTTTCCCACGTTTCGCATGAATTTACCCTTCAATAAAGAAATGCAGCTCTACATTCGGGTTCAAAGTGAAGAGCAGGCGTTGGTAGTGCCGATAAATATTGAATCAGCGCGTTCATTTGAATCTACTGTGGCGCAAGACAATATCTGGTGGGGCATATTTTACGGTGGCCTGGTGATATTGTTGCTGTACAACATAGTGCTTTATGTCGTGACCCGCGAATCCAGCTTATTAGCTTATGTGGCTTATATCAGTGCCGCTATCTTGTGGCAATTTGTCTGGGGCGGTCACAGTCAACTGGTGTTGCCCATCGCTGCCAATATTTGGTTTTCGGCCCATACAGATGTGTTGTTTTTGCTGGTGGGCTTAGGGGCAGGCTTGTTTACCCTCACTTTTCTAGATGCCCGACAGACGGCGCCTAAAAGTGCCCGTTTTATTCGCTGGATTATGCTCAGTTTAGGCTTTCTGTTACTACTGGCGTTGAGTGATCTGCTGCAGCAAACTCTGCAAAATTACCTGGTTTACGCCTTTTCTGTGGTGGCTATTTGTTTGTATTTGGTGGCGGGGCTGGAAAGCTACTTCAATGATTTCAAACCGGCCCGTTATTTTGTCTTTGCCTGGAGTGTCTTACTCACAGCGGCATTGGTGGGTATGTTGGGCTTAATCGGCATTTTCCCTTCCAATCAATTTACTACCTATTGTTTTCAGGTGGGCGTGTTCTTCGAAGCCGGATTGTTTTCCGTAGCTCTAATCGAAAAAACCCGGCACAAGCTGGAATCAGATGTGAATTCTGTGACGGCCGACATGCGCAACAACATTGAGATTATTGAAGAGCAGAATGTGCACCTGGATATTGCTCGCAAAGAAGCGGAACGAGCCAGCAAGGTAAAAACGCAATTTCTGGCCAATATGAGTCATGAAATCCGGACGCCGCTAAACGCTATTATCGGGTTTAGTCAGGAGTTGTCTAAACAGAGTTTGCCATTGGAACAACAGGAACACGTGCAGATCATCAATCAGTCGGCCACTAACCTGTTGGCAATCGTCAATGACGTGTTAGATTTCTCTAAAATCGAAGCCGGAAAATTGCAGATTAATCAGGAAGCCTTCTCGCCGGGCGATTTGTTGGAAGAGTTGGTCTTCGTGTTTGCTAAAGACGCACAAAAGAAAGGCCTGAAGTTTTATTACGAACCCTGCCCATTGCCGAAGAAGTTGGTGGGCGACCCTGCACGTGTTAAGCAGGTACTGACTAACCTGTTGAGTAACGCCATTAAGTTTACTACTAAGGGTTCAATAACACTGAGTATTAAGGCGCAGCAAAAAGACAACGATATGCTGGAATTGCAGGTGAAAGTGGGGGATACAGGTATCGGTATTGCCACGGAAAACCAGGACAAATTGTTTAAGTCTTTCTCGCAATTGGACGACTCCTTAAATCGCAATTACCAGGGCACCGGACTGGGATTAGTGATTTGCCGACAACTGATGCAACTGATGGGAGGCAAACTCACTTATCAGAGTGAATATGGCAAGGGCAGTTGCTTTGAGATTGCGGTTAAGTGCCACAAATACAGTAAACACAACGACATCGCTGAGCATTCCGACTGGCTGAATAAACGGGTATTGTTGTTAGATCACGATCCGCGTTCGCGGCTGGCCAGCGCCACTTTACTGCATCGTTTAGGGGCCGACGTTACCAGCGGCACCAGGCTAAGTTGGTTGGCAGAACAATTTGACAGTTATGACTACTTTTTTACCGACGAAGATACTCTGGCTAAATACCAAGAGAATCAACTGTTGCGGGTCATAAGAACATTAGAGGCGGAGCAACGGGTGTTGCTGGTGGGGGCCAACGGCAGTCCGACAGGCCCCTTTGCCAGTCACTTTCACAAACTGTTGGAATCGCCACTGCTGACCAGTCGCTTGTTAACCTTCAGAGATAAAGAAGAACAAGCGCCGAAAAACATCTGGAATGGGCGTTTGTTGAATTTACCCAAGGCGAAAATTCTCGCAGTGGATGATATGCCAATCAATCTCAGATTATTGAGTACCTGGTTGCAGGAGTCTCCGGTACAACTGCAACTGGTTTATAGCGGCAGCGATGCGCTGGAGCTATGCCAAAGAGAAGAATTTGACTTGATTTTAATGGATGTTCAAATGCCGGATATGGATGGTCTGGAAGCCACCAGTATGATTCGGAAAACCACTCTGAATCAGGGCACACCTGTGATTGCCGTGACAGCGCATGCCTTTAAAGAAGAAAAGCAGCGGCTGTTAAATTCCGGCATGGATGACTACTTGCCTAAGCCTCTGGAACTGGGGGCGTTGATTAACCTGATTAAACGCTGGTGTAGTGTGCCAGAACACAATGTCACCATGTTGCCGGACCTGGATTGGCAATTGGCTTTAACCCGGGCGAATCAAAATGAAAATGCCGCCACAGAGATGCTGCAGGAATTTGTCAAAACCTTACCTGAGGCTATCGCCGCTATTGCCAGGGCCGCGAAACTGGAAGACTGGTCTGGTATGGAACAAGCCGTACATCGTTTGCACGGCGCAAGTTGTTATACCGGCGTGCCCAAATTACAACGTCTTTGTGCCGAAGTAGAAGGGGATCTTAAGTCGGGTCACATCAAAGAAGCTCGCCGGGGAGTTGAAGAGTTACAACAAGCAAGCCAGGCTGTTGTGCAACAATCTGAATTAATACGCAAGGGACCCGCTATTCCTGTGGAAGGAAGCTCCGGCAGGGAGCTGCATTAACCAGGCACTTAGCCTTGTAAAAGGCTGCGATGGCAGGAACGCAACAGTTCTGCAAATTCTTCTTCGCTGCGATCCAGCTCGGCACTGTTAATAAATAAATCGTAGCCTAAACGCTCCCGCAGTTTAACCATGCGATTGGCAAACATGGCCTGAACGCCTTTGTAAACTTTGCCGTCACTGTCTTTAAAAAAATCATCTTCTAACAGGTCATCACCGTAACAGCTGCCGGAGGCACACTGGGCATTGTTGTGCAGCAATAAGGGGCGTTGCTCCATCAAAATATGGGTCATCAGTCGGGGGGAAATGCTCTGCAATATCGGGCCGTAATTTTTAACTCTGAACCCCACCAGAGATAAGGCTTTTTGCTCCAAACCTGCCGAAACCTTGGGAATGTCGATGCGCTGTATGTTGTTCCAGTCCAGACTCCAGCGGCCATTGCGATGCTGATAATCAATCTGGGTTTTTGAAATGGATAAGCTGTGCTGTGGTTCTCGCAATTTCAGGAATCCCAGCAACAGGGCTACCAGCGCTGCAGAAGTAACAAATATGGCCACCAGAGTGACATCATCCGGCAGTATCCTGAACATCAGAATGGCAATAATGAGCAGTACAACACCAAAAATCAGGCTGGATAAGCCATTGCGCTTCGCTGTTGCTCTTATTTGGATGGGCTGTTCATCGTCTATGTCATGCTTTAAATCTGTCATCTGTTACTCTGTGTTACCACCAAAATACTTCCAGTACTACGTACATAATAACGCCCCAGAGCACAATCAATCGCAATTTTTTGCAATAAGCACAATCTGTTTGCCACCATTTCATTATGCAACTGCTTTTGTCTGTTCAATTAAATTCATTATCTACCCTGTTTACTGCAAATGTCATGGGCATTAGCGCAAAATCAGAAAAATACCGCTATTTTTCGATGGAACACCTGATAAATGAGGTGAATGGCTGAGTCAAACATTGTGTTTTGCGCGTATGAATTTTCTAATACTGTGTTGTTTTCGCATCACTTCAAGCCTGTGACTGCTACACTGTTTTGCAGTGCAGCACTGGTTTCCCGTTATTGGCTTGCTACTCGACTTGATAAGGATCTCTTATGGCTCAACAATTTAAATTTTCCCCTCTAATTTTTGCGATTCTGCTGTTAGCTGGATTATTGGCCTGGTTATATATGCCCGTCGAGCAATCCGAAGGTCGTAGAGGTGCCAGTGAAATTCCGGTGGTGGCCACGATTGTGCAACAACAGCCTTTCGCTCAAGTGGTGGAAGCCTTGGGCACCGCGACAGCTAATGAAGCCATAGTGGTGACAGCGCAGGAAACCGATAAGATTGAAGCCCTGCTGTTCGATGACGGCGATTTGGTGAAGCGCGGCCAGTTACTGGTGCGCATGAATATCAAAGAAGAGCAGGCCAGACTCAACGAACTGAAGATTAATTTAGCTGAAGCAAAGCGACAACTTAACCGGGTAAAAGGCCTGGTAAAAGAAAAAGCAGCATCGCAACAATTGCTGGATGAGCGCGAGGCTCAGGTTGACGCATTGATCGCGCAGATAGACGTTGCCGAAGCACAAATTGCCGACCGCGAAATTCGCGCACCTTTTGATGGTTTATTAGGTGTCAGGCAGGTAAGTGATGGGGCACTGGTGCGTCCGGGTGATCAGATCACGACTCTGGATGACATCCAGACCCTGAAAGTGGACTTTAGTGTGGCAGAGCGCCATTTACCCAGCGTTAAATTGGGGCAAAAAGTAGAAGCCACCTCCATTGCTTATCCGGGGCGTGTGTTTGAGGGAGAGATTTCCCATATAGATTCCAGGGTTGATGCCGCCACTCGTGCTGTGCGAGTAAGAGCTAAAATATCAAATCCTGAATTGCTGATCCGCCCTGGCATGTTATTGCAAATTCTGGTGCAAAAAAGTGTTTCCCAGTCGCTGGTTATTCCTGAGTCTGCGTTGGTGCCAATTGACGATCAGCAATATGTGTTTGTGGTGGAAGAGGGCAAAGCAAAGCGCCTGACGGTGCAATTGGGAGTGAGAAAGCCCGGCCAGGTGCAAATCCTTTCTGGCTTAACTGAAGGTCAGCAAGTAGTGACGCAAGGCACATTGAGGTTGCAAGATGGCACTGCCGTTAAGATCGTGGAGGGTTAACCATGATTTTATCTGATGTGTCGGTTAAAAGGCCGGTTTTTGCCACGGTTGTCAATGCGCTACTGCTGATTTTTGGATTTGTTGCCTTCAATATGTTGGCGTTACGTGAATATCCGGATATCGATCCGCCTATCGTTTCTATTAATACCACCTATCCAGGGGCTTCTGCCACTATTGTTGAATCGCGTATAACGCAACTTATTGAAGATCGCATCAGTGGTATAGAAGGGATCAAAAATATCACTTCGAACAGCCGCAATGGCCGTTCCAGTATCAGTATCGAGTTTGAATTAGCGCGGGATATCGATGCCGCTGCCAATGACGTCAGGGAACGGGTCAGTCGGGTATTAAACAACTTACCCGATCAGGCGGACCCACCAGAAGTATTTAAAAGCGACTCAGATGAAGATGTAATTGTTTGGTATAACCTGCGCAGCGACAACCTGTCGGTGCTGGAACTTACTGATTACGCCAATCGCTTTATTGTGGACCGACTGTCTACAGCTGATGGTGTTGCGCGCGTGCGAGTCGGCGGTGGTCGTGACTACGCCATGAAGGTCTGGCTGGACCGCAATGCCATGGCTGCCCGTGGGATAACAGTTACCGACGTTGAGAGGGTGATTCGCTCAGAAAACGTGGAATTGCCTGCCGGTGAAGTTGAATCAGTGGATCGCAACATGGAAGTGCGTGTTGCCCGTACATTCCTGACCGAAGATGATTTCGCCAATCTTACCATCGCTCAGGGGTTAGATGGCTATCTGGTCAAGTTAAAAGATATTGCAGAAGTGGAGCTCACCGCGCAAGACGATGAAACCGAGTTCCGTGGCAATGGTAAAAACATGGTGGGCCTGGGAATTGTAAAACAATCCAAAGCCAATACCCTGGAAGTAGCCAGATCAGCCAAAGAAGCCATTGCAACGATTCAGCAATCCTTGCCAGAAAATGTGGTGATTGTGCCCAGCTATGATTCTTCGATTTTCATCGCGGAATCCATTGAGGAAGTTTATAACACTCTGGGTATCGCTATGCTGATGGTGGTGCTGGTGATTTATCTGTTTTTGGGCAACATACGCGCTACCTTTATCCCCGCTATTACCGTTCCCATTTCGCTGGTGGCGGCGTTTACCGTCATGTTGGCTTTGGGCTTTTCCATCAACCTGTTAACCCTACTGGCATTGGTACTGGCAATCGGTTTGGTGGTGGATGATGCCATTGTTGTATTGGAAAACATTTATCGCCGTATTGAGCTGGGAGAACCACCATTGCTGGCCGCTTACCGCGGTGCCCGCGAGGTAGGTTTTGCGGTTATCGCTACTACACTGGTGCTGATCTCGGTATTTGTTCCACTGGTGTTTTTAGAAGGCAACATTGGCCGACTATTTACCGAGTTTGCGCTGGCAATTGCTGCCGCTGTAGCTTTTTCTAGTTTTACCGCATTAACCCTGAGTCCTATGCTGGGCTCTAAAATTTTACAGAAAAGAGAACGTAACAGTGGCTTTGGTGCCTGGGTTGACTCTCAGTTCTCGAAGTTGGAAAGTGGTTATCACAGAGTATTGGATAACACTTTACATCAACCGCTGGTAACGGCGTTATTGATAGCCGGAAGTTTGTTCGCTATCTATGGCTTATTGCAAAAAATCCCCAGCGAATTTGTGCCCAAAGAAGATCGCGGCAACTTTTTCGTCTTAATGCAGGCAGCTGAAGGCGCCAGTTTTGAAAGCAATGCCGCCAATCTGAAAAAAATTGAAGCTATTTTGTTACCTTACATTGAAAACGGTGAGTCTGACCGGGTTCTCGTGAGAACGCCAGGCTTTGGTGGTTCTGCGGGTATCGCCATATTTGGCGCTGTGCCCTGGGATGAACGCAAACGCCCCACTTTTGACATCATGAATGAAATCAGTGGCAAGCTGGCAGAAATACCCGATGTCCGGGCATTTGCTGTGATGCGCAGCAGTTTAGGTGGCCGGGGACTTGGCAGACCGGTGCAATTTGTGCTTCAGGGTGATACCTATGACGACCTGGTACGTTATCGCAACATCGTTATGGCAAAAGCGCAGGAAAACGATAAATTATTGCGTCTGGATTCTGACTACAAAGAAACACTGCCGCAACTATTGGTGAATATCGACCGTAACCGTGCCGCGGATCTGGGGGTATCGATTGGTGATATCGGACGCACCCTGGAAACCATGTTAGGTCAACGTCGAGCCTCTACCTTCCTGGATCGTGGCGAGGAATATGATGTAATTCTGGAAGGTAAAGAAGAAGATTATCGCAGCCCAGACAGCATCGAGAATATTTACGTACGTTCTTCCAGCAGTGGTCAGTTAATCCCTCTGGATAATCTGGTGAAGGTCAGTGAGCAAGCAACTTCTGCCCAGCTCAACCGTTATAATCGTATGCGCAGCATTACTATCAGTGCTAATTTGGCGGATGATTATACCTTGGGTGAAGCATTAGAATACTTGCGCACCATAGTCAGGGAAGAGTTACCAGAAGGGGTTGGTATCGATTATCGCGGTGAATCTCAGCTCTATCAGGATTCGGGCAACTCGGTTTTATTTATTTTTGTCTTGGCGTTGGTTATCACCTATTTGGTGCTTGCTGCGCAGTTCGAAAGCTTTGTGCATCCCTGGGTGATCTTGCTGACCGTCCCTCTGGCGCTGGTGGGCGGTTTGGCCGGATTATGGCTGGCGGGGTTAAGCCTCAACATTTACAGTCAGATTGGATTGGTGATGCTGATAGGGTTGGCGGCTAAAAACGGTATTTTAATCGTGGAGTTCGCCAATCAGCTAAGAGATGCAGGACACGAATTCGAGTTAGCTTTAAAGCGGGCCGCAACACAGCGATTGAGACCGATAGTGATGACCGGTTTTACCACCTTATTCAGTGCTATACCACTGGTGATAGCTACGGGCCCGGGGTCGGAAAGCCGAATGGTTATCGGTATGGTGATTTTTGCTGGGGTTGCGGTATCGGCATTTTTAACCCTGTTTATTGTACCCACGGCCTATTATTATCTGGCCCGAAACACCGGTTCGCCGCTAAAACTGGCTCATCAGGTGGAAGAGCTGGAAGAACAAATACCCTATAAAAAAGGTGGAGAAATTTAGTCGAAGCCAATTTGAATTTACGGGGTGACAAATTTACCTGATATTATCTGCATCTGGATGCTTTATGTTCAGACCTGCAAAGTGATATAATCCGCCACCCAAAAAATGCCGTATAGTGGTAAACAGTTAATTTTCAGGATAAACAGATGGCAGATAACCGCTCCCAATCGCAAATAGCGCAGCACTACAACGACATTATTCAGTTGTTGGGTGAAGATGTGACACGTGATGGCTTGCTGGATACCCCGCAACGTGCCGCGAAAGCAATGCAGGCACTGACTTCAGGCTATGAAAAATCCGTCGAAGAAGTGGTCAACGGCGCCATTTTTGAAGCGGACACCGATGAAATGGTGGTAGTACAAGGGATCGAGTTTTATTCCTTGTGTGAGCATCACTTATTGCCCTTTATCGGTACCTGTAATATTGCTTACCTGCCTGAAAACAAGGTATTGGGCCTGTCCAAATTTGCCCGTATCGTTGATATGTTTGCTCGTCGTCTTCAAATTCAGGAAGGCTTAACCAAGCAAATTGCCGAGGCTATTCAGGACGTCACCGGAGCAAAAGGCGTAGGTGTTATCATGGAAGCCAAACACATGTGTATGATGATGCGCGGTGTACAAAAGCAAAACTCTTCTATGGTGACCTCTGTTATGCTGGGTAATTTCCGCAGCTCCCAGGCCACTCGTGACGAGTTCTTAAGACTGATTGGCAAATAAATACTAATGGGCGGTAGCAAGCTTTATTGCTGCCGCTAGTGCTTCATCCTGCACTACCGGATAATCCGGCAGCACCCCTTGCTGGTACCAGTTTTCTCCCGAAATGGGGTGTGATGGAATGGCTACCGCCATTGTCAATCTGACGCTATTACTTAGTTGCACCTGTCGGGTGACGTAAGCCAGTCCCATAGAATCCTGTCCCAACACTTGCGCCTTATCAAATTGTTGCAAGCTATAAGCAAAGGCTTCCCAGGGACCGATAACAAAACTGGAATTAATCACATAGGTAGGCATTTCGCTAAACATCTGTTCAGATTGGCCTGTGGGATAAATTAATTGGTCATCCTGTGCTTGATTGAAACTTAGCTTTAAAAACGGAATATCTGGTGACAACCAGTAGCCAAGCAAATGCTGAATCAGCGGCATATTACCTTCGCCGACTGAACTGAGATCGATAATCAGCGCCTTACTATGACTTAACTGTTGTAAAGCGCCATCAATATCCGGCAAGGCGTTTAATGATAAAAAGTTGCCACTTAACGCCAGATAGCTAACATTATCAAACTGTTCGATAGCAACAGTAAATTTATCCGGGTAAGCGTCATTGGCTTGTGAGGATGTGGTCACTGGCGCGCTAAGCCCATTGGAGCCCAGATTGCGAGTGCCATAGTGAATTTCAAAGTTGCTGTCCTGACTGGCTTCAATCAGCAAAGCTTCAAGCTGAATTTTCAATTGACCAAATGGCATTGCGCCAAGAAGCTTGCCTTGTAATTGAGCGCTGACTATCTGCTGACGAATAAGCTTTTGTTTTTCAGGGAACAGGTAATGTTGTTGAATAATGGAATCTAAATTCTCCAGCAGCTCTACCACTTCATCGGCGCTGATATGTGGCTCATCATATCGTTGAGTATCATTCTGCCCCAGAGCTGCCCACGACAGGCTCCATAGTAATAGCCAGCTACACAGTCCCTTGGTCATATACTCAATCCAATAAATCTAATACCAGTATTAGGTAGGTTGCATGCACAAGATTACAAGGGATCTCTTCGCATCAATGGCGGCCAGGCATATTCTTTTGGAACGTATCAAACTGATGGGGCAGGTAGTTCACCAGTTCACCGGATAACTTTACGTATTCCTGTAACGAGGAGGACAGTGATTTGGCGAGTAGTGGCAGCTTGTCCTGAAAGTCCTCAGCTTCTCTTTCTTTGGCCTGTTGCACAGCAAGATTAATTTCGGCAAAGGTTGTGAACATGCGTAAGCAGCGGGTCAGTCTTTTGGAAAATTGCTCAGACGTTTCCGGTTGCGCCTGCAGCATGGCTTGCCAGGCTTGTTGCCAGATTTCTTCCAGTAAGCCGTGTCCGGTTATCAATCCAGTCATCCACTGTTGTAAATTGTCTTCATGGGCCGGGTAGTGGCAATCGGCGGGAAGGTTCACCTGATTGTCCCGCATCGCCTGCAATTGCTCCTTTAGTAACTGCATCAGTATGTTGGAGACTTTGTCCACTTGCCGGGAATTGATCTCACCACCGGTTTGCACTACCCAGGGAAACCATTGCTCTGGCATCGGAATATCCGGGCTGGCACATACGGCAAATAACAAGCCGCGGATATAAACCGGTGACTGAAATATTTCGCTGTTGTTTTGCCACTGATAAAACTGCTGCAGCGACTCTATGCTGTCTTTATTCAACATAAACTTAATTATCCTGGCTATGCTCGGGCAGAGGCTCGTACCGGGTTAACTCGTAAACCCATGGCATGTGTAATACCTCAATTTTAACGACTTTGGGTTTGTCTTCGGTACTGATATAAAAAATCTGTGATGGTGCACCACCCGACAGTTTAACCTTGCGTGTTTCAAATGTACCCGCCGGAACGGTTACGGTTTCTTTGCCCATTGGAATGTATTGGATACGGGTTTCCTGACCGTCATAAGCGTTAAACCACTCAAAGCTGAAGGCTTTATCATTGGCAAAAAAGGGCACTGTCATTATCGCTGTGGTGCGCTCAATAGAGCTAAGCCCGGTGCGATTATCAATCTGTTGCCGTCCCTGCGCTTTATAAACTGGCCGGGCAATCTCAGAATAGCCCTTTACCTGTTTGAGGCTACCGTTGGGGCTGTAATCCTGCCAGTGTAAGTTAATATCTGCCGCCGTGCCCATGGATCCGGTAAGACGCAAAGAAACCGGTAACAGGCTGTGAGATTCTGCCGTGGCATTGATGGTGGCATCCACGTTAAATTTTTCCACTTTAGTGATTTCTGTCAGCCGTATTTGTTTGTCCCGGATGAGTATTTTCTGTCTCGCGGTACCTATTTTTTGCTCAGAAAACAGCATATCGAAATGAGATTCGAAACTGTGTATTTTTTGCTGGTTTACGCGAATTTTCGCAGACGCTGGCTTTTTGTATTCCTGTTGTATATCCACCGCCCCTAAGGACATCTTCAGGTCACCGTTAAGGTAGATGCTGAACAGGGTGCGATTGTATTCGTCTTCATCAATATCTTTTTGTGGCAGGCCAGTTAAATGAAACGCCAGCTCTGGTGTGGTATTGCTATGGCCCACTACCAGTGCTTTTTGACCAGAAGCCTTTAGCTTTTCTGCAAAATCCTTCAGGTTTTTGGGATCGTATTGAATAACTTTGAGTCCTAACGCCTTGGCAACAGGTTCAGCCGTTTGTTGGGTGCGTTGATAGTTTGTGGCGTAAACCGCCTGAATACCTTTATCTAACAATAAGTCTCTTAATTTTTTAGCTTGGTTCCAGCCTTTTTCGGTGAGTTGTGGATCCTTGCTACCATCCCGCTGCTTTTCCATGTGCCGCACCAGCCAGAGATCCGGTTCGGGCTGTGATTGTGCAATAGCGCCTGTCAGCCAAAATAGCGTAATAAACGGAAGGATAAATAAACGGGAAATATTCAGCGTTTTATAATTATTGTTGTTGCTCATTTTGGTATTGCGAAAACTGTCATTGCACTACTATGACAAAAAATTGCAACCAGGCATAGACACAAAGGGTTAAAGCTGAATAATCAGCAAGAATTCAATTGCCAAAAAAGGAAATGCACCTTGTTAAAAAACAAAATTCCACCTGTGGTTCTGGTACTTTTGTATTTACTGATGATGTACGGCCTGACCAGGTTACTGCCTGAATTAACCTTCACTTTGCCTTTACATCTGGTGGTTGCCGGTTTTTTGGTGGTGGTGGCATTGGTAGTGGTACTGCTGGCAGTTTGGCAGTTTAAAAAATCGCAAACCACAGTGGATCCCACTCAGCCAGAAAATGCCTCACAACTGGTAAGTAGTGGTATCTTTAGTCTGACTCGTAATCCCATGTATTTAGGGATGGCTCTGTTACTTATCGCGGCGGGAATATATTGGCAGCACATTGCAGCACTCTTGTTGGCACTGAGCTTTCCACTGTATTTGACTTATTTTCAGATTGCGCCGGAGGAACAGGCAATGGCAAAACTGTTTCCGGCACAATGGCCTGACTATAAAAAACGCGTCAGGCGCTGGATCTGAGCTCTATCTCTTTAGTCGCTCAACAGCTTGTTCCAGATAAGACTTGGGACAGCCAAAGTTGATACGAATAAAGTTCTTATCACCAAAATCAGCACCGGGAGAAGGGCCGATACCTTTGGCTTCAACATAAGCTTGTGGTGACTCTACACCCAACTGACTGGCGTCAATCCAGGCCAGGAATGTCGCCTGGGGCAACAGCATTTTAAAACCATTAATTTGGTTGATTTCATCAAACAGAAACTGACGATTCTGTTGCAGGTAAGCCAACAAGGTGTCGTACCATTGGTCGCATTGAGTAAAGGCGGTTTCGGTGGCCACCAGACCCAGGATGGTTACCCAGGGCATAATACCCATCATCGCTTTACTGAAGTTGGCGCGTAACTTGGCATCCGGAATGATAGCGAAAGAAGTGCCAAGCCCCGCAACATTAAAGGTTTTACTGGCCGCCATCAGCGTCACACTGCTGTTTTGCAATTGCGGCAGTGAGCTGGCCGGAATGTGTTGTGCGTTGTCATCCAGGACTAAATCACAGTGGATTTCGTCTGAGATTAATAACACATTGTTTTGCTCACAGATACGGGCTATTTCAGCTAATTCCTGTTGGGTAAATACCGTGCCTGTCGGATTGCCCGGATTGCATACAATAAAAACTTTACAGGCGGGATCTTTGGCGGCTTCTTCCAGCGCATTTAGGTCTATGGTCCATCGGTCATTTTCAATGATGGTAGGGATATCAACCCGTTCCAGATTATTGATGCCAGGTGCCGCTAATAACGGCGGATAATTAGGAGTCTGAACTATGACTTTGTCGCCAGGTTGGCAGTAAGCCTTACAAGCCACATTGAAAGCAGGCACCACTCCGGGCGTCCAGACAATCCATTCTGGTTGAATATCCCAGTTATGCTGCTTTTTAAGCCAGCGACACACTGCTTCATTAGCGGGTTCATAGCGGGCCGGTAAATGGTAGCCCAGTAAACCGTGATCGGTACGCTGTTTGATGGCCTGTAAAATTTCATTTGCGCACTTAAATTCGGTATCGGCAACCCAAAGAGGCAAGATGTCTTTGCCTTCGTACTTTTGCCACTTCATCGAAAATGTTGCGCTTCTGTCGATGATGCTATCGAAGTCAGAAAAGGTGTAATGCATGTTTCCGCGCCTCTGAATTATAGGTGAGTCAAATAGTGCCTTTCGCTGCGTAATAATGCTAAGACCTGATGGTTTTATATTATGCGAGGAAGGCTAGTGTTTATTGGGAGCCAGCGATTGCGCATCAATCAGCTTTTGCACTTTTGATAATAACCCGCTGGCTGAAAAGGGCTTAGCCAGAAAATCGTTAACCCCTGCCTGGACGGCCTTGACAACGTAATTTTTGGAGGCGTTTCCGGTTACCATTAAAAACGGCACCTCTTTGTTTAACGCCCGAACTTCCTTGAGGAATTCCAGCCCGTTCATGCCGGGCACTTCCCAGTCACTAATCACCATCCCAAAGTAGGATGGATCCTTTTTAAATCGATTCAAGGCTTTGGAGCAGCTGGAATGAATGTCAATTTCACCTAAATCTAACTCCCTAAGCATGTGCCTTAATAACTCTTGCGTAAGCTCTTCATCATCAATTACCAAAATATGAGTTTTTTTCTTTGTTGGCATCCTGTGCAGGGCTCCTTAGGGTGCGATTAGGAAAATTGAATATAAAAACTAAAGATAGCGGTAATCGGCAAAAAGTTAAAGCAGCAATTATTTGATCACGATCAATACTGCCCGGTGTTTAGGGCAGGATAATGATTCTGTAAGTTAACCGCAGGAGTGTCGAACATGAGAGAAATAGATAATGTAGGTGTTTTAGATACGGCTATCAGAGCCATACTGGCTTGCCTGTTACTAGCGCTGGCCGTTGAGCAACTGTTTAGTTTTCCGGTAACTGTCTTGTTGTTAGTGCTTGGCACAGCGTTGTTTATTAGCAGTGCTACGGGTTTTTGTCTGCTCTATAAAATGCTGGGTATCGATACCTATCACTTAAGACATTAGTGTGATGGACTCAGAGACAAAAAAACCGGGTTAATGCCGCCATTACCCGGTTTTTCTGGTGCGGCTCCGCATCACATTAGTGCGTAAACAAACACCAGGCTCAGCACTAATCCGGCAACGCCGAAAAAGCCGTATTCTACCTGAGAACGCACCGTCTCTTCTGGTTTAGCAGGCAAAAATGCCATAATAATACTGCTTAAACCTAACGTAAATGCGACTAAAAATAATCCAAATACCAGTGCAGTGACCCATTCACCCATAACTTAAAGCCCTTAATTATTTTTCACCTTGGCTAATTATGCCCTAAAATCTTGTTTATGGCAGTGAGCCAGATCAAAAAAAACAACTAATGGTTCAGAATTTATGAAAATAGCGGTGATAGGTGCTGGATGGCTGGGGCACAAATTGTGCAAAACACTGATACAGAAGTCTTTGTCGGTAGTGACAACCAAACAGAGCGAAAACGATGTAGAGCGTCTCAACAAAGAGGGGATAGCCTGTCATCAATACCGCCTTGGTGATGCAGAGTTACCCCAGGCCCTGCAGGACAGCGAGGTCTTTGTCATTAATATTGGGGCTGGGCGTCGCGGTTTTGAACGGGAGCAGTTTCAGCAGCAAATGATGACACTTTGTGGCAGTTGTTTGTCTGATAATGATAAAAAACTGTTGTTCATCAGCACCACGTCGGTTTATGGCGAATCGAATCAGGAATTTACTGAGGAAACTGAGCTTGCGCCCATCAGTGATTCGGCCCATGCCCATGTTTTCATCGAGAATGAACTCAAAGCCCGGTTTCCACAACAGGTTACTATATTGCGTTTGGCTGGCCTCATTGGGGAAGACAGGCATCCGATTTATCATCTGGAGGGTAAAAAGGGCATCACTGCCGCCCATAAAATGGTAAATCTGGTGCACAGAGATGATGCCATTGAAGCTATTGAAAAAATTATTAACTTAGAAAAGTGGGGCAAGACTTTTCATCTGAGTGCTACTGAGCATCCTTCTCGTCGCGAATACTACACTCATGCTGCCAAAGCCCTGGAGCTGATTACACCAGAGTTTCTGGATGATACAGAGCAGCCTGCCACAGGTAAAAAAGTCAATGCCGAGGCTACCATCGAAGAACTGCAACTTACCCTGCAGTACCCAAGTCCGTTCGATATGCTGCCCAAAATAGTTGAGCACGAAACGCCATAAAAAAGGCCGGTAAAAACCGGCCTGTAGAATTTTTAAGAGTTAGCCCACCAATCCGGCACCAAAATACTTTAATGCCACGGTATTGATGAATATCAATAGTAAGATAAATGGGATAAAGGTGCCGATGGAGAAATCCACATACTTTTGAAACAGACTGTTTTTAAACTCCGGTTCGCCTTCTTCCAGAGTCTTATTCAGATTTGAAGCTTTCCAGCGATAAACCACGAAGATACAGATCAGGAATCCGTTAAGCGGTAGTATGGTGTCGTAAAACACGTCATAAATTACATCGAAGAAGGACTTTTCTGTTCCGGCGTAAGTTACGAAGTGGGTGGTAAAGTCCAGCATGCCAAAGGAGGTTGCTGAAATCACCGCAAAGGCAATCATCGCTGCAGCCAATAAGGTTAACGAGGTTTTACGGGACAGGTTGCGCTCATCCATAATCGCGGCATTGGGTACTTCAAGAATGGATACCAGCGAGGTAATAGCCGCAAAGAACACCAATAAGAAGAATATAGAGGCCACAACACTGGCACCCAGATAACCAATGGTATTTTGTAACTCCAGGAAGATTTGCGGCAGGAAGCCGAAGATCATACTTAAAGAAGAATCACTTAGCTCGGCGGTATTGGTATTGGGGTTAAAGGAAAATACCGCAGGCAGAATCATTAAACCTGCAATAAAGGCCACGCCCGTATCCATCAGCGCCACCATTTTAGCAGAGCCTGGGATACCATCGCGTTTACCCAGATAGGAGCCGTAGGTGATCAGAATACCCATACCCAAAGAAAGTGAGAAAAACGCTTGAGACAGGGCCGCGCTGACTACCGAAGCATCAATCTTGCTGAAATCCGGCACTAAATAATACTCAACACCGGCAAAAGCATTGTCTAGTGTCAGTACAAAGGTCACCATGCCTATCAGCATAAAGAACAGCGTCGGCATTAGTATTTTAGCGGCCTTCTCAATACCCTGTTTGACGCCACCCAGCAGAATCAAAAACACGATGGCGGATACTATGGCCATAAAAATGAAGATCTTGCCTTCGTTAACAAAGTTGCCGTAAAAGTCAGGAGACGCCAGTTGTTCCAGATCGCCAGTTACCGAAAAGTACAGATAGCCGAATATCCAGACGGTGATCACCATATAAAACACCGCAATCATAAACGGCGTCAGAATGGACAACCAACCGGCTATCTTCCAATGGCTTTCTCCGGGGGCTATAGACTTGTATGCACCCAATGGATCTTTACGGGTGTGACGTCCGGTGGCCATTTCTGCCAACATGACCGGCAAACAAATGAAGAATACAAACAGGGCATATATGAGCAAGAATGCTGCGCCCCCATTTTTGGTGGCGGCTACGGGAAAGCCTACCATATTACCGATACCTACAGCTGAGCCAGCTGCGGCCAAAATAAATCCAATTCGAGAGCCAAACTCTTCGCGGGGTGCATTCATAGTTGATGAATCCTTAGACTTTATTTTAATTGTTGTCGTTGAGCCTGAGATGCTTTGCCCTAAAAAGTCGATTGCTTGTGCAATCGGGCAAAGGGTAAAGGCTCATTTTACCGTCCGGGTAATTTACTTGTTGTTTTTTATTTAAACAGGGTTTGTTATGTAAACCGCATGTTAACGCGGCTATGCTAGCAGTCTGCAACAAAAAAGTCCTTCTTTTATGTGACAAATTTATTTAATGATTGAGCAAATAAACTTTACAGTGGGTTAGTCAGCTGACCCTGGCGATCACCATTCTATAACCTGATTTTGCCAATCCAGATAGTATGGTGGATCAGACTCTGGCAACTTGCCTAATGCATTGAACAGACATTGCACTGTAAATTGTGGAGTGAATAGTTTTTCCGGTTTTACATTGCGCTGAAAAGGTTTTGATAGTGGCGTATCCACAGTCCCTGGGTGATAGGCGATTAACTGACATCCGGGGGCACGGCGTTGGTACTCCACCTGAGCTGTCTTGAGTAGCATGTTAAGTGCTGCTTTTGAGGAACGATAACCATACCATCCGCCGAGTCTATTGTCTGCAATGCTGGCCACTCTGGCACTCAGAAATACCATTTGGCTGTCATTTGGATTCATCTTATTCACCAGCGCGCTCAGCCATAAACCGGGTAAAATACAGTTGACCTGGAAATAGCGCTGCATGGCTTGCTCGTCTATGTCTTCCAGCTTTTTCTCGGGGGATAATCCGGATTCAGCGTCGTGCAATACACCCAGCGTACAAATCACCAAATCAAAGTGCTTGTCGGGAAACCGGTTACAGGTTTGTGAAATATTGTCCTGATCGGGATTTTGCAGCAATATTGACCTGGTTTTACTGCAATCGGATTCTATCTCGCTACGAGAAATAACGGTGACAGATGCGATGTCAGATTGTTGCTGCAAATACTCCAGGCAGGCGCGTCCGATACCTCCTGAGCCACCAATAATTAATACTCGTTTGTTTTGCAAAGAATAGCTCATAAATTTAATCTATCGAACATTCACTGCAGCGACTTTTTCCGGTCAAAAGTCGCGAAAGACTAAAACGATGCCGGGCGAATAATAAATACAATTTATCAGCGACAATCCTGATGCCAGGCCAGCGCAGAGGACGAATTAGCCAGCCTTTGCCCACCAATCGCCAGGCGTGATAGGTAACGTCTAATCCGACAAGTAAATGTTTTTGCTGGTTTTTGAACCAATAGCCATGCAGTTTCTGCATCGCATGTTGTCGAGGTATTTCAGGGTACTGTTGTTCAAAATCAGCGCGATTAATATCTATCAGATTCAGACGCATAGACCTGTCGCGTTTTTTAAGGTGACGCATTTCTTTAACGCACAACGGACATTGACCGTCGAAAAATATGCTCAGTTGTTCGTCATTCACGCTGATTTCCTCTATTGGGTATAGGTTATACGACTAATTGCTAATTGTTAATCAGGTCAAAATGCTTGAAGTTAGTCACATAGGTAACTATATACTGCTTATATCAACAAACGGATTAACCTGTGAAAATACTTAAAGAAGCAACATTGGCTGGTGGTTGTTTTTGGTGCATCGAAGGCGCTTTTAATCAAATCAAGGGCATTATCTCGGCAAAGTCGGGCTATTCAAATGGTGAGGTGAAAATGCCCACCTACGAACAGGTTTGCTCTGGTAAAAGCGGGCACGCTGAAGTGGTGCGACTGGTATATGATGAAGACATCATCAGCTTTGAAGAGATTCTTCAGATTTTCTTTACCTTACACGATCCCACGCAGTTAAATCGTCAGGGCAACGACATTGGTACTCAGTACCGTTCAGCTATTTTTTACCATGATCAAGAACAGCGTGATCAAGCACTGGCTATCATTGAGCAGATGACCAAAGATAAAATTTGGCCGGAGAAAATTGTCACTGAAGTATCAGAAGTGGCTAACTATTTTGAAGCTGAGAAATACCATCAGGGTTATGCAGAGGAAAACCCGCAGAATCAGTATTGTCAGATGGTGGTAAGCCCTAAGCTGGCTAAATTCAGAAAAACCTTTGCAGCCCGTCTAAAAGACGTTGCGGCCAACGAGGCGTAATAGGTGGTTTTGGGGATCAGAAAACAAAAAGGCGTCAAAGTGACCTTTGACGCCTTTCCATATTTTGAATATCCCTCTCAGCACTCCATGCAGCGACTTCTCCTAAAGCCGTTCCAAACTGCCCTGAATCCATCCATCCTGACATCTTGTCGGGGCGCAATTAATATTGCGGGTCCTGAATATCCTATACGACACAACTCCGTTTGCGTTCCCTTTCCTTACTCCTTACAACCGCGAATCCATCCCTGCGGTCTCCCTTGACGCTTTAATTCCTGTCCCAATGTTTCCTTGTGACGAGAATAAATATAAGGGAAAAATAGACGTTTGTTTGCAATGCAATACCTAAATTCATGACAATTTGGTGACATAAATCCACATTGTTTTAGTGAAAAATCTTTTAAAACAATGATTTAGTGTTTTTGGTCAGTTGAGGCTCCAGAAAACTAACCCATATTTCTGACATGCATGTAAGAAATCTCTTACATAAATTTGAGCGAATGTCTCAACCTGAAGAATTGGCTTGGGCATCATAAATTTCGGGTTGAACAAAAAATAGACAAAATGTCAATGTTTTCAGGTGTATAGCATTTCATATTGGGATTAGAGTTCTATTGAGGGCCAACGGGGTCAGGTTCGCTGAAAAGTTAACACACTGCATTTTTGGGCGAGCGTTGTGTGATCGTCCTCTTCCTTAAAGCAACAGCCAGTCTTTCTAAAATACACATTGAATTCAAATCATCCTATGTTTCCTGGAACGAGGTTGGTTCGAGATAAATCTCACAAACTTTCAATCTGGCCTCAAATGCCTCCCATCCGAGGTTGCTATGAGCAACTTTGTGATGGGTGTCTTGTTTAGATTTGTTTTGCCGACTGTAGGTTTACCTGTAAATGGAAAGCCGAACTATGGTAAGTCTCTGTCATTCCAATACACACAAATGATGTGTACACTAAGTGCGCTAAATTAGGAGGTGTTATGCAATCCCAAAGATTAGTGAATAAAAAACGTACGAACCTTTCAATACAAGCAACTCTGCTGTCAGAGGCAAAAGAACTCGGTGTAAATATATCCGCTTCTGCTGAAAACGGTATAAAAATGGCTATCGCGCAAGAGAAGAAGAATAGGTGGTTGCAAGAAAATCAATCGGCAATTCAAAGCTCAAATTTGTTTGTTGAAGAAAATGGCTTGCCTCTCGCAAAATATAGAACATTTTAGTGGCAAGATTTTCGGTTTTTAAGAATGTAAACAATCGGGGATACTTGCTGGATGTCCAGTCTGATATTCTCAGTGGCCTGAATACTCGCGCTGTCGTTCCTTTAGTACATATCGATGATGCTCCTAAAAGCGCTACTTACCTTAATCCTATATTTGAGATCAACGATGAGCAGCTCGTTATGCTAACTCAATTTATCGCAGCGATCCCAGAGACAGAGTTGACAGAACGTGTGGCCGAGCTAAATGAGTTTCATTCAGAAATTTTAGCTGCGTTAGATATGTTATTTACTGGGTTTTAATCTTATAGCTCAATTTCGCTGAAAATTAACATTATGCTTTATCGGCCAAATAATAAGAGAAGAATAAGCTATTTTCGAACATCTTTTTTAGAGCGCTCGGGATCTAATTTGAATACGACTGTGGGCAGAAAACAAAATTTCTGCCCGGCTATTTTATTTAAATCTCTCATCCGAGTGTATTGAATAGTGCTCAATCACTGTGTTGTTGACCATTTCTCGTAAAATATAGACGAAAAAAAACGGTAGTAACAAACCTGCGCTAAGTACAGTTGCAAAAGTCCAGACAATTAGTGGAGCCAGCATCTGTGTTAAAGGTTTGGTATGGTGTAAGCGGTATTTTCTTACTTTCATAGGAGTCAACCTCAATCCCATTGCATGCATATTGTGTGGCAAACCATTGAAACTCCAGACGTCCCGGTACACATCGTCTGATAGTTGGAGCACCTGGGATTCCAATCATATTCGTCGGAACTTCCATACAATCTCAATAAATTGCCCATCCTTTCTGCCCCACCTCTATAGCTAAAGTTGTAACTACCAGAAATATCATTTGTATCGAGAGGGATATCATTGCAATCACCATCATAAGCTGACTTTATTTGGAAGGTTTGTTGGTCGAAATCCATATAACCATTCATTCTTCCTCCGTCTGCTGTTGCTAAAGAGAAGTTGTTGATATTTAGATAGCCAAGGATTGCCCCTGTTGTAGATAAAAAACCGTCCTCTGATTCTTGCAAAACATTAATAAAATCAGAATATTTCACGGCATAAAGGGCGATATAACCAAATTGGTCACTAGAGTTGATATTAGTTTGGAGTCTATTAAACAACTCTCTGCGGTTTTGTGAGCTTTTGACATAATCGTGAGCTGTCTTTGCATTATCACTTACGGGAGTTGCAACGCAATCATTAGAAAGTGAGGAGGTTTCCAACAATGTTGAGTTTGTTGATAATCCGTTTTCTACCTGTAAAGGTGTATAAGCGACATGCCCTACAACATTACCTGTCTCATCAACCAAAAATGTTTTATTGTGCAAATAATTGATAGCATTGTTTCTGGCTTCAGGCAAAGTTGCGAATGCGTTCCACACATCCAAGTCTTGGTCCATTTCATACGCATTTACAGGAGTAATTGAGGGCTCTTGACCCGATGTGTTGGCTTTAAACACTTCATATTTTTTATAAATCATGTTTGTGGAGTCAAATACATGGCTTATTTTCTTGTCATATGTGTGAAATAGCTTTTCCATTGCGGCTACTTTCATTTGAGAAGAGCTACATCCTTCACAGGAAACAACTTCTACTAAAATTTCGCCGGAAATAGAGTGCGTACACCACACGCTGAAAAATAAAGTAGTAAATAATTTATTAATTTTCATCCTTAACCCTTTAATGTTTAGTTCCCCCTAAAACTTGGGGAGAAAAATAGTAAGGGTTGAAAAAATGACCGTCAAGAGGGCGGGCGAAATTATTTACGCTTTAGCAACTCCTGAGTGGTTAGTTTATTCAACCGAAAGGACCCCTAAAGCTTTTTTTGAGGCAACAAAGCGACAAGTAGTCATGCCGCTCTTTAGGAGAGTTTATTAATTATTTGGCAAATATCTCGTTAAAATACAGTGCCATTCGGACACCAGCCTGTTTAAGGCGTTTTTTAACAGTAGGCATATGCTCGTATTTGTAATCCCAGGATAATTTGGCATCGGCTTCCGGGTATATTTCCATTCGGATTTTTTGGCTTTCAGCCATCCAAACTAAGGGATCAGTGTGCTGCCAGTTTTGCAACTCTTCATCTGTAATGGCGGCCTGTAACCATTGGGCAAATTCACTGTAGGACAACTCTTCTTTATTGATTAGTCCCGAATCCCAGACGCGATGCAGGTTACTGGACTCCCAATAAAATTCTACTTTGTGATCATTGCCGCCTTTGTCAGTACCGTTCCCCACGTGTAATGGTTGATGTAAATCACCAATCAGATGCACGATAAAGCGCACTGCTCTTTGTTTTTCTGCCTTGCTGGCTTTGGGGTTTTGTAAGTCTTTTTTAAAGTTTAACAAGGCTGTATAGGCATCACCTTCTTCTGGTGCGCCCACTTCTTCATAGCTTTTGCCGTCTGGTACGGTCACGTAGTGCCAGGGAGGCGTTGTTTTCTTCCAGTAGTCGTCTGGGTTAGAACGCATTTCATCTGGCCAGGTGGATGCCTGTGCCAGGCTTTCTACGCCCATGATATTTTCCAGTTGTTGTCTGGCTTCCGGGCTTAAATAATGCTCGGCAATCGCTCCGGTAATACGGTGGCCATTGGCGCCAAAGGCATGTGCCTGAGATTGGATAAACGCGCTGCCAGCGACGAGTAAAGTAAGAGCTAGTTTCTTCATATTATTCTCTGATTTTTTTGTTATTGGTGTAATTAGTCTTGCGGCTTGTAGCCCCAGCGCTGCATCAGGGCGTTATCAATTGCCACGTGGTCCAGTATTCGCGCCACCACAAAATCCACCAGATCATCAATGCTCTGTGGTTCGTGATAAAAGCCGGGCGCTGCCGGCATAATAGTTACGCCGAGGTTGCTCAGCGTCAGCATGTTTTGCAGGTGTATGCTGGATAGCGGCATTTCCCTGACCAGCAGGATAAGTTGCCCTCTTTCCTTGATAACTACATCGGCTGCCCTTTCTATCAGGGTATTACTGGCTCCAGTAGCTACCGATGACAGGGTGCTGGTGGAGCAGGGGCAAATGATCATAGTTTTGGGGGCTGCCGATCCAGAAGCCACCGGTGAAAACCATTCTTCTTTGCCGTAACAACGAATTTGCTCAGGTTTAGCCTGACAATGTTCTGTAAAAAATGCGCTTTGTTTTTCTGGTGAGCCGGGTAATGTCAGCTTTTCTTCGGTGGCGAACACCACTTTTGCGGCACCGGAGATCAACAGATGTATCTGATAGCCAGCTTCCACCAGGCACTGCAACAATTTCAGACTGTAGGGAGCGCCGGAAGCGCCGGTTATTGCCAGGGTGATTTGTTTATCAAACGCCATAATTACCTTATTTGTTCTGCAATTCGCTTAACAGCTTTTGGTGAATGCCGCCGAAACCGCCGTTACTCATCACCAACAGATGATCACCAGTTGTCGCACTGTCACTAATATGGCTGATCATCTGAGTCAGATCATCAAAAATTTGAATGGGTTTTTGACTCTGTGCGGCAAAATCTGCCAATTTCCAACTTATATTGTCCGGTTGTAACAGATAAATTTCATCTGCACCCTGTAATGACTGGATTAACTCTGCTTTGTGAACGCCCATTTTCATGGTGTTAGAACGCGGCTCTAATATTGCTAATATTCGTTCATTGCCTACGTTGGCGCGCAAACCCGCAAGTGTCGTTTCTATCGCCGTTGGATGGTGAGCAAAATCGTCATACAGCTTAATGCCGTTAACCGCACCTTTTAGCTCCATGCGGCGTTTCACATTCTTAAAACTGGCCAGTGCTTCTGCTGAGGTTTTCGGTGTGACCCCCACATTACGCGCCGCTGCTATGGTCATCAGGGCGTTGTGTACATTGTGGTTGCCAATCAGAGGCCATTTAACGGTGGCGACTTTTTCTTGCTGAAATAAAACGTCAAATTCACTGCCATCAGGACTTAACAGTCTGGCTTGCCAGTCTCCGCCAATGGTTTGCTGCTCTGTCCAGCAACCCATGTCGAGTGTTGCTTCGATGGCAGGCACTTGTTGTGGTTTTAAGATCAAACCGTTGCCCGGAATCATGCGGATCAGATGATGAAATTGTTTTTGGATCGCCGCCAGATCATCGAAGATATCGGCGTGATCGAATTCCAGATTATTAAAAATAAGGGTATTGGGGCGGTAATGGACGAATTTACTGCGCTTGTCAAAAAACGCGGTGTCGTATTCATCGGCTTCGATAACAAAGAAGGCTGAATCACCGGCTCTGGCAGAAATGGAAAAGTTCTCTGGTACTCCGCCGATTAAAAAACCGGGTTTCATGCCGGCGTATTCCAGCACCCAGGCTAGCATACTGGCGGTACTGGTTTTTCCATGTGTGCCGGCAACGGCCAGTACCCATTTGTCTCTTAGCAAGTTTTCCAGTAACCATTGTGGACCGCTGGTATAGGGGATTTTTCGGGCCAGAACCGCTTCCACCGCGGGATTACCTCTCGACATGGCATTGCCGATAATAACCATATCAGGCACAGGCTCTAGCTGCTCCGGATCATAACCTGTGGTCAGCTCGATGCCCAGGTTCTCCAGTTGTGTGCTCATGGGGGGATAGACGTTTTTATCTGAGCCGGTAACCTTGTGGCCTAACGCGCTGGCAAGTGCGGCAATGCCTCCCATAAAGGTGCCGCAGATGCCGAGAATGTGAATATGCATGAATAATTTCTAAAGGTAATTTAATACAGACCGGCAAAGACTATCAGAGCCTCAGCCGCGGGTAAAACGCAAATCTTTGCAAATGATGACATCAAATGCTGTTGCGGGATGCCTTATGGCGTAAATTGTTTTATCATTGAGCGCCATAAAATAATTATAAAATACGACAGTCATTCTCACTGAAAACACGCATAGGTACCTCTACAGATGAAACGATTAAACTCGCAGCTCCAGGAAGACGGCGCACCCCTTGAACTTATACTGTTACTTCGCACTTTATTGGCCGGTTGTAAGGAGATTTCTTTCCGGGTCAGCCAGGGCGCTTTAGCCGGTGTTTTAGGCTCAACCTTGAGTGACAATGTTCAAGGCGAAAGACAAAAGAAGCTGGACGTTATCTCTAATCAGATCCTGAAAGATATTTTGAGTGAATCCGGGTATGTAAAAGCCATCTCCTCTGAAGAGGAGGACGATGTGGTAGCTTGTCATCCCGAGGGTAAATACCTGGTGAGTTTTGATCCGCTGGATGGTTCATCTAATACCGACATCAACAGTCTGATTGGTACCATTTTTTCTATTTTCCACGCTCCCCAGTGGATGGAAGCTGACGATCCTTCTGCGTTTTTGCAACCCGGCACGCAAATGGTGGCAGCCGGTTATGTGCTCTATGGGCCTTCTACTATGCTGACGCTGACCACCGGACGCGGTACCCATATTTATACTCTGGATAAAACTCACGGGGGCTTCCTGCTTACCAAAGGCAATGTTCAGGTACCTCAGGATACTTCGGAATTTGCGATTAACATGTCTAATCAGCGTCACTGGGAACCGGCGATGCAATCTTACATTACCGATTTGTTGGCGGGTGACACCGGACCGCGAGGCAAAAATTACAACATGCGCTGGGTGGCAGCAATGGTAGGGGATATTCATCGCTTATTATGTCGCGGTGGCTTGTTCGCTTATCCTTATGATCACCGTGACCCTTCAAAACCCGGTAAATTGCGTCTGATGTATGAAGCCAATCCCATGGCGTTTTTGATGGAGCAGGCTGGCGGTAAAGCGTCCACCGGTGAACAGCGCATTATGGAAATCATGCCTACCGATATTCACGAAAGAGTACCGGTAATTATGGGCTCGGCTAACGAAGTTGACGCCTGTCTGGAATACCACAAACAAGACTAAGCACCCCTTTAGTTAACAACTTTGCTAAGGAGGCATCCCAGCCTCCTTTCATCTGCTTCTGCAATATCGCCAATCGGCATAACTTTTTACTTGTCATACTGAATTTAACTCCAATATTATCAGTGTCTATTTTCTCTATTACCTATCTCGCCGTAAGAGGACACACATGAAACCCAGCGTAAAGCCGCAAAATCCTAATTTTTCTTCTGGTCCCTGTTCAAAACGTCCAGGATATGACGTCAATAATCTGGATATCAGTACTCTGGGACGCTCCCATCGCGCTGACATCGGCAAAACTGCACTGGGTAAAGCCTGTTCGCAAACCGCTGAACTACTGGGACTGCCTGAAGGATATCGGGTGGGGATCGTGCCCGCTTCAGATACGGGGGCGGTGGAAATGGCGCTCTGGTCTTTATTGGGTGCCAGAGGTCTGGACATTCTGGCATGGGAATCTTTTGGCTCGGGCTGGATTACTGATGTTACCAAGCAACTCAAGTTGCAAGATGTTAGACGCTTTGAAGCCGATTACGGCGATTTACCCGATTTGGCTCAGGTGGATTTCAGTCGTGATGTGGTCTTCACCTGGAATGGCACTACGTCTGGCGTGCGTGTACCGGATGGCGACTGGATCGACGATGATCGCCAAGGTTTAACCATTTGTGACGCCACTTCAGCGGTGTTTGCCATGGATATGCCCTGGCAGAAACTGGATGTTGTTACCTATTCATGGCAAAAAGTGCTGGGCGGCGAAGGCGCTCATGGTATGTTGATCCTGAGTCCCAGAGCAGTAGAGCGTTTGGAATCTTATACTCCGCCCTGGCCACTACCCAAGATTTTCCGTTTAACCAAAGGCGGCAAACTGATTGAAGGTGTGTTCAAAGGTGCCACCATCAATACCCCTTCTATGTTGTGTGTGGCAGATTATCTGGATGCGCTAAATTGGGTGGAAAGCATCGGTGGTGTTACTCAGACAGTTGCTCGCTGTAATGCAAACCTCGAAGTGATTAAGAACTTTGTCGACGCCCGCGAGTGGATTTCCTTTTTAGCTAAAGACCCTGCCAATTTGAGCTCAACCAGTGTTTGTCTGACCCTCTCTATTTCCGAAGAGCAGGTGAACAAGATGGTGAAGTTGCTGGAACAGGAAGCGGTGGCCTTTGATATTGGAGCCTATCGCGATGCACCTGCAGGTCTGCGTATCTGGTGTGGCGCAACGGTGGAAAGTAGTGACCTGGAGGCATTGATGCCCTGGTTAGATTGGGCCTACGAACAGGTCAAAGGCTAAACTTCATCCTTAACTTGGGAGAGCGATATCATGTTTAAAATCAGAACCTACAACCGAATTTCAGTTAATGGTCTGGAGCGATTTTCCAGAGAACGATACGAAGTAGGTAGTGATATTGCTCATCCTGACGCCATCTTGCTGCGCTCCCACAAATTGCAAAATGAAGTTTTGCCCGACAGGTTACAGGCAATAGCCAGGGCGGGAGCAGGCGTAAACAATGTACCGGTACAACAATGTAGTGAGCAGGGCATTGTGGTCTTTAACACACCGGGAGCCAATGCCAATGCTGTGAAAGAGTTGGTGATGTGCGCGTTACTGCTGGGTTCCAGAGGTATTTCCGGTGGCATGAACTATGTACAAACCCTGACCCATATTCACGATGCCGGGGAAATGAGCGCTTTACTTGAACAGGAAAAGAAGAATTTCGCCGGTAATGAGCTTTACGGTAAAAAACTGGGTGTCATTGGTCTTGGGGCCATTGGTTCAATGGTGGCTGAAACGGCGTTGGCGCTGGGAATGGAAGTGCTGGGATTCGACCCGGCATTATCCGTAGAAGCCGCCTGGCGCTTACCTAACCAGGTGCAGCGCATGGAAAATATGCAAAGTTTACTGAGCAAAGCTGACTATATCAGTTTGCATGTTCCTGCCATCCCGGCCACCCATCATATGCTTAATGCCGATACCTTGTCGTACGTAAAACCTGGGGCGGTGCTACTCAACTTTGCCCGTGACGCAATTGTGGATGCGCGTGCGGTTATTGCCAGTCTGGATAGTGATCGTGGCCTGTCGCAATATATTTGCGACTTTCCTGAACCTTGTTTGCTGGGGCGCGATGATGTTCTGGCTATGCCACATATCGGTGCCAGCACCAAAGAGGCGGAAGAGAACTGTGCGGTGATGGCCGCCAATCAACTGATCGATTATCTGGAAAACGGCAATATCAAAAATTCAGTTAACTTTCCTGCAATTGCCATGGAGCGGGATCCTGGTACGGTGCGTATTACCTTCGCCAACAGCAATGTATCAGGTGTTCTCGGGCATGTATTAAGTGTTCTGGCAGACCATGAAGTCAATGTGGCCGATATGGTAAACAAAAGCCGGGGTGAACTGGCTTACAACATTATTGATGTCGAAGCTAAACCTTCAGAAGCGGTAATTTCTGCCATCAAAGCGGTAGAGCATGTGGTGAGTGTCAGGGTGCTGTAGAATTGGAGGGTGGTTATTCCCCCAAGGCAAGAGTACGAAAGATTTTTGAGCGACGCTCGGACATAGCTTGACTTAATCGACGCCAAAACCCAATTATTTTGGCTAAGTCTTAAGTCATCGATACTGAACCACTCAACCTATTTACAGGCTCTAAGGTAGACTTTTTTCGGCGCTGCAGTCTAATTCAACCACTATCATTTGATTGAAATTATTGTCGGGGCGCCGACTGCGCCTTAAGGTGACCGGGCTGCGCCCCCCTTAAGAATCCCCCGCAGCCCCTGACGCGCAAAAGCATAAACTTCGTCATCAGAACAACGACGACCATCAATGACAGCACATCCCTGTGCTGGGCATTGAGTATACCAATAAGTGACGTTAAACATTCGCTCAGCGCCATATCAGCGAGCTTAATTCGAGGCGCGTGAATGAAGTAATACTGGTGGTCTTTCGAATTTCACGCAAAGCTTAACGCATCCTGCTCTCGCCCCTTACCAACATCCCTGTTGGCAACAAAGAAGTAAGCCGCTGAGATGGCGTCTTCGATGGATTTGAAACGGTTTTATACGTCGTTAGATGTTTTTGATTTAACCCATTAAACCTGTAAACATCTGCCTTGTCTAAAACCGTTTCAATTTCCACTGAGTAGCATGCTTAACGTTACTTATTGGTATTTGCTATCATCCCTGATAGCTCTCATCGTTGTTTTGACTGATGTCGCAGTTTATTGCGCGTAAAGGGAGATTAGGTTGAGCACTCCGAACAAATTCCGGCGTAATCGAACCGGTAAACGAATCTGTTTTGCTTTATCTTTAAACTCAAATTACTTAGTTGCTTTTACTTTAATTGAGCGTTCAGCTGCACCGAAACCCAATTGTGCCGCTAACATTGAGCCAATAGTCATCAGCAGTGCACTGTCCCGGATATCGAACAGCCATGACAGCAATCTGATCAATACCAGGGCAATGACGCCTGAAAGTAATACCGCTAATCTTTTACTTTGTAATGTGATTTTATTTTCCATTTTTTCAATCTCGTCAGTGATGTTGCCAACAATAACCACAGTTCAAAAACAAAAAAACTGTACCGAAGTACAGTTTTTTAAGTGATTAATTGCTGTGGCTGTTATAACAGAGGAGCAATTACCAGGCTGACAATGGCCATTACATTGATCAGGATGTTCATAGAAGGGCCAGAGGTATCCTTAAAGGGGTCACCAACTGTGTCACCCACCACTGTGGCGGCGTGAACATCAGAACCTTTCCCACCATAGTTACCTTTTTCTACGTATTTTTTGGCGTTATCCCAGGCACCACCGGCGTTCGCCATCATTAATGCCAATAACACGCAGCCCAGTAGTGCACCACCTAACATGCCACCCAGCGCATGCGCACCTAAGCCAAAACCTACAATGGGGGGAACGGCAACCGCGATGGCTCCGGGTAAGATCATTTTTTGTAGCGCGGCCTTGGTAGCGATATCCACACAGCGGCCGGTGTCAGGCTCGGCTTTGCCCTCCATCAGACCGGGAATTTCTTTGAACTGACGGCGAATCTCCTGAATCATGTCAAAGGCGGCATCACCCACCGCTGTCATGGTAATGGAGGCGATCAGGAAGGGTAAAATCCCCCCGATAAACAAACCTACTAATACGATGGGATCCCCAAGGTGCAATACAAATTCGCCCTTTAAGGATAAAGTTTCCACAAATGCGGCAATAATGGCCAGCGCGGCTAATGCTGCTGCGCCAATGGCAAAGCCCTTACCAATGGCGGCAGTGGTATTACCCAGTTCGTCCAGAGAGTCGGTGATTTTACGGGTTTCTTCACCCAAACCACCCATTTCAGCAATACCGCCAGCATTATCTGCTACTGGTCCATAGGCGTCTATGGCCATAGTAATACCTACTGTGGCTAACATACCCACCGCAGCGATACCTACGCCGTATAATCCGGACAGGGTTGTAGAGATATAAATGATTACGCATATGGTCAATACCGGAATAACGACCGATTGCATACCCACGGATAAGCCAGTGATCATTACCGTTGCCGAGCCGGTTTCTCCGGATTTAGCAATTTTGCGTACCGGTGATGATGCGGTGTAATACTCGGTTACCAGACCGATAATAATACCGCCAACTGCGCCAGTAATTACAGACCACCAAACATTGCTGCTGATACCTGCTTCGGAAATCACAAACCAGGCGGCGGCGATGAATATCAGTGCGGCTGACATGGTACCCGCTCTGAGGGCCACATCAGGCTTACTGGCAGACATGGCTTTAACCAGCAAAATCCCCAGGATAGAACACACCAACCCGGTTGAGGCTAGCGCCAAAGGTAAAAACATTAAGGATTCGCGACTACCTAACAGGCCCGCTGTCATGGTGGAAGCGATGGCAATAGTGGCAATCATAGAGCCGCAATAGGACTCAAAGATATCGGAGCCCATTCCGGCCACATCGCCAACGTTATCACCCACATTATCAGCGATAACACCTGGGTTTCTGGGATCATCTTCGGGGATACCGGCTTCTACTTTTCCTACCAAATCAGCGCCTACATCGGCACTTTTGGTGAAGATACCGCCACCGACACGAGAGAACAACGCCACAATTGAAGCCCCCATACCAAAGCCGTGAATAGCGTGAGCGGACTCAGGATCACCACCGAAGTAAAGGTATAAGAAGCCAAGGCCTAATAAACCCATTGAAGCAACACAAAGCCCCATGATGGAACCACCCATAAAGGCAATAGATAACGCTTCTGCCGGACCACTGTCATGGGCAGCCTGGGTTGTGCGGACGTTAGCTTTAGTGGCAGTAAACATGCCGATATATCCTGCTAATGCTGAGCATCCGGCACCCACTATAAAGGCCAATGTGGTATTGGTACCGAGGGAGAAATAGACCGCCACCATAACTACAAGGGCAAAGATGAGCAGCATCTTGTATTCGCGATGCATGAACACCATGGCACCCAGGTGAATGGCATCGGCTATTTTAGCGATGGCCTCATTGTTGACCGGATGTTTTTTGATGAGAATGTAAATGACTAGCGCGAAGAGCAGACCGACCGCGCCCATAATTGGTGGTAGATATGTTAATTCTGCCATGTGCTTTCCTTCTTGTTGTTATTTGACCCCCGATACCACTCATCCTGAATTCGGGTTGCCGTATGAAGCGCATGAGAATTTGTCTCTCAATGCGTCCCGCTTATTGTTTAAATTTCCTACAAGAAACCCCAGTGTGTGAGAATGTTAATGAAATGTAAAGATTTGTGGCGGAAAAATTCACCACTTTCGATTTAATGTTAGAACAATCCTGACTGGCCGCCAGTAATCTGTTGTTAAATAACAATCTTAATCTGGTTTTTCTACGTAGCTTGGATGTATCCTTTGGATAATAAATTTCAGCCAAATTTATGTTAACGGGCAACAAATGACTTTTGTCACATGCACAATGTCCACAATACTGTCAGAATGTACTGCAACAATGCGAGAAGGTGTATTTGGCAGCATAGAAAAAGGCTGTTAAGTCAACAGAGTGTCAGGATTCTCATAGTTATTTACAAATCTTGAAGGACGCTTGACACATCTTATTGGTACTATAACCATCAGTTAAACAGGGTTATTTGGTTATGAATAAAAAGTGGTTAAAAGGGCTTTTACCCTTTGGTGTAATAGTTTTCGGTTTCGCTGGCATGACGGCGATTAAAGCGACAGCGCAAAAGGCGGAAGAGGAAGACGCCATTGATACGCGTCCCAAGGTGAGTGTTGAAGCCATCGCGGCAGAAGATTATCAGGTGGTGATCACCGCATACGGTGAAGTTGAACCGCTGGAATCTACCAGCCTGTCGGCGCAGGTTTCTGGCGAAGTGGTTAGCTGGCACCCTAACTTTGTGCCTGGTGGCTTGATTAAACGTGGCGAAGTCATGTTTAGTATCGAAAAAGACACCTACGAAGCCGCCCTGTATAGTGCTCAGGCAACATTGTCTCAGGCGAAAGCCGCGCTGATTGAAGAGCGCGCCAGAGCCGATGCCGCCAAAGAAGAAGCTAAGTCAATCCCCGCTGCAAGAGTGACAGATCTGTACTTGCGCAAACCACAACTTTTAACTGCAGAAGCCAATGTAAAATCCGCCGAAGCGCAATTGAAAATTGCCCAGCGTGATCTAGCAAACTGCGAAGTAACCGCGCCTTATGATGCGTTAGTGGTGTCCCGTAGTCTGGGTGTAGGCCAGTTCGTTGCGCAAGGCGCTCAGGTGGCTCAGTTATACAATATCGAATTTGCAGAAATTACTCTGCCCATTGCTGGTTTTGATACGGCCTTTTTACCTGAGGAAGTAGCGGGCTTAAAAGCTAATGTGGTCAGCAAAGGTATTAAAACCGTGCAGCGTGACGGCGTTATTTCTCGGGACTTGGGTGTAGTGGATACCGCTACTCGTATGGGTCAGGTGGTGGTTCGCGTTGCCGATCCTTATGGTTTGACAACAAACTTGCCAAAACTAAAGTTCGGTAGTTTTGCGGAAGTGAATTTTGTCGGTAAAACCCTGGAAAACGTCTACCGTTTGCCACAAGAGTTGGTTACCAATCGCACTGTTTGGGTGGTAGATAACGAACAGAAGTTAGAGCCCCGTACCGTAGCAGTGCTAAGAGAGGAAGGTGAGTTTTACCTGGTCAGTGAAGGGTTAACTAATAACGACCGCTTGGTTACAACCTTACCGGAATATCCGCAAAAGGGTATGGAAGTGAAGTTGATTGATACTAATAACGATTCCACAGCAACCCTGTAAATTCCGGAGCAAGTTATGACTACCGAAACAGAAAAACCTACCGGAATCATCGCCTGGTTTGCCAATAACTCGGTGGCGGCAAACCTGCTGATGTTCTTCATTATATTGATGGGGATTGTCAGTTATTTCACTATTCAGCGACAAATGTTTCCGAATATTGAAATTAACTATATTGACGTTACCGCTGCCTATCCGGGAGCGTCCCCGCAGGAAATTGAAGAAAGTATCCTGATCAAGATAGAAGAGTCCATTAAAGAAATCACCGAAATTAAAAAGACAATTTCCAGAGCGAATCGCGGCTCGGGTAGTGTGGCACTAGAAATTAAAACCGATGTTGAGCTGACGGATGTGCTGGACAAGGTGAAAAACAAAGTGGACTCCATTGCGACCTTTCCCGCTGATATGGAGCCTGTGAATGTCTCACAAAGAGAATTCCAGCAACAGGTAATTGAATTGTCTCTGGTTGGGGAAGTGCCGCTGGAGTCGTTGAAACCTCTGGCCAAGCAAATCGAAGATGAACTATTGTCATTGAGCAATGTCTCTCTGGTGAATTTGGGGGATCCGGACGATGAGATCGCAATTGAGATCGATCCCGACCAGTTGCGCAAATACGACTTAACCATTAACGATGTCAGCAATGCTATTCGCAACTACTCAGCCAATATTTCTGCCGGTCAGTTGAGAACGGAAAGTGGTATTGTGTCGGTCCGGGTGGAAAACCAGTTCTATTCCGGTGAAGAATTTCGTCAGATCCCGGTTAAGCTGGGTAAAAATGGTTCAAAAGTATTGCTTCAGGACGTGGCTAGTATCAATGATGGCTTCACTGAAGGTGAAAACTATTTCAGTTATTCCGGTAAGAATGCGATTTACCTGTCGGTAAATGCCACCAAAGATCAGAACATGATCCCGGTTGCCAAGTCAGTTAAAGATTATATTGCTGAGCGCAATAAAACCCTGCCTCAAGGTCTGGAACTAAAAATTCTGGTGGACATGACCTATTACCTGAATGCCCGTTTGGACATGATGTTGAAAAACCTGACTCAGGGTTCTGTGCTGGTGGCCATCATGCTGACTATTTTCCTGAGATTTGGTTTGGCTAAATGGGTAATGGTGGGACTACCCGTATGTTTCCTGGGCGCTGTATTATTGATGCCGGTAATGGGTGTCAGTATTAATATCTTGTCTTTGTTTGCCTTTATCATGGTACTGGGGATTGTGGTGGACGATGCCATAGTGATAGGGGAGGCCGCCTACACGGAAATTGAGAAAAAAGGCGGCGGTATAGATAACGTAGTGCGCGGTGCACAACGCGTTGCCACACCTGCGACATTCGGGGTTTTAACCACCATCGCGGTATTCGCTCCTTTCCTGTTTTCCAGTGGTCCGGATGGCGTGTTCTTTAAAACCATTGCCAGCGTAGTGACCCTTTGCCTGATCTTCAGCCTGATTGAATCTAAGCTGATTTTACCGGCCCACATTGCCCACACTAAGTTTAAGCCCTCACGCCCAGGTTCCTGGCGCGCCCGTTTTAACAAGCGCTTTTTTGCCTTTGTTAACGGTCCATACAAGCGTTTCGTGACCTTGTGTACCGAATGGCGCTGGACGGTATTTACGGCCTTTATTGCGCTGTTAATGTTGGCCATGGGTCTTATTCAGGCCAATCATGTGCGCATGGTGCCAAGACCGGCTGTACCGCACGATTTCCCCAGCATCAGTATTGAAATGAACGAAACCGTGTCTGATAAAGCTACCATTAATGCCCTGAAAGCGGTTGAAGCCGCGATATATCGCGTTGATGCGGAAATCGAACAAGAGTTTGGCCAAAACATGGTCAAAGATCTGTTAGCTTTCAATAACAGTCGTACCTCTGGTCGGATCGTAGTGCCGCTGGTGGAAGAAGAACTGCGTCCCTTTGATGCCTTTGAGCTATCTCGTCGCTGGCGTCATGCCATCCCGGAAATTCCAGGCCTGAAGTCATTCCATATTCAGGATAACGTCACAGGTGGTGAATCTGATGAGTTTGGTTACCTGTTGTTTGGCAGTGATATCAAAACTCTGAATGCGGCAGGACGACAATTTATCGCCATGTTGCAGGAAGAAGAGGGCTTGTTCGACGTCAGCTCCACCATAGATCCCGCCAGCAAAGAAATTCAGATGGAATTGTTGCCGGTGGCTAATGATCTGGGGCTGGACCTTGCCAATATTGCTCGCCAGGTAGGTAACAGCTTCTATGGGGGGGAAGCCCAACGGGTAATTCGTGATGGCGAAGAAGTAAAAGTGATGGTGCGTTACCCAAGACTCTCTCGGGAACGATTCGCAGAACTCAAATACACAGTGCTCAAAACACCTGCAGGCGAAGAAGTGATGTTGGGAGATGTGGTGTATCTGAGGGAAGAACCCGGTATCAGCTATATTCGCCGGGAGGGAGGCTATCGCAGCGTTTACGTGTTTGGCGCTATTGATGAGCAATTAGTTGAACCCAGTGAAGTGACCAAAACTATTACTGAAAAACTACTTCCCGCACTACAGGAGATGTATCCGTCGGTGAAGACTGAGCTGGGGGGCTCTATCAAGGAAACCCAGGATCAGCAAAATGAACAGATGATGTTCTTTATCGCCGGTTTGTTAATGGTCTATATCTTACTGGCTGTGCCGCTTAAGAGTTATGCGCAACCCTTTATTATTATGTCGGTTATTCCATTTAGTTTAACTGGCGCGATATGGGGACATTTCTTCTTCGGTCTGGATATCAGTATGATGTCTACCTTTGGCTTAATTGCTGCGGCTGGGGTGGTGATCAACGATAGTCTGGTAATGACCGACTATGTAAACTCCCATCGCCGAGAGGGCTATTCGGTTCGCGAGGCGGTAATCGAAGCAGGCTGTGCCCGTTTCCGCGCCATCACCCTGACATCCATCACGACTTTCGTGGGGGTTCTGCCTTTGATGTTCGAAACCAGCCTGCAGGCTAGGTTCGTTATCCCCATGGCTATCGCGTTGGGCTTTGCAGTTCTGTACGCCACGCTGGTAACCTTATTGTTGGTGCCCAGCATGTATATGATGTTGGAAGACATTAAGTGGCTGTTTGGCAAACTCTTCGGGTTTTTAAAGCTGCCCTTGGTAAAAGCGAAAGATAGAATGGGCTTTGTCAGCCATACGCCCTCTGATGCAGGATCCAGTGATTAATAAAACGTAAAAATGGTGCCAAATGGCACCATTTTTCTCTCTCTTGCTCTAAATAATATTGCCTGATTCTAAGTCAAACATTGAATAAGGTTAGTTTGAACCAATACCAGTTCCACCATATATTTGCCCTCTCAGCGCAGCCTCAGGGGCATTAGTTCGAGGCGTGCGAATGAAAGAATACTGGTGGTCTTGTGAACTTCGCACAAAGCTTAACGCATCCTGCTCTCGCCCCTTACCAACATCCATGTTGGCAACAAAGAAATAATGTTCCTGAGGCGCGTCTACGATGGGGCTGAAAAGCATTTATACTGTGTTGGATGTTTTTGATTTAGGCCCACTAGACCGGCAAACATCCGCCTTGTATAAATGATTTTCATCACCCACTGAGGTGGGCAAATATATGGTGGAACTGGTATAATAATCCCCGATAACTTTTTAATCTATCAACTTCAGGAAATTTTCATGAGCTTAAACGCCGTACCTGCTGGCAAGAATCTGCCGGACGAAGTCAATGTTATTATCGAAATCCCGGCCCATTCCGATCCGGTTAAATACGAAGTAGACAAAGAGTCTGGTGCTATTTTCGTTGACCGTTTTATGGCAACACCTATGCACTATCCAACTAACTATGGTTATGTGCCTCACACTTTATCCGATGACGGTGACCCTGTTGACGTATTGGTTATTACTCCTTTCCCGCTGTTGGCGGGTTCAGTAATCACTTGTCGTCCTGTTGGCGTATTAAACATGACTGACGAGTCTGGTGAAGATGCTAAAGTTCTGGCGGTTCCAAAAGATAAGTTGTCCACTTTGTACCGTGGCATCACTGATTACACTCAGGTTTCTGAGCCTCTGTTGAAGCAAATCGAACACTTCTTTGCCCACTACAAAGATTTAGAGCCAAACAAATGGGTGAAAATCGAAGGCTGGGCAGATGCCGCTGCTGCGAAAAAAGAAATCACTGACAGCGTACAGCGCTACAATGATGCGGAAGACAAGCCTGCTTTCTAAGCTCTGCTATTCCATGTCTTTAAAAAACGTCGCTATTTGAAGCGGCGTTTTTTGTTTAAGTGGCTTGTCTTCAGCAGATATCAGCTTAATGTCACAAGACATTCATATTCAACTCAGCCGGGATAAGCTAAGCTGTACTCAATTGAATTGCGTCAGGGAGAGGTGGCTCATAAGTGAATAAGGCTACCGGGATAAAAGCGGTTTTCATTCTTCTGCTGCTAATACTTGTGGCGGGTTATTTCTATTTACCCAGTGTTATTTATAAGCAGTTAGCCGCCAGTGCCAAACAATTCGATAGCCAATTACAATGCCTGGATTGGCAGATAAAATCCTTTGAACAAATTCAGATCGAGCGTTTGTGCCTGTATTATCAGGGTATTAACCTGGAGCTGCGAGATGCACTACTGTCGGTTTCTCCCCTGGCCATGCTCTCAGAAAGTGCGGCCGCAGATGCACTGAAAATGGCGAAAATACAAAAGCTCAACATACAAATCCCAGTGGAAAAACTGCAAGCCAAATCTGAATCTGATTCTGCTTCTGATAATGCTCAATCTTTTACTCTTCCCTGGCTGCCACTACCCGAAATCGAAATTGATGATTTTCAGCTGCAATTATTGGCGCAAGATGGACTGCCATATAAAAGCTCCTCTGTCTTGCTTGCCTGGCGGGTTAGTACTAAATCAGAGAACTCTGAAAACCTTTTACTTCTTACAAACCCAGCAGATGAGCAAAACTGGTTACAAATAATTCAGCGTGAGTCAGGGGCGATTTTGCTCGATTGGCAATTGTCGCTGGCAGAGTTACTGACGTTAGCCAATGAACTACCTGTACCAGAGCTAAGTGATAATCTGGGGCTGATAAAATCGCTTTCCGGGATATGGCAGGGAAATTTTAGACTTGATTCTGTAACTCCGGATAACTGGTCGGTAAGCAATGATATCCAACGCTTTTCGACTAAAGTAGAGGTGCCAGGAAATCGTGATAAACCATTGACATTGCACGGCGATATTCACTTCAACCTGGAAAAAGACCCACAAAAATATCGATTCAGCAAAGTATCAGGACAGCCACTTTTAATTGAGGGTTTGACCAAATGGAGTGCTGAGTATTTTGACTCAATAACCTGGCAGGACTGGAAACTGCAAAATCCGCTGTCGGATGAGCTACAACTGACACTGCCTGAGGAAATTCATCTTACCGGGCTGACAAAATGGAGTTTTACACAGCCTTTGTTGATACGAGATGGTGACCTGGAAATTCAGTTACAGCAAATGCAGGCTGAATTGCAGGAGAAAGCGATTTCGGGGCAAATTAATATTGATGGCGAGTTTACTCTTTTCAAACAGGAGCAAAGGGTCGGGGTAAATTTAAGTTCTTCCGGCAAGCTTGGTTATACCCCTGATGTTCAACAACTGAACCTGTCGCAATGGCAGCTAAGTAGTGAAACATGGCAACTATTAATAGCAGATATCCTGCCAATAGGGGCTGGTGGTTTGAGGTTAACCGGTCATTCGGATATTCGTCTACAGGACCAACAGTGGTCAGTTGTCGGGGAATACCAAGCGCAGCTGGACGGCATAAGTGCCAATATCAGCGATACCTATTCTCTTAATTTTGAGCAAATAAGGCTTAACGGAAAGTATCAGCTACAGCCTGATAGTCTTGTGTCTGCCAGCAAGCTGTATTTCAACAACAGTCTGCCATCGACAATCAGAACAGAGGGTAGTTTTCAACAGTTAAACCTGAGTTATGAATTAGCGCAAAGCGCTTTAAAGCCCTGGTTAAAACTGGTACGAGGGATGCCCAAAAATCTGCAAGTGGCCGATGGGAAAATTGCTGCAACAGTAAATGCTTACTTACTGAGTGGAGAACTATCACCGGTGAATTTTAAGCTTGAACTGGAAGAATTAACTGCGACTTACAACAACTATCTGTTGAGCAATGCCCGAACTCAATTTGAAGGCTCACTGACACAGGACGGCAAACTGGTCAGTGAAGAGCATAATCTGCAAATAGAACGTCTTTTTGCCGGGGTTAATCTGGATGATATTCAGCTCAGTTATCGATTCAGCACAGACCCGGTATCCCCAAAAACTGACAACCCTGGCTTTGCCTTTAATCCTGTCATTGAGGATTTTTCTGCCAGGCTGTTAGGCGGCACGGTGGGATTTGATACTCCGCTAAATGTGTTGGCTACTGAAAGTCGAATTGCTCTGTCGGTACAGCAGGTTTCTGTATCGGAAGTGGTGAAACTGCTTGATCAGCAAGGGTTATTGGTTACCGGTGAGTTAAGTGGTGTTGTGCCGGTAGTATTCAGCGAGGGTTCTGTTAGTGTGCGGCAAGCTAAACTAAACTCGGTAGGCAATGGTGTTATCAAAATAAAAGATAATCCGGCTTTTATTAGTTTAAAGAACAGTCAGAAGAATCTGGCAACAGCGCTGGGATTGTTGGAAAACTTGGAGTATTCGCAATTGAATACTAATTTGAGTTTGCAACCTGACGGTTGGCTGGAGCTGGCGGTCAATATTAAAGGGATTAATCCAGAGCAACAGCAACCCATTAACTTTAACCCGACCTTTAGTACCAATCTGTACACCGGGTTAAAAGCCTTAAGGGCAGGAAAAGATATATCAAAAGCCATAGAGCAGCGGTTTTAAAATAACGAGGTAGTCAAATGAAGTTAACGTTTCTGGCAGGGTTCTCCCTCTTAGCTATTGTGCTAAGCGGTTGCAGTCACCGGGTTGAGGTGGCTGCCAAGGAGCCTATTACTATAAACCTCAATGTCAAAATTGAGCACGAGATCCGGGTAAAGCTGGATAAAGAACTCGATGATGTCTTCAGCGAAGACAGCGAACTGTTTTAATTCTAAGAGGGACACCCATGAAAACATTATTTAAACCTGTCTTATTTTTGTTCCTTTTATCCTTTAATGCCGTTGCCTTTGCTATAACCCTTGATGAGGCAAAAGCCAAAGGATTTGTCGGCGAACAACTGGATGGATATCTCGGCCTTGTGGTTAAAAATAAAGATGCAGAAACACTGATTGCAGACGTCAACGACAAACGTAAGCAGCTTTACCAAAAGCTGGCTGATAAAAATGGTGTCAGCGTCGAAGTGGTAGCAAAGTTAGCCGCTGAAAAGGCTGCTGAAAAAACCCAGGCAGGTCACTATATTCAGAATATGGAAGGTGAATGGGTTAAGAAGCCCTAAAGGCGATGACCTGTCTGAAGATTTTTGATAAACACGCTCTAGGGAGTATGAAATGAAAAAGGTACTTATTGCTTTATTGGTGGTCGTTGTGGCTTTAGGCGGCTTTATTTACATGGGCCTGTCGGGGATGGATGGCTTTATTAAAGAGCAGCTGGAAAAACAAGGCAGTCGCATAACCAATACTCAGGTAAGCGTAAATCAGGTGGAAACCGTGCTCTCAGAAGCAAAAGTTAGCATCAATGGGATTAGCATAGCCAATCCTCAAAGGTTTTCTGATGGCAACGCTTTTAGCCTGAATACTGTCAGAGTGGATTTAGGCACTGCCACACAGGAACCTTATGTTATCGATGAAATTCTGATTGATAGCCCAGAAGTGTTATACGAAGTAAATCAGCATGGCAAAGCTAATCTGATCGTATTAAAAGATAACATCCAGTCCTCGCTACCTCAATCTACACCAGAACCACAGGCGCAAACTGGAGACGCCATCAATCCGTTAATGAGTGTTAAAAAGATCACGGTTAAAGACGTGAAACTCAAACTGGATATCGCCGCCATGGACCTGGGTGAAATCCCGTTGGAGCAGCGTCAGTTTGAACTGACAATGCCCACCTTCCAGGCCGACGCTATTGGAGTGCCTAACGGCATACCTGCAGATCAATTAGGTGCAGCGATTATGGATTCTATGCTGGATAACCTGATCAAAGCCGGTAAAGCCAAGATTAAGGCTTTGATAAAAGAACAGGCCGAAGCCAAACTTCAGGAAAAGCTGGACGAGGAAAAAGCCAAACTGGAAGAAAAGGCCAAGGAAAAACTGAAGAGCCTGTTTGATAACTAACGCGTTGTCTTCACTAATAGTTTTTGTCAAAAGGGTTCCATCAGGAGCCCTTTTTTTGCTCACAATGAAAACTATTTCAAGGACAACTAATTCAAGAACAACCACTACAACTGCAAAAAGAGGCGTTATAGAGGGAATATACAACGCAACACAATGAGCATACGACAGATTATTTTAACTTGGGTGCCTTTAAAAGTTCTTGTTAAGATTAAACACTATGCATAAATTGATCATGAGTTAGGATCTGACTCAAGTCAAAGCTCGATATTGTCTTTCGTGGAGATATTAAACTATTTGAGCCTAAAGTGGGGGCCCCATGAAAACACTCTTTGCTGCAAGTTTTATGATACTTCTTGGAGTCCTGGCTGCCTGTACAGATACTGTAAGTGACAAAAAAGAAGCGGTAGCAACCGATTACCTTCTAACCATAGCTACTGAATATGGCGAAATGAAAGCAGTTCTCTATGATCAAACGCCTAATCATAAAGCGAATTTTGTTAAATTGGCTCGAGAAGGTTTTTACGACGGACTATTGTTTCATCGGGTACTTCCTGGTTTTATGATTCAGGGAGGGGATCCTGAGTCAAGGCTTGCAGAGTCTGGTAAACAACTTGGCGATGGAGGGCCCGGATATGAAATTCCGGCTGAAATTATTCCCGGATTAATTCATGTCAAAGGAGCGCTGGCGGCTGCTCGTCGAGGTAATGAGCAAAATCCTGAATTGGCGTCTAGCGGTTCGCAGTTTTACATAGTGCAGGGCCAGGTTAGTTCTAGAGAACAACTGGAAGGACTGGATCGAGGCAAAGTTTATCAAGCTTATCAGAAGTTGATGACAACCATGCCTGAAAACGAACTCGCCAAAAAATATCGAGAATTTGAAGAAAATAACCCTGATAACCGCAAAGCGCTGCAAAAACTAGTGATGGATACAGCTGAGCAGCTGGCTAAAACGACCGGCGTTAATTTTACTATGTCAAAACAACGGATTGATGCCTACTCCAGTGTCCGGGGGACCCCATTTTTAGATGGTCAGTATACAGTCTTTGGCCAAGTGATTGATGGCCTGGATGTCATTGATAGAATTGCCGCGCTAGAAAGGTCTTCAAGCGACAGGCCAAAGCAGGATGTAAGAATGTCCATTAGTATCACCGAACTTCCAAAAACCGAGGTTAGTAAACTGATCAACATGGCCGATCTAAATTATCGTTCTCCCAGTATTTAGTGAGCTTTGTGCTGCAACAGGGAATCGATAACAAGATGGCAAAAGTTGGACTGGTTTATTTCACTAATACAGATGTCACAGGCAAGCTCTGTACAGAGGTTAAACGGCGTTTAGAGGCTGAAAACTGCGAGGTGATTGCCCACCGAATTAGTGGCAACGAAATCATTCAGGGGCGTTTTAAAAGCCAGAACCTGTTTGATGCACTGTTTGATTGTGATGCCATTATTTTTGGTTCACCTACCTACATGGGCAGTGTCTCAGCTCAGTTTAAAGCGTTTGCAGATGCCACCAGTGATTTTTGGCAGGAGCAAAAGTGGGCAGGAAAGTTAGCAGCAGGAATCACCTCAGGAACAGCCCACAATGGTGATCAGGCATCTGCGCTGGGCTACATGCAACTGCTGGCAAGCCAACATGGTATGCTTTGGGTGAGTCTGGACGCTCCGTTTAATGACGAAACCAAAAGTGTCAACCGTCTTGGTTGCCATTTGGGTGTTACGGCGCAATCCCTTGATGGTGAAGTACATGACGTGGATTTAAAAAGCGCGGGTTATTTGGCAGAAAAAATCGCTCAATATGTCAAAAAGTTTGGCTGACAACCAGACGCAGCGGCTCGAGTGAAATAGACCTTGCATTTGTAGCAATCTTCAAGCTCTGACTGTCCATTCCCCATTCGGCTTATATCAGTGTTGGGGCTGTAATTTCATGTAATAACAAATCTGTAGTTGTTTTATTAAATTTATTTTGTCGCTTCAGTCGGGTAACTGAATGGGCAAAACAGTTAATAAATACAGGAGAGTTATTATGTCAGATACAGGTTTATATTTGCTAAAGTTGAGCTTCAATCCTAAGCAGGGCATTGTTGGTGCGGGCTCTATGACGTTGGCGGTGACAGTTAATGCTGCGACCGGTGAGCTACACGGACAGGCGCAGGGTACAATTTTAGAAGGTACTGAGCATCCTCAGTCCTTTAGCGCAAAAGTGTCTGGTTCAATGCACAGCACCGGCTTTGGTAAAATTGTTCGGGTGGGTGCGGTAACTGGTGAAGCCAACTTACCATTTACACCGCCTGCCATCGGATTCAGCTCCGCGCCATTTTCTGCTAGTTTTGCTTTGGATGCAGATTGGAAAGGCGATGGTCAATTCAAAGTAGGCACAGAAACTTATCAATCAGGTGTGAGCCTGGCGGACTAAAGTCCCCTGCATATAGATACTTCGGCATTGTGTGATAGAACCTGTGTTTAGTGTTATGTCATACAATGCCTGAATCTTTTAATTTGGTTTAATTTTCTGATGAATAAATCGGCTATAGCTGTTAGATATTCTTTTCAGACTTTGTCCTTCCATTACTGCCCTGTCAGGCGCTTACCAGGTTTCTCTAACAAATACGTATCAGCAATACCCTTTCTTCTGGCCACTAAACCGATGGCTCAGTGAGCGTATCTCCTTTCTTACCCAGGTTGGTCAACAAAATAATGGCAAACAGGATAGGATTTCGCATTGTTCGAGTCTCATTGTTATGGGTGTCTCGTTAGTTACGTTAGTTATTAGTTGGATAGTCACTAAAAGGGGGATGAGGATAAATTTCAATGAGGGATTAAAAACGAAAAAGGGCTTCTAAAAGAAGCCCATACTTTCTGTCGTTTTTATTTTTATTATTATTTTATGTGCTTAGTTGCCCCAGATGTCCGCCACAAAATTAGGGTGGTCGACGAAGGGGTTTCTGTTTGCCTGGTGTAATTCCGCGGCATTGTTACGGTCAATTTCCTTCTGACTAACCGGATCCTGATTGTGCCATTGCTTGAGCATGGTCAGGAACCAGGATTCAAATACCTGATTTGACGTGCCATTTAACACTGCGTTGCCGTAGCTGCTGTTATTTTCCCAACCAGAGATGACATCTTCGTAACGTGTTGCCATGTAGAAATAGGCTCTTGCCAGGTCACCTTTAAACTCATCAATAGGTTCAAAGACGGTGCCGGAATACCCCAAACCAGAGGCGGCTGAGCCAACTTTTGAGCCGTTGCTGGAAGTATAAGAAGCTGAACTAACTTCACCATAAGGGTAGCTGCTGCGCTGCGCGTTTACATAGCCGTCAGTGGCGAAGATGTGGTGCACGTCTGAGTTCATTGGCTCTACTTTTCCGCCAAACCAACTTTTCGGGAAGGAGTGCTCGCGATTGTAGCAGCCAGCTTCACCGCTGTAGCTTCCACATTGGTCTAAAACCTTAGTGAAGTTAAACGGATCGGAACCATTCGGAGCTTCAGAATAGATATCCAGGATCGTGCCGTCGTTTTCGTAGTAAGTATCCAGCTCGTTTTGTTCATAGAAAGACCAAATCGCACCATAGCCTTGGTTACTGTGACCTTTAATGATGTCGTGCAATGCCGTTTTAAGTGTGTAGCCACTTAATCCCTCTGCCGATTGATAGTAAGCGCCAAGGTCGGAGTTTCCGCCTCCGGTGCCACCACCAGTGCCGCCGACACTGCTGCCTACTGTAAAGGTGTGGCTGGCTACTGAATTGAATTGCCCACCAGTGAATACCTGAGTACCGGCAACTGTCATGCTGTAAGCGCCGTTGCCGTAACCGCAACAAATGCCATCACCATAACTGTCATTGATTTGGAAGGTGTAATCGCCATCTGCCAGGCAGAAGGTTTCGGTGTAGGTGGTATTGCTGGAAAGGCCACTACCGGAAGCGATTCGATTGTTGCTGGAGTCGGTAAGCTGCCAGCTGGTTTCGCCACCGTAATTGTCGGTTGATAGGCTAAGCTCTGCGCTGGTATTGGCACAGCCACCTGTACCGCCGCCGGAGCCACCACCCGAAGAGCCAGAATCTGTCGGCTCAAAACTGTCTACATAAACTAATTCAGCACCATCAAAGCCGCTGACATCGTAGAAACGTAAGCCAACCTCTATAGTACCTGTGGATGTCGCCGTATAAGACTGGCTTATCTGCTGCCATTGATTGGTCAGGTTTTCATTGGAGTAACCCTGATAGCCATTAACATACAAACGGGCTCTGACATTGCCTTCGGTATGATAAATTCGGGCGCTGAAGTCATAAGTTTGCCCAGAGGTTACACTGACGGTTTGTCTGAAATCTGTTGAGCTTTGGCTGCCCGTCGTCACATTAACCGCTGCTGAACTGGTGCCGTTGTAGCTGATATTGGTAGATTGGCTAACACTGATACCCGAATCTATGGTGGTCCAACCATCAGGCGTATTGCCTGTCCAGGATTCGAATTCGCCATTTTCCACCTGAGCAAACGCCAGGGGGCTGAGTAAAGCCACCGTGGTGAGGGTAGATAGAGCCTTTTTCATTATTGTCTCCGGAATTGTCACAAGGAACCTTATTGGAACTTATTCTTTTTTTATCCGTTTATAGGCTTAAACAGTTGCGTGCTGTTCAAACATTGAGCAGTTTGGTTACGAATTGTGACAATTACAATACAAAAAATTAACAAAACTTGACCAAATGGTTCAGAAAATAGGCATAATTCAGGTTGTTTCGGGTAAATGTGGGAGGTCTACCACATTCTTACTGGTTAAAAATCAGTCTCCGCCAATAAAAAGTAAGCTTATTATTTAACTGAATTAGGCTCAGCTAGTAAATTGCATTACAATCCGGGCTTTCCCTTTGGCAGGCTTGTTTAATGATTGCGCAATTACAGATTCTCCGGCAAAAACCTGAAATATTGTTACTGGCTATGGCCTTTGTTATGCCACTGACGTTCTCAGTATGGAATGCACTTCTCAACAATTTCGTTATTGAAAAGGCCAGTTTTACTGGGGCAGAGATTGGTCTATTGCAAAGCCTCAGAGAGGTACCTGGATTCTTAGCCTTTACCGCAGTGTTTGTCTTACTGGTGTTAAAAGAGCAAACCTTTGCGCTGCTCTCACTGGCCTTGATGTCTGTTGGTGTGGCGCTGACCGGCTGGTTTCCTTTTGAGATTGGCTTGTATTGCACCACCGTCATTATGTCGATTGGTTTTCATTATTTTGAGACAGTTAATCAGTCACTCACCTTGCAATGGTTACACAAAGACAAAACGGCTCATTTTATGGGGCAGCAATTGGCGGTTAAGAGTTTTGCCTCCCTGTTTGCCTATGGTGCAATCTGGGTGTTGATGGAATGGTTTGGCATTAGCTATAACGCTATGTATATGCTGGCTGGTGGTGCCGGCTTGCTGATAGTCGTGATTTTGTGGATCACCTTTCCGACATTTAAAGAGGCCACTGGTCAACATAAGAACCTGATCATGCGCAAGCGCTATTGGTTGTATTACGCGCTGACGTTTTTCAGCGGTGCCAGACGACAAATATTTGTGGTGTTCGCGGCCTTTATGATGGTGGAAAAGTTCGGCTACACCGTTGGGCAGGTAAGCCTTCTTTTCGCAGTAAATTATATCTTTAATTTGCTGTTTGCTCCGGCTATTGGAAAGTGGATCCACAAAGTCGGTGATAAAGCCGCATTAACCTTTGAATACATAGGTTTGTTCATTTTATTTATCGCTTATGGTTTGGTGGATAATGCCATGCTGGCTGGGGCCTTATTTATTATTGATCATTTGTTTTTTGCTCTGGCTATCGCTATAAAGACGTATTTCCAAAAAATCGCAGATCCGAAAGATATTGCCTCTACCGCAGGCGTTAGCTTTACCATTAATCATATTGCTGCGGTGGTGATCCCGGCCTTATTAGGGATAGTTTGGTTAACTTCACCCAGCTTAGTATTTTTTATCGGAGCAGGCTTTGCGTTTTGCTCTTTGATTCTGGCTCGTAATATTCCTGCATTGCCCGGAGAGGGCAATGAAGTTGTCTTTAACCCCTTTGCTCCTTCGAAAGTTTGATTTATGAAAAGAATAATAACCTGCACATTTTTACTATTGTCTCTTGCTTGCTCTGTGGTCAGCGCAGAACCATTGGAATTGTATTGGGAAGAACTGATCCCTGAAGGCTATGTACCGTCAGAAGAGATCCCGGAAATCGATCACAACAACCCCATGGCTCAATCCAATGCCAATGCCCCGGTAAGAAAGGATTTAGATGGTAAGAAGGTAAAAATTCCAGGTTTCGTGGTGCCGCTGGAAGGCGACGATACTATAACTGAATTTTTATTGGTGCCATTTTTTGGTGCCTGCATTCACGTGCCACCGCCACCTTCTAATCAGATTGTGTTTGTGAAGTTTCCCGAAGGGGCGAATGTCGACAACCTGTATGATGCGATTTGGGTAACAGGTACGTTGCAAACAGAAGGCTGGACCGGTGATATGGCTACTGTGGGCTATAACATGGTGGGTGAAGCAATAGAGCCGTTTGAATAAACGGCTCTTTGTAATTGGTGGTTTGATTTAAGCTGATGGAATATTCAGGGTAATAAGCCACTGTTTATACGAATCAGCTGTAAAGACTTGTTCATCAAAGTTTTGCGGCTGATAGCTTCTGTCATAATCCAACATTATTTTTTTGAATGGAAGGTTCATTTGCCAGCAGATGTTCATTTTTGTCACGTAAATCCATGCGTTAGGAGCTGAATTTATTTCAACATAATGCTCTATTAAGGGAGAAGTTCTTTTAACTAATCTATTGACAATTCCTTTTGAGAACTCTTTCAATATGTCTTCCTCTAAATCGTCTTTCACTATTCCGATTGCGATGAACTCATAATAATTAAGTAAGTAAAATAGCCCTTCAATAGAAATGGCCTTGTCTCTGATGTCTTGAGGAATAGGGTCTCCATTATTAAAGTGTTTATTTTCACTATTTTTTAACAAAATTAAGTCTTCTTCTGGAAGGGTTTCCGGAAATCTTTCCGAGACTAACATTCCTGAATACTTGATAATGGTTTTAATTTTTAAGTCTTTGCCATCTTCTTTATTAATATGTTGAAAATTAACTAAATGGGGATAGATACTATTTGCCTGTTGTAGTTTTTCCTGATAAGTGGCGCTTAATCTGGAGTGTAATAATGTATTCTGAGTATGGCTTTTACGAGATCTTTGAGCATTCGCTTGATGGGTAATTGCAAAACCCATAAAAGCAACCGTAATCGTTACCCAGCCACCTGCCATTGCAACTGAAGCCGGGTCAAGTTGATTAATAGACCTGAGGTATATAAATGCCCCCAATATATAAATAAATAGCATTGTGAAGCCAACAGCAAGTTCATGCCATATCTTATTTTCTACTTGAGCATCATTGCATTTTGTAAAATAAGCTATAAGCGATACTGCTAACATGATGTAATCTATAAACAGTAAGAAAACAATCAAAGTACCTACAGTGGGATTTGCCACGTAATGAATCATTTTTCCTATAATGTCTAACGAGCTAATAGCGTCGTATTTATAAGCCATCCAGAAAACAAATGTGGCAGAAGCCAATGCGCCACTAAAAATCATTAATATTAGGAAGATGAATCGGGAAGTACGTTTAAAGGGGAGGCTTTCACTGCTGCTGTAAAAACTTCGTGTAAGCAACAAAACTCCTGAAAGGGGCAATTTTCGGTCTTCAACTTTCTCCCAGAATATCTTACATATCCAATGTGAAAGTTGTGCATGCCATGAAATATTGGAATCATTCACAAGATTGAAGCCCATAAAAAAAGTCCCACAAGGGACTTTTTTTACCATGGAGTGGAATATGATGCAAGTTTAGCCGCCACCGCCGCCTTCAATCAGCAAGTTTGCAACCTTAAACAATATAACTTTTTTCATAACAATTCCTCAGCGCGCTTAATAATTTAATACCTAATATCAGCAAAAACGATACCATAAGTAACAGCTTTTATTGTCAGAGGCGCGCTAACTTACCTCCGCTTACCTTTTAAATGTACCTGATAAATCCTTATTATCAAGAAATTTTGTGTAAATCTTTGAGTCAAAAACTATGGGTTACCATCGACGTTAAATAGCTTCTATTTGACCTAGGCTAACGTCTTTGTTTGCCTGCGCCTCATAAAAAGAATGTCGCTAATAATCCAATGAACTAAGCACTGTACCATAATCAATCACTTAGGTAAATTGGTTATTTAATGCTCGATCTTGTTTTTAGGCATTATAAGAAATTAACGGCGCTCCTTTACATTTCTTTAATTTTAAAACTGGTTTTGGTTCAACTTCCGTTAAGCTGCTGCTCTAAATTTAGTTATGCTTAGCCGCGATACAGCTGTTCCGCACGCTGGAATAATACCCAGGAAGTGATGATTTGTTTGTCACCGGAGATAGGCACATTGCCGCGATGCGTGTGAGTAAAATATGCCGGAGCAATTACCATCGTTCCCTTTTGGGGCTTGATGCTCTTGTTCTGATAATAAAACTCAGTTTCGCCACCTTCTTCCACATCATTTAGATAATACATAAACAGCAGAATACGGTGCAGGGCTTCATTGTTCGGTAGTTGCGGATAGACTTCCGAATGCCAGTATGGATAACCGCCTTTACCGGCTTCATATTTCTGCATGTTAACATCACCAAAGCGAAAGAACTGCGGAATAAACTGGTCGATTTTAGGTTTGGCCAGTTCCTCATAGTTCTCTTCAGTAATGTTGGTGGGTTCACCGGTTTGTGGGTGCCTGACTTTAATCCCCAACGGTCCAATAAAGGCAAAAAAGAACTCATCAAAATAATCAATCACATGCCGCGTCGTGGCGTGGACTACTTTGGTGAATTCTTGCTGAAACTCTGGGTTGTTGCTGATGGAAATATCCCGACTGACTTTTTTGCTGGTATCTACTCCGCCACCCGTGCGACCTTCAAAAGTACCAGGATGTTCCGCAAATTTGGCCATCAGGTTATCGCAGGTGTCGTGATCCAGCGCATTAGGAATGACTTTGATAAAATCCGTCATTAGTCTGCTTCCACGATAATATCTTGCAGTTGCGCACGAACCGGATCGGGAACCGGGCAGGCTTTTTGTGCTTGGTAATCAAAGTGCACCATAGTCGTTATCCCTTTGGCGCAACGTTCACCGTTTTGCCAGACCTCCTGAAACACATCGAAAGAGCTGCCACCTAGGCGACTAATGCCGGTTTTGATGGTGACTTCACCTAAAAATATCTGCTTCAAGAAATCTACTTTGTAACTGGCCAGGATCAGTGGCCAGTTGTCGACATCCATCTCTGGGGTGAACATCTTAAAAATTGGCTCACGGGCAGATTCAAACCACTGCACTAACGTGGTGTTACTTACGTGTTTCAGGGCGTCGGTTTCGTAAAACCGTACTTTGTAGGATTCTTCCAGCATGTGCTTATCCTTTTATTCTTATCATTTATTTTTCAGGAATGGAGCAAGAAAGTGGCCGGTATGGGAGCCTTTCACTTTGCAAACCTGTTCAGGTGTGCCTTCAGCAATGATGTTGCCACCACCTGAACCACCTTCAGGACCGAGATCCACAATCCAGTCTGCGGTTTTAATCACGTCCAGGTTGTGCTCGATAACGACCACAGTATTACCGTGATCTCTGAGGCGATGCAATACGGCCAGCAATTGTTTGATATCGTGAAAGTGTAAACCTGTGGTGGGTTCGTCCAGGATGTACAGGGTTTTTCCGGTATCGCGCTTAGACAGTTCTTTAGCCAGCTTCACCCGTTGTGCTTCACCACCCGATAGCGTCGTCGCTGCCTGACCTAAGCGAATATAAGATAAACCTACATCCATTAGGGTTTGCAGTTTGCGATTGATGGCGGGGACGGCATCAAAAAACTCACGGGCGTCTTCCACTGTCATTTCCAGCACTTCATGGATGTTTTTCCCTTTGTACTGAATTTCCAAGGTTTCGCGGTTATAGCGTTTGCCTTTACACAGATCACAAGGCACATAAACATCAGGTAAAAAGTGCATTTCTACCTTGATTACACCGTCGCCCTGGCAGGCTTCACAGCGGCCCCCTTTGACGTTAAAACTAAAGCGACCAGGCTTGTAACCACGAGAGCGGGATTCCTGAGTACCAGAGAACAACTCTCTGATGGGTGTAAAAATCCCAGTGTAAGTGGCGGGATTGGAACGCGGAGTACGACCAATGGGACTTTGATCGATATCTACCACCTTATCTAATTGGTCCAGACCGGTAATGGATTTATAGGGCGATGGCTCATCAGTGGTGGCACCGTTTAGCTCAATATGCGCTATTTTATAAAAGGTATCGTTAACTAAAGTAGATTTACCTGAACCAGACACGCCAGTGATACAGGTCATCAGGCCTACCGGAACTCGCAAGGTGACATCGTTGAGATTGTTACCGGTAGCGCCTGCCAGCTCTACCCAGGCATCTTCTTTAGCAGATATACGTTTTTCGGGAATCGCAATGGCTTCTTTGCCTGACAGGTATTTACCGGTCAGCGAGTTTTCGTTGTTGAGGATGTCGTCCAACTGCCCTTCGGCGACAATTTCACCACCGTGTACACCTGCGCCTGGGCCAATGTCTACGATATAATCGGCAAGACGAATGGCATCTTCATCGTGTTCTACCACAATCACGGTATTTCCCAGGTCACGCAGATGGGTCAGGGTTTTAAGTAAGCGCTCATTATCTCGTTGGTGTAGACCAATTGAAGGTTCGTCCAATACATACATGACACCCACCAGTCCTGCGCCGATTTGGCTGGCAAGACGAATTCGTTGGGCTTCACCACCGGAGAGGGTATCGGCACTGCGTGATAAATTCAGATAATTCAGGCCAACATTGACTAAAAAGGTCAAGCGGTCGTTGATTTCCTTCAGGATCTTCTCCGCGATTTGCGCTCTTTGCCCTTGCAACTGAAGATGGGTGAAGAAGTCTTTGGCTTCCACGATGGACATTTCTGAAACCGTCGGCAAGGTGGTATCTGCCACAAATACATTGCGCGCTTCCTGGCGCAGTCTACTGCCACCACAGCTAGTGCAAGGTTGCTGGCTTAGATATTTAGACAGCTCTTCGCGCACTGCATTGGATTCAGTTTCTTTATAGCGGCGCTCCATGTTGGGAATGATCCCTTCGAAGGGATGCTTGCGGGTCATGATGTCGCCGCGGTCATTGATATATTTGAAGTTGATGGAGGTGCCCTTGCTGCCGTAGAGCACGATATCCTGTGCTTTTTTATCCAGCTCATTAAAAGGCGTATTCAGATCAAACTCATAGTGTTCGGCTACGGCTTGCAGCATCTGAAAATAGTAGTAACTGCGCTTGTCCCAACCGCGAATCGCTCCACCGGAAATACTGATCTCTTCATTGGCGATTAAACGCACAGGGTCAAAAAATTGCTTGGTTCCCAGGCCATCACAGGTGCCGCAAGCGCCTGCAGGATTGTTAAAGGAAAACAGGCGCGGTTCCAGCTCGGTAATACTATAACCACAGTGAGGGCAGGCAAAATTAGCAGAGAACACCAGCTCTTCTTTTTCTGGTTCGTCCATCCAGGCCACACGGGCTACCCCTGCTGACAATTCCAGCGCGGTTTCAAAACTCTCAGCCAAACGCAGTTGCAAATCTTCTCGTACTTTAAAGCGGTCTACTACTACATCAATGCTGTGCTTTTTGTGTAAATCCAGCTCGGGTGGATCCGATAAGTCACAAATCTCACCATCAATTCTGGCCCGGATAAAACCTTGTGCCGCCAGGTTTTCCAGGGTTTTAATGTGTTCCCCTTTGCGATCTTTTACCACCGGAGCCAGCAGCATCATCTTACTGTTTTCCGGCAACTCCAGCACTTTATCCACCATTTGGCTGACGGTTTGTGCCTGCAATGGCGCATTGTGGTCAGGACAGCGAGGCTCGCCCACTCGCGCGAATAATAAGCGTAGGTAGTCATATATTTCTGTAATTGTACCTACGGTGGAACGCGGATTATGGGATGTGGATTTTTGCTCGATTGAAATCGCCGGAGATAAACCTTCAATGTGGTCCACTTCGGGTTTTTCCATCATGGACAGAAACTGTCTGGCGTAGGCGGATAAGGATTCAACATAGCGACGCTGACCTTCCGCATACAGGGTATCGAAGGCTAACGACGACTTGCCAGAGCCTGATAAACCGGTGATAACGATCAGTTTATCCCGTGGCAGTTCGATGTTGACGTTTTTGAGATTGTGGGTTCTGGCACCCCTGACGGTAATTTTGTCCATGCGGTAGAAATAACTGTTCGCAAAAAGAGTATTATATGCATATATATACAGTAGTTAGCAAATGGTTTAATTTATCGCTTATGGGCAATAGATACTGTCTCTGGCCTATGTTTTATGCTAATATTCGCCGCCTTTTTTTGACCGTTTTCTGACAGGAAATTCGACCGTTTTGAATCAGACTGAAATACGTGGTGCCTTGTCGCTGGTCTTTGTTTACCTGATGCGTATGCTCGGGTTATTCATGGTGATGCCGGTATTGGTAGTACTTGCTCAGGATTATCCCGATTACACCCCTGTATGGGTGGGCGCTGCTATTGGCGCATATGGTCTTTCGCAGGCGGTGTTGCAGATCCCAATGGGTATATTGTCCGATAATCTGGGACGTAAACCGGTGATTATCGGTGGTCTGATATTGTTTGCGCTGGGCAGCCTGGTAGCGGCTATGGCCGAATCAATGTGGTTGTTAACGCTGGGACGTTTTTTACAGGGCACGGGGGCGATTGCCGGAGCGATTATGGCGCTTGCTGCCGATATCAGCCGGGAGAGTCAACGCAGCAAAGTGATGGCAACTATCGGTATCGCCATCGGCTTTTCATTTTATTTATCACTCATTATCGGGCCACTACTTTCGGCTTCCGCCGGATTACAGGGCATCTTTCTGATTACCGCCGTATTGGCGCTGATTTGTATTCCTTTGGTTCTGTTTGGGGTACCTAATGTGGTGGTGAGCGCCCCAAGTGGGGATACCTTGCCAGGCAAATCACAGATAACCGCCATGCTAAAGTCCAGGCCATTGCTGCGACTGAATACCAGTGTGTTATTACTGCATATGATGATTACTTTAGTGTTTGTGCAGTTTCCGGTGAATTTACAAGACTTAGGCTGGGAGTTGTCACAACATTGGATGTTGTATCTACCGGTGTTATTGCTGGCAATTGTTGGCATGGCTGTGTTGATGGGGTTAGCCCGAAAGTTTCAAACCCAAACAATTATTATTGTGGCATTGTGGCTAATGGCGGCGGCATTTGTCGGTCTGGCTAATTTGGCCGACAGCTTTTATAGCCTGATGCTGTTTATTATTTTGTTCTTTACCGGGTTCAATTATCTGGAAGCCAACTTGCCGGCTATGGTGGCCAATATCGCACCGCCCGGTAAAAAAGGCTCAGCGATGGGAATTTATGCCAGCTTCCAGTTCTTTGGCGCATTTTTAGGGGGCATGGTCTCAGGATTGATATTGGCCAACTTTGGTTCTGAGTTAGTCTGGTATTTAGCCGCGGGCATCTGTATTCTTTGGACAGGTTTGTTTGTGGGTTTCCGGGCATCCGAGCGTCTGTCCCGTTACACTTTGTCTTTGAATTTAGCCGGGCGGGATTTGACGACGCTGCAAAGAGAGTTTAACGCATTACCTGGCATCAGTGAGTACACCATTGTGCCGGATGAATCAGCCGTGTACCTGAAGGTTCAGGGCAAACATTTTGATATATTAAAAGCCAGAAAACTGGCTGATCCAGAAGAGAATTAGGAGAAAACATGGCCAGCAGAGGTATCAATAAAGTTATTATCGTCGGCAATCTGGGACAAAATCCGGAAGTAAAATACATGCCGAATGGCAATGCCGTAACCAACATCAGTGTCGCCACCAGTGAAAGCTGGAAAGATCAGCAAGGACAATTGCAGGAACGCACCGAGTGGCACCGTATTGTTATGTTTCGCAAGTTAGCGGAAATTGCCGGTCAGTATTTACAAAAAGGCTCTCAGGTTTACATCGAGGGTAAACTGCAAACCCGTAAATGGCAGGATCAGAACGGTCAGGACCGTTACACTACTGAGATCGTCGCTGACAACATGCAGATGTTAGGCGGCCGCCAGGGCGGTGGCAACGAAGGTGGCGGTTATCAACCTAATCAGGGCGCACAAGGCGGCGGTGCACCACAACAAGCGCCAAGCTACCAGCAAATGCCCAACCAGGGCGGCGGTCAGCAAAATCGCGGTGGCAACCAGGGCGGTGGCTTCAATCAGGCACCAAAACAACCTGCACAGCCTATGCAGGAACCGGACTTTGATTTCGATGACGATATTCCCTTTTAAAAATCCGGCGCTGACAATGTTAAAAGCAGTCAACACGCTCTAATCAAACCCCGTTGCGACGGGGTTTTTTGTTTGCCCAGCGAAGCTGGCAAACCCGTCAGGTTGAAAGAAACCTGAATCACCCCGACTGAGGGGAAGATAATCCAAATGGCAAGGGCGTTGCTGGCTAACGGCAAGGTCTGAAGGAAGCCATAGGAAGTCAGAGGTACACAACGAAAGTGAACCTGATTCGGCAAAGCAGGAGGGTAAGCGTGCAAAATAGCGTGAAGCCCGATACTCAGTCAGTTCTGTTTTGTGCTTGAGGGTGGGATCTCTGACAGGGAGCCAGTGCAGTAACTGGGGAAGCCTGACACCGTCTCTGGTGAAGAGCCAGAATCATCTGTACGAGGGGAGACTCAAGGCAGGTGTTGGTGCGAGGTGGCAGATGAATCCGTAGTAGTGAGTAAGGCCCGGCCTGTGAAACCCAGTAATGGTGTGGAGGATAAAACCGAGCTGACCATTAGCATAGTGTCTGATGGGACACTGACTGGCCAAAAGCTTATCAGTGTTGCGAAGGGAGGAAGCATACTTCAAGTCTGTGATGAACAGATGTTTTTTTTTAGTGGTACACGAGTCGGTTAGCTATCGAAGTCTTCCTGTCTGGTTTGTGGTGGAAACCGCAGACTGGAACATGAAACTGTACACGGGAGTAATGTTGTGCACGTTAAGTAGATTGCCATTGTGCCAGCACGCTTTACGACAACATGAAATATACCAACGCAAAGAAAGGATATCCGTCCCCACACAGCACACAACCTGAGGAGGCAAGGTGAGAGTTTATTACAGTTTGTATGGGCAACTGCTTAATAAAGAGCGCCTGTACAAAGGATTCAAAAAGGTAAAGAAAGCGAAAGGCGCGGCCGGAACAGATGGGCAGAGCCTGAGCGACTTCGCCTTAAATCTGAGTGATAATCTTGACCAACTTGTCTGTGAACTCAAAACCAGAAAGTACAGTCCACAACCTGTCAGGCGGAAAGAAATACCGAAAGACGATGGTGGTACACGATTACTGGGGATCCCAGCAGTACGGGACAGAGTAGTCCAGCAGGCCCTGTATGATCTGCTTATGCCGCTCTTTGATGCGCAATTCCATCCATCAAGCTTTGGATACAGACCGCATCGAAGTTGTCACGATGCCATTAATAAAGCCACGATGTTCATCCGTCGCTACGGACTGGAGCATGTTGTGGATATGGACCTGTCGAAGTGCTTTGATAAGCTCGATCATGAGATTATCCTTGAAAGTATCCGAAAGCGAGTCACAGATGGCAGCGTACTGTCACTGATAAATCAGTTCCTGAAAAGTGGTGTAATGGTAGATGGTTACTGGCAGCAGAGCGGCTCAGGAAGCCCGCAAGGTGGTGTGATAAGCCCACTGATAGCGAATATCTATCTGGATGCGTTTGATCAGGAGATGAGGAAGCGAGGGCACCGAATAGTGCGCTATGCCGATGATATTCTGATCTTCTGCCGAAGTCGTTCTGGAGCAGAAAATGCACAGAAACAGGCGACGAAGCTACTGGAGAAAGGGCTGAAACTGACAGTTAACCAGGCGAAATCTCACATTGCTCATAGCGATGAGGGAGTGAAATTTCTGGGTGTTGAAATTGGGCGTCAATACACCCGTATACAACCTCAGAAACTCGCAGCGTTTAAAAAGAAGTTGAAGCAGATGACGAAACGCAATGGTGGCAAACCGCTGTGTGCAGTTATCAAAGAGTTGAACCCTGTTTTAAGAGGGTTTAGCCAGTACTTCAGGATTGCCAATAGCAACAGGGAATTTTCTAAGATAGCGAGATGGTTGAGGCGCAGGCTTCGCAGTATCCAATTGAAATTATGGAAGAAACCAGCGAAGCTGCATGGAAGACTGAAGCAGCTTGGTTATAAACCGCCGTTCAGGTTTATCCAAATGAACAGGTGGAGAAATGCTCATAGCCCTCTGGCCAGTTATGCGATGCCAAATCAATGGTTCAACGACCTTGGTCTGGTCAATTTTGAGCTAATTAGGACGGGGTATGTGTTCAGCGCTTATGCTGAATGGAAGTATGCATGAGCCGTATACGAGGTCCGTACGTACGGTTCTGTGAGAGGGATGAGGCGGTGACGCCTCACCCTACTTGATGTGTTCGATGAATGCCGTAAACAGAAATTTTCTAATATTTTTGTGACGTTATGGCTACTTGGCGACTCTATCTTTATAAAACAATGTAAAAAGCATGAGTGGATTTGACAGGACGATAAGCACAGACATTATTCAGCGCGCTGCTGAGGGTGATCTGGATGCAATGGAGGCTATCTATGTTTGCTACATAGATGCTTGCTATCGTTTGTCGTATCGCATGATTATGGATCCACAGTTGGCTGAAGACGCCTGCCAGGAAACCTTTATTAATGTGATGAAAAATATTCATTCCTATAAGCATGAAGGCAGTTTTGCGGGCTGGGTAAGACGAATTCTGGTTAATGAGACAATACGCAAAATTAACAAGCGAAAGGATTTTGATACAACAGAGCCAATGGAAGTTGAACCGGAGCAACAAACCTCCTTATTTGACAGCAACTGGATGTCGAATCTGATGGATTTGGAGTTTTATCTGAAAAAACTGTCAGCGGATGCCAGAACTGTGCTGATATTGCATGAAATAGAAGGGTTCAGGCACACGGAAATAGCTAAACTATTGGATAAATCTGAAAGTTACTCAAAAATGACACTGCACAGGGCTTATAAATTATTGCAGGCAGCGTCAAAAAAAGCAGAGGTGAAACATGCACCTGAGTGATCAGCAATTACTTAATCTGGATAGCGAAGACAGTAGCCATCTGCATGAATGTGCAGATTGTCAGCAGCGTCTGGAAAATCTCAGACAAATGCGGTCCCGTTTAAATGAATGCGCCGATTACACCATACCGGACAGAGAGTTAAAGGCACAACAATTCAGGCTGAGAATGCAGGCGCAGCAAACCGCTTCTGCGCAGGTAGTGAAACTATCACCGGCTAAACGCACTGGCTATTGGTGGGCGGCTGGGTTTGCATTGGCGGCATCATTATTTCTGGCTATCCAAATTTTACCCGGTAATCCGGTAAGTCCGGCTCCTGAAGACTCGCTGGAGTCTCTGGATAACCTGATCACCCGGCACCAGAACTTACTGCAAAACTATCATGCACAATCTTCAGGTACTCGAACGCAAGGGCTTGTGAAGCCACTAACGGCTTTAGATCAACAAATTCAAAATGCCTATCTGCAAAACTTAAGCGAAGAGCAAATCAGGGCCTTGTGGCAAAAGAAAATTAATAATATCAATAAAGAGTTACAAGATGACAAGCATCTATTACGCATCTAAAAACGTGACGCTGAAAAGCCTGTTAAGCGTTATTTTCAGTGGCACCTGGCTGCTGCTATGCACCGTGAGTGCGTCAGCCGCCGAAGAAACCTCCGCACAAGTGAGCCAGTTAAAGTCGCCAGAAGCGAGACGTATGCTGGAGGACCTGGAAGAACAGCTAAACAGTGCGTTTTTAGCCATCGCCGAAGAGGAGCGAAAGGCTGGTAGTGACCTGCGGTCATTTAATTACAGCATGCAAATTCCGGAAAAAAAGCAATATATTATGGGCATGGTGGTGGACACTCGAGAACTGCAAAAAGGTTTGCGTGTGGTATCAGTAGAACCCGGTAGTGCGGCTGATAAAGTGGGCTTAAAGCTCAATGATTATATCGTGGAAGTTGATGAGGTACGCATTACGGATGCTATTGAACCCGAAGGTTTACCTTATTTATTGAAGCCCCGCGTTGATGACACCCTGCTGTTGCGCGTTAAATCAGGTAATCAATATCGGGAGGTGTCGATGCACATTCCTGGCTTGTATGTGCCAGAGGTGAACCTACAAGTCGCTGTTAAGCAGGATAAAATTGTTCAGGAACAAGCTACAGAAGCGCAATGTGCCATTCTCAAATTTGGCAGCCGCTCGGTAGCCTTAAAAATGGGCAGTGTGGCACTGACGGAAATCAATGGCGAAAAAATTCCAGAGATTAAAAACTTTGCCTTAAAAACCATTCCAGTACCCGCAGGGCAGCACAGAATCAAGGTGGCCAGGTCAAAGTGGCCCGATGGCAACGCTGAGGGAACAATAAAAACTTTGGATATTGAAGTTAAGGCAAATACCAAATACTACATAGGCAGTAAAAACTTCTATTTTGATGAATGGATACCAGTTGTATACAAAGAAGAAAAAACTGACTGTGAACTAGATTGAGCTATCGGTTTGTTTTAACTGCTTTCGAAGTCTACATCGCAAACACCATTGCGCAATGCAAAAGTGGCTGAATAAACGCTTTATATACTTTTGTCTCATTGTTGAAACGGTAAACTCATGGACAATAAGTCTGTGAAGCGGAAGAAATAAATTCCAATTAATCAGGTCTGTTCTAAGCCTGATAGTCATAAAAAGTCTAAGAAACCGACAAAGTTGCAGATAAATAATATGATAAGTGAGTTACGGGATATGGTGATTTTGTCCAGAGTTTGTTCTAATACCAATAAATACAAGAATAAAAATTAACGAATGCGCATAGGTTGGAGAAAACTGATTTCCTACATGAGTCGTAAGCCCTCTGGCTTTACCTCACTGGGGATCGAGTATGATGTCAACGGTTTGCACGTATGTGCGACACAGGATGTTGACGGCCAAAAGACCTGGGTGCTAAACGAAACCCTTCCGCTTCAAGACTGGCAAGCTCAACTAAAAGAGTTGGTGACAGAGCACGGCCTGAATAACACCAAAACCACTATCGTCTTCGCAACTAAAAAGTACAAGCTGGTACAAACCGACAAACCTGCCGTACCGGAAGAAGAAATCGTCTCTGCATTGCAGTGGTCCATTAAGGATTTGCTGATGACTCAGGATGAGGTAGTGATTGACTATTTTGATTTACCAGCACAAACCACAGGGGCCAACAAGGTCAATGTGGTTGCCATTCCCAAAGCCGAGTTATACGACGTCTGTAAAGGAGCTATTGAAGCGGGTTTACTTATTGAATGTGTGACAGTGGAAGAACTGGCCACTAGTGAGTTGCTGCCCGATGATCAGGACGGTTATGTCACCATGTTTCAGTCCCATAGTGGGGAAGTTTGCCTGAACATCATCAAAGGTCGGAAGATGTACTTTTCCCGGCGTATTAGAGGTTATGAGCAAATCAGCACCTTCAATGAAGCTGAACTGCAAATGGGAGTGGCTGATAACCTGAGTGTGGAACTACAACGTTCAATGGATTTTTTTGAAAGTCAGTTGCGTCAGGCACCAGTGAGACGCATATTTATCAATCTGGAAAGCCAACACCAGGCTGTTCTGGCCAAGCTCATTAGCGATGCGATGCAGGTGGAGGCGCAAGCTTTTATCCCTGACTGTCCCAAATTGGAAACTCTCAACTACAGCGAAGCGTCATTGGCTGCACTGGGAGGGGCTTTCTCTCATTCAGATGAGGTTTTACCCGCCAGCGCTGAAGAAGGAGATACCGCGTGAAGTACCGCGTAAACCTCTTTCCGGAAGAGTTGAAGCCTAAATTAAACCTGTTTACCGCTGGTTTTGTACTGTTAATGTGGCTACTAAGTGGCGTTGTCTTGTTTGCGATGAGTGAGCATTACCATCAGAAATACCGGGATATGCAGATGGCAACCCGGGATATACAGCAGAAGTACACTCAGCAAACCAAGATGCTGAAAATGCTGACCAATGCCCGTGATACCAGAGCGCAAGATCCGGCTTTAGTTGCACAGGTACAAAAGTTACAAAATGAAGCTCGCGACAAAGGACTGTTATTGGAAGAGCTAAGGGGCAGGGAACAGCTAAAAAATCAGGGATTTTCTATGTTGATGGAAGATCTGGCACTCAATCATGTGGAAGGCGTCTGGCTTACACGCATTAGTATCCATGAGCAAAAAATCCGCATGGAAGGTGCCACCATTGAATCAGCTAAAGTGCCCTTTTGGGTTAGCCAATTACGGGATTCTGACTATTTTACCGGGCGAAGCTTCGCCGGGGCCCGCATGTTCAGAGACGATCAGGACAACCTCAACTTCGTGATCAGCTCTGATCTGGTGGAGTTGGCGGTGGAGCAGGAAGTACTGAAAAAAGCGTCAGGAGCAGGACAACCATGAATTTAGATATAAAACGCTGGTCTGATGTTGAAGAAAAATTTTCAGAGTTATCTACTCGAGAAAAATCTCTGGCACTGTTAAGTGGTCTGGTTGCGGTGCTCTTTGGCGGTTATGTGTGGCTGGTGGAACCGGTACAAATTGAGATCGAAAAGCTGACCCGGACCGTAGAAAGGCAGAAGTCGCAATCCGGTCAGTTGGACACCCAAATTAAGGCGGTAGAACTGGAGCTGGCTGAAGACCCCAATGAACCTTTGCGTAAAAATCGCGAAAAGTTTGCACAGCAAATTACTGAAATCGATGAAAAGTTGCGGGAGCAAACTGTTGATTTGATTCCGGCTAATAGAATGCCTGAGGTACTGGAAAAAATTCTGAGCCAGTCTAAAAAGCTAAAAGTACTGCAGATGGAATCTATTCCGCCAGTGCGTATGATGGACATTAACGCTGACAGCGGCGCTAGAGTGAATCTGTTTCAGCATGGTGTACTACTCGTTTTGGAAGGGGAATACGGCCATATATGGGAGTATCTCAACGAGATTGAGTCATTAGAGTGGCGGTTTTACTGGAAGCGATTTGATTACATCGTAGAAGAGCATCCCAAAGCAAGAGCAGAAATAGAGCTCTATACTCTTAGTACCAGCAAAGCGTTTATCGGAGTCTGATGTGCGAATTTTACTGATGACATTGTGTTTGGTTTTGGTTTGCGGCAATAGTTTTGCCCAGCAGTTATTAAAAGATCCCACCCGGCCGGCAAATAAAACGGTGGTGGCTGTGGATGAAGAGGGCAATGCCACTACTGAGGCTGGAGCGACTTTCGGTAATCTTTCTGGTCAGGGTGATACGGCGGCCTTCCCAAATGCAAAGTTATCAGCAATTGTGGTTACGGATCCTTTGAAATATGCAATAATCAATAACGAGGTGGTATACGAAGGCGACTCTTGGCGGAATGTGATTCTGAGCCAGGTAAAGCCATACAGCATAATATTAAAATTAAACGACCTCGAAAAAGAAATAACAATAAGTAAAACTGATTTTATTACCGAATCAAATTATGATCATTAGATGCGCTATTCTGATTTTCTTGTCGGCAATTCTGGCTGCCTGTCAGAGTTCCAGCCGTCCGGAAATGACACAACCTGCCAGGTCTGCCCTGGGGCAGGCAATATCTGAAGATGCCGACGAAGAGAGCGCGGCAAAACCACTTCAAACCGTACCTCAGTCAGTCGCCGAAGCCTTGCGACCTGAATTACCTGTACAAAAAGACCGAGAACTGTTTGGTGAACCTCGCCTGGATATTCAGGCCAACGAAGTTGATGCCCGGACTTTCTTTGCCGGACTGGTGAAAAACAGTCACTACAGCATCGCCATTCATCCTGAAGTGCAGGGCAGTATCACCCTGGATTTAAAGCAAGTGCGCTTGCAAGACGTGTTTGAAATTGTTCAGGAAATTTATGGCTATGATGTGCAGCAAACCGGTAATGTTTATCGGGTCTATCCTTCCGGCATCCGCACTGAAACTTTTGCGGTAAATTATTTATTAATGCAACGTGACGGCAGTACTTCCAGTAGTGTCAGTACTGGTGGTGTTTCGCAATTTGGCGGTAGCAGTGGCAATAATAGCGGTGGTCTCGGCGGTGGAAATCGCGGTAACAACAATAATAACAACCTCAACGGACTAAGCGGCGGCGGTAATGGCACCACCATTTCCACCACCACACAAACTAATTTTTGGGCTCAGTTGCAAGCGGCACTGATATCCATGGTGGGCGCTGAACAAGGTCGCAGTGTCGTGGTTTCTCCTCAGGCAGGTTTGGTATCGGTGCGCGCTATGCCTGATGAGTTACGCCAGGTTCGTAAGTTTTTACAGGCTTCTCAAGAAAGTGTACAACGTCAGGTTATTCTGGAAGCCAGAGTTATCGAACTAACACTAAGTGATGAGTATCAGCAGGGCATTAACTGGACCCAAATTTTATCGCATTCCGGTTCAACTGACTTCCGTTTTACCGCCGGAGCAACTACCTCCGGCAACGAAATCACGGGCGCTCTGGGTGGAATTTCCAGTTTGTCTTTCCTTAATCAAGATTTTTCCGGCGTGCTGTCTTTGCTGTCTACACAAGGTAATGTGCAGGTACTCTCCAGTCCGAGAGTAACAGCATTAAACAACCAAAAAGCAGTTATTAAAGTGGGCAGTGATGAATACTTCGTAACCGATGTTTCTAATCAAAGCACCACCAATGCCAGTACAACCTCCACTACTCCGGATGTTGAACTGACTCCCTTCTTTTCAGGGATAGCTCTGGATGTAACCCCGCAAATTGACGAGCGTGGCAGTGTTTTATTGCACGTTCATCCTTCTGTTATCGAAACGGAAGAACAGCAAAAAGTGGTTACCATCAATCAGGAAGAACTGGTATTGCCGCTAGCGCAAAGTAATATTCGCGAATCAGACACTGTGATACAGGCCCGCTCCGGCGAAATCGTAGTTATAGGTGGCCTGATGTCTACCAGCACCACAGATAATATTTCTAAAACTCCTTTTGTGGGTGATATTCCGATTGTGGGCAATCTGTTTCGCAACAAGCGCGAAGCTGTGGTTAAGCGAGAATTAGTGATCCTAATCAAGCCCACCGTGGTGAAACAAGGCACATGGCAGAAGCAATTGAAACAGAGTCAGGATTACATAGCTGACTGGTTGTATGTGGAATAAGTTATGTACCTTTATCACTTTGGTCTTCGGGAGTTACCTTTCACACTAACCCCCAATACCAGCTATTTTTACGGTTTGCCTTGCCACAAAGAAGCGCTGGATGTGATTTTGCACGCCCTCAAGGCGGGTGAAGGGTTTATTAAGGTTACTGGTGAAGTCGGCACCGGGAAAACCCTGATATGTCGTAAAATCCTGAATGAATTGCCGGATCACTTCGTAACAGCCTATATACCCAATCCCTATTTGTCGCCGGAGGAGTTACGCCGCGCGGTAGCCGCTGAACTTAAAGTTAATTTAAGCACTCAAACTGATCAGCAGGAGTTTACGCAGCGCATTCAGGAAAAGCTGATTGAGGTGCATCAGGGCGGTAATTCTGTGGTGCTGATAATTGATGAAGCTCAGGCGTTGCCCAGTGATAGTCTGGAGGTATTGCGCTTGTTTACCAACCTGGAAACGGAATCGCGCAAGCTGTTGCAGGTGGTGTTGTTTGGGCAACCGGAATTAGATACCAAGATCAGCAAAGGCGAGCTGAGGCAGTTAAATCAGCGCATTACTTTTAGTTATGCCCTGAAAACCATGGATCAGGACCAACTTTATTTTTATCTGAAACACCGACTCAGTGTAGCCGGTAATCGCACTGAAGAAATTTTTAGTCGTCAGGTGTGTGGCTTGCTACATAAGGCCTGCAGAGGGACTCCAAGAATTGTTAACGTTGTTGCTCACAAAGCACTAATGTTGGCATATGGCGAAGGAAAGCATCGCGTGACTAAAGATCACGTAAAACTTGCCGTCAAAGATACAGATGCCTGTATACAACCAAGGTCGAATAGCCGGGTGGCGTTTTTTGTATTAATTTTGGCGTTATTATTGCTTTTGTTTATGTTCCGAAACGAACTAACCAATTTTTTGACTGGAGCTGAATTACTGTGAGTGTCGTGAATAAGATGCTAAAGGATCTCGATGATCGTGCTGCCCATGAACAGGGGGACGGCAGCGATTATCAAGAACCGCCAGAATCAAAGCGCATTCGCTATATGATCTTTTTTATTGCTTTTGTGGGTGTCTCGGCAGCGAGCTATTTTAGTTATCGGGCGATGGGACCGCAGTACTTTGAGGATCTCTATGCTCAGGGAATGCAGTTTATTTCCGGTGAAGAGCCGCAACAGCAAGAAAGCAAAAAAGTATCAGTTAACAGAGCACTGGATCAGATGATGCCCACCCGTGGCGGTGTTAGTGAGCCGGTTGTGACCGAGACGACACAGCAGCCCGTCGAAGCGAAGAGCAATGACTTGTTAGCTACTACTGCAAAAGCGCCAGAGGGTGCTGGTCAGGCAGCAACGAGCAACGCCAGTGGTGAAGAACAAACTGGGCGAATGGCCAGTAGTGATGAAGATGATTTTAACGAGACTGATTTTGCCGCTGCAGAAGCCGACCCTTCTCAAGGTCAGCAGGTAGCAAAAAGCGGTAGTACAGAAAGCTCAGCATCGCCAGTGGTGACCGTCGGTCAAACCCTGGTTCCGGTTGCGCCTCCTGGTAGCAGCAGTTTTGTGCAGGTCAGTGGCGTTGATGGTACTAGTGCTGAAATTACTGAGTTAACCAGTCTGGCATCACAGGCTGTTGCCGAAAAGAATGTAGACAGAGCCATTAATTTGTATCGCCAGATACTGAATATTGATTTTAAACAGCACGAAATACGTAAAAAGCTGGCGGTGTTACTCTATTCCAATGGCAATAACGGTGCCGCCAGTGTGGTGTTATCCGATGGTATCGACATCGCGCCACAAAGAGTGGATTTTCGTTTGATGCTGGCGCGTTTGTTTTATCGCGAGCAAAAATTGCGTGCTGCCTACACTGTGCTGGAAGGCGTTGATCCTGACGTTCAGCGCAATATTGATTTTTATGGTTTAAAAGCCACTGTCGCCCAGGAGCTAGAACTCAATGCAGAGTCTTCTCATTTATATGGCCGACTGGTTATTTTTGAACCCAACAGAGCGCAATGGTGGTTAGGATTGGCAGTGTCTTTGGATAGAATGTCGCAAAGAGACGGTGCCTTAAGAGCCTATGAAAATGCCGCTGATCTGCGCCAACTGTCTGCCTCAGCCAATGATTTTATAAAACAGCGAATTCTTGAACTGGGGGGCTAGTTTGAAGCCAAAGTTAAAGATGCGACTTGGGGACCTGTTAGTTCACGAGTCGGTTATCACGGATGAACAACTTCAGCAGGCTCTTACCGCACAACGAGATACCGGCCGCAAGTTAGGTCAGGCGTTGCAAGATTTAGGCTTTGTTACTGAGCAAGGCTTGCTTACGTTTCTGGCGCAACAGTTAAATATTCCGTTACTGGATATCTCCCGTAAAAAGATAGATCCCAATGTTGTCAAACTGGTACCTGAGGTTCAGGCCAGAAGACTAAAAGCTTTGCCGCTGGAAGAACGGGACGACAGCATCTTAATCGCCATGAGTGATCCGGCAGATTTGTCCATCGTGGACACGCTGTCCAATATCTTACCGAAACCACTGGAACTGGCCATTGTGCCCGAATCCCAGTTATATCACGCCTTTGATACTTACTATCGACGCACCGAAGAAATCGCCTCGTTTGCCCAGGCACTGGCATCGGAATACGAAGACGATGACGACTTTGATTTATCGGATACTGGCGGTGATGAAGAAGAAGACACCACGGTTGCTAAATTACTGCAGTCTATTTTTGAAGATGCAGTGCAGATGTCAGCATCAGATATTCACATAGAGCCAGACGAGGGCAAACTGCGCATTCGTCAACGGGTGGATGGCGTATTACAAGAAAGTGTTATTAACGAGAAAAATATCGCCTCAGCTTTGGTGCTGCGCCTTAAATTGATGTCTGGTCTGGATATCTCTGAGAAGCGCTTACCGCAAGATGGCCGTACCAATATCCGCATCAAAGGTCGTTCAATCGACGTGCGGGTATCCACTATGCCGGTGCAGAACGGCGAGTCTGTGGTAATGCGTTTGCTGGATCAGTCCGCCGGATTGCTGACTTTAGAGCAAACCGGGATGCCGGAAAGGCTGTTAAAGCGCTTTCGCCAGTTATTGCATCGCCCCCATGGAATGATTCTGGTTACCGGCCCCACCGGTTCCGGTAAAACAACGACTTTGTACGGTGCCTTATCTGAACTAAATTTGCCGGCGAAGAAAATCATTACCGTTGAAGACCCGGTGGAATATCGCCTTCCGCGTATCAATCAGGTCCAGGTTAACAGCAAAATCGGTCTGGATTTTAAAAACGTTCTCAGAACTACGCTGCGTCAGGATCCGGATATCATCATGGTGGGTGAGATGCGGGACCATGAAACGGTGGAGATTGGTCTTCGTGGCGCATTAACCGGTCACCTGGTGTTATCCACACTGCATACTAATGACTCCATCAGTAGCGCTATTCGACTGCTGGATATGGGCGCGCCAGGCTATCTGGCAGCAAGTTCATTACGAGCCATAATCGCGCAGCGACTGGTACGTCGTATCTGTAAAAACTGCCGCACCGAATGCCGCCCCGAAGAGGACGAATTAGTCTGGATAGATAATATCGAATCCGGTGCCAGACGTTATAAATACCACAAGGGCGCAGGCTGTCAGACCTGTAATCAAACTGGCTATCGAGGTCGTATCGGAGTATTTGAGTTGCTGGAAATGACCGAAGATATGATGAATGCCTTAAAAGATGCTGATACTGGACTGTTTGGCAGGGTAGCGAAACGCGCACCCGGTTATGTTCCGCTTGCCAAAAGCGCACTGCAATACGCCAAAGTAGGTTTGACCTCAATTGAGGAAGTACTTAAGCTGGTGGAAATGGTGGCCGATGTTACTCAGTCGTCAAAAGCAAAACCGACATCCCAGGATTCAGGCGCAACTCCTGAATCACGTCCCCAACCAGAAGCAAAACCTAAGCAGGATTTAAACCAACCCAGACAACCCGACTGGAGTAAGGATGACAAGCCTTAGTAGATCGGGCAAAGTTCCTCGAAATGTGAGTTGGCACTCGCTTTTCATACTGTTGTTGTCAGGGCTCTTAGTGTATAAATAAACCTAATTGTTACTATAAAGGTGATCAGCTTGGCTAATTTTAGCTATTCCGCGCGAGATGCTTCTGGTGCTTTAGTTAAAGGCACGATAGATGCTACCAATCAGGGCGCAGCAGCGCAGGCATTGCTGGGCCGAAAACTGATCCCGGTTAAGATCACCGAAGCCAAAAAAGCGCCCGTCAAAACTCAGGCTAAAGGCAAAGACTCAGCCAAGAAGAAGTCTGGCTTAAACGTTGAATTGTTCGTCCCCGAGGTAACACTTGCCGACCTGGTGATATTTTCCCGGCAGATGAATTCACTGATGAAAGCGGGGATTCCCATTTTGCGCGCGGTCAATGGTCTGGCGGAAACCTCTAACTCTGTGAAAATGACAGCGGCGCTGGAAGATGTGGCAGATCAGTTAGAGCGCGGACGCAATTTGTCTTCGGCTTTGCACAACCATCCTAAAATCTTTGATCAGCTATTTGTCAGTATCGTGCACGTTGGCGAAAACACCGGGCAACTGGATATGGCGTTTCTGCAGTTAGCCGAATATCTGGAAAGAGAACAGGAAACTCGTAAACAGATCAAATCCGCCACTCGTTATCCCATGTTTGTTTTAATCGCCATCGTTGCGGCGCTGGTGATTATGAACATCTTTGTAATTCCCACCTTTAAAGGCATGTTCGAAAGACTTGGAGCTGATCTACCACCCATGACTCAGTTTCTATTAGGCATGTCGGATTTTTTCATTACCAAATGGGAATTCCTGGTGGCAGGTGTTATTGGCGGCATATTTACCCTGAAACGCTATATGGCAACTAAAGACGGCCGCTACCGCTGGGACAGATATAAACTGCGAATGCCCGCAGTGGGAAGTATACTAGAGAGGTCGTTATTGGCGCGTTTTTGTCGTAGCTTTTCCATGATGCTAAAAGCTGGTGTGCCACTGACCCATGCTTTAAATCTGACGGCAGATGCCGTAGATAACGCTTTTGTTTCTGAGCGCATAGTGGGAATGCGTCAAAATATTGAACGAGGTGAGAGCATGGGCAGGGTAGCCGCCAGTAGTGGGCTATTTACGCCCCTGGTAATGCAGATGATTAATGTCGGCGAAGAAACCGGCCGTATTGACGAGTTACTGGAAGAAGTGGCGGAATACTATGAGCGGGAAGTGGATTACGACCTGAAAACCCTGACCGCCAAAATAGAACCCATATTAATTTCTATAGTATCTGGCATGGTACTTGTATTAGCATTAGGTATATTTACCCCAATGTGGGATATGATGAATGCGCACAAGTAGGGAATATTCGCTGACGCGCAAACGTGTTATCTGAGATAGCACTGTAATTCAACCTGACAGGATTAGCTAATGAGTAGGTCTGATAATAGTCACAGAACCGTACTGATAAACTTTATAATAGTGGTGTTTTTTTTCGTACTTATAGCCACGTTTGTCTGGTATTTCGACAAAAATGAACCAAATGTACAAAAAACCGCGCTAATGAATGCTGCAGATAAGTTTAACAACCTGGTGATTGCAGCCCACTGGCAATGGCGCGCCAAAGGTGAACCGGAGCGTATCATGTTAGTGGATTACAATATCGAAACCCAAAAAGAAACCAATCGCTTGCCGGTAAACATGAGTGATTTGGGCTGGCCGCGCGTAGAACCTAATATGGACGGTTGCAAGAAAGTCTGGGACATGATTTTAGATATGCCACTGCAACTGGATACTTTCAGAGTCAGGGCCGAGTTTTTTGATGGTATCAACAACGGCGGTAAGATCCTGGATTCAAAGTGTCGGTTCAGCATTACTGCCGGGGCCTGGTTTGATTATTATATCTACACAGGTAGGGTTCAAAAATTTGAATAAAACAGTTACACTATTGTTATAAGGTTGTTCGCCTGACACAAAATCTAGCTGTAGTAAGGATACTGGTGAAGTTATTGCTCGGTGTCCTTAAGATTCACTCCTTTTTTCACGTCGAGTCTTAAGAGATCTCCATTTTCCGCCGATTCAAGGAATAACAGTCGGAGTTTCTTGTGTGGACTAGTTTGCACAATCTGATTGATTTAGACTAAAGTAGGATGTTAATCCTACGAAATTAGCGCGATGATGCGCAACATACGGAGTTAGTAAAAACATGTTTCGATACGTGGACAACAACAGCGTCGAGAACAACAAAGTGACTAAGCAAAGTGGCTTCTCATTAATAGAACTGGTTATCGTGGTGGTGATACTTGGCCTGTTGGCAGCAACAGCATTACCGCGTTTTCTGGATGTTACCGATGACGCCGAAGATGCCACAGTAGAAGGTGTTGCTGGCGGCTTTGCTACGGGGGTGGGCCTGATCAGAGCTCAATGGGAAATTGAAGGCCGCCCGTCAGAAAATGTCAGCGCCAACGTTACCGCGGTGACCTTAGGTGGCGTTGAAATCGCCGTAGATAAAGATACTGGTTATCCAACCGGACTGGCACAAACTAATTCCGAAGACGTGGATATTGACGAAGAAGATTGTATGCAGGTGTTCAAACGCATTATTCAGAGTTCTCCCACCATCACCACTGAGTGGCAAGGTGGTCAGGAAAATGCATTTGAAGGCGTGCGCTATTACGCAACGGTAGCCGATGGTGCTGCCGAGGAAAACAATGACTTATGTTATTACTACCTGACGCAGACGGTTAAAAATGAAATTTCCCAGCCCTTAGATGATACCGTGGGTAACGGCTTTGTCTACGACCCGCGTTTTGGGCAGGTGACGTCATTTAGCAATAATTAACAGGCTAAAAATGGCAAAGGTGCCGCTTTTTTAGAAAAGCTGGAAATATTGGCACCTTATTTGAATGCACTCGGACAGAGTCAAAAAATTGGTGGGTTAGCAATTAAGTGGTAAGCGCAACCAGAAAAAAACCGGGATTTTGACCTAAATCATAACGGCAATTAGGGGAATGCCGAACAATATGATTAAGGATGAAAAATTGCTAACACAAAAGAATTAATTTGAGGTTATAACGATGAGAGTAGTAAATATGAAAACAGCAAACTTTAAACAGCAAAAAGGTTTTACCTTAATTGAGCTGATTATCGTCATTATTATCTTAGGTATCCTGGCGGTAACCGCAGCACCTAAGTTTTTGGATATTAGTGCAGACGCCAATTCGGCAACTGTACAAGGTGTTCAGGGATCTGTAAGGGCTGCACTACAGCTAGTCCGTTCCAAAGCAAGAATTGATGGCGTTGATAACGATGCGTTTGATGGAACTACAGATGAGACCGTAACGTTAGATGGTCAAGCAATTGATGTTGATAACGGATTCCCTGCTCCTCATGCTGACAATATTCTGGCAATGTTGGATACATCAAGCGGTGATTTTGTGGCATTTCAAGATGATGCAACGGACACTGATGCCGCAGAAGTACGTATATGGCCAGCAGGAAAGCAGAATGATGCTGCTGATGGTGATTTAGCTGGCTCCTCAGGTGACGCTCCTGATGATTGTTATGTTTCATATTCGTATTCAGGTACAGGTTCACCGTCTGTTTCTGTAGTAACTACAGATTGCTAAGCGTCGCCTATAAAGAGAACTAAGTGCTCGACAAGAGAATTTCAAACATCAGCTCAGCCAAAGGATTTACTTTGGTTGAGCTTGTTTTGGTTATGGTTGTTATAGCCATTCTCTCTGTTTATGCATTACCAAAATTATTTGATACCTCCGACATAGCTGCCACTGTTTATCAAAATCGGGCCATTTCTATTCTCCGTAATATGCAAACCCGCGCTATGCAGGATACCCGCAACGACGGTTACTGTTACAAAGTCTACTTCGACAATGTCAACGATCAATTTGGCATTCCTTCCAATGATTATTCAATTACAGCTGACACAGCTCAAATAGAAGCCACCTGTGCCGATACAATTGATACCAGTGACGTAACTGAATTTTTCCACGTACCTTCTAGTGCCTTATTGAAAGATGGCATTGATTTGGTTTTACGAGGTAACGATGGAAATGTTATTTCAGCTATTGAATTTGACACTTTGGGCAGAGCCAATCAAACTGATTTATCATGTGATGGGGATTCTTCCTTCGGGTTTAATGGCTGTCGTATAGAATTTATAGGCGACTCATCCGCTTATGTATGTGTCGAATCAGAAGGGTATATTTATGCCTGTTAGTAGTAAAAACAAGCAATTGGGATTTTCATTAATCGAATTAGTGATTGGTATCACTGTTTTTGCTATTGCCCTGACAATCGTGACTAGCGTAGTTTCTCCTCTAATTAACCGCAGTATTGAACCCATCTATCAGGTGCGGGCCACTGAACTGGCGCAATCCATGTTTAATGAAATCCTGGGCAAATACTATGACGAAAACTCCGATCGCAATGGTGGCCGGGTGCGTTGTGACGAAGATCTCAATGGCGATGGTCAATTGCGCAAGCAGGATGACGAAGTCGCCTGCTCTGCTACATTAGGGCCGGATAACGGTGAGAATGGTCGTGAAGATTTTGACGATGTGGACGATTTCAACGGTTATTACGAAGATGAAGTGCTGCAAAATTCGTTGGGCTTAGATCTGGAAATAGATGGAAAGGAACTATACGAAGGTTATGCAGTATCGGTTTCTGTCAACTACGACAGTGACATTAATGGTGTACCCAATCACTTAGAAACGCCCCAGCAAGAATCTACCGGAAACATCAAGTTTATCCATCTGACGGTAACCATGCCTGATGGGGAAGATATCGTATTTTCCTCATACAAGCATAACTATTGAGGTGTTGCATGATTAGACGAAGTAACACCTCACAAAAAAAACTAAAAAGTTCCAGGCAGCAATCGGGCTTTACCCTCGTAGAGCTGATAGCCGTTATTGTAATACTCGGTATTGTTTCTCTGGGAGTGACCAATTTTATCGGTAACAGTACCCAAATGTATGTGGATACGGCGGAGCGAGACGATATTCTGGCCAAAAGCCGTTATACCGTTGAACGCCTTAATCGAGCCATCCGCTATGCTTTGCCCAATAGCATTCGAGTGGCCGCTAATAAGCCCCCCGGCCAGGATGTGAATTCCCATTGTCTGGAGTTTTTCCCGATTGAATGGAGCACTTTTTATCTATCCATTGCCACAGGTGCGGATGCACCAATAACCACCATTGAAGGGCCGGATATGGTGAGTGCTCTGAATAGCGCTAATTCGGGGTATGACGATACTAATGAACTTGAGCATTATGTGGTGGTTTACCCAACCGATACTAAGCAGGTATATGTCAGTGAAGCAGAGCTTACCGATGACGACGGTCGAATTGTAAGGGTTCAGGATGTCAGGGATTCATCCCGCGATGGTCTTAAGGAAGTAGAGTTTCAAAACGAAATTAGTTTTGATGAGGAATCTACGGTAGAGCGTTTTTATATTGTCAGTGATCCTGTCAGTTATTGTCTCGTGTTGGAAGGCGGTCAATATAATCTCTACCTTTTAAGTGATTATGGTATTTTGGAAAATCAGGTGGCTGATGTTGATGCGCTGCAAATCACTTATGGGGCCAGCAAGACACTAATGGCCGAGCATCTTACCAATGATATAAGTCAAATTACTAATGGTCAGTTAAACAACAATCGACCGTTCGATGAAGCCCCGTTCCGGGTAGAAGATTCTCGCCTGCAGCGCAATGCGATTGTGCATACCCTGTTGATGTTTGAGCGCAATGATGAAGTGGTAGTATTTAACAATGAAATACATATGCAAAACTCACCATAGCCTCAAAGGGCTGGGTCAACAATCTGGCAATATGCTGATCATGAGTATCTTCGCTATTCTGGTGTTAGCATTTTTAGGCCTGTCTATGTCACGTCTGCTGGGTACCAGTTCCGCCACCATTGTTTATGAAGTTTACGGCTTACGCGCCCTGAATGCCGCGCGCAGCGGCCTTGATCAAAAGGTACTGGACGTGTTTGCCGGTCAAACCAGTGATGCCAGTCGCTGTGATGCCGACGGTTCCGATTCCAATTTGTGGGTGCAGGAAGACTTCAATAATATTCCCGGTATGGAACATTGCAGCGTTGTGGCTTTGTGCACAGTGACTGAGGTGGATAGCACCAATTACTATCGCTTCGAAAGCCAGGGGACCTGTGAACTGGAAGGCGAAGGCATTGTGGTTAGTCGTACTTTAGCTATTGATGGTCGGGATGTGCAGTCATGAGCGTGCTAATACGTTGTTTATTTGTTGTATTTTTGACCCTGTGTTCATCGAATACATTAGCCAATCAGTGCAGTACCTTCTATTCATCGGTTTTTACCAATGGGGTTGCTTCTCACGATCGGGACGGTGAATTGGAGTTAAAGTATGGTGCTCGTATTTACCACTACCAAAATGGCCAATCCTACAACAATAGTTATTGGGTCGATTTTCTTGAGATAGAAGATAAAACGCAAAATAGAAGCTGTGGATATTCAGCCTGTCGCTCTTCAGGCAATGTTGTTCCCACGCTCAGTGTTGGTGATTTTCAGCAACATGATGATGGCGATGATCTCGAAGTCAACAGCACTGTAAATATAGCGTCGGGCGATTACAAAGATATCAAAGTAAAGCAAAGCAAGTTTGCAAAATTTAATACTGAAAACGGTGTTTATAGAATCAAAAAACTAGAGTTGGAATATCAGGCCAATGCTAGCTTTGTTGGCGGCACATATTACATCGAAGATCTCGAAATGAAAGAGCAAACCAAGCTTATGTGGGCTGGTGGTGGCACCGTTTTTATCTACGTAAAGAATGATTTTGAAGCGAAATATTTGGCTCAGATAAACAATGATCACGACGCTTCTAAATTTGTGATTTATGTAGGGGATGATGTTGAGTTAAAAGAAAATACCAGAGCAAACATGTTTTTGTATGCAGAGGAAAAAGTACAGTTGCTATATGCTGCGAGGGTTTGGGGTGCGATTACAGCAAAAGACATAGAACTGAAAGAAAGTGTGTACGTAAATTATCACGCTGATGCTATTCAAAATATAGACTGGTGCGGTGATAGCGGTGGCGGTACCAGCGAACCTTTACCAGATCCCATTGCTCATTGGCCATTAGATGTGTGCCCGGTCAACGGCAACACTATGGCTGTTCCTGACATTATTGCCGGCAACGATGGCACCACTATTGGCAGTGCCAGTTCAAATCAAAACGCAGTTTATTGTCAGGGGGTTACGTTTGACGGAAGCACGGGCCACGTCAATATTCCTCATGACAATGACTTTGCGCTGGAACAGGGCGCAATCTCTTTTTGGTTTAGCACCACAGACGCCAGCTTGCCTGGGGATTCGTCAAGTCGTGGTCAGGCTATATTTTCGAAAGATTCCAAAGGACGTGACGACGGTGGCAACCTGACGTTCTGGATTTATGAGCCTAATGACACCCGTATCAGGGTGCGTTATCAGTCTGAAGATTATAGTTTTAACCTGTTTTCCACCACCAGAGTCAGCGATAACACCTGGTATCACGTGGTTTATACCTGGGGCGATGATGGCATGCAGTTGTATATCAACGGTGTGCTGGAAGATACCCGCGAAGAAACCTACGGCATGGAAAACAACGCTGAACCTATTATTCTCGGAGCCAGTGCTCACCGCTCAGGCAATGATAATTCAGCTCCTGATGACCTAAACGATTTCTTCTCGGGCAGCATGGATGACGTGCGTATATTTGATGAGCAGTTAGTGCAAAATCAGGTGGATGAACTGGTGGCGTTGTCAGCCTATTCTTGTAGCGAGTGCCAGGATCCCGATCCAGTACCCGAACCGGTACTCATAGGTCACTGGAAAAATAACCTTTGCTCACTCACGGGCGCTGCTGACGAGGTGATAGATTCCATTAGCGGCAATCATGGTCAGGCTTTAGACGGCACCAGCATAGAAAATGACGGTAAGTTCTGCCAAAGCCTGAAATTTAATGGCGATGATGCCCATGTCAATATTCCCAATGCCGCAGAGTTTGATCTGGAATCTGGTACGGTTTCCTTTTGGTTTAAAGCTGAAGATTTAGGTCATAGCAGTGATTCAGGTCAGGGCGGTCAGGGCTTGTTCTCCAAAGATTCCAGCGGTTGGGATAGCGGTGGCCATCACCTGACAATCTGGTTGCAAAGCAATGGTCAAATCCGCGCCAGACACCAAACTACCAATTCCAGTGACGATAAAAACCTCTATACCAATGCCGGAGCGGTGAGTGAAAACCAGTGGTATCACCTTGTGTATAGCTGGGGAAGCTATGGCATGAAGATGTACCTCAACGGTACGTTAATCGATAGTAATTCTGACACCCGCGGAATCGACGGCAACCCGGAACCCATTACGCTTGGTGCCAACGCCTGGGTAACCGAAAACAATGGTTCCAGCAGCCAATATCTCAAAGATAAATTCTTGGGTGAAATGGATGACTTGAGACTCTACGAAGGGCAGTTGGATGACCAGGCTGTGGGTGAGCTTTATGTGGAAGAAAATGCCGACACCTGCGAAGAATGTATTGAGCCTGAGCCCGTTTTAATTGGTCACTGGAAAAACAATGTTTGTAGTCTCAATGGTTCTGAAGATGAAGTCGTTGATGCTGTCGGTGGCAATCACGGTCGCGCAGTTGATGGCGCCAGCATCGATTTTGACGGTAAATATTGCCAGGCCCTTAGCTTTGACGGCGACGACGCAAACGTCATTATCCCGCACGCTGACGATTTCGCGCTGGCCAGCGGCTCACTGTCATTCTGGTTTAAAGCTGAGGATTTGGGTCACAGTTCAGACTATGGCCAGGGTGGACAAGGTTTATTCTCTAAAGATTCCAGTGGTTGGGATGCCGGTGGCGATCATCTGACCATCTGGTTAAACAGCAATGGTTCTATTCGCGCCAGACATCAGATCTACAACGACAGCAATCAGGATCGCAATGTGTATGCTTCCTCCGGTGCGGTAACAGCAAACCAGTGGTATCACCTGGTATATACCTGGGGTAATAAAGGTATGAAGCTTTACCTCAATGGCACTGAAGTGGACTCTGACAGCAGTACCCGCGGGTTAAGCGGTAATCCCGAGCCAATTATTTTGGGTGCCAACGCCTGGGTTACTGAAAACTATGGTTCTTCCAGCCAATATCTGAAAGACAAGTTCAAAGGTGAAATGGATGACCTGCGTTTATACGATGGTCAATTAACCGCTGCTGGCGTTTCGGAGCTGTATCAGGCTGAAAATCCAGATACTTGTGAAGAATGCGAGGTGCCTGATCCGGTATTAGTGGCACATTATGGTTCGGATGTCTGCTCTATCAATGGCGATGGTGGCAGTTATGTGGATATCGTCAATGGCTACAATGGTTTTTATATTGATGGCGTCACCAGCACCACGGGTAAATTCTGTAATGGTGTAGGATTTGCGGGAATCGACGAGCATATCAATATTCCTCACCGTGAAGCCTTTGCCATAGAGCAAGGGGCTATTTCCATGTGGATTAATGTACCGGAATTAGATTATGCCAATATTGATGACAGTACTCACGATGGTCAGGCTATTTTTTCAAAAGACTCATTAGGGACAGATAATGGTGGTAAACACCTTACACTGTTTGTCAAAGCCAATGGCGCCATCAGGGTGCGGCATCAGACAACGGGACAAAACGAGATTGTTTCGCCTTCCAATGTGATTCAGGAAGGGCAATGGCACCATATTGTTTATTCCTGGGGGGCTAGTGGCAAACGTCTGTATATTGATGGCGAGTTAAAGGATAGCGACAGCAGTCCTTCGCAAGGCATAGAAACCAACCCTGAACCGATTATTTTGGGCGCTAATGCATCGACTACAGGTAATGGTGTTTCTGAGCCTTCGAAATTAGACAACTGGTTTAAGGGCAGTATCGATGACTTACGGATTTATGGAGAAGGGCAGCCAGATGATGAGTTCGTATTCGATCTGTATGAAGAAAACTATGTCTGTACAGCTTGTAGCAATACAATGGCTCACTACAAATTTGAGGGGGCAACTGGTGTTGCGCTTAATGACGAAAATGGCGAGTTTAACGGGACTGCCTATGTCAATAATGGTTCAAATTTAAATTACTTGTATGGAATGGGGGGAAGTCAACTAGGTTCTTGTCAGGTAGTCTCTATTCCAAGAAATGATAGTGGTTCTGCACAAAATGCGGTGGATACCAGCATCAACCCCAAAACGGATATTGGTGCGCGAGGCACTATTTCATTCTGGTATCAGGCCAATGAATCCTGGGTGAATGGGCGTGCCAGACAGTTATTTGATGCCTCAAACGCATCGATATATTTCTACGGTACCATAACTGATGAAGGTAAATTACTGTTTGGCTTTGAAGACGAATCTGACCGGGATGCAAGAGTCGAAACTTCAAACCCGATAAACTATCCCGCAGGTACTTGGGTTCATCTTGCGTTTACTTGGGATCTTGCAGCCAGACAAATGAGAATTCACATTAATGGTGTTGCTCAGGTTCTCTCAGGTGGCATGCATTCAGATTTTAGTAGTATATTTGGGAATATGAACTCTCTGTTTTTCGGGGACAATCGCCATCCTTCCTATTTCCCACAAGCTACTGGAAATTCGGCAGATGGGCAGTTCGATGATGTTCGTATATATCGCTTTGTACAGAACTCTAACAGTATTTATCAGGATATGGCGGATAAGACTCCGTGCGATCTGTCTGTCCATCATTATGAAATAGAATATGTCAGTCCAGCGAGTATTTGTTCAGCCCCCCAAATTGCAGTTAAAGCTTGCGCCGATGAAGATTGTAATGACCTTGTTTTAGGTAATCAAACCGTTACAATACATTATAATATCAATGGAACAACAAAAGTTATTGACGATTACCTGACATTGGTTAATGGTCAGGGGGTTGTCAGCGATTGGCAAAGGTATAATGTTGAAACAGGCGAGATAGTCATGTCTGCAGCTTCACCTGCACCCGCAAACGGTTATAAATGCTCAGTAGCTGGTTGTGAAATTAGTTTCGATTACACATTGGAAGTGATCTTTCGAGATGCTGCTGGAGAATATGACAGTATCCCGACTCAAATTGCGCAGCAGACCTTTTCAACTGGTAGTGATGCTGTGATTGTTAAATCGCCTGACACGTGTCCTTCATTAGAGGTCCCTGTTCCGTTACAAGTAGCAATTGAGTGTATCAATCCGGCTATTTGCTCTGGTAGAAATCTTGATGTGTCTGTTGGGAATACCACTTTGTCACTAACCCCCACAAATAATGGTCAGACTTTAAATTATTCTACAGTATCAAATTTATTTAATGGCGTAGAAATGCAATTGGAAGATTTGAAGTATCATGATGTTGGCGAAATCAAACTGCACGTCAGAGCGGCAGGGACCACAACGGCTCAACAGTTTACGGTTAAACCGGCGTGGTTAGAATTAACATCAGATCTTGGCAGTACGCATATTGCAGGTGAAGACTTTAATTTAACCGTTACTGCATACGGTGCAGAAGGAAGTGTCGTGCCCGCCTATGTTGCAGGGGATCTGGCTTTTTCAATGGAAAGATTTACCCCTGAAAGCGTAGTTGAGAGTCGGGCAAATCTAATGATTACTAATCCAAATGATAACCAGGATGTTGTGAATATTTTGGATGACTCGGTTATCAACCAATTTGGTAACAATGACTTCGACGCTACACAGCCTGACTTTTCTCAGGGCGTTTCTGTGCCGCTTGTGGCCAATGTTGACGAAGTCGGACAGTTTGCCATTGATGTTCAGGACAACAGCTATCTGAACGCGGGAGTTATCAGCAGTATCCTGGCTACTGCCGGAAATAGTAACCTGGCGGATTACGTACATACCCGATTTATCCCGGGCTATTTTGCGCTGGATACCACCTTTGATTATGCGCCTTATTGCGGCAGTTTCACCTATCGGGGAGATGTTATTCCCTCCTATGATGAAATAAATGACACCACACCGCATATCCTGGAGTTTACCGCTAAAAATGCCAAAAATGCGGTAACTACCTACTATGACGCCAATCTGAATTCGGACTTTAGATTTGACGACAGCAATCAGTTTGCATCACGTCAGTACGATACCGATGATAACAGTGTCAGTAGTAGTTTAGGTGCAGTGGAGTTTGATGCTGGTGAGCTATCGGATGGTAAATTTAGCTTCCTGATGCGCAATGACAATATAGTGTTTAATAAACTCGCTTCGCCCACCTTACCTGTAACAACGGGAACAGGCCAAAATAGCACCCAGATTGACTTCCTGTTATCAGAAAATGCCCTTAAAGACGAAGACGGTGTGGGGGTTAAAGCGGCCTATGCAGATGCGGGATATTCGGATCTGGATATCGAAGGCATTATGCAGGGTATTGAGATCCGCGAAGGCAGATTCCGTATCGTAAATTCCGTATCCACCGAGGAAACCCTGGATGTGGAATTTGAAGCCCAATACTTTGGCGTCGTTGAAGGCAGTAGTGCCGGGGCCTGGAAAACCAATAAACTGGATAGCTGCAGCAGCTTTAACGCCGACCAGATTGTGATCCTGAACGTCAGTAATGGTATTTCAGGAACCCCCACAATTGCGGGCAGTGGCACACTTGATGAAGGCATTGCTGATGGCGCGTCCGCGATGACGCTGACAGTTATCTTTGCCGATGAAGATGAGCCCAATGGGGCGGTGTTCCTGGGTTACGACATAGAAGACGAGTTCGACTTTATGGAGTACAAATGGTGCGATGCTGAGCAGTACGACTCTAATCTGGAAAATCTGGCTTGCACAAATCCGGCTGCAGAGTTTGTATTTGGTTTGATTCGTGGCAATGACCGAGTCATTCATTGGCGGGAAGTGTTGTAGCCAGGCTGAGATCTTGCTCGTAAAATCCTAAAAAGCGCGAATTAAGTTATTATTTCGCGCTTTTTTTGTACGTATCAAAATAAATCCCTGAATATGCTCTGCTTCTGTGGTCTTATTTGTTGCTGAAAGTGCAGCGCATTGGTAAAGTTAGCGCAATAACATGCCATAACAATACTTGCAAAAAGGAACCGGACCTTCCATGTTTAAAAAACTCCGCGGAATGTTCTCCAACGATCTTTCCATCGACCTCGGTACTGCCAATACACTGATCTACGTTAAAGATCGCGGTATTGTGCTCAATGAACCCTCTGTAGTAGCAATCCGACAAGAGCGCGCTGGCGGACCTAAAAGTGTTGCATCGGTTGGTGCTGCTGCAAAACGAATGTTAGGTCGAACGCCTGGTAACATCAAAGCAATCCGCCCCATGAAAGACGGGGTTATCGCGGACTTTTATGTTACTGAAAAAATGCTACAGCATTTCATTAAGCAAGTGCATGACAATAACTTTTTGCGTCCAAGCCCACGGGTTTTGGTGTGCGTACCCTGTGGCTCTACTCAGGTAGAACGCCGTGCTATTCGCGAGTCAGCACTGGGTGCGGGTGCTCGCGAGGTTTATCTGATTGATGAGCCTATGGCTGCAGCAATCGGTGCCGGTTTACCGGTTTCCGAAGCGACTGGCTCAATGGTGGTGGATATCGGTGGTGGTACTACTGAAGTCGCTATCATTTCACTAAACGGTGTGGTGTATTCTTCATCTGTTCGCATCGGTGGTGATAAGTTTGATGAAGCCATCATCAGTTATATCCGTCGTAACTTCGGTTCTTTGATTGGTGAAGCCACAGCTGAACGCATTAAGCACGAAATTGGCGCGGCTTATCCCGGTGAAGAAGTACGCGAAATCGAAGTGCGCGGTCGTAACCTGGCGGAAGGTGTACCCAGAGGCTTTACCCTGAACAGCAACGAAATTCTCGAAGCACTTCAGGAGCCATTAACTGGTATCGTATCGGCGGTTATGGTGGCACTGGAACAATCTCCACCAGAACTGGCCTCTGATATTTCTGAGCGCGGTATGGTACTCACCGGTGGTGGTGCCTTGCTGAAAGACTTAGATCGCCTCCTGATGGAAGAAACAGGTATCCCGGTGGTTATTGCCGATGACCCGCTAACCTGTGTTGCCCGCGGTGGCGGCAAGGCATTCGAGATGATCGATATGCATGGCGGTGACCTGTTCACTTATGAATAAGCGCTAGAGGACCTCAGGTCCTCTGCTTCTTTTTACGGCTCCGAGACCCTTAATGGAAACTATCTTTTTAAGAGGTCCATCTCTTAACATCAGGCTGGTAATTGCCATCATATTATCCGCAACCCTGATGGTGTTGGATCATCGACTTGATAGCTTTAGCAGCGCACGGCTGTTTCTTAACAGTATGGTTTCCCCTATTCAGTATGCGGCCAATTTACCAGGGGCTATGCTGAACTGGACTTCCACTAATATCACCACACAACAACAATTGCTGGAAGAAAATGAGCGCCTGAAACGGGAAAATGTGTTGTTGAGCGAACAAATTCAACAAAACAATTTTTTACGCCAGGAAAACGAGCATCTTCGGGCATTGCTCGGTTCTGTATCTGAACAAGGCGTGCGAAAAATGATCGCCGAAGTGATGGCGATAGACAACAATCCCTACAGTCACCAATTGGTAATTAACAAAGGTTCCATCAACGGCGTTTATGAAGGGCAGCCGGTATTGGATGAGCATGGCATTGTGGGACAGGTATTACACGTCGCCACCACCAATAGCCGAATACTGCTGATTTCAGATATAACTCACGCAGTACCCACCAGAGTGCTGAAAAACAATGTGCAATTGATTGTTTCCGGTACCGGCAATCTTACTGAGTTGACACTTGAACACGTGGCTCACAGTACCGATATTTCCAGCGGAGATTTGTTGATTTCATCGGGGTTGGGTAACATTTTCCCGGAAGGTTATCCGGTGGCCAAGATCACTGAAGTGATCCGGGATGAATCCAGGCCTTTTGCCTACGTGAAAGCGGCACCGATAGCCAAACTGGACAGGCTCAAATATTTGTTACTGCTTTGGCCAGAAAGCCAATCTGTCGAAACCAGTAGTGAGGAAACACAGGACTGATGTTTGCCATTAAACATTACATTATTGGGCTGAGCATTTTAGCTGCGCTACTTCTGCAGGTTATGCCCATGCCTCCCATGGTGGACCCTTACCGACCAGACTGGTTAATGCTGGTCATTGCCTATTGGACTTTGGCTTTGCCCCACAGGGTTAGTATTGGAGTGGCTTTTTTAAACGGCCTCATTCTGGATATTTTGCTGGGTACAACCCTGGGGGTGCACAGTCTGGCGCTGACCGCGGTAACCTATGTATTGGCGATGAACTATCAGCGCCTGAGAAATTACTCAGTCTGGCAACAGGCAATTATTATTGGTCTTATCGCTGCACTGTATCACTTGTTGATCTTTTGGCTCCTGCGACTGCTCAACGAAATTGATTTTATTTTCGCCTATATGTGGCCGGTATTAACCTCTATGTTGATTTGGCCCTGGGTATTTTCGCTGTTGCGCAAGTTGCGTCGTCAGTTTCGCATTACTTAAGTTATTGCTTTTTCATGATTGTATTAGCTTCCTCATCGCCGCGTCGGGCGCAATTATTGCTACAAATAGACATTGAATTTGAGCGCCAAAGTGCTGACATCGACGAAACTCCACGTGCGGGCGAGTCAGCCGTCGAGCTGGTTGAGCGTTTGGCGAGAGAAAAAGCCCTGGCAGTTGCAACCGCACGCCAGGACGGATTATTGGTGTTGGGCTCTGACACGATTGGCTTGTTAGCTGACGAAATTTTGGTTAAGCCAAAAAATGTTACAGATTTTCGGGGAATGATGCAGCAAATGTCCGGTCAAACCCATAAGGTCATCACTGCGATAGCCGTTGCAAAGTGGGATGTCCAAAGCCAACAATGTCAGATTGACAGTTGTCAGGTAAGCTCAGAGGTTACCTTTAAGGAACTTAGTGAGCAGGAAATAGAACATTATTGGGCCACCGGTGAGCCTGCGGATAAAGCCGGTGGTTATGCGATTCAGGGCTATGCCGGGCAGTTTGTGACAAATATTTCCGGAAGTTACAGTGCAATAGTAGGATTGCCTTTATACGAAACTGTGGCGATGCTGAACAGAATGAAGGACTGAAGCATGAGTGGTGAGTTATTAATCAATGTTACTCCATCAGAGTCGCGAGTGGCCTTAATTGAAAATGGGTTATTGCAAGAGATCCATGTAGAGCGTCACACCAAAAAAGGCCTGGTGGGCAATATTTATCGGGGTAAGGTCAGTCGAGTGTTGCCGGGGATGCAGGCGGCGTTTGTGGATATTGGCCTGGAAAAAGCCGCTTTTTTACATGCTTCTGATATTGTAGTGCACAACGAAATCCTGGAAGAGGTCAATGAATCTGAAATAAAGAAGACCCATAACCAGACTCAGGATATTCGCGAATTGGTGCGCGACGGCCAGGATATTGTCGTTCAGGTGGTTAAAGACCCTATCGGCACCAAAGGGGCCAGACTCACCACGGATATTACCATTCCTTCCCGCTATCTGGTGTTTATGCCGGGTGTGACCCATTTGGGGGTGTCACAACGTATCGAAGACGAGCAAGAGCGAGAACGGCTTAAGGCCATGATGGAAAACGTTGGCGGTAAAGGCGGATTTATCCTGCGTACTGCCGCCGAAGGCGTAGCTGAAAAAGAACTTGTGGCCGATGCGGAATTTTTACAGAGATTGTGGTCTAAAATACAAGTAAGGCAAAAAAAGCGGAAATCCAATGTCTTATATGAAGACTTACCTTTGGCGCGTCGGGTGCTAAGGGACTTTGTCGGAACGGAGTTGGATCGCATCAGAATTGATGCCAAGCTGGCCTTTCAGGAATTACAACATTTTACTAAAGAGTATGCGCCGGAGTTTCATCGCCTGTTGGAGTATTACCCAGGTGAGCGGCCAATATTTGATTTATATGATGTAGAAAACGAAGCACAACGCGCGCTGGAACGTCGGGTAGATTTAAAGTCTGGTGGCTATTTGATTATTGATCAAACTGAAGCCATGACCACCATTGATATTAATACGGGCGCTTTTGTTGGGCATCGCAATCTGGAAGAGACGATCTTTAACACCAACATTGAAGCAACCCAGGCTATTGCCCGGCAGTTAAGATTGCGCAATCTGGGTGGTATCATCATTATTGATTTTATTGATATGACCGACAGCAGTCATCAGAAACGGGTGTTGCATAGTCTTGAGGTGGCGGTCAGTAAAGACCGGGCGAAAAGTAAGATCCATGGCTTCACAGCGCTGGGCTTGGTGGAAATGACCCGCAAGCGCACCCGCGAAAGCCTTGAACACATTTTGTGTGGTGAGTGTCCGGTGTGTAAGGGACGCGGCTCTATCAAAACGGTGGAAACCATCTGTTTTGAGATAATGAGAGAAATTGTGCGCGTTAACCGGGCTTATGATGCTGACAAATTCGTGGTGTATGCCTCTCCGGCAGTGGCGGAAGCCCTGATGGACCAGGAATCACATGTGTTGGCAGAACTGGAAGTCTTTATCAGTAAGCAAATTAAAGTACAAACGGAGATGTTGTATAACCAGGACAAATATGACGTGGTTATGATGTGACCGAAAAAAAACGAGTAATACACCCCGCGCCGGTATGCCATAGCGACGTGAAGGTGAACAAAGATTGGCGCTTTTACGCTGCCTGGATCACCAGAAAAATCTGGATGACGGCGGCTGTCTTATTGGTGACACTGGCGGTGTTAATTTCGCTGGTGCGCTACTCCCTTCCTTATATGGACTCCCACAAACATCACCTGGAAGCTCTGCTTCAGGAGCAATATAACAGCGAGATCCAGATTGGATATATCAGTGCCATGTGGAAAGCCAAAGGGCCTGCGATAGTGCTCAAAGATGTGGTGTTAAAACAGGAGCAAGATTCACCACTGGCTTTTTCCATCGACGAAACTCAAATCGAGCTGGATTTCTGGAGTTCAGTGCAACAAGGTCAGATACAGTCGCAGCGCTTTAATCTGATTGGACTGCAGTTGCAGGTAGACTTACCCAAAATTAAAAGTAGCGGTGAGCAATACCCCATTCTTGATGCCCTGCAAACCTTGTTTCTGGAACAGCTGGCGCGCTTCTCCGTTAGTAATAGTGAAGTCCTGTTGCGCACCAATCTGGATGAGCAAAAGATCCAAATCCAGCAACTTAGCTGGCTTAACAAAGAGCAGCGACACCAGGGCGTCGGGCAAATGCGCGTGGCGGAACTGGCGCGTAATTCGGCGCGTTTTGTATTAGATTTACACGGCTCAAAAGACAGTTTTAATGGCACTTTTTACGCTGAAGCTGAAGACCTGGATTTGTCCCCCTGGATAAAAGCGTTGCTGCCTACTGAATACAACATTCAACACAGCCGCGGCAACTTCAAACTCTGGGCAGGGCTGCAAAATACCGATATTACATTTGTGCAGGCCGATTTATCCGAAAGTGAATTTGTTTGGCAAGGCGAGGAACAGGACAGTCAGGTTTCAGCTGAGCTATTGAAAGGCCAATTTTATGCAATGCCCAACAGCAACGGTTGGGATTTTAATCTTGATGACTTTTCCCTTGTGGTTAACGAACGCCTGTTTAACAGTGCCTGGCACGGTTCGCTGTTTACCAACGGTGTTATTAAATTAAGTGCGGCACAACGGCTTAATTTAACCCCCTTATTACCACTCAGCAGTGTTTTGTTAGGCGAGTCTTTTCAACAACAGTTAAGTGCATTTGATCCCGGAATTCAGGTGAGCACCGCCGATTTTTATTTATCTGAAGAGCATATTGCGGCTTACATTGCCTTTGATGAATTGACCACACAAGAGCAAGACACTGTACCCGGTATCAATGCATTCAACGGCGAAATATTCTGGTTGAATGACGCGGGAATGTTAAATCTTCAGTCCCAGGACAATTACCTGGCCAGTGAGCAGTTGCTGGGATTTATGCTGCCTTATGAACAACTGAGCCTGACGGCCTATCTGAGCGCCGGCGAAGAGCACAGTCGCATTTACATTCCCAAATTTGAACTGCAGAACAAGGACCTGGATATTCAGCAACAGGCCGAGTATGACCTGCAAACTGGTGATCTGACTTTATTTGCTACTGTTCAGGATAGTGATTTACTCACCTTAAAGCGTTATTTTCCGGAGCTGATGGGAAAAGACACCCGCAGCTGGTTAAATCGTGCCCTTGAGAAAGGCCAGACGCGCAATGCCAAAATACTTTGGCGTGGCAATCCCAGCGATTTTCCCTTCGAACAAGGACAAGGCATTTTTCAGGCCAGTGTGGATATCGAGCAATTACAGCTTAAATTTCAACGGGATTGGCCAGCGTTGCAAGATGCCAGTGTCAGTTTGTTGTTTGAAAACGACCGGCTGGATATCCAGGGCAAAGAAGGCTCAATATCAGGTTTAACCGTGCAGCAGGCCGATGCTGTAATACCTGAGTTAAGTGGCAGCTCTCATGTGGCGATAACGGCCACAGGCAATGGCTCTGGACCACAAATCAGAGACTTATTTCAGGCCAGCAGTTTAAAGAGCTCAGTAGGAGAGGCACTGGACTTCTTGCAGGTGCAAGGAGATTTACAAGCTAGTTTAAATCTGCATGTACCTTTTACAGGTAATGAAGTAATCGCTACCGCACAAGTGGATTTCCAGGACAATCAATTGCATATTCCGGCGTTAGATCTGACCCTGGATAAAATGGCTGGTTCTCTTCATATTGCCAATGAAAACCTGGATGCAAGTGGCATTACCGCAAGTATTTTGGGTCAACCTATAGCGCTGAATGTTAAGGCTCGACAGCAGGAGCAGGGATATACCACGGACGTTGATTTTTCCGGTAACTGGAATGTTCCGCAGGCGGTCGCTTATGCCCATCCGCAACTAGTGAAGTATGTTCAGGGTGACGCAAGCTGGAATGGCCGTTTTAAGTTGGTGTTGCCGGAACAAGGCTACCAATACAATCTGCAATTGAATTCGGATCTGGCGGGGGTAGATTTAACTGCACCGCAACCCTTGACCAAAAATGCACAGAGTAGTTTGCCACTGTTTTTTGATAGTGAAGGAAACGAGCAGGTTTCAACGGTGCGTATCTTATTGGGTCGCAATGTCAAGTTCAACGGCATATTACCCCATGACACCATGCAGTTTTCCCGCGCTCATCTGTCAGCGGGAGGCGATAATTTTGTGGGCATGGGCTTAGGCTTCAGTGTTTCTGCTGATTTGCCGCGTATGGATTATTCCGCATGGCATGGCTTTATTGGCGATCTGGTGGATGGTTTGCCTGACAGTGAAACGCCTTTTATTTCTGCGCCACAACGAGTCTTTGTGGAAGCGCAGGAGTTATTGTTAGCCGGACAGATGCTCACCAATGCCGAAGTCTTGGCTAAGAACCGCGATGAATTGTGGGAGTTAGAAGTGAGTTCTGAGCAGGCCAGAGCCGATATCATGTTGCACAAAGATTGGCTGCGAGACGGAGTAGAAATACAAGCTGATTATATCAATTTGAGTGAGTGGCAAGACAACGAGCAACAAACTGATAGTTTCAGCTATGAAGATGTACCACCGCTAAAACTACTCTGTAAGTCCTGTAATTTCAAAGGTGTAGAGCTGGGTCGGGTAGAAGCTGAAATGAGTCGCAACCAGGCCGGCATGAAAATAGACAAGCTAAATATCAGCAGCCGGGATGGAACCCTGGTGGCAACCGGTGACTGGTATTTTGGTGAACAGACCGACAGTACTCGCCTTATCGGCTCCTTTAACAGTGATGATTTTGGTAGTTTTCTGAAAGGGCTGGATTTTGATTCCGGTATCAGAGATTCCGATGCCAGAATGAATTTTGATTTTAGTTGGGGCAATGCGCCTTATGCCTTTTCCGCTGAGGAACTGAACGGTAGTTTGGATTTTCGACTGGGAGATGGCTACATCACTGAAATATCTGATAAGGGGGCCAGATTACTGAGTATTTTTAGTCTGGAGTCTTTGTTGCGAAAACTCACCCTGGACTTCAGGGACGTGTTCGCTAAAGGCTTTTTCTACGATAAGATGTCTGGCACCTTTGCTATAGAACAAGGCAAGGTACGTACTCAGGACACCCACATTGACGGTGCTGCCGCCGGAGTGGATATCAAAGGTTACGCCAATCTGGTGGATAACAGTCTGAATTATGTGGTGGATGTTAAACCTAACATCACGTCTAGTTTGCCGGTACTGGTGGCCTGGATGGTTAATCCCGCCACGGCAGTAGCTGCATTGGCCTTTGATGAAGTATTTACCTCTGCCAATGTGGTATCAGGAATTCAGTACTCTTTAACCGGCTCCATTAAAGAGCCGCAAATTACCTTGCTGGAACAAACCAGCAAAGTGGTGGAATTACCAGCAAAAAACAACAATCTCCCGAAGGGCAATACGCCTCCTGAGTCAGCACCAAACAATCCGCAACCTCAGGGCACAAAAGACACCATGCCTGATGAAGGAGCGGATTCAGATATCGACACCGAAAGTGGAAAGTAATGGCGCACTTAGTAGCAATTCAAATGACTTCCGTGCCCGATGTGGCAGAGAATTTTAAACAAATCCGACAAGCATTATCTGGCATGCAGTTCGATGAACCGACATTAGTGGTTTTGCCGGAGTGTTTTGCCTGGTTCGGCGCAAGCGACAAATCCATGTTGCAACAAGCCGAGATTCCTGACGAGGGGCCTATTCAGACAGAATTGGCAAAACTTGCCAGGGAATTCAACGTCTGGTTGGTGGCGGGAACGATCCCTTTAAAAGTCGCTTATGAAGACAGATTTACTGCATCTTGTCTGGTATTCAACAGCGACGGTGAGCGGGTGGCGGAATACCAGAAAATACATCTGTTTGATGTGGAAGTGGCGGACAATACCAAAAGTTATCAGGAATCGCGTTATACCAAGGCCGGAAACCAGGTCTGTGTGATACCCGACACGCCGTTTGGACGATTGGGTGTGGCGGTGTGTTATGACATCAGATTCCCCGGCTTATTTATGGCCATGGAGCAGGTGGATGTGTTGGCCCTTCCTGCCGCCTTTACTCACAAGACCGGCAGTGCTCACTGGCAGCCTTTGTTACAGGCCCGCAGTATCGAAAATCAGTGTTATGTGGTGGCGGCCAATCAATCGGGAACCCATGTTAATGGCCGGGAAACATGGGGCCACACTTGTATTTATTCCCCCTGGGGCGAACTGTTGATGGAAAGTCTGGAGTCTCCGGGGATCGTATATAGTCAGGTTAATTCTTCGTACCTGGAACAAATCCGCGCTACAATGCCGGTAAAGCAGCAAAACAGATTCAGGAGCAAGCTTGTCTAATTTAGTTGAACAGCACCTTATCGAAGGATCAGGGTTGACCCGTGCTGATGTGCAGGAAACCATTAGTCTGATCCTGCAACATCAAAATAATTTCTCTGATGTATATTTTCAGGCCAGCCAACACGAAAGCTGGGTGCTGGAAGATGGCATTATCAAAGACGGTAGCTACAACATTGAGCGAGGAGTTGGGGTGCGTGCTGTGTCGGGTGAAAAAACCGGCTTTGCCTATTCTGACGAAATAACTCGCGAAGCTTTGCTGGATGCTGCAAGAGCAGCAAGAAGTATTTCTGTCAACGGTGGCACAAAGGCCATTAAAGCCTTTAATCCAATCACCCAAAAAGCGCTGTATATGGCAGATAACCCGCTGGCTCAGATGACCGAATCAGAAAAGATTGATCTGCTGCGGGTCACTGACAGCTACATTCGTCAACAAGAACCGGATGTTTCTCAGGTGGTTGTGAGCATTTCCGGGGTTTATGAAGAAATTCTGGTGGCGGCATCTGATGGTACCTGGGTAACGGATTTGCGTCCTCTTATCCGGTTAAATTGTTCGGTTATCCTGGAGCAGGACGGACGTCGCGAACGCGGTAGTTCCGGGGCTGGTGGTCGTATGGGCTATCAGTATTTCAGAGAGTCCTACAATGGACAGCCACGCTATCAGTCTGTAGCCGACGAGGCACTGCACATGGCAAGAATCAACATGAAAGCCATTGCTGCTCCTGCTGGTGTTATGCCAGTGGTACTGGGCGCTGGCTGGCCTGGTGTATTGCTACACGAAGCCGTAGGTCATGGTCTGGAAGGCGATTTTAATCGCAAAGGGGCTTCCACCTTTTCGGGTCGAATTGGAGAGCAGGTGGCCGCTAAGGGCGTAACAGTGGTGGACGATGGTACCATGCCTAATCGTCGAGGCTCGTTAAGTTATGATGATGAAGGTACGCCGGGGCAGTACAATGTCTTGATCGAAGACGGAATACTGAAAAAGTATATGCAGGACAAGGTGAATGCCGAGCTGATGGGAGTTGCTCCTACCGGCAATGGCCGCAGAGAGTCCTATGCACACCTGCCTATGCCACGTATGACTAATACTTATATGTTGGCCGGCAACAATACTCCGGAAGAAATTATCTCTACGGTGGACAAAGGTATCTGGGCCCCCAACTTTGGTGGTGGCCAGGTGGATATCACCTCTGGTAAGTTTGTGTTTTCTACGTCTGAAGCCTATCTGATTGAAAAAGGCAAAATCACTTCACCGGTTAAAGGGGCAACGCTGATTGGCAATGGTCCTGATGTGATGCAAAAGATTTCCATGATCGGCAACGACCTTGAGTTAGATCGCGGTGTTGGTGTTTGTGGTAAAGACGGACAAAGTGTACCGGTAGGTGTTGGACAACCGACACTGAAAGTGGATGCCCTGACTGTGGGTGGAACAGCCTGATAACTGTTATCAATTCAGAATTCAAAAACTAAAAAGCCCCAAAATTGGGGCTTTTTGCTTTTCATTACCGAGTAATTTAAGGATCTTCGCGTCTGACCGAAAACTCTACGTTGGTTCTGGTGCCTGCCGGACTGTCAATGGCATAAGAAAAGGTAGAGGTGCCGCTATCCTCTGCGCCGACTGAGTTGCTGATAGTAGTCAATACTTCTATGCTGCCTGGTACCAACGAAGATTCGTTTTGGTTGGTGTTATTTACCCGATCAATGACCACAGAAATATCGCCATCCGCATTCACTGTACCCAACTCGGTACCTGCAGCAAGGACTTGTTCATCGGTATCATAATAAACCAGAGTAAAGGTGGCCGTTTCTCCGTCAGCCAAGAGGTATGTACTTCCGGTGACATTGCCATTGGTAATGGTTACGTTGCTGTCATTGGTGGCTATAATATTGTTATCGTCACTGAGATCATTTGCGTAGACTCGCCATAATGCTTCAGATGAGGACATCACCAGGGTCAATGCTCTTCGGATATGAATAGAACGGGCACTATCGCTACACAAGCTGGCTGAGTTGCACTGTGGGCCGTTAAATAAGCCATCAGCGCTGTTAAAGGTTTCATCACCGTTGAAGTCGATAAAAGGCTCAGCTGGCTGATAGATACCGTCTTCGTTGTAATCTACCCAAGCCTCAGAATAATCCACAAAGCCATTACTGCCGTAGCGGCTGACACCAAAGCCCGAATCGGTATTGTCAATAATAGCTCCGCCATCAACGTCGTCATAGGCATTGTTACCATTACTATCAAACAGGGTTTCGTGACCAATAGCCGTGGCCAAAATGGTATTTCTGTGGTCATCAGGATCTCTGGGGTTTTGACTGGTCCAGGTAACAGAACAGGTGCCGGTAGCGGCCAGTTCTGGATCGATATTGCCATTGGCGTCTTCGCCAGTTTCACAACTACCCTCTATACTGCCGTATTCAGTGGTAAAGTTAACGGTGGTGCCATTAGGAACTGGATTGTTGAAAATATCTGCCAACCTGACTGTTATATTCACGGTTTGTCCACTAAAGTCGTAACTTTCGGAGTTCAGGACATCAGCACTTAAGGTAAAGCTGTTTTGATCCGGCAAACCTGTGTTTACTGTCAGAAGGTCGGATTGGGTGCGAATAGTGTTATTGTCTTGAGTGGTGACCGAAGCTGTAACCCGCACAGGTGTAGGTACTGTACCTGCTGTTACTCGCGTGCTTACCTGACCCGCGCTGTTGGTTAAGCCTACCGCCGGGTCCAGCTTTAAACCGCCTGCTGTGGTATTTAATGCAAAGGCCACTTCTTGTTGAGCGATGGGATTACCCAATTCACCATTAACCTGGAAAATCAGCGTTGATACCGAACTGGTGTTTTGGCCACCAGTACCGGTTAATACAATGGCATCAGGCGTAGCAGACACAAAAGAAATAGAACCGATACCTTCTGGCAGAATCGTTAACTCGCGGGTGATAGTGGTAGTTTCGTTGTTGATCACCACAGATGCCACGATTTGGTCAGTATTGCCGCTGGCACCGGCACAGCTTAAATCCTCGAATGTAGCAGAAGCGACACCGTTGATAGTGGTGACTGTTTCATCGATGGTGGCCTGATTGTTTGTGACACAGGTGGAGGTAAAGGTTACCGGAGTGGGGGTAGATATTCGGTCGCCGTTTTCATCCACTAACGCTACATCAAAACCTGTAGTGGCCCCGGCGCTGATGGTGACATCACCATTTTCGTCGGCGATAGACGAGCCGATAATACCTTCAACAAAATTGCCATCACTGTCAAAGTGTCCAAAACGGGTTTCACCTTCGATTACCGCGCCTGCTGAACGCACTTCAAAATTACGAGCGCCACTGATTTGAATTGCGTTTACTGTGGTTTCTGCCTGTAACGCATAAGCGCCCAAATCGCTCTCTGTCGCGGTTAAATCCACTTCAGCAATACCAGTAGGGCTACTTAGGGCTGAAGAGGGCGTCAGCGTCGGCCCAGTGCCCTGAACAGAAAAGCTGACTATGACCTCTGGCACCGGGTTGCCATCAGAGTCTCTTACGGTAGCGCGGGCAATCACTTCCTGATCAGCCTGGAAACCATTGACCTGTTCACCGTTCTGATACAAGGCGACGGTGATTGATGGGGAAGTAGTAACCGTTTGATTTACCGCAACATATTCATAATTTGAGGCATCTGAGAGGGTATCGAAGCTGGCAGATACTGACGCCGCACCAATGGTTTCATTGCTGTTTGTGATGTTTACTTTGGCAATACCCTGAACATTGGTCAAGGCAGTGGTTCTGTCTAATGATCCCAGTCCGGAGGAAATCGCAAAGTTGACAATCTCGTTGCTAAGCGGTGTTTCACCCTGGGTCAGCGTTGCTTGTACGCATATGGTTTCGTTAGTGCCAAAGCTTTGCGCCGGTGTTGCACAGTCCTCTCGGTATGAGGTCATGGACAGTTCCGGATCACTGGAAGCACTGGCTTCGTATTGGAAGTTCGCTGTTGCAGTTGCCGTATCGTAGGTGGCAGTAACGCTAGTGGCCCCCGATGTTGAAGAATTGCTACTGATGATGGTTTGGGCGACACCTGAGCTATTGGTCAGTGCTGTATCGCTACTCAATTGGGCAATTGAGGAACCCAACGAAAAGTTCACAATTTCTCCGCTGACAGCTTTACCGTCGCTGGTCAGGGTAGCCTGAACACAGATGTTTTCGTCGGTGGTGAAGCTGTTTTCGCTAACAGATTCGCAGTTGCTATCCAATATTTCGATAGACATGGCCAGTACCGGATCACTGGAGGCACTGGCTTCGTACTGGAAGTTAGCTGTTGCAGTTGCCGTATCGTAGGTGGCAGTAACGCTATTGGCCCCCGATGTTGAAGAACTGCTACTGATGATGGTTTGCGCAACCCCTGAGCTATTGGTCAGTGCTGTATCGCTACTCAACTGCGCAATTGAGGAACCCAACGAGAAGTTCACAATTTCTCCGCTGACAGCGTTACCGTCGCTGGTCAGGGTTGCCTGAACACAGATGTTTTCGTCGGTGGTGAAGCTGTTTTCGCTAACAGATTCGCAGTTGCTATCTAATATTTCGATAGACATGGCCAGTACCGGATCGGTGCCAGGATTGAAAGGATCAGGTCCATTCGCTCCAGAAGAACCTCCTCCGCAGCCACTGAGAAGAAGGAGCAGAAAAACTACAAATATGTTAGCGCGCATTAGCTTTACTCTTTTATTTCTTGTTTTAGGTATTGGAAAATCTCTCGATAGGCTTTCGGTGGCTTGTTTTGTTCTTTTTCTTTTTTCGCCTGTCGAATCCATTGTCTTAATCGCTGTCTGTCCAACTCTGGATAGTCTTGCAATAAACTTTGCAGAGCATCATCGCCCTGCTCAATCAGTTTATCCCGCAGAGTTTCCAGTTTGTGGAAATGCACTTTTAATGAATACTGCTGTCCCTGCAAGTTTGTCAGAGCCTGTTCAATAGCATCTATGTCTTCATCGTCGCGATTACGCAAAAGTTTACCAATAAATTGTAACTGACGTTTGAAAGACGGTTTTTTGCGATTCATATTTCGGGCGATATCAATGGCATCCGCCACTTCTTCATCCAGTGGAATGCGCTTTAGTGCAGTTGCACCCAGCTCTACCACCTGTTCACCCAATTTAACTAAGGCCAGCATTTCCTTTTTGACCTGAGTTTTACTTTTATAGTCATCAAATTCCGAATCGGAATCTGAAAATAGATCTTCACCCATACTGATTACTTTGATGTTACACTTAAGCGAGATTGTAACCATTGCCCAGTCTAATACCAACTAGTAGTTATACTTATCGCAAAACAGTGGCTAATTGGTAGAGATGGATTAAAAAGGATCAAGATATAAATGCACGTTGAGCAACAACTCGCTGATATTCAGGAAGTGGTAGCAGATGTACTCACTATGGCCAAAGCTAAAGGGGCCGATAGTGCCGAAGCCAGTATCAGCAAGGTACAAGGCATTGCCGTAGCAACTCGCCTTAAAGAAGTAGAAACGGTGGAGTTCACCAATGATGGCGGCCTTGGCATTTCAGTTTATGTTGACGGTTGCAAGGGCAGCGCGTCCACCGCCGACCTGAATAAACAGGCTTTAGCCTTAACGGTAGAAAAGGCCATTCAGATTGCCCGTTACACCGGGGAAGATCCCTGTGCTGGGCTGGCAGAAAAGGAACTTATGGTTCAACAAGAGATGGACCTTGAGCTATTTCATCCCATTGAGCTGGACACAGATGCCGGCCTGAAACTGGCGCTGGAAGCCGAAACCGCGGCGCTGGAAAGCGATCCTCGCATCAATAATTCTGATGGTGCCAGTTACAATGCCAACATTGGCCTTAAGGTTTATGGCAATAGTCATGGTATTAATGTCGGTTATCCGAGCTCCAGATACAGTTTGAGCTGCGTGATGATTGCCGAAGACGGCGATGATATGCAGCGTGATTATGCTTACACCGTCTCTCGCGAAGCGGATAAGTTACAGGGTGCTAAAGAGGTTGGGTTGCAGGCCGCAAAGAATACCCTTAACAGGTTAGGTGCGCGTAAAGTCCAAACCTGCAATGTCCCGGTTGTTATCGATAAAGAACTGGCCCCCAGCTTTATCGGTCACTTTGTCAGTGCCATCAGTGGTGGCAGCTTGTATCGCAAATCCAGCTTTTTGTTGGACAGCAAAGGCCTGCAGGTATTCCCGGATTGGTTCGACATTCAGGAAAGGCCACACATCAAACGCGCTCTGGCCAGTAGCTATTTTGATAATGAAGGTGTCGCTACCCACGATATGGATATCGTCACTAATGGTATCCTGAATCACTATTTGCTAACCAGTTACTCAGCGCGCAAATTGGGTACTAAAACAAACGGCCATGCCGGCGGTATTCACAACTGGTTGGTGAAAGATACCGGCCATAGCCAGGAAGCGCTGTTAAAAGAAATGGGCACCGGATTGCTGGTGACCGAATTGATGGGGCAGGGCGTGAATATCGTTACTGGCGACTACTCCAGAGGAGCCGCAGGTTACTGGGTAGAAAATGGCGTTATTCAGTATCCCGTTCACGAACTAACCATTGCTGGTAACCTCAAGGATATCTTGCGCAATATTGTGGCTGTAGGTACAGACACCGAATTACGCGGCAGTATCTTTACCGGCAGCCTGTTGTTGGATTCGATGGCGGTTGCGGGCGAATAGTGCTCATCTGTAAATAAAAAAACGGCCGCAAATGCGGCCGTTGTTGTTTGCTTAGACAGAGAAAATCGCCAGCGATTTATAAGCGATACTCGGACATAGTCTTACCTAACGGTAGCCAAAACCTAATTATTTTGGCTAGGTCTTAAATTATCGATATTGAAACATTCAACCAACCTACAGGTTCCAAGGTAGACTTTTTTCGGTGACGCAGTTTAATTCAACCAATTATCCTTTGATTGAAATCATTGTCGGGGCGCCGACTGCGCCTTAAGGTGACCGGGCTGCGCCCCCCTTAAGAATCCCCCGCAGCCCCTGACGCGCAAAAGCATAAACTTCGCCATCAGAACAACGACGACCATCAATGACAGCACATCCCTGTGCTGGGCATTGATTGAGCTATCATCCCTGATACCTCTCATCGTTGTTTTTACTGATGTCGCAGTTTATTGCGCGTAAAGGGAGATTAGGTTAAGCACTCCGAGCAAATACTGGCGTAATCGAATTTGTTTTGTTGTAACTCTGAATGCAAGTTTTTAATTTCTGGAAACTGTAGGCATTAAATAAGTATTAATGCTCTCGCCCTGTTTGCTTAGGCGGTTAAATTAACCATCTACTGCACCGCAAAAGCGGTAGCCTTCGCCGTGAATAGTCACAATCAAATCTTCGGCATCTTGCTCACTTTCAAAGTGTTTTCTGATGCGACGAATAGTGACGTCCACCGTTCTGTCGTTAGTGCGTAACTCACGGCCTGTCATTTCCAGAATCAATTGTTCCCGGGTTAAGATCTTGCCAGGGTTACTTAAAAACAGGTGCAATGCTCTAAATTCACTGCGTGGTAAGCGGAATTCGTTACCAGAGGGCGAAATTAAGCTGCGGCTGTCGCCATCCAGTACCCAGCCATTAAAGCTGACCTTGCTGGGTAAATCTTCGTCTTCATTGGCGTTACTGGTACGGGCCAACAGGTTTCTGGCTCTGATGGTGAGTTCCCGTGGATTAAAAGGCTTGGTCAGATAGTCATCTGCACCAATTTCCAGACCAAGAATACGATCCACATCGTTATCTCTGCCGGTCAGGAAAATCAAACCGACATTTTTCTTGTCGCGCACTTCTCTTGCCAGGATCAAACCGTTCTTACCTGGCAGATTAATATCCATAATCACTAAATCAATGGATTGATTCTCAAAGTGATCATGCATCTGTTCGCCATTTTCTGCTTCAAAAACGCCATAGCCTTCTGCTTCAAAGAGGCTTTTTAAGGTCGTCCTGGTTACTACTTCATCTTCTACTATCAATATGTTTGGTGTTTGCATGATTTCACCTGAGCGTGTTGTAATTTTTTTACTGCCTGAAAGTTTATCGGAAATTAGCCCGTTTCAACAATAGCGAGCTGAATTTAAGTGAAGTATTTTCAAATTGTTTCTGACTGAAAAATATCCTCATCTTAGATTGCAAAGGTACTATGGTGATCATTCCGCCATTTTCAATAAAATCTCGGGTTTCTCCAACAGAAACTATAGTTTTATTTAGTTCTTCCAGTTTCGCAAAAAGTTCCCGACTTTCCGCCTGTTTTCCAATAAAGATCACCTGACAACTGTCTTTTTCGATTTGCTCGAGTGTTGTCAGACTGAGCAACTTAATATCTTTATCTTTCAAACGCTTTTTGGGCAACTTATCAAAAACGCGAGTATGGGCCTGTTTTTCATCTTCCAGAAAGCAGAAATTAAATGTGTCCTGCGTAAAGCTTTCGGCAGGGTAACTGGTGTAATGGGCTATATGGTACAAAAATGAGGCGCGAAGTTCTTCAGGTTTAAAAGACTGAGCATATGCACCCTGGCATTGCACCGTTAGCAATGCCAGTAATGTGATGATGCGTATGTCCTTCCCGGTTAACATTATAAACTCTGCAAAAGCTTTTCTGATTCGACACGCTTTACCGGGAAGACAATGTTGAACTCGACGCCATTGCCAGGCTCACTGGACAGGGAAATGGAGCCACTTAACGCCTGAGTAACCAGGTTAAATACCAAATGCATACCCAAACCGCTACCGCCCTGACCTCGCTTAGTGGTCACGAAGGGATCGAATATGCGTTTGCGCATGTGTTCCGGAATGCCCTTGCCATCATCTGTGTAGGTAATATTAAGTTTATTGCTGTCGATCAATTCGGCGTGGATCACAATCAGGCCCTGGGACTTTTCTTCAAAGCCGTGAATGATGGAATTCATGATGAGGTTGATCATGATCTGATTGATGGGGCCGGCTTTAGTCTCAATGCACAGCTCAGGATCACAATCTATCTGAATTTGGTGGGACAGATTTTTAAGTCTGGGGCGCATGGACAGCAGAATTTCATCCATCAGTTGTTTAAAGCTGAAGGCTCTGTCCTGTTCGCTGGACTGATCAACCGCCACCTGTTTGAAGCTGGAAATCAGTTCCGCAGCGCGATTCAGGTTGCGATAGATAATGTTGAGGTTTTCTTCCCCTTCATTCATGAACTTGGACAACATACTGGCCTTTAAGGTCTTGGCATCAAAGGCTTTCTTAAGATCCGTCAGACGGTCCAGCATCATGGTTGAGGCGGTTACTCCCAGTCCTATTGGGGTATTAACCTCATGGGCCACACCGGCCACCATGTCTCCCAGAGACGCCATTTTTTCGTTCTGAACCATTTGCCGTTGAAACTGATGGAGTTTCTCAAGGGTTTGGATTAACTCCTGATTGGCTTCTTTTAATGCCTGGGTGCGTTGATTTACTTTTTCTTCCAGACTTTGCGCCAGGCGCAAGTGCTCGGCTTCCGCCTCTTTTTGGGCCTGCATATGATCCTGAACTCTGTCCAGCATCTGGTTAAAGGAGGTTGATAGCAAATTCAGTTCTTTGACATTAGCCAGCTCGGCCCGTTTGGAATAATCTTTCTTTTGCGCGATATCGGTGACCAGATTTACCAGGCCATCTATTGGGTCGGTGATACTGCGCTGCAAGCGCAGTGTGATAACAAAGCAGACGGTGAGCGTTACCAGCAAAACCATCAGATTGATCATGATACTGTTGACGGTAAGGTCTTGCAGAGATTTTGCCGAAGCTCTGACATAGACATAACCGATTATGGATTCGTCTATAGTGACTGGCTTGATGTATTCCACCAGGCTTTCATCAATTAACGGGACTTTGAGTTCATTGACTCTGTCATACATGGCCTGAATCGGGGCCTGGCCTTTTTTGTTGTAACTGGCAAAAAACGACAATTCGCTTTCAGGCGTAACCTTATAGATGTGGACATTGGTAATAAAGTCTGCGGCAGACAGAACCAGTAAGTTTTCCTCTTCGGTGATGTTATCGTCGAAGGCGATGCCGCTTTGGGCGTTTCGCGCGATAAGCTCACCAAATATTTTGACTTGCTCAATGAGTTCAGTCTTATAGGTGGTTACCTGGGTGTAAAAAGAAATGCTGCTGGCTAAAAAAAGCGCGAGGGTGGCTACGCCCATTACTACCCAGACAAACAACCGTTTTATTGATAAAAATTTAGATTCAGAGCCCATTCAGCGCTTTCTTATATTTGGCGAACTGACGTTCAGACAGACACCATATTGATATAAAGTGGTTACAATTGAAACTACAACCCTAAAAACTTATGAAAAAAAACGCATATGCGCAAGTTTTAAGGCTTTGGCAGGCGTATCAGACCATAAAAATTCGCGGCAATGATGGAAAGAGTGCGACACTCTCTTCCGGGTATATCATTACTGCCTGCAACCCTGAAAGTCGTGTTTGCAGTGCCAGACAAAATCGCCTCAAAACTGAAAAACTACAACGCTACCTGAGGTCCCATAAAATCTCAGCGCAGCCAGTGCTGGTGGGGGACCCAGATTTTAACTGGGTGGAGCCCAGTTTTTGTTGTGCGTTAGACGAAAAACATGCTTTCAATCTGGCCAGACAGTACCAGCAAAATGCGATTTATCAGATTAAGGACAACGAGCTTTGGTTGATTCCGGTATTGCTCAAGCAACTTGCAGCAATCTCTCTTGGGGCATTGAAAAATTTCAGTACTTGATAAGATCCTTTAACTTTTCTTCGGTTATGCCCAGTTGCGCTGTCCAGGATTTAATTCGCATTTCTTTTATTTTTTGGGCTACTTCATCACTTTCCTGAATGAGCAGATCTTCAAAATCGGTCAGGCAGATACAGACAAGTTGCTTTTGTTCTTTGCCTGTCTGTGGATCCGGCAGGTAGGCCGATTTATAAATTAATCTCGGGCATTCGGTGCTTCTTTGTGGATCCTGTATGCAGGATTCCGGCAAGGCATAAGCAGAAAAGCTAAAAGCCGACAGCAAAAGTGCTGCCGGTAATTTTGATATTGTGGTGCTGTTGCGCAGACTTATCACCTTAAGTCCTTGTTAGTGTCTGATTCTGGACACAAATCTTATTGCCTGAGGGCGTCTTCGTAAAGTCCCAAATAGGTTACTGCAGAATCGTGCCAGGTGAACTTAGATTGCATTGCTCTGTGTTGCATTGCGCTAAATTGTTCCGGATATTCGTAGTAGAACAAAATGGCCCGGCGCAAACAGTTTAATAAATCTGAACTGTCGGCACTGTGAAACACAAAGCCGGTTGCCTCCATTGGGTTTTCTTCCAGATCAATGACGGTATCTCGTAAACCGCCCACTGCACGCACCACAGGCAGAGTGCCATAAGCCAAACTGTACATTTGATTCAGACCGCAAGGTTCGAATAACGAGGGCATCAGGAAATAATCACTGCCAGCCTCTAACAAATGCGCCATCTGATTACTGAATTCCTCGCGGAACACAAATTTTTCCGGCTCCTGATGAGCAAAATGATGCAACTCTTCACTGATGGAAGGATCGCCGGTACCGATAATAAGCACTTGCACATTGTGCTGCATCAGGTTACCCAGGATCGGCAGCAGATAACCAAAGCCTTTTTGCTCGGTTAAGCGACACACCATGCCAAATAATGGAACGTCCGGTCGCTCAGGCAATCCTACGGCGTTTTGCAGCGCCTTTTTACACAGCTTCTTACCGGACATGTCGTTGGCATCGAAGTTAACCGGTAGCTCCGGATCCGTGGCCGGATCCCATTGACTGTAATCACATCCGTTTAAAATCCCGGTCAGGTCGTGCTGACGAGTCATAAACTCGTGATACATATGGTGTGAGCCCAATGGTGTTTTCAGCTCATAGCCATAGTGAGGACTTACTGCGTTAATCTTATTGGCATTCATTACGCCAATTTTTAAAAAGTTAATGGCACCCATATTGTCTTTTTGCGCCGCGATGTCTTCATAGGGCTGCAAAAAAGGAATGTCATCAAAAGGGTGTTGGCATTGATAGGCACCATTGTGCACTGTCAGTACCGAGCGACTGTTGGCATAAAATCCGGTGGGATCACGACGCATAAAATAGGGCACCAGAGCTGTATGCCAGTCGTGGCAGTGCACAATCTGCGGTTTAAAATTAACGCAGGTGCTGGCGTGTAGAGCCGCCATAGAGAAAAAAGCGTAGCGCTCTGGGTTGTCCGCAAAGGCGTGATAGCTATCGGTATAAATACCCTTGCGGTCAAAAAATGGCGGGTAATCAATTAAGTACACACACAGCCCGTCCAGGTCCATTTGCCGAACCTGGTAGGGGTACTGTTTGTCGTTGGCGTACAGTATCTGAGTTTCAGAAACTGGCAGAGAATCAAACTTTTCGGCGATGGCTCGATAGTAGGGCAGCACGATGCGAACATCGTGCCCCATGTTTTTCAAGGCCACAGGTAAGGCTCTGCCAACGTCTGCCAGCCCTCCTGTTTTAACCAGCCCTTCTACTTCCGATACAACAAAAAGAATTTCCACTAGTAACCGATCTCCATGTTCTTAGGAATAACAACGATGCCTTCATCTGATACAGTTAAGCCACGAGAACGGTCTAATTCAAGGTCGACACCAATCTGCGTATTCGGCGCTATTTTAACGCTTTTATCGGCAATAACCCGGTTAAGTACGCAGTTTTCACCTACTTCACATTTGCCCAACATGATGCTTTCTACCAGTTTGGTGCCTTTGTGGATTTTGGCATTAAAGCCCAATACGCTGCGCTCAATGTGAGCACCTGTTACTTCACTGCCGGAGGAGATCATGGAGTTTAATACCGTACAGTGGTTGCCTTCGTCATCCGCCATAATATTGGCTGGTGGTACCGGCGGGTGGTAACTGCGCAGTGGCCATTTGTTGTTGTACAAGTCGAATTCTGGCTCGGCAACCAACAAATCCATATGTGCTTCCCAGAAGGAGTAGACAGTACCTACATCTCGCCAGTAGCTGTGATTTGCGGTTTCTGATTCGCCTGGGATCACATTGCGATTAAAATCATAAACATAAACCGGCTCACCGTCGGCTACCATTTTGGGCAGAATATCGTGACCGAAATCATGGGAGGACATTTTATCTTCGGCATCAGCGGTAAGGTAGTCGAACAGCTTGTCTTTCTTAAATACATAGTTGCCCATTGACACCAAAGCCAAATCTGGACGTCCCGGCATAGTTTTCGGATTGGCTGGCTTTTCTTCAAAGCCCACCATACGGAAATCTTCATCTACCTCGATAACACCAAAGCGACCAGCGGCCTCAGAAGCCAGTACCGGAATCGCACAGACGGTTAAAGAAGCATTCATTTTTTCGTGGTAACGCTGTACCTGACGAATATCAATCTTATAAATGTGATCACTACCGAAAATAAATACATTGTCCGGCTCGTGAATCTCAATCAGACGCAGGTTTTGATAAATGGCGTCGGCTGTACCTTCGTACCAGCGTTTGCCCATGCGCATCTGCGCCGGAATCGCGTCGATAAAGTTGCCGGTTAAGCCGGTGATATGCCAGGCCTGTCTCAGGTGAATGTTCAAAGATTGCGATTTAAACTGGGTAAGCACGTATAACTTCAGAATATCTGAGTTGACAAAGTTATTGAGCACAAAGTCAATCAGACGTAGTCCTCCAGCAAAGGGAACAGCTGGTTTAGTTCTGGTTTGAGTAAGTGGGAAAAGTCTGGTACCGGCACCGCCAGCCAGGATCATCGCAATATTTCGAGACATTATGGCTTCTTCCTTAGGATTTCATTAACAAAATCATAGCACCAAGATATGCACCGAGTTAGTGAGGAAAAGAAAATTCACAAAAATGACAAATAACTGTATAAAAATCAGTCGTCTTGAGGTTGTGAAGCAGAATTGTTCTTCTGCGCCTGGAGAGTCCTCTCTCGGTTTACACTGTCGATTTTCAACATCTCAGTTTGTTCTTCCGTCCATGCGGAAGAAAATATACATAAATCCTACGCTCTTTCGTTCTAAATTTGGACCGACCACTGCAAATTTTTTGGTGTTTTTTTTAAATATCGAAAAAACAGGCTCAACGGACACCTGAAAAGGTATCAACGATTGAGCCTGAGACACTACAAAACACAATAATGAGCTTCAGAATATAAATGTAAACGTTTACATTTAGGGTTGCAACAACTTTTTTACATTTTCCTGAGCCCGAAGGCTCAGAAAGTTATTTAATGCAACGGTATAGAGTGAATTTAGTGGTTTGTGCCACAGTTTTGCAGTTGTTGAAACTGCGCTTTAACTGTTCGGCATAGGGTAAAAAGCGGTTTGCTACCAACCAGAGTTCGCCACCTGGTTGCAATTTGCGTACGGCATCCTGAATAAATTTATCAGTAATACCATAATCTGTTTCCAGACCCGTGTGAAATGGCGGGTTAGTGTAAATCGCCCGAAACTGACCTTCCACGTTATCCAGGCCGTTACTGGCAATAACCTGACTGCTGTTTTCTAAATGACTCATGGTCAATTCAGAGCAGTGCAGTGCCAGAGCATTGATATCACTGAGAGTGACGGATGATTTAGCATTCTGTGCAGCCAGATAAGCACCCACTACACCACATCCACAAGCAAAATCCAGAATGTTGCCGTCAGGGACTTTAGTTATGTTTTCCAGCAACAATTGTGTACCGGCATCAAGCTCACCATGACTGAAAACACCCGGTATTGAATATACCTGAACAGCTGTGCTTCCCTTCTGACCTGAGATATGCAGAGTTTGTTTACTGATATAGCGCTCTAATTCAAACGGCTGGCTCTGGGTAACGACAGAGGCCAGTACTGAACAGTGACGGGCATTCTCAATTTTATTGGCCCGCTCGCCGACGGCTTCCAGTAATTTACCACTACTTTTAATACCGCCTTTGTTTTCGCCCACCAGGCACAAGAGACCATTGGGTTGTAGTAGGGTGGCTAAATAAGCTAACAGCCAAACCGTGTGCTTTTTCGCTTTGGGCAGGTACAGTACTATGCCATCGAATTTTTCAGTGTCCTCTGGCAAAGTAATGCCAAAGCTGTGTCTGCCAGGCTGTTTGTTGACTGCGGCCTGGTATTGATCAAAAAACTGATGAAAACCAAAAACAGTTTCAGGTAACTCGGCAAAAACAAAAGAGTCGGTAGGATTGACTAATAACCAGCGCCCTTCTTGTAACATGTCTTTTTGGCGCAGCAGACATTGACTAGGTGCAGACAACATTAGTTAACCTTCCTGAAAATAAGATCCCACACACCATGGCCTAAACGATGCCCACGTTGCTCGAATTTAGTCAGCGGACGAAAGTCCGGACGCGGCACGTAATCCTGCGTTTCTGAAGTATTTTCATATCCTTCCTGAGAGGACATCACTTGTAGCATGTGCTCGGCATAGTTTTCCCAGTCGGTAGCCATATGGAAAACCCCATCTACAGCCAGCTTTTGACGAATGAGTTGGGCAAATTCAGGCTGCACAATGCGGCGCTTATGATGGCGCTTTTTATGCCAGGGATCAGGAAAGTACAGCTGTACCCGTGCCAGTGAACCATCGGGAATAGACTGTTTTAATACTTCTACAGCGTCGTATTCAAACAGGCGAACGTTTTGCAGTTGTCGGTCAGCAATATCTGCCAGACAGGCACCAACGCCTGGCGTGTGTACTTCGATACCAATAAAGTTTTTATCTGGTTCGGCTGCGGCCATTTCCACCAGGCTTTTACCCATGCCAAAACCAATTTCCAGAACGACAGGAGCAGCATTACCAAATATCTGTTGTAGTTGGTAATTTTCCGGCTGAAAATCCAGACCGAATTTATCCCAGTAGTTTTCTATGGCTAACGCCTGCCCCTTGGTTAAACGGCCTTCACGTTTTACGAAGCTTTGCACCTTACGTACAAATACGCCTGCTGCTTCTGCTTCTTCCTGAGATTTATACTTACTCAATGTCGTACTCTTTTGTTTTGATCTTGCAATTGCGGGTGGCGTATTATCCCGTCTCCCGCATGAAATACAAGCATAGGATAAATGACTCAAAACCCCAGTTTACCGGATATTACGCAGCGTATATTAGATTGGTTCGCACTACACGGCAGAAAACACCTTCCCTGGCAGCAGGATAAAACGCCTTATCGGGTGTGGATCTCAGAGATCATGTTGCAGCAAACCCAGGTTAGTACAGTAATTCCTTACTATGAGCGCTTTATGGCGCGCTTCCCGAACATAACTGATTTGGCTGCGGCCCCACAGGATGAAGTACTGCATTTGTGGACCGGCCTGGGTTATTACGCTCGTGCCAGGAATTTACACAATGCCGCAAAAAAAGTAGTAGATGAGTTTAATGGCGAGTTTCCCACTGAGTTTGATGAGGTAGTTGCGCTACCCGGAATAGGGCGTTCAACGGCGGGGGCGATTTTATCTTTATCCTTAAACCAACCCCTGGCAATATTGGATGGCAATGTAAAGCGGGTGTTGGCCCGGTATTACGGCGTTGCTGGTTGGCCGGGGGAAAAGGCAACTGAGTCTTTGTTATGGCAATACGCAGAGCAAAACACGCCTGAGCTCAAGGTTGCTGATTACAATCAGGCCATGATGGATATGGGTGCCACCCTGTGCACCCGCAGTAAACCAAATTGTGCAGAATGCCCCATTGCCACGCAATGTGTTGCAAATGAGCAGCAAAACTATGTGGCTTATCCAGGCAAAAAGCCTAAAAAGACCATTCCGGTAAAAACCGCGCAATTTGTGTTATTCAGAGAGCAGAATCAAATCTTAATGGAGCAGCGCCCACCGGCGGGTATTTGGGGAGGCTTGTGGTGCTTTTTAGAAGCCAGCGAACACACCCCGGAACAACTGGCACAACAAAAAGGCTTTAATATTATTAGTCAATCACAGCTTGAGCCATTTCGTCATACCTTTAGTCACTTTCATTTAGATATCAGTGCCACGCTTTGCGATGTGCAGTCTGGCAAAGCAACAAACACGGCAAGCAATCAGGTGCAGGAGAATAAGCAAATCTGGTTTGATTTAGCCAATCCTCCCAAGATTGGATTGGCTGCTGCTACCAAAAAATTGTTTGATCAATTAAGCTTGGTGACATCTTAAAAAAGGAAACTGTTATGAGCCGCACAGTATTTTGTCAACGCCTGCAAAAAGAAGCACCGGGGTTGGATTTTCAGTTATACCCGGGAGAACTGGGCAAAAAGATTTTCGACAACATCAGTAAAGAAGCCTTCACTGATTGGCAAAAGAAACAAACCATGCTGATCAACGAACACAAACTCAATATGATGGATGCCAATGCCCGCACGTTTCTGGAGCAGCAAATGCAAGCCTATTTATTTGAAGGTAAAGAACCCACAATAGAAGGCTACACACCGCCTGAAAAGTAATAAATGCTGTAAAAGTGTACGTTTCGCTGCTTTTATCAGCACTCGGTCAACAAACTGAGTTTTTTTACAAAAAACAGTTGACTTGGGGGGCCGAAATCCGTTTAATACGCACCCGCAGCAAGTGACAGACATGTTACACGCTGGCAACTCAGAGAACGATTCAAGTTCTCGATGGTGCACGCCCAGATAGCTCAGTCGGTAGAGCAGGGGATTGAAAATCCCCGTGTCGGTGGTTCGATTCCGCCTCTGGGCACCATTTCCCATCTCGATTTTCTAAACTTCCAGATTTTTTCACTTTTAAAATTTTCTAGACACAAAATAGATCCGTTCGCTCGTTGATAACGAGATGGAAAATGGTGACCAGTGCGTCTCACGGCTGCGCCGTTCGATTACAAAATACATCCCTGTATTTTGCCCTTCGGGCCATGCTGCGCATGTTGAGCAATGCTCCCGGCATTGCTGCTCCGCCTCGGATATTTGTTTCGTAGTCATGGACAAAGTGAAAAATGTACAAGGTCCGAACACTTATTAATACTCAAAGTGTCCCAAATTTGTCCCAGCAGAATTTGAATTTGTTCACCTAACTTGATATCGGCAATCATCTGTGTAGGTCGGAATTCATTCCGACGACAATCCTGAATTCAACCTCCGCTGTCCGACTAGCCGATTTTTGCTCCTGCAAAATCGGCATTCACTACATCCCTGTAGCTCAAGTCGAACCTACCGATCTACCCACCAAACGAAAGCTGGTCTGTTACCATAACTGTTAATAATGTAGATCCTTGCGGAGCTGTGATTTGCGATTCTTGGCGGAGGAATTGCTACAACGTTGATTTGAGGGTTTACGAGCCATAACACCGAGTTTTGTTTTTCAGTCTGAAGCTACAGATCGTCCAGAGTCTTTGTATCGGCCTAAACCGTCGGACGTGTTTAAATGACGTTGTTTGTCTAAAACTGATAAAAAGCATCCTGAAATTGCTGAGCTGATGGGTATCTCTGCTAAACATTTTTCAAGATTTATTAATGGTCATGTAAGAGTATCGATTGAGTTCGCGCGTAAATTAGAATCCGTAACCAATATTAGCGCTGGTGCCTGGCTTCATTATCAAATACATTACGATTTATATGACACAGCAGAAGAAGTATTACCCAAACGTTCAATGTTTGGATAATTTTCGCTGCTCGGAAGACAAATTGTCACTAATAGTGACCGCTTGCTTTCACGGCTTCTCCATTCAATTGTAAATTTCAGCCCTGGTATTTACCGCTTAGCGACCATCCTTCGGATGTCCAAGATTTGCTCCTGCAATCTTGCCCGCCACTTATAATTTAATTCGGCTATGCTATGTTTTATTTTAGTCCGTTTTACTAATTGTCAAATAGTAAAGATTTGATATTCTTTACTAAATCATAATTTGTAAAGATGAAGAGGTGGTTATGGCTAAAGTAAGTGCAAAAAGACAAATTACTCTGCCTGTTGATCAGTGTGATGTTGCGCACATCAAAGCTGGTGACGATATTGAGAGTTTTGTTGACAGGACGGGTGTCATATCTATTGTTAAAAAGCAATCAGGCAAGGCAAAAGGGTTGCTTAAAGATATTCCAGTGAACCATGAATTTAGTGAGCAAGAGTCGCTTGCGAGTGGAATTACTGAATGAAAGCAATAGATACTAATGTTTTACTTCGCTACCTGTTGCAAGATGATGAGCAGCAAGCAGCACAAGCAAGTGACATTATTCTCGGAACTGATCATGTGCTACTGACTGACGTGGTGCTAACTGAAACAATCTGGACCCTCAAGGGCAAGAGATACAATCTGAGCAAAGAACAAATTATTGATGTGCTTTATGCGCTATTTGCAGAGCCAAATATCAGATTCGAAGATGGTTATGCCGTTTGGAGTGCCCTTAAAGACTTTATGAATGCGAAGCCTGTAAAATCTGGTGGAAAGACAGAACAGGCTGATTTCCCGGATGCCTTGATAGTTAATAAAGCCATTCGATACGGCAAGTTAAATGGTTTGGATGTGCAGGCGGTTTTTACATTTGATAAGGCGGCTCTTGAAATCGAGGGCACACAACATCCATGAGAAAGCATTAGAGGATTAGTGAAAAATCAGAAGTTTTGTCTGCGATGGCGATGCGTGTCTGCAAAATGCCTGGTAGAACACATTAGGTGGAAGTTTCTGATGTAGGAGCAAAATACTATGTATTAGCAGTTGCTCTCACGACTGTTATTGGTTTGAGGAAATCTCTGCGTTATTTACAACGGGAAGTTAATGGGGAGTCCTTTTGATTTCTGGGTTAAATATTTGCCTGAAAATGGATTCACTTCTAAAGTATGTATAATAATGAATCACATTTCAGATTGGTTTACCTAAACCAGTAATCTGTACTACTTTGAGCTTGTGACCAATGAAATCATCTAATTCAGGGGGAAACCGTAACAACCATAACTTAAAAAAGGTATCTGGCTCACGTATCGGAAAAAAAATGAAGCAAAAAACCTTGGATAAATACTTCAAGGTTCAACAGCGAAATGCACAGATGGTGCAACAACAACTGCAATCTCAACAAACACCTCAGCAAAATCAACAAGCCATACAAAATCGATCTACTCCCCAGCTTTATCAAACCACGCTGAAACAGATGGTCGCAGGAAGATTTGGTCTCAATGTCGGTAATAACCTGCCGCCCAATTTTAGCAAGAAGAACTTTTCTGACAAATGGAGAATGGGGCAACAGAACACAGGATATGGCGGTCACGGTCAAGACGAACTGATATCCACCTCAACAGCCAAAAATTACTTTGTAAACAACGTGAATCAATTAACTACCAAACAGTTTAATTCACATTTGTTCAAATCATCAATGGATAGGCAAGACACAGCGGCTTCTGTTTGGTACACCGGAAATAAAAACTCAGATGGCTCATGGATGATGGGAGGGCATCCGGGGGCATTGCGAAATCAAAAGCAAATGCAAACCATGAAAGGAACAACAAACATTGGGCACAACTCCCGTGATAAAGCGCGTGCAGAAGCGTCTAATACAGAGTCGAAAGCAACCTTATTTTCATCGGTACAACAACGTGCCAGAGTCAAAGTAGAAACTATCCGAACGATGACCACACCGCTGCAGGAGTTTCAGGACAAAGGCATGAACAATCAAGGGCTCACGCACGCAGTTGAGGGCGATATCAGTCAAAGTAAAAACTTTAACCGCATGGCTGAATATGTTCATGAGAACAGAGAGCGCATGAAATGGGATGCCGCAGGGCAAATGATGAGCACGGGATCGGGCGACCATGTCGATCCTCAGATGCGGCAGTACATCAAAAATGCCAACGGTGACCATACACAGGCAATGTTAAGTTTTCATCGCGACGCTAGTGAAAGTTTAAGAAATAATACGACTTTTCAACACAATACCGCGAAAACCAGCGATGCAGGTCCTTTGCTTTCAAATGAAACACTCGCCGGTACTGCAAATCAGGTTCAACAGGGAAGAAAGCGTGCATTAAGTGGTGCTCGTATCATTCCCGGCTTGATCAAAAAGTGAGTGAGTTGAAGGACGCTGAAAGCACCAAAGATTTATCTGACAAGATAGAGATTTGAGGAAGCCGTACCGTGCCTGTCTTGACTCCTATTCAGATGCAGTACCCTGCGGAGCCGTGATTTGCGACTTTTGGCGAGGCGATTGCTACAACGTTGATTTGAGGGTTTACGAGCCATGACACCAAGTTTTGTTTTTCAGTCTGAAGCTACTGGTCGTCCAGAGTCTTTAATCTGAAAATCAATCAGAGATCCGATTCAGCGAACCTGCCCCTTTGATTTTGACCCTTTGATTTTAGCATCTGATGATTCTCTGCAGACTGCGATGTCAGTAAACGACAATATTCGGTCACTGACCGAATCAGATTAAATGACCTGGGGTCAATTGAGGGGATTGTAGGGAATGATGTGAAGGGGTTAAGGTTGAAAATGTAATCAGCTGTAATGGTCAGTTTTGGTAGTTAAATTATCCTTAATTAAATTTAACCAAACAGGATAGTATCAACTATGTCAGCAGAGCAAAGCAGTGAAAAAGGTATTCAGTTATTTTTTGCCCCATATGGAATAACGCAATACGATAAAAATCAGCGGGATGTGCTGAGTCCATTAAGTCGGCAGTTTGACAGGGTTCGCAGCGGCGACGGGGAGCAGGTAACGCCGCTTGTTGATAATCTTTACAATCATGCCAAAGATCTGAACACACTGTACAAAAGCATTTCAAAACCTGAAATGTGGCAGAAGATAACGCCTTGCGACAATATCGCCTATCAGGTGGAAACCGATTCTGCGCTGTTCACTGTATCCATTAGACCTGTACCTGATGATTACGCTAATCAGATTTCCAATTGCACGGCTTCCTGTTATGTCTATATGGAGCTGTACAGTAAATCTGCCCAAATTACCTCAATTTATGGCATTGGTTTTCACACTGAAAATTCGCGTTTTAACGACGACTTATTGGGTGAATACATTGTTTCCTATGTGCAAAACTGGATGATGGAGCTTGCTTCACAAAAACCTGACTTTTTAGAAAAGCTGGCGGAAAAAGAGGTGGAGAAACGCCTCAAAAAAATGGAAGACAAGGTCATCAAGGCTGTGGAGAAAAAGCTCGGGCAGTACATTCCGGGTAATGTGATGAAATTGATATCATTTGCCATGGATCCCACCTTCGACAATTTCGTGAATATTGCTGAAACCACCATCATTTCCCTGATGCCGACGGTATTGGGAAAGATCCTGGCTTATGTAGCATTCGAAGTATTAAATTACTTGTTTACCAACGACTACAATATTCGCTATGCCATAGTAAATCGTACCAACAACTCATTTAGCATGAGTAATTATTACGACTACTTCTCCAGTAAGTTACCCTATGTGTTAAAAACTAAGTCTAACGACAATGTCATTCATCGTCCTCATCTGGCACCTATTTTTAACGATATTAACGACAAGGAATCGCAGCCTATGTGGGTTATTCAGGCACCTTGCTTTACCATTAGCAATGAGTCTGATTGCCCGTCAGCATTAATAAGATTTAAGCATTTCTCGCAGGATACCCAGCAGGATACGCAGTACATTCTGGAAAATATAGTAAGCGCCTATGACATTATTTACACCCAGGATAATGAACAGGGGGTGAAAATTTTCGGGGAGCATTTAAAAAGTGGTGAGCACATATATTATGAGCTGCTAAATGGTGAACCGGCCAAACGACTTCGTTGTTCTGCTGAGAATGACTACGTACTTATTACCCAGGTCACCAACGCACTTTCAGGCGTGGGTAATGATACCTATGACGTGGTGTTAATGATCGATGAAAAGAGCGGCGAACATCTCGATTAAGGATAAAGTGGGGTAGAGCCGTTTTATTTAATTCGGCTCTGATCCTTTGATTTTTTAAGATTTCAGCGAACCTTTTGTTTAGGAAGAATGGAATGTTCCAGTGTATGAAAAGGCTTTCAACATGCTAATTGCATTCAGCGATTTCGGTGTTTTCAAATACAAAATTATTATCGGTTTTGGGGATACTGATAAAGCAATAAGGATAGGTTATCGCTGTATTTACCGAGCAACCTTCTGATGGGGAAACTTTTCTTACTGATACAAATGTGTTGCTACCTGAGGTGGATACAGCTGATACATCAATGCGGAAACCTGAAGTACGCTGACGGCCCATATTCAGAGCTATCACTGTTTCAGTCTCAAAATTGACTTCAGGAATTTCCAGGTCATTGTCCAAATCAGAAATTTCTAAATAGTGTAGAAAGTTATTTTCGTCTTGTATTATTGTCTCGCTAGCCTCTTCAGTTCCTGATTGAGAGGCCTCCCCCGGACAGCGTATGTTAATGTACACGACTTCCTCAGTTTGAGGATTATCTTCTGTAGGGGGCTGTGGCTCATTCAGTTCAATGTCACTGCTACAAGCAGACAGTAAAAATAAACCAAAAAACAATGAGACGCTTTTCATGATTTTCATACCTCACCCATTCCTTACAGTGTTTCGTAATTGATTGCGTAGCCGATATCAACTGTTGTATTCAGATCAGTATCAGAAATAGCTCTTAGTTCAACATGATAAGTGCCGTTTGATGACGTTGGCAAAGTGAATTGAATTGCTTCAAGTGAATTGAATTGCTTCAAATGAATTGAGCCTATCTTGGCTGCTGTAAACTACCGTCTTTCCATCATAAATGAAAATATCAAAATCTTTCCCCAGTGCATTGCTGTTATTTCTATTTGCATAGGCGTAATCACCATCATTCAGCCATGACGCCACCACAGTGACTCTAACCGCCTTTTTATCATTTTTGGTTGAACTTATCGGCAGTAGATTTTAGTCGTTTTAGTCTTTTTTCACGTGCAATTTTTCTAGATTGCCGTTTGCTGAGAAAATAGTCATTTATCTCATCTTCACTAAGGTATTTGTTTTTACTCCTTACCTTATATTTAACTACACCACTTTTTAATTCGTACTCTTCAGTTGTATCTGTGAAACTTGGTTCGTCGTTTTCTATCTCGAAGCCAATTAAAACATTTATAGTTTCGTCTTTATCGAGAGTGTTATTTAATAGATACTCTTTCACAGAGTCATCGACTAATTCTGACTGTAAAATATCGTCAATTGCATTTGAAGCTAGTGTTGTACCACTTAAAGTCCACAGTAGAACAAAGACTGTATGCTTTAAAATATTTATCCGTTTCATGCTATATGTTCCATTTTTTGTGTAGTTAAGCGGTCATTTTGCGTGGCGAATGTTTCATTAATATTTCTCTTAAATTGTTAGTTCATCGCTGTTATTACGTGCATTGCAGAGCGAGTTAAGCCCCGGGCGCCAGAATTACCGGAGGTACTGTATTGTGATGCAGAGATTTTTATAAAACGCTGTGCTGTTGTCATTATTTAATATCTGTTCGCTATTGCCACTGTAGAATGGGGTTTCACAGGTGGACAATTACCGCGCTGTTGAAAGGAAAAACAAGTTTTTGAAAGAAATGAACATGAGAAGTAATAGGGTCAGGTTCGCTAAAATTGATTCTTGAGGTCCGCCAATGTCGGCCTTCGTTTCCCTCTTCCTCCCTTTTCCATTAAGATCCACGACAGATAAATCATTTAACTAAGAGAGATTAGATGGACTGGCTCTGGTCTTTAAATTCTGAACTATCCAACTGGTTTTGGGGGTATCGCAACATAATTGTGACGTCTTGGGTGGCGGTGTTGCTGGTACTTTATGGCGACAACATTAATAAGACTCTGAAGCGTCTGATGCGCCCTTACCACTATGTTGTGCGTATTCTGGCGTTTGTGGTGCTGTGTTCAGTTGGCTACGGTATTCTGGCCAGTTATGGGGAAGTACTGATTAACCATACTTTGCAGTTGCCTGAGCGGCGCTGGTTCGCGGTTATAGTAATAGGCATTTATTTTGTTTTGGGCGGCCTTGCGGAAAGTAAACATCAGGCCTGATGCTGCTAATTTAGATTGTTGTGCCTGATTACGCCATTAACTCAGCGTAATCAGGTATACTGTCGGCACATCACATTCACAGTTACTTTTTTCCATGCTATTAAATGACATTCTGCGCCGTCTTCGTTTTGCCCTGAGTCTGGATAACAAGGCTACCATCAATATTTTTAAGCTGGTGGACCACGATCTGGATGAAGACTATTTGATGAATATGATGAAAAAAGAAGATGAACCCGGTTTTTTACCCTGTCGGGATAAAACCTTGTGTTTATTTCTTGATGGTTTAATTGTGAAAAAACGCGGCAAGCAAGAAGGTGCTCCACCGCCGGGGCTTATGAACGGTCAACGCCTTAGCAACAATGATATTCTTCGAAAGATCAAAATCGCTCAATCATATCAGCAGGAAGATATGATGAAGATCTTGCAACTGGCGAATTTTAAAATAGGGAAAAGTGAGTTAAGTGCTCTATTCAGAAAACCCGATCATCGCAGTTACCGTGCCTGCGGTGATCAGTTATTGCGTAACTTTTTACAGGGCATGGTGAAGAAACATCGCCCGGATGGCAGAACGAGTAAACAATAAGAAGTAGTAGTGTGATTACGTCAAAATCGCTTAGTAGTTAGACCGCCAAGTTCCCTTGGTAATCACACTTATACAAATAAGAGCAGGTGCGCTTTTATCCTGTTTAGGGTTTCAGCGAACCTAGACCTTTTGATTAAGGCCCAACTCACTAAACAAATGCGTTGCTGGAGTTGGGCGTATATCAGGTAATTGTTTTGTGACAGACTTGCAGTTATTCTGATACCTCGGAAATACTTGGGACGGCTATCCAGTCGCGCCAAGAGTCATCATCAGCTAATTCTCCTGCGCTAGGCTGTTTCTTTGTATACTTTGCCAATATCACTGGATTTTTAACTTCGAATATGTATGTCCCCTGTGATGAAGAACTAAGTTTGAACCCAACTTGTGCATCAGAGAAATTGCCACCAGGGATTTCGGACAGCTTAGCATCTAATCCTGTACTCAACTTTGAATCAACTTTAATTTCCACTCTCATATTTTCAATAACCACGTCTGATACAACTACTGCAAGCCTCCCCTGTTCAAACGCATTTCTTAAATATCTATCTGCTTTAGCATCTGTCCGCGTGATGAACTCTCTAAATTTTCTTCGATCGAGAGTTCTAGGATATGCCTGACCAAGCGTTATCTTGGTGTTTGTAATTGAGTCTTTTTCGAAGTTACCGTTGAGACCAAGAGCTGCGAACAATTTAGGTAATACAAAACTTGAACCAAGGCTTTTTGACTCATTTTTCGAGAATGAAATTACTCCACCATTTTGGCCTGAACTTGCGTAACCTGCTAAATCTAGGGTCGACTCACCCAAAACCCTCTGATTTTCTAGGTTTAAGCAGCGATATGTTGCGCAATACTGATTAGCAGTATTGATTGGCTCGTTAGGTTTATTTAATACATGAATTGTCCCAACACCAAAGTTGTCGGTAGGGTAGGAGAAGAAATAGTAATCACCGTAATCATCCCCTAACGCTTCACTAACTTTGTCGCGCATGATCTGATTATAATCATCATCACAACCTGTAATTAGAGTTGTAAGAAGTAAAATAGTTGCAGCATAGTATTTATTCATAAAGCAATAACTCCCTTGTATTTTTGTTTTAGTTCATCAATTCGTAAAATGCCGTCGTTTGTTACGATATTGAATGAGCTTAATTCAGCAGGTACCCAACGCCAGAGCGACTCTCTAAATACATAAGTTTCTTTTGTTCCAAAAAACACGCCTGCGATAGAAGGATTGTCAGATTCAACTATACCGAATGGCAGCTTAATGTTTTCCATGGTCAAACTATGTTGCCCTATTGTGGGAGTGAGTCTATTGACTAATCCATTAATCCCAATCCCATAAATTCCTGAATCTAGGTTCACTAAATCGAGTCTTGGGGAACCAGGCGCTTGCACTTTATCAATAAATTCCTCACGTATATCTGAGCTCAGCAAAATTCGCCTGATGATTCTATTTCGCGGTTCCGATTTCGCTAGATTGTAAACTAATGCGGCAATTTTGGGGGTTGCGAAACTACTTCCATGAGCTTCTTGGTCTTTACATTTGCCAAACTTCCCTGTAACGGTTCCTAAATCAATGAATTCGATACCAGTTCCATCACGAGAGAACATACTTGTTATAGTTAGATTATGGTCAAATGCTGTGACGAGAGCTGAATATGGAGAACTGCTCAGATAGATGCTGTTTTGGGGTTCAGGAAGACTCGAAGACTCAATTTCATGGACAAGATTTGGTGTTGCTGCAAAGATGAAAGTACGATCGTAAAATCGATGATCTAGTGGAAAAATTCTCATTCCTTGATCTCTTACCCAAAATGAAGCAGACAGAATAGGCAAACCTTGATCGGCTTCCACTTTTGCGAGTAATGCTCGAAGGTACAAGGAAGGGATGCCTTTATGGATTGAATTATTATTTATATCTTGCTTTATCTTGTTGAGCTCGTTTTCGTATCTTTCTTTTGCAAAGAAACTTGAATAATCGGAATCAATAAAGCTTCTTATTATTGAAATTCCTTCTGTTGGGTTCTTCCAAAAATCCAATTCGAGTTTGTGAATATTAGTTTTTAAGTCATCCCAAACTCCAAGATGGGATAACGTATTTATTACAACGTCTTCGACAAGGTCACCATGCTCACAACTATCTTCTGAAAATTGATCCATTAGATATAATGAGGCTGGTTTGAGAACTGAAGCTGCTGGTACATTTGACTTAACCATAGTTGGTTTTAACTCTGATTTATCTTGTAAAAGCTCTATTTCAACGTAGCCTGTAGGTATCAATATTGCTTTTGCGCCTAGGGTTGAAAGTAATTGCTCTATTTCTGTAGATGAAATGATTTCATTGTTATCGATTGACACAGATAATGTGCCAGCATCAGCAAGATTTTTTCTCTGACTATCGACTAGAGTATTAGGTAACCCCTCTAAGTCACACCCTGCACTAGAGCATACCGCAAGCTCTTTAGTTTCAAGATTGAATTGCTGATATCGATTGAACGAAGCGCCTTCACGAAAAGGGCGTACTGGCAATGCTGGAATGTTGATCGTCTGACCACGTCTAATTAAATTTACATTGGCAATGTCACTAGCTTTAGCTACAGCATCAGCAATATTGATTACAGATTTTGGTGAAGCTCCATCTGAATACCTGGTATAATTTTGAATTATCGTATAAAGGTTTTCATTCTCGGAAACTTTATGCTTGAAATAGTCATCAGTTGGCTGTACTTCGATAAGAAACTTATTTACTAATCCTATTTCTTCATCAGATAGAGCACTATAGTCAATTGCTAGCTCCATGCGACCTTCCGATGCAAAGGTAATCTGACTAGCATAAAAACTAAAGGCAATTAATACTGCCTGTAGAAATTTCATGAGTGTCTGCCCGTGTAATATTTAGTAAGGTAAATTTAATAATGGATTGTAATGGTTAAAAATCAAGCAAATTCAATGGAAAAATTAACTCTTTGAGTTGTTTTTATTCCAGAATTGGTTTTAGATAGTTGATATTTATGTGTAAAGGCAGCTCGAAGAAATAATATTCCTTTAAATATTATTGGTTGAGTAAATTTTCCAAAAAACAATAAACGTTGATGGCGGCTCTTGTGTTTTGCACAAGAGTGGGTGCATAAAAAATCCGATGTCAGGGGACTTTCCCCTTAACCAGCTTCGGATTTTGTCATTCTAAAAGGTTCGTTCAGCCGAACGACAGACCAGATAATCAGTGCCGCTCAACTGGTTGGCATCAGTTAAGCGGCGCTTTTTATACTGCGTTTTTAACCCCGCTTTTTATTCCTGACAAGCCGCATAGTTCATTCTGGCTATCCATTCACGCACCAGATCCACACCTTCCTGATGAATGGTGGCTCTGCCTAATTCTGGCATTTTATGCCTTGGATCCGTGGTATTGACTCTGAATAACAAATACGACTGTTCTGGATTGCCGGGCACAATATCGTAGGTGTAGTCTTGATGGCCACCTGCCACAGGCACCTTACAAATGCCGAACTTGGTTACATCGTCTGCAATGGCTCGTTGATATTCCAACTGCAGACCGCTGGCCCCCGCAGCGCCTGCACCATCCTGGCGGTGGCAGTGGGCACAGTTAACATCAAGATACGCCTTTGCCAAGTCGGTTACTTGCGCATCCTCAAGGGCGTTCACATCCAACTCGTCATTAAAGGCCATTGGGTTTTCCACATCAGCAAAGTCAGGTAGACCCTCTAATAAACCATTGTCGGCCAGGTAACTGAGCTGGTTTTGAATGCCGGAAGCATATTCATGATCCATGTTCAGAAAACGCGCTTTCGGGCCGATGGGGATTATCTGGGCGTCATCGCTATCGGATTTGGCGTGGCAACTGGTGCACGATGCAGCTTTAGGAACCACATAGGTAAACTCAAGGTCATTGCCTTTGTGAGTGACCTGCATGTTGTCTACCTGTTTCCCGGCAATGGCTAAGGTCGCGTCTGTTTCATCAGCCCAGTAGTAAGGTAATGCTACCCAGCCTTCAGTGCGATGAATTAATAAACGCGTTTCTATGATGGTTTCCTGGCCATCGCGCTCACTTGTGTCAGCAGGCATCGCAAAGGTTTTGGTGATCACGGTTCCCACTGGAAAGTTAAATACTTCCGACTGGGTGTAGGTCATGCTGGTGTTTTCCGGCAAAAAGATGAAGCGATACTTGCTGGCATAATCCGTAAATAGCTGCGTTGAAAGCTCATAGAGTACGCCGTTTTCATTAGGCTGCGCAGTAGGATCCTGGGCATTTTTGAACAGGTTGTAGTCGGATAGTCGACTGCAATTGTGGTTCATTAATGCATCCCAGTTGATGCCAGTACCGCTGGTTTCACAATCGCCCGTTGAGCCTGAACTGTTGTCCTGATTGTCGCCAATGCCATCACCATCAGAGTCATACCACTCGGTTGGGTCATTGGGGAAAGCATCGCTATTATCGCCAACGCTGTCGCCGTCAGAGTCAGCGGTTTCATTTGGGTCATAGGGAAAGGCGTCGCTGTTATCGCCGATACCATCATTGTCCTGATCCGCCCATTCAGTGGGATCATCAGGAAAGACATCGGCGTTGTCTCCAACTGCATCACCATCTCGATTTGAGGTTTCAGTTGGGTCGCGAGGGAACGCATCTGATGTATCAGGTACTCCATCCCGGTCACTATCCAGAGGCACAGCGTTAGAGTCGCTACCTCCGCAGCCCGTTAATGCCAGCAGCAGTAACATGCTGGCAATGATTTGTAAAAGTTTAGCATTCATGATTAGTTCACCGCGTTAGAAAGAGCAGGCCGGGTCGGCTAAATCATCGCCTTTACAACCAAAGGCTTTGTTGTCAAAGGTGGCCACTGAGGCTTCCAACCGCGTTTGAGTGCAGTACAAACGTGCGGTATTGCCATGAAAGTTTTCGGTGATGAACAACGGCGGCGGTAAATCGCCCGATGTGGGATCCCACAAACCACCTGCAATTAATGGCACCAGATCTACTTCATCTGTGGCGAATACCATACCGATATTGGTCTGGGTAAATTCCTGTGAAGAAGCGAAGGAATTGGTGTCCAGATTGTTACTGACACATATGGCGTCTTCGGTTGTATAGGGTTGATAACTCACGCCATCAGCGACCGCGTCTGGATTCATCACGGCCAGAATTTGATCAAAACCTGACATCATGCCCTGACTGATCACGAATTCCCCAACACCATCGTATAAAATGGCTGGCATGGTTTCGCCTGCTCTGTCAGATATCACACCTAAAGCCGCTAACGAGGTAGTTTCTGTGAAGCCAGTGATCATATTGACATCGGGTAATAATGGCGTAATGACCTGTTCCAGTAATGCGCCACGTGGATTAGCACCGGAACGCTCAATTTCATTGTCGTGCACGTAAATGTTTTTGATGTAAGGCGACCAGCCATCAATCATGGTCTCTACATACGAGCCGTTTTCACCCTCTGGAAAGGTTGCAGAAGGAGTGTATTTGGCAAAGTCTGAATCCCCCACAAAATAGCTGGTGAGTGCAATTGAAATGGTTTCGTTATCCTTGAAGACGTTGTTGTACATTTCAACATCGGAGGTGGCGTAGATGAGTGCCCCGGTGCCCGGCGGAACGATACCCACAGCGCCATTGCCCACGTTCTCGGCGTTATTGGCAATCATTTGGTTGTTAAAAACCCGAATGTTTTTACCGTAGGCTTTTTCAAGGCCCGGTAAATCAAATATCAATATTCCGCCGGTATTGCCAATCGCTACATTGTTGTACACATCCGCATAAGACGAGTTTTCTATTTCGATGCCTGCAACATTGTTTTTAGCCACGTTGTTACGCACTACAATATTTTCCGACTGCCCCACGTAAATACCGGCATCAGCTGAGCCATAGGCATAGTTGTTTTCTACAATAATGTTGGAGCTTTGCACCGGGTAGACGCCATATGCGCCGTTGTCTGCTTCTAATGGCCCTTCCCAGATCGTGCCGGTATAGTTGAAGTGGATACCGTTAACTTTGCTGGCTTTAATGGCATTTTTGGGGGATTCATAAATACTGAAATCACGCACTGTGATGGTATTGCCGCCTTCAAAACGTATGGCGTCATCAGACTGGCTACCGGAAAAGTCTAATTGGGTTTCATTGATGCCGTAGCCGGTAAGGGTGATGCGATCTGCATCAAAGATAACGATGCTGTCATTAACCAGATAGCGTCCCTTGGGTAAAACCACAGTATCATCTGTTGTTAAACCAAATGTGGCGGTGACCAGGGCTTCAGTAATGTCGGCACCATCTTGCAGTACCGTACCGGTTAACTCGTTGTAGACATCTGCCACATAAATGGCGTCTGTGGGCATTTCAAAATTACTGGTGGTATATACGCCGCTACCTGAACTAGTATCTGTGCCGGGGGCTCCAGGTACGCCAGGCGAGCCGGGAATTCCTTGCGGTCCTTGAGGGCCTTGTTCACCGGGGATGCCCTGGGCGCCATCATCACCACTGCAGCCTGACAGTGTTAAAGCACAAGCCGTGAAAGCAGCAAACAGGGTGCTTCGCATTCTTAACTCTTTTAATAACATGCGTTGTTTCTCCATCATATAAATTATCGTTTTATCGGATTGTTATTGTTGGATATATGTATGGTCTGTACGCGTTGTTGTGTGTTTTCTAAGCGAGACTAAAAAACAATGAGCTGCTTCTTATCAGAAGAACAAGTACTAACACCTCGACCATCGAGCCAAATTAAAGAAAAGGATGGAGTGATGCGATGAAAAGCGATGTGCAATTAAATGAACAACTGTGCAAATCCTTTAAAGCCTATACTGGACAAGGGATACAGAGCGGTGGAATAGTGAGGATTTAGCGCTGTGCGATTTTTCAAATTCAACAATTTGCACAGTTAACATGCTAATTGTTGATAAAATTCACTTGGGAAAATTGGCTGTGGGTCAGGTTAAAACACTGCGCAATTATTGTTTATTTTGCTGGGATTTTTGAGCGCGATAATCGGTGGGATTAAGACGGTGTATTTCTTTAAATGCGCGATTAAAAGAGCTTAAGGTTCGATAACCGACATCTAATGCGATATTCAATATTGGCGCTTTAGGATCACTCACTAAGCGCTCGCTGGCATCCGCTATGCGCAGCTGATTAATGTAATCATTGAAGTTTCGATAGCCAAGAGTCTGGTTTATGAGTGAGCGGGTCTTGTATTCAGGCAGTTCCAGTTTCTGCGCTAACATACTTAGGGTTAACTTTTCGGTGCGATAGAATCCCGCTTTCATGAGTGCGCTTAATTTCTCGGCTTCACCATCTTGCAGGGATGCGCGTTGTTTCTGTTCTTCAAGCGCCGTTTGTTCGAATACTGAGACTGCACCAATCAGCACGCCAGTTCTTCCTCGTAACAGAATCGTTGCAACGATTAGTCCCGCCACACTGAGCAAAGCGGGCAGCCAGTTTCGTTCACCATAACCAAAGTTTAAAGTCCAGCTGGCCCAGATCAGTGAAATGCCCACCACTGAAAGAAACGCGCCCCGCAGTTTTCTGCGAGAATCCACTAAATCGTCAGTCCAATTAACAATAACTACCCAAATACCGTGCAACATAATCACGTATTCAACGTAAATGGGTATCTGTTTTGCCAGCAGATAAAGATGATTTGAGTTGGATATGGAAAATATTCGAGCCGTGATTGGCGCGATAAAACTGTAAAAAGCCAGCACTCCCCATATTGTTTTCACATCAGGTCGACGCGCAAATACATACTGGCAGAGTAGCCAAAACAATGCGGGTAATGCGCTAGTCAGACTGGCCGTTATCCATCGCCATTCCATTGGGATTAGGCGGTCTATCAAAAAACCGGCTGTGGCAACCAGCAATACCAGAAAAACCCGGGCGGCAGCAACCTTATGGAAGTCACGAATGATGACCACAAAGAGGATAGACAGTAGGCCTAAGCTAAATCCGGTGAGCAGTATCATGCTTGAACTTGGTTATTATTGTTATCGGTTTGGCTGTGCAGTATAAGAGATATTAACGCTATGGACTACTCTGGGAATTGATACTTTGCCTCATTTGGTAGTTTCATACTTATAAACAACAGCTTCGATGTCCGGAACCTCTCCAGTCGTAGGGCACAACTTCTGTTAGTTAATCTAATCGTTGATTTCGCGAGATGTCTGGATAATGCTATCCTTAATGCTGATCCTACTCACCGAAAGTTAAATGCCAAAAGTTAATCTCCATGCCTCATCTGTTTAGCGCTTTTAAGACCGGCCTTGGTTGGATGTGTCTTTTAGTTACAACGGTAATATCTGTTTATGCCGAATCAGCACAACAGAAAATAGCTAGCACGCCAGGTCGGTCAGAGCCTGTAACCATTGTGCATTCTGGTGAGCATTCCGATAACGACTATTCACTTGAACTGTTGAGACTGGCGCTGGAAAGGGCGGGTGGCCATTATCAGTTGCAAGCCCTGGGTTATTGGCCGCCGAGGGGACGAGATTTCGCAATGATGGAGAGCCAGAGTGGAATCGATGTGATGTGGGGCAATGCCCGACAGGATCGCGAGGACCGGTTTTTAACCATCCGAATTCCAATTTTTAAGGGGTTGATTGGATGGCGAATTCCCCTTGTGCACGAAACTAAAAAAGATATGTTTGGGGATATCGCAGATGTGAGTGCATTGAGGTTTTATCGCCCAGGCCAATATTTCTCCTGGACCGATACCCGCATACTCAAGCACAACGGCATTGATGTCTTTGAAGCTAACAACCGGCCCGGCTTGATGAGTATGTTAGTGAATCACAAGTTCGAATATTTTCCTCGAGCTGCAATAGAAATCATGCATGAATATAAACAGCATAAGCACCTGGGAGTGATGATAGATCCGCATATCTTGATCATTTACCCGACGGCCTTTTATTTTTATGTACACAAGGAAAATCTGGTTCTGGCTGAGAACATAACCCGGGGCCTGGAAACCATTATCGAAAATGGCGAAATGGATAAGTTGTTCTTTAATCACTTTGGTGATGAGCTGAAGGCCTTAAATATTGCTGAGCGCAAGGTGATCCGCCTTGAAAACCCATACATACCGGGCAAAGCACCGTTCGAGCGAAAGGAATTGTGGTTGGAGCCCGAGCAGGTGCCTGTTTTTATTTCCCATTAGTTTTGTCTGGCGCTTCACTCAAGCGCTCTAATTGTTTTAGTTTTAATCCTCGCTTTGTATAAAGCTCTCTAGCTGTGCTAATAGTTTTTCATCATATCTCAAAGTGCTTAGCTTAATGTCTTTGAATCGGGCCAGAACCAGTGCTTCTGCCTCCTGAAGCACACCAGAAATTGCGTTGTTAACGGCCTTTTCTATGGGGCAGTTATTATGTTCATCGGTTAATCCAATGGTAAACAGCGAAGCTTCGCCCACCAATTGTTGAATATCGTAAAGGGTGATTTGGTTAAGCGGTGTTTCCAGGTGCCAGCCACCGTTATGGCCTTTTACAGACGACACATAACCCGCTTTTTTCAGTAGTGCCATAGTTCTTCGCACTACAACCGGGTTGGTACCCAGCATTTTGCCCAGTTCGTCGGAGGTAATACCGCGCTGCAACATATCCATGTGGATCAGGGCGTGTAGTAGTCTGGATAGCCTGCTGTCTTTTCTCATTTACTTGTCTTTATAACTATCAATGTAACAAATAAAGTTACATTTGTTGTTTGCGCTTGTTTTTTAATGTAACTTATAAAGTTACTTAATGTGTGTTCAGGACAATTATCTATGAAAAGAGAAGAAATTACAGATCTGTTTGATCAGCAAGCCACGGTTTACGACGACAATTGGCAAAAAGTCGCGCCAATCAAGGACGCCATGCATCTGATGTTACAGGCGGCATTTAGGGATTTACCCGACGATGCACGAATTTTATGTGTCGGCTCAGGCACCGGGCAGGAGGTGTTGTATCTTGCGGACATGTTCCCAGGCTTTAACTTCACCTTAGTGGAGCCTGCTCCGACTATGATGCAGGTTTGCCGAAAAAACATTATTGAACGGGGTTTTGAATCCCGCTGTGAGTTTCATGTTGGCTATTTAGAATCTTTGCCTGCAATGCCAATACATCAGGGGGCAACCAGTATCCTTGTGTCTCATTTTCTGATGGATGAATCCGCCCGAATCGGCTTTTTTGCTGAAATAGCAAAACGACTGGTAGTTGGCGGTCGTTTATTTAACGCTGACCTGATTGCAGACACCCAATCAGATGACTACTCAGCCACACTGAACCTTTGGATGTCAGTGTTGCATCAAGCTGGCATGGACGAAGCAAAAAAGCAGGAAATTAAAGATACCTATGAAGGTGATGTGGCGATTTTACCGGCACACAAGGTTGTGTCACTGATCGAAGCTGGTGGATTCAAAAATGCCATCAGATGTTTCCAGGCAGGTATGATTTTGGCCCATGTATCTGAAAGAACCCGTGATAGTTAATATGGCAAAGTTTAACGGCTGGGTTAGTGCTAAAACAATCCCGGTTTCAATTTCCGATAGATTGAAATTTTTGGTAACTTAAAACCAATTGCATGGCTAAGGAAGACAACTAAGTGTTAAGCGAAATACACGACAACGCAACATGGATGCCAGGTGCAGGAGAAAACCAGGTATTAACCATACCTGGTTTTTTACCAGCGCAGGAGCGAGACGTTCTGTTCAACGAGATTTCTGATAATCGCGCAGCGTTTAAACATCGCATAGCTGCTGGTGTGCCTGTTGAAGGTGCGCAATACTTTTCGGTTGTTGCCGAGAATGGGGGAGACTATGGCTTTCCGGGCAGTGATGAGCAAAACGCTACAGAAGTTGAGCAGGAAAATTTGAGGAATGCCTGTCAAAACTTTCATGAGAAGGTTTTGGCAATAGTGCCGGGCTTGATTAGATTGTTTAACCTCAATCCATTTACAGTGGATAGTTTACCCTTAAACATTGTTAATGGTGGGCAGGGGCATGTAGGTTACCCCCATCAAGATTCGAGCGGGAACAGGTTTAAGATATCACTGTTGTACTACTTACACAGTCACCCAAAGGTTTTTCAGGGAGGAGATCTTGAGTTTTTTAATGCTTCGCCAGAGCATACGCAAGGCTATTTCCCAACTCCGCAATGTACTCTAAAACATCAAAACAATATGTTGGTCGCCTTTCCTTCTGATATCTATCATGGTGTTACCGAGGTGTTATCCGAATCAACTGAGTTTATCGACGGACGCTTCGCATTTATTTCATTTGTCAGAGATTAGGCGCTATAAAGTCAAAGGCACAGCTCGCTGAAACTGTTTTTGCCTGGCGTCGTTGCCGAACATCCTGGTTTTGCGATTGCGAAGTGGAGCGCATGGGAACCCCGGTCTGGCAGCATAGCACCGCCGTTCCGGGGCGACGCTAATCCAGGACCAGTGAAATTAGCGTCTAAGGTAACTTCACCTAAACACTAATGCGAATAGTTATTAATTGCAAGAAGGTTTTCAGGATCCGTTGCGAACCGAAGCCCGCTCCCTAACAATACGCAATTTTCAGCTAAATGAAACTGGTATTATTTTGTAGATTTAACAATATCTACCTGAGCTCTGGCCAATACCAGCTCAATTTGTTCAATGTATTGCCGCTGTTTGGTTAAATCAGGTGATTCTTTATAAGCGGCCAGCATGGTCACAAAACGCTCGTGATCACCTTTGGCTTTTTCGATTTGTTCTTTGCCATATGCCTGCGCATCTAGCTTGGTTTTGTTGGCTTCGCTGCGCGCTTTGGCTAGCAAGGTGCTGCGCTCCCCTTGCGCTTCTTGAATCAACTTTTGCTTCTCTGAGCGGGCCACGGCCACATTGTCAAAGCCTTTTTTAATGGATGGGGGGGGCTCTAGACGGCGTATTTGTACTGAGGTAATTCTCACCCCGAGCTGGTAGGCTAAAGAATACTCCTGAATGGCGTTTTTTATGGCGTTTTGAAAACGGGTTCGCCCTGTTGTCAGCAAATCCTCAAAGCCATTGGCACCCACGTAAAACAAGGTCTCAGACACCGCAATTTGGCGCAGTAAAGATTCTGAATTGGCCGCTGAGTTATAATACACACTCGGTGCACTGATATTGTATTGCACTTCAAGTGCAACGTTCACCAGGTTGCCATCGCCAGTGGTCAGCTCCGGTTGAATGTACCTTTGCGCTCCGTCATTAAAATCAATGGCGATGGAACGAAGTGAAGTCGAAGACAGTTTTTGCGCCGATTCAAATGGCCAAGGCAAGTGGTAATGCATTCCGGGCATCACGTTATCTTCAATGACTTTACCCATGCGAGTAACAATAGCGCGCTCTTCTTGTCCAACAGAATACAAGCCGCTGAGCACGTATAGTACGGGCAAGACTAATAGCAATAGAGATTTAAAAGAGGTTTGGTGTTTATGGGCGATAAAGGCCAGATCGTCACTGAGTGTCATGGTCGTACCTATTTTTCCTGTGCTGGTGGTTGCAGCAACGCATGGAAGATAGGCGTATCAGATGACAGTATCAGTTGGCTGTCTTTATTGATAATTTTGTCGTATGCCCCAAGTGAGCGAGTAAACTGATAATAGTCTTTGTGCAACTCAAATGATTTTGCATACAGTCTGGCGGCTTCAGCTTCGCTATTGCCCTTGACGGTTTGCGCATCGCGATAGGCAACGGCTTTCAGGTTGCGGATCTCAAGCTCGGTTTCCGCTCGGATCTTAGCTGCTTCCTCTTGCCCTTCAGCTCGGTATTGCCTGGCAAGCTTGTCCCATTCCGATTCCATGCGCTTGTAGATTGCTAACAGGTTTTGCTTCGGGAATCCCAAACGGTTAGGGCGAATGGAGACCACCTCAATACCCAACTCTCGCTGAGCTACTCGATTGGCGGAACCGGTAATAGTCGCAAAGATGCGGTTCACTTCATCACTCTTTTCATCTACTGCGAAAATGGTATTTAAGGGTACGGAGCCAATAGCGGCCCCTATTTCAGCATTGGCAAGGGTTTCTAAACGCTGCTCGGCGATTTGATTGTTTCTGACACTGGCTAAAAAGGCTTTAGGCTCAGTAATTTTCCATACCACGAAAACATCCAATACCAGGTTGCGGCGGTCTAAGGTGCCATACTCTGCGGGGGCAATTTGAAATAATTGCAGGCGTTTATCCAGGCGCTTAACGGTGTGAATCGGATCGGGTAATTTAAAAGCAGGACCGGCTTCATCGATCACATCAACGGGTTTGCCAAACTGGGAAATCACCGCTATTTCAGTTTCTTTCACGGCGACAACACTGGTCACTGCTAAGTAAGCAGCCACCACCAGTATCAAAATAAGCCATACAAAACGCTTCATATTCACTCTCTTACTATCTTCGTTTGCTCTGATGGTTGCTTAGCCAGTCGCGAATATCGTTTTGCGCAATGGCTGGGTCTACCACAATCAGTTTTTTATCGGTCAGATTTTTTGTCAGGCTGTCGATATAATGGTTGTATCTGAAGGCCTCCGGGGATTGTTTATATACTTCGGCGAGCTGGCGCATACGGGAGGCATCCCCTTGAGCTATCAAGTTTTTCTCATTGGCATTGGCCTGAATTAACGCGGACTCCATAATAACGTTGGCGCTAGCCATAGGGAGATCATTAAGTCGCTGGGCTATGGCACGATTAATTCTCTGTTGTTTTTCCTGATAAGCGGTCAAAACATCGCGATAGCTACTTACCACCATAGCAGGTGGTTGCAGTGACTGAATTTGGGCATCCACTAGGGTAATGGCAATGCCAAGCTCAGCCAAACTGTGCTTTACCGATTCTGCAACGCGCTCGGCAAAACCATTGTGACTGGTTTGCATGATGTCATTGAAAGAATGACTGCCGGCATGACGCCACAAGGCGGCTTCTGTCTGCATTTTGACTAGGGTGGGTAAGTCGGCGGACAGCAAAAACTGATCAGGCGCATGCTTAAATCGGTAGTGTAGCGTAAAATTAATATCGATTAGGTTTTCATCGCCGGTGGCCAGGTACGGCGTTTCTTCGCCTAGCACTCTATTTTGTTTGATTTCCCGCCACAAGTTGTGCTCTTCGTTGGCGAGCAGTTGTACCGAGCTGCCCACGGTTGCTGAAAATACCGTTTGTTCCGGAACTAATACTATTTTGCCAAAGGGCCACGGCAGGCGATAGTGCAACCCTGCTGCTAACGGCTCACCAATGCTTTCATTAAATTGTTGTTTTAGACCGCTATAACCATAAGGGACCGCCTGAAACCCACTGCCCAGGTAGCCAATCAACAGCAACGATAGTAAACCATATCGCAGCTTGTACATGCCTGTTGCAGCGCGCTCAGTCAGCGCGAGCAATTTGCTGCCAATGGGCAAGTTTTGGCACAGTTTTACCGCGATATCGGTGAAAGACAGCTGATCAAAATCAGTCCCTTTTATCAAACTGCGAAAGCCGGATACTAATAATTCCAAACCCGACAAGCCAATCATTACCGCGATTAAAATGGCCACCAGGTTATCAATATAAATTCCCACCATAAAACTCACTAGCGACAACAGCACAGCAATAGAGCTAAACAGGTCTACTAAACTGTGATAGCCGTCGGCCTCAAGGGCGATGGAGTCGGTTTCTTTGCCTACATAGGTTTTGAGTCTGGCCATGAACAGCACAATGGCAATCACCACCAACATGCCTAATATGCCTACCCAGAGGTTAGCAATTTGCTCGCTTTCGTTGCTGTTGATTTCCTGGGCAATCTCAAAGGGCACATACAAGATAATAAGGGCCACAAAAATGGCCAGAATCGACTCAATGCGGCGCGCGAATTTAATGCCGGCTTCGCTTTGTTTTTTCTCCTGACGCTCGCGGATCACAATGCCGCAAAGCAAAATCAACGAAACAATAAAATCCGTTGCCGAGTGATAGGCATCCGCCAGGAGCGCGGCACTGCCGGTAAAAAAAGCCAGCACCGCTTTGATGAGGGTCAGTACGACATCAGCAAAAATGGCTACTAAAGAGGTGCGAATTCGACGATCCTGAATCATTGCTGGTTCCAGTCCAGTCGGATATCCCATACATACCGGAATTCAGGCAATAGGGGTTTGTCACCAAACTCAACATCTTTAAATACATTCGTCGCTGGTGTGATATTCACATCCCGACCGTATATATAACTTTGCTCGGTAACAATCTGGTGATAAGCCTTATTGAGCTGCATTGCCCTTTCATACGAGGGGGCTATCAGTTCATAAACATTATCTAAAGCGCGGATCTCTTGTTCTTTAACGCTGCCATCGGCATTAAACCAACGTTCCAGCATTTCGGTGTTTTGACGAAATTCGTCACCGCCACCAACACGTTTTAAATAGGTGAGGTATTCGCCTTCAACCTCTCCCAGGTTGGGAACGTCTTTAATCAACTTAAGATCGGTATAGCCCCATCCTGTGGCGCCCTCAACTTTGCGCGGAAACGCAAAGGTGGTGTCGATGGTTGAGCCGACGCTTTTGTGGCATCCCATACAGAAGAATTGCTCTTCAAAGTGTTGTTTGCGCAGCGTACCTGTCTGGTCTTCAATAAAGCCCCACAAGGTCCATCCTTGTCGATTGGACATGCCTTTGTGACCGTAATCCTGCACGGCGGGTAAGTTTTCATAATGTTTTTCTTTGCGTTCACCGTAATTAATCGATGTGATTTTGGCGGGTTCGATGAATTGGTTCTTGCGTGAGTAACGCACTTCTTTCATACGCGCAGATTGAGTAATTTGGTTGTTTTCGTCCACCGCCAAATATCGAACGGTGTGGAAAAACTCTGTGCCCACGGGGTATAACGAACGGGTTACTGGAACCTGTCGCGCATCACCCAGAAAGTAGTCTCTGCGCAACATGGTATCGGTGCTAAGCGAAAAAACGCCATCGCCATCCAGGTCCACGTCGATAGCGGCTTCATTAAGGCCCTTTACCTTTATCTGGTCAATTTCTTTGATGGCCATTTCCACTAAGCTTAAATTGGCAAAATAGACATCTTCTGAGAATTGGCCGTTGATTTCTGAAAACTCCGGTGCCAGACGGATCATGACATCGTTGGTTGAGCCATTGGTGGGCCAAAAGGTGCTGGGCAAGGATTTAAAGCGAAACGCCACCCAACGAGAACCATCCAGTGCCAATCCTTTTTCGTCAAAGGCTTGTGCCCCCAAATGTAAATTTTGTAGTCCGGGATTGCTGTCTTCCCAGTTGAGTTCCATCCAGCTCAACCACTCGCTATAGTTTTCACTATTGATGTAGTCGATGATGGCTTCGTCACTGAGGTTTGCAATGTAATCTGTTCGGTCTTTGAACAAGTTGACCCAACTGTTGTGTCGCCCTTCGTCTGAAAAGCCGTAGGTACCTTGTAAAAACCCATCATTTAAGTTGTTGACTCGTTTTTCTGTTGGCGGGTAGCTCTGGTGACAAACGTAACAGGGATTATTTACCCCTTTTGTTTTGGTGTAACACTGAGACGGGATCAGTGCTTCGGGATTGTAGATTTCACCGTGTTTAACCCAATCAAGTGCAGGTACTCCATCGGTGAGTCTTGCCACCACTTTTTGATACGCACTGGTTTCACTGTCGGCGCTTGATGATTGCACTGACATCTCGGTTTCGGGGTGTTTGGAACAGGCCGATAATACTGTGGCGAATGCAGCAAGCCACAAGGGGGAAAATTTAGACACGATGACTCTCTTCGATTGACTTACCTGACTGTGAAAAGGAAGGGACAAAAGCCCCTTCCCAAACAGTCTTACTTAGTGACTTAACCCAGCTTATTCCGCTGCAGTTGGGTCATATATCCACAATGTGTTGTTGGTTTGGCTGCCGTCTTCACCGATTAGAATGCGGCCGTCTTCCAATACCATCACGTTATCTGGTTGCGACAGGTTGTTAACGTCACAGCGTTCCGCGCCATCCAGGCTTGAACGATAAGTTGCCCCCATCAATACCGGCTCAATACGCGCAACATCATAACCAGCAGTTAGCGGCATGCGATAAACGCCGCCACAGTCTTTAACGCGGTCAGATAACTGAATGTCACCTTCACCGTCAATCATGCCGCGGTCGATGTCAGCAATGGCGAAGTAAACATAGGCTTGAGATACGATTTCGCCGTCGCCATTGACGTCGGTGCCTGTTTCAGCTTCTTCTGCACGTGCCACGTTGACGTTGATACCTTCAAATTTACGCCACTCAGCTGTGGCGCCTTTAGCGCGCGCTGCTTTGCGAGACTCAAGGAATGCAATGCGATCATCCATTGCTTCGCCAGCGGTGACTAAACCACCAAAGTCGTCTGCATCGTCAGATTCCTGGGCTGTATCACCCTGGAATGCTGGGTAAGCTGCATCACCTGCTGCCCACGCTTCTGCATCGGCATCAGTCAGGTAGCTACTGCGGCCAGCCACATAGTCATCTACACCAATACCGTCGTACTCGGCAATCCAGGCGTCAATTTGTGCGTTGTTACCACTTGCCAGCTCAACCCAGGTAATGTCAAAGCCAGTGGTTGCTGGCTCATTGTTGCCTGCATCCTGGGTAACTTTGGCCGCGTAAAGCGTACCCGCACTCAGGTCGCCGGCGACGTCAGCAACGAATTTATACAAAACGCCATTGGTGTCATCTTGTGACAAATAAACCGTGCGTTCGTCCGGCATTACAACCGAGTTTTCGTGTTCAAAACGGCCCATTGCATAGTGTTTAACCGGGGTAACGTTGGCGATATCGGCATCCATTGGGTTGGTGACTTCCACAATGTAGTGATAACGATAAGTGTTAGGGAAAACCGCGGCGCTTTCTGCTGTGGTCACTTCACCGTTAATGTAAGTGGCCAATGCATCGCGAGATGCGGTGTCGCCGCCTAATATTGCATCTGGTGCATTCCAGAACTCAGTGGAGTCACCAAAGTTACCCCATTCTTCAGATGTTAGCGGCGTGTTCCATGGAGACAATGTACCAAAGCAGTTAGCGATGGTGCCATACAGACCAAAATCTAGCATTTCAGAGCTGTTTACCGTCCACTTGTAGTCGTTATCGCTCTTTGAAATTGAAGTACGGCTCATACCGCCTGGGTACAATTCCCAGTTGGTGAACAGGTAACCATTGTTGGCGTCAACAGGTACGTAGGCATTGAAGTCAACCATGTCAGAACGCACCACTTCAAAAGAACCGGTCGAATCGTAAACTGAACCGATACCCTCTACAGGTGCGCCAGCAATTTGTTGTCCACCTTTGATAAGTACCTGATATTCACCGTAGGCAACCTGCACTGTTTGCTTTTCTTCATCAGTCAGAGGTACAGGTGAAGAGATCAGGTTTTTAGGTAAGTTGTTAACGTTAACACCGGTGACGGCACCAACCAGCGCGTCGTTGTGCACCACGCCGTCAGCATCCGCAATGGCATTTTCAGAATCAGGGTGCTGCGCATTGAAGAATAGCTCACCGTTTGAAGATACGAAAATACCGGTTACCTCAGCGCCCAGTGGCACTGTAGCAAAGCGTGTTAAACCGTCAGGCATAGGTACTACGGCGTCACCGTCTTGACCGTCAGCACCTGGCGCACCATCTTGTCCATCAGCTCCGTCCTGACCGTCAGCACCTGGTGCACCGTCTTGGCCGTCTGTGCCATCTTGACCGTCTGCTCCCGGCGCTCCAGCGGCACCTTCAGGTCCTGCTGGACCAGCAGCACCATCATCGCCATCACATGCGGTCAGCGCAAATAAGGGAATAGCGATTAAAAGAGCTTTACGCACTGCTTGTCCAAGCAATGCTTTTCTAAATGTTGTATTCAACGATTGCATTATCATTATGAAGTTACCTTAAATTACTTGAAATTTATGCGCTCAAACTCTGTTCAAAAAACCTGGCCCTGTTATTCGAAGAGGGAGCTGCGTATTGGTCCTTGCTGTTATATGGCGGGGTACTGCTTTACACAAAATTGTAGTGTAAAAGCCACAAACCATAACAACGGGGAGTAAACCTACAGAGGGAAAATGAAAGTTAAATGATAGTTATATTAAGGAAATATAGACAGATTGTAACAAAGCCTCGCAGGCCTATTCGCATAAGGGGGTAGGTTAATAAAATATGCGAACAAGAAACGAAGCCATGTGTAATTTAAACAGTGATAATAAGCAATATAGGATTTAATGGGCCATTGGCTGTCAGCCTGCTATCCAGATTGCCTTGGGAGATAAATGTCCACCGGATTTTCTCTTATGCCTTCTTCACAAACTTAGCAGTGACCATCATTTCACCGACACCATCTACTTTGCAGTCCAGCTCGTGATCTTTTTTATCCAGCACTCTTCGCACCAGCGCTTTGGTGCCAATTTTAATCACCTGAGAGCTGCCTTTTATTTTCAGATCTTTGATAACAGTGACTTTATCGCCGTCTACCAGTAACGCGCCATTGGCATCTTTGACGTTAATTGTATCTTCTTCTTTTACTTCAGCGGGATTCCACTCGTAGGCACATTCGGGACAAATCAGGTTGTCTTGATCCTGATAAACATATTCTGAGTTACATTGCGGGCAAGGGGGAAATGACATAGGTTTTTCGCTTTCTGTAAAAAAGCCTTGCAGGGTAAAGCAATCTTAGCCACATGCAAGCGGATTAAGCACAATATTACTGATTGATATAATAAGCGGCTTAATCCGTTGTTAATGGGACAGGTCAGGCATTTTGATTGGTGTGTGACTGGTTTTCTTTAAGAAGCGCAACCAGCAAAGCAGGCAAAAAGCTCATGGTCAGCACCATGGAACCCAGAATACCGCACAAAACAATGATACCTACACCGCGATACAACTCGGTTCCCGCGCCGGGAATGAGCACCAAAGGTGCAAGTCCCAGAATCGTGGTGGAGGTAGACATTAGTATCGGTGTCAGGCGTCGTTTTACTGCCTGATGCACGGCTTCCTGCACCTGCATCCCTAAATCCTGAATATTCTTGCGGGTTTGTTCTACTATCAAAATGGGATTGTTGACGACTGTACCCAGTAAGATCAGAAAACCTAGCATGGTGATCATATCAAAGGGCTGATGAAAACCTGGCAAGCCGATAGCAGAGGCTGCACCGCCTAAGCCATTAAGTAGGATCAATCCCAATAATCCGCTGGCCATCCCCAGTGGAACTGTGGCTAAGATAAAAAGGGGATATTGCCAGTGCTTAAATATCGCCACCAATAACAGGTAACTGATCACCAGGGCAATCAGGAAATTACCGGATAAAGAGGAGCGGGTGGCCTGTAACTGATCCGCTGCACCACTGACATCCACACGTATTCCTTGAGCAATTTCACCCGATTGCCACAATGTGGGTAATAGCTGTGTGCGGACTATTTTCTCGGCGGTTTCAAGTGCCACATCCCGTGGAGGAATGATGTAAACCGTGACCGTTCTGTCGCCGTCGATACGCCGCAGGCTGTTACTGTTTTTGGTTTCTATCAGGTCGGCCATCGCATTCAGAGGCAGAACGCCACCCGCAGGTGTGATCATGGGAGCCTGACTCAATTGTTCGATGGTTTGCCCATGACCGGCGCCACTAAACAGGAATATGTCTACCTTGTCATCGCCCAGAATGAATTCATCAACAAAAGCGCCATCGCTTAAGGCTGACACGGCATAGCCGAAATCTCGATTACTGAATCCCAATTCTTCCAATCTGCGCCAGCGAGGGCGGATCTCTATCAGAGGTTGGGTCAGAGACAATGAGTGGGGATCGGAATTGATTTGAGGATTCTCAAACGATAATTCCGCCTGACGATACACAGCTTCAGCGGCCTGATACAGCTCTTCCATATTAGCGCCGGAAATATCCACCGCTACCGCACGGGAGCCGCCATCGTTGCTGGAGATAATAGAGCCTCGGGAAGAGAACGCCCGCATATTCTCGTAGCTTCTGAATTTTTTGGTGATTTGTTCCATCATTTCATTGATCTGAGCCGGGTCTTTAGGCGCACTCAATAACCAGATGCGCCCTACCGCTACCCGCATCAGATAGTATTGTAGTGGCACCATCTCGCCTTCCTGATACTGATCTTCAGATTGCGCCGTGTAGATATCAAAATAATCGCGTAACTCATTACCAATCTGTTGCATCTCGGTGAGGTTATATCCGGGCGGCGCTATCATCATGCTGAACGCCTTGGGCTCCTCACCTTCTGGCAGATATTCCGCGGCAGGCATCAACCACCAGGCCAGGCCGGGAATGATCAGAAAAAAGCCCGCACACCAGGCTCTTGCTGAGCTACGATTTTTTGTGAATATAGCGGTGAAGTTGAGCCATTTTCGTTCAGAGGTGGTGCGGGATACGGTAACAAACTCTTTATTTTTAGTGAGTTTTGCCAGGCTGACCGGTACGACAAACACTGCGATTAACATGGACGCCAGAATGGCACCAGAAATAGCGATGGCAATATCCGAGTACAGTTGTCCGGCTTCTTCCTGAACAAACAAGATGGGGGTGAATACCATAATGGTGGTAGCTGTTGAGGCTAACACCGCGGGCCAGACATCCTGCACACCCTCGATTGCCGCTTGCAGTTTAGAAGTGTTTTTTCGCCAGGCTTCGATAATGGATTCCAGCACCACTATAGTGTTGTCCACTGTCATGCCTATGGCAAACGCAACACCTGCGAGTGAGATAACATTGATGGTGCGGCCCATCAGGTTGAGGGCGACGAATGCCGCAATTGTACAAACCGGAATACCTAACACACCCACTAATGTGGCTCTGCCGGAGCGCAAAAACAGGTACATAACACCGGTGGCCAGCAACGCACCCAAAATCAGATTAAACCAGACGTTTTTCAGCGAGTCCTGAACGTATTGCACGTCGTCGCCCATGAGGATCATTTCCAGGCCATTCTGTGCCAGTAAGTTGTTGTTCAGATCTTCAACAACCGCCAAAATTCCCTGTTTGATATCAATTACATTGGAGCCACTTTCGCGGCGCACTGACAACATCAAATTGCGCTGACCATCAAAGTACGACAAGCCTCGGGTTTCGAAATGATCGAGTCTGATATCTGCGATATCACGTAAATAAACGCTGTTGCCGTTTACGCGTTTTATTTCGATATCACCAATTTCAGACAACTCTTCAAAACGGCCCACAACCCGGAGTAAATAACGATTTTGACCGCTTTCAATATCGCCCGCTGAGGCATCGCGGTTGCGGTCCCGCACTGCATCACGAATTTCTCCCAAACTGATCCCGCGTTGTGCCAGCCGTGCTGCATCTACCTGGATCTGAATTTGTCGGGCGGCACCGCCGTTGACGCCAATTTCAGAAACGCCTGCAACGCTTTCCATACGCGGACGCACATAATCCTGAGCAAAGTCACTGAGTAAATCCATGTCCAATTGCAGCGGATTACCTGGTAAGGGTTTCAGAGCAAAATACATAAAAGCGTTGCTGGAAAAGGCACTGGAGAACAATCTGGGTTGGTCGACGTTTTCCGGATAAGAAGGCACCTGGCTTAGTGCGTTATTAACTCGGATCAGGGCATCATTGGCATCGACACCAAATGGAAAGTCCAGCTCAATATTGGCCTCGCCCATTTCGGCATAGGAAGTCATGCGCTGCAGGTTGGGTAAGCCCCGTAAATATCGCTCCTGCTCAATCAGGATTTCTTTTTCTATGTCTTGTGGTGTGGCACCCGACCATCCGGTCTGAACGGTAATGGTACGCACTTCCAGATCCGGAATCATCTGAATAGGAGTTTTACTGGAGGTAACCAGTCCCAGGATGGCGGCGATAAAAACACAGACCGCTACCAGTATTCCTCGTTGAGCAACAGCGGCTATCATTCGGCATCCTCCGCGCTTTGCATTTTAACCGAGGTATTTTCCTGCAATAGTTGCACCCCTTTACTGATGTAGGGCACATTGTCCGGGGCTCCAGAAACCGCTACCCGCTCACTGTCTCGTTGCTCAATTTTGACGATATGACGCACGGTTTTGTTGTCCTGCACCGAAAACACGCTGCTCCCGCCATCGGGGTGGGATTTAAGGGCCGATTTGGGTAGCCATACAAGTGCTTCCGCATGAGAGCTTAAGTCTAGTTTCATGGTGGCCGACATGCCCGCGATGAGCTGCTGATCTTCGGCTATATTAATCAAAACGTTAAAGGTACGGGTTTGTGGATCGGATACCGGCACTACTGCAGAGATGGGGAGCTGTATGGTTTGAATCTGGGCATTGTCTACGGTGATAGTTACTGTGGGGTTATTGGTCGCTAACAGGTTAGCTATGGCGCTGTAGTGTTCTTGCGGAATTGCCACTTTGAGTCGAAGTCGGGTATTCGACACCAGGTTAAATACGGGACTCTGGGGCTGCACCCATTCACCGATGTCGGCATTGCGGGCCGTGATTACACCGGAGAACGGTGCGTAAACTGTGTGCCGTTTTAAAATTTCTCGCTGTAAACCCAGGCTGGCTTTGGCTCGCAATAACGAGGTTTCCACTTCTGAGACACGGGACTTTCGTTCAGCGATCAGGGTTTCCGGCACAAACTGTGTTTTTGATAGTCGCAGGGCCTCATTGTAGACACGCTGCGCTTCGGCCAATTGCACTTCCGCTGTATTTACTGCCGCTTCAAACTCCTGCAGTTGATATTGCGCCAGACTGGCATCTAATTGTAAGAGTTTGTCGCCTTTCTCGACCTTGTCTCCCATGTCTTTGAACAATGAGGCCACCAGTCCCGCTTGCTGCACAGCGATCTTGGCGTCCTGAATGGCTTCAATGGTGCCGGTAAGTTGCAGGGTTTGTTGCTTCACCACAGTTTCCGGATACACTACAGTGACTTCCTGAGTTTGAGCAAAGCTGCTGACTGAAACAAGCCAGAATAGTAAAGGAAGTGTGCGCGACATTAAGGTATCTCCATGTGTTTGGTCAGCATGTGAAAACAGCTGCAAGTTTAAAACGCTCTCATTCTCATTACGATATCACAGAGTAAGAAGTTTAAAATGTATTTAGAAAGTCTAATTAGCTGCAACATATCGTCTGTTGGCCTTTACAGAATTTATTTCAATGACTGATTTAAATGTCGTGAACTTAATCCAGTCGGCAACCATCAGCGCGTCTGTGTTGGGGGCTTTGTTGATTTATCGCAAACCAGCTTGTGGCGGCGTGGCTGTGTTATTGCTACTGGTTGCGTTCGCTTCGGCCGTCAACATTCTGGAAGAAACAGGCATCACACGGGCTTATTACCTGCTGAGCCCGGTGTTTATTATGTTGTTTGGACCAGCAATTTATCTGGCCATCAAGCAATATTTGTTTGGCGACTTAAAAGCTATTGATGCCTTACACCTGTTACCTGTGGTGCCTGTATTGTTTTTTACTGAGCATGTTCAGGCGGTCATTGCTCTGGGGACAGTCTGGCGACTGGGATATGCGGTTTTAACCGCAAACCTGCTACTAAAATACAAACAACAATTAGATGAACAACGTTCAGATACAGAAGAGTACACCTTTCGCTGGCTTCTTTGGGTCGTTGTGGTGACAGCCATGTTTAATTTATTGGATATGCTTCGCCTGAACAGCCAGCATTGGCTTGAGCACGATATCAATGTGCTGGGGCAGGGCGTGAATAACATGGTGTGGCTGCTATTGAACATGCTGATTACAGTCAGAATTAGTCAGCAACGTACGCCTCCTGAAGTTATCCCTGAACAAATTACGGGATCTGACGACGATGTATCTGAAGTGGAAGTTTATCGGGCCACTTTTGAAGAACTAGAACGACTAATACAAGTTCATCAATGGTACTTACAGCCCAGACTCACTTTAGCTGAGCTTAGTACCCTGACAGGCATGCAAACCCGTGACATTTCCAGAGCGATAAATTTGTTGGCGGGGAAATCCTTCAACGATTACATTAATCAGTATCGGGTAGAGGTGGTGTGCCAGGCTCTCAAAGCGGGCAGTGCAAAATCCTTATTGCAGATTGCCACCGATGCCGGTTTTAGCTCCAAAGCATCCTTTAACAAAGTTTTCAAAGACACAACCAGACAAACTCCGGCGCAATACAAATCCGCACAAATGAGTCCAGGATCAGGATATTAACCGTCTAAAATCCTGATCCTGGGCGACGCTCTGCATAGCGGACATTACTCTTCTTACAAATTTCAAAAAAGAAGAGTGAACCATGAAACTATTCAATATCCTAATGCTCCTGCTGGTGACTGTCGGATGTGTTGCCAGCCCGCCACCCGTTGTCAAAAGCAATGAATTTGTGTTGCACAGTGTCAATGTCCTGGATGTAGTAAATCGCAAGTTACTACATGATCAGTCTGTTTGGGTGCGTGATGGGGTAATACAGCAGGTGGCTGCCAGCAATGCTGATACTCTGCCTACTGATGTACATCAGATAGATGGTGCTGGTGGCTATGTTACACCCGGGCTGATAGATATGCATGTACACATGTATGAACCTGCGGCCTATACCATTGCGTTAAGTCATGGCGTAACACATGTGCGGGTAATGAATGGCATTGTGCAACAGTTGACCTGGCGAGATGCAGTACAACGAGGCGAGTTAATTGGTGCCAGCTCTACGGTTAGCAGTCCCATTATCTCTGCTTACGATACTATGTTGCATCACACAGTGCATACCGCGGATGAAGCCAGAAACGCGGTAAGCCAGTATCAGGCGCAGGGATACGACCTAATTAAGGCTTACGGCAATCTCAGTGAAGAGGCTTTGTTAGCTCTGGTGGATGAGGCTAAAAAGCGCAATATTCCGGTTGCCAAACACGGTCCTCATGCATCCGGGGACTTGCCGGTAAGTACACTGGCAGGTTTGCAGTCATTTGAGCATGTTGAGGATATATTTCAGGGGCCGCTTAGGTATCAGTTTGCACCACAAGCTTTGCCCGAAATAATTGAGCAACTAAAAGCCACGCAGGTTCCTGTGACGCCTACATTAAATATCTTTTCTCAACTTACAAAGTTAAGTGAAGAAAAACAGGCCTATCTGGATAGCATCCCTCAGGACTACACCTCCGACATTATTGCTCTGGAAGCTAAAAATAATCAGGTACAGCGCTGGTTAGATGCTTCGGATAACATGGCACAACACAACCGCAGAACACTGGCATTTTTAGGGGATATCACCGGGCAATTACACAAAAACGGTGTAGCTTTGCTGGTGGGCTCTGATTCAGGCGTGTTGTTATCGCCTCATGGTCTGGCAACTCATTCGGAAATGGCCTTGTTACAGCAAGCTGGACTGGATAATTTTGCGGTGCTGGCAGCAGCCACCATTAATCCTGCAAAGGCTTTAGGTTTAAGCGACACATTGGGAATAGTCGCCACCGGTTACCAGGCAGACTTTATTTATTCAACGCAAAATCCGTTAGAAGACCTGGCAGTACTTAAAAACCCGGATGCGGTGACCAAGCAAGGCGTTTGGTATAACAGCGATACTCTGACGACGCTGCGCACAGAAGCCATTAAAAACCGCAGTTTGTGGGCGGAACTCAGCGCCTTGTGGCAGGCACTTTAGAGAAGCTCCGCTGCTTTTTTGCGAACATCTTCATAGCGATGTTGTTCGCAACTGGCCCAGCCAGGCAATTGTCTGGCTTTCGCTTTGGTGAAGATCGGCTGGGTTAAACCACATAAAAAGCGCGCTGCTAAAGTGTCTGACAGCTGTGGCAAATTCAACTGGGCTTGCAGCTTGTGCAGGGCCTGACGCAGAGTGTCGTCATCCGGTAATGCTCGCGTCGAGGCATCTGGCAGGCTGGCGACTTTTCCCTGACACACGGAGCAGTGACCACAGTTTTGAGGTGCCTGCTGATCATCAAAGTATTTTGCCAGGTTGGAGCTAAGACAAGTGTCCAGCTCCATAAAGCGGATAAGCGCAGCTATGCGTTTGATTTCTGATTGTTCGTTTTGCTGAAAGTAATGAACCAATTGCTCAGTTAAGTTGGTTTGAGCTAGTGCTTGCTGGTTTACCTGGTAAACCTCGGTCATTTTGCTGGCTTGTAACTCAATTAAGCCTTGATTGTGCAGATAATCCAATGCCGTCAAAACCCGACTTCTTTCACAATCATAGGCTTGCTGCAATTGCATAAAATCCAGAACACCCCAGGTTTTTTTAAAGGCAGTGGCATCGAAAATGGCCTGTACAAAACGCTGCCGTTCCCCGTCAAATCGTTCCACAATGGATTGTGCATCCGTTAGTAACTTGAGTTTATACTCAGCGAAATAACTGTATTTTGCGCTGATAATCTGTTTTAGCTCCAGCTGAACCAGCAGTGTTTTTAAAGGCAGTTGGCGAATGTTGCATTCCTGGCTCAGCTGATACAGCTGTAATTCCCATAAACCATCTTTGGCTTCTTTGAGTTGTTCAATCACTGCTGCAATGCTGCTGGCTTCCGGAGTATCGCCGTAAAGAAAGTTTTCCAGGGTGTTGAGACTACTGAGATTGGCCAGGATGATGCAATCCGAAGCATGACCGTCCCGTCCCGCCCGACCTATCTCCTGACTGTAGTTTTCAATGGATTTAGGTAAGTCATAATGGATAACAAAGCGGATATCGGCTTTGTCTATCCCCATACCAAAGGCGATGGTGGCGACCACAATATCGGTTTCCCCCGACATAAATCCTCGTTGAATGTCTTGCCTGTTATCGTCTTTTAATCCTGCGTGGTAGGCCACGGCGCGAAAGCCCTTGGCTTTTAGCCGATAAGCCAGTTGCTCAGCGGTCTGCTGTAATGTTACATAAATAATTCCCGCACCGCTTTGCTGGTTTAAAAGTTGCTCTAGTTGTTGCTCCTTGTGAGCTTCTGCCACTGGCATCATTTGCAAATTGAGGTTGTGGCGATAGAACCCGGTTTGCACTATGTGCTCTGCATCAATAGCAAATTTTGCCGCCATATCCTGTTTAACTTTGCGGGTTGCTGTGGCGGTAAGCAGTAATACCAGAGGTATATTCAGTTGTTGTCGATAGCTGGGTAATTTTAAATAATCCGGTCTGAAATTGTGCCCCCATTCTGAGATACAGTGCGCTTCGTCCACCACTAGCATGGAAATGGGTATCTGCTGGATAAACTGCCGAAAACGTTCGTTTTTAAATCGCTCTACCGACACCATCAATATTTTAGTTTTACCGGATTTGATATCCGCCATTACCTGTTTGTTTTGTTCCGGAGTCAGCGTGGAATCTATGCTGGCAGCTGCAATATTTTTACTGGCCAGAAAATCCAACTGATCCTTCATCAATGCCAGTAGGGGGGAAACCACCAATGTCAGGTTGGGCAGTTGCGTGGCAGTATACTGATAACATAGGGATTTACCGGAACCCGTCGGGAAGATGGCCAGCGATGAATGTCCGTTTAATAATTGCTCGACCGTTTCTTGTTGTCCCTGTCTAAATTTTTCAAATCCGAACAGCTTGTTCAGGCTTTGTAATTGCTGTGGTTTATTAATTGCTTCCATGCTTGCTCCGTACCTCATAAAAAATCTATGCACACTCTACCCCTGCAGCACAGTTAGTACAAGATGCGCAGGCCACTGAAAAGTACAGGTTTTGTTGTGTAAGTTGCAGTTTCAAAAATTGTCTACGAAAGTTTTCGTTTTTCACGCTTGACATATACGATGGGTTTCGTATTTAATGAATTTACTACGATGGCTTTCGTAATAAGTCAGCTTGTTCTGTAATGACAGTTATTTTGGTGTTGCATTTCAGAACCATTAAAAGCTCGGTCAACAATAGGTTGTTAAGTACTTACTATAAGCATAAGGCAACTGAAATGACTGTTCTGATAATTACATCTAATCAAGGAGTATGAACATGAAGAAACTGATTTTGGTAAGTTTGAGCGTTGCTTTATTGGGTTTAGGGGGCTGCTCCTCTACAGATGATGTTGCTTCTGCAGAGTCAAAAGAATCTAACAAAAAGTCCACATCACAAAGTCGTCGTTCAGGTGATTGTGGCGCAACTACGGGGACGAGATTAGGAAACAGATGCCGTTGATCCAGGGCAATGTATTGAGCATCTGAACAGGGAAGTAAACCTTGTTGTTGTGGGGGAGCATCGAAAGGTGCCCCCCTTTTTTGATAGAGCTTGCAATATACGATGCTTTTCGTATATTTTAATAACCAATTACTGAAATGAACTGAGCTTGAAAAAATGACGCGAGGCAAGTTTAAAGGGGTGCCTACCAGTGCCGAGCTGCAATTACTGAGGGTGTTGTGGGAAATAGAACCTACCACAGTGCGTGAAGTGCATGAGAAAGTGAACGAACACAATAAGGTGGGCTACACCACCGTATTGAAAATGTTGCAGATAATGCATGAGAAAGGCCTGGTTGAGCGTGATGAATCCAGTCGGGCACATATATACAAAGCGATTTATTCCGAAGAACAAACCCAAAGTTCAATGGTAAGAGATATGCTGAATAAAGCGTTTGGCGGCTCAAAGTCAAACCTGGTAATGCGAGCCTTGGGGAAATCTCCCAGCGCGCAAGAGTTAGCTGAAATAAGGGCATTGTTGGATTCGTTAGAAAAAGACTCTTAAACAGGAGACGTCATGGAATGGTTAAACCTGATTGCGAATAACGTCATACTGCAGGCGTTAGCACAAACTTTAATGCACTTTACCTGGCAGGGCACAGTAGTGGCTGTGACTCTGGCAGTTGTGCTGAAAAGCATCGACACCCGTAGGTCAGATTTGCGTTACGGACTTTCTTTGGCGGCACTGTTGTGCTGTGTCGTTGCGCCGGTTGCGACTTTCATGTGGTTGCTGGAGCCAGAAATTGCCCCTCAAGCCGTGGACGTCAATCAGGTATTTTCCGGCGTAACGGCGACAGTGATTCAGGCTGGTGGCTCTTTAAATGAATCCGGCTATCTGGGACTATCTCTACTGACCGCCGAACTATTAGACTGTTTTAACAGTAGCAACCTTCTGCTACTGATGCCCTTTTTTGCTGTGGCCTGGTTAGTCATTGTTGCGCTGTTAAGCAGCCGGGTATTACTGCAAATAATCGGTGTTTGCCAATTACCCTATCAATCGACGCATCTTCCCGAGCCTCAACTACAGCAGATTTTTGAGCGTTTGTTATTGCAACTGAATGTGACTGTCCGGGCGCGCTTGTTTATTTCCGATAAAGTGGACGTACCAATGGCTATTGGTTGGCTAAAGCCGGTGGTATTGTTGCCATCTTCAATGGTGCTGGGGTTGACCCCTGGTCAATTGGAAATGTTATTGGTTCATGAGTTGGCGCATGTTAAACGCCATGACTATATTGTGAATTTCCTGCAAACGCTGGTGGAGTTAATGTTGTTTTTCCATCCAGGTGTTAAATGGATATCTAAACAAATTCGCCTGGAAAGAGAGTGTTGTTGCGATAATGTCGCGGTTTCCCAGGTCGGCAGTCCGGTAGCTTATGCCTGTACCCTGACAGATGCGGAAATGTCCCGTGCTAAGCATATTCCTGATTTGGCCATGGCGGCCACTGGCAGCGATCTGAAACAGCGAATTTTGCGGGTTGTAGGGCACTCTGATTGTTCAAGCGGCCACTCTCGCGTGCGCTATACAGCAATACTGGCGGCAGTCATTTCACTGTGCAGTGTGGTGACAATAGTGGCGACCAATCAGATTGATGAGTCTGCGCCTCTGGTGCTGCAGGAAGACATTCCAAAAGTTGATATGACAACTGAGAAAGCTTCTTCTGTAGCAGCTAATCAAGCAATAGATGACGCTGGCAATGAGACTTCTTCAGCAGCAACACCTGTAATCAGCAATCAACCTGAAGCAAAACCGCAACTAGTTGCAGCACAAATGAGTATTGATTCCTCCACTGCGCAGGAGAACTCTGACAGTGTTGCCGATGATATTGCTGAACCCGTTACCAATCAGCCTTCAGCTAAAAATGTGAGCACGGAATTGTTGGCCAACCAGCAAGGCGAAAATGCCCCAATTCAGCAGCCCGAAACTTCCACAGAAACCCTGACTGCGGCAACGAGTTCTGATGCAGAAGTTGCTCCTGAAGCCGCTGAACCTGAAACAGTCGATACGCAAGTTGCGGCCGTGAAAGAACAAATCGCTTCTGGATTGGCAACACCTACCTCTTCAGTGGTGCCGGGTAAGTCGCAGTTCAGTTCGTCTGCGGCGGCAAAAGGCGCTATCTCCGGTGTGGTTTATCAGTCACTGGCGAATCATGTTTCATCAGGAATTACCACTGAAAAGCTGCATAAACAACCAGAGACTGAATCTACCCCGTCCGAAAAGCCAGCTGAACAGACAATCGCTACTGCACCGCCAGTTTTACTGAATGGTGAAGCGCCGGTCTATCCCCGTCAGGCGCTGAGACGTAGATTAAGTGATGATGTTGCGGTTTCTTTTGTGGTGAATACGGCAGGTGAGGTCGAAGATATTGCTTTTGAAGGAGATGTGCATCGCTCTTTTCAAAAATCGGTAAAACGGGCATTGCAGCACTGGCAATTTAAACCTGCGCAACAAAATGGCAGAGCGGTGTCCAGTACCATTACCCGGGTGTTTAGTTTTATCGAGCCAGAAAACAAAGGACTGACAACTACTGGTACCCGTATTTACACCAAGTAAGGCAAGGGTAAGCTGTTAAAAAATGCCGCTAATTTGCTAATGCACCTTGGCTAATACCAATCAGTAATGATATGTGCTCGACTCAGTGGGAATTGAAACGCATTTAGGCAAGGCAGATGTTTGCTGGTCTAGTGGGCCTAAATCAAAAACATCTAACACAGCATAAATGCGTTTCAAACCCATCTTCGACGTTGTTCATAGCCATGATTTTTTATTGCCAACATGGACGTTGTTAAGGGAGGATAGCAGGATGCGGTAAGCTTTGCGAGAGACTCGAAAGACCACTTGTATTCCTTCACTCGCACCTCACAACCTCATGGCTATGAGACCAACGCTGAGCGATCACATATTGTTACTGATTGGTATATACTTACACTAGTCTCTCGGTTTTAGGTTCAGGACGGTTTTTGTTGACATGATGCGGGCGTTTTTTTCTTTGTATACAACCAACTTATTTTTAGTTGGTGGTACCGGCCTGCTTACAACCTACCTGGCTCTTTACCTTGGTAAACAAGGCGTCTCGACTTTCTGGATCGGGATGCTCACCTCATTTTACTATCTTGGCTTGATGCTCGGGGCAAAAATTGCCTATCACTTCATTCGCTCTGTAGGTCATATTCGAACTTTCAGCGCCAGCACCGCGGTGGTGATTGCCTGTATTGCCGCACATGGTGTCAGCGATAATATCTATTTGTGGTTAGTGCTGCGTGTACTGGTGGGACTGGGCATGATGAGTAACTACATGGTGCTGGAAAGTTGGCTTAATGAGCAGTCTGAGCCAGACACCCGGGGCCGAGTATTCTCCTTTTACATGATCACCTCTTATTTGGGAATGGTTGCTGGTCAGTTTGCCTTATCGCACTTCACAGAGTTGGATTCAGCGGTACTTTTTTTGGTCTGTATGGCAGTGGCAATAGGACTGGTCCCCATTTCGATAACCCGGCGTATACACCCAAAACCATTAAAGCCGATAAAGGTGGGTATTTTCAGCTTCGTTAAAGTTATCCCACAGTCATTGACGGCCATTTTATGTGCCGGAATGATCAATGGCAGCTTTTATGGTTTGTCGCCACTATTCGCCAGTCAGGCCGGGTTTAGCGCTGAAGATATTGCCTTGTTTATGTCTATTACCGTTGTGGCTGGACTTATTGCGCAATGGCCTATGGGGATATTGTCAGACAAAATCAGGAGAAGTTTGCTACTGCGAACCAATGCCATTGTGATTTGCCTTGTGTCGCTGGCGATTTTTCTGTTGCCTACAGAGCCAAGGCTGGCCTTTGTACTTACCTTTGTTTTCGGTTTATTTGCCTTTACCTTGTACCCTCTGGCTTCCGCTTTAGCCAATTCCAGAGTCAGTGATGAAGAGCGAGTTGGGGTTTCTTCAGCACTGCTGATAGCGTTCGGCGTTGGTGCCGGTATAGGTTCGGCGGTCATTGCACAACTGATGACTTTTTTCGGTCATGAAGCTTTGTATGCTGCCATGTCTGGTTTAGCCATTTTTATGTTTGTGGCGCTAACTTTAATCAACTCAAAGCAGAAAGCAGAAATCATGGAGCCAGACGATTATGTGGTGAGTGCTTCGGATATAACCAATTCACCATTAGCCGCTACATTGGATCCTCGTATTGACGAAGAAATGGCGCAGGAGCAATTACTGGTAGTCGATGAAGAGGAACAGCAACTACAGGAAGAAGCGCAGCAATTCGAAGGCACAAGCACAGGTAAAAAGCCCGGCGATTCGGAAAAACCCTCTGTCTAAAAATACCGCTTTCGTAAGGAAATTGCCTTAATTTCACACTACACTTTGAAATCCAGATGCGGATCTAAAGCGCATAAAATTGGGGAGTTACCCGTTTACTTAACTCTCATCGCAAATAAAAAAGGATTCTCTCGTGAAATTAAGGCATCAATTTGCAAGAGTCATTTTAATTAGCTCACTACTGTCGCTAAGCTGTAAAGCGCTTGGTCAGACATCTCCGGCCCTATGGCAATTAACCCAGAACATTCAACCTGAATCGCTTAAGGATAGGGCACAACACTTAAACACCGCAGAAGTAACCTTAAATAAAGAACTTCTTTTACAGTTAAAAAGCGAAATGGTGTTGCGTTTGCCCGTGTTTTCTCAGGTGGTGGAAGCACAGCTTGAAAGTTCCCGACAACAGGGCGATACCCTGATATGGCGGGCTAAGAACCTCAATTCACCGCATTTACCCGATATCCAGTTATTTTTAAATAACGGCAAATTATCTGCCTGGATCGCAACTATGTCAGGTACTTTTCGCCTGCACAAGGGTAAGCTGCTAAAAGAATTCAAAATGGGCGGTGAAACCCCCGACTTTCGCATACCCCATGGAATTAAGCAGTTAACTCAACGAGGCGATACTTCTGGTCAGGAGGTGCAACAGCGCAATCCCCAGAAGGCGAATAGAACTTCCGCGCAGTCGCAGGCTGCTGCTGGTGATTTGACTTTCAGAGTTCTGTTTGTGGTAACTAATGAATTCGTGGACAGCTACCCCGATACGCAGGCTCAAATAACTGAGTATATCAGCGCGAATAACGCGATATACGAGGCGAGTGGTATGAATATCCAGATGGAGTTTGCGGGACTAATGCAGTCTGATTTGGAGCAATATTCTGCCGATCAGTTACTGGATAATCTTTCCAGTAATGGCGGCAGTGACTCCACAGATGGAGAAATTCCCGATTCCTTAATCACCCCCATCTGGCAGGCCAGAGTTGACAATAGCGCGGATTTTATTGTGGTGATGCTCAATGATTTACCCGAGGGATTGTGCGGCCAGGGTTGGTTAAATGGTAACATCAGCCAGGTGTTTGATTACGATTATGCCGTAAATGTCACTGCGGCTTTTACGACTTTTTCCGGAAATCCTCAGTTTTGTGGCTATGACACATTAGGCCATGAGTTAGGTCACAACATGGGGCTGGGACATTCATTGCGTCAGGGCAGTGAAGGTACCGTGTTCACCTATGGACGAGGTTACGGTGTGGTGGATGAATTCACTACTGTGATGGCCTATGCCAGTGAGTTTGGCAGTGCCTCGGAAGTCTCAGTTTTCTCCTCGCCTGAGTTAACCTGCCTGGACAGGTACGAATGTGGGGTGGACAGTAGTCAGTCTGACGGTGCTGATGCGGTTTTTGCGGTTAATCAGGTAAAAGAAGAGGTGACGCTCATTCACAACGATGAAATCACCATGTCCATCTCAGATGCCCTGGCGACACTGGATGACGCGCAATTGGCTAGTTGTATCTCTGACAAATTTCCCGATGCAATAACCAACGCCCAGGTTGGTTTTTTGGTTTGCACGAGTGATTATTCAATACAGACCATCAATGGTTTAGAGAACTTCCCTAATCTGAACACCTTCAGTATGGACGGCAGTAATGATACTACTCTGGAAGCGTTCCGAAACATGCGGGCCATGGTGCAACTGGATGTGCGCAATTTGTTTATGACATCGATGCGCCCCATTGCGCATCTACAAGACCAGTTAACGTTTTTACAGTTTAATCAGGGCGGTATGAGTTGTCAGGACGTTAATGCAGTTGCAAGCTGGGGCATAGATAACTTTTTGCCCTATGGAAATTGTCAGTCTTTGTCGGATGACAGCGGTGATTTTGATGGCGATGGTATCAATAATCTGAATGACACCGATGATGATAACGACGGCATTGATGACGTGTCTGATGCCAGCCCCAGAGACGCCAGTAATGCCAATGATATTGATGACGACGGTGTACCGGATGACTCAGATGCATTCCCATACAATGAAAATGAAAGTCTGGATACCGATAGTGATACCGTAGGTAATAATCAGGATTCGGATGACGATAACGATGGTGTTCCAGACGCTGAGGATTGTGCGCCTCTGGACAATACCCAATCCAGCAATTGTGGCAGCGGACAAAATAATCCGCCGACTATTTCTGGCACGCCAGATAGCTCAGTGCAGCAAAACAGTTTCTATAGTTTTACACCATCGGCATCAGATGCGGATGAGGACAGCTTAACCTTCAGTATCGAAAATCGTCCCGGCTGGGCCGGTTTTAGTACGGAAACTGGTACTTTGTCTGGTACGCCGGATAACGACGATGTGGGCACACATGGCAATATTGTGATTAGTGTGTCGGATGGCTCCGACAGTGCCAGCCTGAGCGCATTCAGCATTACGGTTGTTGATGTTAATGATGGCCCGGAAATCTCAGGTTCGCCGGATACCTTGGTAACAGCGAATAACAGTTACCTGTTTACCCCGCAAGCCAGTGACCCCGACGGTGACAGCCTGACCTTTAGCATAGAGAACCAGCCGCAGTGGGCGAGTTTTAACAGTAACACCGGCGCCTTATCGGGTACGCCGACCAATTCTGATGTTGGGGTTTACTCTGGCATTGTGATCAGTGTCAGTGATGGTGCTTTATCTGATAGCTTGCCTTCCTTCAGTATCACGGTGTTAGTGGCTACCAGTAACGATAACAACTTTGTCGCCTATGACTACGATGGCGATGGTAAAGCTGATGTTGGGGTACGCAGAGCCAGTAATTTTATGCAGTATATTCTGAATTCTTCCGATGACAGTATTCAACGAGTCCAGTTTGGTCGAGACAGTGGGGATATTTCGGTGAGTGGTGATTTTGACGGAGACAGAATCGCGGATGTTGCGGTGCGCAGAGCGTCGAACCAGTTTTGGTATATTCTCAATTCTTCTGATGGCGAAATCCAGCGCTTCAATTTTGGCAAACAGGCAGAAGACATTCCGGTACCCGCCGATTACGATGGTGATGGTATAACCGATGTTGCTGTAAGACGCCCTTCTAATCAATATTGGTACATTCTCAACTCTTCTGATGGCGAGATTCAACGCTATAATTTTGGTAAGCAGTCGGAAGATATTCCGGTGCCAGCCGATTACGATGGCGATGGCAAGGCAGATGTGGCAGTGCGTCGCCCTTCAACGCAATTTTGGTACATTCTCAATTCCTCAGATGGTGAGATTCAGCGTTATAATTTTGGTCAACAGTCGGAAGATATTCCGGTGCCAGCCGATTACGATGGCGATGGCAAGGCCGATATTGCGGTACGTCGTCCATCAACACAACTCTGGTACATTCTGAACTCATCCGATGGCGAGATTCAGCGCATTCGGTTCGGTTTGCAGGCCGAAGATATCCCCATTCCAGCCGATTATGACGGCGATGGTAAAGCCGATGTGGCTGTGCGTCGTCCCTCAACTCACATGCAATACATCTTACGCTCTAGTGATGGTGAGATTGAACGTATTCAGTTTGGACGCAACAGTGCCGATATGCCCTTGGCCGGTCCAGTGATGACGCGAATGGATGCAGAAGTTGGCACTGATACTGATGCCGGTGCGGCTCGCAATGAGCTTAACGTTGAAAGAATGCTTATGGATGAACAACAAACCAAAGTTGAGCAAGTGCAGTAAGCGGTATAAATTGTTTTAGTTCCGGGCTGCTTCACTGCGGCCCGGAGCTTATCTTCAAATTATTTAAAAAATAAAACCCTTTTTTGAGACTCATCCGTCAGTACTGGTATTAATGGTCAAAAAATACAGGTACTGATATGAAGCTCTACAACCAATCTACCCAAAATATCTCCGCTTTCTCTTGTCTGGCTATTGCCGTAACCCTGCTGTTATCCGGATGTTCCAGTTCCGATAAAGAACAGGAGGATACTCAGGAAGTGATTCTGTTGGAAAATCAGAGCGTGCAAGTCGCACAACCCGCTGAGTCACAAGATTTTGCGCAAGTGTTGGCAGATAAGCAAGTTCATGTAAAAGCTCATGGACCACAGTTGCGCCAGCGCCAGATAATGACGACGGCTGTGCGCCCTGCTGTTGTCAGTGGTTTTATGGCAGATGTTTCTGTCGCGCCGCAATCAACTGAAAACTATCAACACTATCCAGAAAATGGCATCTGGACGGTTGCTGAGCAACCACTGTCCACCTTTTCTGTGGATGTAGATACCGCCAGCTACAGCAATGTTCGCCGTATGTTGGAGCAGGGCATCTCACCACCCAGAGATGCGGTTCGTATTGAAGAAATGATCAACTATTTTGATTACCAATATCCGCAACCCGAAGGTGATGTGCCATTTTACGTGGACACCCAATTTGCCACTAGTCCCTTGAATAGCAATAAACACTTATTAAGGGTGGCGTTATCAGGTAAGACGATTTCCAAAGAGCAGCGCTCCCCGTCTAATCTGGTATTCCTGCTGGATGTTTCTGGCTCAATGTCATCGGACGATAAACTGCCTTTGCTGAAGCGGGCATTGTTAATGTTGATTAATCAACTGGATAGCCGAGACAGTGTTGCCATCGTAGTGTATGCCGGTGCTTCGGGCGTAGTTTTGGAACCTACATCAGGCGATAACAAACTGGCTATAACCCAAGCCCTGGATAAGTTACAGGCGGGTGGCTCCACCAATGGTGCCGGAGGCATACAATTGGCATATCAGATGGCGAAAAAAGCCTTTAAACAAGATGGGGTTAATCGGGTCTTGCTTGCTACCGATGGTGATTTTAATGTGGGCACCACGGACCACAATGAATTGATGCAGCTGATTGAGAAAAAAAGACAATCTGGGGTAAGCCTGTCGGTATTGGGATTTGGTCGGGGCAACTACAATGATCACCTCACCGAGCAATTAGCTGACAAGGGCAATGGCAATGCAGCATACATAGACAATATTAACGAAGCACGGAAAGTTCTGGTGGAACAGCTAACCGGAACGCTGCAGGTGATTGCTAAAGACGTTAAGATTCAAGTGGAATTTAACCCGGATCTGGTTCATGAGTATCGTCTTATCGGTTACGAAAACCGGACCCTGGCCAAAGAAGATTTTAATAATGATAAGGTGGATGCGGGCGACATTGGTGCCGGGCACAAGGTAACAGCGTTATATGAATTGACCCTGAAAAATGCTGAACAGTTTGATGTAGATCCACTGCGTTATCAGGACAAAAAGCAAAGTTCCAGCCATAATTCAGACGAAATTGCGCTGGTAAAATTGCGCTATAAAGCGCCCGACGGTGATGTCAGTAGTAAACTGGAGCGGGTAGTGCGCATCGAAGAATTGCAAGCCTTTGCTGAAACTGATAAAAGTTTTCAGTTTGCTCATAGCGTTGCCGGTTTGGGACAGTTATTGCGAGGTTCTAAGTTTGTGTCGCAGCGGGATGCAAATCAACTGATCGCCCAGGCAAAACTGGCAAAAGGTGATGATACGCACGGCTACCGCGCTGAGTTCATTCGCATGATGGAGAACTGGTTGTTGTTGCAACCTGAGCAAAGTCATCTGAGCAACGAAAGTGAGGTTATTAAGCCGAAAGTGGTCGAATCTTAATTTTTATCAGATAAGAGTAAAGTGGTCGTGATTCAAGGAAAAAAGGGCTAGCGAGTGAGTCGCAAAAAACAATTAACGCAACCAGATGACAGTCAGCTCATTAGGGATTATATCAACGGCGACTTTGCTGCCTTTGAAAGCTTATATGCCAGACATAAAGGCGGTAGTTTTAGGTTTATTCTGCGTCAGGTTAAGGATGTTTCCAGCGCGGAAGACCTAATGCAAGAATTGTGGTGTAAGGTGGTGAGTAACATTCGGCAGTTTAAGCAGGAAGCCAAGTTTACCACCTGGCTGTATCAGATGGCCCGTAACCTGCTGGTGGACAGATTTCGCCATCTGGCTGTGGTATCTGAGGTAATTGTTGATAGCAATGAGCATCAAGAGGTAAGTGATGCTGGCGACGCTGGTAAGGAGTTACAGCAAACTCGTCAAAAAATAGCATTGCAACATTGCATGAAACTATTGCCCAAGGCTCAACTGGAATCCTTTTTGTTGAAAGAAGAGGCAAACTTAACTCAGGCCGACGTCGCACAGGTTACCGGGGTTTCTCTGGAGGCAGCAAAATCCAGGCTTCGGGCCGCCTACAGTGGGTTGCGCCACTGTTTGGGGTTAAAATTGGGAGACAACGATGAGCAATGATACCGACAAAAATACAGAGCAACATATCTCAGAGTTGTACAATAAACTAGATAAGCAGCAGCCTTCTGAAGCGACTGATGAAGCAATTTTAAACTTCGCCAAACATCGCACTGCCAGTAGCAATAGTACAAAGCCCTTCATGAGCCAGCATTACCGTTGGTTGTCGATTGCAGCCTCAGTGATGTTAGTGTCAGTTATCTTTTTATCACAATGGCAAACATTCACCCCTGATGGAATACAGGAAATCCCGGCAGATAGCGCTCCCATCGTAAGAAAGCCTGCAGCAAACTCAGAAGAATCTGTAACCGATGCGTTGGCACCGATGGCAGATGCTCTGGCAGAAAGGGCAGTTGAGCCCCCTGAAAATCGAGCCAGAATGGCCAGTAAAGCAGAAGATATACAAAAAGTGCAGGTGACCGGAAGCCGGTTGTTAACTGTACCTGATAATGCCATTAAAGCAGAATGTCGCTATTCACTGGATGGCGCAAATCCATTGTCTGAAAGCGTTTTAGGGAAATATATTCAAAATCTCGATCGTCGCACACGACAAGCACTAGTGATTGCAATAAATAATAATATTCCATTGGCCAGCATACTGGAAGAAACTCCTGCATTAGCAAAACCCGCTGAAATGCCCGGTTTTGCTGAGCACTATCAGCAATTGGCTATGCAGGTCAGGGAATGCGTTGTAGCTACAGGTCCTGCAATTGAATAGAACAAAAAGCGCATCAAATTGATGCGCTTTTATCAGGGGAGAAGCTCTGAGTGGAGGTTAGTGTAGCGGTTCTCGATTAACTTTTTCCATTTCCACTAACTCCTCGTGACTATAGAATTCGGATTTTTCAAAGAAAATCTCTTCATCTTCAACAAGGGCTTTGGCTGAGGCCTTACCGGCCAGCGTGGCGTCAATAAAGTCTTCTTGCCAGCCCAGCATGCTCAGTTTTTCCCAGATAGGTGCTAACACTGGCACCATACCGTCAGACTTACCAAAGTTAACTCTGCCAATTTCGCCGTCGGAAGACTGTAATATATACCACATACTGTTACTTTCACGGCGCACGGCAATGTCGGCTTTACCGTCGCCATCGTAATCGCCCACTACCGGAATGTCGGCTTTATTCAGACCAAACTTAATGCGTTCAATCACGTCATCACTGGAGCGCAGTACATACCAGGTTTTGTTGGATGGACGACGGAAGGCGACATCAGCTTTGCCATCGCCATCGTAATCGGCTGGCACCGGAATATCGGTGTCCTGGAGTCCAAATTTAATGCGCTGAATTTCACCGCTACTGGATTCCAAAATATACCATGTGGAATTGGAAGGGCGGCGGAAGGCGATATCTGCGATGCCGTCTCCATCATAGTCAGCAGGCAGAGGAATGTCCGTTTTTTGCAGGCCAAACTTCACCCGTTGAATACCATCTTCCCGTGCTGAATTGTAATTGCTGCCAGAGGAGTTTTTGATATACCACATGTTGTTACTGGCACGGCGCACAGCAAAATCGGTAATGCCATCACCATCGTAATCGGCAGGAACTGGAATATCATCTTCGCGTGAGCCAAACTCAACCCGCTGTATACCATCTTCACGGGCTGAGCCAAGGTTGCTACTGGAAGAATTCTTTACATACCAGATACCTTTGGAGGGGCGGCGCACCGCAAAGTCCGCGATACCATCACCATCAAAGTCGCCTTCAATCTGAATGTCTTCTTCTTGTGAGCCAAACTGAACACGTTGGATTGCTTCATCTGAGCTGTTGAGGGCGTAGTTCATCCCAATAGAGCCTTTGCGTACCGCTACATCGGTTTTACCGTCCCCATCGTAGTCTGCTGTAACTCGTTGACCTATTAGTTTGGCGTTGGTCATGGGGATAAACAAATTGTCTATAAAAGGATAAATAGGGAATCTGTTGCTTTGATTCTTTAAACTCAGCTCTAGCGCAACGGGTTCTTCCGACGCTTCTATGTCAATCGCGAGGATATCCCAATATACCTCAATGGGGTAATTTGATGTTTTATCTGAAATATCTATCGGATTGCCATTAATCGTAATAGAAATTAACATGTCCTTAGCTGGAGTATGACTAAGAAGCACTCTGCCATTAACTAGCTTTCCTGTTATTGTGAAAGCGATTACTTCTTCATTTTCAGGGACATATGCTCGAATAGAGTAATTACCATCCTGGCTGTATTCAACGCGCTCAAAGTTTTCCCCGATGCTAATGTAGTGCTCATGGTTATGTTCAAAAGATGAGTAAACTCCAAAGTCCTTTGGTGTTATTGATGGCTCAGACAGGTCAGAGCCTACAAGGTATTCAATAATATTGCTGAAACCATCGCCGTCAATGTCTTCTCGACCGTCTGATGAGCTGAGTGAATCCAAGCCTGCAGCTATTTCTATTATGTCAGGAATGCCATCATTGTCGTCGTCTTCATCGGCATTATTGCCAACGCCATCGCCATCTGTGTCCATAGATTCAGTGGGATCATTTGGAAATGGATCGTAAATGTCGATTACACCATCACCATCGGAATCTTCAGGCATGGTAAATTCAATAACAGTGCTGGATACACAGTCGATTTGGTTGCATTGTTGAATACTGTAAAAGGCAGTTTCGCCAAGTTCCAGATTGTCTTGTGCAAGTGGATAATCATACGATTGCAATCTTAACTCTATAATATCTTCGACAGTTATCTCTTTGAGCAATTGCGCTTCCTGGTCGTCATTTGCTGAATGTTTGTATATCTCAAAGCTGTCGGTATTGCGGTAACTAAAAGATTTGGGAGATATCATTAAAATATTGGTTTCGTTGTCAATATAAAAAGAAAGCTCAGGGGTTCTTAAATAAGTCTCATAATCCCTGGCGTCAAAATTGTAATACCTAAAAGGTCCACAATCTTCTGTTTCACAAGGCCTTATGAATACCGTATTTTCACCACCAATAACTATGTTTTCTATGTACGCAGTTAGCGCACCACCTGTGTGTAACACTGCATTGTTCACAGTCGAAAATTCGCCAGCGTTTAGAAAGCTGAATTCAACCCTATCTCCTGAAGATTGATTGACGTGCGTATATTTAGGATGAATGCTGGACAGTTGAGGCGTTGATAGTTCGAATACATTATCTGGTGTGTTTGCTGATTCTGAGTCGACTGTGAGGTTCACCTCGCTAATATAGGTTGGAAGAGTGGCATCGTTTAAGGAGGAAAGGGAGAATTTCACCAATCCAAATATATCTAGATTGATAGGTATATGGGAAGTAGCTATATCTTCCCCATCTATTTTGAAATGGAACAGACCAGAACCATCAAAAACTAATGAGTATAGATGCCAGGAGGCGAGTAATTCAGTAGGTAATTTAACTGGACCTTCAAGGTAGTGTGATACTAAGTAAATACCGTTTTTTTCAATACCTTGAACTTCTGTACAATTCAAATCAGAGTAAACAATCTCAGCGATAGAGTCTTTATAGTCAGTTTTATTGTTTATCGCATTGGGAATTACCAGAGAATACTTTAGCATTGTTTGACACATATCGTCAGAAGCATTCAGGTGGCTGGTCACTGACAATTCGCCATTTTGTAGAAGCGTTGTCCACTGGTTGAAATTAATTTCTCCGCTAAAGGCATCCATTACGTTTTCGAAGGGGGTTGTTGAACCATTGATACTGATTATTGAATCGTCAACATTTTCAGCTAGAAAGTCATTGTCGCTAATATTGATAGTTGATTGTTGATAAAGAGTCGCTGTTTCACCTGACAATACTTCGGAGGAACTGCAACCGAAATCGTTGCAAGCATCGATACGATAAAAATAGGTACTTGCTGGCTGCAGGTTTTCATCTGACATCGAGTGCAATTCGTATTCTCTGTCGAACTGTTCAAACGGACCTTCTTCCGCTGTTGCTCTATAACCTAGAAAGTAATCTGTTAAACTTCCGGGAGCATAATGAACTTCTATCCTTGAAGCGGCTTGTTGCGACGAAACTGATACTATGGTCGGAGCCAGAGGAGCAAGGATACTTTTTGTATTGAGCCAGGCACTATCCGAATAACGACTATAGCAGCCCTTTGAATTACATAACCTGACGGCATATTGGTAGTAAGCATCGTTCTCAAGGTTTTCATAGGTTAGTTCAAAATTACCGTCGTGATCTTCCGGGATTACCAATTCCTCAACGAATTCAAAGTGTTCGTTATTTTTGGCTTGATAAACCTGCAAAGTCTCAGGGAAGCTAGAAGAGAAAATTGAGAATTCGCCCTGTACCAAGGCCGATTGATTTTCAAGATTTAACTGCATACCAACAGAATTCAGTTTGGGGCGGTCAGTGACGACATGAGATGGAAGCGATATAACTATCTCATCCGAGTATTCAGTGCACGTATGAGTCTCATAGCTCGCTATTAGAGTGCGGAAGCAATAGCTAATTTGAAACTTGATGAGGTCTCCATCTTTCATCCGATAGTGTCGCGGAATTTTGTAGGGCTGTTCAATGTCTTCTATTGTCCAGCTTTCTTGATAAGCTCCATCCCCCCAAACTCCTCTAACAATGACATAACTCACATAGTCAGTATGTGTACCGTTGTTTGTGTAATTAAAACTATTATTGGAATAGTCAATAGCTGGTGCTTCAGGTACCCCTTTATATCCTTCTCCTTTGAATGCAACTTCTGCAGAAGCAGCACTGGTTGTGCAGTTTTGGATGTATGCAGAGCAACTGACTATTCGATATTGATAACTTTCATCTGAAGCGAGTGCATCTGCCGAGTCATAGAAAGTGGCTGAGTTAATGAGTGCTATCCTCTGCCAGTTTTCATCTGAACTCTTTTTTCGTTCTAAAAATTGTTGACTTGCGAGTCTTGATTGAGCGGTGCTATTGATGCTTATTCCATTCAAGTCAGTTTGCTTTACCTTAAAAATGGTTGGCGAAATCATTTTATTAGCAATGAGGGGAGCCGCTAAACTACTGGATATCTTTGTCGAAACGCCTTTTTGTATCGAGCATGATACATTTACATTAGAGCAGTTGTTGAATATTGGCTTCACGGCGAAAATATAGGAGCCTGTGCGAACTTCGGGATAATTAAAAAGAAATTGAGGCGAAACTGCTTGATCAATTAATACAGTGCTTTCGAAATAAGAGTCTTCCTCGTGAGTTATGGTTATTTCATATTGGCTTGCGTCTGGTAAATTGTCCCAGACAAGTAACTCGGCCAATATATAACTCTCCTCTACCCTCAGGTTTTCAACTTTCTTAGTCGCGAATGGATTTATTTGCTGTCGTCCGGGCAGGGCTGATGCACAATAGGCCTCATCAACTAAGATGTTTTCAAAATAGCTTTGCACTCGATACAGATATTGCTGACCTATTTGCGCGTTTACATCTTGAAATGTTTCAGTCGTAGCTGAAAGTGAACTTATCAGTTCATATGGTTGTGTCTCAGTCGCCCTCATTATCAACATGTTATCGACAGCAAGCCCGTTTTGAACTGAAAGTCGTATCGGGCCAGTACTATATTGATAACCACAAGATAAATGTAGTGAAGTGGATCTTTCCAGAGTGATTTGCTGGTGTAGACCCGTATTGCATAATTCTGGAGAGCTTATGGCACAGCTAACAACTCTGTATTCATACGAGGCACCTGGTTGAACATCTTCATCCCGCCAACCATTGTTAACTTTTTGTGCTATTTCTGTGAACTCAGTTTCTCCTGAATGTCTCCTTTGAATGTGGTAATCAAAGCCATCCTGTTGTTCAAAATAGACTGCAATGAAATCGTAGTTTGGCGATATTCTTAATGTCAGCGAAGTTCGTGGGGGCAAAGCTATTTCCTTAATTGAGCCTTTTTCATCACAAACGTAACCTAAACTTGGATAGTTTAATTCGTTAAACACACAGGGTCTGACGGCTAAAACTGCAGATGGCGCATTGCCTGATAGGGACCTTGAAAAGGTGTCATTAGAGCCGTAGATGCCTGTACCACCCACTAAATCCATACTTAACGTAGTCCCGTCTGGCACATTAAAACCGGACGCCGATACCTGAAAGCTCGATTGATAACCGTCTATTACTGGGTTGCTTACAACTTCCATATTCCAGTTGTCATCCAGGTTAAATTCTTGTGTTGTTACACTGCTATTATATTGAGACTCGCTATTACAGTTGAAGTTGAGGGTACACCTCAACACGGTGTAACTATTACTACCGGGTTGGAGGCCCAGTTGAAAGTCTTCAAATTCTGTTCCATATAGCCAAAACGTTGTAGTCTGATCGGTAATTTCATTGTGCCGTTGTATTTTATAAAGCAACTCATGGTCATTTGATGAGTTGTGCTCGACGGATACTAAATTTTTGTGAGGAGCAATTGGGCTAATATTAGCCACTACGGGAATGCTGTTGTCTTGCGTATTATTAAATAAGGTATTTAGTGAAACTTTACTTACAAATGTGTGGAACTCGTAGGCGCTTTTTCTGTAGCCGCTTGAAAGCAAAATGCTGGAGTCATTTGTGTCGAAGAGTAAGTTTTTCGGATAAAGGTTATTCAGTCCCTCGAAAGCGTTGGTTCCATCAAATTGTGTATGGTCGATTAAGTCTATTTTAAGCGCGAGTTTGTCCTCTAACCCCAGCAAATATATTCCAGCCTTTTCATGGAGTATGACTTGTTCGCTATCTATTTTACCGAGTAGAACTTTTCGGTTGGCAGTCACGATAAGATGATCTGATATTGGGGCTGATTGAATAAAAATTTCCTCCAGGTCAAAGTCCTCAGCCATAAAGTAAGTCGTTTTTAATGAATCAAGTCCAATTTTTAATATTGTGTTTCCGGCCGCGAGAAAAACGCTGTCTTCTTGTGCGTTGAATTTACCATTTTGTCCATTTTGCTTTAAATAGTTGTGCGTTAATAAATCGGTATTGCCTGTTTGCGGTTTAAACAGATAAACAGAATATGGGTTTGGGCCGCCTGTATAACAACTGAACAATAATCTTCCGTCTGAACTCACATCCAAAAGGTTAGGGTTTATACATTCTGCGCTGAGTGCTTGCCAGTCTTCGCCTGAGTTTGTCGAGAGGTTTAATTGATTGTTTTTATGGTAATAAAAGTGCCCCTCACTTGACACTAAAAACTCCAAACCAAAAAGTGTCTGACCTTGTGTCGAAACTGCTGAAATTGTGCGAGTTTGTAAGTTGAATTTAAATAGTTTGGAACCGCTACTGTTCCATTCCCCACTATAGGAGTCACCATTTAATGGTTCAGATCCAGCATAGATGAAAAACACCTCATTGTTTTTGGTAGTTTCGCTAAAACTAGAGGCAACAATTTCTGTGGTAACAGAATTGGATTCAGTTTTAGAAAGTAATGTAACCTGTTCTGTGTTCAGATCTTTTAAGTAAATCAGGTCATTGTTAGTTGTATTTTCAGGACCATCATAAAAAGGTATTTCTGTGGCACTGGAGGCAAAAATAGCGACTTGATTTTCTGCTGAATAAGCTAAAATTTTAGCATCGTAAAAAGCGCCAGATTCATTACCCAGAAATGGCTCCATAAAAATGTTTTCTGCTTTTACCGCGCTGACAGTGCTGATGAACAAAAAAAACACGAGAATTGGGTTTATAAATCTGGCAGGCATAAGGTCTCCATTCCTAACAGCAAGTATAGAAAAACTAAAATGTGGTTCTAATTCAATATAGAGCGCGATGATAACTTGAGGTGAGTAACAAGCTCAATATAAATAGTTGTTAACTTAGACGCTGTTGGTTTTCCATAAATCAGTGGATATATTTATGCAAAATTATTTGTTTTTTTTTGGTTGTATTTTGGACCCGTTTGGCACTGGCAGAAAGCCCGGAGATGTCGCTTGATTCTTTCAGATTGACTTGACCACGACTCAATTCTGCTTGCTTAACCTGGGTTTTTGCTATTTCAGAGTGAAGCCCGCGCAGAGTGTTTTTCTCATTGCTACCGGCACTTACTCTGCTGCCCTTAGCATTATCATTCATTGCGGATGCGGCGGCTTTATCTGCGAGCATACCTCCGGCCGTAGCGGCACTGCCCACTGTATTGGCTGTTTTGGCTCCTTTATTAAAAATGTTGGCGAGTTTACTATTTCTCAATCGCTCAGAAATATTGAACGGTTTTTTTATTTTCTGATCCACGGCTTTTGTAAGCCCTTCAGGCGTACTCAAATCGGGTTTGCTACCAAATCGCGGTGATCCAGAAGATAGTAAGTCTTTACCTCCGGTATCAAACAATTGCTTACCAGCAACTCCTGCACTTTGTAAGCCTGCCCCTGTGGCCCCGCTTACCAAACCCATTGCGGTAGCCACGCGATGTTTTTTCTTTTCTATTTCCTGCTCGCCGGATTTGGCCCCGGATATATAGGAATCCAAAAGGTTAAGTCTTTCTTTGCCTTGTGTATCAGCATTTTGGGCATAAGCTTTTGATGCTTTACCTGATTGTCGTGCCGCAGCTTCATGTAAACCCGCGGAAGCCAATGAAGCGCCAGCAGAAACTGCCAGTGATGCACCTCCGGTTAAGCCAGCCGATACATTTGCGACGGTCCCTGCGGCGCTGGCTACGGTTGCTGCCGTGCCTAATCTGCCTGCATTGGTTTCATGTTGCCAGGCATCTTTATTTTGTTCTTTGATTCTGCCGCTTATTTTACTATCGATTTTACCCGCAATCCGATTGGCTTCGTTTGTATCAACATTTGGGGTCAGTTTACCCTTTACAGTGTTTATCGTTCTTTGAATTTGATTGCTATTGTTGGCTTGTTTATAAGCTAGTGCGTGGGTTTTCTCATCTCTGGTTTGGCTGTTTAAATGTGTTTTCTGTAACCCAGACTCTAGTGCGCTATGAATTTTCTCTCTGGAGGACGCGCTAATGGTTTTTTCTGCAGCGGTTTTGGCAAAGCCTACCTGTCGGAAGTGATCACTGGCATTTCCGGACACAGCATTGCTCCTTCCCCGGTTTTTGATAGGTGCGAGAAATGAAGGTTTTGAAGTGACAGCTTTGCTTCTGCCCATATTGGCAATTGGGGCGCCTTCTGAGTCAGATCGTTTTCTGCCGTTTCCCATGCTTTTTGAAATTAAATGTGCTGTAAATTCAAAGCATAGGTGTTGTATGGAAAATGTGCAATGTGGCACCCTGGGATGCCACATTTTAAAGCGGGGAAGATTTGGTGTTAAAGAGGCAAAATCTGCTTAACTGAGACTATATAAGAGGCTTAAGTGGCCCAGTAGGCCAGATCCAGCACTTCTTCGCGCTCAGGCAAGCCTTTGCTGAGTCGAGGGGAGTGCTGTGCCAATACCTCATAACTTACCCGGTTGGCGTATTTGCTGATTTGCGACAGTGAAGAGTAGGTTATCGCCGGCTGTTCGTGCTTGCTGGATTTTTCCACGTTCAGTTTGTGGTACTCATTGGCGCAGATATCGTGTAAAACAGCGGCTAATGCGCCATCACCAGCACCATTGGTGTTCATGATCTTATCTGGACCGCCCATGTAAGGTGGAATGTAGCTGTATACTTTAACCGGCTCTTCACAGTCCTGTAGACGCATTGGACGGGAATATTCGTAACGGTTAAATTCAGCGATTTCAGCATCTATGAGTTGTTGTTCGGTTTCACGCAGATACTTTTTATCAACATGACCGGCCATGTAAAGGCCAACTGGACCTGCGGTGCACATTACCATATCTACCCAGTCCAGTGCTTTATCTGCTGCCAGCAATGGGTTTTTGATCCCTGTGATGGCTTCCGCTTCTTCTTCGTTCATGGTCAGAATATCAACGTGATTCTTGACGAACTCCTGCCACCAGGTGGGATCCTGCTCTATTAAGAACTTGGTACCCAGCGTCAGCACTACCGGAACATCTGCCTCGTTTGCGTATTCTACGGCTTTCAGAGTGGCCTCTGTCATGGTGTCACCGGGATTGGTTCGCATCAGATAGGCGGAAATAACTAGAGCGGATGATTTTTGAATTAACTCTTTATTGATGCTTTCCGGGCGCAATTGGTTAATTTTGCCCGGACTGATAGCGAAGGTGCGCTCGCCAGTGCTGTCGATCAGCGTAAAACAACGACCAATTGGGCCATCAACGGGTTGCAGAAAATTAAGATCCACTCTGCTGGAGTTGTTACTGATAAACTTGTAAGAATAACTGCCAATTTTAATGTTTTCTGACATAACGCCCAACAACACTGAGCGATCATCAGCAAGCACTGAATAGTTGTGTAGCGTGTTGCCAACGGTACCACCGGCAAACTCATAGCTGACCAGCTTGTTGTCTTTCAGTTCCTGATACAGGGCCTCAGTGATATCGTCGTCTATGAGTTGCGACATGCCCCGCTGTAAGTCATATTTTTGCAAAAACTCGTCAGATATTTTGGCTTCGATATCAACCAGAACCTGATCGATCCCCACAATATAACTGTGTTTCAGGGGCTGGGCTTTATCAAACTCACCAATTAAGGTGTTTTTGTCCTGTACCGGAAAGTAGTGCTTATGTTTGCGGCGGCCGGGGAATTTCATAGAAAACAGTAATTACATCTAGTTTAAACAAGCGCGCAGTATATCAATCTGAGCCTGTAGTGACGAATTATTTTAAAGCCTATGCTTGAGACCCGGATCTCAGGCCATATTAAAGCTTGTAAGACTAGTTACAATCAGTATAATACCGCTCCCGCCTTACTTCTGAATCCTTTATCTCCCGATAAGCTTTCAAAAATTAACAAGGCGAGTGTAACTATTTTAGAGTAAACAGTAGTGTTTAGAGTAAACAGTAGTGCTGGCACTGCTGCTACAGGGGTGTAGTTCCAATTGGTAGAACAGCGGTCTCCAAAACCGATGGTTGGGGGTTCGAGTCCCTCCACCCCTGCCACATTTAATGTCAATCCATGTGGATTGAATTTGAGATAACAGGTTAGACAATGAGTGATAACGCAGTTAATCAGTCTGGTGCGATGGACAGCTTAAAATGGGTATTTGCCATTTTACTTTTGGCTGCCGCAGTAGGTGGTAATTACTACTTTGGTGAACTTTCCGTATTGTACCGCGCTTTAGGTGTGGTTGCAGCGGTGATTGTTGCTTTACTGGTTGCCGCCAGTACCGTAAAAGGCAGCAACTTTGTAAACTTTGCTAAAGAAGCCAGAACAGAAGTACGCAAAGTGGTTTGGCCTTCCCGTCAGGAAGCGACGCAAACGACTATGATCGTATTGGCTGCAACTGTTGTTATGGCATTGCTGCTTTGGGGCCTTGACGGAATAATCGTGCGGGTCGTTGGCTTCCTGACCGGTATAGGAGTGTAATCATGTCCGAAGGTGTAAAAAGATGGTACGTGGTTCAGGCGTTTTCTGGCTATGAAGGTCGTGTAAAGAAGACGCTTGATGAGCACATCAAAATGCATGAGATGGAACAGTATTTTGGTGAAATCCTGGTTCCTACCGAAGAAGTGGTAGAAATGCGCGCCGGTCAAAAACGCAAGAGTGAGCGCAAGTTCTTTCCTGGCTATGTGTTAGTCGAAATGGAAATGAATGACGACAGCTGGCACTTGGTTAAAAGCATTCCTCGTGTTCTTGGCTTCATCGGTGGTACTTCAGATCGTCCAGCGCCTATCACTAAGCGCGAAGCAGACGCTATCTTGAACAGACTGCAAGAATCTGTTGATAAGCCAAAACCAAAAACTTTGTTCGAACCAGGCGAAGTGGTACGAGTTACCGATGGTCCTTTCGCAGACTTCAACGGTGTTGTCGAAGAAGTGGACTACGAGAAAAGCCGCCTGAAAGTATCGGTTCTTATCTTTGGTCGTTCTACTCCGGTAGAGCTGGAATTTGGCCAGGTAGAGAAGGGCTAATTTTCAAGGGGTCAGAGTCCTTGAAATTAAAAGCAAATTAAAAATTGGTGTCAGAGTGAAGTTTCAAAGACTCTGACCCCTTGAAATAAGAAAAATCCAAATTAATGGTTGTCAGAGGTCGTAGATTAAAATATAATCTGCGGCCTTTTTGTAGGCGGGGAGCCGTTGAAGCGAATATTCTTCTGTATTTGCGAGGCGTTTAACCCATAAATTAGAGAAGAGAGTAATGGCTAAGAAAGTTACAGGCATTATCAAGCTACAAGTAGCTGCGGGTGCCGCAAACCCAAGTCCACCAGTTGGTCCTGCGTTAGGTCAACATGGTGTTAACATCATGGAATTCTGTAAAGCGTTCAACGCAAAAACTGAGAGCATGGAAAAAGGTGCTCCGGTTCCAGTTGAAATCTTTGTATACGAAGACCGTTCTTTCACGTTTGAAACTAAAACTCCACCTGCGTCTTTCTTATTGAAGAAAGCTGCTGGCATCAAGAGTGGTTCTGGTCGTCCTAACACTGAAAAAGTGGGTAAAGTGACGCGCGCTCAATTGGAAGAAATAGCTAAAACTAAAGAACCTGATCTGACTGCTGCTGATCTTGACGCAGCTGTACGTACTATTGCTGGCTCTGCCCGCAGTATGGGTCTGACGGTAGAGGGATAATCCATGGCTAAGTTAACAAAACGCGCTCGTCTGGTTCGCGAAAAAGTAGACGCCGGTAAAGAATACGAAATCAACGAAGCAGTAGCTTTGTTGAAAGAATTAGCAACAGCTAAATTCGCTGAAAGCGTAGATGTTGCTGTAAACCTGGGTATCGATGCTCGTAAATCTGACCAAAACGTTCGCGGTGCAACTGTACTGCCTAACGGTACTGGTAAAGAAGTTCGCGTAGCGGTATTTACTCAAGGTGCAAACGCCGAAGCTGCTAAAGAAGCAGGTGCTGACATCGTTGGTATGGAAGACCTTGCTGAGCAGGTTAAAAAAGGCGAAATGAACTTCGACGTAGTGGTTGCTTCTCCTGATGCAATGCGCGTAGTTGGTCAGTTAGGTCAAATCTTAGGTCCACGTGGTCTGATGCCTAACCCTAAGACTGGTACTGTTACTCCTGATGTTGCTACTGCAGTTAAGAATGCAAAAGCTGGTCAGGTTCGTTACAGAAACGACAAGAATGGTATCATTCATGCCAGCATTGGTAAGATTGCTTTTGAAGCTAATCAAATCCAGGAAAACCTTGAAGCTCTGTTAGAAGCGCTTAAGAAAGCTAAGCCTTCTTCTGCTAAAGGTACATATATCAAGAAAGTTAGCCTGAGCACCACTATGGGCGCAGGTCTGATTTTAGATCAAGGTTCTTTGTCTCAATAAGACATCCCTTGATAGGTGCGAGAGTTAATTCGTCAGAATTAGCACCGAGGTAAAAATTGGGTTGGAGTTTGCTGCTCTGTTAAACAGAAACGCAGGCTCCCGTCCTAGACCGTAGGTACGCTGATTACAGCGTTTAATGAATGCCTACGCAGACGGTGGTTCACTCAGACTCTCTGGGAATAAAGAACACCGTAGAAAGGTGGAGAGAAGCGCAAGTGACGCTCCATTTATCTGTGAAACCTGAGAAGCGATTCTCAGACAACTAAAAGGTGATCTCAGTGGCACTAGGCTTAGAAGCAAAAAAAGAGATTGTAGCAGAAGTAACTGACGTTGCATCTCGCGCTCTATCCGTTGCCGTCGCTGAATATCGCGGAATGGAAGTTGCAGACCTGACTGAATTGCGTGTTCAGGCTCGTGAGCAAGGCGTATACCTGCGTGTTATTCGTAACACTCTGGCAAAGCGTGCTCTGGCTGACAGCAAATTCGCAGGAATGGATGATGCACTGAAAGGTCCTCTGATTTATGGCTTTTCATTGGATGCGCCAGGTGGTGCAGCGCGTTTGTTCAAAGATTTCTCTAAGAAGAATGACAAGTTGAACGTAACAGCGTTATCAATCGGTAGTGGTCTACTGGGTCCAGAAAAACTGGAAGCAGTTGCAGCGTTACCAACACGCGACGAAGCGTTGGCGAAATTACTTGCTACCTTCAAAGCGCCTGTTGGCAAGTTTGTGCAGACTATTAACGAAGTACCAAGCAAGTTTGCCCGCGTATTGACGGCTATTAAAGAGAAAAAAGAAGCTGAATAAAAAAAACAGTTTCTTAATTCATTGATTTGTTTTAAATTTTTAAACCCAGGAGTTTAGAGAAATGGCTCTAACTAAAGAAGATATCTTAAACGCGATCGCTGAAATGCCAGTAATGGAACTGGTTGAACTGATCGAAGCTGCTGAAGAAAAATTCGGCGTAGAAGCAACTGCAGCTGTAGCTGTAGCTGCTGGTCCAGCTGCTGCTGCAGAAGCTGCTGTTGAACAAACTGAGTTCGACGTAGTTCTGACTTCTTTCGGCGGTAACAAAGTTGCTGTTATCAAAGCAGTTCGCGGCGCGACTGGCCTTGGCCTTAAAGAAGCTAAAGAAGTTGTTGAATCAGCTCCTAAAGCTATCAAAGAAGGTGTATCTAAGGAAGAAGCTGAAGCACTTAAAGCCGAACTTGAAGGCGCTGGTGCAGAAGTTGAAATTAAGTAATTCGTACTTGTACGTAATTGCTGCCTGAAAAGGCTTAGGCTGGTGCTTATTTGAGCACCAGCCTTTTTGCGCTGTAGGATAGTGCAGGTTCTCCGTTTAGTGTCTATCCTCTCAAAGCGCTTAGCTATCAATATCAAACCAATAAATCATTCGCACTGTTCATTGGTCTGATATTGAAAAAAGTAAAACGGTGCTGAATACATATATGTCTCTTACAAGAGATATCAGGGTTAAAGATCAGCAGGCTGAGGAATCCATGGTTTACTCTTATAGCGAAAAGAAACGTATCCGCAAGGATTTTGGTAAACGCCCCCAGGTACTCGAAATACCTTATCTACTTTCCATACAATTAGACTCTTTCCGTAAGTTCATCGAGATCGATCCGGAAGGTCAATACGGTTTGGAAGCTGCATTTCGTTCTGTATTTCCGATTAAAAGTTATTCGGGCAATTCAGAGTTGCAGTATGTAAGTTATCGATTGGGCGAACCGGTATTTGACGTCAAAGAATGTCAAATTCGTGGTGTGACATTCTCCGCACCACTTCGTGTTAAGTTGCGTCTTGTCTTATTTGATAAAGAAGCAGCTCCAGGCACAGTAAAAGATATTAAAGAGCAAGAAGTATACATGGGTGAAATTCCACTCATGACAGACACAGGTACCTTTGTTATCAATGGTACTGAGCGTGTTATTGTTTCTCAGCTACATCGTTCACCAGGTGTGTTCTTTGATCACGACAAAGGTAAAACGCACTCCTCCGGTAAAGTATTGTATAACGCTCGCGTTATCCCTTACCGCGGTTCCTGGTTGGATTTTGAATTCGATCCAAAAGATAATCTTTTCGTTCGTATTGACCGTCGTCGTAAATTACCGGCGTCTATCATTCTTCGCGCTATGGATATGGGCACAGAAGAAATTCTGGGTCTGTTCTTCGAAAAAGACACTGTTATCATGGATAATGGTGTATTTAAGGTTTCTATCGTTCCGGATCGCCTGCGTGGTGAAGTTGCTCGTTTCGACATCAAAGATGAAGAAGGCAATGTGATCGTTGAAACTGGTCGTCGTATCTCTGCTCGTCATACACGTCAAATGGAAAAACTGGGTCTTTCAGAACTGGAAGTACCGGTAGAATTCCTATTGGGCCGCGTATTCGGTGCCAATGTAGTAGACGAAAGCACTGGCGAAATTATCGTTAATGCTAACGATGAAGCGACTGCTGAAAACCTGAATGCTATCTATGAAGCTGGCATCACTCAGTTTGAAACTCTGTATATCAATGAGTTAGATCACGGTTCTTACATGTCAGATACCTTGCGTATCGACAACTCAACCAACCGCCTTGAAGCCCTGGTTGAAATCTACCGTATGATGCGTCCTGGTGAGCCACCAACAAAAGACGCAGCAGAAGCGTTGTTTGACAACCTGTTCTTTACTGATGACCGTTATGATCTGTCTTCAGTAGGTCGTATGAAGTTCAACCGTCGTTTAGGTCGTGATGAACTGACTGGTTCAGGTACTCTGGATAAAGACGATATCGTTGCAGTAATGCAACAATTGATCGCTATCCGTGACGGTAAAGACGACGTCGATGATATCGACCACTTAGGTAACCGTCGTATCCGTTCTGTAGGTGAAATGGCAGAAAACCAGTTCCGCGTAGGTCTGGTGCGTGTTGAGCGTGCTGTTAAAGAGCGTCTGAGTCTGGGTGATCTGGACAATGTGATGCCACAGGACCTGATCAACGCCAAGCCAATCTCTGCAGCGGTTAAAGAGTTCTTTGGCTCTTCTCAGCTGTCTCAGTTCATGGACCAAAACAACCCGCTGTCAGAAGTGACGCACAAGCGTCGTATTTCTGCTTTAGGTCCGGGTGGTTTGACTCGTGAGCGCGCCGGCTTCGAAGTTCGAGACGTTCACCCAACTCACTACGGTCGTGTTTGTCCTATCGAAACGCCGGAAGGTCCAAACATCGGTCTGATCAACTCGCTGTCCAGTTATGCTCGTACTAACGATTACGGTTTCCTGGAAACGCCATACCGTAAGATTGTGGACGGTGAAGTAACCGAAGACATCGAATATCTGTCTGCTATCGAAGAAGGTCACTATCCAATCGCTCAGGCGAGTGCGGAATTGGACGAGAACAACCGTCTGGCAGATGATCTGGTACCTTGTCGTCATAAAGGTGAATTCACCTTAATGCCGAAAGAAGAAATTAAATATATGGACGTGTCAGCTCAGCAGATCGTATCTGTAGCTGCCAGCATTATCCCATTCCTTGAGCACGATGACGCCAACCGTGCATTGATGGGTTCAAACATGCAACGTCAGGCTGTTCCTACATTACGTGCTGATAAGCCGCTGGTAGGTACAGGTATGGAAAAAACCGTAGCTATCGACTCAGGTGTAACTGTTGTTGCTAAGCGCGGTGGTTTTATCGAATACGTTGATGCCTCGCGTATCGTTGTAAAAGTAAACGACAACGAAATGGTAGCAGGCGAAGCCGGTATCGATATCTACAACCTGACCAAATACACGCGTTCTAACCAGAACACCTGTATCAACCAGAAGCCAACAGTAAATGTTGGTGAGCCGATTGTTGCGGGTGATGTATTGGCTGACGGTCCGTCAACTGACCTGGGTGAATTAGCCCTGGGCCAGAACATGCGTATCGCATTCATGCCCTGGAACGGTTATAACTTCGAGGATTCCATCCTGATCTCTGAGCGCGTAGCTCAGGAAGACCGTTTCACTACTATCCACATTCAGGAACTTAGCTGTATCGCTCGTGATACTAAGCTGGGGCCAGAAGAAATCAGTTCAGACATTCCAAACGTGGGTGAATCTGCACTGAGCAAGCTGGATGAATCTGGTGTTGTTTACATCGGCGCTGAAGTTAAAGGCGGCGATATTCTGGTAGGTAAAGTAACACCTAAAGGTGAAACGCAACTTACCCCAGAAGAAAAACTGTTAAGAGCCATTTTCGGTGAAAAAGCCTCTGACGTTAAAGATACCTCATTGCGAGTACCTAACTCTGTTCACGGTACTGTAATTGACGTTCAAATCTTTACTCGTGACGGTGTCGAAAAAGACAAGCGCGCATTAGAAATCGAAGACATGCAGTTGCGTCAGGTTAAGAAAGACCTGGGTGACGAGTTCAGCATCCTGGCTGACGGCATCTTCGCCCGTGCTCGCAACCTGTTAGTTGCTAACGGTATTTCCGAAGACAAGCTAAATGCGACTCCTCGTGAGAAGTGGTTTGACTTCCCTCTGCGTGATGACGATGCTCAAACTGAGTTAGATCAAGCTGCTGAACAGTATGCTGGCGTTAAAGACGACTTCGATAAGAAGTTCGAAAACAAGCGTCGCAAGATCACTCAGGGTGATGATCTGGCTCCAGGCGTGCTTAAGATTGTTAAGGTTTACCTGGCCGTTAAACGTCACATCCAGCCCGGTGATAAGATGGCTGGTCGTCACGGTAACAAAGGTGTTATCTCGTCTATCCAGCCTGTTGAAGACATGCCATATGATGAGAACGGTGAACCAGTAGATATCGTACTAAACCCGCTGGGTGTACCATCGCGTATGAACGTGGGTCAGATCCTGGAAACTCACTTGGGTATGGCTGCTCGCGGCCTGGGTGTGAAGATTGACCGCATGCTGAAAGAGCAACAGGAAATCGCCAAACTGCGTGAATTCCTGACTCAGGTTTACAGCTCTGGTACACATCGTCAGGAAGTGGATATTGCGTCTTTCACTGATGATGAAGTTATCCGTTTGGCCGACAACCTGCGTAAAGGTGTACCTATTGCAACGCCGGTATTCGACGGTGCTACTGAAGCGGAAATCAAAGAATTATTGACGCTGGCTGACATCCCAGAAAGCGGACAAATTAAACTGTGTGATGGCCGTACTGGTCAGGAGTTTGAGCGTCCGGTAACTGTGGGTTACATGTACATGCTGAAACTGAACCACTTGGTTGACGACAAAATGCACGCTCGTTCAACTGGTTCTTACAGCTTGGTTACACAGCAACCGTTGGGTGGTAAAGCTCAGTTCGGTGGTCAGCGTTTCGGTGAGATGGAAGTGTGGGCACTGGAAGCATACGGTGCTGCTTATACTCTGCAAGAAATGTTGACTGTTAAGTCCGATGACGTGAATGGTCGTACTAAGATGTATAAGAATATCGTCGATGGCGACCACCGTATGGAACCTGGTATGCCGGAATCCTTCAACGTATTGTTGAAAGAAATCCGCTCTCTGGGTATCAACATCGAGCTGGAAGAGCAATAAGTCCCGCTTTGGACTGAACAGGTAGCGATGCCAGCTCCCATGAGAATTGGCGCTGGCATCGAATAATAAGTGACTCCGTTGGGAGAAAATCGTGAAAGATTTACTTAAGTTTCTTAAGCAACAAAACAAAACTGAAGAATTCGATCAGATTCGAATCGGTCTGGCTTCGCCCGACATGATCCGCAGCTGGTCGTACGGGGAAGTTAAAAAACCCGAAACGATTAACTACCGTACCTTCAAGCCCGAGCGTGATGGTTTGTTTTGTGCGCGTATTTTTGGACCGGTTAAAGACTATGAATGTTTGTGCGGTAAGTACAAGCGTCTGAAGCACCGTGGTGTAATCTGTGAGAAGTGTGGCGTTGAAGTTACCCTCACTAAAGTGCGTCGTGAGCGCATGGGTCACATCGAATTGGCCAGCCCGGTTGCACACATCTGGTTCCTGAAATCACTGCCGAGCCGTATCGGCTTGATGCTGGATATGACATTACGTGATATCGAGCGTGTACTTTATTTTGAATCTTATGTTGTTACCGAACCTGGTATGACAACATTAGAGCGCAGCCAGCTTCTGACTGAAGAAGAGTACCTGGATGCGCTGGAAGAGCACGGTGATGAGTTCGAAGCAAAAATGGGTGCTGAAGCAGTATTCGATTTGTTGCAAGAACTTGATGTTGATGCCGATGTAGCATCAATGCGTGAAGAGTTGCCTTCTATCAACTCTGAAACTAAGCGCAAGAAGATCACCAAGCGTCTTAAATTATTAGAATCCTTCCAGCAATCTGGCAACAAGCCAGAGTGGATGATCATGACTGTTCTGCCGGTTCTGCCGCCAGATTTACGTCCTCTGGTACCGCTGGATGGTGGTCGTTTTGCGACTTCTGACTTGAACGACTTATACCGTCGTGTAATCAACCGTAACAACCGTCTTAAGCGTCTGTTAGATTTGGCTGCACCTGACATCATCGTACGCAACGAAAAGCGTATGCTTCAGGAAGCTGTTGACGCCCTATTAGATAACGGTCGTCGCGGTCGTGCTATCACTGGCTCTAACAAGCGTCCTCTGAAATCTTTGGCCGACATGATCAAAGGTAAGCAAGGTCGTTTCCGTCAGAACCTGTTGGGTAAGCGTGTTGACTACTCAGGCCGTTCTGTAATCACAGTTGGTCCTACTCTGCGTTTGCACCAGTGTGGTTTGCCTAAGAAAATGGCACTTGAGCTGTTCAAACCTTTCATCTACGGCAAGTTAGAAGGCCGTGGCTTAGCGACTACGATTAAAGCCGCTAAGAAAATGGTTGAACGCGAAGCGGCAGAAGTTTGGGACGTTCTGGACGAAGTTATCCGCGAACACCCGGTATTACTTAACCGTGCACCAACACTGCACAGATTGGGTATTCAGGCGTTTGAACCTATTCTTATCGAAGGTAAAGCGATTCAACTGCACCCGCTGGTGTGTGCGGCTTATAACGCTGACTTCGATGGTGACCAAATGGCGGTACACGTACCACTGACTATCGAAGCTCAGTTGGAATCACGTGCCCTGATGATGTCTACCAACAACATCCTGTCTCCGGCAAACGGTGAACCTATCATCGTACCTTCACAGGACGTTGTATTGGGTCTGTATTACATGACCCGCGCCCGTGTTAACGCCAAAGGCGAAGGCATGGTATTCGCGAACAAAGAAGAAGCGGAAAAAGCTTACCGTACTGGTGAAGCTGAACTGCACGCTCGCGTAAAAGTGCGTTTGACTGAAGTTGAAGTGGATATCGACGGTAACAGACACGAAAGAACGTCAGTTGTCGACACCACTGTTGGTCGCGCCATCCTGTTTGGCATTTTGCCAGAAGGTATGCCATTTGAGCTGATTAACCAGCCAATGGGCAAGAAGCAAATTTCTAAATTATTGAATGCTTGCTACCGTCGTTTAGGTCTGAAAGACACAGTAATCACCGCTGACCAGGTTATGTATACTGGTTTCCATTACGCGATGAAATCTGGTGTGTCTATCGGTATCGACGACATGGTTATCCCGGATGAAAAATCAGAAATCATCGATGCTGCTGAAGCTGAAGTGACTGAGATCCAGGAACAGTTCCAGTCTGGTTTGGTAACCGCTGGTGAGCGTTACAACAAAGTAATCGATATCTGGTCTGCCGCTAACGAACGCGTAGCGAAAGCCATGATGACCAACCTGTCTACCGAAGAGGTATTAAACCGCGACGGTGAGATGGAGAAGCAAGATTCACTTAACTCCGTATACATGATGGCGGACTCCGGTGCTCGTGGTAGCCCGGCTCAGATTCGTCAGTTGGCCGGTATGCGTGGTCTGATGGCTAAGCCAGATGGCTCAATCATCGAAACCCCAATTACCGCTAACTTCCGTGAAGGTCTGAACGTACTTCAGTACTTCATCTCAACCCACGGTGCACGTAAAGGTTTGGCCGATACGGCATTGAAGACAGCGAACTCGGGTTACCTGACTCGTCGTCTGGTTGACGTTGCTCAAGACGTTGTAATCAACAACGACGACTGCGGCACCTTTGACGGTATTGTAATGAAACCGCTAATCGAAGGTGGTGACGTTGTAGAACCATTGCGCGAACGCGTATTGGGTCGTGTTGTAGCAGAAGACGTGCTTAAGCCTGGTACTAACGAAGTACTGGTTGAGCGTAACGTATTGCTTGATGAGAAACTGGTAGACTTCCTTGAGGCTCACTCGGTTGATCAGGTTATCGTTCGCTCGGTAATCACCTGTGAAAACGACTTTGGTGTTTGTGCTAAGTGTTACGGGCGTGACCTTGCTCGTGGTCACATGGTTGGTGCTGGTGAATCTGTGGGTGTTATCGCCGCACAGTCAATCGGTGAGCCAGGTACACAGTTAACGATGCGTACCTTCCACATCGGTGGTGCGGCATCAAGAGCGTCAGCAGAAAACAGTGTTCAGATCAAAAACAATGGTCACCTGAAACTGCACAACGCCAAATATGTAACTAATACAGACGGCAAGATTGTTATCGTTTCTCGTTCAACTGAACTGACGGTTATCGACGAGTTTGGTCGCGAGAAAGAGCGCTACAAACTGCCTTATGGTGCTAAGTTGTCAGTCGATGACGGTGCAGCGGTAGAGTCTGGTGCAATCGTTGCTAACTGGGATCCGCACTCCCACCCAATCGTGGTAGAGCGTAAAGCCAAAGTTAGCTTCTCTGACGTTGACGATTCCAACACTGAAATGCAGCAGGACGAACTGACTGGTCTGTCACGTATCGTGGTTAAAGACTTGTCTTTGGCAAACGCCAAAGAGCCTAAACTGATTCTTGAAATTGAAGAAGTAGGTCTGCAGGAAATTCGTCTGCCAAGCTTTACCACTATCGATATTGCTGATGGTGCAACGGCTCAAGTGGGTGACACTATTGCGCGTATTCCTCAGGAAAGCTCGAAGACACGTGATATTACGGGTGGTCTGCCACGAGTAGCTGACCTGTTCGAAGCACGTAAGCCTAAAGAGCCTGCTATCCTTGCTGAGATTTCCGGTACTATCGGATTTGGTAAAGAAACCAAAGGTAAGAAGCGTCTGACAATTACACCTAAAGACGGTGATCACTACGAAGAGATGATTCCAAAATGGCGTCAAATCAACGTATTCGAAGGTGAGAACATCGAAAAAGGTGAAGTTATTGCCGACGGTCCAGAGTCTCCACACGATATCTTGCGCCTGCGTGGTGTAAGTGCGGTGTCTAACTACATCGTGAATGAGGTTCAGGAAGTTTACCGCTTACAGGGTGTAAAAATTAACGATAAGCACATTGAAGTAGTTATCCGTCAGATGCTGCGTAAATGTATTATCACCGAGCCAGGCGACAGCATGTTCCTGGAAGGTGAGCAGTGTGAAGTTTCTGCCGTTAATATCGCAAACCGTGAACTGGAAAAAGCAGGTAAATTCCCTGCTAAATACGAACTGCAATTGTTGGGTATCACCAAGGCATCACTGTCTACTGAATCCTTCATCTCCGCGGCCTCGTTCCAGGAAACAACCCGCGTACTGACTGAAGCTGCGGTACAAGGTAAGACAGATGATTTACGTGGTCTGAAAGAAAACGTAATCGTTGGTCGTCTGATCCCTGCCGGTACTGGTTTGGCGTATCACAAGAAGCGACTGGCTAACAAGATGGATGCCATGGAAGATCTGTCAGTTTCCGCTGAAGAAGCAGAAGCCGCATTGACCGAAGCGTTAAACGCTGAAGTGTTAGGTGCAGATAGCTCAGCCTCTGAAGAGTAATTTCTACTCAATGTGAAAAAAGCGCCTGATGGCGCTTTTTTTGTGTCTTGGGGAATGTATTTTTTAGCTCGCCTCCAGCCTCGCCTGATGGGCCTGTTGGTGAATGGCTGCCTTGAGTTCTCTTGGAATGCAAAGGTGTTTAGCCAGGTTATCAAGATACTGTTCTGACACTGACATGCTTTCGTCGATCGCTAACAGGGATGCGGCATAAACTTCCACTCCGGTTTCAGCATCGGGTACTCGGGCTACAATTTGTTCCATGGATTTAGGGCGTCGCAATTCGTCAAATAAGCTGGCTTTCTCAGCCGTTGACAACTCCATTTGCTCTACCTGATTAAAGATACGTGCCTGCTCATCGTTATCAATATGACCGTCCGCATAGGCGGCAGCAATCATCGCCTGCATCAGCAACATTTGCCCACCTTCGGCACTCTCGTCTTCAATGATCTCATCAAAACGGTTTTCAGATACTTGCCCATAATCAAAGCTGCGTGGTTCTGGACGAGAATAGGTATGTCGCTCTGTGTGGCTCTGTTGTTGCGGCGTATAGTAGTAAGACGGATCGTTGGCTTGCCTGCTGTTTTGCGCTGAAGTTTTTTGCTGGCTGTAACTTTGATAAGCTTTCCATGCCAGTCCCCCAACTGCAGCCAGGGCGCCAACTTTCAGGGCACTCTTGCCCATCTTTTTGGATTTTTTACCCATTGCAAGATTAGTCACAACGCCACTTAAAGCGCCACCGGCCATACCGGACATAAAACCGCTCTTGCTAAGGCCGCCCAACATTTTCTGTAAGTCTTTCATAATCACTACCCACTTTTACTGTCAATACATTCAGGCTAACCCATTTATACTGCAAGCCGACAGAAAAAGTGTCACAGGGAATTTCTGTTTTCTAATCAGAATAATTTCGAGGTACGGTTAAACTTCCCACGAATTGCTTAAATAGTTGACACTTAGGCGGCAGATCTATAGAATTCCGCGACCTCATTTTGGGGTAATTCCCTAATGGGCGCGGATTTTTCATTAAAAAGCCTGAATTTTTGGGCTAAAGCAGCAAAATCAGCAGTGGGTTCGGACTGCCTCGCAGAAAGAACCAAATTTTTTGTTTAATTTTTAGGAGCTAGAATGGCAACAGTTAACCAACTGGTGCGCAAGCCCCGTGCTAAAAAACCTGCGAAAAGCAACGTAGCGGCACTGGAAGCTTGTCCACAACGTCGTGGTGTATGTACTCGTGTATATACTACTACCCCTAAGAAGCCTAACTCAGCGTTACGTAAAGTTTGTCGTGTACGTCTGACTAACGGTTTCGAAGTAAGTTCATACATCGGTGGTGAAGGTCACAACCTTCAGGAACACAGTGTTGTATTAATCCGTGGTGGTCGTGTTAAAGATCTACCAGGTGTTCGTTATCACACAGTTCGCGGTACGCTTGACTGTGCAGGTGTTAACGACCGTAAGCAAGCCCGTTCTAAGTACGGAACGAAAAGGCCCAAGTCTTAACGGTTCTCCGTTAGTAAGGCCAAACTAAGTATTAACGTTTTGGGATAATCCTGAATCAATTCGGAGAATTAAGATGCCAAGAAGAAGAGTCGTAGGACAACGTAAAATCCTACCTGATCCTAAGTTCGGATCACAGCTGTTAGCTAAATTCATTAATGTTGTTATGCTAGACGGCAAAAAATCAACTGCTGAAAAAATCGTTTACGGTGCACTGGATGCTGCTGCTGAAAAAACAGGTAAAGATCACCTGGATATTTTCGAAGCTGCTCTGGACAACATCCGTCCTAACGTAGAGGTTAAATCTCGCCGTGTTGGTGGTTCTACCTACCAGGTACCGGTTGAAGTTCGCCCTGTACGTCGCAACGCATTGGGTATGCGTTGGATGGTTGAAGCTGCTCGTAAGCGTGGTGAAAAATCTATGGCGTTACGCCTTGCTGCTGAAATGGCGGATGCGTCAGACAACAAAGGTTCTGCGGTTAAGAAACGTGAAGACGTTCACCGTATGGCTGAAGCGAACAAAGCGTTCGCACACTACCGTTGGTAATCTACTGACAGTAGTTAAATTCCAAATTAATTTGGTACTTGCGGAGAGGGTAGCCCTCTCCGTCTTCAATTTAGGCGTGTGGAAATTGTGCTTAGATTGACAAAAGATTGTAGGTCGGAATTTATTCCGACAAAGTGAACGGAATTTTAAGAACAGTTGGTTTTAGCGACTAAACTGGATTTCCAGCACGGTTGGACTAAAGTCCACCTACACAGAATTTCCTTTAATTGAGAGGACACTATGGCTCGTACAACTCCCATTGAGCTGTACCGCAATATCGGTATCGTTGCTCACGTGGACGCGGGAAAAACGACCACTACCGAAAGGGTTTTATTCTATACCGGCTTGTCCCACAAAATTGGTGAAGTGCACGATGGTGCCGCCACCATGGACTGGATGGAACAAGAGCAAGAACGCGGTATCACCATTACTTCCGCTGCGACTACCTGTTTCTGGAAAGGAATGCAGGCGCAGTACGATCAGCATCGTATAAATATCATAGATACACCGGGACACGTTGACTTCACAATCGAAGTTGAGCGTTCGTTGCGTGTACTTGATGGTGCTGTGGTGGTGTTCTGTGGTTCATCAGGTGTAGAGCCTCAGTCGGAGACGGTCTGGCGTCAGGCAAACAAATATCACGTACCCCGTATGGTTTTTGTTAATAAAATGGACCGTGCCGGTGCTGACTTTGAACGTGTTGTAGAGCAAATTCGCAAGCGTCTTGGTGCGACCTGTGTACCTATTCAGTTAAATATCGGTGCCGAAGAACACTTTAAAGGTGTTATAGACCTCATCAAAATGAAAGCCATCAACTGGAACGAAGCGGATCAGGGCATGACCTTTGATTACGAAGAAATTCCAGCAGATCTTCAGGATAAAGCTGAAGTGATGCGCTTAGAAATGGTGGAAGCTGCGGCTGAAGCTTCTGATGAGTTGATGGAAAAATATCTTGAAGAAGGTGACCTGAGCGAAGAGGACATTCGCGCAGGGCTTCGCAAACGCACACTGAACAACGAAATCGTATTAGCGACCTGTGGCTCAGCTTTTAAAAATAAAGGTGTACAGGCGGTTCTGGATGCGGTTATAGAGTATTTACCATCGCCGGTTGATGTCCCTGCTATCCAGGGCCACAAAGACGATGCTGATGAATCTCATGACGAGCGTCATGCCGATGACAAAGAGCCTTTCTCTGCATTGGCCTTTAAAATCGCTACAGACCCCTTTGTGGGCACGCTTACCTTTTTCCGTTGCTATTCAGGTGTAGTGAACACCGGTGATGCCGTATACAACCCGGTTAAAGGCAAAAAAGAACGTTTTGGTCGTATCGTACAGATGCACGCCAAAGACCGCGCAGAGTTAAAAGAAGTGCGGGCAGGGGACATTGCGGCCGCTATCGGCTTAAAAGATGTTACTACTGGTGACACCCTGTGTGATCCGAATCACGTGATCACCCTGGAGCGCATGGAATTCCCTGAGCCTGTTATCTCTATCGCGGTAGAACCAAAATCCAAAGCTGACCAGGAAAAAATGTCTGTAGCATTAGGCAAACTGGCAGCGGAAGATCCGTCCTTTAGGGTTAAAACCGATGAGGAGTCAGGTCAGACAATTATTTCCGGAATGGGAGAATTGCACCTCGACATCATCATCGACCGCATGAAGCGCGAATTTAAAGTGGAATGTAACGTGGGTAAACCCCAGGTTGCCTACCGCGAGACCATTCGCAAATCTGTGGAAGTAGAAGGTAAATTTGTACGTCAGTCTGGTGGACGCGGCCAATACGGTCATGTCTGGCTGCGCGTAGAGCCTCAGGAAGAAGGCAAAGGCTATGAATTTGTTAACGAGATTGTAGGTGGTACGGTTCCAAAAGAATTTATTCCTGCAGTAGATAAAGGCTGTGAAGAACAGATGCAATTTGGCGTCCTGGCGGGTTATCCGGTACTCGACGTTAAGGTGACATTATTCGATGGTTCTTATCATGATGTTGACTCTTCAGAAATGGCCTTTAAGATAGCGGGTTCGATGGGCTTTAAACAGGGTTGCTCTGAAGCTAATCCGGTTTTGCTTGAACCCATGATGAAGGTTGAAGTTACAACTCCCGAAGATTGGATGGGAGATGTAGTTGGCGATCTGAATCGTCGTCGTGGTGTAATCGAAGGCATGGAAGATGGTATTGGCGGTATTAAGATTATACGCGCCAAAGTTCCGTTGTCGGAAATGTTTGGTTACGCCACAGATTTGCGGTCTGCGACGCAAGGACGAGCTTCATATTCAATGGAGTTCCACAATTATGCAGAAGCCCCTAATAATGTTGCTCAAAGCATTATTGAGGCAAGAAATTAAGTAAGTTCGGTCCGGAATTCACCCATCTCTAATGAGAGGTTTGTGACCGGACTTTTTAAATATTTAGGAAATAGAGAACAATGGCAAAAGAAAAGTTTGAACGTACGAAACCGCACGTAAACGTTGGTACAATCGGCCACGTTGACCACGGTAAAACAACTCTGACTGCAGCGATCACTACTGTATTAGCAAAAACTTACGGTGGTGCAGCTCAGGCTTTCGATCAAATCGATAACGCTCCAGAAGAGCGCGAGCGTGGTATCACAATCGCAACTTCTCACGTAGAGTATGACACTCCTTCACGTCACTACGCTCACGTAGACTGCCCTGGACACGCTGACTATGTTAAAAACATGATCACCGGTGCTGCTCAGATGGACGGCGCAATCCTGGTAGTAGCTGCGACTGACGGCCCTATGCCTCAGACTCGTGAGCACATCCTGTTAGGTCGTCAGGTTGGCGTACCTTACATCATCGTATTCATGAACAAGTGTGACATGGTTGACGATGAAGAGCTGTTAGAGCTGGTAGAAATGGAAGTTCGTGAACTTCTGACTGAATATGAATTCCCAGGTGATGACTTACCCGTTATCCAGGGTTCTGCTCTTAAGGCGCTTGAAGGCGACGCAGAGTGGGAAAAGAAAATCATCGAGCTGGGCGAAGCTTTGGATTCTTACATTCCTGAGCCAGAGCGTGCAATCGACAAGCCGTTCATCCTGCCAATCGAAGACGTATTCTCCATCTCAGGTCGTGGTACAGTAGTAACTGGCCGTGTTGAGCAAGGTATCATCAAAGTTGGTGAAGAAGTAGAAATCGTAGGTATCAAAGAAACTACAACGACTACTTGTACTGGTGTTGAGATGTTCCGTAAGCTGCTTGACGAAGGTCGTGCAGGTGAGAACGTTGGTGTTCTGCTTCGTGGTACTAAGCGTGACGAAGTTGAGCGTGGTCAGGTACTGGCTAAGCCGGGTTCAATCAACCCACACACTAAGTTCGAAGCAGAAGTATACGTACTGAGCAAAGACGAAGGTGGTCGTCACACTCCTTTCTTCAAAGGTTACCGTCCACAGTTCTACTTCCGTACAACTGACGTAACAGGTGCTGTTGAGCTGCCAGAAGGCGTAGAAATGGTAATGCCTGGTGACAACCTGAAGTTCGTAGTAGAACTGATTGCTCCAATCGCGATGGACGAAGGTCTGCGCTTCGCAATCCGTGAAGGTGGTCGTACAGTAGGTGCTGGTGTTGTAGCTAAAATCATCGACTAATTGTTGATTACAACCCATCCCAAAAAAAGGTCGCGCAAGCGGCCTTTTTTGTATTCGCCAAAAAATTTCAAGGGGTCAGAGTTCTTGAAACGCTTTCAAGAACTCTGACCCCTTGAACTTATATTAATTCCTGAGGCTGGCATTGAATGATAAAAATTTGTTTGGGTTAATTTGAAGCTGGCTAACGGCAGTTGACAAACAATCTAATTTGGAAGTTGAATTTAGACCCTATTGACTAAATCAGGGATTATTCTTGAGACCATTTCTGCAGTTCCTGTTTAAGCTTTTGTGAATACTGATAATTCTCTAATAACTCATCGAGCAATGAACAGGCCGCGAGATACCAGCGTTTTTTTGTGTTGAAATCTTCAGAGGAGAAGAGATCAAATAATGGGGGGGTATAAAGGTCTGCTATAGTGGACTGTATTTGTTGTTGGGACAATAGATATTCGGAGATCAGAACCGATTGCTGTTGATTGAGTTGCCAAGCGACATGCTCGTGGTCGATATCGCCAGATGCTTGCCCACTGAACTTAAATATGGGTAAATAAGGACAATGCGTTTCCAGGGAGGTTTCACACCTGTCTAGTCCTAATTGCATATATAGCATTACTTGTGGCACTGGTTAATTATTACGTTGCAACTTTGACAGCCACTCATACTCAAAAGGTAGTTTGCGAAGTAGTGCTAGCTCATCGTCGCTGGCATCTTCGCCAAACCGCTTTAATGAAGATTCCACATTGGCTTTGATATAAGCAATGTAAGTATCTCGCTGTTTGCGTTTGGTGTAAAAATAACGAAAAACAGGAAAGAGTCCCTGCACGATAAGTGCAACCACAACACCGACAAATAACTTGTTGTCGAAAATATCGGGTTCAGATGAGTTTGTAAGAGTATTCTGAGTGCCGAGGGGAGCCTGAACTCCTGATTCGATTTGTGCTGCGCACTGCGGAGATGATAATGAGAATATTAAAAAGGAGACTAATAAACTTTTGGGCCTACCATTCTGAGTATTCCTGAGCAATGCATTAATTTGAGTATAACAAAACAATATTAACTTTTCCGAACTCTGTTTCCTTAAGGTATAATAAATTAACCTTTTTGGGGCGGAACGAAACAAAGAATAACGGGTTTTTTGTATTTAACATCACATCCTGTAACCCATCTTTAGATTACCACACTGTTTTTCTTCGTCTCGTAACCAACAGACTCGGAGTTGCTCAGCTTCAGATGACAGCATTAACCTGAAACCATCGAAGGTGCTTTCAGTGATTGTAATGCCTTCGTAGGACTGAATAATGTCATTTTGCTCAAGAGTTTCCGAGCCGGGTGCATCTGCACTGGCGACTTTGGCACCATTTGGATGTGGGGTTATGGTAATACCACTGCGATCAGGAAAGTTCTTTACAGAATGTCGTTGGTTTTCCTGGTAATACAGGGTTTCCTCGGCTGTATCGATAATGAGATTAAAACGGGACAGTATGGCATTGCCTAAAACACCATTTTGTTGTTTTGAAGTTGCGTCTTTCTCCTTATATGTGTGAACCAGTGGCCATATTATCGCGTGATCACCCAAGTAGGTGCGCTGCAGCGGGTAAACTGTAAATTCCTGTTTTCCTTCTGAATCAAAATAGGGAGAGGTATAGGAATATTCTGGTGTTAGTTGGTCGTTTAACATTGAACTATGTAATACCAGATCGAGGTTAAATCCGGTATCGATGGCAAAGTCAAAATAACGCGAATGCTTGTTGAGAGTGAGTGGCATATTCACATACATATTGTCGTCATTTATCGTCAATGGCATCGCTCCCCAATCCGTCGAGCGACGGATAAAGTTGTTCTTAAATGCGCGTCTTGAAAATAGCGACAAGGTTTTTGAATCGTAATTGATTTCTATAATTTTTTTGTCAAAAAAATCCTGTCCCAGTATTCCATCAAAATAGCTATTGTCGCTTTGGGAATTGCTGGTTGTGAGCAGGGAATTATCAAAAGGTATTGATAGCTCTGCTTTAGGAATTTTGATGTTCATCTCACTGACATCTTTCATTGATAGCTTTTTTAGCGCTCTTTCAAAAATTACGGTGTTTTTTGCCGAAGTATCAAACATGAAATCCATTTCCACTCCCTCAACAGAGACAGGCACCAGAATGTGATTGTTCAAAAGACGAAAGGACACTGACGCAGAGTGTATAGGGGCCAGCAAGGCACAGCCTTGCAATAACAGGCCTATTAAAATTATAGGAAGCGCGAATCTCATTTTATTGTTTCAGGTCTTTTTGTTGGAGAGTAACGCGCCAATGTAGCAAAAGGGGTTAAATTTTTCATGGGGTCAGAGTTCTTGAAACAGTTTCAAGAACTCTGACCCCTTGAAAGTTAATTCATGGCGCGGTTTAAAATTTCCATGATTTTTTGTGCGACGACTTTGCTGGATTGATAGTTGGTGCCGGTAACGACGCGACCATCTACTTCAACATATGCTTCACTTCGGCCACCGTAATGGAAATCACCGCCTCTGGCTTCAATGGTTTTTTCGATTGAGAAGGGGAAATGTTGATAATAAGCAGCGCTGGTTTTTTCGTATTCATCAGGGTACCCGCTAATGCGTTTGCCTTGCACCAGATAAGTGCCATCCTGCTGTTTCAGGTTTACGATTCCTGCCGTACCGTGACACACAGAAGAAACGATGCCGTTGTGCTGCTGATAGATTGTCATTGCAATATCTTGCAATAGTTGGTTTTCCGCTACCTCATACATGGCATTACCGCCACCAACATAGTGCACAGCTGAATAGTTTTCAGGTTTGATTTCTGCTGGGTGTTTGGTATTGGCCAGAGCATACATGAAATCCGGGTCGTAGATGTACTGCCTGTGTAGCTCTTTGGAGGTATTGATATAGGAAAGAGGGATAGGACCTCCTTGCGTACTGACAAAATCGACATTGTAACCACCTTGCTCGAAAGTATGGTAAGCATTTACTAACTCCGAGAAGCTGACACCAGTGGCTAAATCGGAATCACCGTGAAACAGAGCACTGGAAACAATGAACAGGATGCGTTTACCGTTGCGAGTTTCGTCTGTTCGGGTCGCCGCTTTGCTAATAATTTGCCATTGATTGTTCAGTTTACGTAACAGGAACATATCAATCATGCGCAAGTCTCGCTCGGGATAGAGGATTTCTGCTTTTGCAGTGGCAATCTTACCGGCGATATCAATGGACAGGATCTCACCGATCCGGCCGTTAAACTGGCCATGGATTTTTCCTTCAAACCAACTAATGTATTCAGCCGCTGGTACCACCCAGTTTGGTGTGTCTTTCTTTTCCAGGTTCAGAGTCGCACTATCGCTGAATGCCTTTTTAATGACATCGGGCTGGTTGTAAGCCGTACCCTGGAAATAATTATTCAGGGTTGCGATGATCGCCGCCTGTTCGTTGCTTGCAGCAGTGGCAGAGGCTGTCAGATGGTAAAATGAAAAAACAGTTAATACTAATATGTGTTTAAATGGTTTTAGCAACATGTTGCACCTTCGAAAAATTTACAAATTAGGTGCAAGGATGCTATTGAAAGCACATAATTTTATCTCCCGAATATATAAAGTCGTATTACTGAATTATAAATCTGAAGAGATTAGCGAATACTATTTTTAATGAACAGGATTCAATTAATCTGTTTCAAACTCTGTAGCTGAAACTTCAAGCTGTTGGCGGTAACGAGCCGGCGTCGTGTTTTCTAGTCGTCTGAATGCGTTATAGAACGTAGACTGCGAATTGAAACCCGATTGCTCGGCGATGAGCTCCAGACTCATTTGGGGCGTGATTTCCAACAATCGTTTCGCTTCGTTAATGCGGTACTGATTTATATAATGGCTAAATGAACTGTCAAGATTATCATTCAACAACTGCGACAGCTGAGGTACGCTAATTTTCATTAGCTTTGCCAATTGTGGCAGCGTTAAATTCGCATCTTTGTAGCGTTTTTCTACTTCTAGCTGGTAATGCAAATTTGCAATTAGTGAGTCGGCTTGCTGACCTTCTATTTTCTTGTTTTGATAGCGGGGTAACTGCTGCTTGCGTTCATAGACCACCAACATGATGCTCAAATAAAGCAAAAACGAGAAAGACAACGCACCTACTATGTAACTTGTGTAGTTTGAGGTGAAATAAGCCAGCCAGATACAAAAAGTGCCTATCCAGGCTGAAGCCATGATATGGCTGTCCTGCTTATTTTTGATATCCGGACTCGATTCTGAAATCTTAAAGGTGCCTTTGATGGCAGGCAGGGCTAGTGGCAAACTCAATAACAGGTATATCAGCCAGCTATAGTTGATGAACTGATACATAAGACGATTAAATTCTGCGGTGTTGCTACCGTAAGGGAACAGCAAAGCGGCAGTCAGCACCAGTGTTACCAATGCCGCCATATGCCAGCGCCAATAGGATTGTTTTTGCCCATTCTGAGTACTTGCCGCTCGGCAATAAAAATATAAGCAGGGACCAATCAGGAAACAGGCTGACAGGCCAATGTGGCGATAGATATCGGCCAAATCAGTAGTGAAAAATAAAAAAACGGATTTGCCAATGCGAACACTGATCATCAACAGCAATAAGGCTAAAAATCGGTTGGCCAGGTTAACCGGCTTTCGAGTAAACAACCAAGCGGAGACTAACAGGCCGTTAAATGCACCAAGCAAACTGAAGAAAAAAAGAAGCTGAGAAGAAATAGTCACGCCAGAGTTATAGTTTGTTAATCAATTGCCTATGCTACCGTTTCCCGTTAGAAAGGGGAATTTGTAGATACGGGATTTTACAATATCAATAAAGCGGCATTACTCTGTTGCTATTAATATACAACCCCAATTACTTTTAAAGTTCCGAAAATTTACGAATCAGGTTGTGATAAATGTGATGCAGGCTATCTAACCGTTTACGCGGTACAGATGGGTTTGATAGAAGATGTTGAATATTTTGATCCAGTTCATACAAGGCTTTGCGCATCTGGTTGTCTTTGACCAAGCTTTGCATCCAAGTTATAGCAGCAATTCGCGTTCCTGAAGTTACCGGTGTTACTTTATGCAAACTCCCTGACGAGTATGTTACTGCATCGCCTGCCATCGCTTTTACCCGTTGCTCTCCAAATTCTGTCTGTATCACCAACTCTCCACCATCGTATTCTTCAGGCTCAGATAAAAAAACAGTCATCGACATATCTGATCTGAGTACATCTGAGCTATCTGGTATGCGCATGATAGCGGCGTCGACATGGAAGCCATATGTCTCGCCATTGGTATAACGATTAAAGCAGGGAGGAAATATTTTATGGGGTAGCGCCGCAGATACCAAGTTCGCTGTTTCTCCAAATCGGGCCAATAGCTTGTTGGTGAGTTGCCTGACGGTATTGTGGTTGGGATCTGCCTGTCCGTTGCTTTTTACGTCGGAAGCCATGCCCATCGCAGTGCCTTTTCCATCTAACCATGGAACTTGTTCGAGCTGAGACCTAAAGCTATGAACTTCATCTTTAGTTAACAGTTGCTCGATCAAGACCATGATTAATTTCCTTTATTGACGAAGGGCTAAAACTGGTAAGTAACCGTGGCCCTTAACGATTGTCTGTCACCGATATACATAAATTTGGGCGCGCGATAGGTAGAGGTATAATACTCTTTGTCGAATACGTTACCAAAATTCAATCGCGAGGTCAGATTTTCAGAGAAGTTGTAGGAAGCAAACAGGTTAAATACACGATATGAGGGGACTTCTGGTCCAGTGGAACCTGTGTCTGGTTGACCGCCTGTCATCTTGTCTTTATAGGTAAAGTCACCACCAAATGCAAAATCTTCGGTTAACTGGTATCGCGCCTGGGCGAAAAAGCTTTTATTAGCAAAAAGTGCCAGCGGCAGGCCTACGCTGTCAGGATTTGCAGCAGACGCTAAAATTTCAGAGTCCATGATTGCCGTACTGACCTGAATACTCAATGCCTCAGTTACCTGGCCATTTACTGCGAATTCTACACCCGTGACCTCATGTTTACCGGTGTTTAATGCACCTGTCACATCGTAACCTCTACCAGCGCCTTCCATGATATCGTCTTTGGTTAGACGAAAGGCAGCCAGTTGCAGGAATAACTGTTCATCATTGAGGGACATTTTGGTTCCGATCTCAAGGTTGGTAACTTCTTCTGGTTCAGCATCAGCACTGCCATCTGAATCTGTACAGATCCCACCATAGCCACAATTTCCACCGACATCAGATTCACCACCATTGATATTGGTCGCAGTCCCGTAAGCTGCGTACAGATTGATATCATCCATTACTTCATAGACAACACCCAGGTGTCCATTGCTCAAGGTGTCGGAGAATTCGTATAGCTCATCAGAGGTTAGGTTACTGTAGTCATAGGAGTCAAGGCGAATACCAGCAAAAACCAGCAGTTTATCTGTTACCTGCACAGTATCCATCAGAGATATTGCTGTAACGTCATAATTGTAGTCTGAAGTGACATTGCCTTTTATCGCCGCTGAGCGATCAATAATGTCGTTAAATCCTGCAACAGTGCTGCCACTTGCATCCAATACGCAGAAGTTCTCACGCACACCACCTCGACCAGCACTCCAGCAGTTAGTTTGACTTACTGAACCAGTGTTGGCATAACGACCATTTAACACGGAATAATCAGAGAATTCCGCACTGATCATAAACTTGTGTTCAACAGTGCCAAATTCTGCATCAGCAAAAAGGTTGAATTGGGTGGAGAAGTGTTCGATATCTTGGTAGTTAGAGTGACTGCCGAAAGTAAATGTTCCAAAGCCATTTGTACCGTTATTGGCGTCTTCTTCGGTCAAATAGCCTGTCGTGCCACCTGCACTGGTTGCCACATAGCCATTGTCAGTTTGTCCATAACGAGTGATGTTGTATAATTTCCAGGTATCGTTCAATTGATATTCGACGCGCAATGTTGTTGAAAATGCTTCAGATTCCATAAAATCTTGTTTCTGTGCGTAAACCGGAATGTCTTCCAGAATCTGATCGTTGACGACGGTTGAGCCAAAATCCGGAACATCTTCGGCTTTCAGGTAATATACGTCAGCCCATACTTTGGCTTTATTGGCGTCGTCATAGAGACCAGATAAGAGAATGCCATCGCGTTTGCGCTCTGCACCATCTCGTTTAGGAGCATCTTCGGTTGCTGTCATTACGTTAATACGTGTTGCAATGTTGTCGCTAATTGGAGTGTTAACGTCTACAGCTGTGCGGAAGTAGTTGTCTGTTCCAAAGCCCACATCAACACGTCCGAAGTCATAACCTAATGACGCTTTTTTGGTGATGCTATTGACTGCGCCGCCGGAAGAGCCTCTTCCGGCGAAAGTTGAGCTGGGACCTTTGGTAATTTCGATTTGTTCCACCGAGAAACTTTCACGTGTATTCATACCCGGATCGCGCAAACCATCAACAAAAACATCGGATCGTGCTTCATGACCACGAATAATATAGCGATCACCGAAGGCATTGCCGTTTTCACCTGTCCCAAGTGTGACACCGGCTTGGGTCGCTAATACTTCTTTTAAATCAGAACGACCTGACTCCTCGATTTGGTCTTTTGTTAGCACAGTAATCGTTGCTGGAGTGTCAACTAAGTCTGCAAGTCGTCGTAAATCACCAGACTTTTTAACATTGTAAATTGAATCCCTGACACCGTGGATCTTAATCAGCTCTATCGCTTGTTGCTCATCTGATTGCTCTGTCTGAGGTTTTGTTTCGTTTGCGTTTGCCGTTGTCAGGCCAAGTGCTAATGTGCTGAAAAGAGCTGTGGATCCCAATTTTAATTTTTGACTCATAATTTTTTAGTGTGTATGTCTGGTTGAACGTTGGCGGTAATAATATTAAATTGTAATGCAAATGAGAATGGTTTTTATGAAAAATAATTGTTTAAGGTGTTTGAAATACGAGTTAAACAGTGAATGTTGAGTTGTTTTTGAGTATGCGCCGTTCTGATGAAGACTTGCTGCGATTGTTTATAGTTGCTATAACCTGAAGCCACTATTCAATAAAGTTACAGCTGGGGCTGTTTTCATATTGGCAAGGCTTAAGGGTTTATAAAACACCGGAGGTCTGTTGCTATCGGTGCTGAAGTTGATAGATGAGAGCTTTCCGGAGAGTTAGCTTTTCGGCCTGAAAAGCTTTTTATCTTGCTAAACATAATTCAGCCAACCCCTTAGTTTTGGTCAATTATTAAACTAGCAGAGGTTTGCTGTATTCACAATGTATTTCAATACATGTGGTTTGATGTTGTAACGTGGATTTATCCGGCCAAAGAAGCTACTAGTAACCCCAACGGTGTGCCGACAATGTAACCAGCCACACCCGCTAAGATTCCCGGCGTGGCCAATGCTGGCCAGCCTCTGGCCATCGCCAGCGCAGGAGCTGTAGTAGCGCCCAAGATTGAGGCGTTGGAGGCAATAATGAGCTCTGGTAGAGAAAGTCTGAACAGGCTTTCTTTGTTGTTACTAAACTTTTTACTCAAGCGTGAAATAACGGCACCCAGTCCGAAAACCACTAAAGCATGAATGCTCAGCAATATGATCACAAAGGCCAGCAGAATTGGCGCTACGCTGAGTAACTTCACGACATCAGCACCGGCAGCAATGGCGGCAAAAAACACGAAGGCTAAAACGATACCTATGGTTTCCCCACCTTGCAGTTTATGCATCGCTTTAGGGGCAACTGTGGCAGGCAAAATAGAGAACAGGGTGATAAACACATAACGCAGGCGATCAATTTCATAGCCAGGGAACTGATTTTCTAGAAGCATCACGGTGGCGTCTGATAACGCAACTACGACCAATGCAAAAGTTAGTGCAGCAGCGAGACTAAATCCGGTAACTTTTTGACTGCTTTGAGAGTATGGACGGGTTTCTTCCAGTTCGTGGTTGCGAACCGCGTATTTTTCCATCAACCATTTTGACGCCGGCATAATAGCCAGTATGGCCAAAAACAGTGCGCTCATTAGATTGTCTACCGCTGTCGCTGCAGAAATGATATTGGCATCATCGAATCCAGTAGACTGAATCACAGCAGCGTAGTTAACAGAACCTCCGGTGTAGGTTGCGGTAAAGATACCCGCTAAGTCAGCTTCCCGAGCGCCCAGGTCCAGCAGGTTAATGCCTATAATGGCACCGGCTGCAGAGCCAAGGCAGGCCAGAATAAAACCTAAACCTACGCGCCCACTTTCCATGATGATACGTTTTACATTGGCGTTGATGAGGAACAAGGGAATGAGTGCTGGCACCAGATAGCGAAACACGAAGCTGTAGGCATCAGCGCTCTTGGGAATGATATTCAGATTAGATGCAATAATAGCGGCCAGAATTGCCCATACTGTGCCGGTGACTAATTTGCCCCAGTGTTGTTTTTCTGCCCAAAAACCAAAAAATGCAATAGCAAATAAGGCGGCCATAACGGCAAAATGTTGGTTTGCGGGGATTAAACTTGAGTTCATATTGTTTTTATTCTAAAACTGCAATAAGGCTATTAAGCCATTTCACGACTGGTTTTACCAGAAATCAGCATTATTTATTGGAAAATAGTTAGTGTCTCAATCTGATTCGACAGTGCCCGGTGCCCCTTCAAATGACCGACCTGTAGCGGTGCAGGTGGAAGAAGGCAAAACTTATCAATGGTGCTCTTGTGGTAAAACCGCAACGGCTCCATTTTGTGATGGTTCGCATCAGGGGACCCGTTATCAGCCTCTTAAATATGTCGCCACAGAAACCAAAATCGAGCATTTTTGTGGCTGTTCAGGTACAGGCAACAAACCCTTTTGCGATGGTACTCATCAGTTTAAATTTGGTGGGGGCAGAGAGGATTATTATCGACGTTATGATTAACGGCGATATTTGTAGTGTTTAGTGGACAGCTGATTGTGTGGGGAAACTTGCATTAAATCGGTGAAAAACTATACTTCCGCGTTTTGTTTTTAATACCCCCCAATAACAGAATATAGAGACGTAATCTGATGACTAAAGGCTTGTTTCGCCACTTCCTTTTTATAACTACGGCATTTTGTGCAACCATTTCTAATGCTACTGACCTGGATTTTGACGGCGACGGCAAAGCGGATGTCGCAGTAAGACGTCAGGCGAATTTCATGCAATATATTCTGAATAGCAGTGATCAAGCTATTCAGCGACTACAGTTTGGTAAACATGAAAACGATATTCCGGTTACAGGTGATTTCGACGGAGATGGCATTTCCGATGTGGCGGTAAGAAGACCTTCCAATCAAATGTGGTACATTCTCAATAGCTCTGATGGTGAAATTCAACGCATTAATTTTGGTAAACAATCAGAGGATATCCCTGTTCCCGCGGATTATGACGGCGATGGCATTACAGATATCGCGGTCAGAAGACCATCTAATCAGATGTGGTATATCCTGAATAGTTCGGATGGTGAGATCCAGCGAATTAATTTTGGCAAACAATCTGAAGATATCCCTGTTCCAGCTGATTATGATGGGGATGGTAAAGCTGATGTGGCAGTTCGTCGTGCCTCCAATCAAATGTGGTATATCCTGAATAGCTCCGATGGTGAGATTCAACGGTTTAATTTTGGTAAACAGGCGGAAGATATTCCGGTACCGGCCGATTACGATGGTGATGGTAAAGCCGATGTGGCGGTGCGCCGTCCTTCTAATCAATATTGGTATGTGCTAAACAGCAGCGATCAAAGCATCAGCCGCTATCACTTCGGTAAACAAAGCGGTGATATTCCCGTTGTGGCGGATTATGACGGTGATGGAAAAGCTGACATAGCAGTAAGAAGAGCTTCAAACCAGTATCAATACATATTGCGCAGCTCAGATGGTGAGATAGAACGCTACCATTTTGGCAAACAGGATAGCGATATCCCATTGGCGGCTCCAGTGACAACGCGAATGGAAATGGTGAGAGTTGCTGAAATCGAAAATCTAAACCCGGTGATTCAGGTAACAAAGGAACATAACGTTTATTCGGGTTCAATTATCTTATTTGAAGCAGAAGCAACCGATCCTGAAGGCGCTGAATTGAGCTACTTGTGGGAGCAACTGTCAGGTACAGCCGTAAATCTTTTTGCACCAGAAGAAGCCCAGTTTACCTTGGTTATGCCAAGCGTCACTCAAGATGAATCTTTGCAGTTTTCGATTACGGTAACCGATGCTGACGGCGGGCTGACTCAGGAGCTAGTGAACGTTAATTTAAAAGCTGACTCGGGCAGTTTTTCAGTTGATATGGGGGACACGCTAGAGATTATTGAAGGGGAGAGCGCTCAATTAGCACCAGAGATCACCGACCCAGAAAACCTATTTACCAGTGCAATGTGGTGGACCTACTTAACAGATTATGTGGAGATTGAGTCAGCAGAGAATGTGAATACGCGGATCACTGCGAAGCAGGTAGAACAAGATAGCTTTCTATTTGTTTATCTCAGCTTGACCGATGATAACGGTATTTCTTATACGTCCTTCAAATCTCTAATGATATTAGACTCGGGGAATCAATCTGAAGATTGGGAAGTTAATGTGACCGCTCCTTCTGATATTGAGCTTTATGAAGGTGAAACTGCGGACCTTGTTGCGACGGTTGACGACCCAGATAACCAAATTAGTCAGGTTTCCTGGACACAGTTGTCAGGTGTTGAATTAGAGCTTTCTGGAACCGAACAATTAAGCATTGCCATCACCGCTCCTGAAGTTGATGCAGATGTTGATGCAACTTTACAGGTTCAGGTAACTGACCTGGAAGGTAATACCGCATCAGATACTGTTACTGTAAGAGTCCGGAATTGGGCTTCTGAAGTGTTTTTCAATCTGCAGTGTGAGGCCCCGGAGCCGTTATCTCTTGAGGTCAATGTCAATCAATTTAGTTATTCCACCGATTCAGCAACGAACTTCTCTGCACCGGGCATTACTGATCAGTTTCTGTATGCCGGAGATTTAAACGGTGACCAACTCACCGATTTGCTGGTGGGCGGCGAAGACAATAACTCACTGGAACCATCGACTCTGATTTTCCTACAAAGCAATGGTGATGGTAGCTTCACTGATGTCACCTCTAATTACCTTGATTCTGAAGTCAGCATCCATGCTCCAAAGGCGGCTACAGCAGACTTTAATGGCGATGGCATGGTGGACTTTGTCATTATGGATGGAGGTAACCTGGATCGCGGACAAGCACCAAGCGGTGGTTATTACGGCGAGCCCCCGGTTGTGCTGATGAGCAATGAGGAAGGCAAGTACACGGTTTCCACCCAGTTGGCAGAAGCCTATCTGGGATCAACCGGCAATGATCATATTCACAGTAAAGGCGTTACCTGGGGTGATATTGACGGCGATGATGATATTGATGTCTTTGTTGAAAGTGGTGGTGGTTACGACAACATCGTGGGGCACTTTCTCATAAATGACGGCAGTGGCAATTTCAGCGTAGATTACGATAATCGAATCGCCACAGAGATTCTTCACGGAGGTGAGCAGTATCAATATTACTGGCGATACATTTATCACAAACTAGAAGATATGAATGGCGATGGTTTTCCTGATTTGGTCATGGGTCGATTAAAACGCATCGATAATAATCAGGAATTCAATTTTAATAAAATAGCTTACAACAATGGCTCTGGATATTTCAGAAAACAGGACGTGCATAACTTGCCCGGAGTCGAGTGGAACGATGACTACACCTATGTGAAGTCTTTGGTTGTAGGCGATCTCAATGGTGACGGTGCCAAAGATCTGGTGTTGGCACATGAGCGTGGCAACACTAATGCAGATCCGTCGGCGGGTAACACCGGCAGGTATTTGCAAGCGCTTATCAGTGATTGTAATGGTGATTTCACCGATGAAACCGATACTTATTTTGCTGATCAGTCTTTAACTACCGAAATCTATTCTTTTTATGGTCGCAATATCAACATGCCCTTGCCAATGATATTTGCGGATATGAATAACGACGGTCTGAAAGATTTGATAATGGCTGGGTCAGCCTATATTGATGAGAACTCGCCGTACCTCTATATCAGAAAGGCCGACAGAACTTTTGAGGTGCAGGACCCTACTTTGTTGCAACCACAAAGATACTGGGGCGAGAAGGCTTATCCCATTGATTTGAATGGCGATGGCTTGCTGGACATGGTGCACTCAGACTATACGTCTGGCCCTGATGGTGTATACAACACAGGTGATGAGAACTCTGAGTTGATCACTACCGTTACCAGCAGTACAAACTAAAAAGGGAAAGACCAGGTCTTTCCCTCATTATTACGTCGTTACTTGGGGGGCCTGCTACTCAGCCCCTGAAATAATCTGCACCTGGGCGATATCGGTATCGCCTTTAAGTGCTTTGTATAGACCGTCTTGAACCAGGGTTCGCATACCGTCTGCGGTTGCTTGTTTCGCCATTGCTGATACTGCCGCCTCCTTGTAAACCAAAGCTCTTAGCTCCGGAGTCATAGTCAGTAATTCATGCACACCGGTACGACCTTTATATCCAGTGCCACCGCATTCCTCACAACCTTTGCCACGATAAAGTTTTAGCGGTTCTTTAAAACCAATCTCTTGCAGAATATCTTCGCCGTATTGACGTTTAACAAAGCCTACTTCAGCATCGGTTGCCGGATATTCCTCTTTACAGTTTTTGCAAAGGGTTCGGATTAATCGCTGCGCTAATATTCCAACACAGGCATCAGAGAAGTTAACCGGATCCAGTCCCAGGTCTAAAAGACGAGTGATGGTTTCGGGGGCTGAATTAGTGTGAAGCGTAGACAATACCAGGTGACCGGTTAGAGAAGCTTCAATACCAGCGTGGGCGGTTTCTTTGTCCCGCATCTCACCAATCAGAATGATATCCGGGTCGGCCCGCAAAAACGCCCGCAAAGCGTTGGCAAAAGTGAAGCCAATTTTTGGACTGACCTGTACCTGTTGCAAACCAGGCTGAGTTATTTCTACCGGATCTTCTGCCGTCCAGATTTTTTTCTCTGGCGTATTTAGATGGCCCAATATGGCATGTAGTGTTGTGGTTTTACCTGAGCCTGTTGGACCGACAACCAGCAATATTCCATGGGGTTTGACTATCATGGTTTTAAGCATATCGGTGTTGCGGGGACTGAGGTTCATCTTGTCCATTGGCATAGCACCACCGGCAGCCAGGATACGCATAACCACTCCTTCACCCGCCACCGTGGGAATGGTGGCAACACGCACTTCAACGGGTTTGCCTTGCATCCTGAAGGCAAGCTTGCCATCCTGAGGAATGCGCTTTTCTGCAATGTTGAGATTGGCCATGATTTTAATGCGCGCAATAACCGCACTGTGGTGAGAGGCGGGTAGTTGGGTGATATCCCGGCAAACGCCATCCACCCGCATTCTGACCCGGGTCGGGCCGCCTTTTTCGGCATCTATATGGATATCGGAAGCGTTAATGCGTTTGGCGTCATGCAATATGCGGCTCACCAAACGAACTACTGCCGGAGCATCGTCCGACAGCTCATCCACCATTTCTTCGTGTTCGTCGGAGCTGGTGCTGATCTCGTCGAGAATTTCATCCATCTCGCCGGGACCTTTGCTGTCGCCTCCGGTGGCTTCCCCCAGGTATTGCAGCACGGTATTTGGCAGGCCCACTGAGATTTCGTAATGTTCGATGCCTAACGCCGATTCCACTTCCATCAACAGCGCTGCATTATTTGGCTCCGCCATGACAACAATGGGATTGTCTCTGGCATCCGCTATCACGGCCACCAGATTGCGCTTGAGATAAGAAATATTTAACCGGCTTTCATTCTGAAAAAGATGATACTTATCAGGAAGATAATCTAACCATGGCACTTGATAGTGAATCGACAATGCCTGGCCAATTTCGTTTTCCGGGATGCGGTGTTCTGAGGTAAGCCGCTGAATAAGGTGCTTTTGGTCTTTGCAACTTTCTATTAATGGATCCAGTACCGATTCCTGAATAAGCCCTCTGTGCACCAGGTATTGAAAGGGTTGTTTCGTGCCACCTAACTCAAACCGGAACTTATTGCCCAACATATCCGCCAGGCCTTTACCAAGACGCAAATCGGCATCGTTGAAATCACCGCGCTGCTTATTGATCACCTGCATAACCCCTAAAATGACCCCGGCATTCATGATCGGTACACACAAAATGCTCTTGGTCTTAAAGGAGCTGGATTTATCAAACTTATCTGCGAACTTCAGACGAGGGTGAATTTCCCGCAGCTCTTCGGCGTTATAAGGGTCATTGATGATTAACGGCAGCTGGCTTAAGGCAACATAACCGGCGATGGATTGGGGACTGATGGCAACTTTAATTTCGCGAATTTCGTTACCAGTCTTAAATCGCGCAACCAGGTCCTGATGTTGACGGCGGCGCTGAAAGATACTCATACGCTCCGCTCCAAACAATTTCAAAATGATGGGCTCTAGTTTTTGATAGGCATCCATCAAAGTTTCATGTTGTTCAAGATAACCATCGATCTTCTTCAACAGGTCGTCTTGTCTGGCCTGGTCGTTAATCATTCTGTAAATGCATTCCTCTGTTGTTAAATTTATTTCACGGGCAATGACACTGTTAACTATAGCTGAGCTTACTAATTCCATGACGATTCCTTGTCAAAAGTTATTCCGGTTGCTCAGTTTATCGTCAATATCAGCACCACAAAACTGTACTTCGGTACAGGTTACAGCCTGATAAGTGAAAGTTAGTATTTATTTATGCGCATATTGTGATTCTCACTATGACACAGGAGTTAACTCATGAGCAAAAAATCAATGCTAAAAGATGAGGATTTAAATCTGTTTTTTTATGTGGCTTTTGGCGTTTGCTCTATCGCATTGGTGGCAGGTGCGATTGTCCATTTTTATCTGGAATCAGAACAATCAATCTGGAAAAGCATTCCCTGGTATTTAGCACTGATTTGGTTTGGGCAGGCTTTGCAGTTTATTGCACTTCGATGGAACCTCAGAAGGAAGGCAAATGTTAGATAGTGAAAAAGTTAATATTTGGATGATGAGGGGAATTACTTGTTCTTTGATTTTGTTTGCGTTGTTGTTGGTAATTCATAGCAAAAGTTTGCTTGTGGGGTTAGCAATTCTGGCATTGTCTTGCTATTTGGCAGGTGTTGCCTGGCAGCAACATGGTAAGAGCTGGTTACGCCTTTCTATTTGTTTTACATCTGTTGCCTTGGCCATGGCGGCAGAAGGTAGTATTGATAAAGTATGGTTGGCAGCACTCTCGGTATTTGGTGTATCCCTGGGCTTGATTCACGGTTTTGTATTTCGGGAGCACAAGTAACTTTACTTTCAAAGCTTTGTTCCTATCAATCCTTCCGGTTCACTTCGAAAAACGTTCTTATCCTTGGTATTAGCTTGCTGGCAACGGCACCCAGGTAGATGGATTAAGCTGCTCCTACCAATTAATATACTTTGAACTTCTTCTTAACCAAGGAAGCATTGAAAACCTGTACTTTGGTACAGGTTACAAGCGGAAAATAATTTGCCACTATGAGCTTGTGTCAATGGTTGACACAATTTTAACTAACAGACCAACGGAAATCGTTGGCAAGGATATGGAAATGAATGAATTAACAATCGACGAAATTAATGAAGTGAATGGTGGGATTGGGCCGCTTGTAGTAGCTGTATTAGCTACAGATGCCTTTGCAATTGGTTTTACTGCTGGTGCGATGACTGGTTACATGACCATCGTAAAACTATTTGAAAAGTAAGGAGAATGGAATGAGAGAATTATCTGTTTGTGAAATTGAAGAAGTTAATGGTGGTATCGTTCCGGTGGTAGCTGGAGCGATAACAATTGGGCAGGCGTTCGCTGCAGGCTTTACTATAGGAAGTGGTGTAGGCGCGATAATTGGCTGGCTTTCTATCAAATAGAGTGGTTTCCGCTAGCAGGAAACTGCTAGCGGGCATTTCTTAGTAGGATTTGGATTATGTTTGAACAGGTTTTTTTTAATCGGGTTTTATTCAGATTATGTGGTGTTATTTTAGCTATATTTTCAATTTCTGTAATTGGACATTGGCAAGAAACTTTTGTCGGAATCGCTCTATTACTGCTTAGTATCTATCTCGTTTTGGTTGGGTGGAGAATTTTGAAAAAAAGCAATGTAGTATACTTTTTATGCTTGACCGTGCTCGCCTTTTCAATGGTTTATACATCTGGAGTTACCCCGGCTTTATTAATAACATTGTTTATTTTCATGGGGGGAATGTATTACGTTCATTATTCTCTTCTGGAAGATGATTAGTTTGTTAAAAGGGTAAAGAGGCATTGAGAAAGTTTAGGATATTCAGTAGTTGGTTAATAATCTTGTGTGCTTTATCAGGCTTTTCAGATGCTATACTTGCTCGAGTCATTACTGGAGAGGCTTTAATGACTAATGCTTCGATGCAGACAGCTTTACTGTTCATTATTGGGGGACTAACTTTAGACAATTATCTGAAACCACGCATTGATGCTAAATAAGTTCACTATCATATACTCGCTGACAAACAAATAATAAATGCAAAGAACTTGGTTAAACTCCGTTTTCTGGACGCTGATATTCAGCGGACTCCCTGTGATGCTGTTGAGTCAGTTTGGTTTCGGCTGGTGGGCATTGTTAATTTGTCCAGTGATCCTGCTGGTGGTTAAGTTGCAGCCTTATCTCTATTTAAGCGAAGGCAAACCCCAGGTGCGAATTAAACCCTTTTTGTCGCCGCTGTCCCCAGACGAGCTGGCTGAACCTGCGGATATCGAAAAGCTGTTTTTGTTTGAGCGCCGGTCTGAAATTAAGGCGCTTTGGGAAGCAATAGAAGAGCACAAAATACTAGCTTCAAAAGCAAAATAACCCTTGCACAAATATTAAACATGCGTATAATGCGCGCCCACTGAGTTCATAGAACCAGTCCCTGTAAGTGTTAAATATAAGGCTTTCAGGAACTAACAAGGCCTCAATTGGAGGTCATCGTTATATAGGCACCCCTCCCCCAAATAATAGGGCGGTAGGAGTGTATTTTTTTGTTCTTTATCGTTTGGAGCTTTGGTCGATGGCTAATCAAAGAATTCGTATTCGCTTAAAAGCGTTTGATCATAAATTAATTGATCAGTCTACAGCGGAAATTGTAGACACCGCCAAACGTACTGGTGCGCAAGTAAGTGGTCCTATCCCACTTCCTACTCGCAAAGAGCGTTACACCATTCTTATTTCACCTCACGTAAACAAAGATGCGCGTGATCAGTATGAAATTCGCACTCATAAGCGTTTGGTCGATATCATCGAACCTACCGACAAAACAGTCGACGCTCTGATGAGATTGGACTTGGCTGCCGGCGTTGATGTTCAAATCAGCCTGGGCTAAAGAGAGAGGGTGTAAAAAATGTCGATTGGATTAATCGGTCGTAAAGTAGGTATGACTCGTATCTTCACTGAAGAAGGCGGTTCTGTACCTGTGACTGTTATCGAAGCTACCCCTAACCGTATTACACAGCTTCGTACTGCCGAAAAAGATGGCTATCGCGCTTTGCAGGTAACTGCTGGTACAAAAAAGGCTAACCGTGTTAATAAAGCTGCAGCAGGTCACTTTGCTAAAGCTGGCGTTGAAGCGGGCCGTGGTTTGTGGGAATTCCGTTTAGGTGCTGAAGAAGGCACTGACCTGGAAGTAGGTAAAGAGATCACTGTTGAGATCTTTGCTGACACAAACTTGGTTGACGTAATTGGTACTTCTAAAGGTAAAGGTTTTGCCGGTGCAATCAAGCGTTGGAACTTCAGTTCTCAACGTATGACTCACGGTAACTCGCTTTCACACCGTGCCCCTGGTTCTATTGGTCAAAACCAATCACCAGGTAAAGTTTTCAAAGGTAAGAAAATGGCCGGTCAGTTAGGTAACAAACAAGTTACTGTACAGTCTCTGGAAGTCGTTAAAGTAGACGCTGAAAATAACCTGCTTCTGGTTAAAGGTGCTATCCCTGGTTCTACCGGTGGTGATGTAATCGTTAAACCAGCGGTTAAAGCGTAAGGTCTGGGAGATAGATGATGGAATTAGCAATTAAAGATGCGCAAGGCGCACTTGAAGTTTCAGAAGCTACCTTTGGCCGTGAGTTTAACGAAGCTCTGGTACACCAGGTATGTGTTGCTTATGCAGCGGGTGCCCGTCAGGGTAGCAAAGCGCAAAAAACGCGTTCTGAAGTACGTGGTGGCGGCAAGAAGCCATGGCGTCAAAAAGGTACTGGCCGTGCACGTGCTGGTACAATCCGCAGCCCAATTTGGGTTGGCGGTGGTCGCGCATTCGCGGCAAAACCTCAGGATCACAGCCAGAAGGTAAATCGTAAGATGTACCGTGGTGCGATTAAAAGCATCCTGTCTGAATTAGTTCGTCAAGAGCGTTTAGTAGTTGTTGAAAACTTCGGTGTTGAAACTGCTAAAACTAAAGATTTGGTTTCTAAGCTTAAGCAGCTGGAACTGAAAGACGTATTAATCGTGACTTCTGAAGTTGATGAGAATCTGTTCCTGTCTGCACGTAACCTATACAAAGTAGATGTTCGTGACGTACAGGGTATCGATCCAGTTAGCTTGATTGCATTCGAAAAAGTTTTGATGACTAAAGATGCAGTGAAGCAATTAGAGGAGGCATTAGCATGAACCAGGAACGTCTTTTAAAAGTCATTCTTGCTCCTCACGTTTCTGAAAAGAGCACTGTTTCTGCAGAACTGAATAACACATTGGTTTTCAAAGTAACCACTGATGCTGCTAAAGCTGAAATCAAAGCCGCTGTTGAGTCTTTGTTTGAAGTTGAAGTTGCTGGCGTACGCACTGTAAACGTGAAGGGTAAAACCAAGCGTCACGGTCTGCGCACTGGTAAACGTAAGGACTGGAAAAAAGCCTACGTTACTTTGAAAGAAGGTCATGACATCGACTTCGTCGGTGGCGGTGAGTAATAGGAGTTATTGACATGGCATTAATGAAAGCTAAGCCGACTTCTGCTGGTCGTCGTCACGTTGTAAAAGTCGTTAACCCTGACTTGCACAAAGGTGCACCTTATGCACCTTTGCTGGACAAGAAAAGTAAGTCTGGTGGTCGTAACAACGGTGGTCGTATCACTGTTCGTCACATCGGTGGCGGTCACAAGCAACACTACCGTATTGTTGACTTCAAACGTAATAAAGACGGTATCCCTGCGAAAGTAGAGCGTCTTGAATACGATCCTAACCGTACTTCTAACATCGCTTTAGTATGTTATGCAGACGGTGAGCGTCGTTACGTTTTAGCCCCTAAAGGCATGAAGGCCGGCGATCAAATCTTGTCTGGTGCTGATGCGCCTATCAAAGCAGGTAACACTTTGCCAATGCGTAACATCCCGGTAGGTACTGTTGTACACGCTATCGAGATGAAGCCTGGTAAAGGTGCGCAAATCGCGCGTTCTGCTGGTGCATATGTACAGATTTTGGCGCGTGAAGGTGCATACGTTACCTTGCGTTTACGTTCCGGTGAGGTTCGTAAAGTTCCTTCTGATTGTCGTGCGACAATCGGTGAAGTTGGAAACGCTGAGCACATGTTGCGTTCTTTAGGTAAAGCTGGTGCAACCCGTTGGAGAGGCGTTCGTCCTACCGTACGTGGTGTTGCAATGAACCCAGTTGATCACCCACATGGTGGTGGTGAAGGCCGTACCTCTGGTGGTCGTCATCCGGTTTCTCCTTGGGGTAAACCGACTAAAGGTGCAAAAACACGTAAGAATAAGCGTACTGATAAGTTCATCGTACGTCGTCGTAACAAGTAATAGCGAGGATTCACCATGCCACGTTCTCTCAAGAAGGGTCCATTTATTGACCTACACTTGTTGAAGAAGGTTGAGGCTGCAGTGGAAAAAGGCGAAAAGAAACCAATTAAAACCTGGTCTCGTCGCTCTATGATCATCCCAGATATGATTGGGTTGACCATTGCAGTCCATAACGGTCGCCAACACGTTCCGGTATTCGTATCGGACGAAATGGTAGGCCATAAATTGGGCGAATTTGCGCCAACACGCACTTATAAAGGCCACGTGGCCGATAAGAAAGCGAAACGATAAGGAGTAGACAATGGAAGCTTTAGCTAAACACAGTTTTGCTCGTATTTCGCCTCAAAAAGCGCGTTTGGTAGCAGATCAAGTTCGCGGCTTGCACGTAGAAAAAGCTCTTGAAGTTTTGACGTACAGCCCTAAAAAAGCAGCCGATCTGGTTAAGAAAGTTCTTAACTCTGCGATCGCGAATGCTGAGCACAATGAAGGTGCTGATATCGATGAGCTAGTTGTAGCTAAGATCTTCGTTGACGAAGGTCCTACTATGAAGCGCATCAAGACTCGTGCGAAAGGTCGTGCGGATCGCATCTTCAAACGCAGCAGTCACATCACTGTTGTAGTAGCGGACAATCAGGAGTAAACAATGGGACAGAAGGTACATCCTACGGGCATACGCCTGGGTATCAGCAAACCATGGGTTTCTACCTGGTACGCCGGTACAAAAGATTATGCTGATAACCTGTATTCTGATCATCAGGTTCGTCAGTATCTGACTAAGAAATTGAAAAATGCATCTTTGTCAAAAATCGAAATCGACCGTCCTGCGAAAAGCATCCGTGTGACTATTCACACTGCTCGTCCAGGTGTTGTTATCGGTAAGAAAGGTGAAGATGTAGAAGTACTTCGCAAGCACGTGTCTAACCTGGCAGGCGTTCCTGCTCAGATTAACATCGCTGAAGTACGTAAGCCTGAACTAGACGGTCAATTGGTAGCTGATAGCATCGCTAGCCAGTTAGAGCGTCGTGTTATGTTCCGTCGCGCCATGAAGCGTGCCGTTCAAAACGCTATGCGTTTAGGTGCCAAAGGTATCAAGGTTGAAGTAAGCGGTCGTTTAGGCGGTGCAGAGATTGCTCGTTCTGAATGGTATCGTGAAGGTCGTGTACCACTACACACTTTCCGTGCTGACATCGATTATGCAACTTCAGAAGCGTTGACTACTTACGGTATCATCGGTATCAAAGTATGGATCTTCAAAGGTGAGGTTTTGGGTGGTTTGCCAACTAAGGCAGAGCAGCCAGAGCAACAACAGCCTAAGAAGAAGGCGCGTCCTGCTAAGAGAGGAGCGTAATCATGTTACAACCAAAACGTATGAAATTCCGCAAGATGCACAAAGGCCGCAACCGTGGTCTGGCATCTGGTAATAAAGTAAGTTTCGGTACTTTCGGTTTAAAATCGGTTGGTCGTGGCCGTATGACTGCTCGTCAAATCGAAGCAGCTCGTCGTGCAATGACTCGTCATATTAAACGTCAAGGTAAAATCTGGATCCGTGTGTTCCCTGACAAGCCAATTACTGAGAAGCCTCTTGAGGTTCGTCAAGGTAAAGGTAAGGGTAACGTTGAATACTGGGTATGCCAGATTCAGCCAGGTCGTGTGTTGTATGAGATGGAAGGTGTGCCAGAAGAATTGGCGCGTGAAGCTTTCGAACTTGCAGCTGCGAAATTGCCGTTTAAGACCACTTTTGTAACTCGGACGGTAATGTAATGAATGCATCTGAATTAAGAGAAAAGAGCGTAGAAGAATTGAATGCGCACCTGATCGAACTTCTTCAGGAGCAATTCAATCTGCGCATGCAAAACAGCACTGGTCAGTTGGCGCAAACGCATCAACTGAAAACAGTTCGTCGCAACATTGCGCGTGTTAAAACCATTTTGACTGAGAAGGCAGGTGCCTAATGACTGATAAAATTCGTACAGTACAAGGTCGTGTGGTTAGCAACAAGATGGATAAAACTATCACTGTTGCAGTAGAGCGTCGCGTGAAGCACCCTATCTATGGGAAATTCATCAAGCGTACTACTAAGTTGCACGCACATGACGAAAACAATGCATGTCAAATGGGCGACGTCGTTACTCTTCGCGAGTGCCGTCCATTATCCAAGTCTAAAAACTGGATGCTGGTTGACATTGTAGGTAAAGCTTAATCTTTTAAGGTTTACAACGAATTAAAAAACCCGCCTTTTGGCGGGTTTTTTTGTTTGCCCAGCGAAGCTGGCAAACCCGTCAGGTTGAAAGAAACCTGAATCACCCCGACTGAGGGGAAGATAATACGAATGGCAAGGGCACTGTTGGCCAACGACAGGGTCTGAAGGAAGCCATAGGAAGTCAGGGGTACACAACGAAAGTGAACCTGATTCGGCAAAGCAGGAGGGTAAGTGTGCAAAATAGCGTGAAGCCCGATACTCAGTCAGTTCTGTTTTGTGCTTGAGGGTGGGATCTCTGACAGGGAGCCAGTGCAGTAACTGGGGAAGCCTGACACCGTCTCTGGTGATGAGCCAGAATCATCTGTACGAGAGGAGACTCAAGGCAGGTGTTGGTACGAGGTGGCAGATGAATCCTTAGTAGTGAGTAAGGGCCGGCCTGTGAAACCCAGTAATGGTGTGGAGGACAAAACCGGGCTGACCATCAGCATAGTGTCTGATGGGGCACTGATTGGCCAAAAGCTTATCAGTGCTGGGAATGTAAGTTTAATGTTTAGTTCCCCCTAAAACTTGGGGAAAAAAAATGGCAAGGATAAAGAAAGTGACCGTCAAGATGGTGAGGTGAATTTATTTTCGCTTCATTTAAGTGTTAAATGTTGAGAAAACTTAAAACCCACCTGGTGAATTGTTTTAATTGGTGTGGTTTCACCGGTAACTTCTTTGATCTTTTTGCGTAGTCTGGTGACCATGACATCCATGGCTTTTTGACCATGTAGACCTTTGGCTTCATAACCCAGTAGTTTCAATAGTGCTTGTTTACTACTTGTGTTGTCATCGCTATTGGCGATTTCACAAAGAAACTGCATTTCTTTGTTGGTTAGATGGATTTCTTTGCCGTCGGGTGTTCGTAATAACCATTCGTTACTTACTAACAACCAAGCGAGGTCTTCCTTTTCATTATTGTTTTCACAAGGGTTGATTCGGCTCAAAATACTGCGCGCCGCAGCCAACAATTCTGGTGGTGAAGTAGGTTTGGTAAAGTAATAATCGGCACCTGCTTCATAGCCTTTCATCTTGTTGCTAAAATCGTCACGCGCCGTGAGTACGATGATGCCCACTTTGGTGTGTTCTCTTAGATAGGCTACCGCTTCAAGACCAGAGCCATCGGGTAAGCCGAGGTCGACAATTGCGATAGCAAATCGCGTTTGTGTCAATGCCAACTTAAAATTCGTCAAGGTACTGCTTTCTATTACGTCGAAGCCTTCACCTCTGAGGAATTGGCTCAGGTTGTCTCTGATGTCTGCATCATCTTCGAGTATTAGAATACGCTTTAACAAAATTATTTCTCTTTTATTGACGTTTCGTTGCTCTGACCGTTGTATATCAGGGGTAATTTAATAGTAAACTTGGAACCTCTACCCAATTGAGATTGTACCTCAATAGTTCCGCCGTGCATTTCAACGATACGATTCACCAAAAACAGGCCAACCCCAGTGCCTTTTTCTGTTTTTCCGGAGCTGGCGCGATAGTATTTTTCAAATATATTGGGCAACTCACTTGAGTCAATACCTCGCCCTTCGTCTATGATGTCTATGTGCACAAACTGAGTCTCACCTTCGCTATATTCATTAGCAGCGATTGTGACTGGTTGTTCTTCTGCGGAGTATTTGCACGCATTCTCAATAATGTTGGTAAACGCAATATTCATGAGATCTGGATCGATTTCAACTCGGCAGTCGTCGTGTAGTTGCCCGAGATTGGCTTTGATCATGTGATCAGGGAATGCTCGTCTTGCATAATCGACAATCAATTTTATAAAAATATTCAGACTGATGAGTTCCGTTTTCTTTATCATAAAGTCGTCGTTAACGCGCAATTCAGACAGTGATGTTTCAAACAAATGTAACAGCTTTTTAACTGAGTGTTTCATGCGTTCAACAGCGTTGAGAGGAGATTCAGCCCCTTGTTTTATTAAATCAAGGCTACTGTCAATCACGGTCAATGGCGTCCGATATTCATGAGAAATCATATCGATGAAGTTCAGGTTATTTTGAATCGCAATTCGCTCCTGGCGCAATGCTTCTTCTGTGCGTTCTTTTTCTTTTAGTGTTTCGCTAAATAGCTGTCGGTATTTTGATTCGCTGGCGCGTAGTTCTTGTGTCCGCTCTGCAACCTCCTGTTGCAACTGCCTCTGTCTAGCCCGGAAAGTAATCACTCGCCACGCATATCCGCCCAGTAAAATGATTAACAATGACCCGAATCCCGCGGCCAACATGACAGTAAACTGGCGATTTTCTAAAGCTTGTTTTTCCATGGTTATACGGTGTAAGTGGTTTTGTTTGGATATTACATCATGATCAATCAGTAGCTGTGCAAGTTCTGTAGAGAACGTGCTGCGGTAGTTTTGTCTGGCAATATCATTGATAGCTTGAGCATGCTCAAGTGCCTGCTTCGGGTCGTCTTGTTTTGACATTTCTATAATTTGCTGTCTGATAGTCATTTCTTCAGATGGCTCTTTAATTTTAATCGCTAAGGCGAGCGCTTCTTCCAGATTTGTCCGAGCCTCTTCCTTTAAACCTAAATATCGCTGTGTTTCGGAGATACCGATCAATTTGACTAAATGATCGATTCGTTTCTCGGGGAGTTTGTTACTAAATTCAACAGCACTAATATGGTGGTTGTATGCTTCTTGCAACACTTGCTGATTTTTACTCTTTTTCCATATCCCTGTTTTAACTATACCTAAAATATAGTTGCCCTGAGCTTCAGCAAAAGAATGTTTTTTGTCCTGACCCCACGTTAAAACCTGTTCAGCATAAGGTAAGCCGAGCTCAGGTTGCCCTAATTTTGTGTAAGACTCAGCAATAAAAAAGTTACTAACGGTATTCGTTATTGTTGGTTCTTCCCAGTAGGGTTCGATACTTAATAGCAATCTTAAAACCTGATCATATTGCTCGGCAGCCATATAAATTTCTGACATATCATTTAAATTGTCATGTTGGCGTTGCAGTTCTTGACCAGGAAGCGTGACCAGAACCTCTTGAGATTGTTGGTAGTACAGCAACGCTTCTTCCGGGCGATCGGCTCGCATATAAACAAACCCTACGAAGCTAAGAATCCAGCCTTTTCTTCGGGTATCTTCTAGAGTGGGTAAAATTGGAATAGCTGTTTTGATAGTACGCAACGCTTCTGAATGATCTCCCAAATATGAATAAAGCATGGCTCTACACGCTCGGGTATGAGCCATGTCTAATGGAAAGTTATGCTGATTAGCCAGTAATACTGCTTTGTCGATTGCGCGAATGCTAACTTGCATGTCGCTATATTGAGAATCTCTGGCTTCATTGATCAGCGTCATAATTTGAGATTTTATCTCGGCTGTTTCATCGGCTAAGGCATAGTCTGTCATCAATAAAGTTAAGGACAATACCAAAAGAACGGGTACAGGGGTTAAACGAAAAATACGTCGAATACCATGGAAAAAGTTCATAAAAATTTTGCTTTTAAGATTGAAGGTGTTCAGTGTGAATCATGAGTCTACTAGAAGTGACGATAGATTGGTAAGAGGAATAAGTATTGATTTTACTCTCAAAATTTCAAATCTCGATGAGCTATGTGGAAACCAACCACGCAGGCATTTCGCGAGCATTATCTGATAGCGTAAGCGGCATTAAATTGAAATCCCTCCTGATAAATCGTTTTGATAGGCGCATCGGTACCGGTGGTATCTTTAATTTTTTTGCGCAGTCGGGTTACCATCACATCCAGTGCTTTTCGTCCGTGCAAGCCTTTAGCTTCGTACCCTAGCTTTTTGAGCAATTGTACTCGGGATACTGTTAAATTTTCGGAGAGCATAAGCTCGACTAAAAAATCCCGCTCTTTTGGGTAAGTGCGATTTGAAGATCACCGGGCGCGAGCAGGTTCCAGTCGGTGGATTGTAACGTCCAGGCGCTGTTGGCATCTGTCGACTGAGAGAATGCGGCAAGCTCAGAGAACTTTCGCACTATATTACCTAATGCACAACAAAATTCAGCAGGGTTTACGTCGTATGAGAAACACAAATCAACCCCAGATTTATAACACTGTGCTTTAAACTGGCTATTTCCATTTTTATGCAAGATTAGTTTCGCTAAATGACCGTATTTTGCGGGCAACACCAATGCTTCGGTAGAGAAGCTTGCAGGCGTCGCAACATACCAAAGGACGGCAGTAATATTGAGCGGCAGTGCTCCGCTAAACGCCTCTGCGGTGACAACATTCTCTACCCGAAAACCAAAGTCACTTAGCTCTTTTTCGGGCAACATGACGTCCTCGAGGTCATTGATAAAATACAAAACCGCAGGAAAAGTCATTCTTTAATCTGTCCTCTTGGAAACCCTGTGCGCACCGCCTTTAAATTGCAACAGAGAGGTATAAGGTAGTCGAATATGGACATTGATGACTCGACAGTATTTCCCAAATACACGACATCCTGGTGAGTTTGGCAAAAATAGCTCGCGCGAACTCAATCTGAGCGTGGCTTTTTTACTGCGCTAAAAGACTTTAACAAGTTGCTGTAATCGGGACGTTGTAACCGCAATTCCGATTGTGAAGTACCTACATTAGCTAAGGTGGAGGGGGGGAAACCAAACTCTTTTTTAAACGCCCTGGTAAAGCTGTCAATACCGCTGTAGCCGCATTGCATGGCTAGTTGTGTTATTTGAGGTGGTTTAGGCTCCATCAGCATATTGTAAGCTGCGCGTAATCTGCGGTTGCGCACCATTTTCATGATGCCGCCATATGGCTCACAAAGTCGATAAAGTGCACTTTTTGATAAATTCAGATATTGGCAAAAAAACTTGGCGTTGAGGTCGGTTTTGTCCAGGTGCTCCATGATTAGCCGATAAATTAAAACTAATTGGTCTTGAGATTTGCTCTCACTTTCAACAAGTGCAAGTGCGGGATCGATACACATCAGGCTGGCGATAAATTCTCCTGTGCAATGACTTATTGTGGCGACCACTTGTTGGGTCATGTTGGGCAATTGAGAGTAGATGGTTAACAGGTGATTTTTCATCAAGGTATTGAGCAATGTTCCGTCGGGAATAATTTGACGATGCAGTTGTTCAATATATGGCACCAGAGGACGAATACTGTCCAGGGGGAAAACAAAATCAATATCGCTGTACTGAAAGCGTGTTCCGTTAAATTCCCCTTGGGTTTCAAATTGATACTCCTGCTGCATATCGTACAGCACAATATCGCCCACCTTTATCAGCTGTTTCCCGGAGGTGGTATAAAGTAAATGTGAACCTACCAAAATGATTTCAATCATAAGATAGTCGGCGGCATGGGAAGCAATATTCTGAGGTTTTCGACGAAACATCTGGCTGGTGGACGTGGTTTTCGCAATCATCATCGAGCCTAGCATATAAGATTCGAGACTGGTTTCGAAATTGTGCAGAGTTTGTTCGCTGGTAGGCTCTACTACAAAGACATCAGAGACAGCTGTGCGCCAGGCAGCATATTTTTCCGCTTCAGGAAATTCATGGGTTGAGAAATAAGAACCTGGAATGTTCGGGTTTTTGATTGTAGCAGCAGTACTCATTTATATACCTTGATAACAAACCCTGAAGCTATGCAATTTAACGTCATTTATTCAAGTGTAACTCAGGATAAAAAGCAGAGCTTTGTATTTTTCATAGTTTCTCCAATTAAAAGCGCTTCTTCGATTAAAACCGCAGTTTCATTCACACAACAGGTGGTGATAATAACTCGGGGTGTACTTTTTTTGTCGGATTACAAAGTACTACATTTTTATCTATTCGTTTATTTATTAATTATTTAGATAAATATAGAAACGCCAGTAGTTAAATCACCAGAGGCTTTGCAAACAAGCGCTAACATCACTTTTTAGAAATGCTACAACTTACTACATTTTACCCTGAACGATAGTGATAAGCTTAATAAAACACTAACATTAACCCAATTATGTTGATAAAAATCCACGATTGCGCTTTGAGGTTAGTATGTTTTTACAGGGAAAATGGTTTTCTTCCGGGTCCACTTCCGTACACCAAAGTAACCAAAACTGGCACCTAATTTCCATTCTTAACCGATGGTTCATGTTAAGAGGCTCGGTAACTTCGCTATTATTCGGCGCAATGGTGTTGCTATCCCCATTGAAAAGCACTGCTGCCGAGTTAAAAACAAAGATATGGCAAACCTACGGGCAGACAGGTTTGTCCTCCAGCACCATTAGCGAGCCGAGTATTGTGTTTCCGCCATCAGGCAGTGCTCCTCCGTTTATTGCGTTTCAAAACACAGCGTCAGGCTTTCGATTTTTTGAAGTTTATGAGTTCAATGGCACAAACTGGGTGTCGTCTCGTAATGACGATCCCAACGGGTCGGGCAGTGGACTAGCACAGGTTATAGATTCGAGTGGTAATCGCTATATTACTACCGTGGGTGGAACAAGTTCTGATGGTTTGCGGGTCAGGGTTGGTAGCAGTCCATCCTGGCCGTTGGTCACCGATGGTGGAACCGGTAAAATCGCAGATGCAAGAAGTAATGTCACTGTGCCCATTGTTGCAGACAGTTCAGGCAATTTGTTTATTGCCTACAAAAATGAATCCGCAGATGTAAATGACAACAAAGCTGTGGTACAGGCATATGATGGGACAAATTGGAACATACTTGGTACAGAAGGGTTATCCAATGGTGAGATAGACAGTATCAGCCTGGCTGTGGATACGTCGGATAACCTGTTTGTCGCCTTTCAAGACCGGGGTAATGACAGTGATGCTACCGTGCTCAGGTGGGATGGTACACAATGGCAAACCCTTGGCTCTGCTGGTATTACAGGAGGAGCAGTTTCGGATGTGCAAATTGTCATTGAGCGGCAAAATAACGTTCCCTATCTGAGGTATACCGATCCAAACGGTACAGAGCCAAGTGTGCAACGCATTAAATCATTCAACTCAGGTAGTAATAGTTGGTCCGATGTGGCTACACCTATTGAGTCCAGCACGGGCTATCTGGCATTTATCACCACGCCATTAAGAGTGGAGCCAGTAATCGCGTGGCGTAATGCCAGCCGCGATGAAGTTACAGTGCAGCGCTACAACGGTAGCCAGTGGTTAACTGTCGGCCCAACAACTGCCGCGTCTTTGGACACCGATGAATTCGCATATACTATCAGCAACGATAATTCTCCCTACATTTTGTATCAAAACCCAGATACCAATAAAGCGTCGGTCATTCGTTTGGTAGACAGCAACCTGACTGCTAACTTTGCCGACCCCTCTTCTGAGGATGAACCATTGTGGTTGGCACCATTGGTGGAAGTGGAAGGCACAACAGATTCTACTCAATTAACCTTAACGGTCACCTTGTCAGACGTGGCGGCAGGCACCATCAACGCATCTACCTTCGGCAATGCTACTTTTAATTTTTCTAACGGTGTGGCCACCATCACAGGGACCGCTGTAGAAATAAACGCAGTGTTGGAAACGCTGTTTTTGGTGCCAGCAGCGAACTATTTCGGCAGTGATTACAGTGTGACATTTCAAGTCACCGACGGCGTTAACACTTCTGCAAGTGTGAGTTCGGTGGTGTATTTTGAGTCAGTGAATGATACCCCAACGATAACGGGTGGCAGCGATGATACATTCGATGAAGATATTGCTGACTTTTTAAATCTCTCCGGAATTAACATTGCCGACGTTGAAGATGATCAGGTTACCGTCACTATTAGTGCGTCAACAGGCACGCTAGCAATTACCAGAGATGGTTCTGGAATTGGAAATGGTGTGAGTGGCACCGCTGGTGGAGATTCTGTTTCTTTCACTGGTCGTGTCGCGGATGTAAATTCTTTAATCGCCTTGCCTGAGACCGTTAGGTACACCCCAGCAGAAAACGTGTTTGGCACGAATGCCGCACAAATTACTCTCAGAGTCAGAGATACAGAAAACGGCGGGCAAACAAGCTTTGCAATCCATATTAATGGCCGGAATGATGCACCCACAATTGGAGCGGAACTTTGGACGGCAGTGCAAAGTTTTGATACCGAAATTCAGGCAGTGGATGTTGTCTATGGTGGCAATACGATCAACCTGGAGTTAGGACGCACTAGCGATGAATTTATGGTCAAGGATTCACTGGGACGTGTTCATTTGGCGGGCGGGCACGGTGAACAAGCCACTTCGCAAAGCTCTAGTCTTATAGAGCGCATTTCTGCCTTTCTATATGACAGCAACGGCTTCACTCTTATTGGAACGCCCATCGAAAGCCAGTACCGCAATAGTCGTAGCAGACATGAGTTAGATCTTAGAGATCTGGCAGTCGATGTAAATAACAATACTTATCTTTACTACCAGGATGAAGGTGGAAGGATTATTCAGGTTGACGGTGAAGACGAGTTTGATGTTCAGGATGAGAAAAATCATATCGTTTATTGGGATGGTAGTCAGTGGAATAGTATTCGCAATGAAACCCCTGGTGATGAAGAGGTGCAAATTGCAGCCCATTCGCCAACCAATGTCTACTACAGCTATCTTGAAGACGGTTTCGATGAAGATGAAGACGATCGTACCGGAGCCTGGAAATTCGAGCAATACGATGGCAATAATTGGGTAGCACTCCCTGCCAGAGATTATGATCCCGAATCTGATCCTATCGTGGAGGTAGATAACGAAGGAAATCTGGTGGTGGCGTATGAGGATGTCTCTAATAACGATGGCCTGACCGTGGCCAGGTACAATAATACCAGCGACCAATGGGAGTTGCTCGGCAGCGCCAATATCACGTCACGGCAAATAGATGGTAATCAGGTCAGGCCCACCGGTCTCTATTTTGATTCCGCTAATTTAGTACATCTATCTTACAGCGATTTAAATGACAACGTCGATTATTTGCTTCAGTTTGATAATGCAAGCAATTGGAGTGTTGTAGGTGGTGGACCGCTTGATATAGGTAGAAGACAGCCTGAAGTTGATGTGTATTTTGATGACACAGACACGCCCTATATGTTGATTGAAGGTTTTACCCTGTTCAAACTGGAATCAGGCGAGTGGCAAATTCAGGGTGATAGCAATGGCAGTATCAAATCAGGCAGTGTAGCAGAGTTACTGGTGACTTTTGTTGAAGACCAAATTGTGCCAACGGTTATGGTGGGTAGCGCCGGTGAATATGCCGTGGGTACTGTTCAGGCGCAGCAAATGCCAGACACCACCCACAACTACATCGAAGATACTGCAGACCAGTTATTTTTAGCCAATCAGTTTATTAATGACCCGGAAAATGATGACATCGTCTTGACGATTACCTTGTCTGATGCCGCTGCAGGGGCATTATCCTGTGCTGATGGCGGCGATGCCAGTGTGGTGAATAATGGATTAGTCTGGACAGTGTCTGGTACGGGTGCTCAGGTGAACAATGCCATTGATTGTTTTGTGTACACACCCACGGCGAATTATTTTGGCAGTGACTACAGTGTCGCACTTTCGCTAACAGACGGCGAACTCAGCAATGGACCTGTTACCATCACGCTAAATGTAGCATCAGTCAACGACGTACCCAGCTTTTCCATAACCGATTCTGCCATTGGTGTTGTTGAAGGCGAAAGAGTGCAACTCACTTCCAGCCTGTTATCTGTGACAGACCTGGAAAGTGCGGCTAGCAACATTACTTACAAACAAGTCAGCGCAACAACGAATGGTGAAATACGCCTCGATACGGCTAACAATGGTACTGGTAGTCGTGTGACAACCTTTACCCAAGAACAAATCGACCAAGGTTCAGTGTATTATCATCACGATGGCAGCGAGACTCTGACGGATTCATGGACGTTTAATGTTTATGATCAAGGCGGCGTAGGGGGCGCTGGGGCACTGCTGAACCAGACTCTTAATTTTACCGTAACGCCGGTTAATGATTTGCCAGAGCTCTTGGTTTCTCAGCCTCTGCAATTTGTGGAAAATTTTAGTGATGGTGATTCAGAACTCACGAATGAACTTAACGATGCTCGCTCCGCTGCTGTTAGCTCAGACGGCTTACACGTGTATGTGAGCAGTGTGGATAATGATGCGATTACCCACTTTATAAGAGACAATGCAACAGGTGAGCTAACCGCGACTACCATTTATAAAAATGGTGAAAATGGGATAACGTTCATAAATGGTGCCCGAAATCTCGCTATTAGTCCTGATGGTGCGACTCTTCTCAGTACTGCGAATATATCCGATAGTGTTGTGGTATTTACCAGAGATACCAACACAGGCGCTTTGACTTATCTCAATGCTTATCGCGATGGTGGGAAGGATGATGCCAATACTACCATTGATGGGCTGAATGAGGCCAACAATGTCGTTTTTAGCCCGGATGGAAATCACTTTTATGTCAGCGGATTTGGTGAAGATGAAATCGCCATGTTTGCGTTTAACAATACAAACAGAGAGGTGGGCTATTTAGGGCGATTAAAAGACGGCGAAAACGGCGTTGATGGTCTGAACGGAGCTAGCGAGTTAAAAATGACGCGTGCTGGGGATTTCCTCTACGTGGTAGGATTTAATGATGATGATATTGCTGGATTTAGCCGTGATACCAATACGGGATTGTTATCTTATGTGGGTAAAGTGGTGACGGGGAAAGAACCCACGTCAATAGCGCTGTCACCAGATGAAACAATGCTTTATGTCGCCGAAAGGAATGAAGATCGCATTGGTCTTTATGACAGAAATATCAACGATGGTACATTGGCTTTGAATAGCCGTATTACCAACAATAGTACCTTTACGTACCTTGATCCTGTTACAGGAACATCATCTGAACTCAGTGCTGAACTCAATGGCGTTTACGGGGTCGAAATGGGACCGAATGGACGCTATTTGTATGCCGCTTCTTCATTAGACGATTCTCTGACTGTGTTTGAACGCAACCCAATCAGCAACGTGCTTTCTCTGGTCGCACTCTTTAAAAATAGTGACGATGGCGGGCCATATGGTATCGAATTCGGGCGATTTGTTATTACCAGTCCTGATGGCAAATCCGTTTACGTGGTATCGGCTGAGGATTCGAATAATAATGGCTCTAACGGTATTGCTGTGTTTCATCGAGGCGAGCAAGCCCCACCTTCGCTAAACCAGTTTTTTGCCGAAGACAGTGGCACTACCCATTGGTTAGTGCGGAATCTGGCTATTACAGATGCTGAAAATAGCGGCCAATATAGCGTCACGATTACACTCCCTTCCACTGATGCGGGAGTGCTTGCTGCGGTGGCTTCAGGCAGCGCTAGTGTTATCTTTGCAAATGGTGTGCTTACCATCACCGGTTCACTGGATGATGTGAACGCCACGCTACCCAGTGTAATCTTCACACCTGCGGCTAATTTTGATTCTGACGGCGATGTGATCACTATCGTGGTGAATGACGGCGAAGATAATAGCACCACCACCAACATCACGTTGACACCAACCGAACGCAACAACGACCCGTTTGTATTGGCGGTCAATGAAACACTCGTCTTGGACGAAGGTGCTGTAAGCCCTATTACTACATCGTTTTTACAAGCATTCGATCCAGATGTAGACGATGTGTTGACATACACACTAAGATTTCCTCCGAATGCCGGTTTATTGTTTATTGATGTCAATTCAAATGAAACGCTTGATGATGGTGAGGCTATACCGACAGGGGGGAGGGGACTTTTACTCAGCAAAATATTGATGAAGGCAAAATTTACTATCTGCACGGCGCTGGTGAAACATCCGCAGATAGTTTCGGATTTGACCTGGACGATATCAATACTGATGAGAATCTAGGGACTACACCGCCACTGTTGGAGCAGCGATTCCAATTTACAATAAACCCGTTAAATGATCTGCCTGTATTCGCAACACAAAGTTGGAGTGAAATTGGAAACGCTGAAGTGTTTACATCAGCGGATAACTATTTTGCGTTTACCTTAGACAGCAGAAGTAATCCATACGTAGCTTATAGAGAAAATAGCGATATGGATAGGAGAGTCACGGTAATGAGGTTTGATGGAAATGATTGGGAGGTGCTAGGAGGCAGAGCATTTACTGATGAAGCGGTATTGGAGATTTCTTTCGCGTTAGACGGAAACAACAAACCATATGTGGCCTATAAACGTCAGTCTGATGGAAAAGGTGTTGTTGAATCTTTTAATGGTGCTGAATGGCAGATGGTAGGGGCTGGGGCGTTTTCTTTACAATCTGCATCTTCAATTTCGTTGGCAATCAATAGTCAGAATGAGCCTTATGTAGCGTTTGTAGACTCCAACAATAATAGTCACCTGACTGTCAAAATGTTCGATGGAAACGATTGGCAAGATGAGGGAAATGCTGGGTTTGGTGAAAATGCAGGAAGTTCTACTCTGACTTTTGACAGTCAGGACAACCCTTATGTTGCATTCAGCAACACCGCAGAGTTAATTGCACGGGTAATGACGTTAGATTCCGAAAGCAATGTTTGGCAGGACGTCGGGTCACCAGAATTCAATGGCAAATCTGTTAACAATTTAAACCTGTCAATTGATACTGATGATTTGCCTTATCTGGCGTATAGGGACAATGGCCTTAGTAAACTCATTGTAAAGAGATATGATGGGGAAAATTGGCATACCTTGGGAGGAAATATAGAAGACGAGGGGATATCTGTCCCGGCGGCGGATGTGGCATTCGCAATAGACAACAATAACATACCTTATATTGCTTACCGACGTAATGAGCGTGGGGTGGTCAAGCATTTTACGGGTAGATATTGGGATCATGTCGGCACACCTAGAATTAGTGATAATAACATTAATATGCCCGTAATTGCTTTCAATAACGAAAATGTTCCGTTTGTCGCGTACAGTGATCTATCTAATCAAAAAAAACTAAGTCTCAAGATGTTGGAGACAGAAATTGTCAATAACTTCATCGGGAATGTTCGTGAAGATACGGCAATCAGATTGTTTGAAGTCTATGTGGTTAAAGACGCAGATAGTGAAAGGGTGACAATGACAGCGATGCCGGATAACAATACGCTGGGAGTGTTTTCCTGTAGTGAGGCGGATACTGACGTATGTAGTATCGATAATGGATATCTGACTCTGACTGGAAGGCCGGTTGAGGTGAGTGCGGCTTTGAAAAGGGTTGAGTTTATCCCTAATGCTGATCAATTTGGGGAAGTGGGTTTATCCCTTACTTTTGTGGATAGCGATGATGCCTCTGCCGTTGTTGAATACAACCTTTCAGAGATTCGGGTTGCTGCCGTTAATGATGCTCCTGAGGTCACAACTAACACGGGTGCTTCATTGTTAAATGGGGAGAGCATAACAATAACTAATAGTATGTTGCAGACTTTAGACGTAGATGATGATGCCTCAGAGCTTTTTTATTTTATCTCAGTGCCGACTCATGGTGTGATGAAAAAGTCCGGTCAGCCTCAGCAGTATTCCATTCAGGTGTCTCAGCATGAAATAAACGCAGGCGTGCTTTCTTATGAACATGATGGTGGCACGGCAACAGCCGACAGTTTTACATTTGTGGTTGCAGATGGTCAGGAAGATGGTGTTTATCCCATTATCGATCAGGTATTCAATTTGACAATTACAGAAAAGGCCGGACCTAACATTGTGTCAGTCAGCATTCCCAACGAAGTTCATGCTGTTGGGGATGAGGTGACGGCGACTATTACAGTTCGGGCAAACGAGGATACCTTTACACTGAGCAGTGGTACTGTTGCTGGATATGCTCTTGGGAATCTGAGCAAAGTGAATGATACCACCTACACTGCTACCTTTAGCATTACCGATGGTGGCACGGATATCCCTGCAAATGAAAATGTGCCGGTAAATCTGGTGCTGACAGATGCCAATAGCGAAAGCAATGAACCTTACACCACTGCTATTACAAATAGTATTGATGCCATTTACGCCAACTTACCGGATGTTTCGCTTTCAATAGAGTTTGATACCGTCAATGAAGGTGAAAATGGTCCAACACTGACTGCCAGTATTTCTGGTTCCCTCAATAACACCTGGCCCGAAAGTATCAATACATTTCTGGAGTATGGCGGCACGGCTGAAAATGGTCTTGAGTACATGCCAGTTGGCGGTTTTATCAAAATTAATGCAAACCAAACTTCAGCTAATTCAGGTAAAATTTCCATTTTTAAAGATGGGCGCTACGAAGGCGAAGAAGAAAAGGTATTAACTGTTGGGATTAGCCGTGTTTCGGTAGGTAATGAAAATGGTGAACAGCAAGTTAGTTTGACGATAGTCGACATCGATCCACCGCCAACGGTTACTTTATCCGCCAATTCTACTAGCATCAGTGAAAATGGTGGCGAAACCACGTTAACGGCCACATTGAGTAACGCCACTTTTGAACCCGTCGAAATCACTCTCGGCTTTAGTGGAACGGCCAGTGATTCTGGTACAGACGCTGACTATGTTGCAGAAACGCAATTCTCCATTACTCGTCAATTTACGACGACAGATACCATAACCATCAGTACCCTTAATGACGAACTAACTGAAGGTGATGAAACCATTATCGTTGATATCGCCAGTGTCACCGGCGGTGGCGCGACGGAATTTGAAACTCAGCAAGTCACTATTTCCATTATTGATGACGATATTCCGCTGCCCACAATTACTGGCTTTCCATCCGGCCTGAATGTGAACGATGGCATCGCTTCCGCTATTGATTTGTCTGGCACTACAGTGACAAATCCCAACGGAGAGAATGCTGAACTAACGTTGACGCTAAATCGAGGCATTATAATTAATGCCGAAGGTGATGGCACATTCTCGGGTGTCACTGTTTCTGGCTCTGGTTCTACAGCATTATTGTTAACGGGTAGTGTTGACGATGTGAATACTTACCTTAGCAACACCGAAGCGATCAAAGTGAGAGTGGACCTTGAGTCTGACAACACCGCTACGTTAACGGCCAGTATCAGTGATGGCGAGTTAGATGGGGCACCGTCCCTTGCCAGCATAAATATAATCAATCGAGCACCAACGATTACCTCGACACCTATTACAACGGCTGTAGAGGATACTGAGTACAGCTATATTCTGACCACCGCTGATCCAGAACAGGATGAGGTTGATCTTAGAGTCAAAGAGACGACACCACTGGAAGACTGGCTGGAATTAGAACCCATTGACGATTTTTATGTGAATACAGCTTTTGGGTCTGGCACTCAAGGGGCCTCCGACCTGAATGGCCTCGAAGCGTCGTTTAATAAACCGGCCGATATCGTGAGTGATTCCACTGGCGCTTTATTTGTTGCTGATTCTGAAAACCGCGTAATCCGCAGAGTAGCACTCAATGGCGATGTTACTGTCTTCGCCGGTAGCGGGGATGATGCGAGTGAAGATGGCGTTGGGAGTGCTGCTAGTTTCAGAACAATGTCTAATATTGCGATTGATGCCAATGATTATCTTTATATTGCCGATAGCGCCGCAAATTTGATTCGCAAGATATCGCCTTCTGGAGAAGTAACCACCATCGCGGGCACCGGTGAAGCGGGTGCTGATGATGGCCCAGCAAATACGGCAACCTTTAGTTCGCCATCTAGCGTTGCCATTTCTCTATCTGGAGAATTGTATATTTCAGATACAGGTAACAATGCTATTCGTCGCATTGATACGAGCGGTGTCGTGACGACGTTTTATGCAACAAACGTCGATCAAAATGACATTAATACTCTCCTTGGACTTATTCGTCTGGCGATCAATTCTGAAGGGGAGTTGTTTGCCACTAACTATCTGACCAATACTATCGTGAAGTTCTCTGCTAGCGGAGCTCTATCCACCATAGCGGGAACGCCGGTTGTACCGCAAGAGGCGACTACCCAGGACGGTACAGGGGCTGAAGCAAGATTTAATTTCCCTGTCGGTCTGGCGTTTGACGCTGAGGACAACCTGTATGTGACTGAAGCACAAGGGCATGTTGTCAGAAAAGTGACCCCTGAAGGCGTGGTGAGCACTATTGCTGGTACGGGAGAGAGCGGCGCAGAGGATGGCGAAGGGAGTATAGCGACGCTTAATAGTCCACTTGGTATAACCCTGACGCAACACGGTGCAGTGTATATCGCTGATGCAGAAAATCATGTTATTCGTCGAATGCAAGACGATGTGTATCAGTTAAGTGGTACCCCTTTGAATGAAGACGTAGGGACAACGGATGAATTCTGTGTAGAAGCGGTTGATGACAATGAGAATCGCACTGAGCAGTGCTTTAGTATAGTGGTTGAAGGGGTTAACGACGCGCCAGAGATTTCCGGTACGCCTGCAACGCAAGTGCAACAAGGACAATCCTATAGCTTTACACCGCTTGTTGAAGATGTTGACAGTGATACATTTACCTTCAGTATTTCGAATCAGCCGACCTGGGCCAATTTTGATGTTCAAAGCGGTATCCTGTCTGGTATACCCGGCAATACCGATGTGGGAAGCCACAGCAATATTGTTATCAGTGTTTCTGATGGCGAACTCAGCGACAGCCTGGATGCTTTTAGTATCAAAGTGGACAACGTCAACGATGATCCTGTAATTAGTGGCACGCCAGTCACCAGTGCAGTAGTAGGCACGGCCTACAACTTCCAACCAACCGCGTCTGATCCAGACAACGACAGTTTGACGTTTTCGGCACAAAATCTACCCGGATTTCTGAGCATCGCACCTGGAACGGGTGCCGTCAGTGGAACACCTGCACGAACTGATATTGGGCAGTTTAACGGTATTGTGATCAGTGTTACTGATGGTACTAGTTCCAGTAGTTTGCCAGCATTTAATGTCACGGTACTGGACAACAACGTTGCACCAGTGATCACGCAAGGAGAGAGCACCAATGTGACCATGAGTGAAGATAGTTCACCTACGGCGTTTTCACTGACTTTAAGTGCTACGGATGACAACAACGACAGTCTTACCTGGTCAGCCGGGAATGCCATAAATGGTCAAACTTCGGTGACTAACAGCGGGATCGTAAGTTATAGCCCGAACAGTAACTTCAACGGTCAGGACAGTTTTACGGTTTCCGTTTCTGACGGTATTGTGTCCGACAGCATTTCAGTGAATGTCACCGTCTCTGCGGTTAATGATGCACCAGCGATCAGCGGCACGCCATCAAGTTCCGTTTTATCCGGCCAGACTTACTCGTTTACACCACAAGGTAGTGATATAGATGGTGATACGTTAAGCTATTCAGCCCAAAATCTGCCTGCTTTCTTGACTATATCCCCTGGTACGGGCGTAATTTCTGGCGTTCCGGCGCGCACTGATATTGGTGTGCATGGCAATATCATTATCGTTGTCAGTGATGGCAATCTCAGTGATAGTCTGACTCCGTTCACGCTGACCGTCATTGATAGCAATGTTGCGCCGGTGATCACACAAGGCGAGAGTATCAGTGTGAATATGAGCGAAGATGGTTCGCCCACGCCGTTCTCACTGACTTTATTGGCCACAGATGACAACAACGACAGTCTCAACTGGTCAGCCGGTAATGCCAGCAATGGACAGGCATCGGTGACTAATAGTGGTGTTGTGAGTTACACCCCGAATAACAACTTTAACGGTCAGGATAGTTTTACCGTTACCGTATCTGACGGTATTGTTACTGACAGCATTTCAGTGAATGTCACCGTCTCTGCGGTGAATGATGCGCCGCTGATAAGTGGCACGCCATCAGCCTCAGTTTTAAGTGAAGAGAGCTATTCATTTACGCCGCAAGCCAGTGACATTGATGGCGATACTTTAAGTTATTCAGCGCAAAATCTACCAGCATTCCTGACTATATCACCCTCAACAGGTTTGATTTCTGGTGTGCCAGCGCGCACGGACATCGGTGAGCACGGCAACATCATTGTGACCGTCAGTGATGGCAGTCTCAGTGACAGCCTGGCACCATTCACACTGACGGTGGTGGATAGCAATGTTGCACCGGTGATCACGCAAGGAGAAAGTGTCAGTGTCATCATGAGTGAAGATGGCTCACCCACAGCGTTTGCGCTGTCGCTGTCCGCGACCGATGAAAACAGCGATAACTTGACCTGGTCAGCAGAGTCAGCGTCTCAGGGACAAACGTCAGTATCCGATACTGGAACGGTAAGCTACACTCCAGAGGCTAACTTTAACGGTCAGGATAGCTTTGTTGTAACCGTCAGTGATGGCATTGTCACCGACAGTATTCAGGTTAATGTGACGATAGAAGCCGTAAATGATGCGCCGGTGATCAGCGGTACACCATCAGACTCCGTTTTAGACGGCGAAACCTATTCATTTACGCCTCAGGCCAGTGACATTGACGGTGATACCTTGAGCTATTCAGCGCAAAATCTGCCTGGATTCCTGACCATATCTTCCAGCACCGGTTTGATTTCCGGTATCCCTGCCCGCAGCGATATTGGCGAGCATGGCGAGATTATCGTCACGGTAAGTGATGGCAGCGCAAGTGACAGTATGCAGCCGTTCACAATCACGGTTATCGATAGCAACCATCCACCAGTGATTGCCGAGGGTGAGACTGTTAGCATTAGCATGAGCGAAGATGGTGTGCCAGATGCGTTCCGCTTAACTTTGAATGCCACAGATGGCAACAATGATCAACTGTTATGGACCGTGAGTAGCCAGGCTCAGCTAGGAACCGCGAGTGTGTCATCAACCGGTGTTGTCAGGTATCAACCTCAGCAAAATGTTAATGGTGAGGATAACTTTGTTGTAACCGTAAGCGACGGTATTGTTGAAGATTCCATCGCAATTGCGGTGACAGTGGTTGCTGTAAATGATGCTCCTGAGATTGCCGGACAACCTTTCACTGGATTAGTGGCTGGAGACATGTATGAATTCTTACCCACGGCTTCCGATATTGACAGTGAAGAGCTGGTGTTCAGTGCGACAAATCTACCGACATTTTTGACTATTGACCCGCTTTCGGGTTTAGTTTCAGGTAGTGCAGTTGAAGGGGATGCTGGTACTTATTCTGCGATTGAGATCACGGTTTCTGATGGTAGCCTCAGTGCGAGCTTACCTGCATTTGCGTTAACAGTGACAGGCAGCAATGCTGAGCCTGTTATTGAGCAGGGAAGCAGCGCGCTGGTGACCATGACAGAAGACAGTGATCCTACGCCGTTTGCATTGGCACTGTCCGCATTTGATGCCGATGGTGACGTTCTCTCCTGGTCTATCAGTAATGCCAGTAACGGGCAAGCTAGCACCACCAACCAAGGCGTGGTTTCCTATATACCAAACGAAAACTTCAATGGCCAGGATAGCTTCACGGTAAGTGTTAGCGATGGCTTTGCTTCAGCCCAGATTGAAGTCAGCGTTGTGGTCTTGGCTATTAATGATGCGCCCGTGATCAGTGGCAGACCGCCCGGAGGGGCACTGTTTGGAGAGACTTATGTCTTTATTCCAGAGGCTACAGACGTTGATGGCGATGAACTTAGCTTTACGATGGAAAACGCCCCTGGCTTTGTATCGATAAATTCAGAAACGGGTGAAGTGCGGGGCATACCTGGTATTGCAGATGAAGGCATTTATGACAACATTTTGCTCAGTGTATCAGATGGTCAACAAACCGTAAGCTTGCCAGCTTTTAGCATTGCGGTAGTACAAAGCAACGTTTCCCCTGTTATCGAGCAAGGGGAAAAAGTCACGGTTACTATGAGTGAAGACTCTGAACCCGTGGCATTTTCATTATCGCTGACGGCCACTGACGCGGATGAAGATCCCCTAATTTGGTTTGCATCAAATGCCCAAAATGGCGTTTTAAGTGTGAGTGAAACTGGCCTTGTGGATTACCTGCCTGATGCTGATTTTAACGGTTTGGAAACGGTAACCATCAATGTTACTGATGGCATTGCTACTGCCACGATTGTGGTAAATATCGTTGTTGAGGCGGTCAATGATAGTCCTGAAATTTTAGGTACTCCGGCCACCGGAATTCTGGTGGGGGACAACTATTTGTTTACACCCGACGCGTTTGACGTGGATGGTGACGATTTGCTGTTTGCTATCCAGAATAAACCTGCATTCCTTTCTTTTGATGAATTAACTGGCATTCTGTCTGGAATGGCTCAAGAAACCGATGTTGCTGTTTATGAAAACATTTCAATCGTGGTTTCTGATGGTGCGTTGGAAGCGACATTACCTGCCTTTACACTTCGAGTGGCATTGACCAATACGGCGCCAGTCATTGAACAGGGATCAAATGTTACTGTCTCAATGAGCGAAGACGGAGATCCCGTTCCATTTGACTTGAATCTGACGGCCACGGACGCAGAAGAAGATTTGCTCTCCTGGCGTATTTCAGAAGCCGCGCAAGGTACCACTGCAATCGATCAAAACGGCGTGGTAACCTATACACCGGTGCTGAATTACAACGGCCAGGATAGTTTCACCGTTCAGGTAAGCGACGGATTTGCTTCCTCCGAGATTCAAGTTGATGTGCTGTTGGATTCCGTCAACGATGCGCCAGTTATCTCCGGGATGCCAGAAACCTCGGTGTTCCATACTGAAACCTACAGTTTTACCCCTGTTGCCAGCGATGTGGACAGCACACAGCTAGAGTTTACGGCGGATAACTTACCGTTTTTCATGTCGATTGCTGCAGATACTGGCCGTATTAGCGGGACACCCACCAGAGCAGATATTGGTCTTTATGAAAATATCGTCATACATGTTAGTGATGGCGCGCTGCAGTCCAGCCTTGCCGCCTTCAACTTGAGTGTCAATGATGGCAACAATGCGCCGGTAATTAGTCAGGGTGACAGCACCAGTATCGCAATGAGTGAAGATAGTACGCCGGTGGCTTTTGCGCTGGTGCTGAATGCAGCAGACCAAGACAATGATACCCTCACCTGGTCAGCTAGCAATGCCGCCAATGGCACAGCCAGTGTATCGAATACTGGAGAAGTCAGTTATGTTCCATCATTACACTACAATGGTCAGGACCAGTTCTCAGTTACCGTTAGTGATGGTGTGGCAACCGACTCTATTTCCATAGTGATAACTATTGAACCGGTGAATGATGCACCTACTATATCGGGCACGCCATTTACTGGGGTACTCATTGAGAGTGCGTATCAGTTTGCGCCAACAGCGACGGACGTAGACAATGATCCCTTGCAGTTCTCAGCACAAAACTTGCCATCGTTCCTGTCCATTGACGCAACCACTGGTGCTATTTCTGGCACACCAGTGCGCAGTGATATTGGGCAATATAACAACATCATCATCGCTGTTTTTGATGGTGAGTTTAGCGCCAGTTTGCCAGCCTTTAACTTAGTGGTGTCTGACAATAATAATGCGCCTGTTATAACACAAGGGGAGAGCATTGATGTCAGTATGAGTGAAGATGGTGTGCCTGAACCATTCCAGCTAACCTTAAATGCCACTGATGACAATGGCGATGCGCTGAACTGGTCGACGACACAGCCGGCAAACGGAGTGGCTCAGATAGATGTTAATGGTGTCGTTAGTTATGCTCCTGCGCTGAATTTTAATGGCACAGATAGTTTCATTGTTTCAGTTAGCGACGGTTTTGTGACCGACTCAATTGCCGTTCAGGTTCTCCTGTCAGCGGTCAACGATGCACCTACCATCAGCGGTATACCAGTGACACAGTTACCAGATGGACAACCGTACTTGTTTACCCCATCAGCGTCTGACGTGGATGGAGATGAGTTGACGTTTAGTGCTATTAATTTGCCCAGTTATCTGACAATAAATGCCGCTACTGGCCAGATATCAGGAACACCCCAAAGAGCTGACATTGGCACCCAGAGCGGAATTGAGATCAGCGTGTCCGACGGACAATCTGCCGTTGCATTACCGGCTTTTGCGATAGAAGTAACAGACAGCAACAATGCCCCTGTGATTGACCAGGGAACTTCGGTGAATGTCACTATGAGCGAAGATGCAACGCCAATCGCTTTCTCATTGAGTCTCAGCGCCACTGACCGAGATGGCGATCCGTTGACCTGGTCAGCAGGGCGCGCCAGCAATGGCAGTACCAGCATTACATCCAGTGGACAAATTCGCTACACGCCGTCGGTTAACTTTAATGGCCGGGATAGTTTTGTGGTAAGTGTCACCGATGGTTTTGCTTCAGATACCATTGCGATTGGTGTGACAGTGCAAGCGGTGAATGATGCGCCTCAGATTTCAGGGACTCCGGCTGCGACCGTGCTGGTGGATGCACTTTATCAATTCACAGCGGTAGCCTCTGATCTCGAAGGTGATAGCTTAAGCTTTAGGGCCAACAATCTACCGGCATTCCTGACGATTGATGCGGCGACTGGCACAATCATGGGGACGCCAACTAGAGATGATATCGGGACCTATCGAAACATTCAGATCGCCGTGAGTGACGGTTTGTTGGCAGCGAACTTACCTGCCTTTACCCTGCAAGTGGTGGACGATAACGCGGCGCCAATCATCCAACAGGGTGACGCGGTTACCGTTACAATGAGTGAAGATGCTCAACCATTACCGTTTGCGCTAACATTGAGTGCTTTAGATGCGGATAACAATACACTCAGTTGGCGTGTTGGAGAAGCGGGCAATGGCACTGTAAGTATCAATAATGCCGGTATTGTGATCTACCAACCTGAAGCGGATTTCAATGGCCTGGACGATTTCCTTGTCACCGTCTCTGATGGTATCGCCAGTGATTCCGCAACCGTTAGTGTAATCATTGAGCCGGTGAACGATGCACCTGTTATTTCGGGTTCAGCTCCCGGTCTGGCGCAGCCCAATACTGCCTGGCAATTCACACCAACCGCCTCTGATGTTGACGGTGATACACTCACTTGGTCAGTAGAGAACGCGCCGCAATGGCTGCAAATTAATGCTACGACAGGGGTATTGAGAGGGACACCGGGTGACGCGGATATTGGTGAGTTCACGGACATCATTGTTACGGTTAGTGATACTGTAGAAACGGCATCATTGGCTGCATTTCGGATCAACGTTATCGACAGTATCGCCAATGATGCGCCAGTGGCCAACAGTTTCGACGTGGTTGCAGGGGAGGACTCGGCACTTAGCATTACTCTGCGAGGTGAGGATCCAAATGCAGATAGCCTGACCTACGAGGTGGTTGAGACCACCCAGAATGGCAGTATTTCCCTTGAAGGAGAGGTTATCAATTATCAACCAGATGCGGACTTCAATGGTACTGATAGTTTCAGCTACCAAGTGAGTGACGGGCTACTGATGTCTGATATTGCCACTGTCTCGATTTTGGTCAATGCGGTCAATGATCCGCCCACCATTGATGGTACGCCCAATGTTCAAACCGCGATAAACACTGAATATGAATTCTTGCCTCGTGCAACGGATATTGATTCGACGGAATTACAATTCTCCATTGTTAATCAGCCGGCCTGGTTATCCTTTGATAGCGCGACAGGAAGACTCATCGGCACACCGACAGTAGAAGCAATTGGTCTCTACGAAAACATCGAGGTCCGAGTGTCGGATGGAGAGTTCACGACAGCATTGCCGAGGTTTAACATTGAAGTCGTAGATTCGGCACAAAATACTGCGCCAGTTGCCACTGCAGAGGTGTTGTCCACCAATGAAGATACTGTGTTGGATGTGCTTCTGACTGCCAGCGATGCGGATGGCGATACCCTTATTTATACCATTACTCAAGAGCCTACACTCGGCACTGTGGTGAGAGAAGGCAATAAGGTACAGTATACTCCCAAACTGAATGTAAGTGGTTTACAAGACAGTTTCGCCTTCACTGTCAGTGATGGGGTGGCAACCTCAAACGCAGCGATAGTGGTGATTGATATCATCGCTATTAATGATGCACCGGTCATTTCGGGTGAGCCTGACACCACAATAAAAATCGACAATACCTATTTATTTGAACCTGTAGCCAGTGATGTTGAAAATGACACCCTGACATTTAGTGTCAGAAACCTGCCAAGATGGGCGTCATTTGATAGTAATACTGGAGCCATTAGCGGAACGCCTGGCGCAACAGATGCGGGTACCTATGGTGATATTCTTATCTCCGTCTCAGACGGTGATTTAAGCGCAAGCTTATCTGTTTTTGCAATCGATGTACTGGAAAACAATGCCCCCGTTATCTCCGGCAGCTCACTGACACGGATTGCGACTGGAAGCAACTATGCATTCCAGCCAATCGCCAGCGACAGTGATGCCGATACTTTGGTATTTACCATTAGCGGGCATCCGCAATGGACGGTGTTTGATAGCACAACAGGTCGGTTGTCTGGTGTTCCATCTGAGGCGGATATCGGTATTAGTGGCGATATCCTCATTTCTGTTACAGATGGCATCGACACAGCAACCTTAGCAGCGTTTCAGTTAGAAGTTTGTTCCGTGTGTGGCAATGTAGCGCCTGTGATCAATGGTGTCCCTGCTGTGACAGTTATTGAGAACCAGCTCTATGAGTTCGTTCCAGCCGCTGTCGACAGCAACGGTGATGACCTGGTGTTTAGCATTGCCAATGCCCCTGCCTGGTTGAACTTCAACACGGTGACCGGGACATTGAGCGGTATTCCAGGTGCCAATGATATCGGTACGGTCAGCGGCATTGTGCTGAGTGTATCTGATGGCGAATTTTCAGATGCCTTACCAGCGTTCAGCATTACCGTTTTGGAATTGAATCAAGCGCCTGTTATCACCGGTTCGCCAGTCAGAACGCTATTCCAAAATGAACAGTACAATTTCTTACCATCGGCAAACGATGCAGATGGCGATACCCTGCGTTTTCAAATATCCAACCAGCCGTCATGGGCAGCCTTTAACACGGTCACCGGAAGGCTAAGAGGAACACCGAGCGCCAGTGATGTGGGCACTTATAGCAATGTTCAAATTGGCGTTTCTGATGGCAACAATGATGCTGTGTTTTTAAGAACTTTCAGTATTCAGGTTATCGCCCGCAACACTGCGCCAGAGATCAGTGGCTCACCACGTACAGCGATTACCCAGGGCAATACTTATAGCTTTATGCCAACCAGCAGTGACGCGGATGGCGATGCGTTGACATTTAGCATTGTAAATACGCCAGAGTGGGCAGCATTTGATACGGCCACCGGCACCCTTACTGGCACACCTACAGAGGCGAACATTGGAAGCAGTAGTGACATTGTCATCAGTGTCACAGATGGTATAGACTCAGCATCGCTTTTGGCCTTTAGTATTACGGTGACAGCCTCCAATACGTCCCCTGTAGCGCTGGACATTTCAGAGAGTACCTCTGAAGATCGTTCACTTGATATTCTTGCCAATGCCACAGATGATGATGATGACACCTTGAGTTTTAACGTGGTATCCGGCCCGACGAACGGCAGTCTTGAATCTACTCAAAACGGTTGGCGCTACACGCCTGTGCAGGACTTTAACGGTTCAGATAGTTTTGTATATACCGCCAATGATGGGGCTGCTGACTCCCAGCCTGCCACGGTCACTATTGCAGTTGTAAGCGTTAATGACGCCCCAGTGGCGAATGATGATAGCTTTACCCTTGACCAATCTGGTGTTGGCGTTTATTTGCTGGATGTATTGTCGAACGATACGGACGCAGATATCGCTACCTCTGGCGATAGCTTGGTATTACAGGGTGGTAGCGCCAATATTGGCGAGGTTGCTATCGTCAATAATCAGTTGCAAGTCACCACCGGAGCAAGCTTCTACGGCACCGTTACGCTGCAATACTCTGTGCGAGATAGCAATAACACAAGCGACTCAGCGAGGGTCGAGTTGTTAGTGAGTGGTGTTCAGGGCGTAGGGGATCCGGTTGTGACCGTACCGGTGGATGTGGATGTCGATGCCACTGGTTTATTCACTCGAGTGAATTTGGGGGTTGCCAGTGCCCAGGACGCTTCGGGGAATCCACTACCTGTTTCGGTGGTATCGGGTAGTAACCGATTCTCGCCTGGAGCGCATACCGTGTTCTGGCGTGCAGAAGATAGCTTTGGCAATATCACCACAGAATCGCAATTGGTGAAGGTTAACCCTCAAATTTCTATGGGCGATAGTCGAGCTGTAGTGGAGGGAAAAACTATTGCTGTCCCGGTCATATTAAACGGTAGCGCACCGCAATATCCGTTGACAGTTAACTATGTTGTTTCTGGTACGGCAACGCCGGGAGTGGATCACAATTTGGCATCGGGCTCCGTGACGTTTGTATCAGGGCGAGAGCAGGTGCTTAGCATTGAGGTATTCAGCGACGACCTACAGGAAAATGACGAAACGATCCATATTGAGCTCGCTGATGGTCAAAACACAGGGGCCAACAATAGCTCAACCATCACCATCTCTGAAGAGAATATTCCGCCAGAAATTGCTATGAATGTAGTGCAAAGCGGTGTTAGTCGGGTCACGGTGGCAAAAGATGAAGGTGAGGTCACGGTTACGGCCACTGTTACTGATCAAAACCCTTCCGATGTACTGGCTCTTGACTGGTCTTCCTCAGAAGGTTTGAACAACATCAGTGCTGACGAAGCGCAATTTAGATTCGATCCCAGTCTGGTGAATACTGGGGTGTATAGGGTTTCACTATTCGCCAGTGACAATGGCACTCCTATCCTTGACGATACCGGAATCGTCAGCATTCGCGTGGTTGATACACTCACATCGCTGAGTAACGATATCGACAGTGATGGCGATTTGATTCCTGATGCCCTGGAGGGCTACGGAGACTCAGATGGCGATGGTATTCCCGATTACTTGGATGCCATAGATGATTGCAATGTAGTTCCGCAACAAGCCGCTACCCAAAATGGTTTCTTGATTGAGTCAGACCCTGGTGTATGTATGCGCCAAGGCTCGACGTCGGGACAAAATGCATCCGGCGGTTTGGAAGTTATACTGGTTGATACCGCACAAAGACGCACAGCTAAAAATGCGCTTAATGAATACGTGCGCTTTGCGGCAGATAACCTGCCTGAAGATAGCGAGGCGGAAAATATTGGCGGCGTGTTCGATTTTGAACTGTACGATGTGCCGCAAAAAGGACTTAGTGTTCAGGTCGTATTTCCGCAAACCAGGCCGGTGCCCGCTGCTGCGGTTTATCGCAAGTTTAAGGAGACCACCCAGCGTTGGAGCGATTTTGTAACTAACGACAATAATGCAGTATTTTCCAGTGCTGGCGAACCAGGAGTTTGTCCTCCGCCTGGTGATGCCTCATGGTCCCCAGGCTTGAGTGAAGGCGACTGGTGTGTTCAGTTGTTAATCGAAGACGGGGGGCCCAACGACGATGACGGTCTCGCCAACGGCGCGATTGTCGACCCAGGCGGTGTTGCTGTTAAGCTGGAGAATAATCAGTTGCCTGTTGCCGAAAATGACTCAGTAACAATGCAATGGAATACCTCATTAGATATTGATGTACTCTCCAACGACGTGGATCCCGACGGGGATAGCATTCAGATCGTAAACGTTAGTACTGACTTCGGCAGTGTAGAAATCATCGCTAAAAACACTCTTCGGTTTACCCCCGAGCCGGGCTTTGTTGGGCAGGCAAGTATTGTATATGCCATTTCTGATGGGAATAACGGCTCAGGCAGTGCTACCGTTGCTGTGAGTATTAAAGGCAATAGGGCACCTGGCGCCGTGCCTGATATCGGACAAACTGATGACCTTACTGCCATTGAAATCGATGTACTGGCTAATGATTTGGATATTGATGGTGATGAGATCCGGTTGATTAGTGCCACAGCAGAACAAGGAAACGCGACCGTATCATCATCGCAGACGTTGCTATATACACCGGCAGAAGGCTTTGTAGGCACCGATATCATCGAATATGTCATTGTAGATGACTTTGACAAGCCAGCTACAGGAAGGGTGACGGTTAATATTGTTTCCGCCAACAGGGCACCTGTTGCCAATGATGACAGTGTCACTACTGAATTTGAAACACCTGTGACCATTGAAGTGTTGAGCAATGACGTCGACAGTGATGGCGATGCGTTGCAGGTAACTTCTGCCTCTGCAACCGTTGGTAGGGTAACGGTCAATGCTAACAATACGATAACCTATACGCCGCGTGCTGGGTTTGAGGGAAGCGATATTGTCGAATATGTCATTAGTGATGGAGTGCTAAGTGATGACGCGCGAGTGCAGGTAACCGTTCTTGAAGAGCCTGTATTTGTGGTTACAGTGACCAACAAGTCTTCAGGCGGCAGTGTTTCTTGGCTATTGTTGATTTTAGTCTCCATAGTAGTTTGGCAACGTCGTTTCCTCGGGGTGTTTGCGTTTTGTCTTGCTCTACAGACCGCACGGCGGGCGAAAAAGCATGGTTAAGTTGTTTGTGCTGACGTCCTGAACTTTAGTTTCAGGACGTTCACGCCGGGGTGGCAAACGCAGAACGGTTCTTATCGGTTGGAACGGGGCGAACAAACGGCCCATTTGCAGCGTGCTTGGCAACCCAAATTGGGATTAGGGTCGGTTTGTTGCCAATTGGATGAGTAAGGTATATTCGGACGGTGGGGTGATGTTATCTTCTGGCATTGGTTTTTTTAGCCGCTCGTCATCACTGACACTGACATCGTCCCGCTTTTCAAGAGAAACAGGTGAATACGATGGTGAAGTAAGCTTGATACCCAGCCCATGTAGCATGCCAAATACAACTGCAAGGGCGCAATTATTATTTCCATTTGCAATGTCTAATTTAGTGGTGCCGAACAAGTTCATAACCAATATAAAGTGAAAAGCTACTTCAAACCTGAACCTCTTCAAAAAAGTCTCTTTTAACCTAATTAACTTGAGATCTGTATATGGCTTAAAGTCGCGTGATATTGATATTCGGCTTTTCGTCTGAAGTGTAACTTACATTCGTCACGTCGATTTCAATTAACAGTCCATGTGTTCAACGCTTATGCTGAATGGAAGTATGCATAAGCCGTATACGAGGTCCGTACGTACGGTTATGTGAGAGGGGTGAGGCGGTGACGCCTCACCCTACTTGATGTTAGAGTGCTTTGATCTTTTTAGTACAATTTTTCTGCAAAGGTTAACGCGCTTTAGTTATGCCGTAACCTGGTCTGACCGTTTTAAAGTAAAACGCTTTCAATCATTGGTGTCAGTAAGAACTTACTCACCGTCCAACCTGCAACAATAGAGATAAACACATTTAACTGCGCCAGAAGCCAGCGAAAGCCGTTTAGATTCTCGGGAAAAGGGGCCAATAATCCAACGCCACAAAGGCGTTTTATTGCAAATGAGGTTAACAGAGTTATTGTGACAGTGATTATCAGCAGCATACTTTCCTTGAATTTATTAAATACGCTATTACGAATTTAATAAAGGTGCAAAGCCAAAATAGACAATGCAAAAGGCCACTGCTGTAGCCAGTGTAACATTCCACATTGCCAGGAACTTTTTGATTCCTTTAAGCTTACCGGGAACGGGGTCAATGGCCTTCAATCCAAGTAACATTTTAATTCCAGCAGAAATAGATATTACTAAAACTGAGAACAAAATAAGAAGTACGCTAACAGATTCCATACCTGTTACTCTTTAATCTCAAAGTATTGGTCAATGACACTGGCTGCGCCACCAGTGGCTCCAGAACCAGCGAGTGTAGTTGCTGCATTTCCTAAGGAGCGGACAGGGTTCAACGCCCCTGTTATTACTCCAGTGACTACCCCCGTGATAATACCTTGTGCACTGTAATTTCCATTGCTGCCTAGAACAGCACCATAACCACCCGCTATTCCACCAATTACACCCCCTATAACTCTATCCCAATAGCCGCCATTAACCTGTTCAATTTCATTTACACTTAATTCTTGCGTAATAAATTTCCTTATATTTTATGTTGAGCCCTATTGCCAACGAGTGAAAATATACACTCCCTATTTTCAAAATTTAACTGTACCAAAGTACAGGTTTTCAGTTCTGCTGTGCCATTCAAATAAAACACCTGTGCTGCTATGGAGAAAGACTGATGACGTCAATTTGAATATGGAGTAGTTTTGTACATAGAATTTAGGTTTTGCCAAAAAAACACCAAATTCGAAACTTCCTAATGGTGAGTTCATTGATTTTCAATGAGTTTATTGACTACTCTTTGCTGAAGTACCTTGCGTAACTTACTTATTCGGATTTTCTGATGAACAGCAATAACAAACCGCGTCCTAAAACTACGCTAAAACCGCCATCCAGCAATGCCCCCAGACCGCCCGGTGGTGGGCCCAATAAGTTGAGTCCCGAGGCGATGCAACGCTTAAATACTCATATTGCTCAGGGGCCCGGCAGAATGCACGAGCGCAGCGTGTTTCGCTTACACGAAGAACGCTCGTATATTTATGACAAGATGTCTAAAAATGCGGTGACCGGTGCTGCTTTGGATGTCAAAGCGAACATTGCTACTAACCTGAATAAAAGAGACAGGGCTGCATTGACTAAAGAAGCCGAGTCATTACGGCCATTTAAACGCGAATTTAAAGGCAATAACCCCGAAGGTGCAAGAGCGGAAACCATAGCCAAGGGAGCCAAGTATACGCGACTGGGAGCTAATGTTGCCAACCATGTAGGAACTGGTGTGGCTTTGGTCAATCCACTGGCTGGCGGAGCCACTAAATTAGCGGCAAAAGGTGTCAGTATAGGTGCAGGTGTGGTGGCTACAGGGGCTTACAATGAAGCCAGTAAAGCCTATGCGAAAAATGTCAATCCGAACGCAACTGGGCGCGAGATGTTAGGTAGCCAAATGGCGCAGGTTAAATCAGATATCAATGCTCAGAAACGCAATCATATGGCAGTGATGACAGGTGTAGGAGCTTTGACTGGAGCGGCAGGTTTGGGAATTGATGAAATTGCAAATGTTGGTGGTACGGCAATGCAAATGGCCTCAAAAACCTCCTTCGGAACTGCAAAGACTATGGGAAGTGCAGGTTTACAGTTAGGCCTGGAGATGAAAGAAAGACAAAACAAGTCGGAGTTTGTCAATCTTCTGCAGCATCGCAGAGCAATGGAACCCAAACGTGGCTTGCAGACTCCGAAACCGCCAACACAGCAGGCACCAAGACCCCCAGGTGGCAAGAAGTAGTTAACACTTCCGATAGCTACCTGCAATTGCGAGCCGGTCAGGAACTCTAATAACTTGCTGCGAAAAAGCTTTTAATTCCCATCTAAATCTGACTACTATTAGCGCTTGCACGGTGCAAAATTTACCAGGAGTCAATGCGTAAATGAATACGGTTAATCTTTCCCTTCCCGCTGAAAAGCTGACTTATTGGATGGTGCAGGACAACAATCGCGAAGTGTTGTTCCAGCCTAAAAATGGACAGATGCATACTTTTACCTGGCAGGAAATCGATGATCAGGCTCGAAAGCTGCTTAGTTTTTTCCGTAAACAGGGCTTAAATCCAGGTGATAAAGTAGCTATTTTGTCAAAGAATTGTGCCCACTGGATAATCGCTGATATAGCACTGATGTATGGCGGACTGGTCAGTATTCCAATTTATCCCACAGCGAATGCCGAAACCATTAGTTATGTTCTGGAGCACTCAGAAAGCAAAATGATCCTGGTGGGCAAACTAGATGATTGGCAATCTCAAGCCAGTGGTATACCGGAAACTCTATCCAAAGTCGCTTTCCCCTATCCAACAATGCCAGCAGAGCATCAGTGGGACAGCATTATGAAGGAAAGCGCGCCAGCAGACAGCGTATCGCCGGTCGCGGAAGATGATCTCATGACAATTCTGTACACGTCGGGAAGTACCGGAAATCCCAAAGGCGCAATGCATACTTATCAAAGCTTTGTTAATGCCGGAAAGAATGTCGGTAAGCGTATGGCGGTGACACCTGACGATCGCATTATGTCTTATCTGCCTTTGTCACATTGTACCGAACGAGCCTATGTAGAATCGACATTGTTAAACTACGGTTTAAAGGTTTATTTTGTTGATAGCCTGGATACCTTTGCCAACGATTTGGGTTATGCCAAACCCACAATATTTGGTTCGGTACCCAGGCTCTGGACGCAATTCCAGAAAAAAATCCTTACCAAGATGCCCAACAAGAAGTTGCAAACACTGTTAAAGATTCCGGTAATCAGTGGCATAGTAAAAAACAAAATAAAAAAACAAATGGGCCTGGATCAGGCACGTATTTTCATCAGTGGCTCTGCTCCCTTATCAGAAAAGATTTTGCACTGGTACAGTAAACTGGATATCAATATTGGTGAAGGCTGGGGAATGACCGAATCCTTTGCCTGTGGCAGTGTATTGGGGCCAGATATGGATGTACGTATCGGTACGGTTTCCAAGCCTTTGCCGGGAACAGAAGTGATCATCGCAGAAGATAATGAGATTTTGCTGAAAACCGAATCCGATATGCTGGGTTACTACAAAGAAGAAGAGAAAACCAAGGAAACTATTAGCCAAGATGGCTACATTCACACCGGTGACCTGGGAGAGTTAAAAGATGGTTATCTGTCGATTGTAGGGCGGAAAAAGGACATCTTTAAAACAGAAAAAGGCAAGTATGTGGCCCCGATCCCTATCGAGTCTGAATTTGGTGATAATGAATATATTGAACAAATGTGTTTGATGGGAACCCAGCTGGTACAACCGGTATTAGTGGTTAACCTTAGTGAGCACGCCGCTGCAATCGATAAGAGTGAATTGGAAAGCAGTTTGTTGAACACTCTGAGCACAGTGAATAGTAAACTGGAAGCTCATGCTAAGGTCTCTGCAATTATCGTTGCAAAGGAAGCCTGGACTACCGATTCAGGAGAGCTAACACCGACATTGAAGGTAAAACGTCATGTGGTGGAAAAAGCCTTTTTACCTCTGGCTCAGAAGGTGGAAAAAGGCAAGGTGAGTTGGCACTAACACCGTTCTTACGTCTTGCTACTAATAAAACCAGGGCTTCAAAACCCTGGTTTCTTCGGGTGATTGCCACTGAATTGATCCAGGGCGAGAGCATGAGTGCTCATTTAGTGTCCAGAAACTAATAATGTTCATTTGGAGATAATCCAAAACTGATTCGTTTGCGGGTTCGGTTCCGCCAATATTTGCTCGGAGTGCTGAACCTAATCTCCCTTTACGCGCAATAAACTGAGACATCAGTTCAAACAACGATACTCAATGCCCAGCACAGGGAAGTGCTGTCATTGATGGTCATCGTTGTTCTGATGGCGAAGTTTATGCTTTTGCGCGTCAGGGGCTGCGGGGGATTCTTAAGGGGGGCGCAGCCCGGTCACCTTAAGGCGCAGTCGGCGCCCCGACAATGATTTCAATCAAATAGTAATGGTTGAATTAGACCGCGGTGCCAAAAAGGTCTATCTAACAGCAAACTTAAAACCAGAGCCTGTAGTTAGGTTGAGTTCTGCAATATCGATAATTTAAGACGAAGTCAAAATAATTAGGTTTTGGCTTCGGTTAGGTCAGGCTGTGTCAGATGTCGCTCAAAAAACGTTCGCGAACTTGCCCTGTGAATTGATCAAATATTTAGTGGGATGAGTGTTGGGTAAAATAACCGCCCCTTTCGTATTTTGCTGTTATTATTCGTTAGTTAAAAAATTAGCAAAGAGTGACTAGTATGCAGCATCGTATCAACGCAATTGATCAACTACGTGGTTTGGTCATCGTTTTAATGGCTATCGATCATGTTCGCGATTTTTTTAGCCCTTTTCCCTGGCAACCGGAAGATTTAACTCAGACCAGCCCTGAGTTGTTCTTTACTCGCTGGATCACCCATTTTTGCGCTCCTGTATTTATTTTTCTCACCGGAATGAGCGCCTGGTTGTACAAAGACAAAGTAAAGTCCACAACAGCATTGCGCCACTTTCTGTTAACTCGTGGTATCTGGCTGATTTTTATCGAGTTAGTGGTGGTAAATGCCTCCTGGAAGTTTGGCTTTCCCGGCTGGTACTTTGTGCAAGTAATATGGGCAATTGGTGTTAGTATGCTGTTTTTGGCTATCTTTATTTATCTACCTAAAAACCTGACATTAGCCACAGGTATCCTGATGATAGCAGGGCACAATCTGCTAGACGGAATTAACGCCACTTCATTTTCATCTTTTGCCTGGTTGTGGCATGTTTTACATCAACCCGGTTGGATACCTTTTAATGCTCAGGGAGCGGGCGTTTTCGTGGCATATCCGCTTATTCCCTGGATTGGCGTCATGTTAGTTGGCTATGCGTTGTGTCCATGGTTGACTGAAGATCGTAACAAATTTAACCGTCGCTGTATTAATTTAGGGTTGGCAATCACCCTGGCGTTTGTAGTATTGCGTTTGGCTAACTTTTACGGTGATCCCGTACCCTGGAGTGAGCAAGAACGGGGGAGTATATACACCTTATTGTCGGTATTAAATACCCAAAAATATCCGCCTTCGTTAGCGTACCTATTGATGACATTGGGTCCGGCTTTGATACTTTTGGCCTATCTTGAAAAACTCTCAAACACTTTGACTCAACCTTTATTAGTCTTTGGTCAGGTGCCCTTTTTCTACTATGTTTTACACGTGCCCCTGATACATTTATTGGCGATATTGTTTTTTATTCCCGACTTAGGCATTAATGTTGGCTGGCAATTTGGAGGAGCCGCAGGCTTTCCAGAAGGGTATGAACCCAGTCTTTTGCGACTTTATCTGGCCTGGATAGTAGTAACATTAATTATGTATTTTATGTGCCTTTGGTTTTCGGGGGTAAAACAGCGCCATAATCATTGGGCACTGAAATATCTATAAGGAAGTCTCTGTAGACTATTAATATGACAATCAAAAAACTAACAGACGCGGGTGAGTTATCGGCTCAGCAATTTAGGTATTACGATTTTGTAATGGCAGCCACCTGCGTCATTATTGTGTGTTCAAATATTATTGGTGCGGCCAAAGTAGCTACCATAGCTGGCTTTACATTTGGCGCGGGTGTGCTGTTTTTCCCCCTCTCTTATGTACTTGGAGACGTACTAACCGAGGTTTACGGATACTCCAGAGCCAGGCGGGTTATATGGGCTGGCTTTGCAGCTGCAGCGTTCGCAGCCGGCATGGCTGCATTTATAACTGCAATGCCCCCCGCTGAAAGTTGGAATCAGGATCTCGGTGGAATTGACACTCAAACGGCCTTCGCAATGAATTTTGGTCAGGTGCCCAGAATTATCTTCGCTTCTATGTTGGCTATCTGGTGTGGTGAAATGGCTAATGCCTTTGTAATGGCAAAAATGAAGGTGTGGAGTCAGGGAAAAGCGCTATACCAACGCACTATAGGCTCTACAGTGGTGGGGCAGGGGGTAGATACTTTGCTGTTTTACCCATTAGCCTTTGGCGGGATTTGGTCAACAGATTTATTGCTCACAGTAATGTTGAGTAATTATATCCTCAAAGTGTTATGGGAAGTGTTGCTAACTCCGGTGACTTACAAAATTGTTGGAAAATTAAAGCGGGCAGAGGGGGTCGATGTTTATGATGAACAAACTCGCTTCACGCCATTTTCTATTCGTCGCTAATCTCAAACCCTTTATGGGATATTTCGGCACTTTCCCTATTTGATAGTATAAATTCCTCAATACGAGCTGATAACTCTGAATATGGCAGGCGAAGCTTGCCTTTGAGACTGCACTCCCACACAACCAGGTAACGAATTCCGTTTAGCTTAAGAGTTCTTCGCACTTGCTGATCGCGGTTTCGGTTCCCTTCAATTTTGTTTAGCCAGAAATCGGTTCTGGTGGCAGGCACTTTAAACAGGTGACAATGATGTCCATGCCAAAAGCAACCGTGAATAAATACGGCGAGTTGTTGTTGCGGTATATAGAAATCTGGCCGGGTATCGAGGATTTGAGCTTGAGCCTGGAAGTCCAACTGCAGTTCTTGCAGTAATTGGGCTATTTGCAATTCCGGTTTGGTGTCGCGGTGTTTAATCGCGGACATGTTTTTGCGTCGTTGTTCCCGGGAGTGCACATCAGTCATGATTTTAAATCAGTTTAGAGTTTGAGCTCGATGCGGGTAATTTCACAATGACCAGGGTCGGCTGCTCGCTGCTCTGAATCTTCTCTGGAGATATTAAAGTTAACTTCTACAGGCCTGTTTAATCGGATTGCCAGTTTCGCGACTTCAATGCCCTGTAGGTCTTGCGGATCAAAGCGCAGTTGAGGACAACTAGCGCGTTCGCTTGTACCCTTAAGCACCAACCAGGTATGAAAAGCGGATTCGGCACTTTCCGATGCCTCTGAATAGAAGGATTTAACCAGTCCCCGACCAGAGAATTCGGCGTAGTTGCTTTGTGCAGCCAGAGTGGCAGTAAGCATAGATGCTGTGAGGATTAATACAGAGGTTTTCACAATGAGCCTGACTTTGGTTATCAAATCAAACTACAGACTAGCAGGACTTAACTAAATAAAAAATGAACGACCTAAAATAACAAAGCCACAACCTGTGTGGCTCTTGGTATAACATCTGTTTTATGCTGGCAGCCTGAATCGGTATCCAGCACCGTAGACTGATTCGATAATGTTTTCTTTGACACCAGAATCTTTGAGTTTCTTGCGAATATTCTTGATGTGGCTATCAATAGTACGGTCAGTGATGTCACCGGTATTGCTGTATACCAGGTCAATGATTTGTTGTCTGGAATAAATACGTTCCGGATTTTTAAATAATAATCGGTAAAGACTGAATTCCAGAGAAGTCAGCGGGATTTCACTGCCTTTATAGGAAATTTTGTGTTTATCATCATCCAGGCTAAAGATAGAATAATAAACGTGATCCGAGGTACGGCGTAAAATAGCCTGCACTCGCATAACCAATTCCGGGGCGCTAAAAGGTTTGCACATGTAGTCGTCAGCACCGGCTTCCAGACCAATCAACCTGTCCACTTCTTCAGATTTACCGGTTAGCATAATAACCGGGATGTTGGAAAATTCCCGAATTTCACTACAGCATTGCAAACCGTCTTTGCCTGGTATCACCAGATCCATGATCACCAGGTCGGGTTTATTCTCCCGAACATAGTCAACCACGTCATCGCCTTTAACAATATGATGGGTTTTAAAGCCATTCGCTTCCAGAAAGCGCTGTACCTGTAATGCAATATCAGGGTTATCTTCAACTACGAGTATTTGCTGCATTTTTTTTCACACCTGTTAAAACTAACTTGATTATGTCACGCTTTTCCTGACATACGCGGCTAACTTAATGATGAATTGTGCAAACAAAATGAAGAAATGATCTAATCGGAGTTCACAATTGCAGACTGCAGTTGAAAAGGCTTCAGCCGGAATTCCGGCAATACGGCAATACAGTGATCAAAAATATCGGATTGAACGCCTTCATAATTTACCCAATTTTTATCTTTGCTAAAACAATAAATTTCAATGGGTAAGCCAGTCGGCGCGGGCGGAAGTTGGCGCACAATCAGAGTCATGTCCTGATTGACTTGCGGGTGTTGCTTCAGATAATTTTCAAGGTATTTGCGATATACGCCAATATTGGTGAATTTATTCACGTGCAAGGCCTTATCTGGCGCGATTTGTTGATCGGATTTTTGTAATTCTGCTTTAAATTCTTTGAGGTAATCCGACAGTAAGGCTATTTCACTTAATTGCGACAGTTGCTCGTCGCTGCAAAAATCAATGGACTGAATATCAATGTGGATGGCACGCTTTATGCGTCGCCCGCCCGATTCCTGCATGCCTCGCCAGTTTTTAATGGACTCACTCATCAAGGCATAAGTGGGAATGGTGGAAATGGTTTTATCCCAGTTGCGCACCTTAACTGTGGTCAAGCCTACCGCCATTACGGTGCCATCGGCATTGTATTTGGGCATTTCTATCCAGTCGCCATTAGTAACTGTGCGGTTGGCGACTATGTTAATTCCCGATACGAAACCCAAAATGGTGTCCCGGAAAACCAAAATAATGATGGCGGTTAAGGCACCCACACCAGATAAAAGTAATGTTGGAGATTTGTCCAGTAACTGGGAAACAATCAATAAAATTGCGATAACCAGGAACAACAATTTAGCAACCTGAACAAAACCATCAATCGGAACCCGACTGGCGTAGCGGGAGTTGTCGTAGATAGCCTGAACACTGTTAAAAACGGCAAATACCGCTCTGGCAGCAGCAATGATTAAATAAATCAGGCTGAATTTAAGGGTCAGTACCAGTGTAATGTGCTCTGCTTCCAGCACATAGGGGGCACCTAAGTGCAGTAAACTGGCAGGGATGATATGGGCGATGCGCCGGAAGAAACGACATTGATGTAAGGTTTCGTTCCAGTGCGGTTTATTACTGAACACCAACCCCGTGAGCCTTTGCTGCAAAAAAAGACGGGTGATGCGTAAACTTAACCAAGCGAGAATGACCATCAAGGCCAACATGGCTGAGCTGAATAGCCAGCCGGATTGGCTCACTGCTATACTATTGGCATTTAACCACTGCGCCAGCGTCTCACCCAGGTGCATGTTTCTCAAGCGTTTAGCTCCTCAAGAATGGCATTAATTTTAGCGTCTTTTTGTTGCCAGCGTTGATTTAGATTGTTTTGGAAACCGATGCGAAATTCTTCGTCATTAAAATAGTCGCCAATAAGTTCCGGACTAACGGGCAGTACGTCCACAACGAACACTATCTGCTTCAGGTTGCCACTGAGCATATCCCGCATCACAACGCCTTTGTTGCCAGGATAAATCAAAGTGACATCCAGAATATTTTGGAACAGTTCTCCCATTGCCGCAAATGTAAAGGCGATCCCTCCGGCTTTAGGCGGCAACAGGTGCTGTAGTTGATTGCCTTTTGCCGCTTTTTTAGCAGGCGTAACACGGGTACCTTCCACAAAATTAATGATGGTGGTTGGTGCGTGACGATATTTTTCACAGTGTTTTTTAGTGGTTTCTATGTCTTTGCCTTTGAGATGTGGGTGTTTCTTTATGTACGCCTGACTGTAGCGCTTCATAAATGGCATCTCCAAAGCCCAGGCTGCGACACCTACGAAAGGTAACCAAATTAATTCCTGCTTCAAAAAGAACTTGGGGGTCGGGATGCGTTTATGGGTAAAGGCTATAAGCAGGATAATATCCAGGTAACTGATGTGATTGGAGATAACCAAATACCAGCCGTTAGGATCCAGTTCCCCATTGATCTTGTATTCCACATCTATATTGTTGAAAAACTTAATCATAGCCACACTGCAGGTGCCAAAGCGCGCCACGATCACTTTTAAGACGGCGTCTACTGGTCTGCACAAGGCTTTGGGCGTAATAAACTTCAGTAGTCCAAAGGTGACGGCCAGAGTTGCCCAGATAGCCAGATTAATGACTTGCAGGGTAAAGTGAATCGGAAAAATGATGAGTCCCATAGGCTTTATTGTCCATTTTTTAGTTCTTGTATTAGCTGGTCTTTTTTATGCCAACGCTGATTAAGCCAGGACTGAAACGCTGCTCTTTGCTCTGCATCGTCAAAGTAATTACTGGCGACAACACCTTGTTGTCGTAATTGCGGGATAGACAATGTTTCTACCCGCACCTGAATATGTTTTACCCGGCCACAGACAAAGTCCCAATAGTTTGGGGTGCCATCCGGATAATAAATGGTAACGTCCAACAGGACGTTGAGATTTTCCTGCATGGCTTCCAGTACAAATGCCATGCCGCCCGCTTTAGGTTTGAGCAAGTTGGCGAATTCCGATGCTTGCTTTTGATGTTTTTGCGGCGTAATTCGAGTACCTTCCACAAAATTCATAACACTAACCGGCTTGAACTTAAATTTCCTACACGCCGCTTTGGTGGACTCTAAATCTTTTCCCTTCATATGGGGGTGTTTTTCCAAAAATTTACGGCTGTAGCGGCGCATAAAGGGAAAATCCAGCGCCCACCAGGCCAGTCCCAAAAAAGGCACCCAAATCAGCTCTTTTTTCAGAAAAAACTTAAGAAATGGGATTTTACGGTTAAATATTCGTTGTAGTACCAAGATGTCTACCCAGGAGCGGTGGTTGGCAATCACCAGATACCACTCTTTCGGGTTGAGATTGCTTATCCCCTGAATGTCCCAACGGATATTGCTGAGCAGGGTTTGATTGAGATTATTGATGCTGATCCAATTGGATGCACAGCCATCCAGAATATAGGAAATAAAGGTTTGCCAGGGCTTAACGGGAAACAGCTTCAAAAATGACAAACCGAATATAGGAATAAACCAAAAGACAGTATTTACAAAGTAAATCGCTACTGAAAAACAACCAAGTATCTGACGCATTGTTTACCACTCAACCAAACGAGGCGACATAATACTGAATTTTAGGCTTTAGCTAAACAGGGAAATCACTTTGTACAGACCCAACCCGGTTACGAATAACACTATGCTGATCCCCAAAATATTTTGCCAGACAGAGTTGCGCCAATGACCCAATATCTTTGCATCATTGCAGAACCACAAAAGACACAAAGCAACAAAAGGCAGCAACAAGCCATTACTGGCTTGTGCCAACATGATGGCGGTTAAGGGTTTTAGAGATAAAAAACACAGTAAGGTGCCAATAGTGATAATACTTAACCAGATCAACCTGAAACGCGGAGACTGCAAGTTCACAGACCAACCCAGAGCACCACATAAGGCATAACTGGTGGCCAGTGGGGCAGTAATCGCACTGGTTAAGCCTGCCGCAAACAGACCTATTGCAAAAAAAGCCGGGGCAAAGTCACCCAGTAGTGGTCTTAATTGTTGCGCAATATTCGACATATCGGGAGTGAGCCCCTGACTAAACCAGGTGGCGGCAGCGGTGGATAAGATAGCAATGGTCACCAGACCACCCAACCCAATGGCTAATAAGCCATCCTTGCGCAACAGCTTAAGCCGTTGTTCTTGGCTTTGTTCCGATTGAAACTTCGCCGCCAGACTGGCGTGCAAAAACAGGTTGTAAGGTACAACGGTCGTGCCAATCAGGGCGATGGTGGTAATGGTGGCCGACGTGGGTAACGAGGGAATAAATAGCCCTGAAAACATGGCGCTGAGTTGAATGTCCGAGGCAAAAAAAGTGACTAAAAACACCACGCTCATCAATACCACTAAAAGGGTTAGTATCGTTAACAATGTCTGAAACTGACCCTGGTATAAAATGACCGCCGCGGTGACACCTAAAGCCAGACTCCATATGGGCAATTCGCCGCCCAATAGATTAGTCAAACCCATCGCAGCACCGGTCAGGTTGCCGGCCTCGTAGGCGGCATTTCCGATACCGATGGCACAAATAATCAGCGCTATCACTGACCATTTAACCACAGGATGAGTAAAGCGTTTGTTGAGGGCTTCCGCCAAACCCTCTCCGGTGGCAACACCCAGTCGCGCGGCCATTTCCTGCAGTACCATGGTGGCGACAATAGAAAACAGTACCGCCCACAGCAGGGCGTAACCAAAGTTTGCACCCGCCAGTGTAGCAGTGGTCACGGTTCCCGGACCGACAAAAGCGGCGGCAATTAAAAATCCTGGACCTGATTTGTTCATTATTATTTTGTCTCTTGTTCTGGGACTTCTGCTCCAGAGTAGAAGGGATTGTTGAATTAAGGAAGCCTTTAGCGCAACAAATGCGGGTTATTTGTTGCAGAGAAAATGATCCACTATGCTTAGAACTGCAGACTTTATCTTCTGTATCCGTTGCGCGGAGCTTAGACTGACTCTGCGATAACCACGCTCAATGGTGTGCTATGAAACTCTGGTTGCTTGTTTATTTTTTTGTGCCCGGTCTGTTCGCCTGTGACCTGTTGTTAAAGGTAGGAGGTGATCTCGAATGGCCTCCTTATTCCTATCTACAACAAATGGAGGTACGAGGTATCGATGTGCAGTCGGCAAGGGCAGTATTTGAAAAATCCGGGTATTGCGTCACTTTCGTCGATATGCCCTCGGTAGATAGGGGGATTGAAGAGCTACAGGAGGGTGATGTAGATGTGCTCATGGCTGCTAGTTACAATAATGTGCGTGCTGAAAAAGCATGGTTTAGCGCCCCTTATCGTCAGGAAACAGTGCGATTGTTTAGCCATACCAAGAGTCAAATCTCCGGGCCTGACATTACTGCGCTGTTTGAAAACGGCGCCACGTTTGCGGTAAATACTGGCAGTTTCGCCGGGGATGCCTTTGGTTTATTACAGGCACAATATGCGCAACAAATTGTGTATTTGTCCTCCACAGCACAACGATTGTTGATGTTGAATTCTGGCAGAATTGATTTCGTGGTGGAGGATCACCATGCTGGTTTAAACATTGCTGAAGAAAACCAGTTACTCAATATAAAAGCCACAGAACACATTGTTTATCAAAACCCCATTCACTTTATGCTCAGCCACAAACGCTTTACCCAACAACAGGTGACAGAGCTGAATCAACTGATTGAAGATTTAAAACTGTAATCTTTGCCATTCTTTCGCATGTTTTTCACGAATAAAGCTTGATTTAAATCAATTATATTTTAAACTTTCAGAAAATATTGAAACTTTAGAAAGTTGTGAACATGACACCGATCGTAGAATCCTTTGTATTACATTTTGGCGAAATGGGGAGCCGTTGGGGCTTTAATCGCACCGTAGGGCAAATGTACGCCTTGTTAGTCGTGAGTAAAGACCCTCTGACGGCAAATCAGTTGGCCGAAGAACTGAACATTTCTCGTGGCAATGTTTCTATGGGCATTAAAGAGCTGCAATCCTGGCAGCTGATTTGTACCAAACACATACCTGGTGATCGCAAAGAATATTATCAGGCGTTGGGCAGTATATGGGATATGGCCATGAAGGTGTTCGAAGAGCGCCGCAAACGGGAAGTGGACCCTACATTGTCTATGTTGCGTGGCGCATTGCTGCAAAAACCTGGAAATGAAACCGACGCCTATGCTCAGGAGAAACTACACGAAATTCACGATCTACTGGAAACTGTAACTACCTGGTCCCACGAACTGCAAAGCATGAACCCGGACAAGCTGAATACGCTAATGAAACTGGGTTCCGGCGTTGGAAAAGTATTGGACTTCAAAGAAAAGGTACTTAAAAAATCCAGTTAGAACCCGACAAAATTTAAGGCTATTAAGGAGCTGACCATGTTGGATGTCGTTCTGTTGTCACGTATTCAGTTTGCGCTGAATATCAGTTTTCACATTCTGTTTCCTACCATTACCATCGCACTTTGCTGGTTTTTATTGTACTTCAAAGTGCGCTTTGATTTGTCAGGACACCCGGTTTGGATGCGAATCTATCGATTCTGGGTAAAAGTCTTTGCGTTGACCTTTGCCCTTGGCGTGGTCAGTGGCATAACGATGTCATTTCAGTTTGGCACTAACTGGCCCGGTTATATGGAAACCGTCGGCAATATCGCTGGGCCTTTGCTCGGCTATGAAGTTATGACTGCCTTTTTCCTGGAAGCGACATTTCTGGGCATCATGCTGTTTGGTATGCACCGTGTTCCCCAGTGGTTGCACACCTTGTCTACGTTAATGGTGGCTGTGGGTACAACGCTTTCCGCTTTCTGGATTTTGGCCTTAAACAGCTGGATGCAAACCCCGGATGGCTTTGTCATGCAGGATGGCGTGGCGCATGCCACTGATTGGTGGGCGGTGATCTTTAATCCGTCATTTCCTTACCGGTTTTTCCATACTTTATTGGCTTCAGGCCTGACCGCCAGCTTCTTTATCATGGGGATTTCTGCTTATCGCATTTATCGCGGTGACGCTAAGCTGGCTCCTAAAATCGCCTTGAGGACGGCAGTCATCGCCGCTCTGATACTGACCCCTACGCAAATTCTGGTGGGCGATTTACACGGTCTGAACACTTTTAAGCATCAACCGCAAAAAGTGGCGGCGATGGAAGGCATATGGGAAACCGAAAAAGGCGCAGACATGTTGTTGTTTGCCATTCCTGATGAAGCGCAGCGAATCAATCATTTTGAAATTGCCATTCCCAAGCTGGCCAGCCTGATCCTGACTCATGATCCCGATGGTGAAGTAAAGGGGCTTAACGAATTTAAGGGGGCGCACCCACCCGTAAAGCCCGTGTTCTTTGGCTTTAGAGTTATGGTGGGCATGGGGATGTTGATGTTATTGACTGCGATCATTGGCAGTTGGTTACTGTATGTCCGAAAAACCGTGCCAAAACAGTTTCTGGTGCTGGCGGTAGCCATGACCTTCTCTGGCTGGATAGCCACATTAGCAGGTTGGTATGTGACAGAGATTGGCCGTCAACCCTGGCTGGTGACTGGCGTGCTATCAACGGCTGACGCTGCTACGCAAATTCCGGCGGGGAATGTGGCCTTGTCGCTGACCCTGTATGCGACTGTTTATCTGTTTTTGCTCATCGCTTATATAAAAACCCTGTTTCTGATGGCTCGTCGCTCAGTGGAGATAGAAGAGATCCAGCCTGAGGAGCGAGTTACACAGAAATCACTGCGCGTTGCTCAAGGAGTCAACTTATGATCCCCGATAGCCTGTTACCTGATATTTTTGCCGCGTTAATGGCGTTAGCCATCTTTATGTACGCCATTCTGGATGGCTACGACCTTGGCGTTGGTATGTTGTTACCCAAAGATAATGTGCATCAGCGGGATATTATGATTGCCTCTATTGGCCCTTTCTGGGATGCCAATGAAACCTGGTTAGTGCTGGCGGTGGGGCTGCTATTAATTGCCTTTCCGCAGGCACATAGCCTGATCCTAGGCGAACTGTATCTTCCCATAGTGGTGATGCTAATTGGTTTGATATTGCGCGGTGTGGCCTTTGACTTCAGAGCGAAGGTGCGTCAGGGGCGCAAAGAACGCTGGGATTTGATTTTTAAAATAGGTTCTTTTCTGGCAGCGGGCACCCAAGGCTTTATGTTGGGGCTCTATGTCATGGGTTTTGAACAGAGTATTGCAGCTTATGTGTTTGCATTGTTAAGCGCTACCGGCGTTATAGCTGCTTATTTGCTGATTGGTGCCTGCTGGTTAATCATGCGTACTGAAGATGAGTTGCAAGTGGCTTCTCTTGGATGGGCGCGTAAGTCCCTATACTTTTGTATGGCGGGGATTCTGGCGGTGTGCCTGGTAAACCCTCTGGTTAACGATAGTATATTCAACAAGTGGTTTGCCCTTGAGTCTGTTTTTGTACTGGCAATAGTGCCCACTATTGCACTTATTTCGATGCTGTTAATCTGGCGGGCATTAGGGGATGCCAGGGTGTTGCAAGACCAATTTTGCATACAACCGTTTGCCCTGGTGGTGCTGTTGTTTTTGTCATGTTTTGCGGGCCTGGCCTTCAGCTTCTATCCCTATGTGGTGCCGGGTGAAATGATCATTCAGGCAACGGCCAGTGCGCCGGAATCGCTACGGTTTATCTTGGTTGGCGCCATAATTGTTATGCCCTGTATTTTGGCTTACACCGCTTTTTCCTATCGGATATTTCGCGGCAAGGTAACAGAGCTTCGCTATTATTAACGCTAGATAAAGCTGCGGTAGTTTCCAGCGTGGGACTCAAATTCACTAAGGGTTTGAGCCTCGTCCTTGAGAAATACAAAATCCTTAAAATCAAAACCGGGAGCAACGGTGCAACCAACCAGGGTGTAGCTGCCGGTAGATTGGGCCGCCTGATAATGGCCGCCAGGGATAACATGGTGATAATGGCCATTATCTGCACCTAAATAAATCTCTTTGCACTGATCCTGATGAAGATCCAATAATAGCAGTGGTGCCCCCTCATAAAAATGCCAGATCTCATCGTGTAGTACCCTGTGAAAGCGGCTGATATCACCCTCGGTTAACAAAAAATAAATTTGGGTCACACTGTTGCGAGTTGCGCCGTTTACCGGTGAGTTAACTTCTGTGGCACAGCGGTAGGTTTCTTTGTACCAGCCACCCTCCGGATGAGGACTTAGCTGATACTTGGCAATGATTTCTTCGGTCTTGGACATGAGCTTTGGTTTTTTAGGGTTATCAGATGGCAGTAATGTAACTTTTGCTTTGCTTTTTCGCTATGTATAATTGCCGCTTTTTGGTAGTTGGATCCGCGCAGAAGTATGTTTGAATTAAAATACAAAACCCCTTTTCACTGGACAGAAGCAGTTCTGGCGGACTTTGATACTTTTCTGATTGATCACGCCGCGGCCGAAAAAAAGGCTTCAGGCATGGCGATGTCCATGCTGTCTCATTATCCGGATAAAGAAAAGTTGGTGAAAGCCATGGTAAATCTGTCTATTGAGGAAATGACCCATTTTCGCCAGGTGATCAAAATACTTTACGACAGAGGGCTTACCCCAGGTTCTGACACCAAAGACGAGTATGTGAATCAATTTCGTCAACATTTTCGCAAGGGTACAAACGAATATATGCTAGACCGATTGCTCATCGGCGGCATTATCGAAGCCCGAGGCTGCGAGCGCTTTGGCTTGGTGTCAGAAGCCTTACCCAAAGGTCCTATGAAAAACTTCTATCACGCCATTGCTGAATCAGAAGCCGACCATCAGGATTTATTTGTCGAGTTGGCAATGGAGTATTTCCCAGAGGCTACAGTGCAACAACGTCTTGAGGAATTACTCGAAGCGGAAGCAAAGATCATCGCGTCAATCCCGCATACTGCGGCGCTGCATTAAGGGACATTCGTTATTTTGCTGTGAGTTTTCTGCCTAAAAACTTGATAGCGCGCTGCACAAACAATATCAAGGGACTGTAGTAGGGGCGCAGTTTATATTGAACTTTTTGCAATATTGTTTGGGTGTTAGAATGGCTTTGCTGCGCAAGCAGGTCTTTGTTGTGCAGTAATTGCCAGGCGGGTTTAGTTTGGTGAACCAGCCCTCCATTCCAGCCCTTTCCGTAGTCTTGACCAAAAGCAAAGCGTTTATCGATAGAGAGGTCTATACAGGGTAAGTCTGCATTGATGTATAAGGCTATTTCACCGACAGCGGATGTGCCCTTAATTAAAAAGTGGCTACTGGATAATAACAACAGATCTATCAGAACGTCTTCCCCCTTTTTATGGGGTGATATATCCGTCAGATTAAACGGTACTACGTCATTGGTAGAACGGGCACTATCGTGTGAAACGATCAGCTCTCCATAGCGTTTTTCAAAAACACTTAAAAATTGCGCCTGATCGGTGGCGATAAATATTTTGGGGTTTGTTTGTTGCCCTAACCACTGATCAACATGAGCAAAATACTCATAAGGTGCTACTGGTGGCGCGTACATTAAATCCGTGCCGCGAATATGAAGGCCAAGGATTTGATGGCCGTTAAAGTATTGCTGTTTGAATTGTTCGACTTTGCTAACAATATCAGCTTTTACTTTAATGTATCTATAATAGGTATCATGTCCTTTTTTCCGCTGTTGTTGATACCATTCTGTAATATCATCGGGCGGGTTGTCCCGCCAGTCGGCAAAAGTATAACTGTATATGCTTTCAGGATGATGTTCGCAGATATGCAGCATTTCTTCGTCTTTGAGATTGTGTAAATCTTCAGAAGAAAACGAGATATTGGGGTCGTTACATACCTCGGTAATAAAATCGGAGTCAAAAGGAGGAATGATAGGCTCAAAAAATTGATGCCACATGTTAGCGCCATAACGCTTGTCGTAATAATGGCTTTTACAGCGCGCCGTGTAATTTACTACGGGCAATAGCTGATGGCGTTCGCAGTAGCGAATTTGATTTAGGGTTTGCAGTAGCATTGCCCCAAAACCGGCTCCTTGCAGATTCATTTGAATATCGTAAATGCCCTTGTACTTTTCAGCTAAAGCTGCAAACAAGGCGGCCTTTTTATCAATTTGAGGAGGATACTTCACGGCTATAATTCTACTATTGTTTTATGCGAATAACACTAAAGGCCTATATAATCAACCAAATGGCGTAGAAGATATCAGCTTAACTGGGCTAGTCCATAGTTTAATACTACTTATATGTCAGCCCTATGGCTGCCTCATGTGCACAGACGTCTCTTGTAAAACAGATTTAGATTTGTCGATTATCGAGTTTGTTTAAAGATAAACAGGCTCTATTGTTTACTGCCTAAAGTCACCACATTTATACCTGAAGCGTTTTTATCAACAATCCGCCATGGATCAATAACAATGGAACCTTTTGGGAATCCTATCGTCGCGTATACTGGGTGTCGGCAGCCAATAAGAAAAACATGAGGTTCTAATTTCGTTAAGTCTATTTGTTGCTCTTCAACATAGTGATCATAGAGTTGTACCTTGTGACCTCTGAGTTCTAGAATCGATCTCAGCAATATGGCAGCGCTACCCGTAGTTATGTTGGTTTGGGGTTTGTAGGCATAACCTAAAATGGCTTTGGGTAAATCATGTGAACACATTAAATCAGCTAGCCAAGCCGTTTGTTTCTCTCGCGCTTGCGTCATGCTACTGAAAAGATCGTAACTGAGTTCTAACTCGCCCGATAACCAAGACAAAGCAATATTATCTCGTGGATGACAGCCTCCACCATCACCCATACCGGCAGTCATATAAGCAGGGCTAATCAATCGTTTATTAGCCATCTTAAGTGTGTCAGTTACCTCATCAACATCAGCATTAGGGATTTTATGGCAAATTTCCATTAAGGTGTTGCTAAACGCCAGTTTCATGCCGATAAACGTGTTGTAGGCGACCTTGGTCAATTCGGCACTTTCAATCGTCACGCTGCGAATAGGTGAATCAGTAATAGTTTGATAAAAATGCATTAGCTTATTGTTCGCAACCTCATCGTCTCCACCAATCAAAACAAATTCAGGAAACAGGAAATCTCGAATGGTAGTGCCCATAGCGATAAACGAAGGATTATAGCAAATCTGCATTAAAGGATTTTCTATCTGAGCAATGATTCTGGCTACAGTTCCGGGCAGTACTGTTGAAACGATAACGATCAGTTTTTGTGTTCTGATAGATGCTGAAACTTGAGACATAGCCTCGGTTAGATATTCATAAGAAAAATCTCTAGGGCTTTCCTTAATCGGTGTAATCCCCTCAAACATAGATTCGTGAGGCGTCTGCACCGCTACAAAAATGATCTCTGACTTTTCAACTAAATCATCTAGTTGGACAAACTCGATCTGCGATTGACTAAGATCTTCATTGAGATCTAACTTGCTATCCAAACCGCGTTCAATTGTTTTCCGAGGCCTTACATTCATTTTATTTGGATCTGAGTCATAGCCTCGTACAATGTGTCCTTTGCTCTCAATAGCAATTGCTAAGGGCAATCCGAGTTTTCCGAGTCCAATAATCCCAATATTCATTTTTTGATTCTTTACATTGATGTTGTGGTGCCAAGTCTTAACAAAAAGTTAAATGCATTCCGGGGAGGCATTATTCTAATTAACGAAAGAAAAGCAAGGTGTTATTCATGCGCACATACAAGGTATTGTGCCCGGAGTTGTATGATGTAGTCGTTTCGAATAAAGTGGCGATATTCGATTACATGTTTTTTTGCTGGTGGATATAAAGTTAAATCACCTCATCTCTCTAATTCGTAGATCTGCCATCCAGCCTTCGTAACAAAGATGTCCTGCTTTAAATTATGAACAAAAAACTATCTCGCTATATAGAACAAGGGCGCTTCTCAAAGCACTCTCTCAGACGCTGGCTTCCTTTATTGAAAGATTACTATTTTTTAAAAAAAAGCAACGAAGAAATTCCGTGGACTCAAATAAAAGAACGAGCAAAACACGCCGCTTCAAGAATAGGCTCTGATTTCTTTTCAGCTACCAATAAGCATCAAAATTATCTTGAGATTCGCTTTGATTGCCATCCAGGATCTGCTTTTTTTGCTATTTATGTGATGGTTTTACAACAACTAAGATTTGCTGAATGTCATGGGTTGATTCCGATCATCAACGTAGACTATCGCCACAATTACTATTTCGATACGGAAAAAAATATCAACTTCTGGGAGAACTATTTTGAGCCTATTGCAGGCCGAAGTAGCACAGAGTTAAAAGAGTTACATAAGAATGACCCGAAGAGCGTTACCTTTTTAGATCCGGAACTTCAGAAAAACTTATATTTAGGTGAAGGTGATGACATACCAACCGAATTTAATGAAAGAACTCAGCTTTGGTGGCAGCGTCAACGCCGCATGGGTGCTGAGTTAACTGCAAAGTACGTCAGAATCAGGCCTGAAATATTGGATGAAATGGAACATTTTTACTCTAGCCACATGAAGGGGAAAAGGGTCATAGGAGTGCACCTTCGGGGAACGGAAAAACTGGTGAAGCACGACGGCACATTTCATGATACAGACCCATTTTTTCTCGTGATCAATCAACCTTCGGAGTATTTTCCTGTGGTAGACCGCTACCTGGCAGAATATCCAGATAGTTTGATATTTGTTGCCACCGATCAAGCTCATTTCGTTGACGAGTTTAAAGAGCGATATGGTGAGCGAGTACTCTGCACCTCCGCTTATCGTTCAAACGATGAGCAAGGCGTTTTTAAACGCTCCGGTAAAGGCTATCGTTCAGGAGTAGAAGTTTTGGTTGATTGCTTGTTGTTGTCCAAATGTAACTTCCTTGTGAAATGCCAATCTAATGTTGGGGAAGTGGCGGTATTATTTAATCCGGATATCCCAGTGATTGACTTGACGTACCCCGCTGAGTTGCAAAAGGCGCAATGGGGACTCGATTAAAGAAGTTAAGTAGAAACTTTGAAAGCGTGATAGTTGTAAATATATAGGTCAATTTAACAGTTACGGGTTTCATAAGCCGCTTTTCAAAGAGGTGATGATAGATAAAGGTTTTGATATAACTCAAGAATTCTGATTGAATATATCATTCATGTAAAATATGCTCTCTAACTTGAGGCGCTGAGATAAAAAGGTTTTTTTGTGCTAACTCGAGTTAATAGAATAGCCAAGAATATTTTCAGAAAGCTGGGGCTAGAAATATCTTTCGCCGCCAATCCGATACACAGTTTCCACACAACCCGCTATTTGAGGCACAACTCACGTAGGTTGGAACACTTAGCAAGTTTAAGAATCTCGGTCGCTGGTAAAACTGTGTTGGAAGTGGGAGCTGGAGTAGGGGACCACTCCCATTATTATATCGACAGAGGGTGTGATGTGACTATTACTGAAGTGAGGGCAAAAACACTCAGCTTCTTAAAAAGTCGTTATCCCCAACACAAAGTTTTGTTTCTCGATATGGAATCTCCGTCGAGTGTTGAAGGTTTTCCTTTTGACGTCGTCCATTGTTATGGTCTCCTTTACCACTTAAAAAACCCAAAACAAGCCTTGTCTTTTCTCAGCCAACAAACCAAAGAAATCTTATTCTTGGAAACGTGCGTTTCATTCGGTGAAGCGGAAATTATTCAACTCACCAAAGAACCTCAACACGATCCCACTGAAGCCTATTCTGGAATAGGTTGTCGACCTACGAGGACATGGCTTTACAATGAACTTCGAGATCTTTTTGAATACGTCTACGTTCCTAAAACTCAACCTTACCATGAGGAATTTCCGGTCGATTGGGAGAATCCTGAGAAACATCAGCACGAATTACAGAGAGCAATTTTTATTGCATCACGAAAAAAATTAGACAATCCATTGCTCACTACGTCTTTGGTTCTTCATCAAACTAGATTTATATAACGCTATTAATTTGAACCATATTCCTCAGTCACACCGATGCTTGCTCTGGCTGAATATTATTAAATTGAACTGACTGCTATTGATTCACTTATTTGTTAGCTTATTTATCAATATTGGATTTAGGCTTAACTGTAATAATTCTATTTATGTATTTGTTGAACTTTGTGGTAATGGTAAATGGGATTATTTTTAACTACTAAGTTTGCACGAGTAAGTTCCAACTAACACTGTAAATACCAGAAATGCTTGTGTTATGTTTTTCAATGATATTGACTGGGATAGCTTTCTACAGAGCGAGCAAAAATCGGTGCTGCGGTTTCAGTAAGTTTTATCAATGTCAAAAACCGCCTTGCCATAACGCTGTTCAAATGCTTTAACGGAAGTCGCTTTCTCATCCATATTACCACGCCATATACCGCCATATTTTAATTTACCTTTGAGAATCGTAGCGTGCTCGTATGTCCAGTCTTCAAATTTGTGTACTTTCTGTTTATCCATGAATATTTGCACCGCAGTGGATTGCAGTATCAGATCGTTCCAGCGATAGATATGATTGGCACCCATTTGATCGAAGTGATGCAAGAAATGCTGGACTTGCTCACTTTTCCAAAATGAAATTTTAGAAATGAAAAAATTGTTGAAATAACCCCAGTTGTCATATTTCCCCGCCTTGCGCAGGTTATTCTTCAATAGTGGCCAACGGTAGGACAGCAGCTGATAAAAGCGATTGAGAAGGCCATATTTTATACTGGGTGGCCAGACATGATCCGAGAAAAATGTTGGTGTTATATTAAATTCGTTGATGTATGAGTGTAGCGCCCCACTAAATCCTTCGGTTAATCTATGAGGTTCTTGCGAGTCAACGCGATAACCGTATTCAAGTTCATTTTCTTCCATATAAGCGAATAGATCATAATCTATGGGTGAATGCAGAATGGAATCATCGTCAAATCGGCATACCCAGTCGTAGCCTTGTGAGCTTAATATATCGAAAACCTGTAGTGTATAGAAGCGACACATGTGGCGATGGCCCAGCCCCCACTCACCATAGGCTTTGCCTGCTGATGAAACCCAGACATCAGGCACTTTTGACTTATCCAGAAATTCGGGGATCTTGAATTCAATTTCCTGGAACGAAATCTCAGGTCGTCCCTTGGCGATGTCCACCTGGTCCTGATGACTAAAATCACCCTCGTGAAAAATAATAATGGATTGCCGAAATTTTTGATTATAGTTTTCGTACAGTTTGTCCAGGCTGATTTCCAACATACTACGAGAGTCTCTGCCCCATTGAGGGTCTTTTTGAGTATTTTGTGCCAGGTAGACGAATGTGGGATTCATATTATGCGGGATCTCTATTTAGTTTGATTAAGCGAGTGAATACTAACTTTCTTTTAAAAAGGCTTGCCATTTTTGAAAACGTATTTTCCGCCGACGTGTTAGCCGTTCCTGTAGTTTTTGCATTGCCCTTATCAATACTCGGGGAGTCACAGACATATTGCTCAAACGCGATTTCCAATTTGGGCGATGAGTATTGATATGAGGCATATCAGGCTCACTGAGTAGTACAGTGCGAGCCAAACTAGCTCCGTTGTGTATCAGGACATCACAGCGCCTTAACAATAAATAGTCCACGACGGCCTCCGCACCGTTTTCAACTGCGTTACTAGCGCTGTTCGCTACGTAGGACGGCATTAGCGCACCAGTGGGGCCTTTCCCCGCAGCAGGTCCATCGTTATGCATTATTTTGGAATAACATAACACATCATCGCCGTATTCTGCTTTAATTGCATCGAGGCTGTGTTTGGAGTCTGTAGCTACGAAGACTTTTGCATCAGGACTTTTTTGCTTTTCGATTGCAATTTGCTGTAAATAACGTTCAATAACTAGCGAATTCTTGCGGAACAATCGAGGTTCAGCACATGAAATAGCATCTGTTCCTCTGATATGTAACCCGATAATCTTCTTATTTTCAAAATGGTGCTCAGCGAAATCGGAAACGCGTTCCAATAAAACTTTTCTTGGACGAATAAATTCTTGTATTAGTCGTGCACAAGTGTGCCTTAGCCATTGGTCTGGATCACGCCATTCAAAGGGGATTTGCAAGCAGTCGTTCCTCAATTCAGAGTGGTCGCCGAAATTGCTACTCAGGTAAAAATCTGACCTATAGCTTATCCCAATTGAATCTGGCCTTGTAGGGAATTCACAGGCGAATTCTCTAACCTCCTTTGGAAGAGTATCGGTGTCCCACCTGGCAACTAAAGGTTCGAAATAGTACTCCCAAACATTATTTTTGCCGTAATACCCTTCAGGAACCCAATAACAACAATGCTTTGCAAAATATACCACTGGGATTTTTCGAGCATTTAGTGCCCTTGGAATGTTGGCTATGACTTGCTGAATTAGTGAGAATAACCCCGCGTCTCTCTCAACTATGACAAAAAAGCGTTTCATTAAATTAAAGCCCAAGATTGTTGCTGTTCGTGTGTGTTTATCAGGTTCTTATTTTTGTTTACATTATTCTCGTATCAAATAAGTAAGCGCCTTGGAGCCTGCTTTTTCTATATCTTCGTTATGCTGCATGTTACTCGCTGGCAATGAGTTTTCCGTATTTTTTTTTGAAGGATTTTACAGCTTCGCAGTCAGTATCATTTGATCCGGGAAATATTCCTCCCCACTCTAGTTTGCCTTTTTTAATCGTGGCATGTTCGTAAGTAAAGTCTTTGAAATGGTGGATTCTACTTTCATCCATAAAAATCTGTATGGCAGCAGTTTGCACTATATGATCAGTCCATCGATATTTATAGGTTCCGCCCACTCTGTCAAAGTAACCCAAAAAGGACTGCACTTCAGGTTGTAGCCAGAATCCAATACGCGTGATTAGGAAGTTGTTGTAATACGTTTGCCTGTTCCATTCAGAAGCGGCTGGCCAATTATTTAGATCGTGATTTAGTTTTTCTGACAGCCTGTCGATGCTATTTGTGAATAGTTTTTTAACACGCCCTTTGAACGAGAAATGCTCGTTGTTTACCACTATTGATTTATCAAACTGCTCAAAAAACGACACGGGCTTGATGCGCTCTGCTTTTATATAGGCCAGTACCATTTCCGAGAAGCCGTAAGTTGGACGCAACGGTTCTTTGAGTATTGCTCTGTAGCCGTAATCATATTCATTGGCAGCCATAAATTCGAACAAATTATAGTCAATTCTGGAGTGGATAAATGAATCGTCATCCAAGCGCATAAACCAGTCATAACCCAGCTCAGCGAGGATATGAAAAATACTATAATAGAAAAATCGAGCCATATGTCGGTGACCGAACCCATATGTACCACCCCACTTTTCTGGAATTTCCGATGGATTCAGGAAGGAAGGGAGCTCAAATTGAATCTCTTGAAATTGAATTTCTTGTCGTCCTTTTTTGACTGCTTCCTGGCTTTTTGAGTCAAAATCGCCCTCGTGAAAAATTAAAATATCTTCTCGAAATGTGTCATTATAATTTTTATATAACAGGTCGAGGCTTTTCTCTAACATGGCTCGCGAATCGCGGCCATATTGAGGATCTTTTGGTGTGTTTTGAGCGAGGTAGACAATACAGGTTTTCATGTAAGCTTGGAATTTGACCGTTACTTGTGAGAATTATGGGTTAATCAGGCAGTGGTTCTTATCCTTTGGTGAAGATGATCGCTGAGCCTTAATGCGAGTTGCACAATAGTATAAGTCGGATTTGAAACCCCTGCACTTGAAAACACGCTGCTCCCACCTAAAAACAGGTTGTCTAAACCGAATACTTTACAATTCTTGTCTACCACACCTGTTGCAGGAGAGTCGCTCATTCTCGTCGTACTCATTGGATGACTCATGCCAGTAATGTAGTCAATGGGTCTGGGCATGTTGCTATCCATTATGTGGTCAAAAACCTGCATTCGCCCAACATCGTAGGTTGCCAGAGCGGTGGCAAATTCAATGGCCGCGACACGTAAAGAATGTCTATCTAATTCAGATTCTTGCCAGTGCAATGCAATTTGTCTTAATCCAAGGCTATCTTTTTTCTCGGATAGGGTTACCCGATTATTTTTGTCGCAGGATTGTTGCAGAACTACATTAACAATTGACTTGCCTTCATCTGAGAAGTTTCCTGCTAACAAACCCCACACCTTTTCTAAAAACGATGTGTCTTGGAATAGTCTTTGGGGCACAATACTTATTAGAAAGCTAAGACATTGTTGAGAAAACATAAAATCATCATTTACCAGGTAAAAAAGCTCTTTCTGTGGGTTTTCTCTTAATACTGCCTGCCCGACTGGTACTGCGATATGTTCACTAAAATATCGGCCTACTTGATCGTTTTGATTCCCTACTCCATGCTTGAGTTGCTTGTCAGAAAGTAGCAAAACTCTGGCATTTTCGAGGGCACCACAACACACTGCAAAATTATTTGCTCTGATTTGGTGCTCGGTGTTGTTTTTGTATGTTCTGGTAATAAAAGAATCTACGGAATCCAGTGCAGCCTTTAAGTGGATATCTACAAGGTTTAGATTTAAATAAAGATCGATATTTGAATCGTTGCGCACTCTATCATAGTACTTAGTGCCAAATCTTGTTGGAGGGCTTTGACGAAAACCCGGTTTTATGAGTTCAAAATTAGTGGTTTTGCCGTAAAACATATCCTGTTGGGATACTGGCGCTGCAAGATCTAAGATTTTTGCAGTCTGCGCTGCATATTTGTCGAGATCAGATTTGCTGATAGGCCATTCATTCAGTGGGTGATAAGATAAAGGTTCAAAATCTCGTGCATCTAATGGCCTGGTTTCGCCTCCCCAATGGTTCGACGTGCCGCCCAGATAGCGAAGTCGGGAAGTGGATAAGGGATAATGCAGCTTATGAATTTGACCTTCATATAGATCTTGTCTCGATTCGCTCGCGGCAACTCCTCCGGCCTCAATGAGCGCAACCTTGTAGCCCTGATCTGCCAGTGAAATGGCTAAGGTCAATCCCGCAGGCCCGGTTCCACAAATGCAAACATCGTAATGTTTACGTATTGACGGAACCAAATTTTCTTTCATGGCGTCGATTATCATGTATCACCATTGATGTGTTGTTAGACCAGATAGGGTGTGTTTGATTTTGAGTAAACTACTAGCTCGGATTTTTTATGGCAGTTCTATCTGTTACTGCAAGGGCTCTTTAAATCTTCAGGGCGGAGAAAACAGTTATTGATGACAATGAGTTCGTTATTATGTTCTTTTGCCTGCAACGTCCGCCCGTAGGCACTCAATCCCAGCAATGATACACACCCTAATAAAAACCGTCGTCGTGTGAGGGGCAGCATTTTTTTATATATTTCAAAGAGTTTAATGTTTGAACTCTACTATTAATAACAAGGTATGTCTATTGTTCAGCTGCTACATTGATATGTGAACTCTCAGCTCGAACGACTGAGAATGCTGCGATTGTTAAGGATAGACACCTTGGGTATATACATGGGAGTAAGGAATTTCGTTTTTGCAAAAAGTTTTAACTTAGACTCTGTTGAAATTTGTTTTTGTGCTGTTGATAAAGTGCATCGATACTTTTTCCTGGTTGGCTCTTGATGGTGTCAATTGAAACCTGATATCTTGACTAAAATAGTCCCGGTACCCTGCTCGAGTAACATTAGATATCTTTCACCTTTCGCACGGTTACTTCCTTGTTAACCAAGGAAAACGCATTTTAATAGTAAAAATAAACTGTCTGGGTTTCTCATCGCTATGAACGAATTAGTGCACTTTCGGAACAAAAAAGTAACAAAATTAATGAGCTTTATGGCTCTATTGTTTCTTCTTTTTGCTGTTTTTGGCACTCGTATCTGGCCTGCGTATGATTATATTTTTTCCGATGTGAGCCAGATAAAATTGCTTGGTGTGGATTCGTTGTTTCACCTTCGCCATGCAAAGTACACTTTGGAAAGTTATCCCGAGATTCAGCGATTAGACGTAGGTGCAAGCTACCCGGAAGCCCGTCCAAATGAGGCCACAGGCTTATTAGGTTTAACAATCTCTACTGCCGCTCTGTTGATTTTTGGGAAGGGCGCGTCGTTGAACGACATCGCGCTCGTGGCAAGCTGGTTTACACCGATTTTATCGGTGCTCGCCTGTTTATTGATATTTTTACTTGTTAGGCAACTCGCTAATACTCGCATTGCACTTTTGGCTGCACTGTTATTTTTTCTTTATCCCGGAAAATCTCTTGATCGCTCTGTACTTGGATTTGTGGATCATCACGCAGCGGAATATTGCTTATCATTGGCCATTGCGTTGGGCCTTGTGTGTTTGTTGAATAAAGTCAATGAACAATCAGCGCGAGTGCTGTGGAAAAAGGCAATAATCGCCTCGCTCCCCTTAATTTTGTTATTTCACACATGGCAGGGGGCTGCTTTACCCTTTTTTATTGTGATGGTAACACTGTTAGTTTGCTGGAACTTTACCGTGATTACTCGGGGTGATATTACAGCAGTGACAAGAGCGAGTGCTCGTTACGGTATTGTCTTATTGTTGGCGGTTTTCCTGACTAAGCGTGAAACGCTGTTAATTATTGGGGCATCGGTATTGATAGTCGGTGCCTGCGCTTACATGCGAATTTTTCAAACTCTGACAAATGACTTGGTGGCGAAAGTTGTTTCTATTTGCATCTCGGTGTTTGCGTTTATTGGTGCGGCGTCTTTGGCTTACTTTACGGAGCTGGGGAGGTTTTTGTCTAATTTGGTATTTAGTCCGTCGGTAAACCTAATACACGAAGAAAAAGCGGTGTCGCTCACTACGTTCTTAACACAGTTTGGTGTTGTTGGAGTACTGGCTATTTCGGCATTTTTATTAATTCCGATGTTGGTTAAACAGCGTCAAACCTCAGTAGCTGCGCTTGTGCCTTTAGTGTTGGGAGGACTTTGGCTTGTAATATGGTGGAGTTCCGGTGATTTTGACTATCTCGTGCCAGCATTCGTTGCTGTCAATGCAGCGCTTGTGGTTTATTCGCTAAGATTAATATTGATTCCACGAATATTACCTTTTTACATTTTTAACAATACTATTTCCAGAATGGGGGGGTACACCCTTGGTATTGGGATGTTGGTTTTACCCATTTACCCTTTAAACATTGTTTCGTTGCCTTGGGTTGAGCAGTCAAAGTTGAATGCGATGACCATCTATTCCAACGACTGGTACAGTTCTTTGGCATGGCTCAAACAAAATACTCCACAACCTGCCAGAACGCCGTTAAAAAATGTTACTGGCTCAGAGCATTTTGAGGACAGGGATTTGCAAGATTATGGCGTTATGGTCGCATGGGATTATGGTAATTTAGTGGCATCACACGGCAATCGCATTCCGGTTTGGAGTGGTCTCCCATCCAAGTATATCCCCCGGTGGTTGCTGGCCCAAAGCGAGCAAGAATCTTTGGAAGTGCTGTCAGAGCGATTTACCAATGAGCGTGCCATTCGTTATGTGATTGTAGACAAGGATACCTATGGTCCACTTATTCATGCGAAGTCGAAGTTTACCGATAAACCGATTGAGGCAGTCAGGCACGGGGAGATCAATGTCAATGGTAAGCAAGTTCCTTATATTACCCTGGATAACACCCATAAAAATTCCATGATCGCCCGCTTGTATGCAAATGATGGCAGCGAGCTGAGCCATTATCGAATGGTTTATGAGAGTTCAGAGCAAACTTATAGTGCCGGTTTTTTGCAACTTTTCGGTACTGGAGATGAGGTTAGTTACACATTCGTTCCTAAAACATTTCCGATAGGTACGCCTGAAGAGCTTCAACGTTATCAACAATGGACTAAGGTGAATGTTGTCGATACGGGTAACGGTTATCTTTATAATGGTCAAATACATTCAACCATTAAAATATTCGAAATTGTTAAGGGCACAATTATTAAAGGTCAGGCTGGCCCCGGGGATCAGATTCAGGCGAGGCTTTCCCTTCGTAGTAAAACCACAGGTCGACAATTTATGTTCAATCGGACAGCGACAGCCGATGGGCAGGGTAATTTTGAATTTGCAGTGCCATACTCCACAGAACAAACACTATCCGACAGTGATATTATTGCTGAAGGTGACTACCAGTTGTGGGTTCGTTCTAAAGGAGCTGATAACTTTTCGCTAAAAGCCACAATGACTGTACCTGAACCTTCGTTTAAAGACAGACAACTCTTATTCACTCCAGGATTAAATCAATGACGCATCAACAGGTTGTTAATGGCGACCGATTTTCAATATTTGCAGCAAGGATGGTAAATTGACTCAGCGTGACGATATCGTACTTTCATTAATTATCTGCTCAAGGAATGACAATTACATGGGCGATCCCATGTGGCGCTTATCTACCAGCATTAATTATGTGTGCCAAAATATATACGCACTCAATCTGCAAAGTGAAATTGAAGTCGTCGTGACTGACTGGGGCAGTGAAATCCCTATTGCAGACGTTATTGAGCTCACAGAGCAAGCTGCGGCGATAACTCGTTTTGTTTTGGTTCCGGTAGTCATGGCAACTGAGCTGCAAAAAGATAGCCCTTTTGGGGAAGTCATTGCATTGAATGTTGCAGCCAAAAGGAGCCGGGGCAGTTTTATTGGTAGGATTGATCAAGATACGCTGGTAACAAAAGACTTCCTGGTCAGCTTTTTCAACGCTGTTGAAGGTAAAACAGCCATCGATTTTGAGCTGGAAAACTCTTATATGTTCGCGGCTCGTAAGCAACTACCCTATAAGTTCGTTGCTAAAAAACCGGGGTTAGATGATTTAGACTTTGCCATTTCTCGCTATCAGAGTATGAACCTCAGCGAAGAACTTCCTTTTTGTTACTGGGCCTCTGCCGTAGGTATTTTGATGATGCATCGAAAACTTTGGGAAGATATCGGCGGTTATGATGAGAGATTGATTTATTACTGGTATATGGATGTCGATCTTGCAACCCGACTGATCAAGAAATATCCGGTCGTTAATATCGGCAAAGTGTTTGGGTATCATTTTTTTCACCTTGAGCATATTAACGTTGGCTTTAAATTAAGGCATAGCCATCGGAAATTAAATCCAGACTGGTCTAAGTCCTTCGATAAGCCCACTCTAAACCCTAATGGACATAATTGGGGGTTAGGTGATGTTGCATTGGAAGAAGGGCGCGCTACACCTATGTCGGCTGCCGGCGATCGTCGAAGTCTGGATGTTCTGAATAAAAAAAGTCACAGGGTTTTACTAATATTTCAGATTATCCTGATGTCTTTGAAAGGTGGCATGTATAATGCCATGAGGTTTGTGCGTTATCGGATAAAAACGCTTATGGGTAAACCTTATCTTTGATAAACAATAACTTGAGTACATTATAAATTCCCAATGAAAAAAATTATTCGTCACAATGATAAGCGCTTCAGATACGTCAGCTTAGCAACGATATGGCAAACGCGAGAGCTGCTATTTCTCTTGATGAAGCGAGACCTCATGGTGACTTACAAGCAGAGCTTGCTCGGTATAGGCTGGGTGGGAATTCAACCTGTTGCAATGGCGTTGACCATAATATTTGTCTTTCAACACATTGGTAATTTTCCTGATTATGGGGTGCCTTATATTCTCATCGCGCTATCGGCACTTGTGTGCTGGGAGTTCTTTTCCGGCTCTGTAAGCAAAGGAACTACCTGTTTACTCGATGACGCCGATATCCTCGTCAGATCCAGTTTTCCGCGAATAGTATTTCTGATTAACGCGGCCCTGAAAAACTCATTGGGACCCGTTATCAATTTAGGCGTGTTATTTGGGTTCATGGCGTATTTTAATATTCCCTTTACTTTGAATTTACTTTGGATCCCAATTGTATTTGCAGCGCTTGTATTGTTAAATTTTTCACTCGGATTATGGCTTGGAACGCTTAACGTGTTTAAGCGGGATATTGGGACTTTGGTACCCTATCTTTTGAGGTTAGCGATGTTTGTCAGTCCCGTTGCATTTACCATCAACAGTGTGCCGGAACAATGGCAACTATTTTACAGCCTCAATCCACTCGTTGCTATCATCGAAATGATGCGTTTTTGTCTTTTAGGTGAGGCATTTCGTCCAGATATGAGTTGTCTGGTAGCGGGAGGGATTTCTTTAGTGCTGCTTCTTTTTAGTGGTATTTACGTTTTTGGCTCGAACGAACGAAAGTTTGCAGACATTATTTGAGAGTAGGAAATGGAATTACCAAATAACGTCATTGAAGCCCGCAATCTTGGTAAAAGCTTCCGCATCCCGTTGCCCATTGAAGAGCAAAATAAAAAAGGCTCAGCGCTATTCTCTCCTTTTCGTAGAAAAGAACAGACGGTTTGGGCTATCAGAAATATGGACATCGACATTGTGCGTGGCTCAATTGTGGCCATTATGGGGGATAATGGCTCTGGAAAATCCACACTTCTAAGGTTGATCAGCGAAATTTCTGATCCTTCCGAAGGTGAAATCATTCTTCGAGGCACGGTTGCTCCCATGTTGGAGGCGGGTGTCGGATTCCATCCCGAATTAACGGGTAGAGAGAATATATACCTCAACGCAACACTAATGGGGTTCAGCAGGAAAGAACTTGCACTTCGATTTCACGATATTGTTAATTTTGCCGAGATTGGAGACTACCTTGATACACCGATGAAAAGATATTCCACGGGCATGTTCACCAGGCTTGCTTTTGCTGTAGCAACTCACCAAAACCGAGATATCTTGATTGTGGACGAAGTTCTATCGATTAACGATGCAGGCTTTCGTGAAAAATCTATTAAAAGGTTAAAATATTTGGCGGGAATTGGTGTCACTATTCTCGTCGTTAGCCATGACGTCGAATTATTGAATAGATTGTGCACTGATGCTCTGTTGATTAGAAATGGGATATTAATCCAACAGGGAGATTATCAAACAATTCGCGCGCTTTATTATGGATAGAATCAGGTTGCTGAGTGAGTAATAGCAAGCCCGATGATGTCTGATTTTATTGTACCTGCGAATATTGGAACAGAGCAACCCATTATCATTAACGGACTAGCGAGTAAGCATATTGTGTGGTCCGGGAAAACATTGCAGTTGAATCACCTATCGCCGGATAGAGCAACAGAAACGTCAGTGCAGCAACCACCGCCTCACAAGTTCAATACGTTTATAAAAGTAGGCGACTAGTTTCCAACTGAAAAGCTGTTTGACCAACCTCTCTTTCATCTTGTGAGCGCGGATTTCTCGCTGGCTTTTCTGGTCTATATTCAGCGCAGCGTAGGCGCTCGTAAGTTGAGCATAGCCTTTATCTTTAAATTCACTCTGTAGCCCTAAGTCAATGACGTTACAGTGGTTTGAAAACCATGAGGCCATTTCTCCTAAGGCTGCTGGACCTTTAATAATATGCTGACAGCGAGACAAAATTAGCATATCCATTAAGGCATCCTCTCCCCGCTGATAACCGCTAATACCTTCAAGTCTAAATGGAGCGATATGACTTGTTGAGCGCGCCGCATTATAAGTCACTACTTTGTTGTCGTAACGGCACATAAATTGGTCTAAATACTGTTGTTGGTCTGTAGCGACAAAAATACGATAGTCTTCATGAGGTAAATCATCGATAAGGTCATCCAAATGTACGAAGTATTCGGCAATGCCAATCGGCTTGGCGTAAGCGAAATCAGTCCCCCTGATATGGACGCCAAACACTTTTTGCGCGTAGAATTCTTCGCGGCAAAAAAGTTCTACTTTACGTAAAATGTCGTTTTTGGGCCGAATATAGTTTCGCACATACTCCCGACCTAAATGCCGCTTTTCCTGCATCCACTGCGCTTTGTCTTTAGGCACTTCCCATGCCCAGAATGTTGCTATTCTATGAGGATCATGATGGTGAAGATAACCAAACTCTTTAGCAGACATTATCTCCACATCATCTCGATTCAGTTTTCCAGTTGTTAGCCAATGCTTTACCTCCTGAACCTTGAAGGGGCTGATTGGCTGGAAAAAGTACTCCCATATTGAATCTCCTTTACTTTCATCATAGAAGTAACCGGTATTGCGGCCGTTGAAGTCAAAAATGGGAATTGCATTGATAGCGCTGGCTTTTCTAATTCCATTCAGGACAAAGACAACTAGCGCGCAAAATCCGGCTTGGATATCATGATTTTCAATGATGAGAAATTTGTCCCATTGTCTTCCGTTCCAGAACAATAACTTATTAGATGTGCCAGTCACTTATTAACTACCTGTTTCCGATACTTCACCCATGCTGTTATCACAGGTGGCTAGCTGGTGTTTTTTAGATTTAACTTGTTGAAAATATAGTTTTCTAAACCGAAATAAGGTTAAGATTAAGCTGATAATTAGACAATAACAAAGGGCAAAATGAAAGTAGCACTTGTCACCGGCGCTGGTGGATTCATCGGTAGTCATCTAGTTACCCGACTAAAGTCTGAAGGGTATACCGTAATTGGGGCTGACCTGAAATACCCTGAATTTTCGGAAACTACAGCAGATAAGTTCTTTATCGGCGACTTGAGGGATTTAAAATTCGTTGAAAGCCTTTTTAGCCATAAAATAGATGAAGTCTACCAGTTAGCTGCTGACATGGGAGGGGCGGGTTATTTGTTTACAGGGGACAATGACGCAGATGTCATGCACAACTCTGTGTTGATCAACTTGAATATTTTGAAGGCAATGGTCAAAAAGGGAACCAAAAAAGTATTCTATTCGTCCTCTGCTTGCGTTTACCCTGAATTTAATCAGTTAGACCCCGAAAACCCTAATTGTACCGAGGGCACTGAATATCCAGCGGCTCCGGATAGTGAATATGGTTGGGAAAAACTTTTTAGCGAGCGTCTATATTTGTCATTTCAACGCAACTATGGTCTGGATATTAGCATTGCCAGGTTTCACAATATTTATGGTCCAGAAGGAACTTATGACGGTGGTAAGGAGAAGGTTCCAGCCGCATTAGCGAGGAAAGTAGCTATGGCGCAGGATGGTGGAGCGATCGAGATATGGGGTGATGGTGAACAAACCCGCTCTTTTTTGTATATCGATGATTGCATTGAAGCTGTTCATAAACTTGTTCTTTCAGACTTTTCTGGGCCTGTGAATATTGGCTCTGAGCAATTGATATCGATAAATGCTCTTGCAGAGTGCTATATGAATATTTCAGGAAAAAATTTGAAATTAAAGCATGTTGAGGGCCCAATCGGAGTCAGGGGCCGAAATTCCGACAATAAGTTGATTGCCGATAAGTTGAATTGGACTCCTCGCGTGTCTCTTGATTCTGGCTTAAGGCAAACCTATGAGTGGATATCTAAGCAGATTAACACCGAAATCAAGGTTTAGAGCAGGTACAGTGGATAGAACTATTTTTATCTAACAGGAAATAATGCGCATCTAGAGAGAAAGCGCCTGCAGATAACAATGAAATTATCAATAATTACCATCTGTTTGAACAGTGAGGCTACCATTGGGGATACTATCAATAGTGTATTGATACAGGTATTTAAGGACTATGAATATATAATCTTTGATGGGGGTTCGACTGATAATACCCTGGATATCATTAAGACATTCGGCAGCCAGATAACCCTAATCCAGGGTAAGGATAACGGTATCTTTGATGCCATGAATCAGGCGATCGCCATGGCCTCTGGAGAGATTATTGGTATCCTTAACTCTGATGATTTCTACAGCCACAATCAGGTGCTTGACAAAGTTGTGGGTGTGTTTGACTCAGCCAATGTTGACTCTGTCTATGGTGATTTGATTTATGTTCAACGCGAAAATATTGACAGGGCATGGCGAGTGTGGAAAAGCGGCGATTTTAAAAAATCTAACTTTGAACTTGGATGGGCGCCACCGCACCCCACGTTTTTTGTCAAAAAGTGTATTTATCAGAAGTATGGCTTGTTTGATAGCGACTTTCGTATTTCTGGCGACTATGAATTGATGTTACGCTTTTTGTATAAGTATGAGGTTAGTACTGCCTACCTGCCTGATTTTATGGTTAAAATGCGCACCGGAGGCAACAGTTCCGGCAAGCCATTAAGCAAAGTAAAATCCATAGTTGAAGATATCAGGGCTTGGCGAGTAAACGGGCTGCCCCCTCGTTTTTTTACCGTTCCACTTAAGGTGCTGCGTAAACTACCTCAGTTATTGGCAGGGCATTCAAATAAATAAGGCCCGCCCAATGACATTCCAAATAACAATATGAATTCTGACAAAATCGCCAGGAGTATTACTAAATACCTAGCCAATTATGCTGAGCCGGAAGTATCTGGACTCACGGGTTTTCCTGAAAACCACTACGACTATGTTGTACTGATACCTGCGTACCGGGAGTCAGCCGAGTTTGTAGTTCGATTTGTCCGTCAGTTTAGCGACATCAGAGTACTACTGATTTTAGTGGTTAATCAGCCACAGGGCAGCGAAAGCACATCGTCACAACAGGCACTCTGCGCGCACATTTGCGAACTAAGTGATACAAAGTGGAGGGCGGAAAATCTTAGATTACAAGTCTTCTCAGGTACTGCAGTTCAGGTTTTAATCGTTGATAGGTATTCCGAAGGTCTTGCTATTCCAAAAGCGCATGGGGTGGGGTTGGCACGTAAAATAGCTGCAGATATCGCCTGTTGGTTAATCCAACAAAACAAAGTAAAAAATACTCAAATCTATTCCACGGACGCCGACACCAAACTCCCCGACGATTATTTCCTAAATAGTCATTTGCCCAAAAATAGTGTTGCGGGGGTTTTTCAGTTTAAACACATTGCCAGTGGAGACTATAAAGTTGATGCTGCGACTCACCTTTATGAACAGCGCCTGGAACATTATGTTGGTGGACTCAGGTTTGCCGGCTCCGCATTTGCTTTTCATACCATAGGCAGCTGTTTGTTGGTGGATGCACTGGCTTATTGTCAGGTTAGGGGATTTCCCAAAAAAGCCGCAGGTGAAGACTTTTACTTACTTAATAAGTTGGCAAAGCAGGGAAAGATACAAGCCTTGTCGCCACAGTTGCTGATCCAATCCCGTGTTTCAGACCGGGTGCCTTTTGGTACCGGTCCCGCCGTGCAGGATATTGTGCAAAAACAGCTAACCGAAGAGACTTATCCAGTTTACCATCCGCAAATATTCGTGCATTTAAAGACCTTGCTGGAGGCTTTTGCAGCGCTGACCCCCGATGCTTTAGATTCACTAAACGAAGCGCATTTTGATCGCATCAGTCAAGACTATCTGGAGCAGGCTGGATTTTGGCAAACCTGCAAAAAATGGCAAAAACAGGGGTATTCCCAAGCACAGTTGCAAAAAGCGTTGACCGACTGGTTTGATGGCTTTCGCACCCTCAAGTATGTGCACTTTCTGCGCGGGTCTGATTACCCCGATATTCCGCTGGCACAGGCGTTGCAAATCAGAGCAAAACTGGGCTTTTAAACGCTAAAAAATATCCGCATTTTAATTTCACCTTCTGCTATATTGGGGTGAACTTCCAACGTTGCTCAAGGAATTTATGTATGGATATGGTCTTTGAATACTTGCTGACACCGCAAATTTTTATTCTGGTGTTGGTCATCGTTATATTACGCTCATCCATTAAGTTTGTGCCGCAAAACCGCGCTTTTATCGTGGAGCGTTTCGGAAAATATCAATCCACCAAGGAAGCCGGCCTCAATTTTATTGTGCCCTTTATAGATAAAGTGGCGGCGAATCGCTCATTGAAAGAGCAGGCGGTGGATGTGCCCAGCCAGTCTGCTATTACTAAAGATAATATATCTTTGTCTGTGGATGGCGTGCTCTATTTCCGGGTGCTGGATCCATACAAAGCCACTTACGGTGTTGAGGATTATGTGTTTGCGGTGACGCAACTGGCGCAAACCACAATGCGTTCCGAATTGGGTAAAATTGAACTGGATAAAACCTTCGAAGAGCGGGACACCTTAAACGCGCGGATAGTGTCGCAAATTAATGAAGCTTCCTCTCCCTGGGGTATCCAGGTGATGCGCTATGAGATAAAAGACATAGTGCCGCCTGAGTCAGTCATGAATGCCATGGAAGCGCAAATGAAGGCAGAGCGTATGAAACGGGCTCAGATTCTTGAGTCAGAAGGACAGCGTCAGTCAGCGATTAATGTGGCCGAAGGTGAGAAACGCTCACAAATTCTGGCAGCAGAAGCAGAAAAAGCTGAGCAGGTGTTAAGGGCAGAAGGTGAAGCCAAAGCAATCATCGCTGTGGCAGACGCCCAGGCAGCCGCACTGACCAAAGTGGGTGCTGCCGCCAATACCGAAGAAGGCCAAAAGGCCGTCCAGCTGGATCTGGCCACCAAAGCGATAGAAGCGAAGCAGGCGATTGCCAAAGAGTCTTCAGTGGTGCTGCTTCCCGATAACGGATCCGATGCCGCTTCTGTGGTGGCGCAAGCCATGACCATCATTAATAAGCTCAACAAGACCGAATAAAACAAAAGGAGTTCGCTATGGATTATTTGCACACGCACCTGACGGAAACTTTGGTGGTACTGGGTTTGGTGCTGCTGGCGATTGAAGTGTTGGTGTTGGGATTCTCCACTTTTTTCCTGTTTTTTGTGGGATTAGCAGCGCTGGGTACTGCACTGCTATTTATGTTGGGCGTACCGGAAACCTGGCTCAATGCCTTACTGGGCACCGGTATCTTGACCGCAATTAGTGCCGCTGTGCTGTGGCAACCTCTTAAAAACATGCAGTTAAAAACCGAAACACACAAGGTTAAGAGTGACCTTATCGGTATGGAATTTGAGCTAACTGAGGATGTTAAGCCGGGTAAAACCAGCCATTTTCGGTTTTCCGGTATTGAATGGCAGTTGAAGTGCGATAGTGAAGAAAGCGCTGGAACAAGAGTGAAGGTCACTGATATAGAAGTTGGCATAATGCACATCGCAGTGGTTGACGAAAGCTGAATCACAGTTACAATCCCCGGCCCTGAAATCACTGGATTCAACCGGAGACTGTTTTGATTGGAGAAATTGCTGCACTGAGTACGGCGTTATGCTGGGCTGTTGCCTCGCGTATGTTTCAGATCCTTGGCAAGAGTTTTTCACCGCTGGCTCTGAACTTTTGGAAAGGGCTGGTGGCCGCCATTGTTCTGTTCGGTGTTACCGAGTTTTTCTATCCGGATTTTAGCCTCACTCAAAATCAGGTGTTTTGGTTGTTACTCAGTGGTGCCATCGGCATTGGACTGGGAGATACCTTCTTTTTTCAGGCCCTCAACAAGATTGGCGATAGCCAAGCTATTTTAATTGCTGAGACGCTTGCCCCTATTATTACCGCATTGTTTGCCATGGCCTGGATTGCTGAATGGCTCACCTGGCAACAATGGCTGGGTATTGCGGTGGTAATTTTGTCGGTAGACATGGTTATCAAGCTGCAGAAGAAGCAAAAAGTACATCACTTTGAAATGACCGGCTATGTCTATGCGGCGCTGGCGGCTGTGTGTCAGGCATTTGGAGCGGTTATTAGTCGGGATATTTTAACCTCTACCGACATCGATCCGGCCAATGCCAGTCAGATCCGTTTGCTGGGCGGTATGGCCATCATAGTGGTGCTGATGATTATCAAAAAGGACCGTTGGTTACCTAAAACCGACACCCTGAAACAAACCTGGCTGTTATTCGCCGGTGCTACCATTATTGGTACTTTTGCCGCGCTATTTTTGCAAATGCTGGCCTTCACGTATACCAAAGCGGCGGTGGTACAAACCCTGTTTGCCACCAGTGTTATTTTATCCCTTGGGGTGTCTCGCATCATGGGCGAAAAAGTCAGTGGCCGGGTAATGCTATGGTCGCTGGTGGCGCTAGCCGGTGTGGTATTTTTGGTGGCTATCGAATAGTCAACGCAGACAATTACGCACTGTACAAAAATAAACCTTGCTATAAGCGGTGCATTTCTATAGAATTCGCGCCCTTAAATCAGCCACTTAATTTAGTTCCTTGCCTTCAAGCAGTCTGGCTGTGCTGTACAAGGCCTCAACCGTAAGGAGCAATCATGCGTCATTACGAAATCGTATTTATGGTTCACCCTGACCAGAGTGAACAAGTTCCTGGTATGATCGAGCGTTATACCAACATCCTTACCAACGATGGTGGTCAAATTCATCGTTTGGAAGACTGGGGTCGCCGTCAACTGGCTTACCCAATCGAAAAGCTTCACAAAGCGCACTATGTGTTGATCAACGCAGAAGCAACTCCAGAAGCTGTTGAAGAGTTAGAAACTGCTTTCCGTTTTAACGATGTTATTCTTCGCAACATGATCATGCGCACTAAAGCCGCTGTAACTGAGCCATCTCCAATGGCTAAAGAGCAGCAGTCAGAAAGCCGTGAAAGACCTGCGCGTCCTGCTCCTGCTGAAAAAGCAGCAGAGAAAACAGAAAACGCTGAAGAAGCATAAGTTAATTTAAGGAGACTTATTATGTCTAACTATTTCAGACGTCGTAAATTCTGCCGTTTCACTGCTGAAGGCGTGCAGGAAATCGATTACAAAGACATTTCTTTGTTAAAAAACTACATCACTGAAAGTGGTAAAATCGTGCCTAGCCGTATTACAGGTACCAGCGCTAAGTATCAGCGCCAGTTATCTTCAGCTATTAAGCGCGCACGTTCTTTGGCGTTATTGCCGTACACTGACGGCCACAAGTAATTTTTGGCGAAATTAAAGAGGTAGCAAGATGGAAATCATTCTACTAGACAAGATCGCCAATCTGGGCGGTTTAGGTGACACTGTTAGCGTTAAATCTGGTTATGCACGTAACTTCCTTTTCCCTAAAGGTAAAGCAGTTCCTGCAACTAAAGTAAACGTTGAAAAATTCGAAGCACGTCGTGCCGAGCTTGAAGCAAAAATCGCTGCTGAATTAGAAGCTGCGAACGCGAAAGCGGCTAAACTGGCTGAAATTGCTGAAGTAACTATCGCGGCACCTGCAGGTGACGAAGGTAAGTTATTCGGTTCAGTTGGTACGCGTGACATTGCTGATGCAATCACTGCAGCTGGTCTTGAAGTGGCTAAAGCTGAAGTTAAATTACCTACTGGTACTATCCGCGAAACGGGTGAATTCGAAATCGACATCCAGTTCCACGGTGATGTTACTGCTAGCGTGAAATTGCACATAATCAGAGAAGCTTAATCGCTTTCTGGCTCAGTTCTAAAAAACCGTTGCAACCGCAGCGGTTTTTTTTTGGAATATTCAAAAGTGCTCACGCGTTATCTCACCAGGATGCGTTGACTTTTGCCACAGGGAGTGGCGTACAAATGTCAGCACGCTCTGGCAAGGATGCTCTTTTCCGTGTGTTCTGAACCTGGCCACAGTACTATCTGTGGCTTTTTTTTACCTCAAAACGATATTTTTTTATTAAATTCAAATTTCTATTTAAACCTTTATCAACTAAGCTGCGTCTTACTCATCAAACAAGCAAACAGATAAACATTGAGTTTGGAAACGAAAGTGCTAGATGCTGAACCTGTTTTACGGGAACAGCGGCTGAAAAACCTTATTGAGTCCGCGAAACAAGGGGACCGTAATGCTTATCAGCAGATTTATCAGCAACATATTGGGCAGGTATATGCACTGTGCTTTCGCCTGACCGGAAACAAGGAAAATGCCGAAGAAGCGGCTCAGGAAGTGTTTATCCAGGTTTGGCAAAAATTAGCTAACTTTAATGGAGACAGTAAATTCTCTACCTGGTTGCACAGTGTTACTTCTAATGTTGCGATTTCCTATTTGCGGAAGCAAAAAGGTTGGCTGCAAAAGATGTTTAACCTGGAAGACTCTGCCGCAGCCGAGATCCCTTGTGAAGGGTTGAGTGGCGAAATTGATCTGGACGCCATTATCGTCAGATTACCGGAGCGGGCACGCATAGTTTTTGTATTGCATGCCATTGAAGGTTATCGCCATGAAGAAATAGCACAACGAATGAATATTGCGGTTGGCTCCAGCAAAGCGCAATTTCACCGGGCTAAGCAGTTGATGAAAGATTGGATGGGTTATGAGTAACGACAATTTTGAACAGGCTTTACAAGATAAAGTTCGCGCTCTGCCAAAAGAGATACAGCCGGAAAAAGACTTGTGGCAAGGTATTGATATTGCCCTAACACCGGCAGGACAAGCTCAAAGTTCCGTAGTTAAAGAGCGTAAAAGCGCTGCAGTTGTCAGTATTTTTGGCAATAGTGGAACGCGTAACCTGGCCTTGGCTGCCAGTGTTGCATTGGTGGCGGTTTTGGGCTGGAATGGCTTACAGACATCACCGGAATTAGCTCCATCGACCAATCTGGTGAGTCATATGATGCAACAGCACGATGAACAAAAGTCGGTATTGCTGGCTTCCTTATCCGAGTCGGCAGAGTTAACCGATAACTGGCAGTCCCAGTTGCAGGAGTTGGAGCAGGCTGCTTCAGCAATAGAGGCCGCTTTGCAAAATGATCCGGATAATATTACGTTGCTGAAAATGCTACAGCAGGTGCATCAGCAACAATTGGCCTTGATTGAGCGGGTTCACGCCCCGGTGTGGCAAGAGATTTAAATCCTGTAAAGAAGACTTTAGGAGATTGCCCAAAGGCATATCCGCAAGAATTTCACCCTGAACAGAGAAGGTAGAATTATGAAGTACGCATTTTTAACCCCAATATTGGCAGTTGTTTTTTCCATGCCATTGTTTGCCGGTGAAAAGGTTAACGAAACGCGCCAGGTAAAAGACAATATCGATGTAGAAATTGAACATACCAGCGGTAATATCACCATCCGCGGCTGGGATAAGCAGGAAATCAAAGTAGTGGGTGAATTGGATGATAAAGCCGAGGAATTCATTTTTGAAGAACGCAATGGCCGGATGTTGATTCAGGTAAAAATGCCTAAACACAAAGGCAACTGGAACTCCGGTGGTCCGGGTGATGATCTGGATATTCGTGTGCCGCATAAAAGCCACGTCAGATACTCGGGTGTTAATGCCGATGCGGACATCTCTGAATTACAGAAAGGATTGGATGCCAGTACCGTAAATGGCAACGTAGAAGCTAAGGACATTCAAGGGCGGGTAGGGTTGCAAAGCGTTAACGGTAAGATTGAAGCTTCGGATATCTCCGGTGATATCGATTTAGAAACGGTTAATGGTCGCATCCGTGATAAAAATTCCAGTGGTAAATCGCTGAAGTTAACTTCCATCAACGGCGATATTGAAAGTCGTAGCAGCATTAAGGAAGTGACAGCAGAAACCGTTAATGGTGGTATCGAACTGCAATTAGCTGAGGTGGATTCGTTGGAAATGGTAACGGTAAACGGTGAAATCGAAGTGAGCCTGACGTTATTGGAGCGCGGCGAAATTGAAGGTTCAACCGTTTCCGGGCGGATCACAGTGGAACTACAAAAAGATGTTTCTGCCACGTTTGATATTACCGGCCACGCAGGCGGCAACATAGTTAATCGCATTACCGACGACCGTATGCAAAAAGCTAAGTATGGTCCGGGTCGCTGGTTAGAATTTGCGGTCAGAGGCGGCAAAGCCAAAGTGGACTTATCAACCGTTAGTGGCCGGATTGTACTGGATACCCATAACAATTAAGTACTGAAAATAGCTATCAATAAAGGCCGATGGAAACCCCGTCGGCCTTTTTTATTTGTGGGAATTTTAATGAAGTTGTCGTCGCAACTCTGGCGGGCTGTTGCAGAATAAGTGATAATAAGCCATTCGGTTAACAAGTAAGGTTTGATGTGAAAGCGGTAGGTGGTCGCGACTCTGGTAGTCGTGAAAAAGACGCAAATGTAGAAAAGCTTAAAACCCCTCCTCATTCAATTGAGGCGGAGCAATCGGTATTAGGCAGTATGTTGATCGCCCCGGATTCCTGGGATCGCGTTGCTGAAATCGTGATAATGGAAGATTTTTATAATCGTTCCCATCAAATCATTTACGCTGCCATTATTCGTCTGCTGGAAAAATCGCAACCCGTAGATCTTATTACCGTATCGGAAGACCTGGAGCATCGTCAGGAATTGGAAGATGCTGGTGGCTTTGCCTATCTGGCTGAACTGGCCAAAAACACTCCTAGCGCCGCTAACGTGGTGGCTTACGCCAATATTATCAAAGAGCGCGCCATACGCCGTGAGCTGATTGGCGCAGCCAATGACATTGCCGAAACCAGTTATTACCCCGAGGGCCTGGAATCCTCTGAAATTCTGGATCAGGCGGAAAACAAAGTCTTCCAGATTGCAGAAAAGCGCACCAGTCAGAGTGAAGGTCCACAGGACGTCAACTCGGTACTGAAGGCCACTATCGACCGGTTGGACGCACTGAATAAACAGGGCGCGGATATTACCGGTGTTTCTACCGGCTACGCCGACCTGGATAAAATGACCAGTGGTTTGCAGCGTTCTGACCTAATCATCGTAGCGGCTCGTCCCTCGATGGGTAAAACCACGTTTGCCATGAACCTGTGCGAAAACGCCATGATGGGTTCGGATAAGCCGGTTCTGGTATACAGCCTGGAGATGCCCTCGGAACAGATCATGATGAGGATGTTGGCCTCGCTGAGTCGCGTCGATCAGACTCGGGTCAGAACCGCCCAGTTAGAAGATGAAGATTGGGCCAGAATTTCCAACACGGTTAAGCAGTTGGATGAGAAAAACAACTTGTTTATTGATGACTCATCAGGCCTGACCCCCATGGAAGTGCGCTCCCGCGCTCGTAAAATCCACCGTGACCACGGTGGGCTCAGTTTGATCATGGTGGATTATTTGCAGTTAATGCGTGCCCCGGCCTTCTCCGATAACCGTACCCTGGAAATCGCAGAAATCTCTCGCTCGTTAAAGGCCTTAGCCAAAGAGCTGGAAGTACCGGTTATCGCACTATCCCAGCTCAACCGTAGTTTGGAGCAACGAGCCGACAAACGCCCCATTAACTCTGACCTGAGGGAATCCGGCTCTATCGAGCAGGATGCTGACTTGATCATGTTTATTTATCGGGATGAAGTTTACAACGAGAACTCTCCGGACAAAGGAGTGGCCGAGGTCATCATCGGTAAGCAGCGTAACGGTCCAATTGGATCAGTGCGCCTGACCTTCCAGGGTAAGTTTTCGCGTTTCGACAATTACACGCCTGTAGTGGCCACTGATTATCCTCAGGAATAATGCTGAATTCGGCCCCTTCAGTTTTTTAGCAAAGGAAATATCATGAATAAAGTACGGAAGCTGATTACCAGCACCTTGTTATTGGCGTTTTTGGCGGGATGTCAGAGTACGGGTATTGAACATGTCAGTCAAAAAGGCATGTTTATTAATGAGCGCTTGGGGATTAAAAAATATCTTGCCGGAGAATACCAGCAAGCCTTTGAGTTATTGAGTGAAACGGCCAGGTGGGGGTTAAAGGAATCACAGTATTTTCTGGCCTTCATGTTTATGAAAGGTCAACACGTAGAACAGTCGTCGGTATTGGGAATGGCCTGGTTGGGCGTTGCCAATGAAGTGGGTAAAGATGACTGGCAACATCAATACAACAGTTTTTATCAAGCAGCTACGCCGGATATACGTGCCAGAATCGATGCGAAACAACAAGAGTATATCGCGAAATACGGTTTAAAAGCACAAAGAATGACTTGCTCAGAACAAAGTCAGCTTGATTCTGCCAAGCCGAAATTACGTTGCAGCAAAAGTGGTGGCGTTACTACCTTGTACCCCATCGAGTTAACAGAATAAGTTGCCGGACTATTCGCCCTGAATAGTCACCATCAGCTTTCTTTGGCCACCGTAATCACGGTGTTCACCCAGGTAAATACCTTGCCAGGTGCCCAGTGCTAAACGCCCCTGACTAATGGGTAATGTCAGGCTACTACCCAACAAACTGGCTTTTATGTGAGCCGGCATATCATCTGGCCCCTCATAGGTATGTTCAAAATAAGGGGCATTTTCCGGCACCATTTTATTCAAATGGGCTTCCATATCACTGCGTACCGTAGGATCGGCGTTCTCATTAACAGACAGGCTGGCACTGGTGTGCATTATAAACAGGTGGCACAGGCCTGTTTTGACAGACCTTAGTTCTTCCAGTTGGTTCAGAATTTCATCTGTAACCAGATGAAATCCTCTGGACTTTGCTTTAAGGCTAATTTGCTTTTGATACCACATAGCCATTGCGCTACAGATTTTGCTTATTTATCGAAACAGATTTCAATATAAGCTTTACCGCCTTCAGCTTTAAACGGCATGATCATCTTATGACCACTGACTTTGTGATTGATAGTATGCTCTTTTCCGGAAACTACCACCGGTGTCGCCATGCCAATGTCGTAGCCTTTCTTGGCCAGTTCTTTTTTAGCACCACCCGCCACCATATTGGTGATTTCGCCCACCATATCGTTGACTTCATCATCAAGAGTGTCAGGGCATTCACCCAACATGCCTTTCATCACCTGCAAGGCCAGACCTTCTTCGAAGGTGATAGACATTGACCCGGCAATTTCTGGGCCTACCATGCCGATTAGGCCGGACACATCGCCACGGGCTCTCGAGTCTGTTTTCTTTTTAGGCTTACCAATTTGTAATTCAATTTGAGCCATCGTTTTTAACACATTTACAAGTGAGATGATAAATGGGTTAACGAATTCAGCATTCATTATTCAGAGACTTCCAAAGTTAGTTATTGTTGTTTTTCTTTACGGTACTTAAGCTTAGCAAAGAAACAATCTGATATATCGCTAATTCATTGTTTGTTTGCATTATACACGACTGCGACATTAATTTACCGAAATCCAGGGCTTGATAACTACTGGCAATGAGCGCAAAGTCCATGCGCTTCAATAGTTTGTTTTTTCACTTTAAACCCAAGGTTATTAGCTTGTTCTTCAAGCTGCTTTTTAAGCCCCGCTGACTGAATTTCCTGAACGTTTCCACAGGACTCGCAGATCAAAAACTGCACTGGATGATGGCAGTCAAAGTGATGACAGGCAATAAAGGTATTATCAGATTCCAATTTATGCACCAGCCCCATCTCCAGCAAAAAGTCCAGAGAGCGGTAAACTGTTGCAGGTTTTGCTGAATCTTCAGTGGCTTTTAATTGATCCAGGAGATCATAAGCACCCACTGCACCCGAATGTTCCAGCATCAAGGCGTAGACTTTTTCTCTCAATGAGGTGAATCTGACGCCTTTGGCATCACAGTAGGCTTTGGCTTTTTCTAAAATGAGTTCCTGGGTCATATTACATCGCTAAGACAAAATCATTCAAAAGTGTATCACATACTTAAAAAAGGTGCGGCATCCAATATATGCTTTTTTATGAGTATGCGAAACCGAATTTAAGTCATCTAAATGTGACTTTCAACTTCAGATACTGGTCTTAAGTAGTAGACTTTAGTATCAAATAGTGTGATTAATTTCTCAGTAGGGCTGAATTAATTTCCGCACACACTATAATGAACAAAAATTATATGAAAACACCTCATTTGGAGCACATTGCACATGCAACGCGTTTTTAAAAAATCTCTAGTTTTAACTGGTCTTTTGCTTGCTGGTTTAAATTCCGCAAATGCGCTGGCCGCTGATACCTGTTTTGAGCAAAGCACTCAGTGCGCTCCTCAGCTTGGTTGGTATGTTGGTGGTGAGTTTGGTCAATCCGTCAGTGACTTTGACAAAGAGCGCTTTTTAAATTTGGCAGACGAAGCCAACCTGCAAATCAGTTCTTTTAGTTTTGATGACTCTGACCTGACTTATGGTTTATTAGTTGGTTACCAGTTCTCGGAGCATTTTGCCTTAGAAGGGGGTTACCGCGATTTAGGTGATTACACTTCAACTTTTACTGGCAGAACTACCGATACACAACAGTTTTTACAGGATGCCCAGGCGCAAGTTCCTGAGTCTGGTGACGGCATTACATTAGGCCTGGTGGCATCTATTCCTTTCGATATCATGAAAATTTCAGCCAAAGTTGGGATGTGGAACTGGGATAATGATGTTAATTCAACCCCGTTCTCTTCCGTGTTATCCGACTCAGGCACTGATATGTACTATGGTGCAGAAGTGAGTTATCAGGTAACGGAAAAGATGCAGGCCTACATTTCAGCAGTACGCTATGAATTTGATCGCGACAAATCCGATAACGTGACTCTGGGTTTGCGCTATTTCTTTGAAACTGAAGCAAGTAAGCACAAACCTACTCCTGTCAGACCTGTGCCAAAAGCTGAACCGGTACCGCAGAAAGTAGCTGATATGGGGCCTGGAGACAGCGATGCTGATGGGGTAACCGATGATATGGACAAATGTCCGGCGACACCGCGTGGTCATGTAGTGGATAGCGATGGCTGTACTGTATATGAAGCCGTCCAGTATCAGCATCAGTTAACCGTATATTACGCCAACAACAGTGATGTAATCACGTCTGATTATTACAACAGAATTCAGGAGTTAGTGGATTTTGCACGTGATAATGACATTCGTTATCTGCAAATTGTTGGGCATACTTCTGCACCGGGTACCGATGATTACAACATGGGCTTGTCCAAGCGTCGCGCTGAGTCACTGAAGAAAATATTAATTGAGCGTCACGGTTTTAGTGCTTCTCAAATTGAAACTGTTGGCAAAGGCGAAACTGAATTGGCTGTGCAAGGCAATACAGAATCAGCTCATAGCCAAAACCGCCGTATTGTGGTGAATTTGTCCGCCACCGGCAAAAACCCCAAAATGAAGTAATCTGAAGCCGCAATTACTTTAGATTTACTGAATACAGGCCAGTGCTATATCCACTGGCCTTTTTTATTGCCATAATTGGCAGCAATGAAACACAAAGATACAATCTAAATACTTGCCTCAGGCCAGACGTGTTACATTATGCGGTCAAGGAAATTATTTAGGCATTCCCGGACCAATGAAGAAACTCTCTCTGATAATGTCTCTGTTTTGTGCTCTCATCAGCGCATCTCTATTGGCAAATACTTACGAAAGACAAGGGCCACCTCGTACTTTAACGACCGAGCAAGCGGAACGCGCAGCCGCAAACTATCAAAAGTATTGTAGCTTGTGCCACGGTAAGAATAGAGAAGGTCATGCCAACGACCACGCCCCATCACTACGCAGTAAAAGTTTAATGGAATCCGGTATTCCCCATGGCGTTTTACGGCCGTTAAACTATGGTCGCGAAGGCACTGCCATGGCAGGTTATCTGGATGAAGTAGGCGGCCCATTGTCTCTGGACGAAGCCTGGGATTTAACCTATTGGTTGTTTTGGGAGTCAGGATATGACCGCATAAAATTGTCTGAGGACAAGGTGGAGGGCAATGTAAAAGCAGGTGAAGCGGTGTATCAGCAGCATTGTGCCAGTTGCCATGGTGAAAACGGCGAAGGCGTAACCGCTCCGGCGTTAGGGAATCAATCTTTTCTGGCTCACAACAAAGATGAATTTATACGTTATGCCATTGAGCAGGGGCGTCAGGGCACGCCCATGAAGGCTTATGGTGAGTTGCTGTCTGCAGATGATATTGACAATGTCACCGCTTTTATCCGCAGTAAAGCCAGTGGCTGGGTCCAGGAAAAAATGCCCTTAAGGCCTATTCCGACCCCGGATCAATATGTGCAAAATCCCGATAATGACAATCCTCAGTGGCAGCTAAAAGAAGGCCAGTTTATCGACTCAGAGCAACTTTTTAGTGCGATGCAAGCCAAGGCCAAAATGGTGATCCTGGACACCCGTGTGCCCTCGGTATGGCAACGGGCACATATTGAAGGCAGTATTCCATTTCCCTATTACACTGATTTGGCCGACAAAGTGAAGGACTTACCCAGAGATGCACAAATCGTGGCTTACTGTTCTTGTCCTCGCGCCGCCTCAGTATATTTGGTGGATCAATTGAACGACATGGGCTTTGAGAATACCGCAGTATTGTACGAAGGTATTTTCGGCTGGATGAACAAAGGCTATCCGGTAACACGGTCTGACTAAATTGCGTTCTGCGCTATTTAAATTCTAATCGCTGCATTACTTAAACTTTGTGTTTGCGGCCAGATTTAAATAACAAATGTTCAAGGATTTTTTGCGGTACCTTGTGCATTTGTTGTACACTTCGCGCCCGTTTTTAAACTGAAGTAACACTATCTCTATGGCAAATACCGATATTAACTCTGCGCGCAAGTTCTCCGTGGCCCCTATGCTGGATTGGACTGATCGTCATTGTCGCTATTTTTATCGGTTAATGAGTCAAAATGTACTGCTATATACAGAGATGGTAACCACAGGTGCCATTATTCACGGCAAAGGTGATTATTTGGGCTTCAACAGTGAAGAACACCCGGTAGCGCTGCAATTGGGTGGCTCAGAGGCTAAAGACATGGCCCACTGTGCTGAGAAAGCCCAGCAGTTGGGCTATGATGAAGTAAATATTAATGTGGGCTGTCCTTCGGATCGGGTTAAAAACGGTAGTTTTGGTGCCTGCTTAATGGCTGAGCCGGAAGTGGTAGCTGCCAGTGTCAAGGCGATGCAAGCGGCGGTTGATATTCCTGTGACAGTAAAATCCCGCATTGGTATTGATGATATGGATGAGTATGAAGATCTCACTCGCTTTATCCATATCGTGGCTGACGCCGGGTGCCAACATTTTATCGTACATGCCCGTAAAGCCTGGTTGCAGGGTTTAAGCCCGAAAGAAAACCGCAAGATCCCACCCCTCAAATACGAACGTGTTTATCAACTGAAACAGGAATTTCCAGATCTACACATCAGTATAAATGGCGGAATTAAGACCCTTGAAGATGTGCACAACCACTTGCAGTACACCGATGGTGTGATGATGGGACGCGAAGTGTATAGCAACCCCTGGATCTTAACTCAGGTAGAATCTGAGCTGTTTGCTCAGGCTTGCCATCTGACCAGAGAAGACGTAGTTCACCAAATGATACCCTATGTCGAACGTCATATTACCTCTGGTGGCAGGGCGTGGCACGTGATCCGTCATATGTTGGGGATATTCCAGGGGCAACCAGCGTCACGGGTTTGGCGTCGCCATTTAAGTGAAAACGCCATCAAGCCGGGCACTCAGGCCAGTGTGCTCACGGATGCGCTGGATGCCATGATGAGCACCCGCGCCAAACTTAAAACTCGTGAAGAATACCTGGCGTAAACCCGTTTTAGGCTTGCTCTGTGTAGTGCGGCATTGCCAGTACTTGCTGCTTTAATTCCTGATACTTTTCGCCCTGATATTTGGGGAGTTGGCTCTCCCTAATGTCAAAGCCATAGGCTGATGGGCTGGTTAAGATGATGGGGGGCGATTGAATGCGCTTAAAGACGCTCTTACGTATCCCTTCGTAAAACCATTCTAAATCTTCTATAAAAACACTTGGCTCATCAATGCCCCAGCGACGGATTAAATCTACATCCATATTAAGATTTCTCGCCAAACTACCTTGCAGATACCAGTTCATGACATCCTCTGCCGTGACCTTTTTAAAGGAAGTACAGGCCTCCAATAACAGGCAGTGATAGCCAAATTTCATCGGATCTATCTGGGCATCTCTGAGTTCTGCGCTGGGTGCTATGGCATCATCGGCGAAGCGAAATTGGTTGTCGGGTAACAGACTTTCAGGAATCACTTCATCTTCGAATATCTCAGTGTTTAAGTAACGCACCATGTCAAATACTTCAGCTTTGGTTAAATCACCGATGGGAGCTATGACACCACCTACGTCACCGTATAAGGTGGCGTAACCCAGTGCGATTTCTACTTTATTCCCATTATTGGTAAACATGCGTCCGTACCGTCCGGCAATATTGGATAAGATGCTGGTGCCACGGATCTTCGCCTGAATATTTTCGTCAGACAGTTTTCTCATCCAATCCGGCGATTCACAGCTTTCGTCCAGTTGTGCAAATACTGACATTTGCTCATCAACCAGTGATTGAATAGGCACTACAATGTGCCGAACGCCAAGTTTTTCGCTTATCCAGGCGGCAGCATTTTTGGTTTTGCTGGAGTTATACTGAGTGGGCATGTTCACTGTCCAGACGTTGTCAGCACCGTAGGCTAATTTCAGCAAGCAGGCCACAAGCGCACTGTCTACACCACCGCTGAGTCCAATCACGAATTTAGGATCTTGTTGCCAGCCTAACAGTTCAGGCACATGGCGTAAGCCGGTAATTATGGCCTGGTACTTTTGCGCTATTCTGTGGCTATCAGAGCGGTTTATGTGGGTTCTATTAATGCTGTTGTGATCAATCAGCAACAGGTCTTGCTCAAATGGAGAATTACAGTTTTCAGCCAGTTTCCCATCCTGGTTATAAGCTGAAGTATCGCCGTCAAAGGTGATAATGTTTTTACCGTTGTTCTGTGCTCCGACATTATTGGCGTAATAGAAAGGCACGAATTGCAGATCCGCCTGTTCGATTTCCGCTTTCAGAAATTGCAGACGTCGGTCTCGAGCATCATTTTTGTGGAAGGTCCAGGGAGAGGCGGAGATATTAACTAACATTTCGGCGCCATTTTGGATCAGGTACTTAGAAACATTGATACTCTCACCCTGAATGCGATAGTCCTTGCACCAGAGATCTTCACACACTTCTACCCCAATTTTTATCTCTCCCTGAGCGCCGGGGATTACAAAAGGCTGCGCCAGGCTGTGTACCGGAACCGCAAAATCCTGAGCCACATCTGTCAGTGAGAAAAAGTAGCGTTGATCATCAAAGAAGCGATAGTTGGGTAGCAAAGCTTTGGGATGCACGCCTTCGGGAAGGATGAAATCGGCACTCTCGGGTCGTTTCGCATAAGCCCCGTCATGCATAACATAAGCGGCGTTATACAGACGACTGCGACCATCCTTATTGGGGTGAAAGCCACCGGCTTCGTTGCTGGGTACTTCGCAGATATTGCCATAAATCAGGGTGATCCCCTCACTGGCTTGCAATAAACGCTCATTGTAGGCCATCAGGTCCTGGCAAAACTGGCGGTTGAGCCACTGATCCGACAGCAGGTAGCCGCTGATGCATAACTCCGGAAAAACCACGACTTCTGCGCCTTGGTGTTTTGCGTCTGTAATCATAGTTAACATGGTGTTGAAATTTCTTTCCAGTTCCATGGGGACGACGTGCATTTGCGCCAGTGCTATTTTCATATGTAGTGGGATATCTGAGGGATTTAGCAATATTGTCAGTTGCTGAGGCGGCTTTGTAAAGCCTGTCTTACTGAATTGGTTAAATTAACCAGGTGCCTGGTTAATTTAACCAGTCATTAGACTTTAGCACTAGTCTTCGAATTTTTCCCTTTTTATTCTGAAATAATATTTTTTAATAAAAACAATGTCTTAGATTTTTTTTAAGATTTGGCACAAGTATCGCTAAAACCTTTTCATCGCAAGGCGCGACATATTGGGTAAATCAGGTTCGGTTCTTAATTTCAGGAGTTAGGGTCATGTTAAATAAAGTTAAAGCGGTTTTGGTGTTGGGTACAAGTCTTATGGTGTCTGGTATGGCTATGGCCGGTGAGGTATCTTTAAACGATGTCACAGATTATTACGTCTATGAAGCCACTGCCACTACTAGCTACGAAGTGCAAAATGAGGTTTACAGCGATATTTTAAACACCACTCACAAAGTGCAGTTGGAAGATATCGGTGTTGAAACGCGAGTGTTGATTACTGACAACCACTCAAATGTAAATGAAGTCATGACAGAAGCGGCAGAGTAAGGCTGGATGGTTATGGTTTCTTCAGTGAGTTTACTCGCCATTCTAATGGCACCGGTTTTGACCTTTGGCCTGAGTGCTTTTCTGGTTAGCATGTTACATAACATGCGGCCCGAAAAGCGCCAGGGACATTTTTAAAGAGAATATCGTTTTCGGATATTCTCTTTTTTTGCGCTAATCATTTTTCCCAAGTTATTTCTCTTTTCCGGCATACCTGCCCATCATTCTGTAAATTAATCTTTCTGTTTTCTTCCGCGTTGGCTTTATCTGACTCAGATAAATTTAATCTGTCACTTTCCGGTTTTCTTCAGCCCAAATGCAGGCAATTTAGACGATGAATTATTATGTTGGCGAATTTAACTTAAATTTGAGCAATATTGCCAATATTTTGTTTTAGCAAATTTAGTATAGTTGCCGATTTTAAATGGCTTTATAAAAAAACGTTAAAAAACATATAGATAAAAGATTTTCAAACCTGGCACATGGATTGTAAATACATCTCTAAGATACGAAACAAACCGTGTTGAATAACAAGTTAATAAGCAAGGAGACCTATCATGGGTGTATTTTCAAGAATGTCTGACATCTTACAAGCCAACATCAACTCTGCTTTGGATAAGGCTGAAGATCCGGAGAAGTTGTTATCTTTAATCATCTCTGAGATGGAAGAGAATCTGGTGGAGATCAGAGCGATTGCTGCCAAACATCTTGCAGAGCAAAAAACCATTCAGCGCAAATTGCGCAATCTAACTAAGACCGCCGATGACTGGCAAGCCAAAGCCCAAAAGGCCATTGAGAGCGACAGAGAAGATTTGGCCAGAGCGGCTTTAGTTGAAAAGCAAAAAGTCGAAGCGGAAATCGAACATATCAGCGTTGCCAACAATCAGGTAACAGAAAACCTGGAGAAAATTCAGGAAGACTGTGCACGTCTGGTGGCAAAGTTGGCGGAAGCCAAGGCGAAAAGAAAGTCCATGCAGACCCGTTTTGAGCACGCTAAAACCCGCCTGGAAGTTAAAAAGCAAGTTGAAACCTACAACGTTGACCATGTGTTGCATCGCTTTGAAAGCTACGAAAGCAAAATTGATGAGCTTGAAGCCAAAGTAGACGCCTATGAGTTTACTTCGCAATCTGGCAGTTCGTTACACGCCGAGTTCGCACAACTGGAATCAAACGACAAGGTTGAGGCTGAACTGGAAGCATTGAAAAAGAAAGTAGCTTAATCCCGTTAGTGGAGAAACATCATGAAAAATTATTATGAATCAAATCGTATTTATAAGAGCAGTATTAATAAGAAAGTGATGGGTGTGTGCGCAGGTGTCGCACACCATTACGGCGTCGAGGCCTGGATGGTGCGGTTAGCAACAATATTGGCATTCCTGGCATTTCCCGCTCCCATTTTAATTGCTTACATCGTTGCAACCTTATTATTGCCCAGCCGTTAAGCTGGGCTGCGGAGGAACCATGAAAACCATAGTGATCGCAATTCTGTTATTAATGGGGATTTTTTATGTTTGTGGAGAACTATCGGAGCATTGGTTCGTATTTCATCTCGATGGTGTGAACTTTGTTGACCCCCTGGTAAACGCCATTGTATTTTGCTCCGTTGCCGGCGTGTTAATATTACTGGGCTTTCTGTTGGCAGTGAGTCTGATCGGGGCATTGATTTTAGGCTTAGGCGCGGCATTATTCGGTGTCTTTTTTATCGGACTAAGCTTGTTTTGGCCGGTGTTATTTGTTGTATTAATTATCTATTTAGTTGCAGGGGGAGGTAAACAAGCGGCATCATAGTCGTTAGTGAAATTAACTCCCTGTAAGTAAATGGTGAGCCGGAGATTAAAAGTATGGATAAAACACTAGATCGTCGTTGGATAATTGCCTCAATTTCCACCCTGTTATTGATTATCGTCATTTTGGTTTTTTATTGGAGCAACGAGCCTGACACCTTTGATGTCAGACAATCCCCTAATGCTTCATCAGTAACCGGAGCTACCCTTACAGCAACCTTAGTCCAGGTAGGAAGCACTTTATTGGACAAGCCCGGTGGTTATCTGTCTAACGATGTTATTCCACCTTCAGTGTTTATGGATGACATGCCTTCCTGGGAATTCGGCGCTCTGGAGATGGTCCGGGATCTTGCACTGGCGATGCGCAAAGACTTTAGCCGCTCTCAATCGCAATCCATTGAAAACCCAGCATTGGCAAAAGCGCAACCAGCGCTTAACACTAGTCATCGTGACTGGATATTACCTTCCGCTGAATCAAAATATCGCGAAGGCTTTACCGCGATTAATGAATATTTACTGGACCTGCAAGATCCCACTCAGGGGGATGCGCAGTTTTATGCCCGTGCCGACAATTTAAGTGAATGGCTTAAAAATGTTGAAAAACGCCTGGGTAGTTTATCCCAACGGTTAAGTGCCAGTGTCGGACAGGAGCGTGTGAATACCGATTTGGCAGGTGATCCAAACGCCAGACAGTCAACGCCATCTGCCGGTCGGTTGCAGGTGAAAACCAGTTGGTGGTTACTGGATAACAATTTTTATGAGGCACGTGGCGCGAGCTGGGCGTTGTTACATTTCTTAAAGGCGGTAGAGGTGGACTTTGCCGATGTGTTAGAAAAGAAAAATGCCACAGTCAGTTTGCAACAGATTATTCGCGAGCTTGAAGCTACCCAGCAAACTATATGGAGTCCCATGATCCTGAATGGTAGTGGTTTTGGAGTGTTAGCGAACCACTCTCTGGTTATGGCAAACTATATCTCCAGAGCAAACGCTGCTATTATCGACCTGTCTGAGTTGCTATCCAGAGGTTAGCTTCTATTCATGAGCGCAAACTTTTGTCTCAATTAATAATTTTTGCGCTCTTATGAATTTCCCTAATTTCTTTCAAATATCTTTAATCCTTTTGGTTATTAAAAATCATCTTTAATTCTTTCAAGTTATGAATAAGTAGCGCTAACCTAGTACTGTGTTTCATTAGGTTTGTATATTTATTATGGCTACATCAGGAAATTCGGCGTATTCGCCGGTTGCATTATTAAACGAGAACGAATGGCAGCAACTCAATGCTGCAGCCTCAGGTTTGGACGCGTCACAGTTATTGTGGGCAAGCGGCTATTTAGCCGGTTTGGCTCAGGCAGGTCAGATTAACGCGGCTCCACAAACACAATCCAGCGTTGCAGCTGATAAGAGTGTCACCATTTTATACGGCTCTCAAACCGGTAATGCCAAAGGTATCGCTGAGCAATATTACAACAAGCTCAAAGCTGATGGATTAAGCGCTAAGTTGCTTAATATGGCTGATTACAAACCTAAAAATATCAAAAATGAATCCCACGTGGTTATTGTTGTCAGTACTCACGGTGAGGGTGATGCCCCTGATGATGCAGTGCAATTACACGAATTTTTAGGTAGCAAAAAAGCGCCTAAGTTAGACGGCCTGAAGTACACAGTACTGGGGTTGGGTGACAGCAGCTATGAATTCTTCTGCCAAACGGCAAAAGACTTCGATGAGCGTTTAGCGAAATTGGGTGCTACCGCGTTAGTCGCAAGAGTAGATTGCGATGTTGACTTTGAAACTGACGCTGACGTGTGGAGTAATCAGGTTACCACTAAGTTGCAGGAGGATTTTAAGTCTGCTGCCGTTGTGCCCATGCCTGGACTGCAGTTAGCTGCCGGTAACAATGCCCAGCAAACCGCGCAAGAATACACCAAGAAAAACCCATTTCCGGCAGAGCTAGTGGAAAGCATTAAAATCACTGGCCGTGATTCTGTCAAAGATATTCGTCATATCGAAATTTCTCTTGAAGATTCCGGGATTCAGTATCAGCCGGGTGACGCCCTCGGGGTTTGGTTTTTAAATGACGCAGCTTTGGTAGCTGATATTTTAAATACCCTGGGTATCGATGCCGATACAGAAGTATCAATCAAAGATGAAACTTTAACGGTGCAGTTGGCATTGCAAGAAAAACTTGAATTAACACAAAGCTATCCCGGATTTGTACAGAAGTACGCCGAGTTTAGTGGTGACTCAAACGTTGCCGAATTGCTGGCTGATAAAGCTCAGTTACGCGAGTATCTTGTTGATCGACAAATAGTTGATATCGTTAAAGAATTCCCTGCCAGTATTACTGCTCAACAACTAGTTGATGCGTTAAGACCACTGATGCCCAGATTATATTCTATCGCCAGTAGCCAGGCAGAGGTAGAAGATGAAGTGCATCTGACAGTGGCTTTGGTGGAGTATGAGAAGTTTGGTTTTACTCATCAGGGCGGCGCTTCAGGGTATTTGGGGACGCGCCTGGAAGAAGGACAGCAGGTTAAGGTTTATGTTGAGAAAAACGCTAACTTCCGCTTACCGACTGATCCTAACACACCAGTAATTATGGTTGGTCCGGGTACAGGTATTGCACCTTTCAGAGCCTTTATGCAAGAGCGTGAAGCCCAGCAAGCAGAAGGTAAAAACTGGTTGTTCTTTGGCAACCCTCATTTTACTCAGGATTTTCTCTATCAGGTGGAGTGGCAACGGTTTTTGAGTGAAGGCACTCTGGACAAGATTACGCTGGCGTTCTCCCGTGACCAGGCTGAAAAAGTCTATGTTCAGCATCGTTTATTGGAAAATGGCAAGGAGGTCTGGCAGTGGTTGGAAGAAGGCGCCCATTTTTACGTGTGTGGCGATGCCACTCACATGGCCAAAGACGTCAATGATGCCTTGTTAAGCATTATCGCTGAACACGGTGGCAAATCAGCAGAAGACGCTGAGCAATATCTGAATGACCTGCGCAGAGCAAAACGTTACCAGAAGGACGTATATTAATGAGTATCGGAAATAATCACGGAAAACCATCACCTAACGAACGCATGAAAGGTGATAGTAACTTTTTGCGGGGCACCATTGCCGAAGATCTGAAAAATGATGTTACTGGCGGTTTTGGGCCTGATAATTTTCAGTTAATTCGCTTTCATGGCATGTATCAGCAGGACGATCGCGATATCCGTGCCGAGCGCGCTAAGCAAAAGCTGGAGCCATTACACAATGTTATGTTACGTGCCAGATTACCTGGCGGTATTATCAATCCGGAACAGTGGTTAGTCATAGATAAATTCGCTGATGATTATTCCTTGTATGGCAGTATCCGTCTCACTACCAGACAGACATTTCAGTTTCACGGTGTACTGAAGCCCAACATTAAGCTGATGCACCAGACGCTGAATAAAGTGGGTATTGATTCCATCGCCACTGCCGGAGATGTAAACAGAAATGTGCTGTGTACTTCTAATCCTTATCAATCGGAATTACATCAGGAAGCCTATGACTGGGCTAAGAAGATCAGTGAGCACTTACTACCTAAAACTCGGGCTTATGCGGAGATCTGGTTAGATGGTGAGAAGCTGGAAACCACAGACGAAGAACCTATTTTAGGCGAAAAGTATCTGCCCAGAAAATTCAAAACGACGGTGGCGATCCCTCCGCAAAATGATGTTGATGTGCATGCCAATGATTTGAGTTTCATCGCTATTGCCGAAGATGGCAAGCTGGTGGGCTTTAATGTCTTAGTGGGCGGCGGTCTGGCTATGACTCACGGCGATACTGAAACCTACCCACGTAAAGCGGATAATTTCGGTTACATCGCAAAAGAAGATACCTTGAAAATTGCTGAAGCTGTGGTTACCACTCAACGTGATTGGGGTAATCGCAGCAATCGTAAAAATGCCAAAACCAAATACACATTAGAAGCCGTTGGCGTCGATGTATTCAAAGCGGAAGTAGAACGTCGCGCAGGTGTCAGCTTTGCTGAACCTAAGCCCTTTGAATTCACTGCTCGTGGCGATCGTATCGGTTGGGTTGAAGGCATAGATGGTAAGCATCACCTGACTGTATTTATCGAAAATGGTCGTATTCTGGATTTTGATAACGCAACGCTAAAAACCGGTTGCGCTGAGATTGCAAAGATCCACAAGGGAGATTTTCGTATCACGGCTAATCAAAACCTGATTATCGCGGGTGTAGCCAGTGAGGATAAGGCTGCTATAGAACAACTAGCACGTCAGCATGGGTTAATAAAAGACGACGTATCTGCGCAACAGAAAGCTTCAATGGCTTGTGTGTCGTTACCGACTTGCCCATTGGCGATGGCGGAAGCTGAGCGCTACCTGCCAGAAGCGGTGGATCGCTTAGAAGCAATATTAACTAAACACGGTATCGCAGAAGAAGAGATTATCTTCCGAATTACCGGCTGCCCGAATGGCTGTGGTCGTGCCATGTTGGCGGAAATCGGTCTGGTGGGCAAAGGGCCTGGCAAATACAACCTGCATTTAGGTGGTGATTATACCGGTACCCGTATTCCCCGTATGTACAAAGAAAACATTTCAGAAGATGAAATATTTGCAGACTTAGACGAATTGGTAGGCCGTTGGGCCGCTGAGCGAAATCCTGATGAACGCTTTGGCGATTTCCTCATTCGGGCCGACATTATAAAACCAGTTATTGATTCAGCGAGAGATTTTTATGATTAATGCTGCACTCAACCCTGTAACAGAGCTTCCTGGCACTAAACTTAACCCTGCAGATGTTTCTTCAGAACAGTTGCAGGAGCTTAACGCTATGCTGGAGAAAGCGACGGCACAGGAGAGAATCGCCTGGGCGTTGGCAAACTTGCCCCATAATTTTATGGTGTCATCAAGTTTTGGTATCCAGGCTGCAGTGATGTTGAAGCTGGTGACGGAGCAAATGCCAGATATCCCAGTGGTTTTCACCGATACTGGGTATCTGTTTCCGGAAACCTATCAGTTTGCCGATGAACTGACCGAGCGTTTGAATCTGAATTTAAAAACTTATCGCGCCAGTTTATCACCGGCCTGGCAGGAAGCGCGTTTTGGTAAGTTGTGGGAAAAAGGCGAGGAAGGATTAGCCAAGTACAATCACATGAACAAAGTAGCTCCTATGCGTAAAGCGCAGGAGGAATTGCAGGTTCAAAGCTGGTTTGCTGGGCTTCGCCGCACTCAGTCCGATCAACGCAATACGCTATCGGTACTGCAAGTGGTCGATGGTAAATTTAAGTTTTATCCAATTCTGGACTGGACCAATAAAGACGTGCATTACTTTCTGGAAGAGCACAATTTACCTTACCACCCTTTGTGGGAACAGGGTTACGTATCAGTAGGTGATTGGCACACCACCAGACCGCTTGAAGCCGGAATGAGTGAACAGGATACCCGTTTCTTCGGCTTAAAAAGAGAGTGCGGATTGCATGAATTTGGGGATGGAATCTAACGCAATTTGGCTGGGAGCTATTGATCTGTTCTCAGCCAAACACTTACCTCGTTAATGAAAAAGAGTCTCCTTACTTACTCCTTCTGAGGAAGAGCTTAAACCACCTCAAAGTCGGTCGATAAAAAGCCTTTCAGCTTCTCCACATAGTTTTGATTAACGTCACTGAATACCAGTTTACTCAACTCCGCACCAGTAGGCGTAAATTTGTAATAATTCAAAAACAGACTGCTGCGCTTTGGTGACAGATGAATAACCGTATTGCCAATGCGCCACTCGGACCGTGAATGCGTGGATAATTCGCCCGATTCTATCTCAGAATTATATATAAGCCCGGCATCCATTAAAGACAGTATATCGGGATACGCTAAGCCAAATTCCGCTAAGTTTAACTGATGATTTTTGTGCAATTTAAGAAAGCGCATAAATGAGGGTTTCTGATAATAGCCATACAGGATTTTAGGACTGTATTCCCCTTTTTTGCGCGATGCCATGCTGACCGCTGCCTGAAACATTTTGGCGTCACGTTGCGTCAGTTCCTTCAGTGTGCGTAAGGTTCTGATGGAAAAAGTGCCCGGTGTGCTTACTTCAACCGCAAATATCTTGCCCCAAATTTCTTGCATGGTGGCTGAATAAATATCTTCAGCCATATTCACGAAGCTAAAAAACCAGTCAGGATCTATACTCTCGGCGGTTTCCGAGTCTGGACAGAATTCCAATGCTTTATCCATGACGTTTTCCAGATTCTGCAGTTTTCGCTGCTCTGAGATAACTCTGCGTCGTTCCGTTTTTTTATGAATATCGCGTTCAAATCCATCGCTTTTTTTGCCACTAACTCCTGCCTGAGCGAACCAATTACTGATACGGGATGTAACGGGCTGCGCAAGCTTTGGATCTTTCTCAGTTGAGGAACTAACCTCATTTGCCTCTTTGGAAACGGAGGCGTTTTTTTTTATTGTTGATGCCGGTGTCTGTGTGCCACTGGAAACACTTCTGATGTCCGTCATAATTTTTACATACGATTTGTTAGATGGCGTTTTCGCTGTGGGGCGTTCTCATTTCTGCTTCAATATCGGGCAGATTGGAATTTTGTACCGCTTATCTTTGTCAAATGCAATGAATCCTTATGATAAAGCTATGAAATCATCAATTTCAGCTGCGATAGATGTTTCTCTTTTTTCAAGTTTAGGCTAAGGTAAGTTCATTAAGATCTAAAAAGCAGAGTTCTGCTTGTGCTCTTGTTAGTTTTGTTTACAAGAGCACTGAAGATAATCAGGCTTACTATAATAATATTTAGTGAAGAATTAGATGTGTCCTACTGATTACGAGAATGATGAGTTAATCTTCCTGGATGAAGAAGAAGCTGAAAATGAAGCATCGACAGGAGTGTCAGGAGTATGGCACGTGCTGGTGGTGGATGATGACGAAGAGATTCATTCGGTAACACGCTTAGCCTTGTCCGACCTGGTGCTTAATGGAAAGGGGTTGTGTTTCCATCATGCTTATTCCGGTGAAGAAGCGTTAAAGTTTTTAAGCGAAAGAGGCAATGAAATCGCTGTGCTGCTTCTGGATGTAGTGATGGAGTCAGATGACTCTGGATTGCAGGTAGCCAGAAAGATGCGGGAAGAGATGCATCTCGAAGAGCCGCGGATTATTTTAAGAACCGGGCAGCCCGGCTATGCGCCAGAAGAAAGTGTCATTAAAGAATATGACATAAACGACTATAAAACTAAAACTGAATTGACCCGTAGCAAGCTGGTCACTACCATCATTGCATCCTTGCGTTCCTATCAACAGATTCTCACCATCAATCAGAGCCGTAAAGGGCTGGAAAAAATCATTGGTTCTGCAGCAAACCTACTTGAAGAGCATTCGGTTAAAGGTTTCTGCGAGGGCGTAGTTGAACAAATCAGCTCACTGATTGGTCTGGAAGCTGGGGGCGTGTTGTGTGCCCGCGCTGGCTCTGTGCTGGATAAAGATGAAGACGGTGTTTATGTTCTTGGGGCGGCCGGTGATTTCGCCACCTTTATCAACGAGCGCTTAGAGAGCATTCACAATGACAAAATTGTGATGCATGTAACCCAGTGCTTGCAAAACAAAAATCACATCTTCGGAGACGATTTTTCTGTCCTTTACATGGATAGTTCTGGCTACGAAGCTGCAGTGTTTATTCAGGCAGGACGTGAAATCAGTGACGTGGATAAGCAGTTGCTGGAAGTGTTTTTATCCAGTGTCTCGGTAGGCTATGAAAACGTCAATTTGTTTCATCAGTTGCGCAATGCTGCATTCAGAGATTATCTGACCAAGTTACCTAATCGCAATGAGTTCATCAACATGCTGGATGAACTGAATCGCATGGACAATGACTTCGATGCCGAAGTTATTGCCTTAATCGACATCAGCCACTTCTCCGATATTAATGATGGGCTAGGACAGGAAGTGGGTAATAACCTACTGATCGCGGTTGCTGACAGACTGATTGAGCGTTTTGGTGATACCTGCATGATGGCCAGAATCGGTGCCGATGTGTTTGGTCTGATTGGTAACAGCACTAATGTGACGCCAAAAACCATCGACGCGACTTTCTCTACGCCATTTAAGGCCGGTGATCATACATTACCAGTAAATATTACCATTGGATTAACCCGGCTATTGGAGTCTGCCAGCGGTATTAACCTACTCAAGCAAACCAATATTGCACTTAATCGCGCCAAGAAAAATATCACCACGAACTACGAATGTTACGCCCCTGAGATGGAAGAAAAGACCACCTGGCGACTAGGTATGATTCGTCAGTTGCGTGCAGATTTTGCCGAGCGTAAGTTACAGGTTTGGTTCCAGCCTCAAATAGACCTAAAAACCGAAAAAGTCGTGGGGATGGAAGCGTTATTGCGCTGGCCTTCCAGAGAAGGAGGCTATGTATCTCCTGCGGTTTTTGTGCCTCTGGCAGAGTATTCCGGATTAATTATCGAGATTGGCGAGTGGGTATTACTCGAATCCTGTGAAAAGTTAAAAGAGTTGGAGACTCTGGGGTATAAAGATTTGCGGGTAGCCGTGAATATCTCAATGCCGCAGTTTCGCGACCCTAAATTTGTACCATTAATCAAAAGCACTTTAGATAGATTGGATATTCAACCCAGAAACCTGGAGTTGGAGATTACCGAAAGCCTGGTAATGGATGATCCTCAGATAGTGGTAGAGTCATTAAAGGATTTGAAAAGCAATGGCATACAAATCGCCATTGATGACTTCGGCACCGGTTTTTCTTCTATGAGTTATTTGCAGCAGTTACCATTGGATAGGCTCAAAGTGGATCGAGCGTTTGTTAAAGAAGTAGAGCCAGGCAAGCAAGCCTTTATCGCAGAAACTATTGTAACCCTGGGTCAAAAACTGGGGCTTAAAACCATTGCTGAAGGCGTAGAAAAAAGAGAGCAGGCAAAGTACATGCTGGACCTGGGTTGTGATGAAGCGCAGGGCTATTTGTTTGCTAAACCCATGCCTTATGATGAACTTATTGAGTTCTTATCCAAATACAATCCTTAGCACTAACTGAGAATTGAACTTACAATACGCTGATATTCAGGTAAAACCTCTGCTTCAAACCAGGGGTTTTTCTTTAACCAGATATTATTGCGAGGTGAAGGATGCGGTAATGGCAGGGTATTGTCCCCATAATCCCGCCAGTTTATGCAGCGCTCTGTCAATGAACGACTATCCTTCAGGTAATAGTTTTGTGCATAACTGCCAACTAATAATCGTGGTACCTGGTTGGAAAAAGACGAAAGTAAAAGGGGATGCCATTTTGGTGCGCACTCTTTTCTCGGAGGTAAATCTCCACTTTTTCCTTTCCCGGGAAAACAGAATCCCATTGGTACTAAAGCGATAAATTTTTCGTTGTAAAACAAATTGTTAGATATCCCCAACCAGTCCCTCAAACGCTCTCCAGACTTGTCATTCCAGGGCGCGCCTGTGTCGTGAGCTTGTTTGCCGGGGGCCTGTCCGATGACAATTAATTTCGCCTCGGCATCGAACTGAAATATCGGTTTAGGCGGATAAGGAAGGTCAGCCTGACACAGGTTACATTCACTTATGCTCTGTTTTAAGATAATCATATGAAAAAAGAATATAATCAAAAACGGTTACATTAATAATGTGTTATGGTAGTCTTATAGTCAGATTGGCACTTATCCGGAGGTAAAGATGCGCAAATCCATGCTTATTGTAGCATTAAGTTTCGTTAGTACATTGTCATTTGCCGAGACTGAGCCGAACAAAAACAATCTGTTTAAATGTGTTGAATCTAAAGAATTAACTCTTAATGCAGATTGCTTGTCTCAGACAATTGAAAGCAATGTCCAGTTTAAAGATTTTCAGATGAGTTTTCATTCTGAAATGGGAGAGCTGGGCGGCAACGCAATGGCTACCATGCAGTTCTATCCAGAATTAATGGAGATCCATATCATCGCCCATGACGATGATAAAGCCAGCGGTGCTCTGGTGCAGCAGACAGAGCAGACCGAAAAACCATTAGGTGAAAAGTCGGTTTAATCCGTTTATCGCAGCTACCCGATAGGCTTCAGCCATTGTGGGGTAGTTAAAGGTAGTGTTAACAAAGTATTCGATATTGTTGGCACTACCTCCCTGCTGCATAATTGCTTGTCCAATGTGCACAATTTCCGAAGCTCTCTCTCCAAAGCAGTGTATTCCTAACACTTCTTTTGTTTCCCTGTGAAAGATAATTTTTAAACCACCAACCAGACTGTGAGCTATCTGTGCTCTGGCCAAATGTTTAAACTGCGCTCTGCCCACCTCATAGGGGACTTTTTGTGCAGTAAGCTCTTGTTCTGTTTTTCCTACTGATGATATTTCGGGGATCGTATAGATGCCGGTCGGAATGTCTTCCACCAATGTCAGGTGACTCTCACCTTTTAACATGGCCTCACCAGCAAATCGGCCCTGATTGTAGGCAGCAGACGCCAGGCTTGGATACCCGATAACATCGCCCACTGCATAGATATTATCAATCTCGGTTTTATAGTTTGCATCAACACTGAGCTGCCCTCTGCCATCAGCTTTCAGTCCCACAGCTTCAAGATTTAGCATGTCGGTGTTACCCGTTCTGCCATTGGCGAACAAGAGACAATCCGCTTTCATCTTTTTACCCGATTGCAAATGTAAAACTACGCCGTCTTCTCTGCCTTCAATCGCTTCGTATTGTTCATTGTGGCGAATCACTATTCCGCTGTTCCACAGGTGGTAACTGATGGCATCAGAGATTTCTGCATCCAGAAATGACAATAACCGTTCCCGCATATTCACTAGATCCACTTTGACATTCATGCCCCGGAAAATACTGGCGTACTCGGTACCAATAACCCCCGCACCATAAATAATGATGCTGTTGGGATCGTGGTTTAAAGAAAGAATAGTGTCGCTGTTATAGATTCGTGGGTGATTGAAGTCGACATCCTCAGGGGTGTAAGGGCGCGAACCTGTTGCAATAGCAAACTGCTCTGCGGTCAGTGTTTCAACAGAGCCATCGTCGTGATTTATTTTAATTGTGTGTTGATCGATAAAGGACGCTTCGCCATGCAATACAGTTACCCGATTGCGTTCGTAAAAGCCTCTGCGCAATTGAGTTTGTTTGCGTATCACAGAAGTGGCATGACTGAGAATTTGTTCAAAAGTCAGGTGATGAGCTTTTTCACTGTCATTGTATAAGGGGTTACTGTTGAATTCGATCAAACGACTAACGGAGTGCCTGAGCGCTTTAGATGGAATGGTACCCCAGTGAGTGCAGCCGCCGCCCACCATTTCGTGTTTTTCGATTACTGCCACTTTTTTACCCGCTTTGGCGAGTTGCATTGCGACACCTTCGCCGCCCGGGCCTGTCCCTATGACTATGGCATCAAATTGATATTTGGGTTTGGTGGGTACTCTCTTACGACTTGCTCGCTTAGCCATTTTTGTCTCCAATTCAAGCGCTTATCAACAATCATAGCTAAGGATGGGCCGTTTGTGCAACGGCCCGCAGGGGAATCAGGCATACTGAAGTGGCATTCGGCTTAGATCCAGCCATTTATTTTTTTGCACTTCTAATGATGCTTTTAGTTCTTTGTACTTATAGCGAATCTCCAGGCCTTCATAAGACTGAATTAACGCTTGTTTTTTCAGGTCCATAAAAGTTTTACGAGCCTGATAGAATTCCGTCATTTTCAGCATTAGTGCGTCGTACTCAGCTTGCAACTTGCCCAATATTTCATCTTTGTTAGGAGGAGACAAACTCAGCGTTTTTTGCGTTGCATAGCGCAATTGCATTGCAAGTCGGGCTTTTTCAATGCGCTCTTCCGGACAGCGTCTCAGGTTATAGGTTAATTTAAACCAGGATAAGCCTTTGATTAACCATTTGGTGGGATCAAACTGCCACCAACGAATGCCATTGCGGTAATCATATTCGAAAATATGGTGAAAATTATGGTAGCCCTCACCAAAGGTAAAAAAGGCTAAAATATCATTGTCTTTGGCGGTGTTTTGGTCCGTGTAAGGTTGTCTTCCCCAAAGGTGTGCTAACGAGTTAATGAAGAATGTAACATGGTGAACAACCACCAACCGTAGCACACCTGCCAGCAGCAACATGCCTAACACATCCCCATTTAACCAGCCTAAAAATGCCGGAATACCAATGTTGGCAGCCAGGGAAATCTTGCCATAGTTATTGTGTTGCCACATGACTACTTTGTCTTTTTGCAGATCTCGACAATTGGCATAATCTTCAAAAGGGTTGGTTTTATAGTCCCTTAACATCCATCCAAGATGAGAGAACCAAAAGCCTTTTTTGGCTGAGTAGGGATCCTTTTCATTGTCATCTACGTGTCTGTGGTGGATGCGGTGATCTGAACACCAATGCAAAATACTGCGCTGAACCGCCATTGCTCCGAAGATAGCATAAAATACTTTAACAAGGGTGTGAGCCTCGTAAGCTTTGTGAGACCAAAGGCGGTGATAACCCGCGGTAATGGACATGCCTGACATCCAGATTAAAGCGATACAGGCAGTCACCTCTTTCCAGTCAAAACTGTTAAAATACGCCTCAACAGGCACTACAAAAATTGCCACAGAAGCGGTAATGATAAAAAATAATACGTTTACGAGAATCAGAGGTGGTTTAGTCATATTCAAATTTAAGCTTACAAGTGTTCGCTAATTTTAGTGTCTTCAATTAATATTGGCAACCTGAACATTACACCTTTCTAACCTGAGGAAGTCGTTTGAATCGCAAGGAACAAAAACTAAAAACTCGCAGGGCAATAATTGATGCTGCGTTTTCTATTATGGATGAGCAACGAGGACTTTCCAGTATCAGTTTGCGGGAGGTAGCGCGCAAGGCGGGAATTGCCCCGACATCATTCTATCGACATTTTACCGATATCGACGAGTTAGGCTTGACTCTGGTTGATGAGGCTGGCTTGGCGTTAAGGCAATTAATGCGTCAGGCGCGAATTCGCATCGAGTCCGGAGGAAGTGTCATTCAGACCTCTGTCGCCACCTTCATGGAATATGTTTCGGCAAACAGCAATGTATTTAGACTCTTGTTGCGCGAACATACCGGCACGTCTCAGGCATTTCGGGCGGCAGTGCAAAGAGAAATTGCCCATTTTGTTGAAGAGTTAACGGATTATACCGTCGCTACTACAAAAATGAGTCGCGAAATGTCGGGATTGCAGGCAGAAGCTATGGTACGTATCGTGTTCAGCGCTGGTGCGGACGCTATCGATGCCAGTGCTGAACAGAAATTATATTTAGCAAAAAGAGTGGAAAAGCAACTGCGCTTTATCGCTATCGGGGCATTGCGTTTTGCCCGCTCAGATCACAGTGAATAGTTAAAACACCATTAAATAGCGCACATTTGTACGCTATTTTCTTTTCAATATAACCCCAGACTCTATGTGATGGGTATAGGGAAACTGGTCAAACAGAGCCAGTTTCACAACGTCATGGCTGTTGCTTAGGGTTTTGACATTGTCAATGAGGGTATCCGGGTTGCAGGATATGTAAATGATTTCTTCATAAGCACGAATCAACTCAAGTGTATCATTATCGATCCCGGCCCGCGGAGGGTCCACCAATATGGTGGAAATTTCCAGGTTCTCCAGCCCCGCGCCTTCAAGACGTTTTTTGCTTTCCCCGGTATGATAATACTGAGTGAATTCCTCACTGGACATGCGCGCAATAAAAACATTATCCACCTGATTTAGCTTTATATTGTGATTTGCTGCGGCCACCGAAGTCCTGGATATTTCAGTACCGACTACCTTTCGAAAATTTTGCGCCAAAGGTATGGAGAAGTTGCCAGCCCCGCAATAGAATTCCAAAAGATCACCGTCTTTTTTATCGCGGGTGTTTTCGATACACCACTCAATCATGGATTGATTTACGTAGGGGTTGGGCTGGGTAAAGCTGTTTTCTACATGCATAAACTGATATTCGCGATCGAATACCTTTAAAGACTCAGTTATGAAATCCTGGTCTTTTATCAGTTTTTGCTTTTTGGCTCGACCAACGAAATTAACCTTATGTGTTGTTGCGATTGTTTGTTTTAACTTCGCTATTTCGGTTTCCCAGGTTTCATCTAACTGGCGGTGATACAACAATGAAATGACTGTTTCTCCGCTCAAACCACTCAAATAGTCGATTTGAAAAAGCCTATGTCTGAGTATGCTGTTGCCCCGGATGTGGCTGAGCAGCAATGTCATCAGCTCATTAATGGTTTCTATCGCCACCGGAAACTGATCGACTCGATACTTTTCCTTAGTATCCTGGTTGAACATTATGTGGAATAGATCATCGCCTTCATGCCAAACGCGAAACTCTGCTCTGGAACGGTAGTGCTGCAATGGTGAGGCGAAAACTGCCAGTTCTCCGTTGAAATAAGGATTAAACAGCTCTGCCAGCCTGCTTTGCTTTTCAGCAAGTTGTGACTGATAGATATCGGGATCACTGGGTATATGTTGCATAGAAAGTTGTCGCCGGAAATTTATTAATGAAAATCAAATAGCCGCGCATACTACCATATTTTTACCCTGAACACCTCTATACCCAAATCACCTCAAGATGCTAGCTCTGAAACAGTATCTTGAGGTGGTTTGGGTATACAGGTGCCTTTCTTTTAATTAGCGACTAAAATCTATGCAGGGTAAGCCGATAACAAGGATGAGGTTAAATGAGGATAGTGTCATGAACTTAGGTGATATCAAATCCACTGGTTCTGAAAAGACCGCAGTGGAAAATAAAAAGGTAACGCCTGATAAGCCAGCTATAGCGGGAGAAAATCAGGCTCTAAAGGAATTGGCGGCCGAGCAGGTTTCATTGAGTAGTAATGCCAAGTCCGTGGCTGCTGCGCGTATCTTGCAGACCAGCTTTGATCAATCAGTGGTTTTTTCAGGACAGCAGGAATTGCTGGCTGGATTAAAACCAAAGTCGCAGAATAAGCCCTTTGATTTTGAAGAAGTAGCCGAAAATGTATTGAACTTTATCGGCGGGGCGCTGAAATTGGCGAAACAAAATGGCGCTGATGATGAGAAGCTAGAAGAGATGTTCCAACAGGCTCGCAAAGGAGTGGAAAAAGGTATCTCTCAGGCTCGCAAAGATTTATCTGCATTCATGAATGAAGAGCTGGACGAAGGGATCTCTAATAGCCTCAAAGCCATAACTAAAGGTTTGGATGAATTACGCGAGGAGTATTTTGGGAAGGAAGAGACCGATGCTGTTAGTGCGCAGCAAAGTGTAAAGGCTGAACAACAGGATAGCAGTGAGTTAACTTTAACTACGCGTGATGGCGATGAAGTTCAGATTTCCTTTGAAACTATTCAACGCTTCCAGGCGCAACAAGAAGTTTTTGTCAAACAACAAGCTGAAAAGCGAGATGGCGAAGACGTTGAATCAGGACAACTCACCGTTGCTGCTCAACAATCCTATGAATTTATTCAGGCTGAACGTTTTAGTTTCTCTGTAAAAGGCGAGCTGAGCGCCGAAGAGATGGAAGATATCGCGGCTTTTGTCGAACAGACATCTGGCCTTGTGGATGAGTTCTTTAATGGGGATATTCAAAAGGCATTTAATCAGGCCAGTGAAATTGGCTTAGAGGACTCTCAGATTGCCGGGTTTGCACTAGAATTGTCACGCACTGAAAAGATCGAAACAGTGCAGCGTTATGAGCAGGTGTCAAATTACAAAGACGAAGATAATCAGTCTGCTAAGCCTGCGATTAAGACAATCTCAGAGTACCTGGACAATTTACTGGATTCGCTAGACACCAATGATCGGTTATTCGGTCAACGCAATACATTCGATGAATTGGTCAATGGACTCATCAGTGAAGTTGAAAATATTAAAACGCCGGAATTACTGGAGGCCTTTAATCGTTTTCAGGAGTTCAATCAGCGGTTGTTAAGCGGCTTGCCAGGCAGTGAGTCTAAAACAGCCCCGGATAGTGAAAATAAAGTTGTAGAATAAAGAAAAGCGCCAAGTGGCGCTTTTCACACATTGTCTAACGACTAACCAACTGGTTATTCTTCTTTTTCGTTGCGGTCTTTGGCAATCCTTACTTTAAGAGTGCGATCCTCAAATTCACTGTCATTGAGCTTGTTAACAACTTTATCTACGTCCCTGGCAGGAATTTCAACGAAGCCGAAACCCTTTCTTTTCCCTGTTTTGCGATCTCTGAGCAGGCGAACCGAATTTACATTGGTAACCTTGTCAAAATAATCTTTCACTGTTTGTTCGTTGACGCGATAAGGCAGATTACCGACGTAAAGCGTTGCAACTTCAGAATCAGTTTCATCATCTTCCTGATCGCCTGTTGAGGCATTTGGCATAAAGGCCAGTATTAATGCTGTAACTACAGCACCTAATAGAAAAGCGATTGGGGAGTTGATGGAAAGCAGATCGAAATCTAATAATAAGTAGCCTGCAACACCGACAATTGCGCCAATTGCCAGGCTTGGTAAGAAAAATGGCATGAGATATCCTTTAACTATAATTATTGTAATGTGTCAGGGTGTTTGACTTTTTAGTGTTAATGTTGTGTAAACATCAAAAACCCATAAACAATAGTAACCAATATCTGACTAAACACAATCCTATGTTTATGTATAGGAAGCAGAAACTCAGAGCGGTGCTTATATATAACAATAGTAGCTGACTTTATTCTGCGTCTTTAATAGTAGTTTTATGAAACTCAGTTTGTGCAGTGGACAGTGTTTTTTGACTGTTTCGGATGCTTATTTGCTCGTTTAGTGTAAAAACTGAGCATTCAAAACAAAATTGTCAATTATTTGAAATAAAGTATTGACGGTGTAAATCATGTCTGTAGAATGCGCGCCTCGCTTGGGGAGACAATCTTTCGAAGCGGCTTCTTAAAGTCTAAAACCGAATTGAGTGAAAACTCTACGGGCCTTTAAGTAAGCGGGCTACAACAAGTTACTTGAAAAAATAAACTCAAATAAAATGTTGACAAGCCAAACGGGAAGTGTAGAATGCGCATCCCGCTTGAGGAGAGACTCAGGCAGCTAACAAAAACAAGTTAGCAACGTTCTTTAACAATCAGCAATAAGACAATCTGTGTGGGCATCGATTGATTTTGATGTCGACCCAAAAAATTTATATTTTCGATTTTAATTGAAGAGTTTGATCATGGCTCAGATTGAACGCTGGCGGCAGGCCTAACACATGCAAGTCGAACGGTAACAGGATAGCTTGCTATCGCTGACGAGTGGCGGACGGGTGAGTAATACTTAGGGATCTGCCCCGGGGTGGGGGACAACCATTGGAAACGATGGCTAATACCGCATAACGTCTACGGACCAAAGAGGGCTTCGGCTCTCGCCCTGGGATGAACCTAAGCGAGATTAGCTTGTTGGTGAGGTAAAGGCTCACCAAGGCGACGATCTCTAGCTGTTCTGAGAGGAAGATCAGCCACACTGGGACTGAGACACGGCCCAGACTCCTACGGGAGGCAGCAGTGGGGAATATTGCACAATGGGGGAAACCCTGATGCAGCCATGCCGCGTGTGTGAAGAAGGCCTTCGGGTTGTAAAGCACTTTCAGTGAGGAGGAAAGGTTGAAGGTTAATACCCTTTAGCTGTGACGTTACTCACAGAAGAAGCACCGGCTAACTCCGTGCCAGCAGCCGCGGTAATACGGAGGGTGCGAGCGTTAATCGGAATTACTGGGCGTAAAGCGCACGCAGGCGGCTATATAAGCCAGATGTGAAAGCCCCGGGCTTAACCTGGGAGAGTCATTTGGAACTGTATAGCTAGAGTTTTGGAGAGGAGAGTGGAATTCCAGGTGTAGCGGTGAAATGCGTAGATATCTGGAGGAACATCAGTGGCGAAGGCGGCTCTCTGGCCAAAAACTGACGCTCATGTGCGAAAGCGTGGGTAGCGAACAGGATTAGATACCCTGGTAGTCCACGCCGTAAACGCTGTCTACTAGCTGTATGCGGATTCATTTCTGTGTGTAGCGAAGCTAACGCGCTAAGTAGACCGCCTGGGGAGTACGGCCGCAAGGTTAAAACTCAAATGAATTGACGGGGGCCCGCACAAGCGGTGGAGCATGTGGTTTAATTCGATGCAACGCGAAGAACCTTACCTACACTTGACATGCAGAGAACTTTCCAGAGATGGATAGGTGCCTTCGGGAACTCTGACACAGGTGCTGCATGGCTGTCGTCAGCTCGTGTCGTGAGATGTTGGGTTAAGTCCCGCAACGAGCGCAACCCTTGTCCTTAGTTGCCAGCATTTGGTTGGGCACTTTAAGGAGACTGCCGGTGACAAACCGGAGGAAGGTGGGGACGACGTCAAGTCATCATGGCCCTTACGTGTAGGGCTACACACGTGCTACAATGGCAGATACAGAGGGATGCGAGACAGTGATGTGGAGCGGAGCCCTTAAAGTCTGTCGTAGTCCGGATTGGAGTCTGCAACTCGACTCCATGAAGTCGGAATCGCTAGTAATCGCAGGTCAGCATACTGCGGTGAATACGTTCCCGGGCCTTGTACACACCGCCCGTCACACCATGGGAGTGGGATGCAAAAGAAGTAGTTAGTCTAACCTTCGGGAGGGCGATTACCACTTTGTGTTTCATGACTGGGGTGAAGTCGTAACAAGGTAACCCTAGGGGAACCTGGGGTTGGATCACCTCCTTACGTAAAGGTGTCGAATTGAATTCAATTCGATGTTCACACAGATTGTTTTATTGTATGTAGGTTGGACTTTAGTCCGACTAAGCCTTAACAGATAGGTTTGCTTTTAAGTTTATCTGTTAAGGTTTTTTTGACCCTCGGGTTGACCTTAATTTGTTCTTTAAAAAAGTAAAGTAAAGAAGACCGAAGAAAGCCTAAGCCGTTGGCTCAGGTGCAATGAAGGCCTGTAGCTCAGCTGGTTAGAGCGCACCCCTGATAAGGGTGAGGTCGGCAGTTCAAGTCTGCCCAGGCCTACCAAAATTCCGTTACTCTTCGTTGTTTGACTCGTCGTTTAGTGGGCTAAACGTCCTCGTCAAACGCCTCGATTAACGAAATTTACATCATCCCATTCTTCGGCGTATTTATTGCCAGTCATTAAGTTTTAGATAAGGCTTTTCGACAAGCGAAGGAGGGCGCATACGTTGTCAGTATGTAACCGACTGAGTGAGGAAGAAAAACGCGATATAAAGCTTAAGGACGAAGCAAGAAATGGGGCTATAGCTCAGCTGGGAGAGCGCCTGATTTGCATTCAGGAGGTCAGCAGTTCGATCCTGCTTAGCTCCACCACTTCTTCTTTACTGTAGGTCGGAATTTATTCCGACGAAGCCTTAACAGATAGGTTTACTTTTAAGTTTATCTGTTAAGGTTTTTTTGACCCTCGGGTCGACCTTAAACTGTTCTTTAACAAACTGGAAAAGCTGATAAATCATCGATATTGATGTGTTGTTTCGATAACGCATGCAATATCAACCAAGTATGTATTTTTAAAATTTAGGGTAAACGATAGCGTTTTACTCTATCTGACATAGGCGAGTTACAGTCAACCAGACGATTTCTGGATTACTAATGGCAACATTGAGTGATACAGGGGTTGTATGATTAAGTGACTAAGCGTATACGGTGGATGCCTTGGCAGTCAGAGGCGATGAAGGACGTGTAAATCTGCGAAAAGCGTAGGTAAGGTGATAAAACCCGTTATAACCTACGATGTCCGAATGGGGAAACCCGGCCTTAGGGTCATCTGTAACTGAATTCATAGGTTGCAGAAGCAAACGAGGGGAACTGAAACATCTAAGTACCCTCAGGAAAAGAAATCAATTGAGATTGCCTTAGTAGCGGCGAGCGAACGGGTAACAGCCGATGATTTATGTTGTAGTGGAATCTTCTGGGAAGTTGAGCGATACAGGGTGATAGCCCCGTACACGAAGCAACATAAAGCACATATTAAGTAGGACGGGACACGTGTTATCTTGTCTGAAGATGGGGGGACCATCCTCCAAGGCTAAATACTCCTGACTGACCGATAGTGAACCAGTACCGTGAGGGAAAGGCGAAAAGAACCCCGGCGAGGGGAGTGAAACAGAACCTGAAACTGTATACGTACAAGCAGTGGGAGCAGACTTGTTCTGTGACTGCGTACCTTTTGTATAATGGGTCAGCGACTTATATTTTGTAGCGAGGTTAACCGAATAGGGGAGCCGTAGCGAAAGCGAGTCTTAACTGGGCGCTTAGTTGCAAGGTATAGACCCGAAACCCGGTGATCTAGCCATGGGCAGGTTGAAGGTTGAGTAACATCAACTGGAGGACCGAACCCACTAACGTTGAAAAGTTAGGGGATGACCTGTGGCTGGGGGTGAAAGGCCAATCAAACCGGGAGATAGCTGGTTCTCCCCGAAAGCTATTTAGGTAGCGCCTCGGACGAATACCATTGGGGGTAGAGCACTGTTTGGGCTAGGGGGTCATCCCGACTTACCAACCCCATGCAAACTCCGAATACCAATGAGTACTATCCGGGAGACACACGGCGGGTGCTAACGTCCGTCGTGGAGAGGGAAACAACCCAGACCGCCAGCTAAGGTCCCCAAATATTGCTAAGTGGGAAACGATGTGGGAAGGCTAAGACAGCTAGGAGGTTGGCTTAGAAGCAGCCACCCTTTAAAGAAAGCGTAATAGCTCACTAGTCGAGTCGGCCTGCGCGGAAGATGTAACGGGGCTAAGCAATATACCGAAGCTGCGGCAGCACGTAAGTGCTGGGTAGGGGAGCGTTGTGTAAGTGGATGAAGGTGAATCGAGAGGTTTGCTGGACATATCACAAGTGCGAATGCTGACATGAGTAACGATAATGGGGGTGAAAAACCCCCACGCCGGAAGACCAAGGTTTCCTGTCCCATGCTAATCAGGGCAGGGTAAGTCGGCCCCTAAGGCGAGGCAGAAATGCGTAGTCGATGGGAAACGGGTTAATATTCCCGTACTTTTATATACAGTGATGGGGTGACGGAGAAGGCTAAACTGGCATGGCGTTGGTTGTCCATGTGAAAGTGTGTAGGCTGAGAGTTCAGGTAAATCCGGACTCTTAAGGCTGAGACACGAGACGAGTGACTACGGTCGCGAAGCAGTTGATGCCCGGCTTCCAGGAAAAACCTCTAAACGTATGTATATAAGAACCGTACCCCAAACCGACACAGGTGGTCAGGTAGAGAATACTAAGGCGCTTGAGAGAACTCGGGTGAAGGAACTCGGCAAAATAGTACCGTAACTTCGGGAGAAGGTACGCCTCTGATTGTGATAAGACTTGCTCTTTAAGCGATTGGAGGCCGCAGTGACCAGATGGCTGGGACTGTTTATTAAAAACACAGCACTGTGCTAACACGAAAGTGGACGTATACGGTGTGACACCTGCCCGGTGCCGGAAGGTTAATTGATGGGGTTAGCGTAAGCGAAGCTCTTGATCGAAGCCCCGGTAAACGGCGGCCGTAACTATAACGGTCCTAAGGTAGCGAAATTCCTTGTCGGGTAAGTTCCGACCTGCACGAATGGTGTAACCATGGCCATGCTGTCTCCACCCGAGACTCAGTGAAATTGAAATCGCAGTGAAGATGCTGTGTACCCGCACCTAGACGGAAAGACCCCGTGAACCTTTACTACAGCTTGGCACTGAACATTGACCCTACATGTGTAGGATAGGTGGGAGGCTTTGAAGCGTTGTCGCCAGATAGCGTGGAGCCATCCTTGAAATACCACCCTTGTATGTTTGATGTTCTAACCATCACCCGTAATCCGGGTGTGGGACAGTGTCTGGTGGGTAGTTTGACTGGGGCGGTCTCCTCCCAAATAGTAACGGAGGAGCACGAAGGTTAGCTAATCACGGTCGGACATCGTGAGGTTAGTGCAATGGCATAAGCTGGCTTAACTGCGAGACAGACACGTCGAGCAGATACGAAAGTAGGTCATAGTGATCCGGTGGTTCTGAATGGAAGGGCCATCGCTCAACGGATAAAAGGTACTCCGGGGATAACAGGCTGATACCGCCCAAGAGTTCATATCGACGGCGGTGTTTGGCACCTCGATGTCGGCTCATCACATCCTGGGGCTGAAGTCGGTCCCAAGGGTATGGCTGTTCGCCATTTAAAGTGGTACGCGAGCTGGGTTTAGAACGTCGTGAGACAGTTCGGTCCCTATCTGGTGTGGGCGTTGGATGATTGAGGGGAGCTGCTCCTAGTACGAGAGGACCGGAGTGGACGAACCGCTGGTGTTCGGGTTGTGATGCCAATCGCATTGCCCGGTAGCCAAGTTCGGAACGGATAACCGCTGAAAGCATCTAAGCGGGAAGCCGGCCCCAAGATGAGTCATCCCTGACAGTTTAACTGTTCTGAAGGGTTGTTTAAGACTAAGACGTTGATAGGCAGGGTGTGGAAGCGTTGTAAGGCGTTAAGCTAACCTGTACTAATTGCCCGTGAGGCTTAATCATACAACACCCGGTATTATTTGGTGTTGTAGGTTGGACTTAAGTCCGACAAACGATGTAGACGCACTATGTTAAGAGTAGAACGCGCTTACCCAAGCAAGAAAAGAATTCATACGATTTATCACTTTCCAGTTAGTTAAACCGTTTTTGTCTGGCGGCCATAGCGATACGGAACCACCTGAATCCATTCCGAACTCAGCAGTGAAACGTATTAGCGGCGATGGTAGTGTGGGGTCTCCCCATGTGAGAGTAGCACACCGCCAGGCTCCTATTTAGAAAGAAGGCTACCCGTTTGGGTAGCCTTTTTTCGTTTCTGCGGCTTCAAATATCTTCAATCCTGGCGAGTGTGTCGGGTAGCCTCCTTTCTAAATAGCGGTTAGCTGCGCTAATCTACAAGGGCAACCCAACCCATCGGGTATCATGTTGAGTCATGTTTACTGATTAGCGTACGGGGAACAAACGTCCCTGTGAGGGCAGCCAGCCTCGCCATCCATGGCGAGTCGTTCGGCCGGGCGGCGCTTCGCGCCTAAAGATACCGGCCTCACCCCCATGTGACAAATTTGTCAGGAACAAATTTGAACGTGCTTCAGCACGACCCCGAAGGGGTGAGTCTCAGGGATGAGACGAATAAAGTAGGTCGTAATTTATTGCGACAAAGGGACTTATCAACACTTCATGATTCTTCATTTAACTTTCATGCAGTTGTTGCAGTTTCAGGTTATTATTTTGCACAGAAAAAGTTTGTTGCACGTGAGGGAAGCATGTCTGATGAAATTTCAAAAGTACTAAGCGATATGATCAAAATTTTTATTGCTTTAGCACTGTTAGTGATCGCTGTAATTCTTCTTTATAAAGATCCTTTTCTGTAAATAACATCCTTGTTATTTGCAGGCTTAGCTGAGGTATTTGCGTAATTCATTGATCGCGGCTACTTCAGCCTCATCTAGTACGCCATCGGCATTGGCAATCTTATCGGCCAGCGATAATGCTGTTTTTTTAATATCATCATCCAATAAAAGATTGGCACGGTGTGCAATAAAATGTTCAACGTCGTCTTCTTGAATTGCCGCAGTACATTTGGTTATGGCATTGCGATAAAACTCGGAAGCTGGTATTTCAGAATTCCAGGCTAAGCCGGAAATCCACTCCTGTACGACAGTTTCTTCTTCGGCGGCAATTTCACCATCGATAACAACAAACAACAAAGCCAGCTCTAACAGGGCTTCCCGTTGCAATTGGTCTTCACAATTGCCCATGTCCATAGTGTACAAAAACTTATCAAATCTCATTATGTAATTACTCTTAGACTCTTACTTGTTTTGAATTTTAACAATAATACCGATTTTCTTAATTGATAATAATGTAACAGATGCTTGCTTTCTCAATAAATAATTTCATTTAGTTGCTACACTTATTCAAAATCACTCATTAATCCGTAAGGGAATGCATAATCTTACAAAAGCTATCTGCTTCACCTTTGTATTACAATGCTGTGCGTTGACGTCTGTTTGCGCTAATGCCAATAAGTTGTATTACCCAAAAGCAGAGGCGTTATTTGATCAGCGAACTGGTTATCCCTTACAGTTATTAAGACTGGCATTTACCAGATCTGAAACACTGTCTCAATATGATTTGCTACCTAGCGAACTACAAATGCCACGAGGGCGCAGTTTAAAACTGGTAGAAAAAGGCCTGGGTATTGATGTCTTTTGGGCGATCTCTACCACCGAACGAAAGAAAAACCTGTATGAAGTCAGCTTTGATATCTACAAAGGGTTGTTTGGCTACCGCTTATTATTTATTCGCAAGACAGATCTAACGAAATATGAGCCGTTAGATCGAGAGATTTTGCGCCGTTATATTGCCGGCTTATCCCCGGACTGGCCCGATTACGAAATTCTTAAATCAAACGGCTTCGCTGTGCAGGGCACCAGTTCCTATGCCGGTTTGTTTAAACTGTTAGAAGTGGGAAGAGTAGATTATCTGCCCAGAAGTGTTTTTGAAGCCTGGTCTGAATTGAGTCACTTTCAGGAGAAGGGAATGATCCTGCTCCCAAGCGCTGCAATTTATTATCCTACAAGTTTTAACTACTATTTCGGCAAAAATAACGAGTTTTTAGCAGTTGAGTTAGAAAAAGCCTTGAACAAAATGAAATCTGATGGCAGTTTTGATGAATTATTTGACCTGGTTTGGCAGGATGCGTTGAAAAAATCAGCTCTGGATTCAAAGAATATAATTGCCCTGACTCATGAGTAAGCTTCGATTTATCTTTGATAAAACCTGCAACGATTAACACCTCTGTAACCTGTTCGGGTCAATATAGGTATTTCATAACAAAAAAATAAAGAAAAGGCCCATGAAAGTAAAAACTCTGTCCCGACGTCATTTTTTAAAGTTAACATCCCGAGGAGTTGGTTTGGCCATAGTGTCTTCCGGCCTGATGGCTTGTTTCGATGGTAACGATTTGTCTTTACCTGATGCACCATCGCCTATTCCTGTTCCTACTCCCATTCCTGTGGAATTTCGACATGGTATTGCCAGTGGCGATCCCACGCATTCCGCTGTCATTCTGTGGACCAGAGTAACACCAACTGAAGAAGGGTTCGACGGTGAGTTACCGGTATCCTGGGAAGTCGCCAGCGACGCAGATTTTCAAAATCTAGTCACTAATGGATCCACGTCCATAACAAGTGCCACTGATTTTACCTTAAAAATTGATGCCATCGATCTACAGGCAGATACCACTTATTATTATCGCTTTATCAGCGGCGAAACTACTTCACCGGTGGGAGTTGCCAAAACGTTGCCGCAAGGTGATGTGTCTTCAGTAAAACTGGCGGTGATGTCTTGTTCCAATTACCCTGCGGGATATTTTAATGTTTATGATCTGGCTGCTGAGCAAGATGACTTAGATGCGGTTTTGCATTTAGGAGATTACATCTATGAATACGATCGAAACGGCTATGCCAGTGAAAATGCCGCTGCCATGGGCAGAGAGGTTTTACCGGAAAATGAATTAGTGAGTCTGTCGGACTATCGTACTCGTTACGCTCAATACCGAACCGAACTCAGCTTGCAAAAGTTACACGCCGCAGTGCCCTTTATTGCGGTTTGGGATGATCACGAAGTCACCAATGACACCTGGCGAGATGGTGCTGAAAATCATCAACAAGACGAAGGTGATTTTGAAGAACGCAAACTCGCTGCAATGCAGGCTTATTTTGAATGGATGCCTATCAGGCCAGTGATCGAAGACAACAATGAGATCATTAATCGTCAGTTTAGTTTTGGTAATTTACTGGATTTATATATGTTGGATACTCGCGTAGTTGCGCGGGATCAGCAGTTAGATTATGCAAATTATATAGATCCTGCTACCGGAGCTATCGATGCCGCCAGCTTCACTGCCGATGTCAGCGATACCAACCGCACCATGTTGGGGTCGGAACAATTAACCTGGTTGCAAGGCGCTATGACAATGTCTACAGCCACTTGGCAAGTGTTGGGGCAGCAGGTATTGATGGGGCGTATGTTGTTACCGGCAGCAATTGCTACACAGCAACTGTCAGTCAGCCAATATGCTGAACTGGCGCAGATTGCATTATTAGCACAACGCGCAGAAGCCGGGGACCCAACACTGACAGCTGAAGAGTTGGCCTATTTGCAGGCCAATATTGCTCGGTTAACGCCTGAAGTGGTGGCCTTGCTGAGCCTGCCGTCTATTCCCTATAACCTGGATGCCTGGGATGGTTATGCTTACGAGCGAGAAGTAGTGTTAGCAACGGCGAAACAACTCAATAAGAATCTGGTAGTTCTGGCAGGTGACACCCACAATGCCTGGGCTAATAATTTAACTGACGCTAGCGGCGACCTGGTTGGTGTTGAATTTGCCACGCCCTCGGTATCATCGCCTGGACTGGAGGTGTATTTGGGAATAGCACCTGAAGATGTTGCTGCAACTGAAGCTGGTATTCAGCAGTTAGTTGAAAACCTGCAATATGTTAACGCTATGGACAGAGGATTTATGACTTTGACTTTTACCTCCGATAAAGTACTCAGTCAATGGCACTATGTCGATACCATAACCAGCACCGAATATAGCGAAAATACGCAAAGAGCACGAGCTGCCGAGTCACTGGTGTCGAATCCGGGTATTAATCTGATTTAAAACATTTCAACAGGGCGCTTGACGCCCTGTTTATAAAATTGATTGTTGTTACATCATATTATCTGTCGAGCAGAAATCCAGATTGGGCCTTTCATCTGCGGCATAGATTTCCACTCTTTGGTGACCCAGCCCATCAAAGGCTGTTTCAATGGTATGGCTAAAAATATCTGCCTGATCGCCAATCTGCTCACCGAGGCTACTCAGAGCTTCGAAGTCTGCTTCATGGGCGGCCACCAGAGCTGACATTTTTTCAGCGACTTTTTGCTGCTCTTTCATCATTTCCTTATCTATGTACAGTGTTTGTTCACTATCCTGGATTGCTAAATCGGTTAGCTTTTCAATTTCTTTTCCGTATTGGGATAGCTGATTTTCAATGCCTTTCAGCGGAGCATGAATAGTTTTCATTTGAGCTTCCAATGATTGAATCTTTTCCCACGCTTTACTTTCTTCTTCAGAAAGTGTGATTTGTTTTATAATTTGACAGTTATCGATGGCTGCTGCATATACCGGAGAAGGTGATTGATTTGCCAGGGCATAGACAGACGCTAATAAACCCGTTGTGGATGCGATAATAACCTTGGCTAACTTTTTCATAACAAAAACCTTTTATTAGGGAATTGCTATGTAAGTCGCTGGTGATTTTAAAATAGTTTGAAGAATGTCAAAAAATATTGAATAAAGTTGGGGGAAAAGCGGCTTTGAAAAAGCCGCATAACAGAACTGGTATTAAAGTGTTAAGCGGTTACTAATACTTTGCCATTGCGCTCGCCTTGTGCAGCATAAGCAACGGCTTCTTTAATGTCAGCCACCTTAAATACTTTATCAATTGGAGCCGAAAGCTTACCTGTAGCAATTAACATGGCTAATTCATTATATAGCTTTTGCTGCGCTTCTTTGCTGGCTTGTTGAAACCATAAAGCTAACCAAAAACCTTTCACAGTAATATCTTTGAAAATCAGGTTCGCAGACGAAACCTGCGCCGCTTCTCCACTCATCATGCCATAGTTAACCAGTGTCCCCTGGCTTGCAAGACAATCTGCCAGACGATTGGAGGCCGCACCGCCCACCGCATCTATTGCAAGCTTTATGTCAGCTTTCTCAGTTGCCTTTCTGACTCTTTTTGGCAAATCATCGCCGTCCACCAAAACCAAGTCTGCGCCGATATCCTGTAGAGGCTTTATCAGTGATTCACGTCGTACTATATTAATCGTTCTTAGGCCCTTTAACCTGGCCAGTTGGATTAAGTAATTGCCCACTGCAGAATTAGCAGCGTTTTGGATAACCCAGTCGCCGGGTTTTAAATCGGCAAATTCCGATAGCATTAATGACGCCGTCGGTGGATTTATAGAAAGCATAGAAAGCTGTTGCGGATCTGCACCTTCGGGTAGCGGGATGAGCTTTTTAGCTGGTGCCACAAGATGAGTTGACCAGGTGCCAATCCCTACAGGTAGTAATACCGACTGCCCTTCGGCCAGGCCTGTAACATTACTTCCCAGTGAAACAACTTTGGCAACACCCTCATTACCGCCAATCGCTGGTAGAGGCGGTAAAATGCCATATAAGCCGGTTAAGGTAAGCACATCAGAAGGATTAATCGGGGATGCCTGCAATTCCAGCAAGACTTCACCTTCTTGCAATTCAGGCGCTTCAAATTCAATTGCCTGGATGACGTCTTGAGGAACAGGCCCGCGTTGTTGGTATTCTGCTTTTAACATAATTATCCTTGAATGGTCAGCTTGATAATTGAGTGTAGCAGGCTTGATAAAAATTTAAACGACTGTTTGAAATTAGTTGCTCACAGTATTTATGCGACCATTTTTTCTGATTTTGTCTTGGTTGGTAACAGAATGATCGCCGAGATTGTGCCAAGTAATACAGCGAAAACGTCACCCATATCAAAAACACCCAGTTTAACGAAAGGTTGGATAAACTCGTAAAGTACACAGCCGCCAGTAACCGCAGCGATGGTTTTGACTGTCGGTTGCAGTTTATCGATATAAATCGCCATAAATATCAAAGTGATGCAACCCAGGTAACTGGTCAACGAGTTTGCCAAGCCAAAGTCGTGAATGTTATTTTTATAGATCCAGGGCCTGTATAACTCAGAAGATATGGGATTCAAAATAAAAGTCAGGGCGATAACCCCTTTGCAATAGAGGGCATTGAGCTTTTTAAATTCCGTCATTGGTTGACCTCTGTAACTGTTATTGCAACATTAACAGTGCTTTATCTGAGCTTTGCTTCTGTGATGTTATTTAGGCTAAAGTAATTTTTCATCTGAATACAGCGTACAGAGGTACAGGTTTAAAAAGTTCGCAGATTACCCTCCTGAAATGATTTGCTTAAGTTCGTCAGACGACTTCCGTTTGTGAGTTTCCACGTAGGTTTGCAGAAATTCATAGGTAGCTTTGGGGTTTTGTCCCTGCATGATCTTCAGCGCAGCGTCTTTGACCAGAGTTTGATAGAGCAACTCTTCATTGCTTCGCGCATTGAGCTTTTTCGCCAAAGGCGTAGTAATACCATTGGCAATTAAGGCGCCATATAGTGTGGTTAAGAGTGCAACAGCCATACTGGGGCCTATGGTCTTAGGATCTTCCATATTTTGCAGCATGGCAACCAGACCTATTAAGGTTCCCACCATACCCATGGCAGGAGCAAACTCAGAAAAGGTCTTCATTACTTTGACCGATTGCTGATTGCGTTCCCGGGTTAGATAAATTTCTTTATTAAGCAAGGCGTCAATGGTTTCATGGTCGTAACCGTCTACCAGCATATCCACTGTTTTGGCCACAAACGGGTCATCAAGTTGTTCATTTTCCAGTGCTAGTAAACCGCCTTTTCTGGACTTATCTGCCATTCGTATGCAGATGTCGATAGTCTCTTCCATATTATGGCTGTTACTCTTAAAAGCCAGCCAGATATTTCCTGTGGCATTGAGAAACACTTTTGGCCTGACACTCAACATGGTTGCCCCCAGGGTTCCCAGCACAACAATGGCGATTGAGCTGGGGCTGATGTAGTTGCTGATGGATTCGCCGCCGGTGGAAATGCCGGCAACAATCGCGAAAACAACCAGGAATATGCCGATGACTGAACCTTTATCCATTTACAGAATTCTCTCTTAACATTTCATTTATTCGGGTAACAAAGGCAAAAACTCGGATTCTTTAGCTTTGCCTTGTGATATGGTAATTTCAACCCGTCGGTTTTGACGCATATTTTCCGGGCTATCATTGGGCACCAAAGGTTGGCTGGCAGCCATGCCCCTGACAATGAGGTTGTTTAGGTGTCCGTTATAGTTTAATACCCGTGCAACGGCTATGGCTCTGGCCGCCGATAACTCCAGGTTGTCCTGGAATAACTCATTGTTTAAGGTCCTGCTGTCTGTATGACCGGACACCACCAATTGCCCAGGAATATCCACCAGTACATTGCCGAGCTTTTGTAATACGGGTTTTAATCTGGGTTGCAGAAATCCACTACCCGAAGCGAAGGAGCCATGTTCTTTTATCCGAATAACCAGTTGCTGCCCCTGATTATCCAGTTCAAATTGTCCGGCGTTTATTTGGTCTTTTAAAGCGCTGCTGACTTTTTTGTGTAGCGCTTCTGGTTCTGATTTTTTCTGCCCGTTTAAATCATCGCTGTTTTGCTTTACCTTACTTTTAGCAGGCGCAATATCTTCAGTAAAGCTGCGTTGTTGCTCAAAGGTTACTTGCTCGATACGACTAATAGGTGAGTCGTCCGGTTTCCCTGGGCGAAATTCCTGAGCAATCACACTGGTACCTTTAGGGATATCCTGAACATTAATCTTATTCTGAACACCAAAGGCATATTTCATAGAACCGGCTATTTGTTTGAATTTCTGTACATCCAGTTCAGAAAATGAAAGCAACAGAACAAAAAAACACATGAGTAAGGACATAAGGTCAGCAAATGTCGCTAACCAGCCCTGAGCACCTTCTTCCTGCTCAACGTCCTCTAATAATTGCTCGGTTTGCATCTTTTATTGTGAGCCTGTCTTACTTCTTAGATTTACTCAGAATGAACCACGCCATCGGAAGGATCAGATAAACAATGGATAGGGTCATGAATGCTACCGGAGGTCCTACATGACGGGCTTGGGGTTGAATAATATCGATATAAACAAGCCCAAACAGGTAGGGTAGCAGCATTAAAATTATGCACCATGCAGCAGCTTGATGGGCAGAGAATTCTGCACGTTTATTGCGTATATAAAGTGCTGCCAGGGCAAACAGGGTCCACAAGGCGGCCGGGACGTTGAAATACATTAAAAGGTCGAATGTAGCTACCAGCTTTTCCGAACCCAGAACCAGTACTTCGGTGTCAAACAAAAAGTTGTGAGCTTTACCCTGCAATAGATTTTGCCAGATGTATTCTGAGGTCTCATGATCCATATTACTCAACCATGAAATCATCACCACCAGGGTGGGGAATAGTACCAGGGTGACAGCTATCACCAGTTTTTTAAGTAATGCTTCTGTTGCCAGATATTGTGCTAAGTAATGAATTGAGATTTGCATGGTTTGTCTCCAGTACCAGCGTATAGCCTGACTTTTGTTTTGCATGTGCCGCTTGGCAAACTCTTCTTTGAGATCGCCTGCAATACAGTCTCTGAGATGGGCGGGCAACATTAGTCTTAAAATGCGACTGGCCAGTAAAGGGGGCGTTGCAGCGGGCATCTTGGAATTCATTGCGAATTAAAGGTTTACAATGATACTGAGCGAATGGACAGACCCTGCCAGAGGGTATCCATGGCTTCTCGGGCGCGCTTCAACGCTTGTTGGCCTTTTGCCGTAACTTCAAAAAAGCGTTTTGGTTTACCACCGCGCTCGGCGGTTGCTTCACCAAATCTGGAGGTTACCATGGCTTTTTTTTCCAACCTTTCCAGCGTTGAGTAGAGGGCACCAATTGCCACATCTCGCTGTATTTCTTGCTGCAATAACTGACGCAAACTGGCACCGTAGGCCGATTTTCCTAATTGCAGGCAGGCTAACAGCACTACTTGTTCGAATTCGCCTAAAAACTTTTCTTTCTCAGCCATAACCGGACTCTGCAATTAATTATGACTACAATGTAGTATTAACTGACGGGCTATTGCAAGTAATAATTACTACAAAATAGTTATTACCTTGTTTTCGCTGAAAAAGTCTCAAAATTGTCTTACTATGCCAATGGGCGTCAATTGATTCATAAATAGGAAAGGAAATAGTAGTGCTGCTACTGATCACATACGTACTGATAGCTTTGGGTTTTTCGTTTATTTGCTCGGTGGCCGAAGCGGTTATTTTGAGTGTCTCGTCGGCCTATATTTCCCTGATGGAACGGGATGGAAAACCGACTGGCAAACTCTTGAGAGATCTGTCTGCGGATATCAATAAACCTTTATCGGCTATTTTAACCCTGAACACGATTGCTCATACCATGGGGGCAGCAGGTGCTGGTGCGCAAGCCGCCGTGGTGTTTGGTGATGCCTATCTGGGACTTATTTCAGCGGTGTTAACCCTGTTGATTTTAGTTTTCTCTGAGATCATACCCAAAACGCTTGGCGCGACTTATTGGCGTCAGTTGGCACCCATAACGGCATTTTTCCTTAAGTATTTAATTATAGTTCTATATCCCTTTGTGAAAATGTCAGAGAAGTTAACCCGTGGCTTTAAGGAAGACAGTCCTCTGCGTGGATTGAGCCGTGGGGAAATGTTAGCTATGGCGGAAATTTCAGCCCAGGAAGGCCAACTAGCTGTGCACGAAATGAACTTTATGCAGAGCTTGTTAAATCTGCACGAGCTAAAAATTAAAGATGCGATGACTCACCGCACAGTGGTTTTCTCTCTGCCAGAACGCATGACGGTGGAAACCTATTTTCACAAACACGACAGCAATGAGTTTTCCCGCATTCCCATTTATGAAGAAAACGAGCCAGAAAAAATCAGCGGCTTTGTGATGAAATCGGACTTGCTATTGGCTCAGGCACGAGGCAATGGTCAGAAACAGTTGTTTGAATACAAAAAAGATATGATCGTGATGCTGGCTGGTATGCCATTGTCTTCGGCTTTCGACAAGTTCTTAAGTCAGCGCGCCAATATGATTTTAGTGGTAGATGAGTATGGCGGCTTGGAAGGCATCATCACTATGGAAGACCTGCTGGAAACTCTTTTGGGCATAGATATTGTGGATGAAAATGACCGCACGGTAAGCATGAAAAAACTAGCCAAGAGCCTGGGTAAAAAGCGGGAAAAGTCAGTGTTGAGTAAAATCCAAGAGAAATAAAAAACTGAACAAGGTTTGTTTCGAAGAGAGCGTAAATAAATAGCATCTCAAGAGGTTTTATTTTTCTTTTTATAGAAGAGTATTTTCAAGTTTTTTCTTCATTTCATACAAATTACAGGAAGTCACAATGCGATATTCCAGATTAGGTAGTAGTGGGTTAGAGGTATCCAGAGTGTGTCTGGGGTCTATGACATGGGGACAACAAAACACCCAACAAGAGGCTAATCAACAGCTCGACTATGCGCTGGCTCAAGGTATCAATTTTGTTGATACTGCAGAACTTTACTCGATTCCACCCAGAGCTGAAACTTATGGTGCCACTGAAACCATAATTGGAAATTGGTTAAACAATAATAAAGAAAAGCGCAAAGAGTTGGTGTTGGCCAGCAAAATTGCAGGTCCTGGCCTTAGTTGGATCCGCAATGGTTCGCCAATCTCCGGTGAAACCGTGATTGCTGCTGTTGATGCTTCTTTGCAACGACTACAGACTGACTATATTGACTTGTATCAGTTACATTGGCCAAACCGTCGTCACCCGCATTTTGGCAATCATTGGCCCGGCGACGTCAAATTTTCTGATATTGACTCTCAGGCTGCTTCCAGTCAAATGTTAGAAATTTTACAGGCACTAAAACAGTGTGTGGATGCTGGTAAGATTAGATACTGTGGACTGTCAGATGACACGACCTGGGGGATTAGTGAGTACCTTAAGCTAAGTGCAAAGCATAGTCTGCCTCGAATGGTATCAATCCAGAACGAGTTCAATATGCTGCACACTAAAGATTGGCCTTACCTGATTGAGCATTGTATTCATGAAGATATTGCATATTTGCCCTGGTCTCCCTTGGGAGGCGGCGTGCTGAGTGGCAAGTACCTCAATGGTGCCAGACCGCAAGGCAGTCGTTGGACAATCGCACAACGCAACGGCTTGTTTAGGGACAGCGCAGTGGTGGAGCGGGCGGTTGCCGATATCAAAACCTTAGCGGAGCAGCATGGCATGACTGCTGCACAGCTGTCGTTGGCCTGGTGTGATCAGGTAGACGGAGTGACTTCTACGATAATAGGTGCCACCAGTATGGCGCAGTTGCAGGAAAATTTAGCCGCTTTTGATATGCAATTGTCAGAAGAGTTACAAGATAACCTGTTAAACCTACTTAAAAAGTATCCCCTTCCTTTTTAATAGTCGCTCCCATGACAAGGTGGAATTTATTTCTGCCTTGTTTCTGCATCCTCAGTTTTTTGATTGACCCGACTAATACAACTAAAGGCGAGTTGCGTATTTTACTGCGCAGTGCCACCCTTTGAGTGAAACAAAAGTACTGGGTCAGATCATGGCAGAACAAAAAAGTTCAGGAAGTTCTCACACATCAACAAGGCGAGGCTTTATTAAAGGTGCGCTGGCGACTGTGTCGGTCGGCACTGTGCCATTTGCAATCGCTAAATCAAAGCCGGTTGTGCGGGTGTTAGGCACCCATGTTACGCTCAGAGAAGCAATAAGAGAAAGAGCTGAAGCTGATTTAGGAATTCGACTGGAGTTTGAACCCAAAGGTAGTGCCGCAGTATTACAAAAAGCCTCTGTTAATCCGCAGAGTTTTGACCTCTATGAGCAATGGTCGAACAGTATCAATGTGTTGTGGCGTTCTAAGGCTATACAACCCATTGAAAAGCGCAGGCTGCAATATTGGGATGAAATAAACAACTTAACTAAAACCGGAAAAATTTCTGAACAGGCAAAAATAGGCGCAGGCGATGCGCCACACAAGATCCTCAATGTGCAAAAAGATGGTTCTTTGTCTGCGCGGCATAGCGATGAGATCAGCTTCCTGCCTTACGTGCATAACGTGGACTCTTTTGGTTATGCCGTCAATAAAGTACCCGCAAATTTTATGGCAAATAACGAAAGTTGGGGCTGGCTTTTGGACCCGGCGTTTAAAGGTAAGGTTGGCATTGTTAATGATCCTACAATCGGCTTATTTGATCTGGCGTTGGCTGCCCAGGCAAAAGGCCTGGTGACGTTTGAAGACATTGGCGCTATTACCGAAACGGAAATGGATGCCTTATTTGCTGTGTTACTTGAGCTTAAACTGCAAGGGCATTTTAGTGGTTTCTGGACTTCGGTGCCTGAGTCGGTGGAATATATGAAATCTGGCCGGGTGATGATAGAAAGCATGTTTTCTCCTGCTGTATCCAGCCTTAACGGACAAAATATTCCGGTAAGATTTGCTGCGCCCAAAGAGGGATATCGGGGCTGGCATGGTGTCATGTGCCTTTCAGCAACCACCAAAGGAAGAGAAAAAGAAGCGGCCTATGAATATATGAACTGGTGGCTGTCGGGATGGCCAGGGGCTTTTATTGCTCGACAAGGGTACTATATTTCAAACCCACAGAGGTCTGCGGAATATCTAAGCCAGGCAGAGTGGGACTACTGGTATGGTGGGTTGCCGGCGGCTACTGAGTTGCGAGGCCAGGATGGCAAGGTGTCAGTTAAACAGGGGCAAAGCAGAGCGGGTGGAAGCTACATCGAACGGTTGAGTAATGTCGCTGTTTGGAATACCGTTATGCCAACCTACGAATACAGTCTTCAAAAATGGTATGAGTTAATTACCGGGTAGGGAATTGTTGCATGTTGAGGTCAATTCGTTCACAGCTCATTTTTGTTATAGCTGCGTTGATAGTTTTATTTTTACTGCAGTCCTTTCTGAATCAAAAAAGCCAATCTCAACTCAGTGCTGCGCTGGATAACTCTGCGCTCTCATTTGCTGATCTAAAGCAGGTTAAAGAGATAGAGTATGATTTGCTAAACCTGCAGCGCACGGTGTTGCTATTTATCAATACCGGTAGCCCCTCTGCGGTCACTCGCTTTACTCAGATAATGCAAAAAATTAACGCTGATCTTGAGGGGTTTCAGGCATTGCATGCTTCGGATTTACCCAGCCCTATGACTGACAATTTGCTGCAGAGAATGCAAACTCATTTACAGGACTATCAAGCCAACTTTGAGCAGGTGGTTTCAGCACGCACTAAACGAGAGGAGCTGTTGAAGCAAGGCACCATAAAAAGACTAGATGAAGTGAAAGGTCGACTCAGGCAACTGGAACAAGATGTTCATCTGAACCCTCTGATTCAGCAGTTGTTACTTCACCTCAGTGAAGCTGAAATTGCCTCAATCCGCTATACTGTGCAACCCAGTAGTGTCCACATTAACCAGTTTAATGACAGTCTGGCATTTATCGAATCCAGGTTAGGTGAATTGCCCTTTAGCGTCCGAGCCGCGCAATTTAAGGAAATCGAAACGGCCCGCAGTGATTTTTTGGCGTTAACCCAGCTTATCCAGGGCAACCTGTTCCTGGTGAACGTTGTCATGGCCGGCGCGGCAAATGAGTTTCTCTACCTTAGTACCAGTTTAGTGGAAGATGTTACTGAAACGTTGGAGTTCAATAAGCAACAATCTCAGCAGTTGGTGAAAAACGCTCAGCTGCAAGGTTATCTGTTTTCTATTATTGCCGTTCTTTTAGCCTTTGCTGCGGCAATTTATTCACTCCTGAGGATTTTAACCCCCATTCGTTCCATTACTGAAGTGTTTGATAAGTTGGCGAAGGGCCAAAAGGTTGGCGCTATTCCTGGAATGTTGCGCAACGATGAAATAGGTGCATTGGCCCGTGCTGCGCAAGTTTTTAGTGATAAAAACAAAGAAACCCAGCAATTATTAACCGAAACTCAGCGCACCAATGACCGTATTACGCAGTTAAATCAAGAGCTGACCTTAGCCAAGTCAAATGCCGAAAAGGCCACCGCTTCCAAGAGTATGTTCCTGGCTAATATGAGTCACGAAATTCGCACTCCTATGAACGGTATTATTGGCCTGATTGACCTGGCGATGAAAAAGACCAATCAGCAGGAAGTGTTGTCTTATTTGGACAAAGCCTCTTATTCCAGTGAGATTCTGATGACCGTCATCAATGACATTTTAGATTTCTCTAAAATCGAAGCCGGTAAATTGGAAATCGAAAAAAGTAGCTTTGAATTGCATGCTTTTATCGACAATTTGGTTTCTGTTGTGTCGTTGAGAACCAAAGAAAAGAATCTGCAAATAATACTAGAAGTTGATCCTTCCCTGCCAAATAGGGTGATTGGTGACCCTTTGCGATTATCTCAGGTACTGATGAATATCTGTAATAACGCCGTAAAGTTTACCGAAAAAGGCCATATAGCAATGCGCTTTACTGGTGAGATGAGTGCCCAAGATAACCAGCTGAATTTGACCATTGCCATTACAGATACAGGTATTGGTATGGACAAAGAGCAATTGGATAAAATTTTCCGACCATTTGAACAAGCCGATGGTGCCACCGACCGAAAATATGGTGGTACCGGGCTTGGGCTATCTATCGTGACCCAGCTATTGAACTTGATGGAGGGGGCTGTAGATGCCGAATCCGAACCCGACAAGGGGAGCTGCTTTACGGTACGTTTGCCGCTAAAAGCCTTCAGGAATCAGCCCAACATTTTGGATGATTTGCCCTGCCTACCAGAAACGGCTGTATATATTACGGAAAACCACTTTATCAGTGATTTATACTGCCAAAAAGTGGGACTGGATAACCGCTTCATAGCTAAGCCCCAATTAAGTGCATTGTTAAACAAAAGTGAGCTTTCTCACATTCTGATAGATATAGAATCTCCTGCGGAATTGCGCCAGTTTTCTAAGGACTTACCAATACTAATAGACAGGAATATTCGTGTCGGTATTATCATCAATGCTTTAATTTCCGATACCTTGAATATGGCTGACGCCAGATACCAGGCATTAGCAACACCTTTTAGCCCACTGCAGTTTAAGAATTTTATCGCTAAATTTGTGGCTGAAAATTGGGGTACTGTGAGCCGTGAAAAGGAGCAAGAGAGCCAGGAAATAAGTGGTCATGTTTTGCTGGTGGAAGACAATGACATCAATCAGGTGGTGGCTGGTGAGTTGTTGAAGAGTCTGGGCCTGACGTTTGATGTTGCTGAAAATGGACTGGTCGCCGTCCGTAAAATCGAGAACTATCCTCATTACGACTTAGTTTTAATGGATATTCAAATGCCAGAAATGGACGGCTATACAGCAACCAAAACCATACGTAGCAAAGGGCACCGAGATTTACCGATAATTGGCTTATCCGCCAACGCAATGAAAGAAGATAAGCAAATGGGCAAAGAAGCTGGAATGAATGATTATCTCACCAAGCCTATAAAGCGCGATGTATTGATTTCGATGTTCAATAAATATCTTTAGAAAGTGCGACCTTTGCTGAAAAATTATACCGAAAAAATCAACACGAATTGGTTAAAGGCGCGGCCTAAGCCGCGCAAAAGAGAGTGATACTATTGCAGGGAAGGTAAAAATACTTGTGCTTTACCCGGTAGCAGGGTCACGATGGCCTGGCGAGTTTGCTGCCAATAGGCTGACAGTAGCAGCAGGCTGCCACCAATAAAAATACCTGTCAGTGCCATGCTGTAGCTAACCAGTCCATAGTTTTCCAGCAGGCCACTCATTGCGTATACCACGTATACCAGAGCAGAAACCATGATTGCCCTTCTGTCCACAACAATAGAGACTAGTGCCAATATGGTATACAGGGCTAATACGATTAGCGCTGTTGAGTATCCTGTGACGCCAGAGAATATACCCAGGCTGCTGAAAATCGGATGCACAATCAGAGGGGCCGATAACAGGTGCAGCCAGAATGCGATATCTGAATTGCGGGTTTGACGTTTTGGATCTCGTGCATCCCAATACATCGCCAGTGCAAAAGTTATCAGTCCTGCCACAGCGAGATAAGGTTGATAGAAATAGCGCATTTCAGGGTACTGCAGAAATAAAACGCCGAAACAACCCGCAAATAGCGCGATCATACCTGCTGCAATGGTGACCGGAACCCGGAATCGTTGCCAGTGAACCCATGCACCCGCTACCGTTAATAAGCCCGCTGCAACAAGTTGGGCTTCATGAACTTGCTGATTGAACTCAAGTATTGAGATTGGTATGGCAAATAGCCCGGCCAGGAAGGTGAATAACAAGCCAATCGCTGGTAATGCCATTCGCTTTCTTCTGACAAATACTTCTGCTAATCCCCAAGAGCCTGCTGCAAGTACCAGAGCACCTATAACAGGTTTAGACTCGAAGCCCAGCCATGTCAGGGATGCTAATAACAAGCCACTGGCAATGATGACGAATATATCGTTAAAACCACTCAGCAATCGGAAGTTTTCTTCATCTACCTGGTGGATATTGCGTGATTGCGCTAGGTGTTGCCTGAATTCATTTACGGCACTGGCACTAAAAATACCTTTACCGACAGCTTCATTGAGATCTTCATCTGAATACATAGTCAATTCCTCGTTTTATTTTGCTCTAAAGGCGCTGGCGTTAAAGATACCGAGCAAATCCGGGGCCATAAATAAAATTCAATAAATACAATGGGTTATGAAAGTTAGTAAAGATGATTGTGAAAATGACCAGGGGATTTAGGACATTTCGTGAGTATTTGGTCAATATACTCACTGCCTATAAATCGGGAATAATTGATTTAACTATTTATCATCAATACGATTTGCTTTAGTTCCATAATCAGCCGGGTAATGTGATCTGCAAATAACGTCAGGCGCTTTTGGCAGTCCTGATTAGTATTTTCTTTAAACTCGCTAAAAATAATTCGCAAGGCGATAAGGGTTTGCTGAATCTCTTTTTGAAGCGCATCAGGTTTATTGAAAGCGCTGCATTTGAAGGCGGTATCGAGTGCCAAAATCTCTACTTCGACGCTCTGAATGTGGCGCAGGTGTTTGCGTTCCAGAGGAATTCCAGCATAGCTGTGTCGACAGGCGATAGCCTGTTGCTCACTTTGTTGCCTGATCAGGTGATAGGGAAAATACAGAATATTATCTTGTTGTTGGGATTGCCTGAATAATTCTTCCCATATGGCTCTCAGACAAAGTTTCAGATTTTGACTGTACGCCAAAGAAAACTCCACGTAATCGTTGTCATATTCATTCTGATTACGAAGCCGTAGATCGTATTTTTTGTTGCTTTTATTCATTGTTCCACCTGAGGGTAAAACCATTGGGTAACATTTTATGGCGCGCGTAATCTAAACACAATGTCATGTCAGCAACTTTGAGGTATGGCTCGCAATGAGCAAGTATCGGGTTACATACATAAAAGGTATGAAAATATATACCGATATTGGTGGCAACATCCGTGTTTCTGTCGAATAAAGATTATGATTACTTTGGAGATGTTATAAATTTGACAGTTACGCTGTCTGGAGCCAGATGATGAATTCCGAAAATATGCCTGTGACAGAGTGGATGAGAGATATTACCAAAGGGTTAAAACTTCGCAACCTGGACACCAATAAACGGGTTTCCTTGTCTTTTTACTTTGAACACAATACTGAATCTGGTGCCCGGAAACTGGCTAAATCACTGAGCTGTCAAGGCTTTGATACTGATATTGATGCTTTTCAGCAGCATATGAACAAATGGCGTTGTTGGGCCAATATAGGTATTGTTCCCAAAACCACAAATTTGGCCTGGCTATTACATTTATTGCAAGACAAGAGTGTTGAGTTCGGTGGACATATCGAGGGGTGGGAGAGCAATCCCTATGATTCAGGGCAGGAGTTAGGACAGTTGATGGCTAAGCTGGAAAATGACTGGCAGGATGTGGTGCAGCAAAGTTAAGCTCAGGTCTGCTGACTTTAAAATACACTTGGGTAGATACAAAAAAGCCCCGACCAATTGTCGGGGCTTTTCTATTTAAGTCAGAAGAGCTTATTTAGCCGCTTTACGCGCTTTAGCTTCTTCGATAACTTTTTCAGCTACTGCGTTAGGACAAGGCATGTAGTGTGAGAACTCCATAGAGAACTGACCACGGCCTGAAGTCATAGTACGCAGGTGACCGATATAACCAAACATTTCAGACAGAGGTACGTCAGCTTTAACACGTACACCTGTTGCGCCTGCTTCCTGGTCTTTGATCATACCACGGCGACGGTTAAGGTCACCGATTACGTCACCAACGTGATCGTCTGGCGTGAATACGTCAACCTTCATGATAGGTTCCATCAACTGAGGACCTGCCTTAGGCATAGACTGACGATATGCGCCTTTTGCAGCGATTTCGAAGGCTACAGCCGAGGAGTCTACTGCGTGGAAACCACCGTCGAACAGCTCAATTTCAACGTCTAGTACCGGGTATCCAGCAAGAACACCCTGATCCATCATGCCCTTGAAGCCCTTCTCGATGGCTGGGAAGAATTCCTTAGGAACGTTACCACCAACAACCACAGATTCGAACTTGAAGCCAGAGTTAGGCTCACCAGGACGGATGCGGTAGTCGATTTTACCGAACTGACCAGAACCACCAGACTGCTTCTTGTGAGTGTAAGAGTCTTCGATAGGTTGAGTAATGCTTTCACGGTAAGCAACCTGAGGTTGACCAACTTCCAGCTCAACACCGTAAGTACGCTTCAGGATGTCTACTTTGATATCTAAGTGCAGCTCACCCATACCTTTCAGGATGGTTTCGCCAGACTCTTCGTCAGTTTCAACCTGGAACGAAGGATCTTCAGCTACCAGTTTACCGATAGCGATACCCATCTTCTCGTTGCCGCCTTTATCTTTAGGCTTAACAGCAATAGAGATTACTGGCTCAGGGAAGATCATCGGCTCAAGCGTACAAGGGTTGTTAGGATCACATAAAGTGTGACCAGTTTGTACGTTCTTCATACCTACAACAGCGATGATGTCACCAGCTTGTGCAGAAGTTAATTCTGTACGCTCGTCTGCGTGCATCTCTACCATACGGCCGATACGCTCAGTTTTACCTGTTGCAGAGTTAAGGATGGTGTCACCCTTGTTCAGCTTACCAGAGTAAATACGGATAAAGGTTAATGCACCGAAACGGTCGTCCATGATTTTGAACGCCAGAGCACGGAACGGCTCGTCAACAGATACAGTTGCTACTTCGCCAGTAGGCTCACCAGTTTCTTCGTCAGTCAGATCCTGAGGTTCAACTTCTGTTGGAGAAGGCAAGTAATCAACAACGGCGTCTAGTACCAACTGAATACCTTTGTTCTTAAAAGCAGAACCACAGTAAGTTGGGAAGAAAGCCAGGTCACGTGTACCTTTACGGATACAACGCTTAAGGTCTTCAATAGAAGGCTCTTCGCCGTCCATGTAAGCCATCATCAGGTCATCGTCTTGCTCAACGGCTGTTTCTACCAATTGCTCGCGGTATTCAGCGGCTTTGTCAACCATGTCTGCAGGGATATCAACCACTTCGTAGTTTTCTGGCAGACCAGAATCATCCCAGATGTAAGCTTTCTGAGAAAGTACATCTACAACACCTGTGAATTCGTCTTCGATACCGATAGGCAGAGTCATTACCAGCGGGTTAGCCGCCAATACATTCTTAACCTGATCAACAACGCGGTAGAAGTCTGCACCCATACGGTCCAGTTTGTTAACGAAAATGATACGAGATACTTCAGATTCGTTAGCGTAGCGCCAGTTAGTTTCTGATTGTGGCTCAACACCACCTGAACCACAGAATACACCTACACCACCGTCAAGTACTTTCAGTGAACGGTATACTTCAACTGTAAAGTCAACGTGTCCTGGAGTATCGATAATGTTTAAGCGGTGATCTTTCCAGAAACAGGTTGTTGCAGCTGACTGGATGGTAATACCACGTTCTGCTTCCTGTTCCATGAAATCGGTAGTTGATTCACCGTCATGTACCTCACCGGTTTTATGGATTTTACCGGTAAGTTTAAGAATACGTTCTGTAGAAGTTGTTTTCCCCGCGTCTACGTGAGCGAAGATACCAATATTTCTGTACTTAGCTAAGTCTGTCATGGCTTCACTTTTTGGAGTTAAAAAAAAATTGCGCGGCAGTATACATCATTTTTGCAAAATAGATCAGGGTTATTGTGACAATTCTGATTATTTTACGTTCAAATGATGAAAAACCAGGCGTTTTGAACGGTTTGTATGGATTTTGTGCATTATTGTTTTTTGTAACAGGCTAAGGTACTGCACTGTTATTGCTGAATTATGTCAAATATCGGGGGGATCATTCAATACTTTGCGCTTCTCCTGGTGTAGAAAAATAACGGTAATCACTGTCTTTCAGGTATTTGGGAACTTGTTTGGGCACATGAACTCCTATACCCAATTCACCTCAAGATGCTAGCTTTCAGTGTGAGATAAAAAACGTTTAGACAAGTAAAAATGACGTAGGCATGGTTGCTCTCACGTCAAGTCATTTTAATGCAGTATAAACGTTTTTTAGCCACGCCCTTCGGGAGCTTCACAGCACTTCCATTACTGTGTTGCATGTGTTTGAAAGGTAGCCGACATTCCTTCTCACATGCGCCTTGTACTGAAAGCGCTGTGATAGCTCTGAAACAGTATCTTGAGGTGATTTGGGTATATGTGCTTTTTCACATTCAAAATTTCATGCAGGATATCTCGGCCTTCCGCGGACATAAAAAACCAATAGGGTGGAAAATTGACGGAAGTCTTTTGCTCTTGCCAGAACGCCTCATAGGGGAGGTAATGAATATCATCTGGATCGGCATCCCCCATATGCATCGCTGACAAAGTGCTGCCTAATTGCACTCTGAATACGAGATTCTGAACATCCTTCCTGCCCGGCCAACCGGCATGAGGAATACGTAAGGCACTGATCTGCATTCCCTTAACGGTTTGTTGCTCAGGCGGTGCTTCGAAGTCCAGGTTAAATGCGTGCAGCTGTTGTTTGGGCACCAGATATTCTTTCAACATATCGATCGCTTGCTGAGGCGCCACTAATACTGTGCCAGGAAATTTAGAGAGATACTCAGCGACATCGTAAGCCGAAAAGTGATCTACATGGGCATGGCTTATTACGACTGCGTTAATGTTGTCGTAGGGCGGTTCACCGGCCATGATGGCGGTGTGCATCGCTTCCGGTACCAGTTGATAAATACCAAAATCGTTATGGAAAAACGGATCAAACAGCACTTTTTTGTGTTCAGATTCAACCAGAACCGCGCTGTTGCCAAGATAATGGGTTTCACCATGGGAATATACCGATGCACCGTTCAATAACAGCGAAAACAAAAGCGCTATTGGCAGCAAACTACCTGGTTTCAGCTTTTTAGGTATCAGCATCAGAGGTCCCGCAAGTCGCGTTAATTAATTTCATCGTCATGACGATGCTTATTGCCCTGGATATTACCAAAAATAGCGCCACCTGTGACACATAGCAAACTCACCACAATAAACACCGAAAGTTGCTCATGCAATACCGGCACTGCCAATAACGCGGCTAATACCGGCACAAACGCCATAGTAACGGCCATGTTATTTGCGCCAATGGTTTTGGCTGCCTTAACGTAAAGCAGTAGTTGTACCACGGCAGCTAAAACTCCCTGGTATCCGGCCTGCAACCAGATTTCAGAATCGGGGGCAGTGGCCAGATTTGACGGCAGAAAAAATATGAAAACCGGTAAATACACAATGGAAGTAAACAGCGATACGGCCACAACGGTAGCGTAGGGGTCCGGGTGCCACTTTTTTAATAACGCATTAAAAATGCCCCAGCTAAAAGCGGCTGCCAAAAACAATAAATCTCCTCTGAGGGTCTCTGCACTAACCGTCAGAGTATTCAAAGCCAGCAAAATGATGCCAGCAGATATGATACCCAGCGCCAGTAATTGTTTACCTTTTACTTTTGTACCCAGCAATACCCAGATACACAAACTAATAGCTACTGGCATAAAACCCGGCAAAAACACTGCGGCGTGATTGGCGGGTGCCAGGGCGAAGGCGCTGAAAGCACAAAGGGCGTAACAAAGCCCGCCAAAAACCGCGAGCAGGAGATATCGATAATTGAGAAAGTTAACCCGGCTGGAAAAGAACCACCAAACAGGCAAGGACACCAGTGTGGCAACGCCATAGCGCAAGGCAATTAAATCGTAATTCAGCAACGCATTAGTAGCGCCATAGCGGGACACCACAATAAAACCGCTCCAGATGGAGACGACCACAGCTGCCATAATATAACCGGTCAATAAAGAGTAATTTTTTTGCATGGAAATTAGGTGTTTTTGTTGTATGCACTGCGCTGTTTGGCCTGAAACAACCCGGAGCAGCATTTTTGTGTAGCGAGAGTCTAACCAGCTTACTTGCCGGGAACAATGATTTCTGGATTATTTTTGGCCTGAACATTGCCTGTAAATTAATCATCTGACTCAAGTTATGTCATTCGTCAGGAAACTGACATTGTGGAAAGTTTATGCTGAAGATAGTTAAGGTTTCGGGCCTTTGTATTGTGTTAACCAGTATTTCTGGGTGTGCTTCATTAGAGTTGCTGGCTGCTGGCGGAATTAGTTATCTGGTTACGGGGAAGGGCTTAAGTGATCATGCGCTGTCCATGGTGATGGACAAAGATTGTGCTTTTCATCGTTTTCTTACAGATGACTCGCTTTGTGAGGAAGCAAATCAACCCACAATTTTGGCTGACAATTCACCCCCTGAAAATCAGATAGTTGATGAGCTCGCAGCGAACAACAATCTTATTGAAACTGTGCAACCCCAGCAAGAACTTGTCAGTATTGAGGATGGTCCGGTACTTTCGTCTGTTGCAGAAAAGGCCGGGGTGTTTGCCGTTGCGGGCAGTTTTAATGATCTCAAATATGCTTATGAACGCAGTATGCTGTTCCGCAGTTATTCTACCCATATTATTGAAAATCCGGAGCACAGCCCTACGCGGTTTCGCGTGGTCATAGGGCCTTTGGAGGACAAGTCCTTAGTGCACAAAATCACCATGCCGGGTGATTTAGCTAAGGATACCTTGTGGGTGACTGAATTGTGCACGGAAGACTTATCGCCACCGCCATGTGGTGTTGATGGATTATTGGCAAATGCAGCACAAGCCGAAGGCGCCGGAATTTAAATCATAAAACTAACCCGAAATAGTCAGTAGGCTCTATACTGTGAATAAGTCATATTCGGGGCCTTTAATGTATTGCAGATTATTTTTTCTGTTGCCAATATTGTTCGCAAGCTTGTGCGTGCATGCAACAGTTGAAGTTAAAATACATGTTGATGATGGTTATCCTCCCTATAGTTATCGGGAGAAGGGAGATGTACGAGGCTTGTACATCGATATACTAGATGCCGCATTTACCCGAATGGAAGGTTATAGCCTGATCTTCGAACCCGTACCCTGGAATCGTGGCAAACATCTGATGCAAGAAGGTGAGGGGTTTGGGCTGATGCCAACTTATTTTCACGCTCACGATTGGCCATATCTTTATCCTTATTCTTTCCCCCTTTATGAAGAGACGGTTTTGGTGATTTGCAACAGTAATGTCAGCAGTGCAGAGCCGTTAAAATGGCCTCAAGACTTCGTCGGAAAAACCATAGGCAACATGCGCGGCTACGATGGTTGGGGTGGGGTTGAGTTCAGAGCCATGATTGAACAGAAAGCCATTAGTTATCACGAAGTGGACAGCGCAGATTTATTGCTGATGATGGTGGCATCGGGGCGCAATGATTGCATTTTGATGGAGCAACTGGCCTACCAATATCACATGACACGCTTAAAAAGGAACGGCAAATACAAATCAGAAACTCATCACAGACTGTTTCAGGCGGCTGTAGCTGGTCGGGATTATGGTTATATCGGGTATTCAGAACCGGGCTTAGCAATCGGGCAATATCCATGGCAAAAAGAGTTCAGAAAAGCACTGGACGGTACCTTATACCAAATGAAAAAAAGCGGTGAATTAGAAGCGATCACCGCCAGGTATCTTCAATAGCTTAGCAGTTACTCAGGTAAGGTAACGTTGAGCTCCAACACAGATAAGTCATCTTCAGTTTGTTCTAACTGCACCGAGATAGCATCCGGGCTGATTTCAACGTATTTGCTGATAACGTCAAGAATGTCGCGCTCCATTTGCGGAAGCCAGCTGGGGCCCGCGCGTTTTTTGCGCTCGTGGGCAACAATGATCTGTAACCGCTCTTTGGCAACAGAGGCGGCTGGCTTTTTCTTGGGGCGAAAATAGTTTAACAATGACATAGTTGATTACCCCCCAAATAAGCGCTTCAGTAAGCCCTTTTTCTCTTCGGTTAAAAAGCGAAAATCCAGTTTTTCACCTAAAAGACGAGCGATAGCATCCTGATAGGCCAGTCCGGCATCACTTTCCTGATCCATTACCACAGGCTCACCTATGTTAGAGGCTTTCAGTACCGCCTGGGATTCAGGAATAACTCCTAGCAGGGAAATGGCCAGAATTTCGTTGACGTCATCAACACTTAACATCTCACCAGCGGTCACGCGGGTAGGGTTATAACGGGTTAACAACAAGTGTTCTTTAACCGGCTCCATATTTTGCTCAGCACGGCGTGATTTTGACGCCAGAATGCCCAAAATACGGTCGGAATCTCGAACCGATGAGACTTCCGGGTTAGTCACCACAATTGCCTCGTCGGCGAAATACAAGGCCATAAGTGCACCTTGCTCGATACCTGCAGGTGAATCACAAATGATGAAGTCGAAATTTTGCTTCAGCTCTTCCAGCACTTTTTCCACACCATCCCGGGTCAGGGCATCTTTATCGCGGGTTTGCGAAGCAGGAAGTATGTACAGGCCTTCCACGCGTTTGTCTTTGATCAGCGCCTGGTTCAGGTTGGCATCACCATTAATGACATTGACAAAGTCGTAAACCACACGGCGCTCAACACCCATGATCAAATCCAGATTTCGCAGACCTATATCAAAGTCCACGATAACGGTGCGATGGCCTTTTAAAGCCAGTCCGGTACCTATGGCTGCACTGCTGGTGGTCTTACCAACACCGCCTTTACCGGAAGTAACTACGATAACTCGTGACATAATCGTTCCTAAATTAAGAATCTAATGATGAGAGTGTCAACTGCTCACCATTTAATGAAATACAAACGGGCTTTTCCCAGTGGTCCTGTAATTTGTCTGAGGTCCAGTAATGGCCGTTGATGCTGATCAGTTCTGCCTGGAGTTTACGGCAAAATATCCGGGCATCATTATTGCCTGACGCCCCTGCAATGGCGCGTCCTCGTAACGCACCATAAATATGGATGTTGCCATCGGCAATCACTTCTGCGCCATTACTGACGGAGCCAATAACAATCAAATCACCACCTCGGGCGTAGATTTGCTGACCTGAGCGCAGTGTCTGCTGAATAATCTTACTGGGCACGGACTCTTTTACCGTTACCACTTTCTCAACGACTTCGGGAGCTGGAGCGTCATTGCCAGAAGGAGCCTTGTTGACTGGTTTTTTAGGCGCGTTCATCAGCGCAAACCCGGCATCATTCGCGGCTTGTTTGTGTGTGTCTGGGCAACCCGTAATACCTACGGGTAATAATCTGAGTTCTGCCAGCAGGGATTTTAATGAGGCAAAATCCGGCATAGCTTCACTGGCTTCCAGATTAATTACCACTGGCGCAAGATTAAAAAACTGTGGTGCCTGCGCTATTTTTTGCGACAGTTCGGCTTTGACTTTTTCCAGATCAGGATGGGTGATTTTCACCACCGACAGGGTAAAGCCTGTACCTTTTAATTCTACTGCGTGTTCCGACATGCTTATTATTTTACAATCCGTAAATGAAGGTGTAAAAGCTTCCGGAGCCGGTCCGGACAGCCTAATGCTGGCAGTTTATAGCGCGGGATCACCGGGCGCAAGCGGGAAAACTGTGACATCCAGATGACAGCCTAAAAATCAAACAGTTAGTGAAAAAATTAGCGCTCATCCGATATATACCCAAATCACCTCAAGATACTGTTTCAGAGCTATCACAGCGCTTTCAGTACAAGGCGCATGTGAGAAGGAATGTCGGCTACCTTTCAAACACATGCAACACAGTAATGGAAGTGCTGTGTAGCTCCCGAAGGGCGTGGCTAAAAAACGTTTATACTGCATTAAAATGACTTAACGTGAGAGCAACCATGCCTACGTCATTTTTACTTGTCTAAACGTTTTTTATCTCACGCTGAAAGCTAGCATCTTGAGGTGATTTGGGTATATAAGCAGGCAGGTCGCTTTGCATTTTTCGGGTACCAGTGGCAATCGCCACAATTTTCAGAGTCGTTTAAAGATACTTTCCTGAATATAGGGCACTCCATATTTCTGACACAGAGCCTTAATCTGAGGTTGAATAAGTCGATACTGGCGCATGGGCAAGGCCGGAAAGAGATGGTGTTCAATTTGATAGTTCAGATACATTTGCGACAGATCCAGCCATTCATTACCGCAATGATAATTGGCAGAGCCGGTGATTTGACGTAAATAATAAGCATCGCCGCGACGCTGTTGCTTTTGCACATGGTGAAAGCGGCATAAATCTTCGCCGGCATGATTAGGCACGATAATAATAAAAGTGTGTAAGTTATGCAGTAACTCGGCTGCGATCCTGCACATCAAAAAACTGCTGCCGGCAGCAAAAGCCACTCCAGCAATAAAGGCAAAATAACAAAATGAAACCCGATATAAGGCAAGAATAATTGCAACCACATGACGCGTTGTGATTTATGCCGAAGATCAAAAAAATTGCTGAAGTCGATTTTATTGTAGCCCCTTAAATACGAAAGGGTGCGGGCGGAGTAGTAGGTAATTTTCCAGGTTGTGGCAAAAAACAACAAAATCAACGCTTTCACCAGCCAGGGGACTCTGGCAGAAGCCAGCCAGTCGAGATTCTCTTCCACCAGGTCCGGATCTTTCAACTCTCCGGTAAACGAATGATGCAGATAGTTGTGTTCATAATTCCAGGCTTCCGGCTTAATCCAGTCAAACCAATCAATATAACGTTGCCAGCCCTGCGCGTAATGTTTTGAATGATAGCGCTTCGGAATATCCGCTATTCTGTTGTAGCCGCCATGACCAATGTGGTGCATCAATAACCAGCTAATCATCAATGACCAGACCATGGTGATGCTGGCCAGAATTGTGTATCCCTGTACGGCACAAGCGATACCAAGCAGAAAACAAATATGGCCCATCAAGCCAATCGCGCGCATATGGTAATAATCTCGCTTGCTGACTTCGCTCTCTGCCTTTTTGCCAATGGCTTTAAGCTCCCTGATGAATTGTTCTGTTTCCATGTGTCCGGTTGAAAAAGTTGGCTTACCGATACCATAACACAATTTATTTAATGAAATAGGAGCGCAAAAAAAAGAGCACCATCGGCATTAGTTTTCGAGCCAATCGACAATGGCAAATACACGGCTGTAAACAGCGATTACAATGATTAATGTATCAGTGTCGGATTGGAATTTATTTTGGGGTAGTTAAATTAACCTGTTCCAAGGGAATTGTGAAACAGAGGCTGTTAAAGTTAATTTTTTCTTAAAAAAAGGCAACTTTAGCAAATGTCAGTTTGGTTACTTTACTAAGCTACTCTATGATAAGGGTAATCAATTAAAAAAGGGTTGTGTCGGGTTGATGAGTAAGTTGGTTGTAGTTCCCATTGATAAATTGCAGGTGGGTATGTTCGTTGAAGCCGTGCATAAGCAAAATGGTGATTTAAAAATCAAAACTCAGGGCAAGGTTACCAATGAAGGTGCCATTTCTATTCTAAAATCTAAGGGTATTCTTTCGCTTGTTGTCGACATGGAACGCAGTGACCTCCCTGAAGATTCAAAAGAGACCGACAATGCTTCATCAGAGACCTCAGAGCAAAAAGCTCACGCGAGAGGAACTGCCACTTTAGAATATGAACTGACCCAGGCCAGTGCCTTGTATGAAGAAGCCAAGCATTTGCAAAAGAAACTGTTGCACTCCATTCAGTCGGGTCTTCCGGTTAATTTTGAATCGATCAAAAATGTCAGTGAGAAGTTTGTTAACTCACTGGATCGCAATCCCAATGCTTTACTGTGTATGACTCATCTTCGCCAGAAGGATGCCTATTTGCTGGAGCACTCCCTCAATGTTGGCATTTTAATGGGCGCGTTTGCCCAATCATTAGAGCTGGACCCTGATGTGGTTTCTGAGCTGGCTCTGGCTGGTATGCTGCACGACATTGGCAAAATTGAAATACCGGATGAAATTCTGCATAAACCCGCGCGGCTAACAGACGAAGAAATGACGGTGATGAAAGGTCATGTGGTTAAAGGTCTGGAAGTTTTAAAAACAATGGACGGTATCACCGAGCGTTTATTCCATGTGGTGGCTCAACATCACGAGCGTCTGGATGGCTCAGGCTACCCAATGGGGTTGGACGATGCCGATATCAATTTTTATGGGCGCATGATTGCCATAGTGGATGGCTACGATGCAATGACTGCAGACCGTTGCTATAAAAAGGGCATGCCACCTAACCAGGCATTAAAGATATTATTAAAATGCAGTGAAACGGAACTAGACCGGGCTTTGGTAAACAAGTTTATTAAGTATATTGGAGTGCATCCGGTGGGAAGTCTGGTGAAGTTGGATTCCGAAAAGCTCTCGTTAGTCACTGAACACAATGAGAATGCGCCCTTATCACCAAAAGTGAAAACCTTTTTCTCATTTCGGTCCAATCACTTTGTGGCGCCCAAAGACGTTAATCTGGCAGACAAGCATTGTCGGGAAAAAATCGCCAGCGCGGTGCGCGCCGAGGATATTAAGATTAACTACCGAAAGTTCTTTCATGAACAGATAGTGTTGAGCAAGTAAATCCGGCACTGCGATATCATACTAAAGTTTAATTGAGAACTTATGGTTAGGGCTTAAGCTGGGTCATTACCTTCACAGAGAATGGTCAATGAACAAGCAAATACTCGATTCGGTGGTGTCACTAACTGAGCAAAAAGACCTGGATTCCGTCGGGATCAGTCTGTTGTCTACTATTGCCGAATACGTGTATTTTGAAAAAGCGTGTTTATACGAGTTAGAACGGAGCTGGCCCAATCCCATCATCACCGTTTTACTCGAACTTAAAGTCCAATCCATTGCCCCTCACTTTGTCTGGTATGCAAATCAAACACTGGTTAAACCCTCCACTCAACTGGTTACCTGTATAGATAGTCTGAAGCGTTCAGTCACGGAAAGTCGTGACGGCATGACTGAATTATGGGTACCTGTCATTGGGGCGGGCAAAAAGCTGGTATTGCATTTACGGGCAGAAAGTATCACCACAGAGAACAAATCGCTTATCAGCGCATTCGCTCGCATATATGGCAACAATCTCAGAGTGCTGGTGGAGAGCGAAAAAGATAAACTAACCGGTTTGTTAAACCGCCACTCATTTGAACGACATTTACGACAAATGCTGGCTAAGCAGGCCAGCAGACAAAAGCGCATGCAATCGGATATCCCCGCCCGGGAAGCTCATGCCGGTGATAAGCCCTGGCTGGTGATCATCGATATCGATTTTTTCAAAAAGGTGAATGATGTCTTTGGTCATGTTTGTGGAGATGAGGTTTTGCTCACGCTATCGCAAAAAATGTCCAGTTACTTCCGCTCCTCCGATTATGTATTCCGCTTTGGCGGCGAAGAGTTTGTCATCATAATGGAGCCAACCACCCGCTCGGATGCCTTCAAAAAACTCAACGACTTTCGCATGGAAATAGAGCAAGACAGGTTCCCATTGGTGGGTAAAATTACAGTGAGTATCGGGTTTGCAGAAGCCTCGCAGGAAGATTACGAACAGGTGCTAATGGAGCGGGCTGACAAGGCCATGTATTACGCCAAAGAGCACGGCCGCAATGCAGTGTATTGCTACGAGCAGCTTATCGAGGACGGTAACCTCGAACAAGAAGTGGTCAGAGCCAAAGATTCAGAGATTGATTTGTTTTAGTTTAACGCTCTATCAATTGATTTTTATTTACCCCTTTAATCGACTATAGTTTTGTCCTTAAATGCCTATTGCTACTGAACGCCATCAACATGAAAAGGATCTCTGATGCAACCATCAACTTCAGGTACTGAACTTTTACAGCGAATAATTACATTTCTTGAGCAGGTGGGGGTTCAGGTGAAGCTTACCGGGATTGATGGAGAGACATTCCTCCCGGGCGTAACCATCCATAATGGTCAGCTGTGGGTGGATAGCGAAAAACTAGAATTCCCCGGCGATTTATTGCACGAAGCTGGTCATATCGCGGTTCAACCTGCGGCAACCCGCCACCTTTTAAACGAAAATGTAAATGATTCAGGTCAAGGCGATGGTGAGGAAATCGCGGCGATTGCCTGGTCTTGGGCGGCATTGGAAGCAATTGGTTTGCCTCCCGAAGTGGTGTTCCACGAAGCAGGATATCGCGGTTCTTCAAAAAATCTTATCGAATGTTTCCAGAGCGGGGGGGTTTATGGTCAGCCTTTGCTTTCCTATTTTGGAATGTGTAAGCCGCTGAATGAGCCTGGCTCCTTTCCCAATATGCTGTGTTGGTTACGCCCTTAATGCTTGTGCACGATACATCAAATAATGGAATGAAAGCCAGAGACACTATGAAACCTGCAGAACAAATAATGGTTGATTTGACCGACTATCAGGCAGCTTTTTAACCGCCCATCATGAGGTGAACCAGGCAGAAGTTCGCAAAATTGCTTACGTGTTTAACTTTTCTAACAATTGGCATCCCGATTGGGGCGGACTTTTGCCATTTTTTTCAGCGGATATCACTTCCTCTGAAACCTGGATGCCTTTGTTTAATAGCCTGGTATTGTTAGATGTGGCATTGCCTCATTCAGTGACCTATGTAACTCCTTTCGCAGAGAATAATCGATACAGCATCACTGGATGGTTTAATGGCAAGTAGTTGCATCATCGCTAGAGCAAAACGCTCTGGCAGTAAGGAAAAAATGAACACTAGTGGTTTAGCTTAAATACTCGATTTATTTTCGCTTGTAAGCTGCTCATGGCGGCTACCTGAACATGATAATTTGTTACGACCTGTTCAATGCTGTTTTCGATTTCTTGCATTTCTGATTTACCTTCTGGAGTATCGTTACTAAGTTGTGCATTTTTCATTTTGGCATGACGAACTTCGAGATCACTTTTCTGTACATCAAGGCTGACGATCTTAAAATCGATATCTTTTATCTCTCTAATCCATTCGTCTCTCGTTTGTGGTGCCACCTGGTGATCTGGCATTTTTTTGATCAGGTTAATTAATTTGCAGCGAGAAGAAGTGTGTGCACAGGTAAGATTTAAGAGTCGGCCTGCGGTTGGGCACAATCCAACACGTGCAAAGCCATGTTCGGCAATAGCATTGACTAGCGGCATTTTACTGTTCTTGTCATAGGCAATTTTTTCATGCTGCATATCACATTTCCCGCAGCTGAGAGATGCCAGGTAACAGATATCTTCTTGATTCAGGCTCATTATTTTTCTCAATCCTTCCATTTTTGTAATGTGTTGTAATGTGGATTTGAAAAGGACTCTTGTTATAAAAAATAACTCATTTTGAGAAATATTAAAAAATAAAAATATTGGCAAATATATCAATATAGGTCTAGATTTATTCACAATTCAACAACCTCATAGTAGCTTTACTGTACATGAAGTTGAATGACTTAATGAACATGGATCAGGTAAGGAGACTGTTTTGGCGATTGCGTCACAGAAGTTGAACACGATACTGAGTTTTAATGCCGATAAATTAAAACGAGAGTTGCTTACTTTGGCTGAGGAAAACTGGTCAGCTCACGTTAATGTCGATGTTTATCATGGAGAGTGGCGGCTCTTGCCACTCAGGGCACTCGCGGATCACGAAAATGCCAATACTATTCTACAAGCAAATCAAATCCACAGTAATGGTGTCTGGATAGATTTGCCGGTTCTGAAACAGTTGCCCGTTATCAATGAGTTGTTGTCTCAAATACAAGCCCCAAAAAAGTCTGTGCGACTTATGAAGTTAGGTAAAGGTGCTAAGATTCTGCCCCATCGCGATAACGATTTGTGTATTGAAAAACAAGCTGCCAGATTACACATACCAATCCTTACCGCCACTGAAGTTCAGTTTTACTCCGATGGAGAATCTCTGGATATGAATGCTGGAGAATTGTGGTATGTGAATGCCGATTTAGAACATTCGGTGGTAAACGATAGTGATACCGAACGCCTGCATTTAGTGGTGGATATTCAACCGAATGACTGGCTGATGTCTCAATTTGATGATGCGAGTCTTGTTGCTAGCCAAACTGCTGCAACTGCAGAGCGTTTAGCTGTGCTCACTAATAAACTGCTTCAGGGGGAGAAAGACTTTGTCGCCTTGATGCCGGTTGTTAAGCAAATGGCGGATATCTACAGTGCCTGGACTGACATCGTCCTCGATGACGACATGAACAATTGGGATGACATCGACACCGGTGCAGGTGTTGCAATATCACCATTACAGGCCGCTAAATGCCAGGTGGAACCCATCAGAACTCAGACCTTTTTATTGGCAAATCAGGCGGCTATAACCGATATTTTGGCGTCTCGGTTGCGCAGTGGTGAGGGGCATGAAGGGCCCATCAATATCCTTTATGCTGGTACCGGACCATGGGGTTCAATTTTGACGCCACTGCTACCAAGTTTGAAAAAAGTCCCGCTCCACGTGACTTGTCTCGATATTCATCCTGAGAACGTCACGGCATTGCAAAAAGTGCTGCAACAGTTGGATGTCGAAGGTATGGTGACGATCCATTGTGCTGATGCCACCAAATGGTGTCCACCAGAAGATCAGCGCTTTGATTTACTCATTTCTGAGACCATGAGTGGTTTTTTATGCAGGGAACCTCAAGTTACCATTTTCTCTCACTTACAACAGTTTTTGAAACCTGACGGTAAACTTATCCCGGAAAACATCAGAACCAGTATTTGGATGGGAGAGCCGACAACCGTCTTCGATACTGACAAAATGGGTACATTGGGCGACAAATCGGGCTTGCCTTTCAAATTAGCCGACTTACTGCATTTAAACCGGGAGACCGCAGCCGCTATTCACAGAGGTGAGCAAGAACCTCTTAGTTTTGAATTCGTACTTCCTCCAGTGCAGGGTATCATCGACAGGTTTTATCAGGTAACAGATATTGTTGTATACAAAGAGCACTACCTTGACCTGCAGCAAAGCAGTTTATGTACTGCCAGCGCCAGAATGCACTTTCATGGGGTTGCAGGAGACCTTGTAAAGTATCGGTACGTGATCAATGAAGCTCCGGTATGGGAGGTGCAACTTCCCGATTATTATGCCAAGCAACCCGTCTTAAATGCAGACGAAAAAAGCGAGCAGGGGTTGGCCTATTTACCCCGGCTCTGGAGTAAATACCGATTGATGCCCACACCTCATTACGAAGCTCAAGAACTGCATCAAGAGTTTGAACAAGATGTGGCATTTTGTACTTTTTTTAGCGTGCCTTGCTTCAATATTATGAATTTTATGACCGATGGCTATCCCACTTTGCAAGAATTTGAAAGCTGGTTTAGCCGCCAGGCGGATAGTTACGAGCAAGATAAAATCGAAGAAGCTAATAAGCTATTCGCAAGTGTATGTTTTTTACCATGAGTGTTTTTTGAAGGTAAATAGAGAGTTTTATTGGTGAATAATTTAAATATACCCGAAGGCCTGCATATGCGGCCTGCGCAGGATAAAGATAAGCCATTTCTGGCCATGCTTCACGAGTCTGTGCGTCAGGACTTGTTACTCATTGATGCTGAAGAAGAATATATTAAGCAGATTGTTGAGATGCAGCTGCGAGCGCAAACGGAAGGTTATGGTCAGCAGTATCCCAATGCAATGTATTTTGTCATTGAAAAGCATCACGAACTCATTGGAAAGGTAACTGTAGATTTTGGTCACAATGAAGTGCGGCTCGTGGAAATCGCTTTTTTGCCTCAAGCCAGAGGGCTTGGGTTTGGCGAGGTCATCATCCGTTCACTAATGGTTGCCGCAGAGCAATCGAAAGTACCCATGACGTTAACTGTGGCACGCAACAATCCCGGTGCTTTCAAGCTGTATGTGAAGCTGGGTTTTGTTGTTGAGCAAGAAGATGATATGTACATTTTAATGACCTGGAAGCCGATGTTAAATGCTGGTCAATCCATAGTAATCTGAAAATTCAGCTGCAGTTAGTTGTGTTTTCTATGGTTTTTATTTTTGCAGTGTTTTTGTTTTGATGGTTTAGATTGTTTTAAATAAAAAGTGAAATAAGTGTGTTCTTCTTTGACTGATTGAAAGTCTGTTGTCTACGCTTTAAACACTTTTAAAAAATTATTTTATGGTGTTTTAATTTTTTATTTCATGCGTCCATTTATATAAGTGGGAGCAGATTCGAAACGTTAATTTAGGCTCTTTGAGGAGATGGTATGGAGAATTTTCGATTTGCAGATGTTTCTAAGTTAGTTGATGAAACATTCACCTTGCAGCTGTCTGATGTGGAAGGAACAGCGGTTTCCGACGGTGATGATGCAACCGTTGATACTTTTGAAGCTCCGATGATCAAGTGTGAAGCAGGGGCTTGCAATGGTGACGAGTGGGAAGCTTTTAAAGTGGTGTTTAAAGTTGCCCCCAAACAGGCAACTCCCGAACATCACTACATATTAAAACATGATGCAATTGGTGAAGTTTGCCTTTATGGCAGTCCAAACGATGCCGAGAATCTTGAGTTTTGTTGCTCCTACGATAAGTCAAAACTTAGCAGCTAACCCTCATTCGTTTGAACTTTAACGAGTTTTAGATTCAACTTATGGAATATCAGGAGAATTTTTATGGCGATGATTGACCCTTACCTGGGGCAAATCTCAATTACAGGCTTCAACTGGGCACCAGTTGATTGGGCCAAGTGTGATGGGCAAGTTACTCAGATAAGTCAAAATGCCGCCCTTTTTGCTTTGCTGGGCACATTTTATGGCGGAAATGGAACAACGAACTTTGCTTACCCTGATTTACGCGGTAGGGCCCCAATGGGCTGGAATCCTGGCATTGATAACCTCGGGTCAAAATATGGGTATGAAAGTATAATACTGACTGATGCCAATATGCCCTCACATACTCATTACCTGTCGTGCACAGATGCAAATGGGGATTTCCCGGGCCCCGCAGGCAGAGCGTTTGCGGAGTCTGTATCTAGCAGCGGAACCCCGCTCGATATTTATCATCCGGCTACCAGTACAGTGGAAATGAGTCCAAATACGCTGCCCACATCTGCCGGTGGCAACCAGGCACACTCCAATTTGCAACCTACTCAGGTGCTGAATTTTGTATTGTGTATTTCTGGTCTTTTCCCACCCCGCAATTAACAGGAGCGAATCATGTCAGAAGGTTATTACGGAGAAATTCGAATTTTTGGGGGGACCTATGCCCCAGCCAAGTGGTCCTTTTGTGACGGTCAGATATTGAGTATTAGCAGCAATACTGCTCTGTATTCATTGTTGGGTACTTATTATGGTGGCGATGGTCGCACTAGTTTTGGTTTGCCGGATATGCGAGGCCGCATTCCTGTGCACCAAGGAACAGGGCCAGGTCTAACGCCAAGAGCTATTGGACAGCGATATGGCTTGCAAGAAGTGTCGTTAACCGAAGGTGAAATGCCAGCTCATACCCATGTTTTGCAAGCCTCCACGAGCGCAGCAATTACTAATTCTCCTGTGGGGAATGTATTGGCTGATGTGTCCAATGCAGGAGGGTCGATGTATAAATCCCATGTTAGTGGCACTACACCTGTAGAGATGGCAGCCGGTGAAGTGCATTCAACAGGTAATGGCGTATCTCATGACAATATGATGCCTTGGAAATGCTTGTCTTTCATCATATGTATTCAGGGCCTCTATCCGAGCCGTTCGTAATCACAACCAAATTTTTTAAGGAGTTTCAAATGGCAAATCCTTTTATTGGAGAAATCCAAATGGCCGGATTCAATTTTGCAATCGCGAATTGGGCCTTGTGTCAGGGGCAATTGTTGCCGATATCACAGAATCAGGCATTATTCGCTATTATCGGATCTACTTATGGTGGTGATTGGCGAGTGACTATGGGCGTCCCCAATGTCAAAAGCAGGGTACCGTTGGGGGATGGTACGGGGCCAGGTTTGACCCCAAGACAGCTTGGACACTTTGGTGGACAAAGCACTGTGCAGCTTTACCAGTCGCAATTGCCTTTACATACTCACGGTAATATTAACGCGGAGGTTCCGACAAGTGGAGGCTCTCCGGGTTCTGATCAAATGCCGTCAAATATGTTCATAGGGACGCCAACCTATAGTTATGCAACTACACCTATACCAGGTGATTACATGTCGCCGAGTGCGATAAGTAGTGAAGGCGGTAACGTTGCTCATGAAAACCGACAGCCGTACTTAACCGTCAACTTTATGTTGGCGCTTGATGGAATATTCCCGCCGAGAAGCTAAGCAAAAAATTACAAAACCATGGCAGAGTAAACACTTACAGAAATACTTGCGGGTGTTTACTTTTTATCAACGCAATATTTTCATTTAACTGCGCTTCTCCCGTTGTATTGATGCTCTCTTGGAATTAAGGCTTGGGTTGGCACTCAATAGGGGCATTTAGGATTGGTTTATATCGATTGAGACGTGACGCAAAAAAAATCCATTACGTTAAAACAGAGCTAAGGTAAGCCTTTTTCGAACTACATTTGTACTTCTGATAACACATGTCTACGATAATAATGTAAAATAAAGTACATATTTTTTGCAAGTCAGGCTGTTATAGCTGACGACACGGCAAGATCGTTTTAATTTGAACTATTTAGCGATTGGATGATCAGATCAGGCAACCAAATCAAAAGCTTGAGATATTCATTATGATTGAAAATTCACTAAAACACTTCGAATCCATTGAAGACCCTCGTATAGATCGCTGTAAACGCTATGAGCTGATGGATATCCTGTTGTTATCTGTCTGCGCAGTAATTTCAGGAGCTGAAGGTTGGGAAGATATTGAAGATTTTGGAAAACTTAAGCTCGACTGGCTCAGGCAATATCGCCCCTTTGAACAATGTATCCCCCGCCACGACACAATAGCCAGGGTTATTTATCGTCTTAAGCCTGAAGAAATAGAAAAGGCGTTTCAAAATTGGATATCGGAGCTGATTGATGTCACCGGATGTGATGTTATTGCCATTAATGGTAAAACCGCCAGACGGTCTTTTCAGACACGAGAACGAACAAACCCATTGCATGCAGTCAGTGCGTGGAGCTGTCAGCATCAGCTTGTACTGGGACAGGTAGCCGTTGACCAGAAAAGTAATGAGATCACTGCCATTCCTGAACTATTGAGCTTACTGGATATTGAAAACAGCATCATCACACTGGATGCCATGGGTTACCAGAAAGAAATTGCCAAACAGATTGTTCGAAGCAAAGCGGATTATGTTCTGGCACTCAAAGGAAACCACTCCGGTTTACAGGCGGAATTAGAGGCCTGGTGGCATAAATCTGTCCGCGAAGGGTTAACAAAGGAGCAGTACAGTGAACATACCGAAACCGACTCCGGTCATGGAAGAATAGAGGTACGCCATTATGAACAGTTAGTTGTCGATCCTCAGTGGCTTGCCAGAGAGTACCGCTGGACAGGACTGAAAACAATTATCAAAGTCACCGCCCGGATTGAAGAGAAAGCCAGCGGCAAAACAACAGAAGAAACGCGTTGGTACATCAGTTCACTGCTTCCGGACGCCGCGCAGGCCCTGCATGCGGTCCGAAGTCACTGGCAGATTGAGAGTATGCACTGGACGTTAGATATGACTTTCAGAGAAGATGAATCAAGAATACGAAAAGGAAACGGCGCATTGGCCTTCAATGTACTGAGGAAAATAGCACTCAACCTGTTTAAACAGGATGACACCGTGAAAGCCAGCATGGCGCGCAAGAAGAAAATGGCAGCACTGGACGATGAATTCCGCTCAGTGCTGATAGAATCAATGATTAAAATGCGCTAGCCGTGGGTGAATGCTGCATGAACCCTGTTAGTTTTTTAATTGATAGCTAGTAGTACAAAACCTAATAACAAGAGCTGCCAAGGACAACAACTGATGCGTGATTCTTTACTTATCAATGTAAGCAAAACTTGTTGTTTATTAATAACGTGGCTCCCTATTTTAATAAGCTTACATGTAAAAGCTGAAAACAATTGCATTACCAATTTTGGAGAGCGCATATGCGGTGACTTCAAAATGACAGGTAGTGTTATCATAAAAAGTTCCGAATCTAAGCTCGATCTGCAAGACTTACTAAAAAAACAACTGACTCAAATTGCCTCTCTGAAACAATCAAACTTTTATGTTTTCGAATCTGAACACCCAATCACTGATGCTACAACACTCTCTTCGTTACCATTTATAGAATACGCTCAGCCCGATATTATCCAGAAACGTGATAACAACAATGCAACATTAAAGGATAAGGCTATTGACTTTGTTTCGTTCTCCGAAAATCCGCAAAAAGGTCGTGCTATCAACATCGCTATCATCGATAGCGGCTTTGATTTAAGCCATGAAGATTTGGAGGGGGTAAATATTAAATTTTCTTATAATGCTGACGATAAGAATTTAGATATCGCTAATAATTCGATGAAGAGCGGGCACGGCAATCTTGTGATGGGAATTATATTTGCCCAGCACAATGGGGTTGGTATTGATGGTGTCGCACCTGAGGCTTCATTAATAGCGATAAAGCAACCGCTCAATCGTACTATCAGTACAGTTTTGTCCTTTACTGTCGCTGATCTCGCGGGGGCTCACATAATTAACTGTTCATGGAATTCGCCGAGGTTAATGCAACCCGTCTATGATGTCATTGTTGATAAAGTTGCGAACGGGCGAAGAGGTAAGGGAATTGCTGTCGTGTTTGCGGCTGGTAACAACGGGAGTGAATTACAGGAGCACAGTGTAGAAGCGGCAATTCCAGAAGTGCTAACCGTTGGCAATGATAAACCCTACAGCAATTTTGGAGATCTTGTTGACGTGATTGCGCCTTCTGAATTTATGAGTGTCAACATTAAAGGAGACTATAGTAAGTTTGATGGCACCTCCGCTTCTGCCGCTTTTGTAAGTGGCTTGTTAGCATTGGAATTCGAGAGATTTCCAAACAAAGGTCTCAAATACCTATTAACGGATTTTAAGAAAAAAATGGTGGACATAAATCAGCAACGTTGATTTGTAATAAGTTGTAATTGATCTTACGAGGCAAAAATCCATAGTGAGCGAACTATTTAGTTGTAAAAAAATGTGTAATTTGACCCTTAGATTCGTATTTGTTTGTGTAATTAGCTTAGGTGCATTTTATGTCTCAGGTGCAACCCTTTCTGATGTGCAGAATTTGCCAAAAGTGTTAAAAAGAAACATAACGGTTCATGAAATCAAACCTTACGACAGTCTGATATTAGTTAGAGGTACGATTGAAAGCGGAAATGATACCCGCCCGCTATCTTTTGGCGTTACATCTGATCTGAAACATGTCATTTTCGGCATGATGTTTGATGCAAACTCCGGGGACAAACTGCATATAAGAAAATCGCCAGAGATATATAAGGAAAATGCACATTTTGTTTACGGTCACGGCCCTGAAGAGTACTTTCTTTTTACCGATCCTAGCTGTCCATTTTGTCTAAAATTTGAAAAGCAGTTACTGCAAAGCGAGGCAAGCCTTGTCTCGCGAATAAAGATCCATTATTTCTTGTATCCCATTGTGAACGTGGAAAAGTCGGAAGCAATGTCTCGTTTCATTCTAGACCATGATGATAACGATGAAAGGTTAAAATTAATGAGAGAGATAATGCTGGACGGCTCTCTTGACTATGTTAATTCAGAATTAAGCATTGGTAGTGTCACGTCTACCAGCGCTACGCTCGAATCCTCCAAAAGTATCGGCCGGGAACTCGGGATTGTTGGTACACCAGTTATTCTCAATACTGATGGTCAACAGTTTAACTACAAACGTTTTTTTGAGATCCTCGATGGAAGCTGAAATTAATTTGCTACCGGACAACATTGAGCCTGAGGATAATACAGATTTATCATCTTCATACAGTGATAATTTTCCCGGTATTCTCAAAGCTCTTGGCATCTCATTAGCGATCACCAGTTATCAGAGTGGACGGGTGATTCTGTTAAGAACTTCTGATGGTCACAACTTGGATACCCGGTTTAAAGTATTCCCTCGCCCCATGGGGATATTCGCTGATTCCAAACGATTATCCATTGCAACCTTAACTCAAGTAGTTGATTTTAAGAATAATCCAAACTTATTGACATCAATTAAGTCAGGAGGCTTGGATAATGAAGAGAAGTTTTCCAAAAAATTGTCAGAAAAAGATAAAGTGCTGGAAGAAGAGTTAATCAAAAAAAAGCAAGCAGAAGTTATTGATATAAAAGCAGCTGATTCGCTCTATCTTGAGAGGGCAAGTCTGACAACAGGTACGATCAATATCCATGATATCGCTTGGGGCGACGAGGGACTATGGGTTGTGAATTCAACCTTTTCCTGCCTTGCCACCCTCTCTCCAGAGCGCTCATTCATTGCGCGCTGGAAACCTGAGTTCATCACAGAGTTGGTTCCGGAAGACCGTTGTCACCTCAATGGCATGGCTATGCTGAATGGTAAACCCAAATACGTGACCACTTTTAATACAGAAAACTCCGCCGACTCCTGGAGTAAAGATGCGATTTCCAATGGAACGATGATCGATATCGATACCAATGAGATTTTGATTGAAGGCTTGATATTGCCCCACTCCCCTAAGGTACATAATGAACAAGTTTACGTTTGTGAGTCTGGGTATGGACGAGTTTGGAAGTTTTGCCCCGAGACCAAAACTAAATCAGAATTTGTAACATTACCAGGTTTTACCAGAGGTCTATACTTTTACGGTGATTTGATGTTTGTAGGCACTTCTAAGTTAAGAGAAAGTGATACTGGCGTTTCTTTACCAATCAGGAATCAGACTCTAGAGACTTTAGCTGGTATTTGGATCATTAATATGCAAACTCGGGAAGTTATAGCCCACGTCGTTTTTGAAGGTGATATAACGCAGATTTATGACATAGCTATTATTCCTGATAGTTCTATGCCAGAGATATTGAATTCCCATAACACAGTAACCAGATTTTTATTTGATTTTGAGGAGCAACTGATATGAATAACAAAAAATGGGCGGGTGCGTTGCTACCTGCGCTCCTAATAGGTGCGCCCGGCTTTGCCAGCACAAGTAAACTATCAAGTCGCATTAATTCTCGAGTAATTAAATCGATTTCTGTATCTAATAGTGACGTTCTTAACTCAGAAGCTCATTCGCAGAAGGGGTACTCAGACCCGTTCAGTGCTTTTAGCAGCAACGTTGATCTGAAAACAAAACCATCTCCGGGGCATCATGTTCAGGATGTATTGTCAATACTGCGGGCTGAAGGGTTGCTTGAAAGCTCTGAAAATCACAGTAGTCAACAGTCTGGTGATTTAGAAGTTCCCGATTACTACAAAGACTTTGCACGTAGTTGTGCTTTTCCTTATTCTATTTCTTGTAATGCCGCAGTAGGGTGCTCCTGGAACGACTCTTCGTGCGAAGCTGCCGCTTCCAATAGTGCACCCACTGATATCGCACTTACTGAATCAGACGGTGATAATGACTCGGTCATTATGAACTCTTCGACTGGTACCAATACTACTATTGCCAGTATCGCCACTACCGATTCAGACGACAGCAGTTTTACCTATTCTCTGGTTTCCGATGGAGCCTCTGCCAATGGAGATTGCGGTGATGCGACTTCTGATGATGATAATGGTAGTTTTGGTATCAGTGGCTCTAATTTACAAACCAGTTCCGCCTTGTCTTCCGGGACTTATAATTTCTGTTTGCAGACGAACGATGGGGAGACCACTTTTCAGGAAGGCTTTACCCTTACCGTGAACGCCGTACCCACAGCAATATCTTTGGATGAGAGCGATGGTTCTGACGATCTCAGTATAGGAGATTCCTCAACAGGAACCGACACCACTATTGCGGCGTTACTTACCACTGATAGCGATGACAGCTCTTTTACCTATTCTCTCGTAAGTGATGGTAGCTCAGCGTTTGGCGATTGTGGAGATGCGACTTCTGATGATAATAACGGCAGCTTCAATATCAGCGGTACAAATCTGCGCACGGCTTCGTCTTTAAGTGCGGGCAGTTATAGTATATGCCTTGAAACCAATGACGGTGAAACCACTTATCAATCGGGTGTTTCACTAACAATAACAGACGCAACACCGCCGGTGGTGCAGTCGATAACAGAAAGCAGTGCGGATGGTGCCACCTCTGTTGCATTTACTGTCACTTTTAATGAAGATGCCAATAACGTAACTACTGGTGATTTTGAGATCACCAATGTTACAGGCGATGCTACAGGGTCCATTGATAGCATTGCTACTGCGGTTGCTGATACCACATACACGGTTACCGTTACCCCTTCAGGTGAGGGTAGCTTTAGGTTAGATTTAAGTGCCAGCACAGACATCGTTGATGATTCCGGCAATGGGAATGGCACCAACGGCTCTGTGGCTACTTACACCTCCGGCACTGCCCATACGGTAAGTTTCACCACTGCTTCAACGACGGGAGCTGGGTTTAGCACAGGTGGTACGCCCACAAATATTAGCCCCTCCTTCACGTTTGATTCCAGTGATGAGACTTTAACAATAACTGACGGCTCGCATATGACGGGCTCTACAGCCGCGGCAGCTGGAGAGACGACCGCTGATACCATTGTTATAGCGGCTAATCAGTCGGCGGATTTTACGGCTTTAGCCTCATTTTCCGGCTTTGAAGCTCTGACGCTAAATGACGATGCTTCTGCCACGATGACAGAAACCGATCACGAAGGGTTCACCAGCGGTATCACCGCAGGCGCAGGTACCGAAACTATCACACTAAGTACTTCTGATGGAGACGATACTATCACCGGTGATGCGGATATTGAAGCCTATACGTTAAACGATGTATACACGTTTACCCTTGGCGCGTCAGGGCAGGATGTGACGGGTTCAGATGCTGCCAGCCAGACGATCAATATTGGTACGTTTACCCTATCTGCCACCAGTGATCTGGATGGTGGTTCAGGCCAATCTGATGTTCTGCAAATGGCAACAGGATCGTCGATCGCCTCAGCCGGCAGTATCGCCGGTTTTGAAACTGTGGATGTTACTGGTTCAGTCACCATGACGGAAGCGCAGCACGATGGCTTTTCTTCAGGCGTAACTGCCTCTGGAGGCTCTGATCAGATCACGATTAGCTCCGCCGATGGCGATGCTTCAGTCACCGCTGATGCCGATGTGGAAACCTATGTATTGGGCGCTGGAATGACAATCATACATGGTGCTGTAGGGCAAAACATCACGGGAAGTACTTCTGCCGATACTATTTCCACTTCACTTACTGTCACGGGCACTTTGGATGGTGGTAGTGGCACTGATACTTTGAGTCTGGGAAATGGCGCTGACGTAGATAGCGCTACGGTCTCAAATTTCGAAAACCTGACACTGGCAGATGGTGCTACGGTAGCTGTTAACGCCACTCAACTAGTACAATTCTCGGGCACAATTACTGCCAATGGCAGTGAAACAATCAATGTGAACAATGACGGTGATGTCACCACACTTGCTACAACGGCCGTCGAAAGCTATGTGGTGGGAGACGATTCAACTAATTCCCGCACTATTACTTTGGGTTCAGGGCACACCTCTGGAGCCATTACCGCTAATTCTTCAGATGATGCCGTGACTTTCAACATTGGTACCCAATCTTTCGCGGGCACTCTGACGGGCGATGGAACAGATGATATTGTTCAGATGGGCAATGGCAGTAGCATCGTCTCCGCTACCTTGAATAATATAGAAAATCTGACAGTTGATTCCGGTGCTTCGGTAACGATGACCGAAGACCAGCACGATGCTTTCACAGGCACTATTACCGCTACTGGTACTAACCAGATTACCATCAGTGCTGCTACAGACGGATTCACTGCAAATGCCGATATAGAAACCTACGTGCTTAGTGTAGCGAACTCTGTCACATTGGGTACCAGCGGAGGTTCGCTAACGCAAAATATTACCGGCTCGACAGGGAGTGATACTCTCACGCTAGGCGCAGCGACGTATTCAGGGATATTAAATGGGGGTGATGGTACTGATACTTTAAGTGTTGTAGATAACACGAATATCGTGGGTGCTACGCTGAGCAACTTTGAAAACCTGACGCTGGCATCAGATGCCACTTTATTAATGGCAGCCGCAGATCTTGCTGATTTTTCCGGGACTGTCACCGCGCCAGGCACAGAACAAATCACCGTGTCGGGTGACGGCGATATTAGTACCTTTAACAGCGCAGCCGTTGAAACCTATGTTGTTAATGATGATACATCAAATACCCGAACGATTACCCTGGGTAGCAACGATACAGGTTCCGATATCTCTGCTACCAGCACTTCTGATACCGTGACATTTTCGGTACCTGGTATCACTTATACCGGAACCTTAGAAGGTCAAACTACCAATGGAGACATATTATTATTAGCAGACTCGGCGAATGTTTCTGGGGGAACGCTTACTGACATAGGATCATTATCATTGGCGTCCGGGGCTAGTGTTACACTGTCTGCTGCCCAATATAATGCATTAAATAATGCCACAATAGTCGCTGCAGGTACTGGCGTAGGCGGAGAGGAGATTACAATTAGTGGGACTGGTGATCTCACAATTAACTCAACGACTGTAGAAACTTATACTATCGAAGATGATAGTTCTGATTCTCGCACCATAACTGTAGGGTCTGACAATAGTAATACTTTTACAGCAAGTTCAGATTCTGATGCTATCTCGTTAAACGTAGGCGCAACTACCTTTAGCGGTTCGTTTACCGCAAATACAGATGTAGCTAACACGTTAGTGGTTGATGGTACTGCAGATATTGCATCAGCAACTTTGTCTGGATTCACCAATTTAACTCTTGATGGCGCCACCAATGATTTAACACTCACCGTGGCGCAGCTTAATGCCTTTAGCGGCACCATTGCGGGCTCGGGTACTGATACCTTAACATTCACTGCCACTGGCAGTGTGACAGGCGGAAATTTAAGCGCCATTGAAACATTTGCCACCGGCAGCGGCGGTAGCATTACTATTACTATTCCTGCCTCTGATGTAAGCACAAAAACACTGAATGTTACCACGTCTGCCAGCGACAGCTTTACGGTCACTGAATCAACTGGACCTCAGACTATAAACGGTAGTGCCGGCAGCGACACCCTCTCCGGTGGGGACGGTGCGGATACTATTAATGGTAATGCAGGTGCGGATACTATTAATGGTGGTGCAGGAGCCGATACTATCAATGGTAACGCTGGCAACGACACCTTAAATGGTGGCACTGGCGCTGACACGCTCTCTCCCGGAGCGGGCACAGATTCAATGACGGGGTCAGATGGTAATGATACTTTCAGTGGTTCAGCCTCAGACCTGACAGGGGATACCATTACTGATTTGTCTGAAGGGGACACAGTTAAAATTACTGGTGTTACTGGACTAACCACTTCCAATGTGCGTTTTAACGGCGCCAATACGTTGCAGATAGACACGGATGCCACAGATTTCAGCGCCGTTGAAGTGGCTATTACCTTGTCAAATAGTGCCGGCGGCAACCTCAACATTCTTGCAGTGTCAGATAATAGTGGTGATACGGATATTACCTTTGAAAGCGCCAATGATGTTCCGGTATTTTCTAATCTCGACAATAACCCGGCCTTCACCGAAAATGGCTCAGCGGTGGTGCTGGACGACAATGTTGCTATTGCCGATACTGAGCTTGATGCGCTGAATACCGCGGCAGGTAACTACAGTGGGGCAACCTTAACCATTGCCCGCAATGGTGGTGCCGATGCAGATGATGAATTTGCTGCAAGCGGCCTGCTTGGCGCTCTTACTGCTTCAGGCAACCTGACTTACAGTAGCCTGGTGTACGGTACCGTGACCACCAACGGTAGTGGTACGCTGGTCCTAACCTTTTCTGATGCCAGCAATGTCCCGACTACTGCCATTGTTGCTTCAATAATGCGGGCCATCACCTACAGCAATGGTTCAGAGGCGCCGGATGCCAATGTAACCCTTGACTGGACGTTTAATGATGGTACCGACAATAGCACCGGTACTAATCAGGTTTTGGTGTCTGTCACTGCACAAAATGATGCACCGGTACTGAATTCAGCCGCATCTCCCGCTTTAACAGCCATCACCGAAGATGCGGGTGATGATGATGGCAGTGGTGCAGATGGTGATGACGATGACTCCAGTAATACCAATAACGCTGGTACAGCCGTCGCCACTATGGTCACTGACGCCTCCATCACGGATGTTGATGGTTCGGCAGTTGAGGCCATAGCCGTTATTACCGTAGACAACACAAACGGTGTCTGGCAGTACAGCACAAATAATGGCGTTACCTGGAACAACTTCTCAGGTACTACAGGCAGTTCGGTGGATTTATCAACCACATCGCGCTTGTTAGATGGTACTTTAACGGGTGCAAGCACCAATAAAGTACGTTTTGTACCTGATGCAAACTATAACGGTACTGCTACCATAACCTTCAGAGCCTGGGACAAGTCTGATAGCTCAAGCGCGGGCGACACGGCTGACACTTCCACTAATGGTGGTACAACGGCCTTTTCTTCAGTTAGCGATTCAGCTTCAATTACCGTTACTTCTGTCAATGATGCGCCAAGCGTGGATACTAATGACGGCGTAACCGTGGAAAGAGGCAGTAATATCACTATCGGTAGTTCAGTGCTTTCCACCAGTGATACTGAAGATGCAGCCAGCAACATAACCTATACCGTTACCGCGGTACCAACCGTTGGAGCGTTACAATTATCTGATGGCAGTAACTTTAGTAGTTTGAGTAACAATGATACTTTCACTCAGGACGATATTGACAACAGCCGAGTACGTTACGTGCACGCCGGTGCAGTCAACACCAGTGACAGCTTCTCATTTAGTGTTGCAGATCAGAATTCGTCTCAAATTACCGGTCGGACGTTTAATATCACTATTAAGGACACCACAGCACCAACTATCACCGCGGTGAGCATTCCTAACAGCACCCATAAAGTTGGTGATACGGTCACCGCTACTATTACGGTGTCTAGCGACAGTGATAATTACACTACCGGTAGCGGCGGCATCAGCGGCACTATTGCCGGGTATAACTTAGGTAGCCTGAGCAAAACCAATAATACCACCTACACGGCTACTTTTACGGTGTCTGATAACGGTACAGATTATGCCGCAGCATCTGCTGTCCCGGTGAATATTGTGTTAACCGATAGTTCTAACAACAGCACCAGCGCCTTTACTACTGCAATTAGCCAGGCGGGTGACGCTATCTATGCTAATCTCCCCGATATAACCTTGTCATCAGATCTTACGACTATTGCAGAGGATGGTGGTGTCGCTACGATAACTGCCTCTATAACCAATAGTTTGAATAATCAATGGCCGGATGATATTGGTTTCACGTTAGGCTTTACAGGTACCGCCACTAATACAACTGACTATACGCGCAGTAGCTCATCCATCACCATCAGCGCAGGTAGCTCCAGTAGCACGATTACTATAACCGGTGTTGCTGATGATCTGTTTGATGCGGCTAGTGATGAAACGGTCATTGTATCGTTTGATTGCATTCAAACTGGTGCAGCGACACTTCTTTCCGGTCAGGCCCAAACAATCACTATTACAGATGCAGAATCTGCACCTACAGTAACCTTAAGCGTTGATAACGCTACAATTCCCGAAGATGGCAGTAGCAGTGGTGCAGTAACTGCTACTTTATCCAATGCCACGTTCGAAAATGTAGACGTCAATCTTGCCTTTACTGGTACTGCGACAATCAGTGATGATTATGGTGCGTTTACCACCACCATTCTGAGTGTAACCGCTGGTCAGACATCGGCGACCCAGGGTAATCCCATCACCGCAGTGGATGATACCGATTCTGAGGGAGATGAAACCGTAATTGTAGACGTGGACAGGGTTTCAGGGGGCGGTGCCTTCGAATCCACTGAACAGCAGGTAACAGTAACCATTAGCGATGACGATAATACTGCTCCTGTTTTCAGTAACCTGGGCGGAACGGCTAACTTTACCGAAGATGGTTCAGCTGTAACTCTGGACAGTGATGCTACTGTTGCTGACAGCGAGAATGATGGGCTCAACAGCAGTAATGGTAATTACACGGGATCTACGTTAACCATTGCCAGAAACGGTGGTGCAAACACTGACGATTCCTTCAGTGTGGCATCTGGTTCTCAGATGGCTGTCTCTGGTACGAATTTAACCAATAGTATCGGTGATAAGTTTGCCAGTTATGCGTCCAGCAACGGAACGATGACGGTGACCTTTAGTGGTGACCTGACTACGCCAACAACCGCGCTGGTGAATGAAGTCATACAAAATATTGCCTATAGCAATAGTTCAGAAGATCCCATAACCAGTGTGCAACTGGACTGGAGTTTCAGTGACAGCCAGTTGTCTAGTACTGGTGTGAGCAATACGACAACGGTAACTATTACGCCTGTTAATGATGCGCCTACATTAGATGATGCTCAATCTCCAACACTGACGGCTATCGAGGAAGATGTTGAAGACGGCGATAACTCAGGAACATCCGTGTCTGCAATTGTTGTTAATAATAGCATTGATAATATTGAAGCCGCGCAAACAACTGAGTCCATTGTGGTCACCAATGTAGATAACAGCAACGGTGTTTGGCAATACACCACCGACAATGGTGCTAGCTGGAACAACTTCACCAGCACCACAGGGAATTCTGTTGATTTAACCAGTACAACCTCCGCGCGTTTGTTGTCTTCATCTTCTTTGGATAATAAAATTCGATTTGTACCAGACCAGGACTACAATGGCAGTGCAACACTGACTTTCCGGGCATGGGATGAGGCATCAGGAACGAATGGTAGTACAGCCGATGTAGCTACAACCGGCGGTGATAGCGCGTTTTCCTCGAATACTGATACGGCAAGTATCAGCATTACGGCAGTAAATGATGCTCCGACTATAGGTACTAATACCGGACTTACTGTAGATGAAGGTGCCACAGGAGTACTCACTACCAGCCTATTGGCGGATTCCGATCCAGATGATACTGGTACTGAACTTACCTTTACTGTTACAACTGCAGTAACCAATGGTACTTTGTTCCTTGACGCAGACGATGATGATACCGCTGACTCGGGTGAAGCGCTGACTGTGAACAGTACTTTTACTCAACAAGACCTTGCAGATGGCAATATTCAGTATGCTCACAATGGCGGCGAAACCACATCCGACAGCTTTGTCTTCTCACTGGCTGATGGTGGTGAAGACAGCGCAAGTACACTGACAGATCAAACCTTTAATATCAGTATTACCAGTGTTAATGAAACGCCGGTGATTACGTCTACTGAAGTTACATCTGCCACTGAGGATAGCGCATATAGTTATACGATAGCTGCCACAGATGTGGATGCTGGTGATAGCCTGACATTCGCTGCACCTACTTTGCCTTCCTGGTTGTCATTTGTATCCGGAACAGGCGTATTGTCTGGTACTCCGACTAATGATGATGTTGGTAGCCACAGCGTGGTGTTGACGGTTACAGATTCAGGGAGTTTGTCAGCAACCCAGAGCTTTACTATTACTGTTGCCAATACCAATGATGCACCAGTCATTACTTCAACAGCCGTAACTTCGGTGAACGAAGACAGCGCTTATAGCTATACCCTGACGGCGTCGGATGTAGATATCGGTGATAGTCTGACTATGACAGCAACCACACTGCCATCCTGGTTGTCATTTAATAGCGCTACCGGAGTATTGTCGGGAACTCCCACTAACGATGAAGTAGGTGACCATCCAGTAGTGTTCACCGTATCGGATAGTAGCAGTGCTACGGATTCACAGAGCTTTACTATTACCGTATCAAATACTAACGATACTCCGGTGTTTAGCTCTACTGCCGTCACTTCAGCAACGGAAGACAGTGCCTATAGTTACACTGTAACAGCCACAGATGTGGATGCTGGTGATAGCCTGACATTCGCTGCACCTACTTTGCCTTCCTGGTTGTCATTTGTATCCGGAACAGGCGTATTGTCTGGTACTCCGACTAATGATGATGTTGGTAGCCACAGCGTGGTGTTGACGGTTACAGATTCAGGGAATTTGTCAGCAACCCAGAGCTTTACTATTACTGTTGCCAATACCAATGATGCACCAGTCATTACTTCAACAGCCGTAACTTCGGTCAACGAAGACAGCGCTTATAGCTATACCCTGACGGCGTCGGATGTGGATGTCGGTGATAGTCTGACTATGACAGCAACCACACTGCCATCCTGGTTGTCATTTAATAGCGCTACCGGAGTATTGTCCGGAACTCCTACTAACGATGAAGTAGGTGACCATTCAGTTGCGCTCAGTGTATCGGATAATAGCAGTGCTACGGATTCACAAAGCTTTACTATTACCGTATCAAATACTAACGATACTCCGGTGTTTAGCTCTACTGCCGTCACTTCAGCAACGGAAGACAGTGCCTATAGTTACACTGTAACAGCCACAGATGTAGATGCTGGTGATAGCCTGACATTCGCTGCACCTACTTTACCTTCCTGGTTGTCATTTGCATCCGGAACAGGCGTATTGTCTGGTACTCCGACTAATGATGATGTTGGTAGCCACAGCGTGGTGTTGACGGTTACAGATTCAGGGAATTTGTCAGCAACCCAGAGCTTTACTATTACTGTTGCCAATACCAATGATGCACCAGTCATTACTTCAACAGCCGTAACTTCGGTCAACGAAGACAGCGCTTATAGCTATACCCTGGCGGCGTCGGATGTGGATGTCGGTGATAGTCTGACTATGACAGCAACCACACTGCCATCCTGGTTGTCATTTAATAGCGCTACCGGAGTATTGTCCGGAACCCCTACTAATGATGAAGTAGGTGACCATTCAGTAGCGCTCAGTGTATCGGATAATAGCAGTGCTACGGATTCACAAAGCTTTACCATCACGGTTAGCAATGTAAATGACGCTCCAACAATTGATCAGGGAGATAGTGTCTCTGTAAACATGAGCGAGGACGCGCAGCCTACGGCCTTTAGTTTAACTTTGTCAGCTACAGATGTGGAAAATGACGCTATTAGTTGGAGTATTAGTAATGGCGCGGCACAGGGAGCTGTTTCGGTAAATCAAAATGGGGTAGTAAGTTATAGTCCTGATGCGAACTACAATGGTCCTGATAGCTTCTCAGTTACAGCAAGTGACGGTGAGCTGAGCGATACAGTGACTGTATCCGTAAATGTACAGGCCATTAATGATGCGCCAACTATTTCAGGCTCGCCCAACAGTTCGGTAGCTGAAGGAAGCCGCTATAGCTTTACACCTTCTGCGTCTGATATTGAAGATGACGTTTTGACTTTCAGTGCCTCTAATCTACCGGCCTGGCTGGTTCTAAATACCGAAACCGGTAATATTTCTGGAACGCCGGACGCTGATGACGTGGGTACTTATGACAATATTGTATTGTCTGTTACTGATAGTGCAGCGACTGCGAGCTTACGAGCATTCTCTATTACGGTGACTAACGTTAATGAAGCGCCAGTGATCAGTGGTACGCCCGCTTCATTAGTAGAAGTTGATACAGCATACAGCTTTGTCCCTGATGCCAGCGATGCAGATGGTGATACGTTAAGCTTTAGTGTCGAGAACCTGCCAGCCTGGCTGACTCTGGATACCGCTACTGGAGCAATTACGGGTACGCCGACATCGGGTGATGTGGCTGAATATGAAAATATTATTCTGACAGTGAGCGATGGTGAACTCAGTGTTTCTCTGGCCGCATTTTCGATTGAAGTCATTGATCCAAATGTCAATATTGCCCCAGTTGTTGAAGATGTTAGCGCCACTACAGAAGAAGATGCTGCTGCTGAAATAACACTGCTGGGCAGTGATCTTAACGATGATGCCCTAAGCTACGTTGTTGTGACCGAGCCAGAAAATGGCACTGTTGTGATCACAAATAACATTGCTACTTATACTCCGGCAAGCGACTTCAATGGTACTGACAGCTTTACTTACCAGGCGTCTGATAGCATTTTAAGTTCAGAGCCAGCGACGGTTACAGTGACCGTTAGCCCGGTGAATGATGCGCCAACGATTAGTGGTGAACCAACGACTCAGATCGCCATCGGTGTTGAGTACAGCTTTACTCCAGAAGCTACTGATATCGATAGCGAGTCATTGACTTTCAGCATCGAGAATATGCCTTCTTGGGCGTCTTTCGATGAGAATACTGGCACCTTATCAGGTGTACCTGAAGAGGGTGATATAGGTAGCTTTACGGATATCAATATCAGTGTTTCTGATGGCGAATTGGAGGCCAGTTTAGCGACATTTGAAATCGAAGTTATCGATCCCAACGTCAATACGGCACCAGTTTCTTCTGACAGTGCCGCCGAGACCGAAGAAGATACGCCGATTACATTCACGCTGGAAGCTAGTGACGAAGATGGTGATACCTTGACCTATACCATCACTACTGAGCCTGCCTCTGGCACCATTGAGCAAGATGGCAGCAGTGTCACCTACACGCCAAATGCTAATGTAGGTGATATTCAGGACAGCCTGAGCTTTACCGTCAGCGATGGTGTGGATACCTCTGAGGAAGCGACAGTTACCATAGATATCATTGCAGTTAACGATGCGCCGGAAATCTCTGGTACACCGGCAAATTCTGTGCGGGTAGGCATGGTGTATGAGTTTACCCCTGTTGCTACCGATGTCGAAAATGACACCTTAACCTTTACTATCGAGAATCAACCTCGTTGGGCTGCGTTTGATGGCAATACCGGAACACTGAGCGGAACGCCAGGTAATTCCGATGTTGGTACTTACGGCAATATCACCATTAGTGTTTCAGATGGTACTGAAACAGTGGCACTGGCGGCATTTAATGTTGAAGTGCTTGCCAATTCACAACCTCTTATAAGTGGTACTTCTGCCAGTGCTGTTGAGCCAGGGCAGAGTTATAGCTTTACGCCAGTTGCCAGTGACCCTGATGGTGATACCTTGACTTTCAGTATTGAAAATCAACCTGATTGGACAACGTTTGATGCGGATACAGGCTCGCTAAGCGGTATTCCAGACAGTGATGATATTGGCAATTACAGCAATATTGTTATTAGCGTGACTGATGGTATTGATACCGTATCTCTTCCGGCATTTAACCTGGAGGTTTGTGAAGTATGCGGCAATGTCGCACCAACGATCAGTGGTTTGCCGGTAACCAGCATTACCGAAGGTGATAGTTATCTGTTTACTCCGTCGGCCTCAGATGTCAATGGTGATGAGCTGACCTTCAGCATTGTCAATCAGCCTGTTTGGGCTAACTTTGATAGCAACACAGGTACCTTGAGTGGCACGCCTGGTATTGCCGATATAGGAACTACTACAGGTATAGTTATTTCGGTAACCGACGGTGAATTTACAGTTAGTCTCAATGCTTTCTCAATTACTGTATTGGAGTTTAATGACGCACCTGTCATCAGCGGCACACCAGCAACCTCGGTGTTCCAGAATGACGAGTACCGGTTTACCCCGACGGCCAGCGACGCAGAAGGGGATACATTAGTCTTCAGTATTTCCAATCGACCCGCGTGGGCTGCGTTTAATACTCGAACGGGGACTTTAAGGGGCACCCCGGTTGCAGAGAATGTCGGTAGCTATGCAGATATCGTTATCAGTGTAAACGATGGGCAGAACTCCAGTTCTCTGGACAGTTTCAGCATCACTGTGGTGGCTCGCAATAATGCGCCAACAATAAGTGGTACACCGCGTACCGCTATTTCACAAAATGTTGCCTATAGCTTTACGCCTACTGCGAGCGATGCAGACGGCGATAGCCTGACGTTTAGTGCTTCGGGGCTACCTGATTGGTTGTCCATTAACAGTGCAACAGGTGCTCTGACGGGGACTCCGGGTACTGAGGATGTCGGTACTACTGGCAGCATTGTTTTAAGCGTGTCGGATGGTACTGACAGTGCCAGTTTGAATGCCTTTACTATCACAGTAACAGAAGCTAATGCGGTGCCAGTGGCAAATGACAGTAGTGTTTCTGTGGATGAAGACTCCAGTGTTTCCATTACACCGTCGGTTAGTGATGGAGATGGTGATGAACTGAGTTTTGTCATTGTGAGTGATGTACAAAATGGCAACCTGACAGAAACGGCAACTGGCTGGACTTATACTCCAGAGACTGATTTTAACGGTAGCGACAGCTTCGTGTACCAGGCTAACGACGGCGATAGTAGTTCTGAACAAGCTACCATCAGCATTACTGTAAATAGCATTAATGACCGTCCGGTTGCGGTTGCTGACACTATCGTACTGGATCAGAATGATACTGGCATATACACCCTGAATGTACTTTCCAATGACATCGATGTAGATATTGCCACTAACGGCGATGTGCTGACCTTGCAGGGCGTTCAGGCTGATTTCGGTATTGTCAGTGTGGTGAATAACCAGATTCAGTTTGAACCGGGTCTCAGCTTTATTGGTGATGTCGACTTGCAATACGCCGTTCGAGACAACGCCCGTCGCAGTGCTCAGGCACGGGTCAACCTCACCATCAACGGTGTTGCAGGAATTGGCCAACCGATTCTGACGGTGCCGGATGACTTGACGGTTGATGCTGAGGGGTTATTTACAGAGGTAGATCTTGGGGTTGCTGAGGCCTCGGATGCTGATGGTAATCCGTTACCAGTCTCTCTGGTGCGTGCTTCTAACAGCTTTAAACCGGGAGCCCGGAAAGTCTTCTGGCGCACTGAAGATAGCTTTGGCAGTGTCACAACTGATTCTCAAACCCTGCACGTTAATCCACTGATTTCTCTGGGCAAGGATAAAGTGGTAAATGAAGATAGCACGGTCAGAATGCGTGTGCTGCTCAACGGTGATGCACCTGTTTATCCACTAACTGTTAACTACTCAGTCAGTGGCACAGCCACCTTTGGTGAAGATCACAATGCCCAGAGTGGCAGCGTGACGTTCAACAGTGGTAGAGAACAGATTATCAGCTTCAACGTATTTGCAGATGATGAGGTGGAATCTGACGAAACTATCATCTTTGCACTAAATAGCGGTCAGAATCTGGGCGCAAACAATACGTCGGTAGTCACTATATCCGAACAAAATATTGCACCAGAAATTCGACTGATGGTGAGTCAGTCAGGTGATAATCGCCTGACTGTGGCGCAAGATGAAGGCAGCGTTGTTATCAACGCGACCGTCACTGATGCGAATCCTCAGGATTCTCTGGATACCGACTGGATTAGTTCAGTCCTGTCAAACTCAAGTAGTTCTGCAAATCAGTTCTTGTTCGAACCCTCTGACGTTGCGACCGGTATTTACCAGGTGAGCCTGTTTGCCAGTGATAATGGTGACCCCATTTTATCCAATACTGCCGATGTGTTTATCGAAGTGGTAGATAGCCTTGCGGTACTTTCTGAGGAGCTGGACACTGACGGTGATTTAATCCCTGATTCCCAAGAGGGCTACGCGGACTCAGATGGTGACGGTATACCAGACTATCTGGATGCTATAGATGAATGTAATGTCGTGCCTGAACAGGCTGCTACTCAGGATGAGTTCCTTGCAGAAAGTGAGCCAGGTGTATGTATGCGCCAGGGGGCTATTTCTGCATTGAATAGCTCTGATGGCCTGGAAGTCATTGTTGATGAAACCACTGGCGGAAAAATTACTTTAAATCGCAGAGGCGATTCAGCCGCGCAGCGCTCGGATGGTTTACCTGAAGATCCTGAGGCTACAAATATTGGTGGTATTTTCGACTTCATCTTGTATGACTTACCAGAAGAAGGCCAGATAGCGTCAATCGTGTTACCTCAGACTCGACCGGTTCCCAGCAATGCGGTGTACCGTAAGTACAGCGTCAGAAATGAGCGCTGGACCGACTTTGTTATCAATGACAATAACCAGGTTTTCTCAGCTCGTGGAACAAAAGGCGTTTGTCCTCCTCCGGGAAGCTCGCGTTGGACGGTGGGCCTGACGGAAGGTCACTGGTGCGTACAACTGCGCGTATTGGATGGCGGCATTAATGACGATGATGGTCTGGTGAACGGCGCGATTGCCGATCCAGGTGGTGTTGCTGTGGTTCTGTCTGGCAACAATTTACCTGATATCCAAAGCGATGCAGCGGAAATGCAATGGAACACCAGCATTGAAATCGACGTATTAGCTAACGACAGTGATGTGGATGGTGATACCTTAACCATTGAAAGTGTTGATGCCAGCTTTGGTACAGCAGAAATCACATCAAGCGATACCATAATGTATACGCCTGATAGCGGTTATGTGGGTACTGACGTACTTATTTATGCCGTAAGTGATGGCAACGGTGGCACCGGCAGTGGCGAAGTAACTGTTACCATTAATGGTAACAGAGCGCCTGGCGCCCGAAGCGACAGCGCTTCTACCACGGATGATATGCCGATCGAAATTGATGTTCTGGCTAATGATACTGATGTCGATGGCGATCCCTTAACGATAGATTCTGCCACTGTTGATGTTGGTGAAGTGATGATTACAGCGAACAACACCTTGCTGTATACACCAGCCAATGGCTTCGATGGATTGGCGACGATCACCTATGTTATCTCTGATAGTTTCGGGGAAACGGATTCGGCCACCGTATCTGTGGTGGTTGAAGGTAACCAGTCGCCTCAGGCAACGGATGATAGCGTTAATACCGAGTATGGAACTTCGGTTGTCATAAGTGTTCTGGATAATGACATGGACGTGGATGGCGATACGCTAACTGTTGTCAGTGCTACCGCTGACTCCGGTAGTGTTGTGGTTAATAGTGATCAAACTCTGACCTTTACACCGGCAACGGGCTTCAGTGGCCTGGTTACCATCAGCTATGTGATCAGTGATGGTGAGTTGACCGACGAAGGTACAGTGAGAGTGACCGTTGCGCAAAAACCAGTGGAAATAGTGAATGTCACTAATAAGTCTGGTGGCGGCGCCTTTAACCTGGGTTGGTTGCTGGTCATACTGCTTTTGGGCTTCTACAGACAAAACTACCGAAGCCTGCAAAAAAGGCGTTAAATCGGGATCCTGATCCAGATTTCTGAACTCGAAAAAGGGCACAACAGTGCCCTTTTTTTTGAATTAAATTTTGACTTTTAATTGATTAAATTGATTATTGTTTGAATAATAAAATAAAACTAGTGCATTGGAATCACGATGAAATGGCCTAACTTAAAACATCTTCATTACCTGGTAACACTTCACCAGGAGCAACACTTTAATCGCGCAGCCCAGCGTTGCCATGTAAGCCAATCTACCTTAAGTACCGCTATTCAAAACCTGGAAGAGCAACTCAATGGACAGTTGCTGGAGCGGGATCACAAAACCTTTATTTTTACTTCGTTTGGATTGGAAATTGTTGAACGTAGCAAACTACTGCTGCAACAGGCGAGTGAGATGGTGGATTATGCCACGAGTGCAGGCGACTGGCAGGCGGGTAACCTGAAAGTGGGGGTGATCCCAACCATAGCGCCATTTATATTTGAAAAAATGATCAGTAATATCGGTACTGCATTACCCACCCTGAACCTGCAGTTACAGGAAGACACCACCGAAAATCTGTTAAAACAATTAAACGATGGTGTACTGGATCTCCTTGTACTGGCGTTGCCGATGGAAACCCCCGGCTGCAAGCAACTGGTGCTGGGCCATGACCCTTTCCATCTGGTGGGCCATGAAGAGGTATTAGCGCAATTGCCCAATCCGCTGGAGATATCTTCTCTGCCTAAAAACAGTGTGTTTCTTTTACAGTCCGAACATTGTATGACTGGGCATGCCGTCAGCGCTTGTGGTTTAAAGCACGCCGAGCAGGTTAGTGCGTTGGCGGCCAGTAGCATACATACCTTGATAAAGCTTGCTGGCTGCAAAATGGGTATCACATTCCTGCCAGGAATGGCGTTATCTGAAGGCATATTGGAGGGTTCCCCCCTACGTGCCTTAGACGCAGAACAAAACGCATTTCGCGAAATAGGCTTGGTCTGGCGCAATGGTACAACCCGTATGCAACTGTTTCGCAAAGTCGCTGAAATAATTGCGCCTATCATGCCTGTTCCCAAACTGAATTAGTGCTGAGAACGATTAAATGCTGGGGGCATTAGCAGAATCAAAAATAAATTTAAGTTTTTTTACTACTCCCCCAACTTTTCTGTTACTCCCCTCGACATTAAGAACTAACAACAACACAACAAATTCACCTGGGACAAACAAGCGTGTTTGAAAAGACGGATGAACAATTAATTCAAAAGGCGTTGCAGGGAAACCGGGGAGCCTGGATGAAGCTGGTTAAGCGCTACGAAAAGTCCATCTACAACTATGGGCTACGCATGACCAGTAACCGGGAGGATGCTTTGGATCTAATGCAGGAAATATTCACGTCGGTATTTCGCAATTTGGCATCCTACCGTGGCGAGGGGGCGTTTAAAGCCTGGTTATTTCGCATTGCGAGCTATCGCTGTGTGGAGTTTTATCGGCGTAAAAAACCAACTCAGGCACTGGATGACACTCCTGAAATGGTTTGCCAGGCCGCAGCACCGGAGCAGGTGTTATTTGGTAACCGGGACAGTCAGCAGCTTATACAAGCGATGGCACAATTACCCTTAGCGCAAAAAGCGGTGGTGGAATTAAAATTTTTTGGTCAGTTTACCTTTGATGAAATTGCTGAGCAGCTCAACGTTTCCAGCAATACTGTTAAATCTCGATTGTACAGTGCATTGGAAAAACTGAAGTCCTTACTGGAGGTAGAGTATGTCTGAACTCAATAAAGCCAAACAAGCACTCTTTACAAAATGGGCAGAGGCCGAATTGAGTGCTGATGAGCAACACCAATTTGAAACCTGGTGCCGCGAAGACCAAAGTTTTGCAGACAAAGTTGCGGTGCATGGTCGGTTGCAATTTATGGCCGAACAATTTAGCGAAGAAGAGGTTCCTGACTGGGACCGCAGCAGTGGCTTTGAAAAGACACAGCACAGCCCCTGGTGGCAGTGGAGAGGCTTGCCCGCTTTATCTTTAGCAACTTCGTTTGTGGCCATCCTGATGGTGACATTGAATATGGAAGTCACCGTGCATCAGGGCAGTATGACCATCAGTTTTTCTGGCGCTGTCGAGCAACAAAAAATCGAACAGCTGGTTAATGAGCGCATTGCCGAATACGCCGCTTTGCAAAACAGCAAGTTTGAAGAACAGGCAGATCACCTGCAGCAGCAACAGATGCAAATGAACACCCAGTTGGCCAATTATCTGCTGGCGACCAGCCGCACTGAAAGGCGGGAAGATTTTGCAGAGCTGATAAAACATGTGAATGAACAACGCGCTGATGATCAGGTGTTTTACGCTCGCCAGATCAATCGCCTTAAATCCGATTTTAAATCAGGCCCTCAGAATCCGGACTGGCTGCCTGATACCTACGAACAACCTATTTCTGACAACTAATGGAGTATCAGAACATGAAAAAATCAATGTTAGTATCCAGTGTTATCGCTTGCTTGTCGCTGATGACAGCGGCACACGCACAGGACAAGTTTGATGCCATTAATAAAGACGCTCAAATTATGCAGAACATCCTTACCACCTCACTGAAGCAAAATACCCGTAGAGATGGGATCCGTTTCAGGAAGATTGAGACAGGCTATTTGGCGGGTCAAGGTCTGGTATTTGATATTTACACCTCGTCCTCCAGAAACATGCACTTTAGTTTTGATTTTGGTCATATGGTGGAGAGCATTGAGGGAATGGTTAACGGTATGAACTTCCCTGAACCACCACCGGCTCCGGAAATTGCAATTGATCCGGAAACAGATGGCAACTTTTCGTTCTCGTTTGAAGTGGATGAGGACATGGAGGAGTACATAGAAGAGGTGCAGGAGCGCACTAAAGAAGTGATGCGCGAACATCGCGAACGCCGTCGTGATTTGCGAGAAAAGGAACGGGACCTGGAATGGGAAAGCCGTGAGTATGAGCGCACAATTCGCGATTTAGAATTTGAGATGCGTCATGCTGAATCGGAACGCAAAAAAGCGTTAGAAAAAGACCTTAAGGAAGTCCGCTCAGAGCTGGAAAAACTCGACAGCAAAAAAGCCGAATTTGCTAAAAAAGCCAAAGAGCTGGAAGAAGAAGAAGCGCGCCGGGAGGCCAAATTAGCCGAAGCGCAAAATCAAATGGTGAATCGTTTTCTGGCTGATTTTGAAGCAACAGTTGCTGAAACCTTGTGTGATTATGGCAGTGGTTTAAAGTCTTTGGGTGACTCTGAGAAACTGAATTTTGTGCTCAAAGAATTTAGCCGTGGGAAAGGAGAACGTGGCAGAGATGAGCAAGATAAGGTTTATGTGTTTAATCTAAAAGACGTGAAACAGTGTGTCCTGCAGAAGCTCAGCCCCAATGAGTTGCTGACTAAGACTCAGACTTACCTGTTTTAACCAAACTATTTGGCAGGCGGCCCTAACGGCCGCCTGATTTTTCTGATTTAGTTGATAGCCGATAGCAGTGGAAGTTTATTAAAAGACAACCAAAATTCCGAAGCCAGAACTTCGTCGGATCGAACGTCAGATGGCAGTGAAAAAATCAAGGTATCATCATCCTGAAGTTGTTCATAAAGCGTAGCCATCCAGGGCGTGTCGAACAACAATTGATCCATCGAACCGTCCAGCAGCATAGCCGCCAACCCATCACGCAGCTTTTTAGCCAGTTCAGGGCGACTGTTGTGAACTACAAAATACCAGGGGCTGTCCATCGCTACCAATCCCGGAATGACTTTAAACTCATCACTGCTACTGTCAGCAATTCTGGCTGCGGGAGCTAAAATGGCTTTAAACCGTTCTCCAAACAGCATTTCTTTGAGATTATCCAGGTGTTTAACATTAACTACTTGATAACCAGATTGTTCCAGATAGCTGGCCTGAGCATCATCTCTAAACATTCCCAGCTCCACCTGCTTGAGTTCTTTTTCAGGTTGGATATCAGGCTCATAAGTGTTTTGCACAAGCTTGTAGTAGCTCATCAGGCCTCTGAAAACAGGTACTGATATTATGTGGTGGCCACTATTTTCTGCCTCATTTTTTGGTAACCACAGAATTTGGATCTCATTGGCATCAAATGCCTGAGCCAGTCGCGGGCCGGAAACATTTGATGAGTAATGGGTGGTGTTAATCTTATGCTGTTGACTGGCCAGTGCACGGGTTAAAAGTTCACTGGCATATTGATCTTCAATCGTGTCGTAATAGGGGACTACAACATTTTCTTTTGCTGCCAGCATGAAAGGGGTGAACGATAAAACAACCCAAAATAGATAATTCTTCAACCTTATCATAACCTGCTCCTTCGTTGGATTTACCTTTCAATACGCCATTGCATTGAAAGGGAAGAAAGGCAGGGACAGCCAGTTTATTAAAAAACCGAAGTCACCGCTTTTCTTAATTTCACAGATGCGAATGTTGGGCCAGGATTGTAACTCTATGATTTCATTATGATTACGTTTTTATGGCTGAGTTTTATGGGGAAAACTATCCCAAATCAAAGGCTTAGCAGCACCAGCTTTGGGCAATAAACAAACAGTTAACAGGGTGTTTTCCTTGGGTTAACTTAATGACAGGAAAATTGCCCCTGACAGAGGTTGTACAGGGGGATTTAGCCGAAAATGCTGAATTGGTTGCACCAAAATCAGGAAAGGCGAGCGCGAAATTCTTCGTAAGAAAAGGTTTTTACCAGTTTAAATTCACCGTTTTCTCTCAGAATACCAATGTGGGGATGTTGCACACCGTTGAAAAAGGTGGTTTTTACCATGGTGTAGTGGATCATATCTTCAAATATGAGTCGATCCCCGGGCTGCAGTTGCCTATCAAAACTGTAACTACCAATAACATCACCGGCTAAACAGGAGTTTCCTCCCAGTTTATAGGTATAGGCTTTATCCCCTGGCTCTCCGGCATTGCGCACAACAGGACGGTATGGCATTTCCAGTACATCTGGCATGTGTGCCGTGGCAGAAATGTCTAATATTGCAATCTGACCCTGATTCTCAACAATGTCCACCACTTCACACACCAGTGGTCCGGTTTGCCAGGCCACCGCAGAGCCAGGCTCCAGGATGAGTTCGACATCGTATTTTTCCCGGAAGGTTTTCAATACTGAAATCAGGTGTTCGACATCGTAACCGGCTTTGGTCATCAGGTGACCACCGCCCAGATTAATCCATTTTAAATCCGGCAACCATTTGCCAAACCTCTCTTCCACGGCTTTAATGGTGCGCTCAGTAGCGAAGGAATCGCACTCACATAAATTGTGAATATGGAAACCTTCAATACCCGATAAATCCTGACCTTCTAAATCAGCGGCCCGAATTCCCAGACGTGAACCTGGCGCACTGGGATCATAGAGTTCGGTATCGGCTTCCTGATGCTCAGGATTAACCCGGATTCCCGGCGAGATATCGGTACCGACAAATTCACTTTTATAACGCTGCCACTGGGCCAGGCTGTTAAATGAAATATGGTTGACCAACTGTTTTAACTCAGCAATTTCTTCTGGTTTGTAAGCCGGTGCGTAGGCGTGAACTTCTTTACCCATTTCTCCTTTTGCCAGTTTGGCTTCCCATACAGAGCTGGCGGTGCAGCCGTGTAAGTACTCGCCAACCAGATCAAAGGTAGACCACATGCTAAAGCCTTTCAGTGCCAGGATGATTTTACAGCCCGATTGTTGTTGCACGCGCGCCATTAACTCAAGATTGCGTTTCAGCTTCGCTTCTTCGCAAACATAGCTGGGAGAAGGAATTTCAGGAGATAGCATAGGGTCGGTCATTGTGGATCACCTCAGAAGAAATCATGGGGTCAGAGTTGTTGAAACTGAAAACCGCTAGCTATTGGGTTTTCAAGAACTCTGACCCCTTGGTTTAGGTTAGGTTATTTGCTGAATGGGCTGGTGTCACATTCCATAACATGCCATGGCAAACCGTGTTGGTTTAGCATGTCCATGAATGGGTCTGGATCGAACTGTTCCATGTTCCAGACGCCTGGTTTCTTCCAGGTGCCATTCAACATCAGTGCAGCACCAATCATAGCGGGTACGCCTGTGGTATAAGAAACTGCCTGAGCACCTACTTCTTCATTACACACCGCGTGTTCACAGTTGTTGTAGATAAAGATGGTTTTCTCTTTACCATCTTTAACACCTGTGATGTAAGTACCGATACAGGTCATGCCGGTGTAGCCTTCAGCCAGTGAGCCAGGGTTAGGTAATACCGCTTTTAAGAACTCCAGAGGTACAATTTGTTGCCCCTGGAACTCTACTGGCTCGATAGAAGTCATGCCAATGCCTTCTAATACTCGTAAGTGGTTCAGATAGGCATCACCAAAGGTCATCCAGAAACGCGCACGTTTTAAAGTTGGGAAGTGTTTAACCAATGATTCCAGCTCTTCATGGAACATCAGGTAAGAGGCACGCTCACCAATGTTTTGGTAGTGCAGATCTTCACGCACACTTAATGGATCGGTTTCTTTCCATTCACCGTTTTCCCAGAATCGACCGCGCTGGGTGATTTCACGGATGTTGATTTCCGGATTGAAGTTAGTCGCAAACGCCTGACCGTGATCACCGCCATTACAATCGACAATATCCAGGTAATGAATTTCATCGAAATAGTGTTTAGCGGCATAAGCGGTGTAAACGTTGGTAACACCTGGATCAAAACCACTGCCTAACAGTGCCATGATACCGGCATCTTTAAACTTGTCCTGATAAGCCCACTGCCAGGAGTATTCGAATTTAGCTTCGTCTTTTGGCTCGTAGTTAGCGGTATCCAGGTAGTCTGTCTTAGTTTCCAGACAGGCATCCATGATAGGTAAGTCTTGATAGGGTAATGCCAGGTTTACTACTAGATCGGGCTTAACCTGATTGATTAATGCGGCAACTTGATCTTTGTCATCGGCATCCACAGCAAATACTGCTTTTACGCGATCTTCACCACATTCTTGCTGTAAGGCTTCGCATTTGCTCAGAGTACGGCTGGCCAGATAAATTTCATCAAAATGTTCCGGTAACCTGGCGCATTTTTTCACTGTAACGGTACTGACACCGCCGGCACCAATAATTAACACTTTTGACATAATAAAATCCTCAAAATTTAGTACAGCTTGTTCAGAGCTATGGGACAAAAAGCGCTGCATCCTAACACGTTTTTTCGTCAGCGCAATACTTAACCGAAGCTATTAAAAATAGGGTAAATTAACAGATTGTAAAGTGTAATTGCAGTCAGGAATTGTTGCTTTTTCTATATCTCAACCAAGGGCGACCTGAAATTGTATGAGAGGAATATAAAAACGGCACAGGAAAGACTGTGCCGTTGAGTTTTATTGCCCAGTAAAAGAGCTTAGCTAAATTGATTCATGGTGTTGTCTTTACCGGAAGCTTTCAGGGCATTTTCACCAGCAAAATACTCTTTGTGATCATCACCCATATCCGAACCCGCCATATTCTGGTGTTTAACACAGGCAATGCCCTGACGGATTTCTTTGCGCTGAACACCGGCAACATAGCCCAACATACCCTGCTCACCGAAGTATTCTTTCGCCAGGTTGTCAGTAGACAACGCCGCTGTGTGGTAAGTCGGCAATGTAATCAGGTGATGGAAGATACCCGCATCGCGAGATCCATCAGCCTGGAAGGTGCGGATCTTGTCATCTGCCGCCGCTGCCAGCTCAGTGTCATCGTATTCAGCATTCATCAGATCGTCACGAATGTAGGCTGAAACATCTCTACCTTCTTCTGACCAGGCATCAAACACTTGTTGACGGAAGTTCAGGGTCCAGTTGAAAGAAGGCGAGTTGTTATACACCAGCTTGGCATTTGGAATTACTTCGCGAACCCGGTTAACCATGCCGCCAATCTGACCTACATGGGGCTTTTCGGTTTCAATCCACAGTAAGTCTGCGCCGGCATTTAAGGCACCGATACAGTCAAACACGCAGCGGTCTTCACCTGTACCTTTGCGGAACTGGTACAAGCCAGAAGGTAAGCGCTTGGGACGAACCAGCTTGCCGTTTTTATTGAATACTACATCGCCTTGTTGCATGTCTTCCACTGCGATTTCTTCAACATCCAGGAAGGAGTTGTAGATATCACCGGCATCGCCAGGCTCTTTCACTACCGCGATTTCTTTAGTCAGACCTGCACCCAAAGAGTCTGTGCGAGCCACGATAACACCGTTGTCCACGCCCAGCTCAAGGAATGCATAACGCAGGGCGCGTAATTTGGCGTGAAAATCTGCATGAGGAACGGTTACTTTACCGTCCTGGTGACCACATTGCTTCTCGTCGGCAACCTGGTTTTCAATCTGCAGGCAGCAAGCACCAGCTTCAATCATTTTTCTGGCTAACAGGTAGGTGGCTTCTTCGTTACCAAAACCAGCATCAATATCGGCGATAATTGGTACTACATGCGTCTGGTGGTTGTCGATTTTGTCCTGAATTTCAGCTTGTTTAGCGCTATCACCGGCTTCACGTGCCGCGTCCAGTTCGCGGAACAGGCCACCCAGCTCTCTGGCATCCGCTTGACGCAAGAAGGTGTAAAGTTCTTCAATTAATGCCGGAACAGAGGTTTTTTCATGCATTGACTGGTCAGGCAGAGGACCAAAATCAGAACGCAGTGCTGCTACCATCCAACCAGAAAGATACAGGTAACGACGCTCTGTGCTGCCACCAAAATGTTTTTTGATGGAGATCATTTTCTGTTGGCCAATGAAGCCATGCCAGCAGCCCAGTGATTGCGTGTATTTAGAACTGTCAGCGTCATAGGCTTCCATATCAGCACGCATGATGTCTGCTGTGTATTTGGCAATGTCCAGACCGGTTTTGAATTTGTTTTGTGCACGCATTCTCGCTACTGATTCAGCGTCAATCGCTTCCCAGGATTTGCCACGCGCTGCAATTACTGCTTGTACTAATTCGATATCGTTACTGTAAAGAGACATATTTACTTCCTCGTTTTATCAGCTGTAGCTGCTGGTAGGGGTATTAGTGTTAATTTTGGGGTTCTGAAATTCGCTTTGAAAACTTTCGCCTGAATTTCGAATCCGTTGATGACTACTTTAAGTAACTATTTTCGATTCAGCTAATAGATAGATTGCATTTGCATTATTTATTTTGTGAATGTTTGTTGGGGCGATTTAACACCTGTAACTGGGTTTTCTCGGGCGTAAATTGTGGTAGTATGGCTTATCATTGCTTAAGTTGTTGAATTTTATCTATATTTATTTTGTGAATGGTGGATATTTTTTGTTTTTCATGTGTGAATGTGGTTTGCAGTGAAAACAATGATGGCGCACTAAATAAAAAAAACGCCTCCGAAGAGGCGTTTTATTATGCAAGTTTGGCTTTCATTTCCAGGCGCTTGCGATGTAACACTGGTTCTGTGTAACCACTGGGTTGTGCCTTTCCTTCATAAATGAGTTCCATGGCAGCCTGAAATGCAATGGCATTCTCCGGTTCCGGACACATGGATATGTACTCATTGTCATTAGCGTTTTGTTCGTCTACCAGTTTTGCCATTTTTTCCATACTGGCTTTAACCTGAGCTTCAGTAACAATGCCGTGCTCCAGCCAGTTGGCGATGTGTTGACTGGATATACGCAAGGTGGCTCTGTCTTCCATTAAGCCGACATTATTAATATCTGGTACTTTGGAACAACCCACTCCCTGATGTACCCAGCGCACAACATAACCCAATATGCCCTGTACATTGTTGTCTAACTCAGCCTCTATTTCTTCAGCAGCAAGGTTAGCCACATCAGGCTTCACCGGTATGCTAAGGATGTCATCCAAACCGTCGAATGTAACCTCGCTTAGCTGTTGCTGCATGGAAGCCACTGAAATCTCATGATAATGCAATGCGTGTAATGTCGCGGCTGTCGGCGAGGGCACCCAGGCCGTGTTGGCGCCAGATTTTACGTGGCCTGTTTTGGCCGTCATCATTTTGGCCATATTATCTGGCTCTGGCCACATACCTTTACCAATCTGGGCTTTGCCAGCCAGGCCGCAAGCCAGTCCTAATGCAACGTTCGATTTTTCATAGGCCTGGATCCATGGCATGGTCTTGAGTTCGGCTTTGCGGGCAAAGGCTCCGCACTGCATAGAGGTATGGATCTCGTCGCCAGTGCGGTCTAAAAATCCGGTATTGATAAAGGCCACTCTGGATTTGGCAGCGGCAATACAGGCCTTCAGATTAACACTGGTGCGGCGTTCTTCATCCATAATGCCGATCTTTATGGTATCGGCTGGTAAATCCAAGATTTGTTCAACCTTGCCAAATAAGGTGTTACTAAAGGCCACTTCTTCAGGACCATGCATTTTCGGCTTAACGATGTAGATGCTGCCGGTTTTGCTGTTGTTGTATTTACCCTGTTGCAATACATCCTGTTTGGCAATCAGGCAGGTAACTACGGCATCCATTAAGCCTTCGTAAACTTCTTCGCCGTTAACAAAGATGGCGTTGTTAGTCATCAGGTGGCCAACATTGCGCACAAACATCAGGCTTCGGCCGGGTAGAGTTATTGCACCACCGTCTTTATTTGTATACTGGCGATCCTGGTTGAGGGTACGGGTGATAACCTTATCGCCTTTACGCATTTCAAGGCTTAAATCTCCGCGGATCAATCCTGCCCAGTTTTGATACACCAGGGTTTTATCTTCTCCGTCAACGGCTGCTACTGAATCTTCGCAATCCATGATGGTAGTTAATGCGGCCTCTAGTACCAAGTCTTTGACGTTGGCGGGATCCCCTTCACCCACCAGATGATTGGCATCTATCTGAATTTCCACATGTAGTCCGTTGTTGCACAACAAAATACAAGAGGGCGCTTCGGCTTCACCCTGAAAGCCGACAAACTGCTTGTCATTGGCCAGGGCCTGCTGCGAACCATCCTGCATCTGAATGATTAACTCTTTACCAGCAACCCGGTAACGGGTGACCTCTTTATGGGAACCACTTTGTAGTGGGAATGATTTGTCCAGCCAGTTTTTAACCCATTCCACCACCTGTTGACCTCTTGCAGGATCATAAGCCAGGGAGGTATCTGCTTTGCCCGGTAAAACATCAGTACCATACAGGGCATCATACAAACTGCCCCAACGGGCATTTGCCGCATTCAGGGCATACCTAGCGTTATTTATAGGTACAACTAACTGTGGACCTGCCATAGTGGCTATTTCCGGATCCACATTTTGCGTGGTGATCTGAAAGTCTTCGGGTTCCGCTACCAGATAATTAATGTCTTTCAAAAATTGCTTGTAAGTCGCAAAGTCCATTTCCGGATGCTGATTGTGCCAGCTGTCAATTTGCTGTTGCAATGATTCGCGTTTTTCCAGTAACGCCTTATTGACCGGTTGTAACTCAACTAAAAGTGCTTCAAATCCTTGCCAGAAGCGGTCTTGCTCTAATTGAACTGCTGCCAAAGCCTGTTCATTAATAAATTGCCAAAGCGCAGGATGAATAGCGAGCTTGCCTGCTGTGATGTAGTTGCTGGGGACATTACCCTTGCTGGTGGTCATAGTACAACTTCCTCAAACTGTAGGGTCGGTACACCAACTATTCTATCGGTTGGTGTAATTCAATCTGTTTTCTTTCAGTTTACGCCCGCTGCACACACTAATAGAAATTTATGACCTCTATGGTTGCTATAAATTTTATGAATGAGCCATACCAGTTCCATTATATATCTACCCATTTTTGACGCGCCTCAGGAACATTATTAATAATATTTCGTCTTCTTCGTAGGCCACCAGTGTTCTTTCATTCGCTTGTTTCGAACTAATGTCCCTGAGGCAGCGCTGAGAGGGTAATATATAGTGGAGCTGGTATTAAAGTGTTTCCGCTACCTGGGTTATCAGGCGACGCAACCAGATATGACCAGCATCGTGCTGTAGCAAGGGACTCCAGGCCATTTTTAAGGCAATTGGCGGTACATCAAAGGGCGGATCGATAATTTTAACGGCTGGATCGTCACCATAGAGTTTGGCTACCCGGCTGGGGAGTGTCGCAATCAGGTTGTATTTTTTAGCCAGTTGCAGTGCCACATGATAGTGCCGGGTGAATACGCTGATATCCCTGACACAGCCTTGTTTTTGTAGCTCAGCATCTACCCAGCCGAGTTTTTGAATCTCTTTGGGATCAATCCCTACACCGACACCAAAGCCGGTTTTGCTCACCCAAATATGCTTTGAATCCAGGTATTCATCTTTGCCAAAACTGTCTATAAACGGATGTTTGGCGTTAACTACGCAGGAGAAACTGTCGTACCACACGACCTTTTGGTGGAAAGACAGGGGCAGTTCTTCAAAGCGGTTAATGGCCATATCCACCTTGCCCTGTTCAACGTCGTGGTAGGTGACATCGCTGGGGGTAATGACATCCAGAGATATATGTGGAGCCTGTGCTTGTAATTGCTCCAGCAACACCATCAGCAGCGTAGATTCGGCGTAGTCACTGGCCATAATGCGAAACGTGCGTTCGCTGGTTTCAGGTTCAAACTCTGTTTCTGGTTGAATTGTGGCTTCCAGCTTGCTTAACACATCGCGGATCACCGGTTGTAATTGCAAGGCCCTTTCAGTGGGCGTCATGCCTTCACTGGTGCGTACTAAAATCGGATCGTTAAACAAATCTCGCAAACGACGCAAACCGTTACTCATTGCGGGTTGGGTAATACTCAGCTTGTTAGCGGCTTTAGTAACACTGCCCTCGCGCAATAACACGTCAAGGTAAACCAACAGGTTCAAATCGATTTTAGCTATATTCATATCAGAAATATCGTATATGTGTTCTATAAATTTATTGAATTGTAATGGCTGGTTTTGAACTTGTCAGCAACGAATACGAAAAAAATTTATCGATGCTGAACTCGAATCTGAAAACTATCAGCATCGACAACAAAGGAGAGCTTTGCAGCTCCCTACTGTTTTGCATAGATTCGGGCATCTGGAGTGAGTCGCGCTACAGGATATCGTTTAATGCTATCCCAATGCCATAGCGTGTTTGTTTGTGGTTGTAATCAATCAGGCTCTCGCCATAACCGTTAAATGCTGTGGCATAGCCGCGAAGCTTACCCCACAAGGGGAAGGTCAGGCCCAACTCAATGGAGCCATTGTGGGTGGAAAAATTATTGCGGCCCTGAAACATCAACTCCATGTCGTGCCATTGATATAGCATACTCAATTCAAAATTGCCCATATAATCCTGAATGTCTGGGTTGTCATCGCCTTTAGGATCCAAAGGGGATTCTTTTTCTTTTTCGGAAACCCGGCTCCAGGGGCGGAATGAGAGAGCAAAATTATCTTTTTCGAATAAAAACTGGCTATAAATGCGATTCCAGCTGCGGGACAGCCCCTGCGTTCTGCCGTTGGACTGGTGCTCTGCACCAATCACAAAGGCAGTATTCCCGCCCAGGGGGTGCCATTCTAACGGTGCCAGATAAAATACTTCTGGCTGATAATTGGTTTCCCTGAAGGGTTTGGAAATGTTGTCAGCGTAGATTTGCCACCATGCCTGCAGGGTAAAACCAAAATACAGGGCATCGTCTTTCAGGAATAAGTCATCCTGCAGCAGCGGCACCTTAAAACTCAATTGGTATTTAGCCTCTATTTCCGCCAGGTTTTCCTGATAGCCATTGATGTTTTCGTAAGGCAGCCGATTGATTGAGTTGGTCGTATAAACCGGTAAGACATAATTCATGCGATGCGGGGTGATCACAAAGGGTTCGAATTGAGTTCGGGATTCGTTGTACAGTCGTTGACTGATTAGTCCGGGAGTTATTTGAGCTTCTTCTGTTTCCGTTAGACTCTGTTGCTGTGCGAGTTTTACAGAGTCGTCACCTTTTGGGGAACATTGTTCACGGATCTCGGCCACTGTCATTGCGGCATCTGCCTCCTGGTAAAGTGCCATAACACATTGTGCCGTTGCTTCTGATTCAGTGGTGGCATGGGAGACCCCCGATATTATGAGACAACTTAATAAAAATCCTGCTTGCAGGCTTGTACCCGACAACATGTAAACGTCCTTTTGATTATCTATAGCGAGGAAGTTTTAATAGCATAGCATTTTTACGTATTACAGAACTATGGGTGTTACTGTCTATACTGACTGGTATATCTGAGTTTTAAAGATTTCTTTAGGAGCCTTAAACGTGCTACGAACCCTGTTGATTGTTAAATTATTACTGCTGAGCATGCACTTTAGTGTGATGGCAAAACAAGAAAATGCAGAAAAAACAGGAAGTCTGGTGATTGCCGGTGGAGCGATTAGTCATTTAAGTACGGATATATTCACCCGGTTTGCCGAATTGTCCGGTGGAAAAGATGCCCGAATTGGCGTTGTTCCTGCGGCAACAGGTTCAATAGATAAACAGTTTAAGCTTTTGCTCAAATCATTCTCTAAGGCTGGGGTGTCACCGAATAATGTCATGCTCCTGCCTTTAGCTGTCAAAGACGATAAGAATACCGAACAGGACGAAAGCCTGTGGCTTACCAATGGCAACGCTACTCAGGTTGCTGAGCAAATAGCTAGCCTCGCTGGAGTCTGGTTTATTGGTGGAGATCAAACCTTGATCACTCAGACTCTGCTCAATGAAGGTGGCACAGATACGTTAGCACTTCAGCAGCTCAGGAAGATTTACCAGAGAGGCGCTACTTTGGGTGGCACCAGTGCCGGAGCGGCCATTATGTCGCAAATCATGATCAGTGGCGGTAATAGTCAGGGAGCGCTGTTTCAGGGATTTAAAAGCCAATATACCAGCATGGATGAGCAAGAATACGGTCCTGTAGTAACTGCGCCTGGCTTAGGTTTTATGTCGCAAGGCATTATTGATCAGCACTTTGATCGCAAAGGACGGTTGGGCCGGTTAATCGTAACTTTGTTAAATGACGAGAACCACAATTGGGGTTATGGCGTAGATGAGGGAACCGCAATGCTTGTCGAAGGGCAGAAGTTTACTGTGATTGGCGAAGGCGGAGTTACCGTCGTCGATACACGGCATGTGACTGGCTATGTGCCTGGTCAATTTCCGGTGGCTGCAGACAATATCCGATTGAGTTATGTTCAGGTGGGTGACAGCTTTGACATGGCAAGCGGTCAGTTAACTGAGGCGGAGGGTGCTTCTGCTACCAAATCACATGAATATTTTAATGTGCCACAGCAAAACGTATCCGGTTTGGTTAATGCTAATCGCAATCTTGATGAATTTCTGGGTTACAATTTACTGGACAACAAGGCTACTAATCTGGTGCTCAGTTGGCTAATTGCAGAGCCTTTGGCAATTCAAATGGTGTTTACCCAAGATCAGTCAAGTAAAGGCTATTGGCGCACTGATGTTACCGCTGATGTTTACAGTTTTGAGAATGTCAGAATGGATATCAGACCGGTTAACATCAGCTTTTCAGAGTAAAACCAATAACTTGTAGCAAGCTATTGGGATGGTTTGGATATCAAGAGCCAGTAGCACTCAACTTTTGTGCAACTACCACTTCAGAGAGGCAGTCACGCAATGCATCAATAGTAACCGGTTTGGTTACGTGAGCACTGAAGCCCACCGAAAGCGCATATTCCCGGCTTTCTGAATCGGCATCAGCGGTAAGTGCAATTATTGGTAGATCTTTATAGTCTTTGTCGGCTCTGAGCTTTTTGGTGGCTTCATAACCATCCAGAATTGGCATCTGGCAGTCCATCAGTATCGCATCAAATTCGTACACTTCCAGAGCATCTATCGCTAACTGACCGTTGCCGACAATGCGGTATTTTATCTTAAGTTGGTCCAGCATCGCAGCAATGACTTGCTGATTTATCTCATTGTCTTCTGCTACCAGCAAATTCAGGTCACTGACATCGTTATTTACCGTGCTTACCACCTCTTTGGGTTTTTCTGCAGAAATAACAAATCGCGATGTAAAACTAAAGATTGAGCCCCTGGGCTGATTCGCAGAAATGGCGATATCTCCTTGCATGAGATGGCTTAATTCCTTAGATATTGCCAGGCCCAGACCTGTGCCACCAAAGTGTCGAGAGGTGGAAGAGTCAGCCTGAACGAAGGGCTTGAACAGCTCCTTGCGTTTATTTTCTGATATGCCGATACCCGTATCAACGACATCTATTTTAAAGCTGGCAAAGCCCTCTGAAGAATTGGTCAGCCAGCAAACCAGGGTGATACCCCCGGTACTGGTGAATTTCAGGGCATTGCTACACAGGTTCATCAATACCTGTTCAAACCGCGTCTTATCTCCCTTTACATACAAATCTTCAGGGATGGCGCTTTTAAAGCGCCAATAGAGATTTTTGTCCTCCGCTAACGCGCTGAACATGTCACTGACAGAATTGATAGATTCTGAGGCACTGAAGGTTTCCACGCTCAGTTCAAACTTGTTGGATTCGATTTTTGATATATCCAGAATATCGTTGATTATGTTCAGCAATAACTTAGACGAGGTGCTGATTTTATTGAGGTAGAATTTGACGTCGTCTATTTTATCACTAGTATTGGCTAGCTGGGCAAAGCCGATAACAGAGTTCATTGGCGTTCTTATTTCGTGACTCATATTTGCCAGAAAGCGACTTTTTGCAAGACTGGCCTGGTTGGCCTTTAGTGTTGCTTCCCGCAGAGATGCGGTTTTACCTTCCACCAAACGATCCAGAAATTGTTGCTGGGAATTCATCAGCAGAACGATCAGAATTATCGCCACTACGGTAAATACTTGAAGGAAAAATAAAGGGCCAAAAGCGTTGTTTTGTTTGGTTGATACATAACCCTGGTTGAGCGACAGTCTTATCTTCCAGGATTGCCCAATCAGATTGATATCAATGGTTGTGAAATAATTGTGTGCAGAGGTTTTGTCATGGCCTTCAAAATTTTTAAAAAATGGCACATTGTTGTCAGCCTCAAATGTCTCTACAAAAAAAGCATCTTTATCAGTGGCATCCAGTGCTTGTTGCATCAATGCTTTGGTGTAGAAAATACCAGCGACCATACCTCTGATATTAGCCTGGCTCAGGTGTGCGGATTGATTGTATATAACCGGGAAATACAATAAAAACGCGGGGGTAGGGAGTTCATCCTGAATCAGGTGGACGATTGGCGTGGCGCGAGGTTGGAAGTTTTGCAGAATGATATTTAGAGTGTTTTTTCGAACTGGATTTGAAAAAACATTGTAGCCAATGGCGCTCAGGTTACCTTCCTCTGGAAAAACGTACTTTATGTAGTTAACAGGATCGGAGTCGTCGAGAGGTTCTCCTTTAATGGTTACCTGGTTTTGGTAAATTTGCTGTAGTTGTAGTTCATGTTGCTCCACTTCTTCTGCGGCAATAATTGGGTTCCAGGAGACTGAGTTTAGAACTTCAGAGTTCGATGTTAACTGTTTACCTTTCTGCGCAAATTCTGCATTGCTTAGCTCCGGGTTTTGCTGCAGTAAGGTCGCCAACTCACTGAGTTGCACTATGGTCTTGGTCAGTTCCCGATAAACCTGGTTTTCAATCTGCTGGGCTTCTTTTTCCAGCCAGTTGCTGGTGGTGTTTTTCTCCTTTTCAATAAAAAACCAGGAAATGGATACCACCGAAACAAACAGACAAACTACCGCAGAAATGACCACGAAGCGCGCCTGACGAACCTGCTGCTTGACGCTCTTGATTTCCATCAGGCATAAGATCAACGGAGTGGCCATGAGTACACCAAGCGAGTCACCCAGCCACCAATAAATCACGTTGAGCCAGTAGTCATCTGGGTTGTAGCCCGGATTGAATTCACTTAACGACCACACGCCAATATTGGCTGACAATAAATTGATGAAGACACCAATAATCAGTACGAATTTGAAGACCTGTTTGCCACTCACATGCAGTGGATTGCCAATCCAGTGGCTCAGCAATATTGCTCCCAGCATAGCCTGAAGTGTTGCGCCAACGGCGATGATCAGGTTTTGCAATCCAACAGCAGAAAGCACTGCCGCAAGCTGAAAGTCGGGTGTAACTGAGCAGTTAAAGATAAACGAGCCAATCAGCACTGCCGGGTAAAACCTGGGACCTAAAATGAAACAACCTGATAGTGCAATACCAGCGGGTAACCAGATTGGCATGACCTGAGATTGAAAAGTAACAAAAGAGAGAATGTATCCGGAAACAATAAAGCCGAAGAATAATACAAGATAAAGAGTAATGTAGCCGGAGCTGGAAAGGTCAAAAGTATTTGCAGGCTTAGTCAAATGCCTCTTCCTCAAAATTCGGTTTCAGCGTGTTTTTCCCTGGGGCTGTAGGCTGGAAAGCATCACTTTTCTCAGTACAATTTTGAGTATAACCAATGAACAGATAAATGTGTTACAAGAAACCAAATTTTTTAAATTATGCTGCTGATAAATCGAGCTTTTAAGTAATACCAATCCCATTAAATATTTAATGGGATTGGTATAAGTAATAGCAGCGGCGCAGATCTGCAGTCAAGAACAGTGCGCCGTGCAATAATTGGTATTAATACCTTACAGATTGTTCCTGATTGGGAAAGCGAGCTTTGTAAAAACCGTTGGCTTGTTCAACAAATTTGGCTTTTTGTTCCCGCCAGTCGGCCATTACATTTTTGTTGTAGTTGAGGTAAAGCCTGCCTTCGTACATTGTCCAGGCTTCGCCATCCACGCTGGCCAGGTTGTCATCAGACATTGCCCAGGCACAATAGCCACCGTATTCCGGCAGATATTTTTCTGGTTCAGCGATAAATAGTTGCATATTGCTTTCGGATGCGAACCGCCACTTGGCGTCTTTATATTCATAGCTAAACTGTTTGCTTCCTTCTACTGCTTTTCCCTCTGTCCAGTAGGCTACGGTGTCATAACCGTCGATGGCGACACTGCCGAAAAAGGAGCGTTGCACCTGTTCCTCAGCAAAACTTACCGCACTGAAAAACAGTGCAAAACAAACACTCAGAAATTGTTTCATAGTTCACTTCCAATTTATTGGCACGATTACTATAACCGGGTACTGCAGCTTTTTATTTCAACGGTGCGTAAGCATTATTGCTCAATACCAATGAGGATTATCGCGTCGCAAGGTCTTCATCATCTGCTCAAACTCGCCAGATAAGTACATTTCTATGGCTTTTTGGTTCATGCGTTGTGCATCAAATGCGTATTTGGACTTGCGTGAAAGGGCGATGTACACCTTTGTGCCATTGATTACTTCATAGCTGGCTTGCTGTATTTTTTTCCTGAACTCTGGATGACCTTTTACAATGTTGCTACCGTAATAGTCGGTACAGACAACAGAATCTACTCGGCCTTTTTCCAACATGCCAAATGCCGCTGGTAAGGTGTTAACCAGGATACGATTGAAATAATCCGCAGGAGCGCGGTCAAATTCTTCGAACTGTCTTGCCCCCCTTACTACCGCTATATCAAGGCCTGCTAGGTCGGTAAAATCAATAATGTCAGGCGCATCTTTACGGATAAAAAAGGTTTTCACCGTATGATCATCATATAAGAACATATGATAATTTTTCTGTCGTTGCGGAGAATCAAGTAATCCAACCATGAGATCCACTTCGCCTTCCTGTAACCATTGCAGACAGCGTTTGAAGGGGATATCTGCGGTAAACGTTAACTGGTAGCCCAGGTGGTGCATAAACTGGCGTGCAATTTCGACGTTTTCTCCAGTGGCTTCGCCATCTTCTAATACAATCTGCAGTGGTGGGTAATGGTCGATGCACATAGTGAGGGGCGGCGTTTCAGGGGATTCCTGAGCCGTCAGCGATAGCGGAAACAGAATGAAAAGTAACTGGCAGATGGCCATCACTTTGTTATGCACATAAACCTCGGGTACAAAAAACATCCAATTATAGAGAAGCATAGTTGTTCCTCGCGTTGGGTTCAATTGTAAAAATAGTTATTCACATTTGCCCGAATACCACATTAGATGTAAAGTTTTATAATCTCTATTCACGAAGCAGCAGTATCTCACTGGGCTTTGCAAACAGGTGTGAAATGTCAGGTATTCTTGCTTCTGTTGATCAGCGCACAAAACTCGTCGGTGAAAACCGTTTAGAGCTTTTATTATTTCGGCTGAATTCGCAACAGATATTCGCCATGAACGTATTTAAGGTGCGGGAAGTGATCCCCGTGCCGCAAATGATTCAGATGCCAGGGTCTCATGAGCACTTGTGTGGTGTCGCCAGCTTGCGCGGCATATCAGTGCCTATTGTGGATTTACGCCGGGCGATAAAGATGCCACCGTCTCCGTTGGGAGATAATCGCAACGTGATTATCACCGAATACAATCGCACCGTGCAGGGCTTTCTTATCGGCCCGGTATTGAGCATCACTAACTTATCTTGGGCTGAAATTCTGCCGCCGCCAAATAGCGCTGGTAAAAACAATTATCTAACGGCATTTACTCAGATAGATATGGAAGGAAAAAAGCAGATTGTTGAAATAATAGATGTTGAGAAGGTGTTGGCAGAGATAGTGTCTTACGATATCAAAGTTTCAAAAGAGATTTTAGATGATGAAGTGAACCAACATCTACAAGGCAAAAAAGTGCTTATTGTTGATGATTCCAACACTGCCAGACAACAAATTAAAGAGTCATTGAAGCAGGTGGGTATCGAAGTTATTGAGCGCCAGGATGGCTTGCAAGCGCTGCGTCTGTTAAAACAGTGGGCCGACGAGGGCAAAATCATCAACGATGAAATACTCATGATGTTCACTGATGCTGAAATGCCGGAGATGGACGGTTATATGTTAACTGCCGAAGTCAGGGCTGATGCCAGACTGAAAGATTTGTTTATCACGCTGAATACCTCTTTAAGCGGTAATTTCAACGAAGCAATGGTAGAGAAGGTGGGCTGTAATCGCTTTATCTCAAAATTTCAGCCAGATATGTTGATAAAGTGTGCTCAGGAACGCATGAGAGAAGTTTTAGAGGCTCAACGGGGATAGGGGAACACCATGACCGGACCAGGAAAAATGACACCCATGCTCAATGTCCGGGATATTTTCAAAAGTCTGGATTTTTATCAGCAGGCTTTGGGATTTGAATTATTGAGTCCGATGGAAGAACTTATTCACTTTCGCTGGGGTATCATTGCTGCGGATGGTACCGAGTTTATGCTGTCGGAGTCGGAATGTGCACCGCAGTCAGAAGGGGATGTTGATCCTTTGTTAAATCACAGCTGGTCAGTAAATTTTTATTTTTATCCCGCCAATATCAAAGTGTTATACGATTCTCTGGTGGCTAAAAATCTCAAGCCCACTGAGTTAAAAGTGACCGATTATGGTATGCAGGAATTTAGTATCCAGGACCCGGATGGCCATTTGTTGAGTTTCGGTGCGGAATCCCGCACCTGATTATTGCTATTGAACAAGTCTATTTTTTCATAAATTTAACCTGATACAAGTCATCTCGTCGATCTTTAAGGTTTTGAACCGTCCCCTCGCTGTGCAATATTTTGAGCTTAGTCATATCCAGATCGGAGAATAACAGCATCTCAGTATTTGGCGTTGCTTCGTTGAGGATCGAGTCATGAGGAAACGGGAAATCCGACGGGGTCAGTACGGCTGACTGGGCGTATTGCACATCCAGACTTTCCACCTGAGGCAGGTTGCCAACGCTTCCCGCGATAACCACATAACATTCGTTTTCAATGGCCCTGGCCTGGGCGCACAGACGCACTCGCAGGTAACTGTTTTTGGTATCTGTCCAGAAGGGTACAAATAAAATGTCCAGTCCCTGAGTGGCGAGCAGGCGGCCCAGCTCAGGAAACTCCACATCATAACAAATCAGAATTCCCACCCGGCCAGCATCGGTTTCAAATACCTGCAGATCAGAACCACCTTTTAGTGCCCAGTCGTTGCGTTCGTGGGGAGTAATGTGAATTTTGCGCTGCTCGTCAATTTTACCACTGCGATGACATAAAAAAGAGGCGTTAAAATATTCACCATCTTCCACAATGGGCATAGACCCGGTAATGATATTGGCATTGTACTCCACTGCCATTTGTGACATGGCTTCGACAATCTGGTCGGTGTAAGTTGCCAGATAGTGGATCGCTTCTATCTGCTGATTGACTTCTTTCTTCAGCCCCATCAGCGGCATGTTAAAGAATTCAGGAAAAACGATAAAATCGCTTTGATAATCCGATACCGTATCCACAAAGTACTCGACCTGTGAAAGTAACTCTTCCAGAGAATCCACTTCCCGCATCTGCCACTGTACTGCTCCCACTCGAACAATAGGTTTCGGTGTGGTGAATACAGTTTGGGCCGGTTCGTATAAGATATTGTTCCATTCCAGCAACGTGGCAAAACCGCCCGATTTTTCATCTTCCGGGATATATTTGCGCAATAAACGGATAACCCGAAAATCGTTGGATAACTGAAAACTTAAAATGGGATCGTAGATGGCGTGATTTGCCACCTCGTTAATGTATTCCTGTGGGGTCAGCTTATCGGCATGTTGGTGATAGTTGGGAATGCGGCCTCCCGCCAGAATACCCTTCAGATTATATTGCCGACAGACATCTTTGCGGGCGTCGTATAGGCGGCGTCCCAAGCGCATCCCCCTATGACTTTTCGCGATAACTACATCAAGTCCATATATGGCATCACCGTCGTCATTGCCTTTGACATTATCATTGCTGTCTACAATGTCGTCATAGGTGTGCGGATTGGAGAACTTTTGGTAATCCACCCTTAACGAGAAGGCCAGTCCTACCAGGGTATCGCCCTCAAAGACGCCTATTTGTCCTTCCGGAAAATGTTTAACTAGTCTCGCCAGTGTATGACGGGGCCAGGCGCCACCTAAATCGGGATAGGCTTCGTCCATCAAGGTTTTCACTTGCTGGTAGTCGGTAATCGTTAATGCTTTTAATAATATGTGCTGTTCTTCTGACATAATTGCGGTTTGTCCTGGCATGATGTTTTCAGGTTAGCTGTCTATGGGATATGTCGTCAATTGCGAAGTGATTCAAGTGTGGGGGATGGTATCACTCAAGAATGACAAACCCCGGTCCTTTAAACGTTACTCTGTGGTTTTCGATCACCAGGTTGTCACTGTGTTTTAGTAGTTTACCCCTGATGCTTATTTGCTTAGCTTGATCACTGAACCAAAACAGGCATTGCCGCTTCTGAGCAGCACAGGTACGGTTAAAGCTCAGCAAATCCTCCTCGCTGTGAATGTGTTCGATATCACCCTGAACAAGTGCCGGTTGGGTTTTGCGAAAGGTCAGAAATTGCCGGGTAAAGTTTAAATTCGAGTCAGTCAAGTTTTGCTGGTGGTGGACTGAAAGTGGGTAATGGCCCTCTGCCACAGGTAGCCAGGGAGACACCTTGGAAAATCCGGCATGTGCGGCGTTACCGTCCCATGGCATTGGGGTGCGACAGCCGTCGCGACCTTTAAACTCCGGCCAGAAGGTGACACCCCAGGGATCCTGAAGTTGCTCAAAAGTCAGTTCTGCCTCCGGCAAACCTAATTCTTCTCCCTGATAAAGACAGACACTGCCACGTAAACAGAATAAAAAAGCCAGCAAGGTTTTGACTAATTCATCTTGTCGCACAAATTCCGCACCCCAGCGGGAGATCACTCTTTGAATATCGTGATTGCTGAATGCCCAGGTGGGCCAGCCATCACTCAGCAACGACTCTTGTTGCCGGATAACGTCCGCGAAATACGATGCGCCAAACTCGTCATTTAATAACCGGAAACTATAGGCCGTGTGCAGCTTGTCTTGTCCACCGGTATAATCCTGCATCATTTTTTCTGCACTTTTATCTCCAATTTCTCCCATCAACATGCGCGCCTGATATTTATCCAATAGATGACGCATGGATTTGGCGAATTCGATGCTTTCTGGACGGTTTTTGTCATACAGATGAGACTGGAAATCGTAAGGATTGAACAACTTGCGCCTGTCTTGTTTCAGACCCGGGTTATTGCGCAACTGCTCATCGTGAAAGTAATAATTTACTGTATCCAGGCGAAATCCATCTACCCCCAAATCCAGCCAAAATTGCATCTCCTGCAACATTTGCTGTTGAACTTGCGGATTGTGGAAATTTAAGTCGGGTTGGCTAGTGAGAAAGTTATGCAGGTAGTATTGCTGTCGTCTGCTATCCCATTGCCAGGAGGACCCACCAAAGACACTTTGCCAATTGTTTGGTGGTGTGCCGTCGCCTAATGGGTCTTGCCAGACATACCAATCGGCTTTGGCATTGGTTTTATTTTGGCGACTTTCGATAAACCAGGGGTGTTGGTCTGAGGTATGACTCAATACCTGGTCAATAATGACCTTTATACCTCTGGCATGAGCTTGAGAAAGTAGGGCTTTAAAGTCATCCAGTTCGCCAAATATCGGATCCACTTCTCGATAGTTACTGACATCATAGCCAAAGTCTTTCATGGGAGAGGTAAAAAACGGTGATAGCCAGATGGCATCCACATTCAGAGATTGAATGTAGTCCAGTTTGCTGATGATTCCTTGTAGATCGCCAATGCCATCGCTATTGGCATCACAAAAACTTCGAGGGTATATCTGATAAATAACTGCGCCGCGCCACCAGTTGTTGTCTGAACCAGGTCGTTGCGGAATTGTGTCAGTCATAATATCCCCTCTGGCCATACTGCCTTAAATATTGAGATATGAACTATGCCATAAGTGTATTTGGGTTTTAATGTTTGAGTGTTAATCTTGAGCTTGTTTGTTGCGATTATTTCCAATCGCTCCGCAATGGATCTGAAATGTTATCCCCAAATTCACCTGTTTCTGGACAACGCAGTCTGGGTATTCTGTTGGCCATTGTTGGCACAATACTGTTTTCCTTTAAATCCATCGTGATTAAGCTGGCTTATCAATATGAGGTGGATGCCTATCAGGTTATCGCTTTGAGAATGCTGATTTCAGCACCGATATATCTGCTGATTTTGGTGATTTTACAAAAGCAAAAACCATTATCATGGCAGGCACTACAAAGCAACAAATGGTTGATTTTGTGGGCTGGTGTATTGGGATACTATCTGGCAAGTTTACTGGATTTAATGGGCCTGGAATTGATAACAGCTCAGTTGGAACGTCTGATCTTATACACCTATCCCGGATTTGTGATGCTGTTTAGCTGGGTATTGTGGCGTACTGTTCCGGGGCGAAACACCATTATGGCATTAGCCGCCACCTGGCTTGGAATACTGGTGGTATTGGGCGTAGAGATTCAAAGCAATTTTCTGGAAGTACTGTGGGGCGGTACATTGGTGCTTATTAGTGCTGCTGCCTTTGGCGGTTATTTGATTCTGAGTAAAGCCGGTATAGCGAATCTTGGCTCACAAGCATTTACCTGTCTGGCGATGCTGGTGGCGTCTATTTCAGTTGCCCTGCACCTGATGATCATAGGTGATGTGCAGATTTTCAATCTTCCTTGGCAGGTATACTTTCATGTGTTGGTACTGGCGGTGCTGTGTACGGTTATTCCGTCGCTGTTAATTGCTGCAGCCATTAGCCGCATTGGACCGCAACATGCCAGTATATTGGGGGGGCTTGGACCGGTAATCACAGCCATGTTTGCTGTTGTTCTGTTACAGGAACCGTTTGGTATTGCCCATTTAATTGGCATTGCACTCGTAATGACTGGCGTTTATCTGGTGGCAACAGAGAAAAAGCTATCTTGAGCCACCATTAGCATGCTTTAGGCTAGTTGGTATTCAAAATCGTAGAAGTGTGTGCCACTTTCGATTCGAATATCCATTTTGCCTGTTAATCCTGTTAGTTCGCCGGTACCAGAATCTGGCACTACTTCCAAAATCAGGCGATTTTCACCGGCGCACATCACGCCGAAGTGTTGTAGTACAAAGCTGCCTTGCTTGCCGCTCAAGGTGCCTGTTACTTGCTCTATTGCAACATAGCCTGCAGAACCCTGAACCTGGGTCATGGCACTGAGCATTTCGCCCTGGCTTTTTGCGGACAAGTCTCCGTGAAAGGTTTTATCAATGGCCATGCGGCCCAGATTGATACCGTCCTGCCCTTGTCCATGGCTGTCGATTGGGGTGAGGGTTACATCAAATGTTCCATCTATCTTCATTGTTATTCCTGACAAAAGGTTCGAAAGTTTGGGATATACTAAACTGAAGTGGGGGCAAGTTCATTGCTTTTCGCCGCTTTTAATAATCTTTTTGGTTGTGCCAGAGCTAATATCTCTCTGCAAAGTTGTAACTGATCCAAATATGCAGGCCCAAACTACCAGATTGTTTTTTGCAGGTCAGAAAAACTCTTGTTTTGATTAAAAGTGACTCAAAACTTTTTATTTTAAGTTCAAACTCACTTATGCTCAGAAAGCAATATTGACAGACTAATGAGGTGAGAGTGATGATGCCAAACAGACCGCTAGCTAATGCAGCAAGCACCCGAACACAAAGTGCAGCCAACACCGGCAGAGAGATGAATACAGCACCAGCAAGGGCACCACTGAATGTTACAGGTCATGGCACACCAGCGGCGTCGAATCATGCCAATATGCGAGCCGCCACTGTGGCTAATGCGGTGCGTGGTGCGCAGACCAGTCCGGCTAATGAAATTCGGGTCAACAGTACCACTTCAGGTAGAGGTGTCGCTGATAATTCTAATTCAGCCTTAAGAGGTCAGTTGAAGGCCAGATAAGCTCTTGCGATCATACTGGGATGACGCAATGAGAAATTAGCCTTTTGACGACTCCTGATGCGCTTCATTTAAGAAGGTTTCAATATCCTGGCCGGTGAGCTTTTTCATCTGACTGAATAAAAACCACAGGGCGATAAACAGTACTATCATGCTGGGAATAACAATTACCGGATAACTCATAGCGGTCATCTTACCCAGCTCTTCATTATATTCCGGGGTGCCCGGCGGGCTTACCAATAATACCTTAGCTAAAATATAGTTCAGGGTGGCGGATAAAAAGAACGAACCGGCCACAATCATGGAACTCTGCGCTACCTTGCGTTCAAATCTCTGCAGGTTATTTTTCGCTTCCAGAGCACTGTTAAGTAAGGGCAGGTTAATCAGTTGCTCATTTAATATAAAGGTCTTTACCAGTGGATACTGAGTGCGATTACTCACCAACACCGCGATACCAATAATAGCCGGAATAGCGGCTTCTTTTATGGCGATATATTGCGGATCCAACTCCATTAAACTAAATCCACCGGTAAGAGAGACGCTGATGATGCCCAAAACCGAAAAGGGGTTTATTTTGCCGGATGAAGTCAGGTCTTTTATGCCATAGCCTATGGGGAAGGCTAATGCTACCACTATACCCATGGCGGGCCCGAGATACTCAGGTTTGCTGAGGTAAGTCAGGATCAGCGTGGGCAGAATAATGTTGAACAACAGGTTGCCAAAGAAGCCACCTTGTTGAGGTTGGTTGTTATTTATTTGATGATTTGCTTGAGTCATGAAAAGTTAACTATTTTTAAACTGTGTCGATTATAACGCTGCCAGAGGCAAAGTTGCATGAATTGACTCAGGAATTTATTTCATTTCCTGATTTTCTTAACAAATAAGCGCGCTGCCCAAATTCCCACTAAAAAGCCGAAAAGATGAGACTCCCACGAAACATAAGGGCGCATGGGTAATACACCGAAAATCAGACCGCCATAAAAAAATCCCACTAACAATGAAATGGCGATCATTTTAAAACTGCGACTGACAAAGCCGGCAAACAATAAAAAGCCAAAGTAGCCGTAAACCATACCGGAAGCACCAAGGTGATAAGCATTTCGTCCCAATAGCCATACCAAAAGACCGCTAACCACCAAAATAAATGCGCTCGCTTGCCACCAGGTTTTACGCCCATATTGCATTACCAATACACTGAACAGACAGATAGGAATGATGTTTGAGGCATAGTGCATCAGGCTGCCATGCAGAAACGGGCTGATAAAAATACCGCCCAGGGCATTTATCTCACGCGGCACCAGTGCCAGATGATTCAGCTGACGCCCGGTTACTAAATTGAGTAATTCCAGTACCGTCAATAACACGAACAGGCGCAACGTAAAGTTTAACTGTTCTTCGAGGCTGTAGGGTGAACTCAAAAATAGCTCCTGTGCTGAAAATCCAGAATTGCTTTATACATTATTGTGGCATGAATAGATGACCGGAAATACGAAAAAGTGTCACAAAATAATATGCGGCAGATAGCGGGATAAATCCTGCGTAATAGGATGGTTATCTTCTCTGATGGAAATTCCGGCAGGTTGATCGTCCACCAACCAGGAGCCAATCAGCGTATGGTTGTCACCGAATTTAGGTAACGGATACCAGGCTTGATAAATAAAGCCTTCTTCGCCATAAGGCCCGTCGATGCTTTGCTGAACCTCACCATTTTGCAGCACGGAAATATTGGCCCCTTCACGAGAAAACAATGGCTTTTTCACCAGTTTAGTTTCGCTGGCACTGGCCAAATCCTCCTCAAACCAGGCGGGCAGCAGGTTAGGGTGGTTGGGAAACATTTTCCATAACAGCGGCAGCAGGGCTTTGTTGGATAACACCGCTTTCCACATGGGTTCAATCCATTGTGTTGGAGATTCAATGATGGCTTTGCCAAACTCATCCTGCATCATAAATTCCCAGGGATAGAGTTTAAACATCAGGGCAATAGCATCATCTTCCAGATCGGTAAAATAACCGGTGTCAGCCAGGCCAATATCCTCAATAAAAACAAATTTGTTGTTGATATTACTGGCGCTGGCGCAATCTTGCAGGTACTGCACTGTGCCCCTGTCTTCCTCGGTATCCTGGCAACAGGCAAATTGCACCGTGTCTGCTTTGTACCAGTGTTGAATAACCTGTAGTTGGGCGATCAGTTTTTCTTGCAGGGAATTGTATTGGTCAGCTGCTTTACTGATTTTGCCGCTGTTTACCATATCCTCCAGCCACAGCCATTGCCAAAAACCGGATTCATACAGACTGGTAGGTGTATCGGCATTGTTCTCCAGCAGTTTTACCGGCTTGTCTTTGTGGAATACCAGGTCTAGTCTGGAGTACAGCGAGGGCGTTTGGTCCCGCCATGAGTCGGCAATACTTTGCCAAAATGCTTCCGGGATCTGAAATTTGTTGAGCCAATACTCATCATTGACCACCTGCTCCACGGCCTGCAAACACATTTGATGCAGTTCTGCGCTGGGGTCTTCGATTTGTTGCTCAATTTGCTGCAACGTAAATTGATAGTAGGCGGTTTCGTCCCAATAGGCTTGTCCATACATTGTATGAAACTTGAAGCCAAACTCATCTGCTTGTCTGCGCCAGTGAGGGCGCTCTTGTGTCGGAATTCGAATCATAATAGCTGGTTGGGGTTATCCACCCCAGCCACTGCGACTACTGCTTTTACCCCAACTGGATTTAGCTCTCACCGATGATCCAAAGCCGCCGCGTTTGATGGTGCGATTTACCGCCGGGGGTTTGGTATAGGACTTGGAAACTTTTAATTCACGCTGGCGAAAATCGCCGTAATCGTAACCGCCAGCCCCTATCCAACGATAGCGGTAAGGCGAATAGCGGGAATAGGAGGTAAACAATGGTTGTGAGTAGCGTCTGGGTTCCAATAAATCGCGAATAATATAACCTGCCATCAGCGGCATAAACCAACTATTGCCGGATTCATTGCGATACACAACACACTGATCTGAGCCGAACTCGTACTCACAGTCGGCCTGAGAACGGTACTTAGGTGCCGTTTCTGAGGCTTCATCCAGGGCTTTTTCATAAGCCATCTGGCATTGTTCAGCATAGTCAGGGAGCTGATACTGGCAATCATTTAGGCTGGTAAAAACCATCGCTTCCTGGCGATTGTCGCTGCAAGCTGCCGCCAGAAAAACCGAGGCTACCCCCAGAGACAAAGGTTTTAATGGGTACTGTTTGCGATATTGGTCAAGGTTTAATGCACGACTTCGCTTAGTGCCGGATTTGGGTTCTGTAGACATAGCAACCTCCTGTTACCAGCTCATGCAGGCAGCGTTTAATAAACCTACTGACAAAGACATTGCTGCTAACATTACACCAGCAGAGACTTCATTGTCTTCGATGCGTTTAACAATGCGTGGCATAAAGGTAAAACGCAGCAGGGCAAAAGCCAATCCCTGTGCAACTATGGCGACGATACCCCATACGACAAAGTCTACCAGGTTGGCTGAGTTGGATACTGCGCCAGCCAAAGCAATACTAAAGCCCACCATGGAACCGCCAAAACCGATAGCGGCGGCAACATTCTTTTCTTCTTTTACCAACAACCACTCATCATGTGGAGTAATGGCAGTGAAAACAAACTTAAATACGAAGAGTAAAAGGATTGATATAACAAAATAAATCCCAAAATTGGCCAGCCCCGCGATGGACTCCAAAATAATATCTGTCATTGTGTTCTCCTTGTGTTAGCCGTTGATGCGCAAATCCGCTGGATTAATGTTAAAGCCGGTGCTGATCACCAGGCAACGGTCATGATTATTATTAATGATTTTCTCTTCACCAGACACCATCAGGGCTTCAAATTTGTCTTCGCCCAAATCTCGTTCGTAGAGCATAACAAACTGATCGGTATCACTGGTATCACCATCTTCTTCATAGGTTTTTTCGGTCATAGCCACTGGTGGTGATTCCTCGCCAACGGCATCCCAGACTCGCTCAAATCGATGACCTTCCAGTTGGTATTCAGGCTGTGAAATTTCCTGCTTGAGCAATTGTTGCCACTGCGTGTCATTGCCTACGGTTTTGGTATCGTAAAAATACCAGAGCTTAACGTCTGTGATATGGTTTTCGGTGTCACCACCGTCCATTACCACTTGTAAAAAAGCATCGTCATCGGTGTAAAAACGCAGGATTTTACCGCCGGTATCAAGATTGACTTCGCCAACTGCTTGTATCAAATGGTGGCTGGCGGCATTCTCGATAATGAGTTGCGGCTGGATGAGCTTGAGTTTGAGCGAATCCAGTTCAAAAGAGCCTCCCAGATAAAGTCCCATGACTTCAGGAGCCTTGATGGTCGGTGTGACTTTCTTTTCCTTTGAGCCAAACAGTTTACTAAACATAGAGTCTCTGCCATTCAATATTCGTGATGCGTTTATCCGCAATGTAATAAAGCTTATCTCCGGTCGCAATGTCGGAATTCAGCGCCGGGTTGAGTTCAATTTCTTTCAGGTCGTGGGCTTTGGCAAGTCCAATAAGGGTAGCGTTGTATTGCTTTTTAAACTCGGAAAATAAGGTAGCGGTGCTGATGCTTTTTTCCAACTCAGGCACTGCAACAGAATATTGCGCCTGGCCAGCGTAGACGTCCAGCAAATCAAAGTGCAGTTTACTGGAGCCAGGATCAAAAGCGGATTTAGCCAGCATTTCTACCGCCACACTGGGCATACACTCAACGTTCGGGCAGTGCTCAGTGAGTAATTTAACCAGACTTTCATCCTGAAAATAGGCCAGGATATGGGCTTTGGGATTGCGGTGGCTGGCGTACAAGCTGGTGGTCATGGTGAGATCATCTTGCGGATTATCCACAATGATGGTGGCCGCGGCGTCGATACTGGCGTTGTCCATGTCGGCGTCCTGGTTAAAGGAATTCACCTTCACGAACTCAATTTGATCCGGCATAGGGTTTTCAACATCCACTTTAACGCACAGCACTATGGCCTGGTCGTCTCCAGAATATTCCCGCTCTCGCAACAATAACTTTAACAGGTGTAACGTGCGTTCGCCGTTCCAACCAATTAACAGAATATGATTCGATAAATGCACTGCTTTTAACCCCCTGGCTTTTTTATGCCACTGCGCCGAGACAAATGCCGCAGCCCGGCCCAAAACAAACGCAAAAATACTTAATCCCACCGGGATAATATAAAAGGCCACTACATATTTTCCGGCTACCGTGGTGGGAGAATAATCCCCATAGCCCACCGTAGAGCCTGTGACTACCATCCAATATATAAAATCTGTCGGGTTGATTAATGCGTTTTCACCGGCCAGTTGTAGAAACCACCAACTGCTTATTCCGTATAGCAAAAGCGCCAGCACAATGGTGTGCCAGCGCATTTGAGTAAAATAACGCATTAGTACTTTGCGTAGTTTATGTATCATTTTCCTAAGATTCGACTCAACTCATCTTCTGCTGAATTACTACCACCTTTAACACCGGCAGACTGAAGGCGTTTTTCCAGATCATCGGTGCTTTCATTGGTGGCCAGTTCTTCAGCCGCTTCCAGTTCCGCAGCACGCAAGTTTTGGCGTTTCTGAATACGGTCCAAAGACTCGGTGGCGGTTTTCATTTTACTGTTAGCACCAAGGTGACGGGAAGAAACCGCAACCTGAGCCTTTTGAACTGACTCAGTGGCCTTTACCATATCAACCTGCTGCTCCAGCCGGCGTAAATTGGCTTTAGCCTGACTGATGTTATTGGCTAGTTGTACCTCAGACTTTTTGAATTGGTCAAGGTAAGTTTGCTCGGTTTGCAATTGCTCGGACAGTTCTGTCACTCGTTGCGCACAGTCCAAAGCCAGTTGACGATCTGTGTCAATCGCTTTGCGGGCGTGCTCTTCATACTCGGCAATAGATTTTTGCAAGCCATCAACTTTTTGTTGAGCCAGTTTACATTTCGCTAAAATTTGTGTGCGGGCATGGTCCGATTTGCGCAGTTCTTCTTTGGCTTCACGGATTTCTTGCTCCAGGATACGAATAGCCTGGTTATCAGCTACCGACTCGGCAGCTTCTGTGACACCACCTTTTACGGCAGTTACAAGTTTTCTCCAAACAGACATAATACATCTCCTCAGATGGATATTAAGGGGTTATTTTAAATATTCCTGCCAGGCATCAATAAAGGCTTCAACATTATCGAACAGGGTGTGGATCTCTATCAGCACACTGGACTCTTTGGATTGCGAGCTAAGCGAGCCAAAGGCGGTGTAGTAGCTTTCGCCTGAAATATCTGAGATACCCACTGTCGTTAATGGAAACATCATGTGCGTGCGCAATATTGCGTCGTTTAATTCTGCAGGATTTTTAACTTCACTGGTGGCAAACAGTAATGATTCCACCAATATTTGTTCGCCGCTGATGGCAAGCCATGCGTCGATTCCATCCTGGTTTGCTATCATCAAGCAATCGTTTTCGCGTGTGACAACTAAATCTGATTCTTTACCAATGAGCGTTTCTAACTGGTCAAGATCCCAATGCATTGTTCCTCTCCGGGTTATTTAGTCTGGTGACTAGCATAGGACATTATTTTCCTATGAGTCAAATTATTTATTTGAATAAAAACGTAATTGTTTGTAAATTATAAGTCACAAAAGTGATTTTTTGGAGTAAATGATGGAGTCAGTTAACTGGCGCTTGGTTGTACAACGCCTGATTAAATCGGAAATGAGTTTAAAAGGGGTTCGTTATCAGGACCTCAGCGAAAAATTGGCCGAAATTGGTATCCAACAGTCAGCTGATAACCTGCGCAATAAGGTTAATAAAGGCATATTAGGTGCTGATTTATTGTTGCAGCTTATGTTTGTGATGGACATCAAGAAGATTGAGCGTGAGCGATTAAAGGATATCGCGAAAACCTTGATGAAAGATGACTGAACCGGCAAGTTAAGTCATCTGCATGAGCGATTAAACTTTTTGTCCCATCAAACGGGCAATCAATACTGCCATTCGATTTTTCACTTCTGACAAGGTGACGTTATCACGATTACAACTTTGCGCATGCTTTTCATTGACGGCGGCAATCTCAGCCAGTCCCATGATATTTTTTTCGATTTCCATGGCAACGTCAGACTGCTCTGCGATGGCATCGGCAATTTCTTTGTTAAGTTCGTTAATTTGTTTGATCGCACCGGTCACCGATTTTAGGTTTTTGTCGGCTTCCATGACTTTGTCAACACTCACCTGCGAGTTTTTCTCCCCCAACTGAATGGCGGAAACCGCATTTTTAGCGCCAGTTTGCACATTGGCGATAATATCCTGAATTTCTTCGGTGGATTGCTGTGTTTTAGCGGCAAGGGTACGTACTTCATCGGCCACAACAGCAAAACCTCGTCCTTGCTCACCTGCTCGCGCCGCTTCAATAGCTGCATTCAAAGCCAGTAGATTAGTTTGTTCGGCGATATTTTTAATAACATCCAAAACGGTACCGACATTTCTGGCATCTTCGTCTAATTTATTGATAACACTGGCGGTGTCATTGATTTGGCCTGAGGAATGGGTGATGGTATCGATGGTTTCTTGCATAACCGAAATACTCTGCGTGGCATAGTCATCGGCCTGAGATGCGGCTATTGAGGCCTCGTTGGCACTATCGGTGATTCGGCGGGCCATTTCCGTCATACTTTGCATCGAGGTGCTGACTCTGTCTGTGCCGCGGTTTTGTTCTTTGGCTCCCATATCGATAGCTTTCGCGCTGTCTAACAGACTGGTAGATACTTCATCCAGGTTGCCCTGCACTGTGGCCATTTCTGTGCAGGTAGCATTCAGACTGCGTCGCAATAACTCAATGGCTTTTGACATCTGGCCAATTTCATCATCCCTGAAAAAGCTCAACTCTTCGTTAAAGTTACCTTTACTCACTTTGTATAGATGCTGGATCAGGGTGGTGATGGGGTATACGACCTTGTAATTCATGAACAGTGCAGACATCAACATACTGGCCACGATTGCCAGCAATATGACTGTGGCTCCCCAAAAGGTGGTTGACTCAGCCCTGTTTGTTAACGACTGACTTTTCTCCAAGCCGCTGTCGCGAAGTGATTCAGACAAGGCTTCAAGTTGTTTTGTCGGCTCTCTATCTATACCTCGCACCGCCTGGTCGGCGGCTTTATGAGAAAAGTTACTCTGCATAAACACCTGGTAGCCTTGTTCATATTGAGTTTCAAGGCTTTGATGCGCTGCGATGAAATCTCGCATTTTTGATAGGTATTGAGCTTCTAAATCCAGGTTTAAAAATGTTTTTGCATCTCGCTGAACCTGACTATGACGGTCTTTAAAGCGTTGCCAATATTTATTGCGGTCTTCGTCTTTATGGCCTCTCAACAATACATTCTTCCACTCCTGCACCTGGCGTTTAAAGTTCAGGTTTAAGGAGTCTGCTATTGTGGTGGCTTTAACTTCATGCTTAATCAAAACCCCATATTGGGTAATTTTTCCTGAAAGCAAAGTCGAAATTACCATTGCGATAATACCTACAGATAGTATGCCTGCCCCTAAAAGCGATAGTATTTTTGTCCGTAAATTCTTAAACTTGCCAGGAATCATCATCGAGGGTCTCTTTTCATTAACTGCTATGCGGAATATCGCCGATGGCGCGGAGTCTATTGCCAAATTGTTACGGGATTATGAAGTTTGAAAAGCGTTAAAATTAAAGGGCTGGGGGATTGTTTTAGGAATATTTGCGGACTATTACGCAAAAACGTAAAATCGCCCACCTTGAATTAAGGAAACACCCATGCAGCTTTCAGATTTTGATTTTCACCTGCCAGAAGAACTCATTGCTAATTACCCCCCTAAAAACCGTACAGATAGTCGCTTGTTGCACCTGAATGGTGGTACGGGGGAGATCATTCATCGGCAGTTTCCAGACATTCTTGAGCTGTTAAATCCCGGTGATTTAATGGTCTTCAATAACACCCGAGTGATCCCGGCTCGTCTACTGGGGCAAAAATCATCTGGTGGCAAGGTGGAAGTGCTGATTGAACGGGTGCTGGATGAACATCAAGTACTGGCGCATATACGGGCCAATAAGTCACCCAAACCGGGCAATATGTTGTTACTGGAAGGTGTGATTGAAGTTGAGATGCTGGGGCGTGAAGGGGAATTGTTTCAGTTGCGTTTTTGCCACGATGAATCGGTGTTTGATTTATTGGAACAGCACGGCCACATGCCTTTGCCGCCCTACATAGAACGCCCGGATGAAGAGCAGGACAAGGAGCGTTATCAAACCGTCTACAATCAAAAGCCCGGCGCTGTAGCAGCGCCAACAGCAGGACTGCATTTTGATGACGATTTGCTAGAAGCTCTCAGACAAAAAGGGGTTAATACCGCTTTTGTTACCTTGCATGTGGGAGCCGGAACGTTTCAGCCTGTCAGAGTGGATAACATTAAAGAACATCAGATGCATTCCGAGTACGCAGAAGTGCCTCAGGATGTGGTGGATGCCATTTTAGCTACGAAAGCCAATGGCGGCAGAGTTGTGGCGGTGGGGACAACCTCGGTGCGTTCGCTGGAATCGGCGGCACAAGCGTCAGAAGATAAACTGATCCAAGCCTTTAGTTCTGATACCTCAATCTTCATTTATCCCGGATATCAGTTCAAAGTAGTGGATGCTATGGTGACCAATTTTCACTTGCCAGAATCCACTTTAATCATGTTAGTGAGCGCTTTTTGTGGCAAAGAAAACATTTTGCACGCCTACAACACTGCGGTGCAGGAAAAATATCGCTTTTTCAGTTATGGCGATGCCATGTTTTTAGAAAAGCAGGTGCAGCCATAAATCAGATTAAAGATTACCACCCGGCACCAGATTTCGTTTATAATTCGGCAATTTTGTGAACACTTTTAAGTGAGTGTTCTGTTTCAGATTTCATCAAAGCAAGATTTATCATGCAGTTTGAATTGTTAAATAAGCAAGGCAAAGCCCGCAGAGGGCGCCTTAAATTTGAACGCGGTGTTGTTGAAACACCGGCGTTTATGCCCGTGGGTACCTACGGCACAGTTAAGGGTGTCACACCCGAAGAGTTGGATGAAACCGGCGCCCATATTTGTTTGGGGAATACCTTTCATTTGATGTTGCGTCCCGGCACCGAAATCATGAAGTTGCACGGCGATCTGCACGACTTTATGCAATGGCAAAAGCCAATTCTGACCGACTCTGGTGGCTTTCAGGTATTCAGTCTTGGGCAGTTGCGAAAAATTTCTGAAGAAGGGGTCACCTTCCGCTCACCAATCAATGGTGAAAAGATTTTGCTGACACCGGAAAAATCAATGCAGGTACAGCGCGACCTTGGCTCAGACATCGTGATGATCTTTGACGAATGTACGCCTTACCCCGCCACCTATGAAGAGGCGCGCAAATCCATGGAGCTGTCGCTGCGCTGGGCAAAACGCAGTAAAGAAGCGCATGAGGGTAACCCATCGGCGTTATTTGGCATAGTACAGGGCGGTATGTACGAAGAGTTGCGGGATGTGTCTTTGCAAGGCTTAGTGGATATTGATTTCGATGGTTACGCCATTGGCGGCTTGTCGGTGGGTGAGCCAAAAGAAGACATGATTCGGGTTCTGGATCACACAGCGTGGAAGATCCCAGAGCACAAGCCCCGTTACCTGATGGGCGTAGGCAAACCTGAAGATATCGTAGAGGCCGTGCGCCGAGGTATCGATATGTTTGATTGTGTAATGCCTACCCGAAATGCTCGTAATGGCCACTTGTTTGTGCCAGAAGGGGTGATCAAGATCCGGAATGCTCGTCACAAGACCGATACCGGTCCTTTAGATGAATCTTGCGACTGTTACACTTGTAAAAATTATTCGCGGTCATATCTCCATCATTTAGACAAATGTAATGAAATGTTAGGTGCACGTCTGAATACTATCCATAACTTGCGTTACTACCAACGTGTTATGGAAGGCTTGAGAAATGCTCTGGATAACAATCAACTTGATGAATTTGTTGCAGATTTTTATAAAAAGCTGGGACGTCCAGTTCCACAATTAGAACAAGATTAATAACTTTTAGGGAATAGTCACTATGAATTTCTTTATCTCAAATGCGTATGCTCAGTCTGCTGGCCAACCTGGCGGTGGTGGCATGGAAATGCTGGTAATGTTAGGTATTTTCGGTCTGATTTTTTATTTCATGCTGTATCGCCCGCAAGCCAAGCGAGTGAAAGAGCACAAAAATTTAATTGGTTCATTGAGCAAAGGCGACGAAGTACTGACCCAGGGCGGTCTGGTTGGTCGTATCAATAAAGTCACAGACGATAAAGACTTTATGGAAATTGCGCTAAACGACAATGTAACCATTGTGGTACAAAAATCTGCGGTTTCTGCGGTATTACCCAAAGGTACGATGAAAAACATCTAAGCCGGTTTTTCTTTTAATCACTGATAAGGATTTGGGTACCGTTGTCTATGAATAATCCCAGAACTGCTATTTTAAATCATACGCCCGTCTGGAAAGCCACCCTGGTTTTCCTGGTAGTGGCGTTTTTTGCGCTGTATGCCTCCCCCAATCTTTACGGTGAGGATCCGGCGGTCCAGATATCGGCTGAACGCACTGCGCCAGTCGATACTCGTCTGTTAGATGAGGTTCAACAAATTCTCAGCGAGCGCAATATCGCTACCAAAAGCGTCGCGCTGGAAGATCAAAAAATATTGGTCAGATTAGCTGACAATGACACTCAGCTAAGAGCCCAGGAAGCCCTGGATATTGCGCTTAGCGATGATTACATTGCCGCGATCAACCTGGCTCCAGCTACGCCTGATTGGCTCAAGTCGCTGGGTGCATCACCTATGAAGTTGGGTCTTGATTTGCGCGGTGGCGTTTACTTCCTGATGGAAGTGGACATGGATACCGCTCTGAATACCAAGTTGGAAGATACGGTTTCTGATTTTCGCACAGCGTTGCGGGAAGAAAACATTCGTTACCGCCGTGTGGTGAAAGAAGGCAAAGTGCTGGAAATTCAGTTTCGCGATGAAGCCACAAAAGACGAAGCTAAGTTCTTTTTGCGCAATAACCGCGGTGACTGGCAGTATTCCGACAAAGATGATTTGACCTTAGTGGCGCAGATGTCAGAACAAACGCTGGCAGAAACCAAAGATTACGCTATTAAGCAAAATATTACGATTATGCGCAACCGGGTTAACCAACTTGGGGTTGCTGAACCTGTTATTCAGCGCCAGGGGCCGGATCGCATTGTAGTGCAATTACCTGGTATTCAAGATACTGCGCGAGCCAAACAAATTCTGAATGCTACAGCCACTATCGAGCTGCGTATGGTAGATCAGGATAACGATTTAAGTACCGCCATTGCTGGTCGCGTACCGCCTGGTTCACAGTTAATCGAAGATGAAAATGGCACTCCGGTATTATTGAAAAAACGCGTCATGCTGACCGGTAACCACATAGTGGACGCTAATTCCGGTGTCGATGAATATGGACGCCCGCAGGTGAGCATCAGTCTGGACTCTGAAGGTGGTAGTAAGATGACTCGTGGTACTCGTGACAATGTGGGTAAACCCATGGCCACGGTATTTATCGAGTACGAACCTACCCGCGAGCGCACCGCTGAAGGCAAACTCAAGTTCGAGAAAAAAGAACGGGTTATCAGTGTTGCTACTATTCAGGCTGTACTGGGCAGCAGCTTCAGGATCACCGGACTGGATACTCCGGGTGAAGCCCGAAATCTGGCTCTGTTGCTACGCGCTGGTGCCTTGATTGCCCCCATTCAAATTGTAGAAGAGCGCACCGTAGGCCCAAGCCTGGGACAACAGAACATCAGTCAGGGTACTGACGCTATCGTGCTTGGCTTTGTGCTTGTTCTGGCCTTTATGCTGATTTATTACAAAGGTTTTGGTGTGGTTGCCAATATCGCGTTGGCGGCAAACCTGGTGTTAATTATTGGTGTGATGTCATTGATCCCAGGGGCTACCTTAACCTTGCCGGGTATGGCGGGTATCGTATTGACAGTAGGTATGGCGGTAGATGCCAACGTACTGATTTTCGAGCGTATTCGCGAAGAATTACGAGATGGACGCAGCCCTCAGCAATCCATACATCACGGCTATGACAGCGCTTTTTCCACCATCTTAGATGCGAATATCACGACTTTGATTGCTGCTCTGATTTTGTTTGCAGTGGGTACCGGCCCGATAAAAGGTTTCTCGGTAACCCTAATGGTGGGCATTATTACCTCCATGTTCACGGCCATCATTTTGACTCGTGCCATCGTCAATAGCGTTTGGGGTGGTAAACGCCTCAGTAAGCTTTCGATTTAAGGAACAACCATGCAGTTATTAAATTTAAAAGATACGGTTTCCTTTATGTCGTTGCGGGTTCCCGCAATGATATTATCGGCTGTTTTGATGATCCTCTCGGTTGTAAGCTTGGCCACTAATTCTCTTAACTGGGGATTGGATTTTACCGGCGGTACTTTAGTCGAGGTGGGTTACGAACAGGAAGCCAATTTAACCGATATCAGAGAGCGTCTGCAAAGCTCCGGTTTCCCGGATGCTGTAGTGCAAAACTTTGGTAGTAGTTCTGAGGTGTTAATTCGCTTGGCACCTCGCGACAATGTTAAAGCGTCAGAGCTGAGTAATCAGGTTATGCAGGCTTTGGAATTGTCTACCAGCAATATTCGCCGCGTTGAGTTTGTTGGCCCTTCTGTGGGTGAAGAGTTAACTGAACAGGGCGGTTTGGCCATGCTGGTAGCCTTACTGTGTATTCTTGTCTACGTGGCTATGCGCTTTGAATGGCGTTTTGCCCTTGGCTCTGTAGTGGCTTTGGCCCATGACGTATTACTGACTTTGGGCTTATTCTCGTTTTTACAATTAGAATTCGACCTGACGGTTCTGGCGGCGGTGCTGGCGGTTATCGGTTATTCACTGAACGATACCATTGTGGTTTCTGACCGCATCCGGGAAAACTTCCGGAAGGTGAGAAAAGGTGAACCAGAAGAAATCATTAATATTTCCCTGACCCAAACCCTGAACCGTACAATAATCACTTCATTGACCACCATCTTTGTATTGTTGGCCTTGTTCTTTGTTGGTGGCGCGTTGATCCACGGTTTTGCTACAGCATTGTTATTTGGTGTCGTCATCGGTACTTATTCTTCAATTTATGTGGCCAGTCTTGTGGCGCTGATGCTGGGCATCAGTAAAGAAGACTTGATACCCGCTGAAGTTGAAAAAGAAGGTGCTGAGTTGGAATCAACCCCTTTTAACTAAAAGTATTTGTATATAAAAGACCGGGCGATTGCCCGGTTTTTTTTGCCCTGTTAAAACGGCTATTCCTGATTGTGGTTAAAAAGTTGTCAATTTTATTAATCTTGATATTCTGTTTATCAACTTAAGATTCAGCCAAATTGTTTATCTCAATGGCAATAACTGGCTTACATGCGGGTTGATTGATGAAGTACCTTCGCAAGTTGTTAACGGTAAGTGCCTTGTCCACGGCATTGGCCTGTCAAAGTATTGAAATTACACCTCAAGAGTGGGCGGCGGTCTCTTACGCTGCCAAGTCGGAAGTCAGGGATAACAGTGCTTTACCTGATGAGCCTAAAACCGCCAAAGACATTTTATGGGTAAGTCAGTTTATTAAAGAACTACAGTGGCAAAAGGATTTCACTGCGAAGCAATTACATCAACTGAACAAATGGAAGCGCTCGGATGCAGTGCTGATCTTGTTACCTGAATCTGAAGCTGGTGCACCCGAAACCATTATTGATATCAGCGCTGAAGCAAAGAATACGTTTTTGACACTTCAGTCTCGCGAAGCGGCTGAAGATGTTTATCAGAAATGGCAACGCGATGAGTTTACCAGCGCTGATTTAACTAGCTTTACCGGAAACAAAGGTGAAGCCGTTTTTAAAACGTTTTTCAATCGACTGCCTTTGTATCTGCAAACCGGCTTTAAAGACTGGAGCATTGAAACCTTGCAACAGCCAGACTTTGATCTCAAACCGGACTACACCGCCATGGTGGCGCATATGGCGACTATGTTAGGCGACATAGAAACTGGCAATTATCTGTTTGAACTACCAGTAACTGAACATACTATGTCCTTTTTAGACAAGGTTCCGGAGAGTTTCACGCAGGACGAGCAGCTAATGCTGCTTAAGAATGCCGTTGACAAAAGCCGCTTGCGAGCCAAGAGCTTTTTACTGTTGGCCCAACATTTCGCCAAAGATAAATCGGTGGCCGTTTTGGTGGCTGAATCGCTGCAAAATCGCAATGATTATTGGCAGGCACTTAATCTGGTACCGGCGTTTGCAAAGGCAGGGAATACCGAGGCTTTTGAAAATGTCATGAAGAACCTGGAGCAAAGCCAGCAGGAGCAGTTACGAGTGCGCTTAAAGCAAAAGAATTAACAGGGTGCAGCCGATATGACAGGCTGCACCCAAAATCACTATTTCAGATGTTTTACGATAGACTGAACAACTTTCGGGTTGCCGGCAACTACCTGTTCAGTTTTGAAGTACTGATGACCACCAGAGAAGTCAGAAACTAAACCACCAGATTCCCGCACCAATAGCTCACCCGCGGCAATATCCCAAGGCTTGACGCCTTGTTCCCAGTAACCGTCGAAACGACCTGCTGCTACATAGGCCATATCCAGAGCCGCTGAACCAGAACGACGCACGTCACCAGCTTCGTTGAATATCTTGGCAAATTTTTCCAGTGACTCACCCAGTAACTCCTTGTTCTTGAACGGGAATGCTGTGGCTAACACTGTGCCTTGTAGCTCTTTGCGCTGGCCAACGCGAACGCGAAAACCATTTAGTTGAGCACCATTGCCTCGGCTGGCTGTAAATAACTCGCCGCGTAACGGATCAAAGACCACGGCCTGGTCTAACTTGCCTTTGTATTGCAGTGCGATGGATACACAAAAATGAGGGATACCCTGAACAAAGTTGGTGGTGCCATCCAGTGGGTCGATGATCCATTTGAAGTCGTCATTACCTTCAGTAAGGCCGCTTTCTTCGCCTACAAAGGAATGGTCGGGATAAGATTGTTTGATCTTGGAAATGATGGCTTGTTCGGCTTCTTTGTCAATTTTGGTGACAAAATCGTTTGCGCCCTTTGATTCGATTTCAAGATTGTCCCGAGATTCATAACTTCGGGCGATGATATTACCGGCAGTACGAGCAGCGCGTACCGCAATATTCAACATGGGATGCATAGCGATATCCTGTATAAATGAGCCATCTGGTTTTAAAAAGAGCTATTCGGCGACCCAGTATCAGGGTTACGCGAATTTTAGGCGCGGAATCTAACAGAAATGCTGTGCAAAATAAACACAATTTTTCATTTATCGCTTGTGTTATTATCTGCGCCTTTGTTTTAGTTTGAAGAGATCTTGCCTTGAATAACATCCGAATTGTTCTGGTTAACACCTCCCACACGGGCAATATTGGGTCCACCGCCCGTGCCATGAAAACCATGGGATTGAAAGATTTGTATTTAGTGGATCCGGTGAGTCCTCCCGATGGCCAGGCCAGTGCACTTGCTGCCGGGGCGGGGGATGTTCTGGCCAATGCCAAGACAGTATCGACACTTTCCGAAGCGATAGCGGATTGTGGGCTGGTGATAGGGACCAGTGCACGTTCCAGAACCCACAGTTGGCCTATGCTGAATCCTCGTGAATGCGGCCGAAAAACTGTAGAAGAGTCTGAGAAATATCCGGTGGCTGTCGTGTTTGGACGGGAAAACAACGGTCTAAGCAACGAAGAGTTGCAGCAATGCCAGTATCATGTGTTTATTCCTGCCAATCCTGAATATAGCTCTTTGAATCTGGCTGCGGCGGTTCAGACAATCTGTTATGAAGTGCGTATGGCGACTCTGGAGCAAACAGGCGAATTGGCCAATGAAGCGGCTGAGCAACAGGCATTGCAAGATTATCCTCTGACCGAGGATTTAGAACGATTCTATGTACACCTGGAAAAAACCTTATCAGGCACGGGATTTATTATCCCACAGCATCCAGGACAGGTAATGATGAAATTGCGCCGTATGTTTAATCGTGCCCGAGTAGAAAGCCAGGAATTGAATATCTTAAGAGGGATCCTTACTTCTATTGATAAATCAGTTAAATAACGAGAACCACAGATGTTCGCCAGAATCAAAGAAGACATAGCCAGCGTTTATCATCGCGACCCGGCTGCCCGTAACAATTTTGATGTATTGACCAATTATCCAGGATTGCACGCGATATGGTTACACAGGTTGAGCCACAAGTTGTGGAGAAAAAACTGGCTGTGGCTGGCGCGTTTTATTTCCACCTTTGCTCGCTGGATGACTGGCATCGAAATTCATCCGGGCGCCACTATAGGCAAGCGCTTTTTTATCGATCACGGTATGGGTGTGGTAATTGGTGAAACCGCGGAAATTGGTGATGACGTCACTCTGTATCACGGCGTTACTTTGGGGGGAACTAGTTGGAATGTCGGCAAGCGACACCCCACCTTAAAAGACGGCGTAGTGGTCGGGGCTGGTGCGAAAGTATTGGGCCCTATAACAGTCGGTAAAGATGCCAAGGTGGGTTCTAACTCTGTGGTGGTAAGGGATGTGCCCGTAGGTTCCACCGTCTTGGGTATTCCGGGGCGGGTGGTATCCAAAGCCTCACCCAAATCAGCATCACAACGAGAGAAAATTGCTCAAAAATATGGTTTTGATGCTTATGCGGTGTCACCAGATAATCCGGATCCGGTGGCCAATGCCATTGGCTTAATGCTGGAGCATCTGCATTTGGTGGACAGTAAAGTAGAAGGCATGTGCACGGAAATAAATAAAATGGGCGGCAATGTTTGTGACAAGAAAATTCCGGAGCTGGACTTGCCGGATTTTATAAACGATGATTTTGACCCCAAAATTTAAAAATCAATAATACCTGACTAAAATAGTCGGGTATTATCTTGACTGCTTAATCCTGCTATGTGACTATCTCAGCAGTTTTAACCCGGAACCCGGTTATGAAGTTAACATCTAAAGGTCGCTATGCCGTGACAGCAATGCTGGATGTTGCATTGCATTCAAAAAAAGGTCCGGTGCCCTTGGCTGATATTTCCGAACGACAGGAAATTTCCTTATCCTACCTCGAGCAGTTGTTTTCACGTCTGCGCCGAGAAAAGTTAGTGACCAGTATTCGCGGTCCCGGCGGTGGCTATCTGTTAGGACGAGAGGCTGCTGATATCGCGGTCGGTGAGGTGATCAAAGCAGTGGACGAAACCGTCGATGCCACTCGCTGTCAGGGGCAGTCTGATTGTCAAAATGGACTTCGTTGCCTGACCCATAACTTATGGCAAGACCTGAGCGAGCGCATTGAAATGTTCCTTGATGGCATCACTCTGGGTGAGCTGGTTTCAAACGCTGCAGTGCGTTCAGTAGCTGAACGACAGGATGCAGACAAATCTCGTCATATCAACAGTGACAAAATCGAAATAAGTTTACAGTTATAGCACTATGAATACCCCAATATATCTGGATTATGCCTCGACTGCACCGGTAGATGAGCGCGTAGCTGAAGTCATGATTAAGCACATGACTCGCGATGGCATTTATGGCAATCCCGCTTCTCGCTCGCATCGTTTTGGCTGGCAGGCTGAAGAAGCGGTGGAGGCTGCCAGAGAGCAGGTTGCCAATCTGGTCAACGCCGACCCCAGAGAAATCGTTTTTACTTCCGGCGCAACTGAATCCAATAATCTGGCCATTAAAGGCGCGGCTGATTTTTACCAGGATAAAGGCAAGCACATTATTACCTCAGCGACTGAACACAAGGCCGTTCTGGATACTTGTCAGGCGATGGAGAATGCTGGATTCGAAGTCACTTATTTGAAACCACAAAGCAACGGTTTGCTGGATCTCTCTGAGCTTAGCAATGCGATACGACCAGACACGCTAATGGTGTCGGTGATGCATGTGAACAATGAAACCGGTGTTATACAGGATATTCGCAATATTGGTGATATCTGCCGCAAGCGTGAGGTGTTGTTTCATGTGGATGCGGCACAAAGTGCCGGTAAAATTGCCATTGATCTGGCTGAACTACCTGTTGATCTGATGTCTTTTTCAGGTCACAAAATTTATGGCCCCAAAGGCATTGGTGCGCTGTATGTCAGACGTCGTCCGAAAGTCCATGTCATGGAGCAGATCCACGGTGGAGGTCACGAAAGAGGGATGCGTTCGGGCACGTTGGCGACCCATCAAATTGTAGGTATGGGCCAGGCGTTTGCTATTGCTAAAGAATGTCTGCATGAGGAGCAACAGCGCATTGCTCAGTTAAAACAGCGTTTTCTGGATGGTATCAAGGATTTGTCTGATGTTGTGATCAATGGCGAGCAAAATCAGTCGGTGGCCGGTATTGTCAATGTCAGCTTTGAACATCTCGATGGTGAATCTTTGTTGATGGCACTGAAAGATATTGCTGTGTCTTCCGGTTCCGCTTGTACCTCGGCGAGCCTGGAGCCTTCCTATGTGTTAACGGCAATGGGCATTGATCCGCAATTGGCTCATGCTTCGATTCGCTTTTCATTCGGGCGCTACACTAGTGAGCAGGATATTGATATCGCACTGGACAATTTGTTTTATGCTGTGCCCAGATTGCGTGAATTGGCCGGGTAATTCGAAATAAATCGACTGTTGATTGTTTTTTACACGAGTTAATTCGAATTTTTATCAAAAATTCCGGTGCAACCATAGGAATGCGACGCACAATTGCATATAATCCGCGCCGATTTAAATTTAACCACAAAATTGGAGCGGTAAAAATGGCGCTAGAACGCACTTTTTCCATTATCAAGCCCGATGCAGTAGCTAAAGACGTTATCGGTGCAATCTACAATCGTTTTGAGTCTGCAGGTCTGCGTATCGTTGCAGCTAAAATGTTACACCTGAGCAAAGAAAAAGCTGAAGGTTTTTATGCTGAGCATAAAGAGCGTCCTTTCTTCCCAGCATTGGTTGACTTCATGACTTCTGGACCGGTAATGATCCAGGTTCTTGAAGGTGAAAATGCAGTTGCTAAAAACCGTGAAATCATGGGTGCTACTAACCCAGCAGAAGCTTTAGCTGGTACTTTACGTGCTGACTACGCGGTTTCTATCGATGAGAATGCGGTTCACGGTTCTGATGCGCCTGAGTCTGCTGCTCGCGAAATCGCTTATTTCTTCGCTGACGAAGAAGTGTGCCCTCGCACCAGATAAGATTTTAAGAGCTACTTCAGGTAGTTCTTTGCATTGTAAAAGGGAGCCAAGGCTCCCTTTTTCTTGCCCTTGTGATTAACTCATGGCAAGAAAAGGTTGAAAAATATACAATACTGGCATTTCAGACTTGTCAGTGGTTTTTGTTGAGGTAGTAATTAATGACAGTGAAAAGCGTCAGCGAAGAAAAAGTAAACTTGTTGGATTTTGACAGGAAGTCTTTGCGTGAGTTTTTCGCAGAAATAGGTGAAAAACCCTTCCGTGCTGAGCAACTGATGAAGTGGATTTATCAGCAAGGGGAAGATGATTTTTCCAAAATGACCAACCTGAACAAAAACTTGCGAGCTAAGCTGCAGGCGCGCTGTGAAATCGTAGCGCCGGAGATCAGCACTTTTCAACAAGCAACAGATGGCACCATTAAGTTTGCCATGATGTTAAAAGGTGGCCAGGAAGTTGAGGCTGTGTGGATCCCGGAAACTGACAGAGCTACTTTGTGTGTGTCTTCTCAGGTGGGCTGCGCGCTGGAGTGTACCTTTTGTTCTACTGCGCAACAGGGTTTTAATCGCAACCTCACGGTTTCTGAGATTATCGGCCAGGTTTGGCGTGTCGCTAAATTTATTGGATTGTCACCTGACACCAATGAACGCCCCATCAGTAATGTCGTTATGATGGGTATGGGTGAGCCATTACTTAACCTGAAAAACGTCGTGCCTGCTATGGAGATCATGCTGGATGACCTGGGTTTCGGTTTGTCAAAAAGGCGAGTCACCTTGAGTACTTCAGGTGTTGTGCCGGCATTGGACAAATTGGGTGATCAAATTGATGTGGCGTTGGCTATTTCGCTGCATGCACCAAATGATAAATTACGCGATGAAATTGTACCGGTAAACAAGAAGTACCCGATTGAAGAATTTCTTGCCGGAGTCAGGCGTTATCTGCAAAAATCCAATGCCAATCGCGGTAAGGTGACTGTTGAATATGTGATGTTGAATGGCATTAACGACAGCATGGAGCAAGCTGAAGAGTTAGCGCAACTGATGAAAAATACGCCTTGCAAGATCAATCTTATTCCGTTTAACCCTTATCCCGGCTCGCCCTATACCCGAAGCAGCAATTCGCGAATTGATCGTTTTGCTAAAGTATTAATGGGGCATGGTTATACAGTTGTAGTACGTAAAACCCGTGGTGACGATATTGATGCAGCCTGTGGCCAATTAGTCGGTGATGTTGTCGATCGCACTAAACGTATGTTGAAAAAACGCATGAAGGGTGAAAGTATTGAGGTTAAGCTCAACTAATAACAATAAACAGCGACTCACGATGCGCATTTTAACACTGCTATTTTCTCTGACTATCGCTGGCTGCGCCAGCCAGACAACAACTTCATCGGTGCCAGTTGCGCAGGGAGTTAATCAAATTGAAGCCGCAAAAACGCGGGTTTCACTGGGATTGACCTACCTGAAAAATGGCAATTATGTTCAGGCTAAAACCAATCTGGATAAGGCGTTGGAATTTGCACCGAGGCTCGGAGATGTGCATTTTGCCCTGGCGTATTATTATCAACAGGTTTCTGAGTGGGAAATAGCGCGCCAATATTACGAGCAGGCCATGCACCTGGATAGAAACAATCCGGACCTCATCAATTCCTATGGCGCTTTTTTGTGCGAAGTGGGGGAGTACCGGGAAGCCAAAGAAAACCTGCTTAAGGCGGTGAATATCAAAAGTTACAATCGCACTGCTGAAAGTTATGAAAACCTGGCCATATGTAGTCATCGTCAGGGCAAAACCGCTGAAGCCATGACTTATCTACGCAGTGCTCTGCAACACCAGCCTGGCCGGGCCAGAAGCTGGTACATGTTGGTGGAATTACTGATCGCTAAACAACAATGGCAGGAAGCTAAGATAGCTTATCGGCAATATGAAAAAGTGGTACCGGTAACGGCCGATACACTAAATTTAGCTATTGAGATTGAAAATGGTCTGGGTAATGCCAATATTGCCCAGGGATATACAGATATGTTGCAAACTCTGTATCCCGACAGAGTGGGGCAACCACGCACAGTGATATTGACTCCTGCTTTGGTCTCGACGGGTGAGGTGGTGCAAGAAACCACAAAGCCGGCCACAGCTGCTCGATCAGACATACTTTATCATGTCTTAAAGAAAGGCGAGACCCTGTACCAGGTATCACGCATCTATGATGTAAGAGTGCAGTCTTTAGTAGAGTGGAACAGTATAAGAGATGTGTCCGGTTTATCTATAGGACAACGGTTAATCGTATCAAACCCTAATTAACATTCAGAATTTGGGCATTTATGGCAGAAGAAATTCAGGAAGATCCACGTCTTCCCGCACCCGGTTTAAAACTTAAAACCAGTCGCGAAGCGCGTCACTTAAGTATTGAAGATGTGGCGGAAAAGTTGCACCTCAGACCTTCAGTGATTGCAGATCTGGAAAGCGATGTGATTGATCACTCCATTTCCATGACCTTTACCCGAGGGTATGTAAGGCTATATGCGCGCTATTTAGAGCTGGAACCTGAGTCCTTACTGGCCGAATTTGACCAGTTGGCTAATCCGGGTAAACAACCTGCTAAATTACAGAGCTTTTCTCAGAAAGTTGCTCATCAGGCCAGCGATGCACGCCTGATGATGTTTAGTTATTTTGTTCTTTTTATCATCATTGCTATGGCTGTCGTTTGGTGGTTTCAGCAATCAGGTAACAATACTGGTGAGAGCAACTCTGAAACTTCTGTGCAACAAAGCACAACACAGAGTGAAACAGAGGAAGAGCCTCAGGCTGAGCCAGAAAAAGAAGAGTTCGCAGCCACGGAATTATTGGAAACTGACAGCGCTTCCTATGAATCAGAAGAGCCGATTGCAACAGCTCCGCAATCAGAGACGGCTATGGCTGAAACTGGACAAACTGAACAGATACATGCTGAACAGATACAAACCACCGAGCAGCCCCCGGCGACCACAGATTCGACGCCAGTGTCCTCAATCACTTTATCGGAAACCGAAGTTACTGATAACAATGTTTTGGTATTATCTCAAGCCGATGAAACAGAACAAGACACATCACAAAGACAACAGAGTGATGTTGAACCGGCCGCTCCTCAAATCATCGACAGCCAAAATTTAGCCGTTGACTTAGCGCAAGACCAGACAGAAAGTAATGAAACGCCAGTCTATGACACCTCTGCTGAGCCTGTGGAACTGGTGTTTACCTTTACCGAAGACTGTTGGATGAACCTGGTGGATGCCACCGGCGAGGCCATTGCCTATGGCATCAAGTCCGCCGGGCGTGTAATGCCGGTTAGCGGTATTCCGCCATTTGAAGTTAAACTGGGCGCACCACAAGCGGTTTCGCTCACTGTGGCCGGTGAGCCTTATGATATGAGCGCATTTCCGGCAGGGCGAACCGCCACATTCACCATAGGAGAGTCGAGTTCATGAATGTTGAATCTCCCATAAAACGCAGAAAATCTACCCGAATCAATGTCGGCAATGTGCCGATTGGCGATGGCGCGCCAATCGCCGTGCAAAGCATGACTAACACGCCCACCACGGATGTTGAGGCAACGGTTGCCCAGATAAATCGCATTGTTGCGGTCGGTGGCGAAATTGTGCGGGTGTCAGTGCCCACCATGGATGCTGCTGAGGCGTTTAAAAAAATTAAACAACAGGTGTCAGTGCCGCTGGTGGCTGATATCCATTTTGATTATCGCATTGCGCTGAAAGTGGCTGAATACGGTGCAGATTGTTTGCGTATAAATCCCGGTAACATTGGCAACATGGAGCGAGTCAAAGCGGTTGTTGAATCTGCCAGAGACAGAGATATTCCCATTCGTATCGGTGTTAACGCTGGATCATTAGAAAAAGATATTCAGGAAAAATACGGCGAGCCGACACCGGAAGCGTTGGTAGAGTCAGCAATGCGCCACGTGGATATTCTGGAGAAATTGAACTTTGACCAGTTCAAGGTAAGCGTTAAAGCGTCGGACGTGTTTTTGGCGGTAGGTGCTTATCGCTTGCTGGCACAGCGCATCGAACAACCCTTACACCTTGGTATTACTGAAGCTGGTGGCTTCCGCTCAGGCGCGGTAAAAAGCTCAGTAGGACTGGGTATGCTGTTGGCTGAAGGAATTGGCGATACCATTCGGATTTCTCTGGCGGCAGACCCGGTAGAAGAAATTAAAGTGGGCTTTGATATTCTAAAATCCCTGCGCATTCGTTCTCGCGGTATTAACTTTATTGCTTGTCCCAGCTGTTCTCGTCAGGAGTTTGACGTTATCGGAACGGTAAACGCACTGGAAGAAAGACTGGAAGATATCCTCACCCCAATGGACGTATCCATCATTGGCTGCGTGGTCAACGGGCCGGGAGAAGCGGAAGTGTCGGACTTGGGGTTAACAGGCGCGCGTAACATGAGTGGCTTTTATCTGGACGGCAAGCGTCAACGCGAGCGTCTGGCAAATGACGATCTGGTAGAGCAACTGGAAAAACGGATCCGTGCCAAGGCCGCTATTTTAGATGAAAACAATAAAATACCTACCACCCAGGTTCAATCCTGAATCTATGCATATTTCCACATAGATTCAGCCATTGTTGTTTAGCGCCTTTACGCCTATAATGCCGGGCTTTTAAGTGCAAATTGAATTTGAGAAGTAAGCCGTGAGTAAAACGATACAAGCCGTACGTGGAATGAATGACTGTTTACCAGAGCAGTCTGGCTTGTGGCAGTGGATTGAAGCAAAGTTAAGAGCCGCTGCCAACAGTTATGGTTATCAGGAAATCCGCACACCGATTGTGGAAAGCACCGATCTGTTTAAACGTTCAATCGGTGAAGTCACCGATATCGTCGAAAAAGAAATGTACACCTTCGAAGATCGCAATGGCGACAGCCTGACTTTGCGCCCCGAAGGCACGGCGTGCTGTGTTCGAGCCGGGAATCAGCACGGTTTATTGTACAACCAGCAACAAAAAATATGGTACATGGGCCCCATGTTCCGTCACGAGCGGCCACAAAAGGGCCGTTACCGCCAGTTTCACCAATTTGGTATTGAAACCTATGGTTTCGATTCCGCAGATGCGGACGCCGAAGTCATCGCGGTTGCAGCGAAATTATGGCAAGAGTTTGGTATCGCTGAAGATGTCAGGCTGGAAATCAATTCTCTTGGCTCAAACGAGGCCCGCGAAAATTACAAACAAGCACTGGTTAACTATCTAAGCGGTCATAAAGACAAGCTCGATGAAGATAGCCTGCGTCGCCTGGATTCCAACCCGCTCAGAATTTTAGATAGCAAGAACCCTGATGTGCAGGCTTTGCTAGTTGATGCGCCATCATTACACGATTACCTGGACGAAGAATCTCAACAGCATTTCAGCGCCGTTCAGGCAAGATTAGATGCTTATGGCATCGCCTACCGGGTCAACCCAACACTGGTCAGAGGCCTGGACTATTACAATCGCACCGTTTTCGAATGGGTGACTGATACTCTGGGAGCGCAAGGCACAGTGTGTGCTGGTGGCCGTTATGATGGCCTGGTTGAGCAATTAGGTGGTAAAAGTAGCCCGGCAGTAGGCTTTGCTTTGGGGATTGAACGCCTGGCGTTAATCCTGGCTGAACGGGTTGATCAGAATACCATTAACCCGCCTACGGATATCTATTTGGCGGCAATGGGTGAAAGAGCGGAACTTTTTAATATTACGCTTGCCGAAACCCTTCGGAAAGCTTTTCCTGAGCACCGCATTCAGACCCACATGGGGGGCGGAAACTTTAAAAAGCAAATGAAACGCGCTGATAAAGTTAATGCCAGATTCGCCATCATCGTTGGTGATCAGGAACTGGACAATCAAAAGGTAATTGTTAAATCCCTGTCAGACGGGCAGCAAGAAGAGGTTGCTCAGTCGGATTTGCAAAAGAATTTAGAATTAAAACTGATCTGATCAAGATCAGCTTAGCATACGAAATTTAATCAGAGGACACTGATGGACCATTTCAGTACAGAAGAAGAACAAATCGAAGCCATTAAGAAGTTTTGGAAAGAGAATGGCATTCCAATTATCGTTGGTGCAGCACTCGGACTGGGTGGTTTGTGGGGCTGGCGTTTTTATAATGCGCAGGAACTGCAGGCACAAGAACAAGCTAATGACGCCTACAACACGGCCATTGAAGCTTTGTCTGCCAATCAAACTGACACCTCAGTGTTAACAAAGTTTATTGATGCTAACAAAGATACTACCTATGCGGTTATGGCAGCATTACAGGTGGCTAAAGTTGCTGTTGAGCACAATGACCTGGCTGAAGCTGAAAAGCAACTGCAATGGGCTGCTGATAATGTTTCTGATGTAGCAATCAAAGATTTAGCGCTGGTGCGCCTGGCGAGAGTACAGGGCGAATTAGAAAAGTACGATGCGGCAAAAGCTACCCTGGATAAGGTCAGCTCTGAATCCTTTATGGCTCAGGCGTATACAGTGAAGGGCGATGTCTTAGCTAAGCAGTCACTGTTTAACGAAGCGCAGGAAAGTTATAGCAAAGCGTTGGAGCTGACTGAAGGCAATCCAACTCTGATCCAAATGAAGATAGATCACCTCAACGCAAAAGTAAGTAGCTAAGCATGACTGTTAAAAACATAGTGAGCAGATTGACACTGCTGGTATTGCTGGTCAATCTGTCGGGATGTTCTGTCATTCCCACCTGGATGGATCCTACCACCTGGTTTGAAGATGACGAAGAAGCCGAAATTCGAGTTTTAAAGCCCATCTCCGAGCGATTCAAACCCACTATTGTATGGGATGACTCGGTAGGTGATGGTGTCGATTATTACTTTTCCCGACTGACTCCGGTAGTCGCTTATGACAAAGTGTTTGCTGCCAGCCGTCAGGGCCTGGTAAAAGCATTTGATCAGGCAAGTGGTAAGCAACTTTGGAAGATTGACCTGGCTGAATATCGTGATGAAGGTATGTTTAGCTCTGTATCTCAGTTGTGGTCAGATGGTGTTTCAGCAAGATTGTCTGGTGGTATTACCGCTGCCTATCAAAAGATATTTTTTGGTAGTGAAAATGGTGTTGTGTTCGCCATGGACGTGGATAGCGGCAAGCTAGCCTGGCAAGCCAAAGTGCGCGGCGAAGTCCTGGCTGCTCCAGCAGTTGATGAGGGCGTGGTTATCGTTAATACCGGTGCCGGTGTTATGCATGCATTGGATGCCGAAACCGGAGAGCAGCGCTGGATTTACGAATCGGAAGTGCCTGCCCTGAGTTTGCGCGGTGTCGCTCAACCTTCTATTGCCAGCGGCGGTGCTATTGTTGGTACAGCTAGTGGTAAAGTGGCTGTTGTACTGATTGAAAATGGTCAGATTTTGTGGGAGCAAACTATTGCAGCTGCTTCCGGTGCTACAGAGTTAGAGCGTCTGGTAGATATCGACAGTCAAACCATCGTATTTGGCGGAATCGTGTATGTGGTATCATATAACGGAACACTGGCCGCAGTAGAGTTGCGCTCTGGGCGTGTATTGTGGAAACGCGAATACCATTCATATCGTAGAATGACCATCGACGGCAATTTCCTGTACGTGGTGGATGCTAATAGCCAGGTATATGCTCTGGACAGAAGAAACGGTATCGAGCGTTGGTCGCAACCATCACTACGTGAGAGGGAGCTAACCTCAGCAACACCAGTTTCTGACTATGTTGTGGTTGGTGATCGCTATGGCTTCTTACATTGGCTGGACAAAGCCAGCGGTGAAATTGTCGCACGTCTGGATTTTGGCGGCGATGATGAAGATAATTCCGTCTATGTGGAACCAGTGGTAAGCGGCGATATTATATACGCTGTTACTCGTGAAGGTGATATTGCGGCTATAAGAGCACCGTAAAAGCCAGACGAAAATCGACAAGTTTGCGAACGGCTCTTACAATAAGGAGCCGTTTTTGTATTACCGGCCCAGTTTTGGGTTTTTGTATTTTAGGAAGTTTTATTCATGCTACCAGTAATCGCCTTAGTAGGGCGCCCTAATGTAGGGAAATCAACTTTATTTAACCGGTTGACTAACACCCGGGATGCACTGGTAGCGGATTATCCAGGCCTGACTCGTGACCGCAAATACGGCCAGGCAAAATTTCAGGGCTGGCAGTTTATCCTTATTGATACCGGTGGTATCAGCGGTGATGAGCAGGGTATAGACGCAGAAATGGCCAGTCAGTCACTGCTGGCTGTTGCTGAAGCCGATGTGGTTATTTTTTTGGTAGACGCTCGTGCTGGACTGACAGCAGCCGATCAGGGCATTGCTAAACATCTGCGCATTCAGGGTAAGAAAACCTTATTGGTAGCTAATAAGGTGGATGGTATTGATGGTGACAGTGCCTCAGCTGAGTTCTATTCGCTGGGGTTAGGGGATGTATATCAGATTGCCGCTTCTCATGGTCGCGGTGTGGCCTCTTTGGTGGAAACTGCGCTGGTGCCTATGTCTGCGCAATTTCCTGAGATGCGCATACCGGAAAAGCCCAACTATGATGAAGAAAGCGCCGAAGCAGAGCTGGAACGTCTGCAATCTCTGCCCATCAAACTGGCGATTGTGGGTAAACCCAACGTTGGGAAATCCACCTTGACCAACCGTATCCTGGGCGAAGAGCGAGTGGTGGTCTACGACATGCCAGGCACAACCCGCGACAGTATTTATATTCCCATGCAACGAGAAGATCAGGATTACATTCTGATTGATACCGCCGGGGTGCGTAAAAAAGGCAAGATCAGTGACGCCGTAGAGAAGTTTTCGGTTATCAAAACCTTGCAGGCCATTGAAGAGGCTAATGTGGTTTTATTGGTGATAGATGCCCGTGAAGGGATTACCGATCAGGACCTCTCACTGTTGGGCTTTGTGTTAAATTCCGGTCGGGCGCTGGTATTGGCCGTGAACAAATGGGATGGCCTGGATATTAAAGTTAAAGATGATATCAAGCGAGAGCTGGATTTCAGACTGGGCTTTATCGATTTTGCGCGATTGCATTTTATCTCAGCGTTGCACGGTACCGGAGTGGGTCATCTGTATGAGTCGGTACAGGAGGCCTACAAGTCTGCCACTAAACGGGTTAATACCTCGATGTTGACCCGCATAATGGAAATGGCTCAGGAAGATCACCAACCGCCACTGATCCGCGGGCGCAGGGTAAAAATGAAATACGCTCATGCCGGTGGTTATAACCCGCCCAGAATCGTTGTGCATGGCAACCAGGTAGAAGATCTTCCGGATTCCTATAAGCGTTATCTGATGAATTACTTCCGTAAATCCCTAAAGATTATGGGGACTCCGATAAAAGTTGAGTTTAAGGAAGGTGCCAACCCTTATGAAGGGAAAAAGAACAAACTCACTCAATCGCAACTCCGCAAGCGTCAGCGATTGATGAAACACCACAAAAAGTAATCAGCTGAGAAAGAAAATACGGTAAAGCGGGGTCATTGTGATCCCGTTTCGTTTTTGAGGCTTAGTATTGCATACCCTAATTTATACACTTTTGGCCTTGCTGGCCTTTGCCGGTAACTCAGTGTTATGTCGCCTTGCACTGGCGAATAATCTAATTGAGCCTGTTTATTTTACCCAGATCAGATTGTTATCCGGTGCGGTTTGCCTGCTGTTGATTGCATTGTATTTTGCCACCACCAAACCCGCTCCGTCGCCGTTAACAGCAGGTAGCTGGCGCGGTGCGCTTGCCTTGTTTGTATACGCCCTGTTTTTCTCTCTGGCCTATGTATCACTGGATACGGCCACCGGGGCACTGGTACTGTTTAGTGTGGTGCAGTTCACTTTGATAGCTTTGTATCTGAGGGCTGGTCATACAATGACAGCCAGGCAATGGATGAGTGTGCTTCTGGCCATGTCGGGGTTATTCGTACTGCTATTACCTGGAGTCAGTAATCCATCACCCCTCGGTATTGGATTAATGGCGATTGCCGGAGCGGCCTGGGGACTATATACCCACCTTGGGACGCACAGCCGCCAACCGCTGGCTGATACAGCGGCGAATTTTATGCGTACCTTGCCCTTGTGTTTACTTTTACTGTTTTTGCCACAAGCACAGACTTGGGCGACACAAGAGGGCGTAATATTCGCGATTTTATCCGGAGCGTTGGCATCTGGTGGAGGTTATGCACTATGGTATTACGTGCTGCCGCGGTTAACCGGATTGCAGGCTGGTTTATCTCAGTTAACGGTGCCGCTATTAGCCGCTTTGGCCGGGTTTGCGCTATTAGGCGAAGCAATCAGCTGGCAATTGCTACTGTCGGGCCTGCTTATCCTCACCGGAATTGCTCTGTTGCAATATTCCAGACAAGGTTAAAGCGGGTTGATTATTGCTTTATCACTAATTCCTGATACCAGCGATGGTATTGTTCATCGGCATTAAACCAGTGACTGACATTTCGTTGGTATTCCTCATCAAGCACAATTTCACTCAACGCCTGGTTAATGCTGGTCAAGGCGCGCTGGGCAAAATTACTATCAGCATGACTAGAGCAGCCCACCGCACCCACAACAGGCTGATCCAGGTTTTCTTTTATCAACACCTGGTTTAAATCCTGCTGTTCTGTCACGTTAAAAAAGTTGACGATGGCTGGATATTCTATGGTGTAATCTGCCCGTTTAATTTGCAGTAAGCGCAGCACTGATGTGGTGCTTTGTCCCTCATTACGCAGGATCAATAATCTATCGTCATCAGCGGATTGCGCCAAAATGTCATCTAACACCGGGCCAAATAAACGTCCGCCGTGTTTGGCAAAAATTAGACTTTCATCGGACAACAGGGCCGACAGTGAAAGAACTGGTTTACTGGCTATACCCGGTTTTAGCTGTGTCTGAGGTGCAAAAACCAGTACGTGAGGCGGGTATACAACGGTACCGGTAGAGTAGGTTGCCCTGTTCGTTGCATTGGGGCGTTTTATCATACAGGGGAAACATGCATGTTGACCTTCATCCATATATTTACCGATACGGGTGTGAGGTAAAATCAGTTCCTCGTGTTGGATGTCAGGCAGTGCCTGTTTGAGTGCCGTCAGCGTAACATCACAAATACCGGTATTTTTGTGTTGGCCCTGAGTAATAAAAAAGGGAGGCGCGTCATTGATCAACCAAAGGATCTTTTCTGGCGGCGCGAGTTTGGCGGCTATCGGTGAAGACAGTAATGCCAATGTCAGAAATAAAAATTGCCACTGAATAGTTTTCACGAGCACCAATATTAATTGGAAGTAATGTTATGAAACCTGACTATAGACCTCCCCGTCAACTAGTTTTGTACAAATTTCGTCCCCTTTTTGCAGTTGCTGTTTGCTTTTTACAATTGCATCGCCCTTGTAAGTAATTGAGTAACCGCGGGTTAATGTTGCCAGTGGACTAACGGTGTCCAATAAATGGCACTGATTTAAAAATTGCTGTCGCTTGCTCTCTAACATATGGAGCATTGAGTTTTGGAGCTGTTTTTTATCCCTGACCAATGTCTGTTGCAATTGCATTATGGTGTGTTCTGGATTTTTCCTGCTGATGCGATGATTCAGATTGAGCAATGCTTCCTTATTTCTTGCTAAGCTTTTGTCCATCAGCAATTGCAGCGACTGTTGTAATCTGTCCAGATTTTGCCATTGTTCTCTTAATCTGGACTCCGGATGAAGGCGATTCAACAGGTGACTCGTTTGCTGCAGGGCATGACGCTTACTGCGCAGCAGGTTAATAAATACACCACTAAGTTGCCGTTTGAAACTAGCCAACTGATTCATGGTTTCGACATTGGAATAACTTAATAGCTCTGCCGCCGCCGAAGGCGTTGGAGCTCTTAAATCTGCCACGAAATCGCAAATGGTAAAATCAATTTCGTGTCCCACTGCGCTGACCACAGGGAGTGAGCTGCGGGCTATTTCTCGGGCTAATTGTTCATCGTTAAAACACCATAAATCTTCCATTGAGCCGCCGCCACGCCCAATGATAATCGCATCCACGTATTGGTGTTGATTGGCTAATTTAAGGGCATTAATTAACGAAATCGCTGCCGTTTCACCCTGCACCAAGGCAGGATATACGGTTAACTCTATACCGGGATTACGCCGTTTAAATACCGTGATAATGTCTCTGATTGCAGCACCCGTCGGCGAGGTAATAATGCCTATACGCTGCGCTTTTTCTGGCAGTTTCTTTTTTCTTTCCTGAGCGAACAAGCCCTCTTCAGCCAGACGTGATTTTAATTGCTCGAATTGCTGTTTTAAATCACCTTGTCCGGCGGGCTCCAGGTGGGAGGCAATAAGCTGGTAATCGCCACGGGCCTCATAAAGGCTGATATCTCCTCTGACTAACACCTTATCGCCTTCTTTGGGCATTTGTCTGACTTTGCGGTTTGCCCCTTTAAACATGGCTGCTTTGACCTGGGCTCTGGCATCCTTCAATGTAAAATACCAGTGGCCTGAGCTGGCGGCCACAAAATTAGAGATCTCGGCTGAAATCCAGATGCTGCCAATTTCTGATTCTAAAATGTGTTTCGCAAACCGATTTAGTTTGCTGACTGTAAAAATATCGCTACGATTTTGCATGTAATTGGCTCAGAATTTCAGATTGGGATAAAAATAAACTTTACTACAGATAGAGTTTTTAAGTTTACCTGATTAACTAAAGCAGCTACAATTGCGCCGCAACAAAATACTCATATAGGTAGTTACATGTTGCGCATCGCCAAAGAAGCTTTAACGTTTGATGACGTTTTATTGGTTCCCGGACATTCCTCCGTTTTACCTCATACTGCAAATCTCCGCACCCGACTAACTCGTGAGGTGTTTCTCAATATTCCGCTGGTGTCAGCTGCTATGGACACGGTATCCGAAGCGCCATTAGCTATTGCTTTGGCACAAGAAGGCGGTATGGGTTTTATTCATAAGAATATGTCTGCAGAAGAGCAGGCTGACCATGTTCGTCGTGTAAAAAAATACGAAAGTGGTGTGGTTTCTGATCCGATCACTATCGATCCTGATGCTACCATTGCTGATGTTAATGCACTTAGCGCCTTGCATGGTTTTTCCGGCTTTCCGGTGGTGGATAAAGACTACAACCTGTTAGGTATTGTTACCGGCCGGGATCTGCGTTTTGAACAACACTTAGATCAACCCGTTTCCAGTGTTATGACACCAAAAGAGCGCCTGATAACCGTCACAGAAGGTGCCGATCCAGAACAGGTTCTGGAATTGATGCATGAACATCGAATTGAAAAGATTCTGGTAACGGATGATGATTTCAAGCTAAAAGGCTTGATCACTGTTAAGGATTTCAAAAAAGCAGAGAGTAAACCTAATGCTTGTAAAGATAAGCTTGGTCGCCTTCGCGTTGGTGCTGCGGTTGGTGTCGGGCCTGGTACTGATGAGCGAATTTCGCTACTGGTAGATGCTGGTGTAGATGTTTTGCTTATTGACACATCTCATGGCCACTCTGAAGGTGTATTGGAACGCGTCAGAACAGTACGTGCTAAATATCCTGAACTGCAAATTATTGCTGGTAATGTGGCTACTGGCGAAGGCGCGAAAGACCTGGCTGAAGCCGGTGTTGATGCGGTGAAAGTGGGCATTGGCCCGGGCTCTATCTGTACCACTCGTATCGTTACCGGTTGTGGTGTACCGCAAATTACCGCAGTGTCAGATGCCGTTGAAGCTTTAAAAGATTTGGATATTCCGGTTATTGCTGATGGTGGTATTCGTTACTCTGGTGATATCGCCAAGGCGTTAGTCGCTGGTGCCAGTTCGGTAATGGTAGGCAGTATGTTAGCCGGTACTGAAGAAGCGCCAGGCGAAGTAGAACTATACCAGGGACGCTACTATAAGTCTTATCGCGGTATGGGCTCATTAGGTGCCATGAATCAGCGCAACGGTTCCTCTGACCGTTACTTCCAGGACAGCAAAAATGCTGAGAAGTTAGTACCAGAAGGTATTGAGGGACGTGTCGCTTACAAGGGGCCGATTGCTAACATAGTGCATCAGCAAATGGGTGGTTTGCGCTCAGCTATGGGCCTGACAGGTTGCCAGACTATTGATGAAATGCGTACCAAGCCGATGTTTGTAAAAGTTACCTCTGCAGGCATGGGTGAGTCTCACGTGCACGATGTTACCATCACTAAGGAAGCACCTAATTACCGTATGGGCTAAGCCCCAATAATAATGGGGCCAGAGTTTGATCATCAAAATAACTCTGGCTCCAATTAATACCTCTTTTTTCTCGTTTCACACTTAACTGAATTCGGAAGACTATCAAATGAACTTAGACATCCATCAACACAAAATCCTGATTCTGGACTTTGGATCTCAGTACACCCAATTGATCGCACGCAGAGTGCGTGAAATAGGCGTTTACTGTGAACTGTGGGCCTGGGATGTCGATGAACAAAGTATCAAAGAGTTTGCGCCCAACGGTATTATTTTGTCTGGTGGCCCTGAGTCAGTGCACGAAGCTGATTCTCCCAGAGCGCCACAGTGGGTTTATGAGGCTGGCGTGCCTGTGCTGGGTATTTGTTATGGTATGCAAACCATGGCCGAACAACTTGGCGGTAAGGTGCAAGGCAGTACAGAACGCGAATTCGGTTACGCCCAGGTAGAAGTGGTCAACCCGTCTCCGTTGCTAGAGAAAATAGAAGATCATCTCAACAGTGCAGGTAATCCACTTTTAGATGTTTGGATGAGTCACGGTGACAAGGTGGTTGCATTGCCGGAAGGTTTTGAGTTGACGGCACAAACAGAAACCTGCCCATTTGCCGGTATGTTTCATGCTGAAAAACAATTTTACGGTTTACAGTTCCACCCGGAAGTAACTCATACCAAACAGGGAATGCGCATATTGTCGCATTTCGTGCAGGATGTTTGTCAGTGTGAAGCCCTGTGGACACCAGCATCAATCATAGAAGATGCGGTAGAGCGCATTAAACAACAGGTGGGTGATGAAGAGGTTGTGCTGGGCCTATCTGGTGGTGTCGATTCATCCGTAACCGCTATGTTGTTGCACCGTGCCATTGGTAGCAACCTGACCTGTGTTTTTGTTGACAATGGCTTGTTGCGCCTGAATGAAGGTCATCAGGTGATGGAAATGTTCGGCGATCACTTCGGCCTGAATATTATCAAGGTGGATGCGGAAGAGCGTTTCCTCAGTGCCCTGCATGGCATTGAAGATCCGGAAGCCAAGCGCAAGACCATTGGTCATGTTTTTGTGGAAGTATTCGATGAAGAGTCTAAGAGACTGAAGAATGCCAAATGGCTGGCGCAAGGCACTATTTATCCGGATGTTATTGAATCTGCAGGTTCTAAAACCGGTAAAGCCCATGTGATTAAGTCCCACCACAATGTGGGGGGGTTACCTGAAGATATGGAGCTGGGACTGGTAGAGCCGCTGCGGGAATTGTTTAAGGATGAAGTGCGTAAGATTGGTCTCGAATTAGGCATTCCTTACGACATGTTATACCGCCATCCGTTCCCGGGACCAGGTCTGGGTGTACGGGTACTGGGTGAGGTCAAGAAAGAATACTGTGATTTGTTGCGCAAAGCCGATGCGATCTTTATCGAAGAGTTACACACTGCCGACCTGTATCACAAAGTAAGCCAGGCCTTTACCGTATTCCTGCCAGTGCGCTCGGTGGGAGTTATGGGCGATGCCCGTAAGTATGACTGGGTGGTATCACTTCGCGCAGTGGAAACCATTGACTTTATGACCGCACATTGGGCACATTTGCCTTATGATTTCTTAGGTAAGGTATCCAATCGCATTATCAACGAAATCGATGGCATTTCCCGCGTGGTCTACGATATTTCCGGAAAACCACCGGCTACTATTGAGTGGGAGTAAAGAAGCTTAGAATCAGCCTGATTTTAGATATTTAAACTCAACAAAAATGGCCTTAGCAATGAGGCCATTTTTAATTTGGGCCGGATAAAGAACTGCGGGATTAACTAAGAGAATCAAACTCTTTTTTCAGTTGGTATTTATCGTCTGTCACTATTTTTTCCAGAGTGGCCACACGCTCTTTGAGTTGCGAAATTTCTGCCTGCAGACGCTCGCTGTCTACGGAATTGAGTCTTGACTGACTGCGGTACTTTAAAATCATACCGACTAAGGCAATGGAACACCCAAAGATAATTGAGATAATCGCAACAGCGGTGACATTCATAATTATTTCCCCTTAAAATATGAATCGTGTGATAATTTCATGAATATTCGCAACCTGAAAGCAAGTCTTCGGCCAAAATAAAAAGCCTATATAAAACAATGTTTTATCAGGTTTGCAAGTATCCTGGATTTATTGAATTTGGCTATATTCGCCAAAGTATGACCTGAATGACGAAAAAATGCTAAAGCAAATAGAAGTAGATGAACAATTTATGGCCCAAGCGTTGGCTTTGACACAGAATGCCGAAAAGGCAGGAGAGATCCCAGTTGCTGCTATTCTGGTTAAAAATGGCGAAGTGATTGCTGAGGGCTGGAATCAAAGCATTACTCTTAATGATCCTTCAGCCCACGCAGAAATGCAGGCTTTGCGTCAGGCAGGTGGGGTGCTCAATAATTACCGAATGCCGGGTACCACTTTATATGTCACATTGGAGCCCTGTCCCATGTGCGCTGGTTTGCTGGTGCACTCCAGAATCGAACGTCTGGTGTTTGGGGCTGCAGATTACAAGACGGGGGCTTGTGGTAGTGTTATGGATCTGGTGCGTAACCAAATTTTAAATCATCAGATTGAGGTGACGTCGGGGGTTCTGGAAGCACAGTGCAGTATGGTAATTTCTGATTTCTTTAAGCGTCGAAGAGAAGAGAAAAAAGCGTTAAAACGAGCTGCCCAGGAAGCAGAAAGAAATGCCTAACCGGCAGTTGCCAGCTCCTGCATTTCTAACTGAGACTGAAAGTCTTGTCGGCGCATATTGACTTTGCGCTGTAGCTTTTTTAACAATTGTTTTCTGCGGGTAGCGCAGTTTATATTTCTTCTTTGGGTTACATTGTTTCTTTTCATTTAAAACTCCTTGTTTTGTAGATAACCTCTTTGTTTTGTAATGACTAACTTGTATTGCAATAAGTCACATTAACTATGACCTAATGTAGCGCACTTTTGTTTCATAACCGTTACATCTAAGGTTATATTTGAGACTTTTATTTCAAAAAACAAGGGGGATTGTGGAGCTAAGCTGACATTAACGGTAACAAATTGTGATTTTCAGTCGTTGCTCCGGTCATTGTTAGTCGGTGGCTTCAGTGTTGGCCTGATTTGGGTGTTCATCGTAATAGTAAACCAGACTGTCGTAATAACGTCGAATATTGGTGACATAACTCAAGGCCTCATGACCTCTGGCATATCCGTATCGCGTAGTTTTGTAAAAGCGCTTTTGACGCAATAATGGCAGGTGCTTTTTCACATCCACCCATAAGTCCGGGTTTGCTCCCTGTCTCTGGGTCAATACTCTGGCATCTTCAAGGTGCCCTAAGCCGATATTATAGGCAGCTAACGCAAACCAAAGCCTGTCTGGAAACGGGATGCGATCCGGTATTCGACTTAACAGGCTGTTAAAATATTGGCTTCCGCCGCGAATGCTTTGTTCCGGATCTAGTCGAGAGCTAACTTTCCAGTCTCGGGCAGTGGGTAATGTTAACATCATCATGCCACGCACGCCTGTTGGGGACTTCGCTTTAGGATTCCAGTGACTTTCCTGATAACTCATAGCGGCTAATAAACGCCAGTCGATGTCACCGGCATATTGTCTGAACCAGGCCTCGTATTTAGGCAGAACTTCTTTTGCCGCTTTGAGAAACAAAGTGGTATCAACATAATTGAACTGGCGGACATGACCAAAATATTTGTCTTCCAAAACAGCCAACTGACCATTTTGTTTTATGGTGCCAAAGTACTCTATCAGTGCGCCGTTAAGTGAATCGTCACTGTTCACAGAAGTCGCCCAGGCAATGGGCTGGGTTTCCGTTACCGAAAATCCAACGCTCAGTTCAGGATGTTTTCTGCGCACCAAGGACAACAGGTTGGAATCAACGATCGTGTAGTCAAGGTTGCCGTTTACCACCTCTTCCAGCAGTTCCAGTTCGTCCTGGTCCTCAGTCAACTCGAACTGCCACCGGGATGCCGTTTGGACACCGTAGGCTTGGGTTACAATTTCTATAACATGGCTGTCACTGGTATCACTGGCAATAACCAGTTTCCCCGCTAAATCTTCGAAACTTCTGGGGCGGGTGTTACCCTGTAAAAATACCAGTTTTTCACTGACTTGTTGGTAGGCTGGACCGAATTTGAAATATGCTTTATTGGCCTCTGTTTTGGTGAGGTTTGAAGCAATGAGATCGATATTGCCTTTGTCTAAAGAGCGCAGTAATGAAGTACTGGAATAATAAGGAAAGACTTCCAGTTTAACATTCAGATAATCGGCAAATCCCTTAGCCATTTCGTACTCGTAACCCAAAGGTTCAACCGCGCCATTAAGATAGGTTGTTGGACCATATTGCATGCCAACTTTTAGCACGCCTTGCTGGGTTACATGCAGTAAATTTGCCTCAGGTAACTGTTGCTGGCAACTGCTTATCAGGCCAAGGATTAACGCAATCTGGATAACTTTTTTCATCAAAGCACAAAAATACAAAAAATAAGCTAAAACTGTCCTGGTTTTTGGTCTGGCAACTTATAAAAAGTTTGGTTTTGCTCTATAATCCAGCCGCCGTTGAAACCTGACTCTGAATATCAAGGTCTCAGGTTATGTCCTTTTTATCAACTGATTTCCTTTAAAGCAAAGGAATCTGTCATTCTGGGTAGTGATATCGCATGTTAATTTTGCATGGTGCCAGCGCACTTTCCGACTTCAAAGTTAAAAAACTCATCAATCAATTTCGCGAGCAAAATTTGCCGGTAGCAGAAGTAAGTGCTCAGTACGTGCATTTTGCTCATACTGACGATTCGCTTTCTGACACAGAAATGAAAGTGCTTGAGCAACTGCTCACTTACGGCATCCCAATGCAAAAACAATGCGCTGATACAGTGTCTTTGTTGGTGACGCCGCGATTGGGGACGATTTCTCCCTGGTCATCCAAGGCCACAAATATTCTGCACAACACCGGCCTTAACAAAGTTAAGCGTGTCGAACGCGGTGTTGCTTATTATCTTTCCTACTCAGAGCAGGTCAGTGACGCTCAGCTTGCTGCCATCAAAGCACTGTTACATGACCGCATGACTGAAGTGACCATGGACACCCTTAGTCAGGCCGAGTCTTTATTCGCTGAAACAGCACCCGTTACATTTTCTCAAGTCGACATTCTGACCGGTGGCAAAGCGGCATTAAGCGACGCCAATCTGACCTTAGGATTAGCGTTAGCGGATGATGAGATCGACTATCTGGTAGAAAATTATCAGACACTGGGAAGAAATCCCAATGACATCGAATTGATGATGTTTGCTCAGGCTAACTCTGAACATTGCCGCCACAAAATCTTCAATGCAGACTGGACTATTGATGGTGTAGTACAAGAAAAGTCTTTGTTTAAAATGATTAAAAATACTTATGAGCAATGCTCTGAGTATGTTTACTCCGCTTATAAAGATAACGCAGCGGTCATGGCTGGCTCATATGCTGGTCGTTTTTTCCCTGATGCTGAAAACTGTGAATATCGTTATCACATGGAAGATATTCACATCCTTATGAAGGTTGAGACCCATAATCACCCCACCGCTATATCTCCTTTCCCTGGAGCCGCGACGGGTTCCGGTGGTGAAATTCGCGATGAAGGTGCCACTGGTATTGGTGCAAAACCCAAAGCGGGCCTGGTGGGCTTTACCGTTTCGAATCTGAATATTCCGGCTTTATCCCAACCCTGGGAAATTGACTATGGAAAGCCGGATCGCATAGTCACCGCTTTATCTATTATGTTGGAAGCGCCTCTTGGTGGAGCAGCTTTTAACAACGAATTTGGTCGTCCTAATATTCTTGGTTATTTCCGGACCTACGAAAATCAGGTGAACAGCTTTAATGGCGAAGAGGTTCGCGGTTATCACAAGCCGATTATGATTGCTGGTGGTTTGGGCAATATCAAAGCTGAACACATTGAAAAAGGTGACATTACACCGGGCGCCAAGTTAATTGTGCTTGGTGGGCCCGCCATGAATATTGGTCTTGGCGGTGGTGCTGCCTCCTCAATGGCCTCAGGACAATCCAACGAGGACCTGGATTTTGCCTCTGTGCAGCGAGATAACCCGGAAATGGAAAGACGCTGCCAGGAAGTCATCGACAGATGTTGGCAGCTAGGTGCAGACAACCCTATTTTGTTTATCCACGATGTGGGTGCCGGTGGCTTATCGAACGCATTCCCCGAACTGGTCAATGATGCCGGGCGTGGTGGTAATTTTGAATTGCGCAATGTGCCCAATGATGAGCCAGGGATGTCGCCGCTGGAAATCTGGTGTAATGAATCCCAGGAGCGATACGTGCTGGCGGTTGCACCGGAAAAGCTGGAAATATTCGAAAAAATTTGTGCTCGGGAACGTGCCCAATACGCTGTTGTTGGTGTAGCCACTGAAGAACAGCACCTGAGAGTCACTGACGCTCATTTTGGTAATGAGCCAGTGGATTTACCTTTAGATGTGCTGTTGGGTAAACCGCCTAAGATGCACCGCGATGTTACTTCCGCTAAGGCTGAGGGTGATAATTTTAACGCGGCCGAGTTACCGTTGTCCGAAGCTGCAGAGCGAATACTGAGTCTGCCAACCGTGGCCGAGAAAACCTTTTTGATCACCATCGGCGATCGCACAGTGACTGGATTGGTGGCGCGTGACCAGATGGTCGGACCTTGGCAGATCCCGGTTGCAGATGTTGGCGTAACTTGTGCGGCGTTTGATACCTATAATGGTGAAGCCATGTCTATGGGCGAGAGAACGCCAATCGCGCTGCTTAACCATGCCGCCTCTGCAAGAATGGCCGTGGGCGAAGCCATAACCAACATTGCTGCTGCTAGTATCGAATCACTGAAACGTATCAAATTATCGGCTAACTGGATGTCAGCAGCTGGTCACACTGGCGAAGATGCCGGGCTATACGAGGCGGTTAAAGCTGTAGGCGAAGAGTTGTGTCCGGCTTTAGGGCTTACTATCCCGGTGGGCAAAGACTCCATGTCCATGAAAACGCAATGGCAGGACGGTGATGAAGATAAGAGCGTGACAGCGCCTTTATCACTCATTATTACTGCGTTTGCCAAAGTGGAAGATGTCAGAAAAACCTTAACACCACAGTTATCTACAAGCCTTCAAGATTCGCGATTGCTACTTATTGACTTAGGGCGTGGTCAAAACCGCATGGGCGGCTCTTGTCTGGCACAGGTCTACCAACAGTTAGGCAAAACCGTACCTGATGTCGATTCGCCGGAACTATTGAAGGGCTATTTTGATGCGCTGCAAAAACTGAATAAGCAAGGATTGTTACATGCCTACCACGACCGCTCCGACGGTGGTTTGTTTACCACACTAGTAGAAATGGCCTTTGCGGCAAACTGTGGTTTACAAATTTCCCTGGATTCACTTAAAGGTGATGCTAACAGCGTCTTGTTTAACGAAGAACTGGGCGGCGTAATTCAGGTAGCCGAAGAAGATATCGATAAAGTCATGGCGGTTTTCGCTGATGTCGGATTAAGTGACATGGTGCACGAAGTTGGCTCAGTGAACAGTGGTCAGGACATTGTTATTATTCAGAATAATCAGGTTCTGTTGCAAAACACCTGTTCATACTTCCGTATGTTATGGGCACAGACCACTTACAACATGCAGTTGTTACGTGACAATCCAGAATGTGCACAACAAGAGCACGAGCTCAAAGCCAACCCTGAAAACACCGGTTTGTTTGCTAAATTGAGCTTCAACCCTGCGGAGGATATTGCCGCTCCATATATTGCTACCGGGAAAGCGCCTCGCATGGCCATTTTACGAGAGCAAGGCGTAAATTCTCACGTTGAGATGGCTGCCGCATTTGATCGGGCAGGCTTTAATAGTGTTGATGTTCACATGAGTGACCTGATTTCTGGACGTGTGTCACTTGCTGAATTCAACGGGCTTGTGGCTTGTGGTGGATTCTCTTATGGCGATGTACTTGGCGCAGGTGAAGGCTGGGCGAAAACCATCTTGTTCAATGAACAGGTCAGAGAGCAGTTCCAGACTTTCTTTGAAAGACCAGATAGCTTCTCACTGGGTGTTTGTAATGGCTGTCAGATGTTGTCAAATTTAAAATCCCTGATCCCGGGGGCAGAACACTGGCCGCATTTCGTACAAAACTATTCAGAGCGTTTTGAAGCCCGCTTCTCTATGGTTGAAGTGCAAAAAAGCCCATCAATATTCTTTGAAGGTATGGCAGGTTCTGTTATTCCTATCGCTGTTTCTCACGGGGAAGGAAGGGCTGTTTTTGAAAGCGATACTGTGCAATCGTCAGCACAGAATTTAGTCAGCCTCAAATATGTTGATTATGCGGGTAAGGTAACCCAGCAATATCCCATGAACCCGAACGGCTCGCCGGATGGTATTACCGGGTTAACCACGCAGGATGGTCGTGCAACTATTATGATGCCTCACCCTGAGCGGGTTTTCCGTACAGTGGCGAATTCCTGGCATCCACAGGATTGGCAAGAGGATGGTGCCTGGATGCGTATGTTCCGCAATGCCAGAAAGTATTTAGGATAATGCTAAATAGCTGAGAGCAATTAATCGCTCTCAGCTAATTTCGGTGTTTTTTTACTAAAAAAAGCTGATTTTTAGTAAAAAATCATCAAATTTGCGTAATTTCCCGGTTGTTTGTGAAATCTATATTGTTTATCATTGCTCAAATAGTAATCTATCAGTATGGTTTACTATACGCTACAGGAACGTAGACAGAGTGACTGACGGAGCTATTGCAGTCTTAAATTTCGCAATTACCTCAACAACAAAAATAAAAGAGTAGGTTATGAATCGTTCCAGTAAAGGTTTCGGACTCACCGGTGTATTGCTCACTGTTATAGTGCTGATTGTAAGCGCTATCATCAGTACGTCAGTATCTTCTCAAGATGCCCCAGTGGCAAAGGCCGTTAAACTAAAAGCTGCGGAAAAGATCTCATCTAATAAGCAGAGTTAAATATCATTCTTAATAACACGCTATTTGAGTTTATGGCGTTCCCGGTTTTCTGCTTTCTGTTGCTTGTTTTTCTTCAACAAAACGTAGGTACTTTTTAATCCGCCATGTTGCATCTGGCTCGAATGGAATGCCAGTACTTCTGGTATTTGTTGTAACCAGACATTCAGGTAGCTTTTCAGATAGCCTGAAAATGGTTTCTTTTGTTCGTTTAAACCATGTCTCAGCAGGACACATCTCAATCCACGCAAATGACATTGGGTTATGAAATCAAACACTTCTTTGTGCGCCACCTGCAAACTCATGTATTGCATATTTAACGTGCTATCCAGTGCATACTTACCAAGGCGCAGGTTTTTATATACCAGATCTTGTACCCCGTCCTGTTTAAAGTGGATGGGATCATTGAGAGGCAGAGGATCGATATCAGCTAGTGTCAGATAGTTCTTACTGAGGCTCTGCTCGTTTTTGATGGCTTCTCTGCGCAACTGTCTCGCCAGTTCTGAGCCATCTTTTCTCTGTAAAAACACTTTGTCGTCAGTTTTAAGCTGTTTTACATCTGCTACTTCTGCGAAAAATGCACTGAAGTCTTCTTCAACCGTCATCACATCACCTGGTTCTGCTTCTTCACTAAGCCTGTTGCTCTTTGCAATACGAAATTTATACCGAAAAGTTCAACGCGCTCTAATCTATATATGAACTAATTGAGGCCCTTCAAGGTTCAGTCTGCTGTGGATATGTGGGGAATTGGAGCGGAGACAATACGGAAATATAGGTAGGTAAAAAAAATATCCACTTTGTGTTGTCATTTTTATAGAATTTGGTTAACGTGCGCGGTAAGTGACTTTATCTGAATATGAAAGTATTTCAGGTAAAAAGATTTTATTGAACAATCTGATAACTCAATATGAGGAAGTAGTAATAGAACATGGCCATTAAAAGTACAGATGTGTTACATATTGAGCGTTCCGAAGTGCTAAGGGGGCTGCGTCTGGAAAGTAGCTATACTCAACAGCAGATCGCAGACAAATTAGGCATCAGCCGTGAGAAAGTGGTAGCGGTGGAAAATTGCCACATTAAGTCAATGTTGGCATTGGAACTGGATATAGTAAAAAATTGGTGGGAGTTGTGTCGTCCCAGAGCAGACATTCAAACTCAAAAGCAGTTTGTTCGTTTAATGAAAAGGGAGTTGAGTATATAAAGGTCTCATGACTATATTTTGACTACGCAATGTAGACAGAATTATTGTGAAAAGCTGTAAAAATGGCGTCCCCACCGCGACTCGAACGCAGATCTAAAACTTAGGAGGTTCTTGTTTTATCCGGTTAAACTATGGGGACGCACTTGCTTTGGCTAATATGTTTAATCAAAGCTGAAATAATTATTACCCATCACAATCTGCTTTAAAACCCCTATCTCCTGACGACGAAATCGTTTGGTTGAATATTCGCCAGAGGAGTGCCGTCAGAAACTCGGAGTAATGATGAATCATAAAAGACTTCCGTTACAGTCACTTTTGAAGGGTGAATAGAGTATTGGAAATGCGGCATACCGGAAGGAGAGAAAAACTGTCTCATCTGGAAAACGGCAAGTTCATCACCTTTTTGTACTCCTTGTTTGGTGCCAAGGTTAACCGACAAACTATTATTGTTAATTGCGATAATTCTGCCGTAGGTGGGTTTGCAGGCGATAAGGTTGTCAACGTCAGCCGTTAACTCTCGTAGCAATTCTTCTGTTACCTTTCCAAATGATGATTGCCATAAGGTTTTGCTATTCGTTTCCAGCGTTTTGTGGCTGTCAAATTCCCACACCGAGGAGGTGCGATAGATCTTGTCCAGTAATATGTCGCCTTTAGTGCCATCGATTAATAAAAAGCGAATGGCCAGGTTGCGTTCCGGGTGCCTGGTTTCCCAAAATTTTGCCACATCTAAATAGGTTTGCTCAGTGGAATCCAGGCTAATTTCAACTATGTCACCAATCAGTACATACTGTGCATTAGACTCTGCTGACAACAACATAGATTGGGTTTTTAAATCATGTGCTTGTGGGAAAAAGGAGTAGGGCTCTATTTGGCTGATAAGTGCCCGTTGAGAAAAAGTGTCAAAGCTGGTTTTTAGGCGCTCAGAAATGGGACCTGAGAAGTTATTAAGACCTCCGATAGCGGCTTGTCGAAACGCACTGATGTGCAATTTACTGGTAACAATGCTCTTTTTGTAATCTGAGGCACTGCACTGGTCTCGCTGGGGGAAAATATCCGCTCTAATTGCCACTTCAATATAGTCATCGAAATAATGCTCGCTGATCAACTCTACACTGGCAACTTCTCCAATGGCCCGGATCTCCAGCCGGTCATTTTGCAATAAGCCATCAGTCATTTCCTGAACACTGCGAACTGAAGCGCCGGCAAACAAAAGTGCTTGCCTGATGGCCTCATGAGTGGCCTGCTGTCGCGCCAGCTCTTTGTTGTCATTGTGAATAACCGCCTGACCAGAAGCCTCAAACCAGGCGGAATGAGCGCTCATCGAGAGCAGTGTGATGGCACACAATAATATAAATTTGTACATGGCAACCTCATTCTGAACCATTTCAGATCTTTGCTCAGGAAGTAGATCAGTTTCTTTTTTAGTGTCAAAAAACCGCTGCTACCTAGACAAAAACGATTGTTATGCCATGTGTTAGCAGGATGTATACCATTGTTGTTATACAAATCAGGATAATTTAGCTGAGCTGGCAGAAAACTTGCTTTGTGTTGTTATCAAAAATTCAATGTCAATATTTTAACTGTCATTGATAGCAATAGTGTCGGCTGATTAATCCGGCTGAGCAATACTTAGGTGAGTTATTATGCGTAAATTAGTTAACAGGCTTGATCAGGTACTGGTAGTTGGTGCACTGGCCTTTGGTATTTCTGGATGCAAATCACTGGAAGCCATTTACTACGATGACAAACAGGTAGAGTGGGAGTATGTGCAGCCTGAATCTTATCCGGTATTGACAGCTGTGGGATACGCGCCCATCAGTTCTCAAATGGGCGGTAATGATTCCGTCAAAATGCTGATGGCCATCAAAGCGTCGAAGTTGGATGCCTACAAAGAGTTAGCAGAACAAGTGTATGGACAGCGAATTGATACCGAACAGTCACTAGCGAACCTGGTGTTGAGGGATAATGATTTAAAAGCTTCAGTTGAAGGTGTTATTCGCGGGGCCGAGGTGGTCAAATCCTATCCGGTCGGTGATGATGTTTACGCCACCGAGCTTTCTCTGGATTTCCAGAAAGTTTACGACATTTACCTGTCAACGGCGCGACCAAGAAAGGTTAAAGAAGTGATTTATTATTAATCACCTTCATTCCTTGAAAAGTATTCCATTTTAAAAGCCTCCTGTTTTGGAGGTTTTTTTTGGGGTTGTATTCAGAGATCGAGTTTATTACTGACGAATGTGCTAGATAACTAATTAGGCATTGTTGGAATACAAAAAAGAACTAAGAAAAGATAAGGGATTAAGCTTTCACGCCGCTGCCCAGCATTCCGCCCTGGGTTTTACCTTTGTTGGTGTAGGTCATGGATTCTTTATTGCGCGTTGCCAGCATAACATTGCGCAAATGCTGTAAGCGGATCTGGTTTTTCTCGACGGCCAGCGCATTAACATCGGTCTGATGTTGGCATTGTAATAACAGGGCTTTGCCGTTTTCAGCTAACTGCTGTTGTTCTTCTGAAAGTCCACCAGATGATGATTTTTCTGATTTTAACAGCTGATCATTCTCAGCGATTTTTTCCAGAAGCTCTGACTTCTCATTAACCAATGTCAGCAGACCATCAGCATTACGGGCAACAATTAATTCCAGCTCGTCGTCAAGCTTTTCTTTCAGAGCCTGCAGCAATGAAATTTGTTGTGTAAGTGCTTTAGTCATGTCTGACATTCATTAGCCTTTAGATAAACCAAACAGCTCAGACTCGGCTTTAGAGATCTTAGAAGCCAATTGCTCTGCGTCGATCTTATATGAACCGTTTTGAATTGCTGCTTTAAGTTTGTCAACTTTGTCCTGGTTTACAGGTGCATCACTGCCTTTCTTTTGCACATTTGCAAGCTGTTGCGCAGACTGAGTCAAGGACACTGAATCCTGACGCGGAGTCGCAGCAGCAGTGTTTGCCTGTTGTGCTGTATTTGCATTCTGGCCTTGTTGAGTCTGCTGCTGGTTGAGTCGTTGACTCTCCAACTGCGGTTTCTGGCCAGCACCGTTTACATTGTTAATAGCCATGATTAAATTCCAATACTTTTGATACCCTCAGTTAGTGTATCGGCATTGACACAGTTAACTTTAATAAAAATCCTACAATATCGCTTTTTTTTTGTGCATCGGATATCAATGATTTAAGTGTAATCCATGAGCACCAAAAAGTCTCTACAAAATCAATAACTTCATGGGGTCAGAGTTGTTGAAAGCAAACTGCAAATCTGCAAGTTTCAACAACTCTGACCCCATGAAAAAGAGACGAATCAGATATGCACCTTAACTTCGTTGACATTAGCGACTTGTGCTTCAATTTGTTTCTTGGAGCGGCGATTTTTCACTGATATAGTATCGCCAATGTTACCGTCCTGAAGCGCTATGCCGCTGGTTTTAATTTCCAGACCGCTCAGTTTAGCGGTAATTACTATAGCATCGCCTTTACAGACAAAGCATAACATGTTTGCTGTAACCGGGCTGCCATCACGCGTCCGGCGTTTTAATCTGGCTCCGATAACTTGGCTTTTATCGCTAAATGTGCCGCCACGTAAACGGCGTTTATCAATCTTCTCGATAGTTAAATTACTTTCTGTTAGCAGAGTACCAGGTGAAATCGTGTCTGACACAACAACCACTTCCTGCATTTCAGTAACCTGTGCACTCATGTAGTAAAACCAGCCGTTGCTGGGGCAACTGATTTTCACTGTGATATTGGATTGCTGCAAAGACTGTGTACTGCTACTAGCAACCAGATCAACAGGGCAAACTGGTATGTGTACTCGCTCATCGACGTCGCGGATCGTTATCTCGACATCATTGATGTTTTCTACGTCAGCGTTTTGATAAACGTAAATTTCAGCGGTCTCTTTGACCAGGTCATGCATTAAATGTTTTTCTTGCGCAGCCGCTATATTGGTTGTTATAAACCATCCCACTAGGGAAAGTTTTAGAGTTTTCTTGATGTTGGCGAAATTTTTCATGTTCACTTTCTTCCAATTTGGCTATGCTTAAAGACAATTTCTAAAAACATTAGACAGCGTCAAAAAAATAACGCTGTGCGGATAAATTTCAATCACGTGATTTAGATAATCAAATATCGTGCCTGATTGGATTAATTAGAGGTGCTATATGGCGGGAATTTTAGATTCTGTAAACCAACGAACTCAGCTGGTGGGTCAAAATCGACTTGAGTTACTGCTGTTCAAGTTGAATAACCGGCAACGCTACGGCATAAACGTATTTAAAGTAAGAGAAGTACTGCAATGCCCGCCACTCACTTCGATGCCAAAACTCAATGCGCTGGTGCGCGGTGTGGCGCACATTCGGGGGCAAACCATTTCTGTTATTGATATGAGCATGGCCACTGGCGGCAGAAAAATTGAAGATATCAAAAACAGCTTTATTGTCATTGCAGAATATAACCGTTCTGTTCAGGGCTTTTTGGTGGGATCAGTAGAACGCATCATTAACATCAACTGGGAAGCGATATTACCACCGCCAGAAGGTGCGGGAAAAGCGAGCTATTTAACAGCTGTAACAGAGGTTGATGGTGAGCTGATTGAAATTCTCGATGTGGAAAAAATACTCAATGAGATAGCCCCGGCCAGAGAAGTGGTTAGAGATGACATGGTGGAAGAATTGGCCAAGCACGATGCCAGTCTGGATAACAAAATTATTTTTATCGCCGACGATTCTTCTGTAGCACGCAGTCAGGTTAAGAAGGCGTTGTCGTCTCTTGGCCTTGAGATTGAAGCGGCAAAAGATGGTCGCGAAGCCCTTGAGCGATTAAAAGAGATTGCATCTGAAACCGGCGATGTTACCGACAAAGTTGGGGTCATTGTCAGTGATATTGAAATGCCTGAGATGGATGGCTATACCCTGACAGCTGAAATTAAAAGTACGCCGGAGTTGGCCAAGTTACATGTTGTGTTGCACACATCTTTAAGTGGGGTGTTCAACCAGGCCATGGTTAAGAAAGTTGGGGCTGATGATTTTATCGCAAAATTTCACCCAGATGAATTGGCCACTGCAGTTAAAAAATGGCTGGATAAATCTGCTACGGAATAATGGTCGGTGGTAAATAAAACCTTAAGTGAAGACGATTATACGCTATTCAGTGAGTTTCTGGAGCGCTGTTGCGGCATCGTTTTGGGCCCCAATAAGCAGTATCTGGTGCGTAGTCGTCTGGCACCATTAATGCGCAAATATGAAGAGCCGTCTCTCAGTCAGGTGGTTAATGATATTATTAATGGTCGCAATCGCGGTTTACGCGATGATGCGATTGATGCCATGACCACCAATGAAACCCTGTGGTTCAGGGATCGCTATCCATTTGAACTGCTCAATAAAGAGCTGTTTGCTAAATTTGCTGATAATCGCCAGCCAATAAAGATATGGTGCGCTGCTGCGTCATCTGGACAGGAGCCATACTCAATCGCGATGGCGGCGGCAGAATATCAAAAACAAAACAGTCGGTTTCCAGGCGTGCAGATAACTGGAACAGATTTGTCTACAGAAATGCTAAAGAAATGCAAAGACGCCACTTATGATAACCTTTCGTTGTCGCGAGGCTTATCCGATGAACGCAAACGCCATTTTTTTGAAGACACGCCAGAAGGCAATAAGCGCATCAAGCCGGAAATAACCCGGATGGTCAATTTCCGTCAACTCAATCTGTTGGACAGCTATGCAAATCTTGGCCGCTTCGATATGGTGTTTTGCCGCAATGTGTTGATTTACTTCGCACCGGAAGTAAAGAGTGCCATTTTACAAAAGATTGCCACGGTACTGAATAAAGATGGTGTACTGTTCTTGGGTGCGTCTGAATCCATGGCGGGGCTCTCTTCTGATTTTAACATGATCCGCTGCAACCCCGGACTTTACTATACCCGCAAGTGATCCGGTACAGCTATTGATTGGCTGAGTAAACAGCTAAATGCAACTGACTCAGTTCAGTATTCCGAAATAAATATCTTCATAATCTCATTTTTGGCATGTGCCTTGCTTTGACTTCACCGTAAGTTTTTTGACGCTGTGGAGAAAAATCATGGCCATCAGTTTAGACAAGTTAACCGCATTGCATCATCGCGCTGTGTCTGTTCGGCAGGATCGGATGGAGCTGATCGCCGGTAATCTGGCGAATCAAAATACGCCTGGTTATAAGGCCCGCGATATTAATTTTCAGGAAGCTATGAAAAGTGCATCGTACGAACAACGCATGCATTTGAACCGTACTTCCAGTGGGCACATCGAAGGCCAGATGCAAAGTGACCGCTTGATCACCTTTCGGGTACCTACACAACCTGATACCGGCGATGGCAACACAGTTGAAGCGCAGATTGAAAAGAACTCTTTCCTGGATAATGGCCTGCGTTATCAGGCCAGTCTGCAGTTCTTGGATGGCAAGTTTAAAGGTATGAAAAAAGCACTGACCGGAGGGCAGCAATAATGAGTTTATTTAATGTCATGGATATTGCATCCTCAGGCATGCATGCAGAAGGTATCCGTTTAAATACCACCGCCAGTAATGTGGCTAATGCTAACAGCGTCAGTTCCTCGTACGGCGAGACCTATAAGGCCAGACATGCGGTGTTTGCCGCCGAGATGAAAAACGCCACTGACGCACAATCGCCTCTTGGGACAAAAGTTAATGTTCTCGGTGTAGTGGAAAGTCAAAAGCCACTGCAAATGGAATATTCACCGAATCACCCCATGGCCAACGAAGATGGCTACATATTTAAACCCAACGTCAATGTTGTGGAATCCATGGCGGATATGTTATCCGCATCTAAAGCTTATGAAGCGAATGTTCAGGTGGCAGATACCACAAAACGTATCTTTCGTCGGGTCATGATGCTGGGACAGGGTCGATAGGAGAATAATATGGACGCTATCAGTGACAGAATATTGAATGATGGTCTCTATTGGCAGGAAGAAAGTGTTCCTGTTGCCGATCCAAACGCCAATTCTCAATTAACTCAGGAAGACTTCTTTTCATTGTTAACAGAACAACTGGCGATGCAGGATCCCACCAAACCGGTAGATAACGACCAGATGGTGGCGCAGATGACCAGTTTTACTATGGCTGACAGTTTATCGCAGCTAAACGATAAATTTGATGAGTTTGCTGCTTCCATGAATTCCAATCAGGCCTTACAGGCAACCAGTTTGATTGGACAAACCGTGTTAACCGAATCCAGTGTAGGTACTACCTGGCAGGATGGCGCTGTTAGTGGTGCCATTATCGCTGATGCGCCTGTAGAGGACATGAAAATTCAGATCCTTAACGAGTACGGCGAGGTTGTACGGGAAATTGACGGCGGCAATCACGATGCCGGGGCAATCTCCTTTGGTTGGGATGGCACTGACGCTGATGGTAATCACATGCCACGCGGAAAATACAAAGTAGAAGCTACGGGCACGGTTGATGGCTTGAACACGCAACTGAATGTGCAGATGAATGCCCAGGTGACCGGAACAGCGGTTGCCGCTGAAAATGTTAAAGATATGAAAATCATCATAGAAGATAACATTGGCCAAGTGTTGCGCACCATTGATGTGGGTAGCCAACAGGCAGGTAATATCGAGTTTGGCTGGGACGGTACTGACGACGCAGGCAATATCCTGCCGCCCGGATCCTACAAAATAAAAATAGAGGGTGAGGTGAATGGTCAAACAGAATCTATCCCTTATGGAATTAATCGAAGAGTTGAAAGCGTCAGCCTGGCAGGTGCCGGTACATCTGGCGTGGTACTCAATCTGGCGGGTGATGAGAGTATCCGCCTATCAGATATTATAAATGTCGGCTAATTAACAGGAGAACGAGCAATGTCATTTAATATAGCCCTGAGTGGTGTCGCTGCCGCTCAAAAAGATCTGGATACCACGGCAAACAACATTGCCAATGTTAACACCGTGGGATTCAAAGAATCACGTGCCGAATTTGGTGATGTATTTGCATCGTCTCTACTCGGCGGCGGTCGTACTAAAGTGGGGGACGGTGTAGTGACACAAGAAGTTGCCCAACAGTTTAGCCAGGGGAGCTTGCAGTTTACTAACACTGCGCTGGATTTGGCGATAACGGGTAACGGCTTTTTTGTTACTGTACCGGATATTGCATCTCAGGATTTTACCTATACCCGAGCAGGTCAGTTTAAACTGGATGAAGATAACTTTGTGGTTAACTCTCAAGGTGACAACCTGTTAGGCTTCCCGGTTAATAGTGATGGTACATCATCTTCTATCGCGCTGAGTACTGCCGAACCGGTACAAATACCTGATTCATCTGGTAATCCATCGCCCACGTCAGAGGTCGATTTAAGAATGAACCTGCCAGCGGGTGATCCGGCACTTGATCCAAATGATTTTAATCCCAACGACACGAACACCTACAACGCTTCCACATCAATAACGGTATATGATTCACTAGGTGAATCCCATATTCAGACTTTTTATTTCATCAAAGATGAAAACGCGGCTGGTAATGAATGGTTAGTTGTCACATCTGTGGATGGTGAATTTTACGACTACACCAACCCGGATGGAACAGTACCCGCTGATCCAACTGGCCCAAATGCTGGACCTGTAGCAGGTGTTGATCAGAATTATGTTGGATTTGGTCAAACCTTGACCGGACCCAACGACACACCAGGAACCACCGGTGTTTGGGGAACAAGACTTGTTTTTAATTCCAGCGGTGACTTCACTGAGATACAGGCCGCAGATGGCAGTTCTTTGCCAACAGGGACGGCAGGTGATATTTTGTTACCAACTACAGTTCAACTGACAGGACTGACTTCTGGGGCTGATACTGCTCAAACACTAGCAATCAACTTCAATTTAGATACTAACGGAATTGGCGATAACGAACCCACCCAATTTGCGTCTTCTTTTGAAGTGACCTCGCTGGAACAGGATGGTTTGCCCGTTGGCCGATTAACCGGTATTGATATCGGTCCTGATGGTCTGGTACGTGCCACCTTCTCTAATGGTACATCAGAGCCCATCAGCCGTATTGCGTTAGCGCGCTTTTCTAACGAACAGGGACTGACCCAAAACGGTAACGCTTCCTGGAAAGAGAGTATCTTGTCCGGCGAAGCCCTGGCCGGTGAGGCTACCACTGGTACTTTCGGTGATATCAATTCTTCAGCTTTGGAGCAATCCAACGTGAATCTGACAACCGAGTTGATTGATATGATCATTGCTCAACGAAACTTCCAGGCCAACTCTCGAGCCCTGGAAATCAACAATGCACTGAATCAAACCATTTTGGGTATCCGATAAGAAATCTATGGTTTCTCGTTTAAGGCCACTTTTCAGTGGCCTTTCTTTTTCCTTCTAATCGTTCTCATGGCACGAATCCTGCTTTTATTCTGTTAAGTTAATAACAGGTCAAATAACTGTCATGGATAAAATGCTTTATATTGCCGCGCAAGGTGCTTCACAAGACCTTCTGGCAAGTGCGGTGCGAGCCAATAACCTGGCTAATGCGCAAACAACCGGTTTCAAAGCGATGATGCAACAGGCGCGTGCCATGCCGGCATTCGGCGACGGTTTGCCGACGCGGGTTTTTGCCATGACGGAAAGTCCGGCTAATCGTTACGATCCTGGCGCTATGGTGCAAACTAATCGCGATCTGGATATTGCCGTTGAAGGCAATGGCTGGTTTGCCGTTTTAGATAAAAATGGCGGTGAAGCTTACTCCCGAAACGGAAGTCTGCAAATGGGGACCAATGGTGAGTTGCTGGATACCCGGGGTAACCAGATTGTTGGTGAAGCCGGTCCGATTTTTCTGCCTATTCCACTTTCAAACGTCAACGTTGCACAAGACGGTACCATTTCTGTTCGTCCTCAGGGAGCGCCAGCCAATGTGTTGGAGCCAGTAGGGCGTATTAAATTAGTCAAACCGGACCTGAATAATCTGGAACGCAGCCAGGATGGATTGTTCCGCTTGCCGGATGGAGAGCAGGCTGACCAGGATTTGACGGTAGGTATCCGAACCGGCTTTCTGGAAGCCAGTAATGTAAATCCGATTGAGGAAATGATGGGCATCATTCAGTCGCAACGCCATTACGAGATGCAGGTCAAGTTTATGAAGCAGGCTGAAGAAATCGACCAACGCGGAACCCGACTAATGATGATTATGTAGTGTGCTATCACTGCATGGTATGTAAAAGTTTTTATGTATTTAAGAAAGCACAAGGCTTTCAAACTAAATGAGGAGGTGATTTATGCACCCGGCATTATGGATTAGTAAAACAGGATTAGATGCGGCGCAAACTGATGTGTCGGTTATTTCCAACAACCTGGCCAACGCCAGTACGGTGGGATTTAAGAAAGACAGGGCTATTTTTGAAGATCTGCTCTATCAGAATATTAATCAGCCGGGTGGTCGTTCATCTGCGGATACCGAATTACCATCAGGTTTGATGGTGGGCGCGGGCAGTAAAGTAGTCGCAACGCAAAAAGCGCATACTCAGGGCAATATGTTGACCACAGAAAATTCGCTGGATATGTCAGTTCAGGGGCGGGGCTTTTTTGAAATACTGCAACCCGACGGTTCGATTGCCTATACCCGAAATGGACAGTTCACCTTAGATGATACTGGACAGATCGTCACACCTGGTGCCGGTTTTCAGTTACAGCCAGCTATTACTATTCCTGAAGATGCTCAGCAAATAACCATTTCTCAAGACGGTGAAGTATCCGTGCAGGTGCGGGGGCAGGCAGCGCCAACCATAGTTGGTCAGCTCAATATTTCCGACTTTGTTAATTCAGCGGGTTTACAACCCATCGGACAAAACCTGTATGTGGAAACTGCGGCCAGTGGTGCACCTATTCAGGGGGTACCGGGCTTAAATGGCTTGGGTACGATTCAGCAGGGCGCCTTAGAAACATCAAATGTTAACGTGACCGAAGAGTTAGTTAACCTGATAGAAAGTCAGCGCTTGTATGAAATGAACTCCAAAGTGATTTCAGCCGTGGACCAGATGTTAGGTCAGGTAATTCAGCAACTTTAGTGGTGGTGTAGCATGAAAAGTCTAATTAAAAAATTAGCATTTACGGCTTCGTTTGTGACTGTGCTGACTGCTTGTCAGTCAACGGTTCCGGTGGACCCTCGTCCAAATGATCCCTTCTTCGCCCCAGTTGTTCCTGAGATGCCGGTGGAGCAGATTTCTAACGATGGCTCTATTTTTAATGCCATGCATGCGAACAGCCTGTATTCCGATGCCAAAGGCCGTCGCATTGGCGACATTATTACCGTGATCCTACGCGAAAATACTTCAGCAACAAAATCCGCCAGCACCACGTTAGAGCGTGAATCTGAAATTGATTTTGACCCTATTACAGGCCCAGGTGGCGGTAATTTAAATCTGGGCTTTGGTGGCGATTTTCAGCTTGATTTGGGGTCTACCAATGAATTCGAAGGGGATGCTTCAGCAAACCAGAGCAATAATTTGACGGGTAATATTTCGGTTACCGTCGTACAGGTTATGCCTAACAATAATTTAATAATTCGCGGTGAGAAGTGGTTGACCTTAAATAATGGTGATGAATACATCCGTCTCACCGGTATTGTCAGACCGGCCGACATAAACCCGGCAAATGAAGTGCTTTCTTCCAAAATTGCCAATGCCCGAATTCAGTACAGTGGAACAGGTAGTTTCTCCCAGGTGCAACAACAAGGTTGGCTTGGCAAGTTCTTTGCATCAACCTGGTGGCCCTTTTAATTTTTGACGTATTGAGGCAAGTGAGGAACAACATCATGAATCGTTTTAAAATAGTGTTAGTGCTGATAGCAATGTTATTGAGTACTGCTACTTATGCGCAAAAAATCAAAGATGCTGTTTCTATTTCAGGAGTGCGAAGCAACCAGTTAATTGGCTACGGTTTAGTGGTGGGCTTACCAGGTACGGGCGAGCAAAGCCCGTTTACGGAGCAGAGCTTTCGCGCCATGTTATCTAATTTTGGCATTGCTTTGGCTAGCAATGTCAGTCCAAAGATCTCCAATGTAGCGGCAGTGGCTGTGCATGCCGACTTACCAGCTTTTGCCAAGCCCGGCCAAAAAATTGACATTACGGTTTCTTCCATTGGTGAATCTGAGAGTTTGCGCGGCGGTACATTGATGCAAACCTTCCTGAAAGGGATGGACGGCAAGGTGTATGCCGTGGCACAGGGTAGTTTGGTGGTGAGTGGCTTTGGTGCTGAAGGTGCCGATGGCTCTCGAATTATCGCTAATACGCCCACAGTAGGGCGCATCCCAAATGGCGCAGTGGTAGAACGCTCTGTTCCCAGTGGATTAATGAACGGTGATTTTTTAACCTTAAATCTCAACTATCCCGATTTTTCCACCGCTAAAATCTTGGCGGATACTATTAATCGTCGCCTTGGTGCCGACCCCGATAAAGGCTATGTTATTGCGACACCTATCGATGCCGCATCAGTACGTGTGTCAGCCCCCAGAGAAGTGGGTGCCAGAGTGGGCTTTTTGGCCACTATCGAGAATTTTGAATTTGAACCTGCTGATGCGCCAGCGCGGATCGTAATCAATAGCCGAACCGGCACTATTGTCATCGGAGAGGACGTGCGGCTAAAACCTGCCGCTATTACCCATGGTGGACTGACAGTGACTATTGCCGAGACGCAGACAGTATCACAGCCAAATCAATTCGCTGAAGGGGATACTACAGTAACACAGCAATCAATTGTTGATGTCAATCTGGATGATACTCGTATGTTTAAGTTTGATCCGGGTGTTAGCCTGGACAACCTGGTTCGCGCAGTTAATGAAGTGGGCGCGGCACCGGGTGATTTGATGGCAATATTAGAAGCGTTGCGTGAGGCGGGAGCCTTGCAAGGCGAACTGGTGATTATCTAAGGCGGCATGATGGACTCCATGAATCACGTTCAGTCTCAAATTCAGCAAGCGCGCAATGCCTATGATGTGCAGAGCCTCGATGCATTGCGTCAAGGGGCACAAAAAAATGACAAACAAGCGCTGGAAGAAACGGCCAAGCACTTTGAAGCGATATTCGTTCAGATGATGTTGAAATCTATGCGTGCTGCTGAAGACGTGTTAGCTGACGAGGACAGCCCATTTAATTCTCAGGAAGTGCGCTTTTATCGCGATATGCACGATCAGCAGTTGGCAACTAACATGTCGGCTTCCGGTAGTGTAGGTCTGGCTGAATTGATTGTGCAGCAACTGGATCCTCAGGGCAGCAATGTGATGCCAGCAAACGTTATTCGCAATGATGGCAACCTGTCTACCATCAATGATTACAGTCGCGCCAAAGTGAGTATGGCACAAAGCTCGGCGATTCCGGTTAATACTCCTGTTGCTAATCTGGCACCAGAAAAGCGTCCAGGATTTGAGTCTCCTGAAGAATTTGTGAAAAATCTGTTGCCTATCGCTGAACAAGCCGCTGAAAAAATTGGTTTAGATCCCAAAGCCATGGTGGCTCAGGCGGCTGTGGAGACCGGATGGGGACAATATCTGATCCATTCGGGTGATGGACAGAACTCTCATAACCTGTTTGGTGTAAAGGCCAGTCGTGGTTGGCAAGGTGATAAAAACTATATAGATACTTTAGAGTTTGATAATGGCACGGCCCATAAGACTAAAGCCGCTTTTCGTTCTTATGGTTCATTTGAAGAATCTATGAATGACTATGTGGATTTTTTACAGTCCAGTCCACGTTATCGCCAGGCGCTGGAAAGAGCTGATGATCCACAAACCTATTTTAATGAATTACAAAAGTCTGGGTATGCCACTGATCCCAGTTACGCTGAAAAAGTCATGTCAGTGTACAACAGTCAGCGATTGAGTGGTGACAATAGCGAAATTAATACTATGAGGTCTGCGTTATGATCCAAACGGATATATTTACCATTGCTACCTCCGGCTTAAATGCCCAGCAAGGCTTGCTCAATACAACGGCTAATAACATTGCTAACGTAAACACTGAAGGCTATGTACGACAGCGCGGTTCTCTGGAAGAGCAGGATGTCGGTGGTGTGCTGTTAGGCAATGTGGAGCGGGTGGTTGACAAGTTCGCTCAAGAGCAGCATATACGTGATACTTCAACGTTGGGTGAAGCCGAACAATATCTGGATAAATTGAATCAGCTGGATAACATCTTCGCCAGCGAGGCAATCAGCGCAGCTGAGGGGATGAGCCGTTATTTCGCTGCACTGCAAACAGTCAATGATGATCCCAACAACATCGCAGCACGGGAAATCGTTTTAGCCGAAGCTGAGGCAATGGTTAAGCAATTCAATAATCTGGATGGTTATCTGGAAACCAGTGTTGAAGTGGTTAACCAGGAGTTGGATGATAAACTCGAGCAGGCAAACGATCTTATTGAGCAAATTGCAGATCTGAATACCCAGATTAAATCCACCCAATTTGCGCCGCAAACCTCGGGATCTGAGTCGGTTAAAAACCAGAGAGATCAGGCTATCGTAGAGCTTTCTAAATTAGTTGAAGTAACAACTCAACAGCGGACCGATGGCTCTACACTGGTTTTTATGAATACCGGACAGGCACTAGTGCTGGAAGATGGCTCTTTTAATGTCTTTAGTGAAAATGGTAACCCTGATCCCACCTTTAAAGATCTGGAGTTACGGGTTTCTGGTAATGAAAATATTACCATTCCTCTAAGTGATGAGGATCTGGGGGGGGAAATTGGAGGCCTGATCCGCTATAGGGATGATGTGCTGGAACCCAACATGCGGGAATTAGGACAAATTGCTTTAGCATTGACGGATGCCATGAATGAGCAAAATAAGTTAGGCATGGATCTGGATAACGAACTGGGCACGGACTTGTTCACAACACCTGAGTTTGGCGGTTTGACCTATGAAGATAATACAGGCACCGGGTCAGTCAACGCCAGAGTACCAGATGGTGGTGGTCGTGAAATTACTTCAGCAGACTATCAGATAACCATAACCGGTGGTGGAGGCACCACCACCATTGATTTTGATATTGCCCTGCTTAACGCTGATGGAACGCCGGTTACAGATAGCACTGGAACCCCTATCACACAATCGCTTACCAATGTGGATATTTCCGGTGGTGGCTTCATTTCTATACCAGCGGGTAATATAGGTGCTGATCTGGAGATTCAATTTCCAGATGGCGCTGCTTACAATGACGATGATCAGTTTTTAATACAACCGGCTAAAGATGCAGCCGGAGCCATTGCAATGGCCACTAATCGCCCTGAAGACTTAGCCCTGGCGTCACCAATTCGGGTGGAATCAGATTTGGATAACCTGGGTACCGCGTCAGTTTCATCAATTACCGTCACCAATACTGTTGTCAGTGCCGGAACCGACGGCTCGGCGTTCGACGGTGCGGGTGGAATTCAGGGACCAGGTGCTTCTCCTCACACAGGAGGCGATGGCGCGCCTACAACAATCGTTTTTACAGCAGCCGATAGTTTTGAAGTGAGAGATTCGGCTGGAACGGTTTTGGCAACGGTAAACAATGCTACTTCTTTGGAAAACCTGCTGCAACAAGCAGCAGCTGTCCCCTGGGATGCGGGTTTTACCGGGCAGGATGATTATCCGGGCTATGATTTGAGTATTGAAGGTGTGCCCCAAGCCGGAGATACCTTTAACATTGGGTATAACACCAATGGTTTTAATGATAATACTAATGGTCTGGAATTAGCGGCATTGCAAGAAGAAGACACCATGTTGCGGGGCAACGATGGCAACAGTACCCAAATTACGTTTCATGAAGCGTACGCGGGAATTGTGACTGACATAGGTTCTAAAACTGCCAGCGCGGAAGTAGAATATGACGCAGCAGTTGCAATGGAGCGTTTATCTAAAGAGTGGATGGATTCGGTTTCAGGCGTTAATCTAGATGAAGAGGCGTCCGATTTGATCCGTTTCCAGCAGGCGTATGCCGCATCAGCAAGAGTGTTGACTACGGCACAAAGTTTGTTCCAGACAATTCTAGGTGCTGTAAGTTAATGAAACAGGTTAGGCAATTAAGCATCGTGGTGTCCCTGAATACCGTGGAGTTACTGTCATGAGGATTTCTAACAATCAGATTTTCGATCGCGCAATTAACGGTGTGATTGACAACCAGATAGGTTTGTCTGAAACCCAGTTACAATTGTCTACGGGTAAAAAACTCATTACGCCTTCTGATGATCCTGTCGGGGCTGCCAGTGTGCTGCGTCTGACCGAAGAGTTGGATCAAATTACCCAATACAACCGCAATAATACTCTTCTGCAAAATTCGTTATCTCAGGAAGAAGCGGTGCTGAGCAATGTAACCACTTCTGCCAACAGAGCCCGAGTGCTGGTGGTTCAGGCGGGCAATGGTATTAATACTGACGAAGACAGAACCGCTATCGCCAGCGAGTTAGCGCAAATCCGAGACGAAATCTTTGATCTGATGAACAGTCAGGATGCCAACGGCAATTATATTTTTGCCGGGAATCAATCTGATTCCCCTGCTTTTGTTTATGACGCCACTGCCACAGGAAATCGCTATACCTTCCAGGGGGATGATGGGCAGAACAAATTGCAACTTTCCAGCAATGTCACCATTGCTGATGGCGACTCTGGAAAGGATGTATTTGAAAACGTATTAGCCAGATTAACCGGAACTGTTACTGGAGGTACTGCGGCGGCCAGTGTGAAAGTACTTCAGCAAGGTGAATTTGATAACTTTCACAAGGCAAACTACGATGCCGTGACAGCGGCAAACAATGTATTTACCGGTACCGTTAACGGCGCTGGAAATCAAATCACTTTTGATGATCCGGATGCGACGACGATAAACTTTACCTCTGGCGAACCCTTTACCTTTAAAGGGGTTGAGTTCACTGTGACGGGCGGTGCGGCAAGCACAGTAGAATTTACTTTATCTCAACCTGAAAAGAAAAACCTTGCTGTTACCCTTGATGAAATTGTAGCGGCGTTAAACGATCCTACTGTCAGTGGCGATGCACTAACTGAGGCAATTAATGATGCTTTGGTGGGACTGGACAATGGTCTGAAGGAAGTGTCTAACACTGTGGCTACAATAGGTGGACGTGTAAAGGTTGCCACCTCTGTTCAGGAATCTAATCTGGATCTGGAAATCGCTAACAAAGATGCCCGCTCAAAAATTGAAGATGTGGATTATGCGGAAGCTATTTCAGAACTGAGTAAGCAGGAAACTGCGCTTCAGGCAGCTCAACAAACCTTTGGGCGAGTCACTAATTTGTCGCTGTTCGATTATATCTAGAACAAATTTCGTACAGTAAAGGTCAACACGCTCTAATCAAATTTCAAATTGAGCCAGATATATCTGGCTTTTTTGATCTTCGTGGCAGGAGTAGTAAGACATATACAGCCTGTCATCATGCTTCACTAACCCAGGGTAACTGGTATCACCTCCAGAGGCTAAAACCTCAACCTGGCTTAGCTTTCTCATTTTCAGGTCAAGGCTAAACAATGCCGTAGAAAAGCGATTATTTTTCCAGATTCGACCCGCCACCCAGGCTTTATTGTGCTCTTCGGGGATCATACATGGTCCTCCCAGATACATCCCTAAATCATGCCATTGCCAACGCTTAAATGGCCAGCAGGAATGCCCCAGTTGTGCGCTACAGGTATCTGCATCTCTACGCACGAGGGCCCAGGCATTTATACCATCAAAAAACATATCACTTTCGTTAGGATAACCCAGCTTATGTTTACTTAGGCTAAGTGCATTGGCTTGGTGTATATGAAATGATCCCCTGGGTTGGCCTTTGTACAAGTGCAGGCTGTTAGCAGCACGATTATAGGCAAAGCCATATGCCTGATGCAGATCTTTCTTGCTGGTAGCCTGCTTCTGTTGGTGCCAGCGCACTCGCCACAACCACCAGTGGTTATGGCCCAGTTTAGTTTTAGAAGACCAGCTTTCACCATTACCTGAAAAGTAAACCACTGGTTGACTAAAGATATGCTGACCCTGAGCATTAAATCCACGTTGATAGGCCAGCAACATAAGGTTGTTGTCTGGTGTTATCGTTAGTTTTGGATCCCTCAAATCCGAAAGAGTTTCAATAATTGTGCGTTTCGCTAATACTTTCCCGGATAAATCCATTTTTAGAATAGCGATACGACCATCATTACTGATGTGATTTGACGCCTCTCGGAAACAGCAATACAAATGTCCCTGCCAAAGACACAGGTCTGTGAATGCACTGTGAGTTGCCGCCCCTGAAATTTTGTTAAGCTTATAATCCATAAATTGAAATTTTGGTTTTTATTGATACTAACAATTTATGCCTGTTAGCGGGAATATTGATTTGCTTCAATATGAAAATCGTCCCTGTAGGCCTGAACTTGTTCATACGCTGTTGCCAAATTCAACCACCTGTAGGTCTGAATTTATTCAGACGCCGTTGCTAAACACTCCACACCGACCAATTCAAATATTCAACCCTCTGTTTTTACAAAAATTCTCAAAAAAAGTGCAAAAAACCTTCAAGGAAATTTTTGAAAATACGATAACCCTAAGTGAGAGAGCCAGTGACAATCGCTTAATAAAAACAAAAAACGGGTGATTGTTGAATATTAACGATTTGACTGTACGACGACAGTCACCGGTAAAGCCCAAATACCTCACAAGCTGATCCGGATCGAGAGTGTAGGAGAGAGACAAATGTCTTTGTTTGTTAATACTAACGTATCTTCATTGAACGCCCAGCGTCAATTATTCGATTCAGGCAACGCCTTATCAACTTCATTTGAGCGTTTGTCTTCAGGTTTCCGTATCAATCGCGCCGCAGATGATGCCGCCGGTTTACAGATCACCGACCGTTTTACCTCACAAATTCAGGGCCTTGACCAGTCAGTGCGCAACGCCAATGATGCGATTTCAATGGTGCAGACTGCTGAGGGTGCATTACAAGAAACGACCACGGCATTACAACGTATTCGTACTTTGGCCATTCAGTCACAAAACGGTATCAACTCTTCAGCTGACAGAACTGCTTTGCAGCAGGAAGTAACCGCTTTAGTGGCAGAATTATCAAGAATCGGTACCGATACCCAATTTGCTGGTAACGCAATATTAAGCGGTAGCTTTTCTGCAGCATTCCAGGTGGGTGCCAATGCCGGTCAAACGATTTCTGTCAACCTGTCTTCTTCAAACGGCGCCAGCTTTGGTGCATCGGGTTTAGGTGTAGGTACAGTTGATATTTCAACCGCGGCCGGTGCTTCAGGTGCATTAACCTCAATCGACACTGCGATTTCATCCATCGGTGCACAACGTGCTGAATTGGGTGCCTTGCAAAACCGTTTCCAGTCAACGATTCGCAACCTGAGTAACGTTTCCGAAAACCTGTCAGGCGCACGATCACGTATCAAGGATACTGATTTTGCCACTGAAACAGCGAGCCTGACGCGTAATCAGATTATCCAACAGGCCAGTACTACAGTTTTGGCCCAGGCGAATCAGCGTCCACAGTCAGCATTGTCACTGTTGGGTTAATATTGACCTAGGTTCGATTTTAGTCGGACAAAGGTCTTTGGTTCACAACCGCTGTCCGACTGAAGTCGAACCTACAACGTAGTAAACAATTTCTACCCATATCAAATGTTAACCGTCAGGAGGTAGTGTGAGAGCCCTTTAAGGCAGGAGAACATTTTCGAGAATTTCGCTCACTTTTCCTAACGTCAGAGCACCTCGCCGAAGCATTGATATGCTTCGGCTTTTTTCGATTGTCTTTGTCTAATTTTTTAAGAAACCTAAAATGTTCCACAATACTAATTTTTTCTTATTTTACTTACTATTCGTACATCAATTTGTCCTTGGATATTCTGTTTGAGAAGGCCGTTTTGTACCTTTGTTTAACAATAAAACTCCATAAATTCATAAAGTTAAAAAAAATATCATTTTTTGTTCAAGGTTTAAGAATCGCAGGCGATAACCTTAACTGAGAGAGCCAGTGCAACAGTTTTGTGATATTACCCATATTTGAAACTGTTGTTGTTTTAAACTTTAGGACCTGTTCCACAGGTCAGATCCCAGATCTATATTTACCCAATATAGCTGGATCGAGAGTGTAGGAGAGACTTTATGTCTTTATTCGTTAATACCAACGTTTCTTCACTGAACGCCCAGCGTCAGCTGTTCGATTCAGGTAACGCATTATCAACTTCGTTCGAACGTTTATCTTCAGGTTTCCGTATTAATCGTGCAGCAGATGATGCCGCAGGTTTACAGATTTCTGATCGTTTTGAATCACAAATCCAAGGTCTAAATCAATCAGTACGTAACGCTAACGATGCAATATCACTTGTTCAAACCGCTGAAGGTGCTTTGAACGAGACAACTACAGCTTTGCAGCGTATTCGTACTTTAGCTGTTCAGTCGCAGAATGGCATCAACTCATCGGCAGATCGTGCAGCGTTGCAACAAGAAGTGACAGCTCTGGTTGCCGAACTATCACGAATTGGTAGTGATACTACTTTTGCCGGTAACTCATTGCTTAGCGGCGGGTTTTCTGCTCAGTTTCAGATTGGTGCTAATGCAGGCCAGACGATCTCAGTAAACCTTTCGTCTTCTGATGGTGCCAGCTTTGGTGCGTCTGGTCTGGGGGTGAGCACTGTCGACATTTCCACTGCTTCGGGTGCTTCAGGTGCGTTGACATCAATTGATACTGCTATCTCATCTATCGGTGCACAACGTGCCGAGCTGGGTGCGTTGCAGAATCGTTTCCAATCTACGATTCGTAACTTGAGTACCGTTTCTGAAAACCTGTCAGGTGCACAATCGCGTATCAGAGATACTGACTTCGCGACTGAAACCGCTAACCTGACCCGTAATCAGATTATCCAGCAAGCCAGTACTTCTGTGTTGGCTCAGGCTAATCAGCGTCCTCAGTCAGCATTATCCCTGTTGGGATAAGTTAAAAAAGGATTTCTTGCCAGGGGGTAGTGTGAGTGCTTTTTGAGCAAGAACAAAAAAGAGCCAGCCGATGAGCTGGCTTTTTTATGTCTGAAAATTAGGGTTTTTAGCGTCAAAAAAGTGACATTTTAATGGTGTTTAACCTATTGAAAATAAAGGGAAAATTAAAATAATTAAAAAATAGTCAAAAAAAAGTTAAAGGAAATTTTTAGTTCCGACGATACATAGGCAAAGGCACTGAGCAATCAATAATAAAAACAAGCCGGGCCTGACTAAGTAAAGAAAAATAAAAACAACTTACTTAGATAAAGAGCAAAAGCTCAAATTACTATCAAAATCGTTAGGAGAAAAAAAATGGGTTTATTCGTAAATACCAATGTTTCATCATTAAATTCACAACGTCAGTTATTTAACTCTGGTAATGCACTTAGCACGTCTTTTGAGCGTTTATCCTCGGGTTTTCGCATCAACAGAGCTGCTGATGACGCTGCTGGTTTGCAGATTACCGACAGAATGACGACACAAATTCAAGGCTTGGATCAATCGGTACGTAATGCCAACGACGCCATCTCTTTAGTGCAAACTACTGAAGGTGCGTTGGGAGAGTCAACAGTAGCTTTGCAGCGTATTCGGACTTTGGCAATTCAATCGCAAAACGGTATTAATTCATCAGCAGACAGAGCCGCTCTGCAACAAGAGGTAACTGCTTTAGTTGCCGAGTTATCCAGAATTGCCACGGATACTCAGTTTGCCGGTAACAATATCTTGTCGGGAACGTTTTCTGCACAGTTCCAGGTGGGAGCCAACGCCGGACAAACAATATCCGTCAACTTGTCTTCAGCCAATGGTGCAAGTTTTGGGGCATCAGGCTTAGGTGTCGGGACAGTTGATATATCAACAACTGCTGGTGCTTCAGGTGCTTTGACTGCGATTGATACTGCCATTTCATCTATTGGTGCACAACGTGCAGAACTGGGTGCTTTGCAAAACCGTTTCCAATCTACTATTCGTAACCTGGCAAACGTATCTGAAAACCTGTCAGCGGCAAGATCGCGTATCAAAGATACAGACTTTGCTGTAGAGACAGCGGAACTGACACGTAACCAGATTATCCAACAGGCCAGTACAACTGTGCTGTCGCAGGCTAACCAAAGACCACAATCTGCATTAAGTTTGCTGGGATAAGGTAAGAAAAGACAAGAAAGCTCGCTTTTGAACCCTCAATCTCAGGGAAGAGATTAAGTCGCCGACTTACGAGACCAACGCCAGGAGGTAGTGTGAGGTATTGAGGTATAGGCCATCAATCCCGCAAGTCGACGAAGAGCTTTCGCTCACTCTATAGCATAGGACTTTGTTAAACAGTTGCCCAGCTATTTATCAGTCAATTAATTAACTGACATAATATTTAAAGCAGTAACTGTGCCAAAGTTAAGATATTTAGATGACGCTAGCTTAAATTCTCAGGATTTTGAGTAAATCATCAAGAAGAGCAAATAAAAATGGTTCAAAGACTGTTATTACACTGTAAATCTAATGGGTAAGGCTTACAGTTTAGGTGGAAAGAAGATATTCAGGCGCAACTACAATCTCGAAAGTTTAAAGCAGTATGGCTCTATACCTTTTTAACTTCCGTGCCGGTGTTCTTACACTAACAGGGTTACAAATTAAAAATCTCGGGTGACATAGAATTGACGCTGCTACAGCAAATTGATTATCCGGGGCCAAGAGACACAAATAAAGTGTTTTATGAGGGTAGGAGATGAGAGGCCACCTCAAGAAACGCCGACTGACAGGATCGAGAGTGTAGAAGTATGGTTGAGAGGCCAGTATTCTTCCCAAATCCCGCAGTCGGGCGACAAACTTAAACGTCGGATTCAATTCCGACCTACAAAAGGTAAGTCGGACTTCAGTCCGACAGGTAACAAAATAAAACGCCGACCAACAGGATCGAGAGTGTAGAAGTATGGTTGAGAGGCCAGTATTCTTCCCAAATCCCGCAGTCGGGCGACAAACTTAAACGTCGGAATAAATTCCGACCTACAAAAGGTAAGTCGGACTTCAGTCCGACAGGTAACAAAATAAAACGCCGACCAACAGGATCGAGAGTGTAGAAGTATGGTTGAGAGGCCAGTATTCTTCCCAAATCCCGCAGTCGGGCGACAAACTTAAACGTCGGAATAAATTCCGACCTACAAAAGGTAAGTCGGACTTCAGTCCGACAGGTAACAAAATAAAACGCCGACTGACAGGATCGAGAGTGTAGAAGTATGGTTGAGAGGCCAGTATTCTTCCCAAATCCCGCAGTCGAGCGACAAACTTTAGCGTCGGATTCAATTCCGACCTACAAAAGGTTTTTGCTTCACTGAAAAAATAACAACAAAATCAGTGAAAACGCCGACTGACAGGATCGAGAGTGTAGAAGTATGGTTGAGAGGCCAGTATTCTTCCCAAATCCTGCAGTCGAGCGACAAAACCCTATTGCTCGTTCTCCTAACGTGAGCAATTTGGCCAGGTCCTGTGACCTGGCTGTTTTTATTTCAAATCTTTCTAAAGTTCTCTTCGTGTCAAAACTTTGAACATTTTCAACACTTTCATTGTTTGGATTGGTTAAAGCATGACTCATGCCAAAAGTGTTCAGAGTTGAATTGTTTTTCTCGACTCACAATTAATACGCAATTCTTTTCGAGTAATTGAAAATCAAAACATCTCCAATTGCTCGATATATTCACTCGCCTTTCCAATTGCAATTCTGTTTAAAAACTCAATAAAAACAGTTGCTTAATTGTTTTCAGGAAAAAAGTTTAAAAAAAACTTAAAGAACCTCAAGAGATTGCCGATACCTATTGTTGAGGGGTATTGCGGGTTTTGTTTTTAAGGTTTCGGGTGAGGTCGAAACACTAAGGGCAAAGCAAGTTTAACGTCAGCACTCTCGACTGACAAAAGTAGGCGAACCAGTGGCTCTCTCTATAGTTAATTGGTTCTCAGGAGGTATAACATGGGTATTTTTGTAAATACAAACGTTTCGTCATTAAACGCGCAACGTCAATTATTTAACTCAAATGAAGCGTTAAACACATCATTCGAAAGATTGTCTTCTGGTTTTCGTATAAACCGGGCTTCTGACGATGCGGCAGGTCTGCAAATTTCAGCAGAATTAACCAGCCAAATTCAGGGTATTGACCAATCTGTACGAAATGCGAATGACGCGATTTCTTTAGTACAGGTAGCTGAAGGTGCCTTAACCGAAAGCACAACGTCACTACAACGTATTCGTCAACTGGCTATTCAGGCGCAAAACGGTATTAACTCTTCTGCTGACAGAACAGCATTACAGCAAGAAGTTACTGCTTTGGTTTCTGAGTTGTCTCGAATTGGTTCAGATACGCAATTTGCTAACGTCAACATTCTAAATGGTGGCTTCTCTGCTACTTTTCAGGTGGGCGCAAACGCCGGTCAAAGTATTGCTGTAAACCTTTCTCGTTCAGGTGGCTTTGGAGCGTCTGGTCTGGGGGTAGGCACAGTTGATATTTCAACCGCTTCTGGTGCATCTGCTGCACTTGCCTCAATTGATACGGCTATCTCAACTATAGGTGCGCAACGGGCTTCGTTGGGTGCCTTGCAGAACCGCTTCCAGTCAACAGTTCGTAACCTGGCGAGTGTCAGTGAAAACCTGAACGCTGCGCGTTCTCGTATTCAGGATACTGATTTCGCTTCAGAAACAGCAAACCTAACGAAGAACCAGATTGTCCAGCAGGCTAGTATATCGGTGTTGAGTCAGTCTAATCAGCGTCCGCAAACTGCACTAGCGTTGTTAGGTTAATTGCTGTTTTATTGATTTTGCCTGATTGCAATGTCAATGATTGAGATTGCAATCGCTTTTACCTAATCAGGAGGTGAAAGATGGAAATTGATTTAGCACAATCAGGTTTTAATGCTAATCTGGCACAAAATACACAACCCGCTGTTGTAAGACGCAGTGAGGAATTGCAGGCTGAAAATAACAACGATAACAGTGGCGAAAGTCGCGCTGCCAGTCGTTCAAATTTTCGTGAAACGCCTAATGTTTCTGATACGCAGGTCGATAACACTAGCAAGGGTGAAGAAGCTTCGATACAAGATTTAGAAATCGCAGTATCAGAAGTGAGAGATTTTGTGCAGTCTCAAAGAACGAATCTAAACTTTTCGTTTAACGATGACTCTAATCGTTCAATCGTACAAGTAACAGATTCGGATACGGGAGAGTTGATCAGACAAATTCCTTCAGAAGAGGTACTGGCATTGTCAGACCGAATTAGGGGGTTACAGTCTGATGTAGGTGAAGCCGTAGGAGTACTGTTTAGCAAAGAAGTCTAGTAGAGGTAAATCATGGGCATTCAGAGTTTAGGGGTTGGTTCAGGCTTAGCGCTTGATGATCTGGTTTCTCAGCTTATCGAAGCTGAGCGGGCTCCCAAAGAAGAGCGTTTAAACGAACGTGAAGAGACTCTGGATGCCACTATTTCTGCTATTGGTTCCTTAAAATCTAAAGTAGACGAGTTTCAGGATGCAGTCGAAGAGCTTAAGAACGACTATAACCTGAATGCGCGTGAACCTCAGATAGACCACCCGACAGAACCTGAAGAAGGCGAAACTGGGCCATTTACTGTTGAGGCTTCAACAAGTGCGCTTGAAGCTGATTATGAAATTGCGGTAAAGCAGTTAGCAAAGGGTACTACCTACACGTCAGCTGATTCGACATTTGCCGCCAAGACTGACACCATTGTCACATCGGATACTACAGTATCATTCGGATTCGCCACATCATCGGATTCTTTCTCGCTGACTTTAACCTCCAGCATGTCTTTGCAGGATTATGTTAACGCGATTAATAGCTCAGCAGACAATGTGCAAAGCGACGGAACCACACCTCTGGTAACCGCGATTTTATTAGATACCGGTAATGTTGGCCCTAAAGTTATCTATAAATCTCAAATTACTGGTGCTGGGGATGATTTGTCGATCGATGGTGGTGGCAACGCCGAAATGGAAAACCTGGCGACTACAAATATTGGCGCAGGTACATCTTCACTTACCCAAAATAATGCTTCACGCAATGCTATAGCCTATATAGATAACATTCAGGTAGAAAGCTCTACCAATGAATTTGAGAATGTGATTCCAAACGTCTCGTTTGAAGTGCATGAAGTCTCTGAGGCTGGGACCGATGTCGATGGGTTAGCATCCTCTAAACTGACGATTGGTAATGATAAAGACGGAGTTAAAACCAAAATCCAGGATTTTATTGATAGTTATAACTCACTTGTCGATGAAATTAAGCGTTTAACCCGTTACGGTGAATCAGAACTAGAGGACGATGGTGCGTTAGCCGGTGACTTTATGGTACGGGGATTGCAGAACGGTATCGCCAATGTTTTGACGACCAGCGTTTCTGGCAATAGTCTGGGCAGTATCTTTAACTTTGGATTATCTTTTGATGATGATGGAAAGTTAGAAATAAGCGCAGTAGATGAATTCGGCATTGGCAGTGGCGATGAGCGGTTGGATGATGCATTAGAAGACAACTTCGATGAAGTGGCTGACGTATTTACTAATAGCACCGATGGTGTAGCTAAAACGTTATACGACTTTCTCTACGAGTACACCACTTTTGGTGGCTTACTGCGTGACCGGGAAGATGAGCTTAAAGGCGAGAAAGATCTTTTAGCAGATGAACGTGAAGCGTTTGAATTGAGAATGTTATCATTTGAGCAAATCCAGCGTAATAAATACATAGCGCTGGATAAAACCGTTTCTTCATTAAATAATACCGGTAATGCGTTATTTGCTGCATTAGGCGGAATTTAAGCAGTAAGGGGGAAAAATGGGTTTAAAAGGCATTCAGGCTTATAAAAAAGGTAGCTTAAAACAAGATTTATCAACGGCTGATCCGCACAAAATCACTTTGATGTTGATGCAGGGTGCGTTAGAAAAAATCGCTATGGCCAAAGGCAGTATTGAGCGCAAAGAGTTTGAGTCCAAGGCATTACACTTATCTAAAGCGACGTCTATATTGGTTAATCTACGAGACACCATTGATTTGGAAGTGAAAAGTGAAGTAGGCGAGAATCTTTATGCGTTATATGATTATATGATCCGACGCTTAACTGACGCTAATATTCAGAATAGCTTGAAGATCATGGATGAAGTGATTAACCTCATGTTACCGATTAAAAATGCTTGGGCGGAGATTCCTGAATCTGCAAAACAGGAAGCTTATGAAGCTCAGCGTCAAAAACGTCAAGCTGCAGTTTGAACACAGACATACCCTATTTTTCCGACAAGGAGCCGGAAGCGATCCGGCAAAATTCTGATGCCATTAAATCAGTGTTAATGGCCGAAGATCTTGATGCAGAAAAACTACAAGAAGTGGTAGAGGCCAGAGAACAATTAATCGTCTGCTTTTTAAAAGAAAATTCAGTGACTGACAAAGCGTTATTGCAAGAACTCTTGCGAACTAACGATGAACTAACTACTCTTGTTAATAATCTTAAGGATGACCAGCAAGACGTTCTGGTGGGCTTTTTGCGAAATCGCAAGGCTGTGAAAAAATACAAAAAATAATTATAAAAATTGCCCATCATTAATCCATTTGGGTCAAATTTAAAGGTATCTTATGTTTGATGGTAAGAGCGTTTTAATTACCGGTGGTACAGGTTCTTTTGGTCACCGCTTTGTGTCCCATCTCTTGGAAAAATACAAGCCCCGAAAAATTATTGTTTACTCGCGTGATGAACTCAAACAGTTTGAAATGCAGCAAAAGTACGATGCCAAATGTATGCGCTATTTTATTGGTGATGTACGAGATAAAGAGCGTCTGAAAGCTGCCATGCGCGATGTAGACTATGTGGTTCACGCCGCCGCGCTAAAGCAGGTGCCAGCTGCAGAATACAATCCTAATGAATGCATCAAAACTAATATTCACGGTGCGCAAAATGTAATTGATGCTGCGATTGAGTCCAATGTTAATCGCGTTATTGCCCTCTCTACCGACAAAGCGGCGAATCCGGTTAATCTTTATGGGGCTACCAAGCTAGCTTCCGATAAGTTATTTGTCGCAGCTAACAACATCAGTGGCGCCAAAGGCCCGCGCTTTTCTGTAGTGCGCTATGGCAATGTGGTTGGTTCCAGGGGCTCAGTGGTTCCTTATTATGAAAAGTTGTTAAAGGAAGGGGTTTCGGAGCTGCCAATAACGCATGTTGAAATGACTCGCTTTTGGATAACCCTGGATGAGGGGATCGCTTTTGTCGATAAGAGCTTCAGACGTATGCGTGGCGGTGAAATATTTGTGCCGAAAATCCCTTCGGTAAAAATTACTGATTTAGCCTTTGCAATGAGCGGTAACCATCAGTTTGAGGTCATTGGTATTCGACCCGGAGAAAAATTACATGAAGTGATGGTGCCGGAAGAAGTGGCACATCATTCACTGGAGTTTCACGATCATTACGTTATTACACCGCCCATTATCTTTTTTGACAAAGACATTAACTATGCTGAAAACAAGCTAGGGGAAATAGGCGAGCCGGTTGATGAGAAATTTGAATATAACTCTGGTACTAACCCTCACTTTTTAAGCCATGAAGAAATAATCCGGCTCAACAAAGAAAACTCATGATCCAGTATGGAAAACATAACATCATAGAAGCCGATATCGAAGCTGTCTGTGATGTCTTGCGTAATCACCATTTAACACAAGGTGCTAAGGGGCTGGAGTTCGAAGAGGCACTCTGTAAATACACAGGAGCCAGTCATGCAGTGACGGTAAATAGTGGCACGTCAGCACTGCATATCGCCTGTCTTGCATTGGGTATCGGGAAGAGTGACCTTGTCTGGACAGTCCCCAATTCTTTTGTGGCTTCAGCCAACTGCGCTCTTTATTGCGGCGCAGATATTGATTTTGTGGATATTGATGCTGACAGTCGAAATATCGACACGCAAGCCCTACAAGACAAGTTACATGAGGCTAAACAACGAGGGCGGTTGCCAAAGGCAATAATAGTTGTGCATTTTGCCGGACTATCCTGTGAGATGAAGCAGATAAGCGAAATCCTCAAACCCTATAACGTTGCTATCATTGAAGATGCCTCTCATGCTTTGGGTGCAAGCTTCGAAAATGAGCCAGTGGGTAGTTGCAGGTATTCTGATTGTTGCATCTTCAGTTTTCATCCGGTGAAATCAATTACCACCGCTGAAGGTGGCGCTCTGATGACTAACAACGAACAGTTGGCTGCTATAGCGCGTTCTTTTGCGAAACACGGTATCACCCGTGATGTATCTTCTTTTACGCAGTTTACTGGTGAACCTTGGGAATACGAGCAACATAACTTGGGTTTTAACTACCGTCTTAGTGATATTCAGTCGGCATTAGGCATATCTCAGTTGCAAAGGTTGAATGAGTTTATTCAGCAGCGCGCCAGGCTGGCTGAACGCTATCAGCGGCTATTAGCTGATCTTCCTCTTAAATTACCTGCGTTATACCCGCATATCCAGTCTGCCTGGCATATCTATGTCGTGGAGTTGCTAGAGCACGATAAAAAACACGTATTTAACATGATGCGTGAAAAGGGGGTTGCACTTAATGTGCATTACATTCCCATTCACCTACAGCCTTATTATCGGCAATTAGGCTTTAATGCAGGTGACTTCCCGGTGGCCGAACACTATTACAAAATGGCATTAACCTTGCCTCTTTATCCGGACTTGTCAGAATCCCAACAGGATTTTGTTGTCGCATCATTAAAAGAGGTTTTAGTTTGAAGCTTGCAGTTATTCCGGCAAGGGGCGGAAGTAAACGGATCCCGGGCAAAAATATCAGGTTGTTTTCCGGGAAGCCGTTAATTAATTACTCCATAGAGGCCGCAATAGATAGCCAATTGTTTGACAAGGTTATCGTATCTACCGATAGTGAAGAAATTAAAGCGCTGTCTATTTCCTTGGGCGCAGATGTACCTTTTTTGAGGCCGGCTCACTTATCCAATGATATTGTTGGCACTCGCCCGGTCACCAATCACGCGATAGAATATTGCCGTGAGCACTTTTTTGAGCCTGAACATGTTTGTTGTATTTACGCAACTGCGCCATTTTTAGAGCAGTCTTATTTAAAAAAAGGATTGCAGGTTCTGGAAGCCAATAAGCAATTAGATTTTGCGTTTTCAGTGACCACATTTCCTTTCCCTGTGCAAAGAGCATTGCTGAAAGATGCGGACGGGGTAAAACCTATGATGCCAGAATTTATCAGCAAGCGTTCACAAGATTTGGAAGAGGTTTACCACGATGCAGGTCAGTTTTATTGGGGGACGGGAGAGGCATGGTTATCGGGTAAAGTGGTGTTTTCGGCAAACAGTTATCCCGTTGTATTACCTCGACATTTAGTTCAAGATATTGATACACAAGAAGATTGGATTAGAGCGGAACTGATGTATCGCGCTTATGTTCAGGATCGTTAAGGAGCTTACAAGTGGCTGATCCCGCTAAAATTCTTATTATCAGGATGCTCGGATTAGGTGATGTCACCTGCATCGGTATTCCTGCTATTCGTTATATCAAATCCCGCTATCCCGAAGCTGAGATTTCAGTGTTAACTTTTTCAGCCGGATCTGACGTCATACAACTGGCTGAGCCCGATGTTCAAATAATAAAAATGGAAAAAGCGGAATGGCCGGATAACATCATCCCCGCCATGGAACGCTTTTTGATGTTGGCTGAAAAGATAATCGGCACAGAGTATCAACAGATTATTAATCTGGATACCTGGTTTATGCCTTGTTTTTTAGCTCGCTTCCTGAAAGATGCCGGAGAAAACCTGAAAGGCAATTTCATGTCGATCTCGGTGGCGGATCTTATCGACCAATTGGATAAGCAAACGTTACAACATGACTATGTGCACGATCCGGGGAATTATATGAGCAGTACCTTTTTTGGTATGGCCCGCTGGCATACCCCCTGGTGGGAATTTGGCACTGTCCCCGATTTTGGCTATCCGGAATTTTATCTGAGACATTGTTGTGGTTTTGCGGATATTGAAATGAACATGGCAATTGAAGTTGATGCCAATCACACGCTAGACAAAATCAAGAAAAAGCAGATGGTTATCGCATTAGCTACCGATGCCAGAACCGCTGAGAGAAGTTACCCCTATGGGGAGGATTTGAAAAAATCACTGGAAAAGGCGGGGTTTCATGTCTGGACGGGCTTTGATGGCTCACAGTCAATGCGCAAGACCCTGTCCATGTTGAAAAGCAGTGACCTATTGATTACCGTGCCCTCGGCGCCGCAGTGGTTAGCGACTACAGTGAACTGCCCAAGTCTGGTGATCGTCGGTGAAGTAGACGCCAGAACACTGATGCCTGATTATGCTACAGAGCGGTCTGCAACCCCAATCCCTGCAAAAGAATTAACTGAGAGTGTGTTGTCACTTTTTGAAAAAGCAGATTAATGATGGCCAGACAATTTAAACCACAGTTTCAAATTGGTCATTTTAGTATCGGCGCTGGAAAACCACTGATTATTGCCGAGTTAAGCGGCAACCACAGTCAAAGCTTCGAAACTGCGCTAGCAATGATCGATGCCGCACACGAGGCAGGTGTCGACGCTATCAAATTGCAAACCTATACCGCTGACTCCATGACACTGGATAGTGAGCATAGCGATTTTGTGATTGGCGAAAAAGACAGCTTATGGGCGGGAGAGAAACTGCACACCCTATATCAAAAAGCCGCAACACCTTATGAATGGCATAAACCCTTGTTTGAACATGCTCAGGCAAAAGGTTTATTGGCGTTTAGTTCCCCGTTTGATGAGGAGGCTGTGCACATTTTAGATGATCTTGCTGTGCCCTGCTTTAAAATCGCTTCTTTTGAATTAACCGATATTCCACTGATTGCCTGCGCTGCCAGTAAGAAGAAGCCGTTAATTATGTCTACTGGCATGGCTTCCCTGGAGGAAATAGAGGAAGCAGTCGATACTGCTTACACTCACGGGTGTACCGAGCTGGTATTGTTAAAATGCACCAGCACCTATCCGGCAACGCCGGAAAACACTAACCTGGTGACAATGCCCGATATTCAGAAGCGATTTGGCTGTTCGGTCGGGTTGTCTGATCACACACGTGGTATCGGAGTGGCAATAGCCAGCGTTGCATTGGGCGCAAGCGTAATTGAAAAACACTTTGTTTTGGATCGCAACGCTGGTGGTGTCGATGCTGAATTTTCGTTGGAGCCAGCGGAATTTAAACTGCTGGCCGAAGAGACTCAACGGGCCTGGCAAGCACAAGGTGCAGTGACCTATGGAGGTACACTTGCTGAGCAAAAATCAAAGCGTTACCGACGGTCTATCTATGTGAGCGAGAACATCAAAAAAGGTGAGCTGTTCACCCGGCAAAATTTAAAAATTGTCAGACCTGCTATGGGGCTAGCACCCAAATATTTTGATGAAATATTGGGTAAAAAAGCAGGATGTGACTTGCAAAAAGGCCAGGCAATGGACTGGGCTATGGTGGCAAAACAGTGAAAGCCTGGTTTTTAACAGAGGCTTCAGAAACCGCGGGTATGGGGCACTTGATGCGCTGTATGGCGCTGGCTCAAGCCCTATCAGAGCAATATGTTGAATGTGTTTTTGTGGTACCTGCTGACACGGTTCCCTTTTGTATGAAACGTCATGATTGGAATTACCTTATTCAGGAAGTTCCGCAGGATTTGCCTGAAGTGGAATACATTCGCTGGTTACAAAAGCACCTAACTACAACAAATGATGATTTGTTGATTTTGGACAGTTACCAATTCTCGGCTGGTTTTATTAATCAGATATCTGAATTGCAAGGCAGCACAATACTGTTTGATGATTGTAATGATCGCGGTGCACTTAATGTCAGTTTGATAATCAATAGTGCCGGTGGTGCTAAAACATTGGGCTACGAGCAAACTGCGCCTAAAGCTAAGCTTTGTTTGGGGGATAAATTCCGTTTGCTGAGACAGGAATTTTTAACTGAACAGCCTTTACCCTTGGCAAGCAGAAGGTCATTGACTCTGGTGATGGGCGGTACCGATGTAAAAGGGCTGTCATTGTTGTTCTTAAAAGCGCTGGATGAGCGACGAGTGGATATACCCATTCGCCTGGTGTCTAGCAGCGACAATACACAACTTGCAGAAATAAAGGACTATGTTCAGAAAGCGCAGATAAGCATTCAGTTACTGATTGATTGTCAGGACTTAGCGTCTGTTTTTTCCAATAGCTTGCTGACCGTCTCCGCGGCCGGATCTACCCAATTTGAATTGTTAGCCATGCAATGTCCGTCACTGTTGTTGATAGTGGCTGATAATCAAGTCAATGCCGCTAAGGCGTCTGAGCAGCAGGGTTGGTGTCACAGCCTGGATTTCAGACAGGATATGGCAATTTCAGAGGTTGTTGAATTGGCAGTTGATTTATGGTCAAAGCCTGAGTTTTTACAAACTATGTATCAACAGGCTGAGAAATACCGTGACATGCAAGGTGCGGCACGACTACTGGATCAATTGGCCGAACTACATGAGGTTAATTGATGCTTAACGAACTCTCTGGCTATGGCGTGAATATGCGGCCGGTTGAAATGCATCATCTGGAACTACTGCGGCAATGGCGTAATTCTGATTTCGTTCGCGAGCAAATGGTATCCAGCGATATTATCGATGCGCAACAACAATTAAACTGGTTTCAAAACATCAACCAACGACAAGATCAACAACACTTTATTATTCAGTTTCGCAATGATTACATTGGCGCGGCAAACTTAAAAACACCTGATGGCAAACCCGTTTCAGAGACTGACATTCTGGAGCCGGGCATTTATATAGGTGACGAACGTTATCATTCCAATATTCTGGCTTTTGCTCCGTCTTTATTGTTGCTGGACTACTGTTTTGAGCATTTAAAGGTGGGGCAGGTTTTTGCAAAAGTAAAAAACCAAAATACAGCCGCGCTCACATATAATCGTAAACTTGGGTATATCGAGGTCGATAAGGATAATGAATACACGCATATTGCCTTAGAACGAGAGCGCTATACCCAAACTACCTCAACACTAAAAAACATTTTTTCGAGACCGCGTAAATGAACAATCAGGAAAAGCTTTATCAGGCATTTGCTTCGGCGTTAAACATTGAACTTCAGCAAGTTTCACCTGAATTGACTTACAACACCATTGCTGAGTGGGATTCAACGGCACATATGATATTGATCGCAGAAATCGAAGGGGTATTCGATGTGATGCTAGATACCGACGATATTATTGATATGAGCTCTGTGGCAAAAGCGCAGGAAATATTGACCCGATACGAAATTCAGTTTTAGTTTTAAGCCCATGTCTTTATTGCAAGATAAAATAATTTTGGTTACTGGCGCATCCCGCGGCATTGGCGCGGCTACGGTAAGGTGTTGTCTTGAATCCGGTGCGACAGTTCTGGCCAATTGCCGGACTGCAGCTGGATTTCAGCAGTTACGTGACGAACTGTTAGATTGTGAACTCGACAGACTACATTTGTTGCAATATGACGTGGTTGATAGTGATGCGGTTAAACAACACTTCAGGCATGTTCAGTCGGAATTTGGCAAACTGGACGGCCTGGTAAACAATGCTGGTATTATGATTGAGCAGTCGATAGCCATGACCGTTAAGAAAGATATAAATAGCCTATTCGGTATCAATGTTTCGGCAGTGTATGAACATATCCAGCTGGCAGCACGTCTGATGACCCGAAATCGGCAAGGGAGTATTGTTAATGTTGGCTCAATCGTTGCTGCACAGGGCGCCAAAGGTCAATCTGCCTATGCTATGAGTAAGGCCAGCTTATCAGCCCTGACCAAATCAGCCGCCAAAGAGCTTGGGGCGTTGGGCATTAGGATAAATACCGTTTCCCCTGGATTTGTAGAAACTGATTTGACGGCGCACTATCCCCCAGAAAAGAAAGAACAACTGTTGGTGAATATTCCGCTAAAGCGGTTTGCCAGGGCCAGCGACATAGCAAAAAGTATCCGCTTCTTATTATCCCAAGAGGCGAGCTATATTACCGGTCAAGACCTTGGAGTCGATGGTGCGATGACGCTTTCTTAGCGCATTGCAACCGGAGTCCTTATGTATTGGCAGTTTCCCACCGAATATCATGATCGCAATGCATTCGTCTTTGAGCAGACTTGTTATACCTACTCTCAGCTCCAGCAGTTGATTGAAGAAAGGCTGAGTAAACTGCCTGCGCAAGGGGAGCTCGTCTTTCTATTGTGCAGCAATACCCTGAATACCATGGTTAACTATCTGGCTTGCCTGCAGAAAAAAGTGCCGGTTATGTTGCTGCAACAGGATATTGATAAACCTCGGTTGGAACAGCTAATAAACAAGTATAAGCCTTATATGATAATTCAAGGGGCTGAATATCACTCGACCGGTTTTCCTCAAGAAGAAATTGATTCGCGGGCAGCTATATTATTGTCCACATCGGGCAGCACTGGTGCGGCAAAACAGGTAGTGTTGAGTTACGATAATTTGCAGGCCAATGCTGATGCTATATCCCAGTATTTACCGATACAGGTTTCGGATATCACAATAACTACCTTACCTTGTCATTATTCCTATGGCTTATCGGTAATCAATACCCACCTGTTAAAGGGGGCTTGTTGTGTGCTTAATGATGATTCCGTTGTGAGTGCAAATTTCTGGAAACTGTTTAAAGAACACAAGATTTCCAGTTTGGCGGGAGTACCCTATACCTATGAAATGTTGGCAAAATTGCGCTTTCATCAAAAAGCATACCCACAGCTAAAATACTTAACTCAGGCTGGTGGACGCTTGAAGCAAGAAATACTTGGCCTGTTCGCTGATTGGGCAACAAAGCATGGTAAACCATTTTATGTGATGTATGGCCAAACCGAAGCAACGGCCAGAATGGCCTGGTTGGCTCCTGAATTGCTTACTCAAAAAATGGGGGCAATTGGGCGAGCCATTCCAGGTGGAGCATTTAGTTTGATAAACGATAGCGGTGCGCCCGTTGTTGAAGGAGAAGGGGAACTGGTGTACGAAGGGCCTAATGTTATGTTGGGGTATGCCAGTGGACGAGCAGAGTTAACCTCGTTTGCAGCGCAACAAAAACTTAAGACCGGTGACCTGGCGTACAAAGATGCCGATGGCGACTATTTTATTACGGGGCGAATAAAACGCTTTGTAAAAGTGTTTGGCTTGCGTATCAGTCTGGATGAAGTGGAAAAAGTTCTGGAAGCGAACGGTGTATCTGCCAAGGTGACCGGCAAAGATGATTTGCTGTATGTAGCCTTTATTTCTGATGAAGCAGGCGAAATCAGGAATACTTTGAGTAAAGCATTGAAACTTCATGTCAGTACAATCAAAGTCATGAAGCTGGATAGTTTCCCGGTAAACGCTAATCAGAAAACAGATTATCCAGCACTGAAACAGCTATTTGAAGAGAGTCAGGGGAATGTCTGAGTTATTTCCTGAAGACTGGTTTGAAATGAATCCCTTTGCCATAAAGCAGGCAGATAAAGAGACAAAAATGCTGCATACATTAACCAGTCTGCATCATCATCACCTACAACATTGTGAAGCTTATAGCAACCTGTTCTCAGGTGCTTCAACGGATAGTCTTGAAGGTTTCCCTTATTTGGCAGTCAGGTTGTTTAAATATCTGACGTTACAAAGTATTCCCCAAGAGCAGGTGTTTAAAACCCTGTATTCATCTGGAACGACAGGTCAGACCCCAGCAAAAGTCATATTAGATCAGGAAACCAGTCGGCGTCAGTCAAAAGTGTTGGTTAAAGTGCTCCAGGATTTTATCGGCAAAAAGCGAATGCCAATGCTGATAATTGACCATCCCGGTGTGCTTAAAAGTAAGGATAGTTACTCTGCCCGGGGAGCCGGTATTCAGGGGCTTTCCATGTTTGGTCGTCAGCCGGTTTATGCTTTAAATGAAGATATGTCCTTGAACATTGAGGTGGTACAAGCTTTTGCGGAAAAGCATAAAAACCAACCGGTATTACTGTTTGGCTTTACCTTTATGGTGTGGCAGTATTTTTTACAGTCACTGCGGAATAGTGACATTGCGCTCAATCTAAATAGCGGCATATTGCTGCATAGTGGCGGTTGGAAAAAACTGGAAGCACAGAAAGTCAGCAATGAGGAATTTAAGCGCGCCTGCAGCGAAATACTCAATATCGAAAAAGTGTATAATTTCTATGGCATGGCCGAACAAGTAGGTTCAATTTTTGTTGAATGTGAAGCTGGACATCTGCATGCTCCCGTTTATGCAGATGTGATAGTGCGGGATCCGCAAACACTCGAGGTTATAGATAATAATGATCCTGGGCTATTGCAAGTGTTGTCTATTGTTCCTGGTAGTTATCCTGGAAATTCATTACTAACAGAAGATCTTGGCTCAGTATTGGGAGTTGATGATTGCCCTTGTGGTCGAAAAGGAAAATATTTTGAGGTGCTGGGGAGATTACCCAAAACTGAAGTGCGAGGTTGCAGTGACACCGCAAAATAAGCTCCCCCAGATTATCAATGATGGAACTGTGCAGCTCGCGGAAAAAGTGATTCAGTTGCCCTGCTTGCCTGCTTTTTCAGCCGAAACTACCGCGTTCCTAAACGCACTTTCTGGTGCGCTACTGACACAAACCGCCTGTAAGAGTTATCCCGAACTAACATCGCTTGGATTCTGGCTTCGTGCCAGCAACATCAAGCGACTGCAACAACAGTACTTTTCTCTGGTGACTGAATCCAGCAATTTGTTTATTAAGCCGTTGGGCAGTGTTTTACATATTGCCCCTGGAAATGTTGACACCATGTTCGTGTACAGTTGGGTTTGTAGTCTGCTAGTGGGTAACAACAACATAGTGCGCACTCCATCGCGTTCAACAGAAGCGGTGCAGCAACTTTTGACCGTAATAAGTGAGCTTGTGAGTCAACCAGAGTTTGAGAGGATTGCACAACGAAACATTATTGCCCATTGGTCGCAAGAAAGTCAGGTATCGGCCATTTTATCGCAACAGGTTCGGGCGCGCATGATATGGGGTGGAGATGATACCGTTGCAAAGATTCGTAAACTGCCGACGCTACCGGACTGCAAAGACATTGCGTTTACGGATAAATTCTCGGTATCGGTTTTGCAATTGAGAGATAAGCCACAGCATGAAATAGAGGCACTGGCGGAGCTGCTTTGGCGAGATATGAACACCTTTCAGCAAGCGGCCTGTTCGTCACCTAAGGTACTGGTTTTTTGTAATAGTCCCGAGGGACTTAAGCAGCAGTTATATGCTGAGTTAGCATCGCGAGCCAAAACACTGCTCAGAGAACCATCAACGAGTAATAATCATTTGGTGACCAGGCAACTCCTTTTAGCTCATCATCGCGATAATCAAATGATAGAAGCAGGTCCCCTTTCTATCGTTAAGCTTCACAAGCTGGATGAAAATTATATTGGCTGGCATCCGGCGCAAAACTTTTTGTATGAATATGAAGTTGATGATTTAACTGAACTATTTGACCGGCTACCGACTCATTGTCAAACTGTGAGTCATTTCGGGTTTCACCCTGATGATCTTCAGGCTTGCGTCGCACAGTACCTAGGGCCGACAGTCGATCGTCTGGTGCCAGTGGGCCAGGCGCTTAATTTTTCAGAGTATTGGGACGGTTACGATGTGCTCAAACAACTTTCCAGGCTGATTGAACTGCAGGTTTAATCGTGAAGTTTTCCATGTTCAGGCTAATTATGTACTAATAATTGCACGTTGATCGTCGATATCAACAATGGTTTATTCGTTGGTAGTGTTTTTTGCAGGTCCGTATTGTTAGGGACTATTTTTTCAGGATTGAGATTTATATGACTAAAAAAGTATACGTTGGTATGAGTGCTGATCTCGTGCATCCAGGACATTTAAATGTTATTGCAAAAGCTGCCAGCCTGGGGGAAGTTACAATTGGCCTATTAACAGATGCAGCGATCGCGAGTTATAAACGATTGCCATTTATGACATTTGAGCAGCGCAAAATCGTGATTGAAAATATTAAAGGCGTAGACAATGTTGTGGCACAAGAAACACTGGATTACGTTCCCAATCTAGAGCAAATAAAACCAGATTATGTGGTGCATGGTGATGACTGGCAAGAAGGTGTACAGAAAAAGACTCGGCAAAAAGTGATTGATTGTCTTGCGCAATGGGGAGGTGAACTGGTGGAAGTGCCATACACTAAAGGGGTTTCCTCTACCCAATTTCACAGCGCCATGAAAGAAATTGGGGTGACCCCCGAGATAAGACTCAAGTCTTTGCGCAGACTATTAGCGGCCAAACCCTTGTTGCGCTTTCTGGATATTCACAACGCCTTATCGGGGCTCATAATTGAAAACACCAAAGTCGTAAGAGACGATATACCCGTTGAGTTTGATGGTATGTGGGGCAGTAGTCTTACAGACTCTACCGCGAAAGGTAAGCCTGACATTGAAGCTGTCGATGTGTCTTCGCGCATGTCTACTCTAAATGAAGTGATTGAAGTGACAACTAAGCCCATCATTTACGATGGTGATACTGGCGGTAAACCAGAACACTTCAAATTCACTGTGAAAACGCTTGAACGTCTTGGCGTATCGGCAGTAATTATTGAAGATAAAACTGGGCTTAAAAAAAATTCGTTGTTTGGTACAGAGGTACCACAAACTCAAGACTCTATTGAAAGCTTCTGCTCAAAAATTAAAGTAGGTAAAGCGGCACAAGCTACGAATGATTTCATGGTTATTGCCAGAATCGAAAGCCTGATCTTAAAGCAAGGCATCGATGACGCAATAACGAGAGCCAAGGCTTACCTTGAAGCAGGCGCTGATGGCATTATGATTCACAGTCGGGAAAAGTCTCCTGATGAAATTTTCGAGTTTTGCAGGCGATACAATACTCTGCCAGAGCGCAAAGTCTTGGTGGCGGTACCATCAAGTTACAATCAGGTGTATGAACATGAGTTACAGGCACAAGGCGTGAATATCGTGATTTACGCCAATCAGCTGATCCGCAGTGCTTATCCTGCGATGCTCAACACCGCTAAATCTATTTTACAGCACCAGCGCTCTGCCGAAGTAGATGACACTATGATGCCAATAAAAGAAATTTTAGAATTAATTCCGGGCGGCAAGTAATGCTTTTTTGGTTTTAAGCTTAGGTGAGATGTTAGCGTGATAGTACCAGCAAATTTTTGTCAGCTTCTGAAATCCCACGGGATATCCTTTTATGCCGGTGTGCCTGATTCCCTGTTAAAAAATCTGTGTGCCTACATTGATGAGGCACTTGATGCCCATCAACATGTTATTACAGCAAACGAAGGTAATGCTGTCGCCATGGCAATGGGACATTTTCTGGCAACGGGTAATCCTGCAGTTGCATACATGCAAAATTCGGGATTGGGTAACGCTGTTAATCCATTGGTTTCAATGGCCTGTGAAGAAATTTGTGGCATCCCGATGCTATTAGTAATCGGCTGGCGCGGAGAACCGGGCGTTGCAGATGAGCCGCAGCATGAAAAACAGGGGCAGATCACTCCCGCAATGCTCGAATTGATGGGAATTCCTTATGTCATTTTAGAGCCGCAAAGTGATTTCAGTAGTGTCTGCTCTGAGGTAATACTGGAAATGAAGCAGCATTCGAAACCGGTTGCTATTCTGGTACGCAAAGGTACCTTCGCTGCGTCAACAAAAAAACATCGTGCAGAAAGTCAAATGATGTCCAGAGAGGCAGCGCTTGAGATAATTAACGCTCAATTAGGGGCTGAAGACCTGGTGATCGCCACAACGGGTAAAACGGCCAGAGAATTGTATGAGCTTCAAGTAAGTGCGAAAGGTGAATGTTCAGCCTTTTTAACGGTCGGTGCTATGGGCCATGCATCCAGCATAGCTACGAGTGTTGCGATTGCCCGTCCAGACAAACGGGTTGTTTGTCTGGACGGAGATGGCGCTATGATTATGCACATGGGGGCTCTTCCCATGATTGGAGCACTTAAACCGAAAAATCTGATTCATGTCTTACTGAATAATCAAGCCCATGAATCTGTAGGTGGTCAACCTACCAGTATGGGTAACATCAACGTTCAATCATTAGTGCATGCAATTGGCTATGCAGAATATATCAGTATAGAATCCGAATCAGAATTATTGTCTTTTTGGCAGGAGGCGCATTTTGAGCAAGGTCCCTGCCTAGTGGAAATTAAGATTAAGATCGGTGCCAGAACAGATCTTGGTAGACCTAAACCAAGTCCTTATGAAAATTCCAGGGCATTCAGAAAGCATGCAAAATAATAATAAAACCAATGATGCAGTCAGCCAACTCACTAATCCAGACCGTTAAAGAAAGCTGCGATATTATCGCTACTCTGCCCGAGGTTTTGATGCCTGGCGCGACGTTGTTGGTAACCAGTCAGGGATTTACCAAGCGTGGTGTTTCTGCGCAAATCGCTAAGGCTGTGGCTGGGCCAGTGTACATTCTGGATAAGGTCACCACTCACCCTCAACTGGATTTTATCGATCTTTACCTTGGACAATTTAAAGGGCAGAGCATTGCGAATGTGATTGGCCTTGGAGGCGGAAGTGTTATTGATGTCGCTAAGGTGCTCGCGGGAATGCTGGGTAGTTCTACTACGAGTCTTGCTGAAGTGGTCAAGAATAAGCATGCATTAATGGCCTTTTGCGGTCAAAGTATCGCTATCCCTACTACGGCGGGCACCGGTGCAGAGGTTACCGCTTTTGCTACGCTTTGGGACAAAAAAAGTGCACAGAAATATTCAATTACTTGTGCCAAACCCGATGTGGTTATTTTCGAACCTGGTTTGTGTATCAGTTTGCCGCGTCAAATAACCTTGTACTCTGCACTCGATGCCATTTCTCATGCCGTAGAATCTCTTTGGAATATTAACCGTACAGGTGAAAGTGAAGCGTTGGCCCTAAAAGCACTCCACAATCTGCTTTCAGGGCTGCCCACAGTACTCCAAAATCCGGAGGATAGAAATGCCAGGAAACAGTTGCAATGGGGGGCATGGTACGCAGGTTCAGCAATCAATATCACCAAGACCGCAGTCGCTCATGCCATATCCTATCCATTGACTTTGCACTGTGATATACCCCATGGCTTGGCTTGCAGTTTCACTTTGCGAGCAATCCTGGAGGATTTCGGGGCAGCGCAATTAAAGATCCCCAAGGATATTGCCGATAAATTAATTAAACTTTTGGGATCCTTATCTCTTGAAAAGGAGATGCAACAGTTTAATGGGTGGCGAGATATTTTTGAAGGTAATAAATTTTATCTTGATCCCTCCAGAAGTGAAAATTTCCTTTTCCCTATAGATACTCAGTGGGTCAAGAAAATAGTGTTGACAAGTCCATGATACACAAGGGCTTTTATTGAGTTTAAAAGAACTGGAAATGGCATTGAGGTTATCGATTGAAACAAAGTGATGAAGGTAAATCGACACTTGGCGTGTTCATTTTCGGTGCCGGGTTGTCTGGAATGTCAGCTTGGAAAAATCTGAAAACGACGTATCAGGTTTTGGGATTTATTGACAATAATTGCGCCAAACAAGGACAGACTTTTTGTGGGCTTCCAGTTTATAGCCCAGAAAAGTTATGCGGTCTCACTTTTGAGCGTATTTTTATTGCCAGCGAATATATCGAAAGTATCAAATCACAGTTGTTGGATAAGCTCAATATTCCTTCGGTTAAAGTAAAAACCTTGCCTAGCTACATGACCAAACCTATGCAATTTGGCCTGCAAACAGGTTCCGCTGTTGCGGGCGAGCAGGTATTGCGCTGGCTTTGCCAAACGTTCAATGACGCTGGAATTCATTATTTTCTAGACGCCGGTACACTTTTGGGGATTGTCAGGGACAAGGCACTTATTCCCTGGGACGATGACCTGGATATTGGTATTCCACTAAACGAGTTACAGCGGGTCGATTCATTGCTGAACAAACGTCTGGGTGAACTTGACAGTCTCACCGGGGCCGTTTGGTGCATCTCAGCGGTTTGTAGCGAACATCATTTTGGCGCAATAAAGACGGGTGATGTACGTAGTCTTAAGTTGAGTGCACAGCAAAATGCCCAAGCGAGTGATGTGACACTACCCATGGTGGACTTATTTGTGAAGTATCCAAATGGACAAAGCGTCGACTATGCGCTGGCTTCAAGAGGGATCAGCATGCCAATAGAACACTTTACGGAAACAGAAATGATACAGTTTGCCGGGATAAAAATGAAAATACCGGCAAAGCCTGAGCTGTATCTGGAGCGGTACTATGGCGACTGGAAAACGCCAAAAAAGGAATGGGATGTAGGCATGATAAATAGCGCAAGATCTTTTTAGTAAATAAATGTTGGGTGAACTACTGGTGAAAAAGTGGTGTTGTTTTGACTAAAAAAGTTGTTTTATATGGAAATGGCGCATCTGCGCGAGGTTTCTTGACGTCTGACTTTTCTGAATATCAAGTGATAGCGTTTGCTACTGAGAAGCCGCAAACTAACCAGTTTGAAGGCTTGGACAACATCGCTACCGAAGACATTGCCCGCATTGAGTTCGATATTGTCATTGTGGCATCGTGGGCCATTCATGAAATTACCGAGCGTCTCAATCGGGTCGGCATCAGTAAAGAAAAGATACTTTGGTTTCAGCATCATAAACATCGCCTTTTATCTTGGGGTCACCCCGACTTTTTTCAGTTTCATGAGGAAGTTGCTCGAGAGCAGATTTTATATGCGGTCTACGATATGAATGTAGCGAGAGCCACATACGACATTATAGGGTTTTTATGTCTGGCTGAATGCACCCGTTTGGAGCGAGGGTTGTCTGCTATTCATGTAATTATTGTGAATGCCAGTAATAATGAATTCAATAGAGCAAGGTGGGGGCTACAAAACAAAAATGAACACGAGTGGCGCATTCAGCACATTCTTGTGCCATGTTGCTCATTATTGCCTTCTTGCAAGGGCGTGAGTAAAACCGCTACGCGCAATGAAGTTAACAAGATTATCAATGGTACGAAGAATGTCTTCCCGTTCAATTACAACGAGACTCAACCGGTCATAGAATATGAGTTTAACTTACTCTTTAAACGAGTCACCAGAGGCCAGGAGATTGCTCACCTGAGGGCAACTCAGGAAGCCCTGAATATAGTCAGCAAGAGTCTTTCCAGGCTTAATCCGGAGAACAAGAAACTAATTACGGTTTCCTTGAGAGAGTCAACCAGTAAACCGCTAAGAAATAGTAAAAAAGACCAGTGGTTGGCTTTCCTTGACTGGTTGGACAAAGAGAAATATCTACCCATTGTTATCCCAGACACGGAAAATGCGTTCCTCTCACTTGAAGATGGATTTCGGGATTATGTATGTTTCGATGTCGCGGCCTTTAATGTTGAGTTCCGCATGGCTCTCTACGAACTGAGTTATTTGAATCTGGGCGTTAACAATGGACCCATTCATTTGTGCGCCTTGTCAAAAAATTGTGACTACATCATGTACAAACAGATTGTCGAACATTACCCTCACTCCTCTAGCAAATCGTTTATTGATAGAGGGTTCACCATCGGGGGGGGGTTTCCGGGAGCTGGAAAAAGGCAGAAATTTGTTTGGGAAGATGATGACTTTCAGGTGCTTAAGCATCATTTTTGCGAACTTGTCAGTAATGATGAAGAAGCTGATTTATAAGGAATCGAACTAGTGCAAAGTACATGTATTGAAAAAGCTGATTGGATAATATGGGGCACCGGTGATCTATGTGATCGTTTTTGGCGAGAGCTGCCTTTTCGTAGCCGAATTGCTTGTTTTGTGGATTCAAATAAATCTGGTGAGAAGTTTCAGCTACCATTGATTGCACCGTCTGAGCTTAAGTCCCGGAGTTTTCAACGCCTTTACATTTGTTCTTCTTGGTTTAACGAAATAATTGCAGACTGCTTTATGCAAGGAGTGCCCAAAGAGAAAATTTACGTTGTTTTGTCTCGCTCGCTTGATGTAGTCCCTCTAGTGGATTTTGATGAATTAACTTCGGGGAATTTTTATTATCTGCCGTGGAAGCAGCAACTTCAGGAGATCAACTTATCCCTAAGTGGAGATATTATTCATCCGGATGTATACAAGGATCTTGTCAAAAGTATTAGCTATTGTTTTATTTCTTCGGTGGAAGGCGACTTTGCGGAATTTGGCACTTGTTCGGGATATACCGCTTCATTGATTTCATATGTTATGCATTTCTACTCTCAACGATTACTTAAGCATGAGCAGGCCCATAACATTTCAACACGCAAACTCTGTTTGTTTGATAGTTTTGAAGGCTTTCCAGAAGCTACAATGCCTGAGGACCTGAATTCACCCCACGTGGCATCTGGAATGTGGGGAGCAGGCACTGCAAAAGGACTGAATGCGCAAGAATTGCGTTCTCTGGTAACTCAATATCTACCCGAAGATAGAGTTTCCATCTTCGAGGGCTGGTACAAAGACACGCTACCCACCATTGATGTGCAACAATCCTTTGCGTTCGTACATATGGATTGTGATTTGTATGAATCCACAATTGATGTACTGAGACATTTATTCACCAACAGACAGTTATCTGAAGGAGCGATGTTGTTATTTGACAACTGGTATTGCAATCGGGCAAGTGACAAGTTTGCAGAGCGTAAAGCATGGAAAACATTATGTGAAGAGTTTGAGGTAGATTATACGGATCTCGGCATGTATGCCTGTGTCGGGAATAGGATGATAATTCACGGCTATAAAAATAAAGCCATCTGAATGCAAGTTTGTGTTCTAAAAACAGAATTCTAACAAGAGACAGAAAATGAAAATATTGGTAACAGGCGCTTGTGGCTATAAAGGCACTGTTTTAGTTCCTAAATTACTAAAAGCTGGTCATCAGGTGATCGCGCTGGACACGCAATGGTTTGGTAATTTTTTGCCGGAGCATCCCAAATTAAGTGTTTTGGAGCGAGATGTAAGGGAGACTCAAAAAATAGACTTGAACGGAATTGAAGCCATAGTACACCTGGCATCAATTGCTAACGACCCTTGCGGCGACCTCAATCCCAAGCTTACGTGGGAAGTAAGTGCTTTAGCCACTATGCAATTGGCTGACAGGGCAAAACGGGCGGGCATCAGGCACTTTATCTATGCTTCCTCAGGCAGTGTGTATGGTGTTAAGGACGAAGATCAGGTTACCGAAGACCTTACCCTTGAGCCAATTTCCGAGTACAACAAAACCAAAATGGTGTCTGAGCGTGTGCTTCTTAGCTACGCTGATGACATGACAGTACAGGTTGTACGACCGGCGACAGTCTGTGGACTGTCCGACAGGATGCGCTTGGATGTTTCGGTGAATATGCTGGCCGTTCAGGCGCTGGAAAACAAAAAAATTACGGTGTTTGGCGGGCAGCAAACCCGGCCCAATATCCATATTGATGATATTACCGACCTGTATGTGTTCTTGCTGGATAATCCGCAAATAACAGGTGTTTACAATGCCGGATTTGAAAACATCTCTATCATGGATATTGCCAGGCATGTTACTGAGTACGTAGACGCTGAGATTATAGTTACACCTTCAAATGATCCGCGTTCTTATCGCATTAATTCAGACAAGCTTCTGGCTACCGGGTTTAAACCGAAAAAGAGCGTAAAAATCGCGATTGAAGAAATTATCGCTGCGTGGAAGGCAGGTAAACTTATTAATCAACCCCGCTTTCATAATTTGAAATGGATGCAGGAAAATAAACTCGCATGAAGTTGCACATAAATCGATACGTTGAAAATCTGACCAATACCCTTAACGCATTTGACTGGACTCCTGTCGAGGCGGCAGCGGAACTATTACTGGAAGCAATAAGTAATGGAAGGCACGTATTTTTATGCGGCAATGGCGGTAGTGCGGGTAATGCTACCCATCTGGCGAATGATTTTTTATATGGTATCGCACCTGACGGAAAGGCGATGAAAGTAGAAGCCCTGCCTGCCAATAGCTCGGTTATCACTTGCCTCGGCAATGACATCGGTTACGACAATATCTTTTCTCATCAATTGAAGGTTAAAGCGGGAACCGGTGATGTGCTTATTGTTTTGTCTGGGAGTGGTAATTCACCTAATATTCTTAATGCCCTGACCGAAGCAAAGCAATCTGATATGAAGTCTGTGGCGATATTGGGGTATTCCGGTGGTAAGGCAAAATGCATGGCAGATCTTGTCATCCATTTTGCGGTTGACGATATGCAAATTTCGGAAGATACCCAACTCATCGTTGGACATATGCTCATGCAGTACTTGAATGAAAAACTGCAAGCCAAAGAGGTTCCTCAACATGACTAGCACGACGGCTTGTGTTATCGGTAGCAACTCTTTTTCAGGGGCCAGCTTTTGCAAGCATCTGTTGGATCGCGGTTATCAGGTTATTGCCCTTAGCCGTTCGGTTGAGCCGGTGCCTGCCTTGTTACCCTATAAGTGGTCAGACAATGCATCGAAGCTGCGCTTTTACCAGATGGATATGAACCACGATTTGGCAGATATTGAAACACTGCTGGATCAAACTCGGTGCGGAATAATCTACAATTTTGCTGCGCAAAGCATGGTTGGACAGAGTTGGGAGTATCCCGAACATTGGTTTCAGACCAACGCAGTGGCCGCCATAAAACTGCACAATATGCTGCGCCACAAAGACTATCTGGACAGATATATTCACATCACCACGCCAGAGGTTTACGGTAATTGTGAAGGGTTTGTCAGGGAAGATCAGGTCTTTAATCCCAGTACGCCCTATGCAGTATCAAGAGCTACGGCAGACATGAGCCTTAAAACCTTTTTCGAGGTTCATAAATTCCCGGTTATCTCCACGAGGGCAGCCAACGTCTACGGAGAGGGACAGCAGCTATATCGGATCATTCCCAAAACAATTATGTCGATTCTATCGGGACAGATACTTCCATTGCATGGCGGTGGACATTCGGTACGTTCGTTTATTCATATTGACGACGTTTCTGAGGCTACTTTGTTGATTGCTGAAAAAGGTAAATTGGGAGACTGTTACCATATTTCGACAAATGACATGATAAGCATTCGCGATTTGGTGATGAACATTTGTAATTCACTGGGTGTTTCATTTGAAGATGTATGTGAAATTACCAATGATCGTCCCGGTAAAGATGCAGCTTACCGTCTGGATTCAACCAAGATCCGCACCGAACTGGGCTGGCAGGACACAATTTCATTACAGGAAGGTGTTCGACGCACCGTAGCTTGGGCACAAGCCAATGCATTGGAACTAAAAAAACAACCTTTTGATTATATCCATAAGCCCTGAGGGAGTATTAATAAATGGAAATTGATTTACTGCGTAATTATCCAAAGAGTAATCGTGACACCAAAGGACGCAGTGAAATTATGTCCGATGAAGTTAAAGCCATTGCGCGGCAGTATGGCAAAGACTTTTTTGATGGTGACAGGCTTTATGGTTACGGTGGGTTTCATTATCACCCCAGATTTTGGCAACCTGTGATGCCTGATTTTATTTCTCATTTTGGCTTGACGGAGCATTCTTCATTTCTTGATATTGGATGTGCTAAAGGCTTCACTTTATTTGATTTGCGCGAGGCCTTGCCCGGCATCAACGTTAAAGGACTGGACATATCGGAATACGCCATTGAGAACGCTAAAGAAGAAGTAAAACCCTTTCTTACAGTCGGCTGTGCAACAGAATTGCCATACGAGGATAATAGTTTTGATGCGGTGATAAGCATTAATACCGTTCACAATCTGGAAAAAGAGGAATGTGCAAAAGCGTTGCAGGAAATCATGCGAGTGTCTAAAGGAAAAGCCTTTATCACTGTAGATGCCTATCGCGATGACGAAGAAAAAGAGCGCATGATGCAATGGGCGCTAACCGCTAAAACTATTTTGCATGTTGATGAGTGGAAAGCATTTTTCAGTGATGTTGGCTATCAGGGTGACTATTACTGGTTTATTCCATAGGTAATCACTTATGCATCATTATCATTTGGTTAGAATATGTACGGCCGGCACCTTAACCATAAGGAACAGATTGGCAAAAGAGGTTGCGCAACTTAGCGGCTATCAGGAGATCCATGATAAAATTGCTAAAGGTAGATATAACTACACCGACAGTTTTTGCCATGAATTGCGGCTTCGTGGTCATCAGGCAGAAGACCTGTTGTTCGATGTTGAACAGCTACAGTTAGCCTGGGCCAAAGAAAATAATCTGGGGATTACGCCAGGCGAACAGTGGCAAAAAAAAATTGTGCTGGCCCAACTGAAGCATTTGAACCCAGATATTGTTTATTTCCAAGGGGCGTTGAGAATAACGCCAAAAGATGTCGAGGAGTTTAGGGATAACCTGCCGAATCTGAAACTGATAATGATGCACTGCGGATTTCCTCATGGAGAAGATGTACTCACCAGAGATACGGTTGTTTTCGCCGGAACTCCTTCTATCAGAGAGATGTTTGCTAAGTTGGGGGTTGAAAATCATCTGCTATACCATAGCTTTGATGAGCGTTTGTTAGCAGAAACTAAGCAAAGAGAACCACTACATTCGCTTTCGTTCATTGGTTCATCAGGTTATGGCTTTCAGCAAGGACATAAAACCAGATATTGGGAGCTTTTGAAGTTAACTTATAATACACCCATTAAGCTGTGGTTAGATGAGAAAATTGATTCACAACAATTTCCACAAAGCCCCTTTATAGATCGACCTCTGAAGGAAAACTTCTACCATGCTGCTGACGACTTGTCTGTATACCCTAATCCCTTTTGCCCTTTAAGCTTTCTCATTAATAAAGACCGTTTAAATTTGCCTGTTTACGGTATTGAATTTTTTCAGACGATGCGAGATTCATTAGTGAGCTTTCATCGCCATACTGATGCTGTTACCAACGAAGTTGGGGCAATGCGCTTGTTTCAGGCAACAGGAATGGGAAGTTGTCTTATGACCGACAATGGAGCCAATCTTGCTGATTTATATGAGCCTGACAAAGAAGTGGTTGTATATGAATCGACCGCAGAGTGTATTGAAAAAGCAAATTATTTAATCAACCATCCGGAAACGGCGAAGCAAATCGCAGAAGCTGGCCAGCAAAAGACGTTGACCACGCATTGCCAGAAACATCGCACTGAGTATGTGGAGCACATCATTCAAAGTAAGTTAAGTTGATACTCGTGGGTCGGCTACTCCAGGTTGAGAGCATCTTGAATTTTTAAAAACTTAGATAACAAGTGCTTATTTCAATAGCTTCACAGCCGATAATAAAATTAAATGCTGTTGTCTCTGACAAGTTGTAGGTCAGAGATGATAACGCAAATCAGGAAATAGAATTTGGAAAATTGAATGGCCAAAGAAACAAAAGAAAGTCAGTACAAACATAATTTCGATTTCCAAACCACCGAGTTGGGTTGGATGACCAACCAGGTCTGGCATGAAGATCCCAAAAGAGTGGTTTTTGTATTCGCCCGATACAAATTCGTAGCCAAGATGTTGCAAGGCAAACGTAAGGTGGCCGAAGTTGGCTGCGGTGACGGTTTCGGTTCGCGCATTGTTGCTGACGCTGTGCAAGAACTCACTTTGACTGACTTTGATCCATTATTTATCAATTCAATAGAGACGTCTGGAAATAAACAATGGCATGCCGACGCTCAAGTATTGGATATTGCTAAACAGACCTTAAATGGTGGCTATGACGCTATATATTGCCTTGATGTTTTTGAACATATTGTGCCCGAATTGGAAAATGACGTAATCAATAACCTGAAACAATCAGTCACAGATGATGGGATAGTGATTATTGGCATTCCTTCTTTGGAATCTCAACAATACGCTTCACCACAAAGCAAAGAAGGACATGTAAACTGTAAGTCAGGCAATGACTTCAAAGCCTTGCTTGAAAAACACTTCAGGCATGTATTCCTGTTTTCCATGAATGATGAAGTGGTGCATACCGGGTTTTACCCCATGGCCCATTATTTGTTCGCGTTGTGCGTAAAATAGAGTATGAAAAACAGGTCCACTATTCTTGTCTTTGGTGCCGGAGTAATGTTCCAGCGCTTCATTGATTCTGGTGATGCCGATGGGCTCAACATTTTGGCCGTTCTGGATAATCAAAAAAGTGGTGAATTTAATGGTTACAAAATCGACTCACCAGCGCATATAGACCACTACGAATTTGATTTTATATTATTAACTTTGTGGGATAACCCGAGCGTTATTAAGGCGGTTTCTGAACAATTATTGCAGCTAGGCGTTGCTCGAGAAAAAATTAAACTTTATGGCTATGACCGTCACATTATTTGCGACCTGGATGTATTTTCAGAAACCCAAAAACAGGTTCGTTCAGAACAGGTATTGTACGCCTTTTACGACTTAAATCGCAGTTCAGAAACTTACGACATTACTTCTTTTTTGGTGACTGCTGATTGTTATCGCGAAGAACTTGGGTTGGCGTGTTTTCAACTGGTTGTTGTCGCTCGTGATGAGCAATGGCGAGCTCAGGCACTTTGCCTTGAAGATAGCGAAAGACACTGGCGTATGCATAACATTATGATGCAATCAGTGGCGATTTCACCTGGCTGTCGAGGGGTTTCCTACACGTCACATCGAGATGAAGCCCACTACCTGTTAGAACAGGCGAAATACGTTTATCCCCCAAATTGTGATTTAGCTTCACCCGCGCCGATAACGGTGCATAAGGATTTTTATTATTGGTGGCACAAAGGCTTTGATCCGCGCCGATTGCAGGCAAGTCCCAAAGCGACGGCTTCAGTAGAACAATGGTGGCAATATCACAATGATGGATTCAACAAGTATCTAACAGTGACACTACGAGAAAGCAGTTTGCAACCGAAGCGAAATAGTGATCTTCCGCAGTGGGACCGTTTTTTTCAATGGTTGGCTCAGATTTATCCAGGGTTGGCTGTTGTTATTGTGAGGGATACAGAAGCTGCGTTTAAAGAGCTACCATTTGTCGGTGACAATATCAGATATTTTCCGGTAGCTTCATTTCATGTCGATATGCGTATGGCGTTGTATGAGCAGGCGTGGTTAAACATGGGCTGTTCTAATGGGCCCAAACAGCTATGCCATTTAAGTACTACCGCCAGCTATATAACCTGCAAGATGATTGTAGAAGATTATGAAGGTACCAGTACGAAGCGGTTTCTGGATCGTGATATCGCCATTGGCGAACCATTTGAGTTTGCCGGAGAAAATCAAGTTATTGACTGGAGGCCGGATGATTTTGAGTCTCTAAAAGACTCTTTTTTGACATTCCTCAATAAATTTCCATGCTCCAATGAAATATCGTTTTCTGCTGTTCATAATGATGACCAGATGAATCAGCACAACGCTGTGCAAAAAACTCATGGAGAGCAGTAACTTATGGTCTATCTTGATTACCACCAATTCAACAAAAATTCGTTGCTGGAACAAATTAACCATGGTGATGGATTTGTTTTGTTTAATCTGGAAAATTCAGAGCTTAAATTATTGCGGGAGCTAATGGCGGAGCAGTATCTTCACGTTATTCAAATGCATTGCCCGAATAAGGTTGCTCAGTTTCGACATGCAGGGCCGGTCCGATATCATGATGTTTATAACGATAGTGACTTTGATCATGCCACTGTATGGCGAAAACCCGCCAGAGTATTGGGACCTCAGTCTGTTGAGCGTTTGAAGGAAACACCCCTTCTTAACACCCTCAGCACAGTTTTCTCCACAGATAAGTTAGCCGATGAAGAGGATTTTGGTTGGCCGGGGATTTATTGGCGGTTGGTACGCCCAGGACAGAGTGATATTGGACCGATGCATGCCGATAGTTGGTTTTGGGATCTTGGTCACGGGGAAATGCCACCGGGTTATTACCGACTTAAAATTTGGGCTGCTTTGTGGGCTGAAACACAAAAAAGTGGGCTGCAGGTCGTGCCAGGTTCCCACAAAAGGCAATGGCAGTATCATGGCGAAAAAAAAGGTAATATGGTGAAACCGGTTCTGGACTCCGATTTGTCTTGTGAGCAGGTATTACCTTTACCATTAAATGCCGGGCAAGCCGTTATTTTTCATGATGATTTATTGCATGGTGGTATGCCGAATTTGGGCACCACCACCAGAGTGAGTTTTGAATTTACCTTATTGGTACCTAAGGAACCGTAACTATGATCAGCGAACAGGCGACCATCGCCTCTATCCGACAGCAACTGGTGGACGTTTCGTTAAGAAATAAAGTCCCCCATCTTGCCTGCTCATTATCCAGTGTGGAAATTTTATATACTCTGTACTTTGACATAATGAAAGTTGACCCAAAGGAAGCTGAGCAAAAGGAAAGAGACCGATTGTTGTTGGGCAAAGGCCATGCCGCAGCCGTACTATATTCCGTATTGGCCCATCGCGGCTATTTTGCCAAAGATGATGTTTTTCAGTTGGGTAAAAATGGTTCTGCTTTTGAAGAGCATCCGGGCAAGCATTCACCACCTGGTGTGGAAAATATTTCGGGTTCCTTAGGACATGCTTTAGGTTTAGCTACTGGCATGGCGAAGGCGGCAAAATTATCTGGCAATTCGGCACATTTCTATGTCTTAGTGGGTGACGGAGAACTCAATGAGGGAACTGTATGGGAAGCTGCCATGTTTGCCCCTGCGCATCAGTTAGACAATCTTACTTTAGTCGTCGATTTTAATAAACTACAAGGAACCGGCAGAAGTTGCGATATTATGCAATTAGAGCCACTTCAGGATAAGTGGACAGCATTCGGCTGGAATACTACTCGTATTAATGGCCATGATTGTGCTCAACTGCGCAATGCATTGAGTGAGAGCCAACGCCAGAAAGGCAAGCCCACAGCGATCGTTGCAGATACAATCAAGGGGGCTGGCGTCTCCTTTATGGCGGATGACAATAACTGGCACTATAGAATTCCCACGGCTGAAGAATTAGGCAAAGTAGAAAAGGAATTGGGGTTGGCATGAGAAACAAATTCGCGCAATGCATTACTGAGTTAGCTGCCAATGATGACAGTATTTGTTTGCTTTATGCAGACATTGGTAACCGACTGTTTGATAAATTAAAACAGGTGGCACCGGAACGAACCATCAATGCGGGTATTGCTGAAGCCAATATGGCTACCATGGCCTCAGGCATGGCACAGATGGGGTTTAATCCGTTTATTTATACCATTACACCTTTCACAACGGCGCGAAATTTTGAACAAATCAAAATTGATTTAGCCTATGCAGACGTTCCTGTGGTCATAGTGGGTACTGGTTCTGGCCTATCCTATGCCAATTTGGGGCCTACACACCATTCCTTTGAAGATATTGCCTTGATGCGAGTACTACCTAACATGCAGGTAGTCTGTCCTGCCGACTCCCTGGAAATTGAAGCCCTGATGCCGCAACTGGCAAAGAGTGAAAAACCAACCTACTTTCGTATTGGCAAAAAGAATGAACCTCTCAACTACGAATCTGTACCGCAGTTGACTTTGGGTAAAGCCCATCAACTGGCGCAGGGGCAAGATATTGCAATACTGTGTACCGGAACCGCATTGCATATTGGCAAAGGAGTCCACCAGTTATTATTGGAGAAGGGCATTGAGGCAGAGCTTACCAGTATGCACACGGTTAAACCGCTGGATGGAGAATATCTTGATACTGTGTGCAGTAAAAAGCTGATTATTACCATTGAAGAACATAGTTTGATAGGTGGTTTTGGCGCGGCTATCAGAGACTGGATGGATTTCAATGATAAGCAGGCCAATATCCTGCGCTGCGGCATACCTGACAAATTTATTGATCAGTTACATGATCCTCAGTCGGCCCGTGACAAAATAGGGCTCACACCAAAAGCCATCCTGGAAAAGATAATGACAAGGATAACGTTGTGCGAATAGGGGTAGATTTCGACAATACGTTGGTGTGTTATGACAAGGTTTTCTATAGTACAGCAAGAAAACTGCAGTGGCTTGATAGTTGTGACGATACCAGTAAAAAAGGGGTAAAAAGCTATTTTATTGAAAGAGATTGTGAAGACAAATGGACTGAATTGCAGGGAATCGTTTATGGAAAATACATATGTGACGCGTATGCATTTGAAGGCGCCCGGGAGGTGCTTAGTACGCTTGGCCAGGACCACGAATTATTTCTGGTGAGTCACAAAACCAGATATCCCATCATCGGCGAAAAACTGGACTTTCATCAGGCCGCGAAATCCTGGCTAGCCGATAATCACTTCATTAGTTTGTTTTCAGAGATTTTCTTTTGTCCCGAAAAAAATGAGAAAGTCGAGCGAATCGCTCAGTTAAATCTGGACTATTTTATTGATGATTTAACGTCCATATTGATGCATTCGGCATTTCCTGACAGCACTAAAGGGATTTTATTTGGAGCATCTGACATCGGTACAGTCACACAATGTCCATATTACATCGCGCAAGACTGGCGTCAGGTGAATGATTTGCTGAGGTAGCACTTGATCGATTTACTTCAGCGTAAATGGCTTCAAAAGCAGTTTGAGCACGAATGTCAACGCTTTAAGCGACTTTCTGGCGGAAAAAATAATGCGGTTTGGTGCTTTACGTCTAACAACAGAAAATTTATTTTTAAACATTACTTTGCTGATGACTCGCGACGTTGCCTGAGAGAAACTCAGTTCGTTAGCCTTTTAAACCGATTCAGCGTACGCAATGCGCCATTATTTCTGACGGCGGATCAGCAAAACCATTTGGCATTGTTTGAATTCATCAATGGCAACATTCCCAAGGTAGTTGATGAAAAACTGATTATGCAGGCAGCCCAGTTTTCTGCCGACATTAATGCTCAACAGGTTCATAACAATGGCCAGGACCTGTTGGATGCCAGGGGGGCTTTATTCACCACAAGTGCTTTTTTCAATGACGTTGATGTCAGATTAAAACGTCTTATGAAGGGGCTTACTGAATCAGAAGTCGATCAGCTATGTGCGAAGTTTATCCGACAAGAGGTTTGCCCGTTAGTTGCACAACTAAAAAGAAATCTACTGCCACAAATGAGCTCAGAATCCTTTATTAAAGTCCTTTCTCCCTCCGACTTTGGGTTTCACAACTGCCTGGTAGATGAAGGGCGGGCATGTTTTATTGATTTTGAATATGCCGGATGGGATAGCGCTGAAAAGTTGCTAAGTGATTTTTTTGCGCAGCCAAGATTCGATATTCCAATGGAGTATTTACCAGGATTTATTCAGAAGGCATTTGGTGACGAAGTGGCACAGGAGTTAACCGCAAGAGTTACTATGCTGTTGCCTGTCAGCCATATAAAGTGGTGTTTAATATTTCTCAATGAGTTTATTGTTGATGATTTAACGCGAAGAGAGTTTGCACAGTCACAAGCAGAACTGGAACACATAAAACAAACACAGCTTGCCAAAGCCAGGCAGCGTTTGAATCGTATGAAACTAATGGAGAGTTGTATTTAAAATGCGAGCAGCCGTTTTATTTGAAACCGGGAAGCCCTTATAGGTGTTAGACGGGGTGCAGTTACCTTCTTTGAAGGACGGGCAGGTGTTAGTGAAAGTGCACTTTTCCGGGGTTTGTCATTCTCAGTTGGCGGAAGACAAAAAATATGTCTTGAGCCCCATGCTTTTCATCGGGGGAAATCCATTTCCAGAAGTTGGGGAGGGGCTTCGGCACCTGATAGAGATATTCCGACATTTGTGGAACTGTACAATCAGGGTAAATTGCTGCATCTGCAAAAGCTATTATCACAGGAATATGAGCTTGAGGAAATTAATGATGCATTGGATGCTTTAGAACAACGTGCCATAAATCGAGCATTAATTCGTTGCTCGGGGGATGATTAGTTTCACCAGTAAATAAGTAATAATGAGCAAGCAACTGCTTTGACTTACTTCATTGACCTATATTGTGTTTCTTAATTAGTTTCCATCCTGAAAGGTGGAAACTAATTTGGTGCAGGGAAGCACCAGCATTTTCATGGGCTGCTAAGACCTTGAAAATGTGAGGAAAGTGAGAATCGCATTTTACACTTTGCGTTCCAGAACAAGGGCAGGAGCCCGTTTCTGGATTAAGACTAATTCGTTTGTCCCTGACCAGGGTTAACCAGGAGTTTCTTTTGCCTAAAGTATTGGTTATTGGTGGTGAATCAGGTTTAGCCATTGGATTTGTGCAAACCTGTGCATATCGGGAAGATATTGAAGTAGCTGTTACCAGTCGAAGGCCTGACGGCTCGGGGGTTCACTTGGATCTTGAGTCTCCCGACGTTTCGCTGCTAGCAGCTGAACATTTTGACTACGCCGTTGTTTTTGCTGCCGTGACAAATATGCATCTTTGCGAAAACAACAAACAACAGGCCATGCAAATTAACTGTGATGCGGTCATCGGTTTGATGAGTGAATTGAACGTGGATAAATGGATATTACTTTCCACGAATGCCGTTTTTGATGGTGAGAAGCCCTTTGCCGAACATCAACTGGCAGTTTCTCCTTACAATCACTATGGAACTACCAAAGCTAAGCTAGAACGAATAAGCATGTCACTGTCTGATCAGGTGGCAGTAGTCAGATTGACTAAGGTCATCGGTAATCACAATGGACTTTTGAGCACAAAATTGTCGGAGTTGCGGGCCGGCAAAAAGATTGAAGTGTTTCACGACATGGCGGTATGCCCCATTAGTGAATTGGCTGTGAATCAATATCTTCTTCATCTGATCAAGCAGTTTGAACCGGGTATTCATCATCTTTCTGGTGACAAAGACGTTACCTGGTTTGATGTACTTCAGTATTTGGCTGAGATATTTAAACTTGATACAACATTAGTTTGTGGTGTCAACAAACCCTTTAAAAGCCCTAAATATACCTCTTTATTTGTCGATACTAAGGAAGTTAAGAGAGGATTTGTCCCGCAGTCTTTGGATGAGGCTTTGCAGGTTTTTATCTCACACTATTAACGTTTCAATCAGGAAAATATCCCACTATGCTTATGAGCCGAAACAAATTATATAACGTTTATCTGAGACACCACCTGGTATTACGTTGTCGAGTACTTTGGTTGAAGTTAAAGCGTTTTTTTGTTTCTGATAAAACCAGATTGAATGAAGAGATCATATTATTACAACAAAAAATAGGCTTTTCGCGGGTGCTCCATAGAGGTGACATCATCGCAATCCAAGGCGGGGTATGCATGGATCCGTACAAACGAAAACGCTATTGGTACGACAATTGGTCACAGTTGTGGATGATTGCAAAGCAAATGGGGCCTAAAGGCACCGTCGTGGCGGTAGAACCTAACCCGGAAATCGCCAAAAAGATCGAAGATGTGATTTTAGTCAGTAATTTTCCTTGTCGTTTTATTGTGGTGAATAAGGCGCTTTCCTCCAGTAATCAAAATAGCGTGAAATTCCAACTTGGGGATAACGTTGGTCAGGCGCGGTTGCATAATATTCGAAATTCAGAGAGCTGGTGGAATCAAGAGGACGATGAAAACAGAATGATAGAGGTGAATACTGATACTATCGACAATATCCTCACTGAAAACAATTTGGATCCGGAGAAAGTGACATATGTAAATCTCACTATTAATGGTGCCGAATACGATGCGATGCAGGGAATGAAAAACCTGTTAGAAAAAGCTCGAAATATATGTGTTACAACTGTTGCAGGCCGGGAAAATGAAGGTATCACAGGAAAGGAAAAGCAGGACATTGGTTACATTAATGGTGAGCCTGATCATAAAGTAATGAGTGACTTTATGGCGCAGTTTGGCTTTTCATCTAATCTGGTTCGTTACACAAAAAATCGATATGGCATGTTGGTTTGTGTAAAAGGTAATCAAAAAGCCTTCATGGATTGAGTAAAGCGATATTCATCTGTTACTCTGTGGGTTGACGCCGCAGAAAACCACAATCTGTAAAAAATAATAATAGTCGGCCGATAAAGGATAGTAACGGTTAAAAATAATGAGTTACCGGACTGGTTTCAATGGGTAGTAAACAGAGAAAAAATAATATCGTATTTGTTTCCGGGATCTTCAATGTCTTACATCCAGGACATTTTAGATTATTTCGTTTTGCCTCAGAGTTAGCTGACAAAGTGGTCATAGGCCTGTTAAAAAAATCTTCTACAAATCAGGAAATGGCAAGTGATGAGGAAAGGCTGGAAGCCCTGAAATCGGTCAGACTTGTTAACGAGGTGCACCTGATAGACGATGTTATTGAGTCAATTGTAAACTTAAAACCGGATATCGTGCTTAAGGGCAGTGAGTTTAAACATCAATACAATGACGAAGTAGAAGTTTTAGAACAATGGCAGGGGCAGCTGGTATTTGCCTCTGGTGAAAGTTTCTTCTCCGCATCTTCACTCAATACACAAGAGAGCCATCAAACAGCGATTCCTTTTCCTGAAGAGTACCAAAGCTTTATTTTAAGACATCAAGTCTCAGGCGCATCCCTTAAGCAGGCCCTCAATCAATTTAGTAGCAAACGGGTTGCTGTAATTGGGGATATTATATTAGATGAATATGTGGATTGTGATCCCGTGGGATTATCCAGGGAAGATCCCACTATTGTTGTCACCCCAGTGGACTCCAGACGTTTTGTTGGTGGTGCTGCTATCGTGGCTATGCACACCAAATCGCTGGGCGCAAAGGTGGATTTTTATGCCGTTAGTGGTGAAGATGACAATGCCCGGTGGTTAAAAACCATGATGGCCGATTTTTCTGTAGACTTGAATATCTATGAGGATCCATCCAGACCCACTACCACTAAACGGCGCTATCGCTCTCATAATAAGTCTTTGCTACGAGTTAATGAATATCGCAACCACCCGCTGGCCACCAGACTGAGAAACCGATTGCTTGAAGATATTCGGCGCCGTATCCATGAGTATGATTTGCTGGTGTTTTCTGATTTTAGTTATGGCCTGTTAACACCTGATACGGTGACTGAAATTCAACAGTTAGCCAAACAAGCGGGTGTTCCTATGGTGGCTGATAGTCAAACTTCATCGCAGCGCGGTGACTTGAGCAAATTTTCAGGACTATTGCTGGCGACACCGACTGAAATTGAAGCTCGACTGGCCGTTGATATTGAGAGTCGGGAAGTGGGCCTTGCCAAAGTCATTGAAGAAACAGCCAAGCGATTAAATGCAGACAATATTATTATCACATTAGGAGCCGATGGCGCGCTTATTCTGGATAATAACCAACGAAATCGTCCCATTTTAGATTCTCTTTCAGCCTTAAATAAAAATCCGGTGGATGTGGCCGGGGCTGGAGATGTGTTGTTGGTTGCCACTTCGCTAAGTCAGATTTCCGGTGTGGATGTGTGGCATGCAGCCATCCTTGGGATGCTAAGTTCCGGGATCCATATTGGTAATGTGGGGAATACTCCGATACAACTGAGTTCTTTGCTACCATATGTGGATAAATTACATGAGCAGAACATGCAGTCGCAGAATAAGCAAAGAGAACCGCTGTGAAATTGAACATTCAACAAGAAGCGAAAGAGCTTCTCTTGTGTTTTAAACGACAGGGCTATCACTTCACCAGCTTTGAATCTGACAACTGGCAACGGATTCAGCAGCGAATGATTCTTAGGCATGATGTAGACTTTGATTGCGATGTAGCGCTGGAATTTGCCAAGATGGAAGCCGAGATTGGTGTGCAGGCAACCTATTATTTTTTGCTAAATTCAGACGCGTATAATCTTGTCAGTAGACGTAATGCCGAAATCGTAAGGCAAATTCAGGGATTAGGGCATTTTGTCAGTTTACATTTCGACCCGGTAGGCTTTTCAGATGTTGCCGCACAGTGTCAACGTGAATTGGATATTTTTACCAGTTTGTTTGACTATGCGCCAAAAGTGATCAGTATCCATCGTCCTCATAAGAGTTTTATTCAGGAACAAGATAGTTCGTTTACCGTTATGCATACTTATATGGCCAGGTTTAACGAGTCTCATCAGTATTATTCTGACTCAGGAGGGCGATTTAAATACGGCCATCCAACTGAGTCAGAGGCTTTTAAAAATAAACAAAATCTGCATTTGTTGTTGCATCCCGTCTGGTGGACCGATCTGTCTGTCGATGTCATGGAAAAACTGGATTGGTTGGGACAAAAAAAACATCAAGATATGCAGCGCCTGATGGTGGAAAACTGTATCCCTTACCGGGAATATATGGCTGCTAAGTCGGCTAAGGCAAAACCATTATCTGTGAACCCTCAATGATAAACCTAATGAGAATGCTTCGATGAAGGCACTATTGCTAGCGGCCGGCTTTGGAACCAGATTAAAGCCCTACACTGAAAATTGTCCCAAGTGTTTGATGAGTATCAATGGCAGAGTATTGCTGGGCATTTGGCTAAAGCATCTGGAATCGTTAGGTATTGAAGAGATTTACATCAATACTCATTATTTAAAAGAACAGGTTGAAGACTACGTGGCAACTTTGTCGTTGCGTTCAAAGGTTCATTTACGGCATGAGTCAACATTGTTAGGAACGGCAGGTACTGTACTTTCCCTGGCTGATGAACTAAAAGGTGATGATTTACTAATAGCCCATGCTGACAACTACCTTTTAGGTTCCATAGCGGGCTTGATCAGGGAATCTAAACACCAGTCAGAGCATATCAAAATGCGTATGGTGACCTTTAAAACTGAGCATCCGGAACGATGTGGCATTGTTGAGTTGGACAGTAACGGCGTTGTACAGGGGTTTTATGAAAAATCATCAAATAATCATGGTAATCTGGCTAATGGCGCAATCTACTATTGTAAGCCTGCATTGATTGATTGGATGTCAACAATGACCCCGGCACCCAAAGATTTGAGTCTGGATGTCATACCGCAATTAATGGGGCAAATTTCCACCTGGCATTTGTCAGAAGGGTTGATTGATATAGGCAGTCCCGCCTCATTGGAAAAAGCGCGTAAAGTTGCATCACAAAAATCATCAAATTTGAGTTTTGCAAGGTCAGGTTAATGGCAAAAGGCTTAGAGTTCTGGTGGTTAAAAGTATCTTTCAGGTTTCCAATACTAGGGCTACTCCCAATTGTTTTTTATCCTGTTGTGCAGTTTCCCATAGTGGTGACAAATCTTGGCTTGACGGTTTTTAGGGCGCTAATTGCGACTCAAAGATTTGATCACTATCACCAGTATTACGCTACAGCCGTTCACTATTATTACATAATTGACGATATGTTCCGACGTTTTGGTCGCTATGGCGAAACCAGACTGTTAACGTGTGGAGAATCCTTTTATTTGGGGGAGCTGTTTCATTTTTCCGCAGGCTCACTGCGATTATTCAAACGACTTGGACATCGCTATCAACTTATGTGCTTTATTGTTTATTCAATAATAACTGTGATGGCCATCATATTCAGTGATTCTCCATGGTTTCTGCTGTTTATATTGTTACTCAATAACCTGGTGTTTTATTGTTTCTTTTATATGTCCAATTACAACCTCATGGGCGGGGTAATGCTATTTGTATGGTTGCTGCTGGTAGTGGGAGAGCCGGGTTTTCAGGCAGTGTTTGTCGCATTTTTGGTGGCTTACTTCAGTTTTACCTTCGCGGTAATGATGTTGGGAGTAGGCGCCTGGTTGTCGCTGATGAGCTTTTCATATGAACCATTTTTACTGGCGTTACCGGCTGCAGTGCTGTTGTTTCGCAACTTTATAATGGCAAGTAAAGATCGTAATTTGCTCACACTGTTGAAACGCGTCAAATCTGGATTGGGTAGTAGTCAAAAGTATCATCGCGCTGTAAGTAAGTTTGCAGCCCGGGAATATAAACAGCTTGCGTTGTTAATGGTATTTCCCGCAACGCTTTATTTTATTGATGTTGAATTTTTCCTAATATCTCTGCTGGCTCCCGCATTTTTCTTATGTAATAAAGTGGTTCGATTTGCAGATGAGGTAACGCATTTGCTGTTTGCCTTGTTGTTGAATTCCGTCATCATTATTTCTGTACCTGAAAAAATACTGTTATTAGTATTTTTTTTCTTTGCATTGGTTCCCCCTGGGATATTCGCTTTTTCATGGGATCCTCGCGCAAAGTTTTTTTTACCAGCGTTAAAACCTCAGAATTTCGCTTTGAAAACACTTTTGGTGGACTATGTTAGTGAAATGCAGCCGGGGCAACGTATCCTTTTTGCTGCAAGGGATCCTAAGCAAAATTATCACCAACTATTTGGGTTTTTTCGCGATATTGTTTGCGTAATTCAGGCGCTGGCCGCAAAGCAAAATGTACTTCTGTTTTCCTCGTTGTGGAGAGAGCTTCTTCATATAAATCAAATGGATGCACCAAACTATTTTTATCAGGATATTGCTGATATAAACCGTGTAATACAGGCTGTGGAGCCTGAGTTAATATTTTGTTATGAGGTTGCTGTGGTCGAAACTTTGGTGTCTGAATCAGGCTTTGAAATTAAAGAGTGTATTCAATTTCCTAAGGCTATATCGCAAATTGAGTACAAGTCTCAGTATGAATTTCCCGATTTATACCTGTTGAAAAAAGGTTCTCCATGAACAAGATGTTGCGCCGATTTTTAGTTGGGTGTTATGGGGACATGTACCTGTTTAGCCGTTTGTCAGCGCCATTTGCTGAGGGTGAATATGCTATTTACGGTACAGGCGCGTTGGGTAAATATCTGTTGAGCTATTATCATGACAGCGTTCCTCAATGTTTTATTGCTACCCGCCCGGGGGGGGAACACTTGTTAGATATCCCCGTATTATGTCCATCAGAAGTGTTGTCACGTTTTCCAACATTAAAAACAGTGATCATTGCCAGTTTTATGTATGAACAACCAATGCTGGAAGAAGCGCAAAAGATTTTTAATCAACGTCAGACAACAATAGTACATGCAAAAAAATTACTTGGCTGTAAGGTATCCTAACCGACTCGACAGAATAAAGACGGGATGAATTTAATAAAAATTAAAAAACGTGTATTCTATAAACCCATGGCTATTGTACTTGGTGTATTGCTGTATCGTGGTACTTATCCGTCATGGTGATGACATTCACTTGGTGACCGGTTCCATGCTAGGCCATGAGAATATACCCAAACGTGGAGAGTACCTGGCAAGCATTTGGGGAAGGGTTAGGGTATTTAAACAAAGGTATTCGTAATACTGAGGGAGCATTGGACCTTAATACCTTTATTAGTACAGTGGATTACAAACTTCTCTATTTTTAGATAATTGCCACTTCAGTATTTATGGACATAAAGTAGTGAAAAAGTGGTTTGAAGGAGTCCTTTTTAATCATGTTTAAACGATTACTGTCGAACGCATTTGAAACCCGAAAAATATCCGTTACCCTGGTCGCTTTGTTTTCCTGGTTGGCGCGGTCATCTACACCGGATTTCGCAGATGACAAAGTTGAAGAGATATCTGTGCATACTTATATGATGAACTGATTTTTATGGCTACACATCAAGGCAATACCTCAGAAAAGACACTGGAAGACGCCGCCTCTTTTTGGGAGTCGAATCCACTATTTGTTGGTGAGTCTGGTTTTACAGAGGGCACTAAAGCATTTTATGAGCATCACAGACAAGTGTATGAGCAAAATTGTTTCGCTGGACATATTGATGACAGAGTGTTTCCTGGACAAGATCACAATCAAAAGGTTTTGGATTTGAGATGTGGTGTTGGGGTTTGCTCTATAGATTAGAAAAACGTGGGGCTGTTAATCTTGTGGACGCAGACCTAACGGAAAATGCTTTAAAATTGACACTAAAACGTCATCGATAATTATTGTTTCACTAAAGAAATTTAGTTTTGTTTCGATAATTGGATAAAGGACAGTGCGTTTCTGTATTGGCTAGAGTGATGTCGCTTGAAGGACAAATCAAAACACATGCCCGGTGTCTAGAAATACCAAGAATCTACCTTTGGAGATAATTTGGAAAACGAAGAAAGATTAAAAGAAGTGTTGGTGGATATCACCGACGGCGAATATGATGATACGACTGATGCGGATCAGGATTTATTGTTCAATGGTGTCATTGATTCATTTGGATTTGTGCAGCTTTTAATGAGTCTGAAGCAAGAATTTGGGGTTGAGGTGTCAGAAGAAGAACAGCTTGATGTCAGGCTTCGTTCGGTTAATGGCTTGTTGGCATTTATTCAGCAAAAGAGTGAAAAATAAACTATGTCAGGATCGGATGGTGAACAGTTAACTGCGGCTCGCCGCTGCATACAGTGTTGTTTGTCAGATCGGTTACCTAATGTCACGTTAAATGAACAAGGGATTTGCAACCATTGCTGTGAGTACAATGAAGAGGCCGATAAAGTTAATCTCGCCGCTGCCCGAAAGGAGTTAGACGATACCATCGCTGAATTAAAGCAACAGTCGGGTGAGTACGGAGCCTATGAATGTATTGTGGCACTCAGTGGTGGTAAAGACTCGTCGTATATGCTGAAACTGTTGGTAGAAAATTATCAGCTGAACGTACTGGCCATCACAGTCGACAACGGTTATCTCTCTGAGCAATCGGTGATAAATTCCCGCATAGTTTGCGATCAACTTGGTGTCGATTTCTTTTTATTCAGGCCCCAGTTTAGTGTCATGAAAAACATGTACCGACAAAACCTGGCGTCTGTACCTGCTCGCAAGTCCATGATTAAACGAGCCAGTGACATTTGTGGTAGTTGCATCAACCTTATCAACACCATAATGTTACGTGAAGCACTCACCAGAAATGTTGGATTGATTGCTGGTGGATATATTGCAGGTCAGGTGCCAGCCGGTTCATCCGTTTATTCACTGCATCTTGATACTTTGAAATTGTTTTCTTCTTTGGGTAGTAAACAAGGTTTAGAGGCGAGTAAAAAAGACGCTTTATCGAAAAAATATCAGATTGAAGCACCGTTATTTGAGCGTTACTCAAGAAGTCATTCAGTCAAAATAGTGAATCCGTTTTTGGCCTATGAATATGAAGAAGAGCACATATTATCTGTGTTAACTAAAATGGGCTGGCAAAGACCTTCGGATACCGGTGCGCATTCCAGTAACTGCCGAATCAATGACGTTGGCATCGCCAACCATATAAAAAAATATGGTTTTCATCCTTATGAGTTTGAATTAGCAGAGCAGGTGCGTAAAGGCAAATTAGACCGTAGTGTCGCCATCCAAAAAATTCAGTCTCCGCTGGATAAAAATCGAATTGCGGTGATTGAGAGGTCATTGCAATAATATGCAAAGCAACTATCGCCGTGCAATTGTATTCGGTGGGCAAGGATTTTCGGCGGATCAGGTGCCCCAATTTCAGCAAAATAGTCTGTTTGAATTGGTGGCCGACAATTTTAAATTGGTTTTTGGTGAAGATCTTCCGGAACTGTCTGGCCTTAGTGAACAACAAATTCGACGCAATAATCTTTCTGCCGCTATTCTTTTGCTCTCCGGACTTAACAAATACCAAGACCTTAACGACAAAGACTCGATTGACGCAATCGCAGGCTACAGTGTGGGGCAGTACCTTGCTCTTTTTATCGCCAATGTTATTCAGCTGGAAGATATGGTCAGGCTGGTATTTGAACGTTGTCGCATTATGTCAGAGGTTGCATCTGACGAAGAAGCTTCAATGGTGGCGATTTTGGGAATGCCGGAATCAAAGATCCAGGAGTTAATTGTCGCTAGTCAATGGCAAGATAAAGTCTTTCTGGCGAATGACAATTGTATGGGCAATTACAGTTATGCTGTTGCAAAGGAGTTATTAGCTGACTTTTCAGCGAGCTGTGAGAGCCATGGGGCCTATAAATCGGTAGCACTGAATACCGAAGGAGGGTGGCACTCTCCGTTTATGGATAAAGCGGTTGAACCATTCACTAAGCTTTTGACACAGATTACCCTAAACAGTCCCACTATCCCACTGGTTAGCAATAAAGATGGTGGGCTGTTACCACCGGAGACACAATCAATTATGGCAACCTTATTGGAGCATCTGGTGTGTCCGGTGCGGTGGAGAGACACGATATTGCAATTTAAGCAGATGGGCATTCCGGAAGTGCTTGAACTGACGGACTTTAACCTTCTCAGTAGAATGGGGCCAATGATTAGTCGGGAAATGAGCCACCGAAGTGCAAGGGACTTATAATGTGCGGAATAGCCGGGATTATTGGAATTCAACAGGATGTTGAAAAAACAGCGTTAAATCTCCTCACTTCTTTACGTCATCGTGGACCAGATGAAGCAGGCGTTTACTTTGATGACAATGTGTTATTGGTGCACACCAGATTAAGTATTGTCGATTTGCAGCATGGTACACAGCCTGTGTTGGTGCCGCCCCGACAAGAAGTATTGGTATTTAACGGAGAAATATTTAATGCTGCACAATTACGTGATTATCTTGCTCTGAAAGGGATTACGCTCACCTCCCATTCAGACACTGTAATCCTCTACCATCTGTTATGTCTGGAAGGGGAGTCGGCAGTCAATAAACTGAATGGACAGTTTGCTTTTTGTTTTTATTCACCTGATCAGCGCCGCTGTATTCTGGCCAGAGATGGTTATGGTGAAAAGCCTCTGTATTACTATCATGATGGTGAAAGATTGGTTTTTGGCTCGGAAATCAAGGCTATCCGACAAGTCATTGATAAGAGCCTCTCGATAGATTTGGCACAGCTTTCCAGTGTTAACCAGCTTTGGGCCACCTTGCCCGACAAAAGTCTATTTAATGACATTCACCAATTATCACCCGGAGAAATTCTGATATGGCAAGAAAGAGCGGTAAGTAAAGCCTGGTTTCAAACCGATCTTAGCAAGGTTGGGGATAGCGTTCCATCTCCAGAGGATGTCAAAAGCACTTTTCAAACTGCGACTAAAAACCGGCTTATGTCAGATGTTGAAGTGGGCGTGATGCTAAGTGGCGGACTAGACTCTTCCATTGTCGCCTCAGAAGTCGCGGGGCAGAATAAAGGTAAGCATTTAAAGTGCTTTTCAGTTGGATTTGATGATAAAGATTTTGATGAAGGTATTGAACAACGCCTGGTGGCTGAAAAGCTGGGAGCGGATCTTGTCCGGGTTAACGCCACACCGCAATCATTATTGGATAATTTAGATTCAGCCATTTGGCATGCCGAGTGCGTTTCACCGAGATTCGCTTTCGTTGCCATGTATCTTTTACATCAAAAAGTGGCAGAACAAGGTATTCGAGTCATGTTAACCGGGGAAGCTGCTGACGAGATCTTTTTAGGGTATGACTTGTTTCGAGAAACATTAATTCGGCAACAGATTAAGCTGGGGGCAACATTTGAGCAAGTCAGGCCGATGCTGGAATCAGTTAATGCATTTATGCGGGGCCAGCCGAAATATCATGAATTTATTAAGCTAAAATATGCAAATTATGCGTCTTTAGCGGCTAATGTGGGGCCTTTATCTTCTCACGATCAGCGGCAAAATATGGGGGCTACTATGCAGGGGATAATTGCTACTGAGGAGGGAACTTTTTCAATCGAAGAGGATTGGTTAGCCTATTTCATTCGTAAATATCAAGGTTTCATGGCGCTGCCAGGACTAAAACGCGCCCAGATTGTTGAAGTGGAATCTTTGTTAACGGGACACCTTTTGTCGACGCAGGGCGACAGGATGTCAATGGCTCATGGCGTAGAAACCAGAACCCCATTTTTAGATCGTTTTCTACTGGATAATGTTAATAATTACCAACAAAATGTACTTTTATCGTCAGAAAAACAAGAAAAGTGGTTGTTAAGGGACGCATATAAAGCAGTGCTTCCAACTGCGGTGATTGAAAAGCAAAAATTCCCGTTTAGGGCGCCGGAAACTCACTATTTATTAAGTCAATCAGGTGTTCGTGAAGAATGTTTACAGAGATTGAGCAATATCTCGGAACTAAGTCCTTTGATTAATGTAGAAAAAGCGCAAAATCTGGTAAGTAAAATAGCGCAAAAACAGACTATTTCACCCAGACAAAATCATCTTGTGGTTATGCTATTAACGTTGGAGTCTTTAACCCGGCAGTTTTGCAATGGTGCAGCCTCTTTGTCTCATCAAGGTCTTAGATTACAAGAACGCGTATCTGGTCAATACGGACGCTGTTTTACTGTCGAGGGCTGGTGAAAATGATAAAACCCGTAGAGCCTTTTAAAGTTCACGACTTAAATATAAGGCCCGCTACCAAAGCAGATATACCTGCACTGGTGGCATTACATCGGCGAAACTTTAGTCCCGACGAGTTTTCCATGATGCTCTCGTCTGCTCCTACAGAAATGTTTTATCGCTCCTGTGTTGATGATCCAACTGTTTCTCTCTTAATCGGGGAAAACGAAGAAATATTTTGCTTTTCGGTAGTGTTTGCCAGATATCAAGATTTTTACCAGCGATATCGGAGTAGTAACCGCTGGGTATTTGGCGCAGAGTTACTAGGTATGATTTCAAGAATGGACGTAAAATGCATTAAGCAATTCCTCAGCTACGTCTTCGAGAAACCTGTTGTTCCTATTCCTGAGGATATTAAAGACGCTCATGTGGGAAGTCTTGCTTTAGATAAAAAAGTGAGAGGTCAGCCACCTTATATTATGTGTTTTCATCATATGTTTTCTGCGAATTTAGAATGGCTTAAATCACATGTTAAATCGGGATTTTGGACTACCGTGTTTGAAGACAATAAAGAGTCAAGGAGGTTGATTAAATCGGTTTTACAGCCAGACAGGTATTTTTTGTATAGGGAACTGCCGAAGAGAACGCTTTGTTATATTAAGAGAGTTAATCATTAAACTTCAGTTATTGAAACCAAACCTTTGACTGCAATAGTTAACCTCTTGTGATGTACTGTTTACTATTTGTGTGTCACTACACTTTCCGTTCCAGAATAAGGACATGAGTCCGCTTCCGGATGAAGACCAATTAGTTATTTATTGAAACTGTCATAAGCAGACAGTAAGGGAGTATATAGACTAAAACTCATAACCCAAAGCCCTCATCCATGGCTTGCAGTGCGTATTAAAATAAGCTTTTTGTGAATCACTCCAGTGATCCAAAATGTTTTTTCTGTTAAATGTTGCAGAGCTAGCGACTGTACCTTGCTGTGAAAATGATGAATTGCTAATGGTGGCACAATGTTCCACAAGGCACTCCTCAAATGGCATTTGCAGGAACGACATTATTTCTTGCCAAAACAATCGACTGTCTTTGACCAGCGCATCGTGGCGGACAACCATGACATTTTCTTTTGATTTTGCATCCATTGCGGCCTGTGCGTGACGACACCATTCAATACAACCCTGTTCAAATCCATAATCGGGTCTGTTCCACGACAAAACTGAATTGAGCACTTCGATTCCGTTGCGTACCACTAAAATAAAACTGGCTTTAGGGAAGAGTGTTGTAAGGTGTTCGATATCACTGAGTAACGTAGGAACTTTACCGGACCAGCGAGTAAAGTGGTGTTGTTGGAAGAGGCCATTTTTGACATATTGCTCAGTACTACAATCGAACATCAGTCGTGCTAGTCGATCATAGAGTTCGTTGTGGCTGATGGCCATTCTTGCCCATTTGGGAGAATCCGAATGATTGATTTTGGACATGAAAGATAAAAAGTAATCTGTCCAGCCCATCTCATTTCTGCCGAATACCTGACTATGTTTTGCTAACGCTGTGGTTACTATAGTCGTGCCGGAACGACTGGCACCGCCAATAAAAATGGGTTGCGTTTGCAGCTCACTGAGGTCCGTAGGTAATAACACACTTACTGAAACGTTATCCTGCATTTTCAAATTCCGATAAAAATTGTTCTGTTAACCAGGTTCTGTGAACGGGGAAATTAATACAGTGTTGGGAGTAATACGCTGCAACCGGATATTCTCCCCTTTTGTATCGTTGGTATGCTTGCATATCAGGCACTGAATACTCGATTAGAATGCCCAATTGAACACCCATCGCTTCGGCTCTTTTGACCCATACTTCTCTATCTGAAACTCTGGCCACCAGATGACTATAGGTTGTCCCTGAAATATCCTCGAAAAATTGCAAGCCGTTCAGATTCGTCATGGTTTCTTGTATGTTCAGTGCCAGATTACGCCGTTTCTTAATCATCTCTGGATATTTGCTCAATTGCTCAAGTCCGACACGGGCCTCTATTGCGACCGGAAAGTGATCCCAGTCAGAGGGAAATTGGATAACCCCTTCTTCATAGTACTGTGTAAAGTGGTTTAACCAACCTTTTTGATCGCAATAATTGACCAATGAGTACACTAATTCACTAAATGCAATGCTGCTTGCGTATAGATACAAGGTTCGCTTCAGCGCCTTTGAAGCATTATGCGACTTGAGATTGGTTTGCTGCCAGACCCTGAGTTTGTTCGCCGTTTCAAGACAATTCGTGGTGACCATTCCGCCAAAGATAGAGTTAATTATTTTACTGATGTTGCTGCCAAAAATGGCGGCGTCACCAAATCGGGTTACGAGTTTGGACTGCCATCGTGCTCCATAACTGTGGGCGCAGTCCTGGATTACGTATATCTTGTGCCCATATTTCGCTTCGGCTGCCTTCACAATGTCATTAAGGGTCACCACATCCATTGGGTAACCAAACAAATGTGTCGCCACAATCGCTCGAGTTTTTTCTGTTATGGCCGCTTCTATACCCGCTAAAGACATATTGCAGTGATCCTGAGCACAATCCACAAAAACCGGGATGCTGCCAGCCAGTACGATGGCATCTGCCACCACCACACAGGTATAGGCGGGACAGATAACCTCAGTGTTTTCCAATTGCCAGACTTTCAGCAAGGCATATAATCCCGAGCGTCCGTGAGAAAACATCACACCGTGTTGGTTTTCAAAGGTTTGTGCGAACAGAGCTTCATAGCGGGGTACTGCGTCTTGCTCCCAAACTTTTAAGGGCGCAAGCCATTCTTTACAACTGTAATTCGGTTTAAATCTCGGGATCATTATTTTGATTTGCGATATTCATGGCCTGCCAATAACCTTTACTGGCCATACGCATGATATTGAAATTGGTTATCTGTGTTTGAGGCCGATATTTTTCGCTGTTGATGGAGATAGCATCCTTCACAGTGAGTTCTGCCCCGATTTGAATACTTCTTATATTGCTGCCAACCTTGCTATTTTTGCCTGTTAGCAGAAGTTTAACTAATCCCTTTTTTATCCATTCTCTGAATTGCAAATTTCTCATCAGAGTAATATTTAAACACCTCAGAATAATCATTTTTAGTGGTGTAAATTCTGGTACTTCAACTGGAGAAATACCCGACTCAACAATAAAATTCGAACCGTCGAAGTGCGCTTTGTTCTTGCTGTTAAAAGTTTGTGTTGAGAAACTTTTATCATTGCTGTCCTTGAATATTTTACCGCAGTTTTTAATGACACATTGATCACCTCTAAAATGGTATATAACGCCGCCTTTATGACTACTAATCACCGTATGGTGGGTTTTACCTATATCCACAAACAAGCCCGCAGCTTTAAACCAAGAACGCCCTTGAAGAGGCGTGACCTCGTGTGACTCAATGACTGGCTTACTTGCGTTTTTAAGTGCGTCCGACGCCAAGCAAAAGGCATTAAACATAGGAATCAAATTTGGTTCATCCATCATGCTCAAATGAGGGACTTTGTGACCGGCGATGCTGGAGCGCATGGTTGTCGCAATGTCTTTGGATTGGGCACAAAAGGGCGCTAACAGCTCAAAACCTCCTGGGTAATAAAATTGGGTTCCTCTGCTACCATACACACCGCCATAACTTCCATCAGGATGCACAAAGTGACGTAAAAATTGCGCTGATTTAGAGAGGGCTTCCTGTAGTTTCTTATGTGGATAATGTTGATGAAGATCAGCAAGATAATAGGTGCACAAACTTTGGTAACCGGGATCGGCACCTTGATACTCAGTAAACCAACCCTCTTCATGTTGGTGTTGTAATATTCTGTTTAAAAGTAGATCCGATTTATCCTTGTATTCTTCTTTGTCAGTAAGTACATACCATTTGTAAAGCCCTGCACTGGCAGAGGCCAGGTGGTTAGATATCAGTGCATGGTGCTCATCTTCATGCAACAAAAAGTGAAATAATGGTACTATTATTTCCTGATATTTCCGCAGCGTTTCCTTTGGGACTTTGTCTTGCAATAAAAATAGCGCAGACACAAGATCATAAGCCACCAGGGCGGTGACACAGTATGAGCCTTCGTAAGGAAAAGCCTCTTCTAAACTACCGTTTGACCGTATTAACTTCTGACTGCCGCGAAACTGACAATCTATTAATGACAATATTTCAGTTTCACTTATCCAGTCTGGCAATTGTTGGCTTTTCACCAATCGGGCCAGCCCATGGGCTGCACCTTGAAAGGTTCCATTGGCAAAATCAATTAGCCCCCAAGCCCAATAATATCGATCTCCCAGGCCCACTGTTTTGGCCGTTTCATCCGTCTCAAAAAGGGATAGTAACCTGGGGAGGTTTTGCCAAATGACATTGAGGTAGGGGTTGTTGGTCATATCTTAAACCCCATCCTGGATATCGCCAGCAACAGATATTGAAAGCCCGGATACCATTGATAATCATCTGAAAAAGTATGTGGATGCCAGAGGATTGTGGCGATTCCTTTGGTTTGTTGTAGCTCTTCCAGTATGCCATCTATTGCGTTTTTACGTTGTTGCTCATTCAATGCTGCATAATCGTATAAATGAGAATCCATTAGTACCAATGGGACTGACTGAAATCCATTGAGTGGTGCTTGCGCAACCATGGGCGTAAAGCACAATGCCGCTCCATTTCGAAATCCCACTCGATCATTAAAGCCTAATGTCGAATCTAGCTGAATACCCGCTTTAAACATGGCTTGCCAGGAATCACTAAAACTAAATTTTAACCAGTGTTGCCTGCATGAATGGATACTTGTGCCTAGGGCACTTTCAATATACTGACGCTCCTGAACCATTAATTCTGCGTCATTCCATGCACCTACTGAAGGGTGTATCCCTATTTCAAAACCCTGCTTCATCAGTTTTCTGAGTGTTTCCGCGATGTTGTTATCACCAATATCATAGTCAGGATCATAGATACGCGTAGTGAACGACTTCTTATTCTTTGCACCACCGTAGACATTGACAAGTCGTTTTGACAGTTGCCTGTACTGAACGCTTTCAGTGAGTCGTTCTATATGGTCATAGTCTCCAGCGCGGAACAAAATCTGAAGTGCCTTCAGACATTTGAACCAGGCCAGAGTAAGCTGTCCTTTAAATAAGGCTTTACAGCAATTGAATAGGTTAAAGGCAGATTGCTTAAATCGAATTGCTAAGGTTTTTTTGACGGCATCCAGATCATGCGTTAACCAAATCTCTGTATCAGGTAAAGGCGAAAATTGTTGTTCGGTCAGGTTATTGTGTTGAATACACCATACTCTCAGGAAAAGCGCAATACGGTTGACCCAGGCGTGTTGCCACATGCGATTATCCCAATTTTTGTAGTGATAGGAGTAAGAATGGACAGGACCATGCTGCTTTTCGAAATGTTGCTCCGCCTGGGAAGTCAGGTACCAATAAATAACATACCACCAATTAATATTTTGCCAATGGACTTCACTATTTGGGCAACACTCAGATGGCACTAAAAGTTGCTGATTAACACCATACTGGCAAGCCCACTCGGGTAAACTGACAGCAGTGAGTGATACTGGTAATACTACTGTGTCGGGGACGCTTTCATTGACCGGAAGAGCCATCAATAAATCAATATGATCCAGCCAATATCGTCGCAGTTGTTGTGCGCAATAGGCTTTTAATTGTGATCCGTTCAGGCTCATCATTTACCCTGATCGTGGAAAGTTTGGAACCATAATTCCAGAGATAAAAGTCCCCAAATCTGCCTCGCACTCGTACCTCCATATTTATCTATATCTTGGTAAATTTTATTGTTGTAGAGACCGCGCTGCCGACAAGCATTTGAGTTTAACGTATCCATTACAAAATCTCTTACTATGCCAGATTCTAACCACTTTTCTATAGGAACAGGGAAGCCCATTTTGTCAGTTCGATGCACCACTTGCCTAGGAAGGTGCTTGGCTGCAATCTTCTTTAACATGGGTTTCATGGCACCATTGGCAAATTTTATCTCTGGAGGAATCGTAGAGACAAGTTCCATTAGTCGCCAGTCTAGTAGCGGAACTCTGGATTCAAGTGAATGCGCCATTGATACGCGATCTTCAACATGAAGTAGCGCTGGTAAAGAATGGCGGATGTCAAAGTAGGTCATCTTGTTGAGAATCGAATGTTCGCTGTAGCGAGAGAATTCAACACAAAAATCGCTGAAAACTCTGTCTTTGTCCAGATGCACATCACTAGATAAAATGGAGTTTAATTGTGGGCTTCTGTCACAAAGACGGAAATAGCGACGGCTATCATCTTCGAACAACCCATGGTTAAAGAACCCTTGCATCATGGGGGTGTAGTTTCGCAATTCATTTAGATTGTTGAGTATATCGCCCATTTTGATGCCGCTAGGGGGTGGGGTATCACCGTGCTGAATTTGGTGTTTTAAACAATTCTCAAGTAGCGCGACCAAATATCTGGTGTAACCACCAAACATTTCATCACCACCTTGTCCACCAAGTATTACTTTGACTTGTTTTGCTGCATCTCTACTAACCACAAACTGAGGAAATACGCCGGGCCCTGCCAAGGGTTCATCCATATGATATATTATCGTTGGGAGCAGCTTAACAAAGTCCTCTGGAGTTGGAGCCGTAATATTCAGTTTTCCGTTGACGCATTCGTTAACCTGTTTAGCGTAACAAGACTCGTCGAACTGCGGACCATCAATAAATAATCCATGAAAAGTTTTGAGCCCTTTTCCTAAAAAAGACGCAGTTAAAGATGTCACCAAGCTAGAATCGATGCCTCCAGAAAGATAACTACCTAAAGGGACATCAGAGCGAACCTGCAATTTGATTGAATCGTTTAATATATCTTCTATTCTGGTTTGAAAGTAGTCATGGGTATGTTCATGGTCAATGTAATCTGGTATTTGCCAATACGTTTTACGTTGATGTATTTTGCAACGATTCCCTATGAGGAGTTGGCCTGGCTCCAGCCGTTTAATTCCTGAAAAAAGTGTATTGTCTTTAAGGCAATATTGAAAAGTTAAATATTCTGCCAAACCATCTTGATGTATTGTAGGCCTTACTTTTGGATGACAAAGCAGTGCTTTAATTTCAGAACTAAATAGCAAATTTCCATTTATTTCAGTGTAATATAAGGGTTTGATGCCAAAATGGTCTCGACATAAAATCCAATCTCCTGATTTAGAGTCTAAAAAACAAAAGGCAAACATCCCAACCAGTTTTTTAATTGCGGCTTCACCATACCGGATGAGTATCTTTAGAAGTACTTCTGTATCTGAGAATGTTTCGAATGTCACACCTTGAGATTTTAACTCACTGCGCAACTCGAGATAATTATATATCTCACCATTAAATACCAGATGGTAGCGCTGGTCTTGTGAGGTCATCGGTTGATTTCCGCCTGCCAAATCAATGATCGAAAGCCGACAATGACCTAATGTGGCGTAGTCTGTATTTGTTACTTCTTGGGCGTCGGGACCACGATAGCGAATTTTAAACAGCATGTTTCTAACAATTGCGCTATTCGACCCTTGGTGTTGTTTTAATCCGGCATTAAGAATTCCAGCGATACCACACATAAGTTGCTACTTATTAAACTGTTTATACAGCTTCTTATATCCGGTTCTCCAACCTCCCCATGGCCAGTGATACATTAACGCCATGGTGAAATAGCCAAACATGGTAATGCTGCCTATCATTTTGCTGTCGCTCATTTTCTTGTCGTAACGGAGAACAAAGGGTACCTCAGCAAAACGAGCCCCGATTATTTTTAGTTTAACCAGTTTTTCCAATGTACAGGTAAAACCAAGACCTTTAAGTTGTATGAATTCATTGCCATAAAAAGTTACGGCTGATTGAATGATAGACGCACGGTAAGCACGAAAGCCACAAGTGTACTCTTTAAGCCCTTTTATAGGAAAAAAAATCTTCATAAACAAATTGGCACCACGGCTGATAAATGCTCTATTAGAAGTGACACCTTCTTGGCCGCCACTAGATTCAAAACGAGAGGCTATTACTACATCGTACCCATCATTAAGCTTATCGATCATGCTTTTAATATATTTGGGGTCATGTGTATCGTCACAGTCCATTCTGATAATGATGTCATCAGATACTGTATTTGCTGCTGCAAACTCGAATAAGTCCCGGGCAGTTTCACCCAGTCCCCGATTAATTTTATGGGTTAATATTTCAATTGGCATTTCTTGCTGAAATTTGTTTAATACCTCAAGGCTTCGGTCTTTGCTGCCATCATCGCAGACTACCACTTTGTAATCAGTACCCGTTTCATTTAGAGCATTTTTAAGGGCTGGTAAGAGCTTCTGAAAAGATTTTTCTTCATTATATGCCGGTAGCAATACTATAACCATGGTTAAAACCTAGTAGTTTTCATATAAAAATTTCACAATGAGGTTCATATCGATTGAGGGCAGTTTTAGTGGCCAGAAGTCAATTCTTTGTCTTCTGAAGTTACAATCGAGTTTATTTAAGATACTGTCTGCAAAATTAGGATGTTCCCAGCATATGATTTTGTCTGGATTGATCCCTGTGTTTCTTTTTAGCCATCTGCGACTGGTCAAAAAACGCCCAAATCCCCAGCCAAATCCACCTTCAGTGGGAATTGCGCCGATAAGTCTGCCACCTGGTTTCAATATTCTTTTGAACTCCTCAATATAAGGTTCCAATGGGTAAATATGCTCTAAAGAATAAAATGAAACCAAAAGGTCAAAGGTATCATCTTCAAAAGGAAGGCAACTACTGTCTCTCCCTGTTACCACTAATTCTGATATAATGCCATGTTGCTGAAGCGTCTCTTGACCTAGTTTCCCCATTTTTGGGTCAACATCCGCAAGAACATAAGAGGGGCTTTCGGTTGTAGCTCGCCAGTAATGGATATGATTGATATTTCCAGGCCCAATTTCTAAAATTCGAAGCGAAGACACATCTAACCATGACATGACTTGATAGCCTGCTCGGTTAACGATCTCACCAATTCCTTTTTGTTGGTTTTCGCTATAAAAGTTTAAGCTTGTTTCTTGCCATTCCTGCCAGCAAGGGTCGTTGTGATCGATTTCTAAACCGAATCGCTTTCTGTCGCCGAAAAGCGGGTTTGCCAGAACCCCAGGAAGTTTGTGTCCCAATGAAAAAAAATTACTCATTCTTAATGCACTTTTGTTTGACCAATTTTCTGTATTGGTGAGGTTATAAGGCCTAACTCCATATCGGAATAAGAGGTGAAATCTTTAGCTTTGGTGCAAGTCGAGACTGCTATAATCATTTGTTTCTGCAACCAGTAGTTGATTGAATTTTATCATGTTTTCTTTAATTGTTTGAAGTTGTTGTCGTGGCAGTTTAACTAATGGTGGAATAATGTACTCTACATCATGATGAATATACCTGCCTAACGTCCCGTAGGTATTGCAAATATTTTTAGGGTGTTCAGCGGCATCTGTATAAATGCATATATGGTCGGTAAAAATATAGGCCTCTGCTGAGATTGCATAGGGCACACTTGCCAAGTTTCGTAGCTTTCGTTCAATTGTATCATCGTCCACATGAACATATTTCGGTATTATTATTTGGCAGCCATAATCCATCATAGCGACCCTAATACATATATCTGCTTGATAATTCAGACTGCTACACCACTCAGTTGAAAGTAGTCCCTCATTACCTACTAAAAATGGAAAAACGGTTATGTTTTTGTTTTGGAAGTCAATCGGAGAATCATGATTAACATTCTGGTAATGCACCAATAAAGTACAGCCTGTGCCTGTAATCGGGAGGGCATTTTTGCTGATCCAGTCTAAAAACACTTCTGCTTGGGGTTTGTTGGGATTAAACTGATAAATAACGCTAGTGAAGTCTTTCTGACAATATTCTGATAGGGTGTCTACTGTAGTAACCACATAGTCCAATTCTAAATTGAACCATCCAACGATTACCTGAATTGATTTGGCGAAAGCGCGTGAATTGGTCACCACTAATAGTGAGTGCCCCTCCGCTGCATTTTTGATCAACAGTTTCTCTCTTACGATAGCGTTGTATGTTGAAGAGTCGTACAAAAACTGATTTCTTGTTAGCAGATTTTTCATCTCACTAAAATATCTTCGCCAAGTTTCCAGAGAAGAATTGAACGCCTCAACAGCACTTTGCTCATTGCTAAAACTGCTTAATACTTTGGATTTGACTGCATTAGCATAGTTGATGCTGCCAAAAAAATAGTAAAAGAATGCTGACTTCCCACTCAAGTAGGACTCATTCAATAAATCTCTTTGCTTTTTTATGACCGCTTCGGCTTCCTGTACCGAGTCTACCGGTTTGGAAATTATCTTTTCGTATTCAAACACATCGTTTCTGAGCGCTTGTTGCTGAAATCGTTTCTGGAAATTAGATTCAAACGTCGAAACACCTGTCACGCTGAAGCATTGTTCTTTTATCTCGGCAACGGCCTTTTTTTTCATGCTTTCAGTACAGGTAACAAGAATGTTTTCCAAGGGTAAGGGAAGTGTCCCAGCTATTTTGGCACCATCACTACAATTATAAATTGAAGTTTGCTTACCAAAGCGACCAATCATTTCCTCCATTATTTCTCTGGCTACCTTGAATTCGTGCTTAGTGTTGACGGTTTTTCTAAAATTTCCAGGGGTGGTCAAAGAGGTATTATTGTATTTTTCATAATCGTATTGTTGCTTGTTATCTTTATCATAATAGGCAGAGGAAACCGAGTGATGTCGCTTTTTATCCACAAAGCCTAAATCAATACCAATGCAATAGATCTCTTCAGAGCCTAAGGCTAAAAAGAAGTTTGTGGCGAGATTGGCAACAGTAGGGAAGGCGAATTCAAGAGTCTGATATTTGTCTTCTCCCAATATGCTTAGCGCAGAGACGGTGGAAGACTCCCCTTCTTTGAAAACGAGGAAGCAATCTTTATAAAGTTCAAGTGTATCTGGGTGCATACCATTACAGGATACTAGCGACACCTTTTTTAAGTAGTCTTGATCACCAATCAACATAGACCAGTCATAGGTCGCTCGATTTTGTTCTATTTCAAAATGAAAGTCCGGTACGATGCCGTTGCGGTGAAGTGGTTGCAAACTGGTGCCGAGAGAGACAATAATTGCTTTCGGCTGCCATTCTTTTATGGTTTCTATTGAGTGGTCTAGCGAGGGACCGTTACCAACCAAAAATACCGGAGTAGATTTAGAATCAAAACTAATTTTTGACTTTGGATCTTTAAGCAAGTATGGAATCTCAGCTCTCAGTGAACTGGTAGTATGAGCGATACCATAATAGGCATGATCAAAAAACTCACCCATTGATATGACTATCTTAAGTTGCTCTCTCAATTGAGAGATAGCTGCGGTCAGAGAAGAGTTGTAGTAACCCTGATAAAAGTAAGAGTTACTGAGAATATAGGGGCCGACAGTGTAAAACTGGTTTAATAAATCGCGAAAAAGATTGTTTCCAGCGTCACCAACGTTGATGTAAATGCGGCCGTCATTTTCGTTTGTTTCTTTTAATATCTTAACCCAGTCTAAAGCAAACATTGATGCATAGAAGAAATCAGGGTTGGGTTCACATATAAACAACTTTTCTAATTTATGATTTTCGAATAAGTTCTCAAGTTGATAACCTACACCAAGTCCAAATATGATAATCGATTGAATTCTTTCTGGTAATGCGCCTACTTCTTCTTCAATCTGATTTAACAAGGCCTCTGATTCTTTGACATAGCGATAATGAATGTAGTGAGCCAACTTTAACCCGTTGTAACCAAAAATTAGACCATCTTTATTAGGTTGGTTGTAAAAGTTACTATAGTGGGCGGTGCAGTCTTCTCTTGGTTTGTCACTATACATAGCCGCTAATGTGCTTTTTTTAACCAAATTCACTTGTCCACTTGGGCTTCTAACTGGTACCCATTTGGCGGGAGTATATCCTTTAAACTCTTCATAAATACCGGGAAAAAATGCTTTAAATATATCTAGATTTTCATTAAATCGTTTGTCGTCTTTTGGAGAAATTGAAGTATATTCCTTTACATTCACTATCGAAGACCACGGAGGAATATAGTCCAAATAGCTTTCTTCTGAATCAAATTGAATTCCTTTCTTTACAAGGTCCTGCCAAGGCTTAAACAGCAGGCTTTCCCAAATTGCGTCAAAAATGGGATGGTTATAATGTTTATAAATGAAGCAACCACTGATGTTTGTTACACTTTGAAGTTCTTGCAGGTCTGTCAAGATATCCCTGCCATCTTTACCAATTTGAAGAAATAATTGGGAGCCTTGTTTTTTGGCTAAATCGAAAATGTTTTTCCATGGCGCAGCTATGCCCGAACACTTAAAATATTCCAGATTGGGTTCGTATACGATAATGTTTTTGAATTGATATTCTGCAATAAGTGATTCTATATGAGTGGCTAACCCACAGCCTAATACGACGATACACTCATTATTTTTTTTAGTTTCTTGGCTACTCCTATAGTTAAATGCGTCGAGTGCTTCCAGTTTTAAACTAGTATCATCATCTAAATCTGTTGTTTGATTGTGATTGAAATGTTTTGTGCTATCAAATGTTAGATAAGGGCAATTCGACATGATTTGCTGAAATTGTGCGCGAATCTCTTCTTTAGGATGAAAACCATATACCGTCCTTCCTAATCCATAGTCGACTATATTGAGTTCTCCGAACTTGTTACAAAAAACAGAAAGTCTTTGCGATTCTGCATTAGCTAAATATGTTGCGAGATTTGGGATAAATCGTTGGAAAGCATTTAGGTTCTGTTTGTAATTAGTCGTTAAGAAGTTTGCGACTTTTTTTTCGATATCTTCTTGTTTCTTTTCGTCTTCTTCCAGGTGCAATTTAATGTTTTTGAGCATAGTTTTGTTTTTATGTCGGTCACTCTTATGCTTTAATCGCAGGAGCTTTTATAATTTATGGGCTTCTAATCGCCGCCGTTACATAAGGTACTTTTTAAAAGCTCTTTACAATAATCTCTGAAGCGTTCCCTTCACCATACAGGTTTCGAGCCATTGAGCAACTTTTGTTTAGTCCAACTATAGTATCTTTGGCGTAAGCTGTAATTTTTCCATAGTCCGCACCAGCCAGGTAATGGTTGCCAGCGTTTAGTAATTCAACCCACTCTGTTTCTTCTCTCAGTGTGATACAAGGTTTGCCGAAAAAATAAGCCTCTTTTTGTAATCCACCGCTGTCAGTCAATACTAAAGAACACTTGTTTAACAACCACAGCAACTCGAAGTATGACTGTGGAGGAATAATATGAACTTGTTTTGTATTTAGGTTCAGATTTGATTTTTTTAGAGCTAATTGGGTTCTTGGATGAATAGGAAAAATGACATCAATGTCTCTCGATACTTCATTCACGGCACTTACAATATTTTGAAGACTCTCTTGATCATCAGTGTTGGCCGCTCTATGCATTGTTAGCAACGCAAATTTAGTGGGTACTTCTGGTAACAGAATAGGCTTGGTCATGAATTGCTTGCACTGAAGTACAGAATCAAACATAACATCGCCAGAATTTATAATTGTATGCTCTTTATTGTTGATAATGTTTTCTAGTGCTAAATTTTTTATGGCATTTTCGCTTGGACAAAATAGCAACTGGCTAAGTTTGTCCGTTAATACTCTGTTAATTTCTTCAGGCATTTTCATGTTGTAAGAGCGCAATCCTGCTTCAATATGCGCTGTTGGAATATCCAGTTTGGCTGATGAAAGTGTTGCAGCAAGTGTTGAGTCTGTATCCCCATAAACCAGAGTCCAATCTGGGCGTATTTTTATTAAGTGCTGCTCAATTTGTTCAATCATTCGTCCTGTGTTTTGACCGTGACTTCCGCCTCCAATGCCTAAATGAAACGTTGGTTTTTGAATTTTTAATTGTTTAAAAAATACTTCACTCATGTTGTAGTCAAAGTGTTGACCAGTGTGCACAATTATTTCTTCGACATCAGGCCTGTATTTTTTAAAAGCTTTTGAAATTGCTCCAGCCTTTATAAATTGAGGTCTGGCTCCAACAATTGTTACTATTTTCATTTTAACAGTGTTTCTATTATTAGTTGAATCTCATCTCGCTTGAGGTAAGCATGACAAGGAATGCTGAATACTTCTTGGGAAATTTTCTCGGCAACCGGGGTGGTCCCTATCGCATTTTTCATTGCGGGCTGATTGTTTAGAGTGCGGTCATAATAAAGGGTATACGGAATGTCTGCTGCACGCAATTTTGCTAATTCTTCATCCCGAGTATTCTCTTTGGAGCGAACCGTGTAACAGGCCCAGGCGCTTTCAACGGATGCTGATAACTCGGGAATGAAAAATTTGTTTTTGAGTGCATCATTATATCGTTCAGCTATTTGTTTCCTTTTTTGCCGTTCCTCATCTACAACTGTAAATTTTTCTAAGAGTATAGCTGCTTGAATTGTGTCAAGTCGGCTATTTAAACCCACTCGGATATTGTCGTATTTGTTTCTGCCTTTTCCATGGACCCTTATCGATTTCATAATATCGGCATAGTTATCATCATTGGTAAATATTGCGCCACCATCTCCATAACATCCGAGAGGCTTTGCAGGGAAGAAACTAGTAGTAGCAATATCACCAAAACTACATGCTTTTGTCTGGTTAACACTGGCGCCAAAACTTTGCGCGCCATCCTCAATCAACAATAGTTTATGCCGCTTACAAACCTTACTTATTTCTTCATAATTTGCAGGGTTTCCGAATAAGTTTACAGCAATGACGGCTTTAGTGTCACCAATGGCATTTTGTTTACATTGTTCAATTGCTTCAGCTAAGGATTTGCCAGAAATATTGTAGGAGAGTGGGCAAATATCTACGAAGTAAGGTGTTGCACCTATTAAAGAAATCACTTCGGCAGTAGCAAAAAAGGAAAATGCAGTCGTAAAAACAACGTCTCCTTGCCCGATTCCGGCAGTCATTAGGGCAATTTGTAATGCGTCAGTTCCATTAGCACAAGTGATACAATGCTTTATTTTTGTGTATTCTATAAGCGCAGTTTCTAGCTCTTGTACTTCAGGGCCCATAATAAACTGACCATGGGAAAGCACTTTATCTATGCGCTTTCTCAGGCCTGGCTCAAGAAACTCTTTCTGAAGTTGAAGATCAATGAATTGCAATTAGGTTTCTCTGGATATTAGTTGATTTTTCAGTCGATAGACTATGCCACTGACTGGACAAGTTGTTACACCTTCACCTGTTAAGGGGAGGGGTAAGCGGTTTCCCAATTCACTCATCCAACCAATATGTCTTCCTGGTACTCCCACCATCAGTGCGTGATCCGGAACTTCTTGATTTACCACTGTGCCTGCACCGACAAATGCATGCATTCCTATATTGTTTCCACAGATGATGGTGCAATTTGCCCCTAATGTCGCTCCCTTTTTGACTACTGTTTGCTTGAACTCCGATTTCCGGTTGACGGCAGAGCGCGGATTATAAACATTTGTAAAAACCATAGAGGGGCCGCAAAAGACGTCATCTTCAAGTATGACTCCTTCATATACTGAGACGTTATTTTGAATTTTTACATTGTTACCAATTATTACATTTGGTCCTACATATACGTTCTGTCCTAAGCTACAGTTCTCGCCTATTTGGGCCGTGGAACAAATATGTGTCCAATGCCAGATTTTTGTACCGCTGCCAATTACAGCCCCTTTATCAATTATGGCGCTTTCATGAGATTGGTATGTCATTGTTATCCGTTTTCTGCAAAGGGATGAGTAAATTGCTGGTTATTGGAGCACTGCATATTGCGAATTTTGGCAACGGTTTCAATTGCTACACGGTTGTCTTCTAACGTAAACCTTGCCCCTTTTAAAATTTGCTTGTAGCTTTCAGTGTGCAAGTCAGTAAAACCTCCAGAGAACTCGAACTCTTCATTATTCAACTGAAGGCTTCTGTATGTACGTTGCCCTTTTAATCTAATTTCAGCGGGTAATGAGTTCACATCAATAGACAAAAACCATCTAACTCTAGCCAATTCGAACTCCAGATATCCTGCAGCTGTTGTTGGGGTTGAGATATGCAATTGACAGTCTTGAACTTGACCGAATAAATGGTGCAATAAATCAAAAAAATGCACCCCGATATTGGTGGCAATGCCACCAGACTTATCTAAATTACCTTTCCATGAACGATGATACCACTGACCTCTGGAAGTAATATATGTTAAATCTACATCGAGTTTTTTGTTTGGTTTTGTGGCTGCCAATTTTTGTTTAAGCGCAATGACGCTGGGATGTAATCGCAACTGCAAAATAGTGCTAACCTGCTTACCTGTCTCTTTTTCGATTTCTTGTAATGCGTCAATATTCCATGGGTTTAGCACTAATGGTTTTTCGCATATTACATCGCAGTCAGAACGCAACCCAAAGCGAACATGGGAATCGTGTAAGTAATTTGGAGAGCAGATAGATATCATATCTACACCATCTTCATTGCGTTTTCGCTTATCTATATGACGGTCAAACCGCTCAAATTCAGTGAAAAAAGATGCTTCCGGAAAGTATGAGTCAATAACTCCAACACTATCATTTGGATCTAAGCAAGCAACGAGTTGATTGCCCGTTTCTTTGATGGCCTTCATATGTCGGGGGGCCACATATCCTGCAGCACCAATCAATGCAAATTTCTTCATTACAACCTCATTGCGGTATATTTTTGTGGTAACACCCCCTTAAGATCATATATCAAACAGTTTGATCTGAGAGTGTTAACGTATTCATCAATATTCTGTATCAGCTCTTCATGAGGAACCGCTAATACCAGTGCATCAAACGTTGCATCCTCTGTTTTTTCCAAAACGGACAAGTTGAATTTTGATTGCACATCTTCTTTATCGGCAAGAGGATCATATATTGAAACTGAGCAGGCATAATTTTCTAGTTCTTTCACCATATCTATCACTTTAGAATTCCTGATGTCGGGGCAGTTTTCCTTGAACGTTACCCCCAGGACAAGGACCTTGGCTGTGTGCAGAGTTATTTTTCGCTTACTCATTGCTTTGATTATCTGTTGCGCCACATACACTCCCATACCATCATTCAGTCGTCTACCTGCTAATATAATGTCGGGTATATATCCTACCGTTTCCGCTTTGTGGCACAAATAATATGGATCAACACCTATGCAATGACCTCCTACCAAACCGGGGTGAAACGGCAAAAAATTCCATTTTGTCTTAGCTGCATCAAGTACTGATTTTGTGTCTATTTCTAATATGGAGAATAGTTGGGCCAGCTGGTTTACTAACGCAATATTAAGATCTCTTTGAGTGTTTTCGATCACTTTCGCAGCCTCTGCTACTTTGATCGACGGGGCCAAATGAGTACCAGCAGCTATAATATCTTTGTAGATTGCATCAATTCGTTTTGCCCAGTACTGGTTTGAGCCAGATGTGACTTTGGTGATATTTGTAAGGTTTCTGTTTTTGTCACCCGGATTAATCCGCTCTGGACTGTAACCCAAACCAAAATCAACATTAACACTGAGTTGTGAGTGTTCCTCTAAGAGAGGTAAACACTCGTCTTCAGTAACGCCTGGGTACACCGTAGACTCAAAAATCACCATGTCCCCTTTTTGTAGATATTTCGCTACCTGTATCGATGCTTGTTTCAGAAACGTCAGGTCAGGTTTGTGGTCAGAATATATGGGGGTTGGAACGGTTACAATGTATATGTTCGAGGTTGCCAGGTCAGAAGGGTTTTGACTAAAAGTCAGAGAACTTGTATTTAGAGCTGCTTCAGAAAATTCTCTGTTTCTATCGAAACCCGATGCAAGCTCTTTGATGCGTCTGGAGGATGTATCGAAACCAGTTACGGAATACTTTTCAGCAAAAGCTACAGCAAGTGGTAGGCCGACATACCCGAGACCGATAATAGCAATTTTATCTTTTTTCATTTATTTATTTTCATGCTTACCACCATTTGTGTAACGACATGATTTTGTTGTTCTTTAGCCTGATTTTATTATTCTGCCTGAAATTAGTCTAGTTAGGCGTAAATTAAGAAATTTACTGATTCAACATCTATTTATGTCGTTCTGTTGCAGTGATGTTTAAATTGATAACCCTTTCACAATAAATGTGGTTAACATATGAGCATTTTCTGCTATGCTTAATGGTGAGGTATAGGAGGTATGTATGGTAGGCATAGTCTCAAATAATTCCGGCAACTCGATATTACAGCAGGTGCAGGAGCGACAAAACAATCTTTTAGAGCGTCTGGCCAGTGGTCGTCAGATTAATAGTGCGTCTGATGGTGCGGCGGCACAGCAGATTATTGACCGTCTCACTAGCGAGATTGGCGGTACCCAGCAGGCGTTAAACAATGTTTATGATGGTATTTCATTAGCACAGGTTGGCGATGCGGCATTATCCGGAGTCACCAATGATGTTAATCGTATCCGAGAACTGTCGATTCAGGCGGGCAATGGCTTATTGACCGATGCAGATCGCAGCGCATTGCAGCAAGAAGTCACACAACTGCAGGATAATATCCGTAGTACCCTGGAGAATACTGACTTTAATGGCAACCAGCTATTTACTGCTGACAGTACCATTAATTTTCAGTCGGGATCTCAGGCAGGTCAGACTATCGGTGTAAACACCCGGGATTTAGGCAGTGCGTTGTCTGGTATTTTAAGTGCAGATATCAGTACTCAGCCTGGTGCTCAAGCGGCGTTAGATTCTGCAGATGACGCTGTTGAAACCGTAGGTAGCAACAGAGCTGAGTTTGGTGCGATTCAAAATCGTTTTGAAAGTACCGCCCGTCAGTTAACTGAATCAACCGTAAACGAAGCCGCTGCGCGCAGTCGGATTCAGGATACGGACTTTGCTCAGGCAACAGCTGACCTTGCAGCGAACAACATTCTGAGTCAGGCTAATATTGCGGTGCAGGCACAATCTAACCAGCAACAAAGCCAGGTACTATCCCTACTGGGGTAACCATCGGTTGGTTTACTATCCAAAATTCATAAAGGCGCGTTCAGCGCCTTTTTCATACTTATGTCTTATAGCCCCAGAAATACCATGCGGGTATGCTTTTTATACGTCTTTTTGTTTATTTTGTTACTTATAATGTAGATATTTCATCTACTTACTTGAAAGTCTTCGCGATCAGAAGCAAACTAAGCAAAAAGCAATAATAACATTATCGGTATTACGGATTTTCAATGAGTCGCATTCTGGTTATAAGTTCGCAAGAGTCCAGACGAAATAATCTTTCCACCGTGATCAGCTTTTTAGGTGATCAAGCTGAGACTGCCAGTTTTGAACAGGCAATAGCAACGTTGAAACGCGAAGCGGCATTAGATGCTGTACTGATCGATGGTGATGCTGGCGAGCTGGCTTCCGATGTTATTGAAAAATTTCCCGCTTTTCCTTTTATCGCAGTAGGCAATTCAGAAAAGCTGGTGTCTATTCCTAATGTTATGGGCTTATTGGAAGAACCCATTACTTATCCTGTTTTGACTAAGTTATTACATCGTTGTCAGGAATACGTGCGCCGTAAGCCGGGGCAAAATAAAAGCACCCAAAAAACTAAATTATTCAGAAGTCTGGTGGGTAAAAGCCAGGAAATTCAGAATGTGCGTCGTATGATAGAACAAGTTGCTCCTACTGATGCCAATGTACTTGTACTGGGAGAGTCCGGCACAGGTAAAGAAGTGGTAGCCAGAAACGTTCATTTTTTATCACAACGTAAAGACGGTCCTTTTATTCCTGTTAACTGTGGTGCAATCCCAGGCGAACTATTGGAAAGTGAATTATTCGGTCACGAAAAAGGTGCCTTTACTGGCGCCGTTAGCGCTCGAAAGGGGCGTTTTGAGTTGGCCGAAGGTGGCACGCTGTTTTTGGATGAAATAGGTGATATGCCACTGCAGATGCAGGTTAAGCTACTTCGTGTATTACAGGAAAGAACCTACGAAAGGGTTGGCGGTACCAAGCCGATACCATGTAATGTTCGCATTGTTGCAGCCACCCATCGCAATCTGGAAGATATGATTGAAGCTGGCAAGTTTCGTGAAGACTTGTTTTATCGATTAAATGTTTTCCCGATCGATAGTCCTGCACTCAGAGAAAGAAAAGAAGATATACCACTGTTAATGCAAGAGCTGGTATCCCGCTTCGAAAACGAAGCTAATAAAAGTATTAAGTTTACCGAAGAGGCCCTGGCTTCACTGATGGAGCATAAGTGGGCAGGTAACGTACGCGAGCTGTCCAATTTGGTAGAACGACTCACTATTCTTTGTCCTAATCAGGTAGTGGACGTCAAAGATCTCCCCATTAAGTATCAACACATTTCTGTTGAAGAGTTTAATCCTGAGTATCCCGAAGAATTGTTAGAGCGCGAAGCTCTGAATAGTTTGTTCAGCGATGATGGTGAGGACTACGACGAAGAAGACGCAATGGATGCTACTAACGAAAACGGGCGATTTACCGATCCTGATTTACCGGCTGAAGGGGTAAACCTGAAAGAATACTTGTCGGATCTTGAAGTGAATATGATAACCCAAGCCTTGGATCAGCACGACTGGGTGGTGGCCCGCTCTGCTGAATTTTTAGGTATGCGGCGCACAACCCTGGTGGAAAAAATGCGCAAATACAATATTGCCAAGCAGCTCTGAAAACCAGGCTGCTTCGCTATATTGACAAGAAATTGACTCCATCATTAACCTTTCTCACTGCTTAAAATAATTTTATACCTCCTCTAAGCTTCTGATTTAAAACTGATTAATAGTTGGCACAACCTGTGCATTGCATGGTCATGTTTTTTAATGACTTTTTTTTGACATGCAGGTGAACAACATTCAGTCAGGTTATATTCCACAGTCCGGTCAGGCCGGCGCTTTAAGCTTTGAATCATTAACTGATTCTGGTGCTTGCCTGTCTGATGAATTACGCGCGGCCTTTCAGGCTATCCCTGCCGGAATTGTGTTTATCAATCGCATGGGCGCTGTAGAGTTGGCAAATAAAGCCGCCAGGAAGCTCTTTCAGAAAGATATTCACGCCATGCCATGGCGCGAAGTTATTCGTCATTATTTCGTACCTCAAAAAGATGATGGCCTTGAAGTCTCATTGGTCAGTGGGCGTAAGGTAAAGTTTTCCATATCTAAAATCTCTGGGATACCCGGGCAATTGATTCACTTAACTGACCTGACAGAAACCCGGGCGTTACAAGCGAAAGTCAGTCACATGCATCGCTTAAGTTCGTTGGGCAAAATGATGGCCTCTCTGGCGCATCAATTACGAACTCCGCTTTCGGCAGCTTTACTCTATGCCAGAAACTTGCAGTCCACCGGGCTAGCAGACGCTAAACAGATAAGATTCAGTGAAAAGCTTGTTACCCGCCTTAAGGACCTGGAAAAGCAGATTAACGATATGTTGCTGTTTGCTAAAAGTGGTAGCGAAGCCATTATTGAAAAAGTTGATCTCATAGCCCTTTGTAGACAACTAGCGCGTGACTCTGTGGAAGAAAAACCAGAGCAGCCTTTCAAGATTAATTTTGAGGCATCGATTGGTAATTGTGTGCTCCATGGCAATCCAACCGCCATTTCGGGTGCCATAAACAACTTATTGCAAAATGCCCAATCCCTGGGAGCAACCCAAATTGATATCAAGCTTAACCAAAATGACTCCTGGCTGGAGTTGTTGGTTTCAGATAACGGCCCAGGTATCTCAGGCAAAGAACCAGAAAAGATATTTGAACCTTTTTATACCACTCGGACTCAGGGCACAGGGCTAGGTTTGGCGGTGGTGCGGGCAGTCATGACAAGCCACAAAGGGCAGGTAAAAGTGAGCAATAATATTGAAGGCGGAGCCTGCTTTACGCTGCGCTTCCCGGTAACACTGTTTGTTAAAACCAGTGAAAGCGATGAAGTTCAATCAAGACAATCAGAGACAACGACACCCGTAAATACGACAGGAGAATTCGCATGAACCAGAAATGTGTAATGCTGGTGGAAGACGACCAGGGATTGCGGGAAGCACTTTATGACACCCTGGAATTGGGTGGTTATAAAGTCGTTGTATGTGATTGCGCTAAATCGGCTATCTCCCGCATTAATGAGGTTAAAGTGGATTTGATTGTCAGCGATATTCAAATGACCGGTATGTCTGGTATTCAACTGTTGCAGGTGGTCAGAAATAAGTTTCCAAATCTTCCCGTCATATTAATGACAGCCTATGCTCAAATAGATGATGCTGTGACTGCGATGCAATCCGGGGCAACGGACTATATCGCTAAACCCTTTGAGCCAGATGTGTTGTTAAACCTGATTGCCCGCTATGCTCCGGCGCAATCCGAGGATGGTTTCAAACCCGTGGTGGGTGATGAAGCGAGTCAACGATTGTTGCAACTGGCACAGCGAGTGGCGAAAACAGATGCAACCGTGATGGTTTTAGGGCCAAGTGGTTCGGGTAAAGAAGTGCTTGGGCGGTATATTCACGAACAGAGTAGCAGAGCCGACGGTCCTTTTGTGGCCATTAATTGTGCTGCCATTCCTGAGAACATGTTGGAAGCCACCTTATTCGGATATGAAAAGGGGGCCTTTACCGGCGCGTTACAAACCTCTATAGGTAAATTTGAGCAAGCCCAGCAAGGCACCATTATGCTGGATGAAGTGACAGAAATGGATTTGGGGTTACAGGCCAAGCTATTGCGGGTACTGCAGGAGCGGGAAGTAGAGCGCCTGGGCAGTCGCAAAACCATTAAACTGGATGTGCGTGTGATTGCCACCAGTAACCGGGACCTGATGCAGGCGGTGCAAAACGGTCAGTTCAGGGAAGATCTCTATTATCGCTTGAATGTCTTTCCGCTGCACTGGATACCGCTCAATGAGCGAGTTGGAGATATTGTCCCCTTGGCTGAGCACCTGGTGGAGCGACACGCGCTACGTCAGGGATATCGCATACCGGATATCAGTTTTACCGCCAGGCAAAAGCTTTTGCAGCACCCCTGGCCGGGAAATGTCAGGGAACTGGAGAATGTAATTCAAAGAGCATTAATATTATGTGACGGAAATCTCATCACTGAGCACGAACTGATGCTGGACAATCATGTCCACAACATGGAACTGGCTTCTTCGGTAGAGCCAGAGCCGCAAAATAGCGACTTATTGGGACAGGAACTTAAACAACAGGAAAATCAAATCATTCTGGAAATGCTGATTTCCTGCAATGGCAAGCGCAAGGATGTAGCCGAAAAATTGGGGATTAGTCCCAGAACCTTGCGCTATAAACTGGCAAAAATGCGGGAAATGGGTATCGACCTTCCGGCTTAATAAAACACCTATTTACATATCTAAACTTCCGGTGACATTTTTCTGTCACTGGCGGTTTTGCCATGCCTGTAGTACTGTCAAAATCATCTGTCTCAACGCTTAACCTACTGTTAAATAACAATAAAACATTATTGGCATCATCATTGCTTTAAAAAGGGAAATTGTCAAAGTGACAGATTCCTGGAGAGAGTGATGGATATCAAAGCAGATTCCTTATACAGAGAAATGCAAATGCTGGCGGCTCAAACGAAAACTGAGCTGACGCCCTCTGTAGACTTGCAAACCAATCCTTCCCGTGAAAACTTTGCCGACATGCTCAGTTCAGCCATCAATGGTGTTAATGAAATGCAGCTGCATGGCAAAGAGTTGGCCAACCGGTTTGAAATGGGTGATACCACATTAAGCCTGGCGGATGTCATGGTGGCCAAAGAGAAATCAGGCATTGCTTTTGAGGCGACCGTTCAGGTGCGCAACAAAGTAATGGAAGCTTATAAGCAAATCATGCAAATGCCGGTATAACGGAGCAATAACAAATGGCTGACGCAACTACAGACTTAACCGTACCAGGCGATAACCTGGACATGGAATCGGCAGAACAGAAATCCGGCTTTATGGATGCATTGGGCAGCGTTGATATGTTGCGCCAGATTATCCTGGTGGTGGCCTTGGTGATATGTGTGGCAATTGCCATCTTCATCGTGATTTGGGCACAAGAGCCTGATTATCGTCCGCTGGCTAAACTTCCCACTGATGAGCTGATCCAGACTCTGGATCATTTAGATGTTGCTCAAATCCCCTATCAATTGGAAGGCAACACTATTTTGGTACCAGAAGACCAATATGAGGCCATTAAGTTGTCTCTGGCCAGACAGGGACTGTCTCAGGCTCCGGATTCTGGTACAGACATTATCATGCAGGACATGGGGTTTGGTGTCAGCCAACGGGTCGAAAAAGAGCGCCTGAAACATGCCCGCGAGCAGCAAATCGCCCGTACCATTGAAGACATGGCCAACGTAAGTAAAGCCAAAGTTTTATTGGCGATGCCTCGAGAAAATGTATTTGCCCGTAAACAATCTCGTGGCAGTGCTACCGTTGTTATTACTATGCGTCGCGGTGCCATTTTAAATAGCGAAGAAGTCGATGCTATTGTGGATATGGTGGCGTCAGCCGTAGAAACCATTGACCCTGACCGTGTAACCGTTACTGACAGTAATGGCCGCTTGTTAAATTCTGGCTCACAAGATTCTATTTCGGCACGTTCCAGAAAAGAGTTTGAAATTGTAAAGCAGCGTGAAGCGGAATATCAGGGTAAAATAGATTCAATTTTGATCCCGGTTTTAGGGCTGGGCAACTACACCTCTCAGGTGGATGTCAGCATGGATTTTACTTCCACTGAGCAAACCCAAAAGCGTTATAACCCAGATTTACCCGCCGTGCGCAGTGAGATGACAGTCGAAGAGAACAGCGTCGGCAGCGTGATTGCCGGTGTACCCGGTGCATTGACCAACCAGCCTCCGCTGGATGCCAATATTCCACAGAACAATGCCGGTGCAAATTCCACCAGAACTTCACCAGGCAGAACTCATAAAGAAGCCACACGTAATTTTGAACTGGACACCACCATTAGCCACACCAAGCAACAGACTGGTGTGATCCGTCGTTTGAGTGTTTCAGTGGCTGTAGATTACAAGCAGTCTACCGATGCTGAGGGTAACGAAACCAGTGAGCCGCGCTCACAGCAAGAGCTTTTAAATCTGCGTCGTCTGTTGCAGGGCGGTATTGGTTTTGATGTCACCCGTGGCGATTCATTAGAAGTGGTTACCATTCCATTTAGTCGCATTGATACCGGTCTGGAAAAAGAAATTCCGTTATGGGAACAGCCTTGGGCAATGCGTGCACTAAAATTGATTATGGGTGGCTTAATTATCATTGTATTGATTCTGGCTATCGTTCGTCCGATGCTGAAACGTCTGATTTACCCAGAAGATACCACTGAACAAGAAGAGTTCAATGTAGATCAAAGTCTTGACTTGGGTGATGAAACCATCACTATGTTAACTCAGGAGTTTGATGAAGATGCAGTAGGCTTTGCCGCAGATGGTTCCTTGATGTTGCCAGACCTGCATAAAGATGAAGATGTGCTCAAAGCAGTACGTGCATTGGTCGCTAATGAACCAGAACTGTCTGCGCAGGTGGTGCGTAGCTGGTTGATGCTGGACGAATAAATTATGGCAGAAGAAGCAGAAGAAATTGGCTACGACGTAGGTAAACTGGAAGGGGTTGAGAAGGCTGCAATTTTGCTTCTCAGTCTCTCCGAGGAAGATGCGGCGCAAATCCTGAAACACATGGAACCCAAGCAGGTGCAAAAGCTGGGTCAGGCTATGGCCACCATGGATGATATGACCCAGGGTAAGATTACAGCGGTGCACAAGCATTTTATCGAAGAGATTCAAAACTTCAGTACTATCGGTTTCCACAGTCATGACTTTGTGAAGAAAGCCCTGACAGCTGCCTTAGGTGAAGACAAAGCCGCTAATCTGATAGACCAGATACTGGTGGGCGGTGGAGCTAAAGGTCTGGATTCATTGAAATGGATGGATTCCAAACAGGTCGCGGGTATTATCCGTAATGAACACCCGCAGATCCAGACCATCGTATTAGCCTATCTGGATCCAGAGCAATCTGCTGAAATCATGTCTCAGTTCCCGGAAAAAGTACGCCTCGATTTGATGATGCGTATCGCCAATCTGGAAGAAGTACAACCAGCGGCATTGCAAGAGCTGAACGAAATCATGGAGAAACAGTTCGCTGGTCAGGCGGGTACGCAGGCAGCAAAAATGGGCGGCCTGAAATCTGCCGCAGATATTATGAACTACCTGGATACCAACATAGAAGGTCAGCTAATGGATGCCATCCGTGAGCAGGACGAGGAAATGAGTCAGCAAATTCAGGATCTGATGTTCGTATTTGATAACCTGGCCGATGTGGACGACAGGGCCATTCAGGCAATCTTGCGTGAAGTACAGCAAGACGTGTTGATCAAAGCCATCAAAGGTGCTGATGAAGGCTTGCGCGATAAAATCGCCAGTAATATGTCCAAACGTGCCGCTGAAATGCTGCTGGATGATTTGGAGGCACTGGGACCTGTGCGTATTAGTGAAGTGGAAACAGCACAGAAAGAAATCCTGTCAGTGGCCAGAAGATTGGCTGACGCCGGTGAAATTATGCTTGGCGGCGGTGGCGGCGAAGAATTCCTGTAATCAATTAGTGGTGGTGTGAAATGGTTAATTTTGTCGATAAGGAGCAAGGCGAAGAGTTTAAAGCCCTTGAAGTCCCTTATATTGAGGATCCTACGTCAAAATTCAAAAGCGAAAGTAATGCGCTGAACAAAACTTCTGACTGGAAGTGGGAGCCGCCAGAGGAAGAAGAAGAAATTTTGCCACCGACGGCGGAAGAAATTGAAGCCATCCGCAAAGCGGCTTACGAAGAAGGTTTTTTACAGGGACTGGATGAAGGCCAGTTAAAAGGTCATGAAGAAGGTCTGGCCAAAGGCATCGAAGAAGGCCAAAAACAAGGTTATGAGCAAGGTCTTAATGAAGGTTTGCAGGAAGGACGCGAAATTATTCAGCAGCAGATGGAAGCCTGGCAGTCATTGAATGCCTCGTTGCAGGAGCCTTTGACTTTGGTGGAAACCGAACTGGAAAAGGAGTTGACGCAATTGGCTGTGGCGCTGGCTCGCTCGGTGATCCGCACCGAAGTACAACTCAACGAAAATATTATTTTTGAAGCCCTGAAATCAGGCCTAAAGGTTCTGCCAATCAGAGAAAATGGTTATCAGATCCATTTGCATCCGGACGACTTGAATTTGGTAAAACAGCATTTCTCCGATGAAGAAATTCAGCAGCACAACTGGATCCTGGTGGAAAGTGTTGGTCAGTCACAAGGCGGATGTGAAATTATCACCGACTCCAATGCGGTAGATGTCTCAATTGAGCGTCGCGTGCGCGAAACCCTGGATAAGTTTTTGCTAGAGCAGGGGCTCAAAGAAAGAGAGTCCAAATAACTTTTCCGGCCGGATGCTATGACGCAACGTATTCTATCTAAAATAAAAGAACTGCAATCGCAGGTACCGCAATCCACCACAGTAGCAGCCGGGAAACTGGTGCGCGGCATAGGATTAACCCTGGAAGCCGTTGGTTGTCAGTTACCGGTAGGCAGTCAATGTCTGGTACAGACGATTGACGGTGAAATTGAGGCCGAAGTGGTGGGCTTTGGTGACAGTGTTACTTACCTGATGCCCACAGAAGCGGTAAAAGGCATTGTACCAGGGTCCAGAGTCCAGCCTTTAGCGCGCCAGCAAGGTATTGCTGTGGGAATGGAATTATTGGGCCGGGTTGTAGATGGCAATGGTCACCCCATTGACGGCTTAGGGGCGCTGAAAACCACTGAATATGTGCCTTTCACCCGACCTCCTATGAATCCATTGATCCGTAAACCGATTAAACAACCCATGGATGTGGGCGTCCGTTCAATTAACTCAATGATCACGGTTGGCATGGGACAGCGTATGGGACTGTTTGCCGGTAGTGGTGTTGGTAAGAGTGTTTTGCTCGGTATGATGACCAGAGGTACCACAGCTGATGTGGTGGTGGTGGGCCTGGTAGGTGAGCGGGGCAGAGAGGTTAAAGAGTTTATCCATGAGATTCTTGGTGAAGAAGAGCGTCACAAATCTGTGGTGGTGGCCGCGCCAGCTGATACATCTCCTTTGATGCGCTTAAAAGGTTGTGAAACGGCAGTCAGTATTGCCGAGTATTTTCGCGATCAAGGCATGAATGTCTTACTTTTGATTGATTCTTTGACGCGTTATGCCATGGCCCAGCGGGAAATTGCCCTGGCGGTGGGAGAACCACCCGCCACCAAAGGTTATCCGCCTTCGGTATTTGCGAGATTGCCTGCGTTAGTGGAAAGAGCGGGTAACGGCGCCGAAAATCAGGGGTCTATTACCGGCTTTTATACCGTGCTGACAGAGGGTGATGACTTGCAGGATCCGATCGCGGATGCGGCTCGTGCTATTCTGGATGGCCATATTGTATTGTCCAGAACGCTAGCTGATTCTGGTCATTATCCTGCCATAGATGTTGAGTCTTCCATCAGCCGTGTTATGCCTCAGGTGGTTAGCGACGAACATCTACAAACGGCGCGTCGTATAAGACAGGTGTATTCTACCTACCAGCAGAATCGAGATCTTATCAGTATTGGCGCTTATACCCGCGGCACTGATCCCAGAATCGATCTGGCCATTAAAGCTGAACCGGTAATCAATAACTTTTTGCAACAAGGCATGAAAGACATCATTCCCTATGACGAGAGTCTGACCGGAATGGTGCAATTGACACAACGATTCGGGGGTAACGCCGGATGACGCGTCAACTGCAAATGGTAGCAAAATGGGAAACTGAAAAAGAGGAAAAAGCGGCATCTGCCTTTCAAGAAGCTCAGGCTTACGTGCATCAAAATCAGGAAAGACTGAACGGCTTAATGCAATATCGGCTGGATTACTTTAAAAAAATCCAGGAAAAAGCCGCCAACGGGTTGGAAGCCTTATCTTTTTCCCACCATCAGTCATTTATTACCAAATTGGACAGAGCTTGTGCGCAGCAACAGCAAATTATTCAGGACGCCAAAAAGGCAGCTGAACAAAGGAAGCAGTTGTGGTTAGAGCAGCAGAAAAAACGCAAAGCCGTAGAAATGTTGCTGGATAAAAACGCCAGAGCGCTGCAGGCAAAGCTGGATCGCCAGGAACAAAACATGCTGGACGAATTTGCCTTGCAAAAGTTTTTACGTTCCGCCAAGTCTTCTTTCTAATTCTCAGGTTTTCTTTCCTTTTATTTAATATCGAACATTTTGTCAAAAACTGGCCTGCTTTATGCTTTCAGTTGCTACAGAGTTTAAACGCCACAGAAATTTGACAGTTGAAGGCTGTCGCTGCCGCAGAACTCGGTATTTCTGGCTGAATCAGGTGAACAAATATGCAACAAGTTGCCGCTTCTAATAATGACATTGCCGCCAACAAACTTTTTGTTGGCGATGTGAGCCCTGAGGTTTCAGGAGCCGGTAGTGAATTTGCCAAAATTATGATCGGTGGTACAGACAAAGGCTCATCAGATGCTAATTTTCGCGGCTATAGTGATGTAAAGTCGGAGTCGGGACAATCCACGAAAATCACTGAATCCGGTGCCAAAGATAAAGTCGAATCCGGTTTTATTTTGCAAAAGCAAACGACTGAAAGCAATGAGCAGGGGGCAAGTGAGCATGGTGAACAGCAAGGCGATGAATTACATGATGAATGGGTCAGTATTATTCAAAAGCTCAATGGGGAAGATAGTGGAGCTGTTAAGCCTGAAATAGAAACCGATGCACCCGTTCCAGAAGAAGGCCAAGACCAAGAAGTCATATTGTTGCAAGACACCTCATTAGAAGTCACTGAAGTAGATAATACCGACAGTAGTTCAACATCCACAATAGAAACTGAAACTGTAGTTGCTACTGAGACAGAAAATTGGCGGCAACAACTTAAAGACAAGTTACTTAACTCCGGCCAACCGCTGGATATGCATCAAATGAAATCGATGGACAAAACCATCCGCAGTCTTTCAGATGAAGAGATTAAGCAACTGCTCAATGACGATCAGGCTTTAAAACAAATGATGTCAGAAATTTTGAAGGTGGAAGAGCCCGACCCTCAGGATGTGGCATTAATGCTATTGCTGGCCGAACAAAATAACCAACCGGGCGGTCAAAATACGGTAAGCCTGGAAGAGTTGGCTGGGGAATTACAGTCTGGCTCTGAATCCGGCAACACGTCAGAAGATTCTGACGATAATCAACCGTCTCCTACACCTGAAGAACTGTTGAATCAAACATTGGTGACGGAAGTTGAAGGTGAAGTCAGAACCGATATCGAAACGGCACCGATCCCTGAGCCTCAACCCGAACCTGAACCGGAAACCAGTCTTCAGGGGACTGAAAATATTGCTGCAACTGTCGCTGTCGCACCGAATGAAAATCTGGCTTCAACTGAAAATGAGACAGCTACTGATAATGTGGCTTCAACTGATAATGTGGCTTCAACTAGTAATGTGGCTTCAACTAGTAATGTGGCTTCAACTGAGAATGTGGCTTCAACTGAGAATGTGGCTGCAACTGAGAATGTGGCTGCAACCGAGAATGTGGCTGCAACCGAGAATGTGGCTGCAACCGAGAATGTGGCTGCAACCGAGAATGTGGCTGCAACCGAGAATGTGGCTGCAACTGAAAATGTATCTTCAAATACAGTGTCTGATAAGGAGCCTGTTAAACCGGAACTGCCAAAATTAACTCAGTTATTGAGTGAAGTAGACAATATTTCAGAAACTACCGAAGGCAAAATTGCCGCTCTGGATAATCTGACTCGCAGAATCGAATCATCAGATGTCGGACAAACAGAAGCGGGCAAAAAGTTTCTGGCTAGCCTGAAGAATGTGACTGAGGAATTCAAAGATCAGTTAAAGGCTGGTCATGAACCTGGTATTAATATCAGCAAAGTAGTGGCTGAAGCGATGCAGGCAGAGACAGGTTCTGTCGAAGGGGTTGCATTAGATAGGCAATTGCGGGTTTCTTTACAACAAATGGCCAATGTTGCTCAGGCTCAAACCGGACTGGATGCGCAAACCCGCGAGAGCATGCTCACCAGTTTTAACAACAGCCTTGCCGTAAGAGAATCTAATACTGCACAGGTAGAAGCGCAAAAAACGCAGCAGCAAACTTTGCACAATCAAGCCTTCGACAAGGCGGTAAATATTCAGAAACCCGAAGCTGCCCAGGAGTTGGCCAATAAAGTCCAGGTAATGATGAATCAGAAAAACATGGTGGCTGATATTCGCCTTGACCCACCTGAGCTGGGACAGATGCAGATAAAGATCAGTATGCAAGGTGATTCGGCCTCTGTCAGTATGGTGGTGCAATCCCAAGCCGCCCGAGAAGTACTGGAACAAAATCAGCCCAGACTCAAAGAATTATTGGAGCAACAAGGTATTGAGTTAGGTCAATCTTCAGTGCACGAGGAACAGCAAGGACAAAAAGGCGAGGGCGATGGACAGAACTTCGCCTCTGGAAAAGGCCAAGAAGCGATGGATGACCTGGAAGCTGAATCTAATGAAGATATTAGCGCTGTCAGTGTTAATAAACCTGAGGGAATCGATTATTTTGCCTAAATGGCCCATTGATTGCCTTATAGATATTGCGTTACTGACGTGGTGTTATCCATAATAAGGGTAACAAACTAGCAGAGAACCGGAAAATGGCTGAACAAGAACTACAAATGGAAGAAAGCGCCCCAAAAAAGGGGAAAATGATGATTATTATCATTGCTGCCGTGGTGGTGATCATTGGGGCAGTTGCGGCTTTTTTCCTGTTGGGAGACAGCAGTGACGAATCAGAGTTGGATGAGTTGGAAACCGAACAGGTTACCCAGCAGCAACCAACCAGCGGTATTGGCTCCACCAATGTGGGAACGGCACTTTATGTTGCGATGCCTCGTCCGTTTGTGTTCAACGTGCCAGGGTCTGGCCGGGACAGACTGGTACAAATTAAAGTGCAACTAATGGTGCGCGGCACAGATGCGGAAGAGACCGCAAAGATGCATATTCCCATGATTGAGGGGACTTTGTTACGAGTATTTAGTAGTTCCAATGCGGATGATCTGGTCACTGAAGCGGGTAAAATTGCCATGCGTGAACAATCACTACGGGAAGTGCAAAAAGCGATGCAGGAAATTGCCGGAAACCCTGTCATTGAGCAGGTTTTATTTACCGGCTTCGTTATGCAGTAAGTTACGAAATAGTTATCAGAGGCGGAAATAGTGAGCGATTTATTATCACAAGACGAAATTGATGCCCTGTTGCATGGGGTCGACGAAGTTGAAGAAGAGGATGTCGAAGAATCGGATATGTCCTCCTCTGCGATGGAGTATGACTTTTCGTCGCAGGATAGGATCGTTCGTGGTCGTATGCCCACCCTGGAGATGGTGAACGAACGCTTTGCCAGACACATGCGGGTTAGTCTCTTTAATATGATGCGGCGCTCCGCTGAAGTCTCGATAAACGGTATACAGATGATTAAATTTGGTGAGTACATCCATACTCTGTTTGTACCTACCAGCCTGAATATGGTTCGCTTTCGCCCATTAAAAGGCACCGGCTTAATCACTATGGAAGCCCGACTGGTATTTATATTGGTGGATAACTTCTTTGGTGGCGACGGTCGTTACCACGCTAAGATTGAAGGCCGAGAATTTACTCCTACCGAAAGACGTATTATCCAGATGTTGCTGAAAATAATCTTCGAGGATTACAAAGAAGCCTGGGGACCCGTCATGGATGTGTCCTTTGAATACCTGGATTCGGAAGTTAACCCGGCAATGGCTAACATAGTGAGCCCCACCGAAGTGGTGGTGATCAGCTCTTTTCATATCGAGCTGGATGGCGGTGGTGGTGATTTTCACGTGGCATTGCCCTACAGCATGTTGGAACCCATTCGGGAATTGTTGGATGCTGGTGTTCAAAGTGATAAAGAAGATACTGATCTGCGCTGGAGTAAAGCACTACGGGATGAAATATTGGACGTCAATGTTGCGTTGACCACCCATATGTTGGATCTGGAGTTACCACTGGAAGCCATAGTAAAAATGAAAGCCGGGGATGTGATCCCTATTGATATGCCGGAATACATCACGGTATTAATAGAGGGCTTGCCCACTTTCCGCAGTAAATTGGGGCGTTCCAGAGAGAACATTGCGTTACAAATTGTGGAGCGTATCCCCAGACCTGTATCGGTTAAATCGCAGTTACACCTGTTAACTAAAGGTGGTCGAAGAATTGACTCTGATGCCGAACTGCAAACCCTTGAAGATGATTTAGTACTATAAAGTGTAAGAGGAAAGAAAGATGAGTGGTGAAGATGATGCAATGGACGATTGGGCGGCGGCCATGGCCGAACAAGCCGATTCAGAGTCCGAAGAGTCCATATCTGGTGATGCCGCCTCTGGTATGTCTGGAGTGCAGGTAGCGGAACTGGATGAATTTTCTGAATCTGGCGGCGTTTCCGGTGAAGAAGAGAAAAAACTAGATACAATTCTGGATATTCCTGTCACTATATCCATGGAAGTGGGCAGAAGCCTGATTAGTATTAGAAATTTATTACAATTGAACCAGGGCTCGGTGGTGGAGCTAGACAGAGTAGCTGGTGAGCCGCTTGATGTTTTGGTCAACGGTACGCTGATTGCGCATGGTGAAGTTGTTGTAGTTAATGACAAATTCGGGATCCGATTAACGGATGTTATCAGTCAAATCGAACGTATTAAAAAACTCAAATAAGCACTTCTTTCCGACGTTGGTATGGCTGCTTTTCAGTTTCCTGTTGGCAGCCTCCCCTTTCTCAATAGCGCAAGACGATTCTGTTGGGACGCCACTATCTGCCTGGTTGTCCGTGGGCTTTTCACTGATATTGGTAATCGCAGTAATTCTGCTATTGGCCTTCATTATGCGCCGCTTCTCTGGAGTGCAAAGCTCAGGCGGGCAGATAAAGACCGTTGCCAGTATGATGGTGGGTACCAGGGAACGCATTGCGGTTATCCAGGTGGGAGAAGAGCAACATCTGGTGGGCGTCACCAGTCACAATATTAATCACCTTGCAAAACTGGATACGCCGATTACTGCAGTTCGCAAAGATGAGTCATTAAAACAGACGTTTGCCGGGTTCTTACAACAACAAAAAAAGCTTCAGGGCGATTCTGATGATAAAAACACTTAGCCTGTTACTTCTGCTGTTGGTCGCAATATTTCCTGATACCGCATGGGCCAATCCGGGGATTCAGGCGCTGACTGTCACCACCAATCCTGATGGAACTCAGGATTACACCATGACCCTGCAGGTGTTGGGGATTATGACGGCGCTGTCTTTGTTGCCAGCGTTTTTAATCATGATGACGAGTTTCACCCGCATTATTGTGGTCATGTCAATTTTGCGCCAGGCTATTGGCTTGCAACAGTCGCCATCTAACCAGATATTGATTGGCCTGACGCTGTTTCTGACCATGTTTATCATGGCTCCGGTTTTTGAAGAAATGAATGACAAGGCATTGCAGCCTTATTTAAAAGAGGAAATGACCGCCAGAGTAGCGATAGACGAAGCTATCATACCCATTCGGGCCTTTATGTTGTCACAAACCCGAATTAAAGACTTGCAAACTTTTGTGCAAATGGCGAACCTGGAAGATTCTGTCAGTTCGCCGGAAGAAGTGCCCATGACGGTATTAATTCCCGCGTTTATTACCAGCGAACTTAAAACCGCTTTCCAGATTGGCTTTATGCTGTTTATTCCGTTTCTGATTTTAGATCTTGTCGTAGCCTCTATCTTGATGGCGATGGGTATGATGATGTTATCGCCAATGATAGTGTCGCTGCCCTTTAAGTTGATGTTATTTGTGTTAGTGGACGGTTGGAATCTGGTATTTGGTACGCTGGTAAACAGTTACGGTATGGGGTAAGGCGCTATGAGTCCTGAGGTCTTTGTTGATATTCTGAATGACGCGCTGTTTATGGTGATCCTGTTAGTATCCGCCATTATTGTACCCAGTATGATTGTGGGTTTATGTGTGGCGGTATTTCAGGCTGCCACCTCCATCAATGAACAAACCATTAACTTTTTACCTCGACTATTAGTGACACTGTTGGCATTGAGCTGGGGCGGTCATTGGTTGGTAAATAAGTTGATGGACTTTACGTTCGAAATTGTCGCCCGCATCCCGGAAGTTGTTGGCTGACATGATTAATTTCAGCGAAGCCGAGATCATTCAGGCCGTTGCTGATTATGCGTTACCTTTTATGCGCATCAGTGGCATGTTGGGAGCAATGGTGGCTCTGAGTGCCAAAACTGTGCCTACACCAATTCGCGTATTATTGGCTGTGACTTTGGCCATAATGGTCATGCCCCTGGTGCCGCCTGTCCCCATGAAAGACCCGGTTTCGGTGGAAACCTTTGTGATGGGTATCCAGCAGGTTATCATCGGTCTGTCCATCGGATTCATCTCCACCCTGGTGCTGGAAACCTTCGTGATTGCCGGGCAAGTGGTGGCTATGCAAACAGGTTTGGGCTTTGCCTCCATCGTTGATCCGGTCAATGGCATTAACGTTCCTGCGGTAGGTCAGTTTTATTTGATTCTGGCAACCTTGTTGTTTTTAGCCTTTGATGGTCACCTGAACATGATCCAAATGCTGTTTATGAGCTTTGAAGCCTTCCCCATCGGGGAAGTCTGGTGGACTGGCGAACAGTTCAAGGCCATGGTGAATTGGAGCGCCTGGATGTTTATTGCGGCTTTGACATTGTCTCTGGCCCCTATTGTATCGCTACTTATCATTAATCTCGCCTTTGGTGTAATGACCAAAGCTGCACCGCAGCTTAACATTTTTACCATCGGTTTTTCATTTGCTCAGATTGGCGGTCTAATTATTATCTGGCTGACGCTGAACAACTTCACTAACCACTTCGGGCAACAATGGAACAGGGCTCAGCAACTGATGTGTAACCTGTTAAATGTCTGTCCCGGATAGTGAAGTAGGGAGTTTAAACTATGGCAGATGAAGAAAAATCAGAAGAACCCACGGCGAAACGCCTCGAAGACTCCAGGAAAAAAGGTCAGCTAGCTCGCAGCCGGGAGTTATCCACCGTACTGGTTTTGATTTTTAGTGCTGTGACGCTATTTTTTCTTGCTGAAGGAATCGGGCGGGCATTACTGGGCATAATGCGTCGTTTCTTTGATTTAAGTCATGATGAAGCTTATGACTATACCCATATGCTCAATTCATTGGGGTGGGCGTTAGATGCTATCTCTGTGCCTATTCTTACTTTTTTATTGATAGTCAGCGCTGCTGGTGTCTACGGTAGCATTGCTTTGGGAGGATTTAATTTCACCTGGTATACCGCCTCTTTCAGAGCGGAAAACTTAAGCCCTCTCAATGGCTTGAAACGCATGTTTGGCATCAACGGTTTGGTGGAATTGCTCAAAGCCATCGCTAAGTTTGGCATAGTGGCAGCCGTAACCTATGTGATGTTGGCATACTACATGGAAGAGGCGTTGCACCTGGATCAGGAATTGTTCCCCAATAGCTTATTTCACGCCCTGGATTTAATTGGCTGGACCTTCATTATCATTTGCTGTGCTCTTATTCCGATAGCGGCGTTTGATATTCCTTATCAGACATATACTCATAACGAACAAATGAAGATGAGTAAACAGGAGGTCAAGGATGAACGCAAGAACGCCGAAGGTGATCCGCAGGTAAAAGGTCGCATCAGGCGTTTACAATATCAGGCTGCGGCAAGGCGGATGATGCAAGAAGTGCCTAAAGCGGATGTGGTGGTCACCAACCCAACTCATTATTCTGTGGCTTTAAAATACGACCAGGAAGGTAATCGCGCGCCCTACGTAGTGGCCAAAGGTGCGGATGAATTAGCGATGCATATTCGTAAGATTGCCGAGGGGAATGGTGTGCCATTACTCGCATCTCCAGCACTAACTCGAGCTATTTATTACACGACAGAGATTGATGAAGAAATTCCTGAAAAGCTATTCCAGGCTGTCGCTCAGGTACTAGCTTATGTTTATCAGCTAAAACGTTTTAAATCTGGTAAAGGTCACCGGCCTAAACCCCTGGCTAAAGATCTGCCCATTCCACCTGAGCTAAGACATTAATTCCGCAGTTTAGTTTAGCTTTTAGACAAAGATTCACAGTATCTCATTAATTGGCCTGGTTATTGCTGAATACCCGCAGTTGTGTCAATTAATTAACATGCAGATATGTCAGTAGCCACTTATTTCAATCGCATAGACCAAAATAAATTAAAAGAAATTACCTCCGGGCTGGGCACTCCTATGGTGTTGTTGGCCATCATGGGTATGGTAATTTTGCCTATGCCGGCATTTCTTTTAGATGTGCTGTTCAGCTTTAATATCGCTTTGTCACTGATTGTGATTCTGGTCTGTGTATTTACACAGAAGCCGGTGGACTTCGGTATATTTCCTTTAGTGTTGTTGATTGCCACGGTATTGCGATTAGCGCTTAATATTGCATCTACTCGCGTTGTATTACTTGAGGGCCATGAAGGTGGTGACGCCGCAGGTAAAGTTATTCAGGCTTTTGGTGAAGTGGTTATTGGCGGTAACTTTGCGGTCGGTATTGTGGTGTTTGCCATCTTGTTGATCATTAATTTTAAAGTAGTTACTGCGGGTGCCGGAAGAATATCAGAAGTAAGTGCTCGCTTTACCTTGGATGCCATGCCAGGTAAACAAATGGCCATTGATGCGGATTTGAATGCCGGTTACATAGATTCTGACGAAGCGCGTAAACGCCGGGAAGAGATCACCGCTGAAGCGGATTTTTACGGCTCGATGGACGGTGCTTCTAAGTTTGTAAAAGGCGATGCGGTAGCTGGCTTGTTTATTATGCTGATCAATATTGTGGGCGGCTTGTTCATCGGTATGATCCAGCATGATCTGGGATTCGGTGACGCAATAGAGATATACACCTTACTGACCATTGGTGACGGTTTGGTGGCGCAGATACCCAGTTTATTACTGTCAGTTGCTACCGCCATTATTGTGACGCGGGAAAATGATACCCAGGAGATGGGCAGTGAGTTAAGCAATCAGTTAGCTAACCCACAAGCCATGTATGTTACTTCCGGTATTCTGTTTGTTATGGGTATTGTTCCTGGCATGCCGCATCTGGCGTTTTTAGGTTTCAGTGCCATCATTGGCGGTTATGCTTTCTATCAGCAATATCGCGCTAAAAAGGAAGCAGAAAAACCAGCGGTGGTTGAGAAGAAGAAAGACTCAGCTCCGCAGCCAGCAGAAATTAAAGAATTAGGTTGGGATGATGTACAGCAGGTGGACACCATTGGCCTTGAAGTGGGCTATCGCTTAATCCCACTGGTGGATAAAACTCAGGGAGGTGAACTGTTAACACGTATCAAAGGCGTGCGTAAGAAGCTATCCCAGGAGTTGGGCTTCTTAATCCCACCGGTACATATTCGCGATAACCTGGATTTGACGCCCAACAACTACACCATTTCCATGATGGGGGTAAATGTGGGCGAAGCCGATATTCATCACGATGAAGAGCTGGCTATAAATCCTGGGCAGGTTTTTGGCAAGTTAAACGGCACACCCACTAAAGATCCCGCATTCGGATTGGATGCCTTATGGATCAAACCTTCTCAGCGTGAACATGCACAAACTCTTGGATATACCGTGGTGGATGCAGCGACCGTAGTGGCCACCCATCTGAGCCAATTACTGACTAATAATGCCTATCAGTTGTTGGGCTACGAAGAAGTGCAGCAGCTGCTAGATATGTTGGCTAAATCTAATCCCAAACTGGTGGAAGGCCTGGTTCCAGATATCTTACCGTTAAGCACAGTAGTTAAGGTGTTGCAAACACTGCTGTATGAAGGTGTACCAATTCGCGATATGCGCACCATTATTCAGACCCTTTCAGAATATGGCATCAAGAGTCAAGATCCCGACGTTCTGGTTTCAGCGGTTCGTATTGCATTGAAGCGATTGATTGTTCAGGAAATTAATGGCGGCGCGAAAGAAATGCCGGTTATTACACTTTCTCCAGAGTTGGAGCAGATGTTACATCAATCATTGCAGGCGGGTGGACAAGATGGAGCCGGTATAGAACCTGGCCTGGCAGAGAATTTACAAAATTCTCTGAACCAGGCTGCACAACAACAAGAGATGGCGGGTGAGCCTGCAGTGTTGCTGACGTCTGGTATGCTGAGACCGGTTCTGTCAAGATTCCTCAAACATGTGGTACAAGGTTTGCATGTGGTGTCTTATCAAGAAGTTCCGGACGACAAACAAATAAAAATTGTCAGTGCGATTGGACAATAACAAGGCACCAACACCTGAGGTGATGAAATGAAAATTAGACGATTCTTTGCGAAAACAATGCACGAAGCCTTAAACGAGGTTAAAGCGGAACTGGGCGGTGATGCGGTGATCATGTCCAACAAAAAAGTCGCTGACGGTGTAGAAATTGTAGCCGCTTATGATAATGAGCCTGTTAAACGGGCTGCTCCTAAGCCAGCAGAATCGCAACAAGCTCCAACATTAGCAAAGCCGACTGGAAATGGGACGCCGACGCTTAGTGAGATTATCGGTGACTCAGGCGCTGACAGTTTAAAAGAACTGTTAGAAAAGCAGGGCGTCCCCAGTTTCAGCAAGGAGCCGGAACCTGGAACCTATTCAAAAGCGAAACCACAGCCAACTGCTGAGACAGCTCGTCCAGTGGTGGCTAGTGCCTCCGTCTCCGAACCCGTGCGTCAGAGTCAGGCAAAGCCGTCTGATAGTGGAGCTCCCGCAGTCAGCCTGCAAACGGGTGACAAAGCGATTCAGTCAATCCAGGAAGAGCTTAGATCGCTGCGCAACGTCTTACAGTTCCAGGTTGGTGGGTTGTTAAAGCAGGAACAACGCAGAGGACACCCATTACAATCCTATTTGGTTGATCGCCTGGAAGCTATGGGGATCAGTTCGGAATTGGCAGAAGATGTGGTTTCTTACGCGCCGGAAAGTGCCAATGAGCGAGAAGCCTGGTTATTCATTCTTAAACTTTTGGCTAATAGACTTAAGACAACCCGTAACGATATTTTGACGCAAAGTGGTGTAATGGCGTTTCTTGGTCCCACCGGAACCGGAAAGACAACCACTATTGCGAAGCTAGCTGCGCAATACGCTAAACGCTATGGCGCAGATCAGGTGGCATTGGTGACCATCGACAGTTATAGAATCGCGGCCTATGAGCAGTTGGCAACCTACGGTAAAATTATTGGCTGCACGGTTAAAAAAGCAGCAAACGCACAAGAGTTATCCGACGTTTTATATCAATTTAGGAATAAAAGGTTAGTATTGATAGACACCGCAGGCTTCGGTCAGCGAGATACAAGATTAATCAAGCAGTTAGATACTTTAAATGAAGCATCTTGTGCTAATATCAAAATGTACATGGTGTTACAGGCAAATACGCAAAGACATGTCATGGAACATACATTACGTATTTATAACAAATTGCCGGTACAAGGTTGTATCTTTACCAAAATTGATGAATGCTTCTCATTAGGTGAGGCAATCAGTGTCGCAATTCAGGAAAGATTACCAGTGGCCTATTTGACTGATGGACAAAAGGTGCCAGAAGATATAAAAATAGCGGATGCAAAATATATTATTTCATTGGCAGCAAAGCTTTATAAAAAATATGAATTGCCGCATACTTCAAAACAAAGAACAGTACATTCAGCAGTAGCAGTATGATTGAGGACCAGGCGAGTAGTTTAAGAAAAATGAGCCAAAATAATTTAACAAAAGTCATCGCAATCACCGGCGGTAAAGGTGGTGTAGGGAAAACCAATGTGACCCTCAACACCGCTATTGCAATGGCAAAGCTGGGTAAAAAAGTACTGGTTCTTGACGCTGACCTGGGACTGGCTAATGTTGATGTTATGCTGGGCTTACGGGTTGGTAAAAATATCTCTCACGTTTTGTCTGGTGAGTGTTCTCTGGAAGATATTCTGATTGAAGGGCCTCTTGGTATCTTAATCGCGCCTGCCACATCCGGTACTCAAAACATGGCCGAGTTGTCACCTACCGAGCACGCAGGACTTATCAGAGCATTTAGCGAGTTAAAAATTCCGATTGATGTTTTGCTGGTAGATACGGCTGCGGGCATTTCCGATATGGTGCTAAGTTTCTGCCGGGCATCGCAAGATATTATGCTGGTGGTGTGTAACGAACCAACATCACTGACCGACGCCTATGCACTGATGAAGATCCTGAATCGCGATCACGGTGTATTTAAATTTAAGGTTGTGGCCAATATGGTCAGAAACGCCAGAGAAGGGCAGGAACTTTATGCCAAACTCTCCAAAGTAACTAATCGCTTTCTTGATGTTGCCCTGGAACTGGTGGCAACTGTGCCCTATGATGAAAATATACGCAAGGCTGTGCGTAAGCAAAAAGCTATTGTTGATGTATTCCCAGGTTCACCGGCTGCCTTAGCCATATCTCATCTGGCGAAGCAGGCGCTTTCATGGCCGATTCCGGCGCAACCCGGTGGTCATCTCGAGTTTTTCATTGAACAACTAGTTAAACGGCAGGCAGCGAGTAATCAGGCGTGAACAGTAAAGCAAACGCTTACAAACAACATGACGATAAAAGGTTGCTTGTGGAAAAGCACGCACCTCTGGTCAAGCGTATTGCTCACCACCTTATGGCGCGGTTACCCGCCAGTGTATTAGTTGAAGATTTGATTCAGGCTGGCATGATTGGCCTGTTAGAGGCATCACGAAATTTTGATGGTACCAAAGGTGCCAGTTTTGAGACCTTTGCAGGTATCAGGATCCGAGGGGCAATGCTGGATGAGATCCGCAAGGGTGACTGGACCCCCAGATCGGTGCACAAGAATGGCCGGGCGATAGCCGAAGCCATTAACGAAGTTGAAAGAGAAATCGGCGGTGATGCCAAAGACGTGGATGTCGCCGAAAAAATGCAGGTATCCCTTGCTGAATATCACCAAATGCTCTCAGAGGTCAATGCCGGTAAAATAATCGGTATAGAAGATTTAGGAGTGACAGAAGACGTTCTGACAACGGATAAAAATAAGGGCGAAAATACCCCTTTTGATGATCTTATGGAAGGTTCATTTCAAAAGGCTTTGGCAAATGCAATTACAACTTTGCCAGAACGTGAGGCAATTGTTTTGTCTCTGTACTATGATGAAGAACTGAATTTAAGAGAAATTGGTGAAGTACTGGATGTAAGTGAATCCAGGGTGAGCCAAATCCATAGTCAGGCTATGCTTAGATTGAAGTCCAGAATGCAGGCATGGCAAGCTGGATAGCGTATAATAATAAAACTTGATTGAATCCTCACTGGAGGCGGTTTTGGATAAAAACATGAAAATTCTCGTTGTTGATGACTTTTCTACAATGAGACGAATCATCAAAAACTTGTTGAAAGATCTCGGCTTTACCAATGTCCAGGAAGCTGATGATGGCAGCACTGCATTGCCGATGTTGCAACAAGGTGATTTTGATTTTGTAGTTACTGACTGGAATATGCCCGGCATGCAAGGTATCGATTTGTTGAGAGCAATTCGTGCCGATGACAAGCTGAAGCACACGCCGGTATTGATGGTAACTGCCGAAGCTAAAAAAGAACAAATCGTTGCTGCTGCCCAGGCAGGCGTAAATGGCTATGTTGTTAAGCCCTTTACTGCCGCTACGCTAAAAGAGAAGCTCGACAAAATTTTTGAGCGTCTTGGTTAGTTCAGGACAGTCCTGAGATAAAACGGAGCTGAAATGACTAATGAGAAAAGCTCTCCCATTTCGCTTGAAGATGCTAAGCAGTTAGTCGCATTTTTAGAGCAAGGGGATGATGAGGCCGCCAGGGCCTTACTTGAAGCCAGCAAAATCCAGGATTCAATGGAGTTATTTGCTGAGGTGGGTAAATTGACCCGCCAACTCCACGATTCTTTGAATACCTTTAACATTGATTCCCGAATCGTTGATCTCGCAAACGAAGACATCCCGGATGCTCAAACTCGTTTGAACTATGTAATCGAAACTACCGAGCAGGCTGCAAACCGAACGATGGATGCAGTTGAAAGTAGTATGCCGATCGCTGAGAAGATCAATTCGAGTATCAGCCACATTTTACCTGAGTGGAAAAAACTTATGACCCGCCAGTTAGAACTCGGTGAATTTAAGTCCCTTTGCCACGAACTTGACGGTTTTTTAGAACAAGCTAGTAAAGATTCTTCGCAATTGAACGATTTATTAACTGAGGTTCTGATGGCGCAGGGATATCAGGACTTAACCGGGCAGGTTATTCGTCGCGTGATTCAACTGGTTAAAGAAGTTGAAGATAGTCTCGTAAACATGCTCACAGTATTTGGTGAACCTGAAACCGAGCTTAAAAAGGTAGTCGGCAAAGTGGATAAATCGAAGAAGGCAGATGCGAGTGAAGCAGAGGGCCCGATTATTGACGCTGCGGAGAGAGATGATGTCGTTCAGGGACAAGACGATGTAGATGATCTGCTTTCGAGCCTGGGTTTTTAACGTGGAGTTGATGCATGTCGTTTGATGTTGACGAGGATATACTTCAGGACTTCCTGGTGGAAGCCGGGGAAATTCTGGAACAATTACAAGAGCAACTCGTCGATCTGGAAAACAATCCTGAAGATGCTGATTTGCTCAATGCAATATTCAGAGGCTATCACACCGTAAAAGGCGGTGCTGGCTTTCTGTCGCTAACCGAACTGGTGGATATCTGCCACGGTGCGGAAAACGTGTTTGATACCATGCGTAATGGTCAAAGACGGCTGACGCCCGAATTGATGGATGTCATTCTTCAGGCGACAGACGTCGTTGTGGAAATGTTCGAGCATGTTAAAGCCCGTGAACCTCTGCAGGCGGCAGATCAAACATTACTCGACACCCTGCATCGATTGAGCCAGCCGGAGAGCGCTGATGAAGCAGCGGCTCCAATTCCAGCTGCAGAGCCCGAATCCGCAACTGCCGAAGAGGCGGTTGATGACGATGATGAATTTTTTGATTTTGATGCGGACAGTGTCACATCAGATGACGATGGTGGTATCGATGAAATCAGCGAAGATGAATTCGAGCAACTACTAGACGAATTACATGGTTCAGGCGGAGCGCCAGGTAAGAAAGAAACGGCTGCGCCAGCCGCTGCTGCTCCCGCGCCTGCTGCTAGCAGCTCAGGTGGTGATGAAGACATTACCGATGAAGAGTTTGAGGCGCTGCTTGACCAATTACACGGCAAAGGCAAATTTGTTGGAGAGGGAGAATCTGCAAGTGCTGAGCCTGCCAGTGCTCCTGCCCCGGCTAAAGCACCAGCTCCCGCACCTGCTGCTACCAGTTCAGGTGATGACGACGATATTACCGACGAAGAGTTTGAAGCGTTGCTTGATCAGCTACACGGCTCTGGAAAAGGCCCGGGCGTAGAGCAAGCAGAAACGAAACCAGCGGCACCAGCCTCAGCGCCTAAGGCTGCTCCCGCACCAGCCCCCAAAGCGGCGCCAGCACCAGCTCCTAAAGCCGCACCTGCGCCAGCTCCTGTAGCCGCCGCGCCTAAGGCTGCGCCTGCGCCTGCGCCAGCTCCAGCCAAAGCTGAAGCCGCGCCGAAAAAGGACGACAAGAAAGCCGCTGCTGCAGCGCCCCCTGCTGAAACAACCGTACGGGTTGATACCAAGCGTCTTGATCAAATCATGAACATGGTGGGCGAGTTAGTGTTGGTGCGCAACCGCCTTCTTAGCCTCGGCATCAATCTCAATGATGAAAATATGTCGAAGGCTATTGCAAACCTTGATGTGGTAACCGGCGATCTGCAAGGTGCGGTAATGAAAACCCGCATGCAGCCCATTAAGAAAGTATTTGGCCGTTTCCCCAGAGTTGTACGTGACCTGGCCCGAAGCCTGAAAAAAGATATCGCGCTGGAACTTAAAGGTGAGGAAACCGACTTAGATAAAAACCTGGTTGAAGCTCTGGCGGATCCTTTGGTCCACCTGGTCAGAAACTCAGTTGATCACGGTATTGAAATGCCTGATGATCGTGTCGCCGCCGGTAAACCTGCCCGAGGCACTGTTACTCTGGCAGCCTCTCAGGAAGGTGACCACATTTTGCTTACCATTGACGATGATGGTAAGGGAATGGATCCGGAAAAATTGAAAGAGATTGCGATACGTCGCGGTGTACTTGATGCCGATGCTGCGGCAAGAATGTCAGATGTTGAAGCCTTTAATTTGATTTTTGCGCCCGGCTTTTCCACCAAGACCGAGATATCTGATATCTCCGGGCGCGGCGTTGGCATGGACGTGGTTAAAACCAAAATTAATCAGCTGAATGGTTCGGTGAGTATTGATTCAGAGTTGGGTAAGGGTACCCGTCTTGAAATCAAAGTACCACTGACTCTGGCGATACTACCCACCTTGATGATTATTGTCGGGGAGCAGACGTTTGCTCTGCCTTTGTCCTCAGTAAACGAAATCATCAATATGGACCTGAGCAAAACCAATACGGTAGATGGACAATTAACCATGATTGTTCGCTCTAAAGCTATTCCGCTGTTTTATTTGCGGGAGTGGTTGCGCCGCAAACCCGGTGAATTAGACAGAGCATCTGGGCATGTTGTGGTGGTACAAATTGGTACCCAACAAGTGGGCTTTGTCGTGGATTCCTTAATCGGTCAGGAAGAAGTAGTGATTAAACCTTTGGATGCGTTATTACAAGGTACTCCAGGTATGGCCGGGGCGACAATCACCAGTGATGGTGGCATCGCTTTGATATTGGATATACCAAGCCTGTTAAAACGCTATGCTAAAAAGGCTTTAAAGTAGGTTAAATCAAACTGCGAAAATGACTATCTGTAATGCCTTATAAAGTACTGGTTGTTGATGATTCTACCTTCTTTCGCCGGCGCGTATCGGAAATACTAAATCACTCCCCTGATCTCGAAGTCGTCGGGGATGCGCGCAATGGCAAAGAAGCGATAGAGTCGGTTAAACGGCTTAATCCAGATGTCGTTACCATGGATATAGAAATGCCGGTGATGGACGGTATCAGCGCAGTAAAAGAAATTATGCGCTCCCATCCCGTGCCTATAATTATGTTCTCATCGCTTACCTACGAAGGCGCTCAGGCAACACTGGACGCTCTCGAAGCGGGCGCCATGGATTTTCTACCTAAGCGGTTCGAAGATATCGCAAGGGACAGAAAAGAAGCCGTTGATCTCCTGCAACAACGAGTAAAAGCTTTAGGTCCAAGAAAGTTGCGCATGAGGGCCATGCGCTCTCCTGCTGCGCCCTCAGAGAAAAGTGCCCCTTCCACATCTTTTTTCCTAAGACAGCGCAAAGACAGTGCTGAGTTAGTCAAAGAAGCAGTCAGTACACCAACAATTGGCAGCTCCTTCAGAGCTTCCGGAAAACGTTATAAATTATTGGCTATTGGCACTTCAACAGGTGGCCCCGTTGCACTGCAAACCATTCTGACCAAATTTAAAAGTAATTTTCCTTATCCAATATTATTGGTTCAGCATATGCCGGGTACATTTACCTCTGCTTTTGCTGAAAGATTAAATAATATGTGCGATATTCAAGTGAAAGAAGCACAAAATGGCGACGTGCTGATGCCAGGGGTAGCATACCTGGCGCCTGGTGGCAGACAAATGTTATTGGAAGGTACCGCTGCCAGAGCAACAATCACTATTACCGATGTTCATAATTCAGATTTAGTCACCTATAAACCTAGTGTCGACCTGACCTTTTCTTCTGTTGCCAGGCTCTATGGTGGTGATGTGCTCGGCATTATATTGACCGGAATGGGGGCTGATGGCAAAGAGGGATGCAAAAAGTTAAAAGCGAGAGGGGCGACAATTTGGGCGCAGGATGAAAAATCCAGTGTGGTTTATGGCATGCCACAGGCGGTGGCCAGTGAGAAAATCGCAGAGAAAAGTATTGCACTCGCCGATTTTGCAGAAATGATTCAGAAAGAGATGTAATTCAGTCATAATGCACAACAATCAATTACAACCTTTTAACTGTCTTTAAAGAGCCGATATTAGTGATCATCTGGACTGTAGCAAATCAAAAAGGTGGTGTTGGAAAAACCACTACCACTGTGACCCTCGGCGGATTATTGGCGCAGCGAGGTGAACGGGTAATTTTGGTGGATACCGATCCTCATGCATCCTTGAGTTACTATTTTGGTATCGATTCCGAGGAACTCAGTGCCAGTGTTTACGATGTGTTTTTAGCGGGCAAAAACCTGACTAAAGATCGCGTATTAGATTGTTTGTGTCCTACCAAGCTGGATTCGCTGTTTATTTTGCCTGCCACTATGGCATTGGCGACGCTGGATCGGAAGTTAGGTTCTCAGGGGGGCATGGGGCTGGTGCTGAAAAAAGCACTACACTTGCTCAAGGATGAATTTGATTTTGCCCTGATTGACTGCCCTCCTGTTTTAGGGGTATTAATGGTCAATGCATTGGCGGCTTGCAGTCGTATATTGGTGCCTGTGCAAACTGAATTTTTGGCACTTAAGGGGCTGGATCGTATGATGCACACGCTGGAGATTATGGAAAAATCTCAAAATACAAAGTTCAATCATACGATTGTGCCCACCATGTATGACAAGCGAACCAATGCTGCACTGGATGCGTATAAAAAGTTGCGGGCCACTTATGGTGCCTCTGTCTGGTCTAGTGTTATCCCTGTGGATACCAGATTCAGAGAGGCCAGTCAGGCGCAGACGCCACCTTCGGTATTTTGTCCGAAATCCCGTGGGGTTTTTGCGTATAATAGTCTGCTTAGTTATGTTGAATCTATGGAGCTTTTCCGATGAGCGGGTCTTTTGCCAATGAAGATGTAATGGAGGAGTATCTTGCTGCTTTACTGACAGAGGATCAACCGCCTGCTGAAGATACTGTACAAAAACAGGCTGTAGCGCGTTTATTAGAAGGGGTTAAGCCAGAGCTGCCCAAAGTAACGCCGTCCGTTAAGGAAGCGACCCCTGTACCAGAAGTGAAGGTGACGCCCCCGATTCAGACACCTAAAACTGCGGAACCTGAAACTGTTACTCAGCCTGAGATGCAAACAGAGCAAGGCGCAGGAGGCGGCGATGCAGACATTAACGAGCGGGTTATTCAGGGAAATTTTCAGTCACTTTTTTTCAACGTGGCAGGGTTAACCCTGGCGGTACCATTAACAGAGCTCGGTGGTATCCACAATCTTGAGAAGCCGGGCCCGCTTTTTGGAAAGCCTGATTGGTTCATGGGCGTCATGCTTTATCGTGAAGAAAAGCTGAATGTGGTCGATACAGCTAAATGGGTAATGCCCGAAAAGTGCAATGAAATACTGGAAGATTCAATAAAATATCAATATCTTATCATGTTAGGCGATAGTGGTTGGGGATTAGCTTGCGAAGAGCTGGTTAACACGGTCACTTTACAGTCCGAAGATGTTAAGTGGCGAGATGTAGGTGGCAAGCGTCCGTGGCTTGCTGGCATGGTTAAAGAGAAAATGTGTGCTATGCTCGATGTTAAGCAATTGATTAAAATGCTTAACAAAGGGCTTGGTAGTAACGATTAACAGGTAAACACGCTTATACTGGAGCACCTCATATGAGTGATGAAAGAAGTTCAAATACAGCAGAAGATCAAAACGACGAGGTATTGCAATGGGTTACCTATCGTTTAGGAGAAGAAACCTACGGTATCAATGTAATGCAGGTGCAAGAAGTATTGCGTTATACCGAAATTGCTCCTGTTCCCGGGGCCCCTGATTATGTGTTAGGTATTATCAACCTGCGTGGTAACGTGGTTACTGTAATCGATACCAGAGCACGGTTTGGTCTGCCACCCACGGATATTACTGACAATACCCGTATCGTGATTATTGAGTCTGATGAACAGGTAGTTGGCATTCTGGTGGATAGCGTTGCCGAAGTGGTTTACTTGCGCTCTTCTGAAATTGACAGTGCTCCGAATGTTGGTACTGAAGAAAGTGCCAAGTTTATTCAGGGCGTGTCCAATCGCGACGGCGAGTTACTTATCCTGGTGGATCTCAATAAACTACTCACTGATGATGAGTGGGATGAAATTTCTAAGATGTAAGCTTTAATGCTGAAAGAACTGACGTAATTTGGGTATAAAGCCGTCTTTTGACGGCTTTTTTGTGTTGGAGTAAAAGTGGACTGTTTTAAGAAGTATGACATCCGTGGTGTTGTCGACAGGGAACTGACAGAAGATGTGGCATATCGAGTTGGGCATTCATTGGCTATCGTCAAGGCTGCCAAAACTGCTGTGGTGGGGCGTGATGCACGCGAATCTAGTCCACGTTTAGCTCAGAAATTAATTGAAGGGTTGTTACAACAAGGTGTTCGGGTATATGACATTGGACAAACTGGCACCGAAGAAGTGTATTTCGCCTGCCAGCATTTAAATACCGACCTGGGTATTGAAGTTACAGCTTCCCACAACCCCATTGAATACAACGGCATTAAATTTGTCGGTAAGATGGCAAAACCGTTTTCAGATCAAGAGTTTTTACAAGTAAAACAGTACACTCAGGAGGAATACTTTCCACCTGCGGCAAAAGGAACACTGGAATCTTATAATCACTTGCCTGCTTACGTGGCTCACCTGATGAGTTACATCGAAGCGGTGGCAATCAAGCCTTTGAAGATAGTAGTGAACGCCGGAAATGGTGTGGCAGGACATGTGATAGATGCCCTTGAACAGGCGTTTGCACAGCATCAGGTACCTATTGAGTTTATTAAAATATTCCATGAGCCGGATGCGACTTTCCCCAATGGCATACCGAACCCTCTGCTGGATAAGGATAGACATAAAACCACTGAAGCTGTGCTGCAGCATAAGGCTGATTTAGGGATTGCCTGGGATGGTGATTTTGACCGCTGCTTCTTATTTGATGAAAACGGTGAGTTCATCGACGGTATCTATATTGTTGGGTTACTGGCTAAATCATTTTTATTAGATAATCCAGGCGGAACTATTGTTCACGACCCCAGAGTATTTTGGAATACCCGAGATATCGTCAATAAATACCAGGGTAAGCTGGTTAAAAGTCTGACCGGTCACGCCTATATCAAAGCGACTATGCGGGATAATGATGCGATTTACGGTGGTGAGATGTCTGCTCACCACTACTTTAAATCCTTTGGCTATTGCGATAGCGGCATGATCCCCTGGTTGTTAGTCACAAAATTACTGAGTCAAAGCAACAAAGCATTGTCAAAGGAAGTTGAGGCAATGCAAGAGTCTTATCCGGCTTCTGGCGAGATTAACTTTGTTGTTGATAATGTCGCAGAAGAACTGGATAAAGTTCAACGAGTATTTCAGGGGCAAGCTAAAAGTTGTGATACATTTGATGGATTAAGTATGGCTTTTGAAGGATGGCGCTTCAATTTAAGAGGTTCAGCCACAGAACCCTTGCTCAGGTTGAATGTTGAATCTGTTCAGGACGAAGCACTGATAAAGCAGAAAGTTAATGAAATATCGTCGTTAATAGGAAATTCAGGTAAAAATGACGCTATCTAAAGATAAAATAATTCCGGTGATTCTTTCCGGTGGGGCCGGCACCCGCCTTTGGCCGATGTCCAGGCAACAATATCCAAAACAGTTTATCGATATTTCTGGTGCCGGGAAAACGATGCTGCAGTTGTCAGCGTTGCGCACTCAGTCATTTGGCACCCCAATTATTGTATGCAGTGAAGAGCATCGATTTATTGTTGGCGAGCAACTCAATTCTGTGGGAATTGAGCCCAGAGCCATCATTTTAGAGCCCGTTGCCAGAAATACCGCGGCAGCAATCGCTACAGCCGCGCACGTTGCAAAAAGCATTGATAAAGACGCTGTCATAGCGGTTTTTCCGGCTGATCATATGATCAATGACGTTGACGAATTTGTTGCGGCTCTGGAGCGGGGAGTGGAAATTTGTGGTAATGATTATTTGGTCACTTTTGGCGTAAAGCCAGATAAACCTGAAACAGGCTACGGTTATATCCACACTTCCACTGAATCGGTTGGTAAGGGTGTTAAAGTGAATCGCTTTGTGGAGAAGCCCGACTATGAAAAAGCCTGTGAATTTTTAGCTGACGGTCATTACCTTTGGAACAGCGGCATGTTTATGTTTGCCGCTGAGTTTTTGTTAAAGGAATTAGAAAAAACAGAAAAGAGCATTGTGGAGCATACCCAGCGAGCCATTGAAAATGCCACCAGGGACCTGGATTTTTTGCGACTGGACAAAGAAGTGTTTTCTGAATGTAAGAATATTTCCATTGACTATGCCTTAATGGAGAAGTCGCAGCAGGTAGTGTCGGTAGCACTGGATGTGGGCTGGAGCGACATCGGCAGCTGGGAATCTATCTGGCAACAGGCGCGAAAAGATAAGCAGGATAATTTGCTGATTGGCGATGTGATTAGTCAGGATGCAACGGGTTGTTTAGTCCATTCCAATGAGAAGCTTACTGCTATTGTAGGTGTAAATGATTTACTGGTTATTGACACCGATGACTCGCTGTTAGTGGTGGATAAAAAAGCCTCGCAAAACGTTAAAAAAGTGGTTGAGGAGCTGCAAAAGAAAGCCAGAAAGGAACGTTTGCATCATCGAGCGGTTCATCGTCCCTGGGGGAGTTACGACTCTATCAAAACTGGAGAGCGATATCAGGTAAAACAATTATTGGTTAAACCTGGGGCGTCTTTGTCATTGCAGCTTCATCATCACAGGGCCGAACATTGGGTGGTTGTGGAAGGAACCGCTGAAGTGGTGTTAGGAGAAGAGCGGAAAATACTCACGGAAAATGAATCCATCTATATTCCGGTTGGCATCAAGCATCAGCTGAGCAATCCTGGAAAGCTGCCATTAAAGGTTATTGAAGTACAAAGCGGTGCTTATCTGGATGAAGATGACATTGTTCGTTTTGATGATTTATACAACAGAGAGTAATATTAGCAATAGATACAAAGATTTATGCTGACAAAGAGGATTGAGAATGGAAATTTTGCTCGCCAATAAAGCTATCATAGTGGCAGCTCTTGCTCTGCTGGTCAGCGTATTTGTTCTGTGTTTTTTCTCCGCAAAAATTCGTTCTGAAAAAGCCCGTATTACCAGTCTGGAAAATGATTCCCGAACCCTGAAACAAAAACAAAAACAGCAAGAAGAGTTGCTCAATGAGCTTCGGATGGTTACTCAGGGAATGTCTCAAAAGCTCACCTCCTTGCAGAGTAAAGAACCTGAGGACATGGTTCATCAGTTTGAGTTTAATGAGTTACAGCAGACTGTCCAGGCGCTGCAAAGTAAATTGCAAACATTAGAAACGGATGACCCCAATTCCAGGCTGTATACTAAAGCCAGTAAGCTGGTGGCGTCTGGGGCCACGGTCGAAGAGATAATGCAGGAGTGCGATTTACCTCGGGCTGAAGCTGAGTTGGTGATGACTCTCCACTCTGCCAAATGAGCTCTCCCTTTTTCGGTGAAATTTATATTTTATCCATTAAATGCAATGAGCTTATTCGAGTTTTTTGATTTATAGAATCTCAATGCAGTCACAAATCACTAAAGAGTTATGAATAGTAATAAAAAAATAATAGTAACCGGTGGAGCAGGATTTATCGGCTCAAGGTTGATACTAAAGTTGTTGTCCTCAACCAACTATACCGTCGCTAACATTGACAAACTTACCTATGCTGGGGCAAATCATGAGCATTCTTGTATAGAAAGCAGTGCCCGATACCGATTCTACAGGGCCGATATCGCTGACAAAGACAGCGTCTCTGAAATAATCAACGAGTTCGGACCTGATGCCATTATAAACTTGGCTGCCGAGTCTCATGTTGACAGGTCAATAAATAAACCGGAAATATTTATGCGTACTAACATAATGGGAACTTTCACAATGTTAGAAGCAGCAAGAGATTACTGGAACAAATTAAAAGGAAAGGACAAAGACTCTTTTGTATTCTATCAAATATCTACAGATGAAGTGTTTGGAGATTTGAATTCAGATGCACCTGCAATGATTGAGGAGGGACGTTATAAACCCAGTTCGCCTTATTCAGCGTCAAAGGCTAGCGCTGATCACTTGGTTAACGCATGGCATCGAACTTATGGATTACCCGTAAAGTTAAGTTATTGCACCAACAATTATGGACCATTTCAATATCCTGAAAAGTTCATTCCACTTATGGTTAACAATGCATTAAAGGGGAAGAAGTTACCTGTTTATGGTGACGGTAGTCAAATAAGAGATTGGTTGTATGTTGACGACCATGTGGATGCGATTGTCGCTATTTTGTTAAATGGACGTGTCGGTGAGAGTTACAATATAGCCGGAAACAATGAATTGACAAACCTTGAGGTTGTGACGCATTTATGCTCTTTATTGGATGAATTAAAGCCATCCGATGGGCCTTACGCCAGGCTTATCCAGTTTGTTACTGATCGTCCTGGTCATGACTTTCGTTACGCATTAGATGATGGAAAGCTGCGCCGAGAAATTGGCTGGAAACCTCAATATAGCTTCCAGAAAGGACTAAAGTTGACAATAGATTGGTATCTCCATAATCAAAACTGGATAAATAAAGTATTGGAAAAGTCATATGAAATATAAGGGAATCGTTCTGGCGGGTGGCACTGGAGGTAGAATGTACCCGGTAACCAAAGGAACCGTTAAGCAACTGTTACCCGTGTATGATAAACCAATGATCTACTATCCATTGTCGGTCCTCATGTTGGCAAATATAAGGGATATTCTCATTATTACAACTGACAGGGATCAGTCGTTATTTATGGAGTTGCTGGGTGATGGGAAGAAGTTCGGGGTGAGTCTGACTTATGCCGTTCAGGAAGAGCCCAATGGTATTGCCGAAGCATTTAAAATTGGTGCCTCATTTATTGCAAACAGCAAAGTATGTTTGATTTTAGGTGACAATATATTCTATGGCCAAGGATTCCTGAGCAAATTAGAGTCTGCTATGGAAAGTGAAAGTGGGGCTTCTATTTTCGGTTACCAAGTCAAAGACCCTGGAAGGTTTGGCGTCATTGAGTTTGATAATGAGCGCAAGGTGTTATCTTTAGAAGAGAAACCAGATGTTCCTAAAAGTCGGTTTGTTGCAACTGGTTTATATTTTTTTGACAACGACGTTGTTCAAATTGCGAAAACTATAACACCATCCGCGCGAGGCGAGCTTGAGATTACAGATATTAATAATTACTACCTGGAACGAAATAAGATGGATGTCCAAATATTAGGGAGAGGTTTTGCCTGGTTAGATGCTGGCACACCAGATAGCTTGTTGAAAGCCAGTCAGTTTGTGCAGACAATTGAGGAAAGACAAGGATTTAAGTTGGCTTGTTTGGAGGAGTTAGCTTACAGAAAAGGGTGGATAAGTAAGGCTGAACTAATTCGACAGGGTGGTGAAATTCAATACTCCGAATACGGACAATATTTGTTAGAAATTGCACGGGAGTTATAACTGTTATTTTCTCTTGAACTGCAAACTCAATTTTAAGCGTTGTATGAATGTTGCCCGGGTTTAGGTTGCCAGTTTTCCGGAGTTTTGCCTTGTAATACATAGGAAAAAGCGATGAGCTCGGCTATCACGTAGTACAGGTTCTCAGGAATTTCCTGCCCCAGGTCCATTCTGGCCAGAAGTTCGCTCAGGTAGGGATCTTCATGCACCAAAACGCCACTTTGTTTTGCCAGATCGATAATCTCATCGGCCAGGTCGCCGAATCCTTTGGCCACCACAGTCGGAGCGTCATTGCCATCATATTTCAGGCCAACGGCGCGTTTGTCTCGTTTGTCAGTGTCTTGTTTCATTTTATGCTCTGGTTTGCAAAATCTGATAAGGGTTTTGTGCCAAATGTTTCGGGATGTTGCCTCTTTCACAGCGGCCAATTTCAAGTGTTAGTCCCAACGAATCAAAGCGTTTTTTTAACGCCGGCAGGTGTTCTAAAACAATATTTTTGAGCGATTCACTGGATGTGTAAAAATCTACCTTTATGGCTTCCTCGTTGACCTTGGTCTTGGTTAATAGTTCCCCCAAATCCCCCACCGGTAATTTCATGGTCAATAACCAGGCTTTATTTTCTGCGCTGTTGGCTTGCTGCTCTTTGTCCTCAGGTTTATCACGAGTAATTAATATTTCGGGTGATGAGTGTTGCTCACTCTGCCTGAAGGGCAACACATAATAGAAGGCTTCCTGACCCTGCAAACTGCGTTCTGCATTTTGCAATTTTTGTTTTGAATGCTGATTAACTATATCCCCCAGGAGTTTAGCCAGATTATATTTCTGTTCCACTTGGGATAACTCTTTTAAGCCTGAAGCGGTGTTTTTAGCGGTTGCTGTAGATTTGCTGCTACCCCCTACAGCATTACTAATGCTGTTGGCTATTTTTTCCGTGAGTTCGTTATTGCTGCGGTTCAGCTTTGAAGCCAACGAAACCTGCAGCAGGTTAATTAATCCCGCCACCATGCCACCGGATGGCGGAGAGATAATACTAACAGGGGTGATGGGGAGCGCGGGTGATTGTAAAAGCTGGCGAATGGATTGAGCATCTGGCAGTGAAACGGAAGCTTTACCTGGCTCGATATTAGGGAGCGATATCTGCTTTTTGACAAAGCTCTTTAATTCTTCATTGATGTTCAGGTTTTTAAGAATTTCATCAACGGCTGGTGCCAGCTTTTGCCATTGTGCTTCAGAGCTTCGGGAAACCTGTTCCGATATTCCCTTAAGTGTATGCAGAATATCTTTGGCCTGATGATGTAATTGGGTAGTACTGAGCTCGGATTTGATGCCTTGGTTTGGTTCTGCTTTTGAGCTTAATGTCACCATTAACTTTTCAACATTTTTAATGACCAGTTCCTGAATATTGGGCATTGAACTGGACTGCAACGATTTTAAGGTTTGCAATATTTGTTGCGCAGAATTGGATAATTTGGGTGACTGAGGTTCAGATGTAACTTGTTTTTCCGGAGCTGGGTTGCTTGCTTGTTGCAGCTTTTGCTCACTGATCTTAATTTCCGGAATGGTTTTGTTGACATTCAGTTGAGTAAACTGTTTTTGACTCTCTGCTATGGTTTTGTCTAAATCCGGAGACACCGGTTGCTGGTGCCGCTCCTGCGGAACTTTATAGGTGATGTTATTTTCTTTTTCTGCGGATAGTTTGTTGGTGTCATTGCTTACTGGTATGCCTTTGGATGGGATGTTTTTTTCAGTTGCGACAAATTCAGTGTTGCTGCTTTGCAGGTGTTGTTTTACCTGATTTAGCTGAGCTTTTTCCAGAGGTACAGAAACTATCGGTTTATTGCCAAATTCGAGTTGTACCACCAGGCGGTTGTCTTGATTGCGCAACTGTATTCTTGGAACCTGAACCGGTAATTGACTCTCCGTTAACTTGCTCAGCACCGGCTGGATTGTTTGTCGTCCTGCCTGTGACAAGTCAATAGACTTGTGTACCGGCTGCTGCCGCAGAACCTTGACTACGTCTTCTGGTGGCAGACGCAGTGACTCTTGCGTTGTCCCAGCGCTAATTTTTGCTTCCCAGCCCAGCGTACCTGAAGTGAGCTGTAACTTTAGTTCTTGTCCAACAGTGTAACGTTGCGGCGTTTTTACCGCTAAATTTAATACTTCGTCATTGACGCGAATTTGAATACTGCCGCTTTGAGTAGCCACCACACTCGCTTTAATTTCCACAGGACTGGCAATATTGGCCGGGTTTTGAGTGATGCTTTGCAATACCAACTGCGATTGTTGCGGTGTCAGTGCAATTCGTTGCTTCAGGTATTTAGCACTGATATCGAGCAAATTTGGCGATGTTTCAGAATTTAACTTAATGGATATTTCTTTACCTGCTTCCAGAGATAAGGGTATCTTTGGCGCCGGTAATGAGAGTTTTCCAATCGCGGTGTTTAAAGTGAGTTGGGCATTGTTCGAAACCACGACACTTGCTGCAGTTCCCACAGAGTTAATGGTCTGAAAATTAGTCGCACTGACGCTAGTCGAATTGTTACTCGATGTTTGGGGGATATTGGCGGGTAAGACACCAGAACCAGATAAAGTACTCATACGTATAGTTTATCGACACTTCCGGGTATTTGCTGAAATCTCATCATAAATTGTAGTGGAACCGTCATTTTAAATCCGAACATAATAGAAATTATTGATACAGCATAAAAATAGCAAGAGGAATTGTGCTATATTCACGCGGCATTAACTAGGAGCTTTGGGCTTGGATCGTCTTTCAGTTTCAGATCTACAGTGTATAAAACAGGATCGAGAACTTTTTTCACAATTGTCTTTTCAGGTATGCAGTGGCGAAGCCTGGCACATTGTCGGTGATAATGGCGCCGGTAAAACCAGTTTGTTACGCATTATTGCAGGCTTGTCCCAGGCGCAGCAGGGCAAGGTCTGTTGGAATGGCGAAAATATTTCGCAGTGTACTCAGGAATACAATCACAATATGTTGTATCTTGGACACAAATTGGCGTTAAACCAACACCTGAGTGCCGTGCAAAATTTAGAGTTTTGGGCGGGTATTCAATTGTTACCGGGTAATCTGGAGCTTTATCCGTTGTTAGAGTTATTGGGTCTCACCGGACTGGAAGACGTGCCGGTTGGCAATTTATCGGCCGGGCAGCAAAGACGGGTTAGTTTGTGTCGTATCTGGATGAAAAAAGCCCGGCTGTTGATTCTGGACGAGCCTTTTAACGCGCTGGATGTCGATTCCAGAGCGTTGTTAGAAGTCAAATTAAGGCAGCACATTGATGATGGCGGCATGTTGTTGTTTACTTCTCATTGGCAATTGGCTTCCGACATCAAGGTACAGGAACTGAGACTGGAGTATCAGCTCTGATGTTACCAGTACGGACCATTTTTAAAAAAGAATTTAGCTTAGTGGCCAAAGGCAGTGCCGAAATGATGATGCCATTGCTACTGAGTATCATTGTTGTCAGTTTGTTTCCCTTAGGTGTTGGGCCGGGGCCTGATACTTTGCAATTAATTGGGCCTGGAGTGATCTGGGTGGCAGCGCTTTTGAGTGCTCTGTTAGGACTGGAGCATTTGTTTCGCGATGATTTTCAGGACGGCTCTTTAGAACAATATTTGTTATCACCAGCAAGCCTGACATTGATGGTAATGACGCGTCTGTTTTGCCATTGGTTGTTTGTTATCGTACCGCTGATTTTAATTTCACCGTTGTTGGCGCTGTTTTTGAATCTGACCCTTAATATGTACTGGGCGCTGTTGTGTACATTGTTAGTTGGTACCCCTTTATTGAGCCTGGTGGGCGCTATTGCCGTTGCCCTGACCTTATCAATCAACAAGGGCGGCGTACTACTTGCGGTGTTGCTGTTACCGGTTTTTATCCCGTTACTTATTTTTGCTACGGCGGCAATTAACAATGCTGCACTGCAATTGACCTGGTTTGGTCAATTGGGCATTATCGGCGCCATGTTGATTTTTGCCCTGGCGCTTTGCCCTTATGCGATCAGTTATGCTATCAGAGTGAGTCATCATTAATGTGGAAATGGTTACATCCTTACGCTAAAACAGAAGTTACTTACAAGCTAGCGGGGCGCCTGGCTCCTTGGTTTTTATTGCTGGGAATATTGGCCCTGACGATCGGCACGTTCTGGGGCCTGTTATTCGCCCCAGCTGACTATCAGCAGGGTGATGCTTTTCGAATTATCTATTTGCACGTGCCTTCCGCCATTTTATCAATGGGCTTTTATTCCGGGATGGCAATTTGTGCTTTTATCGGGTTGGTATGGCAGGTCAGAACCTGTTACATGGCCATTATGAGTATCGCACCGGTGGGCGCTTGTCTGACGTTTATTGCTTTGTGGACCGGAGCAACCTGGGGGAAACCCATGTGGGGTACTTGGTGGGTGTGGGATGCGAGGCTGACATCGGAATTGATCCTGTTGTTTTTGTACCTCGGTGTAATGGCATTGTATGCCAGTTTTCAGGATAAACTTCAGGGTGGCAAAGCCGCAGCGGTTATGGCATTGGTTGGCGTGATTAATTTGCCGATTATTCATTTTTCAGTTGAGTGGTGGAACACACTGCATCAAGGCGCCACCATTACCAAATTTGCTAAACCTTCAATGGCTCCTGAAATGCTGTGGCCATTGCTGTTAAACATTGTGGCTTTGGCGGTGTTTTGTGCAGGACTGGTTTGTATCCGTTTGCAAAATGAGATTTTTCTGCGGGAGATTCGTCGTCCGTGGGTGATTAAGATGGTCAAAAGAACAGAGGAGTCGTAACCATGCAGTTTGCCAACATCAGCGAGTTTTTTGCTATGGGCGGCTATGGCTTTTATGTCTGGTTGGCCTTTGGTGTGTCTTTTTTATTATTGTTTGCAATGTGGTTTTTAGGGCGCTGGCAAAAAACATTTTTACTTAAAAAAGCCCGTCAGGAATTTGCGCGAACGCAACGCATCAAAGCCGCCAGAGCAGCAAAAAAATCCGGCAACTCAGAAAATTCGTAACCATTTAAATTTAGTTTTTGGAGCGTTAATAGAGCCATGAATCCCAGACGTAAAAAGCGACTTTTGGCAGTAACCGGCATCATCGCCCTTATCGGCCTGGCAGTAAGCTTGATGCTGTACTCGCTAAATCAGAATATTGATCTGTTTTATACTCCCAGTGAGATTGTTAACGGCAAAGAGGGCCGAATGCCTGTCTCAGGGCAGCGTTTGCGGGTTGGTGGCATGGTGGTTGAAGGTTCTGTGGTGCACGATGAAAAAGAGCTGGCTGTAACCTTTAAACTGGTAGATACAGGGCCGGTGGTTAAGATTATCTACAAAGGTTTATTGCCTGATTTGTTTCGGGAAGGACAGGGCATAGTGGCTACGGGTAAGTTATTGGATGCCAATACCATTATGGCTGACGAAGTGTTGGCAAAACACGATGAAGAATACATGCCACCAGAGTTAGCTGAAGCAATGAAGGGCATCAAACATGAAAAGCCAAAACAAATCTATGGAGCTGAAGGTGATAACTAATGATTGCTGAACTGGGGCAACTGTCATTAATTCTGGCCATGATGGCCTCCATGTGCCTGGGTTTTTACCCGGTGCTGGGCGCAATCAAAAACGAGACTAAGCTGCTTAAAATGGCAAAGCCGATGGCTTTTGCCATGTTTGTCTTTACCTTGTTGGCTTATATGGCACTAACGCACGCCTTTGTTACTGACGATTTCACCATTAAGTATGTGGCCAATCATTCCAACAGTTTATTGCCCATTTACTACAAGTACACGGCGGTGTGGGGAGGCCATGAAGGCTCCTTTCTGCTATGGATGTTAATGCTCTCGGGATGGACTTGTGCCGTTGCGATGTTCAGTCGTGGTGTGCCACTTATTATGGTGGCCCGCGTTCTGGGCGTGTTGGGTGCTATCGCTTTGGGTTTTTACTTATTCTTAATTTTGTCCTCAAACCCTTTTGAGTCTTTGTTGCCTTACTATCCGGTGGACGGCCGGGATCTGAATCCGCTGCTACAAGATATTGGTATGATTATTCATCCGCCAATGCTTTACATGGGCTATGTTGGCTTTTCAGTGGCTTTTGCATTTGCCATTGCGGCATTAATGGCGGGTCGTCTGGATTCTACCTGGGCTCGCTGGGCAAGGCCCTGGGCGCTGGCGGCATGGGGATTTTTGACGCTGGGCATTGCCCTGGGCAGTTGGTGGGCGTACTACGAACTAGGCTGGGGAGGCTGGTGGTTTTGGGATCCAGTGGAAAATGCCTCGTTTATGCCATGGTTAGCCGGGACTGCGCTGATCCATTCTCTGGCTGTGACAGAGAAGCGTAAAGTCTTCAAAGCCTGGACTGTGCTACTGGCAATTTCAGCATTCTCACTGAGTTTGTTGGGCACCTTTTTGGTACGCTCCGGCATCATTGTATCGGTTCATTCATTTGCCAGCGATCCGGAAAGAGGGCTGTTTATTCTGGCCTTGTTGGTTTTGGTGATCGGTTGTTCCCTGACATTGTTTGCCATTCGCAGCTCCATGTTGAAGAGTAGCAGTCGCTATGAGTTAGTGTCTCGGGAGATGATGCTGATAGGTAACAACGTGTTTTTAACCGCTGCCACCATTGTGGTGTTGTTAGGGACCTTATTGCCCCTGGTGCACAAAGAATTGGGATTGGGGTCAATTTCCGTAGGTGAGCCATTTTTTAATCAGATGTTTACCTGGTTAATCGTGCCTTTTGTGGTGCTGTTAGCAATGGGACCTATGAGTCGTTGGAAGCGACAGGCTATCGGCGATATAAAGTCGCAATTACTATGGGCTTCCGGGCTGGGGATCGTGATGACGGCATTGCTGTTAACCAGTTTTGATCAATTTTCAACTCTGGCTGTGCTGGGCAGCTTTTTGGTGTTTGTTATTCTGCTCACCACGATTCAGGAAGTATTACTGCGTACAAACCGACAGCTAAGCTGGCAAAATTTACGCAAATTATCCCGCAGTCATTGGGGCATGGTGCTGGGGCACCTGGGCTTTGCGGTGACTTTACTGGGTATCACATTGACCAGTAATTTCAGCGAAGAGCGGGAGGTCAGGTTACACATCGGCGATAGCATTGAATTGCAAGGCTATCAGTTTACCTTTAAAAACGTGACCCATATCGAAGGGCCTAATTATACTGCGGATGGCGGTGTGGTTGTGGTGTCTAAACAGGGACAGCATATCAGCGAGTTAGTGGCTGAAAAGCGCTTTTATCCGGTGCAGCGCAATGTTATGACCGAGGCGGGTATAGATACTAATTTATTGCGTGATTTGTTTGTTGCCTTAGGTGATGAGTTTGCTGACGGCTCTTGGGGATTAAGGGTATACGTTAAACCATTCGTACTTTGGATATGGTTAGGCGCCGCAATCATGGCCTTGGGAGCACTGCTATCCATCATGGATAAACGCTATCGCTTCGCTAAAGTCAAAACGGCATCTAAAGCAGAGCAGGTGCAAGATAACTTTGTTTCGGGAAGAGGAGCTGAAGTTGGTTAAGAAGTACTTACTTTTATTTTTGCCCCTGGTTTTTTTTCTGGTTTTAACTTTTTTTCTGGTAAAAGGATTGTTTTCTGAATCCCGGTATCAGGTGTCTACCCAAGTTGACAGGCAACTACCGGAGTTTTCTTTACCCGACGTGATGGATGAAAGCATCATTTATTCGCGAGAGGTGTTTGAAGGTGAGGTGACCTTGATTAATGTCTGGGGAACCTGGTGCGTTACCTGTGCTATTGAATTACCTTTTTTGACCTCTTTGCGCGAACAGGGAGTGCGCATCGTGGGGTTGTATTTTGAACAAGATTTAGATCCTGATTTTGGCGGCAAAACGGTAGCGCAAATCCGTGCTGATATTAAACAGACTCTCAATCAGCTTGGAGACCCCTATCAGTTTAATATTTTCGATGTAAATCGAGATTATTCAATGGATCTGGGAGTAACCGGGGCGCCGGAGACTTTCCTTGTTGATATTCATGGAAGAGTGTTGCTGCATCATGTGGGTGATCTGAATGAAAGGGTATGGCAAACCAAGTTTTTGCCGCTTTACCAGCAAGCGACACAGGAATTGCAAAATGATTAACCGATGTATTTTGTTATTAACTTGGACTGTTTTGAGTTGTGTTGCTCTGGCAGAAGAAAAGTATCAGTTTGAAAATGCCCAGCAACGGGCTGATTTTTTGTTATTAAGCAAAGAGTTGCGTTGCCCAAAATGCCAGAATCAAAATATTGCGGATTCCAATGCGCTTATCGCCAATGACATGAAGCGCAAAGTGCATCAATTGTTGCTGGAAGGGAAATCAAAGCAGGAGGTCATCGACTACATGAAACTGCGTTATGGCGAGTTTGTGCACTATCAGCCACCTATGACCCCGGTAACTTTTTGGTTGTATTTTGGACCCTTATTATTTGTTTTCCTCTGTGGCAGTTATTTTATTTTACAGCGACGCCGCTCTTCAAGTTCAGTATCTACAGATGCCTCGAACGAAGCCGGCGATGCCAGTCAGGCTGAGAAATTAAAGCGCGCAGAATCAGCGCTCAAGGAAATGAAATGACCTTGTTTTATTCAGGTGCAGCAGCACTGATTATCCTTTTTATGCTATTTCTGGTGATGCCTCTTTGGTCAAAGGCAAAAAAAGTCCGGCAGAAAGAAAACGCTATCAGTAACCCTGAAATCGTCAAACAAAGACTTAGCGAATTAGAACAAGAGCGTCAGGAGGCTCTGTTTTCCTCTGAGGACTATGACGAAGCGGTAATCGAAACCAAACTCAGTTTGGCGGATGAGTTGGATACCGCTTCAGGTGTTGATGCCGAAAGAAGCTCAAGGGCGTTAATCTATCTTAGCGTCACTGTGTTTATAGCGATTCTTGCCAGCACAGCATGGGTTTATACTGAAAGCCATCAACTGCAAAAGGTCCAGTCCTGGTTACTGGCGCAACAAAAATTACCTGAGTTAGGACAGCGCATCGTAGTGCAGGCCGATGAGCAAATATCCCGACAGGAGTTAGTTGAGTTTGCTTTGGCTCTCAGAACTAAACTCAGCCGACAACAAGAGGATGCTGTGGGTTGGCTGTTGTTAGGTCGGGTATTGTCGTCCTTGACAGATTTCGAGGGGGCAATTGACGCTTTCAACAAGTCTATCGCGATACAACCGGACAGGCCGGGTGCTTTGTTTAGTCTGGCACAGGCCTTATTGGTCACCTCTGATGCCAGCAATATGGCAAAGGCGGAAAGTATTTTACTGCGTTTGCGGTCAATGACACCGCAAGATAATAATGTTTTGGGTTTGTTGGCTGTTACCTATGCGCGTAATAACAAACCTCAGGAGGCCATCAACAGCTGGTTGGCATTGCAGGACAAGCTGGACAAAAACGACCCTATGCAGGTCACTATTGAACAGCAATTAAAAATATTGCAAGGGGAAAGCGCAACAGCGGCAGAATTAAATGCACAAAGCGGCACTGAAATACTTGTAACTGTGAGTGTAGACCCAATATTACGAGACAAAATCCCGGCTGATGGACAATTATTTGTTTTTGTACAGGATGCTGACTCTGATAATCGCATGCCGGCAGCAGTGATTAAAATGCCCACGCAACGGCTTTTGGCTAGTGGCAGTATTGTTGTTTCATTGAGTGACGCCAACGCCATGATGCCTGAATATCAGTTATCGAGTTTAAACCGTGGGCGTTTAATCGCTCGTGTTTCCAGTGATGATATGGTGACTTCCGCCACCGGCGATCTGCAAGGACAAAGTACAGTCGCGATTACCAAAGGGAACAGTATTGAGCACGCCATTTTGATAGACAAGGAATTATTGTGAAGACAAAACTTTTCAGTATTTTAATCCTGGTGTTACTCACCTCCGCTTGTGCTTCCAATCAGCAGGTTCAGGAGCAGGCCAGAGCCGCCAGCAATAATGACCCTCTGGAGTCTGTGAATCGCACGTTCTGGGAGTTCAATTGGGACGTATTAGACAAGCATGTGTTAAGACCTGTCACTGTGGCTTACGTTGACTATACCCCAGAGTTGGTGCGCAGCGGCTTGTATAATGCTGCCAGAAACCTGGATGAACCCGGCAATACCCTGAACAATTTATTACAGGGCAAAGTTGCAGATTCTTTTGTGAGCCTCAGTCGCTTCGCGCTGAATTCTACCTTTGGTATCTTAGGGGTTTTTGACGTTGCTGATGAGCTGGGGCTGGAACGCAAGCGCGAGGACTTTGGTGAAACGCTGGGCACCTGGGGCGTGGGTACCGGTGCTTATTTGATGATCCCGGCTATGGGACCCAGTGATGTGCGCAGTAGCTCAGGTGATATTGTTGATGCTTCTTATTGGCCAATTGATGACTTAAATATTTACTTTACGGTGTTCTCTGGGGCGATAAAAGCACTGGAAGGTCGTGCTCAGTTGATGGCTCAGGAGCAACTGATATACGATTCGTTAGACAGCTATGCATTTCTTAAAGATGTCTATTTCCAGGATTTGGCCCACAGGGTAACTGACGGCAAAGTGCAGGAGCCGGAATTAACTTCCGAAGAGGATGCTGAGCTGGACGCATTACTGGAAGAGTTTTAATGCTTAATTGGGGCCATAGCGGCCCATCTATTTTAAGTATTTTCGACACATATTGAACTGAATAGGGCGGATAATAAGGAGATAGAGTGCAATCACCAACGCCGCCCACAATAATACTGTCCAATCCTGACCTGCCCTTAATATCAAAGTAAAGACTGGCACCAATACCAATAGCTTCAATACATTTAACAATAAGCGCTCCGGCGGGGTGAGTTTGTTATTCGCCTCTTGCAATGCCTGTAAGCGCTCAGTCAGCGATTTATTCTCCAGCTCTGGCAGTGAGCGATGGGTAAAATAGAACTTCATTTAAAGATCCTGCAGGGTTATCAGCTGCTAATTCTATCAAAAAACTTTGTTTTAAAGCGTATTTAAACAGGAAATTTGATGCTTTGTTTGGTTTACATTTATGTAACATTTAGCAGAACTGTCTTGAGATTAGCCGACACTTCTTGTATAACACCTCGCTGCGGTTGCCGTCTTCTCAAAGGATTGGCAACCAAATAACAATAATCTGATAAAAATCACAATAAGAACATATCCAAAACTATTCCTAACAGGCAGAAATTGATAATGAGTGAATCCACCCTCAATTCCCCTTCATCGGCCGCAAAACCAAAAGAGTTTTTTGGTCACCCGGCTGGTTTACAAACACTGTTTTTCACTGAAATGTGGGAGCGCATGAGTTACTACGGTATGCGTATGCTGCTGGTACTCTACATGACTGCTGCCATGCAGGAAGGCGGCCTTGCTATAACCGTGGCTACAGCAACCGCAATCTATGGTTTATACACTGGTGCCGTTTACTTTATGGGGCTACCCGGCGGCTGGATGGCTGACCGACTGATTGGTGGACAAAAAGCGGTCTGGTACGGTGCCTGGATCATTATGGCTGGCCATATTGTATTGGCGATTCCCAGTGACAAAACCTTTTTCCTGGGTTTAGTGCTGGTGGTATTGGGTACGGGTTTACTTAAACCCAACATTGGCGCCATGGTGGGTATGTTATACAGCGCTGAAGACCAACGCCGTGATGCCGGTTATACCTTGTATTACATGGGGATAAACCTGGGTTCGGTATTTGGTTATTTCTTGTGTGGCTGGTTGCAGGTGGAGTATGGCTACCACTATGCCTTTGGTGCTGCTGCGGTAGGCATGGGTATTGGTATCATCCAGTTTAGCAAAACATCAGCTCGTTTAGAGGGCGCGGGTTCAAAGCCGTTGCAGCCGTTATCTGAAAAAGGCGCCAAAATGGCCTGGTCTGCGATTGGCGTATTTTTGATTGCTCTGGTGGCAGTCATCGGCGCTATGATGACAGGCGCATTAACTATCAATCCTGTAGTAGTAGCGCAATATGTGGTCACTATTATCACTATTGTGTTTCTCGCCTATTTTGGTTTTATCTTTTTTACCGGTGACCTGAACGGTAACGAAAAGCGCAGTCTGGGCGCACTATTTCTGGTGTGTATTGCCTCTATCTGTTTTTGGGCAGGTTTTGAGCAGGCCGGTTCTTCATTAAACCTGTTCGGCCGAGACTATACGGATCGTCTGGTTGGTACCTTTGAAATCCCAACTGGCTGGTTCCAGTCGTTAAACTCTTTATTTATTATTACCTTGTCGCCCTTTATCGCTGCGCTTTGGATTAACTTAGCCAAGCGTATGATTACGCCTTCATATGGCTTTAAGTGTGCACTGGGCCTGATTATCATGGCTACAGGCTTTATCGTGATGTTTTTCGCGGCACAGTACGCCGCTGCGGGTTTGAAGGTGGCGCCTTACTGGTTGGTGGCTACTTACTTCCTGCACACGGTAGGTGAATTGTGCTTAAGCCCGGTAGCACTAAGTGCTGTGAGTAAGTTATCTCCGAAGCGCTTTGCTGGTCAAATGATGGGGGTATTTGTATTAACTTACTCTATCGGAAACGTCGTTGCGGGCTTGCTGGCTGGTAACTTCGATCCGGAAAATGTGGCTGAAATGCCGAATCTCTATTTACAGATCAGTCTTTTCAGCATTGCTATTGGAATAGTTATCCTGCTTCTAACGTTTAAAACAAATAAGTGGGAAAAGCTGGCAGAAAAATAACCCTTTAGTTGAGTTATTTTAAAAAGGCTCCCAAAAGGGGGCCTTTTTTTGCGTTTTTGAACACAAATTGTAGAGATTTTTCGTGAGCAATTGAGTTAAAATGCGCGATGTTTTGGGTGATGTAACCATCGCGTAAAAAATATTCATTATAAGAAATCTTCCGCCCGATAATTAAGCACAGGATTGGATTCGAACTCATATGTTGGAAAAGAGAGTTTTATCGACACTATTTGCATTGCTGTTAGGTATGACGGCTTTGTTCGTAAATGCACAATATAATCAGGCACCAACCGCACAGCAAATTGAGCAGTTTAAGCGCTTACCAGTGCAACAACAGAAGGTGCTGGCGCAGCAACTCGGTATGGATTATGCCACGATCCAGGCATACATTTCTGGTAGTGGCAACGCCAATCAAAATAATATAGATACGACTGATAGTACTATATATCCGAGAGGAACTGAGTTTGATGAACTCGGGAATCCGGTTAGCTACGAAGATCCCATTGCTAAATTCTTAAAAATAGAAAGCCAGGAATTAAAACCTTACGGTTATGATTTGTTTGCCGGCAGTCCCTCTACTTTTGCGCCAGCAACAGATTCTCCGGTTCCCGCTAACTATTTATTGGGGGTTGGGGACACGCTTGAGATTCAAATTTACGGCAAAGAAAACAAAAACTATACATTGCAGGTAGATCGGGAAGGTCTGATTGTCATCCCTTCTATGAGCCCGTTGAATGTGGCGGGCTTAACTTTTAGCGAGGCTAAAGCGTTCATTTCGGCAGAAATATCTAAATATCTGATAGGTGTTGAATCCCATGTGAGTATGGGACAATTGCGCAGTATGCGTATTTTTGTTTTGGGAGAGGCCTTTAAACCCGGCGCCTATACTGTGAGTTCTCTGACCACTATGACCCAGGCGTTGTTTTTAAGCGGCGGTGTTAACGACATTGCCTCACTGCGAAATATCCAATTAAAACGCGCAGGCAAGACGATTTCTACTTTGGATTTATATGAATTGCTGACAAACGGCAATACAAAAAACGATGCCTTGTTACAACCGGGCGATGTGGTGTTTATTCCTACCATCGAATCGTCGGTAACCATCAAAGGCAATGTCAGACGTCCGGCAATTTATGAACTAAACGATACGACGACCTTTGCTGAGGCCATAGAATTAGCGGGTGGTTTCGCCTCTGATGCTTATCAGGGAGCGGTAAATGTGCAACGGGTCTCCGAAGGCGCAATTACTCAGTTAACCATAAAGTCGTCAGACATGGATAAAAGAGTGCATACAGGTGATGTTATCGACGTCCCCAGTGTGTCTGATAGTTTAGACAGCGCGGTAACCCTGGTGGGTGCAGTAGCCAGACCAGGACCTGTGCAATGGTACGAAGGATTACAGCTTAGCCATCTCATCAGTAATCGAAAAAAAGACTTGTTGGCGGAAGTTGACCTGGATTATGGACTGGTACTGAAAGGTTATCAAACGGGGGAAAATTTGCAGGTAATGCAATTTCAGCCGTCGAAATTATTGATAGGTGATAGTCATCACGACTTTTTACTTAGTAAAGAAGATATCGTTGTATTTTTCTCTCAGGTAGAGGGGAGTGAGTTGGGAAGTGAAGATATCCAGTCGTTGGCTCTCACAAAATCTGACTTAAAGAACAAAGAGAAACAGGCTTGGAAAGATAGAATTGAAGAGCGTCTATTTTGGCAACAGATAGGATTCGATTTTAAAAGTGCGGAACAATCTGATGCTGAGAATGAATTACGGGAAAGCATTGGTGCCTCAAAGCCCATTATTGAACTAACGCAACTTGAAGAAAAGCGACTAGAAAAATTTTATGATACCAGTGCATATTCCCGTACCCGATTACTTGCCCCAATCATTGAAAAGTTAAAAGTTCACGCATCATTTGCAAAGCCTTTGAAGTTGGTTGAAATTTCAGGTTCAGTGCAATATCCAGGATTGTATCCATTACCTGACAACGGCAGTTTAAAAGATGTGTTTCTAGCCGCGGGCGGATTATCTGAATCTGCATTTGCGCAGCAATCAGAAATAACACGATATTCTCAATCCGAATCAGGGGAGATTGTGGTAGAGAATATTCAGTTCAGCCCCCAGAGAATAGTAGAGGGAGATGAGGTTTTTTCACTGAAGAGTCGCGATCGAATTAACGTTTTCAGAAACCCAGAATGGCAAGAGCAACTTACTGTTGAATTAAGAGGCGAAGTTACATTTCCCGGAGAATATACGATTAGTCGTGGTGAATCACTCGCTAACGTTTTACAACGGGCAGGTGGATTAACGGAATATGCAGACCCAAATGCATCAATATTCTTAAGGAAATCTTTACGTCGTCAGGAAGCAGAAAATCTTCGTCGATTAACTGAGGATTTGCGTAAGGAGATAGCCTCTGAAAGCTTGCGTAAAGACACTGGCGCGGGCGCCCTTGTCAGTTATTCTGAGGTTCAAAAGTTGCTCAGAGATTTGACTCAGGTAAAAGCAATGGGGCGCTTGGTAATCGATTTACCAAAAGTACTCGCAAAACAATCTCGAGATATTACATTGGAAGATGAAGATGTTTTAATTGTGCCAGGAGTAAATAATACGGTGAATGTTATTGGCGAAGTTTATGTTCCAACGAGTCACCTTTTTGAAGACGATAATTCTTATACATCTTATATAAATCAAAGTGGTGGTTTTAAGAGTTTTGCTGACAAAGATCGCACATACATAATTAAAGCCAATGGCTCTGTTGTAATTCCTGAATCCAAAGGGTTTTGGTATCAGTCAGCCGCAAGTAAGGATTTTACGGTAAGTCCGGGGGATACTATTGTTGTGCCCTTCGACAGTAGTCACGTGGATAATTTGACGTTATGGACGAGTGCATCTCAGATCATGTATCAATTTGCTGTCACAATCGCAGCCGTTGGCAGTTTATAGGGGATTAGTGTGATTACATCAACAATAATATTATCTTTGTTATTGGCGTCTTTGGGTTGTTACGCTGCAATAAAATTAGTAAAACCCTTTGCTTTGAAAGTAGGGCTTGTTGATATACCGAACCATAGAAAAATTCATACTGGGGAAGTACCATTAGTCGGGGGGATTGCAGTCTATCTTGGGGTTTTAACCGCAAGCTCTGTCTTGTTACCACAAGGACAAATAGTCAATATTTATCTGATCTCTGCAGGTTTGATTGTGTTGTTAGGGGCGCTAGATGATTATAAAGATCTGTCTGTTGGGGTTAGGATAATAGCTCAGATATTGATTGCCTCATTAATGGTTTATGGTGCAGGTCTACACCTGGCAAATTTTGGCAATATTTTGTTTGGGATAACGACCAATTTAGGATGGTTTGGGTATCCATTAACAATCCTGGCAACTATTGCCGCCATTAATGCTTTTAATATGACTGACGGTATCGATGGTTTAGCTGGAATGTTGAGCCTCGTGGCTTTTGCGGGTATAGCTGTATTGATGATCCTTGGTAACGAATCGTTATTTGTATTGCCTTTGATACTTGTGGCCTCCATTGTTCCATTCCTATTTTTTAATTTGGGTATAATAGGTGGGCGTGCCAAAAAAATATTCATGGGTGACGCAGGGAGTATGTTTGTAGGGCTGAGCATAATTTGGTTGCTGGTTATTGGAACACAAGGTGAACAAACTTCATTTCGTCCTGTCACTGCTTTGTGGTTAATTGCCGTACCATTTCTTGATATGTGTGCAATAACTATTAGGCGCATTTTAAAAAGACGCTCACCCTTTAAGCCCGATAAAGAGCATGTACATCATATTGTCATGAGATTGGGTTTATCAGCTCGCTCAGCCTTGGTTTTAATCACTCTGATTTCTGTTTTGCTTGCTGCGTTCGGATTATGTGGCGAGTATTACCAATGGTCGGAAAGTTTCATGTTTTGTGCTTTTTTGGCTCTGTTTGTTGTTTATTTCTATTCACTGAAGCACGCATGGAAGGTCAGCAAATTCATTCGGAAATCATTAACAAAGAGGCCTAAACTGATTTAAGTTTAGGCTTTACCATTCAGTAAAAATTAAGCATACCCATGTATTATTGAGACGAAACTCAAGAGGAAAAGTATGAAAACGCAATCAGGTTTTACACTTGTCGAATTGTTAATTGTAATCGTAATTATTGGACTTCTTGGTTCTTTGGTTGCCCCGGAAATGTTCTCTAAAATTGGAAGCTCCAAACAGAGCACTGCAAAAGCGCAGATGCAATTTTTTGAAACTGCGTTAGACACTTATTATTTAGATGTTGGTCAATACCCCTCAGATTTACAAAGTTTGAAAAATAGCAATGAAAATGGTTGGGATGGTCCATATATTAAAAAGGATGTTCCACTCGACCCATGGGGGAACGCCTATCAGCTAACGGTGCCCGGTCCGGATGGCGCAAATTATCAAATTACATCATTTGGAAAAGATGGTCAGCCAGGTGGTAAAGACGAAAATGAGGATATAAAAGTAAGCGGATGAATATATCTGTCACTTTACAAGAGGAATTTGGTGTTAGCCCAGTAGATCTAGAAAAGGCAAAAACTTATCAGGCAAAATTTGGGGGCCGACTTGAAAAACTGCTGGTTAATATGGGGAGCCTGTCAGAAGATGCTCTCCCTGTGTTATATTCTCAAATGTTGGGAGCTAAGCTCTTAGAGGATATTTCTGATCTCATTGATGACTATGAATTACCTGAATGGGCATCACAACTAGATGTTAAGTTTTTAATTCGGAATCATTGGATTCCAATAAATGGTGAAGAAACTCATTTCTATACCTGTGATCCACTTGACTGGGATGTTAATCAGCATTTAATTCAGCGACAGTTAACTCCTTTGGTAACGCTGATTTCTAAAGATGATGCTGAGAAATTTGCAAGTAAGATCAATAGCGATATAACCGAAGAAAATTCTGGTGAATTAAACCACTTGGAGGAAGACAGGCTAAGAGAACTGGCTTCTGAAGCCCCGACGGTCAATTTACTTAATAATTTAATCGCCCGTGGTGTTAAATGGCGAGCATCTGATTTGCATATAGAGCCTGTAGCCGGGCGTTATCGGGTTCGCTACAGAGTAGACGGCGTATTAAAAGACGAAGGATTATTACCGTCCTCCCTGAGTTTACCTGTGATATCCAGAATAAAAATTCTTTCTAATATGGATATTGCTGAAAAGAGGAGACCTCAGGATGGAAAAATTGAAACTAAAGCTGCAAATGTTGAGCTCGATATTAGGGTATCAATTCTGCCTCTAGGAAAAGGTGAAAGTGTCGTGCTGCGTTTTTTGCGCAAAGACGCTGTGAGCTATGATATGTCTACCTTGGGTATTTCTTCTGATCTGGAAAGTAAAATCCTCAAGGATTTAAAGTCTACGGCTGGCGTTATTTTGTTAACAGGCCCGACAGGTTCAGGTAAAACAACGAGTTTGTATACATTCTTGAACGAACTTAATAATGACAAAGTTAAAATTATCACACTAGAAGATCCCGTTGAGTACCAATTGCCAGGAATTAATCAGGTTCAAGTTAATGCTGACATTGGTTTTGATTTTGCGGCTGGTTTAAGAAGTATTGTTCGTCAAGATCCCGATATCATAATGTTGGGCGAAATCCGAGATCAAGAAACGGCCAGAATTGCAATGCAATCAGCATTAACTGGACATTTAGTATTTAGCACCGTACACACCAATGATGCTCCGGGGGCTTATACTCGATTGGTGGACTTAGGTGTCGAAGAGTTTTTGCTGAATGCAGCTATTATTGCTGTTATCGCGCAGCGATTAGTGCGTAAGGTATGCCCACACTGTGCTGAGCCGGAACCCGATCTTGAACAGTTTGCTCATCTTCATATTGAAGAGCTTCTGATACACAATAGTATCGAACAAGTTCAGTTTCTGCGTGAAAAAGGTTGCGAGCATTGTGGAGGAACAGGTTACAAAGGCCGCATGTCTATTCTTGAATATCTTCCGAATGATGAAACGGTGAAATCGATGGAAAAAGATAGCCAGTTTATTCCCGCAGCGAAAAGATATAATCAAACGATTGGTAATAGAACATTGTTGGAAGATGGCTTGCTGAAAGCGGCACAGGGGAAAACTACCATCAATGAAGTACTCAGAGTTTGTGCCTGATGCCTCTATATAAGTTTAAGGCCTATGACAGTCAAGGCCATTCTGTTGAGGATGTGAGAGAGGCTGGAGATGCTTCTTCACTTAAAAAAGTACTGTTAACTGAAGGGTTAATGGTCGCATCAATCTCAGAACAATCAAAGGCTGTATCCTTAACATTACCCTGGAAAAGTCAAAAGTTAAGTTTGAAGGATATGGAGTTTTTAACTTCAGAGTTGTCAATATTACTAAACAGTGGAGTAAAAATTGATAAGGGCTTGGAGATTATAGCTCGTTCGAAAAAAGAACCTACGACTTCACGTGTTGTTGCAGAAATCATTAAAAAGCTTAAAAGTGGTAATTCTGTCTCTGAGGCTTTTCAAACCAATAAAAAAGACTTCGACCCTTTGTATTTAAATCTGATAGCCATTGGTGAGAAAGCGGGAAAGCTGCCTTCGGTATTTTCGGGCTTGGCCGGGGATTTAAAGTTTCAACAAGCGCTTAAAGCAAAAGTAATGCAAGCAATGACCTATCCTGCGATAATTTTGTTTGTTTGCATACTTTGTGTTTTATTTGTATTTAATTACATTGTTCCGCAGATGGGAAGCATCTTTGATAAAGACGATGCAATTCCTATTTACACGCGATTATTGTTAGGTGCCAGTGAATGGATGATCAATTATCAGTTTTGGTTGCTGGCTGGGATATTAGCTGCTGTTTTCGGTATTGCTTATCAATGGCAATCCCCTTCATTCAGGACTAAATTAGCTCATTATGCTTTGTCAGTTCCTATTATTTCAGATTTGGTTAAACAGGTGGAGCGTATTCGATTTAATTCTGCCATGGCGCTTATGACTGACGCGGGGGTTAAAGTAGATCATGCTATTAACGCTGCTGTAGCCAATGTGCAAAATCCGGTGATTCGCAACAGCCTTGAAATTGCCAATGGAAAGATAAAAAAAGGGGAGCCATTGGCTAAGAGTTTGTCGATGACTCCAATTTATCCAGCTTTTTACGTATCACTTTTGGAAGTGGGTGAAGAAAGTGGAGAATTGACTAGGATCTTCAATGAAATCGCACAGAGAAGTAAAACTGAATTTGAAAGTTGGACTGATAAAGTCACCAATATTTTAGAGCCACTGCTAATCCTGGTTATGGGGGGGATTGTAGGGAGTGTGGTTATAACCATGTTACTTAGCGTTGTATCAGTCAATGACATCACCATCTAAGCGAAAAGGGTTTACCCTTGTAGAGCTATTGGTTGTCGTTACAATTGTGATGCTCGCGACGGGCCTTGTCGGTGGACTCGTAGTTGACGGTTATTCAAAGTTCCAAGGCAAAGCAGAACTAAAACAATTCGAACAGATAATTTTAAAAGCAACTTCCAAAGCCTTTTTATTGGAAAAACCACTCCTGCTCAAAGTACGAGATAATCAATTGAAGGTTTACTTCGAGGAGCAGTTAATTCAGGAGAGTGTGTTTGATTATTTAAGTTTTTATGAAGATGAAATTTTGATTAATAGACTTGGGCTTGCCAGTAAATCACAACTCTCTGTTTTGATACTAGGACGTCGCAAAGTGGTATTGTTGAATGAGATCTCTCGTAGTGTTTAGATTAAGTCGTGGTTTTTCTTTGATAGAAGTATTAGTTGCTTCGTTGATTCTTTTTCTTGTATTAGCGACTGTCACTATTACTTATAGCGGAGCTGTAAAGGGAACTATGTCAGCTACAGAGTCATTAAAATTAAATAATTATGTTCCCATTTTATCCGAACATATCTCTCTTGAAATAAAAGATGGGAAACGCAGTGGCAATGCTCGCTTTATTGATCTGGAGTATCATTGGAGCACTGAATTAATTGAGTCTAAGCCAGTCATCGCTTTTTTTGACTCCGACAATTTTGAAGTTCGGGAGTCTGATATCACTGCCTATTATTGGCGAGTAACTTTGACGACGCAGTATAATGGGCGTCAAATGCACCACGTTTTTAAAGCCCTGTCATGGACCTGAATTCGAATAAAAAAACAAATGGGTTCACCCTTATCGAAATTCTTGTAGCGTTAACAATATTGATGATGGTGCTTTTCATCGGTAGTTTGGCCTATCGCACTTATTCCGTTTATTGGCACAAAGAGCTGGGTGATTTTAACGCAGATTTAGCTGAGTACGAAGGTATTACGAGGCTGCAAAACCTTATCAGAAACATCAAGCCAATGGTCTTTAAAGGTGGAGAGCGTGGCGGATACGTATATTTTGAGGGAGGTGACTCATTAATAAGGGCTATTTCGAATGAGTCGGTACAAAAGCAAAACGCTATATCAGCTTTTGAGATTTCGGTAGTTCAGGATACGTCTAATACAGTTAGAGTAGAATATCGAGAGTCTACAGTTATTGATAAGCCACTGTTATCTGAAATGGATATATCAGGGTATTCAAAGCCAATTGTTATCCTAAAAGGATTTGAAGATATCCGCTTCGAATACTTTGGCTGGATTGATTTTGACAACTTTTCTGTAGAGCAGCATCAAGATAACACCCTAACTGGTGAAAAAAAGTGGTTCGGGCTTTATAGCGGGAAAGATACATTGATATCTCCTTTGCAGGTTAAAGTCAGATTCAAAAAAGATGGTGTGTGGTCTGAACTTAGAATCCCTTTAAGTCAATTTTTACATAAAGATTTGTTGCAATTTATCGGAGTGGACTTGTGAGTGTGTCTACACAGCGTGGTATTGCCCTTGTTCAGGTTCTGCTCATATCAATGGTGCTAATGTTGCTCGTTGTACAGTTGAGCAGTAAAGCTAACAATGCAGTAGAAATCGCTACCGAACTAAAATATAAGGCAAAAGCTGAATTGCAGATTCAATCCACCTTCACTGATTATCAATATGCTCTGTTAACTCAGGATAAGTCGGATTATTTGATTCAGTTAAATGAGCAGAATATCTTGTTTACTAGTCAAGAAACAGGCATCGGAAATCATACCAAGGTAGCAGTGCAAGATATGGCGGGGTTGCTTTCAAGCAGTTTTTTTACTGCAGAGTGGCAATCATATTTAGGCGGAGATAGCGCTAAAGTTGATTATTTAAAGTCTTGGCAAGGGATAGAAGCCCAGTCGGTAAGTGTAGGTATCAAGCGCAACGCGCGTTTACCGTATGTCGAAGAGATAAATTTACTCAAAGGGTTCGAGAATGTCGATCTTTCCTATGTTACACATTTACCCACGGGTTTTTTTAATATGGCAACAGCTCCATTGGGATTGGTGGAGAAAGTTTATGGGAACGACATTGCCAATCAACTCAAGGCATTAAGAAGTGAATACAACTTTAACCGAAACACATTGAACGGAATCAAAGGGTTGGAGGAAGCTAGTGCATTCCCCCCAGGTGAATTTTCTCGCATAAATGTGAGTGTTAATATTGAAAATTCGGACAGGCGCATGTTGTCCAGAGGTCGCTATTATCTATTACAACCGGGGAATCCAATCCCTTTACTTGAATTAGGCTTAACTACACCATGAATCTTTTGCGTAAGTATTGCAAAAAAAATTCCTATCTGTTCCGGGCTGGTTCAGCACACTCCCTGTCGTATTCGACTCAGAACAATAGTTTTTGGACTGGACATATATTACCCATAGTTATAATTGGTCGAGAACATTACCAGGAACTCGAAAAAGTTTATCCGGTAGCTGACAAAAAAGATGTAACGCAAATCGTGGCAAATGAATACCCGCATTTAAAGATGCAACGATTGGTAAACAAAGATCTAACTTCAACGAATGCGACGCTTTATTTGTTTGATGACTCTGTGGCTGAATATGTGAATAACAACAATTGCATATTTTTACCAGAGACTATGTTGACTTCCTTTGTAGATGACGGGGAAATGTATACGATTGAGCGGCTTGGCGGCGTTCTAAATGTTGCTCGAAAGGGGAGTCTAGTTTTTTCATCCTCAGGAAGCGGCATTTACCAGAATCCCGATATGTTTGTATTGTCATCAGGGATAGGAGAAGTACAAGTCCGAAAGAAGTTACAGCAAACAGAGTATTTTGAGCTTTTACTGGAGCAGCTATCTTCAGTTGCTCCAGAGAATATGGCAACGTTGCTTAAGGGGCAAGTGTTGCATCGGAAAGTAGTTGATAATTTGCACATACCTTCTGTGTCAGTCGGTTTCTGCTTATCAGTCGTTTTATATTGGTTGCTACTATTTGGCCATCTTAAATGGAGTGAGATGATGACTCAAACCTCTGTGTCATCGGCCGAGGTAAAAGAAGTTATACAATTGAAACAAGCTGTGGCCGAAAAGCTCGAAACTGCCAAGGAGTTAAGAAGTGCTGGACAGGGTGCCATGTCCGGTGAGCAAATGTGGTCAATTATCACCAGTTTATTAGAAAACGACGTTTCTGTCGGTTCTCTTTTTTATGAGAATGGAGAAGCAAAGCTGTCTCTGGTTACCGCATCAGCCACGGAAACGGTGGAATTTTTACGCAGTATAAAAGGTGTCAAACAGGTTCGGGTAGACGGTGACATATTTAGTTTTCAAGGAAAGCAGAAAGTGAATTTAGTGATTGCCATTCAATCGGAGCAAATAAATGACTAGACAACAATATTTATTGCTTTTGGTTGCAGTGCTTTTGCTTTTGCGATTTGCAGTTGTACCGGCTTTTGAATGGTTAGATTCAGAGTTAGAGGAAGTGATTGCCGAAGGTAACAAGTCTGCAAAACAGGAAATGTTACTGCAATCAAAAGCGCCATTAGAGGCGCAGTTAGCGGAAATCGATTCATTTCTGGATGATGCTACGAAGCATGCGTTTAAAGCCGATTCTGTTCAGGCGGCTACTTTGGTAATTCAGAGCATGATCGAAAAAGAGGCACAAAAACACGAAGTAAAGATCAATCGAATAGCTTGGGTGGAACCCGATGGCGAAGAGAACAAATACCACAGGATTGAAATATATATCAAGGCCCATCCAGCAGATTGGGTGGCGCTGCAAAGTGATTTGAAAGGAAAAAGCTGGCTTCTATTAGAACGCATGAACTTTTTTTATTCACGCCGCACGGGGGATAGCTCATTGATTGGCACTATTAGTGGAACTCTAGCTTACAATTTAAACTTGTGGATTGAAGATGATAAAGACAATTAAACCGCTGCAGGTAGGCGGGGCAACATTATTGGGCTTGTTACTTGTCATGTTCATGCGAGTCGATAAGCGTGATGATTTGGGGGAAGTGGAGTCTCGGACCATTAACCCCATAACACTACCTAGTTTAAGTCAAAATTCAAATTGGAATGCCGGGGAATTGATAAACAGATTGTTGGTTATAATGCCGAAGCCAAAAACACCGAGCGCAGAGGAGTTAGCAAGGCAAAAAGCCGAACTTGAAAGTCAGGTAGCGGTAAAACCTGAAGTCGTGGTGGATAAAACGGTTAAACCTATGTTCTCGCTTTTAGACGATGACCATCAAATTGGGTTGCTTGCCGTAGTTCAGGAAAATCAACAGAAGTTTGCAGTATTGCAAGTTATCAACTTTGAAAGTAAAGAATCGAAGACCGTTAAGTTACTCGAGAGCAACACGTTTCAAAATCTTACGCTACGCATCAACTCCCAAACACAGGTTGAGTTGAATCGCAGTGACAAAAATATAATTCTAAACCTTTTTAAACCAAGGAACACATAAATGATTGGCACAATTTATAAACGCGTTTCGTTTATCGCTCTTTCGCTTGTGCTGGTGTCAGCTTGTCAGAGCACCCAAGAAAAGATCTCAGAACCTCAGGAACAAGTTTATTACATGAAGAAATCTTTGCTTCGAGGTCAGGCGCACGAGGATGAACAAGGTACTAATTTAAGTGATTCAGAAGAAACGGTTCCCGGCTCAAAGCGGGGGTTTACCAGGTTAGATCCTATAAGGCAACACAATCAGAATGTAGCTGACAAGATGGCTCAAAACCTTTTTTCACAATCTGATGAATTACGTATTTCAGCGAATAGCATGCCGGTTACTGATTTCATTCATTATGTGTTCGGCGATCTGTTTAAAGTAAATTATGTTATTGATAATGGGCTAAAAGAAGATGCGACACCGTTAACTTTGAATGTGCAAAATCCCATGACGCAAAATGAGTTATATACCCTTGTAGCAAATTTATTAGCGCAAAATCGCATCAGAATAGAATACAACGAAAACACCTTTTTTTTCCACAAGCCAGAAGACAACCGCGGCAGTGCGACTGTTGCTGTGGGTAGAGAAAGAACCTCGGTGCCAAATGTAGGAGGTCAAATTTTACAGGTTGTACAGTTTAACTATGGGATCCGTATTTCTCTGGAAAGAACGTTAAACAAACTAGTTGATGCGGAATTTATTCCAGATTTTGATCAGAACTCCATGTTTATTTTAGGGAATCGTCAAAATGTAATCAGGGCATTAGAACTCATTAATATGTTGGATGTGCCTGCTCACCGAGGAAAGTATATCGGATTACTTTCACTTGAATACATTAGTATGGATGACTTTACCACTCAGGCAATAACGTTGCTGACCAATGAAGGTGTGGATGCCGCCGTTAATACAGCACAAAATAAAAGTGTATTATTAGTGCCATTGGGGCACATAGGGGCTATAGCCGTTTTTGCTAGTTCTGAAGAAAGCCTGGAAAGAGTAAGGTACTGGGCCAATGTATTAGATCGACCAAGTCAGGGTGAGAATGCACAGTATTTTATTTACTCTCCTAAATATGCCCGTGCAAAAGACCTCGGTGAAAGTATTCAGGGGTTGCTGGGAATCAGTGTAGAAAAGAGTAATAACGAATCTACAGGGGCTAACGCTGCAAAACTTGCCAGTGGACGCACATCTTCTGCTTCAGGCTCTGTTGTGGGGCTTTCCTTTGTCGTGGACGAGCGAACCAATAACATCATTTTTAATACGACTGGCGACAGATATCTGAAATTATTGCCTTTACTTCAAAAGCTCGATGTTTTGCCAAAACAAATCTTGTTGGAAGTGATGATTGCAGAAGTCACTTTGACGGATAGCTTCAAATACGGGGTTGAGTTTGCGTTGCAGAATGATGAACGTTTTACAGCCTCGACACGAGGCGCTTTTGGCGTAGATAAAACTGGTGGTCTTTCTCTTTCATTATTAGATCAGGACTTCCTGGGCTCAACCAGAGCAGAAGCCGCACTGGCTTTATTTAAAGAAAATCAATTCGTGAACGTGTTATCTAATCCCACTTTACTGGTCAGAGATGGCATGACCGCCAGTATTAACGTAGGGACAGAAATCCCAACACGTGGAGCGTTGACAGTCGATGATGGTGTTCAAACTTCCAGCATAAATTATCGAGAAACGGGTGTTCAGGTTCAGGTAACGCCCACTTTGAACGCACAAGGCGTAGTTATCATGAATATTGCTCAAACTATTAGTAATGTTGTCGAAGGCACTGCGGGAACTGATACTCCATCAATTTTCAATCGCTCTTTAAGTACTGAAGCTGTTGTCGAGAGTGGGCGAACTGTTATCTTAGGGGGGCTAATTAGTGAGAGGAATGCGCAGGGGGAAACCAAAGTGCCAGTATTGGGCGATATTCCGTTAATTGGTAAAGCATTTAAGTCTGAATCAGACAGTACTGAGAAAACCGAATTAGTCATGATAGTTACACCAAAGGTTATCCGGTCTTCAGATGAATGGGATAAGCTATTGACTGAATTCTCAGAAAGCCTTGAGACGATTAAACTACGGCACTAATTTTTACAATTGGGAAAGGCTCTGTTTATTGTTTTGACATTACTCCGTGGCAGAACCGATTTTCAACTGAATTCAGTTCGTATTCAGCTCATTATGCTAAGTATCCCAAAAAAGCGGATTTTACAGTAAATAGTTGCCTGGCAAGCCGGGCGCTGGTTTTATATCTACCTCTGTAAAATTTAACTAGCGAAAAGTCGTGTTTAGAATTCGTGACTTTCTTTATGTGTATTTATTGGAGTCTATAAAGCAATGAAATATCAACAGCTTATGTGTTTTTGTGCGTTATTGTTTTGCACTTCTGACTATGCCTGGTCCGTTGAAAGTGGAGCAACTTTGAAAAGTGAGGAAGCCGAAGAGCAGTTTCCGACTTATAATGCTACTTATTACTCCAGAAATGGTTTTTCAGAGCTGTACTTTGAACATGTAGGTGCAGTTACCGGGAAAATCATCAGCATTGAGCCAGGCCCTGAGGGAAAGCTAATTTTGGAGCTTGAACTGACTGACGTGGAAAAAAAGTTGTGGGTTGCTACTATTAACAAAATACTCGAAGGACAAATGATTGTTGGGAATACCGTTGATGTGTTGGGTTTTTTCGATGAAACCCAAAAAGAACAACAATATATGGCAAAGATTACGGATGAGAAAGAGTATCTGATTGGTTTTTGCTTTAATGTTCACGAAACAAATTTACCAATTTACAGGAGCCATTTGTTGCACCATTGCCTGGCGTGGGAACAAGGCAAGCTTGATGTTCAGGCACTGGAAAGAACATTAACTAAATGATGCTTAGACTGAAAAACGCGCAAATATTGACGGCTTAAGTTTTTTCGCCTTTAGCAATGGCGAGCTAAGACCTCTATCGTGAAGCTGCAAAGAGTTTCAAAAAATTACAAATTATTGAAAATAAAGGTATAAACAGTTGTTGCTTCATCTCAAATTTGCCGCTATTCTTTTCCGAGATACAGGTATTGTATCTTATGAACGTTCATAAAATGGATTTGGGTAGTTGCCCGGTCCGCGTTTCAAGAATTGGAGATAACTAATAATGAAACAACTATTTAAATCAACACTACTGGCGACGGCTGTAGCTGTTACATGTGGAACTGCGGTTGCGGGCACAGTAAGTGTCACTAAGCAAGTGCACTCATCAGAAGGTTTGACGGGCGTAACGGCTAACCAAACGTCTAACGCTATCGCCTACACTTTGGCTGCTGCTTATCAGGAAGGTGACAGAATTACTTTCACTTTCCCTAGCGGCTCACTGGTTTCTGGTGGTTTTGCCAGCCAGATCAATGTATCTGCAGTAAACAGTGCAACACCTGCTAACGCGATTGCGGGTTTGGCATTAGGTTTATTGAATTCAGATGCTAACAGCGTAACTTATCGTGTTACTTCTATCACTCAGCCTAACGATGGTGGTTCACCAGCGACAACGTATACTGACCGTACAACTATTGGTGCCGTATTGCCACTGGGTACTGTTCAGTATACTGCCGATGCAATTCGTTCAGGTAGCGTTACTGTAACTGTTAACTCTGTAACAGCGGCTGGTGATGTTCTGGATACAAGTGGTACACTGACTGCCACTGTTGCTGAAGCGAAAACTCAGTTCGGTTCTGCGAGCGTTGGTACTGGCTTTAATGCGGTGATTGACGTTTCACAGATGCGTCAGGCATTTGTTGGCGGCGCCAGCGACAGCTTGGCATGGGCTATCAGCGAAGTAGATACTACAGGCTGGTTGAACGTAGCGACAGTTAACGCCACCAGTGGTACAGTTGTAAATCTGTACGGTGAAGCTGGTAAGATGGCTAACGTAACTGCTGCTCAGTGGTCAAGTGGTTCAGGTACTCGTACTTTTACAGCTGACTCTGCCAAATTGGCAGTGGCATACAATGGTATGACTACTAACGATACCATCACCTTCACTCCGCTGACAGGTACTAGTGCAACTGTTATTGAAGCTCAGGATTTCAGTGCAGACTTCACTTACAACTATACTTCAGCAGGTTCTCAGGCAGGTGTTGCAACTGTAGGCTCTAATGTTAGCGCAGGTTCATGGACACTTAACGGTGCGACTGTAAACATTCCTTACATGCCTTACGGTCCAACTTCATCTCAGGTGGTTTATGTGTCTAACGCTGGTTCTCAGGCGGGTGACATTTCTGTTACTGCGTTTGACAACAACGGTAACGAGTTTAACTTGGGTGTAATCGGAACAGCGAATGCTAAAACTGTGACTAAAATTGCTCCTCTGATCAACAATGCATTAGCTGCAGCTGGTTTTGCAGGTCGTCAGGCTTCAATCACTGTAACAGTGAACGCACCTGAAGATGACATCACTGTTCACGCTTCCTTCAACATTGGCGGTAACGACAGAGCATTTGTTATCACTGACCAATACAAAGGTATCGAGTAATCTTAGATTACTGACCTCATAAAAAAGGCGACCAGAGGTCGCCTTTTTTGTATCTGATAACAGGGGAATGTCCCTAATAACCAATCCCTCAAATCTATTGCATGCGCAAATATCTTGTTATTTTGAGATACAGTTCTCGTAATTTATAGAACATTTGCTAAATTTTAATTAAATAGTACAAGATTGTTATGTTAGGTGTTGCATCTTTGCCAATACTGTTTTTACAATGTGTCACCGTAATAACAAACTAAATGTAGAATACGCAAAGTGATGTAATGCGAGCGCTTATTCTTTTTAGGCAAAAAAATAATAAATGTGGAAAATCAGGAATAAATCTTGAGAAAGAAACGTTTAAGAATTGAGAGTTTGGTGAAGGCACTAAACTTAAATTTGGGAATTGGAGATAACTAATAATGAAACAACTATTTAAAGCAACACTACTGGCGACGGCTGTAGCTGTTACATGTGGAACTGCGGTTGCGGGCACAGTAAGTGTCACTAAGCAAGTGCACTCATCAGAAGGTTTGACGGGCGTAACGGCTAACCAAACGTCTAACGCTATCGCCTACACTTTGGCAGCTGCTTATCAGGAAGGTGACAGAATTACTTTCACTTTCCCTAGCGGCTCACTGGTTTCTGGTGGTTTTGCCAGCCAGATCAATGTATCTGCAGTAAACAGTGCAACACCTGCTAACGCGATTGCGGGTTTGGCATTAGGTTTATTGAATTCAGATGCTAACAGCGTAACTTACCGTGTTACTTCTATCACTCAGCCTAACGATGGTGGTTCACCAGCGACAACGTATACTGACCGTACAACTATTGGTGCCGTATTGCCACTGGGTACTGTTCAGTATACTGCCGATGCAATTCGTTCAGGTAGCGTTACTGTAACTGTTAACTCTGTAACAGCGGCTGGTGATGTTCTGGATACAAGTGGTACACTGACTGCCACTGTTGCTGAAGCGAAAACTCAGTTCGGTTCTGCGAGCGTTGGTACTGGCTTTAATGCGGTGATTGACGTTTCACAGATGCGTCAGGCATTTGTTGGCGGCGCCAGCGACAGCCTGGCATGGGCTATCAGCGAAGTAGATACTACAGGCTGGTTGAACGTAGCGACAGTTAACGCCACCAGTGGTACAGTTGTAAATCTGTACGGTGAAGCTGGTAAGATGGCTAACGTAACTGCTGCTCAGTGGTCAAGTGGTTCAGGTACTCGTACTTTTACAGCTGACTCTGCCAAATTGGCAGTGGCATACAATGGTATGACTACTAACGATACCATCACCTTCACTCCGCTGACAGGTACTAGTGCAACTGTTATTGAAGCTCAGGATTTCAGTGCAGACTTCACTTACAACTATACTTCAGCAGGTTCTCAGGCAGGTGTTGCAACTGTAGGCTCTAATGTTAGCGCAGGTTCATGGACACTTAACGGTGCGACTGTAAACATTCCTTACATGCCTTACGGTCCAACTGCATCTCAGGTGGTTTATATCTCTAACGCTGGTTCTCAGGCGGGTGACATTTCTGTTACTGCGTTTGACAACAACGGTAACGAGTTTGATTTGGGTGTAATCGGAACAGCGAATGCTAATACAGTGACTAAGGTTGCTCCTCTGATCAACAATGCATTAGTTGCAGCTGGTTTTACAGGTCGTCAGGCTTCAATCACTGTAACAGTGAACGCACCTGAAGATGACATCACTGTTCACGCTTCCTTCAACATTGGCGGTAACGACAGAGCATTTGTTATCACTGACCAATACAAAGGTAAAGAGTAATCTTAGATTACTGACCTCATAAATTAAGGCGACCTTTGGTCGCCTTTTGTATTTTTAAGAGACACCTATAGCATTGATATATATGCTTTTTATGCTCTTGGAACATTTTTCAATATCTCTTTTCAGTGTATTCACTACATGCTTGGATTAAATAATAAACATTTGTTTTTCGCCTTATTGACGATTTTGAGTGCAGTTATAATCGCTTATTCACCTTCTTTGTTTGTTCCATTTTATCTGGATGACAATGATTCAATATTGAACAATCAGGCGCTACATTCGGATAGTTTGGATTTATTAATAGCGGGGGGGTATTTGAGTCGTATTGTTGGATATGCTTCGCTTTGGGGAAATTATCAATTTGGGCAATTGGATCCAATGGGATATCATATTTTCAACATCATGATCCATTTGTTTAATGTTGTGGTGGTTTTTCTTTTAGCAAGAATATTGATAAGGTCTGAATCAAGAAATCTTAAGAGTAATCAACACATTATTTGGGCGCTAAGCATAGCCTGCCTATGGGCCCTGCATCCGTTAAATAGTCAACCTGTTATATATATTGTGCAGCGCCTCAGTAGTTTGGCTGCGCTATTTATATTTATAACCATTTTCTTTTACCTTAAGGCCCGCATTAGTAAAAATTCAGGAACCACTTTAATTTGTCTTCTTTTGACAATGTTGTTTGCAATTACTGGGGCGTTCACTAAACAAAACTTTTTTGTTGCTCTGATTTTTTTGTTTTGTTGGGAATGGTTTCGGTCCGAAGGGCGTATCCGTACCTTGCTAACTCGCATTAGCGTAACTGGTTTTATCGCTATTATATTGATTGCTCCGTTGCCATTTATGGAAGGTTATTTGCTGAAGTTAGATAGCTTTACACGTGACCCCGGGGCAACAGACAGAGTCAGTTATTTTTATACGCAGTTGATTGTACTGTGGGACTATATACATAGATTTTTCATCCCTGGTACACTTCAATTGGAAATTCAGGTTCAACTGAGACAAAGTTTTGAACCGATAGTGGCTTTGGCACTTTTAGGTCATATTGCACTTATCGGTGTCGCCGTTCGATTTCGCAAGTCGATTCCTTTGTTTTTCTGGGGAGTATTGTTTTTCTATGTCAGTCATTTGGTAGAGTCCTTTATTTTTCCTATAAAGGATTTGGCATTTGAGCACAGGACCTATGTAGGGAACTTTGGACTTACTCTGGCGTTTATTTCAGTGGTCAAGTTTCAAGTTGAAAAGTTAGCGGATTACAACAGGCTATTAAAAATAGTCATTGCTGGTACTGGCTTTTTGAGTTTATTGGGAGGCGCTGCGATCTATCACCGCGCAGTGCAATGGCAAGATCCGCTAGCGTTTTATGAGAGAGAAGTTCAGTATTCGCCTGAACATGCGCGGAGTAACGCATCATACGGTACTGAACTTGCAAAAGTAGGACGGTTTGAAGAAGCGGAAAAGTATCTTAAGAAAAGTATAGACATTAATCTAGCTAACGAAAAGATAACCGCAGGTGTATTAAATACGTACATGAATGTCCTGTATCAACAAAGGAAATTTCAACAAGCTGCGCCGATCGTTACGATTGCTTTAAGGCATATCCACAACCCCTCCAGAAGGAGCGTTCTATTATCTAATTTGGCTGTGGGTTATATCTATATGGGTTATTGTGATTTTGCACTTGGGTTACTTGAGCAGGCTATAAAGTTGAATCCCGGCAATAAAGATGCGCTTAATAATCGTAACTATTGCCTGCAGGGGCAAGCTGGCAAATAGAACATGATGAATACAGTTCCTGTATAAAGTTGCCGAGGCAAGGATAGCGATGGATATTAAAGTAAAAGCGACATGCTAATTCATTACTGATCAGGGGTATAGGTGTGAAGGTGTTACATGTAGGTAAGTATTTCCCTCCGAGATATGGTGGTATTGAAACATTTATGTCTCAGTTGATGGAAGAGCAAGCCAATCAAGGAAATCTTGTGTCTGCAATTGTCCATGCAGATACTCTTCAATCTGAACGAGATTACTATCAGTGGAAAAATTGTAAAGTCTATGAAGTTAAAAGCTATGGGCAACTGGTGTTCGCACCTCTGGCGCCTTTGTACCCTTGGCATTTTTACCAAGCTTTAAAGAAAGAAAAGCCGGATATAATCCATGTACATCTACCTAATTTATCTGCGTTTTGGGTTTTAATTTTCAAAAAATATTTCGCCAAAAATGCAAAAATCATTATTCATTGGCATGCCGATGTCTTGGGCTCTTCACCTACTAAAATGGTCAGGTTACTTTACCCGTTTTATCGCTGGTTTGAGAGATCGTTAGTGAGAATGGCTGATAATATAATTACAACCTCTCCTCCTTATCTGGAGACCAGCGAGCCATTAAAAGAGTATCGCGAAAAGTGTCTGGTTGTGCCTCTAGGTATCAAATTCAAAGACTTTGATTCATCAAGAAAAAAAACAAGAGAAGATGGCGTTCTACGACTATGTATGATTGGGAGGTTGGTCTACTACAAGGGGCATTCTTTGGTATTAAAGGCCTTAAAAAAACTTGTCGACATGAATGTTAATGTAACACTAGATGTTATTGGAAGTGGCGAGTTAAATGGGAGCTTAAGGCAATCGTGTGAGGCTATGGGCTTGGATAAGGTTGTTAAGTGGCATGGAGCCGTGGAAGAGTCTTTAAAGTTGGATATTCTCAAAAATGCGGATTTGCTGGTGCTCCCTTCTATTGAAAGAACAGAAGCTTTCGGCGTAGTGATACTTGAAGCTGCGGCTTTGAAGATTCCTGCTTTGGTCAGTGATGTTGAGGGGTCTGGCATGCAATATGTAGTTAGGAATGGTAAAACGGGGATTGTATGCCCTAACAATGACGAAGATGGACTTGTTCTGGCACTGTTGGATGTTGTTTCTGTTAGCCAAAAGTTAATTGATTATGGAGAAGAGGCTTATCTTCGTCTTACCAAGTCTTTCAATATCAAAATAATTGCTGAACAGATCCACAAGGTTTATTGTCGTTAATTATTTCCGTACAGATTTTTACATCGGTTAATAATCCTTACCAATCGTTATTTGAAAAGGCTATTCACTAATTTTTATTGAGGTGGGGGTTGGACATTGTGGATAAAATAAAATAACATTTCAGCGCATTTTATTTACAGGATATAGTAGAAAATGGATAAGATTGAACAGGCGTTTAAGCGCTCAATTGAAGTAAAAAACGATGTCGTTACTTCAGGTGCTTATCGGGCTGTAGGAACGATGGCAGACGTACTTACTGAATCCATCAAAAAAGGTGGTAAACTTTTGATCTGCGGCAATGGCGGTTCAGCTGCAGACGCACAACATCTCGCAGCCGAATTTCTGGTCAGGTTACGTCCGATGAATAACCGGCAGGGGATTCCAGCCTTAGCTTTAGCGCAAGATACTTCTACTATTACAGCTTGTGGTAACGATTTTGGTTACGATGTATTGTTTCAACGAATGGTAGAGACCTTGGGAGCTCCCGGGGATGTGTTGTTAGGAATCAGTACATCGGGTAATTCACACAACGTTATCTTAGCTATGCAAGCTGCTAAAGAAGCCGGCATCGAAACTTTCGGCTTCCTTGGAGCCGGAGGCGGAAAGATGCTTGAGCATTGTCAGCACTCTTTTGTGGTACCAAGCTCTGAGACTGCCAGAATCCAAGAAAGTCACATTACTGCAGGCCATGCTTTGATGGAATTGGTAGAAGACAACTTGATCGAACAAGGTTTTTTGACTCTTCGCTAATTGCCCCAAATTTTAAATTAATGTAGTAGAGCAGTAGCAATAATCCGTGTTACTGCTGTTAAATGGCAAAACTGACATGGATGCTTCTCGCTACAAATTCCATATATTTCATGCAGAGCTTACTGCACTAATCTTTGTTTCAACGTCGCGCTAAAAGGTAATTAAATGGTCGACAAGTTAGCTGAACAAACCGAATCGAAAACGGTGTTATACACGATCCCCCAAGAGTACCTTTATCATCCCGAAGATGAGATTAGCTTTGCAACCTACATCAATTGGTTTAAACGTTGGTGGCGAACAATATTTTTAATCTCTTTTGTCGGTACGGGGCTTAGTGTATTTTTAGCATTATCAATGACCAAAATCTTCGAAAGTAAAGTTGTACTGTCTACACCGAGTGAGTTTGATGTAAGTAAGTTTACTAACGATGGAATGATAAATTACGATGCTCAGACTTTGTTTCAAAAATATTATAGTGAAGTCAGAGCTCCAGAAAGGATGCGTCAATTTATTATCGAAAAAGGGTATGTGGAGGCGATTTTTTCTGATGAGGATCGTCAAGCGCATACAATTGATGTACTAATGAGCGCATTCTTGGAAGATTTTTCAGTTGAAATACTGGAGCCAGTTGCTGGTCGTGATGAATTTATTGGTTCTCCTACACAAATCAGTTTATCGCTAAAACACGAGAATGAGTCTCTCATTGTAAATCTATTAAACGAATATATTGAGCATGTTAATCATTTTTTGATAGACAATTCTAAGGTACGTCAGTCAGAAATGCGTGATTTACAAATACGTCGGAAGGAGACTGAAATATTACTAGCTCGCGAGGATGCGAAGAATCGTCGCGAATTATTGATCAAAAAACTGAGTAAAGAAATTAGTGTTGAAGTAAACCGATTGGAACAAGAGCGGCGCTTATTGGTTGAAAAAGCTGCGTCAGACAGAATGGTAACGGTTAACAACATCGAAGCCGAGAATCAAGTAAAGTTGGAAGAGCTTGAGCAGCGGAAAGAAATCCTAATACAATCTGCAAAAGCTAATCGGATGAAGTCTATTGCGGAAGCTGAGGAAGCACGAAAAATTGCAGATAAATTGGGAATTGTTAATCCCACAAGATTAGATGATCTTGTACTTCAGCAAAAACCGCAATCTGTTACACCCAATACAGAGATAAAACTTTCTGATTCAGAGTCTTTGCCGCTCTACCTCATGGGGACAAATTACTTAGATACACTCATAAAAACGCTCTCAGAACGTGAGGATGATACGCGATTCCTGTCAGAGATTGCTGAAATTGAAGGCGAGATTAAAATGATTCGAGATGATATTCGTTTAGCTGCTCTAAAAGCACGAGAAAACGATGAAAAATATCTTGAACAATTGAATGAAATTGATAAAAAAATCGCGATTTTGAGGAATGATCCCATATTAATGGAATTAAAAATACGGGTGTCTGATGACCCCTTTATTGAAAACCTTCCTAAAATACAATCTGATATCGCGGCGTTAAAAGCGATAACATTTAATTTTGACGGCCTAAAAATGTATACATTAGGACGCGCTGCCTATCTTACTAATAAGGCTGTTGAACCCAATCGGAAAATGGTCGCGTTAATAGGTGCAGTCTTTAGTGTGTTATTTGCATTGTTTGTTGCTTTTGTTCGACATATTGTAACGAATAATACAAAACCGAATGTTTGATAACTCTTAAACATTTAAATACCAAGCATCGTCAAAGGCAGGCTGAAATCGTCAAGTTTATGAAAGAATTAGAGCTCCCACTATTAGTATTAGCTGGCGGATTTGGTACCCGTCTTAAACAATTGGTCTCAGATGTTCCTAAACCTATGGCACCTGTGGAAGGAGCCCCTTTTATTTCTTACTTACTTGAACGCTGGCGGCAGCAAGGGGTAAGAGATTTTATATTTCTTTTGCATTACGAAGCTGACATATTTCAGCGTTACATAGAATCGATAACTGATACGATATTATCGAATTGTACTGTCAGGTTCGTTGTTGAACCTCAGCCATTGGGCACCGGTGGGGCTGTTGCGTACGCTGTCCAACAATTAAATCTGTCCGAAAGTTTTTTGTTAGCGAATGCTGATACCTATCTTGAATCAGGTATCGAAGAACTCACAATTACATCCGCACCCTGTATGGGATGTATCCATGTCGATAACGCCAGCCGTTATGGCAAAGTGGAAATCAAACTGGGCAAGGTGGTTGCTTTTAAGGAGAAGCAGGCAGACGTTGGTGGAGGTTGGATAAACGCAGGGGTATCCCATTTGGAAACAGACAGTTTTAAAGAATGGAACGGGAAACCATTTTCATTGGAAAACGAAATCTTTCCAACATTGAGTGCAAAAGGGGAGCTGGGTGCAGTCAAATTGGAATCTAAGTTTGTGGATATCGGCATTCCAGAAGACTATCTCAATTTTTGCTCCTACATTAAATCAAGTAAGCAGGAGAATTTGTGAATACAGCGTCTTATTGCGTCGATTATCGTGAGACGATCAAACAAGCACTAGCACTTATAACAGAAAATAAGCAAGGATTTATTCTTACAATCGATGCTGAAAATCGCGTGTTAGGATTAGCAACCGATGGCGACATTAGAAGCTATCTGGTTAAGGGGGGGCAGACTGACGACGCTATCGAGAAGTGTGCGAATACCAATTTTATTTGGGCCGATACAAAAACGAGTCGTGAGTTAATTTTGAAGAACCTTGACCATGTTATCAAGGTTATTCCGGTTTTAGACGAAGAGCGTCGCCTACTTGAAATTGTTACCAGAGATCACCTGCCGATCCCAACCGAGCACAAGGTTTATGCCAGAGCAATGGCCCCCGTGCGCGTGAGTTTTGGTGGGGGAGGCTCTGACCTCACGCATTATTTCGCTGAAGATAATCAAGGGGCGGTGATTAACACCACCATTTCCTTGTATAGCCATGCTACTTTACGCATACGAAACGATGATAAAATTACAATAGTTTCTCAAGATCTGCAGGATAGTTTAGAAGCCAATGATTTGGCTGATCTGTTAGGTAAAAAGGGCCGTTTTGGGCTCATCCAGGCTGTATTAAAGGTTATCCATCCTGAGTTCGGTTTTAACTTGTATTTGCATTCTGACTTCCCGATGAATTCTGGCTTGGGTGGCTCAGCTGTGGTAGCGGCTGCCATTTTGGGCTGTTTCAATCAATTTCGAACGGATAAGTGGGATTCACACGAATTAGCAGAACTCGCGTTTCAGGCTGAAAGGCTTTACTTGAATGTTTCAGGTGGTTGGCAAGATCAATATGCGACTGTTTTCGGCGGATTTAATTTCATGGAATTTCGCATGGAACAAAACTTGGTACACCCGCTTAGAGTTAGTGAAGAAGTACTGCTAGAGCTTGAGCAGAGCCTGGTTCTATGCAACACACGTTTTGATCATGATTCCGGAGACATCCACAAAGATCAAAAAGAGTCCATGAAAAATGTTAGTGTCAACGAAAAAGTTCAAAGTAATGTTGAATTAACGTACAAGTTGCGTAACTACCTGCTGAAAGGGAATTTAAGGAAATTTGGCAAAGCCATGCATGATGCCTGGTTACTTAAACGTCAGTTTAGTAAAAAGATATCAAATTCTGCTTTGGACAATATATATGATTCAGCAATTGCCAATGGTGCCATTGGTGGGAAGTTGCTGGGAGCCGGTGGTGGTGGATTCTTCTTATTTTTTGTCCCACCATTTGAGAAACATCGGTTAATGCAAGCATTACGTGGTATGAACCTTGACATCGTCCCTTTTCGTTTTGAGCATTCAGGCCTGAGGGCTTGGTCTGCAAGGGACATCGATTAACTTTAGCAATTTAAAGTACAAAATAATGAAGATCGGAAATTTTGAAGTAGGAAATAACAGAGCATTCGTTATTGCGGAAATTGGCAATAATCATAATGGTAGTTTTGAAAGGGCAGTAGAGATGATCGATCTCGCCGTTAGAATGGGCGCGGATTGTGTTAAGTTTCAAATGCGGCATTTGGAGCAGGTATATCGTAAAAGTTCACTGGAAAAATCAGGCGATGATTTAGGCACAGAGTATGTTTTGGATTTATTGAACCGCTTTGAGCTATCGCTGGAAGAACATAAAAAGTTAGCGGATTACTGCGCTGAAATTGGTGTCTTGTATATGTGTACACCATGGGATCAAAGAAGCATTGAAACGTTAGAGAGCTTCGGTGTTGAAGGTTATAAAGTGGCCTCTGCGGATCTGACTAACCTGCCATTAATTGACAAATTAGTGCAAACCGGTAAACCGCTTATATTGTCTACTGGCATGAGTACCGATGAGGAAGTGCGCAACACCGTCGCGTTTCTAAACAAACGTGACGCCAAGTTTGCGGTATTGCATTGCAATAGTACTTATCCTGCTCCGTTGCATGATATCAATTTGAAATGGCTGAATAGTTTAAAAAAAATTCATCCCATCGTCGGTTACTCTGGGCATGAGCGAGGTATTGCTGTAAGTCTTGGGGCTGTTGCATTGGGTGCTCAGGTGATAGAGCGACACTTTACTTTAGATCGCAACATGGAAGGTCCTGATCATGCAGCTAGTCTTGAATATAATGAGTTCAAGATGTTGATTGACGGGATCCGGGAAATCGAGGAGGCGCTTGGTCAGGAAGGTGAGAGAAAGCTTTCTCAGGGTGAAATGATCAATCGTGAAAATCTTGGCAAGAGTTTGGTGGCAACCTCCGCGTTGAGTAAGGGTACGGTATTAGCCCCTGAACATATAAAAGTGCGTAGCCCTGGTCAGGGGTTATCCCCGCAACAATATGAAAATTTGTTGGGTAAAACCTTACAGCGGGATGTAGAAGATGAGGGATATTTTTATGCATCAGATCTGTCCGAAACGCGTGTCGAACCCAGTGCTTATCAGTTTACAAGGCCTTGGGGCGTGCCAGTACGCTACCATGACTTTGCTGAATACCATCAGCGCATAAAGCCGGACTTATTTGAGTTTCACCTTTCGTATTCTGATATGGACTTGAAGATAAGCGAGTATTTATCTGGGCAATACGATTGTGATTTTGTCGTTCATGCCCCGGAATTGTTTTCCGGTAGTCGGTTAATGGATTTGGCGACACCAGACGAAGAATACAGAGCGTTTTCCATTCGCGAAACGCAACGTGTTATTGATATTACTCGTGAACTGAAAGGCTACTTTCCCAAAACTGAGCGTCCAATGATCGTTGCCAATGTGGGTGGCTTTACGATGGACGAAAACCTGCCAAAAGAGGTGATCGAAAGCTACTATCAAACATTTGCAGAATCGCTGAAACAGTTAGATATGGAAGGTGTAGAATTAATTCCTCAAACAATGGCGCCATTTCCCTGGCATTTTGGTGGCCAGCGCTACCAGAACATTTTTGTACATGCCGATGAAATCGTTCATTGGTGTAACAAACTAGGGTTGAGGATTTGTTTTGATGTATCTCACTCTCGCTTAACCTGTAATCATTTCGGTTTGGATTTTTATGAGTTCGCTGAAAAGGTCGCACCTTTGACTGGGCATCTCCATTTAGGTGATTCGAAAGGTGTAAATGGAGAAGGACTTCAGGTAGGTGATGGAGATCTCGATTTTGATCGTTTAGGGAAAATTCTACAAAAAGGCTGCCCGGATGCGTACTTCATTCCTGAGATTTGGCAAGGGCACAAGAATTCTGGTGAAGGATTCTGGATTGCATTACAGCGTCTTAGTGGATTGATTTAACGATTTTAGTGTCTGCATTTTTTAAAAAGACTGTACTTAGCACAGTCTTTTTTTGGTTATATAAAGATTAATTTAGGGGAACATTTATGTTTGGTGTGATGCAAGGGCGACTGTTACCAAAGTATTTAGGACGCTATCAAGCTCACCCAGTGGGCTATTGGCAAAAAGAATTTTCTGTTGCTGCTGAACTCGGGCTTGATTGCATCGAGTTTATTTTAGACTTTAACGATGTAGAGCAAAACCCACTCATGTCTGAACAGGGTGTGCAAGAGATCCAAAATGCTATTGAAGCTACTGGCGTTTGCGTTAAAACAATCTGCGTGGATTATTTAATGGAAGCGCCATTGCATAGTAGAGACTCAATGGTAGCGGATAAAAGCATCCAAACCCTGCTAAGAATACTCAAAAATGCAAGACCGCTAGGAATTACCGATGCGGTAATTCCTTGTGTGGATCAATCTTCGTTGACAAATAAGGCTGCAGAAAACCAATTCATCAGCATCATGAAGACTTTGTCGCCAGAAGTGGCAGAGCTGGGTGTTAATTTATCTTTAGAAACAGACTTGGGGCCAAGTGCGTTTGCTGAATTATTGAACAATATAGCCTGTAATAATGTTACCGTTAATTATGATATCGGTAACAGTGCTGCGCTAGGCTTTAATCCGTTGGAAGAGTTAGATGCCTACGGACATCAGATTTCCGATATTCATATCAAAGATCGTGTACTCCATGGCGGTCCCTGTGTTTTGGGGGAGGGGAATGCTGATTTTGAGCTGTTTTTCAACAAGCTTGCCGATTTTGAATACCAAGGACCATTCATCATGCAAGCATACAGGGATGATGAGGGCGTTGAAATCTTTAAACGTCAGATGGATTGGGTGAAACCGTTTTTTACAAAGAGAAAATAGTATGAATGTACAAACCATCATTTTGGCACGAGGTGGTTCTAAAGGAATACCTAAAAAAAACATCATTGATTTTTGCGGTAAGCCGTTAATGGCCTGGACGATACAGCAATGTGCTTGGGCTAAAAATGTGAATGATGTTTGGGTCAGTTCGGATTGTGAAGAAATTTTAGAAGTCGCAGCAGAGTTTGGGGCAAAAACGATTTTACGCCCTGATGAATTTTCAGGTGATTTAGCGACGTCAGAATCTGCGTGGTTACATGCTGTTGATTACATTGAGCAGGCTCATGGTCCTATCGACGTTGTTGTTGCGCCTCAAATCACCTCGCCTCTGAGGGAAAGCTCAGACATTGATGCAGCATTGCGTAAGTTTCAGGATGAAAACTTTGATTCTATGTTTTCCGCATCGATTGTGGAAGACTTGTTTTTTGGGAAAAAACAGCGGACGGTCAATTAAATTCAGTGAATTATGACTATAAGAACAGAAAGAGGCGTCAGGATATAACTAATAAATTTATTGAAAATGGCTCTTTTTATTTGTTTACACCTCAAGTACTGAGAGAAAATAACAACCGCTTCGGAGGTAATATAGGTTATTGTGAAATGGCCTTTTGGAAAATGTTCGAAATCGACGGTATGGATGATATACGTATATGTAAGGCAGTGATGAACGAGTTTCTGTTATAAAAACGGTCAAACCGCCAAGTTATGCGTTATTGCAATTAAGATTTTTAGGAAAACAGTAGAAAATGACTAAAACTAGACAAGTTTGGATGAATGGCAAATTCGTTGACGAAAGAGATGCAAAAATCTCGATTTTTGATTCTGCGTTGATGTTCGGTGATATGGTGTTTGAAATGACTCGATCTTTCAACAAAAAGCAATTTAAATTAAGAGAGCATCTTGAACGTCTTTATACGGGTATTAAAATGCTTCATATTCCTCTGAATATGACCATAGAAGAAATGGAGCAAGCTTGCTACGACACGATTGCAAAAAATGAGGAAGTGTTTGATGAGCATGATGAACACCGACTTATGATTAACGTTAGTCGCGGGCCGTTGGGATTGTACTCAGAAGTCTTTGATGGTGTCATGGAACCGACAGTAGTTATTGCCGACTTTCCGCTAAAGTGGACAGTTGCCGCAATGGCGCCGCTATATGACAGTGGCGTTAATGCGGTCATTCCCTCGCAAAGAGCTATTCCGGCTTCATTGATGGAGCCCAAAATTAAAAACCGCTCGCGCCTTTTCTACCAAATGGCAAATATTGAAGTTTCTCAGATGAAAGGTGAGAATGTCTGGGCTCTATTAATCGATCCTGATGGCTTTATTACAGAGGGTACGGGTGACAACTTCTTTATCGTAAAAGATGGCGAAATTATTACGCCTGAAGGCCGGAACATTCTTCGTGGTATCAGTAGAGACTACATTTTTGAGTTGGCAGAAGAGCTGGGAATACCTTGCCGCGAAGCAAACATTGAACCCTATGACGTTTATCAGGCTGACGAAGCATTTATGACTGCGACACCGTTTTGTTTGATCCCAACCATTTCGTTAAATGGCATTGCTATTGGTGACGGTAAATTTGGTCCGATATCCAAACAGTTGTTGGCTAAGTGGTCTGAAAATGTCGGCGTAGATATTGAGCAACAAATCCGGCGCTACGGGAAAGAGTGTGCCCAATTGCAGTCCAATGCTCCAACACCATATCAATTCAAACGTAAATAAACATGGACCTGGGTTTACAGAATAAACGGGTCTTGGTGACCGGTGCCTCGCAAGGCATCGGTTTGGCCATTGCCAAAGGATTTTTAGCCGAAGGTGCTAAAGTAGTCCTTGCTGCCAGGGGAGCTCAGAAATTACAAGAGAGTTTTGCAGAATTGGCAGTAAGTTACAGTGAACAGGCGGTCAAGACTATGACTTGCGATTGCACTGACAAGGATTCGCTGGAGCAATTAAAAAAAGCGGTTGTGAAAGAGTTCGGTGGGTTAGATGTTGTCGTCGCAAACGTGGGTGATGGCAGAAGCGTTGCAGATCCTATTCCTGAAGATGAACAGTGGCATCGAGTTTGGAGTACCAACTTTGATAGTGCTCTGCAGACGGCACGAGTATTTTTACCTCTGCTGGAAGAATCTAAAGGTGCAATGTCGTTTATTTCCTCCATCACTGGATTAGAGGCATTCGGTGCACCTGTGGATTATTCAACGGCTAAATCAGCCGTTTTAGCGTTTGCAAAAAATTTGGCCAGAAAAGTTGCGAAAAACGTTCGGGTAAATGTCGTTGCGCCCGGCAACGTAAATTTTCCCGGTAGTGCCTGGGAAGCTAAAATCGCTGCTGATCCGCAACGCATAAACCAAATCATTGAAAGTACCGTTCCAATGCAGCGATTTGGCACTCCAGAAGAGATTGCTGATGCAACTGTATTTCTTAGTTCAGCGCGGGCTTCCTTCATCACAGGAAGCGTAATAGTTGCTGATGGCGGTCAAACAGTAGGAGTTTTTTGATGCTCGATGAGCAATTGTCAGAGATGTTTCGTCTTGACGGCAAAATTATCATTGTCACAGGGGCTCTGGGATTATTAGGGCGCAAGCATTGTGAAGCGATCAGCGCTTATGGTGGTATCCCTGTAATGCTAGATTTGAATCAGGACGGACTGAATGAATTTGCCGCCGAGTTGAAAAGGCGCTTTAACATTGAGGCTGTCGGCTGCGCTATTGATATAACCTCTGAGGAAGCCATTGCTGAGCATTGTCAACAAGTGGTTGCTCAATTTGGTAAGATTGATGGTTTGGTGAATAATGCCGCTAACAATCCGAAAATGGAAAATTCTAAGGATAAGAACTTCTCTCGTCTGGAATACTTTCCGATGTCTGTATGGCAACAGGATATTGCTGTGGGTCTGACTGGCTCTTACCTTTGTGCTAAGTATTATGGCGCAGAGATCGCAAAAAATCCTAATGGCGGGTCAATACTCAATATATCCTCAGATTTAGGCATTATGGCCCCTGACCAACGTTTGTATGCCGATTCAACGTTACCAGAGCATTTACAGCCTGTTAAGCCAGTTACCTATTCTGTGGTGAAAACGGCGTTAGTAGGATTAACTCGCTACCTCGCGACTTATTGGGCGGACAAGAATGTACGCTGTAACGCTATTTGCCCCGGTGGCGTAGAGAATGGTCAGCCACAAGCGTTTTTATCTGAAATTGCCTCACGGATACCTATGGCAAGAATGGCTCGATCTGATGAATATCAAGGGGTCTTGGTTTGGATTTTAAGTGACGCCTCAAGTTATTTAAATGGGGCTATTATCCCTGTTGAAGGTGGGCGTACAGTATGGTAGCTGACGCCTCCAGGGTGCTAGTAACAACGGCGGATCAGCGCAGTTGGGTCGAAGAACAACCCATGCTTTTTTTAGGACAGTGGTGTGCTTTATACAGTGAGCGTGAGAAATGGCAAAACAAAGACATCGCAACCGTACCTTATCATTGGGATGACCGACAGCAGTTGGAGCAAGATTATTGGTACTTGAGAGCGGTTTATGAAAAGGTTTTCAAAGATCTTGCAAAACAACTAAATCGCTTTCACAGCACTCAATGGTCTGAAAGAGCATGGCGAATTTTAATTGGACCTTGGTTAAGTTTCTTTACTGAAATTATTTTTGATAGATGGAAAATGCTAAGACTGGCCTATCAAAATTATGACATTGAGAATACTATCATCCTTGCATTTGACGCGCATACGTTAGTGCCGGCGGAAATGGATGACTTCATCGCCTTTTTTATTGATGATTCATGGAATCATTGGGTTTATGGCGAAATTATTAAGCGCATGGAGCCAGCTCCAAAATTTGAAGTTAAAACTATATCACAAAACCTCGATGAATCCTCTTTGCAACATTCGTCGACCGGGTGGAGAGATCGCCTAAAATCATTGCTTAACAAAACTTCAGGAATGTTTGCAAAAAGGAATAAAGTTTTTCTAATTAGCAGTTATTTAAAACCTAAAGAAGAACTTTTGCTATCGTTGAAACTTGGGCAAATGCCATCGAAATGGTTCGCGCCTCAAATCGAAAAATTTCCGGTAAGCATGACTAAGCGGGAACAGATTCAACCAACATTTCACTGTGATAACGAATTTGAAAGCATTTTAAAAGCTCTGATACCGATGCAAATACCTACCTGCTACCTGGAAGGGTTCAAGGCTCTTACCCATCAAACATTGAAGTGTAGTTGGCCAGAAAATGTAAAAGTGATTTATAACGCCAATGCATATACTTCTAATGATTTTTTCAAAGCCTGGTGTGCACGGCAGGTAGACAGAGGTAGCAAGCTGATTATCGGACAGCATGGCGGTAATTTTGGTTGCAGTAGATTGCATTCTCTTGAAGACCACATGATGAAAACGTCTGATTTGCTGGCCAATTGGGGGTGGGCAAATGATGAGGCTGCTGGCTTAAAAGCGCTCAGTGCCAATAACCTTAAACGTATCGAAAATCTAAAATCGAAAAACGATGGTGAGATGCTTCTAACCACGCTTGTGGTGCCCAGATATAGTTACTGGATTTACAGTATTTCTTTTGCCTCTCAACATCAGTGTTATCTGGACGATCTTTTCGAGTTCATTAATCAATTGCCCCCGAATATCTTTGATAAAACCAAGCTAAGATTGGCTCCGACTGAATATGGTTGGCAAGAACAACAACGATTAAAAGATGCATTTCCTGCTATTTCTTACGATGATCGGAAACAAGGATTACTACAAACGTTGTCTGATTGCAGATTGTTTGTGGGTACGTACGATGCTACCACACACCTGGAAACCCTATCATCTAACTTTCCAAGTGTACTTTATTGGAACCCCCAGCATTGGGAGTTACGCAAAGAAGCAGAGCCTTATTATGAGCGTTTAAAAGCCGTAGGTATTTTACATGATACCCCCCAATCCGCTGCTCTGCATATCGCAGCTATTTGGAGTGATGTAACCTCTTGGTGGGAAACGGATGATGTACAGGCTGCGAGGTTGGCATTCTGTGGTCATTTCGCGCATGTCAATCCAGATGGACTGACAGAGTGGGCCCATTTGTTCAAAAGACTGTCAGCTTGAGTAATAAAGGTCTGAATCTCCTGTGTCTATAAGTGCTGAATCGTCTATTCATAGCCGATTTATTTATACCTTGATAGCAAACTTATGTAAGGCGCTGTTTGGCTTTTTAACTGGCTTGGTTTTGGCAAGGGGACTTGGTCCAGAAGAGTATGGTGTTTTTTCATTCTTGCTAGCCAGCTTCACTGCTTTGATGCAGTTGCTGGACATGGGGAGCTCTAATGCATTTTACACTTTTGTGTCAAAACAGAACCGCTCTAAGCGCTTTATAAATAGTTATGTTGGCTGGTTGATTCTACAGTTCTTTTTGTCTGTATTATTTATATATGTGATTGCACCTGAAGCGTGGATATCAAGCATATGGCACGGTGAAGAGCGAGAGCGAGTATTAATAGCCTTTGTTGCTGTATTTTTCCAACGACAACTATGGAATTTTATATCTCAGCTTGGGGAATCACAGCGATTCACCAAGCAGATTCAATTATTCAATGTGCTAGTGTCCTTGACTCATTTAGTCCTTGTTTCTGCACTTTTTATTGTTGAAAAACTAGCTATTGAGCTGGTTTTTATATTGATGACTGCGGAATTTGCTTTTGCTATTGCACTCGCATGGTGGCTTATACCTGTTGAAAAAATCGATGAAAAAGAATCATATAGTTCGATGATTGTAGAGTATCGAGATTTTTGTTTACCACTTATACCTTATGCTTGGTTTGGAATGGCGATGGCATTTTTAGACACCTGGTTATTGCAAGAGTATGGGGGAGCAGTACAACAAGCCTATTATTCTGTTGGCGCTCAATTTGCCAACATTAGTTTGATAGCTACTGTTTCTATACTGCGAATTTTATGGAAAGAAGTCGCTGAAGCTTGGCATAAAGGGGAGCAAGAACGGGTAAAGCAGTTGTTCGATAAAACCTCTCGTATTTTGTTTTTTCTGGGAGCATTAGTTTCTGGGTACCTGATCCCATGGACTTCAGAGATAATCTCATTGACGTTGGGCAGTGAGTATTTGTCCGGAGCGCTTGCCATGGCTGTGATGTTTTTGTATCCGGTGCATCAAACCCTCGGACAAGTGGTCGGTTCTATGTACTTTGCGATGGAGAAGTCAAAAACCTATGTAATATTGGGGAGTATTCATATTTTACTCAGTATTATTTGTGTGTATTTTGTTTTAGCGCCGAAATCAAATTTTATTCCCGGTATGGAATTAGGAGCTACTGGACTGGCATTGAAAATGGTCATTGTTCAAGTGTTAACTGTAAACCTGTCCATTTTCTGGCTTTCAAGGATGCTATGCTGGGAGTATCGATGGCTATATCAGCCGGTCGTCATACTTGTTTTGCTCGGTATTGGTGCGCTAACAAAGCAACTTGTTAGTTTCGCCTTACCCGAAACCTGGCCAATTCTAGTGCCACTTGTTTGTGGTCTGTTGGGATATTTGTTGTTTACCTTGCTCGCCTTATTGGTATGGCCAAGAATAATTGGCCTTGAAAAAGGTTCGTTGATTGCTCAAGTTAAAGCGATTCGACTTAGACAATAGGCGTTTACATGAATGTGTTTGCATTCAGAAGTCGTTATGGATAAGCGCCTGTTACCGGAATATAGACGCCGACATTTGGTGGTCCATTATATTCGCTTTTTTGAAATGTCATTGGATCGATAAACTTACCCACATTTGCATGACCTTCATATTCCGAACGTTGTTCTGACTTTACCGGTTGCACTATAGCTTCGGAAATCTGCTTAAGCGGATCTATTTTGTTTAACGTTTCTTTCGTTTGCGGTAGTTGTTCAGCAATGATCCTATTTTGCTCACTGTGTATGTGAGTTTTTTTTGTTTTCTCCATGGGTATAACATCCGCAAGTTTTATATTGCTGCTTTCCCTTGTTTCAAACAAATTTGTCAAAAAATATAAACTCACGCATGAAGTAAAAATGAGTGCAGTAAAAATACGGTTTCTCATAATTAGCAATACCTGTTCATATTTATTGGATACTGCGACCATTTAGAGCGTCGATTCTGTAGGCAAAACAAAAACCATCACTTCCCTTGGCATCAGTAAACTCAACATAAACGTCCATATCAAGTGCAAGCGCCATTTTAGCGGTATCGAACATAGAAAGTGCGTTTTCTTTTTCAGTGTGTTCACCCGTGCAACTAAATGTGACCCAATAAGGGCCGCACGAAGGAAGTTCGTTCTTAGGGGTGATATTAAGTTGCGCCATACATCCTCCATACTTACTTCCATCGTTTGAAAGCACCCTAACTACTTTAGCGTTTAAAAATGCTGTGTCGGCTAATGTCGCTGGCGCCACTACGGCAATAATCATCAACAGCACTATTTTTCGAATACTCTTCATGTGTCACCTACAAATAATTGCTTTCAGCATTACAACTGATCGATAAATCAGATATTTTGTTTCAATCCAAATCATGTGTATTTTTCTGCAATTGCGCTTCCGGAGCCTGCTCATTATTACTTGTCATTCGCGATTTATATATAGCATAACGCCAACTCGACTGAATATTTTCGCTATCAAATGGCGTAAATCGTGCCCGGTTTTCCCCGCCTCTGACCAGACGCAATAATCCGATTTCAATCGGAAAGCGTGAATATATTTGCTTGTTATAAAAATCGAAAGCAAACACGATACTGTTGTTACTTCCTTGCTCTCTGTAGGATTGTCCGCCACTGGAGCTCCAGAAGTAGGTGGGATAGGTATTAGGGAAGAAACTGCGCAGCAGGATATTGTCACTGGAATAGAGACTGGCCAGCTCAGCAATGTTTGGCACCCGCCAGTCATTGTAGCCAGCCATGGACTCACTATTCTTAGTGGCCGGTACCTGCAATGCTTCAGGCCAGGTTAATACTGCCTTGTCAGCGCTATCCTGGGTACAGTTATTAACCATCTGACCGATAGAGCATTTCTGCCACATTAATCGGGTGTTCCGGTCAGTGACGGTACCGTCGCCATTGTCCACAAACCGGTCAACCAACTCCAGGCCGATAGTTGTTGAGCGGACAAGGCGTGCTGGCAACTGAAATTGATAAATATAGTCAGAAGACAGGTAATTGGTTGCCTGTGCAAAGGGGAACAAACGTGAGTCAGGTGCCAGTTGGCTATGGTTGGCAGCCTGAGCATAGTTATACAAAGACCATAGTTCTGTTTTAGCAGGCAGTCGCCAGTCTGAGTAACCGCAGAATGAGGCGGCATTGGTGAGATTGAGCAGCGATTCCGAACTGGTGGTTGTGAAGGTATTGTCCTTGTCGTGGATACTGTCATCGTTGGTTTTGACCTCCCAGATAAGTCCGGTGACGTTATCCAGTACACAGTGCCACTCAGTCGCATCAAAAGGTAAATAATTGCCTGCGCTGTCAATTTTGGTATAGCTAAATCCGGCAGCACCATCGGCGCTGTCGTTGTACAGGGCATCACGGCCATGGAGGCAGTCGTAATCATACCCAGGGGAAGGGGCGCTATCGCAAGTCATGCCGGTATCATTTAGTGGCGTTACGCCTCGCGCTACTTCGTTGTCTTCTGACCCGACAGGAATGGGATTGACAGTGACATAAATGGTATTTTCCAGGTCATTGTGTTCATTATCGCTGGCGATATAAGTGAATTGGTCTTCGCCGCTACTGTGCGCGGTGTATGTCATTACGCCATTATTATCAAAACTGACGTCACCATGTTTTGCCGCGACGCTGACGGTAAAGCTCAGGGATGCGTTGCCATCGTTATCTGTCGCAGCCTGTAAGGTAAATGATTCTGCGATCAATAGTGTATAATTTGATGTGTCGGAAAACATGGGGGCAAAGCTGTTGCTGTCACAGGCATCACCAATATCATCATTGTCCACATCAGCTTGATCAGTGTTACTGATGGTGGGGCAGTTATCAATGATTGAGTCAATACTATCCTGGTCACCGTCTCCAGCTTTCTGACTGTCCAGTGGAAACTGATCTTCACTATCCAGATAACCATCGCCATCATCATCGTTGTCGCAGGCATTCCCGATGAGGTCGTTATCGGTATCGATTTGGTCCTGATTGGGCACATCAATACAGTTATCCTGGAAGTTGAGAATACCATCGTTATCGGCATCATTGTCACCAGGCGTGAACAGTGCCCGGTTTTCCCCACCTCTGACCAGACGCAATAATCCGATTTCAATCGGAAAGCGTGAATATATTTGCTTGTTATAAAAATCGAAAGCAAACACGATACTGTTGTTACTTCCTTGCTCTCTGTAGGATTGTCCGCCACTGGAGCTCCAGAAGTAGGTGGGATAGGTATTAGGGAAGAAACTGCGCAGCAGGATATTGTCACTGGAATAGAGACTGGCCAGCTCAGCAATGTTTGGCACCCGCCAGTCATTGTAGCCAGCCATGGACTCACTATTCTTAGTGGCCGGTACCTGCAATGCTTCAGGCCAGGTTAATACTGCCTTGTCAGCGCTATCCTGGGTACAGTTATTAACCATCTGACCGATAGAGCATTTCTGCCATATTAATCGGGTGTTCCGGTCAGTGACGGTACCGTCGCCATTGTCCACAAACCGGTCAACCAACTCCAGGCCGATAGTTGTTGAGCGGACAAGGCGTGCTGGCAACTGAAATTGATAAATATAGTCAGAAGACAGGTAATTGGTTGCCTGTGCAAAGGGGAACAAACGTGAGTCAGGTGCCAGTTGGCTATGGTTGGCAGCCTGAGCATAGTTATACAAAGACCATAGTTCTGTTTTAGCAGGCAGTCGCCAGTCTGAGTAACCGCAGAATGAGGCGGCATTGGTGAGATTGAGCAGCGATTCCGAACTGGTGGTTGTGAAGGTATTGTCCTTGTCGTGGATACTGTCATCGTTGGTTTTGACCTCCCAGATAAGTCCGGTGACGTTATCCAGTACACAGTGCCACTCAGTCGCATCAAAAGGTAAATAATTGCCTGCGCTGTCAATTTTGGTATAGCTAAATCCGGCAGCACCATCGGCGCTGTCGTTGTACAGGGCATCACGGCCATGGAGGCAGTCGTCATCATACCCAGGGGAAGGGGCGCTATCGCAAGTCATGCCGGTATCATTTATTGGTACAACGCCAATCTCTACGGCATAGGAGTCAGTTGCGCCTACAGAACAAAGCGCGAGTTGCAATAAAGCAAATACTTTCAAACTGAACTTGGGTGCTCTAAACATGTGTATAATACAAACCGTATCTGAGCCTCACTATACTGAGTGTACTCCAACAACTGGCCAAAATATACAGATATTAATTTAACTTATTGGCTGAATAGTGACTTTTCAGAACAGTTAATATAGAGTTGCACAACTTGAAAAGACGCCCTTTCTACAAGGCAAAACATCATTAAAGTTTGCTTATTAGCCATTTGAAATGGTTCCGTAACAGCAAACGCAAATTGTAAGGAAATGTAAGGTATGAGTTTAAAGCGTAAGCTGATGAAAAATGAGTTGACGATAGGTTCTTGGCTTACACTTGCACATCCAACGATTGCTGAAATAATGGCGCAATCGGGCTTTGACTGGCTGGCTGTTGATTTGGAACACAGTTGTATCACTATTCGTGAAGCTGAGGAGTTGATCCGGGTCATTGAACTTTGTGGCGTGACGCCACTGGTGAGACTTACCAGTAACGATGAAAATCAGATTAAACGTATTATGGATTCTGGGTCTGGTGGCGTCATCGTTCCGATGGTCAAGAGCGCAAATGATGCGAGTGCAGCCGTAAGTGCTGTTAAGTATCCCCCTATTGGAAAGCGAGGCGTTGGCCTAGCAAGAGGACAGCGTTGGGGGAACCGTTTCGAAGAGTATTTTTCTTGGCAACGTGAGGAAGCGGTTGTAATTGTTCAGATAGAACATATTGATGCTGTTAATGATATTGAGGCGATCTTTGCTACTGAAGGTGTCGATGGCTTTATTATCGGGCCTTATGATTTGAGCGCTTCGATGGGGATTCCAGGCCAATTCGAACACTCTGATTTCATTGCGGCTATGGAGCGCGTAAATGATGCCGCTAAACAGTGTAACAAGGCCGGTGGGATTCACATCATCGAACCCGACGAGTCACAGCTGCGCCAGCGCATTGATCAAGGATATCAGTTTATCGCATACAGTCTTGATGTCCGAATGCTTGATACGGCCTGCAGAAGTGGCTTAAAAACAATAAAAGGTAACTAAATGAAAGCTATTGCAATAATTCCCGCTCGAATGGGCTCTTCTCGTATGCCCGGTAAACCAATGGCAAAAATACATGGAGTGCCCATGATTGGTCATTGTTATTTGAGGACGCGACTATGTACTGATTTGTTAGACACCTACGTTGCGACTTGCGATATTGAAATCAAAGAATATATTGAGTCGATCGGCGGTAAGGCAATTATGACCTCTGATGAACATGAGCGCGCAACGGATCGTACAGCCGAGGCAATGCTAAAAGCCGAAGAATTGTTGGGTGAAAAGATAGATGTTGTTGTGATGGTGCAAGGTGATGAGCCAATGGTTGTACCGGAAATGATCAGCGAGTCGCTTGCTCCATTTAAAGAAGATTCAACGGTTAACGTCGTGAACTTGATGGCTCATATGGACTCAGTTGCGGAGTTTGAAGATCCAAATGAAGTTAAAGTGGTGGTCGATTCCAACTCTGATGCAATTTATTTCTCGAGAGAACCCATCCCTTCTCGTAAAAAGGGAGTGACAGACGTACCTATGTTAAAACAGGTTTGTATCATCCCATTTAAACGAGAGCACCTGCTACAGTTCAATGACACCCCTGAGACTGAGTTGGAACGTATTGAGTCGGTAGATATGATGCGCATCATTGAAACCGGAGGAAAAGTAAAAATGGTGATGACTGAAGCTCGTTCATTCAGTGTTGATACTGAGCAAGATCGTCAGAACGTTGAAAAATATATGACTAATGACGAGCTAATGCAAACTTATAGATAATTGTGATGCTTAATACACTGAAAGGAGAAATCCGTAAATGGTTTTTCGATGTTTTAGCGTTAGTTCCAGGACGATTAGGTTGCCTATTTAGAGGGGTTGTTGTCAGACAGTTACTCAGAAGCAAAGGGAAACTCTCGATTGGCAAGCTTGCCGAAATTGCCCCGGGTAACCTGTCTATCGGAGAAAACGTGTTTGTTAGTGAATTGACCCGAATTCAACCCTTCGATGGTAAAATTACCATCGGGAAAGATGTTGGCTTTAACACTAATGTGACGATTGATGCGAGTGATGGTGGTTCTATTGCCATTGGTGATAAAACCATCATCGGCCCCAATGTTGTCATCAGAGCCAGCGACCACGAATTCGATGACGCCACCAAGCCTATTCGGGAGCAGGGGCATCGACCGGGAATTATCGATATCGGCTCGGACGTTTGGATTGGTGCTAATGCTGTTGTGACGTCTAATGTTAAAATCGGAGACCATGCAATTGTGGCTGCTGGTGCCGTCGTTACAAAAGATGTACCGAGTTGGGCGATAGTCGGAGGAACTCCTGCAAAAGTTATTAAGTACAGGGAACACACATAGTGAAAGAATCAGATATCAGACCACAAGAATTATTTCAAGAATATTTAAGATTATCAGCGTTAGACGCTGAATTATGTTTCAAAAACGCCCCCCGAGATACCGTACCGTGCCCCGGGTGCGGTGACCATAAATCAAGTTATGCTTTTGCAAAACATAGCTTCGATTATGTGACCTGTGATGAGTGTCAAACACTGTTTCAATCGCCGAGACCGGACCTTGAGTCATACATCAAATTCTATAATGATTCAGTTTCGTCCAATTTTTGGGCTGAACAGTTTTTTCCAAAGGTAGCTGAAGCGCGTAGAGAACGAATATTTCGGCCTCGTGTGGAGCGACTTTTAGCGCTTTGTGAAGAAAAACAATTACAAATCGAAACGGTAATGGATGTTGGTGCTGGATACGGTATATTTCTTGATGAATGGGCTAAGAGTAAACCCGGCTGCCGCAGAATTGCGATAGAACCGTCAGCAAATTTAGCACAGATTTGTAGAGAACGTGGACTAGAGGTGGTTGAAGCAATAGCTGAAGATGTAGAGGGATATGATAAAACCGCAGATTTGGTCATTTGTTTTGAAGTCCTTGAGCACGTTCACGATACACTTTCGTTCATTAAAGTATTGAAAAAATTCGTCAAACCTGGTGGTTACTTGATGGTGAGTACACTGGGCTCTGATGGTTTTGATATTCAGTTGTTATGGGAGCAGTCAAATAGTGTTTCCCCCCCTCACCACATTAACTTTATGTCAATAGCCGGATTTGAAGAGTTATTTAAACGAGCAGGTCTGGTTGATGTTGATATCTTGACTCCGGGTGTTCTGGATGTTGATATTGTGCGGAATGCCTTGCGAACTGATCCGGACTGCTTAGGTAATAATAGCTTCATTAAAGCCTTGGTGAAAGATGATAAATTGGCAGCTAATTTTCAGCAATTTCTGATTGATAATCGCTTGAGTTCACATACCTGGGTCTTAGCGAAAAATGTTGACTAGCCCGAAATTTATCAATACCTCTGACGAGGGTGGTTACCGCACTCTATTGTCTTATCAGGATTTAACTATATCATTGGGTAATGGCGCTGTAAGTACATCGGACGAATGCCGCACCTTTTGGGGCAGTGATAACGGTGAGTTTGATTTTTTAGTGTTGTTTGACAGTCGTGGTGCCATGGTCGACGGCCCAGACAGTAGAAGTACGGTAGAGTTGCTTGCAAATTATTTCACTGAAATTGGCGCTCGTTTTTTAATATTGTCCCGGCCGCTATATTTGACAGTTTTTCCGACTTTATTAAGTGTCATGGAATCACAGGATATCACCGTAAAACACGTGATCACCAATGTCGGTTTTGTGGATACGACACCAAAGAAAAAGTCGGTGTTGGAAGATTTGGAAGCACAGATATCAGCGTGTGGGTTGCAGTCTGCCTCAAAAGGACTTGGCGATTATACCTTGTCAAGTGGAGAGGTTGAATATCTGGCCACGAGTGAATTAGAACCGGATTCTATTATTAAACTTAGTGAGAGGCTGTCAAAATGTGCCTCTACATATTGCTTTGTAAATACCCCGGTAATCAGTCAAAGTAGGGCCTTGCCAAGGCCCCGGCCCTCAGTATTTTATCAACAACTAGAGGTCTGCAATAAACTCATTGAGACAATATCAGAAAAGTTGCATGGCCACATTCTGGATGTGAGCGAAGAACAAATTGTGACCTTTGATGGTGTGCATTATCTGTCGAATGAGCATCAATTTATCTATAACCGGATAGAAAAGTACATTGCTGGTCTGGAAAACAAATAACGGAGAAGTTAAACGTGTCCGATTCGGCGTTTACAACACCTCAAGGAAATGTCCTGGATTTGCGCAAGGAAGGTGAGTTATCTCTCTCTGACGCAATGAGAATTGATGAACTGGAACCGGGAGTTAGGCAGGTTTACAATGAATATGTAGGTGAACTAATACGTGCTAACTGTCTTAACGGCGCGGCCTTATTTTTAAAAGTTACCTGTCGTAATACTGTCCAGTCTCAATTACTTGATCATATGTGCAAGTTGGCGCTCTTGGAAGACAGACTTAAACATGGGAAGCGCTATGACGCTATAGTAATTGACACTCAGACGCTAAAAAAGCCTATCGCACAAATGTTGGAGAAATATCAGGCATCTGGTATCCCGATACTGTCCTCGGGGCGGTCAAAGTCGGCATTTATAAATGCATTTAAAAACTTTCTGATTAGTGTCTATGGCGTATTGAGTGATTTGTTTTGGTCAAGGCTTTATCGAACAAAAAAAATGCCAGAGGGCAACGTTTTGTTGATCGATACCTTTCTATTCACCTACAGTTTCGATGCTCCGGGGCCTTTTATTGACCGATTTTACATTGGGCATGAGCAATACCTCAGTCCAGGTGAACTCAAGCATCGCTATTTTACCGCTACCCTTATTGGAGTCCGGAAGCCTGCGGACTACAAAAAGCTATTTAGCGGCGTTGCGGGGTCTGAAGCTAATTTTTTACTTCAAGAATCTTGGTGTTCAATACTGGATTATTTCGTCGCTTTTGCACAAAGTGCAGTGTTACCCTTCAAGCTAAAATCTGTACCATCAGTGCAGGGAGTTGATTATTCAGATTTGCTTTTTCAAGAAGCAAAGTCTGAGATATTTGCATTCTCACTAATTAAAACGATTTGTAAATATCGTTTTATTCGTCAACTATTTAAAGCTGGTGTCAATATTCACAAGGCCATTGATTGGCATGAGAATCAAGTAGGAGACAGAGCGTATAATATAGGCCTTAAAACCTTCTATCCAAAAGTGAAAGTCCATGGATACCAAGGCTACAACGTTCCCGGTTTTTATGCTTGTACACAACCGCAATACTATGAAAAAGAACTAAATTCAGTACCTGATGTTTTCCATGTTATCAATCAAGAGCAGTTGCGAATTCGCAATACAGCGTTTGACGGCATCAACGCGACAGTATCACCTGCGTTTCGTTTTTCTTATTTATTCGACGTTCAACGCGCCCCTGAACAGCAAACCACGGTACTTGTGGTTCTGCCGATCATGCTTGACGAAAGTCGTAAATTGGTAAAAGCCACACTAGACATGCTAGATAACGTAGATAAAGACGTTGTCGTAATATTAAAGCACCATCCCAGTTTAACCTACGCTCGTTTCATTGAATTAATACCTGAAGCTCTAGACAGTCGATTATCGATTACCAAGGAAAGCATGTCTGAATTGCTCACTCGAGTGACTATGCTAATTTCCTCGACATCAAGTGCCTGTCTTGAAGCTGTTGCGTTGGGTGTTCCGGTCGCTATCATGGGGAACTGGTCGGGTGTTACAATGAATCCAATTCCTCAGTTGGTAGACCCCAATTTGTGGCGTATATTTTATACGTCAAATCAGTTAAGTGAATTTATGACTTGCATACTAAATCAGCCAGCGTTTCCTTCTATGGTAGATTCCTTGTTTCAGCGAGTTGATGAACAAAAAACTAAATCACTATTTCAATGCCCCGTTTAAGGTAGAACAGACATGAAAGCGTTAATAACAACTATTCCATTTGGTGATAAAAATAGCCTTCCTCTGGAAATGCTCAAAGAAAATAATATTGAGTATTTGATAAATCCATTGGATAAGAAGTTAACAGAAAAAGAGTTGGCAAATTTAGTGAGCGATTTTGACATTATTATCGCAGGCACTGAGGTCATCAGTGACTTTGTAATGAGTAAAGCTCCTAATTTAAAATTGATTTCCCGGGTTGGCATTGGTTTGGATGGTGTTGATTTGATCGCAGCTGAGAAAAGGGGAATAAAGGTATCTTACACACCTGACGCACCAGCTCCAGCGGTGGCCGAATTAACAATAGGCTTAATGCTCAATCTACTGCGTGCAATTCACGTTGCCAATAGCCAGTTGCACAATGGCATTTGGCACCGACATTTTGGTCGTCGCATTGCGGAAGTAACCATAGGGGTTATTGGGCTCGGTCGAATTGGTAAACGCGTATTAAACCGATTGAGTGCATTTGGAACACCTAAATTATTGCTTAATGATTTGTCACCAGATCCTGAGATAACGCGTCGCTTCAAAGTGGATTGGGTTTCCAAAGAGACAATTTATAGAGAAGCTGATGTTATTACTTTACATGTCCCGTTAACCGCTCAGACAAAAGGGATGATCAAAAAAGAGCAATTGCTGTCTATGAAGAGCGACGCCCTCGTGATCAATGCATCCAGAGGTGGCATCATTGACGAGGATGATTTGTATGAAGTACTAAAAGCAGACCACCTTGGTGGCGTTGCGATTGATGTATTCGAACAGGAACCTTACGACGGTAAACTAAAAGAAATCGAGCGTTGTTTGTTAACAGCACATATGGGGTCTATGTCAATAGATTGCCGAACGAGAATGGAGATAGAGGCCACTGAAGAAGCAGTTCGTTTTACGCGAGGAAAGGAGCTACTTGGCTCAGTTCCGGCTACTGAATATGAAGTACAAAAGCAGGGATTATAAGTAATGACTAAAGTGGTGGTTATTGGTGGTTCGGGCTTTATGGGAAGCCATACGGCAGATGCATTGAGTGAACGTGGCTATGACGTCATTATTTTCGATCGTGATGTGTCGCCGTATTTACGTCCAGATCAAACAATGATAACTGGCGATATGCTGGATCAAGACGCAGTAACCGCGGTGATGCAAGATGCGGAGATAGTTTACCATTATGCAGGCATTGCAGACATCGGTGAAGCAAAAGAACGCCCCTTTGATACCATTCATCTAAATGTAATGGGGGCTACTATAGCAATGCAGGCCGCTGTTGATGCCGGAGTGAAGCGCTTTGTTTATGCCTCTACAATGTATGTATATAGTCCCTATGGCAGTTTCTATCGAGCCAGTAAACAAGCGTCAGAAACCGTAATTGAAGCCTATCATGAGAAGTATGGCATTGATTATACCTTCCTAAGGTACGGTTCTCTTTATGGCCCAAGAGCGCAACCATGGAATGGTTTAAAAAGCTACATAATGCAAGTGGTTGGTGATCGAAAATTAAAATATCGAGGCACTGGCAAGGAACGGCGTGAATATATTCATGTCAGAGATGCCGCCAGACTCAGTGTTGATGTGTTAGACGATGCACATGCTAACCAAGCCATTACAGTTACAGGTTCTCAGGTACTTAACTCCGAAGAGTTAATCGATATGATTTTTGAAATTGCAGGAGTAGAAAAAAACGTTGAGTTTGTCAACAAAAAACTCAGTGCTGATCACTATGTAATGACGCCTTACCGTTACACACCGAAACAAGCGAAAAAGTTAACTTCTGGAGAATTTACCGATATTGGACAAGGGATATTAGAGCTTGTAGAAGAGATCCATAGTGTCAACACAACGCACGCTTAAAGAGTAGTAAAAAGAGTTAATGAATATTGTTCAAACTAAGTTCGAGTTACTGGCAACGTTAAAAAACAAAAAACTGTTGGTATTCGATTTTGATGGGGTGCTGGCTGATTCGGTAAGAGTAAAAACAGAAGCCTATGGCGCCATGTATGAACCTTACGGCAAAGATATAGCTGAAAAAGTTGTTGAGTATCATGTGCAAAACGGTGGTGTTTCGCGTTTTGAAAAATTTAAACTTTGGGAAAAGGTGTTTTTTAATCGTGAAGTAACCCCAGAAAGATTGTCAGAATTATGCAGTGAGTTTGCTGAACGAGTTGTTGAGCGCGTTGTGGAAGCGCCAGCAATTCCGGGGGCAGAAGCATTTTTGATTCAACAAAAAGCGCGCGGATTAATAATGACGGTAAATTCAGCAACACCTACCAATGAAATCAAAGAAATTGTGTTGCGTCGCGGAATGGCAAAATACTTTGATGTGGTGATGGGCTCTCCGGAAAGTAAAGCGGATAACCTCATCCAAAGTATGCAGTTGTTTGACTATGAGGCTAATGATGTTGTGTTTTTCGGTGATGCAGAAGCCGATTTTTTGGCCGCAAAAACGCACAATGTTAGTTTTATCGGTGTTGGGAGCGAAATTAAATCAGTCATGGCTGAATATCCAGGTAAACATTTTGCTATAGATGATTTCTCTATATTAGTTCAAGAATCAAATTAATGAAAAAGAAACTAAAAAAGTTGCTAGACAATTTGCCATTACTACCTCGTTATCGGCACAACGTTTTTTCCGGGACGAACACATGGTCTGAATGGCGATTGATCGCCGGACGTTTGTCCAAAAGCCACGATGATGAACTAAATATCAGAGAGTATGAGCGTTTGTTTTCGGAATTTGTCGCTTGCAAATATGCCTATTCATTCGGCGCGGGAAGGATGGCCCTTTACGCCGTATTGGAAGCTTTGGATATTGGGCCCGGTGATGAAGTTATTTTACCTGCTTACACTTGCGTGGTTGTGCCAAATGCAGTCATTTATCGGGGTGCTAAGCCTGTTTATGTCGATATATGTGATGAAACATACAACATTGATACGACAAAAATAGAAGCAGTGATAACTAACAAAACGAAAGCGATCTTTGCTCAACATACATTTGGCTTCGCATGTGATTTAGATGAAATCAAACAAACTGCGGATGCCCATGGGCTTTTTGTTGTGGAAGATTGTGCTCATGCATTGGGAGCCACATATAAAGGGCGGCCAGTGGGCAGTATTGGCGATGTAGCTTTTTTCTCTACAGACCATTCAAAAGTTATGAGTACTTTTCTTGGGGGGGTAGCTACAAGTAACAAACCTGAAATAGCGCAAAAACTTTCGGTCATACAACAGCGTACGCCCTTTCTTCCGATAGCGACAAATAGGCGTTTATTACGAAGTTTTTTGATTGAGTTTATTCTGACTTCGCCGTTTAACTACTGGTGGGGGAAGTCGATTTTGGCATTACTTTCTCGATTTGGGGTACTTTTTTATTGGCGTGATGAACATTTAGTTCAAAAACCGCAGCAGTATCCTTATCCCGCTCGCTTATCATCGCAGCAAGCATTGTTGGGAATCTCTCAATTAAAAAATATAAACCAAAACCTGCTGCATCGACGAAATGCTTTTCAGCAAATTGACAAATTATTGGGTGTGGCGCCTGAAAATTACAATGACGCCGCCTGTTTACGGTTTTCGTTTAAAGTTCGCGAACGCGAAAAGTTTGAAAATCTGTTTAGCTTCCGCTGGGAGTTGGGTACTTGGTTTACGAGTGTTGTCCAAGGTAGAGGGACAGAACTGGAAAAGGTTGAATATATTACCGGTTCGTGTCCGGTTGCTGAAAAAGCGGCTAAACAAGTTGTTAACTTTCCGACAGTAATGCGAACCTCCCACGATTTTATGATAAAATCTATTGCCAAAAATAAAGAGGCGATATTGGCGAATTTAACTCGATAAGCTTCGAACTTAAAAACAAAATGGTGCGAGCTGAAAACAGTTTTTTTAATAATCTAATTACCTGCCGGTAATATTTCAAAAATAGTTCAAAATTAAGATGATATCCTCAGGAGTGACATTGTTTTGATCTAGACATAACTCGCTATTAGAGAGTTAAATGATGTTATTACACAGGTGCATGGACATTAGTTGGAAAGATGCATCATTTATCGCTGTTTGATGAATGGTTTGCAATTACATGAGGAATTTTGGGCCTGTGCTACGAGGAATTTTAGGAGCAATAAAGAGCGTTGTTCACATTACTCTTTAGGCAAAAGGTATCTAGTGCAAATGTTGATTTTAGAATCCAAACGCCGAAATTCTGTCCATTTTAAACCAAGAACGATGAAAGGTAAGTTTGTATGAAAGTGTTGTTGCTGGCAGGTGGTTTTGGCACCAGGCTGAGTGAGGAAACTGATTTAAGGCCAAAACCCATGGTTGAAATCGGAGGGAAACCAATCCTGTGGCATATTATGAAGATGTATTCACAACATGGTTTCAATGAATTCGTTGTTTTACTTGGGTACAAGGGATATTACATCAAGGAATATTTTGCGAATTATTTTTTGCATCAAAGCAGCATCACTATTGATCTGTCAACAAATCAGATGGAAGTACATAATAATAGCTCAGAGCCTTGGAAGGTGACTTTACTTGATACTGGCCTTAACAGTATGACTGGCGGTCGTGTTAAACGAGCTCAGGAGGCAGTTGGTAACGAACCCTTTATGTTGACTTATGGTGATGGGGTTTCAGACATCAATATCACGGAACTTGTTGCTTACCATAAGACGCACGGCAAGGCGATAACCATGACATCTGTTCAACCGGATGGTCGTTTTGGAGCTATTGAAATTGCAGAGGATAATCGAATTGCTAAATTTCTTGAGAAACCCAAAGGGGATGGCTCATGGATAAATGGTGGTTTTTTTGTTTGTCAGCCTGAAGTCTTTGATTACATTAATGAGGGCGATGCCACCGTATTCGAGCAGGCGCCATTACAACAATTGGCTACTGACGGCGAATTATTTACCTACAAGCATGATGGATTTTGGAAATGTATGGATACGCTAAAAGATAAACAGGATCTTTGTAAAATGTGGGATAGTAATAACGCCAAATGGAAGACTTGGTAAGCAGCAATGATTAAGTTTTATCAGGATAGCTGGTTTGGCATAAAGTTTACTGATATTTGTACTACGGATAGATTCAAGGTAGCGGATGACCAGTTTTATAATAATTTTTATGCGGCGTTTTTCAAAAAATTCAGTGGCTACCAGGATCTACCAGAATGGTATTGTGACGCTAAGAACCGCGTTGTCGAAAAAATAATTGCGAACAAAATTGGAGACAAGGTTTTATCTGTTGGCAGTGGAAACGGTTATATAGAAGCGCAGATTACTGATGCATTTGAAGAAGTTATCGCCGTAGAACCCAGTCGACTGGCGTCCCAGTGGTTGTTACAAAACCCGCATATCAATTGTTACAGTGGTTTTTTTCCTGAAGCATTGCCTATGGGATTTAAAGGTCAAATTACTCAAGCCTATTCGGTTGCAGTAGACTATGTTTTTGATCAACAACAGTACATTGCGTTTTTAAAATCTATCGTTGACTTTGGTATTCAAGATTACACCATGTACCAGGCGACAATGTACACTCCCGCCACAGCTCTCAAGTCATATTTACGCATGTTATTGATTATGCTTGGGTTATATCGAAGAAACGAATTTCAATTGTGGGGTGTAACTCGGACTGCAAAAGAAAGTGTCGATTGTTTCAAAGCCGCCGGATTTACGACGGTTGAGGTAGGTTATTTCGCCGACGGGAATCCGTGGGTTCGTGGAAAAGTAGGAAATTAACAGTGTATAACAATATTTACCAAGGTAAGCGGGTATTGATCACCGGCCATACGGGTTTTAAAGGGAGCTGGTTAACGACGTGGCTACTTAAACTAGGGGCGAAAGTTTGTGGGGTATCCGTTGATATACCAACACAACCAGCAATGTTTGAGGAACTAAAGTTAGCAGAGAAGATTGAGCATCATATTGCAGATATTCGAGATCTTGAGGCGATCAAAGAGATTATGGTGGCTTTTAAACCTGACTTTGTCTTTCATTTGGCTGCACAACCAATTGTATCTACGTCATATGCTGATCCGGTTGGAACCATTGCAACGAATGTAATTGGTACCACACATGTTCTTGAATCGCTACGCGCTCTACAGCACAAATGTTATGCAGTGCTCATTACTTCAGACAAATGCTACGAGAATGTAGAGTGGGAATGGGGATATAAAGAAACTGACCACATGGGGGGGAGAGATATCTACTCCGGCTCTAAGGGGGCTGCAGAAGTGATATTTCACGCCTATCAGCAATCATTTTTTGCTTCAAAAGATGGAAGTGTAAAAATGGCAACTGGGCGAGCCGGTAACGTGATTGGCGGTGGCGATTGGGCAGCTGATAGAATTGTGGCTGATTGTATGCGGGCATGGAGTCAATCAGAGGTTGTTGAAATTCGTTGTCCGGATGCTACCCGGCCCTGGCAACATGTGCTTGAGCCGCTAAGCGGTTATTTGGTTTTGGGGCAAGCGTTGGCTGAGAATGACAATATTCACGGCGAGCAGTTTAATTTTGGTCCACGGGCAGAGCAAAACAGAACCGTAAAGCATTTATTGTCCGATTTGTCTGCACACTGGCATTTTGCATCGCCTGATGACGCATATCAGGTGACGGATAATATCCCTTTCCACGAAGCGGGACTATTGAAGCTTAATTGTGACAAAGCACTTTTCCACTTGAAGTGGGAAGCCAACCTTACATACAAACAATGCATTCGATTTGTGAGCGAATGGTATTATAGCTTCTACAAAGAAAATAAGGATATGTACGACTTTACATTACACCAGATTGGTGAGTATGAAGAGCTTGCCAAACAAAGAGAGTTGATATGGAATCCTGCTTAATTAGCGATGTTTTATTAACGCCATTGAAAAGGATTAATCACCCCAAAGGTGATATTTATCATGCAGTAAAAATGGATGATCAAGGTTTTTCGGATTTTGGAGAAGCGTATTTTTCAACGATAAACCAAGGAGACATAAAGGGTTGGAAAAAACACCAGAAAATGGTGCTTAACTTGGTTGTGCCTGTAGGTGCAATTCGCTTTGTCATCCACGATGATCGTGATACCAGTCCGAGTAAAGGTAAAATTATGGCAGTGACATTGAGTCCGCAAAATTACTGTCGGCTCACAGTTGCTCCAGGTTTGTGGATGGCATTTGAAGGCTGTGGTGACGGTTTAAATATGCTGCTAAATATTGCAAGCATAAAGCATGACCCAGAGGAAGCAATAAACAAAGATCTGGATTCAATCCGCTTTAATTGGAAATAAAAATGAAAACGATACGTCTCTCCAAATCATCTATTTCAGAGGCAGAAAAAGCGGCCGTAATGGCAGTGATGGACCATGAATTCTTAGGTATGGGCGCTGAAGTGCAATCATTTGAGCGCGAAATTGCTGAATTTGTTGGTGTTGAACCGGAACAAGTGGTTTGCGTGAATACGGGAACTTCTGCCCTTCATTTGGCGATTAGTTGTTTGGATATAGGACCCGGCGATGAAGTGCTGGTGCCCTCATTAACTTATGTTGCTTCTTATCAGGCCATCTCTGCCACTGGTGCGCTACCTGTCTCTTGTGATGTTGTTGAAGACACACTTTTCATTGATGTTTGTGATGCTGAACGACGCATTACTAATAAAACGAAAGCGATTATGCCAGTGCATTATGCGAGTGACGGTTCTCGTATGGCAGAAGTGTACGCGTTGGCTGAAAAATATAATTTGAGAGTTATTGAAGATGCAGCACATGCCTTTGGTTGTAAGCTCAATGGGGCAAAAGTTGGCACCAACTCGGATATTGCTTGTTTTAGTTTTGATGGCATTAAAAACATCACCAGTGGTGAAGGTGGCGCAGTTATTACTAAAGATAGCAAGGTGTTAGAACGTTTAAAAGATGGTCGATTATTAGGTGTTGAAAAAGATACTGACAAGCGCTTTAGTGGGCAGCGGAGCTGGGACTTTGAAGTGTCTCATCAGGGGTTTCGTTTTCATATGAGTAATGTGTTTGCTGCCATTGGTCGAGAACAGCTTAAGAGAATTGATTTATTTAAAAATATACGACAGGCCAGGGCGGCTCAATACGTGGATGAATTGACGCAATTACCCGCTATAAAACTGTTGAATTTAGATTGGAAAAACAATATTCCTCATATTTTTGTTATTCGGGTATTGAATGGCAAACGAAATGGATTAATGGATTATCTCATAGAAAATGGTGTCCAGTGCGGTATCCACTACAAGCCCAATCATTTGTTAGCACTTTACAAATGCGAATATAATTTGCCTGTAGTGGAAAAAGTTTCCGAACAAATTTTGACGATACCATTGCATGCCGACTTGACTAAAGAGGATGTGTCATTTGTCATCAGTAAAATACTGGCCTACTTAGGAGAGTAGAGGCATGGCTCGCGTTTCAATAATAATGAATTGCTTTAATGGGGAAGAGTTTCTAAGAGAAGCAATTGATAGCTTGTTTGCACAGACCTATACCGATTGGGAGATAATTTTCGTTGATAACTGTTCAACGGATGGTAGTGCATCGATTGCAGCATCCTATGGTGAAAAGGTTAACATTGTAAAAACCAGCAAAAATATTCCACTTTATGCAGCGCGAAATGTTGGCCTGGAGCATGTCAGTGATGACAGCGAATTTGTTGCATTTCTGGACGTTGATGACCTGTGGGCTCCAACAAAATTAGAAAAGCAAATTGCACTTTTTGATGAAAATACCGCCGTTGTCTATTGCAGAGTGAGAAATATTGATACTTCAGGAAATGATATCGGTACAAGTTATCCTGAGCCTTATCAAGGTGATGTGACACAAAAGCTGCTGCTAAGAAACTTTATCGCAATATCGGCCACAGTGATAAGGGCTGGTTTAATCAGGGAGATAAAGTTTGACCCACAGTTTAACTTGATTGGTGATTTCGAGTTTTGGCTAAGGCTATCCATCGGTAGGAAATTCAGTTTTGTAAATGAACATCTATTTATTCGCAGGGTACACGGAAATAGTTTGACGAAAAGGAGCAAAGGTGAGTGGATCAAAGAGTTTAGGATACACTACAAAGCCTTTCTAAAGCGTTTTGGATTAAAGTATCCCAATATTCTTCTATATGCATTAAAATCTGAAATTGGGCATTTGATGGGACGATATTAGAGTGAAGTTAGCTCTTCACTTTAATTTTATTGGATTAGTGAGAATTAAAAACCAGTTTCATGAGCATTAGATTCATACACATACATTTTTGGTTGGCCTTTATTTCGTGCTTAGCCATCGTAGCTTCATTTCATTTTCATGTCGACACATACTACGATGACGATAATCGTTTCCTCGGAATACTGTTTTTCGTGGTATACGCGTTTCTCTTTAGACCCAGAGTTTCACGAAAAAGTCCTGTGCTTACTTACTTTGGTTTTTTTGTTTTTTTGTTTGTTGGGCAGCGTTTCGTAATAGCCAGCTACTACACAGCTCATAACTGGGAGCACAATTATTACACGGCAGAAATGGTCCAAGAAGCCGGAAAGGGCTTATTGTTGTATGTCGTAGTTTTTTATCTGACATTATCCCTATTAGGTAGACACTTCGAAAAAATTGTATATGAACTCAAGCAAGCTGGTAGAACAATTAACAATGCCGAGCTGAAATTCAAAGTAGCTTCGGTGCTTTTCATTTTTAGTGCCATACTTAGTATTGTCGTTGTAATGGGAGAAAGTGTAAACGGTCATAATAATGCACTAACCAGTAGCATTTTGCATCGATATTTCTTAAGACTTATTATGCCTGACTTTTTAATCTGGTTGGCTGTCGGGATTTATTTGCTGGGCATCCAAAACAAGCGAAAGCACTTTAAATATGTTGTCGTTCTGATGGTTTTTTTTGTATTTATGCGCATCTTTCAGGGAAGCAAATCCGGGATATTTGATATCCTAATTACGAGCATGATGTATATTTGTTTTTTTCATAGGAATTTTGTCATAAGACTTAATCTACGGACGATTTTTTTGGTTCTAACTTTTGCGGTCGCTTCTATTTATATTTTTTCTGTTATCGGATACATAAGGTACGCAATTTGGTATGACGCAGCCGAAGCATATGTCACTCAAACAGGTGTAGAAGATACGGTTACATCGATTTGGAACTCTTTGTCCGAGATATCAAGACGCCTCGGCTTTTTGGATGATGCAATGAAGGTCTTTTATTGGAAACAGCTTGGGTTATATGATATTTCTCATCTCGTCAATAGCAGTACCGCATGGCAATTGGCATTGGACACTTTTGTACCTGGAACTCTGTTTCCGGACTTATTAAAGGCTCAGTATGCACTTGCTTTAATGATTGGTAACGAACCAGAAATAATTAATGGTGCTCCGGTTTACGCTGGATATTGGTGGGGATTTTATGGATACCACGTATATTTGTTTGGTTTTTGGTTGGGGTTGGTTGTAATGTCAATGTTTCTCGTTGCAACCACGCTATTCATTCGCCTAATTTTAAAGCTCTCACCGAGTTCTTTTAAGATTGCATTTTCATTTTCATTTATCCCGGCATTTTTCTTTAATTACTTGGGTTTTTTCGGCTATGAACACATCTTGTCACTATATTTCAATATTTTGGTTTTATGGGTTTTAAATTTTATTATATTTTGTTTTTTAGTTAAGCTATTTTCCAATAATTCGGTGATGCTAAATGTAGAACGATTGAAGGGAACTTGAGATTCTATGTGGTGCTGATATCTTGGGGTTAAATCTTATTTGAGTCGTTTGGTTTCCCATTCAATGCAATGCTGCAAAAGTAACTATCCTAATAACTAAGTTTACTTTATTAACCGTTTCTCGAACGGTTATTATTAATATTGTTTTAATCCGAAGAAATTAGAGGCATTAATGACTAAAACAGCGAATCTAAACGTGCATGTTGTGTTTGCCCTGTTGTTTACATTATCCGTGCTCTCGCCCCCTGTAAATTATCCATATATCAATGTTTTAATGGTGGTTTTGACACTTATATTAGTTCTTCTATTTGCAGGAAAAATACTGCTTGATAATGGCTTTGTTTGGATTTTTTTCAAAAAGTACAAAATCGAAATAGTACTAATCTTCAGTTACGCTGCTGTAAGTTTTTTGTCAATGCTTATTCACTATGATGCATTCTTCGGTTCATGGTTTAATTTTTTATTTTACGGCTTAAGCCCAATAGCAATTTGGTGTTCAATGCCATTTATGTGGCTGATATTCCGATATAGTGGTAACGATCAAAAATTTTATTTTTGGTGGTTCGGGTGGGCAATATTCGTAATATTAGCTCTGGTGGGTATTTGGCAAGCCTTCGATTTCCAAGGAGCGAAAATAATAACTCAATACTTCGTTGCGGGAGATAGACTAAATCTCGACGATGGTAACATAAGTTCTTTAACGCGTATCTCCACGGATTTTGGTGTTATCATGGCATTCGCAATAGTTTGCTGCTTGATGTGTTTAGACGACAGTGATGCAAAGTACAAGGTTGTTATGGGATGTATGGCTATACTGTTTTTGTTTGCAGGTTTCTTATCTGGCTCTCGAAATTTCCTATTGGTTTTGGGTGTTGCGACTATTTTGTTTGTCATCACTAACTTGAAAGATAAATATGTTCAAATTTGTTATGCATTGCTCATATCTGGTACCGTACTTTTAACAGTTGCTTGGTTCAATGACGATGTTGCGCAGCGTTTTTCAGTTATTTTCCCGTTTTTATCTAAATTGCACACACCGTCAGAAATTGTTTGGCGAGACTTGGTTTTTGTTTTTGGGAATTCTGATTTTGACTCCAGCAATAGAACCTTGATCTGGGGGTTTGTCATTCAATCCTTGCAAGATGATTTTTGGATAGGCCCCTCTCTCAGAGGATTTAATATTGTTTTGGGGACATCAGGACACTCCTCTGGTGTAGGGTCGATTACAACAAGTGCGCACAATCTTTTTTTTCAGAGTTTAGTCGATGGTGGGATCGTTGGTTTTTGCATTATTATTGGTTTGATATACCGATTAGTCTTACGTTCAATAAAGACGGGATGTTTGATGATCTTCCTAATTGTTCTTAGTAGTATGATGATAGACTATTACTTGGACCATAGTTTACCTTGGATGTTGTGTGCTGCATGGTGTCTCAACATTCATCAGTTCAAGCATGTGCTCAAAGAGTCGAAAGGCTGAAGTTAGCATTCATTTGAGGTGCCGTCCGGGTCACAAAATATAATCCAGGGTGCATCGATTTGGGATGAAAGTAAGAAAGTGACGACTAAAACGATAATAATAGGTAAGAATAGTAATTTGTCGCAGCATTTACTCAAGGTTGTTGATAACAGTATTTCAATATCTGCAAGAGATTTGCTTAATGATGACTCATTACTTGAACCCTTCAAACACCAACCAATAAAACTGATCTTCAACAATTTCCAGACCTCAACTGAACTGAATCATGTTGTGGACCCTGTATCATTTGTAAATCTCTCGTTGGTTGTAACAGCGAAAACGTTGCAATTTTTCAACAATACTAATATACAAAAAGTGATTTATACGAGCAGTAGTTCAGTATACGGTAACAACATTCTATGTGCGGAATCTGATCAGGTACAACCGTTAAATCTTCATGCGGCATTAAAGTTATCAAATGAGAAACTGGTTGAAAAAATATGCTTAGAGCGCGGTGTGAATTATACGATTGCAAGAATATTTAATATGTATGGCGGAAACGATAAATTTTCAGTTATCAGTAAAATTATAGACTCATGCAGGAGCAAAAAGTCAATTACAATTTCAAATCATGGTAACGCAATTCGTGATTTCATGTACATTGGAGACGTTATCAAAATATATATGAAATTACTCGATATTGAGGACCTTCCATTGGTAAATGTTGGTAGTGGTAATGGCCAGTCTATTAAGAATATCTTAGACTTTCTACGACACAACAATATTGATTTAAATATTAAACACAAAGAGTCAGAAGAGATCAAAATTTCTACTGCATGCACAAAACGATTATTTGCTGCGTTGGGAGAATTGGACTTTATGAATATAGAGGATTATCTGAGCAAGGAATTGTCTAAATGAAGAAAATGATTCTCATGACGACCGTGCCGTTTAGTATTCATCCACTGATTGTTGGACAGCCTAGATTTTTGTCAATGCATTTTGACCTTAAATTAGTGACGTCAAGCAGCCCCATTAATGATCAGATTGCCGAGCAGGAGGGGGTGCCTGTAATTAGCGTTGATATGACACGTAAAATTACGCCACTAAAAGATTTGGTCAGCCTGATTAAATTAGTCAAACTTTTCATAAAAGAAAAACCGGATATTGTATACAGTTTTACACCAAAAGCAGGGTTGCTAGGTATGATTGCAGCACGATTAACAAACGTACCCATTCGTGTTCATTGGCAAGTTGGGCTGCCATTAATGGAAGCGCAGGGTTTTAAACGCTGGTTATTGGTGAAACTGGAGTGGTTAACTTATTCTATGGCCACAAAAGTGATGGCGAATAGTTTTGGTTTGAAACAATTTATGAATGATTATATTTCAAAGAAAGCAATCACTGTCGTCGGGAAAGGCTCTATAAATGGGGTGGATAGTGAATATTTTCGGGATTCCTACAGTGAAGAACAAAAAAAACGTATTCGTAATGATTTAGGCATCAAACCTGATGACAAAGTCTTAGTCTTTACTGGTCGAATTGTGAAAGACAAAGGTATAAATGAATTGATTGAAGCGTTTGTCGCTCTGCTTCCAAGGTACTCGCAACTTAAATTATTACTAATTGGCGATTTTGAAGAGCAGTTAAATCCAATAAAGCCAGAGAATATGATGCTAATTAAAGATTCTCCGGAAATAATTGAAGTTGGATTTCAAAAAGATATCAGACCTTTTTTATCGGTTGGTCAAATATTTGTATTACCCTCGTACAGAGAAGGATTGCCTAATGCGTTGATCGAAGCCGGATGTTTTGGTCTGCCTCTACTCGCTACAGACATAAACGGGTGTAACGAGATAATTGAGCATGAAAAAAACGGACTTCTAATAACAATGAAAGATGTGGATAGTCTGAAAAATGGAATCATTCGAATGTTAGATGACGCTCACTTGTACCATAAATTAAAGTCCAATGTGAGGTCATCAATAACGAGTCGGTTTGAACAATCATACGTATGGCAAGAGCTCAAGAAAGAGCTGGAGACAGGTGTGTAGCCGTTGTGTTGTTTATTCTAAACTTTGTAATAAGCGACAATGCTAAGTGGATGAAAATAGTATATGAGTAAAGTTAATTTGGTGGTTGTTGCACACCCCGACGACGAGATTTTAGGATTCGGTGCGACGGGAGCAAAATTGGTTCAGCATAACGAAATAGTGCAGCCTGTAATTCTCTGTGGTGATGCTGATGTTAGGCACAAGAGACCTTCCGATAATGAGCTATATAACGATACTTTAGCCGCCAACAAATTAATTGGATTTGATAAACCTGTATTGGGTCAATTCCCTAACATACGGATTAATACTGTACCACATTTGGAAGTCGTTCAGTTTATTGAGCAACAAATCCTGGCTTTTAAACCGCAACGAATTTTTACTCACCACCCCAACGATCTTAATGACGATCATGGCCAGGTTGCTCGGGCGTGCTTGGCGGCGAGTCGCTATTTTCAGCGTAGAGATGACATTCCTCCGTTACAATCTTTGCACTTTATGGAAATCCAGTCGGCTACCGACTGGGCGTTTGAGTATGGAAGTAACAACTTTAAAGCAAATTTATTCGTAGAAATTGAACATCAACTTCAGATCAAACTTGATGCATTGGCGTGTTATCGAAATGTGATGAGAGATTATCCACATCCAAGAAGCTATGAGGCTATAAGAGGACTCGCTGCTTATCGTGGTGGCCAATGCGGACAAAAATACTCTGAAGCCTTTCAAACCTGTTTTACTAGGGAGTTATAGCGTGTATCGCAACTATGGGAAACGCATCTTAGATATATTGGCAGCCTTTTGTGCGCTATTGTGGCTGTTACCGATAATGGTATTAATTGCTTTGTTGATAAAGATTTTTGATCCGGGCCCGGTACTTTTTGTTCAAGAGCGGGTGGGACGAAACGGTGCAACTTTTCGGTTTTATAAGTTTCGTTCAATGCCTGTAAATACTGGAAATCTTCCTTCAGATCAGCTTGGTAGTGTTAAATTAACGTGGGTCGGAAAGCTTATTCGGCGCACCAATATCGACGAGTTACCTCAATTGTTCAATATTGCTAAAGGTGACATGAGTATTGTTGGGCCAAGACCTCCTATCCCCTCACAAACGGAATTAGTGGAGAGGAGAGCGCAAAATGGGGCACTGGCAGCAAGGCCAGGTCTTACAGGTTTGGCTCAAATCAAGTCATTCGATGGCATGACGATCGCTCAAAAAGCGGAATTTGATGGAATATATGTTAGGGATGTGTCGTTTATAGGGGACATGGCCATTATTTTCGGAACCTTTGGCTATTTGTTAAAGCCACCTCCTGTTTACTAAGGGGCATTAAATGAATTTTGCATTTGTTACATGCGTTCAGATTGGCTTGTCCTGTATGGAAGCTATATATGATGCGGGTGGAAAGTTGGCTTTTGCTGTTACGCTGAAAGATGACCGTGCCGTAAATAAATCAGGCCGAGTTTACCTTGATAATTTCTGCCATAAGAACAACATAGACTTGCTTAAAGTGGATAACGTTAATGATAGCGAGGTGATGCAAGCTGTTGAGAAGCACAAAATTGACTGGTTATTCATTATTGGGTGGTCACAAATTGCTAAATCAGCGTTGCTGTCGTCGCCACAGCGCGGTGTATTAGGAATGCATCCCACGTTGTTACCAAAAGGAAGGGGGCGTGCTGCAATCCCTTGGGCGATTATTAAGAATCTAAAAAAAACCGGTGTAACATTGTTTAAGTTGGACGCTGGAGTTGATACAGGCCCCATTCTGGATCAAATAGAAATTTATTTGGATGAAAAAACTGATGCTACACAACTCTATACTGAAGTTGATGGCGCTCACGTCGCGTTGATAAAGCAAGTAATACCGAAATTACTATCCAATTCAGTAGAACTGCAACCTCAAGATGATTCCTTGGCAACTATTTGGCCGGGAAGAAAACCTGAAGATGGATTGATTGATGTTAATGGTTCAGTTGTCGACGCCGAAAGGTTAATCCGGGCCGTAACGAAACCTTACCCTGGCGCCTTTTTATTTTTAAAAAATCAAAAATATACCATTTGGAAGGCGAAGTTTGCTGACAAAAAAACACATTCAGACAGGCTTTATTTAGATTTTAAAGATGGAATGTTAGAAGTAGAGGACTGGGAAACAGAATCTATTTCTGCATGATTTGTTATACTTTTTTGGTAACTAAAAATCGGCATTTGTTTATTTGCGCTTGTGATGCATTTTCATAATAACGTATAATTTATGTGCGGAATTTAGCCGAATTTGTAATCAGATGACTGTGTAGTGTAATAAATAACACTAGTGATCATACATAAACGGTAAATTTACAAAGGCGCGTAAGCGAGTCAATGGTAATTGCAATTGTCAGAACAACACCAGGTTAACATAGTTTGAAAAAACTCATATTTAAATTTTTTGAAGTACCAAGAGTTGCGAAAAGGATTATAACTTTAACGATTGACGCCTGCTTTGTCGCGCTGGCAGTTTATTTAGCTTTTTATTTGCGCGTTGAGCATATGCATTACTGGTATGCCTCTGAGTTATATTTGTCGGTCGCTTTTACTGCATTCTTTTCAACGCTAATTTGGATGCAAATGGGCCTTTATCGCTCTGTGATACGCTTTATGACTAACAAAGCTTTTTATACCATTGTATTAGGCTGTGTAATGTCTGCTGTAGCATTCGTTTTGGCCGGTTTTGCACTGGAAGCCAAAATGCCAAGGTCGGTGCCGTTTATTTACTTCACCATACTGCTGCTGTTTGTTGGTGGTTCAAGGCTACTGGTTCGATCACTGATCAACTCACAACATAATTTAGGTAAAGAACCTGTTGTTATTTATGGAGCCGGTTCTTCTGGACGGCAACTTTGTTATTCGCTACAGCATGGTGCAGAGTACAACCCTGTTGCGTTTGTTGACGATAACAGAGACTTACAAAACACCATTATCTCCGGTATCAAAGTGCACCAACCTGCATCATTATCCGACATTATAAGGTCAGATGATGTCAAGAAAGTGCTGTTAGCCATTCCCAGTTGCTCTGGAAAAGTGAAAGCCAAAATTATTGAGCATATAGAAAGTTGCAATGTTGATGTGTTGACTATCCCCGGGTCTGCGGATTTGGTAAGTGGAAAATACCGGATAAGTGAGTTGCGTCAAGTCGCCATTGAAGACTTGTTGGGACGAGATTCCGTTGAACCTAATCAATTGCTGATGGAGAGAAATATCAGCGGAAAAAATATCTTGGTTACAGGGGCTGGTGGGTCAATTGGGGCTGAATTGTGTCGTCAAGTGGCGTCTCAGAAACCAGCGGTACTCGTGCTCTATGAAATGTCTGAGTTTTCTTTGTACTCCATAGAGAAGGAATTGAGAGAGAATATTGATGCCTTTGGTTCTGGTGTTACGATTGTTCCGATACTGGGCTCTGTATTGAATAAAAAACTACTAAGCGAGGTAGTCGCAACGTTTGACGTTCATACGGTCTTTCATGCAGCTGCCTACAAACACGTTCCAATGGTTGAGTTTAATGTAGCCGCTGGATTAAATAACAACGTGTGGGGGACGCTGAATGTTGCTCAAGTGTCCGTGGAGCAAAAGGTAGAAACGATGATACTTATCTCGACTGATAAGGCAGTGCGACCAACAAATGTTATGGGAGCGTCTAAACGTTTATCTGAGTTGGTTCTGCAAGCTTATTCCAAAGAGCAAACTCAAACTTGCTTTAGTATGGTGCGGTTTGGGAATGTCTTAGGTTCTTCTGGGTCTGTTGTACCTTTGTTCAAAAAGCAGATTGCGGCTGGTGGACCAGTAACAGTTACCCACCCGGAAATAACGCGCTTTTTTATGACGATTCCAGAAGCTGCCCAGTTAGTGATTCAAGCCGGTGGTTTGGCACAAGGTGGGGAGGTTTTTGTATTGGATATGGGGGAGTCAGTTAAGATCGATGATTTGGCCAGGAACTTAATACATTTAAGTGGGCTAAGCGTTCGCGATGAAACTACACCTGACGGCGATATTTCAATTGAATATTCTGGATTACGACCTGGAGAAAAACTTTACGAAGAGTTGTTGATAGGCGGTGATATTGAGGGAACTAGTCACAATCGAATTATGAAAGCGACCGAGGTCTCAATGACGCTTGCAGAATTACTCATGTTATTAGATGCACTGCAAGCAGCAATGCAGTGTAACAATGTTGAGGTAATACGGAAGCTACTTCAGGAAGCGCCGTTGGGCTACAAACCCTCGAGCAATAATGCTGATCTGTGCTCACTTAAAGTGCAACAAAATGCGCGTGTAGAGTTAGCACGTGAATCTGTTGTTCACTGAATGCGCTGCATAATGCGAAGCCCCCATACCTCTAGAATGTTATTTTGGTAAAACCGTTTTAGTGATCCCCTTTAATAAACCATGCTATGTAGGCAATGAATTAGATCACCTACAGGAAGCCATCAGTAAAAATCAATTGTCTGGTGGTGGGCATTTTGCCAAGTTGTGTGAAGCTAAATTAGAAGAAACTATTGGTTCTCTAGCTTGTTTGTTGACCCCGTCCTGCACTGCGGCGTTAGAAATGTGTGCTTTATTGTTGGATATTGGGCCTGGTGATGAAATAATCATGCCTAGTTATACTTTCGTCTCTACAGCAAATGCTTTTGTTTTAAGAGGGGCTGAAATTGTCTTTGTTGATATCAGACCTGATACGCTCAATATCAATGAAGATGCAATTGAAGCCGCGATAACCGCAAGAACCCGCGCTATTGTTGTAGTTCATTATGCTGGTATTGCTTGTGAAATGCACAAAATTTGTGAGCTGGCAGCGCAATATCATATCCCCTTGGTGGAAGATGCTGCACAAGCGATTGATTGTTTTTATGAAGGCAGACCATTGGGTTCTTTTGGGGATTTAGCGACTTTATCTTTTCACGGGACTAAAAACATCACGAGTGGTGGCGAAGGCGGAGCGCTACTAGTCAACAATTCTTCCTACGTAAAACGCGCTGAAATCCTTCGTGAAAAGGGCACCAATCGCAAGGCGTTTTTCCGTGGCGAAGTGGCGAAATATTCATGGGTGGATATTGGTTCTAGTTACCTACCCGGAGAGCTCCAGGCGGCATACTTATATGCGCAACTGATGTCTTTGCGGCAAATTACTTACCGCCGAAAAGAAGTTTGGGAAAGTTATTATCAAGCGCTTGTTCCTCTTGAAAAATCAGGTCTTATTTCTCTGCCTACAGTTCCAGAAGTCTGTACACATAATGCCCACATTTTTTATTTTCTGGTTCCAAATATGTTGAGAAGCAGGGTGCTGCAATCGCTAAAGTCAAAAGGGATCAGTGCTACGTTCCACTATGTACCACTGCATTCAAGTATAGCAGGTAACAAGAATGGGAGGTTTTGTGGACGTGATGAGTGGACTACTGACCTGAGTGAGCAATTGATTAGGTTGCCTATTTGGTATGGAATGGATGACAGTACAGTTCAATATATTGCTCAGAATACCTATATAACACTAAAGGAACTGTTGTGAATGACACCCTTTCTAAAATAGAAACAGGCTCGAAAAAGTATAAAAGTTTTTTTCTTACGGGCTTAACTTTGCTTCTGATTGTCATAGTCGCAGGGGCATTGCGCTACCATAAAATATTAGCTTCAAACATCTGGCTGGATGAAGCTTGGGTATTTATAGCTTTATTTAAAACAGATAGTGACTACTTACAACTCCTGTCAATTGCAGGGTTCTATAAGTTTTTTATCAGTATCTGTTCACATATCTTCGATATGTATCAATTAATTAACTTTAGAATTGTGAGTATCATTTTCGGTACTCTTACTAGCATGATGACTTATGTACTGGCAAGTAAGCTATCAAATTCAAAGTGTGCCTTTTTCGCAGCCATCTTAGTGGCTATTTCGCCACTGCAAATCACTTATTCACAAGATGCTTCTGTCTACATGTTTTGTACCTTTTTAGTGACACTTCAGTTTTTACTATATTGCTTTTGGGTAAGAAAATTTTCTATGAAGTTCGCCATCGCATTTGCATTGGTGTCATTGATCGCTATCAATACTCGCCCTCAGATTGTGTTTTTTACGTTTGTTTTGATGGTATCCGCTTTATTTATCAGCGGAGCAATAACAAAACACAAAATAAAGTCAATCTTGCTCGCAACTGTAATTATGTCGCCTTCTCTTATTGCGGTATTGGAAGCCATTTCATTTGTTAATTTAACTGGTGAAGTTGCAAAAAAAGCTATCGATAGCGAAGCAATCAATAGTGTTTATCAGTTGATTGGTTCTGCACTATTCAACTTGCCAAATTTTGTTACTGTTTATGCGCCTCGCACTGATATAACCTCATTTTATGACTACCTTGACCCAATCAGACTAGGCTTTTTTGCTTTGTTGTTTGGTGCGGTAATTTTTTTCTTAATTCGAAAAAATAAATTATTGGTAATTCTTTCAGTGTCAATTGTCTTTTCTGTGGTATTGATATCTTATAGTATGTTGCAGTCCGCACAGTATTTTGAACGTTATTTACTTATATTCCAACCTTTGACAATCGTTATTATTACCACCTTTTGTGGTAATTTATACGTCATGGAACGTAGGACGTTAACCATAACTATACCGATCGGCGTCATAACATTACTTATGTGGGGGCACTTTGCATTAAGTTCATCATATGGTGATCAAATAACGTGGAAACCGGCCAACAACAATGCCTTTAATGCGATAAAAAGCCACCTGTCTAAGGATATTAAATCAGCCTGTTTAGTCCCCTATTTTTTTGAATGGTCCATTGCCAGGTATTTTCTACACAATGAACCAAACGTACAATTGCAAGAAAGTACTTTCGATTTTTTTAATGATCTGGACAATGCTGTGAGATTGCCAAATGAACAATATTTGGAACTGACATTACAGCAGGTTCAAAGCGTTCAAGATGACAATTTTGAACAGATATTTATCTACACCCGTCGGGGGCGCAATATGCTACCAGATATTGAGCAAAAACTGGCGGGTGGATATACGGTGTCAACCATATATCAAGTAGGTGATGTCGTTGTGCAACGATATGTTCAATCTAAATGAAACGCTCTATGTATTAATGATTAAATACGCTGGATAACCGTTTTACATTGGTCGGTGTTATTTGACGACATACTGTTCAGTAGGTGACAGTAGAGCGGGCTCAGGTTCACAACCGACGGTCTGTTTTTAATTTCCGATGGCAATACACCTGAGATAGCAATGATAAGAAATTACGCCACCTATACCCTGATCAATATCATCAATATTGGGGTCAGCCTTATTTTGATGGTGTTTTTTGTCAATAAGCTTTCGCCAGAGGATTATTCTGTCTTTGGCGTTTACGCTGCATTTCTTTCAATTGCCATAGTATTTATTAATTTTGGTCATAAAGAGGCCGTATTTAAATGCAGTAGCAAACGGCAAACTGAGCCCTTGCTGTTCAACTGTATAACAGCCATTCGCCTAGTATTAATTGGTGCCTGTGTTTTTTTAATTGTAGGTGTGTTTAATATCCAGTTGATGTTGGCCGCTTTTTATCTACTGTCTATGCATCTTTTACAGTTAATGGCTTCAATTAATCGAGGCTATGGACATATTTTTAAGGATGCCGGGGCCATTTTAATGTATCGCATTGGTTGGTTATTATTTGCCGTTTGTTTGTATTATTTGTCTGGCCAAAAGCTAACCGCTTCCCACGTTTTTTTAGCGGGAACCATGGTCGCTATCTTGCTGCTCCCATTTATTGCAAAAAAAGAATGGATACTTTGCCCAAAAAGTAATGAGTCAAGAGATTCGAAGGTCGTGAGATTCACAACTTTGAAACGGTTTTTCCTTATTGAATTGCTGACAACGGCCTATTTAAAAGTGGATGTCATAATATTAAAGTTGACAGACTATGACGCTATCGATATTTCAAGCTATTACCTGTCAGTGCAGCTTCTCGAAGCTTCGTTGTTACTAATGGCACCTATGGCTTATTTGTTTTATAACTTAGCTAACAGCGCCTTAAATAAAAATAATGAGTTTGATATCCTTAAACCGGCAGCGCTGACATTTTCTGTGGCCGCTTTTGGCGTCTACATTTGGTATTTGACTGGTGAATGGTTGCTTGCATTATTTTTTCCTCAATATACCGCCTCGTTTTCCTTATCATTGCTTCTACTAAGCTCAGCCATTCCTGCCAGTATTAATATGGTTCTATCTTACCAGGTTGTGGCCAGAAATTTAGAGCATAGCTATCTCATTATTGTATGTGTTGGTTTGTGTTCTATGGTAGTAGCCACCTTATTTTGGGAAGGTATTATAAATGTTCACTCCCCAGCACTTGGCAAATTATTAGCTGAAATTATTATGTGCGCTGCGTTTACATTTATTCTGGTAAGAAATCACAGAAGAAGTAGCGGAAATCATAATATCCATTAACCCCTGCACTGAACAGTAAAAAAGCATTTTTAAAAGGTATACTGACATGAAGATAATTGTAATTGGGGCAGGTTTAGCTGCAGAAACGCTTGGGGCTTACCTTGCTTCAGATCCGCGGTATGATCTCGTTGCGTTTGCAGTAGAAAAACAATTTATAACTGTTCAATCACTGCTTGGGTTACCGGTAGTAGCAATTGAGACAATGCATGAACAGTTCAATTGTCGTGACTATAATGCTGTAATGGCAGTCGGGTACAGTGAGTTAAATGATTTACGGGCTAAACTTTTCAACCAAGTCAGAGGTATAGGCTATGAAGTTGAGACCTACATTCATCCTGACGCGAAGGTGTATTCTGATAACATAGGTGAAGGGACTGTTGTGATGCCGAATTCTGTAGTAGAAGCAAATGCAACAGTCGGGCTTAATGTGGTGGTTTGGGCTAACTGTGTGGTAGGCCACCATTCAATTATTGAAGACCACGCCTGGCTTGCTTCAGGAACCGTAGTGGGTGGTGCCTCAAAAGTTGGCGCGTATAGTTTTTTAGGTATCAATACCACTATTGCGAATGATATAACTATTGCCAAGAAAAACTTGATAGGTGCCAATACAGGTATCTTTAAACATACGCAACCCGATCAAGTTTATTTGAGTCCGCAAGGAGAAAACCTGCGATATACTGCCACTGAATACGCAAGATTTGCTTTAAAATGAGGAAGAGATGAAAAATACGAGTGAAAGCAAATTAATTGAAGTGATAGCTGGAGTACTAATGATTCCTATATCCCAAATTGATGAACAAACTGAAATGGATAATGTACCAGGATGGGATTCATTAAAACACATGAAGCTTATTGCAGAGTTGGAAAATAACTATGAAATTACCTTTCAGATGGTAGAAATAATGAATATGCGTTCGGTACAAACCATTATCAAAACCATGCATGATAAAGGGGTAGTAGGGTGTTAAGCACCGAGCCAAAAGTGGCAATAGTGTCAGGAAGTTCGGGTGATTTGGGAACAGCAATTGTTGCTTTTTTAGTATCAATGGGTAACAGTGTCGTGGGGTTTGACTTAAACCCCCCTGCTGCAGAGCAAAATAAAAAATATGAGTATGTTCGCGTTGATTTGACCGATGAAGCGCAAACAAAACAGGCGGTTGACTATGTGGACTCTAAATATGGTCAGATTAATATCTTAATAAACGCTGCTGGTCTAATTCATAGTAAAGCGCTAATAAACCTCACCGGTAACAATGAACTGCGTCACAGCATCGAGTCTTTTAGGCACGTCATTGAGGTTAATTTAACGTCGACTTTTCTACTAGGTTCGTTGGTTTCAGAAAAGATGCTGAACAAAAGAGTACAAGGACGGATTGTCAATGTCAGTTCGATATCTGCAAAAGGTCCTGCTGGACAAAGCGCCTATGCGTCGGCAAAAGCCGGTGTGGAGGCCCTTACCAAAGTGTGGGCAAAGGAATTAGGTGGATTTGGGATAACGGTAAATGCTATTTCGCCAGGTTACATCAATACACCTTCGACCGAGCGAGCATTGTCTGTTGCTAATCTTCAACAAATTCGAGGCGAAATTCCCATTAGGCGCCTTGGAAGTGTTGACAACATATGTCAGGGAATTGAATACCTCATATGTAATGATTATGCCAATGGGAGTATCCTTGCTGTCGATGGTGGAATGGTAGTTTGAAACCCTTTATTTCGGTGAATGCAATCCAAGTCAGGACGCTTTGGAAGCAATATCAATACGAGATTCAATTTTTCGCAATTATTGGTGCTGTGATTGAGGGGAAGCAAAAGGGATATATATATTTTCATCCAAAAACGCACTCTTATTTGGTTATTCATCGTTTTGGCTTTAGTCAAATTGTGCCTTCTCAATCGACGGACGATGTTTATCAAGATATCGCAAATGTGATCAGAAACAAGTTAATTCCACTCCCTGAAAAGCTTAGGTTGTACGGTACGCCCAGTTGGGCAAACGAGGTGATGAACGGACAGCTTTCAGAGCGGGTGCAGTGGGAACTGGCATCGGGGTCGGAAGTGGTAGCAGATGTAAGGTTCAAACATGGTGATATTAAAAAAATTGATCGGTTGGCAATCAGTGCGATTAGAGGAGCTCTTGGCATAGAGCTTGGCACGCAATTTTGGTCAACTCCTGATGATTTATTAACCGGAAGTGTGGGTTGTTACGCAATAGGCCATAATGGCGATGTCATGGGTGTCTGTTACGGCGCGGCAGTCAGTAATAACTGTATCGAAACTGATATATACGTTGATGAGCGATATAGATCTGGTGGTGTTGCAATAGAACTTGGAAAGCACTATATCAGAGAATGCAGAAAAAGAGGTTTGGCAGTAAAGTGGGATTGTTATACCAACAACAAGGCATCCATGTCCTTAGCGAAAAGGCTTGGATTTACTCCATTGTCTCCTTATCCACATTCCACCATTAACGTTAACAAATAAATAATCAACCGATGATGTATTGTAATTTGGCAGAACAATTCGATGCCCTGCTTGCCAACAAGGAGATTGCGCAAGGTCAAGCTATTCTGGATATATCGTTTCAGGAGCTCGCATTAAAAGCTGGACGGCTGCTATCATTTTTTGAGTCAGAACGAATAGAATATGGCGATGTAATTGCCATTGCTTCAACAAAATGTGTTGATGATTATGCACTTATAGTGGCATGTATATACAAAGGGGTGGTATACACGCATATAGATGACAAAAATCCCATTGATAGAATTAATGAGATTCTTGAGCAGTGTCAGGCAAAGCGAGTATTCTGTTCCGTAAACGATGTCAGTGCAACTGTGCCATCAATCAAGTATGAGGATATATATCGAAGAGTCGCAAACGGTAAGCTTGAAAAGAGTGAGAATCTAGATGGCAGTAGTATCGCCTATATTATGTTTACATCGGGTTCAACGGGTCGCCCCAAAGGGGTAGCGGTAACTCATCAGAATATTTTGCATTTTAGTAGCTGGGTTAAAGACAGGTTTCAAATCACTCCACAAGATAACTTAGCTCAGATAAGCCCTTTATATTTTGATAATTCGGTGTTTGACATCTTTGGCGGCTTGTTTAATGGAGCTGCGCTCTCTCCGGTGTCACAAGAGTTAATTAAAAATATCCCCAAATTACTTGCTTACATTGATCAATTTGAATCGACAATCATATTTGCTGTGCCTAGCTTCTTTATTTACTTATTAAAAATGCGGGCGTTAAGCAACGATGTATTCACCAGTATTCGCACCATTGCCTTTGGTGGTGAAGGGTTTATAAAGTCAGAACTGAAAAAATTATACGATCTCTACCAGCATCGTGCTGAATTGGTCAATGTCTATGGTCCTACTGAATGCACATGTATATGCTCGAGTCATACTATTGTTGAGGAAGATTTTAATGACATGACGAGGCTGACAACACTTGGTCAGATTAATCGAAATGTTTCCTATTTAGTTATAAATGGAGCTGGCGAAGTCGACCAGGAAGGTGAATTATGGTTATTAGGTCCGCTAGTCGCACTAGGATACTATGGCGATGAAGAGAAAACCCGCCATGCTTTCGAACCGTTAACAGGGTATGGTCATTATAAAAAGCCTTGTTATAAAACTGGAGACCGAGTTAAGCGTATTAACAATGAGCTCCATTTTCTAGGAAGAGTTGATAACCAAATAAAACATATGGGTTATCGTATCGAACTTGAAGAAATTGAAGCTCGTTTGTTACGGTTGAAGGAAGTACAGCAGGTGATTGTGGGGTATCGACAAGTCGTTGAAGCACCGGGTGAAATAGTGGCATTTGTATTGCCATCCGGCTCTTTTATCGATGAGGCGGCGCTTTATTTTGAGGCTCTCAAAATTTTACCGACCTACATGGTGCCAGGTCGTTTTGTTTCCATCGAAACCTTTCCTAAGAACTCCAATGGCAAGGTATCTCGAAAACTACTAATGAAAGCCCATTTTCCGGATTAACATGATTAAACTAGAAGTTAATTAATTCCATGAACGTTCCCGCTATCAGCATTGTAACCACGATGTATCACTCTCAAGAATACATTAATCAGTTCTATCGACGCAGTCTTGCACAGTTAAAATCGCTGGGCATTGATGACTACGAATTTATTTTCGTTGATGATGGATCACCGGATAACAGTTTAGCGATAGCCAAAGAGCTTATTATCCAGGATAGTAGTGTAAGAGTTGTCGAATTGTCTCAAAATTATGGGCATAACAAAGCGATAATGGCGGGGCTGGAAGCTAGTGTTGGCCAATATGTTTTTTTGATTGACCTGGACCTGGAAGAACCGCCAGAGCTGCTTGAGCAATTTTGGCAGCGAATGTATGACCCTACCAAAAACGATGTCGATGTTTTGTTTGGCGTTCAAAAAACAAGAAAAGGTGGGCTTGCTGAGAGGTTTTCAGGGGATTGGTATTATAAGATTTTTAATCTTTTATCTGATGACGTTTCGATTCCAGAAAATGTAAGTACAGTAAGGTTGATGAAAAAAGAAGTTGTTACACAGCTATTAAATTTCAAAGAACATGAGTTTTATTTTGGTGCTGCGTGTGCCCAAGTGGGGTACCAGCAAGAAGCTATCTATTTTCAGAAAAAATCAAGTTCGCCAACTACGTACCCATTTTTTAAAAAATATAATTTATTTATCAATAGCATTTTTTCTTACAGTAAAAAGCCACTTTATTTAATATTTTATACAGGTTTTTTGATCACGCTGTTTTCATTTGCGTTTGGTACTTACATGATTATTCGTAAATTATTTTATGGTGCTGTATTGGATGGTTGGACCGGAATTATGGTGTCAATCTGGTTTTTTAGCGGGACGATAATTCTTTTTCTTGGAGTAATCGCCATATACTTATCGAAAATGTTCTCGCAGACAAAACATCACCCTTTTGTGGTTGTAAAAACGATCCATGGAAAAAAAAGGTAAAGAAACATTAACAATTGCCAGGAGTACCAGTTATCAATATCTGCCGAGCCGATCTATTCTTGCGGATAATGTGCAGTCATGTCGCTACCTTTAGCTTCGAAAACGCTTTTATTTTGATGTGCAGCCTGCTTTATAAGCGCAATGGAAGTATATGGTCGATATAGCTTCGATGAGTTCAGGGTTGCACTTGGCTGATAATGGTATCTGGTGTGCAAAAAGTATTGAGAAAATATCCTATCCTGAGTCTGGAAATGAAATTTTGCGCGCAATCGAAGATGAATCGTTTTGGTTTAAACATCGTAATCGTTGTTTAGTCGAAGTGGTGAAAAATCATGATCCTCATAAAAATGAGACCATATTTGATATTGGCGGGGAAAATGGATGTGTGTCGACTGCATTAATGAATGCTGGCTATGATATGGTCTTGGTTGAACCCGGAATGACTGGAGCATTAAATGCTCAGGCAAGGGGGATTAAGAATGTTGTTTGTGCAACTACGAATACGGCTAAGTTTCACGATGCATCTTTGCCTGCTGTCGGTCTGTTTGACGTCATAGAGCATGTCGAAAATGATGCTGGCTTCTTAAGCTCAATCAAAAGATTGATGGTAAATGAAGGGCTATTATATGTAACGGTACCAGCTTATCCTTTTCTATGGTCTCGGAAAGATATTGCGGCAGGCCATTATCGCAGGTACAGTTTAAGACAAATATGTAATGTTTTAGAGTCTGTCGGTTTTCATATAGAATTCGCTTCCAATTTTTTTTAGGTTTCTTCCTTTACCCATATTCTTATTGAGGGCATTGCCCTATCGGTTAGGGGGCTCAAAAAGTGGGAAGCCGTCCATTGCTAAAGATCATAGGACGAAGAGTGGAAACGATAAAAACATAATCGAGCGATTGCTTGCACCGGAAATAGAAAAATTAAGTCGAGGTGAATCAATGCCGTTTGGTGGCAGCTGTTTAGTTGTAGCGAAGTCACTTTAAAGGCCGTAAGTGGGACCTTTGTTGTTATTTGAGAAAAATGAGGTCGCATCTACTAGTTTTCTCAAATAGAATTTCAATTAAAAACGTTTTTAAGTGCTTCGAGAAATGAACAAAAATTTAGTATATAAATGTACTATTTGCGACAGTGTAATGACCATTCTTGACGATGGATTATCCTGTGAAAATGGCCATTTTGTTGAGTCTTTGCCAACTAAAATAGAGTCGTTACAAGTTCCTAATTTTGCCAGTTTTGAGGAAAATGCGAACGAATACAGTGTGTGCAACGCGGCAGAGTTTCACGACAATGCTTTGAATTGGTTATTCGCTACATTTGGTGGTGATGAAAAGAGCTTAAGGTCGCAGTTAGTTCAAAAGCTGAGATTAGAAGCTGGTCAAAAGGTTTTGATAACAGGAGCGGGGGCAGGGAACGATTTGCCTTTTATTGCCAGTGAAATTGGACTAAATGGTGAGATTGTAGCGCTTGATTATGCTAAACAAATGTTGTTGTCGGCCGCTGAAAGGTCTCAACATTATTATGGACTCGAACAATTTAATATCGAGTTTTGTCTTGCTGATGCGACTGACTTGCCTTTTTTTGATGATTATTTTGATTGTGCATACCATTTTGGGGGGATCAATCTATTCTCATCAATTGCTAAAGGTTTCTCTGAAATGGATCGCGTTGTAAAGCCGGGTGGGAAGGTCCTGGTTTGTGATGAAGGGTTAGCCCCTTGGTTAAAGCAAAGCGAATTGGGTAAAATGTTGATCAACAACAATCCACTATATGCTTATGACGTACCCCTTGTGCATATTCCAGCGACTGCCAGAGATGTAAACGTTTCTTGGGTGGTTAGTAACTGTTTTTATGTAATTGATTATGTGGTAGGTGACGGGCTTCCTGATGTGGATATAGACGTGGTTCACCTTGGAACCCGTGGCGGTTCAATTCGTAAACGTTATTTCGGGCAATTGGAAGGTGTAGACATCCAACTGAAAGACTTAGTATATAAAAAAGCAATGGAGCTGGGCGTTAGTCGAGTTGATTTGTTGGAAAAACTACTTAAAAGTGGATTAAAAGACTTATAAAGCGCGCATTTTTGAATTTCAGTAAATTCACTGCATTAACTTTTGGTATTCTTGTTGAGAACTAAGATATCAGTGTTTAGTCTAAGTTATAGCGTTTCTGGTGTTCTTGTGAGCTTCACACAACAACAAAATAATGTTTCTGAGGCGCGTCTTCGGTGGGGTTGAAAAGCATTATACTGTGTCAGGCGTTTTTTGATTTATCGCTGCATAGATGCCGGAGATTAGAATAACGCCAGAGCTGTTATCGAACCCCACCAGACCTTCAAACATCCGTTTTGTCTAAATGCTTTTAATCTCCCACTGAGGGAGCAAATGTTTATTGGAATGGGTGTAACACAAATTGATTATTTTCAACAAAGTGCCCTTTTGTTTTCTGAGTTAGGTATATGCATTTCCATTCTGTATTAGGTAGGAACAATCAAAGTGGTTAATAACAAAGCGATTAAATCGAAAGTTGTTGCGATCTCGCAATCTAACTACATTCCATGGAAAGGCTATTTTGATTTTATCAATCAAGTTGATGAGTTTGTAATTTATGATGAAATGCAGTACACCCGCAGAGACTGGCGAAACAGGAATAAGATAAAATATTTAAATGAGACGAAATGGTTGTCTATCCCTGTAAAAGTGAAAGGGAATTACCACTCGCCCATCAATGCAATGCAGTTAAGTGATCCTGGCTGGTCAAAACGGCATCTGGATACAATTAAACAAGCCTATCGCCTTGCCCCCTATTTTAAATGGTTAATGCCGCACGTTGAGTTTTGGTATGAACAGGTGAGAGTGTGTAGATATTTAACCGATGTCAACGTGCAGATGTTAAAACAGATATGCGGATTTTTGAAAATAGAAACAAAAATAACGACTTCAGTTGATATTGATATGGAAAAAGAAAGAACATTGAGGTTGGTGGAAATGTGCAAAAAATTGGGTGCAACCGATTATCTATCAGGCCCTGCAGCTAAAACCTATTTGAATACTGCGCTTTTAAAAGAGTCAAACATCTCGGTGAGATGGATGGACTATTCTTCTTACCCGGAATATGAGCAATTATCTCCACCATTCGAACATGGCGTCTCTATTCTGGATGTACTTTTTAATTGTGGCCCAAGAAGTTCAGAATATATTTTCATAAAAAAACGATGAAATCATGGCCTAAATGCCAGGGCTTTTTAATAATCAAATTACGAATTTTTAAAATAATGATTCTATTTTTTACTGCAATTAAAATGTTACATCCAGAGATGTTCCATCACCCAATATAAAGGGAGATTTTCTAAATAAGTCTTCAAAAATATGTTTTTGATTACCTAAAAGGTGTTCAGCTGTCTTTCTGTTCATTGCTTTCAGAGTCAAATCGTTTGGGTCATTGGAAGACCGGACTGAGAATCTATCAAATCGGTTTCTTGCCTTAACGATCAAATCCCTGGGGAATAGGGTATTGATAGCAGTGACCGTTATTTCCCTGCTTAGCAAGTAATTAACAAACCAGTTTCCTTTCCTGTTCGAAGCATTTATCGGCACATCATCAAACTCACCAGTGCTAAAATATGACTTTAACCCCAAAAAACTTTCAAACGCCGCGAGAGTCCCCCGACGTTCTTGGGTAAAGTAGTTAAAATCGTAAATAAGAAGGTTACGACCAAAAATTTCCCGGTACTGGTTTACACGCTTTAAAGCATAATTTTCGGTAAACCTAATATTTACCTCTTCGTCACCTAATCTACAAGAAAAACGTCCCATGACAAAATCTTCAAAACTGGGTAAGTTTCTCTCTGATACCTTAAACTGTTCATAAAATGACAGTGCCCATTCAACAGGGTCTCTGAGTACTAAGATTACTTTAATGTTTGGGCAATAGGCTTTCATTCTAATCGCTGCTTCGTCATGCAGAAAGTAGGGCGGAGAAATATCACCTTTGATTTGATGTGGCTTTTTACCTTTGTAAAGTGATTCATACCACTCAATACCACGGCTAAAGTTTGTTCCAAAATAATTAACCTCTTTTCGGAATGGTAGATAAATTTCCGGGTGTTTTTGTAAATTATGATAAAGAAAAGTTGTACCTCCTCTAGGCATGCCTGCTACTACAAAGGTCATTTTACTTTTTTCTTGTTGCATTTTTAACTGTTCCTGTTTGAAAACTTTTTAAGTGCTTTTCGTTAAAATTATCGTTGTTAGACTCTTCACTCTGGCGCCACAGTTTTTTGATAATTGAGTAGGGTCTTTTTTTAACTTCCAAGAAGATTTTTGATAAATAAATTCCAAACAATCCAATTGAAAATAGGACACTTCCACTAAAAAACCATAATGAAACCATGACGGAAGTCCATCCTTGTACTTTCGTACCCACGATAAAATACATAAAAATCAGGTATAGGCCATATGTCATCGAACCGATGGCAATACATAACCCGAACCAAAAAATCGCGTGTAAGGGGGCTGCGCTAAATGATGTAATACCCTCTACTGCTTGTGACAGACGTTTGATAAAACTGTAACTTGTTGAGCCCTTGTGCGTTTTGGTAATTGCTACAGGACGTTGTCGAAATCCGGTTAGCATAAATAAACCAGCCATCATCAGGGTTCGTTCGCGATGAGTCACCAGAACAGAAACATAACGCCTGGTCATTAATCTTGCCGTGACCATATTCTCTGGAATGGTAATTTCCGAAAATGCATTGAACAGCTTATAAAAATATTTTCCGGAGAGTCGTTCAAACCAACCTCCTTTGCGCTCCTTTTGAATACCATAAACTACATCATATTCCTCATCAGCATTTAGGACCTGCCAAAAGGTGGTTAGTAGTTCAGGCTCTTCTTCCAGATCGCAGTCAATTAAAAATACGTATTCTCCCTGACTCGCGTTTAGCCCGGTTAATAGAGCTTTATGGTGACCAAAGTTGCGTGACAGTTCTAAAACACTGACTTTTATGTCCTGCTCTACTATTGATTTGGCTAGTTCAAGAGAGTCATCGGGAGAACCATCATCTACAAAAATGATTTCATAGTCTGATGTTATCTTTCTGGCCGCAGTTGATATGCGCTGATAAAAATTCTGAACGTAGGGCGAAGAGTTATACAATGATGTTACAATCGAAAGTCGCATAAAATTTAGGATGCCTTTTGTGATGCAATAACTAAAAGCTGTAAAGTATAAAAGTTTTCTATTGGTTAAGCGTTTAGCTGCAACAAATATTTTAATCCAATTAAAAAACCATTTAAAGGCAATGGTATGGGGTCGTGTTCAGCCAAATTATACGGCATGAGCTTTTATGCTCATGCCTTTTTGTAACCATACTTGAGGAAGAGTTTTGGGAGGAAGCTGTTTCGAAATAGCAGTTATTTTGTTTACTGCTAAAATTGACTATAACCTATTGAATTCTTATCCAAGAAAAGTCCGGTGTATTGCTACGAATTGTACAAGTGTCTAAATAACCAAGAATAGCATTATTTTTTGTCGAGTTTGCTTCCAGGGCGAGTTTGAGCACATGTTCAAAAGAAGGATGATCTGAAGCAATCGCAACCCTTGATTGCGAACCACAGGGCGGTGTAATCTCATTCATTTCAATAAAAAGTATCGAGCGGTTTGTGTTAGTGTAGTCTGAAAAACTGTCTGGTACGATACTTACACCAGTGATTCGACCGCTAGAAGTGGACACATTTGCCGACTTTACAGTGGTTGGGAGCAATACTAAGAATACTGCAACTAAAAATATATTCTTTAAATCCATATTACAATTTACCTTTTATATCTTAATTAACAGAGCCCTGGCAAGAGACCAGAAACTGTCATTTTTGAGAGGCCGGTATGATACAGGATGCACAAAAGTAAACCAGAACTTTGTAAGAAACGTTATCAACTATTAGAAAGACTGTAAGACTGATGATTTTGATAACGTTTATCAGAGTACAACTTAAATTCGTGTCCTCTGATTAACATTCCAATGAACGTTTATATTAAGGACATAGGTGTGCATTCTCTTCAAAAGCTACCAGAAAGTCGCCTACTAACAGAAAATCAATAGAGCTTCTAAGGAAGGAGTTTAATGCTGTTTCAGGGCATTCGACTATTGGTTCATCGTGCATATTAAAAGAAGTATTTAATATTAATGGAGTACCCGTTAAATCATAAAAGGTTGAGATAATTTTGTGATAACGAGGGTTTACAGATTTTTTCACGATATGAGGGCGAGCCGTCCCGTCGACGTGAACAATTGCTGGGGCTCTTTCGCGGCATATGTCAGTGCACTCTACAACCATAGTCATAAATTCGCATGCTAGATTGGTATCATGATCAACATTAAAAAATTCTGGGGCATGCTCCTCTAAAACAGACGGTGCAAAAGGCATAAAATCGGAGCGGCACAATTTATTGTTTAATGTTTGGCTTATTCCGGGGTCACTAGGCGATGCCATTATGGTCCTATTTCCAAGCGCTCGAGGGCCATATTCCATTCTACCTTGGTAGAGACACACAATATTGCCTGTCGAAAGTAATTCACCCACCAACTCTTCGGGGTTGTTTAAATGCTGATATTTAATACCTTTATATTTTAACATTTGCTCAATATACTCATTGGTATATTCGGTACCAAGATATGTAGAGTTCAACTGAACAGAACGCATTGCGGGTTTTTTGTTTTTTGCCATGTATAGTGCTGCCCCTGTTGCCAGTCCGCCATCACCCATGTGGGGGTGGATGAAGAGCCGCTTTATTTTTTCAATCCTGTTTATTTTGTTGTTCAATAGAACATTCGCAAATACGCCGCCGGCCAGGCAAAGATCTATTTTGGGGATTTGAAACTTATGCATTAAATCTGAAATGTATTGAGTAATGTATTCTTCCAGTAGGTATTGCATACCAGCAGCGATATCTTCTCTGCAAAATCCAGCAAGTTTAGCTTTTAAATGCGTGATTTCATCCATGTAATATAGACCATTGCATTCAAAATTTTGATGTTCTGAATGATATAACAGTCGTTCTTTTATTATTGAATAGGTTTGCGATGGTTCGCCTCTTGCGGAGAGCCCGGTAACTTTTCCTTCTTGTCCGCCTTTAAAACCAAGGATCACAGTAATAATAAAGTAATAATAACCGACAGAAACAAAAAATGGTTGATATTTAAGTTCTTCAAAGTTGCCATTTTTTACCCAAAAAAAACGTGAGCAAATCGCATCACCTTGTGCATCGAAGGTCAGTACTAAACTGTCGTTAAAGCCAGAGGTATAATAGGCGCTGTAGGCATGACAGTAATGGTGATCAATTACTTCCAACGAACTGTTACTAACTTGCAGTTTCAGTGTTTGTTGAATTTTCGAGTTAACTTGTTCACAACGGCTTTTTTGGCGGTGAGAAAGCAGCCTCCTAAGGGCAACAGCAAAAAAACGCTGGTTCAACACCCATTTTCCAAAGTTAATTTTTGCGAACTGACGGAGCATTGTTGTACCGAAATCATAGTCTCGCTTTTGCTTGGGGTCATAACTTTCCGGGGCTCCATGATGAACGTGAATCAATGAAGCTAGCGCTACCCCTTGAAGAGAATTTGTTTTGCCTTGTGCTCTCAGGAAAACATTTGCAGCGTTCAGCGAGTGAACAGGAAAGCCACCGGCACCTTTTTTTCTGGTGAAACGTTCTTCATTAACTGCAAAGATAATATCTCCATCTTCTATTATTGATACACCAGCATCATGCTCTTCAGATATTCCAAGAATAATCACCAAATTTCCTCTTTACTTAGATGAACCATGTCAATAACAATGTATGCTGCCGTGAAGGCCAAGGCATACTATTTTTTATGTGTTTTGGTTTTTGTTATACTAACTAATCTTTTTTAATTTAAATGTGTTGCAACTTAAAGCTGCTAAGTAAAGACCCCAAAGTTGCCAGCCATAATTACATTTGTCAGCAAGGGTCTGATTTATTAGTCTTTTTATTTCGTTGATATCGACTGCTTGCAATAACACCTCACATTCTTGTGTTAATTGAGAGGTTAATTCCTGAGCACTATACTTTGAAAAATAGGGTTTAAGATCCAACCTAAAAGCAGATTTAGGGAGGTTGATGATATATTCAGGATAAGCCCGAGAAAATGTTTTCCTCAAAAAATACTTTTGTTTACCGTCTTTGATTTTTTCCTTATCGGGCAATGCAAACAAACCGGATCTGATAGATGGATCCATAAAAGGGCTAACAATTTGGCATTTTAATCCTTTTGCAAAGCTGTGATGAATATGATTCCAACTATCTGTTAGCGCTCTTGCATCATAATAAAGTCGATCTCTTAAAGACAGAGTTTTTGGTGCACGTTCCCAAAATTCAACACCAGATTCAATGTTCTTGCCGAGCAGACCTTTAAGGATTTGAGTTTCGGTCACAGTCAGTCTTTCTTTATGCTTCTGAGGATTTGCAAATTCCGGTAGATGAGTTGCGTAACCTGCGAGGCAATCATCAGGCCCTTTTCCATTGACTATGGTATCAAAACCATCAAGTACCAAAGCTTGATCTAGTGCGTACTCCAAAACATGACTAGGGTGGGCTAATGGATAACCTATGCATTTGATGAGTGATTTTCCAACAGAAAAAACCTCCAACTCGGTGAAGTCGTAGATTTTAAGTTTTGCCTCCAAATCATTAGCGATGTGCTTGACAGATTGTAGCTCGTCGTTACTTCCCTTACCGAGAGTTTGGCAGGTGGCTAAATTAATTCCATTTCCCTTAATCTGTGTGGCTAAAATAGCAAGTAATGAGGAGTCAAGACCTGAACTGATGTGAAAAGCCGTTTTGTCTTTATTTAGGCCAACCAGAGAACTACAAAGTCTACTCTCAAATTCCCTGGAGCTTATGGCTTGCTCAGTACTTTTATCCCCTTTTTTAGATGAAAACTTGATGGCTTGTAACTGAAAGTCACTACTCTTAATTTCGTGAGTTTCACCCGTGCGTAAAAATTTGATTGGATTTATTAGGGTTTGCGGTGATAAAGGTGCTTGATATGCGAGGTAGTCCCATAAATATTTTTTATTCAGTGATAATTCATAACCCATTTCTTGTAATTGCAGAACTAGCGATGGATAGTGAGAATTCCAATGTAAGCAGTTTTCTATAATTGCGTAGAAAAATGGTGTTTGGCTATCGAAATCACGCGATATGGCAATGCAACCGAGTGTTTTAGTTATCGATATTCCATTCGTAATTTGACATTCCACTTCTGTCGTGAGTTTGATTGGGGTATTCATAATGGGTGATTTAGCAATGAGTATATGGGAGTGTAGGGGAGGCCGCAGCGTTTAGTTTCTCTCGGCTTTCTTCACTTACCAGGTAATTGATGGCAGTTTGGCCACAGTTAAATAAACAGTCAAGTATAGACATGTAAGGCGTGAAGATGCCCCATTTTTGTGGATACTCAATGTGCTTATAATTTTGAAATACGATAGTAACTCCTTGCTCTTTAAGGCTATCTCTACTGAGAAAGTTTTGTGCACTCTTACCATCGAAAAGCACTTTTACACCACCAAAGTGCGAACATATTTCTGCGATCCTTTGCACTTTATCACCCCCTGAGTGCGGTATTTCCGAGCTTCGACAAATAGAAGTGCTGATACCGAGATAGTCCAATAGTCTTTGATTGAGCTGTATGTTAAATTCTGCGAGATTCGCATATTCTATTCTTAAATGTGCCGTGATTATTTCCATTACTTCACCAAAATAAGGGGTATTACCATACCAATTGGACAGTTGATTGAGGAGTTTTTCTCGCCAAGTCAAATGGTATGCAATACTCACTTTATTAATCGGTGTTCCAATTGGGGGTTTGTTTACTGAAACCGAAATACCTTTTACACCGCTTGGTGATTTTAATTGATTATTGTTTCTCCAGTTTTTGGCCGAATACTTGACATCATCTAGGTATACAAAAATATCAGACAGTGCAATTTGTTCAAAATAGCCTAACCAAGGGACGAAACAAGGCTGTATAATACTTATAATCAAATCAGAGAGAGCTTGTGTTTAGCATTGCGATAGATAATAACTGAAAGCGAAAATAAGTGGAAATGCTAACATGGTGGTTAAAGTGAGTTGATTCCTAATTTGTGCGATTACCAATAAAGCAAAGTTGGGAAACAGAGCCAACCTAAACCGTCTTGTATTGAGTTTGTTAAACGAATTAAAGGAGCATAATCGTCAACGTCAATGCTCCTTGCGTTAATAGAGTTACTGAGTAGCTGTATCACTACTTGATGATAAGGCCGTCTCAATCGCTTCCAGTCGTTGCTGTAATTCTTGATTTTGTTTTTTCAGCCTTTCAATTTCCTGTGATCTTTCATTGAGATCTCGATGAAGTGCCTGTACAGCAGCAAGGGTTACACCGCTTATGTCAGTTGTAGTAATGTGCTTTTCATCATTACCTAACCCAAAAACTTGGAAAAAGTCTTCAGCAATAGGACCCATGTGCACAGACTTACTATCATCAGATAAATAGTTCCACGTAGAAATACTCAAACCGGCTAGCTTTTCGAGTATTGAGTCTGAATCAACAGGAGTTATGTTTTCTTTAAATGTTCTACTCGATGCAGATGCAAACGTACCATTGATAGTCAAGCCGGTATTGTTAAGTCTCAACAATTCAGTGCCGGATGCATTTTGATAGCTCATTAAGCCATCGTTAAATAACAATATGTAGTTATCATAAGGATCAGAATTGCCATCGGAGACATCCTCTCTGGTAAATAAGAATCCATTGCCGCTGGAGTACGTTCCAATTGTCCAGTCTCTCCCGGCGTTTTCTCTGTTTACAAATTTAATGTTGCTGCCGTACTTGCTATTCAATGTCACTAATGTTCGAACATCAGCCGTTGCCGCTGAATCATCAGAGTCCTTTATGAGGACATTCGCCTGACTACGCGTAAAATCTACTCCGGTGGTTGGCGTATTGGTCCCAATTCCTACCTGTCCTGTTGTATCTACTGCAACATAACTTGTGGCGCCATCGGTACTTTTTATTTCAAACCTGCCGGTAGGTGTAGCGGTGCCAATACCTACGTCGCCTTCATTATCCACCAGGAACTTTGAAACACCGGAAATTTGAACATCAAATAAGCCATTTGCTGTACCTGATGCTTCCAATCCAAGTCCTACCTTGCCGTCTGATTGAACCATTAACTCCGATTTACCGTTTGTTGCTTGCACATCAAACAACCCTCGGGGGAGAAACCCATTGTCTATATTAATCCCGAAATTTCCGGTTGGAGAGACAAGTACCGCATGGTTATTAGCGTCACTGGGATGTGCAATATCGAGTAGTCCGTCAGGAGTGGATGTTCTGAATCCTACATCTCCGTCTGGGGCCACATGAATAGAGCTATTAGGTGCACCGACCTGAATTCTCAAAGGTAACTTATTACCACTTGTTACATCTCGCACAAAAAAGTTTGTTTCGTTACCAGCTACATCCCAGGCCTGCGCAGTAAAGCCTGAAGTAACATCTTGATCTAGCCTGATTGTTGGGCTATTTCCAGTGACCGCGTGTATTTGCGCAACTGGTGTGGTTGTTCCCAAACCGATAAAATCGTTTGCACCGATGTAAAGAGAGTTATTGTTTGCACCGTCCATAATAGTAAAAGGAGTTGTTCCTGCATCGACATTTGTAATTGAGAACTTATTTGCTCCACCATTAGTTGAGTCATTGACTGTTATTTCCCAATCTCTGGTTGGAAATCCCCCAGAGGAACTGGTGTCGGTAAACCTGATCCTAAGGTTGTTTTCTTTCATTCGGATAGTGTCGAAAGAAAAATTTTCGCCGGAGTTACAGTCAACGCCGACACAAATACTACCTTTTACAACGATATCATCATTGTATAATTGATCAGCATTTACAAGTTGACTACTAGTCAAAAGCAGGATGACAGCTACAAACCGAAAGCAAGCAACAATTATTCGCTTATTAACACTCAGGTTACCATTCATTGCTGCTTGCCTCTTTAATTTGCGCGAAGGATTGAATACTACCGGAATTAACCACAAAACTACCGCTGTGGGATACTGGGGTGCCTGCGTAGGTGAAATTATCTTCCCCTCTACCATTGTCGATAGTGTCCTGAACCAATCTTAAATTGCCAACATGGGTTTTAATTGTGTAGTTGTATCTGCCCGGGGGTAACTTTTCCAATTTATCGAGTAAATTTAGGGTTAATGATTGTCCCTCGAATGCTTCTGTTATAAAAACATTGTCGGGGCCAGAAATGGATATAGTGCCTCCATGGCTAGTTGCACCAATCTGTAAAGAAATCATGGAACTCGACGTAGCAGCTTTGATTAGTTCTTTTATTGGCTTTTCAGACTTGCCTAACTCAAACAATCCGGTACTCATTGCGGAGCTGCAAATGAGCGACAAAATGATAGCTGATGAAAACCTAACCATATAGAAAACCTGCGGTATTTTAGAACTATGTCAAAATGACATCTGGAATGGAACGTATTTGGTCAATATAAACAGTTTTAGATAATTTTCCATTTTTATCGTCAAAAAAGATGGAATTTTTTCTACTTAGTTAAGGCATTTGTAGCAGCCGATTCGACATAAATATACTCCATGATTTTATCCGATTCCTCTTCCAGCCTTAAAAAACTGTATAACCCTTTTACTGCTATAAGTTGCACTAAAATTATATGATTGGCAGAACCTTGAGTTGATTGGAGCAGATCTATATCAGTTTCATCTTTGGACATTACTGCAGTGGCAAAGATTCTTGTTTTTGTTCCTGTCGTAGTTTGGCTATTTTCAGCCTTTAATAGCTCAAGATTAGTAAGTGATTTCGAGTTTAGCAGAACGCTTTTACTAATCTCCTCGAGCTTTTGGTGTTCTGAACTGTTTGGCAACAGACTGATAATTAAGAGCACATCGTTGAGGTGTTCATGTTGGGCTGTACTTCGCAGTACCAGAGAATTCTCATATTTCTGAGTGGGCTTGTAACCAGGCAAATTCTGGAGCTTAATCAAGGGGGATGTGGATAACGTTAGCAATTCAGAGGGGTGCCAGGACAGAGAACCGAGCATTTCGGCGATTTCTTCTTCGTGTTTTGCAAAAAGTCGCTCAGGTAAAGTGAGCTGCAACTGAATACTTGCCGATTTATGCCCATCGGCCAGATTAAACCTCAAAAAATTCGTCTCAGCAAAAAGTTCTCTGAAGACCAAAACTTTGTCATTCGAACTCATTGAATCAGGTTTTGGAATGGCCATTCTATTGATACTGGCCAAAGCTTGGGCGCTTTCAAGCTGATTTAATTGAGTTGCCGGGATATCGTTTTCCTGAAATCTGAGCTTGATAAAATTTTCTTCGTTTTGCCAAAGATCACGATCCTCGGTTACCTTTAAATCCAGGGTATTTGATATGTTTGTGTTAATTCGACTACCGTTGTATTGAATGAGTTTGTCAGCATAACAGTAGCTGTTAATAATTAAGGATAACAATGTAAATACTATGGGATTTTGCATTTTAGTATTACCTGAGAAAACAATTAGTGTGAAATTTGCAGTTTTTATTTCAAAATCGTAGCGTGAGCACTGGTAATTTTCTATAGTAAAAGTAATCCATCTCACATTCTAATTATTATTAAAATCATTATGGCACTCCACTCTAGGTTCTATCGCTACTTTTTGGCAGCGTTTGTGTTATTTTTTTGCTTGGTTAAACCTGGAGAGGTTTTGGCAGGAGATCCAACCTTTACTGCGGCTTTTTCTCCTTCAACAATTTCACCCGGCGCTAGCAGTACTCTGACTTTTACGATAGACAATTCGGCCAATGACACTGCGCTTGCTGATACTGCTTTTAGTGCCACATTGCCCGCTGGAGTCACCATTGCAACGTCACCCAATGCGTCCACAGATTGTAACTCGGCGCAAATCACCGCCGCAGGTGGTGGTTCCAGTGTTTCTTTTTCAGATGCTCGGATTGGAACTGGCGTTTCATGTACATTTTCTTTGTTAGTTACAAGTTCGACAGCAGGTACACACAGTCTGACGACAGGTACGTTGTCCTCTAGCGCAGGAAATCACACTACCGCAAATGCCGACATCACGGTCTCCAGCACTCTACCTTCTCTGTCAATATCTGCTTCTCCGGCGACAGTAGCTCCTGGTGACGTTACCACCATCACCTATACCATTGATAATTCCTTAAGTGGTTCTAATGCAACGTTTATAGACTTTAGTCACGCCCTTAATAATGGATTTGAATTCGCTTCAAGTCCTGAGTTTTCACATAATTGTCCACTTAGAACTATTTCCACATTCGTTTTGGGTTCATTTGCTATTTCTACCAGTGCCCAATCAATCACAGCCAATGACGTAGAAGTAAATGCGGGTGCATCCTGTACTGCGACAGTGAATGTTAAAGCGCCTGAGGTTGTCGGAACTTATCACATGGAAACCGGTTCATTGACCTCATCAGCCGGTACGAGTGGTCCTGCAAGCACTTCGATTACGGTGGAAAGTTCAATTACTAACGGGTCTGTGATGGCGTTGAGTTTTTCCGATGAGGCTTCTCCGGGTGAAACAATTACACTTGATTTTGAATTGGTTAATATCGACCGAGATAACGACATTTCCGGCCTTAATTTTACTGTAGACCTAAACGCTGCTTTGTCAGGATTGAGCGCTACTGCTTTACCTGCTAGTGGGTTTTGTGGTTCAGGATCTACTATTTCTGGTGCATCAAATCTTAGCGTCAGTAATGTCAGTCTCGCCTCAGCGGCGACATGTAGTTTTTCTGTAAGCGTCTTGGTTCCATCTAATGCCGCCGCTGGTGATTATTCAGTGACCTCAAGTACCATTAATTTAACCCGAGGCTCTGCCACTACATCAGCGGCTGCGAGTGCGACGCTAAGGGTACGTAAAGCGCCTTTACTCACGATGCAATTTTTGTCCTCATCTGCGACGCCTGACGAGGATGTCACGCTTCGTTTTACAGTGACAAATACTGATTCTGCGAATTCCGCTTCGGACATCACATTTTCTGTACTCACTGCGGATGGATTAGCCGGGTTCGTTGCCAAAACCTTTCCATCAGCTAACTATTGTGGTTCGGGTTCAACAACTGCTACTACCACTGAGGGCACTACGGTTACTGGTTTTACCATGAGCGGCGCTAACCTCTCAGCTGGCGCTAATTGTAGTTTTGATGTAATACTAACGGTACCTTCTGAGGCACAACCTGGTGATTATAACTTTACCACATCTGGCGGCTCTGCAACTGTTAGTGGCAGCAACTTTGGGATTGGTGCCGCGACAGCAAGCTTGTCGATAATCGCTGCTCCGGCGATTAGTTTCTCTATAACCGAAAGTGATGTTGTCCCCGGTGGAACGGTTACTCTAAATTTCACTCTAAATTATAATGAAAATGCCTCTTCTAATGCTAGTGGTGTTGGTTTTACTGTAGATCTGGATTCGGCTTTGTCTGGATTTGCGGCATCCAGTTTACCGTCTTCAGGCTACTGCAGTAGTGGCTCTTCGGTCTCTGGCAGTTCGGTCCTTACATTTACCGGTATCTCTATGACCCCGGGGGAGACTTGCAGTTTCACCGTGTCAGCCATGGTTCCTGCTAATGCGGCCGCGGGAACTACCATTATCAACACCTCTTCAATATCTGGTACGGTTGGGTCCACAAGTGTAACTTCTGCTGCTGCATCTGACAGCTTTATTGTAACGGGGCTGGTATTAACACATCAATTTTTAACCGAATCCGTGATTCCGGCAACTGATACTGTCATTCGTTATACTATCACAAACGATGCTAGCGCTGGTGCAGCAACTTCAATCCAGTTTTCCCATGATTTGACACAAATTATAAGCGGCTTAGCTGTCAGTGGAGCCTTACCTTCAACACCTTGCAATGGATCTAGTACAATATCGGGAACTACAAACCTGGCATTTTCAGCAGGTGAGTTATCTCCAGGTGGAAGTTGTAGCTTTGATGTCACGGTTGCTGTTCCTGCCGGTTCCGAGGGTACTTATACCAGTGTTACATCTGCAGCATCTGCCACAGTTGATAGTGCGAATACATCATTTTCTGCGTCTACGGCTTTTCTAAATGTTGTGCCGTTGACCGTTTTACTGTCAACCTCAGAGTCTTCACCAACATCATTGGCGGCTATACCTCTGAACATTAGTTTTAGCCGAGCTGTAACTGGGTTTGATGCTGGAGATTTGAGTGTCAGCAACGGTAGCATTGCAAATTTTGCAGGTTCGGGTAATCAATACACCGCAAATATAGTGCCTATTAACACCGGAACAGTTACGGTGGATTTACCCGCAAATAGTGTAGATGATGCAGTTGACAGCAGTGTTAAAAACCCCGCTGCGACTCAGCTGTCCATAGAATATGAAGCGTCACCCACAGTGCTGACACCTACTGTGAGTATAGCCTCTCCGTCCGTTAGTATTACTAATACTGGCCCTGTGACTTTTGGAATTACATACACAAATGTTGAAGAAGTAAGTCTGACCAACAATTCACTGTCTTTAAACACAACTGGCACGGCTACAGGGACTCTGAGCGTTACTAATGGTTCTACGTCTACTCCAACAGTAAATGTCAGTAACATTACTGGTGAGGGAACCCTTGGGATCAGCGTTACAGGAGGGGCTTCTCGTAATGGCTCAAAAACTGACTCAGGAGCTGGTCCCTCCGTTACCTTTAGTGTAGATAATACTGCCCCAACGGTAACTATAGTAGATCAGGTGGCCAATCCATTTAATGCCGCTTTTCAGGCTGAGATTACATTTAGTGAAAATGTCACGGGTTTTACGATTGATGATTTAAGTTTTAGCAACGCAAGTTTAAGCAGTTTTTCTGGCAGCAATAATTTTTATACAGTTACCGTGACTCCTACATCAGACGGCCAGGTTACTGGCAATCTTGCAGCTAATGCCGCACAGGATGCAGCGGGTAATGGAAACACAGCGGCACCCGGGTTTGGCATGGTTTATGATGCGACCCAACCTTCTGTCAGTATTTCCAGTGCAAGTACCTCTGTAAATTCTGCCTTTACCGCGACATTCACATTCAGCGAGGACGTCACTGGATTTGCTGTGGGGGATATTTCCGCAACTAATGCTAGTCTGAGCAATTTTAACGCCACCAGTGCGTCGGTTTATACCGCTACGGTAACGCCAGTTAATGAAGGTGATGTTACTTTGAATGTTGCAGCTAATGTGGCGTCCGATAGTGCCACAAATAACAACACCGCGGCGACGCAATACAGCGTGAACTACGATACGACTGTGCCTACGGTGACTATTACCGGACCAACTACAGCTCAAAATGCGGCCTTCACCGCGACATTCACATTCAGCGAGGATGTCACTGGATTTGCTGTTGGGGATATTTCCGCTACCAATGCGAGCCTGAGTAATTTCGCCAGTACCAGTGCCAGCGTTTATACCGCCACAGTGACTCCAACTGCCGATGGCAGCGTTAGCCTGGATGTGGCTGCCAATGTTGCTATTGATGCGGCCTCAAATAACAATATTGCGGCGACGCAATATTCGGTTAGTTATGATGCAACAAAACCAACTTTGAGTATATCCGGCCCCTCGGTTTCCACTAACGGGGCGTTTACTGCAACCTTTACCTTTAGTGAAGATGTGACAGGTTTTGCCGCGGCGGATGTTTCCGTCAGTAATGCCAATTTAAGTAATTTTGCAGCCACCAGTGACAAAGTATATTCAGCTACTGTGACTCCTTCATCTCAGGGTAGTGTCACCCTGGATGTGGCGGCGGATGCAGCTTCAGATTCTGCGGGTAATGGTAATACCGCTGCAACACAGTTTAGTGTCGTTTATGACTCTGTGGCACCTACGGTGAATATTTCCAGTGCAAGTACTTCTGTTAATTCTGCCTTTACCGCGACATTCACATTCAGCGAGGACGTCACTGGATTTGCTGTGGGGGATATTTCCGCAACTAATGCTAGTCTGAGCAATTTTAACGCCACCAGTGCGTCGGTTTATACCGCTACGGTAACGCCAGTTAATGAAGGTGATGTTACTTTGAATGTTGCAGCTAATGTGGCGTCCGATAGTGCCACAAATAACAACACCGCGGCGACGCAATACAGCGTGAACTACGATACGACTGTGCCTACGGTGACTATTACCGGACCAACTACAGCTCAAAATGCGGCCTTCACCGCGACATTCACATTCAGCGAGGATGTCACTGGATTTGCTGTTGGGGATATTTCCGCTACCAATGCGAGCCTGAGTAATTTCGCCAGTACCAGTGCCAGCGTTTATACCGCCACAGTGACTCCAACTGCCGATGGCAGCGTTAGCCTGGATGTGGCTGCCAATGTTGCTATTGATGCGGCCTCAAATAACAATATTGCGGCGACGCAATATTCGGTTAGTTATGATGCAACAAAACCAACTTTGAGTATATCCGGCCCCTCGGTTTCCACTAACGGGGCGTTTACTGCAACCTTTACCTTTAGTGAAGATGTGACAGGTTTTGCCGCGGCGGATGTTTCCGTCAGTAATGCCAATTTAAGTAATTTTGCAGCCACCAGTGACAAAGTATATTCAGCTACTGTGACTCCTTCATCTCAGGGTAGTGTCACCCTGGATGTGGCGGCGGATGCAGCTTCAGATTCTGCGGGTAATGGTAATACCGCTGCAACACAGTTTAGTGTCGTTTATGACTCTGTGGCACCTACGGTGAATATTTCCAGTGCAAGTACTTCTGTTAATTCTGCCTTTACCGCGACATTCACATTCAGCGAGGACGTCACTGGATTTGCTGTGGGGGATATTTCCGCTACCAATGCTAGTCTGAGTAATTTCGCGGCTACTAGTGCTAAGGTATATACAGCGACTGTTACCCCTGATAGCGAAGGTACGGTAGCTTTGAATGTGGCTGCTAATGTTGCAATAGATGCGGTAGGCAATGGTAATATTACTGCCACGCAGTACAGCGTGACTTATGATAGTACAGCTCCAATATTGATTAGCTCAACACCTTCAGATGGGAACTTGTTGGTTCAGGTAGATACGAATTTGGTGTTGCAGTTCAGCGAAGCAATTTTCTTTAACCCTTCCTCTTCAGGTATTCTGGAAGTTATCCGTTTGTCAGATACCAGTGTTGAACTGGAAAATACGAAACTAACGTTAAATGCCGGAAATCTCACTGGGCAAGGTGTCGCATCGATTTCAGGAACAACATTAACCATCAATTTGGACCAGGAGCTAAAGGCTGGAGGTTCATACGCAGTCCGTATTAGTGGTGATTTACTAAACGATGTGGCCGGGAATGCTTATTCGGGGATCAGCACTTTATCAGGTTTGAATTTTTACACTATGCCTGCGGTTCAATTGTTAGTGGACAAGGCCCAGTTGATTGAAGAAAAAGAGGAAACTGCCAATGTTACTGTGGCTTTAAGGAGCGCTGACGGTCAACCTGTAACCGCAAGTTCTTCGGTATTGGTAAATCTTTCATTTGCTGGGTCGACTGCGTCATCTGGGGCTGATTATAACACTGCAGGATTGGTAAATAATCAGGTAACTATAGTCACTGGGAGTAGCCAGGCGTCGTTTACAATTACCACTATAAATGATTCCCCATTGGCAGATGAGCCAGAACAAGTGCTCGTTTCTATAGATACCATTCCAAGCAATAATGCTCTCGAAGAGACTGCTCAACAAGTAACGGTTAGTATTGTTGAGAATGCCGTTCCTGAAGTTACTAATCTGCCTACTCAATTTACGATTCAGGAAGATACAAAAACACATCTCGTTTTGTCCGATGTTAACGTGTCAGATACTGAAGGTGATGATTTGCTGCTGAATTTGTCGGTGAGTCAAGGTCGGTTACTTTCCCCATTAGGTTCTTCTGGCGGTATTGTAGTTACACAATCCAGCTCTTCTTCACTGCAGCTTGCAGGTTCAGTGGCTAACATCAATGCATTTTTGGATAACTCTGATGCAATTGCTGTTATTCCAGTTTTGAATTCAAATGAACAGTTTATTTTTACGATGACGCTCACTGATGGAACTGAAACGAGTGGACCTTTAACTGTTCCCATTAACATTACAGCCATTAATGATGTTCCAGAGCTTATAAATGGTCAGCTCATTCAGTTCGATATGTCGGGGGGAGATGTCGCAACTGCTACTTCATACACCGAAACAGTTTCTGAAATTACAATGACTCTCACTTTGGATGCGGGGAATCTAGAGATTTCTGATTTACAAACTTTTGGTGGTACAGAGGGGCAGGCTCTGTTTAGCAATTCTGCTCCAGTTACCAACAGTATGGAGGTTTCTTTTACAGAAAAAGTAAATATTGCAAGCCTACAGTTCTTTTTCTTATCTGGAACTACAGCAAGGGACATCCTAATTACTCCAACAGGAGGAACTGGAGCTGAAATGACTGTCCCGGCAACAAAGTTTGCAATAGATGGAGCAGGTAGCAAAATCAGCTTTAATGGTTGGAATGGAATTTCAGGTTTGACCTTTAGCAGTACCTCAGGTGCTTTTGCAGCAGGTATAGACGATTTGCTAGTTTCTGCAGCAAGTTCAGACATCACAGTAACCGAAGATGTTGCGTTTCCTCTGGACTTTAGTGCTTTGAATGTATCGGATGTTGATAGCCAAGTGCTCAACCTGGATATAAGCGTGCCTTCGGGGAGCTTTTCGGTGAAAACTGAATCTTCATCAGGAGCTGCTATTAGTACCACCAGTAATAATATTTCTGTGAGTGGAACAGTGAGCCAGATTGACGCCTTTTTAGGTGAAGTTGGTAATATCGAGTATATACCAGAGGTAAATGTTAACGGTGACCAGCATACCGCAATTTCGCTGATGATAAGTGATAGTGATGGCAGCGGTGCAATCGTTAGGCAAGTAATCAATATTGATATTACAGCGGTAAATGATGCACCGGTAATATCAAATCTAAGCGGCGACTCCATAAACTATACTCAGGCAACTGGCCCGGTAGTACTTGATGTAGATCAGGCGGCAGTGCTTTCCGATGTTGATGACACTGATTTTAATGGAGGTGTTTTGGTTGCTAGGGTTATTTCTGGTGGAGTCAGTGCTGATGATATGCTCAGTCTGAATGCAGGACTTTTGGATACTGGTGCTGGAGCACCTGTACTTGTAAATGGTATCGAGGTAGGGGAACTAGAAAACCCAGTCGCCGTCGGCAATGACCTTATTATTAATTTAAATGCTAATGCGACTACCAGTAGGGTCAGTGAGTTATTACAAGCAATTACGTATTTTAACAGTAATACAATCGATACAACATTTTCGCCCAAGCAAATCTCTATACAAGTGTCCGATGGAGATGATTTCTCTGACGCTGCGATTGTTGATGTGTTGTTTACGCCGCTGGATAGGGATACCTCTTTTGTTTTTGCTGTTCCATCTAACAATATTGGCTCGGGGGCATTAAGTCAAAGTTCTGCACAAACGGCCGTTGTTATTGATATCAGCGACAGTGGCAATGATGGCGTAGCAACTATTATCACAGGAATTAATTTCACGGTCACCGGTAGTTTAAACCCGGAAAACATGTCGTTTATTTTACGTCAGGTTAATGAGGATACGACAAGCACAATAGCCACCTATATTGGAGATTATGCAAACGGTGTTCTAAGGTTTAATGATACGATTGTCATCGCCAATGGTCGTAGCAATATTTCTTTGTATCTTGATACTTGGTTTAATGACATAGCGCTTCTGTCTGACAATGCCAATATTAGCTTTTCATTAACGCCAAGCACGGATGTTTTGGTTTCCTCGACAGGCTCACAAATTGGGACCTCTGCAGCTCAACAGCCTGTGACATTGACTCTGAATATTGAAGCGACTCAGTTACTGTACAGTCAACAGCCTGATGGCCTGGTATCAGGTATTGGCTTTGACACGACTCCTGAGATCCGCGCTGTTGATGATCTTGGTGTGGTTGATATCGACTATAGTGGTCTGGTAACGCTGTCAGCATCCGGAGACGGTGTTTTAAGTGGTAATTCCGCTACTGCCGTAGCCGGGGTTGCGACCTTTAAAGACCTTAAATATTCAGCAATTGAAGATAATGAGCTGATTTTACTTGTTGCGTCTTCTTCAATTGATGCCGCTTTAATCTCTGCTACTTCTGAAAATATTATTGCACAAGTAATTGCCACAAATATCCAATTTGACGTACAGCCTGCGCCATTGAGTATCTTGGCTGATACCCTTACACAATTTGATATTTCGCCCTCTTTAAGCGCTGTAAATAGTAACGGGATATTAGATGCTGATTATTTTGGTGAAGCTGTTTTACAAATAGTTAATGCCCCTGGCATTGCTTTTTTGACTGCTGCGGGAGATCAGGACTTTGACAACGAAACCGTGACCCTCAACTTTGATTCCGGACTACTCACTTTCGAGTCGCTACAAGTGACTTATGAAAGTCAGGGAAGTGAAGCTGAATCGTTCAATTTCTTAGTGAGTAGTGGAACATTGAACAATGCGATAAGTGAAGTGGTTACTGTAGAAAATAACCCTAAAATTGTCGGTCTCCCAGACGGGTATGATGTCGTCGAAGATGAGCAAACTGATATTGATTTGTCAACTCTAGTTCTGGATGAATCTCTGGAAGGCACAGTAACTATGACGATTACTGTGAATTCAGGTACGATTATTGCCTTTGCTGGAGACGGTTCATCTGGCAATTTGGAAATAAGTGGTTCAGGCACTTCCGTATTGACTTTGAAGGGGGCAATTGCAGATTTGTCTGCATTCCTGGAAGATATCAATGCAATTCAATATTTGTCGGCATTGAATGATGATGGGCAGGATACGCTGCTGATTACCGTAAGTGATGGTGAGTTAGAATTCAATGCCAGCGCCGTACTGGCTATCACTCCCGTAAATGATGCGCCTGTTATAACCGGCCAAGCCAGTACGACTGTTCAGCAAGGTGCCGAATATCGGTTTAGCCCGTCCGCGACGGATATTGATAGTGATGTGTTATCCTTTTCGATAGTAAATCAACCAGATTGGTCCGAGTTTGATATTGAAACAGGGGTGTTATCTGGTGTACCGGGTGCCGAGGATTTAGGTCTTTACCCTGATATTGTTGTTGGTGTAACAGACGGGGAATTTAGTGCTCAACTGCCGGCGTTTTCTATTGAAGTACTTGGCACAAATTCAGCGCCAGTGGCAAATGCACAATCAGTAACTGTCCTTGAGGATAATACACTTCAAATTCAATTAACGGGTACTGACGCAGAGCAGGATAATTTAAGTTTCAAAATTATTGATACAGTAGCAACAGGAAGTTTAGCGTTAGACGGGGCAATTGCGACTTTCCGTCCCCCTGAGGATGCTTCAGGGTATTCCGAGCAGTTTAGTTTTGTGGTAAGTGATGGCGTGCTGGAATCAACACCGGCAACAGTTACTATAACCATTCAGCCAGTAAATGATGCACCAATCATTGTTGGTGAGGCCAGTACAACAGTAGTACAGGGAACTGAGTATCGTTTTAGTGTATCCGCCAGTGATGTGGATAGTGATATATTGACATTTTCAATTTCTAATCAGCCAGATTGGGCGTCATTTGATACTGTTTCAGGTCTCTTATTAGGTGTACCTGAAGCGCAAGATGTAGGTGTTTACTCCGACATAGTCATTGGTGTATCAGACGGTGAACTGAAAGCTCATTTAGCCGCCTTTAGTATTGAGGTTCTTAGCAATAATTCAGCTCCTGTAGCGCATTCACAATCACTGACGGTACTTGAAGATAATACGTTGCAAATTCAGTTGACTGGTAGTGACCCCGATGAGGACAATTTGAGCTTCAAGATTGTTGACACTGTTGCTAGCGGAAGCCTGACACTAGATGGAGCAGTAGCCACTTTCCAACCTATGCAGGATGCATCCGGATATTCTGAACAGTTTAGTTTTTCGGTGAGTGACGGTGAGGCAGATTCGGAACCTGCAATTGTTACTATTGAGATTCAGCCAGTCAATGATGCTCCGGTAATAACCGGGACGCCACTAAGCAGTGTTAAGGTTTTTCAACCATACAGCTTTACTCCCACAGCATCAGACATTGATTCCGAAAACTTAATATTCAGTGTCAGTAATGCGCCTGATTGGGCTGTATTTGATATTGAAACTGGGCGCTTGAGTGGACAACCAGGCTCTGAGGACGCTGGGGTTTACTCTGGCATTGAAATAAAAGTAAGTGACGGTGATTTAACTGCCCAACTATCTGCATTCAGAATAGAAGTACAGGTTAATAATCCACCTGTTATTGAAGGAACGCCTCCAGTAGTGGTGGCCACTGGAGAGCAATATTCCTTTGTTCCTCAAGCAAAAGATGTCGATAATGACACTTTAACTTTTAAAATTGTCAATAAACCTTCATGGGCGCAATTCGATTCTACTAGCGGTACACTAACAGGGGTTCCGTTGGAAACCGACGTTGGAAGCTTTAACGGAGTTCGCATTTCGGTTAGTGATGGTATTAATAGTGTTGCATTACCCTCATTTAATATAAGAGTGTGCGAAGTCTGTGATAACAGCTCTCCGGTGATTAGTGGCTCACCTGCAACTTCTGTTATTGCAAATCAGCGTTATACTTTTACACCTGAGAGTCGTGATGCAGATGATGATACGTTGACATTTAGCATTGACGGTTTGCCTGTTTGGGCTAGCTTCAATACTGCGACCGGTCAGCTTTCTGGTACACCATTAACGTCCAATGTTGGCGTATTCAGTGGCATCGTGATTAGTGTGTCTGATGGTGTCGATGCTGTTTCTCTGGCCAGTTTTAACATTGAAGTGCTAAGTGATAATTCCTCTCCATCTTTGGCCGGAACGCCCGTTACTGAAGTATTTCAGGGGGAACGCTATGACTTTAAGCCTGTCGCCGTTGATAGCGATAGTGATACATTGGTGTTTTCAATAAATAACCGGCCTGCGTGGGCCTCATTTAATCCGCAGAATGGGCGTTTAAGAGGGACTCCTGGTATTGATGATGTTGCTAGCTACAGCAATATCGTGATCAGTGTTAGCGATGGCATTAATCCAGCTGTTTCATTACCTGCATTTGCGATTGAAGTGTTACCTCAAAATAGTAAGCCGGTTATTTCTGGGCAACCCAGGACGGCAATTTCAGTGGGTAGTAGTTATTCATTTTCTCCTACAGCCTCAGATGCGGATGGTGATGCATTAGAGTTTAGTGTAACGAGCTTGCCTGATTGGTTAGAATTTAACACAACAACAGGTGCTCTGATTGGTGTACCACAAGAGCAAGATGTCGGTATTTCAGAAGAAATTGTGATATCGGTATCAGACGCTCAAGATGTTGTTTCTCTCGATGCGTTTACGATAAACGTAGTGAATGAAAATGAAGCCCCTGTTGCAAGCGATGTCTCAGCTACGGTTGCTGAAGATAGCAGGGTGACTATCAGTGCGCAGATTAGTGATGGCAATGGCGATGCAGTAACCCTTAATGTCATTACATTGCCTCAAAATGGCGTTCTCTCTGCAACTAATTCTGGTTGGATCTATACGCCGGATTCTAACTTTAACGGTGAAGACAGTTTTGTTTATCAGGCAGACGATGGTGAACTGCAATCATCTACTGCCACAGTAACTGTTCAGGTTACTTCCGTTAATGATAAACCTGATGCGATAGACGATATTTTTGAGTTTGAACAAACTGAATCAGGCGTTTATATCCTGGATGTGTTGACAAATGATGAGGACCCTGATGTTGCCACTAATGGGGATGTTCTGACATTGCAGCAAGCGTCAACTAATTTCGGTGAGGTGAATATTGTAGATAATCAACTACAGTTCGTCGCAGGGGAAAGCTTTATCGGCACCGTAAATCTAAACTACTCAGTTCGCGACACTAGCGCCAAGAACGATAAAGGAAAAGTGACTTTAACAGTCGTTGGTGTTGATGACATTAATGCTCCAATATTGCAAGTTCCCGACGACATCAATATCGATGCCTTGGGATTATTAACTAAAGTTGATTTTGGCACAGCAACGGCTGTTGACGCAGAGGGTAATGATATTCCTGTGCGCCTGGTTAGTGGGCAGGTTAATCTTATGCCCGGATCACATGCCATTTTCTGGCAAGCTGAGGATAGATATGGCTCTGTCAGTACAGAGGTGCAAATAGTTAATATTAATCCTATCGTCTCTGTTTCTGCTGATGAATCAGTGCCAGAAGGTGGACGTATACAAGTCCGTGTCATTCTGAACGGCGATGCACCAGTATACCCATACATCGTAAATTATACGGTCACCGGAACTTCAGATGGTAATGGCGTAGATCATGATGCGGCTTCCGGTAGCGTGACTTTTGACAGCGGTCAGATAGAGACCTTTGATATCGACGTGTTTCCAGACAGTACTATCGAAGGCGAAGAAACAATAGTTGTGCAAATTGACGAGGGCCAAAATAGCGGGGCAAATAATAGTACGAGTATTACTATTACTGAATCTAATATTTCGCCACAAGTCTCTTTGCAGTTGCAGCAAAATCAGGAAGCGAGAAGCACAGTGGCCCGCGATGAAGGACTGGTATCAATTATTGCAAATGTCTCAGATCCTAATCCGCAAGATTCGCTGACAACAGAATGGACTGCAGAAGGTCTTGTAAATACAAGTGATGTTGAGAATGTATTCCTATTCGATCCTGGCTTATTGGCGCCTGTGGGGGACGGAAGTGCAATTTATCAGGTGTCGGTATTTGTAAGTGATGATGGGGAACCGGTCCAGGATGCATCGACATTTATTGATATTGAAGTAGTAGACAGTTTCAGTGCCTTAAGTGAAACGGCAGATTCAGACGGAGATTTGATACCAGACTCTCAGGAGGGGTATGGTGACAGTGACGGCGATGGGGTGCCTGATTATTTAGACGCTATCGATGATTGTAACGTGATTGCAGCACAGGCTGATAATCAAGATGAATTTCTGGTTGAGACTGAGCCGGGCGTTTGCATGAAACTGGGAGAAACTTCTTCAGTTAATGATTCTAATGGTCTGCAGGTTATATTAACGGAGCCAGAAAATAGAGCAGAAAGAGTCAATCGTTTTGGTGAGAAAGTCGTTTTGATCGTGACTGGATTACCCGAAGATCGTGGCTATGAGAATAGCGGCGGAATTTATGACTTTGTGCTTTATGATCTACCAATTGCTGGTCAATCAGCGCGCGTTGTTATTCCGCAGTCTAAACCTATACCCGAGAATGCTGTTTACCGAAAATACAATGCTGATACAGAGTTTTGGACAAGCTTTGTTCAAGATGACAAGAACAAGTTGTTTTCCGCAAAAGGTGAGCGTGGTATTTGTCCTGCACCGGGAAGCGCAAGCTGGAAACGAGGTCTAAAAGCAGGAAGCTGGTGTGTTCAGTTATTGATTGAGGATGGTGGTGCCAATGACGATGATAGGGTGGTTAACAGTAGCGTTGCAGACCCTGGTGGGATAGCAGTATTTGTTAGTGACAACAATGCGCCGTTGGCGCAAAGTGATCAAGCTAAGGTAAGTTGGAATACACCGACTGAAATTGACGTATTGCTCAATGACACTGATGCTGACGGCGACACATTAATTTTAGTCAGTGCGACTGCTGATATAGGCACAGTAGCTGTTCATGACGACACCATATTGGTTTACACACCTAAACCAGGATTTTCAGGTCGGGATAGTATTAGCTATATAATTAGTGATGGTAACAGGGGCTCTGACAGTGCAAGCGTTGCTGTGACGGTTGTGGGAAATAGGGCGCCAGGAGCATTTGATGACTACGCAGAGACGGATAATTTAACAGTTATTGATATTGATGTTTTGTCTAATGATATTGATGTTGATGGTGATGCGTTAACGGTAGATAGCGCATCAGCAGAATTTGGCACTGTATCATTACTCAATAATAATCTGATCAGATATGAACCTGACATTAGCTTTAGCGGACTTGACACAATTGTCTATCAAGTTTCAGACGCAAATGGTGCTGTTGATACTGCTGTAGTCTCTGTATTTGTTGATGGTAATGAATCGCCGTTAGCTGTCGACGACAATGTGAGCACAGAATTTGAAACAAGTATCGTTATCAATGTGCTTGCGAATGACTCCGATCCCGATGGGGATGAATTAACTATAGTTGACGCTAATGCAAATAACGGGAGCGTTGTCGTTAATATTGATGATACATTGACCTATACACCTGATATTGGCTTTAGTGGAGCAGATGTGATTAATTACACTGTCTCTGATGGTTTATTGAGTGCCTCCGCACGAGTAAACGTAACAGTAAATACTGAGCGAGTAGAAGTCATTAATGTCCGTAATTCATCAGGGGGCAGTCTGTCGTTATGGATTCTGGCCGTACTGTGGATATTTACCATGTGTAATAGACGGTTTTGGAGACATCATTTGTCAAAGTGAAATGCAGGTCGCAAATTGTTTCTTAGGCGATATCAAGTATTGCTATTGAAATATCGGGAGGTTCGGTATCATTCCGATATATATTGGTATTAATTGATTAACAAGGATGTGTCTTGTTATCTCGTTTTGTATTACTTTTAGTGTTTTGTATGGCCCACACATGCGGGTGGGCTTCTGATAAATTAAAAGCTAACAGTTTTGGTTATGTAGATGCTCTGATTTGTGAAGGATGTCACGTTGAGCAGGCCACAGGTTTTAAGTCAGTTGGAATGTCACAGTCCTTTCGGCTTGCATCGCCTGAATGGTTAACACAAGAAAAGCGAGATGGTTTACCCTTTTATCATCAGCCCTCTCAACGCTATTATGATTTTGTTGTACGTGATAACGCTCTGATATTTTCGCGCTATCAACTTGATGGGAGTGGTATTCCGGAAAATAAGATAGAAATCCAGGTTGATTATCTTTTAGGTTCTGGCAATAAAGTCGTTAGTCCTCTATATCGAACAGAGAATGATGAATTATACGTATTGCCTGTAAATTGGTATTCTGAAGGTGGCTTTTGGGAAATGGCACCCGGCTACGAGCAAAAACATCACTATGGTCTGTCGCGTAAGGTTCAGCGCGAGTGTATGTTTTGCCACAATGCTTACCCATTTGAGGGAATGGAGCGCGACACTTTTATTCACAGAGATATCTTTCCGCAAACATTACCTGAGGGAATCGATTGCCAGCGCTGTCACGGCCCTGGAGAGGCACATGTCAAGGCACTTCTCGGTGGTGTTGCTGATATTGAAACTGTTCGCAACGCAATTGTTAATCCCGCAAAACTTCCCGTTCAAGAACGAGATTCTGTTTGTTTTCAATGCCATATGCTGCCTGCAGTTAGTATGGTAGGTTCGCGTAGGTTTGACCGTGGTGATTATTCGTTTCGGCCAGGACAAAAACTATCTGAATATTTAATTCATATGGATCCTATCGACAATAATATAAGTAAGGAGCAGAGATTTGAGATTAATCATCATGGTTATAGATTAACAAGCAGCGCCTGCTTTTCTCAGTCCAAAGGTGCCCTTACATGTATCAGCTGCCACAATCCTCACAAAAAAACGTCGCAAAACGAATTTATTAAGCGTGTGGACAATATTTGTGTGAGTTGTCACCAAAATACTCATCAGCAGGTGGAGTTCCAAATGACCTCAACAGAAGAAACTTGTGTAAGCTGTCATATGCCCCAACGTCGCACTCAGGACGTTATTCACGCGGTGATGACAGATCATCGCATTGGTATCTTCAAATCCAGAGATGGATTAAGCAATCCCCTGAAGAAAAAAGAACCAGACCTGATTGGGTTGGATATTTTGGAGCAAGAACTGAAGTTGGATGCCTTAGAAGGCGACATATACCGTCTTGTTTCCATATTGCGGGCTGTACCTTCGGCTACTTATGCGCGCTATCTAAAATCGCGTCTTCAGCAAAGCAACTATTCTCAGCTTATTCCCTATATGGTGCTAATTGAAACTCAGGTGCAGCTAAAGCAATTTAAAGAGGCAAGTGAAACCATTAAGTATGTTAAGCATAGATTTGGAAGTAATAGTAGATTAAGTGAGCTTGATGCCCTTAATCGATTGAGCTCCGGAGATCTTGAAGAAACGGAGCGAATATTTAACTGGTTGATTGAGCAAAATGCGAAAGATGCTGAACTGTACTTTAATTATGGATTACTCAAATATCGTAAGCAAGATTACGTCGCAGCTTTTGATTTTTTCGATGCGGCTATTCAACTTAGAGAGAACTTTGCAAACGCAGCTATGTACAAGGGATTAAGTAAACAAATGATGGGGCAACCAGAAGCTGCAATCCAGTTTTTTAAACAGTCATTACAAATTGAACCCTTGCTTGATAGAAGTTATCAACAATTGATTACTATTTACCATAATCTGCGTAATAGTGCAGATGCTAAGCGGTATTTTAAACTTGGATTAAGGAACGCAGTTGATACCGCAGGGATTCAACTTATTGCACAGCAGCCTGGTAAATCTTATCTTTTGGAGGAGGACAGTGGTGAATAACAAGTTCCAAAAATTATACAGTAAACTCTGCTCAGAGGATAAAATGACCAGTCGATTTTCTCGGTTTTTCTACCGTTCGTGCTATTGCGCTAAAAGTGTTTGCGTGAATTTCGCATTAATCTTAGTCTATGTAATGCCTGTAAGTGCTCAACAAGAAGCTTTTCGATTTGATAATGTAATTAGTCATATTGAAGCTTTAGAGAGTGTTCGAGATCCAAAGTGTTATGCAACTGCATCCCGTCTTGAAGACTTTATTTATGGCACGCCTTTAGAAAATGAGGCGCGGTTTACCAAAAACCTTTTACAAAAAGAGTGGTTAACCCATTTTTGGTCAAAAGCATCGGAGGAAGCCAACCTATCAGGTTTGGATGAAATCAACCAAGACCTCATTATGAAGGTGACAAACCCGGTAATAAGTTGGCGACTATTAGACTCTGGTCATTGGTCGGTGAAATTAGGTAATGAAAAAAGCCTTATGATACATAAAGACGATAAACGTCAATACAGTACTATCGCTTATTCACTCCGGTCACTGTTGGGCGTGCAACAGGAGCTTCTTTTAACTGACCAGTCGCATGAGTTTTTACCACTGACAAGTGCCGCAACTGACACGTTTGCTGATTCTCTGGACTTTTATTTGTTGAGTGTTTTGCAAATCGCTGACCATCAGGCCCGTCAAAATAATCAACATGAAATTAGTGCAAAGCTATTGGAGAGTGTTTGGGATGCGTTAATTTCTTTGGAAGCGAACTCAAAATCTAAAAATGTTCAGGTTACAACTCAGCCACGTGAAGTTATCAGGCCTGTTATGTTTAACCAAGTCGTGGAACAGAAAATCCGCTCTTATCGACAATACAATGAGCTTAATAATCAGATTTTTGTGCGCAATTTACAGGTGTTTTTTGCTCGCAACCGCTGGCCTGAAGAGGGAGCTGAGGCCACTAAATTTAGGCAGCAGTTTACCGAGAGCGTTATTGACTTTGCCGGTGATTTATATAGAGGTGCACAGGAGCTTGCATTAAAGCAAAATCGCAATCTAATTTTAGAAGAAGATGTTTACCAGTATGCGCAGTCGGTTTTACCACACATTATCAACGAATATGAGGATGCGATTTTTTTTCCACAATTATCGGCAAGTCAACGGGTCACTATTGAAGCTTATGATATGGATGCTTTTCGAGATAGCGGCATTCATTGGCGATATCTTCAGTTTGCTATTGATGACAGTAGATTTCCTATCTATTTGGAACCTGATCCATTTGCCGCGGAGTTATTGGTCGAAAATATAGCTCAGTATGGGGTCTTGGTGTTGAGAGTTATGGGGGATATTGGTCGTGAAAGTGGCAGTGAGCGAATCAAGCTGTCGCATTTCATTGATGCGGTAAATGCCGTACATTATTTTTCAAGGGAGAATCAGAAAGCTAAAAACTCTCACGCTAAAAGGTCAGAATCAGGAGTAGTCAGTGTTTTGTCAACGAATGTTGATTCTGAAAAACGTACTCATGATTCAGACTCCTTATTTACTGACGCAACAGAGGAAAGTGGGGTCAGCTTTATGCACCGCTCATCTGATTGGTTGAGCCGGCGGTTGAGAAGTTATCTGACGATTGATGATGGCGTGGGTACAATTACCATTCCACCTGCGTTTGGAGGGGCTGGACTGGCTGCAGGCGATATTAATAATGATGGTTTTGATGATGTACTGCTATTGGGCGGATTAGGTAATCGACTCTATCTCAATAAAGGTATAGGGCAGTTTGAGGATATCACGGATACATCCGGTCTCGACTGGAAGCGGCCTGCGGACAATCTTCCAGGGGAAGCCCGTCAGCCTATAATTGCGGATATGGATAATGACGGTTGGCAAGATATAGTCATCACCTATGTTGATGATTCTCATCGTGTATACAGGAATAAAGGTGACAATACCTTTGAAGATGTTACAAAAAAATCAGGTCTTGGTGGTAAGGGACTCGTAGGAGGACCGGCAACGGTTTTTGATTACGATGGTGACGGCTTATTGGATATTTATATCACGTACTTCGGAAATTATTTAAAAGGTGTGCTGCCCACTTTGAAAAGGCGTAACAGCAATGGATTACCAAATCGGTTATTTAAAAATTTAGGAGGGTTTATCTTCAAAGATGTAACCCAAGGAAGTGGCGTTGACAATACTGGTTGGGGGCAGGCAGTGACACACACTGACTTTAATTCAGATGGAAAGCAAGACTTGGTTGTTGGTAATGATTTTGGTGTCAATGCTTATTACAAAAACTTGGGCAACGGCAAGTTTGTCGATGTAGCTGCGGATCTTGGTACTAACAAACCTTCTTATACAATGGGTATCGGTCTGGGGGATTTAAATCAGGATTCGATATCTGACGTTTACATTTCAAACATTGTTACCATGAATAAAGATGAAAAGTACGTATTGCCATCAGCTGATACGGAAATGAAGTTTAATCCTGAAAAACTAGCCAGAATGCGCGTTGTAGAAGCGAATGATTTGTTCTTGTCTAGAATTGATGTTGGCTCTGGATTACAGTTTGAATTGAGCGATAAAGTAGGGCGAGGGTACTCTTCAACAGGTTGGTCATGGGATGCTGATTTTTTTGATTATGATAATGATGGTGATGATGACCTTTACGTCCTAAATGGTATGAATGACTACCTGGTCTACAGTCAGGAAAATCCCTATTATCAAGATCCGATAAAAAGTCGGGAATTGAATGTGTTATACCCAAAGTCAGATAAAGAAAAGAACGTGTTTTTTGTCAATGAATCCGGGATGCTCAACAATACCAGCAAGGATAGTGGACTCGACTTTACTAGTAATGGTAGAAGTGCAATATATCTGGACATAGATAATGATGGGGATTTGGATATCATTACAAACGATTATCATGAGAAGTCTAGAGTTTTATTTAACAATGCTGAAAAGTATGGAAACAATTGGCTTAAGGTGTCCTTGATCGGTAGCCCGACAAAAGGTGTAAATCGAGATGCTATCGGTTCAAAAGTTATCGTTAAGACTGCTGATGGTTATATTCGAACAAGGGAATTGAGTAGCACAATTGGATATATGTCTGTTCACACGAAGCAATTGCATTTTGGATTAGGAAGCCATGAATCAGCACAAGTTACCGTCATTTGGCCCAATGGCAAATATAGTATATTGAACAATATCAAAGTAAATCAGGTTGTTAATCTAAAATATGACACCGAAACGGCTTTGGCAGCTCAGATTAAGCTTTGAGAAAACAACTATTATGTCGTCCGGGGAGAGAGCACTTGATTAAATTTTTGTTACTCTGTTGCGGGCTCTTTGGAATATTCGCAGTAACGGCAAATTCAGAGGACGTGGTTTTTTTACCTCCTGTTGCGAGTGATATCGATGCGTCCGATTTCCAGGTTTATCGCTCTAAGTACTTAGAATTAAATCAGCACAGCGAGAAAAGAAGCAACCAAACACTGTATGTAAACTCATTGGTTCTAAGTCAATCTCCTTACTTGTTAAAACACGCCAATAATCCAATTAATTGGAAAACTTGGGCCGAGCCAAATATCCGGAGCGCAGCCATACAAGATAAACCGATTTTTCTATCAATTGGTTTTTTTGCCTGTTACTGGTGTCAGGTTATGGAAAGCGAAAGTTTTCAGGATTTGGAAGTTGCCGAGGTATTAAACTCAAATTTTATTTCACTGAAAGTAGATAGGGAAGTTTTACCACAGTTGGATAGTTATATGACGGCAGCGTTAACTAAAGTTAAAGGAGAGGCAGGGTGGCCTTTAACTGCTGTTTTGACGCCGTCTCAGGATATTATCTTCATAGATTCTTACCTGACAAAAACAGAACTATTAAATTTATTAAAAAAAATTTCCGATACATGGCAACACAATCGAGCACTAATTAACAAGCAAAAGGCAATGTATCAGAGAGCACTAAAAGAAGTTAGCTATGCGCTGGCGAAAACCACTGGAAGTGAAATTGATTGGGAAGGGAATTTCCACCAACTAAAGAATCAGCTTGATCTACAAAATGGTGGACTTTCTGGAGCTCCAAATTTTCCAGAAGCTAGCCTTTTACTGTTGTTAATCGATTCTTTGCAACGTTCGCCAGATGCGACATTAGAAGCGGCCCTTAGCATTCATTTAAACAGTATGATGCATAAAGGACTCTATGACCCGGTTTTTGGTGGATTTCATCGATATACCAGTGACTCTGAATGGACAATTCCACACTATGAAAAAATGCTTTATACCCAAGCATTAATGCTCGAAGTGTACAGTAGGGCTTATCGTCTGCATTCCAATAAGCAATACAAAACTACCGTTCAGCATACTTTAGGTTTTGTTAAACAGTTTTTGTCTACTGGAGAAGGCCTGTTTATGGGATCTGTTGATGCTTCATTTGATGGAGTAGAAGGTGGTATGTATCTATATAGTCAACAGGATATATCGCGTCTCGCTGAGCTAGTAAATGGACAAGAGCAACTGAAGTTATATAAAAATAAGGAGTTGTACGGAATTCACTATGCCGGTAACAACATAAGCAATCAGGAACCTTTATTTGCTAAATTAAGAGCTTTAAAAGACGTTAAAAAAGTCAAACTGGATAAAAAGGTTGTTGTTGCCTGGAATGCGCTTCTCATATCAGGATTGAAAGAAGCCTTTGTTAGCTTTGGAAGCAAAGACTTTCAAAAACTAGCTGTGACAGTCGGAAGGGCACTGTCAGAAGACTGGCAAAGGCATGGCAAGTTGAAACGTATTGTAAATCATGGAGAGGATGGTACTCCAGCAAGTATGGAGGATTACGCTTTTTTTTTAAGAGCTTTGCTTGATTTGTACGATATTACTAGTGAGCAGCGTTGGCTAAATTTTTCGGTATCATTGTTAAAAGAGATGATAGCGGAATTAGAGGGTGAAGATAACCAGTTGAGATTTTCCAACGAGCACGGTAGTGACAAGTATAAAATTGCTCTTATTGACGGTGAGTTACTTAATGCCAAAGCAGTGATGTTACAGAATTTACAGCGCTTAAATAAAATAAATATTGGGGGCAGTAATAATTTGATACTCGACACTCTTCAGCAGGAATTAAGTAATTCGGTTTCGAAAAATTCACTAAATCAATTATACGCAAGCAGAGTGATAAAGGAGATGGTGTTAGGGAGTCTGGAGCCGATTCAGTACTTTGCAAAGGGGAATGGGCGGGTTGAGATTAGGCTTCAGGCAAACGGTTCTTATGCTATGTTAGTTAATATGAAAGAGGGGTGGCACATTAACTCTCATGTGCCTTTGGATGACGATTTGATTGCCACTCAATTGGTCGCAAATGAACAAGCGGAAACTCAAGCAAAAGTGTATTTCCCGGAACCGAAAATTAAAACCTTCGGTGACACAGGTAAACCAGTCTCGGTGTTTGAAAAGCGCACTGCATTGATACTTTCTGGCTATGAACAACAAGTCTCATTAACTGTTCAGGCTTGCTCAACAAGTCTGCGATTGTGTTTGCAACCTGAAACACTACGATTTTATTTGACAGATCAATAAAGGGGATAACATTGTTCGCTTGTTTTAAATGTGACTCTTACTAAATCAAGTTACCATATAAAAGGAAGTCAGAAGCTGTTTACTTATGGACATTTCAATATTCGGAGGCAATTAGCGTTTTTAATAACTTGTTAACAAGCATAAACAGCTTATAATACGAATCAATTATCTTTGTCCACAATAATAATGTGCGGACAAAAGTCAAAATATTCGCTAGCCAAGTATTCTGGAAGTAGCGTTTGAGGCGTGGACAGAATTCCTTCATATTGAGCATTCTTGTTTTCATTTAATCGAGTGAAGCACTTAACTTGAGTTCTAAACTATTTTGTTAACAGACAATATTAAAATGGGAAAAGCTTTTTATTTAGATAGAGACGGAGTAATTAATCACGATTTTGGCTATGTTGGTTCAAAGGCGCGTTTTGAGTTTATTGATGGTGTTTTCGAAGCATGCAGGCTGATAATGAACCAAGGGTTCCAAATCGTAATAGTTACAAATCAGGCTGGAATTGCCAGAGGTTACTATGATGAAGAACAATTTAAAAAGCTTAATGATTGGATGTTAATGCAATTTAAATTGCATAACATTGTAATTACTGAGGTATACCATTGTCCGCACCACCCTGACGGTATTGTTGAACAATACCGTCAAGATTGCGACTGCCGAAAGCCGAAGCCAGGTATGATATTAAAAGCTGCTAATAAACATCATATTAATCTCTCAGAGTCTGTAATGGTCGGTGACAAAAACTCTGACCTTGAAGCGGGTAGGCGCGCGGGTGTAGGTACATTAGTCGGGGTTGAGTCTAGGTATGAACTGGATTTAGCCCCAGGTGTTGTTAGTTATAAAAGTTTGTTAGAAGCGGTTGAAACACACTTCATAACTCATACATTAAATGTTGAGTAGGCTTTTTATGATACACTCGATATTTGATGGGATATCCTTTAAGAAGGATTGGAAGCGTTCTCTAAGATGAAGTCAAATTATCTGCTCTTATACGATTTTATGCTTGCCAGAGGAGGTGCTGAAAAGCTTGCTCAGGAACTATTAGTTTATTTCAATAATATGGATTGCCAGGTCGCATTTGTTAATCGTTCATTATTCCCCGACAACGAAATGGCAAATAACAAAATTGAATCATTAGTAGAGCATACCAGTGTAAGAGGCTGGCAGATATTGAAAGCCGCATTGGCGTTTAAAGGTGCACGTGTTAAATGTCAAAACTACACTACAGTTGTTTTTAGTGGTGTTTGTGCTCCTCTTGCGGTCGAAAACTGTCCATCAGATGTCGACAAAATATTGTATTGTCACACTCCTCCTCGCTTCATATATGACTTAAAAGAATATTATCTTGAGCAAAGTTCATTTATTGGAAAGCTCTTGATTCGATTCTTGATTTCTTATTTACAACCGAAGTATGAGTCAGCGATCGGAAAAATGGACTTAGTTGTAGCGAACTCTAAAAATGTACAAAAAAGATTAAAAAAATATTTAGGTGTTGATTCGTTAGTTGTATATCCGCCATGTAATACCGGTGATTATTATTGGAAGGAAGCAAAAGGTTACTACCTGTCAACAGCAAGACTGGAGCCTTATAAGCGGGTCGATTTAATCATTGCGGCATTTAGAAAAATGCCAGAAAAAAAATTGATCATAGCATCTGGTGGAAGTGATGAAGAGAGATTGAAAGAACTGGCGAAGGGAGCTGTAAACATTCAGTTTTCAGGCTGGTGCGAGTCAGAAAAGCTCTATTCGCTAGTTAATGAGTGTATAGCAACCCTTTATTTACCTATTGATGAAGATTTCGGAATTTCTCCAGTTGAGAGTATGGCGGCTGGCAAACCTGTTATTGGAGTTGACGAAGGGGGCGTTGCAGAAACTGTAGTTCACGGTGAAACTGGAATTTTGTTGCCAGCTTTACTGTCTGAAAAAAACATTATTGAGGCAGTTAATGCATTATCTGCAGAGAGAGCTCGGCAAATGAAACTGGCCTGCGAGCAACGAGCAAATCTGTTTTCCACTGAGCATTTTTTGGATGAAATGAGGATGATTTTGAGCCGCCGAAGAGGGGACGAGTTGGTTGGCATCTTGCGATCTGATAGTGGTGATTTGCTAAGAGATGTAACTAATTAAAAGCCTATACCTATGAGTGCTGAACGTATTTGTGTTGTTATTCCGGCGAAAAATGAAGCTGCAGCTATAGGGCGCGTACTATCGGATGTGCGTGATTCCATACCTGGAGATGCTGTCATTGTTATCGATGATGCCAGCGATGATAGAACATCGGATATAGCAAAGACGTCTGGGGCAATGTGTGTGTCTCACATGGAAAGTTTAGGGGCTTGGCAGGCAACTCAAACAGGGTTAATTTACGCCAAATCATTGGGCTTCACCAGGGTAGTGACTATGGATGCCGATGGGCAGCATTTGGGGAGTGAAATTCGAAAGTTAATAGAAGTCATGGATTCAGATAGCTTACCTGATGTGGTTATTGGCTCTTTTGAAAAACGAGCATCATTGGCGAAAAAAATCGTCTGGAACTTATTTCGTAAAATTTCTGGAGTGAAAGTTGATGATATAACTTCTGGCTTTAGAGTATACAACAAAAAAGCGCTTGAGCTTTTGGTTTCGCAAAGAGCGAGTTTGTTGGAATATCAAGATGTTGGTGTTTTGTTGTTACTCAAATCATCAGGCATAAAGATCAGTGAGGTCCCTGTAAAGATGGATAAGCGTTTTGATGGCGAATCCAGAATATTTTCTTCTTGGCTGAAAATCCTTTACTATCTGACTAGTACCTTGATTATCAGCCTTTCTAAAATTCTTCATAAAAATGGCGAACGCTAAGTTGAATCGAATCTATGACTATTTTTAATCCTCAAATAGTTTCAACAATTTTGGCCTTGACCATTACTTTTTCCATTTTTTGGCTAATCAGAAAGGATTACCTAATTCAAAGGGATGGCATAAAATGGATAGTAATAGCTATTGGTGTATTGCTTTACGGCGTTAACCCCTCAATTAATGACTCCATCGGCTTAGTTTTGGGTATTAGTTATCCACCTATCATAGTGGTGTTGATAGCGCTAGCAGTAATACTACTTAAATTATTAGTTGCAGACATTGAACGAGCAAAATTACAAATGTCGGTAACCAGATTGATTCAAAAAATTGCAATTTTAGAGTCAAAAGTTGATATGGACACCGAGTTAACAAAGGAACATTCTGACAATGGAAAATAGTCAATTTGACTACAGCTTGCACAGCTTATTTAAATACCTGTATAGTAAAAAAGTGCTGATAACAATAATCCCATGTGGGATTGTGCTGATAACGGCATTGTGGGTATTAAGTCTTCCCAATACTTTTCTGAGCGAAACCACGTTGTCACCCACCGAAGAGGCAAGTGGTGGTGGCCTGAATAATTTAACCGGGCAGTTAGGTGGTCTTGCATCTCTGGCTGGTATTTCTCTCGGTGGTGATTCTGCCGATCAAGTGACGGTGGCTCTTGAGATCATTAAGTCTCGGCAGTTTTTAGCCAGCTTTGTAAATAAATATAATTTAAAGCCCGAGTTAATGGCCGCTACAGAGTGGGATGCAAATACAGATACCTTAATTCTGAATGAAGATTTGTATGATGCTAATGCTTCTGTCTGGACGCGACCTGTAAAAAATGGCAGACCGGCAGAGCCCACAGATCTGGAAGTCTATGAGAGATTTATTCAGATATTGGGAGTAGAGCGAGATAGCACTACCGGATTGATTAAGCTCTCACTAGAGTTTTATTCACCGGCACTGGCGCAGGAATGGTTATCCCTGCTTATCAATCAGCTTAACAGTGATATGCGTCGCCGGGAAATTCAATCAACAAAAGAAAATATTGAATATCTTGAGTCAAAAGTAGAGCAAATTGGTGATATAGAAATGAAAACGGTGTTTTTTCATCTGATTCAAGAGCAAACCAAACAGCTAATGTTGGCCGAAGTAAGAAGCGATTTTGTATTTACCATCATTGATCCTCCTTATAAACCAGAATTAAAACATGCACCACGTCGTGCATTGATTTGTCTAATAGCCGGATTTTTAAGTGGTTTTTTAATAGTGGCTTGGTTTACGTTCATTTTCCTGATTTCACCACGCCGCAATTAAAGTGAATTAAGTTGGGTATGTATTCTCTGAAGAGATTTCTTGCGACCGAGGCTACTGCTTTTGCTTCAGATTCAGCCTATGTTGAGTTTCAACGTAGGCACCTTTTTGAAAATGTCTTGCTATTTTTGTTGGGCATTTATCTGTTTATAGATACTGTAAATGGTTTATTCGTAAAAACCCTGGGGTTACCGAATCTTTTGTCAGCGTTATATAAGCAGGCGTTGTTTGGATTAATGCTGCTGTTCGCATTTCAATTTGAACTTCGGCGTTTTTTTTGGTGTCTGTGCTGCATAAGTCTGGTTTTTCTGTGGGGAATCCTCAGGTTCTTTCTGGTGGATAATGTCTGGTTTTTGTTGGCGTTCCAGGAGTCGATTAAAGTCATTTATCTGTTTGTGATGGTTCTGGTAGTCAGTTCCTTTAAACACTTTACAATAAAAAAATTAAATCTCATTTTACTGTTCTGTATTGGCATTATTTTCTTAAATGTCATTTTTGCTTTAGTCGGAATAGGACAATCCACCTATCAGGGATTTGGCGCTAAAGGTTTCTTTTATTCCGGGAATGCGGTTTCCGGCGTTATTGTTATTTGTGCAGCCTGGTTTTTAACTTTGACGTTTAAACGCTCGGTTATGCAGTTTTTGATGATCATCCTGATTTTGTCAGTCGTTGCTTTATTGGTTGGAACCAAAAGTGGTTTTTTAGGGGTATTACTATGTGCCGGATTGGTGATTGTCATGCATATGGATGCGCGGGCCTTGGCTTATGGTTTGGTATTACTGTGTCTAATGCTCTTGGGTGTGTTTTCTTTTGGTGAGCAATTATTGGAACAGCCACTGTTTCAACGAGTTTTATTTTTTTACGATAACGGTGGGATAACCCGAGTATTGTTTTCCGGACGAGATGTAAAGCTTATGGCGATTTGGCCCTTGTTCGAACACGCTGATGCCTGGCAATGGCTGCTGGGGCTTGATATGGAAGCTATGCAACGACTAGGGGTTACACGAATAGAATTTGACTGGATGGATATGCAGATTAACTTCGGGATCTTGTTATCCTCGGTTGTTTATTTGGGATATTGGGTACTATTCAGTCGCCTGTTAATTCAGCCTAAATCGACTGTAGTGTCTGCGGCTATAATTGCTTTCCTGGTTTTAATTATGGTGTCCGCGATTGCTGGGCATGTGTTATACAATGGTATGGTGACGCCTTTGTGGGCGGCGCTGACAGCGGCAGCCTTAAATCCAATTATCAGTAACCCGTCATTGCAGCCCGCTACCCATCAACAAATGGATATTGACAGTTAAATGCTTAAGAAGCTTTCTTCTTCCAATCTTGCCGTAATCAAAAACACCAATTGGCTGCTATTTGAAAAAGCCATATCTGCGCCTTGTGGGTTAATTCTGAGTATTGTTTTGGCCCGCTATTTAGGGACAGACTTATTTGGCAATTATAATTATCTTGTCGCCTTAGTACTGATTATCGTTCCACTGGCGGCTTTAGGCTTAAACGCAATTGTAACAAGGGAGCTGGTAAATCACCCGGAAAGTCAACATAAGATCATGGGAACTGCGCTTGCGGGGCGTTTTATAGGTACCAGTATAGGAGCCTTAGTTTTGGTTGCTATTGCATTATGGGACGATCCCGCCAATAAATACCTTGTTATCTGCTTAGCAGTAGGGCAATTGTTTAGCGCATTTACGGTATTTAATTTCTGGTTCCAGGCAAAGATGCGCAACAGTCACGCGGTATTTTCCCGCTTAATCGCTTTGTTCATTGGTCTGAGCTTAAAACTATTGGCGGTTTATTTAGACCTCGGAATTCAGGCGTTGATATTACTGTATAGTTTAGATTTTCTGCTGGTCGCTGTTTTTAATCTTGTTTTTTACCTGAAAGATAGAGAATTAACGGAGCCGATGGTAATTGAAAAGCAGCGATTGCTTAGTCTGATTAGTCAATCTAAGTGGCTTATTATGTCGAGTGTTGCTGCGGTGATTAACCTTAAAATTGATATCATTATGTTGCAGCATTTAAGCTCGTCTGCCGAAGCGGGTATTTATTCAGTTGCTGCTCGTATTTCTGAGTTGTGGTTTTTTATCCCAATCGCAATAACTGCCTCATACTTTCCTGTTCTTCTGAAAAAGAAAACTGAAAGCTTAGACTTGTATCACAATAGTCTGCAAAAACTGAATGATATCTTGATGGGGATGGCAGTTGTCATTATCGTGCCTACATTATTGTTATCAGAGTTTTTTATTGTTTTACTCTTTGGTGAGGAATATCGAACCGCTGCGTTTATGTTAAATATTCACATTTTCGGTGGCATATTTATATTTATGCGTACGTTGCTCAGCAAGTGGTTGATAGCAGAAGGAATACTGCGTTTTTCTCTGGTTACTCATGGGATAGGTGCTGTATGCAATGTCGCTGCAAATTATTTCTTTATTCCTGAATACGGGGGAGTAGGTGCTGCATGGGCTTCAGTTTTTTCCTATGCGATGGCGTCTTATTTCGCACTGTTTTTTGCAGCAGCTACCAGACCAATGGCAATGGTAATGACAAAAAGCTTACTGATGCCATTCAGATACCTTTTACCGACAAGGCGAGGCAAAACCTAATCCGCTACAAGTTGGCAAAGGCGGTTGTTTAATCAAAAAAACGTTGCCACTCTGTATCCTGAAAATCAGTTTTGAGTGAGTCGTAATTTTCTATCAGCTCTGACAGTTTTCCGGCGTTTTGCTTTCTGAGGTTAGTCTGAGGTTGCATTTCATCAACTTCCAGAAAGCTGGTTAACCGAGAAAATTCGCTTACTGGATCAGAAATCATACGTTCATAACTAATTTCGATGAAAGGATGATTGCTAAAGTCTTGTCTGGCGTCTGATTCCCAACGTTTGGTTTTATTGAATCCTTCCTCTAATTCGGCTTTAGTGAAACTTACACGCTTGTTTTTCACCATATCCACTTGTTTCTTTGAAGCCGCAGTCCAGACGTCAGACTGCATCGCTATTTTTCTGGATATGTGCATTCTCAGCATATTTTCTCTGCGCAGTTGAATGACGTGTATTGAAGGATCGGATTTGAGCAGTTCCCAAACCCTGCTCTCTTTGTTGTCCATTGGGTGATGGTAAAAGATCTTAAAGCCCGCCGCTTTGACTCTGTCAGGCTGAAGTTTGTATACACTGTTGATTATAGATTGTGCAGACTTTCTTTTTTGGAAGGCGAAAATCTCCCCTTCCATATGGAGCTCTGGGTGAGAGTTCATATAGGATAGCAATAGGTTCGACCCGGTTCTTGCCCTTCCGATAACTATCACTTTTTTAAACTCTGTATTGCGCTGAATACTGCTCAATAAACGATGCTTAAGCACGCGTTTTGCTTTGTCTGGATTTTTCAGTGATTTTTTTACTAGGTCGAACATGATCAATTGCAAGTATTTTTAGGGGAGGGGATTTTATGCGAATTTAGCTATTAATGCCAATTTGCATTAAAACTCTTCCATGTATAGTTTTCTGCTTGACTATAAGGCCGAGAATGTGCAAGTTTTTTGAGCAATGTTCGAAGGCGACCGACTCTAACCAAAGCCAAGCACTAGATAAATTCGATTTGCATTACAATACTGAGGCGGGACTATCAACCAGCCTTTAGACTTCTTAGTTGAGTTTGCTGATAGATAGACTTTTTCGAAGCCGCAGTCTATTTCAACCACTACCCTTTGATTGAAATCATTTTCGGGGCGCCGACTGCGCCTTAAGGTGACCGGGCTGCGCCCCCCTTAAGAATCCCCCGCAGCCCCTGACGCGCAACAACATAAACTTCGCCATCAGTACAACGACGACCATCAATGACAGCACATCCATGTGCTGGGCATTGATTGAGGTATCATCCCTGATACCTCTCATCGTTGTTTGAACTGATGTCGCAGTTTATTGCGCGTAAAGGGAAATAGGGTTTAGCACTTCGAACAAACTTCGACCTAAATAAACTCATTTGCGAGTCAGTTTGACTTTATCTTTTAGAGGAAATGTTTAGTTTTGGACTTTGTGGTTAAAAAAACAAGCATTTATGCACTCGCCTTGGCTTGACTATGATTTAAGCGACGGGACTTCAAGCTAATTGACAATTCCGTATGAAAGAGGCTAAATACTCCTCCTATTGGACGCTCCATAGGGATCTTTGCATTAATTGAACAAGTGTTCTTCCGAATTGATGAAATTATGACCAAATCGTTTCTTATTCTATCAAATATGTATCCCACCCAACGCACACCAACTCAAGGTGTGTTTGTAAAAAATATAGAAACTTCCTTACTCAATTCTGGGGTCGATGTCGAGAGAGTTGTCTTGGCTGGCAGGCACGATAGCTATATGGCTAAGGTTTGGTTTTATTTAAAATATATACTGTCAGCATTTCTACGGCTGTTGCTTACCCGCAGGGTTATTTATTTGCATTATGTGGCCCATTCCGCGATCCCTTTGCTAATGGCTAGTATTTTTCGAACCCATAAAGTCGTGGCTCACGTCCATGGCGGAGACGTATTGCCTGCCGATTATGAACCTGAATTTGTGCGGAAGATTAAGCTTTGGATTTCAAGACGTGCACTGAGTAAAGCGCAGACGATTATAGTGCCATCTCTCTATTTTAAAGAGTTATTGATAGAGGCCTTTGACGTTCAGGCCGACATGATAAAAGTAAACCCATCTGGTGGCGTAGATACCGATAAATTTAATACATCACTTAAGCAAGAGCCGTCCTACATTCAACACAAGCAACTGGTTGTTGGTTATGTTGGACGGCTGGATTCAGGTAAAGGCATTGAGACATTGATAGAGTCTTTGCGAGAATTGCAGATTAACTTTCATTGTCATTTTGTAGGTACAGGGAGTCGTGATCAGGAGTTCAAAAACCGCATTGTTGAACTCGGCCTTTCCGAAAAAGTAACCTTTCACGGCGCTGTAACGCAAGCTGAACTACCCAAATTTTATTGTATGTTTGATTTTCTGGTGTTTCCTTCCGAAATGCAGGAAAGTTTGGGCTTGGTGGGGCTTGAAGCTATGGCATGCGGCACCCCGGTGATTGGGACTATCAACGCTGGAATGGCTGATTATTTACACCATGAAGTCAACGGTTTTGGTTTTGTGTCGGGGGATGCAACTTCGTTATGCGAGTGTATTTCCCATTGCGCTGCAATTTCACTTAATGATTATCATGAGCTTTCTGGTGCTGCCAGAAAAACAGCGTTGAAGTTTGACGCTCAGCTAAGCAATAGCAAGTTGTTGGAGATTCTCCAATAATGAAATCGTTTCAATCCCCCGCTTTATTGTTAGTGTATGGTGAAGGCGGACATGCAGAAGAAATGCGCCGTTTGTTGGACAATTTGTCAGATGGTTTATTTTCAGAATTGTCACTTGTGGCGATAACTGAAGCTGGCGCAAAAGATATTCATTCAGATATTGTCCGGTATAACGTCACTGAAGTTCGTGATAAGCAGAAAGGGATTAGAATTTTTTCGCTTGTTAAAAGCTTGTGGGTCCTGTTTAGACAATTGTATCAAGTATTTGCCCGGAATAACGTACGCTTTGTGATCACCACTGGTCCCGGATTAGCAATTCCAGTGTCACTATACGCGAGGTTTAAAGGAATACAGGTCTTGCATGTGGAGACCTGTTGCCGGTTTTATTCGAAGTCTCTGACAGGTAAGTTTATGGAAAAACTCGCGACCGACTTTTGGGTGCAAAACGAGGAGCTGTTGTCCTTGTATCCTGATGCAAAATATTGCGGGCGTCTGTAATGAAATTACTCGTGACTGTGGGTACTACAGCGTTTAATTCGTTATTTGAAACCTTAGATAACTGCGAGATACCGGAACATATAGATATTGAGTGTCAGATTGCTAATGGTAGTTATGTTCCTAAAAAGTATCAACATTTTCGATTTACCGATAACTTTGAGGATAAATTGATTAGTGCTGATGCCGTCATCAGCCACGCCGGTGCCGGCAATGTTTTTAAACTGCTTGAATTGGGAAAGTCATCTATTATTGTGGCAAATCTGGAACGCAAAGACTCCCACCAAATAGAGCTAGCCAGGTATGTCTCAGAGAATGACTTTGCCATTGGCATTAAGCACCTCGATCTTATCACTTTAAATAACAGTCTAAGGCAGCTACAGACATTTAAACCGGCACCATACAGAAAGCAGCCATTTCGCTTTGCTGAACAGCTAAATTCCAAAATAATTGAACAGTGTCAACTTCAGTTGAATAAATCTGGGTCTTAAACGTTTTACACCATGACAATTAATGGTGGCCGCTATAGAATAGCGCATTTTTCTCTGGACAAGACAGGAACTCTTTAGATTCATGAAAGTAATCATATCAGGTGGGGAACTATTTAATAAAGGCGCTCAGTCGATGACGCTATCTGTGGTGAGTGAAGTAAGAAAGCGATACCCAAAGGCTGAAATTGCGCTGTTGTCGGCACCGGACGCCAGAAGAGACGAAGGGGAACTAAAAGGTTATCGCTTTTCCATCCTGCCCTGGGATTTACGCATGAAACTCAGAAAGTTTCCTTTGCTAAGCCTGTTTATTAAAAACAAGTATTTTACATCAGAACAAGAAAACGAGATGTGGAAGCAGGTGAAAAATGCGGATCTTGCAATTGATGTGAGCGGTTTTTGTTTGTCTTCACAATTCGGTAAAGCAAGAATTGTAGATTACCTCACCAATTTATACTTTTTCAAAAAGTTCGGTATAAAAACCATTCTGTTTCCTCAATCATTTGGTCCATTTGAATTCGAAGGTCCGCTGTCCTCTGTATTAGTGCATTTCATCAAGAAGCTCATGAGCTATCCCGTGAAAATCTTTGCTCGCGAAGTTGATGGACAAAAACACTTAAAGTCTCTTGGTATCGAAAATAATGTGTCAGTGGCATTGGATACAGTTTTGCAAACCTCGAAGTTGCAAGACGAGTTAGTGTTTAATGGCTCACAGAACAATGAGTTACCGGTTCTCACGAAGGACTCGGTATGTATTGTGCCTAACCAAAAGGTGTATGTTAAAAACAAAGGCAATGCATTGCCAGAGCTGTATCGCAGTATCATTGATAAGCTGTTAGCCGCTAATAAAACCGTCTATTTGTTACGTCACTCTTTTGAAGATCTCGATATTATCAGGCAATTAAAGGTGATGTATGCTGATAATGATAGCGTAGTGGCATTGGAAAACGATTTTAATTCCCTGGAATTGACCGCGATTATTAATCAGTCTCAATTCTTAATTGCCTCCCGCTATCACGCAGTGGTTCATGCTTATAAATGTCAAAAGCCTTGTCTTGTATTGGGTTGGGCAATTAAATATCAGGAGTTGACGCACCATTTCGGACAGCAGCAATATTGTTTTGATGTCAGAGAAAACATGGCTACTGAGAATATCATTTCTTCGCTACAAAGCTTGATTGAAAACGTTGAACTCGAGTCAAAAAATATTGCTGATAACGCTCAACGGTTAAAGCTGGGAACACTCTTTGATGAGGCGTTCTCAATTGACTAAGACTCCTGAAATTGCCGTAGTTGTGCCCACCTACGGCAGACCAGATTCATTGATGGTGTCCATTAATACTGTGCTGCAGCAATCATTTCAAAACTGGGAGTTGCTGGTGGTAGATGACAATCCTCCTGAATCTGAAAACCGAACGATTACACGTCAATTGCTGGCAAAGGTATCCGATCCCCGGGTGCAATATATCGAATTACCCAAAAATTCTGGTGCCTGTATTGCGAGAAATACGGGAGTAAGCGCTGCCCGTGCCCCTGTTATTGCTTTCCTTGATGATGATGATATGTGGCACACTGACAAGTTAAAGCTCTGTCTTTCTCAGTTTCAGGGCAAACCGGATTTAGGATTATTGATTCACAATATTAAACAGACCTATCGTGATAGAGTGACCCACTTTGATTTTGATGTAAAAACAGACTTTTATGGGCATTTTTTGCAGTCGGCGATGGGAGTATCCTGTTCAGCGATTATAGTTGCAAAGCAGTATTTCAATGAGGTTGGGGGGTTTGATCCCGATTTGGCAAGCTACCAGGACCTGGATCTCATGCTTAGAATGTCCTCAACTTTTAGAGCTGAGGTATTGCCGGAATATCTCCTGGAATATCAACTTTCTGATGCAGGTATAACCTTTAATTTTTCCAAAAAGGTTGCAGGAGCGCGTCGTATTCTGGATAAGTTCTATTTGAACCCCTCCTCACAACAGGCGATTTCCGGCAGCCAAAAGTTAAACGCTGCCCTTGGCGATTATTACATGATGTTAGGACAGTCACTAGAAGCATTAAAAGCCTATCAGACAATAACTGCCCTTGGCGGAAAAGACTTCAAATTACGCCTGAAATTGTTATTAGCACGACTTGGGCTGGCTTCTTCCTTTCGATTTTTACTCAATGCTAAGAAACGTTTCGCATAAGCCATTATTATGGAATAAATAGCAATGAAAGCACTACTACGAAATCTTTTATCTGCGCAGCAGATTTATCAGATTAAGTCATTTATTTTATCACTGAAGCTGATTAGCTATAAATTCTTTGCGTCTAGTAAGGTGATGAGCAGAATTTATTACGCTTTTTTTTCGTCTGAATTTGGAAGGGAATGCCAATCAGTATTAAAAGGTAAAATCCGGTATCACAAATCCCATCAAATGTTTGATATGGGCAGTAGTGCCTTGCTAAGGCGAAATGTTCACCGGCTTGAGAAGGGACTGATTATGCAGCCCAGGAAGTCGACTTTTGCAGCGAATTATATCGAAGAAACTGTTCGCGCGTATAAAGGCATGTGCAGCGCCAATGCCTTCTGTGAAGAGGAGAAAGCCTGGGCCCACGATGTATTGGATGCCTATTTTAATGCTGTGACGGATACCGCACCAATTAAGCGGGCCAGAAAAGCATTTAGTGATATTGAAGGGCAGGATTCTAAAGCTTACATCCCCTACACTCATGTCAACAGAAGCAGAACCAATATTACTACTGAGCAATTATATCAATTGTTTTTGCAAAGACGCTCAACGCGTTGGTACAAAGATAAAACGGTAGAAACTGAAAAAGTAAACAAAGCTATAGAGCTTGCTTCTTTGGCTCCCAGCGCCTGTAATCGACAGCCATTTAGCTTTTATGTCGCACCCAGCAAAGACACAGCGGTAGATATTGCCAAAATGGCCGGTGGGACAGGGGGATTCGCCCATAACATTCCAATGTTAATTGCTGTGGTGGGGGATTTATCAGCTTATCCCTTCGAGCGAGACAGACACCTAATTTATATTGATGGCTCATTATCTGCGATGCAGCTTATGCTGGCATTCGAAACCATGGGCTTAAGTTCCTGTCCCATTAATTGGCCTGATGTCGAAGTAAGAGAGCAACAAATCGTTAATAAACTTAAACTACAATCAGAGCAGAGAGTTATCATGCTAATTGCGGTCGGTTACGCTGATGATGCGGGGATGATCCCCTATTCGAGCAAGAAAACCGTCGAAAGTTTGAAAGTAGAAATATCGTAAGGGTTTAAAATGAAAGTTACCGTATTTGGTATTGGGTATGTTGGATTAGTGCAGGCGGCGGTATTAGCCGATTTAGGGAATACGGTAACCTGTGTGGATATTGACCAAAACAAGGTAGATGCCTTAAAGCAAGGCATTATTCCTATCTATGAGCCCGGTCTTGAGCCGATGGTGAAAGATAATTATCGAGGTAAACGTCTGTATTTTACGACGAATGCCAAAGAAGCTGTGGATGGGGCGGAAGTGATTTTTATTGCTGTCGGTACACCGATGGATGAAGATGGCTCTGCTGATCTGCAATATGTGCTCAAGGTGGCACAAACTGTCGGTCAAAATCTGACTGACTACTCTGTGATTGTCAATAAATCCACAGTACCGGTGGGAACCGGAGATAAAGTGGAACAAGCAATTGCTGCTCAATTACAGGATCGCGATGCGGGTATTGAATTCGATGTGGTTTCAAACCCGGAATTCTTAAAAGAAGGCGCGGCCATTGCAGACTGCTCTAAGCCGGATCGCATTATTTTGGGCTCTGATAGTGCAAGAGCGTTGGATGTTATGCACAATCTTTATGCACCATTCAATCGAAATCACAAAAGAACCATCGTAATGGATCGTCGTAGTGCAGAGTTGACCAAATATGCTGCAAACTGCATGTTAGCCACTAAGATCAGCTTCATGAATGAAATGGCCAATATTGCCGAGCAGGTTGGCGCCGACATTGAAATGGTGCGCAACGGTATCGGCTCTGATCCCCGCATTGGTTATCATTTTATTTATCCCGGCTGTGGTTATGGAGGCTCTTGCTTTCCTAAGGATGTCAACGCCTTAATCAGGACGGCTATGGATCATGGCCACTCACCTCAGATTTTGCAAAGTGTTGAAGCGGTTAATGCCAGACAAAAGGTTAAGCTGGAAGAAATGGTGTATCGTCACTATGGCGAAAACCTCTCTGGCATGGCTATTGCTGTATGGGGAGGCACGTTTAAACCTAATACCGACGATATCAGGGAAGCACCAAGCCTGGTGGCTATGGCCGCATTGTTGGAAAAGGGAGCAACTATTCATTTGTTTGATCCCATTGCTAATGAAGCCCTGAAATCTAAGTTAGGTTCACCTGAAAGACTCATCACATTTGAGGATTCGATGGAAGCGTTGCAAGGTACCGATGGCCTAATGATTTGCACTGAATGGAAGATGTTTAAAGCCCCTGATTTTAAACAGATTAAAAGAGGCTTAAAACAGCCTGTTATCTTTGATGGACGCAATCTGTACGATCCAGAATCTATGGCAGCACAGGGTATAGATTATTACGCCATCGGCAGAGGAAAATCAGTTAAAAGGTTTAGCTAGTATGACTAAAGTGACCAAAGCCGTAATTCCCGTGGCTGGGTTAGGCACTCGAATGTTGCCTGCCACAAAGGCGATTCCAAAAGAAATGCTGCCCATTGTGGACAAACCACTCATTCAATATGTAGTGAATGAATGTGTTCAGGCGGGCATCAAAGATATTGTGTTGGTGACTCACGCCAGTAAGAACAGCATCGAAAACCACTTTGACACCAGTTTTGAACTGGAAGCGACACTGGAGCAACGGGTTAAACGTCAGTTGCTGGCCGATGTGCAATCCATTTGCCCACCGGGTGTGACTATTATGCATGTCAGGCAAGGCCATGCCAAAGGCTTGGGCCATGCGATTCTTTGCGCTAAACCTTTGGTGGGGGATGCGCCATTTGCCGTGGTTTTACCGGATGTTATTATCGATGAAGCCTGCAGCGACCTGCGCGTGGATAATCTGGCTGACATGGTTAAGCGCTTTGAAGAAACAGACGCTAGCCAAATTATGGTAGAGGCTGTGCCGCAGGAAGAAGTACACAAGTTTGGGGTTGTGGATCTCGATGGTGTGGACTTGCAAGAAGGCCAAAACGCAAAAATTACCCAGATGGTGGAAAAACCGCCTAAAGGGGAAGAACCCTCAAATCTGGCCATCGTGGGTCGCTATGTACTGCCTGCTGAAATTTGGCAACAATTGGAGCGCACTCCACCTGGGGCTGGTGGCGAGATTCAACTGACTGATGCCATAGCCGCTTTGATGGAACAGCAGACAGTAGAAGCTTATTTTATGAAAGGCAAGAGCCATGATTGTGGTAGTAAAATGGGCTACATGAAGGCCAATGTTGAGTACGCCTTGAGACATCCTGAGTTGGCGGCAGAGTTTAAACAGTTTCTGGCTACGCTGGCTTGTGATTAAAAATATTTAAAGATGCGCGCCATAGGGCGCGCAACTCATCTACACCTTAATCAGCGTTTCAAGACGTTGATAAGCCTTCTCACCAATGCCTTTAACATTCTGAATATCTTCAGTAATCAAAAACTCACCATGTTGATTGCGATAATCCACAATAGCCTGAGCTTTCTTTTGACCGATACCCGGCAGAGCCTGTAGCTGTTCGACGCTGGCGGTATTTAAGTTGACCTGCAACTCCTGTTGAACAGATGCTGAAGTCTGAGCTTCAGAGTCAGTGGCTGCCATAGCGGGGTTTGCTAACATTGCGCCGGTGAGTAGTACCAGGCTGGTGGCTTGTTTGAAAAAGTTTTTCATAAATTTCTCCTTAAGATTAGATTCCATAGTGAAGACTGCTTAGTCAGTCTTCGGAGAAAATTACACGCTTTTTCGGGCCAAGGTTCAACTGTACTAAAGTACAGTTTTTGCAGGAGCAAAAAATCGTCATTTAAAACGATAGTGTCAGAATTTTATAGCTGTATCACATGGACAGCGTGGCGCTCTGATACGATTTTTCTTCCTAAAACCCCCTTTTGCCCATGGCGCCAGAAAACATAAGTCTGTAGGTCGAACTTCAGTTCGACAAAGCAAACTGAATCAACCACCGTTGTTTGACTGGCCGATTTTTGCTCCTGCAAAATCGGCATTCACTACGTCCATGTAGCTCAAGTCAAACCCTTATAGGTGAGAATTTATTCAGACACCGCTACCAAATTCAACCATCGTTGTTCGAATGAATTCGAACCTACAGCCAATCTTCCGGTTTTTCTGCACTTTAGCCTTATCTCGCGAATGGGCCTGATTTGACCGGACTTCGAACATTACAACGACTGGTTATTCAATATAGTATGAATGGTCGTCGTTGTTATGATTGCGCAGCTAATGCTTTTGCGCGTCAGTCAGCAGCCCGGTCACCTTAAGGCGCAGTCGGCGCCCCGACAATGATTTCAACTAAACAATGTCGGTTAAATTAGAGATCTGTGTCGAAAAAAATATCGACTTATAAGAGAGTCTGGCAAGGGGCTGTAGCACCTTAACTAAGATATTTTAAGATGAAATCAAACTGGTGCGATTATGGCTTCTGTTAGGTCAGGCTTTGTCCGAGTGTTGCTCAAAAATCGTTTCTTGCCCTGTGAACACAAGTTTTTAAAATGGCTGGAAGAATAGAATTTATTGAATGAAGGTATGGCGTAATACTGAGAAGTTCTTCTGATGAGCTATGGACCTTCAGTTCTCGACTTGCCTGAAATATAAAAAAGCCAGCATTGTAAATAGTTACAAGCTGGCCTTTTTTGGTCACGTATTTAGACGCTTAGACTCGGTCTAACACCGCCTGAGTGAAGTCTGTAGTGCCATGGCTACCACCAAGGTCACGTGTTGTGCGATCACCAGTTTCAATCACTTCTTTCAATGCGTTACGCAGCTTCTCTGCTTTATCACCCATTTCAAGGTAATCCAGCATTTGTGTTGCAGCTAACATCACAGAAGTGGGGTTTGCCAGGTTTTTACCGGCGATATCCGGTGCAGAACCATGTACGGCTTCAAAAATAGCGCAATCCTGGCCAATGTTGGCTCCAGGAGCCATACCTAAACCACCGACAAGACCAGCACACAAGTCGGACAGAATGTCACCAAACAGGTTGGTAGTGACCATTACATCAAACTGATGCGGGTTCATTACCAGTTGCATACAGGTGTTATCGACGATCATCTCTGCTGATTCGATGTCTGGGTATTGCTCGCCAATTTCTCTGGCCACTTTCAGGAACAAACCGGATGTGGATTTAAGAATGTTAGCCTTGTGTACTGCGGTTACCTTCTTACGGCCTTCACGACGAGCCAGTTCATAGGCAAAACGTACAATTTGCTCTGCGCCCTTGCGGGTGATTTTGCTCATGGCTTCAGCTTCAGAGCCATCTGCAGAAACCACCTGACCCAAACCAGAATACATACCTTCGGTGTTTTCGCGAATGGTAATGATATCGATGTCTTCATAACGGGCTTTGGTACCCTTGAAAGAACGAACTGGGCGAACATTGGCGTAAAGATTAAACTGCTTGCGTAAACTTACATTGATTGAGGTAAAACCTTCACCAACTGGCGTAGTCAATGGACCTTTAAGAGTGACCTTGTTTTTAGCGATCAGGTCCAGGGTTTCCTGCGGCAGCAATTCGCCGTGGTTTTCCAGAGCCATGAGACCCGCATCGGCGTAGTCATAGGTGAAGTCACAGCCTAATTTTTCTAAAACCTGAATGGTGGCATCAACGATATCCGGACCAATACCGTCACCGCGAATAACAGTAATTCGTTGCGTCATTTAATTTTTCCCGATTAACTAAGGTTAAGCTACTTGAAGTGTAGACTTAAAACTGACGAAATTTGAAATGAATAAATCGGCGTATTTATACCACTTTTTTGAGTATTTAGCCATTTTCATAGACACACTTATTGCATATAGGCCAGTAGGTGTGGGAATTTTTCACCGTTTCTTCCACTATTTTAGGGTATTCTGCTGGCTCTATCCGAAGTTTCTGGCAATATTGTTGTAAATATTCATCAGAATCGTATTTAGGAACTTCCCCTTTAAAGAATATTGATGTGGCCAGATTTAAGCTGAGATTTAATAAAGTGTGAGCAATAGTCCGGGGCGCGGTTGGTGGTAATGGCTGTTTAGCAGGCATGTCTCTTAGAGCATCCTTGAGCTCTTTGTCCTGAGCCCAGCATACCGCCAGTTTATAAGCGTGCTGCCATAAAAGCTGGGGTTCTTTGAGTTTTATCCTGTGATTGTCGCGCTGCGCATCATTATCAATAAACTGCCAGTTCTGTTTCAGTTTTAGTTCGGCGTGGGTAAACAGCCCGGAGGCGGCAAAATAAACCCAGCAGCTGGCTTGCTCCGGTAAAAGCTTGGGGTGATATTGCGCCAGTGAGGCGGCAAATGCTGCCCATAGTTTCACAAACTGATAGATGACATCTTGCAAGGGAAACTGGTGTTGTGCCAGCCGCGTAGTCAGGGCACGCTCAACCAACACACTTCGGGTTCGTTCAAAGCCGTTCATTAACAGCCCATGCTTTACACTGTTGATCTTAATGTTTGCTCTGGACTGCTGAGTCGCGGTTAACTGAATATGGTCCACAAAACTGGTTTCGTTTTGGATTAATTCAATCAGAGTATCTACTTCAATGTCTTGCTCATTGAGATGCTCAATAATGTCCACCAGAGACTCCGGAGGCCGATCCGGTCTGAACCCTTTAGGGTAAAGTTTACGACTGTCTGTACTTTGATTAAGAGCTTGAACTTCTATCCATTGTGAACCCCACCACTTTTCCACCAATTTGATTTGATTCAGGTTGATAGGGGGGGCTATTTTTTGAATCTGAGCTTCACTGATAACGCTGATATCGTCACTGTAGCGTTTTTCAGCAGTGTTATAGGCCAGGGTATACAGTTCGCTCTGGTGCTTACCCAGATAAAGTACATTTTGTTTGCCACTGATGGTAAGAGCACTGCCAGGTAATATCAGGCCCGGGTACTCCAGTAAGGGTTCGAGTAGCCCCTGCGCAAAACTTTGACAGCTCTGCACCAGCTTTTGCAATGCATTGCTGTAGCTTAATCCGGGCTTTTCTGGCTTGCGGGTGAGTAACCATGAAAAATACAGGGATAAAAGCTGGTAGTTTGCCAGTGGTACGACGGTATTTCTGCGCTGCACAATGCTTCCCAGCTTTGCAAAGTCATTGGCCTTGATTGCGGTGAGCAGTGAAACCCAAATTTGACGCTGGTAGTGATTAAGTACCCTGATGGTTTGTGCTTTGGTTTTTTGTTGTTGGCTTGCTTCAGATCTCGTGTGTTCACCGCTTATTTGCGGTTTAGCAGTGATGCTCCAGGTGATAATTCCGCTTAGTATTTGTTGTGCGGTAGTCAGATTAATATTGTTCCTTAGTAGCAACAGCGCGCCAAAAACAATGCAGTTAAACTGAAAATTAAAAAAGTAAGGCAGGTTCGACTTATTGAAATGCATTTGAGCCAGCACCGGGTTCGGCGAGGCGATTAATGCCTCAAGGACTCGTTCTGCTAATTTTTCTGTTTGCTCAATATGTTGCGCAGATACAGGTTGTTTTTCATAAAGAGTATTGAGTCTGATGAGGTTTTTGTATAAAGCCGATATAACCTGAGAAACGGGTTCCGTGTTTGCTGGCGTGTCAGTCTCTTTTGCCTCAGTACTCATTCTCAAATTGTTTTTCTGCTGTTTCTCCTAAGGCTACCAACTTATCATTTTTAAACAAGAGCGGAGTACATTCGTCCTGTGATGTGATGCCGTCGGCTCGCTTGTGTTGAGTGCGGTAATACATCACCTGAATTTTGTCGTCACCGGACATCTTGGCTTCACTGATATCAGGACCACCCAGCATGGTGAGAATTTCTTTGTGTGAATAGCCTTTTTCCAGCTTGGTTTCAGATATTTTTTCTATCTGCACCTTGTTAAAGTCCTGGCGATCTTCCCAGCCCATGGTTTCTGGCTTGTCGGGATAATACATAATCACTCCAATACCGAAAGCGGCATAGACTGCTAACCCCACTCCGACACCTTTAATGATTTTGTTCGCCATGTAATACCCTTAGTTTCTTATTCAGTTGAGATTTTACCCAAATTTCAGTACGAAATGAACGTTATTAATCGTGCATTTCGTACCGTTAAACCCGGTGCCCCGTTATTCAGCTACCACCTGATAGCAAGGCACGTATGGATCTCCACCGGGGATCTTCATTCGGTGTTGTTGCACAAAAGAAATCAGCAATTTATCAATCATGTCCATTAAGGTCTTATCGCCATTGAGTTTAAATGGACCGTGTTTCTCAATTTCGGCTACGCCTTCGGCTTTGACGTTGCCCGCCACAATCCCTGAAAAAGCCCTTCTTAGCGCTGCAGCCAGAGAGGCTTTGGGTTGATCGTAATGCAAATCCAGCGATGCCATGTTGGCGTGATTGGGCACAAAGGGTTGCTGGAACTCAGGTTCGATTTTTAATGCCCAGTTAAAATGGTAAGAGTCACCGATATTCTTGCGAAACTCCTTAACATTGGCTTGCTGCTCTTTAATATAACGGGCCACTTCCACTGGATCATCAACGATAATTCTGTACAGAGATTGTGCTTCCGGCCCTAAGGTTTTTGCCACAAAATTATCTATGGCTTCGAAATAACCGGCGCTTTCCTTCGGACCCGTTAAAACAATAGGCAACACCTGTTGCTTGTTTTTTTCATGCAGCATAATGCCCAGCAGATACAAGAGCTCTTCAGATGTACCTACGCCACCGGGGAAGATCACTATGGCGTGGGCCATTCTGACGAAGGCTTCCAGGCGCTTTTCAATGTCCGGCATAATTACCAACTCATCCACAATAGGGTTCGGTGGTTCTGCGGCAATAATGCTGGGCTCAGTTAGTCCCAGGTAACGCCCGGTGGTAATACGTTGTTTGGCATGACCAATGGTGGCACCTTTCATGGGGCCTTTCATGGCGCCAGGGCCACAACCGGTACAAATGTTTTGTCCTCGTAATCCCAACTGATAGCCTACTTCTTTGGTGTACTTGTATTCAATATCCCCGATAGAGTGACCACCCCAGCACACCACCATGTTCGGCTCATTAGTTGAGGGCAGGGCTCTGGCGTTGCGCAACATATCAAATACCGCGTGGGTAACATGTGAAGAGTCGGTAAAGTCCAGTTCGTGACTTTCCAGTTTGGCACCCATGTATAACAAATCACGTAACACGGCGAACAGGTGCTCATGCACGCCCTGAATCAGATGACCGTCCACAAAGGCCAGCTGCGGAGGATTAATCAACTCAATTTTTACACCGCGCTCACGGCGAATAAGATTGACTTCAAAATCCTTGTAAGGTTCGAACATTTGTTTGAAATCATCTATCTCTGCACCACTGTTGAGTACTGCCAGACAACAATTTCTGAATAAAGTATGTAACTCTCTGTTATTGGTGAAGTTAAGACGATCTACTTCCAATTGGGATAACTGGCTCATAGGGCCAAGGGCATTTAACTGAATTGAATTCATTTTTATCCTTCGATGATGATACAGCAATTTCGGCCACTATTTTTTGCTTCGTACAATGCTTTGTCGGCACGTTCAAAAACGGTAGCGATTGAGTCACCTGACACGAAATCGGTGGCGCCGATTGACGCTGTGATTGTGACCGCGCGATCTCTGAATTTGAATGGGATCTTTTGAATTTGCTTACGCACGGTTTCAAGGGGTTTTCGAATTTGGTCTATCGGAGTTTGCGGTAATAGCATTACAAACTCTTCTCCTCCCCAACGCGCAAAAAAGTCGGTAGTACGTAAGCACCTACTTATGTTTTTGGCTATGACCTGTAGGGTTTTATCTCCGGCAGAGTGACCAAAGTTGTCGTTGATATTTTTAAAGTGATCAATATCCAGTACCGCAAGGCACAGCGGGTGCTGATGTCGCTTCCAGCGGCGAAATTCTAATTCTACTCGTTCGTTATAGGCGTTTCTGTTGGGTACCTGGGTTAAGGAGTCGCGATAGCTGTGATATTTTTGTTCCAGCAAACGTTGTTTATAGGATTCGGTTTCTCTTTCCAGTGTGGATAATTGCGATTTCAGGCCAGATAACAATTCCATTAGAGACACTTGCTCTTCTTTATCGGCGGTTTCTCTTTTGGTCAGCGTTGACGCCATTTTATCCAACATCTCATTGGCCTGTTGCTTTAAAATTGCCAGGTCAATGGCATTGTGCACTTCGATGCCAAAATCACCAATCTGCGCGCGCAGTTCACGGGAATGATCTAGTTTTATCTGATACTGTTCTTTTGAGGCAAGAATAGAATTCTCTACTTTTTTACCCACGCCAATCAGAGACTTTTGCAGGCCCACTACATAGCGTTCGGCCTGTTTGCGCTCGTGCAACAACTCGTCGGTCAGCGTTCGCAAAACTACCAGGCAGCATTGCATCAATTCCTGACGACTGAGACCGCTGTTTAGTTGCAATGCAATATCTTTTAATGTCTGATCATCTGGTGTGGTAGACAGTAACTGATTAATCAGCTCTTTAAATTCCAGACAAATCTTATCGTGTAATTGTCGGGTTATCTCGTCGTCACTAAGAACACTGCTATCAGTTTCTTCCGACTCTTTATCTACCAACTTGTTAAACAGGGTAATACCTTGCTTTAAGCGCGCGGCGATAAAATCAATATTATGGGTGCTGCCGTTTAATTCGCTGATGTAGTCGTTGACCAGTTGTTTAAATTCGACATCGGTTGCGTCACTGTGTAGCAAATGATTAGCAAAAGTCTCAAGTTGGCTGATGGTCTCGTGGTTAAAGGAGCGCAATGCATCCGCGTGCTTTAGAACCGGACCGGTTAAATCACTGATGGTGTTTTCAGCGTGCAGCCAGTTAGAGGAAGACTTTAAATGATTCCTTAAGGTATGTAGCTTTGTGTCTATTTCAGGAAAGCCGCCGTCGTACACCTTGGTAAGTCGGATAATGAACTCGCTTAAATTTGCGACCTGATGTTTCAGCAGCTTAATTTGCTTTTGCTGGTTTTCCACTTTTTTTCCCGTACTACTTCAGGAGATTATTTTTCACAGAAGTAATAAACCGATGCTGTTTATACTTGTGTCCCCAAGTATTGCTCCCTGTCTGGAGGCAACAAAAATCCCTGATTACCTATTGTTAGCACAAAATTGATTATCTGGACAGATATTGCCCGGCGATAATGTCACTATTTATTGCCGAATCAGTCTGAAATTGTCCATTTCATTGTGCTCTGTGCTGCGAAATGGGTTGATATCCAAACCTCCACGGCGGGTATATCTGGCTAAAACCGAAAGCTCTTCAGGTTGGCATTGTGCCATCAAGTCGCAAAATATCCGCTCAACACACTGTTCGTGAAATTCATTGTGCTCTCTGAAGGAGATAATGTATTTCAATAGAGAGGCTTCATCGATTTTTGGGCCTTTGTAGTGAATGAAGACGCTGCCCCAGTCCGGTTGATTGGTAATTAAACAGTTGGATTTTAACAAATGGCTAACCAGCTTGCGTTCCACATTTTGTTTAACATCGACCTGGAGCAGCTTGCTGTCAGGTTGGTAAGTGGTTATCTCCACATCCAGATCATCAATACATTCTGCGTCTAGTTCCACAACCGGCAAATTGTCTGCGGCCAGGCTATTGAGTGTCACCGCAATCTTGCAACCTGCCGTAGCACTGAGATCTTGTTCCAGCAGTGCCAATACTTGCTCTTGTGATTCAAAACGGCTTTGATTGAAACCGTTAAGGTACAGCTTAAAGGATTTTGATTCGATGATATTTGGTGAAGTAGCCGGGACCTTACATTCCAGCAGGGCCACTACAGGTTTACCTTTGGGGTTTAACCAGGAAAACTCATAACCATTCCAAAGGTCTTCACCTTTGAAGGGTAATGTTTCGGTGATGCCAAGTGGCTCACGGTTCAGACTCCGGGCTACCGGCTGTAAAATATTGGCATCATAGCTGTCTGGGTATGCAACGCTTTTACCTAAAGACAGGTTGTTCAGCGAATCTTGGTAGGGATTTTGTTTCATTATTTGTTAATCTTCTCACTTATCTTGTAATTTTAAGATTGTGACTCAGGAATGACAACAGACATCAGCAATTCTTTCGATAATTTTATTAACCGGTGGCTGCAATTTCAGGAGCAGGAAAAACATAGGCTGCTGATTGAAAAAGATGAGCAGTGGCCATCCCCGGCGGAATCTGGTGCGCCAAACGATGATGGATGGGTAAATTGGCAGCCGGTTCTGCAAAACCAAAATAACGATTTAAGCGGTCTGATGGATGGTCTGGGTTTGCAGGCAGACAGGCAACTGGAGTGTTTTTACTGTCGCTATTTCGGCGATAATCTGAACGCCAGTACTTCTCGCGGTGATCTGCAACTGTTATTGCCCTGGAATCAGGATGATTTTATTCGTTTACAGGAAAATCTAATCGCTCATGTGATGATGAAACGTCGCCTGCGCCAGGCTGAAACCCTGTTTTTTGCTGTAACCGATGAAGAAGACTTTATCTTATCTGTCATTAATGCCACCGGCGAAGTCGCGCTGGAGCAGGTGGGCAAGGAGCCGCAGGAAATCCTGGCGGCTAACCTTGCAGAGTTTCTCGACACGCTTAATCCCGAGCCTTATCAGCAAGACTGACCTTTCTCCAGTTGGTTGAGGCGCTGTTCCAGTGCTTCGATACGCTGCTCTAATCGCTGGATCCGTTCTGCATCTGAGCTTGCTTTCTTTTTAGGGGCGCTGTTTTGGGTGGGCTTTAACTCAGTGATGGCAGACGGGTTTTGCTTACAGTACTGAACCGCTTTAACGATTTCCGTAAACGGGGTATTACCCGGTAGACGGGATTTCAACATGCCGGTGGAAACTGACTTGCCTTCTTTTAGCAACTGTTGGCAAACGGCGATGACTTCTGGTGACATGATTCTACTCTGTGAAATGTGTCGAACTAAGGCTCAATATTATCACTAAAGTACTTTTGCGTAATACGATTACAATAGTCTTTTGATATTTTTACCGGGCCGGCTTTGTGCGTGGGTTGTAAGCGCTCCGGGTGGCGACCCATACCGGACAAAATGCAATACCAGGAAGGGCGCAAATACACCAGCTCGCCTTCCACTTTTTTCAAAGCCGCTTCAAAGTCTTCACCTCTGTCCCAGGCTTTGATCAGGAACTTTACCGTCTCGGAAATCTTTATTTCACCTCTGGCGTCAAGCCAGTATTGGCTATCTTTGCGGGTATTTAGCAGATAGTGCAGAGACACATAATCTTTGACGCCATCAAACAGGCGATTCATTTCATCATTGTAATTTCGGATGTCGACATTGGAGAAATTTCCGGTTTCCAGAATTTCCGACAGATTTTGTATCGCAAACTGCACCAGCATCAGAGCTGTAGCTTCCAGTGGTTCAATAAACCCCTGTGATAAGCCGATTGCGATACAGTTACCGGACCAATGTTGAGTTACTCTACCCACTTTCATCTTTAGGTGTTTCACTTGGACATCGGCATCGGGGGCAATTCCCAACTCTGCTTTCAGTTCGTTTTCAGCATCTAACGCGGTGGTGTGGCGAGAGCTGTAGACATAACCATTGCCCCAGCGACTGGTTAAGGGAATTTGCCACATCCAGCCATTTTTAAGGGCCTTTGAGCGGGTTTGTGTCTTAAACTTATGAGGCGATTCTGGCGGAGTTTGAATGGCTACAGCGGCATCGTTGAACAGGGTGTCCTGGTAACTTGTAAATTCTCGCTTTAAGGTTTTTTGGGTCAATAAAGACTTAAAACCGGAACAGTCGATAAAAAGGTTACCGGCCAGTTTCAGTCCAGTGTCGGTCATGATACTTTTAATTTGTCCGGCAGAGTCGGTGCCAACACTGGTGACGTTAGCCACATGATGTTTTACCCCTTTGGCTTTGGCTTTATCTCGTAAAAAGTGTCCCAGTTTGGTGGCATCAAAGTGGTAGGCATAATCTACGTATGTGTCTTGTGGTTTTAGCAATACCGGCCTTTTGAACTGTTCTGCAATGTAGGCCGCCGTAAAATAGTTGTCCGGGTTGGCGTCGGCATCAAAGCCTCTGCGGCGCAGGCCACAGTTGTAGAAAAACATTTCTGCTGGCTTTTTATCAAACTCGTTAAAAAACGGGTGGAAATAGCTCTGGCAACCGTATTCAAGGCTCCAGTCATCAAAGCGAATACCGGATTTATAGGTGGCGTCGGTGGCCTGCATCCACTCTTGTTCAGCAATATCCAATTGTTCGAAAAACTGTTTCAGATAAGGCGTTGAGCCTTCTCCCACTCCCACTGTGCCAATGTCCTGAGATTCCACCAGAGAGATATTGACTTTACTGGAGAGTTTGTGGGCCAGATATAGTGCAGTCATCCATCCGGCCGTACCGCCACCTACAATTATTATTGAATTTGCCATACTAATTAATCAGATGCGTAGACTCACGCACCACTAACTCCGGTTCAAAATATTGATTGTGAATATCTTCTTTATCGCCCTTGCGCTTATTTTTTATACTGCGAATTAACAGCGAAGTGGCTTTGCGTGCGATCAAACTGGTGGGCTGTGCGGCTGTTGTGAGCTTTGGCCAGGTTTGACGAGAGAATGGGTTGTCCTCAAATCCAGCTATAGCTACGTCTTTTGGCACATCGAAATTCATCAGTCGTGCTGCGAACAAAGCACCGGCGGCGATTTCATCATTACAGGCAAATATAGCAGTGGGTGGATTGTCCAGGCTTAACAGAGCTTTAGCGCCCTCTACACCTGCCTCAAACGAATAGTGGCCATCGATGATTAACTGTTCTTCCACCTGTAACTGATGATTACTCAGGGCGGTTTTATATCCCAGCAGGCGTTCATCGGTGGATTGGTGATCTTTATCCCCGGTGATAAAGGCAATGCGCTTGTGGGCCATGGCGATAAGATGCTCTGTAATTTTTTCACTGGCACCGCGGTCATTTACCAATACACAGGGGCCTTTGGTTTGTTTATCCCCGGCACCCGACAGTATCCGCACATAATTCATGTTTATCTCATCAAGCGCTGCCAGCACTTCCGGCATTTCCGATAAAGGAGGAGAAAGCACCAGGCCTGCCAGTTGTGAACGACGCACCATGTCTTTGACTTCGGCTACGATGTTCTTATCTGAAGCATTACAGGGGTGGATAATCAGCTCAAAGCCGTTGCTCAGGCATTCTTTCAGGATACCGTTTTGCATATCTATCACATAGTAGGCATTCGGGTTGTCATAGATGTACCCGATGGCAAAAGACTGAGTGGCTGCCAGGTTTCGCGCTGAACTGTTGGGCTGATAGTTCAGCTCAATGATTGCAGCTTGTACCTTTTGCTCTGTATCCGGTTTAACCGAGTCTTCTTTGTTGATCACTCGGGATACGGTTTTTATCGATACGCCTGCCAGTTTTGCGACGTCTTTTATTGTTGCTTTCAAAAAATCCCCTGAAACGGCTTGTATTGCTTAGTTTTAACGCACTCTTGTAAATGGATTGTAACGACTTAGCTAAAAAAAAAGCAATTAAATGGTTGCATTGCAAAAAATGTTAGACTAATGTTACGGGAAATTGACAACGTTGTCATTTCATTTTTGAACTTAAAATGATGAAAACCTGACGACCGAGTCAAAATTTTTTGAAGTAAAATGACAACGTTGTCAAAACGGCAAACTGAGGAAATTGGGAAAATGAACACAACAAATCTTACCAGGCTGTCTCGTGGCATTAAGGTCGCTCTCGCTTCAGGTGCATTGAGTCTGATGGCTCAACCTGCACTGGCACAAGAAGCGTCAGCGGATAATGTCGAAACCATCGAAGTAACGGGTATTCGAGGTAGTCAAAAAGCCAACATCAATGCAAAACGCTTTTCAAACGCGATTGTTGATGCCATCAATGCAGAGGACATCGGTAAATTTCCGGATAAAAACGTCGCTGAGTCTTTGTCGCGTATTCCGGGTATCACCATTGATCGTGACTTTGGTGAGGGGCAAGGGGTAACGATTCGTGGTATTCAGCCCGATCGCAACCTGACATTGTTAAATGGTCAGGCGGTAGGTACTGCGCAATGGTTTGTACTGGATGCTGCGGGTCGTAACTTTAACTTTGAGATGCTGGCCTCAGAAATGGTAGCGGGTCTGGAAGTGTACAAGTCAGCTCAGGCCGACATTGACGAAGGTGCTATTGGTGGTACGGTGATTTTACGCACTCGCAAGCCGTTAGATCTTGAAGCAGGAACCCTGCAGGCGTCAGTTGAAGCGCAATACAACGATTTATCTGAAGAAACCGATCCGTCTTTATCTGGCCTTTACAGCTGGAAAAACGACGACCAAACTTTCGGTGTTTTAGTATCCGCTTCCTTTCAGGAGCGCAATGTGCACCGCGAAACTAACGAAGACTTTGGTTGGTTCGGACCTACGGTTGATCGTATAGAGCCTGCGCTTGAAGCTCCGGCAGGTGCATCGCAAAAAGGTGCGTTGCCATGGGGGATGGGCTCGGCATTGTTCCAGCAAGAACGTGAACGTATCGGCTATGATATCACCGCTCAGTGGGCCCCTAGTGATGAATTGGATATGACCTTACATTATTTAAGCTCCACTCTGAAAGCGGATAATGTTAACTCCAATTTGATTGGTATTCCGTTTCGCGGCTTATTTGCGATGGGCGACAATCCAAACCCCGGTACTGTAAATGGTGATGCCGTAGTCGATAGCCTTCAGGTTTTCGGCGTGGATAACCGTCCAGGTTGGGCACGTCACATGGCCTACGACAATATCTTCCGCGATGGTTCAGAGGCTTCAACCGAAGTGCTGGATTTTGAAGGTAACTACAACACCGAATCTGGAAAGCTGCACTGGCAAATTGGTCGCACAGTAGGTGAGGGCACAAACAATGACTTCTTCACTGAATTTTGGGTAGATCATACCGATCCGCGTGCGGCATTTGATTTCTACAATCCGGGTGGTACTAACCCCTATATCGATTTTGTTGGTCCAAGCCCATGGTTACAAAATCCGGGTGACGAAATGTGGTTAGGCGGTATCTTTGATCAGCGCAATATCGCTGAAGACAAGGAAACTTATCTGCAATTAGATTATACCCACGACGTAAGCTGGGGAGCGATTAACAGCATTAAATCTGGTATTAAACTACGTGACCGTTCTTTCCAGCAGGACAGATACCGCACTAGTCTGAACAACCTCGCTCCGGTTGGCGAAGGCAGCCTGGGTGCAGCAAGTGAATTCTGGTCTGGTGATATGGTGAATGTGTCTCACAGCAGTACTAATGGTGTTGCCGCGTCATACTTCATGCCAGACAAAGACGCTATGTATAACGCCCTGTATGCAGTAGCCGAATGTACTGGTGGAGAAGCTGAACTATGCCGTAACGACAACGTATTCTTGAGCGATGCCTCCTATGCCATCGATGAAGACATTACCGCTTTGTACACTATGGCTAACTTCGATGATGAAAACATTCGCGGTAACATCGGTCTGCGCTATGTTACCACTGACCAGGATTCTCACGGTTACGATTTGGCCTCTGGTGCACCAGTAACTCTGTCGGGTGATTATTCTGCCTGGTTACCCAGCGTAAACGTATCTTATGATTTAACCAGCGATGTAGTATTACGTGCTGCGGCTGGGAAAACTATTGCGCGTCCTTCGCCATTCCAGTTGTCAGCATCCTATAACCTGACACCAGAAACCAGTTCAGGTAGTGCCGGTAACCCCAATCTAAATCCTGAGCGTGCAACCAGCTTTGAAATTGGTGCGGAGTGGTATTTCAGTGATGCGTCTGTATTTGCGGTAACTGCCTTTACAAAAGATCGCTCGGACATCATTGTTGAGAAGATTGTCGCCAGAGAAGTTAATGGTGTGATGATCAATCAGCTGAATACGCCAATCAACGCAGGTACTGCAACGGTTGAAGGTATTGAGGTTCAGGTACAACACGCCTGGGATAACGGCTTTGGCGGTTATTTCAACGTAACTTACAACGATGTGAGTGAGCTGAAAGACGGCGATACCCTGATTGATTTGCCGTACAACTCAAAAGAATCCTACAACCTTGGGGTTTACTATGAGAATGATTTGTATAGTGCTCGTCTGAACTATACCTACCGTTCTGAGTACTTCCTGGCGTTGACTGAGTTTGGTAACCGCTATCGCGACGAGCAATCTCAGTTAGATGCGCAGTTCAGCTGGAATGTCACTGAAGACATTACTCTGAAGTTTGAAGCGTTGAATATCACTGATGAGATCTGGGAAAACTACTACGAGCGTGCCACAGACGGACATCGTGTAGGTGGTACTCAAAGCTCTAACGGCAGACGTTTCTTCGCCGGAGCCAGCTTTAAGTTTTAATAAAGTGTGTGTATGTCAATCACCCGTTTCGTACGCTTGATCGGGTAAAATCTATAGGGAAATGGAAAACTGGCATAGTGTGTTACTGGCTCTGTTGCTGCGGTCGCAGAGCCAGCTTTTAAAAAAGAGAATAAGGTGTGAGTTAATGAGATTGCTGAGTAAAACTTTAACAGTTATTGGTTTTTGGACGATTGCCACAGGTGTCGTGCAAGCCAGAGCAATGTCATTAGCTGATTTATCTGAAAATCTGCAAGTCCAATATCAGGTGATTTCGAATCTGGACAACAGCGATTGTGAATCCCTGTTTAAAGGTCCGTGTTTTACCGGACAACTTCGTTTCTCGCTGCCTAAGTCGGCAACCACTGAACCCTTTGCGCTGTATTTCAGTCATATTGCGCCAATTAAGTGGGACAGCCACGCTAATCTGGATATTAAACATATCAACGGTGATTTACATCAGATCCAATTTACCGGCTCAGAGTTCAGCCAGCAGTCTGAGCAAACCCTTGTATTTAAAGCGGCATTTTGGCACGCGGCCCATTCTGATGTGATGCCTAACTATTTTGTGGTGTCTGAAGACGGACAGTCGTTTATTGTTCAATCGACAGCGCCGCAACAGGATCCAGAAACCGGTCTACAACATCTACCCCATTTAATAGCGCATACCAGGCCAGAGCAGTACCGTCGTCATGACGATGATAAATTACCACTGGCGGATGCCCAGTGGCTGTACAAGCACTATGAAGCAATGCAAAAGGGGACTGGTGATACTAAGCCTTCAACGCCAAGAATTATTCCGGCGATGAAGCAGGCTTCCTGGTCTGCTGAAAACTCGCTTTCTTTGGCATCTGGTGTTGCCATCAAGTGGGGCAACTTCATCGAAAATGATCTGCTTATTGAGTTGTTGGCTAAGGCTGGTCTGAAAGCTAACCCTGCCGGAGTAGCCATAAAACTGAAGCAAGATGGAATGCTCGCGCCAGGAGAATACCGTTTAGATCTAACTCAAGATAAGATCTTACTTTCTGCTGCTGATAATGAAGCACTGCAATACGGATTCGTGAGTTTGTATCAACTCGTTGTGCTGCATGGCAAACAACTGCCCCTGGCTGCGATTCTGGATGCGCCACGTTATCAATATCGCGGTGTACATGTGGATGTGTCCCGCAACTTTTTGGGTAAAAAGCCACTGTATCAACTCCTGGAGCAAATGTTTTTGCTCAAGCTCAACAAGCTGCATCTGCACCTGGCGGACGATGAAGGTTGGCGGCTCCAGATCCCCGGCTTGCCCGAGTTAACCGATATCGGTGGATTCAGGTGTTTTGATCCGCTGGAAGAGCATTGTTTGTTACCGCAACTGGGCAGTGGTCCAAATCGCGAAAGCCCGGTAAATGGCTATCTGACGGCGAAGGATTATCAGGCGTTACTGGAATTTGCTCACGCGCGCCACATTGAGGTCATTCCGTCTTTTGATTTGCCAGGCCATGCCAGAGCTGCGGTAAAAGCCATGGAAGCGCGCTATCGAAAATTCAAAGCGAAGGAAGATTTGGCCGCCGCAGAAGAATTTTTGTTGTCGGATTTTGCTGACGACACCAAATACAGCTCAGTACAGTTTTATCACGACAATACCGTAAACCCTTGTATTGATTCTACTTATCACTTTATTGATACCGTAATAGCTAAAGTCAAACAGTTGCATCAGGGAGTCAATGCGCCGTTAACCACCTATCACATTGGTGCTGATGAAACGGCCGGAGCCTGGGTTAATTCACCCACCTGCAAAAAATTGATTGCCGAACGGGAAGATTTATCCGGTGTGCAGGATATCAAACCCATGTTTTTAACAAGAGTGATTGATATCGTGTCTAAACACGGTTTAAAAGCGGCGGGCTGGAGTGATGGTATGCATAAGGTCATCGATTCCCAGGCACAGCAAGGACATCAGGTGAATGTTTGGGATACTTTGTTTTGGGATGGCCATAAGATAGCCAATGAATTTAGCGAAAAAGGCTGGACTACTGTGTTGTCTAATCCGGACGTGCTCTATTTTGATTTTCCTTATGCTAATCATCCAGAAGAAACCGGTTACTACTGGGCCTCAAAGAACACCGACGAGTTCAAGGTATTTCAGTTTATGCCAGGAAATCTGGCGGCTAATGCCAGCCAGTGGCAAGACCGGATGGGTAATCCCTATCAGGCCACAAACGATTTTGAGCAGGCTACTCGCGTGGCCGGAATTCAGAGTCAAATCTGGTCTGAGGCAATACGCACGCCGGGAACTTTCAACTATCTGATGTATCCAAGACTACAGGCCTTTGCGGAACGCGCATGGCATCAGGGCAACTGGGAAGTGCCGTTACAAACCGGGCAAACGTTTAGTTTCGAGGCAAATCCTCAGCATCAGGATACGCAACTAGCTGATTGGTCAGGGTTTAGCAAGGCACTTACAGCGTATTTTTCCAGTGAATTAGGGGCAGATATTAACTTTAGAATACCGCCTCCGGGAATGAGCTATAAAGCCAATCAGTTAAAGGTAAATAGCGCCTGGCCAAAATTGGAAGTGCAGTGTCGTTGGGAAGATACGGATTGGCTTACAGTGACTGAAACAGACGAGATTAACTCGGGTGTAAGCAGCATTGAATGCCGCACGGTCATTGCTGAAACAGGCAAGCAAAGCCGTATTTCCAGGTTACAATTAACATCAGGGAACTGATGTTTTTATAATCAAAAATGACAGCGTTGTCATAAATTTGTGAGCTTACTAAGCTAAAAACAGCAGCAGGAGAGAAAAATTGATTACCGAACAAACTCTGTTTTTGGGTGTTGATGGCGGAGGCAGCAAATGTCGTGTTGTCTTGCAGGATACTCAGGGCAGAACATTAGGAGAGGGATTATCCGGGGCTGCTAATCTGTTGCGCGGTGTAAAGGCCTCACAAAATGCAGTTATGACCGCTTATTATCAGGCCAGAGAGCAAGCCGGTTTGAGTAGCGCTGATGACCACCGGGTAATAGCCGGACTCGGGCTGGCTGGTGCCAATATTGAGCATCTGAAACAGGAGTTTATGAGCCAGTGGCAACCGGGTTTTGCTGCAGCTTATATGACCACTGATTTAGAAATTGCCTGTCTTGGGGCGCATCAGGGACAACCCGGTGGCGTCGTGATAATAGGCACAGGCAGTTGCGGTCAGATAATAACGCCTAAAACCAGCTATGCCTTAGGTGGACATGGTTTTTTGTTGGGCGATAAGGGCAGTGGTGCCTGGTACGGACTCAAAGCGATGCAATATTGTTTGGAAGCCATAGACGGCATGCAACCCAAGGGTGAATTAGTCACAGCGGTTATGGAATTGACCAAATGTCCAGATGAAGAATCACTGGTGACTACCTACGCTAATGCCATGCCCAAGGCATTCGCTGTGTTAGCACCGCTGGTTTTCAAATTGGCGCAAAAAGGTGAGCCCACTGCTAAGGCGCTGGTGACAGAAGGGGTTGGTTATATAGAGCAACTGTGTTTGAGCTTGCTGGAGAAACAACCGGGTCGCTTTAGTCTGATTGGTGGTTTATCCCATCTGGTTGCACAGCAGCTATCACTTGAAATGCAGCAACGTCTGTCTCCGGCGCTCTGTGATCCCGAAGTCGGTGCAATACTCTTTGCCAAACAAAGCATGGAAAAATCCCTGCAAAGCCAGACATCAGGCAGCGCACAAATCTATTCTGTAACTTAAAGAGATCTAAAATTATGAGCAGTATTATGGCGCGTGAAGCGTTATCCACCCCCGCGATTATTCAAAATCAGATACGGGCTAATCAACCGGTAATTGAAAACCTGGTGCAGGCAATCAAAGCGCAGAATATTAAAATGATTATGATGGTAGGGCGAGGCTCGTCTGATCATGCCGGGGTATTTGCTAAATACTTATTTGAAGTGGAACTGGGAATTCCGGTTTGCTTTGCTGCACCTTCGGTAGGCGGTGTCTATAAAAAAACTCTGACTTTAGAAAACACCCTGGCCATCGTTATTTCGCAGTCGGGAAAAAGTCCTGATTTGCTCAATCAAACTAAGGCGATTCAGGCCGCAGGAGCTTATTGTGTTGCTCTGGTCAATGATGGTTACTCGCCATTGGCTGCAATGGCGGATGCGGTTTTACCTGTCAGGGCTGAAGCAGAGTTAGCGGTTGCCGCCACTAAGAGTTATTTGGCAACCCTGTCAGCCTTATTGCACTTTACCGCCGTCTGGAAGCAGGATGAGGTGTTGCTAAATGATTTGCAAAAGTTACCTGAAGCGCTGGGGCATGTTTGTGAAGGCAAAACCCAACTGAAAGCTGAGTTTTTAAGAGGCTTACGTCATTGTGTGGTTTTAGGTCGTGGTTTTGGCTATGCCATTGCGCGAGAGATTGCCTTGAAGTTAAAAGAGGTGTGCAGTATTCATGCAGAAGCATTTAGCAGTGCTGAGTTTATTCACGGTCCGGTGACGCTGGTAGAAAACGAACTGGCGGTGATCAGTGTCGATATTCAGGACGAATCCCATAGTGTGCATCAGGAGCAGGTCAATAATGTCAGTCACAGGGGCGCGCGCATGGCTACGCTGACACATCACGCTTGTGAGTTATCACCGCGTTTGATGCCTTTATTGGTGATGCTGCGCTTTTACCTGGATGTAGAGCAGGTTGCCCAAACTATGGGCATGAACCCTGATGCGCCTCCTGGACTTAAAAAAGTAACGGAAACCCACTAAGCAGGATATTTGAGATGAGTGACAGGCAGTTTACTGTAGACCGGGTACTAACCGATGAAGGTTGGCAACAAAACGCACTGATTTCCGTTAAGTCCGGAAAAATTGCTGCGATTGAGCCTGAACAGCAAGGACAAAATTCACATTTCAAGGGGACGTTAGTACCTGGCCTGGTGGATTTGCAGGTTAATGGCGGTGGCGGCAAACTGCTCAATCTGTCCCCCTCTTTGCAAACTATTGAGCAAATGGTGTTGGCTCATCGGCAGTTCGGAACTACGGCCATGCTGCCGACGCTGATCACCGACCAATACCCGGTGATGTCAGACTGTGCCAATGCCGTAGCCGAGGCACTTGACGCCGGGATTGTAGAAGTGCTTGGAGTGCATTTTGAAGGGCCTTTATTGAATCAGAAAAAGAAAGGCGTGCATCCTGAGAAATTTATCCGAGGGATCTCAGATAAAGAGCTGGCACTGTTTTGCCGTAAAGATCTGGGCAAGGTATTAGTTACTTTAGCACCCGATAATGTCACACCCGATGTCGTTAAAGATTTGGTGGGGCAGGGGGTGCATGTCTGTCTGGGGCACTCCAACGCCAGCTATGAGCAAACCTGCGCCGCATTGGAAGCTGGTGCTACCGGCTTTACCCACATCTACAACGCGATGTCGGCGCTGCAATCCAGAGCGCCGGGTATGGTGGGGGCAGCATTAATAAATAAATCATCGTTTGCAGGATTGGTGTTGGATCACTATCACGTGCATCCGGCTGCCAGTCGTTTAGCTATCGATAGTAAGGGCATTGATAAGGTGTTCCTGGTGACAGATGCAATGGCACATGTGGGCAGTGATGCTGATGAATTACCCTATTTTGATACGGTTATTCGTCGTCAAAACAATAAACTGACGACACCAGATGGAACCCTGGCAGGTTCTTGTCTCGATATGTGGCAGGCGGTGCTCAATGCCCATAATGATCTCGGATTATCGTTACAAGATGCCATTCAGATGGCCAGCAAAACACCCGCCAGTTATCTTGGCCTCGAATCCTTCATTGGTAGCATAAAGACCGGAAACCGGGCAGATTTTATTTTGCTTGATCAGGATCTTACTATTGAAAAAGTTTTTGTAGCAGGCGACATTAAATTCAACAGAGCAGGAGCCTAATAATGACCAGTAAGTGTGAGACTCAACCTATGCCAGTAATAAAGAGCAGCCTGATACCTATGTTAATCATAGGCACGCTATTTTTCGTGTTTGGTTTTGTGACCTGGTTAAACGGCGCGTTAATTCCCTTTCTACAAATGGTTTGCCAATTAACCGAAACTCAGGCGTTAATGGTGGCGTTCTGTTTCTATGTTGCTTACGTTGTCATGGCTTTGCCGATGGCCATGGTGTTAGAAAAAACCGGTTATCGCATGGGCATGGTGATTGGACTGGGGCTGATAGCTTTAGGCGCCTTGTTATTTGTACCAGCTGCCCTTTCACGTGAATTTGCCTTGTTCTTAGGAGCGCAATTTATCATGGGTTCAGGCCTTACCATTCTGCAAACTGCCTCCAATCCGTATATTGTTAAAATAGGCCCGGAAGAAAGCGCCGCCGCTCGTATTGCTGTGATGGGGTTGCTGAATAAAGCGGCGGGTGTATTAGCTCCGTTGTTGTTTACAGCTTTGGTGTTAGGTGACTTTGCTCACATTACCAGTTCTGCCCTGGAGAGTATGAGCGAAACGGAACGCTTGTCGCAGATCGAAATGATGTCCACGGGTCTGGTAACACCTTATATTGGCATGGCGGTGGTGTTGGTACTGCTGGCCATTGGGTTGAAGATGTCTTCTTTGCCTGAAATCTCCCTTAATGATACCCAGGAGGAAAGTAGCACAAGCACTGATTCAGTATTGCAGTATCCGCAATTGGTATTGGGCGCCGTTGCCCTGTTTTTTTATGTGGGAGTAGAAGTGATTGCCGGTGATACCATTGGCTTATACGGCTCCAAGTTAGGGATCGCCAATGCCACCTCTCTGACTTCATTGACCATGTTTGGCATGGTGGCGGGTTATTTGGCGGGCCTGGTACTGATCCCCAGGTTCTTAAAGCAACAACAGGCGCTGCTGGTTTCGGCAATACTGGGCCTGGTGCTGACCACTATGATTTTGTTGGCCGACGTTGAGCAAGTTAACTTTGCATTTCTCTGGGCATGGGCGGGTTTTGAAGATGTGCCCGATGTTATCACCTGGGTGGCACTTTTAGGCTTGGCCAATGCGATGGTATGGCCAGCATTATGGCCTTTGGCATTAGCTGGGCTAGGCAAGCTGACCTCCAAAGGCTCTGCCATCTTAATTATGGGGATTGCTGGTGGCGCGGTGATGCCTTTGGGTTATGGATTGCTGTCGGATAGTTGGAATAGCCAATCCGCCTATGTGATCATGTTGCCCTGTTATTTGTTTATCCTGTTTTATTCGTTGCTGGGGTATCGTCTCCGACAATGGCGATAAGCAAGTTATTTTCGAATCTGGCCGCATATGCGGCCATTTTTTTGTAACGAATTCTACTCATTTTTGGTGATATTCACTAAATATTGGTTTTTGGTTCACGCAACATTAAGCTGAAATTCATACAAAACCGCTAAAACTCTATATAAATCAAAGGTTTGAAAAATTGGTCTGCATATTGAATTCCAATATCAAAACCAAGGCTTCAGGTCGGTACTGAAGCGTTAAAAGAACACACCAAAACGGAGTATAAAAAATGAAAAAGCATTTATTAGCACTGGTAGTAGCCGCCCCTTTAGCCTTTGGATTGGGTGGTTGTGTGATTTCAGTCGACGGTGACGGTTGGGATGGTCACAATGTAGATTGGGAAGATCGTGAATACAAGAACCGTAAAACCATTGCTAACCTGGAGCTGGATTTAGGTACTGAGCAAGTTAAATCGCGATTGGGCGTACCGGATTTCAATGAAACCCTGCGTCGTGATGGTGAAACCTACACAGTCCTGTTTTATCGCACTCAAAGAATGCATGGTGACGGTAAAACAACCAAAGATGAGTGTACCCCGCTGGTCTTTAAAAATGGCTTGTTAGTTGGCTGGGGTGAAACCGCTTTAGACCGTATTTAGTTTAATGTTCTGATGGCGAAGTTTATGCTTTTTCGCGTCAGGGGCTGCGGGGGATTCTTAAGGGGGGCGCAGCCCGGTCCCCTTAAGGCGCAGTCGGCGCCCCGACAATGATTTCAATCAGATGATAGTGGTTGAATTAAACTGCGGCGCCGAAAGAACGCTACCCTGGAGCCTGTAAGTAGGTTGAGTGGTTCAGTGTCGATGATTTAAGACATATCCAAAATAATTGGGTTTTGGCGTCGGTTAGGTCAAGCTGAGTCGGATGTCGCTCAAAAATCGTTCGTGATTTTGTCCCGGAGTAGGGGCCCTATCTCATCCCTGATGACATAATGGAATTGGTATCAAGCTGGCTTAGCCAGCTTTTTCCATTTAGTACCTGCCACTTTTTACTTGTCAGACCACCTTCGGAATTGGCTATTTATCGTTAACGCTTTGTTAACAAGTGCCGTGTCTTATTGTACATTCAAATAAACCAGTAACAGGAAATGTGATGAATACCAGCGAAGCACAGGCGCTCAATAAAAATATTAAAGCCGTATTTCTGACTGCAGAAGATCTTAAAGTGGCGGGCTCAATTTTATATCAGGCCTATCATGACGATCCGCTTTTTATCGATATTTTCCAGGCGCAAAAGGAAGGTTTTGAACAGCGATTGCGCTCAGCAATTCGCGAGGAACTCAATGCTTTCTGGATGGCTAAGCAGCCCATGGTGGGGTTGTTTGAAAAAGAACGTTTGTTAGCTGTTGCCTGTTTAACTCATTCAGATTCCGCTTTTGGACCGGGGCGTTTTTGGCACTGGCGTTTAAAAATGCTGTTAACGGCTGGCTTTTTTTCCACCAAGCAAATGATTGAAAAAGATCAGAAAATTCAGCAAAACGTGCCGGCTGAACATTACCACTTAATCTCTTTTATTGGGGTTCATCCGGACGAGCAGCACCATGGTTTGGGTCATTTACTGATGTCTGCAGTAGAATCTGTAATGCTGGATAACCCCAACAGCAGTGGCGTGGCGGTGTATGCCACATTACCCAAATACATGCACTTTTTTGAAGACTCGGGTTACCACCTTGTGAAAGAGTTGGAAGTCGGCCATATCAGTGGTCATTTGATGTTCAGAGATCGCCCCGGGCAATAATCGTCGGGGCTAATTCATGCGGTAGGGTGGCACAGTGGTTGATAAGGCTTTGAGCCCTTCCATTTCTAATACACCCTGATATTTGTCTTCGCCATTACCGGAAAACTCAAAAATAAACAGCGTTTTCCAGTCGGGTTTGCCACGCACCAATCCAAAACGAGTTTTATCTCTGGCAACACTGATAAGTTGTAGTCCTTGTTTCTCACAATAGTTGGCCAAATATCGATTGGCCGTTTCGCTAATGGCCCTCATACGCCAAAACTGCGCGATGACGACGACAATGATTAAGATAAACAGAATATCAGCCAGAGAAATCATTAGTTGCGTCCAAATAATTGATTGATACCCTTCGCCAGCGCTTCACTGCGCTCAGGATCTCTGAGGCGTTGCAGCATAATGTCTCTGAGTCCGGGAATTTGTACCAGGTCTGAATACAAGGCAGGCAACAGGTCCAGACGAGCGGCTTCTTGCATAAACTCAGTTAAAAATTGATAGTCTTGTAGCAGTCGCCAGTGACGTCCGGCGATCACGATAAGCGTATCGGGAGTACTGAGAGTTTGGCTTAATAAGGTTGTCAGGTTGGCACGCAGCTCTGCTAAACCATCAAAATGCGTTAACGCCCGCAACAGGTGATTAAAGATTTTTTCTTCTGGCCTTGCAGCTTTTAATTGCTGAAACAGGAATTGGTTTAATGCCTCGGGCAACGCCGTATTTTCCATTGATGCCAACAATGAATGCTGAACCACCTGGTCATAACTGGCAAAATTTTGTTCGATGTGTTTGGCGTTGTGATCCAGGTTCAGATTAAACACCACGTCACTTAGTCCTTGTACCGAGATATTTTGCCAGTCATGCAGATCTGGTCGGGCAATATAGTTTTTGGCATCCATGTAAAATTGGCCCGGCGCTAATCCCAATAATTGTTTAGCGAAACTGTTAAAGTCTGCCAGTTGCGCCTGATTAGGAGTAAACAGAAAGGGATTATCCGGCAAAGATTTCTCACTGTCGTCCTTTAATAATTCGGTGCCCAGAGCCTCTACTACAATATTAAGAAACTGATCGCGCTGCGCTGTGACTACTTTTCCCTGTTCGTCCAGAGGTAGTTTGATAAACCAGATATAATGTTGGCTGGAAAGACTTTTATTCCAGAACAAAATGCCCAACCACATCATTTGTTGTCTGGGAAAAGGTGCTGGGTCTGCAGCCGTTTCTATGTTCAGGAAGTCCTGATTATCCAGTAATTGAAATGCACGGCCCATATCTACGATGCGATATTCGGTGCCGGCTTCCAGTAAAAATTCGCTTATCGTGGTAATTCTGGTCATGCAGTACTCTGAAATTTATTAAAAATCGCGTTATTATACCCAAATTAAAGGCTTTTTAGCCACGCCCTACGGTCTTGTAATGCACTTTCAATATTGAGTTGTGTAAGGCTAAATAATGGCTAAAAACTCATTGATTAACCCTTGCGCTGATATCTGTGCGCCTGCAGGCAGCAGCTATTTATCTCAAGCCAGGTATTTGATTAAAAACGGAGGTGGTCTCTGAGCCGCACTGAATGTAAAACTGAAGGATTACGACTCAAACTCAGTAATCAGTTGCAAGAATTGGAGGCAACCCTTAAAAAATTCAACCTGTGGCAAAACAATAAATTGTCAGTTGAGCGGGTAAGCAATCCATTTGGTGTTGGTGAGATCAGTTTTGAGCAGTGGTTACAGTTCATCTATTTGCCTAAAATGCGTCTGCTTATTAAGTCAGGACAAAATGTGCCAGTGGCCAATATCACGCCCTACGCTGAAGAAGTGTTGGCCGGACATGAGGCAAGCACTGTGCTTTTGCGCATTTTAGCCAGCCTGGATAACCTGTCAGCGATGTGCCATGAACCTGTCCTCTGAACCTATGTCCTGTCCTGAGTTAGATATACCAGACCAGTTGCCAGTGCTGTATCAGGATGAGTGCATGGTAGTGGTGGACAAACCCGCTGGTTTGTTAGTACATCGCAGCATGATAGACCGGCATGAAACCCGTTTTGCCATGCAAATGGTGCGGGATCAGATTGGCCAACATGTTTTCCCAATTCATCGTCTGGATAAACCCACAGCTGGAGTACTGATATTTGCCTTGAACCCGAACACGGCGCGTTTGCTGAGTGAACAGTTGGAACAGCATCAGCTTGAAAAGCGCTATCTGGCAGTGGTCCGGGGCTATATTGCGGAGCGGGGAGTGGTAGATCATCCATTGCTGGAAAAGCTGGATAAGATTGCCGATAAAAAGGCGCGACAGGACAAGCCAGCGCAACAAGCCGTATCCGCATTTCGTTGCTTGCAGCAGGTAGAGTTACCACAGGCGGTGGGTAAGTATCCTACCGCTCGTTACAGTCTGGTGCTATTGAGTCCAGAAACCGGGCGAAAACATCAATTGCGTCGTCACATGTCGCATTTGCGTCATCCCATTGTGGGCGATGTGAATTATGGCGATAATAAACACAATCGATTTCTAAGAGAGTCTTGTAATTTCCCCGGTCTGGCTTTATGGTCCCACCAAATTAAATTCAGTCATCCTCATACCGGTGAACAGATAACGCTAAATTGCGATCTGCCCGACCGTTTCAGTCGCTTGTGGCACCAATGGGGATTGGACGAGACAACTATTAATCATTTATGGAGAACCTGGTGGCCAGTGTAAGTATTTTTGTCGGCTCGGTATACGGTAACGCACAGCATGTTGCAGAACAATGTGAAGAAAAATTGGTTGAATTGGGGCACGACGTAACCCTGTTTGGTGAGCCAGAAATCGCCGATTTTAAAGACGCTGAAAATGTCTTGGTGATCACGTCCACCACCGGCCAGGGTGACTTACCACCTAATATCGAGTTTTTTGCTCAGGACCTTAGAGATCAAATGCCCTTGATGGCAGGAAAGTCTTTCGCCGTAGTGGCATTGGGCGACAGTAGTTATGGTGATACCTTTGGTGGTGCCGGACGCACTATGTTTGAAATTCTCACCGAATTACAGGGTAGCCCCATGGCAGACTTGTTTATAGTGGATGCCATGGAAACCTTTGAACCAGAAGCCGAAGTCGTGCCCTGGGTAGAAAAGCTGTTTAGCGTTAATTAGAAATCAGTGGGGCAGTTGGTAAACCTTTCTGCCCCACTGTAATGTTGTTACTCAGCGCCACGCAATAAGGCGTTGATGCCGACTTTCGAGCGCGTTTGCGCGTCTACTTTTTTCACAATAATGGCGGCATACAGGCTGTACTTGCCATCTATTGACGGCAGGTTGCCAGGTACCACTACGGCGCCAGCCGGGACGCGGCCATAATGAACTTCGCCGGTTTCACGGTCATAAATGCGTGTGCTTTGACCAATGTATACACCCATTGAGATTACCGCACCTTCTTCGACTATCACACCTTCTACGATTTCAGAGCGAGCGCCGATAAAACAGTTATCTTCAATAATGGTTGGATTGGCTTGCAGTGGCTCTAATACACCGCCGATGCCAACGCCGCCAGAAAGGTGGACGTTTTTACCAATTTGGGCACAGGAGCCAACAGTTGCCCAGGTGTCAACCATGGTACCTTCATCCACAAAGGCACCGATGTTGACGTAAGAGGGCATTAACACCACATTTTTACCTATGTAGCTGCCGGTACGCACAGTTGCGGGTGGCACTACGCGCATACCTTCTTGTTGAAATTGTTCCGCACTGTAATCGGAGAATTTAAGTGGCACTTTGTCGTAAAAGCGGCTTTCTGCACCATCCATAACGGCATTGTCGTGCAATCTGAAAAATAACAGTACGGCCTTTTTCAGCCATTGATGAACTACCCATTCTCCTGCAATTTTTTCTGCTACACGGGCCTTACCTGAATTTAGTAGTGCCATGGATTGCTGCACAGCCAGTTTAACGGCTTCATCGGCAGTTGCCGGGGTGATGTTGGCTCGGTCTTCAAATGCCGCTTCGATGATGGTTTGCAAGTCTGACAAATTGCTCATGCGATGTTTAGTTCCTGTTGGTTCAATAATTAGTGGTTGTCTGACAGTCGCTCAGTGACTTTTCGTTTTAGTTCTACCTGCTGCTCGTTGCTCAGGCATTTTCCTTCGCTATTGCTGAGAATAAACAAATCCTCCGCTCGCTCACCTATGGTGGTAATCTTGGCGTGATGTAACGAGAGGTCTTGTTCTACAAATATATGTCCCAGCTTGGCCAGTAACCCTGGCGCATCCAGTGCTTCCAACTCCATCATGGTGACATCATCCTGATTGCCGAAAAAGCGCACTTTCGTGGGTACCGCCAGTTGTTTTAACTGTCTGGGGATGCGGCGTTTGTTAACGTGTTCAACGCCCGGTTTTTGTAGTTGCGTCACAATAGCATCCTGCAGGCTCTTAAGCCTGCTGGGGGAGCTTATGCGTTTTCCGTCCTGTTCCAAAATAATAAAACTGTCAAAGATATAACCATCTTTAGTGGTCATCAGTTGCGCATCCTGGATGGAACAGTTTCTGCTGTCCAAAACAGAAGCTACCTGAGCAAACAGGCGAGGGCGATCTGCACCGTACAGCATCAGCTCAGTACCGCTTTTCGCGGTGCCATCGGTGACAGCAACTACAAGTGGGTATTGCTCGTTGTATTGGTTGTACAGAACGATATGAGTATGCCAGGCGATTTGTTCCGGTTTAAAACGGGCAAAATAATCTGGTGGAAAGTTTTCCCAGGCTTTAAGTACGGCGGATTCTTCGTAATCTTCCAGCAGTGATTTCATGGCGCTGGCTTTGTGCTCGTCTTCACGAGATTGTAAGTCAACTTTGTTCTCCAGTCCGTTTTCCAGCGCTTTTTGGGTCATGATGAACAACTCTCTTAACAAAGAAGACTTCCATTCATTCCACAAATTACTATTGGTAGCCCGGATATCCGCCAGGGTCAGCGCGTACAAATGTTCCAGATGCTCCTGAGTTCGCACTGTGGCAGCAAACTCCTGGATCACTTCAGGGTCATATATATCGCGGCGCTGTGCCACTACTGACATGAGTAGGTGGTGTTCAACCAACCATTTAATCAGGTTTTTGTCTTTTTCCGGAATTTCATGTAATTCACAGAATGCTTCCACGTCTTTTGCGCCGAGCTTAGAGTGGTCGCCATTACGACCTTTAGCGATATCGTGAAATATTCCTGCTAGAAATAACAGTTCCGGCTTATCGGCATTGCGCATAATGCGCCCGCAGCGGGGAAATTCATGATCATTTTCTTTGCGATTATAACGCGCCAGGTTTTTGATCAGTCGATGGGTGTGCTCGTCTACGGTGTAGGCGTGAAACAAATCAAATTGCATCATGCCCACGATGTGATTCCATTGCGAGATGTAGCTTTGCATGATGCCGTGTTTATGCATCAGATCCCAGGCCAGTTCAAAGAAATCGGGCTTTTTCACCAGCTCTAAAAACACCGTTCGACACTCGGGGTACTGGCATAAAAAGATATCTTGTTCCTGATAAACCCGCCTGGCATTGCGCAGCAGACGCAAGGTGGCGGCATGTAATCCTTTGATTTCAGGGTAGTCGGAAATAATATGGAAGAAATTGAGTATCTTAACCGGGCTATCAAACACCTTGTCGTGTTTGGCATGTATAAGACCGCCCAAGACGTCAAAATCAGTAGAGATATCTGCGGTAACCTTGAGCTTTTCACGCAACATTTCATGACGAAAGTGACCCAGCAGCATTTCGCTGAGTTCCCGCACCCGGCGCACCACGCGGAAAAAATCCTTCATCATTTTTTCGACAGAAGCTTTGCCTTCGTCGCCATATCCCAGACGCCTGGCTACTTCTGGCTGATAATCGAATAACAAACGGTTTTCACTGCGGCCGGCAATAATATGCAGCACAAACCGAATACGCCACAAGTGAGTACGACATTCGGTTAGTTCGTCTAATTCCTGACGAGTAAAATAACCATAATCAACCAGGTCTTTACCCTTAAGCACGCTAAAATGCTTTTTTGCCACCCAACCAATACATTGGATATCCCGCAAACAGCCTGGGTTTTCTTTGACGTTCGGCTCAAGGTTATAACTGGTGCCATTAAACTTGGCATGTCTGACTTGTTGTTCGTCGTACTTGGCGGTGTAAAACAGTTTACTGGGCCAAAATGCGCGAGACTGCATTTTCTCATGCAAGTCTTCAAAAACCGTTTTGCTACCTACTAATACTCTGGATTCAATCAGATTGGTGGCAATGGTGACATCTTCTTTGGCCAGTTTGATGGTTTCTTTTACCGTTCTGACCGACTGACCAATGTCCAGTCCGATATCCCAGAGGATAGTTATAAATTGTGTGACCTTTTCCTGAACTTCCTTATCCAGTGCTTTGTGGGAAAGAATAAGCAGATCCACATCTGAATGAGGCTGCAGGTGACCCCGTCCATATCCACCTACGGCCACCAGGGCCAGTTGTGGCACATCGTGCAAATCCAGCAGTCGCCAAATATGGCTCAATACCGCGTCGACAAATGCGGCGCGGCCAGTGACCAGGGTGTTGACGTCGGTGGTTTCAAATTCCTTTTCTAACCATTCATAAGAGTTGCTGATACATTCTTTAAATGCCTGCGTATTGCCGGGGCTGGTGATTAACCGCACCTGGCTAAGTAGACTTTGAAATGCCAATGCTGTGTCCCCTGCAATATGAAGTTGGCGAATGAGTTAAGCGGCTTTAATAACCCTGTCTATGGTTTCATCAGAACGAAGAGTCAGAATTTCGCAACCATCGCTGGTGACCAAAAGGGTGTGTTCCCACTGCGCGCTAAGGCTTCGGTCTTTAGTAACTACAGTCCATTCGTCAGGTAATAGTTTGCTGTAGCGTTTACCGGCGTTAATCATAGGTTCGATGGTAAAACACATACCTTCTTTTAATACTTCACCTGTGCCTGCTTTGCCATAGTGCAGTATTTGTGGCTCTTCGTGGAAACTAGCACCAATACCATGACCGCAATATTCCCGCACCACTGAGTAATGGTGTTTTTCGGCGTGTTCTTGTATCACAGCTCCGATGTCACCTATACGGGTACCCGGTTTGACGATTTCGATACCTTTGTACAGACATTCCTGAGTAATAGTGATTAATCGCTCTGCCAAAATACTGGGTTTGCCCACCACAAACATCTTGGACGTGTCGCCGTGGTAGCCGTCTTTAATTACGGTGACATCGATATTGACTATGTCGCCATCTTTCAGTTTTTTGTCCGACGGGATGCCATGACAAATCACGTGATTCACCGATGTGCAAATAGATTTAGGAAAGGGAGGATTGCCATAATTTAATGGTGCTGGAATACCGCCCTGAACATTGACGATATAGTCATGGCATATCGTATTTAGTTCGTCTGTGGTCACACCTTTTTTGACGTGCTCACCGATCATTTCCAGTACTTCTGATGCAAGTTTTCCGGCAACTCGCATTTTTTCGATTTCTTCTGGGGTTTTGATAGTTATCGTCAAGATTCTGTCCTGATAGAAGTTTTAGTTCATTTTAAGCCGCTAAGTTTACTTGGTATGACAATGGATGTATAGCCAGGCGGACAGTCGGTTACCTGACTTACTTACATTAAAGCCCTAAAAACGTTGAGTTACAGGCCTATAAATGGTATAAAGCGCCGCGCCTGAAACATGAACCCAATTTCTGGGTTGTGTTGCAGCGTATAATTTTATTTAAAACACACATACATCGACACGGTTTTCGGGGTGTCTGGCTTTTCTCACGGGAAACAGGATCGAAAATTGGGATGTATGGAGGCCTAACCCCAATTGAGGAAATTTATTATGGCAAACGTGTCTATGCGTGACATGCTGCAAGCTGGTGTTCACTTCGGTCACCAAACTCGCTACTGGAACCCAAAAATGAAGCCTTTCATTTTTGGCGCTCGTAACAAAGTTCACATCATTAACCTGGAAAAAACAGTTCCTCTGTTCAATGATGCATTGTCTTACTTGTCTTCTGTTTCTGCTCGTAAAGGTAAAATCCTTTTCGTAGGTACTAAGCGCGCTGCTGGCGAAGCTGTAAAAGAAGCTGCATTGAAATGCGACCAATACTACGTAAACAAGCGTTGGTTAGGTGGTATGTTGACTAACTGGAAAACAGTTCGTCAGTCAATCAAGCGTCTGAAAGATCTTGAGCAACAGTCTCAAGACGGTACTTTCGAAAAGCTGACTAAGAAAGAAGTATTGATGCTGACTCGTGAAATGGAAAAGCTGGAAAGCAGCCTGGGTGGTATCAAAGACATGGGCGGTTTACCAGATTGTCTGTTTGTTATTGACGCTAGCCACGAGCACATTGCTATTGCGGAAGCGCGTAGCTTGGGTATTCCTGTGGTTTCTGTTGTTGATACTAACACTGATCCAGATGGTATTGATTACATCATCCCTGGTAACGACGATGCGATCCGTGCAGTTCAGCTGTATTTGAACGCTGCTGCTGATGCGACTCTTGAAGGTCGTGAGCAAAATCTTGAAGCAATTGCTGAAAACGACGATTTCGTTGAAGCTGCTGAGTAAGATTTAACACAGCATTCATAAATGCATGTTACAAGTGTAAGACTTGATGAAAACAGGGGCTATGCCCCTGTTTTAAAATAATCTGGTAAATAGAATTTACCCCATATTTTTAAAATGAGACCGATATCTGGTCTTGTTTCTACGATGAAATTTAAAACTTATTCCTGAGGATATACAGATGGCTGTAACTGCTGCTCAAGTAAAAGAACTTCGCGAGCGTACCGGCGCCGGTATGCTGGATTGTAAAAAAGCATTGCAAGCGACTGATGGTGACATCGAAGCGGCGATCGAGAACATGCGCAAATCTGGTCAGGCAAAAGCGGCTAAGAAAGCGGGTCGTATTGCTGCAGAAGGTGTGATCCTGACTTCTGTTAATGCCGGTGTTGCCACTATGATGGAACTGAACTGCGAAACTGACTTCGTAGCGCGTGACGAAAGCTTCCTGGCGTTCGGTAACAAATTGGTTGCATTCGCTGCGGCTAATAAGATCAGTGACGTTGAAACTCTGAATGCATCTGAAATTGACGGTGCTGCGGTTTCTGATCTGCGTGATACTCTGGTTGCAAAAATTGGTGAAAACATCAACGTACGTCGTGTTGTAACTGTTGAAGGTGACAACCTGGGCGCATATGTTCACGGTGCACGTATCGGTGTAATCGCGGTGTTAACTGGTGGTTCAGAAGATTTGTCTAAAGACGTAGCTATGCACGTTGCTGCCAGCAGCCCACAATTCGTTAAGCCTGACGATGTACCGGCTGACGTTGTTGAGAAAGAAAAAGCGATCCAAATCGACATCGCGATGCAAAGCGGCAAGCCTGCTGAAATCGCAGAAAAAATGGTTATGGGCCGCATGAAGAAATTCACTGGCGAAATCAGCCTGACTGGTCAGCCTTTTGTTAAAGATCCTTCCATGAGCGTTGGTCAGTTGCTGAAAGACAACAGTGCAGACGTTATCAACTTCATCCGTTTTGAAGTTGGTGAAGGTATCGAGAAGAAGACCGAAGACTTCGCAGCTGAAGTTCAGGCACAAATGGCGGCTGCTAAGCAGTAAGCTGTTTGTAAATAAATCTGACAAAAGCTTTTGCATTAAAGCATTGTCATATAAACTACAGGCACCTCAAAAGAGGTGCTTTTTTTTAAGTACAATGTTTTTACAGTGTGCCAGCGGCAGTTGCGCAGCGCTTCTGTAAACTGTACTGAAACGGTTTTTGTTCCCCAATCCCCTGACAATCATTGAGGATGAGAAATTTTCATGAGTATCAGCTCTAAACCAGCCTATCGAAGAATACTGTTAAAATTAAGTGGTGAAGCCCTGATGGGCAACGAGTCCTTTGGGATCGACGCCAAGGTTCTGGACCGCATGGCCGCGGAAATTAAAGAGCTGGTGGAACTGGGTATCCAGGTTGGACTGGTGATTGGCGGCGGTAATCTGTTTCGCGGTGAAGGACTGGCCAAAGCCGGTATGAACCGGGTGGTGGGCGATCACATGGGAATGCTGGCCACGGTAATGAATGGCCTGGCAATGCGGGACGCCTTGCATCGCGCATTTGTGAATGCCCGTTTAATGTCTGCTATCCCTCTCAATGGCGTTTGTGATGCCTACAACTGGACTGAAGCCATCAGTCTGTTGAAATCCGGTCGAGTGGTCATCTTTTCTGCAGGCACGGGAAATCCGTTCTTTACTACTGATTCGGCGGCCTGTTTACGCGGCATTGAAATCGAAGCCGATGTCGTATTAAAAGGCACCAAGGTCGATGGCGTCTATAATGACGATCCCAATAAGAATCCCGAAGCGGTTCTGCACAAGCACCTGAATTACAGCGAAGTGCTGGAAAAAGAATTAAAAGTTATGGATTTGGCGGCGTTTACACTGGCGCGAGATCACAATATTCCGATTAAAGTCTTCAACATGAATAAAACCGGCTGTCTGAAAGCTGTGGTTATGGGTGAAGACGAAGGTACGTTGATAGATAACAACTAAAATAGTTAAGGTTAATAAAATGATTGATGAAATTTTTGCAGATGCAAAAGAGCGAATGGAAAAAAGTATTGCTGCGCTAAAGGTAAACTTCAGTAAAATCAGAACTGGTCGTGCACATCCAAGCTTGTTGGACAATGTGATGGTGTCTTATTACGGTGCCGCGACACCTTTACGTCAATTGGCCAACGTAGTGGTAGAAGATTCGCGTACACTGGCACTGACTGTGTTCGATAAAAGCGCGATTCAGGCGGTTGAAAAAGGCATTTTACAATCTGATTTGGGACTGAACCCTATCTCTGCCGGTACCACTATGCGTATTCCTCTGCCGCCTCTAACGGAAGAGCGCCGTAAAGACCTCATTAAAGTTGTACGAGGAGAGGCAGAGCAGGGCCGTATCAGTATTCGCAATATCCGTCGTGATGCCAATGGTGACGTGAAAGACCTTTTGAAAGAAAAAGAAATTTCTGAAGATGAAGCCCGCGCAGCAGAAGACAATATTCAGCAAGCTACCGACCGTTTTGTAAAACAAGTTGATGAGCTGCTGAAAACCAAAGAAGCTGAATTAATGGAAATTTAGAAGCTGGCTTAATGGCAGATCTAAATCAATCCAATGGCTTAATGCCGCAACACGTTGCCATTATTATGGATGGCAACGGGCGTTGGGCCAAACAAAAAGGTAAGCTTCGAACTTTTGGACATAAAGCCGGCGCTGAAGCGGTACGCTCAGCGGTGGGTTATTGTCTCAAAAACAACATCAAAGCCCTGACTCTGTTTGCCTTTAGCAGTGAAAACTGGTTGCGCCCGGCAGATGAAGTTAAGGCCCTGATGGAGTTATTCGTCTGGGCTTTAGGCAGTGAAGCCAAAAAGCTCAACAAGAACAACGTTAAGTTGCAGGTTATTGGGGACCTTAGCCGCTTTGATAAAAAACTATTCGCTAAGATCCAGGAAGCTGAAGCGCTGACTACCGACAATACTGCGATGGTATTAAATATCGCCGCTAATTACGGTGGAAAATGGGATATTAGTAACGCCTGCAAAGCGCTTTACCAGGAAATTGCAGCACAAAACGGCGATATCAACCAGATAACCGAAGCCGATCTTCATAAGCATATTCAATTGGTGGATCTACCCGAGGTGGATTTACTTATTCGCACCGGCGGCGAACAGCGAATTTCCAATTTCTTAATATGGCAATTAGCCTATGCTGAGTTGTATTTTACCCCCACGTTGTGGCCGGATTTTGATGATGCCGAATTCGCCAAGGCGGTAACCGAGTTTGCTGGCAGGCAGCGTCGATTTGGTATGACGGGTGAACAAATTGAGAGCCAGAGTTAGGAACTGCAGGTTATGTTGAAACAACGAATTATCACTGCCCTGATATTGGCTCCACTTGCACTTTGTGCAATATTATTTTTGCCAATCCGGGGATTTGAACTGGTTTTTGCTGCAGTAATTGCTCTTGGGGCCTGGGAGTGGGCCAATCTGACCGGTCTCACTATTCCCTTATTGAAATCAATTTACACCGCCATTGTAGCGGGCCTTTGCATTGCACTGAGTTTTGTGGTGCCGGTGGATGCCGTATGGGTGCAAGGGGAACTGGTTCCCCTATATAAAAATATTCTTATCGCAGCCGGGGTCTGGTGGGCGTTATCTCTGTTTTTAATCATTGCCTATCCAAGATACAGCCTGGTATGGCGCTCTAGTGTGCTGTTGCGAGGTATTTTTGGGTTATTAACTCTGATCCCCACCTGGGTTGCCGTGGTGGTCTTGCGCACCAGCCTGTTCGACGTCGATCCGCTCTATGGTGCGTCTCTGATTTTTTACGTTTTAGGCATTGTTTGGGCTGCTGATGTAGGCGCCTTTTTTGTTGGTGTTAAATTTGGACGCCATAAACTCAGACCCAATGTTTCACCTGGAAAAACCATTGAGGGCTTGCTGGGTGGCGTAGGTGCTTCGTTTGCCATCATTGCATTTGCCGCAATGCATTATCACGTAGACCCATCCCGTATCTGGTTACACGTCCTGGTGGGCGGCCTGACAGTGGCTGTCAGCGCGCTGGGTGATCTCAACGAGAGTATGTTCAAGCGTTGCGCTGGTTGTAAAGACAGTGGTAATTTGTTGCCAGGTCATGGTGGAATTTTGGATCGGATCGATAGTTTAACTGCGGCCTTTCCTGTTTTTGCCTTATGTTATGTCATGTGGATGGCGTAAGCTGAATTCATTACCATGAGCAAATCAGATCCAATTCAAAATATCACCGTGTTAGGTGCAACCGGCTCAATAGGGCTGAGCACCCTTGATGTGGTGGCACGTCATCCTGAGAAATACAAGGTTTTTGCGTTGAGTTGTCACTCCAGAGTCAAAGAGCTGGTGGAATTGGCTCAAACACATCGGCCAAAGCACCTGGTTACCAGCAGCAAAGCTGATTACCCCAAATTGCAAGCTTATTGTGAAGAGACCGGGTTATCCTGTCAGGTACATCTGGGAAATGACGCTCTTTGCATGATCGCATCAGATGACGAAGTTCAGGTGGTGATGGCGGCTATCGTCGGTGCCGCTGGCTTGTTACCCACACACGCTGCGGTGCAAGCCGGAAAAAGAGTATTGCTGGCCAATAAAGAGTCACTGGTTATGTCTGGTAATCTGTTTATGGATGCAGTACAACAAAGCGGCGCGCTATTATTACCGGTAGACAGTGAACACAATGCGATTTTTCAGTGCCTACCGCAAAGCGGCTATTGTCAAAAGTCCATCCGCAAAATTTTGCTGACTGGCTCAGGTGGGCCGTTTTTAAACCGGGACCTGGATACTTTCGATGCTATTACTCCGGAACAAGCCTGTAAGCACCCAAACTGGTCTATGGGGCAAAAGATATCAGTTGATTCTGCCACCATGATGAACAAGGGCTTGGAATTTATCGAAGCTTGCTATTTGTTCGGGGTCAGTGGTGAGGAAATCGAGGTGGTCATTCACCCTCAGAGCATTGTGCATTCAATGGTGCAATACACTGATGGTTCGGTGCTGGCTCAAATGGGGCAACCGGACATGAGAACACCGATTGCGCATACTTTATCCTGGCCTGAACGCATTGAATCTGGTGTGTCATCGCTGGATTTTGCGCAATTGACGGATCTGCAATTTATGAAACCTGATTTTGCGCGTTTCCCCTGTCTAAAGTTGGCGATTGATTGTGCTTTTAAGGGACAGGCAGCTACAACGGCCCTGAATGCCGCCAATGAGATAGCTGTATCGGCGTTTTTGGCTAAGCAGCTTCGCTACACCGATATTTTTAAACTCTGTCTGGCCACGGTTGAGCAAACCCCTGACAACCCCTTGTCATCACTTGCAGATATCCTTGAGTGTGATAAACATAGTCGCTTGTTTGCGACCCGTTATTTGGAGACATTGCGTTAATGCTGGATTTCTTGCAAAACCTGACCGCCTTTATTGTTGCCCTGGGTATCTTGGTGGCCGTTCACGAATGGGGGCATTTTTACGTTGCCCGGCTTTGTGGTGTAAAAGTGCTCAGGTTTTCCGTCGGATTTGGCAAGCCACTGTGGCGCACACATGATAAGAAGGGCACTGAATATGTAGTGGCCATGATTCCCCTGGGTGGCTATGTACGCATGTTGGATAGTCGCGTTGATGATGTCTCCGAGCAAGATCAGAATGTGACCTTTAATAGTCAACACGTATTAAAACGCATTGCCATTATTGCCGCTGGCCCTCTGACTAACTTTATTTTTGCCATCTTCGCCCTTTACCTGATGTATTTGATGGGGGTTGAAACAGTACGCCCGGTGATAGGAAATGTGACGCCTGGTAGTATTGCTGAACAGGCTGGCTTACCCGCTGATACGCAGATTAACCGCATTGGTGATCGCGAAGTAAAAGACTGGAATAGCATCAATCTTGAGCTGGTATCTCATATCGGTAAGCAATCAATGGAAGTGGGTACCTATACCGCTTCTAATATGTCAGAAAAGCGTTATCAGTTGGATCTGTCAAGCTGGCAATTTGATCCGGAAACTCAATCGGCAATTCGTTCTTTGGGGATTGAACCCTTTAGGCCTGCAATTACCACTACATTGGGATTAGTGGCTAAAGATTCACCGGCTGAGCGTGCCGGAATACAAAAAGATGACAAAATTTTAAGTATTGATGGAACTCCCATCGATAAATGGGAACAAATAGGGGAGTATCTCACCGGCCGTGGTGGTGATACGGTAGGTGTTATGGTACTCAGAGAGGGCCGCGAAGTGCCGGTGATGGTGCAGGTGGGCTATCGTGAAGATAATCCTGAAGTTGGCTATCTCGGTGTGGTGCCTCAACAAGAACCCTGGCCTGAAGAGTATATATTTAACCATCAATATGGATTGGTTGCAGCCATGGGGGCTGCTATGGATAATACATGGCGCTTAATGACATTGAGCGTCGAGATGATAGGCAAATTATTAACCGGTGATGTGTCGGTTAAGAATTTAAGTGGCCCAATTTCTATTGCTCAGGGAGCAGGCGCCAGCGCCGGATATGGTTTGGTGTATTTCCTGAGCTTTTTAGCGCTGATAAGCGTGAATTTAGGGATCATTAACCTGCTTCCATTACCCGTCCTCGACGGTGGACACCTGCTTTATTATTTTATTGAGCTGGTGACCGGAAAACCGGTTCCTGAATCTGTTCAGGAAGTCGGGTTTCGCATAGGTGGGATTTTACTCTTTATGTTGATGGCAGTGGCAATTGTAAACGACATCGGGCGTTTATAGCAGGCGCGCTTTTTTTAACAATGCTGAATAAGTTTCAGTCAGGAAGAATATAAATAAATGAAGTTGAATCAGATACTTTTTGCATTGCTTGTGATGTTTTGCACAGGTGCAGTGAGTGCAAATACAGCCAAAGAATTCGTCATCGATGATATTAAAATTGAAGGTTTGCAAAGGGTTGCTTTAGGTGCTGCGCTTACCTATATGCCGGTAAAAGTGGGCGACAGCATGAATGGTTTTCGGATCGCTCAGGTTATTAAATCGCTCTATTCTTCTACTCATTTTGAGAGCATTAAAGTATTGCGCGATGGCAATACTTTAGTGGTGCGTGTGAAAGAAAGGCCCACCATCAGTAATATCATTTTCGAAGGTAATGATGATATTAAAGATGAACAGCTGCAGGAAAGTCTGGACGGCAGTAACATCCGAATTGGTGAACCTTTAGATCGCACGGTATTGACTGGTCTGGAAAGCGGTCTGAAAGACTTCTACTACAGCGTGGGTAAATACAATGCCGACGTTTCCGCCATTGTCACGCCCTTGCCTCGTAACCGTGTGGATTTAAAATTCCTGTTCGAAGAAGGCGACGCTGCTAAGATTGCTCAGATCAACATCGTGGGCAACGAATTGTTTAGTGATGCTGAGTTACTGGAAGGCTTTGAACTGGGCTTTGATGCTGCCTGGTGGGATATCCTTGCGGAAACCCGCTATCAGAAACAAACTCTTGAAGGGGATATGGAAACCCTGCGCAGTTACTATCTGGACAGAGGTTATCTGCAGTTCAATGTGGACTCTACCCAGGTTTCAATGACACCCGACAAAAAAGGTATCTATGTTGCGATCAATGTGACCGAGGGTGAACAGTTTAATATTTCTGATATCGAAGTGACCGGTGATTTGTTAGGTCACGGCGACACTATACGTGCCTTATTGCCCCTAAAAAGCGACACTCTGTACAACCAGGCGTTGGTGACCTATAGCGAAGAGTTTATTAGTAAGTACTTAGGCCGCTTTGGTTATGCTTATCCCACAGTAACCACTATTCCCGATATTAACGAAGAAGATAAAACCGTAAAGCTGACTATTGCAGTAGACCCAGGCAAGCGTATTTATGTACGTCGAATTAATTTTGTGGGTAACGACATCACTAAGGATGAAGTACTGCGCCGTGAAGTCACGCAAATGGAAGGTAGCTTCCTGTCTAACCAAGCATTAGAAGTATCCAAATCGAATATTTCCAGACGTCTTAACTTTGTGGATGAGGTGGAGTTTGAAACGGTTCGCATCCCGGGTGAAGAAGACAAGGTCGATGTTGATTTTAGTCTGAAAGAGCAGCCTTCAGGCTCTTTCAATGCTGGCATCGGTTTTGGTGACCGCACAGGTTTGAGTTTGCAGGCCGGTGTATCTCAAGATAACTTCCTGGGTACCGGAAAGCAGGTGGGCTTTAACGTCAACACTAACCGTTATCAGCGTCAGGCGGCGATTACCTACAACGACCCTTATTTTACCATTGATGGTATTAGTCTGGGCGGCAGTTTGTCTTATAGTGAGTTAGATGCCGGGGACTTTGGTCTGGTGCAATACAACACCAAAACCTATCGCATTGGTGGTACCTTTGGTTTCCCCATTAACGAGTACAACCGTTTGCGCTTTGGTATTACCTATGAAAACGAAGAGCTGGCGCAGCGCGACACATACGAACAAACTAAACGCTTCTATAACCTGTTTGCGGATCAGAATGATCCAGATGCGCCGATAAAGTACGACTCGTTTGTCATGAATGCGGCCTGGATTAGAAGTACATTAAACCGTGGTTTGTACCCAACTGCAGGTTCTAACCAAACCTTGTCTTTAACGGCGACTACACCGAATTCCGATGCCAATTATTTTAAGGCTGAATTCAACACCCGTTTTTACTTCCCGTTATCTCAGGATCAACGCTGGACTGTATTAACCCGTCTGCGTTTAGGTTATGGTAATGGTTATGGTGATATTAATGGCAAAGACCAATTCTTACCTTTCACCCAAAACTTTACCGCAGGTGGCTCAGGTACACTGAGAGGTTTTGAGAATAACACTGTGGGCCCAAGAGCTGTTCAAAGGTTAACAACGTCTCAAACTGGTCCGGATGGCAGTACGGTGGGCAATGGCAGTTTGGCCGACTCACTGTTTGTTACTGAACGTTCAATCGGTGGTAATGCTATCGCTGTCGGTGGTGTGGAGCTGATTGTACCGACCCCCTTCATCGGTGAAGAATATGACTCTCAGGTACGTTCCAGTATTTTCCTGGATGTGGGTACCGTTTGGGATACCGAATTTGACTTTGATGACTACAGTGGATTGGAATTGACCGGAACCAGTGCTGAGCGTTTATTGGATTTCGCTGATCCGGGACTGTATCGTGCCTCCTACGGCCTGTCTGTACAGTGGTTATCACCCATGGGACCAATGGTCTTTAGTTTCTCTCGTGCTCTGAAAGAGCAAAGTGGAGATGAAGTGAAGTTCTTCTCTTTCAACATTGGTCAGACATTTTAATCGTATTTAAAATTGCAAAAACAAATAGCATAAGAATTTAAGGAGTAATCTGTGAAAGCATTAAAACTAACCGCCGTCGCTATGACTTTAGCCGCCTCTGTTGCCAGTGGTAGCGCCTATGCACAACAAAAAATCGGTGCAGCCAATGTGCAGGCGATTTTTCAAAGCCTTCCTCAGGCGGCGACTATTCAGCAAAGCATTAATGCTGAATTTAAGGACAGAATCGAAGAAGTTAACCGCATGGAAAAAGACCTGCAGTACTACATGGAAAAGCAAAAGCGCGATACTGCAACTATGAGCCAGCAAGAAATCACCGAGCTGGAACAACAAATTAAAACCTTGAGAGATGAGTATGTTGCCAAAGCCCAACCTCTGCAGCGCGATCTTGAGCGTCGTTCTAACGAAGAGCGCAATCGCTTGTTAGGTATGATTCAACAAGGTATCAATAAAGTTGCCGAAGCTGAAAACTACGACGTTATCTTGAATGCTGGTGCCATTGCTTTTATCGATGAGCAATACAACGTGTCGCAAAAAGTTATCGAAGAAGTTAGCAAAACTGCCAATTAATTGAGAATCCACTCATGCTCAGCTACACATTGGCCGAGTTGGCGGAGATTATTGGTGCCGAAGTTAGAGGAGATGCGACTGTTAGCGTCTCCTCTATTGGCACCTTAGCCGCCGCTACTGAAGGTCAAATCTCTTTTCTGGCAAATGCCAAATACCGTTCCCAGTTATCCGAAACCAAAGCCTCAGCCGTTATTCTCAGTGACGAGGATGCAAAATATTGCCAAACCAATGCTTTGGTGATGAAAAACGCCTATCTTGGCTTTGCTAAAGTGGCACAGGCACTGGACACCACGCCGGACTCTGCACAGAACATCCATGAATCTGCGGTTATCGCAGCCGATGTGAAACTGGCAAACAATGTCTCTGTGGGGGCAAACGCGGTTATCGAAACCGGCGTAGAGCTTGGTGCTGATGTGCAAATCGGTGCTGGTTGCTTTATCGGAAAAGGTGCTCGCATAGGTAAGGGCACTAAATTATGGGCAAATGTTACTGTTTATCATGATTGCGTAATCGGTGAAGACTGTTTAATTCAAAGTTCTGCAGTGATTGGTTCTGATGGTTTTGGTTATGCCAATGATGCCGGAAAATGGGTCAAGATCCCGCAATTGGGTCGTGCCATTTTGGGTGATAGGGTAGAGATAGGGGCGAACTCCTGTGTTGATCGCGGAGCATTAGAAGATACGGTATTACACGATGGCGTTATCATAGATAACCTTTGTCAGATTGCTCATAACGTCGAAATAGGCGAAAATACTGCGGTGGCAGGTTGTACTGTTATTGCCGGAAGTACCACCATTGGTAAGCATTGTATCATTGCCGGTATGGTGGGTATTAATGGCCATATCAACATAACAGATGGCGTAACCTTTACGGGATTCTCAATGGTGACAAAGGACATCAAGGAGCCAGGCGTATTTTCTTCCGGCATCCCCGTGATGCCGAATAAAGACTGGCGTAAAAGTATGGTGGGCTTGCGTAATCTTGAAAAATTGTCGCAGCGGGTAAAAGAATTAGAAAAACATCAGAAATAGAGCACTTTATTTTAAAGCACATGATTTGCTAACTGCCGCAGTGCTGCTCTATGATAAAAGTCAGAACAGGAGATGAGTGGTTTGACTGACGTGATTGAACGTGTAGAAATCGAAGAAATAATGGCGTTGCTGCCGCATCGCTACCCGATGCTGCTGGTAGACAGAGTAACGGAACTGGAAGTCGGTAAACGTATTAAAGCCTATAAAAATATCACCTTTAACGAACCTTGTTTTATGGGACATTTTCCAGGCAAACCCATTTTTCCGGGCGTCATGATTCTGGAAGCATTAGCCCAAGCCGCGGGGATTCTGGGCTTTAAGAGTGCCGGAAACAGCGACGATTTATACCTGTATGCGGGTATCGATAAGGCCCGTTTTAAATTACCGGTAACACCGGGTGACCGACTGGACTTTGACGTAGACTTCATTAAGGAGCGTCGCGGCATCTGGAAATTTAAAGGTTATGCCAGTGTCAGTGGTCAGGAAGCCTGTAGCGCTGAATTCATGTGTGCAATGAGGAAGATGTAAATCGTGATCCATCCTACTGCTGTCATCGATCCTAAAGCCTCTTTAGGAAATAATGTTGCTATTGGTGCTTTTGCTGTCATCGGACCGGACGTGGTTATTGGTGATGATTGCGTTATTAACTCTCATGTGGTCATCAAAGGCCCCAGCAAAATTGGCAAAGGTAATCATTTTTTTCAGTTTGCCAGCATAGGTGAAGACTGTCAGGACAAAAAGTACGCAGGTGAACCTACAGAGTTGATTATTGGTGACAATAATGTCTTTCGCGAAAGTGTTACGGTACACAGAGGTACTGTGCAGGACGAAGGCAAAACCATCATTGGTGACGGCAATCTGTTTATGGCTTATGCCCATGTTGCTCATGATGTACGTATTGGAAATCAGGCTATTTTTGCCAATAACTGTACTTTAGCCGGGCATGTGCATGTGGCTGACTATGCGATTTTAGGAGGCATGACCGCAATTCACCAGTTTTGTAAAATTGGTGCTCACGCTTTTGTCGGGGGCGGTGCAATCATTCTTCGTGATTTACCGCCGTATGTCATGTTGGGCAATGATGGCAAACCTCATGGCATCAACTCCGAAGGATTAAAGCGTCGTGGCTTTTCCCCTGAAAGTATTCGGGCCATCAAAAATGCGTATCGGGTTATTTACCGTCAGGGTAACAAGGCCGCAGAGGCCGTCGAATTGATTAAAGACATGGTTGAGGAACATCCCGACGTTCAAATCATGTCTGATTTTCTGGAATCCTCTGAGCGCGGTATTATCCGTTAAGCACCAACTCTCAACGCTGTTTTAAGCGATTATTATGACCAATAAAACCATTAGAGTGGGAATTGTCGCCGGAGAAACCTCTGGCGATATCTTAGCCGCAGGTCTGATTGCGGCATTTCGTAAAAAATATCCTAATGCTGTATTCGAAGGCATCGCTGGTCCGAGAATGCAGGCCGTCGGTTGTCAGTCGTTGTTTGATATGGAAGAGCTGTCGGTAATGGGATTAGTGGAAGTCTTGTCACGTATCCGTCGTCTGTTACATATTCGCAAAAGCGTCTTGCAGTATTTTACCGAAAACCCACCTGATGTATTTATCGGTGTTGATGCGCCTGATTTTAATCTGACTCTGGAGATGAAGCTTAAACAACAGGGCGTTAAAACCATTCACTATGTCAGCCCGACCGTGTGGGCCTGGCGCGAAGGTCGGGTGCACAAAATTGCACGGGCCACAAACAACGTGTTCTGTATCCTTCCGTTTGAGCCTGCGGTGTACCAAAAGTTTAATATTCCGGCGGAATTCGTTGGCCACACCCTGGCCGATCAAATTCCTTTGGCTGTAGACAGGCAGGCTGCCCGAGATTATCTAGACGTGGAAGCCGAGCAAAAAGTATTGGCGGTATTACCGGGTAGTCGAGCCAGTGAAGTTAAGAACCTGCTAGAAACCTTTATTCAAAGTGCCGAAAAAGTGGCACAAAAGCATCCGGATTTATTAGTTTTGATACCGGTTGTGAACAAACAGCGCAAGATTGAAATTGACGAGTGCCTGAAAGCATTAAAGCCGCGCGTTAAAGTGCGTACCGTATTTGGTCATTCTCAGCAGGTTATGATCGCTTCTAATGCTGTTTTGTTGGCATCGGGCACGGCAACGCTGGAGGCTTTGTTGTGTAAACGGCCCATGGTGGTGGCTTACAAACTGAAGGCTATGACCTATCAGATGATGCGTTTTATGTATAAGCAAAAGTTCTTTTCTTTGCCCAATATCCTGGCTGGTAAAGAACTGGTTTCTGAACTGCTGCAAGCTGACGTCAATCCCGAGCTGATCTCAGAGCGACTTCTGGCTTTGTTAGAGCAAGAGCCATCAGGCTTGCAACAGGAATATTTAAAAATTCATGAGTCGCTTCGATGCGGAGCCGACCAGACTGCCGCTGATTCGGTGGCAAAATTACTGAAACTGGAGGTCTAGTCTTGCTGATTGCTGGTGTTGATGAAGTGGGTCGAGGGCCACTGGTAGGCAATGTGGTCACCGCCGCAGTTATATTAGATCCGGCCCGACCTATTGCCGGACTCACCGATTCTAAAAAACTCTCTGAAACTAAAAGAAATAAGCTCTACCCATTAATCAAAGAGCAGGCACTTTGCTGGGCTATTGGCGAAGCAACGCCGGAAGAAATTGATGAGATAAATATTTATCAGGCCACTATGCTGGCAATGACCAGAGCGGTTGCGGCACTAACAACGGTGCCAGACTTTGTTAAAGTGGATGGCAATAAGGTGCCTGATTGGCAGTGGCCTGCAGAGGCGATAGTTAAGGGAGATTTAACGGTGCCCGAGATTTCTGCCGCTTCGATTCTGGCGAAAGTCACCCGTGATCGCCAAATGGCAGAACTGGACCAACAATTCCCGGAGTTTGGTTTTGCGCAGCACAAGGGGTATCCTACTAAGTTGCACCTTGAAAAGTTAACTCAGTTTGGGCCTATTGCCGCCCATCGCCGCAGCTTTAAGCCTGTGGCACAATTATTAGCACAATGACGCTGGAAAAATAATGTCACAGGAAAGTAGCCCTTCTTTCGTTCACCTGAGAGTACATAGTGATTTTTCTATGTGCGATGGTTTGAATAAAATTCCCAAGATCATTGGTCGGGTTGCTGAGCTTGGTATGCCGGCAGTGGCAATTACCGACCAAATGAATATGTGTGGCCTGGTAAAATACTATTATCAGGCCCATGGCAATGGCATTAAACCCATTATTGGTTGCGACTTTTGGTTGCAAAATCCTCTGTTGGGCGAAGATATTTTTCGCACCACTTTGCTAGCGACTAATAATGCTGGCTACAAGAACATCACGCTTTTGATTTCTCGCGCTTATCAACGGGGGGCAGTCAAGGGCAAGGCAGTGATTGATGCCCATTGGCTGGCGGAACAGGCTGAGGGCATTATTGTACTTTCCGGTGCCAAAGACGGTGAATTAGGTTTTGCACTGCAAAAGCAGAATCACAAACAAATCAACCAGCTACTGGATTTTTATGGGCAGCACTTTGCAGATCATTTTTACATTGAGCTGCAACGTACGGGTCGCCCCGGCGAAGAAGACTATTTACACGCGGCTGTTGCGTTAGCTGATGAGAGGGAGCTGCCTGTAGTGGCCACCAATGAGGTGGTGTTTCTCAAAGAGTCAGAGTTTCCGGCACACGATATTCGAGTCAGTATTCACGACGGATATACCCTGGAAGATCCGCGTCGTCCGAAGCGTTTTAGCGAGCAGCAATATCTGCGTAGTGCTGAGGAAATGCAGGAGCTGTTTAGCGATATTCCGGAAGCCATAGAAAACACCGTAGAAATAGCCAAACGCTGTAATGTCACGGTGCAATTGGGAACCTACTTCCTGCCTAAATTCCCCACCGGTGGATTGTCGGATGCAGATTACTTGGTAAAAGTATCTGAAGAAGGTCTGGAAGAGCGATTAGAGTTTCTGTTTCCTGATCCAGAGGTACGTGCTCAAAAACGCCCGGAATATGACGAACGTCTACAAATCGAGTTGCAGGTAATCAATCAGATGGGATTCCCTGGTTACTTCCTGATCGTTATGGAGTTTATTCAGTGGAGTAAGGATCACAATATTCCGGTAGGACCTGGACGGGGATCGGGTGCGGGTTCATTGGTAGCTTATGCGTTAAAGATCACCGATTTGGATCCGTTGGAATTTGATTTGCTTTTCGAACGATTCCTCAACCCGGAAAGGGTATCAATGCCGGATTTCGACGTTGACTTCTGTATGGATCGCCGCGATGAGGTAATTGATCACGTTGCAGATATGTACGGCCGCGACGCGGTATCCCAGATCATAACGTTTGGTACCATGGCCGCTAAAGCCGTAGTGCGCGATGTGGGCCGGGTTTTAGGGCATCCCTATGGCTTTGTGGATCGCATCTCCAAATTGATCCCAGGTGATCCAGGCATGACCCTGGCAAAAGCCTTTGAGGTGGAGCCGCGTCTGCAGGAAGCCTACGACGAAGACGAAGACGTTAAAGATCTGATTGACATGTGCCGCATCCTGGAAGGGGTGGTGCGTAACGCCGGTAAACACGCCGGGGGAGTGGTTATCTCTCCCACTAAAATTACCGATTTTGCGCCGCTGTATTGCGACGAGGAAGGTAAATTCCCGGTTACTCAATTCGATAAAAACGACGTAGAAACAGCCGGTCTGGTTAAGTTCGACTTCCTGGGACTACGTACCCTCACCATCATCCAATGGGCCCTGGATATGGTGAAAGAGCGCTCCGGTGATATAGTCGACATATCAGCGATTCCGCTCGACGACAGAGAAAGTTTCGACATGTTGATGCGGGCCGAAACGACGGCGGTATTCCAGTTGGAATCTCGCGGTATGAAAGATCTGATCAACCGTCTGCAGCCTGATACCTTCGAAGATATTATCGCACTGGTGGCTTTGTTCCGACCGGGTCCATTGCAATCCGGCATGGTAGATAACTTTATCGACCGTAAACATGGTCGTGAAGAAATATCTTATCCTGATGCCCAATATCAGCACGAATGTTTGGAAGAAATTTTGCAGCCCACCTATGGCATTATCCTGTATCAGGAGCAGGTAATGCAGATAGCTCAGGAAATGTCCGGTTATAGTCTGGGTGGTGCTGACTTGTTGCGCCGGGCCATGGGTAAGAAAAAGCCTGAAGAAATGGCCAAGCAGCGTGCCTCATTTGAGGATGGTGCGAAAGAAAACGGTATCGATCCCGAACTGGCAATGAAGATTTTCGACCTGGTGGAGAAATTCGCCGGTTACGGCTTTAATAAATCTCACTCCGCAGCCTACGCGCTGGTGTCTTATCAAACCCTTTGGTTAAAAGCCCATTATCCTTCTGAGTTTATGGCGGCCGTAATGTCCGCGGATATGGATAACACCGATAAAATCGTAACCCTGGTGGACGAATGCAATCGCATGGGCATTAAGATTTCACCACCTGATGTTAACTCCGGGAAATACAAATTTACGGTAAATCAGGAAGGCACCATTATTTATGGTATCGGTGCGGTAAAAGGCGTCGGGGAAGGTCCCATAGAAGCCCTGATTAAGGCTCGCGAAGAAAAGGGCTACTTTACTGATATTTTTGATTTTTGTGCCAAGGTGGATCTTAAAAAGCTCAATAAGCGAGTGATGGAAAAACTCATCTTATCCGGTGCCATGGACGAACTTGGGCCTCACAGAGCTTCGTTGATGGCCACCTTACCAGAAGCGATGGCCGCTGCAGAGCAACACGCAAAAGCGGAATCTTATGGTCAGGCTGACATGTTTGGTTTGCTTACCAGTGAGCCGGAAGAAGTTAATAATGCCTTTGTCAATGTACCTGAGTGGCCAGAAAAGCAATGGTTAGATGGGGAAAAAGAGACTTTAGGTCTATATTTAACCGGCCATCCCATTAATCAGTACCGGGAAGAGTTACAGCATTATTGTCGCGGCCGTCTGGTGGACGCTAAGCCCGGAGATCGTGATTCTGTCGCAAAAGTTGTGGGACTGGTGATCGGCGTTCGTGTTATGGTTAACAAAAAGGGCCGTCGTTGGGCTATTGTTACTCTGGATGATCAAAGTGCCAGAATGGACGCGCGTTTCTTCCCTGATATGTTCGAAGAATATGAAGAAATGTTGCAAACGGATAAAGTTTTGGTGCTTTCCGGACAGGTCAGCTTTGATGATTTCTCCGGGGGCAATACAATCACGGTCCGTCATGCTCAGGATATTATTCAGGCGCGCGAAAAACAGCTGAAACATTTGTTGCTGGAAGTGGATGCGCAGTGGTGTCAAAACGAAGGAATAGCGCATCTGCAAAGGGTATTTGAACCCTTCCGAGGCGGAATATGTCCGGTTCAGCTGCGTTATATTCACGAAGATGCTACAGCTTGCATATCTTTGGGGGCTGAGTGGTACTTATCACCACAAGATGAGTTATTATACGAAGTAAGAAACCTGTTGGGTGCGGATAAAGTGAAAATGGTTTTTCACTAAATCATTGGCTGGTATGCATGTACCGCGCGCAATAATACATTAAATGAAGTAATAATTAGGTATTTGAATGAGCTTACACTTCCTTGATTTTGAGCAACCCATTGCTGAACTTGAGGCAAAAATAGAAGAGCTAAAGTCCGTTAATCAGGGCGGCGAATTTGACGTCAGCCTGGAAGAGGAAATCACTCGTTTAAGAGAAAAAAGCTCAGAACTGACAAACAAGATCTTCTCTGGTTTAGGTGCCTGGCAGATTTCACAACTAGCCAGACACCCTATGCGGCCCTATACTCTGGATTATATTCCGCGCATATTCACAGACTTTGATGAATTATGCGGTGATCGTGCCTACGCTGATGACAAAGCCATTATTGGTGGTCTGGCGAAAATTGACGGCACACCGGTAATGGTTATTGGTCACCAGAAAGGTCGCGATACCCACGAAAAAATTAAGCGTAATTTTGGTATGCCTAAACCTGAAGGGTACCGCAAAGCTTTGCGTTTGATGGAAATGGCAGAGCGCTTTAAGCTGCCAATTATTACCTTTATCGATACTCCCGGTGCTTATCCAGGCGTTGGTGCGGAAGAGCGTGGTCAAAGTGAAGCCATTGCCCGCAACCTGAAAGTGATGTCAGGTTTAAAGACGCCAATTATCTGTACTGTTATCGGTGAAGGTGGTTCCGGTGGCGCACTGGCGATTGGGGTCGGCGACAGAGTGAATATGCTGCAATTCAGTACCTACTCGGTTATTTCTCCTGAGGGCTGTGCCTCTATTTTGTGGAAAAGTGCCGAGAATGCACCATTAGCTGCGGAAGCGATGGGGGTATCTGCACCACAAATTAAAGAGTTAGGTTTGATTAATACCATAGTAAACGAGCCTCAGGGTGGAGCACACAGGGATTACGACACCATGGCAGCAAACCTGAAAGCCACGCTTAAACAACAGTTGTCGCAATTAACCAGTTTGTCTAAAGAGGCATTATTGGAAGAGCGTTATCAACGTCTGATGTCTTTTGGTTATTGTTAAGACGCCATCCAGGTTACACTAAGCCGCAGTAATGCGGCTTTTTTATTTCTGCACAATTCCGAATGGCTGAATCTCAAAAACATTATCAACAGTTTGCAACCGTCTTGCAGCGCTATCTACACGCAGATAAGTCCTATGATGTGCTGTTGGTGGCTTATAGTGGCGGTTTGGACTCCTCTTTGCTGCTGCATTACGCCGCAGTCTTTGCCAGGCAGCAGCAACTTAATATCAGCGCCATTCATGTCAATCACAATCTCAGTAACAACGCCGGACAATGGCAACAACATTGTGAATCTCGTTGTCATGAGTTAGGCATTCCATTGACCATAAAGCAGGTACAAGTAAATGCTGATGGGATGGGGCTTGAAGCCGCTGCCAGAGAGGCGCGCTACGCAGCCATTGCCGAGGTGAGTGAGGAAAATAGCCTGGTGTTATTAGGGCAACATCAAAGTGATCAGGTGGAAACCTTTATGCTGCAATTGTTGCGGGGGGCAGGTCCGGCAGGGTTATCTGCGATGGCGGAGTTTTCTGTGAATGCGCTGGGTAGTCATTTGTTACGACCATTACTGAATTTATCTCGCACAGAAATTGAATCAGAAGCCAAAGCTGCGGGTTTGAACTGGGTAGAAGATGAATCAAACCAAAACGATGATTTTGAACGCAATTATCTGCGCAATCAGGTATTGCCGCTTATAGCCGAGCGCTGGCCACAACATGAAACGACGATTAGCCGGTCAGTCAGTCATATCGCGGAACAAAATAATCTGTTTCAGCAACAGGTTTCGAAAAAACGACAGGAAATAACCACAGAGAATGGCCAGTTATACATCTCTGGGTTAGTTCGTTACGAGCATTTGTGGCAAAAGCAGATATTGATGAGTTGGCTAAAAGCTTCCGGTGCTACATTGCCCTCTGCAAAGGTGTTACAGGTAATATTGGAAGAATGTGTAATGGCTAAAGCTGATGCCCAGCCGCTGGTGAAGTGGGGCGATTGGCAATGTCAAAGATATGACAACCTGTTGTATTTACTGCCACTTAAAGAAGACTCAGTACCCAAAGACTGTAATGTGCAGTTAAATCAGTGGAATATCTTACCGGGAGATGCGGGGCAGCTGTGGATTAGCCGTGAAGCCACAGAAATGGGGCAGACGGTATATTTGCCAGAGAAGGGCGAGTTTACTGCCACCTTTGGCCAGTTTTCCCGACGTTTTAAACCCTTGGGGAGCGCTCATTCAAAACCGATTAAACAGTGGTTTAAGGAGTGGAAAGTCCCCCCCTGGCAACGCCAGTCAATGCCGATTTTGTGCTGTAAGCAGGTGATTTTCGCCGTCGGTGAGCGGGTTTGTACTTCGCATCCGCAGCCAGGTTACATCCCTTTTAGCATCCGGTGGCAAAAATAGTCAGCTCAGACTGCCCATTTAGCACAGTTTCTGCCCGCTTTCTTTGCTTCGTAAAGTGCCTTGTCAGCGCGCTCAAAAAATTCAGCTTCGTCATCCTGTGCCTGTAACATGGCCAAACCAAAACTGACACTGATACCGTGTTTTTGTAGCAAGGGATCTGCTGCGACAGCTTCCTGGATTCGTTCCACTATCAGGTTATTGGCGGCTTTGTCGGTGTTGGTGGTGATACAGCAGAATTCATCGCCACCGAAACGGAAGGCGTAATCGGAATTGCGCAAAGATTGATTGATGGCTCCGGCAATACTCATCAGTACTTTATCACCTTCATTGTGACCAAATTTATCATTAACCAGTTTGAACTTGTCCAGATCCATCATTATCAGACTAACTTTATCGCCTTCGCGGTGGGCTTTACTGGTGGCCTTTTCCAGGGTTTCATCAAACTGACGACGATTACCCAAAGAGGTTAAACCGTCTTTTAGTGCCAGTTTTTGAATCTGAAAGAATTGCAGGGCGTTGCGAATGGGGTTCTTAACACACTGGTTGATATCTTTTAATAACTGGTTTTCCCGCAGTGACAGGGTTCTGACGAAACCGTATTCAATTTTGGTACTACCGTCTCGTCCAGAGGTCAGGTCGAAGCTTCTGACAACTGAAGGTTTGTCCTGTTCACCGAACTGAAAAATACCAACAGGGCTGTGGATTTTGAGAAACAGGGCATTCAGACGGCTTTGTAATTCTTTATAAACAACATTGCCAAGTACTTGTAAATCAAGACTATTCGTCAATACTTGCAGTAACTGATTCTTTTCTTTGTCGCTCATGTGTGTTTGCTGAGCGTTTATATTGAAAAAGCCTTCAGTTATTGTGTTATCGTAGAACGGGGCTAAATTTTCCAAGTTTTTCTCCTGCCAGAAAATTGGCGAAACCAACTTTTACTGTGTTATTGCTATGGTTAAAGCAATCAACGTGCCAAACTAAAAATAAACCGCGGAATGGGAATGGAAGGCAGTTTTACCGACATTTTGTTATTGATGGTGGTGGCAGTTTTTGCCGTATGGTTATTTAAACGGGTGAACTTGCCGCCTATCCTGGCGTACTTGGCCTGTGGCATTGTGGCCGGCCCAGACTTAATGCAGATCTATGAGGATCCGCAGGAAATGCATTTCTTTGCCGAATTAGGCATTGTATTTCTGTTGTTTTCGTTGGGATTGGAATTTTCGCTACCTAAAATGTTAGCAATGCGGCATCTGGTATTCGGTGTCGGTCTCGGGCAAATGATAGTTACCACCCTGGTGTTTATGGGGCTCGCACTGTTATTTGGCTTTGGTCCTATTCCTGCTTTTGTTATCGGTGGTATGGCTGCCTTATCATCAACGGCCATTGTTATTAAGCAATCCAGTGAGCTGGGCATACTCAATACTGCCCGAGCGCAAATGTCGGTCAGTATCCTGTTGTTCCAGGATTTGGCAGTAGTCCCCCTCCTGATTGTTATTCCCTTGTTTGCCGCAGATGGCGAGCAGAATCTGGCGGTCGCTATATCTTTAGCGGTGTTTAAAGGTTCATTAGTATTTATTATCTTGCTGTCGGTGGGTAAATGGGTGTTGCCCAGAATCTTTAGTGAAGTGGCAAAAACTCGTACTGATGAATTATTTGTGCTCACCACTATTCTGGTGGCTTTAATGGCCGCCGGTTTAACCCATTCCTTCGGTTTATCCATGGCTCTGGGCGCGTTTCTGGCAGGCATGATGTTGGGCGAGAGCCAATACAAGCATCAGTTGGAGGCGGATATCAGGCCCTTCCGAGACATTTTTATGGGCCTGTTCTTTATAACCATTGGTATGCGCCTGGAGTTGAATACCTTTGTCACCAGTATTCATTGGATCCTCATTGGTCTGTTGATTTTGATGGTGTTAAAAGTGGTGTTGATCCGCTTTTCTGCCTGGTTGTTTAAGGCGTCCGGTGACGATGCCTGGGCGGCGGGTATTAAACTCTGTCAAATGGGCGAATTCAGCTTTGTTATTTTGGCGCTGGCCACCAATCACGACATATTATCTTCCAAAGATGCTTCAATTTTGATGAGTATCGGTATTTTAAGTATGGCAATCACTCCCTGGTTAGTTACTAACAGTCCCAGAATTGTCGCCAGGATGACCCGGAGAAAAATTGAGACGCCGACACAACCTTCGCCCAATCAGGAAGCCTTGCAGGATCACGTTATCATTTTTGGTTTTGGTCGGGTTGGGCAGTCGGTAAGTCGTCTACTGCGGGTGGAGGCAATACATTATGTTGCTGTGGATGCCGATCCTGTTCGGGTACACGAAAGCTGTGCTGCTGGTGAACTGGTGTATTTTGGTGATGCGCAAAACAAAGATATTTTACGGGCGGTAGGGATAGACAAAGCTAAACTGGCTATTTTAACTTTTGATGAACATGCCAAAGCCAAAGCCGTTATTGAATCTGTGGTGGCGCTGAATCCGGATTTGCCAGTGGTGGTGCGTACCCGTAAAGACTATCACCTCGAAGAACTCTACATGGCTGGGGCATCTCAGGTGGTGCCAGAGATTCTGGAAGGTAGTCTGATGTTGGTATCTCAGGTGCTGCATCTGTGTGGTGTTCCTATGTCACGTATTCTGAAACGGGTACGCAAGGAGCGCAAAGAGCATTACCGCCATATGCATGGATTCTTCCCCGGGGAAACCACCGAAATGACTTATGGCAAACAAGATAAGCTGGAATTTATGCATGCGGTAGTGTTAACCCCAGATGCCCATGCGGTGGGTAAACGCCTGTCCGATGTGAAAATTGACACTATGCGGGTTTCAATAAAGGGTTTGCGCAGAAACAACGCCGAAATTCCGGCACCAGACCCAGATATCGAGCTGCAGGTTAATGACGTGATTGTGATTTCAGGTAAGCCTCGCCGGGTGGAACGGGCTGAGAGGATATTGTTAGAAGGGCACTAGCGGAAGATACAAACACAATCGTCATAGTTAGATACTTCAAAGGGAGCAATGGAATAAAAAGATGATTGAAATAATTGGCTATCTGGCTGCGTTGCTAACTACGGCCTCTTTTTTGCCTCAGGCGATTAAAACTTTAAAGAGCAAAGACACACAATCACTGTCTTTGAGTATGTACTCTATTTTTTGTTCAGGTGTATTACTCTGGTTGTTCTATGGGTTACTAATATCAAACTGGCCTATAGTGGTGGCTAATGCAATTACGTTTATGCTGGCAGGCTCCATCTGGATAGTGAAATTCAGGGCTGTAGTGAAAGCCCGCTCAGGTGTGTCATAATTCCAGAAACCTACGGATCTCATCCTGTTTTTTCAGGCCATCTTTGTATCCCAATTGGATTAATTCACTACAAAATTTGCCTTCAAACATCAGATAACTCAATAAGCTGGATTCGCCAGAGCGGTTGACACCTATCAACCGTAGCAGGGTTTTAATACCGCCTGGCATCTCATCATAGTATTTCCAGGCTAATTCCTGAATGCTTTTAGAGGGGTTTATAATCAGACAATCAACGGGTTTTAAATCAGTCAGCTTTTTTTGTTTCGCTGTTAACAGGTTCAGGGTTTGATTAACCCGTTCCATTCTTTCTATATCTGAATCAAGCGCATCCGAGAATATAGTATCCAACAGATGACCCGCAATTTGGGCGCTATTGAGGCGCTTTGTCAGGTGCGGGTGGGGATTGTCAGGCTTATCTTTGACGACACCAATGATCATAATTTTTCGGGCACCCAGGTGGATAGGAGCGCTCAAGGGAGCGGATTCGTGTATGGCACCATCACCGTAGTAGTCTTCGCCAATTTTCACCGGAGGGAAAACCAAAGGGATTGCTGAGGATGCCAGTAAGTGGTCTATTTCCAGTGTACAGGGCACGCCCATGCGGTGGTGCCGCTTCCAGCCTTTAAATGACTCTTTTCCCTGAAAAAAGTTAACAGCATTGCGTTCGGAGTAGCAAGACGCTGAGATAGAGATAGCATTTAGATTACCTGACATGATATTGCGATCTATGCGCGAAAAATCCAACAGGCGCTTAATCAGAAAACGCAGCGGCTGATTGTTTAACAGGCTGCCTGGGTGTCTGGTGATGTAACCTGAGCGCCACGAAGAAACATAATTGCGCAGAATGTATCCGGCCACTTCAGAGAATGAAGCGTCATAAACCTGCGCTGTTTTAAAATTCTTCCACACCCACTCTAACTTTCTTACTCCCAGGTGGAAACAGGAAGCATAACAGGCCAGTGCTGTGGCATTAATCGCTCCTGCAGAGGTGCCACATAATACCGGAAACGGCAGTTTGTGATTACGTGGTAAGTACTGGGTAAGCGATTTCAATACCCCTACCTGATAGGCTGCTCTGGCACCACCACCAGAAAGGATCAGGGCAAACTCATCTCGGTCAGTCATCGTCCAGTTCCTGACAAATCAATAAACAAATCCTGGAATATTATCCCAGCTGACTTCATCCACCTGGTCCTCGCCGAGAAATGCATCAGCATATTGTTGATAGACTTTTTCTTTCACAAAGATTTCAAACAGGTCAGGGTCGATATGCTGATCCTTACACATAAAGCCCATAATTTTCAGGCATTCACTCATTTTCTTCGCTGGCTTGTAGGGTCTGTCAGAAGCGGTAAGGGCTTCAAAAATATCGGCGATAGCCATCATTCGAGCAGGCACAGACATTTGGTCGCGGGTAAGTCCTTTCGGGTAGCCGGTTCCATCCATTTTTTCATGGTGACCACCGGCATATTCCGGCACCCTTTGCAGATGTTTTGGAAATGGCAACGAATCCAACATGGATATGGTGATATCCATATGGCGGTTGATAACCTGACGCTCTTCGTTATTGAGAGTACCTCTGGCTACCTGCAGGTTATAAATTTCTTCTTCGGTGAGCAGCGGGTGAGGTTCACCGTTCAGTTGTACCATTCTGGATTGGCCGATATCTGCGATGCGCTGTTGATCATCCGGGGTCATGAATTCACCGCCGGTATTGGCTTTTTCTACAAACAAATAATCATCGGTGAGCTGTTGTAAGCTTTGCTGCAATTCTTCTTGTAACTTTCCATGTTCACTTTTATCAATGTCAGCCATTTTACGCAAACAAGCAATTTCCAGATCGCGTTTTGCCACTTCGAAACGGGTTTTGATCATATCAATTCGGTCAAAAACGCATTCCAGCTTTTTAGACTTGTCCATGACGTATTCCGGCGTGGCTATTTTGCCGCAATCATGCAGCCAGCCTGCGATACTGAGCTCATTTTTATCTTCTTCGCTCATATCAAAATCTTTCAGAGGACCTTCTGAATAGCGACAAACCGCATCTGCTATCATCATGGTCAGTTCCGGCACCCGGCGACAGTGACCGCCTGTATATGGCGACTTTTCATCGATTGCCTGAGCGATAAGGCGAGTGAATGATTGGAACAGGTTTTCCATACTGTCAATCAATTGTCTGTTGGTCAGTGCGACCGCCGCTAATGATGCAAGGGCTCTGATGGATTGCTCAACATCCGGTGAAAAGGCAATAACCTGATCCTGATGGTCCTGAGCGTTAATTAATTGCAGTACCCCGTTTAGATCTCCTTCATGGTTAGTCATCGGAATACATAATACCGACTGGGTGTGGTAGCCGGTTTTACTGTCCATAGTGCGCGGGCCGGAAAGATCGTATTCAGTTACCGAATAAACGTCTTCGATATTGATGACTTCCTGAATAGCGGCGGAGTGGGCTACCAGAGCCGAGGTGTTAACGCTACCGTCCTCTTTAAAAATCGGAATCGCAGGGAAGGGAATAGGGGTGCCTGATGAGCCACCCATGTACATGTTCATACTGTCGTTGAACAAGGTATCAAATTTTAATTGCTTATCAGAAGTTACCCCATAGATAGTCCCACCATCGGCGTTGGACAATCGCTTGGCGGCTAACAAGATCTTTTCCAGTAACTTGGTGGTGTCATTTTCCGTAGACAATTCGATGCCAACATGTACCAGTTCCAGTAACGTTTTGTCGACTTCCATCAGGTGCTCCTACTTCGATGTATGGGTATAACTACCATCCCAATCATCGGGTAATGTTTGATCTTTTAATGATTCAATGCGCTCTATGTATAAAGTGTAAAGGATATCTTTCGGATTTGCTTCAGCTAGTTGCTTAAATTGCTCACTGGCTTGCTGCCATTGCTGCGCAAGGTAACTGTCATAGGCTTTATGAAAAGCCTCTAACTCTTGCAAAAAGGTATCATTCACTCGTTCAGGGGCAATGGGCTCGACAATGGCGACGGCTTCATTTTTGCCTTTTACTTTTACCCTGTCGATTCTGCGATGGATGATACCTTCACATTGTTGCATAGTGGCTTCACTGACCAGTAACTCTACACCATAAAACTTAGTCAGGCCTTCTAGCCTGGAGCCCAGGTTCACTGCGTCTCCTAACACAGTGTAGGCTTTTCTGAAGGTAGATCCCATGTCGCCGACGTTCATATCACCGGTGTTGATCCCTATGCCCACTTTAACTTCAGGTAAGCCATCGGCTTTAAATTCTTTGCGTAAACGGGCGGTAATGCGCAGCATTTCAAATGCGGTTTCCACCGCATTTTGAGCGTGCTTGGGATCATCCAATGGCGCTCCCCAAAACGCCATAACCATGTCACCGACATATTTATCGATGGTGCCCTGATGGGTAAAGATGGTTTCAGTTATTGGGTCGAAATAGCGATTCAGCAGCATTTTAAGTTCGTTGGCTGAGAGCTTCTCCGAAATCGTGGTGAAACTGCGGATATCTGAAAACAGTACCGACAGCTCCTTACGTTCCCCTTCCATGGTGACGCTGTCAGGCTCTTCTAACATCTTATCTATGTGGGCAGGGGGCACATATTGATCAAATATGCCTTTGATTTGTTGACGTCGTCTACTTTCAGCAAAAAATCCAGTGCCAATGTTGTACATCATTAGCAGCAAAACCAGCAATATTGACGATGCCATAGGAAGCGCAATATTCGCTTCTGTCCATAACAACACATTGCCATAGATACTCCCGCTGAGGGCAATTACGCCGGTAATCGCCATCCAGGAGGGGCCGAGGAGTGGCATCATTATAGCCAGGATAGTCCCTAGAATAATGATGTATAAAGCCACTGACGCTTCCCACCAATCCGGGCGGTATTTGAGGATACTAGGATCAAGCAGACCTTCCAGTACATTGGCATGCACTTCAACTCCGGGGAACTGCACGCCAACAGGGGTAGAACGCAAGTCCGCTAATCCCACTGCAGAAGTACCAACAAAGACTACGGAGCTGTCAAATATCTCGGGATTTTCAACCTGATTATTAAGTACATCAATGGCTGATACATAAGGAAAACTAAACTGCGGTCCCCGATAGGGAATAAGTACCCGGCCTTCAGCATCAGTAGGAATCAATTGACTGCCAATTTTTACCCCTTCAACATTCACCAGATTTCCGGCTTGTCTGGTTTTTACTTCAATGTTTTCGGCCAGTGCATAAAGTCGTGCAGCCTCCAGAGAAATGGAAGGCAATAGTTTGTTGCCATAGCGCAATATCAACGGGCTGCGGCGAATAAATCCGTCAGAATCCGGAGAGGAGTTCATAAAGCCTTCGCCAACGGAGGCATCGTGAAATTCAGGAATACTGGATTCAAAACCAGAATAATTGATGATCCCCAACTGGCCTGCCGGATGGTCACTGCTGATATCGTGAGTTGGCAATACGCCACGGCGCAAATCACTTTGATTAAGCAAGTAACTAAACATGACATCCGTGGCATCAAAGCTCTCCATAAAGGCTTTGTCACCGTCCATTTCGTCGATGAGGTTAGCGATATTGTCAACGGCCAGGTTTTTGTTGAGAAGAGCCTGATTGACTTCCCGGGCGGGATTGCGCTCGCGATCTGCGAACAGTACGTCAAATACCACAACAACGGCACCCAGATCGGCCAGGTTATAGACCAGTTCTGCCAGCCTGGCTCTGGGCCAGGGCCAACCTATACTCTCCATGGTTTTACCGTCCAGATCCACAATCACAATATCGGCAAACCCAGAAGTGCGATTGTCCAGCGTTGACTTTAACCTTAAATCAAAAATAAAACCGTCGATGCGATTGAACTGCAGAGCAAGCGGTGTATTGGGGTAGCGGGAGACATAGAACTGCAATAAGAACACTAAAAACACCAAGCCAAACCCGGCAAGGATGGCTCTTCTGTGTTCCTTGAGAGTTCTGAGTGGCGTCATAGTTTATCGAAATCGATACACATGCCTTCCCGAGCTGCAAAAAGATCCAGATCGGATTGAGCCACTTCAATGACATCTCGACAGTGAGTTTCTACTTTCTCAATGTCCTTGTCAGTGCGAATATGGTCATGACTGTATAGTGCTAGTTTTTTTGCGCGACTGGCCATGGCCAGCTTTACTGCTTCTTCTGCCACAGAATGTCCCCAGCCAGATTTTGCCGGCATGTCGGATAACATGTACTGGGCATCGTGGATAATAAGATCGGCTTTCTCAGAAAAAGACACCCACTCCAAAAAGTCGGTTTCTTTTTGATACGGAGGATACAATTCGTTATCTGTAATGTATGCCACTTTCGCTCCATCTGCCTCAATAAGGTAGGAGCTGCCACTACCTGGATGGTTCATGGAGTGGCGTGTGATAGTGGCACTGTTGAGTTTCCAGCTAATTTGCTCTTTGGGATAACTGACAATCTGTATATCTGACTGCAGGGAGCTGTACTTGACCGGAAAGTAACTGCCACCCATTTGTTTTAAAAATGCCTCGGGTTCATCTGGTGTGGTCAGCCCAGGGGTGACATAGATCTTTCGACCAGGTATATAAATAGGAGTAAAAAACGGGAAGCCCTGAATATGATCCCAGTGATTGTGGGTGAGTAATAGGTGGATTTCCTTATCGGTTTTTGCCAGTTTTTCCCCGAGTTTCTTTATGCCGGTGCCTGCATCCAGAATAATATCGGTACCATCATTGAGTTCTACATGGCAACAAGCCGTGTTACCGCCGTAGATAACAAATTCAGGTCCGGGAGAGGGGATTGAACCACGTACCCCATAAAATGTTAGTTTCATTGCTCTTCTTCTTTTTTAATATGGGCCTGCTGCATTCGGGAATCTCACCGTAAAGAACTGCCATTGTTGGTCCAGTTGTGTACTCCCTGTAACAAAAACATTACCCATTGAATCAATGGCAATATCACGCATTTTGTTGATGGGGGAATAGCGACGAATTCCGTCAAAATCATCTATTAAGGTACCGTCTGGATTATAGCGGAGCAAGGTAAATTCATTTTCACTGTTCACTAAAATGAATATAGCACCAAAGGCATCCACATTGGCGGCTGTGGCGGTATCAAGCGACGATGAGTCAATGTCATATGTCAGCACGCCAGTGGAGTTCCATGATTCGGCTAAGGTGGCATCGTTATCCAATGCAACAGTTAACATGTCTCCTCCGGATTCGCCTACAGCGTATATGATACCGTTGCCATCTATGGTTACATCGTAAAACCGCTCTTCGGTGCTGGCTACCTGGAATTCGTATATGCCATCGCTACTGAAGCTGCTATCCAATGTTCCATCGGGAGAGAATTTCACAACCAGGCCATCTATATCGCCGCTGTTTGAGTAATATCCAACAGCGACTAAGTCTCCATCTGAAGTAGACGTAATCGCCGTTAGATAGCTATTGGAATAGCTGCTCAGTTCAATGGTACCCGAGGACGAGTTAAAGCTGCTATCAAAACTGCCAAAGGGATCATAGCGGAAAGCCATTCCTAAATTGTTGGTGCTACCTACTACATACAGATAACCATCATCTGCCAGATACTGGCTACTTAACAGATCATTAGAACCACTTAGCAAATCAATTAGCCCTGTACCGTAGGATAAAATATCAATAACGGCATTGTCAGATGCGATTCGGGCGTTGTATATGTCGGTATTCAGGTTATTCAACTTCAGGCCGTGTGTTGAACTAAACTGCTTGTTTTTACTTAAGGTGTTTTTAACTACTATATTAACATCGGCTTGACTTTCACCTGTGGCAAAATATTGCCCTGCGTTACTCACACTGAAACCATGGAATTGGCTGGTTTTATTGTTTGGACTGTACATTTCAATGGCGTTTGCGGTTTGACCATAGGAACCAAAACTATTGTCGCCGTTACCTGCATTATCAAACTTAGCAATGGCCATATCGTCATCATAATCGGTGAGGCTTCTGCCATAACCGGCTAATATCGGACTTGAGTGGGGATCCAGGGCAATGACTGTAGCATGCTCGCCATAGCCATGGTCAAATAGTATCTCTTCTTCGCGATTGGTGATTTCTCCAATAGCAGACATTGTCGCCAGCGCAAAATCATTGTTTGATGTACCAAACAGCATGGCCTCGTCAGAGGCGTTTAGAGCAAAGCCGCCAATGCCCGACCAATTCAACACACCATGGGAGAACTGAGTGCTGCCGGCGTTAACGAAGGAAGCGTCAAAGCCCCCCGTAGAAGTGAGTTTTATCATGCTTTCATCGGTGCCACTCTTGGATACCTGAAGCCAAACCTCTCCGCTGCTATTTGCCTGGATACTGGAGGTAGAGGATGAAGAAATTTGATAGCCACTTAAATCTAAGATTCCGTCGCTATCAAAGCTGGTATCCAAGCTTCCTGCTGCACCTATCTTAACAACAGAGGCAGCTAACGTACTGGTATTCTTACTCAGAACATAGATAGCGGTGCCGTCAGTTGACGCAGCAAAGCCAGCGTGAGAGGAACCCTGGTCAATGGTTAACACTCCACTGCTGCCAAACCCAGTGTCAATTAAACCGGCTGAGTCCATTTTTAGTAACGCAACCTTATAGTAGGTAACTGAGTCATCGTAGCTACCAATCAGATATATATCACCGCTGGTTAATTGCACCATGTCATAGACGCTGAAATTAGTATTGTTGAATAGGGTATAATTTACCTCAGCGTCAGCGGTTGAAATATTATTGCCCGCACCAAAGCTGGTGTCATCTGTGCCATTGGCGTTAAAGCGATACACCTTGGGGATATTTGAGCTATCTTTACCTGCAATTAGGAAAGTGTTTGAAGAGGAATTATATAATCCTTGGACTGGAGTCAGGCCAACACTGCCACCAAAGTCCCGGATCCCATCAGAGTCAAAGCCACTGTCCAGCTCACCATTACTGGTTAGTTTGGCAAGATACAAATTATCTGTGCCGGTTTCAATGCCTGCAATTACCAATTCCTCACTTCCCAGCCCGATAACGTCATATGGAGTGATAGAAAAAGAGGCGCCCGCATCTATTCGGGCGTAGCCATGATTGCCAAAGGTGGTATCAAAGTTGCCTTGGTCATCAATTTTTATCACCACGAAATCTTTGTTGCTGTCATCCTGACCGAGACTCCACCCGGCAATAAAGTAGTTGTTGTCATTGGATTTGGCAATGTCGATTGCCTGATCCTGAGTCTTGTTGCTGGTAGAGCGATACTCTCCTGTGTAGTCACAATATCCAAAAGATGGAGCTGCCAGAATATAGTCAAACGTTATGGAAATATGCGCATCACTGCCGGCATTCTCCGTATCAAAAATCAGCAATTGTCCCATGGCATCGGTGCGTAAAATCGTCGGCGTATTACTGACCCCACTGGACAAGCTCAGGGCTTTAACACCACTGGTGCCATAACTGGTATCCAGTGTCCCATCAGCAGAGATACGAATGATGCTGGTATTCGTTCCTTGTTTGCCGGCAATGTAATAATTGCCGCGGTGGTCGGGTACCATGCTGAAAGCAAAATCAGTTGAAGAACTATTGAGGTCGATAATATTCTTGCCTGTGGATGAGTTAAAACTGCTATCCAGTTCGACATCCCACTCAGAATTATTGTTATCCCACGTGATGGCAAATTTAACCAAGGCAAAATCATTGTCTTTGGTGCCCGCTACTAGTACTGAACCATTGGCATCAAAGGCCAAATCATAGCCGTATTCATTGCCACCATCATTAAAGTATTTTATTGGGGCATTACTTTCAGCATTGGCAAAGCTATTGGCTCCTCCATCAACTACATTCAAGCGGGTCAGGAATATATCGCTATCGGTACCGTTGCTACCATGACCAACTACGTAAATATTACCTTCACCATCTTCAATAGCTGCTTCCGGATTGAGATCTCCAAGGCTACTAGAGATATTAAGCGTAGAGCCGTAATTGAAGTCTGTATCCGTTGCGCCGCTACTATTTAACTGTACGGCACTGAGGTAAAAATAAGGGCCGGAAAAAGATTGCCCAATTAGTGTCATATCTCCGTTATCGTGCAGTAATACCTCTGCCAGGTAGTCGTTATAGCCATAACTTGCATCTACGGTGTGCCATCCGTCGCTACTAAAATTGTTATCCTGCGAGCCATCACTGTGGAGTACCATCACTGCGAAATCGTAATTTGAAGCGCCTGCGGTATTGGTATGTCCGGCAACGACCAATCCGTTGTCGGGACGGACTTTGACACTGATGGCGACATCATCAGTTCCTCCGAAATCATAGGTTTTCACGGCACCTGAATTGAAAGTACTGTCTGTGGTGCCGTCTCTGAGTAGGCGGGTTACAGCAAAGTCGCCATCAGAGCTGCCCACTACCACAATGTTGCCGTAATTGTCTATTACGGCGTCATAAACCACTTCGGCCGTACCACCAAAATCAAAGTCCAGTTTATTGCTGGTGGCAAATTCGTCAATGACGGTCAGGTCAAATGTCACTGAATCAGAATCAAAGCCGTCGGTGCTGTTAAAGGTTATTGTAGAAGTGCCTAAATCACTGACTGTCGGAGTCCCGGTAAGTGTAGCTGTGGTGCCATCCACAGTATTTAGTGTCATCCACGCAGGTTCTCCGGAAACACTAAAGGTCTGATTCTCTTCATCCTCGTCAAACACTTTAAAGGTTTGACTAAAGCTTTCACCGGCTTGGGTGTAGGCACCCGGAATAGTACATATATCAGGAGTAAAGTTAGCGCGTTTCAGGGTTAGTGACGCGGTACCTTGTGCGGTATAGGTGCCATCAGATACCTGATAAACAAAGGAATCAGTTAAATTGTTGCTGCCATTATGCTCATAATTAAAAGAACCGTCAGAATTTAAGGTGAAGGTAGTGGCATAGCTGGGGTTGGTAACCACGGAAACTGTCAGGGTATCGGCATTAGGATCGGTATCATTGACTAAAACACCGACACTACTGTCTATCGTGGCGGCGATACTGCTTACGGATAATAAGGTGTAGCTGTCGTTAACCGCCACTGGTGTATTGTTGGTTACCGTAATCGCTATAGTGCCGGAGGCGCTCCCGCCATTTCCATCAGAAACTGTATAACTGATGGTATCAGTGGTTGCAGAGCCAGAAGGGGCTGTGTAATCAATGGTGCTGCCTGAACCCGTAATGGTCACGCTACCAGAGATGGCTGAGGCATTATCAATGATAAGGGGGTCACTGTCGCCATCAGAGTCATTGCTCAATGGTGATAAAGTAACGGTAGTACCTTGCTCCACAGTATCGGTATCATTTTGTACCACTGGTACTAAGTTGACATTAATAGTAATGGTGCCAGTGTCGGTGCCACCATCTTCGTCTTCAACCGTATAGGTAAGTGTATCCTGGCCACCTGTCAGTACAGATTGTAGGGGCGCAGTGTAACTGATTGTACGGTCTCCAGTGTCAATACTGGCGCTGCCTGTGGAGCCACTAATGCTTGATATAATTAATGCACTGTTAGCAGATTCAACGTCAGTATCATTATCTAATGGAGAAATTGAGGTCGAGGCTAATTCGTTAAGCGTAATACTGTCATCGACAGCTGTAGGTAAATTAGTCACTGTGAACGTGATGGTAGCGCTATCGGTTAAGCCCAATGCATCAGTGATCTGATAAGTAATGGAATCAGTCCCCGGGGTTGGATTAGAGTATGAGAGCTGACTGTCATTCAGGATAGACGCCGAGCCAGAGGAGGCGCTAACGCTGGTGATGGTAAAGCTGTCGCCATCAGCATCAGAGTCGTTGCTTAACGGGGACAGAGTATGAGATTGATCCTCTAAGCCGCTAAAGGCATCATTAACGGCATTTGGAGCGTTATTGATAGTGATATTTATCGTAGCGTTGTCACTGCCGCCATTGCCATCTGAAATGCTGTAACTGATAGTGTCGGATCCGGCAACAGAAGGAGCGGTGTAATCAATGTTAGTGCCGCCGTTGGAAATTACCGAAGCACCCACACTGGCACTGGAAGAGGTTATTTCTAAACTATCGCTGTTAGCGTCGGTGTCATTGCTAAGAGGCGTTAAATTCGTTACCGAGCTTGGTGTTACTACATAACTATCATCATTGGCGACAGGAGCAATATTGCCCGCTGTATTGGCATGGAGGGATATTACGCCGGTGTCACTACCGCCATAATCGTCAGAAACCGTGTAGTTAATAGAGTTAGCGCCTGCTATCGTCGAAGTAAACGACAAGCTTAAACCATCACCACTTATCACCGCACTCCCGGATAAGCTAAATGCTGCTGTTATAGTCAGAGTGTCGCCATCGGCATCGGTGTCGTTACTTAGCGGGAAAAGGCTGGTGGCCGTACCAACAGTAACGTCGGCAAGATTATCATCAACAGCTACAGGTGCAGAATTGGGCACCAGGTTCACAGTTAAAGTCGCAGTGTCAGTACCACCATTGCCGTCGCTGATGGCATAGGTAACAACCTCGGTCGCAGTGAGTGATGCAGGGGCATTGTATTCAATTTCCGTGTTGTCACTACTGATACTAAACCCTGAGGCCTTGGTTGAGATATTGGTAATGGTTAACAGGTCACTGTCAGCGTCCGTGTCATTCGATAGAACTTGATAACTGTATGTGTGACTGCCTATTGCACTTGCTGTGTCAGCATTGGCTACAGGTGGATTATTTGCAGCGTTAACAGAAACACTGATTGTACCTGAGGTGCTGCCTCCGAAATTGTCAGAAGCCGTATAATTGACGATGGCTGTGCCTGAACTAATAGAAGGGGTAAAAGTAATAGACAGGCCATCACTGGCAACAGTTGCGGTCCCGTCTCCGGAGCTGGCATTGGAAATGCTCAACGTATCCCCGTCATCGTCGACATCATTGTCGAGTGGTAGCAAAGTGATTGTATTGCCAGATACCACAGGGCCGGCACTGTCGTTGTTTACCGTTGGAGCAGTGTTTGGTACCAGGTTCACCGTTAAAGTCGCAGTGTCGGTACCACCGTTGCCGTCGCTGATGGTATAGGTAACAACCTCGGTGGCAGTGAGTGATGTAGGGGCATTGTATTCAATTTCCGTGTTGTCAGTACTGATGCTAAACCCTGAGGCCGTGGTTGAGATATTGGTAATGGTTAACAGGTCACTGTCAGCGTCCGTGTCATTCGATAGAACTTGATAACTGTAACTGTGACTGCCTACTGCATTATCTGAGTCGTCGTTAGCTACAGGGGCGTTGTTGGCGCCATGCACACTGATAAAACTATAAAACTCCGTTACATTGATGCCATCTGTGACTTCAATTTTTAGTGAAACTGTGCCGGTAAAAGAGCCATCAGGCGTATAGCTGACAGTCTCGTCATTATTGATCACTATGCTGCCATCATTTACCGCAACATCAATTAAAGTGACTGAATCAGACTCTGGGTCGCTGACACTGGCGAGTATGTCAAAACTAGCCGCTGTGTCTACGGTGGTGGAAAACCCTGGATCGTTAAATACCGGTTCCTGATTGAAGCTAATTGAATTTGGCTCACCGGGAATGTCTGTACGTGGTTCGTAAAACCTAATTCTTGGGAATTCTGAAAATTCCAGTGCTGGCGGAGCGTAAAAGAAACCCTGATATTGATCTCTTTCTTCAAAATCCAATACCCATAACCGGTCACCGTCTAAGCGAATAGGGATCCAGGTGCGAGTTTGCCAGATATAACAATTTTGATCGCTGCTATCGGCGCATTGCGAGTACTGGTAACGGAAAGTATCTGAAGAATTATAATTACTCAGGGCGTTGATGACGATATCGCCACTACCTGTGATTTGCCACTGTATGTCATGGTCCATAATTGTAATTTCATTGTCGAAATCAAAGAACGCAGACAGGGATTTTGCCAGACCGGAATTATCAAGATAAAAACCATTCCCAATGGAGTCATTTAACATATCATTCTGATCATAGTTAAATGGATTACTCAGGTTTTCGCCAATTTCCAGGTAGTTACCATTTATCAAAGAGTTAAGTTCTGAAGTACTTGGGGCATTTGGTGTTAACCAATAATCAAGCGTCGCATAAATTTTACTGTTGGTATCCGCAGCTTTAACAAACAAGGTGTTTTCTATCTCACCGTGATGCAACCAGCGGTAAACGGCAGTTAAGGAATTTCCATAATCTACAGATACTGAGCCATCAGATTCAATCGACCAACTGAAAGACTGAGAGGTAATGCTGCAGCTACCCGTACCGTCATTGCTGCCCGCAGAGTTTTCGGTAAGAGTGCACATGTCACTGGCGAAGTGCTCAAAGTCGCCTGTTCCATCTGCAATAGGCACTGGAACAAAATGAGTCCCTTCGATATCGTCAGTAGATAAGAACAAAAAGTCGAATTTACTGGTGTCCAGCATTTCTCGATAGTCGCCAGAGTAGCTGACGGATACGCCACTGTTTGCCGAGGTGATTTCTGGATAGGTACTGCTGTCTATCTGGAACGTTTGCTCCAGCGTAATGTTTACATCATAGTAGTAACCTTGGAAGTTAAATGTATCGAGTTCATGAGCAGTAGTACTGATATTTACCGGCACAAACATGTCGTTGTAAGCAGCAAAATAAGCGTCGGCTTCAGCTCTGGTTATTACCCCCAGTGCGGCATCGTTGTTTTCTTCATCATCAAGGTCGTAAACGTTGTAGTAAATGGTTTCTGTAACTGGCGTATCAAACTGTACTCTTAACAAGCCATCGGTGGTGATATTCCAACTGACAGAATCAAAATGTTGTGGCGAACTAAAACTACCTGAGCCGGACGACTGCAGGTCATAAAGAATGCCATTTTCAAAACCATTAGCCAAAACTGAGCTATGGGTGGGATGACGGGATATTAATAAAAACTCGGTTTTATCAGTAAAGTCATTCTCGAGTTCTTGTTCACCGTAGAAAACCAGATTCGGCGTGGTTAGGTTCAGGTCATCAGGAGAAAAGCTGTAGCTCTCGCCATTTATAACGTAGTAAAGCTGTGCAATATTAGTATCACCTGCGTGATAGGCAAACTCGAATGCGCCTTCAGAATTGCGTGACACAATATGGGTCAGGCCATTTTCCTCGTAATATACAGCTGAAACTTCTTCCCCGAAAAGCACGGAGAAATTGCTGCCGTCGACATTAATTGAGAAGTCATCAATATTGGAGCCATCAAAGTTATAACTTCCACTGAACGCTGGTTTGCTGACAGATACACTGATGTTGGCCGTGTCGCTACCACCCCGACCATCAGAAATACTGTAGCTAATAGTGGCTGTGCCTTCAAAAGTTGCGGGAGCGGTAAACTCCAGTTCTGTGTTGGTGTCCTCTATAAATACATCACCCACATCGCTGGAAGCACTAGTGATAATCAAAAAGTCGTTATTGTCATCGACATCATTGTCCAGAGGCGTTAATAGTTTTGAAATACCGCTTTGAGCTGTGGCACTATCGTCTACAGCGACTGGGGCAATGTTTTCTGTTAATACATGTATCACCCCAGCAGGGTAAACCAAATTAATGCCGTCAGAGACTTCAAGGTGGAAGTTAACATCACCAACAAAGTCAGTGTCCGGTACATAGTTTAAGCTGTTGTCATTATTGATAGTGAGTAAGCCAACATCGGCTTCTGCTGCCAAAATGGTAAGGGAATCACTTTCTGGGTCCGCGAAATTATTTAGCGTGTCAACATTGCTAACAGAAGTGTTTATCTCTGTTGCAAAGTCAATAGCTTGCCAGATTGGCTCCTGATTAAAACTAACAGAATTAGGTGCACCTGGAATTTGGCTATTTAATTCATAGTATTGGATTCGAGGGCTGATTACTTCGTCATAACTTACATCACCATCAAACTCCGGTCCCTCAGGGTTCATGATAACCGTTTCCCAAACCCATAAACGATTTCCGCTTATGGCTACTGGTCGCCACATTCTCACCTTCCAGATGAAGCAACTGGCATCAGCATTGTCGGTGCATTGATCGTAAGCATAGCTAAACGAATTTCCGCTGCTCAGAGAGGAAGCGCTGAAAATACTCATTTCGCCATTGCTTATTTCCCAACGACGGTCGGTGTCTCGAAGAGAAACACCATTGAATTCTTGTCTGCTGCTAATGTTTTTTGCCAGCCCGCTGTCGTCAAAATAAAAACCAAATACTTCTGACGTTTTGATGGATTTATCCGTTTCCCTGGCTTCCGGATTTGATTTACTGAAGGCACTATCAAAGTATTGGTTTGCTACCAGGGTAGTTGTTTGAGTATCAGAAACGTTTTGCAGCGGTAACCAGTACTCATGCGTACTGTAGTTTTGTTGTTCGCTGCCCGTCCCAACAGTAAGTTCGATTGCAAAGGTTTTTTCTGTGGCCAGATCATCAAGCCAACGATAAGCCGCGGTAATGCTATTACCAAAATCCAAATTTAAAACGCTATCAACTATGCTCCAGTTAATGGATTGTTTACTGGTAATACAAAATGCGCTTCCGGTGCCCGGAGTGGAGCTTGATTGATCGAAGTGACATATGTCACCAACAAAGCCTTCAAACTCAGTGCCATCAAAGCGAGGAATTGCGGTTGCGATACTTGCAGCAAGGTCGGCGTAGGTAAGCTTTTGAATTTTAAGTGAGTCAATATCCCATAGTTGACGAGGACCGATTTCTGAAGCTTCCTGAGGCGTGACACCTGAGTCGGCGCTGGTGATTTCCGGGTATTCTGTACTATCTATGCGATAGCTGAAATAAAGCTCAATGGCCGCATCAACAAAAATTCTGTTGTCACGCAAGAAGTGGATTACCTGACGTGCTTCAGTAAGGTATACGTTAACAAATACATCATTGTGCGCAGCGACAAAGGCATCAGCTTCCGCTTTAGTAATGATGTTTAATGCGATGCCGTCAGAATCATCATCATCCAAATCATAAACATTAAATTGCTCTGTAAACTCTTCAGTTTGCAGGAAGTGGATGTCCAGAGCACCATTGTTTTCCTGCCAACTAACATTGGAGTGATAGTCTGCACCTCGGACCATTCCCGAGCCATCCGAATTTAGAATATAGTGCTCGCCGTTTTCTACCCCAAAGCGCAATGGGCCAGTAAAGCTTTGTTGGCGAAGATAAAAATCGTGGCTGTCTGTACCAGAAAAATCTGTATTAAGTGGTTGCGGTGGGCCAAAGGCGACATTGGCATTGCCATTGTTCACACCAGATACAGTAAATGAATATTCTATACCATCAATAGTATAGAAGACGGTGTTCGTTGTTGAAGGCAGTACGAAATCTCTTGCAGTAGAGGATTTTATTCCACCATAATGTTTTCTTTGTTTGTCTGAGGTACTGGTTCCTTCAATGGTGAGTTCAAATACCCCTTCATCGTTTGCGGAAACTGACACATAACTATCATCTTCTTCGTAATATACTGCATCCACATCGTCACCAAACGTTACGGTGTAATCATTACCATCTGAAGAAGCGGATACATCAGAGTTACCATCGCCATCTGAATCAAACTCGCCATCAAGAGCTTGCACAGTGATAGATATGCTGGCTGTTGTCGAGGCTGTAGCACCAGAAGGGTCGCTGATGGTGTAGCTGACCGTATCGGTTGCGGTTGTATCTGAAGGCGCCGTATAACTTAAAATTGATGCATCAGAATTTATTGATACCGTCCCAATACTCGCTGAAGCTTGAGTAATTGTCAGAGTATCTCCATCGGCATCAGTGTCATTTTCCAAGACATCTAATTCAGAGATTTCACCGGCGAAGACGGCAAAGCTATCGGCATTGGCAACCGGTGAACTATTGACGTCATTGACGGTAACGGTAATCACGCCGCTGTCCGAAGCCGTACCATCAGTTATCGTATAGGTGATCCTGTCAGCTCCAGAAAAGTTTTGAGATGCTGTATAAGTCAGAGTTTTTGATTCTGCACCTATAACAACAGTGCCATCTTGCGCGGTTGCTGATGCGATTGTGAGATTATCACCATCCACATCAGTATCATTGGTAAGCGGTGTGATGGAAATGCTGGTGCCTTGATCTAGTGAAACCGAGTCATCTGTCGCCACAGGTGCATCATTTACTGGCGTTACATTAATGGTGATCTCAGCGGTGTTACTGGCATTGGACGAATCGAAAAGCGTATAAACTATCGTTGCCGTTCCATTAAAGTTAGTTTCAGGGGTGTAGACCAGATTGTTATTGGAAAGGATAACAGATATCCCTGTGCTCGTACTTGTTACACTGTAGCTAAGCGGGTCTCCCTCAACATCTGAGTCGTTGATTAAAGGGTTTAATGTTACTGAATTGTCCTCAAGAGTAGTGGCGCTATCATTGACAGCAATTGGAGCGTCATTTACTGCGAGCACTTCGATATTAATTGTGGCGCTATCACTATTACCCGCGGGGTCAGTAGCGGTATAAATTATATTTGCCGAACCAAAGAAATTGCTTTCAGGCGTAAAGAGTATTGTGTTGGTGTTGCTAACATTCGCTAAACCATTGGTAACTGAATTAATGGTGATAGTTAAACTGTCACCGTCTTCGTCGGAATCATTATTCAGCGGTGCTATTTCAACAGCCGTGTCCTCATTGGTTGAGGCTATGTCGTCAATGGCAACCGGGGCATCCTGAATATTATTGATTGTGATGTTAATAGTGGCACTGTCAGATTCCCCATCGGGATCAGCGATAGTGTATGAAATAGTATCGGTTCCTGGTGTACTTGGTGCAGTGTAGGTGATATCGGTTTCAGTAATATTGATTATCCCTCTCTCAGCTAGAGCACTGGTAATAATGAGCTGGTCACCGTCAACGTCTACATCATTGTCTAAAGGATTAAGTGTTATGGTTTCTTCTTCTGATACGGCAAAGCTATCGTCTTCAGCTACAGGTGGGTCGTTAACGGCTGTGACGGTAATCGCGATGGAAGCGTTCGCACTATTTTCACCGGGATCTGTTACACTGTATGTGACAACTGCAACACCATTAAAGTCAGGGGCAGGTGTAAAGTCTATTGATGACTCTGAAGTAAGCTGTGCGGTTCCATCAGTAACAGAGACAATAGCAAGAGTCAGAGTATCTCCATCAAGTTCAGTGTCATTTTCCAGGGGGTGTAACGTAACAGGTGTGTCTTCTAAAGTTTCGGCTAGGTCATCAACTGCAATTGGAACATCGTCTACATTGGTAATGGTCACGGCTATTGTAGCATTCGCTTGTGCCCCTTCAGAGTCTTCTATGCTATAGGTAATTGTATCAGTTCCCGGTTGTTGGGGAGCTATATAGGTAATACTGTCATTGTTGAAAGTCACCTCGCCGGAAACCGCACTCGCTGTAATGATACTCAAGGATGTACTATCAAGATCAGAATCATTTTCAAGTGGGTTAAAAACCAAAGTATCTCTTTCTGCAATGGTGAAACTGTCATCCAAGGCGACTGGAGCATCGTTTACCGCGGTTATGGTAATGGCGATATTGGCCGTTGCACTATTGCCACCCGGATCGGTCACGCTGTAAATAACATTGGCAGTACCATTGAAATTCTCATCGGGCGTAAACTCTATTGTGTTGTCTGAACTTATTTGCGCGCTTCCACCCGTTACAGAAACGATACCCAGTGTTAATGGGTCACCGTCTGGATCTGAATCATTTTCAAGTGGCTGGATAGTTACCGGAGTGTCCTCCTGGGTTTCAGCTATATCGTCAATGGCCACCGGTGCATCATCAACGTTTGTAATGGTTACACTAATTACCGCACTGGCTTGCTCACCTTCAGTGTCTGCAATGGTATAGGAAATCGTGTCAGAGCCAGGTTGTTGCGGTGCTACATAGGTGATGCTGTCGCTTGTAAAAGTAACTTCACCAGACACGGCCGTGACGGAGATAATACTGATTGAGGTGCTATCAATATCCGAGTCATTTTCAAGTGGTTGAAAGGTCAGTGTGTCTCTTTCAGCTATGCTAAAGCTGTCGTCTTGTGCCACCGGAGCATCGTTCACTGCTAATACTTCAATGCTGATCACCCCATCAGCAAAAGCTTCAGACGGGTCGCTAATTCGATAATTGAGAGTGACCGAGCCATTGAAATTGGCCTCCGGTGTATAAGCAATACTGCTGTCTGAGGCCAGTTCTGCGCTTCCGGAGCTTACTGAAACGATACTCAATGTCAGAGCATCACCGTTGGGATCGTTGTCATTGTCCAACGGGTTAATAACAATTGGCGTATCTTCGTTAGTTTGTACAAAGTCTTCGTTAGCAACAGGGGGATCGTTTAGTGAAATAACGGTGATAAAAATAGCGCCTTCAGTGATACCACCGAAAGAATCCGAAGCCGAATAGTTAATGGTGACTTCGCCATTAAAATCTGTTTCTGGCGTAAAGATGATATCTGTTTCAGCTGAAACCACAGCGCTACCGGAGGATACTGAGTTTATAATAACGCTTAAGGGATCACCGTCTGGGTCGCTGTCGTTTGCTAGTGGTGTAATAGTTACCGGGGTATTTTCATTGGTGCTGGCTTCGTCGTCATTAACCACCGGAGCATCGTTAACTGGTAAGATTGTGATATTCACAGAAGCCTGCGAAGAGCCTTCAGCAAAAGTAAGCTGATAACTGAAACTATCGCTACCATTAAAGTTTTCATTGGGAGAGTAGCTAAAACTACCATCATTATTCAGGCTCAGCGAACCTGATTGGGTGGAGGACAGCAGCTCAACACTTACCGTATTACCTGCAATGTTGTCATCATTGGCGAGCACACCCTGTGCCGCATTAACCACCAGGGGTTCATCTTCATTAGTCGTGTAACTATCATCTTCCGCGATAGGGGACTCGGGTAAATTTAACACTTCGATGAAAACTGTGGCAGTGTCTGTGGCCCCTTCATCATCTGTGATCTGGTAATTAAAGCTGGCAATGCCAAAAAAGTCGGCATCAGGCGTAAAGGTAAAGGTGCCATTGGACTGCAAATCTACCGAGCCGTTGCTGACAGAGCCCGATAACGTGGCGGTTAAACCGGAAAAACGCTCTTCGCCGGGTAAGTCTTCATCAGAGTCATTGGCTAAAAGACCTTGTGTCGGATCTGTTATGGCTAGAATATTGTCTTCGTTTACCTCATAGCTATCGTCATTGGCCACTGGCAGATCATTGACCGGAGATACAAGGATTGAGACTGTGGCGCTGTCTGAGCCACCATTTTCATCTTCAATACGGTAACTAAAGCTGTCGGAACCAAAGAAGTTGTTATTGGGTTGGTAGCTGAAAGCGCCATTTTCGCTTAACGAAATACTGCCGTTTTCTGGCGAGCGACTGATTTCGGCAATTAATTCATCACCATCAATGTCGGTATCGTTAGCTAAAACCCCGTTGCTGGCAGAGACAGATAAAATGCTGTCTTCAGCCAGTTGATAGTCGTCTGAATTTGCTTCGGGGGCGTCATTTACTGGACGAACAGTAATATTGACTGTGCCTAGCTCTGAGCCACCCTGAGGATCACTGACGACATAAGTAAAACTATCTGAACCGTTAAAATCCGGAGCAGGTTGATAGCTAAAATCGCCATTTTCACTGAGTGTAACCTCACCGTTATTGGGGGAAAAGTTTAGTTCAGCGCTGAGAGGTTGACCTTCTGGATCTGAGTCGTTATCTAGCACATTACCAGTGACAATGCTATCTTCGTTTACATTGATATTCTCAGAGACTACCGTAGGGTCCTCGTTGTCTAATGCTTCTATACGGAAAATTTGGCTATAGGCGCTCTCACCACTGGTATCGGTTCCCGTGATCAGCCCAAACAGGCCCAGCTCATCATCTACATCTGCAACTGTTTGAGATGTGCTGCGTAGCGCCCTGAATGTAATGCTGTCAGGCAAGCCATCAATAGTGTTAGGGCTGATATCAGCTTCTGATGCTATATACAGGTTATACAGATTGTAGCCGCTAAGTCCTGACCAGCTGATTTCGATCGAACCAAAAGTTCTTGTAACGTCGATACCAGTAATTTCCGGTGGTCTCCAGCTAAAGCTGACACTATCAATTACCCGCTCGTTACCATTCTTAATCACTACCAACTGGGCCTGGTGACTGCCAATATTAAGATCATAATCTCTGGGATTGATACCCGCGTCGGTAAATGATTCCGAATTACCACAGTTGTTACAGATATTTATTTGTCGGCTAGCGTCACCGTTAAAACGCAAGCGCAATGAGCCGATACCGTCTGGATCTTCTGCGGTTCCTGAAAATAACAGGTTACCGTTAAAAGTATGATTGTTTGCCGGGTAGCGGAATTCTCCATCAGGAGCGGCAAATACTGCTGTAGTTGTCATGCATAGCAGACTAAATATGAAGAAGCCGGTTATTTTAATTGGCATTTTGTTTAGCATTATTACCACCCTTCATTATTCCCTTATCAAGAAATTGCCGCTGACTCTGTTGCTACCCTGAGACAAGCTAAAGTTTCCATTTAATACATCACCTTCATTCGCAAAAAAGGCGGAAATATCACCTGAGCCTACTCTTACCGAATTTGGCACACCTGGTTGGCCATAGGTAACATGTGTCATATCTAATTCCAGATCTGACTCGACAATAACGCCCTGAAAAGCAGCATCCCAATTACCACCATTATCTTCCACTGATAAACTACCTTCGCTAAAAGACGTATCAAAGTTAACACCAATACTTACGTTGAGATTTCGCGGACTCTGATTGCCTGATAAAGAGCTACTGATGAGGGTAGAGTAGGTGGCCGAGCCAGTTCTGGCGGCGATAATTTCTGGCGCCACTCTCGTATTGTTATCTATTACCTGTTCTATCTCTTCATCTCTGAGTTGTTCAGTTTCATCATTCAGGGGAGAGGTTTCATCGCCCAATCCGGTAGTTTCCGTTTCTGTATTAGTATCCAGAGTCGGCGTTGTGTCTGTTCCAACATCTAAGGAGCCGGTGTCTGTTCCTGTATCGGCTGGTGAACTACCGGTACCTTGCTGATTGGTATCACCTGCCGTTCCGCTGCCCTGGCCGGTTGTTTGTTGCGAGCCAGTTGAACTACTCTCTTCGGAGCCACCGGTATTTTCACTTGTACTGTCACCAGTGTCGCTACTGGTATCTGTGTCAGACGAGTCAGAGCCAGTAGTACTGTCTGCGCTATCAGATTCTTCATTAGTGCTATCACTACCACTTTGAGAATCGTCACTTTCGTCAGACTCATTGGAACTATCAGATTGGTCAGAGTCATCCGAGTCGTTAGAGTCATCCGAGTCATCCGAGTCATCCGAGTCATCCGAGTCATCAGAGTTATCCGAGTCATCCGAGTCATCAGAGTCATCCGAGTCATCAGAGTCATCTGAGTCATCTGAATCATCTGAGTCATCTGAATCATCTGAGTCGTCTGAGTCATCTGAATCATCTGAGTCGTCTGAGTCGTCTGAGTCGTCTGAGTCGTCTGAGTCGTCTGAGTCGTCTGAGTCGTCTGAGTCGTCTGAGTCATCCGAATCTTCTTCCTCTTCGTCGTTGGGATCAGATGAATGACCTTCCGAAAAGTTTTCTGGTGGCTCCAGTAATTCTGTGACTTCACCGTTTTCGTCAATTTGCGCAAAAGCGAAGTCTTCGCCTTCTCCCAAAGAAACCTCGGTACTGCCACCACCCGTGTCTACATTGACGTCGATAGCACCATCCCAGACAGCCAGAAAAACATCGCCTTCGATGATTTCAATCTCGTAATGGGTGCCGCGTATACCAATGGAGCCAACTGGTGTTTTCAGCTCGTATTGACCATTGTTGGATTTAATGGCTCCGGTTACCGAACGTAATCCACCTTCTACTAACTCTAAAACGGCAGAGTTACCTTCCTGGTTTTCCTGGTATTGATATTCTGAGATGAGTAACGTGGTATTTTCTTTAAGCGCCAGTAAGGTACCGTCGGTCATGCGAAACTGGGCTTTACTTTTTTCTGCCGTAGTGACGGTATCGACGTTATAAATGGGGGCACGGCGTTTTAGTTTACGTTGTGCCTCGGCTTCTTCATAAGCCTTTACATCGCCCCGGGCAATCATGGTTTTTCCTGCCGGGCTGAGTGCCAGTGCAGGATTAGTAGTGAAACACAATGAAAGGGCTACTAACGATAATTTAAAACGCATGCGTTGAATCTCATATTTATATCCAAAACCTTATCTGTTCTATTTACAAACAGGCCGGTGGTTTTGGTCTGGCTATAAGTATAGTTTCGGATAATCTGTCATTAACTCAAATAACATTACCTGTAATCATGAATCAGTTCACAGAATTAGCTATCCGTCACTCCTTAATTTAAAAACTTCGGGTAACCGATATCCCGGCCGTGGTTCTGTCGTAACCATAGAATTCGACACTGCTATCTTTATCCGTAAAGCTAAGCGAGCCTGAAACTTTCCATTTGCTGTTAATTAAATAATCAACATTGAGCAAAGCGGTGAAGCTTTCTTCTTCGCGCAATACGCCAATAGCCGGGTTGATACCGTCATGTTCTATGTCCTGATAGCTGCTGCTGGCAATAATTAGCCATTTATTACTCAACGGATAAACAAAAGTATAGCTTAGGATCCAGAAGTCTTTACCGTTGCTGATACTTACGGGGGTATCTTGTTTGCCGTCATCATCGCCATAACCCAGCTCGAACATATGAATCTTCTCGCCTTGCCAGGTAAATCGGGTGCGATAGGCATATTGGTGAATATCCTGATCGTCATTACTGTTAACGTTAACTGAGGTATAACTTACGCCCCATAACCACTGCCATTTATCGCTTAACTGCCAGGTGGCGTCTAGTGCCACACCGTAGGCACCGCGATAAAACTCGCCATCTAAAATCATAGGTTGTGCATAGCCGGAAAGATTAACCAGTGCCCCCCAGTATTCATCATTGTAACTACCTGTAAGACTGAGAATTTCCCGATCTAATTGTGTCAGCGCTTGATATCGGGTATTGGCGTAACTGGCATTAAAGCTTATTCCACTTTTCTGGCTGAGTTTGCGGTTATAAACATAATTTAGCGCCACGTCTGCGGTATGATCGCTTTGCTCCAGACTGGATTCGTCCAGTCCTCCAATAATTGGGAAAAAGGGACTCTCTACAGGGATACTATTCAGGTTGTCCAATGTTGTTCCGCTGTTAGCATTGGAGTCATAGCCATAGCCCAGCTTCAGATTAACCGCGTGATTAACAACGGATTTTTCTTTGAGTTCGGTAATGCGCTCCAGATACTCTCTGACTTTGGCTGCATCTGCCGGTTTTAATTCTTCCTGTAATAACTTGGTGAGTTCTTTTTGTGCGGCTCCCAGGTTTTTAACCTGAAAATAGCTGAAGGCCAGGTACAAACGGGCTAACAGTACATCAGGTTTAACGATTAGCACTCGTTCAAAAGCAAAAACAGCTTCCTGAAAGTGGCCTGCGCCATAAGCCGCTTGCCCGGCGAGTAAATCATAGCCGGGCTCGCCACCCCAATCGGCCATTAAATCGTTTGCCAGCTCGAATGCTGGTTGAAATTGCTTTTGCTTAATGAGGCTTTGCAATTGCGCGATTTTGGCGTCTAAGGGTTTATTTGCGTTGGCTGAGGGGGAGAGAGAGGCGGTTTGCCCGCTGCTTTGAGCGTTGACGGAATTGCTGGTTACCCCCAATACCGTCAATAGGAAGTAGATTTTTAGAGCTGTGGGAGAAGTAAGTGACATTTCTTACGTCCTTTTATCATTATTCTCTTTAAAATAACTCACCGGGAACAGCCCAAATCAACCGGTGAGTTTCCTTTAATTTTAGTTCAGCAGTTCCTTCAGAAAATCTTCCAGACCTGCCAGGTCCACCAGTTGTTTTTCACCTGTGCGGCGATTCTTATATTCGCACTTGCCTTCATCCAGGTTTCTTTCACCGATAATGATGGCATGGGGAATACCCAGCAATTCCATATCGGCAAACATCACACCAGGTCGCTCTTTTCTGTCATCAAACAAAACCTGCTCACTGAGAGTATCAAGTTTTGCATATAACCCCTCAGCGGCTTCCTGAATGCGATGGGATTTGTGCATGTTCATAGGAATTATAGCCAATTTAAACGGAGCGATGGCTTCTGGCCAAATAATTCCATATTTATCATGATTTTGTTCGATGGCTGCAGCCACAATTCGGGACACCCCAATACCATAACAACCCATTGTTAAGGTTTCGTGTTTGCCGCTTTCGGTTAGCACTCCACAATGCATCGCTTCACTGTATTTTTTGCCTAACTGGAATATGTGACCTACCTCAATACCGCGTTTTATCTCAATGGTTCCTTTTCCATCCGGAGATACATCACCGGCCACAACGTTGCGAATATCGGCTATTTGGCTATTCTCCACCTGATCCCAAGTTGCACCGTTAAAATGAAAGCCAGTTTCATTGGCACCACAAACAAAATGCTGCAACGCTGCGGCGCTGCGATCCACGATAACCGGAATGCTCAAACCAACCGGACCTACAGATCCTGTCTCGGCACCGCACAATTCTTGTACTTCGGCATCACTGGCAAACAGCATTTCACCAGACCAAGGCAGGGCCTTGCTGGCTTTGATATCATTTAACTGGTGATCACCACGCAGGCACAAAGCTGCAAAGTGAGCGGTATCTTCATTCACCACTTTGACAATCAGGGTTTTAACGCAACTCTCCGCCGATACCTGTAAGGCTTCGCTGACGGCCTCGATGGTTTTGATATCTGGAGTAGCCACTTTAGTTTGTTGTTGTGCGGCATCTGATTGGGTTTCAACCACTCCAGCTTCGGCCATTTCCACATTGGCCGCAAAATCTGATTCGCTGCTGAAAGCGATGGCATCTTCACCGGATTCGGCTAACACATGAAACTCATGAGAGACACTGCCTCCGATAGAGCCTGTGTCAGCAATAACGGCACGATAATCTAAACCCATGCGCTCAAAGATACGGCAATAGGCATCGTACATTTTCTGATAAGTTTCAGATAAACAGTCTTGCGTCAGGTGAAAGGAGTAGGCATCTTTCATGGTGAATTCGCGGCCGCGCATGATTCCGAAACGGGGTCTGACTTCATCGCGAAACTTAGTTTGGATCTGATACAGATTTAGGGGTAACTGCTTGTAACTGGAAACTTCCGTTTTAACCAGGTCGGTGATCACTTCTTCATGAGTGGGGCCCAGCACAAAATCCCGTTGATGGCGGTCTTTAATGCGCAGTAGTTCAGGGCCGTAGTCTTCCCAACGACCAGATTCCTGCCATAAATCTGCAGGCTGCACTACTGGCATCAGTACTTCTACCGCACCGGCTCTGTTCATTTCTTCTCGAACAATTTGAGCAACGTTATTTAGTACCCGCAACCCAGTGGGTAGCCAGGTGTAAAGTCCAGAGGCCAGTTTTCGAACCAGGCCCGCTCTGAGCATTAGCTGATGGCTGATAACTTCTGCATCGGCCGGTGTTTCTTTTTGCGTGGAAAGTAGATATTGGCTGGTACGCATTGATGTAGTTTTTTCCTGTACTCAGTCTTTTGTGCCATTCGCTGTCGTTAAACAGGTGGTCACAAAAACAATTAAAACAAAAATGGACAAAATTCCGCTTAGTTTACCAGAGCAACCCAAGGTTCCTAGTAAAAATATGCGCTTATACCCAAATCACCTCAAGATACTGTTTCAGAGCTATCACAGCGCTTTCAGTACAAGGCGCATGTGAGAAGGAATGTCGGCTACCTTTCAAACACATGCAACACAGTAATGGAAGTGCTGTGTAGCTCCCGAAGGGCGTGGCTAAAAAACGTTTATACTGCATTAAAATGACTTGACGTGAGAGCAACCATGCCTACGTCATTTTTACTTGTCTAAACGTTTTTTATCTCACGCTGAAAGCTAGCATCTTGAGGTGATTTGGGTATAAAGTGGCTTAACCTCAAATATCTCGATATTGCCGTGCTGAACATGCCAGCGAAAATTTAAACCGTTGAAATGCGTGCCATACTGATTGTGATCTTCTGGAGCTTGTTTTCGATAGGCGGGGCGTGGATCCTGAGCTAACACTTCGCTAATTTGAGACCTCAATTGTTCCGGTTGGGGACTGAATTGTTGAAGTTGCTGTTGCGCCGTCTCAGAAAAACCAACACTGATCATTTCAGGCTTTTCGCTGGCAAATCCTCCCTGGGCATCGGATATTGAGTCCACATAGGGAACATAGGGTTTGATATCGTAAATCGGAGTCCCATCCACTAAATCTAAACCACTGACATTCAGTGTTACCTGATCCGAATTTACCTCCACCGAAATCAGGGATACTACCGACATACCAAAGCCATTCGGTCGGAAACTGCTGCGGGTGGCAAAGACCCCGAGCTTTTTATTGCCGCCTAATCTTGGGGGACGAACCTGGGCGCGCCAGCCTTGCTGCAGATTTTGATGAAACCGAAACAACAACCAGATATGGCTAAATTCCTCAATGCCCGCAAAAGCCTCAGGTACTCCATAGGGTTGCTCAATAACAACCTGACTTATTACCGAAGGTGTCAGATTGGGTTGCCTGGGGACGGCAAATTTTTCATGGAATGGCGATACCACTTTGCCTATAGGTTCAATCGGAAAATTTTGATGTTCTAAGGTCATGAAAAAAATCTAATAAATTTGTCAGGCAAATGTTAACACGCTCGACTTTTTTGCTTGAATTTTTTTCCGCTAACGCCATATCTTCCTCTGATTTTTTATCAAGGTACAAAATCCGTTAGGGAATATCATGATTTCAGTAAAAAATATAACTAAGAGGTTTGCTGATTTTACCGCGGTTAATCAGCTTTCATTTGATGTCAGTCCCGGAGAAGTGGTGGGATTTTTAGGTCCAAACGGCGCGGGAAAATCCACCAGTATGAAGATGATCACCGGATTCTTGTCTCCCGATGAGGGCGATATCCTTGTCAATGGTCACTCAGTGTTAACTGAACCGGGCAAGGTACAGGCGCAAATCGGCTATCTGCCAGAAGGCGCTCCAGCCTATGGAGATATGTCGGTACTGGCATTCTTGCGTTTTATCGCTGAGGTGCGCCAGATCCCGGCTACACAGTTAAGTTCTCGCATAGCCGACGTGGTAGCAAAAGTGGAGTTGCAATCGGTATTAGACAAGTCCATTGAAACCTTGTCCAAAGGCTTTAAACGCAGAGTGGGGCTGGCTCAGGCCTTGATACATGATCCCGCTATTTTAATTTTGGATGAACCTACTGATGGTTTAGATCCCAATCAAAAACACCAAGTCAGAAATCTTATCAAAAATCTTGCTAAAGATAAGATTGTCATTATCTCTACCCACATTTTAGAAGAGGTAACCGCGGTATGTAATCGCGTGGTGATTATTGCTAATGGCAGTAAGTGCTTTGATGATACGCCACAAGACTTGTTGCAAAACTCTCGCTACTATCGCGCCATAAATCTTTCATTAGACAAAGCCATTGGCAACAACATCGAGCAAGCGATTCCACAGGGAATTCGTTGGGAAAAAGGTGGTGATGACAAAAAACTGGTGTTGTTCCCGCAAGAACAGGAAATTCATCTGCACACATTGGAATCCCATTTTTCTGAACAGGGCTATCAAATTGAACAAATGTTCGTAGAAGCAGGGCGCCTGGATGAAGTATTCAGAACTATCACCCTCAAGGAGGCCAGATAATGAATATGGTTAATGTCTTATTTAAGCGCGAGTTTGCCAGCTTTTTCGCTACCCCTGTGGCCTATGTGTTTATATTAATTTTCCTGATGTTGTCTGGCGTATTTACTTTTTACATCGGAAATTTTTATGAACGCGGACAGGCGGATTTATTACCTTTCTTTAACTTTCATCCCTGGTTGTATCTGTTTTTAGTTCCGGCAATGGCCATGCGCACCTGGTCGGAAGAACGGAAATCAGGCAGCATTGAATTGCTAATGACACTTCCGGTGACCACTTTGCAAGTGACTTTGGCAAAGTTTCTGGCGGCCTGGGCGGTTCTGGGGTTGTCTCTTTTGCTAACTTTTCCACTGTGGCTGACAGTAAATTATCTAGGACAACCTGATAATGGCATTATTCTGGCGGCCTATATTGGCAGTTGGTTGATGTCAGGTGCTTACCTGGCAATAGGCATTTGCATGTCGGCTTTAACCAAAAGCCAGGTAATTGCTTTTATTTTATCCGTCGTTATCTGTTTCCTGTTTGTATTGAGTGGCTCTGGTGTGGTGCTTGACGCATTTCAGGGCTGGTTACCCGCATTTATGGTGGACACTATCGCTTCATTCAGCTTTTTGGCTCATTTTGAAAGCATGTCTAAAGGCGTATTGGCGTTAGATAACATTATGTATTTTTGTATCAGTATCGGGATCTGGTTATTTGCCAGCCTGGTAATTATTGAACAAAAGAAGGCGGACTAATGAAAATTTCAAATACACTAACTTATGTACTGCTGGCCGTATTGTTCTTTGCTTTGGTGTTATTGAGCAATCAATTATTTAAAAGCGCCAGAATTGATTTAACCGAAAACCAGGTTTATTCGTTATCTGAGGGCAGCAAAGCCATTCTGACCCAGATTGATGAACCGATTAATCTGTATTTTTTCTTCTCTGATAAGGCCTCAGAAGGCTTAACCACTATCCGTAACTATGCTGATCGGGTGGAAAGTCTGCTAAAAGAATATGAATCAGCCGCAAATGGCAAGATTAAGTTGCATCTGATTGACCCTGAGCCTTTCTCTGAAGCTGAGGATCAGGCCAACGATTATGGCTTGACCGCTGCATCAGCGGGAATGGGGATGGACCCAATCTATCTGGGGTTAGCTGGTACTAATGCTTTGGATGACGAGAAGGTTATTGGCTTTTTTGATCCTCAAAAAGAACAGTTTCTGGAATATGAACTGAGTCAGTTGATCTACGAATTGAGTGAACCGGAGCCGGTGAAAGTGGGACTCATCAGTGGCCTGTCCATGACTGGTGGGCAAAACCCTATGACCGGCCAATTTGATCCGCCCTGGACCATTTATGAGCAAATTCAACAGCTCTATGATGTTGAAACCATTGACGCCAGTTCAGATAATTTACCGGAAAACTTAGATGTGTTGATGCTCATTCATCCCAAAGAGCTGTCGGATAATCTGCTTTACGCCATAGATCAGTTTGCCCTGAAAGGTGGCAAAGTACTGGCTTTTGTGGATAGTCATCACGAATCGGATCCTATGGCAGCGATGTCCGGTATGGCTGGAGCGAATGGTTCTGATATCAACAAGTTGTTGCAGCCATGGGGTGTAGAGGTAAGCAACAACGATGTGGTGCTGGATGCGGCATTAGGTCTGGATATTCGCACTCAGACTGGTGGCGTGGCAAAGCATCTTGGTTTTGTAGGTCTGCAAAAAGGTCAGTTTGATGCTGAGGATGTTACCACGGCCAACCTGGACTCTATAAATGGTGCCTCATTTGCTGCAATCCAGTTGCTGCCGGATGCCACTACGGATATTCAGCCTTTGTTGTCATCCAGCGAATACGCAGCCCCCGGCAATGCCATGTCGTATGCCATGACTCGCGATCCGGAACAGTTTTTTGAGCAATACGACCAGGCACAGAGCGGCGTGAAAGTATTGGCTGTGCGTATCAGTGGTGCAGCGGGTTCTGCCTATGACGAAAAGCCTGAAGGGCTGGAAACCGATAAAGAATTTGTAGAACAAGGTGAGCAGCTCAATGTCATCCTGGTGGCCGATACGGATTTATTATCGGACCGTTTCTGGGTAAATAAGGCTAATTTCTTCGGGCAAACCATCGCGACTCCCTTTGCTGATAATGGCGCCTTTGTCACCAACGCCATTGAAAACTTAGGCGGGAACAATGCTTTGATCAGTATTCGTAGCCGAGGCACTTTTGCCAGACCTTTTGACAAGGTTGAGGCTTTGACTGTGCAAGCCGAAGCAAAATTCCGCGAGCAAGAGCAGGCGTTAGAAGCGCAACTGGCAGAAACTGAACAACAATTAGCGGAACTGCAAACCGGCAGTGGTGAAGAAGGATTGCTGGTGTTAAATGCAGAGCAACAGGCGGCAATTGATAGCTTTATGGATAAGAAAATTGAGATCCGCAAAGCTCTCAGAGATGTGCGCCATCAACTGGATAAAGATATTGAACAACTGGGTACTCAATTGAAGTTAATTAATATCATTGTTGCGCCTATTTTGTTGGTTTTTGTGGTTTTTGGTTTACGTCGCACATTTCGTGTAAAAGGAGTGGCCTGATATGACAAAGTCTAATCTGATCATCGCATTATTGGCCGGGATCGCGATTGTCGTTGGCTGGTTATTAAGCTCGGGTGACAGACAAAGTGAATTTGAAAGCCAATTACTGTTTCCTGATTTGCAAGCCAGTATTGATATGGTGGATGCGATATCGGTAGAAACTGCATCAGGAGTATTGTTGCAAGCCAGCAAACAGGATGGGCAATGGGTAGCCGAAAACAAAGCCGGCTTTCCGTTGGAAAAGGACAAAGTCGTCCGGCTGTTAAACAGTCTGGTGACTGCACAGTTGGATAGCGCCAAAACCGCTAAAGCGGAAAACTTTGCGAGGCTGGGGTTAACCGATATTGCTGAGCAGGACAGCTCCGCACGCTTGGTGTCAATTAGCTCGGCAGACTCTAAGTGGCAGGTGCTATTGGGGGATTCGGCTTCATCAGGTAGTGGCATATATTTGCGTCATCCAGAGCAAATGCAAACCTGGTTGAGTCGAACCGATGTAGAATTGCCGGCTGATGAATTCGCCTGGTTTAACAAGCAATTGTTAGCGTTGGACAAAGAACAGGTGCAAGGGATTAGTCGCAAAGACCATTGGCAAATCGCGTTGCAACAAGCAGAGCAAGAAGAAGCCGGTGATAGCTGGGTTTTACAACAGCAACCACAGGACAGGGCGCTACAGTATGATTCGATCCTGGCAAATTCCATCGATGATATTCTGAACCTCAGGTTTCAGTCATTACATCAACAACGCCCATTGCAGACGGATGATTTGGCTTTGGTCTCCGAGGTTCTCATTAATACCCGTTCTGATGATGAAATTTCATTACACCTTTACGAAGATGAAGAGCAGCATCTGGTAATAGTAAATACACCAGATGCTGAGTCAGTGCAGAATCAATGGGTATTTGAAGTTTCGTCTTTTTATGCTGACCGGTTAAAGCGGGAATTAGATTATTTTCTGGAGCCGGTAGAAGAGCCGGAAACCAGCGAAGCGGAATCGACTCCCTGAGCGAAATAGTGTTTGAGTAATCTGTAAGCCGATGCATTAGCATCGGCTTTGTTGTATATGGGATTCAGGGCAAGATAGCGAATGATTTTCGAGCGGCACATGGGCATTGCCTAACCGTAGCCAAAACTTAATTATTTTGGCTACGTCCTGTTTTATGGCGTCTGGCTCAAAATCGAAAAAAATCTCCTCCATAACGGGAGGAATTTATACATCGAACTTAAACATGACACCCATTCAAACTCTGTTGATTTACCAGTCTTTGTATTGTTCGAAGTCCGGTCAAATCAGGCCCATTCACGAGATAAGGCTAAAGTGCAGATAAAACCGGAAGATTGGCTGTAGGTTCGAATTCATTCGAACAGCGATGGTTGAATTTGGTAGCGGTGTCTGAATAAATTCAGACCTACAGGCTTATGTTTTCTAGCGCCATGGGCAAAAGGGGGGATTGGGGGAGCGCCCCTAAGAAAAATCATATCAGAGCGCCGTACTGTCCATGTGATACAGCTGCAAAATTCTGACACTGTCGTTTGGAATGACGATTATTGCTTCTGAAAAATCGGCATTTGCTATATCCCTGATACCTTTCATCGTTGTTTAAGCTGATATCGCAGTTTATTGCGCGCAAAGGGAGATTAGGTTCAGCACTCCAAACAACTACTGGTGTAATCGAACCTGTAAACGAGTCTGTTTTGCTTTTTCTTTAAATAAATATTTTTGATTTTGGACATTGTGGTCACTAAATGAGCATTAATGCTTTCGCCCTGATATCGGCTTAGCTCCTACTCAGCGAGAAGGATGTTCTTGTCCAGCGCTTGGTTTTGCTGGATGTGTTGATCGGTAAAGCCGTACCGACGCATTACCTCATCGGTAATATCCACAATGTCACCAGCACCACAAATATTCCACAGTTCTTCTTCTACTTCTTTAGCTTTGTGGGCCGCGTAAACCGAGACGTAACCCAACTCGGTGCGCAGTATGTCCTGGTCAGGGCGGCCGGTGCGGGATACGAATACCTTCATAGCGTAAAATACGCCAACGGACATGGCTTCGACAATAAAGGCCCGTCTGGCGTGATCGTCTTTGAACTGGTCGGTAAACTGGGTGCGTATAGTGTCTTCTTCTTTTATGGCGTCTGGTTCAAAAGCCACAAAAATCTCTTCCATCACCGGCGGTGCTTTGGGATTCAGCTCTTTTAATAAATCGTATATGCGCCGTGAATAATCCCCGCTGGCGGCAAATAATGCCCGGCTGTTGAGAGTGTTTTCTTGTTCAACACCAAAAGACAACAGGTTTTTTAATCTGGAGTGGCTACTGGGAGCCGTCATAGCATGGGGCAACATGGCGGCACCACTTTTAATGATGTAATAGCCAATGTTCAACACGTTTGAACAATAGATATTTCTCAAGGCTTCTCCCATACCCGGGATCCCTTCGTGCTCGGTATCGCTTTTGAGTTTATTTTTATTGTTCTTCAGTAGCTCGGTAAAAAAGATTTGACCCGGATGCGGGATTTGCTCCGATTCCTGATGAATTTTCAGATTAATAATGGACTTATCTTTGGAAATATTGCGCACTTCATAAGGCAATTCTTTCAGTGGGATCTGCTTGGTCATGCGTTGCAGCTCCGGAAACGCCACATCTACAATCGAAAACGGTACACCTTCAAAAGTGTTTTTTAGTTCCAGGCTTAACCCGCTGGGTGAGACATCTTCGGTAACCCCTTCCAATTCCCGTTCGTTGAAGGTAACCACAACTTTGGAACGCAACTGGTAGCGGGACTCTGCCCGCAGGTTTTGGTATTTAAAGCGGTACAGGGCCACCGGCTCAATGGTTTCGTTTTTATCGTGTGCGAAGTTTTTCAGTGCCGGAAGGTGCTTGTCCACTAACTGCCTGCGCTGATATGCCTGATTACTCATCGAATCTGTGATATTGGTGATCAGTACCACATGGCTAAGCTTGTTCAGGGCCGACATCAATCTGGGGGCCGGGGGCGAGTTTTGTTCTTTTACACTTTCCCCTACCGAATCAGGCAACGAAAGCGGTCGGTAACATTGCTCCGGCTGAATGTTGGTCATCTGTATTTTAAAAACCCGCCAACTGGCTTTTTTGGAGCCGAAGGCAAAAAATACATCCTGCAAGGCTTTTTTCTGGCGCAACTCACTGTGGGTTGCAGAATAGAAAAACACCTGACCGGATTCGTAGTGATTAAAGCTATACAGATAGGCTTCTTTTAGCGGACTTTCATAAATGGCTTTCAGCCTTTTAGGGGTCAACGCCTGACTGATAAGCAACTGATTGGTGTCGTCTACCCAATAAAACACATTGTCTTTATTATTGTCATTGGTAAGTACGAAACGGCACTGTAAGTTGTTACCTATACTTTCGACAAATACCGGAATAGAGCAAAAGTAAGGCACATAATATTGTTCAAAACTCTTACTGCGGATGGCGTGCAAAGTATTGTCGATATTGACTTTGTAGCGACGTTTATTGCCCTGAATAAAGCGTCGTAAAAATTCATCAAATTGCACGTCTGGCGACCGGATGTCACGCTTTAGAGCAATATGGTATTCGTGGTCGATTTTCTCCGCTTTTACTACCTGATAACGGATACCATTTTTGCGATCAAGAGAAAACTCCACTTCAAGGCCACGGAAAAACACCGCCATTTGCTCACCTACCACAAACGCGTGATCGGTGACCGCTTTGACTTTAACACCACTGACCGACATATCAATGGTGTTGGCTTTAATGATTTTAGGACCGGCCTGTAATTCCACTCTGACCGCAAAATTCATGCGTTCTTCGCTACGGTGGGCGGTCTTGGAAAACTCAAAAGAGGGCACCAGATATTTATCTGGCGAATCATCGTCTTCTTCTACGTAGTAGTCTGTTTCACCAAAGGGGTTGTCTTCTGTGGGTGTTGTGGCGGCGGCAAGGCTGTTTTTCTGAAACCGATCCACTTCCTCCATAACGGCTTCATACACGCCAACAGTGTATTGGCCAAAGGCGCGTATCTGGCGTTCAAATACGTCCTGCGCAGAGGCACTTAGGTAATGGATTATCTTTTCGTTTTCGAAAGGTTGGCATTCAGACCCGTCAATCTTGCGCATATCAATGGCGATTTTACAGGGACGGGCCTGACGCTTTAATTCCAGTTTTAAAATATGTTTGTGAGGACGGGGCAGGGCCTTTGCCGTTTCTTCTACAATCTGATTAAAATCAGGCTCATAAACTACTGGTTTAAGTTGCTCAATGATGTCTTTAAATGGTTCAAGTTCATGACTCATTGTGCATCACCTTTAGCAATGCTTCCCGGTTAATCCAGGCCCAGGCGGATTTTCACTTCTTCTGTGATATCCAACATGTCCGTGAAACTCATAATTTGCCAAACGTGATTTTGTAATGATTGTGCTTTGTGAGGGGCGTATACCTTTATGTAATTTAGCTCAGCACTGATGTTTTCAGGGTCTGGTTTGCCCACTTTGATCATAAACAGTTTAATGGCGTAAAACTGTTGCTCCCGGTCTTCCAATATGGAGCGCACAAAAGCGATTTTTTGTTCGCTATTGGCTAAATCTACATCCGATTTAACGTTGAAGGCATCAGCGCCTTCCAGTTTGGGGTTAAATCCGATGTAAACCTCGTGTTGCTTAGGTTTATCTTTGGTTTTCAGATCCCGTATTTCCCGGGTCAGCCAGTTAGCATGGACATTTTCGTGACCAAACAGAGGTAAGATGTTGAACTCACCTCGTTCCAGCTCACCGTGAGTAAACAAAGGCCACAACTGGTTTGGAACATCACCACACACCATAACGTCGTGCTTCAGGTTCAGACCATCTTTGGCATAAAACAACGCCATGTTAAAGATATTGGCTGCAAATATATTACGCAGTGCTTTACTGTGGTTACTGGTATCTTCGGTAATTTTCGCTTCCAGCACATCGCGGTTTTGCCGTATTAAATCATTAAAAAACTGCTTACCCTGATGAGGTTTAGTTTCTTTATCCCGGTTTTCCAGTATCCTTAAATGCAAGTGGTTGCCGTGCTCACTAACATTCACCAACTGATAGTTCATCCTTTCCAGAGTGTACTTGTTGGTCATAGATTGCAGGCCGGGTAGCGTTACCTTGATGAGTGCACCTTTGCGAGCCGGAAACTCTTCATCCATTTCTATCATCATGCCGCTGTATGAGATATCTACGGTGCGGCCGTCATAATAACCATCATTCCATTCCAGTCGCGCTTTTTCTGACAGGAAATAGCGTTGTTCAAGACGGTTATCGACATATTTATAAGGGTGAATTGTCAGCGCGCTGGGCGTCGCTAATTTGGGATGAATTGTCTTACTGACGCGCGGCAGATCTGCCTTGTTCGGTGCAGTATTTTTAAACTGGTGCACCAACTCACTGGTGGTGATATCTGTTACCAGGGCAACAAATTTTAGCGTCTTAATATCTGCCATCACCCTGGGCGCTGGTGGCGCGTTGAGCTTTTTGACCTTCTCGCTTACTGACTCTGGTATGGTCAGAGGGGCGTGGGCCTGTTGCGGGTGCACGTCTGAAAGTTGTACTTTAAAGACTTTCCAGCTGTCTCGTTTAGTGCCGAGTGCAAAGTAAGATTGCTGCAGTGTCGGTGTAGCCTTGAGCTCCTCAATGGTGGCAGAACAAAAGAACACCTTATTTTGTTTCACTTGCTTAAAGCAATACACCAGAAACTCACTGGTTTCTTTTTGCATGGCGGTTTTGATGCGCGAAGCTGACAATAAATGTTCAATGCGCACCTGTTCGGCTTCATCAGTCCAATACTGTGCAAAGTCTTTGTTGGCATTATTGGTCAACAAAAACTTGGGGAACAATTTACCTTGCCTTACTCCTAAAAAGACCGGCACCGATTCCATGTAAGGCGTGTAATACTGTTCATAGATCTTGGATATAACCGCTTCTTCGGTATTCTCCAGATTGATCTTATAGCGGCGTTTGTAGCCGTGAATAAATTTCTGTAAGAAGCTGTTAACTGAAGAGCTGGAGTTCTCAATATCGCGTTTGAAATTAACCCGTTGCTCGTGACCTTCTTTTTCAATTCGCATCGCCTGGAAGGGGATTGGGTTCTTTCTGTCCAGTGCGTATTCCGTCTCCAGACCTCTTAAAAACACTCCATACTTTTTGTCTTTGAAAAAGGTAACGTCTTCGTCACACTTAACTCGCATACCACCTACAGAGATATCCATGGTGGTGGCTTTGATCTTTTTGCCATCTTCAGAGATAATCTCCACCGCAATGGCGAAGTTCATGCGCTCTTCTTTACGGCTGATCACATGGGAAAACAAAATGGATTTAACAATGTGGTCGGCTTTTTCGGCGGGGCTATCCTCGTCGATTTTATCTTCTACCACATCCTTGGTTTGCAGTATCGCTTCTTTTTCTTTTTTGTAGATTTGTTTGTAGGTATTTTCTGAGTTGTTTACCGCTTCCCAAACACCCACGGTATAACCGCCATAGGACATGGTCTCTTCTGCAAAGACGCGCTTGGCGGTTTCGTCCAGGAAGTGGGTAACTCCTTCATATTCAAAGGCTTTACATTCACCATCCACTTTGCCTCGTAAATCGACGGGCTTTTTGGTAGGCTGCGCAAGACGCTTGAGCTCCATCTTGATCAGGAACACTTTTTGTTTTGGGACACCAACAGCGTGCTTGGTGACCATTTGCGCAAAGTTTGGTTTATTGACGAACGGCTTTAACTTATCAACAACTTCGCTGTATTCTTCGAGTACTTTATCCATTACGAAGAGTCGAAACCTCAGAGTTTTTTATTATATTAGTCAATGTTTCGGCAAGAAGCGCTAAAACATTGAGGGGAATCGATATTTTTATAATCCCATACTTTATTAAAAGTACTGACATAAAACAATCTCCTCATTAAGGATTGTACGACATAAATCATGAAAAAAAACAAAACTGCTTACGTTTGCAACGATTGTGGCTCAGAATATTCAAAATGGCAGGGCCAATGCCATGATTGCGGCGCCTGGAACACCATTGTAGAAATGCGTATTCCTGGCGGAAGTAACGCCTCAAAAGGCGGCTATTCTGGTCTGACCAAAGCCAAAGTCGAGGTGCTGTCAGAAATTGATTTACAAACCGTGCCTCGTTTCAGTTCCGGCTTTAATGAATTAGACCGGGTATTAGGTGGCGGCATTGTGCCAGGCTCCGCTATTCTGATTGGCGGTTCTCCGGGAGCGGGTAAAAGTACCTTGTTGCTTCAGACCATCTGTCACCTGTCTCAAAACCAAAATGTGCTCTATGTTACCGGGGAAGAATCTCTGCAACAGGTGGCCATGCGGGCACAGCGTTTGGGATTACCTACTGACAAGGTTAAGGTACTGGCGGAAACGGAAGTAGAGACCATTTGCCAGTTAGCGCTCACCGAAAAGCCGGGCGTGATGGTGATTGATTCTATTCAGGTCATGCACATGGGGGATGTTCAGTCTGCGCCAGGCAGTGTTTCTCAGGTGCGAGAGTGTGCCGCTTATCTGACTCGATTTGCTAAGCAACACAATGTGGCCATGTTTATCGTGGGCCATGTCACCAAAGAGGGCTCCATTGCCGGACCCAAAGTGCTGGAGCATTGTATTGATTGTTCATTAATGCTGGACGGTGATGCCGATGGTCGCTACCGCACTCTGCGAGGTCATAAAAACCGCTTCGGTGCTGTGAATGAATTAGGGGTTTTTGGTATGACCGAATCCGGTTTGAAAGAAGTTAAGAACCCTTCCGCCATATTTCTCAATCGCAGTGAAGAGGCCGCACCTGGCAGCGCGGTTATGGTGGTATGGGAAGGGACTCGTCCTCTCCTTGTGGAAATACAGGGGCTGGTGGATTACAGTCAGACTGGTAATCCGAGACGCGTAGCGGTAGGTCTGGAACAGAATCGCCTGACTATGTTATTGGCAGTACTGCATCGCCACGGCAGTGTGCAGATGAATGATCAGGACGTGTTTGTTAATGTAGTCGGTGGTATTCGGGTAACTGAAACCAGCGCCGACCTGGCGTTATTGGTGGCACTGCTTTCCAGTTTCAGAAACAAAACCTTACCCAGAGACCTCATTGTTTTTGGCGAAGTGGGCTTATCCGGTGAAATTCGCCCGGTCAATAACGGCAGCGAGCGCATTTCAGAAGCCAAAAAACACGGCTTTACCCGTGCCATCGTGCCCAAAGCCAACGTACCTAAAAATCCACAAGGGATAACGGTTGTGGGAGTGAAAAACCTGCAAGAGGCATTAGAGGCGATTTAAGGGACTCTTTTTAAACCCAGATTACTTCTCCTTACAATTGGTCAATACTCGATTTGTTTGTCAAGGCGCTGACAGCTCGCAGAAGGGGAAGTGCTTCCCCCTCTGGACTCTCCACAACCCTTGGCGCGCAAAATCTCCCCCTTACTGGTTGCGTCGAATAATTTTTTTATACATACGCCATTGCTAAATCCAACCACCTGTAGGTCTGAATTTATTCAGACGCGGATACTAAATCCAACTACCTGTAGGTCTGAATTTATTCAGACACGGTTGCTAAATCTAACCTCCGCTGTCCGACTAAAGTCGAACCTACCCAGAACTTCGAAATTATTCAGACACCGTTACACAGCTTGCCTTATAAATACCTAAGCTTTTTATAAGCTTACTTAGCAATCTTCTTGTATTTCAGGCGATGCGGCTCTACCACATCTTTACCAAAGTTGTCTTTCAACCAGGCTTCGTAATCGGTGTAGTTACCCTCGTAGAAGTTGATCTTGCCTTCGTCACGGTAATCCAGAATATGAGTGGCTACACGGTCCAGGAACCAACGGTCGTGCGAGATAACCATGGCGCAACCAGGGAATTCTAAAATTGCATTTTCCAGGGCACGTAAGGTTTCTACATCCAAATCGTTGGTGGGCTCATCCAGCAGCAATACGTTGCCACCTGCTTTTAACAGCTTCGCCAGGTGCACCCGGTTGCGTTCACCACCTGATAAGTCTTTAACAAATTTTTGCTGATCATTGCCTTTGAAGTTAAAACGGCTGCAGTAAGCACGACTGTTAATTTCAAAATTATTGATGCGGATAAGGTCCTGACCGTCGGAGAGTTCCTGCCAGACGGTATTGTTGCCGTCCATATGGTCGCGGAACTGATCGACACTGGCGATTTGTACTGATTCGCCCAGTTTGATTTCACCGCTGTCAGGCTGTTCCTGCCCGGTGAGCATTCTGAATAAGGTTGACTTACCGGCACCATTAGGACCGATAATACCCACAATAGCGCCTTTCGGAATTGAGAAACTCAGGTCGTCAATCAGAACACGGCCGTCATAACTCTTTTTCAGATTAATTACGTCGATAACCTGGTCACCCAGTCTTTCCCCAGGGGGAATGAACAACTCATTGGTTTCGTTACGTTTTTGGTAATCGGAGGTATTCATTTCTTCAAAGCGGGTCATACGGGCTTTGCTCTTCGCCTGACGACCTTTGGGGTTGCTGCGCACCCATTCCAATTCTTGCTTCATGGATCTTACTCGGGCATTTTCGGTGCGCTCTTCCTGCTCAAGTCGTTTTTCTTTCTGCTCCAGCCAGGTTGAGTAGTTACCTTCCCAGGGAATACCATGGCCACGGTCAAGCTCCAGGATCCAGCCAGCAACATTATCCAGGAAATAACGGTCGTGGGTAATGGCCACAACGGTGCCTTCATAATCGTGCAGGAAGCGTTCTAACCAGGCAACAGATTCTGCATCCAGGTGGTTGGTGGGTTCGTCCAGCAATAGCATGTCGGGCTTTTCCAGTAACAGGCGACATAGGGCAACACGACGTCGCTCACCACCTGATAACTTGCTGACATCGGCATCCCACGGCGGAAGACGCAATGCATCTGCGGCTCGCTCCAGAGCGTTTTCCAGATTGTGGCCATCTTTACTTTGAATGATGGCTTCTAACTCGCCTTGCTCTTTGGCCAAAGCGTCGAAATCGGCATCCGGCATTGCGTATTCAGCATACACTTCGTCCAGGCGTTTTAAAGCGTGAACGACATCAGCAACGGCTTCTTCGATATTGCCGCGCACGTCTTTGCTTTCATCCAGTTTTGGCTCCTGCGGCAGGTAGCCAACATTTAAGCCTGGCTGTGGACGTGCTTCACCTTCGATATCGGTATCAATGCCCGCCATAATGCGTAACAGCGTAGATTTACCCGCACCGTTCAGACCCAAAACACCAATTTTGGCACCAGGGAAAAAGCTCAATGAGATATCTTTCAGGATTTGTCGTTTAGGGGGCACGATTTTGCCTACCCGAGACATGGTATAAACGTATTGTGACATGTGAATTCTTTTATTCAGTTAGATTAGCAATATTGTAATCCAAACCGGGCAAATAAGTCAGGCCCAAATTTTAACTCTGTGAAATCCGACCTGTCAGCTTATCTATGCGATTGCTGCATAACTCAGTGTATATTGATTCAGCGCGACGTATGTACAAAAGCGGGAAAATCGCTATCATACCGAAACCCTTGAGGCGGGCGCTGGATATGTCATCCCCCCGGCTTTTCTTTTTCCTATTAAACCTGAAGGAAGTGCGATGCTGTCCAAAGACATGAATATTGCTGATTTTGACCCAGAATTGTGGGATGCCATCCAGGCCGAAACGGTGCGCCAGGAGCACCATATTGAACTGATTGCCTCAGAAAACTATACCAGTCCACGTGTATTGCAGGCTCAGGGTTCACAATTAACCAATAAATATGCTGAAGGTTATCCGGGCAAGCGTTATTACGGTGGTTGTGAGCACGTTGATGTGGCAGAAGAGCTGGCCATTGAGCGCGCCAAGCAATTGTTCGGTGCTGACTATGCTAATGTTCAACCGCACTCTGGTTCCCAGGCTAACTCAGCGGTCTTTATGGCATTATTAGAAGCCAACGATACTGTGTTGGGTATGAGCCTGGCTCACGGTGGTCACTTGACTCACGGTTCACACGTTAACTTCTCAGGTAAGTTATACAAGGCAGTGCAATACGGATTAAACGAAGAAACCGGCGAAATTGATTACGAGCAGGTTAAAGCGTTGGCTGAAGAGCACAAGCCGAAAATGATTATCGGTGGCTTCTCAGCTTACTCAGGTATTGTTGATTGGGCTAAATTCCGTGAAATTGCTGACAGCGTTGGCGCTTATTTATTAGTGGATATGGCTCACGTTGCTGGTTTGGTTGCCGCTGGCGTTTACCCGAATCCGCTACCACACGCTCACGTTGTTACTACAACTACGCACAAGACTTTAGCGGGTCCTCGCGGTGGTCTGATTTTATCTGCTTGTGGTGATGAGGCTATTTACAAGAAGCTGAACAGCGCGGTATTTCCTGGTGGCCAGGGCGGTCCTTTGTGTCACGTTATTGCGGCTAAAGCGGTTGCCTTTAAAGAAGCTTTACAGCCTGAATTTAAAGTATACCAACAGCAGGTTGTTAAAAACGCTAAAGCCATGTGCAAAGCGTTCCAGGATCGCGGTTACAAGATTGTTTCCGATGGCACCGACAACCATTTGTTTTTGTTAGATCTGATTGATAAAGACATCACAGGTAAAGATGCTGACGCTGCATTAGGCAAAGCTTATATTACTGTGAACAAAAATGCGGTTCCAAATGACCCGCGTTCACCGTTTGTTACCAGTGGTTTGCGTATCGGTACGCCGGCGATTACCCGTCGCGGTTTCGGCGAAGAGGAAGCGGCTCAGGTGGCAAACTGGATTTGTGATGTGTTGGACAACATTGCAGACGAAGCCAACATTGCCAGCGTGAAAGAGCAGGTAATGGCACTTTGTAAGCGTTTCCCGGTATACGCTTAATTCTTCATCGTTATTCTATTTTAAAAGCCAGCGTTTGCTGGCTTTTTTAATTCCCTTTCTTTATTCCCTGGTATTTATTAGAATCCACGCCTTTTTAATTCCAGATAATTATCCAGGGAAGGTCGTGAAAAAGTTAATCCTGTTATTGATATGTGCTTTGCTGAGTCTCAAAGCCATAGCCTCTGAATCATTGGTGCCGTTAGAAATCTATGGAGCACTGCCACAAATCAGCATGATGGAAGTGTCTCCCAGCGGCAATCTGATTGGATATCGCGTGGCGGGTGATAACCGCGAGATGTACATCATCCATGACATGAAAAACAATAAGATGGTAACCGGGGTCGATATCTCTCAAATTCGCCCCAGTAATGCCTGGTTTGTGGATGACGATACGTTGATACTGGTAGCCGTGGACAATACTCGTATCTTTGGTTTTCGCGGTCGACACGATATCAGCGCTGCCTATTCCTTTAAAATTTCTGAAAATAAAGTTCGTCAGCTGCTGGTGCTGGGTGATGGCATTTATGAAGGTCAGTCTCAGTTAGGGACAATTGTTGGCCTGAGTACCGATGGCAAATACGCTTACATGCCTGCCTGGCAATCAGAAGGTGCTTACGCGCTGATGAAAGTTAAATTAGAAGGAAGACGCACCCCCAGACCCGTTAAACGGGGGATTCACGATGCCATCGATTATTTTATTTATGACGACAAAATGATTGCCAGAGAGCGTTTCAATAACAAAGCGAACCAGCATAGGGTGGATGTATTAATTGATGGTGAATGGCGGAATATATTTCAGGAAGAAACGGAGATTCGCACCAGATCTTTTGTGGGTCTCACTGATGATATTAAAAGTCTGGTGATGCTTACCCGTGGCGAAAATGGCCGCCGTGCCTATTACACCATGTCTCTAAAAGATGGCACTGTGTCAGAACCAATTTTTAATCCGGAAGACAAAGATGTGGGTTATGTGCTGACTGATCACAATCGGATTGTTCATGGTGTTAGCTATGCCGGATTTAAACCCAGCTATGATTTTTTTGATCCCAAGATTCAGAAAGTCGTGGATAAGGTCATTGCTGACTTACCAGATCACTCTGTAACATTGGTGAGCTATTCCCCTGACTGGCAACACATGATTTTCATGTTGGAAGGGATGGACAGTCCTGGAGACTATTACCTCTACAGCAAAGGTGAGTTTAAGTATATTGCTTCTGGCAGACCGGATTTGCCAGTAAATCAAATTAATCAGGTTTTTCAGACTGAAATTAAAGCCAGAGATGGCCTGCGTTTACCTACCTTATTGACTTTGCCAGCCGTAGATGAACTGAAGAATCTTCCGGCAATTATGTTGCCACATGGTGGTCCGGAGTCTTACGATCGCATCGAATTTGACTGGTTAGCGCAATACTTTGCCAGCAGGGGCTACCTGGTTATGCAGCCGCAGTTTCGTGGCTCTCGCGGTTTTGGCGCTGAGTTTACTTTAAAAGGACGTGGAGAATGGGGCCGCAAAATGCAGGACGATTTAACGGATACCGTTAAAACCCTGGTTAAGTCAGGTTATGTCGACCCTGAGCGCGTGTGTATTGTGGGCGGAAGTTACGGTGGTTATGCCGCATTAGCGGGTGCCACTTTTACCCCTGATCTATATCAGTGTGCTATTTCCTTTAACGGTGTTGCCGATATTGAGCGTATGTTGCGGGACGAGCGCTACGACTATGGCCGCAATCATTGGGTTGTGGCTTATTGGCAAAAACTCATCTCTGATGGCACCGTTGATGAAAACCATATCAAGGCTATCTCCCCAATAAACCATGCAGATAAAGTCAATATTCCGGTATTGCTTATTCACGGCACTCATGACGAGGTAGTGCCTGACCACCAGTCGGAAAATATGTTTGACGAGCTGGAAGAGGCTGGCGTCGATGTGCGATATGTGGAGCTGGATGAAGGTGATCATTACCTGAGTAAAGCGCAGCACAGAATGGCAGCGCTAAAGGCAATTGATCAGTTTATTGGCGAGCATCTGCCAGTAAAACCTCAGTAATGGTGTGCCGTCCGCGACAGAAAGGGCGGCATTAACAGAGTAAGACCGAAGTTAAGCAATTTTGCTTTTTACTCAGATTCGGTTATGTTGTTGTAATAAGCATTAATTAAATTAACAGACATAATGACAGAGATAACCAACCTGCCAGAAGAGAAAAAGCTGAATGTGTTGTTTCGCGTTGAACCCGGTTGCATGGGGCCGGCAGGCATAGATCATATCCAGGATTATTGTAAGTATGCGCAGCAACGGGTGCAAAACTTGCACCCTGAATTTGTTAAGTGGGAAATTGTCGCCCGGATGAATAAAAAGCTACCGGAGATGCAGTTTCGGGCCATGAACAAGAACCTGACACATGCGCAGGCCGAAAAGTATCTGGCGGTGTTTGGACAAAACCTGGAAGAGTTCGAAGAACATTTGCATGACATGTTAGCCCTACTGGTAGATGAGTTTTGGGAAAAGGATGTTAATCGAGGTCTATAATTTGAGACGCGAAGATTAACTGAAACCCCTTTCCTTCATTATTTTTGACATCCACAACCAGACGATTTTCCTCAAGCTGATAATGCAAAATATTGGGAAAATCGTGCTCCTGGTTGCTGAATTCCACCGAATTTTCGCTACAGGCGGTAGCAGCAAAAGCTACTGGTAGAGCGTTATGGTCTACCTTTGCCAAAAAATACAATTGCCCGGACATGTAAACAATACGCATGGTTTCATATTGACGGGTATCACTGCCGGTTTTCTGAGTATAACCCAGGCCTTCCATCGTCAGGTCACTGACAGTTTGCCATTTTTCGGAGATACGGCTCTTTTCTGACTGCTGCAACCACTCACCGTTTAACCAGTTTATATTGGCGATAGTACACTTGGGTTTCGCCTCAATATTCTGTGTAATAAAGAGCAAACAAAACAGTGCTAAATATTTCGAAATATTCATCAATGGTCTATTCTCCATAACCTTGAAAAACGGTTTTTTACACCTATATCAGAAACGCTCAAGTTAGTTCTATCTCAAAAATCAGGATCCCGCCAGCATGATTTGTCCTTTTTGTATGACTACGGAAACCAAAGTCATTGATTCCCGACTGGTGTCAGAAGGCCACCAGGTGCGTCGTCGCCGTGAATGCACTCAATGCCATGAACGTTTTACCACCTTTGAAATTGCCGAATTGGTAATGCCACGTATTGTTAAGCGCGATGGCAAAAGAGAGCCCTTTAATGAAGACAAACTCAGAGCCGGTATGCAGCGAGCCCTGGAAAAACGCCCAGTTAACACCGAAAAAATTGAGCAAAGTGTGCATCGCATTAAGTCTCATCTGCGCGGAACCGGTGAAAGAGAAATCAGTAGTGAACTGGTGGGCAATTTGATAATGGCCGAGTTAATTGAATTAGATAAAGTGGCTTACGTGCGTTTCGCTTCCGTTTACCGTTCGTTTGAAGATATTAAAGAGTTCGGTGAAGAAATCGCTCGCCTTGGAGACTAACATGTTTTCGCAGATAGACGCAGAACACATGGCCAGAGCGTTGAAACTGGCAGAAAAGGGCCGTTATACCACGTCTCCTAACCCCAATGTTGGCTGTGTGTTGGTAGCTGAAGATGGCAGCGTTATTTCCGAAGCCTTTCACCTGAAAGCTGGGGGACCTCATGCTGAAGCTGAGGCCTTGAATCGCGCCGGTGCCAATGCTGCTAACGCTACTGCCTATGTCACGTTGGAACCCTGTTCCCATTTTGGACGCACCCCACCTTGCTGCGATGCTTTAATTCGGGCCGGCGTAAAACGGGTGGTGGTCGCTATGCAGGACCCAAATCCTAAAGTGGCGGGGCAAGGCATAAACAGAATGCGCGATGCGGGTATTCAGGTGGATATTGGTTTAATGGAGAGTCAGGCAGAGGCGCTTAACCAAGGTTTCTTAAAAAGGCAATTACAGGGCACCCCCAAAGTTAGTTTAAAAATGGCGGCTTCTGTGGATGCTAAAACGGCATTGGCCAATGGCGTCAGTCAATGGATCACCGGCAATGCAGCACGCCGCGATGTTCAGGTGCATAGAGCGCGAAGTTGTGCCATTGTCAGTGGTTCCGGTACGGTTCTGGCTGATAACCCTTCGTTAAACGTCAGAGCTGAGGAACTGCACGAGTCAGTCAAACAGGCATATCTGGGCGATATTCGTCAACCATTACGGGTGATATTGGATGGCCGTAACCAGTTGCATCCTGAGCTTAAAGTATTTGCTGATGATAACGTGCTGGTGGTGAATATTGAGCCAAATGACAAGTTAACTGAAGCTGGCATTGCGCAGTGGCAGGCCCCAGTTGACGAGGGCAAGATAGATTTAAAGGCATTGTTAGCTTATCTCGGCGACAGGCAGTTAAATGAAATCTGGCTGGAAGCCGGCAGCCGCCTGGCGGGCGCGTTCGTGGAGCGAAATTTAGTGGATGAGTTAATCCTTTACATAGCGCCAAAATTGATGGGCCACAATGGCTTTGGTTTGTTGCAGTTACCAGAGTTTCAAACTATGTCACAGGTGCCTGAGTTACGCTTTTCAGATACCCGACTGGTGGGCGAAGATTTAAAAATCACCGCTCATTTTGTCTAAAAATACAGGGGAATTATCGTGTTTACCGGAATTATCGAATCAGTAGGCAGTATTGGCGCAATGCAGGCCAGAGGCAGTGATATGCGCGTCAGCATCCAGGTTGGCAAGCTAGATATGTCTGATGTGCAATTGGGCGACAGTATAGCCACCAATGGGGTGTGTCTGACTGTGGTGGAGTTTTCTGCGCAGCATTATGTGGCTGACGTGTCCATGGAGACTATCAAGCGCACTGGTTTTGCTAACTATCAACAGGGTATGACGGTGAACCTGGAAAAAGCGCTGATGGCAACTTCCCGGTTAGGGGGGCATATCGTCAGTGGCCATGTCGACGGCGTTGGCGAAATTGCCAGTATGGAAAATACCGGACAAACCTGGGAGATTTGGGTGAAAGCGCCAGATAACCTGGCCCGGTACATTGCCGAAAAAGGCTCCATCACTGTAGATGGCGTGAGTCTGACGGTCAATGATGTGGATGGGGCTAAGTTTAAGTTAACACTGGTACCCCACACGTTACAGGAAACCATTATTCAACATTATCAGGTGGGCACCAGGGTAAACCTGGAAGTGGACGTGATTGCCCGCTATCTGGAGCGCCTGATGTTGGGAGACAAAGCGGCGCAGAGCACAGGAAAAGAGATTAATCTGTCGTTTTTAGCTGAAAATGGTTATCTACGATAGTACAATTCGCCACCGCAATTGTAAGCAATATAACCCGACGTCGGGGCTAGCTCGTCTGGATACCCACGTCACCAACCCTACAGTAAATTAGATTATGTCATTACACAGTACAGAAGAAATCCTCGAAGATATTCGCAACGGTAAAATGGTCATCCTGATGGATGACGAAGATCGTGAAAATGAAGGCGATATCATCATAGCCGCAGAACATGTTACGCCGGAAGCGATTAACTTTATGGTGACTCATGCCAGAGGACTGGTGTGCTTACCTATGACCCAGGAGCGCTGTAAAAAGTTAAAATTGCCATTAATGGTGGAAAACAATGGCGCACAGTTTTCCACTAATTTTACCGTATCGATTGAAGCCGCTGAAGGGGTTGTTACCGGGATTTCAGCCGCTGATCGGGCCCGAACCATTTTGGCTGCCGTTGCGCCCGACGCGGTGGCGACAGATATTGTCCAGCCAGGTCACATATTCCCGCTGATTGCCAAAGAAGGCGGGGTGCTCAACCGGGCTGGTCATACTGAAGCCGCGGTAGATTTGGCGCGTTTGGCGGGCTGTGAACCGGCTGGCGTGATCGTGGAAGTGCTAAACGATGATGGCACCATGGCGAGACGCCCAGAGTTGGAAGCCTTTGCCAAAAAACACGATCTGAAACTGGGTACAATTGCCGATCTCATCGAATACCGCAATATCAACGAAGCTACAGTCGAGCAGGTGGCCACCTGCAAATTGCCCACCGAACACGGGGAATTTGAACTGGCTACCTTTAAAGACACTATCGACAATCAGGTACACTTCGCGTTGTGTAAAGGCAATATCACACCGGAAGAGCCCACCCTGGTAAGGGTTCACTTGCGCAACACCTTTAGTGATGTGCTGGGCTCAGGGCGTTCAATTGACCGTTCTATGGATTTACCGCAAGCCATGAAACGCATTGCCGCTGACGGTGGCGTATTGTTGATTTTAGGCCGTGAAGAAAGCAGTGACGAGCTGGTACACGTGGTACAGCAATTTGAAGCTGAAGACAAAGGCGAGAAGGCGGTCACTAATTTGTGGAAGGGCACTTCCAGAACCGTTGGTGTCGGTTGTCAGATTTTAAAAACCCTGGGTGTGCAGAAAATGCGATTGCTCAGTAAACCGGTTAAATATCATGCCTTGTCCGGCTATGGTTTAGAAGTGGTAGAAACGATTTCTGACTAAAGATTGTATACCCGGCAGGGTCTGATGAAATAATACAAAAAATCCGGTGAATAGCGGGCAGGTGTGGTAGAATCCGCGCCAGCCAAATTCCGGACCAATTATTGAGGCAAGATTATATGAACATTGTGGAAGGTAATATCAGAGCCACAGGCAAAAAATTCGCCATTGTGGTGTCGCGTTTTAACAGCTTTGTTGTTGACCATCTGGTGGAAGGCGCCATCGATGCACTGGAAAGAGCGGGTGAAGTAAATGAACAAGATATTACTGTCATCAAGGTACCTGGCGCATACGAATTGCCGCTGGTAGCTAAAAAAGCGGCTGAAAGTGGTAAATTTGATGCCATCATTGCGATTGGTGCAGTGATCCGCGGCGGTACACCGCATTTCGATTTTGTTGCCGGAGAATGTAATAAAGGCCTGGCACAGGTGTCTTTAGAATACGATATTCCGGTTGCCTTTGGTGTGATCACCACCGACAGCATTGAGCAGGCCATTGAGCGCTCAGGCACAAAAGCGGGTAACAAAGGCGCAGAAGCTGCTCATTCCGCACTGGAAATGGTTAACGTTATTGACCAATTAGCCGGAGTATAAAAGGTGAAAGTAGCTGGACGTAAAAAGGCCAGAGAGCTGGCGATGCAGGCGATTTACTCGTGGCAGATGACGGGTAATCCTGTGGCGGAAATTGAGTTGAATGTTGCCACACAACAAGACATGAACAAAGTTGACATGAGCTTCTTTCAGGCAGCGTTACGCTATGTGGCTGAAAATGTAGATGAGCTGGACGACAGCTACAAAATTTACGTAACTGATCGCCCGCTAAGCGAGATCGACCCGATTGAAAAGGCCATTCTACGCCTTGCTGCTTTCGAACTGACTCAGCGCATTGATGTACCTTACAAAGTGGTCATTAACGAAGCCATTGAGTTAGGTAAGCAATTCGGTGCTGCCGACAGTCATAAGTTTATTAACGGGGTACTGGATAAAGCAGTTCGCCTGTTACGCAAGGATGAAGTTAAGCGCTAATCCGGTGATATTGTGAAAGAATTTGAGATAATCAAAAGTTACTTCCTGTCCAGGAGTTATCAGCGTCGTGATGTACAGTTGGGGATAGGCGATGATTGCGCCTTAACCACAGTTCCCGAAGGTCAGCAACTAGTAACCACCACGGATACTCTGGCAGAGGATGTTCACTTCCCCAAAAATACCTCAGGCAGAGCGGTAGCGCACAAGGCGCTGTCTGTGAACCTGAGTGACCTTGCGGCGATGGGAGCTGAACCGGCCTGGATCAGTCTGTCCTTATCAATCCCGCAATATGACGAAACCTGGTTAAGAGATTTCTCTTTGTGTTTGCAAGAGCTTACCGATTATTACTCTATTCAGTTAATCGGTGGTGATACCGTGCAGGGACCGCTGTCTATAACTATTACTGCACAGGGGTTTGTACCTGAAGGGCAGGCGCTAATGCGCTCTAAAGCCAAACCCGGAGATTGGATTTACGTCACTGGTACCTTAGGTGATGCCGGATTGGGCCTGGATCTATTGCAAAGTGCAAAGCCAGCGGAGCAAATTCACCGCAATTATTTGATAGACAGACTTAATTTCCCCACACCCAGGCTATTGGTGGGCACGACGTTAAGACGCATCGCGACTTCCTGTATCGATTTATCTGATGGCTTAAAATCCGATCTGCAACACATTCTATTTGCGTCTCAAACCGGTGCACAGGTGGATGTTGAGCGCTTACCTCTGTCCGAAGCCATGTTAGCTACAGTGGGACGGGAAGAAGGTATTCGCTATGCGCTGACATCAGGCGACGATTACGAATTGCTGTTTACCGTGCCTGATGAACAAAAAGGCAGTCTCGAAACGGCGCTGGCAAACTGTAATGTCTCGGCTACCTGTATTGGTCGGGTTAATGGTGTAGCCGAAAAGTTGGAGTTAACAAAGGGTGACAAGCCTTTTAGTATGCCAGAGTCTGGCTTTCAGCATTTTATCAGTTAACGCCAGGCCCTTTTCAAACATGGATCGTCAAACTAAAAAAGCCGCGCTAAAAAAACTCACTTTGCGTAACCCCTGGCACTTTTTGGCGCTGGGCTTTGGCAGTGGGTTGGCGCCTGTTATGCCGGGTACTTTTGGCACTTTAGCTGCCATTCCCTTGGTGTTTCTGCTTCCTATGATGCCTCTGGTGGCGCAAATTGCATTTGTGCTGACTTTAACCTTGATCGGAATACATATCTGTGAGGTCGCTTCCAGGGACATGGGCGTGCACGATCATTCTGCCATTGTCTGGGACGAAGTCGCTGGCATGTTGCTCACTATGATTGCTGTGCCTTTGACCTTGAGCAATTTGCTGGTGGGCTTTGTGGTATTTCGGTTGTTCGATATTGTCAAACCATGGCCTATCAGTTACCTGGACAGGCAAGTGCATGGTGGATTGGGGATCATGTTAGATGATGTGATTGCCGGGATCTTTTCGCTGGCTACCATGCAGGCCCTGCTGTTTTACGGCCTGCTTTAATAGTTCTGGGCTGGCGCTAAATCGCCAGCTTATCTAAAATCGCCTGGGTTTTTGCAACAATTCCTTGCGCATCCAGTCCCAGTTCCTGATACATCTCTTGCTGAGTTCCCTGCATTATAAATTCATCCGGTAAACCAATATGCAGCACTTTAACCATTTCCGGTTGAGTATTGATAAATTCTGCCACAGCACTGCCTGCGCCGCCTGCAATCGCATTATCTTCCAGGGTTACTATCAACTTGTGCTCTTTCAGTACAGATTGAATGGCGGCTTCGTCAAGGGGTTTAACAAAGCGCATGTCTATCAGTGTTGCGTTTAGCGATTCTGCCGCGTTTTCAGCGTAAGGGAGCAGAGTGCCAAAATTTAATATGGCCACCTTTTCACCCTGGCGAAGTTGGCGAGATTTGCCTATTTCCAGCTGCGTCATGGACTGATTCACTGCCAGGCCTTTACCTGAACCTCTGGGATAGCGAACGGCGGCGGGTTGCTTAAGCAGGTGCCCGGTATAAAGCATGTCTCGACAATCCTGTTCATCGCCTGGCGTCATTATCACCATATTGGGGATGCAGCGCAGATAAGAAATATCAAATGCCCCCTGGTGTGTTGGGCCGTCCGCACCCACAATACCAGCGCGATCGATTGCGAAAAGCACAGGCAGATTTTGCAATGCAACATCGTGTATCAATTGATCATAAGCCCGTTGTAAAAAGGTGGAGTAAATCGCCACCACCGGGTTTAAGCCGTCAATTGCCAGACCGGCTGCCAAAGTTACCGCATGTTGTTCTGCAATGGCCACATCGAAATATTGTTGTGGATATTGCTGCGAAAACTGCACCAGCCCTGAGCCTTCCCGCATTGCCGGTGTAATCCCCATCAATTTGGGATCCTGAGCGGCCATATCGCATATCCAGTCACCAAAGATTTTGCTGAAAGTAGGCGCGCTACTACCTGATTTTGGCAAGGCATTTTCAGCTGGATTAAATTTAGGCACGGCGTGGAATTTAATAGGATCTTTCTCTGCTACCTCGTAGCCTTTACCTTTTTTGGTGACCACATGCAGTATTTGCGGGCCTTTCAGGTTGCGCATGTTGGCTAGCGTGTCAACCACGCCATTGACATCGTGACCATCAATCGGACCGATATAATTAAACCCCAGCTCTTCAAAGATAGTGCCTGGCACTACCATGCCTTTAATGTGCTCTTCAGCTCGGCTGGCAAACTCTTTGATTGGTGGAACGTTCGATAGTAGTTTTTTACCGCCATCGCGAATGGAGTTAAAGAAGCTCCCGGTCAATAATCGGGCAAGATGACTGTTAAGAGCACCCACATTTTCAGAGATAGACATTTCGTTATCATTGAGGATAACTAACATATCTTTGCTGATGTCCCCACCGTGATTCAGGGCTTCAAAAGCCATTCCCGCTGTCATAGCACCGTCGCCAATAACCGCGACAACTTTACGGCCTTTTTGTTCTTTTTCCGCGGCAATGGCCATGCCCAGAGCGGCGGAAATTGAGGTAGATGAGTGACCCACTGCAAAGGTGTCGAATTCACTCTCTGGTGGCCATGGAAACGGGTGCAAGCCACCTTTCTGGCGAATGCTGGTAATTCTGTCACGACGACCCGTTAAAATTTTATGTGGGTAAGCCTGATGGCCCACGTCCCAGAGCAACCGGTCAAAAGGAGTGTTGTAGGCGTAATGCAGCGCCACGGTAAGTTCAACCGTACCCAAGCCGGAAGCGAAATGGCCACTACTTTGACTGACACTGGCTAACAAATAGGCTCTTAATTCATCCGCCACCTGTTTAAGATCTTCTTTGGGTAAGAGTCTTAAATCTTCAGGGCTATGTATTTTGGCCAATAACGGGTAATGAGAAATGTCCAGGGTCATGTTAGGTAAAGAGTGCCTTAGTGGTTACGACTAAACAGATAATCGGTGAATGATAGCAAAGTTTCTGTGTTGTAAGGTAGTGTTAACAGGGCTTGATTCGCTTCATTGTGCAGTTGCTGCAAATATTGTTTTGCTCCCTGCATTCCCATGAGAGCGGGGTAGGTGCTTTTGTCGGCGTGTATATCCGAACCCTGGGGTTTACCCAGTTCTTCGGTGTTACCCTCAATATCTAAAATGTCATCCAGTACCTGGAATCCTAAACCTATGGCTCGACCAAATCGATTTAGCTGTTCAGCTTTATTCGCTGTTAAGCCGGCCAATATAGTAGGAAATTCAATGCTGGCGTTGATCAGCGCGCCGGTTTTCATGCGATGCATCAATTCCAGCTCATTTTGTTGAATTGATTTGCCTTCCTGAAACAAATCCACCGACTGACCACCACACATGCCGGCAAAACCCGAGGCGCTGCTTAATACTTTAACGGCGCTGATGGCTTCTTGTGCTGTCAGGCTCGGATCTTGACTGAGTAGCTCAAATGCCAGGGTTTGCAGTGCATCTCCCGCCAGGATAGCGATATCTTCACCGTAAACAATGTGGCAAGTGGGTTTACCGCGGCGCAAATCGTCGTCATCCATTGCGGGTAAATCATCGTGAATAAGCGAATAAGTATGTATACACTCCAGGGCGGCTGCGAAATGCACCACTTTATCCTGTGGGAGCTGCAACATATCAGCAGTGGCTAACGCTAAAAACGGCCGTACTCTTTTACCACCGGCAAATAAACTGTAGGCCATTGCCAATTTTAATTCGCCTGGTAAATTAGGGTAGTTGTCCAGTGCCTGATTTAGCAACCGGATAACATCTTCTGCATAGCGCGAGGCCGCCGCTTTCCATACCATAGTAATTTAGTTTTGTTCTGGCAGGTCATCGAATGGCTGCAGAGTCATATCGTCACCCGATTGAGAGAGTATTCTGACCCTCTGCTCCGCGGACTTTAACTTTTCTTCACAGTCTCTGACCAGTTTTATGCCCTTCTCGAAAGAACTCAAGGCTTCTTCAAGGGACAATTCGCCTTGCTCCATCGCATCGACAATCTTTTCCAGCGACTGCAAAGATTGTTCAAAATTGGTGTCAGTTTTACTGTTGTCGGTAGCCATTTCATTCACTCTGCCTGAATACGAAGGCGCAAGATACATAAGCAAAAACCGGGGGTCAATTAAAAATCTGACCCCCTTTCAAATGCGATAACTCTGGTGAAGTTAAAATAAATTGATTTTATTCCTCTGGAAAAATATCACTTTGCCGATAGAATGGTTGTTAAGTCAGCAACTTAAAGTATGAAGTAAAGTAATAAAATGCACCAAAGATTGGTGTTGTTGACTATCAGACAATAATTATTCGGGGAGGACAGTGTGGATCTGGCAACGCTAATAGGCATGATAGGCGCCATTGGTTTTGTGGTGATGTCCATGGTGATGAGTGGTGAAATGGGCATGTTTATTAATGTCCCTTCATTACTTATCGTTTTTGGCGGCACTATTTTTGTCGTACTGTCACAGGTAACACTGGGGCAATTTTTTGGTGCGGGAAAAATTGCGGCTAAGGCATTCATGTTTAAAATCGAAGCCCCGGATGAACTGATTCAGAAAATTGTGGAAATGGCCGACGCTGCCAGAAAGGGGGGATTTCTGGCGTTAGAAGAGGCCGAAATTGAAAACCCCTTTATGCAGAAAGGCGTAGATATGCTGGTGGACGGGCACGATATTGACGTGGTTCGCACTACATTGCACAAAGATATTACTCTGACCACAGAGCGACACGAATTTGGTGCCACTATTTTCAAAGGCATGGGCGATGTTGCGCCTGCCATGGGCATGATTGGAACCCTGATTGGTCTGGTAGCCATGTTGTCTAACATGGATGACCCTAAAGCGATTGGTCCGGCGATGGCCGTAGCCCTTTTAACCACACTCTACGGTGCGTTTTTCGCGAATGTTATTTGTTTGCCGGTTTCGGTTAAGCTGTCAAACAGAAAGGACGAAGAAAAGGTAAATCAAAGTCTGGTGTTAGATGGCATAATTGGTATCGCGGATGGTCAAAACCCCAGAGTAATAGAAGGTATATTAAAAAGTTATCTGGCTTCGACTAAACGCGGCGCGGCAACACCAGAAGATTAACTGAGTTTACCTGATGAGCGAAGAACTGGAAGAATGTCCCAAATGTCCCCCCGAAGGCTTACCGGCCTGGATGGGGACGTTTGCCGATCTGATGTCTCTGTTAATGTGCTTCTTCGTGCTGCTGTTAGCATTCTCCGAAATGGATGTATTGAAGTTTAAGCAGATTGCTGGCTCTATGAAATTTGCCTTTGGTGTGCAAAACAAAATCGAAGTTAAGGATATTCCCAAAGGCACCAGTGTTATTGCCATGGAATTCCGCCCCGGCAGACCTGACCCGACACCTATTGAAAATATTCAGCAGCAAACCATCGAAATGACCCAGCAAATGCTGGAGTTTCAGGCGGGCGATGAAGACTCCGCCGGTGGTCGTCAGAAACAGCGGGGACAGGAGCGAGGTGGTCAGGCGCAGCAAACAGCCACGGATTCATCCTCTTCTTCGCCTACACAACCTCAAAGTCAGGAACAGATTAACGAAAACATGAAAAAAGTTGCTGAAAAGCTTCAGCAGGAAATCGTTGATGGCTCTATTGAGATGGAATCTTTGGGACAGCAGATTGTGATCCGAATTCGAGAGCAAGGCTCTTTTTCAGCTGGCTCTGCGTTCTTACAACCACAATTTACCCCGGTTATTCAAAAAATTGGTGGTTTGCTGGTGGACATGCCCGGTGAAATTACGGTTTCAGGTCATAGTGACAGCCAACAAATTTCCAATGAGTTATACCGCTCCAACTGGGATTTATCCGCACAGCGTGCCGTCGCCGTAGCGGAAGTACTGCGGCTGGTTAATGGCTTTGACGAAGGACGCATGGAAGTTGTCGGCCGGGCCGACACCCAACCATTGGAAATGCCAGGCCAGGAAACCGACGATAATCGCAATCGCCGGGTTGAAATTGCAATTAACCAGGGTAAACCCAAATTCTCTGAGCCCATATCTGTTTCAGAAGAAGATTCTTAGGGCAATCAAAGGGTTTTGAGCGTTCATCCAATATAAGGTTTACTGGTGCCAGGATGAAGGTATAATCTGCGCTTTTTTCGAGCGGAGAGAGACGTGAGATTCCTGGTAAAGCTTCATCCTGAGATCACCATTAAAAGTAAAGATGTGCGCAAGCGCTTTATACGTTTACTGGAATCCAATATTCGTCTTATTCTCGGGCAAAATCACATCCCCTGCGCCATTCAAAATCAATGGGATAAAATCCTGGTTAATATTAAGTCTGACGCTGCTCGTTTCAATGAGCGAGCAGAATATCTGTTAGCCCGCATTCCCGGCATAGACCAGTGTTTAGTGGTTCAGGAATCCGAGTACACGGATATGGACGATATTTATCAGCAGGTAAAAGCCGTCTGGCAGCATCAACTAAAAGGCAAAAGCTTTGCGGTACGGGTTAAACGCAAAGGTGATCAATCATTCTCCTCAACAGAATTAGCAGCTTATGTGGGCGGTGGTATCAATCAGTTTTGTGAAACCGGTGGCGTTAAATTAAAACACCCGGATGTTACCATCAACCTTGAGGTTGACCGCAACAAGCTCATTCTGGTTGAGCGCAAGTTTAAAGGGCTAGGCGGTATGCCTCTGCCCAGTCAGGAAGATGTCTTGTCATTGATGTCTGGCGGCTTTGACTCAGGCGTAGCCAGTTATCAGATGATTCGACGCGGTGCCAAAACCCATTTTTGCTTTTTTAATCTGGGTGGCAGAGAACATGAAATTGGGGTACGGGAAGTCAGCCATTATTTATGGAAAAACTACAGCCCTTCTCACCGAGTTAAGTTTATCGCAGTCGACTTTGAACCCATAGTGGCGGATATTCTGCAAAATGTTGAAAATGGCTATATGGGCGTTGTGTTAAAGCGCATGATGCTCAGAGCTGCCAGTATCGTTGCAGACAATTTGCAAATTAACGGACTGGTAACGGGTGAATGTCTGGGGCAGGTATCCAGTCAAACCCTAAGCAATTTATACGTGATTGACCAGGCCACCAGTAAGTTAGTGGTCCGCCCGCTAATTTGCTCAGATAAAAGCGACATTATTGACGTGGCTCGTAAAATCGGCACCGAAGATTTTGCCAAGTCCATGCCAGAATACTGTGGTGTTATTTCAATAAAACCCAATGTCAGAGCGCCACTGGACAAGGTCCTGGAAGAAGAAGCTAAGTGTGATTTAAGTCTGATTGAACAGGTCGTCGGTGCGGCCAATGTTGAAGACATTAAAAACCTCGGGGAAAAAAGTGAACAGCAAATTGTCGCTGTAGAATCCAGCAATCAATTGTTACCCGGTGAAGTGCTGCTTGATATCCGGGCTCCTGCAGAGCGGGATCACAACCCACTGCAAATAGAGCACTGTAGCATCGAACATATTCCTTTTTATAAGTTGTCCTCAGACTACAGTGAACTGGATCAAAGCAAGACTTATTACCTCTACTGTGATCGCGGTGTCATGAGTAAGATGCAGGCTCTGGTGCTAAAAGAGCGCGGCTTCGAAAACGTTAAGGTCTATCGGCCTTAAGTTTTGACGCTTTCCAGCTGTCTAATCTGAGCAAACAGGGCCTGATGTTCCGGTAACATTAGGCCGTGATTCGCCGCAGTTTGTAACAGAAAACCATTGATAAAATCGATTTCAGTATGGCGCTTAAAATGAATATCCTGATGCATAGAGGAATAATTTGCGGCAGTTAATTCGATAACCTGAGCTATATTTTTCCGCAACGCGTTTTTGTTAAGTCTGATTTTTTCTGCCTGCGCAACACTAAAGAATTCATCCAATAGTGTGTCGATTTGAGCCTGATATTTTGCTTCCTTCAATGCCCCATTAGGGATCTGATAGATGGCGGTCAGCGGATTAATAATACAGTTTATTGCCAGCTTACCCCACAAAGGGATGCGGATATCTTTGTGCCATTCACATGGGGCGAGCAAAGTGTCGAATAATGCTTCTATCTGCAGTTTTAGCGCTATCTCTGGCGGGCGCAACCAACCAGCCTGACTACTGCCATAACCGGTTTCTGTGATCTGCTCTTGCTGTTTTTTCGCTGCCCGATTGGTGGTTAACCTGAGGATTGGATTTTCAGGAAAACCATTGAGAGCCAGTGTCTCTGTACCTATGCCATTGTGTAGCAACGCGATACAACAGCTTGCAGGGATGTGCTCGGCAAACTCATCCAGCGCAGAGGCAATTTGCCATGCTTTCAACGGCAAAATCAGCAAATCCGGCGTTTGGCCTTGTCCCTGCTGTAGTTGATGGTTGTTACCGTTTTTCAGGCTAACGGATAGTGGGGATGTGTTACCTGAACGCCACCACATCTGAAATGCTTGCTCTTGCTCAAGACATCTGGCGGCCAGCAGACTACCAATGGCACCACGACCTACAATGGTGATATTAAGCATTTTTGCCCCCGCTAATGTCAGCGCTTTTGCCCCCGCTAATGTCAGAGTTTTTACCTCCGCTGATGGCTCTTAACTTACTGTCCGGCCAGCTAAAATGCTCTGCTATGTTTACTATTTCTGCGAGTTTGGCACTAAATTCAGGGCTTTGAAAATGTTCCCCTGACTCTGGCAAACATCGATATTGGTGGGCTTCGCCATTAACTGAAAAGCCGATTTGCCAGGCATGTAAATAGGTTCGGTCCGATGTCGTGCCGCCATAATGGCTGTCACCCAAGATGGTGCTACCCAGACTATTGAGCACCACCCGAAGTTGATGAGTCTGACCTGTGTAGGGCTTTAAAAACTGTAATCTGAGTCCGTTGCCCAGACCTGTATCGTAAAAGTGTGTCACCGATGGGTTTTCACGGCTGCGCTGTAGTGCCCATTTACCACTGCGCACTTTTTTTAAATCGCCAATAACTGAACCTTGACGCTTTTTAGGGCGTTTGTCACAAAGAGCCAGGTAATATTTATTTACCTCACGATTTTCGAAGTTTCGGCCCAGTTCACTGGCAGTCTGCTTATTTCGGGCAATAATCAGACAGCCGGAGGTAACCTGATCCAGTCGGTGTACGAGCCATAACTCGTCAGTATTTAGTTGCTGTTTTAAACGTGTAACCAAGCCATCCACTTCACCTTGTTGGTGAACAGAGATTCCGGCGGGTTTGTTGACGATAAAAAAATCCCGGTGTTCAGCTAACAACGGGATTTGTGGGTTATCTGCTTCTGGCACTAAGGTGAATTAACTGTTTAACAATTCAATAGCCGCAGGGTAATCAAGATCACTGATAGCCTGAGCGATGTCGGCGTGTTTGCTGGATTCGATACCAGAATCATCCAAAAGCTGTTGTAACTTGTCGGCATCAATAAACTCGAAGTTTTCCAGTAAGGTCAGCAGTTCGGCTTTGGCATCCTGTGAAGGAGCCTCCGCTGTCGCGGTATCCTCTTCAGTTGCTTCTACTGGTTCAACCGCTTCACCGCGTTTAAATCTCTCAAGGGCAGCAAAGGTATCCGATAACACTGTAGCGAATTCCGTCAGGCAGGTGTTGAAGTCACCATCGCCAGATTTGAATACTTCTTCCAGGTCTTTACTACAGTGATGTAGCTTCCATAAGCCGAGATTACCGGCCACACCTTTTATGGTATGTGCCTTTGCTTTTCCTGTGGCCATATCCTGTTGTGCCACCGCGTCATTTAACTCCTGACTCACTGACGCATAGTCTGAACTAAATCGGTCTAACATTTTGATCAGCAACTCACGGTTACCACTTAATTGGTTTAAACCAAACTCGGTATCAAATAATGTGTTCTTGTCCTGATTCATTAAACGCCTCTGAGGAAATCCTTGCTATCCAATCTTGTCATTTTTGAGCTTTGCGAAAAAAATTGCAACTGCTTTAGTTTATGTGACAGAAAGGAGGTGACTCAATTTGTTATAGTATTTAGTCTCTTAACCAGTTTAGCATAGTCGGAAAGCTTAGGTTTTTCACTCATTCTCTTGTTGGATAATAGAGACCAACTCGCTTTGGCTAATCTGTCTCCCACCTTTAGGGAATGTTACATTTTTACAATTCTAATAATTGTGATGAAATGTCATGATTAACGCGTCACAAATAAGGATAAATTTAATGTCGTTGAAATACCTTTCGTTATTTGGCCTGAGTTTATTACTGTTGGGAGCTTGCCAATATTCCGGGTCTTATTCTTCCTCGCAATCCTCTCAGAATGAAGTTCCCGCGGGTATTACGTTGCTTAAAGACACCAGCCAGGAAAGTGGTGACTATCGCATTCCCTACAAAAAATTTCGTTTGCAGAATGGCCTGACTGTTTTACTGCATCAGGATGACTCAGATCCGCTGGTGCATGTCGATGTCACCTATCACGTGGGCTCTTCCAGAGAAGAACCCGGTAAATCTGGGTTTGCGCATTTCTTTGAACACATGATGTTCCAGGGTTCTGAGCATGTAGCCGACGAGCAGCATTTTGAAATGATCACCGAAGCCGGTGGTAATATGAACGGCACCACCAATTCTGATCGCACCAACTATTATCAGACGGTGCCTGCTAATCAACTGGAAAAAGTGCTTTGGCTGGAAGCTGACCGCATGGGCTTCTTGCTCAACGCTGTCACTCAGGAAAAATTCGAAGTGCAGCGAGAAACCGTCAAGAATGAGCGTGCTCAACGGGTGGACAATCAACCATATGGATTGCGCGCAGAAAAAATCGCTGAAGCCCTTTATCCCACAGAGCATCCTTATAGCTGGCCGGTGATTGGCTATATCGAAGATTTAAATCGCGTCGATGTGGATGATTTGAAAGCCTTTTTTCAGCGCTGGTATGGACCCAACAATGCGGTATTGAGCATCGGTGGTAATATCGACGAGGCGCAAACCTTGCAGTGGATTCAAAAGTATTTTGGCAGTATTGCCAAGGGACAGGAAGTAGAAAAGCTACCAAAAATGCCGGTGACTTTAAGCCAGGAACGCTACATTACCATTGAAGATGATGTGCATTTGCCTTTGTTACAGATGACGTTCCCCACAGTGCATGTGCGTCATGAAGACGAAGCGCCACTTGATGTGTTATCCGATATTCTGGGCGGCGGGAAGACCTCCTTGTTTTACAAAAATATGGTTAAACAAGGATGGGCGGTACATGCCGGAGTAGGGCACCCATGTCGTGAGTTAGCCTGCGAATTTGAGCTAATCGCATTACCCAATCCGCAAAAAGTGGCCTCATTAAGTGAGTTACAAAAGATAATGCAGGATACCTTACTGGAGTTTGAGCAGCGCGGCGTCAGCGATGATGATTTACAACGTACTAAAGCGGCTATTAAGTCTGGCACTATTTATGGATTGCAAAGTGTCGCCGGTAAGGTAAGCACACTGGCATCGAACCAGATTTTTGCCGGTGAGCCAGATATGGTGGAATACGACATTGCTCGCTACAGCGCAGTTACCAAAGACGATGTAATGCGAGTGTACCGTCAATATCTGAAAGACCAAGCCAGCGTGATATTGAGTATCGTGCCACGCGGGCAATTGGCTATGCAGGCTAAAGCGCCAACTTTCACGCCAGCTGAGAGAACTATCAGCGAAAACGGGGAAACTGACTTTACCGCAGCACCGACACCTGAAGATAACTTTGATCGTTCAGTCGTTCCACAAGCTGGCCCAAATCCTGTTGTTAAAGTACCTGAATTCTGGCAAACCACCCTGGCTAATGGCATGATCCTGATGGCTCATCAATCAAGCGAAACACCGACGGTGACCCTGGTGATTAATCTGGAAGGCGGCCCTTTATTAGATCCCATTGATAAGGCGGGGCTGGCCAGCTTTACCGCCATGATGATGTCAGAGACCACCCAAAATTTCAGCAACGAAGAAATGGCCAATGAGTTGGCAAAGCTGGGCAGCAGTATCAATTTTTCTGCGGGTGGCCGGTTCACTACTGTTGTGGTCAGCAGTTTACAAGAGAATATTCAACCGACTTTAGCGCTTCTGGAAGAAAAGCTGTTTAGACCTGCGTTTAATGAGGAAGATTTCACACGCCTGCAGGCACGTTTAATTCAATCCTTACAGCAAGCTGATAAGAATCCTGAGACATTGGCAGCTAAAGCCGTTTCTAAAGTGTTGTATGGCGAGCAAAACCGCATTAGTTTGCCGGATTCCGGCACTGTGGCGACTCTCAGTAATATTACCCTCGCGGATGTTAAACAGTATTACCAGGATTATTACAACGCTCATATGGCCAGTGCCATTGCTGTTGGCAGTATGACTAAGGACTCCTTGCTTAACTCATTGACGTTTTTGGCACAATGGCAGGTTAAACCCTATGAAATAACGGATTATGCAGCGTTTCCTGAGTTAAGTGAAAAGGCCGTTTACCTGGTCAATGATCCGGATGCAGCACAATCCATTGTTTCTGTCATCAAGCCGTTTTTACCTTATGACGCCACCGGCGAGCACTTCAAAGCGAACCTGATGAATTTTCCTCTGGGCGGCATGTTTAACAGCCGTATCAATCTGAATCTCAGGGAAGATAAGGGTTTTACCTATGGTGCCCGCAGCGGTTTTATGGGCGGTAAAACCCTGGGACAATTCAAGGCTGGCGGTGCCATAAATAAAGCACATACAGTGGCCGCATTACAGGAACTGTTTGCTGAAATTGATGCATTCCAGCAAGATGGTATGACCCCGGAAGAGTTAACCTTTTTGCGCAAAGCCTACACCCAGGGCGATGCCCTCAAGTATGAAACACCCGGAAGCAAGGCGCGTTTTTTACGGCATCTGTCGGTTTATGAACTCGATAAATCTTTCCCAGAGCAGCAAAATAATATCATTGCAAAGATATCCCGTCAGGAACTCAATGAACTGGCTCGTGAGCATCTCAACAGCGGTAGTATGCAGGTAGTTATAGTGGCTGATGTGGCTGAACTGGGGGAAGAAATCGCGCAATGGGCCAAATCCAGGAACAGAAAAATCATTAATCTGGAAATTTAATTTCGGTTAATCATATCTAAGTGCTGGACTGGCAAGCCCTTGAAATAACCGATATGCTCCGCATATCAGGCTTGCCTTAGTAATTCCGTGATATACGCGGTGGTAATATAGGAACTGGTTTTGCAGAACACAGATAAAGCATTTTATAAAAGGTTAACCATCTTACAGCAGCCTCATGTTGCGGCGACTTTAAGGGATATTCAACACGGAATTGAGCGTGAGAGCTTGCGTATCAATAACGATGGTAGTTTGGCGGTTACAGATCATCCCAAAAAGCTAGGTTCAGCACTAACCCACCACTTTATCACCACAGATTTTTCAGAATCTTTAATGGAATTTATTACGCCACCAGAGCGTGATAGCTATAAAACACTGGAGCAACTGCAAGACATCCACAAGTTTGTGGTGCAAAACATTGGCGATGAAATGCTGTGGCCAATGAGCATGCCCTGTTTTATTAAGCATGAAGACGAGATACGTCTGGCTTATTACGGTGAGTCCAATGTCGCAAAGATGAAAACCCTGTACCGACAGGGGCTTAAAAATCGTTACGGCAGCATGATGCAGGCCATTGCTGGCGTGCACTTTAATTTCTCAATGCCATGTCATTTCTGGACTCCTTATCTGGCTGAGGCACTGGGACAAAAAGGTACTCAAGAGAATATTTCTGCGGCGTATTTAGGTTTGGTTCGCAACTATCGCCGCATTTGCTGGTTGATCCCTTATCTGTATGGCTCCTCACCGGCCTTGTGCGGTTCATTTTTGGCCGACAAAAATACCACTTTACCCTTTGAAAATATTGGCAAAGGTACCGTGTACCTCAAAGGTGCAACGTCATTGCGCATGAGTGATTTGGGTTATACCAACAATGCCCAGTCGGGATTGCAAATTTGTTATAACGAACTGGATGCTTATGTGGCCTCATTGCGCAAAGCCATTCAAACGCCATCAGCCCGATTTGAAAAGTTCAGCGGTAAGCTGAATGGTAAGTTTCAGCAACTTAACAGTAATGTATTGCAGATTGAAAATGAGTTGTACTCGCCAATCAGGCCAAAGCAACCCACACGAAGTCTGGAAAAACCCACTGATGCGCTGCATGATCGCGGTATCAGTTATATCGAAGTCAGAGCGTTGGATGTTAATCCATTCTCACCTATTGGTGTAGAGGCGCAACAATTACACTTTTTAGATGTGTTCTTGCTGCATTGTTTGCTCAGACCGAGTGCGCCTTTTGGTGACGGCGATTTTGAAGAGTCCGAAGCTAATATTAAGGTCACGGTAGAAACCGGACGCTGTCCAGAGGCTACTTTAAGCCGTGATGGCCAGTCTGTATTGTTAAGAGATTGGGCCAAGCAGTTGATTGCCGAGATGCAACCCATTGCTGAACTGCTTGATAACGTGAATCGTTGTAAAGATTACACTCAGGCGCTGGCAAGTGAGATGGAAAAAATACTGGAACCAGACCTGACATTGTCCGGGCGTATTCTGAAGTTGCTCAGAGAAGATAAGATGGATAATGGCGACTTAGCAATTCATCTTGCTCAGCAGCATAAACAAACTTTGCTAGACACGCCTTACAAAGTGCACAGTGATGAGTTTTTCCAACAACAGGCGCAGTTGTCGGATCAGGCGCGGGCGAAAATTGAAGCCAATGACAAAGTCGATTTTGATACCTTTATGCAACAACAGTTTGGTGTATAGCAAAGGTGCGGACGCAACACCGGGAATGAACACCGGGAATGAACAAAAAAAAACGCCTGACACGAGGTCAGGCGTAAGTTACTTCCAGGGAAAACACAATAACTAGAACACACATGAATTAGGACGTCGTAAGTGAGCAAAAAGTTCCTGAAAGATTCAAAAAAAATTAAAAAAAATTTTATTGTGTTCCTGGTTACACTTTTATGTGTGGCTTGTAGTACAACTCCCCCTAAAAACAAAAACGATTTGTGTAAGATCTTTGAAGAAAAAGACGACTGGTATGACGCCGCTGTGGATATGCGCGATAAGTGGGGAGTGCCAATCCATGTGCCTATGGCCATGATGTATCAGGAAAGTTCTTTTCGCGATGATGCCAGACCGCCCCGAGATTATATCTTTTTTGGTTTAATTCCATGGGGACGAGTGAGTTCGGCTTACGGTTACTCTCAGGCCAAAACACCCACCTGGGCAGATTACGTCCGTGAGACCGGCAATTCCGGTGCAGATCGGGATGATTTCGAGGATGCCCTGGATTTTATGGGGTGGTTTATCAGCAAAACCTACAAAATTAATGGCATATCAAAATGGGATGCCTACGCGCAGTACCTGAATTACCACGAGGGGTGGGGCGGATATAAGCGCAAAACTTACCTGAAAAAACCTTGGTTGATTGAAGTGTCTAAAAAAGTAAAAGCCCGTTCTTTGCGTTACGCTAAGCAACTTAAAAGTTGTGAAGATGAACTAAGCAGCGGTTGGTTTTTTGGTATTTTTTAATCGTTAAGGCGGGACTTTTATTTACTTATCTGGCCCGCCACTCACCGGACTCCTGATCCTGCACGTCCAGTAAAATCAACAATGCCCCTTTGCCACCCCACTCCAAAGGTGCCTCATGAAACCCTAAGACATCGGGGTGCTGTACTAACCAGTTAGGAATTTGCTGTTTTAAAACCCGACTGCCAATGCCGTGCACAATGCAAACGCAATAATGGTGATACTTCTTTGCTGTGTGAATAAATTCTGCAATTTCCCATTTTGCGTCTTCTTTATTGTAGCCGTGCAGATCCAGTGTTAAATCTGGTGGATATTCACCACGGCGCAACCGTTTGACTTCACCTGACAGGGTTTTGGAACGAGAGAATTTAACCGGTTGTGCTGGGTCAAACCAGGCTTCGTAGCCGTCTGAAAACTGAAAACTGGCACGTACCCGACGTTGCTCCTGATTACTGCGCTGCTGAGCTGCCTTGGTATTCTTGCGCTGCTTGGGTTTAGCCGGATGCACCACTTTATCCTGAGACAAAGGCACAATGCCCTGTACAGCTTGCTGGAATAATTGCCAGTCTTGGTCATCAGTTTTTTTGCCGGATTCGTGCATGGCTTTCTGTTTTATGGAGTCTCGTCACTAAAAGTGCCAGTAGTTTACCAAAATCCGTCGGATTTTTGCGGCTGCGGCTGTAAATAACTTCGGTATATTCCTTAAACTGCGGTAAACTTTGGGTTTTTCGAATACTGACGGGGAGTGAAAGTGGCAGGCGAATATCAATTAACAGAGCAGCACATTAATGAGGTGCAACAGGATCTGCAAACGGTTTTGGATTTTGCCCGCTGGACCATGACCCAATTCAACCTGGCCAATATTTATTTTGGGCATGGCACTGATAACGCCTGGGATGAATCCCTGAGTCTGATTGCCCAGGTGTTGCAACTACCACAGCCTATGCATCCGGATTTCTTTAGCGCCCGTTTGACTGCAACTGAAAAGTTACAGCTTGTAGAGTTGATGAAACTGCGTATCGAGCAGCGTATTCCACTGGCTTATTTAACTAATCAGGCTTGGTTTGCCGGATTGCCGTTTTATGTGGATGAGCGGGTGTTAGTTCCGCGCTCTCCGTTTGCTGAATTGCTGGCTGACGGCTTTAGCTCCTGGTTTGAAACCCCACCACAGAATATTCTGGATATGTGTACCGGCAGTGCCTGTATTGCTATCGCGGCGGCTTATACTTTCCCGGAAGCGTCAGTAGACGCGGTGGATATCAGTGAAGATGCACTGGAAGTGGCAGAGATTAATATTCAGGAACACCAGTTAAGCGACCGGGTATTTCCGATTCAATCTGATCTGTTCAGTAACTTGCAGGGCCAGCAATACGATTTGATTATCTGTAACCCGCCCTACGTGGATGCAGAGGATATGTCTGATTTACCCGATGAGTTTCAGCACGAGCCGGAGTTGGGCCTTGCTGCCGGTAATTTTGGATTGGATCTGGTGGACACCATACTTAAAACTGCTCCACAACACCTAAGTCATAACGGTTGGTTATTTGTCGAAGTGGGTAATTCTCTGGTACATATTCCCGCAGTCTATCCTGAACTGCCACTGCACTGGGTGAATCTGGAGCAGGGCGGTGATGGGATTTTTGCCATCAACAAAGCAAGTTTAGAAGCCTGGAACAACGGAGAAAAGAGCGAATAATGTCGGGAAATACCTTTGGAAAATTATTTACAGTTAGTACTTTTGGCGAAAGTCACGGCATTGCCATTGGCGGTGTGGTGGATGGCTGTCCTCCGGGCCTTGAGCTGAGCGAAGCCGACTTACAACCCGATCTGGATCGCCGCAAACCTGGCACATCTCGTTACACCACGGCGCGCCGTGAAGAAGACGAAGTGCAGATCCTGTCTGGTGTATTCGAAGGTAAAACCACAGGGACTTCCATTGGATTACTGATAAAAAATACCGATCAGCGCTCTAAAGATTATTCCAAAATTAAAGATATCTTCCGTCCCGGTCATGCTGATTACACTTATCAACACAAATACGGTGCCCGAGATTATCGCGGCGGTGGCCGTTCCTCAGCCCGAGAAACGGCAGTCAGAGTCGCGGCTGGTGGTATTGCTAAAAAATACCTTAAGCAGGTGCACAATATCGAAATTTATGGCTACCTGTCGCAACTAGGACCGGTGAAAATTGATTCTGTGGATAAAAGCATTATCAATGACAACCCCTTTTTCTGTCCCGATGCCAGTAAGCTGGAAGCGCTGGATAGCTATATGCGGGACTTGAAAAAAGAAGGGGACTCTATTGGTGCCAAGGTTTCAGTGGTGGCCAGCAATGTACCTGTGGGATTGGGTGAGCCGGTTTTCGATCGCATTGACGCTGAAATTGCTCATGCCTTAATGGGTATCAATGCCGTTAAAGGTGTGGAAATTGGCGATGGCTTTGACGTGGTAACACAAAAGGGCAGTGAACATCGCGATACTTTAACACCCAAAGGTTTTACCTCTAATCGCTCAGGCGGTGTACTTGGGGGAATTTCTACCGGACAGGATATCGTCGCTCACATGGCCCTTAAGCCTACTTCCAGCATTAGTGTACCGGGTGAGACTATTGATGTACGGGGCGATTCAGCAGAGATCATCACCAAAGGGCGCCATGATCCCTGTGTGGGCATTAGAGCCGTGCCCATTGCCGAAGCTATGTTGGCACTGGTCTTGATGGATCACTTATTGCGTCATCGCGCACAAAACGCCCACGTTCAGTGCGCCACACCGGCAATCCCAGGACAAGCATCTGAATAATCCTCTTTCTGCAAATTCTGCTTCCGGAGCCACAGGTCAAAGCTTGATCCTGTTGGCTCTGACCTATTTTTGTTATTTCGGTTATTTTGGCGTCACTGTGCCTTTCCTCGGGGTATTTCTCGATGGCCGGAATTTTAGTTCGCAACAAATTGGCGAATTGATTGCCGTTATTACCTTTGTGCGTATTCTGGGGCCAAACCTTTGGGCTATCATTGCGGATAAATCCGGTAAAACCTTGCGGGTGATGCAGGCCGGTTGCTTGATCACATTGCTCAGTTATTTATTGCTGTTTCAAGTGCATGACTTTTGGGGGATCAGCTTAGCCTTTGGTCTGGTGATGATGTTCTGGACAGCCATCGCACCGCAAATGGAAACCATTACCCTTAATGCCGTAGAAGGAGATGCAAAGCGCTACAGTAATATTCGCTTGTGGGGCAGTGTCGGCTTTATTGTGGCCTCAATTGTTGCCGGTATCTGGGTAGATGCCCAGGGCTCTGAAAGTATCTTGTTGCTTAACACCCTGATCCTGACGGGGTTGTTTGTTATGAGTCTGCTCATCAGGGATGTTAAATCCGCTGCATCAATGGAACAGGCTACGCGCTCTATCTGGCAGGCGGCGCTCCATCCAGCTTTTGTTGTTTTTATGCTGGCATCGATTTTACTGCAGTTGAGCTTTGCCCCCTATTATGGTTTTTTTGCCTTGTATATGCGGGACATGGGCTATGACGCGCAACAGATTGGCTGGCTGGTTTCTCTTGGCGTAGCCGCTGAAGTCATCATATTTTTGTTGGCCGGGAAACTGATCAATCGCATGGGGGTGAAATACACCCTGATATTTTGTTTACTGGTGACGGGCCTGCGCTGGGCGATATTAGCTGAATTTGCTCATCAGCCGTTGATATTACTGCTAAGCCAATGTATTCACGCATTTAGTTTTGGGCTGGCTCATGCTGCAGCCATGCAGTTTATTCATCATCATTTTGGCGAGAATCAAAAGAGCCGTGGGCAGGCCATTTATGTCAGTGTGTCTTTCGGGCTGGGAGGTTCACTGGGCAGCTATCTTACCGGACATCTCTGGCAACAGGGCGCTGGTGCTGAGTTGACTTTTTTGATCGCTGCAGGCGCGTCGGTAATGGGTGCAGTATTGCTGGCGTTGGTGAAATCTGCGGATATGCGCAAACTGTCGGTTTAAACAAAAAGCTGACTATCAGGAGCGGGAAAATAAGTGCAGACTATTTTCGTCCTGATCAATTAAAAAGCGAAACGAGCGCAAAAAGTTCATGCCAAGCAGTCCATCGGCTGGTAACTCTTCCAGTGGCAATACCACCATCGCAATATTGCTGACCCGATTGCCTTCGATGCTCAGGCTTTTAAAGCGATAAACCGGCGCTCGCACCCGGCCACTGGCGGTGTTGATTGTGTACCTGCCGAGGTATTCGGTATCCAGGCTGTGATTAATGGACCGAAACAGTTCGCGACTTATTACCGTTGTGGAGGCGCCGGTGTCTATCATTAACACCGCTTCGAAACGATCCTGAATAAGCGTGCGCACCAGGTAATGTTCGCCAATTTTATCCAGGGCAATACCTTGGTCTGTAGTGCTGGCCACTTCCTCTTTGGCCAGTTGCTTATCTCTGAATTGACGCAGTCGGGCAATTTCAGCATCTTCCTGTGGCAGGTATGACAGCACATTTTCCATTAAGCCAAACTGACCGGACTGGGCGTAGGCATAGGCAAGATTAACCAGAATCTCCCGATTGTTTTGATCATAGGCCATCAGCGTTTCTAATGATGTGGCCAGGATATCCCAGGCGCCAATCTCCGCAAGCTGAGTCATCATAGCATTGAGATCTTGTTTTATTTTACCGGCAATCAAACCCTGCAGATCCTCACTAATATCTCCCTGCAGCAGCGTATACAGGCTCACCAGCAAATCGGTGGGATCTTCATTGTGCTGATTATTCAAAATCTCCAGATATAAAAACTCACTGTCGTAGGGGTAAAGCTTCAAATAGTCCTGAATAAAAAGGCTGTAAGGGTGTGTAGACTGGCTGGACTGCGCTTGTCTGATAGCTGAGTGAATACGCTCAAACCATTGCTGTTTTACCTGTACTGCTTCCTCAGGGGAATCCTGAAGCAGGCTTTCGTATAAGCTCAAAACAGAGTCAAAATCGAATTCACTAAAGGCTATTTCCAAAGGGGAAGGGGCGTTTATGGTTTGCGGTACGCTGCGGGGCGTGGACAGATCCGCGCGTTGTGTTTTATGTTCACTCTGCTCCTGACTAAAATCGCCCAGCGTGAGTTGCGCAAAGAAATAGACGTTTAACGCAATGGACAAGGCCAGTAGTCCACTTAGCAGAACAACAACAAGTCTCACGATTGGGGCATTAATTTAGTCAATGATAGGCTAATGTTAGCGCTATTCTTGTCAGAATAACAATGACTTAAGCTGTTATTTTTGCCGTTGTTGTCCGGTCTGTCATTGAGACGCGAAGCAATCAAAGGAATTTAATCATGTTGAAATGCGATTTACACGACTATCTGGAAATTATCTGTATGTTTCATTATGAGGTTAAAGTTACATCTAAAAATGACGAAAACACACGGGGAGTCGCTGAAGACGTTTTGCTGTCGGATAATCGAATAGAGGTGTTGCGGCTCAGAACGGCTGAGCGGAATATAACAGAGATAGGCACCGAAGATATTAAGGAGATTCAGGTTGTCACTCCGAACGCCAGGTTTCAGACAATCCGGTTTTGAAATTAAGCCGCATCCTTGCGTTAAGCGCTCCTTCGCTTTCCTTCTTGGAATTCCTGAGAAGTTGATAAACAGTTTAGCGGAGTAGGGCTAACTCACAACCAGCAAAAATGATAGCTGGTTCACAAAATGACAAATTGCAGGTCCTGAACCAAAGTGATGCCAGCTTTGAAGGGCCGGCAAAAACTAAATACCGCTCCATTAAACTTTAAAGGAGACCGATATCAATAACTGTAACGCTTGTTTGCTTCAAAGGCTTCAACTTCTAACGGGGCATTCTCATAACCGTACTCGGCCATATCAGAGATGTGTTGGGTAATGACGTCGGTTAAATTAGACCGCTCAATCTGTGAGACATGCACTAGTTCGTGGGCCATTCTAGGTCTGTCTAATTCGTAGCCATGGCGCACGTAAATTGAGTCACCAAATACCTGAGCATTGTTGACAATGCCTTCACCGATAACACCAATAGCCTCGCCTAGCAGTTTTAATGCCAGATTCTCATAGGGATAGGGCACTAAATCTGTATAAATAACACGCACTTTTTCAGGGGATTTAATACCTATTTCTGCGGCTAAAGCCAGATTTTCGGCATTGAGGGGCTCGCCATTTTTCAGACCTTCGGCTTCAATTTGATGGGCCCAATCATGTATTGTGGCAGCAACACGCCGGAAATTATCTGTTTGTGTAGCAAAGCCAGCAGCACTACAAGAGAAATGGTTGTTAAGAGAAGGATTTTTATTATTTTCATTTTTGTCCTGAGTTTGTAGAAATAAAGCGCCGATACTTAACCTGTCTGAGCGCGGAAGTGAATTTTTAAAAAGCTAGCTCGACTGGCTTAGTTTCCAGTCATCGGTGAGCATACCTGCGTAGCCCCAATCCTGCTCTTCGATTTCCTGAATGACCACATGGGTATATTCGGGCTTTTTACCTAATACACGGTTGAGGGAGTCAGTGATATCTTTGACCAACTCTGCCTTTTGCGCCCTGGTGGCACCTTTGGTGATTTGTACGTTTACGTATGGCATAGCTTTGTGTCCTTGTTTTTAGGGTAACGGTCTGATTACCGTTATTTTGGTGGTTTTCCTGATGGCATATTGCCCGGTTTGGGCGCACCGTACTCTGCCTCGAAATCGCGAAATGCTTTTTGCAATTTAACCGGATCGGCGATGTCTTCTAGTGCTTCCAATAAAATTGTTAACAGATAGTTGTTGCCGTAACCGTATTCCGTATTGAGAGAGCGCAGTTTTGCATAGGCTGACTCTGAAAGAGCAGCGTTAAATCGTTTCGGTAGAGGGTAACGTTTTGCTCTCATCTGTCCTCCAAAAGGGCTAATTCTTTAAAGCTACCCATAAACCGCTTCCGACTAACAATGAACCTGAACCTAATCGCAAAATGGGTTTATCACCCGCTGAGCTAAGAGACGATTGTGCTTTATGGGTGGCGTAAACATAACAAAGCATAACGCCACCCACAGCAACGGTGGCGATTAAAAACAGGAAGGCTGTTTCCGCAATCGTGATATTTGCCAAATCCACAAATGCCGGGAAAAAGCTCAGATAAAACAGAATGGCCTTGGGATTGCCCAATGTAGTAAATAGACCAGCAGCGAAACTTAGCAAATACCCCGGTGATTTTACGGGCGCTACTTTTGTTGCGCAGGGCTTAGCGAAAATAAGGTTCAGCCCAAGCCAGAGAAGGTAGGCCGCTCCGAGGTATTTTACGAACACAAAAAAGCTGCCCATCACTTCTGATAAAGCCGCCAGTCCCATCAGAGCCAATAAGATAAATACAAAATCGCCAACCACTATACCGATGGAGGCGACGGCACCATGTCGATATCCTGAGGCGATCGTGCGTGCGATAACGGCAAAAACGCCCGGACCAGGTATTACCGCTAATAAGGCCAAGGCGCCAAATAGTGCCAGAGCGGAAATGAGTGTCATTTGATTTTCCTCGACGTAATGTTGGGCTGCTTATAGCGGTTGAACAAGATAATGAGCCGAACAATTACTCTTTGCAAGAGCAGGCAGTTGCGCCACTGGATTGTTGCCATTGCTCATATTTATCTGCTGGGCATTGATTCTTTATTTGTGCGCAGTGGGCGGCGTTATAACTGATTTCGCTGTCACTTAAATTTTCCAACGTTTGTTTAGCAATATAGTTGGACAAGCTTTGGTTGTTAGAAGAACAGGCTGATAGCAACAGCGTGATAATAATAATCCCGTATTTCATAGGTATTCCTTACATGACATGCTAAAAACTCGTCGAACCTTCATTTCAATTTTAAAGTTCGAATGGGTAGATTCTATCTCTAAAACTAAACATGACACCCATCATAACTGTACTTCAGTACAGTTTCCAAATCATCGAGATTGTGCAAAATAAGAAACCCAATGAGCAAACTCAGGAGGAGTTAACATGCCAAAAGCCAGGAAGGCACAAATCTGCCTTGAAGATACACCCTATTATCACTGTGTTTCCCGTTGTGTACGCCGAGCCTATTTATGCGGGAAAGACAAACAAACCGGGGTTAGCTATGAACACCGTCGTCAATGGGTTGAAGACCGTATTCACTTTCTGTCTCAAATTTTTGCTATTGATGTCTGTGCTTATGCGGTAATGAGCAACCACACTCACCTTGTATTGCATATTCATAAAGATTTATCTGACGGTTGGGATACCGAAGAAGTAATTCGCCGCTGGCACAGGCTTAGTAATGGCACCTTGCTTTCTCACCAGTATTTGAATTCAGAGCAACGAAAACAGATGCATGAGTCTCAGCTGTTCACCATTGAGGAAACCGCCGATATCTGGCGTCAGCGGTTGACGGATATCAGCTGGTTTATGCGCTATTTAAATGAATACATAGCCAGAGAGGCCAACAGGGAAGATAAGTGTACCGGCAGATTCTGGGAAGGCAGATTCAAATCGCAGGCTTTGTTAGATGAAGCCGCGCTTACAGCCTGTATGGCCTATGTGGACTTAAACCCCATCAGAGCCAAAATGGCTGAAACACCGGAAGAATCTAACCACACCAGCATTCAGTACCGCATTAATGCTGCCAAAGCAGGAAAAACACCTAAATACCTGACACCTTTTGCTGGTAATATCAAAGAGGATATGCCTCATGGGTTACCCTTTCACTTATCCGATTACCTGGAGCTGGTTGATATCACGGGCAGAGCTATCTTACCCAATAAACGTGGCTCCATTGAAGAATCAACACCTGCGATATTGGAACGCCTCAACCTCAAACCCGAGCAATGGCAGGAACTCACCACTCAATTTGAAAGCTGTTTTCATCACGCTGCTGGCAGTGAATCTTATCTTGAAGCATACAAACACCGGCACAAGTTACAACGACTAAGAGATAAAAACGCCGCGATTCGATTATTTGGCTGACAACCACTATCTTAACGCCAACTAAAAGCATAACTGCCGCAAGGTAAGGCAGGCGCTCGCCCATATCCTTTTAAAAGAGTATTTATCCAACAGGAAAACACCATTAAAACGGCTAAGTTCGCTCTCTAAAGCTTTCTTCCTAAAGATTTAAATAAAATCCAATGGCGATCACTTAGATTTGAGAAAAAATAACTCAATGAAATTAAAAGTGGATGTCTTTTTATTTTAGTTATACCGCCGATCTCGATTGCTTGATTAAATTTAAAAATAACGCTAGGAAAACGGAAAATATGTAAATTGAATAGGGCAACATAAAAACTGCTAGATTATCATTACCGCTAGAGATAGAGGTTATTGCTATCTGGATAACCACCAATGGTGCGGTAAAAGACAGGAGAGTAAAAGCCAGAAATAGCCACTTGTTGCGGGCACTAAACCATGAAATTGCATACAATCCCCCAATCACATACACAATAAAATGAAGATTTTCGTTGCCTCTATATCCTCCTGTGGCAAGAAACAAAGTAAACAAAACACCTCCACCAAACATTATCCAGCTGCCTACAAATTCAAGTGGCCGGGCACCAGTATCGTTACCAGGGAGCTTAACTTTATATCGACTAAGATTCATAAGGCGGTATAACTTCGTAAATAATTGGCAAATGCTTGCTGGCTATAATACCCGAAGAATGAGGGGTAGCCAGCGAGTATTTGTCCATGTTTGATTTGCCTTGTTATACGCACTAACACCCCAAAACTTCGATATTAGAATTTACTTTCTTTAATTCCTCAATCAGCTTGTGTAAGCCAGTAATTTGATTTGGCATCTCTATTTCAAGTGATCCAAATGAAAAAGTTAGTACAGTATTTTCAGACTCAATTTTATTCAGTTCAGCCACCTTGTGCACAGTTGATCTTAAACGATTGGCAAAGTGGATTTCGCCTTTTAACTGATCAAATTCGATAATGTTAGGTTGCTTCAGTATTTTGGAAACTACAAAGCTCCCTCCGATTGTCCAAACTCCCAAAAAAATGGTGCTGGCTATATCTGTTTCATTCACTACTTTATAGAGCGCAAATAAAACACCCAGCGCAAACCCTATACCGATGTAGTTGTTAAGTTTCTGGGCTTTTTTGTCTACTACAAATGTAATCATTGCTAGTGCGTATAACGCTTAAGCTAAGCGGCGCCGCTTGCGGCGTCCTTGCTTGAGCTTTTTGTTAAACGTATTTTGGCACGCTGCCACATGGATTTATTGAAATACAGTAATGAGTTTAAACCAAATGTAAATACACCCCAAAAGAAAACACCTAAAACAACAGTGTTAGCGCGATTTTGGTTTTCCGTTAGCTCCGATATAGCCATTGAATAAACACCGAATGAAAACGGAATAATACTAAACGTAAATACTAACAGCGATGCCAATTTTAAATTCGGAATGTCTTTACCAGTCTTTATCATATACCTGCGAACTCTATCAGTAGGAATACATAGAGCTAAAAAAAGAGGGAGAGCCACTAAAATAGAATCAAATAGCTTTAGTATATAAAAAATACCCACAAAGCCCGCAAACCATGCAAAGTATCGTGCTGATAGTTTTAAATACTCTTCAATCATTGCATTTACGTTTAACGGCCCGGTTAAACGAGCATAAAAACGTTGGCTAAACTTTGTGAGGTACGAACACAGCCAACGTTTTTGTGTCCGTTTTGAACCGATTTGTTAAGAGCCGCCTTTTAGGTTGCATTTTACGATACCAATTACTTCAGGAAAATCCACACTGACAGGGAAATATGAAACACCAGAATAAATGTTGTAGCTCTTTTCACCATCAAAGGAAAAATCATGTTTATATGGTTTGCCTTGACATAATTCACTTGCTCTTTGGTGCCAAACTTTTCGAACACCATCTACCGTGGCAAAGCCATTTCCAGCATAGTAAAGTTCGAACTCCCCATCTGATATTTCCTTTTCTTTATAGCCACCACCAAAACCAAACTCTTGATATGGAGGCACTGAACTACATCCAGTTAGCATTACTAAAGCACAAAATACACTTATTAACTTTTTCATTCTTTACTAATTTCTCAAGGCTTTTAACTATTATTAGACGAACAAAGTTCGTGTTAAAACACGAACTTAATTCGTCTAACCTGCAAAGTCAATTTCCGTCACTTCTCTGAAAGTCTTTTACTAGGCCAGTTGAATGACGAACTTGGTCATCGTGTGATGGTGAATTACGAACTTTTGTCGTCTAACAAGCAGGGTAACAGCTACATATACTTTGCGACTATAGAACGTTGATTTTTTCCTATCAAAAACTGTACTTTTTATTGGTTTATTTGAATTTTGGGAGGCCTTAAAATGAGCCAAAAGGAGGTGTGACATGGAAAAGTCATCGCTATTAAGGCAAGTGGCTGGCCAAATGTGGCAAAAGCGATATGCCAAACGAACAATTGAAGCTTACCTGTATTGGATAACAGCATATATCCGATTTCACCGCTATGCCCATCCATCTGAAATGGGCGATGAGCAAGTCGAAACGTTTTTGAACGATTTGGTATGTCACCGTAAAGTGTCAGCGTCCACTCAGGCTTTGGCATTAAATGCGTTATCTTATTTATATAAGAACATTATAGAAAAACCACTAAGTCAGGATTTACGTTTTCAGCAAAGTAGTAAACAAAGGAAGTTGCCAACAGTACTAACGCAAAGTGAAATGACCCGCTTGTTGAGTGCAGTATCAGCAAGAATGCACCTGCCTGTCTCTATGTTGTATGGAAGTGGATTAAGATTAATGGAGTGTGTGCGACTAAGAGTAGGGGATATTGATTTTGATTATAAAAGTGTTCGTATATGGAACGGCAAAGGAGGTAAAAACCGTATTGTTACATTAGCTGAAAAACTCAATGTAGCACTAAGACGGCAAATCATAGAGGTTGAAAAAATTCATGCTATCGATCTTGCTAACCCAAATTATTCAGGGGTTTGGCTGCCTGATTCGTTAGCAAGGAAATATCCCAAAGCACAAAAAGAGCTAAGTTGGCAATATTTATTTCCTTCAGGGAATCTATCAACTGATCCGCAATCTGGCCTCATCAGGCGTCATCATATTGATGAGCGAGGTGTCCAAAGAGCCGTTAAAAAAGCGGCACTTGAAGCTAACATATCCAAGCTGGTTTCTCCCCACACTCTGCGTCATTCGTTTGCTACTCACTTGTTACAAAGTGGGGCCGATATCCGCACTGTACAGGCACAATTAGGCCACAGTGATATTCGCACCACTCAAATCTACACCCATGTTATTCAACAGGGCGGAAATGGGGTGGTGAGTCCTTTAAGCCATTTGGATATTTAATGCCCGAGGCTCGTCGTGTTATTCCGTTGGACACCTTTCCAGTACATAAGGCACGTTGTCGTCTTCGTCTACTTCCAGAATGACCGGAAATCCCCATAAACGATGCAGATGTTTGAGTACCTCTTTACTGGATTTTGCCAGCGGAATATTGTTTTGCGGTATGTAGCGCAATGTCAGCGAACGGTCACCGCGAATATCCGCGTTGTACACCTGAATATTGGGTTCTAAGTTGCTCAGGTTGTATTGAGCTGAAAGCTTCTCCCGGATGTCCCGGTAACCAGATTCATTGTGAATAGCCGAAACAGTCAGGAAGTTCTCTCGTTCGTCGTCTTCAATGGCAAAAAACTTAAATTCCCGCATCATGCGTGGCGATAAAAACTGGCTGATAAAGCTTTCGTCTTTGAAGTTCTTCATGGCGAAATGCACCGTTTCCAGCCAGTCGCTGCCGGCGAATTCGGGAAACCATTCTCTGTCCTCATCCGTCGGGTCGGTGCAAATCCGCTTGATATCCATGAACATGTTAAAACCCAGGGCATAGGGGTTGATGCCGTTGTAATAAGGGCTGTTATAGTCGGGCTGCATTACAACGCTGGTATGACTGGTGAGAAATTCCATTATAAAACGGTCGGTGACTTTGCCTTCGTCGTACAGGTGGTTAAGAATGTGGTAATGCCAAAAGCAGGCCCAGCCTTCATTCATCACCTGGGTTTGTTTTTGTGGATAAAAATACTGAGAAACTTTGCGCACAATGCGCACCAGTTCTCGTTGCCATGGCTCCAGCAGTGGGGCGCTTTTTTCAATAAAATACAGGATGTTTTCCTGCGGCTCCTGCGGGAAGCGTCTTTCCTGAGGCAGCTTGTCCTGTTCCCCCTTGGGCACAGTACGCCAAAGCTCGTTAACCTGCGATTGCAGATAGTCAGCGCGCTCTTTTTGTCGTTCTTTTTCTTCCTGGATGGAAATCTTTTGCGGGCGTTTGTAGCGATCGACACCAAAGTTCATCAGCGCGTGGCAGGAATCCAAAATGTTTTCCACTTCAGTGATGCCGTAGCGCTGCTCGCATTTGGCCACATAGTTTTTGGCAAACACCAGGTAATCAATGATGGAGCTGGCGTCTGTCCAGGTCTGAAACAGGTAGTTGCCCTTAAAAAAGGAATTGTGTCCATAGCAGGCGTGAGCCATTACCAGTGCCTGCATAGTGATAGTGTTTTCTTCCATTAAATAAGAGATGCAGGGATCGGAATTGATAACAATCTCATAGGCCAGTCCCATCTGACCGCGACGATAATGTTGTTCAGTGGAAATAAACTTTTTGCCGTAGGACCAGTGGCTGTAATTGATGGGCATACCGACACTGGCATAAGCATCCATCATTTGCTCGGCGGTGATAATTTCTATCTGATTGGGGTAAATGTCCAGGCCATAGTGTTTAGCGACGCGATCGATTTCGTCTTCGTATTGTTCAAGTAACTCAAAGTTCCAGTCGGGGCCATCGCTAATCGCTTTTACCCCTCTTTTGCGTTTGGGTGGAGATACTGCCACTAAGCAACTCCTTGTGGTTTGGCCACATTTTTACGGAATAACTCTCGGAATACCGGATAAATATCTTCGACTGTTTGAATGTGTTTGATGGCGAAGTGATCTTGCAATTCGGCAATTTTTTGGTATTCCCGCCACAGACTTTGGTGCTGACGTTCGGTAATTTCGATATAGGCGTAATAGCGCACCGCGGGTAATAATCGTTGTAATAAAATCTCGGAGCACAGGGGCGAGTCATCGGCCCAGTTGTCGCCGTCGGAAGCTTGCGCGGCGTATATGTTCCACTCACTAGAGTCGTAGCGGTCGCGGACAATTTCGTCCATTAATTTAAGGGCACTGGAAACTATGGTGCCGCCGGTTTCTTGTGAGTAGAAAAACTCCTGTTCGTCCACTTCTTTGGCTTGGGTGTGATGGCGAATATAAACTACTTCGACGTTTTTATAAGTGCGGGTCAAAAACAGGTACAACAAAATATAAAAGCGTTTGGCGATATCTTTGGTGGCCTGATCCATAGAGCCAGAGACATCCATTAAGCAAAACATGACCGCTTTACTGGTGGGCTTAGGACGTTTTTCGTAATTGCGAAAACGCAAATCAAAGGTGTCGATAAAGGGCACCCGCGCAATTGCTTTTTTCAGTTCGGCAATTTCATTTTCCAGTTCGATAATGCGCAACTGATGATCGTGCTTATCGGCTTTTAGTTCCGCCAGCTCTTCTTCCAGGGCTTTCAAGCGTTTTTTCTTGCCGGAGGTCAGCGCAATACGTCTGGCTACAGAGCCTTTCAAACTGCGCACAATATCCAGGTTGGCGGGAACGCCGTCGGTTTGATATCCGGCGCGATAGGTTTCATATTGCACCAGTTTGTCTAGCTGGTTTTTTTGCAGATTGGGCAGTTCCAGCTCTTCGAATAATAAGTCCAGATATTCGTCTTTGGAAATCTCAAAAACAAACTCGTCCTGACCTTCGCCTTCGTTACTGGCATCTCCTTCACCCGCTCCGCCTTTACCGCCGCCTCCGGGAGGACGTTTAATGCGATCGCCGGTAGTAAACTGGTCGTTGCCGGGATGCACCTGTTCTCTTCGGCCGCCTTTGCCAGTGTGGAATACCGGCTCGGTGATATCACGAGTAGGGATACTGACTTCTTCGCCTGAATCGATATCGGTGACGCTGCGTTTGCTGATTGCGTCAGACACCGCCTCTTTAATTTGTTGTTTATAGCGCCGGATAAAGCGCTGTCGATTGACAGTGCTTTTACCTTTGCTGTTCAGACGTCGATCTATAAAATGCGCCATAACCGCTCCTGTAATGCTGGAAGGGGCGTTAAGAGGATTTTCTGACTCTCAAATACCACTCGCACAGTAGACGCACTTGTTTTTGCGTATAACCTTTCTCTTGCATTCGCTTGACAAAATCGTCGTGTTTTTTCTGATCTTCCGCTGAGCTTTTGGTGTTAAAAGAAATCACCGGCAACAGATCTTCTGTGTTAGAGAACATCTTTTTCTCAATTACAGTGCGCAGTTTTTCGTAGCTGGTCCAGGACGGATTTTTACCATTTTTACTGGCCTTGGCCCGCAGCACAAAGTTAACGATCTCGTTGCGGAAATCTTTTGGATTACTGATGCCCGCTGGTTTTTCTATTTTTTCCAGCTCGGCATTGAGTGCTTCGCGATCAAACAGCTGGCCGGTTTCTGGATCCCGGTATTCCTGGTCCTGAATCCAGAAGTCAGCGTAGATCACATAGCGGTCAAACAGGTTTTGACCATATTCGGAATAGGATTCCAGATAAGCGGTCTGAATTTCTTTGCCGATAAACTCAACGTATTTGGGAATCAGATATCCTTTTAAGAACTCTTTGTAGCGCTCTTCCTGGTCGGAGGGAAACTGTTCTCGCTCTATCTGACGCTCCAGCACATAGAATAAGTGTACCGGGTTAGCGGCCACTTCCTGATGATCAAAGTTAAACACCCGGGATAAAATTTTAAAGGCAAAGCGTGTAGACAGGCCCTGCATACCTTCATCGACACCGGCATAATCCCGATATTCCTGGTAGGATTTGGCTTTTGGGTCGGTGTCTTTCAGGCTTTCACCATCGTAAACCCGCATTTTGGAGTAAATGTTGGAATTTTCTGGTTCTTTCAATCGCGATAGCACACTAAACTGAGCCAATGTCTGCAAAGTACCCGGGGCACAAGGTGCTTTGGTCAGTTCGCTGCTTTGCAGCAACTTCTCGTAAATTTTTATCTCTTCAGAAACCCTCAGGCAATAGGGCACTTTGACGATATACACCCTGTCCAGAAAGGCTTCGTTGTTTTTGTTATTGCGAAAACTCTGCCATTCCGACTCATTGGAGTGAGCCAGAATCAGACCGTCAAAGGGTAGGGCAGAGAAACCTTCAGTGGGGTTGTAGTTGCCTTCCTGAGTGGCGGTCAGTAACGGGTGCAGCACCTTAATTGGAGCCTTAAACATCTCCACGAATTCCATCAATCCCTGATTAGCTTTACACAACGACCCTGAGTAGCTGTAGGCATCCGGGTCATTTTGCGCAAATTCTTCCAGGCGGCGGATGTCTACCTTGCCCACCAATGATGAGATATCCTGGTTGTTTTCATCACCCGGTTCTGTTTTGGCTATGCCCATCTGATCCAGGATGGATGGAAAAACTTTAACCACTTTAAACTTGCTGATATCGCCATTGAACTCATGCAGACGTTTACGCGCCCAGGGTGACATAATGGGTTTTAAATAACGTTGCGGAATGCCGTATTCGCGCTGTAATAACTCGCCGTCTTCATTGGAGTCGAACAAACACAAGGGACTGTCGTTAACCGGGCTGCCTTTAATGGCGTAAATAGGGACTCTTTGCATTAATTCTTTGAGTTTTTCTGCCAATGAGGATTTACCGCCGCCTACCGGACCTAACAAATACAGAATTTGTTTTTTCTCTTCCAGGCCTTGTGCGGCGTGGCGTAGATAGGAGACTATCTGCTCGATCGCTTCTTCCATACCATAGAAATCGGCAAACGCCGGGTAACGGGAAATAACCCGGTTGGAAAATATCCGACTTAAGGCCGGGTTTTGCGATGTGTCAACTAATTCGGCTTCACCAATTGCTTGCAAAAGACGCTCTGCGGCATTGGCATAGGCCGTTTTATCGGTTTTACAAAGCTCAAGGTATTCTTGAATGCTGAATTCTTCTTCTTTGTGAGCTTCGTATCTTTGTTGATAATGTTCGAAAATTCCCATGAAAAAACCCCCAACATGGCAAGCCTGGAAAGGCTAAATTTAGACAGCGCTTTGTAGAGTGCGGTGATCTTTGTGGTACAAATTTCGTTCCCCAAAGGTCAACACGCTCTCTAATCTTAGACCCTAAAAATCGTTAATGTGTTGCACCTTTAGATTAAATTTAGCTAAGAAAAGCCGTAACAAATTGTTTTAGGATATCAATATGTTGTGGCGTTCCAGTTCAATTTAAAAAAAATAATCGGGACACTTTCAGCATAGTATCAATTACTGAGATTGCCATGTTTTCAGCAAGGATTTATTCCCCTGGTAATCGGGCTGAAATGGAGGGAGGTTAAAAAATTTTACAATTTGAACAGTAACAATATGGACGCACCTGCTTGGCTGGAAGAGCGGGTGCTGTTATCTTTTGAGCCCACCGTAATGCATTATTATTAAAGGGAATTTAAGTGAAAAACTATCTTATTTCCGGATTGTTGCTCGCGCTTCTTAGCGCCAGTAACACTGCGCAATCAGCCATACCCGAAAATTCAATCACCACAGAGTCTGCCAGTATTTTGCCTTTGCAAGTGACGTTGGAGCCAGAGGGATATCGTACTGATGCGATTACTCTGGTAGATAGGGCTGTGCCTTTTGCCAATTTTGAAGAGTGGCTGGCAGATGTAAAAAAGAATGCTCGAAACGAGAAAATGGTCAGTGGTTTTCAGAGAAACATGGGCAACAGTGACACCGACAGGCTGCTTGCTAATACCGAGAGTCACTGGATTGCTTATCAGTCAGATGGCCTGAAAATCTCCGGAGTTATGGCATATCCCAAAAACTGGCAGGGCGGGAAGTTACCGGTAGTTATTTTTAATCGCGGCGGTAATTTCAAGCACAACGTAAGCCGTATTTTATTGGTGAAGAGGTTGTTACCCATAGCAGAGCAGGGTTACCTGGTGTTGGCCAGTAATTATCGGGGCTCCCGATACAGTGAGGATATACCAATCAGTAATAATATGTGATCGCTCAGCGTTAGTCTCATAGCCATGAGGTCGCGACGCGCGAGTGAAGGAATACTGGTGGTCTTTCGAGTCTCGCGCAAAGCTCAACGCATCCTGCTCTCGCCCCTTACCAACATCCTTGTTGGCAACAAAGAGATCATGGCTATGAGCAACGTCGAAGATGGGTTTGAAACGCATTTATGCTGTGTTAGATGTTTTTGATTTAGACCCACTAGACCCGCAAACATCTGCCTTGCCTAAATGCGTTTCAATTCCCACTGAGTAGATCACATATTATTACTGATTGGTATTAGGGATGAGTTCGGTGGGGAAGACGTTAATGATGTATTGCGCCTGATTGAAATCGCTAAAACTATTCCCAATGCAGATGCCAGTAAAATCGCTTTATTTGGTTGGAGTCGCGGGGCCATGATGACCTGGCAAGCACTGCGTCAAAATACCCAGGATATCAGCGCCGCCATTGTGGGAGCTGGGGTTGTAGACATGGCTCCGGAGTTGCAGCGCAGACCAGAAATGGAAAAACTGTTAACCCATATGGTACCTGACTTTAAAGAAAATCGTGAGAGCCTGTTGCAACAGCGTTCTGCGATAAACTGGATGCAGGGACTGAATGCCGAGGTACCAGTGTTATTATTGCATGGTGATAAAGACTGGCGCGTGGATGTGACGCAGTCGCAAATGGCTGCGCAGCGTTTAGAAGAGTTGCAGCATCCTCATGAATTAGTGGTTTATCCGGGAGGGGAGCACAGCCTTTCAAAACATCAGGACGACGTGCAGCGCCGGGTTTTGGGATTTTTAGAAGCGCATTTACGCTAAACGGATAATAAAAAGCCCGCTAAATCAGCGGGCTTTATATTCGGGTCTTTTACTTAGCAATTATGCAAAGTTGTTTGCTGCGAATTCCCAGTTAACCAAAGCCCAGAATGCTTCCATGTACTTAGGACGCAGGTTGCGGTAGTCGATGTAATAAGCGTGTTCCCACAAATCAACTGTCATCAGCGGAGTTACGCCTTCTTCAGTTAGCGGGGTTGCCGCGTTGCTGGTGTTTACGATGTCTAGACCACCGTCTGCAGTTTTAACTAACCAGGTCCAGCTGGAGCCGAAGTTGTTTACCGCTTTGTCGTTAAATGCCGCTTTGAACTCGTCGAAAGAGCCCCACTTAGCATTGATGGCATCTGCCAGAGCGCCTGTAGGTTCGCCACCGCCATTCGGGCTTAAGCTGTTCCAGTAGAAAGTGTGGTTCCAGATCTGAGCAGCATTGTTGAACACACCGCCAGAAGAGGTTTTAACGATCTCTTCTAAAGATTTGCCTGCCATATCTGTGCCTTCAACTAAACCGTTCAGCTTAGTGACGTAAGTGGCATGGTGCTTACCGTAGTGAAAGTCCAGGGTTTCTGCAGAGATGTGTGGTTCAAGAGCATTTTTCTCATAAGGTAATGCGGGTAATTCAAACGCCATAATGATCTCCAAGTAATCGGCTGATGAGTTTGTGAAGCACAATCCTAGTCCTTAAATCGCAGGATGAAAAGACACTGTGCCTGTTTTCTTAAAAAGAATAATTTTATCTATTTCTGTACCGCTATATAGGTACGCATTAAATTATTTAAACCGATCAGCACAAAATTCGTTATTAAAAGCCGCTTGCTTCGCGGATCAGAACTTGAAAAAATACAAATAATCGCAATTATGATTGCATCAGAAACGCAATTTACAGGACCTGAAGATGGAAACCCTAGATAAAATCAAACAGCAAATCGCTGAAAACCCAATCCTTTTGTACATGAAAGGTTCGCCAAAGTTACCTAGCTGTGGTTTTTCCTCGCAGGCAGCACAAATTATGATGAGCTGCGGTGAGCAGTTCGCTTATGTGGATATTTTGCAGAACCCTGACATTCGCGCAGAACTACCCAAATACGCTGAATGGCCAACGTTTCCGCAACTGTGGATTGAAGGTGAGTTAATTGGCGGAAGCGATATTTTGCTGGAAATGTATCAGCAGGGTGAGTTGCAGCCTATGATTAAAGCTGCTGCTGAGCGCGCTAATGCTGACGGCGACAAGGCTTAATACGGCAACTGTAAAATGGAAAAGCTGCTGATTTCTGGCAGCTTTTTTTTATACCTAAAATTTCAAGGGGTCAGAGTTCTTGAAACGTTAATCGAACTTCAAGAACTCTGACCCCTTGAATTTTTTTTGCTTAGCAAACTTCTTTGAAAAGTGATTCGTCGATGATGGTGCTGTCGATGATTTGCTGCGTTAATTGCGTACATTTACCGCATTGGTTGGCGATGGCCATGTGGGCGCGAAGATCACGGATGTTGCCAACACCTTGCTCGGTGACAGCTTGTTTTATATCTTTGTCTGTAATGGCGTTACAAAGACACACGTACATCAATGGCTTCCTGTGGTTAAATGTGAATTAATTTTAATCTTTAGGTAAGTTTGGAGTTGAAAATCATTCTCACTTACCGTTACAAATGATAATAATTGTTATTTAAAATATTGCAAGCTTTTGTTTGCGTTATTTTTCTGTTCGCCACGATAAAAATATCTGTAAACCGGGCAATTTTTCAGCGAGCGATTAGAATATTTGAATCATTCGATTGAATTTATAGATTGGTTTTTACTGAACTGTCCTTATATCCTTGCCGTATTCGAATTTTATTCTCTACTGACTCTGGTCGGTAGGGAGATTAAGTTAACTATCATTGGAGAATATAATGAGTGTACTAGTAGGTCGTCCCGCTCCTGATTTCACTGCTGCAGCAGTACTGGGTAATGGTGAAATTGTTGACGAATTCAATCTTGCTGACGCTATCAAAGGCAAAGCAGCAGTTGTTTTCTTCTATCCATTAGACTTTACCTTTGTATGTCCTTCTGAGCTGATCGCTTTCGATCACCGTTACGAAGAGTTCCAAAAGCGTGGTGTTGAAGTGATCGGTGTTTCTATCGATTCACAATTCACTCACAACGCATGGCGTAACACTGCCGAGAAAGACGGCGGTATCGGTCCGGTTAAATACACCCTGGTAGCAGACGTTAAGCACGAAATTTGTCAGGCATACGACGTTGAGCACCCAGAAGCTGGTGTGGCTTTCCGTGGTTCTTTCCTGATTGACAAAGAAGGTGTGGTTCGTCACCAGGTTGTCAACGATCTGCCTCTGGGTCGTAACATCGACGAAATGCTGCGCATGGTTGATGCATTGAACTTCCACGAAGAGCACGGCGAAGTTTGCCCTGCTGGTTGGTCTGAAGGTAAAAAAGGTATGGACGCAAGCCCAGCTGGTGTTGCTGCTTACTTGTCTGAGAACGCTGAAGGTCTATAAGGCTCCGTTTTCCCGAATAGCGAAAACCCGGCATCTGCCGGGTTTTTTAATGATTGTTTAAAAGACTATAAGGGCCAGCCCCCCAGGTGCTTAACCCGGTTTACCAGTTTGCAAAACAATTGTGCGGTTTTCTCTGCATCGTATAAAGCGGAGTGAGCCTCGTCTTGATCAAAGGCAACCCCGGCTTGTTCACACGCTTTCACTAATACGGTTTGCCCGTAAATGAGTGCTGATAAGCTGGTGGTATCAAAAGAAACAAAGGGGTGGAACGGACTGCGTTTGATATTTTGTCGTTCTGTGGCGGCGTTTAAAAAGCTCATATCAAAAGCGGCATTGTGTGCCACCATCACGCAGCGCTGACAATCCGCCTCTTTTTGATGTTTGCGGATCTCTTTAAACATTTCTTTCAGCGCGAATTCTTCGGATACCGCACCGCGCAACGCACAGTGGGGGTCAATGCCGTTAAAATCCAGTGCAGACTTTTCCAGATTGGCGCCTTCGAATGGCTCAACGTGAAAGTGAATGGTTTTATCAATCGATAAGAACCCTTCATAATTCATTTTAAGCGTGACGGCAGCTATTTCTAAAAGTGCATCGGTTCGTGCGTTAAAACCCGCCGTTTCGATATCTACAACAACTGGAAAATAACCTCTAAAACGCTCGTTAATGGCGTGTCCATCATCCTGCATATAAATCCTAACTGAAACCTCAGGCTCAAAAACGCAGATTATTGCAGGCTTGGCATGACTTATCCATGATTAATCGAAGAGCGGCTTTTATTAGCTAACTTTTTGTGCAATCCATGCCATGCACTGATAAACTGAAAAGGCTTGCTGTTGAATTTCGGATTATGGCTGGCGTTAGCAGCATAAATGTTCAACCTTTTTTAATAATGGTCGATACAGGCATTGGAGAGGGCAGAAATTAACGATTTCTGTGTATGACTGTAATAAAAAGAAGACGAAGAAAGCGTAGAGGCAATAATGAAAAAGTTATTGGCACTGTTATTAATTACGCCATTACTGGCACAGGCCAGTTTACGGCAATATAAGGCTGATGTGGAAGAGTCTGTTTGGTTCAATAGCGAACCGAATCGTCTGCATTGTACCCTCAACCATCAAATCCCCGGTTACGGTACTGCGTCCTTTACCAGCTCAGCCAGCAAAATTCTGAATATGGAATTCAATCTGGACATGTTGCGACTGCCTAAGAATTATGGTGTAGCAGCGGTGTATTCTGTGCCGCCAAAGTGGATGCCCGGACTGATGCATAAAAATATTGCGGATATGACCATCAGAAAGCAATTCGATGGTGATTTACCGGAGCAGGCTGCCTGGACTATGTTGTCGGAACTGGAAAAGGGTTTTTGGCCAACCTTGTACTATCAGGATTGGTATAGTCAATATGATAAAGTCGCTGTCGCGCTGAATGCCAGCAACTTCCACGAACCCTATGAGCAATTCGTCAATTGCGTTTCCAATCTGTTGCCCTATAGCTTTGATGATATTAAATACACGGTACTGACCTACAAGTTTGGCGGTTCGGATTTAACCAAAGCCTCTAAACGCAAACTGGACATGATTGGCGCCTATCTACAGGAAGATCCCGATTTGGAATTGGTGTTGTTGAATGGTTACACCGATAGTTACGGTGGTAAATCCAAAAACAAAGAAGTGTCTGAAATGCGGGCCAATGCCATTAAGAGCTACTTTGTTAGTATGGGAGTCGATGGTGAACGAATTGATGTTACCGGTCATGGTGAACGACGCCATGCAGCCCCAAACACCACGTCTAATGCCAGAGCTAAAAACCGCCGAGTCGTGATACGGATGCAAAAAGCGTAAACATATCTTAAGTATGAGAAAGCCGCTGAACATAGCGGCTTTTTCATTTCCAGAGCATGGTAGTTCAAGGGGTCAGAGTTCTTGAAAGTCCAATTTACTCCTATGCAGAATCCTAAGCATCTGAATATATTGATAAAAGTGGTTTCAAGAACTCTGACCCCTTGAATTAGAATAGGGTAAACAGCAGTACTGCCAGCATTAAACCTACCATGGGGATTACCACTGTTAAGGCGGCCACTGGCCAGTAGGCTTGCTGGTGAGTTTCGTGACAGATGGCGCGAATAGTGGTTACGATATAGCCGTTATGGGGCAGGGTATCGATGGCACCTGAGGAGATGGATACTATGCGATGTAGTTGTTCCGGGTTAACGCCTTGCTCCAGATAATGTGGCCCTAAAAGGGGCATGGCGATGGCCTGACCGCCGGAGGCCGAACCGGTTAAACCGGCAATTACACTGACGGCAACTGCCGCACCTAACAATTCGTTGCCGGGTAAACTGGTCATCACCGCAACGGCGGATTCAAATGCCGGTGTAACTTTAGCGACAGAGCCAAATCCCACCACCGCGGCGGTATTACCGATGGCCAGTAATGCGCCTATGGTGCCCTGGTTCACAGCCGAAGAGATATCCTTAAAGCGTTTAAAGTTCAACAGCAAAATGGTTAACACACCGCCGCCTAAAGCGACTATCAGGGCCAGTTGTTGTAATGATTCATGAAAGGTGAAAGATAACCCCAGTACCACAAACAGCGGCAATAAGCTCAACCAGAAGTTGGGCAAGTCTTGCTGTTGTGACAAGTCCGGGTCGATATCACGGGCCTCAAAATGTTCACCATTGGCCACCGCTTTGGCAATCATGCGGTTTATCCACCAAAAGCCCCATACCGCCATAAACAAGGACACCACCAGGCTCACTTCCCAGGCGGCAAAGGGCGATGTGCCCAGATATTTAATGGGGATCCAGTTTTGAATTTCCGGAGAACCGGCGCTGGTCATGGTAAAAGTGACCGAACCAAACGCCAGTGCGGCGGGAATAAAACGTCTGGGCAAATTGGCATCTTTAAACAAGCTAAGCGCCATAGGATAAACAGAAAAGGCAACGACAAAAACACTGACACCGCCGTAAGTTAACACAGCGCAGGCCAGCACCACTGCGGCTACGGCATGCTTCTTACCCAATTTGCCAATGATGGTATGGGCGATGGCATCCGCGGCTCCGGTATCTTCCATAAATTTGCCAAACAAAGCACCTAATAAAAACATGAAAAACCAGGCGGCAACAAATCCAGAAAAGCCATTCATATAACTGCTGACAAAATTATTGTCACCCAGAAACACCGGTAAGCCCGAACACAGGGCCACTAATAAGGCACACAAAGGTGCGGCAATAAATAAGTTGAAACCGCGGATGGTCAGGAATATTAACAGCGCAAGCCCACCAAACAGGCCAATAAAACTCAGCATAGGGAATATCTATTGTTTTTCTTTTAGTGTGCGAAATTCAGCGGGGCTTGTCAGCCTCTGAGGTGGATTATTTTTACAATAAATTAACAGAGTAAAGTCTGGGGAAGTTTACAGCATGCAGACTTCCCCGATTTTTATGTGGTTTTACTGAGCTGTCATCAATTCTTCGACATAACTCTTTAAGGATGTCAGCCCGGCGTCTTCCCCTATTTTGATGGCTTCTTCTACTGACTTCCCTTCATTCCAGTAAGCATCCAAAGCAAACAGGGCACCGACGCGATTACCGCTGCCGCAATGTAAAAACACATTGCCCTGATGTTCGGTTAAGGCTGCTTTGAAGCGCTCTACATTCTCTCTGGTCAGGGCGCTTTTAGAATCAATTGGGATATGCAAATAATCCATGCCCAACTGCTCTACATAATCGGCCTCGTCAAAATCTGTAAATTCCCCGTCACCGCGAAAATTAATAACAGTGGTAATGCCTTGTAGGCTGAGATTATTCAGGTTTGTCTTATCAGGTTGCCCTCCGGTAAGTACATTATCGGGCAGCGTTTTCAGATTTTTTATCTCTGCCAGTGACGTTTCAGGGGTGGCTAAGACAGTAACATTGAGCAGCAATAAAACCAGTAGTGTCGACAACTTGGTGGAAAACTTCATGATATTGACCTTTCAACATGGATACCAGTCATGAGTGTAGACGAGCATTGAACGGCTTAACAACCGAAATTTTGCTCAAGTAATTTTGTGTTTCTGCCGATAGTTAAATCAAAGCAAGAACAATTCAAATCGGTTGAGAGGCAACAATGAATATCAGTAAGAAAAGTGCGCAAGGTCCATTAGACGTTTTTCGTAAGTTTATCTTTGTAGGTTGCAATTCTATTGGCTTTGGCGCGGCTGCCTATCTTATCTTCTTGGCATTTTTGACCATGCAAACCGGCGCTACTATTTGAAGGCCAGGGCTTGAGCCCTGACTACTATTTAACAATAAATCAGATAAACAATGCGCCAGTCAGGATATAAAAACTGACTAAAAGCAAAATGGGTACGCGCATGGTCTTTAATAACCAGAAACCCAATAACACTAAAATCATATCTACCGCGCCACTAACAGCACTGATAAACACCGGCTGATACAGAGCGCTGAGCAACAGCCCGGTAACACAGGCATTCACGCCTGAAACGGCACTTTGCAAACGAGAATTGGCTGCGAGGGATTGCCAGCTGTCTAACAGGGCAATTACCAAAAGAAATCCCGGTAGAAAAATCATTAAAGTGGCAATTAGTGCCGATAATATGGGCGCTGCTGGCAACCAGTGGTAACCCAGCCAGGTTGCCAGGGTAAACATGGGGCCGGGTACCGCTTGTGCCGCCGCATATCCGGATAAAAACACATCGTTACTGATGCTGTCGGCCAACATGTTTTGCAACATCGGCAGTACAACGTGTCCCCCACCAAATACCAAACTACCTGCGCTATAAAAATAGTTAGCCAGAGCCAACTCTGGCGCCAATTTAGCTAAAAAGGGGAGCGAGACTAGTAAAGCAAAAAACACCACCAGTGGTGTTATTCTGGGTTTGTTCAAGGTTGTTGTAACCACAGCTTGTTGCGGTTTGTTTGTTAACAATGCCAATCCAAGCAAGGCGCAGCATAAAAGCACTAACATTTGTATCAGTAATGATGGTAACAGGATGCACACACAGGCGGTTAGGATACAAACAGTCTGTGTGATTTTTCCTTGGCAAAAACTGCGAAACATACCCAAAGTGGCATCGGCTACAACCACAACAGCCAATAATTTTAATCCGTGAATAATGCCCTGATATATCGGCTCTGAGCTTAGTGCTGTACCAAAGCTGGCCAACAATATCATCAGAATAACTGACGGGCTGGTAAATGCCACAAAAGCACAAATCCCTCCCAATGTACCCGCCATGCGATAGCCAATGGCAAAACCGGTTTGACTGGAGCCGGGACCGGGTAAGAATTGCGACAGGGCGACTATTTGGGCGTACTCTTCATCTGTCAGCCAGCTCAAATCGTCTACAAAGCGTTTTTTGAAATAGCCGAGGTGGGCTGCCGGCCCGCCAAAACTGACACATCCCAGCATTAAAAATTGTTTGAAAATAGTGAGTAGCATAAGTTTATTGAGCTGTGCTGTCGTTTAAGTAGTTAATGACGGTATCTGGAAAGTCTGTAAAAACACCGTCCACCTTTGCCCGGTTAAATAAGGCGTTCAACAGAGCTTCTGCAGTAACATTGTCTGCCAATGCATCTTTTCGGAAAGTGTATGGATGCACTGATAATCCGGCTTTTTGTGCACTTTCAGCATAACCTGTGCTTTGGTAAGTATTATTTTTTAGGGTTAACACTTGCGGGATCCAGGGACCAATTCCATCTGCAAAGCTGGCGATGTCCGCTAATCCCTGTTCTGTTTTAAGGTAATCGTAATTGGTATCAGATTCTTGCCAGTCGTTCTCGCCAATCAACTGAATTAGCTTGGTTTTAAGTCCCAGTTTCTGACGCAACCGTTGGCTGTGTAGAAAATCAAAACACTGAATAAAAACGTTGGCGTTGCGCTTGTTCAGATTAAACGAATTGAGTTTAGCGACTAGTATTTGGGCGATATCTCTGCTTTGCTCAAAGTGCCACTGCGGCGCTTTTATTTCCATATACCAGCCGATGTTTTTTCCTGTTTGTCGGTTTAGTTGTTGAACCAGATTGATATGTTCATCCAGAGTGGCAATGCGGAAGTCTGTGCTTCCATTAAAACGCTGCGGGTAGACAGGTTTTTGCTGCGAATTCGTGCGCTCATGCACCAGCAACGATTTCAACTCCATGAGCGTAAAGTCGATGGCATAGTATCGTCCGTCTTTTCGCATTCTCTCCGGGAATTGCTCAGCGACATTTGTGGTGCTATCTATGTGAATATCGTGCAGCACAACCAGGTGTCCATCCTTGCTTAGTACCAGATCCTGCTCAATAAAATCAGCCCCTTGCATATAGGCCATAACCAGCGCTTCATTAGTGTGCTCAGGTAAATAGCCGGACGCACCACGGTGAGCAATCACCAGTGGTTTAGCTAAGCAAAATTGTGCCAGAAGGCTTAGTAAACCTATGAAGAACAGGTGTCGCATTTTCCGCTCCGATGGTGTTGCTGTGCAAGCGCTAGTGGATAATAGTCAGGTTTTTTCCTGAATCAACTCAATGGCATAACCATCGGGATCCCTGACAAAAGCTATTACAGTGCTGCCACCTTTGACCGGACCTGGTTCGCGATACACATCGCCGCCACGGGCTTTAATGTCATCACACAGGGCATAGATATCTTCCACGCCAAAGGCGACGTGCCCATAGGCATTGCCCATGTCATAGCTGTCGGTATCCCAGTTCCACGTCAGTTCCAACACGGCTTGTTCAGACTCAGCGGCATAGCCTACAAAAGCCAGTGTGTAACGGTAGTCCTGGTTATCGCTTTGGCGCAGTAGTTTCATGCCCATCACTTGAGTATAAAACTGGATGGACTTTTCAAGGTTAGCCACGCGCAACATGGTGTGTAACATTCTCATAGAAATTCCTTTGTATGCTAGACGTTTAATGGGCTCGGAATAGGTCCCCGAAAGCATAATGAAGCAATGCTGAGAATCAAGAGTTAATTGGCACTGAAACAATTCTTTCATAAATGGTGTTTTAATAACGAACAGGAATAGTTAAAAAATATTTATAACTAATTATCTAGACAAGGGTCAGTAAAGTCTGTATTGTGGCCGGGCTTTAGATTGTAAATCTTCACTACTACTGCGCTGTACCCTCTTTAATTTTCTTTTTAATCCGAAGGCTTTTATAGATATACATGCTTTATTAGCCGGATCGTTCTATCGCTTCATCGGTGTTTTTGCACCAAATAAATAAATTTTAAAAAGGTAATTATTATGTCTAATTCAGTAACTGGCGTAGTTAAATGGTTTAACGAAGATAAAGGCTTTGGCTTTTTAACACCAAGTGACGGTGGTAAGGACGTTTTCGTACATTTCCGCTCAATTGCTTCTGAAGGGTTTAAAACTCTGCTTGAAGGTCAGCGTGTTAAGTTTAATGTTGAGCAGGGACAAAAAGGTCCTCAAGCTACCAACGTTGTAGTTGATTAAACTGTTTCGTTAGCTCTTCTTTAGGCCGAAATCTTTTCGGCCTATTATCTCTTCTTAAATTCAATTCATCTTAGATACAGAGCGATATCACCATGTCAGCTCGGTATGTTATCGATTTTTATATCAGGAATTAATTAATGTCATTTTCTTATGAAGGCATGCATTTCAATGCTTGTCCACCCATTGCATCCATTTCAATAAATAAATGCAATGTTGCATTCACAGATCAGCAAACCCGGCAAAGACTGAGGTTTGAGAACAATTTACAAACAAAAATGTTCGTCAACTGGTTGTTGAGCCTGGCTAACCCCCAAAAGTAAAAGCACTCCTGTTACGCCACACTACTTCTTCTTTTTAGCCTTTTCCTTCAGCACCTCATTGATAAAACTCTTGCGTCCATACTGACGGGTGATGATGCACTTATCCAGATCAAACCCTCTTGCCGGACAATATTCACGGCCATAGTAAATAATCTGCAAATGCAGGTCGTTCCATTTTTCTTTGGGGAACAGGCGTTTTGCATCACGCTCAGTTTGTTCCACGCTTTTACCGTTGGATAAGCCCCAGCGGTACATGAGTCGATGAATGTGGGTATCCACAGGGAAGGCGGGGACGTTGAAGGCCTGTGCCATGACAACCGATGCGGTTTTATGGCCGACGCCGGGCATAGCTTCCAGCGCCTTAAAATCCTGCGGTACTTCGCCACCGTGAAGTTTGATGATCATATCAGACAGGTGCCAGATCCCCTTTGATTTCATGGGAGACAGGCCACAAGGCCTGATGATTTGCTGAATCTCTTCAATGCTCATTTTCACCATATCAAATGGGTTATCAGCTTTGGCAAACAACAGGGGGGTAATTTGGTTTACACGTTCATCCGTACATTGTGCAGACAATAAAACCGCCACCAATAGGGTGTAGGGGTCTTTGTGATCTAACGGAATGGGGACTTCGGGATACAGCTCATCCAGGATGTTGATGATTGCCTGTACTTTTTGCTGCTTTGATATAGGTGCACTCATGCTGCTCATTTTTTTAAGGTATCTTTTCCGTATTTTTTGATGCTATTTTGCTTAGCTTTCGCTGGTGACCCGGGCGCGAGACACCACTTTTTCTTGTTGCGCACCCATCACGGCATCTTCAACTCGTTGGTTGAGCACATTCTTCAGGGCAATCAATAATCCCATGCCTAAAAAGGCGCCGGGTGGCAATATGGCTAACAAAAACGGGCTGTCGGTTTCGAAAATCACCAGTTTCATGGATTTTGCCCAGTCACCCAGCAACAAGTGCATGCCATCAAACAGAGTGCCATTGCCCAATAACTCTCTCATGGCGCCCAAAAGCACTAAAACCAGCAGAAAACCCATACCCATAATAAAACCATCGTAGGCGGATTGTTTTAATGGGTTTTTTGAAGCGTAGGCCTCAGCACGGCCGATTATTGCGCAGTTGGTGACGATAAGCGGAATGAATATCCCCAGCGCCTGGTACAAACTGAAGGTGTAGGCGTTCATTAACAGCTCAACAATGGTTACGAAGGTGGCTATAACCAGCACAAAAACTGGTATGCGGATTTCGTTAGGAACCAGGTTGCGCACCAGTGAAACTGTACAGTTTGAACCTATCAATACCAGGGTGGTGGCTATGCCTAAACCCAGTGCATTAACTACCGAACTGGTTACTGCCAGCAAAGGGCACAGGCCTAACAACTGAACTAAAGCCGCGTTGTTTTTCCACAAGCCTTGCCAGGTTAACTGCTGATATTCAGTCATTGGCTGACTCCTTATTCTGAGGCTCACACTGATTGTCCATGGCAAAGATTGCCTGGTAATTGTCTTGCGCCCAACTGATGGTGTGTTTAACACCATTCACTACCGCACGAGGTGTGATGGTGGCTCCGGTAAACTGATCAAACTTACCACCGTCTTTTTTTACGGCCCAGTCTTCTCGTTGAGTTTGGTTTGCAGGCAATTGTTCAAAATTCAGGATCCAATCGCTGATGCGCAATTCTATTTTATCGCCCAGTCCTGGTGTTTCTTTGTGTTCAAGTACTCTGACCCCACCAATGGTCGTGTTGTCTATCAAAGACACCAGGTATTTGATATTACCGCTGTAACCTTGCGGTGTTACGGCTTCCAGCACCACACCGGAAGGTTCGCCCTGCAGATATCCGCGATAAACTTTATACTGAGTGGATTGTTCAGAATGCGACATAAATACACAGTTTTGTGTAATGTCGTTGTCCCAATATTGTTGTGGCAATACTGCGCGGATGGTGCTTTGTGCTTTATTTTGTACTTGTTGCTCAATAACCGGTGAGGTTACCCAATGGGTTAAGGCGATTAAAATGGTGGTGGCAAGCGTAAAGCCTCCGAGTATAGCGCCGTTTCTGGAGATACCCTGGATCATTTTTTATCTCCTTCAGGAGTGTTGACCCTGGCTTTTTTAGTCTGGCTATAGCCATAAGTTCTGGGGCGCGTGTAATAATCAATCACTGGCACACACATATTCATCAGCAACACAGAAAAGGCAATGGCATCAGGGTAGCCACCCCAGGTACGGATGATATAAACCAATAAGCCCACACCAAAGCCAAACAGAATACGGCCTTTGTTGCTGGTTGCCGCAGTAACCGGATCTGTGATGATGAAAAACGCGCCCAACATGGTGCCACCACTAAATAAGTGCAGTAGTGGGCTGACCTGAGTATCTGGCGAAATTAAATAGAATAGCAAAGCGGGCAAACCAATACCTGCCAACATGCCAACCGGCAGGTGCCAGTTGATCAGGTTAAATTGTAACAATAAAAAGCCGCCCACTAAGAAGGCGATATTGACCCAGAACCAACCTTTGCCAAAGCCTGCGGCCAGATTTCCTGATTCAATAAACAAGGGCGTCAGGGTAATTTCTGACAGGGTAAAGCCCTTGTTCAGTTGGTTTTTCATTTCATCCAGTGGCGTGGCCATGGTAAAGCCATCAATATTGGTGCGCAGTTGTAATACGCTGTAGCCTTCGGTTGTGTATCCGGTAAAGGTGATGGACATAGCATCCATCAGGTTGTGATTAATTTGAGAAAGCTCCATAACGGGAGCCCAAGCGGTCATTTGCACTGGAAAGGATATCAATAGCACAACGTATGCTGTCATCGCAGGATTAAACAGGTTAAATCCCAGCCCGCCATAGAGTTGTTTGGCGATGGCGATGGCAAAAAAAGCACCAATCACTGTCATCCACCAGGGAGCAAATGGCGGTATCGATATGCCCAATAACAAGGCGGTTACCAGAGCACTGGAGTCTTTGATGGCTAATTCAAAGTTCTTTCTGCGCAGCTCCAAAATTATCGCTTCGGTGATCACCGCAACAAGGCAAGCGATAGCAATATTTATCAGAGTGCCGAATCCGAAAAACCAGGTCTGGACGACAATACCTGGCACGGCAAATAGCATTACCAAACGCATAATTTCACTGGTTGTGCGCTTTTGCGTGAGGTGTGGGGAACTGGATAAGCTTAATTTCATCGGGGCTTAATCATCCTGTTCATTATTATTTTGAGATTGTTGTTCACGCGCAGCTCGCTTCGCTTTGGCTCTGGCAATGGCAGCCGCAACGCGATCTTGTTTGTCATTAGTACTTTCTTGGGGAGTAACCTGTGATTCAGACGACGGCTGCTGTGGAATTGTGCTATTAGTTTCGCCTTGCAATTCAAATTCAGGAGCCTCGGATTGTTCAGCTGCTGAACTGGATTGCAGAGCGGCTTTTTTCGCCTTTGCTCTGGCGATAGCAGCGGCTACCCTGGCTTTTTGCGGATCTTCTTCGGCATTTTCGCTTACCTGTGGTTTGGCGTCATCGTCAGATGCGGAGGATTCTTCTGCTTGCTGCGCTTTTTTGGCTTTTGCTCTGGCGATAGCAGCGGCTACCCTGGCTTTTTGCGGATCTTCTTCGGTATTTTCGCTTAACTGTGGTTTGGCGTCATCGTCAGTTGCTGAGGAGCCTTCTACTTGTTGTGCTTTTTTGGCTTTCGCACGGGCGATAGCTGCTGCTACTCGGGATTCTTGTTCAGACGATTTTGCCCCACTGTTTTGGGAGGCTGTTTCCTGGCTTTCTGCCTTTGGTTCTGTTTGATACTCTGTTTCTGCCTGGAGTTCAGCTTGTTGCGCTTTTTTAGCTTTAGCACGGGCTAATGCTGCGGCCACTCTGTCATTTGCAGCAGGCGCTGCGGGTTTGTCCTGTTTCTGCGCCGCCTGTTCCTGGCGTTTGGCGCGAGCCGCGGCGCTTTGTCGGGCTTTTTCTTCCCGCTCCAGCTTTTCTTTTTCCAGTCTGGCATTGCGCGCTTCAAATCGCTCTTTGGCCTTTGCTGCCTTAATGGCTTCTTCTTCCTGAATGCGAATGTCTGCCTTGGCGGTGCGGTAGTAGTGCACCAGCGGTATGTTACTGGGGCACACAAAAGCACAGGCGCCGCATTCTATGCAATCAAACAGGTTCAGCGCTTGTGCTTTGTCGTACTCTTTTGCTTTACCATGCCAGTACAATTGCTGGGGCAATAACCCCGCCGGACAGGCATCGGCACAAGCACCACATCTAATGCAGGGATGCTCGTCACCGGGGAAGGGCATTTCAGAGTCGGCAGGCACCAATATACAGTTGCTGGTTTTAACAATGGGAACCTGGTCTGAATGCAGGGTATAACCCATCATAGGCCCGCCCATAATCATCCGCTTTGCCTTCTGTTGCTGAGCCAGATAACCGCATTGTGCAATGGCATGAGCCACAGGTGTGCCTATTGGCAGCCAAACGTTTTGCGGTTTTTGTAGCGCTTCTCCGGTAACGGTGACAACTCTTTCCAGCAGTGGTTTACCACTAAAAACGGCATCAGCAATTGCGTAACAGGTACCCACATTATGCATGATGATCCCGATATCCACCGGTAATCCTCGACTGGGCACTTCTTTGCCTGTCAGCACCTGAATCAACTGCTTCTCGCCACCTGCCGGGTATTTGGTTTCAACTGCGCACAGGCTGTAGGATGGATTATCCTGAAAGGCAATCTCCATGGCCGCAAAGGCTTCCGGTTTGTTATCTTCTATCGCAATCAACACATGCTGAGGTTTTAAGATGTGGCTGAGTACATCGATACCTTGTCGAATTTGCCAGGCGTGTTCCCGCATTAGTCGGTCATCAGAGGTAATGTAGGGTTCGCACTCTACACCGTTGATGATCAAGAATTCGATATTGCGTCCGGAAGACAGCTTTATATGAGCGGGAAATCCGGCACCGCCCATGCCCGCGATACCGGCACTGCAGATTTCTTCCACCAGGCTGGCTCGGGGTAAAGACTGATAATCCGAAACTGGCTTCAAATCTACCCATTCTTCTTTACCGTCCGGCACTAAAACAATAGTTTTTTCAGGGATACCTGAGGGATGGTTAGAAACGTGTTGCGTGATATCTTCTATGGTTCCGGATGTCGGAGCGTGAACCGGCACAGACAGCGGATTCATGCTGTGGGTCAGTTGTTGTCCTTTTAATACACGGCTGCCAATCTCAACAGAAATACGGCCCGATACACCGACGTGCTGTTTAACCGGAATAAACAGTTTTTCGGCGAGTGGTAAGCGCTCTATTTCAGACTCATTGGATAACTCTTTTTTACCTGCCGGCTTAACGCCGCCGGGAAATTGCCAGAGTTGTCCTTTTTTAATTCTCTCAAGTATCTCGTTAAACATGACCAACCCTTCAACTCACTTGTTTGACCGGGATTTGGTCCAATTGCCAGCGCCAGTTCTTTTCGGTTTCTTTGACTGGCACCATGTCAATGCAATCAACAGGGCAGGGGGCAACACAGAGATCACAACCTGTGCATTCGTCGATGATGACTGTGTGCATTTGCCGCGTGGCACCGACGATGGCATCTACCGGGCAGGCCTGAATGCATTTAGTACAACCAATGCATTCATCTTCACGTATATAAGCAACCTTTTTGACGTCTTCCTCGCCATGAGCGGCGTCGAGCGGTTTGGCTTCAACGCCCATCAGGTCAGCCAGTTTTTTAATTGTGGCTTCGCCGCCCGGCGGGCATTTATTAATATCGTCGCCATTGGCAATGGCTTCTGCGTAAGGCTTGCAGCCGGGGTAACCACACTGACCGCATTGGGTTTGCGGTAGTATTTCGTCTATTTGATCCACAAGCGGGTCGCCTTCCACGCGAAAGCGAATGGCGGCATATCCCAGCAGGGCACCGAATAATAACGCCAGACCTGTAATTGCAATAAAACTCAAATCAACTCCCTAGGAAAACCTGACTAATCCGGAAAAGCCCATAAAGGCCAGGGACATTAATCCGGCAGTAATCATGGCAATAGCAGCACCTTTAAAAGGTACGGGTACATCGGCAACGGCTAAACGCTCACGCATGGCAGAAAATAAGATCAGCACGATAGAAAACCCCACCGCAGCCCCAAAGCCGTAGAGTACTGATTCAACAAAGTTGTGCTGTTCTTTAATGTTTAACAGCGCGACGCCTAGTACGGCGCAATTGGTGGTGATTAAAGGTAAAAAGATACCTAACAGGCGATAAAGCGTGGGGCTGGTTTTATTAACCACCATTTCAGTGAACTGCACCACAACCGCGATAACTAAAATAAAGCTAAGTGTGCGTAGATAGGTTAGCCCTAGTGGGAATAAAATATATTGTTCCACCAGATAGCTACAAACAGAGGCTAGGGTAAGCACGAAAGTGGTGGCCATGGACATGCCAATAGCGGTCTCCAGCTTACCGGAAACTCCCATAAATGGGCACAATCCCAGAAACTGAACCAATACAAAATTGTTCACTAACACTGTGCTTATCAGCAACAGCACAAACTCAGTCATAAGCGTTAACTATAGAATAAATGTCTGGCGAGCAGTCGCCGATTAAAATCGCCGCCTATTATCGTGTTTTATGGCCAGATAAACAACTTAAGAATCATAGGGTTAATATCTGCAAAAAGAGCAAATAAAAAGAGGAGGGAAAATATAGGTATTTATAAGAAGTTGGCTCCCCCTCCCCGACTCGAACGGGGGACCTGCGGATTAACAGTCCGTCGCTCTAACCAACTGAGCTAAGGGGGAACAGATATGCAGATTGTATTGCAAAGTTTTAGTGGCTCCCCCTCCCCGACTCGAACGGGGGACCTGCGGATTAACAGTCCGTCGCTCTAACCAACTGAGCTAAGGGGGAACGGTACTAAACTTTACTGTTGCTTGGGACGTAGTAGTGAAGGCTTCACAACCCGCCTCGTCACAACGGACGCGAATAATAAAGAGGTGGATGGGAGGTGTCAATATTATTACAGAATTATTTTTTCAATTGCTGATTAATTAAGCTTTTTACCCTTGTTTGCTAAGGAATTTGAAAATTCAGGGAGAGACTTCTATTGGAAGGGGATGGTTAAGTCTGGATTCTGAAATGATAATGGGGCATTGAGAGAGGGAATGCTGTAAACGCTTTCATATGAAAGCCTGATAATTGGTTGTTATTGCTGAGTCGTTTAACGTATGCCACAAAATACGATTATAAAAATGACAATTTTATGAAAAAAAGATCTATTAGATTAAAGGATACATGTCTAAATATACAGTTGTTAACATTTCGTTAACGAGAATCAGCGACACTTAACGTTAGTGTTAACTTACCTTTTTTTTACCCTGGATCTCGCCAGCTCACGTCTTTATTGGGCAATCCACAGTTATCCACTAAATCTGTGGATAACTATGTGAATTAAATTGGAACACATTGCCACAGCCCTCGACTTACCGTGTCAAGTCGAAACTTTTAAATTTCCATAAAAAGATATTAAGTGTAATAAAAACAATAGCTTAAGATGTTGTTAAGAAATGTTTCTAAGGCTGTGGTTGAAAATTGACCAGTGAAAAATAGCTTGTGTGTTGTTTTCCGAGTCAATAAAAAAATTTCAAAAAAAAAGGATTTTTCACTTGATTTTAGCTTTCAAATGAAGTCTCGATTATTCACTGAGCATTTGGACTAAAATCTAATCCGGAGTGATGAAACTATCTACAACTGATATGTTGATGAGTTATGTGACAGTTCTTTGACATCACTCGAATAAATATTGACGCTATTTTAAAATATTATTTTTTAAACGAAATATTCTGATTTTGAATACAGATTGAGCATTTCGATAAAACCGTTTTTTTTCGCTCGCATCTTATGCGTTTACATTTTTCCTCTGCGTCTAACAGGTCTGATGGGGAGGTGAAAACTACGAAATTAGTTACAAACTAAACCTAACTCTTCGTAGCCTAATTTGAGTGCATAAAGTAAACTTAACGATTCAAAATTATATGGAACGCGCTTTTCCATAACTTCGGGTTTGCTCTGTCTTTTTTAATCGTCCGCGATAAGCCCGTAAATCCTAGCTTTTATCAAAATACGAGAACCATATAGTGTCTAAAGCTTCCCAGGCCCCTAACTTATTACAGGGTGATATCAAACAAACCCTTAAGTCGATGACCGTACCCGTAATCTACGGCATGATTTTATTAATGACCTTTGGCTTGGTGGATACCTTTTTTGTCAGCTTATTAGGCACAGAGCAATTAGCGGCCATCAGTTTTACCTTTCCGGTAACTTTTACTGTGATCAGTTTAAATATCGGCTTAGGAATTGGCACCTCCGCCACTATCGCAAAATTAATGGGAGCAGGGGATAAAACTACCGCTCATGGTGCCGGCACTGGTGCGCTGGTGCTGTCCTTTATTATGGCCTCGGTGTTGGCATTGTTTGGCTTATTTACTATTGAGCCTATCTTTACTTTGCTGGGGGCTTCAGAAGCTGAAATGCCCTATATCAAAGACTATATGTTGCTCTGGTACGGAGCCGGAATCTTTTTAGCTTTGCCTATGGTGGGCAATGCCGTATTGCGAGCCAACGGCGACACCAAAACTCCCAGTATGATTATGGCGCTGGGCGGAGCGATCAATGCCTTGTTAGATCCCTTATTTATATTTGGCTTCGGGCCTGTTCCTGCTATGGGAATTCAGGGCGCGGCCTTGGCTACCTTGATCGCCTGGGCTGTAGGAAGTGCACAAATCATTTATTTGTTAGTTAAGCGTGATTTAATTATTCCTCGTATGCTGACTATTAAAGAACTCAGAGAATACAGCCGCAATATTTTGAAAATTGGCGTACCTGCTGCCGGAGCCAACATGCTTACGCCGATTGCAAATGGTGTGATGACCGCTATTGTCGCTGGCTTTGGTTCCGCCGCAGTTGCCTCCTGGGGCGTGGGTGGCCGTATAGAATCCATCGCCAGTATTGTCATATTGGCCTTATCAATGACCTTACCACCCTTTATCAGTCAGAATTACGGGGCATCGCGTATTCAACGGGTTAAAGATGCCTATTTATCGTGTCTGAAGTTTGTTCTGTTTTGGCAATTTGCAGTGTTTTTGGTGATGTGGTTATTGGCACCATTTATCGCACGTATCTTTGCTCAGGAGCAGGAAGTGGTAGACCTTATCCAATTGTTTTTGATGATAGTGCCTATTGGGTATGGTTTGCAGGGGATTATTATTCTTACTAACTCTTCGTTTAATGCTATGCATAAACCCATGAGCGCATTATTACTAAGCGTGATCAGATTATTTGTGTTCTTCGTACCCATTTCCTGGCTGGGCAGTCTGTTGTATCAGTTAGAAGGCATGTTCTGGATGGGCATTGTGGCTAATCTACTGACAGCTTCTGTCGCATTTATGTGGTTTAAAAGGCTACTGGATGAAGAAATGAACGCATTGATCGTGAACGAACAAAATAATACTGAAGCAATATCATGAGCAGAGGATTCGAACTTAAATCAAAGTATCAACCGGCCGGTGACCAACCGCAAGCTATAGAAGCGCTGGTGGAGGGGCTGGGATATGGTCTGGCCCACCAAACCTTGTTAGGGGTGACGGGGTCAGGTAAAACCTTCACCATGGCCAATATCATTAACGAAGTGCAAAGACCCACCTTGATACTGGCCCACAACAAGACGCTGGCGGCACAACTCTATGGCGAAATGAAGGAGTTTTTCCCCAATAATGCCGTGGAGTACTTTGTCTCCTATTACGATTATTATCAGCCAGAGGCTTACGTTCCCACCACAGACACCTTTATAGAGAAAGACGCTTCGATTAACGATCATATCGAGCAGATGCGCTTGTCGGCCACTAAAGCGCTGATGGAGCGACGGGACGTTGTTATTGTTTCCAGTGTGTCTGCAATTTACGGTTTGGGCGATCCTGAGTCCTATATGAAAATGTTGCTGCATTTGCGACAGGGCGACATTATGGATCAACGGGATATCCTGCGCCGACTGGCTGAATTGCAATACAAACGCAACGATGTCAATTTTGAGCGGGGCACCTTCCGGGTGCGGGGTGACGTTATTGATATTTTTCCCGCGGATTCGGAAAAACAAGGGGTTCGGGTTGAATTGTTTGATGAGGAAATCGAGCGTATTCAGCTGTTTGATCCGCTAACCGGGGCGATTGAAAAGCAGGTGGCCAGAGCCACTGTATTCCCTAAAACGCACTATGTTACTCCCAGAGAAAAGATCCTCTCGGCCATTGACCGCATCAAAGAAGAACTTAAAGATCGCCAGGTGCAACTCAAAGAAGTCAATAAACTTATCGAAGAGCAGCGCATTACCCAGCGTACCCAGTTCGATATCGAAATGATGACCGAATTGGGATACTGCTCTGGTATCGAAAACTACAGCCGTTATTTATCCGGCAGAGCGCCGGGTGAGCCACCACCAACGCTGATCGATTACTTTCCGGCGGACGGTTTGATGTTTATCGATGAATCCCATGTGACTGTGTCACAGATTGGGGCCATGTACAAAGGTGACAGATCTCGAAAAGAAACCCTGGTGGAGTATGGTTTCAGATTACCCTCAGCGCTGGATAACAGACCATTAAAATTTGAAGAGTTCGAAACCCTGTCCCCGCAGACCATCTATGTTTCTGCGACACCGGGTAAATACGAACTGGAAAGATCCGCTGGTGATGTGGTTGAACAAGTGGTCAGGCCCACCGGTCTGGTGGATCCGCAATTGGAGATTCGCCCTGTAGGTACGCAGGTAGATGATTTACTGTCGGAGATTCACAAACGTGTGAAAGTGCATGAGCGGGTGCTGGTAACCACGCTTACCAAGCGTATGGCGGAAGACCTGAGTGATTATCTCAATGAGCATCAGGTGAAGGTACGCTACCTGCACTCGGATATAGATACGGTTGAGCGCATGGAGATCATTCGCGACTTGCGATTAGGTAAATTCGATGTGCTGGTGGGTATTAACCTGTTACGAGAAGGTCTGGACATGCCAGAAGTGAGTCTGGTGGCCATTCTGGATGCTGATAAGGAAGGCTTTTTACGTTCTGATCGTTCATTGATCCAAACCATCGGACGTGCAGCCAGAAATATCAATGGTAAAGCAATTTTGTACGCCGATTCCATCACTGGCTCCATGCAACGGGCGATAGACGAAACCAATCGCCGTCGGGAAAAACAAGAAGCCTATAACCGCGAACATGGCATCACACCGCAACCGCTGCACAAACCGGTTACTGATGTTATGGATATGGGCAGTGATTCCGACGGGCAAGAGCGATTGCTGGCAGCAGAGCCAGGAGCCGAGTACAAACTGGACGCTAAGTCATTGATGGCTGAAATTGCCAAATTGGAAAAACAAATGTTCGAATATGCGCAAAATCTGGAGTTTGAACAAGCTGCCTCAGTACGAGATCAGGTGGAAGCCTTGCGCGCTAAAGTGGTGGAAACCTCTTAGCGTGTAAGCTCAAATCCTGCACTTTTAGCCTAAATAATCTGCATTTTTAATGAATTTGTAGTGCTGTTTCACAATTTCCGGCTGTGAGCAGGGCGTAAACTAATTATCTGCATTAGTATTAAATTAAATACGTTAAAGTGAATGCAGTGGTGAGTTTTATGCTAAATCGTCTACAGGAATCCGATATAAAGTTGTTAAGAGTGTTTTTTGCCGTCGCTTCGTGTAACGGATTTACCGCCGCAGAGCCAGTGTTACGTATGCAAAGACCTAACATTAGTGCCGCGATTAAAAAACTGGAAGAGCGACTGGATCTGATCTTGTGTCAACGGGGCCGTGGCGGATTTCAGCTCACCAAAGAAGGTGAAGTGGTTTATCAGGAAACCAAACGCATATTTAATACCTTTGATAATTTTGTATTTAACCTGAAGAGTTTGCACGATGACTATTCAGGACATATCACTCTGGTGGTGCAGTCGTCTTTATCTGCCAGCATTATGGCTGCAGTGGCAAAAGCAGTAAAAAGCACCATGAAGAAGTTTGACGATATTCACGTCAATATTCAAACCCGTCAGTATCAGGAAATCGAGCATGTGGCATTGTCTGGTGAGTGTCACCTGGTATTGTCCTGCTACGACCTGGTTAAACCCGAATCTGTTAATTTCAGCCCGATTGATGCGGCAGTCAGTGGCAAACTTTACTGTGCTAAAAGTCATATTTTGGCAAAGGTAGAGGATCTTAAAGCGGTTAATCTGGAGGAGTTTCCCGCGGTTGGTATGTCGGGATTATCGTCCGGGAACTATGTTCGAGACGGTAAGCGACTGTCGGTAAAAACCTGGTCCGATTGTTGGGAATCTTGTCGCTCGGCCATTATGACTGGTGAGTATATCGGTTTGTTACCGGATTATCTGGTGACCGCAGAAATGGCTGAGTTTATTGTTCCCGTTGCTGGTGAACAGTTCAATTTTGAACATCAACTGTACGTGCTAAACGGCAAAAACGTCAGATTAAATCCGGTCTTAAAGCACTGTATTAAAGAATTAACCTGGTTTATTGAGCAGGCGGGTGAGGGAGTGAAACCCCATCCAAAGCCCAGTCTGGCAGCAGTGAGTTAGCTGCCAGGTAAAATGGTATAAATAAAAACTCAACGGGCTTTGGTATCAAAGCCCATACGCTTTTCTATTCTTTAATGTAGTAAGCGCTCATCAAAACTACTGATCTCACAGAAGTCTTCCAATATTTCTTCGATAATTTTTCCGTCCAGTTTGGGTAAACCAGCAAGGGCGGCCAGAATCAGATCTTGCACATCGTAGGGAAGGTGGGTTTGCTCCATAAAAAGGTGGGCTTTTATGGCATCGTTGGCAGACAGAAACTTACATAATTCAACGGCTTGTGCTGTTATCACCGGGTTCATAGACCTCTCCCATAAGCGTTAATGGTTAAATCTGGTGCAGCGCGTTATTCCGTTGAGTGATTTGTTTTTATTTATGTATTTTAAAATAACTATAACTCAGTTCTTAATTTCTCCATAATTCAAATTTTTTTCAGAAACGCGGCAAAATGCAGATTGTGGCTATAAGCTTTTTGCAACGGATACAAAAAAGCCGCTGTTGAGAGCGGCTTGCTGCTTATAACTGGTCATTGACTCAGGGCTTGTCGTCGGCTAAGACGTTTTGTTCCATAGTGTCGCAGGGTTTACTGCAACAGGGACGACCCACAACGGTAGCCGGAACACCTACCACCGTAACATGGGGCGGAACGTGATTTAATACCACACTACCGGCACCCACTTTTGAGCCGGTACCCACTTCGATATTGCCCAGAATTTTAGCGCCAGCGCCTATCATCACGCCTTCGCGAATTTTAGGGTGACGATCGCCTGCCATTTTACCGGTACCGCCTAAAGTCACGGATTGCAGTATCGACACATTATCTTCAATCACGGTAGTTTCACCGATAACAATACCGGTGGCGTGATCAAACATCACCCCTTTGCCTATTTTGGCCGCTGGATGAATGTCTACGCCGAACGCTTCACTGTTGCGGCTTTGCAGAAACAGCGCCAGGTCTTTGCGATTGCGCTGCCATAAGTGGTGCGCCAAACGGTGTACCTGGATAGCCTGATAGCCTTTAAAATGGATCAGTACCATCAAATAAGAGTGAACCGCCGGATCCCTGTCGAAGCTGGCTTTGATGTCTTCTATCCCGGAGCCGATAATATTGGCATCGGCTTCATAAGCGTCCATGAAAACATCACGGATAGCCAGGGCGGGCATCACTTCATCTGCTAATTTGTTAGACAGAATAAAGCTCAAAGCAGATTCAAAGTTTCTATGATTGAGAATACAGGCATGAGCATAGCTGGCCAGCAGTGGCTCAGAGGTAACCACGCGTAAAGCGTCTTCTTGTAGTCGTTGCCAAAAACTTTCTTTAATCATAGTGACTTTTTGTAGTGTGCTTTGCATCCTTCCATCCTGATAATGATTTTTTACTGATAGCAAATCAATATGCTTCCACATGTTATCGTATCAGGACCTGTAAGAATCGCTTTTTATTCACTCTGTATATAATTAATTGCTATTAGTCAGATGTCTGCTTTATTAAACGGACACTTCTCCAGCTTAGACTTCATAAGGCAGAGGGTCTGTGCAGCCGTTCTTTTCGAAAGCTTCCAGCCGCTCCTGACAAGCACCACATTTACCGCAGGCCTTTTCCCGACCATTGTAGCAGGTCCATGTCAGACTATAGTCCAGTCCCATTTTTAAGCCATCGGTTAAGATATCTATTTTGCTAACTTGCAAATAGGGGGAGTAGATTTCCACCGGCTGATAGTTAGCGATAGCGCTGACATCATTCATTTTTTGCACAAACTCGGGGCGGCAATCGGGGTAAATCGCGTGATCTCCGGAATGAGCGCCGTAATAGACCTTATCCGCTTCCAGTGAAACCGCGTAACCCACTGCCATAGATAACAAAATCATGTTGCGGTTTGGCACCACGGTTTGTTTCATGCTTTCTTCTTCGTAGTGGCCTTCTGGCACCTCGATATCGCTGGTGAGAGAAGAGCCGCCAATCAACTGATTGATAGCGGAGATGTCCACGATTTTATGCTTTACATTCAACTGTTTACACACATTGGCGGCGTAATCCAGCTCCTTTTTGTGACGCTGTCCGTAATCAAAGGATAGTGGAAAAACTTCATAACCATCTTTAATCGCTTTGTGCAGCACGGTAAATGAATCCATGCCGCCAGAATAAATCACCACAACTTTTTGTGTCATATGCCACTATTCTCTATAATCTTGTCAGTAATGACGGCGATTCTAGAGAATTCTTCGATAAACGCAATTGCTGTCCGGATATCTCAGCAACTAAGGCCACCAGTTTGAATTCACAAGCGACATCTTCACAGCGCATAAACATCGTCAATGACGTACCGACGGTTTATAAAATTAATGAGGTTTTTGAGTCCATTCAGGGCGAGGGCGCTTTTACCGGTGTGCCCTCGGTGTTTATCAGACTTCAGGGCTGCCCGGTGGGGTGTCCCTGGTGCGATACCAAATACACCTGGGATATTCCACCTGAAACCCAGGCCAGTGCTGAGCAGGTAATGCAGGAAACCGGCGAGTCGGATAGCTGGTTTGCGGCCACAGCGGAACAGTTGTTCGCGCTTTATCAGCAAAAAGGCTACCAGGCAAAACACATTATTTTCACCGGTGGCGAACCTTGCCTCTACAATCTGGTGCCAGTAACCCGCTTGTTTATCGAGAACGGTTTTACGGCACAAATAGAAACCAGTGGCACTTTTGCGCTGAAAGCTCACCCGGAAACCTGGGTTACTGTTTCACCGAAAATTAACATGAAAGGCGGTTATGAGGTGCGTCGTGAATTATTGGAATGCGCCAATGAAATCAAGCATCCGGTAGCGATGGAAAAACACGTTGAAGAACTGGATGAATTACTGGAAGGTAAAGCGCTGCGCCAGGATTGTCTGATTTATCTGCAACCTATCAGCCAGCAAAAGCGAGCCACTGAGCTGGCGGTAAAAACCTGCATCGAGCGCAACTGGCGTTTATCCCTGCAAACCCATAAATTTATCGGTATTGAGTAAATTGAGCGGCAGGATCCTGAATTACTATTATGCTTTATTAAGAGCTTGTTGAGTTTTGTCGATACAAATAGTAATTGAATCAGATTAGAAGGAAGAACAGTGCCAACACTTTCCCAAGAGTTTTTTGATGATTATGCCCGGGCCTACGAACAGTTTGATGCCCATGCCGTTTCCCGGATGTACTTTATCCCCGCAGTGTTAATGAGCGATGAAACCAAAAGCGTTTTCACTTCCCATGAAGCCATCGCAGAAGTGATTGATGACTTGATGGATAAACTGGAGTCTATCGGTGTTGCAGGTTGCGAAGCTGATGTCTGCCAGACTATGCGACTGTCTGAAAATATCATGTTCTCAAACGTAAAATGGACTTTCAAAGATGCCAGCCAACAAAAGCTATTTAGCTGTTTTGTTTCTTATACATTGCAATTGGATGGGGAATCTTTAAAAATTATCGTCTCTGTGATTGATGATGAAGAAAGGGAGCTGGAGAGGCTGCTTTTTCCCGTGACATGATACGACGCCTGATATTTTTGTTTTGCCTCGGAGTGGCAAGTTGTCACTCTGCCTATTCTGCTACCTGGACCCTGTATTATCCACGCCCGGATGATGAAGAAGATAAACGCACCACTTATCCGCTGGCGGTTCTGAAACTGGCACTTAAACACACAGGTGTTAACTACAATCTTTATCCCAGCCATAAAGTGCTCAATCAGGGGCGCGCCATCAAACAGCTCAAAGCCAACCGAGAAATAAGCTTGGTCTGGAGCATGACCGACAAATTGCGCGAAGAAGAGCTGTTGCCGGTGCGAATTCCGATATATAAGGGCCTGATTGGTTGGCGTTTGTTTCTGGTGACAGAAGAAAACTACGATGTGTTCAGCAGCTTTACCAGCATTCAGGAATTAAGGCAATATACGCCGGTACAAGGGCATGACTGGCCAGATACTAAGATATTACAGGCCAATGGTTTCGAGGTGGTAACCTCTAATAAATACGATGAAATGTTTGACATCGTCAGACTGGAACGGGCCGGCTTCTTTCCGCGCTCAATCGTGGAGGTTTGGGAAGAAATGGCTAACCCGGTTAAGAACCAGGGGTTGAGAATAGAGCCGCATCTGGCCATCCGTTACCCCACCGCCACCTACTTTTTCTTTAACAAAAAGAATATTGTGATGAAAAACCTGATTGAAACCGGGTTGCGTAGAGCGATCGCTTCAGGTGATTTTGACCAGTTGTTTTTCCGGGAACACCAGGAATACATAGATCAGGCTAATATCAAAAATCGCATTGTGTTCGAACTTGAGAATCCGGTGTTGTCAGAAGAAACGCCGGTAGATGAACCGCAATATTGGTACAGTGTCGAGGATGCCAAGCAGACTCGCCATTAAGCTTGGTATTCGTTTCTCATTCCGCATAGAATAAGCATTTTTAAATGATCCGAGGTGTCCATGGCATTATCTCTTCAGGAGCAACTCTTAAAGTCCGGGCTGGCCGATAAAAAAAGCGCCAAAAAAATCCAGAACGAAAAGCGCAAGAAAGACAAGATCAGGCGCAAAAACAAGGTGGTAGAAACCGATGAAGTCAAAGCATCGGTGCAGGCCCAGCTGCAGGCCAAAAAGCAAAAAGACCAGGCTTTAAATGCCGAAGCCAAAAAAGAAGCCGAGAAAAAGCAAATTGCTGCCCAGATCATTCAGATGATCGATATGAATCAGCAGCCCATGAATAACGGCGATGTTAAATTTCAGTTTACTCATGACAACGTAATCAAATCAGTACTAGTGAATGAACGCACTCGCGGCCATTTACAGGCTGGTAAGCTGGCTATTGTTACTTTTAAAGACGGTTATGCCATTATTCCTATTCAGGTAGCGGATAAAATCGCTGAACGCGACGATAGTTGCATTCTGTACCGCGCCGACCAACAGGAAGAGTCGGTAGAAATGACCGAAGAAGAAAAAGACTGGTACGCCGATTACGAGATCCCCGACGACCTGGTGTGGTAATTTTAAACTTATAACTATTCACTCATCCCGGGGCTATTCTTAGGCCCGGGAACTCCTTCTGCAATGGTGTTGTGAAAATTTGGGATGGGCATCGGAAGCCGGAATTCAAATAACTCCGGCTACCCAATTATGTTTAACGAATCCTTGAAACTCGCCAGTACCAATGGAAATGAGTGTCGCTTTCTACTTTCAACCCTGCTACTTTTCGGGGGATTACAACTCCACTTAAACTTAGCCTCACAATAACACGACTTGAGTTGTGAGCTTATTCCAACTGAATGGCTGCTTCCACACCAGAGCGGACCCTGCCTAGCTTAAATCTTTACTGCCGCGTATTGGCCATTACCCGGTCACTTATTCCGGGCTTAAACATGATTGCTAAATTTATCCGCTTCGAGACGAATTTGGCAGATGGTTCAGTATTAGCTTGAGCAATCAAATTCAAAAAGAATTAGCTGACGATAACGGTAAATACCGTTAATACTTTGATGTGCCAGTAAAATATAACCGTGATATTTCACTAGCATATTTTTCTGATGAAATAGAAGAAATCTATGGGATTGATGCAAAAACGTGGTTAGAAACTGCTCAATTACGTTGGCATTTTTTACTCCAAAATGCGGACTATATTAGCGACTTACAATGAGTCGCCTTGAATAAAGTTACATAGGGGTGTTGCGCTATATGGATGTATGCACTAATATTTCGTTACATCCCTTTGTAATCTTATGAGCTTCCCATTATGGCACCAAGAAAATCATATAGTGATAAACCAATGACATCAGCAGAGCGAGTACAAAGAGCGCGCTGGGCAAACAAAGTCGAAGATACAGCTTTTAAATTACTAGACCTGTTGATGGAATCTCCAGAACCTTTGCCCCGAAGACCTGAGATACCATCGGAGTTATTAGAGCTACTGAAACCCTATGCGGTTAAGGGTGATCTTGAAAAAGTTAAGGAGATCGAAGTGGAAGCATTATCCGATAGGATTTTATATCTTGGAAATGGCAACCAACACAGAAATAAAAAAGTGGCTATGCAATTTCTAGTCAGTTATTTCGATGCTTCTCAGGTTGATAGTAAAACCATAAAATCTTCGGAATTTGGTTCGTGCCACGTTTCAGCCTACACCCACGCCAAAGGGGCAATGATAAGTACACCTTATCGTGACGACCAAAATTATGGAGGAGCAGATTGGCATAAAAATGATCATCTTGTTCTTTTTAGAGATGTAGGAGATGGTCGCTGCATTGTCTATGTAAATGAAATTGAACCACTCTTTGGTAAAAGAACAATTGGTCATCATGGGGTGACTTGGCAAGATATAGAAGAGTTAGCAAAAGTTTACCAAGTGCTTACGTACGCCCAAGTTCGCGAATATTTGAATTAGCTAGAGTGAATTAGTGTGATTACTAAGGGTATGTGACAGTCTAACTACCGAGCGATTTTAACGTAATCACACTGGTGCATCTAAGTAGATACCTGAGATTAATTGCGTCCATTAAAGAAAGGCAGCGAACACACCGTAGCAGCCATTCAGTAAACAGCATTCTTCAGGCAGATTCAGACAATTGGCAGCCATTCGGTCTTGAGCCTGATTCACCTCAAAGTAGGGTTTTGAATCTTTTGACGAATACATCAGGCCAGTCGCCGGCTTTGTTATATGGGCCAAATAAATAAACGAACGGTATACTGAAATTCAGCCTTTAGCTGCTCCATCTTAGATACCTTTTTCAATTCCTCATACTCTATTCTCAGATTATCGATCATCTCCTCGTATCGCGACTCATCGGCAGACACCTTTTCCCTTTTTGCACAAAGCCGGAGCTTATCGTAAACATTGATTTCAACACCTAACGCAAACCACTGCTGCATGCTCTTAGCCTTATCCGGAATCTAAAGATGACACCCATTTTAATTTAGTGAAAGAATCTAAAGATGACACCCATTTTAATGTTATCTAAGTCCGCCGTGTCTGAGTTTGCGAACCGCGCAAATCACACTCATTTATAATGGTAAAATAAACTTGCTGATTCGGGGTTATTACGCAACCGCATATTCTGTATCGGTAATGGTGACAGAACTTATCTTTCAGGTGTTACCGGCTATTCTCAAGTTCCACAGAGCCTACATTTGATAAATCTGTAGGATCCGTTATTGGTTCTTTAGTTAGCCTTATGTCTTTACCCTATTTTTACCTTCCATTAATTATATTGGTGTCTTGAATCGGTCGTTCAGTACTCAACTGCAATGTCCAAAAGATATTAACCCGAAGAGAGAGAATCATTATGAAATTAGGGAAAATCGCGGCAACAGGGCTATTGGCTATGAGTTTTGGTATTCTTGGGGGATGTGGCTCCAGTAGTAATTCCACTCAACCTGAACCGCAACCGCAACCACAACCGGATCCACCGACCTTGTCTGAAAGCCTGCAGTTGCTACTGGATAATACGGTGGGTGAAGACGTTCCCGGTGTGCTATTGCATGTCGAAGGCCCGGAAATAGATTTTACCGGAGCTGCCGGGCTTTCTGATATCGAGACTCAGTCACCCATGCAGACATACCATCAAATGCCGGTAGGTAGCGCGGGCAAAAAAGCCACAGCGCTGTTAGTCGCTATGTTACACGAAGATGGTTTACTCAATATTGATGACCTGATATCAGACTACCTGCCCGACAGTATTTTAAGTAATATTCAATACAGTGACCAAATGACCATTCGCCAATTGCTCAACCATACTGCGGGCGTGCATGATTACCTTGATTCTGATACTGCCGGAGAGTGGTTTGTTTACGGCATTGAAACAGTAGGGCAGTTGAAAACTGATATCAATGCGCTGGAGTTTATTTACAATAAGCCTGCGTATTTTGAGCCTGGCACAGGGGTACAGTACTCCAATTCCGGTTATTTATTGGCAGGGTTAATATTAGATGAAATACTCGGCGAACATCACTCTGTTGAACTTCGCAATCGAGTGCTTATTCCTCTCGGCCTGAATGATACCTATTATGGTGGCATTGAAAATGAGTTGGGTACATCCATTTCGGGCTATATTCTGGAAGATGGCCAAATGGAAAACACTAAGCCGTTCTTTGAAAGTGTTGGTGTTGCAGACGCACCACTTGTCACAACCGCAAGCGACTTAAGTAAATTACTACGTGAAATCATGACGGATGATACTGTCATAACAGAAGAAATACGTGAGTTACTAATTGGCGAAGCCAGTATGGTAGAGACTAATTACGGATTTGATTTTGGGTTGGGGTTGTTTGAAGATAACATTCTGGGACAGCAGGTTTACCATCATGGTGGTGCCGAAGTCGGTTATGAAACAAGAAATCTTTATTTCGTAGACGATGATATTACAGTTACCTTGTTTTCAAACTGTCATGGATACACTGCTTGTGACGAAAAAACAGAATTACTCATTCAACAAGTTTTGGCAAAACTTTAGTTTTTGCCTGCTTCATCTTTTCAGACTCTTGTTTGTGGCAATCTGAATTATGGCAAAAAGGATTTAGGCAAAAAAGGTAAAATATGACAGGTCAAGCACTTTCCATACTATTGATTGAGGATAATTTGGCTTTAGCAAAACAAATTTGCCAACTGATAGAAAGCAAAGGATGGCAAGTGGATTACGCTGAAACAGGAGAGCAAGGAATAGCTCTCGCGCTTGCTCATCGTTTTGATGTTATTGTGCTTGATCTCAATTTACCTGATCTGGACGGCTTACAAGTTTGTGAAAAAATCAAAAGCCAGCAGACGCGGATCACTCCTGTCCTGATGCTGACAGCCCGAGACGCTTTTAGTGACAAAGCTAAAGGTTTTTTAAAAGGTACAGACGACTATTTAACCAAACCCTGTGATTTACGGGAGTTGGCAATGCGTTGTGAGGCCTTGGGGCGACGACATCAACTGCATACCAATACCCACATCATGAAGGGTAAGCTCACGCTGGACACACGGGCAGTAACGGTTAGTTGGGATAGTATTCCGCTGAACGTCACGAAAACGGGGTTTAAAATCCTGAAACAATTGGTACAAGCACATCCATATCCTGTGGCCAGAAGCGATCTCATCGCCGAAGTCTGGGGGAATGAGCCTCCTGAAAGTAATTCTTTAAAAGCACATATATACAATGTTCGAAAAGCGTTGGAACGGGGCTGTCAGGGGCAGGGGGAACAGTCACCAGAATTACAGACCATTAGCAATATTGGGTATCGATTGGTCGGTCTTGGTGAAAATGATTAAAGGCATTCGCGCTCAACTGTTTTTTGGTTTCGGCGGGTTGGTGTTGGTTATCAGTTTGTTCTATTTTCGTTTAACGTTTCTATTTGTAGAGGTGACACAGGATATTATTGGCGATATTGTAATCGCAAAAGAACTTGAAAATTATGCTTCAAAACAACCTGTTGCACAAAGTTTATCGGTCTTGACTTCTCAAGATGTGCTAGTCATAGATGACGCGTCCTTGTCTTTACTGGAGCAATTTGAACCATCAGTACACAACGAAACCTTGTATAGAGTTAACGTTGGGAATCACAAAGGGTATGCAACAAAAATACCCACTCAGGGTGGAGATTTTTGGTTATTGGTTAATATTGAAAAGAGGGTTCCTTTATTCGCGTTTTCATCGGTTTTCGGGGTTTTCCTTGGGAGTATCTCAGCGGGCGTTATTATATTATCAGTTTTAAGCACCTGGTTTATCGCATCGAAACTGTCCCTTCCTATCCGTAATTTGACTCAGGACGTAGTCCAGCAACGCCGCGATCGGGCTTGTGATATGAAGGAAGCATCCCGTAGCGATGAGATTGGTCAGCTGGCAAAAGCATTTGAAGATACCTATGGCGAACTACAACAGGCATGGCGGCGAGAGCATGATTTTGCCAGCGATGTGAGCCATGAATTGCGCACACCTGTGGCTCTTATTCGAAACACTCTGGAATTGAATTCGTCTGACAAACTGAAAACAGAAGACCGACAATTGCTCGAACAAGCGACAACTACTTTGCAGGCAACTATCGAAGTACTGTTAGCATTGGCGCGAAAAGAGAACCTCGTGTTCGATAGTATCCGTTTGTTACCTATATTAGAGCGTGTTGCACTTGCGGTTCACCTTGCTCATCCCGAGCAACCGTTTGATATAGAACTTGATATTGAAAGCGAAACTATGGTTTATGGCAATCACAATTTAATTAGTCTGCTTTGCCAAAATCTCATCAACAACGGTTTTTATCACGGTAATGGCAGAAAAATGAGAGTCTATCATTTGGATGGCAAGGTAGTTTTTGAGAACCCTTTTGGAACTGAAAAGTCAGGAACATATCAAGGTCTTGGCCATGGGCAATATCTGGTGACCCGAATGGCCCATGTCATGGGGTGGCGAATATTGGTGGAACATGACGAGACCTTTTATCGCGTGCTGGTGTCATCATTCAACTAATTGATTTTGTTTTGACAATTTAAACATCACGCTCGCGACCCAGCAAAACCAGATGATTTGAGATAGCCCGAATATAGCACCAGCTTCAGCAAGTGGCGGGAACAATGTCAAACAGCCAATAACACCCACCAAAAGCCCGAACTTATGCAAAGTGACGGGACTTTTCTGGCTTTTTAGCAAGTGCCAACTGGAAGTCGCAAGCCAAACACCTCCAACCCATTCCACACCATCGCCCATGCCTATTTGAATAGCATAAATAACATACCAGACGGGGGATTGTTGTTCTGTAGGGAGAGAAAGCAAATATTCAATCGTAAACACGGCGATTAATCCACAGCAAAAGGTATATGACACCCAGATAAAACCAAACACCATTGAGAGTTGGTAGCTCAAACTTTGATGGGGTTCCATCCAGGCTCTGAGGCCTCGAACCAGCATTAAAAGACAGCCGCTAAACAGCACAAAAATAATTAAATACCAGAATTGGAAAAATACCCCATTACTCAGAATAAAGTTAAACCTTTGGGTTGGGTTTAGGTGTATTCCAGGTTCGATCCAAAAGATCATTACGAACCCGACAATAAAACAGGCCGCACAACCAAGCGCGGAAAAACCGGCTATTTTAAAGGTCTGTGTGGGTAAGACATTAGATAATTTAGGAGAAGACAAGTAATGTATTACACTTTATTGGGCTACCAGGCCCTAAGCCTAACACTCACCTGTTGTTTTTCGAAGCTTTACTGTCGCAAATGAGAGCAGGTCTGCTTTTCCTGGCTTAAAAAGCAGACCAAATTCCGCTTAAAATTGATAGCGGGCGAAAAGACTAATTGCATCAGTGTCTGAATATTTAGTGTACTCGGCACCCAATGTAATTACTTCGAAATTATACATTGCGCCGAGGTGATATGCCTTTTGATCGGCATTTTCAGGTAAGTTTTGCCATTCAAGACCGCCGTATAAATTAATGTTGGCAGAGTAGGAATAGTGTAGATAGGAACTCAAGCCTTCGTATTTAGGTTTGGATATGAAATATTCATCAGGGCCATGTCCCTCTAATTTAATTGAACCATAGTTTGCTCGCATATCAACACTTAAGTTTGCTGTGAGTGGCCAGGCATATCCCACACTAATGTTCCAGCGTTCGTCTTCGAGTTTTCTGTCGCCTGAGCGATCATCAAGATTGCGATAGCGAAACTCGGTGAATAATTGGTTCCATCCAAAGCCTCCCCTTATTTCAGCTCCACGCAGATCAAAGCCGGGTATATCACCATAAGTAGCTTGCATTCCGTGTAGCTGTATAAAATTGAATTCGGAGGCCTGTGCCGAGGGGTTGGAAATGCTTCCTAAAATAACGAAAGCGAGCGGGCCAAATTTAGTTTTAAAGTTCGTTTGGATAATATTCATCATAGTTTTCCGTAAATAAAATTCGTAAACTACGATAATCGAAGTAAGGTAAATTTAAGGTAAAGGGGCATGCGCAAACTGATTTTTACTGGAATTGCAGGCCACGGATTTAAGAACGGACATGCCAAATTGCCGGACAGCGATACAAATATAAGAACAAAATAACTTCTGCTGGAAACAACAAAACCAATATTATGGATGCCCAAACTCCTGTTGCTGATAGCAGGGAAATATTTGCCGATGTAAAATAAACTAGTATTCCAATACAGGTCGCACTCAGCAGTGAAAGAAGGCCTAAAAGGGCCTCCCAGAACGGTGGTTTAAAAATGGCTTTGTGGAATATATAGCCGCATAACCCAAAAGCGATCACGGTTACCAACAACAGTGGTGCAAAACGACTGATAACACCGCCTGTGTTGGTTTCGAGTTTATGTACCAGGTGAATTGTTGCGGCTATCGCAAGTAAAAACAGATATAACCCCAATAATACTTTTCGCATCGTTTACTCACCTGTGATTAGCTATTTTGTGGCCCATGTTGAGTGGCTTTGTCAGCCTCTGGGAACTACTCAGTGAGTAACATAAATGCGGTTTCGATACCTAAATCTATCCCTACTTCGCGTTGCTGAAGCGTGTAAAATGGGACTGTAATGTCTACAGGCACGCCCTGGCCCTCATACCATTCACCGTCTGGAGTGAAGTAGAATTCATTGGAGAGGCCAATATTGAAGCCGTTTGGAAGTGTCCATTCCATCACATCTGAAAACACTCCCTGACTAGGTTCGCCGATAAGCGTGACATTGCTAAACTGAGACATTATCAGCGCAAAGGTTTCTGCTGCAGATACGGTACTGGCACTGGTGAGCAGAGTTATGGGACCCGAATATCTAAGGCCGTTATACGGCGCTAAAAAAACCTCTTGTAATGGTGTACGGCTGCTGCCGTCTCTGGCCTGTTTACTGTATACATGGGTCGTGGAATCCATGAATCGACTGGCTATGGCAAGACTAATAAAATCATGACCACCGTCATTGGTCCTCACGTCAATAATTAGTCCATTAACATTGCGAAGATCATGTAGTGCTGAATCAAGAGCTACATTTAAGGCTTCAAGTGTTTGTTCTGCGTATGCTATGCCTTCTACTTGCTCAGCATCCGCATAGCCAAGCATGCCACCCAGAAACAGATATCCAACCTCTTCTCTCTCAAACCAGCGGATCAAGCCATTTGCCGCTGTTTTAATGTCTGTTGATTGTTGAGCGTAGTCTACCACTAACTCCCATTGATACTGCTGGTGTGTGGTCACATAGTTGTATATATCACTGGCTATAGATTCTGTAATTAATTCCTGAGGGAGCGGGAATGGTATACCGTTGTCCATGGCATATTCTTCTACTAGTCGCTCTGTAAGGGTTGGTTTAGTGAGTGTTTTTGCGAACCAACCTTGGGGAGATTGAATATAGTTGTGAGTGTCAGCCAATGAGACAAGAGTTTCCTCCATTGCGAGAAACAGGTCGCTTGCCGTTGAACTGCCGTTAAGTTCGATTCCTGCGTTGTAATACACCTGTTGCCAGTCGATATTTTTTTGATCGAAGTCGAGGTAGTATTCCGCAATTATTTGACCATAGAACTCCCACAACTCTAGGACATCAAGTGGATTTTCACTATCCTCAACAATAGAAATGAGGTTGTCTTTACAGGCCAGTGGTAACGCAGCACGACGTTCAAACTGTATTCCCGGTGCAGAAAAGGAAGCTGTTCCATAAGACAAATACCATTCTAACTGGTTGTTAGACTCAGTTTCGCGAACAACACTTTCGATATCTGCTGTTGAAACGTCTTCTGACTGCTCAGTATGCAGACAAAAACTACTGGTATGTTGATAAATATCAACGTTGTGTTCACCAATAACTATTGATTGTGCATAGCCGGGAGCGGTCCAAACACCCTGATATTTAGTATTGATCGAATCAACGGACACTGTTGGAGAGGGGATAATCCTGGAGTTGGATCCTGATTTATCACAACCACAAATCATTGTTGTAGCGGTGATGGCAATCGCGGCGATTCCTAAACGCATAATGTAACCTTTGTATTACTATTGAATTTCTATAACAGCGTACCCCTTACGGGGTAAATTCAAGGTAAAGACCTATGAATCAATAGTGGGTTGGCAATTTGGTCACTTTTCAGTTTAAGATAAATAAAATTACCGGGAATTAAAAATATGCGTCTGATAGTTAGTTCGTTGTTGTGTATTACCTTGTTTGCCTGTGGTGGAGGCAGTTCATCGGATAATACTAACCCTGTTACTCCCACGAATCCGGGAGTTACCCCCCCATCTTATCAACCGCAATCTTCAGAGATAGAAGTGGGTACTTTTACCGAAGCGGGTGTGGATGAGGATGTGATTGCGGCCGCTTATTTGCAGGCAGAATCGCAATCCTGGACGCGCAGCCTTTTGGTGCTTAAACAAGATAAATTGTTAGCCGAGCAATATTTTAATGGACAGACAGCGCAGCAGTTACAGCATGTTCGTTCCGTGACCAAAACCGTAACCGGCCTGCTGACCGGTATTGCCATTGATGACGGTTTACTCAGTATGGATTCTACTCTGGGAGAGTTTTTCCACGATGAGTACAGCTTTAGTGATGCTGATGCGGAGTCTGTTACCGTGGCGCAACTGCTAACCATGACCAGTGGCTTTGAATGGGATGAGTCGGGCGCAACATTATACGTCGAATGGGCACAATCCGATGAGCCAGTGGATTTCTTGTTGTCACGCAATCTGAGCAGCGCGCCAGGCGAAGCCTTTACCTACAATTCAGCGGCAGTGCATGTACTGGGCGCCATTGTGAGCAAAGTGACACAGAGTACTTTGCGTGATTTTGCCATGGAGCGGTTGTTTCAACCTATGGGCATTGATTCCATACGCTGGGAAATTCTGGCTGATAGTCGATACAACGGCGGGGCAGGATTAGAGTTACGCCCCATTGATCAGGCCAGGCTGGGATTGTTAATACAAAACAATGGCACATTTACGAATGCTGATGGGAGTGTTACGCAAGTGGTTCCCGATCACTGGGTAGTCGAAATGAAGCAGGAGCATGTAACGCTTTCCGGCACTTATAGTGCCATGGATTACCGGGGTTATGGTTATCTGAATTGGTTGGGAGCCAGTTCGGCTCTGCCTGACTCGGACGCTGATTTCGAACTGGCCTGGGGGTGGGGCGGGCAGTTTATCCTGACTCATCCATCATCAGATATGGTGTTGATCAGCAACAGCGATTGGTCTGTAGATGGTTCTCAGGCTGGCGAACAACAACGCACCATGCTGAATATCCTGATCGACGGCATAATCAATGTAAGCGGTGACTAAAAAAGTTCAAGGGGTCAGAGTTGTTGAAAAGCAAGAGTTGTTGAAACCAACTTACTACTTTTTCAGCAAAGTTGACCTTTTATCCTGCGATATCAGCGCTTTATCTATTGCTCCTTGTTATGCGCTCTCTGCTTGAGTAGTTTGCACCCACCTCATTATAAATTTTCTCATTCTCCAGGAAGGTTCTATGATTTCCGTTTTTACCCGCTTATCTTGTTTTACCTTATTTATTGCCAGTCAAAGTTTAGCCCAACAGCATCAGCTGTTACCCGAGGATGGGAAAGCGGAAGATCACTTTAGTTTCAGCGTTGCGATTGATGGCAAAAATGCATTGGTGGGCGCGTTTAAAGCCGATGTGAATGATGTTCAGGATGCGGGTGCGGCTTATATTTACTCTGTAGGTGCAGGTGGCTGGCAACAGCAGGCAAAGTTAATCGCAGAGCCTACTCTGGCTGATGATACGCTTGGCGGCAATTTGGCGCTGAAAAACAACTTTGCCTTATTAGGCGCGATTGGACATGATGAAAAAGGTGATAAAGCGGGGGCTGTATTCGCCTTTGAGCGCGAGGCGAATTCCTGGTCACAAACTCAATTGATAGTGGCGACAGATGGCAAAGCCGGGGATGCCTTCGGGCAAAGTATTGCACTGACCGAGCGGTTTCTGGTGATAGGCGCGCCCCATAGCGACGCACTCGCCGAAGGTTCTGGCTCTGCTTACGTCTATACCAGAGAAATAAATGCATGGCAGTTTCACAGTAAATTAACTGCAAGCGATGGTGCTGCAGGAGATTTGTTTGGGATCAGTGTTGCCATAGATGGCGAGACCATACTGGTAGGTGCTGATTTGAATGATGAGAAGGCCAATAATGCCGGAGCTGTTTATGCTTATGTGTACGACGGGAAACAATGGGTACAGCAAGCCAAGCTAACCGCTGATGATGGCGCTGACACTGATATCTTTGGGGTAAGAGTGGCGTTGTCTGGTGATACCGCTTTGATATCCGCCAGAAGAGATGATATTGAGGGCGTTGGTGTGGATGCCGGCTCAGCCTATATTTTCGAGCGCACGGCAGGAGTATGGACGCAAACACAAAAGTTGCTGGCTCCGGATGGAAAAGCCGATGATCGCTTTGCGCGTGGTGTAGCATTACAGGGGAACAGAGCGTTGCTCAGTGCGATGCATCATGATGCCAACGGCAATAACTCTGGCGCTGTGTATCTATTCGAAAAGCAAAAAAGTGATTGGCGCTTTGTGTCGAAAATCGTCGCTGAAAAGGGTAAGCCAGAAGACCGATTTGGCTGGAATCTTTCACTTTCTGAGAACAAGGCTATTGTTGCGGCTCCTTTTCGTGATGACAATGGCAATGCCTCAGGCGCGGCTTATATTCTGGATTTAATGGAATACGAGTAAAAGCCATATTCAAACTCTGAGTCTGTTGTGCAAATTACAAAATGATATTTCTGTCCCAATTAAATATCTCTGAATGCAGTTGACCCCAATTATTGGCAATTTAACCTCAAATCAGCAGAAATTTTCAGCAATGATGCAATGATTGATGCCGCAAGTTTCTGAAAACCCTAAATTTAACAATGTCGCTGGTGGCAGGTTCGCCAGTTCAAATTTGGTAGCAAATCAATGGCAAAACTGATTCAACGATTAACTCTGACACTGACAATTGGTCTTTTGGCTTTTAATAGCTCTGTACAGGCCAAAACCTCTAATCTGACCTTTAAGAAAGATCAGGTGGCGGACTTTTTGTTTTTAACAGACCGCGAGGACGGCAAACCCCTTAAAAAACAATATTTCGCGGATATTGGTCCGGCCGCTGTTGCCATGGGATATCAAAATACTACGGCATTTCGCATCACCCGGAATCCTGTCAGTGGCCAATATTTTCCCAGGGTACTTGCCATTGCCAGCTGGCCGGGTGATTGGCAACAGCGTCAGGCGTTTTTCTCCCAGCTGGTGGAGGAAAAGCCGGATATTGCCGAGCGTCGTTTTGCTATCTGGAGCACCTTTAATATGAGTAATTACGAGATTACCGAGGACATGGACGTGGCATTTGATGCCGATAAAGTCTATGTATTTGGGGCCTATTGGCAAAGTGATGCCAAGGATTTTACTGAGCTAAGCGATGACATGTTGACTGGCATTGAGCAGGCTGGTGGAAAGGTGCTGTTTAATTATGCCGACGCTCAAAGTTTATTTGGTTACGTAGAGGCACCCGATCTCACCATGATCACTGAGTGGCAAAGCCAACAGGACTTTGATCAATATTATAAAAATAGCGGCACAAAGCTGGCGCAGGCCATGAAGTATTCCAGTGAACTGTATCTGGATATTCGCGAATAATTATCTCAGATAGTTAAAAACTGTACTTTAGTACAGGTTACAAACGATTTTTTAGCGCCTATGATTTACCTACTTTCTGCCACAAACTGGGTTTGTTCGCAGAAAGTAAGGTGCAAAGGAACGTACCTTTGCAATTTAACTTAAAGAAAAGGAAATCATTATGCGTATTTTAAATCAAATCGAAACTTCAATGGTCACTGGTGGTGTAACAGGTGACTGCACTGGCTCAACGCAAAAAGGTACTTCTTCAGGCCCGCGTCCAGGTGAGACTCTGTTAGAGTACTATCTGCGGACTCAGGCAGAGCAACAAGAAGGCACTTTATAAGTGCAATGCCAGGCCGCTCCATCGGAGCGGCTGTATATTTCAGCACTATTTTTAATTCCCTTATTGCCTCGTCAATTTACTCAGGTTCAATTCTTCCCGTTACAAGCAGACAATGTTGCTTACAAATTGGTACATATCGCTGTGCTGATTATTCGTATAGTGATGTCGCTGAGGAATAAATTTATTTCCCAGAACGTCTGGGTATTTGAGTCAGGAAGAGCGATTGGCGCATGTACGCCACTTTCTATTCAACCCTATCATTTTTCCTAAAGGAATAGCTTTTTATGTCTAATCAAATTCGAAATCTATTTGTAGCCAGTGCTTTATCTTTAACTTTGATGGCCTGTGCCAATACAGCGGACACCGACGAAAAACAGTTAACTGTAGGTCTGGTACAAAAAGAAATCTCCAAAGGGGTTTCTGCACTTAAAGTAGCCCAAACTCTCGGGAGTCCTAATATCGTAAAGAAATCACCAGATACCAATGGTGAAGTCTGGATTTACGACAAAATCTCTCAGACAAAGAGTGATAGTAGTTTGGGAATTAATGTTCTGGGGGCTGGCTCTGACGTGGCAGCATTGTTAGGCGGCAGCAGCAGTCAAAGCGAATCCAGCAGTCGCAGTTTGACAGTGATCATCAAGCTCGATGAGCAAGACAATGTATCGGACGTCTCTTATTTCCGAAGCGCATATTAATTGGAGATCGGGATGAGATCAGCCAGGTTATTATGGGTCAGTGTGTTATTCATTCTCTTAGCCGGATGTGCCAGCTCGGTTAAGCCGCCATCGCTGGCTTTGAGAGAATATCAAACCCGCACCTATGAGCAAAAAAGCAATCAGGAGATCTTCCACGCAGTACTCAACGCATTGCAGGATGACGGTTTTGTGATTGATGTTGCGGATATCCAGTCAGGTTTGGTGAAAGGGAAGGTCAGCAGCACCAAGATCAACGCTCGGGAAACGCTTCAAAAAACCGCCTTTACCGTGTTGACCTATGGGGTATTTTTGCTGTTTACCGATGGCAACGTGGACGATGTGGAAACTGTCAGTGCCACCATCACCATCTCACCTTATGGAGAGAGCATGAAGGTTCGAACCAGTTTTGTTTATCGTCGTGATAACCCAGATGGTGAAACTGTTGAGCACAAGCAGATCATTGAGCAGGATGTCTATCAAAAGTTTTACAGCACCATTGAAAAGTCCATTTTCTATGATGAGGCTTTGCAGCCAGCAGCCTGATAAACCTAATAAGCTAAGCGACTGTCCAGTCGCTTAGTTCTTTTACTCCTTGTTACGTTGGTTTTTGATCTTCCTCCTGTGATTCGAATCGAGTCAGTTTCAGTCTTGATAAGGCCTTTGAAGAAAAAATTTCATTTTTGAAGTGTGAAATAGGAAAAATATGCTATGTTATTTTGGTAATTATATTTCTTACCATAAATGCGTAGTTTCATATCTGAATGTATCTATGGATTATTCAAACTGAACAAGGAGAATCACAATGGCAGAAGATACAGGAAGCACGGGCTCTGGCTCTGCAGGAAGCTCAAATCCGGCAAATTGGTCAATAGTAAGTAATGCCGAGAGTAGAGCTAAATCTATTACTCTTTTTCAGGCTAAAGAAATTCCCGCCACCAAAGAGTTTGCCATCAATGCCACCGGAAATTTATTTGTAGCCACAACACTTAATGGAGGCAGTTCTGAAGGCGCCGCCATTTCACAGGAAGCCTCAGAAGCCTTTGGTCAGGTGAGTGTGTTTTTTGCAGCTATGACTAAGGCCATGAGTGAAAACAACGATTCCTTATACGATATTTCCGCCATTGACAAAGTGGTGTCTCGCTCCGGTTTGTTCGTCAAAGTGACGGAAAGCAATGTGCAGTTTAGCAGTAAATCCTGGGGCGTTACCTTTGGCAGTGAGTTGATCACCGCGCTGCTGGGCTTTAGTGGCGGTCTGGCGGCTGTAGGGAGTTCCCTGATGCAGATGTTAGGCGATATCGGTAAAAAAGGGCAGGACATTACAGTATCTGGTTCCAGCACCAGTACCGATACCAAAGTGGGCACTATTATCTTTGTGTGTGAGTATCTGTTAGGTGCAGTTTCCATTACTCCTATTGTGCTCAGTGTTGATTCCCAGCAGGCATCAAAAGCATTTCAGGCGGGGCCCTGCTTTAAAGCTCAGAGCAAAACCTATACGCTGAATATCGATAAAACCACCTATTTGTTCGTGCCTCCTGCCTTTATTCCTGAAGCGAAGAATTTAAACGAAGCCATGGACAACCCGGATTTTAACGAGTTGGTAAATACCTTAAAAGAAAGTTTGACTGAGTCTTAATCTTTGTTTGACACTAAGCGTCAGGAAAATTTGCATATCTTGTCGGACGAGGGTGACACATGTTTGGGTGGCTAATGAACTGGTGTGGAAACCCGGAACCGTCCGGTTCTAAAGTGCAAAAAGCGTCGGTATACCACCCCTTGCCGAAATATTACATGTTTAACGAAACAGGTAATATTATGCTTTGCACCTCTGAAAAAAATATCAGTGGCTTTGATGAAGATATTAAAAATAGTTTTATCGATGTCACTGTGTTTTTCTCCGCGATGTCTAAAGCCATCCATACCACCCAGAACCCTAAAACTAATAAGCCTTACTCCATTTACAACTACCAGGCGGTTAAAAGCATTTTGCTGTCATCGGGTATGTTTGTGGAAGTCAATGTGGAAGAAGGGATGTTTCGCAGTGAAAAGGTAGGGGAATCCATGGGCAAGGAATTTTTGCAGCATGTCTTAAATCGCAATTTTGGCGATGTGCATCTGCCTTTTTCCCGGGCTATGTTCAATGGAATGCGTTATCAGCAGCAACTGGCCAGAGATGCCAAAGTGCCATTTGGCAGCAATGATGCCATGTATTTTCGCGGTGGCAGTATCTTTTTCATTTGTGAAATCTTAATGGGCATACCGCAAACCACTGCCGTTTTGATCAACATAGAACCAGACAGTGCTAAAAATCAGGAAGCCATTAAAAAAGGCTTAAATGAAGTTGAAAGCCTGTTTGATTTGGGAGTAAAACAAGAAATAGGTGACGATGGCCATGGTATAACCCGAACCTGGAAGTTTAAGAAGCGCTCTTATTTGTTCACACCTCCGAAGTTTTTGTTTCAAAACTCAGCTCATTTGGTGCGGGGCGACTCTGCCGAGTGGGACGGTTTGGTGGAGAAGTTTCAGCAGAGCTTGCCTCAGTAACTCCAGGTCGATAAAAAGCAAAAAGCCCGAGAGCATCGCTGACGGGCTTTTTCATTTTATTAAAGCGCTGTTATTGCTTGCCGTGCACGTCTTTCATAGAACGACCTGACGGATCAGCCATGCTCTGGAAGCTTTCATCCCAGGCCAGGGCTTCAACAGTACTACAAGCGATAGACTTACCACCTGGTACGCACTTAGCGGCACTTTCTTGCGGGAAGTACTCTTCGAAAATGGTGCGATAGAAGTAACCTTCTTTGGTGTCTGGTGTATTATGAGGGAAGCGGAATGCCGCGGTACTCATCTGTTGATCCGTAACTGACTGCTCAACATAATCCTTGATAGAATCAATCCAGCTGTAGCCTACGCCATCGCCAAATTGTTCTTTCTGTCGCCATAAGATTTCAGAAGGCAAGTATTCGCCGTTATCGAAAGCTTTGCGCAGGATCCACTTCTCCATGCGCTCTTTAGAACACATTTTGTCTTGTGGGTTGAGGCGCATGGCAACATCCATAAACTCTTTGTCCAGGAAGGGCACGCGAGCTTCAACACCCCAGGACGAGGTGGCTTTGTTGGCTCGGGCACAATCGAACATGTGCAGACGCTTCAGTTTACGCACTGTCTCTTCGTGTAACTCTTTGGCGTTTGGCGCTTTGTGGAAATACAAGTAGCCGCCAAATATCTCATCAGAACCTTCACCGGATAATACCATTTTAATGCCCATGGCCTTAATTTTACGGCTCATCAGGTACATTGGGGTAGAGGCACGAATGGTGGTGGTGTCGTAGGTTTCCAGGAAGTAAATGACATCACGGATGGCATCCAGACCTTCCTGAATAGTGAAGTGAATTTCGTGGTGAACGGTGCCAATCATGTCTGCCACTTTTTGGGCGGCCTGCAAGTCAGGAGCGCCCTCCAGGCCTACGGCAAAGGAGTGCAGACGCGGCCACCAGGCCTGAGTCTTGTCTTCGTCTTCAACCCGCTTAGCAACATACTTGGCAGCAACCGCAGATACCAATGACGAATCCAGACCACCGGATAACAGCACCGCGTAAGGCACGTCTGACATCATGTGGCTTTTAACCGCTTTTTCAAAAGCGCGTTTTAATTCATCCAGATCCGACTCGTTGTTTTTAACCGCGTCGTATTCCATCCAATCTCTTTGGTAATATTCCACCATTTCACCGGTTTTGCTCCAGAAATAGTGCCCTGGAGGGAATTCATTAACGGTTTTACACACTGGTACCAGAGCTTTCATTTCTGACGCTACGTAAAAGTTACCGTGTTCGTCGTGACCTGTGTACAAAGGGATAATCCCCATGTGGTCACGGGCGATTAAATAGGCATCCTGAGTTTCATCGTATAATACAAAGGCAAACATGCCTTTTAAGTCATCAATAAACTCCACCCCTTTTTGCTCGTATAACGGCAGTATGACTTCACAGTCGGATTTGGTGCGAAAGTCATAAGGTGTATTTAAATTCTTTGCTAATTCTTTGTGATTATAGATTTCACCATTAACTGCCAGCACCTTATTTTCGTCGCGACTGACAAGAGGTTGGGCACCGGTATCTACATCAACAATGGCCAGGCGTTCGTGACACAAAATGGCATTATTATTATTCCAGATACCTGACCAGTCCGGGCCGCGATGGCGCAACAATTTTGACAAATCCAGGGCTTGCGTCCTGAGTTCTGACACATCGGTTTTAATGTCCAAAATACCGAATATACCGCACATACTTAGGTTTCTCTCTGTTTTGGTGAATCTAAAAAAATGGCGCTGCCGGGAACGGTAACCGGGATAAAATTACGAAGGGAAAGATAACGATATTTTAGCGTCTTTGGCCTCATTCCTAACAACGTCCTACGCCCCTGAATGTGCCAGCATGGTGGGAAAATGCAAGTTAAAACTGTAATTTTTTTACAATAGCTTATTACATAAACAATGAACGCAATAAAAAGGGCGGATAACACCGCCCATTTTTAGCTATTTAGGATGAACATCCTCAAGGTCTTTGAAATTCGCTGGTTTCACTCCATTGTGGCCAGTCGTCACTTGAGGCGATGTCAAAGCCAATTTCAAAGTACATTTGTGCGTCTTCAACCATACCGCCGAAGTTCCAGGATTCGCGATATTGGTCGCATACCTGGTGATAACAGCCGGTTTGAATGACGGACATTTTCTTGCGGTAGTCGGCAATTTCCTCGTTCAGCGGCGTTGGTCCGCCTTTGGCGTACAGTGCAGGAACGCCTTTTTTCGCTAAACTAAAGTGATCTGAGCGGTAGTAAATCCCTGCGGCTGGGCGGCTTTCCTGCACCAACACACGATCTGTGCGCTGAGCGGCCTTTTTCAGGTATTTTTCCAGCTCAGATTTACCCATGCCTACTACTTCAACATCTTTGGTGGGACCCATGATATTCATCGCGTCGATATTTAGGTTTGCAACGGTCTTGTCCAGAGGATAAACCGGGTGCTCGGCATAATATTTGGAGCCCAACAGGCCTTGCTCTTCGGCAGTAACCAGCAGGAAGCTAACCGAGCGCTCGGGACGTTGCTCTAAACTGGCGAATGCCTTGGCAATAGACAATAATGCGGCACTGCCAGTGGCGTTGTCGTGAGCACCGTTGTATATGTTGTCACCTTCTTTGGACGGATCTTTACCCAGGTGATCCCAGTGCGCCGTGTAAATGATGTGCTCATCAGGGCGCGTGCTGCCTGGAAGTGTTGCCAGGAAGTTATAGCTGGTGGATTTATTCAGTGTGCTTTTCACTGTTACTGAGGCTTTGCTGCCCATAGCTTTTGAGTATGGACCTTGCTGAGCTTTGCGTTTTTCTTCCGCATAGTCCAGCCCGGCCTTGGCAAACACCTGTTGTGCCGCTTCCACAGACAACCAGCCTTCCACTTTTACCCGGCTCTGATTGCCATCGGCAGTCACCAGTCCGTATTGCGGGCCACTCCAACTATTGGCCACTACTGACCAGCCATAAGAGGCCGGAGCGGTTTCATGCACAATCAATGCAGCGGCTGCACCCTGGCGGCTGGCTTCTTCGTATTTGTAAGTCCAGCGACCATAATAGGTCATGGTTTTACCCTGGAACTTACCACTATCCGGGTTTTCAAAGCCTGGATCGTTGACCAGGATAACCACTGTCTTGCCTTTGACATCCAGGCCTTCGTAATCATTCCAGTCGTATTCTGGTGCGTTGACACCGTAACCCACAAATACCAGTTCGGAGTCTTTCAATTCCACCAGCTCGGATTCACGGCTGGTGCCAGCTACCATACCCACTTTGTACTCAAATTTGTCACCGGCGATGTCCAGTGTCATGTTTGGGTCGGCTTCGATTTTCACTAACTCTACTGGCTGCAAATAGCTGCCATCCACACCTGGTGTGTAGCCTAGCTTGTCGAACTGACGGGTAAAATACTCAAGGGTGTAAGCCTCACCGATGGTGGTAGGCTGACGACCTTCGAATTTGTCTGAAGCCAGAGTTTTTACATGTTCTCGGAGATCACTTTCCTGAATTTGCTGCAGGGCTTGCTCAAACGTATCTGCGCTGGCACTGCTACAAAGCAGTCCGGCCAGGGCAACGCCATAAAAAGATTTTCGCATTTTTATTCTCTTGTATAATGTTTTCTGTCGGGATAATTGTCCCTTGGGACAGGATTCCGTGCTTAAGCTTATTCAAATTCTCATCTTTATCAACCGGAACGTGGTTTGCAGTATTCCCCAAAACGATTTGTCACCCCTGAAAATTGGTTTACTTCCTGGCTGGAAAAGCCCTATTTCCAGCACCTGGACCAGCTTTTTTCGTTGCGAAAATTCGATTCCTTTATTGATGTGCAAACATTAAACAGTATGGCCAGAGAAAAGGGGCTTGAAGACATTCAGTTTGTTTGCGACCAGGCTTTGCAAAACAATGAGGTTACATTGCCAACGGACGGTTTGTATTACGAAGAAATTATTTATAACACAGGTTGTGTACCAACAAGGCCAGAGAATTGGCACGATCTGTTCAATGCCTTGATCTGGTGTTTATTCCCGGCCAGTAAAAAAGCATTGAATCAGCTGCATATCTCTGAAATTCAACAGCATGGCTTGCATCCCCGTACAGCTGTGAGAAACCGGGTGACTCATTTCGATGAGTGTGGCGCGGTGCTGACTTATCGTGATGAAGCGCATCTGGAGGCTTTGCAAAATCATCGTTGGCACGAGGCTTTTGCAGATAAGCGCAGCGCCTGGCAGCAGAGCACAAAACTTTTTATGTTTGGTCATGCTAATTATGAAATGTTGTTGGCACCCTATATTGGCCTGACTGGTAAGTATATTGCTGTTGCCGTCAGCGATGATTTTTACCAGTTGCCGTTGCTGGCCCAGTATCAATATCTTGATGAAGAAGTGAGTAAGTTGATCAATACCGGCTCATTATTTCGAGAAAAGAAAGTAATGAAGCCGTTGCCGTTATTGGGGATACCCGGCTGGGATACAGATAATGAAAGTCCTGATTACTATCGCAATCAGGACTATTTCAGGCCGCTACGGGCCGGGAGGTGACCTCAAAAAGTGAGGCCCTAATCTTAAAAAATAAGGAAAAGTGACCAAACGCCCCAGATAATGGCAAAAGGAGCGGCGGCGATGATGGTGCATTGTCTGGTGTTTAATCGGGTCCATTGGCTGACACCCACAGCAGTCAGATAAATCACCCATAAGGAGTCCAGGCTGATACCCTGGGCCCAACTGTGCCACATAGAATCCATGCTAATACCCAATACAAAAGCGAGGGAAAACACGCTTAAGTATTCAGGTGGGGTTTGCGGGCCACCAATCATTAGCAATATGAGTGAACTGATGATGCCAAAAAAGGCGAAGGGCAGGGATACCCACCAGGTAAAGCCGTACCAGTCACTGAAGCTCAATACGTTTTCTTCGTCAATTTGGGTGATCTTGGTCAGATAAAAAGCGAAAATTGCATTGATCAGTAAAAGCCCCAGCACCAGGAAGAAAGCAGTAAAGCTACCGATATTCTGCTCTAACATCATTTGTTTAGCCTGGGCCTTTTCCGATGGACTGACATCGGGCATTTGCAGCTCAATGGCCATATCGCTGTACCAGTTCATGTCTATCTGATTGAAGTACAACCAGGTGGGTAAGACTGAAAAGAAAGCCACAAACAGAAACGCTACCCATGACCAGTTATGAGTGCCTCTGATACGCGCAAATACCGAATTAGGCTTGAGAATAATAGCCTGTAATGCTGCAAACGGACCCATTGAATTAGTGGGCGAGTCGTCAGTCTGGCTTTCTGCCGGCCCTGCATAAGGATTTTCGGTTGCCTGTTGCTCTTCTTCTTGTGATTCAGTGTGGCTTGTCTGTGGTTCTTCTGGCTTTTCGGAAGCCTGTTTATTGTCGTCCATTATGTCCTGACCTGTTGTTTTCTCGTGTCTTGTCTTATTCTGCAGGTGTACGCCCGCAACTGTCCTAATTTTTACACAAGCTGTCCCTAAAAAAATAGTTAAAAAATTTTTTTGTAATAAAAATCAGGATAGTCACACTACCAGAGTGAGAATCTAAAAAACAACAACAGGCGTAACGGATGATAAAAGTTAAGCAACTCGCAAAACGCTTTAGCGTTGAAAACCCCAAAAAGCTGACGGCGCAGGAAAAGGCAGACCCCCGATTAAAAGGGCGCTTTTTTTACTCAGTGGAAGACGTGTCATTTCATTGTGACAAAGGTCAGGTGTTGGGATTGCTGGGACCCAATGGGGCAGGTAAAACCACCACCCTCAGAGTATTGTCTTCAGCATTAAAAGCTGACAAAGGTGAAATTGAAATTAACGGTCAGAATGTGGCTGATTCAGCTGCTATCGCCCGAAAATCCATCGGCTTTCTTTCCGGCAATACCGGATTATATGGGCGTTTAACCGGCAGAGAAAACATCAGCTATTTTGCGCGCCTGCACGGCATGTCAGCAAAAGAAACCGAACATAGGGTTCAGGAACTCTCTGAGATGTTAGACATGGATGCCTGGTTGGACCGCCGCTCTGAGCATTATTCCAGCGGTATGAAACAAAAAACGGCTATCGCCAGAGCAGTGGTGCATTCACCGTCTGTAGTGGTATTGGACGAACCCACAACCGGATTGGATATCATGGCGACTCAGACGGTAATGGATTTTATTCGTCATCTGAAAGCACAAAATACTCCGGTGATTTTCTCCACCCATCACCTGGATGAAGTGGCAGAACTCTGTGATCAGGTCACCGTCATCAATCTGGGCCGTACCCAATACATGAATGATATCAATCATTTTCGGGGAACCGGCGAGTCGATGAACAGCGCGTTTATGAATATTCTGCAAGGAGAAGGCTAATGTGGTTAGTAGTTCAAAAAGAATTAAAAGAGTTATTACGTGACCGTAAAACCCTGTTTTTTATGATTGCACTACCGATGTTGGTATTTCCGGCCATGTTTGGTGCCATCGGTTATTTTACCTCCAAGGCGATAGATGATGCGCAAAGCAAGGTACTTAAATTTGCCGTGATTGGCAGTGAACATCACCCGGAGCTGGTGCAACAGCTCAGTGACGATGCCAGTTTTGAAATGGTTTCAATGGCCGAATCCAGCGATTTTAAACAGCAAATTCGCGATAAACAGTTGGATTTTGTGATTGAACTGGACGCCAATGCCGCCGCAGCGGTGTTAGATGCCGGGCAAAGCACAGTTACTCTGTATTTAAACGATGCAGGTCTGAACATGGTGGAGCACCGGATAACGGAATATGTGGCCACACTGAATGAGCAAAAGCGCCAGCAAGCTTTCCAGACTCTGTCTGTGCCAGAATCAAAGCAATTGGCGCTGCTTAAGCCTGTCGTTCTGAAAAAGGATAATATTGCTGAAGCGCGTGAAAACTGGGGAGAGAAAATCGGCGGCCTTATTCCCTACATCCTGTTTATTTTGTGTTTGCAGGGGGCTATGGTGCCCGCCAGTGACCTGGCGGCCGGTGAAAAAGAGCGAGGCACATTAGAAACGCTGTTGTTGGTGCCGCTGGACAGAACGCAATTGGTGCTGGGTAAGTTTGTCGTGGTGTTGATTGCAGCTATTGTGGCCGCACTGGTAACCATATTTAGTATGGGCTTTTGGGGCATTATGATAGGTCAGGGCATGGCCATCACTTTCATACAGGACATGATGACTCAGATAGCGGTAATTGATTACATCCTGATGTTTGTGATGTTGGTGCCAGTGGCGTCGATATTCGCCGCAATATTACTCAGTCTGTCAATCTATGCTCGCAGCTATAAAGAAGCTCAGAGCTATATGAGTAGTTTGATCCTGTTGGTCATCCTGCCAATAGTGGTGGCAATGGCTCCGGGTATCACGCTGGAAGGGATTTGGGCCTGGGTGCCGCTGACGAATGTGGCTCTGGCCATCAAAGAACTGATCAAAGGCACCATGGATTATTTCGCTTTAATGGGCATCCTGACTTCTACTTTGGTGATTGCAGGTGGTTTGCTGGCCTTCTGTGTTTATTGGTTCAAGCAGGAAAAAGTGCTGTTTAGATAGTACTTAGGATTGAATACCACAGCGGGCATTGGCCCGCTGTTTGTTTTTTTAAAGTATCAGCCCGGAAGGTAGCTCGTCACCCCATAACTGGTTGTTCTGGTTGGCGCTTTCGTCTCCCTTCAGAATTGCCAGATAGCGGTCTTGCGAACTGAGTCGTTCGGCAATTTGTTGCTTCAGTTTTCCATCTATGGGTTCGGCTTCAGCCACTGGTTTAGCGCCGGATACTGCCAATAACGCCAGGTTGGGGTTATTTTTCCAGTCCTGCTGTAGTGCTTTTTCGATCAGGCTTTGTGCCACTTCTACCGGCACCACGAAACGGTTATCAGCATAAACCATTTTGCGATTTATCAGTCGTGCTGCGCTCCAGGCCATATCTTTATTGACCTTTTTATCACCCAGTTGATTGCCGATGCTGTTCAAAACGTTGAGTTTGATATCCGTGGGCAGGCGCTCCAGGCTGCCAATTAAGCGAATTTTCTCTTCAATCGCTGCGGTGATTTTCACTTTGCCACCTTGCTTGCGCTTGTTGGCGGGCAAAACGTGATTAGTATCGGTATATAAGATCAGTTGTTGTTCCTGAGTCAGGCCTGCTGCGGCGCGACGCCAGAAAGCCCACCACTGAGCCCAGATTTCAGCCGATTGCACAAATTGTATGCCCTGACTGTATAACGACCAGATGGCTTCGATGCGCTGTTTATCACCAGGGTAGCCAATACCCGGACGCAGGCAGAATCCTGCCATGTTAAACCAGGTGCGCTCATGGGTTTCACTGCGTCGACGACGACTCACTTGTGCCAACAGCTGGTCAAACAAATACCGGGCATCGGCGCTGTTCCAGCTGTCTCTTTTGCCTAACAGTTTTTCCAGAGTTTTACGCAGAGGTTCTTTAACCGGTTTTTTACCGGCCGGACCAAACCAGCTATCAATAGCGGCAATGGCTTTGTAAATATTAGGGTGTAGTTCCGCCTGACTGGTGTCTTCTTCGTTGCGCAAATTAAAGGCTAGTTCGTGTTGATTTGCAGAATCCACTTCACGTAGCATCACATTGAGTACACCCAGCTCATCCAGCTGTGCAACAACCGTAACCTCTACATCCGAATCACCTTCCAGTGTGGTTTTCAGGCCAGGTAATTGGTGTAAGCTCTCATGCCAGGGCAGGGTTTCCCCTAAACTGAAGGATTTTTCTTCCAGGCTGTAGCCAATATCGAACTGTACTTTTTGCCCTTTGCGCAAAGTGAACTGCTGAGCTAACTGCTGCGCTGTATTGAGTTCCGTGTGCTTAGGTAACAGGCAGATGGCTTTGTCGCCTTCAGAACTGGCAACTTTCAGAAAGTAGTGGCGTACCACCGCACTTTTAATGAGTTTTTGGTTTTGCTCTTTGGCACGACCATATAAGGTTGCGCCTTTAGCGACAGCGGTTTGTGGCTCGGGATTGGTCAGCCAGGTAATATTGTTGTCGCTGCTCCAGCCATCTATCAGGGCTTTCAGCCGGGTCTGGATTTGTGCGCTTAAGAAAGGACCGCCATTTAACAGCCAGACATCAGGTATCACCATTTCCTGTGCGTCGCTTTCAGCTTCCGACAAGGCTTGTTGTTCATTGCTCAAGAAGCTGGAAATATGCCGGGAGATAGCCGCATCTGCGGGATAGGGCAGGGATAAATCTGATAGCGAGCGTTTGCGAGACTTGGGATGACTGCCACTGGCCACCAATGGGAAAAAGCCGTCCAGCAATGCTTGTTGCACTTCTTTCTGGGTTAGGCGGGTTTCCTTTACGCTGCCAAATAAACTGCTGCCACCGGTTTGCAACTGAATGCGAATTTCATCAGGTGCCTCGTCCGATAATAAGACTTCTTTGGCCCGCTGACATTGCACCAATAACTGGCTCATGTTGCGCTGAGTCGGCTCCAACGCCATCTTCTGTAGCACCCGAACTGCCAGAGTGAGATCCATATTATCGCCACCCAGCATCAGGTGATCACCGACGGCGATGCGTTCTAGCTCCGGCACTGGGCTGTTTTCGGAAAACTTACCAATTTGAATCAGGGTAAAATCGGTGGTACCGCCACCCACGTCACAGACCATCAGGTGTTTATGACCTTTGAGGGCTTCTGTATTGTGCTCAGCTACCCAGTAATAACAGGCGGCCTGTGGTTCTTCCAGTAAACTAAAATCTTTAAATCCGGCGCGCTTAATGGCCTCAATGGTTAACGCTCTGGCGATATCATCAAAAGAAGCCGGTACTGTGATGACTACTGATTGTTGTGCTATCGGGGCATCGGGAAACTGATGATCCCAGGCTGCGGCAATATAAGCCAGATAACTGGCAGTGGCTTCCAGTGGCGTGCAGGTTTGCACACCTTCCGGTGCTTGTTCAGGCAGGTGAATTTCGGCGTTGGATTCGCCGCGGTAACCTAGCCAACTTTTGGCACTACTTACCAGATGCGAAGGGGTTTTATTGCCCAACTCCTGAGCAAATTTACCGATCACAGCATTGGCAAGTTCACTGTTGATTGTATCGGTTTTCCAGGGTAACTGAGTGGCTGATTCGTCAAATTCGTCAGCGTAGTGATAGCGCAGCGCAGGCAGCAAGGGCAGGGCTTCTATCTGACCCGGTGCCACCACCTGTGGAATAGGGAATATCTTAATATCACTATCTTTATCGGTCAGTGAGCAATAGCTAACTACGATGTTGGTGGTACCAAGGTCAATGCCCAGAACATATTTTTTTTGCATAATTAGGTGATTATTTCAGAACTGTAGGGAGCTTGTTATGCATTGTGCACAGGGGCTGCCAAATGCGCTCTGGCAGCCCCATAACAACCTTAATTTCGGGTATCGAAACTAACCTGCCAATGATCGTCACTATTGACGTCCATAGCGCTCAGTTGCAGCGTACCTAATTCATTGATGGACGCCAGCAGCTGTACTGATGCCGTGTCTCCGGCCTTGTATCTGTCAGAGTGCAGCGTTACTTCAATTTCGGGTAGTTCGGTTAATTCTTCTTCGGTCCAGAAATCTAAACGGCTGCCGGGTTTATCATCACGGCGGGTTTTAGATTCGTAAAAGCTAAACCGGACCGGCTCACCCACCACCAAAGAAAATACCTGTGACGGCAAATCTGCCTCGGTACCTTCTTCCATGCCAAATGGAGCCAAACAGTAGGCTTCCATTGGCGGTGGCATTCCCGGAATGGCGGGCATTGCGGACTCTATACCTACGTAATAAGCCGCAGCCGTGCCTCCGCGAATGCGGATGCCTTCGCCCTGTCTGACCTGTCCGTAATAACTGGCACCTTTAGCGACAGCCTGATCTACATCAATACCGGTCAGTACTTTTAAACCATTGTCCTGTTCACTACTCAGCCAGCTATTTACCACTTCAGTGATGCGGGTCACTATGTTCTGTGCCTTGGTGACACCACCATTAAACAGAATCGCGGTGGGATGCATAAAGCTATTGGCATTGTCACCGTTAAAGCCATGTAAATGTTCGCTGGCCTGTTTTTGCTTCTGTAAAAATGCTGCCAGATGTCGGGTGATGGCAGCGTCTTGTTCGAAGGGCAGGCTGACGGTGGAAAGTGCTGCACGTCCGCGTTTTTGAGGGACGGCATCAGCGGGAACAACCGGGAAGAAGCCTTCAATCAACACTTGTTGAACTTCGTCGCGGGTTAATTCCGCGCGTAAGCTACCGCCCATTAAGCTGGAGCCTCGACTGGGTACCACCAGAGGAACCTGTTGAGTGTCATTGTCACTCAGCAGTGTTTCTTTAGCAGAACGGCAAGCGTGAGCCAGACCATTGATTTGCCAGGGCTGTAGTCGGTTACCCTGTTGTGCTAGTTTCTGCGCCACCACATGAGCCAGGGTTAAATCCATGTTGTCACCGCCCAGCAGGATATGATCACCTACTGCGATACGGGTCAGCTGTAGCGCCCCTTGTTCTTCGCTGACGGCCATCAAAGACAAGTCCGTGGTACCACCCCCGATATCTACTACTAAAATAATGTCTCCTACAGACACTTGTTCACGCCAGTTGTCACCGGCTTTAGCAATCCAACTGTATAGGGCCGCCTGGGGTTCTTCCAGTAGTACGGCGTGGTCTAAACCCGCTTCTGCGGCTGCGGCCATCGTCAGTTCTCTGGCGGCAGGATCAAAGGAAGCTGGAACCGTGATAACCACTTGTTGTTCGTTAAGCGGGGCATCCGGGAACTGTTGCTGCCAGGCACTGTGTAAATGTTGCAAGTAGACTTTAGAAGCGTCAAAGGGGGACAGCTTGGTAACGTCTTCTGGCGCGTCGATGGGCAGAATGCCACTGCGGCGGTCTACCTGGCTGTGGCATAACCAACTTTTGGCACTGCTGATCAATCTGTCTGGAGTTTTTTGACCCAAATCTCTGGCGAATTGCCCGGTAACCGGATATTCCTGAGACCAGGGTAACGTCAGCTGTTGATTATCGAATTGTGCTGCATTAGGTAAAAACAAAAAAGAGGGTAAGGCCTCTCGTTGTTCCACCTGACCCGGTGCCACTAATTGCGGAATGCCAAGGATTGCTTGCGTTTGCTGGTTTTCGTTGTCTATCTCAGTGTAGGACAACACACAATGAGTGGTACCTAAGTCGATACCGACACTAAATCGGGATTGACTCATAGTTCCACCTCGGCAGCAGCAACTACTTTCAGGTTGGTACCTTCAACTACCGCGGGTAGTTTCATCTCGGTAACTTGCCAGCCTTTGTGGATTACTGTTCCGGTAAAGGGAGGCTGACCGGCAACGTTGCCAGTTAATTGCCATTGGCTACGATTGTAATCGGCAGCCAAAGTAATGCTTTCGCCTTCAGGCGTTTCGCTCACTGGTGAAAAGCTGACATGCTCCGCCAGTGCTTTTTTAACGCCCTGATGCACTACACGTGCAGCGGCGGCTACCTGTTCATCGGCAAAGCTATTAATGTCTTCATTGACGAAATCCACCAGACGACCTTCTTTTTGCAGCAACGAAATTAATTGCAAGGCGCTGTCCTGGTTGTTTTCTTTGATCTCTACCTGAGGAGCAACAGGTTCAACGGGTGCTGGTTGCAACAGGCTGCGGGTATAAGTGCCGCTGAATATCATTTTAAATGCCATCGACAGGCGTGTGAAAAAACCGTAATTCTGTTCCATGTGTGTCTCCAATGTTCCCGAAATTGCAATACCCTAAATGCGACATTTAATTTGTGCTTAATCGCCGGGTATGGGGGAATTAAAAAAGTTTGTGTTTAAAGGCGCGGAATGTAGCAGAAATTTTAGCCAGCCTCACCTTTTTTACTGTCAAAAAGCCTATAAAAGACTTGATTTCCCCCATTTTTACAGAGATTTAATGGGGGATTAACAAATTGCTGAACAATGATTAAATTGCCGGCAGTGGATTTTCTCCGGCAAATAGCTTCTGCATGATGTCACGTTCGGTATTGACTACCGGCACTATAAACTCCTGCACATCCCCCAGGCGCTTAAAGGCGGTGAAGCCATCTTCCAGGAACTCTTGCAGTGTCGCTAGTCCTGCCATTTTGGCTGGGGTACGGGCCATTTTCAGAATCAGGCCAATGCCAGGTAATCGCACAACCTGGGCAAGGTCTAGTCCCAGTTGTTCGATATAATCAATCTGCAACGCGCGTTCTGTTGGGTTGTTGCAAGCCTTATAAGCCTGAGCGTAACTTTCCCGGTTAATATCTGCACCGTTTAGCTGGCGCAACATAGCCACGTCCAGTTCTTGCGACAAGGCATTCAGATGAATCGCCACCGCCAGTGATTCCAGCGCTTCTTCAGGTAGCCATTTTTTCATTTTGGGCACTACGCGCTCGATGTCTTTATCCCGCTGACTAAAGTCTTTAGGACCATAAAGTTCATCCACAAAAAACTGAATTGCCACCTGAAATTTAGGCACCTGGCACATTTCGGCATGGCTGTGCAACAAACGTTCACATTGCCACTGACGCAGGGCAATGAGTTGCTCGTTTAAGCCGTCTTCTTGCACCTGTTCATACAGCTCTGCCGAACTGCGAAGGTAAGTCACAATATTGTCTATGTGTTCACTCATGCCGGAACAAACTCTGTTTAATCATTCAATAATGGCTAAATAGTGTCATTTGTTGGCAATTACAAGGTCGTCCAGTGATAGCTTTTCAGGTCGGTATTGATTAACTACATTGTCATCTGGATAGCCCAGGGCCATGCCACAGACCAGTTTGTATTCTTTTGGAATGTCGAAATGTTTATCCAACGGTGAGCGCCAGATCCCCAATGCGCCCTGAGCACAAGTGCCTAAACCCATGTCTGTCGCCGCCAACATTAGAGTTTGCATAAAAATTCCAGCATCCACTAATGCCATGTGTTTCATACGGGGATCCACAAAAAAGAACACCGCCACGGGGGCATTAAAAAACGAAAAGTTTTTCGCCATATGCTCATCCCTGGCTTTTTTATCTTCGCGCTTGATGCCCAATACCTTGTACAAACCCATGCCGGTTTCTACCCGTCGTTTCTGAAATATGCCGGGGTATTTACCTAAAATCGGCTTAAAATCGCTGTCTGGCATGGCGTCACTGGTGAGCGCTGAAATGAGCTTTTTGGGTAGTGGCTGACGGTTTATGGCGTTACTGCGCCAAAACTTATCTTGTAAATCGTTGGCAATGGCTTTGGCCGTATCTCCATTGGCAACAGCTATTTTATAGGGCTGTGCGTTGGAGCTACTGGGAGATTCCAGTGCCAGATTTAGCAGGGTATTTAATACCTCGTCACTTACGGGTTTGTCGCTAAATGAACGGATACTGCGACGAGAATGAATAATATCGGAAAGTTGCATACTGGACCTGAAGCTCAATAAATCAATTGACCCCGATTGTGATACTGGTAGTACCAGTGTGTCAACCCGTTGTGAAATTCAACGCGATTGGACAGGCCGCAGGCAGAGACGTTAAAATGCGCGCCCTCGAAATTTTGTTTTCCGCTAATAATCTGGGACCCACTCATTACAATGTCGCAAGAACATCGCTATCAGGATCTCATTCGCATTTTTAATGCCTGCTTTGCATCCTATAACACCCGGTTGGTGAAAGGGGAGGGGGAACCTGTCTACCTGCCTGCCGACAGTGAGTGTGGTTATCATCGTATTGAATTCGCTCACGGATATTTTAGCAGTGGTTTGCATGAGATTGCGCATTGGTGCATTGCCGGTGAACAGCGCCGTCAATTAGTGGATTATGGCTATTGGTATTGTCCTGACGGACGCAATCAGGAACAACAGACTGCCTTTGAAAAAGTTGAAGTAAAACCCCAGGCGCTTGAATGGTGTTTTTCCGTTGCTAGTGGTCTGAAATTTCGGGTAAGTACCGACAATTTAAATGGTGCACCAGTGGATCGCTTTGCTTTTCAAGACAAAGTCTTGCAGCGGGTAGAACACTATCTGCAGCAGGGGTTGCCTCCCCGAGCCCAGACACTGGTGGAAGCACTACAGGCATTCTATCAAACCCCGTCATTAAAGCTTTCATTATTTCATCCGGAGCCTCGTTTAGATGTCGCAATCTGAAGTTTTGCCCAAATTTCACGCTTTGAGGAAGTTTCGCTTAGGGTTGGTGATAAATCCTTATGCCGGGATTGGTGGTGCTATGGCGCTTAAAGGTAGTGACGGTGCTGATATCCGACAAAAGGCACTTGCCGCCGGAGCAGAGAAAAAAGCCAATCAAAGAACCGAAGCGGCGTTGCAAGTGTTTGCACAGCACAAAGATATTGTGCAGGTGATCACCGCAGCTGGTGAAATGGGGCAACAGGTGGCTGAAAACCTGGGGTTTAGCACCGAAGTAATTTATATGCCAGAGAACGCTCAGACTGAAGCTGTCGATACCGAAAATGCCGTTAAATGTCTGGCTGAATACGGTGTGGATCTTCTGTTGTTTGCAGGTGGAGACGGTACTGCTCGCAACGTTTGCAGTGTTATTCCAGAATCGCTGCCAGCGTTGGGTATTCCGGCGGGCGTAAAAATCCACTCTGGTGTTTATGCCATAACTCCCAAAGCAGCAGGCCGGGTGGTTGAAAAGCTGATTATGGGAGAGTTAGTCAGTCTCGATGACGCTGAGGTGATGGATATTGATGAAGTGGCCTTTCGAGAGGGGAAGGTGCGCGCTCGTCAATACGGCGCAATGCGTATACCCGCTGAATTGCATTACGTTCAGGCTGTAAAAAATGGTGGGAAAGAATCTGAAGAGTTAGTTTTGGCTGACATCGCGGCGCATGTGATTGAATTGATGGAAGACGAGCTCTTTATTATGGGGTCCGGCACCACAGTTGCGGCAATCATGGAAGAGATGGGTTTACCTAATACCTTATTGGGTGTTGACCTGGTGCAGCATCAGGAACTACTGGCCAGCGATTTGAATGCCAATAGCCTGCTGCAACAGATTAAAGGACAAAGCTGCAAATTGGTGATCACTTTAATTGGCGGTCAGGGACATATCTTTGGTCGTGGTAATCAACAATTAAGCCCAGAGGTGATTCGGGCCGTCGGGCGAGAAAATATTCTGATAGTGGCTACTAAAACCAAACTTCAGGCCTTAAATGGCAAACCTTTAATAGCCGATACCGGCGATGATGCCCTAAATGCTGAGTTGGCCGGACTCATCCCGGTGATCACCGGGTATCGCGATCAGGTGCTTTATCCGGTAGCCGAACCGGTCTAAACAACAGGAAAGATTTTGCAAAATACAAACAACTTTGAAACGCTGGTGGATAACATTCAGCATAAGTTCGATCAGGTGGTTGAACAGGGCAGTGATCAAGATTTATTTGTTGCTGGCTATTTGAGCGGCCACTTTTCATTGGTGGTTAGCCAATGCCAATTGCAGGGCCAGGAAACGGTAGAAGCGTTAAATCTGGGAATGTTAGCCAGTCTGGATAAAGCCTTTTCTGACGGCGAGCTGGAAGAAACCGATCAGCAAGATGTCAAAACCTTCTGGGCCCACTGTCTGTAAAATCTCCAGGAATTTTCATGGGGTCAGAGTTGTTGAAACCGCAGTTTTGCCGCGTAATAATGGCACCAAGTGATTTTCAAGAACTCTGACCCCTTGATTGGATACAGTGGTTTCGACATTATTCCGGCGGCCAGCTTTGCTTCGTCTGGTTTGCGGATATATCCCCCTTCTATAAAACTCAATTCCTGGGTGCAATGTGTTTGGGCCACTGTTGGCGGCCAAGAATCTACGCTTATTCAGCAAGACAAATTCTATCCAGATGCGGGTGCCAGTCTCACTTTTGACATGAGCGCCACGCATGTTGATGTGCAGCTGCTACATCAGACTCAGGTTATCAGACAATGTTGGGACTTAAACCGCGATTTTGTCAGTATTCGGTTTCGCCCAGGTGCTGTAAAAGCACTATTAGAGGTGGATGTATCAAGTAACCAAAACCTTCAGTTGTCGCTGTTAAAAGAATCTTCCTTGCCCATTTTCGGACTAATGCAATTGTGTGATTCGTTACCCGCTAAGTCTCAACTTCAAAGGGTGGGTGCCATATTCAACTGGTTGGAAGAACTGGTAGAACGCAGGCAAAGTGCGCGAAACCAGTTATTGGATATTGTCACGTTGGCCTCACAAAAATTACTTTTGCCTGTGCATCTGGCTGAAGCAGTGGGACTCAGTCGCCGGACGCTGGAAAGGCGATTCAAAAATCATTTGGGATTTACCCCATTGCAGGTGCATAGCTACGGGCAAATTCGTCGGACCAGACAACATCTTATAGCAACTGATAAGCCGTTATCCGATATCGCGTTAGATTGCGGCTATTATGATCAGGCCCATTTTAGCAATGTGTTTCGTAAACAAACCGGCGAAACACCGCAACAATATCGTCATAGAAAGTTGTCGCATATTTCCAATACCTGATGGGACGATGCACTCAGAATAACCTTGGTTTTAACAAACAACGTTATTCAGGAGTGCTTTATGCAAAATCGACTTTCTCCCAATCAGGTTTTTGAACTCTGTCCACGCTTTTTAACCCATATTCCAGCCATTGGTGAAACGCCAAAAAGCGTTGCTATTTCACCGCAATTACGTCATTTGGTGAAGTTGCGCGCCTCACAACTCAACCATTGTGGTTATTGTCAAAAAATGCATTCGGATGAGGCCCGCAACGATGCTGAAAAGCAGTCCCGTTTGGATGTATTGCCAGCATGGCGAGAGTTAAATTGTTTTACTGAAGAAGAACGCGCTGCATTAGCCTGGACCGAGGCAGTAACCCGCATTAGTGAAGAGCAACCCAATGACCAGGTTTACGCTACGGCACTTTCTGTGTTTGGCGAGCAAGGGCTGGTGGAGTTAACGGCGTTGATCATTGAAATAAACAGCTGGAACCGCATTGCGGTCAGTTTTGGTTTTCAACCTGAAATGTAAGGAGGCGTATATGCTGCAGAAACTCAAAAGGAATAAAGTGTCGGCAACTGCCAGCATCGCGTTTTTCACAGGAAGTACTTTGTTCTTACCCTATTTCGGTGATTTAGCCATCATCGGCATCTGGTTATTTATGACAGGGTCGGCCTTGATGTTTTGGGATAGCCTTAAATAATTTTCATGGGGTCAGAGTGCTTGAAACTGCATTGTTGCCGTGTAACGATGGTGAGAATTTATTTTCAAGAACACTGACCCCTTGATGCGGCTACAAAGAATATTCATTTTTGGTTTTCGTTTGTTGAGTCTGGCGTGGCACACTCATGCAAGCGAAAGCATTGCACTTAACAATGTGTCATATCAGTCTGTACTGGAGCTGGATTATCAGCCGGCGCAGCAGGTATTGAATTATGGTCCTTCGGCCTTGCAATTTATCGAAGGCTGGCTACCGGCATCCGATAATCGTATTGCTGATATTGTGTTTATACACGGTGGTTGTTGGTTAAATGCCTATGATATCGCCCACAGCCGTCCCTTTACCTCTGCATTAAGAGACGCTGGTTTCCGTGTCTGGTCGATTGAATATCGTCGTACCGGGGATGAAGGTGGAGGCTGGCCACAGACTTTTTATGACATAGAAAATGCAGTTCAGTACTTGATGAATGCCGATCTCATTGAACTGGAAAGTACGCTGTTATTAGGTCACTCTGCCGGTGGACATTTGGGACTACTGGCTGCACAGCGAAATACTGACTTAAAGGGCGTAATAGGCCTTGCCGCAATTGCCGATCTGAATACATACGCAACTGGGGACAACGGTTGTCAGCAAGTCACTGAGCAATTTATGGAGGGAATGCCCCAGGATAATCCAGAGGCTTATAAAAGCGCTAATCCAAAATTTCATCCCATGCATATTAACACCCACCTAATTTACAGTACCGATGACGCAATTGTGCCGGTTGATCAGGTTAATGGTCTCAAAGGTATTCAACCTGTAAAAGTAACAGATGTTGGGCATTTTGATTTTATTCACCCTGGCACTACAGTTTGGCCGACAATTATTGACACTCTAAAACAAGCATTACAAAACGAGCACTGATGAATTTTGATCTCAATACCCTGGATGCCGAAGATCCATTGGCTTCCCTGCGACAAGAATTCCTACAACCCGAAGGCGTCATTTATCTTGATGGTAATTCCTTGGGAATGATGCCCCTGAGCGCACAGCAGCGCATCCGAGAAGTGACAGAACAGCAATGGGGAAGAGACTTAATAAGTAGTTGGAATAAACATCAATGGATAGATTTGCCAGTTACAGTCGGTGAGCGCATTGCCAGATTGATTGGAGCCGCGCCGGGACAAACCGTGTGTTGCGACTCAATTTCAGTTAATTTATTTAAATTATTGGCCGCAGCTTTGTCCATGCAAAAGGGACGCAATAAAGTCGTCTCAACCAAGGATAATTTTCCAACTGATCTATACATGGTGCAAGGACTTGAGGATTTACTCGGCGAGAAACGGTGCCAGTTACAATTAGTGGATGAGCAGCTGTTGGCTGAAGCAATTGATGACGAAACAGCAGTTTTGCTGGTGACAGAAGTTAACTTTCGGACAGGGCGAAAGTTGGATATTGAAGCCTTGACGCAAAAGGCACATCAGCATGGTGCGCTGGTGGTGGTGGACCTTGCACACTCGGCCGGAGTATTGCCGGTTGCTCTGGATGAGTGGCAGGTAGATTTTGCATTAGGCTGCACTTACAAATATCTCAATGGAGGACCCGGTGCTCCGGCGTTCGCTTATGTTGCATCACGTCATCAAAAAACAATGCAACAGCCTCTTTACGGTTGGATGGGCCATGCCAACGGGTTTGAGTTTAATATTAAGTATCAGGCCGCCAGCAATGCTCAACAGTTGCTAGTCGGCACACCGCCCATTATTGCGATGAGTGCTGTAGATGCCGCACTGGATGTATATGAGCAGGTTTCAATGGCACAAATTAGACAAAAATCCATGCAGATGACAGAAGTGTTTTTGGCGCTTTTATCAGCATCACCAGACTGTGCCGAATTGCGTTGTATCTCGCCAGTATCGCCAGAACAGCGTGGCAGTCAGCTCAGCTTTGAGTTTGAGCATGCCTGGGGGTTGTGTCAGGCATTGATAAAATCAAAGGTTATTGCCGATTTCAGAGCACCGAATTATATTCGATTTGGTTTTGCGCCGCTGTATAACAGTTACCGTCAATTAGGGACAGCAGTAACCATAATCGAACAGATTATGGCGGAAAAAAGTTATCTCAATGCCGAATTTCAAAGGAAAAATAAGGTCACCTGAATCATCAAAACTTTCAAGGGGTCAGAGTTCTTGAAACGTTTTCAAGAACTCTGACCCCTTGACTGACCCCTTGAAATTTATCCTGTCAAAATTTTGTTGGCCTTATTCTTGCTTTAGCTGATGCAGAGATGCGTCTATGTCAATCGGTTAATTGAGAATAACCATTATGAACAACAAAACTTTCAAATTTTTATCTGTGCCGGAACGGCTGATCTTGCGATTATTGGGGCTGGCGTTAATGCTGGCTTCTTTGACAGCTTGTGTGTTGACTCCTTCGGATCACGTTGCTGAACTTCAGCCTTGGCAGCAAGTCACTGAAGCCGAACTGCAAACTAAAGTGGATTATCACACCGCGCAGCTGGCTGATCAGTTATTTTCTACTTTTCGATTTTCTAACTTCCCCAAAGAGCAATTTCGCTTTGCTGTGGCAACTTTTGTACCGGTAGAGATGATGCAAACCGATTCTGAACAACAAGGGCCTCTGCGCTTGCTTGGACATCAGTTAGAGCAGGGTATGATGACCGAGTTGGCGCGCCGCGGCTATATTGCTCAAGACTACAAAGCGACTAATAATCTGATCATCGAAGAAAAAAGTGATCGAGTTTTTAGCAGAAATGTCGATGACCTATACAAGAATCATCGCGAAGTGGATTTTTATCTATCTGGCACGCTGACCAAAGCAGAGCAAGGCGTCATTGCTAATGCCAGAATTATTCACGTAGATAGCAAAGATGTAGTGGCTGCTGCCACTCGCTTCATTCCTGACAATGTGTTTTGGCAGGCAGAAAAGGTAACAACACGCGGTGGCAGAATTTACCGCTCAGAGGGTGAGTGAGGAACTCAAAATGAAAAAGATTTTTCTGATATCGACGTTGCTGGCATGTGTCACCGGGTGCGCTCAATTGAGTCAGCTGACAGCTGAGAAGCCACCTGAAGCGCCAAAACTTTACGGCGCAGACAAGCCGGTAGTCGATCGCTTTGGTGCGATAACCAAAGAACCCATGTATCAGAATGACAATGCCATTTATCAGGGCAAAGCGCTGCATAAACACATTGGTGATTACGTGCAAAACATGGCGCAGGATCTCATTGCCAACATGGAATACGTCACTGATAAAACCCCGGTGGGAGTGACCCATTTTGCCTTAACCGACAGCGACCTGAATCAAACCAATCTGCTGGGTTATCAGATTGCTGAGTCATTTATTCATGAGTTGCACAAGTTTCGGATTCCGGTATTGGACTTCAAGGCCACGGATTACATTCGGGTTACCGAGACAGGTGATTTTCTGTTAAGCCGTGATTTTCTGGAACTTAAACACAAGGTCCCGATGCAGTATATTCTGACCGGTACTATGACCAAACACCAGGGAGGCTTCCTGGTGAATGCCCGGATACTGGGGCTGGAGAGTAAAGCCGTTGTGGCGACGTCGCAAATGCTGGTGCCTTTTTATGTGGTGGAAGCCTTGCTGCCTTCTGATGAGCAGCGTACCGATGGCATTGGCCTGATCCAGGGTCGATAAGAGGGATGGGCAAGATGAAATTGCACACTGTATCTGTTATCGCATTACTTGCCTTGTTATCGGGCTGCGAGTCCACTATGGCTGGATTCCAGTCAATGTTTTCGGATAACGAGGATGGCGAGGTTATTGAAAACCCTTATCAGGATGATGCGCCCGCCACTAAGATGAATAAATCCGAAATCGAAGTGGCCCATGGGGTTGCTGAATATCCTGATGGTCACACAGAATCTCAACAGGTTGCTGAAAAGCAGCAAGTGACCGCTATCATTCCTGTGCCGAGAAACAGTTTCCAGCCTGCTTACACTCATAAAGCTCTGAGTGATTACGCAGAGCAAATGACCATGAGTTTGCTGCAAAAAACCAAACACATTACCCCTAACTCCAGAATTGCTATTGCCTCCTTTGTGGAGTTTAATCAGGCGTTGCAATCACCGTCTGTTTTGGGCAATCGTCTGGCTGAAAGTTTTATTGCAGAACTTCAGGGTTATGGTTTGGCGGTTGTCGATTTCAAAGCCATGGACCAAATTAAAGTGACGCCAGATGGCGATCTGTTTTTTGAACGCAGTGGCCCAAGGGGCGACATGCAATATGTTCTGACCGGAACAATGCACCGCAGCGGACGTGGCGTGGAAGTCAATGTTCGTATCGTCAATGTTTTCGATAAAGTTACGGTGGCCACCACCAAAGGCTTTATTCCACACTTTATTGTTTCTTCTTTGTCACCTGATTACATTTTGGTGGGCGCAGAGTAAATTAAATCTTGCGACGGATTAAACCTCTTATCAAGAAGCGGTTGGGACTGACACTGTCCAGTAATTCATTGCTAAGGGGCAAAGGTTCGCCACTGAGCTGGCAAGCCAATGCCTCTGCAAGCAGTGGGCTGGTGCATAAACCATGAGAACCCAGTCCGGTTAATAGGTACAGATTCTGTCTTTCTTGTGGTGCTGGATATTGCTCCAATGGACGGGCTTTATAAAGCTCCTGATATTGAGTACTTTGCGCTGAAAAATCGGGTACTGTTCCCATCACCGGCTTGTGATCTGGCAAGCTCAGCCTTACCGCCGCCCGCTGCTCAACCGGTTCAGGTAGTTCACTCACCCAATGACATTGTGCTAATGCGGAACGAATTGTCTCAAAGTTTTTGTAGGTATCTTGCGGCGACGTATCATGATTACGTGAGCTTTTATCAAATGTGGCCCCCATGGCCTGCAATTGTTTGTAAAACGGGGTGTAATAACCTTTGTGGCAAATGACCGTTTGTGGCTTTGGCGCGTTTGCTGTTTCACCCAGGTGTTCAACCTGGCCACGAGTCGTTGTAAAGGGGATATCGGCCAATTCCGGTAAGGCAAGGCTGTCTGAACCTGTAGCGTAGACAACGCAATCTGCGTGAACAGGCGAAGTGTCGTGCCAGTGCATCAACCAGCCATCTTCGTCAGCCTGAATATGAGTTAACTGATGATTGAGCCGCAGGTTCGCGCCTAAAGATGCGGCTTTTTGCCAGAGCGCCTGCACCAGCTCCCTGGGCTGTATCCAGCCTCCCTCAGGAATAAATAATCCTGAGTATGGCATGGGCAAACCTGTCTTCTGCGTCGCTTGTTCTGAGGTCAGGCTGTGTATCAAATCCTGGGGCCAGATGTCGTTGTTCAGCAATTTGATTTGTCGTTTTGCCACTTCGTCGCTGAAGGCCGGAAAAAATACCCCGCACCAGTCATGACCAAAGCCAAATCCCTGGTTATTTAACGCAGCGTAATATCGTCTGGCGTAATCAAAGGCATGACAATAAAACTGGCTCTGAACGGAAAAGTCGGCGTTTAGCGAAGGGTATATTCCTCCCTGATGATTGCCGGAAGCCGCCATGGCCAGGTCACTATCTTTGCAATACAGCGAGGTGTTGAATCCTCGTGATTGCAGAGCAACCGCGAGATTAGCGCCGGCCAAACCGCCACCAATGATGGCGACAGACTGAATACTTCTATCTCCAGCTGTGCGTTGCCACGGGCCGCGCAAAGATCGCTGAAATACAGGCTCCGGAATCGCTTCGTCTGCATTGTTGCGGGCTTCGTGCGGCGCGAAATAGCCCATCAACATATCCCGTTTTCTGCCAAAGCCTTTGGTTTTTTTGACTATGAACCCGTTTTCTCTGAGTCCGCGCTTTACAATGCCTGCTGCCGTAAAAGTAGCAAAAGTGCAATCGGGCTTGCTTAGTCGAGCCATATTTTGAAACAGCGCGTCCTGCCACATGTCCGGGTTTTTACTGGGGGCAAAACCGTCCAGGTACCAGGCGTCAATTATTCCGTTTGGATAAGTTTGTATCGAGGGGAGTGTGTCGAGAATATCACCTAACCAGAGATCTAAAATAACGCTGCCCTGGTCAAATGTCAGGCGATGACAACCGGGCGTGAGAATTGGATATTGAACTAACAACTGTTCGCTTAATTCCTGCAGCTCCGGCCATTGTTGCAACGCCTTTTGCAGTTGTTCCAATGGAATTGGAAACTTTTCCGTGCTGACAAAATACAATCTCTGCAGTGAAGAAGTTGGCGTCTGATTTTTTTTGAACTCCCTGAATAGCTGCCAGGTCAGCAGAAAGTTGAGACCTGTACCAAAACCGGTTTCAGCGATAGTGAAATGATTGTTGTTGCATGAAAACCATCTTTTATTCAATAGGTTATGGTCAAGAAATACATATTTGGATTCAGCCAGTCCATTGTCGTTTGAGAAGTAAACATCGTCAAACTGCTGGGAGGTGGGCGTACCGCTACTGTTAAAGGAAAGGAAAGCTGTTGTCAGTTTCAAAATTAAAACACTTAGTGAATTTTCACGAAAGTGTAATCTCACTGGCGTAAACATCAAGTATGTTTGTTGTGTGGTAAAAAATCTTAAAAATTTTTAAGCGTACACTTGTACACTAAAGAGCAGACCAGTTACACTTGTTATCCGCATTACAATAGCGCAACTTTCCAATTAACAGGTAAAAATATGAAAAGAGCGGTAATCACCGGTTTTGGTATCGTATCCAGCATTGGTAACAATAAGCAGGAAGTTTTAAATTCATTGAAAGAAGGTCGCTCTGGTATTTCGACGGCTCAGGAATTCAAAGATCTCAACCTGCGCAGTCATGTCTGGGGCGATATTAATATTGATGTAAAAGAGCATATTGATCGCAAAACGCTTCGATTCATGGGAGACGCCGCTGCGTATGCTTATATCGCTATGCAGGAAGCCATTGAAGACTCCAAACTCACCGAAGAAATGGTGTCCAATGTGCGCACAGGTTTGATTGCCGGCTCAGGTGGCGCATCTTCTGCTAATCAGGTACTGGCTGCCGATATTTTACGTGAAAAAGGCGTAAAACGCGTGGGACCTTACATGGTAACCAAGACCATGAGCAGCACGGTTTCAGCCTGTCTGGCCACACCCTTTAAAATCAAAGGGGTTAACTACTCATTAAGCTCCGCTTGTGCTACCAGTGCTCACTGTATTGGTGCTGCATTAGAGCAAATTCAGTTAGGCAAGCAGGATATAGTGTTTGCCGGTGGTGGCGAAGAAGTGCACTGGACTCTGGCCATGGAATTTGACGCCATGGGCGCATTGTCTACCAAATACAACGATACCCCTGAAAAGGCGTCTCGTACCTATGATGCCAATCGCGACGGATTTGTTATCTCTGGTGGTGGCAGCATGGTTGTGGTGGAAGAGCTGGAACATGCTTTGGCTCGCGGAGCTAAGATCTATGCAGAAATCACAGGTTATGGCGCTACCTCGGATGGTTACGATATGGTGGCACCTTCTGGTGAAGGCGCATTGCGTTGTATGCAGCAAGCTTTGTCTACTGTAGACGGTGATATTGATTATCTGAACACCCATGGTACTTCAACACCGGTTGGTGACGTGAAAGAGCTGGAAGCCATTCAGACTGTCTTCGCGGGTAAATCACCAGCTATCAGTGCCACAAAGGCCATGACAGGTCACGCACTAGGAGCTGCTGGCTCTAATGAAGCAATTTATTCATTGTTAATGATGGAGCATGGTTTTATTGCGCCTTCTATTAACATTGAAGAGCTGGACGAAAAGGCTCAGGGCTTGGATATCGTTACTGAAACGCGTCAGGCAGATCTGGCTCGTGTTATGAGTAACAGCTTCGGTTTTGGCGGGACCAATAGCACTCTGGTATTTGAAAAGTATCCGGGATAATCTGACCTAATATTATTGAATGCAGGGCATTGGCCCTGCATTTTTTTAAATGACGGTCAGTTTCTGAAGGGCTGCACTTTCCGATAGGTCAGGCTGCGCCATGCCCATTCCAGTGGACCAAATCGATAGTACTTTAACCACAGTGGTGCCAGCCACAATTGCAACAACCACATGGCGAAAACCATTAACAGTTGTTGCCAGCGCTCGGTTTCGCCAAATAATCCAACACCATAGCCATAAAATAATGTGGTAAACACCAGGGTGTGCAGAATGTAATTGCTAAAAGCCGTTTTCCCGATTGCGGCCAGATGATTTTGAAGTGCCTTAAACCATGCAAATTTAACCGCTAACATTACTCCACTGGCGTAACAAAGCGCCAAAAAAACACTGCCCCAAAAGTTAAACTGACTGCCGATAAACATGCTGTATTCCAGTGAAAAGGCATTGGCCAGATTGTTCTTTACTCCCAATACCACCAATACCAGTCCAATGGCAACGCCCGCAAAGAGGAGTTTGGCATAGTTCGCAGTTTGCCACTTGAGATGGAAAAATCCGGATTTATACAGTGCCATACCCAATAACATCATGGCTGAGGCACGCCACAAAAAATAGGTAAAAAATACATAGGTTTGCATAAACAGAGTTTCTTCGGCGCGAAACGCGAATGCTGCTGCATAGCTGCCAAGATAGGCTGATATCTCTTCTTGCAATTCCGGTTGTCCGGGGGCCCAGGCTTCCATCATGCCGCTTTTAGCCTCGGCGGGAAAATCACTCAGACTTACTCCTACCAACAGTGAATAACCGCTACTAATCAACATGAACAGAAACGCCACCACCAGTAAGGTGGTGACCGATTTGTTGCGCAACAGATAAACCAGAAAACCGCATAAGGCGTAGCTTACCAGGATATCGCCATACCAAAATAAATAGGCGTGCAACAGGCCAAATACCAGTAACCAGAAGGTGCGCTGATAGTGCAGTCGGGCAGGGGATGAGTTTTTGGCTTCGGCTTTATCGCAAAACAATAAAATCCCGGCACCAAACAGCATCGAAAACAGGGACATAAATTTCTGGTCGGCAAACACATGAGTTGCAGACCAGACTGCAAAGTTGATTCCCGATAAATCTCCCCAGGCTGTAGGGTTCAGATAAGCGGCACCCGGCATGGCGAAAGATTGAATGTTCACCAGCAAAATGCCCAGCAAAGCAAAGCCACGGAGGACATCCATGGCAACTATTCGTTGTTGATTTGTGTTCATGGCTAGAGGTTTTTGTAATTTAGTCAGCTTATTCTGGCTGATACTATTCATATTTACATGTGCCAAAAGTCATAAAAGTGAATATCAGAGTGGTTTTTTAATGCGCTCCTGGTACCAATAGCCAGAGTCCTTGATGGTGCGTTTCAGTGATTGATAATCAACGTGCACTAAACCGAATCGTCGATCATATCCCAGTGCCCATTCAAAATTGTCCATGATGGACCAGACGAAATAGCCCTCGATAGCGACACCTTCAGCCCGGGCTTTTAACAGCGCATCGGTATATTGTTTTAACAGGATAATACGCTGTGGATCCTGCACTCGCCCCGTATCGTCCACCCAGTCGTGATTGGCCATGCCATTTTCAGTGATGACGACGGGAACCTTGTAGCGTTCGTGAAAAAATTTGCTGGCCCAATACAAACTATCCGGCACTACGTGCCAGTCCATACTGGTGAACCGATCGCCTTGCAAAGGCAGCACGGTGTGTGTTTCGCCATGTTGCTGGGAAGCGATGGTCTCGGCGGTGTAAATATTGGCACCATAGAAGTCCAGAGGCTGACAAATGATGTTCATGTCTTCCGGACCAAAATCGGGAAGGTATTGTTGATGTAGGGTTAATCCGTCCTCCGGGTATTGACCCAAAAACATCGGGTCGGCAAACCAGGTATTGTTCCAGCAATCCTGTTGCTTGATGGCAAAAGTCGCTTGTTTGGCCGCGGCAATGCAATGTTCAGTAGGCCGGTTTGGTACATAGACATGACCTACCGGTGCTGCACCTATTTTGCTTTCTTTTTTACTGTGGCTCCTGATGCATTGCACTGCTTTGCCATGGGCTTTTAATGCATTGTGCGCGGCACAGAGCACTTCTTTAAAGCCGAGTTTTAGCCCAGGTGCGTGGTAGCCAGTGTGGTGCCCAAAGTGAATAAAGCACTGAGGCTCATTGAGGGTCATCCAGTGACTGACCCGATCAGAAAGCTTTTCGACAATAACTTGGGTGTACTCGGCAAACCAGTCTGAACTGTCAGGGTTTAACCAGCCACCCCGTAAGAACAACTGATAGGGGTAATCCCAATGGAATAATGTGACCCAGGGAGCAATGTTGTTGGCCAGCAGGGTATCCACCAGACGGTCATAAAAGTCCAGGCCGCTTTGGTTAATTTTCCCGGTGCCATCTGGAAGTACTCGTGGCCAGCTAACCGAAAACCGGTACGCCTGAAGGCCAATGTCCGCCATCAAAGCAACATCCTGTTCCATCAACTCTATGTGGTTGCAGGCGTTATTGCCATTGTGCCCGTTTCGCACCTTTCCCGGTTGTTGACAGAACATGTCCCAGACACACCGACCACGTCCTTGTCCATTTGAGGAACCTTCGATTTGAAAACTGGCGGCCGCAGCGCCCCAGGTGAATGAGTTAGCCATTCAGTCAACACCTTAAATATGGATTGCGAAAGTATAGAGCGACTTTATGGCAATTTAGTTAAAAACCCCCGTTGTGGGTAAGAGTGTCACTTGACCCAGCTAAACTTCCAGAAATGGCGACCTGATATTAGTGGAGTAGTATTGCCTGATTCGGGATGGAATAGTTGTATGCCGTGATCGTCGACAATTCCGATGCTATTGCCATCCGCGGTGATATCTATCCCTCTGACTTCCTGAGACTGCCACAACAATTGAGCTTGCCTAAAGTCAGTAGCGTTTAACGGCAGTTGCCATAGAAAATAATCCTGATGCTGACTACCTGGGTGTGCAAAGGCTCGGCTCAGGCCGGGTATACCGGTGAACAGAGATGCTTCTGTGGAAAGAAAATATAATGATTTTTGGCTTTCACTGATAACAGGGAAGTGCAATTTCAGGGGCTTAGAATTCACCTGAAATAGTATTGGATTGGTTTGGCTTTGCGATTGAATAGCCAACTGGGTTTGCTGGTTAGTTTGCTGTTGCCACAGCAAAAACTGACCTGTTTCAGAAATGGCGGGATGCGAAGCCTGATTGGCGATGAGCTGGGATTCTCCGGTTTTAATATCGAACAGCTTTAAGTTCAGATCTTTTGAGGCTCTTTGTTCGGCCTTGTCGATTTTGGCAGAAACAAAATAAATCTGATCCTGTGCTGCATTATAAATCGGGTCAAAAAACCAGGTCTTGGTGTCGTCATCCGTTAACACTGGCGTGAGCCGCACCGTCGCTTTTTTACCCGGTTTAAGCGTGTACTCTAGTCGCCATATTCCCTGTTGTCCGGTTCTTGATGGGGCATAGGCTAATAATAATTCTGGGCGTCCCTTGGCGTGACTAAATTGGAATAGCTGGCTGCCCCGCTTTAAACGATACAGGGTTTGTAGTTTGCCCTGCGCATCGCTGTATTTAATTCGGGGGCCATCAGGACTCGCTTCCAGCACAATGAATGGGGCTGCGGCATTCGCCTTTGCCATAAAGGCAGAGGCGAATAGCATAGTCAGGAGACCAGAAATAATAGGGTTTAACATCCCTGTTTTTAGCATATATGTTTCCTTAATTACTGGCTTCAGACAGTTCTGGAGCAGGGTAGTTGGGCAAATACAACACATTACCGCTCAGGCAGGTAGGTAATGGCGCCAATCCTTCAGAATTAGCGGTATCAGCAGAAATGGCATGATAGTGGTAAATACCATCCGGGAACTCCTGTGTGACGCCGCTATGACCGTTGCACTCATCCAGACTATCATCAGAATCATATCCGGATTCACCATAAATCGGGAAGCCATCAGCCATAAAACCAATCGCCTGAGCGTGACCGTTGGTGTCATCTGCTTCGTTGTCAAAGTCGGGCAGACACCCTGCAGCACGAGCGGCAGTGGCGGTGTGCTCATCCACCTGATCCCGGTTTACATTGGTGGGATCGCCGTGATAGTGATAAGGGCCGCCCAGGTAACTGGCATTGCCGTTACAATCATCCAGTACTTCCCAGTCAGAGTCGTAGGTATTCAATACCGCATAACCTTCACCACTTGGGGAGTCTTCGTTGGGATGGGCAAAGGTACCTCCTGTAATTGCCATACCACTGTGATCTTCGTCAGCAATTGCCGTGGTTGATGAGGCAATCGTTGGGTTGAGTGAAAACAAGAATACCCGGTTGTTTGCGTCCAGCGCATAGCAGCCGGTATCTGGACCGCCCTGTGGGTCATCAAAGCAGACATTCTGAATATCATTGTTGTCGGAAGTTGAATCGTCATAGTCGTATTGGCTGGGGATACCATTGCTCTGCAGTAACGCGGTGTCATTACTGCCATCAAAATCCCAGTCAATCAGTCCAACATACACGTATGGACGCGCTTCAGCGGTACTGGTTGCTGAGAATCGATTGGCGGCAAAGGCTGTTGCCAGGGTTAAAGCATCAACGGTTGTTTCGGTGCTTTCTACCGTAATTTCTGAATCAATTGCACGCTTATCCGAATCTGATAACTCTGGTGAGTGGTATTCCGGAACAAACCAGACATGACCGCTCAGGCATTCCGGCAACGGCGGGACTTCATTGCGGGAACCCGTGCCATTGGCAGTAACGGCGTCATAATTCAAAGCGTGGTAGTGATAAATGCCGTTTGGATATTCACCTGTTGCAGAGAAATGTCCGTTACACTCATCTATTGGATTGCTGCTATCAATATTATAACCATCTGTACCATAGATAGGGAAACCGTCAGCCATGTAACCAATCAGAGGCGCATGTCCTGTGTCTTCATCAACCAGCAATTCATAATCAGGCAAGCATTGAGATGCTTCAGTGGCGCTGATCGTGTGCTCATTAGTGCCATCATTAATCGGGTAGGTGGGATCACCGTGATAATGGTACGGTGCGCCTTGATAACCTGAATGACCATTGCAATCGTCAAGTACTTCCCAGCCTTCGTCATAGACGTTGGTAATGGCGTAACCGGCATTGTCTTCTGGCGATGGTGCAGTCGGTAATTCGAAAGTGGCACCGGATATTGCCATACCGGAGTGCTGATCTGAACTGATGTTTGTGATGGAATTGGCCAATTCTGGCTCTACGGGGATAACAAAGGCCCGGACACTGGCTTCAATAGGATAACAACCGCCGCTGTCAGCTTCGTCGGGTCCATTGTTAGGGTCGTCGAAACAGGTATCGCTGATATTGTCGGCATCCGAGGTGGTGTAATCATAGTCATAAGTAAAGGGGACACCATTGGATTGCAACAGAGCTGCATCGTTGCCACCGTCACTGTCGTGATCAATAAAATCCACCATTACATAAGGTCTGGCAGCGACAATTTCATCGGCTGACGCAGCGAAGCGTTCAGCGTCAAAACTGTTAGTCAGGATGGATTCGTTGTCTGTTTCAGAGACGGCTTCCTGGGTAGCAGTAACAGTCACACTATCAGAATCGCTGTCTTCACCGTCGGAAACAGTCAATAAAACCACATAACTGCCCTCGGCATCGGCAGTAAAACTGGCGTTCACATTGTTGCTGTTACTGATTGATGCCGCACTGTTAGCGGGTTTACTGCTAAAACTCCAGCTATAAGAGAGGCTGTCATCATCACTGTCGGAACTGCCACTGCCATTTAGCGCCACTACATCATTGACATTGACCGCCTGATCACTGCCTGCATTAGCAACCGGAGCAACATTCACGGCTGAGGCAGTAATGGTTACTGTGTCAGCTTCGCTATCCTCTGTTCCATCGTTGACGGTAAGAGAAACCACATAATCACCTGCTACCTGAGGGGTGAAGGAGGGCGTCGCTGTCTCAGCATTGCTGAGGCTGAGATCACTATCACCCGGAAAACTGACAAATTGCCAGTTATAAGTAAGCGTATCACCATCTGAATCAGAGCTGCCTGAACCATCCAGAGAAACTAAGTCTCCGACGCTGACAGATTGATCAGCGCCGGCATCCGCAACCGGCGTGCTATTAGTAATAACTGATTCAGCTAAGATGGTAACGGTATCAGCTGTACTGTCTTCGGTTCCATCATTGACGATAAGCTGTAGAGTGTAACTGCCCGCCAAATCGGCGGTAAATTTGGGGGATTGGATATTGGTTCTGCCCAGTGTTGCAGCACTACCTTCTGGCAAGGTCACAAATGACCAGGTATAGGTCAGGCTGTTGCCATCAGCATCGAAACTGCCGGAGCCATCCAGTTCAACCCGTGTTCCCGCGGAGACAGTTTGATCTTCACCGGCATCAGCCACAGGCGCTGTATTACTGTTACTGGTTTCTGCGGTAATTCTGACTCTGTCCGCAGCACTGTCATCAGTACCGTCATTCACTACAAGTGAAATGATATAGTTACCATCCAGATCGGCCGTAAAGGTTGGACTGACAGTGTCACTGTTATTCAATGTTGCTGAGCTACCGTCAGGTGCTGAGCGCAGGGTCCAACTGTAAGTGAGCGTATCACCATCATCATCGCTACTAGCGCTGCCATCTAATGTCACTTGAGAGCCGGTGTTGACCGTTTGGTTTTCGCCGGCGTTGGCATCGGGGATGTTGTTATTGTCATCGCCATTGGCGTTAGTATCATCGAGTTTTTCCATTACCTGATCGGTACTGGCATTAATGGGGATATCACCCGATTTAGCGCCAAAACTGACGGTTTCACTATCGTCTTCGTCTTCAGTTTGAACTGCTGAACGACCCGGTGTATCCGGGAAAACATTAGGATTGTAAATAATAAAGGTCTGATCACCTGCCCGGCGGATTGCTAATTCGGCCTTGCCGTCACCGTTGTAGTCTGCGGGTACCGGAATATCTTCTGGGTGTAAGCCAAACTCAATTTCCGTGATTGAACCATCAATACTACTGCGAATATACCAGGTAAAATTTTCCGGATTGCGGTAGGCAATATCGGTTATACCGTCGCCATCATAGTCAGCAGGCACCGGAATATCGGTTTCATCGCTAGAAAATTTGATACGTTGGATGCCATCTTCTCGGCTGGAATTGGTGTTATCGCCACTGCTGTTAAGAATATACCAATAGCCATTAGACGAGCGCTTTACTGCGATGTCTGCTTTGCCGTCACCATCAAAATCACCTTTTACAGGCACATCATCAGCATTTTTGCCAAAAACAACGCGTTGTATACCGTCCTCTTTGCTTGAATTGAAGTTGCTACCACTGGAGTTCTTGATATACCAGGTAAAGGTGGAAGGGCGGCGCACGGCAAAATCGGCGATACCGTCACCATCATAGTCAGCGGGTACCGGAATATCATTGGCGCTTCTGCCAAAGGTAACCCGTTGAATACCATCCTCTTTGACCGAGTTGGTGTTGTCTCCAGAGGAGTTCAGTACATACCAGGTGTAGTTACTTTGACGGCGTACCGCAAAATCGGTGATGCCGTCACCGTCATAATCCGCCGGAACTGGTATGTCAGAATTAGACAGACCGAATCGGGTGCGCTGAATTCCGTCGCCACGCTCTGAATTAAAATCCAGAGATCCAGAGTTTTTTACATACCAATACTGGGTATCAGGTCGTCGCACGGCGACATCTGCTTTGCCATCACCGTCATAGTCAAACTCGGTGGCTGCGCACTGAGCTGAGATTAACAGGCCAATGATCCCTGACAGGATTATTTTAGCTGGTTTCATTGTTGTTCCTTTGCATTATTTTAAAAGCAAAGGGGAGCTTTGCTCCCCAATTTATTATTTAGTGTCTGTGAGCTTTTCCATTGGGCTCATGGCGATGCAGGAGATTCTTCAGTGCTCGTCCACCAGTCTTACTAAAAGACGAATTTGGCGTGCCTTTGTAACACCGAAGTACCCATGGGTAACTGTCTGTAAGGTAATAACCATACTGGCCATCGACTTCCATACCATTACATTCGTCAAGGTCACCACTGCCGACAGAGTATTCCCAATCGCCGGTAAATTGACCGTCATATTGCGAGCTGGCGACGGCTCCCTGGCCTGCTACGGGGGTGGTGTAACCTGCTACATCTTGTCGTTCACCAGATTTCAGTACATAACTGGGGACCGCCTTGCGAACCGAGCCGTTATCGCTAAAGCAAGGGCCGTAAACTGGAAATCCATCTGCTGCGAAGCCGATAACAGGAGATGCCACGCCCGAGGTTTCACAATCCAGATCGTACATGGCTAACGGATCGCCATGATAATGATAGGTTCCATCGGGTTGCGAATGGGCGTTGTGCTCATCGGTACCAAACACGTTCAAAGAGGACATGGGATCATAACGCCAAGGATTGTCTATCTGGCTATCGTTACAGCCTATCTTTTCTTCACCCAAAGGCTCGTTACCCACGCCGTAACAAGCAGCAGCCAATAAATCAATGAGTACACCATTGAGGGTTATGGCATTACTGGTGGTTAGCGAGAGTTCTGTAACGCTATTGGCAAATGCCGGATTGCGGCTAATAGTGTAATCGCCATTTTGCTCCGATACCTTGGTGGCAAAATTACCACTAGCGTTAAAATCGTGATTTGGGATCTCATTCACTACCAAATCACAGCTGTTAGTCGCGGCACTGATAACCACGCTATTGGTAAAATCGGCCGACTCTTTTACGTCGGTGACTTCTGCGTAGTAGGTACCTGCATAATCGGCACAGTCACCACTGCGGTTAACAAATTCAATATCTTTTATGTCGGTGTTGTCGTTAATGGCAGTAATCACTACATCGTCAGTGCTGGAGTCTGTGCCATCACTAACCGTCAACTGGATTTCATAACTACCTGCTACATCGGGCGTAAGGGTAGGGCTATCCGAGGCTCTTCGTCTTAATGAGGCTGTGCTACTGGCGGGTTGACTGGAAATGCTCCAGCTATAGCTTAGGGAGTCGCCATCAGCATCAGAGCTGCCACTTCCTGATAAAGTTACCTGTTCATTCACCGATACCTGTTGGTCTGCGCCAGCGTTAGCCACTGGAGGAGTGTTTTCTAACACAATATCTTCAACAGTGATGGTCACTGAATCTGCTGTGCTGCTATCAGTACCATCACTGACAATCAAGGATAGCTCAAAGTTACCACTGACATCGGCTGTAAAGGTGGGGGAGATCGAAGTATAGCTACTTAGTGCCGCAGTGCTGCCTTCAGGCATAGTGTTAAAGGACCAGTTGTAGGTTAAATCATCACCATCCACATCGCTACTATTGGCGCCGCTGAGCTGCACTAAATCACCCACATTTACTGTCTGGTCACTACCAGCATCTGCCACGGGGGCTGTATTGCTTTGTTGCTCGGAATTTACCGCGTTTAACTTGGCGATAATCTCTGTAATGGGGGCATTGGCTGGAATATCGTCTTCTTGCTTGCCAAAGTTAATGCGCTGAATCTCACCGTCTGATGAGTTGAGAATATAGAAGTACTGATTGCTACTGCGTCTTACTGCAATATCGGCTGCGCCATCCCCGTCGTAATCGGCAGGCACTGGAATATCTGCTTCATCAAGCCCTAAGGTAAATTCCCGCACCTCGCCATCGCTGGAATAGCGTATATACCAAGTAAAAGTGGAAGGCCGTCGCACCGCTATGTCAGTGATTCCGTCATTGTCATAATCGGCTGGAACTGGAATATCGCCTTCTTCTCCCAAGGTTAGTCTTTGAATACCATCTTCCTGGGTTGAATTGTAGTTACTGCCACTGGAGTTTTTGATATACCAGGTGCTGTTTGACGCCCGCCATACCGCGACATCGGCAATTTCATCTTCATCGTAAAAGCCTGGTACCGGTACATCTTCACTATTGCGGCCAAAAGTAACCCGCTGAATACCATCTTCTTTTTCAGAGTTAAAATTACTGCCACTGGAGTTTTTGATATACCAAGTGAAATTGGAAGGCCTGCGAACAGCAAAATCAGCTATGCCATCGCCATCATAGTCTGCAGGAACAGGTATATCATCCGAGTTTCTGCCAAAGGTTACCCTTTGAATACCATCTTCCTGGGATGAGTTGGTATTGTCTCCCGATGAGTTTCTGACGTACCAGGTGTAAGTGGATGGACGACGTACAGCAAAATCCGTAATTCCGTCCCCATCGTAATCCGCGGGTACCGGAATATCCGCTTCATTTTTACCAAACTGAGTTCGCTGAATACCGTCTTGATTCCCAGAATTGAAATTCTGATCGTCAGAGTTTTGCACATACCACATAAAGTTACTGCTGCGACGGACGGCAACATCGGCAATGTTGTCGCCATCATAGTCATATTGCGTGGCTGAAATTGAGCTGGATATCGCTGCCTGAATAGCGGCAACTAACATAAGTCGTTTGGCTAACATATTTTTACAGTACCTGTTTTAAATCATTCTCATGGCCGTCAATCGGTGGGTATCGGAGACATCCCACAGGTAATTCAACGGAAAAAGCACTCGAAGGTTGACGTGTTATTTACATCTATAAACAGGTAAAGCATAGCAAAGGAAATGCGCTAGAAATGTGCAAACTCTGAGGATTTGTGATCTATTCTGAATAAAGGAGTTACAAGCCCTCATTTAGCTTCATTGTGCAAATAAAACTGCAATTTTTCATGGTTGAAAGAGATTTTATTGTAGGCAAGCTGGATCAAATTTTCTGACTGCAATTCATTCAGCCAGCGATTAACTGATTGCCGGGTGGTATTAAGCATCAACGCAAGCGACTCCTGGGATACTTCCAAGGGCTCGTTTTTACTGTTTGATTGCTGCAAATGCAGAAGTCGTTTAACCAGTTGTAGCTTGATGGGCAAGGTTCGGGCTTCGTCAACCAATTCAAATAACAACCTGATACGTTCACAAAATAAAGGGATAAAGTATTGATAAAGCTCAGGGTGCTTGGTGCAAATCAGGGGGAAGTCTTTGTGTGCAATAACAGTTAGTTCGGCTGCCTCATCTACGGTAGCACTGTGAGTGCGGGGTAGGTTATCAAAACTGGAAATTTCACCGAACCATTCACCAGCCGTGAGCCAGGTTAAAACCACCTCTTTGCCATCAGGAGTAAAATTACTGATGCGAATTTTACCCTTATTGATAAAAAACAGGCCGTTAGGAGCCTGACCTTTACAGTGGATCACCGAATGTACGCTGAAGTGTTTTATCCTGGCCACAGAAATCAATGCCTGTTGGCAGTCTGCTGGCAAGCCTGAGAACCAAGGATTTTGGGCTAATGTCTCGCGAATGTTGGTGGTCAATTAATCTTCCCTTCAGAGTGTCAGGTTAACGACAGTATTACTGTGATTTAATGAGCTATAGTGATTTTAAGATTAGCTCTAAGGACTCGCAATGCCCTTGCCAACATTAGAACAATACCAACAAACAGCACAGTTTATCCAGATAGATGGCTTTAACTATGCCTACTGGCAATCGGAACAGAAAAAAAAGCCTGCACTTCTCTTTATTCATGGTTTCCCCAGTGCGAGTTGGGACTGGCATTTTCAGTGGCAGGCACTTAAAGAAGATTATCATTTGATTGCCATGGATATGCTGGGATTCGGTTTGTCTGATAAGCCATCGCCTTATCGATATAGCATTGCCCAGCAAGCTTTAAGCTTGTGCCAATTGCTGGCACATTTGCAGATTTCCGGTTGCCATATCGTGGCCCATGATTACGGTAACTCGGTGGCGCAGGAGTTGCTGACGCTTACTCATAAAAACACAGTCGATGTGAATATTTATTCATTAACTTTTCTCAACGGCGGTTTGTTTAGTGAGAGCCACAGGCCATTGTTAACCCAAACCCTGTTGAAAAGTAAACTGGGGCCCTGGTTGGTACCATTGCTCAATAAAAACAGTCTGGAAAAAAGTTTTATCAAAATCTTTGGGCGCGACACACCACCATCAAAGCAGGATATAGAAATACTCTGGCAACTTTTGCAGCATAAGGATGGGGTTAAGGCAATGCCTCACATTTTGCAATACATTGACGAGCGTAAACAACGTAGAAATGACTGGGTAACTGCGATGCAAAATACAGCCAGCCCAATGTATTTTATCAACGGGGCTTATGATCCCATTTCAGGGGAGCATATGCGTCAGCGCTTTAGTCAATTATTGCCCGCGTGTCCTACAACTTCATTACCGGTAGGACACTATCCTCAAATTGAAGCACCAGAAAAGGTGACACAGTTGTTGCAAGATTTTCTGTGGAAAATAATCAACAAATAGTGGGTTTCAATGAATTAAAGATTGCTGTTGGTATTGTGCATGATCAAATAGACATAGTAACCACACAACGCCACCACTACGCTAAGACCTAACAGAGAACCCCAGGCCACCGGATCGTTGAACAATAAATCTAACATAATGTTTCTCCCATTTGTTTTACAGATATAGTTTATCTGAGGAGATGTCTGGACTTTCTGATCTGGATCAACAAACTCGCCTATCTTTAAGATTATGACGTCCGAGAGTTTACTTGATTTCACGCATACGTATGCAGCGACTTTTGCATACGTATTCAATTGGAACTTTATTTACCTTGATGCCAGGTTGTTAATCGTGTGTTAATAAAATGTAACAATAACTGGAGGGTATATGAACGCAATCAAAACGGCTCTGGCACTTGGAGTCGCTTCAACTATAACGGCTAATGCAGCCAATGCAGATACGACATTTGTGCATCTATTTGAATGGAGCTGGTCAGATGTAGCGACAGAGTGTGAAACCTTTTTGGGACCTAAAGGTTATTCAGCGGTACAGGTATCGCCACCTAATGAACATATTCAGGGTGGTCAATGGTGGACCCGATATCAACCGGTAAGTTATCAGCTTCAAAGCCGCGGTGGTTCAGAAGCAGAGTTTATAGACATGGTAAACCGTTGTAATGCTCAAGGCGTGGGCATTTATGTGGATGCGGTGATCAACCACATGGCCGCCGGTAGCGGCACCGGGGTCGCTGGCAGCAGTTACGGCAATAAACAATTTCCAAATTATGGCCCACAAGACTTTCACGCCACTTGTACGATTAATCCGGAAGATTACGGTAATGACCGCTGGCGTGTTCAAAACTGTGAATTAGTGGGATTACCCGATCTGGACACCAGCGATGGCTATGTACAGGATACATTGGCTGGATATCTTAACTATCTGACCGGTCTGGGGGTTTCTGGTTTTCGCTTTGATGCTTCCAAACATATGTCAGTGGGAGATATTCAGGGTGTTTTATCTAAAGTAAACGGCTCTCCTTTGGTGTTTCAGGAAGTAATCGATCAAGGCGGCGAAGCTATATCAGCCTCTGAATACACTGGAACGGGCCTGGTTACCGAATTTAAATACAGTACCCAATTAGGTAATACCTTCCGCAATGGTCAGCTGTCCTGGTTAAGTAATTTTGGTGAAGCCTGGGGATTTTTGCCCAGTTATCAGGCGGTGGTATTTGTGGATAACCACGACAATCAACGTGGCCATGGTGGTGCCGGTAATGTCATTACCTTTGAAGATGGCAGACTATACGATTTAGCTAATGTATTTATGTTGGCCTGGCCCTATGGTTATCCCAAGGTGATGTCCAGCTATGATTTCCATGGCGATACCGATGCAGGCGGTCCATCAGTGCCAGTGCACAACAATGGCAATCTGGAGTGTTATGGTAGTAACTGGAAGTGTGAGCATCGCTGGAGTTACATTGCCGGTGGTGTGGATTTTCGCAACAATGTTAATGATAACTGGGTAACTACTGACTGGTGGGATAATGGTAATAACCAGATTGCTTTTGGTCGAGGAAATTCTGGCCATGTGGCAATCAACAAAGAAGGTTACAGCATGAGCGCCACCATCAATACTCAAATGGACCCAGGCGTGTATTGTAACGTGTTAAAAGGCGAGTTGTCTCAGGATAGCAGTAGCTGTTCCGGAGAAACCATTACCGTCAATGGCGATGGTACTATCAATACTAATGTTGCGGCCTGGGATGCTTTTGCCATTCACAAAAACGCTAAGATTACACAGGGCAACAATGGCGACTGGCAACGCACCGTGATCTTTATTGGGGCGCAAACGCAAAGTGGTCAGGATATGTTTATTCGCGGTGGCATCGACCACGACTATGCCAACAATACTTTAGGGCGTAACTGCCAGACTAATAATTTTGAATGTGCTATGTCGATCACTCACAACAATTTGCGTAACAGCACCACTGCGCCATGGAAAGCGAACGAATCTTATCTGGATTGGTATGGTGTCGAAGCCGGACAGAATAGCTATGCCGAAGGTACAGCGATGGATTGGACTACTGATGTTTGGCCTTCTTCATGGGGAGCAGTTAAAACAGTCGCCGTGGACGGTTTTGGCGAAGAGCCTTTGAACACCTGGGGACAGCACTACTGGATGCTGGACGTACAAATGGATTGTAGTAACAGTGTTAATGGTTGGTTTGAAGTGAAAGCTTATGTGAAAAATGGTCAGGGTTGGGAAAATAATATTCAACAATCCGGCACACCATACAGTAGCAATAACCACTTCGCGCAATGCGGCAAAATTAATAAGTTCGATTTCAACAGTAACAGTGTCGAGATCCTGAACTTCTAGTCCCGCCAATAACCCAGACAACTTAATGTACGGCGTTGCCAATTAGGTTGTTTGGGTTTTTTCCTGTCTCGCGTCATGCGATAATTTTTGTTTTTACAAAGCAGAAATCCCCAGTGAAAATATTTTGTGAAGATACGCTGACCTATGGGGAAGCGTTTTTCGATGATGTGGCTGATGTCACCTGGTTTTCAGGAAACCAACTGAGTGCTGAGCAACTAACAGAGGCTGAAGCCCTGTTTATTCGCTCAACCACCAAAGTTACCTCCGATTTATTGCAACAGGCTAAAAAGCTGCGCCTGGTGGCCACGGCAACGGCAGGCACCGATCATATGGATCTTGAACTTCTGAAAAGTCGCGGCATTGAGGCTTATTCCGCGGCAGGTTGCAATGCCATCGCCGTAGCTGAGTACGTGATAGCCGGAATTTTGTCTCTCGCAGCAAAACACAGCATGTCATTAAGCGGAAAAAAACTGGGGATCGTAGGGGCCGGTCATGTGGGCAGCGCACTTGCTGAACGGGCTGTGCATCTGGGCTTTGAAGTTTTGTTATGTGATCCGCCATTACAGGCTGCTGGCGATCTTCGTCCCATGGTGGCACTGGCGGAAATTCTTGACTGTGATGTGATCAGTTTACACACCCCATTGGTAACAACTGGACGTTGGCCTACATTGCATATGTTCAATGAAGCGGTATTGGCTTCGTTAAAACCTCACCAGATTTTAGTCAATGCTTGCCGCGGTGAAGTGGTGGATAATCAGGCGTTGCAGCAATTATTGCACCAAGGAAAACCTTTTTTTAGTGTCTTTGATGTCTGGGAAAACGAGCCGTCTATAGATTTTAAGCTGGCTCAAAAAACGGACTTTGCCACACAGCATATTGCAGGGCATACCCTGGAAGGAAAGGTGCGTGGTACTGATATGATTTATAACTTTGCGGCGCAGCGATTTAACTGGCCAGCAAAGAGCATGTGGGACTATTTGCCTGAGGTTTCTTTTGATGGCAAATCGGAACTGCAATTGTCTGAAGCCGACGGCAGTAAGGAAGCTTGTTTTAATAATCTGGTCTCACAGGTTTATGACATTGAAACTGATACAGCAAATTTCAGAAGCAAGGTTCATGATGATGAATCTTTCAGATATAGCCGAAAGCACTATGGTATTCGAAGAGAATTTTCCAGTGTGCAAGTAAATACTGGAAATTCTTTGCTGACACAGGCAATCTACGGACTTGGTTTTAAACTGGCCGAATAAGCGGCCTGAACAACATAACTGGAGTAAAAAATAAATGTCTCGCGCATTTGATGTTGCCGTTTTAGGCGCCACCGGTCTGGTGGGCAAAAACATGATTGAGATTCTCGAAGAACGCGGATTTCCAATCAATAATCTTTATCCCCTGGCCAGTGCACGCAGTGCCGGTAGTACCATTACATTTAAGGGCGAAGAGATTACGGTGCAAGATGCGGACACATTTGATTGGACGCAGGTACAAATTGGCTTCTTTTCTGCGGGTGGTAGCATTTCCGCAAAGTATGCACCTATTGCGGCAGAGCAAGGCTGTGTGGTTATTGATAACACTTCACATTTCCGTTACGAGCCAGACATTCCCTTGGTGGTGCCGGAAGTCAATCCACATGCTATCGCTGATTTCAGAAACCGCAATATTATTGCGAACCCCAACTGTTCTACAATTGGCATGCTGGTGGCGTTAAAACCCATCCATGATCAATTTGGTATTACCCGAATCAATGTTGCTACCTATCAGTCGGTTTCAGGAGCTGGTAAGTCGGCTATGGATGAGCTGGCAAAGCAGACCGCTGATTTATTAAATGGTCGCGAAGTAAAGGTAGAGAACTTCAGCCGTCAGATTGCATTTAACAGTATCCCGCAAATTGATGTCTTCCTGGATAATGATTACACCAAGGAAGAAATGAAAATGAGCTGGGAAACTCAAAAAATTATGGGTGATGAAAGCATTCTGGTTAACGCAACGGCCGTGCGAGTGCCGGTGTTTTATGGACATGGTGAAGCGGTACACCTTGAAACGCAACAACCCATGGACGTTGAGCAAGCCAAAGCGGTCTTGCGTGAAGCCCCTGGCGTGGTATTGCTCGAAAACCGTGAAGACTTTCCGACTCAGGTGGGAAATGCCAGTGGCAAAGATGAGGTGTTTGTTGGCCGTGTGCGTCAGGATATTACCCATCCCAATGGACTTAACCTGTGGGTTGTTTCGGACAACGTGCGTAAAGGTGCAGCCACCAACAGTATCCAGATTGCAGAAGTCTTAATCAGGGACTATTTGTAATTCTTATAAGGGCCAGTTGTCCCGGCTGGCCTTCTTCGTTTTTCATAATCCTGCTTTTTCCGTTTCCGCAACTACTTATTTTATTTAAGTTTTTTTCGCCACCGCCGATGACTTGCAATAACTGGCATTAAATCTGATTTTTGCTGTCCTCACCAAATGAATACTGTATTATCGGTGAAGTGTAATCAGTAACTGATCTCCGTTGGGGATTGGCTTGCTCGTTGTATCTGGTTTATAGTTAGGTATGAGTCTTGCAGTCTCATGCCGGTTAACCAAGTCTTTGGCATAAGTCATAGAACAAACAACAAAAAATTGACGAATATTATAAAATCAAGACGGCAAAGTACCTAAGTGCGTATATTATATTCAGGATACAAATCTAACTTCAGGACAGGCGGGCAGCAAAAGGCTCGAAATGCCCGTCACTGCGTCAACATAATTACTTTTCTTCTGTTAATTTTCTCCAGCTCCTTTAGTGCAACCGCACAACAGCCTGCAGACCAGTTGATTGAAATTCGCGGGGCAAAGAACTCAACCGAACAATACTCTGGTGCAACTTATGGTCCGATAGACTCGGACGATACTTTATGGCGTATTGCTGACCGATACCGAAAGAATAAAAACCTGAGTATCTATCAGGTAATGGTGGCCATTTATGAACTCAATAAAGAGGCGTTTGCCACTGATAATCTTAATACGCTGAAAAACGGCGCTATGCTGCGCTTGCCATCGGAGCGCTACATAGCGCGCATTGATGCGCAAAATGCCAAAATCAAATCTGAACAGGATGATGATGCCTGGTCTCCCGAGTCGCAACCTGGACAGTCTTTGGTAAACCTGAAACCTCCGGTTAAATTGGTGAACCGGGATGATCTGGCCGAAACTAAAACCGAAATTGAATCTCGACTCAATCGAATTAACGAAGAACAACAAGCCCAATTCAATGCTATCCGGCAACAATTTGCCGAGTCTATCACCAGCGTCGAATCCTTATTAGATGAAAATCGCAAGATCTTTGATCGCCTTGATACAGTGAATCAGGAAATTGATCAGTTAAGAGAGCGGGCCAGCCAAGATCAAATAGAACAATCACAGATGTTGCAAATCCAGCAAGAAATGCTGGAGCTGTTAACCCCCAAACCTGAAGAGGAGAAGTCACTAGACTTGTCGTTCTTCACCTCCGACATCTTCATTATTATTGCTTCCCTGGTATTGACACTGTCTGCATTGGCGGGCATGACCATGTTCCTGTTAAAACGCAAGGGAGATGATGCACCAGCCATTGAGACCGCTGCGCCAGCACCGGCCCCTGAAGTTGCCAGTAAAATTAGCGAAGAAACCGATGTTCTGGATGAGTTGTCAACGGACACCATAGATGATGCTGGAGACGATGACTGGGCTGATGATGATCTGTTTGGTGATGATGATCTATTGCAGGACGAATTTGCCGAAGAGCTGGATGACTCGCTGGATAAAGTTCTCGAAGAAGAGATGGGCAGCTTTGATGAAGTCGATGACGACATGCTGGTGTCGGATGATGATGAGTTTGGTGAATCTGATGGCGGCTTATTGGATCAAGATGATCTGGATGATTTGTTTGCATCAGATGAAAGCGAATCCGATTCAGTGGAATTATCTGAAGCCGAAGAGATGCCCGACGACATTCTGGATGAATTCAGTGAAGAGGTGGCTGACGATGACGTTGGCGATCTGGATGATTTATTGGACGAAGCTGGAAGTGACTTTGATGAAATCGAAGAGAGTATCGATGATATTGTCGAGGCTGCCACTGACAGTGACGTTGAATCCGAAGTTGCAGCGGAGCCTGAAGCAGAACCTGAGGAGCAAGTTGAGTCTGAGCCAGCGCCAGCAAATAAAGTTCTGGAAAAACAGCAGGCTGACGAATTTGATGCCGAAGAAGTATTGGGTATTAGTGATGACAGCCTGTTAAATGACGATGCCGTTGAAAAATTAGAAGACAGTATCGAACAGCAAAATGAGCAACTGGATAACATAACCGACGAGTTAACCGAAGAGCTACAGGATGCTCCGGATAAAAAACCCGGTGATCCGGATGTCGCCATTGACGAACCAGAGCAGGCATTTGGTGATGATCAGGTCTTTGGTGATGACGAAGTTTTCGGTGATGAAAACGAGATATCAGATGAGTCTGAACCAGATGATTTGTTTGCTGAAGACAGTGACGAACTCGTTGCTCCAGAAGACGAATTAGACACCATAGTTGCTAACCAACCAGATACCGATGTTGAATCTGTGCAAGATGAATTGGCAGATGAATTACTGGCTGAACTGGGTATTGAGGAAGTCAACGATGAGGCTGACAGTACTCAGGATGACCTCGCGGATGAGCTATTGGCCGAACTGGGAGTTGATGACGATGAAGAAGATTCTGCAGAGCCAGACAGCACGCAGGATGATCTCGCGGATGAGCTATTAGCCGAACTGGGAGTTGATGACGATGAAGAAATATCTGCGGAACCTGACAACACGCAGGATGAGCTAGCGGATGAGCTATTAGCCGAACTGGGAGTTGATGACGATGAAGAAATATCTGCGGAACCTGACAACACTCAGGATGATTTAGCGGATGAGTTATTGGCTGAATTGGGTGTCGATGACAATGAAGAGGTCTCCTCAGAACCAGACAGCACTCAGGATGATTTAGCAGATGAGTTGTTGGCCGAACTGGATGTCGATGACGCCGCAGACACTGCTGAAGAAGCAGACAAGATCCCAGATGATTTAGCCGATGAGTTAATGGCTGAAACAGATTTGGATGACGCCGCAGAGACTGCCGAGGAAGCAGACCGGATCCCGGATGATTTAGCCGATGAGTTAATGGCTGAAACAGATTTGGATGACGCAGCAGAGACTGCCGAGGAAGCCGACAGGATCCCGGATGATTTAGCCGATGAGTTAATGGCTGAAACAGATTTGGATGACGCCGCAGCAGAGACTGCCGAGGAAGCAGACAGGATCCCGGATGACTTAGCCGATGAGTTAATGGCTGAAACAGATTTGGATGACGCAGCAGAGACTGCCGAGGAAGCAGACAGGATCCCGGATGATTTAGCCGATGAATTAATGGCTGAAACAGAATTGGATGATGCTGCAGAGACTACCGAGGAAGCAGACCGGATCCCGGATGATTTAGCCGATGAATTAATGGCTGAAACAGAATTGGATGATGCCGCAGAGACTGCCGAAGAAGCAGACCGGATCCCAGATGATTTAGCCGATGAATTGCTGGCCGAACTTGACGATGAAACCAGCGCATCAGAAGCTGATGAAAATGAGTTAGATGATGATCTCAGTGCTATTGATGAGACTGATATTGAACCAGTTCAGGACCCCGAATCACTGATTGATAATAGTGATCAGTTGGCAACTGAATCTATGATTGATTCTGAAGGTGAAGTGCTTTCAGAGGAACAAGAAACTGATGAAAGCCCCGCTGAATCGGATGAAACTCTTGAAGACAGTGCTGAAGAGCCTGATACTGACGAAGCAGAAGCAGAAGCAGAAGCAGAAGCAGAAGCAGAAGCAGAAGCAGAAGCAGAAGCAGAAGCAGAAGCAGAAGCAGAAGCAGAAGCGCCCGACTATCCTATCAATGAGTTGTCAGAAGACGACTACCACCAATTATTAGATGCGCTGGGTTCAGAAGAGACTGATAGCGGCGAAGATGCCGACACCAGCAAGCTGTTCAGTGGCGAACTTTCCCTGGAGGATATTCCAGACATTTCTTCAGAAGACTTTGGGGCGTCTTCGACTGATGATGCTGTCGAGGTGCAAATAGCGGATCCCGATGAGCTTTCTCTTGATGATATCCCCGAGATTAATGAAGACGCGTTTAGTGCTCCAAAAGCGGGAAATGAAATCACTGAACCTGAGTCTGAGAGTGACTCCCTGGCTGAATTTCCCAGCGAGTTTGTCGATGACGATCTGTTGCAACCAGAACTGGTTGAAGACGACGAACCTGGTTCTGTGGTCGAAGTTGAAGAAACTGGGGATACAGACGAAGTCGCTGAACCAGCAACTGAGTTAGCATTAGAAGATGACGACTTAGAAGATTCTCTGGATATCGAAGATATATCTGAGCCAGAGTTATTAAGCGACGAAGCCGAGCTTATTGACGATGAGCTGGTTGATGAAGATTTGGAAGGGTCATTACTGGAAGAGCCGTTATCAGATGAGCCAATACTGGAAGACGCATTGGAGGCGGAGAGTGAACCAGAGTTAGTTGCAGATGAGCCGGCAGAGCTCAGCCTGGAAGAAGCTACCGAAATCACTGAAACACCAGAAATCGAAGAATCATCTGAGCCAGAATTATTAGGCGATGAAGCCGAGCTTATTGACGAAGATCTGATTGACGACGTGCTGGTTGACGAAGATTTGGAAGAGTCTTTGCAGGAAGAGCCGCTATCAGAAGAGCCAACACTGCAAGACGCACCGGAGGCGGAGAGTGAACCAGAGTTAGTTGCAGATGAGCCGGCAGAGCTCAGCCTGGAAGAAGCCTCCGAAATCACTGAAACACCAGAAATCGAAGAATCATCTGAGCCAGAATTATTAAGCGACGAAGCAGATCTGGCTGACGAAGAGTTGCTTGATGAAGAGCTGGCTGATGAAGACTTGGAAGAGTCTTTGCTGGAAGAGCCTATATCAGAAGAGCCAACACTGGAAGATGCACCGGAGGCGGAGAGTGAACCAGAGTTAGTTGCAGATGAGCCGGCAGAGCTCAGCCTGGAAGAAGCTACCGAAATCACTGAAACACCAGAAATCGAAGAATTATCTGAGCCAGAATTATTAGGCGATGAAGCCGAGCTGATTGACGAAGATCTGATTGACGACGTGCTGGTTGATGAAGATTTAGAAGAGTCTTTGCTGGAAGAGCCGCTATCAGAAGAGCTGCAACCAGAAGAGCCAACTCTGGAAGAAACTTCGGAAACAGAAAGTGAACCAGAGTTAGTTGCAGATGATGAGCCGGAAGAATTCAGTCTTGAAGAAGCAAGCGAAGTCGCTGAAACACCAGAAATCGAAGAGTCATCTGAGCCTGAGTTATTAAGTGACGAAGATGATTTGCTTGATGAAGAGCTGGCAGACGAAGATATAGAAGAATCTTTGCTGGAAGAGCCTATATCAGAAGAGCCAACACTGGAAGAAACTCCTGAAACAGAAAGTGAACCAGAGCTAGTTGCAGATGAGTCGGAAGAATTCAGCCTTGAGGACGATATCGAAGTCGCGGAAACTCCGGATATTGAAGAAGCATCTGAGCCAGAATTATTAAGCGACGAAGATGATTTACTTGACGAAGTGCTGGCTGATGAAGATTTAGAAGAATCTTTGCTGGAAGAGCCGCTATCAGAAGAGCATACACTGGAAGAAACTCCTGAAACAGAAAGTGAACCAGAGCTAGTTGCAGAAGAGCCGAAAGAATTAAGCCTTGAGGACGATGCCGAAGTCGCTGAAACACCGGAGATGGAAGAAGCCGCTGAGCCAGAGTTATTGAGCGATGAAGATGAGCTGATTGACGAAGAGCTGGCTGACGAAGATACAGAGGAATCTTTGCTGGAAGAGGTTCCGGCAGAAAATGATATTACTGAAACATCCGAAGCTATTGAGCAAGGGTTAGCTGATGAGGATGACACATTACTTGATGCAATTGATGATCTGGAAGCTGAGGCTGAAGCAGAGCCGTCTGTAGCTGAAGACGAAACTGATGAATTCGATGAAGCACTTGCTGAATTTTCTGAAGGTGCAGAACAAAGAGCCGATCCTGAAAACGACATCGGCGATTTAGACGAAATATACGGATATAAAGATACCAGTGTCGATTTTGATGATCAGGATGATACTCACAAGAATATCTCGGTAAACGATCTCACTCTGGGTGATGACGAACCTTCTGAACATGAGCCTGAAGCTGATGCTGCTGTAAATGAAGACTCGGACACAGTCGAAACAGATGATGAAGGTTTAACGGACGATGATCTTGAGGCCGCTTTTTTAGAGCAGGGTGACGAAGAGAGTTTAATTGATAACGATTTAGATGATTTGCCGGGTCTTGGAGAATGGTTAGGCGAAGAAGATGAGGAAGATAATCTAGAAGCATCTGAAGACGTTAGTCTGGAAAGCTGGGCGAACGAAAAAGACGAAAGTGCTGCCAAACCTAAAGTGGTTAAAGATGTCGAATCAGATATTGATGATACTTTAGATGATATCCCTTCTTTTGGTGCTGATGCTTCTGAGGAAAACCTGGATGGCAATGCAGATAATACGGTCTCTGCAGAAGAGCCTGATGAGTTTGAATTTGAGACGACAGATGATGACTTTGATGAGCTCGCTGAAGCTTTAACCGAGGTCGATGACAGTGATGAGCCTCTGGAGGGGGATGACAACGCCGCATTAGAAGAATTAGAAAACGCCAGTTTTGAAGATATTTTAGGCAGCATTGATGATGCCCTGGATGATGCAGATATCTCTGCGGTCAATGAAGAGACGGCGGATGATAAAACACCGGATTTCCCAGAGAATCCCGATATCGACCTGGCTGCTTTGTTGTCTGACGAGGATGAGGACACAGCAGACATTATCGAATCCGAACCAGAGCTGGGCATGCAGGGTGACGATGATCTGGACGATGAGTTCCTGGATGTGGAAAGACTTTTAGAAGAAAGTCTGGAAGACGATGAACAACCTTTGTCAGAAAGAGAACTTAACATTGATGTTAATCTGGAGGAGTTCACCGGTGTAGCGTCAGATGACGATATGATCGATGTGGATAAGGACCAGGGAATTAATGCTAAACTGGATCTGGCCCATGCTTATCTTGAGATTGATGATGCCGAATCGGCAGAGTCGCTATTGAATGAAGTGCTTGAAACAGGTTCCGAAGAACAGAAGCAAGAAGCCAGTGAAATTTTGGCTCGATTGAAGCGATAGCTTTGAAACTCATTCGATATTCTTTTAACATGCAGCGCTTTTTATCATATCAGTAATGTCATGGCACGAATTGCATTAGGTATAGAATACAACGGCGCAGCTTATTTTGGTTGGCAAAGACAACGAGAAGTCGACAGTGTCCAGCAAAAGCTGGAAGAAGCACTTGCCGTTATTGCTCAGCAGAAAATAGATGTAGTTTGCGCCGGACGCACAGATGCCGGTGTACATGCGACTAATCAGGTAGTGCATTTCGACACGGATGTGCAGCGGCCCGACAAGGCCTGGACTATGGGTAGCAATGCTAATTTACCTGACACTATCGCTGTTAAATGGGCAAAACAAGTTCCGGAAGATTTTCATGCTCGTTTCTCGGCAACGGCCAGGCGCTATCGCTACGTTATCCACAATGTACGCTTGAGAACCGGAATATTCCTGCAAGGCGTCACTCATTTCTACCATTCTCTTGATGCCGATAAAATGCATCGCGCCGCGCAATGTTTGCTTGGAGAACAAGATTTTTCAGCCTTTCGGGCGGCTCTTTGCCAATCGCGCACTCCTTATCGCAACCTGCATCACATTCATGTAATTCGACAGGGTGATTATGTGGTGATCGACGTAAAAGCCAACGCCTTTGTACATCACATGGTTCGCAATATTGCTGGTAGCCTGATGGCAGTAGGATGTGGTGAGCAGTCAGAGCAGTGGATTGCTGAGCTATTGGCCAGCAAAGACAGAACCCAGGCGGCTGCTACCGGCAAGCCAAATGGTTTATACCTGGTGGATGTAGATTATCCGCAGGAGCTTGCGCTACCTCAGAAGCCGTTAGGTCCATTATTTCTGCCAGATGAGCTGTGGTAATAAGCTTATTTTAAGCGACGTTCGACAAATTTAGTTAACATCTTAGACCACATTGTTATTTTAATACTGTTAGAATGTGGCAAAATACGTTGCAGAACGCTTAATTTAGAACCCTATTTTTGATAAGAGCAACATCTTGTAGCAAGGAAATGAGTTGAATTTCTGTAATATTGCTTTGATTTGCTGTTATCTTGCGAATTAATAAGTGAGAGAATCAAATTCAATGAGCTGGATCCAAAAGATACTGCCAAAAACCCAATCAGCTGTAAAAAGTAACGTACCGGAAGGTATTTGGACCAAGTGCGGGAAATGTAATGCCGTACTCTACAAAGTTGAATTAGAGAAACAACTGGAAGTGTGTCCAAAATGTGATAATCACATGCGCATCAGCGCCAGATCACGACTGAACAACTTCCTTGACCAGGGCGAGAGAACTGAACTGGGTTCAGAACTTGAGCCGCAGGACATTTTGAAATTTAAAGATTCAAAGCGCTACAAAGATCGCATTGCCAGCGCACAAAAAGCATCTAACGAAAAAGATGCTCTGGTTGTGATGAAAGGTAAATTACATGGTAAACCCGTCGTTGCTGCAGCCTTTGAATTCAGTTTCATGGGAGGCTCTATGGCTTCGGTGGTTGGTGCGCGATTTGTCAAAGGCGTAGAAGCTGCCCTGGCTAATAATACTCCTTTCATTTGTTTCTCTGCCAGTGGCGGTGCGCGTATGCAAGAAGCCCTGTTGTCGCTGATGCAAATGGCGAAAACCAGTGCTGCTTTAGCGAAAATGAGCGAAAAAGGTCTGCCTTATATTTCTGTATTAACCGATCCTACGATGGGCGGTGTATCGGCCAGTTTAGCCATGTTAGGTGATGTCAATGTTGCCGAGCCGGGCGCGCTAATCGGTTTTGCCGGGCCACGAGTAATTGAGCAAACCGTAAGAGAAACACTTCCTGATGGTTTCCAGCGCAGCGAATTTTTGTTGGAAAAAGGTGCCATAGACATGATCGTTGATCGCCGTAATATGCGCCAAAAGCTTTATAGTTTGTTAGACAAAATGCATCACAGCACTGATGCAGTGAAACAAGCGTAACCTGCCTTGAGTGAACATCATCAGCACCCTGCAAATCTGGCAGGGTGGTTGAGCTATCTGGAACAAATTCATCCAGCGCAAATTGATATGGGGCTGGATCGGGTTGCCGAAGTCTATGCCAGGCTCAACCTCAATTTCGACTTTGCCACCGTTATTATGGTGGGCGGCACCAACGGCAAGGGCTCCACTTGTCGTTTTTTGGAGTTGATTGCTCAACAAATGGGCTTATCAACTGCGGTCTACAGTTCACCTCATATTATTGATTATCGGGAAAGAGTGCGTGTTAACCAGGCGCTGTTATCCGAAGAAGACCATTGCCGGGCGTTTTCCGCCGTAGAAGCGGCGCGTAAGAGCACCTCGTTGACTTATTTTGAGTTTGGTACGCTTGCCGCTATGCAGCTGATGGCTGGACTCAGACCCGACGTCGTTATCCTGGAAGTTGGCTTAGGCGGTCGTCTGGATGCAGTAAATATTGTTGAACCAGACGTTTCTGTTATTACCACCATCGATTTGGATCATCAGGCCTGGTTGGGCAATACCAGGGAGCAAATCGGTTTTGAAAAAGCCGGTATAATGCGTCCCAATAAGCCCTGTATTGTCGGGGAGTTAGATGCGCCTGAAACGTTAAAACAGCACGGTGAAAAAATTGCTGCTGATTTGTATTTTCGCGAAGGTGATTTTCAGGTAAATCAAAGCCAACAGGAATGGTCTCTGACTGGAACTATTGGTGAACAGGCCTTTGTGATAAATGAACTGCCAGTGGGCAACTTACCCGTGCAAAATGCGGCAACGGCTTTGTTTACAGCCAAACTGTTGAACTGGAATTTGAGTGATAGCCAGTTCCGGCAGCTAATCGCCAACGCATCACTTCCAGGAAGGATGGAGAGGCTGGCTCATAGCAAAAACATAATCCTTGATGTTGCTCACAACCCTCAGGCTACCGCCTATTTGCGTTCGCGCATAGACGCTTTGCCGTATCGACGTTTGATTTTTATTCTTGGTATGTTGTCTGATAAAGACTCCAGAGCGAGCCTGGAGGCATTTCACGATTTGTCAGCAACCTGGTTTGTTACACCGTTAGATTGTCCACGTAGCGCTACTGCTGAAGCTCTGCAAGCAGTACTAATCAAACAGGAACAATCTGTCAAAGTGTGTGAATCGGTTGAACAAGCCTGTCAACAAGCGTTAGAATCTGCCAGCGATCCCAATGACCTTATCGTTGGATTTGGATCGTTTTATACTGTTTCAGCCATAAAACAAGCACTAACTACACAATAGCAGTTCGATATTCAGAAAACAGGAAGCATATTTTGGCCACAGCATTTCAAAACCGATTGGTAGGAACCATCATTATTGTGGCGCTGGCTGTTATCTTTTTGCCTGAGTTATTGGACGGAGAAAAGCGCCATAGCCAGGACCGATTTGAAGCTATTCCAAAACGTCCTCCTATGAAGAATGTGACTTCGCCAGACGAGTTTCCCTTTAAAAAAGTACAGGATGCGGTGACCCGAGAAGTGGTTATTGTTGATGAGCGAGCAGTAGATGAACCCGATGAGGGCGTAACCGATACCAATGACAACACGGCTATCGCAAACAACGCCGCGTCTTCGCAAGCAAGCCAGGCTCAACCTGATGCACCAATAATGGAGCCCAAACAAGAGCAAATTCAGTCAGGTTGGGTGGTACAACTGGGAAGCTTTAAACACAGCAAAAATGTCAAAGATCTGCTGCGTAAGCTGGAGCAAGCAGGTTACAGGGCCTTTACCAGACCCATCCAGACCAGTTCAGGAACCCTCACCAAGGTATTTGTGGGTCCAGATTTGGATGACGGCAAGTTAAAAACGGCCATCCCCCATTTAAAAGAAGTCACCGGGTTACAGGGTAAACTGACGCCTTTTACCGTTGATTAAAACAAGACATCAGTGCCTGGCTTTGTTAAAATGCGCGCCGATTTCTGTGCAATACCCAAAGGGTGCGCTGTCCCTATGCTAGAAAAAGATAATAATGAACTGGATTGATTTCGCTATACTTGCCGTACTGATATTCTCTACGGTTATTAGCCTTGTCAGAGGTTTTCTGAAAGAAGCCATTTCTCTTGCTATCTGGTTTACGGCTTTTATGTTAGCCAGTTTTTTCTATGCTGACCTGGCAATTTACCTCACCTGGTTTCAGGACCAAATCCTAAAAAATGCGGTAGCAATCGCGATTCTCTTTGTCAGCACCCTGCTACTGGGGGGCTTGATCAATTACCTGATATCAAGATTAGTTATTTTTACTGGTTTGAGCGGCACTGATCGCGCGCTTGGGCTGGTGTTCGGAATGTTAAGAGGAGTGCTTATTTGTAGTGCAGTGTTGTTCTTTTTAGACGCCTTCACACCAGCACCTTCTTCGGATTGGTGGAAGTCCTCTCTGCTGATCCCTGAGTTTGCATTTATTATCGAATGGTTTTTTGAGTATCTGCAAAATTCATCTAGTTTTATTAGTCCCACTGTATAGGATCCCAATATGTGCGGAATCGCCGGCATTGTAAGTCATAACCCCGTTGCTCAAGAATTATTTGATGCGTTAACCGTGTTGCAACACCGCGGCCAGGATGCTGCCGGAATGATTACTGTAGATAGCAGTATGTTTCATTTACGCAAGGCAAATGGCCTGGTCAGGGATGTGTTTCGCAATCGTCACATGCAGAGATTAACCGGTAACCTGGGAATAGCCCACGTGCGTTACCCGACGGCAGGTTCTTCCAGTTCAGCAGAAGCTCAGCCGTTCTATGTCAACTCTCCTTACGGTATTGCTCTGGCACACAATGGCAACCTGACCAATGCCGTGTCGTTGCAAAAAGAAGTGCTGCAGTTGGCAAAGCGTCATATCAACACCACATCTGACTCAGAGTTACTGCTAAACATTTTGGCTGATGAGTTGCAAAAAGCTGAAGGTTTGTCGTTACAGCCTGCCGATATTTTCGAAGCGGTTAGCAATGTGCATCGACGTGTTAAAGGCGCGTATGCGGTTGTTGCAGCGATTATTGGCAACGGCATGTTGGCCTTCCGAGACCCTCATGGAATACGTCCACTGGTACTGGGCAAGCGCACTACCGAGCAGGGCGATGAATATATGGTGGCGTCAGAGAGTGTGGCACTGGATTCCGTAGAGTTTCAGTTTATCCGCGATGTTGCACCGGGAGAGGCTGTGTACATTACGGAAGATGGGCAACTGTTTACTCAACAATGTGCCGATAATCCTACTCACGTTCCCTGTATTTTTGAGTTTGTTTATTTTGCACGTCCAGACTCTTTTATTGATGGCATTTCAGTGTACGCATCACGCGTCAATATGGGTAAGAAACTGGGACAGAAAATAGCACAGCAATGGGGCGAGTTAGACATTGATGTGGTCATTCCTATTCCGGAAACTTCAATTGATATTGCGTTGCAAATAGCCCAGGAGCTGGACTTGCCGTATCGTCAGGGCTATGTGAAAAACCGTTATATTGGCCGTACTTTTATTATGCCGGGGCAGTCGCAACGACGTAAATCAGTACGCAGAAAGCTCAATGCCATTAAGTCAGAATTTAAAGGCAAAAATGTCCTGTTGGTGGATGATTCTATTGTACGTGGAACCACTTCTGAGCAAATCATTGAAATGGCACGTGAAGCTGGCGCCAAAAAAGTGTATTTTGCTTCTGCGGCACCTGAGATTCGCTTCCCCAATGTGTATGGTATCGACATGCCATCGCCAAATGAGCTGATTGCTTATGGCAGGGAAGTAGAGGATATTTGCGAGTCCATCAAAGCTGACGGCCTGATTTATCAGGATATCGAAGATCTGCGTCAGGCAGTAAGCGCCGAAAACAATGCCATCAGGAATTTTGAAATGTCGGTGTTTAACGGTGATTATATTACCGGTGATGTTACTCAGGAATATCTGGAATCTTTGGATAAAGCACGTAATGATGATGCAAAAGGTCAACACGCCGAAGATGAATTGACTAACCTGGACGTGCATAATATGTCCAATGAGAGCCATGGCTAATCACTAAAAAGATAGTAAGTGGATTAGTCAGAGCAAAATGCTTTATATAAATTTAAATAAATAAGACAGAGTTTAATATGGGAAGAAGTTTCGAAGTTCGCAAAGTCGCTATGGCAAAAACGGCGGCTGTTAAAACCAAAGTTTATTCTAAATACGGAAAAGAAATTTACGTATGTGCAAAAAACGGTGGACCGGACCCGTCTGCGAACCTGTCTCTGAAACATCTCATAGACAAAGCCAAAAAGGACCAGGTACCCAGTCACGTTATCGATAAGGCCATCGAAAAAGCCACTGGTGGCGCTGGTGAGGACTTTGTGCCAGCGCGATATGAAGGCTTTGGTCCGGGTAACTGTATGGTAATCGTGGATTGTTTAACAGATAACAACAATCGCACAATTACCGATGTGCGCAACTGCTTTACCAAAACAAATTCCAAAATTGGCGCGCCTGGTGCTGTTGCTCACATGTTTGATCACTATGGAGTATTTGTCTTTGCCGGAGATGACGAAGACGCCGTATTAGAATACCTGATGGAAGCTGATGTTGATGTTGCCGATGTGGAAAGTGAAGATGGCAAAATCACGGTTTTCGTCCCACACACCGAATTTGCCAAAACCAGAAATGCTTTGACTGAATATCAGGCGGACATTGATTTTGAAGTGGAAGAAATCAGTTTTGTGCCGCAAACCAGTGTGGATGTAGAAGGTGACGATGTCCCTGTGTTTGAAAAGTTCATGGATATGCTGAACGATTGTGATGACGTACAAAACGTTTATCACAATGCCGTGATCAAAGACTAATCACCTGTCCGGGCGCGAGCTGCGCGCCCGTATTAATCTGCAACAATTCCCTTCTGCTATTTTTACATTGACATTCCCTGATATAACCGCTTGAATTCGTTAAAAACATTCTGGTTTTTAAGATGAAAGTGAAAGATATCATGAGCCCCAATCCGGTGTGTGTCTCCTCTAACGAGACCATGTGGGCAGTCAAACGGGTATTTGAAAAACATACCTTTCATCACCTGTTGGTGGTGGATGAAGGTGTGCTGACCGGAGTATTGTCGGATCGTGACTACCTCAAGACCGTCAGCCCGCACGTAAAGAGCGGCGCTATCAGCTCTCGTGATCTTGAAACCATGAACAAAAAAGTGCATCAGATCATGTTCCACAAAGTAATTGCTATTGGTGCCAATGAACCGGTTATGAAAGCGGTGATGTTGTTTAATCAAAACAAAATTTCCTGTCTCCCAGTGTTAGAGAATGACAAAGCTGTAGGTATTGTGAGCTGGCGCGATGTTATGCGTTATCTGGAGCAAAGAGTACTGGTGAGACAGCAAGGATAATTAGCAATGTATGGGTTCAAGCTGGGTGTTGTATTGATATTCTGTTTAACTTGGGCAGGGCAAGTTCAGGCAAACTGTTTGGAAGACTCTGAAGTTCTTTTGCTGGCAAAAGGGTTTCCCACAACACCGGTATCGGGACTGAGCAAAATCACTTCGCTTAAAGATGCTTATTGTACTCAGGAAAAGTACGTCAGGCTGTTACAGCTTGATTTAGGTGGAGTCGCTGGCTACAAAGTGGGCTTTACCAGCAAAGCCGGACAGGCAAAATTCAATATTTCGACTCCCGCTACTGGAGTGCTTTTAGATAAAATGCTAATGACAGGTGATATTCGATTACCGCTGGCATTCGGGCACCGCACCTTAATTGAGCCTGACTTTTTAGTAACTATCTCAGATGAAAAAATTATGCAGGCCAGCAGTGCCGGAGACACCTTGTCATATGTAGCCAGCATTCATCCTTTTATTGAGCTGGTAGCTATGCGCTTGCACGAGCAGGAGCCGGTAACCGGCAATAGTCTGGTGGCAATCAATATTGCGGCAACCAAAGCCGCAATCGGACCGGCAATCCCGATAGTAAACTCCGATGAGTTCTACCATAAAATTCCCAAAGTCATTACCCGTTTTACAAATCAGCAAGGCGAAATTATTCAGGAAACCGATGCCAGCGCTTTGATGGGGCATCCAATGGAAGTACTGTATTGGCTCATTCAGGAATTTAAAACTCGCGGTCTGACGCTTAAAGCAGGGCACAAAATCAGTCTGGGGGCCACCGGAAAACTTTTTCCTTTGGGTACTGCAGCTCAGCAATTTACTTATCAATTTATCGGGCTCAGTGAAGACCCCGTAGCACTAACAGTTGCTCTGTATGGTGATAATGGAGCGACCAATGAGTAAAAACCTGATTGATGTTGCAGAATTAAAAGCACTCACTGGCTCTGAAAAGCTGGTGATACTGGATGCCAGCATGGCGTCACCGCTACCCGGTGTCAGTAACGATCTGCAACAGGGATTAATACCTCAGGCACGGCGTTTTGACCTGGAAAAGGTATTTATTGATAACGATAGTACACTCCCGCACACCATGCCTGATGCGGATAAGTTTCAGGAGGAAGCCCGTAAATTGGGTATTAATCAGGATTCCATGATTGTAGTTTATGACAACATGGGCTTGTATTCCTCCCCTCGTGCCTGGTGGATGTTTAAGGCCATGGGGCATAACAATGTTAAGGTGCTAAACGGTGGTCTACCTCAATGGAAAGCCTCTGGAGGTGAAGTTACCGAGACAGAGGTGCCAGTCAAGCCAGGTAATTTTTGTGTTGATCCACAAGCTCTGAGTTTTATCAGCGCTGATGAGTTGCTGGAGCTAATTAATAATCGTGCGGTTAACGTGCTGGATGCGCGCTCTGGACCAAGATTTAACGGCTTAGAAGCGGAGCCGCGAAAAGGTGTGCGCAGCGGCCATATGCCCGGCGCACAGTGTTTGCATTTTCGAGCACTGACTCAGGATGGACAGCTGAAGCCAAACACTGAGCTTACAGTCTTGTTTACGGGATTGCAGCTCCATGCTCAATCGCCAATGGTGTTGACTTGTGGTTCAGGGATTACCGCCTGTATTTTAGCATTAGCTGCAGATGAGCTGAGTTATCAGGATATTCGTGTCTACGATGGTTCCTGGGCAGAGTGGGGTGCCGATGAGCGCTTTCCTGTAGTCGCAGCAGCATCATAATGTTAGCGGAATTGCTGGAACAACAATTACGCGAGCATCAAGACCCCGTCAGAGCGGAAAAGATGCAAGCCTATATGAAAACGCAACAGGCATTTTTTGGTGTGCCAGCGCCATTGCGTAAGGCGTTGTTTAAAGCCGCAAAAAAACAGGTTCCGATCAGCACCCGGGCAGAATATGAACACACTATACTAACGCTGTGGCATGGCAGTCACAGAGAAATGCAGTATCAGGCGCTGGAAGTCGCCGAGTATTACAAGGCTTTTCGAACCAGGGAAAGTTTACCTTTATATGAACAGCTTTTACTCACTGCTGAGAACTGGGACACGGTTGATTGGATCGCTATCACCTTAGTGGGACAGCTGATAAAGGCACACTCTGATTTGGAAGATTCGCTGCTTAAATGGCGAAAACACACTAATTTGTGGTTGCGCAGGGCCTCGTTAATTGCCCAAATTAAACACAAAAAAGACACCAATGTTGCGCTACTGAGTGATACTATTTTGCTCCTCGCTGCAGAGAAGAATTTTTTTATTCGCAAAGCGATTGCATGGACATTAAGGGAGTACAGTAAAACCGATGCAGAATGGGTTTTACATTTCGTTGAGAGTCACAAACACCTGCTTTCCGGCCTAAGTCAAAGGGAAGCATTAAAGTATATCAATAAAAACCGGAGTTAGAATTTATGGGTTTTCTAAAGGGAATTGCCGCTAGTCTTATATTTTGTTCATGGTCATCAACCTTGTTTGCCGGGGATCTGGAGTTTGATGCTGTTAAAGCGACACCCACTTTCGCGTTGGCAAAAATGGGGGCGGTATATGGCACCTTCAAAAATGTTTCAGATACTGAGCTGGAGATCAGCAACTTGCAGGTGTCTGAAGATATTGCGGATGGTGTCGAGTTGCACGAAAGTTATATTAAGAATGATATGGCCAGCATGAAGCAGTTGAATTTACCTTACAGCCTTGAGAGTCAGGAACAACTGGCATTGCGCAAAGGTGGCAAGCACATCATGCTAATTGGGCTAAAGCAACCCTTAGAAGCTGGAATGCAATTTGATCTGACAATCAGTGTAACTGGCCAGCAAGATATTATCGTGCCTGTTGTAGTTGGCGAAGAGCAGCAAAAAGAAAACGCAGGACATCAGCACCATCACCATTAACATGGCAGTTAACATGAATCACCCGTTTCAACAATTAAATACCCCATGCTTATTGCTGGATGAAAATCGATTAAACAACAATATTCAACGGATAAAGGGCAAGGCCAACACACATGGAGTGCGGTTGCGGCCTCATGCCAAAACTGCCAAAAGTGCAGCCATTTTAGAGCGTTTTAACGGCACTGATACGCCGCTTACTGTTTCTACTTTGAAAGAAGCAGAATACTTTTCCGACAAGGGGTTTAACCAGTTGATGTATGCTGTTTGTCTCTCCCCTGACAAGATACCCCGTGTTGCAAGTCTGCTAAAAAAGCAGGTGAATATTACGGTGATTATTGACTCGTTAACCATGGCAGCGGCTATTGCTCAATATGCACAGGAACACGAAGTGCGGTTTTCAGTGGCCATTGAAATTGATTGCGATGGCCACAGAGCCGGGTTGTTACCAGAGGACCCTGTTTTAATTGAATTAGCGCGACAGCTGACAAATGAACACTGGATAGGCTTTTGGGGATTGATGACTCATGGTGGAGGTTCGTATGACTGTCAGCACTGGGAGCAGGTTAAAGCACATGCTTTACAGGAAAGGTCAGCCCTTTTACGAGCTAAAGACAGATTAAATGATAGTCATATCGATTGTCACAATCTGTCATTGGGCTCTACACCCACAGTGGTTGCGGCTGATGATTTTTCCGGTGTCAATGAAATCCGCCCCGGAGTTTTTGTATTCTTTGATTTGTTCCAGGCGCAACTGGGGTCCTGCAAAGAATCTGACATAGCACTTTCAGTATTAGCCACAGTGACTTCTCATAAACCGGAGAGCAATCGTATATTTATTGACGCTGGTGGCCTGGCGTTGTCTAAAGACCGCAGTACTTCCGGCCAGCGTTGTGATTATGGCTATGGAAAAGTCATCAAACTGGATGGTTCTGACTTTGCACAAAATATAGTGGTAACTGAAGTCAATCAGGAGCACGGCGTTGTGCAGTTGCCTGCGGGAGTGGCAATAGCAGAGTTTCCCATCGGCAGTCGGGTGCGAGTCTTACCTAACCATTCCTGCATGACCGCCGCCGCGTATCCGGGTTATTACCTGATTAATGACACCGAGCAATTGCCATGGATAGAACGTTGCAACGGTTGGTAGATACAAGGTTCGAATTGAGCTACAGGGATGTAGTGAATGCCGATTTTGCAGGAGCAAAAATCGGCGAGTCGGACAGCGATGGTTGAATTTGATTTGTGGGTTCGACTTTAGTCGGACAACGGTGGTTGAATTTGGCAGCGGCGTCTGAATAAATTCAGACCTACAAGATTCGAATTGAGCTACAGGGATGTAGTGAATGCCGATTTTGCAGGAGCAAAAATCGGCGAGTCGGACAGCGTTGGTTGAATTTGTTTTGTGGGTTCGACTTTAGTCGGACAACGGTGGTTGAATTTTGTCAGCGTTGTCTGAATAAGTCCCGACCTGTCTTATTCATCTGACCAGGCCGGAATGCAAGGGGCTACTGAAAATTTGTAGCCCAACTCTTGAGAGTTATCTCTTTCAATAACGAAAATGGTATTTTCATCAATGGTGAGTACTCGCTGATTAGCGGCTTTTCTGCATGCGGAAAAGCGATAGGCTTCAAATTGATAAATAAATCCCGCAATGAGTTTATCCAGGGTTCTGGTATTTTTTTCTTCGCTATCTTCTTCTTCGGTTTCTTGCGATGCAACTTCCATTTCTTCCGTGGCGGACTCGGTGAGGGATTGCTCTTCTGTGTCTTGCTGACTTTCACTTGTGGTCACTGTTACGCCGGGAAAAAGAGTTTTGGTTTGGGAGCTTGCCTGCTCCGTGCCCGGTTCAAGCAAACTATCCAGTTGACCAGACTTGATAGTCTCCACCAGTTTGTTTAAGTCCTCATTAGACATGTTGCGCAACATCAGACGCTGCGCTGTGGATATGCCTAATGCATTCAGGGTGGCTTCATCTTCTATTGAAAGAGGCTGTTCACCACTGTTTTTTAACTTTTTGGCAAGCGAGATAAATTCATCTTCAGGCATCTCTGCAATGGCTTGAGCATCGAATATTGGCGTATCGTCAAATACATCCAGTTGCTCCATGTAAGGCTCTAAAAATTGCCACATAACATAAATGAGGCAAGGGATAAATATGATGCGCATCCACATAGTCAGCAACGCGAAAGACTTATCTTGCCACAGGGTTTTCAACCGGATTCGAAACAGACGCAATAGAAAACTGAGAAAGGACCACAAACTCAATAATACAATGGCCGAACCCAGAAAGATGACCGATGCCAGCAAGATCCAAAACGGCAGCATCAGCATAGTGGTAAAGCCCATGGTAAAGACAAACGTCTGCGGTTCAATGCCGGATATGGCATTAATCTTTAGTGCCGATACCGCAAGAGCGATATTGGCCGTTGAGGCATACAAGACAAATAACACACCTTTGCCAAAGGTATGCTCCCAAATCTTCATAAAGATTTGCCATAACTCTCGCAATAAACCAAATCCTGCGACGATACCTACTACTAATAAATAATCGTCATCCTCCTGCGTTTCAGTCAGGAAACTGAGCAACATAGCCGCAGCAATGAAATAGCACCACTGAGAAAAAGTGAGATCTTTAAACTTGTCGGAAAACCAGTTCAGGATCCGCGATGTACGGTTTTTTATAGGGCGCCAGATGGCAGCAAGTGTTTGTTTTAATTTCCCCACGGCCTGAAATGATTGATTTGGAAGTTTGAGTAGCGGGGATTCTGCAGGTTTTTCTTCGTATTGTTCGGCATCGTTTTCATTTTGGGAGTGGGCATTTGTCATAATTATTATTCTCGTTATGGCCTTACGAAGAAAAGTACTGGTATTAGACCATTTGCTAATACTAATTGTAATATTATCGCTACATTATAAAGTAAGGTAAGCGCAATAGTGAATCTGTCGATGGGGAAAAACATGCCAGTCGTGAAATTTTGGGGAACCAGAGGTTCCATTCCAGTGGCCCCCCATGCCCACGCGGTTCGTACTCGTCTGGAGAGTATTCTGGTTAAAGCTATTGATAGCAACCTGGCTGATCATGATGATATTCCCGCATTTTTAAACAGTTTGTCTTTTCCGGAAGTTGCCAGTTATGGTGGCAATACCAGTTGTGTTGAAATAGACACAGGCGAGGGGGATTATGTGTTGTGCGATATGGGCACTGGCTTGAGAGACTTCGGTGCTAACTATATGCGCTATAGTGAGCAACAACGCAGCAAGACTTTTCATCTGTTTTTGTCTCATTTGCACTGGGACCACATTATGGGCTTTCCATTTTTTACTCCTGCTTACATTCCCGGACATAAGATCTGTATTTATGGCTGCCATCAGCAATTGGAAAGTGCGATTAAAGCACAGCACAGTGGACCGGGTTTTCCAGTCAATTTCGATACCCTATCTGCCGACATCGAGTTCCATGTGTTTCAGCCGGGAGATAAATTAACGGTTAATGGCATCGAGGTAGAAGCATTTTTGCAACTCCATGAAGGGGACTCTTTTGGCTACCGCTTTCAGGTGGGGGATAAAAAGTTTGTTTACTCTACAGATTCCGAACACAAGGTAGAAGATCAGGCCCGGCTGGACCGCTTTGTCAACTTTATACAAGGTGCCGACCTGGTGGTGTTTGATGCTATGTATAGCCTGCTTGAAGCTGTAACATTAAAAGAGGATTGGGGACACTCCAGTAACCTCATGGGGGTCGAGTTATGTTTGCGGGCCGAGGCAAAACGGTTGTGTTTGTTTCATCATGATCCTATCCATAGTGATGATGAAATAGATCTCAATTTACAGGAAGCACGGAACTTTGCCTCTCTCATCACATCGAGTGATAAGCAACCTCTTGAGATTCTGGCAGCATGGGATGGTTTGCAGATATCTCTTCAGAATTAACGGAATATAGATTTTTACCACATTGTTGGTTAAAATATTTACAAGTGTTTGTGTGTCAGGGAACCTGACAGCCTTTATTGTCGGAGGAATTATGCAAGTTGGTACACCATCAGGCGTTGCTGAAGGACTAGTGACCATTCAAGGCGCATCTCCAAATCAAAGTGAGCAGGTGAATCGCCAGGCTCAGCAACAGCAGGAAAATCAGGTTCTGGAAACAACCCCTGCTCCTCAACCTACGGGTAATGTTGGGCAAAATGTAGATACTACCGCCTGAGCAGTGGGGCTGTGCTGGGATTAGCTTTAAAGCGATAGGGTTAGGCTGAGTGTTTTATTTCGGGCTCTTGCGCAATCGCTTTTTGGTCAGGCTCATTTTGTTCAGCATTGTTGCTTAAATCATGTGGTGATTTAAAGTCCCAATACCGCTTTAGTCCCAGTTCCTTCATCAAATCCAGAATTTGCAGTTTAACTTCATTGTCGGGCTCAAATTCTTGCACACATTTATAGTATTTGCGCAGCGCCCGGTAGACACGACCTGATTGCTTGTGCAGATCGGCCAACAATAAGTAACGTTCTTTTTGTTCCGCTTTGGTTAACGTACGGATCATGACTTCGGTGTGGGTAATTTCAAAGCTAATCAGTTCAGGGCTTATTTCCAATCGTGCCGCATTGCGTTCCAGCATTTTATGCACCTCAATTGCTTCATTTTTGAGGTTATATTTGTGCGCTACATAAAGCAGGATATTCAGCTGTTTTACATCTAGTTGATGTCTTAGATCGTAGAGCTTTTCGAAATTGGTTAGCAGTGTTTTACCCTGCAATGCCGCCAAACCCAGCAAAATAAAGGGCTTGTACATATTGTATTTAAAAGACCCTTTGGACCAGGTGTTGTTGCGTATGATCTCCACCATGTCATTGTGAATCTTTTGCTCTGAATTTCCATCCAGGTTGCCGCTTAAAGCGGCAAGAGAGTAACAAATCAAACGCACCAAAGAGATATTGTTCTTCAGATCGAATCCGTCAGTTTTAATCGCTTCTTTAGTGTTCAAGTATTCCAGCGCTTTGGTGAGGCCCTGAACTTTCTGCAACAACAATGCGTGACATTCAATCTCATTGGGTTGTAGCTGGTTTTCCTCTAGCTTTTCAAAACAGCGCAAAGCCATTTCTAGTTCGTTTTCATGTAGTTTCTGCAAGGTTTGATAATAGATACAACCTTTGCGTAGGATCTCACAGCCAGTGGCATCATCCAGGGTTTCCATGAATCGATCTTTTTGGCCCGTTGTAAAGCTGATAAACAGTTGCTCCCGGACTTTGTCCGAGCTCAGTGCGATTTTTTCTGAAATATTCCAGGCCAGATCGGGTCTTCGTCCCTGTAATAGCAGCTTGATCTTTAATTCCAATAATTCATCTTTGTGGGTTTCATCAAATTTACTGGGATCAATGCTAACGATGCTTTTAATTAAAACGCTTGGTGATATTTGATTAAGTTTTTTTAATATTTTTTGGAAAACTTGCAGTGATTCAATCGTGGCATTTACCAGGGCGGGATCCTAACTTTTTGATATATAAAAATGAATATTGATCACCATTCAATATATCTCACCAGTGAACTTATCTTGATTCAGTTGATCTGATCCGTTTTCATTATCGGAAACCCCATATGTCACTGGTAAAACACTTGGAAATCATCCCGGATCCTCGCAAAGATATTAATCTCAAGCACAACCTTGTTGACGTTATTTTCCTGACGTTGTCCGCTGTACTTAGCGGAGCAGATGGCTGGAAAGCCATTGAAGAGTTTGGCGAAAGTCAGCTGGACTGGTTACGCCAACATCGCCGTTTTGAAAATGGTATCCCCAAACGACATTGTATTGCAGGAATTATTAAGGCACTGGACACAGAAATACTGTTACAGACAGTGTTTGGCTGGATTAACCAACGTAGGCAGACTTTAGGGCAATCGGTTATTGCTCTTGATGGTAAAACTATGCGAGGTGCCTGGCGGGAAGATGTGAGCAAAGCGTTACATGTCGTCAGTGCTTTTGATGTGAATTCCGGGATTGCTTTGTATCAGGACTGTTCCGACAACAAAGGCAATGAACGTGCTGTCGCCAGAAATGTGATTGAGGCGCTGGCCATGGAAGATGCCATTTATACGCTTGATGCACTGCATTGCCAGACAAACACCATGGAGACGATAGTCAAAGCTAAAAGTGACTTCGTTATTCAGTTAAAGGCGAATCAAAGCAAGCTCTTTGAGTATGTAAAAGAGAGTTTCACTGAACGATACAATGACGAAGCTCTCAATACCTTTACCCAGTCGAATCAGGGACATGGACGTCAGGAAAGCCGAACAGTAATGCAAATGAAAGCCGAACTGCCTGAAGAACTAAAAACAAAATGGCCGCATATTCGCAGTATCATCGAGGTTGCCAGTGAACGTCAGCAAGGTGGTCAAACGAGCTATCATTCCCGCTGGTATGCAACCTCACTTACAGCTGATGCAGAGCAGTTCGCCCGTATCATCAGAGAACACTGGTCAGTTGAAAACCAGTTACACTGGGTGCTTGATGTCGCCTTTCGCGAAGACCAACTCAAAATAAGCGATCCTGACGGGGCAGCTCATATTGCGTTGTTTAATCGTGCATGTCTGAATCTGATAAAGCAACATCAGGGTAAAAAAGATAGCATAGCAGGTAAACGGCGGAGGGCAGCATGGAGTAGCAAATTCAGGACGGAATTACTGTTTGGTTAAAAAGTCAGCAAAGTACAATCCCGCCCTGGGCATTTACTGAGTTTTCTACCATCTGGTAATTGAGTGGAAACTCCAAAATTTCAGTGCGTAAATGTCGGAAAATTGGACTGGAACCTATGCTTTCGGCATTGTCAGTAATCACTACGAATTTGCACCATTTAGGTACTAGGTTTGAGCGGGTTAGGTATCTCACCAGATTTACCCCGGTTAGGCTAAATCCCAGGTCTTCTCTCATAAAAATAAGGTCATATTTGAAGGACTGCTCGCGGCCAACCAAATCCTTGCCATCCTTCATCAGGTCAACGTCTGACTGGCCCAGAGTTGCAAGCATATTTTTGAGTTCACTACGAGCCGCCATATTCTGGTTAACGATTAAAATCTTCAACTGCGTCGTTACTTTTTTGTTCATGGCCACCTCCAAAAGTCCGTTTTGAGTGTTGGTTACTGCTGCAATATTTTAAGGCTCTACTAGTGAATTTAGTGGTATCTGAAAAATAAGATGTATGAAATCTCTGAAAAACTTGTAGGAAATATCTTACAAACTGAAATGTCGAGAAGTTAACTTCTCAAAAAAACTGCATTTAGACTTTTGAGTATTTAATGTGCGTTAAATTGCACTTTGTGGATTGCTTGGAATTACTGCCTCTCCAGGTCTTCTGGTAACAGCTCTTCTAGTTCGTTGATTAGTATAATGAGTTTTTCATGTAACTCACATATTTCTTTATTTTGTTGTTTTTGCGTCATGCTTTGCGAATGTTCTGAGTCGCTAATACCAGAGAGATAGGACTGGCAACCTCTGAACCTGGAACTGGTATTACTTGTATTCGGGACAGCATAGGGCTTTTGTGTACGCATGGCTTTACCGTTCATGGGTCTGGTTCTTTTGAGAAAGAACAGGGAGGCTTATTGTTATTATTATTGCGAAGCTGACCCCGACTTCGTGCCTCCCACAATTCGACGAACGAATTATGGCTGTTTGAATGGAATTAACGTGCCAACAATTTGTAAAAATATAAATCATTTAAAAACAAGGGTTTATGGTTATTTCTGGTAATCAATGGTTTGGTTTTGTAACACCGCCTGAATGATTTTAGTGCGCCATGCACGTTTGCGGTGCTTTATCTGAAATTTGAATATCGGGTTTTCTCGTGTAATTCGCTATTGATTCTTCCAACTGGCAATGGATTCGGAGATCACACTAACCATGCTTTTTGCCGCACAGGGGTTTTGGTCGATTCTGATGGTTGCAATGGCGCCCCATAGACAACCACAAAGATATTCTGTTTTGCGTCTTATCTCTTCGTCATTAGCATTAATTACCTTGTCAGCGCGTGCGTTTTCGAGCGCCTGGTAAAAGGAATTAAATACTTGTTGTTTAAATCGCAGTAGCTTTTCTTTTACCGCTGGGCTGGATTTGTTGAGATCTAACAAGGCATTCACCATCAGACAGCCACAATGATTAGGCTCGTCAGACTTCTTGTCACTGCTAATTTTGGTGAAAAGCGCCAGGATTCCCTCTAATCCCGCTTCCGGGACTTCCACTTGAAACAGGTGCTTGCCTTGCTCGTGATACATATCCAATGCCGCCAGAAACATACCTTCTTTGTCACCAAAGGCATTGTAGATACTAATTCGCTTTAGCCCTGTTGCCGTTTCGAGATCACACATTGAAGTCGCGTCGTAGCCATGTTGCCAGAAAGCATTCATCGCTGCGTTAATGACTTTCTCTTCACAAAATGTACGTGGTCTCGCCAAAATTCAGCTCCCGTTTTACTTTTACACGCTTAAAACCGGAATTTTAACCGGGTTAAATACAAAAAAACAGCAATCTGATTGGCTTTCAGGCTTTCTGATCACAATAATTCAATGTCTGGATTTGCTGTGCAATGCCCGAAACTCATTGAGTAAGTTTTCAATTTCCTGTTTATTACCCACAAATCTTTCTTCTTCATAGTGGCCTAACTTTTCAACCAGGGTTACCAAATCGTGTTCCAGTTCGTCTTCCAGTATACTGAGTTTGCGCAGCAAAGTTTGCCATTGCTGCTGGGCCTCCATTTCCAGCACATCGATACTCAAGCTTAATTCCTGCTTGATATGCAGTAATTCCTTTATCACAGATTCAAGTTTGGACATTTCAATTCCTCCACAAAATGAGTCAGTAGCTCTGACTGCTAAGAATAGTTGTACAGTTTAAAGATAAACAACTTCTGGTAAGATACTGCTGTTTGCATTGATAATTATGGCGCATCCGATAGAGCATGCCTCAACTGATTTTTCATTCAATTTACAGCCAGTTAAGTTTACCCGTCAAGCATCGATTTCCGATACAAAAATATCAGGGCATTTATGATGTGTTACTCATTGAAGGTGTCGCCGAAACTGACTTTTTAGCCCCTGAGGCTGTGCCTCCGGAAGACCTGATGAGGGTCTTTTCTCCCGCCTATATGAAGCATTTTTTGCACGGTACTATGGACAACAAAGCCATGCGTAGAATAGGCTTTCCCTGGTCTGAACAATTGGTTAAAAGAACATTAACGGCGGTTGGTGGCACTTTGTTAACCGCGAAGCAGGCACTGGATAAAGGTTGGGCTATCAACCTGACCGGCGGCTATCATCATGCTTTTGCGAATTTTGGTTCGGGTTTTTGTATTATTAATGATCTCTATCTGGCGGCACTGCAAATGCTGCAGGCCCCTGATATTGACCGCGTTTTAATATTTGATTGTGACGTGCATCAGGGGGATGGCACGGCTAAGTTGGCTGAAAATAATCCGCATATTAAAACCGTCTCTTTGCACGCAGAGAAAAACTTTCCCTATCGCAAGCAACACTCAGATTTAGATTTTCCATTGCCGGCTAAAATGCAAGATGCAGCTTATCTGGAAGTAGTAGATGAGGCATTGCATCTGGCTATGACGCAGTTTAAGCCGGATGCCTTGATTTACGATGCCGGTGTAGATATTCATGTCGACGACGATTTGGGACATCTATGCATCTCAACGGAAGGTGTTTATCAAAGAGATTGCCTGGTGCGCGCCTACAGTAAAAGAGCCAATATTCCGGTTGCCGCAGTGATTGGTGGAGGCTACCAGCGCGATATTGATGCATTGGTAAATGTACATAAGCAGCTGTTTCGTGCGTTTGATGTCGTTGTTTAAATCAATGTGAAATAAAAATGATGACATCATAATGATTGGATGTTAAGTTGTTGTTATTCATTCGAAGAGAGAGTGGTTATGACAACAGAAACAGCCTATCTGGCAGAATTAAATCATGGCGCAAGAGAGCGTTTAGCATTTATCGATTTTAGTCTTCAATATTTTGGCCATATATCACGCGCCGAACTCACTGAAAGATTTAAAACCGGATTGGCGGCAAGTACCCGTGATTTCTCTGCTTATAAGGAGTTGGCACCGGATAACCTGACTTTGAATCACAAAGACAAGCGCTATTATCGCAGCAGTCAATTTGTCCCGGTTTTTCATCATGATCCTGAAGCGATTTTGCACCAATTGTGTTTGGGATTCGGCAACGGGATTTCAACTTTGGTGGAATCCAGCGAAGTGTGCCTGGATGCAGTGCGATTAATTCATCCCGACGCCAGCATTATTGCGGCGTTGATGCGGGCCATCACTAACCAGCAGGCTATTCGTTGCGGTTATGTGTCGGTATCTTCTGGAGAGACAGAACGAGAATTGGTGCCTCATGCAATAGTCAATAACGGCCACCGCTGGCACGTCCGGGCATTTGATCGCACGCATCAGCAATTCCGGGATTTTGTTTGTACCCGATTTACTTTTGTAACGGAATTAGAAGAAGTAAGCGCTCCTTACGAGCAAAAAGATGAAGATGCACAGTGGAACCAGTTAGTGGAGTTACACCTGATCCCCCATCCGGAAATTACCCAAACACGTGCTGTAGAAATGGATTATGGTATGGAGAATGGAGCATTAATGTTGACGGTGAGAGCCGCATTGGCCAGTTATGTGTTGCGGCAGTGGCAGGTTGATTGTTCCGCCGATCACCGTATAAAAGGACAGGGGTGTCAGTTGGCTTTGGCGAATTATACGCAATTGCAAGGTGGGGAAAATATGCATCTGGCACCAGGCTTTGGTATCGGGGCTTAAGCAGCACTCAAAGCGAACAAGCCGATAGAGAAATAAGATTGGTTTCTTTTAAAGCGGCTTTGATATCCTTCTTTATCATCTTTTAGCGGAAAACATATAATTATGGCAACAATGACAACTGGCCTTGTTTTTCTCGCAGCTGCCGTGGTGGCTGTTCCTGTTTTTAAGCGACTCAAACTGGGTGCTATTTTGGGGTACCTGGTGGCCGGTTTGGTGATTGGTCCTTCAGTGCTCAATCTGGTGTCTGATCCCGATACCATACTGCATTTTGCAGAGCTGGGGGTGGTGTTACTTTTATTTGTCATCGGTCTGGAGCTGGAGCCTGAAAAGCTCTGGCGTATGCGCAACCAGATCCTGCTAACCGGTGGTGGTCAGTTGCTGATCACATCAGCGATAATTCTGGTACTGATGTTAATGTTTGGGTTTAGTCTCAACATTGCGCTGGTTGTGGGACTTGCTGTGGCTTTGTCTTCAACCGCGTTTGCGATTCAGCTGATGAGCGAACATCGCATCCTGAAAACTCCTCCAGGGCAAAAGGGATTTTCAATATTGCTGATGCAAGACCTGGCGGTTATACCTATTTTATTGCTGGTGGCGGCCTTATCGGATACTGACAGCAGTTCCGCGCCTGAGTGGTGGGTTAGCGTATTGGCAATCTTGGTGGTGCTGGTGGCAGGCCGCTATTTAATCAATCCATTTTTAAGATTATTGTCTCGCTACGGTAGTGAGGAAGTGATGACCGCAGCGGCATTGCTCATCGTTATGGCAACAGCGATGGGCATGCAGGCCTCAGGATTGTCTATGGGCATGGGCGCTTTTGTCGCTGGTATGCTGCTTGCGAACTCAAGCTTTAAGCACCAACTGGAAACCGAAATTGAACCTTTTAAAGGCTTATTGTTAGGTCTGTTCTTTATCGCCATAGGTATGAATCTGGATCTCAGCTTACTGGTTTCACAACCGGCCATTATAGTGGGTGCTGCCATTGCATTAGTTGTGATCAAGACAGGGGTGATTTTTGCCATACTTAAGGCGTCAAAAGAATCCAGCACGGATGCGGTGCGCATTGCATTGATGTTGTCGCAGGGCGGTGAATTTGCTTTTGTGGTGATGGCGCAGGCTTCTGCCAGCAGTTTGCTGCCAGAGTTGGTGGCTGACCAGGTGACTCTGGTGGTGGGTATCTCCATGGCGATGACGGCTCCACTGGTGATTTTACACAGCCTGTGGTTCAACAGTAAAAATTGCCCCAACGTATATGAATCTGACGTGCAGGATGATCATCCACAGGTGTTAATCGCTGGTTTTGGTCGATTTGGTCAGATCACCGCCCGTATGTTAGCCGCGCACAATATTCCTTTTACGGCTCTGGATACTGATGCTGAGCACATTGAGTTTGTAAAAAAGTTCGGCAATAAAGTTTACTTTGGGGATGCGTCCAGGCTGGATATCCTGAAAAAGTCGGGTATCGAGCAAGTTAAAGTGCTTTTGATCGCGGTGGACAATGAAGAGAAAGCGCTGGAAATTGCTAAGCTGGTGAGGGAAGAGTATCCGGATATCAAAATTGTTGCCCGACTGAGAAATCGCATGAATGCCGCCAAATTTGATGCACTGGGTATTACCCATCTGGTTCGTGAGGTCTTTGAAGGTAGTATTGATGCGGCAACGCGGGTACTTCAGGAATATGGCTTTAGCACTGCTCAGGCTAATTATTATGCCCAGGTTTTTAAACATCACGATGAAGAAATTCTGATGCGGAGCATTCAAAACCCGGTGGAACCACAAGAAGCGGTGAAGCGCAGTATCCAGAATCGCAAAAATCTGGAATCACTATTCAAAGAAGATAAAGCCGACATTTTGTAGTCGGCATATATCGATGATATGAATTACATTGCCCACATCCATTTAGCCGCTCTCACAGAAACCTCACTGGTGGGCAATTTTATGGGGGACTTTGTGCGTGGTAGTCAGCTTGAGTATTTGTCTGATGAGTTGCGACAGGGCGTCAGGTTGCATCGTAAAATTGATAGTTTTACCGATAAACACCCAGAAGTAATGGCGTTGAAAAGGCTCTTTCCTGGAGCTTTGCGGCGCACCTCAGGTATTTGTCTGGATATCTGGTTTGATCATCTCTTGTTGCTCCACAACCATCAATACCCGCCATTACTTGAATCTCAAGTTTTTGCCGACTTTTATCGGCAGTTACAATCAGTTGAGCTTACCCAGGAGCGCTTTATCCGGGTAAAAACCAGTCTGTTGAAGTCCCAATGGCTACAGCATTATCAACGATCTGAAACCTGTTTAAAAGCTTTGCAAACGGTGCAGGAAAGGTTGGGAAATCGCCTCGTTTTTGCCAACCAAAGTTATCAACTATTGTTACAAAACGAAGAACGATTTGAGCGGGGGTTTCATGCTTTCTATCCTGACCTTATGCAGTTTACTCTGGATGCCATACCATCTCACTGAAATGACGACGGCACAGTGATTCGTAACTGTCATTGCCGCCTACTTGCACCTGTTCGCCCTGGGTGACGGGCTTGCCATTTTCGTCCCGGCGTACTACAAAGTTCGCTTTGCGACCACAAAAACAAACGGTTTTCAGTTCTTCCAACTTATCAGCCCATGCCAGCAAATAGTGAGAGCCTTCGAAGGTCTCGCCGAGAAAGTCCGTGCGTAAACCATAGGCCAATACCGGAATTCGCAATTTATCGACAATACGGGTCAGATCCATCACCTGAGACTTGTTTAAGAATTGTGCTTCGTCAAACAACAAACAATCAATCTTTTTGTCGCGATGCATGGATTCGATGATCTGCCACAAATCTGAGTCGTAATTAAACAGGTGGGCGTTGGATTGCAGGCCGATTCTGGAAGTGATTTTGCCAATTCCGTATCTGTCGTCCAGTGCGGCGGTAAATATTTCTACGTGCATACCTCGTTCTTTGTAGTTGTATGCCGATTGCAGAAGCGTCGTGGATTTTCCTGCGTTCATTGCCGAATAGTAGAAATAGAGTTGCGCCATAGTGCTATTTTAATGTGCTTGAAAACTAAAGCCGCCTATTGTGCCCAGGTTTTTTATAAATTCCCATTGAAACTATCCTAAATTAAAATGGACACTGACAGGGTTAAAGCACTAACCTAAGGTGGATTATGGAGTTTTAACACAATGAATACCTTAAAGAAAATGCTCGGGGCAACAGGGCTGTTAGTTATCTGTTCGCTACAAGGGGTGTCGGCTCAGTGGTTTGACAAAAATTATCTACTGTTAGCGCCTGCTTTGAATGATGTGGATGTTGGTCAGGCTGACAGCTCTTCTGCGGGAGCATCGCTGGCGTTTGGCACCGAAATTCACCCTCAGTGGTACGCTGAATTGGGAGTTAACTTAGCGGCTTCTGATTTTACCCAACCAGATGCGCCAGCCGATAGCCAGGATCATCAACTAAACTCAGGCGTTGACGCTTCCGGGCTTTATTTCTCCGTATTGGGGAAAGCGGCGGGACAAAGCGGCGAATTGTTTTATAAACTCGGGGTGATGGCATTGGGATATGAAAGCGCTGAACGCTACTCAGGAGAGCAGGATTGCGATGTCGGGCAAGGGCAAGTGTTTAGTTTTCCTGATGCTGACCCGGTGACTCAATGTCACCTGGATGAAACTGCACTGGCTGGCTTGATCGGCATCGGTTTTGATTTTTATGTGGGTTATCGTTCTCAGGTCAGGGTCTATGTTGAACATGTACGTGGCGAGAATGATATTCAGGTTAATACTGCTCAGGTGGGCTACCGCTACAATTTCTGAGTTCAGGAGTGATATGAAAAACGAAATAGATAGCAAACTGATACTTTCCGTCTTCGAGAAGATCCGCTTACATGGTGAAAAGTCCGAAGAAGGCTATTTACTCGATGGGGTAAAAGCGAACACCGACTTTGATGGGTACACTCTGTACCTGAGTGATGCGCTGGTGTCCCTGAGCTTTGGCTTTCACAATCAATATCATTTTGATTATGAAAGCGCTGAACACTTCGAACAGTTTTACAAAAAGCTGACTAATATCAATGAGCAGTATTAGCGTATTTTGCTCTAGTGTTTCACCCATTTCGCTAATTCTTCTTTCAGCGCCTCATTGGATATAGGTTTGGTCAGATAGCTGTTCATTCCCGCGTCGTAACACTTTTCGGCATCACCTTTCATAGCGTGCGCGGTCAGTGCGATAATGGGAATGTTTGCGTCAAAGTTGGGGGAGTTTGAAATACGAATCGCCCGGCTGGTTTCATAGCCATCCATTACCGGCATCTGACAATCCATTAAGATCACATCATAGGGCTCGACCGCAGTATTGAGGGTTTGCAAAGCCTCTTCGCCATTTTCTGCCACATCCACCATGAAATCCATGGTCTTCAGCATTTCAACGGCAACCTGCTGATTGATATAGTTGTCTTCCACTAGCAATATGCGCAATTCACCGGAATTCTGCACTTCTGTTTCAGGGGTAATGTTGTCCACCCTGTTGTCATCTTCCGGCATTTGATCAAATAGAATAGACAGTGATTGCAACAATGTCTGGCGTTTTACCGGTTTATGGAATTGGTGAACAATATTCAGCGCCTGTAACTCTTCAGTGGTGAGGTTTTCCCCGACAGGAGTAATAATTACCATCTTAGGTTGCGGTAAATTCTCGTTGCTTCTGATGGCTTTCGCCAACTGGTTACCCTGCATTCCCGGTAATTTATTGTCGATATAAATTGCCTCAATAGGCTTATCGGTGTTGGCCTGTTCCCGCAATAGTTTTATCGCGGCTGGGGCATTCTGCGCCTTATACAGAGTCAACTCGGTGCCTGTAACGATTGATTTAAACCAGTCCTGCGCTGATACATTGTCTTCCACCAACAGAACATTTTTACCACTTAAATCCGGTGCTAATAAGGTTTCCGGAATTTCCTCCAGCGCCTCACCGTAACGGATGTTAAACCAGAATGTTGAACCGGAGTTTATCTCACTGGTGACCCCGATAGTGCCGCCCATTAGCTCCGACAGTTGTTTGGAAATCGCTAGCCCCAGACCTGTACCACCAAATTTTCTGGTGGTAGAGGCGTCCACCTGAACAAATTTATTAAACAGGTTGTTTACCTTGTTATCCGGGATACCTATGCCCGAATCTATAACTTCGAAATGCAGTTTGTTTAAGCCGGTCTCTGCTATTTTAAGCGTTATTTCTCCGTTATCCGTGAACTTCAACGCATTACTACACAGGTTATTGATAATCTGGCGAATACGGCTGGGGTCGGAACGTATGTATTGCGGAACGGTATTGTCTACCACACAAACAAATTCCAGACCTTTCTCCTGAGCGCGTAATGCAAAGGTATCAGCCAATTCACCCACCAGTTTGAAGATATCGAAGGGGATCTCTTCCAGTTCTAATTTACCCGCTTCTATTTTGGAGAAATCCAGAATGTCGTTGATCAGATGTAACAAGGACTGTCCTGATGACTGGGCTAAAGAAACATAATGGCGCTGTTTTTCGTCAAGTTTGGTTTTCAACAGCAGGTCATTCATGCCCAGGATACCGTTAATTGGGGTGCGTATTTCATGACTCATGTTGGCTAAAAAGTCACTTTTGGTACGACTGGCTTCCTTGGCTTTTTCTTCTGCGCGTTTTAACTGAGTAATGTCCTGGAATGCACCTCTGAGTAACAAAGGTTCACCATTAACATACTCAACAAAACCCACGGCCCGTATCCAAATTCGGCGGTTTCTGGCGGTGATAAAGGGCAGCTGCAAATCCCAGGATTTACCATCGGCGATGGCGTCTTCAATGGCTCTTTGAATAATGGGACGGGCTTCTGGGGCGTAAAAGTAGATGGCTTCACCCAGGTCGACTTTTTCGCCCACCGGGATTTCATGAATGCGGTAGACTTCCTTGGACCAATAAAGTTCATTGGTTTGCAGGTTTAATTCCCAGCCACCGAGTTTAGCCATGGTACCTGTAGTTTCCATCAGGTCCTGATTTCGCTGTTTCTCAGCTTCCATTTTTTTCAGCTGCGAAATATCTCTGGCAACCGCAAGGTAACCTTCTATGTTTTCACTGTCATCATGGATTGGGGTAATAGATAATAGTGCCGGAAACGCTCTTTCAGACTTAGTTAACAGTTGCCATTCCAGCTCTTCACTGCTGCCTCTTTTGGCCTTTTCCAGAAAGCTTTCCAGATCTGGTTGCAAAACAGAATCGATGGGTCGCCCCAACTTTTGCGCACCAAACATTAATTCCTGAGGATCGAAAAAGTCAGTCAGATTCATTTTTCCAACCGCATCCGCTTCAGAATACTCTAATAACTCTTCAGCGTAGCGATTGAAGGTTTTGATTCTGAATTCTTTATCGGTGGCTATCAGCATCAAATTGGCACTGTCCAGCACCGCCTTTTGCAACCTGTTGAGGTTGGTTATTTTTATTTCTGCTTCTTTTTGCTCGGTTATGTCGGTTTCCAGCGCCATAAAACCGGTGAGTTTCCCTTCCCGGTATAAAGGCTGGCAGTTGATTCTAACCCAGTAGGGATTATCGTCTTTGTGATAGTTGATTAGTTCTTCGTTAAATCCATGACCATTTTTCACCGCTTCACTCATACGTTTGATGACTTGTGGGTCGGTCTTTTTACCCTGCAGGAAGGAGCCGGGATGTTTGCCTACCGCTTCTTCAAAACTGTATCCGGAAATTTTTTCAAAACTGCGGTTAACCCAGGTGATATTTTGATGGGCATCGGTGAGAATAACGGCGTTATCGGTTTCCTGTGCCAGCTTGGCCAACATGGCATTTTCTTCGGTACTTTCTATAAGCTGCTTCTGAGCCGTGTATCTGTCGGTCAGGTCGTAATTGACCCCGATAACCTGTAGCGGTGTGTTTTTTTCGTCATATACCACGTGACCATAGGCTTTCAGATAGCGCTCATCACCATCAGGTGTGGCAATCCTGAAACTGGTATCAAACTTGGTTTGCTGTTCAACACAATAGTTAAACATGGCTTCGGTGGGACTGACATCATCCGGGTGTAATCTCGACACCCAGTCCTCATAGCTATTTTTGAATTCTCGTTCAGAAACGCCATATAACCGATACATTTGCTCATCCCATTGCAAAATGCCGGTTTCAAAATCAAGCTCCCAAATGCCAATACCTGCGGCTTCGGTGGCCACCATAAACTTTTTATTGAGCTCTAAAAGGTTTTGCTCGGCGGACTTGAGTTTTGCTGATTCGTTCAGGGTTACGATTAAATGACCGGTTTGCGCTACTTCACTGACCCCCAAATTGGCAAAAAATACCTCACCGTCCTGGCGAAATGCGGTCAGGCTGGTACTTTCGTAGATACGCTCTGCAGAATAATTCTGCATAAAATCTTGATAGAAAGGATCACCAGGTTGCAAAAAACCACCGGGAACCAAGTCGCTGAAATTGAGGGATAGCAGGGAATCCCGATCATAGCCAAACAGCCTTTCACAAGCCCTATTAGCGTATACGATATCGCCGTCAGAGGTGAGTTCCATTATCCCGGCAGCAGCCAGTTCGACCATGGCTTTAAAAGCGCTGTCGCCTCTGGTGGTTGAGTTGCTCAAACTGATTGTCTCTTGAATGATTCCATGTAGTACCAATTACTTTATTATCTTATCGCGCAAGGCGCAAACCTTGAGGCTTAGATTCTATAAAATCGCAATTGTCTAAAATCTAAAGTAAGATCCGCGCAATTGATGTAGAAGAGAGTTTTGTCTTGAAGGTTATTGACGCTCCCAAATTTGAATGGCGCTTTTTGCTGCCGAAATATTGGCTGATCTGGTTTGGCTTTTCTCTGTTGTTTTTACTCACCTGTTTACCTTATCCGTTGGTGCGTAAAGTGGGGGCTGGACTGGGAAGATTGCTGGCGTTGTTTGGCAAAAAACGGGTGGCAATAGCAAAGCGCAATATCGAACTCTGTTTTCCTGATTGGGATGAAGCGCGTAAACAGCAGCTGTTAAAAGATAACTTGTCCGCTTCTGGCATGGCAGTGCTGGAAACCGTGATGGGCTGGTGGTGGCCCGACTGGCGAGTGAAGCAATTACTGAGCATTGAAGGCTTTGAGCATGTTGAAGCGATAAAGAAACAGGGTAAAGGTGTGTTTGCTATGGCCATACATTGCCTGAGTCTGGAGTTTGCATGTCGGGGCTTGGGGTTTTATCAACCCAGCGTGGCGTTTTATCGCAAGCACAACAACGATTTAATGGAGTATCTGCAATACCATGGCAGAGCCAGATCAAATAAATACATGATTCATAAGCGTGATGTTAAAGGCATGTTTGAAGCCTTGAGTAGCGGCGAGTTGAGCCTGTATTTACCTGACCAGGATTACGGTCGCAATAAAAGTGTGTTTGTGCCATTTTTTGCGGTTCCTGAAACGGCCACCACACTGGGCTCTATGTTGTTTATGAATAACAGCGATTGCGGTTCAGTGTTTGTCCAGTCTATTTCTTCCGCTTCAGGTTACAAAATTAAAATCTGGCCGGGGCTGGATAATTTCCCAAGTGGCGATGATGAGCAGGATGTGGCCAGAATTAATAAAAGAGTAGAAGAAATGGTGATGTTGGCTCCGGAGCAGTACTTGTGGATGCATAAGCGCTTTAAAACCCGCCCCGATCCGGATGCTCCGTCTTTGTATTCATAGTAGAGTAACAAAAGAACTTTAGGGCACAATGGCGACTCTAAATAATGGAGTTGGTATAACAACTGATTATCAATAAGAATAACGAAAATATGATAGAAATCTGATATATTCTCTCAGAGTGATTATTAAGTGAGCGTTTTCCTTTTAGGTTGATTTGGATATGGCAAAGAAAAAGAACTTTTCACCAGCGATGTTTTGGGCCAAGCAATTTGGTTTTGCTATTATTTTGATCATTGGTGCCGCCTTATTGATCAATAACCAAAACGAAAAAGAAGAACAAAAGAAAAACGCTGAAAAGAAAAATATCAATAACAGTCTGAGTGACTTCTATGCGCAACATCGCATGTCACAAAGTAAACCTTATGAAGAAGACCAGGGCGATTTTGTGGTGGAGCTAAACAAAGGCGCTGAATCTTTGCAGTCCCGGATGAACAAAATGGCGGCACAGCAAAGCGCCCCTATTGAAGGCCGTTGGGTGGGCGAGCATAAATACCGGACGTTTTCCGCTGGCTCTACCCTACGAGAGGCCATTACCAACTATGCCCAAAGCGAAGGTATGCAAGTAATTTGGGAACTGGATCAGGACTTTATCGTAAAAAGCCAGTTTCAGATGGAGGATACCTTGGTGGGTTCTCTATATAAAATAGCCAAAGCCGTGGATAGTAATTTTAACGGCCAGGTTACTGCCTATGTTTGCCCTAAACAGCGCTCGCTGGTTATTACTGACGAAAATACCGACTTCCTGAGAGAAAACTGTACTCTCGCCAGACCCAGCTAAAAATAATCTTTATTTCAGGCCCGGATTTCCTTGCTCCTCATCTGAGGCCTGACTATCGACAAACACCTGCTGCCAGATATTAATCACCTGAGTTCGATGGTTTTCCAGCTCTCCCTTGAGCATCAGATTTTCTTCTCCGTCCAGTGCTTTTTGATGAGACAGATTGCGAAACGCAAGATAAGCATCAATAAGCTGTTGGCACCAGGCTTCGCTGATCAACTGATATTGTTTTAAAGCTTCAATGATTCGCACATTATCGGACCATATAACCACTTCAGGCACATGATGTCCGTGGCGCAGCGACCAATACTGGGTTAAAAACTCTATATCTGCGATGGTGCCCGCGGCTTGCTTTAAGTCGACTTTATTATCGGTGCTTTTATCCAGATGAGTACGCATTTTTTTACGCATCGCTACCACATCGGACTGTAGCGTGTTTTCATCTCTGGCTAAACACAGCACCTGTTGACGAATTTCGTTAAACCTGAATTTCAAAGCTTCGCTACCGGCGATGGCACGACTGCGCAACAATGCCTGGTGCTCCCAGGTCCAGGCCTCTTCCAGTTGATAGCTTAAAAAGCTCTCAATCTGTGCCACCAATAATCCAGAGTTCCCGGAGGGGCGCAGGCGAAGATCCACCTCATACAGTTCTCCGGAGCCGGTTTTAGTGTTAAACAGGTGCATTATGCGTTGCGCCAGCTTTGCGTAAAATTGTCTGGAATCAATCGCTTTTGGGCCGCTGGTGTCTGCAGCACTGGTGCAACCATGCAAGAACACCAAATCTAAATCTGAGCTGTAACCCAGCTCAATACCGCCTAATTTGCCGTAGCCGACAACCAAAAATTGTTTATCGGCATCATCTGCGCCAACCGGATAACCATATTTTTCGGTCATCTGGTGCCAGGCGGAGTTGATCACTTCAGCGATAATGGTTTCCGCCAGACAGGTCAGATGGTCACTGACTTTCATCACTGGTAAGGTATCCTGGATATCCGCTGCCGCAATACGCAACTGGTGACTCAATTTAAACTGTCGTAAGGCTTCCATTTGTTGCTCCAGGTCTTCCTCTGGAATGCGTAACAATGATTGCCTGAGTAAATCCGGGTAATGGGCCAGTGGAGTAGGGTTGTATAACGCCTGGGGATTGAGTAGTTCGTCCAGCAACAAAGGGAAACGCGCCAGTTGCTCAGATACCCACTCGCTCTTGGAGCAGAGCCTTATCAGTTGCATCATGGCACCTTCGTTTTCCAGCAGCAGCTCCAGGTAGGTAGTGCGTTTCAATACGGCACTGATAATTTGAAAAACCCGCTCAATTAATATGGCATTGTCCGCATCGGATTTAGTGTAAAAACTCAAACAGGCATTGAGAATTCTGGGTACCAGTTTGTCCAGTGACTCCCGGCCCCGGGCGCCAATGGGCTTCTTCGCAAACTCTTTTTTGTAGGAATTGAGTTGCTGATACATTTTATGAGCATCACTGATATCGGTGACTTCTTCCAGCAAGCGCAGTGCTTCTTCTTCACTTAAATCCAGATGCCAGAAATCATTCAATGGTGTATCCAGCTCAATTTCTTCTTCGGGATTATCGCCAATCAGTTCGTCAAATTGGGCACTGACTAAGCTGAAGGTTTGTTCCAGCTTCGCCATAAACTGATCATGGCCGGGGAATCCCATAATCTGGATCAGGCGCAGAAAGTTAGTGTCATTGTCAGGTAATTCCTGGGTTTGTTCATCATTGAACTGCTGTAAACAATGCTCTACTTTGCGCAAAAACAAGTAAGATTGACGCAATTCATCAACATCATCGCTACTCAGGATTTGTTGCTTTTCAAAGATGTTTAACAGGGTGAGTAAGCGCTTTTCTTGTAACAGGGGATCTCTGCCGCCTCGGGTAAGCTGAATGCATTGCACGATAAACTCGATTTCGCGAATGCCGCCACTGCCCAATTTAATGTTATTGGTGAGGTTGCGACGACGCACTTCCTGTCGGATCAACTGCTTCATTTTGCGCAATGACTCTAATACGCTGTAGTCGATATAGCGACGGTACACAAAGGGGCGCAGAATGCTCTGTAGTTCTTCGGTGAAACTGCTGGTAGGGTTGAGAATACGGCCTTTTACCATAGCATAGCGTTCCCATTCTCTGCCTTGTTGCTGGTAGTAGTCTTCCAGAGCAGCAAAACTGGCTACCAGGGGACCGCTTTCACCAAAAGGTCTGAGTCGCATATCCACCCGAAAAACCTGACCGTCTACTGTAGTCTGGTTTAGTGCGGCGATGAGCTTTTGCGCCAAACGAATAAAAAACTGTTGAAACTCCATGGATTTATTGCGGTATTGCAGCTCACCGTTGCAAGGGTACGCAAAAATTAAGTCTATATCGGAAGAAAAGTTGAGTTCTTCGCCGCCCAGTTTGCCCATACCGATAATCAGCATGGGTAACGCTTGGCCATCCTCTTTTGGGGTAGCGTATTTGTTGCAAAAATGTTGATAAAGCCAGTCATAGGCATTTAAGATCAACGCATCTGCCAAATCTGAAACCTGTTGCAATGAGGTCTCAATTGGTTGTTCGTTCAGCACATCTTTAATAGCGATGCTGACCATTTGTTGGTTGCGAAAATCTCTTAATATTTTGTGCAAAGCAGATTCATCACTAATGTTTCTCAGTTGCTGCTTGAGTAAATCATTGACGGAATGCGCAGAGGAAAGCGACAGGCAAGCATCTAGCCAGTCTGGATTGGATTTTATTTGTTCCGCTACGTAATCACTCAGCGCGAAGGCGTGTTTTAAGCGATGCGTATTTTCAGGTGACAAGGATTGCTGCCAGGCTTCACCATGGCGTTCGGTAACGCCTTGCCAATGCACCTGAGCGACTTGCTCCAGCTCAGCCGGAAGAGTATTGCCTGTTTGTTGAGTCATAAGCGGTTCAGATAAATCTTTGATTTAATGTAGCTTAATGTACTATAACATTACTTTAAACACCCTTTTTCAATGAACCTTTATGTCTGCGTTGGTTAATCTGATTCCGGTATCCCCTGATTTGTGGATTTATTTAGTGACGGATATGGTTATTGCTATTTCGTTGTTAACCATGTTGCGTTGGATATCAGGTCGATTATTGGAAGAAGGAAAAGATAATCGTGGACGGGCTAATCACGATAATTACGCTTACGGTATCAGTGTCGCAGGCAGAATGATGGCTTTGGCGGTAGTGCTTGCCGGGGCGGTAGAAACCTCCAGCAAAGGCGACATCGAAGATTCCATTGTGACAATGCTGGTTTACGGGGCCATCGGTATCGTGCTGATCAAAATTGGCCGATACGCTCACGATAAAATTGTATTGCACAGGCTGGACAAAGATTTTCATATTAAAGATCGCAATACCTCTATTGCGCTGGTGGATGCCTCCAGCTCCATCGCAACCGCGATAATCATCAAAAGTGTGCTGGTTTGGGTAAGTGGCTTTGATATTCAGGCCGTTATTGCCATTTTCTCCGGTTTCGTGGTGTCGCAAACCATACTGCTTACAATGACCCGCATCTATGAGCGTCGCTTCAGAGAAAACAACCGCAGTGGCTCATTGCAGTCATCATTAACCAAGGGACAGATGGCGTTGGCAATTCAGCACAGTGGTCACTTATTGGGTACCGCACTGGCAGTGACAGCCGCCAGCAATTTATTGGAATACAAGCCCATGGGTTACGTGAGTAATCTCACCGGTTGGTTGATAACCGGCCTGGCCTTAACTTTTGTCTTAACCGCCCTGGTGACAATTGCGCGGCGTTTTATTTTGGCAAACGTCAATCTGGTGCAGGAAATTGATCAGCAGCACAATGTTGGGGTTGCCAGTATTGAGTTAGCGCTCAGCGTTGGTATTGCATTGATTTTATCCGGCCTGATTAGCTAGCCGGAGAGGCTTTTTCTTATCAATTGTCGGGTAAAAATAATAACCTTTGCGTTATTGTCTTTAAACTGTCACGATAGCTTCATACTCCATTGCCACACTTTTTTCAGGTGCACAATTCCATCGGAAATCTGGAATGTCTACAGAAAATTTAGTGGCTCGGGGCTCTTCCCAGCCAAGAGAAAATATAAAAATAGAACAATTCTTTCGCTGTCTGGCAGATAACCTGCGGGTTCGAATTCTGCTGCTTTTAATTCACGAAGGGGAAAAAAGCACAGAAGAAATCGCGGTGGAGCTGGATTCCACTGACAGTATTGTCAGGCGTCAGATGGCGTTACTGAGCAAAAACCAACTGGTAACCTCAAGACAAAAGGGGTTGTCATTGTGTTACAAACTGAATATGGATATCCCGGTCTGGAAACAAAAGGTGTTAAAGCACACCTACAAAGGCAATAAAGCGCTATTGGATGAGATACTCCTGAATTAAGCTGCAATTTTTGCTGCCCGCCATAATCCTGATACAATTAGCTTCTTTTATTTTAAATGAAACTGAATTTAGCTGATGCAAGTACCTGATTTTAATCTTTCTTCTGTTTTGATTGTGGGCGATTTAATGTTGGACAGGTACTGGGTTGGGCCCACCAGTCGTATCTCTCCGGAAGCTCCCGTACCTGTGGTAAAAATCGATGCAATTGAAGACCGGCCTGGTGGCGCGGCTAACGTGGCATTGAACATTGCAGCGCTCGGTGCAAAGACTGCGTTACTGGGGCTTTGTGGCAACGATGAAGCACAACAGATCCTGAAAAATGCCTTGCAATCAGTGGACGTTGACTGTCAGTTTCACACGGTTGATGGTAAAGATACCATCACTAAATTACGGGTTTTAAGTCGCAATCAGCAACTGATCAGACTGGATTTTGAAAAGAGTTTCGAGTCCGTAGATAAGAGCCCAATGCATGATCAGGTGATTGCAAGACTTGCTGCTTGCAGCGCCGTGGTGCTCTCCGACTATGCCAAAGGCTGTTTAAGTGATCCCCAAGCGCTGATAAACGCTGCCAGAGCGGCAAACAAACCGGTTATTGTGGATCCCAAAGGCAGTGACTTCGGTAAATATCGTGGCGCGACGGTGCTTACGCCTAACATGTCAGAATTTCAGGCGGTTGCAGGACAGTGTGAGTCCGAAGAACAACTGGTCAATAAAGGCCTACAACTCATTGAAAAACTGGAATTGGAGGCACTACTTGTCACGCGTTCTGAGCATGGTATGACGCTAATTCAAAAAGGCCGCGAAGAATTTCATTTACCAGCCAAAGCTCGTGAAGTGTATGACGTAACCGGTGCCGGAGATACCGTCATTGCGACCTTAGCCGCGTCAATCGGAGCTGGCGCAGAACTCAGAGACGCTTGTATCTTAGCCAATGCCGCGGCAGGTGTGGTTGTGGCCAAGCTGGGTACCTCTACTGTGAACATTGAAGAACTTAAACAGGCCGTTAGCAAAGATGAAAAAGTGGGCACTGGGGTGATGACCCAAGCTCAATTGAAAGTGGTCGTTCAGGAAGCCAAAAGTCGAGGTGAACGGCTGGTGATGACAAATGGTTGCTTTGACATCTTACATGCTGGCCATGTGTCATACCTGGAAGCCGCCGCGCAATTGGGCGATCGATTAATTGTGGCGGTTAACGGCGATGCTTCGGTGAAAAAGCTGAAAGGCGAGGGCCGTCCGGTCAATAATCTGGAACGCCGGATGGCGGTTTTGGCAGGACTTGCCTCCACTGACTGGATTGTTGATTTTCATGAAGAAACCCCGAAAAGACTGATCAGTGAACTTCTGCCAGATATTCTGGTGAAAGGTGGTGACTATAAGATTGAAGATATCGCTGGAGGAAAGCAGGTAATTGCCAATGGCGGGCAGGTAAAGGTCCTCAATTTTGAGGATGGTGTGTCCACCACCCGCATTATCAATCGAATTAAGGAGCAGGATTAAAACCAGGGAGCGTGAGTGATTAATAAGCACTACGTTCTTGTAGGTCTAAATTTATTCAGACACCGCTGCCAAATTCAACCATTGCTGTTCGAATGAATTCGAACCTTGTAGGTCTGAATTTATTCAGACGCCGCTGCCAAATTCAACCATTGCTGTTCGAATGAATTCGAACCTAAATGTAGGTCTGAATTTATTCAGACGCCGCTGCCAAATTCAACCATTGCTGTTCGAATGAATTCGAACCTTGTAGGTCTGAATTTATTCAGACGCCATAGTCAGGTAAACAGTTTGGCTAATCCTGCTGCCAGTGAAGTTCTGGGCTGCAATCCCATGTGAGTCAACAGTGGCCCTGAGTCGGCTACCCAGCGCAACGGTTCGCTGTTTTTTTGATTAATGATAGATACCGGGCGTTCTCTGACATTACTGATTAGCCGGAGTAACTCAGAAATTGATGTTCCTGCACCTGTGCCAAGGTTAAATATCTGCCATGGCGCATAGCTGGAACTGAGGTTGTGCGCCTGATTGTGCCAATCCGGTTGCGGCCTGGCATTGTGTTCCATGGCTCTGCCAAGGATCTTTGCCGCATCGGCAACATAAGTGAAATCCAGGATGTGATTTTTAATTTCGTTCAGGTTTACCGACGTATCTTCATCTAACTTTGAGCTTAACTGGTTTATCAGGTTTAAATCATTCGCCCCTTTACCATAGAGCTCAAATATCCTTAAAACCGTCATGGGTAACTGTTTTTGCGCACAATAACCATGCATTAATGATTCGATGGCTTTGACTATTGCTGACGATACACTGTGAGGATGATCGGTGACGGTTTGTTCAGCGCACAGTAGTTTGGGGGATGGTTGATAAATGCAATAATGGGAGCCAAAAACCAGATGCACAGGTCGAATCGTATCAACCAGGCTCAGCACCTTTAAAGTCAGGTGCAAAATAAACTCCTGATGCTCCAGCTCAGCGTTAAACTCTGGAAGAAAATAAATTTTGTTGATATGAACCAGTTTATTTTCAACTTCCTCAGATAAATTACCCAAATTACCTATGTAGTTAAAATGCCGGGCATTAACGTTGCTTTCAAGTTGTTCCAGGCGATTGGTTCTGAACTGGCTTTGTTCCCACGGAAAAAGCGATAAACCGGTGACTGAGTCACCATTTGCCAACAATTGCCTGGTGAGTTCCGCCCCTAAAAATTCATCACATCCAATGATCAGTGTAGCCATATTGGGTCCTTTAATCGCAAATTGCGATTGTTATGATTGAATCTAATCACTGGAATAAATGAGCACAGTGACTATTATTGTTCTCAGTCAAGGCGCAATAGCGCGAATTCTCAAGTTATAAATCACAGGAGTATTTCATGTTACAGAATAGAGAAGGTCAGAAAGTCCCACAAGTTACTTTTAAGATGCGCCAAAATGAAGAATGGGTTGAGCGCACCAGTGATGATATTTTTTCCGGTAAGACGGTAGTGGTTTTTTCATTACCTGGCGCATTTACACCAACCTGTTCATCGACTCATTTACCCCGTTTTAATGAGTTGGCTGATACCTTCAAAGCAAACGGTGTTGATGAAATCGTCTGTGTTTCAGTAAACGATACCTTTGTCATGAATGCCTGGGCGAAAGACCAGGAGTCGGATAATGTTAGCTTAATTCCCGACGGCAATGGTGAATTCACCGATGGTATGGGAATGCTGGTGGATAAAGCCGATCTGGGATTTGGCAAACGCAGCTGGCGTTATTCTATGCTGGTAAAAGACGGTACTGTCGAAAAGATGTTTATTGAGCCAGATGTACCGGGCGACCCTTTTGAAGTGTCCGATGCTGATACTATGCTTAAACATATCAATCCGGAAGCCGTGGTATCTTTACCCGTATCTATTATTACCAAGCCGAGCTGCCCGTTCTGCGCGAAAGCAAAAGCCTTGTTGACTGAAAAAGGCTTTGATTATGAGGAAATCGTGTTGGGACAAAACGCCTCTTTAACCTCGCTTAAAGCGATTTCAGGCAGAGAAACTGTGCCTCAGGTGTTCATTGATGGTAAACACATTGGTGGCAGTGATGATTTAGCCACTTATTTTAGCTAGTCATAATAGTCTGATTTAGCAGATACAAGCGCCAGGCTTGTATCTGCCCATTTCTGCGTTTCCCGCCTTTTTAGCCTCAGCTATAAGACTCACTCAAGGCCACAATTTTTTCTTTGAGCCAGTTTATTGCGCTGTCATTGGCGGAGTTTTCGTGCCAGTACAGATGAATTTCGATGGGAGGAACATCAAAGGGCATGGCCATGATCTGTAGCTCTTCATCCAGTAATGAACGGCCAATCAGTTCCGGTACCGTCAACAGAAAGTTCTGGCGTTTCAATATGGCCTTGGCGGTGTGATAACTCTGACAACGAATGGCCACCTTGCGATTAATACTTTGTTGTTGCAGGGTGATATCCTCGATTACCCGGCCTGTAGGTCGATTGGATACGGTTAAATGGCGGGCGTTAATGTAGTCTTGTCGGGTAAGGGATTCTCTATTTTGTGCGTCTTTGTTCTTGAGTACTACAAATCTGTCCGCTGCCAGGCGACAATGATTCACTGGATTTTGCATCGGCATGGCTACATCAATGGCTAAATCTGCCTGACCACTGCCAAGTTGTCGCTGCATTTGCTGTCGTTCCAACTTGATGCAGGCTAGTCCTAGGTTTGCTGAGGTATCCGCCAAAGCCTGAAACAGAGGCGGGACATATAGAGGCTCCAGAGCATCATGAACTGCTATGGTAAATTGCTGTTCAGCATTGAGTGGATCGAAATCGCTAAACTGCTGCAGTGATTTACGCAAACTATTCAGGTTTTCCAGAATTTTTGGGGCGATTCTCAGACAAGCCGATGTGGGTTCCATCTTGTTGCCCTGGCGCTCAAATAAGGGATCCTGTAACGCCTCCCGCAATCGCTTCGTGGCGTGACTTACAGCAGATGGGGTTAGGTACAGTGCTTCTGCAGTTCGAGACATATTGCGCTCGTAATACAGGGATTCAAAGATCCTCAGCAGGTTTAAATCCAGTTTTTGTAATCTCTTTTCTGTCATGGCCCACCATGTAACACTTCATATCCTGACAGTATAATTATTGTGAATGATATTCATAGTTATGATGTTGAAATATTCACTTCATTCAATCTTTGCCTGCTCTTACACTGTAATCGTTTATTATTCTTATCAGGACAGCCATCATGAACTTTGAGCACAGTGCTATTTGTCAGCAGTACCTAGAGAAAGTCCGGGATTTTATGCAACAGCATGTCTTTCCGGTTGAAGCGCAAATCATGCGCGAGAACCATGAAAACAATGGTCATGGAGACTGGACCCGCTGGCAGGTGCCGGCTGAGATCAAAGCTTTGAAAGAAAAAGCCAAAGCCGCCGGGCTGTGGAATTTGTTTTTGCCGGATGCCAAATTGGGGCAGGGGCTGAGTTGTGTAGACTATGCACCGCTGGCAGAAGAAATGGGCAAGTGCTTATTTGGTGCAGAAATTTTTAACTGTAATGCGCCGGATACAGGCAATATGGAAGTGCTTTATCACTTTGGCAGTGAAGAGCAAAAAGCGCAATGGCTGACACCCTTGTTAAATGGTGAGATTCGCTCGGTATTCGGTATGACTGAACCGGATGTCGCCTCTTCAGATGCCACTAACATGCAGGCCAGCATAACCCTGGAAGGGGATGAAGTGGTGATCAATGGACGCAAATGGTGGACCACAGGTTTGGGGCACCCAGAAGCTAAAATCGCGATAATTATGGGACTGACAGACGCAACTGCAGAAAAGCATAGCCAACATAGTATGGTATTGGTGCCGCTGGATACCCCGGGGCTTAAAATAGAGCGTATGCTTACCGCATGCGGCGATTATGATGCGCCTTATGGCCACGGTGAAATGTCGCTTACAAACGTTCGGGTGCCAAAGTCGAATATTATTATGGGACTGGGCAAAGGGTTTGCGATAGCGCAAGGGCGCCTTGGACCTGGTCGAATTCATCATTGTATGCGGGCCATTGGTGCGGCAGAGCGGTCTTTAGAGTTAATGATTAAACGCGGTGCCAGTCGCGAAGCCTTTGGTAAGCCACTGATTAAGCTTGGCGGCAATCTGGAGCGTGTGGCTCAGGCCAGAATGCTGATTGAGCAAGCGCGCCTGTTGACACTGAATGCAGCCTGGAAAATTGATAATCTGGGCGTAAAGAAGGCCATGACCGAGATTTCCGCCATCAAGGTAGTTGTTCCTAATATGTTGCAAACCGTGGTAGACATGGCTATTCAGATGCATGGTGGCATGGGCGTATCAGGCGACACGCCGCTCTATGGATTTTCCGTGATGGCGCGCAGTTTGCGCCTTGCCGACGGTCCTGATGAAGTTCATATGGGCATGGTATCCAGATTGGAACTGGCAAAATACAAATAGGAGTGACAGATGCAAAAGCGCGTACTGGTAACCGGGGCGGCCTCGGGTTTAGGCAAAGCCATTGCGGTTCGTTGGGCACAAGCCGGAGCCGATATCTGTGTTGCTGATATTCACCTGGAGAGAGGTGAAGCAGTTGTTACCGAACTGGAAAAATTGGGGGCGAAAGCTTTTTTCCAGCGTTGTGATATTACATCCGAAGCGGATATCGAAGCCACCAAAGACGCAATTGTTGAGCGCTTCGGCGGCCTGGATTTGGTGGTCAATAACGCCGGTGTGGCAACAGCCGGGGCACTGGCCGAAGAAAGCATTGAACAGTGGCAATGGGTAATGGATATTAACCTGTTTGGCGCTGTGCGCATGTTACAAAGCTTTGTCCCCTTGCTGCAGGAAAGTCGTGGTTACATTCTCAATGTCGCCTCTCAGGCGGGGGTTACCACGGTGCCATTATTGGGTTCCTATGCAGCCAGTAAAGCGGCAATGGTAAGTTTCTCGGAAACTATGCGATTAGAGCTGGCCGATGACCATATCGGTGTCAGTGTATTATGCCCTGGATTCTTTAAAACTAATCTGGATGAATCTGTGCGTAGCGGTAACCCGGCGATGAAAGCTGTGGTCAGCAAATTGTTAGAGCGCTCTGATATTACCGCGGAAGACGTTGCTGATGCCGCCTTCAGGGCAGTGCAAAAACAACAATTCATGATACTTACCCATCCGGAAGGGCGAAAAGCCAGTTTGCTGAAACGCCTGTTTCCCGGTTATTACCTGAAAATGATGACCAAAGGTACGCAAAAGTTTCGCCGTAGCGCAGGGAAAAAGTCATGACTGAAAATAATGCCGTTGCTCCGGGAGCTGTGTTAGACAAAGCCAATAAGGTACGCCCAGGCGAAGAGTTAGATGTTGCTAACGTAGATGCCTGGCTAAAAGCCAACGTCGAGGATTTACAGGGGACACCGGAGGTAACGCAATATTCAGGAGGAGCCTCCAACTGGACATATTGTCTCACCTATGAAAACCGGGAAATTATCTTGCGCAGAGCACCAGCGGGTACAAAAGCAAAAGGTGCGCACGATATGGGGCGCGAGTACCGATTGCAAAAAGCGCTGAAACCCGTCTATCACTACGTGCCGCAAATGCTCGGGTATTGTGAAGATGAGTCGGTCATTGGCACTGACTTTTATGTGATGGAAAAACTCACCGGCATTATTCCCCGCAAAAATTTGCCACGAGCTTTGTCCCTCGATAGCAGCACCACCAATGCCATGTGCAAAAACGTATTAGATTGCATGATTGAGCTTCACAAAGTGGATTATCAGGCGGCAGAACTGACTCATTTAGGTAAAGGGGCTGGTTATACGCAGCGGCAAATTGAAGGTTGGTGCCACCGTTATAAAAAAGCCAAAACCTGGAATGTGCCTTCGGGCAAGTTCGTGATGAACTGGCTTAACAACAATATGCCGGCCACTGAACAGATATGTATAACTCACAACGATTTCCGGTTTGACAATGTGGTACTCGACGAAAACGATCCCACCCGGATATTGGGCGTTCTGGATTGGGAATTAGCTACACTGGGAGATCCCCTGATGGATTTGGGGAATACCCTGGCTTATTGGGTACAGGAAGACGATGACTTTCTGGCGCAACAAACCCGCAGGCAGCCCACTCATTTACCCGGCATGTTAAGTCGCGAAGAGGTGGTGGCCTACTATTGTCAGCAAATGGATATCGAAATCGAAGATTTCACCTTTTACGAGGTGTATGGCTTGTTTCGTTTAGCGGGTATTGTGCAACAAATTTACTATCGCTATCACCACAAGCAAACCCGTAATCCCGCCTATAAACAATTTTGGGTGTTTGTGCATTATTTACTATGGCGCTGTAAAAAAGCCATCAAGCGGCAGAAACGCTGATGGCGATTATTTATCTGATCCGACACGGCCAGGCCAGTTTTGGCGCAGAAGACTATGATTCACTGTCGGAGCTGGGGCAATCCCAAGCCCAACGAATGGGTGAGGTGTTATTCGAACGCATCGGGGCACCCGATTTGGTGCTGAGCGGAACCATGTTACGCCATCAGCAAACCCGAGATTTAGCCTTGCAAAGCGGTGCTATTCAGATTTCTCATCAGGAACTCGCAGAATGGAACGAATATGATCATCAGGCAGTGTTAGCTGCTCTGGATCCGCGCCTAAAAACTGCCGCAGGAACCCGAGAGTTGCTGGCTCAATCAGATGATCCTAAAAAGCAGTTTGCCAGCTTATTTGCTCAAGCGATTGCGCGTTGGCAGAGCGCCGAGAATAACGATTATCCCGAGTCCTGGCTGGCCTTTAAATCCCGCGTCAGTGGCGCTTTTAGTTCGCTTTTGAGCCAATTGTCGCAACAACAGGTGGTGGTAGTCTTTACTTCTGGTGGTCCTATATCTGTGATAGCACAACAACTTCTGGGACTACCCGATGATAAGATGCTGTCGCTGAACTGGACCCTGGCTAATTGTGGCATTACTAAAATTGTACAAACGCCTAATCGGGTTTTATTGGCAACACTCAATGAGCACAGCCATTTTGAAAATGCCCAACTACCCAATATGATTACCTACAAATAACAAGAGTTGACGTTTTTATGAGTTTAAGAAAAAACATACTGATCACTGGGGCCAGTTCAGGTCTTGGCAAAGGCATGGCCATTGAATTTGCCAAACAGGGCTGCAATCTGGCGTTGTGTGCTCGCAGGGTAGAGAGAATGGAGGCCTTAAAAGCTGAGCTTGAGGCAATCAATCCTGAAATCAGGGTGTTTTTGCGTCCCCTGGATGTCAATGATCATGACGCGGTATTCGAAACCTTTAAAGCGTTTCGCGATGATATGGGCAGCCTGGACAGAGTTATTGTTAACGCCGGAATGGGTAAAGGTGCATCTATTGGTACCGGTTACTTTTATGCCAACAAGCAAACGGCCGAAACCAACTTTGTAGCCGCGATTGCACAGTGTGAAGCGGCCGTCGAGATCTTCAGAGAGCAGAACAGTGGGCACCTGGTTACCATTTCCTCTATCAGTGCGGTCAGGGGATTTCGACGGGCCATGACCGTTTACGCTGCCACCAAAGCAGCTATTACTTCACTCTCGGAAGGAATTCGCCTGGACTTGCTGAATACACCCATCAAAGTGAGTTGTGTTCACCCTGGATTTATTCGCAGTGAAATCAACGAAAAAGTGGAAAAAGTCCCTTTTATTGTGGATACCGAGACGGGGTGCCGCGCAATGGTCAAAGCCATTAATCAGGAAAAAGCCAACAGCTATGTTCCTTCATGGCCCTGGGCAATCCTGCAGCGCTTAATGCGGATAGCACCGGACAGCCTTATCCGAAAGATGTCCTGATTGTTCTTTCTACAGGGTGTTCATGCTTTCAGTGAGCACCCAATGCTTCATTATTTACACAATTTCGACTTTTTCTCAGTACAACATTCAATTAGAATAAAAAATAAGCGGTTAACACCCTTTTCAGACCTCTTTTGTTAAAAAGGCCATTAATTGGAATAAAAGTTGTATTTCATTCGTTAGCTATTGAAACTTGCCAATTTTTTGTTGATGTTGAAAACCAAGATACTTTCCACAATTTTACTGATTTTAGTCTGCGTTAGCGGAGCCAAGGCTCATAACGCGGATCCGGTATCTTTGTGGCAAATTTTCGAGGTGGCACAAAAACAAAATGTTCCGGGCCTATCTGCAAGTAAAAGTGTTAACAAAACCGGCAAAGTCGTTGTTAATGACTCGGCAGTGGCAGGCCTGGTTGAAGGGCAGGAATATAGCTTAGCAACGCCAGACGGTAACCATGTATTTGTCGCGGAGAAGGTGCATCGCACATTCAACTCCAGTGTCTGGTCATTAAAAGATACAAAACAAAATAACCAACATCGTGCCCGATTGTTTGTTAGTAATTCAGAGGTGAGTGCCTGGATCCCAACCGAAAATGGCGTATGGCGCTTGTCTGATGGGCAATTAACCAAAGAAATGCGCTGGGCCAGCAGTGAGTCTGATGTCAAGCGTCGTACTGGTTTAAGTTCATCAATTCGCGCAACGGCAGCACCACAAGTATCTGATGATTCTGTTACAGATGAGCCAACTGTCATTAAAGTCTTGTTTGTTACCACACCAGAGTTTGAAGCTTACCAACTGGCACCGGATGATTATCTGATGCAAATGTTGGAGATCAACAATGCTATTTATGCCGCCAGTGGCGTAAACATCGAACTGCAAATGAGCGCTCGTATCAGCGCCGATCTTGAGGCTTACAGCGCCGATCAAATTTTAGATAATCTGGCTAAAAGTCGCGCCGACGACAGCACTTACGGCGATATTTCAGATGAACTCATGTTGCCAATCTGGCAAGCGCGTCTAGACAGTGGCGCAGACATTGTTAGCGTATTTCGTCAATCCTTACCCGATGGACTATGCGGTAAAAGCTGGTTGAACGGCAATGGCTTGCAAGCGTTTGATTATCGCTTTGCGGTCAATGTTGTTGCGGTTAACACCTTATTTGAAAGCGGCAACAGCCAGCTGTGTAGCAGCGATACCTTAGGGCATGAAATCGGCCACAATATGGGACTGGATCACGCGCTAGAGCAGGACGGTGAGGGTACCGTTTTCAGTTGGGGAAGAGGTTTTGGCATCGAAGATAGTTTTGCCACGGTTATGGCTTATCCCCAATCTTTTGGTGACGCCATTGCTGTTCCTTATTTTTCCTCGCCTGACCTGACCTGTATTGCCGACCTGCCATGTGGCGAGGTGGGTGAGGGAAGCACTGGTGCGGATGCCGTCAGGGCGCTAAATGCCGTGGCCGTTCGCGTTGCACAAACCCACAATGAATCGGTAACCCAACCAGCGGAGAATGCCATTGCCGGATTAGATGTTGAGCTGGCCATCTGTCTTTTGGAAGACGACGACGACTGGTTGAGCAACGAAGAAATCGACATTATTAATTGTCCGCAGGCAAACGTCGCAAGTTTGTCTGGGGTCGAACACTTTCCACGCTTACAATTTTTGTCAGTAAATAATACTGAAGACGTTTCTCTGGCGCCGCTGAGATACCTTAAAGAAATTATTGCTCTGGATTTCCGTTATTCCACCATTGAAGATTTTCGTCCAGTGGTGCATCTCAAGCAGCAATTACAGTTTTTGCAGTTCTTTTCCAGCAATATGAGCTGCCAGGATGAAGCCGTTATTGAAAGCTGGAACATTGATCGCCTGCTAGCACATGGTGATTGCATAGAGTTGGACAGCGATCTGGAGGATTTCGATTCCGATGGATTGAGTAACTTACTAGACGTTGATGATGATAACGATGGCATTGATGATCTGACCGATGCACTCCCGTATGATGCCTCAAACGTCGGAGACAGCGACGCTGATGGCGTTCCAGACAGTGAAGATGCATTTCCTTTTGATAGCTCAGAGTGGTTGGATACGGATATGGATACCATTGGGGATAATCAGGATCTTGATACTGATAATGACGGTGTTTTAAACGAAGTCGATTGTGCGCCATTGGATAACACCAGGGGCGATGACTGTAGTGTCGTATCTAAACATGTTGCTTATGATTATGATGGCGATGGCAAAGCTGACATCGGTGTCAGACGCGCTTCGAATGCAATTCAGTATATATTGAATTCAGGCGACGCTGACATTCAGCGCATCGAGCTGGGCAAAGATAGCGGTGATATTTCTGTCAGTGGCGACTTTGATGGTGATGGAATTGCCGATGTAGCGGTTAGACGTCCATCGAATAAGCTATGGTACATAGCACCCTCATCCGGCAGAGAATTGATGCGGGTGGAATTCGGTTTGCAAAGCGAGGATATTCCGGTACCGGCGGATTACGATGGTGATGGGATTACTGATATTGCTGTGCGCAGACCCTCAACTCAGCAATGGTATATTCGCCTGGCTTCAGACAGCAGTATTTTGCGTTTTAATTTTGGTCAGCAAGCCGAAGATATCCCGGTACCAGCGGATTACGATGGCGATGGTAAAGCCGATATAGCGGTGAGACGGCCGTCGACAAAATTTTGGTACATTTTGAGTAGTCGTGACGACACCATATTGCGCTATCAGTTTGGTATGCGAGATGAAGATATCGCAGTTCCTGGTGATTTTGACGGCGATGGTAAAACTGATTTAGCCATCAGACGCCCGTCGGAACATGCCTGGTATATTTTGCGCTCCAGTGATGAGCAAATTATCCAGGTGCAATTTGGTTTGAATGAATATGATATCCCTATTGTTGCCGATTATGACGGAGACGGTAAGGATGACATTGCAGTGCGACGTCCTGCCACCAGTATGCAATACATACTGCGCTCCTCTGACATGCAAATAGACAGAATCAAGTTTGGGTTAGATAGCCAGGATATGCCTTTGGCTGCGCCTGTCATGATACGCTACGCGAATGAGTTGCATTTTGATAGTAGCGAGGCTGATGACGAAGTCGTGAATGTTCGTACACTGACAATGGACGAAGCCCAAAGTGCGGGGCTGATCAGACCTTAACGTGAATGAAATTTGTAGATACCATCTCTCACAACCAGTCTCAAGTAAAGTTTCAAATCACTTGGGGCTGATATTCCGTTTGATTTTTTACTACTCCGAAACAGATTTGCATGAGCTTTCGCATATTAGCGCCAATAACTTGCATCATGCACTTTCCACGCTGTAGCAGGGTTTCTTTCTGATGTTTAATACTTTGATTGTATCGACCCGCAACGACAGCAGCCATGTAGAGTTTGGCCCTTAGGCGAGCAGGCCCTGTTTTGCTTAATGTAGTTCGTCCTTTCAGAACGCCTGACTCCTTAAGTTTAGGAATTAATCCCACGTAGGCTCCAACCTGTTTAGCATTTTTGAAGCGCTTCGCGGCAAAGAGACAGGTTAATTCTCGAGATAATACCGCGCCAATTCCGGGAATGCTTTCCAGCAATTTACGGTTGTTCTTCAGGTGTGGATGCCCATTAATATGATCATCAATATCTTGTTTAAGCTTCTCAATTTCTTCCTTAAGCGCACTTATCATGTCTTTCAACGAAAGCAGAACCCTCTCAGAGGTCAGAGTAAATTCACTCGACTCAAGTCGATTCAACTCGCGTTGATAATCTGACTCCAGTGCATCCAATCTGCGCAAAAGAGCTTTCAACTCTCGCACCTCTTTTGCTTCCGGCTCCCATAGCTGCAAGCTGCTTTGTTGTGCATAGCCATAGCTTGCCAACATGAAAGCATCCGACTTATCTGTCTTATGGGTTAGATTGATTGACTCAGCAAACTTCTTCGCTTTCCCTGTATTCACCAATAAGACATTGATGCCATTATCGTATAGAAAATACATCAATGATTCGTGATAAACGCCGGTTGGTTCCAGTACAACAATAAGCTCAGATAGCGGTTGTTTTGTCGTGCTTTGTAACCAATTCAGTAAGGCCTGATGGCCATCAGATGTGTTCTTGATAGCTTTAGTTTTTCTTTTACCTGTAGCCGCTTCTTTAAGCCAGCAAACATCAAGTTTGTTCTTACTGACATCTAGACCAATAAAATGCATCATCTCGATAGACTCCCCTTGTACATACGGCATCAACTCATTGAGTGCGCCTGGATACCATTCAGTTTATTGAGTGATGGAAGTAAGGGGATAATCTACAAAACAGCATATTCATTGCTAAGGTTCGAAACAGCCTCACTTACTTCCCGATGTATTATCTGGTAGCTAACCATCTAATACTGAGAGATACAAGGTTCGAATTTATTCGGACAGCGATGGTTGAATTGGGCATCGGCGTTGGAATAAATTCCAACCTACAAGGTTCGAATTGGGCAGCGGCGTCTGAATAAATTCAGACCTACAAGGTTCGAATTGGGCAGCGGTGTCTGAATAAATTCAGACCTACAAGAATTCAGCTCTCGGGCGAGGGATTCAACCACTTGCTCAGAACCTCGTGGAGTTGATCTTTAACGATAGGTTTCGCCACCACGTCATCAGCACCAATCTGTAGATAGTGCTTAACATCTTCTGTCATAACATTGGCCGTTTGCATAATGATCGGAGTTGCAAACCCTCTGTCACGAATTGTTTGAGTGGCAGTGACACCATCCATAATTGGCATGTGTACATCCATTAAAACGACATCCGGTTTCAGGTGTTCCACCAAAGCAACTGCATCGCGCCCATTGTTTGCCATGTGGATATCCAGGTTGTATTCCTGCAACATGGCTTTAATCACTTCCTGATTAATCTCGTTATCCTCAGCTACTACGGCGACTTTTCTCACTGAGTTTTGCCTGTTTTCGGAGTCAGAGACGCGTGTTTCTTCTTGTGAAGTTTGATTTTGTACAGCATCTGACTCCCGAACGGGAGTGGCGGCAAAGGTGGCGGTGAATTCTGAACCTTTTCCAGGTGTGCTGTTGACTGTCAGATCTCCTCCCATGAGTTTACAAAGGTTTTTGGAGATAGTTAATCCCAGCCCTGTACCACCGTATTCCCTGGTGGTTGAAGCATCAGCTTGTTGAAATGGTTGAAAAAGCGAGGACAATTTCTCCGCCGGGATTCCAATACCTGTATCTTTTACAGTAATTTGCAATTGATTGTCGTTTTCCTGACCAAGCAACACCATGACTTTGCCATTTTGGGTAAACTTCAGTGCGTTAGAAAGCAGATTGGTAAGTACTTGATTCAATCGCGTCGGGTCGGTTAACCAGGTCTGTTCAAAAGGCGGCTTAACCAGCGCTTTTAACAGGTTGTTTCGCTGCGCGGCGGTTTGTTGCATGCTGTCAGTCTGGCGTTGTACCAACTCTGTAACGTTACATTGCACCCGTTCTATTTTTATTTGATTGGCTTCAATTTTAGATATATCAAGAATGTCATTGATGATTTGCAGTAGTGAATGAGCTGAGACTTTGGCCAGATTCACCCGTTCTTTTTGTTCTACAGTTAACTGATCTGAATCGATTAACTGTAGCATGCCGAGCACACCATTCATGGGCGTTCTGATTTCATGGCTCATGTTAGCCAGAAACTGAGACTTTATTTTTTCCGATTGTTCGGCTCTGCTTCGCGCTTGTTCCAGTGACTTTATTTGTGTTGATATGGTTTCTGCCATGTTGTTGAGGCGACGAAACAACACATCGAACTCCTGAAACGCCGCGGATTGCTGAGCAATATTGTAATTGCCGGATACCAGGTTACGGCATATTTCTACCATCTGATCGATGGGTTTGTGGAAGTTGCGGGTAAAACGGAAGAAAAACCAAACCATTAATGGCAAAAACAACAAAAGTGGAGTGATCTGTCTCGTGGTTTGTGACCAAAAAGCGTTGTTCCAGATAGTCTCGTCGTATTGTAATTGCAGCTTAATTGCTGTTTTTCCGCTGCTATGGGAGGCCAATAAGCGAGTGTTAAAGGTTTGAGTCAAGGATTCACTGATAGCCTGAGGTTGGTGAGCGAAAATCGGCTCATCTTGAGCAATCAGGTATTGATTGTGTTGTTGAGTGACCTCGCTATGCGCATCATGTTGTATCAGGTTATCGAGATTGATTATTACGTTAAGGGTGCCGGTAGACTCATAGGGCGAAATGATGGAGTCCGTCTCTGCGAATAAAGTCATTGCGTACATCAGAAGATGTGCTGCAGTATCATTCAAAGGCGTGTTGTTGCGATAGCCGGAATATTGCTGCGGAGGCAACCACAATAAGTTAGCTTCAGCCTCCCGAGAAGTGAGCTCCATTGCTTGCTGGGTATAAGCTGTCATGGTGTCAGAGCGAAAGCGCAGAGCTTCAACTGGCCAGCCTTCGATAATGAACCCAGCGTCATCCTGTATAAATGCCGCTTCTATCAGAGGGTTGCTATCAACAAAATGTTGTAGGGTTAATATCGCGTTTTGGGAATAAAAGATGTTAACCGGTACTTCGGCGATGCCTCTGTTAGCCACGACTTTGTATATTTGATTTCGCAGCTCGGACAATTTAGCGCGGATATCGGAAGTTAGCGCATGGCCGTGTTGTTTTATTGTCGTTTGAGCATTTTCCAGGTTGTCCTGAAATAAATTCATATAAATAAAACTAAACAACATTATAACTGGCACGAAGATAAACAGCGCCACATAACGCAGTAAGGTTTTATGGTAAGAGGGGAGCTGCCGGTCTGCCATTATTGCCTTTCAACCGTGCGTTGCGCCAAATGTTGCATTAAAGCTGCAGCTTCTGCAGCCGTCATGGTATTGGCGCCATAGCGATTAAAGCCCTTGGACAAGGCTTCCCAAACAATGGACATATGAGGCGTATTGGGGATGGGGTGTGACTGTTGCAATTGCCTAATCACCGCCTGAGTATTGGCGTTGGCGGTTGCTGATATTTGTTGCAAAGCGGCATTGTTGGCCGGGATGGCCGCCGCACTTTGCCAAAGCTGTAATTGCGCTTTGGGAGATTGCAGATATAACGCAAATTGCCGCAAAGCTTCTCGCTTAGCCGGTGTTTGTGGTTTTGCCACAAATGCCAAAACATGCCCGCTAAAATAGGGTTTCATAGGGTTGCCTTTAATTGATGGCAATAGGGCAACACCGAGATTCTCCTCCAGCGCCTCCTGATATTGTTTGTAATTCCAAACGCCGTCAATCACATAAGCATAGTCTCCCCGTTTAAAGGCCTCGGGAAAACAGTCAAAACCACAGCTTTCATCCACCAGTCCCTGTTCCGGCAAGGACCAATAATACTGCATAGCACTTACCATCTGAGGGGTATCTAAAGTGAGCTGATTATTCTGTATCGGAAGTGCATCAAATGCGCTTAAAAAGGGGATCAGGAAATAGGTGCCGCTAAACGACCAGGTCATCAGGCGCATATTTGCCGGCAAACTTTCGCGCTGCGAAAAAATTTCCTCAAACGAGCTGGCGGGCTGTTTAATGGCAGAACGATTGAAATATAACACCAGGTGATTTCCGGCAATAAGGGGGATAGCCAATATTTGCTCATTGCGGGTGACCGTTTGCAGGGCGGCAGCTGAAGTATCCGGAGATAGCCAATCTTTGCTCATTGGCAGTAGGTTTATGCTCTGAATAGTGGTGTAATCTGCAGGGGCGATAAAGGCATCAGGTAGGCGCTTTTTACCACTGCGTTTGATCAGTTCTGCTTTTAAATCATAGTGCTCTTGCGGCGCTGTGGTTATGCTAATACCGGTGTCGTTTTCGAAGTCGGTTAATAAGCGAGTAAAGTCATATCCGGTTTGCCCAAAAGCCAATTCAATATTCTGCGCACCCGCCAGTGTGGACTGGCAAAAAATGACGTAGCAAAATAATGTGAAGACTCTATATATCACTAATTATAATCACATGCTGTTTAACCTGACCTCAGCTTAATAGTAAAGGCTGACGAATGCCAGCCTCGCAGAAAAGTGTCAGTGCAACATGAAATCAGTTAGTGCTGGTTTCGCTGGTAAGTTGTTGCAGTTTCTCAAAAACACCTGGCGAAGGAAATCCGTCCGCCACCAAGTTGTGGGCAATCTGAAAGCCCTGTATTCCCATGCGTGTGGCCGGACCCAAAATGCCATCCGCTTCACCTACATCGAATCCAAGTTGGTTCAGATGAAGTTGCAGGGTGCGCATATCATTAATGGTGTAATTGGGAAGGTCTGGCAGAGGTTGTACAAGCTCTCCACTACCAATTAATCGGTCTGCCAGATAACCCACGGCAATGGCGTAGAATTCAGAGAAATTCCAGCGCATGATCACGGCAAAGTTGTCATAAATAACAAAGGCTGGACCTTCATGGCCAGCGGGCAATAAAACGGAGCTTTGGATCTCTGCCGTGCCCAATGGTGTGCCATCTGCTTTGGTAACACCTAAGTTGTGCCACTCTGTTAATGATTTTTGAGTTCCGCGGCCAATGAACTGGTAGTTAAAATCTGATGGTAGTTTAACTTCGCGCCCCCAGCGGAATCCCGGTTTCCAGCCTAAACCTTTTAAAAAGTTAGCGGCGGAGGTGAGAGCATCAGGCACGCTGTTCCAGAGATCAGCTTTGCCATCATTGTCGCCATCCAGCGCGTAATTCAGATAGGCGCTGGGCATAAACTGGGTGTGGCCCATTGCGCCAGCCCAGGAACCCACCATTTCTTCAGGATTGATTTTTTCTTTTTCAATCAGCTGCAGCGCTTTTAACAATTCTTTAGTGAAAAACTCTGAACGTCTTTCATCACAGGCCAGTGTAGCTAACGAGGCTACGATAGGCATTTTGCCTTTGTATTGGCCAAAATTAGTCTCCAGGCCCCAAAATGCCACCAGGTAATGGGGTGGAATGCCGTATGTCTGATGCAGGGATTGCAACAAGTCCTTGTGCTCTCTGAGCATTTTGCGCCCTTTATTAATGCGCCAGTCATTTACCCGTTTACTGACATAATCCGGAAAAGTTCGCACAAACTCCGGTTGATTTCGGTCATATTCGATAACTTTCGACTGTAAACTGGCGGTCAACAGCGCCTTGTTGATAGTGTTATCGGCAACGCCTTGCTGTCGTGCAAGTTGTGCAAAATCAGTCTTACATTGTTCAAAAATTTGTTCGGTCACTTCCGGATATTGTTGCGTTTTCGATGCTACAGCAGGTGAAGAAAGCGACGCTGATAACAACAGGGGCGCCAGCAATGAAAAGTTGCACTTCATAGGATTATTAACTTGCCTTTTAATGCTTAAAAATGGGGTATGAGGTAGCGGTTATGCTACTCCCTTGGGGTAATTAACACCATAACCAAAATGTTTCAGTCAGTAAACATGCCGCCAGAATTAACCTGCTATCCCGACGGCTGTTGTGTCGCTAATTGGCTTATTGCAATGGCTGGTAATCATGAACCACTTTTTGCAGGTGATCAGAATTACTGATGTGCAGTTTAACCGGGCGTTGCAACAGGATTTGCCCCTCAAGTACCACATCTGCATCCAGCGTTAAGGTGGGACGCTCATTGGTAAATGCCTTATTGCCCTGATTGCTTTTAAACAAAATATCGCCAGTAATCACACTGTTGGCATAAACTGAAATATCGCCATTAACATTGCTGACATCGCCTGACAGGTTAACTGAGGTTAATTCAATATCGCCATTAACTGAGCTGATGTTGCCGCTTACGGTACTTTTGCTGCCGAGCGTTAGATCGCCATTTACGGTTTTTAACCCGGCGTTTATCTGCAGTTGTTTGCCACCTTCAATATCTCCGTTAACGGTTGATACATGTTGGCTGCTCACCTGATCGTCCAGTTCAATACTGCCATTGACCGTACTGACATTCGCAGTGGTAGCACCATGGCCAATTTCAATGTCGCCATTAACGGTGGATACATCACCAATTGTTTGCCCGCTGGCAACGTCAATATCACCAAAAACACTATCCGCCCCATTATTAGGAGAGCGGTAGCTGCCAGGTCCAACGTGGATAACACAGGCACTCAGCATACTGAGTATAAGTAGCGAAGAAGTCAGTCGTAACATACAAGGTCCATTTATCAGGTTGAATGATTTGGTCGGTCTTAAAAATGCCGAAACGGGGCATTATGGACAGGTTTGGATCCTATTACCACTTAAAGGCGTAGCTTCAGTGTAACTTAATGTGTGGCAACGATTATTGATAACTGGCAATTATACTGTCATGGCTTAAAGTTAATTAAATAGCTCTGAAATGTAGGCAAACATTGCAATAACGCTTGTCCGGGAAAATAATTTGGAAAACCTTCATTTATTGCAAAAAAATATTCGCAGCCGTTATCTGATAGCTCTGTCAGTGATTGCCTTATTGGTGACACTATCAGCCATTGGGATCCAATATGTATTGGCTAATCAAAAGGGCGACGCGCAAATCATCAACACCGCGGGCATGCAGCGCATGTTGTCGCAAAAAATAGCATTGCATATTAATCAGTTGCGGTCAGACAACAATCAATATCCAGAGCAAAGCAAAATGCGGAAATCCGGACTTCTGGCGGCTGTGGATTTGTTTGAACAAAATCATTGGTTTTTGGTGGGGAAATATGCGCCTGAAACTACCAACCTCAGTAAATCACTAAGCTCACTGTATTTTGATTCAGATAGCAATTTCAGCTTGCACGACAGGGTATTGCTGTATGTGGCCGAAGCCAAAAGAGCGGCTAAGGGAGTGGCGTACGAACAGAATATTTTCCAGACGGAAAATACCGAACTGCTGCTAAAGCAACTGGATGGGGTTGTGACACAATTCACCCAAGAGGCTGAACAAAAAGTGCTGCTCCTGACAAAAATAGAAATATTTTTGTGGTTGTTGACCATAGTAGTTTTGGCGATTGAGTTGTTTTATATCTTTCGACCCATGGATCGGATGGTCAGTGGCGTATTATCAAACCTGTTAAGGGAACGAAACAGGGCAGAAGCCCTGCGCGAAGAGGCTGAACACGCCAACAAAGCCAAGTCGGTATTCCTGGCTACCATGAGTCATGAGCTGAGAACGCCCATGAACGGCATTTTTGGCATGATTGAATTAGCCAATAAAGAGCCATCAGCGGATAAACGGCGAGAGTTTTTATCAAAAGCCCGTTATTCCGGCGAGCAGCTTCTGGCGTTAATAAACGACATATTGGATATATCCAAAATCGAAGCCAGTAAGATGCAACTGGAAATTAACGATTTTGAATTGCCTAAGATTCTGGATGCCTGTTTGGCTCCCGCTGCAGTCAATTGCGAAAATCGCGGCCTGGAATTTGAGTATGTTTCGTTATCCACTATTCCGCAATGGGTTAGTGGAGACGGAATTCGCACCATGCAAATAGTTAACAACCTGATCAGCAATGCCATTAAATTTACCGAGCAAGGCAGGGTAAGTATCACGGTTAACGTTGAAGAGCTGGACAATGGTTATGGTTTGTCTTTACTGGTAGTGGATACCGGGATAGGTATGACTCCTGAACAATTGCAAAAAGTGTTCGATAAGTTTGTTCAGGCCGACGAGTCCACCACACGCCTGTACGGCGGAAGTGGACTGGGTTTGGCTATCACCAAAGAGCTGGTTGCTATGATGGGGGGGACTATAGAGGCGCAAAGTGAGCCTGAGAAAGGCTCCACATTTAAAGTGTTTTTACCTTTGCAGAAAGCTATGAACGAAGCGGTAAAAGTTCGATTTCAACCCGAATTTGAGCACAAAAAAGTGGCGGTTATTGATGATTTGGAAAGCAGCCGGTGTTACATCCAGCTATTGCTGCAACAGATTGATGTGCCCGCCGACTGTTTTGCAAGCGGCGCCGAGTTTTTAAAAGACGCTAACAAACTCAATGAATACACGGCCGTTATAGTGGATTTGCATATGCCAGGTCTGGATGGCTTTAGTCTGGTAAATAAGTTGACGGAAAACGCAAATGCGCCTTGCCCGCCATTTATTCTGGTATCGGCCGCCTCTGATATCGCACATTTTAAAGGCGAGGTTCCCGACCAGTTCTCTGCGGTATTTAATAAGCCCATCAATGAACAAATGTTTATCTCCACGATGAGGCGATTATGCGACAAAGAAGAAAACAACAAGACGCCGTTTAAAATACTTTTAGCCGAAGACAATGATATCAACGCCCAAATTGCTATACATATTCTGGAGTCTGAGGGGCACTCAGTCACCCATGTAGACAACGGTAAAAAAGCGATTCTTCAGGTGGAGCGTCATCACTATGACATGATTCTGATGGATATTAATATGCCGGAAATGGATGGTTTAACCGCAAGCAAGATTATCCGTTTCGAGATGGGCATGGCCATACCGATAGTGGCATTAACCGCCAATGCTTATGAGTCTGACAAGAATGCATCGCTGGAAGCGGGAATGACTTATCACGTAACCAAACCCTTCAATCGCGATATGATTTTGTCGGTAGTGGAAAAGATCGCGACCGCTGAAAGCGCGATTATTGACCGCGCACGCAATGATTAGTTGCAATCTCTGGTCTATAGTTATTCAAGGTTATTGCATAGCGCAGCTTTGCATTGGAATAAATTAAAAAAGGGCTACCTGGAAGTAAATATGAATCTTTTTAATTCCATCAGTAAGAAAGTGATGTTGGGGTACGTGGGAATTGTACTGGTGTTACTCATCTCATCATTTTTTATGTACCGGGAATCTTCAATTATTTATGCGCAGAAAGAAACCTTTGTTCAGGAAACCTTGCCCACACTGCGGGCCGTTGAACAAGCTTCAGCTAATTTGAGTAGTGTTCAGGTAGCGTCATTTGGCTTGTATGGACTGACTATCGAGCTAAACGCCTTTCAGCGGGAAATCAATCAACTCAAGAAACAGCTGGATGCTAACCTGCAAGATATCGCCAGGGCAGGGCTGGCCAGCAACAGCAAGCTAGACAGCGAAAAGCAAAAGGTCTGGCAAAATGTCACGCGACTGCAAACCATAATGAGTGCCTCCAATACCGATTGGGATGGTGCCAGAACCGCGCTTGCTGATATTCAAAAGAATATGCAAGGCTTGCAGGGATTGCTTACCGACGTAAAAACCCAGGCATCCAACAACGCCACGGAAGCGTCTGACAACATCAGCTCTGAAATTTCAATCATGCGCACCTTAATCATAGTGTCAGTGCTGTTAACTTTAGCCATTACCCTGGGCTCTTTCTTAATGGCGCAGCAAAAAATTGCCAGACCTATTAAGTCCTTGTCTACCCAGTTAGATCGCATCGTTGCTGAACATGATTTATCCACTGATGTATCTATGACCTGTGACGATGAAGTGGCCGATGCGGCCAACAGCGTCAATGAGTTGTTAACCGCGTTTCGACTGGGCAATAAAGAAATTCAAACATCGGCAACCGTGTTGGTGGAGTCGGTAGGCCAGTTAAATCATTCTGCTGAGGTCTCAGAAGATCAGGTTCGACTTTTTTCCAGACATATCCGAGAGTTACTGGATAAGATTAGCGCGCTAGAGGCCTCCATTGAAGACTCAGCAAGCCGCTCATCTGACGCCTCCAAAACCGCCTTAAAGGGGGCGGAGCAGGTGCACGAGGGAGCAAACAGCGTGAGTAACACTTCAGACAGTATCAGCGCACTGGCCCGCGATATTGAGAAGTCTGCAGAGATGTTGCTAAGTCTGAAAAACGCCGGTGATCAGGTTAGTTCTGTGGTAAAAACCATTGCCGAAATTGCCGAACAAACCAACTTACTGGCCCTTAATGCTGCCATTGAAGCCGCCAGAGCAGGTGAGTCAGGACGCGGTTTTGCCGTGGTAGCGGATGAAGTGCGTACGCTGGCTTCCAGAACCCATGATTCCACTCACGAAATCAATACTATCTTAGATAAAATCGTTTCCTCTATTACCTCCACTGTGACCTCTATGGACTCCAACAAGGAAAAAGCCACAGAAGCGGTAGAACTGGCTGAGGCAACAGTAACCTCTCTGGACGACATTCAGAAAACCGTGTTACGACTGAGTGACGAAAACAGTGCTCTGGCGTCCTTGGGACAAGACATAAAAGGCGATGCCGGAGATATGCGCCATAGTATTGATGTTATTCAGGAAGCCAGCGAGCGGGTTACCGAGAGCAGCAAGGAAACCAAAGTGGCGGCGACCTCACTGGGAGATATTTCAGCATCGCTGGATGAATTGGCCCGACAGTTTAAGGTTTAGCTAAAGCACTAATAAAATACTGACAGCCCCAAATACTATCCAGGATAAGTGCTTCCCGGCAGAGCCAAAAAATGAGATGGCAAAATGGATGGCGAAGGTGACTGCAATGATATTAACTAAGAGCTGCACATCAGGTTGGCCCTGAGCCAGAGCTATTATGATGGCGGCAAACCCCAACCAGGCCACAGAGGTGACATGCCAGGCGAAGCGCAGCGTTCGTTTGGTAAAATTATCACTGCCAAACAGTTTTGGCAGGTTATCTCGCTTAAAAAGACGTGTAAGGATAAAACGCTCACCAAGATAAGAGTGAGCGACTGCTACAGCAACCAACAGAAAAGCTGCCAGGTAATATAGCCATTGCATCATATGCCCGTATCCTCTGTTGCTAGCGAAGTATCAGGCAATTGATATAAATCTGCCTATCATGCTTTCTGGTTCTCGTTATGAGAAACAGGTTATTCTTTTTATGTCTATTCCCAAAAAGCAGTAGGCCAGGTTTCTCTCCTGACCAATAGTGGTTAATTCTCCGCAAAAAAGCTGAAATCCCCACGTTCCATTTGCAAACGTAACATAATTGGGGCCGCCAGAGGAATATAATCATCTCTCTTGGCGAAAGTGTAACTACGTAATTGATTGTTGCTGGATTGTAGGATATGCCACTTGTGATCTTCTAATCTGCGCACCGCAATATCGGCTTTGCCATCACCATCATAATCTGCAATAACCGGAAGATCGTTGGCTCTACGACCAAATTCTATGGATTGAATTACACCATCACTGGAGCGGCGTATTTTCCATTCATGTTGGCCGGGGCGTCGTATTGCAATATCGGTAATACCATCACCATCATAGTCAGCTGGCACGGGGATATCCCCTGGTCGGTGCTCAAATACAATGCGCTGAATTTCTCCATCACTGGAGTTGAGGATATACCAATGACTATTGCTCCCGCGTTGCACCGCAATGTCAGTTTTACCATCGCCGTCATAGTCACCGGGAACCGGAATATCACTTTCTTGTAAACCAAATCGAATGCGCTCTATCTGTGAGTCACTGGAGCGAATAATGTACCACATACTGGTTGTTGGTCTTCTGACCGCGAGGTCGGTTTTACCGTCTCCGTCATAATCTCCCAAAACAGGAATATCATCTGAGTGCTTGCCCAGAAGCGCTTCCTCCGCCTCCCATGATGAGTAGGTTTCATACTTTTGCCAAATATAGGTAGAGGGCTGTCTCAAGACCATATCTGTAGCTCCATCGCCATTGAAGTCGCCATAACCGTGCATAACACCTGACTCATAGTCACCATTGCGAATGGTATTGCTGTTGGAAATGGTATCTTTGATCATCCAGCCTTTGTTGTTGGGCAGCTTAACCACTAAGTCAGCTCTGCCGTCACAGTTAAAATCGGGTTTTGTGGCACTTAGACCTGAGAATCGGCAACTTTCACCTGAAGGTACAAATAAACTATCAATAGTCCCTGTAGCTTCGCTGCTAATCTGAATGTCTAATTCGGCGACACTTTCATAACCATGGGCTATATGAATAAAGAACAAACTGGTGTCGCTGCTCAGCATGACCTGGTATTGTTCCTGACTGGTAAAATCAATATTTCGACCATTTAATGTAACCTCTACTGCATGGTGAGCTTCCTCATCAGTTGAATGATAAGAAAACAGCACATATCCGGTGTTCATGTGGAGATTAAGGTCAAGTGAGAATGCTGGGCCATTGGCCTCATTGGATGGCTTTAATGCGCCATAGATACCGTGAGTTGCACCTGTCGAAGCAAACTCAAATGTTTGATTCATTAATGACGCATCTTCGTTTTCAAAAGATTCAAAATAACCCAGAGAGTTGGGAACACTGTTTATGTCAGAAGGTTCAGAACCGGCGAATGCCTCATAGAGATCTGAAAATCCATCCTGGTCGCTGTCTTCGGTCAATGTATTGAATTCATCAGGGTTCAAGCCTAGTGCTAGTTCCAGCAAATCTGACAGCCCATCACTGTCGGTGTCTGTCAATAATGCTAGATTTGTCGAGTCTTGATCAAACTGATTTGGGACACCATCGTTGTCGATATCCGGATCACTGTTGTCACCAATACCATCACCGTCAGTATCGTTCCATTCGGTAGGATCTTCAGGGAATGCGTCATCTTCATTTAACACACCATCCCCATCAATATCTGGATTAACCGGAATAAAGTAGGGGGAACTGCCTTCAGTTATAAAGCAGTTGATGGGATTGCACGCCTGTAAGTATACCTTGACTGAGATGCCCTCAGGAATTTCGACCAACTCTGAATGATGCGAATTTTCTCCCGGAGTCCAAATATCAGTAGTTTGTAAGGTTGCTACGGTTTCAAAGGTTTGACCATAATCCGGGCTTATAAGTATATTGAAATGACTCGCGTTGACTTTGTTTTGATCCGAAACATAAAATTTAAAAAATACTTTTTGTTGCTCTTCATCAAACCTGGAATAAGGATTGAACCAACGGGTAATTTCGTTGAAGCTCATGTTGTGAAGTAGTATTTTTTGCAGCCCTGGACAATTATTATCCAGACAAAGTCTCATTAAATAATCATCTTGGTTATTCTCGGGAAGCGACTTTTTGACAGTCTCAACCGCTGCGATAAGGTCGTCGGTATTTTCGATTCTTGCCGCATCGATAAACGATCTGTTGCTATTCCAAAATACAACCCTATTGGTAACTGAAAGGTCAAAGGTATTGTAGATAGCGAATTCAGGATGAAACTGGACTGGTTCGATCAGGGTTCTGTTTAATAACAGCCCATCAGATGTATCTGTACTGACTGTATTTAATTTTAGGCTTGTTAACCCAGAATCCTCACTGATATCAGTTTTGGTATTAGCGTATTGCCAGAAACTCAGGTCTAGTGCTCTGGTTGTATTGGTTAGTAATGTATCGTTTAAATAGAAGGATAATTTACCATCTGCAGCTACAACTAGCTTTAAGTGATTCCATAGATTAGACTCGTCCACCTGAATAATTAACGGTTCATTCAGGTAAACGGATTTAAGGAGCATTGCGTAATTTGAACCTGAGCCTGATTTATTTCGTGGACCGTAATAACAGTTACTTGGGCCAAAAGCGTTTAGTTCAAATAACGTCATACGTTCGGTTCGCCCGTTCGCTACGGGAATCTCTAAATATTGGTTTACCAATGGGTGACATCCCTGCTGGTAAAAAAATTCCATTTCCAGTTCAAATCCTTGTTGCAGGTGGCTCTGCTTTGTTGAGGTAAACTCTCCTAGATAAACTGGGCTTTTTCCACCACGAGTAAAATACTCCAGATATTCCAATTCGACGCTATTGTTGCCCTGTAGGAAATAGTTTTCTGCAGCAAATTCGAAACCTGTGGCAAACGCATTCTGGGTTGGAATGGTAATTGGCATATTGTCAGACACCGAACCACACACATTTTCTATGCATCGCCTGGTAGCGACATAAATAGTCTCGCCCGGCTCACCTGAAACGGAAAACTTGTTGTTTTGTGCACTTTGAATGTAATAGAAGGGCGTATCAGTTTCTTCCGTTATTGGCGAGCTAGCAAAGGCATATCTGGGATCGCCAAATTCCCGATCTTCCAGTAACCGCATAGCAACAGATGCTGTTTCAGGTTGTAATTCAACGACTTCAAAACGGGGGGCGGGTAAATCAGGGCTATAAAGGTAAAAACTGCTCATCAATACTATTGTTCCACATCCAATAGCATTGCAGTTCTGCATGTAAAAATTATAGTGCTTGTTCACCGGAAGACCAGTGTAGGTATAGTCAAGAGCGCCTGCACTGACATCAATTTCGGCAATTTCTTGTAATTCGCCTTGCGAATTTGATTCAAATACCTTTATTTCATCGACTTTATTTGCCAAGTCGCCGGTGTACAAACTTAGAAAGAAACGAGCATCGGCAGTTCCATCATTATTGAAACTAAAGCTGGGAGATACCTGTTCACGACTTGTTGGTGGTATAAATGGGTATTCACTTGGAATTTCAAAGGTGGTTGTTTCACTTATTTCGCCACAATTGCCCCATCTGATACATTGCCGAGTGGCCAGTCTATACGAGTTTCCAGGGGTTAATTCAGTGTAGGGAATGAGAAAGTGATTTTTGCCACTGTTATCTTCTTTGCGTCCGTTGATATAAAGCTCGTAATTGCTAAAAGTTTCATAGTCTGCACCACTAACACTTACCTTCAGCCCCTCTTCGGTAAGCTCAACGTGAGGAGCGGTCGTGCTATAAACTGGCTCTATTTCACGGTTGTCACTTTGTGCAACAAAATTGTAGATGTGGGAATCTGCACAAGATTGAGTATACGACGAGCATGCCTGAATATAATACTGTGCAACTTCACCATCGGCAAAAGTTGCGCTAAATCGTTCATTGAATGGCCGGGTTTCGCTGAAAATGCTCAACTCCCTTTCAAATGTTGCAATATTTTGAAAATCTTCGTCAGCACTGCGTTTTTGAAATAGATGAAACTGGTCAAATCCCGGTACAAAGTTACCTGATATCTGCATTTGACCGCTAGTGAATGTCTCGACAGAAAACAGTTCATTGTAAGCAAGCTCTGCTGTCAAGGGATCAAACAAGGTGACTTCCACCTGTTCAGCGCTGGAGAATTGCCGGAGATCGGGTCTGTATGAGGCGTATGGAACTTCACCAAAATAGCTTCGTATCCGCCACTGTGAACTAAATGGTGTGTAAAAATAATCCAGACTATAGGAGGTTTGAGTGTTACCAGGAATCGTTGCGCGTATTTGCCAATTTACACCATCTAACTCCTCAATCACAACGCCGTCATAATTGCCGGTATTTTGCCATTCAAAAGTAATGGACATGAAATGGCTGGCATAACTAAATTCGCCGGGGGCGACAGGTACAATGTAAGGGTTTTCAACTTCCAGGGAGGGGCCAATTAAATGTCCCTTTAATTCACTGATTGCTTCACATTCTTCTGTTGTGCAGCCAAGTAGCTGATAATCATAATGGTGATTGGACTGCGCTGCACTGTCGCTATAAATACCCTCAAAATTAGCGGTTTGCAGTACAGTACTGTATTCGTCACTGCCATAGGTACTTCGGCGTGATAACTGATATTCGTCATAATGAATACTGCTTTGATAGGTAACTTCCCTTCCTTTAGCATTTACAAGGCTGCCAGCAAATTGCTTGGTAAGCGGCATTAGCTCTGACAGCACACGTAAACATATTTGCGTATTACAAAACTCCAATAAGAATTGGTGAATCAGACCGGATTCAACCTGAAAATCATACTCATCGGTTTGGATATCCTCAGCTAAAAGAGAAAGTTCAGAAGTATCAGGCATAACCTGATATAGATTGAATTGGTAGCCGGGAAAGTTATTCCAGCTTAACAGGTAGCCACTTAAATCATTTTTAGCTCGTGCAGTAAATGATGTTGCTAACGGAGTGACTTGCGAAAATGGCTGGCTGAAATTGCTACAATTATTCCCTATATTTTGAGCTTCTGAATCTATATATTCGAACGCCGTGCTACGGTTATTGGTTTCAGAACAATACCTTGCAATCAGAGTAACAGCTTTCGCTGATTCTGGAAGCGAGAAGCGAATGTTGCTACCTCCAGGGCGGATTTCATACAAATTCCTTACGTCGTCCTTTACGGAAATCACATGAAACTCAGTCGAGCGTTGGTTATCTACCGAATCAAATGTCACCGTCATTTCAGTCGAGGTTGCAACTTCGGCATCTGAGCTTAAAGTAAAACTGGGCGTAGTGATTTCTGTCGAAGACATTGCTTTCACTTGAGTGGCAATGGTGACGTCAGAGCTGAGCGAATTATTAGTCGGCTTCTCCTGGTCCTCAGCAAGAACAACTCCGAACTGGAATAGTGATAACAACAGTAACAATGATACTGGGGTATTATTAAATTTTGAGCCAACAGATAAAGGGGTTGTAAACACCGAACTTTCCTTGTGTGATTAGTTCCACGATTGAGGTTTTTTAGGATACAGTTGTATAACGCCAAAGAGTAGAAATTTATTCCCGGCTGGGTAACTTTATTTGATATACCCAAAGGGTTGGAATTAAAAAGTCTAAGTGCGAGGTTACAATTTATTCTTCTACAAGGGTATTAATGGCAAACTCGCCATCAGTTCCCGCTAACACCTGAGTTAGTTGCGGCAAAACTGATTGGGCCTTATCGGACAGCGTCCAGGGAGGATTAATCAGAATCATGCCAGAGCCTGTCATGCCTTTCTCCTGCGTATCCGGCGCAATACACAATTCCAGTTGCAAGACATTGCGCAAAGCGGACTTTTGAATTTTACGCAGCATCAGGTTTACGTAAAGTCTGTCGACAACCGGATACCAGATCAGAATGCCGGTTTGCGGCATTTTGTTTACTGCTTGTTGCGCTGTTTCTATGACCTTCTCGTAGTCTTCCTTTAACTCGTAAGAGGGATCTATCAGAACCAGTGCTCGTTTGCTGGCAACCGGAAGTAACCCGTTGAGACCTTTGAAGCCATCTTCCATGCGCACAAACGTTTGTCGTTTGCGGGCGCAATGTTGCTCTAATTCCGCAAAACTCTGTGGGTGAAGTTCAAATAACCAGCTTTTATCACCGCGACGTAATAGTGTATTAACCAATCCCGGAGAGCCGGGGTACTGGCTCTGAGCCACAAAATCTTGCAGCACTGCCACAAAATCCTGAATTTCAGCAAAGGGTTGAGCCAATAACTTGCTGACACCGGTTTCAAACTCTTTTAAGCGCTGCGTTTTGGCATCATTGAGCCGGTAAATACCGGCACCACTGTGGGTATCTATGTAATCAAACGGCTTATCTTTTTTCTGCAGATAGCTGAGACACTCAAACAGTACCCAATGTTTGAGGATATCAGCGTGATTCCCTACGTGATAATGATGCTGGTAACTTAACATTCTGCAAGGCTCCATTCGCCGTTTTTGTGAAAGCGTTGCAATTGCTGCTCGTATTGTTCGCTGTCGCCAGACAGGCCTTTATGTGCCAACCATTGCGCATTGTAATAAGTGTTTTTGTAGCGATTGCCTGAGTCGCAAATCATGCTGACCACGCTGCCGGTTTCACCTCGTTGCTGCATTCTGGCAATCAGCGCAAAGGCGGCATAGAGATTGGTTCCGGTAGAAGCGCCAACCTCTCGGTTCAATACCTTATTGACATGACGCATAGTAGCAATCGATGCGGTGTCTGGTACTTTGCTCATTTCATCCACTACGGTTCGAATAAAAGACGGCTCCACTCGGGCGCGACCGATACCTTCTATGTTGGTGGCAAGGCATGAAGTGATATTGGCATCACCGCTATTAAAATAATCGTAAAATACCGAATTACTGGGATCTGCAACCAGCATTTTAGTGTCGTATCCCTGAAAGCGAATATAGCGCCCGATGGTAGCGGACGTACCGCCGGTACCAGCACTCACCACCACCCAACTGGGGATGGGGTTAGGCTCCCGTTGCATCTGGCTAAAGATACTTTCGGCAATATTGTTATTGCCTCGCCAGTCAGTGGCTCGTTCGGCATAGGTAAACTGATCCATATAATGGCCATTATTTTGCTGGGCCAGTGCAGCTGCTGCCGAATAAATTTCAGCCGGAGGCACAAAATGACAGCGGCCACCGTAAAATTCGATTTGTGCTACTTTTTCCTCAGAAGTGCCTTGTGGCACTACCGCAATAAACGGCAAGCCCAGAATTTGAGCAAAGTAGGCCTCTGAAACTGCGGTACTGCCGGAAGAGGATTCCACAATGGTGGTGCCTTCCTGAATATTGCCATTACACAACCCGTATAGAAATAATGAACGAGCTAGTCGATGTTTCAGACTGCCAGTGGGGTGGGTACTCTCATCTTTTAGATAAAGTTGTATGCCCTTAACCGCAGGCAGAGGGTATTTGATCAGGTGGGTGTCAGCAGAGCGCTGATAATCTGATTCAATTTTATTGATGGCTTGCTTTACCCAATCCGACACAAGTATCTCCATTTCGCTATTTTTATCATTGTAGGATGACGCCGGAGTTTAGCACAGCCTGAGCAGCGGCAAATCGTTGTCAGACGCATTTTTTTACTTTGACTGTAAACCTGGCTTGTCTGGTTCAATAACAATCATTTAACAGGTCACCTGGCAATTATTTAAAAAATATCTCACCCTGATTTAAACCTTTTTACATTGGACAACGACAAATCCTGTTAACAAATGCCTGAAGATGGCCAGATAACACAAGTTGAACAAGGGGAAATACAACATGATGCAACATATTATCAATGCAAAACGCAGTTTAGTGGCACTGGCCGGGGTTGTGGTTTTGTCAGGTTTGGCACATGCCGCAGACATAGAGCAAAGTTATGAGGTGAGCAAAGGTGGCACGCTGGAGCTGAAAACCGACGTCGGTTCACTGGACATTCAAACTCACAATAAAGATGTGGTGGAAATAGAAGTGGATATTCAGGGCGATGACGCCGAGGACTTTAAAGTGTTTCATCAATCCGCCGGTGGTGACGTGACCATTGAGGGCACATTTGATCGCGGTGACAATTACTGGGGCCGAAATATGCGAGTGAAATTCAGCATCACAGTGCCTAAAGACTACAACCTGAATATTCGCACCGCGGGTGGCGCTATCGAGATTGACGATTTAAATGGCAATATTGATGCTCACACATCCGGTGGGAGTATCCAAATCGCTGATGTTAACGGTGAAGTTGAGTTACACACCAGTGGTGGCTCTATCACTACTGGCTCTGTGAATGGCGATTTAAACGCACATACCTCTGGCGGCAGCATTAATGCCACCTTTGCTAAACAGTTAACAGACGATGTAAAGCTGGACACCAGCGGTGGCTCTATCACTGTGCGCATGATCGAAGACATGAAAGTAGACCTGGATGCCAAAACCAGTGGTGGCAGAGTCAGAACCGACTTTAATGTTAATGGCCGCATCTCCAAGAAATCAATTCGTGGCGAAATTAACGGCGGTGGTCCTCGACTAAAACTTCACACCTCAGGTGGCAGCATTAGTATTAAAGAATACTAATTTTCTAGTTTAACTTTATTCCTCAAGCCCACTTCAAGGTGGGCTTTTTTGTGTCTGTTCAGGTACTTAAACGGGTTAAGAGAGTATTGTTATTCTAATTTTTGCTCTGCAAGAGGGGAGTTCCTTTCCCAAGCAAATCTCTCATTCAGACTCCTTTTGAGTCAATGATTAAAAGGGAATAAGTGCCAGACACTAGCTGGCCTTATTCGGCTGGCTTAGTGATTAACTTTTCTTAGAACGAAAAATATTTGCTAAGCAATGCCATCAGTGTTGGGTAACCAGAGTCTTTTGCGATTACGCGGCCACTTGGATCAGGAATTTTTCCGCCATTGTCTTCTTCTGTTGGATCAGGAATTTTTCCGCCATTGTCTTCTTCTGTTGGATCTGGAATTTTTCCACCATTACTTGCAACATAAACAGCGGAGCGGCCTGGATCTGGGATCTTACCGCCATTGGCGAAAGCATTATTGGCAGTTAGTGAAAACAAAATAGTTAATGCGATAGTGAGTTTTTTCATGATAAATCCTCTTGAACGATAAAGTTAATCAAATGTGGCGCGTAGTACATATCTGCATATGTGGGAGGCGCTCCACAAAAGTGATTATGAAGATTTATTTAGGATTGAGCAATTTTGAATCAGTTAAGCACTGAGTTCTACTTCTCGAAGGTGGTGTATACTCTGTACAATTATCATGTAAATCATGAAGATCGAAAGAGCATGACTTAGATAAGAAAAGCTATTGTACATTACCAATAACTCGTTAAATGAAGTTAAATGCCTTATCCAATACTCGAGGATGTTTAAAGAGTTAATGGCAATGAAACCAATATTGGCGAGAAGCAATTGTGAATCTAGAGCAAGCGCACGAGGCTCTAGTTTAGGATTTATTTCAATCAATAGAAAGGTTCTCATGCGCAAGAGTTTTCTGATGACAATATTGATTGTCAAAAAGTAAAATAACCAAAGAACCGCAGGGGCCTCGTAATCTGTTATTTGCCAGAAGACTTCTATCGCCATTCCTACTAAGAAAAAAGTCACAGCATAAACCCTTAAAAAACCTGAACTTGCAGCAATAACGACGCAAAAGAATATAATGTATGCTGGTATCTTGAACCAAATTGTATATTCCATAAAACGCCACATTAGCTCTTCTAGTGCTCGTTCAGCGATGAAAATACAACAAATAGAGAGTAGATCGACATTTCGTCGGAATGCAATTGCAACCGCAATAAAGGCCACAAGTATTATCGGGTCGAAGATTAAAGCTTGGCCAAAATAGGTAGCGATGCCAACAACCAGGGCTGAGAATACCAGCCCTGAGAGGGTTTTTTCCGCAAAGGCTAATGCAAGCATTAAAGCCTAAAGGATTTTAGAACAAAGTCTTTGAATGCCTGATAAGTGTTTGGAGTTGCACGTGGACGGCAGATCTCCCACCATTTTTCCTGCAAATCAGATTCTATAGTCTCTATCGTGTTCTGATGACAGTTCTCGATAGCTACCACAGTTTCTCTGGATATAAAAAGTCGCTCCGCCATCTCCTGTTGGGTGAGCCCCGCGTCCTTGCGCATTTGACGCAGCAATTTAGATTTTGCCAGATGTTTTGGATTGTTACTTTTTACTCGCATGATGTTTTTACTATTGTTAAGACATTTATGAGTTATTAATTTACCGATTGGCGAACTTTAACACATGATTGTCGGTTAGTGAATCTCCTCCCACAGAATAGTGCAATTTATAACCCGCTCGCACAATCATACTTTGGTCTAGAAACTTATCCGGTTTGTTTAAAATATAAACGAAAGATGGTTTTGATCAACAAAATTGTTAATTTTGCCCCACGAAAGTGAGTGGTAGTTCACATTATTTTGTTGTTTTGTTGCTTTACGGAAACAAACCAGAAATACAAAAGTTGAAACCCGGTTCTGTGTAGATAAGTAGTCATTATAAAGTAGTGTGGAATCGAATTTGTCAGAGCAAAAATTCGTGGAATAATCTGGTGTTTTGGCGCGTCTATACCCGACTTGCAGTGGCGTCGGAATAAATTCCGGCCGACAGGTGGTTGAATCTGGAATCGGTGTCGGAATAAATTCCGACCTACAGGTGGTTGAATTTGATTTGTAGGTTCGAATTCATTCGGACAGCTGTGGTTAAATCCTGAATAGGTGTCGGAATAAATTCCGACCTACAGGTGGTTGAATTTAGAAATGGTGTCGGACTCAGTTCCGACCAACAAGGAGCAACATTGAATTTTAGAATACCGGTAGTGGCAATAATCTGTTTTTTGCTGGGCGCTACAAAGATTGGCGCACAACCCATCATTGCTTACACCGAAGTACTTTATCCGTTTCAGTATCACAATGAAAAGCAAGAGCTGACGGGCTATTCAGTGGAGTTGTTGCGTCGTCTGTTTAAACTAACCGGCCATGAATACGAAATCAGAGTCCTGCCCTGGGCAAGAGCCTTTAAAAACAGTCTCAATCAAAAAGATGCCATGATTTTTTCGATTGCCCGCACCGAAAAACGCGAGGCGATGTTTAAATGGGTGGGTAAAGTAGGGGAAGAGAAAGCCTGGTTTTGGGGACTGAAATCTCGCTTTAGTCAACCTGTTCCCGACATCTCAGAGTTACTGCATTACAACGTCGCTGTGACTATCGGCACTAACGCCGCAGAGTATCTGGACGGCCTCAACTTTACTGACATTACCCGTTCAGTGGATGCTGACAACAGCCTGAAAATGCTGTTTATGGAGCGCACACATCTGATTATTGAGTCCCGTAATGCCATCCTGGAAAGAACCAAACGACTTGGTTTGGACGTTCAGGCGCTGCAGGCTGTAACCGAGTTTCCTTCTTTAAACAGCGAGCTGTATTTTGCTTTTAACGTGGAGACCGACGACGCTTTGGTAAAACAATTTAAGTCGGCGTTACAGCAATTAAGAGAGTCCGGCGAGCTGGCCAAACTACAACAGCATTGGGCGATTTAAAGCGGCTAATCTGGCGTATTTTTAAAGGGCAATAAACTTGCGGCTTCTTGCTGATACAAGGCGATATGCTGTTGCTCTTTGTTTACAAAGTCCTGTACCGCACGATTAAACTGCGGGTTCGCCAGCCAGTGTGTGGAGTGGCATTTAGTCGGCTCAAAGCCCCGTTGAATCTTGTGCTCTCCCTGAGTCCCCGGGTTAAATATTGGCAACTGTTGCGCAATGGCGAACTCAATACCCTGATAGTAGCAACACTCAAAATGCAGGCCATCAATCTCTTCTAAAGCACCCCAGTAACGCCCGTACAGGCCATTTTGGTCATAAAAATACAGGGCTGAAGCCACGGGTGTGCCTTGTTTTTCTGCTTGAACTATGAGTATTTTATCTGACAGGTTCTCAAACAACAGCTCAAAAAAAACTTGATTCAGATAACCGCCATGGCCACTGCGTTTGAGATAGGTTTGCTGGTAGCACTGATAGAAGAAATCCAGATGTTCTGCTCGCAAGCTGTCCTGATGAAATCGTCGTACTACAATGTCGTTTTCCTGAATTTTGCGTCTTTCTTTATTAACGTTCTTGCGTTTACGGGAAGCAAAATGGCTCAAAAAGTCGTTAAAATCGCGGTAACCGCGATTGAACCACTGAAACTGGACACTGTGTCGAGTGCTCCATTTTGATTGTTCTTTCGGGGAGGCTGCATTCTCTGGTAAATAATCGGGAAACAAAATATGTACCGAGGATAATCCCAGTTTTTGCGACTCTTGCTGTAATGCCGTCATGATTTGGGTTGTGAGGTCAGCTCGATTGATTTCTGTTGAGCACAGCAATCTTGGACCTGTTACCGGCGTAAAAGGTATGGCACTGACCAGTTTGGGGTAGTAATTAAGTTGGTAACGTTGGTAAGCCTCTGCCCATGACCAGTCAAAAACATATTCGCCATAGCTGTGAGTTTTGATGTAAAGGGGCATGCAGGCAACGGGTATCTTGTTGTCGGTGATCCATAAATGGTAAGGTTGCCAACCAGTTTTGGCTGATACTGAGCCAGACTCTTCGAGCGCCTGCAGAAACGCATGACGCAGGAAAGGGTAGTGGTTTTGGCTGAGGTTATCCCACTGCTCATTATTTATTTGTGCTATTTCAGTGCAAAATTGCAATTGTAACGACATTAACAGGCCATCTAGTCTCGTGTTTGAAGAATCATTGAACAATCCAGCTTCGCAAATCAGGGAAGCGGCAATACGCTTGCTTTCACGGCGCGAACACAGTCAGGTTGAGCTTATACGCAAACTGACACAAAAGGGGTTTGATGAGAATGATTGTAATATTGAAGTATTGAGCTTAAAAGAACAAGGTTATCAATCAGATACTCGCTTTGCGCAGATGTTTATCAGAGCCAGGGCCGCAAAGTTTTACGGACCTGGCAGAATTCGCGACGAATTAAAGCAGCACCAGTTGGCAGGGCAGGATATTCAGGCGGCGCTAGCGGAATCCGATATAGACTGGTTTGAGTTGTGTCTGCAGGCCATGGCGCGCAAGTTTCGGCAAGGTGTTGCACAGGACTGGCAGACACGACAAAAACAAAAGCGCTATTTATGGCAACGGGGTTTTTCTGAAGACCAGATCCAATATGCCTTGTCTGCTAACGACGACAGCGGTGGTTGAATTTGCCTGCGGTGTCGGAATAAATTCCGACCTACAGGCGGTTGAATTTGACTGTGGGTTCGACTTTAGTCGGACAGCGGAGGTTGAATTTGGCAGCGGTGTCTGAATAAATTCAGACCTACAAGGGGAGACGACTTTAATCGGACCGCGGTGGTTTAATTTGGCAGCGGCGTCTGAATAAATTCAGACCTACCGTTATTTCCGCTTATAAAGGAACTTTCCACCACCCTGAATCAGGGTAAACCGGCTAAACTTTTGTGATTGCAGACTGGCTTCATCATATCTGATGAGGATCCCGGCGGGATCAAAGCGAAACTCCGTCGCAGAATAGGCGGTAAGAGGAAACGCGCCTTGTCCGGTAGCCTGCGCCATTAACGCTTCATTTTCCACAAAGAGCTTGATATCCAGGTGCAGATCTTCACTGCTGAAATCCCCGGTTAGTTTATCCATGTCGCTGCGTTGCAGTGTTTGTACTTTTGCTGAAAAGTCGGGAATTTCTAATTCCTTGTTGTAAACACTGCTTAAAACAGCGATTAAAATATCGTTAAAGCTGTAGTTCATACCATTGGTTAACACCGTAATGGCGACACCATCCTCTGGATTGTAAGCATTTGCCGATAAAAAGCCGTCAATGGAGCCATTGTGACCCAGCATGGTGTGCTCGTGAAAAGGCAGGGCGTATAAGCCAAAACCGTAACCATCTTGCAGTTGGGTCATGGCCTGTAAGCTCTTGTCTGACACTATCTGGCCCTGAAACAGTTGGCTAATAAATTGATTGGCTTCTTTGGCGGTAGCTACCATGGCTCCGGCACCATGTGGAATACTCAGATGTGTTTCAGGCGAGAGCTTCCAGCCTTCTGCGTAGTAATAGGATGCCGCTTCAACAGGAGTATCGATAGCGTCGCCATAAAAGGTGTTAGTGAACTTTTGTGGCTGACTGATTTGCTCAGAGATAATTTCAGCGAGAGGTTTTTGATGAATCGCTTCCAGGATATAGCCCAATAAAACGTAGTTTGAATTGGAATAGGCGTGGCGTTCATCCGGCTCAAAATCTGAAGGATACTTTGCCATCATTCTAAGCATTTCAGTTTTGCTTTTGGCCTGGGTCATATAGCTGGGATAGTCTGGTTCGTCGGTAAAACTGTGAACTCCAGAGCGGTGGTTTAACAGTTGCTGTATGGTGATCTCTTCAGCATTGGCAATCTCGGGGAAATATTCAGCCAATGTGTTGTCCAGTGCTAACTCTTCTCGCTCAATAGCCTGCATTATCAGTACAGCAGTGTAGGTTTTGGTCACCGAGCCAATGCGAAATCGCGATGCAGCAGATAAAGGCACTGAATCTGCTATGGAGGCCATGCCAGCATAATGCTCATAAACCGGTTTGCCCTTGATAGAGATATAAACGGCAGACATGGCTTTGCCATTTTGGTTGAGAGTATCCAGGTATGTACTGAGTTGAGAATGGTTAATGTTCATGGGCGTTGGCTCCTTTGCGAACACAGATAGTATCAGCCCGACGCTCAAAATTATTCCGATAAAGTATTTCATTGTTTGTCCCTGAGTCACAAAATATGTATTCCAAAGGTTAACAGACCCTAATGCCATGCTAATGGTTTTTAAGTTGCTGTCATGGCCGGAACATCGGCCGAGAATTGTAATGGTCAGCCCTTTAATCGCCACCACTGAAAAATTTATACTAATCGCATTTTATTTATAACAGGATAGGGTTAATCAATTTTAATTAGCCCTTGATTCATGCTATCTTGCGCCCTATTTCATGACAATTAGCCAATTTTAATTAGGATACCAGATGACCAAAAGTACGGCTGAGATCAGAAACTCGTTTTTTGAGTATTTTCAGAGTCACAATCACCAACTCGTTTCCAGTTCTTCGCTGGTACCTCACGACGATCCCACGCTGCTATTTACAAATGCAGGTATGAATCAATTTAAAGATGTTTTCCTGGGGTCAGATAAGCGCAGCTACACACGCGCAGTGAGTTCGCAGCGCTGTGTTCGTGCTGGTGGTAAGCACAACGACCTGGAAAATGTCGGTTATACCGCTCGTCATCACACCTTTTTTGAAATGTTGGGTAATTTCAGTTTTGGCGATTACTTTAAAACCGATGCTATTCGTTTTGCTTGGAATTTTCTGACTCAAAACCTGGGATTACCGGAAGAGAAACTGCTGGTTACAGTGTATTCAGAGGATGACGAAGCCTTTGATATCTGGAACAAAGAAATTGGTGTGCCAGCGGAAAAGATAATCCGCATCTCTACTTCGGATAACTTTTGGTCGATGGGCGACACGGGTCCTTGTGGCCCTTGTTCTGAGATTTTCTATGATCACGGCGAACATATCTGGGGTGGTCCTCCTGGCTCGCCAGAAGAAGATGGCGATCGCTTTATTGAAATCTGGAACCTGGTATTCATGCAATTCAACCGTCAGGCCGACGGCACAATGGAACCACTGCCTAAGCCGTCCATCGACACTGGTATGGGCCTGGAACGAATCTCCGCGATTCTGCAAAACGTACACAGTAACTACGAAATTGATATCTTTCAGAATTTAATCGCAGATGCGGCAAAGATCGTGGGGGTTACTGACCTTGAAGATAAATCGCTACGAGTTATTGCCGATCATATTCGTTCATGTGGTTTCCTGATTTGCGACGGCGTTATGCCTTCTAATGAAGGGCGCGGATACGTCTTGCGTCGTATTATTCGCCGAGCGGTTCGTCACGGTAATAAGCTAGGTGCCAAAGATGTATTTTTCTATAAGCTGGTGGCGTCTCTGGTTGCGCAGATGGGTGAAGCTTATCCAGAGCTGAAAGAGCAGCAAGCGGTCGTAGAGAAAGTATTGAAGCTGGAAGAAGAGCAGTTTTCCCGTACTTTGGATCGCGGTATGAACATCCTCAACGATGCCATTGCGCAGTTGCAGGGTGATACACTGGCCGGTGATGTGGCTTTCAAACTTTATGATACTTACGGCTTCCCGTTGGATTTAACCAATGACGTCTTGCGTGAGAAATCTTTAAAAATTGACGAAGCTGGCTTTGAAGCCGCCATGGCTGAACAACAAAAACGTTCGCAACAGGCCAGTAACTTTGGTGCTGATTACAACAACATGCTGAAATCAGAGCAGGTGTCCGATTTTACCGGCTATGAAAATGAGCAGGGCACCGCTAAAGTTGTCGAGCTATTTAAAGATGGGCAAGCAGTGCAAACCCTGAATGCCGGTGATGAGGGTGTTGTGATCCTGGATCAGACACCGTTTTACGCAGAATCTGGTGGTCAGGTAGGTGATACCGGTTATCTGAAATCTGGCAATGGCCAGTTTGTCGTCGCTGATACAGTGAAGCTGGGCAAAGCGGTGGCTCACAAGGGTAAAGCTGAAGCCACGTTAAATATCAATGATAGCGTCAGCACGGAAATTGATGCTGAGCGCCGTCAACAGATTAAATTAAATCATAGCGCCACGCACCTTCTACACGCTGCCTTGCGCACCGTATTGGGCAGCCATGTTAACCAGAAAGGCTCATTGGTTGAAGCTGATAAGCTACGCTTTGACTTTTCTCATCTGGAAGCTGTCAGTAAAGCGCAGTTGCGTCAGATTGAAGAAATGGTTAACCAACAGATCCGCGCCAATAATAGCCTGGACACCCAACTTATGGAGCTTGAAGAAGCAAAGGCTTCCGGCGCCATGGCCTTATTCGGTGAAAAGTACGATGAAAAAGTACGGGTTGTCTCCATGGGGGACTTCTCTGTCGAACTGTGTGGTGGTACTCATGTAAAACGCACTGGTGATATTGGTCTGTTTAAGATCACTTCAGAAGGCGGTATTGCTGCCGGTGTGCGACGTATTGAAGCGATAACGGGTCAGGCTGCATTGGCCTACATTCAGGCTGCGTTTGACACGGTCAGCAGCATCGCTGACAAACTAAAAACCGATCCTAATAAAGTTTCAGAGCGTATAGACAATTTAACTCAGCAGCAAAAATCTTTGGAAAAAGAAGTGGCTCAGCTGAAACAAAAATTGGCCAGTCAGGCGGGTAACGATCTTATTTCGCAAATAGTTGAAATAAAAAATACCAAAGTACTGGTCTCTGAGTTAGAGGGAGTAGAACCTAAAGCCTTGCGTGGTATGGTAGATGACTTAAAGAACCAGATTGGTTCTGGTGTTATTTTCCTGGCAGTGAAAGGCAATGGCAAAGTTAATTTGATTGCTGGCGTTACCAAAGATTTAACCAATCAGGTAAAAGCCGGTGAACTGGTTAACTTTGTTGCCCAGCAGGTGGGTGGTAAGGGTGGTGGTCGTCCCGACATGGCTCAGGCCGGGGGCACTCAACCCGAAAATCTGACAGTTGGACTAAAGTCTATCTCGACATGGTTAGAAGATAAGCTATAATCCAAATTACATACCAGTTTTTTAATGACGCAAAAAAATAAGGAATGGTATCGAGTGCACCGAACTGGATGATTGGTGCACTTGGAATTTAGAAAAGGATTTACCATTGGAATAACGGAACGGGAGCAAGAGAATGCTAATATTGACCAGACGAGTTGGTGAGACCCTGATGATTGGTGATGAAGTGACAGTCACTGTACTAGGGGTTAAAGGAAACCAGGTGCGTATCGGTGTAAACGCACCAAAAGAAGTATCAGTGCATCGTGAAGAAATTTACATGCGCATACAGGCAGAGAAAAACGCTCAGCTTGCAGCCCATGAGTCGGGCTCAGACAAGAGCGAAGATTAATCTCCAAGTACAGGCTGGTTATCCAGCCTTTCTTCTTTTTGTGGCCTTGGCGGCTAATTTTCTAAAGCGCTAAATATTGACTTTTTGGTTAATTATTAGCTTCTTTGTTCAAATAGCCAGCATCCAAATAATTTACTTAAAAAATTGTTTGACTTCGCCACGCTAATCATTAAACTTCGCATCCACATTTTGGGACTGACGCTGTTATTTATAACGTTGTTGGTGACAAAGTTAGGAGAGGTGGGTGAGTGGCTGAAACCAGTTCCCTGCTAAGGAACCATACCTATTACTGGTATCGAGGGTTCGAATCCCTCCCTCTCCGCCATTTAATTTTTGAATTAATTTTCGGAATTTAATGGTAGAATTTCAAATATCTGCGCGTGTGTAGCTCAGCTGGATAGAGTACCTGGCTACGAACCAGGCGGTCGGAGGTTCGAATCCTTCCACACGCGCCATTCATGTAATGGCTCCTTATATTTGAAGTCTCTGGCTCACCCATTATAATGAGTTTAGTGTAGCGCTAAACACAGATGCAAAAGCATCTCAAAATAGCGAACAAGTTTTAAAGCGTGTGTAGCTCAGCTGGGTGAAAACCGAAATTGAAATTGCGAATACCTGGAGCAATTTCAGGTTTGAACGCTAGGCAAGCGGACGCCGAGCTGGAAGCCCTCACCAGGGAAGGGTTAATCCACTTTAGGTGGATGTATTTCCCGGAATGAATAGATGCTCGTGCATCTCAAAAAATGAACAAGTTTTAAAGCGTGTGTAGCTCAGCTGGATAGAGTACCTGGCTACGAACCAGGCGGTCGGAGGTTCGAATCCTTCCACACGCGCCATATCAGAAAAGCCCGAATCAAATGATTTGGGCTTTTTTGTTGATGCGGCATTATTCAGACAGCGGAGGTTGAATTTGACTGTGGGTTCGACTTTAGTCGGACAGCGGTGATTGAATTTAGCAGCGGTGTCTGAATAAATTCAGACCTACAGGAGGTTGAGTTTGACTGTGGGTTCGACTTTAGTCGGACAGCGGTGGTTGAGTTTAGAAGCGGTGTCTGAATAAATTCAGACCTACAGGGTTTGACTTAAGCTAAAGGGATTTAGTGAATGCCGATTTTACGGAAGCTAAAATCGGCTAATCGCACTATGGTGCCGGAATAGTGGCTTTTCAGGTTTGATGCTACTGACCAGCATTACTCACTATAAAACTTGTGCTTGAACTTCAGGGTTTGTTGTTCGTTACCGAGACGGATGTCGATGTTGAAGCGATATTGCTCCTGATCCCGGAAAGGCAATACCGCCAGATAGTAAATGGCATCACCTTCTTTTACTTCCTTAAAGGTCAGTGACTTTTTGGTGCCTAAGAGGTTGGTGGCGTCGCCCATTACCGAGACGGATTGGGCCTCATGGCTATCTTTATCCAAAACCGATATATTCACCAGCCCTTGATACTGACTGCGCTGAATGCCGTAGCTGCGGGCTATTTCTGGCGTCAGAAAGCTGGTGTTGATGACAATATAGTGCACATCCCAATTGCCCAGTGTTTCGTATTGCTCGGCTTGAGCGGCATTAAACAATGCCGCGACGCTGCAAAACAATAATGTAACTAAACGAGCTTTAATAAATTTAGCCATGATGCATCTCCGAAGCGTTAAAAGAACGGAATTAAGTCTTGCAACAACAGTTGGATAAACTGCAGACCCAGTAACGCCACCAGTACCGATAAATCCAAACCACCCATCGGAGGAATGATTTTTCGGATGGGGGCTAACAGTGGCTCTGTTAACTGGTGCAACACTAATTCAACCGGATTGTAACCCTGACTAAACCAGCTTAATAAGGCCCGGATTACTAATACCCAAAACAACAGAGAAAATATCTCCTTGAACACAACAATCGTACCCGAGAACGCCACGGCAAGCGGGGTAACCGGACCGGTGCCAAACATCATTGCTAATACCGTTACCTTGAGCATACCTATGGCTAGAGCTAATACCAGGGTGGCGGTATCCAGTGAGCCGATAGGAGGCAACACCCGGCGCAATGGAGCCACTATGGGATGGGTGGCTTTAACCACGAACTGACTGAAAGGATTGTAAAAATCAGCCCGAACCAGTTGTAACCACAGGCGCAGTAATACCACCATCAGGTATAGGTCAAAAAGGGTGCTGATTAAAAAATAGGTTGCGTTCATAGAGTTTCCTAAAACAATTCCGACATTTCCCTGGCTCGATCAATGGCTGCTTGCATTGCGCCGGCAACGATATCTTCTAAGCCGCTATTTTGTAAGTGTTCTACAGCCTTGGCAGTAGTGCCGCCCTTAGAGGTGACTTGGGCTCTAAGTTCGGATAATTCAAGTTGGGGATTGTGACAAACCATTTCTGCTGCGCCCAACATGGCTTGTTGTACCATGATTCGGGATTGTTCATTGCTGAACCCCAGGTCAATGGCTTTTTTCTGCATGGCTTCTAAGAACAAGAAGAAGTAGGCCGGACTGCTGCCTGCCGCGGCAATCACGCCGTCTATCATGGACTCCTGGTCTACCGTTATCACCTCACCGGTATTGGCCATCAGAGATTGTGCAAAAGCTTTTTGTTCGTCGCTCACTTCAGGAGAAGCATATAAGCCTACAACCCCTTTACCCAGCGCACAGGGGGTGTTGGGCATGGTGCGGATCAGCGGGTACTGACCACCTAACATCACCTGCAATCTGGCGGCATTAATGCCTGCCGCGACGGAAACAAATAACTTGCCGGTCAGATCACATTTTTCACTGAATGCGGCACAAACTTCGGCCATTAATTGGGGCTTTACTGACAGCACCACCACATCGGCAAAATTAATGGCTTCGACATTGTCCTGGGTAGTCAGAATGCCAAATTCAGCTTTAAGGCCGTCGAGTTTGGGAGTGGACGGGTTGCTTGCCATAATTGCGTCAGTGGGGTAGTTGCCGGATACCAATCCTGAGATGATGGCACGACTCATATTTCCTGCGCCGATAAAGGCAATAGTAGATTTTTGCAAAGCGAAACTCCGTTAACGGTTTATAGTTTTGGGGAGCGAGCGCCAAATATTGCGGTGCCGATACGCACCATGGTGCTGCCTTTAGCAATGGCCAGCGCCATATCGCCGCTCATACCCATCGAAAGGGTGTCTACCTTATCATAGCTTAGTTGCAGTTGGCTAAAGAGTTGCTGCATTTGTTCAAACTCGGCACACAGTTTTTGCTCATCTTCGGTATTGGAGGGAATGGCCATCAAACCCCGTAGTTGCAGTCGGGGCATAGTTTGCACAATGCTGTCTGCCAATGATAAAACCTCTGCTCCAGACAAGCCGGATTTACTGGCTTCAGCGCTGATATTCACCTGTAAGCAGACATTGAGTGGCGGCAGGTTTTCCGGACGGTTGTTGTTGAGACGTTGCGCAATCTTAGCCCGATCGACACTTTGCACCCAGTCAAATTGTTCAGCTACAGGCTTACATTTATTGGATTGCAATGGTCCGATAAGATGCCATTCGATGCCTTGTAAATGCCGGGTGTCCGCAATTTTTTGTAGTCCTTCCTGCACATAATTTTCGCCAAATGCCCGTTGTCCTGCCTGCCAGGCTTCTTCTACCATTTCGGCAGGTTTGGTTTTGCTGACAGCCAGCAACTTTATTTCATTTGCTTGTCTATTGACCGATTGAGCTGCCTGATGGATAGTTTCCAGTGCGCTTTGCAGCCTATCTGCTATTTTTGTATTCATATACTCGTTAAAAAAATAAACTGTACGGAGTTAACACCGTGGATATTACCGAACTTTTAGCTTTCAGTGTCAAGAATAAAGCATCCGATTTGCACCTTTCTGCTGGCTTACCACCCATTATCCGTGTTGATGGGGAAATGCGTAAACTCAATATCGATCCTCTCAATGACAAGCAGGTTAAAGCGCTGGTCTATGAAATCATGAACGACAAGCAACGCAAAGAGTACGAAGAGAACCTGGAAACGGATTTTTCTTTTGAGGTCAAAGACCTGGCGCGTTTTCGTGTTAATGCGTTTGTGCAAAACCGCGGTGCGGCGGCGGTGTTGCGGACCATCCCCAGCGAAGTATTAACTCTGGACCAGTTGGGTGCTCCCGATATTTTCCGGGAAATTATTCAGCATCCCACAGGCATTGTATTGGTTACCGGGGCCACGGGTTCGGGTAAAAGTACCACGCTGGCGGCTATGATTGATTACATTAATAGTTCCAAGCGGGAACACATACTGACCATTGAGGACCCCATAGAATTTGTGCATCAAAACAAATTGTGCCTGATCAGCCAGCGGGAAGTACACCGCGATACCCATAGTTTTAACAATGCATTGCGCTCTGCATTGCGGGAAGACCCGGATATCATCCTGGTGGGCGAATTACGGGATCTGGAAACCATACGTTTAGCCATCAGTGCGGCAGAAACCGGTCACCTGGTGTTTGGTACACTGCACACCAACTCTGCGCCTAAAACTATCGACCGTATTATCGACGTGTTTCCGGCAGAAGAAAAAGCCATGATACGCTCCATGTTGTCAGAATCTATTCGCGCGGTTATTTCACAAACCCTGCTGAAAAAGGTAGGCGGTGGTCGTGTCGCAGCCCATGAAATCATGGTAGGTATTCCGGCTATCAAAAACCTGATCCGCGAAGACAAAGTGGCGCAGATGTATTCGGTAATTCAGACCGGCATGCAACACGGTATGCAGACTATGGATCAGTGTTTGCAAAAACTGGTGGCTCAGGGGCTGATTTCTCCTCAGGATGCTGCATCGAAGAGCAGCAATAAACAAGGTGGCTTCGGCGGGTAAGTGCAGGCCTGGCTATAATCAATGGACCAATCCGGATAGCTGAAGACTGCCCGGGAAAAAATGAGAGAACAGAATAATGGCAATTGAGTTAGACGCATTTTTGAAGTTTATGGTGGATAAAGGCGGTTCCGACCTATTTGTGACCGCCGGTTTTCCGGTAAGCTCAAAAATCAACGGCAAAATGACCCCACTGCAAAAGGGGGCGCAGGATGAAGCTGGTGCCCTGAGCCTGGTGCATCAGGCTATGAACGAAAAACAGCGGGCAGAGTTTGCTAAATCTCGGGAGTGCAACTTCGCCATCGTGCGCGAAGGCATAGGGCGTTTTCGTTGTAGCGCATTTTGGCAGCGGGATCAGGCGGGTATGGTGGTGCGTCGTATCGTCACCCAAATCCCCAACGCCGAAGATCTGGGACTGCCACCGGTGCTAAAAGACATCATTATGGCTAAGCGCGGTCTGATCTTGTTTGTTGGGGGAACCGGCACAGGTAAATCAACATCTCTGGCAGCCTTGATTGGTCATCGCAATAAGAATTCCTTTGGTCACATCCTGACCATAGAAGATCCCATCGAGTTTGTGCACGAACACCAGAATTGTGTCATTACCCAACGAGAAGTAGGTATTGATACCTTATCTTTTGACGAAGCATTGAAAAGCTCATTGCGTCAGGCGCCGGATGTTATTCTGATTGGTGAGATCCGTTCCATGGAAATTATGGAATACGCCATGTCCTTTGCCGACACCGGTCATTTATGCGTGGCCACATTGCACGCCAATAACGCCAACCAGGCGATTGAGCGTATCATGCACTTAGCGCCACCAGAGCAACACGCTAAACTGCGTTACGATTTGAGTCTGAATATGCGGGCAATTGTGGCCCAGCAGCTGGTGCCCACCGTGGATGGCAAAGGTCGTGTTGCAGCCATTGAGATATTGCTTAACTCGCCGTTAGTGACCGATATGATACAGCGCAGCGAAATCTCTGGCCTGAAAGAAGCCATGAAAAAAGGCAAAGAAATGGGGATGCAGAGCTTTGATATGGCACTGTACGATCTGTTAAAAGCAGAGAAAATCACCATGGATCAGGCGCTACATCACGCTGATTCGCCTAACGACTTGCGCTTGATGATCAAACTGGACAGTGATGCCGGTAACACCCTGGGCTCATTGAGCGACGTAACAATTGATATGGATTGATACCATCTTGTCTAAATGCTTTTCATCACCCACTGAGGTGGGCAAATATATAATGGAAATGGTATAACAACTTGGTAAAAGTGTTTTGCAGTGAAAATCGTTTGCGCATCCAGCAGATTAAAGATCTGCTGGATAGTTACGGTATTCCCTGCTTTATCAAAAACGAATTTGCCATTGGTGGTGTAGGGGAGATTTCTCCCTTTGATGCCTGGCCAGAAATCTGGTTAACCGACAATGAGTGGTTTAATCGGGCCACTAAATTGATTGCTGAATTTGAAGCTTCTGAAGTGCAGGGCAACCCCTGGATTTGCCGCCAGTGTCAGGAAGAAAACGAAGCGAGTTTTGAAATCTGTTGGCAGTGTGGAACAGAGTTTACGCCCTGACGTGCAATACCAACGGTCGTGCAGCAATAATCAGTGTCAAACTACAGATGTTTATAAGCGCCAGTCTGGCGCTTATAAACCCAGGTTCAAACTTTATGCCGCGTTTGTGCTTTTGGGCAGGCAGGCCTGAAAGCTGTCTCTTCCCATAATATTGGCCACCCAGCGATGCACATTCTTCAGATTGGCCGGGATTTCCAATCCAATGTATTGAGCAATTAACAAAATCGCAGCACCCGTAATGTCGGCCACCGAAAACCCACTTGCTGCAATGTAATTGCGTCCATCTGAAAGCTCGTTGTCTAACCAGCTAAGTCGATTAATAGCTTCTTTTCTTTGTGACGCAGCAAAATCCGGGTTTTGTTCAACTCGATATTGGAAAAATGGGATTTCGTGCTCGCCTATGCTACCCAATGTTGCGAAAAGCCAAAGCTCCATACGGCGATTCCACATTTCGATAAAAGCCTGTTCTTCAGGTGATTCACCAAACAGCAGATGCTCAGGGAATCGACTTTCCAGATAGCGGCATATAGCAACACTTTCAGATAAAAAGCGACCATCATCTAACTCTAGTACGGGAACCTGACCAAGACTATTCATGGCCAGGAATTCTTTTTTCCTCGTGTCGCCCTGCATTATGTTTACTTCTTCTACCGGAATGTTGATGTTCTTTTCAAATAAAAACATTGCTACCCGTAAGCCATTAGGTGACATACCGTTGTGTAATTTCATGCTGTATCTCCACTTTTGTTTTAACAATTTCTTAAAGCCGGAGATTGCAAATTAGACGATATCTATTTATGTTCAAGAACATATTTAAAGTTTGCGTTATGCTTCTATCAAAGCTTGTGGAGTTCAATTTATGCCTTACAGTGCCGAACATAAATCTAAAACCCGGGCTCGAATTATCGAGTGCGCAAGAGTTCTCTTTAATCGTCATGGCTTCGTAAAGGTGTCTATTGACAATATTATGTCAGAGGCGGGTTTGACCCGAGGTGGGTTTTACAATCATTTTAGTAGCAAGGAAGAGCTGTATTCTGAAGCAATTTCTTGTTTTTTGCTCGGTGTTGGAAAGCAGTGGCGCAATAAGGCAGGTGTCAAGATGAACGGAGGCAGTAACGCAGTTAAAGCAATGGTATCAGCCTATCTTTCCACAGAACATTTGACTAATATCGACCGTCAATGCCCAATGATTGCAATGCCTTCGGATGTTGCCAGAGCATCTGCCGAAGTAAAAAAGTCTTATGAGCATCTGTTGCTTGCTATGACTGATTTGTTTACCAACAACCTTGATAGCGACGAAAAAGAAGAAACGGCTTTTGCACTATCTGCTTTGTGCGTGGGCGGGATGGTATTGGCGCGTACACTTGAAGATAAAGCGCTGAGTGAAAAAGTAACGAGAGCGTCTCAGAACTTTGCTTTCAAAATTGCCAATATCAAAGAAAACTAGCATTTCGAAGCATCTCTTTAGATGACAAGTTGTAAAACTATTTTTCCTGATAAAATACGTTTTCCAGCCAACTTTCAATAATTAAACAAGCGGAAACACTGTCAATTTTGCCTTTCTGCAGCTTTTTATAGCCACCTAATTCAAATAGCTTTTCTTTGGCGGCGGCGGTAGTCAATCGCTCATCATAAGTATCTATTGGCATTCTAAAGCGATTGGACAAACGGTTGGCAAACTTTTGAGCGCCGTAAGTTACCTGTTGCCAGGTACCGTCCATATTCAGCGGTAACCCCACTACCACGCGATCGGGTTGCCATTCTGCAAATAAGGCTTCAACTTTCTGCCAGTCGGGAATGCCATCTGTGGCCTTTAACGCTTCCAGTGGAGCGGCGGTGCCTGTAATTACCTGAGCAACGGCAACGCCAATACTGCGGGTACCAAAATCAAATCCGAGAAGAGTGGTCATGATGTGCTGAAATTACTGCCATCTGTAAAGTGCCTATGATGGCGATTGTAATCAGTGTGCGGCTTTTATTGAACCAGTTTTTTTAACTCGTGCTATCTTTGAAAGGAGCCTTGGTTTTTGTCGGTGGTTGCACGCAACACAATTTATGCGCATTCGGGAAAGTGAAGATTTTATTGCCATACGCAATAACCTTATCGACAGGTTAATTGTCGCTATGTTTGGTCTGGTGATCTTGGCTCTGGCTGGTTCCTTTTATCGAATGATGGAGACGGGATTGCAACCTGTGATGGTTGTTCACGTACTGGCCAGCCTGGTGTTTGGTTTTATGTATCTTTGCCGTAATCACTTTTCCAGTAGTGTCAAAGGGGCGGTCATGGTGGGAACCTTGTTTCTGGCGGGTGTTGCTGGTTTGTTTAACTTTGGCTTAGTGAGCGCAGGCACCATGATTTTACTGGTTTCGGGACTATTAGCCGGGCTGGTACTGACAACCCGCATTGCGATTATGGTACTGCTGGCGGGGGCACTGTTGCAAATCGGTTTTATGCTGGCGGTTAATCGCGGCGTCATGAGCTTTAATATGCCGCTTCAGGATTATGCGTTAAGTTTGCCGGCATGGATTAATAACCTCACCGGATATCTGGTACTCAGCGGCATCAGCTTATTTGTCATTGACCGCTTTTTTACATACCTGAAAGACGCTTCAGCGCAATTGCAACTCGCTGTGGAAGAAAAACATCAGGAATTAGAACACTCAGAGATATTGTTGCAGGCTGTTTTGAATTCGCTCCCATACGGCGTTTTTTGGAAGAAAAAAGACCTTACTTATTGGGGCGCCAATCAGCGTTTTTTAAAAGATAGCGGTTTTAAAACCATAGACAATTTGCTGGGCAAAAGCGATGCTTATTTCAAATCCGATGCAAATGCTCAGCGTTATAGACAACAAGATCGGCAGGTATTGAATACCGGAGAGTCGCTGCCCGGAATCGTTACGCAATCCATAAACCCACAAGGTGAAGAGTTCTATACTTTGACTAACAAAGTGCCACTTATCGATAAGCAGAATAAGGTTATCGGGGTGTTAGGGGCCTATGAAGATGTCACCGAAAGTAAAAGAATGGAGAAGGCGTTACAAGAAGCGGTGATGGCTACGCAGCAGGCCAGCCAGGCAAAGTCGGAATTCCTGGCCACTATGTCTCATGAAATCAGAACACCAATAAATGGTGTTATGGGGTTATTAGAACTTACCCTGGATACGCAGTTGGACGAGAAGCAGCGGGAGTATATTAACAAAGCCAACCTATCTGCCCGCACCTTATTGCAAATAATTAATCAAATTCTGGATATTTCTAAAATTGAAGCTGGCAAAATGGAGTTGGAAAAGATCCCATTTTGCGTTGCAGATGTGTTGCAGCAACTGGATAGCCAACTGCGTCATCTGGCATTGGCAAAGGAGCTCAAGCTAGATATCCAGCATAAAGGCGAGGTAACACAACGTGTGGCGGGTGATCCCACTAAATTGCTACAGGTACTGGTAAACCTGACGTCAAATGCTATTAAATTTACTGATTCGGGCTCCGTCTCCGTTGAAGTGGGAGCTTTAAAGCAGGCTGACAGACTCAAGCTGCAGATAATCGTATCAGACACCGGAATTGGCATGAGCGAAGACGAACAGAAAAACCTGTTTGAATCTTTTACTCAGGCCGAAAGTTCCACCAGTCGGCGATTCGGAGGCACCGGGCTTGGACTGGCTATTGTAAAACAACTGGTGGAAATGCAGGGCGGCCATATTCAGGTAAAAAGCCAAAAAGGCGAGGGCACCCGATTTATCGTGCGCATAGACTACGACATTGCCAGTTCGGAAGCTCAACAGGAATGCAAACTACATCGTGCTGATTTAATTGGAGTACGGGTGTTGTTAGCTGAAGATAATGACATCAACCAATTAATTGCTTGCGAAATGTTGAATCAGGTAGGGGCGGAAGTGACAGTCGCTGCCGATGGCGCAATTGCTCTGCAGAAACTTGAAGAGCAGCAGTTTGACGTGGTATTGATGGATATTCAAATGCCAGGTGTTGATGGCACAGAAGCCTTAATCAAGCTCAGACAAAACTCGCGTTTAAGCAGACTGCCGGTGATTGCATTAACTGCAAATGTATTAGCTCATGAGGTTAAGTTTTATCAGGAAATTGGCTTTAACGGACACCTTGGCAAACCTTTCCAAAAAGAACAACTAGTCAGTAAATTGCATGAAGTACTGGCTTCCTGAAGCAGAAAGTTTTGGTGCTACGGGGCACCTATTGGTCTACAGCAAACAATGGCCGCCACGTACCACCATAAGACTCATCTTCCGTGCCTATACTCATTGTGCTGCCAGGAACAGTTGAAGCAGGGGCCGCCAAAGCCTCCACTTTAAAACCATCAATTCGCCATGCAATTTTGGGATTAGTTATGATTTTTACCGGTAACGAATCGCTTGTGTCAGTGATATTAGCTGCCTGATAAATAATGGAACGGAATGGACCTTCATCACCAGCATCTTCGGTGGCAACTGCCCAAATTATTCCCTCTGTATCCAGGTGAAGGTCGGAAATCGTTCTTCTGGTTTGCGAGTTACCCCACGACTTGGGGGCTACAACTGTGAGTGATTTGTTCTTGTATACATCCCAAGAAATCAGACCCTGTTCATCATCCAATATGCCAATGCGTAGCAGACCGTTGGGGTAAATCTCGCTGCCACCTCTTTCTCCCAGAACCACATAGATTTTGTTTTCTCTTGCAAAACACACCAGCCCCTCAAAGTTATCGCCATCGACGTTTTCATCATTGCTGATTATCAAAGGTAGCCTGTAGATCTGTTTTACCAGGAGACTTTGGGCAGTCAACTCAACGTGAAAGATACGACCAGATTTTCCCTTCCAGTAGCCGGATTCGGCCAGCAAAAACTCGTTATCTTTTCCGGGAAACTGACAAACCGACTCCAGATCACTGGCTTGACCTTCATCGTTGTTCCAGTTGTTGATCTCTATGGGAGAAAACGTCGGTTTCTCATCAACGCTGGTTTTCAGTAATCCTATTCTGGGGCCCTGCTGATAGCCCTTTTTATCCATCACCACCAGGAACGAATCAGTGCCAACTCTGGCCATACCGCTAAACCCAACCTCTACAGCATTTACCGGGTTTAGGCTCAGTAGTAAAACGAATATTAGGCAAGAGTTTAAAGCTTTCATCAGATCTCCAGTGCACAAATCTAAGCCTTTAGATTACAGACGTTTTTCCCAGAAATTCAAAGTGGAATTAGTAATTAAGATAAAAAATCTTCAGGCAGTTCTTGCTTTCAATTTTGTAAAAGAGGTTTGTCACGGACACTGACAAAGTCTGTGGGGCAGGTGAAAGTACCTGTTCAGACTTCAGAATATTAATAAATTACTAATTTAATCATTTACTTAATAGATTGGGACGACCGTCCTATTGCGTTTTTGGGACGAACGTCCTAGAGTGTGCCTAAGCGATAAGGTTCATGGGGGAAAAACTGTGGATACAGAACTGCTGAATTTGGAGACTCTCTCAATTTGTAAGGGCTTGATGCTATGGTAAATGCTAATACCCGTGAAAAAGCGATTGCGGCCGCCAGTGAGCTTTTTTATCGACAAGGGTTTGAGGCGACATCCTTTTTACATATTGCCAGGCAACTTGGCATCTCAAAAGGAAATCTGTATCACCATTTTAAATCCAAGCAAGAACTACTCAATGCAGTTGTTGGTCACAGGTTATGTGACACTCAAAACATGCTGCAATCCTGGGAAGCTTCCAGCGAAGAGCCGCAGGAGCGGATTAAATGTTATATCAACATTGTGATTCAAAACTGGAGCAAAATTCGACTTTTCGGGTGTCCGGTAGGAACGCTGTCAAATGACATGCTAAAAATCGAACCCGGAAACAAGGAAGCAGGTAAAGTCTTTGCATTATTCAGAGCTTGGCTGCGCCAACAGTTTAGCGCCATGGGGTACTCTGAAAAGTCTGATGATTATGCGATGCGAGTGTTAAGTTGGAGTCAGGGCGTTGCTGTTCTTGGAAGCTCTTTTGGTGACCTTAACTATGTAGAACGAGAAGTTTCGAAAATGAATTTATGGATTGATGAATTGCATACAAAACATACTTGTAACTCATCTGCTGGAGAGGAAATATAATGTTCATGGTATTTTTACGTTTTTCAGAAAATAAAGACTTGGCTAGTGAATATATGGCTGGACACAATGCTTGGTTAAAAAAGGGATTTGAAGATGGCGTGTTTTTGTTGGCTGGAAGCATAAAGTCAGGAAAAGGAGGCTCGATAATCGCACATGGCACTTCTGCAGAAGAGTTAGACAAAAGGGTTGCTCTGGATCCGTTTGTAGAGCAGCGCGTTGTGGACGCTGAGATTATTGAAATTGCGCCGACTAAAGTTGACGATAGGCTCGCGTTCTTAGCTTAATTGTTTCAAGGAAAAAATATGGCAAAGGTTGAAATTGGAATTGATGGCGTTGCTCGCTGTGGCTGGGCTGCAGTTACGACAGAGTTTTCTGTGTATCACGATACCGAGTGGGGTTTTCCGGTAGACGATGATCGCAGACTGTTTGAGAAAATTTGTCTTGAAGGCTTTCAGTCGGGCTTAAGCTGGCGCACGATTCTGGCGAAACGAGAGGCTTTCAGGTCTGCTTTTAAACAGTTCGACTTTCATGCCGTGTCTGAGCTTGACGAGAAAAACGTTGCCGAGCTGCTACAAAATGAAGCCATTGTCAGGCATCGCGGCAAAATTGAAGCGGTGATTAACAATGCCAAAAAGGCCATTGAAATGGAGCGAGAATTTGGCTCTTTGGCCACCTATTTCTGGTCTTTCGAACCAGCCGATGATGGTGCCCATCCGCCTCAATCCAGATCCACATCTGAGGAATCCGTGGCTATCTCAAAAGATCTGAAAAAACGCGGCTGGAAGTTTGTCGGCCCCACCACTGTGTATGCTTTTATGCAGGCCATGGGTTTGATTAATGATCATCATATCGGTTGCCATATTCGCGAAAAGGTAGAGAAAGCCAGACAAAAGTTTGATCGTCCTTAGCGGCCGATATCGCGCTTAAGTACCTCAGAGTTTTTTTCAAAGTTGGCTTTCTTGCCCTTGGAGTTGCCATTGATGAATTAATCTCAGTTGATGGTCATTTATATGGTTTTCTATTTGGCATTAATTATGATGGTTGTTTGGTTATTGCCAGTATCGATAATCTTAAGTTCAAAAATTAAATGCTAAAGGGCAAGGTAACTATTTGAGTACTGAAATTGTTCTGGGGTTAATCTCGCTGTGTACTTCTGTGATAGCCGGAGTGGTGGGATTTGGCGGTGGTATGCTGTTAATTGCCATACTTCCCGTATTTTTGAGCCCCGCTTTGATCATCCCGATACATGGCATAACCCAAATTGCCAGCAATTCCTCACGAATGGTTTTCTCACTGTCTCATGTCAGGTGGGCATTGTTTCCAAAGTTTTTCGTGGGTTCCCTGATGGGTGTTTTGCTGTTTGGTTACATTCTGCTAAGTGTACCCACCACTTATGTGCCATTAGCGATTGGTGTATATATTTTGCTGAATCTGTGGAGCGCACATTTCGCTGATTTTATTAAACGATTCGAAAGTTACTATCTCATCGGATTTTTACAAACGGGCCTGGGGTTAATCGTTGGTGCAACGGGGCCATTGTCGCTTTCGGTGTTGACTAAAGAGCTGGATTCTAAAGATGACATTATCGCCACCAGTTCCATGTTTATGACGATTAGCCATTTAGCGAAAATACCGGTTTTTGCCTATGTGACCGCTGAGCTTTTTGCAAACCTGGCATTGATAGGGTACTTGGTGGCTGGCGCCATACTAGGCTCTTTCATTGGTACTAAAATACGACTTGCCGCACACAATGAAACCATCATTATCGCCATTAAAATATTACTAACTTTGTTGGCTGTCAGAATGATTACGCTAGTACTACTGTGATCAGCTGGTAACGGCATTCCCATCTGAACCCCGGATCTTTATGGTGACTGTCCTGTTAAGGACTCAGTTAAATACTTGGTAAATTGCCCCATGTTCGAGGATGTTTTGCTAAAGTTAAGATGGCTGTCCTGTTAAGGAAATGTATTTGCAATGACCAACTCTAATGATGGCAAACTCTATGAATAGTAACCGTTGTCCCTGGCTTGACGAATCAAAACCTGACTATGTTAAATACCATGATGAAGAGTGGGGCGTGCCTGTCTATGACGATAAAAAAATGTTTGAGTTTATTGTACTGGAATCTGCTCAGGCGGGGTTAAGCTGGTACACCATACTGAAGCGTCGAGAAGGTTATAAAAAAGCCTTTGCGGATTTTGATGTGGAGAAAGTGGCGCTGTATACAGAGGAAGATGTTGAGCGGCTGATGGGCAATGCTGAAATCATCCGAAATCGCGCGAAAATCAAAGCCACCATCAGCAATGCTAAATCCTTTATCAGTGTCCAAAAGGAGTTTGGCTCTTTTAGCGACTACCTCTGGGGATTTGTTAACCATACGCCTATCGTCAATAAACTTTCATCACTGGAAGATTATCCCGCCACCAGTGACATTTCAGATAAGATAAGTCGTGACCTGAAGAAAAGGGGATTCAAATTTTTTGGTTCCACTATCTGCTATGCCCACTTGCAAGCCTGCGGCCTATATAATGATCACAGTGAAAATTGTTTTAGAAAACAAGAGATTATCGAAGCTTATTAGCAGAGATATTACGAGGACACCCATCTCAAAATCGTTAAATTGCAGGCAATAGATATTACGAGGACACCCACCTTAAAGTTTAACGCGGTCAATCGTACATCTGGAAATATGCTCAAAAAACATTGTTCCCACTCACAAAATAATCAGTTGTGTACAAGTTTCTTCTATAATCAGGAATACGACCCGTTAGGTCGTATTGGTCGAAATCCGACACAACGTATAAGTTTATTTCAGGTCACTTCTGGTATTGTTTGGATAAATTTGTTATCAATTTGCGTATTAGCCATTACTCGGTCACTTATTCTGGCCACCCGATCACCTGAATGGTTGTGATCGGGTTATCCAGAATTACTGATCGGGTGCGTCAGAATACGCAATCAATTTACAAAAGAATGAAAACGCCCCGTTGGGTCGATATTAATAGTTAGGGCAAGCATGACATTAGATGAAGAGTACATTCATTACCAAGAGTCAATTACAAGTTTAAATCGTGCTTGGAGTACTTTGTGTGAGCTAGAGAACTTTAAATCAGGAAATGCTGTTTGGAGCGCAGCTTATAGAATGGTTATTGTGGAATATTGCAAACCTTTCACTCAATCTCAGATAAATAGTAGTGAAAGATATAAATTGTCCGTACCGAACATTCCCGATAAATCAAAGCTTTTACATGAGCAATTGCTAAAATTAAGGCACCAGGTAATGGCACATTCGGACCTACATGTGCTCGATGCAAGTGTAAGCTATGACAAAACTGCTAGTTTCCCTGTGCCGCTAATTGTAAAAAATATAATAGATAGCTTGCCGGGCATTATCGAAATTAAAGATTTGGTAGAGACCGTGCTAGACGCTCTTTACCAGCAAGAGGCTCAATATGAACTTCGCTTCAAGCAGAAGCCCTAACGAAGCAAATTAAAAGTGCGAACAAAAAATAGTCGGCTTTGTTCGTGCCTCACAAATTATAGCCAACTATTTTTAGCCGCTTACTTGAAACGTTAGGTATAAATAATGTCAGACGACAATTCAACATCATTAGTTAATCTTGGCGAGTTATCTAAGCCTGCCAATACATTAATCGAAAAGGTTTCATCTGCAATCGGTGGCGTTTTTGAACCGTGGCAAATCAAACGTGTTGCAAAAGCAGAAGCTGAAGCAAGTCTTATTAAAGCGGAATCAGAGTTAGAAATCACTGACTTACATCGCAGAGCAATGCACCGTTTTGTCGAGGAAGAAGCTAACCGTCAAGAAAACATGGAGGAAATAACCAAAAAGTCTATTCCTCACCTTAACGAGCAATCTAACCCTGGAAATATGGAAGACGATTGGGTTACAAACTTTTTTGATAAGTCGAGGATTGTTTCCGATGAGGAAATGCAGACTATATGGGCCAACGTTCTTGCTGGCGAGGCAAATACACCAGGATCATTTTCTAGACGTACTGTGAACCTTCTCAGCGATCTTGATAAAAAAGATGCTGAACTGTTCCAGACTTTATGCAAGTTCGGCTGGGGTATTGGGAATTTCACTCCATTAGTTTTTGATAGCCAAGCAAAGATTTACAATGATCTAGGGATTAATTTCAGCACCTTGTCCCACTTGGATAGCTTAGGGCTAATTCAATTTAATTCACTTTCAGGGTTTAACCGACAAGGATTACCAAAGAGTTTTACGTTAGCTTATTGCGGCCAACCTTTACCACTGGAAATGAAAAATGGACAAAACCAGCTATCCATAGGTCAAGTATTGCTTTCGCAGGCGGGGCAAGAGCTGGCACAAGTTGTACGAGTGCCCGGAGTGGATGGGTTCTATGACTATGTAAAAGACCAATGGAAAGCGCATGCTCCTAGCGAAGAAACCATCTAAGAATACTTACGAAGACACCCACCTCAAAATCGTTGAATAACAAGCAACTGTTGTGTTCGAAGGCCGTTGGTTTCTGGCCCTTTCGCGAGATAAGCTGAAAGAGCAGATAGAACCTGAAGATTGGCAACAGGGATGTTGCCCAAGTCGATGCAAGTATACGGATGTACTTTCATTGACGGTCTTTAGGTTCTGCGATTGAGGCTTATGTTTCTCGAGCCAAGGGCATATGGGGGTTGAAGGGGAGCGCCCCTTCGAAGAAGCAACATCAGAGTACGGAGCTGGCCATCTGACACAGCTGTGAACTTACGAAGACACCCACCTTAAAGCTCAAAGCGGTCAATCGTGCATCTGGAAATATGCTGAATAAATGATTGTTTCCACTCACAAAATAATCAGTTGTTTAAAAGTTTCTTCTATAGTCAGGGATACGACCCATTGGGTCGTATTGGTGGAAATCAGGCTCAAAGTATAAGTTTATTTCAGGTCACTTCTGGTATTGTTTGGATAAATTTGTTATCAATTTACAAATGAATGAAAATGACCCAACTCTCGGTAGAAAAACGACCTGTTGGGCCGATATTAAGTTGTTAGCCCCCAGTTTGACTATGAATAAATTATCTGGAAAAGCTGCTGAATTGACTCGCCAAGAGTGGCGAGATTTAGGTTTTTACTACATTTCGAGTACAGAACAACAAAAGTGGATTCTACATGGCTCAAAAGTTGGCTTACTTAATCTTTGTAAGTTGGTAGAAGAATTTGCCGCTAAAAACCATCCACTTGGTGAACATGATCACTTATTACCGCATTGGTATTTGACTCTGACATCATGTGACACTTTTTCGATTAATAGTAGAGGTATTTCTGGAACACCTAAGCAGCTAAACGAATTTGCGAAAATATTCACGAAAAGTGTGCAAAACTCGAGTAAGGGCACTACTAGCTTGTTATCCAAGGACGTGTTCAGTTCAGAGTATGCAATAGAGTACACAGTTCACGGAGACAACTATGACCCTTCTTCGAAAGACCCTCAGTTATAGGGCTAACAAAAAAATCAAGTCACTCACTTCGTTCGTTGGGACGCATACATGCGGGGCGGCTTCGCCATTATGCCCCACATGCCTGCGCCCCTTATTTAAAAGTTATATACCGTAGGAGACTATCGTGATTGAACAAGAAATCGAGTTTGTCGATTATCTCGTCGTTTCAAGACCAAGAAAGCTCACCGAAGGTACGGCAAACAGTTATATTGATTACCTTAATAATGTTACAAATCATCTTCATGTTGACATTACTTTTAAATCAATAAGCTCTGAACAAGCGATTTCACGTATTATTGACCAGCTTTCAGGTACCACCATGCCAGAGGGCTCAAGGAGGAACTGTAAATCAGCATTAAGGGCTTACCTTGAATTTAGTAGCCAATCATTTCAAATCGCTGATCCTGTTTTTCCTGATGAGCTCTCAGAGCATACTGAAGGTGTTGTACATAAAGTTGTTGTTAATAAATATGAACGTGACTCAAGGGCAAGGGCTGCGTGTATAAAACATCATGGTGTAAAGTGTTTAGTTTGCGATTTCGATTTTTCTATAACATATGGCGATATAGGCAAAGGGTTTATTCATGTCCATCATTTGACTCCTATATCTTCAATTGGTTCTGATTATAAAGTTAACCCAATATTGGATTTGGTTCCTGTATGTCCTAATTGTCATGCAATGCTCCATGCTAAAAATCCACCCTATACTGTCTCTGAGTTAAAAGAGAAAATAGCGCCAGCGTAAATGGTATATAACAAACGCCTCAACAAGGGACGCAAAAAGCTTGGCTTGCGCTGCTCCGTCGCTAATTTTAGCCAAGCTTTTATACGCCCATTAGTACGGCGTCATGTGACTTGAGACACAGCTAATTAGTAATGGGATACTTCAAAGTAGCGATAAAAACCTTAATTAAGCTAATGCTAGTAATTGGCTGCGTGTTAATAACTCAATATTTTTCATCAATGATTGAAGTGGCGTTTGATGGCCGGGGGTACATAGGATTCCCCGCGGTATTTTATACATTTCAGGCTTATCCAGATTACAAGTATTTCAATATAAGCAACTTCTATGTAGATGTAGTTTTCTTCTTTATTGCATACCTCTACTTACTTATAAGAAATTTAAGAAAGCTGCATGCCGTCACATAACAAGGCACATCACGGGATTCGCTCAATTAGGTCACAAATTTTGCTGACGCAAAATATTGAACTTACCTGGATACGCACTTTAATTTTGCTAAATTTCAGACTCAATTGAGAGCTATCATAATGAGCTTGCCCAAGCCGATGTAAGTGAAGAACTTACGAAGACACCCACCTCAAAATTGTTAAATTTAAAGCAATTGTTGTGTTCGAAGTCCGTTGGTTTCTGGCTCTTTCGCGAGATAAGCCGAAAGAGCAGATTGAACCTAAAGGTTGACGAAAGGGATGTATTTGAAGGTCTGACTTGAGCTACAGAGACGCAGTGAATGCCGATTTTGCAGGATAAAAAATCGGCCAGTCAGACAGTGTTGCTGGCATTTAGCATCTTCGTTGGACTAAAGTCCAACCTACCCAAGACTTACGAAGACACCCACCTCAATACTGTTAAATAGCAGGCAATTGTTGTGTTCGAAGTCCGTTGATTTCTGGCCCTTTCGCGAGATAAGCCGAAAGAGCAGATAGAACCTGAAGATTGGCAACAGGGATGTTGCCCAAGTCGATGCAAGTACACGGACGTACTTTCATTGACGGTCTTTAGGTTCTGCGATTGCGGCTTATGTTTTCTCGCGCCAAGGGCATATGGGGGTTGAAGGGGAGCTCCCCTTCGAAGATGCAAGATCAGAGTACGGAGCTGTCCATCTGGCACTGCTGCAAGATACGACCAAAATAACCCAAAAACTTACTAGGACAGCCACCTTAATTTTGCTAAATTTCAGGCTCAATGGAGAGCTAACATAGTGAGCTTGCCCAAGCCGATTGAAGTACAGGCGTATAGTTAAACTAGTCTTCTTAAGGTTCCGCGATTGTGGCTAAAGCAAAGGTAGCCGTCAGGATTTACGCTGCCTTTTTAAAATCATCAGTGCCTAAGTCTGCAGGAAGCTGGATGCTGACCTTTAGCCCGCCCAGATGGCTGACTTCAGCGTTAATGTTGCCGTTGTGAGCCTCCACCAAGCTTTTGCAAATAGACAGGCCCAGCCCTGAACCATGTTGATCATGATCTTTAGTGCCATCGGCGCGATACATTCTTTCGAATAATCTGGGAATTTCTTCCGGTAAGACACCGGGAGCGGTGTCTTCCAAAATGATTTGTACTTTGTCATTCTGACGTGAAACACTGCAGTTGATGGTACCTGGGGCGTCGGTGTAATTGATACTGTTGCGCAGTAAATTAGCGATGACCTGTTTAAGACGCACGCCATCTACCGTGAAGTGTTCATCTTCAGTGATATTTACCGAGGTGGTGATCTTCAGACCTTTATGCTCTACCACTTCCCGGTAACCTTCGGTGATTTCCAGTAACAGATCTTTGACTTTGACTGGCTCAAAATTGAGTTTTAGCAGGCCATTGTCGGCCCGGGCCAAATCGTAGAGATCTTCAATCAGGGTATTGAGTTCATCAATTTTATTGTTTAGTCGTCGATAGGCCATTTCTGGCTGATCTTCGAGGTTGTACTGCAAGGATTCAATTTGTAGTTTTAAAGCCGTTAACGGGCTTCTGAGTTCATGCGCAACTTCCGCCAGCATGGCATTTTTTTGTTGCACCGAATCCGCCAGCAACTTTTTCTCCATTGCGGCTAACTTGCGCCTGGTACGCTCTTTGTAACCTATTACCGCCAGTAATAGTACGATGAGTAGCAGACCCGCTATCCACAGTTTTTTCTCCAACTGTTCCCGCTCCAGTTGCAACTGTTTGATGTTGGACTGGGTTTCCAGTAGCTCGATGCGATGTTCCTTTTGCAGGTAATCCATTTGGTTTTGCAACTGCGCCATGATACTGCTGTGATTTTCTGCTTCGAATTGGTCTTTTAAACGATAAAAATCTTTATAGGCTTCGAGCGCTTTTTCTGCTTGACCGGAGCGCTCATAGGCCTGACTGCGCAGTGTAAATAAAGTGCGAATATGTTCAAAGTTTTTGCGCTCCAGAGTCACCTCTATATTGTTTTCCAGAATCGCTAATGCTTGGTCGTAATGGCGTTGTTCAATCAGAATTTCGGCTTTTATGAGTTCACTTTGGGCTAACTGATTGTCTTGACTAACTTTTTGATTGAGCTCTTGTGCCTGGTCAACATAGCTTTCTGCTTGCTTAATATCCTCTTGTTTCAGAGCAATTCGCGCCAGATTGTTGTAAACCATACCCAAGTGACCTTCCGCATCAATGGCTCGAAAATATTGTTCTGCCAGTTTGGCGTTTTGCATCGCTGCCTTGAGGTTTCCGGTTGCCAAGTCCAGCTCAGCCAGCATGTTGTAGTCGTGGCCCAAATAGTCAGGGTTATTGCCAGGTAAATCTAAAGCCAATGCTTCTTGTGTGAAAAATTTAGCGTTTTCATAGTCTTCCATTTTTTTGTAGATACTGGCGACATTAAAATAGCTGGTGGCTAACTCATCAATATCGCCCCGCTGCCGGTCCAGTTCAATGGTTTTCATATGAGCTTCTAATGCCTCAGACAGATTTCCCATGCGGTCATGTTGCATGCCAATACTGTTGTAGGCATTGGCAATAGTGGTTAGATCTTCAATTTCTTCGCCTATTTCAAGGGATTGCTGTGCATAATTTAGGGCTTCAATATTTTGATTAATATGGCCATGGGAGGAGCTGAGTTCCAGTAAAGCATTGGCGATAAACTTGGGATTGTCAGCGATTTTATAGTGATGCAATGCTTGATGAAAATGGCTAATAGCTTCCTGGTGCTTCCCCTGGGTTTGTACGATTTCGCCGTTATTCAGAAACGACCTGCCAATGTATAATTCATCACCAGCGTGTTCTGCTTCCAGTTTAAGACGGCCATTGTGATCCAGTGCCTGGTCCAAATTTCCCAGAGAATGGTGAGCTCTTACTAGCATATCAAGACCAATGATTTTTTCTCGACCTCGCAATTCGCCGTTTTCAATTGCCGGTATCAGGTATTCAGTTAATGTTTCGGTTTGAGAGTTTTGTTTAAGTTTACGAGCCTGAGTTAAAGCTTCAGATTCTTGCGCTGCCAGCTTATTGCTGCCAAATAAAGCTGACAGCACTATCAGCAATAGCATCAGCACTACCGGGAAACCTGGCATTATTCGTAACTCAGAAAAGCGGTATGTCATGATTCGTTTGTGTCGACTCTCTGCATCTTGAGGGATCCGACTTATCGGACAGCCTTTATAGAATAAGAGTGAATTTTATCCATAGTTTGCGCTGCCGTCATTGGTTAAATAATGATGGTTTATGAAAGAAACTACAAAGCGGGGCAGGGCGAGCTGTATATGTCGCCCTGAAAGTGCCTTTAGGCGTGACCTACCTGAGGAGACAATTGCCAGATATTGATACCCAGCTTTTCAATGGCTTTGTCCCATTTCTGTTCCACTGGCACATTGAATAACAAGTCGGAATCGGCTTTCAGGGTAAGCCAGGAATTGCTTTCCAGTTCTTCTTCCAGTTGACCTGCAGACCAGCCTGCATAGCCTAATGCTACAATGGCTTTTTCTGGGCCTTTCTCGTTGCCAATGACCCGCAAGATATCTTTTGATGTGGTGACCATAATTTCTGAACTCAATGCCAAGCTGGAACTCCAGCCCGGTTGACAGGTGTGCAGAATAAAGCCGCGATCCCGGCTTACCGGACCGCCTTCCATAACCAGATGAGATTCGTGTTCTTCGTCGACACTGACATCTTCTTCAGTCAGATTGAGTAATTGTCCCAGGGTTAGGTCGGTGCGTTGGTTTATTACAATACCCATAGCACCGTGATCATTGTGCTCACAAATGTAGGTGACAGTTTTGCCAAAGTAAGAGCCATCCAATGAAGGCGTGGCGATTAAGAAGTGATTTTGTAAGCTGTTGTCCAAAATACGTACCCATTTCTCTAAGTATTGAACCTCAAAGCGGCATCAGAGAATGATATATTCGTCTGATGCCTCTTTGCATACTAGCAGTGTTCCACAGCTATGCCAGTCAACTTTAGTCGAATCTGACAGTTTTAATGTGCGTTTAACCTGGTTTCAATGGCATCAAACAATTTACCAGTGATGTCCACATCAAACGCAGCTTCAATCTCCTGAACGCAGGTGGGGCTGGTGACATTGATTTCGGTAATTTTATCGCCAATGACATCCATACCTACAAAAATAAGGCCATTTTCCTTTAACGTGGGTGCAATGGCTTCAGCCAGCATTCTGTCGGATTCAGAAATAGGCTGAGGTCTGCCCGTGCCTCCGGCCGCCAGGTTTCCTCGGTTTTCACCTTTAGTAGGTAGTCTGGCAAGACAATAAGGGATCACTTCACCATCAACAATTAATACCCGTTTGTCACCGTCTTTGATAGCGGGTAAAAATTCCTGAAACATGGCGTATTGCTGACCCAGGTTAGTAAGGGTTTCGATGATTACCCCCAGGTTGTTGCCATCTTCTTTAACTCTGAATATCGATGTGCCGCCCATGCCATCAAGGGGTTTGCAGATGATGTCCTGGTGTTTGGCATGGAATTCTCTGATGCGCTGAGCATCGCGAGTAACCAGAGTTTGCGGTATCAGTTCCGGGAAACAGGCGGTGAATAATTTTTCGTTAAAGTCTCTTAAAGCCTGAGGTTTATTGACTACCAGACTTCCGGCTTTTTCAGCTAATTCCAGCATTTGCGTGGCATACAAAAATTCCGCGTCAAAGGGCGGATCTTTGCGCATTAAGATAACGTCAAATGACGAAAGTGGCTTCTGCTCTGCTTCACCAAGGGTGTACCAGTTATCTGCATTGCGTTGCACGGTAAGTTCCCGTGCGCTGCACATGGGCTTGCCGGTATCCAGGTATAGATCGCCCATCTCCAGATAGGTCAGGTGATAACCGCGCTTTTGCGCCGCCAGCAACATGGCAAAGCTGGTGTCTTTTTTAATGTTGATATCCGCAATGGGGTCCATCACGATGGCGAGTTTTACTGTCATGAGCGTTCCAATTCATTTGCACTGCCATAGTTATGGTGGCAAATCATGGGTATTCAACAACAGTTATTATTCAAAATTCACCATCGCTAATTAGCTATTAAGTTGTCGTGAGGCGTTCGGTTTACCGTACCTGATAGTAAAGTGTCGAATGATAAAAGCGCCAATAACGCCCGGTGCCATCCAAAACACTAATTGCCATTCGCCAATATTGCCCAGAAGGGTTCTGCCGCCAAAGGCGAAAAATGCGGTATAGGCACCAATGCCAGTAGCGATTTGTGAACCTATGTGCTCCTTTAACCACTGCTTATCAGCGGAATGTTTTGCGCGAATAAAGCGCAGATTACTTATGCCGCTCAACAGACCTAAAACGGCGAATACCATGGGGAGCGTTTGGTTAAATTGCCAGCCTGCCCAAAACAACAATGGGGTGGCTGCCACTAATAGATAATTGCTGATGATCACCAGCGAACTGACGGCTGGTTTATTACTGAATTTGTATCGTAAAGACAAAGCGCCTTGTTCCAGACCGGTATACACTAACAAGCTCAAATAGAGTAACAGGCCATAAAATACTCGCATTTGCGTCTCAAACAGTGCCTGTTTATCTGGATTAGATAATCTGTGGCCGTGAATAAGCATGGGGTCCCACAACACTAACAATGCCATAACAGCCCCACTGGCAGCGACGATATACATGGCTTTGTTATAGATAGCGCCGAATTGTCTGTGGTTCATCTGACCTTTTTTGGCGGTCATCGGTATCCAAAATAAAACCAAAGCTGCACTCCCGACAATAATGTGTAAATAGAATGCAATGGTGTGGATAGTTAGCATGTCTCTCTCCAAATGACGTTGGTAATCTCACCGATGGAATAATGCTACTCAGAGTCCAGCCAGGCGTGTAGTGCCGTTGGTCATGGATTAAATCGTGACTTTTGGCCTATAGTGTTGAGGGAAAAAAAGCGGCAAGATACCCAGATGAAATCTTTTAGTCAGCAATTTAGTGTGGTCAGGTTAATCGGCCTGACTACGATATTTACAGTGGCCACTGTCGCCATCGTTGTGGCGTTAGGCAATGAGCAACCAGATTATTTGCAGGTAGGCTTGCTGGTATGGCTGTTTAGCAGTTTTCTGGGATTAGAACTGGTTACTACCCGGGAAAACCCAGTATCTCAAAACAAATTATTATTGGCGGTGATAGCGCAGCTGTTAGTTTTGTACGCCTTGTTTTTTAGTGCCTCCTATACTTTTGTGGCGATATTACTGGGCATATGGTGCGGAAACCTACTGCACTTTTTAAGTTTGGGCAGGGCACTGGCAGTGACGCCGGTACTGATACTGTTGTATTACGCCATCTTTACCTGGTACTGGGGCTTTGATTTTATGCATTACTCAGCTCCCTTGTATTGGATGTTGTGCTTGTTCACGGTTTCAACTGTTAATTCATGGATACAGGAATCTCGTGCCAAAGAAGCCAGCGAAGAATTAAATCGGGAGCTCATTGCTGCACAAAGCCTGTTAAAAGAAGCAACGCGCCAGTCAGAGCGCACCCGAATTGCCAGAGATATTCACGATTTATTAGGGCATCATTTAACGGCATTAACCATCAACTTGCAGGTGGCGATGCACAAAACCGATGGCGAGGCCAAGCAGCAGGTGGAAAAGAGCTACGCCATTGCCAAACTATTGCTTTCTGATGTGCGGGAAGCGGTCACGGAAATCAGAGAGAAGTCGGCATTACAGTTAAAAGATGCCTTACAAGCGTTAGTCAGTGCTGTGCCGCGTCTCAAGGTGACCCTGAACCTTGAAGGGGAATTGGATATTCAAAATGTAGAGTTAGCGGACGCAATTTTGCGTAGTGTCCAGGAGAGCCTGACCAATACATTGAAACACAGCCACAGTGATAGTTTCAGCATTTCTTTACGACGTGAATCCTCAGAATTGAAACTGGCAATGATGGACAATGGTAAAGCATCTCCCGATTTTAAAGTGGGTAATGGGCTGGCCGGAATGAAAGAGCGAATACAGGCCCTGGGAGGAAGTATTCGCTTCGAGCCTTCTGAGCGTGGTTTTCAGACATTGATTTGTTTTAAGGAGGCGTAGTTTGTTACGGGTGCTATTAGTTGATGATCAGACTCTGGTGAGGCAGGGGATAACCAGTTTGTTAGCCTTGTCTGAAGAGGTGCAGGTGGTGGCACAAGCGGAAGATGGCGAACAGGTGATGGCATTGGTTCAGAGTTATCGCCCTGATGTTATTTTGATGGATATCCGCATGCCCAAAATAAATGGCATCGAAGCGGTAAAGAGGCTGCAGCAATCAGATATCAATACGCCTGTTATTATGCTGACAACCTTTGATGATCATCAGCTAGTGATGGAAGCCTTGCAGGCAGGTGCAAAAGGCTACTTATTAAAAGATGTGTCGCTGGATGTGCTGGTGGCGGGTATCAAGGATGTAGCCGCCGGTAAAACCTTAATTCAACCCAGCATTACGGAAAAGGTGTTGCAAGGGCTACAGGGTTTAAGCACAGAGTTTGAGAGTTTTAGTGAGCCCGAACCACTGTCTGAAAAAGAACAGGAAATTTTGCGATTGATGGCTGCGGGTTGCAGCAACCGGGAAATCGCCATAGCCATGCACAAATCTGAGGGCACAGTTAAAAACCAGGTGTCCACTATTTTGGCTAAAATGGGGGTTAGGGATCGCACCAGAGCAGTGCTAAAGGCGATTGAAAGCGGTATCATATAGCTGATCTAACATTCAAGACTTGCTCATTGTTTTGACATCAAATAGAGTATCGCTTCTCCTCAGACCTGTATAAAGCGGTAAGGCCTTGGCATTTTTTGATCTGAAAATAAGAATAATCGATCCCTCTTTGCAAAATCGCAATATGTTCAAGGATATTCTGACTCAGATTGGCCAACCTGATGTGTTACTGCAGTCAGATGCGAGACAATTGTTTAATCGCGATAAACCCTTACCTTGCGACCTGGTACTGATCAATGCTGATGTAGGTTATGGCCTGTCAGCGCCGGACATAATTCGCTTTTTGACAAGAGACAATCTGGTACCACTTTGGTGTAAGTTTGTCATCGTCAGTAGTGATTCATCCTATCAATTATCAGCCCCTATTTTTCGCTATTTGCAGACCGAAATTTTACATTTGCCGGTAGACTTCCAACGAATAAGGTATCTGACATACCGCACGATAACTTCCATCAAGTTGTTTAAACCCATTTTGGCAAAACTGCATAAAATGGCACCAGCTGATCTGGTTAAAAAAGTCACTGAGATCAAGGTTAAGAATCGCGACCCGGTGCTTGATGACGAATTACTGGTAATGAAGTTGCAACTTCTGATGCAGGCCAAACAGCCTGAGTTGGCCTTAAAGCTCGCAAACAAAATCAAAGACCCTACTTGTCGGTTTCGTGAGTTGGCTTATATTAATATCGTCACTGGTCAGGATGACGCCATTATTGAGTTAGTGAACGAGGCCCAAAAAAACAAGCAGTTTTTGTTTGGTCGGGTTTACCTGATGACTTACTTAAATGTTGCGGAAGGCAATTACCGCAGTGCACTGCGTTATTTTCAGCAATTACCTATTGAGAATTTGCGCGGTAATGATGCTCAGACGTATGCTTTATTGATTCAACAAGCTGAAGGCTTGCAACGGGCGCTGTCTTTTATTAATGGTCGATTGAGTAAAGCGCCGCGCACTTCCATGTTGTACAGCAACCTGATTGCGGTAAAAACCAAACTGTATTTTGTCGCACTAGCCACTGGCGAACTGGATAGCTTGTCGAAAGTGGATGTTTATGTGATGTTGCAGGAAATGGCAGATCACCGGATCTGGCAAAAAGGCGAATTCAAGTACTCGGTATACGCGCCTTTCCTGGAGCTGGGCATGGCGTTGCACGAGGGTAAAGCGATAGCGGAAGAACAGTTTGAATTGCTGTATTTGCAATTGAGAAAACTGGACATGTCGCAGCTAAACGTTTTGTTGTATGCCGCCAATAAGCTGGAAAAACACAATGCATCCAGAGAAATTCACGAGCGCCTTGAGCAGGTTTTAGCAAAGGTAGAAGTGTCCCCGGAACTTATCTCTTTTATGATTTTGAACAACATTGTGCTAACCAGCTCAATGACGCCAGAACGGCTTAAATTCCGTTTTGAATACCTCGCACTCAATCATTGGCAGAGTGGCCGCTATTACCGGGCACTGATGCGCTTCAAAGATCTTTTGAGTCAGTTTCCTGATGCTGAAGACAGCGAGCAACAGATGCGACGTCTGATCAATGAAGCTGGCCTGACCCGCTACTGGCGTTATATCCGTAGCTGAGCTTATATATCGCCAAAACCCGCTTGCAGTATTGCCAGTGCCGCTAATGCCGCGGTTTCGGTGCGCAGAATACGAGGCCCCATCAGTACTTCCTCATAGCCAAACTCACGGGCCTGATAAGTTTCAGCATCCGACAAGCCACCTTCCGGCCCAATCATCAAACGCACACCCTCTGGTGGTAACGACAATTGATTGAGACGCTGCTCGGCTTGCGGATGCAGCATCAAACGGCGTTGATTGGTGGATTGCTGGATCCAGGATTGATAAGAAACGGGTTGATGAAGCACCGGTAAGGTATTTCGGCCGCATTGCTCACAAGCTGAAATGATAACTTTTTGCCAATGTTGCAGCTTCTTTTGCCAGCGCTCCTCATTGAGTTTTACCGGACAGCGTTCAGTTATTATGGGGGTGATCTCAGAAACCCCTAATTCCACCGACTTTTGCATCACCAGGTCCATCCGTTCACCTTTTGAAACCCCTTGAGCAAGATGGGTTTGTAACGGTGACTCCACACTCAGCCCGAGTTTTGCGGAAACAAAAACCTTAGTGGATTTCTTACTGGCTTCCTGTATTTCGCCGCTGTACTCGTTGCCATCGCCGTTAAACATAACCACCGGATGACCCGGCTTAAGTCGCAGTACGTTAGTGATATGAATGGCTGAATCTTTTGGTAACTCAATTTGGCTGTCGGATTGCAAAGTGTCGGGGTAATATATTCTGGGAATGCGCATGAAATGACTGTTTCAGTTTTTTGTGCCTAGTTTATATGAATATTGCCTGGCAGATAAATAGCAATTCAGAGAAAAGGAAACAACGGCATGGCGGTTATGATTGAGGTCAGAAACCTCACTAAGTCATTCAATGGTTTAACAGCCGTGGATGGCGTGTCATTTCAGGTGGAAAAGGGCAAGTGTTTTGGCTTACTGGGGCCTAACGGGGCGGGTAAGTCCACAACCATCGAAATGATGGAGGGCATTTCCACGCCCGACTCGGGTGAAATCCTGTTTGAAGGTAGCCCGTTAAATCGAGAATCGTTAAAGCGCATTGGCATTCAGTTTCAAAATACCGCATTGCAGGATTACCTGACTACATTGGAAACCATTCGATTGTTTCGTAGTTTTTATGATGAGGGATTGGCCGAACAGCACATCATTGAATTGTGTCAGTTGCAGGATTTTCTGCATCAGGATCACCGCAAGTTATCAGGTGGTCAACGACAACGTTTGTTATTGGGCTTAGCTCTGGTCAATGATCCGGATATTTTGTTTCTGGATGAACCCACTACAGGGCTGGATCCTCATGCCCGACGCAACTTCTGGGATCTAATTCGCATAATTAAGAAGCAGGGTAAAACGGTAGTCTTGACTACCCATTACATGGATGAAGCTGAGTTTCTTTGTGATCACATCGAGTTAATGGACAAGGGTAAAATCATTGAAAGAGGCCACCCTGGCAGCTTGTTAAACAAGCATTTTTCTGGAGCCTTAATACGCATTCCCATGCAAGCCTTGAGTGACGAGGTTTTGAAAGAGTTATCGGCGGAGGAAAATCATGAGTTTTGGGATATTAATACGCATGATGTACAACAAACCTTAGCGCATCTAGTGCAGGCTCAGGTTTCACTGGAAGGATTACACGTTAAGTCAGCCAATCTGGATGATTTGTTTTTGAAACTCACTGGTCAGCAATTGGGAGATTAAGCCTTGAGTCATTCTGCTATTGCCATATGGCGACGTTTTTTTGCCCTGTTTAAAGCCCGCAATCTGGAATTCTTTCGAGATAAATCATCGCTGAGTTGGAATATCGCTTTTCCGGTGTTGATTCTTGTGGGCTTTTCTTTTGTCTTTGGTGAGGATGAAAAAACACAGTTTAAAGTTGGAATTCTGGAGCCTGAGCAGGAAGTTCAGACGGTTGCCCTGGCTGGCGACATCAAATCCTTTTTAAAGTTACGTTACCTTGAGGAAGTGAAATACACGAATCAGGACGCCGCATTAGACAGTATTCGGAAACACAAAATTGATCTGCTGGTGGCACCAGTCCAAAAGCGCTATTGGGTGAACGATACTTCACCAACCGGATACACCCTGGAGCAATTGTTTTTAGCCAGAACTGCGGGTTTTGAGCGCGTGACGATTGAGGGCAAGGCGATTCGTTATCTGGATTGGGTATTACCTGGCATTTTGGGTATGAATATGATGTTTAGCTGCCTGTTTGGGGTGGGGTACGTGATTGTGCGTTATCGCAAGGCTTCGGTGCTAAAAAGGCTGAAGGCAACCCCGCTCAAGCCCATCGAATTTATCCTGGCGCAGGTAATGTCGCGTTTGTTTATCGTGGTTACTTTGTCCGCAGGTGTCTTTCTGGTAACCGACTGGATGTTTGATTTTTATATGTTGGGTGCCGGCTTCGATTTACTGATAGTCGCAGTGCTTGGGGCCATGTGTATGATTTCCTTAGGTTTGCTGGTGGCTAGTCGCAGTCGCAGTGAAGAATTAACCGGTGGACTGTTAAACCTGGTAACCTGGCCAATGATGATTCTATCCGGTGTCTGGTTTTCACTGGAAGGCGCCCCACAATGGGTGCAATATACTGCTCAGTTATTGCCGCTGACTCATCTGGTGGATACCGCACGCAGCATTATGACGGATGGCGCCACTTTGTGGGATCAAAAAGCGTCTGTTTTGGCATTAGCTGGCATGACTGCCTTGTTTTTGAGTCTCAGTGCTCTGCTGTTTCGTTGGGAAGGTGACGGGCGTTAGGCCCGTCGTCTCAGATTAACTTAACTTTGTACGCAATTGGCTTTTTCGGGAGCCATTTTGTACAGGGCATTAGCGTTGGCCATATTCTTTTGCAGCTGTTTAATACGGGTTGCCGGGGCCGGGTGAGTGGACAAAAACTCCATTGGGCGCTCGCCACCCGACGCTTTTTCCATATTTTGCCATAGGGTTACGGACTCATTGGGTTTAAATCCTGCTTTCGCCATTAAATCCAGACCAATTACATCGGCTTCAGATTCATGGGTACGACTAAAGGGCAACTGAAAACCCACCTGCACACCTAAACCAATCGCTGCCATAATTTCTTTGTTGTGGCTGACTTCATTGGTGCGCAAAACCTGATTAGTGACCTCCATTCCTACGCCAACCAGAGTGCTTTGCGACATACGCTCGTTACCGTGCTCCGCGATGACATGAGCTACTTCATGTCCGATAATGGCGGCTAACTGATGTTGTGTTTCTGCAACTTTGAGTATGCCGGTGTAAATGCCAATTTTCCCGCCTGGTAAGGCAAAGGCATTGATTTGTTCGTCGTCAAACACCACTACTTCCCATTCTCCGGAAAAGGTGGATTTAGGCACCTGATTGATGATCTGATCTGCCACGCAATGCACATAAGCATTTTGTACTGGCTCTTTGGATACCTTGGCTTCGGATTTTAAACTGTCAAAGGCCTGAACTCCCATCTCGTTCAATTGCTCTGAAGAAAACAGTTTAATGGTATTGCGCCCGGTGGGGGATTTTGCGCAGGAAAATACTAAGCTGCTTAGCAGGATAGCGATGGACAATTGTCTGAAGGACATACACTAGACTCCATGTATTGAATACCTCATTTTTGAGGCGGGTAAGTCCATTATAAACAAAGAGTTAGTTAAAGGCATAAAAAAGGCTCAATATTGAGCCTTTTCTAAAACTGGATTGTAATTCTGGATTACAGGTTAGCGGCAGCGCGTAGCTCCTCGGCTTTGTCAGTGGCTTCCCAGGGGAAGTTGTCGCGACCAAAATGACCGTAGGCTGCAGTGGCCTGATAAATGGGGCGTTCCAGATCCAACATTTTGATCAGGCCATAAGGGCGTAAATCAAAGTGTGCTTTGATAAGCTCAGTCAGTTTGCTGTCGTCAATTTTACCGGTACCGAAGGTATCAATGCTGATGGAAGTTGGCTCTGCCACACCAATGGCATAAGACACCTGGATTTCGCACTTATCGGCTAATCCGGCGGCCACAATATTCTTTGCTACATAACGACCCGCATAGGCTGCTGAACGATCGACTTTAGACGGATCTTTACCTGAAAACGCACCGCCACCATGTCTGGCCATACCGCCGTAGGTGTCTACGATGATTTTACGACCCGTTAACCCGCAGTCTCCCATTGGACCACCGATAACGAATCGGCCCGTTGGGTTGATGAAATATTTAGTTTCAGCCGTCAACCACTCGCTCGGAAGTACAGGCTTGATTATCTCTTCCATTACAGCTTCCTGAAGTTTCTTCAGGCTTACCGATTCACAGTGCTGAGTGGAGAGCACCACGGCGTCGATACCCACCGGTTTGCCATTTTCATAGGCAAAGGTAACCTGGCTTTTGGCATCGGGACGCAACCAGGGAAGTACGTTATCTTTGCGTACTTCAGACTGCTTCCTAACCAGACGGTGCGCGTAAGTTACTGGAGCAGGCATTAATACATCCGTTTCGTTGCTGGCATAACCAAACATCAGGCCCTGATCACCCGCGCCTTGCTCTTCTGGACGACTGCGGTCAACACCCTGATTTATATCCGGGGACTGCTTACCAATGGTATTTAATATTGCACAACTATCAGCATCAAAACCCATATCAGAGTGGACGTAGCCGATGTCTCGTACTGTTTTTCTGGTTAAATCTTCAATATCAACCCAAGCGGAAGTGGTGACTTCACCACCAACCATCACCATCCCTGTTTTTACATAGGTTTCGCAGGCAACTCGCGCCTTGGGATCTTGTTCTAATATGGCATCCAATACCGCGTCTGAAATTTGGTCCGCGATTTTATCAGGATGACCTTCAGAAACTGACTCTGAAGTAAATAAATGCTTTGCCATAAAGTGTCCTATATCTGACTTTGTTAGATTTTTTAAAAAAATTTGTTTTTAACGCTGTGCAAGTCTACTTGAAAAAATGAAAAAATCCATTACCCCTTCTAGACGTCTAAATGTCCAAATTTAAGTTCATGAATTTTAAGGAAATATAGTTTGAGATAAATCTGAAATTCTGGATTGAACTTCTTCTTTTCTAATTTCAAGAATTAATTAAGTTGGAAAACCCAACTCGTTTTTCCTCATGTTATTGAGTATTAATATACCTGTTTGGGTAAAGGGTCAGAATTAAAAGTAATATAGAAAATATATTTGATTAGGGATTATCGTTGCATCAAGTGGCCTCCTGGGCCAGAATATGCCTCCCAAACCGCTATGCCAGCGGTGCTTTAGTTTGCGAACAGGAGTAACAATGCCAACGCGTAGAGAATTAGCCAATGCTATCAGAGCATTGAGTATGGATGCCGTCCAACAGGCGAAATCAGGTCATCCAGGTGCCCCTATGGGCATGGCAGATATAGCCCAGGTACTCTGGGGTGACTATATGCAGCACAACCCTGCCAATCCTGACTGGGCCAACAGAGACAGATTTGTGATGTCCAATGGCCACGGCTCCATGTTGATTTACTCGTTGTTGCATCTCACGGGTTACGATTTACCAATCGAAGAACTGAAAAACTTCCGTCAGTTACATTCCAAAACCCCAGGTCATCCTGAGTATGGTTATGCTCCCGGTATCGAGACTACTACGGGACCATTAGGCCAGGGGATCAGTAATGCTGTTGGTATGGCGATTGCTGAAAAAGTATTGGCGGCACAATTTAACCGCCCTGGATATGACGTAGTTGATCACAACACCTGGGTATTTTTAGGTGACGGCTGCCTGATGGAAGGTATCTCTCATGAAGCCTGTTCACTTGCTGGTACACTAGGACTGGGCAAACTTGTTGCATTTTGGGATGACAATGGCATTTCTATCGACGGTGAAGTCGAAGGCTGGTTTACTGACGATACGCCGGGACGTTTCGAAGCCTATGGCTGGCATGTTATTCGTGACATTGATGGCCACAATCCTGAGCAGGTTAGTGCCGCAATTGAACAAGCTAAAGCAGAATCTGACAAGCCAACGCTGATTTGTTGTAAAACCGTTATCGGTTTTGGTTCTCCGAATAAAGAAGGTCAGGAGTCATGCCACGGCGCGCCATTGGGTGATGATGAAATCGCACTGACTCGTGAACGTCTTGGCTGGACTGCACCGGCATTTGAAATTCCTGCTGAAATTGCAGCGCAGTGGAATGCTATCGAAGTCGGTAAGCAAAAAGAAGCTGCCTGGAATGACAAATTTGCCGCTTATCAGGCTGCGCATCCTGAGCTGGCGAAAGAATTACAACGCCGCCTGAACAATGAGTTACCCGCTGACTGGCAGGCGCAGGCAGAAGCCTACATTGCTGATCTGCAAGCTAACCCTGAAAAAATTGCCAGCCGTAAAGCATCACAAAATGCGTTAAATGCTTATGGTCCGATTTTACCTGAACTGTTAGGCGGTTCAGCTGACCTTGCTGGTTCTAACCTGACTATCTGGGCTGGCAGTAAGGGGGTAAGTAAAGAAGATGCCAGCGGCAACTATCTGTACTACGGCGTGCGCGAATTCGGTATGTCCGCTATTATGAATGGTATTGCCTTACACGGTGGCTTTAAGCCTTACGGTGCGACATTCCTGATGTTTATGGAATACGCTCGCAATGCTGTGCGCATGGCGGCGTTAATGAAAGTACCGGCTATTTTTGTGTACACCCATGACTCCATCGGTCTTGGGGAAGACGGTCCGACTCACCAGCCGGTAGAGCAATTGGCTTCTATGCGCTTGACACCAAATCTGGTGAACTGGCGTCCATGTGACCAGGTGGAATCTGCGGTGGCCTGGAAAGCGGCCATTGAACGTCAAGACGGACCAACGTCTCTGATCTTTAGTCGTCAGGGCCTGGCGCAGATGGAGCGCACAGCTGAGCAGGTTGCGGCCATTGCTAAAGGTGGTTATATCCTGAAGGATTGTAATGGCACTCCGGAAGTGATTTTAATTGCTACCGGTTCTGAAGTTGAACTGACCGTAAATGCAGCCGATACCCTGGCCGCATCCGGCACTAAGGTCAGAGTGGTCTCTATGCCTTCTACCGATGCTTTCCTGGCGCAGGATGCTGCGTATCAGGAATCTGTATTGCCTGCTGCGGTAACCAAGCGCGTTGCTGTTGAAGCCGGGATCAAAGATTACTGGTTCCGTTTTGTGGGCCTGAATGGTCGTGTTGTGGGCATGGACACCTTTGGTGAGTCTGCGCCAGCGGGAGACTTGTTCAAACATTTCAATATTACCAGCGAAGCGGTTGTTGCAGCTGCACAAGAAATTCTGTAAGACTTGCAGAATTTCAATTTATTCCAGTGAAAGCAGGTCTTCGGACCTGCTTTTTTGTTGGAAATGATGTAGTATCTCCGGGTTTTCAAAAAGGGGTAGATTCAGGAACCAACATGATAAGAGTGGCCATTAATGGTTTTGGTCGAATTGGCAGAAACGTCTTACGCGCTTTATTTGAAACCGGACGCGATGCCATTATAGAAGTTGTTGCCATCAACGAACTGGCAGAGCCTGAAGGCATTGCTCACCTCCTCAAGTACGATACCTCTCATGGTCGCTTTAGTTTCCCCGTCACTCTGAACAAACGCACTCTCACTGTTGCCGGTAAAGAAATTCAGTTATTGAATCACGCTAAAATCGAAGATTTACCCTGGCAGGCACTGGATGTGGATCTGGTGCTGGAATGTACCGGGGAATTCAGCGATAGAGAAGACGGCGAAAAGCACATCGCTGCTGGCGCCAAGAAAGTACTTTTTTCACAGCCCTGTAAGGCTGATATGGATGCCACGGTGATTTTTGGTATTAATGATCATCTGTTGGAAAAACAGCACCGCATTGTATCCAACGGTTCATGCACTACCAATTGTATTGTGCCGGTTATCCAGGTATTGGATGATCACTTTGGAGTGGAAAGTGGCACTATTACTACAATTCATTCTTCCATGCACGATCAGCAGGTTATCGACGCCTATCATCCTGATCTGCGCCGTACCCGCGCCGCTTCGCAATCTATTATTCCGGTAGACACCAAATTGGCATTAGGGGTGGAGCGCATACTGCCAAAATTCGCCGGACGTTTTGAGGCTATTGCCGTGAGGGTGCCCACAATCAATGTGACGGCCATGGATTTAAGTGTGACTCTGAGCCAAGACGTGAGTATTAAAACCGTAAATGAGGCTCTGGAGTCGGCGCGAATTGGCCGACTGGAAGGCATTTTATCTTATACAGAAGAACCTCTGGTTTCCTGTGATTTTAATCACGATCCCCACTCTTGCATTGTGGATGGTTCGCAAACCAGGGTCAGTCATAAAAAATTAGTAAAAACCCTGGTATGGTGTGACAACGAGTGGGGCTTTGCCAATCGGATGTTGGATACCAGCCTGGCGATGATGCAATAACAGTAAAAATAAAAACGCATTAAATTAACAGAATACAGACAACTTTGGAGACTATGAACATGTCCATTATCAAAATGACCGATTTGGATCTCGCCGGAAAGCGGGTTTTGATTCGGGAAGATTTAAATGTACCGGTAAAAGACGGCAAGGTAACTTCTGATGCTCGCTTAAAAGCGGCGTTACCTACAATTGAGTTTGCTCTGAAAGCCGGTGCTAAAGTGATTGTTATGTCTCACCTTGGCAGACCGACGGAAGGGACTTACGAAGAAGAGTTTAGCCTGGCCCCAGTGGTGAATTACCTGTCGGACGCATTGAGCAACAAAGTCAGATTAGAAAAAGATTACCTCAATGGTGTTGAGGTTGCTGACGGTGAACTGGTGGTGTTGGAAAATGTCAGATTTAACGTCGGCGAGAAGAAAGACGACGAAGCTTTAGCAAAACAATATGCCGCACTGTGTGATGTTTATGTAATGGATGCCTTTGGCACCGCTCACCGCGCACAAGCTTCTACTCATGGCGTTGGTTTGCATGCTCCGGTCTCTTGCGCAGGTCCCTTGCTGGCGGCAGAGTTAGATGCGTTAGGTAAAGCACTGCACAACCCTAAAAAGCCTATGCTGGCAATAGTTGGAGGCTCTAAAGTCTCAACTAAACTGACGGTACTGGAATCGTTATCCAGCAAGGTAGATCAACTTATCGTCGGTGGCGGTATCGCCAACACCTTTATTGCGGCTCAAGGCCACAATGTGGGTAAATCCCTGTACGAAGCCGATTTGATCCCAGAAGCCAATCGCTTACTGGAAACTGCAAAAACCAATGGCGGTGATATCCCGGTGCCAGTGGATGTTATCGTTGGAGATAAATTTGCTGAAGATGCTGCGGCGCACCTGAAAGATGTTGAGCAGGTATCTGACGAAGACATGATTTTTGATGTTGGTCCGGAGACAGCGGGCCGTTTAGCCGAATTAATTAAATCTGCCGGCACTATTGTCTGGAATGGTCCGGTTGGCGTATTTGAATTTGACCAGTTTGGTGAAGGAACTAAAGCTCTGGCGTTGGCCATTGCTAATAGCGAAGCGTTTTCTATCGCGGGTGGCGGTGATACTTTAGCCGCGGTAGACAAGTATAATATTGCCGATAAAATATCCTATATTTCAACCGGTGGCGGCGCATTCCTGGAGTTTCTGGAAGGCAAGGTATTACCGGCTGTGGCCATGTTAGAAAAACGCGCTGGCTAAAGTTTTTATAACGAGAGAATTATCAGGATTAAAAAATAACAAAAGGGACATTTTACACTGTAAACCCATGGGCTTTGGTCACTAATCGACGGGCTCGCACTCAGGAGAAATTAAGATGGCTTTACCAGCCAACACTGAAATGTTGAAAAAGGTCAGTGAAACTGACGGATTTATCGCAGCACTGGATCAAAGCGGTGGTAGTACTCCAAAAGCATTGTTGCAATATGGTGTCGATGAAAGCGCCTACAGCAATGATGAAGAAATGTTTGACGCCGTGCATGCCATGCGAACCCGCATTATCACTAGTCCGGCCTTTACCGGTGATAAAGTGTTAGGTGCTATCCTGTTTGAAAACACACTGGATCGTGAAATCGAAGGTAAAATGAGTGCCGCTTATTTGTGGAAAAATAGGCAGGTTGTGCCATTTTTAAAAGTGGACAAAGGCCTGGCAGACGAAGCTAATGGTGTGCAGGTTATGAAGCCTATGCCGGAATTGGACGCCTTACTGGATAAAGCCGTGGCTCAGGGCGTGTTCGGTACTAAAATGCGTTCCGTGATTAAACTGGCAAACGAGCAGGGCATTAGTGATGTTGTTGCACAGCAGTTTCAGGTAGCTAAACAAATTAGTGCTAAAGGCCTGGTGCCTATCGTCGAGCCGGAAGTGGATATTCATTCTCCGGAAAAAGCTCAGGCAGAAACCATCATGCGCGCCAAAATATTGGAGCAGCTGGATTTGTTGGCCGAGGATGAACTGGTCATGCTTAAGCTGACTTTGCCTTCTGAAGATAACTTCTACAAAGTGCTGATGGAACACAAGAACGTGATCCGTGTTGTGGCTCTGTCTGGTGGTTATTCTCGTGATGAGGCAAATGCGATTATCGCCCGCAACAAGGGTATGATTGCCAGCTTCTCTCGTGCTCTGGCACAAGGTTTGACTGCTCAGCAATCTGATGCCGAGTTTAATCAAATGCTGGGTGATTCCATCAACGCGATTTTCGAAGCATCGCGTACTTAAAATGCTTATTTTCACAAGCGGGTAAGCAGAATTACCCGCTTGTTATTTCAACTAAACAGCACTTCTCCACACCTTCTTAATCCTGACATGAATACGTATTCGGACGTCTAGACTTCCCGCACCTGTTTGCATAGAATGCTCAGCGCGAAGAGCCAGGTGAACAATGAAAAAAATAATTACTATTTGCTATCTATCTTTTGTGTCTTTAAGTCTTCCGGTAATCGCAATGGAATCGCCATCGGAAGAAGACGCCAAAGACTTCACCCTGGAAGGCGAATTTGGTTCGATTTTCAGCGGTGGTAATACTAAAACAACATCATTTAAAGGCAGTTTGCGTTCTCATCACGAAATGCAAAACTGGAGTAATGATTATGTGATTGAAACCTTGTACCGTCAGGACGATGTGATGATCACAGATGAAGACACTGGCGAAGAGTACGAGGAAGCTCAGACGACCGCTCAACGCTTTTTTCTCTCCGGTCAGGCAAATTACAAACTGGACAATCCACAAAACCGGCTGTTTGGTTTTGTGTCCTATGAAGATGCTCGTTTCAGCAGCTTTGAATATCAGGCGACACTAGCGGCTGGCTGGAGCAGCCAGTGGTTTAAGAAGTCAAATAGCCATTTTACTTACAGCATAGGTCCTGGTTATGCCTTTCAGGAGCTACAAGACGGTGAAGATGTCAGTGGTCCGATATTGCGTGGTCAGCTGGACTACGGCTGGAAGATCTCAAAAAATGCCAATATCAAACAAATCCTGAGTACAGAGATAGGCTCCCTCAACACTAAGTCTCGCTCTGAGTCTTCCTTGTCGGCGAAGATTAATGGCTCCATGTCCATGAAGGTCTCTGTGATCCTTAATCACAATAGTGAAGTGGAAGAAGGCTCTGAAAATCTGGATACAGAAACCGCTATCACCTTGGTGTACAGCTTTTTTTAGTGTTTATCCGTTTTTTCTGATAGCTGATGCGATAATCTCACCGTTGTGATTACTGCATCAGCTGCAAAAGCCGGATAAACTAGTATTTTTAGATTTCGATAAAGCACATGACTGAAGCATTCCATTACGCCACCACTTATAAGCTAGACAAGAGTCACTACAGTGAAACTTATGACCAGTCGGTGACCTATGACTTCGTAAAGCCGGGCTATATAAAAGCGACGATTTTGGCTTTGGTGGGCGTGGTATTATTGCTGGCCACCGAAATTAGTGGCTACATCTCATGGTTCATTATCGGCTTGGGGGTGCTGGAAGCATTAAATGTGCGATTCCACAAAGCCTGGTGGTTAGCCAGACAAATGATAAGCAAAGCGGCCAATAATAAAGTGACACTCACCATAGACGAGGAATCTGTGAAAAGTCACTCCATTCACGTCAACAGTAAAATCGCCTGGCGCGATATTGTAAAAATCGAACAAACCTCCGAAGGTTGGTTGCTGCACCTGCAGACGGGGAAATCCTACCTGTCAAACCGATGCCTTTCTCAAGAAGCACAGGATTTCATCGCCGCCAAAGCCGCCGAAAAACAGTAGCTTTTACCAGGACACCCATATTAATTTCCCAAAGTTTTGCTAAGTTAAACAGACACCTATTCAAATTAAATCAAAATTAAACGGACACCCATACTAAAAACTCACGGCTCCGAATTTAATGATGGGTGTCCCTTTACTATTACTATCTTTACTGAAAATTAAACTGACACCCATAGTAGCTATTACCAGGACACCCATACTAAAAACCCACGGCTCCGAACTTTATGATGGGTGTCTGTTTATTTTAGTTTGTACTCTTAACTTTTAGAAAATGCTCCGGGATCTGGTGTTAACTTGTGTAAAACTCTGCCCCTTGTATGCACAACTAACAAGACGTGACTTTGAGCAACCTTACTAATAAATTCAGTAAATCTCTTCTTTTTTGTTTTTCGGTATTTTTAGCTTCAACTCTTTTTAGCTTTAAGACATTTGCTGATAACGCAGATATTCAGGCTATTGAAACCAGTTTAAAAGATGATGGTTTTTTCTTGTTCAGAAGCTCTAAGCCGCTTTCAGTCACTGAGAAAATGAAGGAAATTCATTTACCCGGTGCTAGTGTTGCGGTAATAAAAGATGGGAATCTTGCCTGGGCCAAAGGCTGGGGGATTGCAAACACTGAAACCGGAATCAATGTAGATGAACATACATTGTTTCAGGCGGGCTCCATCAGTAAACCGATAGGAGCTCTGGCCGCGCTGAAACTGGTGGAAGAGGGCAAGATTGACCTCGATACTGATGCAAATCTGTACCTTAAGGGTTGGAAGGTTGAAGGCAAGAAACTCAAAAAAGAAAACCCTGTTACCTTGCGACATCTGCTGACTCACACTGGAGGACTGACCGTTCATGGATTTCCTGGTTATGCAGAGCCGGATATTCCTTCTACGGTTGAGGTGTTAAATGGTGTTGGGAATACCGCCAGAGTTGAAGTCAGTATAAAGCCCGGTAGCGAATGGAGTTATTCCGGTGGCGGCTATACTGTTATGCAAAAAATAGTGGAAGATGTAACTGGGTTATCATTCGCCGAATATACGGATGCTAATATTCTCAAACCGCTGGGTATGACCAGTAGTACCTATCAGCATGATTTATCCGAGCATTTAGAAGCAAGAGCCAGCGCAGCCTTTGATCGCAAAGGGAATATGTTTCAGCAAGTCTACAACAATTATCCCGAAAAGCCTGCTGCAGGTCTTTGGACCACGCCTTCAGATATTGCGCAATATGTCATCCATATGCAGAAAATTATGAAAGGAAATGGCTCAGGGCTGTTAAAAAAAGAAACTGTAGAGGCCATGTTCCAGAAACATAAGAACAATTGGGGGCTAGGTCCTGAGATGTCAGACAGAAGTGGCAAGCTGGTTTTTGGTCACGGTGGTAAAAATCTCGGCTTCACCAACAACTTTCGCGCCTTTGTTAATCAAGGGGATGGATTTGTGGTGATGACAAACGGTGATACTGGCGGAAAACTTATCAAAGCTCTGATGATGAGTATTTCAGACCATTATCAGTTTGGCCTGGTAGAGTGATCTACAAGAATAATCCAGACACCCAACTTTAATTTGTTGGGTTTTTCTTTGAGGTTTGCCAGAACTTTCATGTGGCTTACGTTGCGAAGAGATTAAATTTTTCAGTTTTATTAACTTAATTGACTGATTTTACAGTTGAAAAGTGATGGTTGAAAAAAACAGACGAGTTTAAGCATTACCGACGGGTAAGAATTAACTATCTGAGGTATTGAGTTGTTATTATCCAAACAACCTGATTGCGTTGTTTTTATCTCTGAGTCGTTTTAGATTGTGACGCTGTCGATAAGCTTCAAGGTAATCATTACCGCCTGCGGCATGATGAAAACAGTCCTCAAATTGAGTGCTGAGTTCCAGCCATTGCGCTTGTTCTAGATTGAGTCGCTGCAGAATGGCCGGTGTTGCTCCTTTAATAAATCCCTTTTTGTTATCAAGAATCACTCGGCCGGTGATATCCACTAATTCCAGATAGTCGGTTAAATGAAACGGCAAACTATGTTGCAGGTATTGGTTTAAATAGCCGGCGAAGGGAGTCAGGTATTTTGGGTTTTTACCTGCTTTAGCGGCATTGATGCGGTATTGAATGCTGGTGTGGTTTGACTGTTCCGGTGTGTTAGCTATTCCGGCTCTGACGGGATTTAAATCCACATAGGCCATGCATGCTGTAAGTGCAGCTTCATCCAGCAGGGATTGAGACTTAAAGCGGCCTTCCCAGAAGCGACCTGTGCATTCATCTTCTTTGTTTGCTTCTCGGGCAATATACTCATTCAATGAGCGCATAAACCAGCTGATGTCGGTGAGTCGTTGCCGCCAAACTTCAACGGTTTCTTCAACAGTAAATAATTGAGATTCTCCCATCTGTTGACGTTGCTCAGGACTCAGATATTGATGGCTTAACAGTGTGCCTTTATGCAGCCGGTGCCAGCGACGAATCACTTCTTCAGTATCCCAGCTGTCTGATAAATCTTTATGAATATGTAATACCAGATGGGTGTGATTGCTCATCACTGCATAGGCACAGATATTAATGGCAAAGATCTGAGACAAAAAATGGATGCGGTCTTCAACCCATTGGCGGCGGTGCTCATAGCTGATACCGGTCTGCTCGTCTTCACCGCACAAATAAGCTCTGCGTACACAGCGGGAAACACAGTGGTAATAAGACGTATCTTCAAGGCTGATTTGAGCCTTCCTGGCTTTTGGCATGTGGACTCCTCCTGAGTCTGATAACAAGAGCTTCTATTTTGCACAAATAACCGAAATTGAAAACTGTACCGAAGTACAGTTTTAATGATTGTTTGATTTATTAAGGTGGCTGTCCAGTTAGTAAATTTGCTTATTAAAGCCGGCTTGCCGTGAGTTGAATGTTTCGGGGTGAAAGTGCGCGAGGGCAAAATTCCTGTAGCGAGACCTGAATATCATTGCTTACTTCTTCTTCCAGGTACAATGCTAAATCGCTCACTAACCAAAGCTCCAGAGGTCGCCTGAATCCTTGAGCAGCCAGTTGTAATCGTCTTATTTGTTGATAACGGATTCGAGCCTTATCGGTATAGTCTGTGGTATTAATGAGTTCCGGTAGCTTCAGGCCTTTTTTATTTGCCAAAAAACTAAATACTTCAGTTACTGACCAATTTGCCGCAGATAAGGGCAGTGAAGGTGTGGGCAAGTATTCATCGATACCTCGAATTTCCCTTTGCAGTATGTCAAAGGCCAGGCGCATGGTTTGTAACTTGTGCATTAAGGTTTGCTCTCGCATCGAAGCTGTAACCGTTTCCTGCATGGCCAGTTTAACCTGTTCTGTACTTAGGGACAGGTTGTTATCTTTGGCCAGCTTTGACAATGGTCGATAAGCTCCTTTTAACCACTTCTCATAACAGCAGGGGGCCAGTATTAGTTTTGATGAAGCGCTGTGTTTCCAGTCCTTCAATAACTTCCTGTGCAGGTCACCACAGGCATGCAGTGCTAGTACCTGTTGCTTATTATTAAAGAAAAAATCTTTAAGCAGCACATCTGCGCAATCAAAATTTGCCAGGACACCCATTTTATCAGCAAGCAACTTACCACCTTTACAAAGAGCTTCGTCACGCTCAATGGCGTGTAATTTATTGCCGGTTATTAGCGCAGCCGTGCGGCCAAGATGTGACTTGCCAGCACACCAGTCAACCAGTTCAGGAGCAGAGAAATTTATTTCTTCCGATGGGTGTCCTGTTAACTGTTGAATTGTGTATTTTGCGATGGGTGTCCTTGTTGGAAACGATTCTTGTGATGGGTGTCCTTGTAAAAGTGGGGATAAAAACGCGGTGATTTGTTGCCACTTTCTACCGGGAATGCCGACATCTGCAAACTTAGGTGGGGTTATGATTTGGTTTTGTCTTGGTAACTGAATGGCTTCCAGCAATTCGCTGTAACTCGGTAACCTTTCACTGATAAACCCATGCAGTGCGGAGGCTGATGTTTCCAGCTTATTTAACTCTTCATCATTCAGGGCTAAGAGTTGCTCATGTAGCTCCGAATAATGATCGGCCCATTTGGGAGATGGTTGCTGAAACACTGAATCTCGCCACAGTATTTCAAACTCTTTAAGTAAGCGGCTTAATTGTAAAAAGCGGGTGGTGTGGGACAGCGACACTGTTGTAAAAACTCTGTGATTATTGATTCTTTTAAGGATTACTGCTTTTGATAATACTCATTGGCATCAAAGCTCGCGAACCACTCGCTGAATTTATCAGCAGGTAGCGGGCGGCTCATGTAAAATCCTTGTGCCTTGGTACAGCCAACTTCTTGCAAAAACTTCAGGGTGTCACCATCTTCAACTCCTTCTGCAACGGTTTTTAGTCCCAGGTTTTGGGCTAAAGACATCAGGGTGCGCACCATGATTTTATCGTCTTCACTTTTGGCCAAGTCCAACACAAAAGCTTTGTCGATTTTAAGCTCATCAACTGGCATTTTTTTCAGTTGGGCCATAGAAGAGTAACCGGTACCAAAATCATCAATGGATAAGGTAATCCCCATGCGTCTGAGAGTGTTCAGGGCTTTTAAAGCACTTTCCGGGTCAGACATTACCGCACTTTCAGTGACTTCCAGTGTCAACATGGAGTTGTCTACATCAAACTCAGACATCAATTCAGCGACGTAGGTAGGCAATTTCATATCTACCAAATCAATAGCGGAGATGTTCACCGCCATACCTATTTCGAATCCCTGTTTTTGCCATTCTTTATATTGCTGAAAGGCGACTCTTAAGGCCCAATGGGTAACATCGCGAATGGCACCAGTTTGTTCAGCTAAGGGAATAAACTCATCGGGAGGAATGAAACCATGCACCGGATGAATCCAGCGTATCAGGCACTCGGCTGTGGTAATTTTGCGCTCAGCAATGGCCAGTTTCGGCTGATAATACAATTGCAACTGGCCTTCCGCCAGCGCGCCGCGCAGTTCTGACATCAGACTAAGTCGCTGCACTGAATATTTGTTCAATTTGTCGCTGTAAATGGCATAAGGGAAATGCTTGCCTTTACAGCTGTAGAGCGCAATATCAGCACATTGCAGCAATCCTTCAGTTGAGTCTGCGTCATTGGGATAGGTGGCGATCCCCATGCTAACGTCCACGTCCAGTGTGAGTTGTTCAATAACAAACGGACGGTCAAATAAACCAGAAAAGTTCTCGGCAACAGCTTTGGGATCCTGCCCGCTGATATCTTCCACAACGATGGCAAACTCATCACCACCAATGTGGGCGATGAACACTCCTTCGTAAGCAAAGGCTTTTAAGCGATTGGCAATTTCTTTCAACAAATGATCGCCGGCTTCATGACCAATTGTGTCGTTAATTTCTTTGAATCGGTCCAGATCCATCATCAACACAGCTGATGGGCGTTCAGGATTGGCTTTAATCAGCTGAGTCAGGTGGTTTTTAAATTGGTTACGGTTAGGCAATAGAGTCAGGGTGTCATAATAAGCCAGGTGTTGAATTTCCTGCTCCCTTTGTTTAATGCCTTCCTGCATCGAATGGATGGCATCAGACAGAGATTCCACTTCATTGGTACTGGCTTTCGGGAATTCCTGTACATAATTTCCCTGGCGGATTTTATTGGCAACACTTACCAGGCGAGTAACTGGTCGGGTAATTCCATTAGATAACAGCATGGCGGCCACCAGAGCCATCGCTGCGGCAATAACTAAAATCAGGATCAGTTGTCCTAGCAGGCTGTTGTAGGAAAGGTAGGCTTTGTCTTCTATGGTAGTTAATACCAGCTCCATCGGTAAACCGCGCCAGTTGCCCAGGTCACTGGCAATGTAAATCCACTGGCTCAACTCTCCGCTGAACTGATTGAGTTGTTCATTTGTGACAATAGTCTGTTTTACCAGTTCACTGGCAATCTCCGCTTCATGGGTTGTGGCAATCAGTTGATTTTGCGCGCCAATAAACATCAGGCTGATATTCAAATCAGTCAGGCTGGCCAAGCGTTCATTAAACAGATTTTCTGCAAGGATGCCCATTAATACCCAAGCGTTAATGTTACGGGAGCTCTCCACAAATTTCACCGGCATGGCACGCACCAGATAGAGCTTTCCCTCAACGCTGTGCCAATGAATATCATCCGTTAAAAAGTCTCTGGCATCTGCGTTCAAGTCTTTAACTGGAAATTCCGGATTGGAGGTAATAGTGCGACCATCTTTATTTTGCACCCAGGCCAGGTCTGCACCGGCTCTGGCCTGAAAGTTCTCCAGCGCTGACAGTAAACTCGCGGTGTCATCGTCACTGGTGGCCACCAACTGTTTAAAACTAAAATCTTTGCTGATGGTATTTAATGCATCGCGCAATGAGATAGAGCGGTTCAGAATCTTATCTTCTACCACACTGGCAGAGGTTTGCGCATAGGACATTAGCTGCCCGGTGCTGTGTTTATAAGTGGCCGACTGCACTGTGTAAAGCGTGACAATAACGACGATGCTCAGCACCAACAAAAAGTTAAGTAATATGCGGGTCCGGAGGGAATTAAATCCCTTTAATGTTGTTTTTGTCATAGCAGGCCGTTCAGCGATTCCAATGGTTCAGATGTCTGAATAGAAAGATTACAACATACTATTGTATATAGCGGTACGTTATTCTTCCCGAAATTGTCTGACTTTGATGGTTTTACCTTTCTCCTGGCTCAACTGGCCCAGTTGTAAAAAGCGGGCCACTTCGATAGCAGCTTCAATGCCGACAGGCGGTTTTGCATCATAGCGGATACATTCCGCAACTTGCTGATAAAAGCTGGGATAGCAACCCGGTAATGTTGTAATACTGTGTGCATTAACATCACCCGAAGCGCTTGCTTCATAAAGTGTGCCGTAGCTTGCTTCTGAATCCAGGCCATAGCTATTGTCACTAATCGCAAGTCCTGACATCAACTGCGCTTCTTGCACGTCCATTCCATATTTTACAAAGGTGCCACTGTTGCCCTGAACGTGAAAGCGTTGCACAGGCGCGGCATTGTGGTTACTGGCTCTTAAATGGATTTCTTTATCTTTGTAATGCAACTGAACGTGAAAATAATCCGTGGTGTTGGATTGAGGGCGAGTATTGAGCAAGCTGGCGGTGATGGCTTCGGGAATACCAAAAAGTACAAAAGCCTGATCTAACAGATGCGGGCCCAAATCGAACCAGATACCACTGCCTGGACCTGCATGTTCCTTCCACTTGTCCTTAGGGATGGGCCGAAACCGGTCGAAATGAGATTCAAATAGCTTGATATCACCCAAGCGATTTTCTTTTATAAGCTGAGCCACAGTCTGAAAGTCGCCATCCCAACGGCGATTGTGGAACGGAAATACCTGCACATCATGCTCTTCAGCCTCGTGCTGCAAAGTTTGTACTTCTTTTTGCAATAACGCCACGGGTTTTTCGATAACCACGTGCTTTGAAGCTTTGAGGGCTTGCATCGCAATAGGAAAGTGATGTTCATTCGGAGTGGTGATGACCACCAAGTCGGCGTCGGAATTTGCCAGAAGTTGTTCGTAATTGGCAAAGCACTGAGCCTCTGGTACCAGTCGCTCAACCAACTCGGGTTTTGAGCTGGCAACAGCAGTGATTTGTAATTGTGACTGATGTCGAATTAAGGGCAGGTGCAGGTTTTGTGCAACACTCCCAAATCCAATTAAAGCAACCTTTATCATCTGTGCTCCCTGTACCAATTATTTTTGAACTGCATTTTATCTGAATATTACACTTTATCAGTCTATGGCGCGACGCGGATTTAAACAACAAATCGACATATATGAATACAACCAATGCTTTTTTAGGAAACTACTTTCAGAAACTGTATCTGGCTATTATGCTTGCTATAAATACTTAATCAGCTGTGATGAGTCTCACAGAAAAAATTAAAGCAATAGAATGACAACACGCGCAATTTTAGTGGTTTCAGGGCCACTACAGGAAGGTGTCGCAGCGGCGCTGACCCAGTTTGTTTACAAAAACAAAGGCAATATCACCGACTTTGATCAGTATGTGGATGTTGAAGCGGTGCCGCGCATGTTTTTTGCCAGGATGGAGTGGGAGCTGGATGCTTTTCTCATCCCAAACCAAGAAATTATTGCTGCGTTGAGACACGAGCTGGATGGTCGTTATCATTTAGAACTGGATCTCAGGATTCTGGATAAGCCGCTCAAAATGGCCATTATGGTGACTAAACAACTGCCTTGTTTTTATGGCATGTTGGCGAAAATTCTGTCTCATGAATGGAACGCTGAAGCCACGCTGGTACTCAGCAATCGCACTGATATGGAAGTGGATGCCAAACGCTTTGATTTACCTTTCTATCATCTTCCTATCACACCAGAAACCAGAGTAGAGCAGGGTGAAAAAGCCATGGCTCTGTTTGAAGAGCATGACATTGACGTAGTGGTACTGGCTAAATATATGCAGATTATTCCGCCCAATGTGCTGGCCAAATGGACCGGTAGAATGATCAACATTCATCATTCCATGCTGCCCGCATTTGTGGGGGCCAAACCTTATCATCAGGCCAGAGAGTATGGTGTTAAGTTTATTGGTGCAACGGCTCACTATGTTACTGAGGAGCTGGACGAGGGACCCATAATTATGCAGAACGTAAAACCCATTACCCACCGTCAGACAGCGGATGAATTGGTGAACATGGGCAAATCTATTGAAACCGAAACCTTGCTGAGGGCGGTGGAGCTGCACTTGCAGCACAGAATTGCTATCTCAGGCCGACGGTCTATTATTTTCGATTAAGTTTGAATTATGAAAGTAAGGGAGGCGATCGCCTCCCGTTTTATTAGTGCAGAATACGGGTTTTGATAGTGCCTTCGATGGCCTGTAATGCCTGGAAAGCATCTTCAGCATGATCGGTTTCTACATCAATAACCACGTAACCAATATTTTCATTGGTTTGCAGATACTGAGCCGCAATATTCACACCCATTTGCGTAAACGCCTGGTTAATTTGGGTTAACACGCCTGGTGCATTTTTGTGAATGTGCAGTAGTCTGGAACGGCCAATGTGCTCAGGCAAAGAAACTTCAGGGAAGTTAACCGCTGAAAGGGTGGAGCCGTTGTCACTGTATTTGGCAATTTTACCCGCCACTTCTTTACCGATATTTTCCTGCGCTTCCTGAGTGCTGCCACCCACGTGCGGAGTCAGAATCACGTTTTCGAATTCCCTCAGTGGCGACACAAATTCTTCATTGTTGGACTTGGGTTCAACCGGGAATACGTCGATGGCTGCGCCACCTAACTTTTTCGCTCTCATGGCTTCAGCCAGAGCGTCAATATCTACCACGGTACCACGTGAGGCATTGATAAGAATGGCACCTTGCTTCATCACTTCCAGCTCGGCGGCACCAATCATATTTTTGGTTTGTGGTGTTTCCGGAACATGCAAGGAAACCACGTCTGAAGTTTTTAGCAGTTCAGTCAGTGAAGAAACCTGAGCGGCATTACCCAGCACCAGTTTATCTTCGATATCATAAAAGCGGACATTCATACCTAAATGCTCAGCCAGGATAGATAACTGAGTTCCAATGTGGCCATAACCAATGATACCCAGGGTTTTACCTCTGGCCTCATAGGAACCTACGGCACTTTTATCCCAGCCGCCCTGATGCGCTAAAGCGTTTTTAGCCGGAATGCCTCTGAGTAACAGAATGATTTCACCTAACACCAACTCTGCTACGGAGCGGGTATTGGAGAAGGGAGCATTAAATACCGGAATACCGCGAATTTGCGTCGCGTTTAAATCCACCTGATTGGTACCAATGCAGAAGCAACCTACAGCCACTAATTTGGAAGCCGCGGCTATCACTTCTTCAGTTAATTGGGTTCTGGAGCGGATACCAATAAAATGCACATCGGCAACTTTCTCAATTAGCTCAGCTTCTGGCAGGGAAGTTTTCAGGTATTCAATGTTACTGTAGCCCTGATTTTTTAGGGTTTCAAGGGCACTTTGGTGCACACCTTCTAACAACAGGATCTTAATCTTATCTTTGGGAAGCGAAACTTTACTCATGATCACAATACCTTGAAACTTGAAAATCAGGGAAACAGGACAGGCCTGAATGGGTACATAAATCTATCACTGCAATGATAGAAGTCTGGACGTCTAAATGGGTTGCGCAACAATAGCAAATTGTGCGCGAACTGCAAGTGTTTATTTAGCGTCCAATACTTATTATTTTATAGTGACTACACCTTGTTCTGTGCCCACTAAAACCACGTTAGCGCCGCGCTTTGCGAACAGACCATTAGTGACCACGCCCACAATGCCATTGATTTGTTTTTCCAGCTCTACCGGATCAAGAATTTTAAGGTTGTGAACATCCAGAATGACATTGCCATTATCAGTGGTTACACCCTCGCGATACACAGGATCGCCGCCCAGTTTTAGCAGTTCTCTGGCCACATAAGAGCGCGCCATAGGGATCACTTCAACTGGTAAGGGGAATTTACCTAACATGGGCACCTGTTTGCTGTCATCTATGATGCAAATAAACTGGTCGGCAACTGCGGCAACAATCTTTTCGCGAGTGAGGGCGGCACCACCCCCTTTAATCATGTGCTTGTGTTCGGTGATTTCATCGGCACCATCCACATAAATTTCGATGTTACCTACACTGTTCAGATCAACAACATCAATGCCCAGCGCTTTAAGGCGCTTAGTACTTTCTTCTGAACTAGACACGGCTGCCTGGATGTCGTTTTTAATGTCCGCCAGTCCGTCAATAAAATAATTTACGGTGGAACCTGTACCTACACCAATGATGCTGTCGGGTTGAACATAAGATAGGGCGGCTGCTGCCGCGGCGCGTTTTTTTTGGTCCTGGGTCATGATCTTGCTACTTGTGGGTTGGTTTGAGGAAATTATACCTTGATTCTGATTGCAACACAGTCTTGTATCAGCATTTTATAATGCGGCTTGGGGTAATAATCATATTCAGTGGGATATCCCAACTCTGGCAGGGGAGTTGCTCTACCTGCTGACAATCGTGGGCCAGTCCAATGAGTCTGATACCGGGAACATTTTTCAGAGATGCGAGGGTGCGATCATAATATCCCCCACCCATACCGAGGCGATTGCCTTTACTATCAAAGCCGACTAAGGGCGTGAAAATCACTTTGTGCTGTAGTAGTGGCACAACATTCGTCACCTCGCATTTGGGCTCGGCGATGCCATATTTGTTGTGTTGCATTGCACTGTTGTGCTGATAGCGCAAGAACAGCAGGTGGCCTTTGCTGAAGGGATGAAGTACCGGTAAGGAAGTGTTTAAACCCTGGTGCCAACAGTGTTGAATTATTGTGTCGGGGCTTAACTCGCTATCGTTGCTTATATAGAAAGCACAACATCCGGAATCGGGTAATATCTTCGCTTCGAGAACTTTGGTTAACAGATCCTGGCTCGCTTGTTGTTGCTGTCCGGCGGTTAGTTCCCGCCTTGCCTTACGCAGCGCTTTTCTTAAGCTGCTTCTGTCCTGGTTGCTTGCTGTTAATACCACGTTGTTTTAGCGGGTTGGATTAGTGTGGCGTGGTTATATCAAATTAACCTCAAAAAAAGAAGCCGCACAATGGCGGCTATGTCTTAAAGGGGAGCCGGGTTTTGGATGTTATCCCTTATTTATTCAGTTTAGCATCCAGGCTATAACTTTTAGCGCCATTGATGGTCAGCATTAAGAAGCCACCGGCAATGGCCAGATTTTTAAAGAAATTAAGAAATTCAGCCTGGTCAGCAATGTTGTTGTGGAAGATTAACGCCGATGCAATGGAAAATACCGCCAATCCCAGTGCCGCGAGGCGTGTTTGAAAGCCAATGATAATGGCTAGCGCACCTGCGATTTCCGCAAAAATCACCAGCGGTAACAAACTACCGGGGACACCCATCGCATCCATCCAGCCAGCAGTGCCTTCATAAGCGCTTAGTTTGTTCATCCCTGCCAGTAAAAATATAGTGGCAATCAGCACTCTGCCAGCCAGGTCAATTAAAGAAGCCAAAGCACCGTTTTGATTAAAAGTTAAAATTTCAGTTTTCATGTCATTCTCCTCAGAATTTAGGTTTATCGTTGCGACAGGGATAATGATAGTTCGTTAAAATAAAAATAAAATCGCAATAAATAGCTTTAATTGTTCCAAAAATTGGAAGTATGCCTTGTTTTTACAGTCAGCAGCTACGCTCCCCCATGTTTATAACGGTGGTCGCTCACAGCACCGGGCTTGTAACCCGGGAGAAAGGGCTTTAAATTTGGCAATAATTACGAAAAGGGAGTTTTTTGTGGAATTGGATATTTGGTTGTCGTTTTGTGCTGTTGCATTACTTGCTACCGCTACACCTGGCCCTGCTGCTTTACTGGTGTCTGTTCATAGCTTGTCTTTTGGCATCAAGATGTCGCTTGTCACCATTTTAGGCAATGTAACTGCGTTGTTTATTATGTCGAGTGTTTCCATTGCGGGACTTACCGCCATAGTTTTGCTCTCTACAACAGCCTTTACCCTGATAAAAACATTGGGAGCCATTTATCTGATCTATATGGGACTGAAGTTATGGAAGTCTGGCATCACAGTTAATAATAATCAGAACAGAATCGCTAACAAAACTTCAGCTATTTCGCTTTATTCACAGGGCTTACTTGTGGCGCTCACAAACCCCAAAGCCATCATATTTACAACGGCATTATTTCCACAATTTATATCCGTATCAGAACCGCTTTTATTTCAGTTTTCACTGCTGGTGGCCTCATTCATGGCATTGTCCTTAATTTGTCTGTCCACGTATGCATTCCTGGCCAGTAGAGCAAAACTGAAATTCAGTAAAAATGAATCCGGTGGCTATTTGGGGAAACTACTGGGCTCTACCTTTATCGGTGCTGGTTGTTATTTGGCGACAACTAGTAGATAGTAAGGTAAATAATATCACCGCCTTGAACAATTCAGTGTTTGATTCAAGATGATTAACTTCAACAGGCTCTAAGGAATGGACATGAAAAAAATGATAGAAAGGTGGGCGAGGCCGGTAGAGATATTGGCTATTGTGTTCGCGGGGATTTTTGCATTCATCACCTGGGGAGTCGATCAGCTAACGATCAGACAGCCTAACTGGGAAGTGGAAGTCGATAATGTGAATGAAGCTATTCTTGAATACCAAAATAAAATAGGTTGTAGCTGGGAAGGATTAGTAAAAATAGACAACAAAGGTACCAGGCCTTTGGCTGCTGAAAGCACTCAACTTGAATTTTATTTATTTCCCAGACCCAAGTTTACGGGTGTGGCTGAAAATACCGGCTATCACTTTGAAACACAGGTTTGCAGGTCAAGTAATCAAGACAAATCATGTGTAAATCCGTTTCATACTATTCAAATTGAACAGCTAGATAATTCACTAATCTTTCCGGATAAACAAGCATGGAGACCGTTCAGTATTGTTTTTGGCTCCTACAGCACAGTTAAAGAATTACAAGATGATTTAATCGATAAAATCATGTTGCTTCGGGTAAAGCAAAACCTGGATGTCGAGAGTCAGTTTGGTTGGGGTAAAAAAGAGCTGGCCAGAGTAAATGTTCTGGATCCTCATATCTGCCGAGTGGCTCTGACATTTCCTGACACCCCATAGTACGGATTTTGGAAATTCTTAAAGGTGGATGATGGAGTATAGAGATCATAAGGAGTGCAAGGAAGTTAAGAGGAAATGGCGGTTAGATTGTCGATTGCTTTTAATACCTCATCTGAGAGCTGGATGAATCAACAGACTCAATATAATTTGTGGCTGGCTGAGGCCAGTCGCAAAGAACTCCGGGTTAAGCCATTAAGCGCGGCATGATTACCAGGTTGCTTGCAACAAAAAAGCAGCCCGAAAGCTGCTTATCATTGTGTATCAAGCACAGTGTTAAAGCGCGTAAGTATCCATAAATAACTTCTTAATGCGCTCTTCATCTACTTTGAGAGCGGCCTGCATAACTGGCGCTTTTTCCCATTCAGGTGACATCATTTTATCCAGTGGTGCAAAGGTGGTTTGTCCGTAGCACAAGGGATCTGTTGCCACTCTGAACCGGCCTTGTTTCATTTCGAATAAGGTGGGATCAATCACATAGGCTAGTGCCATAGCGTCATGGAAGTAACAGACTTCTTCATCGCTACTTTGGAATACTTCTGAATAGAACTTGGCGTAAAACTGAGCTGCTTGATGAACAAAGCCACCCAGCGTGGGGTTCACTTCGCCCAGTTTAGCCAGGTAAGCCTGGTTGTAAGATACGGCGTAGGTGACATCCAGGCCAATCATAGTTAATGGCCAGTCTGCTGCGAATACGATATCAGCCGCATGGGGGTCGTTCCAGATATTGGCTTCGGCAACGGGGGTAACATTGCCCGGTACCTGTGCTGCACCGCCCATGATCACCACGCCTTTAAGCAATTTGGTGATTTCAGGTTCCATTTTTAACACCAGGGCCAGATTGGTTAACGGGCCGATAGCTACCAGGGTAACTTCGCCTGGGTATTGTTTTGCGGTATCGATAATAAACTGTGCTGAACTTCTTGGATCCAGTGGCTTGTCGGACAATTTCGGGTGAATATTGCCGAAGCCATCGTCGCCATGAACAAAATGCGCATAGCCTGATTCGGGGCCCACCCAGGGCAGGCCCATGCCTTCACACACCGGAATATCTTTTCCGGCGATATCGCACAGAGTTACCGCATTTCTGGCAGCCATTTTTACCGGTACATTACCGAATACTGACGTTAAACCTAAAACATCCAGATCAGGAGATTGGAACGCGAAAAAGATGGCCATTGCGTCGTCGATACCCGGATCGGTATCAATGATAATTTTTTCTGCCATGGTAATTCCTCAATAAATAGTGTTTCGTTACGCTTGCTCAGCCAAAAAAGCTTCGACTTCGTCAAGGGTAGGAATGGATTGTGCTGCGCCAACTCGTGTGACGGCGACGGCTGAAGCTGCGCAGGCTCTGCGAATACATTGTTCCGCTTCATTTTCCTGCATGTAAGCGGCTAAAAAGAAACCGATAAAGGTGTCACCAGCAGCTGTAGTATCAACTGCCTGAACCTTAAAGGCTTCCGCAAAAGCGCAGCTGTTTGTTGATAACAGTTTGGCCCCTTTTGATCCCAGTGTAATAATGACTTCAGTATCAGGAAGGTGTTGCTTAAACCAAGCTTCCATCGCTTCTAATTCACTGCTGCCGGTTAATGCTTCCCCTTCCACTTCGTTGACAATCAATAAGTCCAACTTGTGCAAGGGCAGACTTTTGACAGACTCTGTCATTGGAGCGGGGTTAAAGGCCACCTTGAGTTGTTTTTCGTGGGCACTATCAATGATGTCTGCAATAGCATTGGTTTCGTTCTGGATTAATACCCAGTCACCACTTTCACTATTGCTCATTGCCTGTTGAATTAAATCATCAGTCAATTCGTGATTTGCACCAGCAAACAGGATTATGGAGTTCTCGCCAGAGTCGGCTACCTGGATAATAGCGTGCCCGGTGGGGGTTTCCGTGCCGCGCACGTATTTACAATCAACACCTGCCTTGATCAGCGCTTGCTTCATCGCAAAATCGCTTTCGTCAATCAAGCCTACATGTTTAACGTCAGCACCAGCTTTGGCTAACGCGATAGATTGGTTTGCACCTTTCCCGCCCAGCAGTTTCTGATAACTCTTGGAGGCAAGAGTTTCGCCGGGCTGTACAAAATGCTCCACCTGATATACGTGATCGATATTGATGGAGCCAAAATTAATAATCGCCATACAATTTAATTATTTTCCTGAGTTGAATACTTACTGTAGAACATTTCGAGACGTTCAACTATGACAATTTACCGAATTTAGCACAAAACCTGACCAGTTGGTCAAGTGGTGTATGGGTTTGTATTTATGATTCTAATAATTGGAACGGTTTGGTCAAATTAATGTGATTTATTTTCATTTAAATGGAACTAATAATAGAGGTATCAAAAAAACTGAGAGGAACAAATATTATGATGACCTATCGACCCTCAAATGAACGCGGCGGTGCAAACTTTGGATGGCTGGAAAGTTATCACAGCTTTTCATTTGGCAGCTATTACGACCCAAGCCATACCAATCACGGCAGCTTGCGAGTAATAAATGAAGATTATGTACAGCCTGGACAGGGCTTTGGCACCCATCCACATCGAAATATGGAAATACTCAGCTATGTGATCGACGGCGTAATTGCCCACAAGGATTCAGTAGGCAATGAATACCAGGTGCCTGCGGGGGATTTTCAGTTGATGTCTGCCGGAAAGGGCATAACCCATAGTGAGTTTAATCCTTCCAAAACTGAAGCTTTAAACTTTTTACAGATTTGGGTGGCGCCCAATGTCTCTGACACGGAGCCGGGTTATCAGCAAAAAGCCTTTGTGCAAACCGATAAGGCGCAGCTGATATTTTCTCCGGATGGAGCAGATGGCAGCCTGAGTATCAAACAGAATGCCTGGTTACACAGAGTCAGATTATCCGAAGGCGAAGAGTTGTCATATCAATTGACTAAAACTCCTGAGGCTTATATTCACATGGTGAAAGGCGAGGTGAGTATAAATCAAATCCAGGATTTGAAGCCCGGCGACGGATTGAAAATCAGTACCGAAACGGAAATCGTTGCGCTGGCAAAAACCGATAATGTGGAGTTTTTGTTGTTCGAAGTGTAGCCTGGATTCAGCAACGCAACATAAATAAATACGGGGCTGCCAGATTGAAATTCGACTGCCGTCAACCCAAGGTTGAAGAAATTGGCATTATTGTTGGAATAAATTCCAACCTACAAGGTAGTTTGGCAATGTTGTTGGAATAAATTCCAACCTACAAGGTGTAGTTTGGCATTGTCATGGGATTAAACACTTATTTACCCCCAGAAAAAGCAAAAGAGCGGATAAATCCGCTCTTTTTCATTCCCAGAATGTCGTCGTTCAGGGGTACCCAGAACCGTTCAGTTCAGGGCGGAAGTCTTATCGTCACCGTAGGCTTCATGGTACTAGCCAGGCTTGCTCAATAGTAACGCAACCAACTTCCTAGGATGTTAGCATCGGCTCGGGACATAACTGAACTAACAAACATCTCAGGAGCTTTTAGTTTAAAAGGAAATGAAAGGATTTACAAAGGGGGAAGGGTTCGTTTGCGTAGTTTTCGCGCAAGCAATTGTAACTAGGTGCGTTTTTCTTTCATCATTTGTGCTGCTTTACTGGCTGCATTGGCAATGGCAGAACCAGATGTCCGATTATCCTTGGCTGGCGTGTTTTTAGATTTCACCATGGTTGAGGCCTGACTTTGGGCCAACTGCTCGCTGCCTGTCTTATCATTGCCCTGCTGTTCAATGATGGTGCGACACAGGTTAAGCGCTGTCATCATAATAATATCTTCGCGATTGGTAAGCCCGGAACCTTTTTTGGTGAGCAACAATTGCTGATTCAACAATTCCTCGGTTTGCTTGAGCACAGTCTCTTCGCCCGAAGGGCAACGCACTTTGTATTGTCGGCCAAATAATGTAATAAACTGAGTTTTTGCTACTGCCATTGAGTTTTATCTTAAAAACAAACCACGTTTTTCTTGCTGGATAAGGTCCTGATTGTGGATTAAGCCATTTATCTTTGCAAGCCGTGATTTTGTATACGAGTTTGTCAGCCCGGATAGTTAAATCTCTTTCTTATATGGTAGGATATGCGCAAATAACAAGGTGGAATTGTTTTGCAAGACAAAGAGTTAAGTTTTGAACAAATAGCCAATGATTTATTGGCCAATAAAGTGACTAGTGATCCGTCGGAATTACATGGCATTTTGTGTGGCATGTTGTCCGGTGGTATGAGTCTTGATAACCAGGATTGGATCAACAGCCTCTCAGACTTTGTTAATACTGGCGAGAAGTTTCCCTCCGAGGTTGAAACCCTGATCTATCAGGTTTTTGAAACATCATGCACGCAATTATTGGATGGCGAATTTTCCTTTCAACTGCTGTTGCCAGAAGATGTTGCTCCCATCATCGATAGGGCGCAAAGTCTGATATCTTGGGTACAGGGGTTTCTGTTGGGCTTTGGGGTGCAGCAAGATGGGCAGCACAGCTTGTCGGCTGAAGTGAAAGAAGCGCTGGCGGATTTTGCCGAAATCGCCCGTATGGACAGTGATATGCCGGAGTCTGAAGAGTCTGAGCAAGCCCTGTTTGAAGTGGAAGAATATGTGCGTATCTCCGCCATGCTGTGTTTCGGTGAGCTAGGTAAAACCGGCGAAACCGATTTATCCTCCTTCAGAACCATCCATTAAGTTTTAATATGATCAGTATCAGCGAATATCAGTCCCGCCGACAAAAGCTGGTGGCGCAATTGCCCGACAATTCAGTGCTTGTCTTGCCTTCAGCAGCAGAGGTAACCCGCAGTAACGATACAGAGTACTTGTTTCGGCAAAACAGCTATTTTTACTATTTCACTGGATTCACCGAGCCGGATGCCTGTTTGATTTTGAGTAATCTGGACGGTGAGTTTCAGGATCTGATCTTTTGTCGCCCCACAGATAAACAGGCGGAGATTTGGCAAGGCCGCAGAGTGGGCGTGGATGCCGCTGCTGAGAAACTGGGCATTGCCGAGAGCTATGATATCGCTGATTTACCCGAAGCCTTGTTAGATGTGCTGGATGGTAGTGAGCAATTGTATTTTTCCCTCGGTGATGATGCCGAGCTGGAAAACATAGTGTTGGGTGCCGTTGAGGCACTGCGCAAAGCGCCGAAACAATCAAAACAAGCGCCCATGTCAGTGGTAGAGCCCAAACCTTTGATGGATGAAATGCGTCTGTTTAAATCTCCGGTGGAACTTACCATCATGCGTCAGGCGGCAAAAATTTCTGTGGCCGCCCACAAGCGTGCGATGTGCTTTTGTGTGCCGGGCGCAATGGAATATCAACTGGAAGCGGAAATTCATCACGAATTTGCCATGCAGGGTGCAAGACAGCCCGCCTATAACACCATTGTCGGGGCCGGCGACAACGCCTGTATTTTGCATTACACCGAAAATTCCGATGTGCTGGAAGAAGGCGAGTTGGTGCTGATTGATGCCGGGGCTGAATTTTGTGGTTATGCCGCTGATATTACCCGCACTTTCCCGGTGAATGGGCGTTTTAGTTACGAGCAAGAGCAATTGTACAACCTGGTGCTGAATGCACAGCAGGTAGCTCTGGAGAGCATAAAACCGGGCAACACGCTGAAAGCTGCGGCTGATGCGGCTATCGAAGTGATTACGCAAGGATTAATTCGATTTGGTTTATTGACCGGCGATGCTGCTGAGAACATCGCAGCCATGAATCACCGACAATTTTATATGCATGGGTTAGGACATTGGCTAGGGCTGGACGTGCATGATGTGGGCAACTACAAGGTGAATGGTGAAGAGCGACCTCTTCAGCCGGGCATGGTGTTAACGGTAGAGCCTGGTATTTATGTTGCGCCAGATGCAGACGTTGAAGAGCGCTGGCGAGGTATCGGCATTCGCATTGAAGATAATGTGCTGATCACCGATTCGGGTTATGAGCTGTTAACCCATGGTTTACCGCGCACGGTTGATGAAATTGAGCAGTTTATGTCGCGCTAGCTCTAAGCGAAATACAGAGAGACTTTCAGGTGGCAAAGCAACAGTTTGACCTCATTATTTCTGGCGGTGGCGCTACCGGCTGGAGTGTTGTCTTAGCGCTTCTGGCACAGGTACCTGTTGCACCTCAGGGGGACAAACTCAAAGTCGCTCTGATCGATAGCTTTGATAGCAGCAAGATAAACCCACATCCGGGCTTTGATGCCCGCGCACTGGCGCTGTCGCAACAGTCACTGCGCTATTTCCAGCAAATGAACATTGCCGATGTGATAAAGCAAAGCGGTACGGCGATTCATCGTATTCATGTTAGCGATCGCGGTGCAGCGGGGCAGGTGGTGCTGGATCATCAGTCTTATCAGGAACAGGAGCTGGGAATCGTTATGGAAGCCCAGCAATTGGGGGCCATTTTACTCAATGCAGCCGAATCACAACTGGCGCAATCGCCCAATATCGATTTTCTGCGCCTGCAACCCGACAGAATTATTAAAGTAGACACCCATCGTAACCAGGTGCAAATCGAGACCGAAGGTGGTCACTCACTGGAAACCAAATTATTGGTGCTGGCCGAAGGCAGCGCCTCAGAAAGCAAGCAATGGTTTAACATGGACACCCATGTTAACGAGTATCAGCAACATGCCATTATTGCCAATGTTGTCACTGAAAATTCCCCCGATAATACCGCCTTTGAGCGCTTTACCGCGTCTGGCCCTCTGGCTTTTTTGCCTATGACAGAACAGCGCAGTGGCGTTGTCTGGTCGATTGATTCGACCTACGTTGAACGTGTTATGGCAATGTCAGATGAGGATTTTCTCAGTGCCTTGCAAACTCAGTTTGGTTTTCGATTAGGTAAACTGGTGAAATCCGGAAAACGCCAGGCCTATCCACTTAAACTAATCACCACGGATGATGCTGTTTGCCATCGGGTTGTCTGTGTTGGCAACGCCTCTCAAACTTTGCATCCCATTGCCGGGCAAGGCTTTAATCTTGCACTGAGAGACGCCTGGCAACTGGCTGGGCATGTTAGCCGCTGTAAGAATTACAACGAAGATGCTGGAAGTTTTCGGCTGTTATCGACACTAAAGCAAGCGCGTAAAAAGGACCAGCAACAAACTATCCAGTTGACGGATTCTCTGGTGCATCTGTTTTCAAATAATAACCCCTTATTGACCGCTGGCCGCAATGCAGGATTATTACTAATGAATAATTTCAGCTTTTTAAAAGATAACTTTGCCCGGGTAGCCATGGGACAACAAAGCGGAACAGAATAATGGTAAAACAAAAAGATATCGTTATTGTTGGTGCGGGTATTGTTGGACTGACTTGCGCACTAGCCATGGCTTCATCAGGGCTGAATATTGCGCTAGTGGATGCTGCGCCAACACCTTTCAAACCAGAAGGTGAGGCGGATCTGAGAGTCAGTGCCATCAGCAAAGCCAGTCAACGGATTTTTGAAAGACTGTCGGTGTGGCAACACCTTGACCCACAGCGGATCCGGCCTTACACCGAAATGACGGTTTGGGAACAGGATAGCTTTGCCAAAATCGGTTTTTCGGCACAGCAGGTGTACAGTGATGACTTGGGGCACATTATTGAAAATCGCCACCTGACTTCAGCACTTGTCACTGCGGTACAGCAAGTGGCGAATATTGAACTGCTGTTTGAAAGTGCCATTGATAAAATATCACTGAGCGACAGTACCCAGGTAGTGCAACTGCAAAATGGGACATTGCTGACCAGCCGTTTAGTAGTGGGTGCCGATGGTGCCAACTCATTAGTATGCAAAGCCGCGAACTTTGCGCAAACCTGGTGGGACTACGAGCAAACCGCCATAGTGGCCACCATAGAAACCGAGTTACCCCATAATAATGCCGCCCGTCAGGTATTTACGCCCAGTGGTCCATTGGCTCTGTTGCCATTGTGGCAGGATAATCAGTGCTCCATTGTATGGTCGCAGGATAGCGAAAAAGCGACAGAGTTATTGGCCATGGATGAGCTGGCTTTTGCCAAATTGCTGGCAGCGACCTTTGATATGCAGGCGGGCCCGGTAAAACTTGTCTCTGAACGTAAATCCTTTCCGCTTAAAATGCGCTATGCCCGGCAGTGGCTGACTGATGGCGCCATGGTCATAGGTGATGCTGCGCATACTATTCATCCTCTGGCAGGACAGGGCGCTAATCTCGGCATTTTGGATGCAGCGGCATTAGCTGAGCGGATAAATGAGCTGGTGGCGGTAGATAAAGACTTTGCGGCTGTGCGTCAGCTTCGTCCCACAGAGCGGTGGCGTAAGGCCGAAGCGGCAAAAATGACTGCCACTATGGAAGCATTTAAACGCCTGTTTTCGGATGATCAGCCAGTTAAAAAGCTGTTGCGAGGTGCGGGTATGTCACTGGTAAATGAAATCACACCATTAAAGTCTGACATTATCCGTCAGGCAATGGGTATATCCGGCAAGCTGCCTAAACTGGCGCAAAGCTAGACGCTACTATTTATGCAGCGTTTTTAAACTCAGATAACAAAAAGGCCAGCGAATTGCTGGCCTTTGTCATTTTAAAATTGATTTATTTTACCTTCATGCCGGGCTGAGCGCCTTCATGAGGTTCCATTATCCACAAGTCTTTGCCGCCTGGTCCTGCGGCTAATACCATACCTTCTGACATGCCAAAGCGCATCTTGCGCGGTGCCAGGTTGGCCACCATAACCGTCATTTTACCCACCAGATCTTCTGGCTGGTAAGCACTTTTGATACCAGCAAACACCTGACGGGTTTCGCCACCTAAGTCCAGTTCAAAGCGCAACAGCTTGTCAGCACCTTCAACGTGTTCTGCTTTAGCAATGCGCGCCACACGCAAATCCACTTTCGCGAAATCGGCAAATTCGATAGTGTCTGCTATCGGATCTTTAGCTAACGGGCTGTTGGGATCCAGCGTGGTTTTCGCCTGTAAATCTTCTTTCGATGCTTCTACCATCTTCTCTACCTTTTCTGCATCGATACGTTGCATCAATGCTTTAAATTTATTGATTTCATGGCCCAACAGCGGCGCTTCAATACCTTGCCATGTAAGTTCGGTATTCAGGAACTGCTCGGTTTTTTCTGCCAATACTGGCAATACCGGCTTCAACCAGGTCATCAGAATACGGAACAGGTTAATACCTAATGAACACACCTGATGGGTTTGCTCCTGAAGCTCTGGATCTTTAATGGTTACCCAGGGGGCCTGCGCATCAATGTACTGGTTTGCCTTATCGGCCAGTGCCATGATGTCGCGAATAGCACGGTTGTACTGACGAGACTCAAATGATTGCGCAATACCTTCCGATGCGGCCTGGAATTCTTTAATCAGGCTGTCATCAGATAAGGTTTCGGCCAACTTGCCGTCAAACTTTTTGCTGATAAAACCGGCACAACGACTGGCGATGTTTACCACTTTGCCCACCAGATCGGCATTGTTCTTTTGCACAAAGTCTTCAAAGTTCAGATCGATGTCAGTAACACCATCATTCAACTTGGAGGCAAAGTAATAACGCAGATATTCCGGCTCCAGGTGGTCCAGATAAGTGCGCGCCTTGATGAAAGTACCTTTCGACTTGGACATCTTGGCACCGTTCACCGTCACAAAACCGTGCACATTAACGCCGGTAGGTTTGCGCAACTCTGCCGCTTCTAACATGGCAGGCCAGAACAGACAGTGGAAGTAGGTGATATCTTTACCGATGAAGTGATACAGCTCGGCGTCGGAATCTTTATTCCAGAAACTGTCGAAATCCAGATTGTTACCGTCACAGAAGTTCTTGAAGCTGGCCATGTAACCCACAGGGGCATCTACCCAAACGTAGAAAAACTTGTTGGGTGCGCCGGGAATTTCAAAACCAAAATAAGGGGCATCACGGCTGATATCCCACTGTTGTAAGCCTTGCTCAAACCACTCTTGCAGTTTGTTAGCAATTTCCGCCTGCACAGATGAGCCTTTCAGCCAGTCCTGTAGCATGTCCTGGAACTGAGGTAAGTCGAAGAAGTAGTGTTCAGAGTCTTTTAATGCTGGCTCAGCACCGGATACCACAGATTTTGGATTCTTCAATTCGGTTGGACTGTAGGTTGCACCACAGCTATCGCAACTGTCGCCATTTTGGTTTTCTGCACCACATTGAGGGCAGGTACCTTTAACGAAACGATCTGGCAGGAACATTTGCTTTTCGGGGTCGAACAACTGGCTGATAGTGCGTTGCTTGATAAAGCCGCGCTCTTTGGCTCGCAAATACACCATTTCACACAGCTCTTTGTTTTCTTCAGAGTGAGTGTTGTGGTAGTTGTCGTAGGACACTAAAAAGTCCGCCAGGTCCTGTTGGTGCTCGGCCTGTGTACGGCGCACCATTTCTTCGGGTGTAATACCAAGCTCTGCCGCTTTTAACATGACAGGAGTACCGTGGGCATCGTCAGCACACACGCTGTAGCACTCGTGGCCACGCAGTTTTTGGAATCGCGTCCAGATGTCTGTCTGGATGTGCTCTAGCAAGTGGCCAAGGTGAATCGAACCATTGGCATAGGGTAAAGCACTGGTTACCAGAATTTTACGAGTTTCTGTGGTCATGATTACCTGAAATTGTTACTGGATAAAGAGGGCGAGAGTTTACAGAAAAAAGCGCCTGATTTCATCACAGAATATGGGTTGTTTTGCGGGAAAAATCGTCGAGATACGCTGATTAAACAAAACCCGTAACAAAAATCAGTTGACGCAACGGCATTGGCATTTGATCATTGCCCCAATAATCCACTGAAATAAGAGATCTCAAGCGAATGAGGCTTTGCGACAAGGACATAATCAAACACCTGAATGATGGCTCCATCAAAATTTCCCCGGCTCCGACAGAGAATATGGTGAGTGGTGTCACGCTTGACATTCGTTTGGGTAACAAATTTCGGGTTTTTGAGGATCATCAGGCACCTTATATCGACCTCAGTGGTCCCAAAGCGGAAGTGGCCGCGCAACTAGAAGCGGTTATGAGCGATGAAATTGAACTGGAAGACGGCAAGGCTTTCTTTTTACACCCAGGTGAACTGGCGCTGGCGGTTACCTATGAATCGGTAACCTTGCCCGGCAATATTGTCGGCTGGTTGGATGGTCGTTCATCATTGGCGCGACTGGGCTTGATGGTACACGTTACTGCGCACCGCATTGATCCGGGCTGGTCAGGCAATATCGTGCTGGAATTTTTCAACAGCGGTAAACTACCCCTGGCACTGCGCCCTAAAATGAAAATCGGCGCGCTGAGTTTTGAAGTATTATCCGATTACGCCGATCGTCCTTACAATGCCCGCCTGGATGCCAAATACAAAGGCCAGGACGGTGCTATCGCCAGTCGCATCAGCGATGATGAAAAGGGTGACGCCTAAAGTTCCACTCTTACACTTCGGGCAAACTATCCGGTTTGCCTGCACCTTTGTTTTACTTCTTTTGTTGTCTGCCTGCGCCACTATCAAGCCGGTGCAGGTGAGTTTTCAGGCTGAGCAATACGATCATTATTTTCCGGGTTTTCAGGAGACTGAGCTTATTCCCGAAGCGCAAATATTCTGGCTCAATGATGAGGCAAAAGCTTTTGTGCGGGAGCGCGCTGAATTAGCGGAAACCACCGAAGACAAGGCGCGAACCTTGATCAGTGATTTGTTTTCGCCATCCCAATTAGCACTGGATTATGTGTATGGGGCCAATACAGTAGCCCAAGAAACCTTCGACAACGGCACGGCGAACTGTTTAAGTTTAACCATTTTAGCCTACGCCATGGCACAAGAGGTCGGACTGGAAGTGAGTTTCCAGGAAGTGTTTGAAGAAGAGTCATGGAATCAGGCCGGTGAATTCGATTTAGCCAATGGCCATGTTAATTTGCTGGTGGCCCGTAAACCCCGATTTTCTCAGGTTCCGGGCTTGCCATCCAGAAAGCTGACCTACACTGTGGATTTTTTTCCCGAATCCCGCGAAGGGCGAGTGAAGACCAAACCTCTCAGTAAAACTGCGATTAAATCTTATTTTTATTCGAATCTCGGAGCCAGAGCGCTTATCCAGGAAGACTACAACAGCGCCTGGGCAAATTTTCGGATGGCGCTGCAACTGTTTCCCAAAGATTCTTCCGCCTGGAACAACCTGGCCTTGTTGTTAAGCCGCAAACAGGCTTATGCAGAGGCCATCGAAGCTTATCAACTGGCAACAGCATTGCGGCCCGACAACTATACCGCGTGGGAGAACATGGCGTTGTTGTATCGCAAGCTTGAGAATGACACGGAAGCGGACAAAATATCAGAACGTCTGGCCAGAGTACGTAACGACAATCCCAATTACCACGTCCGCATGGGCAACCGCTACTTGCTAAACAGCGAGTTAGATGAGGCCGAAAGTGCGTTTAGGACCAGTATCAGGTTGCAGCGCAACAATCATTACGCCTGGTTTGGGCTGGCCAGAGTAGCTGCTGAACAACAGGATGAAGAGGCTGTAAGACGCTATCTGGACAGAGCAAGACAAACTGCCGATAGCGAAGGCTTTGCAAGGCGCTATAGCCGTAAACTGCACTCGCTTAATGAGAGTCTTTGAGTTTCTCTATTTGCTGCCATAGATTTTCAGCTTCTGCAGTCAGCAGAGAATAGTTTTTTATATCACCACGCCGCTGAGCCAACATGGCTCTCTCCAACTTATCATCGTATTGCTTACGTAGCTTTTTCACAGGGTCAGATTTAAATAAACCAAACATCATTGCACCTCAGAGCTTTCAAAAAAATACAGTGGTAAACGACACAAGGATCACTTACACAAATGGATTTGATGATTGTTTCAGCAGTCAAATGCAACAAAGGCCATTAGTGTTTGCAATTCAGAAATTTTTGAGTAATATGTGCGGCCTTCGGTCGGTGTGTGGCGCAGCTTGGTAGCGCACTGTCATGGGGTGTCAGGGGTCGGAGGTTCAAATCCTCTCACACCGACCAACTTCTCTTGTTTAGACACCCAATATTCATTCTTTATATCTTCTGTAGGTCGAACTTCAGTTCGACGCCGATTTACGAATCTACCCACTTAAGGGGAAGCGGTAGTCCATGTGATCGGTTTATCGCCATGAGTATTTTCAATTTCTAAGCAGCCTTATCGTTTGATTCTTGCCACCTTTGACATGACTTGTGCCGTAGATGACTTCTTTTGAAGTTCAGGCGTAAAGCCAATTTTTAATGGCCTTTTGGGTCGCGTACTGAACGTCTCTATTATGTGGGCCAACCAATTGGATTATTTCAAGTCGTCTTTGGTACTTGCCTTCAATCAGTTGAACAGTATCCGATAGTTCCAAGGTGGCTCTTTCGGGCTTAAGGATCTTATAGAAGCAGCTAATGTGTTTGCTGGCTTTCTCTGCATAATATTGGCTACCAATACAGTGATTCATCTCATGACCTTCACTGATGAGATCTGCGTATGACACCAACGGAATAAAATCTTCTGTTCCCGGAAGATATGGGGCAGGGAAAGGTACGGTGATATCTATATCCTCCTCAGGTTCACTTTGTTTTTTTTCTCTTTGCAGTTGAAGCAATTCTGCAACACACCAATCATGAAGTTGAATAATGTTTTCCGCTGAATTGCATTGATTCAGACGGTTGGGTGGCGCTTTTTGAATTTGATTCAACATGCGCGTGATATCTTCCAGGTAGTTGGGCTGATTCATTTTTTTTGCCAGTTCGACCATTGAACTAATGGGTAAATGAAGTTGAGTAAGCCCTTTGATTTGCTTAACTTTTGGGAGATGAAGTAAGGTTTCATAGTTTACGCATTTCAGCTGCTTTAACTTCTTGTGCAGTAGCGTATCTTTTTTGACAGAACACAATGCGTTGACGGCATTGGCCAGATCACTCGGGTCGAGATAAGATGTTTTTGCTACTTTCTGCAAAATTTTGTAATCCGACTTATCAAGTTGTAGCAAATTATTAAGCAGATCCTGACCACAATATCGGCCTGCCGGATACTTTCCTATGACAAGTAAGCATTCTTTGACGACTTCAAGGCGCTTCAGATTCGCGATTCTATTGATATCTGGGATCTTCTTTAAGTAATTAAGGACGCATCTTAGAGTGAATGCATCATTGCTATATTGGCGAGCTTTGGCAAATCGCTCTTCCGATAAGATCAGGTATTCTGAGATATCAAGCTCATAGCCGGTATCTCTCAGGTAATATTGGTTAAGAGCTCGTTTTACGCAAATAATTGCTCGTTTGGTTTCTGTTGCCACTGCTCTTTTTTCGAGACTTAAAAAGTCAATCGATAGCTGTAATGCAACCCTTTTCGAAATCGAGGGCACCGTTTTAAACTCAGTAATTTGCCCCTCTTTGGTTATTATCGTCTCAACGCGAAGAACGGGTAGCTTAATCTTGTTTTTGGGCAGATGGTGGAAGCTTAATCGCCAACAATTGCGCTCATCTTCTACTGCAATGTCATAGGTTGCAAACGAAGCCATTTTAATATTCCAGCAATAATTAGTTGTTTTACTTATGATGTGTTTTGAGACTTTTATTCTGCGTGTGTTGTGCGACATTTCATGTCGTTAATATGGTCTCATCCATTTTGGCAATTTGATTTGAGCTTCGGTAAGTATCCACTCGAAGGCCGATATAAGAGATTCAGAGCGCGCTGGCGAGCTTATGAAGGATTGACCTTCTTGCAATATGAGCGCAGAGACGTCTTTGCGCAGATTTTTGTTTTGCAATACTCTTTCTACCCATTCACTCTGATTTAACAGACTTAAATCCTGTTTTAGTTCTCCTAAAACGACGTAATCTGAAAAGTGGTTCGGAAAGCGCTGCGACCAGAAATCAAATCGGTCGGGCTTTGGAGTATTTTCAACACAGCATATTTTGAGCATTGTTTTGTGAATAGCTGTTGATCTGCGCTTCATTCTTTTTGCCGGGAATGCAATGTTCATTTCCATATTTGCATGCCTGAGCAAGAGCCTGATCAGGAGTTTGAGTTCCTCACACGCATCAATTTCCCAAAAATGGGAAAAGGCTGCTTCCCAGTGTCCGTGCTCTAATCCCTGTCTGAGAGAAACCGGCATGGTTTTGCTAAACAAGTTACACAGGTCAGGGGACTTAACAAGAACTTCGGCTTTTTCTTGAGCGTTGGCCAGTGGATAAAAATAGCGTATCGCTTCGGGTGTAGAACGAATGGCGACAAGGCGCTCTTCTGGCGTCATATCGTGCAATAAATATTGAATGTTTTCTCCATCGTTGCGCAGAGCGGTTAATCGTTGTACCGGTGTCGCTTTGTGACAGAAGTACTGGATTAATTCTCCGCTTACTGAGAGGGCATGAAGTTTTTCCTCCTCGGTAAGCTTGTCAATAACATCAATGAGAGTTTCTGGACTGTATTTTATGACAGCATTTCTTTCTGCGCTATTGGCTTTGGGCCAATGGAAGGTGATCACCTCAGGCGCATAAGTCGCCACCTCAAGACGAATTTTTGCCACCAAAAGGTGAAACACGCGTTTTGTAGTTTCTGGATAACATTCAAAAATTGTAGTCCGCTGTTCAAAGGGCATGGCTTGAACTTCCATGGCGATTTCTTGAACAGTCATTTCAGCGGGAGGCCATGATTCAGACATATCAGGTTCGTCCCAGCATGCTCCACGTAGCTTTAGACTTCTAATTCGGCTGTCGAGAGCCTCGCTTTTTTTCTCTACCGGCAACTTGTCATAAAACTCTGGCAGGGCAGCACAGGCAATGGCCAGAGCGGTCGCTCCCAACTTGTGTTGCTGGTGGATGAGCAATAAGGGCTCTGCCATGTTCATAGGTTCAGCAAGTAAAATCGGTATGATTTCCGGATGCTTGGTTAACAAAGCTCCGATTTCAATCGGTTCATCTTCACTATTGTGGTATTCACCTGTTGCGAAGCAGCACTGATATTTCTTTTTATCAGGCGTTTTTATCACATACAGTGGGACGCTGGCGTAGCCACTATAACCCGAACTATCCTTGGCAGTTGTACACCACTGGGTGCCACGGCCTAAATAGGCAGCCCCCTCTTTGGAACCCACTTCCCACAAAATCAGATTATCAGCACGATAAAGCGTCTTGATGTGCCCATTTTCTTCTAGTTTTTGTTTTTCAGCTTTCTTTTGTTGCTTTCCCGTGGGGAACGATTGGACTCGGGCAAGCGCGTCTTGCAACTGATAAAACGTATAAGCGTTAATGTCTCGCTGTTTCAGAAGGCGCTTTCTTTCATGAAAGCATTCCAGCAAGCACTTTGCATTGTTATCAGATCCGATGAGCAATGTGCTCTGGTTCAGCACCTGTGTGACCAGCCAGTCCAAATATTTATGCTTGGTACTGCTGCTCTGCCGGATAATATTGTCCCAGATGAAATCTGGATTATCAGGAAATATTTCTACGATTTTCTTCCAGTATTTTTGCTTTACATAGTCAATACGTTTTTCTGAATTCAATGTCACTCCGGGTATTCTCCATGACTCAAACGGCCTCAGTCTATGCCTGGTGTCCGACGTAACACGTCGCAATTTGGCTTGCAATTTATGTACGTCATATATTGTCGCTCAAGCACTTTATGCTAGTGATTCTTTTCTTTGTAAGGGGTACGGGGGCTTTCATGTTTGATATCGCAAAAAAGGAAATTAACATTCATGTTATTGGCGTTGGTGGTTGTGGCGGCAACGCAGTGAGCAATATTGCAGGTAACACAAAGGAGCCAAATCTCAGGTTTACCCTGGTAAATACTGATGTTGCGGCATTAAATCAGCAAACAGAGCATCAAATCTTGTTGATTGGGGAGCAAACTACCAGAGGTTTTGGTGCAGGCGCTAACCCTGAAGAGGCAAGACTGGCGGCAATTGAAAGCAAAGAATTGTTATTTGATTTGATTAAGGACGATACCGTCTTAATCATTATTGCTGGGTTGGGCGGTGGCACTGGCAGTGGAGCTACCTCGGTATTATTGGATATTGCCAAAGATGCGGATCTAAATACCTTGTGTTTTGTTACATTGCCATTTACCGCCGAAGGCAAGCAGCGCAATGAAATTGCCGAAAAAGCGCTGGTGGACATCAAGTCAAAAGCCAATGCCACTTTAGTAATGTCTAATGATGCTTTAATTGCGGCTCTGGATAAGACCGTTGGCTTGCTGTCAGCGTTTAAACATTGTGATCTGCATATGCAGCGGGTTGTCAGCGCGCTAATTACCATGCTGACCAGTACAGGATATATCAATGTCGATATCAATGACTTTAGCCATATCCTGTCACTGCAAGGTGATAGTTCCTTGGGTGTCGGCGTGGCCGATAGTGACGACGCATTAAGGGATGCACTATTCAACGCTGTGCAGAATCCATTGGTAAAAGCAGCATCAATCCGGGGTGCAAAAGGTGTTATTGTGCAGCTCACTTGCCAGCAAGAGCCCAGTCTACTGACTTACGAAAACATGCTCGCAGAGTTACAAGACCAGTTGGATGACTCCGGCTCGCTTATCATCAGCGGCGTCACCATCGAACCGGATTTACCTCATCCATTTGAAGTTTTGGTGGTTGCCACTGGCATTCTTGGGCAAGAATCAAATGCTATTGAGCACTCTGAACCGGACAACGTGGTTACCCTTGGAAAAACCAATACCAATCAGCATCACAAACAAAGCTATCTTGATATTCCTGCGTTTGTCAGACAGCAAGAGAAGTTTTAGTTTTGCTGTCAGGCTGAATCTGGTGAGCAGGAGTCCGCTACATAAATTTTATGCAAGGCTCTGGATACTTCAGTGAAGTACTCTCGTAAAATAGCGGGCTCTATGATTTCAATGGAGTCCCCCAGACCTCGCAAAAATGCGCGTAGCTTTTTGTCATTTTTTACCGTCGCCATTAACATCACTTTTCCCGGAAAGATAGATGCGCAAGTGGTTTGGTCCAGCGCCAGTTTATAGTCGTGTAACAAAAATAAGGAGTTTTCATTGATCAGCATTTTGAGACTTATTTCTTCCTGGTTTTCACTCTTGCCCCTCATGATGCTTTCGATGTCGCTATCGTTCTCAATTACTGAGTCATCAGCGGTAATAACCACATTTTTAATGAAATGAACAGGTAAGGAGTATTTTTTCTTGTGTAAGCTGCCAAATGTGCAAATTAGCACTGGGCAACTGTCTAAACTTAATAATCCAATCGGATTAATGCGATCATAACGTTTCCATACCGGCTTTACTGCTGAACGAAAAAGTCGTTTTATGTCAGCGTTTATTTGCTTTTTAAAAAACAGGGCAGATTTGATGTCGTTCAGCGTTTTTTGTTCGATATCTGGTGCTAACAAAGGTTGTGGCGGATTAATATTAGAAATTGATTTTATCCAGTGTTGATGTAAAGAGTTTGGATCCTGATCCAGCACCAATCGCGCTTTTTCAAAATAAGGTTTCAGCTCTGCAACAATTGTATTAGGTAACGCTGAGGCACCTGATTGTTCTAATATGCGAAAGGCCAACGCCGTATTACTGTCCATCAGGCTGAGATTCAATTTTTTAAAGCACGCACTTATGAACCAACCATAGGGTTTAGAGCGTTTGTCGACTTCAAGGCCAAAAAGACCAATGTTCACCAGGCTGCTTAAATCCCTTTGGACTGTGCGCATATCAACATGGTCATGGCCGTTTTCTTTCAATCTGGTCAATATCTGACGGCTGGTTACCTTTCTTGGGTGACGAGGAATAAATTGAATGATGTCCAATTTTCTTTGAAATGCGCTCATAAGTTATCGGCTTGTTCATTTTTTTATCATTATATAGAGGCGGAGCGACCAATTTTGTCGCACCGTTTTAGCTTACCTGCCATAGAAGTTTTTTGATACTGCCGCAGATGTCAAAGCCACAACGAAAATAAGTAGAGTAAACCCGGTTGTAACTGCGTCACGCAACACTAGCGCCAATCCAATAGCAAAGACTAACATCGCTGCTAGCAATAAGAACAGGCTGGATATTCTGTCGAGTAAGCTTGTGATAAAACACCTCATTAACACCTCCAATTGCAGTAGTCGTTAACATATCTGACGGTAGCGACAAGATGTGTCGACATCGCTGTGATGGTTGTTACCTAAACTTTGCAATGAACCTGATAGCGACCTATATTGTCGTAGTACTTTGCTACGTTTTGGATTTGTCATTTAAGGCAATATATTCATCTAAAGTATGGTCACCTACCTGGCTCGTTTTTCAAAAAGGGGGACACTTTCACAAGTGCGAAAAGGTTTGCATATTGACGATACAAACATTGCAAAAATTACATAGCCTATATCGGCTATCTTGATGATGCAGGTGTTATGCGAAGGCAACAAAATGAAAGCTTGAAGAACATCAAACACCATGGGTAAACAGAGCGGTATAGGGCAATGTTCAAATGCCTTAAGTGGATTTAGAAATCAATGAATAGGGAAGTGGTATGTCGGTTATTGTTGCCAGTTGCACCCTGGCAGAGTTATTTAGTAAAGACCCCATTATTAGTTCGGATGCCTATGGTATCGGAGGTACAGAAATAGATGGGGAATTAGCCATTCCTGAGTATCAGCGTCCTTATCGCTGGGGAAAGGCTCAAATTAAAAAATTACTTTGTGATTATCAGCTTTACTTAAACGAGTTGGCCGATAGTGATGCGGAATATGGTTATTACATCGGAAGTGTTATTTTGCATCAGTCAGCCGAAAGTGGGCATTTAAATATCATAGATGGTCAGCAACGCCTGACTACCCTGGCATTAATCGACTATGCGAAAAATATAGCCAACATTAACTCTGACGGGAATACGGCAAGTCCGTTTGAGCTGAGTTTAAGTTATGACTCACCAGAATCGCAAAAGCAGATACTTGAAAATCTAGCCTGGTTTAATGAGATGCTGCAAAGCAGCGAAGCCAGACAATTAAACGCGTTTGACGCCAATAAAATCAATTTAACCCTCGTGGTAACCCGCTCAGAAGATGAAGCTTATCGCTTTTTTGAAACACAAAATACTGGTGGGGTTAGGCTTAGTGGGCCAGATATCATTAAAGCGCATCACCTTCGCGCCGTTGGTCGTTCATACCAGAATGAATTTGCAGCTAAATGGGAAGCTTTGGGCGATCTCAATCCTGTTGTGGGGCTACTGGTTAAAGGGCGTTATTGGCAAACGTTGTATAACCGCACTGTACCTTCACATCGACAACCACAACTGGTGAGAAATGCGGTTGTCAATGAGCTTGGTGAGGGTACTAATAAAGGTGGGGATATTGCCTATGGCCGAGTTGAACAGACTTATTTAGCTGATGGTGGACAGATAAATAAGCAAGCTCAGCAGGGCTATGAAGTTCGCCAGCCCCTAAATAGCGGCATTAATACCATTCATTACCTCAGTTATTTTGAAGCGTTAAGACGTAAGTATCTCGCTAAATCAGCAGGTCTTAAAACTAACGAAAAAGGAGGCTGCAATAGCCAGGCGCTGGAGCGCTTCTATTATTTTTACCAAGGGCTGATTTGCCAGCTTGAAGGTTGTAGCTATGTTAAAGGCTTATTCGACACCGCCTTACTTATTTATTTGAGCCAATTTGGTGAACAACAGCTAGATATTGCCGCCAAAAAATTGTTTAGGGTGATCTATTCGCCACGCGTTAGCAATCAAAAAGCGGTTCGTGAAAATTCGATATCAGCGTTTGTTCGAGACAACCCCGTGCTCGATTGGATTGTTGCTAGTTATACGCCGAGTATGTGTTTTGAGTATCTGGATCGCTTTAGTTTTAAAACCGACCCAGCGAACTTAGCTTTGGATAAAAACAGCGTTAAAAAACGTTTTATCTTTACAGTATTAAAGCACTTTGAAATAGAAATGGCTGATGGCGACTCAGCTCAAGCAATCGCAGACACATACACCACGGAATTAGACGCATTAATTATTCCTTTAAAAGGTGGTGACTGCAAATTAGGAAGTACAGGAGTACAACATGCATGATCCGGCGATAGAAAGTGCCAAAGCACCTGGTGTTCAATTGGCTCAGCATCTTGTCGCCACACAAGTGTTGACGTTGAGCTATATCCAGGAAAATCAATATCAATTCATTATACCAAGCTATCAGCGTCCCTATGTATGGCCAGATGAAGCAGTATTAAAACTATTCAAAGACATTAATGATGCCCGAATTGCAAACGAGCCGAACTACTTTATTGGCACTGTGTTGACCTCGATGGAGCAAGATCCAGATGGCAATGGCATCTACGAGTTGATTGATGGCCAGCAACGCACAACGACATTAATGCTGATCGCGCTTGCTTTTAGAATGACAAAGGTGGATTCAAAACTTGCCCATGTTGCTGCTTTCAACAAACAGCCAAGGTTGCAGTTTTCAATCCGTGAGCAAGTACAGCAGCTACTAGGTAGTCTGGCCGGGCTTGATGATTATGTATTTCCTGGCATTGAGGCTATTGCCGAAAACTTATATTTAACCCGCATTTACGCAGCGTTACAGGTACTTGAACAACAGGTCAAAGCATTGCCTGATGAGGAGCGCATGCTATTGGGTGATTACATTTTTAAAAATGTGCAGTGGGTAAACAACATCGTGCCACAACAAATGGATTTGAACCGTTTGTTTGCCACTATGAATACCGCAGGGATACAACTCGAACAAGCCGATATTTTGAAATCTAAACTACTTAAGCAAGTATCCACCGAAAAACCTTTGTTTGACGCCATGTGGCTAGCTTGTGAGCATATGGAAAACTATTTTGAACGCAATGTCCGTAAGGTTTTCCCCAACGCTAACTGGAATGATATTGAATACAAGCACTTAGCAAGCTTTAATGACAAACTTTTTGTGAAAAGCGCAGAGTATGAGCACAAAACACAGGGTTTAACGATTGCGCAACTTGCTGAGCAACTACATCGTAGTGCTTCGCATATTGCCCCGAAAGGTGGAGATAACATTACGGATAGTTATCAGTGGAGCAATACATACGATTTAGAAACCGAAACCGTCTATTGTCGTCCCATTATCAGCTTTCCATTGTTGCTGATCCACGCCTACCGTATTTATTTAGCCAACCGAGCTGTCGGGTTTGGTGATGTGTCAGGTGATATTATCCCTCGTCTACATGAGGACAAACTACTGGAAACGTTTGAGCCGTTAATAAAAGCAAGTGAAGCTGAGGTTAAAGCATTTATAAAAACACTATGGCAAGTACGTTATCAGTTCGACCGTTGGGTGGTTAAATGGGTAGAGCGAGATGACAGCGATGAAGAACAGTTGCGTTTAACTTACGTATCACCAAGTGAATCAAGTGGAAAGAGGTATATAAACCGTACTCAGAAAGAGCTAAATGACCTGGTCATGCTACAAAGCGTTCGCAACTTTACCGGTGAGCGCAGTGCTCAATATTGGCTAACACCATTTATTGCCGGTTTGATAAACAAAAATGTTAACGAAGATGCCAATGCCATTGCTTTGCTTGAAAAAATTGATAACGAATTGTCGTTAGTCAGTGAAAACGAAACTCAAAAATCAGCAAGCTTTAAGCAAGCTAAACAGCAACAACCTGATGTGGATTCCTGGAAAGAAAGAGAGCGTTATTTTGCTGAAGCAAGAGGAACCAGCTTTGAGCACTATTGGTTTCAAAAACTTGAGTATGTGCTTTGGAAGCGAGAATCTGATAAACATCTAGAGTCATTTAAGAAGTTTCGAATTACGGCTAAAAATTCGGTAGAGCATGTTTATCCTCAGCATGAGGAACATCAAAATTTGCTAGAGCGGGACTTTTTAGATGCCTTTGGGAATTTGGTTCTGTTGAGCCCCGGAGAAAATTCTTCTTATAGTAATCAGGCAGTTAAAAAGAAGTTAGTCGATTTTGAAGCCAGGTTAAAGGCAAATCGACCATACGACTCATTAAAGTTAAAAGCCATGTTCCAGCTATTAGGCGAGCAAAACAATTGGCATGATAAACAAATTAAGCAGCATCAAAGTGAAATGCTGTGTCTGCTGGCTCAACATTATGGTCACAGGGTATAAATCAGGTGTGCAGGAAGAGCCAATTATTATTGGTCGTATTTATTTGGTTCAACAGCTGGTTTTTATATCCACTGCGTCCTATGGAGTAATGAATGAACGATAGCAATATTGCTGTTATTGAAGGTAAGTGGTTTAAAGGTCAGAATATTTCCGTGCGAAGCTTGTTTGACCTGATAAGCGATTTGCACTTTGAGTCACCACATCAATACCATTATGAAATGTTTAATAATGGCGACGCTCTTAAAGAAATAGTAATGCGTTTGGCTGCAACGAATAACATTCATCATATTTACGTTGCTGCACATGGCTCTGAGCAAGGAATTTACGGTTCAAACGAAGAAGAGGTGATTAGTACAACCAAACTGTCAAACATTATTAAAGCAACAAATAGTGGTAGAGGGAAATTAGATTCAATCTATTTTGGTAGTTGCAGCTTCGGCAATGAAAAAAATTTGGAAAGGTTGTTATTGAGTGCGCAAGGTGAGCAAATTAGATGGCTCGCGGGTTATACGAAAGATGTGGATTTTGTTAAGTCCACGGCTTTAGATGCGATTTTCTGGCATGAATATCTTTCAGCCAGGTATGATAATCAAGACAAACAAGTCAGCACTCTTAATCGAATTGAGTTTGTTTGTGAGGAAATAAAAAGACAAGCAGGCGGCTTAGTTGAGGATCTTGGGTTCAGGGTGGTTTCCTACAACGCAAAGTACAGTGACCCAATTCGCAACTTGATTTAAGCCGTTTGAAATAGGGTTATTTTAAATAGGGTTATATAGGTAGATAAAAACGCAGAGCGAGCAATAAACCTCTTCTATCGGGCGAGAAACTGGTTGTTCAGTAACTCCGCCAGCGGTGCGAAAGCCAGTGCAACGCGGTACCGCATTATCGAAACGGCCAAAGCTAACGGCCAGGTGCCGTTCGATTACCTGAATCTGTTGTTCGAAGAGTTATCGAAAAGAAATTCAGCTAACGACCTGGCAGAACTCCTACCGTGGGAGATCTTAGCAAACGAAACTAAACCCGTTTAGGCGTAATTCGCCGGACGCTTACTTGGCATCAAATGGATTGTGACGCTAGAAAATTTGGTAGTGCGGATCTTTGAGCCATACACACTGAGTTGGTTCTATAGAAAATGCCTTAATGATAGCGGACATGTGCTGTCGCCTAAGCAAGGTCTTATCCAGGTAAACGCACGAATATTGACGTACACTGTCATAGAGGACACGGCCTCTGGGTAAGTGTTGGTATTCAGTGCCAATCAGCTCGGGGAATTGGGGCAAATAAATATGGTGATACTCCCACTCTTTATGATGGGTGTAATCACTATCAACTATGTTGAGTGGATGTGATTTGATGGAAGTATATGGCGTGGACTTCTCAAGTAGATGGTTTTGATATAACCAAAATATTCCGATTGCCGGTGTCATACTGATAGCCTTTGTGAGTTCTAATAATCCTGTATTCCGAACTCACTCTAAGCCATACTAGAACCCTTTTGATGCAAAATATTATCGGATTGAATGCCTCTGGTGCTGACTGTGCTGAGCGTTCACACATTAATACTAATTGGTGTAATCTTATCAATTGCCCGATTCAGTTCTACACATTCAAATCGGAGGTTTTTTTGGAGTCGTATTGTAACAACATCGGAGGATTCGCATGCCGTCATTGGAAATAAAGCTGAAGTCATTTGAAGACGAACTCAACACCAAAATAGATGATTCATATAAGACACTCAAAGTGTTGTCCGACTGGTTGCACAAGCATAAATTATATGTTGATGAAATGGATCGTTATTCTGAGTATCTCGACGAGTTTTTTGATGATGCGCTTGGGTTAACCGAAGGCGCAACACCTGATGAAATGGGGCTATTTCCTGAAGACCACGAAGACCTAATGGATCGTTTTGAAGATGCCTATGGGATTCGGGAAAAGCTTGATGACCTCTTTTTTGAAGTTGAAGAAAAAATAAGTCCCGAAAAAGCAGAACAACTGATTGAGCCCCTTCAGGAAAGCTACGAATTATTGATGCAAGATGCGAGAGCCTCACTTTCGATAGCATATGAGTTTATCGCCAACTTAATCGAAAATATCGATTAAGGTGAGGTCGATACTCAGAATATTGGACTCCTTTCAGTTCATCGTTACGTCTTTTCTATATGTATCTAATGCGGCAATAATTATCCACTAAACAGGCCACTTTCACGTGTCAGCAAGGTTACTTGTTTTTCTGTTGGCTCGGGCACTACAAAATGGCAGGCGTTGTACGCTGAGCCTTGTGATTTATGCACGGTTTATACGCTATCTTTTGGGCTTGTTTGTTCAAGATATGCAATGCCCGCCAGTAAATGGGTTTTAATTCTGTTTTTCACTATGTCCGGCGAGATGATCCTGATGTACTGAATATGCCCTTGCAGCCAATGCTCCAGTTCAAAAGTGTGTTTTACCGTTACAGTGCATTTTGACCAGATATCGTCGATGGCAGAGACGCGCTGGTTTTTGCCTAACTCTGATTCTTGCAATAAGGTGGTAACAAATCCCTTGCACAGGAATTCTAGTTGGATTTCTCCTTCAGAAACGAAATTGCCTGGCGCCTCTGAATCGGCATAGGCCTGTACGTCAAAATCATGGTTAAATTGGAAAGAAGTTAGACTGGCTTCCTTTATCCGGTGAGCCAGAATCATGCGTTCATCGCCATAGCTTTCAAAGACACAGGGCAATACCAGCTTGTTGCTACGAATAATCATACCTAGTAATTTGACATTAAAAGGGCGTTTAAAAGATTTATATCGGATACGAATGATTTTGTTTTCCAGCAATCCCTTATAAAGAACCTCTGCAATGTCGGGGGAAATTTGTTTGGTTTTGACATTAAGCCCAGGCGGAACGATGGCAATTTTGTCCTGCCATTGATGAAATTGTTTGTTGTGCTTTAATATCTCATCGGATTTTTTAAACACACCATCAAGTGTCTCGAACACACTATGTGGCATATGCAATTGCAGATGTTTTTGCGCCATTTTTAGTGATAGCGCTTCTTCGACAGACATGGCTGGGACAAAGCTAAATTGTGAATCTCTTCGGAAAGACCATTTATAGCCCTCGGGGGAGTCGTTGCTGATTAAACCAAAGACTTGTGAAAAATCATTCAGATTCCGCTCTATGGTGCGCCGGGTAACGTTGAACCCTCTACTTTTTATCGCTTGGTGTAGGGATTTGGCTGTTGTCCAGCGAGGATAAACGGGGATCAGTTGCATCATATTAACGATGCGCAGCAGGGCATCTTTGCTAGCTGTTGGCATGAGGGATCCTTGTCTCTATTTCTAGCATAGAGTTATAGACGACATATTATGACGTCGCAAGTGTCTTTGAAACTTCGGTTTTTGCGTCACCGTCATTGTGAAGTGGCTGATCAGATCACTACGCCCTATTAAATTGCCAGAAACGTGATAGGCAACTAAAACTATCAGTTTGGCCCTCCTTGTTGGCCAGTAGGGAATTTCTTCGCAATTACTAAATTTCCCATATTGACGTTATAAGATCGATTCGTTTATGAGAGCAATCTGTCGGTGTGATTGATATGCGGTAAAACTATCCTTTTTGATTACGCTTGAATGTGATGGCGAATTCTGGATAACAGGCGTTGCTTAATCATTGTTCCAGTTATATCCTCTGATATTAGGTGAAATAAATTACGCAGTGCGGCATTTAAGACTAAAAAGGGTAATGTTGCGCTCAGATTGAATCAGCTTCAAGATGAAATGGAGTTTCGTAAGTATGACATCCTCTATCCAGCAAAGTAACTTCGGATTTCTACAAGAGCATGACTCGCTTTTTGTGGAAATTGCATTCTCTGCTGAAAGAGCGTTCTCCAGCGATCCCAATACAACTTTAATCAAACTCAGGCAACTGGGAGAAGCACTGGCTCAACACATTGCTGCGTTGGTTGGAATTGAGTTTGACGATAAGACAACTCAGGCTGATTTGATCTATAAAATAAACCGGGAGCTAAAACTAGAACCGGTAGTCAGAGAATTATTTCATACCCTGAGAATGGAAGGCAATAAAGCCACCCACACATTCAGAACTAAGCACAAAGAAGCCATAAGCGGCTTATTGGTTGCACGCAAACTGGCCATATGGTTTCACCAGTCTTTTGGAAAATCAGGGGTTCAATTTAAACCAGGGCCGTTTATTCCGCCTGCCGATCCCAGCGAACAGTTACGCCAGTTACAATCTGAAATTGCGAAGTTAAAGAGTGATTTGGAACAAGCCAATGTTGACCTGGATTCCAGCAACCAACTTCATGAGCTCGTAGCCAAAGAAAAAGCGGAATATGAAGCGCTGGCAATGGCAATGGATGAAGAATCCCGTTCTCTGGCAAAACAAGCGGCTGAACACGAAGATGCTTTACAAGCGCAACGTAAAGAATACGAAGCAAAGATAAAGGCACTTCAGTCCCAGTTAGTGGCGGCTGATGAGAAAACCCAAACTACCCAACGCAACCAGATAAATAAAAATACGCTAGCGGCAACGCAACACATTGTATTGGATGAAGCGCTAACTCGTATTTTAATCGATCAGCAATTGATAGAAGCTGGATGGCTCGCCGATAGCGAGGCGTTGACTTATAAAAATGGAGCGCGACCAGAAAAAGGCAAGAATATCGCGATTGCGGAATGGCCTACTGCTCATAACGGCCAAAAAGGCAGAGCGGACTATGTGCTGTTTTCAGGTTTAACCCCTCTCGCCGTGGTCGAGGCAAAGAAAGAAAACACCAACGTTGCCGGTAAAATTCCGCAGGCAGAACGTTACAGTAAAGGTTTTAGTGTCTTACCTCCTATGCTGGGCGCATGGGAATTAGCCGGAATGACAGTTGCCTGGCCTGATGAACATGATGGCCATTATAAAATCCCGTTTGTCTATTCCTGCAACGGTCGCCCATATGTGCCTCAGCTGGCTGAACAATCTGGAACCTGGTTTCGGGATGTTTGTGAACCCGCTAATACCAAACGTGCACTCCCTAAGTTCCATACGCCAGAAGGCCTAATCGATAAACTTAAACGCAGTAAAAAAGACGCGGAACAAAAGTTAAAAGCCGAGCCTTTTGGTTATTTAAAAGTGCGTGATTACCAACAAAAAGCCATTATTGCGGTAGAAAATACGTTAGCGAAAGATATACGCATTGCGCTGTTAGCCATGGCTACCGGTACGGGTAAAACCCGCACCATCATTGGTTTGATGTACCGGTTTTTAAAGGCTGAGCGGTTTAAACGTATTTTATTCCTGGTAGATCGCACTGCACTTGGTCAGCAAGCCATTGATGCCTTTAATGAAGCACCCTTAGAGCAAAATCATACCTTATCAAAAATCTACAATGTTGCAGAGTTGGGTGATATGGCCGCAGAGGCTGAAACGCGCGTTCAGGTAGCAACTGTGCAAGCCATGGTAAAACGCATCTTTATGAGCGACAACCCGCCACCCTTAGACCAGTTTGATTGCATTATTATTGATGAAGCTCACCGAGGCTATACGCTTGATCAGGAAATGAGCGAAGGCGAACTTGCCACGCGGGACGCAAGTCAGTATCTTTCCAGTTACCGCAGGGTGCTCGACTATTTTGATGCCGTTAAAATTGGCTTAACGGCAACGCCAGCAAAGCATACCAGCGAAATTTTCGGCAAACCTGTTTATACCTACTCATATCGTGAAGCGGTAGCGGATGATTGGCTAATTGATCATGAACCGCCGATCCGCTACGAAACCTTACTCACACAAAACGGGATTAAATTTGCCAAAGGCGACAAAGTCAGCGCTATTAATACTCAAACTGGTGAGATACAAAGCGCAGAGCTAGACGATGAACTGAACTTTGAAGTGGATGCTTTTAACCGCAAAGTGATCAACGAAAACTTTAACCGTGTGATTTGTCAGCAACTGGTTCAGGAGCTTGATCCCTTTGGCGATGAAAAAACCATGATCTTCTGTGCTACAGACTTGCATGCAGATATGGTGAAACGGTTATTAGACGAAGCGTTTAAAGACCTTTATAACGGTGAATACAACCAGGCGGCAGTAGCTAAAATCACCGGGCAAAGTGACAAAGTAGAACAGCTCATTCGTCAGTATAAAAACGAGCGCTATCCAAATATTGCTATTACTGTTGATCTGCTGACTACCGGTATCGATGTTCCCAAAATTTGTAATCTTGTGTTTATGCGAAGAGTTAAATCACGGATTTTGTACGAACAAATGATCGGCCGTGCCACACGTCGCTGTGATGACATTGGTAAAATAGTCTTCAGAATTTACGACCCCGTGGATATTTACGCCGCGTTGGCTGATGTCAATACCATGAAGCCTTTGGTAAAAGATCCCAATATTACTTTGCAGCAATTAGTAAACGAAATCACGAACCCGGAACAACTGGAACGCGCATTAAATGCACCCGGTGATGCGCCTGAGCAGAGCCATGCCTATGTTGTGCTAAGTCAACTGAGCCAAAAAGTGATGCGCGTACTGCGAAAAGCCGGTAAAAAAGCCGAAAGCAAACCAGCACTTAAACAAAAACTGGATGAATTACAGGGTTTATGGGGTGTCGAACCGAAAAGCCTACATAAACATTTACACGAGCTTGGACCTAAGCAAGCTTCGGCATTTATTACAAAGCACAGCGGTTTGATAAATCAGCTAGCAGAAGTCAATGAGCTACTGGGCAGTGAACGCCAACCGGTGATTTCGGAACATTTTGATGAGATAAAAGAGCGCAGCCAAAGCTATGGTGCACACCAGAAGCCTGAAGATTACCTGGACAGCTTCAACCATTTTATAAAAGAGCAGCTAAACCAAAGCGCTGCTCTCGCTGTAGTGGTGAATAAACCGCGAGATCTAACCCGTGAACAGTTAAAAGAAATTAAGCTATTACTTGATGGTGCAGGATACTCCGAAGCTAAATTGCAAAGTGCGGTGCGCAACCAAACTAATCAGGATATTGCAGCAAGCATCGTTGGCCATATTCGCAGAGCGGCATTGGGCGAGCCATTGGTACCCTTTGAACAACGCGTTGCTCAGGCCATGTTACGAATATACGAAAGTCATAACTGGTTACCCGCACAGCGTAAATGGCTTGAACGCCTGGCTAAACAGCTGATCCATGAAGTGATTATCGACAGAGAATTTGTAAACAGCCGATTTGCAGAGCAGGGCGGCGCAAAACAACTGGATAAGGTTTTGGGTAACCAGCTAGATACGGTACTGGATGAACTGGGCGATGCAATTTGGCCGCCTCAAAGCGCATAACCTTATATGTGTAAATAAACAGAAAAACTATACATGTTAGTCAGCACATGTATAATTTTTCCTGAAATCTATACATATACAGACCCACATGTATAAATAAGGACATAGTATTCATCATGCCAGCCACAATCCCGTTGTTACCACTTGATAATATAGAGCAGTGGGAAACCCGTTCAGTACTAAAAAAGGTGGCTGAAGCACACCGCTATCTGGCTGAATTAAAAGGCATCGCCGCCAGCATTCCGAATGAAGCAATATTAATTAATACTCTGGCCCTGCAGGAAGCAAAAGACAGCTCGGAAGTTGAAAACATTGTGACCACGCATGATGAGCTTTATAAAGCTAACTTATTTGAAGAAGCCATTACTAGTCCGGCAACCAAAGAAGTTCAGGATTACGCAGTAGCATTAAAGCAGGGCTTTCAAACAGCACGGCAAAGTAAACTCATTCGCTTGAGTGATATCTTGGCCATTCAGCAAAACCTGGAACACAACAACGCAGACTTACGCAAGTTACCCGGCACAGATTTAAAAAATGCCCGTACGGGCGAGGTGGTGTACACCCCGCCACAACATGCCGACGAAATAGCAGCGCTAATGGATAACTTAGTGCAGTTTATTAATAATGATGAGCTATGTGATGCCGATCCGCTGGTAAAAATGGCCATTATCCATCATCAGTTTGAGAGTATTCACCCATTTTACGACGGTAATGGCCGTACTGGACGGATCCTGAATATATTGTACCTGGTGATTAAAGACTTGCTTAACCTACCGGTACTGTACTTAAGCCGCTTTATCATTCAGCACAAAGCTGATTATTACAATAATTTGCAAGCCGTTCGGGACACCGGTAATTGGGAACCCTGGATAGCCTTTATGCTGGATGGCGTTATCGACACAGCGCAAAACACCATCTCACTGATAACCGAAATGAAAAGCCTGATGGCCGAAGTTAAGCACGGTATTCGCGAACAACTGCCCAAAATTTATAGTCAGGACTTACTCAATAACCTGTTTCATCACCCCTACACCAAAATCGACTTTATTATCGAAGAGCTAGGGGTAACGCGAATAACCGCTACCAAATATTTAGAGCAATTAGTTGAACACGGCTTTTTAACCAAACAAAAAATCGGCCGCGCCAACTACTACATTAACGAACCGCTGTGCAAAGTATTGATAGCGCACAGTTAAGAGCCAAATTTTTCATTAAGAAACACATTATTCATTAAGAGACAAATATGACCAATAACGACATCGTTCAAAAACTATGGAACCTCTGCGACGTACTGCGCGACGATGGCATTAATTATTCAGATTACGTAACCGAGCTGGTACTGCTGTTATTTATTAAGATGGTGCATGAGAACACCGAAGCCGGTGTATTAAAACGCCATCCTTTGCCAGAAGGTTGCCGCTGGACAGATATCAACGAAAAGTCGGGCATTAATCTGCTGAATGACTACAAGCGCATTCTGTTAAGCCTTTCAACAGGTAAAGATTCAGACGCTAACATTGTGCACGAAGACCCACTGATCAGTGCTATCTATGCCGATGCACAAACCCGACTGCGCGAACCACGTCATCTTGAACAAATGATTAAAACTCTTGACCAGATTGATTGGTTTAGCGCCCAAAAAGACGGGTTAGGCGATTTGTACGAAGGCTTGTTGGAAAAGAACGCATCGGAAACCAAATCCGGGGCAGGGCAGTACTTCACGCCACGCGCTCTAATCAACAGTATGGTGCGCTGTATTAAGCCGCAAATCGGCGAGGTGATTCAGGACCCCGCCGCTGGTACTGCTGGCTTCCTGGTTGCCGCAGACCAATATATGCGCGATCAAACAGACAACTATCTCGATCTTACTGCCAAAGAAGCCGAATTCCAGAAAAACAAAGCGTTTGTTGGCGTGGAATTAGTACCCAATACCCGACGCTTAGCATTAATGAATTGTTTGTTGCACGGAATGGAAGGCGATGAAGAGGGCGTAGTGCATCTAGGTAACGCTTTGGGTGATGCTGGGAAAGAGTTAAAGCAAGCTGACATTATTCTGGCTAATCCGCCTTTTGGTACCAGTAAAGGCGGGGAAGCATCCAATACCAGAGACGATCTCACTTACAAAACCACCAACAAACAACTGGCGTTTTTACAGCATATTTATCGTAACTTAAAACCTGGCGGGCGAGCGGCCGTAGTGCTGCCGGATAACGTATTGTTTGAAGCCGGTGTAGGTACAGATGTTCGCCGCGACCTAATGGATAAGTGCAACCTGCATACCATTTTACGCCTGCCAACCGGCATTTTTTATGCTCAAGGCGTAAAAACCAACGTACTGTTTTTTACTAAAGGCGCAGCAAAAGACAAACACCAGGAAGAAAACTGCACTGAAAATGTGTGGGTGTATGACCTGCGCACAAACATGCCCAGCTTTGGTAAACGCACTCCTTTTGGAAACTCAGATATTGGATTTACACAAGAAGAATTTGGTACAGACCCACATTTAGGCGCGTTTGAAAAAGTCTTTGGTGAATTATCTGATGGAACAAGCCAACGCACAGAAGGTGAGTACAGCTTTGGTGCACAAGACATTGAAGCCGATAAAGAAGTGGTGGAAGAAAACCAGGGGATTGATGACCGCCTTGCTCACTCCCGCTGGCGCTGCTTTAGTCGCGAGTGGATCCGCGATACCAAAGGCGACTCTTTAGATATTTCCTGGCTGAAAGATAAAGACAGTGTAGATGCGGCAGATTTGCCTGAGCCAGAAATGTTAGCAAAAGAAGCCAAGGAAGGATTGTCCATTGCGTTAAAGGAATTGGATGAGTTATTGGCTGAGTTGGAGTGTATTGCCTAATGGAGTTTGAACGCTTTAAAGAATGGCAAAAAGTAAAGTTCGAAGAGTTAGTTGGTTCGTCTCATACAGGTTTAGTTCGTTCAGCAAAAGAACAATCATCTCATCGGCAATATAGCTATTTAAAGATGAATAACCTTAATTTAGACGGGTCATTTTCATTGCGAGACCTGACAAAAGTAGATGCGTCCGCAATTGAAGTGGAAAAAAACACTCTGAAAAGTGGTGATTTTCTTTTCAATACAAGAAATAGCGTCGAACTAGTTGGTAAATGTGGTGTGTTTAATGATGAAACAGATACGCCAATGTTATTCAATAACAACTTATTAAAAGTTAATTTCTTGATAATCAAGCCTGAACTCGTAGCTGCATGGTTTAATTCCCCTTTGGGTAAACAGCAACTTCGCAGTATTACCTCAGCCACTACTAGTGTTGCAGCTATATACCAAAAGCAATTAATGAAGTTGGATATTCCTATACCACCACTAGCGGAACAGAAAGTCATTGTAGAAAAGCTGGATAAGTTATCAGCGAAAGTCGATAGTATCAAAGCGCGCCTCGAACGCATCCCCGAAATCCTAAAAACCTTCCGCCAATCCGTCCTCGCCGCCGCCGTGAGTGGCAAGTTGACGGAGGAGTGGCGCAATAAGCAAAATTTAAATATTGAATCATGGTCAGATGGAGTACTTGGTGATTTTGTCGAAAAACCCACATATGGTTCATCTTCAAAATCACAAACTGAAGGAGCTATACCAGTTTTAAGAATGGGTAATCTTCAAGGTGGTGAACTTGATTGGACAGATCTTGTTTATACATCCGATCCTGTGGAGATAGATAAATATAAACTCTCATACGGCGATGTGCTTTTTAATCGAACAAATAGCCCTGAGTTAGTTGGTAAAACTTCAATTTATCGCGGGGAAAGAGACGCAATATATGCTGGCTATTTGATACGAATCGTATGCAAAAGTAACCTGCATCCTGAGTTTCTAAATTACCTCTTAAATAGTCCAGATGCTAAAGATTACTGTTATCAGGTCAAATCAGACGGTGTTAGTCAGTCAAATATCAACGCCCAAAAATTGAAGGCGTTTCCTGTCAATATTCCAACATTGTTCGAACAAACCCAAGTAGTGCGCCGGGTGGAAAAACTCTTCGCCTTCGCCGACAAAGTAGAAGCACAAGTCAACGCCGCACAAGAGCGAGTGAACCAACTCACCCAATCCATCCTTGCCAAAGCCTTCCGGGGTGAGCTTACCGCCAAATGGCGGGAGCAAAACCCGGAACTTATCAGCGGTGAAAACTCCGCTGAAGCGCTATTAGCAAAAATCAAAGCCGAAAGGGAAAAGCTAAAGCCTGCTAAGAAAGTGAGAAAAAAAGCGAGTAAGGTGCGATAACTGTCATCACTGGATATGACCTGTTCGTCAGTTTGATTTGTATAGCTAAATAAAAAATTACCAGAAATAAGGGACTGTTATGGAAAATGTATTTTTACATTTAGACGATGCTGTTGTGCCACAGTTGTTTACCTCTGCGCTGGAAGCGTATGAGATTGAGCATAGGCCATCAGCGAGATCAAAAAAGGGTAATACTCAACTGGAGACCTTTGGTCTGCTTTGGGGACATCAATCATTACGGGATACCGGGTCTGATTGTATTCATTCCACTATGTGTACGGTTGAAACATCGGCGATAAGGCATAACGAGTGGGTAAAACCTGACTTTGAATCCATTAAATCAAAAAAGGAATTTATTGAAAAGTACTGGCCTCATCTCGAACTGGTAGGCACGTTTCATTCGCATCCTTATGCGTCTTTAAAAGACGTAAATGATAACAAAGGGTGGAATCACTCTGAATCAGATGTTGGTTTTTGGCAGTATTTGGATAGAGAAATCGCACCGAGTCAACGTTATCTCGGGCATATTGTGATTGCTGTGACCGCTTTAGCTCGAAAAGGCTGGGCGCTACCGGAAAGGTTAAATGGTAACTCAGATAAGAGCGGTTATGTTATAACCGCAGAAAACAGAAAATTATGGATAAAAGCCTGTTTAACCGACTCATTTGAAGAAGACAAACAAGGTTGTTATGGCTTTAGCAAAGATCTGCCACTCCAGATTCCTTCGTTGTCGGCAAGGTTTCTATAACTTAGTTGTTGCAGTTCGGTCGAATTGAAATAGACTCGCACGGCGGGGCAACGCCTACATTCCAAAGGTGGGGCAATATTCTTTGGGGTAAGCAAACAGGACGTTAAATTTTGCACATAAAAAGTGATTTGCTAGTATCATCGTAACCAGTATGGCATATCAATAAACTTTGAGAGTATAAGGAGATAACGATGAATGGAGCAGGTGGAACGTCAGGCGGTATAGGGACGTTTTTTATTGGTGTTTTGATGATGTGTGTGGGCTTTTATCTTTTGCTCAATGCCATTTCGGTTACGTCTTCGTTTAATTTTGGCTCTCGCTTGTATGGCTTTCCCATGTTTGGCAGTCAGGTGGGGATTACGGGCGGAATGATACTGGTGCCGTTTATCTTTGGTATTGGCATGATTTTCTATGATTCGAAAAAAATCATGGGCTGGGTTTTATCTGTCGCTTCAATTGCTGCACTTATTTTTGGTGTGATAGCCAGTGTTCGATTTAATTTAAAAGCGATGTCGGTATTTGAGTTACTGACGATTTTGGTGCTGGCCATTGGTGGGCTTGGGTTATTCTTGCGATCATTGAAGAAAATAGATGCCAAATACAGTTAATCAATTACAACAAATCAGGCAACACAAGCCATTGCAAAACGTAGTCAGCTATTGAAAAGCCAAAAAACAAATCTGTTATTTATCTGTAGCCGGAATCAATGGCGCAGCCCTACAGGCGAAGCTATCTGGCGCAACCATGCAGAGTTTAATGCTCGCTCAGCGGGTACCAGTCAAAAAGCGAAAATAACGGTCAGTTCAGCCGATGTTCATTGGGCGGACATCATATTTGTAATGGAAAACAAACATAAGAAAATGCTGCTTGGCATGTATTCACACCAGCTTCATGATAAGCCCATTCATGTGCTGGATATTCCTGATGAATATCAGTATATGGAGCCTGAACTGGTAGCCGAAATGACCTCTCGTGTGACGTGTTTGTTATCTTAATTTGAAAGCACTTATTCTAAACAAGAGGGCCGTTAAACATGTTCAGAACCATCATTTCCTGTGTGACTTTGTTAGCCAGTTTTTTAGCCAGTGCGGAGCCAGAACTGGCAGGCACACCTTCACAACTCAAACACTTTTTGCGGGACATGCCAAAGATTGTTACCTTTAGTGCATCGGCTGAAGAGGCATTGAGCTTAAATAAGGCGGTAGTCAGGTTATCGGTAGCAACGGAATCCAAAAAGCTTTCTGATGCACTGGATGAAAACCTGAATATTCGACGTATGGTGCGATCCAGACTGGAAGAATCAGGCATTGCACAAGATAAAATTAATGAATCAAAATTCTCCTCCACGCCGGAATTTGGCTTTTTTGATGAGCGACCCAAGTCATATAAAGTTGAAAATTCATTGGCAATTGAAGTTGAGGATGAAACACAAATGATTGCCGTCGCCCTGGTTGCCGACGAGATTGAGCAGGTGCATTATCTGGGAAGTGAAGCGGAACTTGCCGATAAGCCCAGTTCAAAACAACAGTTATTAGATGTTGCTATTCAACGTGCGCAAGATAAAGCGGAGCTGTTTAAATCTAAGTTGGGTGTCCAGTTGAAAGTGGTGGAATTTAAAGAGTTTGCTTCTGAGTTGCCGACGCCAACGGATAAAAATTACGGAGGCAGAAAGGTGGCGTCTTTTTATTCTTCTGCAGGGGATGTGGCAAACCAGTTTGGACAATCCACTTACTCGGTTACAGTATCGATAAGTTATGAGGTGCTCAGGTAACATTAATTTGTTTGGGTAAAAACACCTCAGATGCCAGTGTTTTGAGTTGTAGACGGTCTATAACGGGGAGGTGCCCCGCTGGTGCTATTATCCAGTCCCTCAACAATTCACATGCTTTGCTCTCGGATTGGAATAATGGGGTGAGAAATCGACTCAGATGCCTTACGTAAGCTAATTGATTTTTTCTACTTTGCCACCATTTTTCCAGGTTTGCATTTAAGTCGCTTTCAGCACTTATAGACATTGAAAGCGCCCATGCGTCGATCAGTGCCATAGTGCAGCCCTGTCCTAACTGAGGACTCGTGGCGTGAGAGACATCGCCTAGCGCTACTAGTCTTTGGTGATAAGGCTTTGGCGTCCAAATGTCATTGTAGTGGGCAGAAACGAAATCCGAATGGGATAAGGGCTCGATAGATGAGCGTGCAGATGGCCAAAACTGCATAATCTCATTTTTAATTGCATCGAAGTTGTTTGCCTGAATATTGTTTAGTTCTTCGGTTTTCATGCTCCAATACAAAGCGGCCTCATAACGGTTTTTCACTTTGCGTACCGGCAGTATTCCCATCATTTTATGCGAGCCTTTGCAGCGCTGATGGAGAATGTTGGAAGACAGCGAGTCAGGTAATTCAATTGTGCTCCATAAACATCCCCAACCGTACGGTCTTTTTATTCTGCTCTTAAAATGTTCATCAGCCAGGTTGCTGTTTGAACCGGATGACAATATGCATAATTCGAATTGTTGAGTGCCATTTATTGTTTTGATTATGACCTGGTGTTTTTTTGATTCACAGGTTTCTATTTTGCTGTCCCAAACAAAGTTTACTTTGTTTAGCTTATTAACTGTGTTCAATAGCGCATGATATATAGTGCTTCTTTGAACCCCTAAGCCATGACGCGGAATACCTGAAAGACGCTCATAACGAAGGTCTAATAGTTTGCGTCCTTTTGTTGTTGATGACTGCAAACCGTTAATTGGCACCGCTTCCTTTAATACTTCATCCAGGACACCTAGTTTATCTAATATCTTTTGGCCTGGCGGCTGCAATAGAAATCCAGCGCCCACGGGGAGCGGCTGTTTGGCTTTATCAAAAACTGTGATTTGATGGGCTTTTCTTGAAAGGAAAATGGCCGATGCCAGTCCAGCTATTCCTCCACCTATTATTGCTATTTTTTCAAGAGCCATAAATCCCTTATTTGCCGGTTATTATTTTGGAGGCTCAATTATCGCATTTACATCTTACTTAAAGAAAGCATGTAGCCACCCTTTTTAAGCAGGTAGCTACACTGTTCTCAAGTTTTAAATTGCTTCCCGGTAAACACTCTGGCGGGATCGCCTCTCTTAAGGTCCCAATGCTGTGACCATCGGCTTTTGTCCCGCTTCGCCTCATTCTCAGCTTTGGTCTGGTTAAGCTTATGCATTATCAATATTCGGGCGAGCCGCTTATTAGCATGTTGGCTGCGTTCACTTTCTACCCTGACGCTAATTCCACTTGCCATGTGTATTGCCTGAACAGCAGAGTCTGTCGTATTGACATGCTGCCCACCTGCGCCGGAAGCCCTGCAGGTTTTATAACAAATATCATCCTTACCATTTGCCAACTGCACCTCAACTGGTTGGTTGAAAGTTTGACCACTGAAAAACCAGTTTTTGCGCTTGTGAGTCGGCCGAAATGGGCTAGGGCAAATCCATTGCATAATCCCTGTCCAATTTGTGGCAAAAGTTAAAGCTCTGTCTCCTTCAAGTTTAAGTAAAACTGATTTAAAGCAGCCAGCATGTTGGCTTTCTATCAGTTCGAGGGGACAAACATCAATGTTAGCTTCCTTGGCTTCTTTTAATAACCTTTTGAGTGCCAAAGCTACGGCTTTTGCACATTCTTCTGGACCCTGACCGGCCGATAGTTGAAGTAATATCATCCGTGACAGTTTCCTATAGTTTTAAAGGTTAAAACGGGCTTTAGTTTTGCTACCGGCTCTACCAATCCTGCTTCGATTAAATCATCGATTATACTGCCACAATCTTTGTAAGCCTGCGGGGCTTCATCATAAAGCAGTTCTTTATCGCCACAAATAACACGACTACCCAAATCAGTGCGATACAAGTCTTCCTTTTTGTATTTGTGGCTTAATCGCTCTTTACAGTCACCGCGCTTCCATTTTCTACCTGCGCCATGAGCGAGTGAAAACAATGCTTTATCCGAACATGTTGGCTCTACTAAATAAGTGTAATCTCCCCGAGAGCCCGGAATTACAACAAATCCGGCGTCAGAAGGTGTCGCTCCTTTGCGATGTAACCAGCCCGATACGCAGCCAATGACTTTAGGAGTGACAAGGTTGTGGTTAACATCCAGCAAGCATTCTCCATTTAGCTTTGTTGCTGCCATAAAGCGTTTCGCAATCAGTTCACGATTTAACTCCGCCCATCGGACAGCTTCGTCATGTGCCGCCAGATATTTGGCCTGAGCTTCGCTGTTGTCACCAACGCCATCGTGATTATGCGCATTTACGTGTTGCACCAGAATTGATTGACCCAATCCTCGAGAGCCAGAATGTACCAATAGCTGTATTTGCTTTGGGTCAAGTCCGATGTTTTGCAGCTTTTCCTGGTTATTGACTTCAACTACCTGCTGAAATTCGGTAAAGTGATTGCCTCCTCCAATGGTGCCAAGTGACATATCAAATGCGTTATTTTTAATGCACTTTTTGGCTTTACGCATTTGGATATAATCCTGCCAACTGCCGTCTAGCGGTGATTCAACATCGCGCAATCTTTTACTGAGCTTGTCCAGGTTTACTTTGTTCGTTTTTAAGCTGGTTTGCCAAAGGCCCATACCGCAGCCAATATCATTTCCGACCAGAGCAGGGTAGAGTTTCCCTTTACTGAAAAAAGCAGCACCAATTGGATAGCCTTTTCCGGGGTGTAAATCAGGCATACCTGCTACAGCGTACATGCCTTCTAGTTCTGCAGTTTTGTTTAACTGCTGTACTGCCAGTCCTTCAATCCAGGTTTTTTCGGATGCAACGAGACTGACTTTTTTATTCAATTTTTGTATGGGGTTGCCCATAACTCCAATTCCTTTAGGTTGGCTTTCATCCGGGAATTGTCTTCCAGACATTCACCGGTGAGGAAAGTGAAAATGTACTCTTCACTCCCTTTCATTTCCAAAGACGATATGTCGCTGAAAACGCCGATAGATCCATATATCGGGTTAGCGCCTTATGGCACTACTCGGAATAAAAATAAAAGTGTATTGGCAGGCCTGTTTGGCCCGGGGCTGACTGTTAGGCGTAATGATGATTTAAACGCGTAACGAAAGACTTATGCTTGGGGCTGGCCTGCAGTGGATTTTGTTGAACGCAATGTCATGATTAAATCTCCTCTGCAAATTGGTTAAATAATGATAAATTTCGCGCATACTAATTCGGGTTAAGAAAAAAAGCAACCGTCATTTTTTGCTTAAAATAGCGATTTATTGCTCTGCAAATCTCCTGGTTTTGACTTATGTGTAGACTTTATCGGGACCAGTTCTGTTCTTTTTGGCAGCCGCTCAGGCGTTGTCAGCTCCCATACTAATCCGAGTTTTTTCATAGCGAGCAACATCCACCAACCCGGATCCCATTGCCCTTGCTCAATGCCCAGTTTGGCTGAACCCGGGAAAGCATGGTGGTTATTATGCCAGCATTCGCCCATTGTCAGGATGCTGGTAAATCTAATGTTGTGGCCCTGGATAGCAGCGCCATTTATGTGCCAGCTTTTATGACCATCATTGTGAGCAAAATGACCGATTAGCCAGTGACCAATAATAGAGACAGACACTCTGGCAGCCACACCCCATATGACATAGGGAAGGCCACCCAAAATAAACAAAACTAAAGCAATGGGAAGTTGTTGCCACATCCAGTATTTTTCCATCCACTGGTAAACGGCATTCCTTGCAATCTTATCGTCGATTATGATTTGTGGAGGATGAGCTAATTTTAGATCACAGAAAATCTGCCACCAGGCATCTTGCCAAAAGCTTGTTTGGTGGCCGAGATAAGGATGGCACTCTTTTTGTCTTTGAGCCCAATCTCGAAGGTCATGAGTTCTAATCATTCCGATTGGGCCTGCTAGTCCAACGATGACACCCAGATGCACCATGATGTATTCCAGCCATTGTGGACATTGATAACTTTGGTGAATGAGTTTTCGATGCATGCCCAATGAATGACCAAAACAAAGGCTGATGCCAGTGGTCACAAAGAATATCAGCAGGTTTTCAATTGAAAGCGTCAAAGCCCCACCTATTAATGCCACTGAAAACATGCCTCCAACCCACAACATTTTTTGGCTTGAAACTATAACAAAACCTGTTGAAGCATCATTTCCTGAAGTTTCGATTACCCTGGGGTTTTGGTAACAATACCCTGCCGGCTCAGGTGACTTTATTGCCAGTTCAATTTTATCAGTACTTCTCATTTTAGAGGATATGGCCATGGCATCAGCTACCTTTTAATATTATGATTAAGGCTAGTTACATATTTAGGTAATTAACTATTTAGTTAAGTATATAATCCGATGGAAGATACATTTCAAGCTTTATCGTCGACAGTGCGTCGAAAAATTTTGGCTTACCTTTCCAAGACCAGTTTGACGGCGGGTGAAATTGCCCAAAGGTTTGATATCAGTAAGCCTGCTTTATCTAAGCATCTCAATATCTTAGAGAATGCAGGGCTGATATCTGGAGAGAAAAAAGGGCAGTATGTACATTATTCTCTAGTGAAGAATAATTTATTTGCGTCTATGAATGATTTCTTGGTTAACTTTTGCCCGGAAGGCAGGCCATTGAAGATGGAAAGTGAGCAACTGGCAGAAAAAAAGAAAAAGGAATAGAAAGTGATTGAAGATTTGACTCAAGTTGGAATATCAAAAGAAATACACGCAGAAATCATGCGGCGTATTCACGCGGCAGAAGACGAACATGGGGTCAAAGTTTTATATGCCATAGAGTCGGGAAGTAGGGCGTGGGGATTTGCCTCTCCCAACAGTGATTACGATGTCCGTTTTATCTATGCGCATCCCAGAGACTGATATTTAGCTGTGGATCTTGAAGATAGACGAGATGTTATCGAATACCCAATTGTGGACGAGATTGACATAAATGGCTGGGATATTCGCAAGGCACTCAAATTGTATTGGAAATCAAATCCAGCATTTATCGAATGGTTACAATCGCCGATTGTCTATGTGGACGATGACAAATTTGCCAAAGCGGCTCGAGAGATGATGCCTAGAATCGCTTCTTCTCAAAAGGGGATTTACCACTATCGTCATATGGCGAAAGGAAATTTTAGAGAATATTTGAAAAAAGATATCGTGCCACTCAAAAAGTACTTTTATGTGTTACGTCCTTTGTTGGCTATCCAATGGATAGAAAAATTCAACGAACCAGCACCAATTGAATTTGAAAAGTTGCGATCGCTTGTTGCGCCAGATTCCGAGCTGAATGAGTCGATTACAAAGTTGTTGGAAAGAAAGCGTAAAAGTCTGGAGAAGGAATTGGCACCAGCCGTTCCTGTATTGAATGACTTTATTGCTAAAGAGTTAGAAAGATTAGAGCATTATGCGGAAAAACCAGATGGACGTGACTTAAGTTTTGACGAGCTGAATGCATTGTTTCAGAGGTCTATCTTGTAGAAATTTACATCAGGATAATTGAGCTTGAAACGATGGAATATTCAGGGCGAGAGCATGAATGCTCATTTTGTGACCACAATGTTCGAAAGCTAAATATTTCTACTTTTAGATGGAGCCAACCTGACTCGTATATGGATTCAGTTAGGTCAAAGTTTATTCGAAGTGCTAAACCCTGTTCCCCTTTACGCGCAATAAACTGCGGCATCAGATAAAACAACGATGAGAGCTATAAGGGATGATAGCTCAATCAATGCCCAGCACAGGGATGTGCTGTCATTGATGGTCGTCGTTGTTCTGATGGCGTAGTTTATGCTTTGCGCGTCAGGGGCTGCGGGGGATTCTTAAGGGGGGCGCAGCCCGGTCCCCTTAAGGCGCTGTCGGCGCTCCGACAATGACTTCAATCAAAGGATAGTGGTTGAATTAGACTGAAGCGTCGAAAAAAGTCTACTTACCAGCAAACTCAACTAAGAAGCCTGAAGGCTGGTTGATAGTCTCGCTTCAGTATTCCAGGGCAAATTAATTAGCTTTTGGCTCCGATTAGTGCTGACTATGTTGGAGTGTTGCTCAAAAAACGATCGCGATCTCGCCCTGATGGAATATTGGGTTAACCGAGTAATTAAGCAATAAACGTCTAAAACTCATTTTTCTATTCCATAAAATCATAGTGATCAAAATTGCCGGGCTGGGAAAATGCAACTAGGCTTTTTTTAGTAGATTACAGATTCATATTTGGCGGTAGGTAGTCGTTGAGCAAACTGAGTCTGATTAATGCGACGATTAGGCGAGGTGTTGCAATGTCAAAAGAAGATACTCCGAAAAAATCGGCTAAAATCAAAGTCGATTCAAAGATAGAAAAGCTTGAAGACAGAATTGCGCCGGGCGGTATAGGCGGCCTGGTGGGGGATTTGGGCGTTGAAGGCGTGGAGCCTACGTCCGATACCAGTGAAGTGCCACCGGGCAATACGGCACCTGTTGAAGACAGTTCTTTGCCGCCTGCAGGTGATTCATCAATTCCTGATGATGGCTCCTTACCTCCCGCAGATAGTTCTGGCTCACCAGAAGATAATTCCACCCCCGCCGCTGATAGCTCAACCTTACCAGAAGATTCTGGCACATCGTCAGATGATGGCTCTACACCACCCGATGATATTGCCGCTTTCCAGACTGATGATACTAAACCTGGGACTGAAGAGGTCACTCACGCTACAGGTGATAGCACTCCGGAGGAAGACAATACCTCATCAACTGGAGACGAGCCTGTAGTCACTGAAAACCCGGATGGTAGTGTTGAAACTGTTAATTCGGATGGTTCCGGTAGCATGGCTTATCCCGATGGCAGCGTAGAGACCTGGGATGGTCAGGGCGGTGGCAGTTGGGATGATGGTCAGGGTAACACATCTACCTGGGATGCCGAAGGTAACGGCAGTGCCACTTATGCTGATGGTTCTACCGAGTCATGGTCAGCAGATGGTTCGCATGAATATAACGGTGCTGACGGATCGCAATATAGTTATAACGCCGCGGATGGCTCCAGTAGTTGGGATGACGGTCAGGGCAATAGCGGTACTTATAGCGCAGATGGTTCAGGCAGTGAGCAATATGCTGATGGCAGCAGCTATACCTGGAATGCCGATGGCAGTGGTAGCGCCTCCTATTCTGATGGCAGTGTGACTAGCTGGAGTGCCGACGGCAGCGGCAGTTGGGATGATGGTCAGGGCAACAGTAGTACCTGGCAAGCTGATGGCTCAGGCAGCTGGACAGCCTCTGATGGCAGCTCTGGCTACTATAATTCTGATGGCTCTTGGGGGACAACATACCCTGATGGGTCCAGCGAGCATTGGGATGCTCAGGGTAACGTCGCTTATTACGATGCTGACGGTAATGAAATGCAGGCTGGTGACGGCGAACCTGAGAGCGGATCCGAAACCGGTACTTACTCAGAAACCGGTGCGGACGGCACAGTTTATACCTATGAAGAAGACGGATCAGGCAGTGCGGTTTATCCCGATGGCAGCACAGAGACCTGGGATGGTCAGGGCGGCGGCAGCTGGGATGACGGACAGGGTAATTCGTCAACATGGAATGCCGATGGTAGTGGTAGTGCCACATATGCTGACGGCTCTACGGATTCCTGGTCAGCAGATGGTTCGTATGAGTATAACGGCGCTGATGGCTCTCACTACAGTTACAATGCTGCAGATGGCTCCAGTAGTTGGGATGACGGCCAGGGCAACAGCGGCACTTACAACGCAGATGGCTCAGGCAGTGAACAATACGCTGACGGAAGTGGTTATACCTGGAACGCTGATGGCAGTGGCAGTGCCACCTATCCTGATGGCACAACTGAAACCTGGGATGGCCAGGGTGGAGGTAGCTGGGATGATGGTCAGGGCAATAGTGGTTCCTGGAGTGCGGATGGCTCCGGTACCTGGACTTCCTCAGATGGCAGCTCTGGTTACTATAATTCTGACGGTTCCTGGGGGACCACCCATCCTGATGGCTCAAGTGAACATTGCTCTGCCGATGGCACAATGACCTGGTATGATGATGAAGGTAACGAGATAGCCGATGGCGAAGCCACTGAAGAGTCTGGCAGTTATACAGAAACAGGTCCCGATGGAACGGTTTATACCTATGAGGCAGATGGTTCAGGTAGCGCAGCATATCCCGATGGCAGCGTAGAGACCTGGGATGGCCAGGGGGGCGGCAGCTGGGATGACGGTCAGGGCAATACTTCTGCCTGGAACGCTGATGGTAGTGGCAGCGCTACTTATGCTGACGGCTCTACGGATTCCTGGTCAGCAGATGGTTCATATGAGTATAACGGTGCTGATGGCTCTCACTCTAGTTATAATGCCGCAGACGGCTCCAGTAGTTGGAATGATGGTCAGGGCAACAGTGGTACATACAACGCAGATGGTTCCGGCAGTGAACAATTCGCTGACGGAAGTAGTTATACCTGGAATGCTGATGGCAGTGGTAGCTCCACCTATCCCGATGGAACAACTAGCACCTGGGATGGCCAGGGCGGTGGCAGTTGGGATGATGGGCAGGGTAACAGTGGTTCCTGGAGTGCTGATGGCTCTGGTACCTGGACTGCTTCTGATGGAAGTTCCGGTTATCACAATGCTGACGGCTCCTGGGGTATGACCAATCCCGATGGTTCAAGTGAACAATGGGACGCTCAGGGTAACGTGACTTATTACGATGCTGACGGCAATGTCGTCCAGGAAGATGGTGGAGCATCAGAACCCGGAACTGAGACCGGTACTTACACGGAAACCGGTCCTGATGGCACTGTGTATACCTATGAAGAAGACGGCTCAGGCAGTGCGGTTTATCCCGATGGTAGCACAGAGACCTGGGATGGTCAGGGCGGGGGCAGCTGGGATGACGGTCAAGGCAATAGCTCTGCCTGGAATGCTGGTGGTAGCGGTTCCTTCACTAATGCCGATGGTTCTTCAGGCAGCTGGGCGGCAGATGGTTCTAGCGAATATATTGAAGCTGATGGAACTCATTGGGTTTATAACGCTGATGGTTCAGGTTCAGTCTCTTATCCTGATGGTACAAGTGAAAACTGGCCAGCTCCATAAGCTGGCCCGGTAACCCGATATTGTTTATTTAATTGGAGAAAAGAAAATGGCGAATCCACAATTCACTAAAGTTAAAACTGAAGCTATCCAGTCAATTACGCGAGCAAAAGCTCGTCAGGCTGAAGTTAATGCTAAAGCACAGGTGCTGAAAGCGAAAAAGATGATGGCGAAAGCGGGAAAGTAGTTTCCTGAATGTAAAACAACGCTGGTAAACCTGCCGCTTTAAAGCCGGATTGGTGTGCAACGGCGATATTAATATTGTCTATAAACAGTATTGTATCGCTTGTGTTCACGAATCCCTTAGCCGGCTGGCTAATAAGGTGGCGAGGTTACGCCAGAAGCACTCTCTGGTTGCTACATGTTGCCTATTGCAAAACTAAGTACGACTGAATGATCTGCTCCAGTCTTCCGCTCTCTTCCAGTTGTTTGATACCTGCTTCCAGCATCGCTGCGCGCTGTGTGGAGCTTTCAATATTGGGAGAAAAGCCTATATGCACATCTTTCGGGGCCAGGCATCCTGCCGATTTAAATTGAGAATCAACGCCGGCCTGGGAAATAAAATAGGAAAACACCCGTTTGTCTTCAATAATGGTGTTGATACGACCACGGTTTAGCAGGGTTAAACGGCGTTTGATGTCTTCATCGCCACCAACTCGCATTATGTTGTGCTCACCGCTGTTTTCATTGTTGAGGATATAGCTACCATTAATGCACCATAGCTGTAGCCATCCATAATGGCGATTCGGCGACTGTCCAGACTGAGTAAGTCTTTGTATTTCCAGTTATCGGCTTGAGGCACAAAAAAGCACATTTGTGACTGCATAAAGGCGGTTTTGCCGTAGATAAAATCCGGCGCGTCAGAAATGTAGGTGCCCATCAGCGCATCCAGTTGACCACTTCGCACTTGCTTAATCGACTGGGCCCAATTAATTCGAATATATTCTGGCTGATACTGGCTGGAGAGCAGAATCTCGCTGGTGGCTTCCACTAAAATGCCGGGCTTTTGTGATTGGGTGTCGCAGATGTAAGGGCACCAGGAATCCGTGGCAAAACGCAGCGTTTCTGCTTGAGCATTTAAGGGGACAAAGAACAACTGCACTATAAAGAGTAGAAGGCGCATCAGCTTAGATTAATGTCACTGGGTTGTTTAAACCTTAGTTAAGGTCAGTGACTTTCTCAAGTTGTCGGGTAGTCATTGGCTCGGCTCTTTCTTTGGCTTATTTTAGCCAACGTTCCAGGGTAGTTTGGATGGATTCCACATTAAATGGCTTGCTGAAATAATCGTCCATACCGGCGGTTAAACACTTTTCTTTGTCTCCTTCCATAGCGTTTGCGGTCATGGCAATAATGGGAATATTTTTAAATATTTCGCCAGCCTGACCAGCCCTGATGCATTGGGTGGTTTCATAGCCATCTAAAACAGGCATCTGGCAATCCATTAATATATGAGTGTAAGGGGTGAGTTCTTCAGCACTGGTTTTTAACTTTTCTATTGCATCGGCACCGTTTATGGCTGTGTCACAGGATAAACTGATTTTTCGTAGCAGTTCAGTGGCTACCAACTGGTTTATCTCATTATCTTCTACAAGAAGAATTTTATTGTGTTGCCAGTCAAAATGAGTATTTTCGGCGGTGGGCGTTTCAGTATTAAGGTTTTCATTCTGCGACAGAACTTCCAACAGCGCTTTTTGCAACCGAGAAGACAGGGCAGGTTTGGTGAGAAATCGTTCGAAGTTGCTGTTGGTGACGCGTTTGGCCAGTTTTGGGTCAGATATAGATGAGAGCATGATTAATTTAATGTGGCGCATTTCATCTCGGGATTTCATTACCTTGCCGAGCTGCTCGCCATCCATACCAGGCATTTGCATGTCCAGGATGGCAATGTTGAATTGCTCGCCTTTTTCTTTACAAACTCGCACTGCCTCTTTAGCAGAATTCACCAGGGTCACCTGCATACCCCATAAACCTAATTGATGCTCAAGGATCTCGCGGTTAGTAGCGTTGTCATCCACAACCAGTATATGGCTCCCCTTGAGTAGTGATATATCACTGGGTGGAGAGCTTTGCCCGGAGGGGTGCAAATTGTTCTCAATGGGGATTGTGATCTCAAAGCAACTGCCAACACTTGGCTCACTGGATACTTCTATGCGACCACCAAAAAGCTCGCACAAGTTCTTGGAGATTGAAAGGCCAAGCCCCGTACCGCCGTAATTTCGCGTTGTTGAGGTGTCAGCTTGCTGAAAAGAATCAAACATGGCCTCTAACTTTGATGATTCGATACCTATCCCCGTGTCTTTCACGGTACAGTGAAACGACAATTTTCCTTGCGATTCTGCGGTTTTTGCGGTGACCAGAATTTCACCTTCTTGCGTAAACTTGATGGCGTTGCTGATCAAATTAATTAAAATTTGTCTGAGCCTGACTGGATCACTTAGCACTTCGGAATGTTTGAGTCCTGAGACATCCAGTAAAAACTCAAGCTTCTTCTCCTGGGCGAGTGACTGCATAAAACCGGCGATTTCTTCCAGTATTTGATTCAGGTTGCACTCGACTTTTTCAATTTCCAGTTTACCGGCTTCGATTTTTGAAAAGTCTAAGATGTCATTGATGATGGCCAGTAAACTGGTGCCGGACCTATAGGCCATTTGAACCTTGCTGTGCTGTTCCTGACTTAACTCTGTGTGACTGAGAATTTCCAGCATGCCGAGGATGCCATTCATGGGAGTTCTGATCTCATGGCTCATATTAGCTAAAAATTCGCTTTTTGCCTGACTGGCTTGCATCGCTTCACTGGCAAGGGATTTAGCTGATTGCTCAGCCTCTATCAGGCGATGTTCAAACTGGTGCAGGGTCATAAATGCCAAAGACAGGTAAAACAACATATTCATGACATTACCAATCAAAAAGCCAATGGGCAGGTACCATTCGATGTGGATGGCAATGGGGAAAGAGAGCCAGTGCATGGCATAGAGCAAAAGCAAGGGCGGGAGTAACTTTAAGGTAGAACCAAACCATGGAGGAGTGTGGTCTTTAATAAATTTGCCCATAAACAATAAGAACGCCGCCTGGCTTACCGCAAACCATGTGGCATAAGCATTGGGAATTTGGATTACATGATTCAATAGCAGGACACCCATCGCAGAAACGACGCAAAACCAGGTTAGCAGTCGCAATGCAGAGTGCTTGATAGTCGCTGTGAAAAAGTAGAATAAGCCCAATATCAAAAAGAACTTTTCGGCAATGAGTAGCAATGCATACAGGGTTTGTACATAGTTTGCCGGAAGCCATTGCGGAAGGAAGTACAGGTCGATGCGCCCTAGCAAAATGAGGATAGCGGCTATCAGCCAGTATTTAGAACGCAACTCTGAATTGGGTAAGCGAGACACCCATAAAAACAAACCCGCCAATAAAAAGTAGGCGGTTATTCCTATGATGTTGATAACATCAAACGTTGTCATAATTGGCGTTACTCAAAGTACCAATCAACCGAGAGTCCATAAGTTCTGGGTGGGCCAAATGTTCCTATAATACCTGGCCCGATAACATAAGCGTGTTGCACATAATCTTCGTTAAACAGGTTTTTGCTCCAAATGGATACCTGTATGTTTTCTTTGTGATTCCGCCAGGCCAGTCTCATATCCACCAATTGATGTGACTCCAGAATGACGTTTTGGTTGATGTAATCACTGAGTTGCTCGTCGATGTATTGATAATCAAGATGCAGTTCCAGGCTGCCCATTTGCTGTGGCAGTGGATAGTCGAAATCCAAAGCCAGATAACCCTTATTACGCGGTGCCTGACGCAGCTCAGTGCCACTTAAATCCAGCTCACCAGCAAAGGTATTCAAAATGAACTTATTGACTTCGGAATCCAGCCAGCCGTAGTTACCGCTGAAAGTCAGGTGGTCATTGGCCAGCCATTGAAATTCTAATTCGGCCCCCTGAATATCTGCGTTCTGAATATTAGTAGATATAAAACTACCAAATCCGGGATTGAGTTCTGATGGACCAAACCAGGTCACCTGTAAATCTTCATAATCAGTGTAAAACAGGCTCGTATTTAAGCGCAGGCGGCTGTCAGCCAGATCGGACTTTAGCCCTATTTCATAATTCACTGCTTGCTCAGGCTCGATGGCTTCCCGAGCGACGCTTTCCAGCCCTGGAGAGCCCGGAAATCCGCCAGACTTGAAGCCTTTGGCGATACTGCCATAAAACATCAGGTGTTTTTCTGGGGTGTATTGCAGGGCAATTTTAGGGGAAAAGTCCTGCCAGCTATCTTCTACGTCAATTTCAAAAGTTTGTTGCAATATACCCAGGCTGCCTTGTTGAGAAGCACACCTGCTACTTGCTGTCACGATTGGATTATCTTGATGGCCGCAATTTAAACTGGCAATTTCACCTCGCTTTTTGTCATGGGTAAAACGGCCGCCGAGAGTCAGTTGCCAGGCTTCGTTTAACTGCCAGTGCAATTGAGCATAAATGGCGCTACTGCGGGTGGTATTCAGTTGTTCACTAACTTCATTACCCAGGGTTATCTGGCCAGTATCGATAGAATTGAAATCCAGTTTGTATTGTTCAATGCGCTCTGTTTTTTCTCTGAGATAATACAGGCCTGCCGTGTAATCCAGAGTGTCTGACAAGCTGGCACTCCAGCGTAATTCCGCAGAATACTGCCGGGTGTTTTCAATGACATCGTCATTCACATCTGCCCCGAATACGCCATTATCCAGGTCGTAATTTCCGCCGAGTGGTGCACCGACGCTGGCCATTTCCCAATCGGTATTGCTTTCTCGCCACCCCAGAATGGTTGTCAGTTCTCCTTTATCAAAACGGGTAACGCCGTTGATGCTCAGTCCACTAAACTCGCCTCTGGAAAATCCACTGATGGGAGAGGTGGAGCGATAAGTGTCACCCCCTAAAGACTGCCAGGTATTAATGTAATCGAAATTGCCGTTTTGCACCGGAAACCGGCCCATATCGCTGCGGTCGTCTTCGCTATGATCTGCGGCTATGCGCCATGTTGTCTGTTCGCTGTCGAATTGCAATTGTCCCCGTATAGAGGTTTTGTCCTCATCCTGGTTATCTTCATTTAACAGCACATTGCGGGTAAAACCATCTCTTTGTCTGTGGCTAACACTCAATTTAGCGCTAATCGCAGCCGATAGTGGGCCTTCAATTGAGGTCTTAATTCTGGACGCATCATAATTGCCTTTTGTCAGTGATAGCGCAGCAGCAAAATCAGGAGCGGGAGCTTTGGTAATTATATTAATCGCGCCACCGATAGCATTGCGACCGGAAATAGTACCTTGCGGACCTCTTAATATTTCAATTCGCTCAATATCAAACAGATCCAGGTCAATATTCGCTAACCGCCCTATATAAATACCATCGAGAAAGGCCACCACGGAGCTGTCCATTCCTGCGCCATCGTCAGCGGAAACAATACCTCGAATGCTGAATAAAGACTGTCCCGGTGCAAATTCGCCCAGGGTAAAGCCAGGAACTCTGCGTGACATAGCTGCCGCGTCAACAATATCTAACTCGTTCAAGGTATCGCTGTTTAATACAGAAATGGCGATAGGGACATCCTGAACATTCTCGGTTCGAAACTGAGCCGTTACCTCAATAACTTCCAGTTCAGGTTGCTCTGCCTGAGCGAATTGAGTAACTGAGGCTGATAGAAAAGAGAGAAGGTATAGAGTTCGCATAATTGTGCATTTTTCCAAGCGCGTTAACTCTTAATATAGACTGCGCCAGGCGGGCTGCAACTTATACCTTAGTTTTAGAATTATGCCTTCAAATATGGATGTCTGGTTAATCTTTCTTTGCTTAGGTGTCCTTTGCTGTAACTTCTCACTTAAAGCGTATCTGCATTTTATGCCTGTATTTTAGCAACTAGTAACCGATCATTTTTCTGCAACGCAGCCAATAAATGTTCGCGGATCTGTTCGACAGTAAATTCAGTCTTTATGATCCAGGTGCAATTCAGGCAATGATAATAAGCAATATAAGATTTGATACGATTGTGCAGCTCAGTGCAATCGCGTTCTTTTGAATTAAGTTCATAACTCACAATATAAGAAGACATACTTCGCTTCCATTGAACTCAGAGTTGGGGTAAAAAATAAACCATAAATTCCACCCGGTCAAATAATAGTCAGTTAAAGTTTGTAACTTCCTCTGTGTTTACCTGAAGGATTTTGGAGCTGTTGACCAGGTGGAACTTTATTTATCGTTTGACATATGAAAAAACATATATATGATTTTCCGCATGTGAACATGTCCGCCTGATTAAATTCGAATTGAAGCGGCTGTCAGGTAAATTAAACCCATGATTTTGGGTTACATAAACCATTTTGGAGAAGTGAAGTGGGATTGTTTGAACGTTATTTGTCGCTGTGGGTGGCGCTGTGTATCGCTGCTGGCGTGCTTTTGGGCAATATGATGCCCGATGTATTCAATGCATTGGCAAAACTGGAATATGCTCATGTAAATCTGGTGGTGGCGGTACTCATTTGGTTGATGATTTATCCCATGATGATTCAAATCGATTTTGCTTCTTTGAAGGATATCGGTAAAAAGCCCAAAGGCTTGGTGCTGACCCTGGTGATAAATTGGTTGATTAAACCCTTTTCTATGGCGCTGCTGGGTTGGTTGTTTTTTAAAGGTATATTTGCCGATTGGGTGGATCCGCAGTCAGCCAGTGAATATATCGCTGGTATGATTTTACTGGGTGTCGCCCCTTGTACTGCTATGGTGTTTGTCTGGAGTCAACTGACCAAAGGAGACGCCAACTACACTCTGGTGCAGGTATCTATTAACGATATCATCATGATCTTTGCTTTTGCGCCTATCACAGCGTTTCTGTTGGGGATCAGCGATATCCAGGTGCCTTGGGAAACACTGCTTTTATCGGTGGGATTGTATGTGGTATTGCCACTTATAGCCGGTGCCATCACGCGCAAAAAACTGGATAAAGCCAATGATCACAGCCGATTAAATGCCTTTATAGCGGGCTTCAAACCCTGGTCTATCATTGGCTTGTTAGCCACCGTGGTGCTGTTATTCGGTTTTCAGGCACAAACAATCATTGAAAAGCCACTGGTGATCGGCCTGATTGCCATTCCGCTACTTATCCAAACCTACGGCATTTTTGCGATTGCCTACTTTGCAGCCAAGCAAATGAAGTTACCGCACAATGTGGCCGCACCGGCCTGTATGATTGGTACCTCCAATTTCTTTGAGCTGGCGGTGGCAGTGGCAATTTCTCTGTTCGGTCTGCATTCCGGTGCAGCGCTGGCTACCGTAGTGGGAGTGCTGGTGGAAGTACCTGTGATGTTGTCATTAGTATGGTTTGCTAATCGCACACGCCATTGGTTTCAATAGCGAAGGGAGGGCCGACGAATTATTGCGGCCCTGACATCTGCCTGGCCAGCTTATTGCTAAATCGGCATTGGTCACCGGTAAGGGCATAGCCCTTTAGTTGACCGTTGGCAGCAACAAAGCGGGCCAGAACCCCCGATTCTGTTTGCGTGTCCGTTAGCCATTGTCCGTTGCTTTTATCTTGCTCTGAGAGTGGCACTACCACTACTGGGCAAAGTTTTGTTTTCACCATCACCGGCATAACCGGATAGCGCACTTCCTGAATATCTCCGCACAGTGTTTTTGCCAGTGCTTTGGCCTGAATATTCAACGGTGCAATGTAAGGCAAAACCTGTTGGTTAAACTGGGCGCAATCTCCCAACCCATAAATATCGGGTTGTGAGGTTTGCATAATGTTATTAACTACGATGCCGCGTTCACATTGAATACCTGCAGTTTCAGCCAGATTCAGATTGGGGCGTAGACCAATTGCAGACAATACGATGCCAGCCGCGATTGTTTTACCATTTCCCTGTTCTTTGTTGACGTCCTGCAGTTCTGCAATGACCTGCTGTTTCGTATCGTGGTTTAAGGCTTTAACCACCTGCTTAAAATGAAAGTCAATGCCCGTTGCTTGCAGTTGGCTATGGAGGTGTTGTGACGCCTCTGCGGGCAGCAAACCAGCCAGTGGGCCGGATAAGGGATCGACAACCGAAACCTGATGACCGGAGCGGGTAAGGTCATCGGCAAATTCGCAGCCGATTAATCCGCCTCCCAAAATTAATATCCTACTGTCGGGTTTGAGCAAAGTTCGGAAGCGGGCATAGTCCTGCAAATCATTAACCCGATGAACCTTACTTACCGCATCTCCGGCAAGGGGCACCTGAGTGCTATGAGCGCCCAGAGCTAATACCAGTTTACTGAAACTACGGGTGCCACCCTCGCTAAGATGAATGCATTTGTTATGGCTGTCTATTTTAGTTACAGCAGTATAAATGTTGATTTCGGCCTGGTATTTTTGTGCCATTGTTTCAGCGCTAAACAGAATGAGATCGGCGGCACTTTTATTGGCGGAAAAACCATTTGATAACTGTGGCTTGGAGTAATAACTACCATCATCGGCTGTGTACATTACTATGTTGAGTTGTGAGTTCTGATTGCGTATTTCTTTCAATAATTGATAGGCTGCCAGACCGCTGCCGATGATGATGAGTGGGGATTGTTCAGCTACTTGTGGCACCGGCGTTGTATCTGTTTGTTGCTGCATCGCTGGTGAGTCTTCTGATGGTGGCGACCTGTCTGATTGACTGACTTCCAGCATATCAAAATCGGCTTTGCCTACGCCACATTCCGGACAATGCCAGTCATCAGGGATATCCTGCCAGCGGGTGCCAGGTTTAATACCCTCTTCGGGGCAACCTTTAGCTTCATCATAAATCCAGTTGCAAACCTGACATTCCCAGATTTTGAAATCAGACATGTAAGAACTCCTTTAGCTACTTTCCAAAAGCTGAGCAATTACCTGATCGATTTCGTGCAATGCCCACTCGTTTTGACCTTACTGTAGATAGGGTAAACCACCACTGTTAATAGATGCCTGAATGGATGCACCTAACTCCCAATCCTCGTTAAGTGTAGCATTGGTGATGTCGTGGTTCTTTTGCCAATGAGCGTGCTGTTTATCATCCTCAAGGTCGGCGGACTCTGGTATGAGTGTGGTGACGGAAATTTCGGTTTTATCCACGCTGATGGGGCGATACTGGATCAATTCAACATGCTCTTTTTGTACCAACTAGTGCTCAGCAGTGGTTTTTACGTCCATTTTTAGACGCATTGACTGATATTGTTGAGGAAGGCAAAAAGCACGGTCATTTTGGCAACAAACCTTCTTTGGCCTTTGTTTATCAACTGCTGGGAGCTGCACAGTATTATCTGGTGTCACAGCCTACGCTGGAGCGTTTGTATGATGAGGCTGAACGAACGCAGCATCAGCAGCAACATATCCGATTGCTGGAGGCGATGTTGGATTAAACCGCAGCCTTGATCATATCTCGCATCCACAACGCTAACGGGTCTTGCGAAGAGCGTTGATGCCACACCGAAATAACGTCAAATCCCGGTACACTGGTGTCCAGGATTATGCGCTGTAGTCGGGGGTCAGGTAACAGCCGGGAGGGGATAAAGCCACACAAATCAGTTTTGGCAATGGTGGCAATGGCTGCGCTGAAAGTAGGAAAGGTCATTAATACATTTCTGGGATGCCCTTGGTCTTCAAACCATTGGTGCACAGCACCGGTAAAATCTCCCCGAGATGGCGACACAACTACCTGCGGGATAGCCGCTATCTGAGCAATGTTCATGTTTTCCTGAACTTTGGTATTTTGTTTAGCGGCGACGCACTCGTAATGTTCGGCATAAATTACTTCAGAGGGGTATTGCGCAGGAGCAAACGCTGGATTGGTCAATACTAAATCCACTTCTCCCGACATAAGCTCGGCTGCCATATTATCCAGTTCTAGTTTTTTCACCGCGACTTTCAGGTTGGGGGCTTTTTGCCGGACTTCATGCAATACATGTGGCAGCAATGAGGTTTGCTCATAATCGGTGCAACTAATGATAAAGGTCGCCGACGTAGTGGCTGGGTTAAACTCTTCCGGCGTGAGTAGATTTTCCAGTGATGCCATCACTTGTTGTAGTTTCGGGGCTAAGGACAAAGCAAATGGCGTAGGTTGCACTCCGGTGCCATTGCGAATAAACAGCCTGTCGTCAAAGGTATTACGCAGTTTTTTAAGATGATCACTGACCGCCTGTTGTGTGATCCCCAGCTGATCGGCAACCCGCGACAGGTTTTTCTCTCGCAATAACGCATCAAGCGTTGTTAACTGTCTGATATCTAAGCGGTTTAGTAAATTCATTTGTATCTCTTACAGGGATTACTTGTTTCTGTTCCCTCTCTTAGGTCTCTATGATCATGGCATCAAATCTTGTTTAGGAGAAGACCATGTTCTCAGTAAATTATGTTCAGGAAAATGCTGAACTGGAGTACGACCAAACATACAAAGGGCCAGGGGCAACATCGCTAACTGATGCGGTTGACGTTCATCTGGTGGATATTGCCGACATGCGCACTCAGGAGAAACCGTTTTCACTAGAAGAGCAGGGGTTTAAGCCGGTTAAATTCCAAACCCAATTTACTGCCTTTGATGATGATACCGCGATCCAACAGGTTTTGTATCCGCAGGTGATCGAATTCTTGCAACAGGAATTAGCGCGTCGCGATATTCGTATTTTTGATCATACTTTCCGCTCAACTACGCACAATGCACAAACGATTTATAACCGGGCGCCGGTGAAGACGGTGCACAACGATTACACTGATAAATCAGCTCATAATCGTATGTTAGCCGAGACAAAAAATCATCCAGAATGGCGCAACCGCTCTTATCAGTTGCTGAATTTATGGCTTCCAGTGCACCAGGTTGTGCAAGAGTCGCCATTGGCTCTGATAGATTTATCTACGGTAAAAGCTGAAGACTTCAGACGCCTAAAGCTGATTTACCCGGACCGTATTGGTGAAATTTCTGCCATTAAACACAATCCTGAGCATCGTTGGTTTTATCAGTCACAAATGGCACCAGGTGAAGCCTTACTGTTTAAAGTGTTTGATTCTCAGATGCGTGACGGTGTGTTCGGAGTACCACATTCGGCTGTTGATTTCGCTCAAAGAAACGGCGCCCCAGCAACACCGCGTAGCAGTCTGGAGCTGCGTGCCATCGTATTTGGAGACTGATAATAACGCAATATCTTATATCCAGAAACCCACTGGATAATCAGGAAGTGGGCCGGGTAGAAATCAGCTCGCCGCAGAAAATAAAGGAGCTGGTGCAAAAGGCCCGTCAGGCGCAACTGGCCTGGGGGAAACTTGCCCCTGAGGAGCGGCAGCGTCAGGTAAATAATGCTTTTGCCCATCTCAAAGGGCTTGAATCCACCTTGAGCGAATTGATTTCCCAGGAAATGGGTAAAGACCAGCGCCGAGCGGGGTATGAAGTCATGGGGGTACTCCAAAGTGACCCCTATCTGACCGATGAAGTGGTACGCGCAATCGCACCAATGCGTCGTCCAGGAGGAACGCAGATCCAGTATCGGCCGCTTGGTGTTGTCGCCGTAATTGCGCCCTGGAATTATCCTCTGGCCATGGCAAACAACTTGTTGATTCCGGCGTTAGTGGCGGGAAATACCGTGCTTCTCAAACCTTCAGAAGACACACCTTTGGTGGCTGAGCAATTTATTCAGGCATTGAAGGCCCGTTTACCCGAGGGCGTTATCGATATTGTTCACGGTGATGCTGAGGCGGGTAAAGCACTGGTTGCCAGCGATATCAATATGGTGGCCTTTACCGGATCACTTCAGGCTGGTCGACACATTATGGCAAGTGCCGCCCCCAGGTTACACCGCCTGGTTATGGAATTAGGAGGTAATGATCCCATGCTAGTGCTGAAGGACGCAGACATTAACGCGGCTGCGCGATTTGCAGTGGCCAGTTCCTTTGAAAATGCCGGGCAAATGTGTACTTCCACTGAGCGCGTTTATGTACATCAGGATATTTATGAGGAATTTGTACAGCGAGTAGTGGAAATTGCCGGGCAATACAAAGTGGGCCCCTGGGATATGCCTCGAGTGAATTACGGACCTTTGGTCAACGAGAAGCAGCATCAGCAGGTACTGCGACATTTGCAAGATGCCCAATCTAAAGGTGCTCATTTTGCGTTAGGGCAGGCTCACTATTTGCCTCCGTACATTCAGCCCACCGTGGTGACCGGGATTAAGCCAGATATGTTGTTGGAAAGCGAGGAAACCTTTGGTCCTGTAGTGGCGATTGCGGCTGTGGAGAGTTATGAACAAGCCATTTCCAGAGCCAATAATTCGGTTTATGGATTAGGGGCAGTGGTATTCGGCAAGGACGGGGTATATGAGGTAGCTGAACAGTTAGAAGCCGGCATGATTGGAGTTAATGGTGGTGTCGGCAGTGGCGAAGCCCCCTGGGTTGGCGCAAAGCAAAGTGGCTTTGGATTTCATGGTGGGGTGGAAGGACATCGCCAGTTTACGCAATTACGCGTTATCAGTGCATAGGAGGAATTATGCAACAAGATGATTTTTATGTCGTCGCCCGAGAGCCAGGAGCACAAAACCCATCCATTCCAACCTGGGCATCTGCACGAGACAACGTTTTTGATTTGGATGAGCAGTTGAGTGCAGAGCAGGTGGTGCGACGGGAAGTTAAAGAGGTACCGGGTGCCTATCAGTTAATGAATGTTTTTACTGAAGCTGAATGTGCTCGCTTTATTCAGCAATCAGAATCGCTTGGATACCTGAAAGATGCAGCTGTGTCGCTACCCCGAGAAGTGCGTCACAACGACAATGTGACCTTAATTGTGGATGAAGTTACTGAGCGCTTAATCTGGCAGCGGGTAGCCCCTTGGGTGGCGCAAAACTTGAAAATTTTTGAAAACAAGCAGTCATTGGGTATCAATGCCAGGTTTCGCTTTTATCGCTATCAACAAGGGGATTACTTTAAATTTCACATTGATGGTGACTGGCCAGGCTCCAGGATCGTCGACCGGAAACTACAGCACAATGGCTACCCGGATCGCTACAGCAAAATGACCTTTTTAATTTTGCTTACGGATGAATTCCGAGGCGGAGAAACACGCTTCTTAGTGAATGCAGACAATCCCGGAAAACCAAACTGCCGAGGCGACAAAACCGCCGAAGTGGATGTCAGAACCCCCGCTGGTGGTGTGCTGTTGTTCCCTCATGGTCGTCACGAATTGCATTGTCTGCATAGCTCGTTGGCCATCACTGAAGGGGTCAAGTACATCATTCGCACGGATTTATTATTTGAGCTGTAAATCCGGGTAGTTACCAAAATAACACTGGTTGTTTTTTATGCTCATTAGCACAACACTGAACATGTTTAAAATTTTAATTAATTCACAGGAGTAATTTGATATGTCTTTAAAACTTAATGCCGGAGATAGCTTTCCACACATTACTGCCACGGCTTTAGATGGTTCAGAAGTGACTTTAGGCAAGCCACGCGAAGGTTATAGCTGGCAGGCGGTGTTTGTATACCGCGGGCGCCATTGTCCACTGTGTACTCGCTATCTGAATCAATTAGCGGGATATCAACAAGCCTTTGCTGATGCGGGTGTTGATATCATTGCTGTGTCTGCCGATTCAAAAGCGCAATTGGAAGCGCAGTTGCAACAGGTTGATATTAATTTTCCTATTGCTTACGGATTGAGCGAAGATAGCATGAAGCAACTGGGTGTATATATCTCAGTACCACGCTCCGAGCAGGAAACCGATCACAACTTTGCTGAACCTGGCTTATTTGTGGTTAACGAACAAGGCAACTTGCATGTAGTGGATATTTCCAACAATCCATTTGTACGTCCAGAGCTGGGAGCGTTGGCTAATGGTTTGGCCTGGATACGTGATCCAAACAACCACTATCCTATTCGGGGTACATTAGCTTACTAAAACGCATCACTTCAGCAATATCCCCGGTTAAGGCCGGGGATATTGAATGAGTGAAAGGTCATCAGGACTGCAGTGCGGTTGCTGAATCCAGAAGTGTAATACGGGGGGATAAAGCGTGCAGTGCAATCAAATGCAACATTTCACTGACCGTTGTACAGGCGTCGGTAAGCACCGAAACCTGATATTTCTCCGCAGCCTTAGAAATGGCGGTGTGGGTTACACAATTTTGCGTCATCATTCCTGCAATCAGCAGCTTTTTAATGCCATTCTCTGTCAGAACCTGCTCCAGCCGGGTTTGCTCAAAACTATCCGCATAAGATTTAATGACAACCGGTGCATCCGGAGCGGCAGCCAGGATATCCGGGTGGATTTCTGCGCCAGGCGTATTTTCGTTGAAAAACGGGGCTACTCCCTGGGCGGGGTCAGCAATATGTTGAATGTGCACAGGTAAAATTCCTTTTGCTTTTATCTCAGCAATAATTTCTATCAGTTTGTTTTTGGTTTCGCTGGCTTGCCACAACGGAAAAGCCCCTTGTTCAAAATAGTCCTGTTGTAAATCGATAAGCAGCAATGCGGTATCAGTCATAAGAAAATCTCCTGTTTTAAATGATTGGTGAAGGGATAGTGGATTGTGGGGGACTAAGGCTTTTGCAGATAGTGACCCAAAGGTCATGTTCGGTTACTATTGGGTCATGCTGTGTAACGAGATTATTCATGACGACATTGGTGACGATTTTGGCTTTTGAGAACATCAGTGCTTTTCACCTGTCGGTGCCTTGTATGGTATTTGGCGATGCCGCAAGAGTTGCGGGTATTGATGATTTCGTCGTTGAGGTGTGCAGCGAGGAAGCCGAGCAAATAGACAGTGTGTCAGGTTTTGCCATTCAGGCGAAAGGCGACTTAGCGCGTTTCGCACAAGGGGATATTTTGGTGGTGCCCAGTTGGCCAGAGGCAGATATAAAACCTTCCAATGAATTGCAGTCAGTGCTGTGTAGAGCTCATGCTCGTGGAGCCCTGGTGATTGGCTTGTGCATTGGGGCATATGCTCTGGGATACGCCGGCTTGCTGGATGGAAAACAGGCAACAACACACTGGGCTTATGTAGAGGATTTTCAGCAACGCTTTTCGCAGGTGAGTACGGTTGTAGATCAGTTATATCATCAGCAGGATAATATACTCACGTCGGCGGGCACAGCCGCAGCCATTGATTGTTGTTTATATGTATTACGTCAGCGTTTGGGCGCTGAAGTTGCTAACCGCGTAGCGCGGCTGATGGTCACTGCACCTCAGCGACAAGGGGGCCAGGCACAATTTATTCAGTTACCTGTGCCTCAGGCGGTGCGCGATGAAAAGCTGGCAATTCTATTGGACGATATTCGCAAAGATCTGGCAAGCTCCTATCAGATTGATCTGCTGGCTGAAACAATGAACATGAGTCGGCGTACCTTCACCCGGCATTTTCGGGCACTGACCGGAATGTCTTTTGGCGACTGGTTGCTCGGTGAACGATTGCGATATGCGCAGTCTTTGTTAGAAAGTAGTAATTTATCTATAGAAGGCGTAAGCGAACGCAGTGGTTTTGCTACCGCCCTGAGTTTGCGCAATCATTTTCGTCAGCGCTTTGGGGTGACGCCCGGAGAATGGCGCAAAGCGTTTCGAAGTTAGACCATTAGTTACAGTGACAATCTGGGCTGAATAAAATCCAGAAATGCCTGTATGCGCGAGGATACAGCACTGTTGCGATAATACACGGCATTGACACTTTCCCGCCGGTTGGGAGATACCACGCTACCGGGTAATATCTCCACCAGATTTCCTTTTTGTATATCACTGCGACACATAAAATTGGACAATAAACTTATTCCCAGTCCCGCCAGACACAGTTGCCTCACGGTTTCACCACTACTGGCAAACATGTGAAATTCCAAATCCAGCACCTCACTCAGCGGCCATTTATTGAGTTTGGGGACACGGGAGAAACCGATAAGTTGATGGCGAGTTAAATCATGGAGCTCGGTTAAACTGCCATTTTTTGTCAGATACTCCGGGCTGGCAACCAAATGCAGGGTACTGCTACCCAATGGACGAGCATACAGGTTGGAATCCTCCAGTTCGCCGATACGAATGGCCACATCGGTTTTGCGTTCCAGTAAATCGATTATGTCATCGTTTGAGGTGATGTCTAAAACCACCTTGGGGTAAGTCTGATTAAAGTCACGCACCAGTGGGGTAATTTGATGCAGGACAAAAGGGCTGGCGGCATCAATTCGCAACCGGCCCGAAGGTGTTCCCTTAAGCAGCTTGATAGCTTCTTCTCCACTTTCAATGGCATTCAGACCACTACGGATATGTTCTAAAAATACATTGCCTTCTTCGGTGAGTTCGAGCCGTCGGGTGGTGCGATTTAACAAGGTACAGTTGAGCACCTTTTCCAGTCTGGAAATCGCCCGGGATACTTTCGCCACCTGCAAGTCCAGCAAGTCTGCAGCGTGAGAAAAGCTACCGCTGTCTACTACAGCGATAAATGCTTCCATATCTTCTGTTTTGGATTTAACCGGCATGTTTAAACCTTTGCAAAATTAACAAAAATATTTTGTCATTGTTGGTATTTTTTGCAATAGTCATGAGCTGCAAAATACGCCTCATTAAAAATTAACGTTGTTTATGAGGAAGTATTTATGCCTTTAGCTCTTTTTGCACTGACGCTCAGCGCCTTTGCTATCGGAACCACGGAGTTTGTGATTGTCGGTCTTGTGCCGACGATTGCCACGGACCTTGGGGTTTCCTTGCCCTCTGCCGGTTTATTGGTGAGCCTGTATGCCATGGGGGTTGCAGTTGGTGCGCCGGTGCTAACTGCGCTTACCGGTAAATGGAATCGCAAACATGTTTTGCTGTCGCTGATGGTTTTGTTTGTGGTGGGGAATCTGTTTGCCTGGCAAGCGCCAGGTTATAACACGCTGATAATTGCCCGGATCTTAACCGGATTGGCTCATGGCGTTTTCTTTTCCATTGGCTCTACTATTGCGACCAGCCTGGTGCCCAAAGAGAAAGAAGCCAGTGCCATAGCTATTATGTTTACCGGACTGACCGTGGCGTTAGTCACAGGTGTTCCGTTGGGGACCTGGATTGGACAGGGATTTGGTTGGCGAACCACTTTTTTAACTGTATCAGCGTTGGGGTTAATCGCGCTGATTGGTAGCGCCTTGTTAGTACCTGCCAATCTTAAGCAATCTGCCAGTGCCAGCATCAAAGAGCAGTTACAGGTGTTGCTTGAACCAAGGCTGTTGATTGTTTATGCCATGACGATACTTGGATACGGTGGTACGTTTACCGCATTCACTTTTTTAGCCCCCATTCTTGAACAGGAGGCCGGATTTGCCTCTTCGGCAGTCGCCGGGATCATGCTGGTGTATGGTTTGTCAGTTGCTGTGGGCAATATCTGGGGCGGTAAATTGGCAGACAAACACGGTCCCATAAAAGCCCTGAGCCTGATCTTTACCGGCCTGGCCCTGGTACTATTTGTATTCAGTTTTACCATGTCGTTTAAGTTTGCTGCGGTTATCACGGTACTGATTTGGGGGGCGTTTGCCTTTGGTAATGTGCCCGGATTGCAAGTGTATGTGGTGCAGTTAGCTGAGCGCTATACGCCTAAAGCAGTGGACGTGGCGTCTGGGCTTAATATTGCTGCTTTTAATATCGGTATCGCCGTGGGTTCGGTCAGTGGCGGACTGATTGTGGATAGTATGTCTTTGCGTGATACCGCCTGGATTGGTGCTGCTATCGCGGTGAGTGCCTTACTGGTTACTCGCTATTCAGGTGCCTTAGACAGGCGCCAGGCAGCGGCCGGGTAGGGCTGGTATGAAATACCAATTAATTTGCAGATTTTTTTCAACTAAGTTTCATTAGGAGTGGTTATGAAACAACAAAACTTATCAAATATAGACATGCCAGCGTTAGGCATGGGCACTTTCCGCCTGGAAGGGGACGTCGCATATCAATCTGTCAAAATGGCACTTGAAGTTGGCTATCGCCACATCGATACGGCACAGATTTACGGGAACGAAGCCGAGGTCGGGCGTGCAATTTCCGACAGTAGTGTGGCGCGAGAAGAGCTGTTTATCACCACAAAGGTCTGGAACGCGAACCTTGGTGCAGATAAGTTCATAACTAGTGTAGAAGAGAGTTTGACTAAGCTTGGACTGAATCAAGTGGATCTGTTGTTAATTCATTGGCCTGCGCCAGAAGATGGCACAGAGATGGCGGTTTACCTGAAAGAGCTGAAGCGGGCACAAGACATTGGTCTAACGCGTTTTGTTGGGGTTTCTAATTTCACCATTGCAAATCTGGAAGAAGCGCTACAGGTATTACCGGCCAGTGATATTTATACTAATCAGGTAGAAGTGCATCCTTATCTTATCAACCGCAAGTTACGTGACTTTTGTCAACAAAAGCAAATTCACGTCACCGGCTATATGCCGTTTGCTGTTGGCAAGGTTTTAAAAGATACCACTGTATTGGAAATAGCTGAAAAACATGGCCGAACTGCTGCGGAAGTCGTATTGGGCTGGGAGTTGGCCAACGGTTTGGCAACCATTCCTTCTTCTACTAAACGTGAGAACCTGGAGAAAAATTTTGCAGCCAGCAGTCTCAAACTAAGTGAAGTGGATATGCTGGCATTGGATAGTCTGGACAACAATGATCGCCAGGCGAATCCGGATTTCTCACCAAAGTGGGATGATTAATCCAGTTATTTAAATCTGGCAGATATTTATCCCAAAACCAGGGTTATATATCTGCCACGAATCCTTGCTCTGCAAGCCAGTCTATAGCGCCTTTTTCCGTGCTGAAAATGCCGAGTTTAACCTGAGCATTTTCATACACTCTTTCAAATTGGGTTTTAACCATGGCTTCAATAGTGGTGTTTTGCGTTACCAGGGCGCTGGTCGTCATACCACGGCTGACTCGCCATAATACGGATTTATGTAGATCTTTTTCAGCGTCTTTGGTGAGCAAAGCCGTGCCGTGAAGAAAACCCAAAAAGGCCCATGGCTTTTGCTCCATGTTTAAAACGATTTCGGATATATCTTGTACGTAACGTTCAATGGATTCTTTGCTGGCAACGCCTTCCGCGGAAACGGCAATGATGTTGTTCAAAACCGCAATCTGGTATTGCCCATATTTACTTTTTACTGCCGCTTTTGGGTTAGCAAAGATTTTCATCATTAACTCTCAAAATAACTTCTTCTGAATGGCTTAAAAATCTCGCTGAAAATGTCGAAATTCAATTAACTTCCTAAATATAGTCTATATCTCAAATTGAAGCCGTTGTTTGCGCTGCTTCTTTGGGAGATTCATTAAAGTACCGCTTAAATTCCCGGCTGAACTGGGAAGTACTGGCATATCCCACTCTGTGTGCAGCGTCATTGACCCGCTTTCCCTCGAAACATATTAATTCTCGTGCTTTATTGAGACGCAGCTTTTTAATGTATTGAATGGGGGATTCCCGAGTAACTTTTTTAAAGGTGGTGTGAAAGGTTGAGACACTCATGTTGGCATTGGAAGCCAGCTCGTCAACGTTTAGTGGCTCGGCGTAGTTTTTATGAATACTCTCCAGAATTCTGGCGATTCTGGCATAGCGGCCTTCCTGGTCAGCGAGGGACATCAATGGTAAACCCGCAGGACTTAGCAATGCCCGATAAATGATTTCTTCCACTAAGCTATCACCAAATAGTTCCGCCTCTAAATCGTCATTCATGGCCTTTAGTAACCTAATCGTGGCATCAAGCATGTCATTTGTCATTGCACTGCTACGTAACAACATTGGCTCTTGTGACTTATCTAATGGCATGCGCTCTGGATGCTGTCTCAGTTTTGTGGCCAGTTTTTGTAAAGTAACCGTACTGACGTTGATGGTGATACCAAGCAGAGGTGCACCGGGTTCATTTATGGCTTCACAATCCAAAGGTAGTGGCGCACCAATTATCAGGCTATCGCCATCGCCGTATTTAAGCACCTGACCCTGAGCATAGAGATGCTTATATCCCTGACCCATGATAATGATACCGGATTCGTGGGTCATAGGCTGGCGAGGATAGCCGGTACTTTTTCGAAAAAATCGCACTTCGGCTATGGCGGTAGAGACTATCCCTTCCAGCGAATGCAGGTTTTTGTATTCGACATAGCGCTGCATTAGAGGTTGAAGGCTGTCACTCTTTGTGGATATGGCTGCTTCAGTAGAAATAGGCATGTTTCTTAGATGTTTTGGTCTATTATCTCTGAGTTGTTGATACTATTATGCACATCGTTATCATTTGTTAGCAAGCGGAGTTATTAATGAAGTTTACTTTTCACAATCCCACAGAGATCCATTTTGGACAAGGTCAGATTCAGAGCATTGAACAAGCCGTAAGCGATTATCGCAAAGTCATGGTGATATATGGGGGAGGCTCCATTAAGCGCAATGGGGTGTATCAACAGGTCACTGAAGCCCTGGCTAACAGCGATTGGGTAGAGTTCTCTGGTGTGGAAGCCAACCCAACCAAAGAAACGTTGGATAAAGCGGTTTCATTGGTTAAAGCGCAAAATGTCGATTTTATCCTGGCAGTCGGTGGAGGCTCGGTTATTGACGGTGCTAAATATGTGGCTGCATCAGCTTTGTATGAGGGCGATGGCTGGGACATTTTAACCAATACATACAAACCGCAACAGGCCGTACCATTGGGGGTAATCTTAACGATTCCTGCAACCGGTTCTGAATCAAATACAAATTCGGTAATCACCAAAGCTGAAACCGGTGAAAAACTGCCCTTTTCCGCAGCCTGCGTGCAACCCAGATTTGCTGTGATGGATCCGGATGTAATGAAAACCCTGCCGGAAAGGCAACTGGCAAACGGTATTGTAGATGCCTGGGTGCATGTTTGTGAACAATACATCACTAAAGCTGAGGGAGCGCTGGTGCAGGATGCTTACGCTGAAGGTTTGTTGAAAACCCTGAAACAATTAGGCGAACAGTTTGAGCAGCGAGATTCTGACCTTTGGCGCAGTAACCTGATGTGGGCGGCCAATCAGGCACTTAACGGTTTAATTGGTAGTGGCGTCTCTCAAGACTGGGCCACGCATATGATAGGCCATGAATTAACTGCACTTTGGCACGTTGATCATGCGCGTTCTTTGGCAATAGTACAGCCTTGGTTACTGCGTAATCAGGTTGAATTTAAACGCGAAAAGCTGGAGCAAATGGGGCGTAATGTGTTTGGCTTACAAAGCAGTGATGATCTGGCCAATGAGACTATCGATGCCATTGAAGCTTTTTATCATTCTCTGGGAGTTGCTACGCAGTTGACGGAACACGGTGATGATAAAAATGCCGCGATAGAGGCGGTGCTTGAGCAGTTACAAAAACACAATATGACGGCTTTATCAGAAAACCAAAATATCACCCCGGATATCGCGCGTGAGATTTTGCAAAAAGCTATCGCTTAACTAACATATCTAGAGCGTGTTGACCTTTGCTGTACGAAATTTGTTCTAAATATAAGCGCTTTAATCGCGGAACAGTCCTACAGGCCTAGTGGTTCTAAGTCAAAGGACTGTGACAAAGAGTAGAGCGCTTATATGACGAACCCTTCGGGCAGCGCCTGTGTGCAATTTATACCGCGTTAAATGCTTTTGATTTGGAACCACCAGACCTTCAAGCATTCGCCTTGTCTAAATTGCACACAGACTGCTGCAAAATTGTACCGCAAAGATCAACACGCTCTAGGCAAAGAGCCGCATATCCGGTGCTCTGCCCATGAAAAAGCAAAGGCCAGCAATTAGCATTACTGGCCTTTAGTTTTGATCTTATTAAGAGCCTGCGCTGTTAAGCACTGGGGCAGGGCGCTCCGGCTTTTATCCAGATTTTCATCGCCTTGACGAAATCCTCATGGGTGCCCGGAGCGGGTGTTCTTTCGGGGCCCGGTTGCCAGGCCCATCTCACCAGAGGATCATCTTTAACATGATGTTCAAATTCTTTTTTGAAAATATCCATCTGGTGGCGACTGCCGCGAAATGCCAGAAAGGAGTTTTTCGCCGGATCTAGCCAGTTATTACACAGCTCATGTGCGGACAGACCTGGTTCAATTGCCATCGTCGGCGGTGGCATGTGCCAGACAAATCCCGGCATCAAATCATTTGCAGCTCCCGGTGGCATACCCGGCTCCTTGCCATTGTCGTTTTGGTGGCAGCCACGACAATTTATTGCATTTGCTTCCCCCAGCTGAGCAAATTTACCGTCTTTGAACCCCATTTTCAGGTTATTCAGACTGGTGATGTTCATGGGATGCGGGCGGCGCTCATCACCCACAGTGGGATGATGAATACCATTGTCCACAACACCATGACAATTGGCACAACGCGGGTGGGTGGCCACCTGATGCAGATATTTGAAAGCCTTATCGGCATCCGGTGATTTTTTAAATTCGCTGTATTGGTCAGCCAAAGACGCCAATGGCGAAGTCAGCAGTGCGGCAGCTAAGACCCTGCGATTGAAACTGATTTTGAGTTTTTTCATGCTCTTCTCCATCAGGCGTTCAACTGTTGTTTTACGTTCTCTGGAAGCATGGGTAAATCGCGCAGGCGAATTCCCACAGCCTGGTAAACCGCGTTTCCGATAGCTGGGCCTACACCGATAACACCGGGCTCGCCCAGACCAACCGGGAATTCGTCGCTGTCTACCAGTTCAATATCCATGTCTGGTAAATCATTCATGCGCAGTGGCAGGTAACTGTGAAAATTGCGGGATTGAAGCTGGCCATTTTGGTAACGGTTATGTTCATGTAACGCTAAACTGGTGCCCCACAGTAATGAGCCTTCCATTTGCGCCATTGCACCGTCGGGATGAATAATGATGCCCGCGTCTGCCACAGCGTACAACTTCTTCAAGGTAATCTTGCCGCTTTTACGATTGACATGAACATGAGCGGCAGTCGCAATCCAGGCTGGCATAGTGCGCTCCTGACCGGCTGAAATAGAGAAACCAATACCTTCGTCAGTGCCGATAGGAACAGATTTTACCTTGTCTCTGAGACGGCTCAGCACATTGTGTAAGCGTTTCGCGCCGCCCACACTCTCCGGAGCATTGCCGGCTTGCTTGCCTTGCCCGTCCAGCATATCCAGTCGGAATTGCACAGGATCTTTACCTGCCCGGTGAGCGATTTCGTCAATGAAGGATTCCAGTCCCCAAACAACCCAACCCTGGCCTACAGCGCGTAACCAGCCGGGTAAAAAGGTCTTTTGAGCCAACTGGTTATTGATGGCACGGGCCCTGTGATTTTCCATGCTATACCAGTGGTCAGCTCCAGATGCTGAAAACATATCAATTTTGCCCTTTTTATGTACCCCATCGGCCATAAACCCTGGCGCCATTGATTTAGTAGGCCATCCGGCGGAGAAGGCGTGCTCAAGACCGGTAAATTCGCCATTGTTATTAAAAGATGCGTGTAACAAAGACGTCGACGCTGAGCGGCTTTGATCAAACAAGGTGTCGTCAGGCCGGGTGAAGATCAACTTCACGGGTTTATTAATGGCCTTGGAGGTCAATATGGCGGGTACAATCCAGTCACCATAAAGACGGCGACCAAAGCCACCGCCCAGATAATACTGATGCATAATAACCTTGTCTTCTGTCACCTGAGCGGCTTTGGCAAGCGTGGGCAAAGTTAGAGATTGCCACTGATTGCCTGTGTGGACATGCCACTTACCTTCTTTGTATTCAGCGACAGCATTGAGAGGCTCCAACTGGAAATGATTGGCGGTTGCTGTGGTGTATAAAGCTTCTATAGTATTTTTTGCTTCCGCTTGTGCTGCACTGACGTCCCCATCATCCACCAGAAAAGCGCCCTGATTGCGGTCGCGGCACAGCCGTTGCCCTTCTTTTTGAATATCTTCTTCTGATACCCAGGCAGTTTCACCGGCTTGGTATGATACTTTTATGGCATCGCCGGCTTTTATAGCGGTGTAATAATCGTCTGCAAGAACAGTGACCCAACCCTGGCAAGTGTCGCTTGGATCAGTGAGTACCTGATATCCCTGATAGCCCTTCAGTTTTTTCGCCGCAGAGTCATCTACCTTAGTGACTTTGCTACCGTATCGGGTAGGTGGAAGTACTGGACGGGCGAACACCATACCTGGCACTTCTACATCGATACCATACACCGCACTGCCATTGGTTTTAGGGGGAATATCCAGAGCCTGATAGGTGGTGCCAACAAGATGGCGTTTGCTGGCGGTTTTAATAGGCAATGCAGCAATTTCATCAGCACTAAAGGTACGATTAAATTGACCTTCCTTGACAATTTGCCCATAACTCACGCTGCGATTACCCGCGCTAACCATGCCATTTTTTGCCTGACATTGCTCTGGGGTGACACCCAAGATAGCTGCTCCAGCCTCGATGAGTGCGATTCGCCCCGCAGCGCCAGCCTGAGATAAAGGCTTAAATGAATGGAATACTGACCAGGAGCCTCCGGTTACCATGTAACCCCATTTAGGATCTGTGTCTACGTGGTGAATGGAAACTTTTTGCCAGTCGCATTCCAGTTCATCAGCCACAATTCTGGCCAGGGCACTGCCAATGTGCTGACCCATTTCCGCCTTAGCGATATTAATTAATACTTCACCACGGTCATTAATTTCAAACCAGACCGTGGGGGAGAAGACTTTTTGCTCAAGAGATTCTGCGGCGGATAAACCGGTGGAAACCAGACCCGGCGTAAATGCCATCATCAGACTGGCATTGACACTGCCGATCAGAAAGTTGCGTCGAGTCAGGTTAATGGTATCTTTTTTCCTTAACGGGTTTTTCATGACTTATTCTCCGGCAAGCTCAGACTTTGGGTCAAAGTGCTGTACTGTGCTTTGTTGAAGACCAGCAGCGGTTTTAATGGCTTTTTTAATGCGGGAGTAAGCCATACAACGGCAATAATTAGCGCTCATGTGGTTAACAATATCCTGATCGCTGGGATTGCTGTTGCGTTCCAATAGTGTTGCAGCCTGCATAATCTGACCGGACTGACAGTAGCCACATTGTGGCACTTGCTCATCTATCCAGGCCTGTTGTAATGGGTGTTCGTTGTTTAATCCCTCAATGGTGGTAATGGCTTTGCCTTTAACCATGGAGACTGGATAAGAACAGGAGCGAATTGCCTGACCGTCAATGTGAACGGTACAGGCACCACACATGGCGACACCACAACCAAACTTGGTGCCTTTGAGGCCAAATTCGTCCCTGATCACCCATAGTAACGGTGTATCATCGCTCACTTCGGAGCGCACCGGTTTCCCGTTTAAAGTAAATTCCTGCATTGGTTATTCCTCTGGTGGAAAGTTAGTGTCTCAGGCTGCATATCCCTTGGTATCTTCGAGATTCAGACTGAGCATGTTGCCCCATTGCTGGTGCAACACGGCATGACATTCGGCGACAATAGACAGCGCGATACTTTCGGGTAATTCTCCACCCAGATTTAATCCCGCTGGTCCACTAAAAAGGGCCTTTATTTGATGTTCTTGTACGCCAGCTAATTGCATCACTTCTTGCTTGCGATGTTTTGGCCCCAACATGGCAATGTAGTCCAAAGGAGCATCGTGTATGGCCTGTAATGCGTCACTATCAATGCTTTTATGATGAGACATCAATATGGCCCCATTGACCTGCTGCTCACGAACAAAGTTAGCTAGCATTGCAACAGAGGTAAGTTGTAATCGTTGAGAAACATGTGGAAAGTGTTCTGCTCTGGCTTGGCTGGGGCGTGGATCCCACAGTGTTACCCGCCATCCTAACTGCGCTGCAAACAATGTCATGGGAATGGCATCTGTGCCGCCACCAACAACCAGCAAATGAGGCTCAGGCTTAATAAACACTTGTAGCCATTGTTGCTGACCTACTGCTACCAAACCGTTGCCTTTTGCAGAGCCCAGTGAATGTTCTGCAATTCGCACATTAACCTCTTCAGCTGCTCTATCGAATTGCAGCTGCCAATGCACACTTTGACCATTTTTAAGGGCTTTATGGATTTGCGTTAAGCCGGCATAATTGTTGTCTTTGTTGACGAGCAGGAGACGTAGATAAACCACTCCACCACAGCCAACGCCCAGTTGAAATGCCGCGTCATCTTCGTCGCTGTCATCATAGCTAAGCTCTATGCTTTTCTGACTCTGCATCACTTTTCTGGCATTGCGGCGTACGTCGGATTCCAGGCAACCACCACTTAAAATGCCCAACTGATGACCATCAGAGCTAAATAGCATCATGGCACCCGCTTTGCGGTAGCATGAGCCCTCAGTTTTGTAGATAACGCCTAATACCCAGTCGGCGTTGTCTTTTTCCGGCAACCAGCTCGCCAGCATTTGTTGCAATGAATGTACGGTTTTCATTTGCCCCTCTCGCGGAAGTGTAGTGCCATTCGAATTAAATCCGAGGTAAGTAGTGGTTGTATGAAAAATAACCGGTTACTTTTTTGTAACCCCTCAAAGCAATATCCGGTTGATGTTCTGTTTGGCATGGCTAATTTTTGCCTTCGACGAGCTGCTGCAAAACACGTTGGAAGGTTTCGACCGGTTGTGCACCAGATAGCAGTTGTTGTTTATTGAAGACAAATGCTGGCACCGCCTGAATTCCAAGAGACGTCCAATGGCGTTGTTCATCGCGTACCGCTTGAGCATAGCGCTCTGAAGTTAACACTTCTTCTGCCTGGGCTGGAGCTAGCCCCACTGCTGCGGCCTCTGCAATTAATACTTCAGGCTCATCAATGGCTTTTCGTTCCGAGAAAAAGGCGGAAAATAAGCGCATTTTTAATGGTAGCGCTTTGTTAAATTCACCTGCCCAGTGCATTAATTGATGGGCTTTAAAGGTGTTGTACATACGCATTTCATCAAAATAATTAAAGCGAAAGCCTAACTCCGCGCCGAGTTGCGTCAGGTTTGCTCGCGCTTTAATGCTGCCTTCCAACGTGGTTCCGTATTTGGCCGCCAGATGCGAACGCAGGTTTTCTCCGCCCTGTGGCATACCGGGATTGAGTTCAAAAGGGTGCCATTGCAAATTTGCCTGAATGTCATCAGAAAAAGATTCCAGTGCTTTTTCCAGGCGTTTATAGCCGATGATGTACCAGGGACAAACCACATCCGACACGATATCAATATTGATTAGTGTTTTATTCATAGCGATGTAGCTCAGTGTTTGGCTTCAACAATAATGGCGACAACATCATTATTACCCAGGTTGCTTACCTGATGCTGCCAGGTTTGATGCCACATAACGTGACCATTGGGCACCTCTACCTGGATATCAGGGTTATTCGGCGTTGCTATTAGCAGTGTCCCGCCTTGCTCGAAATACACGGTTTCATTGTTGTGGTAATGCCAGTTGTCCGTTTCACCTGGTTTCAGAACCATCTTTAAAACCAGCACTTGATCATTTTCCAATAATTTTTGGTAATGCTGAGGTGAAGCTTCATGGGCCGCCTCTTTCTGGCGCAATTCGGATTGCGCCATAGTGGCAATACTGGGCACCAAACCTAATGCGAACAGGAAGGTCTTTAAACGCGATACAGTCATGCAAATTCTCAGTGTTAGATAAATGACAGGCTCACCTGATGGTGAGCCGCAAGACATTAAAAAACTTGCTTCAGATGCGCTTCAAAGCGCTCGAAGTCATTCTCAACGTCTGCGTTTTTCATTACGTCGTAACAGGCGAATGTCGGCAGACTTTGCATACCAAAAAATCTGAAATTCATGTGCATAGGCAAAAATAAGTCATCTACGCTTTTGCCCTGAAACAGATATTCGTCAGGGTCATTAAAGGATTCTTCCGGGGCGTTAAAGGTCAGTGACAACATGTACTTCTTATCGGTTAATGTGCCGCCTGCACCATAATTTGCTTTAGGGTTTTCTGCCGTTCGACCATCACCGTGACACAGGGCACCGCCCATTCCTGCGGTGTAAACAATGTCCATGTACTTTTTAAATGACCATGGCACTCCCATCCAATTGACAGGGGTTTGTAGAATGATGACATCTGCCCAGGTGTGGTTTTCCAGCTCCTTTTCGACATCAATGTCATTCTGCATAGTTGCAATACGGGTATCGTGACCTTTAGCACGCAAAAAGCTATCGGCTTTATCTACTAAAGTGGCATTTAAGCGGCCCTCTGAAAAAGGGTATTTTTCGTGTGCATTGATGATTAAAACGTTACTCATAGTCAATTACTCCAATTCGTTGATGAATTAACAGGTTAATTGCGGTATATTTTAGTAACCTTGATACTAATAACAATTAGTATACTTTTGGTAACTACCTGTTTTAGGAAGGCAGAATTATGAAAAGTGAAATAAAAACAGATACTAAGGGGCGGAAAATAGTTTTAAATGCCTGTACAGAACCCTGCTCAGTTGAACGTGGAATGCGCATGATTGGGGGAAAATGGACTGGCTCAATTATCTATCATTTGAAAGATCAGCCGGTGAGATTTAACGATTTATGTCGAATGCTGGGGGGCGCCAGCAAAAAAATGATCGATCAGCGTTTAAAAGAGCTGGAGAGCAATGGCATGGTAATCCGGGAAGTGATGGACACCCGGCCTTTAGCGGTGGAATATAGCCTGACTGAATTTGGCCGCTCAGCACTAAGTATTTTAGAGCAGTTGCGGATTTGGTCTGAGCAACACCAAATTTGACAGCACAACCCGGTAAATGAGGAATGTTATGATTAACTATCAGGAATACAATGACTATTGCGCGTCATTGCAACAGACCAGTCATGTGGTGCAGTGGGGCGGTTGCCACGTGTGGAAAGTGTATGACAAAGTATTTGCCATTGGCGGCTGGGAAAATGCGGATGGTCCTGCAATCACCTTTAAAACCTCTGAGCTTAATTTTGAGATCCTAAAAGATGAACCGGGGTTTCGTCCCGCTCCTTATCTGGCATCCCGGGGATTTAAATGGATCCAACATTACTGCGAGCCCTATTTATCCAAAGAAAAACTGCAAGAGTATATCTATGATTCTTACGTTTTGGTGGCCAGGGGGCTGACAAAGAAAAAACAACGAGAGTTGGGTTTATTGGATTGAAATAAGGAGGAATTGAACCCAACTTTTAATAGGAATTGAAATAACTTAAATCATTTTCAGTTCTTATTGATTTAGTTATGAATTATCAACTGATGCATTCGATTTCATTTATGACATAAATAGTGTAATTCTGTGTTTCTAAAACGAAAATTAATTCGGATAAATAAAGGTTTAGCGGTATAATCATTGCGCTGCGGGAGGATTTATTGCTTCGTTTAATGAGACTTATCCTGCTTTTTTCTAATCTAATATGACTCAATGGAACCGATACATGTTACAGCCTGGCTTAAAGCAATTACTGATTTCAAAACAAAAATCAGCTGGTGATGATATAAAGTCGTTGAATGAGGATTACAGTTATAAAATTCTTTTTCTTTCCAGCATTATTCCCGATCAAAGTAACGCACGATTTTTGCCGACCATTTTGATAAATGATGAGCATGCCGATCTTCTGATTAGAAGGGGGATTAGCAAGCAAAAACTGGTTGACATGTATAATGCCGAAGACGCCGTTATGGTTGGCAAAGGGGTTTTTGTCAACTGCCTGAAATATGGTTCGGTAGACTGGAAAAAAGCGAATGAGAGTATCGAGTCTATTATTGAGTTGGCTCACAATATATCGCGCTCTGAAATCATTCAGGCGCCCACCGTTTATCCTTTAAATGATGGTACCTATAAGGTACTCACAGGCCACAGACGCTTCCTGGCGATGATCTACAATTTTGGCGTTAACGGTAACGGTCAGTTTAAAGTCTATGAGAGTCAACCTGTTTTAACTAAATTGAAACAGTTCCAGGAAAATGCATGTAGAGAAGATTTGCCGCAGTACGGAAAGCTTGAAGCTTTTATGAATGCGCGCATGGAATTGGACACTTTATCAGATGTCAGAAAGCAACTTGGACAAAAGAAGTTGACGGTCAGGGAAGAAGCCAGCTTGCTTGGAATTTCCATGGGGGCCTATGACAACTATAATGTGTTAACCCGATACCCTGCCGTTATAAAGTTTTATGAGCAAGGTAAGTCACGTCCCTTTACCAAAACTAAAAAAGACATTCTGGAAATAGAGAATAGTTACAAGGTTGAGCGAGATAAAACCAAGCTTAACGTGGAAGACAAGCGTCAAATTAATAAAAAAATTGAAAGTCTGTTGGGTGGCGTTAAAGCGGAAAAAGCACCTGTTAAGCCAAAGATAAGTTTAAAAGGAATAAATTCAAAGCCAGTGCTGGTTAAAATATTAACCTTAAATCTGATGGAACTTGATACTGGAATAGACTGGCAAACATTAGACTGGGAAGATAATCGTCAGATTGAAAAGGCTTTTGATTCTGTTGTTGAGTACTTGATGTCACAAGAGAGTTTGACCACTGCCGAGTAGTTTGCTGGCAGATAAAGGAAACCAGGCTTTACACCAGTCTTTGTTTGGCAATGCTTTGATTTAGTTTGATTTATACCGTTTTTCTGCTCTTTTGCGACTGGTTTAGTTTCGAAGTGGTGGAAAAATTATTCTCATCTCATGTTGACGCGGTAAATTTTATCCGGTAGTTTTCTTCACCCTAATTATAATAATAATCGTGAAGAACAACATGAAAGCAGTAAACATGAATGTACCGGAAAGTGAACTATCTACGCTCAGCTGGGCCTTTGAGCAGGGCTATAAAATGGGTCTGTCGGATGCCAAAGAGGGGATTTTTGCAGATATTTCTGAAACCGTTAATGGCTTTGTAGAAAGCATTGAGGACATTGAAAACGGTACTGCTACATATTATCGCAAAGCTGAATAAATTCAGCGGCGTTTTACGCAAAAGTAAAACGCCACAATATTTCTGCACTCAATCAGACCATTTCTATTGGCTCAGGCAAATTCTGTCTGGTGAGTAACTGATCCAGCACTCCATTTAGGATAGGAAGCACGGACTTACTGTTGCTGTCGATAAAAAAGTGATCCCCAATAATTTTATATATTTTACTCTCCTCAATAAATAGATCTTTCCAACGATTGAGATGTTCTTCAGTGACACCACTATCTTTGTCACCGCCTAAAATGCTCAGCGGAATTGTAAATTGTTTGTGCTGCGTGTGATGGTATGTTTCCGCAATGCGGAAATCTGCTCTGAGAATGGGGATAAACAAAGCCATCAGTTCATCGTTTTCAAGAATTTCCGGAGGTGTACCATTGAGGTTTTTTAGTTTCTCTTTGAAACTGTCTTCCGGCAAATCATAGCTCTTTTCACCTGTAAAAGGGATGTGAGGTGCGCGGCTTCCCGATGCAAGGAAATGTAATGGTAAGGGCTGTTTATTGTCAGCAATAAGTGTTAACAATTCAAAAGCCACACGGCTACCTAAGCTATGCCCAAAGAATACGTAAGGGATATCCAGCTTGCTTTGAATAGCCTGGTACAACTCTGCTACCAGGTTTTCCATATCATCAAACAGTGATTCCATTATTCGTGCGCCTCTTCCCGGAGGTTGCACTACAACTAACTCCACTTCATTGTGAAGCTCTTTACTCCAGGGTAAATAGGTTGAACAACCCCCTCCGGCGTAGGGAAAACAGAATAGTCTGATTTTCGCAGAAGGCTTTTCTTGAGGTGTTAAAAACCACTTTTGCGCTTGGTGGTCATCAACATGATGAAGCATAATCATTCCTCTCACAGTATTGAATTCGAATCAGAAAAAAATCACTGCGCTATGTCTCATGCGTGAGATCGCTGCGCTAGTGTCATAGTTTTTTGGGTATTATGGGTAGAAATTGTAAACGGCCAAAGCGCGTTTAACAGCTTGACAGGATAGCACGGCAAAAGGTATTTTGGGCAGGTAATTTTACTTCGCCTTAAAAAGTTTGTGCTAAATATCATTTTCTTCATCTCATGTGTGAGACAAATTCTGGTAGATTGCTCAGGCGAGAGCGAAAATTTATTCACCTTGTGTTTGAAATATGAAGGCAATCATGCGTTAATAAGTTAATGCAAAGTCTGTGGTGCAGGTTTCCTCCACTTCAATCAAACAAGAAAAGATTCGGTTTGTGCAGAACAACAACCGGGCTGGCACATCTTTGTGGCTTGTGTATGGTCAGGTTGACTCGCATCCAATAAAAACGATATGAACAATAATAGTTGAGAGTTATATGGACTTTATTCGACCCAAGGAATCGAAGAAATTTAGTAAGAAATACTGGTGGCTGATAGCTGCGGTTGTACTGGTGATTATTACTTATTCGATTAGAGCTAAACTGTCTTATTCAACTATGTCTGTTGAGAGTGACCTGCTCAGCTATGGACAGGTGAGTGCCGGTGAGTTTGTGGTATCTGTTACTGGCAGCGGTACTTTGGTTCCCAAGCGGATAAATCTCATTACAACTAATGTTTCAGGGAAAGTCGAAGAGATCAGCAAGAAAGCCGGTGATCGGGTAAAGGTGGGCGATGTGATTGTATCCATGATTAATCCCGATATTGAAAAACTCTACACAGACAGCGAATTTGAGTTGGAAGCAAAAAAGTCTGAAGATTTCGCTACAAATCTGGAGCTGGAGTCGCAAATATTGAATCTGGAAGCCGAGCTGCTGGATTCAAAACTAAAATATCAAACTGCAAAATCAAAGCTTGATGCGGAATCAGAATTAGTGGAACAGGGATTCGCTGTAGTTTCTAAGTTGGAATTTGAAAATTCAAAAACCAATGTACAGCTTTATCTGGAATCCATTGGTACTAATGAGAATCGCCTGGAAATCATGAAAAAGACCCTGGAGGCAAAGAAGAAAGCACAGGATGCCCGCACTAAAAAGTTGGAAAGTACCTTAGAGCAGATTAAACGACAAATTGATGGCTTGCAGGTCAAGGCAACCTCAGATGGAATCGTACAACAAATGGATCTGGAGTTGGGACAACAGGTGGAACTTGGCGGAGATGTTGCCAAAGTTGTTCAGCAAGATAGCTTGATTGCTGAAATCAATGTGCAGGAAATACAAGTCAAAGATATTGCGTTGGGACAGACGGTCCAGATAGACACCCGAAGCAGTAAAGTGGAAGGTAAGGTTAGCCGTATAGATCCTGGTGTTGTTAATGGAATGGTGCAGATTGATGTGGAAATAGTCGGAAAACTACCGCCTGAAGCACGCTCGGATCTAAGTGTTGAAGGGGTGATAGAAATCGCGCGCAAAAACAATACCGTATTTGTGAATCGCCCGGTATTTGCCAAAGGAGCTTCTTCATCGTTTGTTTATCGGGTTAACCAGGACTCAAGCGGAGCAGAACGAATTCCCGTCAGATTTGGGTTGGTATCTACGCGCTTTGTTGAGGTAATTGATGGCCTCAGACCGGGAGATAGCATCATTATTTCCGATCCTACGTTATTTGAAGATCACGACCGCATCTATATCAATTAAAGAGTAAAAATATGAGCAGCGATAATGCAATCCACCTGGATAAAATTTCTAAATACTTTTACACCAGTGAAGTAGAAACCAGAGCGCTTCAGGATGTTGATATAACCATTCGTAAAGGCGAATACATTTCCATTTCTGGACCTTCAGGCTGCGGAAAATCGACATTGTTGTCGTTATTAGGATTGCTAGATGTGGCCACTTCCGGTGAGTATATTTTGGGCGATAAAAATGTTTCTGGTTTAAGTCAAAATGAACGTGCAGATGTCAGAAATCAAGAGATCGGATTCGTGTTCCAGGCTTTTAATCTTATCAGTGATATGACGGTAGCAGAGAACGTTAAACTTCCGCTGACCTATCGCACCGATCTATCCCGAGAGGAAATGGATAAAAAAGTTAATGCTGCACTGGAGAAAGTGGACATAGCCCACCGGGCTGGACACTTTCCGTCTCAATTGTCAGGTGGTCAGCAACAAAGAGTTGCAGTCGCTCGGGCTATTGTAGGTGATCCGGCCATTATTCTCGCTGATGAACCAACCGGGAACCTGGACTCCAATAATGCAGATATCGTAATTGAGTTATTAGAAAAGCTACATCAGGGCGGTGCAACAATTATCATGGTAACTCACAACCCAGAAACAGCGGAGCGAGCACAACGCAGATTGGATATGCTGGATGGCAGAATCGTCAAAGATCACAACGTCCTGGAATTTGTTCCGGGTAACTCTGAAAAAGTTTGCTCCAATGCTTAACAACATCGCAAAAACTAATAGGTTCTTAGCAGGGAACAAGCCATGAGTTCCATTATTTACGATATTAATTATGCTTTTCGCTTACTTAAGAAAAGTCCAATTTTCAGCCTAATCACGATACTGGTGCTAGCGGGTGGACTAGGCATGAGCATTTTCGCCTTTTCCATGGTTAATACCTTTGTCTACAAGGCCCTACCGCTGGAAGACGGCGAGGATATCGTCCGTGTTTTTGTGAGCCAGGACGGTTATCGCTATATTCCCGATGCCTACGATTTCTCTGCGATGCGAGCGGACATAAAAAGCCTGCAGGAAATCGGTGTCTACGCATCAAAGAAAATTGTGATTAACGATGGAGATATTACCAGAGGCTATAGTGGTGTCTTAACTGACTGGAATGTCTTTGAGTTTGCTCGTGTAAAACCACTACACGGTCGAGGGTTATTGCCCCAAGATAGCGAAGCCGGTGCGCCTGCTGTAATTGTTTTATCTTATCGCTTATGGCAATCCATGTTTAATGGGGATTTGCGTGTTCTGGATAGCTCAATTCAGGTTAATTCCACGCCAGTCCAGGTTGTTGGCATTATGCCAAAAGACTTTGCTTTTCCCATGGCGGAAGAGTTTTGGATGCCGATTGGCCAGGACATGTTAAACCCGGTTGAGCGTCAAAAGTATTTTGTAGATGTTTACGGTCGCATTAAATCCGGTTATAGCCGCTCTCAGGTTGATGCCGAGTTAACCACCCTGATAAAGCAAGTGCAGTTTGAACACCGACAAAGTGCTTTTAGCCAGCAATTAGAACAGGTTGATTACTATGACAATGCCTACGTGCAGAGTTTTCCTGAGGGAAATCACCCCAATGGTGCTGGCCCCATAATTTTTTCATTGGTTAATTTAATTGCGTTGTTTGTGTTATTGCTGGCCTGTATCAATGTCGGAAATCTGATGTTGGCCAGAGCTAATGAGCGCATTAAAGAAATTGCAATTCGCGTTGCTGTAGGCGCAAGAAGAAGTCGGTTGGTGATCCAAATGATGTGGGAAAGCGTCATTATATGCTCTATAGGAGGAGGGCTCGCGCTACTTCTTGCTGCGCTGGGGCTTAATGTTACTAATGACCTGATTTCTGCTAATTTCACCGAAGGTGGTCGACCCTTTTGGTGGCAATGGGGACTGGATACCGAGTCGGTACAGGCCAGTTTTGCATTTATCGTGCTGGCAGTGGTTTTTACGGGAGTCATTCCGGCATGGAAAACCTCCAGAGTCAACGTTAATACCATTTTGCGAGATGGTACCAAGGGCGCACAGAGTCAGCAGGCAGGGCGCTTTACCAAAGCTTTGATAATGTTGCAGATAGTACTGGTTTCTGTGGTAATGATTTTGGGAATAATTGCCTCAACTGTGGCCTATAAAATTGTCAACATTGACTTTGGGATGAACCCCGACAATATTCTGGCTGCCCCCAGTGTGATTAATGGCCAATCGGGTAGTAGTGCAGAACGTCAATTAGAGTTTTCAAGAAAACTGAAGTTGGAGTTAGAACAAAGTCCGGCGATTGATTCAGTTATTCTCATGTCTATGCAGGGTGAACAAAAGTTGCGCATAGAAGGCGATGTCTATAATTCACAACTTGAGTACCCAGAAGCACATGTAAAAGCGACGTTGGGCGCGTTAACCGAGCTGGGCATATCCTTAAATGATGGGCGGTTGTTCAGTGAAAGTGACAATGAAACCAGCTTCAAAGCGGCAGTTGTGAGTCAAACTCTGGCCAACACATTGTGGCCCGGCGAATCCCCTTTAAGTAAACGTTTTCAAATGGTGAATAGTGCGGGAGACAGCGAAGAATTCATTACAGTTGTAGGTGTGGTCAGCGATGTGGTTGAAGGCAACCCATTGTCTAGTGAGCGAAGTAGCGCCACGATTTATCTGCCCTTAGCCCAATCTGTATCAGACCGTATGATGATATTGCTCAAACACGGTGGCGACGAGAGAGTGGCGAAAATGGTATTCCTCAACACGGCTCAGAAGCTTGAACCGCAATTTGTCCCCGGCCAGGTGCTGAGATTCGAGAAACTCATTGAGCAGGTCACTATGGTAGCTAAATCTATCACGTCCGGCATGATAGTGGCCGCCATCGCAGCGTTGCTGTTGGCGGTAATTGGCATTTATGGGTTGAGCGCCAATTCAATTATACAGCGTACCCAGGAGATCGGATTACGCCGCGCGCTTGGTGCCAGAAATGGCAATATCATCGGCTTATTCATGATATCGGGGAGTCGCCAAACTCTGTATGGATTGGCTATCGGTGTGGGTATCGCAATATTGATTAGCATTATTTTGTCGGAATATGTAGAGCTGGATTTATCTATCTATGTATTGGCAATGACCACTGTGCCGGTTGGAATTATTACTGTGGTCTTATTGGCTATCTTTATCGCAATCAATAAGGCTGTTGCCGCAGAACCAGCGCAAGCACTGCGGCACGATTAACCCTTAGTGCAATCGCCTTGCACTAATTTTGGCCTAATCTGGTCTCGCCAGGCGAGATGGATTAGGCCTTGTGAAAAAACAGTTTTGTAAAGGGATGCCTGAGGCATCAGGCCTCTTTTTACCCGCAATAACTTAACGTTATTTAAAGGAATCTGCCGTGAAGGTACTTCCAGCACTTTTGTGCGTACTAAACTCGTTGACCGGGAGACAATGCAAATGTTTGTTGCACTTGACCATATTGAAGGGCTATACAAAAAAATAGATCACGTCGCGATTGCGGTGCATGAACTGGAAGAGGCTATCAGCTTCTACAGGGACGTACTGGGTTTGGAGCTGATGGAGCGAAGAGAGACTCAAGGTAAAAAGTCCGGCATGATTTCTGCTGTTATGTCCGCGGGGCACTTTACCATTGTTTTGCTGCAAGGCAGTGAGCCGGAATCCCAAGTATCTCAATACGTAAGCAATTATGGGCCTGGTGTACAGCACATCGCGTTTGAGGTTGACCAAATTGAACCCGCGGTTGAGATTTTGAAAAATAAAGGCTTTGAATTCGCGACGAATATTATTACCGGAAATGCGTTACGACAGGCATTTTCAAAACGCGACATTAATTCGGGAATGATGATTGAGTTGATAGAGAGAAATGCAGAAATCGCGGAATTTGAAGACAACAACGTCAATGACCTTTTTAGTCAGCTGGAAACCGCAGAGTTAGTATGATGACAACGTCCTTGTCCACAGCCCTGGAACACCCAATTCTCGATGTGATGAATTTTCTCAATGAGGTTGCTGAGCGCTTTCCAAACGCTATTTCTTTGGCATCGGGGCGGCCCTGGGAAGAGTCATTCAATGTATTGGACTGGGCAAAACAGATTGAACTATTTACCCAATACCTCGCGCATAAACACGATAAAAGCCCTACCGATATCGAAAAGATGTTGGGACAATATGGCAAAACCAACGGTATTATTAATGAGCTGGTGGTTGAGCTCGTAAAAAATGATGAAGGCATTCACACCAGCACTGAGCAGGTAGTTATTACCAGCGGCGCCCAGGAAGCCATGCTCATTTGTATGATGGCTTTATTAGAACCCGGCAAAGATGTGTTGTTAATTACCGATCCTACCTATATCGGCATTACTGGTTTGGCACAGATTCTGGGCGTGGATGTCGCGGTTGTGCAATGTGATGAAGATGGTCCCTGTCCGGAACATTTGGCATTGCAAATCCAGACGATTTCTGAGCAGCGAAAGTCTGCCAAAGTGCTGTATCTTATTCCTGATTTTAACAATCCCCTGGGTACTTGTATTACGCAACTACGGCGCACCGAATTGTTGCGATTATGTCGTTCTGAAAATTTAAAAATAATTGAAGATAATCCTTACGGAATGTTTCGTTATCGCGGAGAAAAGCTGCCCACTATCATGTCGCTTGATGAAGGCGATTGCGTGATTTACGTCGGTACATTTTCTAAAACCATTTGTCCTGGTTTGCGGATTGGGTACTTGCTGACTGGAAAGCCGACTGAAGCAGCGGAAGCTGACAATTCGTTGGTGGCAGCCATGTCAAAAGTAAAAAGCTTTGCCACCGTTAATACTAGTCAGATGGCTCAGGCGGTTGTAGGAGGTATTTTACTTGCTAACAATTGCAGTCTGAAAATTCAGTTGAGCGATGCGCTACTGCACTACGCAGCTAATCTGGAAGTCATGTTGGCCAGCTTGTCAAACGAGTTTTCCCAACCACACTTTGAGCAGATTCCGGTTAACTGGAATCGGCCCGAAGGTGGTTTTTTCATTACTTTAACCTTGCCTTTCGAATTTACCGAAAAGCAAGTATTTGAATGCGCCAGAGATTTCGGTGTGATTTGCGTTCCCATGTGTTTTTTCTCTGTACAAGGGCAATTCAAAAATCAGGTTCGTCTCTCCTTTAGTTATACAGACAGTGCGCGAATTCAGCAGGGTATCAAGGCATTGGCAGACTATATCTGTTTCCTGCACAACAGCAGAGAACGCTCATGACCCAATTACCTGTGCAGTTCATTGAACAAGTTATCACGGATGCGTTCAGGATAAATGGCCTTAGTCAGAAGCATATAAACTGGATGGTTAACGGCTTATTGGGACCTTCGCTGCGAGGCATCGATTCTCATGGCATTCGGTTGTTGCAAACCTATCTAAGTGAATTACAAGGTGGCCGCAGTAAAGCCAGACCGGATTTCAGGTTTACAACTTCTGCATCGGCGGCTATCAGTATGGATGCTGATCAAGGGTTGGGCATAGTTGCGGGTTATGAAGCAACAGAAAGAGCTATCCTTAAGGCAAAGCAATTTGGTATCGCAGCTGTTGCTGTAAAAAACTCAAATCACTTCGGTGCTGCTTCCAATTACACGCTTGCTGCAGCTCAGCAAGGCTTAATGTGTCTTAGTTTCAGTAATTCTGACGCATTAGTTGCTCCACACGGTGGGGCTGAAAAAGTTTTTGGCACTAACCCCATCAGTTTTGCTGCACCAGCACAAGGGGAAGAGATTTATTGCCTGGATATGGCCACCAGTCAGGTTTCATACTCCAAAATTCTGAATTGCCTGGCTAAAGGGGAAGCAACCAAAGACAACTGGGCTGTTAATGTTGATCACGAGCAAAAGTCTGTCGGTGCACTGCTGCCTCTTGGTGGGTACAAAGGGCAGGGACTGGCAATGATGGTGTCAATTTTGTCTGGGGTGCTCAATGGCGGACCTGATGATATGGATATGTCACATTTGTATTGTGCCCCTTACGATGAACCCCGGCAGGTGGGCCATTTTATTATTGCGATTAATATTGATGCTTTTACTCAGCCTGTGGGTTTCAGACAAAGGTTATCCAGGTTGATGGCCAGAGTTCGTCAATCAGAGACGGGGGTTGGCGAACGTATCCTTGTGGCTGGTGATCTAGAAAAAGAGTCAAAACAAAAGCGTGAGAAAGAGGGAATTCCGGTGAGCCAGGAACTTGCTGGGTATTTTGATCATCTGGCGACAATGAATAATCAACGATTAATGAAATAAATATTCAAAGAAATATTGAGGTTTAAGTACAAGATGCAAACAGAATTCTATTACCTAAAAGATGAGGTTTATTTTGAACCCCTATTTAATCAGTGGTACGCCTGGTCTTATTTGATTCCGCCAGTGACGGCAGCCCGTTATATGGTAGGCACCCATAAGCGCATAATGAATTCTTTTATTCAGAATTATAAATTGCACATCATGGCAGTTAATCAGCCCGGCATGGAAGGCTCGGATTTTCTGGATTGTTCAGAGGAACAGCTCAGTGATATTAAAGCGCTGGTTGAGCAAATCGATACGGAACACAAAGATTATGTGGAATTGGCCAATGCGGTTAAAGAGTTGGACGATATGCTCCGGAATCATACCAGTGGTGAATCGGTTGAAGGCCTCTATGAGAAAGTGCCCGGCCCCTTGAAAGGCTACGTTGAGCTGGTGATGGACATGGAGCACAATCCTTCCTATCGCATAATTGAAAGTCTTGTATATCGCAGTGATCTCTATAAGCCTGAATTGCAAAGTGTTTCTTTTGGATTGTTGTCAAAGGTCGACTCCCGACCATTCGCCTTGTCTACCCCCCGATTGCCTGATGAAGACCATTTACAGTTAAAGCTGGATTACAACTCAGCGAAGCTGAAACGCATATTAGCCGCCAGAGACAATCCCATTTCGGCTGAAGAACTGGATGAGTTGTTCCGCGATGAAGCTATCTCTGGAGGGCTGAACTATCGGGATTTATTTACCACGGTCAAACCCAGTAGTGTCTACCCTCATAAGCCTGTTGATGAAGGGGTACAGTTAACCTATATCGGCCATGCGGGATTAATGGTGGAAACCAAAGATACTGCAATCTTGATTGACCCAATCATAGCCAGTCGCGCCGAAAGTTACAAAGATGACATTATCAGCTTTAGCCAGTTGCCTTCAAAGATTGATTATATCTGTATTACTCATAATCATCAGGATCACGTATGTTTGGAATCATTGTTGCAACTGCGTCACAAGACGAACAAAGTACTGGTTCCCAAAAACAACGGCGGCTCCCTGCCAGATCCATCATTGAAGCTGTTACTCAAACAGTTTGAGTTTGATGTACTGGAAATGGATGATTTGGAAGAAGTTCTGGTCCCCAATGGCAAAATCATGTCCATCCCATTTTTAGGAGAGCATGGTGACCTAAACATTCGCTCAAAAACAGCGTGGTTTTTTGATATTTGTGGCAAGAAGATTTTTGCTGGGGCCGACTCTTCAAACCTTGATCCCAAGATGTATGAACACATTCGCAAACATATTGGTAAGGTGGATGTCATGGCGATTGGCATGGAGTGTGTAGGTGCCCCTTATACCTGGATATACGGCGCGCTCTACACCAAGATGGTGACCAAGAAGATTAAGGAATCGCGTCGCCTGAATGGCTCTGATTCTACACAAGCCTTCAGGATTGCCGAGATTTTTGAACCCAATAGTGTTTACCTTTACGCGCTTGGTCTGGAACCTTGGTACAAGTATTTTATGGGGATTGAGTATGATGAAAACTCAATGCAGATCGTGGAAACCGACAAACTGATAAAAGCGTGTGCTGAATTGGGATTACCGGCTTACCGACTTTATGGTAAGCGGGTTATCGATATCGACGAGCAAAGGACTGAACCGGTATTGGCGACTATTAACAGTGCTGAAGAGCAAGAAACCATCATTGAAATTTAGTGGCTGAAAAGCGGCTCAATGAGGGCCGCTTATTCAATATGAACAGGCACCATTATGCAAGAATACCGTTTAACTGAGCAGGACAATAAGCTTATCAACGAAGCAGTTGTAAGCATTTTCAAAGCACGCTTGCAGCAAGGCAAGGAAATCATTTCTTCCCCCACACTGGAAGAATTGGTTCGCTATGCCCACTTGTTACCCGAAAGGCTGATTGAGAATCTCTCGGTGTTTCGATTAAAGTCGAATAGCGATGGCTACTTCAAAGTGAAAGCGTTGGATATCTCTGACATATCAGATATATCCACGCCTGATCATTTTAATTTAGTGGAAAAGTCGGAAGGTGAGCTCAAGGTTGAGTTGAAGTATTTGCTGATTTCTTCATTGTTAGGTTATCCATTTGGCTTTAAAACTCAGCAGGCTAACAAGCTGGTTCATGACATCGTGCCGGTCAAAGGCCACGAAAATGAGCAAATGGGCAGCTCTTCTGCGGTTGAGTTGTATATTCATACTGAAGATAGTTTTCATCAATATCGCGGTGAATTCATCAGTTTATTGTGTTTGCGCAATATGGAGCAGGCGGTCACCATAACGTCCCGCCCAGATTTGTCGGAATTGTCTGAATCAGAGTTGGCGTTATTGTTCCAAAATGCCTTCAGAATACAGTCAGACGATTCCTACAGCATGGAATACAGCACTGATAATTCTGAGCAGCGGGATTATCAGAGTTTTCAGGAGACTTACGCAGATGGCAGCATGATGCCAGTTTTGTACGGCCAAAAAAGTGATCCCTTTATTGTTTTTGATCCTTACTACACGGCGGTGACAAAGGCGGAATACAAAGGCGTTTATCAACGCTTCTCCGATCTGGTAAAGGCTTCTGAGCAAGAGCATGTGCTCAATTCCGGAGAAATAATATTTATTGATAATCAACGAGCGGTGCATGGCAGAAGGCCTTATCAGCCTAGAGATGATAAGCACAAGCGTTGGTTTAAACGGATAAACATATCTGTGGATTTACGCAAGAGTGCACACCTGAGGGATGAGATAGATTGTCCCTTTATTGGATCTTAAAAGCACTTTTACAAAACTGAAATAAAACGTTGCCGAATTCAATCGGCGAACAGTAAAACCTGTTAACTGGTTGGGAAAATGTTTGCAAAATACCCATTGTTAATGCGATTCCTTTGCTGGATATTGCTTCCACTTGTAGCCCTGTTGCTATGGCTGGCATTGTACCTGAAATCTACTTTGCCGGTGACTCACGGAAGTCGATTGATTTCTGGAATCAACGCCGATGTGCAAATCCAACGGGATAAGCATGGTGTTGTGTATATCGAGTCTGAATCTGAGCGAGATGCTCATTTCGCAGTGGGCTATGCGCATGCCCAGGACCGGTTGTGGCAACTGGAGCTGAATAAACGCATGGCCCAGGGGCGTCTGAGCGAAATTTTTGGTAAATCAAGTTTGTCAGGCGACACCTGGTTCAGAACCCTCAATATCGATTTGGCCAGCCAACAAGCGTGGCAAAGTTTGAGTCCAGAAGCGAAAGCTTCGCTGACGGCTTATCGCGATGGCATCAATGCATGGCTTAGTGAACAGCATACCTTACCTGTGGAATTCGCGTTTTTTGATATAAAACCGGCCCCCTGGACTGTGTATGACTCTTTAGCCACCATTAAGCTATTTTCGTTGAATCTGAGCGGTAACTTTCGCAAAGAAGTAGAATATCTGGTGGCATCAGAGAGGTTACTACCGCAGCAATTGGCGACCTTTTTCCCAGAGTATCCGAAAGATGGTCCGCTCACCGTAAAAACACAAAATGGTTCAATGCTGAAATTAGCAGAGTTGCTTGCTCACGTGGAGAGCGACATGAAAATCGGCGGGCAGTTTGTTGGTAGTAATGCCTGGGCGGTTGCTCCTCAGCACAGTCATAGCGGTAGCGCGATTTTAGCCAGCGACCCGCACCTGGGGTTGTCTTTACCTTCGCATTGGTATGCTGTAGACATGCAGTTTGCCCAGCGGCATGTTATCGGAATGACATTGGTGGGTACACCAGCGGTTATCTTTGGTAAAAACAGTCAAATCACCTGGGCAGGCACTAACCTGACCGCAGATACTCAGGATTTGTATTTTGTGGAAACCGTGCCTGATAAACCAAATTATTATCTGGTAAATAATGAACAATTGCCGTTTACCACCCGCAGAGAAGTCATTCAGGTAGCACAAGATTTTCCAGCATTTTTAAGGCAAGACTTTAAACCCGTTGAGATCCTTGTCAGAGAGACTGTTGCTGGGCCTGTAGTGAATGATTTTCTTAAACTAAGCGAGCGGCCCATTGCCCTGAAGTGGGCTGCGTTACAGTATCCAGATAGTAGCTATGAAGCCTTTTATCGCATCAATAAAGCCCGGAACTGGGGACAATTTAAGCAGGCGTTAAACTACCATGTTTCACCGGTTCTGAACTTCTTGTATGCCGATGCCAATGGCAACATTGGCTACACCGCGGGAGGCAAAATCCCGGTCAGAGGAGAAGGACAGGGGCGACTACCCGTTGTGGGATTGAACCTGAGTTCCGGATGGCAAGGGTACATACCGGATGAAGAACTACCGGCAGTCTACAACCCTGAATCTGGTGTGCTTGTGTCGGCAAATAATAAGGTTATTGACGACCATTATCCTTACTTTATTTCAAATGAATGGGCACCACCGGCAAGGGCAGCCCGCATCCAGTCATTATTGGACAATGTGATTGCGTCAGGGGAGAAGCTGAGCGTGCAGGAAATGCAAAGATTGCAATCTGATACCCATGACCTGGCGATACAAAAGTTGATGCCACTATTTTTAGCCTATCAACCCAGAGATGAGCACCAGGAAGTGGCGTTTAGTTATCTGCGCCAATGGGATGGCCACATGCGCCAGGATAGCGTTGCAGCAACCATTGTCATGGCCTGGATTAGCGAACTGAAAAAGCGCTTGTTTCAGGATGATATTGAGCAGTTTTGGAATCAAAAAGAGCAGGAATTTGTGCTGGTATCGCTGGCAAAAAATGTCAGCAGCGAGACCTTACTTGCAATATTGAGTGATGATGAGCAAGGCTGGTGCGATAACCAGAACACTCCAGAAATTGAATCTTGTCAGGACATTTTGGATGAGGCGCTGTACATCGCGCTTAAAGACTTATACCTACTAAAAGGCGATGAATCTATGGCCTCCTGGGCTTGGGGAGAAGTGCATCATACTTTGTATCCTCATCAACCCTTTAGTCACATTAAAGTACTGGATAATATTTTCGAGCGTCGCATCAGTAATGGCGGTTCCGCCAATAGTATCAATGTCGCAGGGTCTCAGTTTAAAAAGTCGGAAGGCTATGAACAAACGTTTGGTGCTGGCTTCAGACAGATAGTGTCTCCTGGACTAAACCCAGCTCAGTATGTGTTTATGAATTCCACCGGGCAATCCAGCAATGTAGTGAGCCAGCATTACGACGACATGATTGAACCCTTCAGGGATGTTAAATACGTCGAATTTTCTCGGGCAAACGAAGAACTGGTGACCCTAACTTTAACGCCTGCAGACGCCGTGGAAGTAGTTCAATGAAGATGTTTAATCTGTTTACCCGTAAATCGCCCAATAAGGTGTTTTTCGCCATCCTTCTGGGGATTCTGGCAGGCCTTTGTTACTCGTTGATAATCCCTTTGGTGATGAAAGTCGTCTCGCCAGATGTATCGGGGCTTGCCACAGTGCAGTCAGAAAAGCTCATGTTTTGGAAATGGGAGGTATCGGACTACCAATTCGCCTTTTTCTTTGTGTGCCTCTGTTTATTTATTCTGGTGAGTAAAAGTGTTTCTCAGGTTTTACTGACTCAGGTGTCGGTGGCGGTCACCATGGATCTCCGTCTGGACGTATATCAACGTATTTTTGCCTCATCAATAGCAACCCTTGAGAAATTGGGACCTGCAAAAATGATGGCTATTCTGACTACGGATGTTCCCAGAGTGAGCATGGGCGCCAGGATGTTGCCCGATTTACTGACTAATCTGGTGACACTCGTGGGCATGCTGGGCTTTTTGATATACCTCAATGTCGAAGTTTTTTGGTTTGTGATGGCCAGTATCGTTTTTGGTATCGTCACCTATCAGGTGCCGGTATTTATCGCTCGAAATTATTTAATCAAGTCGCGCAAAAATCTGGATGGTTTGCACGAGTCCATTCGCGGCCTGCTATATGGTATTAAAGATCTTAAGCTAAATCGCAACAAGCACACTGAATACTTTGAACAGGAACTGTATACGCGAGAGCAACAGATCCGACGAAACGATGTGACCGGGCAGGCAATATTAAAAACCACGGTGAATTATGGTGACTTAATCAGCTTTTTTGTCATTGGTATAGTGAGCTTCATTGTCATTAATCACAGCACTATGACCCGCCATGAGCTGGTGGGCGTGATTATGGCGTTATTGTATGTAACCGGGCCGGTTGCGATGTTGCTGAACTTTTTGCCACAACTTTCCATGGCCCGAATTTCATTAAAACGCTTAAATGATTTGTATAAGGACTTACCTGCCGAAGCTGTGGATCAGGATGTTCACGAAGTCGCTCCATGGGAATCGCTCAAGTTTAATAATGTAAAATACCGCTATAAATCACAACACCAAGATGAGCAGCAAGAGCAGGGTTTTGAAGTCGGTCCGGTAAGCTTTGAAATTAAGAAATCTGAGATCACCTTTATTGTTGGCGGAAATGGTTCAGGCAAGTCAACGCTGAGTAAGCTGATCTCATTACATTACCGACATGACAGTGGTGACATCTGTTTTGGAGAACAAGTTTTAAATGACCAAAGTATTACCTCATTAAGGCAGCAGGTTTCGGTTATTTACTCAGACTACTATCTGTTTACCCGGCTCTTTGGAATAGACAAAAGCCAACTTGGTGAGCAACTTGCGGAAAAGGTGAATCACTACCTGGCGGCATTCGATCTGGAAGATAAAGTCAGCTTCTCTGAGGATAGATTTTCAACCCTTGATTTGTCTGATGGCCAAAGAAGACGCCTGGCATTACTGGTTTCATTTATCGAAAACAAAGAACTATACATTTTTGATGAATGGGCCGCTGACCAGGATCCGCGCTTCAAAAATATCTTTTATCGGGAAATCCTGCCAGCGCTCAAAGCGAAAGGTAAGGCAATTGTTGTGGTATCACACGACGACAGATATTTCGACATCGCTGATCAGGTGATACAGATGGAATCGGGTAAACAGGTACAACAGCCTGCCACCCTGGACCGCATTGATGAACAATCTGATGCGAAAAAAGTAACACAAATAATGACGTGCTAGATCACTCGAATACCTTGTTGGTCGGGCACTTATACCGCCCATTACAAGTGAGACGGGCTCTGAGGGTACAAACTTGAACAATAAAAACAGCGACCTATTTGAACTTACACTCACACAACGCGATATTTTTTACGATCAATTGAAGTTTGAGGGCAATCCTCTATATAACATTGGTGGCTATATTCGATGTTGCCACTATGATGTTGAAGCGTTACAAGTGGCACATCGCAAAGTGGTGCACAGTCACGATGCCTTTGGCCTGCGGCTGACAGAAGATAACGGCCAAATCAAACAGTATGTATCTGCACAACGAGACTCGGATTTACCCCTGATTGACTTAAGTTACAAGGTTTCTCCACTTGATTCAGCTCGTCGCTGGTTAGATACGGTGTTTGCCCGTCCTTATGAAATTATTGAATCGCAGCTATGTAGTGCCTGGCTGATTAAGGTTAGCAATACCGAATACTGGTATGTGGGTCTGAGCCATCACCTGGCAATGGATGGTTGGGGGTTTGCAAATTGGGCTTATCAGTTAGCACATTATTATAACAACCCTGAGCTGGACGTTGTTGCTGAAGCCTTAAACTTTTCTGATGTGGCTAGCGGTGATCAAAGCTATTTAAACTCTTCCCGATATCGAAAAGATCGCGACTTTTGGCTGTCGCAGTTTAGTCAACATAACAAAGATGGCGATAGACTGCTTACACCCTATTATCAGACGGATTTTGCCGATTGCTCTGTGATCCCTAGTACCCGATTCCGGCAGGCGCTTCCCAGAGAAATGTTCGCCCAATGTGAGAGAGCGGCAATCGAGTTTGGCGTCAGTGTCGCGCAACTGTTTTTAGGCTTACTCCTGTTTTATTTTGCCAGAACCCAACAGCACAATCAGTTAACGGTGGGGATCCCTGCCCATAATCGTAAGAACAATGCTCAGAAGCAAAAAGTGGGCGTATTTACGGCAGTCAGTGCTTTGAAGGTGGAGCTATCTGAACAACAGACCTTTGCGCAACTTGTGCAACAGATAGCGCTATTGCAACGCAAGAGTTATCGTCATCAGCATTTCCCCATCGGAGATCTGATTAATGAATTGGGATTAGTTAACGAGCAGAAAAACCTGTATGACATCCAGTTTAACTATCTAAAACTAAATTATCGTGATTTGGTTTTTGCTGAACATAACGCTTCTGTGATTTATCACAGCTCTGGCTACGAGCAAACGCCTTTTACCTTAACCGTCTGGGATGGCGACGATGAAAACCTGGAGTTGCAATACGATTTTAATCACGCCTATTTCAATGACCAAGAAATCGAATTGCTGGCCGAACGATTTACCGGGTTGTTAGGGCAACTGTTATCACCTGAGAATCAATCACTGACCTTATCGCAATTTGAGGTTTTGTCCGCGCAGGAAAAAACGCTGTTTTATGCTCAAGCGGGCAAAACTGATATAGACACAATATCTTTTTCGGCAGTGCATCAGCTATTTGAGCTTCGGGCACAACAAGAGCCAGATGCCATTGCTTTGATTCAGGATCCGGTTCGCTATAGTTATGCCGAAATTAACCGCAAGGCCAGCCAGCTAGCAGGTAAAATCAAGCAACAGCTTAAGGTGCGGGCTGAAACTAAAATTGGCGTCTGCTTTGAGCGTGGTGTAAATCAGGTGGTGGCGTTATTGGCCGTCATGAAAAGCGGAGCGGCTTTCGTACCGCTTTCTTCCGAGTTTCCGGAGCGCAGATTGCAGTTCATCGTAGAAGACACTGATATGCAGTTGCTGCTAGTGGACCCAAATAGTGTCTCTGTCGCACAGGCTTTGCCGGTCAAATTGTTAACAGTTGACGACCAGCTGTTGAACGAGGCGGCTGGCGACAGTTTAGCGGAGCTGGACGACGAGGTTGCGATTAATGGCAGCGATGCCGCTTATGTGATTTATACCTCCGGCTCTACCGGTGAACCAAAAGGTGTAGTGGTGGAGCACAACGCCTTTTCCAACCTTATTTTGGCACAACAGGAAAATTATAAGATTGGCACTAATGAGGTTGGCATTGCATTGGCAAATCCTGTTTTCGATGCCTACCTCGAACCGGTTTTTCTGATGTTGTGTACCGGTAATCAGATAGTTTTACCTCGTGATGAAGAAATTTACGATGCAGTAAGAATAGGCACACTGATCGAGCAATATCAGGTAACTCATTTAGACAGTACTCCTTCTCATTTATTGTCATTGGCTGCATTTGTTTCACTGCATCGGATTCGCAGAGTGATATCGGGTGGAGAATCCTTAACTCAACCGGTGCTGGATGCTTTTGGACCTAAGTTAATCAATGTGTACGGTCCTACTGAGGCAACGATTTCCTGTATAACATCGGGTCAGGGGCCAACAGATTATCGAACCATAGGGAAGGCCATAAACAACACTTTTGCACTGGTACTTGATAATCAGCTTCGCCCTGTTCCTATAGGCGTAGCCGGGGAGCTTTGTATTGGCGGCGCGGGAGTGGCCCGAGGGTATTTAAACAGGCCTGAGCAAAGTACCGCTCAGTTTATTTGCCATCCATTAGCTAAATCAAACACCGTCGCCGAGGCTGGCAAAATCTACAAAACCGGCGACATGGTAAGGCTTAGGGTTGACGGTAACCTGGAATATCTGGGACGCAAAGATCAGCAAATAAAGATCCGCGGATTTCGCATTGAACCTGGTGAGATTGAACGTCAGTTGACTCAACATAATGCGGTGCACTCGGCATTAGTCACAGTGCAGCATGTGCAAGACAAAGCTCGATTGGTAGCTTACATTAAACCAGAGCTGCACTATCCGGTAGAGTTGTTGAAGACCTTGAAGCAGGAGCTTCTTGCCGTATTACCTGCCTATATGCAACCTGAGATTTTCACCTTGGTTGAACAGTGGCCATTAACAGTAACCGGGAAAATTGATCTAAAAGCGTTGCCTGTGCTTACACCAGATTGCAGCAAGTCCAGAGTACTTCCTGAGTCTGAGACAGAAAAGTTATTGGCCAGTATCTGGGGCAAACATCTGGATATTTCGCCTGGTAGCATAGGCCGAGAGGATAACTTTTTCGAATTGGGCGGTCATTCTTTATTGGCTTCACAAGTGATTGCCGATATACGTCAGCAGTTGGGTAAAGAGCTTCCGATTAAGGCTGTGTTTAGCAGTGAAAATCTGCAGGTTATGGCAAATGAAATTGACCAGGCTAAATCCACAAAAATCAAGGGCATGACAATCAAATCGCCAGTGGAAACTCAGGATTTAAGGCCTTCTTTTTCTCAACAGCGGTTGTGGTTTATTGACCAGTTACAAGGCGGAACTCCTGAATACAATATGAGTGCCAGCTTCAAAGTGGCTGGAGACTTAGATTTACGCATTCTCGAGCGCGCATTTCGGGTAGTTTTACAGCGACATCAGGTTTTGCGTACTCGTTTTGTGCAAGTCGCTGGTGCTGTGGGATTAAGTGTTACTTCAATAGATGAAATCAACTTTTGCATTGCGGAGTACGATTACCGAAAAAGTACCTCAAACGAAAGTTTGTCAGACACAAAGACTGTCATCAACAGATTTGCCAGCCAGACCTTTGATTTGTCCTCTGATTTAATGATTAAAGCGGCTTATATTCACATGCCAAATAACGGCGCAGGACCAAATGGCAAGCTACTGATTTGTATGCACCACATAGCATCAGATGGTTGGTCAGTTAATTGTCTGCTGAATGAGCTTAAACAGCTTTATTGTGCATTTGTTCAAGAGCTGGAGAACCCGCTACCTCCGCTATCTGTGCAGTTTTCCGATTGCGCTCATTGGCAAAGAGAATTCCTGCAAACAGAAACCGCAGAATTGCAGTATGAATATTGGCAACGACAATTAGAAGAGGCGCCAATAGTACATAGTTTGCCTCTGGATTACAGCAGACCCTTAACTCAGCAACATATTGGTGGCATTGTCAGGGATGAACTGCCTGCTGACACTTGTCAGGGATTATTGCAGTTAGCTAAAGCACATGGTTTGACTCCATTTATGTTGTTACATGGCGCGCTGGCTCTGCTGATTTCTCGCCACAGTGCTAGCAAAGATATTGTGATTGGCACGCCGATAGCCAACCGTCCATTAGCTGATATGGCGCCGGTAATTGGCTATTTTGCCAATACCCTGGCTCTCAGAGTGTCAACCAAACACACTACATTGACGCAATATCTGGCTCATGTTAAAGCGACCAATTTGCAAGCCCAGGGGAATCAGGATGTGCCTTTTGAGCAATTGGTGGAGCGGTTACAAGTGCCCCGCAGTCAAGCTCACAGCCCACTATTTCAGATCATGTTAACCTGTGATTTCGATAGCAATGAAGCTGACAGCAGTTTGGCGTCCAATGGATTAAAGCAAGTTGATTGGGACAGTGTCAGTCTTACCCCGGAAGAGCCGCAAACGCTGTCAGCCAAGTTTGATTTAGATATCAATTTGCAAATGACACCACAAGGGTTAAAGGCGCATTGGGTATATGACCAAAGCTTGTTTGCAAAAGAAAGCATCGCAGTATTAAGTCAACATTTTTCCTGCCTGTTAGCCTCCATGGCCAGACAGGCTGAGCATAGTGATTGCCTGTTAACCGAACTCGATATTCTGTCGGATTGTGAAAAGCGGTTTTTGTTATCCGATATACAAGGGCGACAAGTCGACATTAATGGTGGGCAATCTATTCATCATTTATTTGAAGCACAGGCGGCCGCACATCCAGAAGCAACGGCTCTGGTGTACGGTGAGCAGAGGCTGAGCTATCAGGCGCTAAACGAGCGAGCCAATCAACTGGCTCATTACCTGTTGGCCCATTACGAGATTACCCCGGACAGCTTTGTGGGACTGTGTGTCAATCGCTCGCCAGAAATGCTGGTGGCTATACTGGCCATTCTCAAAGCTGGCGGGGCCTATGTGCCGCTGGACCCGGGCTATCCACAGGAGCGTCTGGCTTTTATGTTGTCGGATACTCAGGCTCAGGTGGTGCTGACCCAGTCGGATGTTATTGAGTCTTTGGCGGGATATGAAGGTGAGAAGCTCATCATAGAAGCGTTGACCGCTGAGCTTGCACATTATCCGGTAAGCAACCCACAAACCGCTGTTTTATCTTCGCATCTGGCTTATGTGATATATACCTCCGGGTCCACAGGGAAGCCGAAAGGCGTGATGATTGAACATGGCAATGCTGTGGCGATGCTGAGTTGGGCACAAAGCCGCTTCAGCCAGCAGGAATGTGCAGTGGTATTGGCGTCCACTTCAATTAACTTTGACCTGTCAGTCTATGAACTGTTTTTGCCACTGAGTCTCGGGACTCAGTTGTATCTGGTGGACAATATTCTGTCGATACCGGCATCGGGTCTGAGCAGTATTACGCTGGTCAATACTGTCCCTTCAGCGATAACGGCGTTGCTGGAGCAGGGACTGATACCGGACCAGGTAAAAACCATTAATCTTGCCGGTGAGCCGCTAAAGAAAAACCTGGTCAATCGGTTACTGGCCCGGTGTCCGGGTGCACGAGTGTGTAATCTGTATGGTCCGTCAGAAGATACCACCTATTCCACCATGGCGTCATTTGAATCACCACTGGAGTCGGAGCCGTATATTGGCAAAATAATCGACAACAGTCAGGCTTATGTACTGGATGAAGAACTGTCGCTGGTACCGTTTGGCTGTGTGGGCGAGTTATATGTGGGCGGTGCAGGTGTAGCACGAGGTTATCTGAATCGCGAAGCGTTAACGGCTGAGCGTTTTATCGCTAATCCGTTCATAGCCGGGGAGCGTTTGTATCGTACCGGCGACCTGGTGCGCTATCTTCTCGATGGCAACCTGATGTATCTGGGACGTAATGATGACCAGGTAAAAATCCGTGGATTTCGCATAGAACTAGGGGAAATCGAAAGTCTGATTACAGCTAATGCCGACATTGCGGCATCATTAGTGATGGCTAAAGAGGTCGCGGGTAGTTTGCAGTTGGTTGCTTATATCCTACCCGCAGAAAGTATTAAGGTGCAGCAAGCGCAGTTAATCACACAGCTGAAATTGGAGTTAGCACAGCAATTACCCGCTTATATGGTGCCGGGGATTGTTATTCCTGTATCGAGTTGGCCACTCACCCCAAATGGAAAAATTGATAAGAGTGCGCTACCCAACCCGGGTGAAAGCGAGCTTATGACAGCGGTCTGTGAGCCGCAAAATGATACTGAAGAGCGGCTCACTGTGATCTGGGGACGGTTGTTATCGTTGGATATTCAGAAGATCAGTACCGAAGCAAACTTCTTTGAGATCGGAGGGCACTCTTTATTGGCCACCAGGTTGTTATCTGAGGTTAACAATGAGTTTGCCATAAACTTATCCCTGGACGAGCTATTTAAACGCCAAACAATAAAACAAATTGCAGAACTTGTTCAGGGTATCCTGGCTTTTAGAAATGTTGTGCAGGAACAGCACGAAGATGCAGATTATGAGGAGTTTTCACTGTGAGTATGGAACAACTATTCAACGCCCTGCAGCAGGCGGGTGTTATTTTTCAACCTACTGAAGACTCATTTAATTTAAAGTTACCAAAAGATTTGGCTCCGGCATTAAAGCAGCAGTTGATTGAGCACAAAGTTGAATTTAAAACTTATCTGGCAGCGTTAAGCGCACAGTCTAAATCGAAAGCACAGATCAAGCCTTACTCTGGTGACCAGTCTACCCCGGTGCCTGCTTCTTTTGCGCAGCAGCGCCTTTGGTTTTTGCAGCAGCTTGATACATCTGCATCGCAATATAATATGACCGGTGTCTTTGAAGTGCAGGGCAAGCTTAACCTGAAATGTGTAAAACGCGCTTTTGAAACCATTATTGAGCGACATGAAATCTTGCGCACGGTTTATCGCGAACATGCCTCAGGTGTTATTCAGCACATTCAGCCAGTTACAGACTACAGCTTTGAGTTACAAGAGTTTGCTTTACCTGACAATGAACTGCATCCGCTTAACAGTACGAGCCAACAGATAGTTAGTCAGTTTTGTGAGCTGGGGTTTGATCTTTCCCATGAGCTGATGTTGCGGGTGGGGTATATCCATACCGGCAGCGACAGCGGCCTGTTGTTGCTGAACATGCATCATATCGCCTCAGATGGCTGGTCGATGGACGTACTGAGTCAGGAGTTTTTCAGCCTGTATCAGGCGTATGAAGCCGGACAGGATAGTCCATTAGCCCCGTTGTCGATACAGTATGCAGACTATGCCCGCTGGCAACGGGAAACCTTAAGTGGCGAATTGCTGGAAACCCAACTGGCTTACTGGACAGAACAGTTAGCAGAGCTGCCGGCGGTACACAGTTTACCGCTGGATTACAGCCGCCCGGTGAGAAAACAACATCAGGGAGCCCAGGTTAAAGGCCAGCTTGATGGTGAAGTGGCCGGAGGATTACTGGCACTGGCACGGCGTTACAACATGACTCCCTTTATGCTGTTGCACGGCGCCCTGTCACTGGTGTTATCCCGCCACAGCAACAGCCATGACATTGTTATAGGCACTCCGGTGGCCAATCGTCTGCAGGCGGAAGTCGAACCCCTGATAGGCTTTTTTGTGAATACCCTGGTGTTGCGTCTGGATACCCGCCAGGCGACCCTGTCGGATTATCTGCAGCATGTTCGGGAAGTGAACCTGCAGGCACAGGCGAATCAGGATGTACCTTTTGAGCAACTGGTGGAGCGTTTGCAGGTGCCTCGCAGTCAGGCTCACAGCCCTTTGTTTCAGATAATGCTCAGCAGTAATAATGACTATGGGGTGCAGGCATCCGGTCAGGACATAGCTTACGCACTCCCTGAGGTCAGTTTTTCTGCGTACCGAGACGGTCAGGTACAGGCCAAGTTTGATTTAGATATTACCTTAAGCCTGAGTGAGCAGGGCGTGGGGCTGGACTGGGTATATGATTCAGCCCTGTTTTCAGAGCAGCGTATATCGGCATTGAACGGCCACCTGATGCAGATGTTACAGTCAATCGCAGCAGCTGAGGCGGATACCCGATTAGCCGCATTAGAGATGCTGTCAGCCGAAGAAACGCATCAGTTACTGAGCATGTTGCAGGGACCCCGCCGGGCTTATCCGCAGCAGCAGTGCATTCATCATTTATTTGAAGCCCAGGTGGCCGCACATCCCGAGGCAACGGCTCTGGTATATGGTGAGCAGAGGCTGAGCTATCAGGCGCTAAACGAACGGGCCAATCAACTGGCTCATTACCTGTTGGCTCATTATGAGATTACCCCGGACAGCTTTGTGGGACTGTGTGTCAATCGCTCGCCAGAAATGGTGGTGGCTATACTGGCGATTCTCAAAGCTGGCGGGGCCTATGTGCCGCTGGACCCGGGCTATCCACAGGAGCGTCTGGCTTTTATGTTGTCGGATACTCAGGCTCAGGTGGTGCTGACCCAGTCGGATGTTATTGAGTCTTTGGCGGGATATGAAGGTGAGAAGCTCATCATAGAAGCGTTGACCGCTGAGCTTGCACATTATCCGGTAAGCAACCCACAAACCGCTGTTTTATCTTCGCATCTAGCTTATGTGATATATACCTCCGGGTCCACAGGGAAGCCGAAAGGCGTGATGATTGAACATGGCAATGCTGTGGCGATGCTGAGTTGGGCACAAAGCCGCTTCAGCCAGCAGGAATGTGCAGTGGTATTGGCGTCCACTTCAATTAACTTTGACCTGTCAGTCTATGAACTGTTTTTGCCACTGAGTCTCGGGACTCAGTTGTATCTGGTGGACAATATTCTGTCGATACCGGCATCGGGTCTGAGCAGTATTACGCTGGTCAATACTGTCCCTTCAGCGATAACGGCGTTGCTGGAGCAGGGACTGATACCGGACCAGGTAAAAACCATTAATCTTGCCGGTGAGCCGCTAAAGAAAAACCTGGTCAATCGGTTACTGGCCCGGTGTCCGGGTGCACGAGTGTGTAATCTGTATGGTCCGTCAGAAGATACCACCTATTCCACCATGGCGTCATTTGAATCACCACTGGAGTCGGAGCCGTATATTGGCAAAATAATCGACAACAGTCAGGCTTATGTACTGGATGAAGAACTGTCGCTGGTACCGTTTAGCTGTGTGGGCGAGTTATATGTGGGCGGTGCAGGTGTAGCACGAGGTTATCTGAATCGCGAAGCGTTAACGGCTGAGCGTTTTATCGCTAATCCGTTCATAGCCGGGGAGCGTTTGTATGGTACCGGCGACCTGGTGCGCTATCTTCCTGATGGCAACCTGATGTATCTGGGACGCAATGATGACCAGGTAAAAATCCGTGGATTTCGCATTGAATTAGGTGAGATTGTCAGTCAGACAGAAGCATCAGAGCTGGTGGAATCGGCAGTAGTCATGGCCCGGGACATTGCGGGCAGTCCGCAACTGGTGGCCTGGCTGAAACTGTCGGAGGGTGTCAGTGATGGTCCGGAGCTGTTATCTCGCGTCAAACAGCATCTGCTGCAGTGTTTACCGGCCTACATGGTGCCGGAAATAATGCAGACAGTGGTGCAATGGCCACTGACCCCCAATGGTAAAATCGATAAAAAGGCGTTACCGGATTTTGCTCTGGCAGGTCAGGTCCGTGACTATGTGGCACCGCGAACCGCCACAGAGCGCGCGCTGTTACCCATCTGGACGGATTTACTGGGACTGGAAGCCGACAGCCTCAGTGTCACGGCTAATTTTTTTGAATTGGGCGGACATTCGTTACTGTCGGTACGCCTGATAGCCCGGATACGGGAACAGCTGTCACTGGAAGTGAGTGTCCCGGCGTTATATGAGTTTCCCAGTATCGCCGGTATTGGCCAGTGGCTGGATGAAAATCAGAGCGGGGTTGTGCGCAGTAAGGTAACGGCGGTAGCCCGTCCTGACGGAACAGAGCAGACCTCCTTTTCCCAGCAACGGCTGTGGTTTATCGACCAGTTACAGGGCGGCTCACCGGAGTACCACATGCCCTCAGTGTTTGAGGTCAAAGGTCGCCTCGACCTGACGCTGGTTGAAGCGGTGTTTAAGACCATTATCGAGCGTCACGAAGTACTTAGAACCGTCTATTTTGAGCGGGACGGTCAGGCGTTACAGCGTATTATGCCGTTATCAGAGGTAGCATTTAGTTTACGTCAGCTGGATGTGTCAGGTCTCACGCGTGAGACACAAGACAAACAGATGAGTGCCTTCCGCTCTGAGATTTGTGAGCAGCCGTTTGATTTAAGTCAGGAGCTGATGTTGCGGGTGGGGTACACCCATACCGGCAGCGACAGTGGCCTGTTGTTGCTGAACATGCATCATATTGCCTCAGATGGCTGGTCGATGGACGTACTGAGTCAGGAGTTTTTCAGCCTGTATCAGGCGTATGAGGCCGGGCAGGATAGTCCATTAACACCGTTGTCGATACAGTATGCAGACTATGCCCGCTGGCAACGGGAAACCTTAAGTGGCGAATTGCTGGAAACCCAACTGGCATACTGGACAGAACAGTTAGCGGAGCTGCCGGCGGTACACAGTTTACCGCTGGACCACAGCCGCCCGGTGAGAAAACAACATCAGGGAGCTCAGGTGAAGGGCCTGCTTGATGGCGACGTAGCCGGACGATTACTGGCACTGGCACGGCGTTACAACATGACTCCCTTTATGCTGTTGCACGGTGCCCTGTCACTGGTGTTATCCCGCCACAGCAACAGCCATGACATTGTTATAGGCACACCGGTGGCCAACCGTCTGCAGGCGGAAGTCGAACCCCTGATAGGCTTTTTTGTGAATACTCTGGTGTTGCGTCTGGATACCCGCCAGGCGACCCTGTCGGATTATCTGCAGCATGTTCGGGAAGTGAACCTGCAGGCACAGGCGAATCAGGATGTACCTTTTGAGCAACTGGTGGAGCGTTTGCAGGTACCCCGCAGTCAGGCTCACAGCCCCCTGTTTCAGATAATGCTCAGCAGTAATTCTGAATTTGAGGTGGCTGCTCCCGATAGTGCAATCATTCGCAAGTTCAGGCAGGCAGAACTTAAGGTTAACGAAGATCTGCAACTGCAAAGCAAGATGGATATTGAGCTGACGGCCAATATCAGCCCGCAAAGTATTGCACTGACCTGGTTGTATGATACAAACCTGTTTTCTCAGGAGCATATTCAGCAATTAAATGAACATCTGAAAAGCCTGTTAGCGCAGTTATCTGACGTGGCACAAACGGTCGATGAGCCGATTTCACTTTCTCAATTACAAATTTTATCTGCCGCAGAGCAGCAACATCTGATACAGGAACTTAACGATACTCAGATGGATTATCCAGAGTCTGTCTGCGTACATCAGTTGTTTGAGCAACAAGTAAACCGACACCCAGATAACGTCGCAGTGCAATACGAGGAGCAAAACTTAACCTATCAACAATTGAATGATGTCAGTAATGCTCTGGCGCGCCATCTTCGCGCTTCCGCCCAAATAGTCCCTGATGCGCGAATAGGTTTATGCGTCGAACGCTCATTAGAAATGAGTATCGCTATTCTGGCCATTCTTAAGGCTGGGGCATCCTATGTTCCGTTAGATCCTGATTATCCGCAAGAACGCATTGATTCTATGTTGCAAGATGCCGCACCGGATGTGGTGCTGTGCTTATCCGGGCTTACAAATCGATTGAAAAATTATAGTGGCAAAGTCATCAGCGTGGACGGTCTGGCTGGATTTGCTATTGATTCACAATCAAAGTTGGCAGATACCGAGTTAAGCAGCGCTTTAAAGCGTTATGAGAAAGATAACCTAACGGTTGAAGAAACGGGAGTAACAGCCAATCACCTGGCATACGTTATCTATACTTCGGGATCTACCGGTAAGCCTAAAGGGGTCATGAACGAACATCGCGCTCTGGTGAATCGACTTCATTGGATGCAGCGAGCTTATCCTATTGGTTCCGATGACCGGGTTCTGCAAAAAACGCCCTTTAGTTTTGACGTATCGGTTTGGGAGTTGATATGGCCATTATTGGTGGGCTCACGGATTGTTTTTGCCAAACCTGAAGGACATAAACAACCGGAATATCTGCAACACCTGATTCAGGAAAAGCAAATAACCACGCTGCACTTTGTTCCTTCTATGCTCAACGCCTTTTTGGAATTCACTGACTGGTCAGGATGTCAGGGAGTGAAATACGTGTTTTGCAGTGGTGAAGCCTTAAGTGCGGAACTGGTAAAACGATTTTTAGGGAATGCCGGGAGCAGTCAACTGCACAATTTGTATGGTCCCACTGAAGCGGCGATCGACGTGAGTTACTGGGACTGCCGACAGTTTCCCAACACACATACGGTTTATATAGGCAAGCCGATTGATAACATTCAGCTTTATGTTCTGGATGAATCAATGCAACTGGTACCCAAAGGTTGCACCGGAGAACTGTATATTGGCGGTGATGGTGTGGCCAGAGGTTATCTGAACAGGCCCGAACTTACTGCTCAGCGTTTCGTGAAAAATCCTTTCAGAGAGGAAAATCGATTGTACCGTACCGGCGATCTGGTGCGTTGGAGTGCAGCAGGTCAATTGGAATACCTTGGCCGCAATGACCATCAGATTAAAATTCGCGGTTTTCGCATTGAGTTAGGTGAAATTGAATCCGTGATTGCACAGTGCGCTGAGGTCACCAATTGCCTGGTGGACGCAAAAGAGTTGGGCGGAGAGAAAGTGCTGGTTGCTTATATCGCCAGCGACACCCAGGATGAAGAGGGATTGAAGGCTACAATTCGGTCTGCGATTCAGGAGACCCTCCCGGCCCATATGCTGCCCGGGTATTTTGTTGTTTTAGCGTCGTTACCGACTACTGGCAATGGAAAATTAGACAGAAAAGCGTTACCCATTCCAGATGTCATCAGAAGCGGGAAATATCTGGCGCCGGAAACTAACCTTGAAGTCAGGCTATGTCAGTTGTGGCAAACGGTATTAGGCGCACAGCAAGTCGGAATAACTGACAATTTCTTTGAGCTGGGTGGTGACTCTATAGCGGTGATTCGGTTAGTGTCTATTGCCAAAAAACAGGGGTTACTGTTTACAACGCAACAGGTATTTGCCAACCAAACTATCGCGTCTTTGGTTACTGTGGTAAGTCAAACCGCTGGTAATGAGTCTGTCGCATCTCAAGCCGCAACCGGCGAGCAGTTGCTATTGCCTGTTCAGGCGCGCTTCTTTCAGCAACAGGAGCAGGGCCTGCAACACTACAACCAATCAATGGTAACCAGGGTACCGAACAACCTGACACCTGCCGGGCTGTTGTCTTTAGTTGAAGGTGTATTCCAACGTCACGATGCCTTAAGGCTCAGTTTTCATCAGCACAATGATAACTGGCAAGCTCGTTATCCTGATTCCTTATCTCAATTGAAAAAGACTATTCAGACATTGTCACAGCAGGCCTGTATTGTTGAAATTTTGCCGGAGAATAGCGCTGAACATGAAGAGTTTATGCGGGAAAAAGGCGGTTACTGGCAGTCAACTTTAGATTTATCGTCTGGCCCGCTATTGCGTTTTGTGTTGTTCGAGCATGACAACAAACAAGCTCGTCGCTTACAGATTATCGCTCATCACCTGGTCATTGATGGCGTCTCCTGGCGGATACTGTTGGCGGATTTAGAAGAGCTGTTTGGCAACCTCGATGCTGGCAACTTTAACGCTGAAATACAGGGCGGCAATTTGCAAGGGTTTGCCAGACAATTGCATGAAAAAACGCATCAAGGCGAATTTGCTGATGAGTTAGCATTTTGGCAAGAACAATTACAGCAACTATCAGGCACAATCAAAAAAGATAAGAGTAATACCGGCATGAGCCGTTATGCTTCAGTGCGCAAATTGGAGCAGAGTTTAAGTGATGACTGGGTGCCTGGCTTAACCAGTGATTGTTTAACACCCTATAACAGTCAAACTCAGGAGTTGCTTCTGGCCGCGGTATTCCTGGCCTTTCATCGTTTCAGTGGTGAGCGGCAATTTACCTTTAGTTTAGAGGGGCACGGTAGAGAAAACCTTTTTGAGAGCTTAGATGTATCTGAAGCCTTGGGGTGGTTTACCAGTATTTATCCATTGTCGATAGCTCCCGTCAGTGACGATAATGAGGCAACCTTGTCTGTTGCTGAAGCCATTATTTCTGTTAAAGAGCGGCTGCGAAAGGTGCCGAAAAAAGGCATGAACTTTGGGGCTTTAAGGTATCTGTCCGAAGATAGCCAACTGTCAGAACTGTCCCAAAATCAGATTATTCCGTTGCTGTTTAACTATTTGGGTAAATTTGATATGCAGAGCAACAATGACTCTGTATTTGTGGTCACTGACGAAAAGTATGGTGCTGAGATTTCGGCTTCGTTGTTGCGGGAGCATGATCTGGAACTAAATTGCTGGTTTGAATCAGATAAGCTGGTTTTGAGTCTGGAATACAGTGATGAGCAATATTGCGAGGACACTATGGTGCTGCTTATGCAGCAAATCACCGCTGCCATTGCTGATGTTAGCACACATTGTTTGGCCCACACGGGGCGTGAGCTTACGCCTTCGGATTTTCCATTGGTGCAACTGGACCAGTGTCATCTGAAGCGATTGCAACAGCAATTCACCTCAATTAAAGATATTTATCCGGCTACGCCAGTGCAGACTGGCATGTTATACCACACTTTGCTCAATGCTGATGCGTACATTAATCAGTTGGTATTTGATCTGACCGGAGAGGTGGATTTAGCGTCTTTTCGTCAGGCATGGCAAGAGGTTGTGAACCGCCACAATATATTCAGAACTGTGTTCCTTCAGGAACCCGAGTGGCTGCAGGTGGTATTGCATGACAGTCGTCTGCAATGGCAGGAGCATGACTGGCGGCACTTGTCAGCGCAACAACAAGATCTGCAATTTGATTTGTTTCGACAGCAAGACCGACAACTGGGATTTGAATCACTGACGGCTCCCCTTAATCGGTTACAGGTGATTAAACGCGACGATAAAATCACAGTGGTCTGGAGTCATCATCACGCGCTGCTAGATGGCTGGTGTCTGCCAATAGTTTTTGATGAAGTGATGACTGAATATCATCGCATCACAGCAAGCACTTTATCGTCAAATGAAATAAACAGACCCCCCAGCTCTGGTTGCAGTTACAAAGAGTACATTGCCTGGCGTCTTCAGCAAGACAAATCCCGTTCGATAGATTATTGGGCAAACTACTTAGGCGATTTTGAAGCAGTAACACCGTTATTTGGCTTGCAGAATGTGTCTTCTGATAGGGAAGACGCACAGCCTCAGTTAATGCAGAAAAGTTTACACTGCAGTGCTGAACTAACCATTTCATTGCTTAAATTGGCACAACAGAGCCAGACCACGATAAACACCTTATTACAGGTGGCTTGGGGGTATTTATTGCAACAATGCAGTGGCGAAAATGATGTGCTTTTTGGAGCAACGGTGTCCGGCCGCGATGTGGCGCTTGAAGGCATTGATGAAACGGTGGGGTTATTTATTAATACTTTGCCGGTTCGCATTCAGTTTCAGGCGAAGAATACCCTTCGCACCTGTCTTAAAGCCGTTTTCGAAGAGTTCCAGAACAGTAATCATCATGGTTTTCTGGCGTTATCTGATATTCAATCACAATCTCTGGTACCTAATGGGCGTTCGCTGTTTAACAGCATCCTGGTGTTTGAAAACTATCCAGTGGATTTGTTAACGAGCCAGCAGTCAGATACTAAAGGTATCGGCATAGAGAATATTCAGTCGGAAGATCACAATGGCTACAAATTGAGCCTGGTTGCCAACGTAAGAGAGCAATTGGAAATTAAATTTAAGTATCTGGAAGGGGATTTTGAAGGACCAATTGTTGAGCGTTTGATGGGCTACCTTGAGCGTATACTGAATTGTTTCCCTGAGTGGCTGGACAGGCCACTACAAAGTCTTAGTTTACTGGAAGAAGCGGAACAATCTGAACAATTGGCGAGAGGTGTGGGGTTGCCAATCGAAGCAACCGGATTGGCATTTCATCAATTATTTGAGCAGTGTGTAAGCGGTAATCCCAATGCGGTTGCATTGGAGTTTGGTTCGCATAAAGTTAGTTATCAGGAACTCAACGAGCGCGCCAATCGACTCGCCAGATATTTAATTATGCAAGGCGTTAGGCCTGGTAGCATGGTGGGGATTTGTATTGAGCGCAGTGTCGATATGATGCTGGCTATTCTGGCTACGTTTAAGGCAGGTGCCGCGTATGTGCCTTTTGCAGCGCAACATTCATCGGCACAAATTCATTATATCGTCGAAGACGCAGGTATCGAATTAACCTTAACCAGTAGTGCCATGTTGAAACAACTACCTGAGTCTGTGTTGTCCCATATTCAACCATTAGCTATTGACAATAATGAGATTTATAGTAGTTTTTCTACGGCAAATTTAGTTCTCGATGCGGTTGGCGATTTTTCCGGCCAGTTGGCGTATGTCATTTATACATCTGGTTCCAGCGGCAAACCCAAAGGTGTCTTAATAGAACACAGTTCTCTCGTATCTTATATGCAGGGAGCGCAACAAAGTTATTATCATGCTGAGTTGGAAGGCAGTATTCTGGCTACCTCGATTTGCTTTGATGGGACTTTGCCGTGTTTGTTATTGCCACTGGTTGTAGGTGGCCGAATCGCGTTGACTGATGAAGATAACTACATTGCTGAAACCCAAAAATATCTCACGCGTGAGTCAAATTGGTTGTTAAAACTAACACCCTCACAAGGGGAATTGTTTGCTTCGGAGTTTCAGGTTGACTCTCGACAGACCCAAAAACACGTGTTTGTATTTGGTGGAGAGCGACTGGAAAGTGGCTTAGTTAAAGCATATAAAAACGCTTTTGATGGGGCGCAGGTTTACAATCACTATGGGCCAACAGAGTCAACAATTGGCAGCTGTTATTTGCACATAGACGAGGTGTATGAACCGATACCAATCGGCAAACCGCTACCGAATCGGCAGCTGTACGTTATGGGGCTGTTGAATAAAAACTTATTACCTTCAGGGGCAATAGGTGAATTGGTGCTCGGTGGCTCTGGGGTAGCCCAGGGTTATCTCAATAAACCTGAGTTAACAGAAAGCCGTTTTATTGCGAGTCCTTTTAATGACAACGAACGACTCTATCGCACAGGCGATATAGTGCGTTGGAACAAGGATGGCTTGTTGGAGTTTTTAGGTCGAAAAGATGACCAGATTAAAATACGTGGGTATCGAATAGAGTTAGGTGAGATTGAGCATAAGATACGGCAGTGTGACAGCGTTGTTGAAACTGTGGTTGTCACCCAGGTTCACAATAAATCAACACATATAGTCGCTTATGTCGTCGCCGCCAAACATGATCCCGAAAAAGGAAAGCTGGATTCGATTCTCAGATCGCAACTGGCTTCACTCTTGCCTGAATACATGCGTCCTAAGGCGATAGTGGAAATGGATAGCTTCCCATTGACAACAAACGGCAAAGTCGACCGGCGCCAGTTACCACCGGCGGAACTGTCAATTGGGAACGAGTATAGCGCCCCGGAAACGCCAACCGAAGAGATGTTGGTTGGGATTTGGCAAGAGGTGCTATTTGCTACTGATGATACATCAGAAACTAAGGCCACCAGGAAAATTGGAGTACTCGACAACTTCTTTGAACTGGGTGGTCATTCGCTATTGGCAGTGCGAGTGCTGAACCTTATCGCGAAAAGGCTCAACGTGGAGCTGCCAATGATAAAGCTATTTGCCGAACCCAACATAAGGGCGATGGCAAGAACTATTGATATTCAAATTATCAAAGAGAATAACAAAAGCAGTTGCAATGATGAAAACAGACAAACAGTTATGGAATGGTGAGTTTGAGGCCGCAGAATTAATTAAGTTATTAAATAGTGAGGGGATATACCCTTACGTTTCTGACGGAAAGCTGATGACGCGCTCAAATAGCGCAAATATCAATAGTGAAATCATCAGCCTGATCAAACAACACAAACAAAGTTTGCTGGATTTTTTAAAAGAAGATGACGAAAGCCCGGTTGTGGAAAACCGGGTTTCTGCTATTAGCAGAATAGCGAACCGCAGTGGTGACTTACCCTTGTCTTTCGCTCAGCAACGTCTTTGGTTTATTGAGCAACTGGAAGGCCATAGCACCCAGTATCACATTCCTGCAGGACTGCGACTGGTGGGAGCCCTGGATATTTCGGCATTGCAGTTCGCACTCGACAGTATCATTGAGCGCCATGAAGTCTTACGTACCATTTATACCAATGTCGATGGCGAAGGCCGACAAACAATACAAGCCCCTGCTGCGGTAGGAATCAAACATATCAATTTGCTTTCTGAGAACGGCGAAAGAGAACTGCGAAATATCATAGAGCAGGAGATTGCCACTCCGTTTAACCTGTCTTCAGATTTGATGCTTCGCTGCACTCTGGTTAAAGAAGCTGATGATGTCCATGTGCTTATTTTTACGTTACATCACATTGCGGCGGATGGCTGGTCGCTGGGAATTTTGATTAATGAGTTCATTAATTTTTATCAGGCGCGGAGCCGGGGGGAGCAGTGTCAGTTGCCTGCCCTAAAAATACAGTATTGCGATTATACACATTGGCAAAGGGAATACCTGAACACCAATAAATCTCGTTTGCTAGATTATTGGCGCACGCAATTAAAAGACATCCCGTTAGTGCACAGCATTCCATTGGATTATTCACGACCCGCAGAGCAAACATTTAGTGGTGCGGTAGTCGAAGATTGTATCCCGCTGGAATTAACCAAGGCACTTGAGCAACTGTGTCGTCAGCAAGACTGCACTTTGTTTATGTTGTTGCAGTCGGTATTCGCTTTGCTGTTGAGTCGTTACAGCAATGAATCTGATGTAGTAATGGGCTTCACCTCTGCTGGCCGTGTGCATCCTGATATTGAGCCTTTGGTTGGTTTTTTCGTCAATACCCTGGTCATTCGCACAGATGTAGACCAAAGCCTGACTTTTGAGCAATTACTAAAAAACAACAAAAATAACATACTGTCTGCTTATCAGCATCAACACTTACCTTTTGATCAATTAGTGGAGGAGCTTAACCCGCCTCGCAGTTTAAGCCATAGCCCACTCATTCAGGTGCTCTTTTCATTACACAACAATAGCGACGAGTCGCTTAAAATGGATGATATTGAGATTCAACCAGTACCGGTGGTTGAATCGGCAAATCAGTTTGAACTGGAATTAAACGTTAAGGAAAAAGCAACGGGTATCGAGCTGAGCTGGTTGTTTAACGCCCGCTTGTTTGAAAAGCAAAGCGTCGCTCATCTGTCTCATTGCTATATCACTCTACTCCAGGAAATCGTTAAGAAGGTTAATTTACCGGTTGGTGAATATCCTTTGCTGTCCAGACAGCAACAAGATGCGATTGTGGCTCAAGGTTCCGGAGAAACGGTAATCAGAGACAACAGCTCTGTTGTCAGCTTATTTGAAAAACAGGTTGAATTAGTGCCAGATGCCCCGGCAGTTTCTGGTCCAGACGCGACATTGACTTACCGGCAATTAAATCAGCAGGCGAACCAATTGGCCCGTTGTCTTCAGGCTCAGGGAGTTGCTACCAATAGTTTGGTGGGTATCTGCTTAGAACGCTCCGAGTCGCTATTGGTGGGGTTGCTGGGGATTTTAAAAGCCGGCGCAGCTTATGTGCCATTTGACACTAAAAACCCGGAAGAGCGCATTGCCTTTATGTTGCAAGACTCTGAGGTGTCGGTAGTGATCACGCAAGAAGATCTTGTAGCTCAGCTGCCGTTTGATGAGGTGTTACCTTTGGCATTAGACAGTGACTTCTGTGTCAATTTGTTAAGTAACTTTTCTGATGAAAACCTGCCACAAGAGTCACAAGCGAAGCTGTCCGACCTGGCTTATGTAATTTATACATCAGGCTCAACAGGACAACCTAAGGGCGTGAAAATCACTCACGCTGGTTTGCAAGATTACTGTCTGTACGCCGCTTCTTGCTATTATCAGCCTGGCTTAGCGGGTTCGTTACTGGTGACTTCTCACAGCTTTGATATCACGGTTCCGGCTCTGTATTTACCTTTGCTCAGTGGTGGTAGTGTTTCTTTGTTACCCCCTGAAGATGAAATTCTGCAGCTCTCAACGCAACTGCAAGGTGATAGCAGTAATTACCTGGTGCGCATGACTCCGGTACACGTGAAAGCCGTGTTGCCTATGCTGCAGAAAAACCGCTTTGAATCTAAGGCTAAACACGTCTTTGTTATTGGTGGCGAAGCCTTGACTGCGGATGTTGCTAAACAGTTGCAACAGTGTTTCCCACTTAGTCAGATTTACAATCACTACGGTCCCACCGAAACAGTCGTAGGTTGCAGTATATTTGATGTTACGGGAAACCTGGACAAGTTGCACAGCACCTGTCCGATCGGAAAGCCAATGCATAATACCCAACTACTGGTGTTGGACAGCGCCGGAAATCTGGTGCCGAATGGGGTCTCGGGAGAGCTATACATAGGCGGTGTTGGTGTTGCTCAAGGATATTTGAATCAAGCACAACTTAGCGCTGACAAGTTTGTCACCTGTGCGTTGCAACCCGAAATGCATTTTTATCGTTCGGGTGATTTAGTTCATTGGAGTAAAGACGGACAAAACCTGTACTTTGATGGCCGAATTGATCAGCAAGTAAAAATTCGAGGATTCAGAGTCGAAACCGGAGACATCGAAAACAAGCTTATTCAGTTGCCGGGAATTCTTGAGGTAGTAGTAGATGTTTTTGCCACGGAAAGTGGGGACAACCAACTTGTGGCTTACGTTGTGCCGGAAGTTATTGAAGAATTTGAAGAGGAAACGGATTTTAAACACTGGCAGTACAGCCAGGGCAAAATTTATCGCAACGCTCTGCAGGGGAGTATTCCTGATTACATGATCCCAGGGGTGTTTACTATACTGCAAGAAATCCCCCTGAACGCCAACGGTAAGGTAAATCGCAAGGCCTTGCCTGCGCCTGATTTTCAGACTTACCAGAGTTATGTGGCGCCAGAAACTGAGATGGAAGTGGCCATTGCTGAGATTTGGCAGGATGTCCTGAAAATGGACCGAATTGGCATGACCGAGAACTTTTTTGAATTGGGTGGTCATTCTTTACTGGCTACCCGTGTAGTCAGTGAGATCTCAGAGCGTCTGAACAAAGAAGTGCAAGTCAGAGCTTTGTTTGAATACCCCTGTATTCGTGAGTTATCTGCCTTTATCGAAGCACTGGAGCATGTTGCCTTTAAGGAAATTGTTGCTGTAGAGCGGGACTCTGAATTGTCGCTGTCTCTGGCACAAAAGCGCTTGTGGTTTATAGAGCAATTTGCTCAATCCAGTAGCCAATACAACATTCCTGTTGCTATTAAAATGACAGGAGAGCTGGATAAAGCGGCACTGCAAAGTGCGCTAAGTAAAATTGTTGCGCGCCATGAAGTATTGCGTACTTGCTATCGTCCGGTTGAAGGCGAGTGTCAGGTCTACATCGAACGCAATGCCGTGTTTGTTACCGAAGAGCTGGATTTGAGTCAGAAGGCTTATGAGCCAGAGGATATTCAGAAGATAATTTCTACAGAAGCCAATAAACCTTTTGATCTGAGCAACGACCTGATGATCCGGGGGCAGCTGCTCAAGCTGGCCGAAGCACAGCATATCCTGCTGATCACATTGCACCATATCGCCTCAGATGGGTGGTCAAAAGGGATACTTATTGAAGAGTTTGTGGCCCTGTACCAAGCCTATGCTATGGGAGCATCTGATCCACTGCCACCATTGCCTATTCAATACGTCGACTTTGCAGTATGGCAACAGGAGTTGTTATCCAGTTCCAAATTTATTGCTGATTTAGAGTACTGGAAATGTCAATTGGACGGCATGCCGCAAGTGCATGGATTGCCCCTCGACTTTGCAAGACCTGCTGAGCAGACCTTTAGTGCAGGTCAGTTACAACACAGTATCGAGTCGGACATAACACAGCAGTTGAATCAGCTGGCACAGCGACAAGGAGCCAGTATGTTCATGTTAGTGCAAAGCGCATTGGCATTGCTTATTGGACGTTGGAGTAACGAAAAAGATGTGATTATCGGTAGCCCGGTGGCCGGCAGGGAACACAAAAACCTCGAACGACTGGTGGGCTTTTTTGTCAACAGTTTGATTCTAAGAAGCAACCTTTCCGAAAATATATCGTTCGAAGAGTTTCTGACTGCCCAGAAGCAAACCGTACTCGAAGCCTTTGAGCATCAGCATGTGCCGTTTGATATGTTGGTGGAAGAACTCAATCCTGAACGCAACCTCAGTTATAGCCCGCTGTGTCAAATTAGTTTGACCTATGCTGCTCAGGAGCAAGACAACCTTGAGTTGCCGGGCATTAAAGTGGAGCCTCTGGATAGCGATACACAACGGGTCAAACTGGATATCGATCTGCACATTGCAGAAACAGATGAGGGGTTAACCATTACCTGGTTATACGCTGACAAATTATTCCGCAGTGAGACCATTGCACGTATGGCTAAAGGGTTGGAAAGTTTGCTCTTGGGTATTGCCGCTCAACCAGCAACGCCAATTTATCAATTGCCATTGCTGACAGAGCAAGATAAACGTGAAGTGCAATCCTTCAGTCAGGTAAGCAAAGCTCATCAGCAAGAATTACAAAAACAGGGCTTATTTCCCCAGCATCAATCTATTGTCACATACATCGAACAGATTAGCGCTGCCACTCCGGATGCCATCGCGTTATCTCATGGACAGCAGGAACTCAGTTACCAGCAATTGAATACTCTGGCTAATCGCCTGGCCCGATACCTAATCGCGCATGGTGTGCAACCGGAAGAAAAAGTTGCCCTGTGCTTTGAACGTCGCAACGAGATCATTGTAGCTATGTTGGCGGTGTTGAAAGCGGGGGCTGCTTTCATTGTATTTGAGCCTGATACACCATCACAGCGATTTTCTTTTATGCTCCAGGATGCTGATATTAAGCTCGTTCTGGGACATGATCTGGCAATGGCCAGGCATGATTTATTAAAGCAAACAAAGGTGCCATTGGAGCTTACTGATACTGCCTGGCTTGATGACTATTCAGGGCAGGTATTGTCACCAGATGAAGTGACTTATCAAGCCGACCAACTGGCTTATTTAATCTACACCTCGGGGTCCACTGGAGAGCCTAAAGGCGTTGAAGTAGAGCAACGACAACTGATCGCAGCAACACTGAGCAGACATGTATTTGTAGCTGAGCCAGTAGGCCGGTTGGCATCCATGGTGTCATTTTCCTTTGATGCTTCGCTGGGCGCTATTTTCTGGACATTAACCACCGGAGGAGCCCTTGAGATTGTGGAGCCTGAAACGGCAAAAAATCCCGATGCAATTATTCGTCTTGTGGCTTCAGTGTCTCTAACTCATGTACTGATGCCTCCGGTGATTTACCGCGCCGTGTTAACCGAACTCAAGCGAAGAGAGAACAATGAACACAGTTCTCTAAAAGTCATCATTTCTGGTGGAGAAGCCCTGGACCGCACATTGACAGCTGCTCACTTTGCAGAACCTTGGGGAAATCAGGCTCGATTTTATAATGACTATGGCCCCACTGAAGCCACCATCTGGAGTTCTGCGCATTTGTGCCAGCAGGACAAAAATGCTGAATCAGTGCCTATTGGCGTAAGCCCTGGCCATGCAGATCTTTATGTTCTGGATGAATACTGTGCAATGCAACCTATTGGGGTTGTGGGCGAGCTCTATATTGGTGGTGCAGGTGTGGCAAGAGGCTATCACAACAGACCGGAATTGACTGCTGAGAAATTCATCAGCGATGCGCTGGGCGACGGACAACGAGTCTATAGAAGTGGAGACCTGGTCAAGTGGCAAGCGGATGGTCAATTGGCCTTTATTGGCAGGGTTGATGATCAGGTGAAATTACGCGGTTTCAGGATCGAATTAGCTGAAATTGAAGCATTGCTCAAAGCTCAGCCTGAAATTGCTGATGCCACTGTGGTGATTAGAGGCGAAGGTGCCGAAAAGCGAATTGCGGCTTACCTGATTGCCAATGAAGAGAATGCCAGCCAGGAACTGCAGGAGCTATTAGCTTCAGTGCGCAATCGCTTATCAGCCAAATTACCTCATTATATGTTGCCATCTGGTTATTTATGGCTGTCTGAATTTCCGCTAAACAAAAACAATAAGATTGACAAAAGAGCTCTGCCTGAGCCGAATTATCAGGTGGCCCAGAGTTATTCTGCTCCTCAAAATACCACGCAACAGGTTCTCGCTGAGATTTGGCAGTCAGTCTTAGGACTTGAGAAAGTGGGCATCACAGATAATTTCTTTGAGATAGGCGGTGATTCTATATTGTCTATTCAGGTTGTTGCCCGAATCAATCAGGCCGGTTTTCATGCCACCACAAAGCAGTTGTTTGAAACCCAGACAATCGAGAAACTAAGTGCCAAACTGACATCCGTAGCTGATGTTAGTTCACCCAGAGCTGTTGCTGAAGGGGAATATGCATTATTGCCAATACAGCGTAAGTTTTTTGCGGAAAAGCCACAACAACAGCACTTTTACAATCAAGCGGTATTGCTTGAAACACCTGATGATCTGGATGCTGATAAGTTACAGCGCATGATGCAGAGCATTTATCAGCGACACGACACCTTGAGACTTTCCTTTTATCAAGAACAGGGGCAGTGGCGCGGTAAGTTTGAAAAAGACTGTCAGAATCGAGTGGCACAAAGTTGTGTAGTAGAGCAGCTCAGTGACAGTGAGGAATTCATTACCGAGCGTTGTCAGTGCTGGCAAACCCAATTTGATTTAACACAAGGCCCTCTCATTCGGGCGGTGTTGTTTGTCGAGCCGGATAAACAAAATACCTACAAAGCAAATCGGTTATTTCTGGTGGCACATCATTTAATTATTGACGGTGTTTCCTGGCGTATACTTTTGAATGATCTGCAATCTGCCTATGAACAATTGCATAATTCAGATATCCAATTGCCAGTTGCCACTGATAATATCCAAACTTGGAGTAATGCTTTACTGGAATTATCAGAGAGCGATGCTTTGCAGCAAGAAAAGCAGCAATGGTTGAGTTGCTTTTCAGCCCCTGGGCAGGCTTTGCCGGTAGATATGGACTTGGCCGATTACGGCAGTATCGAAAGTCAGGCTATGCTGGATATTGAGTTCTCTCAGGCTCAAACAGAAGCGCTGCTAACCCAGTGTAACCAAGCCTATCACACTCAAATCAACGATATTTTACTTGCTGGTGTAGCTCGTGGTCTGCATCAGTGGAGTGAGAATCAGACCTTTGATTTTATTCTTGAAGGGCATGGAAGAGAGCATATTCGCGATGATCTGGACATTACACAGACTTTGGGTTGGTTTACCAGCTTTTATCCTTTGCGCATAACTTGCCACGATGATTTGCAACAACAGGTTTGTGATATCAAAGAGCGGATCCGCAATATCCCTGACAATGGTTTGGGTTATGGCGTTTTGCGCTATGTCAGTGCCGATGCAGAAATTAGCCAGCTTGATGCCAATATTTGCAGTGCCATTGCATTTAACTATTTGGGGCAATTTGACCAGACACTGAATTCAAATTCGCTGTTTAAAGCCGCGAAGGAAGACATTGGGCAGTCCAAGACCTCAATGGGCAACAGAATGCATCAACTGGGCCTCAATGGATTGATAACCAACGGCGTGCTCACATTCAAACTGGATTACAGTCGACAGCAATATCATCAACAGAGTATCGAGTCTCTGGCGGGGTACATTAAACGGGGCATTAGTGATGTTATTGCTCACTGTTCCAGTCAAAGCAACAGCTTGTTTACGCCGTCGGATTTTCCAAATGCTGCTGCATCGACAACGCAGCTACAGCAATGGCAACAGCAATATCCGGATATTAATAAACTCTATCATGCCACGCCGATGCAAAAAGGGATGTTCTACCACAGCTCAATGGACTCCGGAGCCTATGTAAATCAAACATATCCGGTTATTCGTGGGCCACTGGATTTGGCGGCATTTGAACAGGCATGGCAGCGAATTATTGTCCGTTACGATGTGTTTAGAACGGCGTTCGTCGGTAATGCGACACTGCTTCAGCAATTGGTTTGTCAGCAAGCCAAAATGCCTTTTATTGTAGAGGACTGGCGGCATCTAAGTGCGGAGCAACAGGTTCAGAGTTTTGCAGAAAAACGCGCAGAAGACAAAGCCCGGGGCTTTGATTTAGGGCAACCGCCGTTGATGCGCATGACAATTTATTGATTAAGTGATGAGCGTTATCAATTATTGTGGACCCATCATCATATGTTGATAGATGGTTGGTGCTCCGGACTGGTGTATAAGGAAGTTATGGCTTTGTATAGTGCAGAGCAGTCAGGCAAGGAGTTATCACTTGCTCCGCCGTTGGCTTTTGAAGACTATATTCAGTGGTTATTGAAGAAAGAGCCCACCGCTGCGCAGCGTTATTGGCATGACAAATTGCAACAGTTTGAATCTCCTACTGCTCTGGCGATGGATAAGTGGGGCGATAAATCACAGGCTGGTTATCAGCAGCAGATAATGTCCTTGTCCGAGGCAGCGACTCAGTCGTTGCAGCTATTTGCTAAACAGCAAAAGACCACAATAAATACCTTGTTGCAATATGCATGGGGCTACTTGCTGCATCGCTACAGCGGCGACCGGGATGTATTGTTTGGTGCCACAATTTCTGGTCGTCCAGCGGATTTATCTGGCGTCGAATCCATGGTGGGGTTGTTTATCAATACCATACCGGTCAAGGTTTCCTTCGAGCAAGGAAAAACGCTGCAAGAGCAACTGGAAGATTTACATCATGCGTTTCAGTTGGATATTGAGCATGGCTACTTACCACTGATTGATATACAGGCTCAATCTAATGTTTCAGGCGATGCCAATTTGTTTGATTCTCTGGTGATTTTTGAGAATTATCCCTTTGACCCTGAGGAACAGGGAGAGCCACAGGAACATGGCTTGTCTATGGAAAGCAATGCCACTGACGAACAAACCAATTACAAGCTTACCTTGTCGGCCAATATTCGTAAAAACCTGGTGTTAAAACTCAACTATCGCGGTGAACTGTTTAGCTCTGAAGCAATCGCCGCTGTCTTGCAGCAGTTGCAAAGTGTTTTAACTCAAATGGCGACACCGGATGTAACAAACGTGATGCAATTATCGCTAAACAACTACCAGAACCAAATTGAGTTGTTAAGCGGTAAATCCATTGCATTTGAGTCGCAACGCATTTGTGACCAGGTGGACAAACTCACACTGAGTGCAGCGGATAAGATCGCGGTACAGGATGCCAATAACTCTCTGAGTTATGGTGAGATTCGCGAGCAAAGTGACATCATAGCCCAAAATTTAAATGATAAGGCAATTGGTCGAGGTCAGGTTGTAGCTGTGTGTTTGTCTCGCAGTGTCAGGTTGTTGCCGACGCTTTTAGGGATTATGAAGTCAGGCGCAGCTTACCTACCTATCGATCCGGCAACACCCGAAGCCAGGGTTAAGCATATGCTATCTGACAGTGCCGCGGCGATGTTGATTGCTGATAAAACTGCACTGGATTCGGCCGTGTCAGATGCTCAGCATCTTATCCCGGTTATCGATATTGATGCGCTGCTACAGTCTCAAACAACTTCCGTTGTGGTTGGTGATTCTTCCTTACCCGATGGGTTCTCTATGGAAGATACTGCCTATGTTATCTATACCTCAGGTTCTACCGGGCAGCCCAAAGGTGTCGCGGTATCTCACGCGGCGCTAAACAATTTTATGCAGGCGATGCATGAAGTATTGGAAGGCGCGTTGAGTGCTTCTACACGCCTGTTGGCGGTAACCACGCTGTCTTTTGATATCGCCGGGTTGGAATTGTTTGGTCCGCTGATACAGGGTGGCACGGTTTTCGTTGCTGGTACCGAAGATGTCGCAGAGCCAGAAAAAATCGCGCGTTTGTTGTTGGATTATGACATCAACCTGATGCAAGCCACACCAGCCACCTGGCAATTATTAGCGAATGCCCAATGGCAGGGGAAAGCTGATCTCAATGTGTTATGCGGCGGTGAGGCCTTGCCGTTAAAGCTGGCACAGTTTCTAGAGCGCAACAGTAAGTCAGTGTGGAATTGTTATGGTCCTACTGAGGCCACCATATGGTCTATGGTGTGTCCGGTTTCTGCCCAGGTATTGGAGCAGGATGGCGGTGTTAAGTTGCGTGGCTCATTAGCCAATTACCAGCATTTTGTGCTGGATGAATATTTAAGACCCGTGCCAACAGGCGCAGTGGGTGAGCTATTTATAGCGGGAGCCGGACTAGCCCAAGGTTATGTTAACCAGGCGTCTCTGACGGAGCAACGGTTTGTCCAAAACCCCAATGATGTGCAACAGACACTGTATCACACGGGTGATCTGGTCAGGTTAGGGGCTTGTGGTGAACTGGAATTTATTGGTCGTACCGATGACCAGATAAAAATTCGTGGCTATCGCATTGAGTTAGGTGAGATTTGCGATGCTATTACTGCGCTGCCCGATGTGAAACATTGTGTCGTGAAAAAAGCGGAACTCAATGGCCAGCTCGGGCTGGCGGCCTATATCGAGACAGACGCTGGCTTTAAAGCCAACAACGAAGTGCAATGGTTGCAGGAAATAAAAGCTAAATTACAGTTGACGTTGCCACATTATATGGTGCCTCAGGCTATGCAAAGAGTGACACAATGGCCACTTACTGCAAATGGCAAAATAGATAAAAAAGCGTTGCCGGATATTAAAGTCACAGTGCTTGAACATCAGGAACCTGAAACCGAAACAGAGCGCACGCTAGCCAGCATCTGGGCTGAATTATTTGCTTTGGATGTGTCGCAGCTAAGCACCAACACCAGCTTTTTTGAATTAGGTGGGAACTCGCTTCTGGCAGTACAGATTGCTAATGCTGTCAATAAAACACTGGATTGTGAGATTAACGTCAAGGATATTTTCAAGTATCAAACTGTATCCCAGTTAGCCTTGTTTGTTGATGCACTGTCTATCCAACCACAATGGACATCTGCCGAGTTCGGCCAGGATGAAACCGCCGAACTTGAAGAGCAGGAGTGGTAATCAATGTCTATCTTCAAATTGTTTGATGTATTAAGAAAAAACCAAATCGAAGTATTTTTAGACCAAGGCAAGTTAAAGACTACTGCCCCGGCGGGCAGAATTACGCCGGAAATAGGTCAGCTGATACGCGAGAACAAAGATGAATTGATCGAGATTTTGTCACGACAGGCGAATCACCGCAGTCGAGCAACTCAGGTCAGGATACCCAAAGCACCGCCGTTGACGGAGAATATGCCAGGCCATCCATTGTCTTATGCACAACAGCGTTTGTGGTTTATTGAACAATTTGAAGATGTTGATGGACTCTACAATATTCCCATGGCGTTTGCCCTTCAGGGCCCATTGGATTTCGCTTTGTTGCAACAAACCTTAGACACCTTGGTGGAACGTCACCAGGTACTCAGAACGACATTTCTGGAACATCAGGGAACGGGATTGCAAGTTGTACAGCCTGCGCGAGCTATGGTTATCGAACGATTTGATATCAGGGAAATGCCCGAGCAGGAGCAAACTGAATTCACCCGCACTAAGGCACAACAGGAAGCTACCGCGCCTTTTGACCTGGGTGAGGATCTGATGTTGCGCTGTATGTTAATACAGCAAGCTGAACAACAATTTGTAGTGTTGTTAACCATGCATCATATTGCCGCTGACGGCTGGTCCACCGGGATATTGAAAAACGAATTTATCGCGATTTATTCCGCGCTCAAGACGGGGCATAAAAGCCAATTACCGCCGTTGGAAACTCAGTATCTGGATTACAGCTATTGGCAGCGAGAGCAATTGGCTGGAGAGCAAAAAACACTGTCACTGCAGTTTTGGCGGTCTTATCTGAATGGGATCCCGAAAGTACACAGTATTCCACTCGATTTTCCCCGGGAGTCAAGTGAGTCGGGGTTGGCCTCAGTGGTGGAGCTGGATTTGCCCGGGCAACTTACTCAAGCGTTGAAATCTTTAGCGCAGCAGCAGAGTGTCAGTTTATACATTTTGCTGCAAACGGCATTATCATTATTTGTCAGTCGCTGGTGCAATGAACCGGATGTTGTTATCGGCAGCCCGGTTTCAGGTCGTTATCATCAGGACATTGAGCCTTTGATTGGATTCTTCGTTAACACCCTGGTGTTGCGAACAAAGGTTAATCAAAATTCAGAAGACGGACCGGCTACGGACTTTCTCGCGTTGCTGCAAGACAATGCGAAACAAGTTTTGCAGGCCTTCAGTCATCAGCATATTCCGTTTGAGATGTTGGTAGACCAATTAAAGCCAGAGCGTAGCCTATATCACAGTCCACTGATTCAAATTCTGTTTAGTATGGAAGAAGCGGGTACACAGACTGGTGACTTGCCGGATCTGACGCTTTCCGGCTATGACCAGGGAGTGAGTGTCGCAAAATACGATTTGGAGATTGTCGCGCTGGTCTCTGAATCCGGTATTAAGCTGAAGTGGCAATACGATACTCGCCTGTTTCATGAAAACTCCATGCGCAGTATGTTGGATAGCTTCGCTGTCATGTTGTCTGGCATTGCGGAGCAACCAGATATGCCTGTTAGTCGCTTGCCCCTGGTACAGCAAGAACAAGAAAGTCGCATCAATGCCACAGCGACTCAACAATTGCAGGCACAACAAGGTTATTTATCCGCGAAACCGGTGCACCAGGTGTTTCAGTCGCTGGCAACTTCTCAGCCGGACAAGCTGGCAATCTTGATGCAAAACACGCAAATGAGCTACCGACAACTGGATTGCGAATCAAACAAACTGGCTCACTATTTGATTTCTGTAGGCGTCGGCAAAGGCGATTGCGTTGGAGTGTGTTTCGATCGCAGTCTGGGGCATTTTGTGAGTCTGTTAGCACTGTTCAAAGTTGGTGCGGTATTTGTCCCGCTGGATGCTAATTTTCCGCAGGATCGGATAGAAATGATCCTCAACGATGCTGATATTCAAAAGGTGTTAACAACCCGGGAACTGGCATCACAATTGATACCCTTCAAAGAGCGAGCCATTCCCCTGGATGGCTTAGTCGAACTGCAGAGTATGCCTGATGCTCGAGTAAGGGGAAGTGTGATTGGCGGTTCAGATTTGGCCTACATAATTTATACCTCAGGCACAACGGGACGGCCAAAAGGCGTAATGTTAGAGCACAGTGCACTTGCTGCTCATTGTGTTTCTGTGAATGAGCACTATCAGCTTACTCCACAAGACAATGTATTGCAGTTTTCTGCCCTGGCCTTTGATACTGCGCTTGAGCAAATCTTTGCCGCCCTTACCAGCGGTGCAACTCTGGTAGTAAGAGGTAACGAACTCTGGAGTGAATCAGAGTTTGCCAACTTCATTACAAAGCATCAGGTGACGGTGGCTGACTTTCCACCCAATTACTTTTTATCGCTATTGAAGTCGCAGCGCATTGCTTCGGATTTTTGGCGAGATTCCTCATTGAGGATTGTGATTCTGGGCTCAGATGTATTTCCCGCTTATGTGTTTAACTATTGGTGTGAACAACAATTATTTTCTCATTGCCGTTTAATCAATGCCTATGGTCCAACGGAAACCACCATTACTTCATCAATACACGAATTTGCCCAAGACGATGACAGGGAAGCTGCATTGTCCATCGGTAAACCATTGCCTGGCAGACAGTATTACGTAGTCGATGCCAACGATCAGTTGCTACCACAAGGTGCATGTGGTGAATTATTGATTGGGGGGATCGGCCTGGCTAAAGGTTATTTACATCAGCAACAGCTAACGCAACAAAAATTTGTTACAGCGCAATCGTTTGCTCATCTTCCTGAGCACGTCGGACGGCTTTATCGCACTGGAGATTTAGTGCGCTGGTCGGCTAATCAGACGGTACAGTTTATTGGCAGAACCGATGAACAGGTGAAAATACGCGGCTTTCGCATCGAATTAGGTGAGATAGAAAACAGTATTAACAGCTTTACTGGCATTGCCACTAGTCTGGTATTCATCACTGAACACAACAGCCAGCAATATCTGGTGGCTTATGCAGAGGTTGAAGACGGCAAATACTGTATTCCGCAATTTGAGACTGAATTAAAGGAATATGTTGCCAGAGCATTACCTGCTTACATGGTGCCGTCTGCGTTTGTTCTGATGAACGCATTTCCAATGACGGATAGCTTAAAAATTGACAGAAAGGCCTTGCCGAAACCCCAAATTAGTCTTAGCCGGGATTATGTTGCCCCTACAACTGACACTCAGGCTACATTGGTAGCAATTTGGCAAGACATATTGGATTTAGAAAAGGTAGGGATCCAGGATAACTTTTTTGAACTGGGCGGCCATTCTTTACTGGCCACCAGGGTGGTGAGTGAGGTTGCCAATCGTCTGGCTAAAAAAATATCAATCCGTAGCTTATTCGAGTTTAAAGATATCAAAGCGCTTGCCAGCCACATTGATGGCATTAAGCAGCAGCAATACCAGCGAATTCCAGTGGTATCCAGAGAGCAGCGGCTGCCACTGTCATTTGCCCAACAGCGCTTGTGGTTTATTGACCGGCTAGAGCAGGGTAGTAGCCACTACAACTTGCCTTCTTCATTGCAACTGAGTGGACAGCTGAATTATCAGGCTGTGCAGGCCAGCCTGGATCATTTACTGCAACGTCATGAAGTATTGCGTACTACCTATCAAACCGATGGTGATGATGTTTTTCAGGTTCCCGGGTCAGTGCAACGTGTGCCTGTGAATCAGGTGGACCTGACCCAATCGCATGATTTATCAATATCCGAACGAATTCAGAAGGCCCATAAATTGGCACTTGAAGAGGCGTTTTTACCTTTCGATTTGGCGGCAGACATCATGTTGCGTTGTACCTTGATCAAGATAGCGCCCATGGAGCATGTTGTGTTGTTTACCACCCATCATATTGCTTCTGATGGATGGTCTACAGGTATTTTAGTCGACGAATTTGCTCAGCTGTATAGCCACTATTGTGGAGCCGATGCCGATCAGCCTGTGCCTTTGGCACCTTTGCCCGTTCAATATGCCGATTTTGCCAGTTGGCAAAGAATGAGTTTTAGCGAAAAGTCATTGCAGAGCGAGCTGAATTATTGGTTAGAAAAACTTTCAGGGGCGCCAAAACAACACAGTTTACCGTTAGACTTTTCACGTAAGGCAGAGCAATCCTACAGTGCCGGTAAGGTGGAGATAACCCTGGATGGACAGCAACTCAATGCTTTAAAGCAAATGGCGTCAGATCAAGATGCAACTCTGTTTATGGTGCTGCACACAGCATTGGCGGTTTTAATTTCTCGTTGGAGCAATGAGTCGGATATTGTCATCGGGACACCGGTTGCGGGACGAGTACACAAAGATTGTGAACCCTTAATTGGTTTTTTTAACAATACGCTGGCACTGAGAACGCAAATTCCAGCAGGGTGTCAATTCGAGCAACTGTTGGCACAGGTTAAACGCGAAGACCTGGATGCATTCAGTAATCTAAATGTTCCCTTTGAAATGCTGGTTGAGCAACTGCAAGTTGAGCGAAGCCTGAGCCACAGTCCGTTGTTCCAAATCATGTTGATATTGCAGAATTATCAGGAAGAGTCTCTGACGCTGCCTGATATTGAGCTGAAACCTTTTGAAAAAGAACAAAACCTGACCCACTTTGATTTAGGGCTAACAGCTGTCGAGCACGACAATAAGTTGCAAATTCAATGGAACTTCAAAGATACACTTTTCCGTCCTGAGACAGTGACAAAGATGGCTGCAAGTTTTGCCAGGCTTCTGCAACAAGTTACAAGTGCGCCTGAGTTATCATTGGATGCCTATAGTCTGGTTCCTGCCAATGAATTACAGAAGTTGCAACAATGGCAAACCGGCCCACAGCAGAAAATGGGGCGCTCTTTAGATGTGGTGACATTATTTGAGCGCCAGGCCGCTATCACACCTGATGCGATTGCTGTGTCCATGCACGATGAAAGCATCGATTACGCTACACTTAATCGACAGGCGAACAGGCTGGCCCATTACTTCCTTGAGCAAGGAGTGGGTTCCGGGTCCTTGATTGCTATTTATATGCCGCGTTCTTTGCCGCTGTTTGTCGCCATGTTAGCGGTAATGAAGGCCGGTGCCGCCTACATACCGGTGGAGCCAAATACTAAACCGGCCAGGTTACGACAAATTATTGAGGATGCCGAAGTCAGCTGCTTGATATTGGAGGAAAAAGGCAGTGCAGGAGCTCTGGTATCTGACACCGGTGTGAAGACTCTAAATGTTGATTTAACGCTAAATCGGTTGGACAGCTATAGCGAAGACAACCCAAGTCAGTCGCGCACTTTACGGGATTCTGCCTACGTTATTTATACATCAGGCTCAACGGGTAAACCCAAGGGCGTTGATGTCAGCCACGGTGCTTTGATTGATTATTGCCGCTTTGCTTTGGACAATTATTATAGCGAGTCATTGCAGGGTGCCATTCTGGTGACCTCCCACGGATTTGATATCAGTGTTCCGGCTCTGTGGTTACCGTTATTGCGAGGTGACCGATGTGTGTTGACCTGGCCTGAACAAGAGCTCAGTGATTTATCTGAGTTATTGATACAGCAAGCTGGTTCAGCTTCCACTGAACAGGGGGCATTGCTGAGAATGACACCAATGCACGTTAAAGGCCTGCTGCAATTGCTACAGCAAAATACAGCGGGTGTTGCCAATCAGTTTAACTTGCCCTATACCTTTGTCATTGGTGGAGAACGCCTTACTAACAACTTAGCCAGAGCGTTGCAGGACGCTTTTCCCAATAGTCAGATTTACAACCATTATGGTCCAAGTGAAACCGTTGTGGGCTGTGCTATGTTTGATTACAGTCGTTATCAACACTGCAAGCGGTTGGCAGATCTGGAAAGTGTTCCTATTGGTATGCCAATGGAAAACACCTGTTTGCATGTGTTAGACCAGAATTTACAACCAGTACCTGTTGGTGCGGTAGGCGAACTTTATATCGAAGGCCCTTGTGTGGCTAAAGGTTATATCAATGCTCCAGCTTTGACCAAAGAGCGATTTATCCCTGTTTCTGAAAGCACTGACTCGCGCATGTATCGTACCGGTGACCTGGTACGCTGGATAGGTGCAGATACGTCGGATGATGGCTCAGCTCTGCCTCCGGTCCTGATGTTTATGGGCCGCTGCGATGAGCAGGTCAAATTACGCGGTTACAGAATTGAGTTAGGTGATATCGAAACTGTAATCAGAGATTCAGGGTTGGTAACTGATTGTGCGGCACACATTATCGAGGATGAGCAAGGTGTTCAGCAGTTGCTGGCTTATCTGGTAGTGGAGCCAGCACTATTATCTAGTCCAGAGGAACACGCCGGGCTTATTAGTGCGGTAAAACAGTGTCTGGAAAACGTGCTGTCTTCCTATTCTGTGCCATCCCATTTTATGATGTTGGATGCGCTGCCTTTGAACGCCAATGGCAAGTTAGATCGTAAATCGCTACCCAGACCAAAACTTGAAGTCGCTGCTGAAAACTTCGTTGCCGCTGAAACCAAAACAGAAAAGTTGCTTGCTGATATTTGGGCGGATTTGCTCAAACTCCAGGTGCAAAATATCAGCACAGAAGCAAACTTTTTTGAATTGGGAGGCGATTCTATTCTGTCAATTCAGATCGTTTCCAGGGCAGCTCGTGCTGGGCTGCACTTTACTGTAAAGGATATTTTTGAGCAGCAAACCATAAAGCGCCTGGCAAAAGTGGCCAGAACCGGCAGCAAAGTAAATGCTCCGCAAGTGCCAACTGAGGGAAGTTTACCCTTGTTACCAATCCAACGGGCCTTTTTTGAAGATGATGTTGATTTGCATCATTACAATCAGGCGGTTTTACTTAAAGTGCCAGGTAATTTAACGCTTGAGTTATTACAGGAAATCGTTACCCGATTAGTGGAAAGGCACGATGTACTGAGATTGCGCTTTGCACAGGATTGTTCTGCTCAATCGGATAAGCAAGTTGATTGGGCAAGCGAATATTTACCCTTTAGCGCAGAAAGAGTCCGGGAATTGGTGGCTGCCATCGCTCAGGAGAAACACTGGATGGCGCCTGAATTCACGGGCTTATCTGAGTTTTGTACTGAAGTTCAGACCAGTCTGAATCTGCAAAATGGACCTTTGATGAGAGCGGTGTTAGTTCATTCGCAGGAAAGTGAGCAAAATGAAGCGCGTTTACTGTTGGTGTTACACCACTTGATAGTTGATGGGGTTTCCTGGCGTATTTTGCTAGACGATATACAAACCTTGTTTCAGCAATCGATGCAGGGTGCAGCATTAAAGTTAGGGGCGAAAACCTCTTCTTATCAACAATGGTCTTTGTTTTTGCAGGAATATGCCTTGTCTGAAGAGGTACAGCAACAGCGAGACTATTGGGGTAAAGTAACGCAGACTTATACATCAAACTTGCTGTCTGCTTTACAACATCAAGGTGCAGGCCTGGCTACTGCAACCGGTAAAAACCAAATGGGGTCAGTGCAGTTCAAACTGGATGCCAATGTCACCAAACAACTTTTAACTGAATGTGGTTCTGCTTATCGTACTCAAATTCAGGAGTTATTACTTACTGCAGTTTGTTTAGGTATCCAGCAATTTTGTGGCGATCAACAGGTATCCATTGATATGGAAGGCCATGGTCGTGAGTCCTTAATCGAGTCGCTTGATATTAGCGAAACTCTGGGCTGGTTCACCAGTATTTTCCCGGTTCATCTGACCTTACAAGATGCGCCATCTAACCCAAAAAATGCCATTGAGGCGGCAATATGTGCGGTCAAGGAGCAGTTCCGGGTCATCCCGAATAAAGGTATTGGTTACGGCTTACTTAAATATATTGCCAAAGTGCCTGAATTAGTCACGGCCCAATCTTCAGTGTTAAGTTTTAATTACCTGGGACAATTTGACCAGTCTGTTAATGAGCAAAGCCTGTTTTCAGCGGCATCTGAGGGCGTTGGTCAGTCGATTAGTAGCAACAGAACTGATAAACACCTTTTGTCGCTGGTGGCTGCGGTAATCTCCGGTGAAATGGAATTCAGTATTAGTTTCCGCGACGCACAATTTTCTGTATCCAGAATCAGCGCTTTAATGCAACACATTGAGGCCGCAATAGGGTTGATTATCGAACATTGTTTAAGCCAAAAACAGGGCCGTTTTACGCCATCTGATTTTCCTTTGGCAAAAGTGACACAGTCACAACTTGATAACTGGATCCCTGAACAAGCGATGGCCGATATTGAAGACTTATACCCTGCTACGGGAATGCAAAACGGGCTATTGTTTCACTCAATGGTAGAACGAGGAAGTTATACCACGCAAACGCTGTTGCGTTTTGATGAACTGAATGTCGCTGCATTCAAAGCCGCATGGCAAGCGGTCTTTAGCCTTCAAACCATTTGCCGCACAGGGTTTGTCGGTCTGGAAGAGGGCAATACTCACCAGTTAGTTTACCGTCATGTTGAGTTGCCATGGCGAGAGCAGGATATCAGTCATTTATCATCTTCCGAACAGCAGGCGGTGATTGAACGCATAACTCAGGAAGAAAAGTCGGCGGGATTTGATTTCTCTGTGCCACCACTGATTCGAATTGTGGTGTTGAACTTAGGTCAGGGTGCACAACAAATGATTTGGTCCCACCATCACGCGTTACTCGATGGTTGGAGTACACCACTGGTTTACCAGCAAGTTGTTCAGTGCTATTCGGCAATTTGTCAGAATGAGCCATTGCCTCAAGGAGAAACCGCACATTATCGCGATTATGTGGCCTGGTTGCAGGCGCAGGATAAGCAAAAAGCCCTGGCTTATTGGCAAACACAGGTTGACAGTATTGAGCACGTAACACCACTGCCGTTACTGAACTCCCACGCTAATGCCAGAGCGGGGCAGTCTCAGGCCCGCACAGCACATATTAATTTTGCACAGAATATCACCGCTGAACTTGAAACTTTGGCGAAGCGCATGCGGGTGACCATGAATATTCTGGTCCAGGCTGCATGGGCCACGTTATTGTCACGACATGCCAATCAATCCAGAGTGGCTTTTGGCGCCACCACATCGGGACGTCCTGCGGAATTGCCACAGATAGAGCAAACGGTAGGGTTGTTTATCAATACGCTACCTGTCGTGGCAGATATTCCGACAGGTTGTAGTCTTGAGACCTGGTTGCAAGCTCTACATCAGAGCCAAATCGAAAGAGATCAGTATCAGTATGTGCCATTGCATGAAATTCAAAGGTTGGCAGCTGATAATCAGGGGCTGTTCAACAGTATCCTGGTGTTTGAAAATTACCCTGTTGACGATGCAGTAAAACAAGACAGCGTGTTAAAGGTTACTGACGTTAAATCCATTGAGGGGGCAAACTATGCCATGGCTCTGGTTGTCAATAAGAGTAATACCCTAAACATCCGGTTAGAGGTAGATGCTGAACTGTTTAACCAAACACAGTTGGCGCTTATTGCGGAGCGACTAGAGTTACTGATTCTGAGCTTTACGCAGCTGGCTGATGAGGCTTTGGTAAGCGATTTGGACATGATGCGAGCCGAAGAAAAACATCGACTCATTCATTTAAGTGATGCCGCGGTTTGTGAGTATCCGGATGACTTACTCTTGCATCAGGTGTTTGAAAATATCGTTCGCGAACACGGCTCCAGTGTGGCAATCGTGCACGAGAACTACAGACTGACTTATGATGAATTAAACCAACAGGCAAACCAACTGGCGCATTATTTGCGAGAGCAAGGTGTCGGTCATGAAACCCCGGTAGGGATTCTGATGCCTCGCAGCCACCAGGTGATGATTGCCATATTGGCGGTTCTAAAAGCGGGTGGCACATACGTGCCTTTAGATCCCGCTTATCCAACGGAACGTCTGTCTTATATGATGCAGGACGCCGAAATTGGCTGCTACCTGGTTTGCGGTGAAGTTAATCAGGAGCTTAAAAACTTATTGGCTGGCACTGTAATTAATATGCAAGAGTTGGCCTGGCAGTCTGGAGTTGCCAGAACAGATTTGCCTTTATTGCGGGAACAATCGCTACGTTCTCTAGCGAATATTATTTATACCTCCGGATCTACAGGTAAACCTAAGGGGGTCATGGTACCGCACGGAGGATGTGTTAATCTTGCCGAAGCACAAAAGAGTCTCGGCGTTACATCTGAATGTCGGGTTTTACAGTTCTCATCCATCAGCTTTGACGCTATGACCTGGGAATGGCTAATGGCTTTGACTCACGGATCAGCTTTGTATGTTTGCCCGGATGAAATCCGTACACTCCCAGAACAATTGTCTGAATTTTTAGTGGAGCACAAGATCACCAATCTGGTGCTGCCCCCGTCTTTGCTACAGCACCTTCCCTGGCATGAAGATTATGCGTTTACTGCATTGGTTACGGCCGGTGAAGCTCTGAATCAGTCTTTAGCTGATGTCTGGGCAACTAAGTACAGCATGTTTAATGCCTATGGCCCTACGGAAACCAGTGTCTGCGCCAGTGTGGCTCGCGTTGAACCTGGAAAACCCGTAACCATTGGTAAAGCAATCGCCAATACCCGATTGTATGCTGTCGACGATGCCTTGAATCTGGTTCCGCCCGGCGCAATCGGACAATTGTGTGTTGCTGGTAATGGCGTTACGGCTGGCTATTTAAACAAGCCTGAATTAACCCAGATAGCGTTTGTTGCGGATCCGTTTTACCGGGAAGATAGCCAGCCCATGTATAAAACCGGAGATCTGGTCAGGCTGAATGAAGAGGAGGAGTTTGAGTATATTGGTCGTCTGGATACGCAGGTAAAAATACGCGGATTTAGGATTGAAGTCAGTGAGATTGAGTCTGCTTTAAACCAGTGTGAAGGGGTTCGCGAAAGCATCGTTGTGGTGCGCACCCTTGATGCAACCAAACGCCTGATTGCTTATGTGGTCCCAGAGGGGGAGGTCACTGACGAGGCCGAATATAGCGCTTGTCTTAAGAATACTCTGAAAGAAACTCTGCCTGCGCACATGGTGCCCTCTGCTTTGGTTTGCATGTCAGCTTTGCCTCTGACAGTAAACTTTAAAGTGGATAAGAAAGCGTTACCAATGCCAAAGAGCGATATGGACTGCGCCTTTGCACCGCGGACTGAACAGCAACAAATCATTGCTCAAGTGTGGCAAGAATTGTTGGGGATAGAGCAAGTAGGGTTGCAGGACAACTTTTTTGAAATTGGTGGCGACTCAATACTGGCGATTCAGGTGGTTTCCCGTTGTAATGCTCGTGGCCTGAATATCACCACTAAACAATTGGTGACCAGCCAGACTATTGAAGCTTTGGCCAGCCAGATAGAAGACAATCCAAAACTTGTGCAGGAGCAGGGGCCGGTTTCCGGAGAGTTAAGTCTGTTACCGATTCAGCGGCATTTTTTGGAAGCTGGACACCCACAGATACATCATTTCAATCAATCGTTAATGTTGCAAGTGCCTGAATCCCTTACAGCCGGCCAAATAGAGCAAGCCATTCAGGCTATTTTAGAGCGTCATGACGGCTTGCGGTTGCAGTTCTGGCAGGACAAGGGGAACTGGAAGGCTGAATACCTGTCCTATACCACCGCAACATTACAGCAGTGCTGTATTACTGATGTCATATCTGACGAGGGCGATTTCAGTGAACTCGTCACTGAGCGGGCAAATTATTGGCAACGTCAGTTTGATCTGGGAGCAGGTAACCTGTTTAAGGCGGTGTTAATTGGCAATCAGCAACAGCGCAGATTGTTATTGGTGGCACATCACCTTGTGGTGGACGGTGTTTCCTGGCGAATCATTCTATCCGACCTGCTGCTGGCAATTAACCAGGTGCAACAAAATAAGCCCATTGAGTTAGCAGCTAAAACTTCCTCTTTGCAGAAATGGGGGGCTGCCCTACAAGCAATGGCTGACTCGCAAGTTATCGAGACACAGCAACATTATTGGCGAAAGCAGGTATGTGACAACTACAGTCCCTTAATGACTGATTTTCCAATACATGGAAGCGCTCCTTTGCACACCAGCAGGACGGTCACCAGGTCATTGTCTAAAACCCAAACTAATGGACTATTGAAAGACACTAATCAGGCCTATCGTACCCAGATTAATGAGTTACTGTTATCAGCCTTGTCGCTGGGAGTGGCTCAATGGCGTGACCAGCAAAGCCTTATCGTTGCGCTGGAAGGGCATGGCCGGGATATGCTGGAAGATGAGTTGGATGTTACGGAAACAGTAGGCTGGTTTACCTGTCTTTATCCGCTGCGCCTGGAAGCTGACAAGGAATCATTGTCTTCTCATCTTAAACAGGTGAAAGAGACCTGTCGTTCAGTGCCGGGCAATGGCTCTGGTTACGGAATATTGCGTTATATCAAAGGTCTGGCGGAGTTTGAGGGGACACAAGAACTCAATGAGCCGGATATACTGTTTAATTATCTCGGACAAATTGACCAAAGCTTTGACAACGGGGCAACTGTGACCCTGGCAGAGGAAAGTGATGGTCAAGCCATGAATCCAGATATGAACAGAACCTGTAAATTGGGCGTCAGCGGCAAAGTATTGGATGGTCAACTGCAATTGAGTTTTGATTACAGTGAGCTGCAATTTGAGCGCCGTAGCATTGAGCAGTTAGCCAATCTGGTGAATCAGTGTTTATTGGAAATCCTACAGCACTGTGCCGGGCAAAAGCAACTTGGCGTAACGCCATCAGACTTTCCCTTAGCCCGGGTTTCGCAACCTAAACTAGATGATTTATTCAATAAAAACAATAAGATAAAGGCACTGTATCCCGCTACACCAATGCAGGAAGGTTTGATTTTCCACAGTATGTTGGAAAAAAGCGCTTATGTGACACAAAATTATCCGATTATTCGGGGTAATTTAATCCCGGCTGTTTTCAGAAAGGCCTGGCTTGCAGCGATTGCACGCCACGATGTGCTGCGTACTGCTTTTATTGAGATTGAAGGGCAATGGTATCAGCAGGTATCTCAGAAGGCGTCTTTACCCTGGTGCGAGCTAGACTGGAGTGAATTGGACGAAGAGCAACAAAAGGTTGAGTTTGAAAAACTAAGAATTGAGGACCGAGCTCAAGGTTTTGACTTTCAGCAAGCTCCGGTAATGCGGATTACTTTGGTTAAATTGGCTTCTCAGCGTCACCAAATCTTGTGGACACACCATCATTCATTACTGGATGGATGGAGTCTTCCAGTGCTGTTTAATGATGTGTTGCAACACTACGCTAAATTTTCCACAGGTCTTGAGTTGGAAGCCCCGAAACCTGCCAGTTACCAGGATTATATCCGGTGGTTGCAGGCACAATCCAAAGAGCAAGCTCTGACTTATTGGCAGCGGTTACTAAGCGATGTTGAAGGACCGACAGAATTGGTTTTCGCGGATCATCCGGTAAACAAAAATGACCACTTAAACAGTTGTAGCCTGCAACTCGGGGCTACGGAAACAGCGCAATTAAAAAATCTCACGCGTGAGATGAAAGTGACTATGAGCACTTTATTGCAATTTGCCTGGGGTTGTTTGTTGCACAAGTACAGCCAGGATGAACAGGTGATATTTGGCACTACTATCTCGGGTCGACCTGCACAGGTAAACGGTATTGAACAGATGGTCGGATTGTTTATTAATACTGTTCCTGTGGTTATGACTTGCGATGAGCGAAGCATTGCAGAGATTATTTATGAATTACAGGAACAATCCGCTCATAGCAATGACTATGGTTATCTGTCACTACTGGATATCCAACAACAATCTTGCATCGCCCATGGCGATAGCTTGTTTCACTCGGTGATATCAGTAAACAATTATCCGCTCAGCAGCAATGAGGGTACATCTGAAGAAGCAACGGATCTCATTATTGAGGAAGCTTTCAGCAGTGAACAAACCCATTACAACTTATTGTTAAACGTCGATTTGGGCGACAGCATTGATCTCAAGTGTACCTGGCAGGGTGGGTTATTTAGTGAAGCCCAAATCCAGCGCATTCTAGGTCAGTTACAACTGGTATTGTCGCAACTACCCAAGCTATGGTCAGCTCCGGTTCGAAGGTTGTCGATCCACACTGAGTTGGATTATCAGCAATTGCAGGAGTGGCAAAATTCTGAATCGAGTGAGCTATCTGACCTCTGTATTCATCAACGATTTGAACAACAGGTTCAACAACAGCCGCTAAAAACAGCCCTGGCCTTGCATGGCAAGCACCTATCCTACGCGGAGCTTAATCGACGGGCCAATAAACTTGCGCACTATTTGCAAGCACAAGGCGTGGCTTCAGAGGACTTTGTCGGGATCTTTTTTGAGCGCTCTTTCGACATGATTGTGGCTATTTTAGCTATTTTGAAAGCCGGTGCCGCCTATGTCCCGTTAGATCCCAACTCCCCTAAAGCTAGATTGCAATACATAGTGAAAGATAGCGGAATTCGCATATTATTATCACAACAGGCATTGCACCCTGAATTACTATTCTCTAACATAGCCTGTATCACGTTGGATGAAGAAAGCCATAGCCAAAAGATTGCGGCGTGCAATGATGGCAATGTCGATGTACCGAAGACACTGAATCCTTGCAGTCTTGCGTATATGATTTATACCTCAGGGTCCACCGGGGATCCGAAGGGCGTAATGATTGAGCACCGCAACGTAGTTCGGTTATTTGATTCGACACAAGAAACTTACAATTTTAGCGGTAGTGATGTCTGGAGCCTGTGCCACTCTATTGCCTTCGACTTTTCTGTATGGGAAGCTTTTGGCGCCTTGCTCTATGGTGGACGCCTGGTCATAGTGCCGTCAGAGATGACCACCGCTTATGATGAGCTATACGAGCTGTTGGTTGAACAGCGGGTAACTGTTTTGAATCAGACGCCCGCAGCGTTTAATCAATTGAGCTTTATTGACCAGAAGCGCAATAAAGATATAAGCCTCAGGGCTGTTATCTTTGGTGGAGAAGCGCTGGTGTTATCGAACCTGGCATCCTGGGTATCGCGTCGCGGTGATGAAACTCCACGCTTGTACAATATGTATGGGATTACTGAAACGACTGTACATGTCACCTGCAAACAGATTACAGGGGCAGATATAGAAGCAGGTAAGGGAAGCATTATTGGACGCGCTATAGATGATTTGAGCATTTATTTGCTGGATAGTGAAGGTCAACCTGTATTGCGGGGAAGTACCGGTGAAATGTATGTGGGCGGGCCCGGTGTTGCACGGGGCTATTGGAACAACGAAGCGCTTAATGAATCGCGCTTTGTGCGCTTTACGCACCTTCCGGAACAAAGGTTATATCGTTCTGGAGACATCGCCAGATATCTGGGCGAAGGCGAGTTCGAATATCTGGGACGTTGTGATGATCAGGTCAAAGTTCGCGGATTTAGAATTGAACTGGGTGAGATTGAGCAGCAGTTAATCCGATTGCCGGAAGTTAAATCAGCCGCCGTGCTGGCACCGCAAGATGAGCATGGACAACGCTATCTTGTGGCTTATGTAGTGGCTGAAGAAGGGAGTGATTTCGAAGACACTGACGGCACAGCACTGGCTGACTTGGTTAAAAATAAACTGGCCCTGGTATTACCCGAATACATGGTGCCGCCATTTGTGATGTTTTTGCCATCGTTGCCACTTACCGGCAATGGCAAACTAGATCGCAAAGCGTTACCGAAACCACAAGTTACAGTTACCGCTGCCGAGTATGTGGCTCCGGAAACTGAGACGGAATTAGCAATTGCTGAAATATGGTCTGAGTTATTAGCCATCTCAGCAGAAGAACTGAGTATTGAGGAAAACTTTTTCGACCTTGGCGGTCATTCTTTGTTAGCCACAAAGGTGCTTATGCGAATTGAGCAAAAGTGGTCTATCGATATCGCCATTCGGGAGTTGTTCCAGCATCAAACAATAAAAGCACTGTCCAGTTATCTGGACGGGATCCGGTCTGAAGCTGCCTTACGAGAGGAGGTCGTTTTAGACCTCGATACAGTGGATGAAACGGAAATAATTGAACTATGAAGCACTTGGACATCATTGCGGCCTGTAAACAAAAAAATATAAAGCTGGCACTGAAAGAAGATCGTTTGGTTTTAGTTGATGAACAAAAAAATATCACTCCAGATCTACTTGCCGAATTAAAAAAATACAAAGCGGACATTATTGCCTGGTTACAACAGTCGCAAGCTTCTTCATCGAGTGAAATCCCAGCGGTTTCACTGGAGCACTACCCCTTGTCCTTTGCGCAGCAAAGATTGTGGTTGGTAGATCAGATTAGTGAGGGCAGCAGCCAATACAATATTGCAATGGCCTTCAAGCTTACCGGAGCGCTGGACAAGGATATCGTGGCGCGTGTTTTTAGTGAAATTGTTGGTCGCCATACTATACTGCGCAGTGTTTTTGTGATGCATGATGAGGGGCCCAGACAGGTAGTTCAGGACGCTCAGTTCTGCATGGACTACCTTGATTTTACAGCTCTATCGGATGATAAAAAACAAGACAAGCTGGCAGAAAAAGTCACCAGCGAAGCAAACTATGTTTTTGATTTAGAACATGATTTGATGTTGAGAGCGACCCTGGTGGCGCTATCAGAAACAGAGCATGCCATTTTGCTGACCATGCATCACATTGCATTTGATGGTTGGTCTACGGGTATTCTGTTAAAAGAATTTATCACTTTATATCAGTCATTTAGCGCAGGTGAAAACAGTCCATTACCTCAATTACCGATACAATATAGCGATTTTGCTCACTGGCAACGACATACTTTGGATGCGGGTGGTAATAAGATCGCAAAGGAATTGAGCTACTGGAAGCAGAATCTGGATGGTGCACCGAGCTTACATAGCCTGCCATTAGACAGAAGTCGTCCGGCCAGACAAGATTTTCGTGCCGGAGTTTTCAGTCACAAATTGAGTGCCGCTTTAACACAACAAATCAAAGCCTTGATGCCGGGCCGTGACACCAGTTTGTTTATGGTGCTGCAAAGTGCTTTTGTACTGTTTCTGGCGCGTTGGAGTCAGGAGCGGGATATTGTTATCTCTTCTGCTATAGCAGGTAGAAACAACAAGCAAGTGGAATCGCTAATCGGGATGTTTATTAACACCCTGGTGTACAGAACTCAGCTGTCAAATGAAATGACATTTGAAGAGCTTTTGACATTGTGTAAAAGCAACACCCTGGCGGCTTTTGAGAATCAAAATATCTCCTTTGACGCTCTGGTGGAAGAGCTGAATCCTCAGCGGGACATGAGTTACCCTCCGATTTCTCAAATCAGTTTTGCATTTAACAATAATGAAGTGGGTGAGATTAGCCTGCCAGAACTCAGTATTGAGCGATTGAGCAATGATGATGGCGTGGTCAAATATGAACTGGAGCTGCACCTGAAAGAAATGACCAGTGAACAGGGAAGTGAGCTTCTCTTCAACTGGACTTATGCCCGCAGCTTATTTGACGAAGCAAGCATAGCCCGTATGGCCTCAGGCTTTGAGTCACTGTTGCGCAGCATCGTAGCACGCCCTGATGGTTTGTTGTCGGAATTTGCGATTCAGAGTGAGGCGGATGCAGAGCGAATGCTGAAGCAGGGCGAAGGCAGACACAACAGCGAAGGCCGTCATCAGACCCTGGTGTCGTGTTTTGAGGCGCAGGTAGCGCAGACCCCGGATGCTGTGGCGGTCTGGTATCAGGAAGAGTCAGGTGAGTGCAGCAGTCTCAGTTATCGCGACCTGAACCGTTATGCCAATCAGTTAGCGGACTACCTGAGCGAGCAGGGCTCAGGTGTCGGAGACTTTGTGGCGGTGTATGTCAGTCGTTCAGTGGAATTACTGGTGGGGCTGTTAGGGGTACTGAAAGCCGGAGCGGCCTATATTCCGATAGAGCCCTCCAGTAAACCGGCCAGAATCAGTCAGTTACTGGAAGATGCCGGTGTCGAGCTGGTACTGACCAGTGCCGGTATGTTGTCAGGACTGCCGATAGCCAGCGTGGATGTACTCATGCTGGATGATGTTGTCCGGGAAGGGGCGTTGTCAGATTATGCCGACAGTAATCCGGAGCCAGTAGCGACACTGACAGACAGTGCCTATGTCATTTATACCTCCGGCTCCACCGGTACCCCCAAGGGTGTGGAAGTGAGTCACGGTGGCTTAGTGGATTATCTGGCGTTTGGTCTGGAGGCATATTACCCCACCGGCGGTGACGGCTCACTGGTGGTCACTTCTCATGGTTTTGATATCAGTATTCCCGGTCTGTTCCTGCCGTTGATGCAGGGCGGTTGTGTGAGATTACTGAGTGTCGGCGATGAGCTGAATCATCTGGCAACGGAGCTGCATCAGGGGGATTCACATCGCTATCTGATACGTATGACCCCGATGCATGTCAAAGGACTGCTGAGTCTGATGGATGCGGACAGCACAGTGACGGCAGAGCATGTCTTTGTGATAGGCGGTGAAGCGCTGAGTGTACGGGATGCCAGACAGTTACAGGCGCGTTTTCCCGGGAGTCAGATATACAACCATTACGGTCCGACGGAAACGGTGGTGGGCTGTAGCCTGTTTGACTTCAGTGCACAGGCAGACAATCTTGATGAAGGCGCAGTTTCGGTACCGATAGGTCGGGCGATGGACAATACCCGTTTGTACGTGCTGGACAGTGAGCGTCAGGTGTGTGCCGAAGGCATGGTGGGTGAGCTGTATGTGGGTGGCCCCTGTGTGGCCAAAGGCTATTTAAACCGACCGGCGCTGACATCGGAGCGCTTTATAGCGAGCCCGTTTGTGGCAGGTGAGCGCTTATATCGCACCGGAGACCTGGTGCGTTGGCAGGCGGGTGTGTCGGATGCGGCAGACAGCCAACTGGTGTTTGTCGGGCGTGCCGATGAGCAGGTTAAGATACGGGGCTACCGGATAGAGCCGGGCGAAGTCAGTTCATTGATAAAGGCGCATCCCGGCGTGTCAGACGCAGTGGTTGTGGTTTCCGGTGAAGGCGAGCAGGCCCGGCTTGTGGCCTATGTGGTGAGTCAGGAAGCTGAAGAAGAGTCGGCTTTAATACAGGATATCAGTCATGCCCTGGGTCAGGTATTACCGGAGCATATGATACCTTCGGGAATGATGTTGCTGGCAGCTTTGCCATTGACGGCTAACGGTAAACTGGACCGACGGGGATTACCGGATATTGCTCAGCAAAGCGAGCAGGCTTATGTGGCACCGCGCAACGAACTTGAGCTACAGCTGGCCGAATTGTGGCAGAGTCTGTTGGGTGTTGAGCAGGTGGGAGTGAATGACAACTTCTTTGATTTAGGTGGACATTCTCTGCTGGCCACCAGAATGATCAGTAGCATTGCGAAAATGTTGGATAAACGGATACCTTTGCGAACGCTGTTTAATAACCCCAGTATTCGACTGTTAGCCAATGAACTTCAGCTTAAAAAGCGAGAAACCTTTACGGCAATTCCGCTGGCAGACCGACGCGAACCTTTACCTTTATCCTTTGCTCAACAGCGCTTTTGGTTTGTCGACCAATTTGAAGGCAATAGCAGCAAATACAATATGCCTTTCGCCCTGAAAATGACCGGGCAGCTTAACTATACTGCAATGCAAAGGGCACTGGATACTCTGCTGGAAAGGCACGAAATACTGAGAACTGTGTATCGTGATGAGCAACAACTTATTAATCCCGCCAGCGCTTTAGATATACATCGAATAGATTTACGCGAAGAGGCAGTGAATGACTCACGGTTGCGTCACTTTGCCGAAGAGGAAGCCGCAAAACCCTTTGACCTGAGTCAGCATCACATGTTGCGCTGTAGTTTGTTGGTGTTAGCCGAACAGGAGCATGTTTTACTTTTCACCTTGCACCATATCGCCACAGATGGTTGGTCTAATGCGATATTAGCCAAAGAGTTTGTAGCTCTTTATGGCGCGTTTGCCCAAGAGCAACAATCGCCATTGTCACCTGTTCCCTTGCAATACGCAGATTTTGCCAGTTGGCAGCGCAATACTCTCAGTGGCGAAAAATTATCTCAGGAACTCGCCTACTGGACTAATAAATTAGCAGACTTGCCCGTTGTTCATCAGTTGCCACTGGATTTTGTCAGACCTGAACAACAAAGTTTCTCCGCAGGAACCTACACCTCGACATTACCCGTGGTAACGCTCAAGGCTTTAAATCAATTGGCGTCCCGCCAGGAAGCCAGTCTGTTTATGCTGTTACAATGCGCCTGGTCAGTGCTGATTGGTCGTTGGAGCAATGAGACTGATATTGTTATAGGTAGTCCGATAGCCGGACGGGCACATGCCAGTATGGATAATTTGGTGGGATGCTGCATTAATAATCTGATTTTCAGAACGGATTTGTCAGGGACGCCGCAATTTTTAGAGCTATTGTCGCAGGTTAAACAGTCTACGCTGGAAGCCTTTGAGCATCAGGAGCTGCCATTTGAGTTACTGGTCAATGAACTTAATCCGGAGCGAAATTCCAGTCACAATCCATTGTGCCAACTTAGTTTTACTATGCACAACAATGAGGCTGTCAGTTTCTCACTGCCGGGTATAAAAATTGACGGTATAGAGCGAGAGACTGAATCGGTTAAAAACGACATTGAACTGCATGTTGTGGAAGCAGAAGATGGCCTGATGATTAAATGGGTTTATGCTGATAGCCTGTTTAAGGCCGAAACCATTGCACGTATGGCGGCTGGTTTCGAGCGTATGCTAAAAACCCTTTGCCAGCAACCGCATCAGGAAATTACCAAACTACCGGTGTTCTCGATGGAAGAAGAGCAGCGACTGATGTCGCTGGGGCAGTCTGATGCCACATTGCTGGAACGTATCACTGCTGAAAATCTCTGTTTGCATGAATACATCGAGAAGATGGCAGCGCTGCACCCTGACCGCCAGGCAGTTGTTTTTGCGGATGTCACCTTGACTTACCGGCAACTCAACGAAAAAGCCAATCGTTTAGCCCATTACTTAGTTGAGCAAGGCGCAAAAACCGATACTTTAGTTGCCGTCTGTATGGAACGCAGTGCTGATCTGGTAGTGGCAATTCTGGGGATCATGAAATCGGGTGCTGCCTATGTTCCGATTGAACCTACTGATCCCGAAGACCGCATCCATTTCATGTTACAGGACTCTGCCGCCAATATTATTGTCACGCAAAGTTGGCTGCTGTCACAGATACCTGCTTATGAGCAGAAACTCATTCCTGTTGACGGTCAAATGGGAGAAACCATGTTGTCTGGCTATAGTGATGACAACATTAAGCCGGAGTCTGTCAATTTGACGCAGGATAATCTGTGCTATGTTATCTATAGCTCAGGTACTACCGGTGAACCCAAAGGCATTGAGATCGAACATCGTCAGATTGTCGCCTCAACCCTAAGCCGAACTCCGTTTTTCGGTGGCCCAGTGGAACGCTTTTTGACCCTGGTACCTTTCTCATTTGATGCCTCTTTGATTGGTCTGTTCTGGAGTCTAACCAGTGGTGGTACATTGCACGTATTGGATGCAGACGATGCGAAATCGTCAAACTGCATCATCAATACGGTTGAGCAGCAAAAAATCACCCATATCGGCATCCCTCCCGTGTTGTATCGAACGGTACTGGCGCAACTGGAGCAAAATGGAAACCGGAAAGCCAGTAGCCTGCAGGTAATAATTTCGGGTGGCGAAGCGTTAGATAAACAGCTTAAAAACCTCCACTTTCAACAACCCTGGGGCAAAAACGCATCCTTTACCAATGAGTATGGTCCTACTGAAGCCACGGTCTGGAGTACTGCACATCAGTGCACCGAAATACAATCAAGTACCAGTGTGCCAATAGGCAATACGCCCGGACACGCCGATCTTATTGTGGTAGATGCAAACAATGCACTGCAGCCCCTGGGGGTTACTGGAGAGCTGTTAGTTGCCGGAGCCGGTGTGGCAAGAGGTTATTTGCGCAATTCAACACTAACCGCAGAAAAGTTTATCTCCTGTCCATCAGGGAGTCAGCAGCGTGTTTATCGCACCGGGGATCTGGTGCGTTGGCTACCGCAAGGACAGCTGGAGTTTATTGGCCGCATAGACGACCAGGTTAAAATCAGAGGATTCCGTATCGAATTGGCGGAAATTGAAGAGTGTTTGATGCTGCATCCAGAAGTATCTCAGGCCATCGTAATTGTAGATACGCAAAACCATGATAAGCGCCTGGTGGCTTATGTGGTGCCCAGGACAGAAAATGACGACGAAAATCAGGAAGCCAGACTGATACAAACTTTGCGACAGCATGTCCGCAGTAAATTACCTTCTTACATGCTGCCTTCCGCTTTTGTGTTAATGGCAACATTACCGGTAACCGGCAACAATAAAGTGGATAAAAAAGCCTTGCCTTTGGCTGATTTTCAGGCCGCTCAAAATTATGTTGCCCCAGAAACAGTACTACAGGAAACCCTGGTACAGCTCTGGCAATCATTGCTGGGGCTGGAACAGGTGGGTATTGAAGATAATTTCTTTGAGATAGGTGGCCACTCTTTGATGGCGACTAAAATGGTCAGCGAAATCGCCCATTCCCACAACAAAGAAGTGCCAGTTAAAGCGATATTTGAAAACAGCACAATTCGAACGCTATCGGCACACCTCGAGGCGCTTGAGGAAACCACGATATCCGATATTGTGCCGGTAGATCGCAGTGGTAAATTACCGCTTTCATTAGGGCAACAGTCAATTTGGTTTATCGACCAATTCGACAACGGTAGTGCCCACTACAATATGCCCATGGCGTTGCGACTGGAAGGTCAACTACAATTGCCAGCATTGCAAAGAGCTTTGAATTCTGTGTTGCAACGGCATGAAGTTTTGCGCACGGTATACTCGTCTGATAGCGCTGAACAAATAGTGACTTCCCGCAATTCTGTTGAAATTGATTTCATTGACCTGAGCGGTCAGGAAAATACGGGAACGGAGATTAAAAAACTAGTTCGTGAGGCTTGTACCAAAGCCTTTGATTTAAGTGTGGATTCTATGCTGCGTTGCCGTTTATTGCGCATAGCTCAGGAACAACACATATTGGTTATCACCTTGCATCACATTGCCTGTGATGGGATCTCCATTGGGATTTTAGCAAAGGAAATAAGTGCTTTATACAATGCCTGTCTGATAGGGCAGGAGTCACCTTTGCCGCCTCTGCATCTGCAGTACGGCGATTACGTTCATTGGCAACGAAGTGACAAGCAAACTGAGAACAGGGCCAGCAGTTTGGCGTATTGGCAAACGCAACTGGCTGATATTCCCTTGGTACACGACCTGCCACTGGATAAAAAACGTCCTCAGAAACAGACATTTTTAGCAAGTACGGTGCATCTGAATTTAGCCAAAACCGAATTCCGTGCCTTGCAAGAACTGGCCAATAGTCATCAGGTGAGTTTGTTTATATTGATGCAAACGGCTTTTGCTCTGCTCATTTCCCGCTGGAGTAATCAGGATGATATCCTGATCGGGTCGCCGGTATCCGGTCGAGTACACCGCAATCTGGAGCCTTTGATTGGCTATTTTGTCAATACTCTGGTTATCCGTTCTAAAGTAAAACCTGAGCAATCATTTAAGGACTTTTTAGCACAAAATAAAACAACCATATTGTCAGGCTTTGAGCATCAGTCAGTGCCTTTTGAAGCGATCGTGGAAGAGCTGAATCCGGAACGCAGCATGGCGCATTCACCGCTGTTTCAGATCCTGTTTGGTTTGCAAAAAGCTCAGCAATCTGATTTGTCATTAACCAATCTCAACGTTATTCCTGAGCAGGCCGACAGTCAGTTTGTGAAGTTCGATCTTGAGGTCAATGTCACCGAGGCCGCTGAAGAGCTTAAAGTCAGCTTTAAATATGCTCAGGCGTTGTTTGATGAAACCACTATACAAAGACTGGCGGAATCTTATCGTTTGTTGCTCAATGCCGTTGTAGCGATGCCTGAGGGAGTCGTTAGTGAGCTGCCATTGTTGTCGCTGAAGGATCAACAACAGCTAAATGACTGGAACGCCACCGAAACGGATTTCCCCGATGCACTGTGTTTACATCAACTGTTTGAAGCACAGGCTGTAGCCCATCCCGCGCGCATTGCCACAGAGTGTGAAGGACAATCCCTTACCTACCGAGAACTGGATGCCAGGGCCAATCAGCTTGCTGGCTTTTTATTAGCCAGAGGCGTACAGCCGGAGGCACCGGTGGCCTTATTACTAGACCGCTCTTTGGATATGATAGTGGCGATTATAGCTGTTCTGAAGTCTGGTGCTGCTTATGTTCCTGTCGACCCGGATTATCCAGCAGATCGCATTGCATATATGCTGGAAGATTGTGGTGCCAATATCATACTGACACAGTCACCTTTAGTTGCCTTATTACCAGCAAATGCACCTGATTGTGTTGAATTAGATGCCCCTGATTTATTGACAGGTTTTGAGCAAAAATCTCCGGACATACAAGCGCTGCATGCTGGCTTACTGGCGAATATTATTTATACGTCCGGATCCACTGGTAAGCCCAAAGGCGTAATGGTTGAACACCGGGCTCTGGTGAATCGTATTGATTGGATGCAAAAACAATATCCTTTACAACCGGATGATGTGGTTTTGCAGAAAACCCCGTACAGTTTTGATGTCTCTGTGTGGGAGCTTTTGTGGCCCCTGATGGTGGGAGCAAAACAGGTATTTGCAAAACCCCAGGGTCACAAAGACCCTGAATATCTGAAAGGATTACTGGCTAGTTGTGAGATAACTACTTTGCATTTTGTTCCCTCAATGTTAGCTATTTTTATTGAACACAAGGGATTTGAATTTGCCAGTGCATTGAGACGGGTATTTTGTAGCGGTGAAGCGTTGGGAGCGCATTTAGTTACTCAGTTTTATCAGGCTACCCGGGACATGAGCAGTCAGGGCGTGGAATTGCACAACCTGTATGGCCCAACAGAGGCCGCTATCGATGTAAGTTACTGGGATTGTCAAAATCTTGAGACAAGCGGAAACGTGACGATTGGCAAGCCAATTCATAATATTCAGTTACACGTGTTAGACCAAAACCAACAGCCTGTACCAGTGTGTGTCGCAGGAGAGCTCTATATCGGCGGGATTGGTCTGGCGAGAGGCTATGTCAATAAACCGGAAGTGACAGAGGCGCGGTTTATTTTGTCCCCGTTCAACGAGACTGAGCGTTTATATCGCACCGGTGATGTGGTGCGTTGGTCAAATGATGGCAATCTGGTTTACATAGGTCGAAACGATGATCAGGTGAAGTTGCGGGGTTTCAGGATCGAGCTTGGAGAAATCGATACACAACTCACTAAGTTACCTGGCATAACAAACGCGAGGACCGTTATTCGCAAGGTTGCTGCAGTAGATTCGTTGGTGTCTTACGTGGTACCTGAGTCTCAGCAACTTGATTCAGTCGATGAACAACTGTGCCGACGGGCTTTGCAACAAACGTTACCTGATTACATGATCCCTGCTGCAGTGGTTGCCTTGCCGTCTTTGCCATTGACCAGCAACGGAAAACTTAATGTTAAAGCTTTACCCGAAGTTGAAGTGTCGCAATCTGTTAAGTATGAAGCAGCAGAAACAGTCACTGAGGAGATGTTGCAATCTATCTGGCAGGAAATCCTGAAACAGGAGTCAGTCAGTGTAACAGCAAACTTTTTCGAAATTGGCGGGCAATCATTATTAGCCACCCGTGTTGTCAGCGAAATTGCTCGTCGTTGTCACAAAAAAGTATCTGTCAGAGCAATGTTTGAATACACGAACATTCGCGTTATGGCTAAGTACATTGACAGCTTATCGAGTGATAAAGAAAGCGAAATTTTCAAAGCGGATCGCAATGTTGATATTCCACTGTCTTTCGCTCAACAAAGATTGTGGGTGCTGGATCAGATGGCTCAGGGCAGCTCGCAATACAATATGCCTGCAGCGTTGTCACTGAAAGGCGAGTTAAACATTGATGCTTTGCAATTCGCGTTAGATACCATAGTACAGCGACATGAAGTGCTGAGAACCAGATATAAGTCACAGAACAGGCAGCAAGGTGACTTAAATGAAGGCGTGGTAGAAACGGCAAATCAGGTGGTTTATCCTGCCAGCCCGGTTCCATTACCAGTTACCGACCTGTCACAAAAAGCTGATGGCAACGAGCAGGTGCGAGAATATATTCGCAATGAAGCCCGGCTGAGCTTTAATCTGGCGGAAGATTTGATGTTGCGGTGTCGCTTACTCAAACTGTCGGATGTTGAACATATTTTACTGTTTACTCTGCACCATATTGCCGCCGATGGCTGGTCTTTGGGAATATTAGTCAAAGAATTCAGCGAACTTTATCAGGCTCACAGCAACAACCGTTCAGCAAAATTAGCCACTTTGCCAATGCAATATGCTGATTTTGCCGCATGGCAATACAGCGTGGAGCAGTCCGAGCAATTTGAGCAGTCGCTGTCGTTTTGGCGAGAAGAGCTGAAGGATATACCTGTTTTACATAATCTGCCTTTGGATAAATCTCGCCCGCAGATACAACGTTTTGATGGTGCTGGTTTTATACAGCCTTTATCCGCTGAACTTGGCAGTAAATTAAAATCGTTGGCTAACGAGCAGGGTGTCAGTTTATTTATGTTGCTCCATACAGCATTTGCACTGCTTTTGAGTCGCTGGAGCAATGATAAGGATATTGTTGTAGGAACACCTGTCGCAGGCAGAACGCGCAGCGAACAAGAGCCTTTGATTGGTTTGTTTGTTAATAGCTTGATTTTAAGGTTAAAAGTTGCGCCGGAATTGCCTTTCAGCGAACTTCTGGCTCAAAATAAAACCAGTATCCTCAATGCTTTTGCTCATCAAAATGTGCCCTTTGACAGATTAGTTGATGAACTGAACCCCTCCAGGAGTTTGAGTCATAGTCCTGTTTTTCAGATTTTGTTTGGAATGCAGAATAATGAGCAGGTAGACGTAGAGTTACCAGGCCTGGATGTGGCTACCATGAGTAGCGATCTGACAGTGGTGAAAACTGATCTGGATGTGAATGTCACGGAAACTGAACATGCGTTGCTCATTAACTGGCGTTACGCCGACAGCTTGTTTGTTTCCGAAACCATAGAAAACATGGCAGCGAGCTTTGAGTGGTTATTGACTCAAATTACGGCTGACGTGCTTCAGGTAAATAGTGCTTACTCCTTGTTAAGTCCTGAACAAACTGAGCGCTTGTCCTTGCTAAGTGGCGGTATAGCATGTGATTCAATACCATCGCAATTGAGCAACCTGACTATTTACGAAGTCTTAGAACGCCAGGCAAGATTGACTCCCGATGCCATTGCCGTGGAAGCTGAATCCCATCAAGGGGTAACTTCAGTGACCTTTGCCCAGTTGCTGGCCGCGGGTCAACAACTTGCTACTTTGTTGCAGGCAAGAGGAGTGCAGCGAGGGGATTTCGTCGGTATATGTACCGAGCGCTCTGTTGATATGATGGCAGCTATCGTAGCAGTGTTTAAACTCGGGGCCGTATACGTGCCTATGGATCCAGAACTGCCTTCTGAGCGTCTTAATTATATCATTCAGGATAGCAAGGTTAAGTTGGTTGTTGCAGAACAATTGACCGCACACAAATTACCTGAGAGTGCTGGTCCACTATTAATCGACCAGGAGCTTACGCAACAAACTCTCTGGCATGAGAACTGTGACGCTATTCAATTAGAGGCGCCGGTTACCTGTAAAGCAAGGGATCTGGCTTACGTCATCTATACCTCTGGTTCCACTGGAAATCCCAAAGGGGTAATGGTTACTCATGGGCAATTTCTATCTACTTTTAATGCCATGCGTCAAATTCTGGATGTGAATGAGCAGGACCAGTTTCCTTGCCTTGCATCACAATCATTTGATATTTCGATGCTTGAGCTGTTTTTACCAGTGCTCTGTGGCGGGACAACTCAACTGATTGCCAGAAAAACGGTGCAGCAGTTAAATCAGCTGATCGCCTTAACCCGTCAGGCAACTATTTTTCATGCGGTGCCTAGCCTGATGCAGTTATGGCTGGAGCAGGTTCGCATTGGCGACTTCAGGCAGCTCTATCCTGAACTTAGGGTTGTCTTGGTGGGAGGTGATGCCGTTCCCAAATCCTTGATAGAAGATCTGATGGCCTATTTGCCCGGCGTCACAGTTGTGGAATTGTATGGGCCCACAGAAGCAGCCATTTTGAGTAGCTGCTATATGCCACAAGTTAATCCTGTGGATGTGCCCCACTGCATCGGAAAACCTTTTGGGCATGTTGCGATGCACATTTTAGACGAATACGGAAATCCGGTACCACGAGGAGTGGTGGGTGAACTTTATATTTGTGGACCTAACGTGACCAGCGGATATCTGAATAATCCTGAATTGACGGCTGAAAAATTTGTCGCCAAGCCGGAACTCGGTGAGTTTAATAGCTATCGCAGTGGCGACCTTGCACGTTACTTACCAGACGGGCAAATTGAGTTTATTGGCAGAGGTGACAATCAGGTAAAAGTGCGCGGTTATCGCGTGGAATTAGGTGAAATTGAACACTGTATCACCAGCCATCCAGCTGTTGAAACAGCGCTTGTATTACTGGACAAAAGTAGCGGCGGTGAAGCCCGAATTCTGGCTTTTGTCACGCCAGTTGAAAAGCAAAACAACGACTCGAGTGAAGAGGCACTTAAGTTGAATTTGACAGAGCATGTCGCTACAGCATTGCCTCAGTACATGCTACCTAATACCTTCCATGTGGTAGCCAGTATGCCTTTAACCAGCAATGATAAAATCGACAGGAAAGCGCTTTTGAAGATGGCTGCAGAGCAGCAGTCTGCCGATTATGTGGCAGCTGAATCTGCAATGGAAATCAAGTTGCAGGCAATCTGGCAAACAATCTTGCAGCGGGAAAATATCAGTGTGCTGGACAATTTCTTCGAGGCCGGTGGCAATTCGTTGTTGGCTACCAGACTAGTGTCGGCTATCAGTCAGCAATTGCATAAAGATGTGTCAATTAAAGCCATTTTTGAATTTCCGCAGATACGTGCATTGAGCCATCATCTTGAAAACCTGATGTCCAACACGTATTTAGCACTCGAGAAACGTGACTCTGAGAACTTGATACCACTGTCTTTTTCTCAACAGAGATTGTGGTTTATTGACCAAATGGAAGGTGGCAGTGCTCAATACAATATTCCGGCGGCGTTCATGTTGCGTGGTGAGTTTAATTTGTCTTGTTTCCGACAAGCTCTGAATACTATGGTGGAACGCCACGAGATCCTGCGTACTACCTACCAGGATTGGGATGGGCAGGCGATTCAGGTGATTAATGAGGAATTTGAAGTTCCTGTTATCGAATTACCATTAGGGTCACAGGAGAGCCAAGAAGTACAAATTCAGCGTTTTATCAACGAAGAAGCTAATCGCAGTTTCGATTTACAAAAGGATGTGATGTTGCGCAGTGCTTATTGTGCCATTGCAGAGCAACAGCATTTGATTTTAATAACGACCCATCATATTGCATCAGATGGTTGGTCATCGGGGATTTTTGTCAAAGAGTTCTCGGCCATATATCAGGCGTTATTAAAGGGGCAAAAGCCGAATTTACCACCGCTAAAAGTGCAGTATGCAGATTATGCAGCCTGGCAGCGCGATACATTTGATCAGCAACGATTGCAGCAAGAATTACAGTATTGGAGCCAGCAGCTCAACGGATTACCAACTGTTCACAGCTTACCCCTGGATTTTGCCAGACCTAAAAAGCAAGATTACCAGTCGGCTCAGTGGCAACTACAAGTGGATAGCGAGTTATTACAACAGCTGAATACTCTTGCTCAGTCCCATGGTGTTAGTTTGTTTATGTTGTTGCAAACAGCATTTGCTTTGCTATTAGGTAAATGGAGCGGAGAAACTGACATCGTAGTGGGGTCGCCGGTTGCTGGTAGATTACACAAAGATGTTGAGCCATTAATTGGGTTTTTTAATAACAACCTGGTGTTTCGAACTAAATTAGATAAGCAAGAGCGTTTTTCGGAATTATTGAGCAGCTCAAAGCAGGATATATTGGCTGCATTTGAGCATCAAAATGTGCCCTTTGAAATGTTGGTGGATGAACTTAACCCCGAAAGAACTCAGCAGCATAGCCCGTTATTTCAGATAAAATTTGTATTACAAAACATGGAATCGGGTTCGCTGGAATTAAGTGATTCACAGTTACAACCTGTGCAAAGAGAGCAGAATGTCTCTCACTTTGATTTCGATTTAACCGGGATCGAATTTGAACAGGGGTTATTGTTAAACTGGAGCTATAAAACCAGTTTGTTCAGACAGAGTAGCATAGCCCGTATGGCCTCTGGCTTTGAGTCACTGTTGCGCAGCATCGTAGCACGCCCTGATGGTTTGTTATCGGAATTTGCGATTCAGAGTGAAGCGGATGCTGAGCGAATGCTGAAGCAGGGCGAAGGCAGGCACAACAGCGAAGGCCGTCAGCAGACCCTGGTGTCGTGTTTTGAGGCGCAGGTAGCGCAGACCCCGGATGCTGTTGCGGTCTGGTATCAGGAAGAGTCAGGTGAGTGCAGCAATCTCAGTTATCGCGACCTGAACCGTTATGCCAATCAGTTGGCGGACTACCTGAGCGAGCAGGGCTCAGGTGCCGGAGACTTTGTGGCGGTGTATGTCAGTCGTTCAGTGGAATTACTGGTGGGACTGTTAGGGGTACTGAAAGCCGGAGCGGCCTATATTCCGATAGAGCCCTCCAGTAAACCGGCCAGAATCAGTCAGTTACTGGAAGATGCCGGTGTCGAGCTGGTACTGACCAGTGCTGGTATGTTGTCGGGTCTGCCGATAGCCAGCGTGGATGTACTCATGCTGGATGATGTTGTCCGGGAAGGGGTGTTGTCAGATTATGCCGACAGCAACCCGGAGCCAGTAGCGACACTGACAGACAGTGCCTATGTCATTTATACCTCCGGCTCCACCGGTACCCCCAAAGGTGTGGAAGTGAGTCACGGTGGCTTAGTGGATTATCTGGCGTTTGGTCTGGAGGCATATTACCCGACCGGCGGTGACGGCTCACTGGTGGTCACTTCTCATGGTTTTGATATCAGTATTCCCGGTCTGTTCCTGCCGTTGATGCAGGGCGGCTGTGTGAGATTACTGAGTGTCGGCGATGAGCTGAATCATCTGGCAACGGAGCTGCATCAGGGGGATTCACATCGCTATCTGATACGTATGACCCCGATGCATGTCAAAGGACTGCTGAGTCTGATGGATGCGGACAGCACAGTGACGGCAGAGCATGTCTTTGTGATAGGCGGTGAAGCGCTGAGTGTACGGGATGCCAGACAGTTACAGGCGCGTTTTCCCGGGAGTCAGATATACAACCATTACGGTCCGACGGAAACGGTGGTGGGCTGTAGCCTGTTTGACTTCAGTGCACAGGCAGACAATCTTGATGAAGGCGCAGTTTCGGTACCGATAGGTCGGGCGATGGACAATACCCGTTTGTACGTGCTGGACAGTGAGCGTCAGGTGTGTGCCGAAGGCATGGTGGGTGAGCTGTATGTGGGTGGCCCCTGTGTGGCCAAAGGCTATTTAAACCGACCGGCGCTGACATCGGAGCGCTTTATAGCGAGCCCGTTTGTGGCAGGTGAGCGCTTATATCGCACCGGAGACCTGGTGCGTTGGCAGGCGGGTGTGTCGGATGCGGCAGACAGCCAACTGGTGTTTGTCGGGCGTGCCGATGAGCAGGTTAAGATACGGGGCTACCGGATAGAGCCGGGCGAAGTCAGTTCATTGATAAAGGCGCATCCCGGCGTGTCAGACGCAGTGGTTGTGGTCTCCGGTGAAGGTGAGCAGGCCCGGCTTGTGGCCTATGTGGTGAGTCAGGAAGCTGAAGACGAGTCGGCTTTAATACAGGGTATAAGTCATGCCCTGGGTCAGGTATTACCGGAGCATATGATACCTTCGGGAATGATGTTGCTGGCAGCTTTGCCATTGACGGCTAACGGTAAACTGGACCGACGGGGATTACCGGATATTGCTCAGCAAAGCGAACAGGCTTATGTGGCACCGCGCAACGAACTTGAGCTACAGCTGGCCGAATTGTGGCAGAGTCTGTTGGGTGTTGAGCAGGTGGGAGTGAATGACAACTTCTTTGATTTAGGTGGACATTCTCTGCTGGCCACCCGGTTTATTGCTGTACTGCGTAAAGAGTTGAACGTTGAGTTTAGTATCCGTCAGCTGTTTGATGCGCCAACCATTGCACAGTTAGCTTTACTGTATCAACAATACCAGGATTCTCAGCAAGTAGCGAAGAAGCCGGTTGAAGAGGACGTAACCGAGGAAGGCTGGTTGTGAGTATTGCTAAACTCCTTAAAACCGCCAGCGAAGCTGGCGTATTCCTGTTCTGTGAGGATGGTAAGCTGGGATATAAACTCACAGTTGACAGTTTTCCTGAAAGTATCAAGGAACAAGTAAAGGCTAAGAAAACGGAAATCATTGCCTATTTAACTGAGCAAACCTCAATAAATTCAATGGGCAAGGAGCAAGCCGCTATCTCGCCCGTTGATCGAGACGGGTTATTAGCAATGTCGTTTGCGCAGCAGCGACTCTGGTTTATCGACCAGCTACAATCAGGGACACCTGAATACAATATGCCGGCGGCCATAAACGTTAATGGACGCATCAACAAAGATATATTGGCGAATGTGTTTCGCGAGATAATTACCCGACACGAGGTATTGCGTACAGTCTATGTGGAACAAGACGGGGTTGGTTATCAGCGAATAAACAAGGAATTTAATTTTTCTTTAGCTGAGCATGATTTACGGTCTTTGCCCGAAGAAATAAAGCAGGAAACGCTGGCTAGCTTAATTAAACAAAATGCTAGTCAGGTGTTTGATTTGGCTAATGACCTGATGCTTAAAGCTAGCTATGTTGATATTGACAATAATAGCGGCATGATTTTGTTTAACATGCACCATATCGCCTCAGATGGTTGGTCAATCCAATTGTTAATCAAAGAGTTTATGCAGTTGTATTCGGCATATTCCAATGGCAAGAGCAGCCCGCTGGCAGAGCTGAAATTACAATACGGCGATTATGCGAGTTGGCAACGCACCTGGTTAAATGAGCAGGAGCTGGCCAGGCAGCTGGATTACTGGAAGTCACAATTAGCGGATGCGCCCCCGGTTCATGAGCTTGTGACCTGCAATCCCAGGAGTGCCGGACTTAAAGTCAGCACTGCGGCGCTGCAAAAACGGCTGACAAAAGCGGTGTCACAACCCTTATTGTCAGTTGCAAAACATTTTCGTTTAACACCTTTTATGTTGGGACATGCTTTGCTATCACTGGTCCTTGCCCGGCATAGCCAACAAAACAAAATTGTGGTTGGCACACCCATTGCCAATCGCCTTCAGGAAGAACTGGTGCCTTTAATAGGTTTTTTCACTAATACGTTGGTGTTAGCCGCTGAAGTTAATCACCAATCCTTAGCGCAGTATTTTAATCATATTCGTGATTTACACCTGGATGCGCAAACTTACCAAAATGTTCCTTTTGAGCAACTGGTTGACGCACTTAAAATTCCCAGAAGCAAGCATTATTCACCGGTATTTCAGATATTGCTCACTACCAGTAATGACTTCGGTGTGTCAGAGAAAGAGCCAGCCAGTTTTCCAATGCCAGAACTAACTTTTTCAGTGGCTGCAGAACAAGAGGTTCAAACTAAATTTGAGATCACAATTGATATAAGTATCAATGAAAACGGCGTAGCAATTAAGTGGCTTTACAACCAAAATTTGTTCGAAGCAAAATACATTGAAAGGTTAAATCAACACTTGTGCAATCTGCTAACTTGGTTTGCCAGACAAGCGGAAACCGCTGCATTTGCACGTCTGTCAGAGGTTCGCCTCACTGATATCAGTATTTATTCTAAAAATGAAGCTCAGTTGTTAACTCAAGCATTATCAGGACAGCACAGTGAAGCAACTGACTGGAAATCAATTTCACGTTTATTTGAACAACAAGTTGCAGTTACACCAGATGCGATTGCTCTGATTTGCGAAGATCAAAAACTGACATTTTCTGAATTAAACCAGCGCAGTAACCAGCTAGCCCATTACTTGCTGGAAACCTATAAACTCAAACCTGACAGTCTTGTGGGCTTATGTACTGAACGTTCAGTTGAACTTGTTATTGGAATCTTGGCTATTCTTAAGGCTGGCGGGGCTTATGTACCTATGGATCCGGGGTATCCTAAGGAACGCCTTGAATATGTGGTAAAGGATACCGCCGCTGAATTGATTCTGAGCCATAAAGCGGTTTTACCTGTTGTAGAAGCTTTCAATACCGAAATATTGTTATTGGACGCCCTACCTGAAGCGGTGCAGCATTATCCGGTAGCGGATGTATCCCATGTGCAACCGGGTAAAACTGATTTGGCTTATGTGATTTATACATCAGGCTCTACCGGTAAACCTAAGGGAGTAATGGTTACACATGGTGGGGTGAGTAATCTGGCTCAAAGCATGAAGTCTTTGCAGTTAGGCGAGAAAGGACCTGTTGATTCAAACTGGGGCTGGATTGCTTCATATGCCTTTGATGCTTCTGTGCAGGGTTTGACACAGTTGTGCCTGGGCCAGGGTTTGGTGATATTGGGGGATGAGGCGAAAAGAGATCTGAATTATCTGATAAGACAAATTCAGCAGCACAATATTGGCGTGCTGGATTGCACTCCTGCCTTATTGTCTCTCTGGCGCATGCAAGCTCCCGCGGGAAGTGTGATTGATGCCAGAATAGATGTGGATTTGGTTATCGGTGGAGAGGCTATCGATGACGATTTATGGCAAGATTTGGTGAGCTGGCAGGACAAAAACAATAACCTTTACAGAGCCTTCAATGTATATGGCCCCACTGAATGCACGGTTAATAGTTGTTGGACACAAATTACCGGAGACACTCCCAATCTCGGCGGAATGCTGCCCAATACTTACGGACTTGTTCTGGATGCACAGCGCAATTTGACCCCGATGGGAGCTGTTGGTGAATTGTACATCGGTGGCTCCGGTGTGGCTCGCGGGTATTTGAACCGGGAGTTACTGACCACTGAACGCTTCATTAACAATCCCTTCCCGCAGCCAGATGGAATGCTTTCTTCAGGCCCCCTCTATCGCACTGGTGATCTGGTGCGATTGTTATCTGATGGTTCGCTATGTTATGAAGGACGAGCTGACGACCAGGTAAAAATCCGAGGATTTCGCATTGAACCCGGAGAAATTTCATCTACTTTGAATCAGTTGGACTACGTTGATTCTTCGTTGGTCATGGCCCGGAACATTGCGGGCAGTCCGCAACTGGTGGCCTGGCTGAAACTGGCGGAGGGTGTCAGTGATGGTCCGAAGCTGCTATCCCGCGTCAAACAGCATCTGCTGCAGTGTTTACCGGCCTATATGGTGCCGGAAATAATGCAGACAGTGGTGCAATGGCCACTGACCCCCAACGGTAAAATCGATAAAAAGGCGTTACCGGATTTTGCTCTGGCAGGTCAGGTCCGTGACTATGTGGCACCGCGAACCGCCACGGAGCGAGCGCTGTTGCCCATCTGGGCGGATTTACTGGGACTGGAAGCCGACAGCCTCAGTGTCACGGCTAATTTTTTTGAACTGGGCGGACATTCGTTACTGTCGGTACGCCTGATAGCCCGTATACGGGAACAGCTGTCACTGGAGGTGAGTGTACCGGCGTTATATGAGTTTCCCAGTATCGCCGGTATTGGCCAGTGGCTGGATGAAAATCAGAGCGGGGTTGTGCGCAGTAAGGTAACGGCGGTAGCCCGTCCTGACGGAACAGAGCAGACCTCCTTTTCCCAGCAACGGCTGTGGTTTATCGACCAGTTACAGGGCGGCTCACCGGAGTACCACATGCCCTCAGTGTTTGAGGTCAAAGGTCGTCTCGACCTGACGTTGGTTGAAGGGGTGTTTAAGACCATCATCGAGCGTCACGAAGTACTTCGAACCGTCTATTTTGAGCGGGACGGTCAGGCGTTACAGCGTATTCTGCCGTTATCAGAGGTAGCATTTAGTTTGCGTCAGCTGGATGTGTCAGGTCTCACGCGTGAGACACAAGACAAACAGATGAGTGCCTTCCGCTCTGAGATTTGTGAGCAGCCGTTTGATTTAAGTCAGGAGTTGATGTTGCGGGTGGGGTACATCCATACCGGCAGCGACAGCGGCCTGTTGTTGCTGAACATGCATCATATCGCCTCAGATGGCTGGTCGATGGACGTATTGAGTCAGGAGTTTTTCAGCCTGTATCAGGCGTATGAGGCGGGGCAGGATAATCCATTAGCACCGTTGTCGATACAGTATGCAGACTATGCCCGCTGGCAACGGGAAACCTTAAGTGGCGAATTGTTGGAAACCCAACTGGCTTACTGGACAGAACAGTTAGCAGAGCTGCCGGCGGTACACAGTTTACCGCTGGACCACAGCCGCCCGGTGAGAAAACAACATCAGGGAGCCCAGGTGAAGGGCCAGCTTGATGGTGACGTAGCCGGACGATTACAGGCACTGGCACGGCGTTACAACATGACTCCCTTTATGCTGTTGCACGGTGCTCTGTCACTGGTGTTATCCCGCCACAGCAACAGCTATGACATTGTTATAGGCACACCGGTGGCCAATCGTCTGCAGGCGGAAGTCGAACCCCTGATAGGCTTTTTTGTGAATACACTGGTGTTGCGTCTGGATACCCGCCAGGCGACTCTGGTGGATTATCTGCGGCATGTTCGGGAAGTGAACCTGCAGGCACAGGCGAATCAGGATGTCCCTTTTGAGCAACTGGTGGAGCGTTTGCAGATACCCCGCAGTCAGGCTCACAGCCCTTTGTTTCAGATAATGCTCAGCAGTAATAATGACTATGGGGTGCAGACATCCGGTCAGGAAATGACTTATGCACTCCCTGAGGTCAGTTTCTCTGCGTACCGCGACGGTCATGTACAGGCCAAGTTTGATTTAGATATTACCTTAAGCCTTAGTGAGCAGGGCGTAGGACTGGACTGGGTATATGACACTGCCCTGTTTTCAGAGCAGCGTATATCGGCATTGAACGGCCAGCTGATGCAGATGTTACAGTCAATCGCAGCAGCTGAAGCAGATACCCGATTAGCCGCGTTAGAGATGCTGTCAGCCGAAGAAACGCATCAGTTACTGAGCATGTTACCGGGGCCCCGCCGGGCTTATCCGCAGGAGCAGTGCATTCATCATTTATTTGAAGCCCAGGCGGCCGCACATCCAGAAGCAACGGCTCTGGTGTACGGTAAGCAGAGACTGAGCTATCAGGCGCTAAACGAGAGAGCCAATCAACTGGCTCATTATCTGTTGGCCCATTACGAGATTACCCCGGACAGCTTTGTGGGACTGTGTGTCAATCGCTCGCCAGAAATGGTGGTGGCTATACTGGCGATTCTCAAAGCTGGCGGGGCCTATGTGCCGTTGGATCCCAGTTATCCGCAGGAACGCCTCAACTATATTATGGCTGATGTAAAACCAAAACTCGTTTTGGTACAAAAGGCGTTATTGCAAAAGGTAGAGTTCCAGAAAGAAACTGAACATTCGCATATTCTGCAATTTGAAGCACTTTTCTGTACTGAAGGTGGTGCACTTTCTTGTAATGATGAGGTCGCTAAATTCAGTGTTTGCAATCCGCGCATCAGTCATTTAACCAGCACTAACCTGGTGTATCTGCTTTATACCTCGGGCTCTACCGGTAAGCCAAAAGGTGTGATGATCCAACATAAGGCTGTCGTTAACTACCAGCAACATATAGCTGAGTGTTATGCCATTGACAGGGACGATAGGGTTTTACAGTTTTCAAATATTGCTTTTGATATTTTTGTCGAAGAGTATTTTGGCGCTTTGTGTCATGGTGCGACACTGGTGCTGCGCGATGAATCTTGTTTGGAAGGCGCTCGTGCTTTTTCTGATTTTTGTAGCAAAAATCGGATTTCCGTGGTGAGTTTACCTACTTCATTCTGGCTGCAATTGAATTATGGACAGGATGTGGTGGAGTCGCCATTATTGCGAATGGTCATTGTCGGAGGAGAAGCCTTACCCTATAGAGCTACACAGGATTTTTTTAATAAAACCCAACATGCTGTTTCCCTGATAAACAGTTATGGGCCAACAGAAGCCACTATCACTGCCTGCACTTTTAGTATGCAAGAGTTACCTGATGGCGAATCGATACCAATTGGTAAAGCCAATGCAAATTACAGCCTATTGGTGTTGGGTCCTAACCTTGAGTTTCTTCCAATTGGCGCAATCGGCGAACTTTTTATCGGAGGGGATAGCATTGCGTTGGGGTATTTGAATCAAAGCGAAGAAACGCAAGAGAGGTTTATCGAAAACCCACATTACAACGAGCGGTACGAACAATTACCGAAGCGAATATACCGCAGTGGCGATTTAGTTCAGTTGTTGCCTGATGGTAACCTGCTATTCGAGGGAAGAGTGGATGAACAGGTTAAAATCCGAGGCTTTCGTATTGAGCCTGCCGAAGTCACAGCCGCCTTGGAGTCTATCACTGATGTGGATTCTGCCCTTGTAGTAGTACAGAAACAGGGGGAGTCGCAGAAATTAGTGGCTTACGTCAAACCTGCAGTAAAACCTGATTTTGAGCAGCGGCTGGTATCATGGTTACATGAAGCAATGAAAAACACTGTGCCACAATACATGAGACCGGACGGTATTGTTTTGGTGGAGCATTGGCCTTTAACACCTAATGGCAAAATAGACAAAAAACAGCTTCCAGCCTTTACTGGTGATAAAAATGATGATGAGTACATTGCTCCTGGTTCGCAAACAGAAATTTTACTTGTAGAAATATGGGCAAGATTGCTACAGCTTGATGAGAGGACGATCGGTATCAGGGACAATTTCTTTGAGTTGGGAGGGCATTCGTTATTATCCATTAAACTAATGGTAGAGATACGCTCTGCTTTCTCAATCGAGCTACCAGTCCCTGTTCTTTATGCTAATCCCACTATTGAATCCCTGGCATCATGTCTTTTTGCTCAGTCAATGTCTGACTCTGGTGAATTGGCTTCCGAGCTTTCTCAGCAGAGCGAGACAAACTACCAATTTGCAGAACGTCAGGCTAAGCCTCATGGGCCCGCTAGTCCAGAGAAGCCATTTGTTACTTTGGCTGACACTAGTGGCAAACCCCCTCTGTTCTTTTTTCCGGGAGTAGGGCTGGATTCTTCGTCTTTTATACCCTGTGTAAAGTATTTAAAACAGGAATTCGCCATAAAATCATTTGAATTTGGTGATGTCGATGGTATAAATATTACCTATAATGATTTGGACGAAATCATATCTGTATGTGCTCAGGAAATTCAGTGTTCCACTAAAGGTGATATTGTATATTTAGTGGGGCATTCGTTCGGTGGATGTATCGCATTTGAATTAGCCAGAAAGCTGGAAGCTTGTGGTATGCAGGTAGGGCTGGTATTGCTTGATTGCTACCTGTATCAGGATAAGGCCCTCAAGAACAACTCACTTGCAGATGAAGCGATTGAACTGCTCCACAGCAGAACAAAAGCCCGGGCCCTGGACGAACATGGTTGCCAGCACAAAACAACGAAAAATAAAAAGTACGACTTGTTAAAAATGATGCAAAACGAGTTCGGTAATGCTGATCCGGATTTACTCAGTACGATACTGGAAAATAAGTTATTGGCATTGCAGAAACAGATTGAAATCTGGCAAGGGTATCAACCGTATGATGCTTTTAAAGGTAAAATAAATTTAATTTGTGCGTCTAAAGGTTTGGCGGTTGAGGGTGAAAGTGAATTGAAGAGCGGCTATCAACCATATAGCCAGCAGCCTGTTGCCGTGCAATCAACCCCAGGGGAGCACCTGAGTATGTTAGCAATGCTTAATGCTCAGGCTCTTTCGGAAAATATCAGACGTGCATTTGGCTGAAGTTTAAGTTAGCTGCCTGGAGGCGCAGTAAAATACCTCCAAAGATAGAATTTTTGAAAATGGGTTCGCATTCAAATCAGGCGAGGGGTTACTTTTGTCTGTTTAAGGGTGCGCGCATTGTTAACTAAAAGTACACACTAAAAATAAAATGGAGCGTTACATGTTAGACGTAGTTGTCATTGGTGCGGGCCCAGCTGGAGTCCAGGCAGCATATTTTTTAAAGCAAAAAGGGTTTACATTTGAAGTTTTAGAACGAAACGATTGTGCCGGGTCATTCTTTAAAACATTCCCAAGGCACAAAACTCTTATTTCGATCAATAAGCGCTATACAGGTAGCGATAACAGAGAGTTTAACTTAAGGCACGACTGGAACAGTTTGTTGTCGGAGAATGCTCCGTTATTCAAAGAGTTTGACGAAAAGTTATTTCCAAGTTCTGATTCACTATTGGAGTATATGACCTCTTTTATTGAATCGGAAGAATTGGATATTACCTACAATGCCGATGTAAAAGAAATCAGCAAAAACGATGGTGTTTTTAATGTTGAATTGACTTCAGGCAGAAATATTCAGGCGAAAACGGTGATCGTGGCCACTGGTTATACTAAGCCGAACATTCCTGATATTAAAGGTATTGAACATGCGGACGAATACTCCTTTTGTTCAGTAGATAAAAATGACTTTATTAATAAAAAAGTGCTGATTATCGGGAAAGGCAACTCCGCCTTTGAAACCGCTGATAACTTAGTTGAAACTGCTGCTGTTATTCACTTATCCAGTCCTAATTCGCTTAAACTCGCCTGGTCGAGCCACTACGTTGGTAATCTAAGAGCGGTGAACAACAACATCCTTGATATGTATCAGCTGAAATCTCAGCACGCTATTATGGATGCTGATATTGAAGAAATCGTTAAAACCGAAAATGGCTTTGAGGTTACCTTCAACTATAAGCATGCCGAAGGCGAAGTGGAAACTCTGAAGTATGATTATGTGCTGAGTTGTGCCGGATTCAAGTTTGGCGCTGACATTTTTGCGGAAAACTGTATGCCTGAACTCGCGTATATGGGTAAGTTTCCGAAAATGAATAATGGCTTTGAAAGCTCTAATGTGGAAGGTTTGTATTTTGCTGGTGCATTGATGCACATGTTGGATTACAAGAAAGCGACATCTGGTTTTATTCACGGTTTCCGTTACAACGTTAAGTCACTCATCGAAATACTAGAAAATAGAATTCTGGGCAAAAACATTCCTCATAAACTGGTGGAAAATGATGATGAAATACTAGGTAAGTATATTATCGACAGAGTCAATGTGGTTAGCAGCTTATGGCAGCAACCGGGCTTCCTGGCCGAGTTTTTCCGCCTTGGCAAAGGTGATATTGAGCATCATGAAGCCATGCCTCTGGAATACGGAACTCAGGATTATTTTGCAAACGACGATGTGCTGGCATTGACCTTCGAATATGGTCAGAACCACGATGGAGATATCTTTTCCCAGAATCGAATTGCTCGAGATAACCTGAACAACGCTGAGCAAAGCCAGTTCTTACATCCGGTTTTACGTCACTTCAAAAACGGAAAACTCATGAGCGAGTTCCATGTGATCGAAGATCTTGAGGCTCACTGGACATACGGTGAGCATTTAATTCATATCACGGAATATTTAAACAAGGAATTAGAGTTCAACTTTTCTCCAGCCTAAGCTGGATTGCTGCGGACAACATTTTGTTTGTCCGCAGTAGTATCTGAATAAACTCGCTAATACAGTATCTGCAATGATAAACAACAATAATAAAGAACTAATACTACAAGAGGTGGCAGGGCTACCAATTTTGTTAGAAGTCGATACGCAAGGGAAAAAGGCGATTGAGTGGGCCAAAGAAAATAGCCAGTCTGTGCAGACGCTATTGGAGAAAAATGGCGCACTACTCATCAGAGGTTTGCGCATTCCCGGCAGTAAACCATTCTCGCAATTATTAGAAACGCTGTTTGGGCAAGAGTTGTTGACCTACAGCAATAGGTCTACTCCCAGAACCGAACTAAGAGGAAACGTCTATACTGCCACCGAGTATCATTCTGACCAGGTAATCGCACAACACAATGAAAATTCCTATACCAACAAATGGGCAATGAGATTGGGGTTTTTATGTTTACAAACAGCGGAGTCTGGAGGTGCGACACCGATCAGTGATAGCCGATTGCTTTATCAAAAGTTACCGCAAGAGATAATCGAACGATTTGAACAGCACAACATAAAATATGTGCGTAATTATTCGGATATCGATGTTCCATGGCAGGAGGTTTTTCAGACTGAAAGCCGAAGCGAAGTTGAACAGTTTTGTAGCGACAATAACATTGAATTTACATGGCTGGACAATGGCGGACTGCGCACCAGTCAGGTTAATCAGGCGACAGCAATACACCCAATAACGGGAGAAAAGGTGTGGTTTAATCAGGCTCATTTGTTCCACATAAGTAATCTCGAAGAGAGCACCCAGAAGCACTTGCTTGAAATAATGAGAGAAGATGAGCTACCCAGAAATACTTACTATGGTGACGGTACGCCTATTGAAGCCGAGGTTTTGCAATTAATTCGGGACCTCTATGAAGAGACCAAAGTGTCTTTCACCTGGCAAAAAGGTGATCTGTTGCTATTGGATAACATGCTATTTACCCATGGTAGAGAGAGCTTTACCGGAGAGAGAAAAGTTTTGGTGGGGATGGCATCACCAATGACGGCAAAACTTTGTGAGACTTCATTGCCCCTTACTGAAAATCAAATTGCTGAGTAATACATCATGATTAAAGACTTAGATAATAAAACGATGAACACCTTTAGATCGTCTGATACCAGAGTAAACGGTTGTCCCGTTAATGGTAAAGATGTAGCCAGCAAAGTTATCCCGGATGAGATTTTCAAAAGTACTTCACCCATCGTGTCGTTGCGCCCTATTTCAAAAGTAATGGAGTCCAGTGCTAAAGGCTCACCGCTCTGGAAAACTTGTGAATGGATAAAGAATTTCTTAGCCAGACCTCATCAGGAATTGGGGCGAAAAGGCTCTGTATGCCCATTCATTCCGACATCATTGCAAACTGATGGTTTGTGGCTTGCAGAAATTACCGACAATGATCTCTCCGTGGATGATATCGGAAGTATGTTTTTGCAATATCGAGAGTTATTCTTAAAAACTGAGCCTGTTCAGGGAGCTGGCGCGTTAAACAAGGCATTTATTATTGTTTTACCAAAACTGGGTGAAAATGCGGCTCGTATTATTGATGAAATTCACGGCAGATATAAAGAAGAATTTGTCGGTATGGGTTTGATGTTGGGGGAATTTTACATGGGTAATCAAAGTCCAGGGTTACACAATGAAGACTTTAAACCAATGTGCAGCCCCTTACCTGTTTTGGGGATAAGGTATATGGCTGACCTGGATTTACCATTTTTTACCCGAGACGTTATTCCACCGCTTGACCGGATATTCTATTTGCGGTCATACATTCAATCGCTTTCGGGTAAATTAAGTAAAGCCAAATTAAACCGGGCGTTGGATGCCTTGGTGCAAGCTGAGTTAGAGGTCAGAGCGCAAGATACATTGGACATTCCCTCTGCCCAGTTAGTTTAACCATAACAATATGTTGTATCTCATGCGTGAGATAAAAGTGAAAAAAATTGCTGCGTTGAGAAGTGTTTTATAATGAAACTGGATGTTCGATTTTTCTCCCTGTTAGTAGCCTGTCTACTGCTGCTTTGGGTGGCTTTTATGTCACATTTCGGGTTGTTTGTGGTGTGGCAAGACTATTGGTCAAGTGCGCTTGTCATGGTCTTTGGTTCATTCGTTGCGGGCTCAACGCCTTTAGGCGGAGGGGCAGTAGCATTCCCTGTCTTTTCTAAGTTTTTTGCCATTGAAGCAGAGCAGGCCAAAGTGTTTTCTTTGTTTATTCAATCAGTTGGAATGACCTCTGCGACTTTATTTTTTATATTCTCTCGCATCTATATTAATTGGAAGGTGTTGCTGGCATTGTTGCCCACCACCATAGTTGGGTTTATATGGGTTATGTCTGGCCCATTATTAGTCAATACAGAAATTAAATTGCTCTTTAGTATTTGTGCGCTTATTACTGGCATGTTGTTGCTACTGTCACATAAAAAAGGCGATAGCGACGAAAAGCAGGTGACAATCTTAGGACTGGCCTTAATGGGTGTTGCCGGTGGTGCATTGGCCGCAACACTGGGGGCTGGAGCGGATACCATGTTGTTTTTCTGCCTGGCAATACTGTACCGTCGACCAGCCAAGCAAATTATTCCCACAACTGTTACCTATATGGCGCTTACTTCGATAATTGGCAGCACTTATATCCTGACATTTGAACCGGAAATTATTTCTGCTTTTGTGTCCAATAGTTGGTTAGTGGCTGCTCCGGTAGTACTGGTATTTGCACCTATTGGCGGGTGGGTTATGTCCAAAGCTAACCCCAAAGCACTGTTGCTTTTTATTAAAATTGTATTGTTTGCCGAAGCCAGTTCAACATTGTTTTTCTCGGAACTCTCATTTACTCAGGCGATGTTACTATTGGCAATACTGGTATTATCTTTTAGCTATTTTGTGAAAAATTTTAACCTTGTGTTCAGAGGAAAGAATGCCTGAATTGTGTTTGACTAATATGTGTTTGGCCGGACAAGCAACCAGATTAGAGAGCGATAACTTTATCCTTTCACATGGCGAATTTCATTTGCCTGATATTCATGGGGCCAGGGTTTATAACTGCAATTTTGCCGTGGATAATTATCATGACGGCTTGTTTCAGAATTTAAATATTCACCTTCCTGAGCATTTGTTAAACGCTGTGAATAAAAGGAAAGCTGAATTTTTGGCAGGACGTTTTTGTGCTGCTAATGCAATGCAATTGCTTGGAATAGACAATCGAACGCTTGAAGTTGGCGAGAATCGATGCCCCCGATGGCCGGAAACCATGACTGGCGCTATTACCCATACTGGTAATTCTGCGAAGTGTATTGTCGCACAATCTGCCTGGTCAGATGTAGGTATCGATGAAGAGGTTTGGTTGTCATCTGATGTTGCCGAACAAATATGTCATCAAATTCTGAATGCCAGGGAAATTGAAATTTTGCGAAATACTGGTTTGCCATTTGAAAAAGCCGTCACTATGGTGTTTTCTGCCAAAGAGACCTTATTCAAAGCATTTTATCGACTTATTGGCGAATATTTTGGTTTTGAAGCTTTTGTGTTGGTGACTGAAGTGTTGGGTAAAAAAAGTGGCGTATTGAGGTTTTACCCAGATAGCAACATGGCTCAACGACTTAATTTAACAACACCAGTTGCGGTTAATTATATAACTCAGGCAGACGGTATTTTGACCTACTACTTACCTGATGTTAATCAAGACTATTGGCTGGAAACTGGCGGTTAAATCGTTATCTGTAACAGCCTGTTTGTGTAAACGTCAAAAACTAAGCATATTTTTGTGGTGTTCAAGGTCTAATTTGCACTACACTCATTTTGACCCTAATAAATTCTAAAGAGAGTGTGAATGAATCAGATAACACCAGAAATGAAAGATGAAATAGAGTTGATCCTGAAATTCCCTAACCAAAGTTTGGATCAGGGCCTGAAAATTCATCACGATGCTGACCCTGCCATGGTTGATGCCGCACAGCGATTGTTTCAAAAGGGGATTATTACTCAGGCTGACGGTGGTTATCTTACCCATCTGGGGCATGATTTGCAGGAACACGCCACTACACTTATCACCGCGTTGAAAGGACACTAATCGCTTCAGACAATCCAGGCTACTCAATCCAGAGTAGCCATGCCAATAGCATTGCCAGTTAGATTGGAATGAGTTTTCACAACTGTTTCACACGCTGACATTTAGGCTGACATCGTCCACACAACGGAGTTTCAACAATGTCAGTCAGCAAAGTTAATTCGGGTTTTATTCAGTTAAACAATGTTAGCCAGTCGTTTACTAGTCAGGGCCAACAAATCACCTTGTTTAGCCAGCTTGATATCGCTATTCACCAGCGGCGTTCTTACGCTATAACCGGACCGTCTGGCTCCGGTAAATCTAGCTTATTAACCCTGATGTCCGGTTTAGCACAGCCCAGCACAGGGAGCTGCCAATACCACGGTGTCAGTGGTATTCAGCCCTTGTCGGAAATCAGAGATAAAGTGGGCTTTATTTTTCAGCAGTTTCACTTACTGCCTGAGTTAACTGCATTACACAATGTGGCACTACCGCTAAAGCTACGCGGGCAACGGGACGCCACTAAAAAAGCTACAGAGTGGCTGGAAAAAGTGGGACTTGGCAATCGTCTGACTCACAAACCGGCACAACTAAGCGGTGGCGAGCAGCAACGGGTAGCGATTGCCAGAGCACTAGTGTTTGAGCCTGAATTTATTTTTGCTGATGAACCCACAGGCAACCTGGATAGCGCTTCGGCAAAAGAAGTGTCTGAAATCCTGTTTTCCTGCTGTCAGGAACGAGGAGCTGCGCTGGTGATGGTGACCCACAGTGAATCGTTAGCGGCGCAGGCGCAACAGATACTGGCGTTTAACGAAGGCAAGTTAGCGTGGGCTAGTCGCGAAAAAGATCGGGCTATGGCAGCAACACAAACAGAATCGTCAGTAGATTCTGAGGCGGTGCAATATGCTTAATCAAAATCTACTTCTGGCCTGGCAGTTTTTCTCTCAGGAAAGAGGCTATCTGTGGCAGCGCTTTATCGCCTGGACGCAAATCATACTGATGGTATTTATGGTTACCCTGAGTTTGACCAGCGCTTCTGTTCAGTCTTATCTCGCCGGGAATCTGAATAATCTTTTGGGGGCTGACCTGGTGTTGCAACACAGTCGTGCATTGACAGGAAAACATCAGCAAGCACTTTCGGAATTCTCTGAACAAATAGTGTTAACCCGGAGTATCAATACTACGCTGACCTTCAACGAGCAGTGGCAAAGAGCAACATTGAAAGCGGTTGGGGAAGACTATCCGCTGCAGGGCGAGCTGAGGGCTGGAAGCTCCGTTGAAAACCCAGAAGTTCAGTTGGTGGGCCCGGCTTCCGGAGAGATATGGTTGGATTCAAGATTGATGGCCGGTCTGGCAGCGCAACCGGGCAGTGTGCTGCAGATTGCTGGTGTCGATTTTATCGTGAGCAAAGTTTTATTGCATGAGCCGGATCGACTGATGGAGGGACACAATGTACAAATGCGGGCTTTGATTCATCAACAGGATTTGGCTGCTCTCAATTTTTCTGAAAATTTATTGACTCATCGTTATCTGGTGGCGGCTTCAGGTGAGCAAATTCAGCAGATACAGGACTGGCAAAAACAGGCGCTACCCGCTGCGACCCTTTATCATAAAAAAGGGGCGCATCCACTGGCGTTGTTTTGGCAAAGAACTGAAAACTTTATTGGTCTGGCGTCTATTATTTTGTTCTTCATGGCCGCTATTGCAATGCAGCAATTGACTCGGGTAAAACTACAAAAAGAGCAATTCTTTGGTGCAATTTGTCAAAGTTTAGGAGCCAACAAAAAAACGATTTTTCAAATTTCCCTGATGAAGTGGCTGTTACAGTCAGTCGCGCTGATCCCCTGGGTTATGCTGCTTTCGCTGGTTTGTCACTGGCTATTACTGGGCTGGTTGGCTGAAACATTTCAGGGTTTAAGCTGGCAGCCAGACTGGCTTTTAGCATTCTCTACAACATTGCTGATATTGCTGGTATTTGCGGCATTCCAACTGCCGGTCTGGTTAGGTGTGGCTAAGTCTTCTGTGTTGCAACTAATACTCAACCAGGCGCAAAAATTGAATCAGGGCATCGCCTGGTTGTGCGCGCTGGTGGTGCTGGCGGGTATCGCCGTCGCCTATTCTGACAATGGCTTATTAACCACTATGGTATTGGGTACTATGGCGGCCAGTATCCTGATGATCATGTTGTTGAGTTGGCTGGTCCTGTCGCTGGGAGAGTGGTTAACACGCAATATTTCCGGTTTGGTGCCGTTTGCATTTTTCATGATGAAACAACGCCTTATCACGAAAAGTACACAGATTTTAGGTGTTGGGTTATGTGCATTTCTGCTGTTATTTACCTTGATGTTGTTACGTGATTTGGGCAGCAGTATGGCCAATTATCAGCGCCAGCACGACGGTAATTTGTTAGTGTCCCGGGCCAGTGCAGAACAGATGCGTGACCTTGTAACCTGGACAGAAGAGCAGGGCATCAGTATAAGACAAAATAAGCCATTCATGTATGGCAAGCTCATTCGAGTGAATGGACTGTTGCTGGACGACTTCAGTCAGAAGCCCAGTGACAGTATGTCCACTTTACAGCGGGAAATTCGGTTGCATTGGACGGACGCCATTCCGGCCAATAATACGTTGTTAAATGGGCAGTGGTGGCAGCAATATAGTGACAACTGGCAGCAGATTTCGGTAGAGCAGGAGGTATTAACCGATCTTGGGCTTAACATCGGCGATAAATTGACTTTTGCCATTGCAGAGCAATCGGTTGAGTTTGATATTGTCGCCAGTCATGGTTATAAACCCGGCGCAGGCGCAATTACATTTTGGGTACAAATGCCAACCAGCGCGGTTACTCATCTGTCCGGTGAGCATTATACCATGGCCAGTCTTGAGCTACAGGATGCTCACTTTCCTATGTTGGCACAGTTGTGGCAAAAACATCCTTCGTTACGCATGGTTTCCTTACAAGAAATGATGCAGAACTTTGACAATATGCTCAGAATGGTCACCCAGGTGGTGAGCGGATTCGCATTCTTAATTATATTGCTGGCCACTATTGTGATCCTGTCTTCTATTCAAGCCAGTGAACGCAAAGACAGAAAAAAGAACAGTATTATCCTGAGCTTTGGTTTTTCCCGTAAAACCTGTTTGCAACTGACCTGCCTGGAATGGTTGATTACCGGGGTTATTGCTGCAGGGGGCGCTATCTTTGGTACCTGGTTAGCTGGCTGGTTGATTTATCAATCACAGTTCTCTATGACCTGGCAGCCAGATTTTCTGTGGTTAGCGCTGACACTGCTCACCATATCAGTAGCAGTGGTGGTGCTCGGAGTATTGGCCAGCAAACACAGTTTAAACAGTTCAGTTCGAGAACTTATGACGGACTGAAAAAAACTTTTCCCCTTGCTCAAAAATGGCTCTATCTGAGCCATTTTTCACATCTGTTTCACGCCCCAGATTTTATGCTTTTAAACGCTTAAAACGGTAATTGGAGATTCGAATATGAATGTATTTAAAGGTGTACTAAGCGTATTGATAATTCTTGTTGGATTATTGGCAGGAAGCAATGCCTTAGCAACAGAACAGCAACGGGTGTTGATGGTACTCAGCGGATATGGCGAAGCACAAGGTGAAGTAAAGCCCGGCTATGAATTTGATGAATTTTCTAAAGCTTATTTGGTGTTTAAACAAAATGGCTTGTCAGTGGATATCGCCAGTCCACAAGGAGGCAAAGTTGAAGCCGATAAATATGATCCGGAAAAACCCTACAACGCTTTGGTTTTAAAGGATGAAGCGATTATGGCTAAGCTGGATAACACTCTGGCATTGGCAACCTTGAATGCAAAGCACTACGACGCTGTATTTATTGTGGGTGGCAAAGGTGCAATGTTTGATTTACCCAAAGATCAAACTCTGCAAACCCTTATTGCTGATATTTATCAGCGCCAGGGCGTGGTAGCGGCTGTTTGTCATGGCCCTGCTGCATTAGTAGACGTTAAGCTCAACGATGGTAGTTATCTGGTGGCAAACAAAGCGGTTAACGGATTTACTAATCAGGAAGAGCAACTGTTTGGTAAAAAGTGGCTGCCTGAGTTTGAATTCATGCTGCAGGACAAATTGATCGAGCGAGGTGGTAAGTTTCAGTCTTCCGATATTATGCTTAGCCATGTGGCTGTTGAGGAGCGCCTGATCACCGGCCAAAATCCGTCATCCACAATATCTGTGGCTGAAGAACTGGTTAAATCCTTAGGTCTTGAGCTGAATTCACTGCAATCGTTTCGAGACGATCGCACCCTTGCGCTGGTGGCAAAGTTCCTTGACGGTGACTCTGAAGCTCTGCAGATATTGGCCAGCGATGCGGAGCACTATCATATTCCGTTAGCGGGAATGTATGGTTACTATTATCTGGCACTTGCTGAAACCGACCAGCAACTGCACAATGCACTTCAGTTGATGCAGGCGGCACAAAAAAACATAGCCAATCCGCAACTGGATATTCAAATTGCAAAAACTCTGCGAAAGCTGGGGAATAATCAGGCGGCAATGACAACCTTGAATGCGATTCTGGCTAAACACCCAGATTTCGAACCCGCCAAAACCATGCTGAATACGCTGACTTTGTAAAGCAACCTCCTTCGGGAGCGCTAAACGCGATAAAAGGAATAACAATGACACAACTCCCTTCTTTGCAAATCCTACTGGTGGAGGACCAGTTGAGCATTGCCCAAAACATAGCTGAGTTTATGGAACACAAAGGCCATGTTATGGATTTCGCCGGGAAGGGACCGCAAGGACTAGAGTTAGCGTTACAAAATTACTATGATCTGGTGATATTAGATCTTAATTTGCCTGGCATGGATGGCCTGGATGTCTGTAAGCACATCAGAGAAAAAGCTGACAGGCATGTACCCATCCTGATGTTGACCGCAAGAGACAGTATTGCCGACAAGGTGTCGGGATTTCACAGTGGCGCAGATGATTATCTGACCAAACCCTTCTCTCTGGAAGAATTGGAAGTACGTTGTCTGGCGTTATCGCGACGGCACGTGCTGAATACTCGAGAAGTCATTGAACTAGGACCGCTGCAAATCGACAGAAAGCGCAAAACGGTGGCCAGAGAGGGGCAATCTGTGGCATTGAATAGTATGGGATTTCGCATCTTGATGGTTTTGGTAGATGCCTATCCCCAGGTGGTGAGTCGTTCTGAGCTGAGTCACAAATTATGGGGTGATGAACCTACCGAGTCCGATTCTCTGCGTTCTCATATTTACCAATTACGCAATCTTTTAGATAAGCCATTTGCCAGTCAGTTAATTAAAACCGTATTTGGTGTTGGCTTTACTTTAGATATCGAAAATACGGAGAGCTAGGCCGATGCAGTTAAATGGCAAGCGTTATCACAGTCTGAGTAAGCGTATTGTCTTGCAGTTTTGCTTATTTACTGTGGTCCTGTCTTTCATCTTTGGCGCATTGACCTTTCTGTTGATGTACGTCCTTGAAGATAATTTCATCGAAAAAGACATTGCGCGACAGGCGGAACAACTTATCACTGAATATCAAGCTAACGGCACCTGGTCGCAACCAGATAATGCTAGGATGAGTCTGCATTTTTCGAAGCAAACATTTCCCGAAGAAATCAGAGAAATAGCTCTTCTGGAGCCAAGACGCATAGAATTTTATGGCGAGCAGGGACGACACTACCATGCAATGAGACTGCATGATTACCCAGATATGTATTTACTGGCTGAAGTCAGCGCCGACCTGCAAGTGCGCAAGATTCGCAAGGGTATTTTGGTTTTATTGGTAGTCAGCACTGTGCTGGTGTCACTCATTGCCTGTATGTTGGCCTGGCTGGTGGCTCGAAAAACCACTAAACCATTAAAACAGCTTGCGGAGCTGGTGGATGGTGTGGCACCGGAACAGATCCCCAAACAGTTTGCTGAACAATTTCCCAATAATGAAGTGGGCGTGTTGGCGGTAACACTGGAACAAACCTTGGGTCGAATCAGTGAAGCACTCAGTCGAGAAAAGCACTTTACCCGTGATGTCAGCCACGAGTTGCGCACGCCACTGGCGGTAATTAAAAATGCAGTGGAATTGGGACGAAGTCAAAAACAAGCTGATCAAAATGAAACGGATAACAACAGCGACAAAATACTAAATCGTATTTACGAGGCCGCCAGTCAGATGGAAAAGACAGTGCAGGCGCTATTAATGTTGGCCAGAGAAGAACACAATGCAACGCGAAAGCAAACCGTTGCCCTGATGCCGATTCTGGAACAATCCATTTTGGATAACGGCGTCCTGTTAAAAAATAAGCCAGTGGATATTGATGTTTCTGAAGATTGTGAAGTCACCGTAGAGGCCGCCCCTGAAATGCTAAAAGTGTTGCTAGACAACCTGTTAAGCAACGCTTTTCAATATACTGATTCTGGTGAGGTACGCATTGATTTTAGCAATGGCAAATTGATTATTCAGGATACAGGGCCTGGGATTGAGCCAGGGATTTGCGAAAAGGTCACCGAAGCCGGCGTAAAAGGCGAAAAAAGCACAGGCTTTGGCTTTGGGTTGTCTATTGTTAAACGCCTTTGTGAGCACCAGGGCTGGCAAATTCAGGTGGCAAACCAACAAGGCACCCGGATCACTATTCAGTTTTGCTAACAGGGTGCCTGAATTTTTATTTCTTCTCTGAATGTGTAATGGCTGCTAATTTATTTGTCTGTGTATCTGGCACATACTGGTAATCACTGTAGGTGTCTTTAGACACTTCATCTATTTCAGTAAAAAATGCCCAACTGCCTTTCATCGTCATGTTGTTCGATAGTGGCAATATGGAAGTGTCTATTTTTTGAAAATTAAACTGAATAGCCAACTCGCTAATTTTTGCACTAAACATAGGGGAGAAAGGCGCGGTATTGGCAATATCAATGGACTCGATAAATTGCTGTTGTTTGTTGTATGTTAACAGACCCTGCAGGTGGTTAGAGGCTTCATCGCCTAGCTGAGATAGTGACACCTTAAAGTTCGCACGTAAATAGTCGTCGTCTTCACTTTCTAATGTCAGCGTAGGGATCTGAATTAGCTCTTTTAGGCTAAAGGAGAAATTCGACTCCTGCGATTCTGTTTTCTTGTCATACTGTTTTTGTCGTTTTTGCTGGTAATTGCGCTGCTCTTTATCAGAGGGAGTTTCGCCATTGAGCTTAAGCAATACCCAGCGTTGTCCTTTGGGTAAACTGGCATCGTAACGTTCAACTCTGCTACTGATATCGCCTTCTTCGTTTTCGTAGCGTTCCACTAAGCGAGACCAGTTACTGCGTGGTGTCGCTTCGAACGCTGCAATGGCCTGAGCTATAACCGCTGTTAAGTCGGTTGCAGCAGAAACTATCTGTTGTGGCTGACTTGGGTTTTCAACTTGAGTTGCTGTACCAGCCACTGGGCCAGTTGAAAAGACTGCCAGGGCCAGTGCACCAGACCATATTTTATTGTGATTACGCATATATTTCTCTTTTTACCGGGTTAAGAAACCCAAAGCTTAAAAGTGAAAATGTGAAACCCGCGTGAAAATGTCTTGCACTCAGTTTAATGACCGCAATGACATTGCTTTCAGCTGTTCCCATATGCTGTTCAGGCCATGTTCATATCTGGCAGAAACATTTTGAAAATATTAACCGCAGTAAATCGAAAGCCCCTCAGTTGACCTTGTGCTTCATTCCTGACAGTCTGACACGCTGCTGTAAATTTAAAAACAATAACACTTAACGACAACGAGGTTGGAAATGGACAGACGGGAATTTGTGAAAATCGCCGGTGTGGGCACTGGCGCCCTGATGTTACCTGTGATGGGTAATGTTGTTGCCGAGGAGCAATTGCTCGATAAACCGATGGACGTGCAGTTTAAAAAGAAACTTGCTGATGTGGCACTCAATGCCGCGAAAGCAAAAGGCGCTACCTATTGTGATGTGCGCATAGGGCGCTACCTGAATCAATTTGTCACTACCAGAGAAAAGAACGTAGATAATATTGTAAATACTGAATCTGCGGGTGTAGGGATTCGGGTAATCGTCAACGGTACCTGGGGTTTTGCAGCCAGTTCCAAAATGGATCCAGATTCAGTGGCGAAAACCGCAATGCAGGCCTGTGCTGTTGCCAAAGCTAATTCTAAATTTCAGGATGAACCCGTCAAACTGGCGCCAGTGAAAGGGGTAGGTGAAGTGTCTTGGCAGACGCCTATCAAGAAAAACGCCATAGAAATTCCAATCAAGGAAAAAGTGGATTTGTTGTTGTCGGTAAATGATGCTGCGATGGCTAACGGGGCTAACTACATCACCTCGATATTGTTCCTCGTGAATGAACAGAAGTATTTCGCCTCCAGTGATGGCTCCTACATTGATCAGGACGTGCACCGTTTATGGGCTCCGTTTTTTGCCACATCGGTAGGTGAGGGCGGATTTAAAACCCGTAACAGTCTGGGGAATCCTGTGGGTATGGGCTTTGAATATCTGGATGGTAAAGAAGAAGACAAGATCCGTGTTCAGGGCGCGAATATCGGCTATAAAAATTCATACGACATGCTGGAAGATGCTGCTGAAGCCGGTAAGCAACTTAAAGCCAAATTAAAAGCGAAGTCTGTTGAACCTGGTAAATATGACCTGGTACTGGACCCGGCTCACCTGATGTTGACCATTCACGAGTCAGTGGGGCACCCACTGGAACTGGATCGGGTATTGGGTTACGAAGCGAACTATGCCGGAACCAGCTTTGCTACTCTGGACAAATGGCGTTCCGGTAAATTCCAGTACGGCTCTGACATTGTTAACCTGTTTGCAGACAAGACTCAGGAAGGCTCTCTGGGCTATGTGGGTTACGACGATGAAGGTGTTAAAACCAAAGAATGGGACCTGGTTAAAGATGGTATTCTGGTGAACTACCAGGCCACTCGTGACCAGGTGCATATGATTGATCAGAAAGAATCACATGGTTGTTGTTATTCGCAAAGTTGGGCAGATGTGCAGTTCCAGCGGATGCCGAATGTCTCTTTGCGACCCAACGAAAAGGATATTTCTGCAGAAGATGTTATTAAAGACGTGGAAGACGGTATTTATATCGCCGGTCGCGGCTCCTTTTCCATTGACCAACAACGCTATAACTTCCAGTTTGGTGGTCAGTTATTTTATGAAATCAAAAATGGCAAGATCACCGATCAAATCGAGGATGTTGCTTATCAGTCCAATACTCAGGAATTCTGGAACAGCTGTACTCAACTAGCTGGTAAATCAGATTATCGCCTGGGTGGTTCTTTCTTTGATGGCAAAGGCCAACCCTCTCAGGTGAGCGCTGTATCGCACGGCTGCCCCACCACCCGATTTAACAATGTCAACGTTATCAACACCGCGCGTAACGTGTAAGCACTGACAACAATTAGAGAGGATTTTATAAAATGGCTATTATCAGCGAAAAAGAAGCAAAAGAATTATTGGTCAAAGTGTTGTCATTCTCCAAAGCCGATGAATGCGAATGTAATTTATCCGGCAGCCTGGAAGGCAATGTGCGTTATGCCAGAAATACGGTATCTACCGCTGGCGAAGTAAGTGATGTTACCCTGGTAGTACAATCTTCTTTTGGTAAGAAGACCGGTGTGGCAACGATAAATGAGTTTGATGACGCCTCACTGAAAAAAGTGGTGCGTCGCTCGGAAGAGTTGGCCAAACTCGCACCGGAAAACCCTGAGTTTATGCCGGTCCTGGAACCGCAGAAATACAAAAAGGTCAATGGACATTCTACCACTACTGCGGCGATTACCCCTGACATTCGGGCCAATATGGCCAACGACAGTATCTCTTTGTCGAAAAAGGGCAAGCTGGTGGTATCCGGCTTTATTAATGACAGCGAATCCTTTGTCGCCATCATGAATAACAAGGGACTATTTGCCTACGATACCAATACCAACATCGATTTTACTGCGACATTGCGTACCGAAGACGGTAAAGGCTCTGGCTGGGTAACCCGTGATTTCACAGACTCATCTAAACTGGATACTAAGTCAGCCACAAGCATTGCCATTAAAAAGGCCAAAGGCTCGGTGGATGCTAAGGAAATGGAGCCCGGTAAATACACAGTGATCCTGGAGCCTGCGGCCACAGTGCAACTGATTTCTAACATGTTTAATGCCATGGATCAGCGCAGTGCCGATGAAGGGCGAAGCTTTTTGAGTATTAAACCCCAGGATCGCAAAGAAGACGGCCCACTGAACAAGCTGGGACAGAAAATGTTTGATGAGCGGGTTACTCTGTATTCTGATCCGCAAAACAGCGAAGTTCCTACGGCCCCCTTTGCTGCTGATGGTCATGCGGTGGACAAAACCGTTTGGATCGAGAAAGGGGTAGTGAAAAACATGCCGAATTCTCGTTACTGGGCGCAAAAAACCGGAACCGAATACAAGCCGACTCACTATACTGGCGGTGGTATATTTGGTGGTAATACCCAGATTATTATGGAAGGCGGCAATGATTCGCTGGAAGAAATGATTAAGAACACCCGCAAGGGCATTCTGGTTACCCGCTTGTGGTACATTCGCCAGCTCGACCCGCAGTCCCTGATGTACACCGGGTTAACCCGTGATGGCACATTTTATGTGGAAAACGGTGAAATTAAGTATCCGGTGAAGAACTTCCGTTTCAACGAAAGTCCTATCATTATGTTGAACAATATTGAAGCCATGGGTAAACCAGTGCGAATCAACGGTGGTCTGATTCCGCCCATGAAGATCCGCGACTTTACCTTCAGTAGTTTGTCAGACGCAGTGTAAGTCGATATGCACATTAAGCGGCGACGCTTTTTACAACAGTTAGCGGCCTTATCGGCCGCTTCTGCTTTCCCCCCTCTGAGCTTTGCAGACGATTACGACTTTTACTTTACCCGTTTGAGTTATGAATCTGGCGATTGGGATGTGGATGAGCGCACTCCGGCAAATATTTTAAATTCGTTAATTGAATACACTCACCTGAGAGTGGACTTGACCGAGCGAATTTTGCCGTTGGCAGACCCGCGTATGTTAAATAGCCCTTTCTGTTACATGGCAGGGCATAAACTGGTGCAGTTTAATCTGGAAGAGCGCAATAACTTTGAACAGTACGTGCGCAATGGTGGTTTCGTGTTTGTAGACGATTGCAATCACGATATCGACGGGTTATTTGCCCGTAGTTTTGAACAACAAATGGCGGACATCTTTGGTGAGTCTGCATTGAAAAAAATCCCCAATGATCATCCATTGTATTCCAGTTTTTTTGCTTTTGACGGACCACCGAGGACGTCCTACGAGTTGAATGGCTGGGGAGATGATTTAGTGCATGAGTATCTCAAAGCCATAGAGATTAACGGTAAAATCGCCGTACTTTACAGTAACAAAGATTATGGTTGTGAGTGGGACTATGACTTTCGCAATAAACGCTGGTTACGGGTGGACAATACCCGTTTTGCTGTAAATATCGTCATGTATGCACTGACAGCATAGGAATAACAAGATGGAAAACAAATCGCTGCAAAATAAATCATTGGATAGCCTCCAGTTAGTAGTTGAAGAAATTGGTAAACGCATCGTTGGCCAGAAAACAGTAATCGAACAGGTACTGGTGTGCTTGTTAGCCCGAGGCCATTGTTTGCTGGAAGGCGCACCAGGTCTGGCTAAAACTCTGCTGGCTTCGTCGTTGGCTGAGACCCTGGAGCAAAGTTTCCAGCGATTGCAATTTACACCTGATTTGATGCCCAGCGATATCGTGGGTACCGAATTGCTGGAAGAGATACACGCCACCGGCAAGCGGGAATTCAACTTTATTAAAGGACCAGTGTTTACCCATTTTTTACTGGCTGACGAAATCAACCGTACACCGCCTAAAACACAGGCCGCGTTACTGGAAGCCATGCAGGAAAAACAGGTGACCTATGCCGGGAAGCGTTATTCATTGCCAGATCCTTTCTTTGTTTTGGCAACTCAAAATCCGGTGGAACAATCGGGTACCTATCCTTTACCAGAAGCGCAATTGGACCGCTTTTTAATGTTGGTAAAGGTGGATTACCCCAGTGCTAAAGAAGAGCTGCAAGTCCTGCAGCGCACCACAGGTAATTATTCGGCTACCCTGAATGCGCTGTTGAATTCCGAACAGATCATCGAATTACAGCAGCTGGTCAAAGAGGTAGTAATTGCACCGGAATTGTTGGAGTTCGCAGTGCAGCTAGTGCGCAATACCCGACCGGTGGAAAGCACCCATGAAATGATCAATAAATATGTAATTTGGGGGGCAGGACCAAGGGCCGGGCAGGCTTTGGTATTGTGTGCTAAGGCCAAAGCACTGATTGCCGGGCGCTTTGCTGTGACCCTGGATGATTTAAAATCTGTTGCCGCCAGTGTGTTGCGACATCGAATTCTATTAAACTTTCATGCTGAAGCAGATAAGCAAAGCGCAGACGCCATCATTGAGCAGCTCTGGCAAGACAGTCTCAAAGGCCAGTCGTTTTTGTAATTGGGAACTGATTTCATGGCGTTACCCGAAGAGCTGCTGGCACTGTTGCAGTACGATGATCTGGAGTTTGTTTCTCGCACCATTGCCGAAGGTTATTTAAGCGGTCATCACCCCAGTGTACGCAAAGGCGTGGGCACCGACTTCAACCAGTATAAGGTGTACCAACAGGGAGATGAAGCCGCCAAAATTGACTGGAAGCTGTTTGCCCGTAGTGATAAGTACTTTGTGCGGGAGGCTGAGAGGGAAAGTGAAAGAAGCATTCACTTTATTCTGGATAGCAGCGCTTCTATGAACTTTATCAGCCAGACTCAGGGAACCCTTAGCAAATTTAGTTATGGTAAGTATCTGACCGGAGCGCTGGCTTATCTGGCGCAGAAACAAGGCGATCCTTTTTCACTGACATTAATCAATAATAATGGTCCGGATATTACAGGAACTGGCAGTGGGCGGACTCACTGGTACAGGGTGTTGCATACGCTACAGCAACACAATAGCAACGGTTCGTTTCCCAAGAACAGCTGGCAATCACATCTTTCTGGCCTGATTAGCAAAGCCTGCATGGTGGTGTTTATCAGTGACTGTTATCAATCAGGTACTGAAATCACTGACTGTCTGTCTCACCTCAAGCATCAAAAAAATGATGTACTGCTGTTTCACCTGCACTCTGAGGAGGAGTTGCAATTTGATTACCGTGGTTTTATTAAATTCGAAGATCTGGAAACCGGCGAAATCAGAAAGGTTAATGCCAACAATGTTAAAGCCGGATTTTTAGCAGAACAACAAGCCTGGCTAGAGCAATTGGCCAGCCACTGCGACCAGCGGGGTATCAATCTACAACGCTTGTCGGTGGACCGCGATTTCAGTGAAGCCATCAGCCACTTTTTACAGCAGCGCACGAGGCACGGACGATGAGTTTCTTAGTGCCTTTGGGCTTGTTGTTTGCGGTTGCGATAGTGGTGCCGGTTATCATTCATTTGTTGGATCCCGACAAAGGCAAACACATCTATCTGGGCAGTTTGCAATTTTTACTGAAGGCTAAACAAACTCAGCAGCCCAACTACCGAATTCAGCAATGGCTATTATTGTTGTTGCGCTGTGCGATGATCTTGTTGCTGGCTTTGCTGCTGGCGCAATGGTTATTACCAATCCCCAAATCCTCGCAAACTTATGTCCTGGCACCCAGCGACTGGCCGGTGAATTTCTCAGGACAACATCAAAACCAATATGCAGACCTCTTGAGTGAGGGAGCCAGACTTATAAGCAAAGACTTTAGTGGTTCAGAATTAATGGCGACCCTGGCGCAGTTGCCACCTGGCAGTCAACAACATGTATTTGTTACTAATAACGTTGCACTATTGCCGGAAATGAGAGTAGCGGGCCGGGATAGTATTTACTGGTACATAGCTGAGCAGTATCAGGGGCCTGCGGATACCGCACGCTGGTTAATTATAGCATCTGGCACGACGCAACCGCTGGCACAGCAAATGGCGCAGAAACTACAGGCTTTGCCAAAGTTACAGGTGGATGTGCAATTGTATTCAACCAGCAGGGCTGAAACTCATAGTTATGATATGTTAATCAATCTCAGTGGACAGCCATTGCAGCAACAGCTTCTATCTGCATTAAAGCCCGCCGCACAGCTACTGAGTCATGCAGAAGAACCCTATGTAGACTCTCTGGACGCTGAATTTACCGAAGATGGTACTCCGCTGACGCTGAGCCGGGTATTGTCAGGACGGATACAGCATTTGTTTCATCCGCAATTGCTTGAGCAACTGGAGACCTGGATACAACAACCCTGGTTTGCGCATTCTTTATTTGCTTTGTATCTCAAAGCCAGTAACGAAGGTCCCATGGCGGCAAATGTTGTCAGCGAACAACTAGAGCAATCTCAATCCAATGTGCCGATTAAACAGCCCTGGAACGAACTATTACTGTCTCTGTTATTGTTGCTGTGGGCTTTAGAACGACTGCTGAGTTTCCGACTGAATCAACAGAGGCTGGCAGAATGAATCAGTTGGCCGTATTTCAGTCGATTTTGCGCAGACGCAGAGTCTCAGAAGCAATCCTGTTATGGTTATCTTTGTCACTGTTTTGCGCGTCTTTCGGCAAAATGCTGGTGGATATACAAGTTCTTAATTCTGTGTCGTTAGCCCTTGGTGCTGTTGGGCTGAGCAGTGCCTTGCTTTTGTTGGTATTTATCCTATCCGGTAGGTTTAGTTTGGTGCCATTGCAGACATTGGCCAGGCACCTGAATCAACATTTTGATTCTCTGCAATACAGCACTCAGCTGTTATTGCTAGAACGTGACTTAAATCGTTTGGAGCAGTTGCAAAAAGCCAGAACTCAGGCGATGTTGGGTCAGATAACCCTGGAGCAATTTAAACAAACACTACCACCGTTTCATTATAAAAAGGCGGCGATACTGTTAATACTCTCTACTGTACTCTGGCTGCCACTGTATTCGTCCACTTTACCAACCAAAGAGCCAGGTAATAAGCCACAATCTGTCGTGCTGCAGAAAACCCAGGTGCGGGTCAATGCCCCCGATTACATGCAATTGCCGGTTCAACAATCTGAGCAGCTTAATATCGAAAGTTGGCAAGGCAGCGAAATTGAGTGGCTATTGAGTTTTAACCAGCCGGTTGATTTGCTTACTTTGAAGTTATCCGACGGTGAAACACTGATACCTCAATGGCAGGACAACACAGCGCGATTTAAAACGAGAGTGACCCAGAGTCAGAGTTATCATTTGCGGATAGCGGATAAGGTGTATCAACAGGGCTTTTACAGCATATTGGTGCAGCCAGACCGACCACCCAATGTGCGCTTTTCAGAATTGCCTTCATCTACCTTGGTGTTTGCCAGAGAGCAACAACCGCAATTGCAGCTAAGCATGGTACTCACTGATGATTTTGGATTGTCAGAGGCCAGAGTGAGAATGTCTTTAGCTCGAGGCAGTGGGGAGGCGGTAAAGTTTCGTGACCTTGAACGGCCATTAGATAATTTTCAATCCAATAAAAAGCAGCAGGCACTGCAAATTGACTGGGATTTAACAAGTCTGGATATGACTCCCGGCGATGAGCTTTATCTGAGTATTGTGGCCTGGGATAATTTACCGTCAGCTCCACAAGAAGGTAAGTCTCCCACCTTGATTGTGAAATGGTTGGATGAAGAAGCCGCGACAATCACCGCGGAGGGCATAGTGACGGACCTGGAATTAGAATATTTTAAAAGCCAGCGACAAATTATTATTGAAACCAAACAGTTGATGCAGGACAAAGAGCAACTGGACAAGGCCGTATTTAATGAAACCTCCCGTCAGCTGGGACTGGCCCAATCGGATCTTAAGCAACGCTATGGACAGTATTTAGGAGATGAATTTGAAGGCGTCGACATGTATGTGGAATCGGATCCTGAGCACCATGAAGACGAGCACGAACATTCAAAACAGCACCACAAAGCACAAGAGCAACAGCCACAAAGTCAGTTTGCACCACATCTGAACTCTGGTAGTCATGAGCATGAATCCGAGACAGAGCAATCCCCCAAGCCTGAATTATCGCATCAGGCAGGGCATGGACATCATGAGCACGGTGAAGACAGCACCAGTGGTGATTTGAGTGGCAGGATGGCTCTAATCAATCAATACGGACATAATCATGGCGATGCCGATATTGGTCCGGTAATTAAATATAATCCCAGAGCTTATATGAAGCGCTCAGTGGAACAAATGTGGAGTGCCGAATTACACCTGATGTTGGGAGAGCCGGACAAGGCATTACCATTTGAAGAAGAAGCTCTGAAGTATCTGAAACTGGCGCGCCAGGCGGATCGTATTTTCGTTAAACGGTTGGGATTTGAACCGCCACCTGTTTCAGAGGATAAGAGGTTAACGGGTGAACTCGATGAGGTGTTAAGCCCGCAAACAGAAGTGCAGTTTCAGGCAGATGATAATAGCCAGGCACTATTGTTGAGCGCCTACCGCGCGGTAGCGTTGGGAAGCGGTGCTGTGGATGCGGATACAGCAAAATTATTAACAGAAGTACTGGCATGGATTAGAACTCAGGTTCCGTCCCGTCCTGCGTTAATCCAGACCCAGGTACAAATGGAGACGGTGCTCGCCAACCAACAATACCAACCGCCAGGTTGTCAGGACTGTCAAACACAACTGGCGCAAAAATTCTGGCAGCTACTGGCTGAGCCACAGGCGGTACCTTTTATCTATCACCGGGATTATTTAAGTTCGGAAGTAATTGACACCAACCAAACCCAGGAGGCATTGTGATTGTCGAGGCGCTTTCATGGTGGCAATGGATGTTGTTATTTGCTCTGTTGCTGATTGGCAGTTTTGCATTGCGATTGACCCTGAAGCAAGGCCAAAACAGTGCTTCTGCTAATGCCCTTGTTGTGCTGGCCTATGTGGGTATTGTGCTGGCAATCAGTGGCTTAATACTGCAACCCAAAATAGCGGATAACGAAAAGCAGATGATCACACTGCATCTGCCGAATGCCCAGCCTATGCAGGTGTTGCCCAAAGGGCACAACCTGAGTATGGGTGTTAACCCCGATTTTCCGGATATGTCCACGGTAATGAGTTTACAAGCCCTGTCGGTGTTATATCCAAACATGTCGCGCTTACAGCTAAATGGCACGCAATTACCATCCTATGCGCTGTCCCAATTAGGTGTAGACAGCATCATTGCGATGCAAGAGATACCACAACAGGGATTGAGCCAGCTTAACTGGCAAAAGCAATTGTATCGGGGCCAAACCTTAACCATTGAAGGGAACTATCATTTCACAGACAAGCCGTTACACAAGCTGACATTGTTGGATATTGCCGGAGAGGTGGTAGCGAGTATTACCGTTAAATCCGGTGACTCTTTTGTTTTTCAAATACTGCCTAAGGCTGTTGGGCCGGTACATTATCAATTAAAAAATGCTGACGACGCTTTACTGGCGGATCTGCATCTCTACGTGCAAGACGGGACTCAGGAAAATACCCTGATTTGGGCTTCAGCACCTGATGCCGAACTCAACAATCTGAAAAACTGGTTGTTGGCTGGTGGCCAGTCGGTGCTGACAAACATCGACATCAGCGCAAACAAAACTCTGACGCAAAAATCCGATAGCGCGCAAACTCCTGAAAACAGTCGACTTGTTGTGATGGACGGGCGCAAGCTGACCCGGCTAAATTCCCTGCAATTGGCGAGTCTGGAGGATGATATTAAAAGCGGGAAAGGACTTATTGTTTTGGCAGATACGGAGCTGCCTGATTTTGCCTGGCTGCAGAAATTGGGCATTGAATTGGAAAATTATCAACGCGAAGAACAAAATGTTCAGCTGTTTAGCTTGCCTGATTTTCAGTTTGACGCGGCACTGAATGTGGCGGATTTAGCTTTTTCGGATACTAGTGCTGAAAATGCCTTAATTTACAATGGCCTGGGGCAGGTGTTAGCGGTTAAGCAGCGATTAGGCGCTGGCCACATAGTTGTCAGCTTGTTATCCGACAGCTTTACTTTGCAACGTCAACAGCAACAAACTGCATACAGTCGTTACTGGCAAACACTGATCTCTGCTGCATTGCCAGTCCATGAACAGGGGCGTATATTGCCTTTGCAGAAAGGTGTGATTACTCATGTGAATTTGCGCACCAAAGTCTGTGCATTGGTAACTAATCCCAATGCCAAACTCAGGGTTGAATCTGCAAACGAGAGCTATTTTGTTCCCTTATCTACATTGCCTCAAAGAGAATCAATGGCCTGTGGCTATTTCTGGCCGACGCAACCCGGTTGGTATCAATTGATTCTGCAAGATGGCGCTTTTACTGATACAGCCGGGATCTATGCTTATCCTGCTGATGCTTTTGCGGATATCCACTCCTTTCAGCTGCATCAATACATCAAGGAATTAGACAACTACAACAGAACTAAAGAAGATAAATGGGAAATCCACTATCGTCCTGTTCCTGCTTATTGGTTTGCCTTGTTATGGCTTGGCAGCGCCGCTTATCTTTGGTGGCGAAAACGCTGATGTGGTTTGTTTATCTGTTAAGAGTGAAAAAAACACAGGCGCTGTATTGTGGTATTAGTAATGACCTGGAGAGCCGAATGGTTGCCCATCGCAAGGGGACGGGAGCTAAATATCTGCGCAACAAACCCTTTGAAATGGTGTGGTTTATGGCAGTTGAAGGACGTTCATTGGCATCAAAATACGAATACCAGATAAAAGCATTAACCAAAAAACAAAAAGAGAGGCTGGTAAAACAGGCACCAAAACCTATTTTCTTTGATTTTTCTGATGAGTAATAAAAAAGCACCACAAAATGTGGTGCTTGTAGTGAACCAGTTTTATTACATACCGTTTGGAAAATCACTCATGTCTGGCATCATTTCACGTGCGGTGCGCAACGCATCAGAATAAGCCAAAAGCATTCCGGCACAGGCTAAAGCGCGTTTGCCAATGTACTCTTCAGATTTCTTGTCGTCATCTTCTTTACCGTTGAAAATGCTGCTTACGTGGCGCACTATCAGGTGTTCCGGCAGGTAGCACAAACGACTGTTTTTGTAGCTGCTGGTACGCAGTTCGTTGATGGGATAACTGCCACCGACGCCCGCTGATACTGAAACAATCAGGCCTGGTTTATGAGCAAATTGCTTACTGGTAAATAACAAAAACAGGTTTTTAAGGGCGGAGGGTACCATGCCATGCCACTCAGGGCTTACCACCACAAAACCATCAGAGGATTCAAGTTGCTTTGCTACTTTATCGATAACCTCTTTTTCATCAGCTGTGTAAGATTCGCTCCAGAAAGGTAACTTTATTTCGGCTAAATCGATAATTTCAACACTGTCGCAGTTGGAGTGGGCTTCCAGTTTTTCTTTCATCACCTTGGAAATTTTCAGGCTCTCAGAACCTTCGCGGTGACTGCCGGAGATAATGGTAATTTTATTCATGCATTTGCCTTTTGCGCTGCAATTCTGTTTAACCCATAGCGGATCAGAATTTGGTTTTCGTGAGTTTCGTTATTTAACAAGTGGTTTAATCTGGTTTCCAGATCTCCGATTAGTGCCTTGTCCGCATTAACTTTGACGGCCAGCTCTAAAAGCTCAAAGATCAATAACCACTCATTCTCTACCGCATTTTGACAGGAGCGGATCAATTCTTCCACTTGAGTCGCAGTAGTGCTTTGATCTTCGCGGTATTGTCGGGTTTTTTGATATAAAGAAAACAACTGTGTTGTCACTTCATCGTAATCGCCGGCGATTGTAGCGGTATCCGAAGGATTGTTGTAAAGCGGATACTGGGCCGGGTCTGCTGAGCCACCGTACACCGAATCTATTTTATAACCAACCGCCATGTCAAAGGTTCCCCAGTCGGGATCGAACAAGGTGTTGTCGTCCAGATCGGAAACCCGGCAATCTTCGAAAGTGAATAACAGGTTTTTGCCATCGCGGCGGGTTATGTTTTTCAACAAACCTTTAACGGTAACACCAGATAGGAAGTTAAGCGTGACCCGTTTGCCTATCTCAATGCCTAAGTCACGTAAGTCATCCACGTGATAAGTGGACAAACAATTAGGGATTTGTACCAGTTTACCAACTGGACTGCCAAAGCCATGCTCGTGATACTCGATGCCATGACCGGTAAGTTGTTGCTCATCGTAGGCCAGTTGTGTTGGTCCGGTTGTTTTAATGTAAACCGGGTTGCCCATCGGATCGTACATTACATCGGTAAACAACCCGCTGACTTCCAGACCAGAGTTATAAACCGCAGTATTTACGGTCTCTGCCTTAATGGCCATGTCCAGTCCGTATTTACCGCCTTTGTAACAAGCCAGGTTTCTGGCAAATTCTTCGGCAACCTGACTGAGATGACGACAACTTCGCGCCACAAATAACTGAGGTTGCTCGCGGGTGATATCATAGTCTGTAGCTATGGCACGTAACGTCAGTGGGTGCTTTTTAACTTTTTCATCGTCCAGGCAGTTCAGGCTTTCTCCCAGTGAGGACAGCAAACCGGCGCCATAGATTTTATAATCATCAACGGTGCCCACTAAACCATACTCAGTGGTCCACCATTGCAGGCGGGACATCAGGGCTGCCTCAGAAAGTGGCTCTTCTTTTTTACGCTCAATGGCGTCTTTCAGGTGAGCTTCGGCAGCTTCGATTTCCTCGGCTTTTGCATTGGGACTCTCTTTCACGATAGATAAAGAGCGGATCGCTTCATAAACCTCAATATCGCCTTTATTGGTAATAACGCGACGACCTAACTCACCCATGCGTTGCAAGTATTCGGCATAATCGATATCGATAATAAAGGGAGCATGGCCCGCAGATTCGTGAATAATGTCCGGTGCTGGTGTATATAACATATGGGCATAGGAGCGAATGTTTACCGCTACTACAAGAACCCGGTGTGCCAGGAACTCAATAAAAATCGCAGGGGGGATAAAACCATCTACGACAGCTGCGCGCCAGCCGATTTCGCTAAGGTGTTGGTTCATCACCTCAATTTGGGGAATTTCTTCTATGTTGATACCTGTTCTGCGCAACCCTTCAAGATAAATAGGATGGGCTGACTCACTCAGGTTTTGTACCAATTGATGCATCAGAAAACGCCATACGGCTTGATCTCTTGGGGTGTAAAGCTGATAGTCTTGCCATGCAATAAAGGGGCGTAAATGTGAGGGCAGGCTGTCGATAATTTCTTGCTGTGAATTCACCTTGGATTCCTCGAATAAGATTTGCTCTTGGCCGTCTGCTGCACTGATTTAAAGCTGGTGGTTTAATTTTAGACGCGACGGCTGATGTTGGGGCACAAATCTAGAGAAATTTACTGAATGCAACAATAGAGCGGCGGGTTTGATATTAGCTTTACATGTTAAGAATTATTTACATCTTTGAATATTTTGTGCTTTTTATCAATCAAATAGCTGGCTTAGTTGTTCAATCACTGAGTCGCTGACCGAGGGGTTAGCTGCCAGCCAGGTATCAAATCGCATTTCGGGTAAGGGCAGTTTGTGACTGATTGTTTTTCCTTCTGTTAGGTAATCACGAGCCATCATATCGATGATATCAATATCCTCCACCACAAAATCGACTTTGAGTTTGTTGAGCAATCGCCAGGATTCTGTGATATCGGCGGTGACAAACAGGTTTTCATTTTCGGAAAATCCCATTTTTTTGAGATAGCTGTGGGCGATATCGTTGCGTTGCACAGCAATGGTATAGGCTCTGACGTCATCCAGGCTTTCGGCGATGATAAGTTCATTGATGCTTATCAAAGCAAAGTTAAATGAGTGCACTACTCCAATCCACTTAAACAGATGTTCACGCTCTGGAGTACGGGCAATATTGCTGATGAATACATTTTGTTCCGTCGCGGCCAGACTGTAGGCGCGATTCCATGGATAAACTTCGAATGAAGCTTTTAATTTGGCGGCCTTGAATTTCGAGCTAACCGCTAAGGCAACCGGGCCGCGTAATTCATTGTTGGCAATAAATTGAAATGGAGGGGAGGGCTCCATAACGACGCGAAACTCAGCCTGCGAGAAACCGCTGAAAAAAAGCATGATTAAAGCCAGCAATGTTCCCGACTTAGTTGTTAAGCTCATTCATGATACCTTTTACATCAAGGCAGACATAACTTTAGTAAAGTACATAGTCCAAGGTAACGCAATAAGATGTGTTTTTTATGACATATTGGTAACTTAGTTGACGGGTTTGTAGTAATTGCTGTTATAAATAATATTGGCCACTCCCTCTGTGACTAATTGGGAAATGGACGAACCATCCGCTATCGCTGTGCGAACCAGGGTTGAGCGAATAGCCTCTCTTTCGGGTACCGCAATAAGCTGCCATTGCTGAGTTATTTCTTCGGCCTTGTAGAATTTGTGCCAATTAGCCTGGTTATCCGGTCCAATGACAAATGCGAAGCTGTGTTCAGGGTGACTGTTTTGCAGATGAGTTAATACATCCCAGGTGAACACGGGTTTGTCTGCCTGAGCAATTTGTTTTTCTACGGCGCAAATGTACACATTGGGATTAGCAATATCATGATGAAAGGCGTTAAGTAATTTAAGGCGGGCATCATAGTCCAGCATTTGTTTACCAAACGCGTGCTGAAAAGAGGGTACTAACCAAACCTGATCAAAACCTTGTTGTAAGACATAATTGATGGCATCCAGGTGGCCTAAGGTTGGTGGATTAAAAGCCGAACCGAAAACTGCTACTTTCATTTAACGGTGAGATTTATTTCATTGAAATGATGTTGTGATACTGGCAACCATATCATAATTTGCGACATTTACTATTTGTCATAAAAAATTCATGCCTTTTGAGCCCGTTTATCGATGCAGCTTAAATACAGATAAATCGTGCATAAATCATCCATTTCTGTGTTTATAATTTCGGTTTAGTGTCATTACTGTGTTCTGAAATATATGTTCAGGTCATTGACAGCTTTTTTAAAAGTTGAGTATATTTAACCCGCAGGTCTGATTTGTAAGCAATTGTTACCAGGCCCTGTTCAGGGATTAATAAAAGAAAGGGATTTTTTGGTCATACCCTTCCCCCTGTTTATTCAACACAAGTTTCAGGAAATAAAATGAAAAAAGTACTAATTTGCATTTTGGTGGCAATGGCGATCTCCGGTTGTGCGTCTACAGGAAATGGTTCAAGTCCATTATCCGGTTTAACCTCAGGATTAGGTGGTGCGTTCAAATCAGATAGTGACTCAGTCAAATTCAGCAAACACATCGCTGCTGGTAGCGTTGATAATGCCCTGATATTAGCACTGGAAGAGGCTGATTATGATGCTGAGAAAAAAGTACTGGATGATCAGCTTTGGGGTATGCAAGCTGCGGCCATTTATCGCATGCAAGGCGACTATGTGCAGTCCAATCAATTCTTTGATTTAATCGAAGACATTATGTACAGCGAAGACACCGAGAATGTGGTGGAATCTGCGGGTGAAAGCATTGCTTCATCATTGACCAATGACACCTACATGGATTACGAGCAGGCGGTTTATGATTCAATAATGGTGAACACTTATAAGGCCATCAATTTCACAGCATTGGGTGACCATGCTAACGCCAGAGTTGAATGGAATCGAGCGGATGACAGACAACGTCGAGCCGCAGATTTCTTTGCCGAGCGAATTAATGAGAAGAAAGACGCCCAGGCCCAGGCAGCGGAAGAAGAGCAAGAAAAACTTGAGTCTGAAGAAAACAATCAGTCAGAAGATAATGTGGAAAAAAGTCTATCTGAGGCCGAAAAAATTCTGGCTAAAGAGGGCATTGATATGTCGGAGTGGTCTGCCTATGAGGGCTATATCAATCCGTTTTCGACTTTTATGCATGGCTTATTTTTCATGCTGACGGCCCAGGATTCTGCGGATTTGGGTAAAGCAGTAGACAGCTTCAAACGGGTTGCAGGTATCACCAATAGCACGGTGGCAAACGAGACTCAGGCACTAGCTGAACAGGTTCAGTCCGGCGATGCTCACCTCAATTCCATTAATAAAACCTGGGTAATTTTTGAATCTGGGGAAATGGCGAAACTGGATGAGTTCCGAATTGACCTGCCAGTGTTCCTGGTATCCAGCAATGTGAATTATGTGGGTATGGCATTGCCCAAGCTGGTGGAACAGCCAGACTATTTTAATGGCTTCACAGTAAATGGCCTGTCTTCTGAAGTGGTGGCTGATATGGATAAAATCATCAAGGCGGAATTTAAAGAAGAGTTCCCTTTGATTTTAACTCGCGAAATTACTCGCACTATTGTAAAAACAGTCGCTCAGAAACAGGTTAACGACAGTAATGCTTATTTAGGCTTTGCCACCGGTATTTTACAGGCTGCTACCACTGAAGCGGATACTCGTACCTGGAGCATTTTGCCAAAAACTTTTCAGGCTGTGATGCTGGATAATGATGGACAGTCTTCAATCAGCATAGATTCAGCTGGCTTAGTACAACCTGTAATGGTTGATATCGATCCCACTAAAAATAATATTGTTTATGTGAAAGCCATCAACTCAAATATTGCACCCAGTATCGAAGTTATCTCTCTTTAATAAGGAAACCAAATAAATGAAAAAGCTCTTAATTGCTACCACAATCCCGATGTTGTTGGCAGTATCTGGTTGTCAGTCTACGACTAAATATGTTTCAACCCATGATGAAGATACTGTGGTTATGGGACTGGCGCAGAGAGATTTTGAAGCAGCTGCCAATCAGGCGCTGGATGAAATCATCGCCAGCCCATTGTTGGTGCATCCTGATGCCGATAAAGGTGGACGTTACATTTTGTCTATCTACAACATCATTAACGACACCACTCAGCGCATTGACACCGATCAACTGGTGAAAAAGATCCGTGTCGGTCTGTTAAATAGCGGAAAGTTTTTGACTACAACGGCAGTGAACTTTACTGGTGCCGGACCTGAAGATACCAGTACGGCAAAATCACGTGAATTGCAAAACTCCAGTCTGATCAACCAAAACACCACCAAAAAAGATGGTCAGGTTTACGCGCCTGATTTCAGCTTGAGTGGCAAGATCATTCAGCGAACCAGTAAAGTCAGCAGTTCAAAACAACTGGTTGAGTATTATTTTCAGTTGACCATGACGCAACTGGAGACCGGATTAGCTTATTGGGAGGGAGAATATCCCATCGCTAAAACAGGTCGCAATGACTCTGTTTCATGGTAATTAGTGAGTAAAAACTGAAAAAGGCTTGTTAAAGCCTTTTTCTTTTTTGCCTAAAAACAACAAGAAAGGAATGCTTATGTGTAGCACTAAACATGTTTTGAATCTTATTTTTGGAATCACCTCTCTGACGCTTGCCGGACAAAGTGTAGCTCAATCAACCGCACAGGCGGGAGAAGTGCTGGATATTGTGATGCTTGAAGAGCAAGCCCAACAGCCTGCCGCCACCGGACAGGAAGTCGTCGAGGCGCAAGAGGAAAGGCCGGCGGATGCTGCTGCCTATGTAGATGAAAAAGCCCAGCAATATATCAGAGATAAACGCCGTAAATTTGCGTCACAGAATAAACAAGTATTTATGCATGCAGGGACTGCACTCATTAGTATCAGGCCTACTGAGGCCAGTTGGGGCGATGCTCGTGTTTTGGCCTACACTGAGGCGATGCAAAAAGCCCGCGAGGCTATGCTAAAACAGCTTTACACAAGTGTGGCTACCGAAACCATTCGCAAGAGCTTTAAATCCAATCGTTTACCGGAATTTACAGCAGAAGAACTGCAAGCTCAAAGTCAGTTTGAAGCTTTACTGGATAAGATTGTAGCCCTGGCTGATGCCACGGTGGATGGCGAATTGCGGGAACTTGGGGTTAACCCTGAGGAATATGATGCGGCCCCGCCTTCAAAGCGCAAAACCATGATGCAAAAAGCCGTTACCCAGACGGTTGAAACTGTGTCAATGGGGGACATTACCGGCACCCAGATTATGAAGTCTTACGAGAAAACAGACAGCAATGGCAATACCGCCGTATCTGTTGTTATCGCCACCTCGGTTAAGAAAAAGAACTTCCTGGCATCGCTGCGCAAGAGCAAAGGCAATATTGAACCGGAGCCGGAAAAGGCAAAACTGCCGGTATTGGATTATCTGGAGCAACATCAGGACAATCTGATGTATCAGATAGGGACAAAAATTCACTGGGATGAAAAGGGCTATCCGGTACTGCTGTCGTTTGGAATGGCAGGCAATGATTGCAATCCTGCTGACTATGAAGAATGCGTAGATAATCGCGAATTCAGTTACCTGGATGCCGAGCTAAATGCATTTGCTCACATCGCGGAAACCTATAACCTTGTGGGCAGAGTGGAAGCGGCCAGTAGCAGTACCAGTGACAAATCCCGAACGGCTTCCGCAACTATGAATTCACCGGGCGATATTGAAACTCAGGAGCAGACAGTGGCTAAAGTCATTAAAGAAATCAGCCAAATGTCGAAAGTTAGCTCGAATGTTAAGGGGTTGGTGGGATTGCAACAGGTTAAACGTTGGAGTGCCAAACATCCGGTTACTAATCGTGAAATTAATGGTGTTGTTTTGATGTGGCATCCGATGGCTGAGCAGGCCACTCGTGCATTTAAAAACAACAAAGAACTTAAGAAAAACAAATCATCAGGAACTCAGGCGACCATAACGCCAGTGTCAGGTGAAAGTGATGGAGCTGATGATGACGACTTTTAAAATTATCACTACGGCAGCTTTATTGCTGGTTAGTCATCTGGTCTTAGCAAAGGATGTCGCGGTGGAGTTAACTGCCAGGGGGCTGACCGAAGAAACTGCAATTGAAAAGGGCCTGGTGAGTGCGATTGCACAGGTTCATGGGGTTGATGTTAACAGTCAGTCGTGGCGTCAAGCCAATAAGCTCAAAGTTAACGGTGAATCGGTTGTCAGTGTTGCATTGGAAAACATCACCACCATGAAAACTCGCGGGCAAATCAAAAGTTATGAGGTGCTCAATAGCTTTTGTGATGAAGAATGCGAAGTGGATTTGCGGGTCGTTATTCCTAAGTATGACAGCCCCGGCTTGTCACCTGATAAGCGCCGTAAAATGGTGGTTGCACCATTTGAGGGGCGCTTTGGTAAGGAGTTTGCCGAGAACCTGCAAACCCATTTAGTACAATCCCGTCGTTTTGCCGTGCTTGACCGTGAGCACAATACCGAATACCAGAAAGAAAAAGCGCTACTGATGAGTGCAGACACGCCGCTAAGTGAGAAGGTGCGTTTATCTCAGGTGTTGGGACTAGATTATCTGGTGGTCGGTGAGGTGGCATTTTTCGATGATTCTCGCACCGAAGTGAATGAGTTTACCGGCGAGCGCAGTGAAATTCTCGATTTGTACAGCGAAGTCAGTTACAAGATCATTAATCTTGCCACCAGACAGGTTAAATGGCAGGACAAGACTACTCTGGACTCAGATATCACTGATCTTTATACCGCATCAAAGATTTCTCGTGATATTGTCAATGCCATCTATCCGCTAAAAGTGGTTTCAAATAGCCATAGTTCTGTGGTGCTTAATCAGGGCGGCAAAAGTCTGGAACCAGGGGAGCTGTTTGATGTTTTTGTGTTGGGAGAAAAACTGATAGATCCCTACACTAAAGAGTCTTTGGGTCATATGGAAATTCCGGTTGGACAGATAGCTGTTGTCAGAGTTACCTCGAAGCTGGCATACGCCAGTGTTGTTGCCGGGAATATAGAAGATATGGTGGCAGGCTCTATTGTTCGCCTGAGCAATGACATACCTGTATATCACGATGCTGAAAATCAACGCCTAATTCCTGAAAGCCCGAATCACAACCCGTCTTCAGCCGGTGGTATTGTAATCCCATCAACTAAAAGCAAGCCCAAGCCGTCGCCATCCGGTGGCGTGATCATTGATAATCAATAGAGTCATTAACAGCGTCCTTGAAAACTCAGGGGCGCTATTATTGTGAATTTATCTGGAATATTCCGTTTCCTACAGACGTTTTACCTCAATAACTCTTATTTATACTGATTGGTATTACTCTACAACTGACCAGATTTAACAAAATAATGCTGTGAAGTCATCTTAGCTTGTTTTTTGCGCTATGCTTAGGGCTGGTCTGGACCAGATTAAAGGAAAAATCGTCGATGGGAATTACAACATTGAAAACCTTAGGAGCCGTGGCAATATTCTGCGTCTCCTCAGCGTCAGCTAACCAGTTCTGGCAGGAAAATAACAGTAAGATTGATATTCAGGGGCAAGCGGTAAACGCGCGGGCCAGTGATGCGCGTTATGTTACTTTTCAACAGGATTCATTGAAGAAACATTTCATGCTGGGGCAGGAGCGTGTGGAGCTTGTGATCCCGGCTCCTGATGGTAAAAGCCTGCCTCTGACATTAGTTAAAGATAGTGTTATGGCGCCAGCGCTGGCTGCTAAATATCCGGGCATCCTTTCCTACAAGGCTTTGGATGCAAAAGGTGAGAATATCGGCCGCTTTAGCTATAGCCACAAAGGCTTACACGGTATGTATCGCTATAAGGACGACTGGGCGTTTCTGGATCCGCAATTTACCAATCAGACAAGTCACTACATTAGTTATCTACGCAGCAAAGCTGAGCCGATTTCAGAACATCGGTTTACGGAAGACTTTTCTAAACTAAAGCAGTATTTTGTTGACAAGAAAATGCCTGTTCAAAACAGAGCATCAACCGGAGATACTTTGCGGACTTATCGTCTCGCAGTCTCTGCGGCTGCAGAGTATACTGCCTTTCACGGTGGTACAGTAGAAGATGGCTTAGCTGCAGTTAATGCCATGGTAAACCGTTTAAATCAGGTCTATCTGGTGGATTTAGCGGTGCAATTTGAATTGGTAGACGGCAATGATGCGCTGATATTTACCGATGCTCAAACGGACCCGTTCAACAATGATACCGACGACATCGATTTAAATTCAGATGTCATTAACAATGCCATTGGTTTTAATAACTATGATATTGGTCATATCGTTAATACCGCAGGAGGCGGTCTGGCTGGACTCGGTGTTGTTTGTACTACCAGCAAAGCTGTGGGCGTGACTGGCGACCCTTTCCCAACCAGCGATTCCTTTTACATTGATTATGTTGCCCATGAAATTGGTCATCAGTTCAGTGGCAACCATTCCTACAATGGTACTGCAGGCTCTTGTGGTGGTAACCGCAATGGTGGTACTGCCTGGGAACCTGGTAGCGGCACCACCATCATGGCTTACGCCAATATTTGCGGTTCTGAAAATGTCCAGAGTAACTCCGACGCGATTTTTCACATCGGTTCCATCGAAGAGATTCGCAATTTCATCGATAATGGCTCAGGTGGTAACTGCGGAACTACCTCCTCCTTAAACAACAATCAGCCTACTGTGGATGCTGGCAGTGATTATGCTATTCCAGCCAATACGCCATTTACCTTAACTGGCTCGGGAAGCGATCCTGATGGGGATGCCGTAACCTATATTTGGGAGCAACTGGATACTGGCTCGGCATCTTCCAGTCCGGATACCATGACAGATAATGGTTCTCGTCCGTTGTTCCGTTCTTTTACTCCCCAAAGCACACCCACCAGAACATTGCCGCAGCTGGCTGATGTTTTATCTGGCAGTACTACAATTGGTGAAGCTTATGCCACAACAGCGCGGACATTGAACTTCAGGTTAACGGCCAGAGATGGCAAGGGCGGCGTCGCTACCGATGCAATGGTGGTCACTACTGTGGCTTCTGGACAAGGGTTTTCATTACTGAAACCTAATTCAGACATCAGCTGGGAGGCGGGACGACAATCGCTGTTATACTGGAATACGGCAGGCTCCCAAAATGCGCCAATCAGTTGTAGCTCAATAGCGCTGGATGTCAGCGATAACGATGGTAGCAGCTTTAGCTCTGTGGCTAGTGGCATTAATAATGATGGCCTGGCCGTTCTTACTTCACCTCAAACAACAGGAAGTTACCGCTTCCGTTTATCTTGTGAAGATAATATTTTCTTTACTATTTCAGAGCAGTCTATTTCTGTTGTCTCTGCTACTTCCACTGATTCTGATGGCGATGGCATGTCGGATAGTTTCGAGAATCAAAATGGACTTAACGCGAATGATGCTTCTGATGCCGCCGGAGATCTGGATTCCGATGGTCTGACTAACCTTGAAGAAGCATTGTTGGGTACCGGAGTGAACAACGCAGACTCTGATAGCGATGGTTTACCTGATGCCCTGGAGGTATCGATATTCCTGGATCCTACAGATGCCAGTGATGCTGACGGTGACCTGGATGGTGATGGTACTTCCAACCTTGATGAATATTTGGCAGGCACCGATCCCAATGATGCCAGTTCAAACCCCTTTAGTGATGAGGTTAACTTTGATTTTGAAACAACCACAGAATTGGCCAGATTTAGTTTTAACGGTGATTCCCCCTGGAGTCGAGTGTCTGATGTGGCGTCTTCTGGTTCGAGTAGTTTAAAAGCTGCTGCAATTTCCGATAATCAAACCAGTGGGCTTGATCTGTTAATTGTAACAGGGGCGGGTTTGCTGAATTTTGATGCCAGGGTATCCAGTGAAGCCGACTATGACTTTCTGGTGGTCTATGTTGATGGAGAAGCTGTACAAAGTATATCTGGAGAACAAGACTGGCAGACTTACAGCATTTCTGTAACGGCTGGGGCCCACGTAATTTCCTGGCGATATGAAAAAGATCAGCTTGTATCTGATGGCGATGACACCGCCTGGATAGACAATATCGTTGTCCCCATTAATACTCAAACCTACATTAATGATGTGGATTCGGTAAATACCGGTGGTCCGTTCAATTTTGAAAGTCCACAGGGGCTGGACAATTGGGCGTTGGGAGATTGGAGCTTCGCAGCAGGTTCTGCGGGTGACGGTGCTTTTAGTCTTGGTTCCGGGAGTATCTCAGATGATGGTTCATCAACGATAAGTTATACCAATACCTTTGAGTCGGGTACTGCCAGTTTTTATGTGAAAACGTCCACTGAGTCCGGCTATGATTTTCTTCACTTTTATGTAGATGGGGAACTCATTGATAGTTGGTCAGGTGAAAATGATTTCTTCATGGTTTCGCAGCCTTTGTCAGAAGGACAACATACCTTAACCTGGACTTATGAGAAGGATGGTTCGGTCTCTTCTGGTGACGACAGGGCTTATCTTGACCTGGTTACCTTACCTGTTTCTGAAGACACTAATACCGGGAACTCTGCAGTCGCGTTTGACTATGATGGCGATGGTAAAGCGGATATTGGCGTACGCCGACCTTCCAATACCATGCAATACATCTTGCAATCATCAAATGAAGGTATTTTGCGAGAGCGTTTTGGTCTTGCCCTAAACGACATTCCGGTATCTGGCGATTTTGATGGCGATGGCGTTGCTGATGTGGCGGTGAGACGCCCATCTAATCAATACTGGTACATTAAGAACAGTTCTGATGGTGAAATTCAGCGATTTAACTTTGGCAAACAGGCGGAGGATATTCCGGTGCCGGCTGATTATGACGGTGATGGTATAACCGATATTGCGGTGCGCAGGCCGTCCAATCAGTACTGGTATGTTTTGAATTCCAGCGATGGTGAAATTCAGCGCTTTAACTTTGGCAAACAGGAAGGCGATATTCCGGTGCCGGCTGATTATGACGGCGATGGCAAAGCAGATATTGCAGTGCGCAGACCGTCTAATCACACCTGGTATATTTTACGCTCCAGCGATAACGAAATAGAGCGAATTGTATTTGGTCGTGACGAGGCTGATATTCCGGTACCTGCGGATTACGATGGTGACGGTAAAGCGGATGTGGCGGTGCGTAGGGCTTCCAATCAGTATTTTTACATACTGAACAGCTCTGACGGAGAAATTCAGCGCATCAACTTTGGCAAACAGGCGGAAGACATTCCGATCGTTGCGGATTATGACGGTGATGGTAAAGCTGATGTGGCAGTGCGCCGACCGTCGACTCAGTACCAATATATCTTGCGCAGTAGTGACGGCGAAATAGAGCGCCATCAGTTTGGCCGAAATTCAGCCGATATTCCGTTGGCGGGTCCGGTACTCACCCGAATGGCTATGGCGGCTGCAGCTAGCGATTAATTGAGTCATTTTTTTATGGGCCGCATTCGCGGCCCTTTTTGCATTTTACGCTGATGGTAAATTGAGCAATAAACTGTAACCGCTTACAAAATTTGCCTATATGGCTGATTTATATGGATTATTTTCAATTTGATCGATGAGTATGTCTGGACAGACCAGAGCTGCTTTTCTATATTAGGCCACGTAAAATTACAACAATTAAGGAAAGAAATGGTATTACATGGCAAGAACTTATGCACAATTGCGGTTGCGGTCAGTGCCGTTTTCACAGCATCCACAGGAGCTTCTCCATCATCACTGAAAGAGTTGCAATCGCAACAGCCGATGTCATCACAAAGCGCAAGAATTCTGCACACCAATGATAATGCGAATGTTCAGATTAAGCACCGGATGCAACTGTCGCAGTATATTATTGAGTTGCAGGATGAGCCATTAATCCAAATTAAACAACAGACACAACGTGCGGTAGGAAAAGGCCGAGCAGCAAAAAGCCATATCCAGCAGAAACTGGTTCAGCATCGTCAGCGAGTTGAGCGGGCACAAGCAGTACTGATCAGTGAGTTAAAACAAAGCCAGTTAATCGACAAGGTCGTTCGTCAAAACAGCAAAGTTCACAACTCTGTGGTGGTACAGGGAGACTGGCAAAAAATCCGTTATTTAAATAAGCACCCTGCAGTCAAAGCCATTTACCCTGTGCAAATGGTGCAAAAGTTCTTACAAGACAGCACTCAGATTATCAATGCCGACGACGCCTGGAACCAAACCGATAGCGCTAATCAAAGCCTCACTGGTACAGGGATAACTGTAGCTGTTATCGATACCGGGGTTGATTATAGTCACGCCGACCTCGGTGGCTGTTTTGGCGCAGGCTGTAAAGTCGTAAGTGGATATGACTTTGTTGAAAATGATGATGATCCAATGGATGTAGATGGTCACGGAACACATGTAGCAGGTATTATCGCCGCAAATGGCAATTTGAAAGGTGTCGCGCCAGGAGCCTCCATTATGGCGCTTCGGGTTTTAAATGACGAAGGTTTTGGTAGCAGTTCCGATATCATTGCAGCAATCGAGTATGCCATTGATCCTGATGATGACTTAATGACCGATGATGGCGCGGATGTAATAAACCTGAGCCTGGGTGGACCGGGAGAGTATCAATCACCTGGCAATGTCGCAGTAGAAAATGCCGTCGCTGCTGGCATTGTTGTGGTCGCCGCCGCCGGAAACTATGGCAGTTATGGTGATATTGCCGCGCTTTCTCCGGCCTCTGCATTATCGGCTATTACGGTGGCATCCAGTACTAAGCAGGATCAGGTATCCGGGTTCAGTTCCAAAGGGGGCGGTGCCAGTTATCAGCAACTTAAGCCGGAAATTATTGCACCAGGCTCTGATATTGTGTCATTGCAGGTGGGAGGCGGAAATGTAACATTGAGCGGTACCAGCATGGCTGCCCCTCATGTGGCCGGTGCGGCTGCGATAATGAAACAAAAATTTCCGGATGCCACACCTCAGGATATCAAAGCCAAGATGATATCTTCTGCCATAGATCTAGGTGCTGATGCATATTCTCAGGGCTACGGGCGCCTGGACGTGACGGGGGCACTGGCTCAGGCTGTGACTATATTTGATGCCGGGCTGGCGTTCGGAAGGGTAGATGATTCTCTTTCCGAAATAGAATATGCGGCCTTTGTAGAAATAAAAAATGACAGTGCTGAGGACATTAGTTTTGATTTGATTTTACCCGATAGCTTGCCTGAGCAGGTTTCTGTATTGCTGGAGCAAACGACTATTAGCGTCGCAGCAAATAGTGCGCAAAGACTGGAATTTAGCGTATTGGTGAATTCACCTGGAGAGATTATAACGCCGGACAATGTTTCAACTACTTACTTTTCCGCACTGCAATTTGTTTCTCCCGAGATGAGATTATCCGTCCCGGCCACGTTGGAAAGAGGCTATCGCTTAACATTGACACACGACGGCTTAAATCCGGCGGGTTTATCCGTTGACAGTATTGACGGACTTAACTTTGCGTTTGACTATATTTTCCCGGAAGAGACTCGCACTATTTTTACGCCAGAGACAGAGGTGTATGTCCGTGTTGAGCATGAGCTTGAACCCTCTGAAATAACTCACCTCAACATACCTGTGCGAGGAGAAAACGTAGCGGTTTTAGTAGATGGTTACGAAGAGCATGTATTGGTCATGGATGAGAACAAAAGTGTCAATATATCGCCATCGAATTTAACCCATCTTGTCGGCTTGGGAGAGGCCCTTGATGAGCAATCGGTTGATATTCTGCCCTCGGCCTTAACCGCAACCACAAACCTCTTTAGTTTTATCGAATTTTCGCAAAACATTGGGTTTGTCAGCGTTGAATATCGCAGTCAGTTATTTTTTGATTCTCCTGACCCGGCAGAAAGAGTGGCCTATTACACCGCTCTGGGAAGTATTGAGGACAAGATTGATTCACGTCTTGTTGAACAAGTCCGGTTTCCGGCATTGCGCAGTGACGATTCAGACACCTTTGTTCAGCTCGTACACGACTTAAATTCCACTCAGAATTTACTAAAAACGTACACTCAGGGGGAAAAACCTGAGATTACCCTTACGGGTTTTGCGGATACTGATATTCCCTATGTGGCTGCTGATCTGAGCGCGAATAGCACATTACTGCCTTCATTTTACCTGGCAACGGATAAAAACGAGATTCAGTTCACTCAGCTTGCGAGCAGTTCACAGGATTTTGCAGCGCGGCTGCATCTGGGCTTTGCCAACGAGTTCGGAACAGGCTGGATGACTCCCTATGCCAGCAGCGAAAGTTTCAATTTCACTCTGCAATCTGACATCAACACGGTATCCCAGACGAATGTCATTGAAGATTTTCAATATCAATTTAATGCCTCTGGGTTAACCATGAGTAAACCAATTGAAGTGGGAACAGACTACCTGATGGATTTGCGTGGGTTTCACTTCACCAACGGGCGCGGCCAGGCTTATCATTCTGGGCTCAACGCACAGTACAGCGTGGCCTGTGTAAATGGTGGTGAATTGACTGGTCCATTCGATACCCTGAGTTTATATCTCAACACCAGCCAATGCGATGTTAGTTCTGTGACGATTAACTGGCAAACCAGTTTATATGGTGAGTCATATCAAAGCAGTGCAACTTATGACATCGCCGCCAATACGGGACCTATTTTTCCCGGCTTGATTAGCGCTATTTTTGAGGATGGTGAAGTGACTACGGATCTGATTATTAGTGGTCAGCAAAACACCGTATATCTGGCATCTGATGCTAACTTTAACAGCCTGAATCTCAGCTCATTGGAGTACAAGCTGGATGACGGGCAATGGCTGTCGCTGACTACCGAGTTCTCAGATTTGGTTGAGTTTAATCACATGGCGACACTGCCTACCGGGGAGTTAGAAAGTCAGGTGTTGTCATTGCGCATAACCTATACCGACAACAGTAACCTGGGAAGTGTAACTCAGGAAATTAATGGTGGCTATTTGCTGCACCCCCCCTCAAGTGGGATTACAGACGATCTTGACGGTGATGGCATTGTTGATGCCGAAGATGACGATATTGATGGTGATGGCATTCCCAATGAGATTGAAGAGACTTATGAGTTAGACCCCAGAGATGCCAGCGACGCATTAACTGATTTAGATAATGATGGTTTGAGCAATCTGCAAGAGTATCTTTTGGGCACTTCCATGGTTAATCCTGATTCAGATGGCGATGGTATTCCTGATGGTGAAGATGCTTTTCCACTGCAGGGTTCATCCGCAGTTGCCTTTGATTACGATGGTGATGGCAAAGCAGATATTGGTGTACGCCGACCTTCCAATAACATGCAATATATCTTGCAGTCATCGAATGAAGGTATTTTACGAGAGCGTTTTGGTCTTGCCCTAAACGACATTCCGGTATCTGGTGATTTTGATGGCGATGGCGTTGCTGATGTGGCAGTGAGACGGCCCTCTAATCAATACTGGTACATTAAGAACAGCTCTGATGGTGAAATCCAGCGATTTAACTTTGGCAAACAGGCTGAGGATATTCCGGTGCCTGCTGATTATGACGGTGATGGTATAACCGATATTGCGGTGCGCAGGCCGTCCAATCAGTACTGGTATGTTTTGAATTCCAGCGATGGTGAAATTCAGCGCTTTAACTTTGGCAAGCAGGAAGGCGATATTCCGGTGCCGGCTGATTATGACGGCGATGGCAAAGCAGATATTGCAGTGCGCAGACCGTCTAATCACACCTGGTATATTTTACGCTCCAGCGATAACGAAATAGAGCGAATTGTATTTGGTCGTGATGAGGCTGATATTCCGGTTCCTGCAGATTATGACGGTGACGGTAAAGCGGATGTGGCGGTGCGTAGGGCTTCCAATCAGTATTTTTACATACTGAACAGCTCTGACGGAGAAATTCAGCGCATCAACTTTGGCAAACAGGCGGAAGACATTCCGATCGTTGCGGATTATGACGGTGATGGTAAAGCTGATGTGGCAGTGCGCCGTCCGTCGACTCAGTACCAATACATTTTACGCAGTAGTGACGGCGAAATAGAGCGTCATCAGTTTGGTCGTAATTCTGCGGATATTCCACTAGCGGGTCCGGTACTCACCCGAATGGCTATGGCGGCTGCAGCCAGCGATTAATTGAGTCACTTTTTAATGGGCCGCATTAGCGGCCTTTTGATGTGATCCACAGGCTAAAATTGGCGAACCTCCTGACTGCCTGAAACTTATTATAAATTCAAATCCTCTAATGCCGTTTTCAGTTTTGGGTACATAAATTTAAAGCCCGCTTTAATGAGCTTTTCTGGTACTGCATTTTGTCCGGTAGTGAGTAAGTCTGACATTTCTCCCATCATGATTTGTAGCACCTTTTTCGGCATAGGGATCAAGGCTGGGCGAGAAATGACTTTTGCCAGAGTTTTGCTAAAGGTTTTGTTGTTTACCGATTCTGGTGCGGTGAAGTTAAATGGGCCCTGACATTGATGATTGTGTATTAGATACATCACCCCTCTGGCCATATCTTCCAGATGAATCCACGGCATATAGTGGCAGCCATCACCAATTGGGCCACCCAATCCAAACTTGAAAGGCGGTAGCATTTTGTCCAGCGCACCACCTTTGTTGCTGAGCACAATGCCTGTGCGTACCAGGCACACGCGAGTGTCTGTGGCGGCTGACAGGGCCAGAGATTCCCATTTTTTGCACAGTTGATGGCTAAATTCGTCATGAACATCCGCATAGTCTTCTGATATGGGCTTGTCATCCTGACGACCGTAATAGCCTACGGCTGAGCCACTAATAAATACTTCTGGCGGGGAGTTGCTGGCTTTGATTAAATCTGCCAGACGCTTGGTCATTAACCACCTACTATTTTCCAGGGTTCGCTTTTGTTCCTTACTCCAGCGCTTGTTGATAATCGGCTCACCAGCGAGATTAATCACCACATCAAACTCATCCAGATTTTTGAGGGCATCCAGACTGTTAACCCATTCAGCTTTTGCAGCGACCTGCGGACCGTAAAACTTTCGCAAAAGCTTCTTAGCTTTATTCACATCTCTGCTGACCCCAATCACTTCATGCTTTTCTATTACCGCATGTTTAATGATTTCTCGTCCTATTAGTCCAGATGCACCGGTCAGCAGTATTTTCATGATTACTCTCTATAGCAACTAAGGGTTAATGATACGGAATCCGCAAAGCGTAGCGCGTGGGGTTTGTCAATTTCCACTGAAGCATAAGTTACCCACTCGTGCTCGCTGGCAATTTCCAGCACGTCTGAAGTGAGCTTTTCCAACAATGAAAAGCGATTATTTTCTACATGAGCAATAATTTTTTTGGTAATGGTTCGATAGTTTAGCGCATCATTCATTTTGTCCGAGTCGGTAGCGCTGTCGGCGGGATAATGAATGACAACATTTACCACAACATCTTGCTTGTTGTTGATTTCATCTTCCTTAATGCCGATGAAAGTCCTAAGGCGTAGGTTTTTAATTCTTATTACTGCTTGATTTAAGTTCATTCTGAGTTTCAATTTCCTGCTGCTCTTATGGCATTTTACACCATAAAAACTGAATATAACTGGTTAACACAAAGCCTATCTGCTACTTTTTGCAAAAAGTTAACAGGCCCTAAAGCTTGTACTAAAAACTATGGGAAAATTACATGGAAAATCGTCTACCTACAACAATTAAGGTGTTATTGGTTTGCGCCGCCCTGGTGATAATACTTGCCGGAGTGAAGGCAGCAAGTAGCATCGTCGTGCCCTTTTTGTTGTCGATTTTCATTGCCATGGCCAGCCACCCGATAATTAAGTGGATGAGCAAATACCATGTTCCCAAAGGTATCTCAGTACTGTTAGTAATACTGACTATCGTGGTTTTTGGATTCATGTTAGCGGGATTGGTAGGCCAATCCATGAATGATTTTTCTGAAAAGATGCCTTTGTACAAGCAGCAGTTACAAAACGAGTTTGTCTGGGTAGTGACGCAACTGCAAAGTTTTAATATTCAGATTAACAAAGAGCAATTACTTTCTTACCTGGATCCGGGCATGGCAATGAATGTAGCTACTAACCTGTTGTCTGGATTGTCTGGTGTGTTAGGTAACTTTCTGTTGATACTTCTGACGGTTATTTTCATGCTGATGGAGGCTGACAGTGTGCCTCATAAAGTTCATATTGCGCTGGATGACCCCACCATGCGGATGAACCAGGTGGATAAGGTATTAGCTTCCGTTAAGAATTACCTGGTAATAAAAACCGTGGTGAGTTTAGGTACGGGGGTATTGGCGGGTACCTTTTTGTATGTGCTTGGTTTAGATCATTACTTTTTGTGGGGTGTACTGGCGTTTTTATTAAATTATGTTCCAAATATCGGTTCTGCCATTGCCGCAATTCCCGCGGTTTTACTGGCACTTATTCAATTGGGTTCTGCCTCTGCCGGTATCGTGGCCATTGGGTATATTTTCATTAATACCGTAATGGGCAATGTTATTGAGCCTAGATACATGGGCAAAGGATTGGGCTTGTCTACATTAGTGGTGTTTTTATCATTGATATTCTGGGGTTGGCTGCTGGGTACAGTTGGTATGTTGCTGTCAGTACCTTTAACCATGATTGGTAAAATCATCCTGGAATCCAATCCGGATACTCGCTGGATTGCGCTTTTGTTGGCAGGTGGAGATATCAGTAATGAAGTTTCCGAGGAACAACACCCGGAATCTCAGAATCCAGGGGCTTGAGAAAAGGGGAGAACATTCTTAAGTAATGCCTGATATTTCTCATTCTGTATAAGTTTGAAGTGAGTTTCGATTATCAAATCGCTTATCTGTTTTTGGAGCTTGGGGTTGGCGGCCAGATACAAAACCGGATCGGGCGTTGGTAACTGAATCTCTGTTACAGTTAGCAAGTCCGATTGATAACCAAAGTGCACCAGAATTTGAGGTGTAATGGAGGGTTCGTAAAAAACAAAGTCTACCAATTGCGAGGTCAGCATTTTCAATAATCGCGACGAAGAGTTTACTAATAAAAGCTGCTCAGATTCCGTAAACCCCGCTTCTTCTAACATGTTGTGGGTAGACAATGCCCGTACCGCAGCGACTTTGTAGTTTTTGAGTTGTTCGAATTGCACAATGTTTAATTCCGGGCGGCTGGTTAATCTGGCAATTTGTAATTGTAATCCTGCCAAGGGTATTAACCACTTGTACTTGTCTTCCCGCTCTGCAGTACGACCAATAGCGTATATTAGCGAATTGGTATTTTCCTGACTTTGTCTTTGCGCCTGAGCCCAATTCATCATCAGAATTTCGTAAGGTTGCTGGGTGGCATCTAATAAGGTTTGTATCACCTGTGTGGCACGGCCGGCGGGCTTGTCGTCTTCCAAATGTTGTACACCATAGGTAATTCCGGCATAAACCTGAATTGGCTCTTGGCTTTGGGCGGTTGTTGTCAGCCAGCAGCCAGTACAAACTAATAAAAATTTAACGACATGCATTTGGTTTAGCGTTTGTTACTTTCAAATTAATGTCCCTGAGGCCGCGCTGAGGGCAAATATATAATGGAACTGGTATAAGTATTTGCCATATACAAAATTTCGCAAGTGGATTCAGCTGTTCTGCCAATAAATTCATCAGAACAAACCTAAAATAACAGTATTACTTCCACGCCTGATTGGTCGTCTAAATTGCGTATTCGGATTTTTGCCTTATGGTATTCGGCGATGATTCGGGCGATAAACAAACCCAGCCCCAAGTGCGGTGTGTCTTGTTGTTGAACGTGGCGTACCGATATCATGGAGTCAAACAGCTGTTCCTGCATATCCTCAGGAAGCAATGCGCCCTTATTGGCAACTCGTAGAACCGGCCTTTGATGTTCGGCAATTAAGGAAATATCGATGCGACCACCAGAAGGGCTAAAATCAACCGCATTAGCTGTGATCTTGTCCAGCATTTGCACAAACAGATCTGGTGCACCTGTCAGCATCAATTCCTTATAGCGAAAATCGCAATAAAACACCCGTTCAGGGTAGGCTAGCTGATAGCCATGAGAGCAACTTTCCAGTAACGCCACTAAATCAAACTCTTCGGGCTCAGTGGCCTGAAGTGCGTTTTCTAACCTGGAAGCCTCGCTCATATTTGTGAGTATCTTGCTGAGCCTTTGGATGCCTTCCTGTGCCCGACTAATGTAAGGTTGCTGTTGTTCGGTTGGCGATTCCAGGCTCAGATTTTCCATGGAAGATTTGACAATGGCCACAGGCGTGCGCAATTCATGGGATAAGCGAGACGCCATTTTCTCCAGGTAATTGTGATATTGCTGCAGCTTATCCAACACACTATGAAACGTTCGCGATAAATCGCCAATTTCATCCTGAGTGTTAGAGACCGGAATGTTAGTCAGTATTTTGCCATTCCCGTCGATGGCCTGTTCGGTCTGATTGCGCAGTCTGCGAATTCGGGATGAAATCCGCGATGCAAATAAAAACAATGCTAATGTTCCTAAAATCATCACAATCAGAATGATGTTAAACAAGTCTTCCAGGGCCTTGTTTTTTAGGCTTCTTATGCCGTTGGTGGTTTGTTCTACAACGACCGCCCCCAACACTTTATCGTCCAGATAAACCGGGTGTGCTGCTGATAAGATAACTGCCTTATTATCTGGTGTCAGGCGCCATAAGCTGTCTGCAACACCTTGCAAGGCATTGTCTATGTCCTGACCTTCCAGCGCATAAGCGTCTGTCAGCTCATCAACAAAATCCTCAGGAGGACGGGTTAAAATATTGTAATAGAGCGGGAATAAATATTTTTGTTCAAACTCCTCCCACAGGTTCTCTGGTGGCAAAGGTTTCGCCAGGCGAGCTTCAAGGCCAACGGAAGAGAAAATATCACCGGAACGAGCCATTACGCGTTTGTGTTTGTCTACTACCCAAACTCTGGCTCCGGAGTGTTGTAGCCCTTTAACTATGCGTTCTATTTCCGGTGAGGGGACTAAAACCGTTCCTAATGAATCTGGTTGTGCTGGATTGGCTGTACCGATTTTTAGTTCTACATGCGGCGAATCGATGCTATCAACATCATTGATCTCAAAAGCAATTTTATCCGATAGCATGGCAAGCGGAATACGCAATTCAATGTTGTAGCCTTTTTCTGTTATTTGCCAGTGGCCCTGAATACGGGACTCAATACCCAGCGGTCTGAAGGAATCATTGACGGGTGGTAATTCCCAGGCGTTAACCCAGCCGGAATCATAATTGGATATCAGGTAGCGGTGAAAGCGTTTGTCTCTGTCTGTCAGTGCTATATGTAAAAAGTCATTGCGATCTACTCGCAAGCTATTTTTATCACGCATTACCGTTTGGTCATCGGTGACTTCAAAAAACGCGTATAGATAGACGTCGTAGATCCCAACCATGTGGGTAAAGTGCATGTCTTCGGCCTGGTAGTTTTCGACTTCGCCTAGTACGTATGATTCGCCGTAGTTTATTGCCAGATGCCTGTAATCCAGCCAGTCAGCCAGTCGACCATCTAAACGAATGGGATCCACAATGCGATGGGCATAGAGATCGCGCCCGGGAATCACATCTTGTTGATAGCTGGCCTGGGTATCGAACAAAGCAGGGCGTTCATGCAAGGCGGTGGCTACGGCCCTGGCAGTACCCATCAGAGTTTGTTCCTGACCCAATAGCAGGTAATTTTCCAGTTCCCACATGTACTTGTACCCCAGCCAGGGGATGGTAAACAGGAACGAAGAGAGTATCAGTAGCTTGAAACGGATACCGACGCGAAAATGCCACATGTAGATTTAACCGATATCTTGGCTTACTGACTTTTCCAACGATAACCCATGCCGTAGACCGTTTCTATACGATCAAAACTGGCGTCAGATTGTTGGAATTTGCGTCGGATGCGTTTGATATGAGAGGTAATGGTTGTGTCATCCACTACCATGCGGGATTCATCCATCAGTTGTTGCCGACTTTTAACATGCCCTGCGTGTCGGGCAATAGCGAATAGCATCCAAAACTCGGTAACGGTCAATTCTACGGGTTGTTGTTGCCAACAAACTGTCATGCGATTGGTGTCCATGCTTAAATCACCTGACTCCAGAACATCGTCTTGATTGACGGGTTGTTTCAGTAATTCAGTTCGGCGAAACAAGGCAGCAATTCTGGCTAATAAATGGGGCAGACTGATATCTTTGGTCAGGTAATCATCAGCGCCCATCCGCAGGCCGCAAATGGTGTCATAATCGTTGTCTCTGGCGGTAAAAAATATGATGGGAAGAGAAGGCGACTGGCCGCGCAATTGTTGGCATAGCGTAAAACCTCCATCAATTTCCTCTTTCAGACCAATATCAATAATGGCCAAATCAGGAAGTCGTTGCTGAAAGGCCTCAGCAGCACTACTTCGATCCTCATAGCAAAACACTTCATAACCTTGTTTACTTAGGGCTGCGTGATAATTATCTCTGATGGCGAAGTCATCTTCTACCAGGGCGATTCTTTTGGACATATAAACTTCTTAAATTGATTACCAAGACAATAATAAATCATTGAGCAACAAATGCAGTCTCTGTTCCTGATAACTCTCCAGGTTTAGATAAAACAAAAATGCAATAACAATAATGGAGCTCAACCAAAGTATTCCTTTTACACGCTTTCCATTCATCGTCTTTCTCATTTCTCAGGTTGGGTTCTGGTTGTGATTATGACCCTTAGCATAATAAAAAATTCCAGCTGAACCAGAGTTAAATGTCTTCGTGTGGTAATTTCCATTTTTTCGCCACATTTGGGCTCGTAAATGTCACTTTTTTAATTCAATCCATCGCGACATATTGTTGCCATAATTGCTCGCCACATTGCCATTTTTTTTCCATCAAACGGCCATCCCACAGGTTTTTAATAGTAAGCACACAAAGCAAATACCATTGAGGTGCATTATGAAAAACAACACTATGACAAAAACTGTACTGACATTATCCATTTTATCTTCCTTCTGCCTTTCGGGCTTTGCACAGGCGGCCCCTCAGGTTGACTATAAAGAACAGGAAGAAAAGAACATCCTGATTGGCATGGGTAGTGGCGCGGCAATAGGTGCTGGTATCGCAGGTCCGGTAGGTGGAGTTATTGGTGGTGTATTGGGGATTTTTATTGGAGAAGACATCACGGATAAGGCCCAAAACAAAGATTTGCTAGCCCGACTAAGTCACTCAGAGGCCGAACTGCTGGCAATGCAGAAAGACTATGAAGCTACCTTATTGGCTTATAAACAATTGCAGGCTCAGCAGTCTGGCGTTCAGGTAGCTGCCATGGAAAAGTCCAGCACACCTGTTATCCTGGCCGAGTTTTTGGAGGCTCAGGCAAATATTCAGTTCAAAACTGCGTCCTGGCAATTAGAGCAACACTATGTTGAACAATTGGACAAAGTGGCTTCGCAATTAAAACGAGATCCCAAGCTGGTGGTGCAGCTATTTGGCTATGCCGACCGTCGCGGTGACGAAGAGTACAACCTGCAACTATCAGAGAAGCGTGCCGACCAGGTGAAGCGCTACTTATTGTCTGTAGGTGTAGATGCTGCACAGATTGAGACCGCTGGTTATGGCGAAGCTCAGCCAGTGACAGTAAAACAAACCTGGGAAAATGACTTTTTTGATCGCCGGGTGGTGGTTCGATTGACCTCCGATGATTCTGTGATGACAGCTAAACAATAGGGGAATAAAGTGCGCAGCCATCATCTGGAATGGGGAAGAGGGCAGTTGGCCATCATTTCCCGGTGTTTTAAAACAGCTTTTGATTGGTTCAGGAAATCGTTAGCCATGCTTCAGGGCATGGCTTTCCTGGCATTGTCGTTATGGGCTCTCTGGTTATCATTACCTGCAACCGCTGACGAGCATCAAAAACGACAGTCTCAATGGGAGTTATCAGTTATCAACGGCTTGCTGGTGTTTAAACAGCAAACGACTTCAGAAACCCAAATGTCCGCTGATGAGGATATACAAGCCCCTGACGCTGAAAAGCAATTGCAAAGTTCAGAGGAGTCGCAGTCGACTCCCATGATACTAACCTCTGAGTACAATGATTTCGCTACTGAAGTCTCCGGAATTGTGGCGCGCTCAACTTTGGTTCAGCGATTCAGAAATCCTGGCGACGAGGTACTACAGGGGCGGTATCAGTTTCCTCTCCCTGAGGATGCAGCGGTGGATTCCCTCATAATGCGCATTGGAAAGCGTGAGATAGTTGGCGTAGTGAAAGAGAAGCGAATAGCAGAGGCAACTTTTCGACGAGCGCAGCAACAGGGGCAGCGTGCATCAATGGTTAGCCAGCAACGTGCAAATTTGTTTAGCACTGAATTGGCAAATATCGGACCTCATGAAGAAGTGGAAATCGAAATTCAATTTCAGCAAAGAGCGCGCTATGTTGATGGAGAGTTCAGGTTGCGTCTGCCCACAACCTTTATTCCGCGGTTTGGCGCCCCCGATCTTGAAGCTTCAGGTATTGCCTCAGAGAATTTGCCTCGTCTGGACATGAAATTTAAATTACATGCTCAGCGTGAGTTGGCATACCTTGAAAGCCCACATTTTCCCGTTCATCAAAGTCATGACGCTAACTTTAGTTATGACGTAAAACTCAAGTCTCCGGCCATTGCCGACAGGGATATGGAACTAGTCTGGCGATATCAAAATGCACAGCCAGAGGTTTTACATTATCGGGAGGCCCGGTCTGACGGTGAATACGGCCTGTTAATGGTGTTACCGGGGCAACAGGTTCCTCAATACGATTTAGCTCGCGAAGTTACCCTGGTGATTGATACATCTTCTTCTATGGGAGGGCAGGCGATAGAACAGGCTAAAAAGGCATTATTGTTGGCTATTGATGAGTTAACGGAACAAGATGCGTTTAACATTATTGAGTTTAATTCCTCGGCTTCAGCATTATGGAATTCGGTAAGGTCTGTCAATGCCAGTAGCAGACAGAGCGCCAAAGATTTTGTGAAGCAGTTAAAAGCTGATGGAGGTACGAACATCTATGAGGCATTTGATCTAGCATTGCTGACGCAACAGTCCGCAGAAGGGCTTCGGCAAGTGGTTTTTGTTACCGATGGCGCAATTGGTTATGAAGACAGTATGTTGACGGAAATTCAGTCCCGTTTAGGGGACACCCGTCTTTTTACCGTTGGCATTGGTGCGGCTCCAAATAGTTATTTTATGGTGCAGGCGGCACAGTTGGGCAGGGGAACATACACCTACATATCCTCACCACAACAAATAGAGCAGCGTATGCAACAGCTACTCAGAAAGTTAGCGCAGCCAGCTTTAACTGATCTTACTGTATACACGGATATTGAAGCTGAAGTTTACCCTGAAATTATTCCGGATTTGTATCAAGGTGAGCCCATTGTCATCGCATATAAAGCGCCATCGGCTGTAACTGATGTTCGTTTCTCTGGTCGTTTAGGGGATTCGGCATGGCAACAAACTCTGGAGTTGGATTATTTGGCGAAGCACAGTGGCATTGCCAAATATTGGGCAAAGGAGAAAATACAGGACCTGCTCGGCAAACAACGGCTTATGTCATTCAGCGATATACAAAGTGAGCAGAATTTTCAGCAAAACATTGTGCGGGTGGCATTGCAGCATCAACTGGTTAGCCCTTACACCAGTTTAATTGCGATAGACCCAACATTTAACAGCAACCTTAACAAATATCCGTTGCTGGCGCAGATGCCCTCTACTAGTTTGGATACAGAACACAGGTTTCTTTTATCAGGCATGTTATTGCTAATGGCAGTCTTATTAACGATTTGGCACTGGTTTTCAATCAAACATTCGGATAACTCAGGGGCAAGTCATGTTGCGTAGTGAGCCATTATATGAAGCCAGAGCCCCTTTTTTTACCTGGCGTAAGACGTTAATAATTGTATTGTTGCTGGCTGGCTTTTGGCAGTTTGGGCAGGGTGTCTGGATTCAGGCGAAAGCGTCTTTGGCACAGTTGTTAATTGCTAAGTCCTGGCAAGAAACCTTGCGTACGGAACAACCTTCGCCGCCCTGGCCATGGGCCGACACCTGGCCTGTTGCCAGACTGAGTATTCCGGCTCAGGGTAAACCGTTATATGTGCTGGCCGGCAGCTCTGATGCAATCATTGCCTTTGGGCCGGGACACCTTGTACAGTCAGCTTTTCCGGGACAACCCGGCAACAGCGTCTTGATTGGCCATAGGGATACGCATTTTGCAATTCTTGAAACGGTGCAACCAGGAGAGCTGATTGAGGTGGAAACACTGTATGGCAAAACTCTCTATCGTGTAGACTCCGCACGCATTACACACCAAACACAGGCTGGTATCGTAGAGGAAACATTAGCCAGTAGCTTAACATTGATCACTTGTTATCCCTTTAATTCCGTTCAGTCGGGTACCGATATGAGATACGTTGTAACTGCCTATAAGGTTAACTAGATTTAGATAGGTACTTTACTCAAAAGCCTAATTTTATTGATTGTGAGCGCTTTCATACTTTAGTCTAAAAATCACCGATGAGGCTGGTTTAGCTCAACTTAGCCTGCTATTTTCGGGGCTGGAAAAGTTCTACTTTTTGATTTTTTACTTATGTTTTGCCAGTTTACGATCGCACAAAAAATTTATGCTCAGGGTTTCTTGCAACTGTTTGTCATGCTTCTGATGGGGGGCATTGCCATCTATCAAATGATGAATCTGGGGAAAGACGTCATTGATATCGCCGAAGATGATATTCCCCTAATGCAACAATTCACCAAACTCACCGAGCATCAATTGGAGCACGCCATTTATTTTCAGCGAGTGCTGGTAAATGCCGCACTATCTAAACAGGGAAACACAAATCGATTGACCAAGCTTTCTGCCGCCAGTGACAAAGTCCGCGAACTTCAATCGGTGATTTCAAAGGAAATTGCTAATCTGAACCAATTTATTCAGGCGGCACTGAAACGATCCCACTCTGAAAAGGCTAAAGCTGAATATCAAAAGATAATTCGTTTTCTGGAACAAGCCAAAGGAGAGTTGCAACTTTTGCACAATGATACCAATCAGGCTATTTCATTGGCGAAATCGGGGCAGTTTGAAGCTATAGTGGAATTAGAAGGCAGTATCTATGAACGTGAAAAGAAGATTGATTACCAATTAATCAAGCTGCTGGATGAAGTGCAGGGATTTACCAAGGACAGAGCTGTTCAAGCAGAGAACAAAGAACTGTTTGCACTGAAGCTGTTGATAGTTACATCGGTCGTAGCAGTTGTGATTGCAATTTTCTTACCCTTAGTGGTTAGCCGTTCAATTGTTTTGCCTATACGGAATCTAATTGAAAGATTAGAGCAGGTGGCTGATGGCGATGGCGATTTGACTTATCGCTTGGACGAAAATAGAAAAGATGAGTTGGCCGAAGTGGCCAAGGCTTTTAACCATTTCCTTGCAGTACTCAATACGACAATTAAGAAGGTATCACTACAGGCAAACAAACTTGCTGATATTTCAGAGCTAAGTTCAGAAACATTATTGGAAACTGGAAAGAATGTCGATAAGCAAAAGCAGGAAACTGAAATGGTCGCTACCGCTGTGGAGGAAATGGGGGCTACAACCAATGAAATTGCACGCAATACCAGTGATGCCAGCCAGGTCTCTGAGATGGCCAAAAAAAAGGTGCAGGATGGCAAAAACATCGCATTAAACACCAGGGATATCATCACCCGCCAGGCGGGAGAGGTGGATATGGCTGCAGAGAATCTGGAAAGTTTGTTAAACGAAACAAATAATATTGGCACAGTAACAGATACAATTCAGTCCATTGCTGAGCAAACCAATTTATTGGCACTAAATGCCGCGATAGAAGCGGCCAGAGCAGGAGAAAGCGGTCGAGGATTTGCTGTAGTTGCCGACGAGGTAAGATCACTTGCTCAAAGGACTCGCGAGTCCACGATTAATATCCAGGATCTGGTGGAACGGTTACAGGAAAAAGCGCAGCAAGCCGTAAGTAGTATGGAGAGTACCAGAGAGAGCACGCTGGCCTGTCTGGAAAAAGGTAAACAGACGTCTCAATCATTTGAAGAAACCGCCAGCGCAGTAGTGGAGATCTCTGATTTTAATAATCAGATCGCTGCGGCTTCAGAGCAACAGGCCATGGTAACCCAGGAAATAAATCAAACTTTATCCAGTATTATGGAGTTAGCGGAGAAAACTTCTCAAGGGGCAAAGACAACATTACAGTCTAACGAAACCAGCATGAAGGAGTTGGATAGCTTGCGTAGAGAAATTGCCAGCTTTAAACTTGCTTAAATTGCCTGGCGCGGAAATTTTAGGGTGATTTTTGCGCCCCCGTACTCAGATGTCCCCATTTCTATCTGCCCTTGGTATGCTGAAACTAAATCTGACACGATGGCCATCCCAATGCCTTGTCCTGATTCGTAGCTGTCCAGGCGCTTGCCGCGCTCAAGCAGCAGATTTTGTTTATCCTGAGGTATCCCCGGCCCGTCATCACTGACAGATAGCTCCAAAAAATTATCGCTTTGCTGGACTTCAATGAGAACTTTTTGTTTGGCGGCTTTACAGGCATTGTCCATCAGGTTGCCCAGTAGCTCCATCAGGTCTGTGGCGTCTCCGGAAAACTCGGCATTGTCGATAATTTCGTGCTCAATGACGATATACTTTTCGGCGTACACTTTCTCCATCGCCGCTGTGAGCTTATCCACTAAAGGTTGCAGTGCAACACTCTGATTCCAGCGACTACCCGTACCAGCCACTGCTCGTTTTAGTTGTCGCTGAATAATTTGATCAATTTGGGTTACCGGCTCTTTACCATCGTCTGGCAGGTTTTTAAGACCTGAAAGTACTGCAAGCGGTGTTTTCAGACTGTGAGCCAGATCTCCCAGGCTGTTTTTATAACGCTCTCGCTGGTTTTCTTCCGTGCTGAGTAAATGGTTGAGATTATCTTTTAAGGTTTCAAGCTCGGGGGGATACAGTTGAGTAATGCGGGTGTTGCGTCCCTTCTTGATAGCAGTGATCTCATTTACCAATTTATTGATAGGTTTTAAAGCGGTGTTTAAGGTAAATACCAATAATAGTAACAAGAGTGCGGTGATAACTCCTAACCAATTGAGCAGGGTAGATTCGAAGCGAGCGATTTCCTCATCATATGTGGCTTTGTCCATGAATACATGAAATGCCACAGGCGATAAACCTATGTCTGTTTCAAATTCAGCGGTGTAGCTATAGCGAAAATAAGTCTTTTGTTTTTCTTCATCGGGAATCGTCACAAATTGCGATTTGCCGGCTATCGGAAAATTTTGAATTTCTGGCCATTGCCAGTTAATAGCTGACATGGATTTCCAAACCAGCTTGTCATAATTGTGAATAATGCCGTAGATACCTGAGTCCGGTAAATTAAATTCTCCATGAATCATAAGTTCGGGCATATAGACGGCTTTTCCCTCTATTTCGAATTCAGATATCAAAGTTAAACTCAACAACCTCAGCCGCTCAAACGTAGCCTGATGGATACTGGCTGAATAAGCTTGCTGCAACGCATAATTCATTAGTGGGATAAAAAACAACAGCGCAATAAGCGCTGCTGTAAAAGTGCGTACTTTTAAGGAAATTGGCTTCATAATTGGCGATTAATGCGATATCCGCGGCCTCGAAGCGTCTCGATGGGTTTATAGCTATTGTCAGGGTCTAGCTTTTTGCGCAATCGACCCACAAAGACTTCGATGACATTGCTGTCCAGATCAAAATCCTGATCGTAAATATGTTCGGTTAATTCGGTTTTGGAGATGATCTTTTTGGGGTTCATCATTAAATATTCAATGACTTTGTACTCATAAGCAGTCAGATCCAAAGACTCGCCATTCACCAAAACTTCCTGAGTAACCGTGTCCAGTGTTATCGGGCCAATTTCCACTTTAGGACTGGATTGTCCAGAGGAACGCCTGATCAAGGCATTAACTCGGGCCAATAACTCCTCCTCCTGAAAGGGTTTAGTCAAATAGTCATCGGCACCGGCATCCAGCCCTTCCACTTTTTCTTGCCAGCGATCCCGGGCAGTAAGTATTAAAACCGGGCAACTGATGTGCTTTTGGCGGATCCGTTTTAGCAATTCAAAACCGTCTATTTCTGGTAAACCTACATCCACAATGGCGGCATCGTAGGGGTATTCTTCAAACAAGAATTGAGCCTTTTTGCCATCATCCGCTAAATCTACACTGTAGCCTTGTTTTTGCATCAGCTGATCCAGCTGGGTCAGGAGGCGTGCATCATCCTCTACAATTAATATCCTCATTAACTTCGTCCTTCTTGCCGCTCTTCAGATTTTTTATTAATTTCGATAAATATGACTCTACCGGAGCTTTGTAATATTTTGACCCGGTACTTGTCACCAAGTTTTTCTACTTTCAGCACTCTTCCTGAGACCTGACGTTGTGCTAATTTAGCCGCCTCCGCTTTACTTCTCGCTGACTCAGAGGCCATGCTCTGAAGACTCAAAAACAGAAAGGCGATAAGCGTTATATACTTCAAAAACTGCATTAAATTTTCCGAAAAATTTAGGTTACCTAATGAACAGTGCAGATACATTAAATCTTACTTTGGCTGTTCACTCTTTTGGCAACCTCTAGTGTAACCTCTTATTTTCTTTTGTACATTGTTGGGGAGACGCTTACTTCCAGCCGAATTCGATTACCCGGATGGTGCCTGGTAAAAGTGCTGAATCGTTCCCCTTTGTAGCGATAAACTACCTCATAGCCTTTCAATTTTTTGCCATGATGGGAGTGATGCCTGTGATGTGAACAATGTTCATCGTAATAGCGAACATCATTGTGATACCTGTCATCACGGTATTCGTTATAATAGCGTGTATCATGGTCGCGACCTACTTCGTGTCCAATAACGCCCCCCACTATAGCTCCGGCGACCGTAGCTATGCCTCGGTTCTTACTGTTCTTGCCCAGTGTGTTACCCACCACACCGCCCAAAACTGCACCGGTAAAAGTGGATGCATCTGAAGAATGGTGATTGTAGTGGGAGTAGGTTCTTACTTTTTTCTTTCGGCATTGATAATGTGGATGAGAGTGATGCCCATGACCACTGTGAAAAACGGGCGTTACTTTGATGACTCTGCCATAGTCGTAATAACTGTTGTGTTTACCAGCGATTGCCGTTGCGCTGGTGAACAGCAGTAATGTTGTCAATCCGATCAATATGCGTTTCATAATGACTCTCCTCAGTATGTAAAATAACTTTAGAACAGTCTCGCTGAATAACTGCTGAACTTTTATTAACCACAGAAATTATTTGTCTGTTAGACCTTGCTAATGGGATTTTCGCAATGAGCAAAAATTGTGTGTTTTTTATTGTAGGTGTAGACGTGTACAGACAAAGGGATATCTTTGATTTGCTCCCACATCACGTGTTTATTGGATGACGGGCAAAGTGACATTTGCAGATATTTTTCCTGATCACTTCTGCTCATGTTGAGTTTGTCTGGAATTTGGATATAGGCGTTAATAGTACCATTGACTGCCTGAGCGCCCTGATAGTACCAGTTTCCGCCAAGTATAGTGGTACGAAAGGCGGCATTAACACTTCTTAGCATAGGTTCGGTGACAGTTTCGTCGGAGTCAAAACTGATTTGAGTGGCAGCATTGCTTTGCATACAGCCAGTCAGCAACAGGCTACAGGTGATGGAAAAAACTACTAAAACGAATTGTAGGCTTTGTTTTTTGGCACGAATTACTATGCTCATTGTACTGCTCGAAAATCATCCATAGTGTCCTTCTATCGGCTGATAAAGAAAACCCTAAAGGAAATTTTTATACCGACATGTTATACTTGTTAAAAGGTTGTGTTGTATTTGTTATATGAGGGTGTGGATATTTTCTGGAGAAAAGCGGTCTTAAACACTATGTTAGTGAATTAGATCCAATCATGTACGAGTTTTATGCAACGGGTTTTTCAGTTTTTTAGTTTTTTATGTCTGGCATTTATTAAGCTTTTTGCCAGTGTCTTCTATGGCGGTAGGCCTGTGTGGTTGAGCGCCGAAAAGGAAGAAGCGATGCAACAAGTTAAATTATTGGTTTTTTTGAATCACACCAGCTTGTTTGAGCCACTGTTTATCCGATTTGCGCCCTGGTCATGGCTCTGGACCTTGTCTCACAAATTAGTCGTGCCAGGCGCTGACATCACCATGAAACGTCCCATGGCAGGACGTATATTAAAGGCGCTGATGCCTGGTTGTATACCGATAACCCGCAAGAATGATCATTCGTGGATGTACTTTTTAAGTCAGGTAAGTGAGCAGAAAGTCACCGCCATATTGCCCGAAGGCAGAATGAAGCGGCGCAATGGTTTGGATAAATTCGGTAAACCCATGAGTGTTCGCGGCGGTGTAGCCGATATTTTGCAGTGTCTGGATGATGGCAAAATATTGTTTGTCTATTCCGGTGGACTGCATCATGTGCAGGCGCCAGGAGATAAATGGCCTAACTTGTTTAAGACCTTGCGGGCGAATCTGGAGCTGGTCAATATTAAAGACTACAAACAGCAGCTATTAAAAAAAGCCGATAGTTTTATAGAGCAACAAAGTACCTTTAAACGACAAGTTATCGAAGACATGAACCGCAGGTTAGTGGAGTGCGTACCGGGCAATTAGCCCAATAAGCGCAAATCATCGGCAATAAAAAAGCACTTCCGAGGGGAAGTGCTTTTTGCAACTGGAAAGAGGATATATTGCTTATGCGTTGTTTAACAAAAACGCTTTTCTCTTCATCAGGTTGTTCATCTGACGCATAGAGTACAGGTGCGTGTAAATTGACGGCAACATGCCTTTTTTACGCAGGCTCAGGAAGTCCTCGTCAGACAGGGCGTTTAACTTTTCTTCATCAACCATGGCTACGCCGTCTACAGACATGCGCTTGTCACCGATATTGACAGAAATATTGCGAGTGATGAGTAAGTCTCTTTCAGCCAACTCTTTAGCAAACATCGTGGTGATGTGCTCTTGCTCCAGGTATTTAGCCATGGCTTCTTTTTGCTTTTTAAGGAATTCTGTTTCTTCACCGTCTTCCAAAAATAGCGCCTGACCTTCTGATTCAGATACCTGGTGATGCTCAACATCAATGGCTATGCCGTACTGAGTTTCGTCTTCAGGGTTTTTCAACAAGCCAAATGGAGCATGAGTATATCTCGCTGGCATATACGACGCGTCCCATTTGGTGTCTTTTACAAACAGGTTTTCACCGCGCTCAATACCCATTAAAGCGACTACTTGATATTGTTGGGTATTAGGGTTTTGCACAAAGCAAATTGGAAATTCAACCGCGGCATTAGCAAATTCAGCAATCACCAAAGGTAACAGGTTTTGCTCTTTCAGGTCACTGACATCTGAATTAGGTTTAACACGCAGGTTTTGATGTAATTTATTGTTTAGTTGTTCTATCTTGGCCATTGCCACTCCGACTCTTTGAACTTTTAAAAATCAGGAGCACATACTAAACGGTTCAGTGTATTAGGCAACCTATAAAGCGATAAAAAAAGCAGTTTCTACTGCATTTATCTGCGTCTGTTGTCACACCATAAATTAAGCAGAGGAATCCAGGGAGACAGGGTCGTTGGTAGGGGCTTTAATTACTGGTTGAAATTGATCGCGTCCGTTGGCTTTTGCTTTGTATAAATATTCATCTGCTTTGGCTATGGCGTTTTCAATATCACTCTTTTTAGTGGTAATTTCACTGATACCCATACTGACGGTAATTTCGAACAAAGCCCCTTCATACTCAATTGCAGTGGACTTGATTTTATCGCGAATTTTGTTGGCAACGGTTTGTGCTTGATAGCTGGTGGTCTGCGGTAATACAAACAAAAATTCTTCACCTCCCCAACGTGCAACGATGTCTTGCTTACGCAAAGTTTCCTGAAACAGTCTGGCTAATAAAACCAAGGTTTTATCACCCGCTTCGTGCCCAAAACTATCATTAACCTGCTTAAAATGGTCCACGTCACACAAAATGATAGCAAGGGGAGTGCAGTTGCGTTCCACACGGCGCATTTCACAATCCAGTTTGTCCATCGCGTCGCGACGATTAGAAAGTTGGGTTAGGTGGTCCAGCTTCGCCATTTGCTCGTATTTGTTGCTCATTTCCTGCATAAAGTCAAAAGACTGTTGGCGGGAGTGTTCGTAAAAAGCGGATAAAAAAGTGATGGAGAGAAATGAATAAAGCAATCGGGTCTTAAATTCGTAGGTATAAGAGGTTGCCAGTAACTGCTCACCAGGGAAAAACATAATGACGCTGATGATGATCACAAAAATCGAAATGGATAATAAGCCTTTTTTTAATCCGCTAAAAAACAATGCAACTGGGGAAACCATAAAAATCCACAAGGGGCCGGTATTGTCTTTTCCACCGGAATAAACCAGATAAATCATTAAGGCAAACAAACTGTATAAAATAATGTTTGAAGCTAAGCGAAAGTTACCGGTAAATTTTTGATAAAGATGTGCTAGGTAATACACGAAACTGGCAAGTAATAAGACACCGGCCAGCAACCATTGTTGGTTGATTAAGGCTGCAACTGACATGACCGCTGTAATGCTCAAGCCCACTAAACCAAACAGATTTACAGTAAAAATTTTACGGTTCGATTCTGAATCATATCTGTCCTGAACACCCGTTCGCAGATATCGAGTCAGTATTTTTTTTAACATTATTAGCTACAGTTCTGGTACGCGAAATTTAACTTACGTTAATGCAGTATAGTAATTATTGCTTTGAGTGTCTCTGTTGTGGCGGCAAGTTTTGACTAAAGTATGAGTGGATGTCATCGCTAAGCTGCTTCAATAGTTGATATTGCATCTCAACAGAATGGGAAAAGCCATCTGACTGAAGATTTTTTGAATAGCTAAAGTCACGAGCGGAGTGTGCTTTACCATCCATATATAATACCCAGGAACCCCTTAAAACTGCCTGACCCGAATCGGTGGGGTAGAGCTGTTGGATATCAATGTTAAGTTCGTATCCTGGTTTATTCGTGGCGCTTTTGACGAACTCAACGATATACCAGTTCGCTCTGTGGCTATTGAGTCCATTCACTAATACTGAATGAATACTCTTCATGGGAATCTCAGCCCAAAGGTGCAGGTCCGCAAAATGCAAGCGGTTACTACCGGTTTGCACCACCATTTTATTTTGTTTTAAATAATCAGGCACTCGCAATTTTAACAGGATGTCAGTAGTGGCACTTAAATCTCTGATTTTATGAGTATCAGGGCCGTGATTTAGCTCAGTTTTCAGCTGATAATAACTGAAGTTGGCTGGTTGGTTGGCACAAGCACACAATAATATAACCATTAATACTAGAGTAACGATTTTCATATTCTGATTAATTCCTTCGGGCTTTAGGGATTATGTCAGTTTCTCCGGGTTCCATTGGGAATACCAGGCTATTGGGGGTTTCATTTAGCTGTTGTAAAAGCGGTTTCAATTCCAGCATCAGTGCCTGAAATTCCAGCAACAATTCATTGATTCCGGCATTAGTTTCAGAGTTCCCTGAATAAGTGTTGGCCAGTTGTTCAATGGCATGAAGAGATTGCTGCATTTGGCTAATCAATGCCTCTTCACGGCTCTGCTGTAATAGCTGATTTAGCTCTGAACCTGACTGTTGCAGGGTTTTGGCGGTTGCATCAAATTGCTTAAGTGTTAGGTTGAGATTGTCAGCCATAGATTCAAATGGCAGTTCATTAATCTTATTCAAAATGGATGAGATTTTTTGCGTCAACTGTGCAAATTCATTGGAAATTGTTGGGATGACAGGTAGACCCGATATCGCAGTGATTTCTATCGGCGGCATATTTTTATAGTTTTGTAGATCAACATATTGGCCTCCGGTGATCAGGTTCCCGGTTTCAAGCGTCGCTCTTAAGCCTTTTTGTATCCACAGTGTCAGTTGTTCGGTTACCCAATCTACACCTTCTGGTGAATCTTCAGAGGACACCATGCCCGGGAATATGGCAATGATGATAGGGATCTTATAACCGTCTTCCAATAAGCCATTTTTTTGCTCCTGGGTGACATTAATTTGTTCAACCTCTCCGATAGGCAAGCCTCTGTACTCTACTGGGGCACCAGGCTTAAGTCCGCGCACAGAGTCTTCAATCAGTAACGCAAAGCGCGCTTTGTGTTTGAAGCGGCGGGCGTTTGCGTCAGTCTGACTGGCGTGGATATCAAAATAGGCCCTTTCCTGAATCACCTCACCTCTGGATAAGCCATCAGGAATACCAAAGGTTACGCCGTTGGTCAGCAGGGTCTCGACGGTTCCGGTATGGATAGTCAGACCTTCTGCCCCTAATTCAAGTCGCACTCCACTGGTATCCCAAAAACGGGTATTTGAAGTAATTAACTGATTATAGGGCGCTTCTATAAAGGCGTTGTAATAAACAATACGCTCTTCCAGATTGAAATAAATATCTTCGATTTGACCAACTTGTAATCCTTTATAAATAATGGGGTCGCCTTCTTTGTAGGCAAACTCATCATTGCTGTTGAGGGTGACATGTAATCCCGGTGTGCCAGCAGGTGTTACTGGGGGATCTTCCAGGCCTTCAAAAGTAAACTGCTCAGTCCCGGACATGCCAGGTGCTAACTCGATAAATGGGCCGGATAAAATGGTACTTAGCCCTGTTACACCGGACAGGGATACTCTTGGGGTGACAACCCAAAAATTAGCATCTTCCCTAAGTAAATGGGTTTCATCCTGGTTAATTCGCGCTGTAACTTTAACGCCGGGGTCATTCTTTCTCAGCTGAATACTGGTGACAGTGCCAATGTCGACGTGGCGGGTTTTAATTTTGGTTTTACCGGGCTCCAGACCCTCTGCAGAGCTAAAGTAAATGGTGATTTCCTGTCCCTGGTTGCTGATTTGGTGATATACCAGCCAGGCACCAATAAATATGGCGACAATAGGTAACAGCCATAATTTGGAAATACTATGCAATTCTTCTGCATGAGCGTGATGAATTTCTTCGTTGTTTTCTTTATCTGTCATACTGGGTTTGTTTGCCATAATAATTTTGAATCAAAACTCTTTGCTGCGAACATGGTCAAGATAACCACGCCCGAAAAGGCGAGGGCGGCCGGGCCCGGGTAGATAGACATTGTGCCTCCCAATTGCACCAGGCTAACCAATATCGCAACCACAAATACATCTACCATTGACCATTTACCTATTAACTCGGTAAGTCTGTACCAGCTCATCTTATGTTGAGGACGCTTTATATTGCCGTGTTGTACTGTCGCATTTAACCAACACAAGATAACCAGTTTCGCCACTGGCACAATAACACTGGCAGTAAAAATAATAATGGCAATGGGATATGAGCCGGATTCCCACAGCAAAAATACGCCACCCAGAATGGTAGAGAGTTCAGACTGACCCAGCAAATTAGTTTCCATAATGGGCCAGAGATTGGCTGGTACATACAATAAACAAGCGCTGAAGAGTAACGCCCAGGTCTTGTGAATACTGTGTTTTCTGCTTCTGGGTTTTGCTTTTACAATGGCTTGGGTGATTTCGCGAAGCTGGTATTCGTCGAGGTGTAATAAAGTGAGGGTACTAAAGCAAACAAACGCACAAAAGGTAAAAAAAGAGGGGCCAAAGGATACGTCTGCAAGAGATACAATCTTTACCAGACTCACCAAAACACTGATCAAAAAAATATCTGCCATATTCCAGGGAAGCAGTTGGAACACAAAATGTGTCAGGCGACGGTTAAATGGTTTATTGCTGTTTAGCAAAACTGACAGTGAAAGAAAAAGCAGGCTTGCCAGTACGATTGCCGGAATGAACAAAATAAAGAAGGATTCAATAATCGCCAAAATCAGATAATTGTTACTGACCAGCACACCTAATCCGGTGGGAATAGATATGGATTGCGTTTTTCCGGCGGCAGTAAATGAGATAAATTCAAAAGGTAAACTAAGTAAAAGAAATACTAAAGCGGTCAGAGAGAACAGGGCCACTTTTTGGATCGCATTAGCTCGCTTGGAGGTCAGTAAAAATCGACACCTGGGGCACTGTATCTTGTGCTTAACGGGCAGGTTATGTACTCGCACATTGGCTGCACATTCGTGACAATGGATGGTGTAAGTTGATTTCTCCATAGTACCAGGTGATGAGCACTTTACACTGAGTGTGCATCAAATTTCCCTGGCCTGCAAACAACAAATGATTGACCAAAAACCAAAAAGCCGACACTGGGTCGGCTCTGGCACAAAAAGTAGCTCTGATTAGGGAACCGTCACTATCTTGCAGCCATTGGTGGCACCGATAGTCTCCATGGCGTCGCCGTAAGTCATGATGAATTGATCACCGGACTCCACCAGGCCTTTTTCCTGCAAACAGTCAATGACGTCGTTCTTCAGTTCCCCCGGAGCACAGTGACTGGAGTCAAAGTAAACGGGTTTTACTCCCCTAAACAGCGCCATTTCATTCAATGAATGCTCGTGACGTGATAAACCGTAAATTGGCAGAGAGCTGGTTATACGCGACATCAATTTGGCTGTATTGCCGCTCTCGGTCAGGGCAACTATAGCTTTGATAGTTTTCAGGTGATTAGCGGCATAGACTGCCGATAATGCGGTGGTTTCGCTGATTGTGGTAAATTCTTCCGTTACTCTGTGCTTCGAGATTTTAACGCTGGGATGAGTTTCTGCACCTTCACAAACCCGTGCCATAGCTTTAACGGTTTCCACCGGGTAATCACCTGCGGCAGTTTCAGCAGACAGCATGACCGCATCAGTACCATCCAGAACCGCATTGGCGACATCCATCACTTCTGCGCGAGTTGGCATTGGACTGGTAATCATGGATTCCATCATTTGAGTGGCAGTAATAACTACTTTGTTTAGCTGGCGAGAACGTGAAATTAACTTTTTCTGTACTCCAACAAGTTCCGCATCTCCAATTTCCACACCCAGATCTCCCCGGGCTACCATTACTGCATCACTGGCTTCAATGATATCGTCCATGGCTTCATCTGTTGCCACCGCTTCCGCGCGCTCTACTTTAGAGCATATTTTGGCATGACAGCCTGCCGCTTTAGCCAGCTCTCTGGCGTAATTCAGGTCGGCACCAGAACGAGGAAAAGAGACCGCCAGATAATCCACGTTCATTTTTGCCGCAGTTTTTATATCTTGTTTGTCTTTTTCGGTCAGTGCATCCGCAGAAAGACCACCACCCTGACGGTTTATGCCTTTATTGTTAGAAAGTTTTCCACCTACGGTAACTTCGGTGTGCACCTTAGCACCTTCAACCGCAGTGACTCTCAGTTGTATTCTACCGTCATCCAGCAATAAAACGTCGCCGGGGCCAACGTCATTGGGAAGTTCTTTGTAGTCGATACCAACAGATGTTTGCGTGCCAGATTCGCGATCCAATTCAGCATCCAGAGTAAAGGCATCGCCTACATCAAGCTGTACAGCACCCTCTTTAAATTTAGCTACGCGAATTTTAGGTCCTTGTAGATCCCCCAAAATGGCCACGTATTTACCCAGACGCTTCGCTGCATTTCTGACCTTTTGAGCGCGATTGATATGGTCTTCAGCGGTGCCGTGTGAGAAGTTCATTCGGACAACGTTTGCTCCCGCAGCAATGACCGCTTCAATACGTTCATCGGTATCGGTAGCGGGACCCAGAGTGGCCACAATTTTGGTTCGTCTTAACATCTTTTTCTGCTCGCTTAGGTGGAAATAATGAGAATCAGGGGCGTTTATGGCGCCCTGAATATCCAGATTTGTAATTTTATTACAAAATACTAGTCTAAAATGAGAGATTTGTGAAACTCATCTGAAATAAATTGAGATTTTTACTCAAGACATCGGATGAGTTTCTGCAGAGATTGGTGAGAATTTGCCTTATCGCTTGTCAAAGCGAGAGTCTCTTAACGAGTCTTTAACTCGCTTCAGGTTTTCTCTGAATTTTGAGCCTCGACGCAGGGTAAATCCGGTGGCTAAGATATCAATTAAAGTCAACTGTGCGATACGGGATGCCATTGGCATATACATATCAGTATCTTCTGGCACTTCCAGCGACAGAACCAGGCTGCATTCATTGGCCAGTGGGCTGTTAATTGCGGTTATACCTACAACTGTTGCGTCGTTGGCTTTGGCCAGTTGGGCTAATTCCACCAGGCTTTTGGTACGACCGGTGTGAGAAATTAAAACAACGACATCGCCTTCGGTACAATTCATACAACTCATGCGTTGCATCAATATATCTTCAAAATAGATAACCGGCACATTAAATCTGAAGAATTTGTTCAGGGCGTCGTGAGCCACAGAAGCCGAGGCCCCCAGGCCAAAAAACGATATCTTTTTGGCCTGTGTTAGCAGGTCTACTACGCGGTTAATGGCATGAATATCCACAGACTGTCTCGCCACTTCCAGGGCTGCCATGGTGGATTCAAATATCTTTTTGGAATATTCCTCCGGCGTATCATGCTCTTCTACATGCCGGTTAACATAAGGGGTGCCATTGGCCAGGCTTTGTGCCAAATGCAGTTTAAAGTCAGGGTAGCCCTTGGTATCCAGTCTGCGACAGAAGCGATTAACTGTGGGTTCACTGACATCTGACATCTTTGCCAGGGTAGCAATACTGGAGTGGATCGCGGTCTGAGGGTTGGCTAATATAATTTCTGCCACCTTGCGTTCAGACTTGCTAAAAGCCCCTTTTTGTTGAGCAATCTTTTCTAGAATATTCATGCGCTCTCGAAATATTTAATTATACTTGTTGTTTACTGCGTTTTTCGGCTGTAATTCTTTGACATGAAAATGTCACATAATTACAAACTAAGGCTGACATTAAATGAACGCTTCGTCAAAATTATATGCATTTGGTTGTAAATTTACTACAAATATAGTTTACTGTCGCTATATGGCTAGGGTAAACGTGTTAAAATATAGTAAAATTACAGCACGTATCTGTACCTAACTGAGTTTACTACAAAAGGTTATTTCTATGGCGCCTAATAAAGTAATTGAGCCTTGTGATTTTGTATTGTTTGGAACCAAAGGTGATTTGGCTCGTCGAAAATTACTGCCTTCCTTATACGAGCTTGAAAAAGCCAAACTGATCCACGAGCAAACCAAGATCATTGGTGTTGCCCGCTATGAAGTTACACAAGAAGAATATGTTGAGCTGGTAAAAACAAATATTGAAAAGTTTACCGGTAACTCCCTGTGCAATGATACCTGGGAAAGATTTAGTGCAAAGTTAGAGTATGTACAAATCGATATGCAGGATTACGACAGTTACTCTTTGCTGCAAGGCTGTATTGATGAGTCCCGCACCATGGTGTGCTACCTGGCGACGCCGCCTTCCATTTATGGTGATATTTGTAAGGGCATGAATGCCGCCGGTATTATTGACCCCAGTGTACGGGTCGTATTGGAAAAACCCATCGGCCATGATCTTGAAACTTCCAAAGTGATCAACGATCAGGTTGCTGAGTTCTTCAAAGAAAGTCAGATCTACCGAATTGACCATTACCTGGGTAAAGAAACCGTACTTAACCTGATGGCGTTGCGTTTCGCAAACTCTATTTTCGCCACTAACTGGGATCACAATTGCGTCGACCACGTGCAAATTACCGTGGCTGAATCCGTTGGGATCGAAGGTCGTTGGGGATATTTTGACGATGCAGGTCAAATGCGCGATATGGTGCAAAATCATCTGTTGCAAATCTTGACTTTGATTGCCATGGAGCCGCCAGCCAGTCTCGATGCTAATAGTGTTCGGGATGAAAAATTAAAAGTATTAAAATCTTTGCGTCCTATCAACGCTTCAAATATCCGTGAAAACACCGTCCGTGGTCAATACACCAGCGGTTTTGTGCGCGGAGAAGAGGTACCAGGGTATCTTGAAGAAGAAGGGGCAAACACTGAGAGTGAAACTGAATCATTTGTTGCCCTAAAAGTAGAGTTGGATAACTGGCGTTGGGCTGGTGTTCCTTTCTATCTGCGCACCGGCAAACGGATGCCTCGCAAGGTGAGTGAAATTGTTATTTATTTCAAACCACAGCCTCACAACCTGTTTAAAGATAGCTTTAATCAGTTACCACCTAACAAGTTGACTATCCGCCTGCAGCCCGATGAAGGGGTTGAAATCACGGTAATGAACAAGGTGCCTGGATTGACCAGTTCAGGTTCTATGAATCTGCAAAAGTCCAAGCTGAACCTGAGTTTCTCTGAGGCCTTCGATACTAAACGTATTCCAGATGCCTATGAAAAGCTGTTGCTGGAAGTCTTGCTGGGTGATCAGTCTCTGTTTGTTCGTCGTGATGAAGTCGAAGAAGCCTGGAAGTGGGTGGACAGCATTTTGGATGCCTGGAATAAGAGCAACGAAAAACCCGAACCTTATCAGGCGGGTACCTGGGGACCTGTAGCATCTATTGCTTTGTTGGCACGTGAAGATCGCGCCTGGTATGAAAGTAAGATCACAAAGAAATAGATAATCGGGTTTAGAGGTAAAAATGAAACAAACGCTATACAGAAACGCAGAAGAGTTAACCGTCCACTTTGCAGGTAAAATAACTGCCATTTTGGACGCTGCTATTAAGGCAAAAGGGCAGGCCAGCATCCTGGTTTCAGGAGGTCGCACCCCTTTACCACTTTTTAAGGCTTTGTCTGAATCTGACATTGATTGGTCAAAAGTAGTGATCAGCCTCGCTGATGAGCGCTGGGTGAGTCCCGAAGATGATGCCAGCAATGAAAAGCTGGTGCGCGCTAACCTGTTGCAAGGTAATGCTGCATCCGCCACTTTTATTGGTATGAAAACCGAACATGAAAATGCCGCTGATGCGGTTGTAGAATTGCAATCTCGTTACGAGCAAATGAGCTGGCCAGTTGACGTGTTAATTCTGGGTATGGGAGAAGACGGACATACCGCGTCTTTGTTCCCTTGCTCTGAGCAGATTCAGGATGGCTTAAAAACCAGTGCGAAATTGTTAGCTGTACAACCCACAACTGCGCCTCATCAACGCATGTCATTTTCATTAAATGCTCTGCTTCAGAGCGAGAATATCTTTTTACACCTCACCGGTGAGAGCAAAAAAGCCGTGCTTGAGAATGCTCTGGCTGGTGATAATGCACTTGAAATGCCCATTCGAGCGGTCATCCAGAACGCTGATGTCGAACTAGTCTGGGCTCCTTAGGAGGAATTCATGAATACCCTTATTCAGGAAGTAACTCAGAGAATTGAAGAACGCAGTAAAGCCACGCGCGCTGCTTATTTGAAGAAAATTTCTGACGCCAGACAACAAGGCCCGCATCGCGGCGTGTTGTCTTGTGGTAACCTGGCACATGGTTTTGCAGCCTGTAGCAAAGAAGAGAAAGCTGATTTAACCAGCATGTTAAAGGCTAATATTGCCATTGTATCTTCGTACAATGACATGCTTTCAGCCCATCAACCCTATGAGGAATATCCTAAACGCATTAAAGAAGCAGTGCGTAACATAGGCAGTGTTGCCCAGTTTGCCGGTGGTGTACCGGCCATGTGTGACGGTGTCACTCAGGGTACACCTGGAATGGATTTGAGTCTGATGAGCCGTGATGTCATTGCACAATCAACGGCTGTAGCACTGTCCCACAACATGTTTGATGGTGCCCTGATGTTGGGTATTTGTGACAAGATCGTACCCGGATTGCTCATTGGCTCATTGGCCTTTGGTCACCTGCCAACGGTATTTGTTCCAGCGGGTCCTATGCCTTCGGGGTTACCCAATAAAGAAAAGGCGCGAATTCGACAGTTATTTGCCCAGGGCAAAGTGGGACGTGACGAATTACTTAAAGCTGAATCTGAGTCTTATCACTCTGCGGGAACCTGTACATTCTATGGCACTGCCAATAGTAATCAGTTGGTTGTTGAAATGATGGGATTACACTTGCCGGGTTCGTCATTTGTTAATCCTGGTACAGAGTTGCGCGACGCTCTAACTGATGCAGCGGCAGTGCAGGTAACTCGTCTAACTGATCTAGGTGATAACTACTTACCTATTGGTCATATTGTTGATGCTAAGGCTATTGTTAATGGCTTAGTGGGATTGCTGTCTACAGGCGGTTCTACTAATCACACTATGCACCTTGTGGCCGTTGCCAGAGCCGCAGGTTATATCATCAATTGGGATGATTTCTCCGATATTTCCAACGCAGTACCATTGTTAACTCGTATCTATCCAAACGGTTCGGCTGATATCAATCACTTTACTGCTGCCGGTGGTATGTCTTTATTATTTAAAGAGTTACTGGATGCGGGCTTATTGCACAATGATGTTAAAACCATTTGTGGTGATACTCTGGATAAGTATCGCATGGAGCCGAAAATCCTGGATGGGGAACTGACCTGGGTGGAAGGGCCCACTAAGTCCATGGATAAAGAAGTGGTTGCTTCTGTTGCTGCGCCGTTCAAACCCGATGGTGGATTAACGGTACTGAACGGCAACCTTGGTCGCGCCGTTATCAAAAACTCTGCAATGAGAGCCGGTTCTGAACATATCAAAGCGCCAGCGGTGGTATTTGAAGACCAATTCGAACTGGACGCAGCCTTTAAGGCCGGTGAGTTGGACAAAGATTGTGTTGTAGTAGTGAGATTTCAGGGGCCGAAAGCCATCGGCATGCCTGAGTTACACCGCCTGACTCCGCCTTTAGGCGTATTACAAGACAAAGGTTATCACGTCGCTTTGGTTACTGATGGCCGTATGTCTGGTGCATCAGGTAAGGTACCGGCTGCAATTCATGTTACCCCGGAAGCATGGGACGGTGGTCTAATTGCAAAGGTGCAAAATGGCGATGTGATCGAGTTAGATATTGGCACTGGAGCGCTAACGCTGCACGTGCCAGAAGATGAATTGGCAAAACGAGAAATCAAAGCTGCAGATATTGCGCACCACCAGATTGGTATGGGACGTGAGCTGTTTGGTGGCATGAGAACCCATTTGAGTAAAGCGGAAGAAGGAGCTTGTTCCTTGTTCATTGAACAGGAGCAAGGGGAATGACCGCTTGTTTTGTCGCTGACGTCGGTGGTACCAACATCCGTCTGGCTCAAAGTCAAAACGGAAAGCTGACTTCCATTAAAAAATACCTGTGCAATGACTTTGAAACTATTGCTGATGTTATCAAAGCCTATATGGCTGAGTTTCCATCTCAGAAATTTGTAGCGGGTTGCATTGGCATTGCCTGTCCGGTGAACAGTGATTTGATCATTATGACCAATCACACCTGGCGCTTTTCAGTAAAGACTCTGCAGCAGGATTTAGATCTGGAATGGCTACACGTTATTAACGATTACACGGCCGTTGCTATGTCCTTGCCTGTGTTGGATGCCAGTCAAAAAGTTCAGATTGGCCCAGGCGAAGTTAAGGCCAGAGAAAACATTGCTGTTTTTGGACCGGGTACGGGTCTAGGGGTAGGGCATCTGGTGCCGGTATCTGAAGGGTGGCAGTGTCTTGATGGCGAAGGTGGCCATGTGGATTTACCCATCTATAACAAAGACGATTTGATTGTTTGGGAGTATCTGCGTGACAAATACGGCTATGCATCGGCGGAAGAAGCCTTATCGGGTCGCGGGCTGGTACAAATTTATGAAGCAATTGCGCTGAATCGCAAACTGGCCGTGCGTTTTACACAACCAAAAGAAATCACTGCTAATGCCTTAGATGGTAGTTGTAATGTGTGTTTGTCGGCACTGAATCGCTTTTGTGAATTAATGGGCACATTCGCCGGTAATCTGGCATTAAATGTCGCAGCTCATGGCGGTGTATACATTGCCGGTGGCATTGCGCAAAGATTTGTGGATTTCCTGAAATCCAGTGACTTTAGAACACGTTTTGAAGCCAAAGGGCGCTTTCAACAATACGTGGCTGATATTCCAACCTTTGTTATCACAGAGGCTGATCACGGTTTGATTGGCACTGCTGCATATCTGGAACAGAATTTTAAGGGTTAATACTATGAGTAATAATTGGCTCCGCAGCTCTGCGGATGTTTTCGCCCAAGGTCCGGTTGTACCGGTTTTGGTAATTAAAGAACTGGAATATGCTGTGCCTTTGGCAAAAGCGCTTATTGCTGGTGGCATTAAAGTTTTGGAAGTGACATTGCGTACCCCTGTGGCACTGGATGTGATTGCTAAAATCGCTAGGGAAGTTCCCGAAGCGGTGATTGGTGCTGGAACAGTAACCAATCGTGAGCAACTAAAAGCCGTCACTGAAGCTGGAGCGCAGTTTGCGATCAGTCCGGGATTAACTCCGGATCTATTAAAGGCGGGGAAAGAAGGTAGTATTGCTTTGATCCCAGGAATAGCCTCAATTTCAGAGTTGATGGTGGGATTAGATCACGGCTATGATCATTTCAAATTTTTTCCGGCAGAAGCATCAGGTGGTATTAAAGCGATTAAATCCATCAGTGGCCCGTTCCCCGATGTGACATTCTGTCCTACCGGTGGTATCAGCCCTAACAATTATCTGGATTACCTGGCTTTATCTAACATCAAATGTGTTGGTGGCTCTTGGTTAGCCCCAGAAGATGCCATGGCATCCGGTAACTGGCAGCGTATTACCGAACTCGCAGAAGAGGCTGTTGCCGGCGCTAAAACGGTTAGCAAAAGCTAAACAAGTTCTTTATCCCCAGAGCGTCAACACGCTCTAATAAAAAACCAGCAACGTTGCTGGTTTTTTATTAGAGCGTGTAGTTATCTGGCACTCACTGTCACTATCAGGTTGTCGATATAACGCCCTGCTGGTTTAAAGTCGACGTCAGTGACTTTGACTTTGAACGGAATTGAACTGGTGGAGAGGGGATTATAATTAGTGTAACCCCGAGAAAAGCTGCTCCCAGCATCGAAGGTACTGCCATCCATTGTTACCTGATAGGGGATTAATGCCGCGCTGTTTTGATGTTTTAAGCCACCATTTTCAGAAGCCACTGACACATTGTAATGAATATTAGAATAAATATTAATATCCCAACTGGCAGAGCTACCGTTATACAGGTTGCCTAGCTCGACATAATAAAAACTCCCCGAACCCGATACCACTGAGTTGGTGGGCACGCTGACATCCAAAACCGAAGGCACCTCGGCAGATACCGTTGTCCATACTTCTGGAGATATATGGTAACCATAATAAGTGGCTACAACACTGGTAATACCGTTGTAATTCCCGGCTATTTGGGCTTCTGTGCTGCGCAATTGCGCCCATACCCGCAAGCTTTTAACTCTGTAAACGGGCACTGCCCAGGCGATGCGACCGTTAATGGAGTATTGGGCAAAATGGTTGCGATGTTTGTCTACCAAATCTGTTTCTATATAATCCTGGCCAGAACTCAGTACTAGCGAAGTGTTGTTATCGGTATAAAACAAAATATGGGTGACGCAATCATCGGTCCTTTCCGAAAAGCGAACTTTTATCGGGATCGTTTGCTGATTGCGTCGATTTGCACGCCATGAGAGTGTGTCTGTGGTAACAGTAAAGTCCGTTGGGCAAAAGTCATAATAATCTGAATCAGCGTAGACCTGACCGGAAAAGGTGCTGGGAAGCAAAAGCAATATCACTGTACAAGCGAAGCTTTGCTGCATGCCATTGATAAGTACATTCAACCTCATTGTGCCTTGGTCTCACTGTTGATTTTTTGTAGCTTTACTATGCCTAATCGAATCAAACTAATATCTCCCTCGGGTATCTGGATATTGGCTACGCTATCTCCGAATTTAATTTGATAGTCACCGACACCAATACCTTCAATGACGAAACGCCCCTTGCGATTGGTAAATAAGGTCGCAGAAAAGCCTTCCCCTGTGATTGTGCCTCGCTGTAACGATACCGGATTGTTGTCTGAATCTTTGACATAACCCAGTGCGGTATATGAAAGATCCGAGCCAATAGTGATGACATGACCCGTATTTGTACCACCCACTATACTATAGGTCCCGGGTCCCCAATCATAGCCAAGTGGCACGTTGAGAGCATTAATATTCACAATGCCCTCGGTATAACTGGAGCCAATATTGACTAACCCTCCGATGCTTGTGCCTGCTGAACCGGTGCTTGTGCCCGTAGGCGAAGGGTTGATCTGCACATCCGCTTTCTCCAGCGTAGGGTGAGTTTCTACCACCGCAAATGGCGTTCTGATATTGCTGCCAATGCCCACCTTTCCATCAGCTATGCCAACAGACGTTGACAGGTTTACCCGGTAATCATTGGAGCGAGACAAGGAACTGCGTTCCTGTGTCCGGGCGCTGACATCAAGCCTGAATCGGTTATGAGTGTAACTGCCGCTTAAATTGTAAGACTCAAGGCCTTTGGACTTATTCGCCTCGATACTGTAACCATAATCATTTTGGTAGTTGCGATTAATTTTGGAGTAACTGGCGCGCAAGTTGTCATTTTGACTGCGATAATCTACTCGTTTCCGGGTCAGGTTTTTGCTATTAAATCCCGACCAGTTAAAGTTTAAAAACAGACTGTTTTCGTCATCAGTGATGACTCTGTCGTTGTTTTGACGCTGATATTGCAGACTTACTCTCATGCTCTGATATCGCCAGCTAAGCTGGGCATTGATACTGTCTGAGGTGCTGTTCACGTCGTTTATCGTGCGTCTGGCGTTAACGCTAAAATCAAAACGGTCATTGATGAACCAACTGTAGTTTACCGAATAAGTTTCATCAGAGTTAGAAGCCGGCGAGTCCAACCAGGGAGATTGTACAAAGTTTTTCCGTTTTTGATAGCTAAGACGCAGATTGGGCACGCCAAAATTGGAACTGCCTAAAACTGTATGTTCAGTATCCAGCGAGATGGCAGAGCCGGGAGTATCCTGATATTCGCTGGTGGTCATTCTGAAGGTGAAATTACCAAAGGATGTACCTGTGGTTACCGTGGTACCCACCAAGAAGTCGCCGTCAGCGTATAGGGCATTAACGCCTGCGGTGATGGTATCTGTCAGACCTGCCTCATAGAAGCCCGCCATAACCAATGGGTCGAGATAATCATACCGGAAGTCTCGGAACTGGCTGGGGTAACCCACTTTAAAAGCCCATACGGTCAGTCCTTTTTCTAGTAATTGGGAATTAAAAAAGGTGTTAAAAGTGAAGGATTCACGCTCTCCATTGGCGTAAGTGGCCACCACCTCAACATCGTTTTGGCCGGTGCTTAATGGCAGGTCGTTGAGGTCATAACGACCAGGATTTAATCGCACTTTTGCCACAATATTGTTGTTAACCAGTACCTGTACTTCGCCCGCTTGCTTCATATAAAACTCCTGCGAGTTCGAAGGACTGATGCGTTTTAATGGTTGCAATTGCTGGTAGGGTGTTGAAATACTTAAGCCACCGGCATTGAGAGCGGGCAGGTGACCTTTGTTAAAACTGGATATATCGCCAACTTCAATGCGTCGGGGTTTACTGAAATCATCCTTGAATAAGGTCACCTCACCGCGATAAAGCTCGCTATCGTCATCTTCATTTTCATAAAACACCGACCAATTAAGATTATAACCGTCATGGCCACCAAAATTACTTTGTGCAATCCAGTCAATGGCGAGGCTGTCTTCCTGAACATTTGATTTGTCGACACGTAAATTGAAGTCATTCAGGATAGACCAGTTCGCAGCAGGACTGGGAGTGGCCAGATAGTTACGATTGCCGTAAGTGAGTCTATCCACTGCCATGGCATCCGGGGATAATTCTAATACAACGACAAGATCCTTGGTGTTGAGTGTCAGGGAAATGCCGCGCTCTTCAAGTCGCGCCATGGACAATTCACCCTGACTATTGTTCAGGAAACGTTTGGTTTCTTCGCTGAGTAATTCAGAAAGGGGCAAAGCCAATGCGTCACCTTCAACACTGTGCAGGCTAAAGTTCTCCAGTACAAAGGTGACTTCACCTACTTTTTTTTCTTGCCACTGCACAGGCAGACTCATGCTGTACATAGCAGCATGAGTGGTAAAGCTTAAAAAGAAAAATAGCAGTAATGCGCTATTTCGCATTATTGGCCGTCACCAGTTTTACCTGTGTTGGCAGTGCGTCCTCTGTAACCAGTTCGCTAAGATCTATAGATAACTTATGCTCTGGCATTAAATAGGTGACAGGCATTTTTTGTTGCAACCATGTCCATTCGCCTTGCGTCTCGCCATTCACCTGGATGGTGCTTTGAACCAGGTTTACCACTGCATCACCGTTGTTGATAATCTCTAGTTTACAGTTATCTTGTGCCTGGCAATTTAAGGTCTGGGCTAAGGCTCCCGTGCTCTCTGGTTGAGAGACAAATACCAGGGTGGCAAAATTGAAAATCATGTTGACCTGGGATTCCTGGCCTTGCTGTTCAATGGGCAGTTGTTTAAACACAATGCGATAGGATTGAGTTTTTTCAAAATCGACATCGCCTAAATACTGAGCGCGAAAAACCTGATATCCATTGGCAGGTACGTCCATTTGCGGTGGCAATACGATAAAGTCATCTTCTGCTTCTGTCAGTATCTCTTGCTGATTTTCATCGAAACTGCGTTTGTAGACCACTACTTCAATAGGCACCGAGGTATCACTGGGGTTGATGACTCGATAGGTTATTGCAGAGCGATTTCCGCTGGTGTGCAATTCAGCTACCATGGGTTGAACCTGGTAAGCAAAAGTGCTGACGGAAACAATTGAAAGAGTTAAAGCGAGTAACCATTTGACATGGCGTAACTGAAGCATGAGCGCACTCCGACCGATTATTTTTATACTGGTAAGCAAAAGTCGGCATAGCGCCGACTTTCGTTATTTTTTATGTGCCCATTTATAACTCAAATTGGGTTTTGAGTCATCTGATACCTTAGTTGTAAGATACCGTTACTGAGATGGTATCAGAGTAAGTTCCGGCATATTCATAACCTGAAACCTGAGGTCTGATAGAGATAGATTTCGATTCTGATTCACCTGAGGTGCCAATACCCGATGCCTGGCTTACCGTTCTGGCTGTTGATAAATCTAATCCTGTACCGTTTGCGGTATCAGCAATGTCTAGTAAATAACTAATATCCTGACCACTGTTGGTACCGTTTTTCAGTTTACCATTGTTTAATGACGAATATGTCGTGCTGGCTGTGCTTTGTCCGGTATTACACCAGATTTCTACAGAAGCCACACTTTGCGCTTCGGAAGAGGCCAGGTTTAAATCCAATGCGTCATTGCTCAATGTGTTGTCAATTTTACATTCAGACGCAATTTCGCCACCGATATCAAAAGAAGTATTGTCATCGGCATCAAGCGCAATTTTAGCATTAGCGTTTAAAGCGGTGAAAGCAGCGATAGCGATAAGTGTTTTGTTAATAGTTTTCATGATAATCCCCTAAAATTTTAACTGAGTCGTTTGTTGTTATTCGTTTAATTTGTTTCTTAGTTGTAAGCCACGGTGACTTCGATGGTGTCAGAGTAAATACCTGCATACTCGTAACCGTTAACTAAAGGCTTTACCGCAATTGAGCGCGTAGACTCTTGACCTTCTGTACCTTTACCTACTACCTGGTTTACCGTTTGAGCAGAAGTTAATGACAGGTCATTGGCGGTGCCGGAAATATCGATGGAGTAGGCGATTTTTTTGCCTTCCTTGCTCACCATGAAACCACCGTTTTGAGAAGAGTAAGTGGTTTTAGCTGTGCCTTGTCCGGTGTTACACCACAAAGAAACAGAAGCGGTGGTTTGAGCTTCGCTTGAAGAAAGATCTAACGTTGTGGATCTTTCTGGCGAATGATTAGTTACTTTACATTCTGATTTGATTTCACCGCCGATATCGAATGACGTATTGTCATCAGCGTCAAGAGCAATTTTAGCGTTTGCGTTTAAAGCAGTAAAAGCAGCGATAGCGATAAGTGTTTTGTTGATAGTTTTCATTTTTCTGGCCTCTCAAGCATTCGTTTTAATTTAAGTTTTGGGGTTATCCCCGTTCGAATTAACTAATGCAGATGTGGTGCCAACTTTTTTAAAAGGCGCTAACTTTTTCTCGAAATCAAATTCGCTGAAATGGAAAAGGTATTAAAAACAATAAGTTAAACTGTTTTTAAATAACTAAAATAAAATTAATTTTTATGAAAAACCGATGAATTATCCAGATATTCGGTTTCAAATCACACTTAGCCTATTCAAAAAATTGACACGCATTTGACGGTGAAACTCTGGAAATTACAGATGTCATATTTTTGGCAGTCAAAAACCTGACGCATTAAAAAATAACTACGGTGATTTAAGTCAAAAATGTTTAAAAATCGGTTTTTCTATGCTTGTTTTTCGAGTGTAGGGGTACTTCTCCTGTTTGGTTACGAATTCGCTTTCCAAACAAGATGAGGGGAATTAAATCAGTGGCAGGTACTTATAACTACTTATAAGAAACGGTAACCGCAATGGTATCACTATAGGAACCACTGGTTTCAAAACCGTTCACCTGAGGAATAATGGCAAGATTACTGCGTTGACTATCACCCTCTGTACCGGTACCGCTGTTTTGCTGAACCGTTTGAGGGGTGGCAAGTGACAAAGCATTGGCATTGTCGCCAACATTAACGTTGTAAGCGATCTGGTTACCAGCATCGTCCACCAGAAACCCGTTATTTGCCGAGGAGTAAATGGTATCTGCGGTATTTTGTCCGGTATTACACCAAACAGAAATAGTGGCCGCATTTTGAGCTGATGAACTGCTTAAATCGAGGGTGGTTGCAATATCTGAAGATTGATTGGCAACTTTACATTCCGCTGCAATAGAGCCACCAATATCAAACGACGTCTGTTCTGTTGCGTCGAGAGCTATCTGAGCGGAGGCATATATTGCTGGATACAATAAGCCACACAGCGAAATCAGTACTCGTTTATTTATCATCACATCATCTCTAAAGTCGAACTTGCGGATTGCAGTAATAACATACAAACCATAAGCTCTGTGATAACTCCATGCTCAATTGCGTCAGAGTTGTTTGATACCTTCACACCTTAAAGACTATATCGGCAAAAATTCTGGTTCTCAAGCCACAATCTTACATTTATTCTGAATTTTTCTGATTTATCCCATTCCTCATATTGTTTGGTTATTTCAATGTTGGCGCTGACTATTTGCCAAAACGAACATTGAAATAACAAGGCTCCCGAAGGAGCCTGGTTTTGATTAGTTAACTGCAACAGTTACGGTAATAGTATCTGAGTAAGTACCGGCATATTCATAACCATCAACAGTTGGTCTGATAGAAACCGTGCTGACTTCGGTGCTGCCGCTGGTGCCAAAACCTGAGGTTTGCGCGATTGTCTGAGGGCTGCTCAGGTCAAGCCCTGTGCCATTGGATGCATTAGAAATATCAAGTAAATAGGCGATGTCCTGACCTGTGTGGTCAGCATTGATTAGCTTACCGGCGTTGGACGAGGTGTAGGTGGTGCTGGTACTGCTTTGACCGTTGTTACACCAAATTTCAACACTGGCAATGTTTTGTGCCTGAGAAGAAGAAAGATCAATCGACGAGGTCAGTGTGTTAGTACTGTGAGTAACTTTACAGACTTCTTCAATCTGCCCACCGATTTGGAAAGCGGTTTCATTAGTTGCTTCTAAATCCATTGCTGCGTTGACGTTTAAAGCTGCAGTCACTGAAACTAAAGCAACGGTTTTTGTAAATGTTTTCATTGTTTTATTCCCAAAGGTTGATTGTGCAGCCCGGCTGTCTCTTGCTCGTTCTCCTAAAAACTGAGAGACCCGTGGATTTCCGTCCTTACCTCGCGATAAGTTTGGCAGGTTTAAAGCGTTCGGGAATTTCTTAGCATGGCTTGTGCCAACTTTTCAGAAACTGTTTTTTTTATTTGTTTTTAATTGCTTTTTAATTTTCAAGTCATTGAAATATATGGTTTTAAATGCCTTGTTATACTTTTGTCTAATAGGTGGGTGGAAATCAAAAAAGAGGCAACAGGAAGATTATGGAGTGGCTTTTTCAAATTTTTGACGGCCAGTATTTGCCGCTTTTGGAGATGGGGAAATGTCTCAATGGCCGCTATTCAGCCAGAAGCATTATCTGCCTGAATAGCACGAGGATTAAATATTTGTACGGTGGGCTAAAGTACAGATTGGCTCAGAATATGAGCCTTGCCGGGCAGGATCTCTATTGCCGTGGTAATGGCGGCCTCAACACAAACAAACTGTGTAAAACCATCATTGGGAATATTAATGATTGTGCGAACCAGTTCCTGACCAGGGTTCCAAATCACCAGGCTGTCATGCCCCTTGTTCGCTATCCTGGTTTGACACTCATTGTCATGAATAGTGACATTCTCGTTCAACGTTTCATGGATACGGTCTACTTCACCGTCAAAAACATAGCTTTCCGGGCTATCCTGATAGGCGAAGTTTTTGGTTTTGTCACGATAACGACCAGTCAATCCGGTTAATCTGACGTTCTCCAAATTGCCTACTTTAAAGTAACTATGCAGCGCTGCCGTAATAGAGAAGGGGCGTGAATCTGTATTGTGAGTGGTTAACGACATGGAAAGGTTTTCGCCCACAACTACGGTAAACAGTAATGTTGCCGAGAAGGGAAATCCCGGCTCACCATCGCACTGAAAGGTCAGCTTTATCTCAGTTTCTCCAGAGGCAAGAGTATTGAGCTCTGACAGCTTCCACAAATTATTACGGACGAAGCCATGAGAGGGCAGGTTGGCGGTTTTATCTGGGAACTGATTGGAGAACCAGGGCCAGCAAATCGGGGTGCCGCCGCGTATGGCCTCATTACCTTCAAGGCTGGCCTGAGGACTTAACCATAAACGTTCGCGCTTATCCTTTTTGGGCACAAAAGACATAACATGCGCACCGAACAGAGAAATGCGGGCTGTGGCGAACTGGTTTTCAATATTGATAATTTGGTTATTCGACAGTGAATCTATAGAAACTGATTGCATAATCTTAAGCTTATTTACTTTTTTTGCTAAAGGGGACTTTGTGGTGACAATAAAAAAGGCGACCAATGTCGCCTTAGATTACTACAGTGTGCTGTGAATTACCTGGCAATGTGCACGGCCAGGTCTAACACCTTGTTAGAGTAACCAATTTCATTGTCGTACCAGGAAACTAACTTAACAAAAGTGTCAGTCAGGGCAATACCCGCTTTGGCATCAAAAATTGAGGTACGAGTATCACCTATAAAATCTTGTGATACTACTTCGTCTTCGGTGTAACCTAAAATACCGGCCAGTTCACCTTCAGAAGCATCTTTAATGGCAGCACAAATTTCTTCGTAGCTGGCAGGTTTTGCCAGATTTACAGTCAGATCAACGACTGATACATCTGGAGTAGGGACTCTGAAAGCCATACCCGTTAATTTACCGTTAAGCGCAGGGATGACTTTACCTACTGCTTTTGCCGCACCGGTAGAAGAAGGAATGATGTTCTGGTATGCACCACGGCCGCCGCGCCAATCTTTCATAGACGGACCATCAACGGTTTTTTGTGTTGCAGTAGCGGCATGAACAGTCGTCATCAGGCCATCAACAATACCAAATTTGTCATTGATAACTTTCGCCAATGGCGCAAGACAGTTTGTTGTGCAAGAAGCGTTAGAAACAATGTCCTGACCTTCATACTCGTTGTGGTTCACACCCATTACGAACATTGGCGTAGCGTCTTTTGATGGCGCTGATAATACGACTTTTTTGGCCCCAGCTTTAATGTGGGCGCGCGCTGTCTCGTCAGTCAGAAACAGACCAGTGGATTCTACAACCACGTCAGTGTTTAATTCATCCCACGCCAGGTTGGCAGGATCACGCTCAGCAGTAACTCGAATCGCTTTACCGTTGACGATGAGTTGCCCACCTTCTACCTCTACAGTTCCTTTGAATCGGCCATGGGTGGAATCGTACTTAAGCATGTACGCCATATATTCTGCGTCTAAAAGATCGTTGATCCCAACGATCTCAATATCATCTCTTTCACATGCAGCTCTGAAAACAAATCGACCGATACGGCCAAAGCCATTGATACCTACATTAATTGCCATGAGTATTCCTCGCGATCTCGGTATAGAATGAAAATAAATTACAAAAATTATGTCTTAATACCGACAAAATAGCAAAATTATTTCAATAAATGTTGTTAAATTACATTATTCGTAGTGAAAATTTCTTTTATCTGTTTTATTTTAGACCTTGTAAATTGGTCTATTATTAAAAATTTGTTGTCTGAATACGTTTGCAGTCACACTCTAAGCTGTTTCGGATCGCTAACGGGTGTTGATAGAATAGTTCACTTAAACGATTTTGAGACAAGCTAACTTGTAAGCGTTTGGAGCATAGTCATGGGCATAGATAGAATTAATGTCACAGGCTTTGTGAAGACCACACCGTCCAGTGTTAGCAATGAATAGGAAGCTAAGCCAGCATGACCCCATCTGTGATTGAAAAATTAGTAGAAATTCGTGGCATTGAGTCGAACTATGTCGACGCTTGGGGGAAACCCGCTACGGTGAGTGAAGAGAGTAAAGCCAGATTATTGGAAACTATGGGTTATACGGTTTCTGATGAAAGCGTTTTACAAACAGAATTAAATCAGTTTGTTGCTAATAATTGGATGCAGCCGTTAAATCCTGTACAGGTGAATCGCGAAGGTGAGCAGGTGGTCTGTGCCGTGCGCTTGCCAATTGAATTGGTCAATGACAGTTATGATCTGCATTTTGTACTGGAAGATGGTACCGAACTGCATCAAAAAATTGTGCCCTCAGACGGTGAGTTAATTAATGTTGCGCACATAGATGATATCGAGTTCCAGGAATATATCGTCGATATCCAGCATACCTTACCTCTGGGATATCACGATCTACAGTTGCTGGGAGATGACGGCGACAAAATAGCCGAAATGCGCCAGATTATTGCCCCTAAATCATGCTATAAGCCTGATAACATTGCGGAAGGTAACAAGGTTTGGGGTTTAAGCGTTCAGTTATATTGTTTGCGCAGCGAGAAAAACTGGGGAGTCGGTGATTTTTCCGACCTGACGTATCTCATCAAGGAAAGTGGCCGTCAGGGAGCGCAGTTTGTCGGACTTAATCCGATTCATGCTTTATATCCCGCCAACCCCGACGCTTGCAGCCCTTATGGTCCATCTTCTCGCCGTTGGCTCAACTTTATCTACATCGATGTCACTAAACTGGATGGTTATGAAGACGAAAGTGTACAAGCGATCGTGAATGCCCCTGAATTTCAGGCTGCGTTAACCCACGTCAGAAATGTAGACTACGTTGATTACGATGCGGTGGTTAAATTAAAACTCCAGGTACTCAACGCGGTGTTTGAAGTTCAGTGGAAAAAGTCATTGAGCAAAAATACCAAACTCAATAGAGCCTTTAAGGCATTTATTGCTGAGGGCGGAGAGAGCCTGGAAATGTTGGCAACGTATGATGCTATCCAGGAAAAGCTGGCCAGCGAAGGCAAAGCCTCATGGGGTTGGCCGGTATTCCCTAATGAATTAAATGAATTTCATAAGCCAGGTGTAGAAAAGTTTTTTAAAGCTAATAGTAAAACGGTTAAGTTTTATATGTTTTTGCAGTGGCAGGCTGCGTTACAACTTGAAGCCGCTCAGAATACGGCATACCAGTCAGGCATGAGCATTGGAATTTATCGCGACTTGGCTGTTGGTGTGAGTGAAGGTAGTGCCGAGATTTGGGGTAATCGCGATCTCTACATTACAGAAGCCAGTGTTGGTGCGCCGCCTGATGTGTTAGGTCCATTGGGACAAAACTGGGGCTTGCCACCTATGGATCCAGAAACATTATATCAGCAACAGTATCAGCCGATTATTGATCTGTTTAGTTCCAATATGAAATCCGCGGGTGCGCTTAGAATCGATCACGTAATGGCGTTATTGCGTCTGTGGTGGGTGCCTAAAGGCGAGAATGCCAAAGCCGGCGGTTATGTTTATTATCCAGTTGATGATTTGCTGGGAATTCTGGCTCTGGAAAGTCATCGCAATGAAAACCTGGTTATCGGTGAAGATCTGGGGACTGTGCCGGACGAAATTCGAATTAAACTGGCTGAAAACGGTGTACACTCTTATCGGGTGTTTTTCTTTGAACAGGCTAAAGATGGCGGTTTTTACTCACCTCATCACTATCCGGTGCAGTCAATGTCAACCTTGACCACCCATGATATGCCTACCTTGACGGGGTTTTGGCACTGCCTGGATCTGGAAAAAGGCAAGGAGCTGGGACTGTATCCCAGCGATGAGATCCTGCAGGAACTCTACACCAGTCGCCACGACAATAAACAGCAAATTCTGGATACTCTGCACGGACACTTCTCTATTCCCGATTGGATGGGACGAGAGGTTGAACATGTGGGTATGGTTAAAGAATTGAATCATGGTATGCAGTATCACATGGCTAAAGGCAGTAGTGCCTTATTGAGTTTGCAGTTGGAAGACTGGTTGGAAATGGACAAGCCAGTGAATATTCCGGGCACCTTTAAAGAGTATCCAAACTGGAAGCGCAAGTTAACCCGAAATCTGGAGCAAGTTTTTACAGATCCGGTTTTAAATAGTCTAGCCTTAGGGTTAACTGAATCCAGAAATAAAGCGTCAGAGAACAGTTAATGTCCTGCTGAGCGCCCTGAACATCATCCACAATGAGCAAAAATGGGTAGATAAATGCAAATAGTTGAAAAGTTAGAAGTAGCCAATTGTGGTTCGCCTTTTGAAATATTGGGCCTGAAAGAATCTGCAAATGGGCGCACACTTACGGTTTGGAAACCCGGTGCTAAATCGGTAAAAGTCAAAGATTTAAGCACGGGTAAACTGCTGGGCGAAATGACCGCAGAAAATGAAACCGGACTATTTGTGGTTGAATTCGAAATTGCAGATGAATTCTTCTACTCATTAGATATTGAAAACGATGAAGGTGGATTTAATCAAATCGACCCTTATCAGTTTCAGGAGCAGGCGTACCACGCAGTCCATTTTGTGGATCATCAGCCTGAGAATGTATACAACCAACTGGGCGCTCAGGTGCTATCGGTTGATGTTGGGCTGGATAAGCCGATAACCGGTACCAGGTTTGCGGTATATGCGCCCAATGCTTCTTCGGTTGCGTTGGTGGGTGACTTCAACTGGTGGAATGGCTCAACGCATCCTATGCAGAAAACCAGCATGGGATATTGGGTTTTGTTTGTTCCTGGCGTAACTGCCGGCGTTAAATACAAATATCACGTCAAAGACAGCCACGGAAACGGGTTGCCTCATAAGGCTGATCCGGTAGGCTTTCAGGCAGAACAATACCCGTCTCACGCTTCGGTGGTTTACGACCACGAAAGCTATCAATGGCAAGACACTGACTGGATGCAGCGAGGGCAGGGCAGTGTTTACGAAAAGCCGATGAGTGTTTATGAGGTGCACTTGGGATCCTGGCGCAAGAAAACTGACGAGAATGGTCAGCTGACTTATTTGTCCTATAAAGAGCTGGCAGAACAGTTGATTCCTTATGTCAAAGATATGGGCTATACCCATCTGGAAGTGTTGCCAGTACACGAGCATCCCTTTGATGGCTCCTGGGGCTATCAGCCGGTAGGGCTCTTTGCGCCCACCAGTCGCTTTGGTGATCCAGATGAATTCAAATATTTTGTCGATCAATGTCACCAGAATGGAATTGCCGTTATCATCGACTGGGTGCCAGCGCACTTTCCTGAGGATGGTCATGGGCTGGCGCGTTTTGATGGCACTCATGTTTACGAATATGAGGATCCGCGCAAAGGCTGGCATCCCGACTGGAACTCTTGCATTTACGATTTTGGCAAAGACACAGTTCGCCAGTTTCTGGTGGCTAACGCCCTGTATTGGGTGGATAAGTTCCACATTGACGGCTTAAGGGTCGATGCGGTTGCGTCTATGTTGTACCTGGATTACTCCCGTAATGATGGCGAGTGGATACCCAATGTGGATGGTGGTAACAAAAATTACGAAGCTATCAGCTTATTGCAGTGGATGAATCGAGAAGTTTATCAAAAGCATCCCCATGCTATTACTATTGCTGAGGAGTCCACATCCTTTCCTAAGGTTTCGCGTCCCATTTATGACGGCGGCCTGGGCTTTGGCTTTAAGTGGAACATGGGCTGGATGCACGATACCTTACATTACATTGCCAAAGATCCGGCCTATCGACGCTATCACCACAATGAAATTACTTTTTCCATGGTGTATGCCTTTGACGAAAATTTTGTCTTACCTATTTCTCACGACGAAGTTGTGCATGGCAAAGGCTCTTTGTTACGGAAAATGCCCGGTGACGAATGGCAACAGGCGGCAAACATGCGCTTATATGCCGCTTTTATGTATGCTCACCCAGGTAAAAAGTTAAACTTTATGGGCAACGAAATTGCCCAATCTGCCGAGTGGAATCACGACAGTTCCATCAACTGGCACTTGCTGGAGTTCGATAAACACAAAGGTATCCAGAGCTTGTATCGGGATCTGAATCATCTTTATCAGCAACAGCCAGCGTTGCACGAACAAGACTGTCACCATGAAGGGTTTGAATGGATAGACCATCACAACTCCGAGCAAAGTATTCTTTCTTTTGTCAGAAAAGCCAAAGAAGGACGAGAAAAGGTGTATGTGGTGAGTAACTTTACGCCTATTCCTCGTGAAAAATTCAGGCTGGGGGTTTTAGACGAAGGAAGTTATGAATTGTTGTTGTGCTCCGACGACAAAGATTATTGGGGCAGTGGCTTCGATTGTAAGGTTGCGGTTAGCTCTGAAGCTGTCGCCTGGAACGACCGTGAGCATTCAATAAACATTAGTATACCACCCTTGGCGACTCTATACATTTTATACAAAGAACAGTAACAATGGCACAGCAATGGACACTTGATACCGGGGCGCCTTTTCCCATGGGCGCTACGCCGGATAGCGAAGGATGTAATTTCTCACTCCATGCTCCTGATGCTGAGGCTGTTCATCTGTGTCTGTTTAATGGGAAGGAAGAACCCATTGCAGAATTACCGCTGCCCAAGAAAACCGGCAAGGTTTGGCATGGCTTTGTAAGAGGCATTAAACCTGGGCAGCTATACGGTTATCGTGTGCACGGTGCTAATATGCCGCAGTTGGGGATGCGCTTTGATGCACAAAAGTTATTGATTGACCCCTACGCGGTCAGGCTAAATCGCGAGCTTATCTGGAACAAAGCTCAATATGATGGTGATAGTGCAGCCATGATCCCTAAAGCCGTGGTTTGTGTATCTGACTTCGATTGGGAAGGTGTAGCAAAACCAGGCTATGGTCTTGAAGAAACTATCCTGTATGAAACTCATGTCAAAGGGCTAACAAAGCTTAACCCGGAAGTCCCTAAACACCTCAGAGGCACTTATTTAGGGGTTGCCAGTCGGCCAGTTATTAAGCACTTAAAAGATTTAGGCGTCACAGCTGTACAACTGCTGCCAGTGATGACCTCAATGCCAGAGCCATTTATTACCGATAAAGGACTGACTAATTATTGGGGTTATAACACCATCAATTATTTTTCACCGGATGCCAGATTTGCTATCGAAGATCCGGTTAGTGAATTTAAAACCATGGTCAAAACCCTGCATCAGGCAGGAATAGAAGTTATTCTCGATGTGGTATACAACCACACCGCGGAAAGTGGGGAGCAAGGACCAACTTTGTCTTTTAAAGGCATCGATAATTCCGCTTTTTATCTTTTTGAGATGAACGAACAGGGTGCCGTTGATTTTCTGCAGTACAGTAATAATTCTGGGTGCGGAAACAGTGTCGATATTTCTCATCCTTATACTATGCGATTGGTGTTGGATTCCCTGCGCTATTGGGTTGAAGAAATGGGCGTTGATGGCTTTCGCTTTGATTTAGCGGCAAGCCTCGGACGAGATCCACACGAATTCTCTGCCTCATCGGGTTTTTTCAAAGCATTGAGACAAGACCCGGTTTTACAGCAAGCCAAGTTAATTGCCGAACCCTGGGATATTGGACATGGTGGTTATCGACTGGGGCATTTTCCCAGTAACTGGCAGGAATGTAACGATAAATACCGGGACAATGTACGGGCCTTCTGGCGCGGTGACAAAGGCCTTACCAGCGAGTTTGCGACACGCTTATTGGGTTCCAGAGATGTATTCAAGAAAGGGCACCGTTCTATTCATTCTTCGGTGAACTTTATCAGTTATCACGATGGTTTTACCTTACACGATTTGGTGACCTATCGGGAAAAACACAATGAGGCCAACCTGGAGCAAAACCGGGATGGTCACGGGCACAACGTATCTGAAAATTATGGCGTGGAAGGGGAAACCCGCAAACCCGCGGTTATCGCTATTCGAGAGAGACAAAAGCGCAACTTGTTCGCCACCTTATTGTTATCCCAGGGGATACCCCATTTGCTGGGTGGCGATGAGTTAAGTCGCACGCAACAAGGTAACAACAATGCCTATTGTCAGGACAATGAGATTAGCTGGTACAACTGGAAACTAAACGAACGCAAACAAGACTTTTTAAAGTTTTGCCAGGCCGTCGTTGCATTGCGTAAAAACAGTGTTTTGCTGCGAAACCTTAACTTAGAAGATGACAGTTTTTGTAATCGTCACAATGTAGTCAGTGTTGGCTGGTATCGACCTGATGGTCGTCGCAAAGTAGAAGACGATTGGCACGATGCTGACAACCAGGCTTTTGCTGTGGAGTTGCAGGGTGACGACCAGTCAAATGAACACTGGCTACTGTTGTTCAATGCCAGCGATCACGACGTCAGATTTAGTTTACCCGAATTAACAAATGATATTGCCTGGCGACTTAAACTGGACACCCGCTACAGTAAGTTGCGTGATTTACCGGAGATATCGGTAACAGGTCACTTTTTACAATCTGAAAAAAGCATCAGCATATTTAGAAAACGTAAAAAATAAGTCACTTCTCCTATATACCCAAATCACCTCAAGATGCTAGCTCTGAAACAGTATCTTGAGGTGATTTGGGTATAAAGGATTGTTTACAGCCTGAATAGCCATCTCTGGGCTGCAAAAGACATCAGTAATGGTTATAATGCAATGCCATAACACTGCACACTATTGGTACCTTACTCATCTTCAGGTAACAGGTACGCCTTATTAAGGATTTCTCAGAATATGTCTGATTCACTTTGCAATATCGGTTTTATTGGTTTGGGTGTCATGGGAAAAAATCTCACACTAAATCTTGCCGACCATGGTTTTAAGATCGCCTGTTTTGATCTTGATAGTAGTAAGATTGATGATTTAATCGTCACCGACAAACAGGAAAATCCCCAGGGTGAATCGCGCATTGTAGGCTGCTATTCCTACACCGAATTGTTACAAAAGCTCACCGCACCTCATTTAATTATTCTTTCAGTACCAGCTGGAGAGCCTGTTGATCACGTATGTCATCATTTGATTGATGCTGGTATCGAAGCGGATGATATCGTTATTGATACGGGCAATAGTCTATGGACCGACTCGGTGGCCCGAGAGAAGAAATATAAAGGTAAGTTTATCTTTTTCTCTACTGCCGTTTCCGGTGGTGAAGTAGGGGCCAGATTCGGGCCTTCATTAATGCCTTCCGGCGATCCCTATGCCTGGACTCGCATTGAACCGGTATTTACCGCGATTGCCGCAAAAGTGGACCCTGAAACCGGAAAGCCCATTGAATCCAACGTTCCGGGTAAACCTGTAAAAGGCGGGGAGCCCTGTGCCACTTATATTGGACCAATTGGCGCAGGCCACTACGTAAAAATGGTGCATAACGGCATTGAATATGCGGATATGCAATTGATCTGCGAAGCCTATGACCTGATGAAAACAGGACTGGGCATGAGCAGTCAGGAAATCGCAGAGATTTTCACTGAATGGAATCAGGGCATTCTCAACAGTTACCTGATGGAAATCAGTGCAGAAGTGTTATCCAAAATTGACGATGAAACCGGGCAACCTCTGGTCGAATTGATTATGGATAAAGCCGGACAAAAAGGCACCGGACTGTGGACAGCTGTTAGTGCCTTGCAGGTGGGAGCACCCACTCAAACTATTGCTCAAGCGGTATTCGCCAGAAGTTTGTCCAGCCTCAAAGCAGAAAGAGTTGCTGCCTCAAAAGTATTGTCTGGTCCACAACAGTCGCAGCTGTCTGCTGAAGACAAACAGGCCGCCATTACTGCGCTGAGAGATGCTTTATATTGCTCAAAAATATGTTCCTATGCGCAGGGCTTCCAGTTAATGGCGATGGCAGCAAAAGAGCACGGTTGGAAACTGGAGTTTGCTGAAATAGCCAAAATCTGGCGGGCAGGTTGTATTATTCGCGCCGTGTTTTTACAGTCCATTACCAATGCTTATGAGCGGGATGAAGAACTAGCCAATTTACTTTTAGATCCTTTTTTCGCTGAGCAGCTTATAAACTTACAGCAAAACTGGCGTAAGACCATTGCCGATGCCACACTGATGGGCATACCTTGTGCGGCAATGTCGTCGGCACTAAATTATTTTGATTCTTATCGCCGGGAAACTTTACCTGCTAACTTATTGCAGGGGCAAAGGGATTATTTTGGCGCTCATACTTATGAGCGTGTTGACAGTACGCCGGGCAAAAAGTATCACACAGAGTGGAATATGCCGGGGCAACCGCAAGTTAAAATAAAACGTTAAACTGAGGTGTTATGAAACTAACTGAGCAACAATGGCGAGACAAACTCACAGCTGAAGAATATCGCGTGTGCCGTGAAAAAGGCACTGAAAGGCCTTTTACTGGTGATCTGTTAAATGTGACAGAGCAGGGCGATTATTGCTGTAAATGTTGTGGCGCTGTGTTGTTCCGTTCAGAACACAAGTTTGATGCCGGCTGTGGCTGGCCATCCTTTTTTGAAGAAGCAGAACAAGGTAATGTTGGCTATCACGAAGATCACAGCCATGGTATGCACCGTGTAGAGATCGTGTGTAAAAACTGTGATGCGCATCTGGGGCATGTCTTTCCTGATGGTCCTGAGCCCACCGGCAAGCGTTATTGCGTGAATTCAGTTTCTATGGCATTCACTGCAAAAGACTAAGTCCTCAGATTGTACAGATATTTATACAATACGGTTATAAATTAGAAGAAAATTAATTTTTGTAATTCTCTTTCAAAATAACTGGCGTATCTGCCACAAAACTTCCTGTTCCAACCCTGTTTAATAGACAAAAGGTTTGTGTTCAGGTGCAACAAATTTCCCAGAACGAATGTCACTGATATAATCGTCGGCAATATCTTCCAGGCGATTAGGGCGTTTGCCAACCTGTCTTACCAGCGCTTCAATCTGGGCCAAATCCAGGTCTCTTACTCCGTATTCCTTTGCGATATATGCCCACACGTAGGCTCTGGGGAATCGCTCTTGCTTCAGAAATATGGTGGACAAACTGTAAAAAATTTCGGGATCTACGGTATCGCCTGATTCGTATAGCTCCAGGGCGTGATAAAGGATGTTTACGGTTTTATCCAAATCTTTTTTGACGTAATACTCAGCAAGCTTCACTTGTAAATCAGGCTTTTCCAGTTCTCCGGTTGTTTCAAGCGCAAGGAAATTATTCATCGATTCTTCTTTGCCAAACCGCGACCAGTGGTAGTGCAACAGGTAAGGATCCTTTGAATCTTTGGTGTCTCTGGCCAACTGTGCCAGTTGACGTCTTGCCGTAATGACACCTTTCACCCGGTCGGTTTTCTTTTCTTTGCGCTTTATGTGTTCAATTTGCGCGGCCTTTCCAATACACACTTTGTAGTCTTCAAACTGCAGCAGTAATTGGTATTTCAGTTGATCTGAGGGGGCCTGAAGATTTGCGTATCTGGAACGAATGATTTCAGCTTTTTCTTTTCGGCAATGGGCATCGGAATTCAGGTCCTGACACATTTGTGGATAGTCGCGACAGATTTGAGAAATGGTTTTTTCGCCAAAGAATGCGTTTTCACAACCGAACAGAAACAAAGAAATAAGCAGAAGACACAGTAAACGCATGTGAGGCGGTACCCTTTGGTGGAAACTTACAAACATAATGCTGGTTAAACTACATTTATAGCCTAAACATGAAAATTTAACACAATTTTGTGCAATGCATAGCTTCCCATAAAATAGCCGCCCTTCAATTGATTAGCAATGTTAAACCGGAAGAAATCAACATTTGTGATTCTTTCATGACCATGAGGTAAACAACAAACATGAATCAGCAGTTAGAACAGGCGTTATTAAATAGTTGGCAGGAACGTCAGGAATATGCGGAGCAAATGCTTCCCTTACTGGGCAAGCTGTACCGTAATTTCGCTGTTGAAGTGACGGTTTTTGGAAAGCCGCTAATGGGGGCCAGTGTCATTGACATTATTAAGGCACACCGTAGCGTCAGACTACACAAAGAAGAAAAGCTGAAGGTCAGATACAGCTTTGCTGTGTTAGAAGCGCTTTCAAAAATGACCTTGTCTCCGGCAAAAGTGGATATTGGTAAGTTGGCCTATGGTTTTTATCACGAAGATCGCGCCGAAGGCCTGGATATGGAAGCCTACCTTGAGCGCGAATTGGAAGGTGTCGCCGGTTGTGTTGATAATCATGCGCCGCAAGATGTTGTGTTATACGGTTTTGGTCGTATCGGTCGTATCATGGCGCGCTTGCTGATTGAAAGACAGGGCGAAAATAACAAATTAAGATTACGCGCTATCGTTGTCAGAGGCGGCAAAGATGGTGACCTGGAAAAGCGTGCCAGTTTGTTACGCCGGGATTCTGTACACGGTCCATTCAATGGCAGCATTACCGTTGATCACGAAAGAAATGCACTGAAAGCCAATGGCTCTTATATCCAGGTGATTTATGCCAACAGCCCGGAAGAAGTGGATTACGAACAATACGGTATCAAGAATGCGTTGGTTGTTGATAATACCGGTGTCTGGCGAGATCGCGATGGCTTGTCCAAGCATTTAGCCTCTAAAGGCGTTGCTAAAGTATTACTGACTGCACCGGGTAAAGGTGACATTAAGAATATCGTTTATGGTGTAAACCAGGATGATATCGAAGCAACTGATCAAATCATGTCTGCAGCGTCCTGTACAACCAATGCTATCACTCCGGTGTTAAAAGCGTTGGATGAAAAGTACGGTATCCGCAACGGTCATGTTGAAACCGTGCACTCTTACACTAACGATCAGAACCTGATTGATAACTTCCACAAAGCAGAACGTCGTGGTCGCAGTGCTTCGTTAAACATGGTTATTACTGAAACAGGCGCAGCGAAAGCGGTTGCCAAAGCCTATCCAAAGCTTGCCGGGAAACTGACCGGTAATGCCATTCGGGTTCCTACACCAAATGTTTCTCTGGCCATCCTTAACCTGAATCTGGACAAGTCCACTTCCAGAGAAGAGATCAATGAGTACCTGAAAGAAGTTTCTCTGAATTCAGAATTACAGGACCAGATCGATTACACTGCGTCTACTGAAATCGTTTCTACTGACCTGGTTGGCTCTCGCGCTGCTTCAGTAGTGGATTCTCAGGCCACAATCACTTCTGATGACCGCGTTACCCTGTACGTGTGGTATGACAATGAGTTTGGTTATACTTGCCAGGTAGTCAGAGTTGCTCAGAAAATGGCGGGTCTGGCATTTCAGCATGTGCCAAAATGGTAAAACTGTTTTAAAAAGTTTTTGAAATAAAAACCCGGCTCGCCGGGTTTTTTGTTATTCGGATACTGCGTTATACCATTGAGGAGTGATAGTTTGCCGGCAATAAGAAATAAGTGGCTTCGTTGGACAGTAGAGCTTTTGCTATTGATGGCCGTTGTGTGGGCTATTAGTGCCTGGCAAAGTCGCAATATGTTAACCAGCAACGGCAATTTAAAGGTTCCGGAAATCAACCTGGTCAGCCTAGAAGGAGGTGTGACTCCGATAACCGAAAAAGGCAAGCGAACCTTGTTGTATTTTTGGGCACCCTGGTGCCGGGTATGTGCAATCAGTATCGGCAGTTTGCAAAATATCGATGCCGATACCCTGAATGTGGTGACCGTAGCGATGGATTACGAATCTGTGGAGGCGGTGGAGAATTTTGTCACAAATCACGAAATGCAAAGTCCGGTCTTGTTAGGCACCCAATCGCTGAAAAGTAGCTTGCAAATTCCAGGTTATCCCAGCTATTACCTGATAGACGAAGAGCAAAATATCGTTGCTAAAAGCTTTGGACTGAATACTTCCGTGGGCATAAAAGTGAACAACTGGCTTGCACAACTTAAGGAAACCACAGAAAAACCCTGATAAGCCCTGTTTTGTTTGGGCTTGGTGGGGTTTTGTGCTAGATTATTCCGCGTTTAAATTCCGGGAATAATAATAATGAGAATAAGCGCCAACTTTGATAGTGGCAACATTAAAGTGCTGAAACAGCAGGCCGCCGATGATATCGAGCTGCAAATCAACAAAGATAATAATTCCGACTTTTTTCAGTGGTTCCATTTTTGCCTGGAATCCACCGCGATGCAGTCCCATGTTATTCGCATAACTAATCTTAAAAATTCCGCTTATCCCGATGCCTGGGATGGTTATCAGGCAGTCGCTTCTTACGACAGGGAAACCTGGTTTCGGGTAGACAGCAGTTTCTCCGAAGGCACGCTGACCATAGAGTTTACCCCAGAAAACCAATGTACCTGGTTCGCTTACTTCGCACCCTACAGTTACGATCGTCATCTGGATTTAATTGCCTGGTCTCAGGCGCAAAATAACTGTAGTGCAGAGTTCCTTGGTCATACCCTGGACGGCAGAGACATGACTTTGTTGACCGTGGGTAGTGAAGGTGAAGGCAAAAAGCGCATCTGGCTGACAGCCAGACAGCATCCAGGTGAAACCATGGCGGAATGGTTTATGGAAGGGTTATTGGAGCGCTTGCTAAATGAAGACGATGCTATGTGTCAGGCGCTTTTGGCGGATTGCGTGTTCTATATCGTTCCCAATATGAATCCTGATGGCTCAGTTCGTGGTCACTTGCGCACCAATGCCAATGGCGTCAATTTAAACCGGGTTTGGCACGATCCCAAAGAAGCCAGTGAACCAGAAGTCTTTCACGTTTTAAATAAGATGCATCAAACAGGTATTGATCTGTATCTGGATATTCACGGCGATGAGGCCATTCCCTACAATTTTGTAGCAGGCTGTGAGGGCAATCCTGATTACACTGAGCGGTTGGCAAAGCTGGAGGCAAGCTTTAGCGAAATTTTGCTGACTGTTACGCCAGAATTTCAGACCACCCATGGTTATGACAAAGACGCGCCAGGTGAAGCCAATATGACTGTTGCCTCAAATGCTGTGTGCAACTACTTTGACTGTTTGGCGCTCACGGTAGAAATGCCATTTAAAGATAACGATAAGCTGCCTGATCCCGCTTATGGCTGGAACCCTGATCGCAGTAAACGCTTTGGTGAAGATATGCTCACCGCCATATTCAATATTAAAGAACAATTAAAATAATAACGGAATAACAAGTAAGAGGGTAAAGCTTTGGAAGCATTAGGAAATTTTTTATTACTGTTAGATAGCTATCTCGGGAGTTCATGGTGGTTCCCGTATGTCTTATTGGGAACAGGTTTGTTTTTTACGCTGTATCTGAAGTTTCCCCAGATACGTTATTTCAGACATGCGCTGCGCATAGTGTCCGGTAAATACGACAAAAAAACTGATGAAGGTGATACATCTCACTTTCAGGCGCTGGCTACAGCGTTATCAGGTACAGTGGGCACAGGTAATATCAGTGGTGTGGCTTTAGCCATATTCTTAGGTGGACCTGCAGCACTGTTGTGGATGTGGGTTACCGCGTTTTTGGGTATGACCACCAAGTTTGTGGAAGTAACACTGTCGCACAAGTATCGCGAAAAGACCGAAGACGGCACCATGGCGGGTGGTCCTATGTACTTTATGGACAAACGCCTGAATATGAAGTGGTTGGCAGTTGGTTTTGCTATCGCCACTGTAATTAGTTCGTTTGGTACCGGATCACTACCTCAAATCAATGGTATTTCTACCAGTATGGAAGCCACGTTTGGTATTGAGCCAATCTTAACCGGTGGTGTACTGTCTATCTTGTTAGCCCTGGTTATCCTGGGCGGTATTACTCGTATTGCGGCGGTTACCTCCAAAATTGTGCCCTTCATGGCCGCTCTTTATATTGTCGGTGCTCTGGCGGTTATCTTCTATAACATCGAAAACATTGGTCCATCCTTTGTTTCTATTTTTGAGTATGCTTTCACTGGCTCAGCTGCTGTTGGCGGTTTCTTAGGTGCCAGCTTTGCTTACGCCTTTAACCGTGGTGTAAACCGTGGATTATTCTCAAATGAGGCTGGACAGGGTTCTGCTCCTATCGCTCACGCGTCAGCCAAAGCCCATGAACCCGTATCAGAGGGTATGGTTTCCATTCTGGAACCTTTCATCGATACCATTCTTATCTGTACTTTAACCGGTCTGGTTATCCTGTCTTCTGGTGTCTGGAACGAGAAATTCGAAAACCAGTTTGATCGCACAGATATGCTGATTATTGCTGGTCAGTATCAACAAGATAATGATGCGAATAAGCTGGAACTCTACAAGTATTTGAATGACGATGGCGAACACACAGTGGAACCCTTCAACGGTAAAATTGAAGTGGTAGCAGGTAAGGCACTGGGCAATGATTTTACTATTATTAATGCCCGTTCAATTGCTGAAAACGTCAACTTTAGCCTGAGCAGTAATGAAGATCCTTTCACCGGTACATTGAATGTTGTCGATGGTAAACTGGTAAAAGAAAATATTGTTGTTACGGGTAAATCTCTGATCCACTCGGCTACCCTTACTACCAAGGCCTTTACTCGAGGATTCTTTGGTGAATCTGGACAATACATAGTGTCAATTGGCTTGTTATTGTTTGCCTTTTCTACGGCTATCTCATGGTCATATTATGGCGACCGGGCAATGACCTATTTGATTGGGCCAAGAGCAATCATGCCTTATCGGATATTCTATATTGCTGGTTTCTTCTGGGCTTCGTTCTCAGATACCACCTTGATATGGTATCTGTCATATGTGGCAATTGTAGTGATGACCTTGCCAAACCTGTTCGGCATCCTTATGTTACGAAAAGAGATGCGTGAAACAGTGGACCAGTATTGGCAAGATTTTGAGAAAGAACAAAACTCAAAATAACTGATAGCGCGGCCTGAGCCGCGCTTTTTTACTTTTCCCTGAACTAAACTTTTATTTCTGAACCAAATTCGGAGTGTTATTTATTAATGTCGATCGTTAATTGCATGTCCTGCAACAAAAAGATTTCCAGTCGCGCTGAAACCTGCCCACATTGCGGGTTTTCAAAAAGTGGTATGACTCAGGATGATGAAGAGCGCAAAAAAAGACACAAGCATTTTCTTAAAGTTCAATCCATAAATAACCAGGCTGCTCTGGCCGTATTAATGTTTGTTGCCGGCTTCGCGTACATGTATTGGGGCGGCGTTAGCCCTACTGAAACAGAATGGTATATTGCCATGAGTATTTCGGGCATTGGCTTTTTTTGGTATATCATCAATCGCGTGCGAATGGTGATTTTAAAGCGATCTAAGCGATAGAAATTACGGTTATGACACCAGAATCACTTCTCAGAGCAATGACACCGGAGATATACGAGCGGCTGCGCCAGTCGGTTGAAACCGGTAAATGGTTAGATGGCAAGCCCTTGTCAGAAGAGCAAAAAAATACCTGCATGCAAGCCATAATGATTTATCAATCAAAGGTGCTTGCCAGTAAAGAGCACATGACGGTAAACGAAGCTGGTGAAATCGTGCACCTGTCAAAGCAAGAATTTAAACAACAATTTAACTCACAAAACGATATTGCGCGGTTTAAGCAAAATGATTTTTAGCAAACTTTTTCAACCTAAATACAAGCACAAGGATCCATTGGTACGCATTCAGGCCATTGGTGCACTCTCCGCAGAAGAATCGCAGCACAAATCGGTTTTACATGAGCTGGCGTTTAATGACAGCGACAATCGCGTCAGTGTAGCGGCCTTAAACAAGCTCAATAATTTTGATCTTTGGTGGAAGATGATGGAAATCGCCAAAGATGAACGCCTGGGTAAACATGCCAGAAGCAAGGTAGAAGACGCTTTGCTGGGCAACAATGACATCGTTATTAGTGAGCAGGCACGCACTGCATTTATCAAAGAATGCAAAAACAATTCACTGTTAGAAACGCTGTTGCAAAAGCAGGCGATAAAAGACAGCGATACGGAGATGTATCTGAGTGTGCTGAACAGGTTAAATAAACCTCAGTTAACACTTCGCACCTTGCTAACCACAAACAACAAGGATTTACAGGAAGCCTTGTTTTCTAATGTGCAAGACGAATCTGAGTTAGCCAAGATTGCGAAAAAAGCAAAGGATCCGCAACTGGCTGAAAACGCCCGATTGCGATTGGAAAAGATTCAGGCTGAAAAACAACGCCCAATCCAGTTAGAAAAAGAGGTTAAGTTAACGCTGTCTAAACTGCTCGCATTAGCTGAAGAATCTGATTTCCAAAAATTTCAGCGGACATGGCAGGAATTGCAACAGGAGTTTCAGCAACAAAAGTCGCAATTTAGTGTTTTTACCACTGAACTTGAGCAATCTCTCAACGAGAAATTTCAGGAAATTGAGCAAAAGCTGAATGCTAAATCACAGCGCTTACAAGGCGATTGGGATGTTCAGCAGGAATTGGCCCGAACCAGTGCTGCTCTGAAATCTGCCTCAGAGCGCTGTGAAAATGTGCTTTCACAGGTGGAAAATGCCTTATTGACTCATGCCGCGGAGATTACCCTCGGCGAGCTTGAATCTTTCAACGAACAGATTAGTCAGGCTGAGCAGGACCTCAACGAAATGCTCTCGGCAAAGTTAACAGATGCCGAGCGCAGAGGCATTGAAGAGCTGGTCAATAAATTGATGACCAGCCGAACCAGCCTGGACTCGTTACCTGCTCTGCAACAGTCGCTTAAGCAAGCTGAAGAGCTGATACAGCAGTTTAATAATTTAACTCTGCCCGATGATGTCAGTCAGATTGACGCTGCTCAGATGTATCTCAATGAAACAGCAGAGCGTTGGAATGATATTACTTCCGGGTTCAGCTCCATTTGGCCGAAGACAATTAAACAGCAATGGTCGGAATGCCAGAAAGAGTGGAAAAAGGCGTTAAAACAATTGCGCAATGAACTTCAGGAGCGCACTTCCAGAGTACGGGGCAAACTCAATGGCATAGAGCGGGCCATTAGCCAGGGCAGATTTAAAAATGCGATGCGCAGCTACGAACAGGTTAAGCTGGATTTTGCCAACTTACCCGAAGCGCAACAAAGCAGATTAAACCGCCAGTTTGATAAAGTTAAACAGCAGATCGAAAACCTGCAAGATTGGCAGGCTTATATCGCGACACCGCGCAAACCCGAATTGCTGAAAGAAATAGAGCAACTCGTACTCAATCCGCTGGATCCGGAAACTCAGGCTGAACGAGTCAAGGATCTCAGAAAAGAATGGAACGCGCTTGGCGTTGTAGCTAATGAAACCGATGAAGTGCTAAACAATGCATTTAATCTGGCTTGTGAAGAAGCGTTTAAGCCTTGTCGGGAGTTTTACGCTGAGCAGGAAAAACAGCGCCTGGACAACCTGCAACAGAAACAAAAACTGCTGGATGAGCTGGAGCAAAGTCAATCTGCTGATAATGTGGTTGAGTTGAGCAAAGCCTTGCGCCAGATGCAAACTGCCTGGAAACAGGTTGGGGCGGTGGACTATAAAGACCTAGAATCACTTAATGCCCGCTATCAGCAAGTTGTAAATCCGATTAAAGAAAGAGTAAATCAGTTTTATCAGGACAACGCGCAATTAAAACAAAGCTTGTTGCAAAAAGCAGAGGCACTGTTAACCCTGGAAGACCTCAAAGAAGCCACAGAATCTGCTAAGAAAATACAACAAGAGTGGAAGCGAATTGAGTTTGCTGGACAACGCTTAGAGAATAAATTGTGGGCCGATTTCAGAGCCATTAATGACAAGATCTTTGCCAGACGAGATGACGCTATCAACGAACAGAATGACGCGGCCAAAACCCGCCTTTCTGAAATCGAAGCGCGTTTAACAGAAACACAGCAAGCTCTCGGGGCATCAGCCAGCAAACAAGAGGTTGAAGAGTTTCTCAACAAAGAACTACTGTCTCTTATTCAGGAAGTGCAGACGTTACCCCGAAAACTCAATAGTGATGTTTTTAAACTGGCCCAGAAAATCAAATCTGAGCTGGAAGAAAAGCTGCTTTATTTGGGCGATAGTCAGCGGATTGAGCAATACCGGGCGGTATTTTCGGCATTGGCAAATTGGCAGCAAACTGAAGTGCCAGCCAGTGCGTCTGAGCTTCCCAATTACTGGCGTCAGGCATTCCACACAGCCAGTCTGGTGGAACACGAACTCAGTGAGTTTAACCGTCACCAATTGCTGATCTTACTGGAATTGTTGCAGGATAAAGCATCACCCGAAGTAGACAGTGCTGAACGCAAGCAGTTGCAATTGCAATTGATGGCATTGAAACTTCAGGAGGGAATTAACCTGGATCATGATGAAATTTTAAGAACCTGGATCGCTCTGGGACCATTATCCGAATCTGATGTTAAATTACTGCCCCGACTAGAGGGTTTATTCGCGTAGATTCGATTTGAACTAAAGGGATGCAGTGAGTGCCGCATAATCGGCATTCACTGCGTCCATGTTCAACCAGCCCTACAAATTCATTCCTCTTGCCTATCGCCAGGTGTTACCTGTTCTTTTGGCTTATTTCGCGAAAGGGCCTTTTGTTCTGGTTTCTAACATCTTATTAAGGTTTTAAAATGGGGGGATGATTTAGATGGCTCTTTTGGCTTACTTTAAATTCACAAAAAATTCAAATAAACCAATAAAAAGTAGGGCTTTTAATAGAAAAAACTCAACATTCTATAGGCGCAAAATACATACAGCTTTTACCTTGTTTGTTAGACGACACAAGTTCGTATTTCGCTAGCAGTAGAAGAGTTGGTTCGGCGTACAACTGGCTTAGTAAAAGGCTTTCAGAGAAGCGCCGGAAATTGACATTGCAGGTTAGACGAATTAAGTTCGTGTTTTAACACGAACTTTGTTCGTCTAATAATAGTTAGTAGCCATGGAAGATATTGAGTTCATCAGTTTTGAAAGGCTTATTGAATTCGGACTGGATTCGGATTCAACACTCGAATTTAATGGGTATAGAACAGGTATTAGACCAAACCACTGGATTCGTAATAAACAATATACTGTTATTGGTCAAATTGACTTTCTCGACTGTGAATGGTTAAAACCGGGGGAATCGTGCCGAGCTATTTGCTCTTTCTACGCTCCTAAACAAGATGAGAGACTCTTTGTATCAGGTTTTAAGTGGGACATTGGGCAAGGGGCTATAATAGTTGGCTATGGCAAGGTCTTATCGGAGTAATGGCTACTAACAAACCACTAAAGGCTCTCGCTTCGCTCGCTGGGACAGTAACACGTAGGCTCTGTCGCTTCGCTTCTGATTTTAGCCTACGTATTACTGCCCCTTAGTGGGGCGTTAGCTACCATCAAGGATTTTGAGTGAACAGGATTTTTCAGTCGAGATTTATAAGCGGGTTTATTAGGTGCACTCTTTACTTTTCATTGATTCACTTCGGTCAATATGTATTTAGTATTCCCGATGTGGCAATGGATGGCTGCGGCAGAACTGGGTTTCCAAGAATATTTTTCGAATATTGCTATTGGAGTGGTGGTCACTTTCTCAGTGGCAGCTTTTTGTTCAATATTGTCTTCTGGCTATTATGTGCAGTTTGCACAGGGCTTTATTGGCGTTTCAAAAAAGTAGCTATCGCAAATAATGGTAGCTAACAAAAAATTTTAAAATTGGACGCTTACTTGCTGGCTTCCCCTCATTCTTCGGGTAGTATAGCCAGCAAGTAACCGCCCTTTAAATTAACCGTTAGCCCCCAGTCTTAAGAAAAAGTTTTTCGCTGGTACTGCGGCAACTGATGGTACCAGCATTCCATCGCCAGCAGCCAGTTGTTTCCAGGTTATTTCAGTGCAGCACCTGCCCATTTCATAAATACACACACTCTTCACTCATGCAGTGCAGTTCACAAAAACATGGCACTTTCTGGTTGCTGTTTTGGCAATGGTTGTTTTAAGGTAGGGGTAAATTTTAACAACAGCGCTTTATTCGGTGCGGGCGGCAAAGCCGCGTAAGTATCGTTAAAGGGCTAACAAACGGTGCAAATCGGACAAAATCTCGCTGGCTCCCCCTCATTCTTCGGGTAGTATAGCCAGCAATATTTTGCCGTTTAACCGAGGCCGTTAGCCCCGGTCTTAAGAAAAAGTTTTTGGCAGGTATCGCGGCAACTTATGGCAGCTGCATTCCATCGCCAGCAGCCAGTTGTTTCCAGGTTACATCCGCGCCACACCTACCCATTTCATAAATACACACACTCTTCACTCATGCAGTACAGTTCACACAAGCAGGCAAAATTCCGGTTGCTGTTTTGGCAATGGTTGTTTTAAGGTAGGGGTAAATTTTAACAACGGCGCTTTATTCGGTGCAGGCGGCAAAGCCGCGTAAGTATCGTTAAAGGGCTAACAAACGGTGCAATTCGGACAAAATCTCGCTGGCTCCCCCTCATTCTTCGGGTAGTATAGCCAGCTCCATTTTGCCGTTTAACCGAGCAGTTAGAGGGCCTTAAATTTATGCGTTTTGTGTTGCTTTCATTAGTCTTACCATTTTTGTTTGCTTGCTCCTCAACAATCCATAGCTATGGGGATAAAACTTCAAATTCTGCAGTTTTAAGAGGTCCATACCATGTCGATGTGACTGCTATTGATGAAAAGTTCCCCTCCAACAGACCTGATTGTACTGGTCCCGTATGTACAAAGGGCTTTGAAATACATCTTCAAAAAGGTGCTCATTCGATTGATGTTGCATTGGCAACAGGAAATGCCAGCTCAAATACGGTTCGTTTAGCTTTCTACGCAGAAGCAAATGGTGTGTACGAATTCAGGCACTCGGAAACCGCTGATGTTGTAATAAATGAAGACGGTACTTGGAAGCCTGTTATTATCGATACAAAAAATAATAGAGTGATTTCATACTATAAAGATGTGCTTGCCCTCTAACAAAAAATTTTAAACTTGGACGCTTACTCGCTGGCTTCCCCTCATTCTTCGGGTAGTATAGCCAGCAAGTAATCGCCTTTTAAATTAACCGTTATAAGCCTTTAGAGTATTGAGCATGGAAGAAAATAAATTTTTTAAATTAGTATGGCGTTTTAATGGCTTACTAATTTCAGTAGCGGGTATGCTAGCAATCGGTGTACTTTTGTTTGCTATGTACCAAATATTCAAAGATGTGACGAGAGAGCGAAACACTCAAAATATTGTTAATGTCGAAGAAACAGGAGAAGTAAAGGAAAGTTGGAGGCTTGGCCATGTAACGAATCTATCTAGCCATAAAACACTTATGATTCCATTAAACTCTGATCAAAGCTTCAACCGTGGTTATTTCAGTAAATCTTCTAATTCCACTCGAAACTACCTTTTCATAAATACTGAAACTAATTCAAATCAATGGTTATTTGATCACACAAATTATCTTATCGAGACTGCCAATCAGTTAAGAATTGGAGATTACAACTCCAAAGAGCCTGTCTTAGCTATTCTATATTCTTTAGTAAAATTAGACACAAATAGTGATAATCGTCTTACACCAAGTGACTTAACAACTATTGCTATTTCCAAACCTAATGGCTCAGGTTACAAAGAAATACTAAAAGATGTAGAACAATTAATTGGCAATACTCTGTTATCTGAAACCGAGTTATTTATGATCTATCAATTAAATGGTAAGTCACTTAGTTCTACGCTCAACTTAACTAATTTTGAGCTTAGTAACACAAAAGAACTGCCTAAAGTCGGCTTATAACAAACGCCTCAACAAAGGACGCAAAAAGCTTGGCTTGCGTCACTTCGTTCCTAATTTTAGCCAAGCCTTTTTCGCCTGTTAGGCGTAACTAAACAGGACAGCCACCTTAAGATTGCCACCTTAAGATTATTCAAGGCACTATTCTTGACGGGTTTTATATTTCCGTGTTTTAAAGGAAATTAGCGGTAAATTTTTAGGATAAGTCGTTGATTTTTATCGGTTGCTGGAATTGTTTGGGTTTTTAAACTCTGGGTCCGGTAGAAGAAACGGCATCGGGCCTTACCTTGCGATAATTCTGCTAAAAATTGGATTTACGGGACTTACTTTCAGCCAAATAATCGGATAGCTGTGTTTTTATCTCTGAGTCGTTTTAGTTTGTGTCGATGTCGATAGGCTTCAAGATAAGATTCACTGCCAGCAGCGTGATGAAAACAGACTTCAAATTGAGTAGTGAGTTCCTGCCATTGCTCGGGTTTGAGGTTGAGACGTTCCAATATTGCTGGTGTTGATTCTTCAATTGAGCCACGTTTGTTGGGTAAGATAGCTCTGCCCGTGATATCAACCAGCTCCAGATAGTCGGATAAATGGAATGGCAAACCATGTGACATATCCTCTTTGATATTGCCGACAAAAGGTGTCAGGTATTTGGGGGTTTTACCGGCTTTGGCTGCATTGATACGATACTGAATGCTGGTGTGGTCGGATCCTTCCGGTGTTTCAGCCATTCCGGCTCTGATGGGGTTTAAATCCACGTAGGCCATACAGGCTGCAAGCGCGGCTTCATCTAACAAAGCCTGCGATTTGAATCTGCCCTCCCAGAATCTGCCGGTACACTTGTCTTCCTTGTTAGCCTCTCTGGCTATGTATTCATTTAAATAGCGCATAAACCAGCTGATATCCGTCAGCCGTTGCCGCCATATGTCTGCGGTTTCCTCTACCGTGAACAACTGAGATTCGTGCATCTGCTTTCGTTGTTCCGGATTCAAATACTGATGACTCAGTAAGGTGCCATTACTGAGCCTGTGCCAGCGGCGGATCACTTCTTCGGTATCCCAACCGTCAGATAAATCTTTATGTATATGCAATACCAGATGAGTGTGATTGCTCATCACTGCATAGGCACAGACATCAATAGCAAAAATTTGAGATAAGAAGTGAATACGGTCTTCAACCCACTGACGACGGTGCTCGTAACTGGTTCCGGTTAACTTGTCTTCGCCACACAAGAAAGCTCGCCGCACACAACGGGAAACACAGTGGTAATAGGGTGTATCTTCAAGGCAGATTTGTGCCTTCCTGGCTTTTGGCATGTTAACTCTTCCTGAGTTTGATGAATGAAGCTTCTATTTTGCACAAATCATTGAGTTTGGAAACTGTACTGAAGTACAGTTATGATGGCTGTCCTGTTACGAGGAATAAGGAAATAACATTGATTGAGTTGAGAAAATCGTTAGAGGCAGAAATTCCCCGTTTCATAGAAATGGAACGCTCAGATGAAGCTTCAAAATTTATAATTCCGCACACCTTAGAAAAGCACTTGTCTGAAATAAACAAAGAAGATGTTCTTTACTTATCAATTTATAAAGACGATGTGCTTAAAGGATTTTTCATTCTTTCTTGTGGAACAAATCAAGATGTAGAGTTTCGCAGGGTTGTTGTTAGTTCAAAAGGCGGTGGAATAGGTCAAGAATCGATAAAGTTAATGGAAGAATACTGTAAAGACAACTTAGGTGCGAGGCGAATTTGGCTGGATGTTTTTGCTTTTAATGAAAGAGGCCAGCATATCTACAAAAAGCTTGGGTATCAGCAGTTCGGCACAAAAGTGCATGAAGGGAAACAGCTACTGCTATTTGAGAAACAGCTCTATTAAACCAATCAATTGGCCACCTGACCTGCCAATTACCAGTTTGGTTGGCAGATCAGATGCTCTATTGTTGTGCAAATACTGAAAGCGCAAATGCTTGCAGATTTTTCTACACCGCTCAGGCGGTTAGTTCCCCTTTGATATTACTGCTCATTTTTTCTCTGGAAAGATCAAAATCTAAACCAGTACTGAGCAGGTAATGTAATTTGGCTAGTGCTGCTTCTGGTGTCATGTCCATGCCTGATACGACACCGACTTGCTGCAATGCTTTGCCGGTAGCATAACCTTCCATGTTGACTTTACCGTGCATACATTGGGTGCAATTGACCACCATGATTTGCTTCTCATAGGCACTTTTAAGCTCTCGTAAAATGCCTTCGTTTTGCGGTGCGTTACCAACCCCATAACTCAACAATATCAAGGCTTTCACTGGCTGCATCAGGGTATTGTGTATGACCTTGTCACTGATACCGGGATACAAAGTGATAACGCCTACTGGTTGTGGCGATACTGGCTGGACGGTGAGCTGCTTACCTTCTGGAAGAGAGACTTTACCGGCTACAACCTCAATGTTGATACCTGCCTGCAGTAGCACCGGGAAGTTGGGGGAGGTAAAAGCGTCAAAGCCATCTGCATCCGTCTTTCGACTGCGGTTGCCTCGCAGTAATTTATTATTAAAAAACAAGGACACTTCAGGAATAGGGAAGTTGGCCGCAATATAGAGCGCGTTTAATAAATTGGTTTGACCGTCTGAGCGCAGCTCAGCCAGTGGAATTTGTGAACCTGTTACAATGATAGGCTTATCCAGATTGTCCAACATAAAGGATAGCGCAGACGCCGTATAGGCCATGGTGTCGGTACCATGCAAGATAATAAAGCCATCAAACTGCTGGTAATTTTGCTGAATATCCTGGGCAATTTGCATCCAGTGAGACGGATCCATGTCAGAAGAATCGATGAGCGAGTCATATTCATGGATGATGAATTCTGGCATTTCACTGCGGTAAAACTCTGGCATTTTGGCGACGGTATCTGCCAAAAAGCCTTTTACCGGCACGTAACCTTTACTGGATGGTTGCATACCAATGGTGCCACCTGTGTAGGCCACATATATTCTTTTCTTTTGCATGATGAGATCTTGATTAAGGATAAGAAGCTGCTGAATTATGCCATCGAAGATAAGTGGGGTTAAGGCTTTTAAACAAGAAAAGTCAGCAGATTGAAAGAAAAAACCGGGCTTCACTGCCCGGTAAAAGAGAATTGATAATACGTTAACCGTTGATGATAATATCACCAACTGTCATCAAATTTAAAGTACTTTTTTTGTACAATCTGTGCCCGTTACTAATCAAGGACAAATACCTTCCCTGGCTACTGTTAGTTGTTAGTAATCGCACATGATGCACAGAGCATACATGCCTTTGGGATCGTTCAGACGCCCAATTTTTTCATAATCACTTACAAGCTGTTGCATCATATTCATTAAACGATTGTCACTGTCTACCGTAATTGCTTTGGCAATCAATGATGAGCTACTGCCAAACAGTTCTTTCCAGAATAGCTCCGAAGCTGTAAGTGTGCGTTCAACATACTGGATATCATAGCGTTCCATATTGGCTAATTGGGCTGCAGATTGCACCGCATCGTGTAAATAACCAAGCTGATCCACCAGGCCCAGTGTTTTTGCTGTTTCACCAATCCAAACCCGTCCCTGAGCTATTTCATCAACGCGCTCAAGAGACAGGTTGCGGGAGTCAGAAACGAGTTCGATAAATTGCTCATACCCGTGCTCGATACTGCGTTGGAAGATATTGCCAATAGCAGGATTGAGAGTTCTGGCAGGAGAAAACGCTCCGGAAAACTCAGTTGTGCCTACGCCATCGGTATGAATGCCCAGCCATTCCAGGGTGTCTTCGTAGGTCAGGAACATACCAAATATGCCGATAGAGCCGGTAATCGTGGAGGGGGCGGCCCAGATTTCATCTGCGCTGGCAGATATCCAATAGCCTCCTGAAGCGGCCATGGAACTCATTGACGCTACCACAGGTTTGCCAGCTTGTTGCAATAATTTTACTTCCTGGCGAATAACTTCGGAAGCGAAGGCACTGCCGCCAGGAGAGTCAACTTGCAGCACTACTGCTTTGATAGAGTCATCGAGGCGCGCTTTTCTCAACAGGCGGGCTGTGCTGTCCCCGCCGATAGTACCAGCTTTTTGGTTACCATTTAAAATGGTGCCCTTGGCGACGACTATGCCAACCTTATCTGTACCGTTATTCATCAAGACGACAGGCTTCACCACTTGCAGATATTGCTCAAAGCCAATATTGGCATAACCTTTCTGAGAGCTATCTTTGCCAACTAATTCCACCAACTCCAGTCGCACTTCTTCTCGAGTCTTTAGCGCATCAACCCAATTATTTTGCAAAGCGTACTGCGCAAAATCACCACCGGCACTTTCAAACTTTTGCATAAAGTCGCTGATTTGTTCGTCAAAGTTTTCAACGCTGAAGCCTCGCGCAGAGGCGATGTCTTGCTTGTATTGAGTCCAGAGGCTATTCAGCCAGGCTTCGTTGGCTTGCTTTGCTTCTTCAGACATATCATCGCGCAATACCGGTTCAACTGCGGATTTAAAAGTACCCACCCGAAACACATGGGTTTTAGCTTTGAGTTTTTCTAAAGCGGATTTGAAATAGGTCTGATAGCGGCCAAAACCGTCCAGGAACATAAAGCCCATCGGGTTCAGATAGAGGTGGTCGGCATGACTCGCCAGGTAATATTGACCCTGGGTGTAAAAATCGCCAACGGCATATACCGGTTTATCTGCCTGTTTAAAGTCTTCTATGGCCATGGCGATTTGTTTTAGCTTATCCATGCCGGCATTACCCATACCGTGCAGGTCCAATACCATGGCTTTAATGCGATTATCCTGTCTGGCATTTTCGATAGTCAGCAGAATATCACGGAGTAAGACTTCGGGGTTTTCTTCGCGTTGATCAAACGCCTCTCGCATAAATTCGTCAAACGGCTCAACCGATTGTTTTTGGATAACCACATCACCGTATAGGTTAAGGACTAATGCGGAGTCTTTGGGGACGCTAATTTTCCCATCATCAGACATCAATGCGGCAACCACAAGCACCACCAGGCCAATAAAAACAATATTAAACACTAAGTTTCTGAGGAAATTTAATAGTGTCCATATGCCGGTAAAAAAGGATTGAGTCCAACTTCTGTCTCTAGACATAATTCTCTCTAAATTAAACAACTGTCTATAATCGTACCTAATGTCAAAACAATAACACAATGTGAAATGTAATTTTTTATGTTGTTAAGCTTGTCAGATTCGATACACTGTTTTGAAATACAGGTAAGACCAGTTAATTATGAATAAAAATCCTCACTACCCACACTTATTCGAACCCCTTGATTTGGGCTTTACAAAACTTAAAAATCGTACCCTGATGGGCTCGATGCACATCGGTCTTGAAGAAGAGAAGGGAGGGCATGAAAAAATGGCCGCCTTTTATGCTGAGCGGGCTGCCGGTGGCGCAGGATTGATCGTTACCGGTGGAATTGCGCCTAACTATCAAGGTTGGGTCATGCCTTTCGCGGCTCGCATGACGAAAAAAAGTCATGCCAAAAAACACAAGGTAATAACGCAAGCTGTACATGAACACGGCGGCAAGATTTGTATGCAGATCCTGCATACGGGTAGATACGCTTATCATCCGTTTGCAGTTGCCCCATCGGCATTAAAAGCTCCGATAAATCAATTCAAGCCAAAAGCATTGTCGGCGAGAGGTGTACGCCAAACGATTAAGGATTATGGTCAGAGTGCCTTAATGGCTAAAGAGGCGGGCTATGATGGCGTCGAAGTTATGGGCTCTGAGGGGTATTTGATAAATCAGTTTCTGTGCCCCAGAACTAATCATCGCGAGGATGAATGGGGTGGCAGTTTTGAAAATCGCGCGCGATTTGCCGTAGAAACAGTGAAGGCCGTCCGGGAAAGAGTGGGAACCGACTTTATTATCATTTTCCGCTTATCCATGTTGGATCTGGTGGAAGGTGGCAGCAATTGGCAGGAAGTCGTAGCGCTGGCTAAGATGATTGAAGCGGCAGGGGCTACTCTGATAAATACCGGGATTGGTTGGCATGAAGCTCGCGTACCCACCATTTCTACTTCCGTGCCAAGAGCGGCTTTCACCTGGGTTACAGAGCGACTCAAAGGTGAAGTGAATATTCCATTGATCACCACAAACCGCATCAATACGCCAGAAGTGGCGGAACAAATTTTGGCCAGTGGTCAGGCGGATATGGTGTCTATGGCCAGACCTTTTTTGTCGGACTCAGATTTTGTCAATAAAGCTGAGCAAGGTAGGGGCGATCGCATAAATACCTGTATTGCTTGTAATCAGGCTTGCCTGGATCACGTTTTCCAGCGTAAACGCGCCTCCTGTCTGGTGAATCCACGTGCGGGATATGAAACTGAATTAAACTTCCCACTGACCAATCACAAGAAAAAGATTGCGGTTGTGGGAGCAGGACCAGCCGGATTGGCGTTTTCTTGCTATGCCGCCGAGCGAGGCCATGAAGTCCACTTGTTTGATAAGGCCGAAGAAATTGGCGGTCAGTTTAACTATGCCAAGCGCATTCCTGGCAAAGAAGAATTTTATGAAACCCTGCGTTACTTTAAACATCGACTTGAGGATGCCGGCGTTAATGTTCATTTGGGAAGTTTGCAAACTGCGGAAAGTATCGCTCAGGGGGGCTTTAACGAGGTAGTTCTGGCTACGGGGATTAGGCCGAGACAGCTGGATATTCCCGGGATAGAGCACGAGAAAGTGATGACTTATCTTGATGTGTTGCGCGATAACAAACCGGTAGGTCGCAAAGTGGCCATAATTGGTGCCGGCGGGATAGGCTTTGATGTGGCAGAGTTTATCGCTGAGGAACACTCGTTAACGGTTGAGCCGGAGAAATGGCTTAAGAACTGGGGCATTGACAAGGATTACAAAGAGCGCGGAGCACTGACACAACCAGAGCATGAGCCCTGTGAAAGAGAGATTTATCTGCTGCAACGCAAAGCCAGTAAAGTGGGTAAAGGCTTAGGAAAAACCACTGGTTGGATCCACCGTGCCACTTTGCAGCAAAAAGGCGTGAAGATGATGCCTGGCGTAACCTATCAACGAATCGATGAACAAGGGTTGCATATTTTGGTCAATGAGCAACCTCAGGTTTTGGATGTCGACCATGTGGTTGTTTGTGCCGGACAAGAACCTTTTAAAGCGTTTCACAAGGAATTAGCTGAGCTTTCAGATGTCAAAGTACATATTATCGGTGGAGCCGATGTTGCCGCTGAGCTGGACGCTAAGCGGGCAATCCGACAAGGGGCAGAGTTGGCTGCAGTGATTTAATGCCAATGCAACTCTCATTTTTACAGATGTAGGTATTTGAGTTAGCTTGTGGAACCTGTTCACATTTTATTAAATACTTTTTGCTTATAGCGGCTACACTTGACACACTGATAAAAAATTTGTTTTTTGATAAATTCAGGTTTATTGAGTAGGTGGTGGTTATGAAAAGTGTTAAAAGTCCAAGCAGGCTGCTTGCTTTGCAAAAGGTGGCAGTATTGCCAGTTATCCTCTTGACTGGCTTTATTGCAACAGAGGCTCACGCTAACCGTTTTGGTTTGGGTGCTGGGGATAACGCCACAGGTAGGACAGGATTAACTTGTGCTCAGTCTGGGTGCCACACGTCGGGCCAAAATTATAACTCTTCGTTATCGTTTAGTGGAGAAACGACAGTTACACCTGGCAGTCTTAACGATGTCAGCTTAATTTTAAGCTTTCGTCCACCTTCCAATATATCTGCGCCGGTGGCTGGATTTCAGGCTGAATTGTCTGATTCAGATGCTTCATTAATACCGGGAGAGCAGCAGAAAAATGATGCTATCGGTAGGTTAACCCATACCAGTCCGCAATTTACCTCCAATAATACTGCTACCTTTACTTTTCAGTGGCAGGCACCTGAGGTAGAAGGGAGTGTTACTCTGTTCGCTTGTTCTCAACCAGCAAACAATGACTTTTTCCAGACCGGTGACGATGCGTCCCCAGCCTGTATCGAACAGGTCTTTACTGTCGCTGAAGAGGAACCGACAGAACCGCCTGTAGAGCCAACTAGCTTTGTTGCCTATGATTATGATGGCGACGGTTTAGCCGACGTTGGGGTGAGACGCCCTTCAACTCAGTTACAATATATTAGTAATTCCTCAGATGGTGAAATTCAGCGGCATCAATTCGGTAGAAATAGCGCAGATATTCCTGTGTCAGGAGACTTTGATGGTGACGGCATTGCGGATGTTGCGGTAAGAAGACCTTCTAATTACTTTTGGTACATTCAAAATAGTTCAGATGGTGAGTTGCAGCGTATCCAGTTTGGTAAGGATGAAAATGATATACCCGTACCGGCAGATTACGATGGTGATGGCATTACCGATGTAGCGGTACGCCGTGCCTCTAATCAGTTTTGGTACATTCTGAATTCCAGTGATGGTGAAATACAAAGATATAACTTTGGTAAACAAGAAGGCGATATTCCGGTTCCTGCAGATTATGATGGTGACGGTATTGCTGATGTAGCCGTCAGAAGACCGTCCAATTTCACCTGGTATATATTGCGCTCAAGTGATGGCGAGATTGACCGAATTGTGTTTGGCAGAGATCAGGACGATATTCCGGTTCCTGCGGATTATGATGGTGATGGTAAGGCCGATGTTGCGGTTCGTCGTGCGTCAAATCAGTTTTTCTATATCCTGAATAGTTCTGATGGTGAAATCCAGCGTATTAACTTTGGCAAGCAATCTCAGGATGTGCCGATTGTGGCCGATTACGATGGTGACGGAAAGGCCGATGTGGCAGTGCGCAGACCCTCAACACAGTTTCAATATATCTTGCGCAGTTCGGATGGGCTGATTGAACGGATTCAGTTTGGCCGACAGTCTACGGATGTTCCATTGGCTGGTCCAGTATTGCAGCGCATGCAAATGGTGACTGAGGCTAATATGGCTGAAAGACAAGTTGCTGAAGAAGCTGCAGAGTGGTGGGATATGGACTTTATTCAGGTAGAGCCTGAGCAATAGTGTTAAAAAGCGTCAGGCTGTGCAAGCACTGCCTGACGCAATAATCCTGAAGCTGGTATCAACCTATCGCCAGTGCTCAAAAAAGTCCTCACAGACGCTGTTGTCCTTTTCAGGACTCTCTACAGCAGGCGTCCCCAGGTAAAGAAACCCCACAATTTCATCTTGCTCTTCCAGAAACAGTGCGCTTTTAAGATTCTCGTCCTGAGCATAGGCGCCAGTTCGCCATATCCCCTGGAACCCTTGCGCTATGGCAGCCATTTGCATGGAGTTTATGGCACTAGCTGTAGCTGCTACCTGTTCCACCCATGGTACTTTGGGGTGCTCCTTGTATTGCATGATAGCTATGATGACCATAGGGGCTCTCAATGGCAATTCTGGTGCCCTTTCAATATCCCGCTCACTCATGTCACTGGCGATTGCTGCTTGTTCGAGAAGGTCGCCTAGTTTCTTTCTGCCATTGCCTTCACAAATAATGAATTTCCATGGTTTAAGTGAAGCGTGATCAGGGGCTCTGAGCGCGGCTTTTTTAATGTTCTCCAGCGCTTCACCGCAGGGAGCTGGTTCTTTCAGCCTGGGTTGTGATTGTCGAGTAGTAAGTAGTTCAATAGCATCCATTGTGAGGGATCCTCCCATTCTTTCGGGGCCAGTATTCGCTGCTTTATAACGAATCATTTGACGATTTTCAATGGGCAAGGCTATTCTGTTTTTAAAGGTATACACGATTTAACAGAATTGTTCATTAACACTGGCGGGGTAGCTGAAATGACAAAAGGCAAACAAAGTGGCTTTAGTGGCTTTTTTAACCGCCATCAGAAAAAAGTTAATGCTAAAGAGCCAGTGGCCAAAGTATTGTCGCAATATGCGGAGCAGGATCTTGAGCGAATCGCTGTCCTAATCAAAGAATGGATGCAGCGAGATGAAAAAGAAAAGCTTTCTGCAGCTTCTGAAAGGAAAAAAAAGCGATAACGTATCGGGGCAGAGCTGTCTGCCCCAGATCGCTATTTTGAGGAAGAATTACGCACCTTCAGATGCAGACATTAAATCAATCTCTGCATCGGCATTATCTCTCTCAATGTACATTTTGATCAGTTCAGCTGGTTTGAAGCCACATGCCATAGACATAGCTAAAAACTGATTCATGCTCGGTGAACCAACATTCTTTTCCCAATTCTCATAAGTCTTACGAGTTTTAACGCCCGCAAATTCGGCCATTTGTACAGTTGTCTTGCCTGCTCTTAAGCGCATGATGCGCAAATCAGTACCAGTGATAATCATAATAACGATCCTCTTTCGATAAAGTTAAATTTGAACTACCGATTATTTCTTCTCAGCACAGTAATGGTAAAAAATATTTTGTGGGACGAGATTAACATGCCTAAAAAAAACCGCGTAAAATGCCTAAGTGGCTGAATTATATTGAAAAATAGTTTGAAAAAAGTTTGCCGGTGCCGTATTCATTGGGGTTGAAAAGAGAATTCACATAACCGCTCATCATGTTTTTGGGAATGATAACTTCTCTCATTTGTTTCTGCGGTGTGGTTAATTTGCCTATTTGTGAAACCTGAGATTAAAAAATGAACAATGTAAATTATACTTTATGTGTATATAAACGATTTTTTAATTAATATTTATTATTTAGATTGAGTGGATTTTATCCCCTTATTCGGGTTAACTGAGTACATTGAATGTAGGTAATATCCTACAAGGGGCTTGGCTTTTTTCATACATAAGCAGGTTCCTTTTTTGAAAGGGGGAAGTTTTGCAAGATAATCGATTACATTTAGCCTTATACGGGTTGGATAATGAAGAAGGGAGTTTTCTCGAATCGTTGCGCCTGGATTTCGATTTAAGTCTGTGCCGCTCAATTGAAGAATTGCAAACAGTATGCGCAACCGGGCAAGCCAATGCGATTTTGTTGACACAGAATCAGGAACATTTGTTAACGGAGCTGCAGAAGTCAGAAAACGCGTTAATAATTCAGGATATGCCTATATGCGCTTTGAACAGCAAGTCATTGTGTAAAACAGTAGGTAGTTTTAATTTTGTGGGTCAATGGGGCAATAGCAAATTGTACTCAGAGAATTTCAAAAAGATTGCTACTTTCCTGTTTACAAAAAAGGCACCGGAATCGGTGCCTGATGTGCAGTTTGCCTAGACTTAATATTCAGCTGTCCCTGGAGTTCTGGGGAACGGAATAACGTCACGCACGTTTTGCATTCCGGTTACGTAGGCTACCAGGCGCTCAAATCCCAAGCCAAAGCCCGAGTGGGGGACGGTACCGTAACGTCTCAGATCGCGATACCAACCGTAGTCCTCTTTTTCCAGATCCATTTCTTCCATGCGCTGATCAAGTACATCCAGACGCTCTTCACGCTGGGATCCACCAATGATTTCACCAATTCCAGGCGCTAAAACATCCATTGCGGCTACTGTTTTTCCATCCGGGTTCATGCGCATGTAAAAGGCTTTAATGTCTTTGGGATAGTTTTGCATGATGATGGGCGCACCAACATGTTCTTCCGCCAAATAGCGTTCATGCTCTGACGCCAGATCGATTCCCCATTCAACAGGGAACTCAAACTTCTTGCCTGATTTTTGTAAGATCTCAATAGCATCAGTGTAGTCCATGCGCACAAAATCTTGTTCAATTACCTTTTCCAGGCGAGAAATGGCGTCTTTGTTAATGCGTTGAGCAAAGAATGCCATATCGTCAGCTCTTTCCTCTAGAACCGCTTTAAAGACGTATTTCAACATGTCTTCTGATAACTGGGCGATGTCAGCCAGGTCTGCAAATGCAACCTCTGGTTCAATCATCCAGAACTCTGCAAGGTGACGACTGGTGTTGGAGTTTTCCGCTCTGAACGTTGGGCCAAAGGTGTATACCTTGGAAAGTGCACAACAATAGGTTTCAACGTTTAATTGGCCTGAAACGGTTAAAAACGCTTCTTTTCCGAAAAAGTCTTTGGAGTAATCTACTTCGCCTTTGTCGGTTTTAGGCAGGTTTAGTGCATCCAGGGTCGATACTCTAAACATTTCACCGGCACCTTCGGTATCACTGGCAGTAATGATTGGCGTGCTTATCCAGTAATATCCGCGCTCATGGAAGAACCTGTGAATGGCTTGAGAAAGACAGTTTCTGATGCGGGTTACCGCACCAATAACATTGGTTCTGGCTCTCAGATGTGCGTGTTCTCTCAAAAACTCGATACTGTGGCGTTTAGCTGCCATGGGATAGGTATCTGGATTCTCTACCCAGCCCAGAATATCAACTTGTTCTGCTTCTATTTCCAGAGCCTGACCAGCACCTTCTGATGCTTTCAGTAGCCCTGAAACAGCCACCGAGCAGCCTGTGGTAAGCTTTTGGATGTCTGCGTAATTCTCCAGGGTATTCAACGCGATGACCTGAACCGGGTCAAAGCAGCTGCCATCATGCACTGCAACAAAGGATAAACCTGCTTTAGAGTCGCGACGTGTGCGAACCCAGCCTTTAACTACAATTTTGTCTCCTGCTTGGTACTTTCCTGAAAGTACCTCTGCGACGGCGGCGTGTGCCATTCAAATCTCCACTTGTGAATCATTTATGTCGCGAAAGCGACTATATTAGGTTATTTACGCTGCGGTGCAGTTTAACACTTGCACAACGTCTGGATACCGTATGTTACTTTTTGTTTCCTGTTAAACAAGCACAATCACAGTAAAAAATGACATTTTTTAAGGAATTTGGCTCAAAACCGGTTATTCCGATGTTTTTTGGGCCAAAGGAGAGGCCTGTGGGCCGATATAATGAGACACAATCGCCATTAACTCACCGGAGTTACTCAGGCTGGCTATGGCTTGGTTAATGTTGCTTAGCAGATGTTGATGTTCTTTGCGCAATCTGATGTGTAAGTCACCTTGTGAATGCAATGTGGCCAGTGCGATTTCCACTTGAAGGTGTTCTGCCCAATATATGGCCGGAAGATCGCCTAAAATAGCCGCCTCGATTCTGCCTTTGCGCAGTGCCTGAACGAGCTGATATTCCGAGTTAAAATCGACCCGCGAGAATAGGTTATCATTGTTGTACAGGTATCCTCGAATCGTACCTATTTGTTTGCCATAGCTTTGTTCCACAGTATTGAACAGGTGTCTGTTTTCAGGAAGAGTAACGATATATTCTTTAATCTCGATCATACCGTCGCTGAGCACAAACTCTGGCGATATTTGTTGTTCCGGAAACCAACTAGGACTGACGACATCAAAGTCTAGTTCGCCATTACTCATAGCTAATAAAGTTCTTTTGGGAGGCAATGAAATGGGCTTTCCAACAATGCCGGCCCGTTCAAGGATCTTTGGTATAAGTTCTGCCACTATGCCGGGATGTTTTCCATCTGGAATAAAGTAGGGATACCAGGCATTTGAACCGGAAATATCGTATCGAAGCTCAACATGTTTCGGGTGAGCGCTTCGCTCCGGAAATACCATAGCATCGACACTCAAATTCAAGGTTATGCCGAGTATTAACAATAGAATGGAGGAACTGATTTTTTGCAGTAGATTAAACGCCTCCGGGGATTGTAATCGATTGCAACAACGCAATACTTCGTAAACTCCTCTGACCATTGTCGAATAAGGAAGTTCTTAACGCAATGCTACTTTTGTCTGATTACTGTAGACCGGATTTGGCGTTACAAAACTTTCACTGATAACCAAGGTTACTTATGAAAGTACAATGAGACTATTTTCGGCCTTTATTCTGGATAGCAGCGTCACCAATCGAGTTGGTCTGTGCGACTCGCCCTTGTCTTTGCTGAACAACGTGGCCCATTTCGTGAGGTAACTTTTGACTATTTCCCGGAGCTACGTGGATATCGTTCCCCTGTGCATAGGCATGTGCCTGCATTTGTTTAGGTTTAGCGGAATTGGTATGTATTCTGACATCGGAGAGATTAACTCCGGACATCTGCTGTGCACCCTTTTCCAGGCTTCCTGAAACACCGTTTCTACCATTTGCCATAATATTCTCCAAACGTTACTGATTTCATCTTAGCATCAGATTACAGGGAACTCTATGATGAATGCGCGGGCTTATAAATAGGCAAAAAACACATACTTATTTTTGGTAATGTTTCGCGAATGAAGCTACTTTTCTGCGGGTAATAAAAAGCCCGGAGAATTCCGGGCTCCATATTTATAGTATTTTAAAGGACTTTTACCAATGCTTCAGCGAGGTCATCCACATTGCTTAGTGATATACCGGCAATGTTTACCCGGCTGGAGTCAACAAAGTAAACGGCACTGTCTGCGCGCATTTGTCTTACCTGTTCCGGGGTAATACAAAGGAAAGAGAACATGCCTTTTTGTTGCGTAACAAAACTAAAGTCCATTGCTGCGCCTTTGTCCTGAAGCTTTTTCACCAATAAAGCGCGCAGGTCTTGCATGCGATTACGCATTTCTGAAACTTCCGACTGCCACAAGGCTTTCAACTCATTGTCATTCAAAATAATGTCAACCAGCGCAGCGCCCCATGAAGGTGGCATAGAATAGTTAGCTCTTGCTACGGACTGAATCTGAGTTTGTAGATTGCGGCGAATTTCATTGGACGCAGTTACTACGCAGGCCATTCCGGTGCGCTCACGGTACAAACCAAAGTTTTTAGAGCAAGAGGCTGATAAAATCAACTCTGGCAGGTTTTCGGATAACAAGCGGATACCATAAGCATCTTTATCCAGGCCATCACCAAAACCTTGGTATGCCACGTCAATGAAAGGAATAAAACCGGTTTTTTGTGCAGCTTCCAGAACTGCCTGCCATTGGGATTGGTTTAGATCTTGTCCTGTCGGATTGTGGCAGCATCCGTGTAATAAAACGATATCACCTTTGTTTACCTTGGCGAGAGTATCCATCATGGCATCAAAACGGATACCGCGACTTTCTTTATCGAAGTAGGGGTATTTCTCAATTTTCAAACCGGCTGTTTCAAAAATTGGAATATGGTTTGCCCAAGTTGGATCGCTTACCCAAACAGTTGCGGTGGGATTACCTCTGGCAATCAGTTCCGCCAGTATCCTCAGCGCACCTGTTCCGCCAGGCGTTTGTACTGCTGCAATTCTGTCTTCTAAAACGGCAGGGTGAATGGCACCAAACAACAGCTCTTTCATGCCTGTCAGGAAGCCAGCAACGCCCTGAGGTGCGATGTAGGTTTTTGTGGATTCGGTGTCCAGAAGTATTTGTTGAGCTTTAACGACGGATTTCAAAATTGGCGTGTTGCCAGCTTCGTCTTTATATACACCTACTCCAAGGTCAATCTTCTTAGGGTTTTGATCTTCTTTGTAGGCAGCTGATAATCCCAAAATTGGGTCCGCAGGCAAGGGCGGTAATACTTCGAACATAATAATCCTCTGTGAGTTTCGGTACCGGACCAATGAAAGCATAAATAAGGTCGGTATTATGACACTTTGTTTTTTATTTACGAGTACTGTTGCGCCTTAATTACCGTAAAAATCTGACTATCATTGACCAAACTGTAATAAGTGTTCTGTTTTGTTGCCAGTTATCTGTCCTGATTGGTCAAATGTACGTTCTTGCCAAAAAGCCGTATGCTGTCGGGTTACCCAAAATAAGGTGGATGTTCTGGTGCCGTAACCTTCTGTATTGATGAAAATCGAAGATAACTGCTTTTCCCATACTTCCGGTACTCCTGTTTGGGGGAGCAGATGGTCCTCGGCTTTTTCTTCATTGCGCAGTAGCTGGAATAGTTCTTCTGGCTCAATCTCTTGTTGACTTTCACAATAGGCTTTTAAGGCTTGAACCCCTTTATTAATTTTAGGCCAGGGAATGTTGAGGTTTGCGTTGGACAAACCATAAAAGCCCGGCCCTAAAAATTGCAGGGAGTCTTCATGATTATTGTAAACCGCCAAATCATCCCATTTTCCGAATAATAAGTTGTAACCATTGAAGCGGGTTCTATTTTTATGCAGGAATTGAACATATTCGGCTCTGATATGTGGTTTGGCGAGATAGTCCAGGACTAGTTGACCACGACTTTGCGCTTCATCTTTATTGAGTTGTGGTGCCCGGATGTTGGTTAAAGCACTGACATAGCCGCTTTGTGTTACCCCCATCCAGGTTCCCCCTGCCTGCAGGTCTTTTCCAGCTAAAAGGCCGGGGTACGCTGACCAGTAATCGCTGCTCAGTGTGGGGCGTTGGTAGAACTCATCGCGATTGGCCGCAATGATCAAAGGATATTCAGGGTGTTGTTCTACGGCTATAAATAAAATACACATGCAAGATTCACTTTCAATCTGATCTAAAGTTAGTTTTTTATCTCTTAAGAGACAGTTTTTAAGTATTGGCAATTTCAGCTAAATTTAGACGCACAAAGTTTTCCTCTGGTAGCAATTTAATATTTTCAGGTCATGGTTGCCTTAAAAATGCCTAATAGATCGGGTACTAATGCAAAGGTACTCAACTTCTTATGGCAGATACAAGCAGTGATGCCGATATTCATGTATTCGGCAAATCAAAATATCAACACGCTCTATGTAATAGCAACTCAAAACAGCTTTTCTTTTGTTTTTATGGTAGCTTCATGTGATTCTCGTGAACTGAGCCTGCTGGCTTGATAATTTTCAACATTTATAGATTTAACCATGTCTGACATCCTTAAAAATAAAGGGTTTAACACCCGCTTGGTGCATTCCGATCGCTTGTTGAATAGACCGCAAGACGGTGCTGTTCATCAGGCCACAAACAATTCTGTTTTGTTTGATTTTCCTGATATCCAGGATTTGGTGGATATATTTCAGGGTAGGGTTGCCGGTCACGCCTATTCCAGACAATCTTCTGGTTCCATCGATGCCTTACAGAATATGATTACTGAATTGGAAGGCGGCGTTGGTTCCTTAACTTTTGCTTCCGGGATGGCGGCGATCACCACGGCATTTCTGGCCTTGCTGCAACAAGGTGATCATTTAATTATGAGCCAGTTTGTATTCGGCAACACCAATAGTTTCATCGGTACGATGCAGCGTTATGGCATTGAAATTACTGTGGTTGATGTCACAGATGTTAAAGCTGTGGAGCAAGCATTACAGCCCAACACGCGGGCAGTCTATGTTGAGACCATTGCTAATCCTGTGACTCAGGTGGCGGACTTGTTACCCATTGGCGAATTGTGCGAACAGAAAGGGTTAATATACATGGTGGACAACACCATGACCCCGGCCTATATATTCGATGCCAGGTCGGTGAAGGCCTCTTTGTTGATGGGCTCTCTGACTAAATATTATGCCGGTCATGGACAAGTGCTCGGCGGTGTAGTTGTGGATACCGGGCTGTATGACTGGTCTCAGTATGCAGGCATTCAGGAAGGTTTCAGAGCGTTGCCAGTGGCCATGCAAGGGCTGATGCAAATTAAGAAAAAAGGACTTCGGGATATGGGGGGCTGTCTGACTTCAGACTCGGCGCATGCCATTTCTATTGGTATGGAAACCCTGGCATTACGCATGGATAAAACTTGTGCCAATGCCCTTCAGCTCGCTGAGTATTTGCAAAAACATCCGAAAATTGCCAATGTTTATTATCCGGGGTTGGCTGAACATCCGCAGCACGATAAAGCGGCTGAGTACTTTTCTCAATTTGGTGGCATATTGAGTTTTGACTTGATTGATGCTGTTGATTGCTTCGGTTTTATGAATAAGTTGCAGCTGGTATTAAACGCCACTCATCTGGGTGATACCAGAACATTGGCTATTCCAGTCGCACATACCATTTATTACGAAATGGGGGCGGAAGTAAGGTCTGAAATGGGGATCAGTGACAACATGATCCGCCTTTCCATCGGCATTGAAGATATAAACGATATCATTGCTGACTTTGAGCAGGCCCTGGCATAGGTCCTAAGTCTTATTTGTTGGGGAGATCATATCTCCCCAATGAGACTGTGCTAAGAGATGGTTGATACCACTGAGTCATCATCATAGGAAGATTCAGAAGGAATGTACTTGTCGGCTGCCCAGTCATTTTCCCAACTTTCTCCATTAAGCAGGTAACGGAATCGAAACTCTTTACCGGCTTCTAAATCGACAGTTTGCGTAAATCCACCATTTTTTAGTTTCTTCATTGGCGGAGCCTTGCTATCCCAATCGTTAAACTCTCCCATCAGTTGCACTGAATCAGCGCTTTTTGCCTCTTCCTGGGTCAGTTTAAACGTTACCTTGCAAACAGGTTTAGATTTCAGAAATTTTTTAGTGAGTGCCATGCTGTGTATCCTAAGTTTAAATTGTAATTTAATTACATAATGTGCTCATTTATACCGCAAAAAACAAAAAAAATCATCTTAAAGTGTAATTTAAGAACTTGATTTGTGCGAAAGCAACAGTTTACTCAGGAATTTTTGCAATTGTATTGCCAGCTTTGGGCCCGACAGCACAATTAAGCCGGGGTCGGACCACTTAAGCGTTTATTTGGAAGGTGGATTACATTAACCAGGCATAGCTGAATTTGACAAACAGGCTTCGGTCATCCTTTTTCAGGCTGTCCAGGCGGTCATCCTCAAAGGCGTAATCTGCGTAGCCGGCAAAAAACACGGTTTGTGGGTTAATTTTATAACTGTAAATTAATTGAGTGGCGATATCTGCGTATGACTCATCAGGCATATCATCCGGGGACCTGCCTGGTTGGTTATCCAGGTTGTGGCCTATTTTGGTATAAATCAGGTTGAGTTTGATACTGTTTCTGACGTCCAGATTGTACTTTAATCGCATATCTGCCTGGTGGGCAGTAAACACTTCGGCACCATCTGCTTCGAGCTGTTCGTATAGGTAGCGTACTTCCGCTCTCAAATGGGCATTAATGCTGTATTCAAATGCCGGACGCCAGGTAAAGCGATCGGCCAATCGGTTGTTGGCGAAATCAATTTGTTTGCCGAATACAAATTCATTTTCTAAGAACAAACCTGAAATAGGTTGAATATTGCCATACACAAAACAAAAGTTACGGTCGAATAGAGTGGTATTGCCCTTGATATCCAGCTTTGATGCGTCTAATCGCTTACCTACGTGCTCATTGGCTACACAGCCAATTTCTGCATACGACTGCATGGGACCGTTAACACTAAATCTGGCTTCTACTTCTCGTTCAATCACCTCACCGGCTTCATTGTGAGTGATATCCCAGTCTCCCTGGAATTCCGAACGCGTCCACCAGTCATCTTCTTCGCCGTACCACAGTAAGCCACCACCAATAACCATTTTGTTATAGTCAGCGCGACTTTCAAAGCCCAGGTCTGCCCGGTGCTCTTTTCCTATGGCGCGATAGTTTGCATACATAAACCAGTCGCGTTCTTCGTGATTATATCCCAGGTACCAGGCACTATCATTGAGACCGGTATTGTCTTGGGTTCTGAGTACTTGTTCATTGGCAATACAGTCTGAGAAAGTACATTCTATCTGTTCCAGGCGGCAGTCATCTTCCTCACAAAAATCGTTACTCAGCCATTCCGGGTATTCGGTATCACTGACAACATACTGGCCTTTGATGGTGTCCTGCGTAGTAATTTTATAGGTGACATCAACTGAGCCTGTGTAATTGTGATAGTCATCAGAAGTTCTGAATGTGCCTAATAATCCCACGGACAAATCGGCATTGGCATCGTAACGGTAGCGGACAGCAGCATTATTGCTGTCCTGGTCAAGTTCGGCGATACCGGAACTGAGGTTACCTGGCACCAAAAAAGTGGTATTACTATCGTCAGCAGCAAACAGGCCAAATGTGTGCTTGCCTGATTTTCCGGTCAGCTTAGCGCCGACATCTGGTGCCCCAATATTTCGGGTATAAACCATGTCAAACTGACTATTGAACATATCCTGATTTTCTAAAAAGAACGGACGCTTCTCAGGAAAAAACAACGTGAAGTTATTGTTCAGACCTAATTGTGCTGAATCGGCTTCCACTTGCGAAAAGTCAGGATTAATAGTGGCATTTAAAAATATGTCGGAACTGATTCCCCATTTGATATCAAGTCCAGGTTCAATATTGGATTCGCTGGCCCAGTCACTAAAATGGTAGGTTTCGGGGACCTCTTCTGATTCTTCCAGTTCCCGACTTTGGCCATAGCCAAGCACCAGGGTAGGTACTATTGCCAGCGATTTTCCTTGCTGCATACCTTCGAAGCCATTGAGTTCCTGCATTTGGCAAGCCCAACAGTCGTTGTTGCGATCGATTTCCATGTTGGAGATGCGTTGTCGTTCGTTACGCGGGTAAAAGCGTAAAAATTCCACAGCCCAGGTTTGTTCGCCTTGTGTTGGCTTAAAGTTAAAATTGCGCAGCGGAATAGCCATTTCCACGGTGTAACCCTGATCATGTATTCGGCCTTCGGATTCCCAGATGCCATCCCAGGCATCGCTTTCACTGTTTCTGATGACATTTTCAATACTGTCTAGCTGAACACCCAGGGGATTAACAAAAAACTGAAATACCAGGCGGTGATCATTATAGGGATCCAGCTTTATACCGACCAGGTCATCGCGCCAGATTTTGTCACGATCGTTGTAAAACGCTCTGATATCTTCAGGGTTAGGATCGAAAGCCTGAAATGCAATATAAAGTACCTCTCCGTCTTCAAAGTAACTTACATGAGTTTGCACAGAGGGGGGAATATTCTCCTGAGGCCAGGTTATGTTTTTGAGCTCTAATTTCGCAGCATGCTTCCACGCGGTTTCGTCCAATACACCATCAACCTGAATTGTATCGATAATTTTTGGAACATTTGGAGGAGTTGCCTTTACTCCCATGGATAACAACAGGCATAGCAGCCCCACAAAACGTCGCATCGGATTCCTTAATGTTTTTATTTGCTCTAAAAATAAAGGGCTAGAGAATAGTAAGAATTTTAGTTCTGTAAATGCACAACGCCACTATTGGTTGTGTTTTATGTCAATATTTCGTAAGGAAATGTAAATATTTATTAATTTTGGAGGGGTGTCTACTAATTAATCGCACATACTAAAAACGCTCCATTGGAGCGTTTCTTCTTAAACCGGGAAAAACGATTAATAACGTTTTCTTTGGCCACCACCATTGTGGGTGCGTGGCTTCGGTGGACGAGCTTCATTCACAACAACAGCTCGACCGCCAACTTCTTTGCCATTCAGGCCTTCAATTGCGCTTTCGCCATCTTCTTTTGATTCAAACTCAACAAATCCAAATCCCTTTGAGCGATTGGTTTCTCTTTCCATAATGATCTTAGCAGATAAAACATTACCGAAAGGGGCAAACGCTTCTTCCAACTCGGCATCAGTCAACCGGTAGGACAAGTTACCAACGTATAATTTCATGATCTCTTCTCTTTGACTGTTGTAGTAATACGCCATAAGGCTCCAACAATCAAAGTCACCTAATGCCGCGAGTGCCGCCTCAATGCTTCACCCAATCCCGTTTCGCAGTCTGATGCAGCATTGGGTAAAATGCAACACAAATTTTGTTAAATTATTATTAATCGCAAATGACATGTATCCCTTGTGTGCTGTGCTTCTTAGTAAAATCAAGGGTTGCCAATAGGGGAATGATTAATGTTAATTCTTGTAACTGGTTAGGGTAAATTTAAAAACCCAGCCGAACAGTCGGTTTGCTCAAAAAATGTGCCATCTTTTCATTTGAAGTCAAATTTCATTTAACTGCAGTTTAACTGACACATTGCCGTCATTTAAATCTCTTATTTTCCTGCGAGCAGTTATTCGCATTCCTTTAAAAATAAGCAGATAAATGAACCCCATTAAACTGACTGAAACTTTTCGTTTTTCCTCGTTATTAGCACTTGTCGTTGTGCTGTGTATCTGGTTAATGGTGTTGTTTCACGTTAATGCTGACTCCCCGGTTTTAAAAATTAATTATTACGATGTGGTCAGCGAAATTTTCTCAATTTCTTTTGTCCTGCTGTTACTGGGGGTAAATATTCGGCTTGAGTCGGAAACACGTGAATCAAAATTGTTGTTTATTGGGTTTTGCTTCATGTTGGTGGGGGATGCACATGATCTGGCTGATGAATTTGTAAATATCAGGCCGGAATGGATTGCGCTGTTATTGGAAAATGTAGCCACTAACCTGGGACTGGTGGTGGTCGCAGTGGCTATTTTTTATTGGTCGGGTCGCTATAAAGAGCAATTACAGTTGTTAAATAAACAAAAAGAGGTACTCACTGATGCCAGTAACACTGATCCGTTAACTAAACTCTATAATCGCCGCTTTCTGAACAACGATTTTATTCAAAACATGTTGGGCTCCAAGGCTCAAAATCCACGCACTTTGCTGTTGTTGGACCTGGATCGTTTTAAGTCGGTAAATGATAATTATGGTCATGGTACGGGCGATAAATTGATTATGCTGATTGCTGAAGTTATCAAGAAGGAAATTCGTCAGCAGGACTATGCATTTCGTTATGGTGGAGAAGAGTTTCTGGTGGTATTAAATTGCCATCACGAAGTGGCACATAAGGTGGCAGAGCGGATCCGTACTCAGTTTGAGGCGGCCAGATTTGATGTCGCAGATGGTGCGCTGCACAAAACCGTTAGCATAGGACTATACGAAATTCCTCAAAACTCGTCATTTGAAGCGGCGCTTGATATTGCCGATAAAGCGTTATACCAGGCGAAAAACAGAGGCCGAAACCAAGTGGTTTCGGGCACCCAAAATAGTTTTGCCTGATAAATTAGTTGATATAGCGATCCCGGTATTTATCTACCCACATAGCGGTTGCGCCGCAAATTGCCACTGGCATGACGACGAAATTGACGATTGGGATCATAGAAAAAAAGGTCACCGTGATACCAAATAAAAAGGCGTCTTTTTTGTTTTCGGCTAAATGTTGGCGCATCCTCTTAAAGGGAACTTTGTGATTGTCGAAAGGATAATCGCAATACTGAATAGCCATCATCCAGGCAGTAAATAAAAACCAAATGACCTGCCCAAATACTGGCAAAATAAAAAACAGCAGCAAATAACCGACAGCGCGTGGAATATAATAGAGTAGCTTTACCACTTCTCGCCCCAGTGTGCGTGGGATGTCTTTTAACAGGTCGACAAAGCCGCCACCTGAAATAGGTTGACCGGTCAGGATTAATTCAATGCGCTCTGCTAATAAACCGTTAAATGGTGCTGCAATCCAGTTGGCCAAAGTACCGAAAATAAACGCGGAAAAAAGCAGAATAATGAGCACTGCCAGTGGCCAGATTATGTAGGCGAGGCCCTCTTTTAACCAGTCGAGCCAACTCGGTACCCAGTCGGTTACTTCTTTCACTAACGGATCTATTTGTCCAAACAAATAATAAAAAGCAACACTGAATAGCAACACATTAACTAATAGCGGCACGATCACGAATAAGCGTACACCTGGTCTGGAAATTAAATCGAAGCCCTGAAAGAAATAGTCTAATCCGGATTTGTTACTCATAGTTTCCCTGTTCTTTAAATCTCCCCCTAATGATAACGAATGCACTGAGTCGATTAAACCTGTCTGTAATGGGGAATTGTTACAGATATTGAGAAGTGGTAGATTAGCCGAACTGAGCCCGGAAAAACAAAAACAATCTAGCGTGCTACTTCTTTTACCTCATAAAGGCCAACTAAACGATGCGTCTTAATAAGATTCGTCTGGCCGGATTTAAGTCCTTTGTGGACCCGACAAACATCCCGTTTCCGGATGATATGACTGCTATTGTTGGGCCAAATGGCTGTGGCAAATCCAATGTAATCGATGCCGTTCGTTGGGTACTGGGAGAGAGCTCTGCGAAAAACCTGCGTGGCGATGCCATGACCGATGTCATTTTTAACGGTTCTTCTTCTCGCAAGCCAGTGTCACAGTGTAGCGTTGAGTTGGTTTTTGATAATTCCAGCCAACGTATTCAGGGTGAGTATGCAGCCTTCAATGAAATCTCAGTAAAACGGGTAGTCACCCGCGATGCCCAATCTAATTATTACCTCAACGGAGCCAGGTGTCGGCGCAGAGATGTCACGGATTTGTTTCTGGGCACCGGGCTTGGACCGCGTAGTTATGCCATCATTGAGCAGGGCATGATCTCTCGCCTGATCGAATCTAAACCGCAGGAGTTACGGGTTTTTATCGAGGAAGCGGCTGGCGTTTCCAAATACAAAGAAAGGCGCAGAGAAACTGAAAATCGCATCCGTCATACCCGCGACAACTTAGACAGGCTAGGTGATGTTCGCACTGAACTGGGACAGCAGTTAGATAAGTTGCAGCGCCAGGCCGCTGCGGCAAAGCGTTATACTGAACTCAAAGCCAAAGAAAGAGCCTACAAGGGCCAGCTAGCCGCAATTCGCTGGTTAAAGCACAGTGAAAAAATTGCTCAGCTTGAGCAACAGGTACAGCAACAGGATGCGGACATCGAAGCCTACATTGCCAAGCAGCGCGGCGATGAAAAAGAAATCACCGAACTTCGTGAGCAGCAGCAAGAAGTTAAACAGCAAATCGCTGATATTCAGCATCAATTTTATTTGGTGGGCAATGAAATCACGCGACTGGAACAAAATAAGATCTTTCGATTACAGCGCGAAAGCCAACTCAATGAAGAGATTAGTGTTGCTGAAACCTTATCTGAAGAACTAGCCAATGGCCTGGAACAAGCACAGGAACAGGCATTGCTTTTAGCTGAGCAACTGGAAGCTTTGGAGCCAGAAGCAGAAATATTGAATGAAGCTTTGATGGCTGCCGAAGAGCAATTAGCCCGGTTACAAGATGAATGGTTAGAAAAACAGAAATCCTGGCGCAGTGCGGATCAGCAATTCACCCATCTAAAACAACAGGCGCAAAGCCGACATAGCCGGATTCAGGGATTGCTGCAGGTGCAATTGCGTACCGAACAGCGTATCAAGGAATTGCAGTCTGAGCTAAACCAGGATCTGGATCCACAGCTGCTCAGTGAGCTAGAAGAAGCCGGATTGCACAGGGAAGAACTGACTGCAACAGAGCATCAGGCGCAACAAGTTTGCCAGGATTTGCAGCAACAAAAAACTCAGTTGCAGACTGAGCTGCAAACTCTGCGAGTTGAGCGGGAGAGCCAGCACAAGACACTCAGTCGTCTGGAAAGCCAGCTGGAAAGCAGTCAATTGCAATATCAACGGCAATTCGAAACCGAAGGTGAAGAGAAGGACTGGCTTCAAACGCAACAGGAAGCTCAGCCACTGTGGCAAGAGTTGCAAGTGGCCGACGGTTGGCAATATGCGATTGAAACTGCGGGGCAGCAATGGCGAAATGCCTGGATATTGACTAAAGAAACCGGTGAAGGAATTCCAAAAGGTCTGCAGCTGTTTGCTGCTGAGCGCATGAGTAATCACAAACAACCAGGTACATTGGCTGAAAAGTGCCTCAACAGCTTGTTGCCACAGTGGTTAAATACCATTCGGGTTGCCGATAATGTTGAACAAGCTCTGCAAATCAGAGCAACTTTGGCGCCTGCTGAAAGTGTGATTACCCAGTCTGGTGAGTGGTTTGGGGCAGACTGGCACATATCCGGGATGGACACTCGAGAAGAGAGCCCATTACAACTCAAAGCACAAATAGCCAGTTTAAAAAGTCAGCTTGAAGAGCAAAACCGGTTAACCGAGGACCTGGACCGGGACTTTGGCCTCAAAGAGGCTGAACTGGAAAGCGCCACGACACAGTTGAAGGATGCTGAGCTGGTACTACAGTCTAATAAATTGCAGCAACAACATCTCGCGCAACAAATCCGTTTACTGGAAAGTCAGCGCCAGCAGCATGTGCAAAAGCAAGGAAGGTTAGAGGAAGAGCTCGCACAGCAACAGGAACAGTTGGAAGAGGAGAAAATGCAACTGGAAGAGCTGGCCATGGAAGTGGAAGAGTTGGAGATGCAGATTGCGGAACTCGAAGAAGGCCATGGCGACATAGAGCATCAGCGCAGCCTGTATGAAGACAAACTGGCCAATGCAAGGATGACGGTGGAAAATACCCGCACTCAACAACACAGTATTGCTTTAAAGTTGCAGGATTTGCGCTTCCAGTCTGATGCTAATAACAACAAACTGCACACTGGCAATGTGGAAGCTCAGCGCACACAAGAAAAACTCACACGCCTTAGACAAGAACTCAATGAGTTGTTAGCGCCAGGGCAAGGGCAGCAAGGCAAGCTGGATGAACTGTTAACGCAAAAACAAAACCTGGCTGATAATCAACTGGCTCACAATCAAAAATTACAGACATTAGAAGAACAATTGGCCGACGCTGAAAAAGGCCAGGTAGGTGTTCAACAACAGGTAGAAAAAATGCGTGCTGAGTCACAGTCTCTGCAGTTAGAGATTGAGCGAAATCGCACCAGGGCCAATACTTTTGTGGAACAGTTGCAGGAAATGCAGCAATCCCTGAAACATATTCTTGAAAACCTGCCAGACGACTGTGAAGAAGAAGCCTGGCGAGTGGAGCTGGAAAAAACCACTTCAGCATTGCAAAAATTAGGGGCTGTTAATCTGGCGGCAGTAGATGAGTACGAAGTGCAGTCTGAACGAAAGCAACATTTAGATACACAAAACGACGATCTTGAAGCTGCGCTGGAAACGCTTGAAAACGCCATCAGAAAAATCGATAAGGAAACGCGAACTCGCTTTAAGGAAACCTTCGAGAAGGTCAACGAAGACGTAAAAATGCTGTTTCCAAAGGTATTTGGTGGTGGTGCCGCCTGGCTGGAACTTACCGGCGAAGATCTTCTGGAAACAGGGGTCACTATAATGGCCAGACCGCCAGGAAAGAAAAACAGCACAATTCATTTGCTTTCTGGTGGAGAAAAAGCCCTGACCGCTTTATCATTGGTTTTTGCAATATTCAGGCTAAACCCGGCACCATTCTGTTTGCTTGACGAAGTAGACGCTCCTTTGGATGATGCTAACGTAGGCCGATTTTGTAAACTGGTTTCCGAAATGTCGAAAACCGTACAGTTTATTTTTATAACCCATAATAAAATTGCGATGGAAATGGCTTACCACCTTACCGGAGTGACCATGGCGGAGCCGGGAGTATCTCGAATCGTTGCTGTGGATGTGGAAGAAGCCGTGGCTATTGCAAATGCATAATATTGAAAGCGCCAAACAATAATAAAATATGCGCTATTAAACAAAGGGTGACCATATAAAATGGATGAATTCCGACTTGCGCTAATAGGTATTGGTATCTTCGCCATTGTGGGCATTTTGGCTCACGGTATGTGGACGATACGGAAAAATAACAAAGCTAGAAACGCTGATAATGAAACTGAAGCCTCTGCCGAACGCTCAGAGCCTGGCATCATTATCAGCGATGATGATCCGTTACTCTCTGCTGATGAAAAAGTTGATGGCCTGCACTTTGAGCAGGAATCTGCTGTTGAGCATGATCCTTTAGTGGGCGACGCCCCTCTGTACGCTGATTCCGATATTGAGTCTGTTCCTAAAAAGCCTGAATCCAGAGCAGCCAACAGTGCGCCGAATGAAAGTTTTGATGAAGACGGAATTGGTGCCGTTCGGGTTGTATCTGAACCTGCAGCAGTAAAACCTGCTGCTAAAACAACTGCTAAACCATCCGAACCCGAAAATATTGAACAGCCGGTGGCCGAAGCTGATGCTGGTGACATGCCCGAACCACCATCCAGTTTGTTGAAGAAAGACACTGCGGCTAATCGCAAAGTATCCGCTGATGATATCCCTATGATTGACACCTCTATCGAAATAGAGGACGCCCCGCGTCGCGGAAGTGCATTAAAAAGTGAGCATACCCGCACCGAAGTGGTGGGTGGCAATAAGTTGGGCCGTAGCACTGACTCTATCGCTGCAAAAGCGAAAAAGCTGGTGGGCCGAAAATCTGACGATAGCGAAACAAAAAACAAAAAGGCCAAAGTAGCGGATAAAGATCGCGATCAATATGGTCTGGACCTGGAAACCTCTCCGGAGCGAGAGTCTTCAATAGACAGAAATCAGGCGACAGATAAACCAGCAGCCGAAGATACCCAGCAAAACGAAGTGTTGATCCTGAATGTACGAGTACCTGAAGGCAAAGTAATCCAGGGGGCGGCATTATTGCCGTCTTTGTTAACCTTGGGATTTAAGTTCGGTGAGCACAATATGTTTCACCGTCATGCAGCCAGTAATGGCAAAGGGCCGCGCTTATTTACATTGGCTAACATGTTTAATCCAGGCACCTTTGATATTGATAATATGGAAAACTTCAATACCCGCGGCTTGTCGCTATTTATGACTTTGCCCATCGAAGCCGATGCCCATCAGGTCTTTAACATGATGCACAATGCTGCGCGTAAACTGGCTGATGAATTTGGTGCTCAGGTTCTGGACGGTCGACGCAGTGTGTTAACCAAACAGAGCTTGCAGCAATACGTCGAGAAAATCAGAGAGTTTGAACGGCGCCGTATGATCCGCCGAGCCTGATAAAATTCTGTGTTGATGGGCGGCGCAAAGCCGCCTGAAAAAACGCTATAATTCCCCAAGAGATTGAATAAGGTACATTTTCATTATGTCTGCTAACGACAGTCTGATTAGTGAATTGCAATCACTAAAAAACCAGCTAAACGAATACAATTATCAATATTATGTGCTGGATGAACCCACGGTGCCGGACAGTGAATACGACAGGCTATTGCGTCGGTTACAGGAAATCGAAGCTGCCCATCCCGAACTCATTAGCGCCGACTCTCCAAGCCAAAAAGTAGGCGGGGCACCACTGGACGCTTTTCGTCAGATCACCCATGAGTTACCCATGTTGTCGCTGGACAATGCCTTTAATGAGGACGAGTTATTCGCTTTTGAAAAACGTCTGAAAGACAGGTTAAAACGCGATATCAGCATTGATTACAGCTGCGAGCCAAAGCTGGACGGTCTGGCGGTGAGTATCTTGTATGAGAATGGGCAGTTTGTCAGGGCGGCGACACGCGGTGATGGCCGTGTAGGTGAAGATATTACAGCTAATGTGCGCACTATAAAAAATGTGCCACTGAGCTTGCGAGGAGATGATTACCCCGAGCGCCTGGAGGTTCGCGGTGAAGTCTTTATGTCACTTGCTGGCTTTGCGGCGTTAAATGCAGCGCAAAAGGCTAACGATAAAAAAGTCTTTGCCAATCCAAGAAATGCAGCTGCAGGTAGCTTGCGGCAACTTGATTCGCGTATCACCGCATCGCGACCTTTGATGTTTTATGCCTATTCGGTGGGAGTTGTGGAAGGCGAGGTACAACCGCTTGCTGAGCAACATGCAGAACGTTTAAACCAGCTTGCAAAATGGGGTATGCCATTAAGCCCGGAAGTGGCAGTAGCGAAAGGGGCTAAAGGCTGTCATGAATACTATCAAGGTCTGGCTGAGAAACGAGCGGCATTGCCCTATGAAATTGACGGAGTGGTATTCAAGGTAAACGATATCGCCTTACAGCAAGAATTGGGGTTTGTGGCCAGAGCACCGCGCTGGGCGATAGCGCATAAATTCCCTGCTCAGGAAGAAATGACAAAGCTGCTGGATGTTGAGTTTCAGGTGGGGCGAACTGGTGCTATTACGCCGGTAGCCAGACTTGAACCTGTATTCGTGGGTGGCGTAACAGTTTCTAATGCCACTTTACACAACCAGGACGAAATCGCCAGATTGCAGGTGAAAATAGGCGATACTGTTATTATTCGCCGCGCCGGGGATGTTATTCCTCAGGTGGTATCCGTAGTTCTGGAGCAACGTCCAGAAGATGCCAGAGACGTGGTTTTCCCGGTAACTTGCCCTGAGTGTGATTCTCACGTAGAACGACTGGATGAAGAAGCGGTGTTGCGCTGTACCGGTGGTTTAATTTGTCCGGCACAGTTAAAGGAGTCGCTCAAACATTTCGCGTCTCGCAAGGCGATGGATATTGATGGTTTAGGCGACAAACTGGTGGAGCAACTGGTGGATATGAAGCTGGTTCAAACTCCCGCTGATTTTTTCCGTCTGGAAGTGGCGTCGATTGCTGCCATGGAGCGCATGGGTGAAAAGTCGGCCACCAATATCATTAATGCATTAGAAAAAGCGAAACAAACCAGTTTGCCTCGGTTCCTGTATTCTTTGGGTATTCGCGAAGTCGGTGAGGCGACAGCCGCGAATCTGGCCAATCATTTTAAAACGCTTGATGCAGTGATGAATGCCACTCTGGAACAACTGGTTGAAGTGAACGACGTAGGGGAAGTAGTGGCGACCCATGTCCGGCATTTTTTTGCTGAAGAGCACAATCAAACCGTCATCGAGCAGTTACAGGCGCTAGGAGTTAACTGGCCTGATATTGAAGATAAGTCCGATACGCCGCAACCATTGCAGGATAAGACTTTTGTGTTGACTGGTACGTTAAGCGCGATGGGCCGCAATGAGGCTAAAGCAATTTTGCAAAACCTGGGGGCCAAGGTATCTGGCAGCGTCAGTGCCAAAACTGATTATCTGGTGGCTGGCGAAAAGGCGGGTTCAAAACTCACTAAAGCGCAGGAACTTGGGGTGGCGGTGTTGACTGAAGAGGATATGCTGGCACTCTTTGCAGAGCATCAGGTTCCCTGAAGGCTGAATAAGCCACGGACGCTGCCCGATATCATGTCGGGCAGTTTTCACTCCCTCAATGCTGATAATGGCATAAAAATCACTTATTAAACTAAATACCTCAATATCCACGCCGATACTCTTAATGAGGAAGGTAGTGTTTTCTCCGTTATATCGAGAGCTTGCGTTGTGAGGACGCATGTTTTTTAGCATCTTGTTTTATTACTGCGGTTGGTTGTGGCGGCTGTGTGCTGTCGTTCGCCCGTTGCTTGCCGGTGTTCGTGACTAAAAATAAATGAAAGGGGGTCCCTGTGACCTTGTTCGTGAATACGAACGTATCTGCTTTGATAGCTCGAAATACCTTGTTTGATGCCAACTCAGCGTTGAACGTGTCGTACGAGAGGCTGTCATCCGGGTTGCGTATTAACAGAGCCGCTGATGATTCTGCAGGACTGCAAATTATTAATAAATTTGCGGCGCAGCGGGATGGTTTGATTCAAAGCGTGCGCAATGCCAATGATGCCATCTCAATGACCCAGGTGGCTGAAGGCTCTTTGAAAGAGGTAACGGCATCATTGCAACGGATCCGGCAATTGGCTGTTCAGTCCCAAAGCGGTATTAATGGCTCTGCGGAGCGAAGCGCAATTCAGCAAGAAATTAACGCACTGACATCCGAAATGAGTCGGGTAGTTAGTGATACCAATTTTGCTGGCAACGCAATTCTTTCCGGTTCTTATTCGGCAAGGTTTCAGATTGGCGCTTTTGGTGGCCAGACGATTTCAGTCAACCTTTCCCGCAGTGGTGGTTTTGGACCTTCAGGCATAGGAGTGGGTAGTGTCGATATCACCACTAACTCTGGCGCATCGGCGGCATTAACGGCTATTGATGGTGCAGTTTCGGCAGTGGGGCAGGAAAGGGCTGATTTGGGTGCCTTGACCAATCGCTTTCAATCTACCATTCGCAATCTGACCAATGTGCAGTCCAATCTGGCATCTTCCATGAGCCGCATTCAGGACGCAGACTATGCCGTAGAAGCTTCCAAACTCACCAAGGATCAAATTATTCAGCAAGCCACGATAGCGATACTGCGACAGGCCAATAGCTATCCGCAAACTGCCCTGCAATTATTACTCTGATAATCTTCGAAATAGTTATTCTGGTAACTGAATTACACCCCTGAGATAACGCTGCGCCCTCCCTGAGACATAAACCCATTCTCCTTGCACATCGCAATACAAGGTTCCACCTCGTTTGGATGCCTGATGAGCCACCAATTGTGACTTTCCTAAGTGTTCGGCCCAATAAGGAGCCAGACTGGCGTGGATAGAGCCGGTAACAGGATCTTCATCACCGCCATTTGCGGGCCAAAAGTAACGGGATACAAAGTCGTATTGCGTCCCTGGAGCTGTGACCACCAGATCTAATGGCGCAAGTTGTTTCACCAATTCCAGATCTGGTAAGCATTCAAAGACTTGTTGTTCTGATTCATAGATAGCGTGCCAGGCCTGTACACTTCTGAGAAATTGTTTTGGTTTTACCTTTAGAGCATTTTCTAAAGCCTCTGGCACCGGAAGCTGTGATTCCAGCTTTCGAGCTGGAAAGCGCATGGTAATCTTGCCGCTATCAGATTGGGTTATGTGCAAGGTTCCGACACTTTTAGTATGGATTTGCAATTGTTGTAATCCGGGTACGGCATCGAAAATCACCCAACATGCTGCCAGTGTGGCGTGACCACAAAAATCAATTTCTGTCAGGGGAGAAAACCAACGAATTGTATACTCTGATTGGCCTTTTTTAACCAGGAAAGCAGTTTCGGCAAGATTGTTTTCGCTGGCGATCTGCTGCATCAGATTATCAGGTAACCAGCTATCGCGAATGATCACCGCAGCCGGATTGCCGGCAAAAAGCTGCTCAGTAAAGGCGTCAACAACGTGAATTTCCTGTTCCATATAAATCCTGGTTTGTATTTTGTTTCAATTGGTTACAGTAATTTCGAGGGTACTGGTGTACTCTTTTGCTCGGTTTTAATGTATCTGCAATGGAAGCTAATTATGTACGATCCAATAGAGCGCTTACAAGAAATCTGGTCAGAGGCAAAAAAACATACTCTGTTGAAACAAAAAAGTGCTATTTGTGTTTCAACTATCAATGCCGATGGTTATCCCGATGGACGATTTGTAGATTTAAAGCGGGTATGTCATACGGGAATCGTGTTTTGTTCTGGATATGACTCTCAAAAAGGTCAGGATATAGCGCGCAACCCTAAAGTCGCCATCACAGCCTGGTGGGAACTGGTGGGTTATCAGGTGCGTTTGTTTGGTCAGGCGGAAAAGATTGAAACTTCACTGGCAGATGAATTTTGGCAATCGCGCAATCAAAGTGCCAAAGTAATTTCTGCTCATTTGTCACAAAGCCAGCCAGCCGATTCGATACAAGCAATTGCGAAAGATTACCAGAAGGCAGAAGAAGTGTGGCGAGATAAGGCCGTTCCCCGGCCGGAGAATTGGGGAGGCTTCAGCGTTATGCCACAGCAAATTGAATTGCTACATTTTGAAGAATCACGCCTGCATCAAAGAGAACACTTCACAAAACAAGGAACTCAATGGCAATATCAGGTTTTACAACCCTAATCGTAATAAGCCGCTAATGACAGACAATACAGATAATGCTCCTCAAAAGCTTGAACTCAGTGATGATAAACAACTACTTGATGTGGAATTAATTCATGACTATTTAACCAATCACAGTTACTGGGCAAAAGGTATTTCTCTGGAACGTGTGGTGGTTTCTTTGGAGAACTCCTTGTGTATCGGTGCCTACCTGGGCACGCAGCAGGTTGGGTTTGTGCGGGTTATTACGGATTATGCTACTTATGCCAATATAAAGGATGTTTTTGTGGTGGACGCTTATCGCGGTAATGGGATCGCGCGCGAATTAATGCGATTTACGATGGCTCATCCACATTTACAAGGCTTGCGCCGCATGACTTTGACGTCCAGTGATGCTCAGGGATTGTACGCAAAGTTCGGTTTCACCAGTATTAACAAGCCTGAAACCCATATGGAAATTCATCGTCCTGATATATATACCCAAATCACCTCAAGATGATAGCTCTGAAACAGTATCTTGAGGTGGTTTGGGTATACAGCCAGTTGTCAGAATAACTCGGGTATCAATAATTACCTGATCTTGCCGCTATAATAGATACAGCTGCGCAGTGGGAGTAACTATGGCAGATAAGTGGGACGGCATTGACCGAAGAATGACTTCAAAAAAGCATGACTTTTTTTATCGATTAAGTCGTGTCGGCAGCATTGTTTCCTGGGTTTTATTTGTCAGTGGACTGGTGGTGTTCCATTATGCCAGACCTGAGCGGGTGTCCGGTGTTCAGCGCTTTTGGGGTGTTACCGGCAGAGAAGAGTGGAATGACGCTCTACTGCCCTGGCTTTACGCACTATTTTTGTTTTGCATTTTGTTTGGCGTTTCCATGTTGTTGTTACGCCGATATCGCTACCGCCGCCAGAATGAAAACTGGGCCAGCGGTTTGATATTTTTAGTGCTGGTGGCTTCAGCCTTTGTTATTGGCGTGTATCAGGCGGTTAGTTGAGCCACCAATTGAGTTAATACCTGAGTCACCTGACTCAAATCTTGCTCCGAAATAACGTAAGGCGGCATGACATAGAGCAGCTTGCCGAAGGGGCGTATCCACAACCCTCGCTCCACACAGAAGCGTTGGACAGCTGCTACATCGACGGCCGAGCGCATTTCTATTACCCCTATTGCTCCCAATACTCTGACATCTGCTACCGCTGCAGATTGTTTACAGGGGGACAGTTCTGCCTTTAACTGCTGTTCTATCCGCAGCACCTGTTCCTGCCATTGGCCTTGTTGCAGTATGCCTAAGCTGGCGTTTGCCACTGCGCAGGCTAACGGGTTGCCCATGTAAGTCGGACCATGCATGAACACGCCAGGTTGCCCCTGACAGACTCCCAGGGCAACATCATCATTGCACAGGGTTGCCGCTAATGTCATATACCCACCGGTCAGCGCTTTGCCCAAACACAGAATATCGGGGCTGATACCGGCATGCTCACAGGCGAACAGTTTACCGGTGCGACCGAAGCCGGTGGCGATTTCATCGCAAATCAGCAAAATATCGTATTGATCGCATAATTGTCTGACCCGGTGCAAATACTCCGGATGATACATTCTCATACCACCGGCTCCCTGAACCACAGGCTCCAGGATCATAGCGGCTATTTCGTGGTGATGATTTTCCAACATATCAACCAGCGGACCCATTTCGTCTTCATTCCAATGCTGCCCAAAGCGGGTTTGTGGTGCCGGAGCAAATAACTGTTGATTAAGTACCGGAGCAAATAATGAATGCATACCATTGGTAGGATCGCTCACCGACATGGCGGCGAACGTATCGCCGTGATAGCCATTGCGCGGTGCAATAAACTTATGCTTGTTCTTATTGCCCTGACAAGCCCAGTATTGCACCGCCATTTTCATGGCCACTTCCACTGCCACTGAGCCGGAATCGGCTAAAAACACGCGATTTAAACCATCAGGTGTCATATCTACCAGTTTTTTACACAAGGAAATGGCCGGTTCGTGGGTAAGACCGCCAAACATAACGTGTGCCATTTTTGCTAACTGCTGTTCGGCAGCCGCATTTAATTCCGGATGATTGTAGCCATGTACCGCTGCCCACCAGCTACTCATACCGTCGATAACCTGATGGTCGTTTTCCAGAGTAAGGCGCACCCCGGAAGCGGATTTAACCGGATAACAGGGTAAGGGAGAAATGGCGGAAGTGTAGGGGTGCCAGATATGCTGTGTGTCGAATTGAACGTCAATAGAGGACAAAATACTCACCGTTAGATTAAAAAGCAACCAAAGGTAAACTTTGGGCCATTCTTTAAGTTGACAAATTAAATGGCGATTTTAGACTAAGCAGGCAAAAAATAAAGCGTGATTACAGGAATCTCCATGCTCAATCAAAATGAATCTGCCACTCAGTTACGTCACGACTGGACGTTGGCTGAAGTTAACGCCCTATTTAATATGCCTTTTAACGATCTGTTGTTTCAGGCGCAAACTATTCATCGCCAGCATTTTGATCCCAATCAGGTGCAGGTAAGCACCTTGTTATCCATTAAAACCGGAGCCTGTCCGGAGGATTGTAAATATTGTCCGCAAAGTGCCAGATATGACACTGGCCTGGAAAAAGAGCGTTTACTGGAAGTTGAAAAAGTACTGGAGACTGCCAGACACGCGAAAGCGACTGGTTCAACACGATTTTGCATGGGCGCCGCTTGGCGTAACCCCAAAGAGCGAGATATGCCCTACCTGGTGCAAATGATCGAAGGCGTAAAAGCGCTGGGTCTGGAAACCTGTATGACTTTGGGTATGTTAAGTCGTGACCAGGCGTTGGCATTAAAGCAAGCCGGTCTGGATTACTACAATCATAACCTGGATACATCTCCAGAATTTTACGGCGAGATTATTACCACCCGCACTTATCAGGAGCGCCTGGATACCTTGAGCAATGTCAGAGAAGCCGGTATGAATGTTTGTTCTGGTGGCATCGTGGGCATGGGTGAAGGAGCTAATGACCGTTCGGGACTATTAATGCAACTGGCGAATCTGGAAGAACATCCGGAAAGCGTACCAATTAATATGTTGGTAAAAGTTGAAGGCACGCCTTTGCAGGACCAGGAAGATCTGGAGCCGTTTGAATTTATCCGTACTATCGCCGTGGCGCGGATCATGATGCCTAAATCGCATGTGCGTTTGTCAGCAGGGCGTGAGGCTATGAACGAACAAATGCAGGCGATGTGCTTTATGGCGGGTGCAAATTCAATATTTTACGGCTGTAAACTGCTTACTACGCCTAACCCGGAAACCGACAAAGATTTGTTACTGTTTAAAAAGCTGGGAATTAACCCTGAAAAAGGCCGAGATTACTCGGATGAAGCTCATGAGGCAGTGCTGCTTGAGGCTGTTCAGGAGCAAAAGCAAGACAAGTTGTTCTACGACGCGGCTCAGTAGCGCGCGATGCCGTTCGCACACATTCACTCGGCTATTGCTGAACGACAGCAGCAAAATCTGCTGCGACAACCGGTGGTAGTTGACGCCGTTCAGGGTGCTGCTTTGCAAATCCAGGGTAAAACTTACCTGAATTTCTCGGGCAATGATTATCTGGGTATGAGTCAGCATCCGGATGTCCTCAGAGCATTTGCATCTGAGCTACCCGCAGGTTCAGGAGCCTCTCCTGTGGTGACGGGGTATAGCAAGGCGCATCAACAACTGGGTGACTATCTAAGCGAACTTACTGGTCAGCAAGCGGTGATGTTTTTCAGTTCTGGCTTCGCTGCTAATTACGCCGTGTGTAAAACTCTGATGTGCCACTCAGAAGGCCTTATCCTGGCCGATAAACTCAGCCATGCGTCCTTGATTGACGGTGGTTTGTCGGCCGATGCTGCACTGAAACGTTTCAGGCACAACGATATGGAACACCTGCAGGGTTTGTTAGGCATGGCGAAAAATACCGGAAGTAAGGATATTTTGGTGGTGTCTGAAGGGGTGTTCAGTATGGACGGTGATCAGGCGCCAGTGGCTAAATTGCTGCAACATACCAGGCAGCATAATGCCTGGTTAATGCTGGATAATGCCCACAGTATCGGGGTTTTAGGTGCTGAGCAGTTTGGCCTTGAGCACAACGGCGAGACTCAGAAACCCGAGATTATCATGGCTACCTTCGGCAAGGCTGTGGGTACTGGCGGAGCCTTTGTGGCAGGTTCAAAAGAGCTAATTACTTATTTGCAGAACTTTGCCCGTCATTATGTGTACAGCACAGCTTTTTCCGCTGCCCATGCACATGCCACGCTAACCAGTTTGACAACGATTGAAAAAGAGCCACAGCGACTGGCCCAGTTAAATTCAAATATCGCTGTATTCCGGGAAGCCTGCCAGCAAAAGGGGATAGAAATTGCTGAGTCAAAAACCGCTATTCAGCCGGTTATTATCGGTTCACCTAAAGCCACGATAGATATCAGTGAGTCATTGCGTCAGCAAGGGTATTGGGTAACCGGTATTCGTTATCCGACAGTGCCAAAACACACAGACCGATTAAGAATAACCCTGTCAGCATTACACCAGGAAAACCACATTAAATCCTTAGTGGCTTGCCTCGCCGAGGCTTTGCAAAAAAATAGCGGAGCTTTGACATGTTGATGGCAGATGATTACAAGCCAGAATCTGATGGTACTGTAAGTATTCCAAATAGCTGTGCAGATTCTTCAATATCTGCCGACTCAAAAGCTGCCAATGCTATGAAGCAAGCTATTGCCTGTCGCTTTGGCGAAGCCGCCGCGCAATATGACAGTCACGCCATTATTCAACGGGAAATCGCTGATTATGCCCTCAGTTTAGTGGCGTCGCTTTCTCCTTCTCAAAAGACCTGGTCGCAGGCCATAGATATTGGCTGTGCCACCGGCACTTACACTCTCAGGTTGTTAGAATATGCTCGTGAGGTAACCGGCCTGGACCTATCTGAGGGCATGATCAACTATGCCAAAAATCATCATGCCGGTAATCGACTTAACTGGGTTGTATCAGACGCTGAAGCATTACCCTTGCGCAATGATAGTGTGGATTTGCTTTACAGTAGTATGGCCTTGCAATGGCTGACCAGTCCCGCAAATGTAGCCAGAGAGTGCTTTCGGGTTCTGTCTCCGCAGGGCAAGGGGACGATTGCTGTGGTCGTGGATGGCTCTCTGAGTGAGATAAATGATAGCTGGAAGTCGATTGCTCAAACCTCACCGGTTAATCAGTTTATGCCAGCCAGCCAGTGGCAAAGTGCTTTTCAGGATGCTGGTTTTAGCGTAACGCTTCAGCAAAAAGCCTTTACCTCCTGGCATAGTAATGTTTTTGAAGTGCTACACTCCATTAAAGATATTGGAGCAGGTGTGGTAGTCAATAGTCAGAATCATGGACGATTGAATAAGCGAAAACTGACTATATTAAACACTAGTTATCAGAATCATTTTGCTATTGAAGGTCGGTTGCCACTAACCTGGCAAATCGCTTTCCTTAGTTTTTGTAAACCTCAATCGGAGAATATAGCTTGAGCGTTTTTTTCGTAACCGGAACCGATACCGAAGTAGGTAAGACGTTTATTTCGCGCACCATAATGCACATTTACGAGCAAAAACGTAAGACCTGCGTCGGCTTTAAGCCCGTAGCTTCGGGGTGTGTTGAAACTCCTTCAGGTCTAAGAAATGAAGATGCATTGAGTTTACAGGATGCCAGTACCATTAATCTCAGGTACGACGAAGTTAATCCATATGCGTTCAAGGATGCGGTTGCACCCCATTTGGCTGCACAACGAGCAGGCCGTAAAATCTGTCTGAAGACGATATCCGAGGCTTATGAAAAGCTGATAAACAAACAATCAGATCTGACTATTGTGGAAGGCGCGGGAGGCTGGCGCTTACCCCTGGGCGAAAAGCGCTTTATGTCGGATTTTGTCAAACAATACGATATCCCTGTTGTCATGGTGGTGGGAGTGCGACTGGGTTGTATCAATCACGCTTGTATGACCGCCGAAGTTATTGAGCAGGATGGTCTTAAGATAGCGGGTTGGGTAGCCAACCACGTTGATGCCGGAATGCCGTTTTTAACGGAAAATGTTAAGACCTTAAAAGAGCATCTGGACATGCCGTTCCTTGGCGAAGTGCCGTTGGTTAAAAGCCCGAAAGAAGCCGCACATTATCTTGATGTCACGCCATTATTGCAGTTTGACATGGTGGCCTGAGCTAAGGTTTTCTCGACTTTCATTTAGCCGCGGCGTATGAATAAATTCAGGCCTATAAGGGGAGATTACACTTTAGTAGGACAGCGATGCTTAAATCACGCATCGCTGTTGGAATGAAATCTGACCAACACTAGGTGCGGGTAACATCCACAAAGATCTTCAGTTTCTGTCCGGGTTGCAGGTATTTGTTCTTATTCAACTGATTCCATTTGGTCAGGTCGCTGACTGCAACATTGAACTTACCGGCAATACGGGCCAACGAATCGCCTTTGCGTACCGTGTAGGTAACGGTCCGTACAACTGCGTTATCAGCTTGCATTTCACTGACCTTGTTTACCCATATCACCAGCTTTTTGCCAGGTTTTAACGGATCGGTTGGTGCCATACCATTCCATTTGGCCAGACTGCGCAGATTTACATTGTATTCGCGACTGATATCCCACAAGGTATCACCACTTTTAACCGTGTGTTGCAGTTGGTATGAACCGCGTTTTTCCGATTGTTTAGCCAACAGGCGTTGTTCTTCTGACAGAGAGTAATAATCCAGCGACTTAAGCGCCACAGGTATCATCAGGTGATCACCGGCTCTGATTACATTGCCTCTTAATTCATTCACCTGTTGAATGACATCAACTGAAGTGTGATATTTTTTCGCTAGTTTTAGCAGGCTGTCACCGGATTTGATTTTGTGTCTTACCCAGTTAAGGCGCTGGCGCTCGGACTTTTCACCCAGCGCTAATTCAAATTGCTCAATCTTATCAATAGGCAATAATAAACGATGAGGACCGTTTGGATCAGTTGCCCAGCGGTTAAAGCCTGGATTCAGTGAATGCAGTTGTTCAACGGTTAATCCTGCCCATTCTGCCGCCATGGCCAAATCAATTTGAGAGCCAACATCGACTACCTGCGTTACGTCTTCATTTTTAAGCGTTGGCCAGTCGAAATTAAGTTCATCAGCACGGTTTAACAGGTCTGATAAAGCTAATAGTTTGGGCACATAGGCACGAGTTTCGCGTGGTAAATCCAGATGCCAAAAATCAGTTGGTTTACCCGCTCTTTTATTGCGTTTGATGGCATTTCTGACTCTACCTTCGCCACTGTTATAGGCGGCTATGGCGTGTAACCAGTCACCATCAAAAAACTTGTGTAGATATTTTAGATACTTGATTGCGCCATCTGTCGCCGCCAAAACATCGCGTCTGCCATCAAACCACCAGGTTTGTTTTATGCCAAAGCGCTTTGCTGTGCCCGGGATAAATTGCCACATGCCAGCTGCTCTGCCATGAGAATATGCGAAAGGATCGAAAGCACTTTCTACAATGGGTAACAGGGCCAATTCCATGGGCATGTCAGCTGCTTCAAGTTTCGTTACGATATGTTTAAAAAATGGAGCTGCACGCTTGTTAACCCGTTGCATATATTCAGGGTGTTTGCGATACCAGGCTTGTTGATTCCAGATACGTCTGTCGTCAGGGATATTCATAGACAATTGATAGCGCACTTGTTGCCATAAATCGTCTCTTTCTACACCGTCTTCTTCGGTTACTTCTTCAACTTGGGGTACTGAGCTTATCAACTCTTCCAGCTCGGTTACCGGGTGAATGATCGGGTGCGTACCTTCACTGTTTTCGTCACAGTCAAAAGTCAGATCCGCTACGTCAGGCGTAATATCACATTCATCGGTATATTCTGCTGCCAGAAAATCAGGGGTATCGGTATCCTGCGAGTCAAAGGGCGACGTCAACTGGCAACCCTGGATAACAAGAGGCAATAAAAGGGGAATGAAAACTCTGTAGGTCACGAATTAATCCTGTTGGTTAGTGTGATCTTCATTAAAACTGGTCTTTGAGTCGGCGCACGGCGGCAAATGTCTCGATATCATTGCCGGGGATGCTACCGGTTTTTCTCTGGACTGCTTTTACCATTTGTGATTCGGAAACGCGCAGGTATGGGTTCACCTGTTTTTCCAGTTGCACAGTAGTTGGCAATGTTGGCACATTCTGTTGTCTTAACAAACTGACTTTGCGCTCATAGTTTTGCAGTGCCTCATCTTCAGGCAACAAGTCTAGCGCGAACGCCAGATTAGCCTGGGTATATTCATGAGTGCAGTAAATTTTGGTATTTTCCGGCAGTTTAGCATAGCGTTGCAATACCTTGTGCATTTGCTCTGGTGTACCCTCGAACAGACGGCCGCAACCAGCTGAAAACAAGGTATCGCCACTGAACAAGCCGACATCACCATAAAATGCAATATGCTCTCTGGTGTGGGCCGGGACTTCCATAACCTTAAATTGCAGGTTAAGTGGCTCCAATATTAGCTCATCATTTTCACTGACGGCTTTGTCTATGTGGGCAATGCGATCAGATACCGGGCCAATCACTTCTATGCCTGCCTGCTTTAACTGGGCTACACCACCAATGTGATCCGGGTGATGGTGGGTAATTAAAATATGAGTCAGTGTCAGCTTATGCTTTCTCAGATAATCTTGTACCGGCGAGGCATCACCTGGATCCACAACGACGGCATAGGTGTGATTGTGCAGGCACCAAATGTAATTATCACTGAAAGCCGGGATCGGAAAAACGTTGATCATATCCTGTTTAAAAAACTATTGTTCTTGGCAAAGTTGCCATAATATAACGTTCTTGAGTTCATACTGCTAATTTGATTTTTACGGAATACTATTGTTTAGACCTGCATTACTGAGTAGAAAACTGGTTGCTCCGCAATCCTGGCAAGCGATGCCCCACTCAGAGGCGTTGAAAGCCGTTTATGAACAGCAGCTTTCTCCGATTATGCAGCAGTGCTTTGGTTATCACCTGATAAAACTGGGAGGCCTAAGCCACTCTTTAACCTTATCTGGATGTCCGATTAAGCATCAGGTATGCCACGCCTATCAGGAGAGTGGTGACGGCGGTGTCGTGGCCTTACCTACGGATTTACCCTACCGAGAAAAAAGCGTAGATGCCGTATTAATGACCCATGTGCTGGATTACTCTGCCGATCCGCATCAGGTCTTAAGAGAAGTGGACCATTGTCTTATTCCCAATGGACATCTCATCATAGTTGGTTTTAATCCTTACAGTGCTGCCGGCGTTGCACGCTGGTTACCCATTAAAAAAGATAGTCCACTGCACAGGGCACGTTTCTTTAGTCGTTCAAGAGTTATTGACTGGCTGTCGTTAATGGGATACCAGGTTACCCTTGAGAAACGCTTTTTGTTTTCTGAAATGTTATACAGCAAAGACTTAAATAAAACTCGCAAATGGCAAACGAATGCTCAAAAATATTTATCTTTTTTTGCTTCTGTGTATGTAATTGTAGGGAAAAAGCGAGAATACCCTCTATCTTTAATAAAGCCGAGTTGGAAACCTGTACCCAAGTTTTCCCCGGTTGGCGCGAGCCTGAGGGTAAAGAAAGAAATTTGTAAAAATGTCTGATGCTTTTACGACATCAGACGATAAATAAACACACATATATTGTTTCAATAACAAGAGAATAGACCCTATGTGGTGGTTAAAAAAAAGTAACGAAGACGATCTCCGTCAAATAAAACAATTAACCGATGAAAATCAGACGCTGAATCAGCGTATTTCTGCTCTGGAAAAACAACTGTCAGATGCGGAAATTCTGTTGTCTGAAACACAACAAAAAGACTCGGGCGAGAGCAAACTCGCTGAGAGTTTGTTGCGCGGCAATGCGCAACTCAATAACATGAAAGACCTGTTGCAGGATTGCGCTGGTGTGTTGTCATCACAATCGGATAGTCTGGCCAATACCGATGATTTGTTCAGCGGCTCGGCTGAAATGTTAGACGAAGCGGTGAGCGGCCTGAGTCAGATCGACAGCATTGCTGCAAAAGGGGTGACACATGCGGGCGAGCTTTCCGGACTGGCCAGCAGTATCAGCAACTTTGTTGGTGTGATTAACTCAATCGCTGAACAAACTAATTTGCTGGCGTTGAATGCCGCGATAGAGGCTGCAAGAGCCGGAGAAAGTGGCCGGGGTTTTGCGGTAGTGGCAGAAGAAGTCAGAAACCTCGCCATGCGCTCTTCAGAATCTACCCAGGAAATTAATAACCTGGTGGAAAAGATAGAAGAGGGCACCCAAAATATCGAATCGAACATTAATGATGTGTCGGAAAAGTCACGCGTTTTAGTTGAGAAAACCCGTGAAGTAAAAAGCAAGGTGTCTCAGGTCTTAAGCATGTCAGGCTCAATGCGTGAAACCATCTTATCCACGGCCGATAAGAGTCTTTTAGCTGTCGCTCAGGTGGAAGTTTTTCACGCTAAAGGCTTGGTTTACGAAAGCCTGTCTGGCCGCGGGCGTGGCAACTTGCCAGGTAAGGACGATTCTGAATTAGCTCGCTGGATGCAACGGGATGGTCAGGATAAATACGGCAAACTGAGTGAGTTTAAATCCAGTCAGCAAGCAATGCAGAAATTTTATGATGTTTCTAAACAAGTGGTATCAGCTGCTGCCAATGGCGTGAATGAAGCCACAATGGAAAGGGTTCAGAAAATGGAACGCGCTGCAGACGACTTTTTGTCATCACTGGTGCGGCTAAGCAACAAACTTTGATTGTGCATCTTTATTGTAAAAAAGGTGCAAATCCAACCGGATTTGCACCTTGTTAAACCTTAACAATCTACGCTGTTTTCAGGCCAGATTTAATCAGTTTATCCTTTAGAATATAGTTTTGCGGGAACAGTAAAAAGTAAGTAAAGCCCGTAAAACCTATCCATTTGGTAGGAACGAATATCGCCAAAACCAGGGCTAATACGCAAATACTGGCGGAACTCAGCCATAACCAGGCTTCTGTTTTAGCAACAAACCCCTCGTCATCCGTTAATTTAATCTCCTCGGCCTGGCTGGCAGCATGGGCATACAAACCGGCAAACGTCAGGCTTAACATAAAAAATCCAACGGCATAAAAACCAAACAGAAAACGCACCTGCCAGGCGGCTTTAAAATCCATGTTAAACGGAAACCATCCTTGCGACACAAAGCCCATTAAACCTTGCATCATCAAGCGTAACGGATAGATATACACCAGCACCAGGAACACTAACAGACAACTTAAAAAGATGGTTTTGTTGTCTTCCAAACCATATTTTCGGCACCAGGTAGCATGCTCATGCCAAATCCAGGCAAGGATCGCAAAGCTGGCCGCAAAGGCAGGAATATGTTTTGCCGCATCCTGTAACTCAGCAAATGTGCTGGGGATCGAATCTACTGAAATTACCAGCATAGAAACCGCAAAGGCAAACGCCGCTGCAACAAAGGTTTCTATACGGCTCATGCTGTCGCCACGAAACTCTGACATGAGTATGTTCCCTTATTTGATGTAATTTTTATTTTTCTCTGAAGTTAGTTTGCCACAGGTGAACGAGAAGGGGGAGATTAAAGTATCTGGTTGTCGGGTTGCTCCAAGGGAGTGGGGTTAATACCAATCAGTAATAATATGGGGACCGTTCGCTACCTGGTTCCAACAGATGTTTTAAATTGACCGGTGACCCGTTTAAGGACTATATTTGGTCTTAATGAGAGGTGTTTATGAAATTATCAGATCAAATCAAACCTATTAGCTATCTGAAAGCTCATGCTGCAGAGGTCGTGCGTAACCTGTCGACTCAAATGGGACCCTTAGTGATCACTCAAAACGGTGAGGCTAAGGCTGTAATACAGGACATCAAAAGCTATGAGCAAACACAAGAGACTATGGCGCTGCTAAAGATGTTGGCACTGGGTCAGCGTCAGATCGACGAAGGAAAGGTTAAGCCTGCGGGTGATGTCGTTGCTAAGCTTCGTAGCCGGAGCAAGAATCGTAAATGAGTTATCAGGTATTTCTCACCGACGATGCCGCCTGCGATCTTGAGTATCTATACGACTATATCGAATCTCATGATGCCCCCGCAAACGCTGATTATGTTCTCGACAAAATCGAGGAGACATTTTCAAGCCTTGCCAACAACCCAGAGCGCGGGACTTATCCAAACGAGTTGCTTGCTGTCGGCCTCCGAGAATATCGAGAACTCTATTTCAAACCCTACCGTATTATTTATCGAATTATTGGAAAGCATGTTTATGTGATGGTGATCGCTGATGGCCGTCGCGATATGCAATCTCTTCTTCAGCGTCGCTTGCTTCAAGCTTAAATGGTGCAAAATGGGGTCAGGTTCGCTATCATAGGTTCGAGATCTTTCACTGTTAATCCTTTGCGCTCCATCTCAAACTTAATGGCTTCAATAGGATCGGGTAAATCCATAGGAAAATGTCTGGCCTCGTAGGCCTCTATAAGCGTTACCATTACATCCAGCTTTTCACCTTCTGGTGAGTCAGGGGCAGCCATCATCAGGCTTTCGACTTCCTTTAATGCCGCTCGGTAGTCGGCATCAGATTTAATTGGTTTGATGTCCATAGAATTTACCTCTCGTTTTTTACCTTAATATCTACAGTAAAATGGCAACAACTTGAAGAACAGCTCACGCAACGACCTTGCGTCAGAAAAAATCTCACCGTAACCCCCATACGACACAATTTGTCAGATCGCCCTATTAGAATCGGTTTTCAATATAGATTTGGGGTTGACGGAGTGTTGATTTGAAACTACTTTTGATACTTCACGGATGTACGGCGTATGCCTCACAAAAGAAAAATGGAAGTATCGTTATGGCTACCCGCCCGACTACCAGCGAAACCCTGACACTTGCTTTTGAAGTGTTAAAGCGCATTCCAAAACGCCGTAAAGTCTCAGCATCAGAATTGCACCAGGAACTCAAAGAGGCTGGTATTGTGCGTGATATCCGCACCATTCAGCGGAATCTGGAAATGCTGTGTGAGCATTTCAATATTGAAAGAGACACCCGCTCAAAGCCTTATGGCTATTCCTGGCAAAAACACAGTGAGGGATTTTCACTTCCCAACAGTCTTTCTCCGCAGGAGTCTCTCTTACTAAGTCTGGCGGAACAATATCTTAGTCATTTATTACCGGGCAATGTCACAAGCTCTTTGCAGGGATTTTTCACTGAAGCTCGTCAGCAACTTGCCCCTGGTCAGAATACAACAAAAGAGCGCGAGTGGTTGCAAAAGGTGAGAGTTGTCAGAGAAACCCAACCACTGATACCTCCTGCGATAGATACCGATGTATTCAATACCGTCAGTTATGCTTTGTTTCATGACAAATGGCTCTCTATTGATTATAGCAATGCAAAACAAGAGCAGAAAAAAGTCCGCGTTATGCCATTAGGACTGGCACAGCAAGGCCCTCGACTCTATCTGGTTTGCCGATTTGAAGGGTATGAGAATGAACGCAGTCTGGCACTTCATCGAATACGCAATGCGAAAAGTTCCAGCTTTGATTTTGAGCGGCCCAAAAACTTCAGGCTCAGCCAATATGATGCTGATGGTCGTTTTGGATTCGGTGAAGGAAAAAAATGCTCAGTGCAATTCTGCATAACTAAAGAATCAGGCCGCCATTTACTGGAAACACCCCTGTCAGAAAACCAGCAGACTCAGGAATTTTCAGACCACTATCAGGTAGTTGCCACAGTAGTGCATTCGAAACAATTAGAACAGTGGCTAAAAGGATTCGGAGAGGATGTTTGGGATGTAACGATGAGGGATGTTGCAGACGTAAGTGATGAATATGTTCTCCAGTAAATTACAAATTGAATCAAGAGGTTATTTACAAAAGGTTGTGGAGCAAAACTCCATTAGTTGAAAAATCAATACACCATTAGGATTATCATGTTTTTAAATAGACTTAACATTGAAGAAAAAGAAGCCTTTTTGCAACTAGCGCATCATATAGCTCACACTGATGAGCAATTTTGTCAGAAAGAGCAGTTGATGATCGACAAATATTGTATGGAAATGCAGATGGATGATGTGGATTATCATGCTGAAACATTTGATTTAGAAAGAACGCTATCTTTGTTTGGAGAAGATAATCACAAAAAAATTGCGCTTCTTGAAATCATGGCATTGGTTTATTCAGATGGAACATTGCACCAAGCCGAGGAGGAGGTTCTTAATCAAATGGTAAGTTCATTTGATTTAAATCCGAACCTTGCGGTTGTATATAAAGAGTGGGCAAAAAGTATATTGTCTTTATTTATTCAAGGTGAGGCACTTATCCACCTGTGACTTACCCTTGCACAAAGTGCGGACTTTGTTGCCAGCACATAGAACACGTGGTCGAGCTAAGAACATTCGATTTGGGAAACGGCACATGTCGTTATTTTAGCCCTGAAATTGGATGTAGGATCTACGACGATAGACCTTTAGTTTGCAATGTAGAAGAATATTTTGAACTGCTTAAACCTGAGTTTTCATCGAAGCATGACTTTTATCAGATTAATGCCAAAGTATGTAACGAGTTACAAAGCAAACACAATTTCAACCTAATTTACAGAGTAAAATTATGAACTCTTTTGACACTGAATTAGATTGGTTGATTAAATTAGTTCCCTCTTCTGAGAGGAATCTGAAACGCCTTTATCAATCAATTAAAACACCAAAAGAATTAAAAATAGCCGTATTCGGTAAGTATAATCATGGGAAGAGTACGCTTTTAAACGCTATTTGTGGCGATGAAATATTTAAAGCGGCTGATAAAAGGGAAACTACCTCAATTCAAGAGCATAAATACAATGGTGTGACCTGGGTTGATACCCCCGGATTGGATGCAGATACGTATGGGAATGACGATAGTAAAGCCATGGATGCAGCATTTGAGATTGCGGACTTTATCTTTCTGGTACACAACGTTAAAGCTGGTGAGTTAGACAAATATGAATTAGATGTATATGAAAAACTCACGCGACTGGACAATAACTATCGTAAAAAACTATTTTTGGTACTTACCCAGATCGATCAAATACCGAGTGATGAGGATAAGCAAAAAATTTTAAATGAAATAAAAAAACAACTGCCTGAAATGGAAATATTTGAAGTTTCCTCAATTCGTTATATAAGGGGTATCAAAGAGAATATAAATAAATTTGTTGCACTGAGTGGAATGAATGTCCTACTTGAGCACATTGATAATCTCAAAAATCAATTAAAATTACTTAAAAATAAAGAAAAAAAACGCCTTAAAAGAAAAGCGAATTTGGAGCTCAGTACACTAGCTTGGTCTGAAGAAAGAAAGTTGATTACATTAGAGCATGAAATAGAAAAGTTGCGTTCTGAATTTAAGGGGGCAGTTTATAAATCACAACAAACAATAGCGAAACAAGCGAAAGAAATGGACTTATAAGGAGAACAATTATGCCGTTACCATGGCTTATCGGAGCTGCAGTAGTTGGTGTTGCTGTAGCAATTATTTCATCAGATGAGGACGATACAGCTTCTCGCCGAGTTACTACTCGTTCCGATGACAGCGAAGAAAAGAAACAAAAAGTTAAACAAGAAAAGCTTAATTCGTTTATAGAAAAACAAGCTGAAGCACTCGCAAAGAAATATCAACTTGAAGACACCAAGTGTTTAAAAGTCAAATTGGCAGCATTCAATGATGTAGATGAAATTCTTGATGTCAGTGAGTACATAGCTGTGTCAAAAAAGCATCAGGAGTTGCAAGGACGTAAACGTGCAAGCGAAGAAAAATTGTTGGAATTAAAGCGTGCCTTGGAAATGATAACGGAGGTCTAAAGTGCAGAATCCATTAATTCAATCTTTAAATTCGTTTGAGAGCGAGTTTAAAAAGTTGGAACGAGCGGAGTACAATATATTAGCGTTACGTGAGGAATTAATAGACAAACTCTATAAGTTATCTGCACCATCACAGCTCAAAAAAAATAATTCTCTATCCATATTACTCCAAAAAATTAAGCAGGAATTATCCGATGCAGTAAAACAATGGTCAATTCAATGGGATGGATGCACAGCGATGCGTGCCATTTCTGAAAAATATCAAGACAGAATTATCTTATTGGTTTTTGGTAAAGTTAACGCAGGGAAGAGTTCATTTGCAAACTATCTTGCCTCCTGCTTCACAGATGAGGACGTTAATTATTTTTATTTGGATCGGGGAACAAGGCATTACAATAAGGAAAAATTTAAGGAAGGGGCAACTGAGACTACTGCCAGAATTCAAGGGGTAGAGTTAGGATCAAAATTGGTTCTATTAGACTCTCCTGGCTTACACTCTGTAACAGATGAAAACGGTGATTTGACGCGTAAATTCACTGACAGCGCAGACTTAGTACTTTGGATAACACCTTCTACTTCTCCGGGACAGGTGCAAGAACTAAAAGATTTAAAAAAAGAACTCGAATCAAATAAACCGTTATTACCCGTTATCACTCGCAGTGATTTCATCACTGAGGACTTTGATGAAAACGATGAACTAGTTCAAGTTATTGAGAACAAACCCCAAAGTAATAGAAAATTGCAAGAAGATGACGTTGCGGAGAGAGCCAAGCAAAAGCTAAATCAGGCAGAGCAACTCAAATCACCTGTCTCCATATCGGTTCACTGGTATAAACAGTCAGACAAGAATGAATCAGCGTTAAGAGACAGTGGCTTATTTGCGTTGCTTGAGTCGATAGGTAAAACTATGGACGAAGCCAGAATATTTAAGAGTAAAAAGGCTCATCAGCAAGTGGTTAATTATCTGGAAAACGCAGTCTTAGGCGGTATTAATCAAAATATTGCGCCACAATTAAGTAATCTAAATTCACTACTAGAAGAACAGAGTTCTGGACTCGAATGTCATAAACAAGATATCTGCAGCGATTTGCAACTTGAACTCGTTGAGCTTATTCCTGACTGGGCTAATGAGTTCAGACAAGATAAAGACACGAAGAAATTAGCTCTAAACATTCAAAATCACCTTGAAACTGAGTTATCTAAACGAATTAATAGCGTTATTAAAACTTTTATTTCCCAAGTTGAGCCTGTACTTATAAATATTAATCCTGATCATTTAGGTAACTATGAAGATATAAAAGTAAGTTATGAAGAAACCATTGGTTACAGTAAGAAGGCAGCTTCATCAGGTATAGGGTCAGGGGTAGGAATGGCAATAGGGATGATGATTGCAGGACCAATTGGTGCAACGGTTGGGGGGGGCGTTGGCGGATATCTTGGAAACAAAGTTGGTGATACTTTTATTGAAACGATAACTCGCACAACATCAGTTGGAGTTGGTGCTACGCAGATTACTACCCAAGCTATTGAATGCATTTCAGAGTTACTTCCAAAGGAAGTCGACAAAGCTTTTAAAAATTGGGAACAAGTGCTGGAACAACTCAATGAATATTCAGCAAAATTTACATCTCACATATGCGAATTTGAAGAAGAGATAATTAGACAGAAGGAGCTGCTGAAATGACTACTAGTATAGGTTTAAATAAACTTGTTGAACAATGCCAACCGCTATCTGATCGTTATTTAGGTAAACAGCGTACTGGAAAATTAATAGAGGAATTAAGGGAATCGTTTGCAGAGTCTCGTCCGCAGATAATGTTATTTGGCGCATATAATGGAGGCAAAAGCAGCTTAATAAATGCATTAATCGGTGAAGCAGTTGCGCCTGTCGCGGATATTCCTGAAACAGATTCTGTTAATCAATATAAATGGAATGGATGCACTTTACTGGACACTCCAGGAGTAAATGCCCCAATAGAACATGAAGAGGTAACAGCACACCAAATAGAACGAAGCATGTTGATGCTGTTTGTTATAAGAGAGGGAGATCAAGATGTCAAAGATGTTTACCAACGCATGTTCGATTTTATCAAAAGAGGTAAAAAGCTCTTTATCGTTTTCAATCATCAACTCACTGGTGGTGATCTTGAGAAGGCGCTTACCAAGTTAAATGAGCAACTTTTTATGCTGGCTGCTTGTTACAACATTACCGACGAACAATTATTTCAAATAAACATTATTGCCGTTAATGTCAAAACTGCTATGACGGCAAAGCTTAAGAACTCAGAGAGGCTAGCCCAGCATTCGGGTATTATAGATTTTGAGCAGCAATTTCATTCGTGGCTTTCCCTATATGACAATGAAACAGGGTATCTCCAACAGATTAAAGGTATTGTGAAAAGCTGTTTGTTGAAACCAATAACAATTGCGATACAGGAAGAAGCACCCAAGCCATCAACCATTATAGAAGAAAAACAGCAATTACGAGAAACAGCCGTAAAACAACAGGGACTGTTGATTAGCAAGGTAAATAATTTTATTCGCTCTAAAGAAATAAATATTCGCGCTGAGGTTGGGGAGCTGTTTAATAGAGAACGACAAGAGAACGAAGTAAATTCTTCCATGCACAGTATCTGTCAACGTTTATGTGACGATGCATCTAATTTTATTGAACAAAACTTTGAAAATTTACCGATTGGAGATACTACGCTTTCTGGTTCTCCCGTTAGTCTAGGCAACAATGACGATACTTCGAACGTTAATGTTACTGAACTTGCCATTGATATGTTCAAAAAAGCCGACCACAAAAGCATAGTAAAAGAAAGTTTATTGCAGTTACGTAAGTTGAAAATCCCAGGTATCAAGGGGCGTTGGGGTACAACACTCGACAAGTGGGCTGGAAAGGCAGCACCTTTAATCCAAGTTGGAATAGTCCTTTGGGATATAAAGAGAGCTAGTGATGCTGAAAATGAGTATAACGAGAAAATACGCAAACAACAGTTTCAGCTTCAGAAGGTAATTGAATCAGGCACAGAAAATATAATTAGTGGAGTACAGGAGGCATGCAAAAATGCCATAGACCTACACTACACAGAGATAACGGATTCTATTTCAGATGAAATAGATAAGGAGCAAGAGCAAGAACAGCAAATAGTTTTGGATTTGGAGTTGATTCTTCGATATACAGATGAACTTGAAGCTATAACGATCTGATTTTTGGTGAACAAATTAATTTGCATATTTGATAGTCCAAATCGTCAGCAAGAGCGAAACCAAAACTTTAGCGCCGAGAAGTGCTGCTATCACTGTACAAAATAGGCAGGTTCTAACGTTTAATGGAAGGTTCTGTTGATGATTTTTATGTTTATGCCCATTGTGTACATGAGGAAACAAGGTGTTAGCTTTTATTCTACTCTCTAAAACAAGGATGTCAGATGTCTAAATCACAAGTCACAAAGCTCGATAAACTCGCCAGAATTCGCTTGTCAAAACACTTTTTTCTACGTGATTTTTTGTATTCAGAAACTGCTGCCGCGCACGGATTAAATAATATCCCTGACGATATCGATTTGGCTGTGGCAGCCGGTACGCAGCTTTGTGAAAAGGTCCTTGAGCCTATTCAAAGCGCATGGGGTCGTATTCATATCCGCTCGGCGTTTCGAAGCTGCGAAGTCAATCAGAGAGGCAATGAGCTTGGCGCGAACTGTGCCAGCAATGAAAGTAACTACGCCGGTCATATCTGGGACAGGCGCGATAAAGAGGGCTTTATGGGAGCTACGGCCTGTATTGTTATCCCAGCTTATCTGGACTATTACGAAAGTACAGGAGATTGGACATCATTAGCATGGTGGATACATGCCCATATCCCGGAATATAGCAGCCTTTATTTTTTCCCTAATTTATGCGCCTTTAATGTATCTTGGCACGAAAATCCAGATCAGCTCAAGCAAATCAGCACCTATATTATCGATACAAATACAAGTCACAAAAAACAGATATTAAAAGCCGGAAAGGAAAGCGACTTTTACAAGAGCATCCCGCTTGAGAAGCGCTACACTGCCTGCGAAGCCCTGTTAAATCCCAATAAAGTTTAAATCTGGATGAGCGCTACATTGGATAACAACACTAATTTGCTGAACACTTGTACCAAGTCGAGATTATTTTTATCAATGATGCCAGAACACATACACCAAAATGCAAATTATTTTATTCTGTGCAAAAATAATTGCTCTTTTTCTAAATCGAGTGGGTCTATGTGAATACCTTGTTAACCTGGTTAGGCAGCGCTGACCTTGAAAATATGGCAAATGGGAAACCAGCCGCCATTGCCACTATGGCTTTGGAGCATCCGCAAGTGTTCAACAACATCGTTGTACTTGCGAATTCATGGCATGACAAATTGCTACCATATCAGGAATGGCTATCACGCTGGCTGGAGGACAATGGGAGACCCTGCGAAAGCATTCAGGTCAAAACCGTTAAACTAACCAGCCCTGTCCACTACCCAGATATTTTTGCAGTCACTGAGCAGTGGATATCACTACTTGCGGAAAAGAGTGATACCGTGACGATTAATGTTACTTCAGGTACGCCAGCCATGTCAGTGGCCAGTGTTCTCATTGGCAAGGCAAAAGATAATGTATCTTTTTATCAATCTTCCAAAGATAACGGTATTTCAGAAGCCATCATCCCTGTTGACTTTGGCCAACAATACTCCAGGTCCGTTGCAAAAAATGTAGCTTCTAAAGCAGTATCGACCTCAGATAACTTAGTCACATTTGATTCTATTGTCGCTGAAAGCCCAACCATGAAACAAACCGTTCAGCAGGCTAAAAAGCTGGCAAAATCCGAAGTGCCACTTTTGATTCTCGGTGAGACCGGCTCAGGTAAAGAAAGCATGGCCAAAGCCATCCACTCAGGAAGCTTCCGGGTAAATCAACCGCTTCGAATTGTAAACTGTGGCGCACTACCAGAGTCGCTGGTGGACTCTATCCTGTTTGGTCATGTCAAAGGTGCATTTACCGGCGCACTGTCAGATAAAAAAGGACTGTTTGAACAGGCCAATGGCGGCACCTTGTTTTTAGATGAAGTGGGGGAGCTTAAGCCAGACACCCAGGTAAAGCTCCTGCGTGCGCTTCAGGAAGGTGAAATTAACCGAGTCGGTGATGACAAAATTATCAATGTGGACGTCAGAGTTATCGCCGCCACACACCGAGACCTGGTGCAAATGATGTTAAATGGTGAATTTCGCGAAGACTTGTTCTATCGTCTGGCCGTGGGTATTATCAAAATCCCATCGCTTAGAGAAAGAGTTGCTGATATTCGCCCCCTGTTATCGGAATTTTCGGCTAAAATTAATACCACATCTCAAAAACAGCCTGACTACAAAAGTAAAATAATTTCCGAAAAAGCAATATTATTTATCGAAGAACAACCCTGGCCGGGCAACATAAGAGAACTATGGAACACCTTGAATCGTGTTTTTATAACCTCTGACAATACGAATGTCGGGGTTAGTGATATTCAAAATGCGATCATAAAAAGAGGATCTGAGGCAAATAGCCCTTCCATATCTTTGGTGGCTGGCCAACAGGTTGATGTGGAGCAAGTCATTGATGGTATTAAGAAAAGATACATAGAGGCGGCACTGTCAGCCACTGCAAATCACTACACAAAGGCGGCAAAAATGTTAGGTTTGAGAAATCGACAGACGTTGATGAACTGGATAAAAAATCTGGGAATAGAGCAAACAAAATAACACGTGGTTTAAAATTGGCATCAAATTAGCTCATATGGGAGCAAGGAAGTAAATGGAATGAAGCAATCAATGAATTTTGAACACATCCAAAACAAATGGCCTGAGTTGCATCAGCTTGCTGCATTTGCAGAAGATTATGTGATCAGTGATCCACAAAGTGCTTTAGTGAAATTACGCTGCTTTGCTGAAAAAGTGGTTGGCTATTTGTATAAGGAGCTTCGCCTTCCGGTTTTCCCTAATTCCAACATTTATGACAAGTTAACCTCAGACGACTTCACCAGTGTTGTACCTGATTTAATTACCGACAAACTACATGCGATCCGCAAAAGCGGCAACCAGGCAGCGCACGAAGGCAAAGTCGATCAACAGCAAGCTATCTGGATATTAAAAGAGAGTTACTTTGTCGCCAGTTATCTTTTCATGGCTTATGCGGGAGGCAAGCAAGAAGATTGTCCAGAATTTACTGTTCCTGAGCAAACAAAACCAACAGACCAATCTGGTGCAGAGTTCGCTAAAAAGAACAAGCAACTTGAAAAACAACTCGCTGAAAATGAAGCACGATTAAAGAAAGCGCTAGAAGAGCTGGAAGCATCTCAAAAAGCACAAAAGCTTGCGCAAATTGAAGCATCCAGGCTTAAACAAGTTATTGACGCCGAAAAAGTCAGCCAGGTTCGATCACTGAATAAGCAAATCACATCAAGCTTTAAGTTTGACGAGGCTGAAACTCGTGCCCGTATTATTGACTTGGATTTACGCGCCGCGGGCTGGAATGTATCACTAAACGAAACCAGTACTGATGAAGTGGGCAAAGAAGTTGATTTGCCACATCAGCCAACGAATAGTGGAAACGGCAGAGCTGATTACGTACTGTGGGATGATGATGGAAAGCCATTGGCGGTTATTGAAGCAAAACGCACCCGTGAATCGGTCGAAAAAGGCCGCGAGCAAGCAAAAATCTATGCTGATGCCCTGGAAAAGGAATTTGGTCAGCGCCCTGTCATATTCTATTCAAATGGCTACGACATCCGTATCTTAGATGATGCCCAAGGCTATAACAGCCGGAAGCTTTACGGCTATTACTCAAAAGACTCATTGCAATATCTCATAAAGCAACGAACTTTGAAAAAAGATCTCAACCAAACGCCTATTGATACCGATGTTGCAGGTCGACTTTACCAGATGGAAACCATATCGCGTGTCTGTGAACGTTTCACCAACAAACATCGCAAGTCCCTTATCGTACAAGCGACGGGTACGGGTAAAACACGCGTATCTATTGCATTGGCAAAACGCCTGCTAGACGCAGGTTGGGCAAAGCGCGTTTTATTCCTTTGTGACCGTAAAGAGTTACGTAAGCAAGCGGGCAATGCTTTTAACGAATTTACCAAAGAGCCGCTGTACGTGGTGGGTAAAAGCAAAAAAGAAGCCGCGAGCAGTGCCCGTGTTTTTATCGCCACCTATCCGGGCATGATGCGTATCTTCCAAAAGTATGATGTCGGCTATTTTGATTTGATTGTTGCTGATGAATCCCATCGCTCCATTTACAATATTTACGGTGATATTTTTAAATACTTTGATGCGTTAGAAGTTGGCTTAACTGCAACTCCAGTTGAAATGGTGTCTCGTTCAACCTGTCAGCTATTTGGTTGTGATTTTAAAATGCCAACGGCCAATTACCCGCTAGAACAAGCGATTGAAGACGGCAACCTGGTACCTTACAAAATCGTCAGCTTTACCACTAAATTCCTGCGTGAAGGGATCAGTAAAGATAACCTCACCGACGAGCAAATTGCCGAGTTAGAAGAACAAGGTATCGATCCTAACGAATTAGACTTCGATGCCAAACAAATCGATGAAGCGGTAAAAAATAAAGATACCAACCGTGTGATATTGCGAAATCTGATGGAAAAAGGTTTACGTGATAAAGACGGGCAACTGCCCGGTAAAACAATTGTCTTTGCGCGGAATATCGCTCACGCCGAACTTATGGCTAACCTATTTGCCGATATGTATCCGCAGCTAGGTAGTCACTTTTGCCGAGTTATTCACTCGAAATATGAACGTGCTGAAGAGCTGATTGACGATTTCAAATCAACAGAAGAAAACGGCATTCGTATAGCCGTCTCGGTTGATATGCTCGATACAGGTATTGATGTGCCTGAATGTGTCAACCTCGTCTTTGCCAAGCCAATTAAATCGAAAGTAAAGTTTTGGCAGATGATTGGTCGTGGTACGCGTTTATGTAAAGATCTTTATGGTGCAGGCAAAGACAAAACCCACTTCTTGATTTTTGATCACTGGGAGAATTTCGAATACTTCGATATGGACCCGGAAGAAGAGGACGTTAAACAGTCTAAATCGTTAACGCAAAAATTATTTGAATCACGCTTATTGTTGGCTGAAACCTCACTTAAAAAAGCCGATGTTGCAACGTTTGATGAAGTGATAAAACTCATTCATCAAGATGTATGTTCACTTGATATGAATACCATAGCTGTGCGAGACAATTGGCGGGTGGTAGAAGCGTGCAAAGATGAAAAGTACCTCAACCAGTTTGCCCCAGAAACCAAAGCCAGTCTATACGAGCATATTGCACCACTGATGCAATGGCGCAACATTATGGGCCAGTCAGAAGCGTATAAGTTTGATAATGAGATCGCCATTATCCAAACTTTGCTATATACCGACCCAGGCCAAATCGACCTTGCGCGACGAGCCTTGATGGCGAAAATTGAAAAGCTACAAATGCACTTAAATGAAGTGCGTGCTAAGGCAAGTTTTATTGCTGATATTCAAAAAGAGGTGTATTGGCAAAACTTAACAGCATCGTTAGACGGTTTTAAAACACTGGAAATCAGCCGCAAGGCATTGCGTAGCGTTATCCACTTGAGAGAAAAGGGGATTCAGCCACCTTCACAAGAAGTTATTCTGGATGTCAGAGAAGATGAAGCAGACTATCAGGTAACAGAGCGGCCTACTAAGATAGTGTCGATTGATTATCAGATCTTCCGCCAGGAAGTGGAGAAAACCTTAACCCCCCTATTTGCAACCGATAGCGTGTTACAAAAAATCCGTGCAGGTAGCCCAGTTACCGAAGAAGACCTTGCTCGATTAAATGCCCTGGTTCACGTCCAAAATCCGAATATTGATTTAAATACCCTAAAAGAATTTTATCCAGATTCAACGGCAAGCTTAGATAAAATTCTGCGCACCATTGTGGGCATGGATAAAGAGGCCATCGAGCAAAGCTTTACTAATTTCGTACAGCAAACTCATACCCATATGAATGCCAAACAACAGCGTTTTATTGGGTTATTAAAAAATCACCTGGTGCGCTATGGCGTCATCAAAATAGATCAGCTTTACGATGCACCATTTACGCAAGTGCATGACATGGGCTTAGATGGCGTTTTTAGCCAAGCACAAGCCGATGTGATCGAGCAGTTTATTAAACAGTTTGATGTTGAATTGGGAGATAAAAACCAAAGGGTTGATAAAGAGGTAAGAGTGTAAATGGCTAATCAGATAGAAGTCTTTCAAAATGAAGATGGCAGCCTACGGTTAGCTGTGCCATTACAAGACGACACTATATGGTTATCTCAAGCCGATATGGTGTTACTTTTTGATAAAAATAAAAGAACCATATCAGAGCATATACGCAATATCTTTAAAGAGCGGGAATTGATAGAAGAACAAGTTGTCCGGAAATTCCGGATAACTGCTTCGGACGGCAAAACTTATCAAACTAATCATTATAATCTTGATGTAATCATCTCTGTTGGTTACCGAGTCAAGTCACAACAAGGTGTAAAGTTTCGCCAATGGGCGACTAAAACCCTTAAACAACATTTACTACAAGGCTACACATTAAACCAGGACCGTTTAACTCAAAACGCTAACGAACTTGAAAAAGCCTTATTACTCGTAAAACGCGCGGCAGCCTTACCACAAAACAGTGAATTTGGTGCGGGGCTTGTAGATATAATTGCCAATTACACCCAAACCTTTTTATGGCTACAGCAATACGATGAAGGTTTATTAGAAAGCCCGAAAGGTCAAAATGGTGGCAAGCTCACACCACTTATCGATGCAAAAAAAGCGATAAATCAACTCAAACAATCCTTAATGGCAAAAGGGGAGGCCACACCATTATTCGCTCAAGAACGCGACGATGGCTTAGCAGCCATTTGGGGCGCTCTGGAGCAAACCGTATTTGGCGAACCTGCTTACCCAAGTGTTGAAAGTAAAGCTGCGCACTTATTGTACTTTGTCGTCAAAAACCACCCATTTAGCGATGGCAATAAACGTACTGCGGCATTTTTATTTATCGATTTTTTAAACCGAAATAATCGTTTATTAAATGACAACTACCAACCCGTTATTAATGACACTGGTCTCGCAGCAATAACTTTACTCGTGGCCGAATCTAAACCAACAGAAAAAGACACCATAATCCGCTTAATTGAAAATTTATTAAGCCAGTAACAGGAACATAGATACCAAATGATCACAGGTTAGCTTAAAAGCAAAATAGACAAACTTTGGGAAGAGTTTTGGACGGGCGGTATTACCAACCCGCTAACGGTAATCGAGCAAATTACCTTTTTAATGTATGCCCGTATGCTAGATATGAATGAGCAAGCCGATGAAAAGCGTTTCGCCAGAACCCAAAAGCCCTTTACACGCCGATTTAATGACGACGAACAGCACTTGCGTTGGCAGAACCTACGTCATTTAGGCGCGGAAGAGCTTTATAAAGTGGTTAAGGACGAGCTATTCCCGTATTTCTCTAAAGCCAATGATGATGAATCAACCGAAGGCGCTATTTTCAACGAGTTTATGAAAGACGCGCAGTTGATGATCCAAAAACAGTCGTTATTGGTTAAAGCGGTAGAGATGGTTAACGACTTGCCACTAGAAAACTCTGATACCAAAGGTGACTTATACGAATATCTATTAAGCAAGTTAACCACGGCAGGTATTAACGGCCAGTTTAGAACGCCACGCCATATTATTCGTGCAATGGTAGAAATGATGGACCCGGATAAAAACAGCCGTATCTGCGACCCATCGACGGGCACAGGTGGCTTTTTATCGGTGTCTTACGAGTACTTACTTGAAAAATACACCTCAACCGACGCCATTGAACGCGAGCCGCTATTTGATATTGATGGCAAGCCGCTGCTCGACAGCAACGGTAAACAGCTGGAAAATATTCTGTATTCGGGTGATTTAATTAACGAAGAGGCCCGCAAACACATCGACACCGATATGTTCCACGGCTTTGATTTTGATGCCACCATGTTACGTGTTGCCGCAATGAACTTAGTGATGCACGGCATTAAACAGCCTGATATCCATTATCAGGACACCTTAAGCCAATCCTTCTTAGAAAAATTTCCGAATGAAGCTAAAGACGGCATGGAAATTATTCTCGCCAATCCACCGTTTAAAGGGTCTTTAGACGAGGAAGACGTTTGCCCTGAGATTTTACGTAAAGTAAAAACCAAAAAGACTGAGTTGCTATTTGTTGCTCTAATCGAACGTATGTTACGTGTGGGTGGTCGCAGTGCGACTATCGTACCTGACGGTGTGTTATTTGGTTCATCTAAAGCGCACCAACAATTGCGACAATTGCTGGTGGATAATAACCAGCTTGAAGCCGTAATTTCACTGCCAAGCGGTGTATTTAAACCGTATGCGGGTGTATCAACGGCGATTTTAATATTCACCAAAGGCGGTACTACCGACCATGTATGGTTTTATGATGTGCAGGCGGATGGCTTCTCGCTAGATGATAAGCGGACACCAATTAAAGATAACGACCTGCCAGATTTAGTTGCACAATTTAAAGCCCGTGACAAAGCGGTAGCTGAAACCGAAGCAAATGATAAAACCCGAAAAGCGTTTTGGGTAAGCAAAGAAGACATCACATCAAACAAATATGACCTATCCATCAACCGCTACAAAGAAGTGGTTTACGAAGAAGAGCAGTATGAAGCGCCAAAAGTGATATTGAGTAAGTTGGTGGCGTTGGAAAATGAGATTTTGGCTGATTTGAAAGCGCTGGAGGAGATGCTGTGAGTTGGCCAACAGTACAAGCATCAGAGTTGATGTTGAAACGAGGTGGTTCTGTTAACCCGATAAAATTTCCAGAAGAAACATTCGAGTTATTTAGTATACCCGCCTATGATTCAGATCAACCAGAAATTCTGTTGGGTAGGGATATAGGCTCTTCGAAGAGTTGTATTGAACCAAATGATGTTCTTCTCTCTAAGATTGTTCCTCATATAAGACGTTGCTGGGTCGTTCCCGATAAAATGGTGCATAGGCAGATAGGCTCTGGCGAATGGATCATATTTAGAGATGAGCGTTTCTATCCCCGATTTCTCAAGCATTTCTTAACTTCAGATGGTTTTCATCATCAGTTCATGAATACCGTTGCTGGTGTCGGGGGATCTTTAGTGCGAGCACGTCCCGCGTTTGTTGAAAAAATTAAAATCCCACTACCACCACTCAAAGAGCAAAAACGCATCGCCGCGATTTTAGATAAAGCCGACAGTGTGCGCTGCAAACGCCAACAAGCCATCGACCTCGCCGACGACTTCCTCCGCAGCGTCTTCCTGGATATGTTCGGCGATCCTGTTTTAAATCCGAGGGGATTACCTCAAGTTAAGTTAAATGAACTCTCAGACGTAATTTCTGGTTATGCGTTTAAAAGCGCTGAATATATTGACGATGGTGAAGATTCGATAAGGCTTTGTCGTGGAGCCAATACCTTGACTGGATATTTCGATTGGAAAGATACGGTCTACTGGAATAAAGAAAAATTAGCTGGAATTCAAAATTATAAAATAAAGTCTGGAGATGTCATTTTGGCAATGGACCGTCCGTGGATTTCTAGTGGATTGAAAGTTTGTGTATTCCCAGAAAATGAAAGGGATACTTATCTTGTCCAGCGTGTTGCGAGAATAAGACCCAAAAATCCAAAGTATACTGACTTTCTGTATGCCAGCATATTGTCAAAGGCTTTTGAAAAGCACTGTTGCCCGACGGAAACTACAGTGCCACATATTTCGCCCGTGGAATTGAAAAACTTTAATGTACTTGTGCCTGATGAAAAGCTCGTGGATAAATATCACGATGCAGTAGTCAAAGTACGAAAGTCTAAATTAGCAATGCAAAAATCAGCAGTGGAAGCATCAAATGCATTCAACTCACTAAGCCAAAAAGCATTCGCTGGCAAACTATAGCTTTAGCCTTCCTGATTACCGATTTTGAGCATCCTGCGCTACACTGTATATAACAACAGTATTTAATGGGTGCAGAAATGGCGAAGAACAAAGTGCAGTTTCAAAAAGGGTATAGCGTTTTTGAGTTGATGGAAGATTATGGGACCGAAGAAAAGTGCAGAGAAGCCTTGTTCCGGTGGCGCTATCCTTCAGGGTTTGTATGTCGGGAATGCGGTCACAAGTCGCATTGTCAATTGAAGTGCCGTAACACGTTGCAGTGTAATCGTTGTAAACATCAACAATCACTGACCAGCGGTACAGTATTTGATAAGACCCGACTGCCACTGACAAAGTGGTTTATGGCGATGCACCTGCTAACGCAGTCTAAAACAGGTATTTCGGCCATGGAGCTAATGCGTCAGCTCAAAGTAAATTATGACACTGCATGGAAGATGAAACACAAACTGTTGCAGGCTATGAAAGAAAGTGAAGACGAGCACCAGATTGGCGGCATTATTCAACTGGATGATGTCTATTGGGGAGGTGAACGTCGTGGGGGAAAGCGCGGACGCGGCGCATCGGGTAAAACCCCGTTTGTTGCTGCGGTTGCACTGAATGAAGAAGGTCACCCCACCAGAATGAAAATGACAGTTGTTGAAGGGTTCAGAAGCCACGCTATGCGGAAATGGGCGGATAAGCATGTTCTGCCAGAAGCCATTGTGATTTCTGACGGATTACCTTGCTTCCGCGCTGTAGCAAGCGAAGACAGACATCACTTTTATGCGAAGACGGGAGGCGATCTGGAAAAGCTTGAGCATCCGGCTTTTAATTGGGGCAACACCATGATCGGGAATGTTAAGAACTCGCTGAGAGGGAGCTGCCACGCGATAGCCTCAAAGCACCTTCCGCGTCATCTGGCAGAGTATTGTTTCAGATTTAACAACCGATTTAATTTACGAAGATTGTTGCCCAGATTAGCAAAGGCGGCAGTTAAAACACCACCTATGCCGTATAAGCTATTGAAGCTGGCTGAGCTAAATGGGTAATCAGGTTAGCCTTTGGTTAGGTTATTGAAAATTAAAAAATAAAGGAAATGAAGAATGGAATTGAACCTACTATTGTCAGGTGCGCTTGGAGTCAGTTTTCTAGTATTTGTTGTGGTCTACCTCAAGCAAAGACAAAAGCTAATTCGGTTTAAAAGTGAGAAAGAGGCCATAGCTGTTCGAGATTACGAAACGCAACTATTGGCTATGCAAACTGAGAATGACAAAATTAAAGAACTCAATAATCAACTTCAATTAGGTATCGAAGATTCTGAATCACGTAATATATCTGGTTGTGTTATCCAAAATCAATCAGGTGAAAATCTGGTTACTGTCCACCAGTTGTTTAAGTTCCCAGAAAACGCAATTGATATTAGTGACAACAAAGATTTAAGCAAATGGGCAACACATCTTATGAGCGATATCGTTAAAGGTGGCATATCTATCCCTAATAAAAGTATCGAATTAGCTTTTAAGCCCAACACCCAAAAAGGCTTAGATAGTGGCAGTTATATTATGCAGACAACAAAAACTAATGAGGTTTTGGCTGATGTAATTGAACCAAAAACAGGGAAAATAGTAGGTAAAGGACGTATTGTGGAAGGCGGGAAAATGAAACGCTTTCTAACCGGTGGATATCATCTTGTTAGTATTGCTGTAGCGCAAGCGCATCTTTCTGAAATTACTGAAAAAATTGACCAACTTAATGCCAAATTGAATGAAATTCAAAAACACATGGAAATAGTCGAAAAGGCAAAAATTAAAGGCGCCATCAATTATTATCAAGAAGTATTGGATAAAACCTCAGAGAATAAGCTTGAGTTAGAAAAAGGATCTCCTGTTATAACAAATTTGGAAAGCTGTATTGTCGATTCACATGAGTGGGTTGAAGTGGCGCTGGGTAAATTTGAAGAGTTGAACGGTGCTATGAAGACCTTAGAAGATAAAGATACTTTTGGTACAGGGGCTTCTTACACTGAAGTTAAAAGGTTACTAGAAAACGGCAAAGCAATATCACATTATTATGATTTAATATTGAAATTTGACAACATCTCTACGGCCCTTCTTGGATACATTGATCCGCATGAAAAAAGCTTAACGAGGCCGGTTATTCAAAATGATGAATGGCGTAAGTTAATTAGTGAGTTTAAACGCTTGAGCCTAAGCAAAACTAAGAAGATCTTTAAAAGAGCCACTTTCAATTCATCAGATACTTTAGCGTTAAGAAGAGAAAACATAGAGTACAGCGTAATGAATACGCATGATCTAATGTTAGAAAACTTGGATAATTATCGAGTTCAACAGAAGTTGATTCATGAGCAATTAAAGATGTTAAAAGCGAATGAGATAAGAGTTGGTCTTTCATTTAGTGAAGATAAAACAATTCAAAAAGCAGTGCTTTTGCATTAAATGAAAAAGAAATGGTGATTTTTTATGGTTTGGCTGAAAGACTTGATATGAAAGGGTTTCAGAAGGTCTGGAGAAGTCCAGACCTTCTGAAGGTTTGGTGGAGCAAAGGGATGAACCTATGGAGTAGCTTGGTAGGTGGTGTTAACGCTCATAAAGTTTTTATAACTGCTACCCCGTACAGGAATGATTTAAGCTTGGGGCAAATTAGATTTCGGATCGGAAATTCTTATCCGTTCCGTATTTTTAACAGTGTCAATTTGGCAAATAGAATTATCACCTGAGGAAGCCGGTGCTGTCAGTTGCAAGGTGAAGATTTGTTTATCAACGATTAATGGAGTGACTATATGGAAAAAGTATTTTTTAGACCTTGGATTGGAAGTGAGTATGGCTTAGACGGCTCAGTTTTCAGTCAAAAAATTCTGGTTTTAGGTGATTCGCATTACGCTGATGAGTCTGATATCGGTATTTGGGGTGGTGAGCATAAGCAGGCTTGTGATTTTACTACAGGAGTTATTACCGATTACTTAAATCCAGAGTTAAGTGGGAAGTGGAAATCTACTTTTACAAAGTTCATGAATAGCTTGGTAAACTGTAGCGCTCACTCTGAACGCAGCCCCATCGAACTGTGGAATTCCGTTGCATTCTACAACTATTTACAAATCCCAGCCGGTAACGCCAGCCGCCTTACTCAGCATTTTGACTATTCAAAAGAAAAAGATAGGTTAGCATTTCTGGAAGTTATTGAAACGCTTAATCCCGATATCATAATAAGCTGGGGCAATAAGGTCTGGGATGCCTTACCTGAAGACATAGGATACGGACACTATGTTGCAAGTGAAGATTGTGGTGATTTTTTCTACAAATACCCATATAAAAATAAAGAACTAAAACTACTTGGCATCACTCACCCATCGACCTCCTATAAGTCTTCGTATTGGAGTGAAATATTTTCTAAATTAGGAATAAATATTTAGGTTGTACATAAAAAAGGGAATACGCACCCCCTGCGCGGGTCAGTCCCGCTCCACCAATAAAAAACCCCATACCTTTCGGTATGGGGTTTCTAATTGGTGGAGCAGGGGGGATTTGAACCCCCGTCCGCAATACCTACATCCTCGGTCCTACATGTGTAGTCTGTCTTTTATTTAACCAGTTGAACTCCGACAAACAGGATTTCTCGTGGCTGGTCTGATACTGTTTCGCGGTTCACCCTCAGACGAGGTTCCCTCGCTAGTCTTTTAGTATGACCTCCCGAGCCTTCACGAAAAGACAACGGCTGAAGTGGGAGGGCCTATGCAGGTTATTAAGCTGCTAGTGCGTAGTTTTCGTCGTTTGCGACTATTTAATTGCGGCTTTTTACGAGGCCAACCGCCCCTCGACATGCACCTTGGGTTTCGTGTATCCCGTCGAATCCTAATCTGCCCCAATTCTTTTCACATAACCCTTTATCGGCTTATGTTGTCAAAACTGGTGTAGAACACTTGCCTGTACTTAAATACATAGCAACGCTGTTCGAGGTTTTCAACCCAGAGTTCACTGATTTTATGGCTTTTGCCATACCCCTCAGCGAAAAAGGGGGAAGGAGGTTAACATAAAACTGCCAGGCTGCAAATAGCCGGATCAGGCTTTGTGTTTCATCATGCGCTCTTTTTGTCGCGCCCAGTCACGGTCCTTAATGGAATCGCGTTTGTCATGGGTTTGTTTACCCTTGGCAAGATGAATTTCTACTTTTACCCAGCACTTTTTCCAGTACATGGCGGTTGCCACGACGGTATAGCTTTGGCGCTCAACACTGCCTACCAGGCGGTTGAGTTCGCGGCGGTGCAAAAGTAGTTTCTTGGGACGAACCGGATCGCATATTACATGAGATGACGCTGATTCCAGTGGCGTAATTCGGCAATTAAGTAAATGTGCTTCCCCATCTTTGACATGCACATACACGTCGCTCAGGTTTACTTTACCGGCCCGGATACTTTTTATTTCCCAGCCCTGCAAAGCGACACCGGCTTCTAACTTTTCTTCTAAGAAAAAGTCATGACGGGCACGTTTATTCAGTGCGATAGTTCCGCTTGTATTGGATTTGTTCTGCTTCTTCTTCATGGCGGCGTATTATACGCAGTCGTAAATAATTGTCTTCTAGTTTGTTGCATCAAATCGTAAGTTACATGTTACTATTTCTGTTTTTCGTTATCAGACTCATAAGGAAGTAAGATTCAATGCCAGCGGTTCATCGCAGTGCCCTTGTGCCATTTAGTGCTGCGAAAATGTATGATTTAGTTAATGATGTTGAGCAGTACCCGCAGTTTTTGCCCGGTTGTGACGGTGCCCGTGTTTTGGAGCAGGAAGAGCAGTTAATGGTGGCTTCCTTGTTAGTATCAAAAGCGGGGGTAAAACAGTGGTTTACTACTCGCAATGAACTCACTAAAGATAGTGCAATTAGTATGAATTTGCAGGACGGGCCTTTTAAGCGCCTTACAGGTGGCTGGCGCTTTACTGAACTGGCCGAAAATGCCTGTAAAATTGAGCTGGAATTGGAGTTTGAATTCAGTAACTCCATCGCACAACTGGCATTTGGTAAGGTGTTTAGTAGTTTGGCAAATAGTATGGTAAAGGCGTTTACTGAACGTGCAAAGGAGGTTTACCGTGGCTGATAATACACCACCAGATACCGCTATTGAGTCACAGGAAGTGAAAAATAAGACCGCGAAAGTGGAAGTGGTATTTGCGTTACCGGATAAACAAACACTCCTGGATGTTGTGGTTGCTGCCGGGAGTTCCGTTGAAGAAGTTATTCAGGAGTCCGGTATGTTACAGCGTTATCCTGAGATCGACCTGACCCAAAATGCTGTGGGTATTTGGAATCGCACTTGTAAATTAAGCGACACTGTTGAAGATGGGGATCGCGTGGAAATTTACCGTCCCTTGATTGCCGATCCCAAAGAAGCAAGACGTCGTCGAGCGGAAAAGGCTAAAGAAGAAGGTAGAGCGGATAAAGTCACCGGTGGAAGAGCTAAAAAGCGATAGCTCTTCAACGGTTGCTTTGGATATCAGATATCTAATGGCGTGTTAAAGTCTTCAGGCTGATCAAAATCACCGGTCATTTTAGCCAGTTTGCCATCGTCAAAATGTAACACCAGATCTTTGCGGAAGTCTTCACCACGAGACTTCATACCACGCTTAATTTTATAGATATAGTAATAGGTGTTTTCGTCGAAGCTGTCTCTTAAAACCGGTGCACCCAAAACAAATTGAACCTGCTCTTTGGTCATGCCGATGCGCAATTTGTCTACGTCATCCTGAATAACATAGTTTCCCTGACCGACATCAATTCTGTATATCCAACTGGAACATCCGGTAATGGCAACAGCCAGAATTAATGATAATAACAACTTTAACTTCATGCTTCTCTTTTCATTCCTGAGTGGAAAACCGCTGTGAATCCTACTGTTTAATGACAACGACATCAACTCAATTGTTCCCGGCGATTTTATTTTTTGTTGGATCTAATGGAGATACGATTGGTTTGCCCGAATTAAACTTACCGATATTCGATACCTGGGGGTTGTGAGCCACGGAAGAGCAGGGCACTTTTGTGCCCTGTATCAATAGGAATGCTTTAACTTGGTTAGTTTTGTAGTAAGGCCCTGGCGTTAGCAATAGCTGTATCAGTGAGAATATCGCCTGCTAATAACCTTGCTAACTCTTCTACGCGTTTGTCTTCGTCCAGCGGGGTCATATGTGTTTCTGTGGTTTTGCCATCAGAAAACTTGGTTACCAGCATCTGGTTGCGTGCCTTGGCAGCCACTTGGGGGAGGTGGGTAACACAAAATACCTGAGCTTCGTTGTCTCCCAGGGTTTTCAGCAAGTCGCCTACCACCGAAGCGGTACTGCCACTGATGCCGGTATCCACTTCATCAAATATTAATGTAGGCACCGAGTGAGTTTTGTTGCCCAATACCTGTAGAGCCAAACCAATTCTGGAGAGCTCACCACCTGATGCGGCCTTTTCCAGTTTTTCCATATTCATGCCTTTGTTACTGCACAACAGGAACTCAATATGATCATGGCCCTTGCTGTTTATCTTATCTCTTTGGCTATCGGTAACAGCAATTTCAAATTCTGCGTCTGGCATGTTCATGCGGCGTATTTCAGTCGCTACGGCTTTTTGTAATCGCTTAGCCACTTTGCAACGGGTTGCATGTAGTTTGTCAGCCAGTAGCAGATAATCATTTTTCAATGTCTGCAGTTCTTCTTGTAGCGCTTCACCTTTATTTTCGCTGTCGAATAATGACTGGTACTCTGCTTTTAGTTGTTGATGGTGCTGGTACAGACTTTCTGGCTGAACCAGGTGCTTTCTGGCTAACTCTATCGCTTTGGAATAACGCAGTTCGGTTTGCTGCATTTTGAGCGGGTCGATTTCCAGACATTCTACGTAATTTGATAGTTCAACACCGGCTTCATCAATATTGATTTGCGCTTCCTGCAGCATTAACTGCACTGGTTTTAAGCTTTCATCGTGTTCCACCAGATCGCTGATGCGCTCCAGGCAGCGAGAAATGATACTAGCAGCATTGCCCTGTTCAGATTCGCACAATTCGTGGTAACTGATTTGCGAGTCTTCCAGCAACGACTGGCTGTGGCTCATCTTGCGAAACTCAGTTTCCAGGGATTCAAATTCGTTGTCCAACAGGCCGAACTCGTCCAATTCGGTAAGCTGGTATGACAGCAGGTTTTTGCGATCTTCGCTGCGTTGTCGCAGCTGATTTAACTGCTCCAATTCCTGTTGTACTTTGTTGTGTCTGGATACCAGGGTTTTTAGTTCGCTCAGTTGTTTTTGAATGACTTCATCACTGTCCAGTAAGGCTCGTTGGGCATCGCTTTTTAGCAGAGCCTGGTGAGCGTGCTGCCCGTGAATGGCGACTAATTTGGGACCCAGTTCTTTCAGTTGTTGCAAGGGCACTGGGCTGCCATTGATATAGGCACGTGAGCGTCCTTCACTGGAGATTACCCTGCGCAGAATACAGGTGTCGTCATGGTCGTCTAAATCGTGCTCCTGTAACCAGGTCAGGCAGCGAGGATTGTTTTTGATATTAAAACAGGCGGTGATTTCGGCTTTTTTCGCCCCTTTACGCACGCTGTTGCCTTCGGCCCGTTCACCTAAACATAAACCCAGGGCATCAATTGCAATGGATTTACCGGCTCCGGTTTCGCCTGTGATGGCGGTCATTCCCTGTTTAAATTCAATATCCAGAGATTTAACAATCGCAAAATTTTTAACGGAGAGTTGTGTAAGCATATCGAAAACCATGTATAGGTATACAGTTAACTGTAAATATATACATGTTTTTGTCGCTGTCTAGTGTTTGTGCAAAAAATATTTACAAAAGCTTAGTAAAGTTTACTGCCCCAATTTAGTTTGGTGCGCAGTACATTGAAATAGCTATAACCCTTGGGGTGGATGAGATGCAGTGAGCTGGGGTTCTTGCGGATCAAGATTTCATCACCCGGTACCACAGCCAGCATGACATGACTGTCACAACTAACCTGCAGGTTTTCGGTGTTGTCGTTTGATACTTTTAAGACTATCTCACTATTGGCATCTACTACTATGGGTCTGCTGCTGAGTGTGTGAGGAAACATAGGCACTATCGCCAGGGCATCCAGGTTGGGTGTCAGTATTGGGCCGCCACCAGATAAGGAATAAGCGGTAGATCCCGTTGGTGTGGCGACAATCAAACCATCCGAGCGTTGGCTGAACACAAACATGTCATCGACGTACAATTCGAACTCCATCATGTGCGCCACTTTCGTATGGTGCAGAACGGCCTCATTGATGGCCGCGTTGCTGCTTTTGAGTTCACCGTGACGATGAACTTCTACTTCCAGTAAAAAGCGTTCTTCACTGTTAAATTTGCCATCAAAAATATCGGTCATTTGCCGTTCTATTTCATCTGGTGCGATATCTGTTAAAAAACCTAAATTCCCTCTGTTAACACCTACTACGGCCACGTCGAAACGGGATAAAACCCGCGCTGCGCCGAGCATGTTGCCATCACCGCCCACCACAATGGCCAATTGTGCACTTTTGCCAATCGACACCATGTCCCGAACTTCCAGGTTATTTTCGTCGAGAACATTAGCAACACGCTCTTCAACCAACACATTACAGCCTTGATTCTTTAGGAATTTGTACAGAATTCGGAGACTTTCGCTGGCGCCAGAATGATTCGGTTTACCAATCAGACCAACTGTTTCAAACATTGGGGGCATAGGGTTGGCTCAAGGAAAAGTTAAAACAAACAGCCTTGTTATACACCAAATCGATTTTAAACGACAAGATAATTGCCCTCATTCGCAGGCTTTTCACAACAATATTAAAAATATGACAAATTGTAACTTGAATCATCTGTAACCATCCCCATCTAGCTCCCTAATTCAATTTTCATACATTTTCGGATTGCAAAATCATGAGTAACGACGTTCAAAATGACAAAGCAGTAAACCCTGAAGAGATGCAGCCAGAAGCGGTTGAAAATGAATCTCAGGAGTTACCTCAAGGTGAAACCGTTGATGCGGTATTGGAAACCGTAGAGCAACAGCGTATCGCAGAACTGGAAGTTGAGCTGGCTAAAGCACAGGCAACTGTGGTTGAACAGCAGGATTCAGTGTTGCGCGCCAAAGCGGAAGCAGAAAATGCTCGCCGCCGCGCAGAAGGCGAAGTAGACAAAGCGAAGAAGTTCGCGTTAGAGCGTTTTGCCGGTGAGTTGTTACCTGTTATCGACAATCTGGAGCGCGCGTTACAGGCTTCTGATAATGCCAGTGACGAAATGAAGCCAATTTTGGAAGGGGTTGAGCTTACCCACAAATCATTTGTGGCAACAGTACAGAAATTTGGTTTAGAAGTTATCGATCCGCAAGGACAACCTTTTAACCCGGAACTGCATCAGGCTATGTCTATGCAGGAATCCGCAGACGTTGCGCCTAATACGGTAATCGCTGTAATGCAGAAAGGTTACCAGTTAAATGGTCGTCTGGTGAGACCAGCTATGGTGGCTGTTTCTCGCGCTGCTTCTGAAGGTGTAAACACCGAAGCGTAAAAAAAATGCAAAAAACTGGGTGCCGCTTTGTTGAAAAAAGTCTGAGCAACCCTATTAAAAATACAGTTTTAAAGAATTTTAAGTTGGAGACATTCTGATGGGTAAGATCATTGGTATAGACCTCGGTACTACAAACTCATGTGTTGCAGTGCTTGATGGTGATAAAGCAAAAGTTATTGAAAATGCAGAAGGGGATCGCACAACTCCCTCCATCATCGCTTATACACAAGATGGTGAAACCTTAGTTGGTCAGCCAGCTAAACGTCAGGCGGTGACAAACCCTAAAAATACCTTATTCGCAATCAAGCGTTTAATTGGTCGTCGCTTCGAAGATGCTGAGGTTCAGCGCGACATCGACATCATGCCTTATGAAATTGTTAAGGCTGATAACGGGGATGCATGGGTTGCAGCCAAAGGCGAAAAGATGGCACCACCTCAGGTTTCTGCTGAAGTGCTTAAGAAAATGAAGAAAACAGCAGAAGATTATCTGGGGGAGCCAGTAACTGGTGCGGTAATCACTGTTCCTGCTTACTTCAACGACTCTCAGCGTCAGGCCACTAAAGATGCTGGTCGTATCGCTGGTTTAGAAGTTAAGCGTATTATCAACGAGCCAACTGCTGCGGCACTGGCTTATGGTATGGACAAGAAGAAAGGCGACAACATTGTTGCTGTTTATGACTTAGGTGGTGGTACCTTCGATATTTCAATCATCGAGATTGATGAAGTTGAAGGCGAGCACACTTTCGAAGTATTGGCCACAAACGGTGATACTCACTTAGGTGGTGAAGATTTCGATAACCGTGTTATCACTTACCTGGTAGACGAGTTTAAGAAAGATCAGGGTATCGATCTGCGCAAAGATCCTTTGGCGATGCAGCGTCTGAAAGAAGCTGGTGAAAAAGCCAAAATCGAGTTGTCTTCTGCACAACAAACAGAAGTTAACTTGCCATACATCACAGCTGATGCCTCTGGTCCTAAGCACTTAGTTATCAAGGTAACACGTGCCAAGTTAGAGTCTTTAGTTGAAGACATGGTTAAGAAGTCTCTTGAGCCTGTTAAACAAGCTCTTGCGGATGCCGACCTGTCAGTTTCTGACATCCACGACATCATTCTGGTGGGTGGTCAGACACGTATGCCTTTAGTACAGAAATACGTTACAGAGTTCTTTGGTAAAGAAGCTCGTAAGGACGTAAACCCTGACGAGGCGGTAGCTGTAGGTGCGGCGATTCAGGGCGGCGTATTAGCCGGTGATGTAAAAGACGTATTGTTACTTGATGTAACACCACTGTCTCTGGGTATTGAAACTATGGGCGGCGTGATGACTCCGCTGATTGAGAAAAACACTACGATTCCTACTAAGAAGTCGCAAACGTTCTCAACCGCAGACGACAACCAGGCAGCAGTAACGGTTCACGTACTGCAGGGTGAGCGTAAGCAAGCTTCTGGTAACAAGTCGCTGGGTCAGTTTAACCTGGAAGGTATTCGTCCGGCACGTCGTGGTGAACCACAAATCGAAGTTACTTTCGATATCGATGCTGACGGTATCCTGCACGTATCTGCGAAAGATAAGGATACAGGCAAAGAGCAGAAGATCACTATCCAGGCTTCTTCTGGCTTGAGTGATGAAGAAGTGGAAAAAATGGTACGTGACGCCGAAGATAATGCGGCGGAAGATAAGAAGTTCGAAGAACTGGTATCGGCACGTAACCAGGCTGACGCTATGATCCACGGCACCAAGAAACAACTGGAAGAGTCTGGTGACGCGTTAAGCGCTGAAGACAAGTCTGCGATTGAAACGGCGCTTTCTGCGCTGGAAACTGCGGCGAAAGGCGAAGACAAAGCTGAAATCGAAGCTAAGACTCAGGAGCTCATTCAGGCGTCTGGCAAGCTGATGGAAGCTGCTCAGGCTGCACAAGCGGCTGAAGCTGCTGCCGGTGAAGGTGCTAAGTCTTCTGGCAAGCCTCAGGATGACGTTGTTGACGCTGAATTCGAAGAAGTCAAAGACGACAAAAAGTAAGGAAAGGACAGCATCAGTATCGTGATGCTGTTGATTGAAACATGGGCGCACCTCAGACTGCGCCCTTGTTTGTGTTAACAGGTTTAATATCTGAAACGGAAATCTGCTTAAGATTTCTGAAGCAAGGTTAAAGACGGGACATATTATCTCCATGTCAAAAAGAGATTATTACGAAGTACTCGGTGTCAGCAAAGGGGCCGAAGAACGCGAAATTAAGAAGGCTTATAAGCGCCTGGCGATGAAGTATCACCCTGACCGTACGTCGGGCGATAAAGAACTTGAAGAGAAGTTCAAAGAAATCCAGGAAGCTTATGAAATCCTGTGCGATAAAGAAAAACGCGCTGCTTATGATCAGTTTGGTCACGCTGGTGTTGATCCTAATCGCGGTGCAGGAGCCGGTGCGGCTGACTTCGGTGATATTTTTGGCGATGTGTTTGGTGATATCTTCGGTGGTGGCCGTGGTGGCGGTCGTCGACGTGCCAGACAGGGCGCAGATTTGCGCTACAACCTGGAAATGTCTTTAGAAGATGCCGTCAGAGGTAAATCAGTCGAAATCAAGGTACCCACCCTGGTATCCTGTGATTCTTGCGACGGCTCCGGTGCTAAAAAAGGCACTTCACCGACAACCTGTCCCACCTGTCATGGTAACGGTCAGGTACAAATGCGTCAGGGCTTTTTTGCGGTACAGCAGACCTGTCCTACCTGTGGTGGTAAAGGTAAAATCATTTCTGATCCCTGCCGTAAGTGTCATGGACATGGTCGTGTAGAAGAAACCAAAACCCTGTCGGTTAAAATTCCTGCGGGCGTGGATACGGGTGACAGAATTCGTCTTTCTGGTGAAGGTGAAGCCGGAGAAGCCGGTGCTCCTCCTGGCGATTTGTATGTTCAGGTAAATGTGCGCGATCATGAAATCTTCGTTCGCGACGAAAATAATCTGTACTGTGAAGTTCCGCTGAGCTTTACTATGGCAGCTTTAGGTGGCGAGCTGGATGTGCCTACCCTGGATGGTCAGGTTAAGTTAAAAATTCCGGCGGAAACCCAAACCGGCAAAATGTTCCGACTGCGCGGCAAAGGCGTTAAATCGGTTCGCAGTGGCGCTGTGGGTGATTTAATGTGTAAGGTGTTGGTGGAAACACCGGTAAACCTGAATAGCCGTCAAATCGAACTGTTGAAAGAATTTGATTCAACCATGGATTCTGAAAAGGAAAAGTATCGTCCAAAGGAAAAGGGCTTTTTCGACAGTGTTAAACAGTTTTTTGATGATCTGAAAGGCTAAAAAGCCAATCCTTTAGAATTAATTTTGATAAAACCCTCTTTTTTAGAGGGTTTTTTATTTTAAGGTCTTTATTTGCAGGCCTTTAACGTTTTTAATAAGGCATCACGTCCAATAATGAATACAACAGGTTTACTATGAAAAAAATTATCGCGCTAATGCTTTCGTTTTCGCTAATTTCTTCAGTGGCAATTGCCGAAGAGGAAGCGGCTTCTGTTAAAGAAGCACGAAACACACTTAAATTCAGACAATCTTTGTTCCAGCTGATCCGCAGCAATATGGGAGATTTAGGCGCCATGGCGAAGGGGGTTAAACCTTTTGATGCTGCGGTAATGGAAAAAAACGGTATGCGCCTGGAGCAATTGAGTTTAATGATTGCTGACTACCTGGCTACGGATACCAGAGAGCATGACCTGGAAACCGACGCATTGGATAAAATTTGGGAAGAGCCAGACAACTTCAACGAAAAAATCCTGGCGTTAACTACCGCAGCGCAACGATTACAGGCTGTTGCTAAAGCCGGTGATGAATCCCAGTTTCGCTCAGCTATAGGCGGTGTAGGTAAAAGCTGTAAAGGCTGTCATGACGTGTTTAAAGCTGAGTAAGTATTATCTTTAGGTATTCAACATACTTTGCAGAGAAAGGGCCTTAATGGCCCTTTTCAGTTTAATGGGCACGTTGATTAGTAATAGTCATCCAGGCTAGCTTCAGGCGCGAGGGTTATCAAAATATAAATAATTGCTGCTGCTATCAACAGCATAACCAGCGCCAGCCACAATTTTGAAGACGCAATGCGCTGCTCTTGGTCAATCATTTTCTTGCCATTGATCATGGCCATGATCAGGTTATTTTTCTTGAACAATAAATAATAGAAGGCGGCAGCAATGTGAATGGCGGCCGCGATCTGAATCAAAGTGAACAGGTTGTGGTGAGCCCAGTCAGCTAAGTCCTGATACTCAGCACTTAAAACACTTCGCCAGGGACCATCGGTAAAGATCTCGTCGCTGGTAAACAGGCCACTTATAGCTTGCAGCAACACTGCCAACATTAACAACAAGGCCATATAACCACCTAATGGCGTATGTCCCGGGGTATCCTGTTGTTGCTTTAGTGAGCTAATCGCTTTAATCGGAGAAACAATAAAGTGTTTAAACAGGGCGTAACGGGTACCGAAAACACCCCATAATACTCGGAAAATAATGAGTCCCAGCACAAAATAACCAAGATAAAAGTGCCATGTTAGCCAGTCATCGCCTTGTTCACCGGTAAACCATAGCCCTGCTAAAGCTAATACTAAAAGCCAATGAAACAGCCGAACCGGCAGGTCCCAAACCAGTAACGATTTTTTATTATTTGAATTCATTCTCTTTCCTTATATCACCAGAGGTTCAAGTCTAACGTATTTCTGTGGTTTTTTAACTTCGGTTAATGTCAGGTATTTTGATTGGTATTATAGCCTTTTGTTCTCATGCATTTATGGAAAAAACAACGCTAAAACGCTAGTATCGGCAGCAAATTATGTAGCAGAGAGTAAACCGGTGAGTCTGGTAAATAGTGGAATATTTGGTGCCAATGGGCGTATGGGTAGGGCGTTAATAGAAGCCCATTTGCAGGAACAAGATATCAACCTCAATTATGCGCATGTCAGAGCGTCGTCGAAATGGCAAGGATTTGATATTGGCGAGTTGGCAGGTACGGCTAAGCAGGGCGTATTAACGACTTCTGATACCAGTAAATTACCGGTTGATGTGATGATCGACTTTACGCTACCAGAAGCGCTGGCAGCGAATCTGGAGTTATGTGTGGCGCAGCAGCGCCCTGTTGTGATTGGAACTACCGGGCTTGATGAATCGCAAAAAGCATTGATTGCAGAAGCTGCGCAATCGGTTCCTGTGGTATTTGCGGCAAACATGAGTATTGGCGTTAACCTGTTATTTAACTTAGTACGCCAGACCGCAAGAGTAATGGGCCAGACTGCTGATATCGAAATTTGGGAAGCTCACCATCGCTTTAAAAAGGACGCCCCTTCAGGTACCGCTGTAGCGATTGGTGAAGTAATCGCAGACGAACTGGGACGGGATCTAAATGAGTGCGCTGTCTACGGTCGTGAAGGCGACACTGGTGAGCGAGAGCAACAGACTATTGGCTTTGCTACCATCCGCGCCGGCGATATCGTCGGAGAGCATACCGCTATGTTTGCAGAGTTGGGGGAGCGTATAGAGTTGACCCACAGAGCGTCCAGTCGTTTAACCTTCGCCAAAGGCGCTGTTAGAGCAGCTAAGTGGCTTGTAAACCAGCCAACCGGGCTTTATGACATGCAGGATGTTTTAGGCTTAAAAGGCTAAAACAAGCATGTTTATGAAATGTTAACTGGAATTTTTGACCGTTTGGATAGGAAATCGTGTTAAAGGGCTTAAAAGGGTGAAAAATCAAATTAAATATGGACCAATTCGCGATGTTGCTCTACAATACGCGGAATTTGCCATAAATTTAGGTTGAACCTAAGTTGTACTCAAAAAATTATCAGTTTAGCCAGAAAAACGGGATGTAAATAAGTTTAGTAATAAGCTTAGAAACAGCCCGTTTTTTATGGGTGTTTGGCAGACTGGCTACGTTAATATTACCGCATTTGGGAGGTTATTTTGACGCATTCAGCGCTACTTGTACTTGCAGACGGCTCTGTCTTTAAAGGCACTGCATTTGGAGCCGAAGGTATTTCAGTTGGGGAAGTGGTATTTAACACTTCGATGACGGGATATCAGGAAATTCTTACTGATCCCTCCTACGCGGAACAAATTGTCACTTTAACCTATCCACACATAGGAAATACGGGTGTCAATTCAGAAGACGAAGAATCTGAACAAATCTGGGCTAAGGGGCTTATCATTCGTGACTTGCCATTAGTTACCAGTAATTTCCGCAGCGAACAATCACTGTCTGACTATCTAAAAGCGCGTAATGTCTTGGGTATCGCGGATATTGATACACGACGTCTGACCCGTATTCTGCGTGATAAAGGCGCACAAAACGGCTGTATTATCACCGGAGCGGACCTGGATGAAGCGAAAGCCTTAAGAATGGCTCAGGAATTTCCGGGTTTGAAGGGTATGGACCTGGCAAAAGTGGTTTCAGTTAAAGAAAAGTACGAGTGGAAAGAAGGCGTTTGGGAGCTAGGCAAGGGCCATTCTGAATTACAAGAAAACCCGGACTTTCACGTGGTTGCCTACGATTTTGGTGCAAAGCGCAATATTTTGCGTATGTTGGTATCACGTGGTTGTAAATTAACCGTAGTGCCAGCGCAAACTTCCGCTGAAGAAGTTTTAGCGCTAAATCCCGATGGCGTGTTTTTATCCAATGGTCCTGGCGACCCTGAGCCTTGTGACTATGCTATCACGGCAATTCAACAAATTCTTGAGACTGACATTCCGGTGTTCGGTATTTGTTTAGGGCATCAGTTGCTAGGTTTAGCATCGGGTGCGACTACTGAGAAAATGAAATTCGGTCATCACGGCGCTAACCATCCAGTTAAAGACCACAAACGTGGCGTGGTCATGATCACCAGCCAGAATCACGGTTTTGCCATTTCAGAAAGTAACTTACCCGAGAATCTGGAAGTCACTCACACCTCGTTGTTTGATGGCTCAATGCAGGGTGTTCATCGCAAAGACAAAGCTGCCTTTGGTTTTCAGGGACACCCTGAAGCCAGCCCCGGGCCTCATGACGCCGCGCCGTTATTCGACCACTTTATTGAACTCATGCAAGCACGTAAGTAACAGGATCCGACAATGCCAAAACGCAACGACATACAAAGTATTTTGATTCTGGGCGCAGGCCCAATCGTCATCGGTCAGGCTTGTGAATTCGATTATTCGGGTGCTCAGGCGTGTAAAGCCCTTCGCGAAGAAGGATATCGGGTTATTCTGGTTAACTCCAACCCTGCTACCATCATGACTGATCCAGAAATGGCTGATGCAACCTACATCGAGCCAATTCACTGGGAAGTGGTTAAAAACATCATTGCTAAAGAGCGTCCTGATGCAGTATTACCTACCATGGGTGGTCAGACAGCACTGAACTGTGCACTGGATCTGGAAAAGCACGGCGTACTGGCTGAGTTCAATGTAGAAATGATTGGGGCCACGGCTGATGCCATAGATAAAGCTGAAGATCGCGAGCGCTTCGACAAAGCCATGAAATCTATTGGTCTTGAGTGTCCTCGCGCTGAGATCGCTCATACGCTGGAAGAAGCCCACGACGTATTAAGCCGTATCGGCTTCCCTTGCATCATTCGGCCTTCTTTTACCATGGGCGGAACAGGCGGTGGTATCGCTTATAACGTTGACGAGTTTGAAGAAATTTGTCGCCGCGGTCTGGATCTTTCACCCACTAACGAATTGTTGATTGATGAATCACTGATTGGTTGGAAAGAGTACGAAATGGAAGTGGTGCGTGACAAAAACGACAACTGCATCATTGTCTGTACCATAGAAAACTTTGATCCTATGGGTATTCACACCGGTGACTCCATTACCGTTGCACCGGCGCAAACCTTAACTGATAAAGAATTTCAGATTATGCGAAATGCCGCCATGGCGGTTTTGCGTGAAATCGGTGTTGAAACTGGCGGTTCTAACGTACAGTTCGGCGTGAACCCGAAAGATGGACGTTTGGTTATTATCGAAATGAACCCGCGGGTATCACGTTCATCGGCTTTGGCCTCTAAAGCCACTGGTTTCCCAATTGCCAAAGTCGCGGCCAAATTGGCAGTAGGTTATACCCTGGATGAGTTGGCTAACGATATCACCGGTGGATTGACCCCGGCATCTTTCGAACCAGCAATTGATTATGTGGTTACCAAGATCCCACGTTTTAACTTTGAAAAGTTTTCAGGTGCAAACGACCGTTTGACCACCCAAATGAAATCTGTGGGTGAGGTGATGGCCATTGGTCGCAATCAACAGGAATCATTGCAAAAAGCATTACGCGGTTTAGAAATCGGCGTAAACGGTTTTGATCCAATCCTCGACCTGGAAGCGGCAGATGCTAAAAACCAGTTAGTGAGAGAGTTGACTGAAGCTGGCGCAGAGCGCATTTTCTATATTGCTGATGCCTTCCGCTTTGGTATGTCGGTGGATGAGGTGTTTAATCTCACCAACGTCGACAGATGGTTCCTGGTGCAAATTGAAGACATCGTGAACCTGGAAAAGCACATGCAACAGCAAGGCGTTGCTGCATTAAGCGGTGATTTTCTGAGAAAAATTAAGCGCAAAGGTTTTGCCGATGCCCGTATCGCAGATTTGACCAAACTGGCTGAATCTGACGTTCGTGACTTAAGGGTTAAAAACGAAGTATTGCCTGTTTATAAGCGTGTTGATACTTGTGCTGCTGAGTTTTCTACTACAACTGCCTACATGTATTCCACTTATGACGAAGAGTGTGAATCAAACCCATCTGATAAAGACAAAATTATTGTCTTAGGTGGCGGTCCAAACCGTATCGGTCAGGGTATTGAATTCGATTATTGCTGTGTACACGCTTCTTTGGCGTTGCGTGAAGACGGTTACGAAACCATCATGGTTAACTGTAACCCGGAAACTGTTTCTACTGACTATGACACGTCAGACCGTTTGTATTTTGAGCCGGTAACGCTGGAAGACGTATTGGAAATCGTTCGGGTTGAAAAGCCCAAAGGCGTTATCGTTCAGTACGGTGGTCAAACACCGCTTAAGCTGGCAAGAGCATTGGAAGAAGCGGGAGTGCCTATCATAGGTACGCCACCTGATGCCATTGATCGCGCTGAAGATCGCGAACGATTCCAGCAGATGGTACACAAGCTGCAACTTAAACAACCAGCCAATGCTACGGTCAGCAATATGGAGCAGGCACTGGCGGAAGCTGAAAACATCGGATTCCCATTGGTAGTGCGTCCTTCTTATGTTTTGGGTGGTCGCGCGATGGAAATCGTCTACGACATTCAGGATTTGAAACGCTACCTGAACGAAGCTGTTAGTGTTTCAAATGACTCTCCGGTGCTCTTAGACAGATTCCTGGACGATGCCATTGAAGTAGACGTGGATGCCATTTGTGACGGCAAAGATGTGACCATTGGCGGCATTATGGAACACATTGAACAAGCCGGTGTTCACTCAGGCGACTCAGCTTGTTCATTGCCTACCTACAGCTTGCCGAAAAAGGTACAGGATGTAATGCGTCAACAGGTTAAAGACATGGCGCTGGAGCTGGGAGTCATCGGTTTGATGAATACCCAGTTTGCGGTTAAAGATGGTGAGGTTTATCTGATAGAGGTAAATCCGCGTGCTGCGCGTACCGTACCATTTGTGTCCAAAGCAACGGGCAAGCCGTTGGCTAAGATTGCCGCGCGTACCATGGTGGGCCAGACTTTGCAGCAGCAAAACGAGATGGAAGAAGTGATCCCACCATATTACTCGGTAAAAGAAGTGGTGATCCCTTTTGCGAAATTCCAGGGAGTAGATCCGCTGATTGGTCCTGAAATGCGCTCAACCGGTGAGGTTATGGGGGTTGGCGAGAGCTTTGTTCAGGCCTACGCAAAGGCCAACCTGGGCGCGGGTACGCCGTTACCGAAAAAAGGTAAAGTCTTGCTGTCTTTGCGAGATAATGATAAAAATCGCGCTGTAGAACTGGGTAAAGCTATGCTACAAAAAGGTTTTGCACTGGAAGCCACCAGTGGAACCGCCCGGTTATTGAACAACGCGAATGTCGATTGTGATGTGGTTAACAAGTTGTCTGAAGGCAGACCAAACATTGTTGACGCTATCAAAAACGGCGAATACTGCTATGTAATTAACACAACTGAAGGACGTCAGGCCATATCTGACTCCGTATACATCCGTAAAGAAGCACTACTGAACAAAGTCGCTTATACCACTACCATGAACGGGGCTTTTGCCACCATAAACGCTCATGCTTCGGATGATCGCAACGTTGTTAATTCTGTGCAGGAGTTACATAAGAGAATAACAAAATGAATCAAATTCCGATGACAGCCAAAGGGGCTGAAATGCTAAAAGCGGAGCTGCACGAACTGAAAACCGTAAAGCGTCCGCAAATTGTCAATGCAATCGCTGATGCGCGAGAGCATGGCGATTTGAAAGAAAATGCAGAGTACCACGCAGCTCGTGAACAACAGAGCTTTTGCGAAGGTCGTATACAGGACATCGAAGGCAAACTGAGCAATGCCCAGATCATTGATGTCACGAAAATGACCAACAATGGCAAAGTGATTTTCGGTGCTACGGTAACCCTGTTAAATCTGGATACGGACGAAGAAACCACTTATCGTATTGTTGGTGATGATGAAGCCGATATTAAAAGTAATCTGATTTCGGTTAATTCACCCATTGCCCGCGGTTTAATTGGTAAGAGTCTGGACGATGTTGCTACCATTCAGACGCCTTCAGGCGCGAAAGAGTTCGAGATAATCGAAGTGCAATATATCTAAGCTATTATTTGCTGAAGACATTAAAAAGCCGTTCGATTGAACGGCTTTTTTAGTTCTAACGGTTAGAAGCACTGTTACTTTTTAGGTAACTCAATTTTCTTCTCTTCCGATTGCTTGTAAAGCACCAGCATGTGGCCAATGGTTTGCACTTTTATCGCGCCTGATTCACGCACAATGGCATCCATAATTAAGTTCTTTTCTTCTCTGTCTTCAGAAGGCACTCTGACTTTGATCAACTCGTGATGCGCCAGGGCTGCATCAATTTCAGCCATAACACCTTCAGTCAGGCCATTGCCCCCTAAAAGCACCACTGGTTTCAGGCTGTGGGCCAATCCTTTCAGGTGTTGTTTTTGTTTGTTAGTTAATTGCATAAAGCTCTCTTTCTTAGCTATTCTCGCCAAAAAATTTGCGAGATTTAAATTTGGTTAGTATTGCTTATAGATTACCACATTCCGGGTTTAGCAATAAAAAAATTGTCGATCTCTTACAACAAAGCGAGCAAAATCGGAACCATATTAAGGATAAAAATATACTAAAGTACTATTTTGCATCGCCGCACTAATGACTATGCTAAAAGCACTTACTAAGTTTTTGAAGTGTTGAAGATGACAGATTGTGGCGTTCATTCAGAGGATATATTGCGGTTTTCCAGCTCTGTCGGGCTGGTACCTGATAGCCTTAATCCCTACATCGAAAATTTAACCGACTACCTGAGAACCACTTTTAATCTCAGCACCTGTGCAGTCGCGTTGACAGACGTTGATTTTCAATATTTTGAGGATGGTCTGGCTGATGAAGATCCGATATATCGTCAGGTAATTGAAGCCAAAACACTGTGCTTTTTCAATGAACGCGCTTTGCAAGAATCTTTTAAGGGCAGTGGGTTGTTAAAATCTGCAGATCACGTTGGGTACTTTGTAGGTGTTTTATTGACGTCTGGCAGCGATAATCCGGTGGGCATGCTCTATGGTTTTGGTAGGGGCGATATGCCCGATCAAAGCGCGGAATGGAGCGGCTTTACCGCGATAGCCAAAAGTATTGAACTGTACCTACAGCAACAAACGGCCAGACCTGATTATTTGTCGAGTTTAGAGTTTCCGCATCTGCTGACCGCCGCTCATGAAGATCTGATTTTTGCAAAAGATGAGCAGTTTCGCATTGTGTTCGTGAATCCAGCATTTATGCAGCTTTATCCGGGAAAAAACCCACAGGACATTCTCGGAACCACGACTGTGGAAGATTATTTGCCAGAAGACGCAGAAGCGTTTCTCGAGCAGGACAAAATCGCTTTTGAGCAAGGAAAAAGCGAAGTCTTTGAGGAGGTACTTATGCCTGACGGGACTAATCGCATTCTTTGGACTATTAAAAAGCGTTGTATTGTCAACGATGGGCGTTCGTATATTCTTGGAATTGCCAGAGATGTAACGTTACAAGAGCAACAGAAACAGGAGTTGCGCCAGTCAAATGAAGATCTGGAAAATTTCGCCTATATTGCCTCTCATGATTTGAAGGCGCCCTTGAACTCTGTAGAAAAGATATGCGGTTGGATTCAAGATGACCTTGAGTCAAAGTTAGATGCCAGTGCTGAAGAGTACTTTAACCTCTTGCATGGCCGAATTGGTCGTATGAGATGTTTGTTAGATGATCTATTGGAATATTCCCGCCTTGGTCGTATGAATTTTAAAGTTGAGGAAATCTCTCTTCCTGATATAACGGCGAGTATATCTGCCTTCCTTGGAATCGGACCTGAATTCGACATAACAGCTGAAGACATAACGTTACATTTATCTTCTGTCCCGTTTGAGTTAGTCATGCGCAATCTTATACAAAATGCGGTAAAGCACCATAATTGTTCAGCTGGTCAAATATCTATATCTGCGGAGCGGAATAATCGTGAGTATATTATTTGTGTCGATGATGATGGTCCTGGTATTGCACCTGAGTATCGGGAAAAAGTAATAAAGATTTTTCAAACGTTGCGTCCACGAGATGAAGTGGAAGGATCGGGTATGGGGTTGGCGATTGTGTCTAAGACGCTAAGTGTATTGGGTGGTAAAATGAAAATTGATACTAGTCCGCTGGGAGGAACCAGAATACAACTTCATTGGCCAATATATATCAGGAAGGGGGTAAAATATGAGTGTTAATGAACGACAACCATTGGAAATATTGCTGGTTGATGACGATGATGTTGACGCAATATCCGTGCAACGTGCTTTTAAAAAGAGTAATCGTCATGAAGAGCTCATTCGTAAACGGAACGGGCTTGAAGCCTTAAATTATTTACGAAGTAGAAGTAATCAGTGTTCGCTCATCGTGATCCTTGACCTTGAGATGCCGATGATGAATGGTTTTGAGTTCCTTAAAACACTTCGGAAGGATAGTGATCTAAAAAGTACGGTCGTATTTATTCTTACTACCTCATCGTGCAATCAAGACATCCAAAAGGCGTATGAAAACTATGTTTCGGGTTATATTTGCAAGGACAATGTTGGTAAAAATTTTGAAAAGCTAATGAGTTTAATCAATGGATTTGGGCAAGTTGTAAGTTTGCCATTGTCGCACATTGGAGATGGTTATGCGTGTTCTGCTAATTGATGATGACAAAGTAGACCGAGAGGAAATTAAACGTGAATTGAACGGTCAGCCGGGAACGGTGATTGAAGAGGCCGCAACGGCACAATTGGGTCTGGCAGCCTTGACCAATATCAAATTTGATATTGTGTTGCTTGACTACTTACTACCTGATAAGGACGGGCTTAAGGTTTTAGCCGATATTAAAACCCTAAACTTGGCTTACCCGTGCGGTGTTATATTGATGAGCAACAGTGAAGATAGTGTGTTGCTGGAAAGCGCCCTGGAATTCGGGGCTCAGGACTTCCTGTCAAAGACCGAAATTAATCAACAAAAGCTTAATCGAACAATTCATCTGGCCAGAAAACGATTCGAATTAGAGTACTGTGTACGGAAAAATCAAGAACGTAGCAAATTAGCCGCCAGTATTGATAACCTGACAGGGTTGCTCAATCGAACCGCATTTGAATCATCGTTGGAAAACCTTTTAAACTCTGATTTAGCAAATAAAAACGGCGCACTTATTTTTTTGGATATTGACAATTTTAAATTTTTTAATGAATGCTATGGTCACGAACTTGGCGATGAATTTCTAAAACAAGTGGCTGAGCGAATTAAACAAGTTGTAGATCAAAAAAATCATGTGGCAAGAGTTGGTTCAAACGAGTTTGCATTGTTAATACAGTCAAATGAAATTGAATCTAAGAAAAGAGCTGTTTTTAATAGATTACTCAAAGCACTGGATACACCATTTGTTTTCGATGATGTAGAAATCAATTGCACATTCAGTATTGGCAGTACATACATTGCCGAAAATATCACGAAAAAAGAAGTGATCAAACAGGCTAATTTGGCGTTACATAGAGCTAAAGAGGGATCTGGGTATACAGTAACTGAATTTGATGAAAGTCTTTCAGCAGAAATTGAAAAACAGAGACTAATTAAAGAAGGCCTTGAATATCACTTAAATCAAAATGCATTTAATGTGTTGTATCAACCAATTGTTAGTTCTAAAGGTGAGCTGATGTCTATGGAGGCTCTGGTTAGGTGGCCCGAGAACAGTCCATTTGGTTTTTATGGCCCTGATGAGTTTATCCCCATTTCTGAACAAAACCAAACTATCGACAAATTGGGCGAATTTGTTTTTAAACAAGCAGTTATGACCCAGGCGGAGATAACTAAACGTGGTTTTCCTAAGGTTCGCGTTTCGGTTAATTTTTCGCCCGTGCAACTAAATCAATGGGAAATGTGTGTAAGATTAAAGAGTATTTGTCTCAGGGAAGGCGTTCTACCGTCCTCGGTAGTTTTAGAAATTACTGAGACTGCGTTGCTAAGCAATGACTTTGCAACGAAGCGAATGATTTCACAACTGGCAGAAACTGGTTTTACTATTGCTTTAGACGATTTTGGCACGGGTTACTCTTCAATAAGTCATCTTATTAATTTTCCGATTAACCAGGTCAAGGTTGATAGATCTGTAATGCCGGTAGATAAAAATGATACTAAACGTATAAACTTGCTTAACAGTCTGGTGAGTATGTGTAAATCAATAGGTGCGGTGGTTGTGGTTGAAGGAGTAGAGCAAAGTTGGCAGGCTGATCTGTGCCGGGAACTAGGTAGTGACAAACAACAAGGTTATTATTATAGCAAGCCCATTTCTAAGTCAAAATTACTTGAATTACATTTTTCACCAAATGAAGCGGTTGAAAGTGAGCTCATTGACTCAAAATAATTGTTGAACGTTTCGTGAACCAGAAACAGAATAATGAGTCTTTTATGACAACTCTATTTACAAATAAATCTCAACCCATAGGTTGAAAAGCTGTATTCTAGCGCCATTTCCTTCGTATCCTTATTTTTGATTCGTTTAAATGACCAAAAAGTGCACTCTGCCAGCAATAATCACTGCATTGTATAACGCTTTGTGTATAAGACTTTAAAGTAAGGTCTGCGCTTAAAAAAGGTTTTAATTTGAACAGAATCGGTGGCAAGAGCGTATGTGTAAATGGGTCTGATACGGCGCCCAGGACTGATAACTACGTGTCAGGCAAGGGTGATGTATCTTGTAGAGTTGGCGTAATTCACGGTTCGGCAACTTTTAATGAAGATAACGCCTGGGTGATATTGGTATTTTCAAGGGCTGGTTTTGAGTGAGATTTTACGGAGCCAATAAAGGCTTTTAAATCGTCAAAACCCGCAAACATGATTTCTTATGAGCGCGCTCCAGAGAAGTCCGCCTTGTAGCTACCGGCTGGAAACTATAGTATTCTTTGTCGATAGTGATGTTGTTTCGCAATTTAAGTATTTATTGAGGTTATTACATTGAGTGATATGGCTAAAAACCTGATTCTTTGGTTGGTTATTGCTGTGGTATTGATGTCTGTTTTTCAGAGCTTTACTCCTGGAGATTCTGGCAAACGGCAAACCAGTTACGACCAGTTTATCAAAGAAGTTAATCAGGGCATGATCCGCGAGATCAGCATCGATAAAGAAACCGGTGAAGTTCGCGGACTTAAGCGCACTGGTGAAAGCTTTAACACCAACATTCCATATTATGATGATGGTTTGATGGCTGACCTGCTGAAAAATAATGTTCGAGTCGTGGGTATACCACCTGCCGAACCATCCATGCTGGCAAATATTTTTATTTCCTGGTTCCCGATGTTGCTGCTAATAGGCGTCTGGATTTTCTTCATGCGACAGATGCAGGGTGGTGGAGGCCGAGGGGCGATGTCCTTTGGCAAGAGCAAAGCACGACTGCTGGGCGAAGATCAAATTAAAACCACATTCCAGGACGTGGCTGGCTGTGATGAAGCCAAAGAGGAAGTTGTCGAGCTGGTTGACTTCTTGCGCGATCCTTCCAAGTTCCAGAAGCTGGGCGGCAAAATTCCTAAAGGCGTTCTGATGGTTGGACCGCCCGGAACAGGTAAGACATTGCTGGCGAAAGCCATTGCCGGTGAAGCAAAAGTGCCTTTTTTCACCATTTCGGGTTCTGACTTTGTTGAAATGTTCGTTGGTGTTGGTGCATCTCGGGTTCGCGACATGTTTGAGCAAGCTAAAAAGTCTGCCCCTTGTATTATATTTATTGACGAAATAGACGCCGTAGGCCGTCAACGTGGTGCCGGTTTAGGCGGTGGTCACGACGAGCGTGAGCAAACCTTAAACCAAATGTTGGTTGAAATGGATGGCTTTGAAGGTCACGAAGGTATCATCGTAATCGCAGCCACAAACCGTCCTGACGTATTGGATCCTGCATTATTGCGTCCTGGTCGTTTTGACCGCCAGGTGGTTGTTGGATTACCCGATATTCGAGGCCGTGAACAAATTCTTAAAGTGCATATGCGCAAGGTTCCTATTGCCGACAATGTTGAAGCCTCTGTAATTGCACGTGGTACACCAGGATTCTCAGGTGCTGATCTGGCCAACCTGGTCAACGAAGCCGCGCTGTTTGCCGCCAGAGCTAATAAGCGCCTGGTGAACATGGAAGAGTTTGAAAAAGCGAAAGATAAAATCATGATGGGTACAGAGCGACGCTCCATGGTGATGTCTGAGGAAGAAAAAGCCATGACCGCCTATCACGAAGCGGGTCATGCCATTGTGGGACGACTAGTACCAGAACATGATCCGGTATATAAAGTATCTATCATTCCACGTGGACGTGCACTAGGTGTGACTATGTACTTGCCAGAGCAAGACCGCGTCAGCCACACCAAGCAACACCTGGAGAGTATGGTGTCCAGCTTATTTGGTGGGCGTCTGGCGGAAGAGCTGATTTACGGTGCTGACAAAGTAACTACCGGGGCATCAAACGACATTGAGCGCGCAACAGATATCGCCCGCAAGATGGTCACCCAGTGGGGTCTGTCTGATAAGATGGGGCCGATGCTATATGCGGAAGAAGAAGGCGAAGTTTTCCTTGGCAGAAGCGTTGCGCAAGCGAAGCACATGTCTGATGATACTGCCAGAGCGATTGACGCTGAAATTAAAGGCGTAATCGACAGAAATTATGAGCGTGCTAAAAATATCCTGGAAGAAAATATGGATATTCTGCATTCCATGAAAGATGCATTGATGAAATACGAAACAATCGATGCCAAGCAAATTGATGATTTGATGGCCCGCCGTGAAGTTCGTCCGCCTGCTGACTGGGATAAAGACAATGACAAGTCTGATAAGCCCAGGGGAGGCGCTGGTGCAGAGGCAGAATCTGATGCCAAACCAGAAGCAGAAGACAAAAAATCTTCTAATGGTTCAGTCGGTAAGCCAGGTGACCTGCCAAGCTAAATCCGCTAAACTAACAGCAGTATGGAGTTAATAACGCCTCATTTGAGGCGTTTTTTATAAGCGATATTAATCATCCTTCCTTCGATGGCACTACTACACACAATTGATAAGCACCCTCAAATTATGGGCATATTGAATGTAACGCCCGATTCGTTTTCTGATGGTGGTAAATACCGAAATTCGGATGCTGCGATAAAACAAGCGGAGCAAATGATTTTGCATGGCGCTGAAATCATCGATATAGGCGGTGAATCCACAAGGCCAGGGGCACAAGCGGTATCTGTGCAGGAAGAGTTGGACAGAACTATCCCCGTAATAGAGGCCATTGCAGCCCAATTTGAGGTGTCGATATCCATAGATACCAGTAAACCAGAGGTAATCACGGAAGCGGTAAATGCCGGAGCTGACTTGATCAATGATGTCAGAGCGTTGCAGTATCCTGGGGCACTGGAGGCGGCAGCACAAACCGACGCCGATATTTGTTTGATGCACATGCAGGGGCAGCCTCGCACTATGCAAGATTCGCCCAGTTATCAGGATGTATTAAAAGAAGTTAAACAATTCTTTGAACAACGCATTACAGCATGTGAAAAACAGGGGATAGCGAAGCAGCGATTAATTTTGGATCCAGGTTTTGGATTTGGTAAAACCCTGGACCACAACTATCACTTATTAGCAAACTTGTCATACTTTGAAGCACTTGAGTTACCATTACTTGTCGGTGTTTCAAGAAAATCCATGATCGGTAATTTATTAAATCGCCAGGTTGAGGAACGGCTGGCTGGCAGTATTGCCGGAGCTTTAATCGCACTGCAACAGGGCGCAAAAATCGTGCGTGTACATGACGTAAAAGAAACGTCAGACGCGCTGAAAGTATTACAAAAAACAATAGAGTTGATTTGAGAGTCAGTATGAGAAAGTACTTTGGAACAGATGGAATTCGTGGCCGCGTTGGCGAGAACATGATCAACCCGGAGTTTGTCACCAAGTTGGGATGGGCAGCCGGTAAAGTATTGGCGGGTTATGGTACCAATAAAGTACTGATAGGCAAAGATACACGGATTTCAGGTTATATGCTGGAGTCTGCGTTAGAAGCTGGGCTGTCCGCCGCTGGTATCAATATTGGATTGCTGGGGCCTATGCCGACTCCAGCCATTGCTTATTTAACAAAGACCTTCCGTGCGGAAGCTGGCATAGTGATAAGTGCATCCCATAACCCGTATTATGACAACGGCATCAAGTTCTTCGGCTCTTCTGGTTATAAACTGGATGATGATATTGAGCTGGCGATTGAAGCTGAAATGGAAAAGCCTATGACCTGTGTTAGTTCAGATAAATTAGGCAAGGCAACCCGTATCAACGATGCTGCTGGACGTTATATCGAGTTTTGTAAAGGCTGTTTCCCATCAGAGCTGTCCTTGCAGGGTTTAAAGATTGTCGTAGATTGCGCCCACGGTGCTACGTATCACATCGCTCCCGACGTATTAATAGAGTTAGGCGCTGAGGTTATCGAAATTGGTACCAACCCCAACGGTTTAAATATCAACGACAAAGTTGGAGCAACGTCCCTTGACTTAATTCAACAAAAAGTACTGGAAGAAAAAGCGGATCTCGGCTTTGCGCTGGATGGCGATGGCGATCGCATTATGATGATCGATCACAAAGGCAATATCCTCGACGGCGATCAAATTGTTTATATCATCGCCAGAGACAACCTCAAGTCTGGTAAACTGAATGGTGGTGGTGTTGTTGGTACAGCCATGAGTAATTTGGGATTAGAGATTGCTTTAACCAAGCTGGGAATTCCTTTCGCAAGAAGTAAAGTCGGTGACAGATATGTATTAGAACTTCTGCAAGAAAAAGGCTGGTGTATAGGCGGCGAAAGCTCCGGTCATGTCTTGAATCTAAATGTAGCTTCGGCAGGAGATGGCATTGTTTCAGGATTGCAGGTTATTGCTTCGATGCTGAAATCCAATATGTCACTTTATGACTTGTCCAGAGGCATGGAAAAGTATCCTCAGAAGCTCATTAATGTGCGTTTTAATGAAGGCAATGATCCTCTGCAAATTCAGTCGGTGAAAGACGCCGTAAAAGAAGCTGAAGCGGAACTGGGAGATACCGGACGAGTATTGTTGCGCAAGAGCGGAACAGAGCCATTGATCCGGGTTATGGTGGAAGCTCATGATGCGCCATTGGCGAATAATTGGGCGGAATACATTGCTGGTGCCGTAAAAGACGCATTGTAAGCAATTATTTTGATTTGAAATCTTGTAACTTGTGTGCGTCTTCGTTAATATCTCGCACCGCTTGAAAATGCAGAAATAGCTAATATAACTATGGCAATACAAAGAAAACCATTAGTGGCAGGAAACTGGAAACTGAATGGTTCAGACAGTTTGGTAGAGGGAATGAGTTCAGCGTTAAGTGAGGCTGAATTATCATCTGCTGATGTTGTTGTTTGTGTTCCAGCACCTTATTTGGCTAAATTTCAAAGTCGAGGCTTTGACGTAGGCGCTCAAGATGTCAGTGAACATGAGTCCGGTGCTTATACCGGCGAAGTTAGCGCTGCAATGCTCGCAGAGTGCGGCGCAAAATGGGTGATTGTAGGGCATTCTGAAAGACGCACCTATCACGCAGAATCTGACAGTCAGGTAGCTCAAAAAGCGGCTTGTGCTATAAAAGCCGGTTTAACCCCGATTGTTTGCTTTGGCGAAGAGGAAGAAATACGAGATAAAGGTAAGTTTACCGAGCATTGTATTTCCCAGGTTAAAGCTGCCATTGACGCACTCGGAATCGAGACGTTTTCCAAATGCGTACTGGCTTATGAGCCTGTCTGGGCAATTGGAACTGGTAAAACTGCCAGCCCTGAGCAAGCACAAGACATGCACAAGTGTGTGAGAGAATTTATTGCGACTCATTCTGCCGAAGTAGCAGCGGAAATGAGAATTTTATACGGTGGTAGTGTAAAAGCTGATAATGCATCAGAGTTGTTTTCACAGCCGGACGTAGACGGTGGCCTTATTGGTGGGGCGAGCCTTAAAGCTGAAGATTTCATTAAAATTTGTCGTTCAGCCTGAACTAATTAGAGACAGTAAATGTTATACGAAGTACTTTTAGTCATAGATTTGATTGTAGCGATTATGTTGATCGGCCTGATCCTTATCCAACAAGGTAAGGGCGCCGATATGGGAGCATCCTTTGGTGGTGGCGGTTCAAACACCGTATTTGGTTCTACCGGCTCTGGAAACTTCCTGACCAGAACTACTGCTGTTCTGGCCACAATATTCTTTTGCGTCAGCCTTGCGCTGGGTAACATGTCAAACAACCAAGGTGTTACTGAAGATACCTGGGAAAACCTTGATGTACCGGCTGTAGAACAAACAGAAGAGCAACCTGCTGCAGGCGATGTACCAGCTGCAGACCAGCAAGAATCAGACAGCGACGTACCTAATACCTAATAAAACGCGGATGTGGTGGAATTGGTAGACACGCCATCTTGAGGGGGTGGTGAGCATAGCTCGTGAGGGTTCAAGTCCCTCCGTCCGCACCAAATTAAAGTCCTGTAGGCCGGACTTCAGTCCGGCACCTCAGCTTGCAGTTTGGACTTGTGTCCAACCATGACACTTGATTAACCTCCTTAGTTCATATTTCATTCTGAATCTTATTCCAGATTCAAGCAGCGCTTTCGGACATAACTCCCCATAACAATCAATACACTATAACCAGCCAGATAGCATCTACTGGATTTCATTAATGGCGGGCAAAACCATTTCAACCACAAAGTTATCAGCTTCGATAAATTGATTGAATTGGCATTCTTCACCGTATATTAAGGAAAGTCTGGCTTTATTATTACCAATTCCTAATCCAAAGCCTTTGTTGTTTCCGTGCTCGTCTAGTGGGTTGCTGATACGAATGTGCAGACCCTGTGCTATCACATTGGCTTTCAGCAGTATATTGCAGCGAGTTTTTGAACCGTGTACTACGGCATTTTCTATCAGAGGCAGTAACAACATGCCTGGCACTCGTCGATATAAGGCCTCACGAGAGACCTCTTTTTGAAAAGATAATTTGTCACCAAAACGCAACTTTTGCATGTAAATAAAGTGATCCAGCAAAGACAACTCTGCTTCCAGGGTACTGAAGTTACTCATCCTGTTATCAATAATTCCTCTTAATAACAAAGAAAGCTCATTCAGTGCATCCAGCGCATCGGGTTTGCGTTCTGTTCTGACCAGAGCAGAAATGCTGTTCAGTACATTAAATAAAAAGTGAGGGTTCAATTGTGCCCGAAACGCAGCCAGTTCTGACTGAACCAGTTTACGATTGAGTTTTTCTTGTTGTAACTGTGAATAAACTCCGGTTTCATACCATTGCCAGCCAATGCCAAGTAACAGGTACAATAAATACATCTGAAAATCCAGGTTCCACCAGTTGTGAGTGGTGTAGTGTCTGAAGGCGGCCAGAACAGTGTCCAGACTAAGCGGCTCCAGTCCGGGTAAATAATTGTTTATCAGGTATAGAGCGTGAACGCCGAGTGAGGCCTGAATACAAAACACCAGAGCGATTAAAGGAATAAAGCTCAATAGCTTGGCAAATTTGCCTAATTTCTGCTGCGAAATATAACAGGCCGCGGCTATGAGAGCTGGCATTACCAGAAAGTTGCCAGCCCACCATTGCAACCCCTCTGCAAAATAGTGCCAAAAAGTGGAGAAAGTCCAATCGTTGAGGTAGCGAACTCGTCTTAGTGAATAACCACTTAATGTGATTAGCCAATAAATGGCACATAGTTGCCACAGTAATGGCGTAAAAAGACGCTGAGAAAAGCGCGTTGTTTTGGTATTTGTCATGGAAGGCGTGGTCATTAACTGAAGAAATTTAAAACCTGGTTTTTTAATTGTCTCGAAACGGGTAGCTTGGCGCCGCATTTTAGCCTTGCAGTGTAATCTCCCCGGCTGCTGGCGATTAGTTCTGAAATAGCGCTAACCCTAACAATAGAGGAGCGGTGTATTCGAATAAAGTCCTGCTGACTGAGTCGGTTTTCCATGTTGAGCATGGTTTCACGATGTAACACCATTTGCCCATTTTTCAGATAAATTTCTACGTAATTACCACTGCCCAGCAAATAGTCGATGTCCCTGATTTCAATGATGCGGATTTTACCCACTTCTTTAACCGGGATGACGTCGCTGACTGGATTGCTGAGCTGTTTCGAAACCAGGCTAAAGACTTCCTGTATTTCTGTTTGCTCAGTGACAGGCGTTATCAGTCTTTGTCGGACCCGTTCATAAGATTCGGCAAAGCGTTTTTCGTCTATGGGTTTCAGTAAATAGTCTATGGCACTGAGTTCAAACGCTTCGATTGCAAATTCGCTGTAAGCTGTGACAAAAACGATGATTGATTTTCCGGTAAAGATTTTGGCTAAATCGATACCCGAAATTCTGGGCATATTGATATCAAGGTAGGTAACATCAGGTTTTTCTGCGAAAAACAGATCAACCGCATTGCTGGCATTGTCTGAGGTTATTATTTCGCTGGCTGGGTCGTGGCTTCTGATCAATGAAACCAGATTATCAATGGCCAGTTGCTCATCATCTATAACAAGGATTTTCACACTTTAAGTTTTCGCTGTACAAAAGCAGGTAATGATAGATTAGCCTAGCGTAAAGGTAATCACCAATTCGTCCCCGAATACCTGCAATTGGAATACATTGTCTTTAGAGCGGGCTGACCTTTGCTGCAAAATAGTACTGCAAAGAGCGATACGCTCTAAATTTAAGGCTCTTACAGCAGTTCAAAAGTCAGGCCGGCTTTCTCTTTCAGGCGTTCAATCAGCGGCAAACCAAACAGAGTCGATGGCGTCCAAAACCCTCCCGCGGGCTTTTCTTCAGAATTAGCATCAAGATTGGCAAACAAGATGGCCGTTTCAGCCAACATTTTTGCTGTCGAGCCATAGCCGGGATCTTTGTCGCCAGTCACCTTGCCTTTGATTGAGTCGCCAGTGGCTGTTTCACCGAAAAAGTGCATATTGTAGAAGCCTTTTTCCTGGTCTTCGGGGGAGGGACCTTCGCCGGGTTTAGGAAGAATTAGCTTTTCCATGGCACTGCGCAGTGGTGAGACAGCGGCTGAAACCATAAAGGCGCCCAGCCCGAGGGTCATTGCTTTTGCCTTAAATGCTGATGGGCATAACATGGCTTCGTCGTAGAGGAAGTTTTTGCCATACCTGGCACTCAACAGCGCGTTGCTACGGTGCACTATACGGGTATTGATGGTGGCCATAATAAAAGGGGCCGTCCACTGATTAAAATCACTGTCGTATTTTGCTTTGTTGTTACTGGCTTGTCGGGCAAAAAACGGATGATCATTTGGGCATAGTGCGTATGGGTTAGTTAAGGTTCTACGCAGCGCAGGATCGCCAGCGGCCTCTTTGGCGACATTGAGCAAGCTAGCTACGGTACCACCTGAAAACCCGCCTTTCATGGCTTTTACCCGCATTTTGACGCGATAACAGTAGTGACCAAACTGCTGCTTAGCAGCATCCTGCAAAAATAGAACGCCCAAATCCGAGGGCAGGGAGTCAAAGCCGCAGCAGTTAACAATTCTTGCGCCACTGGCCTGTGCCTGATCATGATACTTTTCTATCATGTGGGCAATCCATTGGGTTTCTCCGGTGAGATCACAGTAATCCGTACCAGTTTCACAGCAAACTTTGACCAGTGGTTCGCCATACAGGGCATAGGGACCCACCGTCGAAACCACTACTTTGGTTTGCTTGACCATGGCCTTAAGTTGCTCTTCATTTGCTGCGTCAGCCAGGATTACCGGAATCGATGCTGCCTTTTCTCCCAGCTCATTTTTCAACTGTGCTAATTTTTGCTCTGAACGACCGGCAATGGCCCAGCGAGGCTCAGAGCTTTGGTAGTTTTCCGCTAGATAATTACACAAAATTTTGCCTACAAAACTACTAGCACCAAAAATTACGAAGTCAAATGTTGTGTCGCTCACGAGCGGAAATTCCTTGTTTTGTCATTGGAAATAAAAATGTAGGTACAACCGGTTCGATTTACAACCAGGACTGTGAACTTTCTTTGCATATTTAGCAAATCTGCAGATAATGAGCGCCGGTCTGAGCAATTCGTGGCGAAGTGGCACTTATTTTTAATTAACGCATGAACAGAATTAATCCAAAATTATTGCGACTTTTGCTGGTAGCCCTCTGGTTTGTCGCTTTTTATTTTATAACATCTGATCCAGTAGCCTTGTTTTTGGAATATGGTGGCTTTGCCTTGCTTGGCATTATAGGTGCTGTCTTTGCCAATGCGACCGGAGCCGGTGGTGGCGTAATCTTTGTGCCCTTTTTTAGCCAGTTGGGATTGGACAACACCACCATAGTTGCAACCAGTTTTGCTATCCAATGCTTTGGCATGACAGCCGGTGCGATATCCTGGTTCAGGTGGTATCGACGGGATAAACACACGGATCCTGAGTGGCAGTCCATTTATCAGGTTTTGTGGTGGACGATTCCGTTTTCCATCGGCGGAATCGTTTTTGTGCAAATTGCCGGTATTGAATCCCCGAATAGCCTGCATGCTACTTTTGGGGCTTTTTCGGTACTACTGGCGGTAGCCATTTTTGCATCTATACCTATGCTGAAAAAGCAGTCATTCAACAAGCAATTGCAAAAGGTAGATTACTTGTGTTTGCCGTTAATCGCTTTAATTGGCGGTGGTATAACCGCCTGGTTGTCGGTTGGTGTCGGGGAGTTAATCGCTATATTTTTGATATTCCGGCGCTTTAATGTGTCGTTTGCCATTGCCTGTGCCGTTATTTTAAGTGCCTTTTCCGTTTGGTTTGGCGTGCTTTATCACGTTTTTGATACTCAGTCAGTTTACTGGTCTGTCGTTATCTTTGCCGGTCTTGGTGCGGCAATAGGAGGCACCATCGCAAGGCACCTGGCACTGTATTTTTCGGTAACACACCTTAAAGTGTTTTTTGCCGCCTGGGTACTTATCATTGGTATTGCGTCTCTGCCGCTGTAAAATACCCGATTTTCCGCCGAATCAATGAATAATAAGATGATTTTATGACTGATGTGAAAAGCGCCTTTGCGCCAGACGGTGCACTGGCCAGCAGTATTGAAAACTTTAATCCGCGAGAAGCGCAAATAAGCATGGCGGAAGCGGTGGCTCAGTCAATAAAAGGGCTATCTCAACTGGTGGTGGAGGCGGGAACCGGCACAGGGAAAACTTTTGCCTATCTGGTGCCTGCGTTGCTCAGTAAACGCAAAACCATTGTCTCAACTGGGACTAAAAACCTTCAGGAGCAACTGTTCCTTCGGGATTTACCACTAATTAAAAAAGCACTCAAAAGCAATAAAAGTACGGCACTACTAAAAGGGCGGGCAAACTATTTGTGTTTGGCCAGACTGGCACAACACAGTCGCGGTACTAACCTGATGAGTGCTGATGTGCTTGCCGATTTAACTCGGGTGAAAAACTGGGCGGTGACCACTGAGTCTGGTGACATTGGCGAAATATCCGCCATTAAAGAGGATTCAGGCATACTACCCTATGTCACATCGACGGTGGACAACTGTCTGGGGCGTGATTGCCCGGATTATGAAGATTGTTATTTAGTTAAGGCGCGCAAAAAAGCGATGGACTCGGAAATCGTAGTGGTTAATCACCATTTGTTTTTTGCCGACCTGGCGCTTAAAGATACCGGATTTGGTGAGCTGATACCTGAAGCTGAGGCTATTATTTTCGATGAAGCCCATCAGATACCGGATATTGCCACAGAGTACTTTGGCGAGGCACTGTCTGGCAGACAAGTGCATGACATTTGTAAAGACATCGAAGCTTTACAACGAACAGTGTTAAAAGATGCCAGCCAGTTGTCACAGGCGGCGGAGCAGCTACGTGGCTGCATGGCTGAACTGAGATTACTGTATCCGCTGCAACCGCAAAAAGGCAATTGGTTCGAGCAGTTACGACGCGAAGAAGTCATTGAGCAAATGGCTCGCCTCGCAGAAGCATTCGATGTCTTATATCAGGTGAGTAAGTTACATCTCAATCGGGATAAGGCCTTTGATGCTTTGTTCGAACGCCTGGTGGAAACCCGAAGTCGACTGGCTATCATGCAAGATGAGCAGCAGCTAAACATCAGTCTGTGGTACGAAACCACGCCCAAGCATATTATATTGCATGCTACGCCGCTGAGTATTGCCGGGAAGTTTGGCGCGATTCTGGAGCACAGCGACAGTGCCTGGATATTTACTTCTGCTACGCTGGCAGTAGGTGATAACTTTAATCACTTTAAAAAGCAGTTGGGATTAAAGCCAGAAAAAGAGCTGATCCTGGATAGTCCCTTCGATTATCAGAAGCAGTCATTGTTGTGTGTACCGCGTTACTTATCTGAAGCCAACCATTTTGAGCGCAAAAAAGCGCTATTGCAGGTGGCTTTGCAAATCATAGACGCCAGCGGCGGCAGATGCTTCTTGCTGTTTACCAGCCACAATATGATGCGCCAGTTGGCCGGCTTGTTGGAAGATGAAATAGATAACCCCATATTGGTTCAGGGAGACACCAGTAAGCGCGAGCTGTTGGAGCAATTTATTGAGAATGACAACGCCGTGTTGTTGGGTACTGGGGCATTTTGGGAAGGGGTTGATGTCAGAGGCGACAAACTCACTTGTGTGTTGATTGACAAGTTACCTTTTGCCTCGCCTGATGATCCTTTACTACAGGCAAAAGTAGAAGATTGTCGCAAAAAAGGGCTAAACCCGTTTGCTACAATGCAAATACCGCAGGCAGTTATTTCCCTGAAGCAGGGAGCAGGACGTCTGATCAGAGATGTTCAGGACAAAGGGGTTTTGATCATCTGTGATGACCGTCTGGTGAATAAAGATTATGGCAAAACATTTATTAAGAGTCTGCCAGATATGAAGCGGACTCGTTCGCTACAATTGGCTCTGGACTTTTTGAAAGCATTATAGGACTCAGCATTGAATATTCTTGCAATTGATACCGCAACAGAGGCTTGTTCTGTCGCGCTGGAAACCAATAAGGGGATTGTTTCCCGTTTTGAAGTCTGCCCACAAGAGCACAGCAGAAAACTGCTGCCTATGGTTAAAGAAGTATTGCAACAGGCTGCGCTCAGTCTCAATGATTTGGACGTATTGGCGGTTGGAGCTGGCCCGGGCAGTTTTACCGGAGTTCGCATTGCAATGGGCATGATCCAGGGACTGGCTTTTGGTGCGACGTTACCCATTGTAAAAGTAAGCACGCTTCAGGCTATGGCACAGCAAATAGCGAAGCAGGAAAACTGTTCAGAAGTGGTGGCGTTGATTGATGCCCGCATGTCAGAAGTTTATTTTGGGCACTATGTGGCAGACGAGCAAGGCATACTGCAATTGCAAGGTGAAGAGTTAGTTATTCCACCAGAAGAACTACTGGCAGGGCCGCTGGCAGCATTAAACAACTATGCTTTGGCCGGAACAGGCTGGCAGGCTTACGAGTCACTTAAACCCAAGATGGATAAACCAGTGAGCGTGCTGTACCCCAGTGCCGAGTTTATGTTACCTAAGGCAAAACAACTGTGGCAGTCGGGGGAGAGTTACCAACCTGACAATGTAGAGCCTACCTATTTGCGAGATAAAGTGACCTGGAAAAAGCTGCCGGGCCGGTAAAAGTGCACAATTTTTAATTTTGGCGGAAAATTTGCTTAATATTTACAAAGTTGATCCGATATAGAGGATAAGATGTCTGTGGAAGTGTTAAGTGAACTTTGAATCAACCGTATTAACCCGACCGGGAACGCTGATCATCAATCCGCCTGTAAAAGAAAGCGGACAGCAAACGGCTGCGCTCAAATCAAGGCAGGAAGATAGTTCACCACAGCAACCACCATTTCAATATGAAACGGTGGTTAAAAAAGGCGATTCTCAAAGCTATGCGGAAGCGGATAAATACCGTGAGCAGCAAGAGGGAGCCTATGGCGCAACTGGCAGACGTAGCGGCGTTGATGCTTATCAAAGTCTCGCCTTAGATTATCGTCGTGAAGAAATAAAACAAATGATGGGCGTTGATACCTACGCTTAGACACTTTGTTTTAACAAGTCAAAAATTCTCTCCCAATTAATTCAGTAGATGTTCACATTAGCCGGCTATACTTATACACTGGTGTTAAACCAATTTTGCATTACAGAGGGTAGTATTATGAAGTGCAGTACCATCAAACGACACCTGTTATCTCTGATTGGGGTTTTAATCTTAGCGGGGTGTGCTTCTGTACCTGAAAGTGTGCAATTACCTGAAGACACGCCATTGGTCCCTTATCAGCAGGCGGCTGCGGAGCCGGAAATACAAAAAGGCAAGATGGCCCGCTGGGGTGGTGTGATAGCAAATATTGAAAACAAACAAGATAAGACGCAGCTAGATTTGGTGTTTTACCCACTGCGTGGCTATGGTCGTCCCATTGTAGGCAAAGAGAGCATTGGCCGCTTCCGGGTTTACGTTAAAGGCTTTCTGGACCCGATGGTGTACAAAAAGGGCAAAAGTGTCACTTTTGCCGGTAAAATTAAAGGCATCGAAGAAGGTTTAGTCGGGGAGCATGTCTATCAGTATCCAACCTTAGATGCCTCAGGGTACTACCTGTGGGAAGATATTGATCGCATCGAAATCGAAACCATATCAGTGTGGCCGCATTTCCGTTATGGCTATCCTTATGGCTACCGTGGGATATATGGCTGGAATCATTGGCCTTTTCACCAAAGACATGTGGTGATCCGCAAGCGCCACACAAACACGTCTTCTGACAATAGTTCGGATAGCAGTAATAATATTAGCACTAACAATAATACTACCTCTCGAACTACCGACAGAGGTAATAATCGGGATACTCGGCGCGGCAATATTGAGCCTTAACGCTTGTTGCCGGTTGGCAAAAAATGATACAAAGCGGCAACTTATTGCCGCTTTTGAGTTTTTATGAGAGAGATCGAAATTCCCCTTGCCAATATTGTTCTGCGTGGACTGGAGTTTGGCGATAGCAGTAAACCCAGTGTTATCGCGTTACATGGATGGCTGGATAATGCCGCCAGTTTTATTCCTCTGGCAGAGTACCTTTCTGAGTTTCACATCATTGCCATTGATTTTGCCGGACATGGCAAAAGTGATCATCGGGCACCTGGTGCACATTATCACCTGATGGACAATGTGCAGGATTTACAGGAAATACTCACCTGTCTGCAATTGGATAAGGTTTCATTGCTTGGTCATTCAATGGGGGGCATCATAGCTTCAGTTTATGCCAGTTGCTTTCCTGAGAAAGTAAATCGACTTGCAGTCATTGAGTCTTTTGGCCCTTTGACTATGGAAGCAGACACCAGCCCGGAACAGCTTAGAAAGTCTATAGAAAGTCGCATAGCCATTCAGCATAAAACCCCAAGACATCCGGGTTCCTTAGAGTCCGCTGTCAAAGCCCGGCTTATGGCGGGTTATATGAAACCTGAATCTGCACAGATACTCATGGAGCGCAACCTGACACAAACTCCTGAAGGTTGGCGCTGGCGCACCGATCCGGGATTGCGCACATTATCCTCATTGCGACTTACTGAGGCACAGGCCAATGCATTTATCGCTAATGTGCAGTGTCCCTGGCTGACGATATTAGGTTCACAGGGTTTTGAGAAGCTCAAGGTCAATCTCAATAAGCGGCAATCTCTGGTTCAACAACTAAGCGTGGAAACCTGTGAAGGCGGCCATCACCTGCACATGGATAATCCTCAATCGGTCGCTGAAAAAATCAGCACATTTTTTCTGTGAATGATGAAATTTCAAAAACTCATGTTAATGAGTTGTGATTAAAAGTTTAATTTTGCGATGGCTTTGGCTAGTATTGAAAAGAATCTCTGGTCCGAGGACTATTTTTTATATTATCGTAATGCCAGAGCTACAATTAAAAACAAACCTATAAAGACCTCAGCACCCTCAGGAGCCAATACAGTGGAAAAGATTTGGTTGCAGAATTACCACGAGAGCGTACAACCCGAAGTAGATCCCGATAAGTACACTTCATTAGTTGATATCTATGAACAATCTGTCGCTAAATATGCCGACAAAGATGCCTATATCAATATGGGGCATAAGATTACCTTTCGGGAACTGGATGATTACTCCAGACAGTTTGCCGCTTATTTGCAAGGCCAGGGTCTTAAAAAAGGCGATGCCGTTGCAGTGATGATGCCCAACCTGATCCAATATCCCATTTGTATTTTTGGCATATTGCGAGCGGGTATGTCAGTGGTCAATGTTAACCCTATGTACACGGAACGGGAGCTGGAGCACCAACTAAATGACTCTGGTGCTAAGGCCATTGTTATAGTGGAAAACTTTGCCAATACCTTGACCGCTGTGATTGACAGGACGCCGGTTAAGCTAACCATGCTGACCAAAATCGGCGATATGCTGCCAATACCTAAGCGCTGGATTGTCAATGCTGTGCTGAAGCACGTTAAGAAGATGATTCCGGATTTTAATTTGCCTGGCGCCGTGCCTTTCCTGGACGCCTTGAGTCGCGGTAAAAATTTGCCTTTCAATAAACCGGATATCAGCAATGATGATATCGCGTTTTTGCAATACACAGGTGGTACGACAGGAGTTTCAAAAGGCGGAATGCTGACTCATCGCAATATGGTGGCCAACCTGGAGCAGGTATCCGGCATCTTAGAGCCGGTTATTACTCCCGGAGAAGAGATAGTAGTAACCGCTTTGCCGCTGTACCATATTTTTGCCCTGCAGGGGAACTGTCTGACGTTTATGAAGTTTGGCTGTCCCAATCTGTTGATCACAAATCCACGCGATATGCCTGGGTTTGTTAATGAGCTGAGCAAATACGATTTTTCAATCATTACTGGTGTAAATACGCTGTTTAACGGATTGCTAAACACCCCGGGCTTCAGTGAATTGGATTTTTCTCGTTTTAAATTTGGTTTGGGGGGTGGCATGGCTGTGCAAAGCTCGGTAGCTGAGCGCTGGCACGAAGTTACCGGCACTGTTCTGTTGGAAGGCTATGGCCTGACAGAGTGTAGCCCGGTTGTTACCGTAAACCCTCCGCAGTTAGAGCGTTATAAAGGTTCAATTGGGATGCCATTACCTTCAACTGAAATCCGCTTGTTGGATGAGGAAGGTAACGAAGTCGCGATGGGCGAAGCTGGTGAAATGTATGTACGGGGTCCTCAGGTTATGAAGGGCTATCTGAATCGTCCAGAAGCCACTGATGAAATTATAAAAGATGGTTGGTTGGCTACTGGAGACATCGCTAAATGTGATGAAGATGGCTATTTTTACATCGTTGATCGCAAAAAAGACATGATTCTGGTATCTGGTTTCAATGTCTTCCCCAACGAAGTTGAAGATGTGGCAACCATGCACCCCGGAGTCTTGGAGGCTGCCGCAATAGGTGTCCCTCACGAAGTTTCGGGAGAGATTGTGAAGCTGTTTATCGTCAAAAAGGATGAGGCGTTAACGGATAAAGATGTTCTCGCCCACTGTAAATCTCACCTCACCGGCTATAAAGTGCCGAAAATTGTTGAGTTCAGAGACGAGCTTCCTAAATCAAATGTTGGTAAGATACTGCGTAGGCAGCTCAGAGATTAATAAAAACAACCGGCGCCAGCCGGTTTTTTTTACCCCAAAATTTTATATTTATGGAATTCCAAATAATCACCGACAACGGAAGCCTGGCAGAATATTGTCAGCAATCTAAAGGGGTAGAGTTTATCTCCCTCGACACAGAATTTGTAAGAACCCGAACCTGGTACCCGCAGTGCGGCTTAATCCAAATCAACAATGGCAAGCGCATTGTACTGGTGGATCCACTCACTGTTTCAGATTGGGAGCCTCTCAAGGAAATTTTAGTGGCTCCTGACATTGTTAAAGTGTTGCATTCTTGTTCAGAAGATCTGGAAGTATTTTCCCGCTTACTGGGAGTTTACCCTTCGCCCATTTTTGATACACAGTTTGCAGCTTGTCTTGCTGGACTAGGCAATACGCTCGGTTATGCAAAGCTGATTGCAGACATGTTAGATATCGAAGTGGATAAAGGTGAATCGCGCACCGATTGGTTGCGGCGCCCATTGAGTGACACTCAGTTGCAATACGCCGCTAACGATGTGCTGTATTTGCACCAGATTTACCCCACATTGAAATCCAAAGTTGAAGAACTTGAAAGGTTTGACTGGGTTATTCAGGAAATTGACAATCTGGCCGCCAAAAAATCAGCCAGTCTTGCCCCCGAATATCGCTATTTATTAGTAAAAAACGCTTGGCAATTAAGCCCTCGTTCGCTTGCTGTATTGCGGGATTTGGCGGCCTGGCGATACAATAAGGCGGTGTCGGAAGATCTTGCGGCTAATTTTGTTATCAAAGAAATCGCCATGCTGGAAATTGCAAAAAGAGCACCTAAATCTATCGCTAAATTGGCTGCGCTGAATGTGCTTTCCGGCAAAGAAATGCGTTTGTACGGTGAGGAATTGCTATCTCTGATTATTGCCGCTTCGCAGCTTGAGGAAGCGCAACAACCCGAGCGAATTCGACGCCTGGTGGATGTCAAAGCCTACAAAAAAATCAGCCAGAGCATCCGTAATGACTGTATTGAAGTGGCAACTCAACAGGATATACCACTGGAAGTTTTGGCTTCAAAAAAACAAATTAATCAATTTTTAAAATGGTTATGGTTTGATATAGAAGAGTGCAAGTTGCAGGGCATAGAACCCGATCTATGCCTCGGCTGGCGGGGCCATTTGCTGGCAGACACTCTGCGAAACTACCATTAAAATTACACAGAACAGAAAAACACTATGCTTTGCGCCATTTATAAAAGTAGTAAAAAAAACGAAACCTATCTGTACGTTGAAAAACGCGACGACTTTAGTCGGGTGCCAGAAGCCTTAATGGCGTCATTTGGCAAACCTCAGTTTGTCATGTTGTTTAACCTTGCTGGCGAAAAAAAACTAATCCGCACCAGCAAAGAAAAGGTATCTGAAGCATTGCGGGAAACTGGTTTTTATTTACAGTTGCCGCCTAAAACTGAAAGTTTGTTAGCGCAACACAAAGCGATGCAAAAAGGGGAGTTGGATGATTAATAAAGTGTTGTTTAAAGCTTTATTGATAACTGGCTCGCTGTTGTGGCAAACCGGCTCTCTGGCCAAAGAGCAACAGGAAAAGCCAAGTTTTGAGCAGTATATAGCGGATTTCAAAGTGGAAGCGCTGGAGAAGGGGTTCAGCAAAGCGTTTCTGGATGACAGTTTTGCAGATATACAGTTTTATCAACGGGCGGTGAGCTCAGATAAAAATCAGCCTGAATTTAAGCAAACTCTGGATACCTATTTGCCAAAAAGGCTGCCTGACTGGAAAGTAAAAAAAGCCATTGAACTGTACCACGAACATGCTGATATTTTAGCTAAAGTGAGCCAGAAGTACGGTGTCCAACCTCGATTTATCGTCGCTCTGTGGGGCGTTGAGAGTAATTATGGTAAGTTGACCGGAGGTTATCCGGTACTGTCGGCATTGGCAACCTTAGCCTATGAAGGACGTCGAGAGGCTCTGTTCAGAAAACAGCTTTATGCGGCGCTGACGATTCTTAAAGATGGTCACATACAGAAAGCCGATTTTAAAGGCTCCTGGGCCGGGGCTATGGGACAAAGTCAGTTTATGCCCACCTCGTTTTTAAATTATGCACAAGACTTTGACGGTGATGGTAAAAAAGACATCTGGAACAATATCCAGGATGTGTTTGCGTCTATCGCGAACTTTCTGGCGACCGAAGGCTGGGATGACAGCAGTACCTGGGGACGCCAGGTTAAGCTACCGGAGGGTTTTGACTATAAGCTGACCGGGTTAAAAAGAGACAAGATGAAATCCCTGAGTGACTGGCAGGCTATCGGAGTTCGGCGCATGGATGGCAGAGACTTACCAGACAGAGAGTTGATGGCATCTTTAATTATGCCAGATGATGAAAAAGGTCGGATTTACCTGGTTTATGAAAATTTTCACACGCTGATGGGCTGGAACCGTTCCACTTATTTTGGGGCATCTGTGGGTCATCTTGCAGACCGCATTAAGCTGGGGCGATAAACCATGAAGGTATATCAACACCAATTCATTAATGACATTCCTTGTGCATTGACGCCGGGTAAAGTGATTTGTGTCGGGCGTAACTATGCCGATCATATTGCTGAGCTGGAAAATGAAACGCCAGAAGAGCCGCTGTTATTTATCAAAGCGAATAATAGTTTGGTTCATTTGCAGGAAGTGATTCACATCCCAAGCGAGGGGGAATGTCACAACGAATTAGAGTTGGCATTTTTGCTCAATAAGCCGCTGCGCAATGCTGATACCAAAGCCGCAACAGAAGCGGTGGCAGGTGTCGGGTTGGCTTTGGATCTAACGTTACGGGATATGCAAAGCAAATTAAAGGCGAAAGGGCACCCCTGGGAAAGAGCCAAAGCCTTTGACGGCAGTTGTCCTGTGAGCCAGTTTGTTCCTGCTTCTCAACTAAATTTGAATAGCGCCTTTGAGTTTCAACTTGAAGTGAACGGTGAAATCCGGCAACAAGGAAACTCTGGCAATATGTTGTGGCAATGGCCGCAATTATTAGCTCACATATCTCAAACATTTACGCTCTATCCCGGAGATATTGTACTTACCGGCACACCCAAAGGGGTTGGTCCTTTGCACTCTGGTGATCATCTGCAGGCCAGTTTGATGGATGTTCTTGTTTGCAAGGCTCTGGTAAAGCAGGGAATAGGGGAATAACGTGGCGGCATTTTGGGAAGAGAAAACTTTATCAGAAATGACCAGGACGGAGTGGGAGTCGCTTTGTGATGGCTGTGGCAAATGCTGCCTGCATAAATTTATTGATGATGAAGCGGTTGAAACCCCGGAAAGTACAGATGTATTGCAGGAAGGTGAGACGGTGGAGTTCACCAATATTGTTTGTGATTACCTCAACACCAAAACCTGCTCCTGTACTCAATATCAAAAACGCACAGAACTGGTACCCGATTGTGTGCAGTTAACCAAGGATAACTTGCAGGATATTTTCTACATGCCCAATAGTTGCACTTATCGCCGTTTACACGAAGGACGGGGGCTTCCACAGTGGCATCCATTGTTAAACCGCAATAAGAAAACGGCAATGCACAAGGCCGGAATGTCAGTACGAGGCAAAACCGTGTATGAGCATCAGGTGGATAAAGAAAAGTATGAAGATTACATCGTGCTGTGGCCACTTCAGGATGTTGACTGAGTAAACTGCTATATTATTGATTGGTATTAGTCGCACTGGGCGAGAGCATGAATGCTCATTTAGTGACCATGGTGTCCAGAAACTAATATTTTTCTTTTAGCATTAAAGCAAAATTAATTCGTTTACAGGTTCGGTTCTGGCAATATTTGTTCGGAGTACTGAACCTAATCTCCCTTTACGCGCAATAAACTTCGACATCAGTTCAAACAACGATGAGAGATATCAGGGATGATATCTCAATCAATGCCCAGCACAGGGAAGTGCTGTCATTGATGGTCGTCGTTGTTCTGATGGAGAAGTTTATGCTTTTGCGCGTCAGGGGCTGCGGGGGATTCTTAAGGGGGGCGCAGCCCGGTCACCTTAAGGCGCAGTCGGCGCCCCGACAATGATTTCAATCAAATGATAATGGTTGAATTAGACCGCGGTGCCAAAAAAGTCTATCTAACAGTAAACTCAAAACCAGAGCCTGTAGTTAGGTTGAGTACTGCAAAATCGATAATTTAAGACGTAGCCAAAATAATTAGGTTTTAGCTTCGGTTAGGTCAGGCTGTGTCGGATGTCGCTCAAAAATCGTTCGCGATATTGCCTTGATTTGTGGCAGCTTGGTGTTTTGCCTGGAAGTTACCTGCAAAGGGCGGTTTTTTTCGAAAAACGGGCGATAGTTTCCGCATTGTTGCAGATGCAAAAATTATACGAAAAATGTTACCAGTGTTTTCACTTTACTCATTTCAGAGAAAAATTCTGTAATGAGTAACATCAGGCCAAAAAGAGTCGGGGTCATCCCTGACCCCTGATAACAAGCGTGTTTAAGCTTCTTTTTAGTGTGTTCCATAAGGTACAGACAGGTCAAAAATCAAAATCCTCTATCAAAAAAAATATATTTTTTAATTTGCTAAAAAGTGTTTGTTTTCCGCGATTTATCTGTCTATAAATAAATGGCGCATATGGGCGTTGGCTCAGTGTGCAGGAAAAAAATCCACAAAAATCACATACACAATGGCTCTGTAAAAAGAGCTTAAACACTTAGAATAAAATTGGAACACAGCTATGAACAGTCAATTATCAAAACTGAGCAAATGCATTCGTTTTGTGACAATGTCTTCATTGGCAGCGTCAATTACCGCAGTACCTGCAGTTATGGCTCAAGAGTCGGGCGAAAATGCGGACGCCAGCGTTGAAAAAATCGCCGTAGTCGGTACCCGTTCAGCACCTCGCTCTGTCGGTGAGTCAGCCGTACCGGTAGATATTATTTCTGAAGAAGAATTCCGTAATCAGGGCTCCACTGACATGGTTTCCATGATGCAGGCGGCAGTACCTTCATTTAACGTAAACGAACAGCCTATCAACGATGCGTCAACACTGGTTCGTCCGGCTAACTTACGTGGTATGGCATCTGACCACACTCTGGTACTTTTAAACGGCAAACGTCGTCACCGCTCTTCCGTTATTACCTTCTTAGGTGGTGGCTTATCTGATGGTGCCCAGGGCCCAGATATTTCCGTTATTCCTTCTATTGCATTGAAGCAAGTAGAAGTATTGCGTGACGGTGCGGCAGCTCAGTACGGTTCTGATGCTATCGCTGGTGTTATTAACTTTGCGTTAAAAGATGATTCTGAAGGCGGTAGCCTGGAAGCCCGTTACGGCTCATATTACGAAGGCGATGGAGACATGATGATGCTCTCCGGTAATATTGGTTTGCCTTTCACAAAAGACGGTTTCCTGAATCTGAGCTATGAATATCGCGAGTCTGACGATACGTCTCGTAGTGTACAGCGTGACGATGCAGCGGCTCTGATTGCTGGTGGTAATACGCACGTAGCGGATCCAGCGCAGATCTGGGGTAATCCAGAAGTTAGCGGTGATATTAAATTTGTCTTCAATGGTGGGATTGAGCTGAATAATACTGATTCTGCGTATTTCTTCGGAAACTATGCAGAGCGTGAAGTTGACGGTGGCTTCTATTTCCGTAATCCACACACCCGTGGCGGTGTTTATGACGGTGGTACAAACGAAGACGGCGAGCAGCTACTGTTAGTTGCCGATGTAACTGGCGATATGTCAGGTAACTGTCCTACTGATATCGTAGTGGGTGACAACGTTCTGGATAATCCACGTTATCAGAGCGAAGTGGCTAATAACCCCGATTGTTTTGCCTTCAACGAAATGTTCCCGGGCGGCTTTACTCCTCGCTTTGGTGGTAAAATCCAGGACGCATCTATCGTAGTTGGTACTAAAGGTGAATTTGGCGACGAAATTAACTACGACATCAGTGCTTATGTGGGCATGAACGAAGTAGACTTCTCCATTCGCAACACCATTAACCCATCTCTTGGTCCAGATACACCTACTGAATTTAAACCAGGTCGATACATTCAGTCTGAGCAAAGCTTCAACATTGATTTGAATAAGTCCTTTGAAGTGGGTTTGTATGAGCCTCTGTTCCTGGCCGGTGGTCTTGAATACCGCAATGAATCTTATGAGTCGATTGCAGGTGACGCTAAGTCATATGAAGTAGGACCTTATGCCGCTCAAGGGTTTGGTATTGGTTCCAACGGTTTCCCTGGCCTTAACGCTAAATTCCAGGGTAAAGAAAGCCGTAACAGCGTGGCTATGTATCTTGATTCTGAAATGTATTTGACTGAAGACCTGATGGTCGGTGCCGCAATTCGTTTCGAAGACTTCTCTGACTTTGGTAATACCACCAAAGGTAAATTGTCTGCTCGCTGGCAGATGACGGACGATTGGGCATTGCGTGGTGCGGTTGCTACTGGCTTTAAAGCGCCAACCATTGGTCAAAGTAATGTACGTAACGTAACTACGGCCTTTGCACCGGGTGGTCTGCAAGACCAGGCAACGTTGCCGCCAACCGACCCAATTGCGCAGCAAAAAGGTGCTACACCACTACAACCTGAAGAAAGCACCAGCTTTAGCTTTGGTTTAGTGGGCCAGTTGGACAATGGTCTGTTTATTACAATGGATTATTACAACATCGAACTGGAAGACCGTTTAACAACGACTTCTGCTTTGGCTCTGTCACAAGAAGATATTGATGCTCTGTTAGCAAACGGTGTAACCGATGCCAGCAGCTTTAGCTCAGTTAAGTTCTTCACCAATGACTTCACCACGACTACACAGGGTGTGGATTTAGTGGCTAACTACACCATGGAGATGTTAGGCGGCGATACTGTATTCTCATTGGCATATAACTGGACTGAAACTGAAGTTGATTCAGTTAAAGCTACAAATGTAAACAACGGTAGCGTAAGAGAAATCAGCCCTGACCAAATCGGCAGCATTGGTGCTGACGAACGTGTTAACATCAACGCAGCACGTATCGAAATGATTGAAGACAACTTGCCAGGTGTTCGTTATAGCTTAACGGCTAATCACACAAATGGTGACTGGCGTGTTATGGGCCGTCTGAACTACTTCGGCGGTATTTATGAGGATCACCTGGATTCAGGTGGTGACCTGGATATCTATCTGGGCTCAGAAGTAACAGTTGATCTTGAGTTGGGTTATACCGTTAACGATTCTCTGACATTGGTATTAGGTGCGAAGAATGCATTTGATGAATACCCAGACGAGAATACTCAGTGGGATACTGAAGTCGCTGGTGCTCAATACCCGGTAACTTCACCCATCGGTATCAATGGTGGTTTTTACTACTTGAGAGCCTTGTATAACTTCTAATATAGTGTCCTCCCTGACACTGAAGTGAATGGGGGCATTTGCCCCCATTTTATTGGATGAGATTTCAATCTATTGCTATGGCTACTATTTATGTGGACATAGCAATAGATTGCAAAAACTAATAAAGATATGACTAAACCCTCAAACATTACTGACGTATTTCTTAAATATCGTTCGCAATTAAAGCGTGCGGTAAGTGGGATCGTAAGTTCAGAGGAAGTGGACGATATAGTTCAGGAAACGTGGTTGCGCAGTTACGAAGCGGAATTAAAGCAGGAAATTCAGTTTGAAAAAACCTATATGCTGAAGACCGCACGGAACCTTGCGTTAAATCATATCTCTAAAGCTTCAGAAAAACACAATTTTTCAATGGAAGAGCTGGATGAGCAAGACGCAATTTTTGCCGGGATGCAGTTGGAACGACAGGTTGAAAGTAAGGAGCGGTTTTTACATTTCTGCCGTGCTACCGATCACCTGTCCCCGGAAGTAAAGCGGGTATTTCTATTGAAAAAAGTTTATGAGTTGAGTCAGCGAGAGATTGCTGATTACTTGCAGATTAGCGAGAGTACCGTAGAGAAGCATGTTGCTAAAGGATTGCATCAATGTGCTAATTTTTTAAAAACGAGTCAGGCTGCCGGTAGTGGTCGTCAAAGTGAAAAGTCTGAAAAGGCGAAGAAAGGAGATTATAAAAATAATCTTTCTAACCTGTTCGGACGTGGTAAATAAGTTATGAGTAATGTGACCCCGCTTATTTCGAAAGAGCAGATTCAAGAGCAAGCCTGTGAATGGATCAGTCGAATAGATCGAGGATTAAAAGAGCCTGAGCGCAATCAGTTGCAGCTGTGGGTAAAGCAAAGTGATAATCACCAAAGCTCTTTGTTTGAGATGGCAGCTTTGTGGGATGACTTAAGTGTCATGCATGAGTTAAGTGGTTTGTTTCCACTTGCAGAAAAAACTAAGCCTGAAGGACATCCTAAATTGGCAGGCTTTAAGCGACCGGTTATGGCGACGGCTGCGAGCTTTACCTTGCTGTGTGCAATTTTATTTATGTGGCTACAATGGCAACCACAAAGTGGTGCTCAGCAGCAAATCGCAGCGCAAAGCCAGATTCATCAGACCTCAGTTGGCGAGCAGAAAACAATTGCGTTGCAAGATGGCTCCTTGGTAGCACTAAACACTAATAGTGCTGTTGAAATCAGTCTCAATGAAAAAGTGCGCAGTATTACGATTCTTTCCGGCGAAGCGCATTTTGAGGTAGCCCCTGATGCCAGCCGACCCTTTGTAGTCTCGGCAGGGCAAAATAAGGTAACCGCCATAGGAACCGCTTTTAACGTCCAGTTACTCGAAAACAAACGTTTCGAGTTGTTGGTAACCGAAGGCAAGGTGTTGGTTTCCGAAATCAACCAGTCGATGCCGGATGATATATACAAACTTAAAAGTGATGACTTTAGTGCTCTGGGAACCATTATGGTGTCCGGAGATACTGCGGTGTTTGATGGCTTTTTATCCGAACCGATGATCCGCTTGTCACTGGACCAGGTGCAGCGCAATTTGTCGTGGCAGCAGGGCATGTTGGTATTTCAGGGAGAAAACCTTGAGTATGCGATTGCGGAAATGAACCGCTATACAGCGAAACAGTTTGTGTTAAAAGACGATGGTATTAAAAGTCGTCGTGTCGCAGGTTACTTCAAAGTAGGGGATACCGAAGGCTTGTTACATGCACTGCAAAATAACTTTGCCATTGAGCATGAAATTGTGGGCGAAGTGATTTATCTAAATGCGGCGCAAACTAATTAATTAGCAAGCGTTTTCTAAGTTTTTTTGGTAATGTGCCAGCCATAAAAACCAAAATAAAAATTAACTTTGCCAGTATTCGGGAACGCATATAAAAACTATTCTGCGAGGTTGGGAGTCTTTGTTTCAGGCTTCCCGGCGGCCTTTGCCCGGGTGAGAGCCGGTATTCTTATTTTTTTGTGCTTCTTTTATTTAGTACTCCCTGTCAGCAGTCACGCCGATGACAAGATTTTATTTGCCATTCCTGCTCTTCCGGCCCATGAAGCGCTGACCGAGTTTGCGCTGCAGGCTAACACCACACTTTTATTTCCCTACGAATTAGCAGAACAAGAGCGAACCAACGCTCTGGAAGGGGAGTACACGATTGAGTTAGGTATCGTTAAACTGCTGGAAGGAACCGGGCTGTATCCTGTGACAGATATTAACGGTCAGCTGAGTGTGCGTCCAATCCGGCACGTACCGGCAAAATATGCTACTGCGCGGCCGGTATTAACCAGTGACATGGAGGAAGAGTTCTCCAGTTATAAGGTTGAATTACAGGAAACCTACATAGAGAAAATAGCCATAGTCGGCACTCGCACCAGCCCGCGTAATGCGATTGAGTCCTCGGTGCCTTTAGATGTTATTTCTGCCGCTGATATGCGCCGACAGGGCAACACTGACATGTTGTCTATGCTTTCTAAACTGATCCCCTCATTTAATGTTAATGATCAGCCTATTAATGATGCTTCTACCCTTATCAGGCCTGCAAATTTACGGGGTATGGCGTCAGATCACACACTTGTTCTGATAAATGGTAAAAGGCGACATCGCTCTGCAGTGATTACATTTTTAGGCGGTGGACTCTCTGATGGCGCTCAGGGGCCAGATATCGCCGCTATCCCCATTTCAGGAATTAAACAAGTTGGGGTATTAAGAGATGGCGCCTCTGCTCAGTATGGTTCGGATGCGATAGCTGGCGTATTAAATTTCACTCTCAAAGATGAAAGCGAAGGTGGCTTGTTTGAAAGCCGGGTAGCACAGTATTACGAAGGGGATGGTCAGGCTTTACAACTGCTGGCTAATCGCGGGTTTGAATTGGGTGACAATGGTTTTATTAATTTAAGCGCTGAATCCATACACAAAGACCCTACCAGTAGAAGCACACAAAGGCATGACGCCAGCTTTTTGGCTGAAAATGGCCTGTCGGTAGCTGATCCGGCTCAGGTTTGGGGAACGCCTAAAACCTATTATGATTTTAAGGCAATGGCCAATATCGGCATAGAGCTCAATGCAGAGAGCCATTTGTATAGTTTTGCCAATATCGCTAAACGCAAGATAGAAGGTGGCTTTTTCTATCGCAACCCGCAAACGCGATCAGGAGTTAATGCCATCCCTGTTTATGATTCAGAACAAGGCAATAATGAAGCTAATAATGAGTTTTTAATGCCTTCAGCTTATCAATGGATTGTGTTGGATTTAACCCCAGAAGATGACCACCAGTGTCCCGAATTGACATACACAAGTGACACTGTGCTGCATTTAACACCGGAATATCAGCAAGTATTTAGTGATCCCAATTGTTTTGCTTTTAATGAAATGTTTCCAGCTGGTTTTACGCCTAAATTTGGCGGTGTAGTGGAAGATGGCTTTTGGGCAATAGGGGTAAATGGTGCTATGAGCAAAGGTTGGGAGTATGACTTTAGTGCCGCGTTGGGCTATTCCGCTGTTGACTACTTCCTTAGCCAATCAGTAAATCCCTCGCTGGGGCCAGAGTCACCGACCTCGTTTTACCCGGGTGGAGCAAGACAGATTGAAAAAAGTATTAATCTGGATCTTAAGAAGTCTTTTGCTCTTGGGTGGTATGATGAATTGAGTCTGGCCACGGGTTTGGAGTGGCGCCGAGAAACGTATCGGCAGGTGGCTGGCGATTATGCTTCCTGGGTTACCGGTCCTTATGCGCTGACGGCTGAGACGCGTCAGGCTACGGGGCTGACAATCGGTTCAAATGGATTTCCTGGATATCGTCCGGAGTCACAGGGCAGCTGGACCCGAGGGAATTGGGCTGCCTATGTTGAATTGGAATCCTGGCTACGTGAAAATTTATTGATAAACACATCTCTGCGTTACGAAGACTACACCGACTTTGGCAATACTCTGGATGGCAAGTTGTCATTTCTGGCCCAAATAGATAATGCTTTCGCGGTTAGAGGCTCAATTAATAGCGGTTTTAAAGCTCCCACTGTCGGGCAAAGTAACGTGATCAATGTCACTACGGCATTTTACAACAATCAACTTCAGGATCAGGCCACACTGCCTCCGACAAATCCGATTAGCCAGCAGGTAGGCGCTACCGCATTGCAACCCGAAGAGTCGGTTAATATTAGCCTCGGCTTTGTCGGACAGTTTGCCAAACAATTTTTCGTGACATTGGACTACTTTCAGATTGCGCTAAAAGAGCGTATTAGTACAACTTCGGGTATCGCGTTAACGGATGAGGATCTGCTTGCTCTGGTGCGCTTAGGCATAGATGACGCTGATCGATTTGCCTCGATAAAGTATTTTACCAATGATTTTGATACCCAAACACGGGGTATCGATTGGGTGATGAATTATGTCACTGATATCGAAGGTGTGCAGACCCAGTTTTCGTTTAACTATAACTGGACCAAAACAGAAGTAGAACGAGTATCGATGTACACCAGAACCGATATTCATGGCAATCAGGTAACCGAGTCCAATCTGACAGAGCAGCGAATTCGGATGATTGAAGAAAACATTCCAAGGCACCGGGCGTCTTTGGCCATCAGTCAAACTTGGGACGATTTTAATACGCTGTTGCGTTTTAATTATTACTCAGGGTACTACGAGGATCACCTTGATGCCTCTTCAGGGTTTGATATTTTCGCCGGGCCTGAGGTTACCGTAGATATTGAGTTTGGTTACCAGTTTTCACCGTCCTGGTCATTAGTGCTGGGTGCTAACAATCTGTTAGATAACCGACCTGATAGCAATCCCTGGGCAGGCAGAGCGGGGGCACTGTATCCCTCTACATCGCCCATGGGAATAAATGGTGGCTTGTGGTACGCGAGGCTGTTATATCAGTTCTGATACTGTGCATTAAACTGAGCCAACGCTCGATCATCAAAGTTATCACTGTTGGCTAATCTTTGCCGTGTTTTGAGCTGATCGGTTTGGCTGCGATTTTGACCCAGCTTAAATTTACCCTGCACCTGGTTCACTGAAATGTGAAAACTCACGATGGCTCTACTGAGTTTATCAATATAATCGTCGCTGTATACTTCGCTATGCTCTTTGTGATCTGCCTCATAGGCACTTAGCATGCACAATGCTACCTGTTTGTTATCATCTTCGGGTAATCGCTGGGTCGTGCCACTGAAGTGCACCGCTGGTCCTTTCTCGTAATCTAGCCCGGAAATATAAGCATGAGATCCGGTAAAAATACACAAGGCCTCTCGGCCATCAAACGCCTTGTGATGGCATATGGCCTGCCAATAGCAACTGATTTTCTGCGTTCTCAGATAACGTCAAAGGCACGTGTGTGGCTTACAGAGGTTGGACCGTGGTGATGCTGGCAAACGGATAAGCCCGGATAAATGCCAGGCTTGAGGTATCATCAACCGCAAAAGGTTTTGGGATATACCTATTAAAATTTCTTTTGCACGATAAGGCGCGGTATCAGGATGGCACCCAACATTAGGCTATACAGGCCAAATAAGATAATCATCCATTGCGGCATAGAAAAGTGTAAAAACTGCCAGTCGATATTGCCACAGTCGCCGGTGGCGGCAAAAAATGACGGAATTAACTCGTGTAGTGGTAAGAAGGTCGGGAAGTTAGGCACAATCTCACAAGATGCAAAAAACGGGTTTGGCTCCATCTGAATATCAACGTGCTCAATGGCAATCAATAATCCCCAAATGGCAGAAAGTCCCCACAACATAAAGCCAAGCAGGCGTGTTGCGAAATGATTGTAAACAAAAGGGATTAGACCGGCGAACAACACGCCTAACATAGCGGTACGCTGATAAATACACATGATGCAGGGCGCTAATCCCATGTAATACTGGAAAAATAGCGCGGTAACTTCAAAGCCTAAGGCGCTTAGCCACAAGGCCCCCCAGGCGCTTTTTTGGTCAGGAAATTTACTCAGAAGGTCAAGCACGATGATTTCTCTTGTTTTTTGCGACATTATAAAGGCTTATGCAAAAAAAAAGCACCTGCCATGAGGTGCTTTTCAGAATAAAATATGTAAATGACTGTTAGTGACCTGTCACTTCGCCCAGCTCAGCTGAGTGGTGTTGAATCCAACCCATTTCATAGAACCAGTCTGTCATGTCATAAAGATTAAAGTAAACCGCTAGCAAACCAACGATGGTTAATACCACAGTGTAGGGCAGCGCCATGTATACCATCTTACCGTAAGAAAGACGCAATAAAGGGGCCAGGGCCGAAGTTAGCAAGAACAAGAATGCCGCTTGACCATTAGGAGTCGCAACACTTGGCAGGTTAGTACCAGTGTTGATCGCAACGGCTAACATATCGTACTGGTCGCGAGTAATTTCCCCCGCTTTTAATGCATTTCCTACTTCCGTGATGTAAACCGAGCCAACAAACACGTTATCACTCACCATCGAAAGCACGCCGTTTGCCATATAGAACACCAGCAACTGAGTTTTACCTTCGAAGGTCAGTACCCATTGGATAACCGGAATAAATAATTTTTGGTCAATAATTACGGCTACTACACCGAAAAACACACACAGCAATGCGGTAAAAGGCAGCGCTTCTTCAAAAGCATGACCGATTGCATGTTCTTCGATGACACCGCAGAATGCGGTTGCCAGTACAATTATGGATAAACCAATCAGGCCAACTGCCGCAAGGTGCATTCCCAGGCCGATGACTAACCAGATTGCAATAATAGATTGAATAAACAGCTTAGCACGGTCTTTATCGGTGCGTTGCTCATCTAAGTGAGTACTATAGCTGGTTAATATCTCACGTACGGCTGGTGATAATTGTGCACCGTAGCTAAATATCTTGGCCTTTTCTAATAAGGCGGTTGTTAACAAGCCACAAATAAACACTGGAATGGTAATAGGGCTCATGCGAATAAAGAATTCCAGGAAGCCCCAACTGGCTTGCTGCGCAATGATCAAGTTTTGTGGCTCACCCACCATGGTCATAACGCCACCGAGTGCTGTGCCGACAGCGGCATGCATCATCAGGTTGCGTAAGAAGGCGCGGAAGTCTTCTAAGTCATCACGGGTAGGGTGGTGTAGTCCGTCATCGTCCGTGTGATCATGATCGTGGTGAAATGATTTACCTGAGGCGACTTTGTGGTAAATGGAGTAGAAACCAGTCGCAACGGCTATAATTACTGCTACAACGGTCAGGGCATCTAGAAAAGCCGATAAAATTGCTGAAGCGGCACAAAATGCCACAGAAAGGGCAATCTTGCTTTCCAGCTTTATTAACAGCTTGGTAAAAACGTGCAGCAGCAGGTCTTTCATGAAGTAAATACCTGCCACCATAAACACCAATAGCAGCACCACTTCGATGTTAACTATGATTTCATGCCGCATCATTTCCGGTGAGGTCATGCCTATCGCCAGTGCTTCCAGCAATAGTAAACCTCCAGGTTGTAATGGGTAGCACTTAAGTGCCATCGCTAAAGTAAAGATAAACTGTAATACCAGAGCCCATCCAGCAATATATGGGTTTAATTGAAATAAGAATGGGTTAATAAATAGAAACGCAATAATGGCCTTTTTGTACCAGTCCGGGGCGTTACCCAGAAAGTTTTGGTACAGGGACTTAAGCAGATATTGGGGCATTGAAAACCGTTCCTTTTTTCATACTAATAAGTTGACACCTGTTTTAGAGGTTGTGCACTTAAATTGCAAGCTATAAAACACTATTAGCGTTAAGTTTAATCGTTAATTAGCTGGTTTTTAAACAAAATCTCAAAATATATACAAGCAGGTACCTGGAGTTGCTATTTGAACTTGCAGCATGAAAATTAACCAGTTACTTTGCCATTTTCCATAATTAGCGGATATTTATTGCCTTTCCTTAAATTGTTTATTGATTCACTTTGCATTCGTTGTTAGCTTTAGCATATTAACTGGTAGAACCTGTACAGGGACCAGTGAAAATAAAACCTTCCGGTGGTTTGAGTTGTTAATTGAGCACCCTTGTCAGGTTGCTAAAATTTGAACCTATCAGTAGGTCGAAAACGCCATAATAATAATTAGTGAGCGATCTGAATGATTTACAAAGCGCAAAGCCCTGCCGGGTTCGCAGAAGAATATATTGTTGAATCAATCTGGAGTGGACGCTTTCCGCCAGGCACGATTTTGCCAGCTGAAAGAGAGTTATCCGAGTTAATTGGTGTTACCCGAACAACCTTGAGAGAGGTTTTACAACGTTTGGCCAGAGATGGTTGGTTGACGATACAACACGGTAAACCAACTCGCGTTAATGATTTTTGGGAGACTTGCGGTCTCAACATTCTGGAAGCCCTGGCGAGACTTAATGAAGATGGGATCCCTAAACTGGTTGATGATTTGTTGGCCGCAAGAACTAACGTCACTAATCTGTTTATTCGTTCTGCCATCAAAAATGCCAGTGACAAGGTCGTGGCGTTACTAGAACCCCATTTGCGTAAATCAGAAGAGATTATGGCCGGAGACGGTAAATCGTTCGCGATATTGGATTATCAATTAACACATGATCTGGCATTAGCGTCAGACAATAAAGTATATGTGTTGATGATGAATGGCTTTAAAGGCTTATATTCTCGTATCGGTGGCTTTTACTTTGACAGACCCGAAGCACGTGAAATTGCCTTAAATTACTATTCACAGTTATTGGAGTTGGCCAAAAAGTCTGATTTTGAAGGCGTTCCTGCTGTGGTCCGTCAATACGGTATTGATAGTGGTAAGTTATGGGCCGAAGTTCGTAACGACCTGCCAGCCGGATTGGTGGATTAAATACTCATTTCTGCCTAAAACTCTCTCTGAGTTTTAGGCATTGCTTTCTAAACCACTTCTTTATACTTTTCCTGCATTAATTTAATTCTCTATTAAATTGTTAAAAATCATACAGTTAAAGTGTTTTAAGCCCTTTTTTGGGGTTTAGTATGCGATTTCTAAATTATGTCCTTAAACTGTGCAACATCAAATAACGAATCAACCACAAACTGAGGATTCAACAAATGACTAAACTTGAAAACATCAAATCAAAAGTAAACGACGCTGAAGAATTTGCACGCAAAATCTGGTTAGCAGGTTTGGGCGCTTATGGTAAGAGCCTGGATGAAGTTCAAAGCAACTTCGAAAAAATGAACACCGAAGCTACTAAAGTTTTCGACGACCTGGTAAACAAGGGCGAAGCTTTAGAAACTGAAGCTAAAGGTAAGTTCAAAGAAAAAGCAAACATCGAAGCTCGTGTTGCTGAAGTTCGTAAGAAGTTAGGTTTGGACAAGCAAACTGACGAAGACAAGATTGCTGAACTGTCTGCAAAGATCGACGCTTTGACTGACGTAGTTGCTAAGCTGTCTGCTAAGTAATTAAATTTCCTGGCAGAGGCGCTGCCTCTGCCACATCTGTTTTGCTTACCCAAAGACGGGAGTGTTTCATGAGTACTGTTAAGAACGTAGAGAAGGCTGGCCGTCAGTTTTGGTTAGCGGGATTAGGGGCGTGTATTGTTAGTAAAGAATACGCAGTTAAGAAAATGGACGAGTTGTTCGAAGGCACAAATACGCTGGTAAACGGTGTACTTGCTAAGGGCGCGACAATTGAAGGCGATTTGAAAACTAAATTTCAATCTGGTTTTCAGCAAGACGAGAAAATTCTCGAACTGCGTGAAAAACTGGGCCTTAATAAGGAATCTAAACAGGACAAGATTGCACGTTTAGCTGCGAAGGTTGACGCATTAACTGAGATCGTAGCGACGCTGTCTGTTAAAACTGAACAGGCGAAAAAAGCCGCTGCAAATCAGGCAAGTGATACTCAGGGCGCTGCTGCACCTGCATCGAAACCTGCTGCAAAACGCACTACAACACGTAAACCCAGAACAACCACTGCTAAGTCAACGTCTTCGACTCCAGCTGCAAAACCAGCTACACGTCGCACAACTGCAAAGAAGACAACGACAAATAGCAAAACAGACACCGAGTAGTAGATTATCCATTTGCTCATTGTGGATAATTCCTGCAACCCTCCCAACGCGGAGGGTTTTTTATTTTTCCTAATCAAGACACCCATCTTTTTAACAAGACACCCATTATAATTTGAACGAGACTGCCATCAGAAGCAGGCAAAATGTATTCACGGTCTTTGGTATGGCTTTGTGATTTGCGGAGAATATAAGTGAGACTTAGCTTTAATGCTTGGATAGCAGGATGAGATAATTGAAAGGTTGTAGGTTTAGTTGATTTTTAAGTCCCAATATAATCCTCAAGGCGACGTTGCCCCTTACAAAAACGTAATACTAAAACCACACCTATTTTTCTTATGGCGTTCAGCCAAATAGCCTTATCGCGGTGTTTTTATCCCTGAGTCGTTTTAATTTATGTCGATGCCCGTAAGCTTCCAGGTAGGACTCACTACCTGCGGCATGGTGAAAACAGTCCTCAAATTGAGTAGTGAGTTCTCGCCACTGTTCCGGTTTGAGGTTGAGACGCTGCAAAATGGCGGGGGTTGCTTCTTCAATAAATCCCTTTTTATCATGCTGTATAACACGGCCGGTGCTATCCACCAGCTCCAGATAGTCGGTTAAATGAAACGGCAAACTATGGCGCATTTCTTCTTTAAAATTGCCAGCCAGCGCTGTTAGATATTTGGGACTTTTACCAGCTTTAGCAGCATTTATTCGATACTGAATACTGGTGTGGTTCGACTGTTCCGGTGTTTTAGCTATTCCGGCTCTGATAGGGTTTAAATCCACATAAGCCATGCAGGCTGTTAGGGCAGCTTCATCCAGCAAGGCTTGTGACTTGAAGCGGCCTTCCCAGAATCTGCCGGTACACTCATCTTCTTTATTTGCTTCACGGGCAATATATTCATTCAAGGAGCGCATAAACCAACTGACATCGGTTAGACGATGTCGCCAAACATCTGCCGTCTCAACAAGGGTGAGCAGTTGTGATTCAGGCATATTTAGTCGCTGTTCAGGGTGCATGTATTGATGACTCAGCAAAGTGCCTTTATGCAACCGATGCCAACGGTGAATCACTTCCTCGGTATCCCAACTGTCAGATAAATCTTTATTAATGTGCAATACCAGATGGGTGTGATTGCTCATCACCGCATAGGCACATACATCTATGGCGAAAATTTGAGATAAAAAGTGAATACGATCCTGCACCCACTGCCGACGATGTTCATAACTCTTGCCGGTTAACTGGTCTTCACCGCACAAATATGCGCGGCGCACACAACGAGAAACACAATGATAATAGGGCGTATCTTCAAGGCAAACTTGTGCCTTCCTGGCTTTTGGCATTTGGACTCTTCCTGAGTCTGATTAACAGAACTCTACTTTTGCACAATCCTGTTAGTTTGAAAACTGTACTGAAGTACAGTTTTGGTGGCTGTCCATATAATTCAATATAATTTCTGTGGAAGAGCGTATAAAATTAGTTTGATTGGGAATGATATTGTCAAAAGTGGAACCACCCGCTGCTCCGTTGAGGAGATAGGGGTGCGAGCAACAGGGGTTCCAAAAAATTTTTAAGGCTTATATTGCGGGATTTACCTGTTCCGGAGCATCAACAACGGGCTCTGGATCGGCTTTTTTACGCCTTACCAGCTTGTAAAATACCGGGGTTAGTATCAAACCAAATAGTGTAACGCCGATCATGCCAGAGAATACCGCTACACCCATTGCCTGACGCATTTCTGCACCCGCTCCGGTAGAGAGTACCATTGGCAGGACACCCATGATAAAAGCGATGGAAGTCATTAAGATTGGACGCAAACGCAATCTACCTGCTTCTTTAATGGCCTGCATTGTTGTCAGGCCGCGGTCTTCTAACTCCTTCGCAAACTCCACGATAAGGATGGCGTTTTTAGTGGCTAAGCCCACCAATACGATAAATCCAATTTGCGTAAAGATATTATTATCACCACCCGAAATAATCACCCCGGTCATGGCTGAAAGTAGTGTCATTGGGACAATCAGAATGATAGCCATTGGCAGACTAAAACTTTCATATTGCGCCGCTAGCACCAAAAATACTAACAACACCACTAGCGGAAAGACCAGCATGGCGGTATCACCTGCCAGAATTTGCTGATAGGTGAGATCTGTCCATTCATAGTCCATTCCCAAGGGCAGGGTTTCCGCCAAAATCTGTTCGATCTTGGCTTGCGCCTGGCCTGAGCTAAAGCCAGGTGCAGGGGCACCGTTAATTTCAGCACTGGTAAAGCCGTTGTAGCGCATGACTCTGTCAGGGCCTGCACTTTGCTGCACATTGATGAAAGAACCTAAGGGGATCATCTCACCTTGTGCATTACGCACTTTGATTTGTCTGATTTGTTCAGGCTCCTGACGGAAGCTTTCGTCTGCCTGAACATTAACCTGATATGTCCGTCCGAACTGATTAAAATCATTTACATACAATGATCCCAGGTATGCCTGCATAGTGGTAAATACTTCATCGATATTTACTCCCTGGCTTTTAGCTTTGGTACGGTCCAGATCCACATCTAGCTGTGGCACGTTAACCTGATAACTACTGAATACACCAGTGAGCTCCGGTGCCGCCCAGGCTTTTTGCATCACCTGCTGCGTAACCTGATACAGTTCTTCGTATCCCAGATTAGCCCTGTCTTCGATTTGTAATTTAAAACCCCCAATCGTTCCCAGTCCCTGCACAGGTGGTGGCGGGAATATGGCGATAAAGGCTTCCTGAATCGAGCCAAATTGCTGGTTTAACGAGCCTGCAATAGCGTTTGCAGACAGCTCGGAAGTTTGGCGGTTTTCGAATTTATCCAAAGTTACAAACACGATGCCACTGCTGGAGCTGTTGGTGAATCCATTGATGTTTAAGCCAGGGAAAGCTACTGCTGACACTACGCCTGGGTGTTTAAGGGCAATGTCCGACATTTCTTTAATAACAGCTTCTGTGCGCTCCAGTGAGGCTGCATCAGGAAGTTGCGCAAAAGAAACCAGATACATTTTATCCTGACCAGGCACATAGCCGGTAGGCGTATCGTTAAACTGCTGCCAGGTCAACGCTAATAAGCCACCGTACAACAATAAGATAATGCTGCTTAAACGGATCAGTTTGCCGATACCACTGGTGTAAGCCGCCGAACCCCGCTCAAAAATACGATTGAAGGGCACGAATACGAAACGTTGCAATAAGCTATCCATGGTTTTGGTTAACCAGTCTTTAGGAGCGTCATGTGGCTTAAGCAACAGGGCCGAAAGCGCGGGGCTTAAGGTCAGTGAATTAATCGCCGAAATAATGGTTGAAATGGTGATCGTCAAAGCAAACTGCTTGTAGAATTGACCGGTTAAACCAGACATGAAAGCCGTGGGAATAAACACTGCCATCAACACTAATGTCGTGGCAACAATAGGGCCTGTCACTTCTTTCATGGCCTGCTTGGTGGCTTCAACCGGAGACAAGCCTTCTTCTATATTTCGCTCAACATTTTCCACCACCACAATGGCATCATCTACAACAATACCTATGGCTAAAACCAGACCAAATAATGACAGGGCATTCAAAGAGAATCCCAGCATTTGCATCATGGCAAAAGTGCCCACTAAGGAAACCGGGACGGCTGCCAGTGGAATAATAGAGGCACGCCAGGTTTGTAAAAACAGGACGACCACGAGTACCACTAACAAAACAGCTTCCAATAGAGTATTGACTACCGCTTTAATTGAGCCTCTGACAAATACCGTCGGATCGTAAACAATGCTGTAGTCTACGCCATCGGGGAAAGCCCGTTTCAGCTCAGCCATGCGTGCCCGAACATCATCAGAGATCTGAATTGCGTTTGAGCCAGGAGCCTGAAAGATCGGCAGTGCTACCGCAGGTTTGTTATTCAACAACGAACGCAATGAATAGTTATTGGCACCCAGTTCAATACGCGCTACCTCACTAAGGCGGGTTATAGCACCATTGGCACTGGTTTTAATGATAATATCTTCAAATTCCTGCTCATTGGCAAGGCGGCCCTTCATATTGATCAGCAACTGAAATTCGTTTTCACCTGTGGGTTGAGAGCCGAGTGTACCGGCAGCCGCTTGCTGGTTTTGCTCGCGAATAGCGGCCACGATATCGCCGGGATTAAGATTTAATGCTGCGACCTTGTCGGGATCTAACCAAACCCGCATGCTGTATTCACCGGCACCAAACAAGCGTACGCTGCCAACACCTTCGATGCGAGCCAGTTCGTCTTTTACTTTTAAGCGCGCGTAGTTGCTTAAATACAACATATCGTAGCGATCATCCGGTGAGGTTAAATGCACCACCATAGTCAGATCTGGCGAAGACTTTTCTGTCACTACACCTAAACGCTGCACTTCCTGAGGCAAGCGCGGCAAGGCTCTGTCCACTCTGTTTTGTACCAGAGTAGTGGCTCTGTCAGGATCAGTACCAATGGCAAAAGTGACAGTCAAAGTCATTCTGCCATCCGCTGTTACCTGAGAAGACATATAGAGCATGTCTTCGACACCATTAATTTCCTGTTCCAATGGTGAAGCCACGGTTTCTGCGATGACTTTGGGGTTCGCACCTGGGTAGTTAGCTGTAACCACAACCGTCGGGGGCACAACATCTGGGTATTCTGTGATGGGTAATTGCCAGACTGCCAGGGCGCCGGCAATAAATATCAGCAGTGATAAAACACCACTGAAAATAGGTCTGTGAATGAAGAATTGCGACAGGTTCATATTAGCCTCCTACCACAAAAGTATCTTGTTGCTTTTGCGCAAGAGTAGGGCGCTGCATATTGTCATCAATGATTTGTTGCATAACCTGCAAAGATTGCAGATGTTCTGGTTCTGTCATGAGGACAATCTGAGGCGATACGGTTGAACCAGGACGTACTCGTTGCAAACCGTTAACCACAATTTTTTCACCGGCTTTCAGACCGCTTTTAATGATGCGCAGACCGTTTACCTTTTCACCCAGTGTTACAGCGCGATACTGAACCTTGTTTTGCTCATCCAAAACCAAAACGAATTTATTGCTAAGGTCTGTACCTATGGCTTTGTCATCGATCAAAATACCCTCATAACTGGCGCTACCTACCAGTTTGATACGGGCAAACAGGCCCGGGATAAACTGACCGTCATTTTCAAATACCGCTCTGCCGCGAATGGTGCCACTGCTAGGGTTAACCCGATTATCAACAAAATCAATATGGCCCTGATAGGGGTAGTCTTTGTCTGAAGCCAGACCCATTAATACCAGGTTTTGGTGCTCCCTTGAGCTTGGACGACTACCTTCTCGGGCCAATTTTACATAATGCAGGTAGGTTTGTTCATCGGCATCAAAATAAGCATAAACCTTATCGGTTGAGGCCAGGTTCGTCAGCACAGACTGTCCGGCGGTAACAAAGTTGCCTTTGGTAAACACCGCACGTGATACGCGACCGGAAATTGGCGCTTCAACCCGGGTATAACTGAGATTTAAACGGGCCAATTCTAGTGCAGCTTCTACTGAGCTAACACGGGCCGTAGCTTGTTTTAATTGCGCACGACGGGTGTCGGCGATTTCCTGAGATATGGCATTTTTGGCCAACAGATTCTCTGCGCGTTTAGCTTCTGAGCTTGCCAACTCTTTTTGAGCGTGAGCATTCATCAATTCCGCTTCTAAACGGCGCACTTCAGCTTTAAAGGGTTTATTGTCAATGAAAAACAGCGGCTCGCCCGCCTTGACGATATCTCCTTCCTCAAATGCGACAATATCAATGTAGCCGGAAACCCGAGGACGCAACTCTACGTTTTGCGGCGCTTCCAGTCGTCCGGTGAATTCGTCCCATTCGGTAAGACGTTGCTCAATGACCTCCGCTACCGATACTGACGGTGCAGGAGTGGCTGAGTTTTCTTGTGCGTGAGTGCCACATGCGCTAATAATAGCGGCTGTAGTCAACGCGACAGATACTTTAATCCAGTTACTCAAAGTCATGTTAATGCTCCTCAACAAATTCTGACGGAGGCATTATGAGACTATACTAACAATAAAAATAATTATAAGATTGTATGTGATGTATTTATTTTTGTGATGTTTTGTTTTTCCGGCAGGAGGAAGTGATGCGAAACCAGGAACTAAACCTGTTGATGGTTTTCGATGCCATTATGACTGAAGGCTCAATTACCCGGGCAGCAGAGCGGTTGTCTATGACTCAACCTGCAGTTTCAAATGCCGTTTCCAGAATGCGGGTAGTGTGGAAAGACGAACTGTTCATCAAAGAAGGGCGCTCAATAAACCCGACTCTGTACGCCCGCAACCTGTGGGCACAAATACGCGAACCTCTGCAGGAACTCAGTAATGCGGTTGCACCGGAGAATTTCAATCCTGCTACATCACATCGTACTTTCCGACTAGCCGTCGCCGATGCCGTGGTGGATATCGTCTGGAAGCCACTGCGAAAAATCATCGAAAAGGAAGCGCCAGGCATTAATATTCACGCTATTCCCTATACCATTGTCAATGGTGAGCAGGTATTAATTGATGCCGAGGTGGACTTGGTTATTGGCACCATTATGAGTGGCGATCCGTCCATTATAAAAACCGAATATCTTTACACGCCCAAATACGTTTGTATCATGCGCCCAAATCACCCTTTGGCCAAAGCCAACCTGACATTAGAAGAGTTTGCGGCGGCAGAGCATCTTTTAGTTTCATTGTCAGGTGATACAACCGGATATACTGATCAGGTGTTAGCTCAACACGGACTGAAACGTCGTATCGCCATGACGGTCAATCACTTTTCAGCCGTTGCTGATCTTATTGCTGAAAGCGATTTAATTGCAGTTGTGCCACCCACGACTTTGGAAAAGGCAATATTTAGCGGGAAGTTGGCCGTAACGAAAACACCGGTGGAAATTCAGGGGGCTCAGTTGTGCAGTCACTGGCACAAGCGCCAGGAAAAAGACGGTGGGCTTTGCTGGTTACGTCATCATGTCAATAGCATGATTAAAACTCACGCAGAACGACATTTTGAAGAACTTAAAAAGCGCTTCTGCGGTGCAAAAGCGGCTTAATGTATCGGTTCTAATTAACCTGCTTTAACCAATCGCAATCCAGACTGACCCGACAGCAGTTGTTGCTCGCGTTTCTTCAACAATTTATTGTATTTTCTGAAGGTCTTACTAATTTGTGTGTTGCGTCGGATGTTATCCATCTGCGGCCAGGTGGCGCGCTCTGCGCTGTCTATCAGGTCCTGAATAGCACCCACTGTGGGATTAGAGAATATCTTGGCAATATTGCGAATACTGCGCTGTGGCAGGATGTTAATATCACCTACGTATTGTTGCTCGATGATCGAGCGCACTTTGTGAATTCCCAGCTTTAATATGCGGTTATCAATGGCGTTTTCTACCATGTCGAAGGCATAGATACTGTTCATCTTAGCCAGATTAAACAGGTGACGTTTAGTAATTGTACCCCAGTCATGAGAGTGTTTTTTGTTTCGCGACAAAAACGGTACCGCAATCGGATTGGTCTGGCTGACAATACTATGATTAACACCATAAAGCCTTGCTAATCGCTGAAAGGGCATATCCGCCATGATAGAGCCATCGCAGAATTTACGATTGGGAATGTAAGGCACAATTTGGCCACTGGCGGTTTTAGCGCGCAGTTGCACTGGCGAATAAACCATTGGGATAGCAGTCGAGGCTCTCACGGCCATGGTGATTATGGCATTGGGTGAGGTTTTTTGATTGAGCAATCGCGAATACTGATGCAGATCTGCTGGTGACACTGTGATGGTTATCTTGCGCCCGGTTTTCTTGAAGGCCTCTTCAAAGGTCATGTCACCAAATAATTCTATCAGGGCATTTTCAAGATTTGTGCTATCCAGTAATCCGTCTTTGCCCGGTCCCTGCCAGACAGACCAGTGTCTGAATCGTTCGTAAATAGACTCTGCTGTTAACACGTCTTTTAGTTCTTCATCAGTGCGGGTTCCCACCAGACCGGTAATAATCGAGCCTGCACTGGCACCGCTAATGATGTTGGGCATCAGATCTTCTTCTACCAGGGCCTTTACCACACCACAATGAAAGAAACCCAGGCCAGCACCACCACTTAACATCAGGCAGGATTTACCGTAGGCGTAATAGGTTTCTTCGAAGAAAGACAGCTTCTCGTAAAAATCGATATCATTCTCATCAGCATGATAAATCATGCTCAGTGCTTCGCAGACTTCGTCCAGAAACTCCTGAATGAGATTTTTGGTACCAATTTTACAATAATTATTCAGTTCAGGATTGGCGATGTTTCCCAGGTTGCCATGTATCCCTTCATGCAAGATAGACATCAATCCCGCAGGATCACCGTGTTGTCGGGCGAATTTCAGACGCTCCACACGTTTGCGGATCAAACGATAGTCATAGCCGCGATCTCTGTCTTTTGCTTTCCATTCATCAGCACCGGACAGCGCATCGTGAGCGATGCAGGCTTCGCGATATTCCTGATAAGAAGAAGCATGCTCAATGGCTTCTTCAATTTTACCCAACGTCAGTGGTCTTTGCATATATGTTGATCTACTACTTCGATGTTGCGTCAATATAAACTAATAAATTTAGAAAAGGCTACCAAATCCGTTAAATTCGTTAAAAATCGGTTAACAAACAACAAAATGTCACTAAAATGCGGTAAAAATGCTAACCGGTTGACTTTTAAAGTACCTCATTTGTTATTCTATACGGCAAAAAACGGTTTTTAGATTGACCATTCTAATCCCAATCGTTAGCCTGTCGCTCAAGCGCAATAAAAACAATATCAAACAGTCATATACCCATGATGGAATTCGTCCAGGAACACTTTATGCTTCTGCTGATCCCCCTTATCAGCGCTGTTGTTGGATGGTTTACTAATTTTCTCGCCGTAAAAATGATGTTTTATCCGATAGAGTTTATCGGTATTAAGCCCATTTTTGGTTGGCAAGGCCTTATCCCGATGAAACGTAGGGAAATGGCGGAAATTGAAGTTGAACTGGTACTGGGTAAATTACTCAGCGTCGAAGAAATCGCGGATCGCCTTGACCCCGATGAAATAAGTAAAAATATCCATCGCCGCTTAAAACAGGTGATTCGCAAAATCGTCAATGATGTTATGCAGGAAGCGGCACCGACAGCCTGGGCGGGTTTGCCGGCACAAGGTAAAAACCTGGTATATGCGCGAATAGAAATGGATATCCCCAACGTTGTGCGCAAAATTATCAGTGATTTCAAGCACAACGTTACTGAAATTTTGGACATTAAAGAGTTGGTGGTCACGCAACTGGTTAATAACCCCAAGCTCATTAATGAAATCTTCCTGAGTGCCGGTGCCAAAGAGTTTCCCTTTATCGAGAAATCCGGGTTTTACTTTGGACTCTTATTTGGTATCCCCACCATGGTGTTTTGGTATTTTTACCCACTCTGGTGGGTATTGCCATTAGGCGGACTAATAGTGGGCTATGCCACCAACTGGATTGCCATCAAGATTATCTTTGAGCCAAAGAACCCTATCAAAATTGGGCCCTTTACTCTGCAGGGCATGTTTTTAAAACGCCAGGAAGAAGTGGCTCGGGTGTATGCTGATATTGTTGATAAGAAAGTAATGAATTCTGAAAACATCACCGATATCGTGTTGCACGGTTCTGGTTCGAACAATTTATTAGAGCTGATTGAGTTACACGTTAATGATGCGATTGAACGCTATGTTTCAATTACGCAGCCTTATTTCGCCTTGGGAGTTGGCTCTAAAAACTATTACCGCATGAAGCAACTGGCTGCCCGTCGCTTGTTCGAAAATACCGGAAAGTACATGTTGTATGCCTACGAGTATGCACACGGCGCTCTACGTATTGGAGATGATCTCTGCGAAAAGATGCAGGCTTTATCCCCTGAGGAATTTGAAGGGGTATTGCGACCGGCTTATCAGGCTGACGAATGGAAATTGATAGTCACCGGCGCAATTTTGGGTATGGCTGCGGGCTTCTTCCAGATTTATTTTATCTTTAATTAGAGCGTATTGACCTTTGCGGTACAATTTTGTACAACAAAGGTCAATACGCTCAGATTTACCTCATTCTCATTTTGCAGGTTGCAAGCCGCTAACCCCTTTTATATTTGTGCCGTGTGGAAGGTACGGTATGCCGTTCCAGAATGCGCTTTGCTTCCTTTTTTACATCATCGCGCTTGCGAAAGGACCAGTGTTTTTGCTGGGCGTGCTTATAACTTTGCTCCGGCAGAATAATTGGGAGTGGATAGTCTATGCCGAGTTTAAAGTCAGCACATTGCGCTTCGATTGGTGATATCAGCCAGGGTTGGTGAATTAATGGCGCTTGGATATGGTTTAGTTCCGGGAGCCACTTTTTTAAAAATTCACCATTGGGGTCATGTTCCTGAGCTTGTTTTACCGGATTGTAAATGCGGATCATATTGGCACCTGTGACACCCGCCTGCATCTGAAATTGCGGATAGTGGATTCCGGGCTCAAAATCCAGGAAAAGCCGGGCCAGATGCCGCACCCCACGTCGCCAGTCAATGTCCAGGTGATGCACCAGATAACTCACCAACATGGCTCGCATGCGGAAATTGATATACCCCGTAGCCTGCAAACAGCGCATACAGGCGTCAATTAAAGGTATGCCTGTTCTACCTTCTTGCCATGCAAGCAGTTTTTGTTCAGATTGTGATGATTGGTCATAGTCAAAATGCTGATAGGCAATATTCACCGGGCGGAATTCCATTTCGCATTCAGATTCAAATTTTTGGATAAAATGGCAGTGCCAATGTAACCTGGACACAAAGGCGACCAATGCACGTCGCCAGCCTTTTACTTGCCAGTGTTGTAAGGTGAATTGATACACCTGACGCAGGCTGATGTTGCCCCAAGCCAGATAGGGTGAAATTCGGGAGCAGGCACGTCGAGATGATTCCGGTTTAGATATGCACCAGGCGTAGTCTTTGCCGCGTTCCTTGAAAAAATCATGTAATGTGTACCAGGCTCGTTTTTCACCACCAGGTTGAAAATGTGGGGCTTGTTGTTGCCATGATTCCGGTGGCTCATAGGCCAATTCTTTGTAGATACGCTTATAGCGTTGTACATCTAACCAGTTTATCTCGGTTAAAACCGCATCCTGAGTGGCTGCTCGCATAACCTGTTGCCAGTGCTTATCCCAATTATTTCTGTTTTTAAGCCCCCTGATGACCGCGCCGGTTGGGGATTCATGCCAAATAATCTGATGTTCACGACACCAACTGGCCACCTGACTGTCTCTCGCAAAGGTATTGGCTAGCCCAATTTCCTGATAACTAAACAGGTGCAGATTCGGAAATTGCCTGTGCAGACTTGCAAGGACATCCAGGATATCTCCGCTTGCTATTAATAAACGGCCGTTAAAACAGGCTAATTGTTGCTGGATGTCCTGCAAAGATTGCCAGATGAATCGCCAATGCCTTTGGTCCATGTGCGGGTCATTCAGCAAAATATCTTCTACGACATACAGCAACAGGGTGGGAGCCTGGTTTTTCTGTGCAAGTAAGAGTGGTTCGTGATCCCGCAATCGCAGGTCGCGCTTTAACCAAATCAGGTTGAGCTCTGATGTACCGGGTACAGTCTTAGTCAATCGGCCAGTCCACCATATCGTTGGAGTCGATTGGACGTTGTCGCAACTCTTTGATTTCTGCGTTACTCAGCCAGCTATTGATAAAAAGTCTGTCGGGATCGTAAATGTCAGTTTGTTTTTCTAGATCAAACTGTCTGTGGCCGCGAGGGTCGGCCCCAACACCTGCCAGATATTGCCAGTTACCCCAATTAACTGCCACATCATAATCCACCAATTGTTGTTCAAACCAGGCTGCTCCGTAGCGCCAATCCATATTTAATTCGTGTACAAAACAGCTGGCCACCAACTGCCGTGCCCGATTAGACATATAGCCTGTGTTATTTAATTGCCGCATGGCGGCATTCACTATGGGCCAGGGGGTCGTGCCTGTGCACCATTTCTGGTATCTTTCTGGCCAAAAGGTAGTCAGCGGTGACTTGTCTTTTATGCCGCTAAACCTGAAACATCTGGCTTGGTGTTTCTCCTGATACCACTGAAAATACTCCCGCCATAGCAATTCAAAGTACAACCAGTACGTGGATTCATTGGCGGCCACATCCCGCTCGAATTGTTTGATATGCCAATAGGCCTCCTTCACTGATAAATTACCATTGGCCAGCCATGGAGACAGTTTCGATGAATCATCGAAGTGCGTTAAGCCATTGCGTGTTTGTTTATAATTCAATAGCTTGTGACTTTCATAGCTGTAGTAACGCAAGCGTTGCTGCGCAGTGTCACCGCCTCCGGTAAAGGGAACGGACTTATTAATTGTCGATAATGCAATCTCTGAGAATAGGGGCTCAGCCTTTTCTGGTAACGGCGGCAAGCTGTCCGGAGCAGCAATCGGCCTGTCGATTTCGAGATGCTCTACCATTTTCCGAAAGGGCGTGAAATGAGCCGGCAGTTGCTCCGGTGTAAAGGGCAGACTGTCGCGATGAAACAGGGTGTGAGTCTCTTCCTGTATCAGTTTCAGAGTAGTAACCTGATTCAGAATGCTATCAACTTTTGCTTTTTCATTAACGCCGCAGTGATGAGAGCAGCCCAAAATGTTGATATCCAGCTCCCGAATTAGTCTTGGTAAAACGAGTTCAGCGGGACCGGCTATCACCAGCAGGTCGGAACCAGCGTCGCGTAAGGATTGTTGTAACCAGATCAAAGACTGCTGCATAAACTGCCATCGGAGTTGCCCCAATGGCTTGGCATGATAGTTTGTCGCTTCGAACCAGCCGGGCTCAACCACGAATACCGGGAGCAACTCATCAGACTGAGCACAGGTACGAAACAGGGCCAGATTGTCTGTCAGTCTTTGGTCATGACGAAACCAGAACAGACCATTTTGCTTAATATTTTTCATGCCTTTGATACATCAAATCGGCTCATACAGATCAGCGTGGCATTTCACTGTGTAAACTTTGGCCAAAAGCACCACTGTGCTGATCCGGAATCTGATATTGACGTACACTAAAGTTATTAGAAAACAAAAGAATATCCCAGATGACCACTTTGTACTGGCTCCGTAATGATTTGCGCTTGTCTGACAATCCGGCCCTAAGCCATGCCGCTGAACAAGGAGACGTATTAGCCGTATACATTTTTGATGAAACATTACAGCGGCAGATGGGCGCTGCTTCTGCGCGTTGGTTACATGATTCGCTGGAAGCTTTGCACGCTGCGTTGGACGGGCGACTATTACTGCTGACAGGTGATCCCAAAAAGCTCATTCCGGAACTATTGCATCAGCACCAAATTGATTCAGTTGTATGGAATCGCCTTTACGAACCAGAAGCCGTAAAACGAGACAGCAGTATTAAAAAGCAGCTTCAGGAAGATGGGATTCAGGTTAAAAGTTTTAATGCCAATTACCTATGGCAGCCAACTGAAATAGCCAAAAAGGACGGTACTCCCTACAGAGTCTTTACTCCTTATTACCGCAAAGGTTGTCTGGCTGCAGCTTCGCCCCGGTATCCGATCGCCAGGCCTGAAAACCTGACACTAGTGAAACCTGACAATAGTCTCAGTGTGCAAGATCTGAAACTACTACCCGAAGTAAATTGGGACGAGGCAATGATGGCTCATTGGCAGCCCGGAGAGGACGGAGCCAAAGATGCGTTGTCACAATTTCTTGATGGGCCATTATTTCAATATAAAGAAGAGCGCAATATACCCGCTATCCGGGCAACTTCGCGCTTGTCTTCCCATTTGCACTTTGGAGAAATATCACCTAATCAGGTTTGGTACGCCATTGTGGATAAATGCAATCGCGACGGCGTTTCACTGGACAACCCAGACGTTGACTGTTTTTTGTCTGAACTGGGCTGGCGAGAGTTTTCTGCTTATTTACTGTTTCATTTTCCGAAAATCGTCACTGACAATTTTAACGACAAATTTGATAAGTTTCCGTGGCGTTCTGAATCTGCACATCTGCAGGCATGGCAAAAAGGACAAACTGGCATTCCTATCGTCGATGCTGGTATGCGGGAACTGTGGAACACCGGTTATATGCACAATCGGGTACGAATGATTGTTGGTTCGTTTCTGGTGAAAAACCTGCTACTCGACTGGCGTGAAGGCGAAGCGTGGTTTTGGGATTGTCTCGTAGATGCAGATTTGGCCAGTAATGCGGCCAGTTGGCAGTGGGTGGCAGGCTCAGGGGCTGATGCGGCTCCTTATTTTAGAATCTTTAATCCGGTTACTCAGGGCGAAAAGTTCGACCCTGATGGAGAGTATGTGAAAAAGTGGTGTCCCGAATTGAGTAAGGTCCCCTCAAAGCTGATTCATAAAGTGTGGGAAGCGGATTCAAATGTGTTAAAAGCTTGTGGTGTAGAACCAGGGCAAAATTACCCTAATCCGATAGTAGACTTGAAAGCGTCACGACAAAGAGCGTTGGATGCTTTTGCGCAAATGAAAGAAGCGCAATAGGCATGGCGCAAGTTACTAAAAAGAATACTGGCAAAAAGCTTTGTCTGATATTGGGGGATCAACTCACTCACGACCTGGCTGCAATTGAATGCCTTGATAAAAAAAATGACGCGATTGTCATGGCTGAAGTCAGGGAAGAGGCTACCTATGTAAAACATCACAAGAAAAAAATCGCCTTTATCTTTTCGGCCATGCGCCATTTTGCTTATGAATTGAGTGCTAAAGGGTACAAGGTTTTTTATCGCAAATATGATGATAACAATAACAAGGGCAGTCTCTTCGCTGAAGTTGAACATTTAATCAAGACGCGGGATTTTGAAGAAGTTGTCGTTACCTTTCCTGGTGAATATCGCCTCTATGCTGAGATGCAGCAATGGCACAAAAAACTACAAATCCCAGTGACGATTAAGCAAGATACTCGCTTTCTGGCAGATGAGGCGTTTTTTTCAAGCTGGGCAAAAGGCAAAAAGCAACTGCGCATGGAGTACTTCTATCGGGAGATGCGGAAAAAGCATCGGATTTTGATGGATGGTGACAAACCTGAAGGCGGCAAGTGGAATTACGATGCGCAAAATCGCAATAAATTGGCGGATGATGTCAGTATTCCCGAACCCGATATATTCGAACCAGATGAGATAACTCAAGATGTGCTGGCGCTGGTGGAAGAACAGTTCGAGCAACATTTTGGGGAGCTGCAACCTTTCAACTTTGCGGTCACCCGGCAACAAGCTCTAACCGTTTTAAATAATTTTATTGAGCAACGCTTACCGAATTTTGGCACCTATCAGGATGCCATGAAGCAGAACGATGATTGGTTATTTCACAGCCACATCAGCTTTTATCTAAATATTGGTCTTTTAACACCTATGGAAGTGATCCGTGCTGCTGAACAGGCATGGTACATCAATGCTGCGCCACTCAATGCGGTTGAGGGCTTTATTCGTCAGGTTTTAGGCTGGCGTGAATATGTTCGCGGGCTTTACTGGCATTTGATGCCAGATTACAAAGAGCGCAATTTTTTGTCGGCAAAGCGGCCTTTGCCCGATTTTTATTGGGGCGCCAAGACACAGCTCAATTGTATCTCTGATTGTGTGCGCAATACCCGACAAAATGCCTATGCCCACCACATCCAGCGTTTAATGGTATTGGGTAACTTTGCACTGTTGGCTGGGATTGCACCCAATGAGGTTAACAACTGGTACTTGCTGGTTTATGCCGATGCTTTTGAATGGGTAGAGTTACCTAATGTAACCGGCATGATTCTGTTTGCTGATGGCGGCGTGTTGGCCAGCAAACCCTATGCCGCCAGTGGCAGCTATATCAACAAGATGTCGGATTATTGCAAGGGCTGTCATTATAATGTGAAGAAAAAACTGGGAAAAGAAGCTTGTCCTTTCAATTATTTGTACTGGAACTTTTTAATCGAAAACGCAGAGCATTTCTCGAACAATCCGAGAATGAGCATGATTTACAGCACCCTCGATAAAAAAAGCGCAGAAGAAAAGCAGGAAATTCAGCAACAGACTCTGGCGTTTTTTAAAGAAATCGGCATTCAACAAGAACTTTGATCGATATCAATGAAAAAAACTAACCTTCCCAGTAAGCTATGCCCGGTTTGCAAACGTCAGTTTAATTGGCGAAAGAAATGGCGAGCCTGTTGGGAGGAAGTCAAATATTGCTCAAAACGCTGCTCAGGCGAGCGACACAAACAAATCAGTAAACGCTGATTTGTTTGTTTTGTGGAAACAGTGCTACCATCCAGGCATATAACACACGTAGTAATAAAAGGAATTACCATGGCCCGCAGAAACCAGCAAGTTGTTGATAGTGAAGTAACATTTTCGGAATCCGAGGAGTTGGTATCTACTACCGATTTGCGCGGTATCATTACTTATGCCAACGATGTATTTTGTCGCGTTGCGGGATATCAGGTCTCTGAACTTGTCGGAAAAAATCACAATATTGTTCGCCACCCGGATATGCCCAAAGCCGCATTCTCGGATTTATGGGACAGCTTAAAAGAAGGTGATGCCTGGCGTGGTGCGGTAAAAAACCGTTGTAAAGATGGTCGCTATTACTGGGTAGATGCTTTTGTCACGCCGATTTTTGAAAATGGCAAAAAAGTGGGTTATCAATCGGTTCGCAGAAAGCTTAAGCCCGAGTATCGAAAACGCGCCGAACAGTTCTATAAAAAGGTCAATGCGGGTAATGCCGGACCTGGATTCTTACAAAAGCTTCTTGCCCTTAAGCTACCAGGGTTTGTTGCTCTCTCTGTTTTGCTGTTGTGGTTGGGAAGCTCCTTCTACTGGGCTACGCTGTTGATCCCTATTTTAGCATTGGCTTTGTTTTACCCGGAAATCATTGCTCAAGGCCAATATAACAAGTCGCTAATGGCAGATTACGACAGTGTTTCCCGGCTGGTTTACACCGATTCCGGAGCAAACAGCGCTGCGCAGTTTCACATTGCACTGCTCAAGGCTAAAGTCAGAACAATTTTGGGACGTGTGATCGACAGTACTCATTCGCTGGATGATGGTGCTAAAAATCTGATGACTGCAGCACATGCAGCGAAAGAGGGCGTCGAAAAAGAAACCCACGAATTGCACCAGGTATCAACTGCCGTTGAAGAAATGGTGGCCACTATCAGTGAGGTAGCACAAAACACTATTGAAACCAGAACACGAGTTGAATCGGCGCACGACTATTGCCAGCAGGCCACAAACGCTATGAATCACACCATGAAGGAAGTGTCCTCACTGGCGGATGAAGTTGCAAAATCTGCCAGTTCTGCTGGCGAGCTGGCCCAGGAAGCGGAAAAAATTGGTGGTGTGATGAAGGAGATTCAGGGGATCGCTGATCAAACCAACTTACTGGCATTGAATGCCGCAATAGAGGCTGCCCGTGCGGGAGAGCATGGGCGGGGCTTTTCGGTAGTAGCGGATGAAGTAAGAGCACTATCCAGTCGCACTCACAGTGCTACAGAGCAAATCCAGTCGTCCATATCAGAGATCCAGAATACCCTGTTAAACTGGGCGACAACCATGGAATCTGGCAAGCAGGCAGCTGACTCTTGCGTTGCTGAAACAAAACAAACTCAGGACATAGTATTTAAGGTGTATGACGCTATAACTGCAATTTCTGATTTAGCTATTCAGATTTCTACGGCGGCAGAACAACAAAGCAGTGTCTCTCAGGAAATAAGCCGCAATATTGTAAATATCAACGAGGCATCAATGCAGAACCTGGAACAGGCTGAGTTGGTGGAAGTGGAATCACAGGCGTTGGACGAACGGGCGAAAAAACTGGCGAGTCTCGGCTTGTCTTTTGGGGAGTGAACTGGTTTACAAAAAAAGCGTAAAATACCTTAAATACGCATTGATTCTTGCACTTTTTCCAGAAGTTAGAATAATTTTCCGGTAAAAAGTGCAAATTTAATCAACTATTCTAATCACCGCTTGTCAATCTTTTAGAGCGGTGCCAAAGTTCTGGGTATTCCTTACTTTCGAAGCGACTTCCGGAACTTGCATGTCCCTGTTTAATTCAAGATTTAATTATCAAATTAATCTGCTGCTTGGCATCTTACTAAGCAGCAATGCTGTATTTGCCGCGACTGACTATGATTATGACGGAGACGGTATTGCCGATATTGCCGTCCGGCGCGCCTCAAATTATTACTGGTATATTCAAAACAGCGGCGACGATAATTTTAATTCCACAGCTGAGGATGGTATTCAACGCATTCAGTTTGGCAAGCAAAGTACAGATATCCCCATTCCAGCGGATTATGACGGAGATGGTATCACCGATATCGCGGTCAGACGTCCAGCAACTTACACCTGGTACGTGAAAAACTCCTCTGGTAGCAATTACAATTCTTCAGTTGGGGATGGGATTCAGCGCGTTGTATTTGGTAAACAAGCCAGCGATATTCCGGTTCCCGCAGATTATGACGGCGATAATATTGCCGACTTTGCGGTTCGTCGTCCATCCACTTACACCTGGTACATACTCAATTCCAGTGGCAGTAATTTTAATTCTGATAATCAGGATGGTATTCAGCGCGTTGTATTTGGTAAGCATGAAGATGATATCCCAGTAAAAGGGGATTTTAATGGTGACGGTATCGACGATATCGCTGTGCGTCGCGCTTCAAATTATACCTGGTATATTCGCAACTCGGATGGCGGTAACTATAACTCTGGCGTAGGCGATGGGATTCAAAGAGTGGTTTTTGGCAAAGACGTCAATGACATTCCTGTTCCCGCAGACTATGACGGTGATGGTATTACCGATATTGCCGTGAGAAGACCGGCTACCTACACCTGGTACATTTTGCAATCCTCAGATGGGGAAATAAAAAGCTTCGTCTTTGGCAAGAACGAAGATGATATCCCGGTACCTGCGGATTATGACGGCGACGGTAAAGCGGATATTGCAGTCCGGCGTGACGGCAATCAGTACTTTTATATTCTGAACAGCTCAGACGGTGAGATTCAACGCATTAATTTTGGAAAGCAATCGGATGATATTCCCGCCAATGCGCCAGTCACAGAGATTACTGACAAGCTGAATACTATTAATGACACCGGTACTAGTGCGAATAGCGCTCCAGTTGCGGATGCCGGAGTAGAACAGTCGGTTACGGTGGGAGAACAAGTGCAACTTGATGGCTCTGCCAGCTTTGATGCTGATGGCGATGCATTAACTTACTCCTGGTCTTTATCTTCTGTGCCAGAGGGCAGTCAGGCGGTGTTATCAAATTCAACCAGTACTTCCCCGACGTTTACTGCTGATACAGAGGGTGAATATCTGCTGCAGTTGGTAGTCAATGATGGCCTTGATGTGAGTCAGGATACCGTTACCATCATCGCCAATGCTGCAGTTGTTGATACTGGGCCCGATTTTTACACGCCAGCCCCTATAGTCGATATTCTAAGCAATGATCGCTCAATTGAATGGGTGGCTATCAGTACAGCTGCCAATGATTTAATGCGCTTTACCTTCGGTCCGGCCAGTACCGATGATGTGTTTATTATTAACGATGACAACAATGTGGTAAAAAGCTCGTTGGGTATTACGGCTTCCCTGGCAGCGGATAGTAGCAGTAGCGATGAAGTCTTGTTGCGTTCTATGTTTAAACTCATTGCCGAAGGCAGTGATACTTACCGCATTGTATCTACTAAACACAGTAATTATGTATTGGATAGAGATGTTGACTCTGATGCTGTGGTATTGAGGGATTATCGCAGCGGTAGTCGCGATGATGACAATGCCGGATATCTGGTATTTAGTTTGGTTGGTACTTCGCCCCTGACTTTAAGCGCAGTCGAGCGATATCGTTATGACAGTGAGTCTGAGACATTTGTGTCAGACGCGAGCTGGACTGAACAAAGCCTGCTATTTCAAAACGATAGTTTGCAGCTAAGCAGCACCAGTAGCAGTGAGTTTTATTTTTATGAACCTCCCATCGATTTTGATGTTCCATTTGATTTTAATCCTGAGCAAATTGAGCGCGTCAGCAATGATGAATTAACCCCAATTACTAAAGATGGTGACCTCAGTGATCTACAAAGGCAAATAGCCGCAGAATATGCTGTTCAGGTCGCCACCGCTGGGGTTGATGAGGCAACTCATGCTGCGGCGGAAACTATGCTAACCACAATACAGGATACTCTGGAATCAGAAGGGGCAACTATGCGTTACTCCTCTGATTTTTATCTGACTGTCAGAGAAGGCATGCTAAGCCGGATTTACGAATCGTCAGATTCAACTGATGGGCAGCTGGGGCAAAATACCATTCCTTTTGTGTATTTTACTAACGAAATGGATGACGACGGTGTGCATCATCCCTTTATGGTTATCGCAAGTTATGGGTTACCTGACAGTCTCACATTGTTGTGGGATGTGCCCAAACCGCCCGGTGGAGGGGATGGAGCCACTTACGATGAACAACAGGTAACTCGAAGTATCCACAAGGAACTGTTTCTGATCAAAGTGCCCATTCGGGATTATGGGGAAGTAGACAGTCTGACAGAAAACAATATGGAAAACGATTTGGCCAGTGATGTGGGCTCTGATGTGCTGACTCATCATACTTATGCTTCCGTTTCATCTACCGGGGTCGCTATTGATGGCGTGTTGATTTATCCCTCATATAACAACAGTTTGCACGTGTCCCAGAATGAGGCGGAGCTTTCTGCCCATGGTATGCACTCAGGCAGGGGGCTTGGTGCACATTATCACGCCGATGCTTTTAGTGCTTATGCAAAAGGGCTCAATATGTACAATATCGAGGACTATGAAGGCCACACGCACCCGCCAATAATTTCTATGGGATTCGATGGAATTGCCGGCTACGGCATTTACCTTAATGGTGACACCAGCAGTGACGGCGTTGATGTAGCACTGGATGACTTTGGGGGTCACGAACACGGGGAGTACGGTTATCACTATCACTCTTATGCAGTCGATGCTGTCAGTGACAAAGAGCAGGTGTCCTTTAAGGCGCACCAGTTACCGCCATTTGGTGCATGGTCTGGCCGTATTAATGACATCCCGGAATTCTGGGATGGCACCGCTCCTAATGTTATCGGCGGACGAAGCAAGTGGTTGGGGAATGAATAATTAAACCGGTTCTAATCATGTTTTAGTTTTTTGGGTTGTATAATAGCTGGTTGGGCAGGGGCCTTATGTCTCTGCTCAAACTTGTATCTGGCTACTTCCTTTTTTCAAGCTCTCACCTTTTAAACCTTAAAATCAGTAAAAATTCAGGCAAATATCAGTTTTTGTTTGATCAGATAGCTTAATCTACGTTTTTCTAATCCACTGAAACAAGGAAACATGGATGATTCGATACCTAAGAACACTGTTCACATTTAGTCTTTTATCTTTCTGCTTTTTACCGGAATTTACGGCCAGCGCCGAACCAGTTGTTACCCTGGGGGAAACCCAGATTGTCAGGTCAACAGTATTGAATAAAGAAATGTCTTTGTCAGTACATTTACCTGAAAACTATGACGTTTCTGTCCATTCATATCCAGTGATGTATATGATGGGGTCACATTATCATGCAAGATTTGCAATGCTGGCTGCTACCCTGGATTACATGGCGGGCTCTCAAATTCCGCCCACAATTCTTGTTGGTATCGATTTGCCTGAGGGTAATAGAATGTTATTGCCAGACCGTCAAACCGGAGATATCAGTATTGCGGATAAGTACATAGGGTTTATAGAAAAAGAGCTGATTCCTTATGTTGATGGTAAATATCGAACAGTACCATTCAGGACGCTTTACGGTGCATCCAATAGTGGCTTTTTCAGCACTTATTTTTTACTCAGTAAACCAGAAACCTTTAATGCTTATTTTGCCAGCAGTCCCAGCATTGGAGCAGCCCCTGAGTTGTTAAAAAAACAGATCAAAGACGGGCCGTTAAAGCAATTCTCAAAAAAGCGATTTTTTCACATTCTCTATAGTGATGATGATTTCGATGATGTGACGGATTATGTTCCCAATTTTTCTGACAATTTATTAAGTCAAAAGCCAGACGGACTGACATACAAGGTTGATGTCTTGGTTAATCAGGGACATGTACCAGCGGTGGATTTTATTACTTTTTTGCTAGAGCTTTATCCAGATTACAACCCGCCAGAAAAGATTTATAGCATGGACAATATTAAACAACACTATGGCACATTGACGCAAAGATACGGGTATCAGGTAAATCCACCGTTTTCGCTGCTTTATGATTTGGGAATAGATTTAGCGTTAGATAACGAGCTTTCCGAGGCCGACAAGGTTTTTCAATATTGTTTGCAGAACTACCCAAATAATAAGAAGTCTTACCTGGGAATGGGAGTGGTATTCCGGGAGCGACAAGACGTTAAAAACGCCGGCCTGATGTTTGAAAAGGCACTTGCCATTGACCCGGATTACGGCACTGCTAAAAGATTGTTAAATAAGCTGGGAAAGTAAGTCAAAAGAGGGGGTTACCCCTCTATGGCATCAAAAACAGCGACGATAGACTGGGTTAATTTATGTTTTGGTGCGTAGTGGATCAGCGGTTTTTGAACCTGGTGGGATTCTCGCATTTTCACCGATTGGGCGATGTATTGCGGGATGACCGGGTAATCCTGCTCCAGCAACTCGTCAATGATTTTGCCAGGTAATTTAGCGTTCGCCATATATTGATTTGCAACAATGCCTTCGATTTTCAGGCCTTCGTTGTGATCTTCTGTTATTTCGGCAATTTGGTGATGCAGGCTCAACAAACCCTGAATAGCAAAATCGTCACAGTCAATCGGAATCAAAACTGAATCTGCCCCAATTAATGCGGATAAGCTATAAAAGTTCAGGGCTGGTGGCGTATCAATAAATATGCGATCAAACTCCTTACTGAGTTTTTGCAAGGCTTCACGCAACTTATAAATCTTATGGCGACTATCTAACTCACTCTCAATATCTGCCAGATTGGGGGAGCCAGGTATGATAAACAGGTTTTCGTATTGGGTTGGCTGACAATATTCGATCGCTGGTTTTTTGCGAATATGAAATGTGATGGTCTGGTCAAAGAGTTCAAAAATGCTGTCTTCTTTATTGGCATTTTCTTTTTGCAGGTAGCGGCTGGCATTACACTGAGTGTCTAAATCCAACACCAGTGTCTTTAATCCTTTGCTGGCGGAAATTGCCGCCAGGTTTACGGTTAAACTGGATTTTCCTACGCCACCTTTTTTGTTAAACAAGACTCTGATCATGTTATTTCCCATTTCTCACTTTCGGTCATTGTGATGCTTGTCTAGAATTAAGCTCATTGATAATGATGATAATCAGCATAGTCATGCTTTTGTTGCTGATTGTACTTTTAGCAGGCTACTATCGGTGATACCTATTCCAATAATCATTCGTTTTGTTTAAAACAGTTCTGCATCTCGCCGGGTAGTGCAAATGTTTACTGGAATTGGTATAACAAGTCCGACCATTGCGTAATTTACGGAACCTTAAACAAAAGCGCAATGGATTCCTGATACTAATACAGCTCCGCGCTAAGGATACTCATGAAAACAGCTGAACGAATTTTACTCACCGCCTTAGAGCTTTTTAATGATAGCGGTGAAAATAATGTAAGTTGCGTGGATATAGCACTTGAATTAGATATTAGTCCGGGTAACCTTTATTACCATTATAAGGGTAAGGAAGTGATGGTGATTGCGCTGTTTGAAATGTACAAAGAGCGCATGGATAAAATATTGAACTCTCCACAAGATGTTGATTTAAAAATCGAAGAGTTCTTTTACTTTTTGGTTATGGTGCTGCAAAGCAGTCATATGTTTCGCTTTTTGTATCATAATCCGGCCGATTTAATGGCCAAGTACCCTTCCATAGGTAAGGGCTTTAAGCGACTTATTCAAAGCCGGGAGAAGAGCTTCAACCTGTTGCTGTCCCGTTACGTTTCTCAGGGAAATATGCAGTTGAACGCCAGTCAGCAACACCATCTGGTTGGTTTGATTTCTATGGTTTTCACTCAGGCGACTAACTACTATTTACTTAAAGGCGAAGACATCGAGAGTGAACATTATATTTACGAGTGTCTGGGAGACGTTTTGTTTGCCTTGACGCCATATATGAATATCGATGAAGCTGAATTAACTTCGCTGTACGCAATGATAGAACGTGAAGAATTCTAACTTAGCAATATACTATTTTAAAAAGCATACTTACAGAACACACACGATAGCTATCGCTCACGAGCCGGGTGAGCAGGGATTACAAAATGAGCACAAGCATTCCTTTTCTGGATAAAACCTTTTGGATCACTGAGTCAGAGGATAATCCAAAGCACGTCGCCAGTTTACAGTTGCTGGAAATGCCAGAGGGGGCTCCCGATGATTACATCGAGCAACTGGTGACTAAACTACGTAGTTACAACAAGGCCGTAGCGCCCTTTAATTACAGAGTTAAGTCTATCGGGCCTTATCCCATCAAGTTTGCTCCGCTGGATGAGCTGGATATGGAATATCATGTTCAGGTGAAAGAGGTGGATGATGTGTCGGATAAACAGGCACTTCACAAACTGGTAGCACGCTTACATGAGCCACGTCTGGACCGGAAAAAGCCCCTTTGGCAATACACAGTGATCAAAGGTAAATCAGGTAAGCAGTTTGCCATGTATGCCAAAATTCACCATATGTACGGTGATGGTGCCACCATGGTGAAGTGGTTTCAGGCCGGTTATTTACCTGATCCTCAGTTGGATGAGTTTACTCCTGTTTGGGCAGTGGAGCGCAAACGCAGGCAGAGACTTAAAGTTAATCCAGTGCTTGGCTTTTTCAAAGGACTGTGGGAGTTTTTAATCGCCTTTAAAGATATCCTCATTATTTTGTTGCGTCTGTTAATGAAGATTTTGCGAGTGAATCCAACCTACATGCCAATCCCATTTTCCGGCACTAAAACCTTGCTGACCGGTCAGGTGAAACGAGGTCGAACTGTGGCAACAGTAGACATGGATTTTGCCCGAATTCAAACAGTAGGGAAGCGCCTCAGAGCAACAGTGAATGAAGTGTTGCTGTGCTGTTTCGACATAGGCGTACACAAGTTTTTAACGGATCACGGTCATACTTTTGAAAAAGCTTTGTTCACCAATATGCCGATTAACTTGCGCAAGCCTGGCGAGCAAACCAGTGGCAATAAAATAGCGATTGTGCCGGTGAAGTTGGCCCACGGTAAATCTGATCCTATTTTGCGCTTGCGTCAGATAATAGAGAATCACAGAGTGGTAAAGCTAGCGGCTAAGCGAGCTCACTCAGGTGCATTTAGTTATTATACTGTGCTCATCCAAACATTCGCCTTGCTGTTTGAAGTGTTGAGAATATCCTCTTTGGTTAAACCCATCGCCAACATTCTGATATCAAATGTCCCCGGGCCAGCAGAAACTCGCTACTTTGGCGATGCAAAGTTGTTAGCCGTGTACCCCATTTCCACTATAGTCCCAGGTGGAGGTGTTAATATCACGTTACTCACATACAACAACACTGCCAATGTCGGTATTGTTTGTTGTGATACCAATATAAAAAGTCTGGAGAGCATGGCACTGTATTTCAACGATGCTTTTGAATTGCTGGAAAAGGCGATTGATGATCCTACATTGACTATCGAAGATATCGGAGAGCGGATCGTTGACATGCCAAGAACCTTGGTGGATGACGACCCTTACAAACATGACGACGATGAAGAACATCATGCTCCTCAACCAAAGTTGGAAAAGTCTGCCTGAAAATGACTTTGTAGATAGCCACCGCGAGGTGGCTTTTGTATAAGTCATTAGCGCCTTAGAACAGCCTCAAAATTTGTTGATGCGACGAAGCAGCCAATTTTACCGTTCAATAATCCTACAAAATATGCCTTTTATCGATTCATCGAAGATATCCCTTCGCTGGTAGCATTTAGCGCGATTTACGCGATTTTTCTGGATATGATCTAGAGCGTGTTCACCTTTTCGGTACAATTTTGCAGCAGTCTGTGTGCAATTTAGACAAGGCGAATGCTTGATGGTCTAGTGGTTCTAAATCAAAAGCATTCAACGCGGTATAAATTGCACACAGGCGCTGCCCGATGGGTTCGTCATATAAGCGCTTTACTCTTTGTCGCAGTCCTTTGACTTAGCACCACTAGGCCTGTAGGACTGTTCCGCGATTAAAGCGCTTATATATAGAACAAATTTCGTACAGCAAAGGTAAACACGCTCTTATCATCAAAGCGCGTAACCAAAGTCATTTTAGAAAACGTGCTTTACAACAGAGTTATTTTTGTCCTGAGTCGGAGATGGGTTATGAACAAGGTTATTAAAAGAGTTTTTGCGGTTTTTTCTGTGGGATTTGTGGCGCTATCGTCACTTTCTGTAAGTGCTAACGTGACGCTGGATAACGTCACTGATTACTATCTGTATGGCACGTTAATAGAGACAGAATTTGATATTGACAATCACGTTAGTGAACAAATCAGTGATGCCTCTGAAACTGTGTTAGCAAGTGAGTCAATGATGTTGGCCGGGGTTGAACATGAGCAGGCGGAAGTCGTACAGGTTTCTGCGGAGTAAGCGTTTGTCAGATTCATTCATTTCAGGGCAGTGGTGCCTTATCATTGCCCGTTCTTTCCTGCTTTCCTCTTAAATAATTCTCACTTCTTTCAAATAACTAACGCTTATAAAGTTTGGTGTGTTTGTCTAAAAGTAATGTTTGCTTGACATTTGGGTGAGCGGGGCTTACTCTGAATAAAGTTAAGTTTGCTTTACTTAATATCAAAGGAGATAGACAAATGCACAATATTGACAGTGGAAATACAGAACTGGATAAACGCCTAAAGCAGGGTGCCAAAAACGTATTTATCTGGACTTCAGCCTGGCTACTTTGTACCGCATTACTGGCTTTCGGTCCTAAATTACTCTGGGACTTCAATACCAATATTACACTGGTTGTTGTTGCGGTTAATGTCTTGAGTGGCGTAAAAATGTTATTGGTTAACAAGCAACATTTGGAACTGATGGATGAGCTACAACGAAAGATTCAGATGAACGCAATGGCCGTATCATTAGGACTGACAATGATTTTTGGTTCTCTGTATGGTTTGTTACAACCCGCTGGGTTAATCGAGTATACACCTAACCCCAGTAATATTTTGTTTGTATTGGGAATTAGCTATATGGTGGCGCTGGTGATTAATCACAGGAAATATGCATGAAGAACAGGCTTAAAGTTCTCAGAGCAGAACGTGACTGGACGCAGGCTGATTTAGCTCAGGCATTAGATGTTTCCAGGCAGACCATTAACGCCATAGAAAAAGGCAAGTTTGATCCTAGTTTACCATTGGCTTTTAAAGTCTCACGTCTGTTTCAGATGCCTATTGAGGCGATATTCCAGGACGAAGTTTAACCAGCTTTTTTCTGTGGGACTTAAGTTCAGAACTGGCATTGAAATCTGAAGGTTGCAGCCATAGCGAATCATCCAGAGTATTTAACCCCTCGGGCAAATAGGGGTTAGCCACCTGAATCAGGCGAGTCTCTTCTGGTTGTTGTAACGGAAATATATGACGGGTGAGTTCGTGTTGCTGCATGTGTTGAGTTATTGCTCCCTCTAATGCCAATTTAGCCATGCCATTTTGTAGCTTTTTCGCTAGCTCAGGCGAGGACTGAGAGACATAGAAAAACACCGCAAAGGGATAGTGCAGCAACAAGGCATCATAACTTTGAAACTGAGGGTATTGATCAGCTCTTAACTGCACTTCTTTGGTGTAATCATGGTATCCCCGGGGAAAATAATCGCAACGTGCTGCGTCCAACATTTTAAACAGGTCTTCGTATACTGTGGAGGTGGTGACCTTTAGTCTGGCATTTTGCAAAATTTTGGTATCTGGCCAATAAGTCCCCTGGCAGGCGGTCAACTTTTGCAGTTGCTTCAGATTGTCCACTTCATCAAATAGCGTCTTATTTCGCTGATGAATAATGAATTTTCTGTAGCCGATTAGCCCTTTTGTGGTAGGTACAGTAATCGGAATTAAGGATTTTGACAGCGACTTTTCTGCGCCTAACCAGTATACATCCACCAGATTGTGCTTAGTCATTTCTGCCATCACACGCATCTCACTGACAAAAGGCACTTCAATGAGTGTTATCTGACTGGACGGCTCAGAGTTTTGTAAAGCCATTTGCAGTAATTTAGTGTGATAATCATGGGATATATCGAGCTGTGAGCGGGGACCGGGGATACGTATTTCGGTCGAGATTGACTCCGGGGATTTTGCCCAAACAAAGGTGACCGATAACAACAAAAAACAGGCGATGAGGTATTGCATGAAGCAGAGTATAGCTTGAAATTTATCTGTGGTTACAGTGTTTTATAATAGAGTTTGTATCAATCAAAAGAAACAGTGACTTCGATTGTATCCCGGTAAATGCCTGCATATTCATATCCATTTACCTGCGGCGTTATTTTTATTACCCGGCCTTTTTCTTTGCCTGCTTTACCTGAGCCAGTTCTTTGGCTTACGGTTTGCGGCGTGGCCAGTGATAAGTTGCTTGCTGTGTTGGCAACGGTAAACAGATAAGGGATCAAGTCACCATTTTCATTTTTTAAATAACCGCCATTTAACGAGCTATAGGTAGCCTGAGCTTTGTTTTGTCCGGTATTACACCAAATAAAAACATTGTTAGTTTTTTGCGACCTTGAAGAACTTAAATCCAGATTCAGCGAACGCTGCTTAACATTGTTGCGCACTTTACAGGTGGGCTCTATGGTGCCGCCCATTTCTATGCTAGTGCTATTTTCAGTAGCTTCACTTGCCAAAACGACAGTGCTACACAGTCCCAGTATCAGGGGCAGCGTGAACCATGGCGTATTGAAAAAAGCTCTAAATCTCATCTTTCCCGGGATATTTGTAAGGGACGCCAGAAAAGTGACGATATTCCCTGCATATTGTGGTTTTAGGGTTTAAAGCAAAGATGAGGCCAACTTTCTATTGGTACGCTAAAAATTATCGCGAGTGTCAGAGCTATCCTTTGTCTGGGTGAAAAATAAAGTGTAATTGCCCATTTTTAACCTGGATATCCTTACCCATTTCAGCAAATAGCTGCTCTTCAAAATCTCCATCGTTCAACTGGTACTGTAATTCCGCATCGTCATTAAGACGCGCCACGACTTTCTCCAGTTCCGGTTTGTGGAAATCCAGAACTTTCTGTTTGTTACCCAGCATGTAGAGAGACAGGTATTCTCGTGCTTCCCTATAAGTTCCACTGCTCAAAATGTTCAAGGTGGTTTTCATAGTCGCGCCGAACACAGTTCTGATTGGATTGGGTACCAGTGTCGAAATTAGTTGTCTGGTATCTTTTAATAAAGAATATTCATCCTGGACCAGGGTGATCTTTTTGACCTGAATATTCTTGAGGTAAATTAACTTTTTATCCTTGTTATAGGCGGGCCAGGCTATGCCTTCGATATCCACATGTGCCCGATAGATTGGGTTAGCCATGGAATCTACGTGCAAGGCACAAAAAAGATTGATCGTAAAATGGTCTGCCAGTTGTGGCATGGCAATTTTGGCTTGCTGAATAACCAATTCGCCCTTTGCACCCGGCACTGGAATGGCAAAGGTTTCAGGGAGGCAATGACTTAACATGGTATTCAGTTCATCGGCTTCCATAGTGACAGACTTTATCCGTCTCAATTTGATCATCCACCGGGCAAGCCATTGTTGTATTTTGGTTTTATCTATTTTTAATACCATTTGCCTTTGTGTACTCGGAATATGCCTTGTATTGTGTGCCTTGTTTGAATGCATAGGCCGAAAGTGTTAATTGTTTCCGGCGTTAGCAGCAATGGGGCAAAAATTGATTATAAGGTTAAAATTAGTGGAAAGGGTATGTTTGAAACAGAAAGATTGATACTTCGGCAGTGGCGAGAGGATGACTTTCCACTGTTTTGCGAGATGAACGCAGATCCTGAAGTTATGTCATTTTTCCCAGCGACCTTATCAAAGCAGCAGTCAGCGGGTTTATTCAGTAAGCTTCAGACTATGATTTCTGACAAGGGCTGGGGCTGGTGGGCATTAGAGCTTAAGTCTAATGGGGACTTTATCGGCACAGCAGGGCTGATGCCGGTGAGTTTTGATTCCTGGTTTACGCCTGCTACTGAAATAGGCTGGCGTCTCAGAAAAGCTTATTGGCGCTATGGTTATGCCACCGAAGCTGCCAGCGCAATCCTTGGATTCGCCCGTCAGCAATTACAGTTGCATCGTGTGGTGAGCTTTACTGCCTGTCAAAACAAACCGTCCATTGGAGTAATGGAAAAGCTCGGCATGCACCGATGTGACAATACCTTCATGCATCCCGGTGTGGCAGATGACAGCGAACTAAAAGAACATGTTTTGTATGAGATTAAGTGGCACCAAGATGATGCTTCGTAATATCTTCCTGTAAATGCAGTTACTGAGAGCTGGTTCACAGTATTTGGCTAATAAATATTCAACTTGTGGCCGATAATTTAAATAACGGTTAATGACCGTTATATGTGTGTTCCTATTAGGTGTGTTCCCTGGGCCGCTTCTTTTGAAGCGGTCTTTTTTCGTTTGCGGCAGAATATTTGTTACACTTTGGATGAAACCAAAATGCCGTTTGTTGGGTAATCTGTATAGGCGTAAACCCGAATTGTTTAAATGAAAAATATTGTTAGCTTAGTTTGTTTATTGCTGATTTGGAGTTTCCCTGTATCAGCCACTTATAAATCATTCTGCAGTGATGAGTGGGCTTGTGCTGGCGCAGATAAGAATGCATTCGGCGAGATTGATTATTGGGTACAAAATAAAAAACCTTACCCGATAACGATGACACTTTCCGTCAGAACCACTAATTTGCAGTCAATAGACGGCGTTGTTCAGGATAAATGGGAATTTACCCTTGTGTTGCCCGGACAACAAAAACGCACGGTACTGCAACTGCGCAAAGTGATCAGTAACAGGTTAAGCCGTGACAGTTATGAGTTTAATTGGATCCCCGGAGATAAAAATGCAAGTCATGACAACCAGTATCGTTATGCAAAGCCTTTTGCGACAGACCGAGACTATCGGGTAGTTCAGGGCTTTAACGGCAATTTCAGTCATAGTGGAGCATCCCGTTACGCGGTGGATTTTGCCATGCCGGTTGGTACGCCCATTCATGCCGCCCGTGAGGGGGTTGTCATTGATGTTGAATCTGAAAATTGGCGAGGGGGAGCTTCCCGTCGTTATGCCAAATATGCCAATTTCATAGTGATCTTGCACGATGACGGTACGACGGGGGAATACTATCACCTGAAACAAAATGGTGTGGTGGTTGCTGTCGGGGAAGAAGTAACAGCTGGACAACTCATCGGCTACTCCGGTAATACCGGTTTTTCGTCTTTGCCGCATTTACATTTTGCGGTATATAAGGCCCGTAGCCATGGTCAATATCAATCCTTGCCCATTCAATTTAACAGTCCGCTAAATACCTGGAAAAGAAGAGGTCTGGGTTTATCTGAGTAGCGGCCAGCTACGTCATAAACTTGTTATTTGTCGGACAGCTGATAGGCTTATTCGTAAATCAATAAGAATGATCGTTATGAACCGCACCACAACATTTAGTCTGTTTTTGCTTCTGTTTACTTTCAATAGTTTTGCTGATGCTGTCACCGACAGTACCGAGCAAGAAATACTCAAACTTATCGAATCCTATCAACCTGATGCCCGTAAACTATTAAAGGAATCGGTTCTTATAAACAGTGGCACCATGAATTTTGATGGCGTTCGGGAAGTGGCAAAACACCTACAGACAGCCTATGCACAAGCCGGTTTTGAAACCCAATGGTTGGATGGCAAGGAGTTTGGTCGGGCAGGGCATCTCACTGCTCAAATGGGAACTGAGGGTGTAAAATTTTTACTAATTGGTCATTTGGATACCGTATTTGCTAAAGACAGTGAGTTTCAGCAATACCAGGTTATAGATGAATACCACCACAAAGGGCCGGGTATTACTGATATGAAAGGCGGTAATATCATCATGTTGCAAATATTAAAAGCATTGCAGGCCAGTGGTGCTTTGAGCAATATGCAGGTCAGAGTCATTCTTACTGGTGACGAAGAAAAAAGTGGTGAGCCTCTGAGCGAGGCTCGAGCAGCGTTGATTGCTGCGGCAAAATGGGCGGATGTCGCCATCGGGTTTGAAGACGGTGACAGCGACCCGACAACGGCGGTGATTTCCCGTCGTGGTTCTATTAGTTGGTCTTTGGATGTCAAAGGGCGTCCGGCTCATTCTTCGCAAATTTTCAGGGAAGGCTATGGAGATGGCGCCATCTATGAAGCCGCCAGAATTCTGAACACCTTTCGCGAACGATTATCTGTTATGCCTAATCTGACTTTTAATCCGGGCATTATTGTCGGTGGAACCGAAAGTCACATAGGTGAAGATGCTAATGCCACAGCATTTGGTAAGGGGAATGTGATTGCCCAAACAGTTAAGGTAAAAGGCGACTTACGGGCATTGAGCCCAGAGCAAGTGGATATGGCAAAAAATACGATGCAGGCTATCGTGCAGCAAAACCTGGCTGAAACCAGCGCCACCCTCACGTTTGATGATGGCTATCCACCTTTAGCGCCCACTGAAGGCAATAAAAAGTTACTGGGCTTGTTTAATCAGATAAGCCAAGAGTTGGGTTATGGTGAAGTCGTGGCGGTTAATCCCAGAAACGCTGGCGCTGCAGATATCTCCTTTACTTCCGGTTATGTTGATATGGCAATCGATGGCCTGGGCTTGATGGGCGATGGTGGTCACACCATACACGAAGTCGCTGATATGCGAACGTTTGAACAAAATATGAAGCGCGCAGCACTGTTGATGTACCGGGTAGCGAATACGCCTGATTTTGTGGAATGATGGAATAATTCATGCGAGTGTATGGGACAAAATAGTCTGACTTTGGTTTGGAAACTACCAGGGCCATTGGCCCTGAATCACATTCAATTCTCTTGTGGAGATATCCAGTTCCAGTAGCGAAAAATCTTCATTGCGTTGTACCTTTTCTACAAACGGGATAAACCACTTAACCCGGTCCTTAAAATATTCGTTAAAGTAACCGTGATAGTGGGCCAGTGCTCCGTCTGCTGAAACCGGAAAGTTGCCATCGTAGTCCCCGCCTACCCGAAACGGATACTCCAGATTGGTAGGGCAAAATGCAAACCCTTCAGCCTTATCGTAGATTAAAACGATGTAATTGATACCACCTCGCACCGCCTCTTTGTACCAGGTGGGAAGTGGCTCTGCCATTGCTCAGGAATCCAGCCGGGTGATCAGGTTGTAGCCCTGAGCTTCGTAGTCATTAATGCATTTTTGAAAATTATTCTGGATCTTTATTTCATCAAAAAAACCAAGAGCATAGGCGTCGCATTTGACTTTCATTTTTTCCTGGTTTTGCAGTACTGCCACCATTTTAAGTTCTGCGAAACCCAGTTTATAAGCCAGCTCTACAAATTGAGTGTGTAATACAACGAGTAGAACAAGGGCCAGTAAAATAGAGAGTAGTTTATTCATGTGTTTTTATTATTTGTTTTTAATGTTGCCAATTAGCTTACCGAATAAACAAGATATTTTACAAAGATAAGTGTGTAAAAATTTTTTAAAGCCAGTGGGCAAAGGTCTACACACTGTTGTCGAAATACAACGCAAAGACGTTTTAATTACCAGTGATTATGCGCAGTGATTGACCGACAGAAAGTGACCCCGTTTCTTTGCCAGGCAAATGCGCGTGCTGTCCGAAATAGGGCAGGTTTTTATCGCCTACCGGGAAGCTCGCCATTAATGTTTGCAGTGGCTGCCCTGGTGTAGCGACAACGCCCTGTTGCTGATCTACCGATGTCATTGGGCAGCGTTGGCAGGGACCAATCATGGAAAATTGCAATGATTCTGAACTCAGGCTTTGCCAATTATATTCATGCCATGGATGTGTATCTGCAAGGATAATATTGGCGCGAAAACGGTCCATTGGCATAGGTTGTGGTAGCTGTTGATTTAGATCTTCCAAAGAGGATTCGCAGGTGATCAGGAATGGACAAGCATCCGCCAGTTTTAATGATGATTCTTGATTTTCCAGGTACTTGGTGCCTACCTGACGCTCTGTCGCGTTGTTAAATCGCACCAGACGCAGTTTCCCACCGCGAAATTCGTCCAGTACGGCTGTTAACCAGTTACTAACTTCTGGCGATTCCTCGAAGCCCTCTACGGTATCTTTCCAGATTTGCCATAATGTCGGAGTTGCACTGGCATCGCTCGTCACTGTTATTGAGCCATGTTGTGGGTGACTAAGGCTCAGTTGGCAATTTTCATAGTGAGTTTTAATGGTGGCCATTGCCGGAATTTGTCGCTGAGTGACAAACTTTCCGGAAGCGTCCACAACCATCCATTGGCGGTCGCCTTCCAAACCTGTTGGCAACACAGTTGCTTCTGTAAGGCTGACTCCGGCTAATGATTTTACTGGATAGATGTGTAGTGCTGAAATGGTTGCATTCATTGAAATATCCTTAAGGCTTGTTGTTCACTGGTGCTAAAAATTGTCCTATTTAAACAGGGTTTATATAACCAAATAGTGCTACAAACCCTGGCTAAAATATTGCTGCCAGAGGCTCGGTTCAATACCGTATTTACGCTTAAATGCGCGTCTGAAACTATCTGAGGACTGATAACCTACCTGAAATGCGACATTTTTAATACTCTTTGCCGAGCTACTCAGGAAAGTTTTCGCCTGTTCCAGTTTGATGTGTTCCAGCCAGGCCCTTGCAGTCATTTTGTAATGTTGTTGTACCAGGCGATTAAAATGCCTGTCGCTCATGGCGCACTGGGCCGCCAGATCAGAGACACTGATGGGTTTTTGCAAATTATCCAATAACCATTGATAACCCATTCTGAGTCGATTGTTGTCAATGCTTTGAAATTTTAAAGGCTCGGAAAATTGGCTCTGGTTGCCCGAGCGTTTGAAGTAGGTCACCAGATATTTAGCCGCAGAAGTGGCTGCGCTGACACCGTAATCTTGTTCTACAATATGTAAAGCTAAATCAATGCCGCTTAACACTCCCGCAGAAGAAAAAACGCTATCCTGTTGGATAAATAGTCTGTCAGCATCCACCTTAAGGTGAGGATGACGGCGTTGCAGTTCTTCGGCAAAGTGCCAATGAGTAGTGACCTTCAGCCCCCTTAACTGTGGCAATTTAGCCGCTAAAAAGACACCAGTACAGATGCAGACAATGCGTTTATCTTTGGCTGCTATCTTATTCAGGAAGGGCGATACAAGTTGCTCTGTGACTTCTTGTCTCGCGCCGGTGCCACCGGGGATTACCAGGGTATCGATATCAGGGGCATCACCAAAGTCAAAATCAGCTTCTAACTGAATGCCGGTTTCACTTTTTATTTTCTTTTGTGGCGCGATGATGCAACAGTCGTAGACGGGCTTATTATTTAGCTGAATCAAAGAAAAACACTCCAGTGGCCCGACCAAATCCAGTAACTGAATATCGTTGTAGGTCAGAAATCCTATGCGATGCGGGGGAGATGAACTCATATTGCCAGTGCTTTGCTCAGTAGATAAACGCACTATAACAGTTAAATTGAGGTCTTAAATGCTAAATGCACGACAATTTCGGACATGATGTCGTTTGGACGTCCAGATGTTTAGACGTAAAGATGTTGACAATGACTACCATTAAGGCACAATGCCGCAATACTAACGTTTCACTATGAGATTGAGATAATCATTATGCCCATTCGAGTACCTGCTGAATTACCTGCACAAGCTGTTTTAGACAAAGAGAATATCTTTGTCATGGATAGTGAGCGGGCATCTATGCAGGATATTCGCCCCTTGGAAGTGGGTATTCTCAACCTGATGCCGAATAAGATTCAAACTGAAACGCAACTTTGTCGGCTATTGTCCAATACTCCGCTACAGATCAATGTGGATTTAATTCGCATTGATAATCATGTTTCCAAACACACACCTGCGGCGCATATGGATTCCTTTTACCAGAATTTTGATGACATAGCTGGCAAACGCTACGATGGCCTAATAATTACAGGTGCCCCAGTGGCGTTGGTGGATTACGAAGAAATATCCTACTGGGACAAGATAACGACAGTTATGGATTGGGCGAGACGCCATGTGCAATCTACTTTGTATTTATGCTGGGCGGCACACGCTGCCATGTACCATTTTTATGGTATAAATCGTCATATCCGTGAAGAAAAGCTATTTGGTGTCTTTGAGCATCAGGTTAACAAGCCTCTGGATGAACTGGTGCGAGGTTTTGATGGCCGATTTTATGCGCCTCATTCCCGTTACGGTAATATTTTGGTTGAGCAATACGATTCAGTGCCTGAGTTAGATGTCCTGGCCAGCTCTTCGGATGCCGGGGCTTACATTGTTGCATCGAAAGACAAACGCCAGGTGTTTTTGACTGGTCATCCGGAATATGAATTAGAAACTCTCAATGACGAATACACTCGTGATATTAGTGCTGGCTTAAATACTCCTATCCCGACGAATTATTTTTCGGAACCTGATAATCCGAAGTCAGATCCTGTTTTGAGATGGCGAGGTCATGGTACTTTATTGTATACTAACTGGCTAAATTATTATGTGTATCAGGTAACACCTTTCGATTTGACTCAATTGAGCAATCAAACCTGATATAAGCAGATAACAATAGAATTGTTGGTTATAAATAATCTCCAGTTTTTGGGCTAAGGGAGTAAGTAAATAAACATGAGTTCAAGGCAGCTAATATTATCTTGTTTGGCAGAGCGGATCTTGATTTTGGATGGTGCCATGGGGACCATGATCCAACGTCATAAGTTGGAAGAGCATGACTATCGCGGCAAACGCTTCGCTGACTGGCCTTCTGATTTGAAGGGCAACAACGATCTGCTGGTATTAACTCAGCCAGATATTATTCGTGAAATTCACGGTCAGTATTTGCAGGCCGGGGCAGATATTTTGGAAACTAATACCTTTAACGCCACCAGCATCTCTATGGCGGATTATGATATGCAGTCATTGGTGACTGAAATCAATGTCGAAGCCGCCAGGCTGGCGCGTCAGGCAGCTGACGAGTACACAGCTAAAAATCCCGATAAACCGCGCTTTGTCGCCGGGGTTCTTGGGCCCACAAACAGAACGGCCTCCATTTCACCTGATGTGAATGATCCCGGTTATCGCAATGTTAGTTTTGAGCAACTGGTAGAAGCCTATAAAGAGGCTACCCATGCCCTGATTCAGGGTGGTTCTGATTTGATTTTGATTGAGACCATTTTCGATACCTTAAACGCCAAAGCGGCAGCGTTTGCAGTGGATGAAGTGTTTGACGAATTAGGCTATCAATTACCTGTTATGATTTCAGGCACTATTACCGATGCTTCCGGACGCACTCTGTCAGGACAAACTGCAGAAGCCTTTTATTATTCTTTGCGTCACATTCAACCGATTTCGTTCGGTCTGAATTGTGCTCTGGGTCCTGACTTGTTAAGGCAATATGTAAAAGAAATATCCGATGTAGCGGAATGTCATATTTCTGCCCACCCCAATGCCGGATTACCCAATGAGTTTGGTGAATACGACATGGAAGGACCGGAAATGGCGGCGCACATTAAAGAGTGGGCAGAGTCAGGTTTGGTGAATATTGTCGGCGGATGCTGTGGTTCATCGCCAGAGCATATCAGTTCAATTGCCAATGCGGTTTCTGCAATCGCGCCGCGCAAATTGCCCAAACCAGAGGTCAGAATGCGCCTGTCTGGTTTAGAGCCATTTATCCATTAATACGCCCACGAAGAGAGACAGAGACTATGAACCAAGCATCATCGACATTTGTCAATATTGGTGAGCGTACCAATGTTACCGGGTCGGCCAGATTTAAACGTCTAATCCTCGAAGGGGATTATGAAACTGCATTGGATGTAGCACGTCAGCAGGTGGAAAGCGGCGCTCAGGTCATCGATATCAACATGGATGAAGCCATGTTGGATTCTGAAGCAGCCATGACTCGATTCCTGAACCTGATTGCTTCAGAGCCTGATATTGCCCGGGTTCCCATTATGATTGACTCTTCTAAATGGTCAGTTATCGAAGCCGGACTAAAGTGCGTTCAGGGTAAAGCCATTGTTAACTCCATCAGTTTGAAAGAAGGGGAAGAACCCTTTTTGGCGCAAGCTAAGAAAATCAAACGCTATGGCGCTGCAACTGTGGTGATGGCATTTGACGAAGTAGGGCAGGCTGATACTGAAGAGCGCAAGTTTGAGATCTGTGAGCGTTCCTACCGACTATTGACTGAAAAAGTGGGTTTTCCACCGGAAGATATCATTTTTGATCCCAATATTTTCGCAGTAGCTACGGGGATCGAAGAGCACAACAACTATGCGGTTGACTTTATCGAAGCAACCCGTCGTATAAAGCAAAACCTACCACATGCTCATATATCCGGTGGCCTGTCTAACATTTCGTTTTCTTTCCGTGGTAATAATCCGGTACGGGAGGCCATGCACTCGGTATTCTTGTATCACGCCATCAAAGCCGGTATGGATATGGCAATCGTAAATGCTGGCCAGTTAGAGGTCTACGATGAAATACCGGATGAGCTGCGCAAGGCAGTTGAAGACGTTATTTTGAATCGTCATCCGGATGCCACCGAAGTGCTGGTAAATCTGGCACCTAAATACCATGGTGATGGTAAAGAAGCAGTTAAAGAAGATCTGAGCTGGCGTGAACAGCCGGTCAACAAGCGACTGGAACACGCGCTGGTTAAAGGTATTACTGATTATATTGTTGAGGATACCGAAGAAGCACGCCTACAAGCAGAGCGCCCATTGCACGTGATTGAAGGTCCGTTAATGGACGGCATGAACGTGGTGGGAGACCTGTTTGGTGAAGGCAAAATGTTCCTGCCTCAGGTGGTAAAATCGGCACGGGTTATGAAAAAAGCCGTCGCTCACCTTGAACCCTATATCGAAGCCGAAAAAGAAGAAGGTAGCACTAATGGCAAAATCTTGCTGGCTACTGTTAAAGGTGATGTTCACGATATCGGTAAGAACATCGTTGGCGTGGTGCTACAATGTAATAATTATGAGATTGTCGATCTGGGTGTCATGGTGCCATGCGCCACCATTTTGCAAGAAGCAAAAAATCACAATGTCGATATCATCGGTTTGTCGGGCCTGATCACGCCTTCACTGGATGAAATGGTGTTTGTTGCCAAAGAAATGGAACGTCTGGGCTTTGATATTCCACTACTGATCGGTGGTGCCACTACATCTAAGGCACATACTGCGGTAAAAATTGAGCAAAACTACAGCCACCCTGTGGCTTATGTGTCGAATGCTTCTCGTGCAGTAGGCGTTTGTCAGAAGCTACTGTCAGCCACTCATAAGCCTGATTTCGTAGCGCAACTGCAAAAAGAATATGACACGGTACGGGAGCAACACGCTCGCAAAAAGCCGCGCTCTAAACCAGTCACACTGGAGCAAGCCCGCAGTAACCCGGTTGTTATTGATTGGCAAAACTATCAACCACCAGTGCCAGTAAAACTGGGAGCGGAAGCTGTTGAAGCCGATATTGCTACCCTGCGTCATTACATAGACTGGACACCGTTTTTCATGACCTGGTCACTGGCCGGTAAATATCCACGAATTCTGGAAGATGAAGTGGTGGGAGAAGAAGCTAAGAAACTGTTTGCCGATGCTAATTCGCTGTTAGATGAGCTTCAGGCGTCGGGTCAGTTGCAGGCAAAAGGGGTCTATGGCCTATTTCCGGCTAATGCAGTAACCGATGATGTTCAGATATTCACTGATGAAAGTCGTTCGCAGCTGTTAGCCACCAGTTGTCACCTCAGACAGCAAACCGATAAGGGTAAGAACCCCAATTATTGTTTGAGCGATTATGTTGCGCCTAAAGATTCTGGCAAAGCCGATTATGTCGGGGCTTTTGCGGTAACGGCTGGTATTGGTGAGGACGAACTGGCTAAAGCTTACAAAGATGCTGGCGATGATTACAATGCCATCATGATTCAGGCGGTGGCCGACAGGTTAGCTGAAGCCTTTGCTGAGTATCTGCATCAACAGGTCAGAAAAGTATATTGGGGCTATGCGCCAGATGAAGCGCTGGATAACGACGCCCTTATTCGTGAAAAATATCAGGGGATTCGACCGGCACCAGGTTACGCCGCTTGCCCAGAACACACTGAGAAACAGGTGATCTGGGACTTGCTGGAGGCTGAGAAGCACACCGGCATGAAGCTGACGGAAAGTTATGCCATGTGGCCCGGTGCATCGGTATCCGGCTGGTATTTTTCTCACCCTGATTCTCGCTATTTCGCAGTGGCACAAATCCAACAGGATCAACTGCAGGATTATGCACAGCGCAAGGCGATGAATATCGAAGAAGCTGAGCGCTGGTTAGCGCCAAATTTATCCTGATGGAGGTCATTATGAATGAATTTGAACATTACCCTGACGTGTTAACAATTGCCAAGCTGGGCGAACCGGTTTTGCGTCAAGCGGCAGCCCCCGTGACCGAATTTGATCAGGAATTAGATAAGTTTGTGATGCGTTTGCAAGACAAAATGGCCGAAGCTGGCGGTGTAGGTATTGCCGCGCCTCAGGTATTTTGTGCAAGACAAGTTATGATTATTGTCTCCAGGCCCAATAAGCGTTATCCCGATGCACCGCAGATGGAACCTTTAGTGGTCATTAATCCGCGTATCATTGCGCAATCAAAAGATACCGTCACGGATTGGGAAGGTTGCCTGAGTATTCCAGGAATTCGCGGTCAGGTGGCAAGAGCCGACTGGGTTGAAGTGTTCTTCCAAAATACCCATGGGGAAATGCAGCGCAGACGCTTTGACGGCTTCTTAGCCCGCATATTTTTACACGAGTATGATCATCTGATTGGGCGCGCCTGGTTGGACTCAGTGCAAAATAATCGCGATATCATCAGTGAAGATGTTTATCTGAATCAGGTGGCTGCCGCCTGATTCAGTTCAGTGTTTTTACTGATTGGCACTGCTGCGCCACCAGGTGGCCAATAGTGAACCGGTAATGTTCATTGCCGGGCTGAAAAACGCAGGTGCCAGTCCCATAGTGGCCAGTTTTTGCATGGATAGAGCGATGCCGGACGCTAATCCGGAATTTTGCATTCCTACCTCAAAAGCAATTGTTCGGGCGTCCTGTTCTTCGAGCTTCAGCAGTTTTGCCAGACTATAACCCAGGCCAAATCCCAGCAGGTTGTGCACTAAGACAATGGCGATCAATAAAAGCCCAATGCTCAGAATAGCCTCTTTTCCCGCCGCACCAATAATCGCCAGAATGACCACGATACCCGACATAGAAATCAGAGGAAAAATTCGCTTCAACAGTTGTATCTTTTGCCGGAAAAAATGATTTATCACTAAGCCCACCAGTACCGGCAGGAACACAATTTTAAGCATACTGAAAAACATGGCCGAGCTGTTAATTGTGATCAATTCTCCTGCCAGTAGCTGCATTAAAAATGGCGTAATAAATGGCGAAAGTAGTGTGGCGATGGCGGTTAATGTTAAGGATAAAGCGACATTGGCATTAGCAATGTAGCTCATTACGTTAGATGCCAGGCCGCTGGGTGAGCAGCCCACTAAAATAATTCCCGCAGCTATTTCCGGTGGCAATTGCGATAGCGTTGCCAGTGCAAAACCAATGAGTGGCATTAGACTGAATTGGCACAACAGACCGATGACGACGCTTTTAGGCATGGACAAAACCCGAACAAAATCAGCGAAGCTAATGGTACAGCCCATACCAAACATGATCAGCATTAAAAGCGGAATAATGAGTTGTTTGGTATCGAAATCCTTAACCTGCAAAATGGTGTCTGGAAACAACAGCCCGAAACAAAAAGCGACAAATATCCAGAGGGTGAAAATTAGATTGCGGGTTTGCTGTACCTGGTAAAGAGCTAAAGACAAGAGCGTAAACCCCGCCATCATAGCCGAGAAAGTAGAGTTTTTAGCATCCAATTGAAAATAGAAGATGGCTGCCATCATAAAACTGGCTATTGCTGCAATAGTGAAATTTCTGGATGTTTGGGGAATTGACATTATCGTTTTTGAATTTATCGGATGTAGCTTTTAATCTAGCAGAACTAAACATTCAGAAGAAGCATCGAATGACCATTAAACTATTTGATAATCAGTTATTTGCCGAGCTCGATGAGAAAGCCGCCAGCAGCCCTCGCAAGCGTAGTAACTGCAATATTCACCATGGGCCAGATGCCGCCGTCCAGCGCCTGTTTATCACCCTGTATCCAGACTCTTATGTCCGACCTCATAGACATCTGGAGTTGAATAAATGGGAGTTCTTTTTGATGGTTTCCGGCGAAGTGGCTTTTTTAATCTTTGATGAGCAGGTGGTATGCCAGGAGCGTTATCATTTGTCAGCTAATGGTGATATCAAAGGTTTAGAAATTCCTCCTGGTGTCTGGCATACAGTGGTACCTTTGCAGCAACCCGCCACCTTTTTCGAGGTAAAACAGGGGCCTTATACCCAAACCACCTCAAGATACTGTTTCAGAGCTATCACAGCGCTTTCAGTACAAGGCGCATGTGAGAAGGAATGTCGGCTACCTTTCAAACACATGCAACACAGTAATGGAAGTGCTGTGTAGCTCCCGAAGGGCGTGGCTAAAAAACGTTTATACTGCATTAAAATGACTTGACGTGAGAGCAACCATGCCTACGTCATTTTTACTTGTCTAAACGTTTTTTATCTCACGCTGAAAGCTAGCATCTTGAGGTGATTTGGGTATATATCCCATTAGATGACAAGGGCTTTGCCAGCTGGGCGCCAGAAGAAGGCGCAAACGAAGTGCCAGCATTTTTAGCTCGATTGAAAAATATTGAGCCGGGCCAATCAATAAACTGACCCTGACAAATTAGCGTTTCGATAAATGAACTCCTGCCAACATGCAACGTATGGAGCCACCCGCTAATTCCAGCATGGAAACATCCAGTGGCAGCAGTGTGACATGTTGTTCCAGTTGCCTTATTTGCTCTTTATCAAGAGCCTTGAATGCGGTTTCGGATAAGGCCAATAACCGACCTTGTTTGCTTTGCAGTTCCAGCGCATTACCGCAAAATCGGTTGATTTGCTGCTCGCTAAGAGAAATGATTTGTCTGCCGCTGTTTTCAAAACGACGGATAATTTCCTGCCGACGCGGCAAATCCTGCATCATATCAAACCCAGCCATCACAAAATCTGTACCTATGCACATGAGCACATTGGTATGGTAAATGGGGGCGCCACTGCTATCGGCTGCTTTAAATACCATGGGTTCAAAATTGAAGTGTGAACAAAATCGCTCAAGGGCTATGGAATCCGTTCGGTTTGATTGTGCTGCGTAGGCGACTCGCTCCAGATGGTCCAGTACCATGGCACCGGTGCCTTCCAGAAACAAGTTGTCATACTCCAATCCAGAATAGTCCACCACGTCTTGCACCCGATACTCTCGTTTTAGCATTTCGATAATGTCGGAGCGCCTTTCCTTGCGTCGGTTTTCCGTATACATAGGGTAGATTGCCACCTGTCCACCGGTATGAGTGGAAAACCAGTTGTTGGGAAACACCGAGTCTGGTGTTTCGGTGCCGGTGTCTTCGAACAGATGCACGCCAATGCCATGGTGTTGCAGTGTTTTCGCTACCTGACTGACTTGTTGATAGGCGATACGGACGATTTCTGGTGTTGGGATACTAACTTCTGAAGGTTGAAATTTATTGTCACTCAGAGTTTGTGGGTTAGGGCAAAATTGATGCGGCCTGATCATCACCACAGACGAAGGGGATTGCGGGTTCATCGCCATTGTTTATTCTCCACGTTTGCTGGATTTATTCTTTTTGTTGGGATAAGCGTACTACGAATAGTGGATTAGTATAAATGTCAAAAATTTGTATAAAATCTGGTTTATTTTTGCAGTTTGCTAGGTGTAATCTATCAAAATGAAATATTTGTATAAAAGTTGGGTGAGACAATGAGTAGTCAAAAGAGCGTACCCTATTTACATGATAGTCTCGACAGACAATTGTTAGCGCTGTTACGCAGTGATGGTCGCGCTTCAATTTCCCAATTAGCTGCTGAGCTTAAAGTATCCCGAGGAACTGTACAGAATCGTTTAGATCGGCTGGTGTCCAGTGGTGCAATATTGGGTTTTACGGTTCGCGCTCATGAAGAAATTGAAAGCAATGTTGTGCGGGCGATAATGATGATTGAGGTGGTAGGCAAGTCCACTGCACAGGTGATCCAAAAATTAAAAGGTATCCCCCAGTTACAAAAACTACATACCACTAATGGTGCATGGGATTTGGTGGCTGAAATCGTGGCAGGAAACCTGGTGGAGTTTGATCACGTATTACGGGATGTCAGGTTGATTGATGGGGTGCTGAACAGTGAAACCAGCATACTATTAACCAGCGCGTGAAGAGCATATACCCAAATCACCTCAAGATACTGTTTCAGAGCTATCAAAGCGCTTTCAGTACAAGGCGCATGTGAGAAGGAATGTCGGCTACCTTTCAAACACATGCAACACAGTAATGGAAGTGCTGTGTAGCTCCCGAAGGGCGTGGCTAAAAAACGTTTATACTGCATTAAAATGACTTGACGTGAGAGCAACCATGCCTACGTCATTTTTACTTGTCTAAACGTTTTTTATCTCACGCTGAAAGCTAGCATTTTGAGGTGATTTGGGTATAAATAAACGGAACCGGGGTTCCGCTTATCAGATATTAATAGTCGAACTTATGTATCGAATATAATGCCTGTGCCTGCTGCCAGATTTCTCCTGGCGTACCGTTATTGATCAGCTTATCGTCAACCTGAACTACCGGCATGATTTCTTTGGAAGAGCTGCTGAGCCATACTTCGTCTGCGTTTAAAACATCATTTTTACTGATTTGAGCCTCAGATACCCAAAATTCGCTGTGCTTCTTTAAGATATCTAAAATCAGTTGCCGGGTAATACCTGGCAACAGCGCGTTACTCAGGGGCGGTGTCACGATATGGCTGTTTTTAACAATAAACACGTTTGAAGAGCTGGCTTCGGTCAGATAATCAGATTGGTCAAACAGCAAGGTTTCATTGGCATCACTTTCAACGCCTTGTTGATAATGCATTACATTACCCAATAACGACGTAGACTTTATGTGGCAACGTTGCCAGCGTCTGTCCGTGGTAGTAATGACTTTAGCAGTTTTGGCGTTGTTGATATCAGCCACTGGCGCAGCGGGGATTTCAAAAGCAAAGGCAAACACAGTGGGGCTAATTCCCTGAGGATAAGCGTGACTGCGTTTGGTGTCGGCTCCACGACTTATCTGAATATAAATACCCAGGTTACCTGAGCCATTTAAAGACAATAGCTTTTCGCACAAGGTCCGCCAATCCTGGAGTTGGGTGGACAACGGAATCTTCAGCTCTTTCAGGCCGTTATTGAGACGATTGATATGAGGTTCAAAACCTACCATTCTGCCCTGATAGGATGGGATTACTTCGTATACACCATCGCCAAATAAAAAGCCGCGATCCATAGGGGAGATTTTTGCTTGCTCAGCAGGTAGGAATTCCCCATTTAAGTAAACCTGATTCATTGTTTTCTAATTCCAGAAAGAAGATTAAGTCTATTCGTTTTTATTGCGCTATTGAATGTCACTCTGAGCGATGGATCACTCAGCGTATTGTTGCATAGTCGTGTTGTTGAATTTCGCCCGGGCAAGATGAAGCTGGTTGTGAGCTTCTTCGATAGTGATAGGGGTAAATTCAACTGTTGCACCTGCTGTGGTTTGCATTAGCCTGCTTAAGTCTAATGATAATACACTGCCTATTTTGGGGTAACCCCCAATCGTTTGTCGGTCTTTACCTAAGACAATAGGTTGACCGTCTGCTGGTATCTGCACCGCCCCTTGAGCTATGCCTTCTGACAACATGGTGCGGGTAGGAAATTCAATTGCTGCACCGGTTAGCCGGTAGCCCATTCTGTCGGCTAGTTGGCTTACTATATAACTATTACTAAAAAAGCGGGCTTTTTGCAGACTCTCGAAATTATCATATTGATAGCCCTTTACCAGCCGTAATTGCAGCTTTTGTGAGTAATCCGGGATATCTTCTGGCTGCATACCCAATAAAGGCTGGGGTTGATGAAAAAAGCGCTCTAAAACTTGGTTTGCCTTTAATGGTTTGCCGTCAAAGCCACCGATACCCTCTCGTACTACAGTGGCGCTGCTGTTAAGTTGCGGCGTCAGACTGAAACCGCCGCCCACTGCCAGGTAGATTCGACAGCCGGCAGTGGCAAAATCGATGTTGAGAATATCGCCTTTAGCGATATTGTAGCTGCGCCATTGTGCGATTTCCGTGTTATTCAAACTAACCTTGCATGTTGCACCGGTAATACAAATCTGCCCTGCGTCTAGTGATTCAAGTTGCAGTCCGCCCATGGTTATTTCAAGGGTGGAACTGTTGCTGGGATTTCCCAGCAATCTATTCGCCCACATAAAGGCCAGTTCGTCGGCCGGACCACCGGTGGTTAAACCTAGTCGAGCCTGACCAAATCGACCGGCATCCTGGATCAGACTGAGCATACCAGCGTTAATAATTTTAAAAGCTGGCAGGGATTTAGATGTCATATAGTTCGCCTCCAAGTGCCAGATATTCGGCTCTGTCTATCGATTTGAAGCAAACCCTATCACCGACATCAAATGGCATGGCTGGTGTTTGGGATAAATCAAATAAGGGAGTGGGGCAAAGACCAATGATATTCCAGCCGCCGGGGCTTTGTGACGGATAAACTGCGGTCTGTCTATCGGCGATAGCCACTGCGCCTTTGGGCACTTTTTTACGAGGTGTTTGCAGGCGTGGCATGGCAATTACCGGGTCGACTTCTCCCAGGTAGGCGAACCCTGGTGCAAAACCGATAGAGTACACCTGATACTCTATAGCGCTGTGACATTGTATTACCTCATCTACTGATATGTTTTTTTCGTTGGCAATAACTTGCAGATCCGGACCTGATTCCTCAGCATAATATACCGGCAGGGTCACCAGCTTGCCCTGCGCTTGCTGTACCTCTAATTGCACCGCTTTGCTATAGGCCTGTTCAATCGCATGGCTTACATAAAAATGGTCAGTATTCAGGGCATCATAAATAACCAGGAGTGAGTTAAACGATGGCACGAGATCCAATAATTTATCGTTTAGCGTTTCGCTAACAATGCTCTGTACTGCGGTAATTTGAGCGGAAACTGTTTTGCTTGGAGAGTCCGCAAAATACACCATCAGGGCATTTTCTGAAGCAACAACAACCTTTGAAAAGCGGGTGTTGCTGGTCATTTTTTGCTGCATAGTTGTTTTAGGCGTTTAATCAGATTTATTGATTCCGGGTTATCCCCGTGTACACACAGAGTATCGGCTTGTATAGCCAGGCTTTTGCCGCTGCTGGTAGCAACCGTTCCCTCTCGCACAAGTTGTTCAACCTGTTCGATGATTTGTTGTTCATTGAGCACAGCGCCTGGCTGACTGCGGCTAAGCAGATGGCCTTTGTCGTCATAACGGCGATCTGCAAAGGCTTCAAACAGCAATCCGATGTCCATTGTTTTCGCTTGTTGAGCGTGCTGCTCCGCTTGTTGAGTCGCCAGTAACATCAACTTTAGCGGAGTGGGATATCTGGCTATTGCTTCCATAACTGTGGTCAGAATTTGGGGTTCTGCCATCATTTGGTTATACAGGGCGCCGTGAGGTTTTACATAGGTAATTTGTTGCTGTTGAGTTCTGGCCATACCCTCCAGTGCGGCTATCTGGTAGTGCAGTAAATTAATGAGTTCGTTAGCAGCGATATGCATGGTTCTGCGTCCAAAGCCTGCGAGATCCGGATAACCTGGATGGGCGCCAATTTCGGTTTTGCATTCCCCTGTGTGTTTTAACGTGGCCGCCATTACGTTGGCATCACCAGCATGAAAACCACAAGCAATATTGGCCATATCAATATGCGGGATCACCGCGTGATCCATGCCCATTTGCCATGCACCAAAGCTTTCGCCTAAATCACAGTTGAGTTTAATCATGGGAGTTTTCAACCTTTTGCAAAATCACTATTTTTCAGATCAGTCACCAACATACTACCCGGACTATGGGTAATGCAAAGTTCTGGTTTTGCATTCATGATGGCTAGTTGTGGTGTGACACCACAGGCCCAGAATAAGGGGACTTCATCGTCGTGAATTGTAACCGCGTCGCCAAAGTCAGGTTGGCTCAAGTCTTTAATGCCAATTAAAGATGGATCACCAAAATGTACCGGAGCACCATGTACTGACGGATAACGCCCACAAATCTGAATGGCATTGATTGCGTCAGCTGCTTTCATGGGCCGCATACTCACCACCATATTGCCACTAAATCGCCCGGCAGACTGACAGGGAATATTGGTTTCATACATGGGGACATTTTTTTGTTCTGAAATGTTCCGTATTTCAATTCCTGCGCTAATCAATGCTTCTTCAAAAGAAAAAGAACAGCCTAACAGAAAAACCACAAAATCATCGCGCCAGATATCCCTGATATCTGATACTTCAGCACTGAATTGTCCATCTTTAAACACCCGATAGGAAGGGAAATCCGTTCGGATATCGATATCTTGTCCGGCATCCGCTAACTTAAAATCACTGGGAAATTGGCTGCTGGCAATGATGGGGCAGGGCTTGGGATTAAGTTGGCAAAATTGGGCAAATTCATCCGCCAGTTCTTTGGGCAAAATCACCAAGTTGCATTGTACAAAGCCCTTTGCCAGACCAGATGTGTGTGTACGATGTTCACCACGTCTTATCGCCAGGCGTATCTCTTGGGGTGTGGATTGTGCTGTCAGCATTATTTACGGGCTCTTATTCAATAAATGTTGAACGTGTCTATGCTAAATAAGCTAGATTTTGGCATTGGCTATGATCTTTCTGATTTGATTGAGAACGTCATACCCTGCAGTAAAGCATAAACTGTCTTCAGTCAGCTCGTTTCGGCGGGTAACACCATCGACACTGCCTCTGAGTGAAAGGTATTTTAATATACTTTCAACGTCCAGAGTTCCCAGTAGATCATCAGGGTGCCAAAGACTCATCAATCCAATCAACCCATAGGCTGCCCAATTCGAGACATCGGCTATCAAAAGTTCATCACATTGAGTGATGGAAGGAATGATATTCAATGAAGCCAGAGCGGGGGCTATATTGCCCATACCAATCTCGTTGCCGCCATCACCAATAGCGATGGTGGGGCAATTTGCCTGACTCATAAAAAAATCAAAACTGGCACAGCGGATTGAAATATCTTCACCACGCATGTTGCAGTAACTACCGGCGGCATTAAGTCCGGGTCTTTCGATAGACACAATTGCACCTGGTTTAAACCGGGTCAGGACTTGCTGTGTGTAAAGTGGTGCTCCCAGAATATCATTAACATTAATAGGGATTACCCGATAATCCTCTTTAAGCTGAGAATATAGTGGGTCACCACAAACCAGATGAGGTGTTTTCCCCAAAGATTGTAGCGATTCATAAAGTAAAATAGCGGCTACCGGCCCATCAGTTTCAAAAGTGTGATCTACAGGGAACCCGGTGCCAATGAGTATATTACCCTGACAGTGGAATAGCGTTTTGGCGGCCCGTAAAAAGTAACCAGGACGCAACTCTGACTGCATGGCTTTCATGCCCCTGAGATTGCGGGCCACCAGACAATCTTCGACTTGTTGACTGATCTCAAGAAGGTTCGTCATAAGCCTGTGCTGAATCTCATTCCAGTAAAATTAGTATCTATTACACTTTCCATATAATGTCCTTTTTATACATATAGTGAAACACCCCATAAGACATAATCAGAAAGGTGAATGACCAGGCTAGTGAACCATTATAATTGCCCAGCAAGGGTTGATAAACATGTGAAAACAGGAATTCTTTCAATGCCATGTTTTGCGCTGGTACCATGAGTAACACACGTTCAACAATGCCCGCAAACATGTAAAAAGCAATGGAGTTTGCGCCAAAAACAATAAAGGGAGCGGTCCATGTTTTCATGCTGTGATAATCGATAATATAGATACACAATGCCAACGACAGAATGGCAACCCCGGAGGACAACAATACAAAAGTAGGAGACCACAATTGTTTATTGATAGGAAAAGCGCCATCCAGAAGCCAGCCCAAAACAGTCAGTACCACTCCCCATGCCAGTAATTTTTTTATTTGTATCGACAGTGGAGTCTTACTTTGAGTGGAGTTTTGCAAATACTCCCCAACTGCTACCCCAGATATGCAAGAGACTATAGCCGGTAGGGTACTTAACAAACCTTCAGGGTCGTAGCTAAATGGATGAGTGGTGTTATCGTATACATGTCTAGTGGTCAGTATCATGTGATCCAACCAAGCCGCCAGATTATTACCTTTAACCAGTAAGCCTTGATAAACATTACCCTCGGCATCGCTGTATGGCATGTAAAGCATCAAACCAGTATAAATAAGGAGTAGGGCAGGAGCCAGACTGTAAAAGTACCGTTTAGGTAAGTACAGGCAAGCCACCACGCAGAACAGGTAGACAATGGCGATGCGCTGTAGAACCCCTAAAATGCGAATGGAATACAAACGTTGTTGCAACCAGTCGTAGTTACCGGCTACAAAATTAAAGTAAAACAGGGCTAAGAACAGTCCCAGGGCAAACAATTTTGCGGCACGAATTGCTGATGCTCGTGTGATATCTGATTTAGTTACCCCTTTCCTTTGCATCACAGCCACAGACAAGCTGATGGATACCCCGACGATGAAAATAAAAAATGGAAAAATCAAGTCGGTGGGTGTCCAGCCATGCCATTGCGCATGGCTTAAAGGTGCATAAACATAAGACCAACTACCTGGATTATTGACCAGAATCATTGCGGTTATAGTCAGTCCACGAAAAACATCCAGAGATAACATCCGGTTCGAGGGGATCTTGCCAAGAATTGTTTCAGCGTAGCGATTGAAAAATACCATGACGCATTTCCATTGTTATCAGAGCTGTATGCTCTGGCAGGTATATCAGCAGTGCAATAATGTATCCGTCATTGCGCCAATAAACTTATGAAAATAATTCATCTTTAAATGAAATAAAGTCATTTTTATTCATGTATGTGAATGGGTATAAATATCTCCATGGAATAACATCGAACTCACTACAAAGGCAATGCCGCGCTCTGTTCAGTAAGTTCGTAAGACTGGATTGAATAGCACTATGAGTAATGACTTTATCTTTACTATAAAAAAACAGCTTTTTGATGAAAACTATCAACCCGCTGATAACACTCGCATAACCACCAATTTCGCCAATCTGGCAAGAGGTGAGCGGCGCCAAGAAAACCTACAAAACGCCCTGCAGATGGTCGATAACCGCTTTAATGCACTGGCGAACTGGGATAATCCCAATGCAGAACGCTATGCATTGGAACTGGAAATCGTCTCGGTAGATATGGAAATTGCGGGTAGTGGCCAAAGTTTTCCCACTATCGAAATATTAAAAACCAACATCCTGGATCGAAGAACTAATAAGCGCACTGAAGGCATCGTGGGCAACAACTTTTCTTCTTATGTTCGGGATTATGATTTCAGTGTGGTGCTGCCAGAGCACAATAAAGGCCGCAACAGTTTTAGTATTCCTGAAGGCTTTGGCGAGCTTCACGGCAAGTTATTTAAAAACTTTGTGAATTCTCCGGTTTATCAACAGCACTTTGCTAAGCCTCCGGTAATCTGTCTCAGTGTGTCAGACAATAAGGTCTATCACCGCACTGAAAATCAGCATCCGGTTCTGGGTATAGAATATCAACCCAATGAGTCTTCACTTACGGAGCAATATTTCAAAAAAATGGGCTTACAGGTGCGCTACTTTATGCCGCCGGACAGTGTTGCCCCGTTAGCCTTTTATTTCTTTGGGGATTTGCTTTGCGATTACAGCAACCTGGAGTTGATCAGTACCATCAGTACCATGGAGACCTTTCAAAAGATCTACCGCCCGGAAATCTACAACGCCAATGCCGTGGCAGGAAAACGCTATCAGCCTGATTTAAAAAACCGAGACCATTCACTCACACAGATCGTTTATGACCGTGAGGAGCGTAGCAAATTAGCAATTAAACAAGGCAAATTTGCAGAGCAATATTTTATTAAGCCGTATCAGGCCTTGCTGGAACAATGGTCTGCTAACTACGCCCTATAACTCACAGAGATATCTTAATTATGAAAACACTTTTACCTACGTCTACTGCCGGTAGCTTGCCAAAACCTGCGTGGCTAGCTCAACCCGAGCAATTATGGTCTCCCTGGAAATTACAGGAAGAGGAACTTATCGATGGCAAGCAGGATGCGCTGCGTGTGTCATTACAAGAACAACAACAAGCGGGAATTGATATTGTGAGTGATGGTGAGCAAACCCGTCAGCACTTTGTTACCACCTTTATCGAACACCTTAATGGCGTGGATTTTGAAAATCGTAAAACAGTCAAGATCCGTGACCGTTATGAAGCCAGCGTGCCAACTGTTGTTGGAGCGGTTAGTCGCACTAAACCGGTGTTTGTAGAGGATGCTAAATTTTTGCGCCAGCAAACAGACAAACCCATCAAGTGGGCATTGCCTGGTCCCATGACCATGATCGATACTTTGTACGATGCGCACTATAAAAGTCGTGAAAAGCTGGCCTGGGAGTTTGCCAAAATTCTCAATCAGGAAGCGAAAGAGCTGGAAGCCGCAGGGGTTGATATCATCCAGTTTGATGAGCCCGCATTTAACGTATTTTTCGAAGATGTCAGTGCCTGGGGTATAGCGACATTGGAAAGAGCTATCGAAGGACTTAAATGTGAAACCGTGGTGCACATTTGCTACGGATATGGCATTAAGCCCAATACCGACTGGAAAAAGACGCTGGGCTCAGAATGGCGACAGTACGAAGAAATATTTCCAAAACTGCAAAAATCCGCCATCGATATTATCTCTTTGGAATGTCACAACTCCAGAGTGCCGATTGAATTACTGGAACTGGTGCGAGGTAAAAAGGTGATGGTAGGGGCCATTGATGTGGCGAGTAATTCTATTGAAACACCGGAAGAAGTGGCCGACACCCTGCGCAAAGCCCTCAGATATGTGGATGCCGATAAGCTGTATCCCTGCACCAACTGTGGTATGGCACCACTATCACGCAAGGTGGCAAGAGGTAAACTCAATGCTTTGAGCCAGGGGGCAGAAATTGTGCGTAAAGAGCTGCAGGGCGCCTTGTAGTCTTGCGTGTTTTTCCCCTCATTTCCCCTCATTTGCCCTGTCCGGTAGTGGTTTCCAGGCATTATTGCTGAATTCCACCACCGGTTAATTGTTGTCACCCTCCTGGTTTACAGCCAGCCGGACAACCAGGATGCTTTTTTGTCAGCAAGGCGATTCCGCAGTAATTCGGTATTGCCCTGCAACATGTTCATTCTGGTGGAAATCGGCGCAGCCAAAGGAATGTCAGTTGCCTGTTTACCAAAGTTGGCTCGCTGAATTTCGCCGTTTGAACTATTGAGGATATACCACATCTGATTGGAGGGGCGTCTGACTGCAACATCGGCTTTGCCATCGCCATCGTAATCGGCAACAACCGGAATATCCTCAGCTTGTTTGCCAAAGTGAATGCGTTGTATCTCACCATTTGAGCTATTGAGGATATACCACATCTGACTGGATGGTCGTCTGACTGCAATATCGGCCTTGCCATCGCCATCATAATCAGCGGCAACCGGGATGTCTCCGGCTTGTTTACCAAAATTGAAGCGTTGTATTGCAGAGTCTGAACTGTTGTAAATGTACCACATCTGATTAGACGGACGTCTTACGGCAATATCCACTTTACCATCGCCGTCATAATCTGCCGGGACCGGAATATCTTCACTTTGCTTGCCAAAATTCAGTCGACTGATGCCATCACTAAAGCCCGTTAATGAGTCAACGCCAGAGGAGTTTCTGATATACCACATTTGATTTGAGGGACGTCTGATTGCGATATCTGCAATACCATCACCGTCATAATCGGCAGGAACCGGAATGTCCTCACTTTGGGTGCCGAATTTTACCCGGCTGATGCCATCAGCAAAGCCACTGATGTGATCTACACCAGAAGAATTTTTGATATACCAATAGTGAGTGGATGGCCGTCTGACGGCAATATCTGTTATGCCGTCACCATCAAAATCACCGGATATCGGGATGTCTGAGGATTGGGTACCGAAGGAAACTCGTTGTATTTCATCGTCACTGGAGTTGGCAATATACTGAATGTGGCTGCTGGCTCTTCTCACTGCGATATCTGCCAGGCCATCACCATCATAATCATAGGCCGTGGCAGGAGTTGAGTCCTCTATTAAGATACTGGCACTGCCTGAGTTGCCGTTGTCTCCTCCGATGCTGGCCCAGGTTTCAGATGCCAGATTGTGGGATGTGTTTAGAGCAACTAACTCGCCTTCCTCTGTCAGGAAAATGAGCTTTTTATCCATTAACACCAGTGGGGAGGTGACCCGGCCGATGTCAGTATAGACATCTCGCCAATTATTTTCGGCTTTTACATTGTATTGCCATTGTAGCTCGCCAAATCGCGTCGCTTCAGGTAAAAGTGCACTGACGTAACCACTGCGAGTGCCTGAGATAATGGCACCAGCTTCATCACTCACAAAGCCTGTGATATCACCAGCAGAGCGAACCTGACGAATTTCCTCGCCAGTTACCGTATTAATGGCGGTCATTAAACCACCTTCACCTGTCCAAAGTGTACCGTTTGCATCGATAACTATACCTGCGTGAGTACAACAACTGCTATTGCGCCATAATTCGTTGCCTGAGGCATCAAGGGCGATTAAATAGGTGCCATTATCATAGGCGGCATAATAAAGATTGCCGTTGTTGTCCAGGGCGATGGTGCCGTAATTACCGGCAAATGCAGTTTGGGACGGAGGAGTGTATTGCCAGTTTACCGAACCGTCATTCGTTACCTGTAATACAGTGGCATTGTCCAGTACCACGTAGTAGAGCTGATTAACGCTGCCAATGGAGCTGATGATTTCATCCGTTTGTAGTTGCCACAGTTTGTCACCCTCAAGATTCATGGCGACCAGGTAAGAACTGCCATCAATTTGGGCTGATGTGAGCAGTGTGTCACCGTTGGAACGTACCGGTGTCAGGCCTTTTTCTAACCAACTGGAAGCAAAACGCTGTTCCCATATTTTTTCACCTTGTGACGAAATTGCTTCTACAGAGCTATAATCGCCAGACAAATAAATAACGTCATTGATGACAGATATTTCAGGGTAGTAGGAAAGGGTGCGATAGCTCCAAAGCCAATTTCCGCTGCGGTCATAGGCGCTGAGCTCTCTGCTGCCGGTTAATAGGTACAACTGTTCAGAGCTTGCCGCTAGTTTATTATTGGCAGTAGTGCCAATCGCGTTTTTCCAGGCCAGCTTGCCGACTTCACTCGAAGGCTGTTCTGCTACTTGTTCACTTCGAGTAGCATCGTTAGGGTAGGCATCTTCGCTATCCGGTATACCATCACTATCGCTGTCTTCTGCAATTGGCGAAGTTCGGTTTTGATATTCTACCAGGTTGGAGATGCCATCATTGTCTGAATCCAATTGGCTATCATCGATGCTGGGATCCAAACCGTACAACACTTCCCATTCATCTGCCATACCATCATTGTCGTTATCCGCGAGTACATTTACCAGTATGCTCCTCAGCGGTATAAATCGATTCACCTGTTCAATATAGGCCGATAGATTGTAGAGCACTTTACCTTCTCTTGTGGCAAGGCCGGTCTGGCGGAAGCTGATGCTACCATCGTCATTCTCAATCCAGACACTGTTAGGTGTGGTGGCCTGACCCGCGTATTCGAGGCTAATAGCCGGGAAGGAAATGAACAAATCCGAGACTTCATTCCAGACGTTTATTACGGTACCAGCCATATTGAAATATTCGTTATCAATCACGGATATTTCTGAGGCTGTATCCATTTCTACCCTTGGCATTGCCGTCCAGTAAACCGGAGCTAGTTGCACTAACCCTGTGTTTTTCACTGAAATTTCAATTGCGTGGTGAGCAAACAGCCAGCTTTCAGGGCGCGGGACTTCAACACTAAAACGGTAGCCGTTTATGGTAGTATCATAAGTCAGTTCACTGCTAAGCAATTGCCACTCTTCTTGTGACTGTCCACTTACTTTTATCTCGATATCGTCAGTATCAGCTACGTTGTGAATCTCTCCCGTTATCATCTGACTATCTGTGCTGCTGGCAAATAGTGTTGCCACCTCATCCAGGTGTATTTGTGGCATTGAAGCTAACAGTGATTCAATATTGACGGTGACATAGGTTTCTGCCAAAAAGCGTGAACTATCAAAACAGGCGTCGTCGCCTTCACATAAGCGCACTCTAAAGCGAATACCGCGGGCTCTGGAATCACGAATGCTCAAAGCTGAAAGCAAGCTAGCGAGTTTTACTGGATTGTCAGTAAATGCAATATTCAAGGTGGTTTCTGTTGTCTGGCTATTCAGAGATACTGTCACTGCATCACTGATGCCTGAGTTGGCAATATCACTAAACTGGCTAGAGCCGTTTTTCGTTTCTTCGATAGTGACTGATAAGTTACTGTCTGAAGGTAGTGATGAGTGGCTAAAAGCAATATTGACTGGCTCACTCTCAGAAGCGTAATAGATTTGTTGCCCACTGCTGATATCAATGCTGGTCACAAATTCGGGTGTCTGACGTAAAGCTATAATTTCAGGTAGCACTATTCCGTTGTGTTCATAATAGCCTATCAAAACCAGGCACTTTTGAATTGGATTATCAGACAACGTCAGGTTGTTTTGGTTTGTTGCAATATCGTGGGAGTTGCTTAAATTGCGGACAAAAAAGTCTGAACAGAACTCGCTGTTTAGCTCCAGCAACTGCGTTTGAGAGTAATCTCCGTTGCTTAACCAGCTTATTGTTAACCCATCTGTATTCTGACTGAAATTTAAATCAGTTAAAGGTGCTGAACGAGTAGACAGGGGCCAGGTTTTTCTTAAGAATTCACTGGCATCAGCAGCATCGAGCTCTGTTTCTGCAACACCAATGGCCTGGTCGTTTATTGATAAATCCGGGTTACTAAATTTGTCAAACGAAACGCCCCCCGATTGCATCACAGAGCCGACATTCTTGTTGTCGATAGTCGTACTAAACCCATATGGAATGGCATAGTCGTGACTGACCAGCAAATCTGTTCTTTCATGTTGCAGGCCCATAGAGTGGCCTAGCTCATGAGTTAATACCATGTCATCAATATCTACGTGGATGTCAGAAAGAAACACATGTCGACTGGATTCAGATGTTAACGCACCCTGATTATAATCATCATTTGTGAAGGGCCATAAACGTGCAAAACCGCCAATGCCCGGTTGCATGTCGGGGTGATACAAATAAACGATGCGTTCTGCTTTCCCTTCCAAAATGGCTTTGTTGATGGGGTAGGTTGGATTATCAGAAAGAGTTACCAAATCGGTGATATCACTTACATCAGAGATAGTAATAATGTCTCCAAGTGCAAATCGAAAGTCGTACACTTCAGAATTCACCAAGATTAGATTGCTGTAATCAATAAGCTGAGCGAATACCTCTTCGATACTAATCTCTTTAGATAGTGCGGTGATCAGTACCTGGCTTAACGACTGAGGAGTTACCACAAAACTGGTGTATACCACATTGTCTTCGATAACTTTCGACTGGGTTTGCTTTAAATTGGCAATATGCTTTTGCTCTAAAGGGAGTTTTAGCGTTTGCTTTGCACCCGGTACAACAACGTGGTCGTGAAAGTTAGCCTGTTCGTTGTGTAGGTATTTTTCTGCCACTGAACCATCCGAGCTTAATTTGAAAAACCGGTCCTGACCTTTGAAGTTAATCTGAAAGTTCAGCTCACCCTTGAGGTTGCGATGGACTTTAATCGTCTGGCCGGATTTTACTGAGCGATAAAACACCACTTCACCCAAACCATCGTTATAGCGTTGTACAGCAACATAACTATCCTGTGATGTCGCGACGATTTCAGGTTGCGCTGTAAAGGCGGTTAAGTCAGGGACTTCAGGGGCAGAGAGATGAGCATTAGTTTTGAATGCAAAGCAGAACCAAATTAGAAAAGCTAAGCGAAAGACTCCGGTTTTCATATAGATACTCCATGAAAAGTGCGAGCTCATCTTAGCAGTGGAATTTAACAGACTCAATTGTGAATTTTAAATATCCACCTTTAAATTAAGCTATTGTTTTTGATGGTAAAAAATTATGGCTGGCTTTGTTACTGATAGATATCATATAGCCTATTAAAGCTACCTTAGTCTTGTAACTTTCCTGCAAAACTAAGCCCTAACTCAAGTAATTGATATGTATTAGTTCAAATTAAGTAAGCCTGAATCACAATATTATTTATAGAGAGATATAGAATCTACAACCAGGTGATCCTCGAGAGATTTGCACTCACTCCTTGTAAATGATAACTGTAATTATTAATATTACGAATATTTGAGGTTGTTCCTGATAGTTTCTCAAGTCATTCAGAGTCGTTTACAGACTGACTTTATGGGACTGACCATTGCGGCAAGCTAATTTCCACCTGCCAACGATTAAGTAACTTTCACCGCTATTTTCGGAAATTCATATTTTATGGACAGAGCCTTTTGGTTTCGTATTCACAGTTTTGTTGGTTTTAAACTGGCGATCCTGATGTCATTTGTTTTGATCACCGGTACTTTCGCGGTGTTATCTAATGAGCTTGATTGGGCTACCAATAAAGCCATGCGTGTTGCGCCTGAATCAGTGAGTCAGGTGCGATTTGAAACGGTATACCGTGCCGCATACGAGCAATTTGAGCCAGCGAGACTAATGTATATTAATGCGCCTGTTGATCCCTGGTTTGCAATGGAAGCCATTTATCAATACCCGGATAAACTGCACCGGCACTATTTTCATCCTACCTATGGCGCTTACCAAGGGGACGGGCGTTGGTACAATTGGCAGCGGTTTTTCAGAATGTCCCACCGCCATCTGATGCTTCCCACTGTGGTCGGTATTACTGTTGTGGGCATTCTGGGTGTTTTTATGCTGTTGTCGCTGCTTACCAGTTTCGTTGTCTACAAAGGGTGGTGGAAAGGATTTACCCGATTGCCCCGAACTCGCAATAAACAGCTTTTTTGGGCTGATATGCACCGTCTCACCGGTGTGTGGAGCATGTGGTTTGTGCTGATTATTTCGCTGACCGGTGTATGGTACCTGGCAGAAAAGTGGGGAGCAAATGCGCAATATCCACACCGTGCACAAGCCATTTCAGAGCAGGCTGTCGATGAGGCGGTGTTACCGACACCTGAACGCTTCGAAGCAATGTTAAAGCAAGTCGCTTTGGAATATCCGGGCTTGCAAATAGAACGAATCGTTTTTCCACAAAAAGCCGGACAGACTGTGATCTTTCAGGGGCAAGCGGAAGCGGTTTTGGTACGACCTCGGGTTAACGCTATCAGTTTTGACCCGGTAAGCGGCGACGTGCTGCAAATTTTGCGCGGAGAAGAGATGAACCTGCACTTGCGTATTTCAGAGGCTGCTGACCCTCTACATTTTGGCACTTTTGCGGGGCTGTCTTCTAAGATAGTTTATTTCGTGTTTGGTATCATTCTGTCAGTACTGGCTATCAGTGGAACTTACATTTACGGAATACGGATTGCGAAAACGGATAGAAGTCTGCGTCAGACTCTGCAACGAGAAGAGCAGGGCAGCAATCTTATTATCTGGCAGTCGGCGCTTCGGCCCATGACATGGGGTAAATGGCTTTCCCTGATATTTATTGCTATTTGCTTAGGGCTGACCTTCTATATTTTTTCAGGCCTGTTTGATCTTAATTGAGACATAAAAAAACGCTCCCGAAACGGAGCGTTTTATCAAAAGCTTTTAGCTTAGAATTTATAGTTAACTTCCACAAAGGCACTGCGGGTTTCGCCAGGAAAGTGGCCGGTTCTTGCAAGGAATCCCGATTCTGCATATTCCTTATCAAACAAATTGTCGACCCTTAGCAATACACTATAGTCGTCAACTTCATAGATAATTGAAGCATCAGCGATAAAGTAAGATTTAACGGTTTGTCCAGACAAGCTGAGTCGATCATCTACGTAGTCACCGCCAAACGCCAGCGCCAGGTTGTATTGCGGGATTTGATAACGGGTCCAGAAACCGAAAGTATTGCGTGGTGCATTAGCGAACTGATCACCAACACTGTTACTAAAGCCACCATTGCCGTTGTCTTCACTGATAACCGCATCGTTGTATGCGTACGCAAGGCTCAACACCCAGTTTTCAGTTAAGTCAGACAAGACTTCAATTTCAAGTCCGTCACTGGTTACTTCACCTATGGCGGCAAAGTTATCTCGGCCATCACCCTCTGGATCTAACCCGGTGCTTTGCAATATGTTTTGGCGTTTGATTTGATACACAGCAGCACGGAACAGCGTTGATTCATCAAAGAGTTCGGCGTTTATCCCCAGTTCAATTATTTCGCCGGTAACGGGTTGGAAGGAACCGCCCACTTCCGGAGCCTGATTACCGATGCTTTGTGGTTGATAGGAATCTGCCCACTGAGTATAGATAGAAATATTCTCTGCGGGTTTATATATGGCGCCCAGTCGGAATGTTTGCTCCGTGTCGTCAAATTGGTTGCCGCCAGAACCATCTTCAAACTTATCCGTTCTGATACCAGCTACCAGAGTAAATTGCTGCCATGCCAATTCATTCAGAACATAAGCCCCCTGGCGTTTTTGTGTTGAAGAGGAATCTCTGTAGCTAGGCAGATAGCTATCTGAATCGGTAAGCCCATAATCTGGATCATTGAGCCTTAACGGTACGATATCAGTTGCCAGAGATTCGCCAGCCAGGTATCTGGCCACTATCGCAGCGATATCATCGTTATTGCTGTATGGGCGATAAGTACCGAAATAGCCATCAAAATCCCCATCGAAATGCTCAATACCAAATGCTGTGCGCTGCTGCGCGCCGAATACAGTAGATTGATATTCAAAATTGATACCGACGGATGTGGACTGCTCCTCGCGGATTTGATCCCGGAACTCACGTAACACTAAGTCAGGAATGTCGTCCATATTGGTGTCTAACAATACTCTTGGCTCATGATACTGTTGGACTTGCTCATTATCGATAAAGCGCACTTTTGCATCATAACTAAGATTACTGGTGATGGCGCCTTCCAGGCTAAGCTGAAACACATCAGAGCGCAGATCTAAAAAGTCACTAGCTTCGTTGTGATTCCAGCTTACATCGGTATAAAATTCGCCATTATCGTCGGTGGGAACACCGCGCAATCGGTTGCCATCCAGGTCTTGTGCATAGTGAGTGTATTGCGTGGTTAGCATGGCTTTTTCAAATTCAAAGCGATAACCTAAGTCAACGATCGTTACTTCACTGGCAGTATTATCGCGAAAACCGTCTTGCTCTTCATAAAATAGACCGACTCGACCACTTTGATTTTTAAAGGTCTCACCAGTGGCTTCCACCGAGCCGCCGAATCGATTATCTGTGCCCAGAATCAGTCGGGCATTGGCTTGAGTTTCGGTTTTGGGTTTTTTGGTGACATAGTTAAAAATTCCACCTGGCGCTCCTGCACCATAAAGCATACCCGCAGGACCTTTTAGAAAGTCCAGTTGTTCGACATTGAACAGTTGCGGCACGTTAAAGCCAACATAAGGGTCACCTCTTAATCCATCGAAGTAGATTTCTTCCTGGCGAAAGCCGCGGGCTGTGACTCCGGCGTAACTAAACAGACTCACACCCGCAATGTTGCGATACAAATCTTTTGCGTCACGAGCTCCCTGGTCTTTGATCAGATTCTCATTAATGGAACTGATCATTTGGGTGGAGTTAAGTGGGTCGACACTTAACTTTCCTGAGTCAGACTCGCCATTGCGGTACAGGTTCAGTGCCCGACTGGTGACCTGAATGCGCTCAACGGACTTTTGTGACTGTTGCTCAGAAGCTGCTGGAGATTCGTTAGTATCCGCGCTTTGTTGTGCCAAAGCTGGATGAGATATTTGTAATGCACTGAAAATACTTAAAGCGATAATTGAGTGTCGCTTTCCACTGGGAAAAGAAGAAATGGTGTTTTTATGAATCATTAATAATTACCAGAAGGTTGAGTGAGGTGTTAAAACAATAATGGGTGTGCAAATGATATGGATTATCATTTGCGTTTGCAAGGGGTTTGGTGCGATTCAATATTTGGCTCTGTGATAAAGATTAAGGTTGGTGCAAATAACCTGGCAAAGTAATGAAGGAAGTGATCTGGGGTTTTTTATCTGCTTAAAAATATTAAAACAAGGGCAAGTGATATTGTGATTAGGAATTAATTTGGTAGTTGAATTTGTGCGCTATAGAGCATTGGTATCACAGGGTTATTTTATATTAACCCTGCTCATTTGTTGCATATATGACTATGACGGTCTTTAATTTAATTAGTGCTGTCAAAGATTGGCTGCGATTTGGCTAATGCGAATGGATTCCTGGTATTGGCATAGTTATGAGAATCCGTTCAATCTCGCTAGGGTATATTCTGCTATCTCTGTTGCTTCTCGGGCAGGCTGTAGGTGCGGCGAATGACAAATCCTTAGTATTAGTTTACAGACAACACAAAGAAACCGAAAACTTCCACATCCCTGTACTCAAACAAATTTACAATGAATTGGGATATCAGGTTGAGTTTGTAAAAGCTGAAGGGGCTGGCTCACTTAAAGAGGTTGATACGGGGTTAGCAGACGGGGACGTAGCTCGCTATAAACGCTATCTACTGGATTTCCCAAATATAATGGTGCTTTCCCAGCCCTGGATAAGGGCTTGTACTTATCTTGTCTGCAATGGGCAAGCACAATGCAATGAATCGCTGTTTAATAACGATGAGGCGGTGCTGGCATCAACTATGCTGACGTCACCTTATTATGATTTCGAAAAGGCTGAGGCTGATATAATGCAGGTTAGTGAAAATGATCAGTTGCTCCGTTTATTAGATGAAAAGCTGGTGGATGCAATCGTATTTTCTGTCGCTGGGGATTATTTATACCAATCAGTAATAGTATGTGATCTACTCAGTGGGAATTGAAACGCATTTAGGCAAGGCAGATGTTTGCCGGTCTAGTGGGGCTAAATCAAAAACATCTAACGCAGCATAAATGCGTTTCAAACCCATCTTCGACGTTGCTCATAGCCATGATCTCTTTGTTGCCAACAAGGATGTTGGTAAGGGGCGAGAGCAGGATGCGATAAGCTTTGCGCGAGACTCGAAAGACCACCAGTATTCCTTCACTCGCGCGTCGCGACCTCATGGCTATGAGACTAACGCTGAGCGATCACATACTATTACTGATTGGTATTACAAGAGATTAAATCAGTTTATGCGCTTAAAGAGTTGTACTGCGACACCATTCATCACTCACTTAATATCAAACACAAAGCGATATTGCCGGAAGTAAATCGAAAACTAACAGAGTATTTAAAATCCAAAGGAAAGTCGATTAGATTGAATTAAAAGTAAGAACCAAATTAAGAAATTTGGTGGGCGCTACTGGACTTGAACCAGTGACCCTCGCCTTGTAAGGGCGATGCTCTCCCAACTGAGCTAAGCGCCCACATAAAATGTGGATTGTTGAAGCCTGAAATGAAAACACTTTAAAGGTTAAAGTGGTGGGCGCTACTGGACTTGAACCAGTGACCCTCGCCTTGTAAGGGCGATGCTCTCCCAACTGAGCTAAGCGCCCATTTCTTGCTTCGCTTACCGTCTCCGGTAAGTGGAGCGCCATTATAGGGATGCCCCGAAAACTGTCAACACCTAATCTAAAAAAAGTTAATCAATTGCCTATAAATTCTGCGTTGCTGTGTTTGGTTGTTTATTTAAAAAACACAATGACGGGAATTTGTGCAATTTGGGCTGATTTAAACCAGCCACCATTTCACTAATCCAAACGCAGCCATTCCCGACAAAATGGTGATCAACATATTTTTTTGTAACCGGGCCACGATAAAGGCGCTAAAAATTGCCCACAGGTAGGGGTTACTGCCCGATAAATGCAATTCTCTTTGCTGAAAGAAACTGGACTGCACAATAATGACGGTGAGTACTGCCACCGGCACATATTGCAGCGCGTCCTGAATCAGCTTTGGAAAGCGCAGTCGCTCTGACAAAGCAAAGGGCAGGTACCTGGGAATAAAGGTAACTATGGCCATGGCTGCAATCAATAGAATTTCATTCATATCTGTTCCTCCATTAACTGATCATCTGTTTTTTTACTGAGACGCTCCGAAATCACCCCAACGGCAATGGCAAAAAAGGCAGAGAATAATAATCCCAGCTGATAGGGCCAGTGAAAAGTCAATACAGCTGCAATAGCTGCCGCAATCATACAATGCCAGTGACTGGTGGTTTTTAGTGAGGCGACAACGATGCCGGTAAAGGCTACTACCATAGCGACATCCAGACCAAAGTGTTGCAATTGCGGAAATTGGGCGCCAACGGCAAATCCCATTGCGCTCCAGAATATCCAGTTAACATACATAACTAATGCGGAACCGGCATAGAACCAACCCAGATGTTGTTTATTTTGAGTTGCGCGATTTACCACTACAGCAAAGGTTTCGTCAGTCAGCGAGAAGGCCATTGCTATTTTTTGCCAGAATCCCTGCGTTTTAAAAAAAGGCGTCAGTGTCATGGAATACAAGGTATGTCTGAGATTGACTAAAAATACGGTAAACACAATGATGGGAAACTGTGCGCCGATGGCCATCAGATTAAGGGCGATAAATTGTGAGGCACCAGCAAAAACGAACATTGATATGGCGATAACCAGCCAAAAGCTCAACTGCAGTGCTTCGCCTAATGCGCCATAAACGATAGCGAACGGAATTGCCGCAACAATCAGCGGCAAACTAACTAATGCACCTTGTGCAAAAGTCTGACCGGGCGTGGGGGAGGGCAAAGGGCTATTGTCTGCATTTATTAATTGTTCGCTCATTGATTATAGACTCCTGCAATCAGCGATGAATTTCTGTTTCAGATAATAAATTGTTGCAGGGCGCTGCGCTTGTACATTATTGACCTGCAATAGAATATTTAGTTTTGCGCCAACCAGGCTTTCTGAAAACGGCCTGGTGTGGTGCCCCACATGCGAACAAAATGTCGATTAAAGTGACTTTGATCATTAAAGCCAACGGCAATGCCTGATTCGGTGGCGCTCAAGCCGGACTTTAACAATTCAGTAGCTTTTAACAGCCGCTTTTGGTTTTGCCAGGCATGGGGTGGTAACCCCATCGTTTTTTGAAAAGCGCGGATTAAATAATAGGGATTTAAACCGGTTAATTGCGATAACTCTTCGGTAGTGATGGACTTGTGCAAATTCGCCATGATGTAATCACAGATTTGCCGCGCTGCCTTTTTATCTTTGTGGGCTTTCAGTGGTGAAACAATGCCTGAAGCATGTCTCAACACCAATTGACTCATCACCTGATAATAAATGGACTGGATCTCAAGGCTGTTGGTTTCAGCATTGGCCAGATTAAAAAACTCTCTGAATTGCCGGGCTAAAATCCTGTCAGACACAACAGGGTCTTTAAACAGTGGTGAGCCTGATTGGTTGGCAAATTGCGATAAAACCTCCTGGAACATGGATTCCAGCGGATAAATTGCTCGATAGCGCCAACCTTGTTCTGTGGCGGTTTGACCATCGTGTATTTGATCGGCGTTTACCAGAATAATGCAGTTTTCGCTGGCGATATGATTGCCACCGCTGCGATAAAATCGCTGTGCACCTTGTTCGATAACACCGATGCAATAACCTTCATGAGCGTGTCTGGAAAAGCACTGTTTTTGGAATTGCGCGTTAAGCAGGGGCAGGTTGTCCAGTTCTGGAATAAATCGGTATTCAGCTTGCTCTTTGGATAGGGCGCGACTCACTTGTTAACGCTCATTGCTTTTACAGGTGTTCAGAGTGCATTAAAAATGCCGGGCTGAATAGTACAAAATTGACTATTTTTGATGGACAGGCACAACAGATACCATTCTTTTTGATCTTATTCGCTGTTAAAATGCGCGCACTTTTTTAAATCACTTCATTAGGATGAACATGACAGTAGCGACGCGCTTTGCGCCCAGTCCCACCGGTTATTTGCACGTAGGTGGTGCCAGAACCGCATTATACTCCTGGTTATACACCAAAAATAAAGGCGGCAAATTTGTATTAAGAATAGAAGATACCGATATTGAACGTTCCACTCAGGAAGCAATCGATGCCATCTTAGAAGGAATGCAGTGGCTTGGTTTAGATTGGGACGACGGTCCGTACTATCAAACTAAGCGTTTTGATCGCTACAAAGAGCTGATTCAACAGTTGTTGGATGAAGGTAAAGCCTACAAGTGTTTTATGCCAGCTGCGGAACTGGATAAGATTCGCGAAGAGCAAATGGCTAAAGGCGAAAAACCCCGTTATCCAGGCACCTGGCGCGAGCGTACAGATCACCCTGAAGGGCAGCCTTATGCTATTCGTTTCAAAAACCCGCTGGAAGGCAAGGTGGTTATCAATGATCACATTCGCGGTAAAATAGAAATTGCTAATAGTGAATTGGATGATTTGATTATTCAGCGCAGTGACGGTACGCCCACTTACAATTTCTGTGTGGTGGTGGATGACTGGGATATGGGCATTACTCACGTTGTGCGTGGTGAAGATCACATTAACAATACGCCTCGTCAAATTAATATCCTGCAAGCACTTGGCGCTCCTGTACCTGAATATGCACATGTCTCCATGATTTTGGGTGATGATGGCAAAAAGCTGTCCAAGCGTCACGGTGCAGTGAGTGTTATGCAATATCGCGATGATGGTTATTTGCCACAGGCATTATTGAATTATCTGGTGCGTTTGGGCTGGTCTCATGGCGATCAGGAAATTTTCAGTAAAGAAGAAATGATCGAATTGTTTAACCTTGATGCGATCTCATCTTCGGCTTCTGCTTTTAATACAGATAAGTTGATCTGGCTAAATCAGCACTACATGAAAACCTTACCAGCTTCAGAAGTGGCAGAACATTTAAAGTGGCACTTTGAGCAGCTGGGCGTCAATACCGACAATGGTCCGGCACTGGAAGAAGTTATCGCTATCCAGGCTGAGAGAGTGAAAACCCTCAAAGAGCTGGCGCAAATCAGCCAGTACTTTTACCAGGAGTATGATGAATTTGATGCAGGAGCTGCGAAAAAGCACTTACGCCCGGTGGCAAAAGATGCTCTGGAGTTGGTAGCGACTAAATTCGCAGCAGTTGAAGAGTGGCAACCAGAAAATATTCAGGCGGCAATTAACAGCACTGCTGAAGAATTAGGCGTTGGTATGGGCAAAGTGGGTATGCCTTTGCGAGTTGCGGTTACTGGTTCAGGTAATTCACCTTCTTTAGATGTGACCTTAAACCTGTTAAATAAACAGCAAATTGCGCAGCGAATCGACAAAGCGTTGAAATTTATAGCAGACAGACAAAATAACTAAAAAAACCTTAAAAAAAGGTTTGACATAAAAACGTCACGTCTCTATCATGCGCCCCGCTGTCACGGAATGACAGACCAGCACAAAGGAATGACCGTAATCATTACTGAATGTGAAGATTACAAATGGGGCCATAGCTCAGCTGGGAGAGCGCTTGCATGGCATGCAAGAGGTCGGCGGTTCGATCCCGCCTGGCTCCACCAAGTTCTATTTGAGAACTTAAAATTGTCCTAAGTGTCCCCTTCGTCTAGAGGCCTAGGACACCGCCCTTTCACGGCGGTAACAGGGGTTCGAATCCCCTAGGGGACGCCACTTACTTTTGTAAGTGCGGACATTGAAAGTGAAGAGCACTAGGCCGCTCATCATCCACTTTCAAAATGGCGCTATCCATTAAAACTGGCTTACCAGTATGTACCTAGGCAATTACTGGTAACATGATTTGTGGCAGTTTACTGTCCCCTTCGTCTAGAGGCCTAGGACACCGCCCTTTCACGGCGGTAACAGGGGTTCGAATCCCCTAGGGGACGCCAAATAAAAAAGCCTGACCATTTGTGGTCGGGCTTTTTTAATCCACTTTCAAAATGGCGCTATCCATTAAAACTGGCTGCCAGTATGTACCTGGGCAATTACTGGTAACATGATTTGTGGCAGTTTACTGTCCCCTTCGTCTAGAGGCCTAGGACACCGCCCTTTCACGGCGGTAACAGGGGTTCGAATCCCCTAGGGGACGCCAAACAATAAAGCCCGGCCATTTATGGTCGGGCTTTTTTGTTTTGGACTCTTTGGGGATTCCGAAGCCGCAGGGTTCGACCAGATTGCCGGGAGCAATCTGGAACGCGCTTCAGCGCGGCCGCGAAGCGGCGGAATACAGGACGTATTCCGTAATCCCATGCACCGATGCTTCAGTCTTTCTAAATTTAAATTAGTCTTTTATTTTTGCTTGCAACCGGGCTTTTTTTGCTTTGTGCAGGACGCACTCACGTCGTCGAACGTTTTACTTCCGAATGTTCACCTCAGGGTTTAGCCTGTCGCTGCTAATTGTTATAGTTCACGCATATTCAACAGCACAGAGCACAACATTTTGAATCACTATTCATTTATCGCCGCCAGCGACGCAGACCTGATGAGTTTAAATGACGTCAGAGCTCGTTCCGATATTCAGGTGACATTGGCCTTGCCCTCTTTAGCTGAGTTAAGCACCTTGATCAGCCTGTTGCAGTCAGGGCTGTCGCTAGCACTGAATATTAATATCGAAGGTGTTAAAGAAGTCTGGAGTGTCTCTGAACAGCTTAAGGAAGTTGAACAAGCCGATTTTGATGATTTCTACGCTGTGTGGCTGGCCAAAACAGGTCGAAACGATAGCGCAGCTGAGCGCCACATGCTGCAACATTTTTTGTCTTTCATTCCGGATTTTAACAATGCCCCAAACCGACTTATTTTGCTGGAGCCAAAGCTACAAGCCACCTTATTAGATCGCTCTGTAGCCAGTGTCCTGTAATCTATATTATTGTAATTCATATTAGCGGCTCATAAGGGGGAGTAGGGCGGATCATTTTACTGGCAATATCTGGTGGATTATTTTAGTGTGGACAAAAAAGCGCGCTGAGCATTATGAAAAAAGTAAAAAACGAAAAAGAGTTATTAAAAAAAGCCGTAGCCGTTGGCGAAACCTATGCCAAAAAAAGGGGCTATAACACCTTTACTAATACCACATCGGCAGATGCCAAGATTGAGTCCATTTATCGTCTGTTGGTTAACGACAAATTAATTATTCCTCTGGCCGAAGACAAAGAGAATGGCGTGAATATGAAGCATCGCTTAGTTATGTGGATTGCTAATCAATTACCCAAAGACCATCCTTTGTTAGGCTGATTAGATGGCGGAGAAAATAGGCATATTTGTAGATGTGCAAAACATCTATTACACCACCAGGCAAACCTTTCACCAGCATTTTGACTACAATGAATTATGGCGACTGATCACCACGGATAAACAAGTGGTTGTCGCCAATGCCTACGCTATAGCCAGCCACCAGGACAAACAAAAACAGTTTCACAATATCCTTCGTGGAATTGGCTTTAATGTCAAATTAAAGCCTTTTATTACCCGTGCTGATGGATCAGCGAAAGGGGATTGGGATGTGGGCATTACCATTGATGTCATGGAACATGCACGTTCCTGCGATAGAGTCTTTCTGTTAACTGGTGATGGGGATTTTGAGTTGTTGGTGCGCAAACTGCAGGATGATTATCAGGTACCAGTTACCATTATTTCTGTTGCTAAACTCACTGCCAATAACTTGATTCAGGCGGCTAATAGCCATATAGAAATTGATCAAACATTACTCATTCAGAAGAAGAAATATTAATAGCTGTGATTCAGTAGGAATTATGTCACTCCTGATAGATGTGTAGAGTTTATTCCCTTGCCATGAGTTAAATTAGGGCTTTTTTGCCCTGGTTTTTATTGCACCATTAACTGGCGTTTAGTGTCAGGCTTGCTATTATCTGAGCAAAAGAAAATCGCTGATTTTCAGGTGGCTAAGTTACTTACCGAATTCTGTAGGGAACCTAAACTCATTCATGCGCAAATGTCTTAAAACCTTAAGTAAGTTCTGTATTTTGATCTGTTTGATATCAGGCTCATTTCTGGTGTCTGCTGAACAGGTGTTGCGTCTTGCAGTAGCAGAATTACCTGACGTAGATAAGCATCCGAAAGAAGATTTACTGATCAATCTGGTACAAGCGATTGACGAGCAATTGCCGGAATACCAGATTGAGATCATTAAGATGCCATTCGCTCGGTCAATTGTTGAGCTGGCCAGAGACCATGTAGATGCACAATTGCCGATCCTCTATGATCCCAATGACGTGCTTGGTGCTACTGATTACATGATGCAGTTGGGCGTAAAACTCAGTGATCTCGCTTATACCGATGAGAACATTTACAGAGCCCGATTTGTGATTGTTTCTCGTGAGGAAATTGAAATAACCCCTACAAACTATGCGCAATACAACATAGAAACTGACATCTCGCACGTGGCTTTTTTCAGTAATCGGTTTGTGGGCAGCCACAGCATGAAAGAGAGTATTGCCAAAGTGCAAGCGGGGGACTTGTCAGGTTATTTGTTTGAAGAACACAAGGTTAAGCAAGTAATTCGGGAGCTTGATTTTGTGGATCATCGGCTAAATACCTGGGCCTATTATGACATCAGGTTTTTGGTGCGAAACAGTCAGCAGGGATTAAAAATTAAAAAGCTGCTTGATAACGGCATAGCGCAACTTAAGCAAAGCGGGCAATTTCAGGTTATTATGCAGGACTTGATAAGTGAGCACGGATACTGATTTTGACGACGGACCCAAATAACAGCATTAAGATATCCAATACGGTATTTTTGGCTTTAGATGAAATTGAGTTTAGCGCTATGCGCGCTCAGGGCAGTGGAGGGCAGAATGTCAATAAAGTGTCCAGTGCAATTCATCTGCGGTTCGATATTGCCGCTTCATCATTACCGCAACGAGTTAAAGACAATCTGCTGCAACGCAATGACAGTCGCGTCACTTCCGAAGGCGTGCTGGTGATCAAAGCGCAGCAATTCAGAACCCAGGAAAAAAACAAAGCCGATGCCATAGAGCGTCTGGTGGAGCTTGTCCAGAAAGCAAACCATATCCCCAAAACCAGAAAAGCCACTAAACCTACCAGGGCCTCACAAAAGCGGCGTGTTGACGCTAAAAAGCAAGTGGGGAAAAATAAAATCCTGCGGAAAAAGGTTACGGACTTTTAAATTATGAAACGACTTCACTTGAACTTTGAAACTGTGGCCTCGGTGTGTGCGATTATAACCTCCATCATTGCTTTGTTTGTGGCCTGGGATCAGTCAGTAGTGATGCGAGCACAGCAGCATGCCAGTGTTCTGCCGATAGTTAACTCAGATGTAACGATAAATCAGAATGAGACGCAGAATTACATTGAGTTTGTGGTTAAAAATGTAGGTGTTGGGCCGGCCATGATTAGGGATACAAAGTTATTTATTAATGATCAGCCCATCGAGCAGTTCGCCACTTTTCAGGATCTACTATTCGTGGGCAGTATGAACAAGGCGATTTCCATTAACTTTGCCAGTTTCAACGGTGTTTTGGGAGCGGGCGAAAGCCGAAATGCCTTAAAAATGTGGTGGCCCCGATCTCAAACCAGTGATGCCGATTTTGTTGCTATGGCAGAGCGGTTTGTGGCGACAGATATTCACATTGCCGTTGAGCAGTGCTATTGCTCTGTGTTTGAAAAGTGTTTTGTTTCCAAAAGTTCTGACATCTTAGGTCCTGTGGCTGCACAACAATGTGAGACGGATAATATGGACCCAGTACAGTTAATTAAGCTCAGTATGCAAGAGGATAACAAATAGGGATAGTTACTCTCGGTATTTGAGTCTTAGCCGTTCGATATCCTGTAAAATTAACCTGAATTCCTGCCCAACCGGTGTCAGAAACCAAGCCGTACCTTCGCTACCACTGGTGTTATTGAGGGGTTGTACAATGGCAAACTTAATCATCTTATCCAGGCAATCCTGTAATTCTGAAGCCGGTATCCGCAAAGACGAATTATGTAGTTTTTCCTGAGTGTTTTTACCTTCGTGTAACAGTGTCATAATAGGCAATATGGCCTCAGAACCAATACATTCCTTTACCAATTCTATAAAGGCTTGCTCATCCAGTTGATTGTTGGCTACTGTGTTGTTCAGGATATCCATTTGGGCATGGTGTCTATAATTAGTGTAATAAAAATATAGTTCAAATGATGAAAGAAACCAGTGACGGTAAAGATTTACAGTCGACCGAAGTGATTAAACCTACAGAGATTGAAAGCCCCTGTATCAGACAGTGTTGTCTGGATTTGCGGGATATTTGTGTTGGCTGCCAACGTTCGATGCAGGAAATACTGGAGTGGTCTGCAGCAACACCAAAGCGCAAGCTTGAAATACTGTCTAATTGTCGTCTGCGAAAAATGAAAAAGGCTAGCGACCCCGGTTGAAACTGGTATCATGCAGCGCCTTTAACATAGCTCCAGGTGTTCACTTCATTGTCTCTGAATTCTGATAATCACATCGCTAAAATTTATCTCGCTCCCATGGAGGGGGTTGTGGATCATTTAATGCGCGATATGTTGACCCGAATTGGCGGTTATGATTTTTGTGTCACCGAATTTATCAGAGTCGTAGACGCACTATTACCAGCTAAAGTGTTTACCCGACTTTGCCCTGAACTAGACAATGGTGGACTAACACCCGCGGGTACACCTGTGCGTGTGCAGTTGCTGGGGCAAAACCCCGAGGCTTTGGCAGCTAATGCCTGTCGCGCTGTTGAGCTGGGCTCGCACGGTGTGGATTTAAACTTTGGCTGCCCCGCAAAAACGGTAAATAAGCATCGCGGTGGCGCGGTATTACTCAAAGATACTGAGTCCCTGTATCAGATATTAAAGGCTGTGCGAAAGGCAGTACCAAAACACCAAATCGTCAGTGCTAAAATGCGCCTGGGCTTTGATGACAAGTCTTTAGCGATAGACAATGCCCAGGCGTTACAAGAAGGTGGGGCGGATATGCTTGTGATCCACGCCCGTACCAAACGAGAAGGCTACAATCCGCCTGCTTATTGGGATTGGATTGCCCGAATTAAAGAACAGATCAACATTCCTGTCGTAGCCAATGGTGAGATTTGGACTGTTTCTGACGCCCAGCGCTGTGCACAGCAATCACAGTGTCAGGATCTTATGTTAGGGCGTGGCGCGCTGGCCCATCCGGGTTTAGCTTTGAGCATTAAACAAGGCCAACCCGATATGCAGTGGCAGGCCATGTTGCAACTGTTGATCCAATATAGCGGTTATGAGCTGTATGGCGCCAAAGGCAAATATTATCCAAATCGCGTTAAACAATGGCTGCGCTATCTGCAAATACAGTTTCCGGAAGCCGGGGTGTTGTTTGCGTCGGTGCGCCGCCTGAAAACGGCCGATGAGATTGTGACGTTACTCAAAGCACAACCAGGTTTTGCCGCTAATCATTCCACCCCAGACAGATCCGATTTGCCCATTAATTTGTGATCTGATTTGTCAAAATTCGTTTATCCGTTATATCTTTAGGTTTTGCTAATGGTGTCAAATGCGCTCGTAAGAGAAAGCCATTAGTCGCAAAAAATTATAAATAGAGTATCTCAATAAACAGCTTTTGTGCGGCACAAGCCGTTTCTCGGTAGTGTTGCTGTAACCCTGTTTAAATTGAGACTTAATCTGAAAATAAACGTAGAGCAACCGATGAAAATACCCAACAACAATCGTCTCTTGAAGAGCGGATTGACTCGTCTGTCCGTCCTTGCACTCTCTGTTGGTTTGGCATGTAACGCTAATGCAGACGACCATGAAGAGAAAACTGAGCCACAAGATCCGTACGTAGAAGTTAACCCTAACCCGTTTCCAAGCACCTACAGTCCAGCTGATAGTGGCACAGTTCTGATCACCAATGTCACCTTGCTGGATGGTATTGGCGGGCAGATGGAAAATGCGTCTGTACTGATTGAAAACGGTGACATTAAACAAGTGGGCAGCAATATCAGCGCCGCTAACGCTACTGTTATTGATGGTACTGGAAAGTGGTTAACGCCCGGCATTATTGATAATCACAGTCACCTGGGGGTTTATCCTACGCCTGACGTAGATAGTCATGCCGATGGTAACGAAATGACCACACCGGTAACCGCTGAAGTCTGGTCAGAACATTCAGTTTGGCCACAAGACCCGGGCTTTTCTGCGGCGTTGGCCGGAGGTGTAACAACCCTGCAAATCTTGCCGGGTTCCGCTAACCTGGTGGGCGGTCGAGCAGTAACCCTTAAAAACGTGCCGGATAGAACGGTACAGGACATGAAATTCCCCGACGCCCCTTATGGTATGAAAATGGCGTGTGGTGAAAACCCAAAACGCGTTTATGGCGGCAAAGGTGGCCCCATGACTCGCATGGGTAATGTGGCGGGATATCGCAAAGAGTGGATAGCCGCCACTGAATACAAGCAAAAGTGGGATAAATACAAAAAAGAATATGCCGAAGGCAAGAACCCTAGCGCACCAACACGAGACTTAAAACTGGAAACCCTGATGGGAGTGCTGGAAGGTGAAATTCTGGTACACATGCATTGTTATCGCGCCGATGAGATGGCGGTAATGATGGATGTTATGAAAGAGTTTGATTACCAAATTACCAGCTTCCACCACGCAGTCGAAGGTTACAAAATTGCCGACAAACTGGCTGAGAACAATGTTTGTGCCTCCATGTGGGCCGATTGGTGGGGCTTTAAAATGGAAGCCTATGACGGCATTCTGGAGAATATTCCTCTGGTAGCTAACGCCGGTGGTTGCGCCATCGTGCATTCTGATTCTGATTTGGGCATTCAACGACTCAATCAGGAAGCCGCAAAAGCGCTGGCCAATGGTAAAAAAGCGGGTATCGAATTTACTAAGGCGCAGGCATGGGAATGGTTATCCGCCAATCCCGCTCGCTCGCTGGGGGTGTTTGAGCAAACTGGTTCTGTTGAACCCGGCAAAGATGCTGATTTAGTGCTGTGGAACGGCGATCCGTTTTCCACCTACACGCAAGCTGAGCAGGTATTTATTGACGGGGTTAAGGTTTATGAAAAGGGCAATGATGCTCTGTGGCCGGTAACAGACTTCGAGTTAGATCAACCAGGCGAGGGAGAACTATAATGAAACATTTTAATAAAACCGCCCTGGCTATTGCCGCCTCTGCAGTTGTGTTTGCTGGCCAATCAATGGCTGAAAATATTGCCATCGTAGGTGGCACAGCGTTCACGATGTCAGGGCAGGGCAAAGTGGAAAATGCCACGATTCTCATCGAAGATGACGTGATTAAGTCTGTAAAGTCAGGCGGCTCAGTGCCATCAGGTTATACAACTATAGATGCGACAGGCAAATGGGTAACACCAGGTATTGTTGGTGCTTATACCTCACTGGGATTGGTGGATGTGGAATATTCAGCGGGCATAGCTGATTATTCTGCAAAACTGGAAGATTCGGCTTATCTCGGCACTCAGATAGAGACCAAATACGCAGTTAATCCTGACTCTAGTCTGATGAATATTGCTCGTATTGAGGGTATCACCAGCGCCGCCAGTGTTATGGCCGATACCGATACCTTTTTTCAGGGGCAGGGGGCATTTATCAGCCTTGGCGATAAGGTTAACCCTATTGTGAAAGGCAATGCCGTTATGCTACTGGATATGACCGGTGGTAAAATCGATGGTAGTTCCGGTTCGCGCGCCGTCGCTTGGCCGAAACTTATGTCTGTGTTGCAGGAAGCTGCCAGCTTAAAAGGCAAAACGCTGCGCAAAAAAGACGACTGGGATGGTGAGCTGTCCAAAGCAGACGTGAATGCTCTGGTGCCGGTAATGAGAGGCGATATGCCGCTTCTGGTAACAGTTAATCGCACAATGGATATTCGTCACATCATCCATCTTAAGCAGAAGTTTGAGGATATTAAATTTGTGCTGGTGCACGCGACAGAAGCCTGGCGAGTGGCTGACGAGTTAGCAGCACACGATATCGCGGTAATTCTCAGACCTGAATCTAATTTGCCTTATGATTTTGATGAATTAGGTGCGACCCTGAGTAACGCCGCAAGGTTGGATGCAGCAGGAGTGAAAGTCGCTATTGGTATGGACACTCACAACGCGCGTCTGGTGATGCAGCATGCAGGTAATGCTGTATCCTATGGTTTACCCTGGGAAAAAGGTCTGGCTTCAATTACTTCAGTAGCTGCTGAAGTGTTAGGTGTTGCTGACAGCCACGGTAGCCTGGAAAAAGGCAAGAGTGCAGATGTAGTAGTGTGGTCTGGCGATCCTCTGGAAGTGATGAGCTATGCAGAAACTGTCGTGATTGATGGTGAGCAAATCCCCATGACCTCAAGACAGTCCAAACTGCGCGATCGCTATTTGCAAATGCAAAGCGATAAAGCGTATCGCTATATTAAACCTTAAGCTCAAAGCAAATAAAAAAGGCGCTTCAAATGAAGCGCCTTTCTTTCCTAATCTGACAAGTCTTAAACACTTACGTCCACATTACCACCAACCCGCTGATTGGGGTTTGCCTGTCGTGTTTCGTTTTGTGCTTGTTCGGCAGAACGAGAGCTGGCCTCTTGAGTCTCATTCGTCTCCTGGGTTTGCTCCTGACGCTCCGCTCGCAGAGTTTCCTGCGCTTCACGTCGCTGATCTACTTCCGCCTGATTTTGTAATTCAGTCTGCTGAATACTGGCCTGAAAGGTCGAAGGCGAGCCGCCTGAAATTGCACCCATAATAATACCTCATTTAGTTTTACCTACTTCTACGAGTTTAGCTTAAAAAAAGAACAATTTCCCGTAAAAAATCAAACTTTGCTGCCGATAGAGTAAGTTGGCTCCGATTTATTCGAACAGCAAAGGCTCCAGGCGTTCAGCCATCCAGTCTGCCAAAGGAGGTTGTCCGTCCTTGTTCGGATGCAGTCCATCGCGTTGCATTAACTCAGGCTTTAAGGCGATTTCTTCCAGAAAAAAGCTGATCAATGGCAGGTCAAACTCTTCAGCCAGTTCACTATAACTTTCGGTAAACATGCGGGTGTAACGTGGACCATAATTGGTGGGAATACGCATTTCTTGCAAAATGACTTTGACGTCTTGCGCCTGCGCAGCCGAAATTATTTGCGCTAAATTTTGTTTCATTTTGTTAACGGGGTAGCCACGCAGGCCGTCATTGGCACCTAATTCCAGATAAAGGTGACTGGGTTGATGTTGACCTAACAGTCGGTTAAAGCGTTGCAGACCACCGTCTGACGTCTCCCCACTGATGGCAGCGTTTACAATTTCAATGGGCTTGTCTGCCCACCTGGTTTGTAACAAAGCAACCCAACCTTCCTCTTGTTTTAAGTTGTACGCTGCGCTTAAGCTATCCCCTAACACCAGTAACTTTACCTCCCGGGCTTGCAAGTGATCTGAAAAGACCCATAACGGTATAAGCAAAAGAAGAATTTTGAGACGAAATAGCACGATGAATACAGCTCCTGAATATATGATTTCTACCCGCAGTATCACCAAAACGGTGACGACCTCTGAAGGACCTTTGCAGATACTTCAACCAATTAGCTTTCATGTCAAGGCGGGGGAAACGATCGCCATTGTCGGAGCGTCCGGTTCCGGTAAATCTACCTTGCTGGGATTATTAGCCGGTTTAGATGAAGTCAGTAGCGGTGAAATTCACCTGGATGGGGCAGCATTGCACACCATGGATGAAGAGCAGCGAGCGCGATTACGTGGTGAAAAAGTGGGTTTTATCTTTCAGTCTTTTATGTTGGTGCAAAGCCTTACGGCGTTGGAAAACGTGATGTTACCGGCTGAAATCGCCGGTCTGGATAATCCAGAAGCCTTAGCTAAAGAGCTTCTGGAAAAAGTCGGTCTCAGCCATCGCGGGAATCACTTTCCCAATCAATTGTCAGGTGGAGAACAACAACGGGTTGCTATTGCCCGCGCTTTCATTACTCAACCTAAAATTTTATTCGCTGATGAGCCCACCGGTAATCTGGATGCTGCAAATGGTGAAAAGGTTGAAAAGCTGCTCTTCGAACTGAATGAATCTGCCCATACGACTCTGGTACTGGTCACACACGACACTGAACTGGCCGATAAATGCGAGAAACAGCTGTTGATGCATGCTGGTGAGCTGACCGAAAAGCAATCGGATGCGCCTCAGGCAAAAGGTGATAAGCCGCAGTTAAAAGCCATCTGAGGGGAGCCGAATAATGTGGTTTAATTTAGCCTGGCGATTGTTTCGCCACGAAATGCGACGCGGTGAACTCACCATTATTTTGGCAGCGATTGTGCTGTCGGTGGCTGCGGTATTATCACTGTCGTTATTTAGTGAACGATTGCAAACTGCGCTTACAGAGCGCAGCGCACAATTTATCGCCGCTGACCGCGTTGTAGGTGGCCGTAATCCTTTGCCAGAAGAATGGCGTCAGCACGCAATTGATTCAGGACTAAAGACTGCTCAAACTACTTACCTGCGTTCCATGGTATTTGCCAACGACAACATGGCATTGGCGGATATTCGTGCGGTCAATGACAATTATCCATTAAAAGGTGACATTAAAGTAGCAGATATTCCTTTTGGTGTCGGCGAAGTCATCAAAGAGGTGCCCAAACCCGGCGAGGCATGGGTTGAGTCGCAGGTATTCCAGACGCTTGGTTTGGCGCTGGGAGATGTAATCGAAGTCGGTGACAAACCCTTTACAATTGCACGAGTGCTGTCAGAAGTGCCGGATTCAGGCTTTTCTATTTTTAATTCTAACCCCAAAGTCATGATACGGCAGGATGAGCTGTCCTCTACTGGTATCTTAGGCGAAGGTAGTCGCGCCTGGCATGACCTATATTTAACCGGTGATTCGGACACGCTTACCGAATACACGGAATGGTTGCTGCCTCAGATGGACAGTGATTTACACTATACGCAATCTGTAGAGGATGATGACTCCTGGGTTGGTAATTCTGTACGCAGAGCTGAGCAGTATTTCCTGCTGGCCAGTTTGCTGGCGATTGTGTTGGCATCTGTGGCTATTGCCGTAGCGGCGCAGCGCTATTCGCAACGTCATTATGATCCGGTTGCAATTATGAAAACCCTGGGAGCCAGTCGTAAGATGGTGCAGAGGGTGTTTTTGTTGCAGATTATCTTTATCACCCTATTGGGAATTCTGATTGGTGGCGCACTTGGTTATGGCATCCAGGCAGCCGTGGCATCCGCAATTCAGGAGCGGGTTGCCGTCTCATTGCAATCCTGGTACTGGGGGCCGGTGCTCATTGCTGTTTTTACCGGAGTAGTTTGTGCAATTCTGTTCTCCTTGTATCCATTGTTAAAACTGTTTTCGGTTCCTCCATTGCGGGTGCTGCGCAAAGATCTGGGGGCCAAGATGAGCTCGCGGATAATACAGTTTCTGGCTGCAGGTGGCGCTATCTTCCTGTTGATGTGGACCTACAGTAAAAATCTTAAAATCTCTGCGATCTTGTTTAGTTCAGGGATTGTCTTGGTGCTGGCCTTACTGGCAGTTACCTATGGTTTGATCTGGTTGGGCAGGCGTTTAGGTAAGGGCCGTATGGGTGCATGGCAACTCGCCTGGGCGAGAATTCAGCGCCGCTCTATGGATAACAGTGTGCAATTGATCAGCTTTGCCGTCACCATTATGTTGCTGTTGGTGGTATTGGTAATGCGCAACGACATGGTCCAGCAATGGCGTGACCAACTGCCAGAAGGCACACCCAATTATTTCATGGCTAATATTACCGAAGCCCAGAAACCGAGAATGGAACAGCATTTTGCTGAACGAGGTGTGGAGCTGGAAGAGTTTTATCCTGTGGTTCGCGCTCGCTTTGTGTCGGTAAATGGCGAACGAGTCAACACCGAAGTCACTAAAGAAGATGAGGAAACCGAGGTACAGTCCAATCGTCGCGAAGCCTTTGGCAGAGAGGCGAACTTAACCTGGAGCTATCGTCTGCAGCACGAAAACAAGATTGTGGCAGGTGAGTGGTTTAGCGATTATCAGGAAGGTGAACCCTATGGTATGTCAGTGGAATCCAAAGTCGCAGAGCGATTGGCACTGAAATTAGGCGATGTGGTGACTTTTAATGTTGGCAGTGAAGTCGTGGATGTCACCATAACCAGTCTCAGAGAAGTTAACTGGCAAACCATGCAGCCAAACTTCTTCTTTGTATTGCAACCGGAAGTTATGCAGGGCTTCTTACCCACTTACATTACTAGTTTTAACCTGGATACTGAGCGCAAAAATGAAATCGCGCAAATGATGGCACCGTTTTCAACAGTGACCCTGATTGATGTCGATGCCCGAATAAACCAACTGCGTGAAATTGTGGAGCAAGTATCCTTGGCAGTGGAGTTTATTCTGGTTCTGGTACTGATCGCAGGAGCGCTGGTATTGATAGCGCAAGTTCAGGCCAGTATGGATGAACGTCAGCAAGAACTGGCGATATTGAGGACCCTGGGAGCCAAAGGCTGGTTGATCCGCTCAAGTGTGGTATTTGAATTTATCATTATTGGTGTGGTTGCCGGAGTCATGGCGGCACTGGCCAATGAACTCACTTTGTATCTACTACAATCTCAGATATTCCAGATGGAAGGTCGCCTACACTTTGAATATTGGGTGATTGCGCCTGTGGTTGGCGCGGCAGTTGTCGGTATGTTGGGGGCTATAAGCTGCTGGCGCTTGTTGTCGCTAAATACCAGCCAACTGTTGCGGAATATGGTTTAGACTCAATAAACATTGTTTAATGATCAAGCGGGGCGTGCCCCGCTTTTTTGTTTGCCCAGCGAAGCTGGCAAACCCGTCAGGTTGAAAGAAACCTGAATCACCCCGACTGAGGGGAAGATAATCCAAATGGCAAGGGCGTTGCTGGCTAACGGCAAGGTCTGAAGGAAGCCATAGGAAGTCAGAGGTACACAACGAAAGTGAACCTGATTCGGCAAAGCAGGAGGGTAAGCGTGCAAAATAGCGTGAAGCCCGATACTCAGTCAGTTCTGTTTTGTGCTTGAGGGTGGGATCTCTGACAGGGAGCCAGTGCAGTAACTGGGGAAGCCTGACACCGTCTCTGGTGAAGAGCCAGAATCATCTGTACGAGGGGAGACTCAAGGCAGGTGTTGGTGCGAGGTGGCAGATGAATCCGTAGTAGTGAGTAAGGCCCGGCCTGTGAAACCCAGTAATGGTGTGGAGGATAAAACCGAGCTGACCATTAGCATAGTGTCTGATGGGACACTGACTGGCCAAAAGCTTATCAGTGTTGCGAAGGGAGGAAGCATACTTCAAGTCTGTGATGAACAGATGTTTTTTTTTAGTGGTACACGAGTCGGTTAGCTATCGAAGTCTTCCTGTCTGGTTTGTGGTGGAAACCGCAGACTGGAACATGAAACTGTACACGGGAGTAATGTTGTGCACGTTAAGTAGATTGCCATTGTGCCAGCACGCTTTACGACAACATGAAATATACCAACGCAAAGAAAGGATATCCGTCCCCACACAGCACACAACCTGAGGAGGCAAGGTGAGAGTTTATTACAGTTTGTATGGGCAACTGCTTAATAAAGAGCGCCTGTACAAAGGATTCAAAAAGGTAAAGAAAGCGAAAGGCGCGGCCGGAACAGATGGGCAGAGCCTGAGCGACTTCGCCTTAAATCTGAGTGATAATCTTGACCAACTTGTCTGTGAACTCAAAACCAGAAAGTACAGTCCACAACCTGTCAGGCGGAAAGAAATACCGAAAGACGATGGTGGTACACGATTACTGGGGATCCCAGCAGTACGGGACAGAGTAGTCCAGCAGGCCCTGTATGATCTGCTTATGCCGCTCTTTGATGCGCAATTCCATCCATCAAGCTTTGGATACAGACCGCATCGAAGTTGTCACGATGCCATTAATAAAGCCACGATGTTCATCCGTCGCTACGGACTGGAGCATGTTGTGGATATGGACCTGTCGAAGTGCTTTGATAAGCTCGATCATGAAATTATCCTTGAAAGTATCCGAAAGCGAGTCACAGATGGCAGCGTACTGTTACTGATAAATCAGTTCCTGAAAAGTGGTGTAATGGTAGATGGTTACTGGCAGCAGAGCGGCTCAGGAAGCCCGCAAGGTGGTGTGATAAGCCCACTGATAGCGAATATCTATCTGGATGCGTTTGATCAGGAGATGAGGAAGCGAGGGCACCGAATAGTGCGCTATGCCGATGATATTCTGATCTTCTGCCGAAGTCGTTCTGGAGCAGAAAATGCACAGAAACAGGCGACGAAGCTACTGGAGAAAGGGCTGAAACTGACAGTTAACCAGGCGAAATCTCACATTGCTCATAGCGATGAGGGAGTGAAATTTCTGGGTGTTGAAATTGGGCGTCAATACACCCGTATACAACCTCAGAAACTCGCAGCGTTTAAAAAGAAGTTGAAGCAGATGACGAAACGCAATGGTGGCAAACCGCTGTGTGCAGTTATCAAAGAGTTGAACCCTGTTTTAAGAGGGTTTAGCCAGTACTTCAGGATTGCCAATAGCAACAGGGAATTTTCTAAGATAGCGAGATGGTTGAGGCGCAGGCTTCGCAGTATCCAATTGAAATTATGGAAGAAACCAGCGAAGCTGCATCGAAGACTGAAGCAGCTTGGTTATAAACCGCCGTTCAGGTTTATCCAAATGAACAGTTGGAGAAATGCTCATAGCCCTCTGGCCAGTTATGCGATGCCAAATCAATGGTTCAACGACCTTGGTCTGGTCAATTTTGAGCTAATTAGGACGGGGTATGTGTTCAGCGCTTATGCTGAATGGAAGTATGCATGAGCCGTATACGAGGTCCGTACGTACGGTTCTGTGAGAGGGATGAGGCGGTGACGCCTCACCCTACTTGATGTGCGTATATGTCACATTTTTGTCATGCTTTTACTTGTATTTCAGTGATTTGCAAAAAAAATCAGACGCAATGTGTGACTTTACTGGTAGTTAATTTGTCAGGGTATACACTAGAACTATTGCAACCTATTTTACTCAGGCATCCATGACTATTACTGTAGCAATCAGGCATCACACCCGTTATAACTTTGACAGGTTAGTGAACATTGCCCCTCACACCTTCAGGTTAAAACCCGCACCGCATTGTCGTACGCCTATTCAGGCCTATTCCCTGAAGGTCCAACCCGAAGAACACTTTATCAATTGGCAACAGGATCCATTCGGTAATTATCAGGCCAGAGTGGTGTTTCCTGAGCGCAGCAAATATCTGGATGTGACGGTTGAAGTTATCGCTAAAATGACGGTGATCAACCCCTTTGATTTCTTTATCGAAGAGTACGCAGAAAAAGCCCCTTTTGATTACACATCTGAATTGCAGCAAGAATTATCTCCCTACCTCAAAGTGACTGAAAAAGGGCCTTTGTTTAAGGAGTGGATAGATACCCTGGATCTGAGTAAAAAAGCCACTGTGGATTTCCTGGTAGGCTTGAATCAGGAAGTGTATAAGCACCTGGATTATCTGGTGCGCATGGAGCCGGGGGTTCAGAGCTGTGAAGAAACCCTGGAAAATGGCTCTGGCTCTTGTCGTGATTTTGCCTGGTTATTGGTGCAGTTACTCAGACATCTGGGTTTGGCTGCGCGTTTTGTGTCGGGTTATCTGGTGCAACTGGCACCCGATCAAAAAAGTCTGGATGGGCCCAGCGGACCTGAGCAGGATTTTACCGATTTACATGCCTGGGCTGAGGTGTTTGTGCCTGGAGCTGGCTGGATTGGTCTGGACGCTACCTCAGGCTTATTTGCCGGAGAAGGCCACATTCCACTGTCGGCGAGTCCGGAGCCAGCCAGCGCTGCGCCTATAACCGGCGCGACTGATACCTGTGAGGTAGAGTTTGAGTTTAGTAACAGTGTAACTAGAATCCATGAAGCACCGCGAGTTACTAAGCCTTATTCTGAGTCTCAGTGGCAGGCGATACAGGCGTTGGGTGAGCAGGTGGATGACGAGCTGAAAACCCAGGATATTCGTTTGACCATGGGCGGTGAACCTACCTTTGTGTCCATTGATGATATGGAAGGACCGGAGTGGAATACCACAGCCGACAGCCCGGTGAAGCGCAAGCTTGCCTGCCAATTGTTTAAAAAGATGCAGCAAACCTTTTCCCCCGGGGCGTTGCGTCATTTTGGTCAGGGAAAATGGTATCCAGGCGAGCCGCTGCCTCGTTGGCAATACGCCAGTTATTGGCGCGAAGATGGCCACCCAGTCTGGAAAAATGATGCCTTGGCTGGCGATCCTATTAGTGATCCCAAACTGTCTGCGGATGCGGCAAAACAGTTTGCCGAAGCCCTGAGTAAGGAGTTGGGCATTACTGCTTCTAATTTGCTGCCCGCCTACGAAGATGCCCTTTACCTTATCTGGCAAGAAGGGCAATTACCCGACAATATTGACTTGAATAAGATCAAGCTAAAGGAATATTCCGAGCGCGCTAAATTGCGCGCGGTATTAAATGGCGATCCCGATTCTCCCAGTGGTTATGTGTTACCTATGGGCTGGGATTACGCCAATCATCGCTGGCATAGTTGCCAATGGACTTTCCGCACTCAGCGTCTCACACTGGTGCCCGGCGATTCTCCGCTTGGTTTGCGTCTGCCACTTAACTCCATTCCCTGGCAGCCGGTTAAACAGGGGGATGAATACCAACCCCATAGTTATTTTCAACCTTATGAGCACTTGCCCGCGGATTTGATTGAGCACTTTGAAATGCAGGGCAAGTCGGCATCGGAGCGCTTTGCTAAAACGGCTCTTTGTGTGGAAGTCAGAGACGGACGCTTGTATGTCTTTATGCCACCGATGGTGTATTTAGAGCACTATCTGCTGTTAGTGCAGCAGATAGAAGTTGTGGCATCGTCGTTAAAAATTCCAGTTATATTTGAGGGTTATTCGCCGCCAGCGGATTTGCGACTGAAAAAGTTTGCTGTCACGCCGGATCCGGGCGTTATTGAAGTCAATATTCATCCGGCAAATACCTGGGGTGAACTGGTTTCTAACACCGAGGTTTTATATCAGTTAGCGCGCGAAAGTCGTCTGGGTACTGAGAAGTTTATGCTGGATGGTCGACATACTGGTACCGGCGGTGGTAACCATGTCACCATGGGTGCCAGCTCGCCGCTGGAGAGTCCGTTTTTGCGCAAACCCGGTGTGCTGCGCAGTTTACTGACTTTCTGGCAACACCATCCCGGACTGTCCTATTTGTTTTCTGGCTTGTTTATTGGGCCTACCAGTCAGGCCCCTAGAGTCGATGAAGGGCGGGAAGAATATCTTTACGAATTGGAGATCGCATTTTCGCAGTTGCCCGATGGCGAAACGCAACAGCCATGGTTAGTGGACAGATTGCTCAGACATTTGTTGGTGGATATTTCTGGTAATACTCATCGCTCAGAGTTCTGTATTGATAAGATGTATTCCCCTGATTCGGCAACAGGACGCCTGGGAATATTGGAGTTTCGCGGTTTTGAAATGCCGCCTCATTATCAAATGAGTCTGGTTCAAAACCTGTTACTGCGAACCCTTTTGGTGAACTTCTGGCAAAACCCTTATCACCATAAACTGGTGCGCTGGGGCACCGAGTTGCACGATCGGTTCCTGTTACCTTATTTTGTCGCTCGCGATATGCAGGAAGTTTGTGCTACTTTGCAACAAAATGGTTATCAGTTTGAGACCGAATGGTTGAATGCATTCCACGAGTTCCGTTTCCCGGTTATTGGCAAGGTCAATATCAATGATATTTCGCTGGAATTACGTACGGCAATTGAGCCGTGGCATGTGTTGGGTGAGGAGATGGGCAGCGGTGGCACTTCCCGCTTTGTAGACTCTTCACTTGAGCGTTTGCAGGTGTACGTCAAGGGCTTAACCTCAGATCGATATATCATTTCCTGTAATGGCCGCCGGTTACCCTTACATCGCTGTCCTACCAACGGTGAGTATGTGGCTGGTGTGCGCTATCGTGCCTGGCAGCCGCCTTCCGCTTTGCATCCCACCATTGGCGTCCATTCGCCGTTGGTTTTTGATATTTACGATACCTGGAATAACTGTTCGGTAGGTGGCTGTACCTATCACGTAGTGCATCCTGGCGGTCGCAATTTTGAAGCCTTCCCGGTCAATAGTTTTGAAGCAGAAGGGCGACGAATAGCGCGCTTTGACGATGAAGGCCATACCCAAACACAAGCGCAGATTAGTCAAAACTGGCGTGGAACTATGCATTCCCAAGGACAATTTACCGCTAATCACAAAAACCGTCCGGCCCAGGCCCCGGTTGTTGAAAGCCCCAATGATGAATATCCATTTACTCTGGATTTACGTAGACCTATAGGGCAAAACTCTGGTAAATAGACGCGGGAATAGCATAAAGAGAAATAACTATGACGACTAAATCCCGTCCAGAAGAGTCTTTGTTATCCAGACACATGGAAGATTACCATGCCGATGCCATGGGCTATGATGAATTCTGGGATGCGCAAACGGGGCAGCCGAGACCACATTGGCAAAATCTGGTTCAGCAGTTAGAAAAATTACCTGAATCGGATTTCAGGGCGAGACAACAACTGATCCATCGACAACTGCAGGAAATCGGTGTTACCTACAGTTTTGGTAAGGAGGATAAGTCTCGTCGAGCCTGGGAACTGGATGCCATACCCTATGTTTTGGATCAGGATTCCTGGCAACAACTCAATGCCGGTATGCAGCAGCGGGCAAAAGTGCTCAACGCGGTGTTTAAAGATCTCTACGGTCGTCGCGAGTTGCTGACTTCGGGCATCATCCCGGCAGAAGTGGTGCTTAATTCTGATCAGTATATTCGTCCTGCTCATGGGCTTTACAATCATATCCAAACGCCCTTGATGTTCTATTCCGCGGATATCACCCGCAATCCAGACGGGCAATTGGTGGTCATCCGGGATAAAACTCAGATGCCTACCGGGGTCGGTTACTGCCTGGAAAATCGGGTGGCCATGTCACGGGTAATGAGTAGTGAATTCAGTAGTGCTGAGATCGCGCGTTTGTCCGGATTTTTTAAGGCCTGGCATGGCACTTTCACGGCTATGGTGCCGCACAATCGTACTCCCAACATTGTTATGTTGTCTGCTGGTGCTTCGGATGAAACCTACTTTGAACATGCCTATCTGGCAGCCTATTTGGGTTACAACCTTGTATTAGGAGCGGATTTAACGGTTCGTGAAGGCAAGGTCTGGTTAAAAACCCTGGATGGCTTAGAGCAGGTTGATGTGATTTTGCGCTGGGTAGACGACCAGGCATGTGATTCACTGGAGCTAAAAGAAGATGCCATCTATGGTGTACCGGGCTTGTTACACGCAGTGCGGCAAGGCAATGTGATTGTCATTAATCCCATCGGTGCCGGCATATTAGAAAGCCCTGGTCTCATGTCTTACTTGCCAGCGGTTTGTGAGCACCTGTTTGGTGAGCCCTTGTTGTTACCCCAGATTGATACTTTGTGGTGTGGAGATAAAAATCGCCGCCATTTTGTATTGGACAACTTGCAAAATATGGTAATTAAACGCGCGGATTACCATGCTAAAAATCAATATCCCGCCAGTATGGATGACGCCAAGCTGGAACAACTGCGTCAGGACATAGAGCGGCAGCCCGCTAAATATGTTGGTCAGCAGTTTCTGGAGTTTTCCAGAGCACCAGCCTGGAATAATGCTAAGTTTCAGGCCAAACCTATTAAAATTCGCAGTTTTGCGCTTACCGAACAAGGCAGTTATCGCGTGCTGCCTGGCGCTTTGACCCGACTGGTGTATTACCAGCAACAGGAAAACCCGTTTACTGGCTTACTGAAAGACACCTGGGTACTGGGAGAAAGCGAAGAAAATTACAGCAGCTTATGGCAGTTGGTGGGAGAGCAGGCCGCCTATCGGGGTCATGAACAGATCACCAGCAGAACAGCCGAAAGTTTGTTTTGGGTTGGGCGCAATATCGAACGCTCAGAAAGCCAGGTACGCCTTGTTAGAGCAATATTGTCGCGCTTAACCGAGTATTCCCCTGATCGTGAGGAAGATGCTCTGGCTCATATCGAAAAATTGATAACCGGATTGTTGCCTCATCACCCTCAAATTGCAGATGCCCTCGAAGATATGACTGAGAAAGGGCGCAGTTCCTATTGGTGGATGATGCGGCAATTTGTGTTTGGCACCGACCTCAACGGGGGATTAACGGCTACCTTTGGCTTCTTCCTTAACAGTGCCTTTAATGTCAGAGATTACTGGTCGGGAGATACCTGGCGCATCATTGATGAGATTAACCAGGCTGCACGGCGCATCAAATACAGTAAGCCAACCCGCAGTGTCAGTGACATGCAGGAATTACTGAACGAATTACTGGATTCAGTGAGCGCCTTTTTAGGGCATGCGGCTGAAAGCTTATCTCGGGATGGCGGTTGGCTGATGCTGGAGGCGGGGCGTCGCCTGGAGCGAGCCCATCAAATTATGAATTTATCGGAGATTCTGTTGAGCCAGGAGGTTGATAACGAAATGGAGTCGCTGGTGTTGGACAGTTTGCTGTATTCGCAGGAGAGTTTAGCTACCCACCGACGGCGTTACCGGGTTGAGCAAAGAATGGAAACCGTTGTCGAATTATTGCTGCTTAATGCCGATTACCCCAGGTCTCTGTGCTATCAATTGAAAAGGTTAAAGCAGTTGGTGGCAGAAATGCCTAATGAGCAGAACGACTCTCGCCTGGAAAGACATGAGAAGATGATCCTGTCAGCCCTGACCCGTATTCAACTCTGCGAACTAAATGAACTGGTGCTGGCAGACAAAGAAGGAGAGCGCACCAATCTTCAGCACTTGTTAGACGATGTGAGCACTGATCTCAGTGATTTGGCCGAAGCTATCAGTCAGATTTACTTCTCTCATACCGAGGGCGCAGCGCAGCTGTTGCAAGGACAGGTGCAATCGTGAAGTTTCGCATTAAACACATTACCCGCTACGAATACGCAGAACCGGTGAGCTTATGCCAGAATTTGGCAAGGCTGACACCATTAACCAATGAGCACCAGACCCGGCAATCTTGCAGCTTTACCATATCTCCAGCACCCAGCTATTTAGGTGAGCACAAAGACTACTTTGGCAATCTGGTAACCCGTTTTGATATTCCTGAACAGCACAAAATTTTAGAAGTCAGCGTAACCAGTGAAGTTCTGGTTTTGGAAAAGCCACAAAGCATGTTGTTTAGCTTTGATGCCGCATGGGAGCAGGTGCGCGATGAAATTGCCAGAGGTCTGTCACCGGAAATGCTGTTTGCTAAAGAGTTTACCTATGCATCCAAGTTTATTGATTTGCTGCCTTCGCTGAAAGAATACGCATTGCTGAGTTTTAAGCCCAACCGGCCATTGTTGGACGCTACTCGCCATCTGATGCACCGCATCTTTACCGAATTCAAGTACGACCCGGCATTCACAACCCTGAGCACACCTTTGCAAACCGTTATCGAGCACAAACGCGGGGTTTGCCAGGACTTTGCACATCTGGCCATTGGTTGTTTGCGCAGCATCGGGTTAGCAGCTCGTTATGTCAGCGGCTACATTGAAACATTACCCCCGGAAGGCCAGGAAAAACTAGAAGGGGCCGATGCGTCTCATGCCTGGTTTGCGGTTTATTTACCGGGAAGTGGCTGGATGGAGTTTGACCCTACCAATGACATAGTACCGGGCAATCAGCATATTCGATTAGCAATGGGCCGGGACTATTTCGACGTTACACCGCTCAAAGGTGTGCTATTTGGTGGTGGTAGTAATGTTCTGACGGTATCTGTAGATGTGGCAAGGATTTAGCTGGGATGATTATTTGGGCAAAGCGACAGATTGCTGCAATACTTAAAAATAAATTGTACCTGACAAAATAACATTATTTAAAAGGTGGTTTGATGGCGATTAATTGGGATAAATACGACACCCAGAACTTTTATGATGAACTCATGAAGTCTGCGGGTAAACCCCGAAAGTGTGCGAAACAGGTGACTAAGTATTTTGAGTCGCTGACGGACGAAGAGTTGGCGTTAGTGGTTAATTCCACAGATTTAGCCATCAAAGAAATGGGGATCACGTTCACCGTTTACCACGAGGGTGGCTCTATTGATCGCGCCTGGCCATTCGATGTTATTCCCAGAGTGATGCCGAAAAAAGAGTGGCAAAACATCGAATATGGTCTGAAACAGCGGGTAAAAGCGCTGAATATGTTCATTGATGATATTTATCACGAACAAAAGATTATCAAAGATAAGGTCTTTCCAGCGGAATTGCTGGCAAAATCGGTTAATTTCCGCAAGCAGTGTGTTGGGATCAGACCGCCGCTGAATATCTGGGCACACATTTGTGGTTCGGATATAGTACGGGACAGCGACGGTACAATGTACGTACTGGAAGATAACTTGCGAGTGCCTTCTGGCGTATCTTACTTGCTGGAAAATCGCGAAGTGATGAAGCGGGTATTTCCGGATATGTTTGAGCAAATGTCCATCATGCCGGTGGATGATTATCCCTCGCAGCTATTCGATATGCTGGCGGCAATCTCACCTCGTCCTTTGGATTATCCCGAAGTGGTGGTGCTCACACCGGGCATTTATAACTCAGCTTATTTTGAACACGCTTATCTGGCACAACAGATGGGCTGTGAGTTGGTGGAAGGCCGTGACTTAGTGGTCAACGATGATGATTGCGTTTATATGCGTACCGTTGAAGGCTTGCAAAGGGTGGATGTTATCTATCGTCGAATTGACGACTTGTTTTTAGATCCCGAAGCCTTTAATCCCGACTCTATGTTGGGTGTGCCCGGAATTATGCGGGCCTGGAAAAAGGGCAATGTCGCCTTAGCCAATGCGCCCGGTGCCGGTGTGGCGGATGATAAAGTGGTATACGCCTGGGTGCCGGAAATTATTAAATATTATCTGGGTGAAGAAGCCGCAATTCCTAACGTGCCTACCTATCGTTGCATGAATGAATCAGAACAAAAATATGTGCTGGAGAACTTGGATAAACTGGTGGTGAAACCAGCAAATGAATCCGGTGGTTACGGTATGCTGATTGGTCCTATGTCCACCAAAAAGGATCAGGAAAAGTTCGCCGCTTTGATAAAAGCCGATCCGCGTAATTATATCGCCCAGCCAACATTAAATTTATCAACAGTTCCTTCGTTAGTAGGTACCAATGCAGAACCTCGTCATGTGGATATGCGTCCCTTTATTCTGTCCAGTGATGATATCACTGTGACCATGGGAGGACTGACCCGGGTTGCTATGCGCAAAGGATCATTGATAGTGAATTCCTCGCAGGGCGGTGGAAGTAAAGATACCTGGATTGTGGAGGAGGACTAAGCCATGTTAGCAAGAGTTGTAGAAACTATTTATTGGATGGCGCGCTATGTTGAGCGAGCTGAGAATATGGCCCGTCTGATCAATGTGAATAACAATCTGTTATTAGATTTACCAAAAGGCGTTAGTTTAGGCTGGGAGCCACTGATCGACATTGTTGGTGAGCGCGATGCCTATTGTGAGGTCTACAGTAATTTTAACGAACGCACCGTGATGAAGTTTTTACTGGAGCGCAATGAAACCAGTCAGGTTAGCCTAAATTACTGTTTGTGGGCGGCTAGGGAAAATGCCCGCACTGTCCGAGATATATTGCCCCGTGAAGCCTGGGAACGACTCAACTCCCTGTATCATTTTGGTAAAGAAAATGTCATGGAAGGGGTTAATAAGAAGCGCCGTTTTGCTTATCTGGAGGAGGTTCTTTTTCGTATTCAGTCTTTTTACGGCTTGATAGAAGGGTCGCTGAATCACGATGAGAGCTATCTGTTTTTCAGAATGGGATGTGACCTGGAGCGGGCAGAAATGACCAGTCGTATTGTGGATGTGCGCTCCGCTAATCTGGTGAATGAAGAAGAAAGTGAACCCTTTCAGAATATTCAATGGATGAGTGTTTTAAAGTCGATGGATGCCTACCAGATGTACCGACAAAGTATGAACGTGAAAGTTAAAAGAGCACAGGTGTTGAGCTTTTTGATGCAGAGCGAGACTTTCCCTCGCTCGATTCTGTTCTGTATTAATGACATTGGTGAACGATTGGCTGATTTACCTCGCAATGACATGCCTCTAAGGCAGTTAATGAAAGTTAAGCGTCGTGTGGCTGAGCAGGAAGTTCAAAATTTGCGACAGCAAGCTTTACACGACGTTATCGATGATATTCAACTGGAATTAAGCAAAGTGCACAATGCCGTTAATGAGCACTACTTTTTATCTGGCATGATAGCTGCGCAACAATCTCAGTCTCAATCCTGAGGTTAGTGTATAACCGGGCAATAGTTTTAATCGCTTTTCGCCCGGTGAATTTCTCGCTGAACAGGGAACTGTTTTTGCCTTGTCAGGTCTATTAGTTTCGAAATAATGAAAACAACAAGGAAATAATATGCCTAAAATTTCTCTCATGGCTCTGCTGCTATTGTCTATCTCAGTGGTCGCCGAAGAAAAAGGCTCCATAGGTTTTAGTGCGGCAGTATCCGTTTCTGGATTTTTTAGCCCAGAACTGAAAGAAGTCACTGTTGACGAAGTATTTGTAGACTCACCAGCTGAGGCGGCCGGATTGAAAAGTGGGGACAAGATATTGTCGATAGAGGATTGTGCCATCCCCGGTTGTGATGCCAAAAAAGCTAAAAAGATGATGAAACGAGCGCCAGGCGAAACCCTTAATTTATTGATTGAAGATGAGCATGGAGAGCAGCGTAAAGTCGCTATTTTGGTAAAATAGTTTTTGAACTAACACGCCTGAATGAAATGTCTCGAATTATTGAAGTCGTCGACTATGACCCTGCCTGGCCTGAACAATTCCTTCAGGAAAAAGAAAAGTTATCTATCGTAATGGAATCGGTGGCGGTCAGCATAGCGCACATTGGCAGTACCTCAATCGAAGGAATGTGTGCCAAACCCATTATTGATATTTTGCTGGAGGTGCGCTGTCTGACTGGATTGGATAGTTTAAATGATGCGCTGGCGGATATGGGCTATAAGGCCAAAGGTGAAAATGGAATTGCCGGGCGACGTTACTTTCAAAAAGGCGGAAAACAGCGAAGTCACCATATGCATGCCTTTGTGTCAGGAGACGAACGTATTCGACAACACTTACTATTCAGAGATTTTCTGATTGCTCACCCCGAGCGTGCAACAGAATACGCAGCAATTAAAAGGGATGCGGCACTGCTTTGTCAAAACGACAGCGCAGTTTATCAGAAGCTAAAACATAACTTTATCACTGTGCAGTTAGAGCTGGCGCAAAGTTGCTGAGCCGCAAGCGATGTGTGCGAGTAGGCTGATAATATGCCTTTTTAAATTTGCCTGATGCACAATCCTACAAAATGCTGAAATTCTCGCCGTTTTGCTGGTTGTATGACTTGCCAAAAAACTCACCTTTGCAATACTTTTTAAAATTCCCTGCAACTTCATCGTTAAAACACTGAGCCTTGTGCTCTGGAGTAATCATGATTTCATTTGAGTTAAATGGTAACAAGGTCACCTATGACGGTGATCCCAATATGCCACTGCTGTGGTATGTGCGTGATGAGTTAAACCTGACTGGCAGCAAGTTTGGTTGCGGTGTGGGCATGTGTGGCGCTTGCACAATGCACTTAAACGGTCAGCCTGTACGCTCCTGTTCCACACCCGTTGCTGCGGCTAACGGGGCAAAGGTGACTACTATCGAAGGGCTTTCTTCAGACACTGCAATGGCGATTCAACAAGCATGGCAACAGTTGGATGTAGTGCAGTGCGGATACTGCCAGTCTGGCCAGGTGATGTCAGCGACGGCGCTGTTGGAAAGTAATAAAAAGCCTTCCGACAAAGATATTGATATGGCAATGCAGGGCAATATCTGTCGGTGCGCGACGTACCATCGAATTCGCGCTGCAATCCATCACGCCGCTGATACTCTGGCTAAGGAGGTTTCATGATGAAAATGGTACAAGCACAAAGTAGCATCGCCGGCATTAAAGCACCGGAGTTGTCCAGACGGCAGTTTTTGAAAGTGTCAGCGATTTCAGGTGTCGGATTTAGCATCGGATTATCGATAAACTCTGACGTTGAGGCCGGTGGGCAAGGTGCAACGGCTATGGGGCATTTTGTCAGGATTGCTAAAGACAACACCATTACGGTAGTGATCAAACATCTGGACAAGGGGCAGGGCGTAACAACTGGACTCACTGCGATTGTGGCTGAAGAATTGAACGCTGATTGGGCACAAATGCGCTGGGAATTTGCTCCTGCTGATGCAAAGCGCTACAACAATTTATTCTGGGGTCCCTATCAGGGAACGGGTGGTTCAACCTCTATTGCCAATTCCTGGATGCAGCTTCGCCAGGCTGGCGCAGCGGCAAAAGCGATGCTGATTGCTGCCGCGGCGAAACAGTGGGCTGTTGCAGAGTCTGAAGTTCGTGCCGAAAATGGTCAGTTAAAAGGGCCCGGAAAAGTGGCCTCATACGGAGAGATGGCCGAGGTCGCCGCACTTATTGCTCCTCCGGAAACGCCAAAATTAAAAACCCCTGATCAGTTTACTCTGATAGGCAAATCAGTGCCCAGAATTGACAGTAAAGACAAAAGCACAGGAAAGGCAAATTACACTATTGATGTGCGCCTGCCGGGTATGTTGGTGGCGGCGATTGCCCGGCCTGAAAAATTTGGTGCCACACTTAAAAGTGTCAATAGTGATAAGGCAAAGGCTGTCGCAGGTGTTGAATCTGTGATTAGTACCCCACGAGGTGTTGCGGTTTTGGCTAAAAATCACTGGGCCGCCAGACAGGGTAAGCAGGCGTTAGCTATTGAATGGGATGACAGCCAGGCTGAAACCCGTGGCTCCCAGCAATTGTGGTCGGATTTCAAAGCGTTAGCGGAAACTAACGGGGCGGTTGCCAAAAACGATGGTGACATTGACAAGGCGTTATCTGAGGCGGCAAAAACAGTAGAACTGGATTTTGAATTTCCTTATTTATCCCATGCCACCATGGAGCCCATGAATTGTGTTGTGGATTTGCAAAAAGACGCCTGCCATATCTACACAGGTTCACAAATCCCTGGTATCGATCAGTTTGTTGCATCTCAGGTGACTGGTTTACCTGTAGAAAAGGTGTTTGTGCACACCCAGTTTGCCGGGGGGAGTTTTGGTCGTCGTGCTGTCCCAGACTCTGACTTCGTTATGGATGCCGTAGTGATAGCTAAAGCCATTGAAGGGGCCGCACCGGTTTGTTTGCAGTGGTCCAGGGAAGACGACATTAAAGGTGGGCGATACCGTCCTATGGCTTATCACAAGTTTCGTGCTGCGATAGATGATAATGATGAACTAACAGGCTGGCATCAGCGCCTTGTTTCTCAATCTATTTTGAGAGGCACGCCGTTTGAAGGCCTAATTACAGGTCCTTTGGATTTCGCTCTGGTTGAAGGCGGTGCCAATCTGCCTTATCAGATCCCCAACTTTAAATTTGATGGACACGAAGCAAGAGCAGGCGTCCCGGTCTTATGGTGGCGTTCAGTAGGACATAGTCACAACGCCTATGCGACGGAAGTGTTTTTTGATGAAGTAGCACACGCTGCGGGTCAGGATCCAGCAACGCTGCGGCAAAAATTACTGAAGCAGCATCCCCGACATTTAGCGGTATTAAATAAGGTACTGGCTGAGTCCAACTGGGGCTGCGAACTACCATCCGGTACTGGTTTGGGCGTCGCTGTGCATGAGTCTTTCGCCAGCTTTGTGGCGCAGGTAGCACAAGTCAAAGTCAATGAAGACAAATCCTTTCAGGTAGAAAAGGTGTGGTGCGCGGTGGATTGTGGCGTTGCAGTCACGCCTGATGTCGTAGTTGCGCAAATGGAAGGGGGCATAGGATATGGGCTGAGTGCCATTTTAGGGGAGGCAATTACTCTGGATGGCGGTAAAGTAGTGCAAAATAACTTTTATGACTACACGCCACTGCGCATCAATCAAATGCCGGACATTAAAGTGTTTGTCATGCCATCAGATGCCGCTCCGACAGGCGTCGGTGAGCCGGGCACGCCGCCTATCGGACCCGCAGTAGCCAATGCGATTCGCAGTATTACCGGCAAGGCGATCACTAAATTGCCAATCGGTAACAGACTGGCCTGATACATCACATAGTATTCGGTGGCAGTGGAACTAATAGCTAATGCGTGCCACTGTCACCGACTATTTTTTACTTTGTACATGCGGGTGTCTGCCACCTTCAGCAGGGCTTCCTTGTCTAAGCCATCGTGAGGACAATTTGCCCAGCCAATACTGGCGTTGATTTCAAGGCGAACGGAATCAAACTGAAAAGGTTGAGTAATCTCGCTTTCGAGCTTATTCATCAGGTTGTCTATGTCTGTTTTATCCGCGATACCGGGAGCGATAATGGCAAACTCATCGCCACCGATACGGGTTACTGTATCGGTAATGCGCATAGAACTTTTTAATCGCTTTGCCATCTCGGCAAGTAATTGATCTCCAATATCATGGCCATATACGTCATTAACGGGTTTAAAGTTATCCAGATCTACATAAAAGATGCTGAAGCTGCGTTCATAGCGTTTAAATCTCTGCAATTCAGCTTGTAAGCTATTATCAAACTGTCGTCGATTTCCCAAGTGAGTCAGAGGATCCTGCATAGCGATAACCTCCAGCGACTTTTTGGTTTTTACGTGTTCTTCAATTTCGTGCTTTAGTTTTTCATTTAAAGAGATGGTTTCACGATTAGCCTGAGAAAGTACATTGCCCAGATGCACCACCAAAATGATTCCACTGGGAACCAAAACCAAAAAGGTGAGATGTAAATTGCTCGGAAAGCAGATAAAAAATATTAGTTGTGGCATCACCAGACTTATCAAAAAGACATTGGAAAACATGGGGAGCATGGCGTAACGAAATACCGTGATGATGGCTATCATCATCAGCATAAAGATAAAAATTGGTGAGCCCGTCGCCATATTGGGTTCAGGCAACAAAAACAATGAACTACCAAACATCGCAGCAATCAGCACACCAATAATAATCCTGGCGACGATAAAGCGCAGTAGCTGGCCGTTTTCGATTTTAGGCGAACGATATTGTTGAGTTAACAGATGTAAAAACAATCCAAACAGGAACTGCACTGCCAGCCATAAAAAAATCGCGGTTTCATTGGCCTGTTGAAAATAGGCGGCCACGGCAAAGAGAATAGCGCCAAGCATTAAAGGCCGGGTATTGGTACTGGCCTTGCGGAAAAAGTCTTGAGTAAGCTGCCACTCTATATCTTTTGGGAGATTGTGATGTTTACTACTTCTGAATAAAAAGTCAGTTCGCTTCAAAACAGCGGGCCAGATTTACATTGATGTAACAAAGTGTAATCAAAAGTAATTAAAAAGTGCAGTATATGTAATCAAAAAGCCCTAACTATGGCTTTGTTTGCTCAATATGTAGGCAAATTAAGTTGATGGGATAATCGATGGGTAGATTTGTTGTCCACTATAATCAAAGTTGTGTACAAACTGTTAATTCAAAATCAAACCTGGAAAGCATACCAGGTGTTTTAAAAAAATAGTCGATGTTTATCAGGCGTCGCCAAATTGATAGCGCCGTTTAATCTCTACCACTTCAACCGTATAGCCTTTGTACCATTTTTCTTTCCCCAGTTTTTGGGCTACGGCATGTTGGCTGTCTTTGTGCCAATTTTTGATATCCTGCTCTGATAGCCAATATGAAATAGCGATTTCTTGTTGCCCCTCAGTAACTGCCACAAAATCCTGGCAATTGTAACGATTGAAGGCAAGCTCTCTCATCAAAGCTACAGTATCTGAATACTGGGTGTCTTGTGTTCCGGTTTTGGCTTTAAAAATAACGGCATACATCAATTTGTCCCGGGATGGTGATAGCGGTGAGGAAAGAATTATGAAGTAAACAGGGGACTTTTTACAGGCAAAAGTCGAGACTTTTTAACTTTATTATAACGCGTTTAAAAGTTCGTCGTCGTCATTGTCGCCAAGTTGCTCTTCCTGATCACCTTTTAGGGTATAAGTGTACTGAGCGAGTAGCGCTTCAAACCAGTCATCATTGTCACTTTGGCGTTGGCATAGTTGCTCCAGCAACGGAGAGTCATTGCGGCCAATCACTTTTTTAAGCAGCGACTTTAGTAGTTCCATATCCATATTTTCGTCCGATATGTGGTATTCGGTACCTTCAATTTTAAAACTTGCTAGTGACGCCATCTCAGATACTCCAGTTCGTTAGGCCTGCATATAATGCTTTGGCAATGGTATTTATCGCATCAAAATGTGCAGAAAATGTGGAGTCTATTTTTTACCATTAAGCCTCATTTGTTATTCATATTTCTTCACAAAAGCAACGCTGTTGTTTAAGGTGGTACGTCTTGATGTTTGAATTTTCGTGGTAAGCTCTGAAGTTTGATTGATCCTTGGTCGGGGATTTGGGTTAAGTTAAATACAGAAAACCTGCCTACATTGCCCATTGTGTAAAGGTTTTTATTATTCTTATGTATGTTCTTGGCCTCAGGACAGAAAAACAGGACAGTCTAAACTTTTTATGATTACAAGATTAGCCAGAATATTGAAACCAGTGTTAATGGTTTGCTGCTTCTCATTTACTTTTACCTCAGGAGTGGGATTGGCACAGAGTCTGAGTGCTGATTTAGACTTTTCAACACGCACAGATTTTCGTACTGATAAGGAACCCAGATATCAATATCGGGTGCGCTTTTACCCGCAATTAAACTTCTCTGACAAACGTTGGTCCGTGAATGGCTTTGCTGTGACGGGAGATGAATTTTCTTCTAGCTATAATACCTTTGGCGCGGACGAAAATCATCGCTTCCATTTGCGCCGCCTGTTTGTGCGCCATCAATCTGAGTATGGTAAAACAGAGCTGGGGGCAATTCCTACGTATAAGGGCAGGGTGTCTTCTACCGGGTTGTCAAAAGACGGCTGGATAACGGGAATGCGTTATGTACGCAACATTTCGTCCAAAACACAACTGGAAGGTGTTATCGGTGAACTAGCGCACACCCAAAATCCAGATGTATTTCAATCATTTGATAAAATAGACTACTTTGAACTGGAACTGAGTACTCAGCTAAGTCCCACCCTGGGTTATGAGCTTGGACTTGAGCGCATGTTAGAGCAAAACTTTTTGCGAGGGGAGCTGAGGTATCAGTTATCGGGTAAACAAATTATAGCGTTAGAACTCATTAACAGAGTAGACAATAATCATTTTAAAACGGTTTTGAGTATGGAAGGGCAGTGGCAAGTTTACGACTACGAAACTGACTACTTTCTTTACTATAGTTATGTGGATGCTGAGTTTGGTGATCGCGCTGAATTGACCGAAGACTTTGTCGATTTCGGTCATGCGCTAACGTTTGAACTGGAAGGCGAATTACTGCCTAAATGGCACCTAGACTGGTTCAGCAAGGTGGAAGTTAACGAAGGACAAAAACGCTTACAACTCGGTATGAAATTTAAAATTTAAACGCGCTGCTCACATTATCAGTTAGATTCCTGACTATGACTCTTAATCAGTAACATGTCACAGGGGGGCTTATTCAGCAGGGCCATTGTTGTGCTACCTACCAGATGCGACAGAAACAGGTTTCGGGTGACATTACCTATCACCAGGATGTCAGTATCTTGTTTGCTAATCCAGTCTGCCAGTGCCTTTTCCGGTAAGCCGTTGAGCAGGACCGCGTGCTTGGGTGTTGCTCCTATGCGCTCCATAAAATCATCCAGTCCCTGACGATGTAGGGTGGAAATCTTGCTTTTATACTGAATAAAAGAAGCCGGGACGTGGCAGGCATGGGCGATGACCCATTCGGATTTCAATAATTTCGCAAGGTTTCGGGTTTTTTTAGAAATTATAAAGTCCAGATCATCTGGGCGTGAGTTCTCATGCAATGGGTCAACTGCGCCTATTAGTTTTACATTGCTGTTCCAGGCTCTGGGCTGCATGAGTAAAACGTGACATTGCAAGTTAGCCAGGTCCTGAAAGATGGGGTGACGATCAGTTAAAGGTTCGTCCTGAATCACCAACAGATTTTCTTTTTTACCTTGTGAGCAGGCCTCAATTGTCTCCATGTAATTTGGCTTATCCAGAACGGTGAAGGTAAAATTAAGGTTTGCCTGTTGTAAATGTTCCTGAATACTTTGTTGTTTTTCTTTTTGCTCACTAATCCAGGCTTGTTCAGCCTGCTCTGATTTATCAAACACAAACCAATAATGGCGCTCGCGTGCTCTTAGTCTGTTATCAAAAATTACCTGGACGTTGGCATGTTGCAGCTTCGCTAGCTTAATGACTTTTTCCACTACGGCAGCATGGATGGTGTGTTTACCATCGATAAGCCAAATGATGTTGGCGGTCAAAGAAGGGGATGTCTGTTCCATGGCCTTACTCACAAATAGGTTATTATTGTTATGTCGTCAGGTTTGCTGCGTCTATTTAGCCGCTAAATAATCATCGGAAGGATCGATGACAAAATGTTGCTCTAACGCCTCGCGCCCCAGTAGCATTAAATGTTTCATGATTGAGCGGTCAGTCAGGGTTAGCTCAATATCCCAGGTCAATTCGCCTAGCTGGGCTGGTGTTTTGATTACACAACGACGCTCTTTCTCACCATTTGACGATTTTATCCAACGCACGTCGTGCAGTTTTGCAGAGCATTTGATGGTTTTTTCTACATCATGGAAATCGGGGTGAAACCAAAATTTCACCTTTTTAGCGGCTTCATCAATTTCGATATGATCAACATGTAATGCCGAAGTTTTTGCTCCGGTGTCAATGCGGGTAGCAATTGCCGTCAAACCCAATTCGGGCAAGTCAATCTTTTCTGCTACACCAATCAATACTTTCTCGGCAAGAGGTTGAGGGAGTTCGCTATTGCTCATAGGTCCTGACTCACTGTGTTGTTGTCTGACTGCGGTAATAAATCATCTTGCAACTGCTCGATATGTTCAGCTACCTGACTCGGTGTCTCGAAGTCTGCTATATGATACATGGCATCCCCTTCCTGTACGAGAGGGATATTTTGCTTGCCAATGATCACGCCACTATTGGGGGCTTTCAGGTGATCAACAGCCGAACCAATAGGGCTGCAAATTTCAGCGAGAATATCGCCTTTTTTAACATGATCTCCTAAGCGCTTACGGTCAGTTACAGTACCACTACTGGTGGCCCTGACCCAAAAACTGTGATTCGACACAAAAGGCTCTACTGTTTTAGAGGGTTTGCGTTTGCGTATCATTCCCAGGTGGGACAATACATTAAGTACACCCTTTAATCCGGCTCGGATAGACAACTCGTCAAAGCGCAATGCCTGTCCTGCTTCGTAAAGCAGTACCTTACAACCTTTTGATGCTGCAGCTTCACGCAATGAACCTTCGCGAATGTCGGCATTCAAAACAACCGGTACGCCAAACGTTCGAGCTAACTGCATGGTTTCATCGTCATTCAGATTCGCTCTGACCTGCGGAAAGTTACTGCGGTGAATGGCACCGGTATGCAAATCAATGCCATATTGGCATTTGCTAACAATTTCTGACAGAAACAAATGCGCCAGGCGCCCGGTCAGAGAGCCTTTTGAAGAGCCGGGAAAGCTGCGATTTAGATCTCGTCTGTCCGGCATATAACGGCTTTGGTTGAGCATGCCATAAACATTCACAATCGGAACCGCGATAATAGTACCTTTAGACAAGCGGAAAGATTTCATGGTTAGCAATCGCCGGATGATTTCAATTCCGTTGAGTTCATCACCATGCACGGCTGCGCTGATAAAGACCACTGGACCCGGTTTGCGGGCATTAATAACTTCTACCGGAATAGAGATTTCCGTATCCGTGTACAGCCTTGCTGCCGGAAGCTCCAGTTTTACTCTGGAGCCCGGTTTTATCAGGGTTTTACCGATTTCTAAAGGTTCTGCCATGCTAGCCTTTACCTCTTGTTTTATTGTTGTGTGGTTTGGCGTTCTTTTCAATAAACTCAATAACCAGTCCCGCAACATCTTTACCGGTGGCGGTTTCGATACCTTCCAGACCTGGCGATGAGTTCACTTCCATTACAACAGGGCCGTGAGAGGAGCGCAATAAATCTACACCGCAGACATTCAGGCCCATGATTTTCGCAGCCTGAACAGCGGTGGCGCGTTCTTCTTTACTCAACCGGGTTAACTCAGCGGTACCACCACGGTGCAGATTGGAACGAAACTCACCTTCTTTGCCTTGTCGTTTCATGGCGGCAACCACTTTGCCTCCAACTACAAAACAGCGCACGTCAGCGCCACCGGCTTCCTTGATAAACTCCTGCACCAGAATGTCGACTTTGATGCCCATAAAGGCTTCAATAATACTCTCTGCTGCTTTTTCTGAATCCGCTAACACCACACCAATTCCCTGGGTTCCCTCAAGGATTTTAATTACGACTGGTGCCCCGCCAACATTCTTTATCAAATCTTTAATGTTATCCGGCGAGTGAGCAAATCCGGTGTGCGGCAAGCCCACACCTTTTCGGGACAATAGTTGCAATGAGCGCAGCTTGTCTCTGGAGCGACTGATGGCAATCGACTCATTGACACAAAAGCTGCCCATCATTTCAAACTGCCTGACCACTGAGGTGCCATAAAAAGTAATGGATGCCCCGATACGAGGAATAATTGCATCGTATTGGGGGAGATTTTTACCTTTGTAACGCACCTTGGGGCGACTGGAAGTGATATCCATATAACAGTGTAACGTGTCAATAATATCGACTTCATGACCGCGGATTAAGGCGGCCTCCTTTAATCGTTGTGTAGAGTACAGTCGCTCATTGCGCGATAAAATTGCTATTTTCAAGTGTTTGTCCTTGATACTTATTTAAGCGTAGGTCTTAATGACCAAAATATAAAATAATATCTACTGCAATCAGGTAGATAATGATCCATTCCAAAAATGCTGAATGCTTGTGATTTTGCTCTGATGCAAGCATTTCCAGTAGTTCATTGATGGTACTGAGTTTCAGGTTTAACAGCTCCACTCTGGGTTGCAGATCCAGGTAGCGGGAAATTTGCAGATAGTTGGCTTCCTGTTCCGGGTATTCCCAGAAAAATTCGGGGGTATCCAACAGGTTAAAGCGTAGAACAATATCATTTCTGGTTTGAAACAAGCTGCCTCTCGCTTTGGCCAAAGCTTTGCGGGATAGCGGTATTTTGCCGGTTTTTGCCAGGGTCTCGGATAAATGGGAGTGCTCCTGAATAGTTTTTTCCGCCAGCACTTCAAATTGTTCCAGCTTTTCGGATTGTGCAAGACCGTGACTCACTGCCAATAAGGTCAGTAAATCGTCGTCAGGCAGACGGATTTCATCGTCTCTCACCATTAAACCGGCATTTTGTTCTACTTTGAAATGGAAGTTTTCCCACGCGTGATCATCTGTGCCATTTTGGGTGCAACTTAGTACTTTGACTAATAACTGAGTTTTATCTTCCTCTTTCATTTTCCAGGTGCACAATACGCCGTAATCAAATACAAAGGCGCTGCTGCCGTGATAGGCAATATATAATGCATCTCGGTACTGGTGGATGACAAAACTCTTGTGCAATTTCGCCTTCAGAGCTTGTAAATCAATGTTGTGGCCAAGCAATTTGGTGCTGACCTGGTGTTGTTCTGTATTCATTGCAAACTCGCTATGCTCTCGCTAAATCATTGATTACTATCTTTATTATTTAATCGCGGGCAGAATCTTTGCAGTCCGGCGTAGGGAATAATTTCAGATAGCCTATAGTTTTACAGTGGAGGCCATAGGCGAACCACATTAAATCTACTGCTATAGACTTAAATGGTCTTTGAGAAGTCACAACAAGCCTGAATAAATGTGACTTTTATCGTAGTAAATGCGTCATTAGCAAAAAACACATTTGATGAGAGCACATTGAGCATAGTTGAGGTGCTGTAGTTGTAGTGTTTGCTACGATTGTTATCATATTGATTAATAATGACATTATAGGGGAATGAGCATGTCTGATCCGCTACCCAATTTAATCCAGGAAGTGGTGGCTGCACCATTGACTGGTGAAACAGACTCCGTAGCCCATATCATGCTCGAGGAAGATGCATCTGAAATTGCATTGTTGCTCGAATCTTTGCCAGTTGAACGGCGTCTCGCGGTCTGGAATGAAGTCCCAAGACATAAAAAGATAGATGTTTTGGTTGCCATGCGTGGTGACCCCAGGGAAGTGCTGATTGACGCGACTGAAAACGACGAGTGGCAGCAACTATTCACCGATATGGACGCGGAAATACTACTGGAGTTGGCCGACTCCTTACCAGACCGACTGGTGGAAAGCGCACTGTCGGTAATGAACAAGCAACAGCGCAAGTACTTTCAGGATGCCAGCTTATTCGCAGATAACCAAATTGGTCACTGGTTGAGTCATGAGGTCTTAGTTTTACCCATCAGTGCTAAGGTACGTGATGCCTTGCGTTTAATCAGGCGTAATGTTCCTGATTTAACTGACTGTATTTTCCTGGTTAATCGGGCCGGGCACTTTACTGAAGCCGTAAGACTTACCAGTGTCTTTGGGGCCCCTGAACACCTGCCATTAGTGGAAATATCGGAAGAATACATCGATGTGGTTAAGGTCGACGATGATTGTGTCAATGCCTCCAGGCTGGTGCAGCGCGCTGGATTTATGGCTTTACCTGCGGTTGATAGTAACAATGTTCTGCAGGGGCGAGTGGACATGATCACGGCCAGCGAATTAGTGAACGAAAATTACGAGCGCCAGGTGATGTCTTCTGCCGGTATGGACGAAGATGAAGATTTATTTGCGCCCGTGCGAAAAAGTGCTAAAAGTCGGGCCGTCTGGTTAGGAATAAACCTGATTACCGCATTTTTGGCCTCCTGGTTTATCGGCTTATTTGAGGCCACTTTGCAACAGGTGGTGGCTTTAGCGGTCTTGATGCCCGTTGTAGCGAGTATGGGCGGCATTGCTGGAAGTCAGACTTTAACTCTGATTGTGCGAGGTCTTGCATTGGGCCAGGTTACCAAAGGCAACAGAAATGCTTTGCTACAAAAAGAACTGCGTGTCGGTGGACTGAATGGCGTAATCTGGGCCATTGTTATCGGTATTGTCGCCTTTTTCTGGTTTTCAGATCCCTTGTTAGGGCTGGTTATAGCATTGGCAATACTGTTCAATATTATTGCGGCTGCTTTGGCTGGTGTGTCATTGCCTATCATTCTGGATAAACTTAAAATTGATCCGGCATTATCTGGCTCCGTAATATTGACCACTGTCACAGATATTGTCGGCTTTGTCGCGTTTTTGGGGCTAGGCACATTATTTTTATTGTAACGCGTAAAATCAGCGATATTAGGATATCTAAGGCTCTATGAGTTTTTATATTGCGGGCAAGCAAATATTGTTTGCCTCAGTGCTTTTTGTTTGCTTCCACATCTCCCCAGGCTTTGCCATTGAAGTGGTTACAGAGCAGAAACTTCCGGACGGTGTCATCAGCAATATTAATGCTCACCTCAGCGTGTTTCCGGCCCCTGAAAACTGTGTACCGAGCAACCGCTATAGAAATAGAGTGCTTGCTGCTGTTAAGACCGCATTACAAAGTAAAAGCTATTATCAGGCTGAGGTTCAGAGTTTCCAGCCTGTATCTGAGTCGGATTGTCAGCGTTGGCATTTAAGCCTTGAATTAGGTACTCCATTAAAGGTTCGGGAAATTGAGCTCAAAGCTGAGCAGGTGCCAGGCGAGGCGAACGGATTTGGGGATGTTTTGACCCGTTTTCCGTTTAAATCCGGCGAACGATTTGATCACAAAAAGTATGAACAATGGAAATCAGAAGTTACCAGTATAGCTCTTTTGAAAGGCTATTTTGACTTTCGGTTTGAGCAGCACAAAGTCACTATCGACGCCAATCAGGTGGACGCCGATATTCACTTACAATTGACCTCGGGAACGCACTATCGCTTTGGTGCGTTACAAGCTATTTCGGATCCCGACGACGCGGCTTTAATTGCAGAACTCAACCCTATTGTGGAAGGTGAGTTTTATGATGTAACTAAGCTAAATCAGTTCACTCAGCAGCTAAAACGTTCTGGTTATTTCGAAAGTGTTTTTGTTCGACCCTTAGTGCCTCAGGCTGAAGACTTTCATGTGCCATTAGAAGTGGTTTATCAGTTTAAACCATTGCATGAATTTAATGTGGGAGGGGGAATTTCCTCCGATACCGGTCCCCGGATGCGGTTTAGCTGGCAGCGTTCCCGGTTGAATTCCGCCGGACACAGTATTCAAGCCGAATTGTTTGCCTCGATGATAGAGCAATCTTTGGAAGCCAATTATCGCATCCCGTTGCGAGACCCCGCCAGGAATTTTGTCAGCCTGCAGTTGGGGTTAAAGCATACCGATGACAATGATACTGATAGTAATATCTTGTCTGTTGCGGCGAAGCGTCATTGGCTGGAGCCTGATTCTGGCTGGCAACGAGTGGCGCAGTTACGCTATGACCAGGAGACATTCCGTCAAGCTGAAGCCGATGAAGTTACTACAGCTTTGTTGTTGCCGGGTTATACATGGAGCCGTTTTCGTAGCAAAGGGGAATTAGATCCCTGGTGGGGAGATAAGCAAATTTTATCTGTTGAAGGGGCCAGCAAGGAGCTAGCCAGTGATTTGGATTTATTGCGGGTTGTAGCACAAACTCGCTGGTTAAGAACTTTTGAGCAGCATAGATTTTTTTGGAGACTAGAGTTAGGAGCCTTGTCCACCAATAACTTTGACGAAGTTCCTTCTTCGTTGCGTTTCTTTGCGGGTGGTGATCAAAGTGTTCGAGGCTTTGGCTATGAATCCTTATCTCCCGTTGATGACGAAGGTCAATTGTTAGGCGGCAAATACCTGTATACATCTACCCTGGAATACACCTATGACATCTTCCCGGAATGGCGACTGGCCTTATTTGCCGATGCGGGCAATGCTGGCATGTCCTGGTTTGATGATGTGGCCACCGGTTTTGGTGCAGGGGTGCATTGGGTAACGCCCGTTGGGCCATTAAGAGTCTATATTGCACGTGGTAACAACGAGCTGGAGTCCACCTGGCGAGTGCATTTTTCCCTGGGGCCTTCGCTATGACCATGATGCAAAAAGTACTTAAGCACAGTTATCTTGTTGTGCGTATTGCACTTGTTATCAGTGTTCTGCTCATTGCTGCCTTCGGTTTTTTGAGTTACACCACTGCTGGTGCCAATTTAGTTCTGCAGAATGTAATAAAACAGCTTCCTCAGCTCAAAATAGCGGAGATCCGCGGCAGCTTGCTGGGGACTCTGGAACTATCCGGTGTAGCATGGGATGCTCCAGGCAGCAGTGTCAGCATTGAACAATTAGCGTTGAGTTTGCAGCCAGGTTGTTGGTTTCGCATTGAAGTCTGTATCGATAGTTTGCAATTACAGCATGTCGAATTATCTATGGCTTCATCGGAGCCCAGTGCCAATGACTCAACGCCATCGGAGCTTCTGCAATTACCTGTGCCGGTGTCTGTTAAGCACATTAGCATAAAGCATTTTTCGTTATTTCAGGACGGTGTTAAAAGCCTGGCAATTAACCATGTCGATTCCAGGGGGCGTTTTTATGAGTCACTGCTTGTACGTCGATTAAACGTGGAGGGGGTTCAGCTCTATCTTCCTGAAGCCGAGCCACAGCCTACATTAAGTCTGCAACAACAATTGCAGCAAGTCTCTGGCATTCAGTATATGCCAATAGACTTGCCGGCTTTGTCTATCCCTCTGCAGGCCTCGCTGCCCAAGATATCCTTGCGAGATATGCAGGTTTACAGCGGCGAGCAGATCCAGTATCAACTGGCTTCGTTTGCTGCGCAGGTGGCAATCACTCCAGATAACCTGGCATTAAAGGACATCCATTTGCAAGCTGGTCAGTTAGCGTTATCGGGATGGTTGGAAACCGATAGCTATTGGCAGATACAAAGCAATCTTGTCTTGACGGATCCGGCAGGAAAACTGACGGTGTCAGCGAATGGTAAACCTGATCGCTTAACGTTGAAGCTGATTGGGCAGGGCAGTTTTTCAGGTATTGTACTGAATGGTGAGGCAGAACTTGTCGCGTCTGTGCTGAGCAAAGATTTACCTTTGCATCTACAGGCACATTTTTCCCAAATTAACTTACCGGAAAATATCCTCTTGCAAGATACCAGTCTGGTATTGAAGGGCGATTTACAACAATTTCAGCTGACTGCAAACAGTACACTGCAACATGATTTATTAGCTCAGACTGCTGTAGATTTAGACTTGTCTGGCAATCTGAAAGATATTTCTCTTAATCAGATTAGACTGCAATCCAGCCAGGGAGAAATTGAGGTCAAGGGAGGTTTGCATCTCGATAGCGTGCCACAGCTTGATATTTCACTGGCGGCAAAAAATATTGATACAAGTTCAATAGTTAGCGGCCTGGATACTGAGTTGGACCTCCAAAGTGAACTTTCACTAAGTGTTGTGGGCGAGCAGTTTAGGGTGCTGGGTAAGAAGCTGTTGGTGAGTGCACCCTGGCAGGGAAGTGTTGCCACTCTGACCGGAAAATATGGCTATTCTGTGGAGGGTTTGCTGGCGCTTAATGATTTGGTGTTTACCCTGGGGGACAACCGAATTGCCGGACATGTCGAAAAACACCCAGACGACCACCTGGCGCTGCTTAGTCAGGTGGAGTTAAATCAGCTTAATCAACTCCATCCTGAAATGGCAGGCAGTGTTAAGGCGGAAATTCAGGTTCAGGGTCCTATGTTAAGGCCACAAATATCGGTTTCCGGAAGTGGCCAGAAGCTGCGCTATCAGAGCTATACGCTTGAGAACTTCGCCTCTGAAATGAAGCTTGCGTGGTCGCCACAAAGCCCGTTTAAAATTGAGTTTCGCGGAGAACAGTTAAAAGTAGATGACAACTTAACCTTGGATCTACAGCTGAATTCCACCGGTATTGCTGCGGATCACATAATTGATTTTGGTTTGTATTCAGACTGGCTACAGGTGGAATCAAGAATGGCTGGGGCCTTGTCCGAAGAACGTTGGTCGGGTGAATTCAGAGCCAGTGAGGTCAGCAGAAACAACATCACTTTTGCACTTCAAAGTACGCCGAAATTGCTACTTGACTGGCAAAAGCAAATCTACACTCTTTCTCCTGCGTGCTGGCAACATCAACAGGCTGCTGCGGTTTGTTTTGAGCAGTTGCAGTGGTCAGATAATATTGCCAATGTGAGTATTGAAGGCAAAGCCTTACCACTCATTAAATGGCTGGAAGGCAATCATCGATTAGTACGTAAATTAAAAAGTGAAACCTTGCTTGATTTTAGTTTTACGACACAGTGGGCAGGTGGACAATTTAACGCGCTTAAATATCAGGCAAACTTTACCCCGGCTCAATGGCAACTGTTCGATGAAGAGCAGTTGTTCTTTATCAAGAGTTTGCAACTGAGCGCCCAGTTAAGAGGACAACAAATACTGGCAGAGTCTAGTTTGCTAAGCGATGAATTAGGCACTTTTGTATTTAAGGGGCAACTGCCTGTGGCTCCCGACTTTTCCAGTGTAGTAGTTGAGGAAGCCCGTCTCAGCACCAAAATTGAACAGCTAAAAATTGCGCCATTTGGCTATTTAGTTCCGCAAATAGAGCAATTGCAAGGCACAATTAATGCGGATATTGCCGCAAATATTAGCTCAAAGCCGAACAACGGGTTTGTCTCCTTCTCTGGTAACGCGGACTTAATTGACGGGCAGGTGACAAGCAGAGAGCTAGGGATTAACATCCATGATCTGTCGCAAACTTTGCTGTTTGATGGGCAAACCCTTTCTTCAACGGGACAGTTTAAAATGGGAAGCGGCGTGGGAACTCTGCAGGCCGATGTAGGTTGGCAGGAGGACTGGAGCGTTGACATGCAGCTCAAAGGTGAGGCTCTGGAGTACGATGATAATTTGATGGTTAATCTCAAGGTGTCGCCTGATATTGCACTTTCGCTGTCCGAGTCTCTTGTAAAACTCTCTGGTGTGGTTAATGTCCCAGAGGCCTCCGTTAAAATTAAGTCGCTGCCGGAGAGTGCTCAAAAGCCTTCCTCTGATATTGTTTTTGCTGATAACCCCAATGGTAACGGGAATACAGGGCCTAAATTGGAAATGGATTTGGCTTTGTACGTGGACCCAACAAAGCAAAAAACAGTCAATCTGGAAGCCTTTGGACTGACTACAGCGCTGACCGGAAATCTGCAGCTCAATGGCGGGACTACATTAACCGCGAACGGTGAAGTTTCTCTATTAGATGGTACTTATAAAGCTTACGGGCAAAATCTGGTGATACGTCAGGGAGACTTGCTATTCAACGGGCCTTTGGAGTATCCCAGTTTATCTTTAGAAGCCATACGTGATCCGCAACTGACCTCAGACAATGTAATAGCCGGTTTGAGAGTAGAAGGAGCGGTCAGGCAACCTTCGGTAACGGTATTTTCAACTCCCGCCATGTCGCAAGCCCAGGCGCTTTCTTATTTGCTGTCTGGTAAGGCTTTGGGCACCAAAAGCGACGCTTCCCAAGAGTCGGTTTTTGCTAATATATTGTTGAGTTATGGTCTTAATAAGTCTGAAGGGACAGTGTCCAAACTAGGGAAAAGCTTTGGCGTTGAAGACCTAAGCTTGGCGATGGAAGGTCAGGGCGATGCTTCTAAAGTTGCAGTCAGTGGAACCATCGCACCCAATGTGAAAATCGCCTATGGGGTTGGCGTGTTTGATGCTGTATCCGAAGTGTCCTTGCGTTATCAATTGTTACCGCAATTGTATCTGGAAGCGGTGAGTGGTTTATCCAATGCTTTCGATATCTTTTATGAATTTAATTATGATCCAAAACCCGAACCGGAATTAAAACAAGATGAAGAGTAACCTTTTTGGCAATGTCTTAGGATTTAAAGAGAGTGACTAAACCATTGTCTGAACTGAGTGGAAATACAACTTTAACCCGTATGAATGGGCAGATACGTGGCGCTGTCTATCAGGCAATTATGCTGATTATTGCTGTGGCTATTGGCCTTGTCGGCATTTGGTTGAGTGAGATTCAGTGGTTGGGTTACGAGTGGTTTTCACGCGCAGGTAGTTTGATCGTTGTATTAGGTGTGACCTCAGGTTTTGGTGGAATTTTTCAGGAACAGCTGTTGCGCAGCAGGCTGTTAGTTCAGGAGCGTATAGCTTTGGCTAAAGCCCGCAGAAAACTGAGACTGATGCAAGCTCCAGCAGAATTTGCAGAGGAAGAAATTAACCGGATAATAAAAGAGTACGATGATCTTGAAGTAAGCTTGCAAACCTCCATTAAGGTGCAGGCGGGTACATTGGAATTTTTTCTGTTGGTGGCAGGAACCCTGATTTGGGGATTTGGGGATATTGTCGTAGCTGTGGTGCTTTAACTGCCTTGCCATAGTTAAGAGTATTGGGCCTTATTAAAAGTTTTAGTTTTTTGGAGCATAAAATGAAGTTGAAATCTAAATGGACACTTTTGTTGGCCATTATTCTTAGCACAGTGTTGATAAGCACTAAGGTAGTTGCACAGCAAGAGCCACTTAACCCCACAGTATTCATTGAAAAGGTGGCCAACGATACCTTTCAGCAAATAACTCAATTGAGAAAGGCTGGCGAGATTGAACCTAAAGGGTTAGAGAAAATAATCGAGGGCCACTTGTTGCCTCATGTTGATCACGTTTACACAGGCTTGCTGGTATTGGGAAGCAGTGCTAACTCTGCCGAAAAAACCGATATTCAGGCTTATCTTGATATTTTTAAACTGTACCTTAGCAGCACTTATGCCGCTTCTTTGAATTACTACAATGAGCAGCAGGTTTTGTTTGAACCAATTCGTGATTATCAAAATAAAGACAAAGTAAGCATCAATGCCAGAGTTAAAGAAAACGGCAAGCCAGATGTTCAAATGCAGTTTAAATTGCGACTGAATAAAGAAGGACAGTGGAAAGCTTATGATCTAGTGGTGGAAGGTATTAGTCTGGTGCAAAGCAAGCGTTCAGAGTTTGCACCCATCATCAGGCAAAAGGGCTTACCCGGCTTGACTCAGCTATTAAAACAAAAAGTTGAAGGGTAAGGATAAGCTACATAATTCTTGGCCGTCGCTGGTTGTTTATTCCGGTCGACAGGTCCAGAGGTTACATTAAAAATCAGTCACCGATTATTATTGGATTCACCAAGAATCTTTATGACACTTTTTGTTATCGAGCTTAACCAAGCCTTACAGGCTGCTATTTTAAGGTAGCTGCCGGTGAGGTGGGTAGTGTTCAAAAAGAACTTTGAACGACATAGCACAAGTATGTAAGTATTAAATTGAATGTCTGTTTTCAATAACAGAGCAGACATTCAACATGAAAGCATCTTATAGCAACCGACTCAGGGGGCTAACTACACCATTTGCCCCTTGCTGCAACACATGTGTATAGATTTGAGTGGTTTTAACATCAGAATGACCTAATTGGGTCTGCACAGTTCTAATGTCAGCACCATTTTGCAATAGATGCGTAGCGAAAGAATGGCGTAGCGTATGAGGAGTTACGGGCTTTGCGATCTTAGCTTTATCAGCTGCTTGTTTTATTGCTTTTCTAATGCAGCTAACATCAAAATGGTGTCGTCGAATTTCACCGGTCTCAGGGTCGGCACTCAACTTATAAGACGGAAATAAAAACTGCCATGCCAAAGTTTTATTTGCGCCAGGGTATTTTCTGGCAAGCGCTGTCGGCATCCATACACCAGCAAATTGTTCATTTTTTAAATCAAGCTGTAAATATTCGTTTACTTGAATAATTTGATTGCGTAAAAAGGGAATGAGCTCCTTAGCTAAGGTTACAATACGATGTTTGTTACCTTTACCGTTCCAGATTCGGATGCATTTGAAATCAAAGTCTATATCTTGAACGCGAAGTTTAACAACTTCTCGCACTCTTAAGCCACTTCCATACATTATGCTTGCTACCAAATGGTTCCTTTTAGTTAGATTGCTCAACAAACATTTTATTTCATGTTCAGTTAAAACAATGGGAAGCTTTTGTTGCTTGCTACTTTTGGCGAAATTCAGGCTGGAAGATAAAGGTCTGGTTATAATATTCTTATACAAGAATGCGAGTGCATTGAGTGCCGTGGCTTGCGTTCTCATTGCAACCTTCTGGCTAATTGCTAAATGCTCTAAAAACTTTTCAACCTCACTATCTCCCATAGAGCTGGGATGCCTATTGCTATGGAAGTGAATAAATTTAACTATCCAGGTTATATAAGTTGAAATAGTACGTTTGGAATAGCCTCTGGAAAACATATAGTCAGAAATGCTATTGAGAAACGGTGATCTAGACATAGTTATAAATCCTTTTAAGGTTACTGTTTTTATATACAGTATTTGCGAGTTTCCTTTAAAGTCAAGAAAAGAGGCAAATTGCCTCTTTTTATTGCCAACGACATTCTTAATAGCTATTGAAAATTAGGGTAGAAAAGGGCAAGGAGGTTTGGTAAAAAGGACATAGAATAAAAAGAGGAAACTTGCTGGAAGAATAACAGGCAAGTTGCCTCACATTAAATTGTTATGTTCCAACTCAACTTAGATTTTACGATTAAAAATTTCAGGTTCAAAGCCACTAAACTTACCGCGCTAATTGCAGGAATGAGTCTTAGCATAGTTGGAGAACTAGTATCGTATTATGAGTTAACAAATTGGATTTCTTTTGTTTATTTTTTCGTGACGGGTTTGTTGTTTGTTAAAGGCTTCAATGAATCCAGTTTTTCATCTACTCTAACAAGAATGACAGCATGGTTCCTGGGTGCATCTTCAGTTTCGTTACTTATATACCACATATGAAACATAACAAATCGGTGCAAAACGGACACAAAAACGTTGGCTGTGTTCGTGCCTCACAAAGTTTAGCCAACGTTTTTGTGCTCGTTTAACCGGGCCGTTAGCTTACAAAAGGAACTTGCATGAACAAAATTATTGAAGCATTAGTTAATACTGGTCAGTGGGGTGAGAATGATGTAATCCTCGGAATTAGAGCCGGATTTAAATGTGAGTATTGCGATAAAGATTTATTAGCTTCTGTTGATAATTATAAAGAGTGGCAAAAAGATCATATTATTCCTTTATCTAAAGGTGGCGAGGATATTAATGATAATATCGCCATATCTTGTAAAACTTGTAATGTGAACATCAAAGGGCGTTGGAATCCTGCTGATGAATCAACTTCCGAGAACCCTTCAAGACAAGAGTTAATTAACGTAGTTCGAGAATACTGTATTAAACGAAGAACTCAAATGTTAAGTGATATATGTTTATTCAGACAAATTGTTTTCACAAAGTAAGCTAACAATCGGTTCAAATCGGACACAAAAACGTTGGCTGTGTTCGTGCCTCACAAAGTTTAGCCAACGTTTTTGCGCTCGTTTAACCGGGTCGTTAGTTGCCATGTGGAATTAGCACCATGAAATATTTCACCATCCAAGAGGATCCTAAACTTTCTTGGAGAGTTTTATTTCAGCCATCCACTCTGGACCTGATGGTATATGTTGAATCACTTGAAGGCATGGAGTATAGCTCCTTTCATTACGTTATGATAACCGACGAATTGGATGTTGATGGAAGTTATAAGGAGCACAACTTCAACATTTGGATGGAATGGGGAGGTGGTATTTCACTAATTTTTGAAAATGACATTTCAGAGCAGATTGCTACAGAGATAGAAGAACACCTTCGCTCTTACAAATACGTAGGCAGACAAAAAACAAAGTCTGCGTTAGAACGTTTTCGAAGGTTAGCAAAAAGTGGCAACTAATCGGGTAGCCGGAGGTCTCTAACCTCCAGCCCCCACAACACCCTGCATGCGGCTCCGCACAGGGCGTTTCATTCAGGATAGTGAAGCGCTATCCAACCATCTCGTAGCGAATAAAGCCCTTCGGATTTTAAGTATTCAAGTGATAAGGCTTGATTGATCCCCGGGGATTTGGCACTGCGCCATGGTCCTTTGCTGGTGATACCACACGCCACTGCGGCTCGAACATGCACACCTCGTCTCATCAGATTTCCAACCTTTGTTCGAGGCTTGCGCCACTGTCGCCAGTAAGCCATTCTAACTCTGCGCCTGATCCAGTGATCCAGTTCGACGCATTGTTGATAGCAGTTGGCGATGCCAAAGTAGTTGATCCAGCCACGTAAGTATTGGCTGAGCTTTGAGAGTTGGTAGCGCATCGACACGCCCCAGTTGCGGTTCGTTAGCCTTCTGACCTGCTGTTTAAAATTCAGCAAGGTTCTGGGGTGCCATTGAATGCGACCAGCCTTGAATGTGAACCCAAGGAATTTGCTTTCACTGGCTTTAACGGTGTTGCTTTTAGTCGTGTTTACGACCAATTTCAGGCGGTGACTGAGGTATCTGCTGATACTGTTCAGGACACGTTTACCCGCACGCGGACTTCTCACCAGAATTGTGAAGTCATCCGCATAACGGGCAAACTGGTGGCCTCGCTTCTCAAGCTCTTTGTCCAAAGGGTCGAGCATGATGTTAGCCAGTAAGGGGGACAATGGTCCTCCCTGTGGCACACCTTCCCGACTCTCACTGTAAAGCTGGTTATCGATAACCCCAGCTCGCAGGTAACGTTTTATCAGTTTAAGCAGACGCTTGTCCTTCACTTTGTAGCCAAGGTACGTCATGAGTAAATCATGATTAACGCGGTCAAAGAATTTTGACAGGTCGACATCCACAGCAAAACGGCATCCCGTTTTGATAATGTCTCGGACCTGTTTCACCGCCTGTTGCCCGTTTCGGTGTGGCCTGAACCCAAAGCTGTTGTCTGAGAAAGTGGGATCGAAAACAGGCGTTAACACCTGGGCAATGGCTTGCTGGATCATAAATAAAAAGACATCCACTTTTAATTTCATTGAGTTATCTTTTCTCAAATCCATAAATAAAAAGACATCCACTTTTAATTTCATTGAGTTATCTTTTCTCAAATCTAAGTGATCGCCATGGATCATAAATAAAAAGACATCCACTTTTAATTTCATTGAGTTATCTTTTCTCAAATCTAAGTGATCGCCATTGGATTTTATTTAAATCTTTAGGAAGAAAGCTTTAGAGAGCGAATTTAGCCGCTTTAATGGTGTTTTCCTGTTGGATAAATACTCTTTGAAAAAGATATGGGCGAAGCGCCTGCCTTACCTTGCGGCAATTATGGTTTTAGTTGGCGTTAAGATAGTGATTGTCAGCCAAATAATCGTATAGCCGTGTTTTTATCCCTGAGTCGTTTTAGTTTGTGTCGATGTCGATAGGCTTCAAGATAAGATTCACTGCCAGCGGCGTGATGGAAACAGTTTTCAAATTGAGTGGTGAGTTCCTGCCATTGTTCAGGTTTGAGGTTGAGGCGTTCCAATATTGCCGGTGTTGATTCTTCAATGGAGCCGCGTTTATTGGGTAAGATAGCTCTGCCCGTGATATCAACCAGCTCCAGGTAATCGGATAAGTGAAAGGGTAACCCATGAGGCATATCCTCTTTGATATTGCCGACAAAAGGTGTCAGGTATTTAGGTGTTTTTCCTGCTTTGGCGGCATTGATACGATACTGAATACTGGTGTGGTCGGATTGCTCTGGCGTTTCAGCCATTTTGGCTCGGATGGGGTTTAAGTCCACATAGGCCATACAGGCTGCAAGCGCGGCCTCATCTAGTAAGGCTTGCGATTTGAATCTGCCCTCCCAGAATCGACCTGTGCACTTATCTTCCTTATTGGCTTCTCTGGCTATGTACTCATTTAAATAGCGCATAAACCAGCTGATATCCGTCAGCCGCTTCCGCCATATATCCGCGGTTTCTTCAACGGTGAACAGCTGAGATTCATGCATTTGCATTCGTTGTTCGAGATTTAAATACTGGTGACTAAGCAATGTGCCGTTACTAAGCCTGTGCCAGCGGCAAATCACTTCTTCGGTATCCCAATCGTCAGATAAATCTTTGTGAATGTGCAACACCAGGTGAGTGTGGTTGCTCATTACCGCATAGGCACAGACATCAATGGCAAAAATCTGAGAAAGAAAGTGAATACGGTCTTCAACCCACTGGCGACGGTGTTCATAGCTAACACCGGTTTGTTTGTCTTCCCCGCATAAAAATGCTCGGCGTACACAGCGAGAAACACAGTGATAATAGGGCGTATCTTCAAGGCTGATTTGCGCCTTCCTGGCTTTTGGCATGGTCACTCTTCCTGAGTTTGATGAATGAAGCTTGTATTTTGCACAAATCATTGAGTTTGGAAACTGTACTGAAGTACAGTTATGATGGCTGTCTTGTTTAGTTCTGGTCCCCGCTCGTTCCTCGCGATTATAGGCCACCAAGTTTTGCCGTTTATTTAAACCGTTAGCCCCCACTCGAATTTTGTACTTTTTCTGAATAGTGGTATCTTCAGCTAATCAGTACAATTAGTGAGTATTCAATGAAAAATCAACAATCTGAGATTGCTAATGCAGCTTTGTCACTCCCCGCTGATGCTCGAATAGAACTTGTAGAAAGCCTCCTAAAAAGTTTGGATGCACCAACCACTGAGTTTGAGGATATTTGGGCCAAAGAAGTTGAATCCAGAGTAGATGCTCTAAATTCAGGGATTTTAGAAACAATTCCAGCCAAGGACGTGTTGGGAAAGTATGTCAAAAAAGGTTGAATTCACAAAACTTGCTCAACTGGAACTAGATGACGCATTCGAATACTACGAATCTCAGCTTTTAGGTTTGGGCACTCGATTCATTTCAGAGGTAAATTCTGGACTTCAGAGAGTTGTCTCGCATCCCACCTCTTGGCAGAAGATCACTAAAAGAACAAGAAGGTGTTTACTTCACATCTTTCCATTCGGTTTAATTTATACCGTTAATAAGAACTCAATAATTATCATAGCTGTTGCGAATCTGCATCGTAAACCTGAATACTGGATCGACAGGCTCGGGGGCTAACGAACAATTAAACGGACAGGAAATTTCAGCGCATCAGACCCTTTTGGTTGACGGTCTACGGGTTCTGCGATTGAAGCTTATGTTGTCTCGCGTCCGGGCCAAAAAGGAGGGAAGGGAATCTCCCCTTAAAGAAGCAACATCAACGAACCAAATTTGAAAATCAGCACCCATCTTCAAATTGGTAAATTCCAGCGATAGATATACTGTAATAGCAGACTGTGAGGCTGAGTCTTAATTTGCTACCTGATTACCCACTTAGCTCAGCCAGCTTTAATAGCTTATACGGCATGGGTGGTGTTTTAATAGCTGCCTTTGCTAACGTGGGCAACAGTCTTCGTAAATTAAACCGGTTGTTAAATCTGAAACAATACTCAGCCAGATGACGCGGAAGGTGCTTTGACGCTATCGCGTGGCAGCTCCCTCTCAGCGAGTTCTTAACATTCCCGATCATGGTGTTGACCCAATTAAAGGCTGGGTGTTCAAGCTTTTCCAGATCGCCGCCCGTTTTCGCATAAAAGTGATGTCTGTCTTCGCTTGCTACAGCGCGGAAGCAGGGTAATCCGTCAGAAATCACAATGGCTTCTGGCAGAACATGTTTATCCGCCCATTGCTGGATAGCATGACTCCTGAACCCTTCAACAACTGTCATTTTCATTCTGGTGGGGTGACCTTCTTCATTCAGTGCAACCGCAGCAACAAACGGGGTTTTACCCGATGCGCCGCGTCCGCGCTTTCCCCCACGACGCTCACCTCCCCAATAGACATCATCCAGTTGAATAATGCCGCCAATCTGGTGCTCGTCTTCACTTTCTTTCATGGCCTGCAACAGTTTATGTTTCATTTTCCAGGCAGTGTCATAATTTACTTTTAGCTGACGCATCAACTCCATAGCCGAAATGCCTGTTTTAGACTGCGTTAGCAGGTGCATCGCCATAAACCACTTCATCAATGGCAATCGGGTCTTATCGAATACCGTGCCGCTGGTCAGTGATTGTTGATGTTTGCAACGATTACACTGTAACGCATTACGGCACTTCAACTGACAATGCGACTTGTGACCGCATTCCCGACAAACAAACCCTGATGGGTAGCGCCACCGGAACAAGGCTTCTCTGCACTTTTCTTCGGTCCCGTAGTCTTCCATCACTTCAAAAACACTATATCCCTTTTGAAACTGCACTTTGTTCTTCGCCATTTTTGCACCATCAAACACTGTTATTATATACAGTGTAGCGCAGGATGCTCAAAATGGGTAATCAGGATTTGCTATAAAAAATTTTGTTCAGATAGCAGTCACACCATTTAAATCAATTACTCTATTTCAGGCTCGGTAAGCTGTGCTAAAAACTCAGTATCGAAACGATTGAGTTTGTTAAACTGAATCATGTCGTCCAGTTCTTCCATGTAATGGGTTCCGCGTTCAGAATAGCGCTCCAGTCCCGGTAATAATGCTCTTCCTCTTATTAACTCTTCGTTTTCCCTTATGCCTTCACGGATTTTTCTGAGTTTAAAGTAGGCGTCATGTCTGTTGAGGTTCAATAGGTAGCGACTAACAGATTCCCTGGCATCATCAAACGCTGCCACTTCGTGATTGCTGCCCGGTATCCTGTTTTTCGGCACTAACCCACAGCCTTCGGCAAAACACCACTGTCCAAAATAATTGTTGCCTTCTGTGGCGAATCGCGACGTGCCCCAGGCACTTTCATTTGCCGCCTGGGCCAGAGCCAATGACGGCGGAACATAGTCAACACGTCTGAGAAGTGTTTGCCAGTGTTCATCATTATCTATGTCAAAACCTTCGAGGTAATACTTTTCAGCCAGTTCCTGAATATCTTTCACATCACTGCTGGAATAGCTTTGTTCATCGCGGTAACTCAACAATTGCTCCCGGGTCTTAAGAATCTCTCGGTTTTCTTCATTGATGATAGGCAGAAAATAATCGAAAAAGGCTTTTTTACGTTCCGGGCCGGCTGCATATTCTTTAAATTGCGGAGCCGGTGGTGTTGCGGGTTGTTTCAGAGTTAACCAGGCAATCAGGAATACGATTGCTGCGAGTATAATTAGCGCAAGAGGCTTTATTGCTTTAATCATCACTGCTCCTTTTAGTACTTGCCATTACTGTATACTGGCAAAATAGCGGTCAGATCAATTCAATCTCATGAATCGTGAAATATTAGCTGATTTTTACCTGCTTTTTGTGCTTTTCTGAGTGCCTGATCTGCTTGTTCAAATAAGAGCTTTGGTGGCGTATCTTTTTCAGGGATCAGTGAGGAGGCTCCGATGGATACAGTCACGTAATCTGATACAGAAGAAGACGGATGAGCCAGTCTGGCTTGTTTCAGGTTGGGAGAAATTTTGCCAGATATTTCTTTCAACCTGTTTTCATCGGCATCTTTAATCAACATTGCGAACTCCTCACCACTCAGACGGGCTACCAGGTCACGGCTACTGCTTCTACAGTTTTGAAAAATCTGTCCCAGCATTACCAGACAGTTATCTCCCACACCATAGCCTTTAGTCTGGTTGTAATTGCTGAAATCATCAATATCAATTAACAGAAGGCCCAGACGATGCCTGAACTGCATGTACTTTTTCCATGTAGATTCCAGGTCATGATTGAACTGCCTTTGATTAGCAATATTGGTTAGCGGGTCGGTAATCGCTATTTGTTGCAAAGCCCGGGTTTTTTTAACCAAATCCAAATGGGTTTTTACCTTGGCTGCTAATACTTTACCTAGTATAGGTTTGCTGATGAAATCAACTGCCCCAGTTTCAAATGCTTTGATCTGTTCTTCGGCTGACTGACTACCTGATACAAACAGCACTGGAATATCTCTGGTACGGGGGTTATCTTTGAGTTGTTTACAGACGGCAAAGCCGTCCATCTCTGGCATGTTAATGTCCAGCAAAATTAAATCGGAAGGCGTGTCAGAAGCAGCAATCATTAGCCCTTCTCGGTGAGCCATAGCTACCTGCAGTTCATACCTGTCTTCTAACACTCTGGCAATGGCTGAAACCGTGGCTGGGTCATCATCAATTATCAGAACTCTGGCTTCAAGTAATCGCATCTGCTAAGTTTTTTATGCTTTAATCACTTAATTCTAGAAGAGTTAATCACAGCTTGCCAGAGGTAGCCACTTGATTTTAAAGGCATCAATATGAATAGTGCATTAGAAAATATTTTTCGTACCGACTTTATGCCCCATGGCCATTGTTATTTGTGGAAACCAGAAATACTGTGGCTGAATGTGGTCTCCGACATGTTAATTGCATTGGCTTATTTTTCTATTCCAGGTGCCTTGTATTACTTTGTACTAAAGCGCAATGACCTTGAATTTCGTGGTGTTTTTGTACTTTTCTCCCTGTTTATTGCCCTCTGTGGCGTAACTCACCTGATCAGTATTTTCGTCATTTGGAATGGCGCTTACGGAATTCACGGCTTGTCAAAGTTAGTTACCGCGATTGTATCCTGCCTGACAGCGGTCACTGTGTATAAAAGTTTGCCAGTGGCATTGCGTATCCCTACACAATCCCAGATGCATGAAGCTTATCAACAGGCCCATGAAGAAAAGTTAAAAAATGTGGAATTGCGCTTTCAGCAACAACAAGACGACATTTTAAAAGAGTCAGCCAATGCGGCCAATTTTGGTGTCATGGTGCTCACAGAGGATGGTGTGGTCTCACTGGCAAATGAATCGGTGTCGCGTATTTTAGGTGCCGATACTGCGCAGATTGAAGGCGGCCGTCTGGAACGATTCTTAGAATACAAAATGGATTTTAATGCCATTAAAAATCAATTGTTTGATGGTGAACAGCGGCGAGTGGTTATTGAAGCCAACACGAAACTCACTGACTCTACAAAACAACCCGTACCCGTTGAAGTGTCTTTTACCCTGAACAAAAACAGCGATGAAAAAGCGATTTATGTTTCTGTGCAAGATATCTCTTTGCGTAAAGAAGCGGAAAAAATTCTGCAAGAAAAACAGGAGTTTATGGCCAGAGTTATCGATGCTTCTTTGACCGGAAAATACATAATCAATGTCGCTGATTCATCTTTTGAATTTGTTAACGGCAGTTTTTGCAAGTTGACCGGGTATGAGTCTGAATCATTGAGTGGTAACAAAGAAAAACACCTGCTGGACTTGTGTTCCGCTGAGGACCGGGAGCGTATTGAGGTGCACTTAAATAAAATATGCGAGGCAGACAGAGACATCTCTGATGAGTTTGAATTTTGTCTGATCGATAAAGACGGCAAGCAAATCAATGTGTTGTCAAAGAATACCGTGTTTGAGCGCAATCAAGATGGTCGGGTAACCCAAATCATTGGCAGTGTGTTGGATATCAGTGAAATGAAGCGATATCAGGAGAGATTGTTAGCATTGAAAGAAGAAGCCGAAAGAGCAAACGATGCTAAAAGTGAATTCCTGGCAAATATGAGTCATGAAATCCGCACTCCCATGAACGCCATTATGGGGCTTTCACAACTGCTGGCGGAACGAGCGCTACCTGTCAAAGACCTGGAATATGTGAAAAAAATCAAAAGTTCCACCTATTCCTTGTTAAACATACTGAATGACATTTTAGATTATTCAAAAATGGAAGCTGGCAAATTGGAAGTGATCCATGAGCCATTCCACCTGACCCAAATCATCGAAGATGTCACGGGGTTGTTTTCGGTTACCGCAGAGCAAAAAGACGTCGAACTCATCGTTGATTTTCCTTACACCCATGATCCAGTGTTTATGGGAGATAGTATGCGGCTGTCGCAAATTTTGAGTAACCTGGTGGGCAATGCCGTTAAGTTTACAGAGCGGGGGCATGTCAAACTCAGTATTGATATTACTGAGCTTTCAGGGGCGCCAGAAAAGGCAAAGATCAAGTTTGAAGTGAAAGATACCGGTATAGGCATCGAAGAAAACGCGGTGCGGGAGTTATTTAAGTCTTTCACTCAAGCTGACAGCTCAATTAATCGAAAGTTTGGCGGCACAGGATTGGGACTATCTATCTGTAATGGAATACTGCAATTAATGGGCAGTTCCTTGTCAGTGCAAAGTGAGGCAGGGGTGGGCAGCAGCTTTAGTTTTGAGCTGACTCTTGAGGTAGTTAAAAAGGTGAATATGCCGGTATTTTCCGCACATTACAAAACCCTGATAGTGGACGATAACAGCGAAAATCGGTATGCACTATCCAGAGTTCTGGACAGCTGGCAATTCGAAAACGATGAAGCGGCCTCGGCCCAGGAGGCAATTGAACTTCTGAATCAGTCTGTCTCTGAAGGTAAGCCGTATAACTTGATATTGGTAGATTGGAAAATGCCGGGTATGGATGGCATTAGTTTTATTAAATCTATTCAGGCAGACCTGGATTACAGAGAGGCACTTAAAGGCGCTGTTATCTTGTTGATTACTGGGTTTGCAAGAGATATCAATGAAAGTACATTAGAAAGTGTTTCATTAGATGCAGTGGTTGAAAAACCCTTTATCGCTTCGCGTTTGTACAACACAATCGTTTCTTTGTCTGACTCCTCTACGTTAGCCCCTCCACGTGAATTTGATGCCGATTTGTCGGCGCAGAGGTTGCAATTTGCGGATGCCAGAGTGCTTTTAGTGGAAGATAATGAAACCAATCAATTAGTGGCGAAAGAGTTTTTAGAAAAATTTAATATTGTGCCCTTTATCGCCAATGATGGTCAGGAAGCGGTAGATATCTTCACACAAAATTCAACTTTTGATTTGATATTAATGGATTTGCAAATGCCCCGTTTAGATGGGTATTCCGCCACCCGAAAAATCAGAAAACTGCCCAATGGCGCTAAGGTTCCTGTTGTAGCCATGTCCGCAGCGGTAATGAAAGCCGATCTAAAAAAGGTCGAAAAGGCTGGGATAAATGCACATATTCCAAAACCAATAGAACTAAGCCGGTTAGAATTGGTTTTATCTCAGTTTTTAAAGCCCACAGGTCGTGTTGATCTGCAGAGCGAAAATACATCAGCCGAAAATAACCATGGGGATGTCCTTTTAAAGTCTCAGCGCTTATCTATGGATGAAGCATTGCAACGAGTCGGCGATGATCCCAAGTTGCTTGTAGATCTGATTCGCTCAACCTGCCGTATTCAAAGTGAAGCACCTGAAAAGCTTAAAACGTTTTATGAAAACGGGGAATTTGACGAATTAAAAAGGCTGGTACATACCCTGGCAAGCGGTATGAAAATGGTTGGGGCTGTCAGGTCTTCGGAACTGGCTTATCAGACAGAAGAACAAATGTTACAAGGCCAGCGAGAACTTGAGCTGGATGATTTAATCCATGAGGTGTCTGAAGACTTACAAGAACTCAAGCAAGTGTTGGCAAATACTGAAAAACTGCAATCTTCTGAACCAACTTCGAAGCAAGTAACATCCAGAACTGCAGCGGAAGTGTTGGATATCATGTTAGACAATTATGGTCGAAGTCAGCGCATTAAATCTGCTGAACTGGAAAGTTATTTGAACGTATTAGCAGCGCAGTTTTTAGCTGAAGATATCCAGGCACTGCGAGAAGATATTGAGCGCTACCAATTTGCAAAAGCGTGCACCAGGTTGGAAGAGCTTAAGCTGAAAATATAGGTCGCTTCTGGTAATTGAAAGGCAATTTATGGAGGCCTCTTAATACCATTGTCTTATAGACGCGCTGGTACATTGTGATAACTTTCGAACAGACTTTAGAGTTTCGGGTGATATCTGTATATGAGTCTAAAAGGCGCCAGGCTACTGTTGGTTGATGACGATCCCGCTGTATTGGATTACCTGGGGGATATACTTGAAGAGCAATATTTCGTAGTTTGCGCATCCAATGCTGCAGACGCTTTAGTAATTGCTTCTTCTGATGAACCACCTGACATGTTGTTATTGGATATCAATTTGCCGGATATGTCTGGTTATGACATGTGTAATGCACTCAGAAACATAGAGGCTACCAGTAGGATCCCAGTAATTTTTGTCACTGGCCGTGACGAAGACGTGGATTTTACGCGTGGCTTTGACATGGGGGCAGTTGATTACATCATTAAGCCCATTAATGCCATGGTATTAAAAGCCAGAGTGCGAAATCATATTAGTTTATTGCGCAAAACCCAGGCGCTGGAAACACTGGCATTAACTGATCCGCTGACCAAAATAGCTAATCGTCGCCACTACAATGATGCCTTTACTAAGGAATGGCAGCGTGCAATGCGCTCTCGGAAAGTGATGTCGTTAATCATTATAGATATCGATGAATTTAAACGTTACAACGATGGTCTCGGGCACGGCAAAGGTGATGATGTTCTGGTGCGCTTTGGTGAAGTATTGAGATGTTGCTGCAAACGTACCGCAGATTTACCGGCGAGGCTTGGCGGAGAAGAGTTTGTGGCATTGTTACCGGATACAGATGAGCAAGGGGCAATTAAAATTATTGAGAAAATAATGCAGGAGTTGCAGGAGCTTGCTATTCCTCACCCTTATTCCAGTGTATCGGACATAGTAACTGTTAGTTGCGGGATCATTACCGATTATCCGGTTAAAGGAGAAGTGCCTGAATCTATGTTTAAACGTGCCGACAGAGCACTTTATCGAGCCAAAAATACCGGTAAAAATCAGTATATGTTTTGTAATGAAAGGAAACAGTAAACTCCATGCTTAATGATGTAACGGCGCTTACCGCACATATTGTTGATGAGGGCGAGGCTATTAGCGAATTGCTGGCGCAAATGTTGAGAAAGCAGGGATTTGGGAGAATTGTCAAAAGTCACTCCATAAAACAAGCTTCTGAGCTGCATGGTGATAGTGTTTGCGATGTTTATTTTGTGGACATTGAATTAAGCGATGGCAATGGACTGGATTTTATATCCGAAATTAGAACTCAATATCCGTTGGCCAAGGTTATTGTGTTTTCCGGCAACACCACGGCTGAAAATGTTAAAGCGGCGTCCCGTCTTGGGATAAACGGCTTCCTGGTGAAACCTTTTAGTCTATGCAGTCTGGAGCGCGTCTTATTACAGAGCGAACTGATGGAGGCGGTTGCTTAAATCTGGCCTGATATTTAACCCTTGAACATTGTTTTTACAGCGAAAATGTAACCTGATTTTCGTGCTATTCCACAGAGCTATTGCTATCTTTTTAATGTACAAAGCAACAATAATCTGAATTTGTATTGAGGAATGACTCTTGGGTTTACTTACTGATCCCGATCACGATGGCAATATTGAAATCGATGTTGTGCTGGTTTGGACTGAAAAGCCAAGAATCATCACAGGTGCAGATATTTTGGGGAGATTATTAAAAGGTACCCATGCATCAGAACACGCACCTTCCAACTCTGATCCAGAAGGCGTAAAGGCGAATACCCAAGTAGATTATATGTAGAGGATACTAATATGCTGAGAATCATTTTGTTTTTGGCTGTGAACATGGCCGTTATAGCGGTGATCAGTGTCACTTTCCAATTATTGGGCTTTGAAGGACTGCTGGCTCAAAACGGTATTGATTTGAACCTTCAGGCATTGCTGGTTTATGCCGGAGTTATCGGCTTTGGCGGTGCAACCATATCCTTGTTGCTTTCCAAGTGGATGGCCATCAAAACTATGCGGGTAGATATCTTTTCTGAGCCTTCAAATCAAACCGAGCGTTGGTTATTGATGAGAGTAACCGAACATGCTGAGCAATGCGGTATAAAAACGCCGGATGTGGGCATTTTTGATAGTGCCTCACCTAATGCGTTTGCCACGGGCTGGAATCGCAATAATGCTTTGGTGGCAGTAAGCACAGGTTTGTTGCAGCATCTGGACAGTGATGAAGTGGATGCTGTGTTGGCTCATGAAGTGAGCCACATAGCAAATGGTGATATGGTAACCATGACGCTGTTACAAGGTGTGGTGAATACCTTTGTCATTTTTATCTCCAGAGTTATTGGCCACACGGTAGACAGATTAGTATTCAAGGTCGAGCGTGGTCACGGTCCGGCTTTCTGGATAGTGTCGATTATTGCGGAGCTGATCATTGGCTTTTTAGCCTCAATGCTGGTGATGTGGTTTTCTCGTTATCGTGAATATCGGGCAGACGCGGGAGCAGCGCAACTGGTAGGTAAGCGCAAGATGATTGCTGCGCTGCAAAGATTACGTCAATACCAACATCAAACCAGTATGCCGGACGAAATGGTAGCTTTTGCCATCAGTGCTGGAAAACTACACTCTTTGTTGGCCAGCCATCCACCACTGAAAAAACGTATTGAAGCCCTGCAATAGGGCTTAGGCTGTGCGCTCTTCTTTTTGAACCGGTTCTTCAGGGCAGGGTTCGGGGGTGGTTTTTTCATTCTTATCCGTTACCTTGCCTATTACTTTCCAGCGACTGCGGGGATTGATAATGCAAGGACGGGTCAAAATAAGGTTATTGGGATAGATAATGACCTCACGATCATCGGTGACGATTTTGGTATTGAACAGATTTACATCTGCAATGTAGCCCTCTATGTAATTGTCCGCATCCATAATCCTGACAAAGTTGCCGCGCCTGAAGGCATTGTGAAACAGCAAAACAAAGTAGGCTGTGATATTGCTGAGCAAAGACCAACTGGCGAACATAGCCACACCAGTTAAGGTTAAAATCGAGGTGGAGAGTATCAGCAAGCCACCGAAGTCAACGCCCCAAACCACTAATAGCGCCGCTACAGTAACTATACCCACTAACAATTTAACCGTATGGAAGGCTTTTTTGGTGGCCTCTGCTTTAAATTTACTTTTATCTACAAAAAATTTAATTCGTGGTAGCGCCAAACGAGTTACAACCAGATAGGTAACTAACACCACCAATGACCAAATTAAATTGGAAAAATAAAGGGTGCTCCAGTCTAAAAAGCGGTTTAATAAATTATCCATTTTTTGATGTGCTCTGCAGGTTGTCCAGTTTCACGGTTAGTTCATCTAGAAATCATAATTTCCAGATCTGTTTTCAGGCTTACCTGATAATTTAATGCGGCAGCCATTCGGTCTTTATCTGCCTGACGGTTTTGCGACATCATAATAATAGGTGCCTGCAATGCCGCCAGCGTTGACAGTACCAGATTGAGCAAAATAAATGGATAGGGATCAAAGATAATTTGCCCCGCTAATGCGAGAGAGTTATAGCCTATCCAGACAATCATTATAATCAAGAATATTATGATGAAAGGCCAAGAGCCACCAAACTCAGCGACTTTATCCGCGGTTCGTTGGCCAAAGGTCAGTTGATCATTAAAAGTCTGGTTTAAATTGGTAACTATGGGTTCGTTATTGGCAATACTTTTAATAACGTGCTGTTCTGATTCACTTAAATCGCCATAGGGCATACCCAAAAAAGCGCGTGCCAGATTTTCGAAATATTTCATCATAGTTTGTGATGTCCATAATGAAGCTGTTTTAGCTCGCCTGGGCCAGCTGGAACTTGTCCAAAGCTCTATAATAACACATCTTAACAGTACTAATATTCAGGTCCAGGCAGTTTGCGATTTCCGGCAACTGCAAATCTTCAATAAAGCGAAAGCTAAGCACGTTGCGCTCCTGCACGGAAAGCTTGTTAATCAACTGGTTGAATAAGCAGTCTTCGGATTCACTGAATAACGGCGTGACTTGCGCTTCTTCTTGTGACGCTTCTAAATCCTCCTGATAGTCCATGCGCCCACGTTGTTGATAGTGGGTAGCACAAACATTAGAGGCAATGCTATACAACCAGCTTTTTACACTGGCTCTGCCTTCGAATTTCGTGAATCCCTGAATCGCTTTTAACAGGGTTTCCTGACAGGCTTCTTCAGCATCATCGATATTGCGAAGGTAGCGGTGACAGTAACGTAAAATCGCGGGGCGAAGTTCCTGTAATAGTGAATAAAAGTCAGCTTTTGCCAACTTAATTGGCTGATTCGCAATGGCAGATTTTTCTGCCTGACTGTTTTCAATAACACTAAAGGTTTGCATGGTTAATATGTTGAGGTTTATTTGCTGCAAACCTTAAGGTGTCAATATTAAATGAAACTTAAGGAAGATTAAATTTACGAAAGCAATTGTTTAATTTCACAGGTCAGCAAATCGATATCGATGGGTTTAGTTAAGCCCCGTTGCACATCCTGCAGTGCCTCATTGGTTATGCGACTCTCTGTGTATCCGGTGAGCAGAATAGCCGGGATGTTTGCATCAAAGTGTCGACGGATTTGTTTTACTGCCTGAATGCCGTCCTGGTTTTGCGATAATTTTTTGTCGGTTAAAATGAGATCTGGCTGAAAATCCTGCGCTTTCATGCGCATTAAAGCCTGTTCTAAATTCGAGGCTGAAAGTGTATTAAAGTCGGCCATTTGCAACAGTAGCTCCATGCTTTCCAGTAAAACAGGATCATCTTCCAGGTAGAGAATCTTGTATGTTGCGGTTGGCTGAGTCTGAATGAGCCGTTCTGTGGTTTGACCGGTTGGCTCAAAATCGGATTGACTCCTTACTAAAGTCAATCTGAATTCGGTTCCCCGGCCTGGCTCTGAATGGATGCTCACTGGAATTCTCAGGGTTTCACATAACGCTTTTACAATGGAGAGACCCAATCCAAAGCCATTGGTGTCGCTGTCGGAATCCAGCTGATAAAAGGGATCGAATATCATTTTTTGCTGTTCGGCTAAAATCCCCGGACCGGTATCAAAAACACTTAACTGCAGGTGTTTATCCAGGCGCTGCAAACGAATACCTATGGTCCCTTGCTGGGTATACTTGATGGCATTGGACAGCAGGTTTCTTAATATTTGCAATAACAACTTTTTATCAGAATAAACCTGCGTTTTCTGCACATCAAATTCTAAGCTTAAGTGGTTATCACTGGCTATTTGTTGAAAGTCGCTTTTAAGGACGTCAAACAGGTCAGTAATCAAAAAGTTTGTCATCTCAGGTTGGATTATGCCTTGTGTTAACCGGTCCAGGTTTAACAAGGTTTTCATAACGTCATCCATATCCTCAATAACATGAGTCAAACGAGACAGTAGCTTCAGGCTTTCCGGTTGACTAATCTGCTTTTTAAGCATTGCTGTTAAATTGTGGATTTGCTGCAAAGGCTGTCTCAGGTCATGACTGGTGGCAGACAGAAAGCGATTTTTAATTCTTAGTGCCTGTTCGGATTGTTGTTGTATTTCCAGTAATTCCGCTGATTTTTCCGCCAGTTGCCGACTCAGCTGCTCCTGAATGGTAATGCTTTGCCAGGCCAATAAAAATGTCTCACTGATAATGGCAATGGCATCGCTTTGTTGTTGTGTCAGGCTGTTGCTGGATGACGGCGCCTTTTCATAAAACAGATAAAACATAGCTGTCAGAGAGTTTGAACATGAACTGCTGATCGCAACGTAGGGAAGGGAAGCTTGTTCTGCGTATCCGGGGAGCGGCAGCAGCTCATCCCTGTGCATAGCAACATCAATGAGCTTGTTGTTTTGCACCCGTGGCAGTTGCGATGTCGAATTCAACTCGGATCCACAAATATGAATGACCACATAAGTGGCATTGCTAAGTTCTGTTAATGCATTATTGCCCAGCTCCAACAGGGTTTTACTGTCTCGGGCAAAGGAAAAGTGCTGTATCCAGCGATTGACTTTTGTCATGACTAAGTTAAATCATAATGTTTGATGAACGTCGGGACATTACGCGAAATCTATTCATGTGTCAGTTGCAACTCAACAGTGACCTTGAGTCCCCCTAATGGCGAGTCACCTAGTGATAATTGCCCACCGTGTAGTGTTGCCACCCGATCAGCTATGGCCAATCCCAGCCCAGTACTTTTTTGTTTTCTTTCACTGGATTTCTGGAAGGGGATCAAGACTTTTGCTAGTTCTTTGCTATCAATGCCATTGCCGCTATCTTCAAATGTTAGCAGCAATTTTTGATTTTGAGTCTCAACCATAAAGCGCACCTGACCCGCTTCAGGGCAATGGCTTAGACTGTTGATAATGAGATTATCCAGCATCGCGGTAAATTGATCACGATGCATAGTGAGCTTGGGTAAATGCACTGATTCCAGATTGGTTACCACTGTCAGAGATTTACTTTTAACCCATTGCGCATGCTTAAGCAGTTGCTTGTGAAAAAGCGCCAGGAGATCTTCTGAGGAGTTTTCTGCGATATTGCGTCGCCTGGTTAAACGTGAAAACACTAAAAGCTGCTCTATAAGGCGGGTACTGCGATCAATTGCAAGCATAATATTATTGAGCGCCTTATCTCGTTGTTGAGCATCAGAAGTGCGTTGAGCCACCTGAGCTTGCAGGCGCATTCCCGCCAATGGGGTGCGCAATTCATGGGAAGCATCGGCACTAAAGTTTTGCTCCTGTACCAGACGTTCTGTTTCCAAAGCTAGGTGTGCCTGTAGCTGTGATACGAGTTCTGTTAGCGAGCTGTCACCGGATTTAATATTTAGGGTATTGTTGTGGCCTTGATTTATACCACTAAATTGGGTTGTTAGTGTGGCAATGTCCCGCAACAATCGCTGATATTGAACATACCGATTAATTAAGTGCAGCGAGACCAGCAAAATAAGCAGTGATGAGATGAGTACTACTGGCAAAGCGTTCTCGACCATGGATTCGACGAATATCAGGCTTATAAATAAGCTACTAACAATTATCAACCCACAAATCAGTGGCCAAAAGTAGGTGTGCTTGCTCAGTTTCATTCGATAACATAGCCTACATTGCGAATTGTAGTGATCAAGGATTTACCCAGCTTTTTTCGTAAACCATGCATGTGCACTTCTATGGTGTTGCTTTCAATTTCCATGTTCCAGCCATAGAGTTTATCTTCAATTTGAGATTTAGAGAGAATGCGTCCGTGATTTTCCATCAGCACCCGCAGAATAGCGAATTCCTTCGGGCCTAATTTGATATTCTCGCCGTCTTTGGTCACTTTTAAACGTGACGGGTCCATGGTGATATCCGCTACTTCAATAATCGGTGTGCTTCGTCCCATAGCGCGTCGTTGTAATGCCCGCACCCTGGCGCGCAATTCATCGAGGTCAAAGGGTTTCACCAGGTAGTCATCTGCGCCGGTATCTAAGCCTTTAATTTTATCGGAGAGTTCATCGTAAGCAGTCAGGATAAGCACGGGAATGGGGTTTTTCTTGGCTCTCAGGCCGCGCAATATGTCCAGGCCTGAGCCGTCGGGTAAACCCAGATCCAGAATGATTAAATCGTAGGAGGTGGTACTTAACGCGGATTCAGCGGCAGCTTTGGTTTCTGACCAGTCAACAGCATATTCATCCAGTTGCAGGCCTGCCACCAGTCCATCACCTATGATGCTGTCGTCTTCTACCACCAGAATTCTCATATATTTTTGTTCGCTCGCGCTTTTTGATATGCAATTGTGATTGGCTAATCTTAAATGAAAATTAAGGCGAAGAAATGATTAAATACCAGTTCGATTACATACAAAAAAGCCGCCGATGAAAAAGCGGCGGCTTTTGGGAAATCTGCCTGGGATTAGGCTGCGAGGCTGGCTGAGGCCATAAATCGCTTGATTTTGGCCATAGCGGTGGACTCAATCTGTCGAACCCGCTCAGCACTGATATTGTACCTTTGTGCCAAATCTTCCAGTTTTAACTGTGCATCTTCGTGATGTAACCAACGAGATTCAATGATATCCCGGCTGCGCTCATCCAGCTGTTTTAATGCCAGAGACAACTGGGTGGTTTGCTGTTTTTGTTGCAGATTATCAACGTGCACTTTTTCCGGTGCCTGACTGCTGTCAGCTAATAACGCACTGGTTACCGTGGACGGATCGTATTCCTCCTGGTTTTGTTCGCCAGTAGTATTTTCGAAATAAACATCGCTGAGTTGCAGGTTGGTCTCTACCATCCGCACCTCAGATTCGTTTACTCCCAATTCTTTAGCGACATTGCTCACTTCATCTTCAGTTAGCCAGGCTAATTTAGATTTGAATTTGCGCAAGCCAAAGAATAGTTTTTTGGTTGCCTTTGTTGTGGCAACTTTCACCATGCGCCAGTTTTTCAGTACATAGTCATGAATTTCAGATTTAATCCAGTACACGGCAAACGAAGCTAGACGCACGCCATAAGACATATCAAAGCGTTTAACCGATTTCATCAAGCCAACATTGCCTTCCTGGACAATATCTTCCATCGGCAAACCATAGCCACGGTAACTGTTAGCGATATGCACCACAAATCTCAGGTGGGATATAATCAGCTGTTTCGCGGCGTCTAAATCGTCTTCCAATTTAAAGCGCTTTAACAGCTCGGTTTCCTGCTCTTCGTTTAACATAGGAATAGAGCGAGCATAATTAACAAATGCCTGGTAACTACTAACCTGACTTAGTTGTTTGGAATCATTCGTTAATGCCATAATATCCATTGAATTTCCTCGTTAATTTAGAGCGTGTTGACCTTTGCGGTACAATTTTGCAGCAGTCTGTGTGCAATTTAGACAAGGCGAATACTCGAAGGTCTAGTGGTTCTAAATCAAAAGTATTCAACGCAGTATTAATTGCACACAGGCGCTGCCCGAAGGGTTCGTCATATAAGCGCTTTACTCTTTGTCACAGTCCTTTGACTTAGAACCACTAGGCCTGTAGGACTGTTCCGCGATTAAAACGCTTATATTTAGAACAAATTTCGTACAGCAAAGGTCAACACGCTCTTGCTTGTGACTTAAGCGCATGATTGCGCCAAAATGCCTGTCTCCATACTTAGATAGTGTTGCTCACAACTAATTCAATAGCTTTTTTTAAATTTTTTTAGCGCAGCATTTCCGGCCTGATATCTCGTCGGTTTGCATCCCACTGATGGGCCTCATTTTCCTGTGGCAGAGTATAGTAGAGCACGTGTTCGGTAATTTGCTGTTGCAAACCCGGCGCTCTGTCCGTGGGGCAAAACAGGGATATTGTCAGCTCTATGTAGCCAAATTCATTGGTTTCAATATTTACTGCAGGGTCTATCTCAATAAACTCATTTTCCAGATGCCGTTCGATCAGATCCTTGTAGCGCAAAGCAACATCTCTGAAGGGCAAACACAGTTCTCTGGCGAAGCGTTTTATTTCCGCCAACTGATTTAGCACATGCTGTCTTGGCTCAAAAGTGAGGGTGAAACTATGCATGTTATAGCGGCGCATAAAGTTTAAGTTGCGCAGTGTTCTGGATATCAGTTGATTGTTCGGTACATAAACCGTTTTACCTGTGTAAACCAGAGCGTCAGGGTCCACTTCCAGCAAGGTCACTTTAATCCAGTCAATGGAATAAACTTCACCGGTACTGGCGTCCTGGATTTGGATCCAGTCTCCAATGCGAAACGGGCGAGTAAATATGTAGTACAAAAAGCCCAGTAAACACTGCAGGAACTCTCTGATAGCCAGTACGATGGCCACCATAAAAGCCGCAACCGAAATCGCCAGGTTTTGCACCTCACTGGACCACACAAGAATCAGCGACGCGAACATGACGCCATGACTCAACTGTTTAACTATGTTAATTGAGTGCCGATAGTCTTTACCTTTTTTCTGGCCTTTTTTGTGAAGTTTATTCAGGGCTAGCTTTCTGACGATCACCATTGTGATGATCAGAATCAGAGAGGTAATGCTTTTAAAAAGGAAATCGGAACTTATAAGCTGCTGAAGTTCGTCAAGGGTCATATAGGTCCGTAGTCGATTAAGGGGCTATCATTTGCAGTAACGGCCCGCAGCGTTCAAGCTGCAGGTACTATTTTGAGAAGCGGAATGCATTAATGTAAATATGCATTCCGGAGCAGATTAAATTTGCTCTAGGCTCTGATTTGGCCGTTGCCGTTAACCAGGTATTTTTCGGTGGTCAGGGCCTCAAGTCCCATTGGACCGTAAGCATGTAGTTTAGTGGTGGCGATACCTATCTCTGCCCCCAGTCCTAATTGACCGCCGTCTGAGAAGCGCGAACTGGCATTAACCATTACCACAGATGCGTCCACAATTTTCTGGAACAGATCGGCGTTTTTCTGATTTTCAGTGCAGATCACCTCGGTATGCTTACTACCGAACTTATCAATATGGTCGATGGCATCATGGATGTCATCTACAATACGGATAGCGATTTCTTTTGCCAGATATTCCTCACCAAAGTCATCTGCAGCGATTTTTTCTACGCCATCAAGGTGTTCAAAGTAGGGGAAACTGCGCTCACAGGCATGCACTTTGATGTCATTGACTCCGCAGTGTAGCTGTATCTGCGGCAGAACTTCTTGCGCAATATCCTTGTGGATCAGCAAACCTTCTAGTGCGTTACACACACCAGGACGCTGGGTTTTACCGTTTAAAAACAGGGAAACTGCTTTTTCTATTTCCGCAGATTCATCTACAAACAGGTGACACACCCCTTTGTAATGCTGAATAACCGGAACACGGCTGTTTTCCGTGACAAAACGGATCAGACCTTCACCGCCACGTGGGATGATAACGTCTAACAAATCGTCTTGCTGGATCAGATCCAACATTAACTTGCGGTCGGGGTCGGTAATAAGCTTGATGGCATCTGCCGGTAAACCATTGGAAACCAGCATACTTTGCATCGCAGACACAATCGCAAAACTGGTTTTAATTGCCTCTTTACCACAGCGCAATACGATGGCATTACCTGACTTAAAACACAGTGCAGAGGCTTCTGCCGCTACGTTTGGGCGCGCTTCGTAAATCATACCGATAACACCCAGTGGAACCCGCACTTTGTTAATTTTTAGACCATTCTCATGATTGTTCATGGGTCTTAGCTGGCCCACCGGATCATCCAGTTTAGCCACATCTTCGATACTTTTTACAATGCCAGCCAGGCGTTCTTTGTCCAAAGCCAGGCGGTCCATCATGGCATCAGATAAGCCTTGCTCTTTCGCGGACGCCAGATCGCGCTTGTTTTCTTCCAGAATTTTTTCTTCGTTCTGCTCAATAGCAAACGCCATCATCAATAGAACTTTGTTTTTCTCTTCGGTGGTCAATGCCACTAAATGTCTCGCCGCTTTGGCGGTTTCTTGCAATTCTTTTCTGATATTCATATTACTCCTCCAGTAAAGTCATTTCCTTTTTGTTCAGAACCTGTCTGAACTCGTTATATTTAGCACCTTTCAATTCCTGGTTATTTTCGTTATTCACCAGAAACTGCAATAAGCAACTACCGCGTTCGGCTTTTGCTTTGGCGATATGTTCGCCTTGTTCATTTTTCACTATGATGGTGTCACCAGCGGTAAACTCACCGTTAACATCCACAATGTCTTTGTAATCCAGGTGGAACTTGCCACCATCGGCTTCCGCTGCCGCATTTTCGGATATCACCAGTTCTCCACGTGCTTTGGCGCCGTAGGTGAGCCAGTGCTGCTTCTTATCCAATGGCGATGTTGCTGGGTGGAACAGGGTGCCTGGGTTACTACCTTGCAATAATTCGTTAAAGCCATTCTCATCGTAACCATTCATGATTACTGTTGGGATACCGCGCTGTGTCGCTTTGCGCGCTGCTTCCAGTTTGGTGCGCATACCACCAGTACCCACGCCTGAACCTGCACCACCGGCCATTGCCATCAGCTCTGGACTGATGTTATTCACGTCTTTAATCAGCGTGGCTTCCGGATTATTACGCGGATCGGCATCGTACAAACCAGTTACATCAGAACAAATAATCAGGGCATCAGCTGCAACGGCTGAAGCCACCATGGCTGATAAGTTATCGTTGTCACCCACCTTAGAAACGTCAGTGGTTACCGCGTCATTTTCATTGACGATAGGTAATATGTCGTTGTTCAGCAGGTTTTCGATGGTTTCCCGGATACTCAGAAAACGTTCGTGTTGCTGAAAGTCATATTGGGTCAGCAACAACTGAGCCGTGGGGAAATCAAATAGCTTGTTCCAGGCGTCCATCATTTCAGTTTGCCCGGCAGCGGCCATGGCCTTTTTCAGGGTTACACTACCGCATTTGTCTGGCGTGTCGGAAAACAGGGAACGGCCTGCCGCAACAGAGCCTGAAGACACCAGTACAACTTTCGTATCCATTAGGTGACAGCGTACAATGAAGTTGGCTATAGATAACAAGTAACGCGAACTACAGCCATTGCCTTCAGGAGCAATGAGGGAGCTACCGACTTTAATTACAATTCTGTTTTTGTTGGAAATTCTCATTTTTACTCCTTAGTGATTTCGCGCTTCTAGCAGCGAAATCGTTGTGTGAAAATCATTAATTAGTTCTGTTTTGGGTGCCGTAGTCATCTTACTAACCGCAATAATGGCTATAGTAGATGCGATGAAACCCGGTACTATTTCGTATAACCAACCCGACAGGTTGATACCAATCCAGCTTTCTGGAATGGAAATCCACATTAGTACCGTTGTGGCACCGGTTATAATGCCGGCCAGAGCACCCGCTCGGGTCATTTTCGGCCAGTAAAGTGACAGTATTACCAGTGGGCCAAATGCTGCACCGAAACCAGCCCAGGCATTACCCACTAAGCCCAAGACACTGTTGTCAGGGTTAAGGGCCAGTAAAGTGGCTACTACTGCCACGGCAAATACCGCCATACGGCTGAATAAAACACCCTGCTTTTCATCAGGCGATTGATTCAAAAATATTTTGTAAACATCCTCAGTTACCGAGCTTGAAGACACCAGCAACTGCGATGAAATCGTACTCATAATGGCCGCCAATATAGCGGACAATAAAAAACCACTGATTAGCGGGTGAAACAGCACTTCAGAAAAGAGGATGAAGATAGTCTCGGGGTCCGCTAATTGCAGGCCAAATTTTTGGACGTAAGCAATACCCACAAAGCCGGTGGCGACTGCGCCCACTAAAGAAACAAACATCCAGGTGATACCGAATCTTGTTGCCTGGCCTAAATCCACAACATTGCGGATCGCCATAAAACGCACGAGAATATGAGGCTGACCAAAATAACCCAATCCCCAGGCGAGACTGGATAGCAATGCGAGTTTACCCACATCTTCAATTAAGCCATTTTCTGCCGCAATCCACTGCGTCGTGGTGTCAGCCATGGTGCCCCAATCGTTAAACTGCATGGCGGCGACTATAGGCACTGCTATCAGAGCTACAAACATAATGCTGCCCTGTACAAAGTCAGTCATGCTGACAGCGAGAAAACCACCCAGTAAGGTATAAAGCACCACAATGCTTATAGTGGTAATAACACCGGCATAATGAGGCAGACCGAATACGCTTTCGAATAACTTACCGCCCGCAACCAATCCTGCAGAGGTGTACAAGGTAAAGAAGATGATGGCTATCAGAGCTGTCGTTAGGCGCAGCGCGCCTTTTTTCTCACCAAAGCGTTTAGCGAAAAAGTCGGGTAGGGTAACCGCATCATCAGCGACTTCTGTATATACGCGCAGGCGAGGTGCCACCAACATGTAATTGAGTAGTGCACCAGATAATAAACCAATGGCTATCCAGATGGTTTCAAAGCCCAACAGGAACATCGCACCGGGCAGACCCATTAGCATCCAACCACTCATGTCTGACGCACCCGCAGACAGGGCTGTCACTTTGGGGCCAACATTTCGGCCACCCAAAATATAACCCTTGACGTCATCGGTTGAATTTTTAAAGCCATATATGCCGATGCCTAACATGACAGCGGCATAACAAGCCAGCGCGAATAAAAGATAGGGGTCCATGACCTTTCTCTCCGGTTGTCTGTAAATTTAAAAGATATAATTCTAATAGTTAGTATACAAAATATATGCCTGGAGTTCTATTGAGGGCTGTTTTTATGTTTTGTATAAGTTATTACTGATTTGTAGGGTGGTTTTCGCATTTGTATTGCTAATCAGACTAATGAATAAAAATGCTATAACACTATTTAATGTTTCAGTTTTGTTAAATATCAAAAGATTGGTGACAGAATCATTCGAATTGGAAGTATTAGCATTCATCCAGCATCAGGTGCTGCTGTCGATTGAGTTTTTCGATTAGCTGGTCATGTACCAGTTGCAACTGGGCTGTCATGTCAGATAAAACATAACGCAATAATTTGTCCTGTTGAGGTGCTATCAGCGCCCTGAGTAATGCGATGAATTGTCGATGGTACTTGTTGGACTCCATGACCCAGTGGGTCGTGGGCATGTTTTGTAAGCGTCTGGCACTCGTCTGGTACCAATGCTCTATGCTGTTTAACTGTTGAAATTGTTGACTATTTATTGCCAAACGGTTTTTCTCAAAAGGCGCAATGGAATCGCAAGCTCGCGATAGTACTTTGGCCAGAGATTGCATTTGCTGCTTTAGAGCATGAGCTGAAGCCCGGTTTGCCGCTTTCAAATAGAAGCTGCGGATGGGGACACAGGATTCTTGTAACCGCTTAACGAATATAAATTCGGTATTATTCTCTAAATTTTCAGTCATCGACTCTGTTCCTCTCGTTATTTCTCAATTTAGTCAGAGTGCTTGCAATAAGACTTTCAAAGTTCGCGCCAGTTTTGACGGGCTGATTTTCCCGAATTTTTACAAATTTTAAAAAATTTGAACTGGTTCACAGGAAAAATTTACGGGTAACTGTGTAAATTTTACAGAGTTGGCACTATTAATGAGTTTATGGTCAGCTTTTTTGCTGAAAACAGCGTATTATGCGACAAAGGGTGAAGAAATTAGCAATGTACCCGGCACTCCATAGGATTAGAAAGCAAAGGTTATGCCCAAAGTTGAAACGAGCTAGATTGGGCAGCTAACTTGGACAGGAATCGGTGAAAAGATGAAATCAGACGCGTTTGTAAGACCCAGATTGATGTATAACGTGGGCGATTCTGCGTTCGCTGAGCAATTAGTTCAGTCGCCAGAGTTTAAATCCTTCATTCAGGTGAAGGTAGAGTCTCACTCGGACTGGATTGAACAACTAAAACTGGACGAATATCAGCTAGTGATATTGGATATCGAATCACAGCATGTAAAGGACAGTGAATTAAAGATTTGTCTTAAAGAACGTTTATTTGAAAACACGGAGTTCATATTCCTAAGCCATGGCTTACCCAATCCTGTCATTGATGAGCTTATGGCATTGGGGGCAGGGTATCATTTTCGAGAGCCGATAGAGCTGGATGCCGTGACAGAATGTCTGGCGGATATTGCCGAGGACTTTGAAGAACAGGTCAGCAATATTTCTCAAACCCGCACCAGTGATATTGATCAGTTTGGCCTACTAGCAGGCTCTTCGAAAGTAATGCGCAAACTATATCGGACTTTACGCAAGGTGGCTAAAACCGATATTAATGTTTTCATTGTGGGAGAAAGCGGTTCAGGCAAGGAGCTGGTGGCAAACACCGTTCACTTGTTTAGTGATTGCAGTGACGGACCCTTTGTGGCGGTGAATTGCGGTGCTATTAGTCCCGAGCTCGTGGATAGCGAGTTGTTTGGTCATGTCAAAGGGGCTTTTACCGGTGCCGTTAAAGATCACAAAGGCGTTTTTGAGCAAGCCGAGAAGGGCACACTGTTTTTAGATGAAGTCACCGAAATGCCACTGGAGCACCAGGTAAAACTGCTAAGGGTGTTAGAATCTGGTGAATACCGCCCCGTAGGTTCCACTTCGCTAAAACATGCGGATGTGCGGGTGATTGCCGCTACGAATCGCGATCCCGTCAAAGCCATTGATGATGAAGTCTTTCGTGAAGATTTGTATTACCGGCTGGCGCAATTTCCGGTGCAGGTGCCGCCACTTAAAAATCGTGACTCTGATATTGTGGGCCTTGCCCGGCACTTTTTAGCTTATCGAAATAGCCACGAAAACACCGATAAGCAAATCTCAGTAGATGCTTTGGATAAAATTCAACGACATCAATGGCCTGGCAATGTCAGGGAGCTCAAGCACACGATTGAAAGGGCATTTATTTTGGCCAATGACATCATTGAACCTGAGCATATTGTACTGCAGCAAATGCAAACGACTGAGCCTGCTGAAACGGATTCTGTACCCACCGGTGTGCCGCTGGAAGAATTGGAAAAACAAGCGATCCTGAAAACACTGGAAGAAAATGATGGTAATAAGACCGAAACCGCAGATCAATTAGGCGTCAGTGTTAAAACTCTATACAACAAATTGGAAAAATATCAGGACGACAAATAGAGCTGGGCACCCCATTTTCAGTGATCTGTTACTTAAGAATAGAGTATGAATACTTGTTTATTGACCATAGCGCCCAGAAACTAAAATTTATCATTTAGAAATAAACCCAAACTGATACGTTGGTAGGTTCGATTGCACCAGTATTTATTCGGAGTACTAAACCTAATTCCCTTTACGCGCAATAAACTGCGGCATCAGTTAAAACAACAATGCTCAATGCCCAGCACAGGGATGTGCTGTCATTGATGGTCGTCGTTGTGCTGATGGCGAAGTTTATGCTTTTGCGCGTCAGGGGCTGCGGGGGATTCTTAAGGGGGGCGCAGCCCGGTCACCTTAAGGCGCAGTCGGCGCTCCGACAATAATTTCAATCAAAGGATAGTGGTTGCATTAGATTGCGGCTTCGAAAAAAAGTCTAGTTACCAGCAAACTCAAAATTAGAGCCTGAGGGCAGGTTGAGTGTCTTAATATCAATGATTTAAGCCAAAACCAAATTACTCGGGTTTTGGCTTCGATTATACTCTGTACAAACGCCGCTCAAAAAGCATTCGTGATCTTGTCTTAATTTGGTAGTGTACCTCTGGGGAAAAGTATTGATTTTTACCAATTGCTGTAAAAACTTTGCGACCATTTCTCGCATCTCCCGTCTTTATAAGTACTTATTGAATAGGAGTTATAAAGATGAAACGTTTTCATGTGCATGTTGCGGTGAATGAATTGACTGGTTCTGTTGAGTTTTACAATCGCTTGTTCGGGCAAGAGCCGGCCAAACAAACTGTGGATTACGCCAAGTGGATGCTGGACGATCCGGCAATTAATTTTGCAATTTCTGCAAGAGGCAATAAACCCGGCTTAGATCACTTTGGCATTCAGGCGAGTTCCGATGAAGAGTTAAAAGCATTAGGTGTATTAGCCAATTCTGCGTCTGGTGGACAGACCCTGGAACAAAAAGCGGCTGCCTGCTGTTACGCTAAAAGCGACAAGCACTGGACTATCGATCCACAAGGCATTGCCTGGGAGCACTTCCATACAATGTCTGATGCGCTATCTTATGGCACAGATACCTTTAAACAACCTGAACCCTGTTGTGGCTGAGGCGGCTGGTTTACAAATTATGACGTATAGCCTTAAACAAACTGAAATCAGAATTGATGATGAGAAGCCAGGCGATATCGCGCTGGCTTTCTCTGATTTACAGGAACGTCTTCGCGCTTTTATAAAGCGTCGCCTACCTGACGAATCACTAACGGATGATTTACTTCAAGATGTATTTGTTAAAGCGTTATCGGCTCAGCAGTCCGGGCGGGTAATTGATAATTTGACTGGCTGGTTGTTTACTTCTGCGCGTACAACGGTGATTGATTTCTATCGTTCCAATGGCATTGTTTACGAGGAGGTAAATGAAAACTTCTCTGAAATCGATGATTCTGAGCAGTTGTCCCTGCATAAAGAATTTGCTACCTGTATAGAAAGTTTTATCGATAACCTTCCAGAAATTTATCGCGAAACGCTGAGAGCAACTGAAATTGAACGCAGGAGTTTAGTGGATGTTGCAAAAACGCAACAGGTGTCACTATCCGCTATTAAAAGTCGAGCGGCACGAGGTAGAGCAATGCTAAAGAAGCAACTATTAGCCTGCTGCCATATTGAGGTTTCAGACGGTTATGTCAGTGACTACTATAAGAAGTCATCCTGAAATAGAACCAATTTTATGATGCAAACGAATTCATAAGATTAATTTTTCCCTCAAGGCTAGACTGCCAAGGTGTTGATTTAAAATAGCTTTGAGAGGAAATCTTGTGAAATCAAACTGGCGACGGATGTTAAAGGCGTTTCTTTTGTGTGCTTTACCGCTACAGTTGAGCAGCGAAGAGCAACGAGAAACTTTGAGTCTGATTTTCAAACCATCAGATCAAAAGTTACCAAACTACCAAATCAATGCGGCCGGGACGTTTAATGATTGGCAGTTGAACGAAGCGTCACAAATGCAATGGCAAGAAGCGGAAAAGCAGTTTCATTACTCAGTGCCTAAAAGTCAGGAAGCTATTTTTTTCAATTACTACAAAAACGGCGATTTTCAAAACCCATTGGCCACCGAATATGGAAAACCCAATACCTGTGGCTTTATCCTGGCACCCCATCAGGAAAGCACGTTCAAACCAAAGTTTTATGGTTGGGCAAAAAGCAACGCAATTTCGGCTCCGGACACTATTGTGGGGAACTTGATCACACTGTCCAATTTTCCGATGCCACAGCTAAACCGCAACGGTGATATATTCGTTTATTTACCGGAATCTTACCAAGACTCTCCCAACAAGCGCTATCCAGTGGTTTACATGCTGGATGGGCAGAATTTGTTCTCAGAAAGTTCTTCCTATAGCTATGAGTGGCAGGTGGATGAAACCGTTACTGCCGCCAAAATGGGCATCATTGTGGTGGGGATTGCAAATGGCCCTGAACGATGGAAGGAGTACAACCCTTGGGATGCGGTAAATTATATGGGGGAAAAGGTTGAAGGCGAAGGTGAATACACCTTTAGTTTTATTAAAAACTCCTTAAAGCCCTACATAGACAAAAACTACAGAACATTAACTGCCTCAGAGCACACCGCGCTGGTAGGGAGTTCACTAGGCGGATTAATGGCATTATATGGGGCCATAGAACACAGCCAGACCTTTGGCAAAGTTGCCGCATTTTCACCTTCCTTTTCCTTTGCCACCACTGATGGGCAAATGTTTTTGATGCCAGTACAAAGTAATTTAATTAAAGCCGCTAAAAAGGCTGTCGCAAAAGCTGATATGAAACTCTACTTCGATGTAGGTGAGGTGGAGTATGGCTCATTTATGTTACTGGAATCTTTACACGACGCATTTTTATCAGCGGGTTTTGAATCGTCCCAGTTGCAAATGGTGCAAGATAAGCTGGGCAGGCATTGTGAATTGGATTGGTCTAGACGCTTGCCCGGAGCTTTGGCATGGATGTTTGGTCAATCAGAATGATTGGAATAATGCTGTAAGTCATACAGGGAACCTAAAAATGAAAACACTGATTAGAACGATTGAAATCCCGGTTGAAGATATTCTCCGAGCGAAAGCATGGTATGAAAAAGCCTTTGAGTTTAAGGCTGCCTGGTCAGATGAACACCATGTATTGTTGCAATCTGGTAACAAGGAAGACCCGGTTAAATTACTACTGGTTAAAACGATGGCCCCTGTCAGATTGTCATTTAAATCAACTCATACCAACATTGAGCACAGCGTAGTTGATTTTGAAACGGATGAGCTGGACAGGTTTCATCAACATCTGACAACTATCATCCCTAATCTTCCGGCAATTCCTGAACCGGCCAATAAGTGGGCTCCAAGGGGCTTTAGTTTCTGTGATTCTGAAGGAAATCGACTGGCGGTATTTTGTTACAACCCAGCCAGTCAATCTTAACTAAATAGCCAGCTATACTGATTTGTGTAGTCGCAGTGAATGCTGGCATTGTAGCCGGGATGGGGTTGTTATTTTTTCACGAACCTGACTCAAACACCTTGCGCAATCATGGCTTCGCCTAAGGTTTTGAATGCGGCGATACTGGCTCCGCTGTGCAGATCTGGTTTTCCGGTTCTCTCAATAGCGTGGTCGGCACATTGCTGATAAATGTTTTGCATGATGTCTTGCAATTGTTCGTCTATTGCATCGTAATCCAGTGGTGAAAACGTGGCGTTTTGCGACATCTCAAGTGTGGATATGGCAACGCCGCCGGCGTTAGCCGCCTTGCCTGGAGCAAAATAGATGTCTTTGTTTTTAATCGCTTCCAGTGCTTCGTCAGTCAATGCCATGTTACTGCCCTCTACGATAACCTGACAGCCAGATTCAGCCAGTTTTTCCAAATGCTCGAGAGTTAATTCATTCTGTGTAGCACATGGTATTGCGATATCACAGGCCGTTTGCCAGGCAGGGGAGTCAGAGCGGTATTTTAGAGCAAACTCTTGCTCTGCACTTTCAAGCAGATTGTCGTGCTTGTGTTGATTATCCAGTAACCAGTTAATTTGCTCTTCCGTGAAGCCTGATTCATTGATGAGTAAGCCTCGGCTGTTAGACAGCGTGATGACTTTAGCTTGTTCTTGAATTGCTTTAAGTGCTGCGTGCAGCGCCACGTTGCCAGCACCCGAAATACAGACGGTTTTGCCCTCTAGCGTCTGCTCTTGATCTTTCAGTAAACTCTGTAAAAAGTAGATAACGCCAAACCCGGTAGCTTCTGTGCGGACATGGCTACCGCCAAAGTGACGGGATTTACCAGTAACCGCGCCTTCAAACTGGTTTACGATGCGTTTGTATTGCCCGAACAGATAGCCTATCTCTCTGAGGCCGACATTTATGTCGCCCGCCGGGATGTCCCGGGACGGGCCAATGTGTCGGAATAACTCAGTCATAAATGCCTGGCAGAAGCGCAGAATTTCGGCATCGCTTCTTCCTTTTGGGGAAAAGTCTGCACCGCCTTTAGCACCACCGATAGGTAAACCCGTTAGCGCATTTTTAAAGCTCTGCTCATAAGCGAGTGCTTTTAAAGTGTCCAGATTTACGTCAGCGTGAAAGCGCAACCCACCTTTATAGGGACCAATTAAACTGCTGTGTTGTACGCGCCAGCCTTTGTTTATCTGGAACTCTCCCTTGTCGTCTAACCAGGTTACTCTAAACTCGATAATTCTCTCGGGAATTGCCAGTCTCTCGAATACTTTGTGATGTACAAATTCCTTATTATCTTCCAAAAAATCAGACAAAGCAGACGCCTCCTGCTTTATTACCGACAAGTAGGCGTTTTGTTGATTGTCATTGTGCGAAATTTGTTGCATAAAGTTTTCAATACTTTTCACAGGAGCCTCTTAATAAGTTTCACTTACTTTTATGCGGGTGCACTGATTAAGATCACTTAGTTACCTGCAAAAAGGGGAACGGTGAGATTGTTTAGCAATTGTTCTAACTGCTTACCATAAACCATGTTATGCAACACTGAGCCTTGTTTGACCCCGGAAATTACCAGGTCGTAATTGTCCTCCTGAACCACATCTTCAATAGTGGCTGGTAACGATTTATCATCAGGGGCGCTGTGCACTGAGGTAATTCTTACGTCATGTGCTTCAAGGTAAGAAGCGACTTCTTCCAAAGCGACAATGTCATATTCTTCGCTACCCTGAAAATCACATAATATACCTGCTTGCCCGGAACGTTTTAGCAGTGGCAGGGCACTTTTCAGGGTTCTGGAGGCTTCGACACTGTTGTCCCAAACCAGAATTGGCGAATTAAAAAACGCGTTTTCTGGCACATGTTCCGGCAAAATGAGAACCGGGGCGCTCAGCGTTTGTTTAAAATCGGGTAACAGGCTTTTCAGTTTAATCTGGTCAAAGCCGTCGAACCAGCTTCGGCTTAAAATCACCAGATCGTGGGTAAGGGATACAACTGACAACTGCTCCGCCAGATTTCCCGGTACGGTAAACCAATGTAAATCTTCATCTTGTTCGAATTTCTCTTTAAGGAGCTTTCTGACGTTTTGCAGGTCTTCTTTAACCAGTGACTTGCTGTTTTTTGCTGCATCAGGAACATAGGCCACACCTTCAGGGGCAAGCACAAGGTCTGCAGTATTCTCAGGAATGGACGCCAGTTCAGACTGAAAATACACACCATGCATCCGGCTGTTGCTGTCGTGAGCCAGGCTTTCTGCCCAGGCGAGGCGTTGAAGACAACTATTGTCGCTGCTGAGTTGCACCAGAACACTTCTGAAACACATAATCATTTCTCCTTGCTGATGTTGGTACTGCAAATAATGGCTATTGCTGATAACAGCCGTTTTAGTAACTACAAACATGGGTTTGCAAAAAGGGTGCAAAAATTTAATAAACTTTATAAGTTGCTGATATTTATAGTTAAGTTTGTTCTGCGTAAAAGTTGAAAGCTACGTTTAATCCGGTGGAAGTGGGTAAATTACAGGTTGCTTTGAAAATTTTTCACAACCTGTAATTTCCGTTTCCCAGAGTTATCGAGATGTCGGTAGAGTCAGAATATTCAGTTGTTTTTCTTGAACAGAGATATCTAGCTCTGTCGCTTTTCTGATTTCCCCATCAAGGCTGTAAGTTATTGGACTTTCACTTCTGATTTTCACAGTTTTGGCGTGCTTATGCTGAAACCTTTTATTGTCTGGCTGATTAAATTCAGACAATAACAACTGCAACATGCCGGATACGATGTCATCTTTGTGTTCTTTGGCGAGCCAGGTGACATCTAACTTGCCATCCCGAGCGTCAGGCTCTCCTCCACCTTGTGCTAACAAAGTAAAAACAGGTGCGGAATTGGCAATGACTAAACTATTGGTTTCCATTTCCTGCCAACCCTGGTTATCAAAATTAACCTGGAAATTATGTAGTTTGTTTTCACTGACAGCCTGAAACAGGCCGTTGAGATAGGCAAGTTGACCAGACTGATTTTTGTTTTGTCTGCTGGCTAATTCAATCATTCGGGATTCAAAACCAATCCCCAATACCAATGTAAAGAGCTCATCATTGCAAAGTCCAATATCAAAGGTTTTAGTAGTTCCCTCTACAATGGCTTCACAGGCCGTGCTGATAGGGAGAGCTTTGGCTTTGATCCCCCATAAGGCGTGACTGAGCGCATTGGTAGTGCCCAATGGAATTATGCCCATTTTGATTTTTGTATGCCTGACAGCGGCGGCAACTTCGTTGACGGTGCCATCGCCACCTGCGGCGATAATGACATCTGCGCCTGATTCAATCGCGTGCTCGGCCAATCTTTGTCCGTTCAGGTTTTCACTGGTGGTCAGCACTGACAAAGCATAAAACTGTCCCAGGGTTTCGCATATTTCTTTGCGATGCTCCAGCCATTTACCACCTCCAGACACTGGGTTGGCGATGAGCCAGGCGTTCGGATAAAGCGCTATTTTTTTGTTGTTGTGAATTTTTTCCAGGGCACGTAATTGCGACATGTTGAGCCCTGCAGTACTGCGAATAATATTAATGTCCGTCAATACATCTCGGACACTTTTGTCTTTGTCCTGCATCAACAAATAAGCTGCCAGCAAGAATACCGAACGACCGCGACCCAGAGCACAATGGATAACGACATTTTTGTTGCTTGCTCTTTGCCCGTGGATCCAGTTGACTGCGTGTAGCACTTCTTTTTCGGTGGGCGATTGATGGTCTAAAATCGGTACGTTCAGATAGGCCATGTCAGATTGTTCTGCCGACCAATCAAGGGCATTAAACTCACTAGTGGCATCCAGAATTGCGGAAACCTTTAAAGACTTGAGGGTCTCCAGATCTGAGTGAGTTAGTCTTCCGGCTAAAAATAATCCGGGTTTGATTTCTTGAATTGCTGGAGTCTCATCTCTCAATCTGGAGATTCGATTGTAAATGTTAGCTGCCACCAAAAATGGCCAGAAAAGCCATGCTATGTATCCGGGAATACGTCCATCGTGATTCTTTCTGAATATTTGTGGCTTTTTAAACAGGTAAGCACTGGCTACCAGAGAAACAGATAGCGCTGACCAAATTAACAAAATCAGTATCAGCCAATGTTCTGCCAGTAAGGTCATGCTCCATAACAGCACTGACAGCAGGGAATAGTAAAGTGGGAAAGGTCTGCTTTTTGGTGTTTTCATGAATTTCTCCTATCTTCCTCTGAATTGGCGTCTGTTCACTAATGAAGACACAGCCTGAGCAAACATGCGTGAGGCCACGACAGTTAATAAAAAACAGCACACAAACTTTTTTACCATCTCAGAGGGACCCTGGAGCACAACGGACCACGTACAGATGATGGTGAAAAGCACAATAATCTCGATCAAGAAGCCTCCTTTTGCTATTACTACGAAATTTCTGGAAAAATAGTTGTATCGAAGCTGGTTAACAGTCTCAGAAATAAGGCAAATCTCAGACCATGTTTAAAAAAGTTATAATAATCATTAGGTTATATTTTTTACTAAACTAAAATAACCATAGTGCGTATGTAAGTTATTCACTAAACTGAAAATTTTTCACACAACATAAAAGTGGCTAAACGGGCGTGGCAGAAAAATCCAAATTCATTTTGTTTTGGGCTCAACTCAATAATAAGTTGATTGATTTGCTGATATCACCAAAAACAACTTTACCCTGGTTGATCAATGGAATACCCGGTGCGGGGTGGCTTCTACCGTTCTTGGCTCCGCTAAGAGAAGCAGGCTCGATGTTACCGCAATGGTGGATTAAGCGCTCCGCTCTGGGGCGAAACTCCCGGCGGGATTTCGGTTGGCGTGTTGGAATGGTAATCCAGCTCGTCGGTCTCTCCGGATTTTGTGTGACCATTTTCTTTATACCTGAAAGTGGCTTGGCACTTGGAATTTTGGTTTCACTGGCGGTGCTGAGTGGCGGCAGAGCCTTTACCTCGGTTTTTAGTAAAGATATTCAGGCGGAGATTGTGGCAAAACAGGTGCGCGGCCGTTTTACCGGCCTTGTGTCGTCAGTTTCCGGGATTTTAAGTATTGCATTCGCAGCTTTACTGATCAGCGGTCTGTTAATGGAAAGCAGAGCGATGCTGGCATGGAGCTTCGTTGTGCTGCTGGTCATTGTGGCTACTACCTTGTTGCTAAGCTCCGGTTTAGTTTGTCAAAGGGATACACCTGCACAACAGCAAATGTCTATAGTGGCTCAGTTTAAAGAAAATCCTTTGTTGTTCCATTTAGTATTAAGTCGCTGTTTACTGTTAAACGCCATGTTGGCTATTCCATTTATTGGCTCTGGTTTGTCTGGTGAGCAACAGATCCATATTGGTTGGTTAATCTTGATTTCGGGTGTGGCGTCATTGTCATCGTCTTATTTCTGGGGAATGCTGGCAGACGACAACAACGTTCGAACTTTAGCGTTTTCAGCCGGCATGTGTTTAGCGGTTTTGTTGGTATTTACCTTGTTTTTGGAATTACTGTCAGAGCCTGTTCAGCTATTGCTTTTTTATTTATTGCTGGTGGGTTATGACGGTGTTCGCATCGGGCGCAAAACCCTGTTGCTAAACGCCACTAATGATGACAATCGACTGGCATTTGTTGGGGCAGGTAATACCGTTGTCGGACTATTTTTATTGCTAATAGGTGGCGTTTTAAGTGCGCTATTTAGTCTGGCAGGGGATCTTGTGATGTGGTTATTATTGCTATCTTTGAGTGCAGGAATAATACATTTGCTAAGATTGAACAGGTTTTTAAAGTGTGCTGATGGCGTCGAAAGCAACTGACTATGTTGACAAATATTGGTAAGTTCCATGGCAATTTACTACCATTTATCAAACGTTAGTGGTGTTAGCGCAAATTTCATAGTTAACGAAGGCATACATTGAGCAAATGCGGATGTATCAAATAAACTAAAAACGAGGGGTTATGAAGTTTGTAAGTGATTTATTAAAAATAGCTTTGTTGTCAACAGGGCTTATTAGTGGGACAGCGTCTGCCGTCGAAATTAAATTCACCGACTCTGATGGTCAGCCTGTGGATTCCGTAGTGGTGAGCTGGTCGGCGCAAAACCCCGCAATTCCCAGTGCGGAGCCCGTGATCATTGACCAGGTTGATCGTGCATTTGTACCTCACATTAGTTTAATTAACGCTGGTCAGCGAGTGGACTTTCCTAACAGCGACAATATTAGACATCACGTATATAGCTTCTCTGAAAGTAACCCGTTTGAAATTAAACTGTACCGAAATCGGCCGGTTGAACCTATCTTGTTTGCCAATTCGGGTATTGTGGCTTTGGGCTGTAATATTCATGATCAAATGATTGGCTATATCTACGTAGCAGGAAAAGGTGAAACAGCACTGATGAGTAATGACAAGGGGATAGTAAATATTCCTAATGTAAAATCTTTTCAGTATTGGCACCCGCGCATGTCGCTAACCGGAACCCAGGTTAATAGCGCGCAAGTTTCAGATCCACAAACAATCTCTCTAACTCTGGACCTCTGGCCGTTACCGGAACAAAACAAATCAAGCACTTTTGGCTCTGGCAGCTTTGGTAATAATTAACTGAAAATTAAGGCAAAGGCGGCGGAAAGCACAAACTACTCCTGCTTCGGTATTGGTCAGGGAGATTCCATTAGTGAACCTTTGGACCTATTAACTGGTATAAAGAGCAACAACAAGATGACTAAATGCAATAAGCGAATTTTTTTGGGATCGGCAGTAGTTGCTACGACATTGCTACTAAGTCCAATCTCTGTGGCAGCATCGGGAAAACTCATCGGCACAGCTGGCTTAAACATGATAGAAGGTAGTGGTGGAGGTGGCATTGTTCCCTGGGCGACGCTTGCGGGTTACGATAGTCGGGACCAGACCTCTGCCAATGCTTTTTATACCCAGGTAAATGTTGATGATTTTCGGCTGGATGTGCTGGGGGCCAGTGTTTCTCTGTATGATCGCGTAGAGTTAAGCGTGGCTCAACATCGCTTTGATGTGGAGCCATTGTCAGCGGAAATAAAACAGCATATTTACGGTATCAAGTATCGGGTGTACGGCGATGTCGTTTACAGTGACTGGCCGCAAATTAGCGTCGGGTTACAATACAAAGAACTTGATGATGGTGCCATTGCTGCGGCGGTTGGTGCTGATGATGCTGATAGTGGCACTGATTTTTATATCGCGGCAACTAAAGTTCATCTGGGCGGCTTTTTTGGATATAACACCGTCTGGAATACCACTTTAAGAGCCACCAGGGCTAATCAGACCGGGCTACTGGGTTTTGGGCACGTAGACGATGACGATTACGACGTTATGTTTGAAGGCTCCTTTGGGATATTGTTTTCTCGACATTTAGCTGTGGGGGTAGAGTATCGACAAAAACCCGATAATTTAGGGCTGGGTGAAGATGACTGGAAAGATATCTTTATCGCTTGGATACCTTCAAAAGATGTCAGCGTAACGCTGGCCTATGCAAAACTTGGCAGTATTGCCGGAATTCCTGAGCAAAATGGTTTGTATCTTTCCATTAACGGACAAATATGGTGATCTCATGAAAAATTTAATGGCTGCTTTGCTGCTTCTCCTTATCACTGGTTGTGCCAGCACTAAGGCGAATCTGTATCAGGAATTGGGCGGGGCGCCTAAAGTAGCTGAAATCGTGGATAACTTTATCGCTGAGATAGAGGGTGATGACATCATGTTAAGTTATTTTAAAGGTTCCGACATCGCCAGGTTCAGAGAAAAAATGAATGAACATTTATGCTTTTTGTCTGGTGGAGGCTGTCAATACACCGGGGATTCAATGGAGGACGTGCACATGGGTATGAACATTAACGAAAGTGACTTTAATCACGGCGTTGATCTGTTTATTGCCGCTATGACCAAAGCTGAGGTGCCGCATCCGCTGCAAAATAAACTTCTGGCAGTAATGGCGCCCACCAGAGATGAAATGCTGTATCTGAAATAACCGCAACAGTGATCAAAAGCAATTTACATCACCAAACTGCCGTTTGTGTCAGGAATCAATCCATACATCACAAACCGGGTTTAGTGTTCTGACAAATATCGTATAGTGATTGTGCAGGCGTAGTGAACCTGCGTGCACAAAGTGCGTCTCCCTGGAAAGGTGGTTCTCCACCTTTCCACCTCCTTTCCCTTTGCCTTTATCAAGAATAAAAACGTTGTTTGTTACAATTTTGCTGGCAAGTTTCCCTGTCGGTATTATGATTGTATTTCGGGATGGTGTTTTATTTAACTAGTTTACAGGGTGGTTTGTGGGTATCAGGAAGGTAAAAATACGGCTACTGGTTTGTTTGACTTTGATTTTATTTCCTTTTCACAAAGGATACTGCGCAGAAATTAAAGTAGTTACGGAGTTGTTCTACCCTTATCAGCAGGTTGACGAAGAAAATAACCTCACCGGGTACAGTATTGAAGTGGTGGAGCGGTTAGCTTCTATAACTGGCGATACGCTAGATATCGCCTTGTTACCTTGGGCCGTTGCTTACCAGGTAGCACTCGATACCCCAAATACTATGATTTTTTCAATGGGCAGAACCCCGGAAAGAGAAGATTTGTTTAATTGGGTAGGGGAGCTGGCTACCGAAACCTTGTATTTTTGGGCGTTGTCGCAATCCGGAGTTGTTGAATCCGACTCGTTGAGTGATTTTCGCCAATATCGAATTGCCGTCGTTAAAGAAGCGACTACTCATCAATTGCTGCGTAGCAGTGGCTTCGAAAAGTTGTACATTATGGGAGGCAGTGACAGCAATGTCAGTGAAGCCAACCGGATAAATATGCTGATTAAAAATAGGGCCGATATCATCATTGCGGCAGAAACTGCAATGCTTCCGGCGCTAAAAAAGTTGGGACTGCCTTCAGACTACCTGGTTCGAGTGCATCGCGCTCGTAAGCTGGATAGCGAGCTATCACTAGCGTTCAATAAAGACAGTGAGGCAGATTTAGTTAAACGCTATCAAAAGGCGTTATTAAAGTTAAAGGAATCAGGTGAGATACAACGTATGAAATTGCGTTGGGGTTTGCAGCCTTGATTACAGCAGCTATCAGTTTTGAATAAAAAAGGGGCACTTCGTTGAAGTAGCCCCTTTTAGTATTAATTGAGTAGCTGATTACTTCAATTCGAAACGATCAGCCTGCATTACTTTTACCCAGGCCTCAACAAAGTCATTGACGAAACGCTCCTGACTGTTGTTAAAGGCATAGACTTCCGCTACAGCGCGTAATTCTGAGCTGGAACCAAAAATCAAATCCACCGGCGTAGCAGTGTATTTAACTTCGCCTGATTTACGATCCACACCTTCATACAAATAGCCTGTGTCCGTTTTACGCCACTGGGTAGACATGTCCAGCAGGTTGACAAAGAAGTCGTTGCTTAAAGTCCCTGGTTTATCGGTTAGTACTCCGTGTGATTCACCATTGGTATTGGCACCCAGGGCACGCAATCCACCTATCAGCACGGTCATTTCGGGTACAGTTAACGCCAGTTGGTCGGCTTTATCCACCAAAGCGTCTGTCGGAGACTTGTAATAACCCGCCTCATAATAATTTCGGAAACCATCAGCATGTGGCTCCAAGAACGAGAAGGAGTTGGTATCCGTTTGAGCCTGAGTGGCATCACCACGACCGGGTACGAAAGGCACCGTGACTGCTACCCCTGCATCACTGGCCGCTTTTTCAATAGCGGCTGCACCACCTAATACAATCAGGTCTGCCAGAGAAACTTTTTTGCGCTTGCCGTTAAATTCACTCTGAATCTCCTGCAGTTTAGCTAACACTTTTTGCACTTCTTCAGGGTTGTTAACGGGCCAGTCTTTTTGCGGTGCCAGAGCAATTCTCGCGCCATTAGCCCCACCGCGCATATCGGAATCTCGATAGGTTGAGGCAGACGCCCAGGCGACTCTGACCAGCTCAGATACCGACAAGCCCGAATTGAGAATGTCCTTTTTCAGTTTCTTAATATCGCGCTCTGATACCAATTTGTAATCCGGGGTTGGGATCGGATCCATCCAGAGGTGTTCACCTTCGGGAATGTCTGTGCCCAGGAAGTTGGCTTTAGGTCCCATATCACGATGAGTTAGTTTGTACCATGCCTTGGCGAAGGCAAGACGGTATTCTTCCGGGTTAGCTCGGAAACGCTCTGCAATTTTGCGATATTTCGGGTCAAACTTCAGTGCCAGATCTGCTGTAGTCATCACTGGTGGGTTAAATTTACCTTTGATATGAGCATCCGGAACTGATTGATGGATAGATTCGTCTGTCGGGATCCATTGAATTGCTCCCGCCGGGCTGCGGGTTTGCTTCCAGTCAAATTTCAACAGATTTTCTAAATACAATGATGTCCAACGGGTTGGGGCTTGTGTCCAGGCTCCCTCTAAACCACTGGTTACCGTGTCTTCCGAGTGACCTTTGCCACATTTGTTCTTCCAGCCAAATCCTTGCTCTTCGATAGGCGCTGCGCCGGGTTCTGCAGCAACACAATCTGAGGCTTTGTGAGCACCGTGCATTTTACCAAAGGTGTGTCCGCCTGCGATTAATGCCAGGGTTTCTTCGTCGTTCATGGCCATACGACCAAAAGACTCTCTGATATCTTGAGCTGAGCCCAGTGGATCGGGTTTACCGCCAGGGCCTTCTGGATTTACATAGATCAGTCCCATATGTACTGCGGCTAACGGCTTTTTAAGTTTGCCATCACTGCCGCGTCTGTCGCTGGCCAACATTTCAACTTCCGGACCCCAGTACACCATGTCTGGCTCCCAGTCATCGTCTCTGCCTGCGGCAAAACCGTAAGTTTTAAAACCCATGTTTTCCAGCGCAACATTACCCGCGAGAACAATCAGGTCTCCCCATGAAATGTGTTCACCGTATTTCTGTTTTACTGGCCACAATAATCTTCTGGCTTTGTCCAGGTTGCCGTTATCTGGCCAACTGTTAAGGGGATCAAAGCGCTGCTGACCGCCACCGGCACCACCTCGTCCGTCATGAGTTCGGTAGGTACCTGCAGCATGCCAGGTCATTCTGATAAAAAACGGACCATAGTTGCCCCAGTCTGCGGGCCACCAGTCCTGAGAATCAGTTAACACCGCGTCTATATCAGCTTTCAGCGCAGTCATATCTAACTTGCTGAATGCGGCTTTGTAATCAAAATTTTCTCCCAGAGGGTTAGAGCGAGCATCGTGATCCCGTAGTGCTGACAGATCAAGCTGATCTGGCCACCAGAATAGATTGGACTTGGCCTGATTAGGGGCCACTTTGCCCATGCCTACAGTACCACCTGGTTTACTGGATTCCGCACTCAGTGCTACCTGGGAAAATGAAAGTGCGATGACAGTGGCCAGCGCAGTATGTTTAAACAACCTGGACGTATTCATATACTGTTCCTCATGTGGGTTTAGCAACCAAGATTTAGTCGTGTTTTACAACTAACTTATAAGCCATGGTTTTGCTTACTTTTATTACCGATAACCATTGGATACGGATCTTAAAAATAGTTATACATAGGCATTTCCTATTGTTTTGAGACTATCAATTAATTATTCTTTCGTAGAATCGTTTGTTTCTATAGAAATGATAGGTAATACCTTTTAATAGCCGAGAGCTCATGAATATTAAGGATTTGCAGTATTTTTTAGCGGTCGCTGACTTAGAACATTTTGGTCAGGCTGCGGAGCAGTGTTTTGTCAGCCAACCCACCTTGAGCGGCCAGATTAAAAAACTGGAAGAGCAATTGGGGGTAGTTTTGTTTGAACGCACTAATCGCAGAGTCATGCTTACAGAGACGGGAGCCCAGATAGCAACCTATGCCAGGCGGGTTATGAGTGAGATTGAATCTATCCAGGAAATAGCCGAAAGCTCTCGAGATCCGCTGGCTGGTAAATTTCGACTCGGCGCTTTTCCCACTCTGGCTACTTATGTCTTTCCTGAAATCGTTACTAAAGTAAAGGCGGCAATGCCTAAACTTCGACTGATTTTGATTGAGGATAAAACCCTGTATTTAATGGAGAAGTTACGTCATGGAGAAATTGATGCCGCGTTACTGGCATTGCCGGTTCACGACGATTTTCTGACTTCTGAGTTGTTGTTTGAAGATGAGTTTTGTTTGGCTGTAGCGCCAGATCACAAGTTGGCGTCCAGAGAGACGGTGGATCAAAAGTGTTTAAAGAAGCACAAATTGTTGTTGCTAGAAGAAGGCCACTGCTTACGTGATCAATCGCTGGAGATATGTGAACGTCAGGGCATTGCAGAAGAGCAGGACTTTCGCGCAACCGGATTGGAAACCTTGCGACAAATGGTGAAAGCCGGCACTGGTATCACCTTCATGCCCAAGATTGCGGTACAACAAAATGAATCAGGTATTAAATATGTGCCTTTCTCACCGCCGGTTCCCAAAAGGGCCATTGGCCTGGTGTGGCGCAAAACGTCTGCCCGAAAAGATGTTATGGCAAAACTGGTGGAAACCTTAAAAAATCCGCTTCAGGAATTCAGGACCTGAGTTGTTCGCAGTATTTGTTCAGGCTACTGTTAGCCATGGCGGATACCTTTTGCCGCAACATGGGAGTCCAGCCTAACATTAGGCCCACCGGTCCCAGAGCCATCTTGCTCCAGCGCCAGAAATTAAAACTATCTACATGCTGAATTATCTTGCCTTCTTCAAACAAAAAGCTGGCCTGAATTTTATTGTGTACTCGTCTACCTGTTCGGGAAAAATCGTAACTGGCTTGCCAGTTAGCAGAGCCAGACATTCCGTCAGCACTGACATCAGAATAGCTGAGTTCAAAATTCTTAGCCTGTGAGCACAGCATACGCCACATATTGGAAACCATATCGCCTTTCAGGTCAGGAAATGCCGGGTCGCTAAACTCAACGTCGGGGTGATAACAGGCAGCCATGCCTTCTGCATCCAGTTTTTGGAAGGATTGATAGAAACTATGTATGAGTTGCTCGTTATTGTGCATCGAATGTTCCTCCCAAAAGTTAAAAACGGGCTCTGTCGTTAAGGCGTTTTTTGATGTAAAGCGTCTTTTTTAATTTGCAGATGATGTTTTGTTGTTCATCAACAACATTGACTTCATAACAGGGCAGATACTTTTCACCAGATTCTGTGTTTTGGTAAATGTCTTCCAACATCTTATCAGTAATGTGAAACTCGGCAATAACTTTACCTGTACCAGGTTTCACAAAGTCTATTTCGGTACTTTTGTCCCAGACAGTGTACTCTTTCCCCAATATATTCATTAGCATAAGCATGTAATGGGGATCTGTCATGGAAAATAAACTGCCACCAAAATGGGTGTTTACTGCATTGCGGTTGTACCAGCGTAAAGGCATGACCACCCGGCAGTAGCGCCAGTCTTTACTGTAGTCTTCTATTTTGACACCGGCGCCAATATAGGGACCAAAAAGATAGTTAAGCAGGAACTTGAGCTTACCCGGAGTGATTTTCATTTTCGCCATCTTAACATGTCAGACCAGTTGTCGATTATGCTAAATTTATGATTTTAAACAAGTACTATGAATAAAAATAATGTAAAAAAATATGGACTTGGCGATGAAGCCAGCCCCTTTAGAGTCTATATGGGAAATGTTCCAGACTATGCCGACTTCACTGAGTTAGACAGGGTTCGCCCTCTGAATCCGGGGGATGTAGCCGCAATTGGCAGTCATTGCGGCAACGGCTGGCGCAAGGTATTTAATGTTTATGCCAAACTCGTTTATGCCCTAAAGCACAGTTTACATTTTGCTCAAGGGGAATATGTTGACTGGCAACAGTGGCGCGACCGTCAATTGCTGCAAAAAGGCTCTAATAGTGCCTTGCTGTTTTCTCCACTTGAGCTGGCCCATCTCGATTCCAGCCACATACACATCGTTATGGGCAGAACCTGGGCAAAAGAATGTGGTTTAACTGAGGGCTTTAACTGGCTAAACCAAGAGTTTGCCGTTCACACTGAATTACCTGTGGTGATTTGTCCCTATTTTGACTACCGGCAGCTAAGTAATCAAAAGATTGTGTTTTTGACTGAAATTGTCAGTGGTTTTACCCTGCTGTAGAATGCGCTTAGAGCTTTAGTTGCTTAATCGATTTGCGTTTGTGTTTTTCAATATAGGTTTGCAAAAACTCAAAAATGGCTCGAGGAGGTTCTTTGTTTACTATTTTAACAATGGCATCTCGAACCAAAGAGTGGTGCAAAAATACCTCATTGCTATATTCATTCATCCTTTTTGCCATTGGGTTGAGCAAACAATTGGAAAGGATAGCGCCGTATAAGGTGGTTAATAAGGCGATTGCCATACCCTGACCAATGGTGTCTGGTGTGGTTAATCCGCTCAACATGGCCACTAGTCCAATCAACGTGCCGATCATGCCCAAAGCTGGGGTGGTTTCAGCCAGTGTTTCAAGTACCTCTATTGTTTTTTCATGCCGTTGTCGGGTGTAAAAGATCTCTTTATTCAGCATGTTTGCCAGTGTTTCATTGTCGTAACCATCCAATAAAAGCTCTAAACAATGCTGAATGTAAGGATCTGTTACCTTTTCTTCTTCGAGGGATAGAATTCCTTTTTTTCTGGAGAGGTTGGCAAGGTGAATACATGTTTCGATACAGTCTTCTAAATCAACGTTATTTTTAATAAAAGCGTGTTTACTATGTAGAAACGCTGATCTCAAGTTTTCCAGCTTGACACTCAAAGAAACAGCCCCTAGTGATCCGAACACTACAATTAAGAATGAGGCGGCACTAAAATAGATTTCCATTTCACCCTGACTCATTAGGAGTACACAGCAAAAACCCACAATTAGCAGAGCAAACCCTACTATTACGCCTTTTTCCAAAGAAACGGATGTAAATGGTGTCACTCTTTTTTAGCTCCCGGTGTTAGCTTTAAGTGTTTTTTGGTTGGTTTACCATGCGTTACTAAAATTTCAACGCGGCGGTTTTTAGCGCGCCCATCTTGTGTCTCATTACTCGCAATCGGCTCGGAATCCCCTTTGCCGCTAATAGAAACCGTACGCTCGCTGAGTTTTGAGCTCAAGACTTCAGCAACAGCTTGTGCTCTTGCCAATGATAAATCTACATTGTTTCTATATAGGTCATTAACTACTGGCAGGTTATCGGTATGCCCCACAACTGTGATATTTCCGGGAAATTCTACCAAGAAAGCGGCCATTTGCCTTATGTAATCTTCCGCTTTGGGTTGTAGATAGCCGCTTCCAGAAGCATATGCAATTGAGCTGTCTAGACGGATAATTAACGTGTTGTCACTTAATTTAAGTTCAATACCTGGTTTTAAGGCAGAATCAGAAAGGTGTTGTTGTAGAGCTTTAGACAATGTTGTAAGAACACTAGCTGAGCTATTTCCATCAGATGGATCAGGTTCAGAAGCATCTGTTTTGGTGTTGTATTGACGTGTACCAACCAAACTATTACCTGTTTCCATTTTTACAATACTGTCAGCGGATTCTATAGGAATAAAAGTTCTGGAGGGGTAATTGCCAAAAGCTTTTGTGAAGGATTCAGAGACCTTGTCGAATCTTTTCTGGTCAGTATTCGAAAATGAAAATAACAGTACAAAAAAGCAAAGTAGCAAAGTCATCATATCCGCGAAAGTCGTTGTCCAACTCTGTTTCTTAGCTTTTTTCTCAAGGATTTTGACAAGTTGAATATTGTTAGATTGATTCACTGTAGAATTTTTATGTGTCTATTAAAACACTAACGATAAATTCATTATTGCAAATGGTGAAGGGAATGCAACTTCGTTTATCCTTCCTGTTTGCCTTAAAGAAGCCATTGGGTCTGTCTCTTTTTGTGCAAAATTGTCGATTGACATTTAAACGGCCTTTAATGGTTTGTGTTTTTTCCAAGGGAGGAGCGATTACTTTACGCCTGGAAAGTGCTTTTCTATCAGTTTATTTAAAACGCGGGACGCGGTAACCAGGCCAAACGTGGCCGTAACGGTAACCGCCGCGCCAAATCCACCACTGCAATCCAGTTTTACACCCCCGGTCATTTGCTTGGCATAACTGACATTACCGTCGGCATCTGGATAGCGCAGTTGCTCAGTGGAATAGACGCACTCAACAGAAAAGCGGCGTTTTGGATTCTGACTAAAGCCATAATGGCGACGTAAGAATGAACGCAATTTCGCAGCCAGTGGATCCTGTTTAGTTTTTGCCAGATCAGCAACGGTAATTTGAGTGGGATCTACTTGTCCGCCAGCGCCACCGACCGTAATAACGGGCATCTTTTGGCGTTTACAGTGATTAATCATCGCTGCTTTGGCTTTGACACTGTCCGTGGCATCAACCACATAAGCAAAATCATTGAGGTGTTCATTGACATTTTTATCGGTCACAAAATCCATCACCGGGTTCACTTCGCAATCCGGGTTTATCAGCTTTATTCGTTGCGCCATGACATCGACTTTGTTTTGACCTACGGTATTGCTTAACGCGTGAATTTGGCGATTGGTATTGGTGACGCAAATATCGTCCAGGTCAATCAGAGTTAATTTACCAATACCACTTCTTGCCAACGCTTCAGCTGTCCAACTGCCGACACCACCAATGCCCACAACACAAACGTGAGACTGACGCAAAAACGCCAGTTGCTCTTTACCATAAAGACGTTCAATACCGCCGAATCGCTGACTATAAAGATCCATGAAAACTGCACCGGAAAACAAAGAGGCGGTATTCTAACCAGTTCTGCTATTTTTGCAAAAATCCAATGGGGTGATTAACATGAGCATGGTTTTAATATTGCCCGAAGGGGGCAGCAAAGGAAACGGAATTGAGCAGTTATGACGTTATTGTAATTGGCGGTGGTATTGTTGGTGCCGCTAGTGCTTTAAAAATAAAGCGAGAAAAGCCGAATTTATCGGTGCTCTTGTTGGAGAAAGAATCCGCAGCGGCGCAGCATCAAACAGGGAGAAATTCCGGGGTCATTCACGCCGGCGTGTATTATGCGCCGGGTAGTCTAAAAGCCCAATATTGCCGAGAAGGTTTGCAGCGTACGATTGCCTGGTGTCGACAAAATGATTTGCCATTTCGACAATGTGGCAAGTTGATTGTGGCCACTAATGAGCCGGAAGAAGCCAGGTTGCAGGCACTGTATCAGCGATGTCAGGACAATGATTTACAACCGACGTTTCTTAGTCCTTCAGGATTAAAAGAGAAAGCGCCTGCAATATCCGGAACCGCCGCCATGTATATTCGGCAAACCGGTATTACTGACTACAAAAAACTCACTGCGCACTTTTTGCATTCATTTGAAAAATTGGGTGGGCAAGTTAAATTTAATAGTCAGGTATACCAGCTTGAAGAACACTCCGCAAATGTAAGTGTTCAGACCAATAATGGACAGTTTACTGCTGCTCAGGTGCTAAATTGCGCTGGAGTTTATTCTGATGAGTTGATCAGGCAACTCATTCCCGATATCGATTGGCGCATCGTTCCATTTAAGGGGGAATATTTCCGCTTACCCGAAAAATATAATGAGATTGTTGATCACCTGATTTATCCGGTACCGGATCCGGATTTGCCATTTTTAGGTGTTCATCTCACATTGATGATTGGCGGCTATGTGACCGTTGGCCCCAATGCAGTTTTAGCGCTGGGCAAAGAAGCCTATGGGAAAACTGACCTTCAGTTTAATCAGTTGTTGGATATGGTGACTTATCCCGGGTTTCGAAAAGTGATTAAAAACAACTGGCGTTCCGGGCTCGAAGAGTTTCGCAATTCTATGAATAAACGAGGCTATCTGCGCCTGGTACAAAAATACTGTCCGCAAATTGAATTGCAGGATCTGTTGCCTTATCCATCCGGGATCCGCGCTCAGGCGGTGTCAGATAAAGGTGAGCTAATTCACGATTTTCGGTTTGCCCATACAGAACGCAGTCTGCATGTGGGCAATGCGCCTTCACCGGCAGCAACATCAGCGTTACCCATTGCTGATGCCATTTATGCTAAATTAGCCGATAAGTTGTAGTGGTATAGAATGACCCTTAGCGGGTCATGCGCTTTACAAATACCACCACGAATAGCGCAATAGTAAAACTGCCAATAAAGGCTTCTAATGCGGCAAAAAATCGGGTGATGCCAAAGGGAGTTATGTCGCCATATCCCAAAGTGGTAAAAGTCACCACACTGTAGTACAGGCTCATAAAAAAGGTGGTGATATTGGTGGAAAGTGAAGCTGAAAAATCCAGCTGTAAGAGTTCTTCACCGTGATTAACACCAAAAATAAAATACATGATGGCACTCATAAATATTAAGAACATGGAGAAAACCACGGTGTTTTCTGGTTTTTCCCCATAGCCGCAGAGTTTGTCTACCAGCATGGAAAAAATCCATTTAAAGGACCATGGCTGGAGTTGATAGCGGCGCATGATCAATTCTTTGTAGCCAAACTGACCCGCTAACTGAAACAATCCCTGATCTTCGGCTCGCTTGCGCAAATTGCGATAGATTTCTTCTGACTGTTCAAAGTTATCTTGAGCGGCTTCTTTATCCTGCTCTTTGCGTTTCTTTAAGGCAACGCGTTCCTGCAGCAACCTATCACCAACGTTGATGTTGTCGATACGGGCACCTTCCAGTTTAGTGCCTAGCAGATTACTGCCTTCTAAATCAGCGCAGTGCAGATTGGCTTCATTCAGATTCGCCTTCATCAGCGACCCATTGCGCAGATTCAGATTAAACAGGTGTGCACCTTTTAGGTTGGCGCGATACAGATCGCATTCAGACAAATCGAATCCGTTTTTTGAGCTGCGATTAACCAGGTTGATGCCTGCCAGGTTAACCCGTTTCAGTTTCAGACCTTTCGATGTACCGCCACGGCGAATGTGTGCTTCGAGGCGTTCAGCCAGATTCATACCGCTTTTATCAACGTGTGGATCATGCCAAAAGCAATAGCCCGAACCTAAATCGTTTTCGGTGCAGGGCTCGCCACTTTGAGATCGGTATTTACATTTGTCGCTCATGAATCAGCATAAGTATTTTTATTTTCCTTAAGTGTAGCAGCAATTCCGCTAAGCAAGCAGTACTAACTTTCTAAAAAATAGAATGAAAGAGAGAATATCTTGCACTTAATAAAACTTTTATGAAGTGTTTGAATGAAGGTGTTCAAAATTGGGAGTAAAGCAATGGGTTTATTAGTAGATGGCAAATGGCAAGAAAAATGGTACGACACTAAAAAAAGCGGCGGAAAATTCAAACGCCAGGATTCGATATTCACTAATACCATTGCGCCTGACGGACAATTTCAACCGGAAACTGGTCGCTATCACCTCTACGTGAGCCTCGCTTGTCCATGGGCTCATCGCACTTTAATTCTGCGTAAACTGAAGCAGTTGCAGGAGCATATTTCTGTTTCGGTAGTGCACCCGGATATGTTGGGGCAGGGCTGGCAATTTGCTGATACGGCAAATGCATTTGCAGCTGCTACTGAGGATCATTTATATGGCGCAAAATACATGCACCAGATATATACCCGAGCTGTGCCTGATGTGACTACCCGGGTTACTGTGCCTGTCTTATGGGATAAAAAGACACAGCAAATTGTTAACAATGAGTCGGCGCAAATTGTTCGCATTCTGAATTCTGCATTTAACACAATAACCGGCAATCAGGATGACTACTATCCGCAAGCGCTTCGGGCCGATATTGATGATATCAATGAGTTTGTTTATCACAACATCAATAATGGCGTTTACAAAGCCGGTTTTGCTACAACGCAGGAAGCTTACAGCGAGGCAGTAAAAGCGCTGTTTTCAGCACTAGATAAAGTGGAAGGGATACTGGCAGAACGCCGCTATCTGACCGGTGATACTATCACTGAAGCCGACTGGCGGTTATTTACTACCCTGGTGCGGTTCGACGCCGTTTACGTAGGACATTTTAAATGTAATTTGAGACGTATTGAAGATTACCCCAATATGTCCAATTACCTCAGAGAGTTGTACCAGTATCCGGGCATTAAAGACACAGTAAACATGGAGCATATCAAACGTCACTATTATTTCAGCCACACCATGATAAATCCCACTCAGGTAATCCCCGACGGCCCAGAGCTAAATCTGGATAGCGAATGGACAAGATGAGTTCCTCTTAAAATGACAGCTCTTAAAAAGACAGCCATGATAAGATTTCCATGGGACTTGGGAAAATCCACCTTGCAATGACTTCTTGATGAGCTGTCTAATATTCAATAAATCTGCATGAAAAGAAGTGATTGCTTATTGAATTAGAGGGTTTGAGTATGGTTTCCACTCATGAATGAACCTGAAAAGGTAATTCCGGGCACGAATCGGCTTTACCTTGGGGTAATTCTGCATTAAATCGAAGTTAAGTTTGGTATGGTCAGCCGAATAGTCGGATTGCGCTGCTTTTATCCCTCAGTCTTTTTAGTTTGTGTCGGTGTCGATAGGCTTCCAGATAGGACTCACTGCCAGCAGCATGATGAAAACACCCTTCAAATTGAGTGGTGAGTTCCTGCCATTGCTCGGGTTTGAGGTTGAGTCGTTCCAATATCGCCGGTGTTGATTCTTCAATGGAGCCGCGTTTATTGGGTAAGATAGCTCTGCCCGTGATATCAACCAACTCTATGTAATCGGATAAGTGAAAGGGCAAGCCATGGGGCATATCCTTTTTGATATTGTCGGTAAAAGGTGTCAGGAATTTAGGTGTTTTACCTGCTTTGGTTGCATTGATGCGGTACTGAATACTGGTATGGTCAGATTGCTCTGGTGTTTTAGCCATGCCAGCTCGGATGGGATTTAAATCCACGTAGGCCATGCAGGCTGCAAGCGCCGCTTCATCTAATAGTGCCTGGGACTTAAATCGACCTTCCCAGAATCTTCCTGTACATTTATCTTCCTTGTTGGCCTCTCTGGCTATGTATTCATTTAAATAGCGCATAAACCAGCTGATATCAGTCAGCCGCTGCCGCCATACATCGGCGGTTTCTTCAACGGTGAACAGCTGAGATTCAAGCATCTGCTGTCGTTGTTCTGGATTCAAATACTGTTGACTCAGTAAGGTGCCATTAGTGAGCCTGTGCCATCGGCGAACTACTTCTTCGGTATCCCAGCTGTCAGATAAATCTTTGTGAACATGTAGCACCAGGTGGGTGTGATTGCTCATCACTGCATAAGCACAGACATCAATGGCAAATATTTGAGATAAAAAATGAATGCGGTCTTCAACCCACTGACGACGATGTTCGTAACTGGTTCCGGTTAACTTGTCTTCGCCACACAAATAGGCTCTGCGCACACAACGGGAAACACAATGGTAATAGGGCGTATCTTCAAGGCAGATTTGCGCCTTCCTGGCTTTTGGCATGTTAACTCCTCCTGAGTTTGCTGATTGGGTTTCTTATTTTGCACAAACTATAGTGTTTGGAAACTGTACTGAAGTACAGTTATGATGGCTGTCCTGTTAAGAGAAGAATAAATAAGGGGAGTTAAATGGCGATTTCACATTCTGATATGGTTAAGGCGTTGGCGAAGCCGGGGGAGCAAATTGCATCTGAAATAAGTGGTGAAGATGCACATCTGATGCATATGGCAATTGGTATTAGTGGTGAAGCGGGTGAATTATTGGATGCCATCAAGAAACAGGTGATTTACCGGAAAGAATTGGATTTAGAAAATGTGATTGAGGAGCTGGGTGATCTGGAGTTTTATATGGAAGGTCTGCGCCAAGGCCTTGGTATAACCCGGGAACAGTGTCTTCAAGCCAACATTGATAAACTGGGTACCCGATATCAAAATTTCCAATACAGTAATGAAAAAGCTCAGGCCCGAGCAGATAAGCCTGAAGGGCAATAACAGAACCAGGAAAGATTATGAAAAAAGTACTTTTTGTTTGCCTGGGTAACATTTGTCGTTCACCCACTGCCGAGGCGGTGTTTAAGAAAATGGCAAAGGAAGCAGGCTTAAAAGTGGAAATTGATTCCGCCGGCACCATTGCTACTCATACCGGAGAGCAACCCGATAGCCGCAGTATGGAACATGGTAAAAAGAGGGGATATAGCTTTCATGGCCAGCATTCCAGAAAAGTAAAACAATCGGACTTTCAGTACTTTGACTACATTTTTGCTATGGATAAGAGTAATTTGAGTGATTTGCTGGCGCAGTGTCCCAAAGAACTACACCATAAAGTGCAGCTGTTTTTAAGCCTGAGTAATGATCCAGAGCAAGAAGTACCTGATCCATATTATGGAGGTGATGCTGGATTTGAGCGCGTTTTGGATCTGGTCGAGAATGCATCAACCGCCCTGATAACTCGATTAAAATCCGCCTGATTTGCTTTGTTAGATAGAGATTTTAATTCTTTAACTAAAATATTCTAATAAACTGCGAATTTTAGGAGGTTATCTCTTGAATCGGTCATTTATTCATGTTTAAGTTTGGGTCCTTTTCAATTATCACAACAGGTAGTATTTCCAGTGAAACAATGGCAGCCAGATACATGGCGTGAATTTCCGATTTTGCAACAACCCCATTATGAAGATGCAGCGAAGCTTGCTCAGGTTGAATCTGAGTTAAAACGATTTCCGCCGCTGGTGTTTGCAGAGGAAACTCGTCATTTGTTTAGTGAGCTGGCTAATATTTCCCAGGGCAACGGCTTTTTGTTACAAGGTGGTGATTGCGCTGAGTCTTTTGACGAGTTTAATGCTCCCAAGATCCGCGATACCTTCAAAGTTATCTTGCAGATGGCGATTGTGCTGACCTTTGCTGGTCGTTGTCACGTAACCAAAGTGGCCCGAATGGCTGGTCAATACGCCAAACCGCGCTCCGCAGACTTGGAAACCCGAGATGGCGTGTCGCTGCCCAGTTATCGTGGCGATATTATTAATAGTTTTCCTTTTACGCCTGAAGCGCGAATTCCTGATCCGCGACGCATGATAGATGCTTATCATCGTTCTGCTTCAACCCTTAACCTGCTGCGGGCTTTCGCTCAGGGGGGGTTGGCAGATCTGCACAAGGTCAACAAATGGAACATGGCGTTTGTTGAAAACAATCCGTTGAAAGAACGTTATCTGGATATGTCTCGTCGTATTCAAGATACTCTGTCTTTCATGGAAGTGATCGGCCTTAACTCGGACAACACCGCGTCACTGCGTGAAACTTCTTTGTATACCTCGCATGAAGCGCTGTTGTTGAACTACGAGCAGGCTCTGACTCGCGTCGATACGCTCACTGACAAATGGTATAACTGTTCTGCACACATGTTGTGGATTGGCGAGAGAACCAGACAGTTGGACCACGCCCACGTTGAGTTTTTCCGAGGCATACACAACCCCATCGGTGTGAAGGTGGGACCTGGGATGCAGGGCGACGAGCTGATTGAGCTAATTGATGCCTTGAACCCGGATAACACACCCGGGCGTTTGACTCTGATCACCCGTATGGGCGCAGACAATCTTGAACAGAAGTTACCGGCGTTGCTGCGTCGTGTTAAGCAGGAAGGTCGTCATGTGGTATGGAGTTCAGATCCTATGCATGGCAATACCAAAAACTCTTCCAGTGGCTTTAAGACTCGTAATTTCGATGACATCTTGCGGGAAATTCAGCAGTTCTTTGCTGCGCATGATGCCGAAGGTACACACGCAGGCGGCATCCATCTGGAAATGACCGGTCAGCATGTTACCGAATGTACAGGCGGCGCCTATCAGATCAGCGATGCGGACCTGGCTGAGTGTTATAAGACTCAGTGTGATCCTCGTTTGAATGCCGATCAGGTATTAGAACTGGCCTTCCTGGTATCCGATCACCTGCGCAAATCGGTATGATAATGAACTAATTAAGTCGGGGAGGGGATGCAGTCATATCTGGATTGCATTACCTCTACCGACTTTTTCACCATCGACGCTAACACCTCAAGATCAATATTCTTTAACGCTCCCAGATACAAACAAGACTTGCCAAGTTTGTGCTTGCCTAATTGCCCTAAGCTATCTTCAAAATCACTAAAACCCGGCATGATATAAACCACAGTATTCTGTGCTCTGGGAGCAAAGCCGGTAACAAACCAATCACCACTGTGTCCAGAGTCATATTCGTAATGATATTTGCCAAAGCCGATCATGGTTCCGGCCAACCAGGCAGTATAGCCAGAGGCCTGTTCCATTATGGGCAGTAACAGTCGGGCATCTTTTTCCCGGTTTTTATTTTTGAGGCTACTCAGGTAGTTATCTATATCGGTGTTCATGTTGCTGGCCTTTGGAAAGGGCTGTTTTACTTTTATTGTAGTAATCAGCTTGGTAGCGGACAAATTAAAATTACGATGCAGGTGTTAATTTTTGGATTGCTATTAAAAAACACCGCCAATTCCTGTGGCGGTGTTTGTTGAACTTGTTAGGCGAAGCTATTCAGGGAAACTGAATTTGTCCATAAAGATATCCCGTTGCTCATTCCAGTCTGCTTCATAAACGATGGCAACGTCATTATTGCCCAGAGCCAAAGCACTGAACCCCAATTGGATCCCCCCGTTGTACAATAAGGTTGAGCTTACCAAGTTGTTACCTTCAACCTGCATTTCATAAAGAGAGTCATTTAAGTTACCTATAATTCGGGTAGTGCCATTAACAGCGATTACATCCAGGTCCTGTATACGGCTGGGTGTGGTAGCCACTGTTTGCAAAGACATTAAATCTACACCTTGCTGAACAACCCAGGTTCTATGATAACTTTCATCTAATCTGGAATAGGAAACAGTGAGATTTTCCGCTGACTCTGCGATACTCAGATGTCCGTGACCGCCAGGCGTGCTATTGAGTTTGGTGACTGCGTCAGCTTCCACGAAATCGAAGGTTTTTATCAGATAAAGATCATCTGCTATGCCCGTTAAACTGCGTGTTACCGTGAATCCAATTATGTAACCAGTATCCGGTGTCTGAAATAGGGTAAAATGTGCAAACGGATAATGGCTTCCTTCGCTATCCGTTAACAGTGATATGTCTATGTCTGCATCTTCAATCAGAGTTTGCAACGACAAAATGTGCTCTTCACCATTAGGATGCTTTTGATAAATGCAAATTGTCATATCACAATATTGCAAGACGGCCAGTGTACCATCATTAAATGCCTGAAAAGTCTTATTATGAGAGCGCGGTAAACTCTGGCTAGCTTGCCAACTCGTTCCATCATCGCTTGAAGCCATGATGGGTGTCATTGATAGATCCGCAAAATCTCGATAAGTAACCAGTAATTCACCTTGTGGACTCTTCTGGATTACCGGTGAATCTTGTGAATCTAAACTATCGGTAACTTGTGTCGCTTTATGTGTTAGATTGGCTGTTAAGCATTTGTCTTCATCTTCGCAATACACACTAAAATTGAATTCATCTTCAATCTGATAAGAGTTGTTCTCAATCTCATCACAGTCATAACTGCTGAGTGAGCAATACACACTGATTGAGGTTTTGTACTCAATTTGCTCTACAGGGGCAGGAAAGTAAACTCGCCAGGATTGTTGTTGGTTATCCCACTGACCATTATAGTAACCTTCGCTGCTTAAGCTGGTTATCCTTTGATTGGTTTCTGCATTGTAAACGGTATATTGAAGATGCCAGCCATTTTCCGCGTTTAATATTTGCCTTCCCTCGGAATAGCCACGGACATTCAGACTGATGAATTCGTTTTGTTGATAGGTCGTTTGATTTCCTATCATATCAATGGTGTCGGTAATATCTTCCTGTCCGTCGTTATCATCATCAGTATCCGAGTTATCGCCAATACCATCACCGTCAAAGTCACTGTGCTCTTGGGCATTTAATGGAAACAGATCCAGTTGATCACTGACTCCGTCGTTATCATCATCATTGTCGGCATTATTGCCAATTTCATCTGAATCAAAGTCAGACCATTCTGCAGCATCAATGGGAAATGCATCGACAGTATCTTCATAACCATCGTTATCGTCGTCTAAGTCCGCATTGTTACCGATACCATCGGAATCAGTGTCTGACCACTCGTTGCGATTGTTGGGGAAAGCATCCGCTTCGTCAGGTGTACCGTCATTATCATCATCAGTATCGGTATTATCACCGATACCGTCGTGGTCGGTATCAATAGACTCGGTGGCGTCGTCAGGAAACGCATCGATTAGATCGGCAACGCCATCCTTGTCCCTATCATCAGTGACGCTGCTTTGATTACAGGCAGTTAAGCCAAGTAAGCTGGTTAAAACTAATGTAGCAAGTGTGTATTTCACGCATTCTTCTCCATATTTTCTTTCATGCGATATATAAAACTCGTTCTAAGTTGAAGGTAATTAATTGTCCGGACCAGCGCTATTCTCGGTTTTTTAAATGAACGTAAACTGAAATTTAAGTGAATTAAATTTGGCGAATGACGTCAAAAGATCGGAGTAAATTGTGGATTACTTCATAGGAATGGGGGGAAAGCTGCAAAGACTTAAGTCTGGTTTTATCTATCCCACTATCACTTCTATGGTCTGGATTTTGGAGTAAGCTTTGTGCTGTTTTTTACCTTTTATGACAATGGTCAGAGAGTGTTTGCCAGATTGCTGCGCGTTGTATTTTAAACGATAGATGCCAGACTCTTGCTCGGGTTGAAAGGGGGCATCTTCCTGAAAAGTAATTTCAGGTGAGCCCTGAAAATTGAATTCAACGTCCTGGTAGCCTTTGGGTATGCGATAATAGATTGGAACAGATGCTTGTTTACCGCGTGAAGCGATAACTTTCTTGGCATGCTTTAATGATATTGGCGCAATGAGCTCTTCAATTTTTGGGGCTGGTAATTGGGCATGCATAACGGGAAATCGACCAAACCCGGCACTGGCGTGCATATCGCAGGCTAAACTGGTAGCGGAGCCCACAACAAGAGCGAGCCCTAAAATACATGCTCTGGCTGGTTTAGCCTTTGTTGAAAGTTTCATGTTCAGTCCTCATAAGGTGTTACCTTGCTCATGGCCAGGCTATACGCCGCAACGCCTAACTCATTTTCTTGTTTTTCTATTTTTAGCTTGCCCTCAAACCAAAAAGGTTGGCTGAGATGTGTAAGCTTAATCCCCTCACTGCTTTTTGCAAAGATTATTTGGTTTGGTGGAGGTGGAGGCATATGCAGGCAGGCACCAAAGTAGGGTACGATAAAGTACTCAGTTATTTTTTCATCTTCTGATGTTTCAAGTGGCACAATAAAACCAGGAATCTTAATATTTTTTTCAGCCATCGCCTCCACTACTTTGGTAGAACGCAGAGCCTGTTGAAAGCGTTGTGCTTTTTCATCCTCAAAGTTTTGTTCGGTAAAACTGTCTACTGAGTCTTGTTGTGAGCCATCGGCAATATCAAACAGAGCCTCTGGGGGATTAAGCAAAGCGTCCAGGTCGTCTTGTGGAATGAGCTCAATCCATTCTACTTCTTTGAACAGGGTACCGGCATGGGAAAAAGAAATTAAAGAACTGACAATTAAAATCTGAAAAATTGCTACTAAGGTTTTTAATGCTGACTGAATAAGTGACTTGAAATACATCATAGTTTGAGAGTTAGCCAAAGAATGTGAAATAGGTTGTTATAACATAACGATATTGGTTTGTGTATCCAGCTTATACCCGTTTTTGCCATATTTCCTGATGTCAGAGTAAAAAAATGCAGCAGATTTGGCATTTTTTTGTAACAATGAATTGCTGTTGATTGAAAATGCGCTGCTATATAGCTAGCGTCTCATCCTCACTACTAAAACGGATAATAACACATGAAACTTACTCTACTTGGTTCAGTCATTGCACTGGCACTGATGGGGTGCAGTGATAATCAAACTGCGCAACAAAGCAACCAATCTGCCCCTGCTGCGGCTGAGCAAAAAGCAACTCCTACGCCTGAACAGATCGAAGCAGAAACTGCACGTCTGAACCAATGGTTTGACGCAAAATATGAAGAAGGCGTGATGCGCAGCCCGATTCAGTTGGCTTTCTTGGGTCGCAAAGAGCGTCAGGGCGAGATTGATCAAATGTCTGAAGCGGCATTGGAAGAAAATCTGGCATTTACCCGCAAAAACCTGGAAGAACTGAAGTCTTCTTTCGACTACAACAAGCTAACCGACGATGCCAAAATCTCCTACGATGTTTGGGTACACCAGGCTGAAGCAGAGTTAGCAGCAGACGAATTCCGCTATAATGGCTATATCTTCGAGCAGATGAATGCCATCCAAACCTTTTTCCCAACCTTGCTGATTTCCTTCCATACGGTAGAAACCAAAGCCGATATGGATAATTACATCAATCGTCTTAAAGAAACCGGCAGAGCCTTAGATCAGTTAATAGAAGGCTCTAAAAATGTAGCAGAAAAAGGTGTCAGACCTCCGTATTTCGCTTTTGAAGAAGTCATTAAGTCTTCTGAGGCAATTATTACTGGTGCACCGTTTGACGATGGCGAAGATAGTTCTATCTGGAGTGCCACTAAAGATAAAATTGCTGCCCTGGTGGAAAAAGAAGAAATTGACCAGAAAACTGCTGACGAGCTGACCAATCTAGCAAAAGAGCATTTGCTAAATCATTTCCAACCAGCTTACGAGCGTCTGATAGCTTGGCAAAAGCAAGATCAGCCTAACGCAAGTAAAGAAGCTCAGGGTGTTAGTGCATTGCCTAATGGCGTTGCTTATTACAATGAGCGTCTGGCTAACCAAACCACCACTTCTTTAACTGCCGATGAAATTCACGAGATTGGCCTGAGTGAAGTGGCTCGTTTACGCGAAGAAATGATCGCGGCAAAAGAAGCCTTTGGTTTTGAAGGTTCACTGGCTGAGTACTTTGTATTTTTACGTGATACTAAAGATGATGAGCGTTTGTATTATCCCGACACTGATGAAGGTCGTCAGGGCTATATTGATGATGCTACAGCGGCCATTGATAATATTAAAACCATGTTGCCAGATTATTTCGGCATCCTGCCAAAAGCAGATATGGTGGTTAAGCGTGTAGAGCCTTTCCGTGAGCAGGATGGTGCTGCTCAGCATTACTATCCCTCCACACCTGACGGTTCTCGCCCAGGTATCTACTATGCCCATTTGTCTGATATGACAGCCATGCCGAAACGTGAACTAGAGGTTATTGCCTATCACGAAGGTTTACCGGGGCACCACATGCAAATTGCTATTGCCCAGGAGCTGGAAGGTGTGCCTACCTTCCGTACCCAGGCCGGTTTTACGGCTTACATTGAGGGGTGGGCCCTGTACACCGAATGGTTGGCAAAACAAATGCCTGGAACCTATCAAGACCCACTGTCTGAGTTTGGTCGTTTAGGTTCAGAAATGTGGCGTGCCATCCGTTTGGTATTGGATACTGGTTTACATGCAAAAGGCTGGACAGAGCAACAGGCGGTTGACTACTTCAAGGAAAACTCTGCGATCACTGAAGAGCAGGCGCGTTCAGAAGTTCGTCGTTACATGGTGTTACCGGGTCAGGCTACCAGTTACAAGATTGGTATGCTGAAGATTCAGGAGCTTCTGGCAAAATCGCAAGCGGAGCTGGGTGATAAGTTTGATTATCGCGACTTCCACGATGTAATCCTGGGCGGTGGTGCTGTGCCACTATCCGTACTGGAAAGAATCGTTGATAACTGGATCGCTTCTAAAAAGGCCTGATAAATTGCTGTTTTAGCATTTAAAAAGGTGACTTTAGGTCACCTTTTTTATTTCTGCTAATTGATTTTCTGCAAGTCGTGACAATTCATCTAACAATTCCACATTTATTCACTTGAAACTTATCTCCGGGCACACATATCGGGGCTTATTACAAACTTAGAAGCCTGATTAACATGTATCCAGTTGCATTAGAATCCTTATCTGCCAGTCGACGTAAAGCTGCTCAGTTTATTGAGAGTCCCTGGGTTACCCGTATTATTATCGCTTTGATTTTAATCAACGCCGTTACACTTGGGCTGGAAACCGATAAAGATATTTATGCTCACTATGGCACTTTATTGCAATGGGCCGACAGGTTTCTACTCAGTGTCTTTACGGTTGAACTGGCTATAAAATTTTATGCTTATCGCGGCCACTTTTTTAAGTCCGGCTGGAACGTCTTTGATTTTGTGATTGTGACCATTGCCTGGATCCCCGCCAGTGGGCCATTGTCCGTATTGCGTGCGTTTCGTATTCTGCGGGTATTGCGCTTGCTCTCTGTGGTGCCGCAAATGCGTCGGGTTATCTCTGCGCTGGGGCATTCCATTCCCGGTATGTCATCGGTAATTGGGGTACTTCTGTTGATTTTCTACGTCTGCGCGGTACTGGCTACTAAGCTGTTTGGTCAACATCCCGATCCCAATATGCAGGAGTGGTTTGGCTCCATCAGTGCCTCTGCTTATACCCTGTTTCAGGTAATGACCCTGGAAAGCTGGTCGATGGGTATCGTTAGGCCCACCATGGATATTTTCCCCTGGTCCGGTGTTTTCTTTATTCCTTTTATTATTGTTACCAGCTTTGCTGTACTGAATTTGTTTATCGGTATCATTGTGGATGCTATGCAAATGGCGCAGGTGGATTCCAGAAAAGAAGATAAGGAAGAAATGAAGGAATTCACCCACGATGAAATCATGTTGCTTAGTGAGCAGATAGATATGCTGCAAAATCAACTGACAAAAATGCAGCAGCAGTTAAAGCGTGGTGACTCCAGAGGAAAAGCTGATTTGTGATTATTTTATGCTTATAAAGTAAAGCGATAATGGTAAACGCCAAATTCGCTGCTTCGCTCGAAGTCGACGTTGGCGTTTTCAAAAGCCCAGTTCATGGCGTCGTTGTCCACCAAAACATCGGCTTTAAAGTGCTTGATTTTGTACTCTTTACCCAGTTTAAATAAACGTTTGATAAAGAAACTGCCCAATCCTTGCCCCTGCCAGTCATCCCGCACCTGAAAGGCAATTTCCGGAATACCATCACTGTCGTCCAATATCCATTGACCAATAGCAACGATTTCGTGTTTAGCTGTTTCAGGGGGCGATAAGGCCACCAGTGCCATATCCTTGCTATAGTCAATGTCAGAATACTGTTTCAGGATCTTTTGCGGTAAGGAGCGCAACTTGGAAAAATAACGCATGTACACGTTTTGGTCTGATAGCTTGTGAAAAAAGTCCCTTAGCAGGTCTTCATCAACCGCCTTAATGGGGCGGATCAATACTTGTTTATTATGTCTGGTGGTATGTACACATTCCCAGTTCTTTGGATAAATAGACTTAAAAGAGTGACCCGGTTGGGCAGAATGTACCAGATAGGACTGTTTTGCCTGTTCTAATAGCTTAGCCCGGTATTTAGGGTGTGCGATATCAATCAGCGCCAAACAGCGCTCCCTGATACTTTTGCCAAACAAAAAAGCAGTACCGTATTCGGTTATCACATAGTGTACATCGACGCGAGTAATGGTTACCCCCGAACCTTCCGGCAGCGACATCAAAATATTGGAATTACCCTTAACACTCAATGAGGGTAGGGCCACGATAGGTTTACCATTAAGCGAATAACCGGCTGCCCGAATAGAGTCATCAGAGCTGCCCACTCCGGCGTAAAAGCGATTGCCCACCGAATCTACCGCCACCTGACCCGTTAAATCCACCTTCAGCCCGGTAATGATGGAAATCAGGTTATTGTTGACGGCAATTCTGTCCAGGCGGTTGACGTAATAGGAAGGGTGAAATTCAATGGCTGGATTCTTGTGAATACCTTTATACAAATCACTACTGCCATAGGCATGGCAGACGATGGTTTTGCCCTGATTCACATTCTTTTGACTGTTGTTGATCACACCTTCCTGAATCAGTTTTAGTAATTTGTCGGTGAGCAAATCGGTGTGCAGTCCGAGGTTTTTGCGTTTGCGCAAATAGGGAATGAGATCGTCTGTCATGGCTGTCAGGTTAAATTTCAACGTAGCGCCATCGGGGATTTCGAACAGGATATTGGCTGCGATTTTATCCAATACCGACTTTTCAATTTTAAAATCGCCAAGCCATGGGAATAACTCTTCTTTGTCTGGGAGCGGACTATGGTTTTCCGTCCACCAGTTGATATCCTCAGCTTTTATCAGAGAATTGCCCTCTGTCCAGGGCATGTTTTCACAGATCTCGGCAATAACTATCTGAGCCGCCTCAACTGCTTCCTGACTAAAATCTACACCAGTACCCAGACTACAGAAGCCGTTATTGTCTGGTGGGGTGACCTTGATGATGGCCACTTCAATGGGAATACGCTTTTCTCGGATAAGGCGGTGCAACCTGGCACTGGATACCGGCATATAGTCAGTGATACCTTCGCGAATATTCTTTGCGGCCCGATCAAAAGCATAAAAGGCGGTTGTTCTGATACGACTTACATTTTGTTCCAGGTGGGGTAATTCGCCACCAGGAATAAATTGCAGAATGTTGATATCCACCAAATTGTGGGCACCAGAGACAATCGCGTTGAGGGTACAGTGTGCGGTAGCCGCGGTGCTCCCTATAAATATGCGGCTACCATCGGGGATTTTGGCTGCAACCTGGTCAAAGTTAAGCTTCTTTAGCTGCCACTGTTTAGATTCGGCATAATCAGATGCCTTATTTAATGGCTTGCGAAAGCCTAACTTACGCCAAAACACGAGAGCTCCGTTAGTCTGGGTTGCATTCAAGGGCATCATAGCCAACCTGGTATACCATTGCGACAGATTAATTGTCGTATTACACCTTGTTGAAGCTAATATCGCTTCATTTTACTATAGCGCCTTTATTTTCAGTCGCACCGCTATTTCGGGTAAATTTTGCAGTTCATACAATCACTTCCTATCAGTCAGCATCTGTCCGCAATCAGTGCTGAGCTGGAAAATCACCAACGTCTTGTGCTTACCGCTGAGCCCGGTGCCGGTAAATCCACCGCGGTACCGCTATTTCTGTTACAGCAAGCCTGGCTTACCGGCAAAAAGATAATCATGCTGGAACCCAGAAGGGTAGCAGCCAAGGCAATCGCCCATTTTTTGGCGTCTCAGTTCAATGAGCCAGTAGGGCAGCGAGTAGGTTATCGGGTGAAAAACGATGAAAAAGTCTCGCAACATACTCAACTGGAAGTGGTAACTGAGAGGATATTAACCCGGCAACTACAACATGATCCGGAGCTATCCGGTGTAGCGTTGGTGATATTTGATGAATTTCATGAGCGCAGCATCAATGCTGATCTCGGTTTGATGCTGGTCAAAGAAGTGATGTCGGCATTACGTGATGATCTGCACTGTCTAGTTATGTCTGCCACCATAGACAGCGAGGCAATCAGTGCCTATCTGGAAAATGCACCGGTGTTGCACTGTGAAGGGCGCACTTATCCGGTGGATATCAGCTACCAGCCAGTGCAAAACAAACGACTGCATGAGTCGGTTTGGCAGGCCGCTCGGGATGCTATTTCTCAGGAGCAAAGCGCCACTGCGAATAAAGACATCCTGGTATTCTTGCCGGGGCAAGGAGACATTAAACGGTGCATTGAGTTTTTCCAGGAAAAGCTGGGTGACAATAGCTGTCAGTTGTTACCTCTGTATGCAGCGTTACCGTTGCAACAGCAACAAGCAGCGTTGCAGCCGGATGCGCATGGCAGGCAGAAGATCATTTTTGCCACCAATATCGCTGAAACCAGTTTGACCATTGATGGCATTGCTTTGGTTATTGACTCGGGTCTTGAAAAACAAATGCTTTACGACCCAAAAACCGGAATGTCACGGCTGGAAACCAGTTACATTGCTAAATCTTCAGCCACCCAGCGCAGTGGCCGCGCAGGTCGAACCGCAAGCGGCAAGGCAATTCGTTTATGGTCGCAAAGTCAGCAGCAACAATTAGCTGATTATCGTCAGGAAGAGATTTGTCGCAGCGACCTGATGGATACGGTGCTGGAACTGGCGGTTTGGGGACAGCATGAATATCAGCAGATTGATTGGCTAACGGCACCGCCAATAGGCCATTACCAGCGCAGTGCGCAATTATTAAACTTGATGGGCTTTATCGATGCTTCTGGTAAGCCAACAGAAAAGGGTAGGCAGGCTTGTCAATTGCCATTGTCGGTTCGCCATGCCGCCGTGTTTTTAGCGGCAAAGACTGAGCAGGAACAATTAATTGCGGCAGATATCTGTGGGCTTTTAAGCGAGCAGGATTTACTGCGAAATTTCCACAGTGTGGCTTTCTCTCATCGTTTGCAGGCATTGTGGCAGGAAGCGGATTATAAATCCTGTATTCGTTATCAGGTATTAAAACAGGTAAAAGCCACAGCGCAAAAACTCAAAAAGCGGTTGGGGTTGAAGGACGGCAAGCTCAATCCAGAACAGCAGTGTTTCAGGCTGGCCTCCAGGCTGTTGTTAGCAGGGCATCCTGACCTGCTAGCCAGGCAAAGGTCATCCACAGAGCACAAATACCTGTTAGTTAACGGACGAGGCGCAGAGCTGGATAGTACTGATCCGTTAGTATCCGCGCAGTGGTTATTGGTGCTGGATATCAATGCCCAAACGCAAAGTGGCCGTATCTGGCTGGCGGCAGAAATTGATGATGAAGAGGTCAGTGAGTTTGCCGCATCAAAAGCCGTCAAAGAAGAAACTTTGTTTTGGGATGACAAGGCCGGTGCTGCCAAAATTAAGATCAGTCAAAAACTCGGGGCTGTAGAGTTTCAGAGTCAGGTGAGTGCCGAACTGAGCCAAAACCAGAAACAACAATTTTTATTGCAACAGGTAAAACAAAAAGGACTGTCAGCGCTTAACTGGACAAGCGCCTGTCAAAGATGGTTGCAACGAGTTAGCTGGTTATCCTCAGTGGATGAATCTTTCCCGAAACTCAATGAATCTGTGCTGACAGATAGCCTGAATGAATGGTTATTACCCTATATAGGTACCACTACCAGCTTATCGGAATTGCGAAAAATTGAGGTTTTACCCTTGTTGAAAGCAACCCTGGACTGGGACCAGCAGGAGTTGCTGGATAAGTACGCACCGGAACAGTTTGTGGCACCGGGCGGTGAAAAGTACAGTATTGCCTATGATTCACCGCAGGGACCGATTGTGTCACTGCCATTACAGTCACTGTTTGGATTGACTTCAACGCCCCTATTGGGCAACAACAAGATTCCATTGTGTTTTGAACTGTTATCACCGGCAAGACGTCCTATTCAGACCACCAGCGACCTGAATGGTTTTTGGCAAGGATCCTATCATGACGTGGCAAAAGAGATGCGCGGCAGGTATCCGAAACACCGCTGGCCGGAACAGCCGTTACTGGAAAAGCCTGGTAAGTCGTTAAAGAAAAAGACTTAAGTTGCAACGAAAACCACCCCGGAGTTAGCGTCTGAGGTCATCCCTGACTCTCATTTCCGGGGCGGTCCTAAACAGGGAAAACGTGATAAGTCTTAGTGGTCGTCACATTCAGGTTTTTGCTCGCCATCTTTGTCTTCGCACTCAGGCTTTTGTTCTTCGTCCTTTTCACATTCTGGCTTGGTGCTGCCATCATCGTTTTTACAATCTTCAACGCCATAAAAGGCGGTTGTTAGCAGATTCTCAGAAGCGTTTGCCGATGCGTTGGTAAACATAGCAGCAGTTACCAGGTAAGCCAGAGTGACAAATACGGTTAATTTTTTCATAGGAATATCTCCGTGGTTTTATTTATTTAATTTTTCAAATTGGCTTCAACAGATTTGGGAACACTATCAAAGCTTCGATTAGCTAATGGCGATTTCTGTGCCAACTTTGTAACTTGTTGATATTTATAGCAAATACTGTTTTTTCGGGTTTTTTAGAGGTGAATTTCTGTTGGGGAGAGGCGACAGTCTTGCGTTTCTCGCTCTGAATTTGACAAATTTAAAATCTGGTTGATGTAGTTAACTATATGAATTTATTGTAAATATTTGAGTTTTAGGAATGTTATTTAATACTGTCTCAAAAAAGCGACAGCTTAACAGCAAGCGCTAATTCCCTTAAAGTTATGCCTCATTTGTCCTGGCATTAAATTTGGGGCAACTATGGATTTTGGCTTAAACAGGAACTTTGAAAAGCAGCAATCATGTCATTAGCGTTTTTATCTTCCATGTCGTTGCGCACTCTTGTTTTATGGAGTTTTAGCGCTGTCACCTTGCCCTTGGCTTTAGTTTTAGCTTCTTCAATGATGAGCATTGGTGATGTGTCCGGTAAAGGCGTGAACGCAGTGAAACAAGTGGCTGATGTGGTATTTACCAGCCAACAACTGTCGACTTTGCTAAGCAACATGGAACGCACTGCCAGTCAGTATCAGGTGTTGGCTGACGAGGACTTGAAGCAACAATATTTAGTTCAACGCACAGAATTTCTCGCTGCGGTAGAGACAGCCTATGGTGGTGCACATTCAGCTCAACTGGAAGGGGTACTCGGGCAATTAACATCAACCGAAGAACGCGTTTATAAGGGCTTAATGCAGGCTGATAGCGCACTGACTTTAACTCAAGTACAGCAAGAGTTTGGTGAGTTACACACTTATGCACAGGCGTTATTTGCGCTTAACAACGATATAATTTCCGCCGAAATAGATGCTATCGAACAAAGTGCTTCAGAGGTTTCTGATAAATTATTGCGCTCCACCTTAATATTCCCAATTACTTTACTGTTGGCGGTGTGCTTTATGGGCATCATCAACAGGCCATTAAAACAACTTATGCCGCAGTTAAAGCAACTGGAATTAGGCGACCTCAACCATCAAATTAAGGTGTCTGGGGCAAAGGATTTTCAGGATATCGCCACCACAATCGAAAATATGCGGATACAACTGTTGCGTCTGGAAGAGCAAAAAAAGCAGTCGTTGCAACATTTGTCACACGAATTAAAAACGCCGCTGGCCGCCATCAGAGAAGGAACCGAATTATTGTATGACGGCACGTCTGGGCAACTGAACGAAGCCCAAACTCATATCGCGGGAATTTTACGCAGCAGCACCGGGCGATTACAAAAACTCATTGAAGCGCTACTTGATTTAAATATCATTATTGCCGCTAAACTACCGGCACAAGACCGATATTGTGATGTTGAGCAGGTTTTAAATGATCTTCGTCAGGCACGCAGCCTGGAAATAAGTGCAAAAGCCTTAGATTTAAAGCTGACCATCCCCACCGGGATATCTTTACCCATGCAGGAAGAACATTGTCGCATTGTGCTGGACAATGTGTTGTCGAATGCCATCAGGTTTTCACCTGAACAGGGTGAAATAAGGTTGGTCATTGAGCAAAATGAAGAGCTGTTTACGATCCAGGTGTCGGATGACGGGCCAGGTTTACCTGAAGGGGAGTCTGAACAAGTTTTTGAACTGTTTTATCAGGCCAGGAATCAACCTGATAGCAAAATTAAGGGCAGCGGCATGGGGCTAACCCTGACACGTGAGATATTAAACAAATACGGTGCCTCGATAAGGCTGAAGAATAATACAGCACAGCAAGGTTGCTGCGCTGAAATCCAGTTGCCGATAATCAGGAAGAAAAACTAAATGCGACTTGTTTTTTCTACTTTAATACTGCTATGCCTCAGTGCCTGTCAGTCATTTACCGTCGAGACCGAGACCGTTCAAAACAGCAATGAACTGCATACTGATAGCAATAGCTGGTCTGCGCTTTATCTGCACTATAAGGCGATGAATGTGACTGAACTGGAACAGGCTATCACAGAGCTACAGTCTGCGCCGGTATCTAAAGAGTCTACTATTCGGCAAGTGCTTATTTATCTGGTTCCTCATTCACCTGTTAAAAATGTTCACATGGGCAGAACCCTATTGCGACGCTGGTTATCGGCTTATCCGGAAGAAGCCTCAGGTGAGTGGCAACTGCTATTGGATACCTTAACCGAAACAACGCGTTTATCTGAGCGACTGCAGCGAAATACCGAAACACATAAGAGCCTGTTACAGCAGTTGGAGCAGGGCAAAATTCAGCTGCAGCAGCAAATTGAACAGTTAAAATCCATTGAACAACACATTAACGACAGGGATAACCGAAACAATGGCAAGTGATGCTTTGCAGCGTATTCTGGTGGTGGATGACGATGAGGATTTGTTGAGTCTGATCACCATGCGACTAAGGGGAGCCGGCTATCAGGTGGAAAGCACTCTGAGCAGTGAGGCTGCTCTGGGCATGATTGAAGCCAGTCGGCCACATTTGTTAATAACCGACATGCGTATGGATGGCATGGACGGTATGGCACTGTTTAAGGCGGTAAGAGCCAAGTTCCCAGCGTTACCGGTTATTATCTTAACGGCTCATGGTTCAATTCCCGATGCAATCAATGCCACTAAACAAGGTGTGTTTTCTTATTTAACCAAACCCTTCAATAGTCAGGAGTTGCTGGACAATGTGGCACAGGCACTCAGACTGAATCCGGCAGCAGAAGTTAGTGAGCAAAACCAGGACGCACTTCCAATGCACCGGGACATTATTTATCGCAGTAATGTCATGAAGGAAGTGTTGTTGCAGGCGGTTCAGGTGGCACAAAGTGATGTCAGTGTATTGATCAACAGCCAATCGGGAACAGGGAAAGAGTTATTGGCAAAAGCGATCCATCAGGCCAGTGACCGAAAGGAAGGGCCTTTTATCGCGGTAAATTGCGCTGCGATCCCTGAAACCCTGTTGGAATCAGAGCTTTTTGGGCATGTTAAAGGCGCGTTTACCGGGGCGAATAAAGATCATTCCGGGCTGTTTCAGGCCGCTCAGGGCGGTACCTTATTTCTAGATGAGATAGGTGATATGCCATTGAATTTCCAGGTAAAGCTGCTCAGAGTTTTACAGGAAAAAGAAGTGCGACGGGTAGGAGATACCCAGACAGTGAGCATTGATGTGCGGGTGATCAGCGCCACTCACAAGGACTTGGAGCAAGCTGTCGAGGAAAAAACTTTTCGAGAAGACTTGTTTTATCGCCTGAATGTTGTGGAACTGCGCTTGCCTGCCTTGTCCGAAAGACGTGACGATATTCCGCTATTGGTAAATCACTTTTTCCAGCAAATTATAAAGCGCATTCAAAAACCGCTGACTGGTTATACCGATGACGCCATGGCTCTGTTGATCGCAGCCCCCTGGCCCGGAAATGTCAGGCAGTTGCAAAATGTGGTAGAGCAAACCGTGGCATTGAGTCAGGGACCGTTGATTTCTGCCGAGTTGGTACAACGGGCGTTGCGTATGAAGTCACCCGAAACGCCGTCATTGTCCTCGGCAAAAAACGATTTTGAGAGAGCTTATCTGGCAGAGATACTCAATGCTACATTGGGAAATATCACTCAGGCGGCCAAAATTGCCGGTCGCAATCGCACCGAGTTTTATAAATTGTTGGATAAGCATCATTTAAAACCTGAGCAGTTTCGTCAGGAGTAAACTGGGTAAAAAGTGCTTATCTGCTATACCCCTGTAGGTTGGAATTTATTCCGACGCCTTAGCTAAATTTACCTGTTCCCGTTCGAGGTAATGGTTACAAAACAAGCTGTCATGCTCTCACTTACCTAAAAATACAGAGCAAAATGAAGATTTTACGAAAAAATTAAAAAAATCTTTGCTGAATAAATATAAAGTGTCGGGTTACACTTTTTATAACGAGCACTAAATTTCTCCTGCGCAGTTGAAGTCGCTGTTAATTACGGTGTTCAAACTCGCGGGGTTGCAGGATGTCTGCGCACTCAATGGCAGTTTTTTCGTGCATAATTGTGTGGATAAATGCATTAAAATCTGATTTGTTGTGATGTGTATCCTAATTAGTTATTTTGGATTCATAGACATGAAATTGCCACAGGTTGATTTCTTTTGAAACCTTGTGATATACCTTGAGTAGTTCAAAAATAAAGCAAAAGTGAGCTTGTGGTGAATACCCCTCTTGCAACAAACAACGACAACCGTGCCCTCTCATTGGGAACAACGGTTGTTAATGTTGCGGTGTCAGCCACTATCAGCTCTTTGCAATCCCAAACCATTACCTATCCAGAATGCTCGACAGATTATCACCTGTCCGAGTGGTTTGACGAATAGTCTCTATTTCACTCTGCCCGATATTTCCGCTTGCAAATAGCGGGCGTATTCCTGCAAGCAAAAAACAATAAAAATAATCAAAAACAATTAACAACAACTGTTGGAAAAATCTATGAAAACATCAATAAAGCTGGTGTCAGCCATGACACTTTTGGCTTCGTCTGTGGCCAATGCCTGTCTCACTCAGGAAAGTGAGTCAAATAACACAGAATCCAGAGCCAATGACGGTATCTGTAGTGGCGTGCTGATTGAAGGAAGTATCAGTTCCCGGAATGATAAAGACTGGTATCGATTTGACGCTGCCAGCAGTGGTACCGTCAGTATTTCATTGGATCACAATGGCAATGATGACTTTGACTGGGACTTATATCGTTCCTCCGGTGGTGCGGTGGCTTCTGGTGCCACCAGTTCGGTTCCGGAAAACGGCTCTTATTCAGGCTCGGCGGGTGAGTACTTTTTAAAAGTCAGTCGTTATAGTGGCACAGGTTGGTATGATCTAACCATTAACTACCCTGACAGCGGCTCTGGTAGCGGCTCTGGTAGCGGCGGTGGCGGTAATTGCCAATACGGTGCTCGTCCTTCTAAGCCAGGTGGTTTACAGGCCTTTATTAGCGGAAGCTCACAAGATGTCTGTATCGCCGAGCCAGCTCAAGGTGCTGTATTGTTAATGGGCGGCGGTCCGGATGTCGATGCGTCATTTAGCCATCGGGTTAATCCTCATATTGATGGTGGTGATGTAGTGGTGCTGCGCACCTCAGGTTCCGATGCCTACAATAGCTATTTGTTACCGTTAACTGGTGCCGATTCCGTCGAAACCATTATTGTCGATACGGTTTCTCGCGCTAACTCTGACTATGTTGAGTGGGCCATTAAATCCGCTGAATTTGTGTTTATTGCCGGTGGTGATCAATCTGATTATCTAAATCAGTGGCAAGGCACCAAAGTGCAGACTGCATTACAACATGTATATGACAAAAACGGTATATTAGGTGGTACATCAGCTGGTAACGCGGTTCAGGGGGAATACATCTATGATCCTGATGGGGTATTGGGCGCTATCAGCGAAGAGGTGGTGACCGACTTGTGTCATCAAACCGTAAATATCTCAACCAACTTCCTGAATACACCAGTATTAGCCAATGTCATTACAGACACCCATTTTGCAGAGCGCGATCGAATGGGACGTATGGCTAACTTCCTGGCCAATATCGGTTTTGGTAAAACTGCGATTGGTGTGGACGAAGACAGTGCCTTGTTTGTAACCGAAGATGGCAATGGTGTCGTGGATGGTTCCGGTAATGTCTACGTGCTTAAAACCGACGGTCAAACCAGCTTCACCCAGGCTAGTTGTGGACAGGCTCTAATTCTGGATGACTTGTTAAACTATCGTTTGCAGCCAGGAGATACCTTTAACGTATTAACTGGGGCTTCCAGCGTGAACCCAACTCGGCTGGACATTGACGGTCGCAATACTAATTTCTATAACCCAACTAACCCTTACTAAAAATTGAGCAAAAGCACCACTTCTGACTGAGGTGGTGCTTATCCTGAAACCACCTGTCTCGTTTACTGTGTCGTTCGTCTGAAAGCGCTGGAAAAAGTCCTCATTTAACACTGTAATTCCGCTGTTAAGCCCGCGTAGGATTTTTTTGGAACAGACATGAACCTCACTCGCTCATCAGTTAAGAACCCGGCAGCTGTGCTGGTTATCGTTGCCCTGGTGTTTATTTTTGGCGTGATTGCCATGCTAAAACTACCCATTCAGTTAACCCCGGATATCGAACAACCACAAATCACTATTTCCACAGGCTGGCGCGCAGCCGCACCAGAAGAGGTGGAATCGGTGATAATCGAACCGCAGGAGAACGTGGTTAAGAATACTCGTGGTGTGGTGGATGTCGCCACCAATATCCAGCGGGGGTTTGGCAATATCACACTGACATTTGATGTCGGCACAAATATGCAACAGGCCATGTTGGATGTGATTAATAATCTGAACCAGGCACCGCCATTACCGCTGGATGTCTTCGAACCTGTTGTTGCTGCTGGCGGTGGCCGGGGCGGGCCAAATGCGGCCTCTTTATTAGTGCGCCCTGTTCCAGGAAGCGATTTGGCTGACATGGCTAATCATCAGGCCTTAATTGAAGACGTTATTGAGCCAAGGTTAGCCAGAATCCCTGGGGTGGGGCAAGTCAACCTGAATAGTCAGCGCCCCCGTGAACTGCGTATTACATTTGACCCATATAAACTGGCTGCTTTGGGCATTCAAATTGGTCAGGTAGCGAATACGGTATCCAGAGCTTCGGATGTGTCGGGCGGTTTTGCCGACGTAGGACGTCGCCAGTATACAGTGCGTTTTGCAGGCCAATACGATTTGCAATCTTTGGCAGATATGATCATCTCTTACAGTGGTGATCGCCCGGTATTTCTAAAAGACGTTGCTACGGTAGAGAACACCCTGGTAGACCGTTTTGGCTTTACACTGCGCAACGGTGCGCCAGCCTATTACATTACAATTACTCGTGGAAATGAGGCCAATACTGTTGCCTTATTGGATGATATTAATCTGGCCATTAAAGAACTCAACGAAGGCCCGCTGGCTGATGTTGGTTTAATGATCGATCTCAGTTTTGACTCTTCGGTGCACATTCGCAACGCCTTGCTGCTGGTTAAGAGTAATCTGGGGCTAGGTGTGTTTCTCGCCCTGGGCATTTTGTGGTTATTTTTACGGGGCTGGAAAGCCACGTTGATCATTGCTACCACCATTCCCCTGTCAGTTATGGTGGCGTTTCTGGTATTGAGTATGCTGGAGCGCAGTCTTAACGTTATTTCCTTGGCTGGCGTTGCCTTTGCGGTGGGACTGGTGCTGGATGCTGCCATTATTGTTCAGGAGAACATTGTGCGCTTGCGCGGTGAAGGCATGGAGAACAAAAAGGCGGTAGTTAAAGGCGCTACTCAGGTGGCTGGTGCCTTATTTGCATCAACCGCCACCAGTGTCGCTATTTTCTTACCTATCTTGTTTATGAAGGGCATTGAAGGCCAGTTGTTTTCTGATCTGGCGCTGACACTGTCGGTATCGGTGATTGCTTCATTAGTAACGGCAATAACGGTTCTGCCTATCACCAGTCGATATTTATTGTCAGAGAGTCAGAAGCAGGATCCTCACGAAGGTTATTGGCAACGATTAACCGATCTGATCATGACTTTGACGGATTCTGCTAAAAAACGCACGGCCTGGATTGTGGGACTGATGTTGGGATCTGCATTAATAACCACCACGCTGATGCCACGTACCGATTTTATGCCCAGAGCGCCAATAGACGGTTTTTTCTTTTCTCTGAATTTACCGCCCGGCGGCAACATCGAGTTTTTGGATGAAGAAATGGCAAACCGCTTCCGGGATCGCATTCAGCCTTACCTGGATGGCGAGCTACAGCCGAAAGTAAAAAGCTATAACTTTTACAGCTATGGTCCGGATTCTACCGGGGGATTTATCTATGCCGACGATCCTACCCGGGTTGAGGAGTTGATGCAGGTTGTGCAAAACGAGGTGTTAGCGGGATTGCCTGATACTCAGGTCTTTCTGTTCCGCGGCTCAATGATAAATGTAACCGGCGGGGGCAATGGTCGTTCGGTTAATATTGATTTGCAAGGTCCTGATATGGAGCCTCTGATGGCAGCTGCGCAAGTGGGCATTCAGAAAATTCAGGAACATTTGCCTGGCACCAGCGCCCAACCTGTACCAGCTTTGTCTATGGCGGAACCAGAATTGCGATTAATCCCCAATGACCGTCGTATTACTCAGGCAGGCTTGAACCGCAGTGACGTGGCTAATGCTGTTCGGGCATTTACCGATGGTCTGTTTGTCGCAGAATATTTTGACGGGAATGACCGTATGAATGTCATTCTACGTGGCTCACAATGGAGCGACCCGGATGAGTTTGCGTCATTACCGATTTATACACCGCTCTCCGGTATTCAAACCTTAGGTGAACTGGCAACCGTTACTCGTACAGTTGGACCCAGCCAATTGCGCAGGGTGGATGGCAAACGCACTGTTACCTTGATAGTGCGCCCGCCGGAAACTTTATCTTTAGAAGAGGCCATGTCTCAGTTAGAAGAGCAAGTGATCCCGGCGATAAAAGCTGAATTGCCGGTGGAGGCGAATTTGCTGATAAATGGCAACGCCAACCGAATGCAGCAAGCCATCTGGGATATGTTGCAAAACTTTATTCTGGCTTTGGTGATTTTGTTCTTGTTGATGACGGCTTTGTTCAAGTCGGCCAAGGACAGTTTGCTGGTATTAACTGTGATGCCAATGGCTTTGGCCGGTGGCGTATTAGGCTTATGGGTGCTTAATCTGTTTAGCTTCCAGTCGTTGGATTTACTTACCATGATAGGCTTTATCATTTTGCTGGGCCTGGTGGTTAACAATGCCATATTGTTGGTGGATCAGACCCGTAGCTCAGAGCGAGAGGGGTTAAGCCGCAGAGAAGCAGTGAGTCAGGCTGTGCGCATTAGAGCAAGACCTGTGTATATGAGCACCCTTACCAGTTTATTTGGCATGTTGCCTTTGATGATCTTACCCGGTGTAGGATCGGAGATATACCGTGGCCTGGCAACGGTCATTGTGGGGGGCATGGCTATCAGTGCACTGTTTACATTGATCCTGTTACCTTCATTGTTGCGAATAGGAGAGCAACAACAGCAAAGCAACTATACTTCTACAACATCAGACTTAGCGGGACGGGAGTCAGTCTAATGAAAAAACTAATTACACTAGCGACAGGGGTTGCCTGTTTATTTTACGCCGCCAGTGCCCTGGCTCAGCAGGCACCCGCAAAGCCGGTAAATGTCGGCACGGTAGAAAAATCCGTGTTTGTTCCCACAGTAGACATTGTGGGCAGCATATACAGTCGTAACAATGTGCAGCTTACTGCCGGTGTCGGTGGTCGATTGGAATATGTGGCAGAACCTGGTACCTATATATTGCAGGGTGAAGAAGTGGCCAGAATTGATCAATTACCACTGCAACTGCAGCAAGCCGAGCAAGAAGCAGAAATCAAGCGTGAACAAATTAATATCAAATACCTGGCAAGAGAAGTCGAGCGTCTGAGAAATCTGCGGGAAACTAACAGCGCCTCGGCGTTTCAGCTGGATCAGACGCAATCGCAATATGATTTGGCTCAGGCGGATTTAGAAATTGCGCAACTCAGATTACGTCAAATCAACGATCAATTAAGTCGTGCCATAGTCAAAGCGCCTTTTGATGGTGTGGTAACCGAAAGAGTAAGAGAAGCCGGTGGTGATGTTAATCGCAGTGATGTGTTGGTGACTATGCTGGACACAGAAAACCTGGAAGGGCGAATTTTCGTGCCTGTTAAATATCTGCCTTTTCTGCGCACCAGTAAAGATGTGTTAATTAGATCGGAAAACAATCAAATAAACGCCAAAATTAAAGCCATTATTCCGGCGGCCGACAGGCAATCGCAATCCTTTGAATTGCGAGTGAGCCTGCCCGCAGGCGCAAACGAAAACTGGACCAGTGGTGAGCTAATCACCGCGACTATTCCGGTGCGTGCTCCACAGGAAACCCTGACGGTTCACAGAGATGCGCTTATCCTTCGTAAAGAAGGTACTTTTGTGGTGGTCATAGATGATGAAAATAAAGCCCATCGCCATCTGGTGGAAGTCGGACAGGGTATGAAAGACCGGGTCAGCATTCAAAGTGAAGCCATACAAGCGGGGGACAAAGTGGCTACCCGCGGCGCTGAGCGGATTCAGGACGGTCAGACAGTCACGATTGCCGTACCTAATGCCTGATAGAAATTGAACCGGTCAGAGTTAACTGGCCGGCTTTTGTTTCACTTATTGCTGTTTTTCTTCGGGCTTTGACACCCATTTTTTTCGAAGCTTTTTCAGTTCACCGTTTTTGACCAGTTCGCGCAACGCGTCACTAATCTCTGCTCTGTAGCTGAACAGTGGACTGGCCTTGCTGATCACTGAAAAGGACTCCAGTTCCACCGAAGGCTGGTAAACGGATTTTTTCAAGATGCGTTTAAGGTGAGGGCTCTTAAACTCTACTCCGTCAAACAACTTGTCGAATCCGGCTAAAACATCTATGCGTCCAGCCACGAGAAGTTCAATGCCAATTTCTCGACTTTTCACATCCATTTTCAGCAAATTATCGGCCTGTTCAAACTGTTCGAAATAGACGGTGCTGCCTACATAACCGATAACGAAGTTGTCCTGTTGCAGATCTTCAAATTCATCGATTATGCGCTTGTCATCAAAGCGCTGATAAAAGACGGTAGAGTGAGTGTCTTTGAGGTAGGGAGGTGGTACGAATTCCAAAAATGATTCTCTGGCCGTAGAGTGAAGCAGGGTATGGGCCATATCTACATTGCCATTTTGTAAAGCTCTCATGCAGGCGGGCCAGTCACACTCATAATAGGCGTAAGTGAAGCCCAGAGTTTTGGATAAGATTTGTGTCAGGTCATGTTCAAAACCCGCATACTTGCTGCCTTGTTCGGTTTTGGTAATGATCATGTAAGGAGGAAGGTGATTAGCGATTAATCGTATAACTGGTTGTTCATTGGCCGGCATCAGCTTTTCTTTGCCCTGAACGACAAAGCTCAAAACCATTAAAATCCCACCGGCTGTCCATAGCAATTTTCGCAAAAATAAATACAACAGAAATTTACCCAGTTAGCTTTTATCATTATAGTTAATAGTGACGGCTGAACCTGAAGCAGACCTTTGTCACTTGTTTAATACTTAAATTGATGGAGGCTTGTCGCGATAGCTTTCATTTCACTCAGGAGAGAAAACCATGACGGCGTTTAATAACAATGATATACAAAAGGCATTAGGTCAATTAAACCTTAGTTGTAAACCTGAATGGAAGTTGGTTGATGGTACTTTGCACAAAAGTTTCAAATTCAACAATTTTATTGAAGCTTTTGGCTGGATGAGCAAAGTGGCTATTGTCGCTGAAAAAATGGACCACCATCCTGAGTGGTCAAATGTCTATAACAGAGTAGATGTAAACCTGGTTACCCACGATGCGAATGGCGTCACCCAAAAAGATTTTGACCTGGCCAATCAGATGGAAGCACTGTTAGGGAATCAGAAATAAGCAGCTGATTTCGCGTTAAGTGTCAAAGCGAAAAATTTGGTCGTTAATCGCAGGAATTGTCTAGGGTGAGAGCATGACTGCTTATATTTCGACCACAAAGACTAGAAGCTAAATATTTACATTTTAAGATAAAGGCAAACTGACTCGTATATGGACTCAGTTAGGTCAAAGTTTGTTCGAAGAGCTAAACCCTGTTTCCCTTTACGCGCAATAAACTGCGATATCAGTTAAAACAACGATGAGAGCTATCAGGGATGATATCAAATACCAATAAGTAACGTTAAGCATGCTACTCAGTGGAAATTGAAACGGTTTTAGACAAGGCAGATGTTTACAGGTTTAATGGGTTAAATCAAAAACATCTAACGACGTATAAAACCGTTTCAAATCCATCGAAGACGCCATCTCAGCGGCTTACTTCTTTGTTGCGTGAAATTCGAAAGACCACCAGTATTACTTCATTCACGCGCCTCGAATTAAGCTCGCTGATATGGCGCTGAGCGAATGTTTAACGTTACTTATTGGTATACTCAATGGCCTGCACAGGGACGTGCTGTCATTGATGGTCGTCGTTGTTCTGATGGCGAAGTTTATGGTGTTGCGCGTCAGGGGCTGCGGGGGATTCTTAAGGGGGGCGCAGCCAGGTCCCCTTGAGGCGCAGTCGGCGCCCCGACAATGATTTCAATCAAACAACAGTGGTTGAATTGAACTACGTCGTCGAAAAAAGTCTACCTACCAGAAAACTCAATTAAGGAGTCTGAAGGCTGGTTGATAGTCTCGCTTCAGTATTCCAGGGCAAATTAATTAGCTTTTGGCTCCGATTAGAGCTGACTATGCTCGAGTGTTGCTCAAAAAACGATCGCGATCTAGCCCTGAGAAATTGTCCCGATAAATTTGCAAAATCGCTGTAGCAAATTACATTCAAAGGAGTGGAATTAAAAAACCGGAAACTTGCATCGCGATGTTTCACTCCATAAATAAACAGATAAACGTTACCAGCGGCGCCAGTCTGGGTGCCGCTATCCTGGTCATGACATTAGTCGGGGTGGTACTTTCAACCACCTTGCTGTCGAGCACTTCCAATTCCTTAAATCGCTATTCAACAGAAATAATCTCTGAGTCGCTAAAACGCATCAAAAGCGATATTAAAGATGTTGAGTCTATTGTTTCTGATACCGTGCGCATTGCTAAAGATATGGCCACCACTCAGACTTTTATGTACCAGTCTGGGCTCAGTAATCAACTGCAGCGCGACGATGTCAGCGAATACGTGCGTACCCTATTATCGGAAAACCCACGAGTATTAGGTAGCTATATCGTATGGGAGCCGAATGCTATTGATGGACAGGACGCAAGTCACCAGAACGCCGGTGGACATTCAGGTGACAATGGCCAGTTTGGTCCATACTGGACTAGAGCCGCGAATGGTGATCTGGGCGTAAGGCCGGTTAACTTTGCGTCTGCTTACGACCGAAGCACCGATAACAGAGGCGTAATGCGCGGCGAGTGGTATCAATGCTCCATGACAGAGCGTGCCCCTTGTGTCAGCAACCCTGCGGTTTGGGATGTGCAGGGTAAACCCACACTAATGACGTCAATCACCGCGCCAGTGATATCAAACGGGCAGTTTAAAGGTATCGCCGGAGCAGATTTGTCTGTGGCTTTTATTCAGCGCTTAACAGAGCGCATCAATGGCGAAATCTATCAGGGGCAAGGGCACATGCGAGTGGTGAGCTTTTACGGTAGCGTGGTGGCTGATACCAAAAGCCCTGAACTGGTAGGAAAGCCTTTGGCAGTTGTAGAATGGCAGGATATTAAAGCTACGGTGAAATCCGGTAATGAAAAAGTTGAAGTGGGTAGTGAGTTCATCAGCTTGATGTTACCGCTCACCTTTGAGGGGGTTAAAAATCCCTGGGCGATTCAATATGTGCTTAATAATGCAGTCGCGATGCAAAAGGCAGAAGAACTGAATAGTCAGCTAGAGGGGCGCTTTAAGCGAAACCTGTTTTTGCAACTGCTGTCCGGTGCCATTATCGGTGTCATCGGTTTTTGCATAGTCTTTGTTACTGCCAGGCGCATTGCTTCGCCGGTACGCAAAGCCAGCGAGTTGGTGACTGAGTTGTCTGAATCCGATGGCGATTTAACCAAACGCATTGATCTGCGTATCAACAATGAAGTCGGCACTCTGGCCAAAGGCTTAAACTCCTTTTTATCCAAGACCCATGAAATTATCAAAGATACCTGTGATTCACTCGGGATCTTGCGCAATTCTGCTGACCAAAATGCCATATTGAGCCATGACACGCGTGAAAGTGTCAGTAAACAGGAGCACGAGCTGGAAGAAGTTACTTCGGCCATTACCGAAATGTCCAACGCTACTACAGAAATTGCCAAAAACTGTACCGATACGGCCCATTCCGCAGAGTCAGCGTTGGAGCGGGTGAAACACTGTGCTGAAGGGCTGAATGTAACTGTCAACAGTCTAAAAGCACTGACTCAAAACATGCAAAAAGCATCGGAGCAGGTAGATGAACTGGAATCTGCAACGCAGGGGATCAGCGGCATAGTTGGGGTAATTAGTGATATATCTGAGCAAACCAATTTATTGGCGTTAAATGCCGCTATCGAAGCTGCCCGCGCTGGTGAACAAGGCAGAGGGTTTGCCGTTGTGGCAGATGAAGTACGCAACCTGGCTACTCGCACAAATCAGTCCACCTTAGAAATAAACAATCTGATAGAAACCCTGGCGAAAAACTCTGCATCAGCGGTGCAATCCATGCGGGAGGGCGCATCCTTGTGTAGCGAAAATGCGCAGCGGGCATCAGAATCGCAAAAAGAGTTACAGGATGTGGTGGCCACCACTGAGCATATCAGTGATTCTTCCATTGCGATTGCTGCTGCGGTGGAGCAGCAAAATGCAGTGGCTTCGGAGATATCCCGCAATATTAATAACATTAACGATGCCGTGCATGAAGTAGCCGTGATTGCAGATAAAACCAGCGAAGAGAGCAATCGCATTAAAGAAGTTACAGATGTACTGGAATTAAAACTCAATCAGTTTAAGTATTAATGGCGAAATGATGGAGCCAGGCAAGCTCAAGATTCTGTCACTAAATCTCTTGTTGGGACTGTCAGCGTGTCCGGTGACGGGCGCTGAAATACACAGCTGGTTTGGTGGTCATGCCAGAATTAACCTGGATTATCGCGATTGGGTGCAAGAGGACGAAGTTCGCATTGATTTTGAGTCTGTCAAACTCACTGGCAATCTGAGTTGGGATTCAGGTAATACCTTTAACTTTGATGTGCGTTATTACGATACGTTGGGCAAAGTCATTCTGAGATATGCTGATTTTGCCTGGAAGTTGGATGAACACAGCCAATTGTCGTTTGGGGTGACCAGAGTGCCTTTTGGCTTACAGCAATACTTGTCTGATAGCTTTTGGTACTCCATCAACTACTACCTGGGGTTAGAAGACGATTACGATATTGGCCTTGTTTATCACCTTCAGGAGGACGAACATAGCTGGAAGTTTGGTTATTTCGTTGCCGATGAGCTGAATAATGGTAGCGAACATGCTCGCTATTCGTTTGATGTTTCATCAGTAGCTGGCATTGATTATGAAGAAGATGGCCAGGTTAATCTCTATTATGAGTATGCACCGATTTGGCTGCAAAACCGAAAGAGTCGCCTGGGTTTTTCTTTGCAAGTGGGGCAGATATCAGCGTCAGATAATAGCCATCACAAACACACGGCCTGGTCTGTGTTTTATCGACAGCCTTATGGGCCCTGGCAAACCAGTGTTCAGTTGAGTCATTATGACTTTGATATTGATGCCCGGCAGGTACAACTGTCAGCATTTGATGCAGGCTTTCCAGTGGCCAGAAAAGCGAAAACCCTGGTGCTAAATCAGTCTTATCGGATAACGGCATTGCCATCTTTTCTGGACGCCGCGTTACTCTACGCAGAACTTGGTGTTGCCAATAGCGGGATTGATGCTGGAGACAAGTCGCGACAGTGGGTTTTGGGAAGCAATTTGATGTCGGGCAATTTTGTGTTTTATCTGGATGTTATTTAGTCAGCCGTTATAAAAACATATCTCATTGATATTTATAATTAATCTTCCTTAAAACCTGGTCTGCTTCGACCGAACCTGGTAAAATTAACATCAGTTTCTGGTCGAAACAGACTACGGTTTTATGATAAAAGACAGCCCCAAAACTTCACGACAAATTGGCTTTTTTGACCTCATTTCTCAGCTCGACGAAAAACATCCACTATTGTTGCTCGCCGATGAAATTGACTGGGATTTTCTGAATGAAAAGTTATCTGTGTTTTACAGTGATAAAGGCCGCCCCGGGAAACCCATCCGGCTCATGTGTGGTCTGTTGATGTTGAAACAGATGTACAACCTCAGTGATGACAATACCATCGCTCAATGGATGATGAATCCTTATTACCAGGCGTTTTGTGGGGAAGTCGCTTTTCAGACTGAGCCACCCTGTTGCCGCACCGAAATCACGGCTTTCCGCCAGCGGATTGGAGAAGAGGGTATCAACGCCATTTTTGCTGTTTCTGTGGCATTACATCAACAGGATGTGGAAGAAGATAAAGTACTCGTCGATACCACGGTACAGGAAAAAGCCATCACTTATCCCACGGACACAAAACTCGCCATTAAGATCATCAATCGGCTCAATAAGCTGGCTAAAAAACACGGTGTAAAGCAACGCCGGACTTATGTGAAAGAAGTCAAAGAGTTACGTTTACAGTGTCGCCACTTTCGTCACCCCAAAGTACGGGGAAAAGCCAGAAGAGCCCTGAAACGTCTGCGCACTATCGCAGGAACACTACTCAGAGAATTGCAACGTAAATTGCCTGCACAACTCCTGTCAGAACAGAAGGATAACTTTGCTCTGTATGAAAAAGTGCTGGCACAACAACCCAAAGACAAAAACAAGATCTACAGCCTGCATGAGCCGGGGGTGTATTGTGTTGGCAAAGGTAAGGACCATAAACCATACGAATACGGCAGAAAAGCCTCCGTGGTATCGACTTTAGAAGGACAGGTCATCATCGGTGTGGCAAGTCATGACGAAAACATCCATGACAGCAAAACGCTGGAATCGGCTCTGAAACATGCCCGTCAACATCGGAAGAACCCGATAGCAATGGCAATAGCAGACAGAGGCTATCGCGGAGCACAGCAGTATGTTTGCGAAGAGGTTCTGCTTCCCAAACCGCCGCTAAAAAGAGACAACGCGTATCAGCGTCAGAAGAAACGAAAGTTGTGTCAGAAGAGAGCAGCGATAGAGCCGATTATAGGGCATCTGAAACAGGACTTTCGCCTTAGCCGCAACTGGTTAAGAGATAGTTTGGGCGATGCGATCAATCTGTTAATGTCAGCCAGTGCCTGGAATCTTCAAAAGCGGATGAAGGTGCTTTTTTTGGCTTTAATTTATGTCGCGATCAGAGCTGCTATCGCAGCTCTGTCACGATATCTCATCCGGAAAAAATATTGAGATAATTTGGTACGCTCGTTAGGTGTTTTTAAAGTCACAGGGTTCAGCAAAAAGTACTTTTATAACGTCTGACTATTTATGGAGAAAACATGTGGTTTTCAGGGGGACAGGGCGTTGCACTGCACTTTCCTGATGATATCGGACAAACCCGACGGGTTAATTTAAGTTTGGCTTATCATTTCTGACAGGTTGTTGAGCGTTAACATGGTAAAACTGATTTATTTAATATTACTAAGTGCCGTTCTTTGGAGTGGTATTATTGCTCCGCGTGCTATGGGCGAAGGTGACACAAGCATAGAGATAGCAACCGGCGAACAGCCACCTCATACTTCTTCAGGCTCGCCTCATTATGGCTATCTTAATCATATAGTCACCCTGGCGTTTGAACAGGTGGGTATCAAAGCCGAATACGTGTTTATGCCATGGCCCAGAGCCTATAAAGAAACTGAAGAGGGGCGCTTTTTGGCCAGCAGTTATTGGTACAGAGATCCTCGTCACGAGTCTTCATTTTACATTAGCGAAGCGCTGGTTCAGGAGCGGGTGGTATTTTTTCGTAAAAAATCGTCGCTGACAGTGAATAATTTCAATGATGTCAAACGATTGCGTTTGCGGGTGGGCCTCACCCGTGGCTACACCTACATGGAAGACTTGTGGCGCTATGCCCGGGAAAATGCCAGTCTGGTATCAGTGGTCAATACAGAGCTACAGAATTTCAGAATGCTGTTGCTAGGCCGGATTGACGTATTTCCGGCTGAGGAAATCTCGGGTTGGTATGCCCTTAATCAAAATTTCAGTGCCGAACAGGTCAGAACTATTGAAACCCTGAACAATGAGTTGTTTTCCAGAGAGGCTACGGTTCTATTTTCCAAAGCTAACCCCGAAGGTAGAAAGATGCAGCAAGCCTTTAACAAGGGCCTGCAAATAGCCCGAGATAAAGGCTTACTCGAAGCGCTGGAAAACGATTTTATTACCGGGAAATATACCAGTGCACTGAAACCCGAGGAGCTTGACAGTTTTGCGGAGAATGATTTCAGCGATCCATAAATAAGTTCTTCAGCGGCGTCAGGTGCTTCTCATAATGTCGCCATAATCCTTGTCCCTTGCGATTGATGGGCTGTTTAACCTGCTCTGAGCTGGGAGTTTTTATGGCGCGTTGGGTCTCATAAAAGCGCAGGCAATTGTCTTCAAAGGGCAGATGACAAAAATCCAAAATGCGTCGTACCTGAGTTTCCAGGTCATCCAGCACGTCCTCATGTTGTACTTTTAAAACATACCCAGGGATAACCTTGTCCCAATGCGCCATGAGTTTTTCATAAGCCAGATAGTAACGGCCAATATGCTCCAGACTGTAAGAAAACTCCTGGCCTTCGCCAAAGAGCTGTTTGTAGCCACTAAAGCAGCAGTCCATCGGGTTTCTTCGGGCGTCGATTATTTTGGCATTGGGTAACATCAGTTTGATCAAGCCAACATGCATAAAGTTATTAGGCATCTTGTCAATAAAGTAGGGGTTGCCGCTGCGATACACCAGAGTGTCTTTTATATACTGCTCTCCAAAACGGGCAAAGTATTGAGGATCGATTTGACTCAGGTTGTCAGGGTAAGCGTTATTGTTGCCTCTCAATCGGGTCACCAGGCTTAGCACATTGTGCAACTCCATGGTGCCCTCTATTTGAGAGTGGGATGCCAGTATTTGCTCCAACAAAGTAGAGCCTGCGCGCGGTAAACCAACTATGAATATGGGCGCATTGTCTTGTGCGCCAGCCTCACTGAGAGTGGTAAACAACTCTGGGGTACAATGTTCTATCTGACGTTCTACCTGGCGTTCTACACTGGCAATATCGTAGTTGAGTTGTGCTTGCTTGAGTTCATTACCCTTGTGAAAGTGGCTAAAGGCAGTGTCGTAAGCCTTTTGATCTTCATATGCCTTGCCCAGTGCAAAATGAATATGAATGCGATCTTCTGTGCTGGTCTCTGCCGCTTTGGCCAGCGACGTCATGGCTTGCAATTCCACGTCCTGAAACTGATAAGTCTTAGTATTGGCCAAACTCCAGTAGGCATCGCCAAAGTCAGGTTTAATCTGCCAGGCATTGCGGTAGGCGGTAATGGCTTCAGCGAGTTGTCCCTGTGCTTTTAACGCGTGTCCCAGCAGAAGATGAATGTAGGGTTGCTGTTCATCCTGAGCCAGTAAATTCTGGTATAGGCTTATGGATTCTTGAACATCTCCAATCCCCAACAAAGCCCCTGCCTTGGCCAATAAAAAGGGTTTTTCTTGCGGAAAATGGCCTAAAAGCTTGTTGCAAGTGTCTAGCGATTGTCGAAACTTGCCAATTTGATTGAGTAGTTTAATGTATTCCAGTCCGGCGTAATAATGGTCTGGGTAAAGCTCGACACAGCTTTCCAGCACAAACTCAGCCTCTGCGTAAGCTTTAAGTTGAAGCCCGATCTCGCCCAACAAGGTTAGCGCTTCCGCGTGGTGCTTGTTTTGGCTTAAAAACTGTCGGCAAAGTTTGTCAGCGGTTTCTGTCTGGCCTTCATACATCAAATCCCGTGCCCCCAAAATTGGCTTTGGCAAGGCAGACAGGCGGCGTACTTGTTTTTCTGCGATTGCCTGCGCCTGAACGTTTTGGGATTGCTGATAATATTCAACTAAATAGCGCCAGCTTGCTAACAATGCCGGATTGAGTTGGGTGGCTTTATAAAAGTGCTTTGCCGCTTCGTGAGGCTGTTTTAAGGCGCTATGGCAGTGTCCCAGTTCCTGCCACGCTCTGGCGTGTTCGGGATGTTGCTCCAGCAATTGTTGATTGCATTTGATTGCGGCTTCCGAGTTGCCGCTCATTCGAAGTGCTACGGCAAGCAGATATTGTAATTCTTTTCGGTTTTGGTGGTCTTTTTCTGACTGCAGTTTTTCCTCAGCCAGCGCGATAGTCTCGGGGAAACGTCCTTGCGCCAGTAAATTTTTAATCTCTGTGATCATAAACAGTCTTTATTATTTTTGTTGTTAACGGTCTCATAAAAAAGGCAGGCTGAAAAGCCTGCCTGAATACTTTAAGTCTCAGTAAGATCAGAACATGTCGTAAGAGAATCTAACCCCAATTGTGCGAGGACGATTGGTAACCACTTTCGGCGTGAACTGCTGATTGTCGATATGCAATACGGCACTTTCGTTAGTGATATTGTCGACGTATAGCTCTACCTTCCACTCGTCGTTAGTAACACCCACGGCGAGATTCGCCAGCAGATAGCTGTCCTGAACATAACGACCACCGCGGAACGCATTACCATTGGAGTCAGTATAGGTAACACCTTGGTAGACAGCCGCTTCATCTTTGATCGACAATCCAGAACCTGTGCCATACACCAACTGTGTAGTGTCTTCCAATACGTAGGCATCCATTTTCATGCTGGCTAGTCGATCACCGGTGTAAACCAAAGAGCCGTTGACATAGCCGCTGAGATCGCCGTCCAGGTCAAAGTAGTAGCGGGCTCTCAGGTTACCGGAAAAGTCAGAAGAGTAGGGCAGCTCACTGCCAGAAGGCGGTGCAATGCCCTCTAACTCAGGGTTAATATTGGTCAACTCGGTATCCAACATGCTGAAGGCACTATTGATGATCAGATTCTCCGTGGCTATCCAGGTGATATCAGCATCTATACCGCGAATTTCCGCATCGCCCACATTATCGGTAAATACCAGGAAGCTGATATTAGTGGGATCAAAACGAGACGTTTGTAAATCAACGATATCCGAGTAATAGGCCGTGGCATTAACCCGAAGCGTACCATCCAGGAAGTCGCCTTTCATGCCTATTTCGTAGTTATCCAAGGTATCCGTTAAAGAGTAAACCGGGATACGGAAACCATCGAAAGCGCCATTTTGGTTGGTGGCTAATCCGCCGCCGACCCGGTTGGTAACCGGAGGTCTGAAGCCTTCAGAGTAGGTGGCAAACAACAACAGATCTTTGTTGACTTTCCAGTCAATGGAGAACTTGAGTATGGTGTCGTCAACGGTTAAAACTCCGTCATCATCCAGCAGATCAACCTGTAATTGACCTGAGTTAATGGCTTCCTGAATCAGATCGGGATCTTCACCAACGGCGCGCAGCTCATCTGGATCTAATGTGCCAAACGCACGCAGTCTTCGGGATACATTTACCGTGCTTGTTGAGCCTTTGTATTCATCCTCGATCTCATACCAGCGAGCGCCAATAGTTGCAGTAACTGACTCAGTAATGTCGTACTCTAAATTACCAAATACGGCAATTTGATCGATGTCATGGCTGACATCATTGACGAAGCTGACATCTGATTCAAATGGGCCGCCATCACTGTTAATGCCTTCCGTACCGACAGTAGTACGCTGTAAGTCAGAGAAAAAGGCCAGGTCGGTATTGCCCAACTTAAACTTGCCTACGGTGTCCAGAGACTGCTCATCCAAAAAGATACCCGCCGTTAAACGCCAACGATTAGAGGCATCGGTATTGAAGCGGAATTCGTGTGTGGTGCGCGTCGTTTTAGTGCTTTCTTTGTAAAATTTCGTTGGGTCAAGGCAGCGCTCGTCCTCGGGTGTCGCAGCCTGATAATGGTTACAGACATAGTACGCAGCAAACAGACCACCATTAGTGTAACCGGTGTAATCTACATTGGATTCTATTTCCCGATTCAGATATCCGCCGGTATAAACCAACTCCAACTGGTCCAGGCGCCCTTCAATAGTCCAGGTGGTTAAACCAAACTCATCTTTGTTGTCATCTGGCTGAAAGCGATTAGTTGAGCTTTCACCTTCCAGATTGGGGTCGTAAGCAAATACCCCTTCGGTTTCTAAAACCTGCTCGGTGTGTTGAATTAAAAACGACCAGTCCTGGTTGTCATACAGGGCACTGAATCTGGCACCTGTGTAGCGGGCATCGTTAAAATCGTCTTCTACCAACAAATTGTTGGTAGGTGAAACCACCGGTGTGTTCTCCGGATCGCTTAAGGGACCACCAGATATTCTGTCGATAACGACTGCGCTGCCAATGTAGCCGCCCTGGCCAGGCTGGTTGGGGATGTTATCAATCCAGCCGCCCTGATTATCATTGTAGGCCGCAACGCGAATACCAAAGTTCTCCGATACCGGTGCATTGATGTAGGCTTCAAAGGTATTGCTGGCCTCTCCACCGTCTGTGGTCGCCAGGTCTAAATCAATCCCGGCAGTAAAACCGCTCAGATCCGGTTTGTTGGTAATGATACGCACGGTACCTGCCTGAGAGCTGGCTCCGAATAAAGTGCCTTGTGGACCAGGTAAAACCTCTACGCGTTGCACGTCGGTGGCAAAAATATCCATGTTACGCCCTTGCATGGATACCGGCTGTTCATCCTGATAGAAGGCAACGGAAGGCTGCAAGGCCTGTACCGAAGAAACCGCGATATTGGTTTGCGTTGTGGCCGCCCCGCGAATGTAGATCTCGTTTTGCCCGGGTCCCGTACCCTGAAAAACCACGTTGGGCAAAAACTCAACATAGTCCTGAAAGTTATCGATACCTAAGTTTTCCAGCGCACTGCCATTAATGGCGGTAACTGAAACTGGGATTTCCTGAACCGATTCGGTTCTTTTGGTGGCGGTAACTTCGATGGTTTCGAGTGCCGCTTTACCTGTTGATTCTTGCGCATGAACGCCTGTTGTTGCCAGCGCTGCAAGCACTGCACAGCAAATTCTGGATTTATGCATTGTGTGACCTATGTGTGTGATGTGTAATTATTGTTCCTGAGGAACCTATAAGTATTTCTTTTTAAAGCTTAATTGTATTTCTGGAAAACTGCAAAATAAGTATAGTTCTAATCAATAGAATTGAGGTGAATTTGGTTGGGGTATTCTGCATATTTGTATTTTATGTGGTTGATTAGTTGCTTAATGTCTAAAAATAGGCTTTATAGAATAAGAAATTATAACTAGAATACTACTTTAAAGGCTCACTATTGCTAACCCAGTTCATCAAGGAAGGCCATCACGCGTGATATCCGCCAATACATTTCGACACCTGAATTTAAATGTTTTTATTGTTGCCACCCTGAGTATAGCTGCATTGGTGGTGTTTACCCTGTTGGCCCCGCAGTTTGCAGAATCAACTTTCGACTCCTTACAGACTGAAATTGTCGCCAGTGGTAGTTGGTTTTATGTATTTACCGTAGCCGTTATTTTGCTTACCACGCTTTATCTGGGATTGTCGCAATATGGTGAGGTGAAGTTAGGGCCGGACCACGCGAAACCCGATTATAGTTTAGCCACCTGGTTATCTATGTTATTCGCAGCGGGGATGGGCATAGGATTAATGTTTTTTGGTGTCGCCGAACCGCTTATGCATTACATGGCCCCGCCTACCGCGGAACCCGGTGGTGTTGAGGCGGTAAAAGAAGCCATGAAAATGACATTTTTTCATTGGGGCGTTCACGCCTGGGCGATCTACGCCATTGTGGCGCTTATTCTGGCTTATTTCAGTTTTCGCAATAACTTGCCGCTTACTTTGCGTTCCGCGCTGTACCCCATTATTGGTGACAAGGTGCACGGTTGGGCCGGTCACTGGGTGGATATTATTGCAGTGGTCAGTACCATATTCGGTGTCGCAACCTCGCTGGGGCTTGGCGCTGCTCAGATTAACGCTGGCTTGGCTTATATTGTTGGCATAGAAGTTAATGTGACTAACCAGATATGGTTGATGATAGCGGTTATAGCCATCGCCACCATTTCTGTGGTTTCGGGCCTGGACAAAGGCATTAAAATCTTATCGCAAACCAATATGATGATGGCGGTGGCATTGCTGCTGTTTATCCTGATATTGGGACCTACGGTATTTTTGCTAAAAGCCTATTTGCAAAACACCGGTGACTATCTGTCGGATATTGTGCGCAATACTTTTAATTTATTTGCCTATCAGAAAAAAGACTGGATAGGTGGCTGGACGATTTTTTACTGGGGCTGGTGGCTTGCCTGGGCGCCGTTTGTAGGGATCTTCATCGCACGGATTTCAAAAGGCCGCACAATCCGGGAATTCATCTTGGGCGTTATGTTAATACCCACCGCGTTTACCTTGTTCTGGATGACCGTATTTGGCAACACTGCCATAGATCTGGTGCAAAATTTTGAATCCAATCTGGGGACATTAGTTAATGAAGATACCTCAGTTGCGCTGTTTGTGTTTTTAGAAAGTTTTCCGTTTTCCGATATTCTGGTGATTTTGGCGGTGATTATGGTGGTTATCTTCTTTGTAACCTCCTGTGACTCCGGAGCCATGGTGGTTGATATGCTTTGCTCCGATGGCAAAAACAATACACCTGTCTGGCAGCGAATGTTTTGGGCTTTTACGGTGGGTATTGTGGCTATAGTACTCCTGTTTGCAGGTGGATTGTCAGCCCTGCAAACCATGACTATAGCTACAGCTTTGCCATTTTCAATTGTTCTGTTGCTGGCTATCTTTGGCTTGATCAAAGCACTGCGGTTTGAGCGACGCAAACGAGAGAGTCTGACTTTTACTTCTGGGCCAATGGTTACTTGTGGCAATAAAGAGGGCTGGCGAGAACGACTGGAAAGCATAGTTACTTATCCGGATAAAAAAGCGGTAGAACATTTTTTAGATAACGTGGTTAAAGAGGCCTTTGAGTCGGTAAAGTCTGAATTATTGCAGTATCAGTTACACGTTGAGATCAAACGCAAAAACAGAGCTATCGAAATGACTGTCAGACACGGCGAAGAAACCGAATTTGTGTATGGTGTATACCGTCGTAAGCACGAGCAGCCGGATTATGCTGCAAATGAGCCCGAAAGCCTGGACAATGATAATGAACAGTCTTACTATCGCGCCGAAGTTCACTTAAGAGAAGGCGGGCAAGACTACGATATTATGGGTTGGTCTACTACTGCGGTGATAAATGACATCATCGACCAATATCATAAGCATCAGCATTTCTTGCACTTAATGCGTTAGCATCGCAACGCCCTTACCGGATTGAGATATGGAAAAAGACGAAGAATTATTGGTAGCACTGAGAAAGGTGATCCGGGCTATCGATTTACGCTCCAGACAACTCAATCGGGAAGTGGGGCTGACTGGACCACAATTATTGGTAATGCAAAATATCGGTAAAGTGCCGGGTATTATGGTGCGCCAGATCGCAGACAACATTAATCTGAGCGCAGCCACTGTTACCAGTATTTTAGATCGCCTCGAAGGACGGGAGTTGGTACAGCGCATTCGCAGTACTGAAGACAAACGGCGGGTAGGGGTGTTTCTGACCGAAAAAGGTCAGGAGCTATTAAACGAAGCACCTATGCCATTTCAGGAGCACTTTCTAAATCGCTTTGCCAATCTGGAAGATTGGGAACAAAGTCTGATGATTGCTTCTATTCAGCGCCTTGCCAGTATGATGGATGCAGAAAACCTGGATGCGGCTCCGGTGTTAGAAATTGCCAGTTTTGACGATAAAAACACCCAGGATAACAGTAATAAATAATTGCCCCCAAACTGTCATTGAACAGTTGGCAAAAGTTTAAGTGATTAAATGCTTTAAGGTGTGCTGTTAAAACACCCAATTACCTCTTCGGCCATCAGCTATTTGCCCGGTAATCTTGTCTGTCACAGCACCCTCTGAAAGTCGCCATATTTGCGACTTTGCACTGTACCGGTTTTTAATTTTAAACAGGTAAAAACTTATGGGTGATATTGTCATCGTCGGTGGAGGTGCCGGAGGCTTAGAGCTGGCCGTTAAACTGGGCCGTTATTTCAAAAAATCTGATACCAATGTTCTGTTGGTAGATAAAAACCGCACACATATCTGGAAGCCGTTATTGCACGAAGTTGCAGCAGGTTCTCTGGATGCAGATATAGATTGTCTGGATTATCTGGCCCTTAGCCAGAAAAACGGATTTCAGTTTCAGTTAGGGGAAGTGGTTGGACTCAATCGCAGTGCCAAAACCTTATCTCTGGCTCCTATGATAAGCAGCGACGGGGAAACCATATTAGGCGCTCGTGAAATTGCCTATGACAAACTGGTATTCGCACTTGGTTCAGTAACCAATGATTTTGGTACGCCTGGCGCAAAACAGCATTGTATCTTTTTGGATTCTGCAGGCAGCGCTCAGCGCTTTCACACGCAGTTGCTCAATGAGTTCCTGAAACTGCAATCAGACAGCAATAAAAGCAAACTGGATATTGCCATAGTGGGGGCAGGGGCCACCGGTGTAGAGCTGGCCGCTGAACTCTACAAAACCGCGGAGTTATTAAAAGCTTATGGTTATCAGAATGTATCAACCGCAAAGCTGAATGTCACCGTGATTGAGGCAGGATCGCGCCTTCTCCCGGCACTGCCAGAGCGAATAGCACAAAAAGTGGCTCACGAGCTGCGTCAGCTAGGCGTATCTTTAATGCTAAACACTGCTGTATCCGAAGCTAATGAAGAGGGATTGCGCACTAAACAAGGCGATTTTATTGAGGCGGATATCTCAGTCTGGGCGGCGGGCATTAAAGCGCCAGAGTTTTTGAATAACCTGGATGGTCTGGAAACCAATCGTATCAATCAGTTAGTAGTGGATCGTACTTTGCGTACCAGCAACGATGCCAATATCTTTGCCATTGGCGATTGTGCCCATTGCGTCATGCCCGATGAATCTAAAGTACCGCCAAGAGCCCAGTCTGCTCATCAGATGGCCAGTTGTTTGTTTGACAACATCAAGCGCCTGCACGAAGGCTTAGAGCCAAAAGAATACCAGTATGTAGATTACGGCTCTTTGGTGTCTCTGTCTTCCTATTCAACCATAGGCAGCCTGATGGGTAGCTTGTCCAAAGGCAGTGTCTTTATCGAAGGGAAACTGGCTCGCATGGTTTATATCAGTCTGTATCGCATGCATCAGATGGTGGTTTACGGCAAGCTGAAAACCTTGTTTTTTATGCTGGTAAATCGCATCAACAAACGCTTAAGGCCCACCTTAAAACTGCACTGATGGAATAACTGCTACAAAGCAAATTAAGCAACGCTTGTTGCGCAAAAAATGTCCATTCAAATCAAGGTCGTATCATAAAGGTACGGCCTTTTTTATATTTTGACTATGCTGAAGGTAAGGAGCTTTTGTAGCTCGCTGCTGAAGGAGGTTGTGCATGTCATTATTGGGAACCCTTGCCGGTGGCATTGGACTTTTCTTATTGGGCATGATGCTGCTCACCGATGGTTTAAAACAATCAGCCGGTCAAAAACTGGAACACTATTTACACGCCGGAACCCGTTCCAAGTTCAGAGGCTTTTTTTCCGGTTTTACTCTTACCGCATTGGTGCAATCCTCTAGTGTTGTAACTGTGGCGACAATCGGTTTTGCCAATGCCGGATTGCTCACTATAGGGCAATCTGCCTGGGTGGTGTTTGGCAGCAACGTAGGCACCACTATGACCAGTTGGATTGTGGCGCTGGTTGGCTTCAAAATAAAAGTAGAATTGTTCGCCTTGCCCTTAGTGGGGGGCGGGGCGTTTTTACATATATTATCCCATTCTTCCCGCATTAAAGCGTTGGGTCTGGCTTTTTCTGGATTTGGTTTATTGTTTATCGGGTTGGATACCTTACAGGGGGCAATGCAGGGCTATCAGGGGGATTTCAGCTTTCTGGCCTCAAGAGAGGCAGATATCTATCAGATATTACTCTTTACTCTGATTGGTTGCATTATGACTACCCTGATGCAGTCTTCCAGTGCTGCTATGGCGATGATCTTAACCTTGGTAAACACTGGCAATGTACCCTTGGTGCTAGGCGCTGCTGCAGTCATTGGTGCCAATATTGGTACAACATCCACGGCGTTATTAGCCATAATTGGTGCCACAGCCAATGCGAAGCGCGTGGCCTGGGCGCACGTAATCTTTAATCTGGTGGCAGCGATCGCCGCTTTTTGTATGTTACCTGTGGTATCAGAAGTGTTTGAGCTGGGTTATGAGCGCCAGTTGATGGGTGGTAATGCTGCGTTTTGGCTGGCTGTTTATCACACATTATTTAACTTCTTTGGTGTGGCGATCATGGTCTTTATCGAACCGAGAATTACCGCCTTCCTCAATCGACGATTTATAGAATCTGATCAGACACTGCAATTGCAGTACGTGGATGCCACTTCAACGGAAGTTCCGGCCGTCGCAGCACATTCCGTCATGAAGGAGTTTGATCATCTTATTAAAAGAGTTACCGATCAGTTTGCAACCTATTCAACCGAAGAAACTAAAATCAATGGCTCGGAGTTTCGTGATTTGCTCAGTAAACTGGATGGTTACATCGCCAAGGTATTGGCTCAGCCGATGGATAATAACCTGGTGCAGGGCTTTAACCTGGCCATTAAGAATACTCAGACCTTGTCGAACTTAAGTGTATTGATTACAGACTTGCATCACCTCAGGGATTCGCTGGGCAGTTCGGTATTGTCAGAAACACTGAATGAATTAACCCTTACCTTTCAGTCAGTGCCTTTACAATTAGTGGCGGGAAAACCAGCAGCAGAACTAAAAGGCTTAGTAAAGCAACTGGATGCTGAGTCTGCTGATGTCACTGAAAAAGTCTTTCAGGCATTGCAAAATAAGCAGATCCACGAAAAGCAGTTGCGGGATGCCAGTGCACTATTGGATGTGCAAAAACGCATTGCTAAACTTCTGCTTAAAATGCAAAGAAGGCGTGAGTCCATGACAGCGTTAATCGCTGATAGCTAGAGCGTGTTCATTGTATTCCCAACACTGTAATTGCTTGTAATGTATAAATTTTTCACCCTTGTTTATGCTGGATAAATCGACGCCACTGTGCCATTGAAAGCCCGGTGCTAAGGCATATTTCCCCGTTTTTAAAATACAAGGATTAGAACATGTCAGAATCAAATCAATACATCCCAGCTGGTAGCTACCTGTTAACCAGTAAGGATGTAGAAATATCTATAAACGCAATCAGCACCCGGGTGGACGGTTCCCAAAACCCCAATGCTGCAGTGACCTATCCGGCAAGTGAAGCTGCTAACATCGGTGATATCATTAACGAGAACGGCAACCTGGTTGTAGGTGGTGGAGACGGTAATAAAGCAAACCCTATCAATCAGTTTGGTGCATTTGTACCAGCGGGGAGCTATCAGCTAACCAGTTCCGGTATTCACGTCACCATTCAGGCGCATTGCCAGAAAATAGACGGAAGCTGGGTACGCTCAGTTCCAGTGCGTTTTACCCCCAGTGATGCCAAACAACTGGCAGACATCTCCAACATGGATGGTCAACTGACATTAGCTATGAAATAGCCCTGTAGGTCGGAATTTATTCCAACGCCGTTGTAAGAGATAGCCTTGTAGGTTGGAATTTATTCCAACGCCGTTGTAAGAGATAAACCTGTAGGTTGGAATTTATTCCAACAGCGTAGTTAAATTTAACCACCGTTGTCCGACTGGCCGATTTTTGCTCCTGCAAAATCGGCATTCACTATATCCCTATAGCTCAAGTGGAACCTACCAATTTATTCCAACGCCGTTGTAAGAATAACCTTGTAGGTTGGAATTTATTCCAACAGCGTAGTTAAATTTAACCACCGTTGTCCGACTGGCCGATTTTTGCTCCTGCAAAATCGGCATTCACTATATCCCTATAGCTCAAGTGGAACCTACCAATTTATTCTAACGCCGCTGCAAGAGATAACCTTGTAGGTTGGAATTTATTCCAACAGCGTAGTTAAATTCAACCACCGTTGTCCAACTGGCCGATTTTTGCTCCAGCAAAATCGGCATTCACTATATCCCTATAGCTCAAGTCGAACCTACCAATTTATTCCAACAGCGTAGTTAAATATGCTGTTATAAACGGCTGATTACGATTATTAATACTCAGAAACATAGTATCTCCTAACCTGATTGGTAAACCGTCTTGATCAAATTATGAGCATATTATTTAATTAATTTATGCGGTTGCACTGTGCAGAAAAGCAACGGATAATCAGATGCGCAAGTAAAGAATAAATTTCAGAAAAATTCAGGTCAGGGATAAATCAGGATGAAGAAACGAATTTTAAGTGTGCTGTTGCTGGCAGCCTTAAGCGCCCCCCAGGTAATGGCGGAAACAGTGACAGCTGAGAGTCATCTTAATAACGCTCAGTCAGGTGAAGAACATCAGCAGCGAGGGCAACATAAGCATGTACAAACCTTTACTTTGAATCTGTGGGCACCTGATGAAGTACCGCCAGCAGAAGCGAAACTGGCGGAAGTAGGGGATAGTTATCATTACCTCTACACCCCGGATAGCCTGACCTTTTCAATGGATGATACCAATCGCATCGTTAAATTCCGCTTTCATAATGATACCCAAAATCGCTATCAGTTTCGCTGGATAACCGCGCAACACCCTGAAGATGTCACACTCACAAAAAAGACACCCAGCAAAATAAATCTGGCCTTAGATGATGGCGAAATAGCCGAAAGTACCTATTTTGAGGTGTGGGTTTACGACACTGAAACCGGGCAGCGATTTATGTGTGATCCGGATTTAGAGGTTGAAAGGCCAACCAACCCTAAATGAACTCGATTTTATATACTTAGTAGGCGTCAAGGTAAGCTGTTATACCATTAACTTTTGTTATTTCTTTGAATTGAGGGAGATAGTGAGTTAAACGAAGGTAAATTCAACTAATTCTTACCAACTTTAGTTGAACTTCTAACTCTAGGTAGTTGAGCCCAAGATCATGTCGGGATTTAAGGCATTTTTAATATCAAAGAGTGGGGCAATGGAAAGCAACCGGCTTCTAATTTTGCGCAAACGGTTGTCTGATTGGCGAGCAAATATGATTTTCGGTTTTGCTGTTGCGCAGCGACAGCAAACCGGAGTCCCTTTAATTCCTATAGTTTCACCCCCAATAAACACTCAGAAACAGAATGTTTTAATAGCTAATTGAAAAACCGTTCTGTTTAAATTATGAGCATTTTATTTAATTAATTTATGCGGTTGCACTGTGCAGAAAAGCAACGGATAATCAGTTGCACAAGTAAAGAACAAATTTCAGAAAAATTCAGGTCAGGGATATATCAGGATGAAGAAACGAATTTTAGGTGTGCTCTTGCTGGCAGCCTTAAGTGCACCACAGGTAATGGCGGAAACAGTGATAGCTGAGAGTCATATCAATAACGCTCAGTCAGGTGAACAACATCAGCAGCGAGGGCAACAAAAGCATGTACAAACCTTTACCCTGAATCTGTGGGCTCCTGATGAAGTACCGCCAGCAGAAGCCAAGCTGGCGGAAGTAGGGGATAGCTATCATTACCTCTACACCCCGGAAAGCCTGAATTTTTCAATGGATGACACCAATCGCATCGTAAAATTCCGCTTTCATGATGATACCCAAAATCGCTATCAATTTCGCTGGATAACCGCGCAACACCCTGAAGATGTCACACTCACCAAAAAGACTCCCAGCAAAATAAATCTGGCCTTAGATGATGGCGAAATAGCCGAAAGTACCTATTTTGAAGTGTGGGTTTACGACACCAAAACCGGACAGCGTTTTATGTGTGACCCGGAGATTGAGATCAGCAGGCCCCCCAATTAATGATTCACTTGCTGTAATCACGTGTAATTGAATCAATAGAAAAGGTTTTTTAATCTTTAGTTAAATTTAATGTTTTTAAGTCAATTAAATTCAGGAGAATGATAATGTCAAATGCGGATGTTAACCTGGTTATAGAACCATGGACTACGGCCAATACTCATTTTAACTTATATGTTGAAAACCCCGGCACAGACGAAGAGTTTTTGGTTGCCGAATTTGCGGGTAAAAAATTCCCGTTAACTGGAGAAAACCCTTTTGTCAAAATGACCTTCAACGGTAAGTATGATCCAGACGGCTACCAAACCGGAAATCTGTTATTTAATATCAAGACATCGGGATATACATTTCACAAAAACGATCATGGCATTAAACCAGATAGTAAAACTGGTGATTTTAATGTTACTGCAACATTGCAGACTCAAACCACCTGCGATGTCGGCCTGTCAATGGTTCAAAGTGAGGAAGGGAGTTTTAGTTTTAACTTTGACCTGAAGAATAATAATGGTGGTAAGAGTCATTTGTTTGATCCTGTAATAGTAATTATACGCCCACCACAGTAAGCTTTATAGATGATATTTAGTGATCACATCGTGAAAGTTGAATTCGGTCATTGATAGAAGTTAATTTTTCAAACTCTGTAAAATGACACAATTCATCAAACCAAGGGATGTAAAACCAGATTTTCCCTATCCCTTGGTTTATAGCTTCCTCTACGTGTAGCAGTGCTGATTTCGATTCATTTAACTTTGTTGAAATCATTGCGAAAGTAAACAACATGTTGGGATGAGTTGGTGCATATTGTTTGGCGTAGTTAATTGTCTTATGGGCTTCATTTAATTTATCTAAGTGCATCAATGCTTGAGCTCGGGCTATTAGATTTGCCATATCATTTTTATTTTCTGTGACTTTTATGACTTTATTATAAACGACCAATGAGCGCTCTTTTTTTCCGGAGAGTAAAAGCGCATCTGCATAGTTTATTAAATATCCTATATGTTCTTCATCGTAATTCAGGGCTAATTCTGCAAATTCTAGAGCATTCGCGTATTCTTTTTTTAGCATGCTAACTATTGCTAGATTTGTGAAGGTAGCACCACTTGGTGATATGTCAGACATGGTTTTATATATTTTAATTGCTTCATCAAGCAAGCCTTGTTGTAGGTAAATACCTGCCAGCAATGTATTCACACTGTTAAGATTTCGATTTAGAGCTCTTGCATTTTCCAAACTTTCTAAGACAAGTTTCTGATTTCCCATCCACCAATAATTAACGGCTAAATGGTAATAAGCTATGGCTGTTGGGCGTATTTTAATCGCCTTTTGATACTCAAAAACTGCATCTTCGAAACTCTTGGTCTTCTGAAAGTAATTAGCTCTGAGTAGGTGCAGCTTTCCTTTGGGCAGTTGGCTTGTATGAAGTTCGCTCAAAATATTATTAGCTACATCATATTGCTCTTGTTCTAATGCTAGCGCAAATCCATCAACCAAATAAAGTTCCGAACGTTGTATCTCGCTGGGTACTGACCTATATATTGTCAATGCTTTAGATATCAATTGATCGTTATTGTTGTTTACATAAGCCTCTAACACTAACTCAAAATACAAACTATAAACCGGATAAAAATAAGCATTGTTTTTAATCAATGCTTCCAGTCTTTCCAGCGATGCCTGCGTGTATTGTCCTTCCGTATACACCTGATAATAAATCTCCAGATACTCAGCGTAATCTTCTTCGGAAATCACCAGGGATTTAGCGTTAAGCTCGGTGATATTGCTATAAAGATTCGTTAGCTGAGTTTGCGCAAACTGATATATGGGCTGATAGCTTTCCAGGTAGATAGGGTTTTGCAGGCGATTAGTGGTGTGCCATTTGGCTTCTTCGTCGTTTTTGTCAGGCGTCTGATTATAGAGGGATAACACCAGTTCGCAGTGTTGTGCGTTACAAATCAGCTCCGGTGACACTATGTCATCAGCACCGGTACTTTTACCTATGAGGGCGATATCTCCCTGGGTATCGTCCAGTTCTGCTTGCGGGATCAGCATTAAATGAGGAGTGCTGATGATTAACTGTTGCAGCGCATCTTCGATACTGGTGAGTACCAGGTTTTTTTGCAGGCTGGATAGTGGTTCGGTCTCGGTGATTTTGGGTTTCAGTACCGCCACATAACGGGTTTCCGGAGGCTGGTTGTTGAACCAATATAAGCCAATACTTAACAGTGCCACCAAAGCCAAGGCAATCGCAGGTAATACAAAGGCTTTTTTGCGATTCGGTACAGGCAGAGTTTCAACCGTTTGGGTTTCCATGCTCAGTACATCTTGCCGCTCTAACATGCGTATTATCTGCTGCAACTGATCACAGCATTGTTTTGCTGTTGGGCGTTGTGATGCGTTTTTATGCAATAGCTGATTAAGCAATTGTGCTAATTCTGCAGGTAGAGCAGGGGTAATGTGACTGGCATCCATGGCTTTGCCATTAACAATTTCCTGAGCAATGTCAGAAGCGGTGCTTTCTGTTGGGGTATCCTGCAGATTTAACCCTGTGTGTCCGGCAAAAGCGTGCTTGTCGGCCAACAATTGAAAGGCCAGTAAGCCAAAGGAAAACAGGTCTGATGCAGTGGTCACTGCCTGATTTTGCAACTGCTCTGGCGACATCCAGGGCAGGCTACCTCTGATTTTTTCCGAGGTTTTGCTGTTTTTGTCTACGGGCCTTGCGATACCAAAATCAGAAAGTTTGGCAACAACGTTTTCACTGTCCCGCGTATCCAGCAAAATATTATCGGCCTTGATATCACTGTGGATTATGTCGTGCTTGTGAATGGCGTTCAGACCTTGAGCAATTTGATACAGGAGCCGCAGTTTCTGGCTCAGAGTCAGGCTGGTTTCTAACTGATATTTTTTCAGCGTAATTCCCGGCACGTACTCCATTATTATCGCTGGCGTGGGTTGTTCGATAACCGAGTGAACCTGAACTACATTGCTGTGATTTATTTTGGCTAAGGTACGTGCTTCTTGCAGAACGGCTTCAGTATATTTTGCATCTGTAATGTGGCTGTGCAGCACTTTAATTGCGACTTTACGGGCAAGAGCCTGATCCTCAGCGAGATAAACGCTCCCCATGCCACCCTGACCAAGGGGTTTAACCGTGTGATAGCCTTGAAGCTGAGGAAAACTAGTTGAATCTGACTGCGGTGTACTATCGTTCAATGCTATTGCCAATGGTTATTTGCTTAAAAAATATGCCAAAGTCTGGCTGCGTTTTAACTATAATAATGGCTTTTCTGGATCAAATACCAGATGTGGTGGGCTTAAATTTTTAAATGTTTTTTTATCCACATCAAAATCACTGTGGATACTGGCACTCCAGATTTGCGCCTTTATAAATCGAAAAATGTTCACCACCAAAGCGGATCTTGCCACTTTGGCGTTCAAATAAACGGTCGGCATTGTCCACCTGCTGTACCTGATCGGTAAACTGTTTGCGGGCACGGTGAATAAGAATATTCAGGTGATTGGTGTCCATTCCCAGGTCCCGGGAGAGCATTTCCATATCCACCCAGCCCTGGCTTTCAGGATTGATCCCCCGACTGGCGTGACGCGCCTTTTCTCTGGCCAGATGCAGGGTTAAATAGTGATGGCTGCGTACCTTGAAATCCACCTGATTGTCTGGAGTTTGCAATTGCAGATGGGTGGTTTCTTCATCCAGACTGAGATCAAACTTAAACAGCAACTGCGCGATTTCGTGGTGCTCCAGCAACTGTGTTTCATCAATGTTATTTGATAGCTGTAGCCGCCAGTTTTCGTCATTCATCAGGATTTGCTCACCGTTAAAAACCTTTTTCGGCGGCAGTTGGGTGCGCAGATCTTCGTAATACCACTGCTGTTCCAGGTCATTGTAATAGAGTGCCACCTGGAGGTTATTTTCATCAGGTAAAAGATTGTAATTACTTAAAAATATGGCGCGCTCTAACTGAGACTCAGGCGTAACCGGCAACAACAGGTTTTGTGGCGCGCTAACATCCAGTACCTTAAATAGATGTTCTCTGGTGTTACACAACTGAATGTAATCGCCCACTTTTACTGGGTAACTCTCACCCTTGGTGAGTTTGTGGTCGTTAAGCCAAACACCATTCTTGCTCTGATCCCTCAGTTGCCACTGTTGGTTTTCCCACTCAATAACGGCATGCACTTTACTAATGGCGGGGCTGTCCAGCAGGGTGTCTACTGCACCGGTAAGTCGTCCGAAACGATGATAGCTTTTAAGGAAAAAGGGGATTTGGTTTGCGTCGTTGCTGATCAATGCCATAGTGCTTCTGGGCCGTTTTTTGTTCTTAGAATGGTAATCAGAATAACTGTTTTATCGGCCTGTACGACGACAATTTAAGAGCGGTACAGATCAATAACAGCATAATTTAAAACTATTTTACGCAGGTTTCTCTGGAATTGTGAATATTATCGATACCAACTTTTTCAAAAATTGAACATTTCCACGTTTAGCGTCTTGGCGTATTACTGTGACAGCTGTTTAAATAATCGATAATTAGTAGTGTGGCGACAAGCAACAAAGGTACTAAGGCAATCACGAAGGTGCTGGTAAATGCTGAGTCTATCTGTTTAGCAGAAACCAGAGATAAGTGCGGATTTGGTAATTGATATGAAAATATTGCACCGGAAATAGCTGTACCTGAAAGAAGACCAAGTTGCTTGATAAGGTTAATGAGTCCCGCAATTTTCCCTGTTTGGCCCTGCTCAGCGGTGTGCATTATCTGGCTGTAACATGCTGCCAGGTAGAGCTGCCTGCCACAAGCCATAACAACCAAAGATAGTGCATAACCTGCCATTGCAATTAGTGGGGGCATAATTGCATAGCCCAGAGTACCCACACTGAATAAGCATATCCCTGTAAATAACGCCCGTTGAGTGCCTGTCTTGTCTACTAATTTTCCTGCCGCAACGGCTATTATTGCTGAAGTAACAGGGCCGATAGCCAACATAATTCCCACCCACTCAGGTGTAAGAGATAAACGCCGGGTCAGATAATAACTGCCAATGATAAGTGTGGACATGGCCGTTGCATCAATCAAGAAGCTACCCAGTAAAATCAGGTTGCGCTGTTTATTACAAAATAAGGATAAGGGGAGTAATGGCGATTTAGCTGTGCGCTGCGATCTGATAAACATTAACAGGCTCAACATGAACAGTGCCAGATATTCATGGCTCAGTTCATGAGTGGTAAGCAAAACAAAGCCAGAACAGGCAATAATCAGGAAAGTGGAACCTGTCCAGTCAAATACTTGCTTTGGGCTTAGTCGTGATCTGTGGGCGGACGGTAGCATAAAATGACAGAGAAACAGGCCAACTAAAGCCATAAGCGCGAGCAGCCAAAATACTGCTCGCCAGTTGCTAAAGTACAACAAGGCACCTGCGATCACCGGCCCGATTGCCGTGCCTGTGGCCGTTGCAGAGGCCATTAACCCCATTGCTTTTCCGCTATGGCTTTGTAGTGAGTATTGCTTCGCAGCTGACCAAACCAAAGCCAGCATAACCGCAGCAGAGATGCCCTGTAGTACTCTAAACAGGACTAAAGCGAATATCGAAGGGGATAATGCGCACCCTATTGAAGACATGAGGATACCAAAGCAACCCAAAACCAAGGTTTTGTTGCTGCCATAGTTATCTCCAATACAACCGGCAATAAGCACCAACGACGTGGTGGCAGTCAGGTAGGCCAGTTGTACCCAATTAAGTTGATTTACTGGTGCGTTAAACTCAACAGCTATATGAGGAAGAGCAACATTTATCATGCTAATTGCCATTGCAGGCAAGAGTAGCAGGAACGCAAGGGAGAAAAACACCGCTCGGTTGTTAGTGGTCATAAGTATCATTAGTTGCAAAATTTAGGTCTGGAAAATAGTATGCAACTTCAAGTTAACTTTAAGTCAATAGGTGCGGGATGAAGACCATAGATATTGCTCAGTTAGCGAAAAAGTCGGGTATTCCGGCATCGACATTGCGCTATTATGAAGAGAAAAACATGATCCGCTCTATTGGCCGCAATGGCCTAAAACGGGTTTATGACGAATACGTGCTGGAGCAACTGCAGTTTATCGCTTTGGGACAACGTGCCGGGTTTTCGCTGCAAGACATTCAGTCTATGTTGGTGACAAAAGGTGGCTTTGAAGTTAACCGTGAAATGCTTTCGCAACGGGCAGAAGACATTGCCAGAGAAGTTAAACAACTGAAAGCGATTCAACGGTGTCTGGAGCACGCCGCAAAATGCACTGCTGAACGGCACTCGGAATGCCCCAAGTTTCAACGCTTGTTGGCCGTAGCGGCAAAAGATGCCGCCAGAAAAAGAAAATAATGTTGCTATCTAATATCGCTTCATGCGCCCCGATTTTATTTCCTGTTTAAAGTCACAACTGGTGAATCTGAATTGCATAAAGTTGTCGCTAAGACAGTGAGTATCGTGAATATCACCGGGTAAAAACACCCGGCAGTCTCCCGCAGTCAGTACTTCTTTGCCTCGGTTTACCAACTGCTCATTACCCTTGTTATCAGTGACAATCTTGTAGGTGTTCATGGCTATTGTTCCCGACAGTACCGCATACAACACCCAGCCATTGCCATGATCATGTGGCTGTCGATAAAAATCTGCAGGTTCGTGATGGGCCAGCAGCATAAAGCCGTGCTGTTCACTTTCATACAGCGTTTTTGCGGCAGGTTTTTCGTTAAATAGTGCTGCAAGCCATGCTTCTTTGGGAGAGCTCTGAGTTAACACCGTCAAGGCTGATTTTAAGCGATTGACATTGTCGCTGTTTAATCCGCTCCAGTTGTTTTCCGTTTTATGGATAAACTGTTCAAGGCTGCTTTCTATTTTAGGCTCAAGGTTGCTTTCATTTAAAGGCTCAAGGCTGTTGTGTTTCATTAATTGTATCCTTTTGAATTTGGTAAATTCAGAGGATAAAACTTCAAGTTAACTTTAAGTCAAGGGGTTGTATCGGTGTTTTATTCCTGGTTCACCATTGCATCTTGATGATGTCACTTTCGGCGCTTAAGGATTCCACCAGAATGATATTTTGCTGGGACGGATTGATGTGAAAGTTCAACCGAAAGCGATTGTCGCCGGTTGACCAACATTGCTCATCTGCATCATTTGTTTCTGATAATAACGCCTTGCGACACAGAAAGGATTCGGGTAACTCATGTTTGGCATAGTAGAGGGCATCCAGCGTTATCTGCCAGCGGTTAGGTGAAAACCCACTGATTTTGCCAAGTGTCTGGATAGTTTGCCATCCGTTATCTTGCCAGGACAATTGCTGTGCTGTCATATTTGGCGTTATCGCTATGGCACGGTCCGTTGAACCTGGCATTAACCTGAATGCGGCAAACCCTTTAACAACCGCTTGTTTTTGCAGGCTAGCAACATCCAATAAAACGATTTCCGGTTGGTTCCCTGATATCTGAGTCACGTATACTTGACCGGGTTCATGGCTCCACACCGGGTTTTCATATCGCTCCAGGGCGCCAGTAATAAACTGCACCGGAGCAGGGGATGTATCTGGCTGGATGGGCGCAATAAATAGCCGGCCATTGGCGCTGCCCACAAGCTGGGTATTATCAGGGGAAACGGAGACGCTGCTGAGTTGCGCATTTCTGTCCAGGGTCGCAATGTCGCGTACCTGATTGGATTGTGTGAGTAGCTGAAAAACAAAATGTTTTTCTCGCAGGGTAACAAAAAACAATCCTGCATCATTATTCAGGTATTGCGGAAAATCCTGTGCATCGGCTAGCTTTAACAGACGTCCACCGGCAAGCAGCGCCGGTGCTGTTACAGCTTGTTCTCTATGCTTGGAATCATGTGATTTATTTGAACTCTGAGTTGCTTGGTTAGTGATGGAAGCCAGTGGCGTTTCTTGCAGATCCAGAAAATTGCCGTTGTGTTGTCGCAATACATAACATTGCTGACCACAGGTGGCGAAGATATCCAGGCTGTTTTTGGGTAGTTCAGGTGTCTGGCTTAGTTGCTTTGATACTATGTTGAAACGGCCATGCTCACCAAAGAAGTTGCTCATGGCGATAGTCTGGTTGTCCTGATGCCAGGCCAGATAACTGGGCACAAAAGGCAGGGCGCTTTTTGACCTCAGATCACCATTGGTTTTATCGATGATCAGCAAGCTGGCATTTTGCGCTACTTCTTCTCTGAGAATAGCCAATTGATTTCCATCGGGTGACAGTGCGGCTTTATAATCACCGCGACCACTGACATTGGGTTGTGACAGGGCTGTGAGTTGCTGGTCTTGCAAGCTATATGCGTAAATGCCGTGTTTTTTATTGGGGCGCATGGTTTCGGCCAGTAAAAAGCCCTCATCATTGGGCAGCCAACCCAGTAAAAATTTATCTTTAAGGGATTCGTTGTTAATCGTCTCTGTGTGTTTTAACTTGCCGTCTGTGTTAAAAAGGGCGATGTGAAAACTCGCTGTTTGCTGCCATTGCCGGATAAAAGCCAGTTTAGTGCCATCCCCAGACCAAAACGCGTTACTGTAATTGGCTTCATCCCAACTCAATCGGGTTACCACACCGTCACTCAGGTTTTTTACGTACAGTTGCTGCGGACTGTTGCGGGTATCTCGGTTTACAAACGCCAGTTTGTTGCTGTCGGGGTGATAATGGGCGCTGACTTCTGAGCCGGTCAGTGTTGTTAACCGGGTTAACTTTGCTTTCGGAGCTACATCGTCGGATATCGGCTCATCAGAGCTCATCACATAAACTAACAAAGTCAGAAAAAGCACGGTGAATGCGACTGCGAGTAGCAGGAATTTGTGTTGTGAAGGTTCTTGGCTTTTTTGGTTGTTTTGCAACAAGTTAACCTGGGCTAACCATTTGTAACCTTGTTTAGGGATGGTTTTAATAAATCGCGGCGAGCGGGCGTCATCCTGCAATAGTTCCCGCAGTTTTCTCATGGCTGCGCGAATGGCTTCGTCACTAACCGGGCGTCCGGCCCACACCTGTTGTTCAATGGTGTCTCGGGAAATCACAACACCGGGATTGCTAATGAACAAACGCAACAGCGCATACTGCTGTGGTTCGATTTTCAGCGCTTCTCCGTTTCTGGACAGGCGTTCAGTTATGCTGCAAAGCTGAAAATCTGCAAACTGGTAAACTTCAGCCTGTTTCCGGGAATCTTCCATTTATCAATAACTTAGTTGTGTGACTTTTTGTGAAGTGCCTAGTTTGACACAGCTTAACAAGACATCACAAAAGTTTCGTGTTTTTAGTTTCGAGTTTTCGCTACAAAGTTTGCTCGTTAGTGACGCATAAACCTAAAAACTTAAAAGGAAACACAGGTGAAATTCATAAATCACACTTTGCCATACTGGTTATCAGCAATCTTGCTGATAATCAGTTCAATGTTAACTACCGCAGCAGCCAGACAGTCTGATAAGTCGCAAGATCTGCAGCAACTACAGGCACAAATTGCGACTATTGCCAATAAGCATAAACTACCATCGGTTAGTTATAGTTTGATTCAACAGGGCGAAACCCTTGCTGAGGAGTCCATTGGCCTGGTGGATATCGAACAACAGATTGCAGCTACTGTGGATACGCCCTATAGAATTGCGTCAGTGAGTAAAATGGTGGTGGGTATTGCCGTGATGCAGTTGCTGGAATCTCGACAACTTTCCATGGACACCCATCTTAAAGATCTGTTACCCCAACTGGAATTTGAAAATCCATGGGAAAACAGCCATCCGGTTTTGCTCAAGCATCTGTTGGAAAATACCACCGGTTGGGATGACATTGCGCTGAAGGAGTTTGCCTACAACAACGAGCCGCAATTAAGCTTGCAACAGGCATTAGCCATTAACCCCAAGAGTCGAATTTCTCGCTGGGTGCCGGGTAGCCGACACGCTTATACCAACTCTACGGCAACCGTTGCGGCTTTGATTGTGGAGCAGAGCACGGGAATACCATTCTCCCAGTATGCTCAGCAGTTTATTTTCTCGCCTTTGGGCATTACCAGTGCAGATTATGGCAACCATCCAGAGGGCATTGGTCATGGTTATGGCAAAAATAACCAAAAGATTCATTACAAGCCGGTATTAATGACACCTTCCGGCGCACTGACAATGAGCCTTCAGGATATGAATAAATTGCTCAGGGCAATGGTGGTTCGGGACAGCCGTTTGTTAAGCAAAGACAGTTATGAGCGTATTGAAGTATCGCAGAGCAGCAATGCTGGTAATTTCGATGCAGGTTACGGCATTTTCAATTACGCCCGTTATTATCATGGCAATCGCTTTCGCGGTCACGATGGCGCGTTGCCGGGCTGGCTAACGGAATTGTCTTATTCTCCTGAGCACAAAGTCGGATTTGTGGTTATGCAAAACAGCGCCAATGGTCGAGCTTTTAGGGAAATTGTTACTGCAATCAGTGATTATCTTATCCAGTCGTTTCCTGAAGTTGAAACTCACCAGGTACATGAGGTTGAGAACCCTGAGCATTGGACTGGCTATTATCGGGCGCAAAACCCGCGAAGCGACAAACGCTATTTTCTGGAGCGTTTGATTTCTTCCAACAAACTGACAAAAGTGGGTGATGAATACCGCTTTACCGGCCTGTTCCCGCCTGGCTGGTCGCGCACGCTCAGTTACACAGGTGAGGGTAGATGGCAGAATCCACAGGGAGAAGTGGTGATGGTTAAAGCTAACGATCCCTTGCTGGGTGAAGCGCTTCACTATGGCGACAGGGTGTTTATTAAGGAGTCTGCCTTCAGTGCCTGGTTTGACAAACTGGTATTGCTATTGTGGTTAGTGATCTTGTTGTTGGCCATACCCACAATGTTTATCTGGTGGCGTCGAATCGCTAAAAAGCGTTATAGCGTCGCTGAGGATTACCGCCTGCGATTGGCGTTGCTGACCAGTGCACTTTGTGGATTGCTTTTCCTGATCTTGTTAATTATCGGCATGATGTCTCCCATTGCGCGTCTTGGCGGGCCAGGCTTAATTTCTCTGGGACTAATGTTGGCCAGCTTTGCGATACCTGCATGTACTTTATGGGCGGCATATCAATACGTGACTACCTTCAAGCAAGTGTCAGGTAAGTTTTTAAAAGTGTTCGGTGGTTTGTTATTGAGCACCCAACTGCTTGTCGTACTTTACCTTGGCTGGTTTGGTGTTATTGGTATTGTTACCTGGAGTTGAGTAAATCAGCTGGCTGCATTAGCGATTAATAGGGGCAAGAGGGTCGAATAGCCGGTTTTCTGTAATGTAAAAATCGGCTTTCGACACATTGATAAAGCGAACTTAGCGAGTATATGCAGATAGTTTTAAACAACACATATAGTTAACTTCGTAGACCTGAACCGTGATATGAATTCACCTTAAAACAAGTTGTAAAAAATAGTGTACCAAGGTGCTTTATTGCCTGAAGGATCTGGTGGTGGTTTGCTACCACTAGCATATGTTGTCGAAGACATTAAAACAGTTAACATAAATAGCGTAATAATTTTCTTTTTCATGATTGACTCCAATAGTTTTAATAAAATGTGAGGCATTTGCCACAAATCATTATGAAGTCAAAGGAGAGGCAGGGCAATAAATGTCCGTTCAGGCTTGAAGTTCTATCGCTTTTAAGTGTTTGACACTTTCAATAAGAATATTATAGAGAATAAAACAATTAATTACCTGGCTTATGTATGGGTATGAATAGTAAACATAAGTGATATCCTTTAAGCCAAACACATGCCTGACATAAAATTCCAAAACCATAGATACATGTAATGCTACAAAGAGCATTGTGGCATTAATGAGCTTTAAATCTAAGTTAATCGGTTCTCCGCTCTTCTTGGTTAGATAAATTAACCAAAATGCCCTGCGTCGCAACGACCATCTTACCCACAGACTTAAAGTGAACAGAAAACAGGTCCATAAAATTAATCGTGGGGCATAGTCGGTTAACACCCAATAAATTTCTACAATAATTGCAATAGAAAGAAATGAAAGAGCAAATATCCGGAGCTTACTTGTTGTACAAAACCAAAGGCTTAAGGCTAACCCCAGATAGATTGGTACCTTTATCCAGATGTTGTTGTCTATATTGATTACAGTTTGATAACCAAGTTCTTCAAGCAATCTTTCTACTAGAAAAATCGCACAAATTGATACCAGATCTTTATTTCTTCTGAACAGAAAGGCAATTGCAAAAAACGCTATCAGAATGACAGGGTCAAAGTACTGTGGAACGCCGAAAAAGTTTACAATCGCAACAACTAGCATTGAAAACGCCAATGCGATTATGAACTTCTCAGCAAATTGTAAGAGCATATAGTAACTAGATATTCAGCTTATTAAGAATAAATTGCATCCAGCTTTCTTTGGTATTCTGAGAGGCTCTTGATCTGCACACTTTCCACCACCGGTCTTCCAGGTCAGAAGTGATGCTTTCCATTTGCTGCAAATGGCAATTTTCTATAGCAACAACCTTTTCTCTGGAAATCTGAAGTCTTATTGAAAGGTCTTGCTGAGTGAGACCGGCATCCTTTCTCATTTTCAGTAGTAATTTTGATTTTTCTTGATGAACAGTTTTATTACTTTTTAATGCCATGACGATACTAAGCGAGTCTGCTATTTCGAGTTATTATTTTCCCATAGACAAAAACTTTAACACACAATCACGGATTTAAAAAATTATTGAGTGGAAAAATGTTTCCGGATTGTGCCTGTTATTATCAGTTTGTGAATCTGGTTTTACTGCAAGTTGTTGAGTGTAGATCAAAAAAGGGAGTCACCTGGACTCCCTGATGATACTAACGGTGTTTTCCTAGCGGAAATTGGCGATAGTGTCAGTGACTAAATCCAGTGCTCTTTGTGCATCAGCCACATTGTGCTGTCCACACGGCGTGTTAACCGCGCAGTTGCGACCTGGATCTGAAAAGTAGGGTAGGTGAGTTGAGGTATTAAACTCCTGCGGGTAAGCCATTACGGTGGCAAACTCATAGTCTACGCCATAGCCAACACCCCAAGAATATACGCCACCTTCTGCACCCTGACGAACCGAATGACCCAGTCCCATGTTGTGACCCAGCTCGTGCATAAAGGTCAGGGTAGTGTTACCACAGTCATTGGCTGTGATGTTGTAAGCGTAGCTTTCATAAGTATCGTGATCGGGGAAGATCTTCAGACCGTAGATATCACCAGCGATACCACATGTGGTGCCCCAGCCATCACTGTCGGCTGAACCAATCACCACTACAAAGTCGGCCTTGTATTCATCGCGCCAGCTGCGGATATTGGAAGATTTATAAACCCGGCGAATATCGTTCAGCGAAGCTTTCAGGTTAGTACTCAATTCATAAAAATTGGGGTACACCGGAACCAAAGTAATATCCAGATTATTATCAGCGTAGTATTGGTTGCTTGCTGCCACCATATTGCTGATTTCTGAGACGATATTAAAACTCCGGTTTTTCGCCGCAGTCGTGTAGTAAATATCGACGGTGACATCCTTTGCCATTGCCGGAAGTGTGCTAAACGCTGATAGGGCAGCGCCGATTTTTATTAGTTTTTTTGATAAAGACATTTCATGTTCCTGGGTATGTTTTTGTTATTAAAATTAGCCTTGGCTAATTTCCGTTTTCACGGGGATGGGGCGTATCAACCTCATCATGAGAGTGAGACCCACCGTCCGTAAAATGGTCGGGATCATAGCTATCCTGAATAACCCCTTTAATTAAATCTCTGGTTTCAGCAATCCAAACGTGACGTCCATCACCGGCCATTGAGTAAGTGCCGGTAGGGGTCACAATATTTGCGTATAACGCGTCATCATTAACGGTGAAAACAGAGCTGTGAGGGAAATCCTGATCCGGCAGGCCTCCCACAATGGTTTTATTGCCAAAACGGTCTTGTTGTACGTTCTTTATCGTCAGTTCGTAATCCAGATCCAGCGCATCAACTCGCAGTGGTAACACATCACCTTCGGTTAACTGGGCAAGCAATTGGTTGTCGATTTCCAGATAAGCTTCATTCTGCAGGTCTTTGCGCAGCTTTCCCGAGGCTTGCAGTACTTGTTTCGCCTTCTCTGAATCGCTGAATATCGCCCCTTCTTTTTCTGGCATATCGTCAGAAGAATTCGCTGTACTTTGTGTTGCTTCCGGATCAGCCGCTTTGGAGCTGCTTTGCAAAGGCTCTCTGGCGATTAATTGATTGATCTGTTCTGCGGAAGCTGCATCAGCTTCTTGAGCCCCGTCGGACTCAGACACTACATTGTGGCTGGCAGTGTTTTCTTTGATGGATGGTGCTGTTTGCTGGTTGTCAGTATTGTAAAAAGACACAACAGCAATAAGGGATATTATTGCGACGATGAGAAACGTCGCGCTTTTATTCGTCATATTATGTGATCCTGGTTCTTATTATTTTATGGGTAATAATACTTACCTGTGAATCATCAAAAATACCTAATATGGGTGATTGCTTCTGATGAAATATCAAACAGTGAGCGATGCGAACGTGCGCTCTGTAGAGGCGTCGAGAGTAGGGGAACTTTGATATTTTGCGAATGAGCCTTGCTTTTATAGGCTAATTTGCAGCATACAGTGCAGACAGAGATATGAGAGGTTCTGTTCTATGGGAGATTAGATATAAAGCTGAGTCTGGCGGCAGAGCAGAGGTGTAATTACAAACTGCTATTTTGTCGAGCCAACAGCTCATAAGCCGCTTCGTAACGGGAGCTGACATCGAGTTTTCGGAAGATGTTTTTTGTATGAGTAATTACCGTATGAACGCTCAGTTCCAGTATTCTGGCAATTTCCTTATTGCTCATCCCTTTGGCGATTAATTGTAAAATTTCCAGCTCTCTTTCTGATAACGACTGCGTACTGTTATTCATAGCAACTATTTATATCCCTGAGTTATTGATCTCGCTAAAGCTCTAAATCACTTCCTGCGACTCTGGCAGCTAAGTGGTGGTTAAAAAATTAACCTGATGCTATTGTGTTTGTCACAATAGTGCAATACTTAACCAACAAAAATTAACCAGGTGGTCAATTTGTTGCTGTGGCAATGAATAGTGAGGGACTGAATTTCTCAGGCTCGGAACCTAAAGATCGCAATGAAATATAACCCTACAATTTCATCGATTTTGGCACCGTCCCTGATTCCATATCGGTAGGTTCCACTTAAGCTAAAGGGGTTTAGTGAATGCCGATTTTGCAGGGGCGAAAATCGGCTAGTCGGACTGCCGAGATTGAATTAAACCGAGATGTTGGACTGAAGTCCAACCTACAGAGAGGCTATGAAATAGTAGCGTATTTACTCCGTGCATTGGTGAGGCTTTTAACAGGCTTAATGTGGGTGTCCTGGTTAGAGTTCAATATTCATTTTTATATATCAAAAAGTTAGGATCCCGCGCTGAGTACTGGCTGAATCGCTCGTTGGGCAAGCTCGCTTTTATACTTCGGGAAACCTAAAAACCTGGGATGGTTCTTTTTCTTCTAGTGATTTTAGCCTGTTTAATATTCAGCAAGAAATATTTTTAGTGGTGCCCGGAAAAATTAATGGACGAATAATTATGAAGAGCTTTAATGGCGATACCTACGACTTCAAAGGTTCGGGTAATCCCTCTGCCAGAGCCATTTAACAAACAAGAGGGACAGTTTTACGGCTATGAACTTTGCATATGCTTCGATTTTATCTAAGAGAAAGTAGCTCAATTTGAGGACATTACCTACGGATTGTTGAGCCTAATTGTCATATAAAACATCAATTTTCCTGGCCATTAGTCCCTAATCGGGGAAGGTTAGGAATTGCGTTCCCTGCTGGTAGGTTAGTATTCTGCGCGGCCAATACCCCCTGGCGTTGATACCCTTGCTGATTGGGGGGGCCTGCAACTCCGCCGGTAGCGCTATTTCCATGAGCACTAGAAGTTTGTGCCCTTAATTGTGGTCCTCCGGGTTGTTGAACGTTCCCGGGTTGTAAATTATTTCTTCCCATCATACCTCTTCCGACTCTTTGCAAAGTCTGAGTGGCTTGATTTTGTTGTTGAGCTCTAGGTCCCCAAGTTGCTACAGCAGGCGTATTTAATCTTGGTGTAGTTGGACTGTTGCTTCTGCTTGATGAGCCACTATTATTTCCATTATTCATTGTCGATTCCGAAATTTAATTTCTCTTAATTAAAGTTGACAAATGCCAATTGTACAAACACAAAAAGGCAAAAATGTTAAACTAAATCCCGTCTCTTGCTTCCTTGTAACTTTTGATACTAAAGCCCGTTCTGGGCTTTATCTTTTTGGACTCTTCGGCCAATTGCAATAAATACAATCTGCGCTCTTCAGTCATGGGTTCTGTAGGCTCACAAAAATCGCTGAAAAAGCCGTCACCCGCTCCAGATGTTGCGTTAAATTTCTGGGTTAAACCTCGTTCAAACAGGTCATATTCTGCAGTGTTTTCTTCATAGGGATTCTGGCTATAGTTAGTAGCGCGAAGTCCAGCCCTATAGGCTGGATGATGTGTAATCGGCTTATCTGTCATATTCAACAATCCACAAAGATATTGCCAGTTGCAATTACTATGAAATGATGCTGGTTAAAAGTACAGTTGTTTGGTGGGTAATTGTTCTGATTTGTTGTTCGATTTGTTCATTGCCGTTTGTTGCTGCGGGTAATTTTATTTGGTTGGATAGGGGGCCTGCGCATTTTGATTGTTGGGTGGAAGAGGTGCGACGGGTGCCGGTTCGCAAGCAACCGTTTGTGTTTGATCCTAAGCTTATCTATGCCGATAGTTACGATGCTATGACTATGACTAGGTTGCATCCAAGGCAGCTTATCAATCGGATGAATAAGCGCCAGTTCTTTACCTACTTTGCCGATGGCCGCGCTCGTGGGCCGGATACGTCGAGGTGAGCTTTATTTGAAGATTTTGCTTTAATTGTTTCATCCCACAAGTTTCTCAATGATGATGTTACAGTGTAAATCATATAGTTTATGATTACTTTTTGTATTGTATCTGGACAAACCGCTGTGCGCGGCGAGATTTGTGGTTTAATCGTATGAATTAGTTCTGCAACCCGAAAAATAATATGATTTTCAAAATCCTCTTGAGAGGATTGTTCGAAATACACTCTAACATTATGTATCTCTCTAAAAATATTAGGCAACCTCCCCTTTAGTGTGTTGAAGTCTGACTTATGTCCAATCGAATATTGAGCAACGTTCCCTATTTTATCAATAGCATCGAATAAGGCAGAAAAAAGTTGCTCAAAATTTGCTATTTTGCTGTCATCTAATAGTTCGTTTTCAGATGGAAAACTGTTTGGTATCTTGATCTCGCCACCAAAAAGACCAGTATTCGCGTCATTTTCTAGATCGAAACTATTTAAAAGCTCATCTGTTATTAATTCTTCATTGTTATCGAAAGTGCCATACATACACGTCAATATATTCTCAAGTATTGATTGAGTCTCTTTAGACATGTTGCGTAAATCGGCTAGTCTTTGAGCGTCAAAAGCATGTTTTTCTGGATGAAGAAAATCAAATACTAAGTGGTAATTTAGGAGAGTTGTTAGTTTATAGTCTTGATTCTCTGGGTAGTGTTTTAAATCTCGTTCACTCACTTTTTCCATGGAATCCACAAAGTCTTTCTTTCTCAAAAAGTATTCGTTTAATTGGTTCTGTTTTCGAGTGAGTTGTTGTTGCTGTTGTGAATGTAATATCTGCAAATCGGTGTTGGTTATTTGTATCTCTGTTTCGCGACTTCGTCGAACTAAAAACATGAATGCTAATATTGTAAGAAGAGCTGCACAGCATCGAAAAAACAATTGAAGGTTTTCTGCTAAGTAGTGAATACCCTGATTATTAAATACAAATCGAGACTGGAACAGCTCGCTTAAATTCATAAGCAAAATGAAAAAGCAAAACGTGATTCCGGCGGCAGTTATCTTTGCTACAAAATCCCTAAATTTTGAATGACGCCTTTTCAGTGTTTTGAGTTGCTCTTCTGTTGCCTGAATGTCTTGTATGAGTTGTGTTTGTTCCATGGCGAGTTTGTCCTTGAGATAAAAGTTAAGCTAATTACACTGGATAAAAATATTCCTATCAGGTAGCTTTTACAAGAAGTTTTTAGGGCGAAGGAATAACCAAAATGGCTGATACCAATGAGAGTGTAGAAGTGGGCATTGACGAAATCTGGAAAGACGACAAGCTGAACCGGAGGGCAGAGGCAGAGAAGCTGACAGAATACCTATTAAATCGATTCACAGTTAAGCAGGATTCCTTTGTGTTGAATCTGGATGCTGAGTGGGGCTTAGGGAAAACCTTTTTCTTGGAGCGCTGGAAGCAGGATCTTGAAATAAACAAACAATGTAAGGTTGTTTATTTTAATGCCTGGAAGTCAGACTTTCATAGTGATCCTTTGGTCAGCTTTATTGACGTGTTCCAATAGATTCACACACCCGGTTAAGAGATAATTCTCATAACTGGAGTATTTATGAAAACCCGAAAAAGCTATTCAAAAGAATTCAAACTGGACGCAGTGAGTCTGGTCACTGAGCAAAACTACAAAATTGCCGAGGCAGCAAGAAGTCTGGGGATCTGTGCCAATATGCTTGGCCGCTGGATTAAAGAGCGGGAATCTGAAGGTGCTCACGCTTTCCGCGGCAATGGCAAACTTACACCAGAGCAAGAGGAGCTTCGCCGTCTCAGGGAAGAAAATAAACGCCTGAAAATGGAGAAAGAGATTTTAAAAAAGGCGACGGTCTTCTTTGCCAAAGAAACCAGGTAAAGTACGGTTTCATCACCCAGCATAAGAAGACCTGGCCAATCAGCCTGATGTGTCAGGCATTGGGTGTCTGTCGTCATAATTATTACAGTGCGATGCGTCGGGAACAGGTCCAGGAGCCAGATCCACAGCATGATGAATTGATTGAATGGGTAGAAAAAATTGCGGACGCCAGTGACTTTACCTATGGCGTCCGGCGTATGAAACGAGCGTTGAATTCACTGGGTTATCCGGTAGGTAAGCAACGCACTCGTGCTTTGATGAAAGAAGCAGGTATCAGCGTTAAAAGGCGCAAGAAGTATAAAGTGACGACCAACAGCAATCATAACCAGCCAGTATTCGACAATGTACTGACACGCGAATTTGATGTGCAACAGCCCAACCAGGCTTACGTCTCTGATATTACCTATATCTGGACTCAGGAAGGCTGGTTATATCTGGCAGTGGTAATTGACCTGTTCTCACGCAAAGTCGTGGGCTGGAGCATGTCATCGCGTATGAATGCGCAGCTGGTCTGTGATGCACTGACCATGGCATTGTGGCAACGTCAGCCCAACGCTGGTCTGATCCATCACTCAGACCGTGGCTCACAATACGCGAGCCGTCAGTTCAGACAACTGCTTAAACGCCACAAGGTCACAGGTAGCATGAGCAGAAAAGGTGACTGTTGGGATAATGCGGTAGTAGAGAGCTTCTTTGGTACGTTGAAGCAGGAGCGAGTGCAATGGCGCTACTACCAGACGCGACATGCAGCGCAGCAAGATATTCTGCAATACATTACGATGTTTTATAACAGCCAAAGATTGCATTCATACTTGGATTACAGAAGTCCAAACCAATATGAAGCTGACATGGAGAAATTAGAAAAAGCCGCTTAACTGAGGTGTGTGAATTTGGTTGACCATGTCATATTGCTGCAGTGGAGTCTCAATTAAAGGAGTTTTTTGCAAAGAATGAAATTGTAAAAAGACATTGGACTAAACTTATTAAAGAAGCGGCCCCGACATTGATTGGTGCTGTAACAAAAAAGGCCATAGGTATAGGTGTTGAAGAGTGGAATGATGCGACAACCTCAGAAGAAGATGACTCCTCACATGATGATATTGAGACCGATGAAAAAGATAAGACAAGCGAATTGCCCTCCACTGTCAGCACAGTTGCTTCAAAACTTACCAAGCTTGCTATAGAGCAACAGAAACTAGCCAATGATAAGATCGATGTCTTCATCAAATGTATTGAAAAAATTGCATTTATTGCTGGAGGTGGTGTTGAGGGCAGGTCATCGCCTAATATTCAGGAACGTATTTCGCCTACTCCTGCGACAAAGCCCCTATTCATCTTTGTAGATGAGCTGGATAGGTGTAGACCTACCTACGCAATTGAACTCTTAGAAATCATCAAACACTTGTTCGAGGCCAAAGGGGTCTATTTTGTGGTGTCTACCGCCTCTGAACAATTAAGTGAATCCATTAAGGCTGTGTATGGACAGAACTTTAACTCTAAACTTTATTTAAATCGGTTTTTTTCCCAAAAGTATCAATTCATCGATACTGATATAGAGTCATTTATCACTTATCTTTGGTCTAAAGAGTTGGTGGGGTGTGAGAATTATCATACTTTTGAGAATTGGAATGATACACGAAAATCAATTATTGAATGTTTGGTGTGTATCGCAAAAGCTGTTGAAGCCAGCTTGAGAGATATTTATCAAGCGATTCATTATCTAGACTGTATACGATTACAGAATGCCAATTATGATATTGCTTTGGTGCCAATGGCCACACTAGTTTTCTTAAAAGTAACGAATCAAGATGTTTACAACACTTACAAAGAAAGCTTCAAAAGGAAACCAATTCTTAAAACTATTATTTCTAAAAATGAGTTGAAAAGCATAGGTTTAGCAAAACCAAAAACTAAAGGTCTAAATTATAATCTATTTCAAATGTCCACAGATATGGTCAATATTTGCTTGCAAGACCAAAAAAATGACAATCGGGGTAACATTGGATTAAACAATTGGAACACTGTATTTAAGCACTACAGAGAAGGCGCATCTTCGTTATTACAAGTCTATGACTATGCCGAAAAAGTTGATTCTTCGTTGGTAGTACTTGGTGATTAGTTTCAATTCAACCTATTAACCCCACGTCCTGGCCTGCTGCCAACCCACCAACTGACAGCGGTTGAGGTAAGGAATATCAGTTCCATTACCACCAGGCGGAACAGGTCGAATACTTCTTTGTCGGTGAGGCTTTCAAGGCCTCCCACCAATACCCAAATTTTTGTTGCCACGAGTGTGCTGGCTACCAGCAGGTAAACAGTGATGCCGGGGCGTATAACGCCTCGGATGGCATCCACGATTTGCACACCAGTATTGATTGCCTGGGTTTTGATGCTTTCCTTAAATGCTTCTTCCTGAATTATCTCTTTCTTTAGCTGGCCTTTTACCTGCTCGGTTTGTCGGTCGCTGTCGGCGATATCCAATTCGTGTTTGGCGTTAAACTCAGCCATTTTTTCGGTGTGGGCGTACTGCAGCTGCAGGTTCTTGCGTTCTTCGCGTTTAGCCAGCCAACTACCAAAGGTGCCGATAACAGCGCCAATGCCGCGCTAGTAAAGATTTCAGTAATCCAGTTTAATTCTTCAAATATTAAGAGGTTAGGAGACAAGTTGGATGCACTACCAAAGATATACAGTTGACTTTGTGTGCGATTATTGTTGCCTAAAAACGTTATATAAGGGGGGGTAGCACATGTGTGTCACCTTGGGAACGATACTGCTTAAATTCCGGCAGACTTTAATTAGAAAGGTCTGTTAGGCTAAAAAATGGTGGTCCCACCTAGACTCGAACCAGGGACATACCTATTATGAGGCTCCATTGGTAAGCTTATAATCCCTTTATAAGTGCGTGTTTTAACGTGGTCATGACCAGCTACTTACCGATGTTGTTATCACCTATGAATTATATGGTGTAACTCAAATTGATTCTTACTAGCTCTGTACTAAACCTTATTGCGGTAGTATAAAGTAGGATTAAATCCTTGCGAGATTTCTTTCATTGGAGGTATATTATGGCAATGGTAAAGAAAAGTATCACAGTGACTGAACAACAAGAGCAATGGATGCAAGCTCAACTTGCAACTGGTAATTATGCCAGTGATAGCGAGTTATTAAGAGATTTGATCAGAAAAGAGCAAATGCGTACTAGTGAAGTTGAAGTTATTAGGCAAGAGCTGATCAAAGCCGAGCAAAGCGGTTTTAGCTCTCGTTCCCCTGAAGATATTGTTAAAGCGGTGATTGCCAGAAAACAAACCAATGGCGAAGTATAGATTAAGTAGTGCTGCCGCTCAGGACTTCGAAAAGCTATTTGAATATGGTATCGATAACTTTGGTTTAACTCGGGCTAAATCATACATTGATGGATTGATTACTCAGTTTCAAAGCATTGCGGAAAACCCATTACATTACCAAGCAGTTGATCATATTCGTAATGGCTATAGACGTAGTGTGTATGGAAAACATGCTATTTACTACACCGCATCTAATGACTGTGTTGATGTCATGCGAATACTCAGTTCAGAAAACCTTAACTCCGCCTTTGAGTAATGAATGTGTCCAATTCGATATCAGATAGACTCTTAGAAATTGATAATCGACTATTTGAATCTGCTGTTTGAAGGGATGCCGAAAAGAAAATCAGGTCACTACCTGGCAGATCTCCTGCCGTGGGAGACCTACTAAACGAAACTAACCCCGTTTAGACGTAATTCGCCGGACGCTTACCTAATAATAACAGCGCACTATTTTATGAATAATTAATAGTAGAAACTAGACAGAACCCTAAAGCGTAACTGGGAGCTTTTTTACGTTTGAAAGTTGAGGATATTTCTAAAAATGGTGGCCCCACCTGGACTCGAACTGAAATGTGGTATGGACTTTACACCACCAATAATTAAGTAATTTTTATTTTATAGAATATAGAGTGTTAGGGATAATTTTCTAATCAATTTAATATACGAGTAACTCTTGTATCGAGCGAACAAAGAAGCTAATTATTACACCTCTAGCGTTCTCATAATCCCACACTTTTCAACTGTATTATCTGAGGAGCAGGCTTTCTTCATTATCTGAAGCTCGGATTTTAATGCTCTCAACTCTCGAATCCGCTTGTTTACTAGATCAAGCTGGTTTGCAATTAAGTCATTTATTGACGAGCAACTTTCTTCAGGTCTGTTTTTAAGCTCAAGTAAAGTCTTGATTTCTGACAAAGGAATATCGAGACTTCGACAATGTTTAACGAACTCTAATTCTTTGAACGCTTTTTTATCATATAACCGAAAATTTCCTTCGCTACGACTAGGCGGGTTCAGTAACCCTTCTTTTTCGTAATACCTAATTGTTTGTATTGAACAGCCCGATACCTTGGCTAGTTGGCCTATCTTCATATTAATTTCTATCCCGACTTGACTCTATAGTAACTATAGATTCTATGGTTATGTTATTCAAAGTGAAACTGCGTGAGTGTATGACAATATGAATGAGAACTATTTGTCTGAAACAACAATACTAGACTTCAATCATGAGACTATTCAGCGATTGATTAAAGAGCGAAATTGGCAAGCTATAGATGATTACAACAAGATAGGTGTCGCTTACACTTTTGTTAAAGACGAAATCCAGTTCGGATATAATCGCAGCGATGATATTGCCGCAAGCGAAGTATTAGCTGATGGCTATGGTCAGTGTAATACCAAAGGCAATTTATTGATGGCACTATTGCGAGCACTTGGTATTCAATGCCGATTTCATGGCTTTACGATAGAGCAACAGCTTCAAAAAGGAGCTATTCCTTCTTATGTATTTTGGCTTGCGCCTAAATATATTATCCATAGTTGGGTTGAAGTTTTCTTTGATGGTGAGTGGATAAGTTTAGAAGGCTTTATTCTGGATGAAGCTTATCTAACTTCAATTAAGTCTAAGTTTAGCCAAATTAAAGATAATTTCTGCGGATATGGAGTCGCGACAACCTGTTTGTCAAATCCAGAGACTGAATGGACAGGAAAAGATACATACATTCAAAAAGAAGGCATTCATGATGACTTTGGTTTATATAACTCGCCAGATGAATTTTACCGTCAAAAAGGAACTAATTTGTCAGGAATAAAACGCTGGTTATATCAAACTGTGATTCGTCATCTTATCAATATGAATGTTAATCGACTTAGAAACACCAGTAACCAAGGTAGAGGTGAAAATGCACAACCACAATCATAGTCACCACCACACACATGATAAAAGTGAGCGCATAGGTTGGACATTTTTTCTGAATGTCACTTTTACCATTATTGAATTCATTGGAGGCTGGTTAACCAACAGCACTGCAATCATGGCTGATGCAGTTCATGACTTAGGTGACAGCATATCTATCGGTTTTGCTTGGTTGTTGAATCACTTTTCAGATAAACAAGCATCTTCAACTTACAGTTACGGCTATAAGCGTTTATCACTGTTTGGTGCCTTAATAAATAGCGTTGTTTTAATTGCTGGCTCTATCTTCATATTGGTGGAGGCCATCCTTCGATTATCTAACCCCGAAATGCCGATGGTAGAAGGAATGCTAGGGTTGGCATTACTCGGTGTCACAGTAAATGGTTATGCCGTTTATAAACTCAAAGCTGGAACTACATTAAACGAGAAAGTATTAACGTGGCACCTATTGGAAGATGTTCTTGGTTGGGTGGCTGTCCTTCTCGTATCAATTATCTTAATGTTTGTGGATTGGCCTATTTTGGATCCATTGTTATCTATAGCCTTCACACTATTTATTTTGTTTAACGTAGTTAAAAACTTAAAGTCGACTTTTGCGTTGTTTCTACAAGCGTCACCCGATGAAGAAACACAAAACAAAATTACGGATGCCTTGTTATCTAAATCTGAGGTTGAAGAGATTCATCACTTACATTATTGGTCTTTAGATGGGGAAAGTCATGTGTTAACTGCACACCTCGTCTTGAATGAACCATATGATGCACCTAAGTTGCAATCACTCAAGCAAGTTATTTCTGAAGAGTTAAGCGCCTTTAATTTGTCGCATACAACCATCGAATTTGAATTTCCTGATGAAGTTTGCAGAGATGATTAACACCAATGTTGTACATTGCCCTTAGATTTGTACCAGTAAATTTGTTACATTACATACATCTAACGAAGAGAATAGAATATTGAACATTAACGTTGCTTTAAAAATACTGCTGATAATATCGATTGTTTTACAATCGTTTGTCGCCGTATCTGCAAGCACGGAAACTCATCAGTTAGACGTTGAGCATCTACAATCCATTCATGATCACGAAGCAGATCATTCTCCTCAGCTAGATAGTGATAACGAACACGATATCGAGGACTGCCACCATTGCGGACATTGTAGCGGCAATCATACCAGTTGGATTCTGGTTAAAGCGTTTACTCCAAACCTATCATTAAATAACTCACACAACTTTGATAAGTTGATTTCGTTGCCTCTAGGTACTTCAACTAGGCTCTATCGACCACCTATCGCTTAACTTCATTCCATAAAGAGCGCTATCGCGCAAACACAATTTGGTTTAATAAAAGTTAAGAGTCATTATGAATAATATTTTTCGAATCACTGGTATAGCCTTAGTGATCATTCTTGGTGTGCTTTCAATAAGCACAACATTGGCTAGTGAAAGTCAAAATAACACAGCATACGATGAACATTCACATGAGCATGAAAAACCCACCAAAGAACCTGCTCATGACCACGACCATGCTGAAGATAAAGAAAATAGCCCTGAAAAGCTTGCAATAAAGGAAGAAGCGCATGAAGAAGGAATTACCTTAAGTGCTGAAAAAATTAGATTAGCAGGCATAAAAATTGAGGAACTGTTGCCAAAGAAACACCTTAATTCGGTTTACGCTCCCGGAGAAGTGAAAGCAAACGGTTATAAGAGCTATATAGTTTCACCTCGCACAGACTCTGTGGTGATTAATCGCCATGCGAGCTTAGGAGACCACGTTAAATCTGGACAAAAACTGGTTACTTTGTTCAGCGAAACGATGGCTCAAACTCAAGCTGACTTTTTAATTGCGTCTTCTAACTGGAAGCGAGCTAAAAAGCTAGGTAGTAATAACATAAGCGAACGTACGCTTGTTGAAGCGGAAAACATTTATAAAGGTGTTTATGGCAAGTTAGTGGCTTTTGGTTTAACAAAGCAAGCGATTGATAAAATATCCCAACAAGATAGCGCTACGTTTGGACAGTACGGTCTTGTTGCTGAGCGAGAAGGCGTTGTTTTGCAAGATGACTTCATGCAAGGGCAGCGTATTGAGGCAGGTGAAACGATTATGTTACTTGCCGATGAGACTGACCTTTGGGTAGAAGCTAATATACCGCCAAATAAAGAAATAAATTTAGCTTTAGGCAGTCCAGCTTTAATTGATTTGAATGGTGTTAAATACCAAGCCAACGTCATACAAGAAGCTCACACTATTAACCCCATTACTCGTACCAGAACAGTAAGGCTATCGGTTACTAACTCTGGACATAAACTCCATTCAGGTATGTTCGTGAAGGTCTATTTTCAGTTCGAGTCGAGCAACGAAGTCATAGCAGTACCAGAAGACGCTTTGATACGAAGCAGCGATGGCGATTGGACAGTGTTTATTGAAGATCATCCAAACGAGTTTAAGGCTGTTGAAGTGACGAGAGGCCAATCTTTTGGTGAGTATCGCGAAGTTTTAGGTATTGAAGCCAGAACTAAAGTGGTGACACGGGGGGCTTTTTTTGTCGCGTCTGAAATCGCGAAAGGCGGATTTGATCCGCACAATCATTAAGGAGGCCATTCATGTTTAATCGAATTATTGATTGGTCTATTAATAACCGATTGCTCGTGTTAATCGCGTTAATTACGTTGATTGCAAGTGCAGTTATCACCATACCTAAGTTGAATTTGGATGCTTTTCCAGACGTAACAAACGTACAAGTCGCTGTTAATACCGAAGCTCCGGGTTTAGCTGCTGAAGAAGTAGAGCAACTTATCACTTACCCAATAGAAGCTGTGATGTACGCATTGCCAGACGTGGAACAAGTGCGCTCTATTTCAAAAACAGGCTTGTCCGGCGTAACGGTAGTATTTAAAGAAGGCACAGATATATATTTTGCTAGGCAACTGGTTTTTGAACGTTTACAAGCAGCGAAAGAGCTTATACCTGCTGGTGTTGGAACCCCTGAGATGGGGCCTAACACTTCAGGTTTAGGGCAAGTATTTCAATATTTGCTGATTTCAGATGACGAAAGCAAGTATGACTCAATGGCACTTAGAAGTCTTAATGACTGGATCATTAAACTTTTGATCATGCCTGTGGATGGTGTAACGGATGTATTGTCATTCGGTGGTAACGTCCGTCAATATCAAGTTAATGTCGATCCTTCTAAGCTATTGTCTTATGAGTTAACCCAAGAAGATGTTGTGTTAGCGCTTGAAAATAACAACGCCAATGTTGGTGGCTGGTACATGAATCGCGGACAAGAGCAGCTCGTTATTCGAGGTACAGGTTGGTTTGAAAGTGGTGAAAAAGGTGTTGAAAATATTCAGCAAGTACCCGTGAAAACACTTAATGGTGTAGTAGTTACAGTCTCTGATGTCGCTAAAGTAGAACTCGGCGGTGAGATCAGACAAGGTGCTGTCACTATGACACGTAAAGCTAACAATGGCGCTGTTGAAAACTTAGGTGAAGTGGTCTCTGGCATAGTATTAAAGCGCATGGGATCGAATACCAAAGCGACAATAGATGGCATTAATGCCAGAACTGAGCTTATCAATCAGGCATTACCTGAAGGCGTAAGATTTGAGCCTTTTTATGACCAAGCTGACTTAATTGAAAAAGCGGTGGCAACCGTCGTTGAAGCCCTTACTTTGGCTTTTATCTTTATCACTGTTGTACTTGCTTTATTTTTGATGAATTTAAGAGCCACATTCTTAGTGCTGGTTTCTATTCCAATCTCTATCGGTATAGCGCTTATGGTGATGGCTTGGTTGGGTATTTCAGCCAATTTAATGTCGCTTGGCGGCATTGCTGTCGCTATTGGCATGTTAGTCGATGGTTCGGTTGTTATGGTTGAAAACATGTTTAAACATCTAAATAGGCAATTAGAAAGTAGCAGCGATGAAGCGAACGATGATACTAAGAAAAAGTTGAAACTGGCAGGCAAGGAAGTCGCTCGTCCGATCTTTTTTGCAGCTTCCATTATTCTCGTTGTTTTTACACCGCTATTTAGTTTCGAAGGTGTTGAAGCAAAGCTGTTTCAACCAATGGCTATCAGCATTATGTTAGCTGTGGTATCAGCTATTGTTGTTGCTTTATTTATTGTTCCTGCTCTTGCCACTTTTATGTTTAAAAGAGGGGGGAAAGAAAGAGAAAGTTTGATTTTAAAACCTGTCGACATTTTGTATCGAAAGTTATTGAAAATCGCTTTAAGTCAGACCAAAGCCGTTGTTTTTTTCTCATTATCACTTATTGCTTCGGCAGCGGCTGTTCTTCCACAAATAGGGACAGAATTTGTGCCGGAACTAGAAGAAGGAACGATTAACCTAAGAGTTACATTAGCCCCTTCTTCTAGTTTGGAAACTGCGCTCTCGGTTGCTCCAATCTTGGAAGAAAAGCTAATGGCTTTCCCAGAAGTGACTTATGCGTTAAGCCGAATTGGTCGAGCTGAGATTGGTGGCGACCCAGAGCCTGTGAACAACATTGAAATCTACATTGGCCTTAAACCTGTTTCAGAATGGACAAGCGCATCTAATCGTTATGAGCTGCAAGATAAAATGGAGCGTTCATTGGAAGCATTTCCGGGACTGTTACTGAATTTTTCTCAACCTATCGCCACACGCGTGGATGAGTTGTTATCGGGTGTTAAAGCACAACTTGCCATTAAATTATTTGGCTCTGACTTACAGGTGCTAGCAAACAAAGGGCGAGAAATAGAAACTGCGATTAAGTCAATTGAGGGTGCTAAGGATGTTGCACTTGAGCAGATTGCAGGTGAAGCGCAGCTTGTCATCGCTCCAAATCGACTTGAGCTTTCTAGATATGGTTTATCCGTTGGTGATGTCATGGAAGTAGTTCAAGACGGCATAGGTGGAATTGAAGCTGGTCAAATCATCAATGGCAATGAGCGTTATGATATTTACGTGCGCTTAGAAAAGGAATTCAGATCTAATAGTGAAGCAATAGCTGATATAAGACTGCAATCTCCTACAGGAGCTTGGGTGCGTATTGGTGATGTAGCTACCGTGTCTTTTGAGTCTGGCCCTCCACAAGTTAGAAGAGACGATGTACAACGTCGAGTGGTTATTCAAGCTAATGTCCAAGGCCGTGATATGGGAAGTGTGGTTGAAGATATTCAGGCTGCGATAAAATCTGAAGTAAAATTGCCAGCAGGCTACTCAGTATCTATTGGCGGTCAATTTGAAAGCCAGCAACGTGCACAACAGCGCCTTTCTATCGTCGTGCCGTTATCTTTGGCTTTGATAGCTTTGCTTCTTTACTTTGCGTTTGGCTCAGTAGGACAAGCTATGCTGATCTTACTTAATGTTCCACTAGCCGTTATCGGTGGCGTGTTTTCACTATATCTCTCCGGTCAGTACCTATCAGTCCCAAGCTCTGTTGGCTTTATTACTCTTTTTGGCCTAGCTGTACTTAATGGTGTCGTCATGGTGGAGAGCATTAACCAACGGATCAAAGATGGGCTTGTACCCGACAAAGCAATATTTGATGGTGCTACATCAAGGTTACGCCCTGTTCTCATGACAGCTATTACTTCAGCGTTAGGTTTAATACCTATGTTGATGTCAAATGGAGTTGGTTCGGAAATTCAAAGACCACTAGCAAGTGTAATTGTTGGCGGCTTAATTACAGCTACTTTATTGACGCTTTTTGTTGTACCTAGCTTGTATAAGTTTTTTTCTAAAGGAAAAATAAAAGAGATCGCGCTATAGCGTCTCATTTAGCCCCATACAATTCTGTTTGGGGCTATCCATGCTTCCTACTCTCAAATTAGATAGTCACATGAATGTCCTTTCATGATGTTCTAAAGCCTGTTATAGGTAATTTTAAGTTATTTTTACATGTAGTCTGACAGTGTTAAGTAATGGTTAAATTACTTGTTACGGCCTTATTAATTCAGATGCCCGTTCCAATGATTTGAATAATCGTAGATTCAAGAATCTTAGACTTTTTTAATATGTCTTTGGGAACTAGTTCATTGTCAACAATTTTGGATAAATCTATGAGACTTTCTTTATCAATTACGACAGAATCTTTGAACTCACATAACAGTGCAACTATCACCTTATGACTGGCATCTAAAGCTTCCAAGAGGTCATTCTGGGAAAAATTCGATGTTAGCAAATGAGGCTGTTCCACCTTTTTTAATAAATTCTTATTTTTGTATTCTAGTTTTTTGATTTGATTTTGAAGGCTGGTGATCTGTGATTCTTTTGTTACTTCTAATAACGCCATAGAATATTTTTCATTCGAGTTTTTCTGACTGTTAAAGTGCTTGAGAACCTTCTCCCTATATGGGGCTTTGTCACTAACTAAAGTTGAAACTGAAATCTTATCTATTTTGTTAGGGTAACGGTTTGTCGCAATATTTATCTCTTTTTCGTTGTACTTTCTTGCGATAAAAGTTGCTAGTTGCCAAAGAGATTCAAATTGAGATTTACTTTGCTCTAAGTCTCTAAGTATTTCGAAAATGGCGTCAAGTCTTATCTTACACTTGGTAGAGTGGTATCTATTAGCGTTACTTTTGTTAGCAGGCTCAATTTTTTTCATATCTAGCTTATTACTTTTAGATTAGAAAGTTTTTTGAATGTCTCTTCAATGTCGTCTAGTGTTTTGTTTAATGAAATAGGGTTAGTGATATTGATGGAGGCAAGCAAGCCCTTTGTATCTGTGTCCTCAGAAGATAACTCAATTTGCTCCTTAATTAATGTTCCGAGCTCATCACCGTTGATAAGCAGCTTTCTTCTAAATTTGTCCATTTGAGCTTTTGCTGAAGGTGTTGCGTACTCAGAGTTTGCTAAGCTATCCATTTCGCGAACCAAGGCTTTGTTGAGAGGTGTATCACGGCGAGAGCATGAGCGTTCATTTATTAACCATCTCGTTGCAGCCCGCTAAAAATACGGTTTCCAGATACCTTTCTTCCATCAGGGCCATGCGTGTTTTTCGACGAACACTGGCTTTTCTGCTTTTATCTGCCTTAATCATGTTTTTGGCTATGTGTCTCAGACGAGCCAGGTTTTCTGCACCATTACCTCTGAATATCTGGCAATCGTCCTCTTTCATGGCCGTATCTAAAACCCAATGCAGGCTGGATTCTATTCCCCAGTGACCTCGCACTGCTTTGGCAAACTGCTCTGTAGTCAATGCTGCTGAGCTAATGTAGTAACGATATTCCAATGATGGTTTTTCGTCATTATGCTGATACCTGACAGCCATACCCATGCTTTTTAATCCTGTCCATTGAGAAAAATCCTCCGATAATTCAGAAGCATCAAGAACATGATATTCTCTGGCTTCAATACGCCCATGACCCTTTTCTATCTTAAGTGATTCAGAACCAACTCCGCGAAACGCCAGCTTTAATGCATCGTAAAGCTTTTTTTGATTGCCCTTAACCGCCAAAAGATATTCAGCGCCCTTGTTAACGATGGTCTTCGCTATGGCTTTTTGACAACCCATTGCATCAATCGTAATAAGACAACCTTTAATATCCAGCAGGTTAAGTAATTCGGGGATAGCGGTGATCTCATTGGATTTGGTGTCCGTCTTTATTTGCCCCATCACAACGCCATTTGCTGTCGCAAACGCACTCACCATATGGATCGCGGACTGGCGGTTCTCTCTGTTATAAGAGCTACGCAGTGTTTTTCCGTCTATGGCAACGACTTCACCATCGGTCAGGGTATTAACCTTTTGCATCCAGCCAATAAAGCTACGTTGTAACTGTTCCGGCTCAATACTGGAAATGATACGTGCAATGGTGTCATGAACAGGCAACCCTTCCCTGAATAAACCCAACCCCTGCAACCAGTTTAGTCTGGCATGACCAAAATCCTCAATGTCTTCCCAGCCTTCGCATCCGGTAATAACACCGCAAATGGATAAGAACAAAACATCGTACAAAGGATAGGTCACTTTAGCAGACTGGCGGGGATCGGTGACATCGGAAAAATGGTCAGCGAAAACATCAATATTCATCAAACTGGCTCCCAAAAGGGAGTATAAGATCACAATGATATGAACAGGTCCAGGAACATAAACGAAAACAGACTCAACTGCTCAATTTATGTTCGCGATCTCACCGTGAGAGGTGTATCGGCTAATTTATTGTTTTCAAAATGGAGTATTAAGGCTTTGGGGTTCGCGACTAAAAGCTTACCGGAAACTTCGGTTGATGATTTATTTTTCATCTCCGTGACTTTGCGAGCCAGAATTTGAAATGACGCCACCCATGCGGTAATAGCAGATGCAGCCCTTTGCCTTTCTCCTTCTAACTTACTTAATTGACCAGATGCATTCTGAGGGTAAGATTTAATTTTTTTTAACGTCGACTCTAAATGCTCGAAAGAGTCAACATGCTTTCTAATTTCTCCAAGTATTGAGGGAATGTTATCAACCGTTTTTACCGAGTAATAACATGGTCCGCAATTGTATTCTCCAAACTCATCAATTACGTCTTTTGGGCACTTGGCACCAAAAGGGCATATATGGGTTGGAAAATACGCAAGTTGTGAATTGTTGATGTTTTGAATTGCAATTAAGCCGCTATTTGGCATTCCTTGTCGTTCAGTTTGTGATGAGAAGGAAATCGCTCCCAAATCTCGCATTGCTGTCTCAGGCTGGGACTCAACTACATCTTTGATGTTCTTTTCCAGTGCTTTTTGTGAAAGCTGAAAATAGCGCTCCAGTAAACTATTAAAACTTTCTGGGGAGCCTTCTTCATCATTTTTTACTAACCCTTCAAGGTAGTTAAGGTCTAGCTTAATATAGTAGTAAAGGCATGCTAGAGATTCATGACCTGTTATATAATCTTTAATAGCACCAGGAGGAAGTAATGTAATTTTTTCACTAGCGACGGTAGCTCTAGTTCCATGTGGTGTATGTTTGGTTTCATATTTTGTGTGACAATAATATGCCTTAAGTATAGATTGTTTAAATAATAAACGATTGCTGTAAGGCTTTGTGATAACATTCTTTAGCTCATTTTGTCGCTGATGATAAGCTTTAATTGATACTATAGAGTCTTCTCCTAAGTTACCAACCGCAGGTAATGGTAATTCATAAAACTCTCTATAAATATCGAAAAGAAACAATAGTCTTCGGTATTGGCCCGCTACACTTGCCTCAGATAATGTCCCAGAATAAGTGTTTTTTTCATTAAAAATTTGTGTCAGCGGAGAAATTAGAGGATAGGGACTAGCTTCATCGTCATTGTAAAATATTTCTTCGATTTCGGGGTCGACAAAATCAGCAAATGATTCATATCGAAGTAGTGTGTTAATAACTCTGCTACTAACTATAGCGTTCCAGGACGTTTGCTTTACTTTGTCTGTGTTAACCAAAAGTTCATACGCTTTATTATTATTGAGTTTTTTGGTTGGTATGACCGTACCTCTATCAATATTGATATCCGAATTTGGGAGACCAGTTTTCCACATGTTCGCGTCTAGATGTCTGATATGTATATGTCGAATACCTGTTTCTAGTGCAATAAAATTCTCAAAAACTTGTTGGAAAGTTGGGTAATAATAAGCTGAATTATTATAAGTAGTTACCGCTTCAGATGTAAAACGAGTCGGGATATAGGGTATGGGATAGCATTTGTCATCCATGTAGAAAACAGGGATAAAACCTAACTCCTCACAATCATATACCTGATCGTTTTTAGTTGCTAATCCAAGTTGGTATAAGTTGTTTGAGACCAAATACCAATAGAAATCGCAAATAGCAGCAGTAAATGACCAAATTACAGGGAATTGTGATTTATCAAAAATCTCTTTGTTTGTACCACTTGGTCGCTTTGATATCTTCTTGTCTAAATCTAATATAGGGTTTCTAAAATTTTTAATATTTTCATCGTGCTTGTAAAGCTCTAACCAGTCGAAAAAATCAGAAATATGTTTTAACTGGACATTGAAAGTATCAGCGTTAACTTTTTTGCCCAAATGGCGTACTAAGTCTGTTTCCCAGTCTTTATTGGAAACGTGCTCACGAGTAAAATCAGCGGGTTTTAGAGGAATTTTTTTGCTATTTAGACCTATGCTATTGGGTAACTTTTTTTCAATGAAACTTATTAACTTATTGAGAGCTGATTTTTTTTTATATTTAGCTCTTTTAGTAACGCTGTGTTGATCTAAGTATCTGTCTATATATTCCCGCCAAAGGTTACGTTTTTCGGGAGCTGCTTTGCGAGTAGTACTTAGTTCTTTTATTTGCTTAGACAATTCTTCAAAGTTTGTTAAGGGGAGAGCACCAAAGTCATCATCCCAACTGAGCTCTTCATTCTCCATTTTGCGAATGTCTTTTAATGTAATGTCGGAAAAACGATATCTGTTAACAGCCATTAACGGACTTAGAAGTTTTTGGTTACTGTTTGCCTTAATCAGCCCGTCAGGGCATAGAGTTAAAAGAGTTGTCGGATAGTGCTCGAGCATCCAATCTTTATTGTTGGCAAAGAAAGCTTGGAAGTCTCTGGGAAGTAATACTAGCTGTTTGCAATAAGCTATTTGCAGCATTATTTTTAGCGAGATCTTTAGCTCGTTAGAAAAATCTATAGTCCACTTTTCTCGTATTTCGTCAAAGTTAGTTTTAAGAACGTTTGCTATATCACTTAAAGAAATTTCTCTTAGCTTAGAAAGAGCGTATAACTGAGATATTTGGTGGGAGTCAATTTGTAAACATTTTTCAAATACGTAAATGAAAACCAATCGTGGTGTTGCTTTATTTATTTTTTCATAGCTTGAATACGACTTAGGGCTGCTATAATGCCGAGATAAAAGAACTAAAAACGTGTCTTTAATCAAACTAATACTCAGCCTTTGAAATTCACTATCTGTTGGAATCACGTGAAGTTTATTTGATGAGTTATAATTTAGAGCGGGTAGTGAGTTATATTCTTCAGTTTTTACTGAGTCATTAACTTCAGGTTTTTTCCCCAATTTCCGTTCTTTACCATTTTCATCTGTTACAACAGAATCACATACATCAGCGAGCTCTTTGAGAGAATATCTACACCGTGTCGGGGAGTATGCCTTGAATCCTGCTAATAATGGATAAAAGGGTAAGGTTTTTCTATTATTGCTTCCTGTTCTTTCTGAATGAGAAAAATAAAAGCTTCGAAAGCTAGATATATCAGTTAGGTCAATATCCTCAATGCTATACCAGTCCGTCGCGATCAAGATATTATAAGAATAATCTTTGAGGTACGTTGATCTTGTGTCTACACAACCCTTTAAGCTTTTAAATCTCTCATCTTCTATGAAAGTATTTTTAATGAGCTTCAACGTTTCTGGGTAGATTGGTAGCGCTGTTTCAATCCAACGTTTATTTTTTTGCGTTCTAGGAAACGAAAAGTTTATTGGAAGCAATACTGCTTTTTGAGCCCAAAGAGCGTAAAAGAAAACTCTTAGTCCAATCTTCAATTGCTTTTGTGCTGTTTTTACTATTTTCTTGCTTTCAGGTGGTGCAGATAGACAATTGACAACTTGAGATATCTTTTCTTGAGGCAACTCGTCGCAGGTACATAGTTCAAACATTAATTCGCACCAGTTAGTGTCAAATCCGATACTTGTTGAGCTTTTATGATTATGAAGATACTTGAAAATTATAAGTGCCGGAAAAGTCTTCGTAGATATCACTGAAGGGGCAATTGTCTGCTCGGTTTCGATATGTGATTTAAGCACTTTGAATGAATCATCAAGTGCTGAATGGATAGCGCTTTTTAGTGCTCCACCTTCAACAATAAACTTCAGTTTGTAGGTTGAATTAAACATTCTAAGCAGCTAAACGCAGTTCGATCTCTTCGATGCGTCCTTTGTGGAATTCAAGTTGTATTTCGTCAAAGCTCATGTCATTACTGAAAAGCTTTTCATTAGCTTCTGCTACATGTGCCTTTACCAGCTCCTCATCAATCTTTGCATATAACTCTGTAGAAGAAGGTGAGCTGTGTCCAAGGAGTTTCTGCACATATGCTATAGGTAAACCATACACACCACCTTTTAAGGGCAGCCAATTCAATATATATGTCGCATAGGTGTGCCTTAGTGAATGAGGACTTATCCCTTCTAAATTCTGGATACCTGATATCTTTGCTGATTTTTTAAACATTTTAATTCTTGAGCTTCTATCTGAGCAAAAATAGGGGCGATTAGTTTTAGTATTAGTAAATAGAAATGGGTGGTTACATAAACTCATCCTTTCTTGAGTCAAGTATTTCGCAACGTTTTCAAAAAACAGGCTTTTAAATGGTTCTATAAGAAAAGTAGCGGTGGTTTCTCGTCCTTTCCATGCCAATTGAGAGTACTCATCATCAGTCAAGTTGAGTTCATCTTCACTAAACTCAAATGGGCTATTCAAAGTTATTTGTTGATTTTTAAAATCGATATCCGACAAACGAAGTTGTAGTATTTCATGGCTTCGTGCTCCTGATGCAGCAAGAAGTGCGTAAATTGCTTTATCTCGATAAGAGCTGGCTGATTCTATTAACTTAACTACCTGATCAAACTCAATCGTTTTTGTGATGTAGAACTTATTTCTCTTCTTGGGTTTAGGTAATTTTAGAGCGCTAGCCCTTTGCTTTCTATTGTTTTTTATACCCCCTCTAATGAACCCAGATAGAGCTGAGTTTTTTAAGATATTCCCAATCTCAGATTTGCTTTTTATTCTCTTGGTGATGTGAAGGAATGCAGAGTCAGATATATCAATTATGCTCGCTCCTTCTATTTCATTAATTAAAATGAATTTGGTTATTGCAGCATCGATTGCAGGTAGAGAAGAGCGTTTTGTATTCTTGTTGTGATTTAAATCAGAAGCGATTTGCTGCGTAATCTTAAATCTAGACTTTTTTCCTCGAAGCAAGAAGTTAGGATAGTTTTGCAAAATACTTTTGATTTCGTCAGGCCCGATATCGTAATTCAGTAGCTCGATATACCTTGTAAAATAGTTTAAGAACTTGACTAGGATCTGACCGTACTGCTCTATAGTGTTGTTCGCATAATTTTTATCTTTTAAAAACTCGATAAAGCGAGTAAAAGGCAAATACTCGGAGTTACCTCGGATAAGTAGAGGATCATTCAATATTGATTTTGGAGTATAGAAGGTAGGTATATATGCCATTGTAATTCACTAAATTAAGGAAATCTTATTTAGTTATAGCAAGGCGTTTAGTCAATCATCAAGAGGCTAACCTTTTGAAATTAATACATAATATTCCGTTAATATAATCGAATGTCAAAGTTAGGATGAAAACTACATAGGAATGTGGGTTTTAATAACTTAACTCTATGAAAATTCCTTATTGTAGTTGAAAATATTATAAAAAAAGTTGAGGCCAGTGATGCTTTAATCCTGATAAATTTAAAAATCTCGCATTTTCTGAAAGTAGTAATTCTTAAAAATTTTGAAGAATAATAAGCGACAAATCTCAATTGAGGCTGACTCAAATAAAAAGGGGGCACATGCTTTATTGACATATGCCCAACTAAAAATTGTTGAGATCTTTTTCTGAACCTATCCTCTAGATCTTAAGTCTCTCTTGAACTCCAAGCTCTGATTGATACCTGTTAGGAGCCTCGTTTCTAATTGCATTATGTATATCAATGTTTGGGTCATTTTGAGGATCCTCAATCGTTACTACTACCGCGTATTTAGTTTTGGGGTTCTTCAAAGTCCATCTCGATTCGTGAGCTATTAGTATTTTCCAGTCTCCACCATGAATTGCACTTGAAAATGTCTTTTCCATCTTGATAACGGTGGAGTACCTATCGCTATCAAGGACAGAAGACTTAGAAAACGGAACATCTTTATATTCATTTCTATTATTCAGTTTTATTATTTTTGTGCGGATATGGGATTTGCAGTATCCACTTTTCAAAACAGCACTAGTTTCTGGAAAGAAAGATATCGTTACTTTTACTTTTATTTTGTTTCGAACTTTTCTGTTAACTAAAACTGAAGGGACGTAGAAGGGGATCTCAATCATGTCCCGAAAATCCATATCTCCTTGATATAAATAAGACTGTATGTTTTTAGTTGAATTACATAAGAATGCGACATCAGGATATCCATGTCCTTGCAAATGCATTAAATTTTTAGTTTCGAAGTCTAATAACTCAGTTTTTTTCGCAAAATGTATTAGCATTGCTTTGACCAAGCAAGCCGAAGCACTAGGAATAAACTTGACGTGTTCCAATAGATTCACACACCCGGTTAAGAGATAATTCTCATAACTGGAGTATTTATGAAAACCCGAAAAAGCTATTCAAAAGAATTCAAACTGGACGCAGTGAGTCTGGTCACTGAGCAAAACTACAAAATTGCCGAGGCAGCAAGAAGTCTGGGGATCTGTGCCAATATGCTTGGCCGCTGGATTAAAGAGCGGGAATCTGAAGGTGCTCACGCTTTCCGCGGCAATGGCAAACTTACACCAGAGCAAGAGGAGCTTCGCCGTCTCAGGGAAGAAAATAAACGCCTGAAAATGGAGAAAGAGATTTTAAAAAAGGCGACGGTCTTCTTTGCCAAAGAAACCAGGTAAAGTACGGTTTCATCACCCAGCATAAGAAGACCTGGCCAATCAGCCTGATGTGTCAGGCATTGGGTGTCTGTCGTCATAATTATTACAGTGCGATGCGTCGGGAACAGGTCCAGGAGCCAGATCCACAGCATGATGAATTGATTGAATGGGTAGAAAAAATTGCGGACGCCAGTGACTTTACCTATGGCGTCCGGCGTATGAAACGAGCGTTGAATTCACTGGGTTATCCGGTAGGTAAGCAACGCACTCGTGCTTTGATGAAAGAAGCAGGTATCAGCGTTAAAAGGCGCAAGAAGTATAAAGTGACGACCAACAGCAATCATAACCAGCCAGTATTCGACAATGTACTGACACGCGAATTTGATGTGCAACAGCCCAACCAGGCTTACGTCTCTGATATTACCTATATCTGGACTCAGGAAGGCTGGTTATATCTGGCAGTGGTAATTGACCTGTTCTCACGCAAAGTCGTGGGCTGGAGCATGTCATCGCGTATGAATGCGCAGCTGGTCTGTGATGCACTGACCATGGCATTGTGGCAACGTCAGCCCAACGCTGGTCTGATCCATCACTCAGACCGTGGCTCACAATACGCGAGCCGTCAGTTCAGACAACTGCTTAAACGCCACAAGGTCACAGGTAGCATGAGCAGAAAAGGTGACTGTTGGGATAATGCGGTAGTAGAGAGCTTCTTTGGTACGTTGAAGCAGGAGCGAGTGCAATGGCGCTACTACCAGACGCGACATGCAGCGCAGCAAGATATTCTGCAATACATTACGATGTTTTATAACAGCCAAAGATTGCATTCATACTTGGATTACAGAAGTCCAAACCAATATGAAGCTGACATGGAGAAATTAGAAAAAGCCGCTTAACTGAGGTGTGTGAATTTGGTTGACCATGTCAACTCGAATAGCTTTGCTGCTAAGCGAGTTATTAGAGGCGCTGAAAAACTTGTACCTCTGGCGTAAGACAAATAATCACCTGTGTTAGATAAACCCACAACATTAAGAAAGTCGTGTTGTGACCAATTATTTCCGCAGTTCCCGCCATGTGCGATTAGATCTGGCTTGTGATATCCCGAAAAGCCGGGACCTCTTCTAGTAAAAGGGGAGGGCTCTGAAGATTTCGCCATACTGCCCGTTGCATCCTCAAATGCAACAGAACCAACCGTCAAGCCTAGCATGGACTCGCCGGGCGACATTAGTCTACTCTCATCGAGATCAAAATATTTAGGGTAGCTCTCTTGTGGTAGTGGGCAGCTTGGCGACCATGGTATATTTCCAGTGCATATAACAAACAAAACATCATACTTCCTAGATAAAATATCAATTTCACTAGCTAAAAGGTGCACGATGTCATCTTTGATTGAAGCTGGAGCATATGGGTTTTGAGGTGTGCAAGAAATAGACAAATTGTAAACTCGAATTTGCTTGTGCCACTTTTCGACCGTTGAACGAATAAGTTCTATTAATTGATCAACGGTTACTTTTACTTTATTACCTAAGTCATCAAACTTATTAATACAAACACTCAACAATTTCACGTCAGGGCTAAGGCTGCCTGTAGTTAATTGATCTTTTATAGAATCACCATAAATGATTCGGCTGCCCACAAAAGTTCCGTGTGCTGTGTTTACACCTCGATTGTCTCCAAATGGGCAGACATCTTCGATGATGCTATCAATCAAAAAGCGATTGTCTTTTTGAATCCCAGTATCGAACATACATGCGTATGCTTTTGATGTATTTGGTGTGACGTTAATTGTGTTGTCTAAAGGTTCGCCAACACTGGCCATTTCAGTAATAATCTCATCAGCAGAGTCTAATGATTGAATAGATACAAACGACTCAGCTAAGCTTTTTAGAACAGATTTCTTTGACCTAACTCTAAGTAATGTTCCTTCCTCTCTAGGCAGGAAAGAGAGTATTTCACCATTAAGAGCTTCGACATAACTCTTAACTCCAGCATAAATCACATCGAGATCATTTGAATCTATATCGGGAAAAAGAGAAATTAATGCATCTCCTTCGGTATTGTCTTCAGTAAAATCTAATTGAAACCTTTCGGATACCTTCTCTTCAAAAGGGATTAGAGATAATTCTTCAATAGATGCGTATTTTGATTTCCCTTTACTTTCTGACGACTCACTATAAGTATTTAATTGTGAAACTAAGTCGTCAAATGATTCTTTAGACGTGCTAACGTGAGCAATGTTACTCTTCGGTGACCCAACAATTTTTGAAAGTAGATTCTCCTCTAACTTTTTACCTGTTGATGTAGATACTTTTTGTTCCTCTGGTATTTCAACCTTAAAGTATCTATTACCGATTGTTTTATCTTGTGATGTCGCGAAAATAGCCTTTAAACGATCTGCTTCGGCAAATACTTTGTGAGCATGTTTTCGGTAGCTATCCCTAGGATAAGTTCCGCCACCTCCGCCGTCATATTCTCTTTTAACGGGAGGAGCTGGTTCATCTTTGATAAAAATATGCGGCCTTTGATTTTCTACGTCCATGTTATGAGCTCTTTATTTTGTGGTGGATTGTTGAATGAGAAATACCTGTAATGTCTTCTAATTTTGAATATGTATATTTCTTTTTGTATGCTAATTTCAAACACTTAATTGCTTGTATTAAGCGCCCTTCATTAGTTGATTGGTTTGAGTCTCCTCGCCTTGCGTTTTCGATGGAAGACAAGAGAAACGATTCAATAAGGTCAGTTTTTTCAATTAATCTTCGCCGTTTAGACTCATTAATAGTTCTGTTCAAATCGGCACCAGTCATGCCAGCTGTCAGCTCAAGGATTTCTTTTTTGTATTCTGAGCTACTATAACTTTCACCTAGCTCGGTTTCTAACAGGTTATCTCTCACATTATCTTTAGGAGGAACTAACTCCCATACTACGTCAAAACGCCTCCAAATTGCGGGATCTAACATATGAGCATGGTTAGTCGCAGCTATGAGAATTCTATCTTCTGGAAGGTTATCAATATTTTGAAGTAATGATATTACGACTCGTTTGAGCTCACCTAATTCTGACTTATCATCACGCAGTTTGGCTATTGCATCAATTTCATCTAGGAAAAGAATACAATTATTAGTTTTCAAAAAGCTAAATATCTTTCGAATATTTTCGCCTGTTTCTCCCAAATATGATGATATTAGAGAATCAAATCTAACCGTATAAAGCTCTCGTTTCATTTCTGAGGCAATATATTTTGCAAGCATAGTCTTTCCGCACCCCGGAAGGCCATGTAATAGGAGAGTATTTCTAGGTTTTATATCTTGTAACTTTAATTCTTTGAACATATTCCACTCTCTAAAATAGAGAGCTAATTCATTATTCATCCACTTTGGGAGAACAGGCTTTTCCGCGTTGATATCGTTGAATCTTTCAAGTAGATCTATAGGAGGAGCAGAAAGGCTATGTTCAGACATAACAAATGTATCTGAGATTAGATTGTTATTAATTGCTATATCAGCCGCTTCTTTTATTCTAGTTGCGGCATTGTAGTGCTTTTTCTTTCTCTCAGACTCATAAATATTGTCGGCAACGGCTTTCACATCATTCCAATCCTTCCGAGACAATGCGTCAAAAATATCTATAAAGTTTTCAACGGTTGGCATTACTCAATGCTCCAAGTTAGTGTGCCTGACAAACTATTTAAATTAAGTTTATCCAATAATTTGAGTTTACCTGAAATGTTGGATAAATCAATATTGAGTCTACTCCCCTAATGGATTCTGTCGATATTAGAAACTTTAAGGATGACGTCTTGAACTAACTATATTGCAGCTAGTAAGCCGAAATTGCTTAACTATTTCAAGAAAGTAATATTGATTTTGTGTATAGTTGATAAAGGCCGTAATGGCGGCCTGTGACCACAATTACGAAGCGAAAGCCCATTTTTAAAATTGCTACTTATTGTCTAGGTATCAGAAGTGCTGTGGATTTCTTGATACTCTGAGGGTTAGTAGTGTCTGAAGGAAAATCACGATTATTAAGAACTGCACAACGGCAGGCCAGAGCACTGTCTGATTTGTCAGGGTGCAAGCTAAATCAGGCTCAAATGACTTTAGCTATTGATGTATTTGGTTATATGTCTTGGGCAAAACTAAGATCGGCGATAGAAAAAGATGAGCTTCCAGAAATAAAAGCTTGTTTACTGGACTTGGAACACGAAGACACAGCTCTATTAATTTCTGTTATAAAAACTAACTGGCAAGACTGGTCTATAAACTTCTCTCAGATTAAATACCTAAAGGGAATTGAGACTAAAAAAATTATTTCACATATCCTTAAAATTGATGAGCTTGAATTAGAGAAAGTCATCAATCAAGATTAACGATTTCTTATCCATTCTCGTTGTGTTTCCTCGTAGTTAAAGCTTTTTAAATTAAGAGTCAGTGCGCTTGAAAAGACAATTCATATATATTGCCGTCCCGCTAGTTTTACTATGATGCTTCATAGGGAAGTCGCATCAACTACTATTAAGGTCGGCGATTTTTCTTAATTGGTGTAGCCAGACTTGAGTTAAATAAGTTAATTGGCGTAGACTAATTGTGTATTCGTTATCAATATGAATTCAGGGCTGTGCGGACAGCCTGTGCCGCCAATATACGACGAAGCTCAGCATCCGTAAAAACTTAATGATTTATGTGACATACGCGTGGTGGGTTTATGTTTAATAGGTATCATTATGAGTGCATTGTCCGTTAAGTGTGGTTGTGTAGTTTACGACCGATCCAAAACCTATTCTCGACTAGATCATAATTCAGTAGCCCCTTGTTTAAAGTTTGATGTTGAATACACACATGATTATATCTCACGCATTATAGGCTTTTGTTATAGAGGCCAGTCGATTTACAACATTGCTGAGGAATTAAATAAGTGTGTTGACTATGTCTTTTATCATTTCACCCATGATTTAGAGACCATGAATCAAATATACACGGATAATAAGATTAAGCGGCTCAGAAAAGAAGTTAGAAAACCATTAGATAAAATCCCTTTTCTATTCGAATACGACTCTCTGTGGAATTCTAGAATTAGGGCAGTTTTAAGTGATATTGATTGTTACGATTTCTGCATAAGTCCTGCTGAGTTAATGGAATTGAATGGATTATCTGTTGAAAAACTCAACAAGGTTTTCAAAGCACTTAAAGTCGATTATGTAGTTGATGAAACATCTAAACTTCATAGCTCATTAGAAGATAAACTTGTTTGTCAATTGCAGCAATCAGAACATTGGATTCAATACAACCAAGTCAAACCATTTTACGATACTGCCGCACTTCCTCTCACAATCGACAAAAGGTCAATGACGCGGGAGCAGGAAACAGATTGGATATTGAGGAAAATACTCCCTTGGTTCAATAATGAACTTGAGGCTATATTCTGGTTTAAAAACGATATTATTCCTAGCTTAGGCTCACATACCCCCGAATGGCTATTAAATAATGGAAAATTTGAGGCATTGAAGTATTACATAAAAGCAATCGAGCTAAGTTGCGATGCTTGAGCTTGAGTACACTGAAGTGAGAAGAAACGAAGACGTAGATTTACTTGCTGCTAATCTAGAACATTGTGTCGTTGTTAAGTTAGTCATTAATATTTTAGATAAGTGGGAATGTGGGGTTGAACAAAAAGGTAAAATACTTGGTTTAGATCCTAATTCTTGGAAAGAAAAGGAAATAATCTTATCAGATCAGCAGCTCATACGAGCCAGTTACATTGCAAACATTCATGCTGTTTTAAGAACAAAATTCAATAATGAAAGTAATATATATGGCTTTATGAGAATGCCAAATAAAAATGAATTTTTTGATGGAAAACAACCAATTGAAGTTATTTCTGAAGGAGGTGTTGAGTCGTTAAAGTCTACTTATTATGAACTAAAAAAGAATTTACTAGTAAAGGAAGATTGAAGAAATGGTGGCCCTTCACAGACTTGAACTGTGGACCTACCGATTCAGATAATCCTATGTTTTCACATAAGCCTGGACTATATCATCACCCTCGTATTAGTACGGTGGGGTGTCGGACGCTAATGGTGTATTACGTAACAAGATCGTGTTACTCCACCTAGTCTCTGAACCTTCCTGATACGCTTATCAGGCTTGGCTGCTGATTGGCATGTTTATTTTAGAAATAAACGAAGCTTTCCAGCAATTCATCCGATTTTTCCATATAACATTACTGCTATAGGTCACAAATAACTTATGAGTCGGGTGCTCTAACCAACTGAGCTAAAGGGCCATCTCTTCATTTTGTATAATCTAGGAGAATATACATTTAAAACAATTTAATAAACTTGTTTTAAATTTATATTCTCAATTCCATTTTTACTTACGAGTAAACTCGCAGTTCAAGGACTTCTTGTCCTCTTTATTTCTTCTCTACCCTTTGTCCTTTCTGTCTTATTCAATATACGAGAATTCATATACCACATAAGAACCAGGGACCTACCGATTATGAGTCGGGCGCTCTAACCAACTGAGCTATAGGGCCATTTTCTTCTTTGTAGCACTAGTGTGCGTTGTAACCATCCATGGTGAGCCATTCCAGCTCAGACTTCCTGTCTTCGCGTAAATTTCTCTCGACGTGATGTTAAATCACCTCTCGTCCTCTTCGAGGACCGAAATTTACCCAACTGAGCTATAGGGCCATTTTTGAATTGCTTATAGATTGGGAGTGGTTCCCTTTAAGCGCTGCGCAGTATAGCAGTTTTATTTTTGTTGTCATTAGTTTGTCTACAACTTGCTGCCAATTGCGCATTTTTACGTCAATTTAGCCGATTTTATTGTTCAACCTTCTGATCACTACCATCAAAGCGCCAAGCAATACATAGCCTAAAGGCAGGCTGCCGCCACCAGAGCTGGATGGGGGCGGGGTAGTTGTGGCCGGTGGTGTTGTTGTTTGCTCTGCTTCCACCGCTACGCTGATTTGCTGGCTGCTTTGTACACCAAAGTCATCGCTGGCCGTCACTTGCAACTGCACATCTTCGGCTGGCATGGTGAAAAACACATTTTGGGTATCACTGTCGTTTAGTGTCACTGCTGGGCCGGAAATCTGAGTCCATTGCCACACCAGGTTGTCACCTTCCGGGTCGATGCCTTCAGCGCTGAGTTCTACCAATTCACCTTCAGCGATGGTGAGAGCAGACAATTCGGTAACGATGGGGGCCTGGTTGCTGTCGTCGTCTCTGATAATGATGTTAATACTGGCATTGGTTCCGATAAACTCATCGTTGTCGGCACTAAGTTGCAATACATAACTTTCTTCAGTTTCGGTTTCATCATCATTGATGATGTCAAAGCTGATGGTTTTAGCATTGGTATCACCATCGGTCCATGTCAGGCTGCCTGATGCCAGTTGGATGTCGTTCTGGCTGGAGTCTTCGAGTGCGTAGTTAACGGAAATACTTTGTTCGTTACCATGTTGGCGGTTTAAGGTAATTTGTGCGCTGCCCTGGGTTTCTAGCACTGTCAGGCTGTCACTGGAGAAACTGATGCTGCCGTAGTTGATTTTGGCGCGAATTTTGATTTCAGTTAAATAGGTATCTCCCAACGTGGCACCATTGGTGGGGTTCATCAGGCGCAGAAACAGGCTCTCTGTGGGTTCCTCGTTGTCTGCGTCATTAACAGTGTTAATGCGAATGGTACGGCTGTCGTTTTCATCAGCAGTCCAGTTCAGTGTGTCCATTTCCAGTTCATAATCGCCGCTGGCTGTGGTACCAGCAATTAACTCAACGCTGACACTGGCTGCGCCAATAAAGTTTTTGTGAACCTGAATTTCAATGCTGTCACCTTCATCAACGGTGACATTTCCACTACTGAAATTAAAGTCGCCGCTGCGGGTTTGATCCCGCAATACGTAAAGACCACTGTTGATATCACTAACCAGAATCAGGCCGCTAGGCAGGTAAGGGTAGACGCCCCAGGCACCGCTAAAGGTGCTGCCATCAGATATTGGATAAGTATCAAAAAAGCCCACTGTTTGTGGGTTGGTGGCGTCGGTAATATCCAGAATCGTTAAACCACGCTCATAATTAGACATGTAATAACGATTACCGCGCACGAAGCCATTGTGGTCGATGGCTTTGCTGGTTCCTGTCCAGGTACCAACGCGTACCGGACTGGTTAAATCGGTGATATCAAATACATACAGGGTTGAATTCATTCCGCGATTGCGTTCATCCAGTTCATCGTGAACAAAGATATAGTTGCGATCTTCGCTCCACCATCCTGAGTGCACATAACTGGCAGTATCGTAAGTGGTAGTAGCTAATGGTCTGGCATCGTCCAGGTTGGTGTGATCCCATAAGCGAAACTCGGCTTCGTTAAAATCTAATATCAGGGTGCAGCCATTTTGATTGGCGTTTGCACACTGTGATTTGCGGTCGTCGGTGATATTCACTGACGAGGCATCGTGGGTATATAACAATGAGCCTGCCAGGCTTGGCGTGTAAGCAGCTTCTGGTTGTGTGGGGTCTTGCAATGAATAGGTGCGCATGGCGCCACTGTAGTTGGGCTGCCCCAAAATGTGTAAACCGGCGCTGTTATTGAGGCCGATGTTGAGGGAGTAATCCACATTACTGATATACACGTTGTGAGCACTGGTGTCCGTGTTGGTTTTGTTGGCCACTGTCAGGCTGTTGGGCAGGTCATTAAGATCCAAAATGGTTAAGCCTTCGCTGGCGTTGTCAGCAGTCAGGTAGGCATAGGCTTGCCAGAGTTCCAGTTCGGCATCGAAATATTGGTATACCTTAACGTCGCGCCAAGTGGTGCTTTGCTGGGTTATTTTACCCACTACACTAGGGTTTTGTGGATCGGCAAGGCTCACTACTGATACGCCGTTGCGCAAACCAATAATGGCGTATTCCTGTCCGGTGTTAAGGTCCACATGACCCCAGATATCATTAGCTGCGGAAGCGGAAAATTCTGATAAAGGAACATGACTTACCAGATCTACTTTGTCGCAGGTAAATTCAGATGCTGTGCCGTTGTCGCAAGTGAGACCTTGTTGACGTTCTTGTAGCGCTGCGATTTGGTGATGGGCCTTTTTTAGTTCCGCAGAAAATTGCTCTGATTTACTGTCCACTATTACCCGAAAGCCTTTTTTCTGGGCAAGTGCACGATATTCAGGAGGCACACCTATCAGGGTGGTTTGATTTTTTTCAGGGGCATGGATTTGATAGTGGTCAGCGGTGCTGTATCCGGCAAACACCGGGTTTATCAGATCATCCAGGTGCAATAAATCAGCAGGAGAGCTGACTTTGTAACTGCCTTCAGCAACTAAAATCTTATCTCCTTTTTTGGCCTGAAGTTGTGCATAGGCAATGCTTTGGCAGGGGCGAAAACGGTTGGCACAATCGCCACTGTCTTTACCGGATTGTGCCACAAAACGCGCCTTGTCATGTTCTGAGTGAGCCTGCACCGATAACGACGTAAGACCCGACAGAAAAATACTACCGACCAGCATTCCGGGCAGTATCTTATTACACAGCTTGTTTAGCTTAGTTTCCGTCAGAGGTGACAAAAAGGCAGATGTTGTCATAGATTTATTGTCCTTATGAATGCTTTAATCGCACCTAAAAATAACCCATAATCCAAAGCCTTTTTTGCCAAGAGTCTGCATGGCGTGGCTTTGTCTTTATGTTAGTTGGGTGGCAGGGTGTTTATAGTTATCTTTTTAACGCACCACTTAATTCCCAAAGATTGTGAATTTATCAGGAATTCCCGTGAAGCAAAAACTTTTCCCAGTGATACTCGTCAGTTTGCTGATGTTGAATTCAGCCTGCGCACCTAAACCTGTAAACACACAAATACAGGTACAGTTGTGGCACCAGGGTAACCCTATAGATTGTCAGGCGATAGCTTTCGATGAGCAACAATGGCAGCTGGATAGCTTTGCTTTTTACCTGAGTGACGCTAGCTTGATAACAGAACAACAATCGTATCCGGTGACTTTTTACAGCGATGTACCACAATTACAATTGCTTCGGTTTGATGCCGAAAGCTGTCAGGGGCAGGTGACATTGCGTTCTGCAAAACCCCTAACATCCGCTACGGCACTGGCCTTTACTTTGGGAGTGCCGTTCGCCTTGAATCACGGTAACCCGGTAACTCAACCTGTGCCACTGAATGTGCCGGATATGTTCTGGACCTGGCGAAATGGCTACAAGTTTTTACGCCTCGACATGCATAGCCAGCAGGATAACTGGGCTTATCATTTGGGCAGTGTTGGCTGTGTGGCTGATAGCGCAGTAAGAGTACCAAAAATGGAGTGTGCAAAACCCAATCGCAGTCGGTTCGAAATCTCTGTGCCACAAGAGGAGTCTTTGGCTTTAGTGCTGCATCTGGACAGGCTGTTACAGGGCGTGTCGGTTGCAAAACGCAATCGCTGCGTAATGCATGGCGATAAAGAACCAGTATGTGAGCAGTTATTCGAGAATCTGACGGCTTCTGAGCAACCAGTTTTTAGCCTGGAGGCATTGCGTTGAGCTGGCCTCGAATTTTAATACTTCTGATTGCAATACTGATCTTACCTTATTGTCAGAAAGCACCGACACCCTGGCAATGGCAAATCCCGGAGGGTTTTCCGGAACCTGTAGTTCCAGCTGACAACCCCATGACGGTTGAAAAAGTGGAGCTGGGCCGGCATCTGTTTTTTGATCGTAATTTATCGGCAAATCAGGTGCAGTCTTGTGGCAATTGTCACCAGCAGCAGTTTGCCTTTGCAGAACCATTACCGCATTCCACAGGCAGCACCGGTCAGAAAGTAAGACGCAACAGTATGCCTTTAATTAATGTTGCTTATAACACCCATCTGACCTGGGCTCACAGTGAGCTGACAACACTGGAAGCGCAAATTTTGATTCCCATGTTTGGTGAGGAGCCAATAGAGTTAGGCATTACCGGTCATGAGGCCGATGTTTTGGCGCGATTTGATAACGATAAATATCGGCCCATGTTTGCTGCGGCTTTTCCGGGCGAGCCGCTAAGCTTCGACCTGATTGTCAAAGCGTTATCCAGCTATGTACGCAGTTTAACCTCTTTTAATTCTGCCTTTGATCGCTATGCCTATTATGGCGAAGATGACGCCCTGAGTGGGTCGGCCTTGCGGGGAATGGAGCTGTTTTTTTCTGAGCGGCTGGAATGCCATCATTGCCATGGTGGTTTTAATTTTAGTCAGGCCAGTAAACACGCCGGGCAGGCATTTGAGGTGACAGCGTTTCACAATACCGGATTGTATAACGAAGATGGCAAGGGGGCTTATCCAGGTTCAGACACTGGCTTGATGGAAATAACCCTTAAACCCGAACACATGGGCCATTTCAGAGCACCCACTCTACGAAACGTTGCGGTTAGTGCACCCTATATGCACGATGGGAGCGTTGCCACGCTGGAGGAGGTGATTGCCATTTATGCCGCTGGGGGCAGAGGGGCGGGCATCAATAGTCCGTTAAAAAGCCCGTTTATACATGGCTTTATGCTCAATGACCAGGATATGCAAGATTTGTTGGCGTTTTTGCATAGCTTAACCGACGAAAGTTTTTTAACCGATCCGCAACACGCCGATCCCGGCGCTGAGCCTATCCTTTAAATTGGCTTTCTACTCTGAAGTGTTGATCTATGGTGACGTAAGGTGCACCGGTTTCGGCAATCCATTTTTTACCTTCTTCTTCACCTTTTAACATGGTGATGGTGGCCAATGTACCGGCCACAATGCATTGCTCGGCCCAGACGCTCACTCCTGAAAGTCCTTCCACCGGCCAGCCAGTAACGGGATTGAGTATATGGCTGTACTTTTTATCATTGAGCACAAAGCAACGGGCATAATCGCCGCTACTGGCTAAACCACCAGAGTGCAGGGCGATTTTTGCGACAGGCTCACCTGGAATTGCGGGGTGGCTGATACCAATTTCCCATGGCCTGCCATCTGGATGAGGACCGGCTGCGGCGATGTCGCCAGCCAAATCCACCAAGCCATGACGAATACCCACTTCTCCGATGAAATTAGCTAATACGTCAGCAGCATACTCTTTAACTATGCCGCCAAAGTCCAGCTCCATTCCGGCAATGGGTAAACGAAACGCATTTTGCTCCATTGGCAGTTTATCAAAACCGATTTTATCTAAAGTGCGGTTAATATCTTCCTGGGCGGGGACACTGGGGTTTTTAAAATCCCATATCTGGCGTAAAACACCGGAAGTGATATCGAACAGACCGTCGCTTTCACGATGTGCAATGGTAGCGTACTGCATCAGGATCCAGGTTTCGGTATCAATTTCAAATAGCTGGTCGCTTCCGGCAGCTTTATTGATTTTGCTGATCAGGCTGTCTGGTTGGTAACGGGAATATTTGGCTTCCAGTCTGGCCATTTCTTCAACACAGGCAACTTTTGTCTGATTGAACTGTTGCTCGGATTCGCAATAAAAGCTGAGTGCGCAGGGAGAACCCATGGCTTTAAACTGAAAGTCAAATAAATCCATATAATCTAAAATGTGAAATCGATGCCAACACTAATTAACGTGAAATCCAGCAAAGCAGGGTGTTCACTGTCAGCATCTGCTAAAAAGTGACCGCCACCGCTGGCGTATTTCTCACCACTCAGCATTAATGACCAATTTTCAAAGGCCTTTGTTATTTTTAAGCCATAGGTTACTGCACCGTATTCTGACAGTCTATAGTCGGTGGAGTAATTTCCATCAGCTCTCACATCAGTGTGGAAGGTTTCATAAAAAAAGGCTTCTGACTGTTCATAAAGTCGAATAGAAGGCACAATTTGAAAGCCGTAATCCCAATTCTGATACCAGGCTAAATCTATGGTATTGGAGCGAATATCCCAATCATCTTGGTAAAAACGGTAATCAAAATGCAGTGCCGCATCTAAATCATCCAAAAAGTATCGGTTCTGTACAGCCAGGGTGCGCGATATGCGTTTTTCGGGGCGGGAATCTCCAATTAACGCACCATCTACGAATACCTGTTTGTAGGGATCTGACAAATAGCCACTTTTTCGCGATAAGCCTACAGCGACTTTTAGTAACCACTGCTTATTCATAATGCGGGCGTAGCTGGCCAGGTATGAATTGCTGTGTTTGCTCTGTTCTGTGGCTGGCCGTGTTCGGTAGATTTCTGCGTCTACCGGGTTGATATCATCGTTGCTGACATCAGCAGAGAAGGTCCATGTTGTTAATCGGTCTTCTGATTCTTTGGCATAGCCGATTGAGTAACTGCGACTTTTATAGTCATCTTCTGTAGAGCGAGCGGCACCCAAGGTTAGTACATCTCGGTCCAGCGCGATTTTAAGCGAGGCCGCTACATCTTCTCGGGTATCTTCGATAGACGCACCACTCATTACCTGCTTGGGTTCTTCACCCGGTACCTGGAATGTATACCAAGGCGATGCCCCAGACATTTTTTCGTGTTGATAATCAACATTGATCTGCATGGTGTCGCTTAATGGCGCTACCAGACGAAACTGATTAACCTCAATGTCGTAGCGTTCGTATTGCTGGTTTAATACGTTTTCTTGCGGAACCGCAGACTCTTCGTAGTTGTAGTGACGAACGCCAACCTGAAAGTCCTGAGCGATTTGTTGCGCTTTTGCTTGTAGCGCAGGCAGACAGGCAGCCGCAGCGGATAATGCCAAAAGCGCGTTATTGTTTTTCATCTTGTATTACCTGACTGGACTAGTTACAACCGCACCCACCACCACTATTGGTGGCACCACCTGAAGAGGCCTCTTTACTAAAATAGACATGGCGATGAAACGCTGCCTGCATGGCGTCAGGTTCGAAGGCCATTTCGTTTTTGGCGAAGCGACCTTTTTCCCACGGCTCAACCGTAGAGACACAGGCCGTGCTGAGTAAACTTAATACAACGCAGAAGATCTTTTTCATGGTGTTCCTATCAGGTGCTCAATTTGTTTGATTTTTTTATTCTTTTTGCGCTCATTAAATCCGATGTGCCGGCCTTTAATGATGCCGTTTTTATCTATGACAAAGGCAACCGGGAGTCCTGGTAACTGCAGACTCTCAGCGAGTTTGTTTTCCGGGTCGGTATAGACATCAAAGTCAGCGGGAGTATCGGCTAAAAACTGTTTAGCGTCATCGGCAAATTCGTCCATATTAATGGCCACCACTTTGAAAGTGTCAGCACTGTATTTTTGCTGTAACTCATTCATAAAGGGGAAGGACTTTTTACAGGGCTTACACCAGGATGCCCAAAAATCCAGATAAACGACTTTGCCTTTTAATTCTGTTGTGGAGATGCTTTCGCCGGTTTTGAAATCAATTAAAGTCACTTCTGGAAGAGGCGCATCTGCGTAGGCATGGTGGGCAGAGAGGCACAATATTGTGCAGTACATCAGATAGCGACAGTACTGTAAAATTCGTTTCAAAACATCACTCCTAAGCACTAAAAAGCTGAAAGTTAGTTGTATTTATCCTGGCTGGCGCGGCATTGGATTAGCTTTTTTCTGTTTGCCTTGTTCACGCCAAACCCAGGGAGGAATTCGCAACGCATGAGCTTGTCCCCACAAACCCTTACCTGAGTTCATAGCCTCATTTTGAGCTTCGCTGTAGGCTAACTGTAGTTCATAACTGAGTTGTTGTGGAGCCAGCCAGGCAAAGCCGTCTCTGAGCATCAGCAGGTTGATATTTTCACCCTTTAGAATAATTTCTCCATCTTGTGTGAAGTTGACCGATTTTTCAAAGACTTTATTACGCAACCAGGTTTTGGCTTCTCGGCCAAAAGGTTGTTCTCGCTCTGGGGCGTCAATCCACAACAGGTCTTTGCTCTCAGTCTTTCCATCGGGCATCTGTATTAATAAGGTGTCACCATCAATAATTTGCACAACTTTGTTTTCCGGAGGTGCCGCCTGATGGCAAGCGCACATAAACGCCAGCAGACAAAAAGTTAGTAAATGTCGGTAGATGGTGGTCATAGGGTAGAGCCTGATTGTGCACAAAACACCCTAACTCTAGCTGTGCCGATAAAGATGAACAAGGTTAACAATTCAGTTTGATGACTGCTTCACAAAAATCTTTAAGGGTGCAATGGCTAAAATTCCAACAAACTTAACTTAAAACCCCTAAATAAGTTGCGTTTTGAAGCACTTGCAGCTAAATAATAAGTGTGAAACATTAATTATTCTGTTATCTTTTTTAGAGTTATTTTGTTGGCTACAGACTGATATAAACGACAGAGCCTTAGAATTGGAGTAGACAATGACCGAGAGGCCTTACCTTGTAAGTGGTAGAAACACCATAATTCATAAAGTCCGTAAACTGGACTTAATTATTATCAATGGCGAAGAGCAACCGCCTATCATCGTCACCCACAAAGGCGTGAAAAAATACACCGGCCGTGTTCCTGAAAATAAGCGTGAAGCTAAAATGATGGATGCCGAGTTAGTTGATCTGACTCTGGGTGAGTTATTCGGCGATGAAAAGACTCTGCTTTTCGTTCAGACCATCAACGGTAAAGAATACAAAGTGGATTACAGCAAGTCTGATACACCACTGTTTGTGAAAATTCATCAGGACAGCGTGATTTAGTTTTTAGATCTGATTGTCCGATACAATTTCAAAAGCCCCTTGCGCAGGGGCTTTTTTATTGGATCTTATTAACCCACTGGTGCGGGCATTGGCTGGCAAAGCCTCTGATAAACTTCTCTCTGCCTTTTAATTGCCGGGCTTTGTTTTGATCAAATATCGCTAATCGGCAGATATCGATGGGTGTCACTTCGGATGAATTCACAACCGGCACTATGGTGGCGCGTTGCAGTGCTTCGGCGATGAGTTCAGAACAAAAGAACTGACTAAAGTCCTCCCGGTTTCTTCCAATCTTTGACAGTGGCCCAAAAAAAGCGGGGATATCCAGCGCCGACATCAATGCTTGTTTTACATCGTAAGGCTTAAATATTTGTGTGTGTAAAAATCGATACCAGTGACTTTGCTTAAGCGTTAATTTGTTTCTGGCTGAGTTATTCAATGGAAACCACCACACTTCACCGGGGTAATTTTCAATTCGCTCACACAGTTTGTTTACCATCACGCCTGATTGGCCGTTTAAGCGTACCGCTTCAATAATGTTTTGAACGGTAGGGCGGCGAGGGTGGTGAAGGTTTTCAACATCCAAAACCATGGCAACATGAGTGATACTGGAGCGCGTAGCTAGCTTAACAATTCGACTGAAATCACTTTTACCACTAAAAGCAATCAAATCACCGGGTAAGATAAATTGTTTGACTTCCTGGTAATTACGTCGTTTAAGCTGCATTGTGGTAAAAATACTTCATTCGGGAGTTTTATTGGCCGTTACGATAAACAACCTGTTTAGCGCGGTCAATTGTCGTGATAAATGGTTAATTAATCGATCTGTCTTGCAGTCCCGCCAGACATCGAAGATTTAATGCTGAGATTACTGTCCCTGCATAAGCTGTAGTCAGAGTTAAACGAAAAGTTTTTCTAAAAGCAGCAGAACAGCAAGTGAGGACATCATGAGAAAAGTAATTTTAACCGTAATCGCAGCAAGCACAATGGCGTTATCTGGCGTATCCCACGCAGTTGGTAATGATCTTGAAAATCGATTGGTGGATCTGTGTAAAGCAGTGAAGTCAGATGATCGCTTCCAGCTAATGAAGGAAATCAAGGAGAACAACCTGAATGCTGATGAAGTGATTGAAGGTTTGGTTTGCAATGGTGAGGATGCCGTTACCTTTGCCAAATTAAACGGCGCAGAAAAAACGGCAAACCTGCTAATTGAGCGTTCAGACCACAGTGGCAAAATCGTAGTAATCGAAGACCTAGCGAAAAATTAAATACCAGAGTTGTGATAAGTTGTAATTTAATTACATTTTATCAGGTATTTTTGTTATTTCGTCTCAGATTGATTTTATTGTCATAAAGTTTGAGTAACATTTGAGTTGTTGGGCGTAGTGAACCCGACAAACAGTATTCAGTCTCTACAAGCGTATTGCGCTTTGCTGATACATTGTAAACAGCAAGGTGTAATAACCTAAGAGCAATACATGTTTTTATCCTGGACAAAATAGAGGGCCTCGCCCTCTATTTTTTTATATGCAGCGACACTGATTAAACCTTAGCAATTCTGCTTGCAAATTGTCTTTGCTCTTAAGATGTACAGGGCGAGAGCATGAATGTTCATTTAGTGTCCAGAAACTAATAGTCTTCTTTTAGGGATTAAGTAAAACTGCTTCGTTTGCGGGTTTTGTTCCGCCAATATTTGTTCGGAGAGCTGAACCTAATCTCCCTTTACGCGCAATAAACTAAGACATTGACGTGTTCCAATAGATTCACACACCCGGTTAAGAGATAATTCTCACAACTGGAGTATTTATGAAAACCCGAAAAAGCTATTCAAAAGAATTCAAACTGGACGCAGTGAGTCTGGTCACTGAGCAAAACTACAAAATTGCCGAGGCAGCAAGAAGTCTGGGGATCTGTGCCAATATGCTTGGCCGCTGGATTAAAGAGCAGGAATCTGAAGGTGCTCACGCTTTCCGCGGCAATGGCAAACTTACACCAGAGCAAGAGGAGCTTCGCCGTCTCAGGGAAGAAAATAAACGCCTGAAAATGGAGAAAGAGATTTTAAAAAAGGCGACGGTCTTCTTTGCCAAAGAAACCAGGTAAAGTACGGTTTCATCACCCAGCATAAGAAGACCTGGCCAATCAGCCTGATGTGTCAGGCATTGGGTGTCTGTCGTCATAATTATTACAGTGCGATGCGTCGGGAACAGGTCCAGGAGCCAGATCCACAGCATGATGAATTGATTGAATGGGTAGAAAAAATTGCGGACGCCAGTGACTTTACCTATGGCGTCCGGCGTATGAAACGAGCGTTGAATTTACTGGGTTATCCGGTAGGTAAGCAACGCACTCGTGCTTTGATGAAAGAAGCAGGAATCAGCGTTAAAAGGCGCAAGAAGTATAAAGTGACGACCAACAGCAATCATAACCAGCCAGTATTCGACAATGTACTGACACGCGAATTTGATGTGCAACAGCCCAACCAGGCTTACGTCTCCGATATTACCTATATCTGGACTCAGGAAGGCTGGTTATATCTGGCAGTGGTAATTGACCTGTTCTCACGCAAAGTCGTGGGCTGGAGCATGTCATCGCGTATGAATGCGCAGCTGGTCTGTGATGCACTGACCATGGCATTGTGGCAACGTCAGCCCAACGCTGGTCTGATCCATCACTCAGACCGTGGCTCACAATACGCGAGCCGTCAGTTCAGACAACTGCTTAAACGCCACAAGGTCACAGGTAGCATGAGCAGAAAAGGTGACTGTTGGGATAATGCGGTAGTAGAGAGCTTCTTTGGTACGTTGAAGCAGGAGCGAGTGCAATGGCGCTACTACCAGACGCGACATGCAGCGCAGCAAGATATTCTGCAATACATTACGATGTTTTATAACAGCCAAAGATTGCATTCATACTTGGATTACAGAAGTCCAAACCAATATGAAGCTGACATGGAGAAATTAGAAAAAGCCGTTTAACTGAGGTGTGTGAATTTGGTTGACCATGTCACATCAGTTAAAACAACGATGAGAGCTATCAGGGATGATAGCTCAATCAATGCCCAGCACAGGGATGTGCTGTCATTGATGGTCGTCGTTGTTCTGATGGCGAAGTTTATGATTTTGCGCGTCAGGGGCTGCGGGGGATTCTTAAGGGGGGCGCAGCCCGGTCCCCTTGAGGCGCAGTCGGCGCCCCGACAATGATTTCAATCAACTTATAATGGTTGAATTAGACCACGGTGCCAAAAAAGTCTATCTAACAGCAAACTCAAAACCAGAGCCTGTAGTTAGGTTGAGTACTGCAAGATCGATAATTTAAGACGTAGTCAAAATAATTAAGCTTTAGCTTCGGTTAGGTCAGGCTGTGTCGGATGTCGCTCAAAAATCGTTCGCGATATTGCCCTGCTAAGATGTAACCATACATAAACAAATTTCAAATTCTTCACAGCTTGTTACATCCCGCGATTGTTAGAGCGCCTGATTCGTCTATGCTGAATTTGGGGGAATAATTTTGGAGTTTATTTAGAGCGTGTCGAAAATTGCGGTACACATTTCGTATAGCAAAGGTCTGCACGCTCTCATCGAGGCAAAAGCTAATGCACAAAGAGTTTGTAAAGGTATTGATTGCTGACGATGAAACATTGGCCCGGCAAGGGTTGATGAGTCGTCTTTCAAAATTCTCTCACCTTGAGATTTTACCGCTTTGCGAAAACGGTAATGAAGCGCTGAGCAGTATCATTCGTCACCAGCCTGACGCGGTATTTCTGGATATCGAAATGCCAGGGTTAACCGGTATTGAGTTGCTTAATAAGTTACTGGAACAAAAACATCAATTACCTTACGTGGTGTTTACTACGGCACATCAGAGTTTTGCTCTGGAAGCGTTCAACTTTGAATCATGTGATTATTTATTGAAGCCAGTGGACTGCGATCGGCTGGCAATCTGTATTCAGCGCATCGAAAAAGCCATTGAACAACAAAAAGCCTTCGCTATGCAGGAGAAGCTACAACAATTATTAACCCGCAAAACCGGTAAGACGTTGGACGGTTTTATTGAAAACCTGGAAAGTGACAACCAATGCCAGCTCAATGATTTACAAAACTACATTTCCTTTAAGTCGGGCACTGAATGGATAAAGATTGCTTTACAGGATATCGACTGGATTGAAGCGGTAGGTGATTACATGTGTTTACATGTGAGTGGAAAACAGCAGATTATTCGCAAAACCATGAAGCAACTGGAAAGTGAATTGGATGCCAGTCACTTCCCGAGGGTCAGTCGTTCGGCAATGGTTAATGTCACCAAAATTAACAAGCTAACTCCGAATTCAAATGGCGAATATTTCGCGCATTTAAAATGTGAAACTGTGGTAAAGGTTACACGTAAGTACAAATATAAATTAGAAGAAATCCGCAATAAAAACTCACCAATTCATTGAGCAAGTTCTGCAAAAATGTCGGTTATCTGAGCAACCGGCATTTTTCGCTCATTAAACGCACAAAATGCAGCATAAAATTCATATATTCGACTAAAGTCGCATGGTAGTCTGTTCGATAAGTCCATATAAGTCTTTGGGTATTCTGAAATTTACTGCTATCTATTGTATATGGCACATTTTTTAATACATACATCCAGACCCACAGGGACACGAGAGAAAAATTACCGGTATGTTTTCAGTATTGATTTGCGATGATTCAATGGTTGCCCGTAAGCAAGCAGCCAAATGCTTGCCTGATGACTGGGAAGTGCAGATCCATTTTGCGAAACATGGTGGCGAAGCTATTGAAGCGCTAAAAGAGGGCAAAGGTCAGCTTCTTCTGCTCGATCTCAATATGCCCATAATGGATGGCTATGAAACCCTCGAAAATATCATTAAAGAAGGCTTAGATACCAAAGTTGTGGTGGTTTCGGGAGATATCCAGCCGGAAGCACACGAAAGAGTAAAAACCCTTGGAGCTTTAGACTTTATAGAAAAACCAGTCAGTAAGCCGGTGTTGAAAAAAATTCTGCTAGCCAACGGGGTGCTGGAAGAAGTTAAAGAAGAGATCAAAAACGAACCCAGTGTCGATGCGTTAGACCCAGACATACGGGACTGCTATCAGGAGATCACAAATATTGCCATGGGGCAGGCTGGTGATCACCTTGCCAGAATATTGAATGTGTTTGTGCGCCTGCCTATTCCAAACGTTAACCTTATTGAAGTGTCTGAGCTGCACATGATGTTGCAGGATATTGAACTTAAAGACTCGGTATCTGGCATTTGTCAGGGGTTCGTGGGACCGGGTATTAGCGGAGAAGCGCTGTTTATCCTGAGTGATTCCAGTTTTGGCGACGTTGCCCGTATCATGGGGATTAACGGTCAGGTGGATGATCAGGTGCAGTTGGAACTGTTAATGGATGCAGCCAATATTTTAATTGGTACTTGCCTTAATGGTTTGGCTTCCCAATTGGATTTGTATTTCAGTCAGGGGCATCCGGTAGTTTTAGGACAACATCGCAGTATCTCTGAATTAATTTCCAGTAATAAACTGCGCTGGAAGCGGACCCTGGCGATAGAGTTAAGTTATGGATTGGAAGGTTATAACGTACATTGTGATTTGGTACTGTTGTTAACCGAAGAATCAATGAAAGCCATGAATTATAAGCTTTCTCACCTCCTTGAAGATTGATGACACAATGGATGAATTAGACGATTTAGATGATTTAGCTGAATTCCATTGGATGATGGACATGCTGCAAACTGTAGATGTCGGCATTGTTGTTGTGGATACTCAGTTTCAGGTGCGGGTGTGGAACGCATTTATGGAAAGTCACAGCGGGTTATTGCCCAGTCAGGTTCGAGACCGTAACCTGTTCCAGTTGTTTCCGGAAATTGATGAAGCCTGGTTGCGTAACAAATGTCGTCCGGTATTCGAGCTAAAAAACCGGGCCTTTATTACCTGGGAGCAGCGGCCTTATATCTACAAGTTTCCCAATTACCGTCCTATAACGGGAACGGAAGATTTTATGTATCAGAACGTCACTTTATCTCCGCTGACCGGGGCAACCGGAAAAGTGGATCATATGTGTATGATGATTTACGATGTCACCGATGTGGCCGCGAATAAAAAACGCGCAGAGGCGGTGGAAGTTACCTTGAACGAACTGAAGGAAAAAACCGGGCATAGTAGAAAGTAAGTTCTCCAGCTTAATGTTTTCTGAGCCACAAAACCCTTGTTTAAAATTGTTGTCACGCATTTTGACGTGATTTTTGTTGTGCTTGTCGGAATCAAAATGCAAAAGTATTACTTATCTGTGACAATCAAATGGTCGTGATATCGGTTTAAAACGGATGATTAGATTAGTAATTTTATTTTTCAGTGCAATCAGCTTGTCTGCCCATGCTGACCTCAAATGTGAGGTGGATCTTAATTATGGCATGGTGGTCACGGACAAGAGCATTCGGGTGATAGATGAGTCCCGCACATTGTACCAAATTAATTATGACCATCAGCTAATAGTGGCGGGAAACTGGATTGAGTTAAACGAGACTCAAACCGAGAAACTCAAAGAGTTGGCTGACGGTATTCATTATTCGGTACCTAAAATGATTATTCTGGCTACAGAAGGTGTAGATCTGGCGATTGAAACGGTTGAGCACGTTTATGTAGGCCTGGTGGGTACAGACCACAAGAGTTTTGATAAGCTGACTTCTGCACTGGATCGGGTTAAAGATAAAGTTAAGAAGAAGTTTATTCATAGCCATGGCAATTATTATATTGGACCTGGCAGTTTAGAAAATGTGGACGATCTGGTCGATCAGGAATTAGAAGCTCAAATCGAAGAAGCTATAAATACCTCTTTAGGTGGTGTTTTATCAGCGATTGGTGGCCTGACACCAGGAAACGATGAGCAGATGGAGCAACGCATGGAAGAGTTGTCGCAGCGCCTGGAGTCAATGGGTAATGAGATAGAGCGCACCGTGGGTCCGAAGGCCGATAGTTTGCGTAAAAAAGCGCAGTGGTTTTGCAACAAAATGGGCTACCTGGATCGTGTAGAGAATGAATTGCGAAATGAAATCAAACAGCTAAAAGATATTGATGTTATCCGCGTGGGTAAGGGCTGAGTAGCCATCACTGCATTACTGGGGGATTTGTCCCGGAGCAAACAGGGTCACCCGATTTCTCCAATACAGATATAAATGGACGTGTGCATGTATTCGGTCAGTTTCAGAAAAGAATCTACAAAGCGAAAAAACTACAAAACGCTGAATGGAGCCTACCGCGCCATTTGGACGTGGTTGAATCAAAATGCTGAGTGTGGATATTGCTCCGCGTCCATTATGGGACCGGGCTTACAGCCTGCAACCCATTTTAGTGTCGACACAGTCCCTTACAAAGTCAAAGACAAGACCGACTTTTTACAAACAAAAGAGTGGGCTATCCTTCGTCACCAAGCTTTTGCCAAATATGGCAATCAGTGCGCTTGTTGTGGAATCGGGCCAGAACAGGGCGCTATTCTGCATGTTGATCACATTAAACCTCGCTCTTTGTATCCCGAGCTTGAATCTTGTATTGATAACCTTCAAATTCTTTGTCAGCTGTGCAATGTTGGCAAGTCGAATGTTTCAGAAATGAAGTGGCGATAGGTTATCTAACCATTAATATAATAATAAGAATTACGGAGTTAAATTGAAGAAATTCATTTTGTGCATGTTGCTTTTGAGTTTCAGTGTTGTTGCAGAAGAGGAAGCCAGTTGCGATATTAATTGTACTTTCGTGATGAAAGAGCAGGGCGGGAAATCAATAGCCATTATCAATAATGAACGTGCTAAACAAGCCTTTACTCCCTATTCAACCTTTAAAATCCCCAACACCCTGATTGCACTGGACACGGGTATTGTTAAAGATACATCGCAAAAATTGAGTTTTGATATAGATAAATATCCGGTGCAGAAATGGTGGCCAGAAGTCTGGTACAAGGAACCATTAGTCATTCGAGCCGCGTTTCAAAAATCCGCAGTGCCGATTTATCAGCAAATTGCCACTGAGGTTGGGCAGGCTCGTATGCAAGACTATCTGACCCAGTTTGGTTATGGAAATCATGACATCTCTTCCGGGCTGGATACCTTTTGGTTAAACGGCAGTATGAAGATATCAGCCATACAACAAGTGGATTTCTTACAACGGCTGTACAGTGGTGAATTGCACGTATCTGAGCAGGCGTTAAACACCTTTAAAAAGGTTATGCTTGTGGAGCAAACCGAGGAATACACTCTTTATGCGAAAACCGGTGGCGGCCCTCTGGCAAAAGACAAAGCGTTGGGCTGGTACGTGGGAATTATCGATAAAGGTGAAGAGGTATATTATTTTGCGCTAAACATTGAAGGCAGGCGCTTTAGTGATGTTAAGCACAAACGTATTGATGCCGCCATGAATGAGCTGCGCAGAGTCGGTGTACTGTAAGCTTTAGCTCAGCTTATTCAAGAAACAGGCTGAGGAATTCGTTGAGATAGCGTTTGCCCAATTCCGAAACCTGCCAATGGGTGTCGGATTCTGTTAACAAGCCTTTTTGCAATGCCACTGCCAGACGCGACTGAATCTCTTTACTCTCTGCTGACAGCCCAGTGCGCTGTAGCAACTCATCTTTTGGGCATGGCTCCAGTAAACGAAAGCGATTCATAAAATATTCGAACCCCAGATCATCTGCATCAACCTGAGTTTCCTGAAATAGCTTGTTACGGGTTAAATCCATGTAGCCTTTCGGATGCTTGACTTTGGCAGTTCGTATGATGCGATTATTTGTCAAAGTGATCTTGCCATGGGCGCCGCAACCGATGCCCAGATAGTCACCAAACCGCCAGTAATTCAGATTGTGCTGGCATTGTTGTCCTTGCTTACTGTAGGCCGATATTTCATATTGCTGATAGCCAGCAGCCTGCAATAGCGCATCTCCCTGTTCCTGAATATCCCAAAGCGTTTCATCTTCAGGCAAAGTGGGAGGTCTGGAGTGAAATAGTGTATTGGGCTCAATGGTAAGTTGGTACCAGGATAAGTGTGGAGGATTTAAGGCTATGGCTTGTTTCAGGTCGCTCAGGGCGTCCTCTAATGATTGTTCCGGCAAGCCATGCATAATATCAATGTTAAAGGAGTTTAAACCTACACTTTGAGCTATGCCCGCCGCTGTTGCAGCTTCCTGGCTGTCATGAATGCGACCAAGGCGGACCAGTTTTGCATTATCAAAACTTTGAACGCCGATGGATATTCGATTAACACCGGCTTCTACATAGCCCTGAAACCTCTCTGCTTCCACTGTCCCTGGGTTTGCTTCAAGAGTAACTTCAATATCTTTTGCAAACGGGATACGTTGTTCTACGCCGCGTAAAATTTCTGCGATTCCCGCTGCTGAAAACAAGCTGGGTGTGCCGCCACCAATAAAAATACTGTGTATTTCTCTTGGGCTAGTATCCTGTTCCAGATAGCGATGGATGTCCTCATCCAGATCCTGAAGCAGGTGCATGATGTATTCCTTTTCCGGCAAGTCGCGGCCGGTTTGGCCCTGCTTAATACCGTGGGAATTAAAATCGCAGTAAGGGCATTTCTGGACGCACCAGGGAATGTGAATGTAAAGGGATAATGGTGGCACGATTAAGAGTATCTACTAATCTTGTTGGGTTAAAACGCCCGCTTCAAGCAATTGTGGCAGAAGCAGTTTAATGGCATTGCCGCGATGGCTGATTTGGTTTTTTTCCGCTTTGCTCATCTGCGCAGCACTGCGTTTATGTTCTTCTACCCAGAATACCGGGTCATAACCAAAACCTTCTGTGCCGGTAGGTTGCGTTAATATTTGTCCACGCCAGATCCCCTGAGCAATAACCGGAGTTGGGTCTTCAGCACTGCGCATAAATACTAAACAACAGTGAAATTGCGCGCCACGGCGAGGTGCAGGAACATCCTTTAATTCACTTAGTAGCTTGTGAATGTTGTCAGTATCGCTGGCCTCTTCTCCTGCATAGCGTGCCGAATAGATGCCAGGTGCTCCACCGAGGGCGTCTACCGCTAAACCCGAATCATCTGCGATTGCCGGAAGTCCGGTTTCTGATGCAGCATGGCGGGCTTTGATAATGGCATTTTCAGCAAAGGTGCTGCCGGTTTCTGCCACAGAGGAAACATTAAAATCAGATTGGGGCCGCAGATTGATAGCATAAGGTGACAACACTTCAGCGAGTTCTTTAACCTTGCCCTTATTTCCGGTGGCTAATACAAATTCACGAGTCATAACTTGTCTCTACTTTTTAGCTTTTGCTTTGCTGTTTTTCTTAGCCGCTGATTTTTTCTTTTTCGGCTTTTTCCCAGCGACTTTAGCTACTTTGTGTTTAGGCTCCAGGCCCTTAACTTTTTGCGGTTTAATGCTGTCGCCGGTAAAGCGGCTGATCTTACCCATCATTTCCATATCGTGGGCTTCAACCAGAGAGATGGCGTTGCCTTTTTTACCGGAACGACCTGTGCGACCTATACGGTGCACATAAACATCGGCAGTGCGGGGTAAATCATAGTTAATGACATGGCTGACATCGGGAATATCAATACCACGGGCGGCTACATCTGTGGCCAGCAACACAGGGCATTCACCATTTTTGAAGGCCGCTATGGCCTTGTTGCGTCTGTCCTGCGGCATTTCGCCCTGTAGATATACATAGCGAACATTTTGTGACTGTAACCATGCTGCCAGTTCCGCCAGGCGCTCGCGGGTTTTTATAAACACCACGCAGCGGCTCAGTTCTTCGCTTTGCAGATAATGTAAAAGCAGGGCGCGTTTGTGCTCCAGAGTGTCGGCAAAATGTAGCCATTGCAGGATCTTGGGGCGCTCTTTACGCGATGGGCTTGCTTCCACTGAAATTGGGTCATTCAGCACCGTTAAGGCAAAACGCTCTACGTCTTTGCTGTCTAGCGTCGCTGAAAATAAGTGGGTTTGCTTGCGCCAACGCGCTTCGGCACAAATCTGACTGACTACAGGTCCAAATCCCATATCCAGCATGCGGTCAGCCTCATCCAGAATAATCCATTCCAACTCTCTGCAGTCAAAGGCTTCACGTTCGATGTGTTCGAACAATCTTCCGGGTGTAGCAATTACGATATCAACATTGCTCTCTAACAGATCCAGATCTGAGCCATAGTTAATACCGCCAATAATTGTACCTGAGGTAATATCGGTGTAAGCGGCAATCTTTTGGGTTTGTTCCTGCACCTGTAACGCCAGTTCACGCGTGGGGGTCAGGATAAGAATTCTGGGGCCATGAGGCTTTTTCGCCGGATAATCCAACAAATATTGGCAGGCAGGTATCACAAACGCTGCGGTTTTTCCGGTGCCGGTAGGGGCACTGGCTAAAACGTCTTTTCCATCCAGTGCCGCCGGAATGGCTTCCATCTGAATACTGGTGGGTTTGCTAAATCCCATTTCAGCAATGGCGCGGCAAAGCTCATCATCCAGTTGTAATTCTTCAAACATGCATTAACCCATTAAATTTTTGCCGGATTATACCTGTTTTAATGGGCTATGTTCGATTAAAAGTGCCAGGTATATGCGATATTCGCGAAATCCATGCCTGGATTGTTGTCGTTTAAACCGCCGTTAGAGTAGTGCATGTAGCGCAGTGCTATGGACTCTCGCAAGTTTTCGCCAAATTCGAATATGACACCAAGGCGATCTTCAAACTGGTAATGGGAACCGATATCTTTGCCAGCAAAGCGGGTGTCTTCCACCAAAGAAACGCCGATGCCGAATTCCCATTTTACCGGGTATTTGTCGTAAATTCGGGCAAACTCCTTGCTGAACACTGGCGAGATAGCAAAGGCAAAATTGCTTTCGTGTCTGACCGGATCACCAAACTCCCAGAAATTCAAACTAAACTCCCAGTAAAGATCGAGTGTGCCCAACCATTCGAATCGGTCTATTTTCGTAACCACAGGGCGATAACCAAGCCGTATACCCTTTAGATCACCTTCGCCATGCAGGTATTCGATAGAGATAGCTTGGTCATAGTTGTCTTGTAATTGCCAATCTTGTGCATTTGCCTGAAAGGTCGAGGCAGCAAACAACATCAGCGTTGCTAATAGTACTTTGTGCATTGTAATTATCCATTCAGAATTGTTATGTACCGAATGGTATATAAATCAAATGCAAAAGATTAGCGCTAAAATTAGATGAATACGTTCTAAAATATTGAATTAAAATTACTTGAAATGGAATTTACGCCATTTTAACTTTTTGTTTGCTCAGCCTTAACCTGAGCAACGATTTGGCAACGTCTTTGACTGAGTTCCTGTTTAATCTCAGCGCCTTTAAAGCCGTCGGCAATGATGTTTTGCACATTGACCTGGAGGGCTGCATCCAGGCATTTAATCAGATAAGGGCGTTGTGGGTAGTCTCGTTGTTCAAACCCTGTGCGGCCTTTGGCATCCGCTTCACAGGCTAGTAGCATGTCGTGAAAACGCTCCGGTTTGCGCCAGGCATCAACTTTGTCGAAGAGTTTAATAATAGTTTGTGGCTTTAACTCAAACGCTTTGTGTACATTACCGTGAAGTTCGCAAGTGAGTTTAGCCAGTTCGGTTTCCAGTTTCGGTGCTTTGATGCGGCTGCATAAATTGTCCACTAACGGCAAACCAGCTTTTTCGTGACCGCGATGGCTTGGCCAGTGCTGGGGCTCGGTGAGCCCTTTGCCCAGGTCGTGTAATAGTGCAGCGAAGCGCACGGCTGTGTTTTGGCTTAGTAGCGAGGCTTGTTGTAAAACCATCATGACATGGATACCGGTATCTATTTCCGGGTGCCATTTTTCGGGGTTGGGAACACCCCACAAGGCGTCCAACTCAGAAAACCAATCCTTTAAGGCCTCACAAGCTTTCAGCGTTTCGAAATACACTTCTGGATTTGGCTCTGATAGGGCTTTGGCCGTTTCTACCCAAACGCGTTCTGCCGAGAGTGTTGTAAGTTCACCAGATTGGGCAATCTCGGTCATTAATGTCAAAGTTTCTGGAGCGATTGTGAATCCGTATTGTTTGTATCGGGCGGCAAACCTGGCTACCCGCAGCACTCGTAATGGATCTTCAACAAATGCCTCAGATACATGGCGTAAAGTTCTCTGCTCCAGATCCTGCTGCCCCTGATAGGGGTCGATTAGTGCGCCATGCTCATCCTGTGCCATGGCATTGATGGTTAAATCGCGGCGGATCAGGTCTTCTGCTAATGTCACATTGACAGAGGTATCGGTTTCAAAGCCGGTATAACCTGCACCAGATTTCTTTTCCTTTCTGGCCAGAGCGTATTCTTCTTTAGTTTTGGGGTGCAGAAATACCGGAAAATCTTTACCTACCTGCTGGTAACCTGCTTGCAACATGGCGTCTGGTGTGGCACCTGTCACCACCCAATCTTTATCCTTTACTTTGCGCCCCAATAATTTGTCTCGAACGGCACCGCCCACCAAATACACTTGCATTATTTCTATTTTTTCTTCATCGCTGGTTCATGATTAACAGCTATTATGCCGGAAAATGTGAATTTTTACTTTTGATGTTTTGACTTAATAATCACAAATCGTCAGGATAGCCAACCAGAACGAATTGATTCAGCGGAAACCGGACAACCAGATATGTATCTGAATTATTTTGGGTTAAAGGATAATCCATTTTCTATTGCCCCAAACCCCGAGTACCTTTTTATGAGCCCGAGACATCGGGAGGCGTTAGCCCATCTGACTTTTGGTTTAAGAGAAAGCGGCGGCTTTGTCATGCTTACCGGGGAAGTGGGCACAGGCAAAACAACGGTTGCGCGTAAGTTGTTGCAGGATTTGCCAGCCACTACTCAAGTGGCGATGATATTAAATCCTACCTTATCCGCCATCGAATTACTGGCGACAATCTGTGATGAGCTGGGTGTTGAGTATGAGCGGCAATTATCCAGCCTCAAGTACTTTACTGATCTCATCCTTAAAAAGCTCAGCGATAACCACAACAAAAATAAAAGTACTATTCTGATCATAGACGAGGCTCAGCACCTGATGCCAGAAGTGCTGGAGCAATTGCGGTTACTAACCAATCTCGAAACCAATCGCGAAAAGCTGATGAAGGTGGTTTTGATTGGACAACCAGAGTTACAACAGTTGTTAAAACGCAATGAGTTAAGGCAGTTGGCGCAGCGTATCACTGCACGCTATCACTTATTGCCACTGACTTCTGGCGAAGTTAAAGAGTATGTTGCCCACAGGTTACAGGTGGCCAATGGCGATCGTGGCGTGTTTAGTCCGGGAGCTTTGCAGGCGGCTTATCAAATTACCGGTGGAATTCCCCGTGTTATTAATCTGTTGTGTGACAGGGCGCTGACCATTACAGCCAGTAAACAAATGTTGTCGGTAAAAAGGCACATTTTGGTGGCTGCAGCACAGCAAATCTTGGGTGAGGATGTGGTTAAGCAACGTCAGGGCAAGCAGCAAACTATTCTGTTTAGCTTGTTGTTTGTGGTGAGTGCGGCATTGGGTTTTGCCATGGGGAGTTGGTATGGCTAAACAAATTCGTATCGGGGACTTACAACCCGGCATGTTTATTCTGGGCATCATAGAACAAAATGGCCCGGTAAGAATTAAAAAAACGGGACTGGTAACCAGCCAGGAGATGGTTCAGGGACTGGCTGAGATGGGTGTTGTGTCGGTGGCCATTGACCCGGAAAAAACCGTGGAACTGGAAATCGAAGACAAGCATCACGTTTCCCAAACTCAGTTCGTTATGCACGCCAATGAAGAATCTCCACGACGGGATGCAGACAATCAATTAACTGAGCAGTTTAATCGCAGCCTGTTTATGCCTTCATTGCAAAAGGTGCCATCGGCATTGCAGTATTATGGCACTCAGTTCGGTATTGCCGTATTGGTGGTGGTTATCGGTTTTAGCGCTGGTTGGTTCGCTAGTAGCGTCAGTAAAAATGTTGGTGCACCAGCAGATTCATCAATGATGGTTAAGGAGAGTGTGCAGCCAGAAAATCCTCAGCTGGGGGATGCGACTCAAAGCTCACAGCAAGCCGACAGTGTGGCAGATAACATTGATAGTCGGGAAGTTGCTCAGCAACCACAAGAGGAAGCAGCGCCAGTCGATGAGTCAGAAACTGAAATTGTTGCAGCTGCCCCCGCTCAAAATGAGCCTGTGAGTGTCGATACAGAAAGTACAACTGATATTACCGAGACTGGCACGGAAGAGTTGGTGGCCAATCCAGCTGTTTCACCAGAATTGATGAAGCGATTTGAGGCGGCTATGGCGGATTTGGAAAAAGAATCTGCGCCAACCGTAGGTGATGACGGAGAAACTCTGGAGTATGGCTCAGCCAATAATAGCTATAACTCCACCGATGTGCAGCGGGTCGATCAGTTACCAGCCAGAGTGATGACACGTTTACCCAGCATGTCATTTTCTGCCCACATGTATGCCTCTAACCCAAATGATCGTTGGGTTAAGTTAAATGGCATTGAAATGGGAGAGGGTGAATGGCTGGACGAAAAACTGTTTATTGAACGTATTGAACCACAACACGTGATTTTAGTGTTCGAAGGCCATCAGTTCAGTATGCGGGCGTTGTCAGAATGGTAAAACCTCGCTAAGTAAGGGGTAAAGGTTTGCAGGAAAGTGAAGCCAGAGCGTATTTTTTGCGAGATATGCGTCAGGCAAAAAACAAAGTTGAGCGCTTTTATAAGGCCGAACATGAATTCGGTTCTAAAAAGCATGTGCAGCAGTTTTTAGCGGATTTCCGGCAGGCGCACGCGGGTATTACTATTTTTGAGTATCGCAAACCTACGCGGCACCCCTGGCATTTTCATCACACCTTTTTCTACATCGAACCCAAAGCGATTGAAGAAGATGGCATAGGGAAATTGCTGTTGCTGCAGCAAACCACGCTGGATTCTAAGAAGCTAGTGAAAGGTGACTTAAGCGACATATTGAATGTTCAGGTGACCCGCGATCTGGTGCTACACGAACACTTTTTCACGCGGTTAATTCAGCGCGCCGAGTTATCGGGTTTAAAAGCCGCACTCAAGCTGACGGCTCACTCATTGGCTGAGGTACTGGTGCAGATTAAATTTGCGCTGACTCAGTTTGAAGAAGGACAAACCCTGCATCTGGTTTTCCCGGATAAGGTCTTTATTGTGACTTGCGAGAAAGCACAAGCTCTATTAATTTTTAAAACCGTTATACTGGCTGAGTTTATGACCGAGCGGCAATTGGGAATTTATTCCGGAGCTATAGCGCAAGCTAAAATGTCAAAAAATGGTTTTGTATCCCTCAGAGAAGATGAGGAAGCATACGAGGTTCTTTTTTAAAAATTATTTTAAGTTTTTATTAAAGTTTTTTTCAGAATGAGCCGATACCTCTCACAGTTATGTTTTTATTGTGAGTGAAACCGATGGGATCGAAAGTAGTACCCTCTAACATTTTGCGTTTATGGTTTTGGATGATTGACAGTTCAGGCTCGGTCGAACTGGAACAAAGCGCCACCGAATCTATTCTTAAGTTTTACACCGACATGAACGTTGCGCGTAAAGAACTGGATATGCCCACTCACTTTTAATTTGTACAGATTTATTATCCTCGTTGAGCTTATCTGGTTTGCGATAAGCTCGCTGTAATACACTTCTCAATTGTCAATTTTAGTTTTTGCTTGCCTTTACGCAGCTTGCCCCAATACTTTATCTGAATCCAACCCATTCATTTGAAAGGAGAGAGTAATGACGCCGATTGATATAGGTATCAATGAACAGAATCGTTTGAAAATCGCTGAAGGTCTAAAACGTTTGCTGGCTGATTCATATACCCTTTATTTGCAAACCCACAATTTTCATTGGAATGTCACCGGTCCGCAGTTTCGTGAGTTACACTTGATGTTCGAAGAACACTACACTGAACTCGCTGTCGCCGTTGATGATATTGCCGAGCGCATTCGAACCCTGGATGTCGCAGCGCCGGGCACATACAAAGAATTTGCTCAGTTGAGCTCTATCGAAGAAGTAGAAGGTGTACCAGTAGCAGGTGACATGGTAGATATTCTGACTCGTGGACATGAGCAGGTTGTTCGAACTTCCAGAGAAGTGTTGGCTTTGTCTCAGGCCGCTGATGATGAATCCACATCTGCCCTTGTTTCAGACCGTATGCGCATTCACGAAAAAACTGCATGGATGCTAAGAGCAACCAGAAAACAATAAACAAATCTAGCACGATTAAGGCTGAGGCTTAGAATTAAGCCTCAACCACTAAATGCTATTACACCGAACTCAAAAATACATCTCTGAAAAACTTGGTGAGATTCAATTTGAATTCATTGGGTCTGACCGTGCTTTCGATTTCGTCGGCCACTTTTGCTAAATCGACCCGCTTTAACTCGGTATGAGCGCCGCTGGAAATACTGTAAAAACACATAACCAGTGGTTTTATCGGTTCATCTTTGTTGGCTTTGACTATGATACCGATCTTGCCGCTTTTTAGTTTTACCAGCGACCCTACAGGGTGAACGCCAATACAGCGAATAAATTGCTGCACCAGTGATTGGTCGTATTTGCCTGAGGTATCTGAAAGTAATTTTTTGAGCGCAGCAGTCGGGGTGTAACCTTTTCTGTAGGGGCGGTCGCTGGTCATTGCATCATAACTATCAATAATTGCTGCCATGCGCCCGTAGGTATTAATTTGATCGCCTTTTTTACCTTCGGGGTAGCCGGAACCGTCAAGTCGTTCATGGTGGTCCTGAATAACACTCAAGACGACATCGGAGACATTCTCTTCCTGAGAAACTAACTCGACCCCAAAATCCACATGCATTTTTATCATTTCCTTATCATTTGCATGGAATTTATCGCCTTTTTGCAATAGTTCGTCGGGGATGGTGGCCATACCGACATCCATGAGAAAACCGCCCAGACAAAGATCTTCTGTGAGCTCTTTATCAAAACCCAGATGTTTGGCAAAAACGCCCATGTAAATGGCGCAGTTGACGCTGTGCTCCCAGATATAGTCTGGGGCATCTTTGATCAGGGATACGCAAGACAGGGCATTAGGGTTCTCGAAAATACTGTCTATGATTTCTGAGGAGACTTCTTTTATCTCTTCTATATTGGGATGTTCCCCATTGCGAACTTTATCCAGAAGTTTGCAATGAGCTTGTTTGGCGTGGTCGTGTAGCTTTTGTGATTGATTAAGTGAGTCTGACAGCGATTTTTCAGGTACTTTCTTTGTGGCTTCCTCAGGCTCTGGCTCGGGTTCGGGCTGATGCCGAGCAATTTCTTTTAAGTTACTTTTACTGTAGTCCACCTCTAATTCCAGAATGCCCTTTTGTTTGAGCAGTTCTATAAGTTCTGGACGTTTGATTAAGCCCTGAGATTTTACCTTCAGCTGACCACTTTGTTTGGTCACACGACTGACAAACATCCCGGGTACGAGTTGATCGATGGAAACTATTGCGATCTGATTTTGCTGCATAATATCAATTCAATCTGTCAGTTAGTTCAATCTGAATGGGAAAGTATTGCCAATATCACAGATATTGGCAATAAATCATTGAAAAATACAGAGAAATAATTCTGGAAGTTTATGCTAACCAGGCTGGAATACGCGATTCGTAATCCGATATTTGCGCTTCGCTTTCCAGCGTTTGACCAATGGCATCCAAGCCTTTGATTAGATTGTTTTTATGGTGGGCCTCAATGTCAAAACTAAAACTATTACCATCACAGGACAGGGTTTGTTCTGGTAAATTGATAGTTATGGCACAGTCTGAATTGGCGTCAACCGCCGCAAACAGCGTATCCATGGCTGCACTTGGCAGAGCTACTGGCAACAATTGATTATTCATGCAGTTACCATAAAAGATATCTGCGAAACTGGTGGCAACGACCACTTTAAAGCCATAATCGGTTAGCGCCCAGGGGGCGTGCTCGCGACTGGAACCACAGCCAAAGTTCTCTCTGGCCAACAAGACACTGGCTCCCCGGTATTCTGGCTTGTTCAGTACAAAGTCTGGGTTTGGCTCTTTTTCTTCCAGGTCCAGGTAACGCCAGTCATGAAACAGGTGCTTGCCAAATCCGGCGCGACTGACTGAGGTCAAAAACTGTTTCGGAATGATTTGGTCGGTGTCGACATTGGCACTGTCCAGTGGCACTGCCGTGCCGGTGAATTCGGTGATTCCGCTCATATTATTCTGCTCCATATTGTCTGACATCTACAAATCGGCCATTTAGCGCCGCCGCAGCGGCCATGGCAGGGCTTACCAAATGAGTTCTGGCTCCACGGCCCTGGCGTCCTTCAAAATTGCGGTTACTGGTTGATGCACAGCGGTCGCCTGGCTGTAAAATATCGTCATTCATACCCAGACACATGGAACAGCCCGGAAGACGCCACTCAAAACCGGCATTGATAAATATCTCATCTAATTTTTCCGCTTCTGCCTGGGCTTTTACCTGGGCAGAACCGGGCACCACGATAGCGGTAACGCTGGAGGCGACTTTACCTTGTTTGGCCACTTTGGCCGCGGCGCGTAAATCTTCAATACGACTATTGGTACAGGAGCCAATAAATACATTATTTACTGACAAGTCGGACAGCTTTTGCCCGGCTTCTATACCCATGTATTTTAACGCCTTGCTGGTAGAGATTTTTTCCACGCTGTCGTTAAAATCGTTGGGGCCTGGGATAGGGCTGTTTATGCCAATGACCTGGCCAGGATTGGTACCCCATGTAACTTGCGGCTCAATATCTTGCGCCTGTAATGTAACCAGGGTATCAAATTGGGCACCAGCATCCGATTTTAACTCGGCCCAATCTGCCAGCGCGGCTTGCCAGTTTTGGTCTTTGGGTGCGTAGTCGCGACCTTTGATGTAATCGATGGTTATTTGATCCGGTGCGATTAAGCCCGCCTTGGCCCCCGCTTCGATACTCATGTTGCAGATGGTCATTCGCTCTTCCATGCTCAAGGCTTCAATCGCGCTGCCTGCGTATTCAATGACATGTCCGGTGGCACCCGCATGACCTATTTTGCCTATGATGGCCAAAATGATGTCTTTAGCTGTGATCCCCGGAGGTAACTCACCCTGTACATCTACCTTCATGGTTTTTGCTTTGCTTTGTTTCAAGGTCTGTGTTGCTAACACATGCTCTACTTGCGATGTGCCAATACCAAAAGCCAAAGCGCCGAATGCGCCGTGCGTAGCAGTGTGAGAGTCACCACATACTACTGTCATTCCGGGCAAGATTAGTCCCAGTTCAGGGCCAATTACGTGTACGATACCTTGCTTTTGGTGGCCTACGGGGTACAGCTCTATACCATTGGCTTCGCAATTGCTCATTAAGGTTTGCAACTGCAATTGGTTGGCCGGGCCACAGGCATCTATCGCTAACGAGCGGGTAGAAATGCTGTGATCCATGGTGGCAAAGGTTTTATCAGGGCGTCTTACTTTACGTCCTTTTTCGGTCAGTCCCGCAAAGGCTTGTGGAGAGGTGACTTCGTGGATCAGGTGGCGATCGATATACAACAAGGTATCGTTGCCCACTTGATCAACAATATGACGTTGCCAGATTTTTTCGTAAAGGGTTTGCGCCATTAGTGACTCTCCTTAATAGCGTTGGCGATAAAATCTCCCACCTGGGACGTTGATTTAGCTTCATGGCGTTTGTCAGCAGGTAATAGCTCTGCGGTTAATACCTGAGATTGCAGCGCTTTTACCACGGCACTATCGATGGCATCTGCGGCATCATTTTCATTCAGGCTGTAGCGCATCAACATCGATAACGACAAAATTTGTGCAATAGGGTTGGCGATGCCTTTTCCTGCAATATCCGGAGCCGAACCGCCTGCGGGTTCGTACATACCGAATCCGTCAGCGTTTATACTGGCAGAGGGTAATAAGCCCATTGAGCCTGTGATCATGGCGCATTCATCAGAGATGATGTCGCCGAACAGGTTGGAGCACAACAACACGTCAAAATCCGAAGGACATCGAATTAGCTGCATGGTCGCGTTATCGATATAGATGTGCTCTAGCGTGACATCCGGATAGTCTTTCGCAACTTCTTCAGTGACTTCTCGCCACAGGCGACTACAAACCAGTACGTTGGCTTTGTCTACGGAGGTAACTTTCTTGTTGCGCTTTTGTGCTGCTTCAAAGGCAATTTTGGCGATGCGGCGAATTTCCATACGGCTATAACGCATAGTATCAAAGGCATATTGCTCTTCACCTTCGCCTTCCATACCTTTGGGTTGGCCGAAGTAAATTCCGCCAGTTAATTCCCGAACCACCAATACATCAAAACCGCTGGCAGCAATGTCGGCGCGCAGTGGTGAAAAGGACTCCAGACCTTCATAAATACGGGCAGGGCGCAGGTTACTGAATAAACCGAAATGACTGCGCAAAGTCAGCAAAGCGGCTCTTTCAGGGCGTTGTTCCAGTGGCAGATTATCCCATTTGGGACCACCGATGGAGCCAAACAATATGGCATCAGCATTTTCACAACCTTTCAGAGTCTTGTCAGGCAGGGCGTGACCGTCCTGGTCGATGGCATATCCGCCAACATTAAATTGCTCAGTTGTGATATTTAAATCAAACTTGTGTTTGATGGTTTCCAGCACTTTTAAGGCTTCGTTCATGACCTCGGGGCCAATCCCGTCTCCGGCCAATACTGCGATATGTTTTCCTGACATGGTTATACACCTGCTATTCGTTTGACTTGTTTTTTCTGATGATCGATTTGATCTGCCAGATACGTATTATTCATTACATAAATTAAGGCTTTGACACCGGCTTCTACGATATCGGTGGCCAAACCAATTCCGCTGAAGCGACGCCCGTTGTAGGTAGCAATCACGCTTACCTGTGCCAGTGCGTCGGCACCTTCGCCTTTGGAATCCAGTTTAAAATCAACAATCTCGATACTGTCTCTGCCGGTGGCTTTGATAATGGCATTAAAGGCTGCGTCTACCGGACCGTTACCGGTTGATGATTCGGTGACTTCCTGATCGCCAAATGCCACAATGACGGTAGCACTGGGCACTATGTTTTTACCTGCATTGGCGTGAAGGTAGTTCAATTGATAATAGGCCTCGTCCTGACGGGTTTGATCAAAGAACACTAACGCCTCTAAATCGTAATCGAAAACCTGGCCTTTTTTGTCGGCCAATTTCAAAAATGACTGATACAGTTGGTCCAGATCAAAATCACTGTCCTGATAGCCTAACTCGTGCATTCTGTGCTTAATCACATGGCGTCCAGAGCGGGATGTCAGGTTCAGGTTATTTTTGTTGATGCCCACAGATTCAGGCGTCATGATTTCATAGGTATTTTGTGCTTTTAACACCCCATCCTGGTGGATCCCCGAAGAATGACTAAAAGCATTTGTGCCGACGATGGCTTTGTTAGGTTGCACTGGCATGTTGCACAATTGACTGACCAGTTTTGATGTTCTGGAAATTTCAGTGCTTCGGATGTTGGTTTGCAATCCTAATAACTGCTCTCTGGTTTTTAAAATCATGGCGATTTCTTCCAGTGAGGCATTACCCGCCCGCTCACCAATACCATTGATAGTGCATTCTACCTGACGCGCACCGTTTTCAACGGCTGCTAATGAATTGGCCACGGCCAATCCTAAATCGTTGTGACAATGTACAGATATTGTGGCTTTGTCGATGTTTGGAACCCGGTTGAACAGATTCTTAATGATGCCGCCAAACTCAGTGGGGGTAGTGTAGCCAACTGTATCCGGAATATTCACGGTAGTGGCACCTGCATTTATGGCGGCTTCTACCATACGGCATAAATAATCAATGTGTGTACGGCCGGCGTCTTCGCAGGAAAACTCGATATCATCTGTGTATTTACCAGCGTGCCTGATGGCCGCTACTGCCATTTCCACCACTTCGTCATTGGATTTTCTCAGTTTTGAGTCCACATGAATCGACGATGTGGCGATAAAGGTATGAATACGAAAATGATCAGCAACCCTTAGAGACTCACCACAAGCATCAATATCCTGCATAACTGCTCGTGATAACCCGCATACGGTGGCATTTTTTATTTCTTTGGCAATGGTTTGTACCGATTGAAAATCGCCAGGCGAAGAAACCGGAAATCCCGCTTCGATAATATCAACACCTAATCGCTCAAGCGCCAGCGCAATCTGGAGTTTGTCCTTCACCGTTAGGCTGGCGGGTAACGCCTGTTCACCATCACGCAAGGTGGTATCGAAGATCTTTACCTGATTGTCCATGTTAACTCCTGATTTGCTGTGCTATATACAAAAAAACCCGTGCTGTGCACGGGTTTTTCATGAATGCTTTTGGTTGTTTACTTACAACTCACCCGTGCAGTTTTGCCTGCCATAAGGAGAAGTAGGAGTGAAGTAAACTTAATTGCCATCTTGGGTTGAATGTTCTCAACGTTTGTATGGATGTATTTGTAACGTTTATCACGGATAGGGTCAATAGCGCCTGCGATGTTTTTCAGAGATAAACGCAAGTTTTTGGTTATATTTCATGATTAAAAACTGCAAACTGGTTTGATAAGTATAAAATCACCATTTGGTTAGGATGTTTATCCTATTTTGTTGTGGAGCGATCTTCAGTTCTACAATCTACTTCAAATCAAACATGGTTGTTCGAATAAATTCGAACCTACAGTAGCATGGATATTTGAATTGTTGGTGCTGCATCAGCAGAACAATAATAGCCAGGAATACTTTAGGTTAACGAACTTCAGTTCGACCAACCCATTTAAATCAAACTCCATTGTTCGCATAAATAAAAACCGACAGTCGAGTGAACAGGTTTGAGGAGAGCGCTGATAGCGCAAGGCGAATTTACACCGGAAAACGAAAGTTCTTCCAGTGAATGGTAGTAGAGAGCAATAACTCTCTGAGGCTGAGTTTACGGGGATGGGTGATACCTTTATGGCTCCAGCGATGACCACAGCAAGCGGAAGTCATGGTTGCCTTTGAAGGTTTTTGCAGAATAACCAACTGTTGTTGCTTGTGCTGCAGTACCGGTTGCGTTTCTTCCTGTGCCTCTAAGGAAATCCACTTATTTTTATTGAGGTGAATGCGCTTGTTGGGCAAATCCATAATATCAATGGAATCCAGCTCCAGATAGATATGTTCAAAATCCATCAGCAGCACTGGCACAGGTAAGCCATAGCAAGAATGCTTCATATACCAGTCAACGGCTTCTTCAGTGAAATGCTGTTTACCGGGACATTTGCGAGGTTGTTTTAACTGCCAACTGGCGTTGTGGATATCCACCGCCATTGGGTTTTCGGTGGTGAGCAGTTTATAGGCTGCATTTTTAACATGATAAGAAAGTCCCGCCAGCTTGCGTTGGATTCTAACGGTATCGAGATTATCTTGTTTGGCGATATCCAATAGGGTTGATTCAAACAGTGCAGTGCACAGTTCGGCGTATTCCAATTGCTGCTCACTGCCATGGAATATTGAGGTTTGGATATCGTTGCTGTCAAACATGGTGTGAGTCTGTCAGAGTTGCCACCGAAGTGGCAACATCTTATCAGTCTTATTGACCTTTAATGGCCGAGCGACCAGCGTATGCAACAGAACTGCCTAGTTCTTCTTCGATGCGTAACAACTGGTTGTACTTAGCAACACGGTCAGAACGACACAGTGAGCCGGTTTTAATTTGGCCTGCAGCTGTACCTACTGCCAGGTCCGCGATAGTGGCATCTTCAGTTTCACCTGAACGGTGTGAAATAACTGCTGTGAAGCCCGCGTCTTTGGCCATTTTAATGGCTTCCAGAGTTTCGGTTAGTGAACCGATTTGATTGAATTTAATCAAAATGGAGTTACCAACGCCTTGCTCGATACCACGAGACAAAATTTTGGTATTGGTTACAAACAGATCATCACCTACCAACTGAACTTTATCACCAATTTTTTGGGTTAATTCGGCCCAGCCATCCCAGTCACTCTCGTCCATACCATCTTCGATGGAAACGATCGGGTACTTGTTGCTCAGTTCAGCCAAATAGTCGGTAAAGGCTGAAGGCGTGAAGGATTTGCCTTCACCGCTCAGGTTGTAGCTGCCTTCGCTGTAGAATTCAGAAGAGGCACAGTCCAAAGCTAAAGTGATGTCTTTATCCATCACATAACCGGCGTTTTCTACTGCTTCAACGATTACAGCCAGTGCTTCTTCGTTTGATGCCAGATTAGGAGCGAAACCACCTTCGTCACCGACTGCAGTATTCAGGCCTTTGCCACTTAATACTTTTTTCAGGCTGTGGAAGATTTCTGCACCCATGCGCAGGGCTTCTTTAAAGGTGGCAGCGCCAACAGGCTGTACCATGAATTCCTGAATATCAACGTTGTTGTCTGCGTGCTCACCACCATTGATGATATTCATCATAGGCACTGGCATGCTGTATTGGCCTGGCGTACCGTTAATGTCAGCAATGTGCTGATAAAGTGGTACTTTCTTTTCCATTGCAGCGGCTTTGGCGGCAGCGAGCGAAACCGCCAGGATGGCATTGGCACCCAGCTTTTCTTTGTTTTCAGTGCCGTCCAACTCGATCATGATTTTGTCTAGCGCAGCTTGCTCAAGGGCATTTTTACCCAGCAATGCTTGTTGGATGTCATTGTTAACTGCTGCAACAGCCTTAGTTACGCCTTTACCTAAATAGCGAGACTTGTCGCCATCTCTTAATTCTAATGCTTCGCGTGAACCCGTAGAAGCACCAGAAGGTGCACAAGCGCGGCCCCAGGCTCCTGATTCGAGAAATACGTCTGCTTCAACCGTTGGGTTGCCACGTGAGTCTAAAACTTCGCGACCTACAATCTTTGTAATGTTTGCCATAAAAATATGTTCCTGAAAATGGGTTCGCAATTAATCCGCATAAACTAGCAAAAGCGTAGCAATATCGCTATGAAATATGGCTGCGCTTTGCGTTAAATCTGTTACAGATTAATTATTGTCTTTGTTGTATTTTCCCGCTGCTGCGACAAATCCTTCGAATAGCGGGTGTCCATCCCTTGGTGTAGAGTTGAATTCAGGGTGAAATTGTCCTGCCACAAACCAGGGGTGATCATCATTTTCAATGATTTCCACCAGGCGTTTGTCGGTAGACAATCCTGTCACTTTCAGACCAGCTGCTTTTATTTGTGGTAATAAATTATTATTCACTTCGTAGCGATGTCTGTGACGCTCGAAGATTGTATCTGAACCATATAGATCATGTACTTTGCTACCTGGTTCCAGGTGGCAAAGTTGGCTACCTAAACGCATAGTACCACCCAGGTCGGATTCTTCAGATCTTACCTCAGTGCTGCCAGCTGAATCTTGCCACTCTGTAATCAAGCCCACCACCGGGAAGGGCGTTTCTGGATCGAACTCGGTGCTGTTGGCATTTTCCATGCCTGCAACATTACGGGCGTATTCAATTAATGCTACCTGCATACCCAAACAGATGCCCAGGTATGGTACTTTGTTTTCACGTGCGTATTGTGCAGTGCGAATTTTGCCTTCGATGCCTCGCTCGCCAAAGCCTCCGGGGACCAATATGGCATCCAGGCCAGCAAGTACGGCTTCCCCTTTGGTTTCCACATCCTGAGAGTCAATATATTTGATACTAACATTCAGGCGGTTTTTAAGGCCTGCGTGTTTTAGTGCTTCGTTAACTGATTTGTAGGCATCTGGCAGCTCGACATATTTACCCACCATACCAATGACAACCTCGCCAGTGGGGTTGGATTCGGCATAAAGTACTTGCTCCCATTCACTTAAATCTGCTTCCGGGCATTCAATACCGAAGCGATTGACCACGATATCATCCATGTTTTGTGCTTTTAACATGGCCGGGATTTTGTAAATGCTGTCTGCGTCCCGTAAGGAAATAACCGCTTTTTCATTGACGTTAGTGAATAAGGCTATTTTGGAGCGTTCATTGCTTGGAAGTGGAACTTCCGAGCGACAAACCAGTAAATCAGGCTGAATACCCACCGAGCGCAATTCTTTTACAGAATGTTGCGTAGGTTTGGTTTTGATTTCGCCGGACGCTTTCATGTAGGGGATTAGGGTCAGGTGCATGTAAAGCGCACGCTCGCGACCAATTTCCGTGCCTAGCTGACGAATTGCTTCAATGAAAGGTTGTGATTCGATATCACCGACAGTACCGCCGATTTCAACAATTGCAATATCAGCGCCTTCAGCACCTTCTACGACACGTCGCTTGATTTCATTGGTGATATGAGGAATAACCTGGATAGTGGCACCCAGGAAGTCACCACGGCGCTCTCGCTTGAGAACTTCTTCGTAAACTTTTCCAGTGGTGAAGTTATTGCGCTTGGTCATACGGGTGCGAATGAAACGCTCGTAGTGACCCAGATCCAGGTCAGTTTCAGCGCCATCGTCAGTAACAAAAACCTCACCGTGCTGAATTGGACTCATGGTGCCCGGATCGACATTAATGTAGGGATCCAGTTTCAGCATGGTCACTTTCAGGCCCCGTGCCTCTAATATCGCCGCCAGAGATGCAGCAGCAATGCCTTTACCAAGTGATGATACAACACCACCAGTTACAAAAATATAATTCGTCATGTAAAACCTAAAGGATACAATTGAGCGCCAAGAGGTGGCTCAAAGAGACTGTCAGATGGCGCTACAGTATACGGAAATGCGGCTTTGCAAACAATGAGTTAAGCGCAATCTTTTTGGAGAATTTACGCGTTTGCGTAAATATTATCCCCTGTAAAGATGAATTTTGTGAAAAGCAGATTTATTGCTTATCTTTAAACACAGTTAGAGGAGTAACCAGTACCGATGAAAGTGAGGATACGTGGCTAAGGAGCAAATAAATTTTAATACTGAAATTTTGATTGTGGATGATGATGAGCAAATCCGCAGCTTCATTCGGATAATATTAATGAAACTTGGGTTTTCTCAGGTTCAGACATCCAGCAGTTGCCATGATGCAATCGACAGGCTGCGCGTTAATAACTATGGCTTGGTGTTTTTAGATATCAATATGCCAGGCGCTGATGGCATGACATTACTGCGCTTGATGCGGGAGAAGTACCCTAAAATTAATGTAGTTATGTGTTCAGGAGACAGTACCGCGCAGAATGTAAAAGAGGCTATTGCTGGCGGTGCCGTCAGTTTCTTAGCAAAGCCTGTATTGGCAAAGAATCTGATGAATCTGTTTGATAAGTTGGAAGTACCCTACAAAAACTTATTATCTCATTAAAACGACTCCCTCAGGAGTCGTCTAGAGATTTAAGTTTATACAGAATGTCCAGTGCTTCCCTTGGCGTTAAATCGTCGGGATTAGTGCTCTGAAGCATGGTTAAAGCGGGGTTGGTACTGGTGAGAAAGTCGCTTTGAACAGGCAGCGGCTGAGCTGCACCGTCATGGGCAGTGCTTTCCAGTGTTTGCAGTTTTTGTTTTGCCCTGCGAATAACTGAATTGGGCACGCCAGCCAGCTCTGCCACTTGCAAGCCGTAACTCTTATTAGCTGCGCCTTCTTGTACGGCGTGCATAAAACGAATACCGCCATCGTATTCCACAGCATCTAAATGGACATTGACGATCCCTGGTGTATCCTCTGCCAGTTGCGTTAATTCAAAGTAATGAGTGGCAAATAAACAGTAGCTGTTTAGTTTGCTAGCCAACCATTCTGCTGTTGCCCAGGCTAGAGATAAACCGTCGTAAGTGCTGGTACCCCGACCAATTTCGTCCATCAATACTAAACTGTGTTGAGTGGCGTTATTGAGTATGTTGGCAGTTTCTGTCATTTCCACCATGAACGTGGAGCGGCCCGAAGCCAGATCGTCTGAGGCGCCAATACGGGTGAATATGCGATCGATAATACCTATGCGTGCTTGTTCAGCTGGAACGAAGCAGCCAATATGCGCCATTAATACAATTAGCGCGGTTTGTCTCATGTAAGTCGATTTACCGCCCATGTTGGGGCCAGTAACAATCAGCATTTTACGAGCATCGGTGATGGCTATCGGGTTTGCAATAAAGGGACTGGATACCATGGTTTCTACAACCGGGTGTCGACCGTGATGGAAGTGTATTTCGTTGTCATCGGTCATTTCCGGTTGATGATAACTCAAAACCTCAGCTCGCTCTGCGAAATTCACTAATACATCTAACTGTGCAATGGACTCTGCGGTATCTTGCAGAGCTGCCAGATTTGGGATAACCCGATCGAAGAGCTGGTCATATAGTTGTTTTTCCAAAGCCAATGCAAGGGCCTGACTGGAAAGCACTTTATCTTCATATTCCTTTAACTCAGGAATAATATAACGCTCGTAGTTTTTGAGGGTTTGTCGACGTACATATTCAGGTGGCACTAAATGAGATTGACCTTTACTGACTTCAATGTAATAGCCATGCACTTTATTGAAGGCCACTTTCAGGTTGCTGATCCCGGTGTCTTCCTGCTCGCGCTTTTCAATCTTTTCCAGTACGTCCGTTGCGCCTGTCATTAGAGCGCGATATTCATCTAGCTGACTGTTATAACCAGGTTTAATTACGCCACCATCTCGAATTAACATGGGGGGCATGTCTACAATGGCATCATCCAGTTGTTGGTGTAATTCGGAAAAAAGTCCGATGTTGTCTTTTAACAGTAGCGCTTCTGGATTGCCCAGCTCTTCCAGAAAAATATGTATCTCTGGAAGTTGCTGCAAGGCCTGTATTAATCGGGAAAAGTCTCTCGGTCGCGCGCTTCTTAGCGCCATTCTGGACAGTATTCGTTCCAGATCGCCCACCAGTTTCAGGTTTTCCTGAACCTGTACAAAATCAACTCGCTGAATTTGTTCAACCAGGCTATGTCGTGCGCGAATAGCGTTGCGACAGCGCAATGGCTCATGTAGCCAGCGTCGTAGCAAACGGCTTCCCATCGGTGTTTTGGTCTGGTTCAGCACAGAAAATAAGGTGTTTTGCTCACCACCGGACAGGTTCTTAGTAAGTTCAAGGTTACGGATGGTGGTAGCATCCAACTGTAACAGATGGTCATCTTCTGGCTTTTTCAAAGCCCGAATATGGGGCAGGGCACTGCGTTGTGTATCTTTGACATATTGCAAAATGGCGCCTGCCGCTGCTAGTGCCATTTGCGATCTATCTTGCTCAATACCAAACCCCGATAATTCACGGGTGCCAAACTGTTCGTTGAGCAGTTTAACCGCCGTTGCCGGGTCAAATTCCCATTCAGGTCTGCGTCGCAACCCGGCATTTTGATCAAACAACCAGGTATATGGGAAGTCATCAGGATATAGAATCTCAGCAGGGCGAGCTTTTTCCAGTTCGGCTTCAAGTGCTTCGGTGCTTTGCAACTGGCGGATCACAAAGCGGCCACTACTTACGTCTAAAGTCGCGAAACCTATCTCCTGTTTGTGGTGAGAAACTGCTGCTAACAGATTTTCGGCACTGTTTTCTAACAGGGCTTCATCTGTTACTGTGCCAGGTGTAATGATTCGGGTGACTTTACGCTCAACGGGGCCTTTGCTGGTTGCCGGATCGCCAACCTGTTCACAGATGGCAACCGATTCCCCCAGTTTTACCAATTTGGCGAGATAGCCTTCAACAGCATGGTAGGGAACACCTGCCATGGGGATGGCATTGCCGCCTGATTTGCCTCTGGCTGTCAGGGAAATATCCAGTAGTTGTGCGGCACGTTTAGCGTCATCCCAGAATAATTCATAAAAATCGCCCATGCGATAAAACAACAGGATTTCTTTATGTTCGACTTTGATGCGTAAATACTGCTGCATCATAGGGGTATGGTTTGCCAGTGCGGCTTCACTATAATCAGGTGACGACATATTTATTTTTTACTTATTTTTGAGAAGTTTCGATGATTTCAGATCAGATTTTGACACTTTCCGCTCAACTTGGTGAGCTACTCACAGACAAAAACTGGCAGATTACCTGTGCCGAGTCCTGTACCGGAGGAGGCATAGGATACGCCATTACCAGTGCCCCTGGAAGTTCAAATTGGTTTCAACGAGGATTCATCACCTATAGCAATGAGGCTAAATCCGATCTTGTCGCCGTCGACCCCGAAATCATTAATAAGCACGGGGCGGTTTCACAAGCGGTTGTAGAGCAAATGTCCCTCGGTGCCTTGAAAATGGCAAAGGCCGATGTGGCGGTGGCAGTGAGCGGTGTCGCCGGGCCGGGTGGGGGAACTGCAGACAAACCCGTGGGTCTGGTGTGGTTTGGTTTTGTTATTGGCGAGCAGCAATTTGCATTTTCTAAAATATTTACAGGCGACCGAGCCAAGGTTCGGGAACAAACCGTAGAAGTGGCAATGCAAACATTGATCAAAAAGTTGGCATTATAAGATTTATCCTACTTTTATTGTGCAGGAGAGGTATTTGGATTGTTGCTCGAAATACATGTAAAATGTCGCCGACTTCAGGTCGGCGACATCTTGAAAATTAAAAAACTCTCAATTTTTTAAGCACTTATAAAATACTTTAAAAAAAACATTGTAACTGTATGGTTGTACAGTATACTTGTGCTCAAGTACTGGTTGAAAATACAGTTGTTTGGGTTGAAAGCAATACCCGTCTACTAACTTCAATCAATATTTACCCATAGCTAACGAAAAAATTACGCTCTGCCTGAAAATCAGTAGGGGCGACCATAATCACAATCTCTCAGGTTACATGAGAGTATTTTAGAAACAGGGGTTCACAATGGACGACAATAAATCACGCGCACTATCAGCAGCACTTGGACAAATTGAAAAGCAATTCGGTAAGGGCACCATTATGCGCCTTGGCGACAACCTGGCGATGGATATTGAGTCTATTTCCACTGGCTCATTGTCGATTGATATTGCATTGGGGATAGGCGGATTGCCTTGTGGTCGAGTGGTGGAAATCTATGGTCCGGAATCATCCGGTAAAACCACGCTGACGCTACAGGTTATTGCTGAAGCGCAGAAGAAAGGTAAAACCTGTGCATTCGTGGATGCGGAGCACGCACTAGATCCAGTTTATGCCGCAAAGCTGGGTGTAAACGTTGAAGAGTTATTAGTGTCGCAGCCAGACACAGGTGAGCAAGCGTTGGAAATTTGTGACATGTTGGTCCGCTCAGGAGCCGTAGATGTGGTTATTGTGGACTCTGTAGCCGCTCTGACACCGAAAGCTGAAATTGAAGGTGAGATGGGTGACTCTCACGTCGGTTTGCAGGCGCGTTTGATGTCTCAGGCACTGCGTAAATTGACTGCTAATATCAAAAAATCTAACACCTTGTGTATCTTCATCAACCAGATCCGTATGAAGATTGGTGTGATGTTTGGTAACCCAGAGACGACAACCGGTGGTAATGCACTGAAGTTCTATGCTTCTGTTCGTCTGGATATTCGTCGCATCGGTTCAGTAAAAGTTGGTGACGAAGTAGTGGGTAACGAAACCCGCGTCAAGGTAGTAAAGAATAAAGTAGCTCCGCCGTTCAAACAGTGTGAATTCCAGATTATGTATGGCGAAGGTATCAGTAAAGAAGCTGAATTGATTGACCTTGGTGTACAGCAAAAGATGGTAGAAAAAGCGGGTTCCTGGTACAGCTACAATGGCAATCGTATCGGACAGGGTAAGGCCAATGTAGTGCAGTTCCTGAAAGACAATGTGGAAATTGCTAATGAACTCGAAACTCGTCTTCGCGAAGAACTGTTACTAAAGAAAACTGGTAAGGCCGAGGATGCGAAAGAGGAAGCTCCAGAGCTTTAAATCAGATTACCGCTGTAATTTTGTTTAGCTAAAAGAATTGCAGCAGTTCAAGAACACTTTTTAGTGTCTCCGTAATACAACCCCTCGTTAGCGCAAGGGTATTTGTCGGGGCGGTTACTCAGGTAACTGCCCCTTTTTTATTGGCTTAACTCTTCTAATTAACACTGACAGATTTCGTCGTTAGTGGCATTATTACGCCTCGAATTTTTTCAGGCGGCTACACGCCTGGATAAACCAAATAAATATTGCAATACAGGTCTGAACCATGACGGGAAAACTAATAACCATAGAAGGCATTGATGGCAGTGGTAAGGGTACACAAAGCCAACTGTTGTTAGAACAGCTTAAACAAGCAGGGAAAAAAGTAAAAATGTACAGTTTTCCGGCTTATGAGCAGACTTTTTTTGGACGAGAAGTGGGCGCTTTTCTGCGTGGTGAATTCGGCTCCATTGACCAGGTGCATCCGAAGCTAGCCTCAGTGTTGTTTGCCAGTGACCGATTGGAGCAGAAGCCTGATTTGTTGGCTGATCTCAATGCGGGATATTATGTGGTTTGTGACCGTTACGTGGAATCCAATATGGGCCATCAGGCGGCTAAGTTTCCAGAGCAAGAACGCGTAGCTTTTATTGACTGGTTGGAAGAGTTGGAATATCAAGTCAATGGCTTGCCAAAACCCGATATTACTTTTTTCCTCGATGTGCCACTGTCGGTATCAAAAGAGTTGGTACTTAAGAAAAAGCAACGCAGTTACACCGATGAAAAAGAAGATATACATGAAGCCGCCCACGGCTATCTGGAAAAGGTTTATCAGGTGTACCAATATCTAAATCAAAAAAATCAATGGTGCCGTATTCCCTGTGTGGATGACGATACAATAAGATCTATTGAAGCCATTAACAATGAATTGTTGCAAAGAGTTCTGGCGCTGTAGTTTAGCTTGCAAGGGCCCTTTACTGGATTAATTGGGCTCGTTATTCATTCTTCACTAACGCCATGTGAAGAGCTTTTAACCCAGCCTTTTCGCCCAATTGCCATTGTGCTGCAATGTGCAGTTTTCTTCTGTATCAAACAGAATTTGGTTTCTGACTGATTTTAAGGAAATGTTTAATTTCTGAAGTTCAGAGATGATAAGCGACTGGATATAATCATTTCTGACTGACAATAAGTAGTTATCCAGGTTGTTATTGGTATCGAAAACACAGATCACTTTGAGGCTTTGCGGAAAGTTATTGTAATTCACAAGGTGGGTAAGCCATTGAAACCCTTCAAGGTCTTTCAACGCTGCTTCGCATACTTCCGTTAATCCTGAACGAATTTGATTGTCTAGTTTTTTATCTGATTTACGCATGACTTAAGGACAAGAGTGTGAACTTCCGAAGTTTTGTGGAATACAGGTGAATATGATATTGCAAATGGTATCACTTAAATAAATCTGTTCCTTTGTTTCTCCCGCAATATTTTGATACAGAATCAGAAGACACTTTTATCTGGTTAACTTGTTAGTATGTCAGCAAACTAAATGGCAATCCTACTTAGTGGTCACAGGCTTTACTAGTTTGGTCTGTAGGACAACAATAAAAATCAAGAGCACCCTATGAAAACCAAAGTATTTCTTTTGCTTGTAACTTTGTTTACAACACACCTTTTTGCCGCTGAATTTGAAGAAGGCACTCATTACACTGTACTGGAAACACCGTTATCCGACAAAAAAGGGGTGACTGAGTTTTTCTCTTTTTATTGTCCACATTGCTTTAGCCAGGAAGCTTTTATGAGAGACCTGGATGCATCTTTGCCTGACGGTATCAAACTGCAGAAGAACCATGTAGATATGATGCCGGGAAGAGATATCGCTATTGAACAGGCATTAACTAAAGCCCTAATCGTTGCTGAGTTATTAAAAGTTAAAGAGCCAGTGGTAGACGCTGTTTTTAGAAAGATTCATGTAGAAAAAGGCGACTTCTCGTCGATAGATGACATCAAGGCGGTGTTTGTTAGCCATGGTGTAGAGGGGGATAAATTTGATAAGGCCATGAAGAGCTTTTCCGTTGTGCCAAAAGCGAAAAAAATGGCCAAGAAAACCACTGAGTTGAGAAAGCAGGGCATTGGTACTGTGCCTACTTTGATTGTAAATGGTAAATATTATGCTAATACCCGCAGTATTAAGTCTTTCGATGAATACAAGGAACTGGTGTTGTTTTTAGTGGGGCTTCCGCTTTAATCGCAGAACAATACAAGTCTGGGTGTAGTGAATACACCCACGCTGTAACGGATTCACCATTGTCTAAGTCTACCTTTACTTGTATCCGGCTATAAGCCTCACCTTCAAATTCATCCAGCTCTGGCCAATGCTCGGCTAGAGCGTTTTGATCTCTGCGGTAAAACTTTGCAAACAGGCGCAGCCCGAAGGGAGCTTGACATAAGCGCGTTACTCGTACGCACTTTTGAGGAATGCGGCAGCAATTTCTGCAAACGCATCAGAACACTTTATTTTCAGTACCTTCACCCGGAGTAATAAAGAGTAACTGAGACTTTTGGACTGTTTTAGCGGTATGCCATACCCCACGAGGCACAATAACAAAGTCTCCGGAGTGACGTAAAGTAACGGCCCGGTCACCGATATTCTCCTTTAATATCATAGTTATTTCGCCTGACATCAATACCACAATTTCGTCGCCTTTTGGGTGGATTTCCCAACTGGGCCAGTCACTTTCAAATGAGTGCATTGCAATCAGGCTATGACCCTTAAACTGTTGGTATTGATTATCCAACCGTTCGTACAACCCTGCATCGGCAATTTCAATAGTTGCTTCCTGATGAGAATTCAGGACGACAAAGTTTTCAGTCAGATTGGTGATTTTCATTGGGAGTCAGTAATAGTTTAGTCAGGGATGAATTATAGCTTATAGCTGAATTTCCGGGTTTAAACTGTATACCCAGGCTGATACTGTTTCCCCGTTCTCCAACAACGCTGAAGTCGTAATTCTTTTGTATGCTTCACCTTCAAAGTCATCCAGCTCTGGCCAATGCTCGGCCAGTCTCTCAGAACTAAATACATAGCCCGGGACTTTGTCCCCATTAGCTTCGATTTTGATGGCTGGATAGCCCATTGTGGCTCCCCAACCTTGTTCGTGCAGGGTACCGCGCACAGTCGCTTTGGTAAAACAGCCACCGATGTTTTCCAGCAAGTGGGCGTTAGGGCGGCCCGGGCAAAGGGTTCCATAAACAAAGAGTTTTTCTGTCATAGTTCAACTTCATGAGTGATATTAAGCAATAGTGCTCATACTAAACCTACAACGCTGCTTAGCAACACTAAAAATTCATCGGCAGCCAGCTGGAATGTCTTCTGGTAGCCTCTCAACACAGACCAGTTTCATGGTTTTACTCTCAGCCTGATACTGAGTGAGGTTGATGGTCTCTTTTAAGCCCTCATCGGTGCTAAAAAACACTTTATGATCCAGCATAATGTCATTTAGCAATGTGACGCTGCATTGCAGCGGATCTTCGTGTTTTTTTAGCGTTGGTAAGAATGCCGTGCTTCCGTCAGTATTTAGCAGACCGATTCCTGACGCACCTTCCGCTCCGGCACGCCAGGGAAAGTTGGGACACTCTGTATTGATAGGGATTGACGTGACTCCTTGTTCCGCGCAGGAAAGAACTTCATCTTCTGACCAGTTGAAATCCACCTGTACATGTTCAAGGTAGGTGGGCATTAAAATACGATAATCAAAGTTCACAATTTGGGCTGGTTTCGTCCCAGTAAAGGTGAAATTGTCGGGCGTAACTAAGCCGATAAAGGGTTGCGCGTCTTTTTTCGCAGTGGCATTTTCAATTTGCTTTGTAGTGCGCCAGGCAGGGGGAGAGGCAATGTAGTATTTACTGACAACGTACTCTTTACCGGATTCAGACATCCTTGAACCATAGGGTATAGCACCCAATATCTGGTTTTGGGTATCCCAATATACTTGGGTCTCAACAACTGTATTGTTACAGCCGTAAAGAGAAACAGGTTGAGGAACATCATCAATAGTCGGTGAGCGGCCTGCGTTAACATTTAATATGCCACTTTGGGGTGACTCAATAATCTGAGCCTGGGTTTGGGCTGAGTGCCAAATCAGGCATGCCGTCAGAGCAAAGGTAAATAGTGTTTTGGTCTGATTCGCTACTGAGCGCAGTATGGACTTGAATTTCATTTCTTGGTATTCCATCTGAATGTTGGGTTTATTGAATTGTTACAACAAGATTGTATTGCAGCCAATAACACGGGATTACAGTATAGGAACAGAAATGGTAACAATCACATTAAGGGGAGATTTTTCTAAGGCAATAAAAAAGGGGCTGCATCAATTTGAATTCACCCCTTGGTGGGAACTGTTTTAATTTAAGGCTTGTTTTAAAGCTGCTAAACAAAGTTGTACGTTTTCGCTTCTGGCAGCGTAACCCATTAAACCGATACGCCATGCGTTACCAGCAAAGGCTCCCAGGCCTGCGCCAATTTCCAGATTAAATTCTTCTAACAGGTATTTTCGAACCTGTGCATCATCCACTCCTTGGGGAATTCGCACCGTGTTTAGCTGGGGTAGTCGCTCTTCCTTGGGTACCACAAACTCCAGTCCTAAATCCAATAATCCGGCTTTCAATACTTCGTGTTGGTCAGCGTGGCGTTGCCAGGCAGAGTCCAGCGTTTCCTGTTGTAACAGTAATAGCGACTCATGTAAGGCATAAATCGAATTTACCGGGGCTGTATGGTGGTAGCTGCGTTTACCTTCACCAGACCAGTAGCCCATCACCAGAGTTTGATCCAGGAACCAGCTTTGTACGGGAGATTTACGGTTTTTGATCTTAGTTACTGCTTTTTCGCTTAAGCTTACCGGTGAAATTCCAGGTACACAGGACAGGCACTTTTGGCTGCCTGAATAAATTGCGTCTATACCCCAGTCATCCACTCTCAGTTCAACACCGCCCAATGAAGTAACAGCATCCACAATGCTTAAACAGTCATATTTTTGAGCCAGTTGGCACAGAGTTTTGGCATCAGATAACGCACCGGTTGAGGTTTCGGCATGAACAAATGCCAGAAACTTTGCATCGGCATGACTTTTTAAACAGTCTTCCACAGCTTGAGGATCTACTGCTCGGCCCCATTCCTGTTCAACGGTAATGGCTTCACCTCCACAGCGGATGACATTTTCTTTCATTCGCTGACCAAAGACGCCATTAATGCAAACAATGACTTTATCACCTGGCTCCACTAAATTTACGAAGCAGGTTTCCATACCGGCAGAGCCCGGTGCTGATACCGCAATGGTAAATTCGTTCTGGGTCTGAAAAGCGTATTGTAACAGGGATTTGGTTTCTTCCATTAAACCGATAAAAAGCGGATCAAGATGTCCAATGGTCGGTTTAGCCAATGCCGCCAAAACCTGAGGGCTGACATCAGAAGGGCCGGGACCCATTAAGGTTCTGCGCGGAGGATAAAAATGTGAAATTGCCATAGGGTAATGCACTCCTTAATTCTTATAGCCCCAGCCTAACACGAAGCCATCAAAACACCTGTTTAATTTGCTAATACAGGCTATTCACTAAATTTATGACGGGTTGTTTGTGTATTCTGCCTGGTGATAGGGCTTGCTGAATAGGTAGATCTGGCAGTATCAACGTCGAATATTTTAAGATACGACATGAGTTCTCGTGTCAAGGAACGTTGGGGGTTCAAAGGGGGCACTTTCTTCTTTAACCGGCGTCAGCACCCGACACAATTTTTATATTGGAAGCGGGCTAGACGCCTTCTTATATCAGTTTGAAGTTACTGTTTTAAAACGTAACTTACTCAGGCACGCGCACCCAGCCTTCCATTAACACTCTGGCACTACGGCTCATAATGGCCTTGTCGGCCAGCCATTTACCATTTGTATTAGTGGCTTTTGCTCCTACTTTTAGCGTCCCTGATGGATGCCCGAAGGTCACTTCTTCTCGCTCAAGGCCACCGGCAGCGTCATTCACCAGGGTTCCCTGAATTGCAGCTGCAGTGGCTATGGCAACCGCAGCAGTGCCCATCATGGCGTGATGTAGTTTGCCCATGGACAAGGCTCTGACGTTTAAGTCAATATCCTGTTTAGCTACTGCTTTGCCGCTGCTGGCAATGTAGTCTTTCGGTGGCGCTACAAAGGCGATTTTAGGCGTATGTTGTCTGGCTGCTGCTTCAGAGATATCAGTTATCAGGCCCATTTTTACTGCCCCGATAGCTCGCAAGGATTCAAAGCGCGCCAGAGCACTGGGATCTGAGTTGATATCATCCTGCAGCTCACAACCGCTGTAACCAATATCTTCTGCTCTGACAAACACTGTAGGTATGCCAGCATTGAACAAGGTAGCTTGTAACTTTCCGGAAGAAACCAGCTCAGTGGGAACAGTTAATTCGTCTACCAGGTTGCCGGTTGGAAACATGTCTCCATCAGCATCAGCAGGATCCAGAAATTCAACTTTTACTTCTGCCGCTGGGAAGGTCACACCGTCCAGTTCAAAATCACCGGTTTCCTGAACTTCACCATTTGTAATGGGTATGTGAGCGATAATGGTTTTCTGGATGTTCACCTGCCAGATGCGCACTACAGCAATACCATTTTCTGGTATACGGTCTTTGCTTACCAAATTGTTGTTAATTGCGAATGCGCCAACAGCGGCGGTTAGATTCCCGCAATTACCAGACCAGTCGATAAAAGGTTTATCAATGGCCACCTGGCCAAACAAATAATCTACATCGTGCTCTGGTTTTTCACTTTTGCTCAGAATAACGGTTTTGCTGGTGCTGGAAGTGGCACCGCCCATGCCATCTGTGTGTTTTGCATAAGGATCGGGGCTACCTATGACGCGCAATAACAGCTTGTCTCTGGCTTCTCCTGCCACCTGTGCGTATTCAGGCAGGTCCAATAAATTAAAGAACACACCTTTACTTGTCCCGCCACGCATGTAGGTCGCTGGAATTTTAATTTGGGGTTTAAATTGAGTCATAAAAAACCTTCAAAAGAAAAGCGACACAGAGTGCCGCTTTAATATTTTAATTTCTCAGGCTGCGCCTTCAGAGGCTAAAAAGTCTTTGGCGAAGCGCTGTAATACGCCACCTGCATCATAAATTGAGACTTCTTCTGCAGTATCCAGACGACAGGTTACAGGGACTTCAACTTTCACCCCATTGGCGCGATTAATTACCAGGGTGAGAGTTGCTCCAGGTGCTTTGTCGCCTTTGACGTCAAAGGTTTCGGTACCGTCAATACCCAGCGTAATGCGTGTCGTCCCTGGTTGGAATTCCAGTGGCAAAACACCCATACCAATCAGGTTAGTACGATGTATGCGCTCAAAGCCTTCTGCAACAATCACTTCAACGCCTGCCAGACGGACGCCTTTAGCCGCCCAATCTCGGGAAGAACCTTGGCCATAGTCAGCCCCAGCGATGATGATCAGCGGTTGTTTGCGTTCCATGTAGGTTTCGATTGCTTCCCACATGCGGGTAATTTTACCTTCTGGCTCTATCCTGGCGAGTGAACCCTGTTTGACCTTACCGTCTTCCACCACCATCTCGTTAAATAGTTTTGGATTGGCAAACGTGGCTCTTTGCGCGGTCAGGTGATCGCCTCGGTGAGTAGCATAAGAGTTAAAGTCTTCTTCGGGTAAGCCCATTTTGGCCAGATACTCACCGGCGGCACTATCCGCCATAATGGCGTTAGAAGGAGACAAGTGATCGGTAGTGATGTTATCGCCTAATACTGCCAATGGACGCATACCAGTCATAGTGCGCTCTCCTGCCAGTGCACCTTCCCAATAGGGCGGACGGCGGATATAGGTACTCTGAGGACGCCAGTTATAGAGCGGCTCAGTTTTCTCACCATAGTCGACACTCAGTTCAAACATGGGATCATAAACCTGACGGAAATGCTCAGGTTTAACGCTGGAAGCAACAATGGCGTCTATTTCTTCATCGCTTGGCCAAAGGTCTTTAAGCGTAACTGGATTACCTTGCTGATCATGCCCAAGCACATCCTTTTCGATATCGAAACGTATTGTTCCGGCAATGGCGTAGGCCACTACTAACGGTGGTGATGCCAGAAAGGCCTGCTTGGCGTAGGGGTGAATTCGACCATCAAAATTACGGTTACCTGACAAAACAGCCGTTGCATAAAGGTCACGATCGATAATTTCTTGCTGAATTTTTGGATCTAGCGCACCGCTCATGCCATTGCAAGTAGTACAGGCAAAAGCAACAACACCAAAGCCTAATTGCTCCAGTTCAGGCAATAAGTTGGCTTCTTCAAGGTACAGTTTTACCGCCTTAGATCCGGGTGCCAGTGAAGATTTAACCCAGGGTTTTCTCATCAGTCCTTTAGCATTGGCATTTCGTGCCAATAAGCCTGCAGCGATTACGTTGCGCGGATTACTGGTGTTGGTACAACTGGTAATTGCAGCAATGATCACCGCGCCATCAGGCATCTTATCCGTTTCATTTTCTACAACGCCGGCAATACCCTGGCTGGCAAGATCCGAAGTGGCTACACGACGATGCGGATTGGAAGGTCCTGCCATATTGCGTCCAACTGACGAAAGATCAAATTTAAGCACTCGCTCGTATTCAGCATTGACCATCTCATCGGCCCACAAACCGGTGGTTTTGGCATAGTTTTCAACCAGTTGCACCTGTTCGTCGTCGCGACCGGTTAGTTTTAAATAGTCGATGGTTTGCTGATCAATGTAAAACATTGCTGCTGTAGCGCCGTATTCCGGGGTCATATTGGAAATGGTCGCTCTATCGCCAAGGGTCAGGTGGCTTGCGCCTTCACCAAAGAATTCCAGATAAGCGGATACAACACGTTCTTTACGCAAAAATTCAGTCAGCGCGAGTACGATGTCAGTGGCTGTGATGCCCGGTTGCGGTTTGCCAGTGAGTTCAACACCTACAATGTCTGGTAAACGCATGTAAGAGGCACGGCCCAGCATCACATTTTCTGCTTCTAAACCACCTACACCAATGGCAATAACACCCAGTGCATCAACATGTGGGGTGTGACTATCGGTGCCTACTAATGTATCAGGAAACGCGACACCATCTCTGGCCTGAATAACCGGAGACATACGCTCAAGGTTAATCTGGTGCATGATACCGTTGCCAGGCGGGATAACATCCACGTTTTTGAAGGCAGTTTTGGTCCAGTTGATAAAGTGGAATCGGTCTTCGTTACGGCGCTCTTCGATTGCGCGGTTTTTTTCGAAGGCATCAGCTTCAAAACCAGCATGCTCAACTGCGAGTGAATGATCCACAATCAATTGCGTCGGCACTACCGGGTTTACTTTGGCCGGATCGCCACCTTGTTCAGCTATGGCGTCTCTCAGACCAGCTAAATCTACTAGTGCGGTTTGGCCTAAAATATCATGGCAAACAACGCGGGCCGGAAACCATGGAAAGTCCAGTTCGCGTTTACGTTCGATAATTTGTGTTAAAGAAGCCGTCAGGTTTTCTGGCGTACAGCGGCGCACCAGGTTTTCCGCCAGTACTTTGGAAGTGTAGGGGAGTTTGTCGTAGCTTCCGGCTTTAATGGATTCTACCGCGGCACGGGTATCAAAATAATCCAGTTTGCTGCCCGGAAGCGGTTTGCGGTAATCAAAGTTCATCTTCATTCTACCTAAATTGAGTTTGCGATAAGAGGCGTAAAGGGAGGCATGTCCTCCCGGAGCAAGACTTACCGTTCAGCAATTGGCGGAACCGGACGCAATTCTTCGCCAGTATATTCTGCAGAAGGACGAATAATTCGGTTATCCGCGCGCTGCTCCATAACGTGAGCAGCCCAGCCTGTCAGGCGAGACATCACGAAAATTGGGGTAAACAATTTAGTGGGAATACCCATGAAGTTGTAAGCAGATGCGTGGAAGAAATCGGCGTTACAAAATAGCTTTTTCTCGCGCCACATGACTTCTTCACAACGCACAGAAACCGGATACAAGACGTCGTCACCCACTTCTTTGGCTAATTTCTCAGACCATAATTTGATGATCTCGTTGCGAGGATCCGACTCTGAGTAAATGGCGTGACCAAATCCCATGATCTTTTCTTTGCGGGCTAATTTGCCCATCATTTCTTCTTCGGCATGGTCGGCAGAGTTAAAGCCTTCGATCATTTCCATCGCTGCTTCATTGGCACCACCGTGCAGAGGACCACGTAATGAGCCGATAGCGCCGGTCACACAAGAGTGCATATCAGACAGGGTAGATGCACAAACACGAGCGGTAAAAGTTGAAGCATTAAATTCGTGCTCTGCATATAGGATCAAAGAAACGTGCATAACCTGCTCGTGCAACTCTGCTGGTTTTTTACCGTGCAACATGTGCAGGAAGTGTGCACCGATAGAGTCATCATCAGTTTCCACGTCAATGCGTACGCCGTCGTGAGAAAAGCGATACCAGTAACACATGATGCTTGGGAAACAGGCTAACATCCGGTCTGTAACTTGCTGTTGCATGTCGAAGTTGGTTTCACCTTCCAGATTACCCAACATGGAGCAACCGGTGCGCAAAACATCCATCGGGTGAGCGTCAGCAGGAATGCGCTCCAATACTTCTTTTAGCGCCTGAGGCAGACCACGCATGGCTTTTAGTTTGGTTTTATATTCGCTTAACTCGCTTTGATTTGGCAGGTGACCTTTCAAAATCAGGTGAGCCACTTCTTCAAACTGGCATTGGTTCGCCAGGTCTTTTACATCGTAACCACGGTAGGTCAAACCCGAGCCGCTTTTACCTACGGTTGAAAGTGCGGTTTTACCTGCTACTTGTCCACGCAATCCAGCGCCACTTAGTACTTTTGCCATCGGAGGGTCTCCTTAAAATAGGGTATTGTAATTTTAGTCGTTAATTGGATTTATTGTCGGGCAATCGCCCGACATTTGATATGTTATTAAAACTGTTTTATTTGTTTTTGCCTTCAGCAAACAGGGCATCTAATTTTTGTTCGTACTCGTGGTAGCCCAGATAATCGTATAAATCCATACGGGTTTGCATTTGGTCGACGACGGCTTTCTGATCACCGTTTTGCAGAATCGAGGTGTACACTAATTCCGCTGCCTTGTTCATGGCGCGGAAGGCACTTAGCGGATACAACACCATATCGGCTCCCCATTCGCCCAACTGTTCCTTGTTCCACAGTTCGGTTTTTCCAAACTCGGTGATGTTCGCCAAAATAGGCACGTCCAACGCTTCAGCGAAGGCGCGATAGTGTTCTTCTGTTTGTACTGCTTCAGCGAAAATGCCATCTGCTCCGGCAGCAACATAGGCTTTAGCACGGGCAATTGCTGCTTCAAGGCCTTCCTGTGCAAATGCGTCGGTACGGGCCATGATGAAAAAGTCAGGATCTGTACGGGCATCAACTGCCGCTTTGATGCGATCTACCATTTCTGCCGTGCTGACAATTTCTTTATTGGGGCGGTGACCACAGCGTTTTTGCGCTACCTGATCTTCCATGTGTACAGCCGCTGCACCGGCTTTTTCCATATCTTTGATGGTTTTTGCAATATTAAATGCGCCACCCCAGCCAGTATCAATATCCACCAGAAGTGGTAAATCACAGGCTGCTGTTATGCGCTGAACATCAGCAATAACATCGTTTAATGAAGTCATACCCAAATCAGGTAGACCGTAAGAGGCGTTAGCGACACCGCCACCGGAAAGGTAAATGGCTTGGTGGCCGATCTTTTTGGCCATGATGGCACTGTAGGCATTAATCGTACCCACGATTTGCAAAGGCTTGTTCTCAGCCAGAGCTTGTCTGAATTTTTTTCCTGCACTCATGATTGGGCTCCTGTAGGGTTTAGGTTGGAAAGTTTTTTAGCAATATTTTGTCTTGAATAATCAATATGGCGGCGCATCAGAATCTCAGCTAATTCTTCGTCACGGTGACTGATGGCCTGAATAATGTGTTTGTGCTCGTCATACGCAGTGGTTACACGTGGGCCTGCCATGCCCAGTTGTACCCGGTACATTCTGACCAGGTGATAAATACCGTTGCTGAGCAGGCTGATAAGCTGCTTGTTTTTACTACCAATAATAATGCGGTAGTGAAAATCCAGATCACCGGCTTCCTGATAATAACGTTCGCCGGTTTTTACTTTATCGAAATGACTCTTCAAAAGTTCATTCAGGCTGACAATCTCTTCATCTGTCATATTGCGCGCAGCTAATCTTGCAGCCATGCCTTCCAGAGATTCCCGGATTTGATAGAGTTCCGATAAACCTTCAGAAGACAGGGTAACTACCTTAGCGCCGACATTGGCTTTACGCTCGATAAGGTGATTGGCTTCCAGACGATTAATGGCTTCTCTGATCACAGCACGGCTGACACTGTATCTTGTCGACAATTCAGTTTCACTGAGCTTTGAGCCTGCTGCGATAACACCTTCTACAATATCGTTGCGAATACTTAAAAAGGTCTTGTCTGCCGTAGTAACCGGCGCTGAAGAAGATGTAAACATGTGAAACGTGCAAGCGTCAGATGAACAATGTCGACAATTTTAGGGTAATTTGGTTAATAGTCAAATCGAATTGGCTTTCATTGTCGACAATGTGTGGGTTTTAAGCGTGACAGAAAGATTCTGAATGTGGTTCAGTTACTGAGTGGAGTTTTGTAAAACGTGGTTCAATTGCGGTGTCAGGAGGCCGCTTGCTTTTGACGACGGGCTAATTGACGTTGTTGCCAGGCCTTTTTAACTGAAAAGCGCCAGACGTAGTTAAGTCCAAAGTAACCAATAAGTCCAAACACGACAGCACAAACTAAGCAACCTAATAAAAACGCCGGGCCGATGGTTTCCATACTGTTCACTACCCATTCCCAACTGGGTTCAAACTCAAATTTGCTAGCCGGTGTCCCAATAATAAAAGTCCCAACTTTGTAAGCCCCGTAAAATATAGGAGGCATAGTGAATGGATTGGTTATCCAGACGGTGGCAACTGATACCGGCAGATTAACTCTTAAGGGAATAGATAAAGCAGCTGCCAGCCACATTTGAAAGGGTACCGGCCAAAAGGCGAAAAACAGACCAATCCCGAAAGCGCCACAGGCGGATTTGCGATTTAAATGCCATAGATTTGCATCGTGCAACAGCTTGCCAAACACTTTCAGAGCCTTTTGCTCTTTGATGGATTGGTGATCGGGTAAAAATCGTCTGATTAACTTTTTTGGCATATATGTTACGACTTATGCAGTGGGATGCTGCTACACAATGAGAATTATACAATACTATGGACAGGTTTCTTTTCTCTTTTATTACTGCCAGTGTTTCTGCATTACTTTGGCCCACACTATTGCCTTTGTGGACCACAGTACTGTTGCTGATACTGGGGTTGGTATTATTGAGAAAATCCGCGCTCTTGTCCGGTTGCTGTTTCGGTATTTTCTGGATGCTGAGTTTAGGCCATTGGGTAAACTCTGCGCAACCCAAACCGGCACTATTTTTACAACCCGTTACTGTAATCGGTGAGATTGGGTCAGTTTTAGTGGCGCAGGAAAAGCTAAAATTCGATCTGCATATCAGCCATATTAATTTTTCTGACAATCCCGAAGAATCACAAATTGAGCCATTTCACTCTAAAGCTCGTCTCAGCTGGTTACAACCATCGATGATTTTAAAGGATGGGCAACAAGTACAATTGCAAGTGAAACTAAAACCTCGATGGGGCTTGAGCAATGAAGCGGGGTTCAACTATCAAACCTGGTTGTTTGCCGAAAACATAGCGGTCACAGGGTATGTAAAAAATTCAGACCACAACAAAGTATTGCGCGGGCAATCCTCTATAAGACAAAGTATCGCCGACAAGCTGGTAGAATTTAGTAAACCAGAAGTGCGTTGGCTGTTAGCTTTAGCCATCGGTTATCGAGGCTTATTGGAGCCCGGTGATTGGGAGTTGTTACAACAAACCGGTACCGCCCACCTGGTGGCCATTTCAGGCATGCACCTGGGGATGATTGCATTGTGGAGCTATCTGTTCAGCTGTTTATTGTGTTTGCTTTGGAATGCTACATTTGCTCGTTTTTTTCTTACTAATTTGCGGGTTGTTGGGCTCACTGCCAGCCTGATCTTCAGTTTTTTTTATTTGTCGCTTGCTGATTTTGCTGTACCAACCATGAGGGCCTGGCTAATGTTACTGTTGGCTTGGGGGCTGGTAATTAGCGGTAGTCACTGGCAAACCAGGCGATTTATTTTGTTCAGTCTGGCAATGTTTATTCTGTTGTTTCCTGGAAGCCTTTTTAGTCTGAGTTTCTGGCTGAGCTTTTCCGCCATAATGGTACTCTGGTTTTTGTTTTGGCGTTATCCCTTAAACAATCAAGGGTTTAAGGCAAAGTTCATTTACTTTGTCAAATTACAGTTAGGGATTAGTGTCCTGATGCTGCCGGGGTTGTTGTGGCAATTCAATGGTTTAAGTACTATTGCGCCGCTTATAAATTTGATTGCCATTCCATTTGTCACTTTTGTTTTGCTGCCTGCCAGTTTATTGACCACTGTCGCAACGTTTTTAGGCCTGCCTTTTGCGTCTGAATTACTCTCTTTTACTTTGGAAATGTTTGCCAGCAGTGAATTCTTGCTCAGAGGCATCGCTGGCTTCTCAACGGCCTGGGTCGACTTGCATCTGGTATCCGGAGTTTCTGCGGCGTTCCTGTTGTTATTTATTCTGGCATTGATGATACCTGAAGGCATCCTTCCTAAGCCCCTGTATTTGCTTTTTATTTTGCCATTTTGCACTGAGTTTAAAAAAGCCAAACCTGACTATTGGCAGGCTGATGTGCTTGATGTTGGTAATGGCTTGGCGGTATTGCTGCGGAGCAATGACAGGGCTGTTTTATACGATACCGCGGCCAGTTATCCGGATGGATTCACCATGGCCGATGCCGTTATCCTTCCGGTATTGAGAAAGGCAAAAATCCACCGAATTGATAAATTGATTATCAGCCATGCTGACAATGACCATATTGGCGGTTTGGAGGCAATCTTAAATGATTTGCAAGTCTCCGAGCTTTCTGTGGCCAAAGGAGATTGTCAACGGGGGATGTTATGGCACTGGCAAGGCATTAAGTTTGAAGTGTTATGGCCCGATTATAATTATCCGGCTTTGTTAGTCGAAGATAATAATCAGTCTTGCGTAATTATGCTGGATGATGGACGGCATCGACTGCTATTGCCCGGAGATATCGAAGCTAAAGTAGAAGTGTTACTGGCCGAGTGGCATAAAAATGGTGAAATTGATTTACGTGCAGACGTACTCGTGGCTCCACATCACGGCAGCAAATCTTCTTCATCTGGTGCTTTTGTTTTGGCCGTTTCGCCCCAATATGTAGTGTCATCTACTGGCTATATGAATCGCTGGGGAATGCCTGCCGAAGTAGTAACGAAGCGCTACCAAAAGGTATCTGCCCGTCATTACAATACAGCAGAGTCGGGACAAATCTCTGTGCGCTTCCACAAAGAGGAAGTACTTCAGGTATTATCCTGGCGCAATGACATACAGCCCAGGTGGTATTTACGCGATTGAACCTATAATTGCTGTAATTTGATTGTCGAACGGCTAAACTAAGGACTGTTATCCGTACAAAATTCAAAAGCTTACGCTTTACCTTGTTTTACACTGAAATTATTTAATGAATCAAACTGAATATACCGGAGCCGTATTTGCTCGTTTTTGCGTTTATTTGAAGCGCTTTAAGTTACCATTTGTCGCTGCCATTACAGGAATGATTGGTTATTCATTGATCGATGTTTTTGTGATCTCCCAACTGGAACACGCCATCGATAAGAGCCTGGTACAGGGAGACCTGAATTATTTGCGTCTTGCTGCTTACCTTATCGTGCCGCTTTTCATTTTGCGTGGCGTATTTAATTTTATGGGAACCTACACCTTGTCCTGGATTGGCAACATGGTGGTGATGCAAATGCGTCAGGAACTGTTTTCCCGCTTTGTGCATTTGCCGGTTTCATTTCACGATCAACATTCCACTGGGCAACTCATATCCAAGGTTATTTACGATACTGAGCAGGTGTCAGTGGCTGCCGGTAAAGCGTTGTTGACCCTGGTGAGAGAAGGCGCTTTGGTGCTGGGCTTGTTGGCCATTATGTTTTATAAATCCTGGCAATTGAGTCTGGCCTTTTTGGTAATTGGCCCTGTAGTTGCACTTATTGTGGCTTATGTGAGTAAGCGGTTTCGCATAGTGAGCAAAAACATACAGAAATCTATGGGTAACCTGACCACCTCTGTAGAGCAAGTACTAAAAGGCCACAAGGTGGTTCTGATGTTTGATGGTCAGGAAAAAGAAGAAAATAGATTTCAGGACAGAAATAATCACAACCGACAACAGAACATGAAACTAGTGGTGTCGCGAATATTGTCGGTTTCCAGCATTCAGGTAATCGCTTCGATTGCTCTGGCTGTGGTGCTGTTTATTTCCAGTATGCCTGGCATGGTGGAAAACCTAACCGCCGGTGTGTTTACTTCTGTGGTCGTCAGTATGACGATGCTGTTAAAACCTCTTAAACAACTCACCACAGTTAACAGTGAGTTTCAAAAAGGGATGGCGGCGTGTGAAAGCATCTTTGCCGTACTGGATCAGCATGAAGAAGAAAATACCGGCCTAAAACAACCCGACAGAGTAGAGGGGCACATCGCATTCAACGACGTGTGTTTCGCCTATGATCCACAAGGGGAGCAAGTGCTTAAGCACATTTCGTTTCAGGTTCCCAAAGGTGAAAGTGTTGCACTGGTAGGGCGTTCGGGGAGCGGTAAATCTACCATATCAAACCTGCTTACACGTTTTTATCAGCCACAGTCTGGCGAAATTACATTAGATGGCATTTCTTTGTCTGATATCGAGTTGCGGGCATTAAGAAATCAAATTGCAGTGGTATCACAACAGGTAACCCTGTTTAACGATACGATTGCCAACAATATTGCTTATGGCATGGAAGGTGTAGTTTCTCGGGAACAAATCGAAAACGCAGCAAAGGTGGCACATGTTCTGGAATTTGCTGAACAGCTTGAGCGCGGTCTGGATACCTTTGTGGGGGAAAATGGCCTGATGCTGTCTGGTGGCCAGAGACAACGTATTGCTATTGCCCGAGCCGTGCTAAAAGACGCGCCTATTTTGATATTGGATGAGGCCACCTCTGCACTGGATACCGAATCAGAGCGCTACATTCAGGAAGCTCTGGAAACCTTGCAAAAAGAACGCACCAGTATTGTCGTGGCTCACCGTTTGTCCACCATTGAAAATGCAGATCAAATTTTGGTGATCAACAAAGGTGAAATAGTTGAGCAAGGCAAGCATAAAGAGTTACTTGAAAACAATGGCATGTATGCCCAATTACACAGAATGCAATTTGCCGAAGGTGCTTAATGAGTAATTTACAAGCATCTTGGTACAGACCCTTTAGTTGGTCCTTATTGTTATTACCATTTAGTTTGTTGTTTTGGCTGATTAGTACTTTAAGAAGAAAAGCCTATGCCAGCGATATTCTGACAAGTCATAAAATCGGTGTTCCGGTTGTGGTGGTGGGTAATATCAATGTCGGCGGCAATGGAAAAACGCCGCTGGTAATTTATCTCAGTAATTTCCTGAAGCAACAAGGTTACAGACCGGGTATTGTCTCCAGGGGTTATGGTGGCAAAGCGCCATCTTACCCGATGACCGTGCAGGACAATTCAGATCCGGCCCAATGTGGTGATGAACCTTTGTTTATCAGACAAAGGGTTAATTGCCCTGTTGTTGTAGACCCAAATCGGGTGCGTGGCGCGGAAACTCTGGTAAGTGAACACAAGTGCAATGTCATTATCAGTGACGACGGTTTACAGCATTATCGTTTGGCAAGAGATATCGAAATTGCTGTGGTTGATGGACAACGCCGACAGGGCAATGGTTTGTTGTTACCGGCCGGGCCGCTTAGAGAAGGAAAGTGGCGTCTACAGCAGGTGGATTTCATCGTGCTGAATGGTGGTAAGTTAAAAAAAGACGAATATCTGATGTCGCTGGAACCGGGGCGTCTTGTTAATGTGAAATTTAAAGGTCAAACCAAATCCCTCAATCAGATTACAGGTCCGGTTTCGGCTATTGCTGGGATTGGTCATCCAAAGCGGTTTTTCGACCTGTTGCGGAATAAAGGCATTAAGCTTGAAAATACTCTGGCATTTCCCGATCATCATCAATACAAAGCTGCGGATATCCCGAAAAACACGGTATTGATGACCGAAAAAGATGCCGTGAAATGCGCTGGTTTTGCGCAGGATTCCTGGTGGTATTTGCCGGTAAGCGCGAAATTAACCGAAAAGTTTAATCAGGACTTTTTGACTAAACTTAAGAATTGTAGTTAAAGCCGTCAGGCTGTTGTTGAAAGGATAATATGATGCCTATCGATCCAAAATTGAGCGATATTTTGGTGTGCCCTTTGTGTAAAGGGAAAGTGATTTATGTGCGTGAATCAGAAGAGCTGGTTTGTAAGTTCGATAAATTAGCCTTTCCGGTTAGGGATAATATTCCGGTTATGCTGGAATCTGAAGCCCGCAATTTATCGCTAGACGATCTCAATTCAATTTCCTGAGTCAGCTAATGGAATTTACTGTAATTATTCCCGCTCGATATCAGTCTAGTCGTTTCCCGGGTAAACCTTTGGTGGATATTAAGGGTAAACCAATGGTGCAATGGGTCTATGAAAAAGCCATACAAGCAGGTGCCAGACAAGTGATTGTGGCTACCGATGATGCCCGTATCCAAAATGCCGTAGAAGGTTTTGGTGGGCGTGTTTGTATGACCCGTGATGATCACGAAAGTGGTACGGAACGATTGGCTGAAGTTGTGCAAACGCTGAATTTGTCTGACGATGAAATCATCGTTAATGTACAGGGGGATGAACCCTTTATACCTGCTGAAAATATTGTTCAGGTGGCACAAAATTTGGCGAATAATCAACAAGCCAAAATGGCCACTTTGTCAGTGAGTATTACCGATAAGGAAGAATCGTTTAACGCTAATGCGGTGAAGGTGGTAACAGATGCCAAGGGTTATGCATTGTATTTCAGCCGGGCCACAATCCCTTATGACCGTAGCCGTTTCCTGTCTGTCGCACAATCCGACATAAAAGATATTGGCGACTTTTATCAACGCCATATCGGTATTTATGCTTACAGCGCGGGATTTATTAAAGAATACATTGAGCTGGCGGTATCTCCGTTGGAACAAATTGAGTCATTAGAACAACTCAGAGTGCTGTGGCATGGTTATGCTATTCATGTTGAACAGGCCAAAAGCACACCGCCGCCTGGCATAGATACACCTGAAGACTTACAAAGAGCACTTAAATAACAAGGAGTTTAGTATGCAAAATGTAGTGATAACTGGTGCTAATCGCGGTATCGGCTTAGAGCTTACCCGAATATATCTGGCACGGGGCTGCAAGGTATGGGCAATTTGTCGCCAATCCAGTGATGAGCTGGCAGCCACCAACGCCAACATAATTGATGGTGTTGAGCTGTCCGATTTAGAAGGATTATCAGGAATGATTCATCCTCTGCATGGCGTTGGTATTGATATTCTGATCCATAATGCCGGTATTCTCAGAGATGAAAGTTTAAATCATATTGACGCCAGTACCATTGAGCAGCAGTTCAGAGTTAATGCTATAGCGCCTTTGGTGCTAACTGATCTACTGTTGGATAACCTTAACGCTAATGCCAAAGTGGGCGTTATTACCAGTCGAATGGGGTCTATGGGGGATAATGGCAGCGGTGGGCGTTATGGCTATCGTATGTCAAAGGCGGCGTTGAATGCTGCAGCAGTATCACTGGCTCACGATCTCAAGCCCCGCAACATAGCCGTGGCAATTCTTCATCCTGGTTATGTACAAACTGGCATGGTTAACTTCAGGGGAGAAGTCCCGGCAGATGAATCCGCGCAACGTTTGGTAACTCGCATGGATGAACTAAATCTGGATAACACAGGCACCTTTTGGCATGCCAATGGTGAAGTTTTACCCTGGTAAGTCTAGAGCGTGTTGACCTTTGCTGCAAAATTGTACCGCAAAGATCAAAACGCTCTAATTAGATAAAATAAAAATGGGCGTTGTGATACGCCCATTTTTGTATATTGTTTGAAAGCTTATTAGCCGCGATTTCGGCCCAGCTGATCGTGACTAGACACCCAATCACCAGCAATAACAGCGCATCCCAGAGAAATATCTCCAGCAAGCACCGTTGCGGCCACAATTTCCGCAAACTTATTGGCTTTGCCTTTACCCACACAGCCCAACATGTTTAAACACTCTCTTTGAGTTGGCAGGCCTGTGCCGCCACCGAAGGTTGCACAGATCAGGGAAGGCAGTGTTACTGCCAGGTAAATATCGCCATTGTCTAGTAATTCATGGGTGAACAAACCCGCGTGAGACTCTACAACGTTAGCTTCGTCCTGACCGGTTGCAATAAACAATGACGCAATACCATTGGCGGCGTGCGGTCCGTTGTAGGCTGCCCCTGCCATCAAGGCGCCGGTATTAGCTAATACGGTTGCTTTAGCAAGCATTTTGGTATCAACACCCATGATGGCCTGTAGCACTTCTTTTTTCACTGTTAATTCGGCAATAACCCGTTTACCGCGGGAATGTAACATATTCAGATGTGAGTGTTTTTTATCGGTATCCATGTTGCCAGATAACAGATAATTAGCACCACCTGGATAGTTTCTTTTTATCCATTCACACGCCATTAGCGTTGCTTTGCCCACCATGTTTTGACCAGCAGCATCGCCTGTAGTGTAGTTAAAACGCAGATAGCGAGACTTAGCAACAGACCATTGGTGTATGTGCTTTAACTTACCAATACTGGTAGTGCTTTCAGCCGCTGCTTTGATGTTGTCAAAATTTTCTTTGACCCATTCGCCAAATGCTCTGGCTTCGCGGGCATTGTCAAACAGGAACGCTGGAGCGCGTTGCATATACTGCTCAACAACTGTAGTGGTTACACCGCCGCTTTCCGTGATTACCCTCATACCTCTTGAGTAACTGGCAACCAGGGTGCCTTCTGTAGTAGCGAGAGGGATGTAAAAATCGCCCTGGGCGTCTTCACCATTAATGCGCATTGGACCAGCAACACCAACCGGCATCTGACAAATACCAATAAAGTTTTCAATATTGCCTGGCAGTACTCCGGTATCAATAGTGTATTGGCCGGTTAACGTCATGGGTTCACCCGTTTTAGCCTCGATAAACTTGCGTCGCTCTGCCGCCATTTCCGGTGTGTAATCGTTCTCTTTACTACGAGGAATACGAATATCATCTCTCATTTTAGTGTGTCCTGTTTAAAATTTTAATGACAATAGTAGGGTGATTTTTTTTGACGTTATTAGTATAAACATGTAACTGGTCAGACCACAAGTGGTAATCTGTAATTTCTTGTTTTGAATGCAAAATTTAACAAAATCGAAATATTTAGTAGAAAATAAAATGCGGAGAGTAGGCTGCTAACCGAAAAGTTATTAATGGGAAGACGCGTAGGAAGGGGCCATGAATGCTCATTTAGTCACCTGTAGGTAGAACTTCAGTTCGACAAAGCAAACTGAATCAACCACCGTTGTTTGACTGGCCGATTTTTGCTCCTGCAAAATCGGCATTCACTACGTCCATGTAGCTCAAGTCAAACCGTTATAGGTCTGAATTTATTCAGACACCGCTACCAAATTCAACCATCGCTGTTCGAATGAATTCGAACCTACAGCCAATCTTCTAGTTTTAGCTGCACTTTAGCCTTATCTCGTGAATGGACCTGATTTGACCGGACTTCGAACATTACAACGACTGGTTATTCAACAAAGTTTAAATGGGTGTCATGTTTAAATTTGGGTGTCATGTTTAAATTTGATACTGGACCAAATCGTAGTTCGGCAGCATTCCTTAAGGTGTCGCCGGCGCCCCGGCAAAACAACATCAAGCGTTGAAATTTTGGTACTTTACGGGCAGAGCCCGTATTAGTGATAATCACCTGTTGAAGTTGGTGGTTTAGGGCAAAACATAAAAAGGGCCATTAAGGCCCTTCGTTTATTGCAATGCTTTCTATCGATATGCTTCTGTTTCGTAATACAGCGGCTTCATCGGACCGCAAAGGGTCAGGCGGCTGAATAACTGTGGAATTGTTGGTGTCGCTGACGGTGTACTAAACTCAGTAACACAACTCACCATGTCGTCAAACAGAATGAGGTTATCGAATGTGGGAGGCTGTTGCAGTCTGTGTACAAGAATAAATTCGTTTGTACCCACTTTTACCTTGTCGTAGACCTGTCTGATGCTGGATGGTTTAATTTCATCGAAGGTCCTCAGGTATAACTGCTGATCAAAGGATATAACAGCTTGCTCATGCACTTTCATGCCGCCGCGATCAAAGTGTCCCATATAAATATCCATAACCACATCTAGTTTTTCGCCTCTCAACAGGCGTTGCAGATTAAATGGCTGAGTCTTAGCGGTGACCAGATCAGCGTCTCTTACCAGAAAGCGAACAGGGGGAGTTTTGGTATTTATTTTGTATAGCAATTGTTGATTATGGGGCTTTTCATAGCCAGGCATGGGGTAGGCGAACAGGGTAGTTCCCATGCTGACTAAAACCATGTTATAGCTTCCCATATAGGCAGGATCTAACGGCGGTGGCGGTTGGTCTTCATTGGCAAAACTGGTCTGAGTTAAACATAACAACAGGATTATTAAGCCAAATTTAGTCATTGAGTGGCACCCTTAATTTCAAAAAACAGCACAACGCCTTGTTAATAGTGTAGTAGAGATTTGTCACAGCCAACTACTGTCAGCCAATTTGGCATAAGTATCCTGGTTTTTAACTCAGAAAAACATAGTGCTTTAGTATATAAGAGCGGGTACAGGTATTAAGTGATGGGTAAATGTACAATATGAGAATGAAAATCCACAATGTGAAAATGTGATCACCCAACTTGCCGGGTGATCACACATAAGATTTAAACCGTTCGGGTGGCCATGGCCGGAGGAATATTGGCCGCTTTTTTGGCCGGACCCAAAACCGCCAGCTGTCCCAGCATCCATAGGCAAACCATGCCCAGAGGAATGTAATACCAGGTTATTCGATTTAACTCGAAAAAATTAACCAGCAGGATATTGAGTCCAATACTCAAAGCGGCACCGGCCATGACACCGATACTGGTGATCATAAAATTCTCCAGCATAAAATAACGAATTATTTGCCACTGAGTAGCACCCAGAGCCCTGCGGGTACCAATTTGCTTTTTGCGTTTGTTAACATTAAAACTGGCCAAGCCTACGATGCCCATGCCAGTAATAAGCACTAGCGTGGTCATTACAATGGTCAATATTTTAATCATGGCAGCATGGAAACCATAACTGTCTTCACGTACTTCGGCAAAAGATTGCATACCTCTGACCAGGCGTTCATTGCTGCGCTGGGCAAGATACTCTTCCACATCTCTCATGGCCTGATCGCGCATGCCATCCTCCGCTCTGACGAAATAACGAGTAGAGTTGTTGAACGCAAAATATTCAGGTGACAGCATGGTGTTTTCCAACTGCTCCCAGCCTATCCAGGGAGCCTGCAAGATATCGATGATACCAATGATTTGCATAGGTTCGTTGTAATCTATGTAGACGGTTTTGCCAACGACTTCATTTATGTCAGAGTCGGGAAACATATCCTGTGCCAGCGCTTCAGTGATGATAATATTTTGCGGCCAGCCTTCTTCTGTACCATCGCGATAGCGCATTTCCTGTTCAGTAAAGTTCTGTCCTGCCAGCAACTGCACATCCAGGGTATCAAGTCCATGGTGATCCACCATGTAAACGGCGGTGGCAACGTCATCTTTGCCCTCACCGGGTTCGACCTGCAAGCTCATGGACCAACCGCCACCGCTGATTGGAATGGCATTGATGGTGGTGGCGTTGCGCACAGAAGGTAATGCCCTTATCTGACGCAGATCTTCCTGAATGGTGTTGCGGTTATCAAACTCGGTGGCAAAACCATTACTGCTGACATAAAAACTGTCGGCTTCGTCTACACCGCTAATTCTGGCCATGAGGGCCTCACGCTCATCAATAATGAAGATGGCGTTAACCACTATAGTCATGGTAACTGCAATTTGTAGTGCAATGAGTAATGCGCCCATTTTATTGCGCAGCAAGGTGCGAAAGATTGGGCCTAGTTCCAGAGATGCTTTCATAATAATCTCCTTATTGACTTTTTAGTTGGCTGGCAGGGGCAATAGAACAGGCGCGCCATGTGGGATATAACCCAGCCAGAATCGTTGAAACCAGCGCGATGATGATGGCCAACAACGCCATGTTCATATCCAGGCTGGTTAGCTTGTCAGCAAATTCTCCATAAAGCGTTCTGAGACCCTGTAAACCAAAATAAGAGAAGCCAAGCCCCAAAAGTCCACCCGCTATGCCAATACAGGCGGTTTCAACGGTATGTTGAATAAACAGATCGCTCTTGGTGGCACCCACCGCTCTGCGCAATCCAATTTCACTGGACTTACCCATGAACTTAGACAGCATCAGTCCTATGGTATTGAGCAAACACACTGCTAAAAACATTAGCGACAGCCACATCATAATTTGGGCATCGTCGGCGACTACTTCGTTGTATTCCAGCCATTGCTGCACATTGTTTAAGCGATTGTCTAATGGGCGAGGAAAGCGTCCCAGTTCCTTCTGGCTGTTGACATAGTTGTCTAAAAACTGAGCGTAGTCAGTTCTTTCTCCGGGGCTATCGAGTTCCACCCAAAACTGGAAGTTGACACACTCGGAATTCAGAAAGCCCTCAAATCCATCTTCGTCTGGAGACTTCCAGCAATTGACGTTCCCCCAACTTGGCAGTTTCATATTTAGCTTGAGTTGCAGTGGAATAAACAGTTCTGATGGACGACCAAAGTTATCGTTGTTGAGGTCGTAAAATTTTGGAATAGGGTGCCATTCATCAATGACACCCACGACAGTAAATACTCCACCAGATAAGGTGACGGTCTCACCAACTGAGTTTTTACCACCAAACAGAGTTTCATTGATTTCCCGGGTGAGGACAACGACGTGTCTGGCGCTCTCATCAGCGGCTTTGTCCCAACCAGAACCATAAAGAAATGGCACATCAAACATGCTGAAAAAGTCGCCATAAGTGAGGCGATAACCCGCCTGAAATGGCTTAACATCCGGATCTGCTGGTTCCACTACACCGCCAGATTTAGCCATAGCGGCCTGGCGTTTGCCCATTTCTGCTTTTTGCAGGTTGGTGGCATCGGTCCAGGTTAGCTGAAAGGGCGGATCATTAGGATCTACCGCAGCTTCATGGGGACCCCAATTGTCTAACTGCACGTGAAACAATACATCACTTTTGTGTTTAATGGGATTGTTGGACATTAGGTAGTTTACGGTGATGGTGGTCATACAGGCACCAATACCCAGTGCGATGGCTAGCACCATTAGGCTGCTCAGCACGGGATTGCGCCGCATACTGATAAACGCCAGTCTCAGGTAATAACTGATCATGCCTGCATCCTCATCCGTTCACGACTTCTTTTGATTGTTCAGCGACCACTTCGTGCAATTCACTGACTTTACCATCGCGAACATGAATGTTGCGTTTTGCCTGGGCGGCTAAATCGGGATCGTGAGTTACCATAACAATGGTGGTGCCTTGTTGGTTGATTTCCTGCAACAGGGACATAACACTATTGGCCATCTTACTGTCGAGGTTACCGGTTGGCTCATCGGCTAATAAGAATCGCGGTGAACCAGCCAACGCCCGGGCAATAGCCACGCGTTGTTGTTGACCGCCGGATAGCTGCGCGGGTAAGTGTTGCATTCTGTTGGAAAGTCCAACGGTTTCCAGGCTTTGTTCGATGCGCTGTTTGCGTTCTTTGCTGCTAAAGCCTCGGTATCTGAGTGGTACGTCAACATTGTCAAACAGGTTGAGATCCGGGATCAGGTTAAATCCCTGAAAAATAAACCCGATTTTCTCATTTCTGACTCGGCTTCTGGCGGCATCACTAATTCCTGAAACGTCTTTTCCATCCAGCAAATAGCGTCCGGAAGAGTAGGTCTCCAGCAATCCAGCGATGTTTAAAAACGTGGTTTTCCCGGAGCCAGAGGGCCCGGTGACGGCCACAAAATCGCCTTCGTTAACCTCCAAAGTAAACTCTTTTAAAGCATGAGTTTCTACCATATCGGTACGGTAAACCTTACTAATATTTTCCATTCTTAACATTTGAACTTCCCCCAATTATTGAGTGAGTAAAACGGTCTCAGCGCCATCAAACGCTTCGGTACTTGAGACGATAATTTCATCGCCAATATTTAATCCGGATAAAATCTCTACGGCTCCAAGACTACGTGCGCCGGTACTGATTGGCGTGCGAATGGCCCGGTTGTCCTGAATCAGATAAGCCACCTTACCTCCTGCGCTTTCTAAGAACTGGCCCCGCTGTACCATCAGTACATCGGATTTGTTTTCCATGAGTATGCGGGTTGTAAGTCGTTGATTTTGACGCAAGCCCAATTCTGAAGAGTTGGCAAAACGCACCCGTCCAGTCACCTGATTGTTTTGAATTTCGGGGGAAATCGTGACCAGAACTGCCGAGTGCGTTTCACCATTAAACTGTATTTCTGCGTCCATACCGATGGCCAGGTCATCGGCGTAACTTTCTGGAATTTGCAGCTCCACTTCAAACTCGCTGAGGTCCACAACGGATAAAATGGCCTGGTTTTGCGCCACCTGGTTTTTTTGCTCTACAGCCAGGTTACCGACAATTCCGGCTACCGGGGAGCGAACGGTGAGCTCTTGTACTTTGCGTTGCAAATCAGCGACTAGTAGTGCTTGCCGCTCTACCTGTAGTTGATTGGTTTTTAACTCAAACTCAAAAGATTCGATGGCCAGTTGTGCATCTTCAACCGCGTGCTTGTGTTCCAATCGAGCGTTCTCTAATTCATCTTGTGCTTTTTCAAAATCAATGGCGCTGATACTGTTACTTTTTATCGCTTTGTCAGCGCGACGTTTTTCTCTGTCTGCTGCCGTTAATGCCACTAACGCCTGATCGATGGATTTTTGGTTGTTGAGGGCTTGCTGTTTGGCCTGAATTTTTTTGCGGTCTAATTCTATTTGCAAACGCTGTAAGGTGGCTTCTTCCTGTTGTAACTCGTTGGTCAATTCCGGACTTTCAATCATAGCCAGAATCTGTTGTTGCTCCACCGTGTCTCCTGCATCTACCATGTAGGTGATTGTGCCTTGCGAAGGACTGTATAGCTTAGGACTGACGGCGGCAACGACTCGCCCCTGAACCGATAAGTCTCTGACAAAGTCACCTTTTGTGACTTTCGCCAAGCGCAAACGCTCCCGAGATACGGAAAGATCGGAATTGGCCCAGTCGCTATAGGATGGTGCGACAATACCGGCTATTGCCACTACAACCACCACCGCGACAACGCCTTTTAGCCACTTGCTTTTGTTAGATTTTGGAGCCAGTACAACATCCTGACCACTGGTATCTGTTATTTTCATTAATATCCCCGAAATAACTATTAATGCTGAACAATCATTGGCTAAGTCGCGCAGGATTGGTAAAAGGTTTATTCAGCACAGGAAAATTTTTTAGACAGAATGTTGCAAATTATTTTTATGCAACAAAAACATGTTGTTACAGGGATAATTGGAAATGACTGAATTACATTTCAAAGCCTGTTTTTGCTTGTTTTCGCGAGGATTTCGCAGAATAATGGGGTCATATAATTGCTGTGGTGCAGGGAATGAATTTTAGTCAGATTGAAGCGGCTTATTTGCCTGAAATACTCAGATTAAACAATCGGGAAGTCCCGCATGTTAACGAGCTGGATTTAGATACTTTAGCCTTTTTGTGTAACGAAGCGGCGTTTGTGCAAGTTTGTACCGATGAGTACGCCATTTCCGGTCTTGTAATGGGGTTTATGAAAGGCGCGGATAATCATGGGTTTAATTTTAATTGGTTTTGTGACCGGTTCGATAACTTCCTGTATATAGACCGTATCTTTGTTAGCCCAATTTACAAAGGCCGCGGCATAGGCAAAGCGCTGTATCAGCAAGCTGAAACATTTTGTCGTAAAAATGGCATAGACGCCTTGTGCTGCGAAGTTAATGAAGAGCCTCCTAATCCCGCCTCTCATCAGTTTCATCAACGCTGTGGTTTCGATCCTGTTGAGTCGGTTTTGCATCCTGAAGGCAAAACCGTACAAATGTATCGCAAGTTGATAGTCTGATGCTGATTAAACCCGACGCTGTTACAGACGCCAGAGTAGTGGCGTTACTGGAAGAACACATAGCGGATATGTACGCCACATCGCCTCCGGAAAGCGTACATACCCTGGATCTGGCATCCTTGAGAAACACAGATATCAACTTTTGGTGTGTCTGGGATGGTGACTCAGCCGCTGGATGTGTTGCGCTAAAGGAGCACGCTCCCCATTGGGCGGAAATTAAGTCGATGCGCACCTCAAATGCTTATCGGGGCAAGGGCATCGGCCGCTTGTTATTGGAGCATGTTATTCAGCAGGCAGAATTAAGACAGTATCAATATTTACGCTTAGAAACGGGTATCGAACCTTTTTTCCAACCTGCACGGACTCTGTATGCAGGTTATGGATTTGTTGAGCGTGGCCCTTTTGCCAACTATGGCAACGATCCAAACAGTGTATTTATGGAAAAGTCGTTTCGCGCATTTGCCTAGACGCAAAATCTTCTTTTTAGTGGGGAGTGAGGCAGGGCGAGAGCATGAGTGCTCATGTAGTGTCCAGAAACTAATAATGTTCATTTGGAGATAATCCAAAACTGATTCGTTTGCGGGTTCGGTTCCGCCAATATTTGTTCGGAGTGCTGAACCTAATCCCCCTTTACGCGCAATAAACTACGACTTCAGTTAAAACAACGATGAGAGCCATCAGGGATGTGCTGTCATTGATGGGCGTCGTTGTTCTGATGGCGAAGTTTATGCTTTTGCGCGTCAGGGGCTGCGGGGGATTCTTAAGGGGGCACAGCCCGGTCACCTTAAGGCGCAGTCGGCGCCCCGACGATGATTCATATCGAACGAAGATGGTTAAACTATACTGCGGCGTCGAAATAAATTTCGACCTACCAACAAACTCAAGATTGAAGTCCGGGGATAGGTGGAGTGTGTCAATATCGATTTTTTTAAACGTAGCCGAAATAATAGGTTTTAGCTTCGATTAGGTCAGGCTGTGTCAGATGTCGCTCGAAAATCGTTCGCGATCTTGTCCTGGGGAGTGAGGCAACCCATTTGAAACAGGTTGCCTGAATAGCGATTAGCCTTGAACTAATGCTGAAAACTTGTCATTGCGAACAACTTTACCAATCAGGTTTTGTACCGCAGGCATCAAAGCTTGTGCTGTTTGATTACAAGCTGTCTCGCCATAAAAGCTGCTGGTATATGAGTAGCTTTCAGTAACAGACATTGACTGGCCGTTTGAGGAGTTAATAGTTACTGCAATATCCCAGCTTCCAGAAGCTGAATTGAAGTCGATGGAGTCCAGGGTGCCGGTCAAGGTGATCGGGCCATTTGTATCGTGAATCTCAGCCATGGTTAACTCATCAACCAGTGCTTTGCGAATAAAGCCTTCAAACGACTGACCATCCGGTGTCTTAATTGGGCCTACGCCACGACACATGATGCTGGTTTTGCTTTCGCCGGCAGCGTTAAATTCACCAATATTAATTTTAGTATCTTTGATGTTTTTCAAAGCTGAAATATTGTCTACAGAAACCGCATAGCGATTAACTGAATAGGTAGAACAACCTGATACGGTCATTGCTACCAAAGAGGCAAGGGCAATCTTTTTTAACATTCCTGTTTCCTTGTTTTGTTGTTTTACTATCCGATTGTAGTCGAATCTTGTGTGCTATTGTGTTTTTTTGAATACACAGACAGTGCAGCGCATCTTAACGACACTTAATCAGACTTTCCACATAGAACCCAAAAAATATTTTTACTCTTTTTCATTGCAACAGCAGCAAATCATGATTCAGGTCAAACCAAGGCGCCATTTAGTTTGCTATTAATGAGTTATTCAAGCCTGTTTTGGCGCTATTGTTGATGAACCTGGCTTAGATAATTAACTGAGAGGAAACTATGTATAAAACCATTGTTTGTGCGGTGGAAATAGGTGATGAAGGCAGTGAATTGTTGGCAAAGGCCTGTACTTTAGCTGATAAGTTTGCCAGTCGCTTGATTGTAGTCAACGTGCTGCCATACAGCTTTTTGCCCAAAGATTATCAAAAAGAGCTGACTGAGAAAGCCATACCGGAGTTCGAAAAAATGGCGGCAGAATTTAAGGTGGCGAAAAAGAATAGGCTGTTAAAAGTAGGGAAGCCTCACGAAATTATCTGCAAGTTGGCTAAAAGCAAAAAAGCAGACCTGATTCTGTTGGGCACACATTCCAAAAAAGGATTGCAGTCCATAATTGGCTCAACCGCCACTGCCGTATCAAATAATGCGCCCTGCGATGTGACTTTGGTGAGAATCAAATAGGCAATAAAAGGAAAGAGCCTGACTTATTTGGTCAGGCTCAATTCCGCATTGTTGCTTAAACGGCTTTAATAAATCTGGATACCAGCACCTTGCTGTCATTAATCATATTGCGGGTTTTACGACGCAGTTTTAGTAATAACAAATAGGCAAGTGGCACCAGGAACAAACTGGTGACGGTGGAGAACACCAGACCGCCAATGATGGCTATGGCCATAGGCGAGTAGGGAGGTCCATCACCACCAACATTAGTATCGCCCAGCGCCAGGGGTAATAAGCCAAGAACCGTTGTGGCAACCGTCATCAGAACCGGTCTGACACGTGTCAGGCAGCCTTCCATAATGGCATCATGGACACGATGACCTTCGTTGACTAACTGGTTGATTCGGTCCACCAAGACAATACCGTTGTTTACCACTATGCCCATCAGGATCAACATGCCTATCATTCCCATAGTTCCCATGGGAGTTGCTGTAATTGCGAAGGTCCAGAACACCCCGGTGAATGAAAATAACAACGAGGTGATTACCGCTGTGGGTAACAATAACGACTCAAATAAAGCCGCCATCACAATGTAAATCATGGCGATAGCCAGTAGCATATTGGTTTGCATGATGGCTTCTGATTCGCGCTGCTGACGGAAGCTGCCATCCAGTGACCAACTGTAACCAGTGGGTAATTCCAGATTGCCCATGATCTTCTCAATATTCTCGCGAGCTTCTTCCAGAGTCATTTCCTCTTCCAGGTTGGCTCCGATGGCGATTGCTGTCTGGCGGTAGTAACGATTGATTTGTGATAGTCGACTAGTGACTTTTAAATCCGCAACCATATCCAGCGTGACTGTTTTATTACCGTCACGGGCTACCGGCAACGACTTTAACTCTTGAATCGAGTGCTGCAGAGCCTCATCAAACATCAGACGAATATCCACTTCACCATTATTGCCGTGTCGAAAGGTACGCAAATTGTTGCCGCGCAATGCGGTGGCGACAATATTACTAATGTCACGGGAATTTAACCCGAAGCGATAGGCCTTTTGGCGATCCACATGGATTTGCAATTCACGCTGATTGTCGTCGATTTCAGTTTTCACATCGGCCAACCCATCGACATTACTCAGTACAGGGACCACCTGATCAGCGATGCGCAACAGGCTTTCTGAAGACGGACCCAACAAGGTCAGGCGAACGCCACCGCCGCCGCCATCATCCCAACGGAAACTGGGCTTAGCACGAGCAAAGCCGGGCAAAGACTCCCGAATCATTTCCTGAATATCCTTTTTCTTAATTGGTAATTCATCGTTTAGGGTAATACCGGAAACTGCAAATCCAGGGGTGTAGTAGCTGTAAATAGACTTAATGTGGAATTTTTCCTGATTGGCATACAAGAAGTTTTCCAGCTTAGTTACAGTTTTTTCTACTTCATCCAGGGTGTAGTTGCCGTTGATGTTGTAGTTCAGCCAAAGTCGGTTGCGATTATCCATTCCTTGTTCGTGATCCGGTACCAGTTGTGCCACAAATACAGTGCTTACCACCATAAGCACCCCAATAATGGCACTCCAGCCTTGATGCGATAGCGTCCAGGCTAACATGCGTTCATAGCGTTGTTTCATAACGCTGGGCTTGGCATCTTTTGGCTTAGGTTTGTGTTTGATCTTAGATGCCAACAAAGGGATCAGGGTTTGTGCAATTAACAGGGAAGCAAACAGCGAAATACAGATGGAAATGGCCACATGCTCCAGGAAAATTGTCAGACTGACCTTTTTACCAATAATATTAGGGAGAAATACAATGGCAGTGGTTGCTGTACCGGCGATAACCGCGAGGCTAACTTTGGATACACCCACCTTGGTAGCGGTGACCGTATCTTTAATGTTAACTTTTTCTTGTTCGATGCTCTCGGTAACTACTACAGCATTATCCACCAGCATACCCACGGCCAGCATCAGTCCCATCAGCGACAGAATATTAATGCTGTAGCCAAAAAAGAACATAAAACCAAGGGTAATACACAATGAGAAGGGCACGGAAAGCACCACTATCAGGGTCGTCGTGAAGCGGCGTAAAAAGGCGTATAACACCAGAATTGACAAGAAGGCTCCCAATAAACCCGCATCCACCAGATCCGACAGTGATGAGGTTACAGATTCGGCTTCATCATCAAAAATCAGCAGGTTGATACCGTTGAATGCCGGGTTTTCATTGGCTTCGTCGATAACTTTCCAGACCCGCTCAGATACCTCAACCAGATTAGAGCCGGATTCACGAAAGATGTTGAATCCCACCGCATAGGTCTGGTCGAGGTGGCGACCTTCTGAACGTCGAGGTGTCTCATATTGTATTTCAGCGATATCCTTTAATTGAATACCCTTGGCAACATACAGTTCTTCGATTTCCTGCATACTGCGATATTCACCCTGAGGTGTGACCGATATTTTTTCCTGGTTTTCAAAGATATGTCCGGCGCTCATGGAAAAGTTCGCTGCCTGCAGTGTATTGACCAACTCTCCAACACTGACATGCAATGCCGCCATGCGTTCCTGGTCGATACGAATGGCGATTTCTTTTTTCAATACACCATAAAGTTCTACTCTGGAGACGCCTTCAACCCGCTCTATGGGCTGTTTTAAGTTGCGCTCCAACAGGTCATAGGCGTTAGACAGGTCGCGCTCACTGGAAACCCTGAGCTGGAAAATAGGCAGATCATTAGTGTTGAACTGATAAACCAGAATGCGTTCTACATCATCTGGTAATAAGTGCCGGATGGCATCGATTTTTTCACGGGCCTCGATGCTCTTGGCATTGATGTTTTCGTCCCATTTAAACTCAATACCTACCTCTGCCCCATTTTCCCGAGAGGATGAGCGCAGGCGCTGAATACCCGACATGGTGGCCAGTGCTTCCTCCACAGGACGGGTGATCATTTTCTCAACCTCGGCGGGAGAGGCGTCACGATAGGGGATGTTGATATAGATTTCCGGAATATCAATGCCCGGGAATTTCTCCAGCGGCAATAATCGGCTGGCGATGAGTCCCAATAACAACATCGAAGCGAAAAACATGCAGACGGTTACTGGGCGGCGCAGGGCAAAATTCGCCAACCCTGCACCTAAAACCTGAAACTTATTTTCCTGTTGTTGATTCATGACTAGGCTCCTGCATTGCCGTTAGCAGATTCCAGGCTGCTGTTGTCAGCTTGTTCTTGCTTTTGCTCAAACTTCTTGCGATCAAACAGACTGTACAAAATAGGGATAAAGAACAGCGTTAATAGTGTGGCGAACATCAAGCCAAAGATGACCGTGATAGCCATAGGTTTACGAATTTCCGCACCTTCACCGAAACCCAACATCATAGGTAATAAACCTAAGGTGGTGGTAAGTGTGGTCATCAATATTGGGCGAAAACGGGTCAGGGCAGATTCTTTGATGGCCTCCATTTTTTCAACGCCTTGTTCACGTAACTGATTGATTCTGTCTACCAGAACGATGGCATTGTTTACCACGATACCTGCCAACATGATAAGACCGATAAATACCACAACAGATACCGAAGTGCCGGTCAGGTATAAGCCGTAAATAGAACCGGCACAGGCCAGAGGGACGGTAAACAGAATTAAAAACGGATGCAGTAGTGATTCAAACTGTGATGCCATTACCAGGTAAACCATAAAGATGGCTAAAGCCAGGGCGAATTTCAGGGATTGGAATGACACTTCCATTTCTTCGTTCTGACCTGAAATCTTAGCTTGCATGCTCAGTGGTAATTGCATACCAGCTAATAGCGCTTCGGCATCAGCAACCGCTTCACCTAAATCACCGTAAGCCAGGTTGGCGGAAATAATAGCCACTCTTTCCTGACCGACGCGAGTAATTTCACTGGGGCCGATAGAGGTTTCAATATCTGCCACGGCGTCCAGAGTAATAGGGCGCGCAGCTCCCGGATTAACGATGATTTGCGACACATCCGCTGCTGAGTCTCGTTGTTCTTCCTGGGTACGCACCAGAATGTCGACTTTGCGATCATTGATGGAATATTTGCTGGCAATTTCACCACCGATTTTTGCCGCAACCAGTTGCGCTACATCAGGGGACGATAATCCTAATTGCGCCAATTTAGCGTGGTCAAAATGAACTTTGAGTTCCGGGTTCCCGGATTGCAGTGACGATTTTACATCGGCAAAGCGGTCATTGCTTTCCAGTGTTGTGACGATTTGCTCGCCATAGCGACGCAACATGCCTAAATCATAACCCACCAATTCGATTTCCAGTGGTGTGCTGAAGCTGAATAGTTCAGGTTTACCAAATTTACTTTGTACGCCTGCTTGCGACTTCAGGTATTCACGCATGGCGGCCTGGGTGGCCAATTCGTCTTGAGGCAAAGAACCTGGTTTTAATACCACATTTAACTTACCCCAATAATCACCACCCTGGCTGGGTGAAGCGTTCATCAGACTACCGGTTCCGGCAATCGAATAAGTACGATCAACATGGGGCAGGGTTTCGGTAAACCGTGATAATTCGTTTAATACCTGATCGGTGGTTTCAAGGCGTGCGCCTGTGGGCAAGGTCACTTCAACATCAAACTCACCTTGTGCCATTGGCGGAATAAGTTCAATTCCCAACTTGCTGACTAAAGCCACTGAGCTAAGTGAAATTAACAGAATGCTGCTGATCACCACTGCTCGCTGCGCCAATGCGAAATTCAATAAATGTTGATAAGCGCTATAAATGGCATTGTAGGCCTTATCAAATACCCACAAAATCGGAGTAAACAAATAGCCCAGTGCTTTGCGCAGAAGTCTAACAACGATCACTACCAGGCTGCTGATAAGCAAAGGAATGAAATAAAACAAGCCTTTGATCAGGTATTTAGCAGGTAATGTTAAATAATAGAAGAACTTACCCAGACGAGTTGTGGGTTTGCTTTTGGCACTTGAAGGGCCTAAATCCAGGGTGTCGGCTTCAGAGTTTTTGTTAGCGCGGCTGGCCATCATAGGGATAATAGTTAAAGCCACCAGTAACGAAGCTGCCAAAGCAAATGTCACCGTCATGGCCTGATCACCGAATAATTGCCCGGCAATGCCTTCCACAAATACCAGTGGGAAGAAAACCGCCATAGTGGTCAGTGTAGAAGCGACAATAGCCATAGACACTTCTTTTGTGCCTTCTGACGCTGCGGTTTTATTATCCAGCTTTTGTTGTTTTTTGCGGTCAATGTTTTCCAGTACCACAATGGAGTTATCAACTAACAGGCCGATTGCCAGGGCGATACCGCCTAAGCTCATGATATTCAGACTGATGCCGTTGCCATACATCAGGTTGAAAGTGGCAACAATCGAAACCGGAATAGAAATGGAGATAATAAAGGTGGGCCAGATGTTTTTCAGGAACAGATACAAAATCAGCATGGCCAACAGACCACCGACGATACCTGCTGATTTTACTTCATCTATGGCATTAGAAATAAAGGTAGACTGGTCGTACACCAGTTGCATTTTATATTGCTCAGGGATCTCTTGCTCAATCCGTTGCAGGCGGTTTTTTACGTTTTCAGCCACTTCAACGGTGTTGGCGTCGCCTTCTTTGTAGATAGCAATCTCAACCCCTTCGAAACTGTCAAACCGGGTAATCGAAGTACGTTCTTTATGGCTGTCCTTAATTTCCGCAATATCGCCAAGACGAATATGGCGACCATTGCGGGTAGCAATAAACAGGTCGCGCATCTCATCCAGGGTTTCAAATTGATTAAGGGTTCGAACCAGATATTCTTGCGAGCCATCTTCTACGCGACCACCGGAAGTATTGACATTTTCCTGTTGTAGTCGGGTGACAATTTCACTGATGGTGATATTTAACTGGCTGGTTTTTTGTTGGTTGATTAACACCTGAATTTCATTTTCCAGGCCGCCACCTACTTTAACCGAGGCAACGCCTTCTACAGATTCAAGCTTGCGTTTGATTTGCTCTTCAGCATAAATCCGCAAACGCTTCATGCCAGCAGTATCTAAACTGGTGAGTTGAGTTTCCTGCGCTGTGTTGTCGTTTGCGTCAGGGTTGTCAGTTTTAGGGGAGGGCAACGCACCTCCCAATCCGTAGCGCATAATGGGATCAAGTGACGGATTAAAGCGCAATAACAGTGGCTTAGAAACATCAAGTGGTAATTGCAAAATGTCCAGTTTTTCTCTGACATCCAGGGAGGCCAAATCCATGTCTGTGCCCCATTCGAATTCCAGCAATACGTCTGATTGTCCGGCCTTGGAAGTGGATTTAACCGAGCGAACGCCTTTAACCACACCAATGGCTTCTTCTATTGGTTTTGAAACCAGCTGTTCTAATTCACCTGGAGCGGCACCTTCGTAGTCCGTTCTGATGGTCAGTGTCGGGTACGACAACTCAGGCAATAGGTTGATAGATAATCGGGATAAGGACACCATGCCAAACAATAAAATGGCAAAAGTAAACATCCACACGGTAACCGGGCGCTTAACCGCCACATCAATGATACTCATTTTATTCTCCGAATTGTGTGGCTTGCTTAACCGTTAACGATTTCTACATTGGCCTGATCTTTCAGGTTGTGATGTCCGGTAATAACCACTTTTTCAGAACCATCCAAACCTTCGGTAATTTCTACAAATTGACCTTCCTGATAGCCAATTTTTACTGCAGTTTTGGAAGCAATACCGTCTTTAACTACAAAGACATTAATTTGATCGTCAATGTGCAATAGGGCTTTGCGAGGCAGTAAGGTTGCGTTTTGATGGGTGTCATAGTTAAGTTTAACTTTTGAGAACATACCGGCTTTCAGGTGGTTATCTTCGTTAGGAACTCGCAAAGTGACTTTGAATGTGCCGGTTTCGGCATCAATAACTGGCGAAATACGCTCTACATAGGCATCAATGTTCTGGTCACCCAATGCCGTGATGGATAAAGACGCTTTTTGATCTTTGTGAACACGGGCAAGTTCTTTTTCGGGCAAGTGCACAATGCCGTATAGCTGGCGCTGCTGCACAATCTGGAACATACGCTCACGCTGGAATGACTCTGTCAGGTTACCCACTTTGGCATTTCGCTCGGCTATGTACCCGGAAATCGGAGCTCGAATTGTCGTTTCTGCTAAATCTAACTCCGCCAATTCTAAGGTTGCTTTCGCTGACTCAAACTGAGCGGTTAGCTTGTCGTAGGTATCATCACTGACCAGCTTTTTGTTGTAGACCTTATCAATCTTGTCTAATTCTTTTTGGACACCGCGTAAATCGGCTTTGGCGCGATTCAGGTTCAGAATATATCGCTCTTGCTCAAGTTTCGCTAAAGGCTGACCTTTTTCCACATAGTCGCCTTCTTCAACATAAATGTGTTCTATAATCCCTGAGGCACGAGCCACAACAAAAGCTTCTTCTTTAGCTTCAAGCACGGCTGTGGTTTCGTAATTGGATGAGATGCTACCAATGGTTAAATCTGACACTTCCACTGGGATGGAAATAATTTCTTCGGCTTCTTCGGCATTATTTGTGGCTTCGGCTTCACCACATCCGGATAAAAAGGCGCTGCTTACGGCGATGCTACTGGCAAGTAAAAGGGTTTTTAAGTTGTTATTGTGTGTCATTTGTCTTCCCCTGAAAAAAAATTGAACAATTTGCGAAACTTGCCAATCGATAGCATTCACCATGCCATGTAAAAAATGTCATAAAAAACATAAGGTTATCATCATTGGTTAACAATCCTTCGACTAACTATTCCTACATGTTAGCCAATATCACCAACTATTAGCGATATTGGTTAAAACTGCACAAAAAGTATTTTGTGTCTTCATGTAAGTAAATAAATTGTAAACCTGTTTTGAATTCAAACCTACCGAGGATTGGATATTCCGCTATTATTGGCTGTATCTATTGTAAGAATTCGTTACATCGCCAATGGTCTTGTCGATGCTGATGTTAAAAAAGTTTGAAAAGGAAACAAAAAATGAAAGCGTTAAAATATGCAATATTGGGATTGACGGGGGTTGTGGTGTTGTTTCTGGTGGTGGGTTTTTTACTGCCTTCAGAGTTTCATGTGCAGCGTCAGATTAAAATTGACGCACCCGCTGAAAAAGTTTTTCCTCATGTGGTTGATCTTAAAGAGTGGAAAAAATGGGGCGTGTGGTTTGAACGGGATCCGGAAATGCAGGTGACCTATACCGGTCCTGATGGTTTTGTGGGGCAAAAATCCAGTTGGTTGAGTGAAACAGAAGGTTCGGGAGAAATGACCATTACTGAATTATCCCCTCAAAAAAAAGTGGTATACAACCTATACTTTCCCGATTTTGATATGGGCAGCACCGGTGAGCTGACATTAACGGAAGAAAACGGCGTAACTACGGTAGTCTGGGCCGATTATGGGGATGTTGGCAGTAATCCCATCAATCATTATTTTGCCGCTATGATGGATGGTATGGTAGGGCCAGACTTTGAAGCCGGGCTTAAAAACCTGAAAATGCTGGTTGAATCCCAATAATCAAAATTGGCGGGAAGCAGAGCGTCCCGCCATTAATCTCATTTATTCATTACTTCGTCTTTTTAAAATGGACGTAGCTGTCACAGGTCATTTCCATTGTACGGAATTTTTGTTACAACACAGGACTAACCGAAAAAGGGAATAATTGCATCGCATGAGTGCTGTCAAAAATAATCACCTTACCTCTCTTCTCAAAATCTGGTTTCCACAAAAAGATGATTTGGAATGGGTACTGGCCACCATCATCGAGACGGATGGTTCCAGTTATCGCAAGCCTGGCGCTTTTATGTTCATCAACAGTCTGGGACAGTATCATGGTTTGTTAAGTGGGGGCTGCCTGGAAGCGGATATTATGCGGCAGGCCAGGAAGTGTTGGGATAGTGGCAAAAGCCATATCATCCAATACGACATGCGAGATGAAGACGATATTGCATGGAAGTTAGGGATTGGCTGTGGCGGTATGGTGCGCATCTTATTGCAACCCGTAACCGAACAAAATGATTATCTGGAATTGAGAACATTAAAAACACAACTGGAAAATAACCAACGCTGTTTTTATTTGTTACAGGCAGAAGAAAAAGCGCCCCAAAACCGTTGCTTAACACAGATCCCGCACGAAGCGGATTGGTCAATGAATCGCCTTAATACCTTAGATGACGATAACTGGTTCGCAAGCGAACAGAATCCTGTTATCCGCCTGGGGATTTTTGGCGGTGGTATTGATGCTATTCCACTGGCCAATATCGCAAAACAATTGGGCTGGCATGTGACCTTGTTTGACGAGCGGCTGGGGTATGCAAAACAATCCTTTTTCGAATCCGTCGATAGCATTATCCGGGATAAGCTGGATGATTTACACAATCACCCGGTGCTGCAGCAATTTTCGGCGATCGTGCTGATGAATCACAATGTCACTATGGATGCCAAATCACTGTTGTTGAGTCAATCCAGCTCTGCCAGATATGTCGGCATGTTAGGCCCTCGCCATCGTACCGAACGGGTATTTAAAGAAGTAAACACCTCAGACTCGCAACTGTCTAAACCATTACATAATCCGATTGGCTTCGACATCGGTGGAGAGCTGCCAGAATCCATTGCATTGAGTATGTTAAGCGAAATCCATGCGGTATTGCACGGCGCCAGCGGACAGACGCTAACCCAAACATTGCCCGCCTCCAGATTAGCAGGTTAGGGCAATGGCTGGTTATTCTCTTGGGGTATTATTGTTAGCAGCCGGACAAAGCCGGCGATTTGCTGGCATCAAGCAGTTGGCGTTGTTGCAGCATAAAACCATGTTGCAGAGTGCGCTGGATTTGATTGCAGAGGTGGAGTGTGATTATCGGGTAGTGGCATTGGGAGCCAATCAAACCGATATTGAAACCGCCATCAAAGTTCCATCAAATGTCAGTATTAAGACAGTTTCAGATTGGCAAATTGGTATCTCAGCAAGCATCAAAGCTGGCCTCGAAACCCTGCCTAATTGTTCCCACATGTTGATAATGTTGGCTGACCAGCCTGATATTTCGTTGCAACAAATTGAACAACTTATTGCATACAGCCGTAGCAACCGGGAAGCAATTATTTGTGGCAATTATCTGGAGAGAAATGCCGTACCTGCAATTTTTCCCGCTGACGACTATGCTTTATTGCGCAACCTGCAAGGAGATAAAGGCGCGGGAAAGTATCTGAACAGTCCAGAATACCAAGACAAAGTGATTGCTGTCGCGCTGCAAAGCGGCGCAATGGATATTGACACTCAGGAAGATTTGAGCCACTGGCAAAAACAACAAAAGGTTAATCTATGATTACATTTACCCTCAACGGAAAGCCCACCAAGGTCGACGCCGAAGCAGAAATGCCACTGCTCTGGGTGATCCGCGACTTGCTGAATATGACAGGAACGAAATATGGCTGTGGTTTAGGTGTCTGTGGTGCCTGTACCGTGCATATGGATGGGCAACCCATCCGCTCCTGTGCGACGCCCGTCTCCGTTGTAGCCGGAAAGTCGGTTACTACTATTGAAGGTTTGAGTGAAGATGCCAGTCACCCGGTTCAACAGGCCTGGTCGGAACACAATGTGCCGCAATGTGGCTATTGTCAGTCTGGCCAGATGATGTCAGCAGCCGCCTTGTTGGCCTCTAATAAAAACCCCAGTGACGCTGATATTGATAATTATATGCAGGGTAATATTTGTCGTTGTGGCACTTATACTCGTATTAAAGCCGCAATTAAAACTGCAGCTAAATTTGTGGAGGTTAAATAATGTTTATTGAACAGCTACAACAACGCCATGATTCGGTATTACACAACGTCAGTCGCCGCGGATTTTTAAAAACTCTGGGTATCACAGGTACCGGACTGGTACTGGGAGTGACGCTGCCTTCTTTTTCACCGGTTTTCGCTGATGAAGCCGGGGAAGGTGAAATGAACCTGTTTGTCAGTATCGAGGAAAATGGTGAAGTACATATTGTCTGCCATCGTTCTGAAATGGGACAGGGGATCAGAACCTCATTGCCACAAGTGTTAGCGGATGAATTAAATGCTGACTGGCAAAAAGTGAAAGTCGTACAAGGCTTGGCTGATGCCCGTTATGGCAGTCAAAACACCGATGGTTCACGCTCTATTCGACATTTTTATCAGACCATGCGAGAAATGGGCGCTTCTGCCCGTACTATGCTTGAGCAAGCTGCTGCCGAAAGGTGGGGTGTACCAGTCAGTGAAGTAAAAGCTGCAGACCACAAGGTTACACATCAGTCCGGCAAAAGTCTGGGCTATGGTGAGTTGGCCTCTGCGGCCAGCAAAATAACTCCTCCTGATGTGGCGAGTTTGACCTTTAAAGACAAAAAAGATTTTAACTATATTGGTAAGGGGCTGACCATTGTCGATATGCAGGATATCCAGACCGGTAACACTGTATTTGGTCAGGATGTGCAGATGGAAGGCATGTTGTACGCCAGTATTGTTCGCGCTCCGGTAGTTGGCGCGAATGTGGCATCTTTCGATAAAGAAAAAGCTTTGAAGACGCCGGGAGTCGTTGACGTAGTGGCTATGCCCGAGCGCAGTTTTCCGGTGGGTTTTAATTCCCTGCCTGGAGTTGCCGTATTAGCCAATAATACCTGGGCAGCTCAGCAGGCGGCGAAAAAACTCAAGATTCAATGGTCTGAGCATGACAACCAAACCCATGATTCTGCGAGCTATCTGGCCGCGTTGCAGGAAAGTGTGAAAACTAAAGGCAAGGTTCAGCGCAGTGTTGGTGATGCCTATGCAGAAATGGACAAAGCCAAAACATCTGTTGCAGCTTCTTATTCAGTGCCATATCTGGCCCATGCCACCATGGAGCCGCCAGCTGCTACGGCGGTGTTTAAGGAGGGGATGGTGGAAATTTGGGCGTGCACCCAAACACCACAATCTACGCAAAATACGGTTGCTCAGGTGTTGGGGCTGGAGCCAGCTCAGGTGAAGGTAAACGTGACTCTTCTTGGTGGTGGATTTGGTCGTAAATCCAAACCGGATTTTTCTGTGGAAGCCGCTATATTAGCGAAACAGAGTGGCAAACCAGTAAAGGTGGTATGGAGTCGGGAAGATGATATTCAGCATGGCTATTACCATGCTATCAGTGCGCAACACTATCAGGCGGGTCTGAATGATAAAGGGCAGGTGAGTAGCTGGATCCAGCGCAGCGCTTTTCCTAGTATTGGTTGGACGTTCAGCGGTAACACCAAAGAGCCGCAATTCTGGGAGTTGTCACTGGGCTTTGGCGATGTACCTTTTCAACTGGCCAATTTGTCCTGTGAGTCGCATGAGGCGACGGCTCATGCCCGTATAGGTTGGGTGCGCTCAGTGTGCAATATTCAGCATGCCTTTGCGTTGGGCTCATTTGTGGATGAAGTGGCAGTTGCAGCTAACAAAAGCACCCATCAGATGTGGTTAGAACTGATTGGTGAGGATGCCAACATCGATCCCAATGAACAAGGCTTTGAATTCGGCAATTATGGGGAATCTCTGGAACGTTTTCCTCTTGATACCAAACGTCTGAAGCACTGTCTGCAAGAGGTGATTAAACAATCAGGCGCAGATAAGCCTGCGGCCGAGAATGAAGCCTGGGGTATCAGTGTACATCGCAGCTTTGTCAGTTATGTCGCGGTGGCGGCCAAAGTTAAAGTGGAGAATAATAAGGTTACTGTGCTGGAAATGCATTCCGCGATTGATGCTGGCACTGTGGTTAACCCGGATCGGGTTAAATCTCAACAAGAAGGCTCAATGATTTTTGGTTTGTCTATTGCTTTGTTAGGCGAGATTAGCTTTAAAGAGGGTAAGGTTGAGCAGTCTAATTACCACGATTACCAAGTGCTTAAAATGAACCAATGCCCGGAAATCCACACCCACATTATTGAATCAGATGCACCTCCTGGTGGTGTCGGTGAACCTGGCACGCCACCCGTGGCAGCGGCCATAGCCAATGCTATCTATCACGCCAGCGGTAAGCGAATTCGCGATTTACCTGTGAAAAATCACATGCAGGTGTGATGGCTTATATAGCAAGAAGGGACACAATTTCGTGTCCCTATTTATAAGCTTACTTTCAGAGAAAAACCGCTTTTTAATGCGCAATCTAACTTGCCTGAATCGCCGGTGATAACGGCGCTTTCTGAATATAGCGAATGCGCAGACTGAGCAAAATTGCTGCAACGGTAAGCCCCATTATGATACCCACCCAGAAGCCTGTGGCTGCCATCGCAGGTACGATAATATCGGTCAATGCCAGCGTGTAACCCATGGTTAATCCAACTCCCCAATACGAGCATATGGTGATGATCAGCATGGCTTTAGTGTCTTTGTAGCCACGTAAAATACAGCCACCGATTACCTGTATTGCGTCTGAAAACTGGAACACTGCGGCCAGGAATAACAAGTCTGCCGCCATGTTAATGACGTCTGCTTCTGTACTGTAAAGGCCAGATAATTCATAACGCAGTAGTACTGATATCAGTGCGTTGATGGCAGCAAACGCCAAGCCTAAGGTTACTGCGGTATAACTGGCGTCTCTTGCGGCGCTTTCTCTGTCTTCACCTAACAGATAGCCAATGCGGATAGTAACCGCAAGGCCGATACTCAGGGGCACCATGAACAGTACTCCTGAGACATTTAACGCTATTTGATGGGACGCAACAATTTTTGCGCCTAACGGAGACAACAATAACGCTATAACCGAAAACAAAGTCACTTCAAACAATAAGGCTAAGCCAATAGGTAATCCTATTTTTAAGTGGGTAATAATTTTTGCGATATCGGGTTTACTGGAATGACTGAAAAAGGGGGCAAAGGCCAGATCCTTGGAGAACTTCACATACAACCAATTGCAGGTCATCATCGCCACAAACACCAGACCTGTGGCGATACCACAGCCAGCACCGCCAAACGCAGGAACACCAAATTTGCCGTAGATAAACACATAGTTGGCCGGAATGTTCACAATTAATCCCACAATCATAATGATCATGCTGGGCTTGGTATGAGATAAGCCTTCGCTGTATTGGCGCAACACCATATAAACGCAAAACGCCGGGAAAGCGACAAACACATATTGCAGATAATCTGCTGAAATCCGGTGCAGATCAGCAGCCATATTAAAGGGCGTAAAGAATTGATAAGTAAAAAAACTAGCGATAAATACCAACAGGCTCAATCCAAGTCCGATATACAGCGCCTGGTGCCCCACTTCAGGGATAGGAGAGTGATCTTTGGCACCATGTAGTCGGGAAATAATTGGAGGCAACGCCATAATGATCCCTTGTACCAGGATCATCACCGGGAAAAATAAACTGGAGGCAACTGCAACCGCCGCCATATCGGTGGACGATAAACGGCCCGCCATGAGGGTATCTGATACACCCATCAGCATCTGAGTCAGTTGCGCCACCAGCAATGGTCCGGCTAATTTTAAAAGTGAACGTGATTCGGTTCTGAATGAACGATATTTCAAATTGTTCTCTGTATCAATTTAATAAAGGGTCAAAGGGCAGTATGGTGACTTTACTGTTTTTACTTAATTCACTGCAATCGGCGTCAATCACCACAAAACAGTTGGCGTTGGTAAATGAATTCATGATTCCCGAGCCTTGTTTCTCACCTGGCATTACCCGCACATTGTTGTCCCCGTCCAGCCACATACGGGCCCGCAGAAATTCAGTTCTACCTGCTCTGCGCTTGAAGTCTTTATCCAGCAATCCGGTAATTTCAACGGGTTTGCTTGCGACTTCGCCAGAGAGTTTTTTCAGTGCTGGAATGACTAGTTGCAACAAGGTAACAAAGGATGATACCGGGTTTCCGGGTAATCCTGAAAACAGGGTATTCTCAATTGCGCCGAATGCATAAGGTTTACCGGGTTTAATGGCGATTTTCCAAAAAGCAATCACGCCCAGTTCTTCCATAACGGGCTTAACAAAGTCAGCATCTCCTACGGAAACTCCGCCTGAACTTATTACCCAGTCATTTTGTTGTGCCGCCCGTTTAAAGGCATCGCGAGTGCTATCTAACTGGTCTGGAATGATACCTAAGTCTGTCACTTCAGCACCCAATTTACGTAAAATAGCAATCAAGCCCACCCGGTTACTCTCGTAGATTTTTCCTGGATTTAATTGCTGGCCTGGTTCAACCAATTCATCACCGGTAGCCATTACCGCTACCTTAATTTTTCGAAATACTTCTACCCGTGCCATACCCACTGATGCCAACAAGGAGAGATGTTGCGGAGCCAGACGTGTACCTTTCGATAACATCACGCTGTTTATTTTTATGTCTTCTCCAGCTTTTCGAATATTTTCTCCAATCCTGATGGGATTTTTTAAACTTAATCCTTTACCTTCAACATGGGTGTCCTCCTGCATGATAACCGCACCAGTGCCTTCCGGAATAGGGGCTCCAGTCATGATTCGCACAGCTTCACCTTGTTCTAAGGTTTTTTCATAGCGCTGGCCAGCCATGACTTCGCCTACGATTTTAAAAACACAGTGATACTCGAGGTTCTTTACGGCGTAGCCATCCATTGCTGAATTGTCGTAGGGCGGAACGTTTACTGGGGAAATTACATCTTTAGCAATAATGCGGCCCAATGCTTGGGTCAAGGCAACGGATTCAGTTTCTTTTATCGGGGAAATAATTTCCAATTGCTTGTTTAAAGCCTGTTCAATGGGTAAGAGACCGGGAGAATTACAGCCAGACATGATAAGTGCGCCCTATATTTGAAAGTTAAACTCAGGAAGACAGTTCTACCAAACTGAGCCGCTCTTTATACCTGCCTTCCTGTGTAGGTGCAATAACACGAAGCTGTGATTAAGCAAAACAATGTGAAATGAGGAGTTGCTTATTTTCAGGATAAAACAATAATTTACAGAAATAAGTGAATTTTCGGGTAAAATACTTACTGAGTTAAGGGGGCAATAATTTCAGGTGTCACCTTATCGTACAGAATTACACTAAAACACACACATTTTTGGACACACTGTATGGGCACAACAACTAAAAGATTAGGGTTTTCCCTGTCAGCCATTGCCTTAGCTTTCAGCGCCGCACAGGTGCAGGCGGCCGACAATCTGGCTGAGGCGATAGAGCAAGGGCATACCACACTGGATTTTCGTCTACGCTATGAAACGGTGGATCAGGATAACGCATTACAGGACGCTGACGCGCTAACATTGCGTACCCGTTTAACGTATGAATCTGCGGCCAATAATGGCTTTTCCTTTGTTGTGGAAGCGGAGGATGTGCGCTCTGTACTGGGAATCGATGATTACAGTGTGCCGCCTACCGGTTTTAATCCCGGTGTTTATTCTGTAATTGCAGATCCCGACTCTACAGAGTTGGATCAGGCTTATGTTCAATATTCGAATGTAAAAACCACAGTGCGGGCAGGCAGACAGGTTATCGCTTTGGATAATCAACGTCATGTTGGTCATGTAGGTTGGCGTCAGGATCGGCAAACCTTTGATGCGTTGAGTGTGGTTCATCGCTACAACAAAGAGTTCACAACAAGATATTATTTTATCAACCAGCGCAATCGCATTTTTGCCGACGAGTTGGATGTGGACTCAGAAGATCACCTGATAAACATCAGCTACAAGAGCGATATCGGAACCTTTACCGGTTATGCCTATTTGCTGGAGATTGATAATAATACGGACAATAGCCTGGACACTTACGGCATTCGACTCGACGGTGATAAAAAACTGGATTCGATGAAGTTGTTCTATCAACTGGAGTTTGCCACTCAGGAAAATCAGGTACTTGGTAGTGAGGCTGATGCGAACTACTGGTTACTTGAGGCTGGATTGGGAATTCGCAAACACAAATTCACCCTGGGTCTGGAAAACATGGGGTCCGATGATGGCATTTATGGCTTTTCGACACCATTGGCAACATTACACAAATTTAACGGTTGGACCGACCAATTTTTGGCAACTCCTGCCAATGGTTTGCAGAGTCTTTATTTCAAGTTGCAAGGTAAATTGCTGGAGGGTAAATACCATCTAGCCTGGTATGATTTTTCAGCCGATGAAGATGCGCCTGGTTTATCGGATTACGGCAGCGAGCTGGAATTACAATATACTTATGACTTTAGCAAAAATTATACAGTTGGATTGAAGTACTCCACTTATTCTGCCGACGATTTAGGCGTCGACACAGATAAAGCCTGGGTTTGGCTGGACGCTAAGTTTTAAAATATGTGTCTAAATCAAGAGGCGGCTTATAAAGCCGCCTCTTGAGGAAATTACTTTAAATGTTCGACAACCACACCGTTTGATAAGGCTGTAGACTCACTTCTTCTGTGATGTCGGTAATTTCGGTGTCAGTGATTAAATCTCGCCAGTTATCCGTAACAGTCAGGTTTAATTCACTCAAGCGCAGTACTTGTGGTTGCTCGGTAATGTTACTGATGCAAAAAATGCTTTGCCTCCTATCCATACTCTGACGCCAAAATCCAAACAACTGTAACCCCAAGTGCAAAGTAAATTGTATTGCGTTGGGATGAAACGCTTTTTGTCGGGTTCTGATATCTATCAGGGCCTTCATGCGTTGTAAGACTTTGTGGTGATGATTGAACTTCGAGCCCAATTCCATCTTTAACATGTCGTAATTCCAACGCTTGCGGTTGATGGCCCGGTTGTGATGGGTATTCTTTAACTTTTCGTAATCATTGTTTGTGCCCAGCATACTGTGAATATAAATCCCTGGAATACCCTCCAGGCCAAGCATGATGGCATGAGCGCATATAAAACGTTCCAGGCCCCATTTATCCGGTCCAGCGGTGGTGCCTTGCAATGCATCAAACAAGGCGATATTCATTTCGTAAGCTTTTTGCTCACCATTTTCAGAGGTGCGCCAGGAAATTCGGCCACCGAACTGTTTCATAGTGTTGATCAATGTCGTCAGTTCATCTTCTGACAGCAATCCTTCGGCGGGTCTTAAACCAATGCCGTCGTGAGAGGCGATAAAATTGAAATAAGTGGTGCCATTTTGTGCAGGAGGCATACTCATCAACCAGCGTTTCAGGTACAAGCAGTTGCCGGTTATCAGGGTATTTACCAGCAGAGGTGGCAAGCTAAAATTGTAGATCGCATGAGCTTCATTGGCGTTGCCAAAGTAAGTGAGATTTTGGGTGTTGGGGATATTGGTTTCGGTGATTATTACGGCATCAGGTTGGCTGTGTTCAATCAGGGTTCGCAATAATCGGATCACTTCATGAGTTTGCATCAGGTTAATGCTGGGGGTACCGGCAATTTTCCATAAAAATGCCACTGCATCCATGCGAAAAATACGCACGCCTGAATCCAGGTACTGGCGAATAATCGAAACAAAGGCTAACAATACGTCCGGGTTGCGAAAATCAAAATCCACCTGGTCATGACTAAAGGTGCACCAGACATGTTGTAATCCTTTCGCCGTTTCTGTTTCCCGCAACAAGGGGGACGTTCTCGGCCGCACCACCTGCGAAAGATCATCATCAGGTGAAGCCGTAAAAAAGTAATCAGAACCCGGTCCTTCACCACGGATAAAGTTTTGAAACCAGGCGCTGCGGCTTGAGCAGTGATTGATGACTAAATCCGCCATCAGGCGTCGGTCTTTGGCAATCGCTTCAATATCTTGCCAGTCGCCTAGAGCCTCGTTGACACTGGAGTAATCAATGACAGCAAATCCATCATCAGAGCTATAGGGGAAAAAGGGCAATATATGGACGCTGTTGATGCTGTCTGCAAAATACTTGTCCATAAACTGACGCAAGGTTTTTAACGGGTGCTCATCATCCCGGACGATACTGTCACCATAGGTGATGAGCACGACATCCTGCTGATCCCAGTTGTTCTGAAAAACCCCTGGCTGTTTGATGTCTTTATCCAGGCGCATCAGTGCGATCAGTTCATCACTCAGTGTTTGGTACGAGCGATTCAGCGTTATGCCATCGTAGATGACTTCCAGTTGTTGCTGTAGTTTGTGTTTTAAGTTGTCTAACAGCTCTGACATAACAGGATCCTTTAACTATATTCGTTGAAGTCTAACTCTACCGCTTCCTTTATCTCTTCGAGAATATCTGGTACTGCGCTAACGACACGGTTCCAGGTGGGAATAAAGGGCGTTTCCATGGGATTTTCCAGAAAATGCTGACCTGCCGTCATGATGTTTTGCGCAAACATCTCCACAGCATTTTCTTCAGTGTGAATATCAAATTTTAGGCCATTCATAATGGCATCGTTGTTGAAAGTTTCCACAAAATCAAGGGCAATTCGATAATAGGTGGCTTTCAGCGAACGGAAGGTGCCGGCATCAAATTTTTCACCCTGAGTGGCCAGTTTTCTGAATAGTGCTTTGGCGATATCAATAGACATTTTAGACAGTCCCGCTTGTTGATTATCCAGCGACAAATCCTGATGTTTATGATCGTAAGTTTTAGCAATATCCACCTGGCAAATCCGGTTATGGGAATAATTGCGATGCATTTCCGACAGGGTGCCAATCTCCAATCCCCAATCACTGGGAATGCGTAAATCATTTAAGACATCGCGACGGAATGAGAATTCACCGGCTAATGGATAACGAAAACTGTCCATATATTCCAGATATTCATTGTGACCACAAACACGCTGTAGCGCTCGGATCAAAGGGGTAACCAACAAGCGCGAAACCCGACCGTTAATCTTGCCGTCAGCGACACGAGCGTAATAGCCTTTACTGAATTCGTAATTAAATCTGGGGTTGGCCACGGGATAAAGCAGACGTGCTAGTAATCCTCTGTCATAAGTGAGGATGTCACAATCGTGTAAACCGATAGATTCGGCTTTTTTGGTAGCCAGAATGTAACCCATGCAATACCAGACATTACGTCCCTTGCCCAATTCAGTGGGGGCTAATTCCAGGGCTTGTAATTTGGCATCAATCGCTTTCAGACGAGGGCCATCGTTCCACAAAACTCTGTGGTGTTGAGGTAGTTTTTTGAAGAAATCCAGGGCGTGGCGATATTGCGCTTCGTCAGCTCTGTCCAGGCCAATAACCACTTGTGATAAATAGTCTACCTTGCTGATATCTTCGATAATATTGGGTAGTGCCTCGCCTTCGAGTTCGGAAAACAAAGAAGGTAACAACAAGCCCATAGGACGAGCCTGGCTAAAAGTTTTTAGTTCAGCTTCGAGATCCTCTGCACTGCGGTCGGCCAGATTGTGTAGCGTCGTAATGACACCATTTTGGTAAAAGTCTGCCATGGGTATTTACTCCTGATTGAAGACGATTTTTTCGAGGCATTCGGACCAGCCATCTGGCCCACAGAGGGTACTTTTGTAAAGATGTTTTGATTTTTTTATTATTGGAAAAGGGTGGTGTGCCGATTTTATCTGCACAGCAATATCAGCAGCTTCCAGCATGGCGCTATCATTTTGGCTGTCGCCCAAAGCGATGCTGGTGAATTGTTGTTCTTCACATTCTTGCGAGAACATTTGAGTCAGCCATTGCTGAGCTTTGCCCTTATCTGTGTCGCCACAAATATGGGTAAAGCGGCCACCGGTTAATACTGTGGCGCCTGCGGCCTGCATGCTATGTAAAAACTCTCGTTTGGCGTATTCATCACCTGACCAATGAAGCGGCTCGCCGTATTGACGCTGCATGGCCATTTGTGCAGCTTCTGGTGTTAGTCCTGTCAGCGCCACAACCTCAGACACACTCATCTGCGAGAAGCCTTTAAACATACCGTAAAAGTGCTGTCCGTGTTGTTGAATTAATGTCAACCAATGCTGTCTTTCATGAGTAAATGACTTTATCCACATGTCATCTTTTTCAATGGTCTCAGGTGGTTGCCAGGGGAAAAAGTCTTTGGGGATTGCAACCGCAGCCCCATTTTCAAAAATAAAAGGGGTCTGCAATGCCGCAGCTTCTGTAAAGGCTTTGATTTCAGCAAAGGTTTTACTGCTGTTGGGGATCACAAAGTGACCAGCCGCTTTCAACTTGTTGAGCGTGTCAGACGCTGCCGCGAAGCTATAGTTGTCATGATCCAGCAAGGTGCCATCGAGATCAGTAAAAATGAGATAGGTAGCTACGGACATGCACTGTACTCCAAACTAAAATGTTATAAACCAATCGTGCCTTGAATGTTGCGCAGATTATCCAGTTCCAATACCACGTCACAGCTTTGCGGTAATGATCTCAAACACTCTTCGGTGAGGCGCTGATAGAATTGAATAAACTGCAAAACCTCAGCTTCATTCATCAGACGATTGTTATTTGTGCCCTTAATCGTAGCGGATAATTTTTGTTCCTGCTCCAGTCGCCATTGGAAGACGTTGTCAAAACCCGGCGCCTTTAACATCACCCAAAAATCCATCAGGGAATAGAGTGGTTGATAATGTTCGGTTATTTGCTGATTTACCCAGTTGCGCCAAATTCGGTTGGCATCTTGTTCTGCTTCCAGCGCGTTGACCGGGTAGCGCAGTTGCAACTGAGATTGTGGGCTGACACCCCAACACCAACCTTCCATGATAACCAGATCCACCGGGCCATTTATTTTTGGCCAGTCACTGCTGGGATAGGGGTTATCTGTTGCTTTATTAAATCTAGGTACAGGCACACTACCTGGCGCTTTTAAAGCAGTCAGTGTTTTTGCCATTAATTCGTTATCGTGTGTACCTGGGACGCCACGGGTTGCCAGCAGTGGTGAAATACGTTCTGCCAATTCACGTCTGGTTTTGCGGTCGTGATAAAAGTCATCGAGGGAAAGCACCGCGACTTTCATTCCATTAGCCGTAAACCATTCCCCTAAAAATGCACTCAGAGTGGATTTCCCAGAGCCCTGGCAACCGTTTATGGCTAAATAAAAAGTGCCATTGTGTAGCGTCTGAGCTTCTGCAATTTTTTCTGCCAGGGGCAAAAAGTACCGGGACACCGTCTCGGCAAAAGCGTTTGGCAATTGATGAGTTGCTAAAAAGTCATTCAAAAATGTGGCTTTGATAGCAAATACTCCTGATTTAAATAGGTTGTTGCATTGCGAATGGTTTCAACATCCATGCCATCGCATGGATGATCTGTTATTTAACTTTGAACCTATAAAACTTAGGGGCTAGGGGATAATGATAGTGGAAAATACACATTGTCGAGAAATCTTCGATGCACCAAAATGGTGAGCATTATCAAAGAACCCTAAGCTAATGGTGCAATTTTTTGCTACAGATTGGTGCGAAATACATAAGCGATATAAGGAATAAACAAAAGGTTGCGTTAAATCGCTAATCTGTTGCTGATGATTGGGGTGAAATACTTGAGTAAATTACTCAGGTAATTTACCATTGCCGCCATTAATAGGACAGATGCCTTGTTATTCTTCGGAGTGCGTTCGAAGAAGGTATTTTGGTCAGCAAAATTAAAGATGATGGTATGTCTGAACAAATAGAAGACGCGTTAAGAAAAGAGTATGAAGCGGGTTTCGTTTCGGCGATTGAGTCGGAAACATTTGCCCCTGGACTGGATGAAGACGTTATTCGTCGTATTTCAGCAATTAAAGGTGAACCTGAGTGGATGTTAGATTGGCGCCTTAAGGCCTTTAGAATCTGGCAGAAAATGGAAGAGCCTGAGTGGGCGCATTTACATTACCCAAAAATCGATTACCAGAATATTTCCTATTATTCTGCGCCTAAGAGTATGGCGGATAAGCCCAAGTCACTGGACGAAGTTGATCCAGAGCTGTTGGCTACCTACGAAAAACTGGGTATTCCACTACACGAGCAGGAAATGTTAGCAGGCGTCGCGGTTGATGCCGTATTCGATTCAGTGTCGGTCGTTACTACTTATCGTGAAAAGTTGGAAGAAGCCGGTGTTATCTTTTGCCCCATTTCAGAAGCGGTGCACAAATACCCTGAACTGGTGAAGAAATATCTGGGCCGCGTTGTACCACAACACGACAACTATTTTGCCGCGCTAAATTGCGCCGTTTTTACCGATGGCTCTTTTGTTTATATTCCCAAAGGCACACGCTGCCCGATGGAGCTATCCACTTATTTCAGAATTAACGAGCAAAATACAGGACAATTTGAGCGCACACTGATTGTTGCTGATGAAGGCAGTTATGTCAGTTATCTGGAAGGCTGTACAGCACCACAACGCGATGAGAATCAGTTGCATGCTGCTGTCGTTGAGTTGGTTGCATTAGATGACGCTGAAATCAAATATTCCACAGTACAGAACTGGTACCCAGGCGATGCAGAAGGCAAGGGCGGTATCTATAACTTCGTAACTAAACGCGGTATTTGCCACACTAACGCCAAAATCTCCTGGACACAGGTAGAAACCGGTTCTGCCATCACCTGGAAATATCCGAGTTGTATATTGAAGGGTGACAACAGTATCGGTGAATTTTATTCTGTGGCCTTGACTCGAGGCAAACAACAAGCCGACACGGGCACTAAGATGATTCACATCGGTGAAAACACTAAATCCACCATTATCTCAAAAGGCATTTCAGCAGCGCAGAGTAACAACAGTTACCGCGGTCTGGTGCAAATGCACAAGAGTGCCAAAAAAGCCCGAAACTTTACTCAGTGTGATTCCTTGCTGATTGGAGACCAATGTGGCGCTCACACTTTCCCTTATGTAGAAAGCAGTAACCCCAGCGCCATTGTGGAACACGAAGCCACCACATCGAAGGTTAGTGATGAGCAAATGTTTTTGTGTCAGCAACGTGGATTGGATGCCGAAAAAGCCGTATCTATGATCGTTAATGGCTTTTGTAAAGAGGTCTTTAAAGAGCTACCTATGGAGTTCGCAGTAGAGGCCGGTAAGTTATTAGAAATCAGTTTAGAAGGTTCGGTGGGTTAATCCTGACGAGGCAAGCAAGGTAAAGAATTAATGTTAAAGATCAGCAATTTAAAAGCAAAAGTTGAAGATAAAGAAATCCTGAAGGGCTTGAGTCTTGAGGTAAAGCCCGGCGAAGTGCATGCCATTATGGGCCCCAACGGCGCCGGTAAAAGTACTTTGGGTTATGTATTGACCGGCCGTGATGGTTATGAAGTAACCGGTGGTGAAGCAGCTTTAAACGGTGAAGATTTGCTGGAGCTGGAAATTGAAGAGCGCGCTCGCGCTGGATTGTTCCTGGCCTTCCAATATCCGGTGGAAATCCCCGGTGTCAGTAATCTGGAATTTATGAAAGCCGCGGTTGATGCCATTCGCGAAGAACGCGGTGAAGAAGCGCTGAGTTCTGCTGACTTCTTAAAAGCTGCCAAAGCAGCCTGTAAGCAGGTGAATCTGCCTCTGGATTTCCTGAAACGCGGCGTTAATGAAGGCTTTTCTGGCGGTGAGAAAAAGCGTAACGAAATCATGCAGATGCTGCTGTTGCAACCTAAGCTGTGCATCCTGGATGAGTCCGATTCTGGTCTGGATATTGATGCGTTAAAAGTGGTAGCTGAAGGGGTGAACAGTCAGCGTGATGAGCAGCGTAGTTTCATCGTTGTTACCCATTACCAGCGTTTGCTGGATTACATCAAGCCGGATTTTGTACACGTATTGTCGGACGGCAAGATAGTTAAAAGTGGCGATGCCTCTTTAGCTCACGAATTAGAAGCCGAAGGTTACGCCTGGTTGGAAACATATGACCGTCAAGCCGAAGAGGAAACGGCATGAGTGCATGGTTAGCCAACGCGATTGAAAAAAGTCATTCAGTCAATGACTGGCTAATGGCAAAACGCCAGGGCGCACTGGCGTTATTGCAAGAAAAGAGCTGGCCGGGTCGTAAAACTGAAGACTGGAAATATACTTCAGTGCGCGCCTTAGAAAAACGCACTATTAATGGCGCTGCCAATGCAGGTCAGGCTGATATTTCAGCAATCGCCGGTCTGGAAGCGATTGAACTACATTTCATCGATGGCCATTTTCAGGGGGGTAAACAATCCCTGCCTGAGGGACTGAGTATTGTTGAACTGGGCAAAGCTGATGCTGATGTTCAGGCCTGGGCCGTTGACGCTTTCTCAGCCTGTAAACCCAAAAAACATCTGTTTGGTTTAATTAATGACACCCTGGCGGATTCTGGTCTGGTGATTGACGTGGCGGCAGGTGCCGACATTAAGCAGCCAATGCGCATAGTCAATGAAATTACCCAAGACATCGATGTACAGCATCGGGTACTGGTTCGTTTAGGTGAGGGTGCGAAAGCTACCGTTATTGAACAAGCGGGCGGCACTCAGGAAAGTTATTTTTCAGGTTTTGCTGAGTACTTTTTGGCTGAAAAGGCGGAACTTGAACACTATCGCTTTTGTTTGCGAACGGGTAAAGCCCTCAGCATTGGCGGCAGTCATTTTGAATTGAAAAGCAACGCCCAGATCAATTCTACTCTGGTGGGATTTGGTTCTGAGTTGTCCCGACTTGACGTTGATGTCATGCATCGCGGTGAAGGTGCTCATGCTAAAATCAATGCGGTTTACCTGCTGGACTCTGGCGAAATTTTCGATTTGCATTCCTGTATTGAACACGAAATTGGTCACTGCACCACAGATGAAACGGTACGTGGCATTGTCGGTGATAAAGCAACCGCTACCTTTAACGGCCGTATTCATATTCACCGTGATGCGCAAAAGACCCTGGCTGAACTGAATAATAAAAACCTGCTGTTAACAGACAATGCGCAAATTAATACCAAGCCTGAGCTGGAAATATATGCAGATGATGTGCGCTGTGCCCATGGTGCAACTGTTGCAGAATTAGATAAATCTGCACTTTACTATCTCACCAGTCGCGGTGTCAGTAAATCTCAGGCGTTGGTGATGTTGAATTTTGGTTTCATCAATGCATTGGTTGATGAAATGCCCAATGCTGCCCTGGCAGAGTGGTTAAGACCACAACTGCAGGAGCGTTTTGCCAACATGAATCTGGAACCGTCTGAAGCATGAGTTTTAATCCCGCGGAAATTAAAAAACAATTTCCAATATTGCAGCGTCAAATAGACGGTAATCCACTGATTTATCTGGATAATGCTGCCACCACACAAAAGCCTCAGGCAGTGATTGATGCCTTGACTCATTACTATACTCACTGTAACAGTAATGTGCATCGCGGTGCTCACGCTTTGGCTGATGAAGCCACCAGACTCTATGAAGCTGCACGTGAAAAAGTGGCTACATTTATCAATGCCTACGATAAAAAGGAAGTGATCTGGACGGCGGGAACCACCGAAGCCATCAATATCGTCGCCAACGGTGCAAAACAGCTATTAAAAGCCGGAGATGAGGTGATTGTTACCGAAATGGAGCATCACGCCAATCTCGTGACCTGGCAGCAGGTTTGTAAGATTTCTGGTGCCAGTCTTAAGGTTGCGCCCATTTCTGACGATGGTGAGCTGGATATTGCTGCGTTTCAGAAGTTACTGAATAGTAATACTAAGTTGGTGGCCATTCCGCATATCAGTAATGCGCTTGGCACTATTAATCCATTGCATGAATTAATCCCAATGGCGAAGTCGGTGAATGCCTTGGTGATGATCGATGGAGCTCAGGGAATTGCCCATGGCGATGTCGATGTACAGGCTATGGGATGCGATTTCTACGCGTTTTCCGGTCACAAATTTTTTGCGCCAACCGGTATTGGGGTGTTGTGGGGCAAAGCAGAAATACTGTCGGACTGGCCTGTTTGGCAAACCGGTGGCGAAATGATTTCTGTGGTGACCTATGACAGCGCAACCTGGGGAGAGCTACCTAATCGACTTGAAGCTGGTACCCCTAATATTGCCGGTGCTGTGGGATTGGGGGCGGCCATTGACTGGTTTAATAGTCTTGATCTTGAAGCCGTAAAAGCCCATGAAAAGTTGTTAATGCAAAAAGCCGTGGAATTATCCGCCAGTGTTGATGGTCTTATTATCAAGGGTAATGCACGTGATAAAATTGGGGTGCTTAGCTTTATTATCGAAGGTACACACCCGGCAGATATCGGCTTTTTATTAGATAAACAAGGTATTGCCATCAGAACCGGTGATCATTGTGCTCAGCCACTTATGAATCGACTGGGCGTTCCGGGAACGGCACGGGCATCTTTTTCCATCTACAATACGGTAGAAGATGTGGAAGCACTGTTTAAAGCATTGCAAAAAGTCAAAATGATGTTGATGTAGAGAGTTGAGATGACGGTAAATACATTTGATCCAACGGCTGCGTTGGTAACCGTAACTGATTCGGCAAAAGCCCACTTTGCAAAAATGTTGGGTAATAATCAGGACAAGATGATTCGCCTCAGCACCAAGGTAAGCGGCTGTTCCGGCTATGCTTACGTATTGGATGCCGTTGACGCGAAAAAAGATAGCGATCTGGAAATAACCCTGGATAACGGATTATTACTGATAATTGCGGCAGATGCGGCTCCACTCGTACAGGACACTGAAATCGATTACGTCAAAGTGGGTATCAACGGTGAAATTCGCTTTAATAACCCAAATGTCGTCAGTGAGTGTGGCTGCGGCGAAAGCTTTAACGTAGGTTAATTCCCAAATGCAAAAGAAAATGGTGGTCACTCAACGGGAGTGCCCGGCAAGGCGCGTGCCCTCAGGTGAACAAACCACTATCCCCGCTAATCAATTTGTTACTATCAACCAGGCTCTGGGCGGTAATTACACTGTTACCTGGATGGGCAACATGTTGCGTATTGATGGTACAGATGGCGATGCCATTGGCATGAAACCCGAAGAATTAACCTTTGATTCTGTAGATCACGACGAAATTCGCGAATCCCAGGTTAATCAGGCACTAGACACCATCTTTGATCCGGAAATTCCCATTAGCCTGGTATCTCTCGGATTAATCTATAAGGTGGATATTCAGCAGGAAAGCGGCAAAGTTGATATTGATATGACCCTGACAGCACCGGGCTGTGGTATGGGGCCAGTATTAATCAGTGACGTAAAATATCGGGTTGCTAAAGTGCCTAATGTCAAAGAGGTTAAGGTTAATCTGGTATTTGATCCCCCCTGGTCAAAAGACATGATGTCGGAAGAGGCGCAGCTGGAAGCTGGCCTGTTTTTTTAATTCTTATTGAAAGCCAAAATTTATGAGCCTACCAACTACAGAAGAAATATTAGATGACCTGGCGTTTTTTGATAGCTGGGAAGAGCGCTACAAATACATCATCGATTTGGGTAAAGCTTTACCTGCCTTTCCACAAGAATTGCAAACACCTGATCGATTAGTAAAGGGCTGTCAGAGCAGTGTCTGGCTGGAAATTGCCGGTGATAAAGATCGCATCGAGTTTCTGGTAGACAGTGACGCGGTTATCGTAAAAGGGTTATTGGTATTGGTACTGGCTGCCTATAACAACAAGTCAGCGCAACAGATATTGTCTTTTGATATCGACGCCTATTTTAAACAGCTGGATCTGGAGCGTCATATCAGTCCAACCCGTGGCAATGGCCTTAAGTCTATTGTTGCTCGCATTAACAGTATCGCTAAAGCGGCTCTCGCGTAACAGTCGTTGTTTTCACTTCGTAACCTTTTGTTATGATTAATGCACGATTAGGCATTGAATTAAAAAGGTTCCAAGGGTAACTTGAAGATCTAAATAAACTCCGAGCCTGATGACCTAAGTAGCGTCAGTTAATTCTGAACAGCGTTATAAGGAACTCTGGCCGTTCTGCTTACCAATGCATGATGCAGTGGCGCGGAACATGGGTTGGGTGAGAAATCAATCAGCCTCCCGAAAGCTAATATTTACGGACAAATATCAGCTTTAACTTGGAAAGGTGTTCAATGTTACAAGATACTTTTGGTCGCAGATTTCACTATCTGCGGCTATCCATTACTGATGTTTGTAATTTCCGGTGCAGTTATTGTTTACCGGATGGTTATCAGTGCGACTCTGATCGAAACTTTTTGTCCCTGGCTGAAATTAAGACCATAGCGCAAGCGTTTGCTGCATTGGGGACTTCTAAAATTCGCCTGACCGGTGGCGAGCCCTCCTTGCGTAAAGACCTGCCGGAAATCATTGCCGCCTGTGCACAGACTCCAGGTATAGAAAATGTAGTGATCACCACCAACGGCTATCGATTTCCCGATGTCATCGATGAATGGTATGCCGCCGGAATAGGGGGCATCAATGTCAGTATTGATTCCTTAGATGCTAATGTGTTTAGCGCCATAACCGGCGCGGACAAACTCAAAGCCATTCTGGCGGGCATTGAAAAAGCTTCTTCTTTAGGTATACCGGTTAAGATCAATTCCGTCCTGATGAAAGGCGTAAACGAACACAGCCTGAAACAGTTTCAAAACTGGCTGAAAGACACACCGGTTACTTTGCGCTTTATCGAGTTAATGGAGACCGGGCTGAGTCATCAGTTCTTCAAACAACACCATGTACCGGGAGAACCGTTAAAGCAGCAACTTTTGCAGGAAGGTTGGACAAGGGTTGTGCGAGGAAAATCCGCGGGCCCGGCTCAGGAATTTCAGCATCCTGATTATGCCGGAAGAATCGGTTTAATCATGCCTTACAGCAAAGACTTTTGTGATAGTTGCAACCGTTTGCGCATATCTGCCACCGGAAAATTACACCTGTGTTTGTTTGCAGAACAAGGTTTGTCGCTGCGAGAAGAAATTGCTTCGGGTGACCAGCAAGCTTTGCAGCACAAGATAACCCACATGCTCAATGATAAAGAAGTAAGTCACTGGTTACAGGATGGCTTTACTGGTGCCACAAAAAACCTGGCTATGCTGGGTGGCTAAAATTAATTAGGAGTAAAACGATACCAATGAGTGCCTCTGAACAAAAACTCAATATTGCGATATTAACTGTGTCAGATACGCGCACAGAAGAAACGGATACCTCAGGTCGCTATCTGGTGGAAGCCATTACCGAAGCGGGCCACACTCTGGTGGAAAAGGCGATTGTTATTGATGATAAATACCGGTTGCGGGAAATTGTATCTCGCTGGATTGCTGCAAATAACATCCACGTAGTGATAACTACAGGTGGAACCGGGTTTACTGGCAGAGATACTACGCCTGAAGCGTTAAGTGTGTTGTTTGATAAAGACATTGAAGGCTTTGGAGAACTCTTCAGGCATATTTCCTATCAGGAAATTGGTACATCCACTGTACAGTCCAGAGCCTTTGCCGGTATAGCTAATAAGACAGCCATCTTTTGTTTGCCGGGTTCAACCGGGGCATGCAAAACTGGCTGGCACGGTATCCTTAAAGAACAACTTGATGGCACTCACAAGCCTTGTAACTTTGTTGGTCATTTAACTAATTAATATGAAAAACGTTGCAAATAACAGCTCGCCGGGTTTAACCCATATCAATCAAAAGGGTGAGGCCGCGATGGTAGATGTCACCGAAAAGGCGATAACTCAGCGCGCAGCAATCGCCACAGGTATTATTAGCATGTCACCGGCCACCTTTGAGTTGATTGTTACCGGTGGGCACGCCAAAGGCGATGTACTGGCTGTAGCACGAATAGCTGGTATACAGGCCGCAAAGAAGTGTGCTGATCTGATCCCTTTGTGTCATCCATTAATGCTTAGCAAGGTGCAGGTGGATTTTGAACCTGATCCTCAGCGCCACCAAATTAAAGTGCAAGCTTTGTGCAAACTGGCGGGTAAAACCGGGGTTGAAATGGAAGCATTAACAGCGGTAGCGGTGGCTTGTTTGACTTTGTTTGATATGTGCAAAGCGGTAGATCCAGAAATGGTTATCTCTGACATTATGGTGAATAGTAAAACCGGAGGGAAAACCGGTGATTGGCAGCACAGCAAGTTAAACAAGGGGCAGGCATGATAACCGTATTGTTTTTTGCGCAGTTACGAGAGCAACTACAATGCGATAAATTGCAGTTGAATGACTATCCCCAAACGGTTGCTGAATTGCGCGCTTTACTGGGGAAGCGATCACCCCTATGGGCTGAGCTATTGATAAACGACAGTGCCCTGGCAGCAGTCAACCAAACCATCAGTGATGATCAGGTATGTCTGAATGAAGGTGATGAGGTTGCCTTTTTTCCGCCCGTGACCGGAGGTTAGTTTGACTAAAATTACTGTGCGGGTACAGGAAGCTGATTTTTCACTAGAAGGTGAATATCAGGCGGTTATAGAGGGCAACGCAGGGGCGGGAGCTGTAGTGTCTTTTGTGGGGCTTGTACGTGATTTTAATGATGGTCGAAATGTTACTGGACTAAAGTTGGAACACTATCCCGGTATGACAGAAAAAGCCCTCAATGACATAGTGCAGCAAGCGAGTCAGCGTTGGCAATTGCAGGCGGCAACCGTCATTCATCGGGTAGGGCAGTTATCTCTTGCGGAGCAAATAGTATTGGTGGTAGTGGCCAGCGCCCATCGCGGCGATGCTTTTGACGCCTGCGAGTTTATTATGGATTACCTCAAAACCAAGGCGCCGTTTTGGAAAAAAGAAACCACTGAAGAAGGTGAGCTTTGGGTGGTGGCAAAGTCAGCCGATCAAGATAAAGCGAATAAATGGTAATTGCACTTTTGCTTTAAATAACAGCTTTTTTTACTTTTCTGCAATTAGCGTTGCTCTGAGCGGTGCGGGATAGCCTTCGATGGTTTTGCTGACATCTTCTTTATCCAGAAAGTCTTGCAGCGAATGACTGGTCATCCATTCTGTACGCCGTTGTTCATCCAGACTGGTCTCGTCAAGATTGACACAGCGAATGTTTTTAAACCCGGCCCTCGACATCCAGTGTTCCAGCGCTTTGACACTGGGAATAAACCAGACATTGCGCATTTGTGCGTAACGCTCACCGGGCACCAGCACGGTATTTTCGTCGCCTTCTACAACCAGCGTTTCCAGTACTAATTCGCCACCGACTTTCAGTTGGTCTTTTAGCTGTTGCAAAAACTCGAACGGGCTTTTTCTGTGGTATAGCACACCCATGGAAAACACGGTATCAAATGCTTTAAGCGCGGGCATTTGCTCTATGCCCACGGGTAATAGATGAATTGGGTAATCAAGGGCGAAATGTTTTATGGCTTGAAACTGAATCAAAAACAATTGCGTGGGGTCGATACCCACTACTAATTCTGGCTCTTGTGCCAGCATACGCCACATGTGATAGCCGCTGCCACAGCCTACATCTAAAACCTTTCTACCCGTCAGTGATTTAATGTGGGGTGCTACTCGATCCCACTTCCAATCTGAGCGCCACTCAGTATCAATGTGAATATCATGAATGAAAAAGGGGCCCTTGCGCCATGGCATAAATTGCTTGAGCAGCCCTGTGATTTGCTTTTGTTGATATTCAGTAATATCGCTTGCTGAACCAATGCGTACTTCGTTAACCAAGTCTACCTTTGCAGGTTTGGTGTCGGGAAGTTGCTCCAGCAATTTACACCATTTTTTAAAATCACCGTGCAGAGCTTCTTTATGCCATTTAGCTAAATGGGCCGGTAAGGTTTCAAGCCAATGTCCCAATGAGGTGGGCGCTATCTCCTGGTAAAACTGAGAAAACCATTTCATTATTTAACCCTCTTTTTCTGACATAGGTTTAATTGCCAGCATCGAGGCAAAGTTGAAACACTGAAACCAAGTCAAGGCTTCAGAAAATCCAATGTCTTTAAGTCGATTCAGGTGAAAAGGTAAGGGTTCCAGCTTCATAATGTTTTCAATCGCGGTGCGTTTCTGGCTAATTTCAAGTTCGCTGTAACCGTTGCGTCTTTTGAATTCATGATGCAGCTCAATCAAACTTTCGTCTGCGGTAGAATGTCCGAGTGATACTTTTTCTGACAAAACTAAAATACCGCCTGGGTTTAGCCCGTCATAAATGTTTTTAAGGACGTTAAAGCGCTGTTCAGGTGGAATAAATTGCAAGGTGAAATTAAGAATAACCACGGATGCATTGGCTATTTCTATTTGAGTTATATCTGCTTGTTTTACCGAAACCGGAATGTCTGATTTAAAAGCCGCGAGATGACTTGTGCAGCGGGATACCATATCGGGACTATTGTCTATCGCTTCGATCTTTACGTTTTTGGCGTTTACGTATTTTCTAACCGACAAACTCGCCGCACCCAGAGAGCAGCCCAGGTCGTAGATATTACTATTGTCCTGAGCAAACTGTTGTGCCAGCAATCCTATATTATCAATTATAGTGCTGTAACCCGGCACCGAGCGTTGGATCATGTCCGGGAACACCGCGACGACATCCTGATCAAATTTAAAGTCCGCGACTTTTTCCAGAGGTTTTGAATATATCAGATCTTTGTTCAAAGGATTTCAGGCCAAGCAAAAGACGCCATTTTAACGCAAAATCACCGCCCCCTAAATAGCTGGATTTCTTTTTCCGTTTAATTGATGAGCAATTTCTTTTTGAGAAACAAAGAAGTAGCTAAAAATATTAGACTAAAGTCGTAGTCTGCACCATAATGCTTTTTACTGTTGTAGAAATATCAAAGGTTTACAATGACAAAGTTTTTAGTAGCGGATGATCACCCATTATTTAGAGATGCGTTGACAGCAGCATTAAAGGCTTTAATTAATGACCTGGAATTCATTCAGGCCGGAACGCTTGACGAAGCAATTGCCGTATTAGAGCAACACAAGGACATCGACCTGGTGTTGTTGGATTTGCACATGCCCGGCAGTGAGGATTTTTACGGAGTAATTCGCATCACAGAAGATTTTCCGGACGTGCCAGTGGCTGTTGTCTCAGCCAGTGACTCTCCCATAGTGGTGTCAAAAGTAATGGCCTTTGGTGCCAGAGGCTTTATTCCTAAAACCACTCCGTCAGTAGAAACGGCAGAAGCCATTAAATCGATCCTGGGCGGCTCCAATTGGTTGCCGGAAGGTTTTCGCGACAATCTGATCAAAGTAGAACGCGAAGATATTGATATCGCCTCACGAATGGCTGAACTAACGCCGAAGCAGTTTCAGGTGTTAAAGCATTTACAGGGCGGTATGTTAAATAAACAAATAGCATTTGATTTGAATATCACCGAAGCGACAGTGAAGGCGCATATCAGTGCAATTTTCAAAAAACTGGAAGTGAATAACCGAACTCAGGCTGTTTTAGTTGCAGAGAAGCTACAACTCAATTAACGTTTCTCATCTGCGTAACTAAATCTGAGAACTAAAATGATAAATTCGGATCTTCCTTTGGTGGATTTGCATCGTCATCTTGACGGTAATATTCTGCCTGACACTATCTGGCGACTAGCCAACAAAAACGGTATTGAATTACCCGTTAACTCTCTTGAAGCACTCATTCCCTTAACGCAAATTCAGGATCAAACCAGTGACTTACTGGCTTTTCTGCAAAAGCTGGATTACGGCGTATCTGTATTAGCCAGTATTGATGACTGTTATACCGTTGCATATGAAAACATGTTGGATGCCAAACGTCAGGGCATCGATTATGTAGAATTGCGTTTTTCTCCTTATTACATGGCTATGAATCACAACCTGAACATGGCTGATGTGGTGGCAGCTGTTGTGGATGGTGTCAGAACAGGGGAAAAAGACACTGGCGTAAAAGCTAATCTGATTGGTATTTTAAGCCGCACTTTCGGTGCTGAAACCTGTATGGCCGAATTAGAGTCATTACTGGCTCATAAAGATAAAATTGTCGCTTTGGACTTGGCGGGTGATGAAATCAATTATCCTGCAGAGTTATATAAAGAGCACTTTAAGAAGGGGCGTGATGCGGGTTGGAATATTACCGTGCATGCCGGTGAAGCAGATGGCCCACAAAGTGTGTGGAATGCCATCGAAATGCTGGGCGCTACCCGTATTGGTCACGGCGTTGCCGCTACTCAGGATCCTAAACTGATGGAATATATGGCTAAAAATGGCATTTCTGTTGAGTCTTGCCCAACATCTAACTATCAGACAGCCACCGTTAAAGCGGTTAAGGATAGCCCGATGCCGATATTTCTGGAGAATGGTATTGTGGTTAGTCTAAATACTGACGACCCTGCGGTATCTAATATTGATTTACCCCATGAATATGATGTGGCGAAAAACGTAGTTGGGTTAACTGAGCAACAGTTACGCCTGGTCCAGGAAAATGGTGTTCATGCAGCATTTTTATCTGATTCGGAGAAAAAAGCGCTATTTGCCAGCAAGCGTTAAATCTCCTCAGGCGGCAGTTGCAGTTCTTCTGTCGCCTGGTTATTCCCCAAAAACCTTCTAAAATTGCTTGATAAAAGCGCAAATTAATCATTACTTGACCATTTGGTCAATACTTGCGAGACTCAGGTAAGCTGTCATTTTGAGTAGAAATTAGCCGTTGCAGATGTTTATTTAAACAGTTAGATAGAAAACATCTCTGTTTATAAAGTTTTAATCTAAAATATCTGCAACAAGTATTACAATTAGAATAGAATAATAAAAAAAAACACTGACTTAACTGATTTAACACACTTTAGGACACAGCAACATGATAAAGAAATCAGCTATTGCAGTCGCACTTCAGTGCGCGCTTCTCTCTCTGGGTGCTCAGGCACAAGAACAGGAGGCAGAAGATAACAGCGGCTTAGAAACCATTACTGTTAAAGCTCAGAAAAGAACCCAGAGCATTCAGGATGTTCCAATCTCAATCTCTGCGCTTAACGGTGAAAAGTTTGAAGCTATTTTCTCCGGCGGTGATGACATCCTTTCTCTGGCAGCAAGAGCGCCAGGTCTGAATGCTGAATCTTCGAACGGTCGTGTTGCTCCGCGCTTTTATCTGCGTGGTCTAGGTAATACCGACTTTGATTTGGCAGCATCCCAACCTGTTTCAATCGTGATGGATGATGTTGTTAAAGAAAACGTAATTTTAAAAAGTTTTCCACTATTTGATATTGAGCAAGTAGAGGTTTTACGAGGCCCACAAGGTAGCTTGTTTGGTCGTAACACCACTGCAGGTATCGTTAAATTCGACACCCGTAAGCCTACTGAAGATTTTGAAGCTTTTGTTGAAGCCTCAGCGGGGTCGATGGAAACCTACAACCTTGAAGCTGCTGTTGGCGGCGGTTTAACGGACAATTTTTCGGGTCGTTTTTCTTTGTTGTCACAGAATCGCGGTGACTGGATAGATAACGGTTGGACAGGCGAGAATGACGCAATGGGTGGTTTTAACGAACTAGCCTGGCGTGGTCAATTGTTGTGGGACATAAGTATGGATACTTCAGTATTGCTGCAAGTATATGGTCGCGATCTGGATGGTACTGCCTCGATTTTCCGGGCCAACGCGTTGAGTACTGGTAGCAACGACTTTAATCAAAATTATGATCGTGATGTGGTTTATTACGATGCAGATCTAGACGGTGACGGCAGACAAGACCGTAACCCGCAGAACTACGAAAACACCGGTGTGACCTTGCGTATAGATCAGGAATTGGGTAACGATATCACCTTTACATCCATCACTGACTACAATATAGCTGAAGGTGATTCCCTCGGGGACATTGATGGTGGTGTAATTATATCCGGAGATGATCCGTCTGCAGTGCCAGCTGGACTAACTTACGCTATTTACGATACTGATTTTGGTCCAAATACCACTTTCCCTGGTTTTATTCCTTTCGGTGCTGTTACACAAGATAGACTGGACGATTTACACCAGTTTACCCACGAAATCCGTCTTGTAGAATCTGGAGCGGATAATTTGGATTGGACACTGGGTGCCTATATTTTTGATGCGGAGTTCGATGTAACCTCTATTGATGGTTTCTACGGTGCTACGACGGTTACGCACTCGAACCAATCGTGGGCTATCTTTGGTCAAATGGCTTATGATGTCAGTGATGATACTACGGTGACCTTGGGTCTCAACTACACAAATGATGAAAAACAATTGTCGGTTGGAGACCAAAACGTCAACGGTTTTGCACTTGTGATTGGTGCCGCGAGTGTACAGCAGTATGCAGATGTGCAGGTTGATGATAGTCAGTTAAGTGGTGACCTGTCGATTAATCATACAATCAATCGTGATGTCAGTGTCTATGCGCGTGCTGCGGTAGGTTTCCGTGCCCCGACCATTCAGGGTCGTGACGTGGCTTTCGAATCTGCGCCATCTGTGGCGGACTCAGAAACCGTAACCTCGTTTGAAGCCGGTTTTAAAGCGGATTTATTGGATCGCGTATTGCGTTTAAACGGTGCAATTTACCACTATGAAGTTGAAGATATGCAGTTCTCAGCAATCGGTGGTGACGGTAACTTCACTCGTCTTATCAATGCTGACAAAGGTATTGGACAAGGTTTTGAAGTTGAAGCAACCTGGTTGGCTGCAGAAGGACTCACTTTAACAGCGGGTTACAGCTATAACGATACTGAAATCGATGATCCAAACCTTCGCGTTTCTCCGGGTTGTGGCGCTGGTCAATGTACACTTGTTGACCAAACTGACGCAAACGGACTGGCAATCGTTGACGGAAACCCATTCCCACAGGCACCAAAAACAAACTTTAGTTTTACCGCTCGTTACTCTTTTGAAATCGAAAGCGGTGAAATTTTTGCTTACACTGACTGGGTGTATCAAGGTGAAACCAATCTGTTCTTGTATGACTCTGTCGAGTTCACGACTGATTCGCAGTTCGAAGGTGGTTTAAGAGTGGGTTATGAGAACTTCGATGACCAATACACAATCTCATTATTCGGTCGTAATATTACTGACGAAGAGAACTTAAGAGGTGCAATCGACTTCAATAACTTAACTGTGATTGACAACAATCCAAGAGTTTGGGGTGTTGAGTTCAGGAAAGAGTTTTATTAATTCTAATTAATAATAATTCATTCTAGATGCAGCCGCCCTTAAGGGCGGCTTTTTTGTTTGCCCAGCGAAGCTGGCAAACCCGTCAGGTTGAAAGAAACCTGAATCACCCCGACTGAGGGGAAGATAATCCAAATGGCAAGGGCGTTGCTGGCTAACGGCAAGGTCTGAAGGAAGCCATAGGAAGTCAGAGGTACACAACGAAAGTGAACCTGATTCGGCAAAGCAGGAGGGTAAGCGTGCAAAATAGCGTGAAGCCCGATACTCAGTCAGTTCTGTTTTGTGCTTGAGGGTGGGATCTCTGACAGGGAGCCAGTGCAGTAACTGGGGAAGCCTGACACCGTCTCTGGTGAAGAGCCAGAATCATCTGTACGAGGGGAGACTCAAGGCAGGTGTTGGTGCGAGGTGGCAGATGAATCCGTAGTAGTGAGTAAGGCCCGGCCTGTGAAACCCAGTAATGGTGTGGAGGATAAAACCGAGCTGACCATTAGCATAGTGTCTGATGGGACACTGACTGGCCAAAAGCTTATCAGTGTTGCGAAGGGAGGAAGCATACTTCAAGTCTGTGATGAACAGATGTTTTTTTTTAGTGGTACACGAGTCGGTTAGCTATCGAAGTCTTCCTGTCTGGTTTGTGGTGGAAACCGCAGACTGGAACATGAAACTGTACACGGGAGTAATGTTGTGCACGTTAAGTAGATTGCCATTGTGCCAGCACGCTTTACGACAACATGAAATATACCAACGCAAAGAAAGGATATCCGTCCCCACACAGCACACAACCTGAGGAGGCAAGGTGAGAGTTTATTACAGTTTGTATGGGCAACTGCTTAATAAAGAGCGCCTGTACAAAGGATTCAAAAAGGTAAAGAAAGCGAAAGGCGCGGCCGGAACAGATGGGCAGAGCCTGAGCGACTTCGCCTTAAATCTGAGTGATAATCTTGACCAACTTGTCTGTGAACTCAAAACCAGAAAGTACAGTCCACAACCTGTCAGGCGGAAAGAAATACCGAAAGACGATGGTGGTACACGATTACTGGGGATCCCAGCAGTACGGGACAGAGTAGTCCAGCAGGCCCTGTATGATCTGCTTATGCCGCTCTTTGATGCGCAATTCCATCCATCAAGCTTTGGATACAGACCGCATCGAAGTTGTCACGATGCCATTAATAAAGCCACGATGTTCATCCGTCGCTACGGACTGGAGCATGTTGTGGATATGGACCTGTCGAAGTGCTTTGATAAGCTCGATCATGAGATTATCCTTGAAAGTATCCGAAAGCGAGTCACAGATGGCAGCGTACTGTTACTGATAAATCAGTTCCTGAAAAGTGGTGTAATGGTAGATGGTTACTGGCAGCAGAGCGGCTCAGGAAGCCCGCAAGGTGGTGTGATAAGCCCACTGATAGCGAATATCTATCTGGATGCGTTTGATCAGGAGATGAGGAAGCGAGGGCACCGAATAGTGCGCTATGCCGATGATATTCTGATCTTCTGCCGAAGTCGTTCTGGAGCAGAAAATGCACAGAAACAGGCGACGAAGCTACTGGAGAAAGGGCTGAAACTGACAGTTAACCAGGCGAAATCTCACATTGCTCATAGCGATGAGGGAGTGAAATTTCTGGGTGTTGAAATTGGGCGTCAATACACCCGTATACAACCTCAGAAACTCGCAGCGTTTAAAAAGAAGTTGAAGCAGATGACGAAACGCAATGGTGGCAAACCGCTGTGTGCAGTTATCAAAGAGTTGAACCCTGTTTTAAGAGGGTTTAGCCAGTACTTCAGGATTGCCAATAGCAACAGGGAATTTTCTAAGATAGCGAGATGGTTGAGGCGCAGGCTTCGCAGTATCCAATTGAAATTATGGAAGAAACCAGCGAAGCTGCATCGAAGACTGAAGCAGCTTGGTTATAAACCGCCGTTCAGGTTTATCCAAATGAACAGTTGGAGAAATGCTCATAGCCCTCTGGCCAGTTATGCGATGCCAAATCAATGGTTCAACGACCTTGGTCTGGTCAATTTTGAGCTAATTAGGACGGGGTATGTGTTCAGCGCTTATGCTGAATGGAAGTATGCATGAGCCGTATACGAGGTCCGTACGTACGGTTCTGTGAGAGGGATGAGGCGGTGACGCCTCACCCTACTTGATGTGTTTATTGCTTAATCACTGAACAGAAATATTGAATAACAGCCATAAAAAAGCGTCCATATGGACGCTTTTTGAACACTGATTAAGGTGTATTATTTCTTAATTGGTGTAAATGGGCGTTGCGCTTCACCGGTATACAACTGGCGAGGACGACCAATTTTTTGACCTTCCTGACCCAGCATTTCATGCCAGTGAGAAATCCAGCCAACGGTTCTGGCTAGTGCAAATATACAGGTGAACATATTGGTAGGAATACCAATCGCTTTAAGAATGATACCTGAGTAGAAATCCACGTTCGGGAACAACTTCTTAGAAGCGAAATACTCGTCCTCAAGCGCGATTTTTTCAAGCTCCATCGCTACCTGTAATAACGGATCTTTAACGTCCAATTCTGCCAATACTTCGTGGCAGCTTTCACGCATCACAGTAGCACGCGGATCGTAGTTTTTATAAACCCGGTGTCCGAAGCCCATCAGACGGAACGGGTCGTTCTTGTCTTTTGCTTTGGCAATGAATTCTGGAATGCGATCAACTGAACCGATTTTCTCTAACATGTTCAGACAAGCTTCGTTGGCACCACCGTGCGCAGGTCCCCATAAAGAAGCAACGCCCGCAGCAATACATGCATAAGGGTTTGCACCAGAAGAACCCGCCAGGCGTACAGTCGAAGTTGAAGCGTTTTGCTCGTGATCAGCGTGTAGTGTAAAGATGCGATCTACTGCACGGGCTACAGCCGGGCTGATCTTGTACTCTTCAGCAGGCACAGAGAACATCATGTTCAGGAAGTTTTCTGCATAAGATAAATCATTACGGGGGTAGACAAAAGGTTGACCAATGTTGTGTTTATAGGCCATCGCTACAAGAGTTGGCATTTTGGCCACCAGGCGATAAGCACTGCGCAAACGCTTGTCTGGATCGCTGACGTCTAAGTCGTCGTGATAAAACGAGGACATCGCACCTACAGTGCCGCACAGCATCGCCATAGGGTGAGCGTCAGGGCGGAATCCATGGAAAAAATTAGTCATGGTTTCGTGAACCATGGTGTGGCGAGTTATCGTGTCTTTGAAATCCGAATAAGTTGCTGCATCTGGCGCTTCGCCGTGTAAAAGCATGTAGCAAACTTCAAGGTAATCTGCATCGCGAGCCAACTCCTCGATGGAGTAACCTCTGTGTAATAGCACACCTTTTTCACCATCAATAAAGGTAATTGATGATTCGCATGAGCCAGTTGCCATAAAACCTGGGTCGAAAGTGAAATGCCCGATAGAACCCAATTTTCTTACATCTATAACTGGGTTGCCGGCTGTACCCGTGTGTACGGGAAGTTCTATTTCTTTATCACCAACTTTTAATATGGCTGAATCAGCTGCCATAAAAATTCTCCTTTCGAATGTTCTAGGGGGGTGCTCATTGATTCGTCAAAAATGGACGAGACTTGTAAAGTAGACGGTAGTTTTACTTTATCCTCATAGTATAAGTCAATTTTAATGCGTATTTCATCGGTAAGTATGCATATTTCTAAAACTTTGATCACATTGCTCAAAATTTTAACAATCACGTCTTTGATCCGTAACAAAAATTGTATTTCCTGAATCCCATGGATATACTTCAGTGCGAAAACGTAAATCTGTCAGACAGGCGCTGTTATTGGTCTGCAAGCAAATTTCGTTAATAAAATGTAAATAATCCAGTTTGCATTACATACGTATGTAAATTGTGATGACATTCAAGGTGGAACACTCGCTTATTGCTCAGGTGATATTTGAGTCGACACACAAACATTCCAGGTTGGCGACAAATCGTGAAAAAACAAAGACCCGTAAATTTAGAACTCAATACGATTAGTTTTCCCCCATCAGCTCTGGTTTCAATTTTACATCGTGTAACAGGTGTAGCGTTGTTTTTCGCTTTGTTACTTGTAATTGGAGCATGGGCTTGTTCATTAACTTCAGCAGAAAGCTTTGCACACGTCTCTGAGTTAATGAATGGCGTTTTAGGTAAGTTAGTCGTTATCGGCACAGTGTCAGCGTTGACTTATCATATTCTTGGCGGTGTCCGTCATATGTTTATGGATATGGGGCATTTCGAAGAATTAGAGTCAGGTAATAACAGTGCTAAGTTTATTATTGGCCTGTGGATTGTACTGACGGTACTGATGGGAGTAGTGATATGGTAACTAACCAGGCAAGTATTAAGAGGGATGGTGTTCAAGACTTCGTCTCTTTGCGTACCACCGCAATCGTAATTTTAGCTTACAGCATATTTATGCTGTGGTTCTTCGTTTCCACTCCAGAGATTACCTACGAGGTCTGGTCTGGTTTGTTCTCTAATCTGGCTGTGAAAGTATTCACGCTTGCAGCTCTGGTTTCCATCATGATCCACGTACGCATTGGTTTGTGGCAGGTATTAACTGACTATGTGAAGCCACATAACGTCAGAGCCGTTATCCAGTTTGTTTTGAACCTTATTGCCTTCGCTTACGTAGCCGTGGGTTTATTTGTATTGTGGGGTGTGTAAGTGAAAGTAGCAGTTCATGAATTTGACGCGGTAGTAATTGGCGCCGGTGGTGCCGGTATGAGAGCCGCTTTACAAATTTCTCAGTCTGGTAAGTCTTGTGCGCTTTTGTCTAAAGTGTTCCCAACTCGTTCTCACACAGTATCAGCGCAGGGTGGTATTACCGTAGCATTAGGTAACGCCCATGAAGATAACTGGGAATGGCACATGTATGACACAGTAAAGGGTTCTGATTACATTGGTGATCAGGACGCTATCGAATACATGTGTAAGACAGGGCCTGAAGCTATCATCGAAATGGAAAACATGGGCCTGCCATTTTCGCGTTTCGAGAACGGTAAAATCTACCAACGTCCATTTGGCGGTCAGTCAAAGGATTTCGGCGGTGAGCAGGGCGCTCGCACAGCTGCTGCAGCTGACCGTACAGGCCACGCTCTGCTGCATTTGCTCTATCAGCAAAACGTTAAAAACAAGACAAAAGTATTCAGCGAGTGGTATGCACTGGACCTGGTAAAAAACCAGGACGGTGATGTTGTCGGCTGTACTGCCATTGATATTGAAACCGGCGAAGTAGTTTACTTCAAGTCTCGTGCTGTGGTGCTTGCTACAGGCGGTGCTGGTCGTATCTATGCGTCTACTACCAATGCTCACATTAACACCGGTGATGGTGTTGGGATGGCATTGCGTGCAGGTGTATGTTTGCAAGATATGGAAATGTGGCAATTCCACCCAACGGGTATAGCGGGAGCTGGTACTCTGGTAACAGAGGGCTGTCGTGGTGAGGGTGGTTATCTGTTAAATAAAGATGGCGAGCGCTTTATGGAGCGTTATGCGCCTAACGCCAAAGACCTTGCTGGCCGTGACGTTGTTGCTCGCTCAATGATGACTGAAATTCGCGAAGGTCGCGGTTGTGAAGGCCCCTGGGGCACACACATCAAATTAAAATTGGATCACCTTGGTAAGGATGTATTGGAATCTCGTCTGCCGGGTATTCTTGAGCTTTCTCGTACCTTCGCACACGTTGATCCGGTAAAAGAACCCATTCCGGTAATTCCAACCTGCCACTATATGATGGGTGGTATTCCAACTAATGTTGACGGCCAATGTTTAACAGTAGCGCCAGATGGCAGTGAAAAAGTGGTTAAAGGCTTATTCGCTTGTGGTGAAATTGCTTGTGTATCTGTGCACGGTGCAAACCGCTTGGGCGGTAATTCACTACTTGATCTGGTGGTATTTGGTCGCGCCACTGGCTTGCATTTGGGTGAGGCGCTTAATCAGGTAGATACTTCTCGTGATGCTTCTGAGTCTGACCTTGACGCGGCATTAGCGCGCTTTAATCGTTGGGAGTCTTCTGACGTAGGTAAAGGCGAAGATCCGGTACAGATCAAGAAAGACATGCAGCAATGTATGCAGCTAAACTTCTCGGTATTCCGTGAGGGTGATGCGATGGCAACTGGCTTGAATGAATTGAAAGAAATTCGCGAGCGTTTACAGCACGCCAGATTGGACGACAAGAGCTCTGAATTCAACACCCAGCGTATTGAGTGTCTGGAATTAGATAACCTGATGGAAACAGCTTACGCTACAGCGGTAGCAGCGAACTTCCGTACAGAAAGTCGCGGTGCTCACAGTCGCTTTGACTTCCCGGATCGCGATGACGAAAACTGGTTGTGTCACTCAGTTTACATCCCTGAGAATGAGTCTATGCGTAAGCGAGAAGTCAACATGACACCTAAGACTCGTGAAGCATTTCCACCTAAGACGCGTACCTACTAAGGAGCACTACAATGATAAGAGAATTTTCAGTTTATCGTTACAATCCTGATGTTGATAACGCGCCTAAGATGCAGGATTATCAACTGGAGGTTGAAGAAGGTCAGGATATGATGGTGCTTGACGCACTGCTGGCCTTAAAAGAAAAAGATCCTACATTATCATTCCGTCGTTCGTGCCGTGAGGGAGTTTGTGGCTCCGACGGTTTGAACATGAACGGTAAAAACGGTTTGGCTTGTATTACGCCTTTATCCGCCTTAGGAAAAGGTAAAGTCGTAATCAGACCATTACCTGGCCTGCCTGTTGTGCGTGATCTGGTAATTGATATGACTCAGTTCTACACTCAATACGAAAAGGTTAAACCATTCTTAATTAATGATTCAAAACAACCGCCTGCCAGAGAGCATTTGCAATCTCCTGAAGAGCGTGAAGAGCTGGATGGTTTGTACGAGTGTATCTTGTGTGCTTGTTGTTCGACATCTTGTCCATCGTTCTGGTGGAACCCAGATAAGTTTATTGGCCCTGCAGGTTTGTTGCATGCCTACCGCTTCCTGGCGGATAGTCGTGATACGGCAACTGAAGAGCGACTGAATGACCTGGATGACGCATTTAGCGTGTTTAGATGTCATGGTATCATGAACTGTGTAAGCGTTTGTCCTAAAGGACTTAATCCGACAAAAGCCATTGGTAAAATAAAATCAATGCTTTTGCAACGGGCTGTTTAGTCACAATAAACGTAAATCGCGTTTTATTTTGATTACTAAATAGCCAATCGTAGTAAGGTTGGCTATTTTTTTATTGGTACTTTGTTGGTCTTAATAAAGACCTGTTGAAAATGAATACGATGAAGGGACGGTAATGCACGAAAGCGTCATGAAAGCGTGGTGGGAATCTTCCCATATGGCTGGTGGTAACGCTGCTTACGTTGAAGAACTTTATGAAGCGTACCTGGAAGATCCACAAAGCGTTTCGGAAGAGTGGCGAAGCACGTTTGATAAACTGCCAAAAGTAGATGGTGTTTCTATTGAAACACGTCACAGTCTCGTCCGAGACGAGTTTAAAAAGATGGCCGCAATGGGGCTCGCAGGTAGAGCGCCAGCAGCCGCAGCAGGCGAAGTAGGGGATCTAAAACAGGTTAAGGTATTGCAGCTTATCAATGCATACCGATTCCGCGGGCATCAACATGCTAATCTCGACCCTCTAGGTTTATGGCAACAAGAGCGTGTCAGAGACCTGGAGCTTTCTCACCATAACCTTTCTGAACAAGATTTCGATACAGTCTTTAATATTGGCTCATACGCTGTGGGTCAAGAAAAGATGTCTTTGGGCGAGCTGTTCAAGTCACTAAATCGGACTTATTGCGGCTCAATCGGCGCTGAGTACATGCATATCACCAACACTGAAGAAAAGCGTTGGATTCAGCAGTATTTAGAAGCCGCTCAGGCCAAACCCGATCTCTCCAGAGAACAAAAAGTGAATGTGCTTAAGGGGTTAATTGCTGCTGACGGTATGGAAAAATACCTTGGTGCTAAATTTCCAGGTGCAAAACGCTTCTCTCTGGAAGGTGGTGATTCACTGGTACCCATGATTAAAACCTTAATCACCCAGGCGGGTGCAGCAGGTTCGAAAGAAGTGGTTATCGGCATGGCTCACCGTGGTCGCCTCAATGTGCTGGTTAACGTTTTAGGTAAAAACCCATCTGTTTTGTTTGATGAGTTTTCCGGATTACACGATGAGTCACTGGGCTCAGGTGACGTTAAATACCACGCAGGTTACTCTTCAGATTTCGCCACATCGGGTGGTCCTGTGCATTTGGCACTGGCCTTTAACCCTTCTCATTTAGAAATCGTTAATCCTGTTGTTATGGGTTCGGTTCGCGCCAGATTAGACCGACGTGGTTGCAGTGATGGCTCTATGTGCTTGCCTATTACGGTGCACGGTGATTCTGCAATCGCAGGTCAGGGCGTTGTACAAGAAACCTTTAATATGTCCCAAACCCGTGGCTTCCAGGTGGGTGGTACGGTACGTATTGTGGTAAATAACCAGGTGGGTTTCACTACCTCTAAGACCGAAGATACCCGCTCCACACAGTATTGTACTGATATTGCGAAAATGGTTCAGGCACCTATCTTCCATGTTAACTCTGATGATCCTGAAGCGGTAATTTTCGTCACTAAAATGGCACTGGATTATCGCAATACATTCAAACGCGATGTGGTTATCGACTTGGTTTGTTATCGCCGCCATGGTCATAACGAAGCTGATGAACCAAATGCGACTCAGCCTCTGATGTATCAAAAGATTCGCAAACACCCTGTGCCTCGTCAGATCTACGCCAACCAATTGATTGCGGAAGGCGCCTTGTCTGAACACGACGTAGACAAGTTAGTCGCAGAATATCGCGCTGCATTGGATCACGGTGCTTGTGTGGTTGATGAATGGCGTCCAATGACAGAGCATTCGGTGGACTGGACTCCATACATTGGTCATGATTGGGATGTGCCTTATGACGGTAGCGTCAGCATAGAAAAGCTCAAACAGTTGGGTGAAAAAGTCTGTGCTATTCCGGATGGCTTCAAACTACAGTCTCGTGTTAATAAACTTTATATGGACAGACTTTCCATGATGAAAGGCGAAAAGCCTTTAGATTGGGGAGCTGCAGAAACCCTGGCTTATGCCACATTAGTGGTGGAGAAAACCGACATCCGATTTACTGGTCAGGATGCCGGACGCGGTACATTCTTCCATCGTCATGCAGTTATGCATAACCAGGAAGACGGTGCTGAGCACACACCGTTACAGCACATTGCCGATGAACAAGGCGTATTTGAAATATACGATTCAGTGTTGTCAGAAGAAGCGGTTATGGCGTTTGAGTTTGGCTACGCAACCGCAGAACCGGGAACTTTGACTATCTGGGAAGCGCAGTTTGGTGATTTTGCCAACGGTGCTCAGGTGGTAATAGACCAATTCTTGAGCTCAGGTGAACACAAATGGGGACGCCTGTGTGGTTTGACATTGTTACTACCGCACGGTTATGAAGGTCAGGGACCTGAACACAGTTCAGCCAGATTGGAGCGATTCTTACAATTATGTGCTGATCACAACTGGCAAGTGTGCGTCCCATCGACACCGGCGCAGGTTTACAATATGTTACGCCGTCAGGCTGTTCGCCCAATGCGCCGTCCTCTTATTGTTATGTCGCCTAAATCATTGTTGCGTCATCCTCAGGCCGTATCTTCTTTAGAAGAGTTGTCTGCCGGTGTATTCCATAACGTCATTGACGAAATTGATGACATTAAACCTGCCAATGTAAAACGCGTGGTTATGTGTTCCGGCAAGGTTTACTATGATTTGTTAGATTCTCGTCGCAAAAACGAAATCAATGATGTTGCAATTATTCGAATTGAGCAGCTTTATCCATTCCCGCACGCGGAAATAGAAAAAGTGGTAGAGCGCTACAAGCATGTTAAAGACTGGGTCTGGTGTCAGGAAGAGCCTCAAAATCAGGGCGCTTGGTACTGTAGCCAACACCACTTCTGGGATTCCATTCCAAAAGGTGCAAAAGTTACCTATGCGGGTCGTGCGGCTTCTTCTGCCCCGGCTGTCGGTTATTTATCAGTCCACAACCAGCAACAGAAAAAGTTGGTTGAAGAGGCACTCGAGTTAAACAAGGATTAAAATGAGCATTGAAATTAAAGTTCCCGTATTGCCGGAATCTGTGGCTGATGCAACCGTAGCCACATGGCATGTTAAAGTAGGTGATAAAGTGTCTCGCGACCAAAACCTGGTCGATATTGAGACTGATAAAGTGGTTTTAGAAGTAGTGGCACCAGAAGACGGTGTTATTACTGAAATTAGTAGCCCAGAAGGTGAAACCGTTCTTGCGGAACAGGTTATTGCTCTGGTTGAGGCCGGTGCCGCAGCCAGCTCAGACAAATCTGCAAAAGCGGAAAGCAAAGCACAATCAAGTTCAGATGAAAGCGCAAAAGGTGAATCAGTGGATATTAAAGTACCTGTGTTACCTGAATCGGTAGCCGATGCAACAATAGCAACCTGGCATGTCCAACCAGGCGAAGCCGTATCTCGTGACCAAAACCTGGTAGACATTGAAACAGATAAAGTGGTTTTAGAAGTCGTCGCACCAGCTGATGGTTCTATATCAGAAATCCTGCACAACGAAGGTGATACGGTAACTGCAGAGCAAGTTATTGCGAAATTCGCCGCGGGTGCCGGAGCTGCTGCGCCAGCCCCTGCCGCTGAAGAAAGCGATTCAGATGATGAAGTTCTGAGTCCGTCAGTGCGTCGCCTGTTGGCTGAAAAAGACATTGATCCAGCTAAGATTAAAGGTTCAGGTAAAAACGGTCGTATTACTAAAGAAGATGTTGAGAAGCATCTTAAAGCTGCGAGTTCCGTGCCTGCTCCTGCGGCATCTGCTCCAGAGGCAGCCGTAACCGGTTTGGCTGATCGCACCGAAAAACGCGTGCCTATGACGCGTTTGCGTAAAACTATTGCAAATCGTTTGTTGGAGGCCAAAAACTCAACAGCGATGTTAACCACGTTCAACGAAGTCAACATGAAACCTATCATGGACCTGCGCAAGAAATACCAAACGGTATTTGAAGAAAAGCACGGGATCCGTCTTGGCTTCATGTCCTTCTATGTAAAAGCTGTAACTGAAGCGCTGAAGCGTTATCCAGAAGTCAATGCTTCAATTGATGGTGATGACATTTGTTACCATAACTATTTTGACGTTTCGATTGCAGTTTCTACACCTCGCGGACTCGTGACTCCGGTATTGAAAGACTGTGACCAGTTAGGTCTGGCAGGTATCGAGAAAGGGATCAAGAGTCTGGCACTTAAAGGCCGTGATGGTAAGTTAACCATGGATGAATTAACCGGCGGTAATTTCACAATTACTAACGGTGGTGTATTTGGTTCATTGATGTCTACACCTATCATTAACCCACCACAAAGCGCTATCTTAGGAATGCACAAAATTCAGGACAGACCTATGGCAGTGGACGGCAAAGTAGAGATTCTTCCAATGATGTATCTGGCGTTGTCTTATGACCACAGAATCGTTGATGGTAAAGAGTCAGTCGGCTTCCTGGTCACAGTTAAAGAGATGCTGGAAGATCCGACACGCTTACTGTTGGATGTATAAGGAAGTATTGCCGTCTATGACGGCATTACTTTATTGGTGCAGGATGCACACTGACAACTTATTTCAGGTCGATTTAGTCGACGTTTTTTAAATAATCACGGAAATTTCACCATGAATTTGCATGAATATCAGGGTAAACAGCTGTTTAAAGAATATGGCTTACCCGTCTCAGAAGGTTATGCAACCGACACTCCTCAGGCTGCTGCTGAAGCTGCCGATAGCATTGGTGGCAACGAGTGGGTTGTCAAATGTCAGGTCCATGCCGGTGGTCGCGGTAAAGCTGGCGGTGTAAAGCTGGTTAAAAGTAAAGACGAAATCAAAGAATTTGCTCAGAAGTGGTTAGGCCAAAACCTGGTTACTTTCCAGACTGACGAAAACGGTCAGCCAGTTAGCAAAATCTTAGTAGAATCATGCACTGATATTGCTGATGAGTTATATCTGGGTGCAGTAGTTGATCGTGGTACACGTCGCGTTGTATTCATGGCTTCAACTGAAGGTGGTGTTGACATTGAGACTGTTGCTGAAGAAACACCAGAAAAAATCCTAAAAGCGGAAATCGATCCGCTGGTTGGTCCGCAGCCTTATCAGGCGCGTGAAATGGCCTTCAAATTGGGTCTTCAGGGCGTACAAATCAAACAGTTCACCAAGATCTTCATGGGTCTGGCTAAAATGTTTGAAGACCTGGACGTAGCACTAATTGAAATCAATCCTTTGGTTGTTAAAACTGATGGCGACTTGCACTGTCTTGACGCTAAAGTAGGTATTGATAGCAATGCTATGTACCGTCAACCTAAGTTGAAAGACATGCACGATCCATCTCAGGAAGATGCGCGTGAAGCTCATGCTGCACAGTGGGAGCTGAACTATGTTGCACTAGACGGTAACGTAGGTTGTATGGTTAACGGTGCGGGCCTTGCAATGGGTACCATGGATATCGTAAACCTGCACGGTGGTAAGCCTGCAAACTTTTTGGATGTTGGTGGCGGTGCTACTAAAGAGCGCGTTGCTGAAGCATTCAAAATCATCTTGTCTGATGACAATGTAAAAGCTGTTTTGGTTAACATTTTTGGCGGTATCGTGCGTTGTGACATGATCGCTGAAGGTATTATCGGTGCAGTAAAAGAAGTTGGCGTTAACGTTCCAGTTGTGGTTCGTTTAGAAGGTACTAATGCAGACCTGGGCCGTGATGTTCTGGCGAACTCTGGTCTGGATATTATTGCTGCAACAAGTCTGACTGACGCAGCTCAGCAAGTAGTTAAAGCAGCGGAGGGCAAATAATGTCTGTATTAATTAATAAAGATACTAAAGTTATCTGTCAGGGTTTCACTGGTGGTCAGGGTACTTTCCACTCTGAGCAAGCGATTGCCTACGGTACACAAATGGTAGGTGGTGTTACACCTGGCAAAGGTGGTACTGAACACCTGGGTCTTCCGGTATTCAATACAGTCCGTGAAGCAGTAGAAGCAACTGGAGCAACAGCAACGGTTATCTACGTACCTGCTCCTTTCTGTAAAGACTCTATCATCGAAGCTGCTGATGCAGGTATCGAGCTGATCGTTTGTATCACTGAAGGTATTCCTACTCTGGATATGCTTTACGTTAAAGAATACGTAAACCAGAAAGGCGTGCGTATGATTGGTCCTAACTGCCCTGGTGTTATCACTCCGGGTGAATGTAAGATCGGTATCATGCCCGGCCACATCCACTTACCTGGTAAAGTTGGTATTGTTTCTCGTTCTGGTACCTTAACTTATGAAGCGGTTAAGCAAACTACTGACGAAGGCTTTGGCCAGTCTACCTGCGTAGGTATCGGTGGTGATCCTATTCCTGGTTCAAACTTTATCGATATCCTGCAAATGTTCCAGGATGATGACGGTACTGAAGCTATCGTTATGATCGGTGAGATTGGTGGAACAGCAGAAGAAGAAGCGGCTGCCTTTATCAAAGAAAACGTTACTAAGCCGGTTGTGTCTTACATTGCTGGTGTAACGGCTCCTCCTGGTAAGCGTATGGGCCATGCTGGTGCGATTATCGCGGGCGGTAAAGGAACTGCAGACGATAAATTTGCTGCGCTTGAAGCGGCTGGTGTTAAAACCGTTCGTTCTCTGGCAGACATCGGTAAAGCATTGCGCGAAATTACTGGTTGGTAATAATCCGCATTGTTAGTATTCTTAAAAACCCGCCTTTCGGCGGGTTTTTTGTTATAAAGCCAAGTACTCAGTTTTGAAACCTTGTCACTATGCAGGTATAGGCAAAGTTATCCCACAATTCAGAATTGTATAGTGCAACAACATCACGCCCATTTTCCTTAAGAGTTTTTTGCATCTCTACTGGTACGCCTAATAAACTCAAGTACTCGTTTTTAACGACCACAAACTGATTCTTATACGGAACCAAAAAACAATCTTCTCGTTTGTTTAATACCGTTTTTGCTTCTTCATAATTTGCGAACCAAAGATTGAGCAGTGGGCTGCATTTGGGATGATACCAGAGCTTTCCATAGTCATACTTGCAATCTGAAATGCAACCACCCAATACCGCTGACGCATGTCGCCAGTGTAGAAAGCCGGCCTGTTTCGCTACAGACTGCAATGCTTGTTTCAGTGATATTGATTCGGCTTCTGGTGCAGATTTTTGAAGTCGTTTCGCTTTGATTTTAAGTTCTGTAATGGCTTTGCTCATCGCTCTGTCTCCTGCCAATGTTGGTTGTTGGCTTTTAACTGATTTTGCGCAATGAGGTAAAGTGTGACTATGAGCAATATTGCAAGCGATGCACAAGCAATTGTTACTACTGAAAAGTGCGGGTAGAGCAAAGAGTACAATAATTCGGTCATTGTTTAATTCCTAAGTTCATTTGGATTCCGCATTTCCAACTTAGGTTCAACTGAACCGTATACTGATTTATCCAGAGTGATGTCATCTTTGGCGGAGCAGGCGTCTCTGAAACCTGGGCGCAAAATTACCTGCCTTTAAAAGGTTTGTCAATGTGACTTTGGTTTTAAGTTGACCCAACTGCATACGTATTCATGGCCCTTTACATACGTATGCACCATGTTAACGCCTTGTAAAAAAATGTTTAAAAATCTAACTTGCCGCGTTAGTTCTTTTTATATTGCGCTTCGTGCGTATCAGGCGTTGTAAATCCAATCGGAAAATATAATGAAAATACCATCACACAAATTGAAGCTTTTAACTTCAACGTTGATCAGCATGGCTTTATGGTCTTGCTCATCAGACAGCCTGGATCTCCCAGAAGTTTCTCCACCTACAACAGTTCCAGACACTCCGGAGCCATTGACTTGTGATTCGCCCGAAGTCGTTAATGAATCGGGAGATGCCTGTGAGCTACCCGCGCCATCAGTAACAGCGCAAGAAAATGAAGCGGTCATTTATTACAATCGACCCGATGGCGAGTATGACGGCTGGGTTTTACATTTGTGGAACAATGAAAACTGTCCGGATACTGTGGCAGAACCGACTACCTGGCCTGATGGTCCTTCGGTAGCTGGTGTGGACCCTGCCTATGGCGGTTATTTTATTGTGCCATTACTTGATGGTTATTCCGATTGCATGAACTTTATTGTTCACGATGCTGATGGCAATAAAGATTTATCGCAACAAGATCGCATGATGGATCTTTCCGGGGAGCGTATTGCCTGGACTCTGTCCGGTGTGCCAGATGTATTTTATGAAGCCATTGTTGAAATACCGGTGTCTGTGCAAAATGCAGAAGTACACTGGGTATACAGTGATACGTTAGTCTGGGGAGCAGACACCAGTAACTATTCAGACATTCGTTTGTATTGGTCAGAAACTGCAGATCTGGAATTCAATGCTGAAACCGGCATTGCTGGGGATAACTATGTCTCTCTGACGCTTTCTGAATCAGAAAACAGTGCAGCCGCTATGGCGTTAAATCAGGCTGACTGGGATAGTCTGACTATTGATGCTGAACTGGAACAGGTTAAGCAAATGCTTAAATCGCAGCTTATTGTAGTTGCCATGGATTCCGATGGTGATGTGGCAGCGGCAACGCGAGTGCAAACTGCAGCTGTGCTGGATGATATCTATACCAGTGGTGACAGTGATGCTGATGAGGCTAGCTATGGACCACAGTATGACAGTGATGTAGTTACTCTTAATTTATGGGCACCTACGGCGCAAGATGTCAGTTTGAAACTGTATGATGCGGACAAATCTTTGCTCAGTACCGAAGCAATGGCTTATGACGATGCAACCGGTATTTGGACTGTGAGTGGTAGCGTATCTGAGCTGGACAGACTTTTCTATCGCTTCGAAGTCACAGTATTTCATCCGCTGGAAAATGCTGTGGTCACTGTGGAAAGTACCGACCCTTACTCAGTCAGTGTGGCCACCAATGGACGTTATTCGCAAATTGTTAACCTTAATGACGATGATCTGAAACCAGCCAATTGGGATGGTCATCAATCTCCGGTTATCGAAAACTTTGAAGATGCCGTTATCTATGAGGCTCATATTCGTGATTTTAGTGCACTAGATGCATCAGTATCCCAAGAGTTACGCGGTAAGTATCTGGCCTACACTGACACTAGCTCAGTGCCTGTGCAACACCTACAAAGCCTGGTGGAAAAGGGATTAAACTTCTATCACATAATGCCTGCTAACGATATTGCCAGCATCAATGAAGATCCTGCTCAAGTGGTTAATTTAGAAGATACTGTAGCAGACCTTTGTGCCTTAAATAGCAGTGCTCCGGTTTGCGGAGTTGAAGATGATGCAGCGACTTTGCTGTCTGTTTTTGAAAGTTATGATCCAGCATCAGAAGATGCCCAGGCCTTAGTTTCTGCAATGCGCGGCTATGACAGCTTCAATTGGGGTTATGATCCGCATCACTTTAATGTGCCAGATGGTGCCTATGCATCTGATGCCGACGGTGTCGCCCGAATCGTTGAAATGCGCTCCATGATCAAAGCTTTACATGACATGGGCTTGCGGGTTGCTTTGGATGTAGTGTACAACCACACATCGTCTTCTGGTACCAATGTGAATTCAGTGTTTGATAAGGTAGTGCCAGGCTATTACCACAGATATAACCGTACCACTGGTGATATTGAACGCTCCACTTGCTGTGAGAATACCGCTACTGAAAACCGCATGATGGCGAAGTTTATGACGGATTCATTAGTGTTGTGGGCGGAACAATATCGCTATGACTCATTCCGTTTCGATCTGATGGGTCATATCCCTAAAAGTGCCATTATGGAGTCCTGGGCCGCTGTACAGACAGTAGACCCTGACAATTATTTCTATGGTGAAGGTTGGGATTTTGGTGAAGTGGGCGGTAACCGCTTGTTTGAACAAGCCACCCAAAGAAATATGGCGGGTACTGAGGTTGGTACATTTAACGACCAAATCCGCGAAGCCATCCGTGGTGCAGCTATGTTCAGTGGTGATAGCGGTTCAGGCACTTTACGGGTTCAAGACAGGATCAGAATGTCTTTAGCGGGCACACTAACTGACTTCCAGTTTGTGAGTTCTACCAACGCCTTTATTAAAACTAATACCATTGGTGGTTATGCGCAGGACCCTGCCGACATTATCAATTATGTTTCTAAACACGATAATGAAACCCTTTGGGACCAACTTAATTACACTTTGCCTTCTGACATTTCCATTGAAAACCGAGTCAGAGCGCAAAATATCTCAATGGCAACCACTATGTTGAGCCAGGGTATTCCATTTTTGCAGCAAGGTGGTGATTTATTGCGCTCTAAATCAATGGATCGCAATACTTATGATGCCGGCGACTGGTTTAACCGCATTGACTTCTCAATGAACAGTAATAACTGGAATGTAGGTATGCCTCTGCAATCAGAAAACGGCGGTCGCTGGGATGAGATTAGACCTATTCTTGCAGATGCCGGGCGCGCAGCGTCAATGACTGATATTCAGTTTGCGGCAGAAGTATTTAAGGAATATCTGGAAATCCGTCAGTCAACTAAGCTGTTCCGTTTGACTACCGGGGAGCAAATTAAAGAGCGTATTGGTTTCCATAACGTCGGACCAGACCAGAAGTCAGGCCTGATTGTTATGAGCATTGATGACGGTGCTGATTTAGAAGATATCGATCCGCTTTATGATGCTGTGGTTGTGGTAATTAACACCACTGATAGTGCGATAACTCATGCCATTCCTTCGGCTTCCGGGTTTAGCTTGCACCCTGTGCAAATGAACTCTATCGATTCGCAAGTCATGGCCGCCTCCTTCACTGAAAATGGAGACCAGGGAGAGTTCAGTGTTCCTGCTTATTCTCTGGCTGTTTTTGTTAAACACCAGCAAGGCGGGCAGGGAGTTGGTCTTAATCAGTATGCCACGATAGGCACGCCGGATTTACCCGTCTATGGCAACACCGCTGTCTATATTCGCGGTAGCATGAATGACTGGGGTACATCTAACCCAATGAGTTATCAGGGTGAAGGTATCTATCAGGTTTCAATTAGTTTAGAGGAAGGTGTAACTTACGAGTTTAAGTTTGCCAGTGAAGACTGGGCGACGGTTAACTTCGGTGCTGGTGATGACGGTGATGTTATTACCACAGGTGAGGGTTTGTCACTTGGCTATGGTAACAATCTGAGGTTCACGCCTGATTCTACCGAATCCTATATTTTCTCTGTTGATGCCAGTGAAGCTCAGGCTCCAATCATCACTGTGAGAGTGGAAGAACCTTTCGCTGGGGTAGGGGTCTTCCTGCGAGGTAGCATGAATGACTGGAGCGAAAACAGCCCGTTTGTTTATGAAGGCTCGGGTATCTACAGTATTCAGTTGCAGATGGCTGCTGGAGATTATGAGTTTAAAGTTGCTTCTGCCGATTGGGAAACGGTGAATCTTGGAGGAGATGGTTCTGCCGTTTCTCTGGAGTCTGATTACGGACTATATGCGGGGGCTGGGAATATCCAAATCAGCATCCCAACTGACGGTACCTACATCTTCACCATGAATGCTGCGGATCTAAATGCAGTGAGTCTCAGTGTATTTGAAGGTGGTATGTATGGCAGTACAGCGGTATTTATACGCGGTACTATGAACGACTGGAGTACCACAGATGAAATGCAATTTGACGGCGTTAAATCCTACTCACTGACTTTGTCACTAGCAGCCGGTAGCTATGAGTTTAAGGTTGCCAGTGAAGACTGGGCAACTGTCGATCTTGGTGCAGGGTCACAAGGAAATAGTGTTATCGTTGGAGAAAGAGTCACACTCGCTCCTGTAGGTGGCGATCTGAGCCTTAATATCACAGAAGCTGGCGATTACCTGTTTGAACTTATTGGTCCAAACAGGGAATCCCCTGACCTGAGAGTCACCAAACAGTAATTTTAAGCTGTATGAAAAACGCCACTTTTACAGTGGCGTTTTTTTTCGTCTTTTGAGGCTAAGAAGGCTAAAAATACAGCAATTTTTGTAACCCACTTTCAATGCATATTATGTAAATAGGCTGTTAAGGGAAATGCAATGTTAGCGCATCTGGAATTCACTTAATCCTCACAACTGTTTTGATGGTTTTTACTGTAAATAGGAAATAATAAATAAATACAATGACTTAACTGTTGCGGGTAATATTTTTGTCAAAAGTGGAATTGTTAAAAAAATGTACGATAATGAAGATGAATACGTATGCAAGAAGTTGTCACGTTTCAAATTCAGGCGTTAAAATCTTGGTAAATAAAAATAAGAGAAATGCTGAGAAAGGACACTTATTTTCAGCCTGACCCTTAACTCTGGTAATTAAAAACGGGAAAACACAATGTCACAATTCAAAAAAAGCATGTTGGCCTTTTCGGTCTCTGCCGCGATGACAGGTCTGACTGCAACTTCGGTTGTTGCTCAGGAAGCTGAAGAAGCTGCAGATAACACCGAAGTCATTCAGGTCACGGGTATCCGCGGTGCGCTGCAACGTGCACAGGCAATTAAGATGGATCAAACGTCCATCGTAGAAGCACTGTCAGCAGAAGATATCGGTAAATTACCAGATACTTCAGTTGCCGAATCATTGGCTCGACTGCCTGGTCTGGCTGGTGAGCGACGCAACGGTCGTACCAGTGGTTTGTCAGTTCGTGGTTTTAACGAAAACTACGTAGGTACTACCCTGAATGGCCGCGAGCTTTTAGGTATGGGTGACAACCGTGGTGTTGAATACGATCTATATCCTTCTGAGATTGTTGCAAACATCCTGGTATACAAGACTCCTGAGGCGGGTCTGATGACTCAGGGCATTGGTGGTACGATTGATATGCAAACGGTTAGCCCTTTGAGCGCTGATCCTACATTTGCTATTAACGCCAACTTCGAAAAGAACCAGGAAGACGCTGGTAACCCAGACTTCGATAATAACGGGCATCGCGTATCCTTTAACTTTGTTGATCAGTTTGCTGACGATACTTTAGGTGTAGCACTAACCTATGCCACGATGGAATCCCCACGTCAGGAAAATCACTTCCGCGGCTGGGGTTATGCAACCGCAAACCCTGAGCGTGCAGCTGAAGGTGTAGATGTACCTGAAGGTACTGTAATTTTAGGTGGTCACGATTCCTATACAAGATCTGCTTTGCTAGAGCGTGACTCACTGGCAGCGGTTATCGAATATGCTCCGAACGACAAGCTGAAACTACAGTTTGATGCTTTGTATATCGATTTTGAAGAAAACGATGTTAAGCGTGGTATTGAAGAAGGTGGTGCCGAGTGGGGTACAGGTGCATATACCATCACAGGTGTTGAAGATGGCTTGGTAACCTCTGGTTACTACGATGGCTTTATTTCTGTTATCCGTAACGATGCCAGAAAGCAAGAATCTGAATTAACTACATTCGGCCTTAATGTTGAGTACGCAATCAACGATGAGTGGACAGCCACATTTGATGTATCAACCGGCGAAGTTGACAAGACTATTATTGATGTTGAGAGTTATTCAGGTGTAGGACGTGCAGGTATTGATGGACGCCCAGCAACTCCTCGTTCCTGGACTATGACAGATACTGGTGCGGTGTACGGAAGCCACCCAACTATGGGTGATGTGGATTTGTCTGACCCTAATCTAGTGCGTTTAGCTGGTCCTCAGGCATGGGGTGGTAGTTTGACTCCAATCGAAAGATTCCAGGGCGTTGAAGGCTTTGGTCCTAACACTGCTCAGGATGGCTTCGTCAACGAACCTATTTTTGACGAATCTTTAGACGCTGTTCGCGTTGATATTGAAGGCCTGGTAGAGTGGGGCTTCTTCAGTAAATTTACTGCTGGTATTAATTACGCAGAGCGTGAGAAAACAAAGGTTAACACGGGTGCTTATTTAACATCACCTGATTGGCCAAATGATGGTCCAATCCCTAATCCTTTGGGTGTTGCGGATTTGAGCTTCATCGGTATCAATGGTGTCGTAGCCTATGATGGTATTGGTCTTTATCAAAGCGGTTACTACATTGAGACACCTGCAGAATTGGTTGAAAATGGTCGTTTGGGTGACTCCTATTCAATTAAAGAAGACATTCTGACTGCTTACGCCAAACTGGATATTGACACTGAAATCGGCGACATGTTCCTGAAAGGTAACATCGGTATTCAAATCGTAGATGTAGACCAAACGGGTTCTGGTTTTAACACTACCACTGGACCAACAGGCTTTACTGAAGCAGTTCCAATCACCGATGGTGATTCCTACTCTGACATTTTACCTACCCTAAACCTAAGCCTGGAAATTGCTGAAAATCAGTTTATCAGAACAGCTTTAGGTAAAGTGTTAAGTCGTCCTCGTATGGATGATATGCGTCCAAACAATCAGGTGACCTTTACATTTAATGATAACCAAATTATCTCGGATCAAATAGCAAATGGCCCTTGGGGTGCAAATGCGGGTAACGCCAGACTTAAACCTCTGGAAGCGAACCAGTTTGATATTTCATACGAAAACTACTTCTCTGATTCTGGTTATTTTGCCATCAGCTTCTTCTATAAGGATCTGAAAAACTGGCATGATTCTGGGGTAGCTATCGGTGATTTCAGTGACTTGTATATCCCAGGGTTTCACCAAACATCTGGTGAGACTGATATTAATGAAGATGGTGTGATTGATGAAAACGATATCGTCGGTCCTACTCTATTCCAGGGTGTCGTTAACTTCCGTGCAGATGGCCTTGAGGGTTATGTGAGAGGTTGGGAATTCCAAGCCAGCGTACCGTTTGACATGATTCATGAATATCTGGATGGTTTTGGTGCATACGCCAGTGCGACCTTCCTGAAAGGTGAATTTGATAATGGTGGGGCAGTTCCTGGTCTATCAGAAGAGTCTTACTCGTTAACCATGTACTATGAAAATGCCGGTTTTGAAGCTCGTATTTCTGGTACTAAACGTGACCCGTTCAGCACTGAAACTCGTGCCATTAGCTTGTCATTAGCACAGATTGATGACCGCGGTGGTGAACTATGGGATGCGCAGATTGGTTATGATTTCAGTGAATCAGGTATTGATGCTCTACACGGTTTACGTGTGACTCTGCAGGCACAAAACCTGACTGATGAAGATACCATTCAGGCAAACCCAGGTGACGGTCGTCAGATTACACAGTACCAGTCATTTGGACGTAACTTCCTGTTAGGTCTGAACTATACATTCTAAGCTTTGATTGCCAGCGCTTTCACAGTGCTGGTAGTTCAAAACTAGATGTAAATCAGATGACATACAAAAGCCCCAATTAGCTATACTAATTGGGGTTTTTTTACAAGTAATAGGTTGCAAAAAGCAAAAGTGCTTATGAATAAAGTGGTAAGAAAAGTTGTAGTTGTAGGTGGCGGGACTGCAGGATGGATCTCGGCTGCGGTGCTAAAAAGGATGTTGGGCAACAACATTGATGTTGAGTTGGTGGAATCGGAGAGCATTGGAACCGTTGGGGTTGGTGAAGCGACAATTCCACCTATTATGCTTCTGAATAACCTGTTGGGCTTAGATGAAAGGGAGTTTTTACGCGAAACCAACGCTACCATGAAGTTAGCTATTAAGTTTGAAAACTGGCGTGTTAAGGGCGAGAGCTACTACCACACATTCGGCGCGCCGGGTAAGAGTTTTGCTTTTTGTCACTTTCATCACTATTTCAAGCGAGCCCAATCTCTCGGCTTGAAACAATCTTTGTGGGATTTCGATTTAAACTATCGCGCTTGTGAAGCGGGCAAATTTGCCCATATCAAGAGCCCGGATCCCGTCATTGAAATGCCTTACGCCTATCATTTTGACGCTTCTTTATACGCTCGCTTTCTCAGGAAAAAATGCGAAGCCATGGGGGTGGTTCGAACTGAGGGGATGATTGAGTCGGTAATTCAGGACGAAGGTAATGGCTTTATTGAAGCTGTGGTTTTGCAAAACGGACAACGCATTCAAGGCGATTTGTTTATTGACTGCTCTGGCTTCAGAGGTCTGTTAATTCAGCAAAAGCTCGGTACGGGTTACGAAGATTGGACCCATTGGTTACCTTGCGATCGCGCTGTGGCAATTCCTTCTAAACGACATGAAAAAACCAAGCCTTATACCCGCTCTATTGCTCACGAAGCAGGGTGGCAGTGGCGAATTCCTTTGCAACATCGCAACGGCAATGGTCTGGTGTACAGTAGTAACCACATTTCTGATGAGGGTGCATTACAAACCTTGATGTCCAATCTGGACACTGAAGCCATCGGCGATCCAAACTTTATCCGCTTTAAAACAGGTCGACGCAGAAAACAGTGGAACCGCAATGTCGTGGCTATTGGCTTGGCCAGTGGCTTTCTGGAGCCATTAGAGTCCACCAGTATTCACCTCATTCAATCTGGTATCGTGCGTTTGATCCACCTCTTTCCTCATGCCGGAATCGAACAAAAATTGATAGACGAGTACAACAAGCAATCACAAATAGAATACGAACAGGTGCGGGATTTTATCATTCTCCATTATCACGTAAATGAGCGTGATGACAGCCAGTTTTGGCGAGAAGTGCGCAATATGGAAATCCCTGATTCGCTGCAACACAAGATTGAACTGTTCCGCAGCAACGGTATGTTGTTCAGAGAACAAAATGACCTGTTTTTAGAACCATCCTGGTTACAGGTGATGATGGGACAAGGGATCCAACCACAAGATTATCACCCGCTGGCTAATGCCATGCCTGAAGATAAGTTAATGGGATTAATGCAGAGTTTACTTCAGATTAAAAACGATCCTATCACCAAGATTTCCGAGCATGACGAGTTCCTGAAAAAGTATTGTGGAAGCTAGCGTGAAGAAGCCATTAAAAATTATTATTCTCGGGGGCGGCACTGCAGGCTGGATGGCGGCAAACTTGTTTGTCAGGAAATTTCCAAAAGAGCAGGTTCAGATACAGTTAATCGAATCACCTGACATAGCTACAATAGGAGTGGGTGAAGGCTCAACGCCCACTTTAAAACGCTTTTTTGAGTTATTGGATGTTCCTGAATCACAATGGATGAACCGTTGTAATGCCACATACAAGGTGAGTATTCAGTTTGAAGGTTGGAGTCCTGCCTCCGGCATAAACAGCTATCGCCACCCCTTTATCAGCCAAACCGATACCTTTACTCAGAAAGCGTTTGAAGTGAATTGTCGAACTCGCAGAATGGGGCTGGATACCCATACAGTCCCAGACGACTTTCTGATAAACGGTGTTTTGGCACAACAAATGAAAGGGCCAATTACGCCTGAAAACTTTCCGTTTCGCATGGAATATGGTTATCACTTTGATAGTGGGTTACTGGGTGAGTTTTTACGGGAATTGGCGGTGGAACGGGGAGTTTTATATCAATCTAAAAATATCGCATCCGTCACACAACATACTAATGGGGATATCAAGTCTTTGCTGGACGACAAAGGCGAAGAATATCAGGCTGATTTCTTTGTTGATTGCACCGGGTTTAGCAGTGTTTTATTGCAGAAAACCCTGGGCGTAAAATTTCAGTCATACAAGAACAACTTGTTTAATGATTCAGCCGTCGTCATGCAGACCGACGCCCTTGATATCATCCCACCTGAAACTAAATCTACTGCTATGTCGGCGGGATGGTGCTGGCAAATTCCTCTGCAAAATCGAGTGGGGAATGGCTATGTTTATAGTTCAGATTATATCGATAGTGACAAAGCGGAAACAGAATTTCGGCAACATTTAAACGCCATGGATAGCGATGTTGAGTGTCGACATTTAAAAATGAAAGTCGGGCAGGTTGAACAGCACTGGCAAAAAAACTGTCTGGCTATCGGTTTGTCTCAGGGGTTTATTGAGCCACTTGAGGCCACCGCACTGCATTTGGTGCAGATTTGTCTTGAGAAGTTTTGTCAGGATTTTAGCGAAGGGCAATACAGCAACAAAAATGCTGATAAGTTTAATGCTTTCGCAAAAGAGCGGTTTGATAAGGTGCGCGATTATATTGTTGCCCATTACAAACTCAACACCCGCGACGATAGCCAATATTGGCGGGATAATCGCAATAATTCTAATATTTCCGCATCCCTCAGTCACGTGTTGGATAAATGGTTTCGACGGGAAGATGTTAGCGCTGAAATTCATCGACAAAACATTGCCATGCACTGGGATCCGATTTCCTGGCATTGCCTGCTTTCAGGTTACGGCGCCTATCCGCCTGTAGCACCCAATCAGCCTGGCAAAGGTGATCATTACAAGGAGCAGAACGTTGCTGCTTTCCTGAAGGGCTGTGCGCTTAATTTTAGTGCTCATCAGGATAATCTGGCGGCCTTGCGCAATGATAAAATTTAACTTTAACTTTAACCGGGGGCGTCAAGTGTCCCGCACACTTCGCTTTGTTATCTTCAGTTACTTGATTTTTGGGCTTTTTTTTCAGCCCTTAAGTGCCAAAGAATATGTCTCCCACGTAATTGCTGATAATACGCTTAAGCTGACTACAAGCGAAGGTTTGATTCAGATAAGGCCGTTGAGTCAGGCAGCTGTTGAAGTGGTTTATTCGCAAAGTGACGAAGACCTTGCTCCGTCATTCGCGCTGTCACCGACAACAGAATCAGCCTCTTTTGGCTTGTATGAAGAGCCCCGCTTATTAATGTTTATGGGGGAGCAATTACAGGTACATATCACTAAAACGCCATTTTCTATCTCTTATTATCACAATGACAAAAAACTATTAAGTCATGAGTCTGGATTCTTTCAATACCCTGGAATGCGTGGTGTCAGATTTGCCCTTGAGCCTTCAGAGTTTCTGATTGGCGGTGGTCAAAGGGTTTTAGGCATGGACCGGCGTGGTCATCGTCTGCCCCTCTACAATAAAACCCATTGGGGCTATACCACCGAATCCAATCAAATGTACTTTGGCTTACCTGCACTGTTGTCCACCAATGGCTATGGTTTGATTTTTGATAATGCTGCCAAGGGGGCAATGGATCTCGGAGCCTCTGAATCCGATGTTTTACAATTTGAAGCTGTCGCCGGGCGCAATGCATACATAGTGGTTGCTGGGCTAATCGACAATCAGGTGGATTACCCAAAGCTGATACAAAACTTCACTGATATAACCGGCCGCCAACCTTTACCTCCAGCCTGGGCGTTCGGTAATTTTGCATCGCGGTTTGGTTATCGCTCAGAACAGCAGGTGCGTGAAGTGGTCAGGAAATATCAGGAGGCTGATATTCCATTGGATACAGTTGTCTTAGATCTTTACTGGTTCGGACCACAAATGCAGGGATATATGGGCAATCTGGACTGGGACCGAAAAAATTGGCCCAACCCTGAAAAAATGATCGCTGACTTCAAAGAACAGGGTATTCAAACTGTTGTCATAACCGAGCCATTTATCTTAAACACCTCTAAAAATTGGCAAAGTGCTTTAGAAAACGAAGCCTTGGCCACTGATTTGTCCGGTGAAAAGCCCAGAGTTTTTGATATGTTTTTTGGTACTGCGGGATTGGTTGATGTGTTTAGCGAGTCAGGGCAGAACTGGTTCTGGCGCAAAAACAAGGCCATCCTCAGTCAGGGCATAGCCGGTATTTGGGGAGATTTGGGCGAGCCAGAAATGCATCCGGAAAACACCTTGCATGCTATCGGGACCGCCAATGAGGTACACAATGCCTATGGGCATCGTTGGGCGCAACTGTTGTACGAAAACCATTTGCGAGACTTTCCTGAAGACAGATTATTCTTACTAATGCGTTCAGGTTTTGTGGGCTCACAGCGTTTCGGCATGATCCCCTGGACCGGCGATGTTAGTCGCTCTTGGGGGGGATTGAAGCCGCAAGTTGAGCTAACTCTGCAAATGGGTATGCTCGGCTTGGCCTATACCCACTCTGATTTAGGTGGTTTTGGCGGCGATGAAGATGTTTTTGATAAAGAGATGTACATTCGCTGGTTACAGTATGGGGTATTTCAACCTGTTTATCGGCCACACGCATTTGACTCTGTTCCATCAGAGCCTGTTTTTCATGACCAGCAAACTCAGGATATTTTGCGGGACTGGATTAAACTGAGATATCAATTATTCCCCTATAACTATTCCCTGGCATATGAAAACGCCACTACCGGAATGCCGTTACTGCGTCCGGTTTATTTTGCCGAACCGGAAAACTTAGCCTTGTTAAGCGAGAAAGACAGTTATCTGTGGGGAGACGCCTTTTTTGTGCATCCGGTGACCGAACCCGGTGTAGATTCTGTAACAACTCGCATTCCCAAAGGTGTTTGGTTTAATTATTGGAATAATGACATTGTCGAAGGGGGCAAGGAGCACAAGGTTGCAGTGTCGTTGAGTACCATACCGTTATTTGTAAAGGCCGGGAGTTTTGTACCTTTTAGCAGCAGTACTACACCTTTAAGCCAGTATCGCGGTGATGCGCCTGATATTCATTATTATCATCATGACTCTGTCAGCACAGGCTCTGGACTCCTGTATGAAGATGACGGTAAAAACAGAGATTCTTTAACTGAGGCTTTACATCTTACGCGTTTTAGCGCCACTCAAATCCCTTCAGGTCTGAATATCGAAATCAGGGCTGAAGGACAAGGCTTTTCCTCCATGGTTGGCAACAGATTGACCCGCTTTAGTTTGATTAATGTTGAAACTCAAAATGTAAAGGAAATCAGGGTCATGCAGAAGGGGCAAAAAGTAGCCCATCAGATTACATCTTCAGAAAATGATCACTTACGATTTTCTTTTGATTGGGACAGCCTCGACGCAAGTATTCAGATCATTACCAATAACAGCCCGAAAAAGGAGCAAACTCAATGAAAAAACTGGCAATCGGACTTTTGGTGGCCTCCGTTTTAGGAGGTTGCAGTAAACCTGCTACAGAGCTTGGAGTAGCTACTGACACCCCTGCCAATTTTGCAGCACATTGGCTCAGCGAAGATGTCATCGTAATTAAACCTGAAGCAGGTGCTGTGTCATTTTCATTATATGCATCTGAAGCGGCGCAGCTTGATGAAGGGGCCAGGCCTGAGTTTTTGCTGCCATTAAAATCAATGGATAGCCCTGCATGGCTAGCTACAGCCGTCCCTCATCTGCAAGAGTTTACTGCGCTTACCTTGAGTGAACCGATTAAAGACATAAAATCCCTGTTAAAAGGTCAACTGGCCGTTGCGCAAAAAAATTCTGCAGGGGAAGTGGTTAGCTTATCTTATCTGCAAACTGCCAGAGTGTTAGATACTTTGTACACCAGCGGTGAAAAGGATGCAGATGAAGTACATGATCTGGGAGCTACCATACAGGACGAATCCAGTCAGTTTGCGCTTTGGGCGCCCACCGCAAAAGCGGTGAACGTTAATCTGTATGACGATAGTAAATCTCTGTTGACCTCAGTAACCATGACTGAGGATGATAATGGTGTTTGGCGAGCCTCTTCTGAACTGGGGCAAGGCACCTGGTACCGTTATGAGCTTGAAGTTTACCACCCGCGTACCCAGGCAATCGAGAAATATGAAGTCACAGACCCATATTCGTTGAGCTTATCCCGCAACAGTCAATATTCTCAGGTAGTGGATTTAGCCAGTGAAGACAGCAAACCCGCCAATTGGGACAAGCAAACAGACACAGAGTTGTCGCACCCTGAAAGCCTGATTTTGTACGAAACCCATATCCGGGATTTTAGTGCATCGGATAAAAACTTATCTAATCCCGAGTATGCCGGAAAATACAAAGCCTTCAGCGAAACCGCCAGTGATGGCGCAAAGCATTTAAGTGCACTTAAACTGGCTGGTTTGAACACGGTTCACCTACTACCAACTTATGACATATCCACCGTTGACGAAGATCCATCGAAAGTGATTTTTCCATCAGATCCTCTCAGTAAGGTCTGTCAAATTGCTCCGCAAGTGACGGTTTGTGACACTGACGTTGATAAAACACAATCCTTACAAAGTTTACTGCAAAGCTTTGATCCGCTAACGGGTGAAGCTCAGGCTATCATCGAAGAGATCCGACCTAATGACCCATACAATTGGGGCTATGACCCATATCATTACACCGTGCCGGAAGGCAGCTATGCCCTAAATCCCGACGGGATTCATCGTGTTCTGGAGTTTCGTGAAATGGTAATGAGCCTGCACGAGAAAGGGTTTAAAGTGATTATGGATGTGGTTTATAACCATACCTTCGCATCAGGCCTGGATGACAAGTCTGTGCTGGATAAGGTGGTGCCAAATTATTATCACCGTCTGAACCCAATATCTGGAGAGGTTGAAAAGTCTACCTGCTGTGAAAATTCAGCCACCGAAAATCGAATGATGGCCAAACTAATGACCGATTCATTAGTGGTGTGGGCACGAGATTATAAAATCGACGGCTTCCGCTTTGATCTGATGGGCCATCAACCGAAAGCGGCAATGCTGGAGTCAAGAGAAGCAGTCAGAGCTGTTGATCCCGACACTTATTTTTACGGTGAAGGCTGGAACTTTGGTGAAGTAGCGAATAACGCCCAGTTCGAGCAGGCTGCACAGATCCCACTGGCAGGCACCGAAATAGGCACCTTTACCGATCGATTACGCGATGCTGTTCGCGGCGGCTCATCTTTTGTCAGTGCTGATGAGTTACGCTTTGGCCAGGGTATTGCCAACGGCTTAATCGTGCAACCTAACGAGTTGCAAACAGAAGCACAGCAAGAAGCTCAGTTAGCTGAATATTATCTGTCTATGGATCAAATCAGAGTTGGTCTGGCAGGTAACCTGGCTAACTTTCCTTTGATAAACGCACAAGGTCAGTCAGTTACCGGAAAGGACATTCCTTATGGTGGTGCACCAACCGGTTATGCATTGGATCCAGCTGATACTATTAATTACGTGTCAAAACACGATAATCAGACATTGTGGGACAACAATCATTATCGTATGCCATTTGAAGCCACCACAGAACAAAGGGTCAGATATCAAAACTTGTCACTGGCTTATCCTTTGCTTGCTCAGGGTATTCCGTTTCTGCACATGGGCGGTGAACTATTGCGTTCAAAGTCTTTTTTGCGGGACAGTTATGATTATGGCGACTGGTTTAATGCCGTTGATTTTGGCAAACAAGCTAACAACTACAATGTTGGATTACCGCCAGCGGTTAAAGATGAAGCTAACTGGGATGTGATTACTCGTATTATCCAGGGCAACGAAGGGCGCGATCTGGTTAAACCAGCACACATAGAGTTTGCATCTAAGGTATTTATGGACTTTATTGCTATTCGTGCTTCATCACACTTGTTTAGCCTGCAAACAGAGCAGCAAGTAATAGAACGGATTGCATTCCACAACACGGGTAAAGAGCAGCAAATGGGACTGATTGCCATGAGCATTGCCGATGGACAGGGAGTAAACGATTTAGATGCCGCATTTAACGGTATAATGGTTATTTTCAACAATGCGCCAACCACTCAAACCTTTAGCTTTGAAGGTGCAGGTGAATATAGTTTGCATCCCAGACAGGCAAATGGTGAGGATCCGGTTACGGCCTCAGCTCAGGCCAAAGCCGATAGTTTTGTAATACCAGGCTTAACAGCTGCAGTATTTGTCAAATAGTGACATGCCGTGAACGAAGGCTTTGTGTCTTCGTTTCCGCATTGATTGCTCGGAGAGATTACAAAAAACCTGCCAGTGAGGCAGGTTTTTTCTTATATCAAAGAGCCTTCAATATTTTAATATGCCGCCTTAAATCCAGAACGGTGAAGGCGGCAATAACGGCCAGACTTACCTTGAATATTAAGCCGACATGCTCAGTAATTCGGGGATCCATACTTTCTGAAATCCCAATAACTACAGTCTGGTCGGCATGGGTAAGCATCAATGCCAGCACAAGCAAGCCAATAATATCGATGCAAAGTGCCATTAATATAGTGGATTTGCGCCAAATTTGATTGCACAACTGCCATGTATAGAGAGCAATCGAGCAAAGTAGCAGTATATTAACTGGCCAAAACAGCAAATGATAAATATCGTGAAATTGAATTGTTAAGCCATCATATTCGTAAAGTGCACTTTGTGAAAAATCCAGCCAATGATTCCAGATGATGAAAAATATCACATCGCTGACTACATTGGTGATGGCATCTTGCTGATCAGATTTGCTTTGCTTTATCCCTTGAGATTTTATTGGATCCCAATCCTCTTTAAAATAGTCAGTCTTACCTCGGTATTCCAACACGGCAAAAAACAAAGTATTTAATGCAAATGCTATCAGCCCCAATTCCAGTAAACCGCCAAACCAGCCTGTCGTTAAAAACAGATCATTGGTGCCTGTTACATAGCGCAACAGCCCATTGATAAAAAACAAAATGAGCACCAACGTGAGTGAGATTCGCAGGCTATAGCGCCATACCGGATAAAGCTCAGGACCAACCAGGTATTGTTGTTTACCAAATCGGGCTGCTACGGTACGGGGCGAACCCAATTTTCTGAGAACATCCGCGATTTCCTCTTCACTGGCATCCCGTTGCTTTTCTTCGGCTATGGCATCCAGGTGCTCCTCGATACTACTCTGTAACTCTGTCAGTACATCTTTATCTGCAGAGTCGGGAAGATTGGATGCCACTTGATCCAGATAATTTTGCACCAGTCTCATTGTTCAACTCCTTTGAGAATATTCTCAATGTTAATATTTAATGCCTGCCACTCGTTCTGCATTTCATGCAGGGCCGTGACACCGTCATCAGATAACCAATAAAAACGCTTCTTGCGTTTACTTTCTTCTCGCCACTCACTAACCAACAACCCTTGCTTTTCCAGCCGCCGAACCAGTGGATACAAAGTACCTTCGTCGATATCCAGGCCATTCTCACTAAGGGATTTTCTGAGCGAGTAACCATAGTGTTCCTGTCGGAGTTGCATCAGTACTGCAAGTACCAGAATACCTCTGCGCAACTCTTGTTTAAGTTTATCTAGTTGTTCAATTTCCAAAGCCAGTTCCTGCCTATAATTGGAGATTTAAAACCCATATACTGTGCTTCGTATACTGTACGATAAACAGTATGTTTATACTATGTGTTACACAGTAAATTAAGTCAAATATTTTTTGCCCAAATTTTCTACTATTTGATTGACCCTTCGCCACACAGGTTTTAATTACAGTTGTAATATTAAAATTGCGTTGTTACGATTACGGCTGTAATTTCAAGAGTCATCATCAGCTTTGGAAGTCAATTAATGGAATTTGCAATTTATAAGAGGGCAGCGGTTGTAGCGTTGATATGTATTGCACAAATGGCGTGCACCTCAAAACCCACTATTCATATTTACGGAAAATATTTGTCGGAAAATAGCATTAATACGCTAGAGCAACGTTTTTTACAGTTAGGCTATGAGGCGAATACTAATCAGCTTGATACACCGGTTTCAGTTACTGAGAATACGATTCTGTATTCACTGATGCTGGAGCACCAGGAAACCCTGGATAAAGCACAGCAAGTTGTGGAGGCAAGCGGTTATAAAGTCAATTTATTGCAGCCAATGGTACGGGGCAATCATTGGTATACCAAAAATTCATTGGCGCTGATTCTGTTTCCGGAAGATTCAGCAAACAATAGTCATTTTTTTCATCAGGATCTGGTGCATCAGTATCAGGTTGAAGAGTGTGACAATGATTTAGTTTTAAAGTTAAACGCAGATTTCAGCTATCAGATTGCTGGCAAAGAATGGAGCGAGGATGAACTACCCCTGGTAAGTGGCAGCTGGCATTATCGCCAATTTCCCTATGTTGAGTTGAGGCCAGGCAATAACACCCAGTGGCACATGTACTTTGAAATCAGCCGTTCTACCACAAGCGATCAAATAAGTACTATTCAGATGCAAAAGTTGTCTCCTCTGGAGCCTTACAGCTTAATTTCAGGGTGCACATTTGAAATTGGCCAACGGGTTACTGGGTAACATTACTCTAATAAAAAGACCGGCATTAGCCGGTCTCTGTTCATACAATGCTATTTCTGCGAAAAACTTACCACTCAGTGGTAAATCTGACCCCAAATTCACTGGCATCATTAGATAGAATTCGCAGTACATAATCACCAGTATTCAGACGGGCGTTGTCGTAACGCTCATCGAAGATGTTGCGGCCGTACAAACCGATTGTGTAAGCTTCGTTACCCGGAGTATAGGAAATATCCATATTGACTAAAGTGCGGTCTTCAATCAGAGTCATACGTTCTGGTGCAGAGCTTGGCTCGCCGTACATGTCGTCACGCCATGAATAGTCGACACGTACTTTTACCGATGCGCCATCTTCCAGGAACATTTCATATGCCGGACCAAAGGCCAAAGTCCATTCCGGAGTAAGCGGTGCAACCGGTGTAAATACGGTACCGTTAACTAATTGTTCGTCCACTTCAACATCCATAAAACCGATGCTGGTTTGCAAGCTGAAATTGCCCAGGGTCAGATTACTGTCAAATTCAACGCCACGAGAAGTTTGTGATACCACCAGGTTGGCTGTATCAAAACCAGCATCGCTGACCTGGCTTACCTGGTAGGGTAAATCGTCATATTCAGTGTTGAATACAGCAATACTCAAATCCAGGTAATCAGTCAATCGGCCCTTAACACCGACTTCATAGTTAACGGCCGTGATGTTTTCGGTTGCTGTAAAACAGTTATTGGCATTCACCGCAGCCACCGCATTATCCAGGTCATCAAAACCACCAGCTCCAAAGAATTGTCCGATTAGACAGTAAGGACGGGCAGGGTATTGGCCACCCTGATAACCTGTTTGGATTGTTGCGTAGGCATTCATGCCATTTTCGAAGGTATAATTACCCGCCAGTTCCCAACTTAACTCATCCCACTCGTCAGAATCGTAGATGGTGCCCAGTGGTGGGAATACGTTAGCTGACGCATCCTTTTCATCTTCGGTATAACGAAGGCCACCAGATAGACGCAAATCATCCGATACGTCGTAGCCAATGTTGACAAACGCCGCTTTACTTGTGGCTTCCTGATCTAACTGCAAGGTGTTACCGCCACCATCAAAACTGGAATCTGAACCCTGGCGGTTATCGCCTTCTTCCTGGAACCAATATAAACCTGCCACAAAGTCGGCGCTTTCGCCCAAGTAACCGCTGAATTGTAATTCAATGGAATCCTGTTCAGCAGTACCACGCTCAGGGTAGTGATCCAGGGCATAGACTGTCGCATCATCGTCCAGACCCGCTTTGTATTCTGAAGAGCGGTGACTAGCGATAACCTTCATCATCAGGTCATCATTGATGTCCCATTCGGTAGTGAAAGATACACCGTGTGCGCTGTTTGAAACTTCATTTACCGCATCTGTGCCTGTGGCGTTGTCATAGATATCTGCCGCCACGTCATCATTAGACAGCATCACACCGACACCGTTATTTCCTGAGGTATAGCGGGTATTAGGGCCTAATTCATCAATAAGTGCCGTGTATGGACGCAAGCCACCGTCACCATTGTTACCATCGGCGGTCAGGATAAAACGCAAGTTGTCGGAAGGCTCATATTTAACGGAGAAGCGGCCATAAACTTCCTGGGTTTCACCCACATCCCATTTTGGATTTTCCAGATTATAAAACTCACCTAAGCCATCGCGCTCGGTGTAGCCAATATTCATATTAAACGCCAGACCAGGAGACAGTTCACGATTGGTGAAAATATCAGTGCGCAAACGGCCACGGGTGCCTGCTTCCAGGTTGACTTTAGTGGAGTTCACTTCGTTTGGTTGCTTGGTAATAATATTGATGGCACCACCGATTGAGTTGCGACCGTACAAAGTCCCTTGTGGACCGCGCAATACTTCAATACGCTCTATATTAGATAGGCTCCAGTTCTGACCTACCTGACGTCCCAGGTAAACGCCATCAACGTAAACACTCACACCCGGATCTGTGGTAATCAGGTGATCCTGCAAGCCGATACCGCGAATAAAAGGGTTGGCTGAGGATGTATGACCAGCGGAAAAGCCTGTTACGTTCAGATTTGGTACAAACTTGCCTACGTCGGTCAGGTCGCTGATACCTTGTTCTGCCAGGGCATCACCCTGAAATGCGCTGATTGCAATTGGAACTTCATAAATGACCTGAGCACGTTTGGTCGCGGTTACCGTAATTGCTTCAAAATCAGAGGCATCGTCTTCTGATTCCTGAGCGTATGCTGTACCTGAAAGCGCAAGTTGAATTGCTGCGCACAGAAGTGATGTTCTGAGCAGCTTGTTGCTGTCGCGGTGTGTGTTCATGTTTTCTCCGTTGCAACACCAATTGTTGTGGGGCCAGTGTTGCGATTGTGTGTGTTTCGTTCAGCCTACTTCTTCACGTGACCGTAAATTTGCCTGAAGCCAGTCAGTTGTGAAGTTCGAATGTAGTGCGTTTGTTGTGTGGCAGCTTCGTTAAAGCATGTTGAGCTTTTTCGCGTTAAAAACGCGCTAATATAGAACAAAACTCATATATTAAAGGTCAACAGGGCTTGAGAAGTGCTTCTTCTTGCGGGAAGGTATTTTAGCGCTATTTTGCAGATATTGTTAATGTTTTTTGACCAACAGGTCGAATTTTATACGCATTACATTGCACTTTGGAAAATTAGCCCGTTTTCGCTTTGATTGTCTGCTGTTCAATTGGGCGCAAATTAGATAGAATTCCCGCCCTGTTTTTTAAGGTAACCAAAGAATAAATATGTTTGAAATCAATCCTGTGCAAAATGGTATCGCAGACGTAAAAGCGCGTACTGAGCTGCTTAGGGGGTATCTTTGACTTTGCTGTAAAGTCAGAGCGCCTTGAAGAAGTTAATCGGGAACTTGAGTCTCCTGATGTGTGGAATGAGCCTGAGCGTGCGCAAGCTCTGGGTAAAGAAAAAGTTGCGTTGGAAACCGTCGTAGATACGATTTTGCAACTAGATCAAGGCGTTGAAGACGTTGAGGGCTTGCTTGAACTGGCAGTTGAAGCGGAAGATGAAGAGACATTCAACGAAGCCCAGGAAGAACTAAAGACCATGATCCTGAAGCTGGAAGAGCTGGAATTTCGCCGCATGTTTTCCGGTCCTAACGATGCTAATGATTGTTATATGGATATTCAGGCTGGTTCTGGCGGTACAGAAGCACAAGATTGGGCCAATATGCTGTTGCGTATGTATTTACGCTGGGGCGAAGAGCATGAATTTAAAACGGAACTTATTGAAGTCTCCGATGGTGATGTAGCAGGTATCAAAAGTGCCACTATTCGCTTTGGTGGCGAATACGCGTTTGGCTGGTTGCGCACTGAAACTGGCGTACATCGCCTGGTTCGCAAGTCACCATTTGATTCAGGTAATCGCCGCCATACCTCTTTTGCATCAGCATTTGTTTACCCTGAAATTAATGATGATATAGAAATTGAAATCAATCCTTCTGATTTGCGTATTGATACCTACCGTGCCTCTGGCGCAGGTGGACAGCACGTAAACAGAACTGACTCTGCTGTGCGTATTACCCATTTACCCACTAATATTGTGGTGCAGTGTCAGAATGATCGTTCGCAACACAAGAATAAAGATCAGGCCATGAAGCAGCTAAAAGCGAAACTTTATGAGTTTGAGTTACAAAAACAAAACGAAGAAAAGCAAGCGATGGAAGATGGCAAATCGGATATTGGTTGGGGCAGCCAGATACGTTCCTATGTATTAGATGACTCCCGAATCAAAGATTTGCGTACCGGTGTAGAAACCCGAAATACTCAGGCCGTCCTGGACGGTGATCTGGATAAGTTTATTCAGGCCAGCTTGAAGTCTGGTCTTTAAATCAGGAAATAATAGACACATGTCTGAGCAACAACTCGATGAAAACAAATTAATCGCGGAACGCCGTGGCAAACTGGCTAATATTCGGGAAAATTGTCCTGCTAACGCGCACCCGAATAAATTCCGCAGAGAAAACTATAGTGCCGACCTGCAAATGGCCTTTGGTGACCATGACAAAGAAAGTCTGGAAGAACTGGCTGTACAGGTATCCGTAGCCGGTCGAATCATGTCTAAACGCGGTCCGTTTTTGGTTCTGCAAGATATGAAAGGTCGCATTCAGGCCTATGCCGCTAAAGACGTGCAAAAAGATTTGAAGGCCAAATACGGGCAACTGGATATCGGCGACATTGTCGGTGTTAGTGGAGCACTGCATAAATCCGGTAAAGGCGACCTTTACGTCAACATGGAAAAATATGAGTTGTTGACTAAGTCTTTAAGACCTTTGCCAGAAAAATTCCATGGTTTGGCAGATCAGGAAACCAAGTATCGTCAGCGTTATGTGGATCTCATTATGAGTCCGGAAACTCGCGATACTTTTGTGATGCGCAGCCGCATTGTAGAGGGCATTCGTCGTTACCTTAGCGATCGCGATTTTATGGAAGTGGAAACACCGATGTTACAGGTAATCCCGGGTGGTGCAACGGCTAAGCCATTTGTAACTCATCACAATGCGTTAGATATCGATATGTATTTGCGTATTGCTCCGGAACTGTACTTAAAGCGTTTAGTTGTTGGTGGTTTCGAACGAGTTTTTGAAATTAACCGGAACTTCCGTAACGAGGGGCTTTCAACTCGCCACAACCCTGAATTCACCATGATTGAATGGTATCAGGCCTATGCTGACTATCATGATCTGATGGACCTGACTGAAGATATGTTGCGTACCTTAGCGAGGGATATCTTAGGCACTACGGATATTCGCAATACTACCAAAAACGAAGAGGGTGAAGTTGTCAGTGAAGTGATCTACAACTTTGGCGAACCCTTTGCCCGTTTGAGCATGGCTGAAGCTATTATCAAGCATTACCCGGAAGTTGACGCGTCTATCATTAATGATGCGGAAAACAATCTGGAAGGTTTACAAGCCATTGCCCGTCAGCTGCACATCAAAGAGCCTGAAGTGGATGGTATTTGGGGACCTGGAAAATACCTCTGTGAGATCTTCGAAGCAGTAGCGGAAGAAAAGCTGGAGCAACCCACATTCATCACTGAATACCCGTGGGAAGTGTCGCCCTTAGCGCGTCGCAACGACGACAATCCTTTTATCACTGACCGTTTTGAGTTTTTCGTAGGTGGTCGTGAATTAGCCAACGGTTTCTCAGAGCTTAACGATGCTGAAGATCAGGCGGCTCGGTTCAGAAAGCAAGTGGAAGAAAAAGAAGCCGGTGACGATGAAGCCATGCATTTCGATGACGACTACATTAGGGCATTGGAATATGGCTTGCCGCCAACAGCGGGCGAGGGCATAGGTATCGATCGCCTGGTGATGTTATTCTCTGATTCTCCGACGATTAAAGACGTTATCCTGTTTCCTCACATGAAACCGGAAGTGACTGAGTAGTTTCAAAGACTAGCTAACACATAAAAAGGCGCTGAAAAGCGCCTTTTATCTACCGTAATAGCTTGGAATTACAATTTCTGTAATATGAATTCAGGTTTCACTCCAGAAAAACACATAATTCCCCGTGGTTTTGGCCTGACTGTCCTGTTCTGATGTGGTCCATTCGATATCGGTAAAGTTCAGGGTTAACTGTTCAGTGGCCATATCATTGGCATGAGATTGGGTTTCAATGGAGCTGATCATGCAGTTGAAGAGTTTAACCGTCACTATGTTACCGATGATCGAATTGCCATCTCCATCGATGTTGGCATTGCGGCATAAAAACAATTGAGTCGGCTCAATACCGTCATCAATGGGGGTGGCGGATAGCATATGCTTGTATAAAAGCGGTGATGCTTTGTCTACGTATTTGACGATTTTGAGGTCTTCCATATCAGGACGCCCTGAGGTCCTGGCGGAATTACTCACATTGGTGGTCATTTGTTGTTTAAAGCCATACCCCATAGAAACAAGCTCGATACACCCCGATAAGTCTGCGCCGGACTCCACCAGTTCACCGTCAATCATGCTGGCTCCTGCTAATTCTTCACGTCCGGGTTTTAGTAAAACTAAATCCAACTGTTTTTCCTCTGGGTGGGGTTAACCGATTCAGCATAGAAAAATTTAACGCCGTTGTAAAACAATCATCTATGGATTCAAATTAGCTCCTGAATTAAGCAAACGTTCTTTTCTTAATCTATTATCCAGGCTAGTATATCGTATAATGTGAATTTACAATTTAAGGTGATTTATGACCGAGTTTACTCCATATACTGCACTGGCAGGTGGTGCGTTAATTGGTTTGGCGGGGGTAATTTTGTTATTAGCTCATGGACGGGTTATGGGTGTATCGGGATTACTGGCAAGTGCTCTTAACTCGCCTAAAGGAGCTAAAACAGCTATTTGGTTTATCCTCGGACTAGTTGCAGGGCCAGCTCTTATTAATGCATTTCAATACGATACTGTACAAATCAAATTACCAGCGGAAATTACTCTTGATTGGTGGCAAATCATTGTAGGTGCTCTGTTGGTTGGAATTGGAACACGTGTGGGGGCAGGTTGCACCAGTGGTCATGGTGTTTGTGGTATAGGCCGACTTTCCGTGCGTTCAATTGTTGCTACCTGTGTGTTTATGGTTGTAGCGATTGTGGTTGTTAGCATTTTACGGCACTAGTCAGGAGCAAATTATGCAGCGTTTTTCAAGTTTATGGGCGTTTTTAGCTGGGGTTATTTTTTCTATGGGGCTTTTGTTGTCACAAATGGTAAATCCTCAGAAGGTTCAAAACTTCCTGGATATCTTGGGTGATTGGGATCCTAGTTTACTATTGGTGATGTCAGCAGCATTGGCGGTATATTGGCTGGGTTATTTTTTGGTAAAGCCTAAAATGGAAAAGCCCTGGTGCGAGAGTTCCTTTAATTTGCCTGTGAATAAACAACTGGATAAGCAGCTCTTTATTGGCGCCTCTCTGTTTGGGATTGGTTGGGGGGTGACTGGATTGTGTCCTGGACCGGCACTGGCGAATCTGTCTGGAGGGGAACTTAAATTGCTGGTATTTGTGCTGGTGATGGCTATGAGTATGGTCATTTTTGACAAAATAAAACCAGTTAAAACTTCCTGAGGCCATACCAATGAAAAGTGCTTTTACTGACATGGAGAAAAATGCAGCGCAGGCTGTGACTATGTTAAAGATGCTGGCCAACAAACATCGCCTGATGTTGTTGTGCATTTTGCAAGACGGAGAAAAATCTGTGTCGGAACTAAATGTTTTAGTGGCGATTCCACAGTCTACCTTGTCACAGCACCTGGCTTTTTTGCGTCGCGAAAAACTGGTTAAAACCCGGCGCGACGCGCAAACCATTTACTACTCACTGGCTGACAAAAAAGTAATACCGATAATCAGTTTGTTGCACGAACTCTATTGCCAATAACCCGAAGTTAGTCGATGCCCACCACGTCACTACGACGCTCCATTGCTACTACGTTTATCCAGTTATTATGAAGTTTGCCCAAGCGCTCCTGAGTCCCCAGTATTTTAAACCCACATTTGCGGTGCAGTGCTATGCTGGCAAGGTTGTGTTCGAATATCCCGGCTTTTAATGTCCAGATCCCATGTTTTTCTGAACAGCTGACTAAGGCATTAAGTAGTTGCTCGCCACCACCGTAACCTCTGGCGTCAGAAGCCATATAAACGGTAACCTCTGCAACGCCAGCATAACAACAGCGGCTGGAAACGGGGGAAAGTGCTGCCCAACCGCAAACCCGATTAGTTTCATTCACTATGACTAAACGGCAGTGGTGGGTAAAGGATTTATCCCAGTCTTGCCATGACTTTACTTCAGTTTGAAAGGTGGCTAATCCGGTATCAATACCTTGCTGATAAATAGCCTGAACGTATTCAAAATCCATTTTCACAAAAGGGCGAACTTCAAACATGGTGTTATTGATTTGCTGATTTAACTGCTGTAAGTGTGAGCCAATCCGGCGAAGTTAGCAAACTATTAGCCTTAATTTGCGTCTTTATCCGGGGCGTTTTTTTCTTCAGAAGCGGATAGTGACTGGGCTGAATCCTGGGGTAATTGCCATTCGTCACCAATCAATTCATCTTCGTCATCCTGTTCTTCCCACGCATATTTGCGTTCAATTGGTTTCGGGTCGGCATTGCGAAATAACAGGGCTGAAATGACACCCGATAACGCGCCAAACAAATGATATTCAAAAGAAATACCTTGTTCCCGAGGAAAAATGGTGAGGGTCATACTGCCGTACATAAAAAATGCAATCATCATCAGCGCTATCGAGCGTTTGTCTCGTCGTAATATGCTGGCGAGTAACAGATAGAAGAACAGTCCATGGGTTAATCCGCTGGCACCAAAATGCCACGCTTCGCGCGCAAATAACCAGGTACCCAGCCCGGAACCAATCCAGACAATAACAATGGTCCAATATTTAGAATTGGGGTAGCCAAAATAGAGCGCCCCTAACAACAGTAGTAACGGCAAACTATTACTGGCGAGGTGTTCAAAAGAGCCATGCACCAGCGGACCACTGATGATACCGATTAAGCCTTCTATCTTACCCGGATAAACACCCATTTCATGCAGAGATACACCGAGGGATAACTCCGCGACTTTGACACACCATAAGCCCAGTACAAACAGCAACCCCGGTATAGCGGCCTGTTTGATGCTGGACAGCGCGCTTGGTTTTACAGAAGACAAACTCATTCCCAATAAACAACAATACTGAAGATATAGGGTGCCGTGTTGCGATTACCAGCTTTAATTCGCCATAACAAAGAACAATCGCATCTGAAAGCATTAGCGAGTTTGCTGTTCTCGCAACCATTGTAGCTCTTCTTCAGAAGCAAATTGTTGATCCCATTGAGCCAGTTTGGGTTGCATTAACGCAAACCATAAAGGCGGTATCAGGGTTAATCCTAACGTACCCAGATAACCCGTGGGCATTAAGGGGGCTTCTGACATGGGCTTTAGGTGTTGGAAAGGCACGTTAGCATTTGCATGGTGATGAGAATGCCGGGTCAGATTAAACAAAGACCAACTGCTGATTTTGTTATTTGCGTTCCAGGAGTGTCTGGGAAATACCCGTTTTCCAGGGATTCTGACCAATCCGTAGTGTTCCATGTAATTGACTATTTCCAGCAGGCTTTTTGCAATAAGTCCTGATGCGGTAAAGAACAATAAGCCCGCAATGCCCCCCAGAAAATAGCTCAACAACATGAGTAAAACACTAAAAAGCACGCCGCGAATAAATCGATTACGTAATGAAAGCAGAGAGCTTTTGTTTCTTTCTAATCGGTCTTTTTCAATCTTCCAGGCGCTGACATTACCTTTGATGGTGGATATCACAATATGTTGATATACGTTTCTGCCTCTGGGAGCACTGGCTGGATCTTTTTCTGTGGCAATATTAATGTGATGTCCAAAAACATGTTCAATGGCGAAATTGCTGTCGAAACTAAACGCCAGTAACCATCTGCCAACTCTGTGAGAAAAGCTGCCCCATTTTCTGTGCACTAACTCGTGAGCGGTTACTGTACCCAATGTACCTATCAAAAGTCCGCAATACAAAACCGCCACGCACCAATACAGTAACGAGGAATTTTGCATACTGCTAAGTTGAGTTATAGCGACCAGCATCAACGTTGCTAATAAAGGTAAGGCCCACCAGAGTTGAAGCCGGTAGCACCAGGCTGGCGCTGGTTTTGGTTCAGATAAGTCATCGCCTAAAAACAGATCGCCAAACACAATCGAAAACAGAGTAAAAGCAAAGCCAGCAATGAGCCATGTTTCTCCTAACCAAATGGTGGCAATGCCGATAATAGCGTAACAGTGAAACAAGAAAAATTTAAGGTAATACATAACCACTCCGACTTAGTTGTGGTTAAATATTGAACCAGTTTTTATCAACTCAGAGAGGTGCCGTAATGACAAAAGGGGAGTCATTTATTGACAAAGTCGAAAACATTGAGCATAAACCCCTATACTTTTATCAAGCACCTGACTGACGATTTTGCACGTACCGGCTCACTACATCACACATATTGGTAAATTATTGGCAACCCTGGGAGTGGACCCTGTTGAATGGTTAAAGGAAAACGATGCCAGCCAAAATCTGTTACAAGACGACTCTCTTTACGTACCAGTAGAGCAGTATGAAAGACTCGTAGAAAGTGCGGTTTTCTTGTCACCTATTCCAGACATTGGTTTAAGGTTGGGTGAAAAGTTGGGCTTAGGCAGTCATGGCCTGTTGGGCTATGGACTGCTGTTGTGTGAGAATTTGTCGCAGGCGGCACAATTACTGGATAAATATGTCAGTACCCGAACGGCGTTTATTCGCACCAAAATTGAAGTGCAAGCCGATTCGCTGGAGATCCATATCAACTCAACCTTTAAACATCCGGCTGTGCATCGTTCATTTTGTGAAACTGTGGTGGTCTCCCTGGCTAATCTGTTTACTGTTTTGTCCGGGCAGACCCATAGGGAAGATGTAATCACAGAAATTTGCTTTGATTATATTGCTCCCGAATATGAGATGCTTTATTCACAATATTTGCCAGTCCCTTTGAGCTTTAGCGCGGGTTCTTGCAAAATCGCTCTGGAAAAACAATGGCTACATCATCATTTTAGTCAGGCTGACGAGGTTGCGCTTCGGCAATTGACCCGGCAATTTGAGCAACAGATAAAACAACAGCGTCGGGAAGTGTCTGACACCTGGACACAGAAGGTTGAGACGATTTTTCAGCATGAGCAGCAGCGATTTCCCACCTTACAGGAAGTCGCTACACTGTTGTTCACGACTCCACGAACACTGCATCGTCGATTGCTGAATGAAGGCTGCAGTTTTCGTGAGTTAATGATAAAAAATAAGCAAGCTCAGGCGGAAAAATACTTGCTGACTTCTGATATGAGTGTGCAGCAAATTGCCTGGGCATTGGGTTATGATGATGTGGCTAATTTTCGCCGAGCATTTAAGTCTTGGTTTAATATGTCACCCAATGAATTTCGCCAACAGAAATCCGCAAAAGAAGTACAACATGATTTCAATTGATAACAATCCCGACTCAACTGAGTCGCTACATCCCGTGCGCTTACACTTTGCTCACGCGAACGGTTTCCCTGCAAGCAGTTATAAAAAGCTTTGGCAGTTTTTTCCAAAGCATTTTGAGGTTTTGGCTCATGAACAGTTCGGTCATGATCATCGTTTTCCGGTGAATGATAATTGGCAGAATCAGGTGGATGAACTGATAAACTTTTTACAACACTCCTGTGACACCCCAGTATACTTAGTGGGCCATTCTTTTGGTGGTGTCATTTCGTTTTTAGTTAGCTGTCAAAGACCTGATCTGGTGAAGGGCCTTATTATGTTGGATCCTCCCATAATGGTTGGCCTGATGAGTCATGTTTTTCGCTTTCTGAAAAAGACCCCCTTAATCGACAAAGTAACGCCCTCAGGAAAGTCTAAAATTCGCAAGATACATTGGGATGATCACAGTCAGGTATTAGATTATTTTAAACCCAAAGCGCTGTTCAAACATTTTGATCCTGATTGTGTACAAGACTATGTGCAATCGGCGATTAAAGTTGAGGGTAAGGAAGCCAGACTGGCCTATAAAGCCGACGTAGAAACGGCCATATTCAGAAACATTCCTCACAACCTGAATTTATTTAAAAGCAAGCTGAGTGCTCCAGCTAAACTCTTTACAGCACAACACACCAATGCCTGTTTTCCGCCTATGGTACGGCGACTGCTAAAACAACATCCGTCAATGGAGCATCAAATGATACCCAGTGTTGGGCATATGTTTCCATTGGAAAGGCCTGAACTGACTGCACAATTGATCACTGAGACAATAAACCGCTGGGAAGTTGCAGACTAGATCATAAGCCTTTTGAACCTGGTCGCAATAGCGAGACAAGGAGGGTTATGCGTAACGTCATTGACCGAGGATTAATAACTGGAACAATGTGGCAGGTTCACTGTGAATTTTTGATTTCAGCGAACCTGACCCCCTGAAGTTACCCTGAAGTTAGCTTTTATTTTATGTCCAAAATTGACAATATCGGACGTCCGACTATATGATGATTGTAGGAGGTGCTTGTCATGAATGTTAATTTGAGCACAGTCTTTGAAGACTACATAAAGCAGCAGTTAGACTCTGGAATGTATAATAACGCCAGTGAGGTTATTCGCGAAGCTCTGCGCCTTAAAATGCAGCAAGACGAAGTGTATAAGGCGAAGCTGGAAGCATTGCGACAGGCTATTGATGACGGAATAAATAGCGGCGATTTAATTCCCCTTGATATGAGCAGCATTATCGAAGAAGCCAGAGAAAATGCCGGAGTCGATGCTTAAGATAAATTTAAAGCCCCTTGCCAGAAAAGACCTTCTCAATATCTGGCAGTATTCATACAATTCTTGGGGGGCAGCACAGGCCGATAAATATTTACAAGGTCTGGAAAAAGCATTTAAGCGGCTTTCATCAACCCCTAAGCTTGGCAGAATAATTGAAGAGGTCATGCAAGGCATCAGAATGCACCCGCATGAACATCACCTCATAATTTATAAGGTTTCCGACACGTCAATTGAAGTTGTAAGGGTTCTGCACGGACGCATGGACATACAGCGCCAACCTTTGCAATAAGGCACTAAAAACAATAAAAACAAAGAAGGACATCCACCTTAAGATTGGTGTATTCCAGTTTTGGTGATTTTGTTTGTTGTTTATGCACTTTTCTGAGCAGCCTGGAATTTGACTTCCTCAACCTGTCTTTATTTTTGAACAGGCAAACTTGGAGTGGAATATACATTTGTATACTCTGGTGAAATGTACCACGGTTCTGATAGAAATAAGGAAATACACTTTTACGCTAATATTCCTGTAAGTGCTATTTCGTCTGCATGACATTGGCTGGTACAATCTGGCGCAAGACTTAAGGTGGATCTTATAGGCCCAATTATCCACTTCTGGATATTTGGGTTAGGTAGCCGGAGCACATCAAAGTTGCATCCTGGTTCTGCTCGCTGTCTATATTGCATTTCTTGTTTAAAAGGGAACAAATACTAGTGTCTCGACCTGCGTCAATGACAATCAATCTGGATGCCTTGCGGCATAACCTGGCAATTGCCAAAAGGTGTAGCCCATTTAGTAAAGTTGTAGCTGTCTTGAAAGCCAATGCTTATGGTCATGGTGCTGTAGAAGTGGCGTTCGCATTACAGGATCATGTAGAAATGTTTGCGGTATCCAGTATTGAAGAAGCGATGCAACTGAGAGAAGCCGGTCTGACACGTCCCATTTTGCTACTGGAAGGGTGTTTTAGTGCCAGTGATTTAAGTATGGCTGCCGCCCGTGACTTCCCGGTTGTGTTCCATAGCGAGTATCAAATCAATGCCCTGGAAAAACAACCACTCACTAAGCCGCTTTCAGCCTGGTTAAAAATCGATACCGGAATGCATAGACTGGGAATTTATCCCGCTTCGGGGTTGCGCTTGTACCAACGATTAAAGCAATCCAATAAGACCCGGGGGGTGGTGACTCTGATGACTCACATGGCCAGCGCTGATTTGTTGGATGAACCCTACACAGAGCAACAGTTAGCGGTCTTTAAAGCGGTTAAAAAACAGATAATCGCCTCTGATGATGGCTCCATCAGTACCAGTATTGGAAATTCCGGCACTATTTTGGGCTGGCCTGAAGGGCGTAGTGATTATATCCGGCCCGGAATTATGCTTTATGGCTTATCACCATTTGAAAGGGCCCATGAAGAGGCTGACAAACTGCGGCCTGTAATGTCGCTACAATCTAAAATTATTGCTATTCGCAACATTGAGCGCGGGGAGCGAGTTGGTTATGGCAGTACCTGGGTTGCTGAACAACCTTCTCGTATCGCGACTGTTGCGATAGGTTATGGTGATGGCTATCCGCGCAATGCAAAAAGTGGCACGCCGGTATTAGTGCGTGACAAAAGAGCGTATTTGGCTGGCCGGGTCTCCATGGATATGTTGAGCATCGATATTACTCATATACCGGAAGTGAGAATTGGGGATACGGTCACTTTGTGGGGAGAGTCTTTAAGTGCCAACGAGGTGGCGCAATGGGCAGATACTATCGGTTATGAATTGGTTACCAGAATGCCATTGAGAGTACCAAAAACTTACATTTTGTCAGAGACATAAAAAAGGCTGGTATTAAACCAGCCTGATTTTTAAGCGCCAAAAGTTGATAACCTAGTGATCACACTTGCCGTCGATACATCTGCCATACAGATACAAACTGTGATTGGTCAGTTTGATGCCGTGAGCTTCACAAATTTCTTTTTGGCGAGTTTCAATAACATCATCTTCAAACTCAATTACTTTGCCACAATCCAGGCATACAAGGTGATCGTGATGATTTTTTGCACTGATTTCAAATACTGACTTTCCACCTTCAAAATGATGTCTGTCCAGGATGCCTGCATCGTCAAACTGGTTTAGCACCCGGTAAACTGTCGCCAAGCCAATATCTTCCCCTTGTTCTAACAAGATTTTATAGACATCTTCAGCGCTAATGTGCTGATTTTTAGGTTCTTTTAGGATTTCCAGGATTTTTAGACGTGGCAAAGTGACTTTGAGTCCGGCTTTCTTCAGTTCTTGATTTTGATCCATTTTCTTGGCTTTTCAGTCATTAATTATCGGTATTATAAGTGACTTGGACAGGATTGAAAGGGGGATATTCAGAATAAAAATAATGGCTATTTGTTAAAAACAAGTTAACTGGTTGTACCACAAGGCGCTATACTAGGCTAGAATTAAGAGAGTATGCTAAGAAAATCAGAGATTTAAAGTTTAATGTTGGAAATTCAAAAGCAACACCATCAGTTAGTATTAAAGGGGAATCGGAATCTGGCCGATACAACCCGTAACCCATTGAATGCCAATTAGAAGAATAACGAGGCAAGGAAAGTTATGCGATTTACAGTTGTAGCAAAAACAATTCTCGGCTTTATCTTGCTGGGATTTGTGTTGTTTATCACAAACGTCATGTCTTATGTGGGGCTCTCTGATATTCGGGAATCGTCTGAATCTGTCATCAACGAAAAGATGCCACTTCAGAGCCAGGTGTTAAAAATTCAAACGCAATTACTCAATTTGGGTAAGGCGTCGCTAAGCGGCTATTACCTGGATAACCTGTCAGCCCTTAATAGTAACAAGAATCAATTTGATGAATTACTGGAAGAGTTTGAAGGCACTTTGCGTGAACTACAGCGCATGCCGATGGGAGATGGCCAACTCAGTTATTTAACCGACGGCAGGCGCTCCGTGGAATCCTACCTGCAAAATGCCAAGAACATGTATATGGAGAGGCAGGGATTTTTAAATCAAAGAGACAGTATTATCAGCTATATGGACAGGGTTTCATTGGCCGTTGATGATACCAGTGCGCCCCTGTTAGACCTGGCTTATATGCCTGGCGCAGAAAGCGATGATGCTATTAAGAGTTTGGCTGGTGCCGGCAATAATATTGATACCCTGTTAATTACTTTACTCAATTCCACTAACGAACTGGTTGCAACACAAGACCCTAAAGTGTCAGAAGATATTGTAGGCACAATGGAGTTTTCCATGAGCAATATCGATGAGGCGGACCAGTTCGTTTCGCGGTTGGCGGAGTCGGTGGACACGGATGGATTAGTTGAAGATTACAAAGAGCAGTTAGCCAAGCTTAAACCGTTAATTTTTGGCAGTAATGGCGTCGTTGCCATGCATCGCTTTAAGTTGGAAAAGCTGGCCAATGCACAAACGGCAAAAACGGCCTCTGAAACCAGTCTGGATAAGGCGATTGAACATTTCAAAGCGCTGTTTGATGAGGTTAATGACAGTACCCTCCAGGGACAAAACGAAATTCTGGAAATCATAGAAAGTAATATCACCATTGGCGTGATTATTATGCTGCTGGGCACTGCTCTGGCAGTGGGAACTGGCTATGTAGTTTACAAGAGTATTTCCGTACCAATTGGTCGAATTGCTCGCAGTTTGCGGGTGATAAGTTCTGGGGATTTAACTCACAAAGCTGACACGTCCAGTAACTGTGAGTTCGGAGATTTATCAAAACAGGTCAACGTCTTATCTGAAAATCTGCATCAGTTAGTGGTGCATATTCTGGAGCAACAGGAAGGATTAAATGCCGCCACTGCACAAACGGTAGAACTGGGGCATGAGGCGCTGGAAAAAGTTGACAAGCAACGAGAAGAGATTCACCTGACTGCCGACAGCACAGAACTGGTCAGGAAGAGTAGCCAAAGTAACGTTGAACAGATACGTGTTGGGATGGAAAAACTCAACGAAGTCGCCCAACAGTCAGCGCAGGCAAGTGGCCTGGCAGCTCAGGGTGAAAAGCAAATCCAACAACAGGCGAAACAAGCAGACTATTCCAGTGAGGTGATTTCTAATCTGGCTGAAAATAGCCGCAATATTGGTGGCATTCTGGATGTCATTAAGAGCATTGCTGAGCAAACTAATTTACTGGCGCTTAATGCCGCGATTGAAGCTGCGCGGGCAGGTGAGCAGGGACGAGGGTTTGCGGTTGTGGCAGATGAAGTGCGTACACTGGCCACTAAAACTCAGAACTCCACTCAGGAAATAGAAACCATGATTGGCAGTTTACAGTCTGACGCTGACAAAGCTGTTCGCACTATTGAAGAAGGCAAAGAGCTGTCAGATAAGAGCGTGGCTATGATCCGCGAAGTGAACAGTAAGGTTTCTCAAATCACCAGAATTATCGAAGAGTTGTCTGATGTTAACCATCGTATAGTAAAAGATTCAGGTGAACAGGATAGGGTTCTGAATGATGTATCAAAACGCCTTAACACCATAGTCGAGTTGGCTGACAACAGCGCTGCTCTGACGGAGCAGTCCAATACGGCCACTGAAGAAGTAAATAGCCTGATGGCGCAATTACAGGATGCGGTAACGCGATTTAAGGTATAGTTTAGGTATCAGAAACAGAAAAGGGAGCATCAGCTCCCTTTTTTAGTTTTTATATCAGCTTAAACTAATTCAGCCAGACACATTTCGTCAAAAATCTGCTTGGACCAGGCTTTCACTCTTTGCTCAGTTAACTCCGGTTGACGATCTTCATCAATGCCTAAACCAACAAAGTGATTGTCGTCTGCCATGCCTTTTGACGCCTCAAAGTCATAGCCTTCTGTTGACCTGTGGCCGACAATAATTGCGCCCTTGGTTTCTACTATGTCTCTTACCATGCCCATGGCATCAAGGAAATACTCGGCATAATCTTCCTGATCACCACAACCAAAAATACCAACCAGCTTGTCGGTAAAGTCAATTTCTTCCAGTTCCGGGAAAAAGTCATCCCAGTCACATTGCGCTTCACCGTAGTACCAGGTGGGGATACCGAAAAGCAAGAAGTCATACTTTTCAATATCTTCTTTGGTACTTTTTGCGATGTCATGAATTTCAATGACATGCTTGCCAATTTCTTTTTGAATCATTTTGGCCACGTGTTCGGTATTACCCGTGTCACTACCAAAAAATAGTCCGACGATTGCCATAACCTTCTATTCTCACTTTAAAACTTTTCCTGAAATTATTCAGGTTGGATAAATTGTAAAATTGTTAAACGCCCTGACGAAAGCTCATCAGGCGCTAAAAAATACTTGTATTACGCCCTTAGCTAAAAAGCCGACACAGCCGAAAAATAGTACTGAATAGACTACGATCCTGCCGCCCATTGGGATGTCATTTTTTTTGAGTACGTCGTGTACTGCGAATCCCATTAATACAAATAAACCACTCAGTGCCAGATACATGATAATGGTTTCAATTTGTTCGTAATATTCGCTTAGCATGACGTAATTGATTCGACCTTTGTAAATTGGCGCGCACTATAGCACAGGCGCAGGTTGTTGTTAATTGTGTAATTGATTTGCATTAGCATCTCAGTGGGCAAATTCCGGTTTAGTCGCTGTCTTCTAAAAATCGCGAAACAATACCGGCAAATACGTTGGGTTTCTCCGCGTGTAACCAGTGTCCTGTGCCATTAATGATTTTAGCTTCTGCATGGGGGAACAATGAACCAATAGCTGTCTGATGCTCTCGGGTGATGTAGTCGCTATTTCCGCCTTTGATGAACAGGGTTCTGGCTCTGTATTGCGTATCTGCCACAATGGCATCAGATAATAAGTCATAGTCTCGGATTAACATTTCAAGATTGAAGCGCCATGCAAAGCTACCTTCTTCTGTTTTATACAAACTTTTTAATAAAAACTGTCTGACGCCAGGTTCTGTTATGTGTTCAGCCATCAGTGTATCAGCTTCCTGACGGCTATTGATTTGCTGTAGATCAACGTTTTGCAGTCCATTGAAAACATTTTGATGGCGAGGGGAGTATCGAACCGGAGCTATGTCGGCCACCATAAGTCTTTTTACCAGAGATGGCTGTGTCAGCGCCAATTGCATCGCCACCTTTCCACCCAGGGAATGTCCTAGCATATTGACGGATGAGGCGTTAATGCTGTGCAGGGTTTCTGCTACATTTTCTGCGTATTGGGTAAAGCTAAAAGCCTCAGAGTATGGTGATTTACCATGGTCCGGTAAATCAATGCTGATCACCTGATATTCTCCTTCCAATTGCCTGGCAATAACGCCAAGATTCTCCAGACTACCAAATAATCCATGTAGCAATACTATCGGCTCGCCACGGCCCTTAATGTCATAATTCAAAATCATATAATTACTATTTCACTGGTCAGCGATGTTATTTTACAAATTTAATTGAAATGTGTAGGCAATAGGTTAATTTAACAAGTATAAAAATATTGGTATATGCAACTAATGTCTTACACAGAGCATTGGCAGCCTGTAAACCAAAAGTAAAAGCGGTATTGGTCTTATAGTGGTTATCGACAATATCGCTTAACGTTATCCCTGCAATCGTCGCTTCGTTTATTTTCTTAAAAATAGGACTTATTGATATGGCACTTCATCCACAGGCTGGTCAACCGGCCTCTCGAGAGCAGTTAGTTAATGTTCCCCGATTAATGACCAGCTACTACAGCAATCAACCAGACGTGGCTGATAGTACACAACTGGTTTCCTTTGGTACGTCAGGTCACCGAGGAAGTTCACTGTCTTCAACCTTTAATGAAACTCATATTGCGGCGATAAGCCAGGCACTGGCGGAATATCGATTAAATCAAGGCACAACCGGCCCGATGTTTATCGGAATGGATACTCATGCGCTGTCAGAGGCGGCATTTGTTACCGCTGTTGAAGTACTTATCGCCAATGGTGTCACCGTGGTGGCACAGCAGAGCAGGGGCTATACACCGACCCCGGTTATTTCTCACGCCATCTTGTGTTACAACCAGGGCCGCACAAGCTCGCCTGCAGACGGCATTGTTATAACCCCTTCGCACAATCCGCCTGAAGATGGTGGCTTTAAGTATAACCCGCCAAATGGTGGACCGGCCGATAGTGATGTGACCGCAATTATTCAGGCTCGTGCAAATCAGATTATTATTGATGGTAATCGCGACGTTAAAAAAGTCAGTATTACCCAGGCGCTAAACAGTGAGCTGTACTCTGAACGGGATTTTAAAGAGGAGTATATTGCGCAACTGGATCAGGTTATTGATATGAAGGCGATCGCTTCAGCGAACCTTAAATTGGGTACCGATCCGCTGGGTGGGGCAGGTCTGGAGTACTGGGATCAGATTGCAGATCGTTACGGCTTAAACATTGATGTAGTGAACCGAAATGTTGATCCTACCTTCTCGTTTATGACCCGCGATAAAGACGGTAAATTGCGTATGGACTGCTCATCGCCCTATGCCATGGCAGGACTGATCGGACTCAAAGATAAATACGATTTAGCGTTTGGCAACGATCCGGATTTTGATCGTCACGGCATTGTTACCCCTTCCGTAGGCTTAATGAACCCAAATCACTACCTGGCGGTTGCCATTAACTATTTGTATCAACATCGCCCTCAATGGTCTGATTCTCTGCAGATTGGCAAGACATTGGTTTCCAGCTCAATGATTGACAGAGTTGCAGGTGCATTAGGACGAAAAGTTGCCGAAATGCCTGTAGGATTTAAGTGGTTTGTGCAAGGAATGCTGAATTCTGAATTGGGTTTCGCCGGTGAAGAGAGCGCCGGTGGCATTTTCTTGCGTCGTGACGGTTCAGCCTGGGCAACAGATAAAGATGGCATCATCTTATGTTTATTAGGCGCTGAAATCCTGGCGACAACGGAAAAAGATCCGGGCGAGCACTATCAGGCGCTAACAGAGCAGTTTGGAGCTCCATCCTATAAACGCATTGATGTTGCAGCCTCTCCGGCACAAAAAGATGCCTTAAAGTCGCTCAGTGCGGATGATGTTAACTCAGAACAGCTAGCCGGTGAAACGATTAAGCAGGTGCAAACACATGCCCCTGGAAATGGCGCTGCTATAGGTGGTGTTAAGGTTAGTACTGAAAATGGTTGGTTTGCTGCAAGACCTTCTGGTACAGAAAACATCTATAAGATTTATGCTGAAAGTTTCCGAGGTGATACGCACCTTGAGGATTTATTGTCTGAAGCACAAAATCTGGTGGACGAGGTTTTCAAAAAACAAGGTTGTTAACGTGGTGTTTTCAGGGTGTTAATGAAATGTAAAAATATGCGTTAAAAATTTGTTATGCATACGTTTGCGGTGAAAAAATAACAAAAAAATAACATTTAACCCCTTAAATTTGTGATCTAAACATGCTTAACTCTGCACTAAATGTAATTTAATTACAGAACGGTGTAGAGTTTTTTCATTTTTGAACTGAAAAATAAGCACCCGAAGCGCATTTAAGAGGGTTAAATCAATGGCAACCAGATCCACGACCAAGAAAACAACAACTAAAAAAGCGGCCGCTTCTAAAACGGTTAAGGCTGCTGCTCCTGTAAGTACTGAATTAAAATTTGATAAAGAAGCTTTAAAGCAATCTATCGTTCGTCATCTGCATTGCACCCTGGGTACAGATGAAAACAAAGCGAATAATCACGCCTGGTGGAAAGCCGTTTGTGCGGCCATAAATGAACAGGTTTTGGAGCGTTTACGCACCACTCAGAAAACCCATTATTTCAACGATACACGCGCAGTACATTATTTCTCCGCTGAATTTTTAATGGGCAGATTGTTATCGAACAACATGCACAACCTGGGATTGTTTGAAAACACTGACAAAGCCCTGCAAGAACTCGGTATTAGCCTGACTGACATCATGGAAGAAGAGCCGGATATGGCGTTAGGTAACGGTGGTTTAGGGCGTCTTGCGGCCTGTTATATCGACTCATTGGCTACCTTAGAGTTTCCAGCAATCGGCTATGGTTTACATTACGAGCACGGTCTGTTTCGCCAGGAAATACAAAATGGCGCTCAGATCGAAAGACCTGACAGCTGGAGAGATTACGGTAACCCATGGGAAATTTGCCGACCAGAATCCATTCAGGAAATTCCATTGTATGGTTATGTAGAAACCAAGTATGGCGAAAATGGCAAGATCCAAAAAGAGTGGCACCCTGGCTCAATCGTTAAAGGCCTGCCCTGGGATATTCCGGTTGTGGGTTACGAAGGTAAAACCGTTAACGTATTGCGATTATGGCAAAGCCAGTCTTCAGACTATTTCAATTGGGATGTCTTTAACGCCGGTGGATACATAGATTCTCATTCAGAAACTGTGCAGGCCGAGACTATTTCCAAAGTACTGTATCCGAATGATGAAACTGAGGCGGGTAAAGAGCTGCGCCTTATCCAACAATATTTCTTCTGTGCTTGTTCATTGAAGGATATCGTTAGACGTTACAAGCGTGCCCATGGTACTGACTGGAGCCGTTTTGCAGAACAGGTTGTTATTCAGTTAAATGATACTCACCCTGCTATCGCTATCCCTGAATTGATGCGAATTCTGGTAGACCGGGTAGAAATGTCATGGGAAGACGCCTGGGCTATGACTACCAAAGTCTTTGCCTACACCAACCATACATTGTTACCTGAGGCCCTGGAAAAGTGGCCAGCGAGAATGATCGAGAAGATCTTGCCTCGTCACCTGGAGATCATTTACGAAATTAACCATCGCTTCATGAAGGAAGTTGATGCTAAGTGGCCAGGACAGCCTGAGATAAAGGCGAAACTTTCTATTATTGAAGAAGGTAATGAGAAAATGGTTCGCATGGGCCACTTAAGTGTGGTGGGATCATTTGCAGTAAACGGCGTTGCAGAGATTCACTCGAAACTGGTTAAAGCAAATCTGTTTCCTGAGTTTGATCAAATGTGGCCTGGCAAGTTTACCAATGTCACCAATGGTATTACTCCAAGACGTTGGTTAAAAGCTTGTAACCCAGAGTTGTCAGCGTTAATCGATGACAAGATTGGTACAGATTGGCCAGTCCACCTGGATAAATTAACCGGATTAAATCAGTTCGCGAAAGAGAAAAAGTTCCAGAATGAATTTATGGCGATTAAACGCCGCAACAAGGTTGCCTTGGCTGAAGAAGTGTTGCGCTTAACTGGCGAAACCATTGATCCGGATGCGATTTTTGACATTCAGATTAAGCGTTTGCACGAGTACAAGCGTCAGCACCTAAACCTGTTGCACATTATGGCGCTGTATCGTCGACTGTTAGAAAATCCCGATTATGATATGCATCCACGCGTGTTTATATTTGGCGCTAAAGCGGCTCCTGGCTATAAACTGGCCAAAGATATTATTTACGCCATTAACAAGGTTGCTGAACGCATTAATGCCGACAACCGGGTTAATAGTAAGCTGAAAGTCATTTTCATGCCTAACTATCGGGTTTCTCTGGCGGAGAAGATGATCCCTGCAGCGGATGTGTCAGAGCAAATTTCTACCGCGGGTAAAGAGGCATCGGGCACAGGTAATATGAAGCTGGCCTTAAACGGGGCATTAACCATAGGTACCATGGATGGCGCGAATATTGAAATTGCTGAAGAAGTCGGTGATGACAATATCTTTATCTTTGGATTGAATGTCGATGAAGTGAACGCTTTACGTGAAACTGGTTACAACCCATACGATCACTATTATCAAAATGCCGAAATCAAAGCGGTATTAGACTGGTTGGATACTGATTACTTCACTCCGGGTAAACCAGGTGAGTTATCTTCCATAAAACGCAGTTTATTGGAGCACGGCGATGCATACTTAGCACTGGCTGATTATGAGTCTTATTCTGAGGCGCATAGCAGAGTTGATAAGGCCTACAGAGATAAAGCCGGTTGGGCAGAAAAAGCCATTATCAACACGGCAAATATGGGTAAATTTAACTCTGACCGTTCGATCCGTGATTATGTAAGTAAGATCTGGAAATTGGACAGTTGTAAGGTAACTTCTTAACCCTAAAGTGCAGATAAAAGTAAGATAAGTATCTTATATAAAACCCTTGAAATAGGGGCGTTAATCGAGTTTAACGCACACTTTACAGTTAAAAGCCTTGATTATTGCATCAGGGCTTTTTTTTTGATTAAAAAAGCGCTAAATTCCCTGTTGGTTTTTTGAGGTTTAGTCGTACTCTATGAGTGTAGTTCACAATGTGCTTGCTGAGATCCCGAGTCGGTATGCTTTTTTGCAGAAAGTGCAAAGCTTAATCGACCAGAACGATCAGGTATCATTGTTCCTTATTGATGTGGTCAGATTTTCAGACGTATCTACCAGCTTTGGTTACAAAGCTGGCGATTACATATTGTCTGAAATCGTCAAACGCATTCAGTCAATTTTTGCTTTTGATGCTGAAGTGGGCAGGGTAAGTGGCGATGTTTTCGGTCTGTTATTTCCAGGTCAACACAGAACCACTCAGTTAAACAGTTTCTACACCCGACTAAACGAGCATTTCAAGTCTCCCATTCACATCGGTGATCATGCATTTATTGCTGATTTTAATGTGGGTGCAGTGTCCAATCCGACAGACAACCGCGATGTTAACCGACTCTTCTCTGGTGCTGAAACTGCGTTAAAGCAGGCGAAGGGCAATAAGTACGATAACTTTGCCATTGTGTCTATGACACAAAAGAAACACATGGGCGGTCGGGCACTGGCGCTAAAAGCCGATCTGAAGCGAGCATTTGCCAAAGATGAATTGGAGCTGTACTTCCAGCCTAAGATTGATTTGGCAAGTTTGCAGATAACCGGTGCTGAGTGCTTGCTGCGTTGGCATCATCCACTTGATGGTGTGTTGTTTCCGGGAGCCCTCATCGATGCTGCAGAATCCTATAACATGATGAATGAGTTGGGTTATTGGGCATTGCGCAAAGCCTTTGATAGCCTGCTTTATTTTCAGGCGGCGGGTTTTGACATTAACCTGGCAGTGAATGTTTCCCCGACACAGCTGTACGATGATAAGTTTGTGCATCGTTTAAAGCAGTACAGCGATAACATGTGCATAGATTTAAGCCGGATAGAATTGGAGCTGACAGAAGATGCCGCCATGTCCAATTCACTCATGGTGAACAAGCAGCTTGCAGCTGCAAAAAGGCTTGGAGCTAAAATTGCCATTGATGATTTTGGCAAAGGCTATTCCAACCTGGCTTACATTCGTGATCTTGACATTGATACCATCAAAATTGATAAAACCTTTATCATGCAGTTACTGGAAAATCCGGTGAACAAGGCCATCGTAGAGGCGACCAAGGTTATCGCGGACTCTTTGTCTTGTAACGTGGTCGCTGAAGGTATCGAAGAATTACAGCATTTGCATATCTTACGAGAATTAGGCATCAAGTCAGGCCAGGGGTATTTGTTTTCACAAGCCGTACCGATGAAAGAGTTTGTAGCACTATTACACACAGATATTAGCGTCGGTGGTTCCTACGCCTTCACCGAAAGAGCCTGATAGCAGTTACCAAATCTCACTCCTGCTTATAAAATTTTTTACTATCCTGTAATACCATTTCCATTATATATTTATACTCTCAGCGCAGCCTCAGGGACATTAGTTCGAGGCGTGCGAATGAAAGAATACTGGTTGTCTTGTGAACTTCGCACAACAAAGAAATAATGTTCCTGAGGCGCGTCTACGATGGGGCTGAAAAGCATTTATACTGTGTTGGATGTTTTTGATTTAGGCCCACTAGACCGGCAAACATCCGCCTTGTCTAAATGCTTTTCATCACCCACTGAGATGGCTAAATATATAAAGGAAATGGTATAATTAACACCTTCAACACCGTAAATAATAAGAACCCTACAAAAACTATGTCCGAAACTATTAATCAATTACTCTCAAAGGGTGATTTCCTGCACCTGTCCAGACGATCTCCGGAACTATTTGCCACGCCATTTGAGTTCACTTTGCCCAATAGCACCAGAGTGCAGGTGCTGTCTGAAGGCGTAATCCAGTTTGAACCCGTCAACTTTGGCATCAAAGATGTCGTTTACTCTTGTGGTGTTCACGGTAACGAGACTGCACCCATTGAAATCTGTGATGAGCTTGTTAAAGCGGTTTTAACCGGAGAGTTGCAACTGGCTCATCGGCTACTGGTGATATTTGGTAATTTACCAGCCATGGACATCGCCCAGCGATTCGTACAGGAAAACATGAACCGGCTGTTTGATGGGGAACACAGTAATCCTGACGTGGAAAGCAACCCCGAAAGAGTGCGTGCCGGGCACCTGGAAGCAGTGGTTCGCGATTTTTTCCTGAAGGTAGGAGAAGGGCGGCAACGCTTCCACTATGACTTGCACACCGCAATCAGGGACTCCAAAAACGAAAAGTTTGCGGTTTACCCATTTACGCACGGTCGCCCCAGAAGCCCCGAGCAGTTGGTATTTTTGCAACAATGTGGTGTATCCACAATTTTACTGTCAGAATCACCCACCACCACATTTAGTTATTTCAGCTGTAAAAACTTCCAGGCTGATGCCTTTACGGTTGAGTTGGGCAAAGTTCGCCCATTTGGAGAAAATGATATGTCGCGTTTTGCTGCAGCAAAAAACATGTTACAGCGCTGGGTGACAGAGGAAACCGTTACGCTTCCCGCATTTGATGAAAATCAATTTCATATATATCGGGTGAATCAGATTATTAATCGTCACAAAGACGATTTTGTTCTACATTTTGCTGATGACACGCCCAATTTTAGCGATTACCCGAAAGGTACTTTACTGGCCTCCGAGTCTGGAGCTGAATATCGCGCAGAACAAGACGGCGAAGCCATTGTTTTTCCCAATGCGAAAGTCGCCTTGGGGCAACGCGCATTGTTAACAGTGGTGCCTACAAGTTTAAAGGATTGATAATGTCTGAATCTTTTATTTTGCACCCGCAATTAGAGCAAGATTGCTTTCTGGTGAAGGATTTACCACTTTGTCGCGTACTCCTGATGAACGAAGCGCGTTATCCCTGGTTCATACTGGTTCCCCGAGTCAATGGACTTAAAGAGCTAATGCAATTATCAGATAATGATGCCAGACAATATTGGTTTGAATCGGGTTTAATACAGCGCTTTTTAAGTTCAGAACTTAGTGCTGATAAAATTAATGTGGCGGCATTGGGGAATGTGGTGCCGCAACTTCATGTTCATCATATCGCACGATTTACAACAGATGAGGCCTGGCCAGCGCCTGTCTGGGGAAAGTTTTCCCCTAACGCCTACACTGACGACGCTTCGTCACAATTAATCTCTCAACTTAAAGAATACATACAAGGGGAATTAGGATGATCGTAACTACCACACATGAACTACAGGGTTATGAAATAGAACATTACTATGGCATCGTTGTGGGCGAAGCGGTAATGGGCGCAAATTTATTTAAGGATATCTTTGCATCGGTCAGAGATATTGTTGGTGGTCGCAGTGGCGCTTATGAAGATGTGTTAACCAAAGCCAGAAAAATCGCCTTTTCCGAAATTGAAGCCGAAGCCAGAGGCTGCGGAGCTAATGCAGTAATCGGCATCGACATTGATTATCAGATAGTTGGCGACAAAGGCAGTATGTTAATGGTAAGTATCGCCGGAACTGCTGTTAAGGCACACAAAGCCAAAGCTTAGTCGCGACTCACATCATAAATAGGGGCGGGCTCTGAACCAGGCGGTAAGAATAAACTTTTCGCCCTTGGTCACAGGTCTACCTTCATGGTAGGCCTGGCTGTTAACGTCTCCCGTGGGCAGTAAGTTGTTCCAGATACAAGCTGAACCCGCTTTAGGCGAAACCGTTTTTTCTGCCTGGCTGAAGTAAGTGTGGCCACCTTCGAAATTGTCATTCAAATAGAGTAAACAAGTCCAGGTACGTTGCCCCTGATCTTTCATGTTTTGTTGATAACCGGGATGCGTTTTGTCAAACCAGTCCGCGTGGTTTTGATAGGCCTGACCGGGTTCGTAGCGTTGAATTTGTAATGGTTCACAGTAAGCTGGATGAATACCCAAAGTCTGGCTAAGGTGTTGTTTTAGTTTTTGTTCAATATCCAGAGCAATATCTCTCACTAATGCGGTGTCTGAAGTTCTGCCAGAATCTTTTTGCGCATAGGCCTTTCCGACAACTCTGGAGGGTGAAAAATGCCTTTTAGAGCGAATGATGAGCTGTTCACATAGTTTCGTTTCTACGACGTCGGGCAAAACAAACAACTGCATTTCTTCACAACTTAATTGCAAGCGTTGTAATTTTTGTGTGAAGGGTAATTTCGAAAGCGCGTAAAAATAGCCGCCGGAATCGAATATCTCTGCTTGTTGCGAAATATTCTCTGGTAACTGTTCGATTATGGCACCTGGTACGGGTGGGGAATAGCCGTCTAGCAAGGCTGATACCGCCGATTCAGAAAACCCTCGCTTCAGCAGATAATAAAAAAGCTGTTGTTTGCTAACACCTTTGCGCAATTGCTGGGAAATCCATTGTTCCAGTTTGTGCGTGGCTTGCTGTAAGTCTGACATACAATTTTACGAAGTTAGATTTGCATTCACCGTGGCTTGTTGCTTATATCCTGATTAATAATTCCTTAATGTCAATGTAATTTAAATTCTATGGCGATACCTCTTCTCTGGTTAGGAGCCGCTGCAGCAACCTATGCCGGCATTAAATACAGCAGCAAAGTGTCAAAGTATCGGGGCTATGCAGATGTTTTACCTGGTGGTACTAAGCTCACTGCAAAACCGGTTAATGGCGCGATTGTTTGTTGTGAAGTTTACGGTGTATTAGATCACACCGGAATTTGGGCAGAAGACAGTATTATCGAATTGAATGGCAACGGCCTGGTGCGCAATATTAGTCTCGAACGATTTTTGGCGGACCGCTCCGGAGAGGAAGCCTATATCGCATGTGATAAATACGGCCTGCCAATGGCCTGCGATGCCACATTTCAAAATGCCATTGCAAACATCTATCAATATAGACCTTACGACCTATTTAAAAATAACTGTCATCGCTTTGTCTGGGAAATGCTCAGCGATATTAGAGAGCCGGTTAATTCTTTCACAGACCTGAATCAACGTCTGAGTTCATATCATCACTCACCGGTTTCCTGGCTAAAACTCCCCTGAACTTTTTGTTAATCGGCTGAAAATTGACCTGAAACAAATTTTCAGTTGCAAAATTACGCTATAAATAAACCTGCTGCTAATATTGATAATATAAAAACTAACCAATGTCGGTTGTTTTAACTCAATAGTGGAGGGTGATGTTATGCAACATCAATTCCTGTTAAATAATTTAGATAAGTCTGATGTGTTGCAATCCAGTTTAATCGCTACCGGAATCAAAGAACAAGACATTCATTTTGTGACGGAAACAAACCGTGATTATGCTGGCCATCATGTTCATGAAGCATCAATTTTTGAAGAGCGAGATTTGCTACACAGTGCAGTGCGCTATGGCATGTTGGGCTTTTTCGTGGGGATTCTGCTCAGTGTCGTCTTGTATTTCACTCAGCCCTATGGCTGGCAGTTTAATGCGGTAAATGCGGCCTTTGTTCTGGCCCTGACAACCGGCTTTGGTGGCTGGATAGGCGGCCTTTTTGGCATCAGCCACAGAAATTATCGCATTAGTCGCTATGAAAATGAGCTGAAAAATGGCAAAGCCATCATGCTTGTATATACTGATGATGAGCATGCCGATAAAGCGAAGCAAATTGTGCAACAAACCGAAGCTGGTTCGCGCTATCTCGGCAAGGATACGACGTTCGATAATCCATTGAAAAACCAAAAACTAGAAGAACTGGAAGATTAGGAGAATATATGTCGCATAAATTTGAGGAACAACCGCATAACGCCATTACAGACAGTAAGATCGCCAGGGTTATCCCCTGCAAAGAATTAGATTACGGCGACCCAATCAAATGGTTGCGACTGGGGCTGAAAGACATGCTTAAGGCCCCACACATTACTGCCTTTTTTGGCTTGCTGTTTGCCATTGTACCTTGGTTTATTTACTACCTGGTGGAGCAAACCGGCTGGCATCTGGTGATTTTACCAGCGTTAGTTTGTTTTATGTTAATTGGACCTTTTCTGGCCGCAGGACTTTATGATGTCTCCTGGGAACTGGAAAAAAATCACGTTCCCAGTATTTGGCACAGTATTAAAGCCATTACCCGTAATGCCGTTAATGAGTGGGCTTTTGGGATTTTGTTAATGGTGCTGATGATATTCTGGCTGAGAGTCGCGGCCTTAATCCATGCCTTGTATCCTCCATATCTGGATGAAAATTTTGAAAACCTGTTACCCTTTTTGACTGTGGGTACATTAGTGGGGGCGGCATTTACTATGCTGGTTTTCTTTATCAGTGCATTTACCCAACCCATTTTAATGGAGCGTAAAGTGGATTTGGCCACAGCAGTTATGACCAGTATGAATGCCGTTTGGGTAAACAAAAAGGTTATGGCTATTTGGGGCGGGATTATTTTTAGCTTTGTTGCTTTTGGCTTTGTTGTTGGTATCACCTTGGACAAGATTCTGGGCTTTGGTAGCTTTTTGTTTACTATGCCGTTGATAGGCTATGCCGCCTGGCATGCTTATATCGATACTATCGAAACCAAACGAGGACGAAAGTTCGAATAGCTTGCTGAGTTAATTAATTGCTAAAGCGGCAGTTATCAGAACTGCCGCTTTTTTTTGCTTGTTGTATTGTCCTTTTCCATATTTTAAATAATTGACCGTTAGTCAGTTGAGAGCCTTTATTTGAATTGACCAGTTAGATCCTATTCAGTCCCATTTTTGTGATTCGATGACTTGCAGATTAAAGCCAATTTTTTGCAATGGGCTAATCTAATCCCATGCTTACTCAGCAAGCCAGATTGCAGGACGCAGTCAGGCAGAGTCAACAGGACGTTGAGATACTGCGAGGGAAGGGTAAGTAAATGGATTAAACTAAAACAACTCAGGAAGATGTTTGTATTTAGTTTAAAAGCAGTTGGAAGCTTGGGTCCGTATGGTCGTCAGGATGACGTTTTCTCAAAGTGTTTGGATTCGCAAAGGATTTGTGATGGATTTAGCCGTAAGTAGATAGGAGCTGCTGTCGGTTAATGAGGACCAAAGACAGCCCTTACAAGGAGTTGTCGATTAAAGGGAGTTGTCAGAGCAGGGATATTCTTCAGGGGCGGGATGCAATGATTGAAGAATCTGACAGATAGACAAGGGTTGTTGTGTGACTGGTTGTGTTGTCACACAACACTCTTTTCCCCTGAATATATGGAATTGATATTACTGGGTGTTATTGGCGATGGCTTGGTTGAAATAGTTTTCTACACTGATTTGACTGTCGTTTACCAGTCGCTGGTAGCAAACTCCGGCAAAAGCATAAGAGTGGGTGCCGTACTCTAATAAAACATAAGGGGCGTCAGGGTTGGAGTCGTCATAGCTCCATTGTCCACCAATTGTAGCCTTAAACACTTCACCTACATATGCACCGTAAATGTTGCACAGGGTGAAAACCGCTTTATCTTCAAGCGCTTGATCGCGATATTTATTAATCCATCTTAAGATCACTTCATCTATTTGTTTGATGCTCTCAGCACTACCATCCAGGTTTATGCCAAATTCATCGCGTGTTGTGATCACCGCATTTCTGGCACTGTCTTGCATTAATTCATCAAGTTCTTCGCGGGTCATTGCCATATTTCATTCCAAATTATTGTTGTAATTCTCGTTGGGCCAAAATCAAGTCGGTTAGCATCTTAGTGCCAGGCCCCATTCTATCTGAATGTGGGTTAACAAGCGACATGGTAACAGACCGAAAACTACTACCTTGTATCTTTAACTGGGTTAATTCACCTGCCTCAATGTACTTTTCAACATTGTGGACGGGCAACCAGCAAAACCCAAGCCCCTGGCGCAGGAACTTGATGGCCGTTTCAAAGCGACTGACCGTCCAGCGTTGTTCTGCCTTTAACCAACCCTGTCGTTCTATTGGCGCTTTTGCTGTGTCTTTGATAACTATCTGCAAATGTTGCACCAACTCATTGGGATCAATGGGACTTTTTTTCTGTGCTAATGGATTTTCCGGGTGAGTGACGGCCACAAATTTAACATTCAGAATGGGTTCGCTCAAAACCCCTTTTGGGATCGATGCGGTGAGAGCGATATCAGCCCAACCTTCATTAATAAGTTCTTCAGTGCCGGTTAGTACCGTATCTAATATATTTAAGCGACTGCCACGACAAGAAGGATAAAACTCCATCAAAATGGGAGTTAGAAACTGATCCGGAAAGGCCAGTTCAACGGCAATGTTTATTTCAGGCTCCCATTGCTGATTAATGCTTTTTGCCAGCTCTTCCAGATCTTCAACGCTCTTACTCAGCAAACGAGAACGGCGCAGCATAACTTCTCCAGCTTTGGTGAGATAGGCTTTGCGGCCCCTTACTTCCAGGAGCTGAACATCCAATTGTGATTGTAATTTGGCAACTGCGTGGTTAAGGGAAGACTGACTCTTGTTAAGCACTTTGGCTGCATGGGCATAGCCACCATGGTCAACAACTGCTTGTAAAATACGCCATTGCTCGAGAGTCGTTTTAGAGCGATACATGAGAATGTTCGATTTTTGTGATTATCTGAATATAATACTAGTCGTATCATTCTATTTATGTAAAGCAATTTTTAGTCGCTAAATTGTACCGCGGGTGGCAATAGGCTCTATCAAAAACGAAACTGGACCACACCTAATAACTGCGTTTGGCTAAGGTTAGCGTCCCTGTCCGCAAATTGAGCGCGACTGGCTTGCCAGGATTCGCTAAACAAGAGTTCAGTACCTAATTGCCAGTGCTCATTTAAGTTGTAACGATAGGCAAGGGTGGCCCCCCAGCCATTACCATTGTTGTTGTCTTCTGCTATCAAGTTATCTTTGTCTATGGTGTTAAAGTCGTCATAGCGGATGGCAAAGTTGTGAAATTCACTGCGATAGGCAAGCATGGCATACCAGCTATTAAAGCCCACCATCACGGCACCCGGACCCATGGCAGTGCGACCATGCATACCTTGCGTAATAATGCGCCAGTGGCGATCAAATCGGTATTGCCAGGCCAACGAATGGAAAATGGTATGCCAGGCATATTGTCCTCCTCTGGCAAGAATGGTTTCGTCGGCATTGTTGTTAAAATAACTGTAGCGCACCCGGGAAGTTTTTTGATAATCCCAATGCAAACCAAGTTGGTAGCCCCAGCGCCCGTCAATTTCACGGAATGGCTCCACCCAATTTGCTTGTGGTGCTAACGCCTGGCCTTCACCGATGGAGGGGTAGTCAGCGAAAAATATGCGCTCATTTATTATGGACTGTTTGTCATGTAACCCCCAACCACGCCATGCCAGTAATGTACCAGCCGGATCATTGCCCTTATAAACTGCGCCAGAAAATGCGAAGGTATGGGGGCTGCGACCGTGAAATCGGCCCGGACGGGTAACTTTAAATTCACCACCTAAAGTACGTACTTCCTCGCCAATCCAACTGCTGATAGCTGAATTGGTATAGGTATATGGCGATAACCAGCCGATGTCCGGATTTTCAAAGCCAAACTCTGGATAAAACATACCGGCTCTGAATTGCCAACGATACTTGCTGGACCAAATGGGTTTGTACTTTAACCAGAGTTGGGTTAATCCAGCGTGATTATCCGGTGTCTCAGTCGCATTGATAACCGAGTGCCACGACACATAATCTGTCAGATCTCCGGAGATTTCTAATATCGCCTGACTGACTTGAAACTTGTTGCCATTGTCGTATCGCAGAATCCCTGTTCCGCCCTCAAAAAAACTTAACTCTTCGTCTGATGAAATAGCCAAAGCCCCCTGAATTAAGCCGCGAACTTGCAATGGTTCAGCATTAATGGCAGTGGAGATGGTGAGTGATAGCAGGAATGCGGCAAATTTCATTGTTGTTCTCGGTTTTGCATAAAATTCCAAAATGCGACAAAAAGGGCTGTGCTAAACACCCATTTTAGTAATCATCAAAGTCGTCAAAATCGTTGGCTTCATCATAGTTCGGTAACAATTCCGTTTGAAGTTGGATATGTATTTGCTCTGCGGGCGAGAGCAACTGCCCATAATGGGGTGGTTCCTGCTGTGACAGTCTGGCGTGCCACATGTTCCAATGGAACTGTTCGTTATCTGGCACCTCTAACATCACCATGCCGTTGCTATCGGATTTGGCGAACCAAGGGGTGTTTGTTACATAGACATAGGCTTGCATCCAATCGTGAATATTGCAGCCTATATGAATCGCCCCAGATTCCGCCATTAGGGGGCCTGAACGAGTCTCTCCGGCCTCGACTGTAAGGTCAAATTGTTGAATGTCGGACAGGCTGTAGACCTGGTGTTTAATGTTATCCTGGTTGGGAAAGCTGACAGCTTTTCCTTTTTGGACAGCCACCACATGAGGGCTAAACTGTTTATTATTTTGTGTCATTACCGCGTTTGGAGGAGACATTTTCTGGGCCAGGTTAATTGCGCCTTGTGATAGTGGCTCCAGAGTTATAATGGCTTCAGGAAGCGGTTTGCCACTGTTGTCCTTGAGTTGAAAGGTAACAGTTGCAGCCCAGCTTTGAAAAGAAAAACCAAGCAGTATAATCAAAGTGCGAAACAGGAATGACATAAGCAGCTCTACAAATCATTCGACCTTAAATCGATTTAATAACGATTGCATATCTCTGGCCAATGACAGCAGTGCTACCACTTCTTTTAAGGTGTCCTGAGAATGCGCGTCGGACTCCACCGCCATGGATTTCAGGTTGTCGATGCTGCGATTAATTTCTTCAGCTGTTACCGATTGTTCTTCAACGGCACTGGCTACAGTCATGTTCATCCCGGAGATCAAATCAACGGCAGTGGTGATCTCTTGTAATGCTTGACCGGAGAGAATGGCTTTTTCATCCAAAATTTTTGAATTATTTAATGATTCCTCCATCACAGAGACTGCCTGAGCACTCTCGTTACTGAGCTGTTCGATGTTTTCCCTAATTTGCTTAGTCAGTTCTGAAGTGCGTTTTGCCAGGTTGCGTACTTCTTCTGCTACTACCGCAAATCCTCGGCCTTGCTCCCTAGCCCGAGCGGCTTCTATCGCCGCGTTCAGCGCCAGTAAGTTAGTTTGGTCGGCGATTTCACTAATGGTGTCAGTGACGTTTGAAATGGATTGCGTTCGCACGTCTAGTTGCTTAACAACTTCAGAGGTATGGGCAATATTGGATGTAATGGTATTGATGGTGGAAACGGATTCGTTAACGACGGCATGGCCTTTAATCGCTAACTGATTCGCTTCTTCCGTTGCTTCAGAGGCGTTTGCTGCATTTTTGGCAACGTCAGTTACTGCTATGCTCATTTGACTCATAGAACCAGAGACATTGTCGCTGACCTCTTGTTGTTTGGAGGTTGCATGTTGCAGACGATTCATTTTCTCAGCAACAAATTCCATGGACTGCATAAAGCTCACCATGGCCTGTTTTATCTGTTTCAAAATCTCCGCTTGGTTACTGGCAAACTTGTTAAAAGCAATAGCTGTTTCACCAATTTCATCACAACGGTCTTCCTCCAGCCGTTGTGTCAAATCACCATCACCTGAAGAAATTTGTTTTAATCTGTCTGTCAGTACTTTGAGTGGTTGTGCCAGCAATCGAATCGCCATCAATGTCATAAAAGTACCAAACAATACCGCGCCGATTGTTACGAATAAGATCAGTGAGGCTGAAAAGGTAACGTTTGATTCTGCCTCCTGCACAACCATTTGGCTGTCCTGAGTAACCACCGCACTCATTTGATCTATCACATCATGCATTTCGGCAAATTTCTGTGAAGCATCCTGCAAACTAATTTGCGACGCTTCGCGGCGTTCTTCTCTGCCGTTATTTTCCCGCAATGACACCACCTGGAAAGTCAGCGTTTGCCATTCTTTGCTCAAACGCTCGTAATCATTCATCAAACGATGGATTTGCGGATCGTCAATGACAAGTTTGAATTGCTGGAGTTTTTGCTGCGCTTCTTCAATGTTCAGCTTGTGGTAGTTCACCAGATTGCGGAACTGTGGGGAACTGGCATTGACAAATATCAAGCTGCGCTCGGCTGAGATCGCCCGATACAAATTCGCATCGGCGGCCAGCATAAGATTGGATGCCGTAAAGTACTTATTGGCGATGATATCGACATCATTGGCCAGTTTTTGCTGATTCCAGAAGGCTACAATAATGACCACAGACAATGAAGCAAAAAACGACCCTGTTAACAGCCACAATTTATTTTTGATGGATAAATTTAAAAACCAGTGCATATCTTATTATCCGGAGTGTCTTGCAAAGCGAACTATTTTTACAAGAAAGACTGAGGGCAGAAATAATTTCTGTCAATAAAAAGTGATTTGGCCATGGGTAATTAATGTGACCGTTACTTCCCCAGGGATTTTGGTTGTCGGGTTGATTCAAACATGTCATGTAATCTGCTGTAATGTGCTTGTTAAAAATATTGCAGATAATATTTAACGCTTTGATAGCGCAGGGGGAGAGCATGAGTGCTTATATTTTAACCACAAAGCCCAGAAACTAAATATTTACATTTTAATAAAAAGCCAAACTGACTCGTATATAGATTCAGTTAGGTCAAAGTTTGTTCGAAGTGCTAAACCTTGTTTCCCTTTACGCGCTATAAACTGCGCCATCAGTTAAAACAACAATGAGGGATATCAGGGATGATATCTCAATCAATGCCCAGCACAGGGATGTGCTGTCATTGATGGTCGTTGTTGTTCTGATGGAGAAGTTTATGCTTTTGCGCGTCAGGGGCTGCGGGGGATTCTTAAGGGGGGCGCAGCCCGGTCCCCTTGAGGCGCAGTCGGCGCCCCGACAATGATTTCAATCAAACAACAATGGTTGAATTAGACTACGTCACTGAAAAAAGTCTACTTACCAGCAAACTCAACTAAGGAGCCTGAAGACTGGTTGATAGTCTCGCTTAAGTATTCCAGGCCAAATTAACTAGCTTTTGGCTCCCATTAGAGCTGATTATGTTCGAGTATTGCTCAAAAAACGATCGCGATCTCGCCCTGTTTGATAGCGCAACCATTTTTGATGATGTAAGGGGGTAAAAACGGCAGTGAACAGCTGTTTAAAAGCAAAGCTTTAATGAATTTGTCTTAACGCTCTCTCGTGAGGCATCAGATGAAAAGGTTTTTTACGTTTTTAACATAGCTTAAAAACCGGTTACTTAATCTCATATAAGGAAAACACATGAGTACCACTACTTCTCCAAACCCCCAATCGTTAACCGCAAATACAATCACTGACTCAGCTGTTTCACTAGGCGGTGGGGTAGATTTGGCGCTAACAATCGCAGAAAAAACTGTGCCAAAACCCTATAAAATAGCGGTAAAGGCGGCAAAAATAGCAAAGGGCGTATTCTTTCCAAAGCCCAATATGACTTTGGAAACCCTCAAAGAAATTAAAGCTCAACTGGATGAAATGGACAAAAAGCTTGATGAAATCCAGATGATAAGTTCCGCCACTTATATGGCTGTAAAAACCTTAGCTTATGATTACGCGCAAAACCATTATGACAGTATTGTCACCTCACTCATTGACGCCAATATCAGTGTTAACAATAAGTTTGAAGCCTTTTACACTCAAAATGTTTTTCCCCGTACACCTGACGAATTCTATGAGTTCACTGCAAATCTTTGCCAGGGAGGCGTTTGCTCACAGGCAGATAGCAATGTTTTGAGGCTTCTGGGTGCAAATGTTCCTGAGCTAGCAACAAGTGGTGTTTTAACCGAAAGTCAGGTGGCTTCTTCAAATTTGGATCCTGCAGAATTATTGAACGAATTTTCTGACGGGTTGAGTCCTCAGCGCAATATTTGGAAAGATCTGAACAAGGCATACCGTGATGTGCTTGAAAAGACTCATGGTGAGAGCAGCATCGACAATAAAGTTGTTTATTACATGGCAGCAATGCAACCCATTGTTACCTTACAACTTAATTTACTCTCTGACATGCAACAATTGTTTTTTATGAATCAGGTTCAGGTTGCGCTGCTTTACAATCGCCCAGAGCTTTATACCGGGAAGCATGCACAGTTTCCATATTTACTATCTGATAAAAGTGGAAAAGCCGGTTATGAAGAAACACTGGTATATATGGAAGACTTTTTTGAGGATTTGGGAAACAAGTTCACTACAGTTTTCGGGGCAACCGAAGATTCCGAAGACAGAACAAAAGGTATAATTCAATTTGTTGAGCAGGCAGATTACCTGAACAACTTTTGCTCTGGTGACAGTGAGTCTGACCGATTGTTTAATACTGAAAGTATTAGTAAAAACTGCTGGATTGAAGAGCTCAATATGCCCAATAAGAAAAGTGAATGGCATACCGGCACCGTTACGGCATTGTGCAGAGTTTCAGAAGATATCCAGGAACTTACTTTAAAAAGGCTTTACTTCAACTTTCCTTACAGAGTAGATAATTTAAATAACATCACTGAACTGAATAATCCTGCAATTGAATACAAGGATGGTGTATTAAAAGCCAATAACCCGATAGATTTTAAAAATATTGTCGATACCTCAGCGCCTTCTGGCACACCATCAGCCTCTACTTGGGTAGCACACACGTCTGGTGCTCTTGGCCGTTACCACCTGATGTACCAAAAGTACAAAATCAATCTCGACTCATCCAGTAAATTTACAGAGCATGTATACGACGACAGAAAAAGTAAAATGAACAACTCATCGCGTCCCAATAAGTACGATATCTCAGTAAAGGATGGCAAGCTTGAATACCCAAAATGGGAAGGACCTGTTTATAGCAGCTCGGCAAATCCCGATGGCTGGACCAGCAGTGCTTACGCAGAGACCCAAAATGGCAGAGGTTATTGGGTAAATAGCCACTTTGTGCAGCGCGACTATCCATCCAGCACAGGAATAAGCGACCCCAAAGGACAACTTATTTATCTGGCTCCACTAAAAAATGACACCAGTTGTGAGCAAACTATTAAAGATGGCATAGTCACACTTAGCTGGCCTGCGGGCCCTGACGGAGAGGCAACAACCGTAAGTATAGACACCACTGAAAGTTGCAAATGTCCAGACAATAGCGGAACCTCAGGTGGCGGAGCATCTTTTAAGTGTGGAGAAAATGTGTTTTCTGTTACTACTGAAGCGACGATAGTGGAAATCCAGCCCTTGGCTCCTAAATAGTCCGAAAAAATTGCTTTGACAGCAAATTGCAGTTAGCAACCAGCAAAGCTTTATATCAGGATGGTTGTTGCCACAGCCATCCTGACAAATTAGACAAGTGCTTTTGCTGGAATAGCGCCAAGCCATTAATTGCGCAAACACTCAAGAACACTTTCCCAATACAGGAATGTAACACAGTGGTGGTTTAGCCTTTGGCTAACAGCGCGTTGGCAACTTTGGAGTTATTGCTGCGATTAAGTGCCTTGGTGATCTTGTCACCAGCATCCACTAAAGCATCAAGGTTAATACCTGTCTCAATGCCCATGCCATTTAGCATATAAACCACATCTTCAGTGGCCACATTGCCTGAAGCGCCTTTGGCATAAGGACAACCACCTAAACCTGCGACAGCAGCATCGATGACATTAACGCCCATTTGCAACGCCATAAGGATATTACTCAACGCCTGACCGTAAGTGTCATGAAAATGCACAGCTAGTTTTTCGACAGGGACATCCTGCAAAACTGCATTCAACATCTGTTGGGTTTTTAGCGGTGTGCCAACACCAATGGTATCGCCAAGAGAGATTTCGTAACAGCCCATATCCAGCAACTGTTTCGACACTTGTTTAACCGCTTCCGGGGCAATGTCACCTTCATAGGGACAACCTAAAACGCAGGAAACATAGCCGCGCACCTTGATGTTTTGCTGCTGTGCAGCCTCGAGAACCGGAGCAAAACGCGCCAGGCTTTCAGCAATCGAGCAGTTGATGTTCTTTTGTGAAAATGACTCAGACGCGGCACCAAAAATCGCCACTTCATCGGCTCCGGCTTCCATTGCTGCCTCAAAGCCTTTTAGGTTTGGGGTCAGGGCAGAGTAGGTGACACTTTGTTTACGCTTCACCTGTTTAAAAACCTCGGCAGAATCGGCCATTTTCGGCACCCATTTGGGCGAGACAAAACTTCCGGTTTCAATCATGGATAGTCCGGCATTCGCCAGACCTTCCACTAAGGCAATTTTATCTTGCAATAAAATATCGGCCTTTTCGTTTTGCAGCCCGTCACGAGGTCCCACTTCAACGATGGTTGCTGATTGCGGTAATGCCATTATTCGCTCACCTCAAAAGCCAGAAGCTCTGCGCCACCATCTACCAGTTCACCGGCCTGAAAGAAGAACTCAGTGACTTTACCTTTTGCCGGTGCTTTGATGGTGTGCTCCATTTTCATGGCTTCCATGATCAGCAATGGTGTATCAGCGTCAACCGTCTCTTCGGCCTCAACCATGAGTTTTACAACAGTGCCGTTCATGGGAGCAGTTAGCCCCCCGTCGGCGTCTTGCATATCATCTAAACCTAAATCAGGTTCATCTTCACTGAAGTGTAGGGCGGTTTGTGCGGTGTACAAAGACATATTACTACCATGAACTACCAGCGTAGCTTTTTGGCGATGACCATTAACATTGGCGATTAATTCGTTGCCGCTCAGCTTGCCAGATACCAATAGATCTTCACCATTGATATTCAACTCAAACTGTTCTGCGTCCACATGGGTAACTGTAACTTCGAATTTTTCACCAGCTACACCTACAACGACAGTTTGACTGTGTTGCTCATTGGCACGCCAGGCGTTGGTAAATTGCCAAGGAGACGAGACATCAGCGCTATTGGCTTTGGGTTGAGTCTGTTTTTTATTGAGCAAAATAGCTAATACCATTAACGGCAAACACTGATTGAAGTCATAGTCGCTGTTTACAAATATCTTGTCCTGGTGCTTCTCAATGAAGCCGGTGTCCAGTTCAACATTTCTGAAGGCATCGGTACTGGCCAGATTGTACAAAAACGGCAGGTTAGTGGTCATGCCATTGATATGGTAATCACTAAGTGCCGAAGTCAGACGATTGAGCGCTTTGTTGCGATCTTCGTCCCAGACAATCAGTTTGGCAATCATAGGATCGTAATAAACTGATACTTCATCGCCCTGACGCACGCCAGTATCGACCCGCACATGGCGGTTTTCCAGCGGGGCTTGCAGATAGGTAAGTTGACCGGTAACCGGCAAGAAGTCATTGTCGGGATCTTCGGCATATACCCGCGCTTCAAATGCATGGCCGTTGACTTTGAGCTGCTCCTGAGTGAGCGGTAAAGGCTCACCAGCAGCGACATTCAGCTGCCATTGCACCAGATCCTGGCCGGTAATCATTTCGGTAACCGGGTGCTCTACCTGTAAACGGGTATTCATTTCCATAAAGTAGAAACTACCGTCTACGTCATACAAGAATTCCACGGTGCCGGCACCAACGTAATCAATGGCCTTAGCGGCTTTCAGTGCGGCTTCACCCATGGCTTTTCTGACTTCATCAGATAAACCAGGCGCAGGCGCTTCTTCGATAACCTTTTGGTGACGACGTTGCACCGAACAATCCCGTTCGAACAAATACACACCGTTACCCTGTTTGTCACAAAACACCTGAATTTCCACGTGTCTGGGTTGTGTCAGGTATTTTTCAACCAACATGGTGTCATCACTAAAGCTGGACAAGGCTTCGCGTTTTGCCGCAGCTAAGGCTCCAGCAAATTCTTTTTCAGACCATACCTGGCGCATGCCTTTACCACCGCCACCAGCCGCAGCTTTGAGCAATACCGGATAACCCATGTCATCGGCGGCTTTTTTGATAACGGCTTCTGACTGGTCATCACCGTGATAGCCAGGTACCAGAGGTACACTCGCTTTTTCCATGATGGTTTTGGCTGCGCTTTTACTACCCATGGCTTCTATAGCGCCGGTCGGCGGCCCTACAAAGGTAATGTTGTTAGCTTCGCACAGATTGGCGAATTTTGCATTTTCAGATAAAAATCCATAGCCAGGATGCACCGCATCTGCACCAACTTCCTTACAAACATCAATGATGGTTTGAGCTTTCAGGTAGCTGTCTTTGGCAGCCGGGCCGCCAATGTGTACTGCTTCATCCGCCATTTGTACATGTAAGGCATTGGCATCAGCATCGGAATAGACGGCAACTGTGGGGATCCCCATTTTGCGCGCAGTTTTAATAACACGGCAACAAATTTCACCGCGGTTAGCGATTAGTAATTTCTTAAACATGTTTAATCCTTGCGCCAGTTGGGTTTACGTTTTTCCAGGAATGCGCTCAATCCTTCCTGCCCTTCGTCAGACACCCGGACAGTGGCAATTCGCAAGCAGGTCTTTTCAATGACCTCTTCTTCACCGGGCTGATTCTTAACATCAAAAATCAGCTGTTTTGCTGCCGCGACCGCCTGTGGTCCGTTGCGCAAAATGTTATTCAGCAGATCTTCGATGGAGCTATCCAGTTCTTCTTCAGTAACAGTTTCGCTCACCAGCCCCAGTCTTCTGGCTCGTCGAGCGGAAAACACTTCCGCGGTCATAAAATAGCGACGAGCAACCCGTTCGCCCATTGCGGCAATCACATAAGGACTGATGGTGGCTGGAATTAACCCAAGGCGTACTTCGCTTAAACAAAATTTACTAAGTTTGCTGGCGACTGCCATATCGCAACAGGCCACCAGGCCCACAGCACCACCATAAGTGGCTCCCTGAACCTTGGCTATAGTGGGTTTAGGCATGTAATTCAGGTGCCATAACATGTCTGCGAGCTTTTTCGCGTCAGCAACATTCTCATCAAAGGAGTAATCTGCCATGCGCTTCATCCAGCCAGCATCTGCACCAGCGCAGAAACTTTGGCCATTGGCTTGCAATACCATAGCGCGCACGTTTTTATCTTCACCGATTTGTTTGAACAGGTGCGTCAGTTCAGCAATTAGGGCATCGTCAAAGGCGTTGTGCTTTTCCGGGCGATTAAGAGTAACCGTGGCTACGCCACGTTCATCAAGGTTATAAAGTACAGAGTCAGTCATCATCACACCTTACATTCTAAAGACGCCGAATTGAGTTTCCTCAACAGGCTTATTCAGGGCCGCTGACAGGCTCAACCCCAATACAAAACGGGTGTCAGCAGGATCGATTACACCATCGTCCCATAAACGGGCCGAGGCGTAGTAGGGGTGTCCCTGATGTTCGTAGTTGTCCACGATAGGTTGCTTAAAGGCTTGTTCTTCTTCTGCGGACCAGGTTTCGCCAGCGCGTTGTTTTTGTTCTTTTTTCACCTGCGCCAGAACGCCTGCTGCTTGTTCACCACCCATTACCGAAATACGGGCGTTTGGCCACATAAACAGGAATCGAGGATCGTAAGCGCGGCCACACATGCCGTAGTTACCGGCACCAAAGCTACCACCAATGAGTACGGTGAATTTAGGCACATTGGCACAGGCTACTGCCGTTACCATCTTGGCGCCATTTTTGGCAATACCACCAGACTCATACTGTTTACCCACCATAAATCCGGTGATGTTTTGCAGGAAGACCAGTGGAATTTTGCGCTGGGCGCAAAGCTCAATAAAGTGCGCACCTTTTAGTGCTGATTCGGAAAACAAAATTCCGTTATTGGCAACGATGCCCACTGGATAACCAAATATACGGGCAAACCCGCACACCAGTGTGGTGCCATAAAGCGCCTTAAACTCATCAAATTCGGAACCATCGACGATGCGGGCGATAATTTCACGCACGTCATAGGGCTGACGGGTGTCTTTCGGAATAATGCCGTAAATTTCTTTGGCATCGTAAAGTGGCTCTCTGGCTTCGCGAATATCGATGTTGGGTTGTTTTACGCGGTTTAATCGGGCAACAGAGTCACGGGCGATCTTAAGCGCATGGTGATCGTTGTTGGCTAGGTGATCTACTACACCTGAAGTACGGCAATGAACATCGCCGCCGCCCAGCTCTTCTGCTGATACTACTTCACCTGTTGCGGCTTTAACCAGAGGTGGTCCACCTAGGAAGATTGTGCCCTGATTTTTAACGATAATGGATTCGTCTGCCATGGCGGGGACATAAGCGCCACCGGCAGTACAACTACCCATAACCACTGCGATTTGTGGAATGTTTTTAGCTGACAGGTTGGCCTGGTTGTAAAAAATGCGACCAAAGTGTTCTCTGTCCGGAAATACATCGTCCTGACGAGGCAGGTTTGCACCACCGGAGTCCACCAGGTAAATACAGGGCAGGTTGTTTTGTTCGGCAATGGTTTGGGCGCGCAGGTGCTTTTTCACCGTAAGAGGATAGTAGGTGCCGCCTTTTACCGTAGCGTCGTTAGCGACAATCATGCATTCCTGACCGGATACCCGTCCAATACCCGCGATAACCCCAGCGGCAGGCACATAGTCTTCATAGACGTTCCAGGCTGCCAGTTGCGAGATCTCAAGAAAGGGAGAGCCGGGGTCTAATAAGGCATTGATACGTTCTCTGGGCAACAATTTGCCTCGGTCGGTATGACGCTTATTGGCTTTTTCGCCACCACCTTGTTTGATTTGCGCGATTTTTTCTTGCAGATCGTTCACCTGCAGCGCCATGTGCTCAGCATTTTCTGCAAACGCAGCACTTTTCACATTAATTTTTGATTGAATTGGATTACTTGCTTGTGTCGACACATTTAACTCCGTTAAATCCGCTTCATAAAAAATCGGATTTGCGAAAAATCCGATTCATTAATTACAACCGGGCTTGAATCTACCCGGTCAATATACTTTAGACTGATTCTTTGAATAATTCGCGACCAATCAGCATACGACGTATTTCAGAAGTACCGGCACCGATTTCATAAAGTTTGGCGTCGCGCAGCAAGCGTCCAGTGGGATATTCATTGATATAGCCATTACCGCCCAATAACTGAATAGCGTCCAGCGCCATTTTGGTGGCCAATTCTGCCGCATAAAGAATCGCACCTGCAGCATCTTTACGGGTGGTTTCGCCACGGTCGCAAGCTTTGGCTACGGTGTAAACGTAGGCACGCGCTGCATTCATCTGAGTGTACATATCGGCAACTTTACCTTGTACCAATTGGAATTCACCGATGGATTGACCAAACTGCTTGCGGTCGTGAATGTAGGGCACCACGATATCCATGGCAGCTTGCATAATACCGATAGGGCCACCAGAAAGTACCAGTCGTTCGTAATCCAGGCCGCTCATCAGCACGCGCACACCGCCGCCAACTTCACCCAGAATGTTTTCTTCAGGAACTTCTACATCTTCGAATACCAGCTCGCAGGTATTGGAAGAGCGCATACCCAATTTGTCCAGCTTTTGCGCCTGCGAGAAACCGGCAAAGCCTTTTTCAACGATAAAAGCGGTGATCCCTTTGGAGCCACCTTTAACGTCAGTTTTTGCGTAAATCACGAAAGTGCTGGCGTCAGGACCATTGGTGATCCACATCTTGTTACCGTTAAGAATGTAACGGTCGCCTTTTTTATCCGCACGCAATTTCATGCTGACCACATCAGAACCGGCGTTAGGCTCACTCATGGCCAAAGCGCCAATGTGCTCACCGCTTACCAGTCTAGGCAGGTACTTTTCTTTTTGCGCTGCGGTACCGTTTTTGTGGATCTGATTGACACACAGGTTACTATGAGCACCATAGCTTAAACCTATGCCAGCTGATGCACGGCTAATTTCTTCCATAGCGACAACGTGGGCCAGATAACCCATATCCACACCGCCGTATTCTTCCGCGACGGTCATACCTAACAGGCCCATTTCACCGAATTGAGTCCACAGCTGGTTGGGGAAGGCGTTATCTTCATCGGATTTTTCTGCCAGAGGCGCAATTTCGCCCTGCGCGAACTGGTAAATACCTTCTCTTAACGCATCAATATCTTCGCCAAGATCAAAATTTAATGTAGGGTAGGGAGTATTCATGGATTTACACACCTTTGGTTAATTCAGATAATTCTTCTTTACAACGCAGCTCCACGTCATTTAGCTCATTCATCAGCATCTGAATATCTTCCATTTGCTGTTTCATGATGGCGCGTTTCTCATGCGTCATGCGTAACATTTCTTCTAGTTGTACTTTTGAGCTTTGATGAGAATCATAGAGCTCAAACAAGGTTTTGGTTTCAGCTAAAGAAAATCCCAGACGTTTGCCGCGTAGGATCAACTTTAGCCGAACTCTATCTTTTTTATTGTAGATACGGCTTTGACCGGCTCGCTCTGGTGCCAGCAGGCCTTGCTCTTCGTAAAAACGAATAGAGCGGGGGGTAATGTCAAATTCTTTTGACAATTCACCAATAGAATAAGTTTGCTCACTCACAGGTTTACCTTTACGTTCACGTAAGGAATAAGTTAACGTAAAGGTAAAGTAACCCTGACAACTTTTCAACATTCTATTTACAACCGATTTCGACAAAGTTATCGCTTGCGTCCAGAATGTTGTACAGGATGGAGATGGTCCTAAAGTACAGTCGCTTAGATTGACCAAATAGACCACAATGCCAACATCATCAGCAAAGGTAATGAAAATGACAACAGAAAATATCGTTATTGTATCTGCCAAACGCACCCCAATGGGTGCATTTATGGGCAGCTTATCCCCTCTGACCTCTACAGAACTGGGCGCTGGTGCCATTGCCAGTGTCTTGGCCGATTGCCAGGCAGACGCCAACCAGGTTGATGAAGTGATTATGGGCTGTGTATTGCCTGCTGGTCTGGGGCAATCGCCTGCAAGACAAGCAGCACTGGCGGGTGGTTTACCGCTTTCTGCTGGTGTAACCACAATTAACAAAGTATGTGGTTCGGGTATGAAGGCCGTTATGATGGCTCATGACTTTATCAAAGCTGGAAGTGCCGAAGTGGTGATAGCAGGTGGTATGGAAAGCATGTCCAATGCACCTTATTTATTGCCTAAAGCCCGTGGCGGTTATCGCATGGGTCATGGCCAGGTTCATGATCACATGATGCTGGATGGTCTGGAAAATGCCTACGACGGTCAAGCGATGGGTTGTTTTGCTCAGGCTACTGCCGATGCAGAAGGTATCACTCGTGAAGACATGGACGCGTTTGCTTTGTCTTCTTTGGATAAGGCCAAAACTGCCATAGCTGAAGGTTACTTCAAAAATGAAGTGTCTGATGTGGTGATTCAGGGCCGTAAAGGCAATCTGGTGGTCAGCGAAGATGAGTCTCCGGCTAAAGCCATGCCAGAGAAAATCCCCAATTTACGTCCGGCATTTAAAAAAGACGGCACAGTGACAGCTGCAAACTCCAGCTCTATCTCTGATGGTGCCGCTGCGCTTATGATTATGACAGAGTCCAAAGCTAAATCATTGGGCCTTGAGCCACTGGCTCGCATTGTCGCTCATTCCACCAATTCGATTGAGCCAGAAAACTTCACAGTCGCGCCGGTGGGTGCAATGCAGAAGTTAATGGATAAAGCGGGTTGGTCGTTAAATGACGTAGATCTATTCGAAATCAATGAAGCCTTCGCTATGGTGACCATGTTGGCGGTGCGTCAGCTAGAGCTTGACGAAAGCAAGGTTAATGTCAACGGCGGTGCTTGTGCACTGGGGCATCCTATTGGCGCATCAGGTGCCCGAATTCTGGTGACTTTGATCCACGCCTTAAAACGTCTGGGTAAGTCAAAAGGCGTTGCGTCATTGTGTATTGGTGGTGGTGAAGCAACTGCGATTGCCGTAGAAGTGATGTAATTCTGCTAAGTTGTTCTACAAAAGCTGGCCAGTGCGCCAGCTTTTTTGTTTTAAACCTTAAACTAATTGCTCTCAAAGTAGGTTTTGATACTGTTTAATTCGCTTGCCAGTTCATCACAAGCAGTAATCAACTGATCTGAACTCTCTCCGCTGCGAATCGCTTTTCTGATTTGCATACACAGGTTATAAGCTTGTGGCAGTGCCAGTTTATTAGATTGCTTTTGCAACTCATTAATACTGGAAGCCAGCTCAAGTGAATCTGATGCGGCTTCTTGCTGCACTTTTTCCAGAAGTGTTGGCAATGTAGTAAAAAATGATTGCAGGGCGCTGTGCCAGGCAGAAAAACTAACGCTGTGGTTGTGAATGCCCACCGCCTTATCTACACCCGGTATCTCATTAATAAACTGCATATCGCCCAAGATATCATTTATTAACTGGCTGACCTTCTCAAACTCTTCAGCTTTTAATCGGTTTTCAATCTGATTAAAGGTATCGCCTATATTCGCAAAACCAAAGTTAGCTGCTGAGCCTCTGATCGTATGCGCTAATTCAGTTAATTCCGTCCAGTTTTCTGACTGCCATAGCATGACCGCCTGTTCTACTTCCTGATTAAGCTGAGTGGCATAATTGTCAATCAACTTCACCATGTCCTCTTCCTGGCCGGCGAGTGGTGTCGTATCTTTTGGTTGCCTTGGGGGGGAGATTTCGGTACCTGGCACTTTACTTTCGGAGGTGATCAGAAAGTCCTGTAAGTAGTTTTCCAGTAATGCAACCAGATCTTCTCTGGGCAAAGGCTTGGGCAGGTGTGCAGTAAACCCTTCACGCATGTATTGTTCAACTTCATGCTTCATATTGTTGGCGGTCAGTGCGATAACCGGAGTATTGGGCTGAGATTGCTTAATTTGTTTAAGCGCTTGTCCACCATCCATTACCGGCATTTGAATATCCAAAAAGACCAAATCAAATTCTTCTTTTAACGCTGCATTGCAGGCCAAAAGACCATTTTCGACATCGGTAACCTGAAGTCCCATTCGGGAAAGCATTAATCGGATCAGTTCTCGGTTATTGGGGTGATCTTCAGCCAACAACACTTTTGCCTGATTAAACTTAGGTAATTTCTGCTTTTGTGCCTCCACCGTTTGGGTGACAACCCGTGCTTCGTCACCTGAGGTGATCCAGCGACAATCAGGAGCCGGTTGTAGTTTAATGGCCACTACGAATTCTGAGCCTTTACCTTCTTCGCTAGACACAGTCAGATCACCGCCTAAACCTTGTGCCAAATGACGGGAAATAGATAAGCCTAACCCAGAACCTCCAAAACGACGATTAATAGAACCATCAGCTTGCTGGAAGGGCTGGAACAACTCCTGTTGATTCGCCTTACTGATGCCTATGCCGGTATCTCTGACGCCGATAAGTAGTTGGTTTTCAACTGTTTTAACCGATACATTGATACTGCCTTTTTCGGTAAATTTCAGGGCATTGTTGGTGAGGTTAAACAGTATTTGTCGAAGGCGAGTGGGGTCTGTAATAACGGCACTGGGCAAGGGATAACGAAAATGTAAATCAAAGCTCAAACCTTTGTCTCTTGCGCGTTTTCCGGTTACTGACTCGATCTGTGCAAGTAGCGGGATCAGCGGTGTGGCAATATTTTCAAATTCCAGCTTGTTCGCTTCAATTTTAGTAAAGTCCAAAATGTCACTAATAACATTCAGCAGATGGTTACCGTTTTCACAGATGATTTTAATAACTCTGTGCTCTTCCTTTACCGGAATGTCTCCCTGCAGGATACTGTCGGCATAGCCAATAATGGATGTCAGCGGTGTGCGAATTTCGTGGCTCATATTTGCCAGGAAAGCAGATTTGGTATGGGTGGCAGTTTCTGCCTGCACTTTGGCTTTTTCTAACTCTGCAGATACTTTGGCCAGCCGTTGTTTTTCTCGGGAAACTGTAAAGATCCAAAAGGCCAGTGTTAACAGGGCACAGACAAGTGTAAAAGCAATGAACTGGGTCTGTTGCGAGCGTTCTTTTTCTACCGCTCCTTGTAACTGCAATATTTTGTTTTGCTCTTCAAGCTTTTCGATTTCGGCAGCTTTTGTTTCGCTTTCAAACATTGCTTGCATTACAACCAGTTGTGTTTTGTCCTTTTCTGCCTGGTAACTACTTTCCAGTTCCATGTATTCTGTTAAAGAGTCGATTGCGTTGGCTAAATCTCCTTGAGCTCTATATATCTCAGACTCGATTTTTAGAATTTTTAATAAAGCAACGTTATCATTTTTTTCGCTGGCTAGGGCACGAGCCTCGTTTAGCCATAATACCGCTTCATCTAATTTTCCAAGACCAAGGTAGGCTTTTGCCAATCCTCTTGTTGAGTACTCAACGGTATAAACTTGCTGATGCTTCTTGGCTAAGTTTAGTGCTTCGTTAAACAATGCCAGGGCTTCTTCATATTCAGCTTTGGCTAAATAAACATCACCTTGTCCGTTGCGTATTAGGGCTATTCCAAAAGTATCGTTTTCGGCCCGATACATAGCTAAAGAGCGTTTGTAAAATTCAAGAGATTTTTCTATTTGGCCCATTTTAAAATGAGTATCAGCAATTCCTTTATAGGCACTACTTTGAGGGAGCAAATCATTACTTTGCTTATAATAATCAAGTGCTGATGCATAAAGTTTGGCTTCGATATAAGTGTTGGCAATATTGTTGTAAACGTAACTGAGATACTGTTGGTTCCCAGTTACTTGATAGTAATCAGCAGCTTCAAGATATTGGTTTATCGCCCTGGTGTGCTCTCCGATACTCTGTAATACATTTCCCTGCAGCATTTTTGAACGCGCCAGGATTTCCATTAAATTATGCTGCAAAGCAATGGATTCAGACTCCTTCGCTTTTGCCATGGAGTCCTCAAATTTTGAGAGAAAATATAGCGCGTATGCTGCGCCGTTTAGCACTTTGCCACGACTGACAGGATCGGGGTTTATCCTGAAAAAATTCTCTGATTCTTTGGCTATCTTAAGTGCTTCTTCTGGTTTAACTCTTGCTAATTCTTCTACTTTTTCAACAAAATAATTAGACGTTAGCTTATTCTGAGCGAGTTCGTCTGCACTCGCCATGGTAAACCAGACAGTGAAACATGTAATAGCCGCTACATGAGCGGCTAGCTTATTTGCAGTTTTAATGATCACACAAGTATTTAGTGGTTCTGTAGATTAACTTTGAATTTATTATCTCTGTTATCCGTGTTACCTGCGTTTGTTTCAATTCCGTGCCATTGACCAGTATTTGAAATTAAATTTGAAGCAAGCGTTTTTCTTAGGCTTTCTTCATTTTGTGACAAAATGTGCTCAATATCATCCACGCCGGCGGTTTCTAGCATCAAGCGTTTTGTTTTACTGTCCGCACAATTAAACGCTGTCAGTTTGTCTGCATTTGTGGATAGCTCAATGTAAAATCGACTTAAATTGTCCATGCCATTTTCCTCTTTATTACATTCTAATGATAATTAAATCCCTCTTTCCTGGGATCTAAGATAAGCCATGCTGCTTAATTGGCTTAATTCTTTAATTCATAAGGTTCATTCCAGTGTGCAATATCACTCGCAGTGATTCCTAGCCACTCGAGACGCTCTTCTGCAAAAGAGGACTCATTACAAGCAGGAACATATAACGTGGAAATCACGCTTACTTTGCTTTTCGCCAACCTGGATATTTCAATCCAATCTTTTCTCGGTTGAAAACCGGGAAGTGTTGGAGCTTCATATATACAGACTTTATGATTTGCAGGATAATATTCTTGCAATAATCGGCTCAACGCCTGTATGCCTTGCTCTCCGGGAGTGAAATGATCACTTGTGTGCTCTCCAGTTAATCCCAATTGCCATAAAATCAGAGCGGCACTGGTATCAGGTGTTCGTTTTGTTAGTAAAAAACGGGTTGCTTCGTAAGATTGGCAGCCGGTATCTGCTGGGTCCAGGTCAAGATCTGCATACAGGCAAGCATCAGCGGCAATACCTGGCAACATTTTGACTGGAAAACCTTCATTTTTTAATACATTGCTGGCCAGACGGGTAGAGGTGACAAACACGCCTGGGTGCCCATAGAATACAGTAACGACCTGAACGCCATTGCGTACCAGGTCGACAATGTGCATGGCCATTTTTTTATAAATATCAGGGCGGGAAATACCTTCTTCATTATAATACTTGCCAAGGTGTTCGGTGGTGTCATTCAGGCTGATAATGTGCTGAATAGAGAGGGGGTTTGGGGCTACCAATAAGACTTTTTCTGCGTTTTTTATCAGACTTTCAGTTTCTAATGTCATGTGCCCAGGGTGAAGTCCACATCCGGCAATAGTCAGGCTGCCTTGTTTTGCAGTCATGTTTGATTTCCCTATTATCTTTTTCTATTCCATGTTAAGCATATGCCACTATCAAACAAGTCGCAATCCATAAAATAATAATCAATTGTTTTTACAGAGTGCTTACGAGCTACAAGGCCAGTACAACTGAAGCTATATATACGCACAAAACAAGCAACTCATGTGTTTTGAAAATATCGGCGTTGAAATTGGCAAATGGGTCATTGAAACGGCTTGTCAGCAATGTGCAAAATGGCATCAACTGGGATATAAAGGGCTTACCGTTGCAGTGAATATCTCGCCTGTGCAGTTTAAACGAGGGAACTTGCCAAACCATGTGTTCAGAGCCTTGCAAAAATTTCAATTAGATCCCTGTATGCTGGAGTTAGAGATCACTGAATCATTGTTTGTAGAAAATGCCGAGCACATTAAACAACAAATTTACGCCATGGTTGATAAAGGGATTAATTTTGCCATCGACGATTTCGGCACTGGATATTCAAATTTAAATTATCTGTCTAATTTTAATGCCTCCACATTGAAAATTGACATGTCTTTTGTGCGCAACATGTTAGCTAACAAACAGCAGCACATTGTGAACGCCATTATTCAGATGAGTCGTGCAATGAATCTTGAAAATGTGGCAGAAGGTGTAGAGACCGCTGAGATCGCAGCCGAACTAAAAGCACAAGGCTGTGCATACGGGCAGGGGTATTACTGGGCACCACCGCTGCCAGCAAGGGACTTTATCAAGCGTTTACACTCCCAAGTGGGTCGATTGGCGTCCGCGAGTTAGAGCGTTAAGTGCTAAAAAGAATTAGGGTCTGTAAGATGGATCGACATTTCTGCGGCCATGTGTCACTGTGCCGTGTCTGTCGGTATGGCTACCTCGACTTACCATAAAGCCCGTGGTGTTGCGATTTTCGTGATAATGAAAATGGTCCACTGAGCCTGAGCGACGTCTTATTTCAATTGACCCTGACCGGGTACGCTGCTGACCATGAGTTCGGTTAGCATTGTCTCGGCGATCACTGGCAGTCTCATATATTCTGTGATGGGTAATTTGATCTCCACGTGGTCTGTTCATATCACTCTCTTGCTAATCGGCATATTTCTTAACCATATGCAAGAAAGTCTAATTGTGCAAATTATTACTCTGTAATTCTCCATTTTTAACTTGCCAATCTTCTGTTCCGATGGGTTTTCAATCGGGAGTGTAAGCTCTGGTTGTCACTTTCAAAGATGATATTTTTTAAATTGACGTTAACGTAAAGGTCAAAACTCTGCTAAAGTCGCTACAATTTCTTAACATTAACAAAAGAGCTTGTACCCTATGCAAACCGTTCCCTTGTTAATTGACGGCGAATTCGTCGCCTCTCAAAGCACAAAAACTATCGATGTAACTAACCCTGCCAACAATGAAACTATTGCCCTGGCACCTGTGGCAGAAGCCATGGAAGTGGAAAAGGCTGTTGCATCCGCAAAAGCCGCTTTTGAAACCTGGCGTGAAACGCCGGTTTCTGAACGTGCCCGCGTGATGATGCGTTACCAGGCATTGTTAAAAGAAAACCACGACGAAATTGCCAAAATCCTGAGTCAGGAAACCGGCAAAACCTTCGCTGATGCAAAAGGCGATGTTTGGCGTGGTATTGAAGTTGTAGAGCAAGCCATTAATATGCCGGCTCTGATGATGGGTGAAACGGTAGAAAACGTTGCTCGTGGTATCGATACTTATAGCTACATCCAACCTTTGGGTGTTTGCGCCGGTATTACTCCCTTTAACTTCCCTGCTATGATCCCCTTGTGGATGTTCCCGATGGCTATAGCAGCGGGTAATACTTTTGTACTTAAGCCTTCTGAGCAAGATCCCATGACGCCAATGAAACTGGCAGAACTGTTCATGCAAGCCGGTGCGCCTAAAGGTGTGTTAAACGTGCTGCACGGTGATAAATCAACTGTAGACGGTTTGTTACATCATCAGGACATCAAAGCGGTTTCGTTTGTTGGCTCTGTGCCAGTAGGTCAGTATATTTATAAAACGGCTACCGAAAATATGAAACGCGCACAGTGTTTTGCCGGTGCTAAAAACCACAGCGTTATTATGCCAGATGCCAATAAGGCTCAGGTTCTGAATAACCTGGTAGGCTCATCTGTGGGCGCTGCGGGGCAACGTTGTATGGCGATTTCTGTTGCTGTATTTGTAGGTAGTGCTCAGGAATGGATTGATGAGTTGGTACCACTGTTCAATGACGTAAAACCAGGCCTTTGGGATGATGAGTCAGCGGCATTTGGTCCAGTGATCAGCCCGGCAGCCAAAGAACGCGTTTTAGCCCATATTCAAAAAGGTAAAGAGCAGGGTGCTACCTGCTTAGTGGATGGCTCTGTATGTACTGTTGAAGGATATGAGTCAGGAAACTGGATTGGTCCAACTTTGTTCAGCAATGTTACGCGTGAAATGAGCATTTACCAGGAAGAGATTTTTGGTCCGGTACTTTGCTGCATGTGTGTAGACACACTGGAAGAGGCTATCGCACTGGTTAACGCCAATCCTTACGGCAACGGTACCTCAATCTTTACTGCCAGCGGCGCTGCTGCACGTAAATACCAACACGAAATTGAGGTAGGTCAGGTAGGTATCAATGTACCCATCCCTGTGCCACTACCTTTCTTCTCCTTCACTGGCTGGAAAAACTCATTCTTCGGTGATTTGCATGCTTATGGTAAGCAGGCTGTGCGTTTCTACACCGAAACCAAAACGATTACTTCTCGTTGGTTTGAAGACGATATTCCTACCGGTCCAAACATGACCATTCACTTGCGTTAATAAAGGGGTGAGATGTGAACTTTAATCTGACTGATGATCAAATTGCGTTTGCTGATACTGCCAGACAGTTTGCAGAGCAGGAATTAGCGCCTCATGCCGCAAAATGGGATAAAGAGCACTACTTTCCAAAAGAAGTGATCCAAAAAGCGGGTGAACTAGGTTTTTGTGGCCTGTATGCACCAGAAGAAGTCGGTGGTCTTGGACTGTCTCGTTTAGATTCTTCTATTATTTTTGAACAGCTGGCTATGGGCTGTACGGCGACTACGGCCATGATGACCATTCACAATATGGCCTCCTGGATGATTGCCACCTGGGGCACAGAAGCGGTTAAAAGCGAATGGTGCGAAGCACTGGTAATGGGCGAAAAACTGGCCTCATATTGTTTAACCGAGCCGGGTTCGGGCAGTGATGCCGCGTCGTTGCGTACATCCGCGAAATGCGAAGGTGATGAGTATGTCATCAACGGCTCTAAGATGTTCATCTCTGGTGCCGGTGAAACCGACGTCATGGTAGTAATGGTGCGTACCGGTGAAGCTGGCCCTAAAGGCATTTCTGCGGTAGTTGTTCCAGCTGATGCTGAAGGTATTATTTACGGCAAAGCCGAAGAAAAAATGGGTTGGAATGCTCAGCCTACACGTCTTGTAACCTTTGAAAATGTGCGCATCCCAGTCACTAATCTATTGGGTGAAGAAGGTCAGGGCTTTACTTTTGCCATGAAAGGTCTTGACGGCGGTCGAATTAACATCGCCACCTGTTCTATTGGTACTGCACAGCAAGCTCTGAATACAGCCAAAAACTATATGCAGGAGCGCTCTCAGTTCGGTAAACCTCTGGCGGCATTTCAGGCGCTACAATTTAAAATTGCTGATATGACCACCGAACTGGTTGCCGCACGTCAAATGGTGCGTCTGGCTGCTTTTAAACTGGACAATAATGATCCAGAAATGACGGCTTATTGTGCGATGGCGAAACGCTTCGCTACTGACATTGGTTTTAAAGTGTGTGACGAAGCCCTGCAAATCCACGGTGGTTATGGTTACATTCAGGAGTACCCACTGGAGCGTCATGTGCGCGATGTACGTGTACACCAAATCCTGGAAGGTACAAACGAAATCATGCGTCTGATTGTAGGCCGTCGGGTTCTGGCAGAAGGTGCCGGCGAATTACTCTAAAAACAAGGAGAATAAAATGAGCGAAGCGCCAGTTTTATTTTCAACCGTTGCGCTAAAAAACGGTAAGCTGCTTGGCCATGCACAGCTTAATTTGCCCAAGGCACTTAATGCCCTGAATCTGGAAATGGTGCAGTTGTTGACTAAACAACTGCAAAGCTGGCAAGCCGATAAAGAAATCGCGGCGGTGGTGTTAAGCGGGGCCGGTGAAAAGGCTTTTTGTGCCGGTGGTGATGTGGTGTCTTTATATAAGGCAATGCAGGCTGAACCTAACAAAACTCCCAGTTCTGTTGAGACCTTTTTTACAGAAGAGTATCAACTGGACTTTTTAATTCACACCTACAGCAAGCCTGTAGTGGTTTGGGGTAACGGTTTCATCATGGGCGGTGGTATTGGTTTGTTTTCCGGTGCCAGCCACAAGGTAGTGACCGAAACAACGCGTCTGGCCATGCCGGAGATCACCATCGGATTATTCCCTGATGTGGGTGGAAGCTACTTCCTGAACCAGCTTAAAGACAACATGGGGCTGTTTTTAGGCTTAACCGGTGTGCAGATCAACGCGACTGATGCCAGATTAATCAGTATGGCGGATTATGCCGTTGCCGATACCAGCGTTGACGCTTTTATGGATAAGTTGGCAAGTGCGGAATTTGCTGCAGTTGCCGATGGGCTCAACCTGGTATTGACCGAACTGAGCTCTGTATCAGAAGACAAACTACCTGTCTCTAACATCGCTCAGTTTGAACCGCAGATCCGGAGCGCTATTGCACAGACATCATTGACTGATGTTGTGGCTGAGGTGAGTAAATGGCTCGAGTCAGATGAAAAATGGCTTAACCGGGCCGCTAAAACCCTGGTCAATGGCTCTCCGGTCACTCAGCGTTTGGTGTGGGAGCAGTTGCAAAGAGGTAAACAACTGTCTTTAGCTGACTGTTTTCGTATGGAATTGATTATGGCCTGTCGCTGCGCGTCAGCAGGGGAGTTTCAGGAAGGGGTCAGAGCCTTGCTGATTGATAAGGATGGAGCACCCAATTGGCTCTACCCGTCACAGGACATGATCCCGGAAGAGTTTATCGCTTCGTTTTTTACTCGTAACTGGACTGAGCAAAGCCATCCATTGGCTAATTTAGGAGTCGCATAATAATGGCAAGCATAGGATTTATTGGTTTAGGTAATATGGGTGGCCCTATGGCTGCCAACCTGGTTAATGCCGGTCACAATGTTAAAGTCTTTGACCTGGTAGCTGAGAATGTTGCAAAAGTGGTTGAGCAGGGCGCGCTTAAGGCGGACTCCGCAGCGGATGTAGTCACAGATGTGGATTTTGTGATCAGCATGCTACCCGCAGGTAAACACGTAAAATCGCTGTTTGTTTCTGAGCAGGGGATTAGTGCCCATATTAAAAAAGGCGCCATGGTGATTGACTCCAGCACAATCGATGCCGCTTCAGCCAAAGTGGTGGGCGAGCATTTAACCTCTCTGGATATCAGTTTTGTTGACGCTCCGGTTTCCGGTGGTGTCGCGGGTGCCCAGGGTGGAACACTCACTTTTATCGTAGGTGGCAGTGACGCGAACTTTAACAAAGCTAAGCCTGTGTTAGAGGCGATGGGCAAAAACATCTTCCATGCTGGTGAGATTGGTGCCGGTCAGGTAGCCAAAATCTGCAATAACATGCTGTTAGCTATTTTGATGACAGGAACCTCAGAAGCATTGCAAATGGGGATCAAGCACGGTTTGGATCCGAAAGTTTTGTCTGACATTATGTTGCAAAGCTCAGGGCGTAACTGGACATTAGAGCTTTATAACCCCTGTCCTGATGTACTGCCTAATGTGCCTTCTTCCAAAGGCTACGAAGGTGGATTTATGGTGGATCTAATGAAAAAAGATCTGGGACTGGCAATGGAGGCTGCGAATCAGAGTCAATCTATGACTCCGATGGGGGCATTGGCGCAAAATCTTTATCAGATATTGAGTGCCCAGGGCCAGGGGAACAAAGATTTTTCCAGTATTTTCCAGTTGTTGGGTCAAACCAAACATTAACAAAGGCAAACTGAGATCATGAATTTAAAAGATAAAGTAATTGCAATTACAGGTGCCGCGCAGGGCCTGGGTCGTGCAATGGCCGATATTTTGGCAGATGAAGGTGCTCATATCGCGTTGTTGGACATGAAAGAAGACAATCTGAATCAGGCCGTAGCCGAACTTTCAGAAAAAGGCATTACTGCCCGTCCTTATGTGGTGAATGTCACGAATGAACAAGAAGTTGAAGCGGTATTTGAACGCATTGCAGAAGACTTTAAGCAGTTAAATGGCTTAATTAACAGTGCTGGTATCATGCGTGATGGCATGTTACTTAAAGTCAAAGAAGGCAAAGTTCAAAAGAAAATGCCATTGGAGCAGTTTCAGTCGGTTTTAGACGTTAACGTAACTGGTACTTTTTTATGTGCTCGTGAAGCAGCTGCTAAAATGGTAGATCTGGGCTGTGAAGGTGTGATTATAAATGTCTCATCTGTATCCCGTGCCGGAAACATGGGCCAAACTAATTATTCCGCCTCTAAAGCGGCTGTAGCGACAATGACCGTCACCTGGGCAAAAGAGTTGGCTCGCTTTGGCATTCGTGCAGCTTGTATTGCTCCAGGATTGGTGGATACCGACATGGCCCGCCAAATGCGCCCGGAAATGATGGAGATGTTTTTAAGTACAGTTCCCTTGCGACGTCTGGCGAAGGTGGAAGAGTTGGGGCAAACCGCCAAGTTTATCTTCAAAAACGACTACTTTACTGGCCGTGTTATTGAGCTTGATGGTGGTACTCGCGTCTAAACCGCCATTAAAACTTTCCTAATCGCACGTTTCTTCAGCAAACGTGCGCTCTCATACCAAAGGATAGTAGCCAAACGGTGACTATTGGGTATGCTAATCACAAGTAAATAATTCATTTTCTTTTATGTCCGAACAGACCGAAAAAAACAAGGCTGTATTTTTAGACCGTGATGGTGTTATCAATGAAGATCACGGTTATACCTTTCGCATCAGTGATTTTAAGTTTTTTGATGGGGTTTTCCCCGCTTGTCGACGCTTTATGTCGATGGGTTACAAATTGGTGATAGTGACCAATCAATCAGGAATTGCTCGAGGTTATTACTCTGAGGCAGATTTCGAAAATTTAACAGATTACATGCTTAACGAGTTTAAACAGCAAGGTGTTTATATTGATGCCGTGTATCACTGTCCACACCATGGTCAGGAAGGTTATGGTGACTACAAAGTGGATTGTGATTGTCGCAAACCTAAGCCAGGTATGTTATATACCGCAGCCAGTGAGCTAAATATTGATTTAAGTCAGTCTGTTATGATTGGCGACAAAATCACTGACATGATTGCTGGAAAGGCGGCAGGTGTAAAAAAATGCATATTAATCTCACACAACCAGTCTGGAGTATCGGGAGAATTAGCAGACGCGGTTGCACCTTCCCTTTTACATGTCAGAATTTGAGCACTTAGACGCAATGAGTATTTTAGTTTCTGCGCAATCCAGGTAGTATGGGGAATTAAAATGCCTGTGTATGCTAAATACATCTGATTTTAGGGAAAAGAATGGCGACATCCATTTCAGTATTGCTGATAACCGAAAACCTGGTGCGACAGCAATCCGTTACTGATTTACTGACCGAAAGGAATGTGAATGTAATTCATGTTCAGGATTCCAGTCATGCGGTTTCCATGTTGAAACAGCAAACAGTGGATCTGATCATTTCAGATACCTTTATTGGCCAGATGGACGCCTGGCGTCTGGTCAGAATGGTGCGGGCCAATTTATTTGGCGTACCGTCAGACACCCCCTATATTCTCATCACTGACACCCATTGTGAGCATATTGCAAAAACCACAGCATCTGCGTTTACTATTAACCACGTTGTTGCCGCCGAACATCTGGACAGGTTACCCGATCTGGTTACAGCTTTTTCAGATAGCAATGAACCGGTAGACAACAGAATGTCTGTTTTGGTTGTAGAAGACGACCCTGATATTGCCGAGCTGGCGTCTCGATTATTAAAAAACAATTACCGTGTTCAGGTGGCAAATACCGGAACACTCGGCGTCGAAAAATTCAAAGCAGGCAAATTTGATATTGTGTTATTGGATGTGCAGTTGCCGGAGATGTCCGGTGGTGAGGTATTGAAGCACATACTGGCAGTCAACGCTCAACAGGCCGTCGTCATTATGACAGCCCATGGCAGTACTGAACTTGCCGAACAACTACTCATTGATGGTGCAGTAGATTTTATTTCTAAACCATTTAAAGGAGAACAATTACGCAAAGTCATTGCTATTGCAGCGCAGCGTGAAAATTACCTGGTCAGTAATAGTCAATTCGAAGATAAAGTAAAGACCATCAAACGTCGGGAAGAACAATTCCGACAGTTATCTGAAGCTCACACTCGATTATTAAATCACTTATCAACCGTGGTGATGGAGCTGGATACCGAAGGCTATATCAAGTTTATCAATAAAGCGTGGGTACTATTAACCGGGTTTTCCAAAGATGACACTATGGGCAGATCCCTCGCGGATTTTGCTTTTGGTGATGATGGCAATACTCGTCAATATGTTCAACATAATTTAACGCAGATGTTGGAAGGCAAAGCCGTTTCTAAACGCATCGAATTTCAATTGGAAACGAAACACGGTGATGCTATCTGGGTAGAGGTGCAATTTAACGATTTGTATCGCCAGGGTAAGGTTTCCGGTGTTACACTGAACCTGGACAATATCGATGACCGCAAGAAAGCTGAAATGCAGCTTAATCATTTGGCATCTCACGACACTTTGACCAATCTTTACAATCGCCATTACTTTGATAACGAGTTAAATCGTCTTGCTGTGACCGCGCAGAAACAAGGTGTGGTGCATGCGTTACTGTACCTTGACTTAGATCACTTCAAAGTCATCAATGATACTCAGGGACATCATCAGGGGGATATCATCCTGAAAGAAGTCGCCAGCGCCATTTCCTCGGTTAAAAGAGAGGCTGACGTATTTTGTCGGGTTGGTGGGGATGAATTTGCGCTGCTTTTACCGCGCACTAATCAAAACGAAGCCCGAGAAATTGCCAATGAAATTTGTAGCTTGTTACAGCAAGGACATTATCAGTTTGGTGAACGAATTTTCAAAATTAGTTGCAGTATAGGCGCTACAGAAATTAACGGTGAGCAGACTGAGCCGGAAATGTATTTGCAGCAAGCTGATATCGCGCTTTATGTTGCTAAAAAGCGTGGCAGAAACCTGGTTCATGTGTTCGAAAAAGCTGACAAAGAAACTGAAGATTTTCAAATGTCTGTACAATGGGTGCACGTGCTACAAGAAGCGATCACCAAAGATCAGCTTATTTTGCATTTTCAGCCTGTTGTTGATGCGGTTACCCGACAAGTACATTACTTTGAGGCTTTAGTTCGCCTGGAGATCGATGGCAAATTGATTTTTCCGGGTGAATTTATCCCAGCCATCGAAAGAGTTGAAGACATCAACCTCCTGGATCACCAGGTAATTTCTAAAGCCATGAGCATGATTAGTAAACATTCTGTGTTAGAAAAAGTAGCAATCAACCTGTCTGCACAGGCTTTTAGTGACGAGCGTTTATTGCCATTGGTAGAAGAAAAACTCAATCAATATGGTGTTGACCCGCAACAAATTATTTTCGAAGTTACCGAAAGTGCCAGTTTAACTAATCTTGGGGCCACTCAGGACATGATTCAAAAGTTAATGGAGCTTGGATGTGAGTTTTCCATTGATGATTTCGGTACTGGTTTTAGTACCTTCAGTTACCTTAAACAATTGCCGGCCAACTGCGTCAAAGTCGATGGCTCATTTGTTAAAGACATGAAAGACAACCCCATAGATAAAGCGTTAGTAAAATCAATTTGTGAAGTTGCTCGTGCCTTAGATAAAACTACCGTGGCTGAGTTTGTCGAAGATGAAGAGACAGCACAAGAGCTTCAGGGATTAGGGGTTGATTACCTTCAGGGCTACCACATCAGTAAACCGTTAGGTATTGATGTTATTGAAGAACGTTACGAGTTAAAACGCAACGTAGGTAACTATTAATACCGGCTAGGTCAAATTGGGTAAGAAAATCAACCTATTTTTGACTGGTAGGATGATTAGTGAAAAAATAATCACTTTATTGGTACAAAATCGGTCAAATTTTGTGTAGATTACGCGCCTCGGTATCATAAAGGATGAAAATTGATACCTGGGTATAGGCAGGTGTAATTAGTCTAATTTAATGACGAAAACAGACTTTTATACCTTGACTAGTGTCTAATTGAGCAGTCGCGAAATTAAATACTAGAAACAGAATTAGAACGACGCTCTTCTTTAACAAGTGACAGGAAATGGTGGTGTGATGTCTATGGCTGATTCAAAAGTGGAATCTGGTTTAGACATGGATGTATTTACGTATGCAGACATGATAGTTGATTACCTGAATCAGCTTAATATTGATTTTGTATACGGTGTCCCAGGCGGGGCGATTGAACCTTTATTTAACGCTCTGGCAGTTAGCGCCAGGCACGGCGGGGTAGCGCCCGTTGTATCTAGACATGAATCAGGTGCAGCATTTATGGCCGATGGCTATGCTCGTGAAACCGGTCGAATCGGTGTTTGTTGTGCCACAACAGGTCCTGGTGCAACAAACCTTATTACCGGGGTGTCCGGTGCTTATGCTGATAATATCCCAATGTTAGTTATCACGGCTCAGACACCACTGCCTAAATTTGGTAAAAGAGCACTGCAAGACTCTTCTTGTGCTGCCATTGATACTGTCAGCATGTTCAACCATTGTACCAAGTACAGTACCCTGGTGAGTCATCACGAGCAGTTGGAAACTAAACTGGTATCCGCATTGATGACGGCCCGAAATGAACCTGCTGGCCCCGTACACGTCAGTATTCCTTCAGATGTACTCAGAACCGTTGCCCTGAAACAAGCCAATGTAGAGAAAAAGACTCTGCGTAGCCGCTATACCCTGACAGATCAGGGAGCTATGGACCAAATGGTTATTGAGTTGAAGAGCGTAAATAAAGTGGCCCTCTTTATTGGTGACGGTTGTAAAGACGCCTCCGAAGAAATTATGCGCTTTGCGGAAATGATCAATGCGCCATTTGTTACCGGTCCTATGGGTAAACGCTGGGTAGACGAAACCCATCCACTTTACCGCGGCGTATTTGGCTTTGCAGGCCATGAAAGCGCCAAAGAGCTTCTTCAGGAGCACAATAAACTGGATTTAGTTATCGCTATCGGTGCTGCTTTAGGGGAACTGGGGACCCGTGGCTGGGCCAGTGAACTGATGAATGAAAAACTGATCCATGTGGATTCCCGTATTGAACACTTTACCCGTTCCCACATGGCCCGGCTGCATGTTTGTGGACATCTGCCAACAATATTCAGAATTGTTAACGAAAAGCTGAACAGAGCCCAACGCTACTGGAATAAAGAATGGGAAGGCTTACCGCAACCAACAGGTTTAAATATCAATGGTTGCGCCACTTCCTTGTTTGATGAAGATAAATGTCTGAGCGATGACAACCCGATAAAACCACAGCGCTTATTTACCCATTTAAGTCGTGACTTACCTGTTGAAAGCAGAGTATTTGTGGATGCGGGTAATGCCTGGTCCTGGTCGATTCAATACTATCAACGCAAAGAACACGACGGAAAACTACACATCGCCATGGGGCTGGGCGCTATGGCCTGGGCGATTGGCGCGGTAGTCGGTTCTGCAGCTGGCAGTCGCATAGATGGTCCGTTAAAACCGCATGTCTGCATCACTGGTGATGGCAGTTATCTGATGAGTGCTCAGGAAATCACTGTTGCCAAACAGATGAGGTTACCTATCGTGTTTTTAGTGCTTAACGACTCTGTTTTGGGCATGGTAATGCATGGTCAACGCTTAGGAGGCGCAGAGCAGGTTGGTTTCGAATTGGGTGATGTCAATTTTGCTATGATGGCCGAATCGGTTGGGGTAGAGGGTATCGTCATCAACACCGTCGAAGAACTTGAGAGCATTGATTATCCGCGCTTGTTTAGCAAAGATGGTCCAACTCTGATTGATGTCAGAGTAGATAAAAACGAAGTTCCTCCTATGGGAGACAGAGTTAAAGGTATTGCGGTGAATGGCGGTTCAGCCACACCTGGGGGATAGGGTAACAAGGTCTTAATTGAGGGACTTTAAACGGTCCCCGCTAAGATCGACCAACTGCGATTTCTTCCAGGCTGTCTGTAGTTAATGGATTATCTTATATCTATGGCTACAGACCACAAAAAACAGAAATAGCTAAGTCTTTAAACAGGACTTTGGGTTCTTATTCAATCGAAGGTAGCACCCGTTTAGGTTTGCCATGGTACTCAATATCGCTACACCTGAGTGGTAAGAAGCTCAACCGAGGATTATCTGCTGCCTCTGAATAACAAGCATGAACCCCGGAGTGAACCCAACTAGAATACAGTCGTTCTACTTCCATCGGAGAGTATCCATGATCCGCAAGTACAGAAGCACAATATCCTGCGACATTTAAACCTTCTTGATGATGTTCATCGAGATAACTGTGTATCTCTAAACAAACTTGTTCATGTTTTCCTTGCTTTAGTGCTAATTGCTTTCCAGTCCTCATCATCGCCGTAACTCGCTCATCACCTGAGGCAATAGGTCGAGAGTACCCAACTATAACAGGTTTACTGCTAAGCACTTTTGCTCGTTCATTTAGCTCTTTTTCGACAATTTCTGAAATCCCGTATCCTTCATTGAACATTTCTGTGGCTTTGTAAATAAACTCCATGCAAGCCTTCATAGTACCCGCACCATACATACGTGAGTCAGCTGCCAAAATACCACCCGCAATTGCAGAGGGACAACTGGCTCCAACCGTGCCTGTCAATGCTCCTATTTGATTACACCATATCCTTGGGTCTGGCCAACTAAGACATATAAAACTTGCTTCTAGCCAATTTGAGAAACTATCCGAGGGGATTCTTCCAGTCGTATTTAGCACTAACACCTGGAAATAAGATTTCTGTCCGACTAAGTCCCGCATCATGTCATAGCCGTGATTATAAACAGCCTCACCAATGCGCCATCCCCCTTTTGATGAGGTGATCTTTCCAACCTTGTCCAACCAAAAACTATTTGGTGCTTGATTTGATCTCATAATTACTTTCCGGAATAAAAGGCATGTCAGTCAGCGGCTTGTTTGCTTTTTCTATACCGTGAGCTGCTAAGCCGGGACTTTGCATGATCTGAAAAAGTGCGATTCCTAATCGATAGCTTAATTTAAGTTCTAAAAAGAGTGCAGCGGCTAATCCGGTAGATAGCCATGAAATTTCACAACCCTTTTTAGTTAATTCATTTAACAGATTTTCAATAGACTCGACTAGTGGCAGTTCAATCTCTAAATTTTTAAGCAGTGGAACAAATTTTAAGATGTAAGTATCTATTGAACCATAAATTGTACCAAAACCAGGAATAGGGTTCGGTTTTTGAGATAGAAGTTGTTCTTTAAATTCACAATAAATGGCTTCAGGGCTTTTATCGGCATTTGTCTTTAGCCATTTCATAGATTCCCCAACTTCCACGCTACCTAAATATTCTGAAGATAAAACTGAAAGGGAAATAGGGAGAATATGTGTTACGTGGGTCCTACCTATACCGGCATTCATCGCGGCTCGAGTAGCAGGATGCCTAATTCCCGGTGTTATAAAAAGTTTTAATAAAAAATTTAAAATGGCTGTCTGCTTTAATGTTGGGAGTTCTCCTGATAACGTCAGAAATAACATTTGTGGGTAGCTGAGCTTGGCTACTAATTCTTCAAAGTCGTAACCATGCAAGTATTGCTTTTCTGCGATAAACTCATTCTTTTGACTAGGCTCTTCAAAGCAAATTGCAGTTGGTATTTTGCTGGTAAACCGTTCCCCTTTACTGGCTTCTATTTGTTTTTTAACAGTTTTCATAAAATTAAAGTTGATAATTAAGTTTTAACCAGTAGCCTCTTTCTTCCATAGGGAAGTCGCCTGGAATTTGACCATCTGAAGGTTCATAAGCGCTTTCATTCAACAGATTACGTATACTTATGGATATGCTAATGTTATTACTCATGTCGTAAATCACATTTGCATTTGTCCAATTGTAGTCTTCTATATCAGTTCTGGCATCAGAGGGTAATCTTTCTCTGTCTTTAATCCACATTGTATCTAAATGGAAATGAACTCTGTCACTGATGTCCCAGTTGACAGAAAAATCCAGGGACAACCCCGGAGCATCTGGAATATCTTCCTCAGAAATTGCGTCTTCAGCATTTTGCCAGGATACTCCCGCTTTAAAATTGAGCTGTTCATCCAATTTCCAATGCGCTTCAAATTCTGCGCCAAATCCATCTTGTTCAGCTGCATTGTTAGCAAGGCTGGAACCATCTTGTTGAGGTGTATAAATAATCAAATTATCAGCTTGATAACCAAATATATTGAACAATAACTTCCAGTTAAAGTTTGGCCTGTAATCGAATGCCACTTCGAACGTATTAATTGTTTCTGGTTCAAGATTTGGGTTGCCCAAAATTATTGGATTATTAATAGCATACAGTTCCGAGAAGGACGGTGCTCTGAAAGCTCTACCATAAATTGCTTTCGCAGTTAGGTTGTGGTCAGCCTGCCAAACCAATGCAGCCCTGGGATTTACAGTGCTTCCAAAATCTGAATAGTGATCGTATCTGATACCAGCAGTTAACTCCCAATCTTTCGCAATTTTCCATTCATCCTGAATAGACAGATAATATACTTCGCGATCTACATCTGGTGAGAAGACAAATTCTGTTCCAGTGACATCGGTCAAGTTTCCATCTCTTGTATCGGATATGAAATCTTGCGCCAATGGTCCAAAGTTCTTAAATTCTTCCACTTCCATTTCATTTTTTAATGACCCAATTGAAAATCTTAGGTTGTGACTATCGAATCCCTGATAGATCGTGGAAGCCTCAAATGCATAGTTTTCATCATGCAATATTGGTCGGCCGATAATTCCGTCAGTAAAGATGGTGACGTTCGTCAAATTACCGTTTTCGTCAAAATTTGGTAATCCCATACCTTCTGGATAAATTGTAAAAAAGGTATCCTCTTTATAGTTTTGGAATATACCCCAAATATCAATATCCCAGTTTGTATTTAAGGATTCTTTAAATCCAACCTTAGCAGACGTTTTAGTGTTTTTAGCGTTGTCATTTAGCGACAGAGTTTGAGCAGCTCCTGCTCCAGTTTCCCCCTCATTTTTCAAATGCCATAAATGACCATAAAAAGATTGGTAACTAAAGCCAAGCCTCAAATCAAGAGACTCCAATTCGGTTCCTAATGGTCCCGGTGCATTTGAAATGGCTCCTAAGCCAAGCCCATATAATGCATCTTGCTCAACGATCCTGGAATTGTCTCCATCATAATCTTCCCATTGCGCATTTATGGTCAGGGTTAATTGCTCAAATTGATGTTGTTGATTCAACCAAAAGCTTCGATACCCAAATGACCCGGCCTTTGCACCTAACTCGCTATTTATTTCACTATCTAAGCCTTTCGTTATTATGTTGATAACACCAGAGAAGGCATCCGCTCCGTGAACTGCTGAGCCTGGGCCCCGTATTACTTCAATTCTATCTACCAGCTCAATGCCTATGTTAAACAAGTCCCATTTGGTACCACTCCAGTTTTGTGTGGTTCGCTCACCATTAACCATCACTAACACTTGTGAATTCTGACTGGTATGGATTCCACGGATGGAATAAGAAGGGTTCATGCGGTTTAGATTAGAAGGGTATACGTGGATTCCGGTTACTGTTTCTATTGCCTGGTGAATGTTGCTTACACCCATTCTTCTTATTTGATCTGCAGTTATTACATTAGCTACAGACGGGGCCTTACTAATACTTTTCTGCGTACCCGTAGCTATGCTAATAAACTCATCACTACCATAAAAATCACCAAATTGGTCGTCACCAAAATCTTCGTCCAGGTAATCGTCGTTAAAGTCGGTTTCTTGCAGCATTGGGGTTGCAGCAATAGCCATAGACGTTTGTCCATAAATGGCCATTAACACACAGGTGGTGAGTAGTCTTTTTTTCATAATATGTGTCCGCGTCAAAATGCAGATTTTGTTTTTATTATCAGAGCTGGCTCTATTTATTATATCTTTGATTGTATTAGCTATTTAGCTTTTAACAAGTCGTAGCAGTATAAAACTTTCATGAAGTTTTATTTAAGTTGAAACAAGTTGTTTAATGCTTTCACAAATGTGTTGTTAGTTACACGTATGACAGATAAGACCCTGAATGTAATAAAGTTACATTGAATAGAAGCGTTTTAATTAGAGCGATTTGGCAATCTTAAAATTATATTGTATTCCTGAGAGCGGGAGGTCTCCCGGGATGTTAACACTGCCATCATGCTCGCCCGGGCCAATACTGGGTTCAAGTATTTCATCATCTAAAGCATTGTCTATGCTTAAAGACACTCGCCAACCTGCGTAGTTTTGGTAGTTAAGGTTAAAGCCTAAATCTATATAGCCGTCCAGCGCTTTTCTTTGATCAAAATAGGTGCGCTTTCTTTCACCAATAAAAGCGGTATTAACGAACAAACTCCAGTTGGGATTGATTTGCCATAGCAATTCCGCTTTTAATTGATGGTTCGGGTAGTCGCCTACATCATCATTGACCAAATCATCTTTAGCTTTGACATAAGAGTAATTGGCTTTGACTGATATATCTCGGTGTATATCAAATCCAGTTTCTGCCTCAATTCCATAACCCGTTCTTTTACCAACATTTTGTGCCGTTGCGGTTGGTGCAAATTCATCCGGGACAAATGTTATAAAATCTTCAATTTTATAGTGAAATAAATTTATATTGGATGTGTGCCTATCATCGTGTCGGTAGCTATAAGCTAATTCAAATGAGTCAATTGTTTCAGGTTGAATAGAGGGGTTTCCCAGAGACACTGGATTGTTTACTGTCAGTAATTCAGCGAATCCCGGCGCTCTGAAGGCGCGACCGTACAAAAATTTGGTGGTAGATTTAAGACTACCAGACCAGACTAGTGCAACTCTGGGATTTGTAGTAGAACCGAAATCAGAATAATCATCATACCTTATGCCCATCGTCAATTCCCAGTCAGGGGCAAACTTCCAGATATCTTGCACTAAAAGATATCTGTTGTTTCGGTCGTATTCCGGCATAAATACGTCGTCGGTGTCGGAGACATCAACCAGGCCATTCGGATTTGGCGACAGATCTGATAAAAAGTTTTTACTTTCTGTGACTTCATACAAATCCTGAATTATGTAACCAGTGCCGACTGTTAATTGATGATCAGGCCAGCCTGTATAGTCAGCGTTTACCTCAAAGATTGTTGTACTTTCTTTCCATCCAGGGTTGCCAATAATGCCATCTGGAAAAGCGCCGAATAAGGTGCCGGGAGGTAGCAAGTTGATGTTTTTTTCAATATCCTGGGTGGACTGGTAATAATTGAAATGAGAGGTTATTTTCCAATCATTATCCATTCGTATTGTCTCATGGCTAAGATCAATCATGAGTTTATCTCCACCGAATTTACCATGTGGATCTAATGCTTCAGATATACCTTGCCCGGTTCCAACATCACCTCTGTGCTGTAAAGAAACCCCCAGATTAACTCTCTGATACTTTGCTTTGAGGAATAGGTCTAATGCATCAAATCCGAGATTTGTGCTTCCTGGTGCATGGGAGACGGCGGGTAAATTAAAAAGTTGCTCTGCTAAATCGTCAAAAATTGTTTGTGCATCAGTTTCAATAATTTCTTTTGAGCCATTGGAACTCAAATATTCAACGGATATTCCCGCTTGAAAATCACCGCTTGCCATGCCGGTTTTAAACCAACCATTTTTTGAGTTGTAGCTTCCAAAACCGAAACCCACTTCACTTTTTTGTAGATTTTCGGTGGAATGGGTAATGATATTAATAACACCTGCAAAAGCGTCAGCCCCGTATAAAGCTGAACCTGGCCCCCGAATTATTTCAATTCGGGAAATACTATTAACAGGAAACTCTCCCCAAACTACGTGATTATCACCACGTACAACACTTTTAGTCGGGACTCCATCAATCATTACGAGAGTTTGTGGTCCGTAAGTAGATGTAATTCCTCTGAAGTTAAATTTGGGTGACATTGCCTGACTACTGCGACTTATGTTTAGCCCAGGAATCATCTTTAAGGCATCAATAAGATTTCTGGCACCACTTTGTTTAATTTGTTCAGCAGTGATAACTGATGCAACAGCAGGGGCTTTATTTATGTTCTGCTGTGTACCTGTCGCAATACTGATAAATTCATCACTGCCGTAGAAGTCACCAAACTGGTCATGACCAAATTCATCTTCAAGGTATTCGTCATTTATCTCTTCTTTTGAGGTACTGTCGGCTTCGTGAGCTGCTAAGCTTGATTTACCCAACAGAGCTAGTAGAACCCAAATTGCAATTTGTTTTTTTAGCATGCGATATCTTAACAAAGTCATCGAACCGGCTTTCCGGTGCCTAATCGAAGCAAATTTAATTAATTGGAAGTTTAACGGTGAAACAGCTTCCTTCACCCTCGATACTTTCAACCTTTATTTGAGCTCCCATAAGTTCACAGAACTGTTTTGAAATGGCCAGACCTAACCCGGTGCCGCCAAACCTGCGCGTTTCACCACTGTCTACTTGTTGAAATTGCTCGAATATCTTAGCCAGTTGATCGGCGGGAATACCAATACCTGTATCAATGACATTGAATATCAGATGTCCGGACTGGCTTTCTACCCGCAAGGTTACTGTGCCGTTATTAGTGAACTTACTGGCGTTGGAAACAAGGTTGATTAATACCTGCAATACCTTTTCGCTATCTATGCGCAGAATGGGGTTGTCTGCGTGGTTGTCTAACAGGAACTTATTATTATTACGGGGAAACAGCGGGGCGGTGGCTTCAGATAAGTTTTGTAGCAGATCTTTTAAGTAAGTGCTGGACAGGTTTAATTCCATTCGGCCAGCTTCAATTTTGGATAAATCCAGCAGGCAGTTGATCATACCTAGCAAACGGTCTGCATTACGGGTGACTTTATCCAGGTCAGAGGCCATATCAAAGTGACCTTCATTCTCGGCTTCTTCTTTGGCTAAATCTACATACCCAATTATCGACTGTATCGGGGTTCTGAGTTCGTGAGTCATATTGGCTAAGAACTCGGATTTGTGACGACTGCTGGTGAGTGCAGCATCACGGGCAACCGTTAATTCTGCTGTGCGAATTTTAACTTCAGCTTCCAGTTGATCTCGCTGATTTCTCAGGCGCTCATCCTGCTCATCCAGCGTGAGCATCATGGCGTTAAAGGAGTTTGCCATTTGCTCGATTTCTTTTGCACCATGAACTTTGGCCAACCTGTGTTCACCGGTTTCATGGTTGTGCGACATAACCTCCGATAATGCTTGAAGAGGAGTTAATTGCCTTTGGATGGCTCCGCCAACAATTAAAATCAAACCAATAACCGCAATGCCGCCCGTGATGGCGATTGTTAAAATAATGTCCCGGTTGATTTGAGTCAGCGTTTCTTTGCTAAAAGACAATATCGCATAACCCAATTTTTCTTCAGTGGATTCAAACAGTTCGGTTTCGCTATCGCCTTCGTTGTCGGCCAAAATAACCGCTGAGGCAACATACCAATTATCATCGTCTTCTTCTAAAATGAGATAGTTACGGGTTTCTCGCCAGTTGATTTTACTGAAGTAACTCTCGCCTCTGGCATCGCCATGCCAGCCAAAAATTTCACCTTCCAGGGTTACCAGGCCTGCACCAGCCACATCAGGAAATGACATTACCTGATCCAATGCGGTGTCTGCGTTTTCCTCAGACTCTGTTAATAGCGCCAGTACCGATTGTTGTGCCAGTGCTCTGGCAACCTGTTGTGCGTTATTAACGGTAAGTTTACTGGTTTCTTTGCCCGCTAACCAACTGATGGTCAAACTAAACAGCACTAATAGTATGAATACACCCGCAACTATGTAGGCCAGAAGTTGCCGTCTGATGCTCAGTGAATCTTTGCGGTTGCCCACTGCGCTTCTTAACTTTCTGGTTTCTTGCAGCTCGTTCATAGTGATTTACTGCGGGAAAGTTAGATGAAATTGTTCTTTTTGCTGAGATTTGTAGTCAAACCCCAGGTGGGCTGCAGTTCTCAGGTTAACTGCCAGCTTCATATCTTGTAGTGGTATCACTCCTGCATCGTTTTGCGATTGATATATGTCTGTTACCATTTTTACCAGTTGTTTGCCCAGCGCCTGGTTATCTGGGAAGACCGAAAATAATGCCCCTCTTTTCGCATGGGCGGGCTTACTAGAAAATAACACCAGGTTTTGTTCCCAGGATTTCTCTAATAAATTGGGCAGGATAACCTGTTCATGGGCGGTGATTTTATCAACCGGTAACCAAACAGCATCGGTTTGTGGATTTATTTGGTTCAGTAATTGGTCATAGGTGGAAATGGCATCTTTAATATTTTTGACTTCGATGTGGTTAAAAGTTAGACCTTTTGCCTGTGCCTGTTCTGCCGCTATAGATATCAACCAACGGCTTCCGGGGGAGTACACAACATTTATGGTTTTAATGTTTGGCGCCAGACTCTTCAGAGAGTCAAAAATAACTCCTGGGTCAGCCAGTAAGGAAATGCCAGATATACCGTTTGGTCTTATGGGAAGTGCGCCAATTGCAACCGGGCGGTCTTTGTATATGTACTTTGCAATTCTGTAACCTCGTTTCCCTAAGGCTATCAACATTTCTGGTTGGTTTTCATTAACCCATGCTAGAGACTCATCTGGAGATTCGGAGTTGCGAATCGCTTTTATCATAAGATTGTTTGGGTGGGCGGCCTGGATTCCGGCGATTATTTCTTCAAATACCAAATTGGCTGGCGAGGGCACCTCTGGATAAACCACCGCCAAGGATTCCCTCGCCGCTAACGGAGAAGAGGTTACCCAACACAGAAATAATGAATAAATAATTTTACGGCCTAAGACCACGGTACTGAATTTCCTTCACCTGATCAGGTTGATACTAGCAACCAATCCCTGGATTGTAACGAAATTTATTTCACTGAAAAGTAAGAATTTTTATTTCGCCTGACTAAAACTACTTAACAATTTAATGGCTTGTCCCAATAAAGGAATATTGAGCTCAACATTGTTTTGAGCTGTACCATCAAAGCTATACAATTGGTAATTACCATTTGGGTCAACTTCAGTTCTCAGCTCGTTATGCAAAATGATTATTTTATTTTGCTGATTACTGACTACCCAATTTCTGGCACCTGAGAGCAGATTTTGCCCTGTAGTGTGCAAACTGTCCTCTATTTCGCATCCCATATAATTAATCATTGTCGCGGCAATATCCTGGTGAGAGGTTAACTCATTGGTTACTGCTACCGGGAGGTTAGTATAAGCGGGAATACGGTTGTCGGGGCTTAAATAGGTAATAAAAAAGGAAATAGAGTTATCAATTTGGGCCATCCAGGCCGCAGCTTGTTCGGCGTTTAAATGCAATATTGAAAGCCCGTTGTTGGATATCGGCGGCAATGCATCTTGCCCTGGTAAGCTTGCCATCGCCTTGGTGTTTTGACTCTGGAAAAAAGCAGCAACCCTTGGGTCTTCAGTATAAGAATGGATTTGTTGGCCTGATGCAGCAATTGCCTGAAACAGAATTGGCGACTTAGAAGCGACACTTGCGTGAAAAACCTCCGGCAGACCGTATAGGGCTGTTTTAATACCGGCTAATCTGGAGCTGGATAAGTCAAAATGCTGGGGTAGCTCTTTAATGGTATTAGAAGTTACTGGTTGAATTGAGCTGTTTTCAGAATCGTCATCCACCAATACCAATACCGCTTTTTTATTGGGGTTTGTAGCACAAAACAGTGAGCTTTTGGGATAGCTGATCCGTTCAAATTGGTTATTAAATTGCAGAGTCTTCTTGGTGCGGTATTGCTCTATATCCAGCAATCCATATTTAGATAACAGTGTTTTCGCTGTAGCGGGGTAAGACAGCGGAAACATATTGTCCTGTTTTACCACAGGTTGATACAAGCTGGCATCAGCCCATACGTGGACTATGTGGCTGAACATAAACAGGGTTACAAAACCCAAACTAATGGGCAGGCCAATCTTTAGCTTTTGCAGGCGTTCAATTCGTTGCCATAAAGAGTTGGCCACCAGAAGCTGAAACAGCAACCAGGCGAAAAATGAAACCAGTAAAAAAATAATTTGATGGAATTTGAGTCCGCCTAGCACTGTATCTGTTTGCTGCCGGATAAATTCGGCAGAGTAGGGACTAAAGTGCATACCGTGACGGGTATAAAGCAAGGCATCAAAAGCCAAAAACGCCAGCCCAAATGCGGCTACCACTGAGCCCCAGGCTCTTAAAAAGCGGCTATTGGGTAGCAGATAACACAAGGGCAGCATAAAAATCACGAAACCAAAAAAGGTCAAAAAGCCGATATGGCTAAACCAATTGGCTATCAGATATAGCAACCCTAATGGCGTTTCTGGCAAGGCACTGCTGAACAGATAAATGCCGGCAATACAAATAGCAACAATGATGTTGCAGAGGGTAAACCAATGCCCCCAGGTAACCAGTTTGCTGACTAATTGCCGTTTAGGCGTTTCCGTAAGGATCATGAACTTATAATTTCGTTATCGTTGTTGTTCTTTTACTTTTTTACGCTACTTAATAATACCTGGCAAAACTTTTCTGCCATTTCGGTTCTTATCTCTTGTTTTACCTGAGTTTCCAGAACATGTGTCAGGCTGTTGCCGAGTACCATCATGGCTAGATCAGGTGACGGTTTGTGTTTTTCAAGAGCGACCAAAATGTCGTTAAATAGCGCCTCAAATTGCTCATTTGAGTATTTAGATTGTTGTGGCATGTATACATCCGGAATATAGCTTGTGTAAAATGGTAACGCATTTTTATCAGAACCTGAACTCTGATTCGCGTTATAGGCGGCACATAGCCAGAATAATTGCGGCAGTTTGGTCCCGTTTATCAGAATATACAGGGATTATTTAAAGAGCACATGTTGTGATATCACCTGTTCTCTTAGTTCTGAGTTTAGTATTTTAAATTCGAATCATTTCCTAGGAATTTCATGTCAGCAATAATTAATCACTTTGTCGTACACCAACTCATTAATGATGGCGAAAAGCTTACCGTGCGGGCGCGGGATGACCTTTTTGATGTAGGCGCTGATATTGAGTTATTTGTTCAACAACTGAGCCAAAGCTACAATAACAAGCCAGTAAAAGGGATTGGCGGCTTTGTAGAGCCGGAAGATGAAGAAGAGCAGGGCTTTAGAGACTTACTGGGAGGCTTAATATCTGGTGATATCGGGTTTCTTCCTTTTTCGGTTCAGATTTGTGACAAATTAGTCAAAGCCATGGTGGAGACCGGAACACCAGAGGCCGGCTTTATTGTGGTTACCCAATACCAGTATCTGGCTACAGACTATTTAATGGTGGCGTTGTTAGATACCAAAGAACACGTAGAGATTAATCCTCAATTAAATCTTACCGTATCTAACCATCTGGACCTGGCAAAGATGCAATTGGCCGCCAGAATAGATTTGTCTCAATATCAAACAACACCTGAACTAAACCGCTACGTCAGTTTTATTAAGGGCCGTGCAGGCCGCAAGATCTCTGATTTCTTTTTGATGTTTTTAGGTTGCGCAGAAGAAGTGGATATCAAGCAGCAAAACAAATTGTTGCTGGAAAAAGTAGAACAGTTCATGGATGTAGAGCAATTTGCGCCAGAAGAAAAACAGCAAAAACGCGAAGAGTTGGCTACTTACTACAAAACGCAAATCGAATCCGGTGAAGATATTGTGGTAGAAGATGTAGCAAAAACCTTGTCAATGGCCGATCAGACTCAGGATTTCCACGCGTTTTCCCAACAATCAGAAGAAAATCTGGAAAGTACCTTCCAGGGTGATAAGACCTCCATCAAAACCTTGAGCAAGTTTACTGGTGCAGGTGGTGGTGTGAGCCTGAGTTTTGAGCGAAAATTACTCGGTGAAAGAGTGGTCTATCAACCAGAATCTGACACGTTAATTATTAAGGGCGTTCCGCCAAATCTTAAAGATCAGTTAAACAAGTGGAAGGACTAGTAAACAATTTAACCAAGGTTTAAGGCTCTGGATTTAAAAAGTGTTAAACTAAACCCTGAAATCTCAAATATCTAAGGTAATAAAACGAGAATGCATTTATTTGTAAACGATCTGACTGTGATGGACTTTTCCTATTTGTGCCCTAAACGCGGCATGGTAGGCGAGAGTTGGATCGTCGATGTGGTGCTTAATGGCGCATTAAATGAAGAAAGCATGGTGCTTGATTTCGGTAAAGTTAAAAAAGAACTAAAGTATCTGATTGACGAATATGTTGATCACAAACTGTTAGTGCCTGCTGAACATGCCTACGTGAAGTTGGGTAATGATCATAACAACGATAATGTTATCGTTAATTTTGCTCGCCCGGGTAAAAACATCACTTTAAGTTGCCCACCGGAAGCTTATGCTTTTATCTACGCTGACGAAGTGACTATGGAATCAGTGAGTCAGTATCTGAAAGAAATCATTGCTACCCACTTACCCGAAAATGTTGACGATATAACTTTGTCGTTGCGCACCGAAGTTATAGACGGCGCCTATTATCACTATACCCACGGACTCAAAAAACACGATGGCAATTGTCAGCGAATTGCACACGGGCACCGTTCTAAGATACTGGTTAAGCTGGATGACAAGTTTGATGAAAAATGGCAACGATACTGGGCCAATCGCTGGAGTGATATTTACATTGGCACTACTGAAGATATTGTCACCCCAGCTCAGTTGTCAGCCGGCCTACAAAAATTTGCAGGTGAGGGCGAGTTTTACTGTTTCGCCTACGAATCATCGCAAGGTGAGTTTGAATTGATTATCCCTAAATCAGAAACCGAACTTGTAGATACAGATTCTACTGTGGAGTGTCTCGCCCAGTACCTGGCTAATGAGCAAGCTGGATTAACGCCGGAAACCAAAGTTGAAGTCGTGGCTTTTGAGGGCGTAGGCAAAGGAGCTATAGCCTATGCGTAACCGCTTCGTCCTTGTTCTGTTGTTATGTTGTAGCGTGATGAGTTTGCAGGCTCTGGAGTTACGCGGTGAATTACAACAAGGCAGCCTATTGCGTGGCAAGCTTCCACCGGGAAGTCAAATTTGGCTTGATGAGCGGCAAATTACTGTGGCGCCCAGCGGGGATTTTGCGCTGGGTTTTTCGCGCGATGATAAATTAAACTGGCAACTAAAATGGCGCTTACCAGATGGTAGTGAACACACCAAGTCTTTGATTATTGATAAGCGCATCTACCGGGAACAGCACATAGACGGATTACCACCCAAAATGGTGACTCCGCCGGAATCGACACTGGCGCGGATCAGAAAGGACGCTCAGATGGTTCGAAAAGCCAGAGATCGGGTTGAACTGGATACGGCTTTTGCGCAAGATTTTGTTTGGCCAGCAACAGGGCCAATTTCCGGTGTTTATGGTAGCCGCAGAATTTTAAATGGTGAGCCAAAACGCCCTCATTATGGTGTGGATGTCGCAGGCCCTGTCGGACAACCGGTTTATGCACCTGCTGATGGTTTGGTAACTCTATTTGTTCCAGATATGTACTATTCTGGTGGTACTTTGATTATTGACCATGGATATGGTGTATCTTCGACATTTTTACATTTGCACAAAGGCCATGTAAAAGTCGGGCAACGGGTTAAACAAGGGGAGCTGATTGCCGAGATAGGTGATACCGGCCGGGTTACAGGGCCACATTTAGATTGGCGCATGAACTGGTACGAAAAGCGTGTTGATCCGCAACTTCTCGTACCAGAAATGGAGGATTAATCTGGTTTACTAAACCAGCTTACAACTCTTTCCTTGTCTTCAATCGTTAGGTAAATGCTGTCTTTTGTGGCAGCAGTAACGGTAAATACCACCTGCAACATCCTGCCGCGTCTGAACAGCGTTAACTCCACTTCGCTATCAAGCGGAAATTTGGCCAACTCGGCTTCCAGGGTTTTGCCTTTTAAATCCCATTGATTTAAGGCAACAATTCGATCTCCTTTTTGCAACCCTGCCAATTGCGCTGCACGGCCATTACTGACTTGTTGCACCGTTATGCCAGATGTATCACTACTGTAATGCATACCTAAATCAATGGTTGCTGCAGTGTCACTGCCTTTATTACCGCCAATGTCCTTGAGTCCCGAACGAGCTCGGAAGTGGGTTTTTACCCCAAAACTCGCTAATAGCTCCTGCCAGGGGAGTTCTTCGGTGCTATACAGAGCGGCATCTAAAAACTCATCCAGGTTAATATTTAGCTTCTCTTTGAGTAGTTGCTGGATAACATTGTCGTCTGTGCCAGATAAATCTTTGCCATAGTCCAACCAAAGAGACTGCATAACATTATCCAGACTAACCTTGTTCTGACTTTGTTGTTTAATGAGCAAATCCAGACAGAGCGCGATTACCGCACCTTTGATGTAATAGGACACTATGCCATTGATGGCATTTTCATCCTGCTTGTAGAACTTGGTCCAGGCTTCAAAACTGGATTGAGTTACCGTCTGAACTTTGCGACCTTCAGTGCGATACAAACGGGTAAGCGTTTGTCCCAGTAACTCAAGGTAACTCTCTTCATTGATAATTCCAGAGCGCAACAAACTAAAATCATCGTAATAGGAGGTGAACCCCTCATATATCCACAGCTGCTCGGAGTAACATTCTTTAGATAGGTCTGGCTTTAAATAAACCTTGGGCTTGATACGTTTAACGTGCCAGGTATGAAACAATTCGTGACTACATAGGCCCAGGAAAGACCGGTAACCATCAGTCATACTGCCTTGTTCTGCCAGTGTAGGTAAATCATTTCGACTGAACAATAGTGCTGTAGAGTGAGTGTGCTCCAGTCCGCCGAAATCTGACTCTGAAAGCAAAGTCTGAAACAGGTAGTGCTTGATCTCAATGTCGTTACCAAACAATTGCAGGTGATGCTGACAAATCTTTTCCAGATCGCTTTTTATGCGAGCCAGATCGGCATTGTGGCCACCAGCCAGTACCATCTGAAAATCTATGCCTGCAACTTTAAATTGAATCAGATCGCCATCAGCCAATAACACCGGATGTTCAATCAGGTCGGCATAATTATCCACCAGGTAAAGACCGTTGCCATTGCTATCAACATCAGCTTTTTGCATTGCCGTGTAAACCTGCCAATCTTTGGGCTGATTACAGTTGCTAATTACCACTGAAGCGGGCTTATCGTGCAGTTCTTCTATTTTCAGGAATACACTGGTGCCATTGGCAAAACCATATTCTGAGTCCAAAAATGCGGCTCTTATCGATAAATCAAAAGCGTAAACCTGATAACAGATCTTAGTTGAGTTTTGACACTGCTCAATGCGCCATGTTTGCTTATCTAATTGAGTAACGGGCAATGGACTCTCGTTTTCATTGCTAGCACTCATGGCTAACAAGTTTTTGGCAAAATCCCGCACCATGTAACTGCCGGGGATCCAGCAAGGTAGAGTCAGGGTGAGTTCGTTGAGTTCTGAGGTGTCAACCTGGATCTCAACATAAAAAGTGTGTTTGGAAATAGCGTCTATACTAAGCTGATAATGTAATTTTGAGTTCGTTGCTTTCATAGTTTCCTGAAAAATAGGGATAAATCGGATAAGATGCATTGAGGTAACAAAATTAAAATATACCGATTTAGCAGTTCAGAATCCAATTTGATATTGAAGTATTCTGGTATTTACCAGATAGTTTTCGCTTAGGTGCAAGGGACATTTGCCGATAAGCATTGCGACAATTAGACATTTGATAAGAGTATTAACACGCCTATGGCGATATTGGCTTCCAGACAAAAACTTTCCAGCGCAGATCTCAATAAATTGCGCTCATTAAAACCCGGTTTAACGGTAGATTTTCAGTTGAGCTTTCCCAACACAGTCAAACGGGTTCGTTCAGAGTTTATTGGGGCAGACGGGCGTAAAACCTTAATTTTTAAGTTTCCAGACGAAAAAAAGTTTGGGCCATTGCGCGATGGTTTATATGTAGATGGCCAGATAATCGTACGGCTGGTACTGGAAGACACAGGAGAGATAGTAGCGTTTAAAACTAAAGTCAAAGCTATCACTATGTCGCCAATTCATGCGGTGTGGGTGAATTTCCCTGAAGCCGTGCAGGTACAGGGGCTGCGCGCAGAAAAGCGTGCTCAAATCAGAGTGCCTTGTGATTTGAATGCCTTGCAATCAAAAATCTCGGAAGAGCATAAAAATCGTCTGGCCGAAGGCATGATCCTGGATATTTCCGGCAGTGGTTGCCGTGTCGGTGTACCCCGAAAAGGTCGGGAAAAAATTGAAGATAAACACATTTTGCTGGAGATAAGCGCACCAGGGAAACAGGAAGACTTCAGGTTTAAATCTGAAATCATGAATGTACGGATGGACGAACTGTATTTTTATTATGGTTTAAGATTCGAAGAGAAGAATCATTATACTGAAGCCTTACTTGAAAGGCTGATGGTCAGCACGTAAAAACAACTATTGCTCATGTAGTGCACATAATTTATGCTGCTGTCGGATTATAACAAAAAATTAACAAATCATGATTCAGCAAGTTCACCATCGACAGATAGATGCCTTACTCAATGAGTACGGTGAAAGCCATACCAATCGCACCAATATCGTTATACATGGAATTGCAGTACCGACAATTTATTGGGTTACCATTGCTTTAGTTTGGCTCATTCCAGTACCGGAGGTGCTGGCCTCCATGGATATCACTTTCGCCCATATCCTTATTATTCCTGCACTTTATTACTATTTTCGCTTATCTGGCCCCATTGGGGCCGCTATGACTTTACTGACTATAGCGGTGTTTCTCAGTATTGATGCCATGTATCAACTGGGCGTAGACATACTGCAATTTAGCATTGTCTTATTTGTTGCAATGTGGATTTTGCAGTTCGTCGGTCATCATATCGAAGGCAAGAAGCCTTCATTTTTTAAAGATCTGCAGTTTTTACTAGTAGGCCCGGCCTGGTGGTGGGTTCACTGGTTGAAGAGATTGAACATTCCGTATTAAATACACCTTCTCAAAATTATGCGACCAATAGCGTTTGTTGCAGGACAAGTAGCAAACGCTTTGCTGTTGGATAACGTATAATTTCTTTCAAATCATCAATGGAATAGTCGTTTGGTTAACTTGCACAAATTATTTGAAGACCGAGAGCGTTTGTTCTGGACACTGCACGTCGGTGGATGGGCAGGATTCGCACTGGTCTATTACATCGGCTCGTTTTTGCACGATATGCGGGCAGTGTGGATATTTGTCATTTTCCTGAATGCCATAGCAGGTTGTCTTATCAGCATCCCACTTCGTTATATCTATCAGAAAGTGGCGAAGCTTAATCCATGGCAAATGTTGCTGTCTGTTTTAATTGCGTGTTTTCTGTTTTCCCAGGTCTGGCAGGTACTTAAGAATCTACACTATTGGGAAATTTATAAGCATGGCTATCGTCCGGAAGAATGGTTTTATTATCTGAATGGCAGCCTCAATTCATTTTTTATTTTGATGTGTTGGACCGGGCTTTATTTTGGTATTAAAAACTACCAGTTGCTGCAAAAAGAAAAGCAAAACGCCTTGAAGTCCAGCGCCATGGCGCATCAGGCTCACATTAAAATGCTGCGTTATCAGTTAAATCCCCATTTTCTGTTTAACACTCTAAATGCAATATCGACATTGATATTAGTCAAAGAGAATAAAACTGCTGAAGAAATGGTCAGCCGTTTAAGTGACTTTTTACGTTACTCTCTGGACAAAGACCCCATTAAAAAAGTCCCACTGGAGCAGGAAATACAGGCCCTTGGACTCTATCTTGATATTGAAAAAGTGCGTTTTGATGAGCGTCTGGATGTGCAATGGAAAATTGATGAAGACACCAGTAAGGCATTGGTTCCCAGCCTGATCTTGCAGCCTTTAGTGGAAAATGCCATCAAATACGCGATCTCTAAAATGGAGCAGGGCGGAGAGATCTGCATTGCCACGCGTTTATTCGGTCGGGATTTATTGCTGGAAGTTGCCGATAATGGTCCTGGGGCGGATATTGTTAATGGTCAATTGCATCGTACCAACGGCGTGGGATTGACCAATATTCAGGAAAGATTACACTCTTTATATGGGCAGGATTATTCTTTCGTAGTGTCGCATAATGACCCTACGGGAATTAAAGTTAGTATCAGAATACCTTACGAATTGGTTGATAATGGATAGAAAAATAAAAGCAGTTATTGTGGATGACGAACCGCTGGCCAGAAAAGGGTTAGCCATTCGGTTGGGCGCTTTTGAGCATGTCGAAGTTATTGGGCAATGTTCCAGCGGTAACATTGCCGTTGATGAAATACCCAAACTTAAACCTGATCTGGTGTTTCTCGATATTCAGATGCCGGGTTTGAACGGGTTTCAGGTAATTAATAAACTGCGTGAGTCCGGCCAGCCTTTACCACTTATTGTGTTTGTGACTGCTTTTGATAGTTATGCCATCAAAGCCTTTGATATTCATGCTTTGGATTACGTACTGAAACCTGTGGATGATAAACGCTTAAGAGAGGCGCTAAACAAGGTAGAAGATACCCTCAGCCAGGCGCAAGAAGGGGCTCACAAACAAAAACTGGCCAGTCTGATTGCCGATTTCACGGGTGACGATTGCGAAGATATTTTGCGTAAATTAGCAGAAGGTGAGCCGATTTCGGCGAATCCGTATCCAACTGTGCTGGCAATCAAAGATGGCTCTGAAGTTACCAGAGTATCTGTTGATAGTATTCAATGGGTAGATGCTGCTGGTGATTATATGTGTGTGCACGCACAAGATGGCACACATATTATGCGTCGAACCATGAAAGAACTGATCGACGAATTGGATCCGCGTCGCTTCGTACGCGTGCATCGCAGCGCCATTGTGAACATCAATTATGTTAACAAGCTGATAAGCCATATCAGCGGCGAGTATCACTTAGTACTGCACAATGGAACGGAATTAAAAGTCAGCCGCAGCCACAGAGATAAAGTCAAAGAAATGATCAACGCCTGATAAGGCGTTGTGTTATTGACAAAAAGCTTCCAAAAATTAGTTTTATTGTTTTATGCCTTCTGCAGATAAATTCAATTAGCACATGCTAATTCAAATTGAATTCTACGAGTTTTATGAGCTAAACCATTTATCGAGGCAAGCACAAACGATCGCTAGCATTTAGAAGAGCAAATAGCGAGTTCTACTATCTATAAAGTTATTTCCCTTGCTACAATTATCTGACCGATTGATTTATAGCCAGATGGCTGGTTAACGGTATGTAGCCCGTAACAAACAGAGGCTGTAACACAATCACTAAAGCGCTGGTTAGCCCTTATATCCCTTACAAACTCATAGAACCTGCTCTCAGGTGACTTGTCTATTTTAGATGGTGGAATGACGGGGTTTATTGTGGCTAGTGCAATTTTTGTCACCTTCCTGTTGTCATCGTCGTGAAATTTCAATGTATTAACGTCTGTTGCAGCCAACTGTCTATCAGCCGCATTCAATGCGCTTTCTAAAGCGTTAAACGCTTTTCCCGGACCAAATAGTTTAGGACGTCTGGCTTTAGCCTCGATCAAAACAATTCGTCTGTCACTAAACAATGCTAAATCAAGTCTGCCTGTCTTGTTTCCTCTCAGAATAGGGACTTCTGCTGCTGGTAGATATTCTCTGTTATTGATTGCGTAAGCTTGTCTGGCTGCATGAAAAAGTAGTGGTGTTAAAGATATCTCCTTACTAGCGCTAGGAAGCGCTAAATCAGGAATTATCTGAACTTTTTCAAAATACTCTTCTAATAGCTTGGTTGTTGTCTCTAATAAAGGACGCAAAAACTTAAGTTTGTTTCCCGGATTATGGATGCTTCTGGTCATATTCCTGCAATAAAATATTTATGTTTGTAACTGAGTTTATTCAGTTACTTAGATGGATGGAATGGTGATTGGGCGAAACAAAGTAGTTTCTTTAACAGGGTAGTCGAATTTATATCAAAACTGAGTATACATTCAACCATCGCTTACAGAGTGTGGTTGAACCTTTTCAATCCAATTCATTTATTGCCATTCCAAATAAATCCTCGACTCAATAACTTACTGTTTTAGTTAGATTTATACAGTTTGTCATTAAAGTGTTTCAAATGTGTCAAAAAACACAGCTTGTAACATCTTTCACGGCTTTTGCAGTTTATCGTGATAAATCGACGGCTAACGGATTTAAACTTTTTTCTTTCTTTGATCGACCTATAGTGGCAACAGTTAAAGAAAAATTACCGGAACAATAATGGATATAACAAAAGCCGCCCTTAAAAATGCCTCCGGCGTCGCCATCGTCGTTGGCATAATCACTTTTTTAGGATTGTTCAGCTTGTCTGAGCTGCCAGTTCAATTGTTTCCGGATATAGAGCGCCCGAGGATCAGTATCCAGACTTCTTGGCGCGCTGCAGCCCCACAGGAAATTGAATCAGAAATTCTGGAACCCCAGGAAGAAGTACTGCAGGGCTTGCCAGGTATGAGAAGCATGTCCACCTTCGCTAATCAGGGTAACGCCTGGATTAACCTGGAGTTTGGTTTAGAAACCGATATGCAAAAAACCTTGATTGAAGTTATCAGTCGCATGAATCGTATCCCTCCCTTACCGCGTGATGCATTATCTCCTAATATCATGTTGGGTGGCGGTGGTGGCGGTCAGCCAGCGTTGACCTATTTCTTCTTACAAAAGTTACCTGGCAACAATAAGGATATTAAAGAATTTATTAATTACTTTGATGAAAGCATTAGACCACAACTGGAAGCCATACCCGGCGTATCTCGGGCTCAAATGCAGTCAGGTCGCGGCAGTGATGAAGAGTTCCAGATTGTCTTTGACCCTTATCGCGCTGCTGAGTTGGGCATTGATATCACCAATATTTCCCGCCTGTTAGGTTCTGCCAATGACGTTTCCGGCGGTTTTGTAGAAGTTGGACGTCGCAAATATACACTGCGTTTTGAAGGTAAGTATCAACCTCAGGAAATGGGCGAGCTAATTCTGGAATGGCGTAACGGCAGTCCTGTTAAGTTAAGTGACATTGCCGATATTCGTATCCAGGGCGGAGATGAAAACTATGTCAGCATTCAAAATGGCAATCCCGCAATCTCTATTCGCATTGATAAGGAAAATAATGCCAATGTGTTGGCCACCTTGCTGGAAGTTAAAGACAAGGTAAATGAAATCAACACCAATATGTTGAATCCTCAGCAACTTACCATGGTGCAATCTTTTGATGCTTCGGTTTTCATTTATCGAGCCATTAACCTGGTGAGCAGTAATTTAGTGATGGGTGTCTTCTTAGCGGTGGCGATTCTGTGGTGGTTTATGCGTCAGCGCCGCGCGACTTTGATTGTTGCCCTGTCTATCCCCATTTGTTTGCTGAGCACCTTTGTAGTGCTGCAAATTACCGGACGTTCCCTGAATGTAATTTCGCTGGCTGGTTTGGCATTTGCGGTGGGCATGGTACTAGACGCTGCCATTGTCGTGCTGGAAAACATAGTACGGCACAAACGAGAGATGTCCAATAGTACGGAAGCTGCTGAAAAAGCCACAAAACAAGTGTTCGGTGCTCTAATGGCATCTACTGCTACCACGGTGGCGATATTTATTCCGGTTATTTTCTTAAAAGACGTGGCAGGGCAGTTGTTCGCCGATTTAGCATTGACCATTGCTATTGCGGTAATTATTTCATTCGTCGTTGCTGTATCCATTTTACCGGTTGCTGCCAGTCGTTGGTTAAACAAAGAAATGCCAGAAGACAGACTAAAGCCCGTCTGGAATAAAATTACCAGCACAGTAATGAGAGCAACATCCAATAACAAAAAGCGCTTGGGCATCGTTGCTGTTTTGATGATCTTACCCATTACTGCAACAGTGATGCTGCTGCCTAAGCTGGATTATTTACCTCCGGTTAAGCGCGATGCCATTGATGCCTTTTTCAATTTCCCTCAGGGAGCCAGTAGTGAGTTTGTTGAAAAAGAAGTCATGGATCTGGTGGTTAAACGTTTGCAGCCTTATATGGGTGGCGAAAAAGAGCCTGCCCTTAAAAACTATTACATCATTACTTGGCCAAACGGCGGCACTATAGGTGCTCGCGCCAAAGATCAAAGTAAAGTGAAAGAACTGGAAACTTTGATGCGTGATGAAATCTTGAAAGACTTACCAGATACTCGCGCATTCGCCATGCAAGGTAATCTGTTTGGGGGATTTGGCAACGGCAGAAGTATTGATATTCGTCTGCAATCTACAGATACCGATGGTATGGCTGCCGCGGCTGTTATTGGTATGGATTTGCTAGAGGAAGCCTTTCCTGGTGCCAATGTTCAGGCACGTCCGGCACTGGAGCAAACCGAACCGCAAATCAGCTTGATTCCTAATGATTCCCGCATGATGGAAGTGGGTTACGACAGACCCCGTCTGGCAAATATCGTTCGGACAATGGGTGATGGCTTATACGTTGGCGAATACTTTGACGGTATCAAGCGCATGAACATCATTTTCCGCTCAGAACAATGGGCAACACCTGAAGAGTTAGCCGTTGTACCTATCATGACTCCATCGGGTGAAATGGTGCAACTTGGCGAATTAGCTGATGTCAGACGCACAGTGGGCCCCAGTCAGATCCAGCGTATAGATCGTCGTCGTACTCTGACTTTGTCCCTTAACCCACCAGAAAATATGTCTTTAGAAGAAGCAATGGAAATTGTTAAGGAGCAGGTCGAGCCGCATATTTTAGCTGCTATGCCTACTGATGGTTCTATCGCCTATGGCGGTTCAGCCAGTAGTCTGAACAATGTGATATCCACTATGAGCCAGAACTTCTTATTTGCGATGGCCTTGTTGTTCATCTTAATGGCGGGGCTGTTTAAGTCACCCAAAGATAGCCTGATGGTGGTATTAAGCATACCCCTGGCGACTGTCGGCGGTGTGATTGCCATGCAGTTGTTGAATTTAGTGACTTTCCAGCCATTAGATTTGTTAACCATGATTGGCTTCATAATTACCCTGGGGTTGGTAGTAAACAATGCGATTTTGTTGGTACATCAAACCCGCTTAGCAGAAAAAGAAGATGGATTAAGTCGTCGCGATGCCGTTGAGCAGGCCTTGTCTTTGCGCTTACGCCCCATCTTTATGAGCACACTGACCTCCATTTTCGGCATGTTGCCACTGTTATTAATACCAGGTGCCGGCAGTGTGATTTATCGCGGTATGGCCGCCGTCATTGTTGGCGGTATGACAGTCAGTACTGTGTTTACTCTGATTTTGTTACCTACTCTACTGCAACTGTCGGTCTGGAAGGCCTCAGAAACACCACAGGTTTCTGGTGGTGGTGTACTGCACAACGCAAAGAATCAAAAAATTAACGATAAAATATAATTAACAGGACAAGCATTATGAAAACTCTAATTCGTATCGCAATACCCGCTTTAATGACCCTGTCTTCATTAGCGGTGGCACAGGAAGAGCCAAAAGGGCCACCTCCGGCATTGGTGGAAGTGGATGACGTTAAAACCGAAATGGTATCTGAACAAATTTGGGTGCCAGGCACTGTAATGAGCCGCACCGATTCCAATATTGCCTCTGAAGTCGGGGGCAGAATCGAATGGATGGCTGATGTTGGTGAACTGGTTAAAAAAGGCCAGGTATTGGCGCAACTGGACGATGAATTACTGCAATTGCAGTTGGAACAAAATATAGCCGATATCGCCAAGTGGGAATCTCGTGTTGCCTTGCTGGAACGCAAAAAGGAACGCGTTAGTAAAATGGCTCAGTTGAATAATTCTTCACGCGATGAACTGGATGAGATTATTTCTGAACTGGAAGTGGCCCGTCAGGAAATCCAACAGTCGCGTATCAATAAAAGACAAACTGAATATCGTTTGGCACAAACTAAAGTAAAGGCACCATTTGATGCCATGGTGGTGGAACGTATTCAAACCCCAGGGGAATATACCTCTGTTGGCGCAGATTTGGTCAGAGTGGTTGATACCCAAAATATTGAAGCCAGTATTCGTGCCCCCTTGTCAGCTTCTCCATTTATCAGCCGCGGCCAGGAGGTTTTAGTTAAGAATCGCGTCAGTGAAAAAAGCGAAACAGTCCGCACCATTGTCCCGGTTGGTAATTCAGGCTCCAGAATGATGGAGATTCGGGTCGCGCTGAATCCAGGTGATTTTCCCATTGGCAGTGCGGTCAGAGTGGCATTACCTCATAGTGATGCGCACGAAGCCATTACGGTAAAGCGTGACGCTTTAGTGCTAAGACAAGCAGGTACATTTGTTTTTATCATCGACGAAGAAAATAAAGCCCATCAGGTTCCGGTAAGAACGGGCATTGGCATGGGAGAGCGGGTAGAGATCTTTGGTGATGTGCGCAATGACGACAATGTGGTTGTGCGCGGAGCGGAAAGGTTACGCGCCGGGCAAACCGTCAGATATCAGGAAACCACTGAGATCGCCCGAAACTAACTAATTAATTTGTTCTTGTTCCCTTCAGAACATTGCTTGCCGCTCTTATGAGCGGCTTTTTTATTCCAGGATGTCAAAAAACTCGGTTTGGATCTTAACCAGGTAAGGGTCTAACGGTTTTTGATTTTGCCAGGTTTCTTCAAGCGGCACTTCTACCAATTGTTGATTTTGCTCACCAATCATAATGCCGGTTTTTCCGGCTATGGCACATTCTACCGCGTAAGCCCCTAATTTAGTGGCCAGGATACGATCTTGAGGGGAAGGTGAACCACCTCGTTGGATATGCCCCAGCACCACTGGACGGCTTTCAATATCTAATTCATCATTTATCTTGTTGGCAAGGGCGGTAACCCCGCCAGGCCAGAGGTTTTCGGCCACCACCACGATATAGCTACATTGCCCCTTTTTCTTGCGCGTGGTTTCGATACGTGCCACCAGGTTTTTAAACGCAGCTTCGTTATCATTGTTTATTTCGGGCAACAGTACTTGATCAGCACCAGAACTTATCGACGCACTTAAACCGATAAAACCCGCATGTCTTCCCATGACTTCAATGAGAAAGACACGCTCAAAAGCATCCGCTGTATCACGAATTTTATCTATAGCATCTAGTGCGGTTTCAATGGCGGTAAAATATCCAATGGTTGCATCTGTACCATAGATATCATTGTCGATGGTGCCAGGTAATCCAATTACCGGTTTAGACCAAAATTGCTGCAGGTGGTGGGCACCGTGAAAAGAACCGTCACCACCAATAACCAGCAGGGCTTCTATGCCCAAAGCTTCAAGGTTGTTTGCCGCTTTTAAAGCTGCCTGCTCAGTTTTAAATTCAGGGCATCGGGCGCTGTGTAACAGGGTACCGCCATTTTGAATGATGTTAGCCACCATCTCAGGCGTTAATTCAACGTGCTCGCTGTCCAAAAGCCCATAGTAACCGTGACGGAATCCCACCACTTGTATTCCGAAATGTTCGGCGGTGAGTACTATGGCTCTGATGCAGGCATTCATGCCTGGCGCATCTCCGCCCGAGGTCAGAACTGCTATTCGTTTCATAAATAATTGTAGGGTCGATTCGCCATGGATAATAAAACTATATGGCGATATGTAGGAAAATGACAACCCTAATTAATCCGTATTCCGGCTTTTAGGCTATAAACACCGACTCTGAAACAAAAAAGTAGTAATAGTTCTGAAATTGATTCACTTAAGTATCTTGTAAGAAAGCATGTATTTTAAACAATTTAGGTATTCACTGGGTGTACACTGATAGCAATGATTACAAGGACATCAAACCCATGAAAAAGCTGATAGTTATTTTGTTAACGCTGTTGATGACGGCCTGTAGTTCTCAGTTTGCTTACAATAATCTCGACTGGCTAATTCATTGGTACCTTGATGATTATATTGATCTCACTAAACCCCAGAAAACGCAGTTTGATGAGCAGTTCGCGATCTGGCATCAGTGGCATCGCGAGCAGGAGTTGCAGATTTATGTAGCGCATTTGCAGCAGATAAAGGCGCAGTTAGGTAACAATGAGTTAAGCCCTCAAATGATTCAGGCTCATTTCGAACAAGCGCGAGGGCACTGGGAAAGGCTAAGACAACAAATAACGCCTGATATCGCAAGGCTTTCTGAGGCATTGAATAAGGAGCAGGTAGAAAAGCTGTTTGCTGAACTAGAAGAAAAAAACAGCGAAGCAGAGCAAGAGCGCCTGGCTATGGAAGAGCAGGAGTTACAAGCCTTATTTGAAGAACAGTACAATGACAGATTGCGGGATTTTTTTGGTCGCTTAACCGATGCTCAAGAGGTTTTAGTTGCAGCAGCCGCCAAAGAAGTAAAATCTAACCGAATAGAGTGGATTATTTATAAACGCAATGTGCAGCAAAATGCTAAACAGTTACTTCTTAGTAGAGACAGTAATCCAAATTTTGTGAATGATTTTACGGCGTTGTTGCAAAATCCTGAACAATATCAGCACGCAGTCTATGTTGAAAATATGCAGCATAATCGGCAGGTGTTCTCACAATTACTTTTTGATGTTGTTAACACTCTGAGCGATAAACAAATGCGGCGTTTGGTCAGAAAAATTGATGGCTATATTGAAGACTTTACGGAGCTAGCCGAAGACGTTTAAAACCGCTGGTTACGGCAACTGGAAGAGGGTAAACTCCGCCTCCTGAATTTTATTGTCGACTCTGCCATGGAATATCGCCCTTTATTTGGTTTTATGTTGTCACTCCTTACTGCTGTGATGTGGGGAGTCTTACCCGTTTTTATGCTGTTAGCATTGCAAACGATGGATCCAATTACGGTAAGCTTTTATCGCTTTCTGTTTGCTTTTATCTTTGTTGCGGCGATGATCACATGGCGCAAGCAATGGCCCATCCGACGCCAGTTTGAACAAAGGCGAGGTGGGCTGGTGATTTTGGCCGGATTAGCGCTGTCAGCGAATTACGTAGGCTATGTAAAAAGTCTGGAATACCTGCATCCCGAATCTGCTCAGGTCATTATTCAGATAGCTCCCTTCTTATTGATGTTGGGGGGCTTTTTGTTCTTTAAGGAAAGCTTTACCCGGTTGCAATTTGTTGGCACTTTGTTGTTGCTGACAGGGTTTGTGTTCTTTTTCGATAATAAATGGCAGGTGCTGTTTAGCGGTTCGTCAGGCTATACCATAGGTGTGTTGCTCATGTTGTTTGCTGCCATAACCTGGGCCGTGTATGCCTTGCTGCAAAAAAGCCTGCTAACTCATTTTACAGCCAGACAAATGACCTTAATTTTTTATGGTTTTGGTGCGCTAATGTTGCTGCCGATGTCAGCGTTGGCGGATATTTTTAACTTGACCTGGTTAAGCGGGCTGGCACTGTTGTTTTGTTGTATGAACACTTTGATAGCCTATGGTAGCTTTACCAAGGCCATGTCGATTTGGGAAGCCTCAAAAGTGAGTGCCGTCATCGCACTGGCACCGATTTTCACCATACTGAGTACCAGTGTCGCAGTAGCGATAAACCCAGAGTTTTTTGAGTATTCCGATCTGACAAAACTCGCCTACCTGGGCGCTTTTATGGTGGTTCTTGGCTCTATGCTTACGGCACTAGGTAGGAAAAAGCTTCCGCAATAACCGGGTTACTGCTTTCCTACTGGCCGCTCGTCACTATGGCAGATGGTATCGTAATCATCCCGGTAATAGCGCAATTCAACACAGGCTTCTTCGTAGCGCTGCTTCGCAGTCATAGCTGCCTGTGGATGGCTTTTATCGTTCATTTTTTTGCGCAAAGTCTGGCACATTTTTTCCTGGCGCTTAACCTCTAAAATATCTTCACAGGGTTTGCGTTCCAGTACTACACAGCCTTGCAGTGTGGCAGTTGCCGTTAAGGCAATAATGAGGTTTTTCATTTGAGTTCCATAAACTGACTTAAATCAGATTTGAGTTTTAAAAATTCAGTGGATTGTTGTTTACTAAGTGCAATGCCTTCCAGTATTTTTATGGTCTTTTTGGATTCTACTATGGTAACCAAATCCGGTTTTGTGGTCTGTTCCATTAATCGTGCAGCACAGTTGAGCAAATTCAGCGCAACATCGGCGTTAACTTGCGAATATTTTAACGCGTGACCAAAGGCTTCGAATGCTGCCTGGTATTTACCACCATTAAAGCAATCCAAGCCTTTTTGATTATAGTGTTCAAATTTACCACTTTGAGATTCAATTTCTTTACCAACCTGTTCCAACATATACTCGATGTTATCATCCAGCTTATAGTCGCTGTCTCTGAGCTCATTGGTTAGTGATTGAGCTTCGTCAAATTCACCGACTTTCACCATTAAACTAATAGTGTCTGGTGCCAGCACCATTGGCATCTGTTCAAATTTATCTTCTATTTCTTTTTGTGCAGCCGTGAGATTGTTTTTGGCCTCCAGGGATTTACCATCCAGTGAGTTAATACGCCCTGTCATCAGGTTGGCGAAGGCGTCATAACTGAATTCATCGCCCGAGCGGATAACCAGTTCATCGGTGCGTAAGCGCTGCAAGGTTAACATGGCTTCTTGTTGATACTTGTTCTTTTTGCCTTTGTCTTCCGAGTTTTCTGCAATATCGATTATAGACCGCACAAAGTTGCACATGTGGGCCAGGTCTCGGTGTACAGAACGTTTACTTTGCTCAAACAGTTCTTTGCAGCATTGCTTGGCAAACTCAAAGTCCTGATTAATGCGGCCTATTGCTGCGCCCATATATTGGCGTTTAATTGAATAAGGCGACATGTCTAATGCCAGCCGAATTTGCGCCATTGCATCAGTGTATCTCTCCAGCGCCATATAACTTTGCGCTAAAATGTCGTGACCTTCCAAGGCCAATAAACGGGCTGAAACGATTTGCCGGGCAAGTTTAATGCTTTCATCATATTCGCCCATTAATAATTTGGTTTTGGCCATAGCTACTTGTGCCCATGGCAAGTTTTTTTGCTCCAGTACCTCTGCAATTAAATCATGTGCGGCTTCGTAATCTTCAGTACGCCAAAATAGCTCGGTTAGCAACAGGATGATACTTTGGCGATATTTAGTGGCGCTTTCCAGTAAGGTTTTGCAGGCAATAATAGCGCTATCCCAATTCTGTTTATAAATTTCAATGTGAACTTTCTTTAAGGCTTGCTTTTTTTCGAAGGCTTTAGACAGGCGGTTGATTAATTGCGCCTGTGAAAAAGGCTTAATGATGTAATCATCCGGGTTGCGTTCAATACTGCCCAATACAATAGGGCGATGGCTGTCTCCGCTGACCATCATGTAAACAGTGTCGGCTCGGGCAAGCTTTTGAACTCGCAGTTGTTCAATTAATTGATAACCGTTCTTTTTGTTACTGCCCAGGTGAAGATCAGCAATAACCACATCAAACTTTTCTTTTTTACAATCAGCTACCGCACCTTCTGCACTTTGAACAATGCGCAGAGAGCGGACTCCTAACTTAGAGATAATACCTTTTAACATGAGCAAAAAAGGTCGTTGATCGTCAACGATAAGCACTCTTTTGTCGGTCAAATTAATTTTGGGCATTACATACAAAGATGTTTATTCAGAATGTAGCCATTAAAAATGAATGAGAACCGCTTCAAAAGCAAGAAAAACCACCAATGTCGTTGTTTTTTCGGGCAATTATCGAACATCGGTAGGTTCGACTTTAGTCAGACAGCCGTGGTTGAATTCAGGATTGTCGTCGACAAACCGGTCAGCCGGACAACGGAGGTTGAAATCAGGATTGTCGTCGGAATGAATTCCGACCTACAGGAAAAGTGGTGGAGGGGGCTGGATTCGAACCAGCGAAGGCAGAGCCGTCAGATTTACAGTCTGATCCCTTTGGCCACTCGGGAACCCCTCCAAAAGAGCGGCGTATATTAGCAGAAAAATTCCTGCTGTAAACTGTTCGTCATAAATAGTTTTGTTTTTAAAGAAATATCTACAATTTGCCGATAAGTGAGGTAGCAAATAGCAGTTGCTAATCAGGCACTATGGATACTAATCAGAAAACAACAGTAAATCCGGAAATCCGCCAGACGGAGTTTAAAGCCGGGCTGGGTAAAGCGTTACGTCATGGCTCACAGAGTGAGTTTGCGTTGCTGTTGTCTATGATGCAGCAGGATTTAACGCAACGCTTAAAGCTGGAAGGGGAAACAGAAGATAAACCCCTTGGCCTGATACCGATTGAGAAATTCAATTTTTATCCGCAAGTACCATTAAAAACCGAACAACAACATTATATCCGGCAACAGCAATTTGCCACAGCGGTCCAGCGCAATGATCTGCCATCCGCCAAACTGCTCGCTTATATGCATCCTACGCCTTTGTCACTGTACAATGATGTTAAACGTATTCCCGATAATGTTACGTCAAATTGTGATCTCTTTACTCAAATGAAAATAAAGGGCCTACAGGGGGAAAATATTCAGGTGGATGAAACGCTGCTCTATGACACGGTTAAAGAAGTCAGAGAAAAAGGCCTGGATTAAGCCAAATGCTTAACGATAGAAGAAATCCGCCAGAAAAAATCTGGCGGTGAGTTTATCTTGGGGGGATTATCAGAAACTGTAACTTACGTTGACACGCATGTTGCGCCCTTGTGCAGTAAAGTAATCTAAATCTGCATCAACTGCGTGACCAGCAATATTGTTATAACGAATGTACTCTTTGTCCAAAATGTTGTTGACCACAACACTGGCTTTTACAGCATCATTGAATGAATAGTCGAGTATCCAGTCAAAAACGGCATATCCGCCGGTAGCAGCATCGCCTTCATTAACTTTGTTCATCGCTCTTGCCCAGTTTAGGATAAAGTCTGAAGACCAATTATCACCAGAAATATTAATTCCCGCGGTGCCAGAAATTGGGCTGATACTCGAGATATATTCACCAGTGGTATCATCTTTTCCATCTTGATATGCAGCATTAGCAAACAAAGATACAGAATCATCGAAGTAATAGGTTAGTCCTAGTTCAGCGCCATCTATGGTTACTGCGTCGATGTTTTGATATTGAAATAGCAATATTTGTGTTTCTGCACCTGTATATGGGTCCAAAGCAGGCTCTGTTCCGATTAACTGGGTGGCCAAAAAGTTATCAAACTCATTGCGGAACATCGCAAACGTCATTGCAAGGTTACCAATATGACCCTTAACGCCAATCTCGAAGGTCCGACTTTCTTCAGGAGATAAATCTTCACTGGGTAAAAGCTTGTAACCGTATAAGGAGTTGTCGTGATCTATATAAGCCAGATCATATGAAGGGACTTTAAAGCCTTCGCCATATTGTACAAACGCGTTTAACCTTTCATTGATTCGATATAACAAGCCAGCATTTAACGAAAGATTGGAGTCATCAAAGTCACGATAAGCTTCTCCATCCGCTTTTATTGCACCATTTGCGTCCATGTCATAGCGGTCATAACGAGCACCCAAGGTCATCGTTGTTTTTTCGCTTAGCGTTAATTCGTCATTTATAAACAATCCCATGCGTTTAACATCAGTCGTGGGGAATTTATCATCGAGCAGCGGATAACCGGGCTTTGGAGTTCCTTCTACAGAATAAAGCTTCTCTGAAGTGCGACTGGCCTCTGAGTGTTCAATATCTAAACCATAACCAAGAGTGTGTTGCTGGTTTAATTTTAGCGACGCATTAGAAATAAATCCTACTGTCTTTTGCTCAAATACCCCGGTTTCCGACATGTCTCGTTTTTCTACTGTGCCAAACATGGGGGCATTGATGTCTAGATAGCCGTATTCAACATCAGTTTGTTGCGTGTCATTGACATAAACGGCGACATTCAATACATCATAAAATGATGTGTTGTTCTCGCTGTGAAAGCTCAATTTAACTGAGGTGTTTTCTTTATCACTGGTGCTGTATTCATCAACAATTTGATAACCGTAATCTGCAAGAGTGCGGAAAGGGCCTAGTAGTGCATTTGCCAGCTTTCCTTCTGTATCTTGTTGCCACCAGTCAGCCATTAGATTCACGCTGGATTTATCACTAAGATTATATTTGGCTTTATACATAGCACCAGTGGATTCAATATCTAAGTCAGGGCGTGTTTCCTGGAAGTTCTGTACTTCATGGCCTTGCCTTTCAGTAAGTGTAATCAAGTGTTCAAAGTTACCCGTTTTAAATGCCAGGGTACCTGATACGTTGGCCTGTTCACCAGAATCCGTGTATGCGGCTTTTATTTTTCCGGCAAATGACTCGCCATCAGCCAAATAATCAGATGCATCTTTGGTGACAAAAACGGCAATCCCGCCTAATGCATCTGAGCCATATAGGGAGGAAGCTGCCCCTTTTGCAACTTCCACCTGTTTAACAATACCCACATCAATAAAACCACGACCAACGATGTCGTTCGCCCCATTAGCACCATAGCCTTCGTTGACTCGCATGCCGTCTTTAATGATGAGTATCCTGTCACTACCCATACCTCTGACAACGATGTTCTGAGCGCCTCCAGTAGACCCGGTAACCTGAATGCTCGGGTCATATTTAAACAATTGACTCATATCAGTAATAGCCTGATGTTCAATATCGTCAGCATTGATAACAGAAACACTGCCGCTAACGTCCTTTAATGGTTTTACAATTTTACTGGTGACAATCATCACCTCTAAATCTTCTGCAATGTCGTTAGTTTGTTCAGCTGCAGATATTGCAACAGAAGCAGAAGTAAAGACTGTGGCAAATGCCAGACAAAGCGGGGAAAACTTGTACATTATTATTCCTAAATTAATTATGCGCTAAGAAAAATCATGAGAATGATAAGGATTCTCATTTGTTAATTCAATAATAAAAATGCGAATCATTTCTATTAGCATTGAAAGGTTTGTCGTTATTTGATAAATTTCGCCGCAATTCAAAACCAGGTTGATATAACTGTGACTATCCAATTTATCGAGGCCTTGATGGCCGATGTATCCGAGATTCTGTTAACTCCAGTCATTCTCACAATCGTATTTTTGTTTGGCTACGCATTATTCGCTTCAGGGCGGTTTCTATCGCAATTCTTAATAAGACGTAGAAATCGGATTAATTACGTGCGCCAACTAGAGGGCAATAAACCTGCATGGCTCGCGGGTTATCCAGTGCATAATTATTTCGTTAAAAATCCATCAGCTTCGGAAGATGAGTTGGAAGTCTTTGCATTGAAAAAGCTGGAGGCTTTGCGAGTGGTAACCCGAGTGGCCCCAATGCTGGGGTTGATAGCAACAATGATACCCATGGGACCAGCATTAAAATCACTAGCCGATGGCAATATTCAAGGGATCAGCGAAAACCTGATAATCGCGTTTGCGGCGGTGATATGGGGGTTAGTAATTGCAACTCTGACCTTTTGGCCTGCATCAGTGAAGAAACGTTGGTGTGCCGTTGAACTTATTAATATTCGAAAATTTAAGGGAATTGCCTGATGCGTTTTTTAGACGAAGATGAAGAGCTAAATCCCATTGTCAGTGCTGTTAATTTAGTGGATGTGTTTTTAGTTGTCATTGCAGCATTACTGATTTCGATTGCGCAAAACCCACTCAATGTGTTTACCAGTGACGATGTAACTGTGGTGAAAAATGCCGGCAAACCCAATATGGAAGTCATTGTAAAAAAAGGCAAAGAGATAACCCAGTATGAATCTACCGGAGAGGTTGGTTCTGGTGAAGGTGTCAGAGCTGGTACAGCTTACAAAATGGCCGACGGTAGTTTTGTATATGTTCCTGAAGGTGATGACAGCAAAGGAGTACAAAAGTGAAACGTACATTAATGCTTGTTTTGATTTTCAGCGTCAATCTGTTGGTATCTGCAAAAGAGCAAAAACCACAAGTCTTGTTAATGATGTCCAGTCATACATCCGCTGCAAAAGGTACATTATTAGAAGAATTGGCTGCAGACCAGCCCTTTTCGTTGACCCGTTACAACGACAAAGATAAAACTGAAGAGGAAAAACAACAGGATTGGGCAAACGCAGATTTGATCCTGCTGGACGGTATTAATCCGGCCTTGTCTAAATTTATGTTTGCCGATTTGGCACCGTATTTAAAACAATTTCCGGATGTACCGGTGATCTCTCTTGGAGATTTGCAAAACAAGGAGATGAATCAGGGGCTTAGCACAGAGCAAAGAGCAACCATTGGCAGCTACTTTGGAAATGCGGGTCGTACTAATTATCAAAATTTAATGTTTTATCTGAGTAATGAGATTTTTGAACTCAGTGAGGTTATTTATCGCGATCCCATAGTCGTTCCTGATGTTGGTCTTTACCATCCAGCTTTTGCTGGACAGGTTACTAGCGATGAAAGCGCTTTTTTTAGTTGGTTAAACAGTAGTCCCAACCAACCTGTTATTGCCATGGCAATACACCGCTCTGTTGTGGACTATGAACAACAGCAAATTGTCGATGCTGTAATTGAAAAACTGGAACAAAAAGGCGCAAAAGCATTTGGTTTTTTCTTTGAGGGAAATGATGAGTCATTGTCCTATCCCGAATTACTGATGGATGATGAACAAAATACCCGGGTCGACTTGTTGATAAATTATCGAGCTTTACATTACGTGGATAAACGTCGAGCTGAGTTTGAAAAAATTGGTGTGCCAGTAATGCATGCTCTTAATTATACTGAAGGTAGTGAAGCTGATTTTGAGCAAGATGTTGCGGGAATTTCGCCATCGCTGACGCCTTTTTTTCTGGTGATGCCAGAGGATACAGGAAGTATGGATCCGACTATCATTGCCGCCAATGACAAGGGCATTAAGCGGGTAATGGAGCCACAATTAAATGCATTAGTCGAGAGAGCTTTCAACCATGCACGTCTACCACATATTAAAAATCAGGAAAAAAAAGTAGCAACTTTTATCTGGAACTATCCTCCGGGTGAAAAAAACATAGGAGCAGCCTTCCTGGATGTACCAACGTCTATTGTCAACATTGCAAATCAAATGCAATTACAAGGTTATGACGTCAACGTACAAACAAAACAGGAGATTATCGACAATGCAGGTCAAATACTGAGACCTTATTACAGAAAGGAAGATAGTGCTGCGTTGATTGAAAAAGGTTTGGCAGATTGGATGCCACTGCAAACTTATTTGGCCTGGTTTAACGCGTTACCTGAAACTATAACCCAACCCATAATTGAACGTTGGGGACAACCCGAGGATAGTAGCATGCTTCGGGAAAACGAGGGTGAATTAGCTTTCGTGATCCCACGCATGGATCTAGGCAACCTCGTTGTCTTGCCGCAGGGGGTAAGGGGAGAAGATGCCAAAGAACACGCATCTTTGTACCACAGTACAAAAACCCCGATAAACCATAGTTATTTAGCCTTGTATCTGTATGCCAGAGAAACCTTTGGTGCTGATGCGGTTATTCATTTAGGAACCCATGGCTCACAGGAATGGTTAACTGGTAAAGAGCGCGGCTTGTCTGTTTATGATGCGCCAAATCTGGCAATTGGAAATATTCCGGTATTTTATCCTTACATCATTGATAATGTTGGCGAGGCCATGCAGGCAAAGCGTCGAGGACGAGCCACCATGATCAGTCACCTCACTCCCGGATTTGCCAAGGCAGGTTTATATGCTGAAGTCGCTGAGTTACGTGACCTCATTAACAATTATATTCTGTTGGCAGAGGGACAGACCCAAAGCAATACACAACAGGAAATTATCGGCAAAGCTACCGAACTTAATATCCTGAGTGATTTAAAACTGACTGCTGACGAGCTCATTGTCGATTTCGACACGAACCTGAGCCAGATTCAGGATCACCTCAATCAAGTAGCAGAGCAAAGTCAGCCTTTGGGAATTCATATATTTGGGGAACTACCCAAAGATGCCCATCTTTACAGTACAATTTTGCAAATTATGGGCGATGAATTCACTGAGATTGCCTCTGAATACGAGAAAGCGCAGGGGTTGGCTATTCCTGACCAATCAAGATTGGACGAGCGGAATGTGACCCGCTTAGAGGCTTTGCAGGGATATCAGGTCTTACAGGCCTATCTCAATAATCAGGAACTACCAGGACTTCCTGAAAAGCTTCTGTTGCAGCTACAGGATGCCAAAGGGCACTGGCTGAACTTTCAACAGATTGCAGAATTAACTAATTTACTGGGTGCCCTCAATGGTGACTACATTGCGGTTAGCCACGGCGGTGATCCAATTAGAAATCCTCAAGCCGCTCCGACTGGACGTAATTTAATTGGCTTTAATCCCGCCAAAGTACCTTCCAAAGAAGCCTATGAAGCGGGCGTCACCCTGATGGATCAGACTATCGCAGATTATGTTGCTAAACATGGACGTTACCCTCAAAAATTAGCATTTTCGCTTTGGTCGTTAGAAACCATGCGCCATCAGGGAGCATTAGAAGCGCAAATATTGCACGCCATGGGGTTGAAACCCAAATGGAACCGAATGGGTAATGTAACAGGAACCGAAGTAATACCCTATTCGGAGTTGGGTAGACCGAGGATAGATGTGGTTATCTCAGCTACAGGTCTCTATCGAGATGCCTTTCCTAACGTAATGTTATGGATGGCAGAAGCTATAGATAAAATTGCCAAAATGAAAGAGGAGAATAACTTTGTTTATCAACATGCTTCTGCGCTAAAACAGGAGCTGCTGGAACAGGGTAAATCCGAAGAGGACGCAGACTACCTAAGTTCAGTGCGTATATTTTCCAATGAGACCGGTAACTATGGAACTGGACTGGCGGCGTCTTCATTGGCATCTGATACATGGGAAACCGATGATAAACTAGCCGATTTATATTTACGTCGCATGGGCTACGCGTATGGCAAAGACGAAAGTCGCTGGAGTGAGAATGTCACTGACTCGGAGCTATACAGCAAGGTGTTGTCTGGCACAGATGGTGTGATCTTTTCCAGGTCGACAAACCTGTATGCATTAATGACTAATGATGACCCATTCCAGTATTTTGGTGGTATAGGCCTGGCGGTCAGAAGCCTGGATGGTAAAACTCCGGAAATGTATGTGTCTAACTTACGTCGCAAAGACAATGTTAAAGCACAAACCATGGAGGCTTTTTTGAATCAAGAAATGCGCAGTCGTTATTTTCACCCTCGTTGGATACAAGCCATGCAGGCATCCGGATACGCAGGTGCTACCGCGATTTTAGACCGAATGAATAATATGTGGGGGTGGGAAGTAATGACCCCCGAAGCTGTGCGTGATGATCAGTGGCAGGAGTTCTTTGAAGTTTATGTAGAAGATAAATACCATCTTGATATGCAGCAGTTCTTTGAGAAAAACAATGCCGAAGCCCTTGCTCAAATCCTGGAAAGAATGCTAGAGGCCGTTCGCAAGGAATACTGGAATGCAGACGAAGCCACCCTTAAGAAAATGGTAGAAGCTTACACGGATCTGGCAAACAGATATGATGTGGCTACTGACAACACTAAGTTTACTAGCTATGTAAATAGCTCTGCCAAAGGCTTTGGATTGGAGCCTATTATTTCGTTGTCTGATCCTGTGGCACCGCCAGAAGTAGCCTCAGTACAGCAAAAACAACAGGTTGCAGGTCAAAAACTGGAGCAAGTTCAAAACTCTTCCCATGAGTTCACGCCAAATTATTTGCTTTGGTTTTCAATTCTCGGCGTTTTCTTGTTAGGTGTTTTTAGTCCTTTGGCTGAACGCAGGTTAATTGAACCTCAGACAGCCTGACTGATAGGGGAAGTGACTGATAGGGGAAGTGACTGATAGGGGAAGTGACTGATAGGGGAAGTGACTGATAGGGGAAGTGACTGATAGGGGAAGTGACTGATAGAGGCTGGGAGTGCCTTTTCAGTCACTAAACCGCATAATTCTTTTAATTTTAAGTATATACCCAAATCACCTCAAGATACTGTTTCAGAGCTATCACAGCACTTTCAGTACAAGGCGCATGTGAGAAGGAATGTCGGCTACCTTTCAATCACATGCAACACAGTAATGGAAGTGCTGTGCAGCTCCCGAAGGGCGTGGCTAAAAAACGTTTATACTGCATTAAAATGACTTGACGTGAGAGCAACCATGCCTACGTCATTTTTACTTGTCTAAACGTTTTTTATCTCACGCTGAAAGCTAGCATCTTGAGGTGATTTGGGTATAAAACCAACTCTATTTAAACGAAAACTTACGAGGTTCTATTCAGGCAACACTGCTTAAACTTTTTGCCGCTATTGCAGGGGCAGGGTGCATTTCTGGAGAGTTTGATCTTGCCTGAATCTGCCTGCATTTGACCGCTAGTGTATTTCCAATGCTGTTGCTGCAATTCAAAATCAGAAATTTCATGCATCTGATAGACATTACCGGCTTCTTTGTAAAAAGCCACAAATTCTACCTGAGCAGACTGTTCAGAAGTCTCTCTGAAAGCAATTACCTGTAAGCCTAACCACAGAGAGTCACCCGCAGAGCTTTTGAGTGCCTCTATTGTTAAACTCTGCCGTTGCTCTGAGCCATAGGTGTCCAGTATGTATTGGAAGTTATCTGTACAGTAAGCTGAGAACCGGGAGCGCATCAGCTGTTCAGCATTTTTTGCTCTGGTATCACCACTCAGTATGGGACCACAGCACAGCTCGAACTTTTCACCACTACAACAATAACAATCCTGCATAGAGACACCCTGAATTAAAATCAGTGCAGTGTCTCATTGTCCTGGATGTTTTCCAATAAGATGACCTGAACTTTATTTCTGTGGCTTAGACTTTGAATACATTCAAATTGCGAGTCGCTCAGTTGGTTTTTCTCAACTACGATAGCGCTGCAATGACCTGACAGGATAATGCGTTGCAAAGATTCAAACTGACAGTGATGAGATTTAAGCTTCACTTGTAATACTGGTAAATGTGAAGCTCTGAGTTTAATTTCGTCATTCAGGAAATAAATCCAACGCTTTTGCCGAATCAACCCTAAAAACAGGGCTCTCAGCTTTGCCATTTCGTCAAACTGGTAACCGATGGACTGATTTGTATTGATTGCAACAGTTGCCTGAACATTGTTCTGAGTATCCACGCCTTCACTTAATGTGCTGTTAGTGTGTTTGATGCCTGACTCGATTAAAAACATAACAAATACCTGTATAGAACACTGTATGGGAAAACAGTAATACTGTATTTGAATCCAGTCAAGTTAAATTTTGCATAAAGTTTAAACTAAAAGAAAGGCACTCCAGATGAGCCTGAGTAACACAGGTAAGAAGTTATATACCCAAATCACCTCAAGATACTGAAAGCTAGCATCTTGAGGTGATTTGGGTATACAGTGAGTTTTTCATTTTTTAACTGTTTTACGAAACAAGACGGTTTGCACCGATTTAAGGCGTGTACTTAAAAGCAGTAACAGCAAAAGCCAATAGATTAAAGGCTCAGGATCTATGGATTTTACAGACCATATAAAGTGTAATGCGATGAGTAAACTGGCCGGATAAATCAGCTTGTGTAGCTTTAGCCAATGCTTGCCTAGTTTACGCTGCATTGCTCGTGGTGAAGTGATTGCAAGAGCAAGCAGAATTAAAAAGGCACAGATCCCAACCGTAATGTAAGGCCGCTTAATAATGTCTTCCACAAAGGTGCTGATCGCCAGCTGAAGATCAAACACCAAGTAATTGCTCAGATGCAACAAAGCCCAGCTAAAGCTATATAGCCCAAGCACGCGTCTGATTTTTATTAACTGCGGTTGCTTTAAAAACCTGGCTAGCGGCGACACCAATAAAGTGAGCAGCAACAGATTCAATGCCCCTATGCCGGTAAAATGAATAATGGTTTTAACGGGGTCTGCTCCCAGGTTATCGGTAAAGGCCCAGTAGTACCAAACGAATAAGAAACTCAAATTTAGCAGATGAATTACTGCCTTAAGGGCAGTAACGGTTTTAGGGGTTACGCGTACCATATATTTAGAAGTTTCTGACCAAATCCAGGTTTTTATAGAGTGATGCAACATCGCTGTAGCCATTAAAAAGTTGGGTTTCGATGCGTTTGCTGCCTAACAGGCCACCGCCACCGAGACGCCGCTCAGTTGCCTGCGACCACCTTGGATGCGATACCTTCGGATTGACATTGGCATAAAAACCATATTCGCTGGGCTGTAGCAGATTCCATGTATTTGGAGGTTGCTTTGAGGTTAAGCGGATCCGCACCACCGACTTAATACTTTTGAAACCGTATTTCCAGGGCACCACCAAACGAATTGGGGCACCGTTTTGCGGCGGCAGTGTTTTGCCATACAAACCCACTGACATCAGCGTCAAAGGGTGCATGGCTTCATCTAAACGCAAACCTTCCAGGTAAGGGTAATCTATACCACCACCAACAAACCGGCTTTTTTGTCCCGGCATCTCTTCCGGTCGGTGTAGTGTTTCAAAGGCAACATAGCGAGCTTTTGACGTGGGTAGGGCTTTGTTAAGTAATTTGTGTAAGGGAAACCCAAGCCATGGGATCACCATAGACCAGGCTTCTACGCAACGAAAGCGATAGATTCTTTCTTCAATATCGAAACTACTGAACAAGGCGTCATAATCAAGCTTCAGCGGCTTTTCAACTTCTCCGTCAACAATAAGCGTCCAGGGATTTACCGTTAAGCCTTGGGCATTGGCTTTTGGATCGTCTTTGCCAGTACCGAATTCGTAAAAATTATTATAGGAAGTGACTTTCGATTCAGGGGTTTTATTGTCTTCTGCCTGGTAGCGAGGATTGCTTAGATATTGCAGTGGTTGAGTTTCAAACTGTGGATCATCGCCAAATAAACTGAAGGCGTTAGATTGAGAAGGTTGAGAAAGCAGGGCGCCGGCACCAACAAACCCCATGGATTTAAGTAATTTGCGACGATTCTTAAACAGAGTTTCGCTTGTTACATCGTTTTCAGTTAGTGTCTGAGAAGAAAGTTTTAATTTTGCCATCTACAAAAGCCGATCATCTATTTTGTTTATGCTTACGTATAAGACCTGCTTTGGCTTAAAAAAATCTCTGAAGAAATTGAAAAACTACAATGGCGAGTGAATTTTATCCAAAATATCGGCGGCATATTTTAATGCAGCATTGATATCCTTGGCGGTTAAATGGCGTTCTAACTTTTTGCGCGCATCCACGGCTTCATCGATATTCTGGCAAACCGCGAGGCTAAACCAGGCATAGGCATGGAACAGGCTTTTAGGCACGCCATTACCTTGTACAAACAACATCCCCAAATACAATTGTGCTTTAGCGTGTCCTTGCATTGCTGCTTTGCGCAACCATTTAGCGCCGAGGTAATGGTTTTTTTCGTGTTTTATATAGTGAATGCCGGTAGCAAACTGTTTGTGAGGCAGTTGGTCAGGTGTCTTGCCTTTGGCTCTTTTTTCCAGTACCTGGATAAGATCGTCAATGCGTTCCAGCAGGGACATTTCCAATTGGTGGGCCTGTTGAGAATGCAGAAGTCCCGGTGAGTGATGGATATCGATGTCGGCAGAATATTCAAACTCTTCTATGTCGTTGTCTTCTTGCTGTTGTTCTGAGTCATCTTGCTCCTGAGATGGCGCTGGCTTGGACGAAGTACTGAGAATATCATCAGAATAGTCTGAAGTTTTTTTATCATTGTCGTTCTGCTTTTCTGAGAAAACTTCCTCTTCAGTTGAGTCATCGCTGTCTGAGATTAACAATTCTTCGCTTTCAATGTCATAGCTGTCTTCCAGACTAAACTCAGGCTCTTCCAAATCGTTCTCTTCTTCCAGACTGAATTCAGGCGAGCCGTTATATTCGCTGACATCACTAAAGATATCCTGCTCGAATCCTACATCTTTTTGTCTTTCTGCTTCAGCCATAATAGGTAAACCATGTTGTTCTTTATATTCATCCGCTGATTTTGAAATATCTTTAACAAACAGCGGATTATTAGCGCTTTTTGACTCTTGCAAAGGTCACTATTAAGTTTAGTAAAACTGGCCGTGATTGATACCTTGCATTTTAGGTAAAAACAGGTTGCCGTGCATTCTCGATGCAAATTCGTCTGTCATACCGGAAATATAATCGGCAATTACCCGAATTTCTGCACCGCGTTCCTTGGCTTTGTACCAACGCTTTTGGGTGTTTTCAGGCAGCAGTCGTTCAGGATCAGAGGCAAAGGCGTTGAATAGTTCCATCACTACCAGTTGTCCCTTGTATTCCAATTGCTGAATTTCTGACTTTCTAATCACTCGTTGAAAGACAAACTTTTTAAACACACCAAGGGCCTTTTCAAATTCTTGAGGGAAGCTGGCGTTGTATTTTAACAAAGGCTCAACAAAGGACTCATGGGTTTGTGTGACTTCAATTTTGGTAATAAAAGCATTTACCAAAGCGCCAATGGCATTTTTGCGTTCATGGGGAAACTCGCTGAAAAGTAAATCACTCAATTTCGGGAGTTGTTCGTTTAACCAGTGGGCCTCACGGATCTCACTGATAGGTTCCACCAGTTCTTTCTCGAATAAGCTTTGGTTAACAATGCCCATGACTATGGCGTCTTCCAGGTCGTGAATGCTGTATGCAATATCGTCTGCCAGCTCCATTATCGAACAATCAAATGACTTAAATTGCGTTTTTTGGTGAAAATTAGGTTTCTTTCCCGGTTTACTTTGAATGAGTAGGTTTCTGTCAGCCTCAGTTAAGGTGTCCAGCATCCATTGCAGGGCAGCATTGTCATCATCGTACAGTCCCTTAGGTGGGTGCCAGTCACCGGCTTTTACGCTGCGGAAATCTGAGATAGGCTCTGTGGGATAGCTCCCTTTTAATTGCTCAATGGTTCCAGGGTATTTAACCAGTCCCAATATGGTTCTGCGTGACAAATCCATACCATGTTCCGCGGTGTAGGGTTCCAGCCGCGTTACAATTCTGAAGGTCTGGCCGTTGCCTTCGAAACCACCATGCTTGTGCATCATGTAGTTTAGAGCTACCTCGCCGCCATGACCAAAGGGCGGGTGACCAATATCATGAGCCAGGCAAAGTGCTTCGATTAAAATGGGATCCAAAGCCAGCTCAGTCATCAACTGTGGGTATTTCATTTGCAGTTGTGCAGCAATACCCTGGCCAATTTGTGAAGCTTCCAGAGAGTGGGTAAGCCGGGTTCGATAAAAGTCACCGATGCCAATACCTAAAACCTGAGTTTTGGATTGTAAGCGCCGGAAGGCGGCTGAATGCAGAATACGTGCTTTGTCACGTTGAAACGGTGTGCGGTGATCTCCTTCACGCACTGTTCGGTTATCAAACCGTCGCTCATGCCATTGATTAGTCAATGCAAACCCTCTTGCGTTTTTGCTTACGTTACTGCGCTGTGCAAAGCGGGTCAAGAGGGGGAACAGATATTCTCATACCGGAAATTATCAGTTATTCCAGTTCCTGGGTAATTTCATCCAGGCTGAGTAAAAAACTGGGGACATAGGCTTCAAGAAAATACTCTACTTCAGGTGAATGGTAATCCTTTAACGTTTGATCCATACGCTTTTTTGCCAATTTAAACTCTTTATTGCCAGCAGCCAGTTCTTCCAGAGTTTTCAGGTAGGCGCAGATTACGTCGGCGGCTTTTACTAAAAAGGCTTCTTCGCTGCTGTGATGTTGTTGGTCAATCAATGCCGCGTAGTCTTCGCGAAACTCTTCCGGCGCCATATCAATGAGTCGCTGTTCAGCGATTTTTTCAATCTTTTTATACTCTTCTTTAATGGCGTTATTAAAGTATTTAACCGGATTGGGTAAATCCCCGGTTAACACTTCAGACACATCGTGAAACAGGGCAATAGTCGCCACTCTGTTGGGATCCACTTTTCCGTCGTAGAAGCGGTTTTTAATCAATGCCAGGGCGTGAGCCACCATCGCCACCTGAAGACTGTGTTCCTGAACATTTTCCTGATGAACGTTGCGCATTAAAGGCCAACGTTGGATCAGTTTCATTCTGGCCATGTGTGCGAAAAAGTGGCTCTTGGTATGCATATTTAATGATTAATCCTGTATGTAAGTTGAGAAAAATTCTTTGATGCCGTCAATAGCCGGTACCAATTGATCCTGATGGGGTAAGAACACCAAGCGGAAATAAATACCTTCGAAAAAGTTAAAGGCACTACCATGCACCAGCAGCACTTTTTGCTGTCGCAATAGATCCAGAATCATGCGTTCGTCATCGCGGATCTGAAATTTCTTTTCATCTACTTTGGCAAAGCAATACATGGCGCCCTTGGGTTTAACGCATTTGATACCCGGTATGTCATTCAGCATCTTAAATGCAATATCCCGCTGAGTGCGAAGTCGCCCACCTTCGGCAATTAATTCATTAATGCTTTGGTAACCGCCAAGTGCGGTTTGAATCGCATGTTGGCTGGGAACATTGGCACACATGCGCATTGATGACAATATGTTAAGGCCTTCTATATAACCGCTTCCCAGGCGTTTGTTGCCGCTCAAAAACAGCCAACCGGCACGAAAACCCGCCACCCGATAATTCTTCGACAAACCACTAAAGGTAGCAAAGAAGATGTCATCCGCCAGACTGGCAATAGAGATGTGTTTGGCTCGGTCATAAACAATTTTGTCGTAGATCTCGTCACTGAATATCATCAGGCCATGCTGTCTTGCTAGCTCAATGATTTCAAGCAGCAACTCTTTGCTGTATACCGCACCGGTGGGGTTGTTTGGGTTGATGATGACAATGGCTTTGGTGTTCGGGGTAATCTTAGACTTTATATCTTCAATATCCGGGAACCAGTTAGACTTTTCGTCACAGCGATAATGTACCGGCGTTCCGGAACTCAGGCTAACCGCAGCAGTCCACAGAGGGTAATCCGGGGAGGGGAGCAATACTTCATCGCCATTGTTTAACAATGCTTGCATGGCCATCACGATCAGTTCGCTAACGCCATTGCCGATAAATACATCTTCTATTGCAATATTCTTAATATTGCGTTGTTGGTAATACTGCATTACTGCCACGCGGGCTGCATAAAGTCCATTGGCATCTGCGTAACCTTGCGAGCTGGGCAGGTTGTGGATGACATCTTTAAGGATATCCTCAGGCGCTTCGAACCCGAAAGGCGCTGGATTACCGATATTTAACTTTAATATACGATGACCTTCATCCTCTAATCGTTTAGCTTCACTCAAAATTGGGCCGCGAATGTCGTAGCATACATTATTGAGTTTATTGGACTTTTCAATTGTTTTCATTTGGCATTTGTACTCCTTGCATTTGTGCAAGATTAAACAAACAGTGAACCGCTGTTAAGTGATTCTTTTAAATTTATCGGTACAATTTATAACAATTAGTCAAAAGTTTAATTTGATTTTCAAATTAGACGTGGATAATAGGGCGCGAACACAACAAAAACTTGGGAGAAAGCATGGAAATACAGCAAGAAGTACTGATTGCCTGGGGCATTAAAATTAGCCTCGCTTTGGTTATCCTGTTGGTGGGTAACTTTATCGCAAAAACCATTGTTAAATTGGTTAAAAAAGCGCTGACTAAAAAACAGATAGATGCGGCTGTGGTCAGTTTTGCTGGCAGTATCATCTATGTAATTGGTCTGTTGGCGGTTTTAATCGCCTCCATGTCTCAATTGGGCATAGATACCACTTCTTTAGTGGCGGTGATTGGTGCCGCGGGCTTAGCTATAGGTTTGGCGTTACAAGGTTCATTATCTAATTTTGCATCTGGTGTTTTGATTGTGGTATTGCGTCCCTTTAAAGCGGGCGATTTCGTGGAAGTGGGCAGCAAAATGGGCACCGTCATGGAAATAAAACTGTTTGCCACCAGGTTAAAAACCCCTGACAACAAAATCGTTATTGTGCCTAACTCCTCCATTACCGGGAATGCCATCACTAACTTTTCCACCCAGGATACTCGCAGAGTGGATTTACTGATTGGCATTAGCTACGACGCTGATATCCGTAAAGCCAAAATAGTGATTGAAGAAATTGTCGCCGCAGATGAGCGGGTACTGAAAGATCCGGCCTGGACTATTGCTGTGAGTGAGTTGGCAGATTCATCTGTTAATCTGATTGTACGCCCCTGGGTAAAAACACCAGATTACTGGCCTGTCTATTGGCACCTGATTGAAAATATAAAAATAAAGCTGGATGAAAATGACATCACCATTCCGTACCCTCAAATGGACGTTTATCTGCATAAGACAGAAAATTAATCTTTTATTGGGAGCGTATTAAGCTCCCTTTCGCAATACAAAAGAGTACACACAATGAAAAAATTATTATTGGTTGCAGCGTTAGCCACATGTGGCTATGCAAATGCTGATGACACTGAACAAAAAGCCTTTACCTTAGACGGGGAGTTGGGTTTAATTTTTACCACAGGTAATACTGAAACTACATCGGTAAAAGGGCGCTTGAGTGCCAGCCACGAATTAGAGATGTGGAGTAATGAGTACCTGATTGAGGGGCTGTATAAACAAGAAGAAGTTGAAAACGAACTGGGGGAAGATGAGAGCCAGACTTCCGCACAGCGTTATTTCCTCTCCGCCCAGGGTAATTACAAATTAGAAAACCCACAAAATCGCCTGTTTGCGTTTGCTTCCTATGAAGATGACAGATTTACCAGTTTTAACTACCAGTCCACCGTTGCTGCCGGTTGGAGTAGTGTGTTTTTTGAGTCATCAACCCAAAAGTTAACTTACAGTATCGGTCCGGGTTATTCTTTTGCTGAAAAGGATGACGGCGAGGACGCCAGTGGCTTTATCGTTCGTGGCGCGTTCGACTATACCTGGAAAATATCAAACTCAGCGAACTTTAAGCAAAAGTTGAGTACTGAAGTTGGTAGCGACAATACAAAATCCAAGTCTGAAACCTCGATTTCGGCAAAAATTGCAGAAGCGCTTTCGATGAAATTCTCAATTATTTTAAAGCACAACTCTGAAGTGGATGCCGGTGTTGATAACCTTGACACAGAAACCGCAGCCACGCTGGTTTATACCTTCTTTTAAGCTTTATCTGAGTGAGCCTGGTGGCTCACTCAGGCATTTGACGACCTGTTGCAGCGGATTCTGCTTGTTGCCAGGTTCCCGTCGATAAATTATTTGGCGAATGATTTTCCAGCGTGAAGCGCCAGGGAAAAGCCTGTTTTAATAATAATCCGGTTACAAGGCTAAATCGCCAGAATCGCTCTGCACCATTGAAATAGGGTAACAGTGGATGTTCCCATAATATTTCTGCGTTGCCGGTCATAGTAAGTACATCGCCGGAAGCAAAATCAATAAACAAAAGTCCTGCCGCAGGGTTTATTTGAAAATTCCCAAAAGTGTTAAACACCTTGTTGCCACTAAAATCGGGAATTAATAAGGAATTGTCGTCCTCTATTCGAACAAACCCCGGGACTCCGCCCCGATGTGAGACGTCTGCACCGTAGGCCACGCCGTTTTGAATTGAACGTCCGGCTGAGCTGGCCACGAAAAACGTGTCCGCTTGCTCAATGATTTGATTTATCTCGCCGCCAAACCTATTAAACTGCTTTGTAATTGTCTGTTTTTTTAAAGAGACCGCTTCTCTGGAGCGCGTATGAATATACTGCGGACAGTTGCCAAAGGTTTGCAGTACATTCAGATTAATTTGGTTGCTACTGGTGCCGGATACCACTGCCGAAAGTCGGTTCCTCCTTTTGGTTTCCAGCTCGATACCTAATAAGCCAACCGGAAATTCAGTCATTATTGACTTATCAAACAGCGTCAGTGATTCTGCCAATGGATCGCCTGCAAGAGGAGTTGCGGTTAAAACCAGCTTTTTATCCGAGGGCGTGCGAATAAATCCGGGCTGGTTGCTGAGTACAGAAGCCCATACCTGGCCGTCGATATCCTGGTGCCCTAAAAATACCATTGGCAGTGTTTGATAAAATAGTCGGTGCTGCTCTGGCATATGATCCCGAATTATTCTTTCACTCATACGGGCAACCGATTCTGCAACACCCAGCTTTTCCTGAACGCTGATTTCACCGTGGTGAAATAATGGATATGTGGTCATCAGAGAGTCCTCTTAGTTTTTTCTATGTTACAGCTATTTAAAAATCAGGACAGTAGCAAAGAGTTGTTGTGGAACTGAACATTGCTACTGAGCTTTATTTCACTGCGCTGTTAATTATGAATTCAATGCTTTCTTTGCATCTGTTTCAGTAGTCGGCATGGCAACAAATCCAGGCAATTGTTCCACTCTGGACAGCCAGGCACAAACTTCCGGAAATTTAGACAAATCAAAACCGCCTTCCGGGGCATGAGCTGTATAACTGTAAAGTGCGATATCTGCGATGGTTTGCCGCTCCCCGACCAACCAATTTCGGCCGGTTAAATGTTGCTCCATAACGGATAGCAATGCACTCGCCTTGTCTAATGTACTGTTGTGATCGAGTGGCGCGCCAAATACGGTAACAAGGCGTGCCGCTGCTGGGCCATGTGCTAATTCATTAGCTGCTTTTGAAAGCCAACCCTGAATTTGCGCCATTAGTTCAGGTATATCTGGGTACCATGAACGGCCCTGGTCATATTGAGTTGCAAGGTACACCAATATGGCGTTTGAATCCGCAACTACCCTGTTACCATATTCTAAAACTGGTACTTGTCCAAACGGATTTTTAGCCAAATAGTCTGGTTTTTTATGGCCCCGGTTTGCAAGGTCTACCGGAATAAGTTCTACATCAAGGTTTAACAAACTGGCAAACAATCTCGCTCTGTGAGCATGTCCCGATAATTCAAAATCATATATTCTCACCATAAATTTCTCTCTGTGTTGTTAATGTTGATAAGAGTTTAAATTTATGTAGATTGGAGATAAATTAGCTAAACATTAAAACACTATCTACAAAGCGTGGATAAAGGGCGGCAATGGACAAGATTCAATTGATGCGGGTGTTTTCGGTAGTGGCCCGCAACGGAAGCTTCACCAAAGCAGCCAACGAGCTCAATATTGCAGTGCAGACGGTGAGCAAGTATGTAAAGTCGTTGGAAGACGATTTGGGAGTACTGCTTTTTAATCGCACTACCCGTAAAGTGACACTGAATGATACCGGTACAGCCTATCTGGAAAAATGTGTCGATTTACTTGATCAAATTGATGAGCTTGAATCAGCAATAAAAGTGACCCACAGCGCACCCAAAGGGCGTATCCGTATTTCAGCACCTACGTCGTTTGGTGAACTACATCTGGTGCCAGCGATCCGGGATTTTTTGGTGTTATATCCGGATATCAGTGTCGATATCGATCTGTCTAACCGCCGTGTATCTCTGGTTGAAGAGGGGTTTGATATGGCATTGAGAATTGGAGAGTTGCCAGACTCAACAATGATTGCCCGCAAGTTAAGTGCAATGCGTATCGTGGTGTGCGCAGCCCCTGAATACCTTCAACACTTTGGCAAGCCCGCGCACCCTGAACAATTAACAAACCACAATTGCTTTGTAGACCACAACCTCAGACAAGGTCGTAGCTGGCGATTTTTGGAAAACAAACGGGTATTCAAAATAGACGTAAAGGGAAACTTTGAAGCTAACTCTCCCGGCTCTATGCGACGCATGGTGTTATCTGGCCTTGGGATAGGCTTGTGCCCAATGTATGTTATTAAAGACGACATCAGGTGCAATAAAATTGTCCCGTTATTGGAACAATATGAAGCATATCAATACGGCGTTTATGCACTTTATCCGCACCGCAAACACTTATCTCATCGTGTCAGAGTATTAGTTGATTTTCTGGCTGAGCGATTTCGTCAGGAAGACTGGCTACCACCTGTGTAAATGGTTTTATTATCAGGATAACTTGCTTTCGGTATCTTATTTTAGTCATATAGATCCGATACTTTTAAAGTTTGCTATGTTTAAAGACAGAGTGACTTAGGAAATCAAATGAGACGCCCACATCTCACAAGTATTCAATTAGTACTTCTGACACTACTGTTATCCTGCTTGAGTTCTTTGCCGGCAACTGTAATTGAGGTGGAACGCGATGGCAAAATTATCGAGTACCACGGATATCAAAATGCCAGAGGGGCTTGGGTATTTAATGCTGAATCCGACAAAAAGATCAGCATGGCGACATTGGACTGGTTGCCTTACATTGGTGAGAATGTCTGTGGTCAGGGATGGGTGCAGCAATTGGTGGTAGGAGTTTTTCTACAACTGGATTATCAGGTACACAGTTATTTTGTTCCATGGAAACGCGCGGTTGCCATGACAGAACGAGGCTCGGTAGATATTTTGTATCCTGAATATGCAATTGCTCCGAATGCACCTTCTGACATTTTTCCTGATAAGAACCGAGATGAGTTATTAGTTTTATCAGAGCCATTCTCTGGTGGAAATGTCGCGCTTATTAAACGAAAAGATCACGATTTTGAATTTAGTGGCGATTTACTATCACTTAAAAATCAAACTATCGGTGTCGTCTCAGGTTATGAAAATTCGCCGGAGTTTGATGCCCTGATGGAGGAAGGTTACTTTCATACCAGCCCTGCGGTTGACGACTGGACGAATATCAAAAAACTCCAAAAAGGTAGAATAAACTTTATTGTCGCCGACCCTTTAGTGGTTAACTACAGCGTTGCTCAGAACATGAACTCTGATGAAGCTATGGCCTTTAAGAATAGCGTTGATATCCTGGAGCCATTTCTCGCTGTACAACCGCTTTATCTGGCATTTTCAAAACTAAGGCCTGAGCATTTACGCCATAAAAAAGCATTCGATAAGGTGCTGGTATCATGGCGAGAATCCGGTAAATTAAAAGCCCTCAGAGATAAATGGGGCAATAAAGCTAATGAAGGAAGGTTGTGCAATATGAATTAACCGTTAAGCGCATTGTAAAAACTTCGCAACTCACTCAAACTAGCCCAAACACAGCCCAATACACACTGTAATCAGAGGCCTTATTTTGCATTTAATCGTTACTCAACCTGCTGAATCTGAAGAGTTACCCTGGACAACATTAAAGCGCCAGGCGCAACGCATTGGGCATCATATCGACCAGCAAGGCGATAAAATAGTTAAAGTGATTACAGAATTGCCCACTCAGCCATTGGCCATTAAGTTAGTTACTGCTGCAGGCGGAGTAGGTGACCAGGTAACACAGCTTACCAACGCTGAAGTGTGTGTTGAAAAAGTTCTGGATACCTCATCTGAGAACCGTGTTCAGGGAGTCACCGTTTGGTGTATGAGCAATCGCTTTTTCGCTAAAATGCTGGCTCCAAGATTAAACCTTGAAGAGAACGATGCTGCGGAATTAGAAAATATACAGGAACAGTGTTGTTGCCTGATTGCGTTGAAACCCAACAGTATGACGCAATTGCCTGTAAAAATTGCCACCTGTATTCCGTCGTCAGCTTTACCATCCACCTTTTCCTATGAAACCGAACAGGGCACAGAACAAAGGGACAGACCGGCATACTATTACAAACAGGCGGGTGTAATTCCATGGCGTAAGGTAAACGGAGAATTACAGGTAATGCTGATAACATCCAATAAAAATCGCTATTGGGGCTTTCCCAAAGGTGTGATGGAGCCGGGCGAGTCTCCTGAATACACTGCAGCTGTCGAAGCTCAAAGCGAAGGTGGCGTATTGGGAGAAGTCGGTGCCCGCATTGGGCAATTTGAAGTGCCCAAGTGGGGGGCCTTTTGTACAGTCGATACTTTTGCCATGCAAGTTTCGGAAGTTTTACCCCGCAACGTATGGCAGGAAAATCATCGCAATCGCCATTGGTGCAGTATTCCGTTAGCTAAAGGATTGGTAAGAGACTCAGGCTTTGTTGAGTTGCTAAACCAATTTGAACTCTCGATGCAATAATATTTGTATTGTATGGGGCCACAGTAAGCCAATTCTGTTTTGCTAGTTGCGGCAAAATATCACGCCCAAAGCTCCACCTGACGCAATAAATTTTGCAGAATTGTTATTTTTCCTTGATCTTTTAGTTAATAAATGACAACGTTGTCATTAATGTGTACTGTCTCTTTTTTGGACACTGTCTGACTGAGTCGCTTTTTATTTGTTCTGTTGCAAATAAAAATGACAGCGTTGTCAGTTGTTTTGCTAGATAAACAATGTGTCCTTATAAAACAGTGCTGAAGTTTTACAGGTTGCTTGCCGACTGGTGAGCAAAGTTTGGAGCGACAATATGTTTGCAAAATTCACGTTAAAATCCAAAGTATTGCTACTGGTGATCGTTATAACGGCTTCTATGTCCAGTATTGCGTTGCTCGGTTTGCATGCGCTAAAAATCGCCAGCGAGCAAGACAATATTGCCCGTATAGAGCAGCTCTTCAAGAGCACCTATTCAGCAATAGTACAACTGGAAAAGCTGACTGTGTCGGGTAAGTTACCGGAAGACCAGGCCAAGATGATAGCGGCCTCAATACTACAAGAGAACAAATATCACGATTCTGAATACGTCTATGTAGTAGATGAAAAACTGGATTTTATTGCCGCTCCACATGATCCCCAGTTATTGGGCACCAGTTTCAATGACTTTAAAGATGCCAAAGGCAACAGTATCGGTGCCCTGGTAGAGCGCGTTGCCAAGAGAGGCAATGGCAAAATGGTCAATTATGACTGGACCTCAAAGCGTGAAGGAGAAGTCGTAGAATTAACCTCGGTAGTACAGCGCACGCCGACCTGGGGCTGGTATGTCGGTACAGGTATTAGTTTTAAAGAAGTGGATGCCAGATACTGGTCAATTGCCCGGTGGTTAGTGGGCTTGTCCATGGTAATTGCGGTGGGAATTGCGTTTTACCTTTACTATTTTGGCACCAGGTTACAACAAGATTTAGGGGCCGAAATTAAACAGGTGGTGTCTACCGTAAGTAAAGTTTCAAAAGGCGATTTAAAAGCTGATCCCTTTGAACACGAGTTCCGTGAAGACAGTATTATGGGCTCTATAACTTATATGCGCAAAGCGCTTACGGATGTAGTGACTAATATCAACAGTGTATCCAGAGTGCTAAAAGAACAGGTAAAAGAGTCCGAAGAACAATCTTTGCACCTGGACAAATTAACCAGCTCACTAAACAGCGAAACAGAAACCGTGGCTCGCTCGATTGAAGAAATTGCGACAACGGCACAGACCGTAAACGAAGATGTTGCCAGTACTGCAGTAGCCATAAATGCAGCGAAACAAAAAGGTGATGAAGCCAGCGAGTTGACCCAGGAATCCACAAACACCATTACGGAGCTGGAGAGGCAGATCGAAAAAGCTGGCGAAAGTATTCATGTATTAGGCGAAGAAGTGCAGGGCATAGAAGGCGTTTTACACGTTATTCAGGGAGTTGCAGAGCAAACCAATTTGCTGGCACTTAACGCCGCGATTGAGGCAGCCAGAGCCGGCGAACAAGGGCGAGGTTTTGCTGTTGTGGCCGATGAAGTCAGGAATCTGGCAAAGCGCACCTCTGAAAGCACTCAGGAAATTCACAATATGATTGAGCGCTTACAAAAAGTGGCGCGTGATGCGATTGAATCGGTTGAAACCAGTATCAAAACCAGTGAGCACAGCGTCTCTTGCTCATCACAGGTAAGAGAAGCCTTAGATGAAATGTTCACCCTGATCGAAGATAGCGCTCAAAAGAGTCAAAACATCGCTGTTGCATCGCAGCAGCAATTACAATTAGCTGAATTGGCTAATACGCGTATCAGCGATATTTCTAAAATGAGCCGGGATACTGCGCAGGTTTCCCGCAGTGCTCACGATAAAGCCGACTTAATCCGCCAATCCTCTGAAGAACTACAGTCGGAGATGATGAAATTTCAAATATAATGGAACTGGTAGTATACCCGGTGAATAAACTAGGGCGAGAGCATGAGTGCTCATTTAGTGACCATAGTGTCCAGAATTTGAAAATTTTCATTTAGAAACAAAGCCAAGCTGATTCGTTGATAGCCTCGGTTAGGTTGAAATTTGTTCGAAGCCCGGTCACCTTAAGGCGCAGTTGGCGCCCCGACAATGATTCATATCGAACGAAAGTGGTTGAACTATACTGCGGCGTCGAAATAAATTTCGACCTACCAACAAACTCAAAATTGGAGCCTGTAGGTAGGTTGAGTGTTTCAATATCGATAATTTAAGACGTAGCCAAAATAAGTTGGTTCTGACTTCGGTTAGGTCAAGCTATGTCCGAGTGTCGCTAAAAAATCGTTTGTGACCTTACCTTGGTGCAAATAGCTATTTCGCTTTTATCCGATAGAAGGTGGCATAGAGTACCGGAACGACACCAAGTGTTAGCAGCGTACCGACAGCCAAACCAAATGCAATAACCACAGCCATTCCGTAAAACAGCGGATCTTTAAATACGATCAACGGCAGCAACCCCATCACAGTGGTAATGGTGGTCATAGTAATTGGACGCAAACGGGTGATACTGGCTTCAATGATAGCGTCATATCCATCTCTGCCTTCTTGTCGTTCAATATCAATTCGATCTATCAGCACGATGGCGTTATTGATAATAATTCCCGCCAGGCTGTAAATGCCCAGGGTCACCATAAAACCACTTGGTGCGTTCATCACCAACAGCCCAATTACTGTGCCGATAATGGATAATGGGATGGTGAGTAAAATAATGCCTGCGCGTCGAAACGAGTTAAATTGCATAACCAATAAAATCACAATTATCGCCAGTGCCAACGGCATATTGGCACTTAAAGCTTCTGCTGCTCCAGCAGATTCTACAATTACGCCGTCGTATTCTATGTAGTGATTAAGCGGCAAATCTGCGGCCAGTTTCTGAATTTGTGCATCAATCTGGGATTTCAAATCTTCGGCTGACATCATCAGGTTACGACCTTCCACACTGACTGTGCGGAACAGGTTTTCTCTTTGTATTTTGGAGTATTGATAAACCGGACCAAAGTCAGCCACCTGAAACAATGGAATGGCTTGTCCTAACTTGCTGGAGTAAATAGAAACGGTGCGCAGTCTGTCCAGGTTAAATCGCTCTCTGTCATTGGCGCGAAATACCACTGGGATAATGTCATCGTCTTCCCGATACTCAGTAACTAAAGAGCCGGAGAAAAATCCTTGTAATTCATTGGCAATGTCTTCTGAAGTAATACCGGCCCGTCTGGCTCTGTGTTGATCTACCTGTACCTGCACTTTAACGATCAGGTTTTCCCAATCCTGACGAATATCGATGGTATTGGGCACCGATTGCAATAACGCCATAATTTCCTGGGCTTTGGCATAAATAATGTCTTTATCCGGACCTTTCACCTGGATTTTGATGGTATTGGAATCAGATGGACCGAGAAACATTTTTTCAACTCGTGCAAAAACATTTGGAAAGTTTTCGATAAAGCCTTTGTGCAGTTTTTGCTGCATGGCATCTACAGCTTCGGCGTCTTTCAGATTGATAACAATAAAGCCTTTATTATCAGCCGGATCGATTGGATTTAACGACAACACAAAGCGTGGACCGCCGTAACCCACATAGCCTGTAAAGCGCTCTATTTCAGGAAATTGTTGTTTATCATTCAGCCAGTCAAATATGGCCTGCATCTGTCTGTTTGTGGTGCGCGAAGAGGTGCCATTGGCCATTTCAATGTTCACGGTTAGCTGGTTGCGATCTGAGTCAGGAAAAAATTGTTGTGAAACAAAGTTAAAGCCCACCAAGCTCAGTATAAACAGTCCTGACATGAGACCGGCAAACAAACCCCGGTTGCTCAAGATCCAACGCAGAAAGCCGCGGTAGTGTTGCTGTATATTACTGAGCATACTGACAGCTGTGGTTTCGTTGCTTTCAGAGCGGTCGCCAGCGGTATTATCCACCTTGATAAAGTAGTAACAAAGGGTTGGGGTTACACACAACGCCAAAAGCCAACTGCTTAACAAGGTGATTAATATTACCAGTGAAATCGAACGGGTATACTCTCCTGCGGCATGCTCAGCCATCATCAGAGGAATAAAAAACAATATAGTGGTCAGGGAAGAACTAAGCAGAGGCAATGCTAGTTCCTTGCCCCCCTGAAACATGGCTTGCTTGCGATCTGCTCCTGATTCAATACGGCGTTTAAAGTCTTCTGCCACCACGATGCCATTATCGACTAACAAGCCTAAAGCGATGATCAAGGTAGCCAGGCTCATGCGTTCCAGTAACATGCCGCTAAACTGCATAATGGCTAAAGTTACCAACATGACAAACGGGATAATCGAACCCACAATTAAACCGGTTCTTTTCCCCAAAAAGAGTATCACCACCAGTAACACGATAATTAGGGTTTGCAACACGCTCATTGACACACTGGACACGGTTTTATCCACTTGTTCAGCCTGCCATGTAGCCACTTCGATATTGTAACCAATGGGTAGGGTGGCCAGGATGTTGTCTAACGTGTTTTTTAATCTGGGCGCATACTCAAGAATGTTATAGTTACTGGCCATGTTAATGGCAAACATCACGGCTGGTTTGCCGTTAAAATACGCAGGCTGATAAACGGGATCCCGATAATCTCTTTTAATTGTGACGATATCCTTTAGCGCGATGGTTTCTTCGCTGCCGGGAATAGAAATGTGCGTGTTGCTGATATCTTCAATAGAATTGAAGTTACCAGTGGGCTCTACCACAAAGGCTTTACTGCCGGTATCTATCTGTCCTCCGGGCATTATAATGTTCTGCTTCGAAAGCTCCGCACTCAGGGTGTAAGGCGATATACCCAGTTGTGATAATTTTGCACCTGATGCCTCTAAGAATATCCGCTCGTCCTGAGTGCCGGAAATGTCTACTTTTTCCGTGCCGGGCACCGAATACAACATATCGCGAATATGGGTGCTTATGTCGGCCATTTCAGCCGGAGAGAATCCATCGGAAGTAAGGGCAAGGGTAGCTACTGCAACATCGCCGTAGGAATCATTGATAAATGGCGTCTGCGTACCGGAAGGTAAGTTCGCCTGAGCTTGCTTTACCTTGTTTCTCAGGTCCTGCCAGATTAGGTCAAGATCAAAATAACGATCATAAACTTCCACATGGATGGTTGATAATCCGGTAGAAGAGGTAGAACGGATTTTTTCGACTTCTGGAATTTTTCGGATTTCTTCTTCCAGCTTTTTGGTAATTAGTTGTTCAACGCGTTCCGGTGCCATTCCCTCATATTGAGTGCTGACCACCGCTGTTCTGATGGTGATTTTGGGATCTTCTTTGGCGGGCAGGGTAAAATAAGCAAACACACCGTTAATCAATAACAGCACCAGAATCATCAGAACCGGTTTGCGGTAATTAAAAGCCAACTCAGTTAAATTCATGTTCACCTCTTAATTGTATTGCTGAACATGTTTATCTAGCAGCTTTACTGTTTGCCCATCCTGCAAATAGTTAACACCAGCTGTGGCCACTATTTCCCCTGATTGCAACCCGGTGCTGACTAGGATTTGATTATCATAGATGTTCTCGGTCAGAACCTGGCGTTTTGATACCGTTTGTGTGGCCGGATCAAATACAAATACGAAACTGCTCTGTCCTTGCCCCGGAACTATCGCTGCTATAGGAAGCCTGAAGATATCACCGGAATAGCCTGTGCGTCCGGTGCCCTCAAAGGAAAAGTCCACTTCTGCGGTCATTCCGGCCCGAAGTTCTTTAGGTGGGTTTAGAACGAAGACATTCACCGGAAATGCGTTGGCAGATTCGGCACGAGAGCCTAATTCGGTAATAGTTCCTGTGTTAGAAATGCCGGGTAGAGCGGGGAAGCTCACTTCAACCGCTACCTCTTTGTTTAATCGGGAAATAATGGTTTCCGGCACCATCACTTTTACTTCCAGGCCGTCGGTGCCTTCAATTTCAAATACAGCCTGGCCGGGAGAAACCTGCATCGAGGGCTCTGCCAAACGTTTGGTTACTGTACCGTCATAAGGAGCTTCCAATTCGGTATCTGCCAGATCCTTACGCGCGATATCCAGTTGAGCCTGCGCGATGTTCACTGCTGACTTTGCTGATTCGTAAGCCGCTTTTACATTATCGAAACCCGAAGCGGAGACTAATCCCTTCTCAATCAATTCCTGATAACGGTTAAATTCATTTTGAGCCTCACTTAATGAGGACTGAGCCTGTTGCAGATTGGCTTGCGCCGATTGCAGCGACAAGCGATAGGTGCGTTGGTCTAATTTCGCAATTATCTGACCTTTTCGAATGTTGTCGCCCAAATCTACGTCAATAGTCCTTATTTTGCCTCCGACTTCAAAACTTAGATTGGTGGCTTCAACCGGCTGAATGGTTCCTGACAACCTGCGAATTTGGGTGAAGGATGAAGGTTCGGCCTGAACCCAGGAAATAGGTCTGATTGCGGGTTCAGGGGCTTGTTTGACTTCGGTACAGGATACCAGACTGAGTAACAGCGAGACGGGAAGTATCAATGCTTTCATAGCTTTTCCGGGTAGTTTGGGTATTTATGGCCTATTGAACTGAGAATATTAGCATCGTAAAGCATTGAGTTCTGCCAGTTTTGAACTTCTTTAGAAAAACTGACAAAACTTTACAAAGGTAAATTTAAGAGCGATTAGCTTTTAGATTAGGTCTGGTTAGTTTTAAAAATTTGTATCTGACTCTGTAACTCGCTGGCCAGCTTTGCCAATTCCTGACTGGCTACTGCACTGTGATTCGCGTTTTCAGCTACCATGCCGGTACTAATGGTAAATTCGTTAATGTTCTCGCTAATCTCATTGGCAACAGCGGTTTGTTCTTCTGTAGCCACCGAAACCTGTGCGTTAATATCTGATATTTCCATTACCGCTGTAACGATCTCCTGAAGCACATTGGAAGAATCTTTGGCGTGTTCTACACTCTGGCTGGCTTTATCCTGGGCTGTTGACATAGATTCCACGGCTTCTTTCGCTGAAATCTGTAGTTTTGAGATCATGTCATTTATTTTGGTGGTGGATTCCTGAGTATTATGGGCTAACTGCCGAACTTCATCGGCGACAACTGCAAAACCTCGTCCAGACTCGCCAGCTCTGGCAGCTTCTATTGCAGCATTCAGAGCCAGTAAATTGGTCTGTTCGGCGATTCCCTGAATCATCAATACCACTTGGTTAATTTCGTTGGTTTGTTGATTCAACAAGGTTATTTTCTGCGCGTTGTCATTAACCACATTGGACAGCTCATTAATACCTTTGATGTTGTCCTGGATTTTCTCAATACCGATTGCGGCATTGCCGTTGGCGTCATTAGCTTTTACTGATGAAGTATTGGCATTGTTTGCCACTTCCTGAATGGCCGCGCTCATCTCAGCAATGGCGGTTGCAATCATGGTAGTTTGTTGTTCTTGCTCTGTGGCAGTGGCCGCCACTTGAGTACTAATACTACTCATCTCTTCTGCAGAAGATGACAGGGTGTAGGTGGCTTTCGACACATTCTTAACCAGGTTCTCCAGGCGCTCCAGCATCTTGTTAAAACCCGATGCTGTCTCGGAAATTTCATCCTTACCATCCTCTGTCGCTCTGAGTCGCAGGTCCGCGGTTTCTGCAATGTTTATAATGGTATCTCTTAATCCACGCAATGCCACCTGAATACTGCGATAAACCGCCCATGCTATAACTGCCATTGCGATGATCAATAAAATTAATGTCGTGTAGAGTAGGGCTTCGGTAGTTTCAAACTCTTCATCTGATTTTGCTTTAAACTTACCAGCTTCATTTAATTGTAAATCGATTAGATCATTGAAACTGGCACTTAAAGGATCGAAGGTGGAATATAATTCAATGACAAAATTATCTGATTGAAATGGATTCAGATTACCCGACTGAATCTGGCGCTCATAATTCTCTTTTAACCGAACAACATTTTTCAGTTCTCTTTCAGAAACTTCAGTGAGTCTTTTTTCTTCAGGGGTTAATTTTGTCTGTAAATAGCGCTGCCAGTTGTCATCCGCAGTTTGCCTGAACTCTTTCACATCTGAAAGCAGGGTATTCTTATTTATCAGACCCGCGCGATATTTTATGATAATGATCAACAATATTTACTGCGTAGTTATCTGATACCACTTTGATTTGCTTAAGTGGTACTACCCTATCATCGTATAAGCTATCGATGCCTTTAACCAAAGTCTCCATAATACCGATCATAAACAGGCTCATAACAACAAAAGAAACTAAGGGAATAACCGACAGTGAAATCAGTTTAGTTTTGACGGAAAATTGATTTAGCATAATTGTGACAGAGATAATTTTCGATTGTTATTTCAGTATTGTCGAAAATTAAATATGTACAAATTAAGCCACTAAAAATTTGGAGATTGTTATTTAGACGGAGTTTAATCCTGCGATAAATGAGTTTTTATAAACTCTGTGTCTTTGTGTCTGGCTCACCCGTGACATAAATACCAATGATGAGCTAGAATATTGAATGTGTAATTAGATGTACTTTTTGAAAGGCTCATCAATGGGGGTATTGGCCACATGATTGGTAAAATTGCTCATCACTTTTTGTGCGATACCCAATATAATTGCCAGCATATCTTTATTACCGTAACCCGCATCATAAAATGCCTGCGTTTGCTCTGAGCTTAAAACACCGCGCTTTTCTACCATGGCAAGAGTCGTTGCTCTTAAGGTTTCCAATTTAGCATCTTTTAGCGTTTTGCCATTTTTAACGTCGTCATTTAAGGACGTATCCACCCCCATCATTTCAGCAATCAGGCTATGTGCCGGCAGGCAATAATGACAGTTATGCGCGCTATTGATGGTTTGCCATACAACGGTAAGTTCATCATTATTCAGGGACGATTGGGTAAATAAACCATGTATTTGCTGATAAGCCTCCAACAACTGGGGAGACTCCGCCATTACAGCATGCAGGTTTGGGATCATACCAAAATCCTTTTGGCTCTTTTCTAATAGTGATCTCGCGGCTTCCGGCGCACTTTCAAGAGAATGTAAAGTAAAGTCAGTCATAGTTTTAACCCTCTGGTTTAAAATTCCTAAACAAATCTATTTGAAATTGAACGCTTGTTCAAGGTAGATTTGAACAAATGTTCAAATGTTTTTGGAAACAACTATGAGCCGTGCAAATATTGAATCCGCCATCGAGAAAGCAACTCAGTTGTTTTGGATGAATGGCTACGGTGCTACAACTATGCGTCAGTTGCAGCACGCTATGGACATGCGGCCAGGGAGTATTTATGGTGCTTTTGGTGATAAAGATACACTTTATCTGAGGACTCTGGAGTGCTACAAAAATCAGTGGTTACTGAAAATGAAGTCCACTATGGCCGTCTCAGACTCGGCTATTGAAGGCTTGCAGAAAACCATTGCATTGGCAATATTTAGCGATAACTCCGCACCTTCAGATTTGTGCTTTTTAGTGAAAACCGTTAATGAACTGGAAACCCGGCAACCGGATCTTGTTACCTATGCCAAAAACGCATTACTGGAGGTCCGCAATGAATTACAGCATCAGACCGAATTAGTGCTGGCTGAACAAGGCAAGACTCCAGAATATATCGCACAACAAGCTATGGGGTTGGCAATTATCATACAGGCGCAAATTATGGGACTTAAGGCGCAATTAAAGCTCATTAAAGAACCACAAGTTATCGCAGATTTAGTGAGCCAGTTTGTTGATTCAATATTTAAGCGAAAAACATGAAAACTCTGGTTTTGTGCCGTCATGCTAAATCAAGTTGGAAATTTCCGGTTAAAGACTTGTACCGCCCTCTGAACCGACGTGGATTAACACAAGCCCCTGAAATGGCGCTGCAGCGTCAGGCTCAACCTGACTTAGTACTTTGTTCACCAGCTGTCAGGGCCTGGTCTACAGCTGTGTGTTATTTTCAGGAGCAGGGCTGGGACTATTCACGTCTGAAAGTCGAACCATTACTGATCGAGGCAAGCCGTAGCGATTTGGTTGCGGCAATCACATCTGTACCAAAGGAAATAAGTCGTCTTTATTTATTCGGTCACAATCCCGGTTTTAACGACTTGCTTGACTGGTTGTGTCCAGCTGATTTATCACATCCTAATCTGGTTACCTCCGGGCGAGTGGAAATAGCGTTAAAAATAATTCATTGGCAGGACATAAAAGCCTCAGTAGGAACAATACAAAGTTGGTCCGTCCCGGGGCAGTAGAAAATCGACATATAATCGCTAATTCGTAACGAAGCATTTCAGAAAAGCAATTTCCGTCAATTTTTGATATAAAATCAGCTGTTTTTTGTCATTACAAGGCAATACACACCCATACCCAATAATAAAACGACAGGATTAGATATGAGGAACATAAGAATCACCTTGCTGGCTGCAGCGATTTCTGTGGCGGTGAATGCTCAGGCCAATGAGGCTGAGCAGAAATTTAAATTTGTGATGCAGGAAGCTGGCGCCGCACAGACTGAGTCAGACAGTGCAGAGACTCAAGCGGAAGAAGAAAAGAAAGAAAAAACCATGGCGGAGAAACTGGAAGAGAAAATGGCTTTTCCAGGAATGATGGACGTTTATCGCGATGAAAAAGACGGCTCAGGCTTTGTTGTTATCACCGAAGAAATGTTAAATAAACCCATGCTTTATATGGCTCACACCGTCAACGGTGCAATTGATGCCGGACATTTTAAAGGTGGTTACCGGGACGGAAAACTCATCGAATTCAGAAAGTACTTTGACCGAATTGATGTGGTAGCGCTCAACCCGCGCTTTTACTTTGATCAGAACAATGCCATCAGCCGCGCCGCAGATGCTAACATCAGTACAGCAGTTTTACTCTCCACTAAAATTGAAATGGATGAAGAGGGCAAGTACGCCATTCCATTGTCTGATCTGGTGCTTAACGAGAGCATTCACAAAGTATCACCCTGGCCAAACCCAGCAGCTGATAAAGACTCTAAGAGATACAAGTTAGGTAAATTCACCGATGGTAAGTCGCGTATTTTGGAAATTAATAACTTTCCAGAAAATACCGACATGATCGTGGAATACGTGTTTGAAGACGCCAACCCTAAAAATGGCGGTCATAACGAGTTAGCTGATCCCCGCTATGTCTCCGTACAGTTACAACATTCTTTTGTACAACTGCCTGAAAATGACTTTCAGCCCCGCCGAGACGACCCCAGAGTTGGTTATTTCCTGCAGCAGTTTGATGATATGACATCCGATCGCACAGCCAACTATCGCGACGTCATTAATCGTTGGGATCTACAGAAAAAGAACCCGGGCGCAGAAGTATCCGATCCTGTAAAACCCATCACATGGTGGATTGAAAACACCACACCAATGGAATGGCGTGAAACTATTAAAAATGCCACATTAGCCTGGAACTCTGCTTTTGAAAAAGCCGGTATTAGCAATGCCATTGAAGTAAAAATCCAGCCAGATGATGCAGACTGGACTGCTGATGATATCCGTTACAATGTGCTGCGCTGGACCAGTTCTCCCAGACCGCCATTCGGTGGTTACGGTCCAAGTATTGCCAACCCTTATACCGGGGAAATCATTGCGGCAGATATCATGCTTGAATATACCTTCATGAAAGGCCGTTGGATTCAGGCAAACTTCCTGAGTGATGGTTATTCTGAAACCGACATGATTGATTTTGAGCAGGAAGGGCTGCATTGCTCTTTAGGGCACGCCATGAATGCCAATTTGTTATTTGGTCAGGCTGCGGCAATGGCGCAAGGCATGGGTGACATCGAAAAAGATAAGATGTTAAAGCAAACCATGTATTACCTGATCCTACATGAGGTAGGGCATACACTAGGTCTTAACCACAACATGCGTGCAACACAGTTACACGACAATGATGTTGTACACGACGAAAGTGTTACCCAGGGCATTTTAGCTGGTTCAGTAATGGATTATCCTTCGGTCAACTTTGCTCCACCAGGTAAAGAACAAGGCGACTACTACACAGAAAAACCAGGTCCATATGATGACTGGGTTATTGAGTATGGTTATTCCGAGGCGCTGGCCGATCCGGCTGCTGAAGAAGCGCGTTTAGAAGAAATTTTGAGCCGTTCAACACAACCTGAATTGGCATTTGGTAATGATGCAGATGACATGCGTGCGCCAGGCAGACATATTGATCCTCGCGTTAATATCTTCGATATGTCCGGTGATGCAGTCGAATATGCCAAAGACCGCTTTGATTTGATTCGCGACACCTGGGGCAAAATGACGGATAAAGCCCTGACGCCAGGTGATTCATACAACGACTTAGTGGTTGGTGTAAATGCGGTATTTACCGAGTTTAGCCGTCAGGCCAATGTCACTTCTCGCTATATTGGCGGCGTTTATGTTGACCGAGCTATGGTTGGCCAGGAAGGTGCGACTAAGCCCTTCACACCAACACCTGCGGTTACACAAAAAGCAGCGATGGCATCATTGCGCGACAATCTGTTTGCGCCTAACGCCTTTGACGGTATGCAACCCCTGTATGAAATGATGCAAAAACAACGTCGTGATTTTGAAAACTTCGGCAAAAACGAAGATCCCAGAGTGCACGACATGGTACTTAAAGCACAACAAGGCGTGTTAGCCCATGTTATGCACAAAAATACGATTGAGCGCATTGTCGACACTGAATTGTATGGCAATGAATACCCGCTTGAAGTGGTATTTGCAGATTTGACCGACGCCATCTTTGAAGATGATCTGAAAGGCAGTGTCAACAGCTTCAGACAAAACCTACAGGTAGCCTACGTCGACAGACTGTTGAATATCTCGGGACTGGAAGCGAAAAGTGCCTACCCGCATTTTGCGCAGGCTGTAGCCACTTACGAGCTGGAGCAAATTGTTGAGGAGTTGAATCTTAAACGTGGTGATCAAGCCACGAAGATCCATCGCAATTTTTTGCAACGTCGTATTAACAGCGCTTTTCACAAAAGCAAAAGTTAACAATCTTTAAGAAGTTAAGGCCGACATTTTCGTCGGCCTTGTTCTATCTGTAGTATGGGCTTAATTTGTAGTTTCTGTGCGAAATTGGTTTTAGTATAAACACCCCCATATACGGATAAAATACGAATTCCCAACCAGCAGGAGAGTTAATTGGAATTTTTAAGCGAATACGGCATGTTTCTACTGAAAGCCGTAACAATTGTAATGGCGCTGCTATTTGCCTTCGGCGGCCTTGTTTCCATTGCGACAAAACAAAAGCATGAAAAAGGCGAACTGGACATCAGCTCTGTTTCTGAAAAGCTAGAGGACCTGGAATATAAAGCTAAGGCCACAGTTTTAACTAAAGATCAGTTTAAAAGTTGGGAAAAGGAACAGAAAAAGCTCAATAAGGAAAAAGACAAAAAATCCAAAGAAGGGGACACCGACCCGAAGCTTTATGTATTGGATTTTAACGGCTCTATGGATGCCAACGAAGTTGACAGCTTAAGGCAGGAAATCACCGCCTTGTTAACCATTGCAGAAGACAAAGACGAAGTGCTTGTCAGGCTGGAATCACCCGGTGGTGCAGTACACGGCTATGGCCTGGCGGCTTCCCAGTTGGCACGCATTAAAAATCGCGGTCTTAAACTGACGGTGGCGGTAGATAAAGTCGCTGCCAGTGGCGGTTATATGATGGCTTGCGTCGCCGACAAAATTATTTCTGCGCCCTTTGCTTACATAGGTTCTATTGGTGTTATTGCGCAATTGCCAAATTTCAATAAGGTGCTGAAAAACAACAACGTTGAGTGGGAACAACACACTGCGGGCGAATTCAAGCGCACCTTAACTATTTTCGGTGAAAATACCGACGAAGCCAGGGACAAATTTAAAGCCGAACTGGAAGAAATTCACCATTACTTTAAATCCCATATCAAAGAATTTCGCAATGTGGTTGATATAGATAAAGTGGCCACCGGAGAACACTGGATCGGTAAAAAAGCATTAGAGCTGGATTTAGTGGATGAGATTCAGACCTCTGATGACTATCTGTTGTCGCAGGTAAAAGACAAAGAGATTTTTGCAATCAAGTTTAAGCCGCGTAAAAAACTGGCGGATAAACTGGCAGAAGCCGCAAGTATGACAGCTAAAAATGCGCTAGCGGAAGTCAGTAACTGGCGTCAGTCTGTGTTTCGCTAAGGTCTAATACAACCAAGGCAAGTTCTGGAACGAATTTTGAGCAACACTCGGATTTAGCTTGAGCTAACCGGAGCCAGAACCAAATTATTTTGGCTACGTCTTAAATTATCGATATTTAAGCACTCAACCTACCTACATGCTCCAATTTTGAGTTTGTTGGTAGGTCGAAATTTATTTCGACGCCGCAGTATAGTTTAAGCACCTTCGTTCGATATGAATCATTGCCGGGGCGCCGACTGCGCCTTAAGGTGACCGGGCTGCGCCCCCCTTAAGAATCCCCCGCAGCCCCTGACGCGCAAAGGGAGATTAGGTTCAGCACTCCGCACAAATACCGGCGTAATCGAACCTGTTTTGATTTATCATTTTAATGAAAATTATTAGTTGCTGGATACAATGGTAATTAGATGAGCATTCATGCTCTCACCCAGCCAATACAACTTATACCAATCAGTAATAATAAAAAGCCAGTCCGAAGACTGGCTTTTTTGATCTTGGTTAGAGGTCAGATTAGTCATTACCTAATTTGTGGTAAGACTTCATATCTATCTCTTCGTTATCGCTATCTGCATCAGGGTTATTGAAAACGTCTTCTGCTAGTTTGTTTTCGGATTTAGCCACGACACAAGCAACGGTACAGTCACCGGTCACGTTGACAGCAGTTCGCGTCATATCCAATAAACGGTCAACACCAATAATCAGTGCAATACCTTCAACCGGCAAGCCTACCTGTTGCAATACCATTGCTAACATTATCAGCCCGACGCCAGGTACACCGGCAGTTCCAATGGACGCCAGGGTGGCTGTCAGAATAACCATTAGATAATCAGAAATGCTCAAATCAACATTGAACACCTGTGCGATAAAGACAGTAGCAACCCCTTGCATGATAGCCGTACCGTCCATATTGATGGTGGACCCCAGTGGCACGGTAAATGATGCGACAGAGTTGTGCACGCCCAGTTTATTGCGGGCGGTCTCCAGGGTGACCGGAAGCGTCGCACTACTGCTGGAGGTGGAAAAAGCAAACAGTGCCGTTTCACGCATTTTTTTTAACAGCATCGCAGGGTTTAATCCAGTCAGGGTTTTAAGCAACAGTGGATAAACCAACATGGCGTGAATCGCCAGTACTGCCAGCACCAGGAAGAAGTATTTAAACAACGCCAGTATGGTATCAAAACCGATAGTTGAGAATAACTTGGCCATCAACGCAAATACACCGATAGGTGCCAGGTTCATCAAAATGGTAACCAGCTTCATGATGACGTCGTTTAAGTCGTTCATGATCACAGATAAACGTTCACCCGCTTTACCGGCCATTGACATGGCAATGCCAAACAATAGCGCGAACACGATAATTTGTAGCATGTTTCCTTCGGCCATCGCACTGATGGGATTAGTGGGAAACATATTAATGATTACCTGAGGCAGAGAAGGGGCTTCGTTTGCCTGGAAGCTGGTATCAGCAGTCAGTTCAACACCTTCACCGGGAGATACCAGTAGCGCCATTGAAATAGCGATAGTGATAGCAATAGCGGTGGTCAGCACATAAAGGCCCACCGATTTACCACCGAGTCTCCCCAATTGCGAAGGATCGCTGAGATTAGAGGTTCCGCAAATCAGCGACACCAATACCAGTGGAACAACTAACATTCGTAAACTGGCGATAAAGATCTGCCCGATTATATTGAAAATACCTTCAACGAAAAATCCATACGTTGAAAATTCCAGCCCGAGTAGGCTAAAGGTAAAATCTCCGCTATCATCAAACAGTAACTGTAAGAAAAACCCGGTTAATATACCGGCTACCATGCCGATAAAAACACGGGCAGTAAGGCTATATTTTTTGTTTGCTTGTTCCATAGAGTTTGCTTTATTTATTATTTGGGACAAGCGTAACAAGATTGTTTGCGAAGCTGAATAAAAAATTTAAAAGTGGGGAAGTAGCGTGCTGGGCATAAAAACAATGAGGAAACACTGGATGGGGACTTGGTCAAAGCGCATATTAGCTTTATTGACATTGTTCACGCTGACCGCCTGTGGCGGCGGTGGTGGCGGTTTAAGCCGTGATGGTAACGATGATGACTCTGATACCGACACCAATACCCTGTCGATAGCGCTTACCATTGCAGAAGCTGAAACCGGCGCTGCTAATAATCAGTTAAGTCTCGCCACACCGCTGTTAATTACCGCAACCGTTACCGATGCCGATGGCAATCCGGTGGATGATCAATTGGTGACCTATTCCTTTAATCAAACAGGTCTTGCTAACTTCTCTCCTGAAAACGGCACGGCGCTGACCAATGCTCAGGGAGAATCCAGTATCGGCCTGGTGGTAGGCTCGGTTCAGGGTGATGGTCTGGTTACAGCAGAATTACAGACCGGAGAAAGTGCTCAGATAGGATTTAGCTCCCTGGGTGATGCCAGTATTACCGGTAGAAATGTTGCAATGCGACTATTGAGCCTGGCTTCTGGTGAAGAAGACAACAATCTCGCGTCTGCTAATCCATTAATGGTGGAAGTAACGGTAACTGATCAGACAGGGCAACCGCTGGAAGACGAGTTGATAAATTTCACATTATCCAATGATGATTTAGGCTTTTTTGATCCAGCCAGCTCTACAGCTTTAACCGACCCAACTGGCGTCGCAACGATTGATATTCGGGTGGGACAAGTAGCCGGCTCTGGTAAAATATTTGCGACATTAAGCTCCGGAGAGCAAGGCGAAATTGGCTTTAATTCAGCCGGTGATGGACAGGTGGTGGAAGAGCAACCGGCCACCCTGGACTTTTTCACCAGTTCGTTATTGCTGGCATCCAGCGGTTCTGACGAAGTGGAACTTATCGCTTTAGTCAAAGACGAAGACAATATTCTGATGGAAGGAATAGAAGTGTCATTTTCTTCTAATTCGGGAGAACTGAGTATCGTTCAGGGGACAACTCAGGCCGATGGTACTGCCAGAGCGCGATTAACTTCGCAAAATAATCCGGAAAATCGCACCATTACATTGACCGCCAGAGCCGGTGGCTTAAGCAAAACCTTAACCGTGGATGTCACCGGTACCGTAGTGAATATTAACGCGCCCACGTCGGTTATCCTCAATGATACCGGGGATATCAGCATCATAGTGGCGGATTCGGATGGAAATGGTATCCCCAACCAGCAGGTAAGCTTGTCTTCGGAGGTAGAAGGCTCTCTGTCTGATTTTAATCCTGTTACTGATGAAACCGGGTTAATAACCTTAACCTACAATGCATTGGTGTCTGGCGTAGATGTGATTACCGCTACTGCTCTAAATGCGTCGGCTTCGCAGAGCATAATTGTCCAGGAAGACGAGTTTAGTTTCGCCAGAACTACGATAGAAGACGTTCCGCTGAATACCGACGAAACTATTACCATTAGTTGGTTAAAAGACAATACCCCTTATCAGGGGGGGGACATTGTTTTAACCACCACCAGAGGGACACTAAATATCAACTCAGCGGTAACCGACGAAAATGGTCAGGTAACCTTCACTGCCAGTTCTAATACCGCAGGTCCTGCGATTATCAGCGCCCGAGGCACGGATAGTGATGGCGGCGAAGTATCAGCCAGAATAGAAGTGGAATTTATAGCTACCGAGGTCGCTTCTATCATTGTTTCTGCCAATCCAAACTCCATTGGTCCCGGTGGTCAAAAAAGCACTATAACGGCTGTCTTACGTGACCCCATTGGTAATTTAGTTAAAGGCGTGACAGTAGGCTTTACCGCAGAAGATGTTAGCGGTGGTAGTTTGTTTCCGCCCGCCGCAGTCACAGACAGCAATGGTCTGGCCTCAACTGTGTTTACCTCTAATACCGTAACCAGTGAAGATGCCATTGTGATAACCGCAACTGAGGATACCTCAGGTATTGCCGCATCCACTAATATTACAGTCGCGAATCGGGCATTATTTATTTCAATTGGTACAGGTAACGAAATTCTGTCGCCCACAGGGGATACTTACGAAAAACAATTTACATTATTTGTTACTGATGCCAATTCAAATCCGGTACCCAATGTTGAACTCACGATTTCTGGTACGCCTGTGAAATATACAGAGTTACTGGATCCCAACGCTGAGCCTGGCGATGCTAACTACCAGGTGCGTAGGCCCGCTTATTACAAAGGTTACTGGGAACCTTTCCCTAATGCTGATGCCTTTGAATATTGGGTCTCAGTGTATACCGCAGCCTGTTCAAACGAAGATATTGATGACGATGCAATTCTTGATGAAGGTGAGGATACCAATGGCAATGGCGAATTGGACCCAGGTAATGTGGGTGCTATTGATGGCAACGTAGTTACTGACACTAACGGCCAGGCCCGTTTTAGCTTTAGATATCCAAAGAACTTTGGTGCCTGGGCAACTATCAAAATAGTGGCCAGTACCCCAGTTGCAGGTTCAGAAAATCGCAGTAGCCTATTCCATACCCTTGGGGTTTCCGCTGAGGACGCCACCATCGAGAGTACTCCTCCTAATGACAACGATTTTGGTTTTGGAAGCTCTTGTACCAATACATTGTAAACACAGTTAAGGCGACCAGGTGTCGCCTTTTTTAATGGGCGTGTTTTTTGTTTCACGGCTTTTCCCAAATGTGCTTCGGGGTGCTACTCTTTAAGCTAATAACCCTACAAAATTAGCGAGGCATTTTTGTGTCTTTAACGCCCGAAGAAAAACTCAATCATTATCTATGTACGCCAGGAAACGGCGTATTTACGGTACAAACTGCAAAAGAAAAAAAGGAAGTACTGCACAATCGCCTTTACGGAGTCATCGGCGAAGAGGCAAACAAAGCCTGGCGGAAGAAGTTACAGGAATACTGTTACTACAAAGTCGACAAGCCGCTGGTATTCGGCATTTGCCATGACACAGGTGGTGGTATTTTGCGTGGTGCCAATTGGGGGCCTTTATTTGTGCGACAAGCTTTGTATGACAGACTCGATAAAAACAGTGTCGCTTACGATATTGGCGACGTTCGGGTGATCCCGCATGTGCTCATGGATAAATACCTTAACTCTGCTACGGTGCGAAGCTGTCGCGCAGCGCTGTATGAAAATGAGCATCTGGAGCTTGCTGTAAGCCCGTTATCCATTGCTTATGAAGTAGTTCGCAGTGCTTACGAGCTCAATGAGGGAGCGCGCTTCTTTGCCCTCGGTGGCGACCATTCCATCAGTTACCCGCTAACTAAAGCCTACATTGAACATCAGAAAAAATTAGGTAAAAAAGTGGGAATAATTCACTTTGATGCACACACCGATTTACTTCAGCAACGTCTGGGTATCGATATCTGTTTCGGCTCCTGGACCTACCACATATTAAACGACCTGGAACGCCCCTATCACGTGGTGCAGATAGGTATACGCTCCAGCGGTAAGCCGAAAGAACATTGGCAGGAAAAATACGGGGTCAGACAATACTGGAATTACGATGTTAAAAACCGTGGTATCGAAGCCGTTGCATCAGAAACCATTGAGCACTTTAAAAAAGAAGGTATCGACGAGATTTATCTGACCTTTGATATCGATGCGATTGGCGCAGAGTATGTGAGTGCTACCGGAACACCGGAGCCAGATGGTTTATCACCAGAAGAAGCGGTAACAGCAATAGAAATGTTTGCTAAACATCTGAAGATCACATCAGGCGATATAGCCGAAGTAGCGCCCTTTGTCAGTACCAAACACTCTGGCACCGATGCACAAGAACCAGAGTCAACCTTGAGTGCTGCAGGGGACGTGTCACGAGCCATCGTTGACGCAATACAGTTTTAATTTCTAATACCAATCAGTATTAATAATAAAAAAGGGAGCTTATCGCTCCCTTCGTAACGTCAGTCTGTGTTACGCCTGCTGGAAGGTGTAAACCGAGCCAATTTTCAGAATTTGCGTTAACTCATCCAGCGCTGAACGGGATTCGTTGAGCAATTGCGGGTCAGCCAGATCAGCAACCGAAAGTTGATCTCTGTAATGTTTATCAACCCAGGTATTTAATCGGCTAAACAACTCATCATTGATCAGTGTATTTTGATTAACCGCTGCCAATTCGTCTTCAGTTAAAGCTACACGAAGGCGCAAGCATGCTGGGCCACCGCCGTTACGCATACTCTGTTTAACATCAAAAAACTTCACTTGTTTTATCGGGGTGCCCAGGCTTACCAGTTTATCCAGATATCGGCTTACCGATTTACTTTCCTGACATTCAGTAGGAGCGATAATCGCCATTTCGCCGTTGGGTAATGCCAAGATTTGAGTATTAAACAGGTAAGTTTTTACCGCATCTAAAACACTGACATCGTCGCGAGCAACTTTGATAAAATGCAACTCATCGCCGTTGAACTTGTCGCGAATTTCGGCAAATTTAGCCTCAGTATCTAAAAACGCATCTTCGTGATAGAAAAGCACATTTTGATTACCCACGGAAATTACGTCATTGTGGAAAACGCCCTGATCGATAACCTCAGGATTTTGCTGCATAAATACAGCGTTTTCTTCACTCAATCCGTGCAAACGCGCTATCGCTTGCGAAGCTTCCAGGGTTTGACGCGCTGGATATTTTTGCGGCGCGGGTTTTGAGCCATCAAAAGCTTCTTTGCCATAAACAAACAATTCCACACCAGAACGGCCATAATCTGCGCACAGGCGAGTATGGTTAGCCGCGCCTTCATCACCAAAGTGATCATTGTCTGGTAAATGCATGTGGTGCTGGAAGTATTTCGGGTTTTGGAATGTGCCTTGTAAAATACGTCCGGTAATCAAAGGCTCTAAAGAACGGTGAAATTTATTGGTTAGATTCGCTGGCGTAAAGTGAACTTTACCATCCGCCGTATCAGCACCGGGTGAAACTGTCGCCGCATTAGCTGTCCACATACTGGAAGCGGAGCACACAGATTGTAAAATATGAGGCGCTTGCTTAGCCGCTTTTTGCAATACGTCAGCATCAGTACCGCTAAAGCCAATTCTCCTTAGGGCATGAACATTCGGTCTTTCCTGTGGTGCCAACACGCCTTGCTGCATACCGAGATCGGCCAGGGCTTTCATCTTAGTCAGACCTTGCTTTGCCGCTTCTTTAGGATTACTTGTCGCCTGGGCATTGCTGGAAGATGCGACATTGCCAAAGGACAACCCGCCGTAGTTATGAGTTGGCCCAACCAGACCATCAAAATTGACTTCGTATTGCTTCATTAGTTTCCTCTAAAGAGTTGAAGAATTCGCCTTGAGTTCTTTCATCGCGTCGCCATTATACGTGTTTTAATGCTTGTGCCAATCTTGAACTCCTTATTTTTAAAGGGCTGCAGAGCATGAATAAGATAACTATGAAGAAAATCTTGTTTTCTATTCACTTTGCAGATATACCTAAAAATAGGAAATTTTAATAACAGCATGAATGTAATGTTCCACTGGCAGTTGTGAATGCCGGTCAGGTAAAGGTTAGAACGTATAATATGGCAAAATCGCTCGTTATTGTGGAGTCGCCCGCCAAGGCAAAGACAATAAATAAATATTTGGGTAAGGATTTCATCGTAAAATCCAGCGTCGGGCATGTCAGAGATCTGCCAACGAAAGCGTTAGGGAAAGTTCCGCCCAAAAAACCGGCAAAAGAACTAAAAGAATATAGTGATGATGCAAAGCAAAAGTATTTGCAGCACTATGAATATCAAAAATTAGTGGACCGCATGGGAGTGGATCCGCAAAACGACTGGGAAGCCCACTATGAAATTATGGCGGGCAAAGAAAAAGTTGTTAATGAACTAAAGAAGCTCGCTAAAGATGCTGACCATATTTATCTCGCAACGGATTTGGATAGAGAAGGAGAAGCAATCGCCTGGCATTTGCAGAACATCATTGGTAATAAAAACAAAACCTTTCACCGGGTGGTGTTTAATGAAATTACCAAAAATGCCATAAAAGAAGCCTTTGAAACTCCGGGCGAGGTCAATACCGCACGGGTTAATGCACAACAAGCCAGGCGCTTTCTGGACAGAGTGGTGGGCTTTATGCTGTCACCCTTGTTGTGGAAGAAGGTTTCAAGAGGTCTTTCTGCTGGACGAGTGCAGTCGGTAGCTGTGCGCCTGGTGGTTGAACGTGAGCGGGAAATCAAAGCCTTCAATCCTGAAGAGTACTGGGATATTCACGCTGATGTGAACAGTCAGGCCAATACGCCATTCAGAATGATGGTGGCCAGGCAAAACGGTAAAACCTTTAAGCCGGTTAATAAAGCTGAGACTGACAGTGCAATTGCATTGCTGGAAAAAGCCAAATACGAAGTGGTCAGCCGCGAATCCCGGCCTACCAGTAGTCGTCCCAGCGCACCTTTTATTACTTCGACTTTGCAGCAAGCTGCCAGTACCAAGTTAGGTTTTGGGGTTAAAAAGACCATGATGATGGCTCAGCGATTGTATGAAGCTGGCCACATTACCTATATGAGAACCGACTCAACGAATTTGAGTGCAGAGGCGCTGAACAGTGCTCGTGGTTATATCGAATCACAGTTCGGTGACGCCTACTTACCAGAGAAACCGAACTTTTATGGTAGTAAAGACGGCGCTCAAGAGGCCCACGAAGCTATCAGACCAACGAACGTTGATAAGTTGGGGGCTTTCCTCAATGATATGGAAAAAGACGCTCAGCGGCTTTATGAGCTGATTTGGAAACAGTTCGTTGCCTGTCAAATGACGCCAGCCAAATACGACGCCACTACCATCACGGTTAAAGCGGGCGACTTCGATTTAACCGCCAAAGGTCGGGTATTAAAGTTTGATGGTTGGACGCGGGTTCAGGAACAGATAAAACGCAAAGGTGAAGAAGACAACAACCTGCCTGATGTTAAGGAAGGTGAAGTTATCAACTTGCAAAAACTGGATCCCAAACAACACTTTACCAAACCCCCAGCGCGCTTCAGCGAAGCCAGTCTGGTTAAAGAGTTGGAAAAACGGGGCATTGGCAGACCGTCTACTTACGCCAGTATTATTTCTACCATTCAGGATCGCGGTTACGTGCGTCTTGAACAACGCCGTTTTTATGCGGAAAAGATGGGCGAAATTGTCAGCGACAGATTACTGGAAAAGTTCAATGATCTGATGAGCTACGATTTTACCGCCAATATGGAACAGCATCTGGATGAAATTGCCGAAGGCAAACTCAAATGGAAAGATGTTCTGGATCAGTTTTACGATGGCTTTTACAAAAAGCTGTTAGCTGCTGAACTTCCTGCCGAAGAAGGCGGGATGAGTAGCAATAAGTCAGTAGAAACCGATATTAAGTGCGATAAGTGTGGTCGTGAAATGATGATCCGCACCTCATCGACGGGTCAGTTTTTGGGATGCTCGGGTTATAACCTGCCACCTAAGGAGCGCTGTACCAATACCATGAACCTGACTTCTGCTGATGAAGTGGTGGATCTGGACAAAGAAGATGAAGCTGAAGCACAGGTACTGAGAAAGCGTCACCGCTGCCATGTTTGCGGCACATCAATGGATAGCTACGTTATTGATGAAAAACGCAAATTGCATATTTGCGGCAACAGTCCAACCTGTACCGGATACGAAGTAGAGCAGGGTAACTTTAAAATTAAAGGTTACGACGGACCCGTTATCGATTGCGACCGCTGTGAAGCGCCAATGGAACTTAAAACCGGCCGCTTTGGTAAGTATTTTAAGTGTACCAATGAGACCTGTGGCAATACCCGTAAACTGCTGAAAAGCGGGGAAGTGGCGCCACCGAAATCGGATCCGGTGGATTTACCTGAATTGCCCTGTACCAAATCTGATGCGCACTTTGTGCTTAGAGACGGGGCTTCTGGTATCTTTTTAGCCGCCCATAACTTTCCAAAATCCAGAGAGACTCGTGCTCCTCTGGTTGAAGAGTTACAACGCTTTAAAGACAGATTACCAGAGAAGTTGCGCTATCTGGCAGATGCTCCGGCAGTGGACAATGAAGGCAATAAAACTCTGGTGCGATTTAGCCGTAAAACCAAGCAGCAATACGTTTCCTCTGAAAATGAGAAGGGTAAAGCCACTGGCTGGACTGCCTGGTTTAAGGACAACAAATGGGTGGTTGAAGAACCGAAAAAAGCTGCCGCAAAAAAGTCAAAATGACAGAAAAATAAATAAAGGCTCGCAAGAGCCTTTATTTTTGTCGCACAATCCTTACTTTATAAGCAGGAAATCCAATGGCTCAATGCTGTTGGTTTTAGGCTGTTTCAGACTTAAATCAGGTAAAAAGGATGTCATTACCCGCATCAATATTCATCGGCCTCCGCTACAGTAACAGCCGAAAAAGCAATCAGTTCATTGCCTTTATTAACGCATTTTCAGTTGCGGGGATTGCGCTGGGTTTACTGGCGTTGATTGTGACCAGTTCAGTTATGAATGGTTTTGAACAACAACTCAAAGAGCGCATTTTGGGACTAGCTCCACACTTTGTGGTGCAGGGGCAACTACCCGAAGAAACCCAAAAGGCATTACAACCCTGGGTAATTAGTTCTGCTCCATACAGTGAAAATGAAGCCGTGATCCAGGCACAGGAAGGGCTTAAACCGGTTTACATCCAGGGAATTGCCAGCAGTACGTCTCAGCAATATCAACAATTTCAGCTCAATATGGCCCAAGGCGATATCGATTCACTAAAAGCGGGAGCCTATAACATTGTGGTAGGTCGGCTATTGGCAATGCGCCTGAATCTGGCCGTAGGCGATGAAATTCGCGTCATTATTGCAGGTTCGTCTGTTTATACTCCGTTGGGGCGCATTCCGGCACAGCGCAAGTTTACTATCAGTGGTATTTTTGATGTTGGCTCAGAGCTGGACGACAAAGTCGCCCTTATCAATTTGACCGATCTTGCCAGTCTGCAGCGTAAAAAACCGGATGACATCACAAATACTCGTTTATTCATGCAGGATCCTTTTCAGTATCTGAAGGTCCGAAATGTATTAGCTGAATTTGATCTGCAATGGACTGACTGGCGTGAACGACAAGGCGCCTTGTTTGATGCGGTCAAAATGGAAAAAAATATGATGTTGGTAATGTTACTGCTGATTGTTGCCGTTGCCGCTTTTAACATTGTTTCTGCGTTAGTAATGGTAGTAAATGAAAAGCAAGGCGATATTGCTATATTGCGCACCCAGGGAATGAGTCGCTGGCAGGTTATGCAAATATTTTTAGTCAATGGTATCTACAATGGCGTTAAAGGCACTGTCATTGGCGCTTTGTTAGGCATACTGATCGCCAGTCAAATTAACAACATTATCCATTGGCTAAACCTGCCCATTGTTAACTTTTTACCGGAAGGCGAACTTCCCATTGTTATGGACTTCGTTCAAATCAGTACCCTTATTGGAACGTCTCTGGGCTTGTGTTTACTGGCATCTATTATCCCAGCCTGGCGTGCATTACAGATTAACCCCGCCAGTGCCTTGCGTTATGAATAAGCAGGTCTGAATTGGCCACTATCAATTAACAGGATTTTCGAAATTAGTTATGAGTACCTTATTGCAATGCCAACACATTAGTAAAACCTATGTCGATGGCGATCGTGACGTACAGGTTTTAAAAGATGTGAACTTTACCATCAACAAGGCGGAGCAGGTGGCCATAGTCGGTGCATCCGGCTCAGGTAAAAGTACCTTACTGCATATTCTGGGCGCGCTGGATCAGCCCACTCAGGGCAAGGTTATTTTTGAAGAGCAGGATATTTTTAAGTTCTCTGAAAAACAACAGGCGCAATTTCGCAATAAAAGTCTGGGTTTTGTTTATCAACAACACCATTTGTTACCTGAGTTCAGCGCACTGGAAAATGTCGCCATGCCATGCTTGATTGCTCGCATGAACAAATCCGAGGCAAAGGCAAAAGCAAAAATACTGTTAGACAAGGTTGGCTTGTCTGAACGCATAGAGCACAAGCCATCGGCACTGTCTGGCGGTGAACGACAACGAGTAGCTATTGCCAGGGCATTGGTGATGGAGCCGCAATTAGTACTGGCGGATGAACCCACCGGAAACCTGGACGATGCCGCAGGAGAAAGCATTTATCAGTTGCTGGCATCTTTAAAAGAGTCCATTTCCATCAGTTTTGTGGTGGTTACCCACGATAAAAGCCTGGCGGCCAGGCTGGACCGAACCCTGCTGCTGAAGCACGGTAACCTGAGCGGAGATAACTCATGAGCTCTTTGCCTTTGTTACTGGCGTCGCGATTTCGACGCAGTAAAAAACAAAGTGGCTTTACTTCCTTTATCTCAGCCTCATCGACTGTGGGTATTGGCCTGGGATGCGCCGTATTAATCATCATGCTGTCAGTGATGAATGGCTTTGAACGAGAGTTAAAAAACAGTTTACTGGCTTATATCCCACACGGTGAGTTGTTTGCCGTCAGCCCTCAGGGACTAAATAACTGGCAAACCATGGTGCAGGTATTTGGCGAAGATCCCGAGGTTAAGTTTGTACAACCCTATATCACCGCCACCGGACTGGTACAAAAAGGCAAGGATAATAAAGCCGTGGAACTCACAGCCATTTCGCCTATGCAGGCCAGCAACTCGACACTACCCGAAAAGATAAACGAAACACAGTGGTCTCAATTTCAGGTGAATCAACATGGGCTGATCCTCGGCCGGAGTATCATTAAAAAATTGAACCTGGAAATCGGTGATCAGGTTCAGGTGTTATTGCCAAAAACCGGAGGTGGTAAGTTATCCTCACCCGATGCCATCTGGTTAACCTTGCTGGGAGAAATTCATCTGGGAGGCGAGCTGGATAGCTTCGTCGGCTATATGCACCTTAACACCGCCGCCGAAACGCTGGATGTAACCGCCGGTGCTATGGGTATTCAGTTAACCTATCACGATCCCTTTATTGCACCTGCCAAAACCCGGGATCTGGGTTATCGATTAAATCAACACGCTTATATGAGCGACTGGACCCGTACTCAGGGCCATTTATACCAGGATATTCAACTGGTGCGTTTTGTTGTGTATATCGCACTGACTCTGGTGATTGCTGTAGCCTGTTTTAATATTGTATCCTCTTTGGTAATGGCGGTTAACGAGCGCCAGTCCGAGATAGCCATGTTAAAAACCATGGGTGGTAGCAACCAGCTTATTATCGGTACATTTATGTGGCAGGGTATTATCAATGGATTGATCGGCGTCACTCTGGGAAGTATTGCAGGCGTATTGTTAGCTAACAACCTGACTGAAGTGGCAAAATTTGCAGAAACGATATTTAATTTTCAGATTTTATCTGAAGATGTTTATTTTATAGATTTCTTACCTTCAGAACTTAATTTATATGACGTGTTTGTGACGATTTCAACAGCGCTCACATTAAGTGTTTTAGCCACTTTATATCCTGCATTAAAAGCCGCAAAAGTTAATCCGTCACACGTATTAGGACATTAAGCTTGTGGCAAAAAGTAATAAACCTCTTAATATTTATCCGGAGCATTATTACGATAAGGATGGGTATTTAAAACCACCAAAAATATTATATTTTTCAATCATTTATTTGCTGCGCGGGTACATCATAATCGCGCTCTCTTCCAGTTACGGCAGTAACACCGAAACACTGCTAAACATATTCTACCCGCAACTATCACTGCTCTATATACACCTGGTCATAGGTGTTCCAGCACTCATCAGTTTTGTTCTGCTAACCGCTCGATTTACCTTGCGAGAAAAGCAGCGATTCTGGCCCCTAAAAACCATCAAACCACTTATCCTGCTGGGCTTGATTATGGATGCGATATTGCACATTCACATCGCCCAACTGCAATATTGGCAGTTTGACTGGGTACTTGGGAGCCAGCTATTTATCGCCTGGTTACTCTTGTACTTTGTAGCGAAAGCAAAACAAAATACAAGTGTATGATTTACCAGAATTAAACTAAACTCAAAATAGAATCGATAATTCCTTCCATGGGACCGCCGGGGCAATCTTGCCTTAATCTGGTACACTTTGACGTATCGTCATTTGTTTCAATTACTAACTCTTTATTTTCAGTTGATTTTATGTCTAAAATAATTACCGATGTAGATGTAATTGCAGCTACCACCAGTCCAAAGATATATCTTTGATTGTTATAAATAGAGCTTTTTTTCGAGGGAGTCATAACACTGTGTTCCTTTTGTTGATTGATTCAAATGTATTTTCTCCCCAAAAAGCTCTTCGCGCTTTAAAAATCAAGAAGCTTTATATTAAATTAAGGACACATTTAACATCTTTATTCAGTGTTTTTATAATGGCCGCCGTTCATTTAGATACACATGCAATAGTCCAAAGTCCTTTTCAGTCTATCGAAACAATAGAAGGTCATAGTATATCAACAACGGCTTTATATTCTGATGGAGACGAACTGTGGATTGGTTCTTTGAACGGTTTAGCCATGATTCGCCCTGGAGAGCGCAGGGTATTTAATACATCTACAGGTGACCTTCGGGCTGATCATATTTCGGGTATAACTAAAGATATCAATGGTACTGTGTGGGCTTCGATTTATGGCGGCGGTGTTTTTTTTGTAAACATTGAAAGTAATACATCCGGACAGGTTAGAGAGACATTCTCATTCAATAACGAAAAATGCTACGACTTATTGTCACTTGACTCAGGCCGAGAGATTTTAATCAGCTGCAATTCTGAATTGGCGAGTTATAAAGTGATGGAAAATGAATTCTCGGTTCTTGCAATTCCGGAAGCCGCATCTTTGAAAGTTAGAGATTTAGCTGTATTAGATGAAAATAACCTGATTTTGGGATCATGGGGGAATGGACTATTTAAGCTCGATAGAAAAAATCTAAAGTTAACAGCGTTAAACGTAGACGCATCACACATAAATGATATCCAGACCTCATCAGATGGAAACATATTGGTTTCATCAACATCGGGAGCTTTTATTTATAACTCAGGGCTCGATACCAGTAAAAAGATTAGTAAAGAAATCAATAACGAAATTTGGGATGTAGATGTTGAAACAATCTTGGAACTGGAGAGAGGAAAATATCTACTATCGTTTATGACTCATGGGCTTTACATTTATGATGAAGAGACTGAAATACTTGAAAAGCCCGAGCACTTGTTTCCTCTCTTACATTTTAGTGCTACAGGTGTTGTTGCAGATGTGAGCTTTATAAGAGGACAAGAGTCATTAGTGGTCGGCACATTAGATAGGGGAGTATACATCCTCCCTTATCATTCGAGCTTCATAAGATATTTTGATTCAGCTGAACTTTATCCATCCAATATTTCTCTCGTCCAAAATACTGATAAAAAACACTTTATTGGAGATAGTTTCAACTTATATGAAATGACACCAACGAATAGTGGGTTAAATACATTCATAGAGGGAATAGGTTTCACCTATTTTATAACTAAAGTTGGCCTTAATAATTGGATCGTGAGTTCACATGAACGTGGCTTAGTGAAGGTGGATGGCTTAGGCAATGTTTTAAGTGAGCAAGTTTCGTTTCCGGGGCTTCCATCAGAAGATGGAGTTCACTATGCGGAAGTATTAAAAACAGGAGAGTTCAACTATATACTTGGTACCGACTTTGGCAATTCAAGAGGGTTATATTTAGGTAATTTTACTGAAGGATTTAGTCAAATTCATAAGGACATAACGGTTGTTGAAATGTTTATGTTGAATGATATTGAAGCACTCATTCTCACAGCTTTCAAAGGGATTAAGCTACTTAATATCGACAGCCAAAAAATACAAACTTTTCCATTACAAACAGCCAACGATTTTACCGACTGCATTGAACAACTAAACGAGCATTTATTCTTCATTTGCGTTCGGCGCAATAAGGCGCAGATATTTGATTTAAAAACAAAGTCTTACTCTGATTTTGAACCAGAAAACATGGAAATTCGAAATGTCCGAACAGCAGAATTGGACCGTTTTCAAAACCTTTGGTTGGCTTCAAGCCGGGGGTTGTTCATTTATAATCTGGAAAGCAAAGAAATAATTAAGGTTACAGAGGCTGAGGGCGTTTTTAGTACTGAATTTTCTTCAGATATGTCTTTAATGATTGACGATACGCTTATTCTTCCAGGAAACAAGGGAATCATTTCAATTGATACTAAAAAAGCAAACGCCTATTTTGAGGCAAAAAGGCAATCAATAACCAAAAGCTCAATAACCAAATTGAACTATATTCTCTCGGATCAAGCTGAACAAAGGCCAGTTTTAACAGAAATTAAAAACAATAGTATCCAGGTTCCCTATGATAATATCCTGTTGCGGATCCAACTCAGTCATGACAATCTTTTAGAGGTTAATCAGTTGCGCTACGAAACCCGTCTGGTTGGTTTAAGTGATGAGTGGGAGCAACTGGAGGTCAACAAACACAGCACTTCTTATACGACTTTGCCGCCTGGTGAATACCAGTTTCAGGCTCGGATTGTAGACCCCCGCAGTAATGCGGTTCAGCCAACGACCGCACTAACCATTAACGTTACACCACCCTGGTGGGAGACAGTTTGGGCCTATATCGCTTACGTGCTTATCTTGCTTTCTCTTATTTATTTTATTTCCTGGTATAGAAATAAGCGTTTGATAGCAATTAATGAGCGACTTACTGCAAAAGTAAAAGAACGCACCAATACCATCACCAAACTATTGCAACAAAAACAGACATTTTTTGCCAATGTATCCCACGAATTCAGAACACCGTTGGCGTTAATATCCGGACCGCTTGATACGATCGCTGAAAAACTTAAAGAACCCGCTACATTGCGGCAAATAGCTGTAATGAGAAGAAACACCGCTCGCTTAAAAGGACTGGTTGATCAGATCCTGGAGCTAGCTAAGTTTGAAACCAGCAGTTCATTACCGAAACAGGTGTACGATCTCAAATCATCTGTAGAGGTGATTTCTTCATCCTTCACAAGCTTGCTAGAGCAAAATCAACAGCAACTTAGCATCAAACACCTGCCTTCGGTCCGTATTAAATTGATAGAGGATACGCTGGAAATGGTGTTGTCCAACCTCATATCCAATGCCATTAAGTATAGCGGTAACGGTACAGTAATAACTATTGACGGATATCAGTCTGATTCAATAATTACGCTGAAAGTCAGCGACAATGGCAAAGGAATTAGTGAAGAAAATCAGGAGCTATTGTTTGAACGATTCACCCGGTTTGATGCTGATGAAAAACTCCCCGGAAGTGGTATCGGGTTAGCGTTAGTCAAACAAATAGTTCAGAGTAATGATGGTTCAATTTCTGTTGAGTCTAAACCGGGCGAGGGAACCTCGTTTTTTGTTAATTTTCCAGACAATGTTGCCCAGGATGAAGAGATTACTCAGGTTTCTAAAGTGCAGATTCTGGATTCTGAACTTAACTCAATTTCAATGCACAACATTGAACTGCAAACGCCGACAGAAACATTGCCTGATACTGATGAAGACAACAACGAGAAGTTTAAAATTTTAATTGTGGAAGATAACCCCGATTTGCGCAGTTTTATTTCTGAGTCCCTTGCCAGTGAGTTCGAACTGGAGTTAGCTGAAAATGGCGAGCAGGGGCTTAAAAAGGCGCAGGAGAATATACCTGACTTGATATTGTCAGATATTCTGATGCCCAAAATGGATGGTTATGAGTTGGCCAATGCCATCCGTTCTGAGCAGGCCACATCGCACATCCCTATCATTTTGTTAACGGCAAAAGGGGACGATTTGAGCCGTATGAAAGGATGGGAAGAGCAGGTAGACGATTATTTAACTAAACCCTTCAAACTAAAAGAGTTGAAGTTACGCATCAACAGACTACTGACCATTCGCGATATCCTCCGCAAAAAGCACACCTCTGAATTACACAATAAATTGGCCACAAAAAACCAACAAGCCATTAGTTTTCAGAGTAAACGGGACCTGGAATTTTTTAATCGCTTTGAAGCCGTTATTGAAAAGCACTACCAGAATGAACACTTCTCCAGACCAGAGGCTGCCAGTGAACTAGCCATGAGTGTAAGGCAACTGAACCGAAAGCTAGCAGCATTGGTGGATTACAATTTCGCTGAATACCTACGCAAATATCGTTTACAAAAAAGCCGGGAGTTGTTGCTTTCTGGTCGACAAATTACAGAAGTCGCTTATGACGTTGGATTTAATTCGCCCTCGTATTTCTCTAACTGTTTTAAGGCTGAATTTAATAAAACTCCGAAACGCTATGTAGAAGATCTGGAACAACAATAGCGTCCTTTAATCGTTAACAGCGGACTTTGAGTGAGGGTTTTCTGGGCGCAATATTTGCGATAAAGCTTTGTACAGGTTGGCTTTATCAATGGGTTTACCGATATGGGCCTGTGCGCCAGCTTTAAGGTAAGAATTTACTTCTTCCCTCATCACATTAGCTGTTTGCATTATGATAGGCATGGTCAGACCTGCTTGTCTGATGGCAATTACTGCGTCGTGTCCGCTCATTACTGGCATTTGTACGTCCATCAAAATGGCATCTGGTGCTAAGTGCTTAGCGGCGATAACGGCCTTTTCCCCATTGTCGACAAATGTTGCGGTGACGCCTGTATGGGATAGCAGATAACGCAAAATCTCGGTATTGACAGGGTTGTCTTCAGCCACCAACACTCTGAAATCTTTTAAATCTGGCGCTTTGGCTGCTTCTGACTCTGAAAGTTGAGCTTCGCCTTTTTCCGTTTGAACGGTAAAGGCAAATTCACTACCTTCGCCTGGTGTGCTTTGCACCGTAACTTCGCCGTGCATCATCTCTACCAGGGACTTACAAATGGACAATCCCAGTCCGGTGCCACCGTATTTACGAGTGGTGGAATTATCCGCCTGTTCAAACTTATTAAACAGCCGCAGTCGCTGCTCTTCGGTTAAGCCAATGCCGGTATCCTTTATGGTGAATTTCAAAAACAAGGTATCCTTTTGGGTCAGTTCTGAGACTGCGATGGTAACGCTGCCTTGTTCGGTGAATTTCAGCGCATTAGACACCAGATTATTCAAAATTTGGGTTATACGGGTAGGGTCGCCTTGCCACCAGTCTTGGGATATCCCTTTACTGTTAACCTGCAACTTAATATCTTTACTTTTGGCAGTGTGATTAAAGGTTCTGATCACATTGAGCAGCAATTGCTTAACGTTGAAATGAATTTGTTCTATCTGCAGTTTGCCCGCTTCCAGCTTAGATAAATCCAGAATGTCGTTCACTATGGTGAGCAGGGTTTTAGCTGACTCGGTAATGCGCTGCACCAATTGCTTGTGCTCCGGAGTGGAAACTTTACTGTTGAGAACATCTAACAGACCCAATACGCCATTCATAGGGGTTCGAATTTCATGGCTCATATTGGCTAAAAACTGGGTTTTTATTTGTTCTGATTTCTCTGCAGTGAGTTTGGCTTCTTTGAGGCTGCTGATTTGTCGACTTATTGTGGCAGCCATACTGTTCATGGCATTAATGGCCTGTTCAAACTCCACAAACTCCTGGTCTTTTAAATGTGGTTGGTAATCACCTCTGTCAAACTTATTGGCGGTTCGGGTAAGTTCAAGCAGCGGATACTTCACCCTGTTGGAGAGGCGCATTACCAGGGTGACTGAAATAACAATCACCAGGATGGTAAACAATAAGGTGTAAAACAGGTTCTCCTGAAAGCGTTGTAAAAAGGACTGCTGAGACAGGGATATTTTTAAAGTCAGTTCATTGTTTTGATTAAAATCCAGATTGCTGCCAAAGATGGTTTGTTCGGCACCCACTAATTTGCCTTCTGGCAGTTCACCGTGCTTTAAGACTACCGTCGAGCCAAAATACAAAATGGATTGGGTGGCAGGAGATTCAAATAAATCGGCAGCGGTTTTCAGATCGATTTCGACAAAAAACGCCGAGGTTACCCGATAGGGATTAACGATAGAGCCAGTTTCTTTTCTCAGTGGCATGACAAAGAACAACCTTGGCGAGGATTGTTCTGCGTTATTGTCTGACAATAATTCATCGTTAATTGTTAACAACAAAGGCAATTCCAGCTCTTGGCCTTTGTCCATGATGCTTTGCGTAATTGCGGAAATCCCGGAGGCATCGATTTTGTAGGTACTGTTTGGGTAGCCTTCTATGATGAAAACAGAGCCGTCAGAAATAAACGCGGATTTTACATAGGGATTATCTTCCACCAGTCGCTGCATTTGTTTTTGCGCAAATTGAGCGAACAGGATGTTAACAGCCAGCTCACCAATGGCTTTATTGCGGGAAAAGGATGCCACCTGATATTGCAGTTGAAACAGGGCACTACGCAACTCATAGGCTTCACGGTCCAATTCCTTTTGTACGGAGAACTGAGCTTTTTCCATACCAGCCTGATAGGAGTCTCGTAAGAAGTAGCCATAAGAAATCAACAGCGGCACCGCAATGATCATGGTTACCGAAATCAACAACATTTTGTGAATGGAGGGTTTTTGAGTGCTCAATACAGTTCCCGCCGGGTCTTTTCTGCAATGTATTGCATATATTCAGAAGCCTGGTTGGCATCCAATGCGCCGCCCTGATGCCTGTTAAAGCCCATTACCAGCGCTTCCCAGATAATTGACATTTCTGGGTCTGTGGGCAAGGGTTCGGCATTATCCAGTTGCTGAATTAAATTGCTGATATTGTTGTTGTTTTGTGCCTTGATGGTTTGCTGAATGTTGCTGTTCGCAGGTAAAAACTGATACTCATCCCAAAAACGACGTTGGATTTGCTCGGATTGCAGAAACAAGGCCAATTGCTTAAGGGCGGCACGCTTTTCTGAAGATGCTGAGTTACCGGGAAAGGCCAGCGCAAATACCGATGAGTAGGGTTTCATCACTTTGCCTTGGATTGTTGGTAATTGTGTGATCCCCAGGTCGTCACCAAGCGCTTTGGAAAAACCATTTAATGCCCAACTGCCGTTGATCATATAAGCCACTTCACCCGAGACAAATTTATCAAAACTGCATTGGTAGTGACACTGTGTAGAAACCACGCCCGAAGTAGCCAGGTTTTGATAATAATTTAAGGCATTGGCGGTTCCACTGGCATTAAGGTTAACTTTGCCATCTTCGTAAGGAAAAGCTTCAAAAGCCCCCAGAAAGGGAATTAACCAAAACATCTCGTTGTAGCTCCAGGCAATCAAGTCGATGCCATTTGGTAGTACTGATTGTTGGGCTTTTAAACTTTTCCAACTATTAGCAGGTTGTTTAATCAAACGCTTATTGTAATAAAGCATCAGGTGATTGCCGGCAATAATCGGAATCCCCAGCAAACGCTCTTTCACCCGGGCGTGGTGCAAGGCCTTTTGTGGCAAATTTGCATTTAACCAGTTGGGCGAAATTTCACTGAAATTAACCATTTCCAGACCCAGCAGGTCGCCGGGCACTAGTACGGCATCAGGCAGAGTCTGCGTGTCGGCCCGAATGATGAGTTCCATTTTTAGATCGGCGGTATCTAAAGCGACAAACTCGTAGTCGATACCGGTTTTACGTTTAAACTCATCCAGAAAAATGCTGATGTCATAATCATCCAGACTTGAGGCTATGCTGATCACTTCAGCTTTGGCTAAACACCACATAGGGAGCAGCAACAACCACAGCGCCATAATCGCCTGTTTGTAGCGACGCCAACTTGTCAGCAAAAAAGCCTTAGCCAAATTAAACCGCATTAATTAAAACAACATATTGATTCTGCATGATTAATTTTCATTCTAGTGATTTTCTGTGTGCCCGCAACAGGATTAGGGCAATTTGCAGCTTACAAGGAATAATATGCAACGTCTGCATACGTATGTAAGTGGTTAAAGCCTGAATTGCTGTTTAGAATCCTGTTAAATTTAGGTTAATTCATTGTTCCCGCCACCGGAACCTAAAACAGGATCAGATATGATTAGCACCAGATTGACTCGTTTGTATGCACTGCCGTTGTCGTTCGCCTTAGTTGGTATTTCGTCCAACGCGACGGCCGAAACATTAACGGTTAGCTCTCCGGATAAGCGTCTGGCAGTCACTATTTCTGATGACAATGACATGCCTCAATACAGTGTCAGGTTTGGCAAAGAAACCATCCTCGATGCATCCAGACTTGGTCTTAACTTTAAAAAGCTACCAGAATTTGGTCCCGATTTTAAAATTGCCAACTCCACAACAACTACAATTAACGATACCTGGGAGCAGCCCTGGGGCGAAAAGCAATATATCACCAGCCACTACAATGAGTTGGCGATTGAGTTTGAAAATAATGAGGGCTATGAATTTATCGTGCGCTTTCGGGTATTTGATGACGGTGTCGGTTTTCGCTACGAAGTATCAGAACACAAGAATATATCGCAGGTAGAAATCGTTGATGAAGAGACCGAGTTTGCATTCGCATCAGATTCCACGGCATGGTGGATCCCGGCAAGAGGCTGGAATCGCTACGAATATATTTACGAAACTACGCAGCTTAGTGAAATTGACCGTGTCCATACGCCCTTTACCGTTAAAACCCCGGGTGGCACTCACGTAGCCATCCACGAGGCAGCCCTGATAGATTATGCGGCCTTTACCCTGGATCGAAGACGTGGAACAACGCTAAAGACTGATTTAACTCCCTGGTATGATGGCGTACGAGTAAAAACTAATGCACCGTTTAAATCCTCATGGCGCACAATTCAGGTGGCTGACGATGCCACAGGCTTGTTAAATTCAGATCTGATTTTAAACTTAAACGAGCCTAATAAACTGGGTGATGTTTCCTGGGTTGAACCTGGCAAATACGTTGGTATTTGGTGGGCAATGCACGTTAATGAAAAAACCTGGGGATCTGGCGACAAACACGGCGCCACCACAACAGAAACCAAGCGTTATATCGACTTTGCGGCGCAATACGGTTTTGACGGTGTATTGGTAGAAGGTTGGAACGAAGGCTGGGATGGCAGTTGGTTCCACAACGGTGATGTGTTTAGCTTTACGAAGCCCTATCCAGATTTTGATTTACCAGCACTGGCAGAGTATGCACAGCAAAAAGGTGTCAGATTAGTGGGTCATCACGAAACCTCCGGTAGTGTCAGTAACTACCGCAATCAGATGCAAGACGCTTACGACCTTTATGAAAAAATGGGCGTTCGCCAGATTAAAACTGGCTATGTGGCAGATGGTGGCGATATCAAACGCATTGACGAAAATGGCGCAGTGCGCCATGAATGGCATGATGGCCAGTTCATGGCCAATGAATATCTGCATTCGGTTTTAGAGGCGGCAAAACGCAAAATCAGTATCAATACTCACGAACCGATAAAAGATACCGGCTTACGTCGTACTTATCCCAACTGGATATCCAGAGAAGGTGCCAGAGGGCAGGAGTTCAACGCTTGGGGTTCACCACCAAATCCACCAGAACACACCGCAGTTTTACCTTACACCAGAATGCTGTCTGGCCCGATGGACTTTACCCCCGGTATTTTTAACCTGGCTCCTTATGGGTTACACGCTGAAAACCGAGTACAAACGACTCTGGCCAAACAGCTGGCATTATACGTTGTTCTGTACAGCCCAATTCAGATGGCAGCAGATTTGCCAAGGCATTATGAAAGCAATATCCCTGCCTTCCAATTTATTCGGGATGTACCTACCGATTGGTCGCAAAGCATTGCGTTAGATGGAGAAGTCGGGGATTACGTGGTATTTGCCCGTAAGGAAAGAGATGGAGAAGATTGGTATTTGGGCGGCCTTACTGATGAAAATGCCAGGGTAGTGCAAATTGACACCGATTTTCTGGATAAGAACCGCCTGTATGAAATGCAGATCTATCAGGATGGTGCAAAAGCCGATTGGTTAAATAATCCTTATGAAATGGAAATCTATCGCAAGCCCATCAGAGCCGGGCAAAAATTGACGTTGCGCATGGCTCAAAGCGGTGGTGTGGCCATCCGATTTAAAGCCCAGAAATAACCAGCACAGTTTGCTCCGTCTGATTTTGCAGTGCAAATTCAGGCGGGTGTGTTACTTTTAATCAAATAACTTAATAACAATGAGACGAAAGGGAAAGGCATGAACAGAGCAAAGCCGGAACTTAATTTTTTCCAGATTTTTAATATGTGTTTTGGATTTCTGGGGATTCAGATGGGCTTTGCTTTGCAAAATGCCAATGTCAGTCGGATTTTTGAAACACTCGGTGCTGATTACAACAACCTGGCCATCTTATGGATTGCAGCACCCATCACCGGTCTGGTGGTCCAGCCCATTATTGGACACATGAGTGACAACACCTGGAATCGTTTTGGTCGTCGTCGCCCCTTCTTCCTTATAGGTGCAATTTCTGCCAGTTTAGCGCTGTTGATTATGCCGAACTCACCATACTTGTGGATGGCTGCTGGTATGCTCTGGATAATGGATGCTGCGATTAATGTTTCCATGGAACCCTTTCGCGCCTTCGTTGGTGACATGTTACCAAAACATCAAAGAGCCACCGGCTTTTCCATGCAAAGCTTCTTTATCGGTATCGGCGGTACCATTGCATCCGCTATGCCCTGGATTTTGGCCAACTGGTTAGATGTCAGCAATACCGCTGAGCCTGGAGTGGTACCAGATTCAGTCAAATTTTCGTTTTATTTTGGCGCGGTAGCCTTCTTTCTTGCTGTTGGCTGGACAATTTGGTCTACCAAGGAATACAGCCCGGAAGAACTGGACGAATTTGCAGCGGCTGAAGAAGAGGAAGAGAATAAACGCGGCCTGGAGCACGCGGTGCAAATTAAACAGCACGTTAGTCGCACTGCTTTGGCTTACACGCAGGGCGGTCTCGCCTGGCTGTTCGCCGGGGTGATCATGACGGCTGTGATTCAGATCTTTAAAGAATCATTGGATAAACAGCTGTTTATTTTGGCAGGTGTGGTGGCATCTTTTGGCGTTTTACAACTAATAGCCGGGTATCTGACCAAAAAAGGCAGTACCGAGAATGGCTTTAAAACCATGATGGATGATCTGTTTAATATGCCTGACACCATGAAGCAATTGGCCTGGGTGCAGTTCTTCAGTTGGTTTCCGCTATTTGCCATGTGGATTTATACAACGGCCGCAGTAACCTCACATCACTTCAATACCCGTGATACGGCTTCTACAGCGTACAATGATGGCGCAAACTGGGTAGGGGTGTTGTTTGGCGGGCAGTTTGCCTTTGCTGCCATCGCAGCGGTTGTGATCCCTATCCTGGTAAAAGCCACTAACTTACGGGTAACTCATCTAATCAACCTGAACCTGGGAGCAATCGGTTTTATCTCTTTTATGTTTATCGATAACCCGGACTATCTGATTTATTCCATGGTGGGCATTGGTTTTGCCTGGGCATCAATTTTGTCTATCCCGTACACCTTACTGGCTAATTCCTTACCGCAAAATAAGATGGGAATTTTCATGGGCATATTTAATTTCTTTATTACCCTGCCACAGCTGGTCGCCGCCAGTATCCTGGGCTTTATGGTCACCAAAATTTTCGGTGGCGAGCCTATTTACGCTCTGTTAATTGCAGGTGTGAGCATGGCGATAGCGGGTTTGTTAACCTTGCGGGTTCGCGAAGCTTAGGTTTTAGCACGAAAGTAAAACGGCAGCTAATTAGCTGCCGTTTTCATTTTTACTGGCTGGAAAAAAGAGAGTCTGGAATAAGGGAGTTTTACTTTTCGCCGCAGCTTTGTCGCACGATGATTTCGGCATCAATTAAATGACTTTGACAAGGTTTCCCTTCAATTTGATTTACCAAGGCATCCACCAGTAATTCACCAGCAAGCTTGGTGTTTTGCCTAACTGTAGTCAGTGGTGGGTTGGTGAAAGGGGCAAGTGGAATATTATCAAATCCCGCTACAGCGATATCTTCCGGCACAGAAACACCTGAGTCTTTTAACGCGGTAAGCACACCAATTGCTATCAGATCGGATGCACAAAGTATCGCATCCACTTTAGCACCAGACTCCACCAGGGCTTTACCAACATTGTAGCCAGAATGCTCGGTGGAAATCGCATCCCAATGTTTGGCCCGCTGATTTTCTTTGACGATACCGGCTTCAATCAACGCGTCATTAAAGCCATTAAAGCGCTCTAAAAACTCGGGACTGTTATTATCCGCACCGCCAACAAATACAAACTCTCTATGGCCTAGTTCCAGCAAATGCCTGGTAATGCTTTTACCACCTTGATAATTATTACTGCCAATAACGATGCCGGGGTGGCTCTCGTTAATGGCTCCCCATCGGACAAAATGGGTTTGTTGTTCTTCCAGTGCTTGCAGCTTTTCCTGATATTCCAAAAAGTCACCGTAGCCCAGCAGAATAATGCCATCCGCTTTATGGGTATCTTCAAAGTCCGCATGCCAGTCGTCACTGAATTGCTGAAAGGACACCAACAGATCGTAACCGGCGTTAGCCGTTGCGCGCGTGATGCTTCCTAACATGGAAAGAAAGAAAGGGTTGATCATGGAGTCATCAGAAGTGGGATCTTCAAACAGCAGCAGGGCCAGTGTTTTACTTTGTTGCTGACGCAAATTACTGGCGTTTTTATCAACTTTGTAATTAAGTTCCCGCGCGATACTCTTTATCTTGTCCCGGGTTTCTTTGCTCACCAGGGGACTATTCCTTAACGCCCTGGATACGGTTGACTGTGATACGCCAGCTCTGTGGGCGATATCAAATGATGTGGCTTTTTCTTTCATTGTTATAATTACAGCATGTTGCCTTTATGGTCACTGGAAAATAGTAGTCTGCTCAGGTCGATAGACACAAGTTTTATTGCGTTTAGATGGCTAAAAACAGTGATTTTATGCAATATTAGCCTGTTTAGTGAGCAATCAATAAGAATTAACGGCGCTACATAAAAACATACTGGAATTAACAGTACCGATATTTACCGGATAAGCTGCAATCAGGCTTCCTTAAAGCAAAGCAAAAAGTTATCATCTGGCTTTTGTATCACTCCGCATAAACCAGCGAGTAAAAGGCTGGAACTAAGGGCCAAATAGCCCGAATGGAGATCAGTAAACGCAGTAAGAGGATGACCGATGGCCGAGACAGAAAAGCGTCCGACCAATTTTATCAGGCAAATCATAGATCGCGATCTTGATTCAGGTTTGCACACCACAGTACACACCCGTTTTCCCCCTGAGCCAAACGGTTTTTTGCATATCGGCCATGCTAAGTCGATTTGCCTGAATTTCGGCATCGCCGAAGATTACCAGGGCACTTGTAACTTACGATTCGACGATACCAACCCTGAAAAAGAGAGCATCGACTATGTCAATGCCATCAAAGAAGATGTCAGCTGGTTGGGCTATCACTGGGATGGTGAGATCCGCTATTCTTCAGATTACTTCGATAGTTTGCACGGTTTCGCCGTTGAACTCATTGAAAAGGGATTGGCATTTGTTGATTTCAGCTCACAGGAAGAAATTCGCGAGATGCGTGGTACCCTGAAAGCACCCGGACAACACAGCCCTTACCGCGATACTGACGTTGCGACGAACCTGCAAGAGTTCGAAAAAATGACTAGGGGTGAATATGCCGAAGGGCATTGTTGTTTGCGCGCCAAGATAGACATGGCGTCGCCCTTCATGTGTATGCGTGATCCGGTCATTTACCGTATTAAATTCGCCCATCATCATCAGACAGGTGAGAAGTGGTGCGTTTATCCGATGTACGACTTCACTCACTGTATTTCTGATGCGCTTGAAGGTATCTCTCACTCGCTTTGTACACTGGAATTTCAGGATAACCGCCGTTTATATGACTGGGTAATTGATAATATCAGTATCGAAACTCAGCCCAGACAGTATGAGTTTTCTCGCCTGAACCTGGAATACACGGTGCTGAGTAAGCGCAAATTGATTCAGTTGGTTACTGAAGGCTTTGTGGACGGTTGGGATGATCCCCGTATGCCCACCATAGCCGGATTGCGTCGTCGTGGTTATACACCGGCTTCGATTCGCGAGTTCTGTGCTCGTATTGGTGTTACCAAAATGGATAATTTGATTGAAATGTCCATGCTGGAAGCCTGTATTAGGGACGAACTTAACGAAAATGCGCCTCGTGCAATGGCTGTTCTGGATCCTATCAAGATTGTGATAGAGAACTATGATAAAGCAGATGGTGAAACCCTGACCGCGGCTAACCATCCTAATAAGCCGGAATTGGGCACAAGAGAGCTGGCTTTCGATAAGGAGATCTTCATTGAACGTGATGACTTCCGAGAAGAAGCCAACAAAAAGTACAAGCGTCTGGTATTGGGCAAAGAAGTTCGTTTGCGTAATGCCTACGTTATTAAAGCGGAGCGTGTCGAAAAAGACGAAGCTGGCAATATTCAAACGATATATTGTACTTATGACGCCGATACCCTGGGCAAAGATCCTGCTGACGGACGTAAGGTTAAGGGCGTAATCCACTGGGTTTCAGCGGCCCGCCACGAAAAGGCCGAAATTCGCCTGTATGATCGCTTGTTTAAAGAGCCGAATCCAGGTTCTATGGAACTTGCCGAGGCCTATAATCCAGATTCACTGGTTAAGTTAAACGGTGTGGTGGAATCTGGTCTGGCTGGCAAAGCCATTGGTGAAGCGGTACAGTTTGAAAGAACCGGTTACTTCTGTCTTGATAAAGAGTCTGAGGCAGGCAAGCTGGTATTTAATCGCACAGTGGCTTTAAGAGATACATGGGCCAAAATAGGCGATTAATTTCAGCTTTGTATTCTTAGGCAACTCGCCCAAATTAAAAAAGCCGCAAAATGCGGCTTTTTTATTATTCAGTGGAAATCCATCAAGTTATTTAGATTTGCCTTGATTAGCAACGGCATCCATCATTTTCTTAATTTCTTCCGGGTCACCTAGGTACTGCTTGCTGATAGGCTTCAGGTTCTCATCCAGTTCATAAACCAGTGGTACACCCGTTGGGATATTCAGTTCTAATACCGCTTCATCTGTCATGTCATCCAGATACTTAACCAGCGCGCGCAAGCTGTTGCCATGGGCCGCGATAATGACCTTTTTACCACCACGAATTTCAGGAACAATTGTATCGTGCCAGTAAGGCAGTACACGCTCGATGGTTAACGCAAGGCTTTCAGCTTTTGGCAGGATACGTGGATCAATGCCCGCATAACGCTTATCGTGTGCCGGGAAGCGCTCGTCAGACTCCTCAACCGCCGGCGGTGGGATATCAAAGCTACGACGCCAGATTTTAACCTGATCCTCACCGTGTTTTTCGGCTGTCTCAGCTTTATTCAGACCAGTTAACGCGCCGTAGTGTCTTTCGTTCAGACGCCAGTGGCGGATCACTGGCGTATACAACTCATTCATTTCATCCAAAGCTATCCACAAAGTGCGCATGGCTCGGGTTAACACCGAGGTAAATGCCAGATCAAAACTGAATCCATTTTCTTTTAACAGGTTACCCGCCATTTTTGCCTGAGCAACACCTGTGTCGGTTAGATCAACATCGTGCCAGCCGGTGAAGCGGTTTTCTTTGTTCCAGGTGCTTTCACCATGTCTGATAAGTACGAGTTTATGCATTTAAAAAGTCTCCTTAATCACTGAGAGATAGCTTGAGTGTTAAATTGGATTATTTGCGCTTAGTAGGGGAGCAAGCGGCTGAATTTTCCGCCTAGTTTAGAACAAAGCACCAGGTCATGTCATGGCATAAATAATTATTTGTCATAACCGAAGCAAAATACAAGAGGAAATGACCGGGATTACACCATAATCCCGGTTGGATTGGGTTACGACTTCGACTTGCTGTTGTCTTCTGTTGGCGAGGTTTATACCAATCAGTTATAATTTGTGCTCGCTCAGCGTTAGTCTCATAGCCATGAGGTCGCGACGCGCGAGTGAAGGAATACTGGTGGTCTTTCGAGTCTCGCGCAAAGCTTATCGCATCCTGCTCTCGCCCCTTACCAACATCCTTGTTGGCAACAAAGAGATCATGGCTATGAGCAACGTCGAAGATGGGTTTGAAACGCATTTATGCTGTGTTAGATGTTTTTGATTTAGACCCACTAGACCCGCAAACATCTGCCTTGCCTACCAAATGCTGTTGGAACAGCATACAACAGCTTTAGCTGGCCTGCGAAGCAGGTGAGCTACAGGGATGTAGCGAATAAATGCGTTTCAATTCCCACTGAGTAGATCACATATTATTACTGATTGGTATTAGTAACTTCAGTATCGGGCAAATCCTGAATCTTAGGTTGACGTTTACGCTGCGCTTTAACTGGTACCATACCACGCATTGATTCCATCTTGCCAAAACACAGCAGTTTATCTTCTTTTTCCAGCACGCGATCGGAGCGAGGGTTGGGGATAACTTTATGTCCGCGGTACAGAGTCAGTACGTTAAGATCTTTTTCTGAAAGTCCAATTTCCGACAGTTTTTTGCCGACATAGTTGGAACCTTCCGGAACATAGATTTCACTGACCCCATAGCCTTTACTTACTGTTAGTCGCTGGCGGATATCGATTTCAGGAAAATCTACCTGAGCTGCAATATAATCAATAATGGCACCGGCGATATCCAGTTGCGTGCAGGTTTCAATACCTTCCAGGCCCGGAGAGGAATTGACTTCCATAATCTGGGGACCTGATGCGCTTTCCAGCATATCGACACCAGCCACTCTGAGACCCAGAATCTGTGCGGAGCGAATTGCCGCCTGTTCGTATTCTGGTGACAGCTCCACCTGTTCAGCGCGACCACCTCTGTGCACATTACTGCGAAACTCTTGTCCTTGCGCTACTCGACGCATAGCCGCTACGACGCGATCGCCCACCACAAGTGCTCTGATATCTTTACCCCGGCTTTCTGCCACAAACTTCTGGATCAAAACGTTTTGTTTCTGACTTTGCAGTAGTTCAATAATGGCTTCGGCTTGTTTAACGGTATCTGCCAACAACACCCCAATACCTTGGGTTCCTTCAATCAGTTTAATGATAACTGGCGCACCACCGACCCGTTCAATGGCCGGTAAAACATCTTTTTTATCTCTTACAAAAGTGGTTTCCGGAATACCAATATGATGTCTGGCCAATACCTGTAAACTGCGCAGCTTGTCTCGGGAGTTGATAATACCGTGAGCGGTATTGGCACAGAAAACATCCATTTCCTGAAACTGGCGCACTACCGCAGTACCGTAGTAGGTTATCGAGGCACCGATTCGAGGAAGTACCGCATCATAATCGGTGATTTCTTTTTGTTTGTAATACAGGTCCGGGGCGCCGCGCTTTAAATCAATGGCGAACTTTAAGGTATCTAACACCTTGACATCAAAACCGCGATTTTTAGCAGCTTCTTTTAATCTGCGAGTACTATAGATATTCGGAGAGCGAGATAATATTGCCAGTTTCATGGAAAACTCCCTTGTTATTCATCCTCCAATGGTAGATCACAAAATGCTAAAACGTTAGGGAATAATCAGGAATTTCTCAGTTTAATCAGCATTGCCTTTTACAAGGTCTATACTTGTTTGAATAAGCCCGTAAGTAATCGATTTATATACAAAAAATGAACAGTGAAAGTTATCAAAAAACGCTCGAAAAGTTACAAATTGAACTAGTTCATCTACAACACTGGGTGGTAGAGCGAAACCTCAAAGTCATTGTTGTTTTTGAGGGCAGGGACGCCGCAGGCAAGGGCGGTGTTATCAAAGCTATTACCGACAAGCTCAATCCCAGAGTTGTGAAGATAGCGGCATTGGGCAAACCCTCAGACCGAGAAAAAGGGCAATGGTATTTTCAGCGCTATGTGGCTCAATTCCCGGCAGCCGGTGAAATCGTATTGTTTGACAGAAGCTGGTACAACCGTGCCGGCGTAGAAAAAGTTATGGGCTTTTGCAGTGACGAAGAGTACCAGTACTTTTTAGAAAGCTGCCCGGTATTTGAAAAGATGCTGATTGATTCCGGTATCATTTTATTGAAATACTGGTTTTCGGTGTCCGACGAAGTACAGGAGAAACGGTTTCAGGAAAGGCTCAATAATCCGCTTAAGCGCTGGAAGTTTTCAGATATGGACCTGGAAGCGCGAAATCGTTGGCACCAATATTCAACCGCAAAAGATAAGATGTTTAAACACACAGATACTAAAGTATCTCCTTGGTTTGTAGTGAATGCCAATAGTAAGAAGTCAGCCAGATTAAACTGTATTGCCCATATACTGTCACAAATTGACTATCAGGAAGTGTCATTTCATCCGGTGCAATTACCTAAACTCAAACACCGCAAAATCAAGCGCATGCCAATTCTTAAATTAAACTGGATTCCGGAAAAGTTTTAACTTCCTCTTTTCCCCTTTTTAATTCACTGCCTCTGAAGGTAAAAAAGCCCCAAAAAGTTTTGGGGCTATAAATACCAATTTTCACACAAGGTTTAGGGTTCCTGAGGGTGAGTCCATCCTGGACTCTGTCAGGGGGTTTACAGCAATTACTTTCGTAAAGTGCTGTTAATTCAAACCTTCCTTTGTTTGAAAAACTTAGGTCTGATTAGAAGCGGGCTCTTGCACCCACGTACCAACGGCGACCAATTGGGTCATAGGTACCGGCATCAGTTTCAGTACCTGTATCACTGCTTGGTAAACCACTGAGAATCGCTGGCGGCTCGGGGTCGAACAAGTTATCCACACCAGCAAACAGTTCAACAGTTTCTGTTAATTGATAAGTAACCTGGGTATCTACATAGATTTCAGAACCAACTTCAATCGCGTCTGGTGCTAAATCAAACCCAGCAAGAAACTGATCATCCAGTGCAGCGGAACCAATGTAGGTAGCGCCCACGGTGACAGACCACTCATCCCAATCATATGCCACATTCAGGTTAGCTCGATGTTTTGAGGCACCAATTTCACCCACATACGGATCTTCAGGTGCTCCCGGTAATGGGAACACGCTGCCTTCCATCACGTAGGTATAGGACAAACGTGAATTTAATCTACCAGGACCAACATCGCCTGAGTAGGTCACAGTTAAATCAACACCTTCGTTGATTTCACCGCCACTGTTCGAGTCAGCACTATCAATAAATTCTAGTGAGCCTGCGCTATTTGAACCTACAGGAGCTGCACGACGTGTAATGAACTGACAGAAGCTAGTGTCGCCACCGTAACATTGGTCAAGAATAAATTGACGTGGTGTAGGTACAATTGCGTTTTCGATTTCGATATCGAAATAATCTATTGTCAGACCGAAATCTTCCAACATGCCCTGAGGTGTAAATACCAGACCAATAGTGGTTGATTTACCGGTTTCTTCAGTAAGGTTCTCATTACCGCGGTTAAAGCCACTGATACCCTGGATATCTGATTGATTTAAGGTAAATGCACCATTGGCTGCAATGTTAGCAGCGACGCCTGCATCAGCTTTACAGCGCTCGGCTACTGTTCCTGTATCGGAGGCAGTAACGCCGTTACATGGATCGTTCAGACCTGGCGGGAAGGTTTGACTTGGCGGTGAAAATAGCTCGTTAATGTTTGGCGCTCTGACCGACTCTGCTTCAATTGCACGGAAACGCAACCAATCTGTAACTTGCCAGTCCAAACCAACATTCCAGCTGGAAGTGCTACCCACGGTTGAATAATCAGACGCACGATAAGCAGCTCTAGCATTCAAATTTTCGATGATGGGTATGTTAGTTTCGATGTAGAACTCTGTAACATCGAATGCACCTTTGGTAGCAGGGATCGCATTACCACCGTTAAGTCCGGATTGTTGCAGCGCATCAAACTCATCGCGGCTGGTTTCTTCACGATATTCAAAACCCACGGCAACACCCAGAGGGCCTGCTGGCAACTCGAATGCATCACCACTGATATTACCGCCAATAATTTCTTGTGAAATAAATGAAGACAATAGTGCGGGAGCACTAACGTATGCAGCTGCCTCAGGCGATATGGAGTTAAAACCATAAATATCGATAGGTACACAGCCAAATCCGCGTGCGGTTTCGTCAATACAGACCGCTTCTTCAGTATTGCCATCACCATCCAGATCCAGCGTATCTGTTACCGACTCCAGCGCGTAACGGAAGTTTTGTACGTTTACCAGACCATTGGAAACCTGAGACTCTTTGGTTTGACCATATACATAATACAGATCATAGAACCAGTCGTTGTATAGCTCGCCTTCAAAGCCAACCGTAAATCTAAAGGTGTCTCTATCTGCAGTATTACCGCGATTGTTTATATCCAATAAGCGCTTAACAAAATTATCCAGCTCTCTTAAACCATCTCCATCAAGATCTGCCGCTGCGTTCAGGATTTCGTCGGGCACGTACGGATTGGTAAGGATGGTGCCATTCACGTCAAATTCTAATGGAACGGTTCCATCAGCATAAATATCGTCTGATGAAAACGGGAAAGGCTCAAGTTCAGTAACCGTTTGAGAGGCCGCATAGTTACCCTCAAAGAACACTGAATGGGCATCTGACAGCTCATAGCTACCTTTTGCTGCAAACAGGTAACGTTCAGTAGGGATGGCGATTGTACGATAGTTACTGCGGTTAAAACCATCAGGACCAATAGTTCCGTCACCGTTGGTACTAAAACCCTCTTGTAAGTTGTTGTTACTATCAAAAGTATAAGTTACACCGCCAGCTGAAAAGCGGCCTTGTGGTGGGAATGACGAAAAGAACGGGCGAGTAGGAGTAAACGCATCCGCCGGATCACCTGTAAATCGGAAAGTAGAAAACTGATCAACTGCTGAGCGTTCTCTATCTCTGGAAAATACCGCACCTTGATTGGTATAACCCAGGTGAAACATCAGATTTCCTTTGCCGTTATCTGTTGTTGCGCCTGTTGTAAGACTAAATTGTCTTTCGGTATCGTCTCCTTCAGAGCTTTGACCAAATTGCCCCTCAAATTCAACACCTTCAAAATCATCTTTAAGGATCAGGTTAACTACACCCGCTACCGCATCAGAACCGTATACTGAAGAGGCGCCACCAGTAAGAATCTCAACCCGCTCTATAAACTGAGCCGGGATGGTGTTTAAATCCACCGCCATTTCACCCGGTTGACCAGAAACGAAACGACGACCATTAACCAATACCAGTGTACGTGCTGTACCCAGGTTTCTTAGGTCAACCGTAGCAACACCAGCACTAGCTGTCGAAAAGTTAGAGTTGGTACGACTGATCGCAGGAGTACCAAAAGTAGGATTATCTAACAACAACTCCTGGATGTTTGCGATACCAGAGGCATCGATGTCACCAGCATCGAAGCTTTGCAGAGGTGATACTGAGTTGAGGTTTGCTGAACGAATACGCGAACCTGTGACGGCAATTTTTTCAACGCCTGTCGCTTCGCTTTCATCCGCTTCCTGTGCTGCCACGTTTGCAACTTGCAAAGTCGCCGTCATCGCACCTAATGTCAGCGCGAGTCGGATTGATTTTGCCAGTTTAGAATGATTCTTCATATTGAATCTCCCTGAGATATTTATATTTTTATAAGGGATAACCGCAGTTATCTCCGCGTTTGTGCCAGCTAAAATTAAGATTTGCTTACACTAAGCACCAGCGGCAATCCGCAACCGATGTAAAGCGTGTGACGAGCAGCTTTAATTCTGGGGTGAATAACTTTCAGTTGGTGTGAAGTGCAGTAAAAAACCAGTGAGTGGGTAGGTTTTTGGGGTGAATGGAGGGTGCTGTTTTGCAATAAGGATGCAAAATAAGATAATTAATATCTGTGATTTGTGACGAGTACATGGATATTCAGGATAAAAGGCGTATTTTATGCTGTCATCATGGCAATATTTACTACAAGATTAATGAGTTACCACCCTATTTTGATGTGTTTTAGCTGTTTAAAAAGGCGATTCACCCCATGGAAATTGCTCAAATTGAGTTCCTTGTACATAATTCTCTAGCAAACACCTAAAAAATAAATGAACTCTTTAATGAAAAGTCGTTCTCAATCCAAAGTTAAAAGCCAGTAGTGGTAGATAAGACACTTGAAAGACGCAATAGCAAGACTTAAAAATTGGCGGATCTGGTTAGGTAGTACGCTGGTATTACTTATCCAGGCATTGTTCAGTTTTAATCTGAAATTTCATGCTGAGCACATATTCATAGAAAACTTGGACAGTGTATTTAGTGCTGCGAGTTTAATCTTTTTTTGGTATTTGCCTGCCATGCTAATTGCGCCCTTTATTGTGGCATTCGCACCTTTAACCCGCCTTAAGGATATAGGCTGGTTAACTTTTATTATCTTCAACTCCATTTATATATTGGCAGCGACCATTCTTGTTCAGTTACTTTCCATGTCATTGTTGTATTACGGGTTGGGGCAAAGTTGGCAGCAAGCAGACTTACTAAGCATGCTGGCTTATTTTTATCGCAACACTCCCTGGCATGCCGACAGCATCATGATCCTGGCCTTATTTACATTAGGTTATGCACTTGATTACTCACAGCGCTTGAGAAGCAAAGAAATACAAGCTGAAAAACTGAAAGTGGAACTGGTGAGTGCTGAACTCCAGGCACTTAAATCTCAGCTCAATCCTCACTTTTTGTTTAACGTACTCAACGGCATCAGTGGTTTAGTTCGGGTAGGGCGCAGTGACGAAGCCACTGATGCGCTGAGCGATTTGAGTAGCATGTTACGAACAATACTTGAAAACAGAGACCAGGAAATGGTAACTGTAAAAAGTGAGCTTGAATTTATTGAACTGTACCTGGCTCTGCAGAAACTGCGTTTTAACGACAAACTAGAAATTGAAATATCAGCTGAGGACAACGCGTTATCCATTCTGGTGCCCTTTATGGTGATGCAACCTCTGGTTGAAAATGCGGTGCATCACGGAGCGCAGCTTGATAAGGAAGGTAACCTGATAAAGCTCAAATTATTTGTGCTGAATAACATGCTGCACTTTGAACTGCTTAATCGGGTACCCGTCAGTTCCTCTGAAAGCGGTTTTGGTATCGGTATCGGAAACAACAAAACCAGGTTAGAAAAGATTTATGGAAGTAACTTCAGTCTGGAGTTACAGGAATTGCCGGACAGGTACTTCCTGACCAGACTGTGTGTTCCTGCAGGAGATGGAAATGCTTAAAATATTGGTGGCTGACGACGAGCCATTAGCGCGCGAAAGTATTGTTGCCTTATTAGAAAAAGACACCGATGACTATCAGGTTTTTCAGGCTAAAGACGGGCAAGAGGCCTTGGATATTGCCTGGCAAGAAAGGCCCAACATATTATTTTTGGACATTCAAATGCCAGGCATCACGGGTATTGATGTAGCAGCCGAACTACCGCCTGAAACGGTCGTTATTTTCTCTACAGCTTATGATGAATATGCGGTAAAAGCGTTTGAATTAAACGCCATTGATTACTTACTTAAACCTTTTAAAAATGCCCGATTATACGAAGCGCTAAACAAAGCCAAAAGGCAAATGGATGATCAGCTGTTTCTGGATCAACGCGCAGTCAAGGCACTGAATAAAGATTTACAACAAGATTCGAATAACTATAAAGATCGCATAGTTATCAGAGAGCCCAAACGGGTTCGTTTTGTAGACGTTAACAACGTGAAGTATATCGCTGGTGCAGGGAATTACGCGGAATTGCACTTATATAATTCAGCAAGCATTCTATATCGCGAAACCCTGAGTAACCTGGAAGCTGTGCTCAACCCCAAAGATTTCAGGCGAATACACCGTTCTACCATTGTCAGATTATCTTCAGTTGCAGAGCTGCAACCGAATTACCAGGGAGATTACACGGTAGTTTTAACTTCTGGCGAACAGCTTATGTTGTCGCGAAGGTATAAAGACAAACTTCAGGATGTACTTACGTAAATTTACAAAATCAGTAAAAAATTCAAAATATTTTTCAAACTACTAAAGCCTTCGTACATCCCGCATTTTGCGCGGGATTGCTCCTGATTTGCCATGCCCAAAATACCTCTAAGTCATTCTATTAACTATAAAAGAGGTTGCTTTTCCACACAGAATATAAGATAACAAAAGGGTCAGGGATTTACATAACATTTACAAACTTCGTGTAAGGGGTTACCGATGAGTCGTCTCACACTGCTGCCTTTTTTCTTATTTTCTGTGTCTTTAGGAGCACAAGCTGCCAGTCTTGTAAAAACCTATCCTGCGTCCTTGTGTTATCAGTCAACCGGACCTGCAAATAGTGTCCAGGTTAATACTTCTGGTAATTTGTCCAATCTCAGTAATGAGTCTGCGATTACGCTATTTTGCCCGGTATTGGTGGAGCAAAATGCATCACTATCCGGTCTGCAAGTGAAAGTCGTTGTCATTGATGGCGAAAACTCTGGAGATGGTGTCTCTTGCCAGGTGTCCGGCAGTCACTTTGGGGCCAGCTACACTTCACGCTGGGGCAATGCAGTCAGCAGTGAAAAAGGCGCCGGCTTACAAGCCATAACAACCTCACTGTCTGAGCTAAACAAAAACAATTCCAATTATGTGAAAGCGAATTTAAGTTGTTCATTACCGGCTGCTACTGCGCCAGGTAATGTATCTCTTGTTTCTTACCAGGTTACTGAGCTGTACCGTTAATCGTTGCGTGGCAATCAGGGAGTCGATGAAGATATGAATAACGTAGGAAGCACACAAAAACTACTATTAATGGTGAGCGCATCGCTTATCGCCATAGTAGGTTATTTGTTGCTAAAACCAACTGCGTTAATCAATGAGTCTGCACAAGCCCCTTTAAGCCAGAACAGCAACGACAGTTTAATTCGGGAACTCGCTCAAATAGAAAACCGTTTGCAACGTCAAATAGCGCGCCTGGAAAGTAATGCGATTCACAACCAGTCTAATGACTTCTCAGACAGTGAGAATCGCGAACTACAAACACTCAATCGCCAGCTTTCGTTGCTTTTACAGCGTCAGGAAGAGTATGACAACAGACTCAACCTGATTGAAAACAAGCTTAATGCCATAGCGACACCAGCAACGGTAGAACTCGCATCCCACAGAGAAATTAACGTACTCAACGCCGCTCCAGTGGAGTTTGTGGCGGACAACAGAGCTTCCTTGTCGGCTTCTGATATGTACAACGAACAATATGAGCAAACCAGAGTAACGGGTATTCAACAACAAATCAGAAGTTATGAAGACAAACTTTTTGATGAAGGAACGGATACCGAATGGACAGATACCGTTGAAAAACGTGTATTAAAAGTTATTCGCGATACCAAACAACTCAGTGGCGTACATCTACAGGAAAGTCAGTGTGGTACCAGTCTTTGCAAACTGGAAGTCTATGTTGAAGAAGGTGAAAGCGTGGAAGAGAAAGTACAAATGTTGATGGTAAATCGCCCATGGGAAGGGGAGTCATTTGTATCATTTGAGTATACCGGGCAGGGAGCGATATTTTTCGCCAGAGACGGTGAGCAGTTGCCATAAATGGATCGAATAGTCATGAAGAAATCTTTACTCCCCATCATTTCTGCCATAACAATCAGTGCATTTTCGTCAAGTGCTTCAGCTGTAATTTGCCTGGCTAAAAATGTTCAGGCACCACCAAAGCAGCTCTATTTGGCAAATAATTGCCGTTATTTCTCGGGATCTAAAGAGCTGCGCCTGGACCGTTCTGGTGCACTTTTTAATTACAACAATCGAGGCGATTACCACGACCAGTTGAATGGCAATAGTTTTATTTACTGTCCAATCCTGGCTGATGCTCTGGAAAACGATAATGTATCAGCAGAAATCAAGGTTGCCGATCTCAATAAACAACAAGATGTGATTTGCCAAATGGGTAAATCCAGTTATACCAATACCGGCTTTGCGGCTTACTGGGGAGAAACCACCAGAAGTCAAAGTACCGGAGTGCAAACCCTAAAAACGAAATCGCGAGTTTCTTCTCACGCTAAGTCAATGCCAAACAGCTTTATTACCTGTTCCTTACCGCCACAGGACAACCAGGATCAAAAGGCGTCTTCACTAGTTGCTTATTCAGTAAATAGTAAAGAACTAACTTCCCAAAGCTTTTTTAATAGCAACTAATACTGCGCTCAATTTCCCAGCGGTATCGTCAGAATAGGTGCCGCTTGTTGAATTGACCCCGATTGCAATGCAAAGATTTGAGTGAGCAGACTAAAAGTCGATTTGCTTGCGGAGTCTGTGTCATCAATATAAAACCAGTGGTCTCGATAAAACACCGAAACAGAAGCCATTTCAGGTTTTTCTAAAGAACTGCGGATCTAAAACAAATCTTTTGTGACCCGGGCTTCGTTGAATATTTACCGGTATCGTGCATAAATACGCTCAATTTCTCCCTCGCTGATCATCTGTAACAAGGCGGCATTCATAGCTGGAAGTATTGATTTCTGATTGGGATGTACACGCATCATAACATCACGTTTGTCCACAACATTGCCAATCTGCAGGTCCCGATACTCTGGCATTTCTTTTTGAAAATACAGAATCGTATTAAGTCCGACAAATACCTGTTTAAATCGATCTTTTAACAGCTGTTGTAGCAGATTAGTTTGTGACACATTATTGATGCGGATAATCATTTCTGAGCTAAACGCAGCATCATAATCGGGATAGGAAAAGCCACGCACAATACCTACAATTTCATCAAGTAAATCACTGGGACCATTCACTTCTTTAAAATTTCCTGGCGAAAAGACAACAACTTCTTCGGAAACAGCGTAAGCGACCGAATATTCTCCCAGAACTTTCATATGACGACGCCAGTCAGGATTGACACCAGGCTCAATATCAATATTGCCGGCATCAAATTCATGTAATGCACGCGCAATCGGCATGTATACAAATTCAAACTTGAGATCGGTACGTTGCTCGATGCCAGCAAAGACATCAATAAAAACACCACGGGTATCGCGTTTTTCAAAAATGACATAAGGCGGATTGTTCGGTTCATACAGCATGACCGAATAGGTCTCGTCAGCAATGGACGAATCGACACACAGATACAACAAAGCGCAATGAATTTATTGATTGATAGGCGCATCAGATGAACCAGCTATTGGGTTACTAACACTCAGAGCATAGAAGAGCCTGAGCGGAAGTACCAAAAATGAAACTAGATTTTGAAGCGACGCTACGCAAATAAAACAGCATCAAGCCCCAACAAATTCATTTCCAATCACGTAGCAGCGCGCACTTATATACCACCAGTTTAAAAACCGCAAATTCACTAAGAGGGGGTAACTTATTGATATTAATAGCATTGTGATAACCTGTGGATAAATTATTCATTTAACATAATATACATTATGGGAACTCTTGAGATTATGTGGATAATTATTTTTAACTTTATAGCTGGTTATGAGCATTACGTTCAACTTGCGGTTTTAGAGGTTCATTTTTCTACGTTTTCATTGTGTTACGACAAATACAAACCTGAACAGATTTTGTGGAACAACCTTCACTGGTCTGAGTTCAATATATTTCTCCTAAATATTTTGGAATTTTTAATATCTGACTATTTTGTAACCGTATTTGAGTTGATCAGGAAAGATTGCTCGGTATTATTTTTACACACCTTCTTCACTTTTGGGTTGTTTACATGTCGAATAAGGAAGTACGAACATCTGGACCAACAACTGCGGCTATCATGTCTAAACTTGGGTTGATTACCGTGGACACTCGAAATTTACCTGCGCCACACATCATGTTTGAGCACCTTTTTGGTAAAGGTATTTCCAAATTGGATTTCGCACATGCTTCCAAAGTCTTAAAGACACCTGAATCAACTGTCAGGCGTTGGTACAGCAACAAAACGTTTCCTTCTATGGCTGTCGAGCTGCTCACAATTAGATATCGTGGCTATTTGCCTTACACAAACACATGGAAAAAGTTTTATTTCGATGCAGATGAAAACTTAGTAACTCCATTTGGAATAGTTACACCTGGACAACTTGTTATGTTTCATAAAATAAAATGGCGTATGGAGCGCCAACACGAAGAACTTCAAAAGCTTAAATCAACATTAGATTCTGAATTTCAAAGAACCAAGCAAAAACAACTTGCTAAAAAAATGGCTGAATTACAGAAGCTTATGGAAGCAAGCAATCCAGAAGAACTAAGCGTTTACAATAATGAATCTGCAAATAGCGCCTGAGCTGCCACTCATTTATTAATCATTTTTTGACCGTCTTATATCTGGTAAGTTATCGGGGCGCAATGTTGTGCTGAACCGGTATGTAAGGATATAAAAGATGAAAAATGCAAAACGCCACCTTTTTACAACCGCATTCGTAATATCGTTTACCTGGAGTTTTGGCTCTATTGGTGATTGGTTTTCTTCGGGTGCTGGTAAAATTCCGACTGACACTGAAAATTCACGCCCCGGTGGACCAAGACCTGAATCAGAAAGCTCTCAACGATCTCGCCCTGGTGGACCTAGACCCAACTAAAAATTTATGGACTGGATTAAAGATAGTCCGGTCCGTTTTCCTGTTCTTCGATTACTGTTTGTACAACAAGGTAAACGAAGTAAAAAAGAACCATGTTTAACCCTATCAAGTAAAGATAATAAAAATCAAAATGTCCCTTCTGAATTATATTGTCGTAAATACTTCCGTCCTTAGGTATTCCCATTAATAGAGCGTAAGCTATGTTCACAATTGCATATGCGAACTCTAATAAAACGTATAATTTTACGATATCTACAACTCTGATTTCGTATTTTGTAGGCATCATTTGTTCTAGTTGCTTGTTAGAGAAGGCCCTAAATTGCGGGATTTGTCCAATGATTGTAAAGCTATACTCTGAAATTATGTCGCTGTATTTTACAATTGTAAAAAGGACTAATCGACTTATGAAGCCAAACCAAACAACCAAGTACACCCCGCTTAATCCAGAACGATACCAAAGCCAATACCAAACTAATAAATCAAGGAATGCTGCCAAAGCAAATACAATTGCAGTTCTATGATTATTAGCCCCTCTAAAAAAAACACAACTGGCCACGATTACAGCGGCATATATGTAGAAGCTGGAGAGATTCAAAAGATCCCAAACCGTCTTAGGCTTTGTGAATAGTGTTTCTGTTCCTGATTGATAAGAGAATGTTAATACGGTTAAACCGATTAAAAACTGTATAAATGGCACTGCAAAACCGCTAAATGAACTCATATCATTTCATCATCCGCTGAGCTTGTAGTTTCATCGTTTCCAAATCTGACTTCCGATAGCCCTTGTTTATCATTTCTTTTAAAATTAGAAAATCTCGATGCTTGTAGGTACCCTTAGTTTCCCAGTTTGACACTGTATTACCTGATACATCAAAAATGTGCCCGCAATCATCTTGAGTAATACCTAGTTTATTGCGTAATGCCTTGAACTTTCTTCCTGTCTGAATTCCGAACATACTTCCTCCCGGATAACGCGAGAATATTTGATCAGTCACGCAACCCGGTCAAGTATTTAACCAAAATTCCAAATTTATTTGGAAGACACATTTAATCGGGAAGTGCTAATTTATTAACAGGAGGAGGGGTTTCGTTCTTTTGAATGAGTGTCCGACATAACTTACTTATCGATTCTTATCAGCACTGGGCACAAAGCAAAGGAACCCCCTTCCCCTACTCCACAATCTAATTTTCTAACTCAGATTGATGCACCTCTAACAAGGAATTTAACCTTCTAATAGCTATTTCTAATCCTTAAGGCCTTTTCTGTGTCATCTGTATCTACTAGATCTTAACAGAGGCCTTTAATGTCCCATATCAGAGCTAAGTAGTCTAAAAGTAACTTAGATATATTCATGCAAATACAATAACGGCACGTACCATTAACCACTTTAAATTATGAGACATAAAGTTTATTAAATGCGACGTATATATTTCAATGAGTTATTAAAGTGACTTATAGAAAGCTATCTGTCTCAATTGCAAAATCGTCTTCCTTATCGATCTTTTCTAAAATTAACTTCGCTCTTTCTCTTGAAAGTACTCTATACCTCCCATTTTCACACACAATCCTAAGGATAATTGACTTTAAAGGATTGAATTTTTTTAACTTTTGGACCAATTCATCGTCCAAGTCCACCCAACAGTTTTCACCTAAGATCCCTAATATTTCGTCACCGTACTCCTCAAGCTTAGAGGCACTTTCTTCGCGCTGCAATCCATCATATGGAATTGTTAACGCATTCCAAGCAGAAGTATGAAACCTTGCATCTAGTTCTGTATAGTTGAAAGCAAAAAAAAATGACTTCCCATTTACATTGTAAATAAAATATCTACAAGTATTAAATCCTGAGCCCAACAACAAAACGTCGCTATCAACAAAGCCTAGATGTCCATTTTTGTCTCTTTCACCGTGCATTTCAACATCCCAAATTCCGACTTTGGTATCTCTCCTAAGCATTAATGAATAAAACGCAGCCTCCAAAAGATTCTTTGGGTCATAGGTGATGCGGTTGATTTCTTTTGCATAATGACTTGTTATGACTGAATCAAATAAAGAAGAGTTTAGTTCATATAAAAATTCAAAACACTTAGAAAAGCTACCACAATACTTACTATCAAAGAGTTTTTTTAATAATTCAAAGCTATTTTTATGAAAAAGAACATACTCAGCCGCAAAGAATTCTAATATTGTTTTGTGAAAAAACTTTATTTCATGGCCGTCTTTATAGGCTAAGGGGACTGAAACTAAAAGGTCATCTAAATACTTTGATGCTGACTTTGGTTCAATTGAAGTTATTTCCGTTGCTTTTTTAATTATTGAAATTGCATCACTCCAATTTTTAAAATAATATTTTCTAGTAAGCATCATGATGTAGCACATAGCTCTTAACAAAGTTCTAAAGTCTTCAAAATCTAATCCAGATTTTTTCATCCTTCCATAACCATTTTTATTTACTAGATCGTGACCTTTATAAAGAGCGTGATAAATTTCCTCATAAAAAGTACATGTTTTTTCCGCAATAGATTTATTAACACCAAATGTTTTATATAATAAAGATACTAAAAGTGGGCTTTCTATGAATTTTTCCGGAACTTTGTCTATCTGAGCGCTCAACTCTTTTCCAACTGAACAACCAGATACTTTGTCGTATCTAGATAACATAGATAAAGCTTGTTCCTTCGTAAAGCTTTTAAACCGTAGTGTAACGGAATTTATTATTTCAGGTATTATTTCTTGAGGTCTTGATGTAAGTAGAATGATATTTTCACCCCCTTTTAAAGAGAGTTCTTTAACTTGTTCAGCGACCTCTTCTTGATGCTCTATATCAATTTCATCATATCCATCTAAAATCACATAAAATTTACCAGTTTGAAGTAACTTGTAAAACAAATCTCTACTAAAGCAATCACCATAAACATCCAGTTCTTTTGCTAAATTGTCTATTAAATCAATATTTTTATTTACTTTCCTTAGCTCAAAAAAAAGAGGGATTCGATTTGATTTATAGAGTAAAGATGCAACAATGTATTTGGCGAACGTACTCTTTCCCATTCCCGCACTATCGATTATGAGAAATGACTCTGAGTTTTCGTTAATTAGATGATTGATTTGAATCTCTTCAGTCCCAGAATCATACTTTAGCTTTTCAAGTAATAACGGCTCATAAGCATCAAAAATATTTAGCTTCATAAGAGGAAAAGATATGGAAGTAATCTCGCTAACTCTTTCAGACAGTTTTAATATATAACCTCTCATAATTTTAGAAATATTTTCAGGATTAATCTGACCTTCCAGGTCTTTCTCCTTGCTCCAAGCTTTAACTCTGTCAATTTTGGGTCCTAATATTGCATCTACAAATTTTGAACCTCCTTTTACAAGTTGCAAAGCTACCTTTCCATCAACTGAAGACATAACCCCTCCGCTATCCATTTATCTACAATATATCTTTAACTGCATTTACCATAGCTCCCTTTAAACTTGTTAACAACTTAAAAAAGTGGTCATATTTAATTTGAATGGCTGCATAGGTGGGAGTTAACCCCCGTATTACAGTACGGGGGTTTTTCTTGCTCCGGTTTTGCCAGATGAACCTCCCCACTTCGTGGGGGCCCCTTCATCGGCAAAAGCCGGAGTTTTCCCCTGCCGGGGGCGTCACTGGCCGTGACAGGCAGCACTTAAGAGCAAGGCCCCCTGTGACGCCTCAAAATTCGTCAACTTCCTAAATCGGAACCCCAGAGGGGACCCCCTTGCTTCGCAACCCTGCGGGCGATTTAGTCCGTTTTGACTAATTTTTCTGGCTTACACATCTTCGTTATCACTTCGGTAAGCGGCGGGTTCCCCGTCCGCTACGCGAACTGATACAAAGGGGCCAATACCATGCAGGCATTAACTTTAGATTTAGACTTCAAGAGCTGTTTCCCCCTTGCCTGTCCGGTCAAAAAGAAGAGAGCTAAGCGTAATTTTGGCCCTAAACCTGTTCAATTAACCTTGATGTTGTTTCGAAAAATGGTGGCTAAATTATGGACCAGAAAAGACCGTGTGAAGTTTGTAGTAAACCTACCGATTCAAAAGCGAGTGAAGCAGAAACTAAAAGCTGTAGCCTGCTTGATAAGCCGAAATTTAAAAGAGCTAAGGCAGCAAATGAAGACTTTCATTGCATATTGTGCGGACAGACTACCATGGACGGGGAGGACTCAGGAAATGACTAAGCTGGAATTTCTGGAACTCAGGCAACGCAATATCAGAGCAGAAATTAAGCGCCTTTCTGAAATTGAACAGCAATACGGTTGCACTGACTTTACCAGGCAACAAATGGAGGTTGAATTAAACAGCCTTCAAGCGGTTAAAAGTGCAATCGCCAGCGAGGACGCAGCAAATGAGCAATAAGGACACAAACTATTCTGAAAAATTAAAGCGCTCAGGCATCGTTAAAATTACCCTGAGAGTGCCGGAAGAATTCAGAGACGAGTTTTTCAGAATGGCAGAGTTTTGCAGAGAGTACCGCGATTATTACCCGGATATTTGCCGCAGCAAGACCAAAGGCACCATTAAAGCCATTGGTAATTGATTTTTACGTGATTACGTAAAAATTATTACGTGATGCGTTACCTGTCACAATCAGCAAAGTGTGACAGGTAACGCTTATGATGATTTAAGTGATTCTCTGGTGTCATCAGCAATTGAATATGCTGGTTCATAGTCAGGCCGGAACCGAAACAGTGCCGTATATTCACCTTTGGAAATTTCGACACCATGACCAACATGTTTAATTTTGTAGCCCATGCTTTTCAGGTCTTCACCATAAACCCTGTCGTGTACCTTGTTGGTTTTGTCGTACCAGACCACAATCAAATCCCAGATGTAATTGCGCCTCATGTCCAGATAGGTAATCCTGGATTCGTACCTGATATTATTCGACTGAACAAAATCCAGTGGCTCCGGCTTTGGCGGTGCTTCTTTTGGCAGGTTGGGTAAAGGCTTGCTTTCTGTTGCTGAATTTTGTGCTGATGCTTCTGCAACACTTTCCGGCGAAAAGAATGAATTCAGTGAAACCACAGCGAACACCAGAACAACCAGAAACGCCGGAATGCCAAACTTTATGCCGTTTGTCTTAAACAGGTTTAGCCTGTCATCCTGATAATTTTCCGTATTCTCCGTGTCGCTCTGGTGTGAGGCATAGGCCCCGTAATATCTGGAATCATAACTTTCTACGTTGGACCTGATTTTCTCGAAAGTTATGTCGCCTCGTTTTGTGGGAACGCCCTGGTATGTGGTCCATTTATACCGTTTATCGAGGCCCACCATATCCAGCTTTAAAAACTGGATTTTGCGCTGTGTTCTGCGCTTCCAGAGGTTGTGACAATCTGCCAGAGACTGGCCCATGGCCACAATGTCTATTCCCCGATGCCTGTGCTCTGTAACGAACTTTGTAATACCTTCATCCAGTTTTTGTCTGCCTGACGGGAAATAATTCTGCAATTCATCGATAACAACCAGTGAATCATTTTCAACATGGTCATAAATTTCATGCACCTTTTCCTCTGGTATATGCACCAGCAGCTCTTTGCAGCGCTCGACCGAAATATCACACAACTCTGATATTTTTTCGTAATTAATACCGTTTATGCGTGCAAAGACTTTACGCCCTTTCTGAATGTTGGGAATGATATGTTTAACCAGTGCCTCGTATGACTTGCCAGCACCGGGCAATCCTTCGTGAAATATCAGCATATTACCATTGCCCCAACGTAAACAGTTTTCTCAACATGCGGAACGTGACCCCGCTGCCAAAAATCGCCAATCCGGTAGAGAAACCAGACATATTTAAAAAGTAAAGAATGTCCGGAGGCACTGCCTCAAACAGCGAGCCTATGCCGTTAGACAGGAAAACGGGCGGCTGAATGTTGTTGTATATATACACAATGCCATCCAGTAATAATTCAAAGACGAATAAAAATAAATCGCGCAGGAACAGTAGTAACATTCTGAACAATTCATGTACCCACGCAATAAACCCCTGAAACGTATCCGCAAGCCAGTCCATCATAATATCGCCACCCTGAACGCCATAAATGAAAACACCACCATAACCACCGCCTGAATAATGGGCCAGATTGCATTCATTACCGGGCCACAGAAGTGGTCAATCGTGATAGTAAATTTTATATAGTCCACATATACCGAATAAATCGGACACTGACCCACAAATGAAACATCAAAAAACGCATCAATCGCGGTAAACAGCGGCGCCGTTTTCATTCTGGTAACTGCATCCTCTATCACCGTGCCAAAATTGCGCTGTGAATAATCATTCGGCTCTGTCATGTCCCGCAATGTACCGGGAATGGCAAAATCCACGTTTTTTGTGGGAGTAAGCTGGTCGTTAATTTCCCCCAGTTTACCGTCCAGCTTGTTACCCTGCGCATTAATGGCGCTGATAATCCCTGAGTCATCAAATGTTACTGTTACAGCCACCTGCTCTGTCGGCTCTCCATAGTCCGGGTCGTCTTGTCCGTCTCCGTCAGAATCTAAATCCTGTTCGTTGGGTATGCCATCCCCGTCAATGTCAGGGTCGGCATAGTCCGGCACGTCATCGCCATCTAAATCACCGGATATACAAATAAATTCTGTCTGGTCACCCAGACCAAAAATGCCGCACCCTTCCTGGCAACTAAATCCCGTACACACATTTTCAGGGTCTTCAATACAGGCCATGGTGCCGTTCCCTAAATCTTCACAGTTGCGGTCAGGGTCATTGTCAGCGGTATCAGATAACTGTGAATCGTCATACATGGGGATCTCACCCTCGTAACAATTGGCCTCAAAATTGGGCGTATAGACTCCCGCATCAGGCGCTAAATCGTAAGCACAAATAGAGCCGTCATTGGTCTGGCTGCATATCCGCTCATTACCGGAGCCATCAGACGGCAACATAAAATCGGGTGAAGTGGGTCCGGTTGGGCAGGTGTCGCGTGTTGACAAATCAAGCGGGTCATAACACATGGTAATTTCTGACTGAGTAACCGCCAGTGTGTAAAACGGTTTGTTTTGAGGGGGGCAGCTATAAACAACAAGCGGGGCGACCTGAACAGCTACCTCATGGATCACCGTCCATGATGGCGGGTTAAAACGACCATCAGTATAACCACAACTACATTGCCCAATCAGGACGGAGTTGACTACACTTGATGACTGTATACTGCACCCTGAAATAATCGGCTTTCTGTTGCTTTGCTCGTACGCTGAACAGTAGGCACTGATCGCATTGCCGGGGTCGCCTCCATGGTGCCTGTCATTGGTAACCGCAACAACGGTTGTTTCTGTCCTTTGACCCAGCGCATTGCTGATGTGATACAGATGCCCGTCTATATCCATACCCTCTTCAATCGTAATATTCGCAAACGCAGCAAAGGTTGCTGTCATGCAAAACGCAAATAAAATCAGCGTCAGGTATACCTTGATGACAAAGATCAGCGCCTTAAGAGGATGCAGGACAATATACCTGGCACACCACATCAATTTTTCAGTTATCCGAGCTAAAACCGGCAATAGCTGCATACGCACAAATCACCCCCAGTAATGCAATCATTAATATCCAGAACATGTCTTCACCCCTTAATCAATAAAGGGGACCGCAGCCCCCTTAACAACAACAAATGCAGTCCAGTTATCGGAACCAACCAATCACCTTGTTATAACCCCAACGGGCCACACCGGGTGCAATTTTGATTGCTGCAATTGCTGTTAATGCCGCAACGATGGTGGTTGAATCCACAGCGGCTGTTACATTAGTAAAATCCATAATGATTACCTCTTAGTAATTATCTTTGGCGGCGAAATTGATTACCGATTGATAGCCCCATGCCACCAGATAGACTAACAACGGCAGTGTGAAAAACAGTGTAAAAATCATCTGATAATCAGATACAGGTATGTTTTGCGGGAAGAACAAATCTTCCATTGTCAGCGGTACAGGGTCGCTGTCGGAGGTATCAGGCGGCGAACCGTCATCAGCAGGAACATTGACATAGGCCTTATAGGTTGTGCCACGAATAAACACATCGTAACCGTTTGCAACGCACTGATTAGGGTCATCAGCCAGTGCGTAACCTGTACCATCAATTAATACGCCACAGGTCCCATTTTCGTAGGTCATACCAGCATCAGAATCACCAGTGGGCGTGTAATAATTCGCGTAATTGGCCGCAGTGTCATGCCAGTAATTGCCAAATCCGTTACAGTCCTCATAGGTGATAGTTGTATGGTAAAAATCACCCGCTGTACCGCCAGATTGAGAGCCATAACAGGCCATCAGTGCACCCCGTATATCAGTTCATAGCTGCCATCGGCCTGATGCTCAAATGTGACCCGGTCAGATTGCGACAGGCGCACCATGGCATGGTCAAATTGCTCAAACGGAATCGCTACGCCAAGGCCATTTTTACCGTTAGTGATAAATGTAAAATCACCATCAGGAAAATAAGCGCTAAACACAAAGTAAGTGTCAATTGCCTGAAAGACATTTTCACCTCCACTGATAAAGATGGCCTTGTCCATGGTTATGCGTCCTTCTCGATTAAGCGAAGACCATAATTGACCATCGCAACAAAGACCCAGTGTTCCACCCTGAACGATTCCATTTTCTCCACCGTTTTGGGCAGATATTCTGGTGCTTCGGTGTCATCAGTACCCTGCATAAGTGCAGCCTGCTTTGCGATTTCGAGCAATTCAGAAGGAGATATAACCGCCTCCAGCTTGTCAAAGTCCTTGAGCAACAGTGTTGCGGTTTGCTTATCCATCGAAGGATTAAATGGGTTGTAGCGAAGCATGGTTATGCGTCCTTTTTAGGGGCCTGATGCTGTCTGACAGGCTCAGCACCAACAACCATGTTTTTCATGGGGTTCTCAGGGTCTGGCTCCAGTTGAACGTCCATATGGGCCGGATATGCATTACCGAGGAATTCCTCAATCAGTTTCGGGTCAGCTTTGACCTTGAAACCGCTTTGTTTCTCGTCTGCATGAAATCCGGCAACGCGCTTTTCACCGTTTTCGGTTTTCCATGGGCGCAACGGTGTGCAGCAATAGAGGGTGGCTATTTCGTAGGGCTTGTTGTTTGATTTGCCTACGCCTTTTGAATGTTCAAATCCGGTCACGAATAATTGCATGGTTTTACTTCCTCAAGTGGTCTTAAATCAAAGTTAAGTAAGTGTTTATAGGTATCCGGCAGGTTGAATTTCCCGCCAGATTCGCGGGCGATAATCGAATATGCTTTCTCAATATCACCGTTGAAATGTTCGGCAACGTCCGTTAAGAGTTTGCCGACTTGCCTGCGCGCCCAGCGGATTTTGCCCGCAAATTCGAGGCGGGTTTTAACCTGCGATAGGCGCACACGTTGCAATCTGTCTGCTGAAATTTGTTCTTTGTAGGAGCCAGCGAAGGCGCAGAGGGCCGCGAATGATGCGGGTAAGTCTTCCAGTACGGATACCGAGACTTTTTTAAGTTCGACTTCGGTTCTGTACCATGTTTTATCTGATACGCCCTGCTCTAACGATTTGTCATAAATGCGCCAGTAAACCGGGCTTTTGCGACTTCCCACGTAAACGGTATCACCGAACAATTCTTTGCTGGTGCGTGGTCGCCTGATATCCAGTTGCGGGGTTCTCCCGCCTTTGGGGTTGTTAAAACCGTTGTCAGCATAGGCCCGTTCAGCAAATTTAGTGTCAAAGTTTCCGGTGAAATCATCGTAAGCAATATCGATACGGGACAGGCGAATAATGCTTAAGACTTTAGAGAGCCAGTAATGCAGTACAAAGGGGCGAATTTTTGCAAAGGTGTGCTGGCAACCGGTGCCGGATATCTGGATATAAACCGTATCGTTGTTGCCACCATACGCCAGAAAGCCCACTTCGATTTTTCCGGTTGGGTCGTACAGGCGTCTTGATTCATGATAGCCATGCAGGCCCTTATTGCGTGGATGGCCCACTTTGAGATTGAGAATTTTTTCAATGAACTGGTGGCAACGCTGATAGCAGACTTCCTCAAATTTAGCCTGATAGTCCCGAATAAGGGCTTCTTTTGCTTCCAGTGATTTAGCCTTTCTGAAAAGTGGCTGAGGGAGTTTTACCCATTGATTGCGTTTTGTGGTTTCTTTGCCAGCCCGGTTTAAATGGCGGAAATCGGAAACCGGGACGGTAAAAGCCAGATGGTCAACAAACAGAGTATCGTGGAGCTTCCAGTTCTTATTCATCGAACACCCCTTGCCTACACAATTCAGGGTAATTCTTCGGGGTAATTTCTGTTAACTGGTATTGGGTGCCATACTCACACGTAAGGAAGTCGCGCATTTCTGACATAGATTTGAACCATTCATTACGACACGGCCAGTCTGAACATGTGGCGTTCACTCCTGCTCCGTCGTTGTCGTAATAGATGGTTATCATAAATCCAAGGCCGTGTTTGATGCGGTATAATTTTTAGGCGAATACTAAATCTCGATATTGGGCGTGTCAACGCCCTAATATGGGCTTTATGGTGGTGAGCATTGATCTGGAGTGTGATTTTCTAATAGGATTGAGGGGAGGTTCTCAAATTGGATAAATTGGTGTTTTTAGATTCAGCATTTAAGTATGCGATGATGCAAAGTAAAGGGCTTACGAATAAGTCAGCGTCTGAAGAAATGGGTATTCCTTACAATACTTATCAAAAGTGGGTGAATTGGCGCAATACATCAAAGTTTCCAAGTGACGAATATGTTCATTTGATCGCCAAGTATATTGATTGGAACGTTGATGATTTATTCATAGCTATTCAAGCTGCAAAACACGCCAATAGTGAACTTCAGGAGAGGTATGAAAGCTTAATTGACAGTAAAAACCTTGTATTTAAAAAGGTTCTTACTAATGATTAGTAATGGGCCGTTCACTATAGCTTTGGCCACTAAATCAAATCTAGCGTCCATTATCATTTTGAGAATTTAACGAATTACGGCCTACCCCTTTTTGGGCGTTACAATACGCCATATTGGGCGTTATTAACTATGTATACATTATGGGAACAACCCATAAAGTGTGGATAGAATGTGATTAGTTAATTTATGCTTTCGCTGTCTTCAATCTAATTTGGTTCTGTAGCCGCTGTTTTACCAGGTTCACAACTTTCATGGAGATATAAAAAAGCCCGACGATTTGCCGGGCCTGTTCAGGTTGGTATTAAATACGATTCAAAGTGACATGTGCAATATCGGATATGGTTTACCTTGTCCGTCAGTGGCTGAACGTCCAGTCACTTTAAAGCCGAGTCGCTGATAGAATCCTGTTGCTTGTGGATTTTGCTCGTTTACATCAACTTTATGTGCCGCCTGATGATCTATAGCGTGACGAGTCAGAAATGAGCCTACGCCATTGCCTCTTTCTTCAGGTGCAATAAATAGCATTTCGATATTGCCGTCATGTACACCGCAGAAGCCTAAAATGTTGCCACTTTGATTGATGGCACATTTTAAATCTACAGCATCAAAATATTGTTCCAGAATCAGTGGCTTTAACTCCTGAATATCTGACTCTGGTAAAAAGTCATGCGTGGCTCTCACCGACGCCTCCCATATTTCAATTAAGGTCAAATAATCAGATGGCTTTGCTGTTTTAATTTCCATAACGATTGGTTCCATGTTGTATTCAGATAAATTTACACAGGAATCTTATCAGCATGATGGATTTTTTCGAAGCCAATTTACTCTTGAATTCAATAATATGTCATTGTGGCGGTACTATCTGGACCCAAACGTAGCTAAAGCACTAAAGTCAGATATATTAGGTGATGCAAGAATTACGCGTAACCGCTTTTACTTATCTAAATCGCTGAAAGTGACGCAATCCGGGTATCAGTTGCAGTCACTAAGTCGATAAGTGTGTCTCGATTGTGATTTGCTTTTTTAAGAAGTCTTGTAATTTCTTCTTGTAGTAGTCGCAGATTGGTACGGCGTTTATCTGCAAATAATAAACGGGCTGCGCTGGTGTAATAATCCCCCAAACTCTCAAAAAACTTTCGGGTAAACGTAACCCCTGTGGTTTCAAATTCTGAAATATCAAACAGGTCCAGTTCCAGCCAGATTTTAATAGATTCTGTAGCAAAGTTGTTTACATCGTAAAAGCCTGGATTACTTAAATCTGCGTCTGAAACTATTTTGGCTTCTCTTGAGCCCACCTGTCTTTTGGCGACATTGTCTGAATAATCAATGGCTGTGCTGTAAATACTGCATGCAACACTGTCGATTACTGCCTGGCTATATCCCAGCTCCACAAGCTTATCGTGAGAAACATTAATACTGATCTGCTCGTGCTCCTGGCGCTCAATAATATTGCCAATATCGTGCAGTGCCGCCGCCAGTCCAATGCGCTCGTAACACTTGTCGGTATAAGCAATGCCATCAATAATGGCCAGTTTTAATGCTACAGATAACACTCCTTTTACTGGATTAAAGGTATGACAAACATTGTGGAAATAGAGCTTTTCTAGCTTCTCTTCGTCCTGCAATAAATAGTCTTTAGCAAACGCCACAATTTCCATAAAGGACTCAGACTGAGGAAGATAACGACCGTTTTTATAACTGAAAATATCCAGCGTCATAAACTCGTGCAAGCTGGCAACCGGATCTTTGCTATTGGTGACGTAGTCATTGGGCAGGAAAAAGCATGATTCTTGATCAATCACGACTGGTCGAAGTGGGTAGGAAATATCTCCGAGCATCTTTTTCGCAAGCTTTCATCTGTTTTATTATTATTAATCATAGAGTTACAATTTCGGCCTTGCAACATTTTATTTACAATTCCGTAGTTTATCTGGACAGTCAGTTAAAAGAGAAAGCGCCCATAGTTATAAATTTCTCAAAAACTGTTGATTTAAACGGCTAATTCATCTTATCTCATAGAATTAATTAAGGTTATTTGCTAATTTTATCAATAACTAATGCCCCTACTCCGGCTAATTTACAAGGCATTTAACGGGTCTCACATACATGTTCCAAATTGGTTGTTACTTAATCCAGGAAAAACTTTTTGAAAGTTCAGGCACTATTGTTTTTCGGGCTGAGAATACGCAATCGGAGCAGAATGGGTTTCCCTCCAGTGTCGTACTAAAACAACTCAAATACGATTACCCAACCTCTGAGCAACTTGCTCGCTTTCGTCGGGAGTTTGAATTAACCAAAAAGCTGGCTGGTCCCGGTGTTATAGGTACGCATGAATTAATTCGCCACGAAAACACACTAGTGATGGTGATTGAAGATTTTTACGGTGAATCATTAGCTACGGTCTATAAAGAAAGGGCTATGCGGCTGCCTGAATTCTGGCGATTTGCTATTAAAATTGTAGAGTGTTTATCAATAGTGCATGACGCGAAAGTCATTCACAAAGACATTACCCCATCAAACATCTTGCTCAACAAACAAAATCAAAAAATGAAACTGATTGATTTTGGTATTTCCATTGAGCTGGCCTCTGAAAGTATTGATGGTGAAAAACCCGGTGTGTTAAAGGGCACTTTAGCCTACATTTCACCTGAGCAGACAGGAAGAATGAATCGGGTACTGGACTACCGCACCGATTTTTATTCCCTGGGGATTACCTTTTATCAAATGCTCACCAACACTTTGCCTTTTGATGCAGACGATCCTATCGAGTGGGTTCATGCGCATATTGCTAAGGTGCCCAAATCACCTCATGAACTTAACGCCCGTATTCCCAAGCCGCTTTCCGACCTAGTGATGAAGCTTATTGCTAAAAACGCTGAAGATCGCTATGTCACAATCGCTGGCTTAAAGCGCGACCTGGAAATATGCCGTCGCGAACACAGCACTACCGGCGATATCGGCCAGTTTGTACTGGGCGCACATGACCACTCCGGAGAGCTCAATTTATCGCAAAAGATTTATGGACGAGAGCTGGAAGTGGCCACCATGTTGGGCCTATACGACAAAGTGGTTAATGGTAGAAAGTCACTGTTAACCGTGTCTGGTGCGTCGGGTATTGGCAAAACCTCATTAATTAGAGAAATACAAAAGCCTGTTGTGTCACGACAGGGCTATTATACCGAAGGCAAATTTGATCAATTTGAGCGCTCTACCCCCTACTCTGCCATTGTCCAGGCGACCACTTCACTGGTGCGTCAAATCCTTACCGAAAATCAAGAGCAAATAGAAAACTGGAAACAGCGCTTTTTACTGGCACTGGAAGGCAATGGTCAACTGGTGATAGACGTAATCCCCGAAATGAAACACATCATTGGAGAGCAACCCACGCTGGCCAATATTCAGGGGACTGAATTAGAAAACCGTTTTCATCGAACCTTTCAACGATTTATGCGGGCTGTCTGCGACACTGAGCGGCCATTAGTTATCTTTCTGGATGATATGCAGTGGTGTGATCTGGCCACTTTAAAACTGGTATCCCTGTTACTTAACGACAATCATATTAAACACCTCTATCTGGTATTAGCCTGGCGCGACAACGAAGTCATTGAAACCCACCCCCTGGCTCAAACCCTGGAGGATCTCAACAACAGCGATGTGGTGCGCAGTAACTTAAAACTAAGCCCCTTATCGGCTCAGGATATGAATCGATTTATTGCCGATTCCACCGGATTAGATATGCAGTCTTGTCGTCAATTGGCGTCACTGTGTTTTGACAAGACATTAGGCAACCCCTTCTATCTCAATCAGTTTCTGCTGTCCCTGTACGATGCAGGACAAATTCGTTTTAGTCATGAACGGATGCAATGGACCTGGGATATTGCCACATTAGTGTCAGCTGACAGTACCGATAACGTCATCGACTTGATGCTGAAAAAGATGAACGCCCTGTCACCTGAAACCCAGTCGTTACTGCAGTGTGCAGCTTGTATTGGCAATCGGTTTGAACTGCATACGTTAGCCACTATTAGTCATCAGCCGGTACAACAGGTTGCAAGACAGTTAATGGAGGCGTTAAAAGCCGGCTTTTTAGTGCCTGTGGACGAAGCTTGGCAATGGGCGCAGTACCTGGATTCGGATACACAACTGTCAGTAACATCGGAGCTAAAATCACGGGCCGAGTACCGCTTTTTACATGACAGGGTTCAACAGGCAGCACACGCTTCAATGTCTGAAGTACAGCGTGATAAATTGCATTTACAGATTGGTCGGATCCTCAGTGAAAAGTTATCAGGCAACGAATTAAACGAACGCATTTTTGAAGTCGTTAATCACTTTAATGTCAATCTCAAAGACCTTGAGCAAGATCAGGAACGGCTCAATGTTATTAATATGAATCGCATTGCTGGTGAGAGAGCAAAAACCAGTGCCGCCTTTTCTATAGCTGCAGACTACTTTGCAGTTACCCTGTCGCTAATTAACGAGAATGACTGGCAGAGTAAAACCGATTTTATTATTGGTATTTACCTTCAGGCGGCTGAAGTTAGTTGCATCAACACTAGCTATGTTGAGATGTCCAACATACTTCAGAATCTGGAGAGTCACACTTCCGACAAGTTCGCAAAATTAAGTGCCATGAAAATCCGAATTTTGGCATTGATTGCGCAAAACCGTTCCGATGAGGCGGTTGATGTGGGACTGGCTGCCATGTCTTTGTTTGATATTGATATGCCACGCAACCCGGATGAGCAAGATGTGGAGCAGGCAATTTCTTCTACTTTGATCTCGCTTTCATCTGTAGATGATACTTTCTTACTCTCCGGAAATGATGCCCAGGATCCAGAAGCGCAAATAGCCCTGGATGTGCTGAATGTATTTGCTGCCGCGGCTTTTCGCAGTCAACCCATGCTGTTTGCACTGCTGGTGTGTAAGATGGTGCAATTGTCGGTCACCCGAGGCTGCACCGGCACCAGCTCATTTGCTTTCGCCACGCTGGGTATTTTGCTTTGCGGTTTGGTGGGCGACATCGACAAAGCACAACGCTATGCCAATGTTGCACAAAAGCTGATAGAGCGCTTTTCTGCAACAGACATAGAAGTACGTACGGTTTATGTCATCAAAACCTTTGTAGAAATTTGGAAAAAACCTCTGGAATTGTCTATTTCAGATCTACGCAGTAATTTCCAACTGGCGCTGACCCGTGGTGATCTGGAATACGCGTCGATGTCGGCCATGATGGAAAAGGTCCACAGTTTTTACACTGGGCAAAATCTTGCTGATTTATTGCAAAGTACCAGAGCCTACCTGGACAGTATTGAAGAAGCCGGTCAGGAAGTGTTTCACCATTACGTTTCCATGCTGTGTCAAACCATCAGCAATTTACGGGAACCCAATGAACACCCCTGGGTTTTAGAAGGGGAATTCTACAAAGAAACCGTAGGGGTGCCGATGCATGAAAGTGTGGAGGATCACACCGCACTGGCAAAACTGTTTAGCTTTAAACAGTTGACGGCGTTTTTAGCAGAAGACTGGGCTGTTGCCGATGCCTATGGTCAAAATATCATTCCACTGCTACCGGGGGTCGTTTCTTCAATCTATTTACCGCAGTTTTATTACTTCAGCAGTCTGAATCTGGTGATGCGCCACAGAGATATCGAACTCAGTAAAGAACAACTGGATCAGCTACGGCAATTCTCCAAATTACTTAATGGTTGGTCGCAGGGTTGTTCCCACAACTTTGCCAGTAAAGCCACACTAGTCAAAGCAGAGCTTAGCCGTTTAACCACCTCATTTAATCTCAAAACCATCAAGCTCTACGAGAAAGCAATCGAAGAAGCACGTTTAAGCGGCATGGTGCATGAAGAAGCCCTAAGCAATGAGTTTCTGGCTCGATTTTGGTTGCAGTACAACAAAATTGAAGTGGCGCAGATATACCTCAAACGCGCATTTCATTTGTACGATCTATGGGGCTGCGAAGTTAAGAAAATCAAGCTGCTGGAAAACTTCGATCAGTTATTGGGCTTTGATACAACAATAAAAACCTGGGAAAAAACGCCTACCACAGTGACTTCTGGGTTTACCCAAAGCCAAAGCCTCGACCTTAACTCCGTTATGAAAGCTTCACAGGCTATTTCCGGAGAAATTGTAAAAGAAAAGCTCATTCATACCATGATGCTATTAGTGGTGGAGAACGCCGGAGCGCAAAACGCCTCGTTGTTACTGCGCAACAACGGTTTGTGGCAATGGACCGCTAAAGCCACCTTGGAAAACAAAAAAGTAGAGCTGTATGATGAAGACTTCAGCTTTATGACTGATGAGCGTTTGCCCCTTCAGGTATTGCAATATGTGCTTCGGACTCAACAGGCATTACCTATTCACAACGCCACAGAGGACCCACTTTGTGCGCAGGATGCATACGTAATCAAACACCGTCCTGAATCCATCCTGTGTGTGCCAATCTCCCACAGAAGTGAAGTTCTGGGCCTGCTGTACCTGGAAAATAACTTACTGCGCAATGCCTTTACACCAGAGCGAATTGAAATAATTCAATTACTCTCATCGCAGTTAGTTATCTCAATGGAAAACGCAAATCTCTACGCAGACCTGGAAGCCAGAGTTAAGGAGCGCACCAAAAAACTGCACGAAGCCAACGAAAAACTAACGTTATTGGCAACCCTTGATTCGTTAACAGGCGCCTGCAACCGAAGACACTTTATCGAACTGGCCAACGTTGAAATAGCTCGTTCGAAGCGTTCCGGCAGACCCATTGGCATCATGATGTTGGACATTGATCACTTCAAAGCTGTTAATGATGAGTTTGGCCATGCCGCAGGCGACGAGGCTTTAAAAAAAGTAGTGAAAAACTGCATGAAGACTTTGCGTCCCGGGGACCTGTTTGGCCGTATGGGTGGTGAAGAGTTTGCATTACTGCTACCAGATACGGATCTGGAGCTGTGTCAAAACGTCGCTCACCGATTACGCAATTCCATCGAATCACTGCAAATCATTAGTGACCCTCATCATTTCAGTATTTCGGCCAGCATTGGTGTCTGTGGTTTTAATGGTGGCAATGAAACACTGGAACAATTATTACACTGTGCCGATCAGGCTTTATATCAGGCGAAGAATAAAGGCCGAAACCGAGTTGAAGTTCACCCCCAATAAGCCCTCCCTGCAAGCCTGAGTGATGTCCAACACATTTTCAGGTCGCTTTTATATGCTACACTTGGTTTAGTGCAAAAAAGTTAGGATTTTTCTGTGCTAAATCCGACGTCAGGGATTACATTTACCGTAGCTTGACTGAAAACATATGATTTTAATGAAAAAAACTGCACTCACTGCCACAATATTTGGGGCACTTGTTCATGCCTCAATTTCCGCCAATGAAACCCATGATACGCAGTCATCTGAACAATCAGAAATGGAGAATATTACTGTCTATGCACAAAAACGTCCTCAAAGATCTCAGGATGTCAGTGTGGCTGTTTCAGTATTGCAAGGCGATGTGCTGGATAAGCTCAAGCTCAAAGATACCACTCAATTATCTGCGCAAATTCCCAATGTAAAGATTACCGCAAACACTGGTGAAGGCGCGCCACCTGTGGTGAATATCCGCGGTGTCGGCAGTCTGGATTACAACAATACAACTACAGCTCCGGTAGCGTTCTACGTCGATAACGTGGTTGGTGGCTCGTTGAGTAATTCGTTGCTGTATCTGTTTGATATGGAGCGAATTGAGGTATTAAAAGGACCACAAGGCACCTTGTTTGGCAGAAATACCACAGGCGGCGCTGTGTTGCTTACTTCGAAACAACCTGTGTTTGAAACTGAGGGCTATCTAACCCTTGGTCTAGCCAATCAGGAGCACCACAAAATTGAAGGGGTATACAATACCCCGATTTCAGATTCTACCGCGTTAAGAGTGGGCTTTAGTCAACAGGACTACGATTATTCCTCTAACAACCTGGAGCACGGATATCCTCAGGCCGGGATGAGACAAAACAATGTGCGTCTGCAGCTCAGACACGAACAAGAGGATCTGAGCTTTTTACTCAAATTGCACGCTGCTGACTGGGATGGCAATGTTAAACCGGTCAGAAGCAAAGGTTATATTTCCGCTTCTGGTGAAATTTGCTCACCGGAAACGGCTGGAACAACAGCCTGTACCGACAATTTTGGGTTTAATGTTGGCACTGATAATTTTCACGATGTACGACTAGACGACAACAGTCCTCACACAACCGAACGATATGGGGCCAGCTTTGAACTTAATTATCAGCTAACTCCAGAGCGCAGTTTTACCTCTATTACCAGTATCAATCAGTTAGACAGATTGCACACCTTTAACTGCGATGCCAGCCCATCCCGTCTTTGTGATGGCGATCTGGGCGTAGATAATCAGATTTTCACCCAGGAATTTCGGCTAAATCAGCAATTGGGTGAGCATTACCTGATTGCCGGGTTATTTTATCTGGATGAAGACATTCAGCAGGACAATGAAATTGACCTGTTTTATGATTACAGAGCCTTTCTGAGCACCGGACCTGTGCATCTTTTTTATGATAATCAGGTATTTACCAATTCTCTGGGAGCATACAGTCAGTTAGATTATCAGCTCAGTGACACCCTGACCTTAACCACGGGCTTGCGTTATACCTGGGAAAATATTGATTACTTCGCCACCTCGCTATTAAACGTGCCATTAATGGCGGGAGACTTTAACGGCATTACCGTACCGGGTTGGAAAATCCCGGGCGAAATCAAAGACAATAACCTGTCCGGTAAAATTGCCTTAGTGCAGCGTATCTCCAACAGCACCAGTTTGTATTACAGTCTTAACCGGGGCTTTAAGAGTGGTGGTTATAACGGTAGCCTGGCTTTTTCCGTTGATGAAGCGCGACTGGCGGAGTATGGTCCGGAAACGCTCACAGCCTGGGAAGTCGGTATGAAAACCGGCTCCAAAGACTTTAATCTGAACCTCGCTGCGTTTTATTACGATTACCAGGATCAACAGGTATTTATGAACCAGCAATCCGCAGAGCAGTTAGCGGCGCCCGCTCAGGTGTTAGATAATGTTGGTGAATCTGTGATTTATGGTGCAGAACTGGACATTACCTACATGCCCGGAACCGACTGGTTATTGCAGGCGGGTATTGGTTATTTACCAGAGGCAAACCTGGAAGAGTTTATCAATGTACAAGGGCAAACCATTCGGGATAATCGCCTGCCCTTCAGCTCAGAATGGAATGCCAATGGCTTAGTTAATTATCGCACTGACACAGACATGGGGACTCTGAGTCTGCAACTGGAGTTTGATTATCAATCGGCTTTTTACTTTGATCAGAACCAAAACCCACTGGCAATGCAAGATGCCTATACTTTATGGAACGGCAGCGCCAGTTGGGAACGACATAACTGGGAAGTTACCTTGTGGGTTAAGAACCTGACAGATGAAGAATACAGCCAGATTCATTTCGATATGGGTCCCGCTTTTGGCTTGCTGCAGGACCTGAAAGGCGAAGCCCGCCGATACGGCGTTGAGCTCAGTTATCATTTTTAACAAAATCAGCGGGCCTGGTGACTGGTAAATTCCTTTCCTTTTGCTACATTTTCAACAGTTAACATCTCAATTGAGCGTGTTGATGCTTTCCAGTCAAAACCCGTTAATTAAGGATAATGGTTAATATGAGCTCAGTAATCCCCTCACTTCCGCAAAAAGACTCTGCCGCACAACAAGCAGCCAGAGCATTTCAGCTTTCGGTTGCAGGTACGTCATTCAATTATATGAATACCTATATGTTAGGTGTGGCACTTTCAGCAGACCTGCCGGATGGAGAAGAATTTAACACGCCCTATAAATTGAAACTGATCCCCATCGTAGCCACCATGATGGCGAATTTAATTGCTAATCTTGAGGATATGTTGGAGGAGGAGAAAGAACTCACCAAGAAGCACTCAATACTAGACCGCATCAGAGATGCCGCTAAAGAACTAATTGATTTTCAGGATAGCAACATCAGCGACAAGGTAGACGCCATTGGCGATATATTTGACGCACTGGACGATATTCCGGAAGCGTTGGGAGTAGAGTTGCGCAGCCTGCCTTCCAAACTACAAAGCAGTTTAAAAGCTATTAAAAAGCTGGCCAAAGAAGTGGAGAAAAACGGCCCTACGGCTATTTTGAAGAGCTCAATGTGGGATTTATTGTCTACCACCGAAAGAAGAGAAATTCTGGAAGCGGAAACCTGGGAAAGGTATAAACAACTGTTTCAAAAAATCCCCACGCCATTAATGCTGCAAATTGACGATAACAAACAGCCCTGGATGGCAGATGCACAATTTCAGTGTATGGAGGACTGGTTTCTAGGGTACCTGCAGGTAGGCGGCTTTAACACCACCATGTTACGCGGCGTGCGCATAAATGCCCCAGAGAATACCGACATTGTGGACCTGGACAAGCTGCTGACTAAGTTTCCCGTAACCGATGAAATGTTAAAAATCGAGGTGGGCGACGACACCCTTAGCCTCAAAGCTGCAGCAGAGCAAAATCGCTTGTTTGTAGTGGATTATGAGTGTCTCGAAGGTGCTACTTGTGTGCCTGTTCACGGTGAAGAGCGTTTCTTAGGTGCACCAATGTGCCTGTTTTATCTGAACCCCAATCCACCGGAAGGCTATCCGCAAACAGAAGGTGGCGCTTTACAGCCAATTGCCATTCAGTTGTTGCAAAAGCCAGATCCGGTTAAGGCCCCTATTTTCACCTCAAAAGATGCCGGCAATGCCAATGACGAAAACGGTTACAAGTGGTTAATTGCCAAGTATTTTGTCAATGTCAGCAACGCCATTCAACACGAATCCGTTGCTCACCTGGGCGACTGTCACCTGGAAATTGACCCTATGGTAGTGGCTGCCAACCGCAACTTCGCGAAGGTTCACCCACTGATGGTTCTGTTAAAACCACACTTTCGCTTTACCATTAATATCAATCAAAGTGCCTTGCATAGTCTGATCATTCCCGGTGGTGTGGTCGCCACCAATGTTGGCCCGAGAATTCAGGATACCTGGGATCTGGTAGCGGAAGCCCACAAAAATTGGAAATTTGATCACAACAACCCAGAAGTCCTTTTTGCCCGTCGTGGTGTAGATACCATCCCTAGCTTCCCCTTCAGAGATGACACCATGTTGTTGTGGCAAGCGACCTTTAATTGGGTTTCGGACTATATCGATATCTACTACAGCAGCGATGAAGATGTCGTTAAAGACTTTGAGTTGCAGAACTGGATAAACGAAATGGTGTCGGGTGATTACGCCGGATTCAAAGGCTTTGAACACTTGCAGGAAAATCCGGACGCAGACGGACATCCATGGGTTTTGGCTTCAGTGGATTATCTGAAACGCATTATTGCGCAGATTATTTACATCGCCGGACCACAACACGCATCGGTAAATTTTGCTCAATATCCACTGATGTCCTTTATGCCCAGTGTGGCTGGCACCATTTATGAACCTGCACCAGGCAAGGATACGGTAATAAACGATGAAGAGGATTGCTGTAAATACTATCCGCCTCTGGATGTAGCCTCTTACACTTACCTGTTTGAGTACCTGCTTTCGAGTCTGCAGTACGATACTTTTGGCCATTACGACGAAGGCGATGAAAAGGACGATGGCCCTTATTTTGATGACACTCGAGTGGCTGCACCTCTGGTCAAATTTCAGCAAGCTTTGAAAGAAATAGAGGGCACTATTACGCAGCGCAACAAAACCCGGCCAATGGAATACCCATTCCAGATCCCGTCAAAAATCCCAAACAGTATCAGTATTTAACTTAGCTTATAAACCGGGAAGCTTAATGCTTCTCGGTTTTAATTGCTACCTGGGGTAATATTCGTTGAGCCGTTTAAACAGCGTTTGAGCGAACTGCTGGCGAATGCCGATTGCTCCGGCGGAGAAACATAACTAGCAATAGTATTGGCATAGGTGCCATTGTTTAACATTTCATCCATGGCTCGCTGCAACGCGTTGACTATCTCCAGATCGGTGGATTTATTCAGTGCCAGGTGGTTACCACCCAAAGCATCATCATTAAGCTCTAACACTGGCACCACGTCTTGCGGTTTCAAGCCGACTCTTTTGAGTTGATAAGCCAATGTTAAAGACGAGCCGATCATCAGATCCAGTTTGTGATGTGCAAACATTTGACTGTCTTCATGCTTGTTGGAAAAAGTCAGGTATTCCTTGCCTTCCGTCATTCCCAAATCATTCAGGACATCCTGATAGATATCGCCACGGGCAATACCCACCGTATAATTCAACAGGTCTTGTTCGTTTTTAACCTTGAAATCGGTACGTGTCTTTAAGCGATAAAAACAAGCGTTACTGGAGGTCAGCGGGCCCGCCCAGCGAAATAACGCTTCGCGCTTTGGATAACGAGCCGTGGTAAAAACGCCGGTGTTTTCATGAGTTAATGCCGCTGTATAAGCCCGATTCCAATGTACCAGACTAAAATCACATTCAATCTCAGCTAATTCGCACGCGGCAGCAACTATCTCGTAGTTAATGCCCCGTAATTTATCATCTTGCAAAAAGTTATAGGGTGGGAACGACTCAGTGAAGAGTTGTAGCGGTTTGCTTTGTGCATTGCCATCCTGAGGCAACAGGAGCAATCCAGCTATGGCGGTAGCAACAACACCAGTGAACTGCATAGTCAACCACCTACTCCCAGCAAAATATCTTTTGCAGTTTATCGGTTAAAAAAGCGATAGCGGCTGGCTACGCCTTGCAACAGATTAGAAAAAGATTTAGCCATTCTCGGCCCTATGTAATTATCCAGCATCTGACCAAACAACGGGAATTGCATGCCAAACTCTGAAGTCCAGGCTACACGCGTTTTATCGCCTTCCTCAGAGAACTCCATGCGGCCTCCAGGGTGATAAATGCGCAAAGGCTTTGAATCAGTTATGCGATATTCCATCACCTTGTTAGGTTCAAACTTAATGATTTCTTCTTGTAACGTTGCGCCACTCACCTTAACTTCCCGAACAGCGCCTACGCCATTGGGCTCAGTGTTGCCAGTTTTTAACAACTGCGCCGCTTTGATGCCTGGATACAGATTATAGTTACTATGATCAGTTAACATCTTAAAAGCTGCATCTATCGGCATGTCTAACAGTTCTACTACTTCTATCTTGTACAAAACAACTTCCTGAATAATGGGTTAGTCGTCAAATACAGTGCTACAACCACCGTACTCATTAAATGCTTTATCCCAACGACGCACGTCATTGGCTCTGCGCCACCTTTCATGGAAAAACTCCATCAAACAAGGTCCGGCATCAGTTTGTATAATCAGTGTATCATTTTCCTGTACTTGATCGTATTGGGGATAACTATCCAGCGTTCCCCAGAATTTTGCGCCATTGTTACCGGCATAATCCAACCAAAAATCATTCAGCCCAATCCAGGATTGGCGTTTACTGTGCCAGACCAGCGAGACATCATTAATTACCATGATTTTACCGTGCCGTGGGGTTCCTTGCGCCAATACTTGCCAGCAAAAACAACTAACGACTAAGCCTACAATTAATTTTTTAAGCATGATTATTACCGGTTGATAATAGCGTGACTTCTCGCTGAGGAAAGGGAATGGCAATGTTATTGGCCTTCAGGGTATCCCAAATCATTTTGTTTACCTGATATCGACTGGCAAACAACTTATCGGTTTCCACCCAATAGCGCACTTCTATATTAACGGAACTGTCCGCAAACTCTGCAATACCAATCAGTGGTGACGGCTCCTGGGTAACCACCGACATCTTGTTTAGCGCTTCGCTCAGCAAAGCGATAACCTGGTCTAAGTCACTATCATAGGCTACCCCAACCTGCATTTCGGTCAGAGTGTAATTCCTAGAGTTGTGCAAAATCTCGCCAACAATATGTTTGTTGGGGATCAGGATCTCAACGCCATCTTCATCCTCTAATTTGGTAAAGGCCAAAGTGATCTCACGCACAACGCCAGAAACACCCTCAACCTGAATAGTATCCCCCACTACAAAGGGCCTGGCGAGAATGATATTGAATCCCGCACCATAATTAGATAGCAGCCCCTGCACTGCCAACCCAGCTCCCAAACCAAGCGCACCGATGGCCGCCACAAATGGGGTAATACTGATGCCAATCATGTTTAAACAGATTATGGCAATCATCACCAGGATAGTGATTTTAACCACATTTCCGATAAACTGAGACAAGGTGATATCCAGGTTCTTTCTTTTACACAGCGCCACGACCGCTGCAGAAATCCGTCGTGCTATCAGCAAGCCCAAAATAAAAACAAACAGCGCACCTAATAACTGGAAGCTGTATTCCACAAGAAAATTAACGATAAGGCTGTAGACCTGTTGAACTTGTTCTAATTGTTGATTGGCAGATTCATTCATGCTTTTGGCTCAGATTCAGGAGGTTTAAACGTTCGAACTAAACGGGCAACTAAGCTCTGTGTATGCCACTTTAGGTTCTTGATACATAGTACTATATCATCTCTGCTCACTGTACATAGGCAATTAGTCGCAGAGCTAAAATTGCCCAACGGCGGTAATTCTGCTAAAAATAGGTATGCAATCGCACTGACTGTGCCAATTGCTGAATGATAGCGAAATCACTCAGGCAGTCCCCATGAATAATGGATTACACCATCCGCAAGATAGTAACTTAGTTAAGCCACAAGTCACTGAGGAGTTGGCTCTGCTAAAACGCCAGGTCCAGGACCTTAAAAAACAACTCAAAGAAGCCGAATCCTTAGCGAATTTGGGGTTATGGGAATGGCATATCAGCGAAGATATCGTGGTCTGGTCGGAAAACGCCTATCGTATGTTCGAAGTTCCACCGGGTACACAAATTACCTATCAGAAAGTTTTAGAACGCATCCACCCGGATGATCGGGAACATCACAATCAACGCACTCAGGAATGGCTAAAAAATGGTGGTGGAGCTCCCTACGAATATCGGCTGCGAATTGATGAGCGCATAAAGTACTTTAAAGCCTTTGGCAAAGTGGAGCATAACCAGGATGGTAAGCCAGTGCGTTTTTTTGGAGCCATTCAGGACATCACTGAGCAGGTGACTTTACAAAATAAGCTGGAAGCCTCGTTACCCCATGTGATAAACGATTTCATCCCCATTTGCGCCTGGTGCCAGGCCATTAAAGACGAGCAAAAAGGCTGGTTATCCATCGAAGACTACTTGCACAGTAAAAACGCCGGCGCATCGCTAAGTCATGGTATCTGTCCTTCCTGTATGCAAACTGCAGAAACTGAGTTCGACGCTGATATGGCCAAATTGAAACAGGTTAAACAAAAAAAATAACCAGCTTAATTCATACTCTATTTAAATGGACGTGCCAGTACTCATTCTAAATCAAGGGGGTCGTCTACTTCACCTTAAGGCGCAGTCGGCGCCCCGACAATGATTCATATCGAACGAAAGTGGTTAAACTATACTGCGGCGTCGAAATAAATTTCGACCTACCAACAAACTCAAAATTAGAGCCTGTGGGTAGGTTGAGTGCTTCAATATCGATAATTTATGACGTACCCAAATAATTAGGTTCTGGCTTCGGTTAGCTCTGGCAAAACCGGTTGTCGCTCAAAAATGGTTCTCGATATTGCCCTGATTAGTCAGCTTATTCAAGATTATCACTATCCAACGCATATCCATGAACAATGAAGATTTTGCCTGATACCTTTAGCGTGTTGACTAAATAATTACCCGTGCTATTCTGCCATGGATTGGGCAATTTTAGCTGTATTACTCAAAATTAATTACAGATTACAACTGCCCATGGAGGGTGTAATGGACGTCATTACTCTGTTTATTACTGTTGCCGTCAGCATATTCATGTTTCCCTATCTCTCTTTAATATTTGTTGAGCTCATCAACAGTATAGGCAAAAAGCATTGTTCAAAAAGGCCATCATCGGCAAGCAAGTTGGAGAACAACTTGCGATTTGAACCCGTCCCCCCCCGTTATTAAACTTTAAATCAAAGGAAGTCATTATGGATGTTGCATTGATATCAAGCGGTATTCGGGCAGTCATGCGCGCTGCACAATCTGGAACAGTATTATATGCAGAGCACGCTAGGGATAGAGCGATTTTTCTGCCCAGCGTACAGTTGCCAGAATTAACGATTCGAAGCCAATTAGATATGTACTTGCGCGAAAATATCGAGCTGCAAGAAATCGAACCATTTGCCGCAATCTGGGCTGGCGAAAACGGTGTTATTCTCTCCCAAGATGCCACCATTTACGACCCTGCTTTTGCGGAAATGCAAAAACTAAAAGCGTTAGCTAAATTAAACGCCAGCGATCTTAACGATCAATACGAAGCAGGCATGATAGGTGCTGGGGCTTTGATTGAACAATGGCGACTCTCAAAAGAGCCACCTTCTGTTGTGGCGCGCTTCGCCCTCACTATTACAGATATTGGTTTGGAATTTGTTAGTACCAATCCCAGTCTTTTCGGTGTCAGTGGTAAAGGCGAGGCATTGGTTGTCTCCTTTGCCAGCCAAATTGAAGCAATTATACCCAATGATGTTGCTGATTTCGGCCCCAAACAGGGCTTTGCCAACCGCCTGCTTGGCAATGTCTTGCGAGCCGCATTAAGCACCCTGGCCGAAAACCCCGACAGTGTATTTGACGACGATAATACCAAAACACTTGTTACTACCTTCATCGGCCCTGTGATTGCTGCAATGCCCAGCAACATCAATGAATATCTCAATTACCAGGATGTTGTAGATGCCATGACAGGCCCTGCAATTGGTGCTCTGTTGGGGGTAGTTGCAGAAAATCCAGGCCAGTATTTAGGTGATTCGGTTAAAAACGATAAAGCACTGTCTGCATTGTCCCAGGCGGTGATCTCTGAGGCGGCTAAACTTAGTGCCGATTCAAGCATCCTAAACTTGCTGGGCAAAGACGGAATGTTGTCTTTGTATCAAGCGGGAATGGATGTAGCAATTAAACAGCCTGAGGTCTTTATTGATGCCGACGCGCCCTATGCAGATGCTTATAAAGCACTGATTTCTGGTGTCGCAACTCAACTCAGAAACAGTCCTAAACTGGATAAAACTGTCGTCACAGGAATTGCCTCGGAAGTAATTAAAGTGGTGGGTGCTCATGCCGGTACATTATTTAAAATACATGGCGATGACTCGTGGGATAAAGTGGCACTGGGGATTATTCAGCATATCGCAGATGACATTAGTGCTGCGCTCACTACGCCCAACGGGGCACAGACATTGTTTACTCGAGAAGACTTTAAAACCATGGCATTAATCGTGGTGGCTGAAGTTAACGAAAATCCGCTAATGCTGGGCGTAGAAAAAGACGGTTTGCAGGCCATTGTAAAAAACTTAACCCAGATAATGGTAGCAGATCAGAGTTTACTATTAACGCGCGAAGACTGGCTGGTTGTTGCCAGTATGGCAGCCGCACAAGCAGCTCAAAACCCCGGCAAACTGTTCGATACAGATTCGCAAGTAATGAATAAAATCTTATCAGCCGTACTTCAGGTTGCCAGCACCACATGGGAAAATGCCGCTGCCACGGGCCTACCTAAGTTAGCATTTGGTCGAACCTTGTTGACCATGATTGAAATGATCACCGAACAGTTGGCCAACAATATCACCGGTGTCAAACAACACCCAGAAATAGTCTCAGAATTTTTAGCCGTTCTTCTCAATATTGCCAATGAGCATCCTGATGCCATCGGCAGCGCCAATTTGATCGAAGTTTTTGGTTTGTTCCTGGCGGAAGTCATGGAAACCGGTGCCCTTCCGGAAGAAGCAACAGTTAAACAAGCATTTGGAGTAGCCTGATGAATACATTGATAAAACATGGAAAAATTACGCTGAATCTGGCGTTTTGTTTATTACTTACTGCCTGTGCAACTACTGAAGACATTAAACGTTCATCCAGTTTAATCCGCATGGATAACCAGATGAATACCATACTTCAAGATACCTCAATGAGAAAATCTGATGAGGGAAAAGCCAAACTGGCAGTGATAGCCAGTGATGCAAAAGAACAGGCGACAAAAAGCACAAATCAAAACGACGCCATAGCCTTTTATCGGCTAGCAGCAACAGCAGAATGGCAACAGCAAGATGCAACATCTATTAATGATTTGGCGACTACCGTGAACTCAGGGCTGAATGTTTGCGAGAGCATGAAAGAGGATAAACCTGATCGCGATTGCTTCTTGCTGAAAATGGTCTTGCCGTTTCATGCGTTTGAAATTAACACTTATGATTTCACCAACCAGCTAACCCGAATAAATTTCTCTGATCCGGTTTCCTCAGACACTGAAGTTACAACCTTAAATGGGGCTTACAGTAAAACAGAGCAGTTTTATTCCATTCTCATGCGAATGTACAACATTGATAGTGAAGACAAAGCCATGTTGGCAGACCATCCATCATTAAAAAATTATTTTTGCACAGAGAGTCAAAAAGTCTTTCTCTTTTACAGTTCTCAGTGGGGGCCTGTAAATGCAAAAACTACTGAGTTTGAGAACAACAGTCCTGCTGTGAGTGTCACTGTAGAATTCTCTGGAGAAAAAATGGCGCTGTTAAAGCCGAAAACCTTAAGGGATAAATACCCTGCTACGTTTTCCTTATGTAATGCTGGCTAGAAATAATTAAACGGCCTGTAATCTGATTCAACGAGACTGACGTGTTCCAATAGATTCACACACCCGGTTAAGAGATAATTCTCACAACTGGAGTATTTATGAAAACCCGAAAAAGCTATTCAAAAGAATTCAAACTGGACGCAGTGAGTCTGGTCACTGAGCAAAACTACAAAATTGCCGAGGCAGCAAGAAGTCTGGGGATCTGTGCCAATATGCTTGGCCGCTGGATTAAAGAGCAGGAATCTGAAGGTGCTCACGCTTTCCGCGGCAATGGCAAACTTACACCAGAGCAAGAGGAGCTTCGCCGTCTCAGGGAAGAAAATAAACGCCTGAAAATGGAGAAAGAGATTTTAAAAAAGGCGACGGTCTTCTTTGCCAAAGAAACCAGGTAAAGTACGGTTTCATCACCCAGCATAAGAAGACCTGGCCAATCAGCCTGATGTGTCAGGCATTGGGTGTCTGTCGTCATAATTATTACAGTGCGATGCGTCGGGAACAGGTCCAGGAGCCAGATCCACAGCATGATGAATTGATTGAATGGGTAGAAAAAATTGCGGACGCCAGTGACTTTACCTATGGCGTCCGGCGTATGAAACGAGCGTTGAATTTACTGGGTTATCCGGTAGGTAAGCAACGCACTCGTGCTTTGATGAAAGAAGCAGGAATCAGCGTTAAAAGGCGCAAGAAGTATAAAGTGACGACCAACAGCAATCATAACCAGCCAGTATTCGACAATGTACTGACACGCGAATTTGATGTGCAACAGCCCAACCAGGCTTACGTCTCCGATATTACCTATATCTGGACTCAGGAAGGCTGGTTATATCTGGCAGTGGTAATTGACCTGTTCTCACGCAAAGTCGTGGGCTGGAGCATGTCATCGCGTATGAATGCGCAGCTGGTCTGTGATGCACTGACCATGGCATTGTGGCAACGTCAGCCCAACGCTGGTCTGATCCATCACTCAGACCGTGGATCACAATACGCGAGCCGTCAGTTCAGACAACTGCTTAAACGCCACAAGGTCACAGGTAGCATGAGCAGAAAAGGTGACTGTTGGGATAATGCGGTAGTAGAGAGCTTCTTTGGTACGTTGAAGCAGGAGCGAGTGCAATGGCGCTACTACCAGACGCGACATGCAGCGCAGCAAGATATTCTGCAATACATTACGATGTTTTATAACAGCCAAAGATTGCATTCATACTTGGATTACAGAAGTCCAAACCAATATGAAGCTGACATGGAGAAATTAGAAAAAGCCGTTTAACTGAGGTGTGTGAATTTGGTTGACCATGTCAGACCGTTAAAATGTAATTAACTACTGCTTAATAAGACGTCGGTAACTTTTTAAGCAGTAGTATCGCATCCGTGTCCACCTTGATATATCCCCCTACAGAAAGATCTTTCATGATTCTGGCCACCCGCTCTCTGGTGGCACCGACACGCGAAGCTAATAGCTTTTGCGTCATTTTGGGTTTGATTTTCAGAACACCATCCTCTTCAATCGCCTGGGCTTCAAAAAAACTCACCAAACGACCATAAACATCTTTCATAGCAAAGGCTTTGATCGTATTTACCTGACTTTTGGAAAAGGACGCTAAATTAGTCAACAAAGTTCGTGTGAGTTTATGGTTATTATCTAACAAGGTATCAAAACCGCTTTTTTGGATGGCGTATAACAAACTGTCTGAGGTGGTCATTACCGACGCTGCTCGGGTTTGATCGGTGAGAATTCCCAGTTCCCCAAAGTAATCCCCGGCCTCCATGGTGGTCAGCACCAGTTCCTGCCCTTGCTCATCAGATAAATAGACTTTGATTTGCCCCTGCTCTATCAGAAACAAGGTATCAGCTGTATCTCCCTCGTTACATATCACAGAACCTTTTCCATAGCGGCGCGGAATGCACAGCTCAGCAATACTGCCCAACGCTTGTTCTTCCAGATCGCTAAAAAGACACACTGTTTTAAGTAATTCTGTTATTTTTTCCGTGTTCATGCTTGTCTCTGATAACCATGTTCCTCAGAGTTAATTATGGACATAGATACTTTAATTGCCTATGTCAATGTGATCTATTTTACAAAATTGCTGTAATTCAGATCACAGCGTCAGGCGACTCAAATCGGTTTTAATAGCTTCAACAAATTAAAACGATGTGGAGTCGTATCATGTTTCAACAATCTATCAGCGTATTAAAACAGTTTAGTCACGGTATCGCTCTGTTGTGGCTGTTGCTTATAACTAACAGTGTTTCTGCCACACAGTTAGCCGATTATGCTTATGCCAGAATCGACAGAACCATGGCCAACAACGAAATCGCCGTAATCAAAGCACCTTACGGTCAAACAGCTTCTAAGCTTGAAGCAGGAAAAAGCTATTTCCTGGCAGTTAAAACTCAACATCAGCAACAAATAAACAACCGCATAGTGCTTTACTTTGCAAAGCCAGAGCAAAGCAACGCAATATCTCGCTATGTAGAGTTTTTAATTCGTCCTGAGTTAAACCAGAATGATTGGGTAGCCACGGATGAGCTGGATGGTAACTATCAATTATTGCCTTTTACCCTGCCTGAATCAGCAAATACCATTATGCACGGTCGTATCGAGGCTGTTGTAAAATATTACAATGGTAACCAAGAAGTGTTTGCAGTAAATCAGTGGCAAGTAGAGGATAAAGCACCACATGCGTTACTGGCACAAAACCCGAACCAGGCTTTCCGCACCATCCCTGTTAATCTGGGGTATGTAGGTAGCAGCAAGACACCAGATCAATTACAGGAATTAGCCGAGGATCTGGAAAACCGTTTTAATACGGCCACCAAGGGCTACGTTAATATTGATGTTAACTTAATTGGCAGTCACGTTTTCCCGGAAAATGGTACCTTGCTGGCCGATGATGAGCATAACTATATCCAGTGGTGGAATAGCTTGCCGAAATTGCAGAACCAGCCAGGTTATGTTGCTTTGGATCCGGAAAACCAGGACGACCTAAACCTTATCCGCATGGCCTGGTACGAAGCACATCCAAGACAAATGAACAAAGACGTTAATGCCCTGTTTGGTCTTGATGATCAGGATTATCAACTACATCATCACCTGTTTTATGTTGAAGCCGGATACCGCTTTGCGGGTGCTCGTTACGCTGCTACCGTCGGTATGTTAACTAACTATGGTAACCAGGCATTCAGACAACGCATCAATGGTGAGTATCAGTATGGTTTTAACGCTGAGCACCTGACAGAGCAACCGGCTGAAGTTTTACAAAAAATCGCCTTGCATGAGTTTGGCCATACTCTGGGATTCCAGCACCCTCAAAATGACTATGTGCTGGAAGGTCAACACTGGAAATCTAAAACCAACCACTCTGTGCACGAATCAGTGACTAATATCATGACTCAAGGCACCCAAGGTACGACTAACAAGTTTTTTATGGATGATGACATCCTGCGTATCGTACCAGCCAACGTGCGCAACACTTTAACAACATTACCTCTGGTGGCTCACAACCCGGTAGCACACAATGTCTCAAATGGTGTTGTATCTCTGTCAGGTAATGACGCAGCCCACAACGTGCTGGTTAATGAGATGGCTGTAAATGCTCACAGTAACGGCTGGACATATACCCAAGACCTGAACGAAGGCGATAACACAGTTTCTGTATCACGTTTAAGTGGTGAGCTTCAGGGACACCCGCAACTGTTTAAAGTACAAAGCAGTGATAGCAACTTACAGGACACTCCAGAGTTTGAACTACAGATCCAACAACGCCCTGCTGGCAGAATCAGTGATATCACCTTGCTGTCCAGCTCTACCAGAGGTATCAAGTCCAGCTGGTTCTGGGTGTACAAAATCGAAAACGGCTCACGTCAATTCAAAGTTAACCTGGGTCGCTGGATGAACCACAACGGCGAACACCAGGCACAAACCACCTTCAGAGTTGTGTTTGAAGCTGGTCAATACGAAGTATGCGGACGCGCTCGTGATACCCTGTATGGCACTGGCACTCAGTCACAATCGGATGTTGATTGCCATATTTTGGATTTCTGAAATACCTGGTAGTCTTTGACCGCTGTAAAAATAACAAAAGGAGGCTGGGCCTCCTTTTGTAGTGACTATAGAAACCGCTAAATGGATCGAGCAGAGTTTTTATTATTGGTCATTTTAAAAGCTATAAAACCTAGCCAGGAAAATACCCAAATCAATAAAAACCACAGAAACTTTTGCACAGGTTCAACATCCTGCTTCAACATGAGCGTCAAAGGTACCAAATACAAAAGCACTGCTAATAACAATAAAACAACTGGTGAAATTAAAAACTCTAACATTTAATCACTCCAAGAATTCACAAAGCGTTAAAACGCTTTTCCGTTATTAAGAAATACTAATCCCCGATCAAGCCTCGACGTTGTACTAAACTGGTTATTAAAACTTGCGACAAGAGCTTCTTGTAAACAAGTATCTGCCGACCAACTGATTTTTGTGGGACCTATCATAGTTACCGTATCATCATTCAAAATTAAACGCCCTAGTTCACCCGGCTGCAATACCGCACCCGTTGCCAGATTAGAAGGATCGTTAGTTGAATCAAAGTTGCCAAAATATGATACTCCGCTTGGAGAATGGTTTTGGCCATTGATGTTGGTGAATTCCAGTTTAACGTTTACTGGCTTACTGCTGATATTTGTCAGAGTGTATTCTACAGACCAGTTTCCATTAGTATTTGCTGCTGGGGCAAAAATAGTATTTTCCGAACCTAATGTATCAACGTAACAAGTTTGTTCTGCAGCATTCAAAAAAGAAGCACTAAAACATAGAGCTGTGGCGAGTATCAGTTTTTTCATGGTAATTCCTTTATAGTACCTTTTATAAGTAAGGTTATAAAATTACACTAAAAAACTGCCTATGTAACCCAGGGTGAGATCGTGAACGTTATTTAACCAATCAGGTGCATAGTCAAAGCATTTCCTGGACCTTACTGTTAGCTTGTGATCATATACTCTCTTTTTGGGAGTTAAATCATGTACCTGGAAGCCTTTTCCTCTCATTTTGGTCAAATAGAAGACCAGCGTCAGACCGCTAAAGTAACCTATCCCCTGTTTGATATCTTGTTTGTAGCGTTCTGTGGCGTTATTGCTGGAGCCGAGGGATGGGCTGATATTCGAGATTATGCCGAGTGTCATCATGACTGGTTTAAAGAACGTGGAGTATTAGCTGATGGTATTCCCGTTGACGACACAATTGCTCGTACCATTTCACGTATAAAACCAGAGGAGTTTAGCGCCTGCTTTATTAACTGGATGCAGTATGTTCATGAGCTGACCAAAGGTGAAGTTATCGCTATTGATGGCAAAACGTTACGAGGCTCTTATAACAGAGAAGATCGCAACTCAACTATCCATATGGTCAATGCATTTGCAACGGGTAACAGAATGGTACTGGGTCAGATAAAGACCGATGAAAAGTCGAATGAGATCACAGCTATTCCGGAACTGATCCAGTTACTTGATATCAGTGGCGCATTGATTTCCACTGATGCGATGGGCTATCAGGTCAGTATTGCGGAGCAAATCCTTGATGGAGGTGGAGATTACCTCTTTGGTGTGAAGGAAAACCAGCCCACGCTAAGTAAAAGCCTCCGGGATGCTTTCAGTGAGGAGCGTTTAGCGCCATTCATTAACCTGGAAATGGCAAAGCAACATGGTCGAATTGAAGCAAGAGCCTATTATGTAAAAAGTGCCGATGAGTTAGGAGAAGTCGGTGCAAAATGGCCGGAGTTGAAAACAGCGGGCATGGTGCTCAACTACCGTCACGTAAAAGGTAAAGAGCCACAATTAAATTACCGATACTATATCAGCTCAGCCGACCTGACAGAGCAAAAGTTTGCTGACAGTGTGAGGAAGCACTGGCTGGTAGAAAATACACTTCACTATGTTTTGGATGTCAGCAAGAACGAAGACAAAAGTCAGATTTATCAAGACAACAGTGCCGACAACTGGGCCATTCTAAGACAAATGTCACTAAATATGCTTCGGGCAGAAGAGTCCAGCCTCAGTATTGCGCGAAAACAGAAACGCGCCTGGGCAAAAACAGATTATCTTGAGCAAGTTTTGAAGGCAGGACTAAACGACCTGGTCATTTAATGTACACTCATGCGGTAGCCCTGCTATGTAACCCGTTTAAGGTTCCACTCGATGTTAGTTAATATGAGCCCGACCACTTAGAAAAGGTTGTTGAACTGAATCCGGTTTACTTCGTAGTTTCGACATAAGTTTCATGGGAGACACGAATACCGATACTGCCGGAAAAAAGTCTGCTTTTCTGAGTTTTATATTTGATTGAGGAATCTTTGTTGGAATGAATTCCAACTTACGAAAAGAAGTGGTGCCCGGGGCCTCCCCCTCTTTATAGTCTCAAAAAATGCCAAACAATCCCAACCCCCTTATTAAAAGGGTTCTATTTAATTATCTTGTCTCAAACTGTCGCTATCGGTAACATATAATAATTCATTTTATGGGTGGGTATTTGGTATGCCGATAAAAGCAAAAGAGTTAAACGCGAAGCAAGTCCGGGACAAAGTTAATCAGTTGCAAAAGGGGTTTGAGGCCGGAGATTTTACCTCAAAAACTACGGGGCGATACTTACCACAAAAGCACCCTGTGGGTGGTACGGCTGGCCTTTACATCCAAGTTTCAAGTCCTCATTCAGCCAGTTGGATATTGCGCATCAGAATGGGTGATAAGCGTCCAGATATTGGCCTGGGTAGCTTCCCTGAAATTGGATTAAAAAAAGCTAAAGAACTGGCGGCTGATATAAAAATTAAAGTGAAATACGAAGGTATAAATCCCGTATTAGAAAAGAAAGAAGCAAGACAAAAGATTGCTGCCGAACAAATCAAGCATAAAACCTTCAAGCAAGCCGCTGAACTATTCATTGAAAAGAAATCCGCAGAGTACAAGACGGCTCAACAAACCCGCAAGCTTACACAGCAATTAACTGACTTTGCATACCCGGTATTAGGTAATTTATTGCTTAAAGATATTGAGTTGGCACATATTGAGGCAGTCTTACAACCGATTTGGGAAACGAAAAACGAGACAGCGAAACGCTGTCGAATGTATATCGAACGTGTGCTGGATTTGGCAGAGGTTAAAGGCTGGCGCAGTGGCGAAAACCCGGCGCGGTGGACTGGCTTTCTGGATCAGGTTTTCGTCAAGCCTTCAAAAATCGCACAAGTAAAGCATTACAAAGCCCTACCTGTAGATGATATGCCGGAATTTTGGAAGAAATTAACCAAAGAGGATTATATGGGGGCCCTGGCACTTCAATTTGTAATATTGACAGCGGCGCGTTCCGGTGAAGTTCGCCAGGCAAGATGGGAACAAATAGATTTTGTCAATAAGGTGTGGACAATACCCGGTGAAGATATGAAAGCAGGTAAGGCCCACAGTGTGCCGCTTTGTGATTCTGCTATTATCCTTCTAAATGAGTTGCCGCGACTAAGCGAATACATTTTTGTGAATCGCAACAATAAACCTTTGTCTGATGTCTCAATTTCCAAAGCACCCAAACGTATCGGGCACGACGCGACCACTCACGGGTTCAGGTCAACATTCAAGGATTGGTCACGGAAACATACAAATTACGCGGATGAAGTTTCAGAACTTGCACTGGCCCACGTCAGTGACGATAAAACCCGCGCGGCTTATGCCCGTGATCAGCTAATCGACAAGCGAAGGCTGTTAATGCGTGACTGGGAAAATTTTGTGTTAAATGGGCATCAAAAAGCCGATGTCGTTAAGCTAAGGGGCTAAGGTGTGGACATATTAGAAGAAGAAATGCGCGAGAGGAAAATAAAAGCCGAACGCTACCAGCACGCCAAGCAGTTTGAGCGGATAAATACTGATGATCCCCATGAGGTTAAATTCATAAGCAGCCTTAAAATTTCAGACGGAATGAAAACTAACTTTTATTGGGTTGCCGCAATCCACGCTTGGGAACATAACTCGCCAGAGCCTTTAAGTCGATTAATCGCTAAACATGCTATTCCCGCAGATCTCCGCGAAGTAATAGCCGACATGATCCAACGCGGAAAGGGGCGCTACAAAAAATTAAAAGATTCTGAGGATAGATTTTTGAGAATCGCTTTTTTGCGTGATGTTTCCCAATATCATGAGGATGTTTGGGAAAGTCTACGCACTGAAAGAGAAGGTTACAGCGGTGAGATGGAAATTGTAGAATTAAGAAATCAGCTAAGAGCGAGCAAAAAAGCAAACAAAGAGTTAATGGCAAAAGGGGGGCATGAGCATCAAATAAGCACACGCGCCCAAGAAGATGAAATAAAATATTTCAATAACATCATAGACTTATATCCCAGATTGAACTTAGATTGGAAGTTGACTTCAATCGGCAAATAGGCGTTGCCAGTTTCATGTGAATAATGAGAAACCACTTAAACAACCCCAAGAGGTGATAAATGGTGACTCGAAAATACTCAAGTGTTCCAACAGTGTCTGAAAGATACGACGTGAGCGACAAAACAATCTGGAGGTGGATCAAGCAAGGTAAGATACCTAAACCCGTCAAGCTTCCAAATGGTGCTACTCGTTTCCTTAATTCAGACCTTGAAAAGTGGGAAAAGGGAGAGGCATAACATGGATATTAATACACTAAGCAAATGCCGCCGCCTCGCTCAGTCTCTTGAGCTTGTGCAGAACAACTTACCTGAACCCGCGAAGGTTACAGCGCGAAACTTTATCAATGCTGCAAGCGTGTTTTTTGGTGAAGAATTACAGCAACCCCGGCTTGTCCTTCAAAGTTTTAGATTCCTGAAAGAAAATTATCAGGATTTATTAGAGGAAGTCGCTTTTTCTGTGGCACAGGAGGCGAATGATGGAATGTAAACAAAATAGCTCCCCGGCGGCAACCGGGGACACTCAATCAAAAAGGCGTTTGGCTAACACCATCGGGTTTGATTCTAGCAAACTTCCGGAGATTTGCGAAGTAGACCAATGGATTTTGTATTATGTTAAGCACAACTGTAAGACTGGCAAAGTCGACAAAATCCCAGCAAAAGTCAAAAACGGGAAGATAGTCAATGCCAGTGCAACCGACCCGCATTGTCGCACCAGCTATCAACAGGCGTTAAACGACTGCCAGCGATTTGGGGCGGATGGTGTGGGCTTTGTGTTAACTGACAAAGACCGTTACTTTTGTATCGATCTTGATGGAGTTTTGCAGGATGGAAAAGTAGAGCCCTGGGCGGGAAAGCTTGTGGAAAAATTCGATTCGTTTTGTGAAATCTCCCAAAGCGGTAAAGGCTTACATATTTTTGGCAAGCTATCGAATAAAATCGACCATAGAAGTAAGAGTAAATCTTTTCATAACAGCAAAGTTGAGATTTACAGCGCTGGCCGCTTTATTGCCTTCACCGGCAAAGTGTACGGCGATTACAAGCCCGTCAGAGACTGTACGGCAGAGTTTGAATCACTTGCCAAAGCAATTGCCATTGCTGGTAAAAAAACACCTGAAAACACAGTTAAGCCTGTGTCCACAGAGAAGCCGGGCAGCGTTCAGGAGGTGCTGGAAGTCATATCACGAGTTGCAAGCGGTACGGGCAAAGGCGCTGGCACCGCACAGGAATTTTTGCAGCTACATAACGGAGGTCATCTATCTGATGACCTTTCAGCCGATGATATGACTTATTTGAACGTTGCAGCTTTTTACTGTGGTGGTGATGCCGCGCTAATGGAAAGCATGTGGCTAAACTCAGCATTAACCCGAGACAAGCTAAACCGGGAAGATTATCGACAGCGTACCATTAACAAAGCACTTGAGGACTGCCAGCAGTTTTATCAACCTCAATCCTCGCAAGCGCAACAACATTATGCACCCACACCAGAAAACCAGGTGCAGGAAATACACAATCTGCACAGCAAAGAGTTGAAAAAGGAAGAAATCCCCGAAGTTTGCCCGGAACTTGAGTATTTGCCTGGAATGCTTGGAGAAATTCAGGCATGTATCTACAACCGTATGCAATACCCGAGTAAACAAATGTCAGCGGCAAGTGCTGTTGCAGCGCTCAGCCTTGCTGCACAAAAGAACTTCTTAATCAACAGCCAGGATGGTTTGGGATTTAACGAATACTTTATGGCACTGGCCCCAACAGGCTTTGGTAAAGATGTCCTTCGCAAAGGCATTAAAGCAGTGACAAAAAACTGTGGCGTTAACCTTGAACGGTCTGCGCCAGCTTCAAAACAAGGTCTTCACTGCGTTCTTGAAAATCATTGCGATCCGTCAGACAGGCAAGATATTCCTGTTATGCTGATGAGCGATGAATTCGCACACTGGTACGCCGAATCGAAAAGCGAAAGCCATAAACAGCAGGCAATGGGCTATTTGATGGAGATCTATTCATCGGCCTGTGATTCAGTCCACCCGGGGCGAACTGCGGGCAATAAATACAAGACTGTCGAATCACCAAAATTAAGTCTGTTTGCAACCACAACGCCCGAATTCATGTTTGAAGCAATGACCATGGAAGAATCACGGAAAGGCACATATAACCGGTGGCTGTTCTTTGTTGAAGAAACCGAGCTACCGGAAAAGGTCTATGAAGGTTTGAGCTATCACGTACCAGAAGACGTTCAGGAGTTTATGGCGTGGCTGGAAAACCATCATCAAACTATAATCGAATTCCAGCGAAATCCCGCAACATGGAAGCGGTATAAAGAGCTTGATAGCTTAACGGAGCAAATCAAACGAAAGGACGGTGAAATGGGCGGCAGACTCGCTGAACAAGCAATAAAACTGGCTGGGTTATTCGCGCTATCTGACAAGCGCACCACCATTGAACCTGGCGATATTGAAAAAGCATTCAGGATACGGATTAACCTTCATAAACGACTTGTGGCAATGATGCACAAATACGATTGTTTCAGTGATGCTGATGCAACGGTAAAAGCCAAGGATCAGGTTTACAAAGCTTTACTCAGCAATAAGACTCTTTATCTTTCTCAGCTTTCAAAATACAGTCGCGAATATGCAAAGTTGCCAGTTTACCAGCAAGGCAATGTGGTTAGAGCGCTTTTGAGTGAAGGTTTAGCAATACAGGACGCTAAACGAATCGCGTTATCTTAGGACTTTTAGGACAAGGAGTGTCTTAATTACCCACACTAGTAAGGACGGGACCTGTAGGCGTGATAATTGTAATAATAAGACAGTAAGACACACACAGATATATATAATTAAAAAACCTCTCTTTTCACGCACTTGTGTATGTCCTAATGTCCTAATTGTCCTAAAACTGGATAATTAAATAACCGTTCGCATTTAGTACTTATACTCTGTTTATCGGGGGCATTAATTTAACTCAACAGCATCCCCTAACCATAAGATGGTGCCTGTATCAGTCACCTAATCCGAATCGCAGGCCATTACTGGTAGTAACCTGAAAATTCAATCAAATGTACCCTTCATAATACCCACCCAAAATGGTACAATTACAGCCAGATACAGCACAAATACAAAGCGATATGACTAACGTACCAGAGCGATTTTCACCCGGCTGGATCCAGCAATTGGACGGAAGGACAGCAGCAGCGGCAACCCTAAAAGCGCGGTTTAATGAGTTAAGCGACGACTTAGGCGGTTTACATAGTCTTTCATATCAACGCCGAAGCCTGGCAGAGAGAGTTTTGTTTTTGGAATTTCACTTGCAACAAATGGAAGCGCAAATAATTACAGGGACGTTTGAGGACTCAGGCAAATACACCGGGTATTTAAACAGCCTTGTCGGTCTTTATCGAAGTCTGGGCCTCAACCGCGAGCGCAAAGAGATCAGCCTTAAAGAGTACATCAGCGAATGAACATTATTCAGGCAATGACCGACCCTAATTTATTCGGCAATCACTTCGGTAAGGCATCATATTTTAACTGGCGACAACTGATTTCTGGTTTCTATGGGCTAGAAGTGGAAGACCCTGAAATATTCGAGCAAATAACAAAACGTAAGCCACCAAAACACGAGCTTTCAGAGATGGTTATGGTAGTAGGACGCCGAGGCTCTAAGTCCCATGTAAGCGCATTACTGGCCTGCTATGAGGCTTTTTTTCGGAACTACCAAGACAGGCTTTCACCTGGTGAAGTTGCCACTATCGCGGTGATCGCCACTGACCGGATGCAAGCGCGGTCTGTGATGAGATACATAAACGGCATGATTGACGACTGCCCTATGTTACGACAAATGGTTGTCCGTGAAACCGCAGAAAGTATCGAGTTGTCAAACCGATGCGTGATTGAAATCCGAACAGCCACACACCGGGGCGTTCGAGGCTATACATGTGCAGCGGTCATCTGTGATGAGATCGCCTTTTGGCTGCAAGACGGTGCTAACCCTGATTTTGAGGTGATCAATGCTGTCCGTCCGTCGCTGGCTAGTCTGAGCGGCAAACTGATTTTGCTTAGTTCGCCTAATTCACGCAAAGGCGTTTTGTGGGAGATGTATCGCAAATTTTACGGCGTTGACGATGAACGCGTTTTGGTTTGCCAGGCTTCAACTGAGATGATGAACCCGACGATTGATAAAGAATTCATCAAGCGACAATACGACGATGATCCCCAATCCGCATCGGCTGAGTTTGGAGCGCAATTTCGAACAGATATAGAAACTTTTGTAAGCCGTGAGATCCTCGATATTTGTACTATTCCAGACCGCCACGAACTCCCCCCTTGCGCCCGACTCAACTATCACGCTTTTGTCGATGTAAGCGGTGGCAGTTCAGACGCTTACACTCTCGCCATAGCCCACGGTGAGGGGAAAAGCTGGCAGGAAATCACCGCTGTTATTGATTGTATACGTGTTTTTAAGCCACCTTTTTCACCCGAGCAAGTGACCGAAGAAGTGGTCAATCTTTGCCGAATGTATCGCATCCGGGAAGTTGTGGGCGACCACTATGCCGCAGAGTTGACTCGCGAACTTTATACTAAGCGAAACATGGCCTATCGATTTTCAGAGAAAAACAAAACAGAACTGTATCGGGAGATGATCCCAATACTGAACAGCCACCGCGTTGAGTTGCTGGATAATCGGCAGCTATACAACGAACTTGCTCAACTTGAACGCAAAGTATCCCGGAATGGTCGAGAGGTAATCGACCACCCACCACGCCAGCATGATGATGCTGCAAACGCTGCGGCTGGCGTGATTAACCTTGTACTAGATAACCCCCGGCCCGGCAAAGCCGTACCGTTTCGATTTTAATAACAACAACCTCAAGAGGTAAAATAAAATGGCAATACCATCACAACTTTTCAGAGATTTAGAAAACCGTGTGGGCGCAATCTCAACAGATACGCGAATATCAGTACCTTTTTTAAATGGTGTCCGAAGCCTTGGCAATCAGATCCAGTCGCTCGAGTCCCTGAAAAAGAATAAACCCCAAAACCGGACGCCGGAAGAACACGCGGTAAAGGTCGATGCAGCGGCTAAAAAAGTTCGCCATAACGTCACTGAGCAGCTTAACCAGATGCTAAGAACGGTCAACCAATTAACCGACGCGCTAAAAACAGAAGCTGTTCAGAAAGCCGGGTTACAAAGCAAAGGACGCGATTCAGAAATTCGAGCAGCGATCCTTGGAATGGATAAGAAGGACAAAATTGACCTTGTTCATTCTTCGATAAAAAGCGGCAGCGGCGAAGTTGTAAACGCGATCCTGTCAGGCCCACAATTCCTATCTGGTGTGGATAAGAGCATTTACGACCGCCTGGAGTCTGATTTTCTCAGTGCTAATGCACCGGAGCAAATGCAGGCGATAAAACAACTGGACGAATTGAACGAGCTTTATCTGACCGCTGATAAATCAGCAATTCAGGCCGCGAAGGATTTTGAAGCGGATACAGCCGAATACAATGATTCGCTGGAGAAAGCAGCCGAAGCCGAACGCGATTTTAAATTAGCGGCTGGTTGATGTTTCTAAAAAATAGAAATGTGCTATTTTCGTAAAAAACATCAAAAGTACAGTGTGTAATTTTGGAGGGGTGTAAAACCTGAGCTTTATTTTCACTATGTAAATCAATGACTTACGGTAAAAATGGTGCCCGGGGCCGGACTTGAACCGGCACGATCTTACGATCGAGGGATTTTAAATCCCTTGTGTCTACCAATTTCACCACCCGGGCTTAGGGGGTTAGTGCGATTGCACTATTGGATTTTCCAAATTATGGAGGCGGGTCCCGGAGTCGAACCGAGGTCCACGGATTTGCAATCCGCTGCATAGCCACTCTGCCAACCCGCCAGTATTTGGAGCGGGAAACGAGATTCGAACTCGCGACCCCAACCTTGGCAAGGTTGTGCTCTACCAGCTGAGCTATTCCCGCAAATACTTGCTACGTTTTAGGGTGTTTCAGTTGAGTGACAGCACCTCAAAACGTGGAGCAGGATTTTACAGTGAAGCGCCATACTGTCAACAGAAAATATAGCCTTTTTAAACTGACTGCTTGATTTTTGGCTTAAGTGCGTCATTTTCAATCAATTTCGCGTTATTTTGCGTGTTTACGTATGGTTGTCCAGGCGGCAACGGAATATTGCACCATAGAATAAACAGATAATACGGTGGCCACATACAACAACACATAACCCAGGGTTACCCAATACAACATCTCAAATTCCGACAGCAAGCCGATTAATGCCAACATTTGTGCCATGGTCTTCGCCTTACCCCAAAAAGAAACTTTAACCGTGTCAGATTCGCCGTGTTGGGCCATCCACTCACGTAAGGAAGACACAAAGATTTCGCGGGACATCAATAAAATGGCTGGAATAGTGATCCACAAGGTATTGTAGGTATGAGTAATCATTAACAGCGCAGCGGCTACAATGAGCTTATCCGCTACCGGGTCTAAGAACGCCCCGAAGCTGGTGGTTTGTTGCAGTTTTCTGGCCAGATAACCGTCGAACCAGTCGGTAATTGCGGCGAGCCAAAAGATGAAAGCACCGGCCTGGTGCGCCCATTGCCAGTCGAGGTAGTACACAACGACGAACACGGGGATAAGTAATACTCTAAAAAAAGTAAGCAGGTTGGGAATGGTATACATTGAATTCCTGTAATCTTCTGTCTGTTTCGGTATCAGGCTGATCGGAGCCAGGCATGAATTTTTTCGGCTAGTTCGCGGCTAACGCCCGGGACTTGCTCTAGTTGTTCTACGCTGGCGCCTAAAACTTCCTGCAAACCACCCATATATCTTAACAGGCTTTGTCTGCGTTTAGCACCTACTCCCGGAATATCTTCCAGTTTTGAGCGTTTCTTTTCTTTCTGACGGCGGTTGCGATGGCCTGCGATGGCGAATCGGTGGGATTCATCGCGAATGTGTTGGATCAGGTGCAAGGCAATGGAATCAGCTTCCAGCGGAATAGTTTCATGACTGCCCGCCATGATCAGGGTTTCCAGGCCCGGCTTGCGGGATGTGCCTTTGGCCACACCTATCAGTTGTGGAGTTTTATCTCCTTGCCAGTCCTCAAAAAACGCCTCAGCCTGGGCTAACTGGCCTTTACCACCGTCAATAAACAAGATATCCGGGATCTTGGCGGGATCAGAGCCAGGTTTAAAGCGCCTTTTCAGGGCCTGTGCCATAGCAGCATAGTCATCACCTGGGGTAATTCCTTCGATATTGTAGCGACGATAGTCATTCTTAAATGGCCCTTCGCGATTAAACACCACACAAGAGGCTACAGTTTGTTGTCCGGATGTATGGGAAATGTCAAAGCATTCCATTCGCTGAATGGGCTTTTGCCATTCCAATACTTTTTCCAGTTCAAGATAGCGGGCATGAATCGACTTTTGCTGAGACAATAAGGTAGTAAGCGTAGTTTCAGCATTGGTGGTGGCTAATTCCAGATAACGCTTTTTCTCGTCTCTCAGCCCCTGATAAAAGGTCACCTTGCGCCCTGCTTCCTGACTTAGGGCTTTTTCCAGCGCGTCTTTATCTTCTAATTTAAATGGCAACACCACTTGTGTGGGAATGCTTTTTCCACCTGAGAGGTAATATTGCACCACAAAGGATTCCAGCACTTCATTGAGTTCTGAATTGGCTGGCACCTTAGGTGTAAAACTCTTGTTGCCCAGTAATTTGTTATCCCGAATAAAAAAGCCCTGAATACAGGCGGTGCCATTGCGATAGGCCAGACCAAACACATCCATCTCTTCCTGAGAGCCACTAACCCATTGTTGCTCCTGAATGCGGTTTAATATGGTGATTTGATCGCGATGAACCGCTGCCTGCTCAAAATTTAACGACTGGCTGGCACTTTCCATTTTATCTGCCAAAGATGCGATAACGTCTTTGCTTTTGCCCTTTAAAAACATGCGAGCTAAATCCACCTGTTCCTGATATTCAGTGTCAGAGACATAACCGGGCACACAAGGCGCTGAGCAGCGTTTTAATTGATATTGCAGGCAAGGTCTGGAACGAGCGCGATAATAACTGTCTTCACACTGACGTACCGGGAAAATCTTTTGCATCAGGCGCAGACTTTCCCGTACTGACCAGGCGCTGGGGTATGGGCCAAAGTATTCACCGCCCTTCTCTCTTTTCGTGCCGCGAAAGATGCTCAGCCTGGGATGTTTATGGCCAGAAAGATGAATATAGGGATAGGATTTGTCGTCTCGCAACAATACGTTGTAGCGAGGTTTGTACTTTTTTATAAAGTTATTTTCCAGAATGAAGGCTTCGGTTTCTGAATGAGTGACCGTCACATCCATATTGGCAATATTCTTAACTAAGGAAATGGTTTTTACGCTATCCAGATTGGTTTTAAAGTAACTGGATACCCGCTTTTTCAGATTCTTGGCTTTCCCCACATAAATAACATCGCCTTTGTCGTTATACATGCGATAAACGCCGGGCTGCTGGGTGAGGTTTTTGAGAAATGCGCCAGAGTCAAAAGCGCTACTCTGGCTTTCTTCCTTATCAGACATGCGCGCTAAAGGTTATCGGATTTTATCAGGTGATGACGTAACGCAAGGTGAGTTAGCTCTACATCTGAGCTGACGTTAAGCTTTTCGAACATTCTGTAACGATAGGTATTAACTGTTTTTGCACTGATGTTTAATTGCAGCGCGATATCTGGCACTTTAGTGCCTTTGGTGATCATAATCATGATCTGCAGTTCACGTTCTGACAATGACTTAAAGGGATCGTCTTCGTTCAGATCTAACTGACCAAGGGCGATTTGTTGTGCAATTTCCGGAGCGATGTATTTTTGTCCGCGAGCCACTTTTTGAATGGCAATAATCATTTCCTGAGGATCGGCGTCTTTGGTGAGATAACCAAACGCTCCCATTTGCATTACTTTAGCGGGAAACGGGTTTTCCTTATGAACCGACAAGGCGACCACTTTAATGTCTTCGTTAATGCGCAGGATCTGTTTGGTGGCTTCTAGTCCGCCAATGCCTGGCATACTCATATCCATCAAAACAATATCGGGAGGATCTTTACGGCACAGCTTGACCGCAGCCTCACCACTTTGAGCTTCGGCTATTACATTGAATCCTTCAACATCATCCAAAATTCGGCGAATTCCGGTTCTGACCAAGTCATGATCATCAACTAACAGAAGTTTTATCAATCTAGTAGCTCCACTCTAACAACAGGAAGTCTTTTCTTGTTTTACACAATACAACAATAGAATTTAATCAACAGACCGTCATTGGGCAAGTAAAAATATCCAAATTAGCCGACTACTGCTTATGGTGGCACCAAATCGCGAAGAATTTGACCATTAATTCAACAATCAGAGGCTTAACGGTAAAACCCAGAACTCAATCGATTCCAACCTTTTATGGTATCCGGTAAGCCAACACCGTAGTTAACAGCCTTGCAATGCTCAAAACTACAGCGAATTACCCACCTTTCCGGGCAAGTTTTTGATTGCATGGGTAACGTAGCTTTGCAGCCACATCGGCACTTTTTGATTTTTTCCATTGATTAAAAAGGTATTTTTTGTGAAACGGTAGCCTTTGGGCCAGTGCAATTCAAGCTTAATATAACTAATAGTTAATATCTCGCTCAACCTTAAACTCAAATGAAGACCTGGAAACGGTCTTCTTCTGTTGTGGAGAATAAATTCAGTAAAAAGAAATTTAAACATTGAATTTAAACATGACACCCATTCAAAATTTGTTGATTCACCAATCGTTGTAGTGTTCGAAGTCCGGTCAAATCAGGTCCATTCGCGAGATAAGCCGAAAGAGCAGGTAAACCTGAAGATTGGCTGAAGATACGAATTCATTCGAACAGCGGTGGTTGAATTTGGTAGCGGTGTCTGAATAAATTCAGTTCTATAAGGGTTTGACTGTTATCGGACAACGGTGGTTGATTCAGTTTGCTTTGTCGAACTGAAGTTCCACCTACAGGCTTGTGTTTTCTCGCGCCATGGGCAAAAGGGGGTTTTAGGGAAGCGCCCCCAAAGAAAAATGTAGAAAGCAAAAAGGCCACCTTACGGCAGCCTCTTTACTAAATTTGGCGGAGAGAGAGGGATTCGAACCCCCGGTGGGTTTAACCCCACGCCTGATTTCAAGTCAGGTGCATTCAACCGAGCTCTGCCATCTCTCCAAATTGTGGAGCGCATATTAATGATGTTATTTAGGGTTGTAAAGGGTTAATTTCCATTAATTTGTCCGACTGCCTTAACTTTAATCAAATTGACCAAATAATTAGCTAATCAGGAAAAATCGAATATCCGGTTACGCTTTTTCGACCACTAAACAGTGAATTTTAGTTGAAAAATGTGGTCGAAACCCTAAAACTAGCGTTAGATAATAATATCTATTTTTTGCTGACTAACTACGGAGTTTAACGATGCAACAAAATTCAGTGTATTCTGCCAGTTCAAGGCCTTCAGTACTGGAGACCAATAAGGTTCTGCGTAATACCTACATGCTTCTTGGCCTGACACTTATATTCAGTGCCATTTGCGCCGGTATTACCATGGGCATGAATCTTTCACCAATGGCGGCTTTAGGCATGTCTCTTGGTGCATTTGTGTGTCTCTTTATCGTTCACAAACAAGCAGATAAAGCTTCAGGCTTAGCCTGGATCTTTGTTTTCACCGGTTTATTAGGCGGCTCTTTAGGGCCAATGCTTAACGCTTACCTTGGCTTGCCAGGTGGCGGTGCATTAATTATGCAGGCATTAGGTGCGACGGCATTAGTGTTTTTCGCTCTGTCTGGTTATGTATTAACGACTAAGAAAGACTTCTCATTTATGGGTGGTTTTTTGATGGTAGGTTTAATTGTTGCCATCGTGGCCAGCATCGCCAATATCTTTATGGGTATTCCAGCGTTGTCTCTGGCAGTAAGTGCAGCGATCGTATTTATCATGTCGGGTCTGATCCTGTTTGATACCAGCCGTATCATTCACGGTGGTGAGACTAACTACATCAGAGCCACGGTGTCTTTATACCTGAACATCTACAATCTGTTCACCTCTATTCTGCACCTGTTAGGCGCGTTTGGTGGCGACGATTAATCTCTGATTAAACAGAGTCAATTAAAACACCCCGCTTTTGCGGGGTGTTTTGTTTTTACGGTTTGATAAAGTAAACTATCGCTATGAAAACATTCCTGATTTTAGTAACCAGCTCACCAACTGCCTCGGCTAATTGTTATTCCGCTTTACAATTCGCGAAAGCAGCAGCTGAGCAATCCTATAAGGTGGTGCTGTTCTTTTATGGCGAGGGTATTCACAACGCCAATGCTTTTATTCAACCGCCCGGTGATGAGCTTAATCTTCACAAGCAATGGACAGAACTGGCTCAGGATAGCAATGTGGAACTGATTGTTTGTGCAACTGCGGCAGTTAAACGCGGCGTGATCACCAAAGACGATGCGCAACATGCCAATGCGTTTAACCTCACTGCCCCCTTTCACGCTGGCGGCTTGGCAGAGTTCAGCCAGTTAAGCCAAACTGCTAAGCACTTTATTCAGTTTTAATATGACCAATAGAATCGCTTTAGTTATTACTCAGCCGCCTTTTGCCAACACCTCCGGGCAAGACGCCGTGGATATGGCAATGGTATTGGGCACCTTTGAAATTCCCACAGCTTTGTTCTTTGTTTCTGGTGGCGTTCGGCAACTGGCATCCGTCAATACTAACGGTACCTCAATAAAAGATTTCACCAAAAGCTTTGCAGCGCTGTCCTTTTATGACATCGAAGACATTTATGCCAGTCAATTAGATTTGCAACGGCATAATATCAACCAGCAGGAGTTACCTGATTTTGTGCAGGTACTAACCCCGGCGGATCTGTCGCTGACACTTTCTGAATATCAACAAGTAATTCGATTTTGAGCACCCTACACCTGTTAACCAACAATACCGGATTTGACCTTCTCAGTGAGCAGGCTTATCTGATTACGCCAGAAGATGCGCTGGTATTAATGGCTGAAGCCGTTTATCTGGCCGATGGCAGCTTTCCCCTGCAACAAAAAGTTTATGTGCTGCAAGAAGATATGCAGCTCAGAGGGATGACAGAGCACAATACCGAGCTGGAACAAATCAATTACCCGCAATTAGTAGCGCTTATAGCAGAATACGACAAAACCCTGTCGTGGTAAGGAAAACATTAATGTCTGATACATTAGAATTTAATGGTAAAAGCATTCCGTTGGACAAAAACGGTTATTTACAAAACGTTGAAGATTGGGTCGCGGAAATGGTGCCGCTGTTAGCGGAATCTGAAAATATCCAATTAACCGATAGTCATTGGGAAGTCGTCTGGTTTGTTCGCGAGTTTTATCTGGAGTTTAATACCAGCCCGGCAATCAGAGCGCTGGTAAACGCCATGAAAAAGAAACTAGGGGAAGATAAAGGAAACAGTCGTTATCTGCATCGACTGTTTCCTAAAGGTGCGGCTAAACAAGCAACAAAGCTTGCCGGATTGCCAAAACCGGCTAAATGCCTGTGAGTTAGTTCTTTTGGCCCATGCCTTCGTTTACGGTCACGAATATTTCAAAACCGATGTAACCGATAAAACCTATGATGGCCAGTATACATAACCAATATATCCATTTCATCATTTGTTTAAACTCACGACTTCTTGCCATAACGACCCCTGTGATACTTTTATCCGATAACTTTGTTATCGGATAGTATTACGCTACTGAAATTTTTTCCAGCCCGCCCATGTAGCTTTGCAATGCTTTAGGAATAACCACACTGCCATCAGCTTGTTGGTTGTTTTCCAGTATTGCCACAAGCGTACGACCTACAGCCAATCCAGAACCATTCAGGGTATGAATCAGCTCAGGCTTTTGATTGTCGGCGGCGCGATAACGAGCCTGCATCCGTCTTGCCTGGAAATCGCCCATATTACTGCAGCTGGAAATCTCTCTGTAAGTATTTTGCGCTGGCAACCACACTTCTAAATCGTAGGTTTTGCAGCTGGCAAAGCCCATATCACCTGTACACAACAGTACTTTGCGATAAGGAAGCTCCAGTAATTGCAAAATCTTTTCAGCGTGCCCGGTAAGTTCTTCCAAAGCTTCCATGGATTTAGCTGGCTCAACCAACTGCACCAATTCCACTTTATCAAACTGATGCTGTCTGATAAGACCGCGGGTATCGCGACCATAAGACCCTGCTTCACTTCTGAAACAAGGTGTATGCGCAGTCATTTTTACCGGCAACTGTTTGGCGTCAAAAATAACGTCTCTGGCTATATTGGTCAGTGGCACTTCGGCAGTTGGGATCAGCGCCAGGCCCTGTCCTTCTTCGGTAGCAGGCTTAGTATGGAACAGATCTTCACCAAACTTAGGTAATTGACCAGTACCGTACAAGGATTCGTCGTTAACCAGCAGTGGCACATAACACTCTTCGTAGCCATGTTCGGCGGTGTGTGTGTCCAACATAAACTGTGCCAGGGCACGATGTAATCTGGCTACTTTACCGTTCATCACCACAAAGCGAGAACCGGTAAGCTTAGCCGCTGTTTCAAAGTCAGCACCGTTGTTTAGGCCAGCAGCGATATCCACGTGGTCTTTAACCTCGAAATCAAAGGTTTTGGGTGTGCCCCACTTAGTGATTTCCTGGTTTTCAGATTCATCTTTACCGGCAGGCACAGCACTGTCGGGTACATTGGGTACCGATTGCGAAATCAGCTGAATTTCTTCCAGCAACGCACTCAGCTCGTGCTTAGCTGCGTCTAGTTCGTCACCCAGTTTGCCCACTTCGGCTAGTAATGGTTGAATATCCTCGCCGGATGCTTTGGCTTTACCAATCGACTTGGAACGGACGTTGCGCTCATTCTGTAATTCTTGTGTTTTAACCTGCAGTGATTTTCTTTTTTCTTCCAATGCAGCTAATTTTTCAACGTCAAGTTTGAACCCGCGCGCCGCCAGTTTATCAGCGGTATCCTGCAGGTCCGTACGCAACAATTTTGCATCCAACATGGTGTTTAATTAACCCTTAATAATATGTAGTCCTACCCAGGCAGCGCCCAGGCAACAACTGAGATTCAAAAATATATTCAGAACACCTTTCAGGTAGTGGCCCTGTTGTAACAACAGCAGGCTGTCTACAGAAAAGGTAGAGAAAGTTGTAAAAGCCCCTAAAAACCCTATCGCAATCAACGTGCGCCAGGGAACAATTTCCAGGTGGCCGTGTTCGGTCAGGCTGTAAACCCAGCCCAATAAAAATGACCCTACAACATTGACCAGCAGTGTACCAAAAGGAAACCCCTTGCCAAGCCATTGCAGCATGATTTGTGAGATAAAAAAGCGTAGTGACGCCCCAAAAGCCCCACCAACGGCCACCAACAGATAAATATTTAAACTACTCATAGCGTTTGTTAGGGCTGTTTTTGTCCAGCTCAGCTAAATAATCCAGCTTTTCGCGGATTTGTTTTTCCAGGCCTCGCGCTTCCGGAAAATAAAATTTTTGGTCACTGAGTTCTTGTGGAAAGTAGTTTTCGCCCGCGGCATAGGCAAAATCTTCGTTATGAGCATAGCGATATTCCTGACCATGGCCCTGCTGTTTGGCAATTTGAGTGGGAGCGTTGCGCAAGTGCACCGGTACTTCAACATCACCGGTTTCGGCAGCTAATCGCCGGGCAGCCTTAAAGGCTTTGTAAACCGCATTACTCTTCGCCGCACTGGCACAATACACAGTGGCTTGGGCGATTGCCCTTTCGCCCTCAGCCGGTCCAACGCGATGAAAAATATCCCAGGCATTCACGACGATTTGCAAAGCTCGCGGATCGGCATTGCCAATATCCTCTGATGCAATGGCCAGCAGTCGTCGTGCTACATAGAGCGGTTCGCCACCGGCTTCCAAAATGCGACAATACCAATACAGTGCTGCATCCGGACTGGTGCCGCGCACTGACTTGTGAAAAGCGGAAATTAAATCGTAAAAGTGATCGCCTTGTTTGTCGAACTGGACAACTCGTCCTTCGACGGCATATTTGATCTCAACCGGGGTGATTTCGCCCTTGGCAACACTGTCAGCCAGTTCCAGACAATTTAGCGCACGGCGAGCATCACCGGATGCAAAATCGCTGAGCAGCGCCAGTGCATCATCAGTAATAGCGGTATCGAGATAACTCACAGCCCGTGTGATGACTTGTTGTATTTCTGCTTTGCTGAGCTTTTCCAGAATATACAAACGCACCCGAGATAACAGTGCCCGGTTTAGTTCAAAGGCCGGGTTTTCGGTGGTAGCACCGATGAAAACGATACTGCCGTCTTCAATATGGGGTAAAAAGGCATCTTGCTGAGACTTGTTAAAGCGATGTACTTCGTCCACAAACAAGATGGTTTTTTGATTAAACTGCGCGCGGTTTTGTTGCGCTGTAGCGACGGCATCGCGGATATCTTTAATCCCAGAGGTAACAGCGGATAGGCGTATCAATTGGGCGTCATTATGAGCGGCTACCATTTCCGCCATCGTGGTTTTACCCGTGCCGGGTGGTCCCCAAAAAACCATTGAATGCAGGTTACCCGCCTCCAATGCAGCGCGCAAAGGCATACCCTGACCAAGCAAATGAGACTGGCCGATATAATCGGTTAAAGATTTAGGTCTTAGTTGCGCCGCAAGCGGTGAACCTGATTGTTGCATTGTGCTGCTACCCTGAATTAGCGCTGGTCGTCCAGGCTATAACCCTCAGGTAAGGTAAAAGCAAAGCGCTCGTCGCTAACCGATTGATTTTGTTTTACATCAGAAAAGACTAACTGGTTGGTCTGTTCCATCTTATCCAAAATTGCTAATTGGGTGAGCTTGCCTTCGGTAAAGGTTAACGTCAGGGAAATAAAGTCGCTGTCAGCTTTAAGACTTTTCATGGTGAAGCTATCTTCTTTGCTTTCCTCCACCAGATAATGTTGCCACATTGGCGAATCTGGTTGTGCTAACAGCATTACCGGGTGGTCTTGTGCTGCGTTTTGCTGATCAATAGCAACAACTTGCTCGACAAAAGGATCTACGTGCCACAGCGTTACCCCATCGGCAATCAGCTGCATTTCATTCGGTTCGAATGACTCCCAGTATAGCTTTTGTGGCTGTTTCAATAACAAAATACCTTCAGCGTTTTGCAGTTCTTCGCCCAACGCATCTGATACTTTTTGCTGAAATTTAGCGCTGAAAGATTGCAACTGCGCTAATTTGGTTTTTAATTCTGCTTTGCTTTCATCGCTGGCCACTGCACTGTGTGTCAGGGTTAGCGCTATTAACAAACTGGTGATCTTTCTTATCATCAATTAATCCTTAGGTGGCGGTGCCGCCAATACATCCCGGTTACCATTGTGCCCTGGCGATGATACTACGCCATTTTGCTCCATTTGCTCCACTAAACGAGCTGCACGGTTGTAACCAATTCTAAATTTACGTTGTACGCCGGAAACTGAAGCTCTGCGGGTTTCAGTTACAAAGGCCACGGCTTCATCATAAAAGGCGTCGTATTCCTGATCTTCGTTCTCGGCCTGTTCACCAGGTAACATCACATCAGCCGTCGCTTCGCCGTTTAAAATCTCATCAATATATTCAGGCTCACCGCGTTTCTTCCAATCAGCAACTACCGCGTGAACCTCATGATCATCCACAAACGCACCGTGCACACGGGTTGGTACGCCGGTCCCTGGTGGCAAATACAGCATGTCACCCATACCCAGTAGTGCCTCTGCACCTTGTTGATCCAGTATGGTTCTGGAATCAATCTTAGACGACACCTGGAAGGCAATCCGGGTGGGAATGTTAGCCTTTATCAGACCGGTAATAACATCCACCGACGGACGCTGCGTTGCCAATATCAGATGTATACCGGCGGCCCGTGCTTTTTGCGCAATACGGGCGATCAGCTCTTCTACTTTTTTGCCCACAATCATCATCATGTCGGCAAATTCGTCCACCACAACCACAATAGAAGGCAGCTTCTCCAGTTCCGGTGCTTCACTATCCATACTTTGCTCCGAAGACCAAAGCGGGTCTTTGATTGGCGTGCCCTGCTCTTTCGCTTTCAATACCTTGGCATTGTAGCCTTTCAGGTTTCGCACCCCTAACGCAGACATCAAGCGATAGCGACGTTCCATTTCTCCCACACACCAACGCAGCGCGTTAGCGGCTTCTTTCATGTCGGTTACCACTTCTGCCAGCAAGTGAGGGATCCCCTCATACACCGACAGCTCCAACATTTTCGGGTCGATCATGATAAAGCGCACATCTTCCGGTGTGGATTTATAGAGTAATGATAAGATCATTACATTAACCCCAACTGACTTACCGGAACCAGTCGTACCCGCCACCAATAAGTGTGGCATCTTGGCCAAGTCCACCACGACCGGGTTTCCTGAAATATCAGCACCCAACACCATGGTGAGATTAGATGGGTTAGACTGGAATTTCGGTCCACCAATTACTTCGCTTAAAAATACGGTTTCTCGGGTTTTGTTGGGAAGCTCCAGACCAATAACGGATTTTCCTGGGATTACTTCTACCACCCGAACTGACATAGCCGACATGGCACGCGCCAAATCTTTTGCCAAACCAGATATTTTGCTGACCTTAACCCCAGGAGCCAAATCCAGTTCAAAGCGGGTAATAACAGGTCCAGGAAATACACCTACAACTCGTGCTTCGACGTTGAAGTCTGCCAACTTGGCTTCCACCAGACGGGCAATTTGTTCCAACTCCTCTTCTGTAATCGGATTTTGCTTTTTATTGGGACGGTCTAACAGGTCAAACGAAGGAACGATACCTTCCGGTACATCTTCCAGGTCTTTAAAGGTTTTCAGTGGCTTGGCACCGGGAACCCCGACTGTCACAGCGGGTTTAGCCGGTTCTTTGGTCTCAGCGGCCACAGGTTCTGAATCGCTTGTTGTATCCGGTTTTGGTGTTGCAGGCGCAGTGGCATTGTCAGCTTTGATAACCGGCTCTTTGCGCTCCGGTACCTCTTCGGAAACCACCTCAACCGTCACTGGTTTCGGTTTAAACAAATTAGTAATGGCAGAGAAACTATGACCTTTTTCGTCTTTTGATTTGCCGGCTTCGAACTTATCTTCTTTGCGCTCTGGCACATCATAATCTTCCTGCACCACTTCCTGTTCCTGATCATCATCCAGGTCTGGTTCAGGACGCATACTGGTGATTTCAATATTGTGGGAGTTGGCGCGTGAGGTGGCTAGTTGCTTATCTTTACTCTTGTCTGCCAATCTCGGGCTGCTACTACCGTCAAATCCAAGCAGCAACGGAACCTGAGCCGTTTTTTTCCACGACCAGATACTATAAAAGCCCAAACCATCGATGATGCTGAGCCAGGAAATACCGGTCAACAGAGTAAAGCCGGTACAAACAAAACAAAGTAGTAGTAAATTGGTTCCCACCAGACTGAAAAACGGAATGAGTGCATGACTGATGGCTTCGCCTATCATGCCTCCAGAGGTGACAGTTACCATATCATCAACATTGATACTTAAAATGCCGGTAAGACCGATTAGCAAAGTAATGGCACCAATTAACCTCAACCCAATGGTGAGGTAGTCCAACTCATAAACGGATTTGCTGGTCTGAAACATAAACCAGCCCACAAAGGCAGTGGCAAAGGGGATCACCCAGGCCAGATAACCAAAACACCAGAATAGTACATCGGCAACCCAGGCGCCTGCTGGGCCTGCGGCATTGCGCACATCTGAAGAAAACCCGGTCTGACTCCAACCCGGATCAGCTGAGTTAAAGGTTGCAACGGAGAGGAACAAAAACAATGCAAAGCCAGCCGACACGATCATGCCAACTTCCATAAGTCTTTGCATACCACTTAAACGAGCCATTATGAAAGCTACTTTCCCTATTAATCTTGTTATTTATTATGTTAACTGTTGCGCACAGCTTTTTATTTCACGTTTATCTTAACATAAGTCGATTGCTTTACTTCTTCCATTACCACATAAGTGCGCGATTCACTTACTCCTGGCAACCTGAGTAGTATATCACCTAATAACTTTCTGTAACTCGACATATCTGCAACACGGGTTTTCAACAAGTAATCGAAGTTACCGGATACCAGATGACATTCCTGGATGTCTTCCAGCTTTTTTACCGCATTGGAGAAGTCTTCAAAAATATCCACCGAGGTTTTTACCAGGGTGATTTCCACAAACACCAACATGGCAGCCCCCAGCTTTTCCGGGGCAACCTGGGCCACATAACCGGTGATATAACCCTGATTTTCCAGCCGGCGAACCCGTTCCAGGCAAGGAGTCGGGCTAAGGCCCACCCTTTTGGACAGCTCCACGTTAGATAATCGGCCATCGTTCTGCAATTCTACAAGTATCTTGCGATCAATACGATCGAGGTCTTTTGGCGTTTTTACCAGCATATTTAATATCGTTATTTTAACTTTTTTAGATATATTATCTGAGAATATAGCAAAATAAAGTCATTCATTCTGTATATTTTTACCTATACTCATCAAACATATTTTCTAACGAATTTAGGACCCTACTTGCTATGTTGATTGGTGTACCAAAAGAAATTAAAAATCACGAATACCGTGTTGGTTTAACTCCTGCAGCGGTTAAAGAGTTTGTTATGCACGGCCATCAGGTGATGGTGGAAACGGATGCAGGCGCCTCAATTGGTTTTACTAACGAGCAATATCAGGAAGCTGGCGCAACTATCGCTGCTGGACCTGAGTCTATTTTTGAAAAAGCAGAAATGATCGTTAAGGTAAAAGAGCCGCAACCAAACGAATGTAAAATGTTGTCTGAAGGTCAGACACTGTACACCTATCTGCATTTAGCTCCGGATCCAACACAAACTGACTTGCTGGTTAAATCTGGCGCAACCTGTATCGCATACGAAACGGTTACCGATCGCACTGGTGCGTTGCCTCTGTTGGCACCAATGAGTGAAGTAGCGGGTCGTATGTCTGTTCAGGCGGGTGCCCACTTCTTAGAAAAAGCACAAGGTGGTAGCGGTACTCTGTTGGGTGGCGTTCCTGGCGTTGCACCGGGCAAAGTTTTGATCATCGGTGGTGGCGTAGTTGGTACTAATGCTGCAAAAATGGCATTAGGCATGGGTGCGGATGTCACTATTCTGGATCGTTCTCTGCCGCGTTTAAGAGACCTGGACGATATCTTTGATGGCCGGGTTAAAACCGTATTCAGCACGGTTGATGCTATTGAGCATTACTCTTCAAAAGCTGATCTGGTCGTTGGTGCGGTGTTAATCCCTGGAGCTGCAGCACCTAAGCTGTTAACCAGAGAGCACATCAAAAACATGAAAGAAGGTTCAGTTGTAGTTGACGTTGCTATTGATCAGGGCGGCTGTTTTGAAACTTCTAAAGCTACAACACACCAGGATCCTGTGTATATCGTTGATGGCGTTGTGCACTACTGTGTTGCCAACATGCCAGGCGGTGTTGCCCGTACATCTACAATGGCCCTGAACAATGCGACATTGCCATTTGGATTGGCTCTGGCAAATAAAGGCCCGAAAAAAGCCATGTTGGACGACCCACATCTATTGGCTGGCCTTAACGTGCACAAAGGCAAAGTCACTTACAAAGCAGTTACCGATGCTCTGGGTGAGCAACTGGGTCTGGAATACATGGACGCAGTACAGGCATTATCGCTGTAAGCATGAAAGTCTGATATCAAGTAGGGTGAGGCGTCACCGCCTCATCCCTCTCACAGAACCGTACGTACGGACCTCGTATACGGCTCATGCATACTTCCATTCAGCATAAGCGCTGAACACATACCCCGTCCTAATTAGCTCAAAATTGACCAGACCAAGGTCGTTGAACCATTGATTTGGCATCGCATAACTGGCCAGAGGGCTATGAGCATTTCTCCAACTGTTCATTTGGATAAACCTGAACGGCGGTTTATAACCAAGCTGCTTCAGTCTTCGATGCAGCTTCGCTGGTTTCTTCCATAATTTCAATTGGATACTGCGAAGCCTGCGCCTCAACCATCTCGCTATCTTAGAAAATTCCCTGTTGCTATTGGCAATCCTGAAGTACTGGCTAAACCCTCTTAAAACAGGGTTCAACTCTTTGATAACTGCACACAGCGGTTTGCCACCATTGCGTTTCGTCATCTGCTTCAACTTCTTTTTAAACGCTGCGAGTTTCTGAGGTTGTATACGGGTGTATTGACGCCCAATTTCAACACCCAGAAATTTCACTCCCTCATCGCTATGAGCAATGTGAGATTTCGCCTGGTTAACTGTCAGTTTCAGCCCTTTCTCCAGTAGCTTCGTCGCCTGTTTCTGTGCATTTTCTGCTCCAGAACGACTTCGGCAGAAGATCAGAATATCATCGGCATAGCGCACTATTCGGTGCCCTCGCTTCCTCATCTCCTGATCAAACGCATCCAGATAGATATTCGCTATCAGTGGGCTTATCACACCACCTTGCGGGCTTCCTGAGCCGCTCTGCTGCCAGTAACCATCTACCATTACACCACTTTTCAGGAACTGATTTATCAGTGACAGTACGCTGCCATCTGTGACTCGCTTTCGGATACTTTCAAGGATAATCTCATGATCGAGCTTATCAAAGCACTTCGACAGGTCCATATCCACAACATGCTCCAGTCCGTAGCGACGGATGAACATCGTGGCTTTATTAATGGCATCGTGACAACTTCGATGCGGTCTGTATCCAAAGCTTGATGGATGGAATTGCGCATCAAAGAGCGGCATAAGCAGATCATACAGGGCCTGCTGGACTACTCTGTCCCGTACTGCTGGGATCCCCAGTAATCGTGTACCACCATCGTCTTTCGGTATTTCTTTCCGCCTGACAGGTTGTGGACTGTACTTTCTGGTTTTGAGTTCACAGACAAGTTGGTCAAGATTATCACTCAGATTTAAGGCGAAGTCGCTCAGGCTCTGCCCATCTGTTCCGGCCGCGCCTTTCGCTTTCTTTACCTTTTTGAATCCTTTGTACAGGCGCTCTTTATTAAGCAGTTGCCCATACAAACTGTAATAAACTCTCACCTTGCCTCCTCAGGTTGTGTGCTGTGTGGGGACGGATATCCTTTCTTTGCGTTGGTATATTTCATGTTGTCGTAAAGCGTGCTGGCACAATGGCAATCTACTTAACGTGCACAACATTACTCCCGTGTACAGTTTCATGTTCCAGTCTGCGGTTTCCACCACAAACCAGACAGGAAGACTTCGATAGCTAACCGACTCGTGTACCACTAAAAAAAAACATCTGTTCATCACAGACTTGAAGTATGCTTCCTCCCTTCGCAACACTGATAAGCTTTTGGCCAGTCAGTGTCCCATCAGACACTATGCTAATGGTCAGCTCGGTTTTATCCTCCACACCATTACTGGGTTTCACAGGCCGGGCCTTACTCACTACTACGGATTCATCTGCCACCTCGCACCAACACCTGCCTTGAGTCTCCCCTCGTACAGATGATTCTGGCTCTTCACCAGAGACGGTGTCAGGCTTCCCCAGTTACTGCACTGGCTCCCTGTCAGAGATCCCACCCTCAAGCACAAAACAGAACTGACTGAGTATCGGGCTTCACGCTATTTTGCACGCTTACCCTCCTGCTTTGCCGAATCAGGTTCACTTTCGTTGTGTACCTCTGACTTCCTATGGCTTCCTTCAGACCTTGCCGTTAGCCAGCAACGCCCTTGCCATTTGGATTATCTTCCCCTCAGTCGGGGTGATTCAGGTTTCTTTCAACCTGACGGGTTTGCCAGCTTCGCTGGGCAAACAAAAAAAGCGCCGACATTAGTCGGCGCTTTTTTGTTTAAGGTTACCTAACGGGTATTACAATTAGTATTCCCACCAATTGTCCTGCCACCAGGCAAGAAACTCGTCAAAGTCGATACTGCCATCGCCGTTCTCATCAATCAGCGCAAAGCCTTCCTGCGCCTGTGATTCCTTAGCTTTAGGTGAAATTACTTTTAATAGTTCAAAAAATTCACCAAAATCGATTTCGCCGTTCTTGTCGTTGTCGAAGAAATCAAACTCTTCACGGATCTGGTTAATTTTTTCTTGATCTATTTCTTTTGTGTCGCTCATCAGTAAGCTTCCGTTTTCTGTTCTTTTACCCAGTTTAAACGCTTGAATGCGCTGGTGTCTACACTTGCTTTACAGCATGTGCCCTTAGCTCCACTTAGCTTTTTGCAGCCTGGCGTTGGGCACGGCGCTCGTTAATTTTTAACTTGCGCATTTTGTTCATAACATCTCGCGCTTCTGTACCAATGTGCTCTTCGTTTCGCGCTTTTGCTAAGGCAATTTGCTTTTCTCTTTCGCGAAAACGCTCAATCTGCTCATCACTGTGTTTACCGTAGCAATGGGGACAGGATACGCCTGATTCGTACTTATCGCTTTGCTTATCTTCTTCTGTAATTGGCAGGCGGCAGGCATAACATTGGTCGTAGTGGCTTTTTTCCAGGTCGTGGTTTACTGCCACCCGGTTATCAAATACGAAGCAATCACCTTCCCATAAGCTCTGCTCTTTAGGAACCTCTTCCAGATACTTTAAAATACCGCCTTCCAGGTGATAGACCTCTTCAAAGCCTTGCTCTTTCATAAAGGCAGTGGACTTTTCACAGCGAATACCGCCAGTACAGAACATCGCAACTTTCTTGTTTTTATTGGGATCCATGTTGTCGGCGACATACTGAGGAAACTCCCGGAAAGTCTCGGTTTTTGGATTGATTGCGTGCTTAAAAGTACCAATGCCAATTTCGTAATCGTTGCGGGTATCGATAACGGTCACTTCAGGATCAGCGATTAGCGCGTTCCAATCTTCGGGTTTAACGTAGGTTCCCACCGTTTTGCGCGGGTCGATGCCTTCCACCCCCATGGTAACGATTTCTTTTTTCAGTTTGACCTTAGTGCGATAAAAGGGTTGCGTGTCTTCAAATGACTCTTTGAAGGAAATCGGGTTGATGCGCTCATCCTGATTAAGATATGCCAATAAGGCATCAATGGCTTCTCTGGTACCGGATACTGTACCGTTTATGCCTTCGCTAGCGAGTAGCAGTGTGCCCTTAATACCCTGCTCTTCCATAAAGGTTAACAGGGGTTGACGTATTTCCTGGTAATTGTCTAATGCCACAAATTTATACATGGCACAGATAACGATCTGATTCATATTGTCTCCGCTATCCGGATCTTTAATCCGGTGCAAATTAAAAACTCACGCCGTATGGACAGCATACGGCGTACAAAAAGCGCGCGGATTCTAGCTTAACAGGCGTTTTTATGCAAATTTGGCCGGGCGTTGGGAAGCCATGGGAAATAGTTGGAAGAAGTTATCTGTGGTGGTCTGGGCCAGTTTTTCCAACGGTATTTGTTTCAGGTCCGCAATAAACTGTGCAACATCTTTTACATAGGCAGGTTGATTCTGCTTGCCTCTGTGCGGGACTGGCGCCAACCAGGGGGAATCGGTTTCGACTAACAATCGGTCCAACGGTATTTTTTTCACTACATCTCTTAGCTCGGATGCGTTTCTGAAGGTCACAATTCCGGATATAGAAATGTAAAAGCCGAGATCTAACGCTGCTTTAGCCATTTCCCAATTTTCAGTAAAACAATGCAACACGCCTCCGCACTGCTCACCGCCGTGCTGCTTTAACAATGAGATTGTATCTTCACGTGCGTCTCTGGTGTGAATAACCAGGGGTTTATTGAGCTGATTGGCCACCTGAATATGTTCAACAAAAGACTGGATCTGTACAGATTTACTTTCCGGAGAATAAAAATAATCCAGGCCGGTTTCACCAATTGCCACTACGTTGTCGGCCTGCGCTGCTTTTAACAGCTCATCTTGGGGACAGGCTTCATCCTGATGCAAAGGGTGCACGCCACAAGTTGCATAAACATTGGGCAAGCCAGATATCATGTCCATCATAGAATTAAAATCGTTGACGGAAACACAAACACATAAAAAGTGCTCTACGCCTTGGCTATTGGCGGCTTTGATAATATCTACTAGTTCTTCTTTGGTTTTATCTAATCTATCCAGGTGACAGTGGGAATCCACCAACATTACAAGCTCCGGTATTTCTAAACTGATTACAATAAGGTCGAAAATTGACGCCAAGATTGTAACATTTTTTCGATGATAAGGGTTTTGTTTACGCCCTGCATATTCAGAGTTTTTCGGGCAGACAAGAGTTCGCAATGCATATCGTAGACACGCAATTTAATCTCGTCTGAAATGTCAGAGCGTTTTACCTCATTGAGTTTATAGGCCAACCAGTCCAGTAACAGTTGATGCTCCTCTAAGAGCTTCGCTGGGATTGCCGTTGTGGCCGTCATTTTTTGCAGGTTTTTCAGCCAGTCGAAACACTCTGTCAAACTCTCGTCCTTAAGAATGGTATGAATGAGCAAAGGACGTGACCAATACAATTCCAGCAATAATGGGTCAGGCTGCGCATCCTGGGTTTTTAACCAGTTTTCCACCACCGCTTTTTCGTTGATTTGCACCAATTGTTTTTCACACCGGCTTAAAATGGTGGGTAGTAACTCATTGGCACTGGTGGCTGACATCAGGATAAAGGTTTTACTGGTGGGTTCTTCCAGTGTTTTTAACAAGGCATTGGACGCTGCCACCGTCATTTTGTGGGCGTTTTCGATAATTAACACCTTGTCCAGGCCAAGATGAGAGGTTTGGTTAAGACGAGTAATACCATCGCGAATGACGTCTACACCAATGGTTTTCTCATAAGGTGTCAGAATTAGATCCGGGTGGTTACCTGCGGCATACAGTTTACATGACTGGCACTGGCCACAGGCACTTTTAGCGCTGCATAAAAGGTGGTGAGCCATCTGTTGTAATAGTTCTGACTTCCCGGTGCCGCGACTGCCAATGAATAGCAGTCCGTGATGTAATTTTTGCTCTTTGGCACGGGACATTAAGCCGTGAAATTGTTTTTCAAACCAGGGGTAAATCATCTTATAAACCTAATTGATACTTTCTGACGGCCGCGTTGTGCTGTTGCAGGGTTTCTGAAAACTGATGGCTACCATCACCTTTAGATACAAAATAATATTCGTCTGTCATCATCGGGTTTAGTGCCGCAAAAATTGCTTCTTTACTGGCCATAGCAATCGGTGTGGGTGGCAGCCCCTTTATTACATAGGTATTGAATGGCGTACTCTGACGCAAATGTGCGCGAGTCAGATTGCCATCAAAACTATCACCCAACCCATAAATCACAGTTGGGTCAGTTTGCAAGCGCATATTGTCGCGCAGACGATTAACAAACACCCCGGCGATGCGCGGACGTTCCTCTGCAACGCCGGTTTCCTTTTCGATAATGGAAGCCAAAATCAGCGCTTCATAGGGGGAGTTTAACGGTAACATACCCTGCCTGTTGGCCCATTGCTCTTTGAGATATTGCTGCATATTAGCGCGCATACGCAAAACCAGTTCCGATAACGGCGTTTGATACCGTACGTCATAGGTTTCCGGCAGTAACAAGCCCTCCAGTGAAGCCCAGGGCTCATCCAGCAAAGCTAAAAGTTCCGCATCAGACTTATCCATTTTGATAAAAGCTCGTTGTGCTAATTCGGCGCGCCATTGCTGCCAGGTTAGCCCTTCAACCATAGTAATACGGTAGGTTTTCTCTTTTCCGTTGGAGATATCCGCCAGCAACTGTTGCAGGCTGGTTCCCGGCATCAGGCTGTAATGCCCTTGCTTGATGGGATACTCATCAGCCATCAAGCGAATATGGAGTTTTAACAGTAGCGAATTTTCTATCAGATTATCGTTACTGAGGTCTGCGACTAAGCCGGTCAGGCTTTGCCCCCGGACCACATCCAGAGTTTGTTCCTGCTCCACCATTACAGGTTGCTTGATCACCGCATAAAACGCCCTGTAAATAAGCCAGATACTGAGTAACGCACTCAGCCCCGTCAGTAGGATAAAAATACTGCGTTTGTTCACTGAGCTTAATTCCCTTTTATCATTATTTGTTGGCGCAATTCCGCCTGTAGTTTGACCACAGCCTGATTGTTGAAATGGACTTTATTCCCGCCCTGCAACTCAATTTCCTTAACGGGGACCACCCGCATTAAACTGTTACATATCAGCATATCAGAAGCATGCTGTAAGCTACTGACAGAGGCCCTGATTTGGGTAACGGGCTGATGATTACTCTGAAAACAACCCATTAAAAAGTTACGCATAACACCTGTAACACCTGAGTAATCTAACGCAGGCGTAAACCACCGATTGTGAGCACGCCAAAACACATTACCAGCGGTAACCTCCACAATTTTGTCGTCTGTATCCAAAACCAACATATCCTGGGCATCATTTTGCTCCAACTTTATCAGGCTTTGCTCTAAACGATTCAGGTGTTTTAAACCAGCGAGCGCGGGCTGTTTGCCTAGACGATTTTTGGCGACAGACAATACCACCCCCTGTTCTTGCCAGGGCTTATAATCTGGCTGTCCTTCGGTTATTTTAATATAACATTTGGCAGTAATATCACTGCCACGCGCATAGCCTCGACCACCGTCTCCAGCCGAAATCAGCACTTTGGCGATACCAGATTGAATCGTTTTAACGTTTTCCTGAAGGCGCTCTTTTAACAGGAGAAACTGCTGCTCTGAAACCGGAATTTGCAATTTGTGGCAACCGGATTTAAGTCTAAGCAGGTGCAGTTCCAACAACTCTATATTGCCTGACTCAATAGCTGCCGTTGTAAAACACCCATCACCATAACTGGCGGCTCTGGATTCAAAGGGGTAGTCAAAACTAATATGCATAAAAAAAGCCTGTATAAACAGGCTTTTATTGTGACAGTTTTTGGCTGACTATTAAATACGTTTTAACAAGACAGAGCCGTTTGTGCCACCAAAACCAAAGGAGTTACACAGGGCGTACTCTTGTTCAAAGCCTTTAGCTTTACCGGCTACAAAATTAAGATCACAACCTTCTCCAGGCGTGGTCAGGTTCATAGTAGGCGGAGCCATTTTGTCGCGCAGCGCTAAAATGGTGAAAATAGTTTCTACTGAACCAGCCGCCCCTAACAGGTGACCAGTCATCGACTTAGTAGAGCTGACCAACAGCTTTTTAGCATGTTCACCAAAAATCGACTTAATGCCTGCTACTTCGGCCACATCCCCCGCGGGAGTCGAGGTACCATGCGCATTGATATAACCCACAACATCTGGGGAAACACCGGCATCATTAAGCGCATTTTGCATAGCCGCCGCACCACCTTCACCGTTCTCCGGCGGAGAAGTCATGTGATAAGCGTCGCCACTCATGCCAAAACCAACCAGTTCAGCATAAATTTCTGCGCCACGAGCTTTAGCACTTTCATACTCTTCAAGCACTACGACACCTGCGCCCTCGCCCATAACAAAACCATCGCGGTCAGCGTCCCATGGACGACTGGCTGCCTGCGGGTCATCGTTACGAGAAGACAGTGCTCTGGCTGCAGCAAAGCCCCCCATGCCTAATGGCGTGATAGCGGCTTCGGCACCACCGGCAACCATAGCGTCGGCGTCACCGTAGGCAATCGTACGCGCAGCAATACCGATGTTATGCACACCAGTGGTACAGGCAGTTACGATATTCAGATTTGGTCCTTTCAGACCTTCCATGATAGACAGGAAGCCTGAAATCATGTTGGTGATAGTAGAAGGCACAAAAAATGGTGAAATTCTTCTGGGACCGGAATTGGTTAGCTTAGTGTGATTTTCTTCGATCAAACCTAAGCCGCCAATACCTGAACCAATTGCTACGCCAACACGCGAAGCATTGTCATCGGTAATAACCAGGCCAGAATCCGCCAATGCTTGTTTACCCGCGGCTATGCCATACTGGATAAACAAATCCATTTTTTTGGTTTCTTTTTTAGGAATATAAGATTCTACGTCAAAGTCTTTTACCTCGCCTGCAAAGCGTGTACTGAATTCAGACACATCAAAGCGGGTAATTTCACCTATTCCACTCTTACCGGCCAACACATTAGACCAGGTAGTTGCAACATCGTTGCCAAGTGGAGACAGGATACCAAGACCAGTAACGACAACACGTCTTTTAGACATATAGGCCTCCGCTGGAGAAACTGGATAGTGTATTTAAAAATATTTTCATACAGATACAAAAAAACGGCCCAATAGAGCCGTTTTATATTCAACTGTGACTCTTACGCGTCTTTGTTTGCGTTGATGTAGTCAATAGCTGATTGAACAGTAGTGATTTTCTCAGCTTCTTCATCAGGGATTTCAGTGTCGAATTCCTCTTCCAAAGCCATAACCAACTCAACTGTGTCCAGTGAATCAGCGCCCAGGTCATCTACGAATGAAGCTTCTGGTTTAACTTCTTCTTCTTTAACGCCCAGTTGCTCAACGATAATCTTAGTTACGCGATCTTCAATACTCATATTTTTAGTTATCCTAACTTTTAGCAAGTTGTAAAATTGCGGTTAGTCTATGCTTCAAATCCCAACCATGCAAGCATGACCATGGGTTTTTTGGCTGGTCTAACCACAAATTTAGCACATTTAATATTTATTCATAAAGCATTTGCGAAATTTTTTACAAAGTCGCTTAAACCATGAACATCCCACCATTCACATGAATGGTTTCACCAGTAATATAAGCCGCACCATCAGATGCCAGGAAAGCAACAGTTGCTGCGATTTCCTCAGGTTTACCCAGACGCTCCATTGGCACATCTTTCATAATCCCGGCTTTCTGGTCATCGGTTAATACCTTGGTCATATCGGTGTCAATGAAACCCGGAGATACCACGTTTACAGTGATACCTCGAGATGCAATCTCGCGTGCCATGGATTTACTGAAACCAATTAAGCCCGCCTTAGCTGCTGAGTAATTAGTTTGACCAGGATTACCGCTACTGCCTACCACAGAACCAATATTGATGATTCTGCCAGCACGCTTTTTCATCATTGGCCGTAAAACGGCCTTAGACATGCGGAAAATCGACGTCAGGTTAGTATCCAGAATGGACTGCCACTCGTCGTCTTTCATACGCATTAACAGGTTGTCTTTGGTGATACCGGCGTTATTTACCAGTATATCCACATCACCATATTGCTCTTTGACTGCAGCAAGTAAGGCTTCGATGGACTCCTGGCTGGAAACGTCCAACACTTTACCAGAACCGTTCTCGCCGAGGTATTCACTGATAGCAGCAGCGCCCTTTTCTGATGTGGCGGTACCAACAACAGTCGCGCCCTGCGCTACCAAAGCTTCAGCAATGGCTTTACCAATGCCTCGGCTGGCACCGGTTACCAGCGAAACTTTACCTTCTAAGTTTGCCATTTTGTGTTTCTCTCTTAGATAGTTTTATAAAAATTCTGTTACCGATTCGGGTGTATTCATGGCACTCCCGGAAAGGCTTTTGTCTATGCGTTTTGTCAGACCCGTTAACACTTTGCCCGGCCCAACTTCTACTAGTTGCTCAATGCCGTCGGCTGCCATCTTTTGCACGGTTTCAGTCCAACGGACTGGGCTGTATAACTGACGCACCAAAGCATTTTTAATCGCGTCTGCCGCTGTTTCCGCCGTGACATCAACATTATTGATAACCGGGATCTGCGGGGCAGATAAAGTTAGCGTATCTAACTGTTCTTTGAGTTTGATTGCCGCCGGTTCCATCAATGCACAATGGGAAGGTACACTTACCGGTAATGGTAAGGCGCGTTTGGCACCGGCCGCTTTACAGGCATCACCAGCGCGCTTAACTGCATCGGCGTTTCCAGCAATAACAACCTGTCCCGGGCTGTTGAAGTTCACTGCTGAAACAACCTCGCCTTTGGCTTCAGCGGCACAAATTTCGACGATTTTGGCGTCGTCTAAACCGATAATAGCAAACATCGCTCCGGTACCTGAGGGGACTGCTTGTTGCATATATTCGCCACGGGCTTTAACTAATTTCAGGGCATCAGCAAATTGTAAAACACCGGCGCAGGTTAAAGCGGAATATTCACCCAGACTATGACCGGCCATAACGGCGGGCTTTGCACCGTTTTGCGCCAGATAATGACGCCAGATTGCGACGCTGCTTGCCAACAAGGCAGGCTGCGTTTTATCAGTCTGATTTAGTTGTTCTGCAGGCCCTTGTTCAATTAATTGCCATAAATCGTAACCCAGTGCATCTGAGGCCTCGGCAAAAGTTGCTTTAATCACATCAGAAGCAGCAACCAGTTCATTTAACATCCCAACGGATTGCGATCCCTGACCAGGGAAGACAAAAGCAGTTTTAGACATAGTTTAACCTTAGTATTTGATCAGTAACGAAGCCCAGGTGAATCCAGCACCAAAAGCTTCCAATAATAAGTTTTGACCGCGTTTTATGCGTCCGTCTCGTATAGCTGTATCCAGCGCCGTCGGAACTGTGGCTGCGGAGGTGTTACCGTAATGCGGCAAGGTCAGAACCACCTGGTCCATCGACATATTGAGCTTATCTGCGGTGGCTTTAATAATGCGGAAATTTGCCTGATGTGGCACCAGCCAGTCCAGGTCTGATTTATCCATATTGTTGGCTTCCAGCGTTTTGTCTACTACTTCGCTGAGTTTGGTAACAGCAACTTTGAAAACAGCGTTGCCTTTCATGAAACCCCAAGAGGAATTGACCGACGCAGCATCACCACGGGTTGGCAATGAAGCGTAAAGCAAGTCGCCCTGTTTACCAGACGCATGCAAGTGACTGGACAAAATTCCGGGCTCTTCGCTGGCTTCAATAATAACGGCACCAGCGCCGTCACCAAATAAAATGATCATGGAGCGATCATTAGGGTCCACCAATGTCGATAGACAATCGGTACCCACCACTAACACGCGCTTACACATGCCAGTGCGAATATATTGATCGGCAACACTTAATGAATAACAAAAGCCAGAACAGGCGGCAGCCACGTCGAAGGCGCCCATAGTGGCCTTGATGCCCAGACCCGCCTGGATTTCACATGCGGCGCTGGGGAATGAATTGGGTGCTGTGGTAGTACCACAAACGATTAAATCGATAGACTCAGGATCAATATCCGCCATTTCCAATGCTTTTTTGGATGCTTCAACACCCATAGTAGAAACGGTTTCATCTTTACCTATGATACGACGCTCTTTTATACCCGTTCGGTCGGTAATCCATTCATCCGTTGTATCAACCATTTTTTCCAGGTCACTATTGGATCTTACTTCACTGGGATAGTAACTTCCGGTGCCTATAATTCTTGAGTACATTTATTCTGCCTTATTCACGAGAGCATGGTTAATCTTGCTCTGAATTTTGTCGGGTACCTGTCTTTCGACTTCTTTCATAGCTTCCTGAATTGCATACATAAACGCGTCTTCAGAGGCATTGCCATGACTCTTTACTACAATGCCGCGCAATCCTATCAAACTGGCACCGTTATACTGGTCGGGGTTCACCCTGTAATAGACCTTTTTTAATATCGGACGAGCAATAAATGACAGCATTTTAGTCCAGATATTTTTGTTTGCTGCTTTTTTACCTTCTTTGGCTATAAATTTTGCCAGACCTTCGGAGGCCTTCAATACAATATTGCCAACAAATCCATCGGTAACTATCACATCAACACTGGCGTTAAACAGAGCATCGCCTTCTACATAACCAACATAATTAATGTCTTTGTTTGCCAGCAGCATTTTATTCGCATCTTTGACAATGGCGTTACCTTTATTTTGTTCGACACCAACATTTATTAATGCCACTTTCGGCCGTGTGACACCTTCTACGGTTTCAGCCATCACGGATCCCATCACCGCAAATTGATATAGGGCGTTGGCATCCTGGGTAACATTGGCCCCGAGATCCAGCAGATATACGCGTTTTTTGTTATTGCCGGGGATCGAAGAAATCAGCGCAGGACGTTTAACACCGTCCAGCGGTTTTAAAAAATATAAGGATAAAGCCAATAATGCACCGGTATTGCCCGCACTGACACAGGCATCGGAATCTCCGGATTTAACAGATTGCAATGCCATTCCCATGGTGGAATCTTGTTTATAACGAAGTGCAGACGTAGGTGCCTCTTCCATACTAACGAGGGAAGACACATCGGTTATAGATATGCGTTGTTTTACTTCGCTTGGTAATCCGTATAAGTATGGCCGGATTAGCGATTCTGGTCCAAAAAGATTGAGGTATAGGTGGGCGTAATTCTGGCAAGCCCGAATAGCGGCAGGCAAAGTAATAGAGGGGCCATTATCGCCCCCCATTACATCGACTGCTAGTCGAATATCAGTCAAACTGATACCTTACTTTTCGACGACTTTTTTACCTTTGTAAAAGCCATCTGCAGTCACGTGGTGACGACGGTGAGTCTCACCTGATGTAGCATCAATAGACAAAGTCGCACCGCTTAATGCATCATGTGAACGACGCATACCACGCTTGGAACGAGTCTTACGATTCTGTTGTACCGCCATAATCTACTCCTGGTTCCGCTTAAGTTCTTTTAACACCGCGAACGGGTTTGGTTGCTCAGTTTCCGGTTCAATTTCACCAAAACTCATTTGGTCATCGGTTACACTGCAATCTTTTTCGTCATGCATTGCTACCAATGGTAAAGACAAAATTAATTCATCTTCAAACAGTTCCAGTATATTGATTTCTCCATGCTCATTGAGCTCTACCGGATCATAAGCTTCCGGAATATCTTCGACTGATTGGCCTTCGCTTATTGGCGTATAGCAAAATGGCAGATCAATCGGATATTCAAAAGGCTTGTTACACCTTTGGCATTCCAATGAAACTTTGGTCTGCATGTTGCCGTGAAAAAAGGTAAGACCCTGCGCGTCTATTTCAAACCTTAGCTCAACAGCTACATCGTCCAGAATTTCAATCACCGCTTCTTTCAGTCTGAGCATATCACCAGTAGCCATGACACCCCGATAATCGGAACGTTTCATAGCGCACTTGTGTGGCTCAACCTGTTTTGGAAGACGGACATTGGACATAGCGCGCGCATATTATAGATTTATAACCCAATAGTCAAAGACTTAGTGTATTAATTTAAAGGAAATGTAGCTAAAAAATAAAGCAGCTATCGGTCTTATGTTTTTTATAGGGCTCTTAACCCACTCCTGCAATCACTTTTCAACATAAATATAACTACGGTCCGTTTTTTGGTTAGGAGTAAGTGATTAACAAACAGGTGCTAAGATAAGCTCTATTTTGGTTTCACCCAAAACCTCTAACCATTATTGTTATAATGTCACAATCCATTCTGGTAAACTGCAAAACTAAAATAGCAATAACACAAGGAACGGCTTACCTATGAATAGCGCGAACGCCCTTCACTTAACTCTGGCTTCAGGCTCCCGTTACAAGCAATCCGTGCTGGCGAAACTCGGAATACCATTTGCAATATCCTCGCCAGATATTGATGAGTCTCCGTTGCCCGATGAAACAGCCGAAACGTTGGTTTTGCGTTTGGCCCGGGAAAAGGCTCTACATATATTAAAAACCCATACAGAAATTCAAAATACTGAACACTTTATTATTGGCGTAGATCAGGTTGCGTTGCATAACAATAATATATTGGGTAAACCCCACACCCGAGAAAAAGCCATTGCACAGCTGAAAGCCTTTTCAGCACAAGAAGTGGTATTTTTAACTGGCATTGCGGTTTGTCACGGCAATGGCACCATCAAATCAAAGGTGGAAAAATATCGGGTCGCTTTCAAAACATTAACTGAACAGCAGATAATACGCTATGTTGATGCCGAATCACCGCTGGATTGTGCCGGTGCATTTAAAAGCGAAGGGGCCGGAATATTGCTGTTCAACGAGTTAGCCGGACGAGATATCAATGCCTTGGTGGGTATGCCTCTATTGGCTTTTCAGGAGCTGATGATGGAATTCAATGTGGATCTGTTTGAGCACATTTCAAAAAATGGCCAGTGAACTTTTAGTTCAACCAGCCAATCGCAGTGCTGTAGCAATCAATAATAGCTTTCGGCTCTGCTTCCTGAAGTTTTTCTCTGCGGTGGGCACCAAACGTGACACCAATGCGATCCATATTGGCATTCCTGGCCATGTTCATATCGTGAATACTGTCCCCCACCATCAGGCACTCTTCTGAAGCAACATTGTAAAAACGGCTGATTTGCAAAAGCATATCAGGAGCAGGCTTACTGGCTGCTTCATCCGATGTACGACTATAAGTGAAGAATTTCCCCAATCCGGAACGCTGGAAGGCGTTTTCCAGCCCTCTTCTGCCTTTGCCCGTTGCCACAGCCAACTTAATATCTCTTGCTTTCAGTTCCTCTAACAATTCAGGAACGTAATCAAATAAGGGCAATGTAATATCATCGTTTTTGATGTACTGGTTTTTGTAGTTATCCCGAAACCGTTCAAACTCAGTCTCCTTGTCATTACCAAACAAAGTTACAAATGCCTCGGGCAAGCTCAGCCCAATGATATTTCTGGCGCTGGCTTCATCTGGAACAGGTAAGGCGTTGTCAATTGCCGCCTGCTGCACACAATGCACTATATGGGCAATGCTATCCATCACAGTGCCGTCCCAATCAAAAATAACAACCTTATATTTATCCAGCATTTTTGATTCCTTTTAAATACGCTTTTAATTCATCCGTGAGTGGCGCAGAATAAACTTGTCGTTCACCTGACTCATGGTCAGCAAAAGATATCTGGTGAGCATGTAGAAACATTCTACTCAGGCCACCGCGCTTAGCCTCATCATTTCGTTCCTGAGTACAGTACTTATCATCCATTAATATCGGATGACCGGCGTGTAAGCAGTGTACCCTTATCTGATGGGTACGCCCGGTTACTGGAATTGCCTCCACCAAAGTAGCGTTTCCGAATCGTTCCACGACATTGTATCGAGTCTCGGACGGTTTACCCTGGTCAGAAACTTTGACAACCCGCTCTCCAGACTGCAAAACATTTTTGTGTAGCGGCGCTTTTACTTTGTTGCGATGTTCAGGCCAGTCGCCGTCCACAAGCGCAAAGTACTTTTTAACTGTCGTCTTTTCTCTTAGCTGTTCATGCAGGCTACGCAGAACTGAACGGCGTTTTGCTATCAGTAAGCACCCAGATGTATCGCGGTCCAGGCGGTGTACCAGCTCCATATAACGCTCATCCGGCCTGAGACTTCTCAGGGCTTCAATTACCCCAAAACTTTGACCACTACCACCGTGCACAGCCATTCCATGAGGCTTGTTTAAGACAATAAGCTTTTTATCTTCATGAATGATTAAGGATTCCAAATTCTGTACGGAAGACAGCTTCGCGGAAGGCCCCTCCTTTTCTTCAGAAACACGAATAGGGGGAACTCTTAATTCATCACCTGGGCACAGTTTATATTCAGGCTTTACCCTTTTTTTATTAACGCGCACTTCGCCTTTGCGCAATATCCGATAAATCATACTTTTGGGCACGCCCTTGAGTATGTTTTTCAGAAAATTATCAACACGTTGGCCTTCATAATCAGGCTCAATGGTTAATATTTGTACTTTATCAAATGTCAGATTCTTCATAGCGAGCGCAATTTTACAGATTTTCTATAAATTCACACCAGTTATTCGTTATTTTCTTGCTACTGTTTCAAGATTAATGCCATAATCTAACTACGCTTGCATTAAAGCGTAAAACAGGATTATGTGGTAATACTCCGGCGTAATAGAGAATACCCTACAGCAACCATGAAGAGAGTAACGTTTCATGTAGATTGCAACCGGATTAAGCCCAACAAAATTGATTAATCACCTGTTACAATGCAAACGTGGGAAGAATTTTGATTGCGCGCTAAAAAGGCGCGGAATAAACGAAAGTAAGACAATTTAGACAAATTACACACTGCTAGTATGTTAAGTCGGGAGGCTTTGCGTGCCTATCGCTAGTTAGGGCATATTTGGATATATCCCCGTTTGTATTGTGACGTATATACATTATTTGAGTCACAATATGAAAAGAATGTTAATTAACGCTACGCAGTCTGAAGAGATGCGTGTTGCGCTGGTTGACGGCCAAAAGCTTTACGATCTTGATATCGAAAGCCCTGGTCACGAACAGAAAAAAGCCAATATATACAAAGGCACGATTACTCGTGTCGAACCCAGCCTTGAAGCCGCCTTCGTAGATTACGGAGCTGAGCGCCACGGATTCCTTCCGCTAAAAGAAATTGCTAAAAGCTACTTCCCCAACGGATATAAAATCGAAGGTCGTCCCAACATTAAAGATGTTGTGTCTGAAGGTCAGGAAGTTATTGTCCAGATCGATAAAGAAGAACGCGGCCAGAAAGGTGCAGCTTTAACAACCTTTCTAAGCTTAGCAGGTAGTTACCTGGTGCTAATGCCGAACAACCCGCGTGCCGGTGGCATCTCTCGCCGAATCGAAGGCGACGAACGCACAGAACTGAAAGACGCCTTAAATCGTCTTAGCCTGCCCAAGGGCATGGGGCTGATTGTACGTACTGCCGGTGTTGGGAAGTCTTACGAAGAATTAGAGTGGGATTTGAACGTGTTGCTGACTCATTGGAAAGCCATTGAAGAAGCTGCTGATTCGCGCCCTGCTCCATTTTTAATCCATCAGGAAAGCAACGTTATTGTTCGCGCCATTCGCGACTACTTGCGTCGTGATGTGGGTGAGATTCTAATCGACCATTCAAAAGTTTACGATCAGGCGTTAGAGCACATTAAACTGGTTCGCCCTGATTTTGCAAATCGGGTCAAGCGCTACAACAGCGATGTACCATTGTTCAATCACTTCCAGATTGAAAGCCAGATTGAATCCGCTTTTCAGCGTGAAGTCAGATTGCCTTCTGGTGGTTCTATCGTTATAGACCCAACCGAAGCATTAACTTCTATCGATATTAACTCTGCCCGCGCCACAAAAGGCGGAGATATCGAAGAAACCGCGTTGAATACAAACCTTGAAGCGGCTGACGAAATTGCTCGTCAGTTAAGGCTGCGAGATCTTGGTGGTCTGGTGGTAATCGACTTTATCGATATGACACCAGTTAAACACCAACGTGAAGTTGAAAATCGCATGAACAAGGCAGTGGAAAACGACAGAGCACGAGTTCAAATTGGACGAATTTCTAAATTTGGTCTGTTAGAAATGTCTCGTCAAAGATTGCGTCCTTCATTGGGTGAGTCTGCAAATCACGTTTGTCCACGTTGTGTCGGCCAAGGCACTATCAGAAGTACTGAATCTTTAGCCCTGTCAATTCTTCGTTTATTAGAAGAAGAAGGCATCAAAGAAAATACCCATCAAGTACACGCTCAGGTTCCGGTAGATGTTGCCACCTATCTGTTGAATGAAAAGCGCAAAGCCATTCAGTATATAGAGAAACGTCATAACGTATCCTTGCTGATCATTCCTAATTCCAATATGGAAACACCTCATTACGAAGTTATTCGTTTCCGTAAGGATGAAGCCACTGATGAGCTGAGCTTTAAACTGGTAAGTGAACCGGTAGATACCACTCCAGCTGTGTCTGTGGGTACCAGCAGCGAACAACCCAAGAAAGAACAACCTGCTCTGTCTGGATTTATAGCGCCTAAAGCTGCGGCCCCGGCACCTGTAGTAGCAGAGAAGAAAGAACCTGGTATCTTTGCGGTGTTCTTTGCCTGGCTAACGGCCCTTTTCCAATCTGATGACAAATCAGCAAAAGGCAAAAGTAAGCACAAGCCTGGTAACAAGTACAACAAAAACAACCGCAACAAAAAACAAGGACGTCAGCGCAATAACAACGACAGAGACAGAAACCGTCGTAGTAGTGAAGCGCGCAAAGACAAAGACTCCTCCCCTCGTCAGCAAAATAAAGACGCTCAGGGCAATCCGCGGAAACGCGAAAGAGTCAGAAACAATAACAATGCTGAAGCAGCTAACACCAACACCGAAGCACGTAGTAATAACGTAAATCGCGAAGAAGGTACTCGTCCGCGCAAACAAGTTGCTGAGCGCCGTAAACGACGTGAAAATCGTCGTAGTGTACGTGTTGATAACACCCAAAAAGAAGCCGCATTAGCAAATACAGCCCAGATGAACGAACAGGCCGCACAAACGGAAAAACGTGCTAAACCTGAAACAAAGGCTGTCGCGAAAGACAATGTGCAGGAACCAGTAAAGCAGCCTCAAATTACAGAAAATGTAACAACTGAGCAGAAAGCGGAAAAAGCCCCTGTGGCAAAAGCTCAAGCTAAGCCAACTGAGAAGCCGGTTAGCAAGCAACCCAAAACTGAACAGCTTGCTGAGCCAAAGGTAACTGAAGAGACTCAGGAAGAGACTAAACAGCAGTTAAGCCTGGATGTAACTGCAGAGTCAGCAGTTGTTGGAAATGAAGTTGCGAACACAGACTCCGCTGAAGAGCCAAAAGAGACCGTTGAAAGCGCAACTGATGCTCAGCAACATTTATTGGATATGGATTTTCACCATGAAGAACCAACTTCCGATAAACAAGAGCCTGAAAAAGCAGTGGCAGAAAGCGAAGCTAAGTCAGCAAAGGTGGCAACTAAACCTTCGAAAGTACTGGTGTTTAAAGCTTCTTCTCCGATGACTCGACCGGCTGAATTGCAAGAGAGCATTGGCGAAATAGAAATCGTCGCTCGGGATATGGCATCCAGACCAGACGTGCGCATCAGTGGTAAAAGTGCCGCATTGCTAAGTGCCAGCAATCGCTCTTCAGCACCAACCACTAAGCCTGTATCTTTGTAACGATACACAAGGAAATAAAAAAGCCCTGCAAATGCAGGGCTTTTTTGATCGGTTTGACCCGTCCTGAAATACGTTGACATAAAGAGGACTTCTTTATGTCAGCATCAAACCTATGCGATGCTTTGATTTATCTGTTGTAATGTCTGTAACGGGTTTTCTGATTGGGTGATAGGTCTGCCAATAACCATGTAATCAACCCCATCTGCCACCGCCTGCTCTGGCGTGACGATGCGAGATTGATCTCCAGCTGCACTGCCTGTCGGCCTGATACCTGGTGTTACTAACAGAAAGTCTTTGCCCAACTGCGCTTTCAGGCTCTTGGCTTCCATCGCTGAGCAAACAACACCATCCAGCCCTGATTGTTTAGTTAATGCCGCCAGATGCTCAACATGGGCCTGAATCGAGGTTGTTATACCTATGCCTTGTAACTGTTCAGCGTCCATACTGGTCAACACCGTCACAGCAATCAACTTTGGTCGATTGCTATAGGCACTCAGGGCTTCATTAGCTGCCTGCATCATCTTGCTGCCGCCAGAGGCATGAACATTAACCATCCACACTCCAAGCTCTGCTGCAGCGGCACAGGCTTTGGCAACGGTATTGGGAATGTCATGGAACTTGAGATCCAGAAACACATCAAAACCTCTGCCAACCAGTTCTTTAACAAACTCAGGGCCAAACAAAGTAAACATCTCTTTGCCCACTTTAAGTTTGCAGGCTTCAGGTGTTACCTGATCAACAAACTCAAGGGCGCGATTTTTATCGTTGTAATCCAGTGCAACTATAACTTTACTATCTTGCATTTATTCACCATCTAAACCTTTTATTGGTTTCATCTCTCCCCAGGTTTTACAGGAAGGACACAACCAATGAATCTTCTTCCCGGAAAAACCGCAACCGTTACAGCGATATTTCGGGCGTTGTTCTATTTGCTTTTCAATTAATTTATTCAACAGCAACAAACTGTTTTTGGTATCGGAGTTTTCGGTTTCTTCGCCAGCATATAAGCTGAGCAATTTATGAAACCCCTTCATTGAAGGACTTTTGTTGATCTTTTCCAGCAATAATTGTGCTGCAGCTGAAGAGGATGTTTCTCTTTGCGACAGAGACACCAAAGCTAGATAGGCGGTGGCACATTGATCGGAATGCTGCTCCAGAATACTCTTTAGCGCCGGCCAGTTCTCGGTTTTTTCCGTACACTGCCACAGTCCAGGTATCGCTTCGCTTACCCAGTCAATATCCCGTTGCGGAATTTGGCTGAGATATTCAAAAGCCTGCGCATAGTTCTGTTGCTTGTTTTCTATATCTGCCAGCAAAAACCAGGGCCGAACACTATGTTCATCAGACATAACCGCACGTTGAAGCCATTTCTCGGCATGCAGGTATTCTTCCTTGTGAATGGCAATCTGTGCCTGTTCGCAATAAAAATGGGCGATGCGTTTTGAGAGGTCATCACTATCACCGTGATTTTCGACCATATTTTCAGCCAGTTCTATGGCTCTGTCCCACTCTTTGGTGGTTTGGTAAATATTAAATAGTTGCTGATGAGCTAACAGGTAGTAATCTTTGGAGTCCATCAGGCTTAAAAAGGCATTTTCGGCTCGTTCCAAAAAGCCAGCCAACAGGTAGTCTCTGCCAAGTTCATACATGGCGTTTTCTCGCAGCTTTCCTGATACCTCTTTTTTGTTCACCAGGTTTTGGTGTACTTTGATTGCGCGATCAATCTCTCCCCGGTGTCGAAAAAAGTTCCCCATAGCAATGTGAGTTTCAAAGTTGCCGGTATTGATGTCCACCATCTTTATCAGAGTATCAACCGCTTTATCCGGCTGATCTGACAATAAGAAGTTCAACCCTTTAAAGTATTGTTTGGTGAGAATCTTAGAGGTATTGCGCTGTTGTTGTCTGACGCTATTTCTTCCCATTACCCAACCGTAGCCGGCAGCAACAGGCAGCAAAAGAAAGAGGAGTTCCAGCATTAGCTTGTCTTATCTAGAGATTTGACGAATTTTTTATTTTGGCTACGAAGTTGTAGCTTTAGCTTGAGGACGTAAATTATCCAGAACAACGATGCTAAACAAGCCCCCAATAAGATAGAAGCTGACATCAGTGCTGTCACAGATACCGTCTGTTTTGCGATAAGAAAATTGAAATCTGTAAGCTGTGTGTTCTGTGAGCCCAAAACGATGGCCAATACCAGGCCTAGCAGACAGATTGAGATATAAAGAAACGCCTTCACAATTTCAATCCTGAAAATAGAGGTGTAAAAAAAGCGGTTGCTACCAGCAAACCGCTTTTTGTATTTTAATTTGCAATCGCTTCATTAACGCGTTCGCGAAGTTCCTTACCGGGCTTAAAGTGCGGTACATACTTCCCATCTAACTTAACAGTTTCTCCAGTTTTAGGGTTACGACCCTCTCTTGGAGCTCTGAAATGTAGTGAAAAGCTGCCGAATCCACGGATTTCGATTCGCTCTCCTTTTTGTAGCGTCTGAGCCATTTGCTCTAACAGCTCTTTTATCGCTACTTCTACCTCTTTAGAGGGTATATGCCGCGCCCTATCGGCGAGTCTTTCGATTAATTGTGACTTGGTCATCTCAACCCCTTTGTCAACATGAAAAACCAGACGTTACCGACAGTAACCCGCCACAGAGTGACGGGTACAAGTTTTTACTCTTCGCCTTTTGCTGCTTTGAAGGCTTCAGCCATAGCACTTGCGAAACCAGAATCTTCTTGTTGGTTTACGCGAGCCAGAGCTTCTTTCTCATCTGCTTCGTCTTTTGCTTTAACAGACAAGTTTACGATGCGGTTCTTACGATCAACACCGATGAACTTAGCTTCAACAGCATCACCTACTGCAAGTTCAGTTGATGCATCTTCGATGCGGTCGCGAGATAAATCTGCAACGCGGATATAACCGTCAACTTCTTCAGCAAGGTTAATTGTTGCGCCTTTAGCGTCAACTGCGGTAACTGTACCGTTAACGATAGCACCTTTCTTTTTATCTGTCAGATACTTATTGAAAGGATCTTCGTCAATTTGCTTCACGCCAAGAGAAATTCTTTCGCGCTCTGCGTCGACCTGAAGTACAACTGCAGTGATTTCGTCACCTTTCTTATAATCACGAACCGCGTCTTCACCCGCTTTGTTCCATGAAATATCAGACAAGTGAACCAGACCGTCGATGCCGCCATCAAGACCGATAAAGATACCGAAGTCAGTGATTGACTTGATCTTACCAGTGACTTTGTCACCTTTGTTGTAAGACTTAGCAAACTCTTCCCAAGGATTAGCTTTACACTGCTTAAGACCCAGAGAAATACGACGACGCTCTTCGTCAATTTCAAGAACCATAACTTCAACAGTGTCGCCAAGGCTAACCACTTTTGAAGGATGGATGTTCTTGTTAGTCCAATCCATTTCAGAAACGTGAACAAGACCTTCAACGCCTTCCTGGATTTCAACGAAGCAGCCGTAATCAGTCAGATTTGTAACCTGACCAGTTAACTTAGCACCTTCAGGGTAACGGTTTGCGATTTCTTCCCAAGGATCGTTGCCCATTTGCTTCATGCCAAGAGAAACACGAGACTTCTCTTTGTCGAACTTCAGAACCTTAACGTTGATTTCGTCACCAACACTTACGATTTCGCTAGGATGCTTAACGCGCTTCCAAGCCATATCAGTGATGTGTAACAGACCGTCAACACCACCCAGATCTACGAACGCACCGTAGTCAGTCAGGTTCTTAACGATACCCTTAACTTCAACGCCTTCATCCAGAGTTTGTAACAGAGTATCGCGTTCTGCGCTGTTTTCTTCTTCGATAACCGCACGACGAGAAACAACAACGTTGTTGCGTTTTGCGTCTAACTTAATAACTTTGAATTCTAATTCTTTACCTTCAAGGTGCAGCGTGTCACGTACCGGACGAACGTCTACCAAAGAACCTGGCAAGAACGCGCGTACAGAGTTAACTTCAACCGTGAAACCACCTTTAACTTTACCGTTGATAACACCGGTAACGGTAACTTTGTCTTCGTAAGCTTTTTCAAGCTCAACCCACGCTTCGTGGCGTTTCGCTTTTTCACGAGAAAGGATTGTTTCACCGAAGCCGTCTTCAACAGCGTCTAGTGCAACATCAACCTCGTCACCAACGGCAATTTCCAGATCGCCTTTGGAGTTTTTGAACTGCTCAGCAGGAATGGCACTTTCAGATTTCAGGCCAGCGTCTACTAAAACAATATCTTTATCGATAGAAACAACAGTACCACGTACGATCGCACCTGGGCGTGTTTCTAATTCTTTTAAACTTTCTTCAAATAATTGAGCAAAACTTTCAGTCATAATCTTTCGTTTTTTAGTCCAAGCTTACATCCGGTAAGATGGGGTTGTTAAATTATACGTTTTTAATCCATTTAAACGCAGTTGTACTTGGGTGAACTACACCTCACCCTCATGCAATTTGGTCTCTACCCAGTGGGCCACTTTTTGCAACACTTCTTCTATAGAAAGTTGTGTAGAATCAACCACTAAGGCATCAGCGGCAGGTACCAGAGGAGCGACTGAACGGTTTGTATCTCGTTCATCCCGGGCCTGTATGTCCGCCAAAAGGGCCGTAATGCTAACATCATGGCCTTTTTCACGCAACTCATTATAGCGTCTGCTGGCTCTTTCTTCGGCCGATGCGGTCAGGAAAATCTTGGCTTTGGCTTCCGGAAATACCACTGTTCCCATGTCTCTTCCGTCAGCAACCAAACCCGGCTCCATGTTAAAGGCGCGTTGCCGTCTTAACAGAGCTTCACGAATACGGGGTAAAGAGGCGACTTTTGAGGCCATAGAGCCCACTTCTTCGTTGCGAATCGAATGTGTTACGTCCTCGCCCTCGAGAATTACCCGAGTTTCCAGACTTTCAGCATAATCAAAATTAACGTCTAAACTGGTGGCTAATGGGATTAACGCTTCTTCGTCAGTTGCGTCGATACCGTGATGAATTGCTGCGATTGCTAATACTCTGTAGATAGCGCCGCTATCCAAAAGATGCCATCCTAGTTTATTCGCAAGTAACTTGCTTATTGTCCCCTTTCCTGCACCGCCTGGACCATCTATGGTAACGACTGGGCTTTTAAGCATATATGGGCTCCCTGATTAACGCTGTGTTCAAAATGCGCGACATTATACGCTCCCAAAATTATTCTACAACGGCGAGTTTGTGACAGAAGGTGAATGATGGATTAAAAAAGCCCTCAAAGAGGGCTTTCGCTATCCTTATAAGCGTCGCTTTAGTGGCAAATTTTTGCCAGGCGTTCGAAATAGTCAGGAAAGGTTTTAGAAGTACATTTGGGGTCATTAATCACCACTGGCGTATCGCTAAGAGATACCAGCGAAAAGCACATGGCAATGCGGTGATCGTTATAGGTGTCAATGGCCGCTTCTTTGAGTTGGGTTACTGGTGTAACCGAAATAAAATCGTTGCCCTCTTCCACGATAGCACCTAACTTTTTCAGTTCAGTAGCCATTGCTGTCAGGCGATCGGTTTCCTTTACCCGCCAGTTATAAATATTGCGGATAGTAGTAGTTCCCTCTGCAAACAGGGCTGCTACGGCAATTGTCATGGCGGCGTCAGGAATGTGATTCATATCCATATCGACAGCCTTGAGTTTTGCGCCCTCAACCTCAATGAAGTTGCGATCCCAATTTATCTTGGCCCCCATGTTCTCCAGCACATCCGCAAAGCGAATGTCGCCCTGAACACTGTCTTTACCTACACCGTATACTTTAACTTTACCACCTTTGATAGCACCTGCCGCAAGGAAGTATGAGGCAGAAGAGGCATCACCTTCCACCATGTATTCACCAGGGCTTTGATAAGACTGATTGCCTTTAACGATGAATTCCTGGAAATCGCAATTTTCAACGCTGACGCCAAACTGCTCCATGATCGCCAGGGTGATTTCTATGTAAGGTTTAGAAACCAGATCTCCGGTTACCTGAATACGGGTATCACCACTAAATAGTGGTGCAGCCATTAAAACCGCGGTCAGAAATTGACTGGAAATAGAACCGTCAATTTGCAAGGTTCCGCCACTTAGAGCAGTACCGCTAATTTTCAATGTCGGATAACCATCGTTTTTTAGATACTGAATTTGCGCACCAGCACCTCTTAAGGTGTCCACCAGTGAGCCTATTGGGCGCTCTTCCATTCTTGGTTCGCCACCTAAGACAAACTCGCCTTTACTCATAGCAAGTGCAGCACACAAAGGGCGCATAGCGGTTCCGGCATTACCCAGGTATAACTCAACAGGCTCGGCTACCTTAAAGACGCCTCCGTTGCCTTTTACCTCACAGACTGTTTTGCAGTCCGATAAGCTGTATTCAACACCTAACTGAGTAAGTGCATCCAGCATGTGCCGGATGTCATCGCTGTCTAACAGGTTAGTAACCTTAGTGGTCCCATTGGCCAACGCAGCCAACAATAAGGCCCGATTCGATAAGCTTTTTGAGCCGGGTACGGTAACTTCACCAGTCACCGAGCCCACAGGTGATAGTTTAAGTTGCTCCACTATCACTCTTCCTTGTTGTCGTTTTCAGGCGCTTCAGCTTCATTATTACTAACTTCTGCAGTTGCTGCTTCAGTTTCGCTTTCGCCCTCTTCGGAAAATTCAGTATTCTCAGTCACAACTTCTTCGATACGTTGTAAACCCACTACTTTTTCATCATCTGCGGTACGAATAATACGGACACCCTGAGTGTTTCTGCCGATAACCGACACTTCGTTAGCGCGGGTTCTTACCAGCGTACCAGCGTCACTGATTAGCATCATCTCGTCATCTTCATCCACCTGGATAGCGCCGACGACAGCACCGTTACGCTCTGATACTTTGATAGATACAACACCTTGGGTTGCCCTGCTCTTGGCCGGGTAATCTTCAAGCGGCGTACGTTTACCGAAACCATTTTCAGTCACGGTCAGAATTGGAGCGTCCGTTTCAGGAACAATAAGTGACACAACACGCTGTCCATCCTGCATACGAATACCGCGCACACCCGTAGCAGTACGGCCCATTGGGCGAAGTGCCAGTTTTTCTTCACCGGTTTCCGGATCGATTTTCACTGCACCGGTTTCTGAATCTCTTTCTTTCTCATTAAATCTGACCACTTTACCCGCATCAGAGAACAGCATGATGTCGCTTTCACCTGAGGTTAATGCCACCCCAATCAACTCGTCGCCTTCGTTCAGATTTACGGCAATAATACCGTTTGCACGTGGGCGAGAATATTGCGTTAACGCGGTTTTCTTAACGGTACCATTGGCAGTCGCCATCAACACGAATCTGTCATCCACAAATTCTTGTATTGGCAATATCGCTGTGATGCGTTCATCTGCTTCAAGCGGCAAGATATTAATAATGGGTTTACCTCTGGCGTTTCGGCTGGCCAGCGGTAATTGATAAACTTTCAACCAGTACAATCGGCCTCTGGTGGAGAAGCACAAGATGTGGTCGTGGGTGTTAGCCACCAGTAGCTTCTCAATATAGTCTTCGTCTTTCATGCGGGTGGCGGCTTTACCTTTACCACCCCGACGCTGCGCTTCATAGTCAGACAGTTTTTGATACTTAACGTATCCCTCTCTGGATAGCGTCACTACTACGTCTTCTCTTTCGATCAGGTCTTCCATGTCAATATCATGGGCAGCCGCAGTGATTTCGGTACGGCGCTCATCACCAAATTCGTCGCGTACTTTTTCCAGCTCTTCGCGAATAACTTCCATCAGACGCTCTGGATTACCCAAAATTTCCAGCAATTCAGCGATCAGATCTAACAATTCTTTGTATTCAGCCAGAATCTTCTCGTGCTCAAGACCGGTTAACTTATGCAGTCTAAGGTCAAGAATTGCTTGTGCCTGATTTTCTGTCAGATAATACAGGCCATCGCGGATACCAAACTCGGCTTCTAGCCATTCAGGACGAGCAGCGTCAACACCTGCGCGTTGCAGCATGTCTTCTACATTGCCCAATGCCCAGCCTTGCGCCACCAAACCTTTCTTCGCTTCTGACGGGCTTGGAGAGGCTTTGATTAATTCAATAATTGGGTCAATATTGGCCAGTGCTACCGCTAAACCTTCAAGAATATGAGCGCGTTCTCGGGCTTTTCTTAATTCAAAAACGGTTCGACGGGTAACAACTTCACGTCTGTGACGGATAAAAGCATTAAGCAGTTGATACAGATTTAGGGTTTTAGGCTGGCCCTGGTCCAGGGCAACCATATTGATACCAAACACGGTTTGCATCTGAGTGTTGGCATACAACTGATTAAGCAGTACTTCGCCAGATTCGTTGCGCTTAACTTCAATAACAATGCGCATTCCGTCTTTGTCTGACTCGTCACGTAATGCTGAAATACCTTCGATTTTCTTCTCTTTAACCAGTTCAGCCATTTTTTCAATTAATCTGGCTTTGTTAACCTGGTATGGAATTTCTGAAACGATAATGGTTTCTTTACCATTTTTGTCAGTCTCAATTTCGGCTCTGGCGCGTAGGTATATTTTACCGCGTCCGGTACGATAGGCATCGTCAATGCCTTTGCGACCGCTGATCATGGCCGCGGTTGGGAAATCTGGCCCCGGAATGTATTGCATCAAATCATCGATAGTCAAATCCGGATTATCGATTAGGGCAATACAACCATTTACGACTTCAGTAAGGTTGTGAGGTGGAATATTGGTTGCCATACCTACGGCGATACCGGAAGAACCGTTTACCAATAAGTTCGGTACCTTAGTGGGTAATACATCGGGAATTTTTTCAGTACCATCATAGTTTGGTACATAATCAACCGTTTCTTTATCCAGATCAGCCAGTAGTTCGTGGGCTATTTTGGCCATACGTACTTCGGTATAACGCATCGCAGCAGCTGAGTCACCATCCACAGAACCAAAGTTACCTTGTCCATCTACCAACATATAGCGCAGTGAAAACGGCTGAGCCATACGTACTATGGTGTCGTATACTGCAGAATCACCATGAGGGTGATATTTACCGATTACGTCACCAACGATACGCGCAGACTTTTTATAAGGTTTGTTAAAGTCATTTTTAAGCTCGTTCATGGCGAATAGCACACGACGGTGCACTGGCTTAAGACCATCTCGCACATCGGGCAATGCACGCCCGACGATAACGCTCATGGCGTAATCCAGATACGAGTTTTTCAACTCATCTTCGATATTAATTGGAAGGATTTCTTTGGCGTTGTCAGTCATATACAGCCTTGTTGTTATTATTTTCACCGACGGTCATCGGGAAACATCACTGTTTAATTATCTTTGCAAAGCTTTTAGATTCAAAAATCGCAGCTTGTCAAAACAGGAAATAAAAGTGTTCAAGATTCTATCACCGAACCACAAAAATAAAAGGTGCTGATTGCTGAATATATGTGCAAACGAACCTGTTAAAGGGAGTTTTGAAGCCGTATACTTGCCGAAACTTGTTTGGAGTCAGCATTTTGCAAGAAAACGTCGATTATTCAGAAATTCAAAAATTCGCCGATCTGGCCAGTCGTTGGTGGGATTTTGAAGGTGAATTTAAGCCATTACATGAAATTAACCCCCTGCGTTTGTCATTTATCATGCAGCAATGTGATGGACTGCACAGTCTAAAAGTGCTGGACGTGGGTTGTGGTGGTGGCATTTTGTCCGAATCAATGGCCAAAGCGGGTGCTGATGTTGTTGGTATTGATATGGGCGCTGAACCGCTTGAAGTTGCTAAATTACACGCTCTGGAATCCGGCGTTCAGGTAGACTACCGACAACTACCAGCAGAACAGATGGCCGAAGCTGAGCCAGAATCTTTTGATGTGGTTACCTGTCTGGAGATGCTGGAACACGTACCGGATCCTGCTTCTATCGTTTCGGCTTGTAGCAAATTAGTAAAACCCGGTGGCTGGGTTTTCTTTTCCACCCTGAATCGCAATATTAAGTCCTGGTCTATGGCAGTCGTTGCTGCAGAATATGTTTTGGGTTTGGTGCCTAAAGGCACTCACGATTATCAAAAATTCATCAAACCCTCTGAGTTAATGGCATGGACGGATGCATCGGGATTGGCTGCCCGCAAAATAACCGGTCTTCACTATAACCCTTTGGCAAAATCCTATTATCTTTCTGACAGCAATGTCGATGTCAATTACATTGTAGGCTGCCAGAAATTATGATGACCTTACCACAGGCTGTGTTATTCGACCTGGACGGGACATTATTGGATACCGCGCCGGATCTGGGGAATGCCTTAAACCACATTCTGGCCCAACTGCACTACCCCTTAAAGAGTTATCAGGAATATCGGGTTGAGTCCTCCAATGGCGCCATTGGTTTGCTGAAAATGGGCCTGGGCGATGATTTCGAAACGTTTGATAGTGCAGAATTGAGAGAGCAATTTTTGCAATTCTATGCCAAAAACGTTTGTCAGGATACCCGGGCATTTGAGGGCATTGAAGGATTAATTAGACAACTGGATAAGATGGACATCCCTTGGGGTATTGTCACTAATAAACCGGCGTTTTTAACCACCGACCTACTGACGTTCTTTCCTTTATTCAAACAATGTAAGGTGTGTTATTCAGGGGACTCATTCACAAACCGCAAGCCTCATCCTGAGCCACTTTTAAAGGCGGCAGAAGTGCTTAATATTGTTCCATCACAAATATGGTATGTCGGAGACGCCGAGCGAGATATGGACGCTGCCAAAGCGGCTGGCATGAAAGCGGTGCTGGCCCGATATGGTTATTTAACACAAGCAGAACTGGACAAGAATTGGGAAGTCGATTTGGTAGTGGAATCACCTCAACAACTTACCGATATTTTACGTAAATGCACATTGGGGGAATAAATTCTCTCGGCATTTTCAATCGGTCCAAATGGACGATTTTGTCAATGTTATCTTTAGATCGCTTCAATCTAAATGAAGTGATTTTATTACTATTTATTTTATACAAAAATTCAGTTGTAAGATTAGTATTGAAATTCCAAACACTCCTACATGAAACCAGCTTTGAAGTTAGCTTACACTAACCGAAAAAAGCACCGGTGATTAAAGCATCAGCACACACCATATCTTGGGTTGAAAAGAGCAAGAAACCCCTTTATCTTGTGTCCCAAGGTTAACAAGGGTTAGCCTTGAATTGGGGAATGACGAGTCGAAAAAAGCATCATAGCTAAGCCAAACACCAGTATACATACCGGGTTGGCAAAAATAGTGTGCGCGACAGACTACACTTAATCGACCTCGCCAACGATTTATAATAATAACAGTGGCAGCTTTATGAATAATACTTTGTACGTCACCAAGCGAAATGGTGAGCGTGAGCCTATTGATCTGGATAAAATCCACCGCGTCCTTGACTGGGCCGCTAAAGGTTTGTCTAACGTTTCCGTCTCTCAGGTAGAGATAAAAGCCCATATTCAGTTTTACGATGGAATCAAAACCGAAGACATTCACGAAACCCTGATCAAATCAGCAGCAGACCTGATATCCACAGATAGCCCGGATTATCAGTATTTTGCTGCGCGATTAGCGATATTCCATTTGCGCAAAAAAGCCTATGGCCAGTTTGAACCGCCGTCGCTGTATCAGCACGTTCAAAAAATGGTAGAAATGGGCAAGTATGACGAGCATATACTGCAAGATTACAGTGCCGCTGAATTTGAGTTAATGGAAGAATATATCGACCACTGGCGCGATATGAATTTCAGTTACGCAGCGGTTAAACAGCTGGAAGGTAAATACCTGGTGCAAAACCGTGTGACCGGTGAAATATACGAAAGCGCGCAGTTTTTGTATATTTTGGTGGCCGCCTGTTTATTCGCAAAATACCCGACAGAAACAAGAATGAACTATATTCGACGTTTTTATGATGCAACGTCGACTTTTAAGATCTCACTGCCAACCCCGATCATGGCCGGTGTCAGAACCCCTACCCGTCAATTTAGCTCCTGTGTTTTGATTGAAACAGGAGATAGCCTGGATTCTATCAATGCCACTGCCAGCGCTATTGTTAAATATGTGAGTCAACGGGCCGGAATCGGTGTCAACGCTGGTAACATCCGAGCATTGGGAAGCCCAATCAGAGGCGGTGAAGCATACCACACTGGTTGTATTCCATTTTATAAGTACTTTCAGACTGCGGTTAAAAGCTGCTCTCAAGGCGGTGTCAGAGGTGGTGCAGCCACTCTGTTTTACCCGCTTTGGCATATGGAAGTCGAATCATTGCTGGTACTTAAAAACAACCGTGGTGTAGAAGAAAACCGTGTTCGTCACCTGGATTACGGTGTTCAGTTTAACAAGACCATGTACCAACGCCTGATCAAAGACGGCTACATTACCTTGTTTAGCCCCTCTGACGTTCCCGGCTTATACGACGCCTTCTTTGCTGATCAGGACAAGTTCGAAGCGCTATATACGCAATACGAAAAAGATCCCAGCATTCGCAAAAAACAAATTAAGGCTCTGGAGCTGTTTAGTCTGTTTATGCAAGAACGCGCCAGCACTGGCCGTATCTATCTGCAAAATGTCGATCACTGTAATACCCACAGTCCATTTGATCCCAAAGTGGCCCCGGTTAAACAAAGTAACCTGTGCCTTGAAATCGCTTTGCCTACTAAGCCTCTGGCGCATGTTAACGACGAAGAAGGTGAAATTGCACTTTGTACTTTATCGGCCTTTAACCTGGGGGCTATCGAGTCTCCGGAAGACTTTAAAGAACTGTCAGAACTGGCAGTCAGAGCACTGGACAACCTTTTAGATTATCAGGATTACCCAGTACCCGCCGCTTATAACGCAACCATGGGCAGACGTACCCTGGGGATTGGTGTTATCAACTTTGCTTATTATTTGGCGAAGAACGGTGTTCGTTATTCTGATGGCAGTGCCAATAACCTGGTACACGAAACCTTTGAAGCCATGCAGTATTACTTGCTTAAAGCGTCTGTAGAGCTGGCTAAAGAAAAAGGTGCCTGCCCTAAATTTAATGAAACTACGTATGCTCAGGGCGTTTTGCCAATCGATACCTATAAAAAGGATCTCGATGCAATCTGTACTTCTCAGCTCAAACTGGACTGGGAGTCCCTGAGAAAAGAAATACAACAGCATGGCTTGCGCAATTCAACCTTGTCGGCATTGATGCCTTCTGAAACATCGTCGCAAATCTCTAACGCCACTAATGGCATAGAGCCGCCGCGCGGCCACATCAGCGTTAAAGCCAGTAAAGATGGTGTATTAAAGCAGGTTGTTCCTGAGTATCAAAAGCTCAAAGACAACTATGAATTGCTGTGGGATATCCCGTCTAATGATGGCTACCTGCAATTGGTTGCCATTATTCAGAAGTTTATCGATCAAACGATCTCCGCAAATACAAATTATGATCCGGGTAAATTCGAAGGTGGTAAAGTGCCGATGAAGTTACTGATCAAAGATTTGCTTACTGCGTATAAACTAGGTGTAAAAACACTGTACTACCACAATACTCGTGACGGAGCCGGAGATGAATCCAGCAAACCTGAAACCACTCAAAAAGCAGCCAGCAGGCCTGCAGTGGAAGAAGTTGTGGAAGAGCAAGATGACGATTGCGCCGGTGGTGCCTGTAAAATTTAAAACTGTTACCGGGAGCCTGTTGGCTCCCGGTGAGATATCGCAGACCTTCTTATAAAAAATATAATCAGATGAAATATACAACGTTCAATCACAAGACCACTAACCCGCTCAGTGAACCTATGTTCTTTGGCAACCCGGTAAACGTAGCGCGTTATGATCAACAAAAACATCCAATCTTTGAAAAGCTGATTGAAAAACAAATCAGCTTTTTTTGGCGACCTGAAGAAGTGGATGTCAGTAAAGACAGAATCGACTTTCAAGGATTGAGCACGTCGGAAAAACACATCTTTGTTTCCAATCTGAAGTACCAGACTCTGTTAGATTCTGTGCAGGGTCGTAGCCCCAATATTGCATTTTTGCCCATTGTGTCCTTGCCTGAGCTGGAAACCTGGGTGGAAACCTGGTCGTTTTACGAAACCATTCACTCTCGTTCCTACACTCATATACTGAGAAATCTGTTTTCAGATCCCAGTGATGTGTTTGAAGATATCGTGGTTAACGAGGAAATTAAACGTCGCGCCACTGACATTTCTAAGTACTACGATGATTTAATCTTCGCTACTCAGTTATGGCAAACCCAGGGTGAAGGCGTTCATGTCGTTAACGGCACTAAGTATGAAATCAACATGCGCGTGCTTAAGAAGAAACTGTATCTGTGCATGAATTCCGTCAACGCACTGGAAGCTATTCGCTTTTACGTTTCTTTTGCTTGTACCTTTGCTTTCGCCGAGCGCGAGTTAATGGAAGGCAACTCGAAGATCATTCGCTTGATTGCCCGCGATGAAAACCTGCATCTGACTTCCACACAGCACATTCTCAATCTTTGGGCTCGTGGCAAAGACGATCCGGAAATGGCGGAAATTGCAGAAGAGTGTAAAGACGAAGCTGAAGCTATTTTCTTAAAAGCGGTTGAACAAGAAAAGCAGTGGGCAGAGTATCTGTTCCAGAATGGCTCTATGATTGGTCTGAACAAAGAAATCTTGTGCCAGTACGTTGAGTTCATCGCTAACCACAGAATGGCAGCCATTGGTCTTGGACAGCCCTTTAGTGTGCAAAGCAATCCTCTGCCATGGATGAATAACTACTTAAATTCTGACAACGTACAGGTAGCCCCTCAAGAAGCGGAAATCAGTTCCTATCTTGTAGGACAGATTGATAGCGAAGTTAATGCTGACGATTTCGGCGATTTTGATCTTTAATTAGATCATTTCGTCGTAATGAAACCTATAGAACCGTTACGCATAACTCTGGAATCAGGCGAAGCTGTTGAACAACAGACTGATAAAACCATTCTGGAGTCATTGGAAACCGCCGGGCAAGAAGTACACTTTCATTGTCGAGAAGGGTTTTGTGGCGCATGTCGTACCAAACTGACTTCTGGTTCAGTTAAGTACCTGACCGACCCACTGGCATTTATTGACGACGATGAAATACTGCCTTGCTGTTGTGTTGCAGAGCAGGACATTTCAATCAAATTATTATAAAAAAAGCCACGCATTTGCGTGGCTTTTTAGTTTTTATCGGGTTCTAAAAAACTTAGTCCAGATTAACGCCTAATCTGTTGGCGACTTCTTCATAAGCTTCTACAACACCACCCAGACCTTGTCTGAAGCGATCTTTATCCAGCTTTTCACGAGTTTCTTTATCCCATAAACGGCAACCGTCTGGCGTAAACTCATCACCCAACACTATCTCACCATTGGATACACCAAACTCAAGCTTGTAATCCACTAACAACATTCCCGCATCACTGAATAAGGTTTTAAGGACGTTGTTAACTTTGAAGGTTAATTCCTTCATGCGATCGATTTGTTCTTGTGTTGCCCAGCCAAATGACAATACGTGGTACTCATTTACCATAGGATCGTGCAGTTCATCATTTTTGAGGAAAAACTCAAAAGTAGGCGGATTCAGCTCCATGCCTTCTTCTACACCAAGGCGTCTTACGATAGAGCCAGCTGCGATGTTTCTTACCACACATTCCACAGGGATCATGTCTAACTTTTTAACCAGAGATTCATTATCTGACAGCAACGCTTCTACCTGAGTAGGAATGCCTGCTTCTTCCAGCTTAGACATAATAAAATGATTGAACTTGTTGTTTACCATCCCTTTACGGGCCAACTGTTCAATTTTTTGCCCATCAAAAGCAGAGGTGTCATTTCTGAACTCCAACACTAACTTGTCAGCGTCGTCAGTTAAGTAAACGGTCTTTGCTTTACCACGATAAAGTTCTTTAGTTTTTTGCATGATAGCTCTTCAGTAGATTAAATATCTAAATCATCAGTGGTCATAACCTGCTCGAAGGCTGGATAAATGTCACTGACGGTGCTGGCTGACAACGGATTATCTTCCGCATCACGCAGCGATAAACTGGTTTTAGGTCCCTGCTCCTTGACTACAATTCGGTAGTCAGCCTGCTCAATGGCAAGCTTATTATTGGAGTTAAACAAACTGCTCCACCATCCTTCTTCACTACCCGCATAGGTGGCGAAAATCAGGCCAGTGGACTGATCCAGATCTTTGACATTGAATCCCAGTTTTCTCAGTACCAACAACAATCTTGGCCAGGTAACTTCATAGCTCGCATTTACCAGGTAAGCCGGCTCTCCATCGGCGTCAAAACCCAACTCCATAGGCAATCCGCTCATCACTTTGCGGGCCTTGCGAATATCCGCTAATTTTAACTGTTTTTCATAATGACTGATAACATCATTGAGTACTTCTACTTCATTTTTTCTTACCTGATGCTCAGAAATGTCTGCGACAACATCCTCGTCAACCGTTTCCAAATAATCCACCAGTCTGGTATACAAGGTGGCAGAACGGCCATGAGATTTAACATCCAGGGTGAACTCAAACCTTTGACCAATTTTCCGTTCGGTTTTAGTCCAGCTATACCAGGGGCTGTCGGCATCATCTTCAATGATCATCCAGTCAGTTTTTAAGCGCTGCTGAGCTTTATCAAAATCAACAACTGCGATACCTCTTTCGTCGAGATAACTGATCAGAGAATTCCAGATTGCGGTGTCGAGCGGCACGTCATCGCGAACCTGGTCGAATTGTACAATGGCTTCACGAGAGCCTTCCATAATACGAGAGCCAGTAACAACCGGTAAAACTAATCTCGGTGAACTGATATCAAGCTCCCCGCCCAGCTCTCCTGATTCGGCATTTGCGCCAATCTGTGGAATCTCATATTCATCGCCAAAGCGAGGCGTATCTTTGCCTTGCGGTACTTTGACCTTTTCAGTTTGCACAGAATCAAGATGAGGATACGATGGATCAGTTTGTTGTTCTTCTTGCCACAAGGCACAACCACTTAATCCGAGCGAAAGGGAAACTGCTACTAGTGCACTTATACGTAATTTTTGCATTAAATCAACGCCATTTGTTTTAATAATTTTTCGAGTCTTTCCTGACTTGCCACTTCAGGCTCCACCATGGGCAATCTCAAAAACGGGCTTTGGCTAAATCCCATCTTGTACAATGCCCATTTTGGCATAACAGGATTAGGTTCGATAAATAATTCGCGATGAAGTTCCGCAATAGATGCATCTATTTGTCTGGCCAGCTCGGCATTACCGCCAGTAGCGGCTTTACACAAGTCAGACATCAACTTGGGCACTATGTTTGCTGTCACAGAAATTACCCCATGACCACCTTGCAACATAAATTCACAGCCTGTTGGATCATCACCGCTTAACAGTGCAAAGTCAGCGGGAAGCACCTCTCGCAATTCTGCCAGTCGCGCCAGATCGCCGGTAGCATCTTTTAATGCCACAATGTTTTCGTGCTGCGCTAGTTGGCGCACTGAATCCGCATCCAAGTCCGCGACTGTTCTGCCGGGCACATTATAAAGAATAACCGGCACAGTTGCAGCATCCGCAATAGCCTGAAAATGTTGCACCATGCCCCTTTGTTGCGGTTTGTTATAATAAGGGACCACACTGAGCATGGCTGATATACCAACGCTTTGCATTAAATCACCCAGTTCAATCGCCTCGGAGGTGGAATTAGCACCGGTTCCAGCGATTACCGGGATTTTGCCATCGGCATATTCAACGGTTTTTCGTACAACTTCAACGTGCTCTGAAACAGGGAGAGTGGCGGACTCACCGGTAGTCCCAACGGACACTATGGCATCAGTGCCATTATCAATGTGGAATTGCACTAGTTTTTGCAATGAAGCATAATCGACGTCACCGTCAGGTGACATTGGCGTAATCAACGCTACAATACTGCCTTTAATCATATGGGCTCCCAGAAAAATAGCGCTTAATGGTAATGACCTAAGCCATTAAAAACAAGGTATCCGCGAGTTTTATCTGGCGACATAAAAAAAACAAAGGAGCGACGCAGGAAATCTGTATGAAACATCAGCTAATTGTAACTTTCCTTGGTGCTGATAAAGCGGGAATTTTAGGAGAAATAGCGACTCTGGCCTGTTCTCTTAATTGTAACATCTTAGACAGTCGTCTGGCTCACTATGGACAAGACTTTTCCTTTAATATGATTTTAGAAGGTTCTTTGTCATCGGTAACCAAAGCTGAGTTTAATTTGCCATCTTTGGCACAAAAACTCGATCTACTTTGCATGGTAAAGCGTACAAGCCACCACACCAAACAACACCTGGTGCATTTGGCTGACGTAGAGTTTAATGGTCGTGACGCAGTCGGAATAATTAAAGACATTACGACACTGTTTACCCATCACGGTATTCACATTAATGCCTTCCGGCAAAAAACAGTGGAATTCGAGTCAGAGCAAAACATGGTGGAATGTAAAATGGTGGTGAGTATGCCGCAGGAGCTTAAGATAGAAACCATTGAACCCTTGTTTAACGACTTTATCAAACAACATGACCTGCAAGGGTCTTTCAAAGAAAAGAAATAGGATTAACAATGAATACGATCTCCGAAGGACAACCCGTCCCTCAATTCAGCATTCCCAATCAAGACGGCGCGTTAGTTAATTCCGCCGACTTTAAGGGGCAAAAAACACTCATTTATTTTTATCCTAAGGCGATGACGCCAGGCTGCACGGTGCAGGCTCAAGGACTCAGAGATAGTAAAGCTAAACTCGACGAGTTAAATGTTAAGGTCTACGGTATCAGCATTGATGCGGTAAAACGTTTAGGAAAATTTATTGAACGTGACCAACTGAACTTTGAACTATTGTCAGACGAAGATCACGCAGTAGCTGAGCTATTCGGTGTTTGGGGTCTAAAGAAGTTCATGGGACGTGAATTTGATGGTTTGCACCGAATCAGCTTTCTTATCAATGAAGAAGGCGTGATAGAAAAAGTGTTTAACAAGTTTAAAACAAAAAATCATCACGAGGTTGTACTAGACTACCTCGAACAGGCAAGCTAACACTGCTTAAAAAAACCTCAGCCGCACCTATTGTGCGGCTTCTTCTTCACTCTGATAGTTCATCACCGGTGCCGACCAGGCGTTAATCAATGCTTTAACCAGGGTGGCTAGTGGAATCGCGAAAAACACTCCCCAAAAGCCCCAGAGACCACCGAAGAATAGTACTGCCACTATGATGTACAAAGGGTGTAAGCTCACCGCTTCTGAAAACAGTATGGGAACCAACACGTTGCCATCCAGAACCTGGATGATGCCGTAAGCCACCATTACATACCAAAATTCCGGACTAATGCCCCATTGAAACAGTGCCACTACGGCTATTGGCAAGGTAACCACGGCAGCGCCTATAAACGGAATTAGAACCGAAAACCCTACCAGTACCCCCAGCAATACCGCGTAACGCAAATCCATGATTAAAAAGGTAATTACCGATACCGTCCCCACAATAATGATCTCAATGACCTTACCGCGGATATAATTGACTATCTGCTGGTTCATCTCCTGAGCTACCTGCACAATTAATCTTCTCTGGGTGGGCAAAAAACCTGAAATTTGGGTGAGTAGCAGGTGTTTATCCTTAAGCATGAAAAACACCATTAGTGGCACCAGGATGCAATAAATTAGCAAGGCCGCAAAGCCAAACAATGAGCTAAAAGAGGCGGATATGATTTTTTCCCCTAAGGAAACCACTTTTTCGTCCACACCCACCAGAAGATTCTGAATTTGGTCAGTCTTAATCAGGTGAGGGTAAGTTTCTGGAAGACCCAATAGCCAAACCTGAGCTTTTTGCCATATATCAGGCATTTCACCGATAAGATTGACTCCCTGTTGCCAGATCACCGGCACCAGTCCTAAAGCCACCAGAATGGATAACCCTGTAAAGCTCAACAGTACCAAGGTACTACCCCACTGTCTGGGCATCTGCGCTTTTTCCAATTTGCCTACTGGCCAGTCCAACAAGTAGGCAAGCACAACAGCCACGATAACAGGAGTCAGTATGCCGCCCCAAATCAGCAAGAAAAAACCGGATAAAACCAACAGGAGCAACAACATCGCTGCATCTGGATCCGAAAACTTCCTTTCGTACCAACGACCAAAAACTCCAAACATACTTCAATTTCCGTTACAGTATTCTTCTGCGCATATTATCAGACTCATTCTGTCAAAACGAGATTTGCATGATATAGTTTGTGTTAAACAGATATTATTATTTCCAAGGATTTCCTGTGGTTGAAAGCATTTCATTAAAAGCCATTAGTCAACAACGCAAAAGTTCTAATTGGGGAGAAATTCCGCCGTTTTTTCATTTAGTGGCCAGCTCAATTGCAGACCTCGAGGGAATGAATGTGCATGGATTTGACAATGCCTTTAAACGCCTGATTAAAAGAAACAACTGGAATCTAAATCGACTGGGCGGTGAAGAACTGCTCAGCGGTAAAATCACTGTTGAAAGAAAGCCAAAGCTGGTGGTCCACAGACGTTTTGTCGGCAATAACTACGAAGTGCATTGTATGCCGGAAATCGATGATGAGCCACTGGTACTGTTTTCAAAAAACAATCCCAAAATCGATTTTAAAGTTTGGGATCCCAGCACCATGCAATGCCTGATTAAACTACCCGATTTTATCGAATTTATTCGCTTTGCGTTTACCCGTGGCGACGAGATAGATCAAAAGCTGGTGCGCTACGCCGCTATAACGGTAGACAATATTTTAAAAGATCTTGCAACAGAAATTGATATCGTCGGTCTAAAAGGCTATTCCATCAATCACATCATTGAGCGCATTGAAGAAGAAGGTTCTGTAGAATAACTTCTGTCAACCAGATTAGCCGTTCAACGTTATCAATTTAACACCTGAAAAAAGAGCAAGAAAATTAACAATATGATGAAAAAGCTGTTCTGTGTATTGCTGTCAGTCAGTGCTTTTTTTACAAGCGCCCAGGTTGGGCAAGATAAAAACACTCTCCCCGAAATCGGCGTAGTGGCTTCCGATGCTATTACCATTAGCAAGGAAAAAGAGATTGGCGAGATAATGATGAAGCAATTGCGCAGTCAGGCGCCCATCATTGCCGATCCCCTGTTAGAAGAGTACCTGAACGATATCGGAAATCGCCTAGTGGTGAATGCCGATAATGTAAAATTCCCTTTTACTTTTTTCTGGATAAACAACGAAGCCATTAACGCCTTCGCCTTTTTTGGCGGCCATGTTGGTGTGCATACTGGCCTGATTTATCAGGCTGACAATGAGAGTGAATTAGCCTCGGTTCTGGCTCACGAAATCAGCCACGTCACGCAACGACACATTGCCCGCCGCATCGCCGCACAAACCAAAGCCGCGCCGCTGGCTCTCGCCAGTATGTTGGGTGGCATATTGTTGACCATGGCAGATCCGGAAGCAGGTATTGCGGCAATCTCAGCCAGTCAGGCCGCATCGTCGCAATTTGGAATTAATTACACCCGTTCTAACGAGCAGGAAGCGGACAGAGTGGGTTTTGATATGCTGGATAAGTCCGGGTTTGACGTCAGTGGTGCTGCCTCCTTTTTTGGCAAGCTGGTTGAAAAAAGCCGCGGTCAGTCAAAACAACTGGCGTTTTTACAAACCCACCCTCTGCCAGAATCTCGGGTTTCCGATGCCCGTTCCAGACAGGCTTACTATCCCAGAAAGCAATTGCCCGACAGCTTGCCATTTCACCTGGTAAAAGCCCGTATTCAGGCCCGCTACATGTTTGATAACAAATACAACATCGCGGATTTTGAAAACAAAATCAGCCGTACTCAAGGGGTTCAACAAAAAGCTATGCGCTACGGACTGGCTCTATCTTACCTGGCTAACGAAGAACCCATCAAAGCGGAAAAAACATTGGAAGTATTACTTAAAGAAGACCCAGAAAATCTGTATTACATCGATTTAGCGACTGACATTTACCTGGCGTTGAATCGCCATGATCAGGCTATCCGCAACCTGGAAAATTTAGCCCTTAAAATCCCTAGAAACCGGGTCATCAGCCTTAATCTGGCGAACGCCGCGATTACCAAAGGGGATTATGATAAAGCCATTCAGGTACTCAATGATTACCTGCTGTTAAACCCTGAGCACACTCTGAGCTACCAATTGTTAATTGAAGCTCATGCAAAACAACAATCCTTTATGCAAATGCATCAGGCTAAGGCAGAATATCTTGCTTTGTTGGCCGCCTACCCCAATGCCATTGATGAATTGCACACAGCCTACAATTTTGCCGAAGGGAATCATCTGGAGCGGCAGAGGATCAAGGCGCGCATCGAACAGTTACGAGAAAATCAGAAGCGTTTAAAGTCCCTTTAAGCGCTTAATGGCATTGATGATGTTGTCACTGGTTTGTTCCCCCATCAGTCGCTGCCGAACCACGCCATTACCATCAACAATGTAAGTTGCCGGTAATGCGTTGGGTTTTTCCATCGGCAAATTGGCTGGCGTCTCGGCGCTGATCAATGGAAATTGCATCTGATATTTGTCGCGAATTTGTTGCATTACTTCATCCGGCTCGTTGTCGTAACTCACGGCAAATAAATTATATCCTGAAGACTGGTGAAACTCGTTTAATTCAGGCACTTCTTTAAGACAAGGGGCACACCATTCTGCAAAATAATTAACCACCACCCATTGCCCACTTAAATCAGTCCAGCGATAAGATTGTTGGTCTACCGTTACAAAATCAGGTTGGTTAACCTTAAAGACCACAACTCCGGCTGAAAGCGAAGCGAGCCCAAGCAGAAAAAATAAGATATTTTTGTTCAATTGAGTGTTCTCTGATGCGTTGTATCGTTAGAATAGATGTTTTTAATTAATGGGATTAGCATGTCAAAAGTCACTATTTTACACAACCCACGTTGTTCTAAAAGTCGTCAAACCTTAGAGATATTAAATCAGGCTAACCATTCACCCGAGGTCGTAGAGTATTTAAAAACACCTTTGACTGCGGAACAACTGACTGAAGTTAAAAATAAGCTGGGACTGGGATCATTTATTGAAATGATGCGCGTAAAGGAGCCTGAATTCAAAGAAGCAGGATTGAGTAAGTCAGAATCTACTGAGCAACAGTTTTTAGACGCCATGGTGGAATACCCTAAATTAATGGAACGCCCCATCGTTATTACTGATTCTGCAGCCCGCATCGGTCGTCCCCCTGAATCTGTATTAGCACTATTCTGATGAGTTACATTCTGGTTCTCTATTACAGCCGTCACGGGGCCACCAAAAAGTTGGCAGAGCAAATAGCGCTAGGTGTCGCCAGTGAAAACATGGAAGCCCGCGTAATGACGGTGGCGGACAAGGATAGTGACAGCATTGACCAGTTTGCCAGCCAACAAGACCTGGCAAACTGTTCGGCATTAGCCCTTGGCAGCCCCACTCGATTTGGTCAAATGGCGGCACCATTACAGGTTTTTTTACAAGGCTCTTCAACACTGTGGTTAAAAGGCAATCTGGTTGATAAACCGGCAATGGTGTTTACTTCATCTTCTTCGATGCATGGCGGGCAGGAATCAACCTTGTTAAGCATGTCGTTACCCTTGATTCATCATGGCATGTTGCTTTGCGGCATTCCCTATTCAGAGCCAGAATTGCACGACACAACCACCGGCGGTACGCCCTACGGAGCCAGTCACGTAGTGACAAATCAATACGCAGATAAACTCAGTGAGCACGAAAAGCAACTGGCCTTCAAGCAAGGTAAAAGACTGGCCCAAATCACTAAAAAACTAATGAGTAACTAATGACAGAAAATACCGCATCCAATGCTACGCCTTTATCTCCACGTACCCGCTTTTTCAGAAACCTGGCGCTTGTAGGTTATTTTGGACTGTTTGCCTGGATACTGATTTGGCACTTTGTGTTGAGCAGCAGTGAATATTCCAACTTGTTTCTGTTTTTATTTTGGGTCTTACCCTTGCTGTTTCCAATGGTTGGCTTACTAAAAGGTAAACCTTATACCTACGCCTGGGCCAACTTTATTGTAATGATTTATTTTTTACACGGTCTTACTGCTATATATACTGAACAAACCTGGTGGTACGCCGCCATTGAGCTGTTTTTTGCCCTGCTGATGTTTATTGGCTGCTGTTATTACGCCAGAGGACGCGGCCGTGAACTGGGATTAAAACTAAAAAAGTTGTCTGAACTAACCTGATCTAAGTTTGTTTTAATTCCCTATATTAATGAGTAAAGCCATCTAAAGGAGTACAATGTGGTTAGAGTATCATTGCTGAGTCTGACGCTTTTTTTATCTGCTTGCGGCGGTTCTGGTGGTAGTTCCAATGATACACCGCCCCCTGTAACGCCACCGCCAGCGGCTACCACATTGACCATTCAGGGCGATACCGAAGCTAACCAAAATCAAAGCGTTGCCATCATCGCGATGTTAAACGCCGATGCTTCAGCCTATAAATTTACCTGGGCTCAAACGTCCGGGCCTGCGCTGGAACTGCTCACAGCAAACAGTCAGGTGTTAAGTTTTGATGCGCCTTCGCCCGGTGAATATGGATTTAGCGTTTCGGTTTCTGATCAAAATGGTGCGGTCAGGTTTCAGGATACTCACACTTTAATAGTTAACAACCAGGTGCATAATGCGACCGTCAGGTTGGATCACGTGGTTTCGGAAAGTGCAAAAGTATCTTTCAGGGCGGATGCCATACCGCAACGGGAAATTATCAGTATTAGTTGGCAACAAACCGCCGGACAAACCGTTCCTCAAAGCAATTTTACCGCTACAGACGATGAACAGTTTCTGTTTTTCGATGCACCATTGGTTTCTGCCGACCAGATATTACAGTTCAGAGCGACGATGACCCTGGACAATGGCGACAATATCACTGACGAGGTTTATCTGTTAGTCAGAAATGTCGCCTCCAATGAAGATGGTTTTTTCCCTGGTTCTGCTGAGCGCATCGTTACCACCGAAATGCATGCCTATAACAGTAATTCCCCCTATGCCAGCGCTTTAGAGTCCTGTGTATACAATAATAGTGTCGGTAGTTCCTGCCGATTCTCGACATTACCACTTTTGGGACAAGTATCAGACTCCCCTGATATTGATGACGTCATGGACAGAGTATTAGTTTCCCATCAATGGATGGGGGATCGCCTGAAATCTTATCTGGAAAACTCAGTAGCAGCACAAGATATGCTGTTATTGTTCCGCGGCGTCACGGCCATAATCATTTCTTACGATGTCAGACCTTCTTTTTATTGGGTCGCCACAGGCGCAATTTACCTTGATGCTGATAATTTCTGGGTTACCCCTGAAGAGCGCGATACCCTGAATGATGTGCCCGATTTTCGCAGCGCCTTTGGTGCAGATTTGCAGTTTATTATGCCCTGGCGTTATGTCAAAGATAACCAAAGTTATCTGGCACGCGCCGCCTACCCACGGCAACAGAGATTAAGTCGTACTTTTGAGGATTTAGAAGCCGACATCACCTGGCTGATGTACCACGAACTTGCTCATGCCAATGACTATTTTCCACCGGACAGATGGCAGGATATTCCGACCAGTTCAGATCCGCTTGCCTATTACAATGTGATGGCGCCGGACTCCACCAGTTTTGCCTCGTTCTATCCCCTCACCTCTGAGCAATTAAAAGCTTTGGCGCAGGTGAGCTTTGCCGGAGAAACAGCAACCACTGCACAACGCAACGTCACTGATGTGGAAGCTGCAGAGATGTTTCAAAATGACAGAGCAGCCATGTACTACAGTTACAGTTCAATTCGGGAAGATTACGCCACCCTGTTTGAACGCTTTATGATGGCCTATCGTTTTGGCGCAGAAGCAGATACTGCTGTAATGAAAGTTCGCAATGAAAACCCTGATTTGATTGTAACCTGGGGTCAGCGCTCCCGAATAAATGATCCCAGCTTGTTGAATCGTACCCGTCAGGTCGTTCGCAACATTTACCCGGATTTAGACGTTGATGCAATCCAGCCAACTTTACCTGCGGCACAAGAGTTACGTGCAGGTGAAACATGGGAAGCCAATCTGAATCTCGAAGACAGTGCAGAGCGCGTCAATAAACTTCCATTGAGACGTTCACCAGCAGAGCAATTTCCAGCCCATATGCAGCACTATTTACACCAGGGCAGACCGGTTATTCCCGGAGAGGGAAACTAGAAACTAACTAATACCCAGCACTTCTTTGGCAAACGGGATAGTTAATTTTCGTTTTGCCTGGAGTGAGCTTTCATCCAGTGCTTTCATGGCACTGGTGAGAGAGTGAAGGTCTCTTGGCAAGCGGGTTAATAAAAAGTTTGCCAGGTCATCTGGCAATTCCAATCCGGCATTTTTTGCCATCAACTGCAATAACTGAACGCGCTCTTCTTCACCGATGGGACGGATACTCATACATTGTCCCCAAACCAGACGCGACGCCAGATCCGGCAATCTAAAAGACATCAACTTCGGCATTTTCTGAGCAGATAAAATAATATGCACATTGCCGCGTTCCAGTATCCGGTTGATTAAATCGAATACTGCCACTTCCCACTCTTTGTTAAGCAGTATGGCATCGATATTATCAACGCAAACCAGGTCGCAGTTTTCCAGTCCTTCCATCATTTTCGGACTTAATGTCTCTGCCGCGTCCAAATCAATATACACCGCGATTTGTTGGTTTTCGTTGGCGAGATTACAGCTGGCATTAAGCAAATGGGTTTTACCATCTCCACGCCCTCCAGTGATAAAAGTGATCACAGATTCCGTGGCACTGCCCAGAGAAAGACCTTTTAAATGCTCAATCAGCTCAGCATTGTCAGAGACAATGAAGTTTTCAAAAGTTTGAAACTCAGAGCTGGAAATAGGCAAAGCCAACTGAGGGGTCATTGAAGCCATCTGAACTCCATATCGTTTATAACTCTGCCAAATGCGTCAGTTTTTTGGGTGATTTTTGCGTCCAACTCAAGAGTATTAATTAAATCTTCTTGTGCCCCGACGATATCCAAGCGGAAAGTGGCAGTCTTGCCTGAAACCTTGACCAGTTTGACGTTATTTACTATCGCTAACGACTCAAGGAATTGTTTCGCAGAAACATAAGCCTCAATGGAATCCAGATTAATAATGTTCATAGTGACGGAATTTTCGGTTTCATAACTGGAAGAAACCACGGCAAATCTGGCTGCCAATTTATCTGCCAACATATCCACCAGGTTTTGCAATGCCACTTCGCGACTGGCTGCAAAAAAGCTACCCTCTTCAATCAAATCTTCATTGAGCAATTGCCAATCCAACTGCCAGCGCATCTGATCTGATATATTTTCGTCACCGACACTAATCTGACCTCGGTCAAACAAGCGCGCGGCGATTAAATTATCATTAGGGTAACGCTGACTGGCGCGTTTAATAACACCATCAAAACGTCCCCACACATCGAATACATGTATCACTTGCGAGTCTTCGATATCCATCAGTGGAAAAGTAAAGGGAATTCCACGAATCTGCGCCTGCTCCAGTAATAATTGTTTAACTTCTGTATCTCGGGTTGCGGTAATCAACTCCCGGTCGTCTCGCTCATTGAGCCAGGCTAACCAGAGCAAAGTATCAGGACGTCTTTTACCCCAAATGGGTTTACCGACATCGCTTAGCAATTGATTGATTTTTGCTTCGTCAAATTGGGCAACCATATAGCGACCATTGCTGTTGTTCTCAAAGCGAAAGGACTGGATCAGATCTCTGGCTTCATTATCAGTTTTTGCTAACTCTGGTACTTGAGTAATGGTTTTCGAACCACTGACTTTCACTAAAACCTGAAAGTAGCTGTCTCGAATAGCTGCATTTTGCGCAGCCACAGTTTGGCTGGCCACCCGCACTTTGGTTTCATAGAGGTTTTGTATCACCGCTGCATGAGATTGCAAAACTCCCAGGCAACAAATGAGTATACATACCGTTTTAAGCAGCAAATTAGGTCAACTGTGTGATTGTAATAAGTTTATTGTCCTGGAATATGAGCCAAAGATCACCCCTCAGAATCAAATAAATAGCTCATTTGCTTATTTTCAAGCCAATTTGAAAAGACAAATCAGTATTCAATGGGCCGTTAAATTGTTAACATTAGCGCCAATTTTAGCCATACCCAGAGTAGTCGTTTTGAGTAAAGAATCCCTTAGTTATAAAGATGCCGGCGTTGACATTGATGCAGGTAATGAACTTGTCGAAAGAATTAAATCAGTAACTAAAAAAACCCATCGCCCTGAAGTAATGGGTGGCTTGGGAGGATTCGGCGCTTTGTGCTCGATTCCTGAAAAATACAAAAGCCCTCTGTTGGTATCAGGAACCGACGGCGTAGGCACTAAATTACGTCTGGCGATGGATTTAAACAAGCACGATAGTATTGGTATCGACCTTGTGGCCATGTGTGTAAACGATCTTATTGTTCAGGGTGCAGAACCCCTGTTTTTCCTGGATTATTACGCCACCGGCAAATTGAACGTAGATATTGCCGCAGAAGTTGTTACAGGTATTGGAAAAGGCTGTGAGCTTTCCGGTTGCGCCCTGATCGGTGGAGAAACCGCAGAAATGCCAGGTATGTATCACGGCAATGATTACGACGTAGCGGGATTCTGTGTCGGTGTCGTTGAAAAAGAAGAAGTTATTGACGGCAGTAAAGTTGCTGCAGGTGATAAATTGGTGGCACTGGCTTCCAGTGGACCCCATTCCAACGGCTTCTCGTTAATTCGCAAAATTATTGAAGTCAGTCAATCTGATACCAGCGAATTGCTGCAAGGCGAAAGCATTGCCGACCATTTGCTGGAACCTACCCGCATCTACGTCAAAAATACCTTAAGTGTTATCGCCCAATACCAAATCAATGCGATTTCTCACATCACAGGTGGCGGCTTCTGGGAAAACATTCCACGAGTACTACCTGACACAACAAAAGCGGTTATTGATGGCAATTCCTGGCAGTGGCCAGCAATATTCAACTGGCTGCAAGAAAAAGGCAATGTCACTACCCACGAAATGTACCGCACCTTTAACTGCGGTGTAGGTCTTATTCTGGCGGTGCCTGCAGACCAGGCAGAAGCAATTACCAATAGCTTCAATGAGCTGGGTGAAACGGCCTGGGTTATCGGCGACATTTCCGAGCGAGAAGGTGAAGAAACTCAGGTAGAAATACGCTGAGACGCCTTTTATGAAACGTATAGTCGTACTTATCTCAGGCAGCGGTTCTAATCTGCAAGCCATCATCGATGCGACGGAAAACAAGGAAATACCGGGACAAGTAGTCGCGGTTATTTCCAATAAGGCAGACGCTTTTGGTCTGCGCCGCGCGCAAAATCACAATATTGCTCATCAGGTCATCGACCACAAGGCATTTCCTGACAGAGAGAGCTTTGATAAAAAACTACAAGCCGTTATTGAAGACTATCGCCCGGATGTTGTAGTGCTGGCCGGATTTATGCGGATCCTGACCAATCAATTTGTTGAGTATTTCACGGGAAAACTGATCAACATCCACCCTTCTCTGCTTCCAAAGTTTAAAGGTCTGGATACCCACCAAAGAGCACTAGAGGCAAAAGAAGTCTTTCACGGTGCCTCTGTACATTTTGTAACACCAGAGTTAGATGGCGGTCCTGTTATTGTTCAGGGACCTGTCGCTATACTTGCAGAGGATGATGTGGAATCCTTGAAAGCCAAAGTGCACAAGGTTGAACATCAAATTTATCCCTTTGCGGTTAAACTAATATGCGAAGACAAAATTAAAATGACGGTGGATGGTGTGCTTTATGAGCAACAGCGTTTACCGGAAACAGGGTTGGTCCATGAAGTTTAAAAAACACGTTACCTTACCACTGGCTTATTTGTTTACAACCTTGTGGATGCCTCACAGCGCGACGGCACAAGAAACAATCACAGCTGAGCCAGAGGTTACCAGTACAGTTGCAGAGCAAGCTCAGACAGCACTGGCCCCCTTTTCAGCAAAGTATATTGCGTATCGCAATGGCAGTGATATCGGTCATGCGGTTATGTCATTAGAGAAGACAGAATCCGGTTATAAGCTGTTTTACAAAAGCGATGTCTCCATTTTCTTTTTGTCTGACACTCGCGCAGAAACCAGTCTATTTAATCTGATAGATGGGCAATTTGTACCGCAAAAATATCAGTACAAGCGCGAAGGCACTGGCCCTGACAAATCCCTCAGCCTGACATTTGATGATGAGACGCAAAAAGTCATCATTAAATCTGGCCGTAAAGATCCTGCCAGTATCAACTGGCAAGGTGAATGGGATAATCAGTTATACCGCTTCGATCTGCAGCGGCAACTTAAACTAAACAATCAGGATATCAGCTACAACCTGATCAATTATCGCGGCCAGTTAAAAACCTATGGGTTTGAAATCGAAGGTGAAGAAGTTTTGCAGCTGCCATTTGGCAAACTAAACACTATCAAGGTAAAAACCATCCGCAGCAGTAATAAGCGCGTTACCTGGTCCTGGTTTGCACCCGACTTAAATTATCAGTTAGTGCGTTTACAGCAATTCAAAGAAGGCGACGAACAAGGCGATATCCAGCTTTCCGAATACCAACTGTTAAATTAAATTTGAGCGTATTGCAGCTACAAAAAAGGCCGTTTGTACGGCCTTTTTAGTTCTACTCAACAAATAACTCTCTATTTACTGGCGATGTACTGGTCAACAAATCCTGCCAACACATCTAACGGCACAGGACCATTAGCCAGCACGATATCGTGGAACTCACGGATATCAAACTTGTCGCCCATTTCCGTTTTTGCTTTTTCACGCAGCTCGATAATCTTGTTCATACCAATCTTATAAGCTGTCGCCTGGCTTGGCATAACAATGTGACGCTCTACCATTTTAACCGCATCGGCTTTGGCATTTGGGGTATTGTTAACGTAATAATCTATCCCTTGTTCACGTGTCCACTTCATGGCGTGAATACCGGTATCTACCACCAAACGACAGGCGCGCCATAGTTCCATTGCCAAGCGACCAAAATCTGAGTACGGATCTTCGTACAGGCCAATCTCTTTCGGAACCAGCTCACTGTATAATCCCCAACCTTCGGTATAAGCCGTGTAACGACCAAACTTACGGAATTTAGGAATGCCTTCAAGCTCCTGAGCGATAGCAATCTGCATGTGATGGCCAGGAACACCTTCGTGATAAGCTAACGCTTCCATTTGATAAGTGGGCATAGACGCCATGTCATACAAGTTGGCGTAATAGGTACCCGGACGGGTTCCATCCATCGAAGGTTGTTGATAAAAGGCTTTACCGGCAGATTTTTCTCTGAAAGGTTCAACCGCTTTTACAATCAGATCAGCTTTGGGTTTGGTGATAAACAATTCATCCAGTCTGGCCTTCATATTATCGATAAGCGCAGTGGCCTCATCCAGGTAACGTTGACGGCCTTCTTCTGTCGATGCATAAACGAATTGCTCATTGTCACGCATGTGTACAAAAAAGTCCTGCAAGGTACCTTCAAATCCGACCTTTTTCATTATGGCGCGCATTTCATCGTGGATGCGTTCAACTTCATCCAATCCAATTTGATGGATTTCCTGCGCAGTCAGGTCAGTAGTCGTTGTACGAGCCAGTGCGTTGTTGTAAAAAGTTTCACCTTCCGGGAATTTCCAGGCACCATCTTTATCGTCAGCCTGAGCTTCGATATTTTTAACACCCGCGATCAGGCTTTCGTAGGCTGGCTTTACTGAATTCAACAATGCAGACTTTGCATCATTTAACAGTGCTTGTTTTTGCGCATCTTCAATTTCCAGCGCAGCTACTTTGCCAGAGAAATCCGCCCATAAAGTACTGTCTTCACCATCGTCAAACGGCGCGCCAGTGATAATATTTTGGCTGTCATTGATCACATAAGGATATACGAATTTAGGCGCAATAATGCCCTGTTCAGCGCGTACATTCAGGTTGGCAACCAATTGTTCAAACAGTTTTGGCAAGCCATTCAATCTTGAAATATAAGCTTCGGCGTCTGCGACGTCACCGATGCGATGTTGATTTATCAGCAACGAAGCGACGCTGGAGTGCAAACCAAACATCTGATTTACCGGATAGTTATAGTTGCGCCATTTATAATCATCAATGCCATTTTGCAGTTGCTGCACCATTAACTGCCAGCTGAGTTTGGTTTGCTCGTCCAGTTGCTCTACATTAATCGCTTTAACACGGGTTAACTGTTCTTTTTGTAACTCGTGATCTTCTTGTTCTCTCTCACTGGATAAATCATCCCATTTGTCTTGGTCAGTTTTAATGCCAAGATAGGATTGATACATAGGAGAACGCATGACATTCTCCATAAAAATATCTTCAAATAACTGGTTGGCTTTTTCTGATTCACTCATTGCTTTAGCTTCAGCAACCTCAGAGCTTGCCGGAGTCTCCACGCTGGCTGATTCCTGCTTAGGAGCCTGACCACAAGCGCCTAAAACCAGAGCCAGCGATACTGCTGCTGATATGCATTTTAGTTGTTTCATAATTTCCTCAAGGTTTCTGTCTTAATTATAATTATCGTATCCCTTTCTCAGACTTGCTCTGAGAAAGTGGTCGCCTCTGACGGCTTTTTTTATTAACCCTTTAGCCAAAATAAGGGACTTCTGTTGGGTAATCTAATTATGTTCCGGTCCTGAATGTGGATCAATGCTGAGTAATCTTGCAAAAATAGACAGGCCCGAACAAAGATTAATAAACTTTTCGCTCAAGGACAATTAAAGCGTGTTACCCGCCTTTTAATATTAACTCGCCTTTTTTAAACAATATAAATTCTCCGGACTCCATTTTCTGCCAGGTCTCATCCCCTGTCAGCGGCTCTGTCGCAATAACCGACACCACATCATTGGGTGTTGTTTCCTGTTGAAAATCAATAACCCAGTCAGTGTCAATTAAGGTGGCTTTTCCAAAAGGTGCTCTTCGGGTTATCCAATGTAATTTAGAAGTGCAATAGGTCATCAGGTAGATACCATCTGAAAGCAACATATTGAACACGCCAAGTTCCTTTAATGACGCCGCCAACTTTGCCACATAGCGGAATACGGGTTTCATGTCCTTTGGCCTGTTTGGATATTTTTTCTTGATGTTATCCATTATCCAGCAAAATGCCATTTCACTGTCTGTGTTGCCTACTGGCTGGAAAAAATCAGACTTCAGTTTGTCTTTATAATTGGATAACTGGCCGTTATGCGCGTAGGTCCAATGCCGGCCCCACATCTCCCGTATAAATGGATGAGTGTTTTCCAGAGACACCTTGCCGCGATTGGCCTGTCGAATATGGCTGATTACTGAACAAGACTTTATTGGATAAGATCTGACTAGTTTGGCAATCTCAGAATCGCAACTGGGCAGCGGATCTTTAAAGCTCCGGCAACCTTTACCTTCGTAAAAGGTAATTCCCCATCCATCTCTGTGCGGTCCTGTTCTGCCCCCTCTTTCCAGCAATCCACAAAAGCTGAAACATATATCTGTGGGCACATTGGCCGACATTCCTAATAATTCACACATAGCTAGTAAATCTTACGTTTTGAAAATAGAAGAAAAAAATAATTCAAACACCTGTTTGAATTTTGCAAATTATGCTATAAATTAAACATCCTGTTTACATTTTAATTGTCCGGACAGACTAATCATACTGTCCTTGGGAGCCATTATGAATCTATTAATATGGTTTTTTGCGCTGTTCGCTGCGCTTGCAGCCTGCAGTTATTTAAGAATCAAACTTTTTCAAACTACTCTGGTAGTGGGTGCAATTTTTGTTGTTGGAACCCTGTTAAACCTGGTGGGTGTCCTCGGATGGATTGCCTTTGCAGCAATTGCAATCCCGTTAAACTCGGCGCAACTGCGCAAGCAATACTTTACCGCTCCGGCGTTAAAAATGTATCGCAAGATCATGCCGGAGATGAGCAAAACTGAACAAGATGCTATCGATGCCGGCACCGTTTGGTGGGACGGCGAGCTGTTTAGTGGTAGTCCAAATTGGGAAACCCTGCACAACATTCCTCAGGCAAGGCTTTCAGCTGAAGAGCAAGCCTTTCTGGATGGCCCGGTAGAAACCGTTTGCGGCATGGTAGACGAATGGCAGGTAAATCACGAGCTGGCGGATTTACCCCCAGAGGTATGGCAATACCTGAAGGATAATAAGTTCTTCGCCATGATCATCAAAAAAGAATACGGCGGCTTACAATTTTCCGCTTATGCACAATCACGTGTTCTACAAAAGCTTTCAGGCGTCAGTACAGTTTTAGCCAGCACCGTAGGTGTGCCTAATAGCTTGGGTCCAGGCGAATTGTTACAACACTATGGTACAGAAGAGCAACAGCAGCAGTATCTGCCCGCCCTGGCAAGGGGTGAAGAAGTGCCCTGCTTTGCGCTGACCAGCCCTGAGGCAGGCTCTGATGCCGGAGCAATTCCCGATCGCGGCGTTGTTTGTAAAGGCGAATGGAATGGCGAAGAAGTTATCGGTATGAAGCTCACCTTTAACAAACGCTATATCACTCTGGCACCTGTCGCAACGGTAGTTGGACTTGCTTTTAAACTTTACGATCCAGATGGTCTGATTGGCGAGCAAGAAGATATTGGTATTACCTGTGCTCTGATCCCTTCAGACACCAAAGGATTAGACATTGGGAACCGTCATTTTCCGTTAAACGTTCCTTTCCAGAATGGTCCTATCAGAGGCGAAGATATTTTTGTGCCTCTGGATTACATCATCGGGGGTGTGAAAATGGCGGGCCAGGGCTGGCGCATGTTGGTGGAATGTTTGTCAGTTGGCAGATGTATCACTTTGCCGTCAAACTCTACCGGTGGTGTAAAAACCATGGCACTCGCAACTGGTGCCTATTCTCGCATCAGACGCCAATTCAAACTGCCCATTGGTAAAATGGAAGGCATCGAAGAAATGTTGGGCCGCATTGGTGGTAATGCCTATCTGATGGACGCCGTCACCAGCATGTCTACAAAGGGTGTTGATCTGGGTGAAAAACCTTCGGTTATTTCAGCCATTTGTAAGTACCATTTAACTGAAAAAATGCGTCAATGTGTCATCGACGCGATGGATATTCATGGCGGTAAAGGCGTGATGTTGGGGCCAAATAACTACCTAGGTCGTGGTTATCAAGGCGCTCCTATTGCTATTACAGTTGAAGGTGCAAACATTCTGACCCGTAACATGATGATCTATGGCCAGGGCGCGATGCGCTGTCACCCATTTGTACTAAGTGAGATACAAGCTGCAGCCATTGAAGACAAAAACAAGGCCATTGCTGAGTTTGATAAGGCGGTATTTGGTCACATTGGTTTTGCCATCAGCAATACGGTGCGCAGCAAATGGTTGGGCTTTACAGCTGCCAAGTTTATCAGTGCGCCATTCAAAGACGAAACCCGTACCTACTACCAATCACTAACGGCCTTCAGTGCTAACCTGGCGATGCTTTCTGACATTTGCATGGCGCTGTTGGGTGGTGAATTAAAACGCAAAGAGCGTATCTCGGCACGTCTGGGGGACATCCTGAGTTACTTATACCTGGGTTCAGCCACTCTGAAACGCTTTGATGATGAAGGTCGTTTAAAGGAAGATTTACCCTTCCTACACTGGGCAATGCAAGACACTTTGCACAAAACAGAGGTGGCAATAGTTGATTTGCTGGACAACTTCCCCAACAAAGTCGTTGGACGTATATTGAAGTTCATGATCATGCCATGGGGTCGCCGTCATACTAAGCCTTCTGATGTGTTGGAGCATAAAATATCACTGATACTGCAGCAACCAGGAAGTGCACGTTCTCGACTGGGCCACGGTCAATACCTGACGCCGTCAGATAACAACGCTATCGGTAAAATGGAACAAACTCTGAAGGATATTCTGGATGCCGAACCGCTATTTGACAGAGTGTGCAACGCAGCTAACGAAAAACTGCCGTTTACCCAACTTGATCTGGTTGCGGCGAAAGGCGTCGAACTAGGTGTTTTGAATGAGCAAGAAGTTGCTCTACTCAACAGAGCGGAAAAAGGACGTCTGGAAGTAATAAATGTGGACGATTTTGCGCCCGAAGCACTGCGCGCGGGGGTAACCAAAACCAGTCGCAGAGGAAAAGCCAAAGCGGCTTAAGCCATCCAATTTACTGCTATAACGGCCCTCCATGGGCCGTTTTTTGTTGTATAAATACCTGCATTATTCCCCTTAATTCTAAAAATTCTTTTTAAATTATCTAAACTTAAGCGATACTGGTCTGATTTACAGAACCGAACCGCTGTGTTGAACTGGCGCTATTGTTTTGCCAGAGCAGAACGCAATCATAATAAGGTGCAGTAATGCGCGAAGATGACTTTCCAGATACCAGAGACTTCGCCAAGATATTGGTAGTTGACGACGATCAGATCAACCTTGAGACTATTTGCCATACCCTGGAGTACTACGGCCACAACGTCTGTCCAGTAGAAGATGGCGAGACAGCATTAATGGCGGTTCTCGACTTTCAACCTGACCTCATCATCCTCGACATCAATATGCCCGGAATGAACGGCCTGGAAGTCTGTAAGCGGCTTCAAACTGAACCCAGTACCAGTAAAATACCCATCATATTTTTAACCGGCAGCAAGACTGACATCAATAAAGCGTTTGAATTAGGTGGTGTCGACTACATTGTAAAACCCTTTAATACCCACGAAGTACTGGCCAGAGTTAATGTCCACCTGCGAAGCAGTATGCTGCTTAACACCCTGGCGGATACCAATGCCGCCCTTGAAAAGATCACCAATAGCCTGGAAGAAAAAGTCAAAGAACGAACCCGGGAACTGGCACTGTCAAATCAAAAGCTGACTGAAGAGATCGCCGAGCGGCAAAAGCTACAAAGCAAACTTGAGCATTTAGCGAAATACGATATGACTTCCAGTTTATTAAACCGCATATCGATGGAAGAGCAATTGGATTTCAAACTGCTGGAAAGTCAAATGCTGGAAGACTTCACCCTGTTCTATCTCTACATGGATGTGGATCAGTTTAAAGTCATCAATGATACCTGCGGACACGCCGCCGGGGATCAACTCATTCGCAATCTATCAGAGCTGCTTAAGCGCGTAGCCAATAACGATGAAATCGTGGCCCGCATGGGAGGCGATGAGTTCTCTATTATCTTCAACAGCACCGACCTGGATTCTGCAAAGCGACGGGCAATAGACATTCGCAAAGCAATTAACGATATGCACTTCGACTGGGAAAAAGAACACCTGTTTGTCAATGTCAGCATGGGTTTAGTGGAGCTGAATGGCGAGTTTCAGGATGCCAACCACATAATGAGTGTGGCAGAAAGACTTTGCTTTGAGTCGAAATCTCAGGGTGGCGGTGAACTGTTAATTTACGAACAAGAAAAAGAAGCCGTTAATAATAAGACCCGCGCAGTGCGCTGGGTTCCGGTAATTCAACAAGCCATTGAACAAGATAAGTTTTCTTTATTTGGTCAGGGTATTTATGCTACTCAGAGCCAAAAATCCGCCAAGTTCGAAGTACTGGTACGTATGCAAAGCAGCGGTGCAGAATTAATACAACCATCGCAATTTATTAGCGTTGCAGAGCAGTATCATTTGATATCTGCGATCGACCAAAAGGTATTAGAAAAATCTTGCCAGATGATCGCCGACTTTCCTAATTTTAATGGCGAATTGGCTCTTAATATCTCTGGCGAATCCGTTTACAAAGCCAGTTTTGTGGACCAGGCCTATGATACAATCCAAAAATACGGTATCGACGCCAAAAAGTTATGTTTCGAAATAAACGAGTCTTCGGCTCTTACCAATATCAATGCGACACGGCGTTTTATCGAAAAGTTAAAACAACTTGGCTGCAAGTTCGCGCTTGATGATTTTGGAACGGGAACCTCTTCCTATGGATTTTTGCGTGAACTGGATGTGCAATATGTCAAAATTGACGGTAGTTTTATTCATAAGATTGGCTCGGAAAAGATCAGTCGCATGATGGTGGAATCTATAGTGGCCATTGCCAGAGAAAATAACATGTGTGTTATTGCTGAAGCCGTTGAAACCGAATCCATGTTAAAAGTGTTAAAAGAGATAAACGTGGATTACGCGCAGGGCTTTTTGTTACACAAACCCGAAGCCTTAGAAAACCTAATAAAAGTGCCCCATTAAAATAAGTGCTGTGAATGAGTGAATCAGACATCAACCAAAAGCTAGAACAGTATCACCAATACTTTACGATAAAGCATTCTCTGAATGTTAATCTACTGCCGATGCCTTCGGATTTTCAGGTGCCTTTACCGGAAGAATTGCTCAGTCACATGCCCTACGCTTTTCGCATGGCTGGAGAGTTGGCAGAACTGGAAACCAAAGCATTGCGCCCTTTGCGACACCTTGGCGATCACGCCAGAGAACTGGCAGAGTTCCTGAATCATCAATCGAAAAAAATTGATCTGATGATGTCGTACATCCTGCATCAACAAGACGAAAAAGAAAATCGCTACAAGGGAACCGAGTTTGGTGGTGCCGGCCTGAGTGTCATCAGTTCCAAAGAAATGTTGCCCGGCAGCATTTATCAACTTAAAATTTTTCTGGAAGAAGAAGCCGCTGCGGTGTTTTGTTATGCCGAAGTGATCTCATGTGAGCCTTCGGACGAAGAAGAGTTCCGAATCGCTTTAATTTTCAGTAGCATTAGAGAGCAGGATCAGGAGTTGTTAGTGCGCGCCAGTTTACATTTACAAACCCGACACCTGAAAAGCCGTACAGAAAACAATCAATAATCAAATTTCTCCAGTTAATTAATGCAAAAATCAATATTTTCTCCCGTATTCCCTAAAAAACCCGGTGAACAACAACATTGGTGTAATCTCGCCGGAAGTTCATCAGCGCTGGCTATTGCAAACTGCGCTCTGGAGAGTAACAAACGAGTTGTTGTAGTTACATCAGACACGCCTGGGGCGCTGAAATTAGAACGTGAAATACGTCACTTTCTTAAACACACAACAGTGAAAGTATCGGTATTTCCCGATTGGGAAACCCTGGCATACGACACCTTTTCACCTCACCAGGATATCATTTCCCAGCGTCTTGAAACGCTTTATGAGTTGACCCAAAAAGGCCGCGATATCTATATATTTCCGATAACTACGTTGCTGCAAAAAGTGGCACCAGTGGAATATCTCGGCAAATATGTGTTGTTCCTCAAACAAGGGCAAACACTGGATATTGATGCTTTCAGAACCCGTCTTAATCGCGCTGGCTATACTGCGGTTAATCAGGTTATGGAACACGGCGAATACTCTGTCCGTGGCAGTATTGTGGATTTGTACCCCATGGGCACAACCAGCCCTTTGCGTCTGGATATGTATGACGATGAAGTTGAAAGTATTCGTGAATTTGATCCAGACACGCAACGCTCTGGCGAACAGCAAAAAGCGATTCGATTATTACCGGCTCACGAGTTTCCGATAAACAAACAAGGCATTGAGCAGTTTAAGGAAAACTACAAAAATGTCTTTGATGGCCACTACGGCAAGGGTTCCATATTTCACGATGTCAGTTCCGGCGTCATGCCCGCAGGGATAGAATACTACCTGCCCCTGTTTTTTGAAGAAACTTCCAGCATCTTCGACTATATCAATGATGATGCAATGTTCGTTACCCAGGGTGACATTACCCAGGCCATCGACTTTTTCCTGGCAGACGTTAATGAGCGTTACGAGCAGCATCGTTGGGATCCATTAAAACCTCTGTTGCCGCCTCACAGCCTTTTTCTGCGCGTAGAAGAGCTCAATGGGCTTCTCAAAAAGTGGCCAAGAATCAATGTCACAAATCGACTTTCTGACAACAAAAACGGAAGAACTGATTATGCTGTTGAACTACTGCCTGACGTTGCCATCAACGCCCAATCAAAAAGCCCTTACACTAAGTTACAGGCTCAACTGAAAACCTGGTTAGAGGAAGGCACCAGGGTACTGTTTTGCGCGGAGACGGCAGGCCGTAAAGAAACGCTACTGGAATTATTGCTCGAAGCAGCCATTAAACCCAAAAGCTTTGAACACACTGAAGCTTTCCTGAGTGCGCACTCGCAGGTGGGGATCTGCGTGGGTTACGTGGACAATAGCTTCGTTATTCATGGCTCAGATGGCGCCCTCGCCTTTATCACAGAAACTGAACTTTTAGGCCATAAAGTTAGTCAACGTCGGTTGCGTAAGAAACAACAGGTTACCGACGAATCAGCGGTAATTCGCAACCTGGCAGAACTACAACCTGGGCAACCCGTGGTGCACATAGAGCACGGTGTCGGTCGCTACCTGGGTTTACAAACGCTCGATGCCGGTGGCATCACCACCGAATACCTGACTATTGAGTATGCCAAACAATCCAAGCTGTATGTACCGGTTGCGTCACTGCATCTGATCAGCCGTTACAGTGGCGGCGATGAGCAAGCCCCGCTACATAATTTAGGTACTGACACCTGGTCAAAAGCAAGACAAAAGGCAGCGGAAAAAGTGCGCGATGTAGCAGCACAACTTCTGGAAGTCTATGCTCAGCGTGAAGCGAAACCCGGTCAGGCCTGTAAAATCGACTGGCAAGACTATCGCCAATTTGCAGATAGCTTTCCATTTGAAGAAACAGATGATCAGCTCCAGGCCATCAATGCAGTTATAAATGATATGGGCTCCCCTCGTGCCATGGACCGATTGGTCTGTGGTGATGTGGGTTTTGGTAAAACTGAAGTGGCAATGCGCGCCGCCTTTATTGCCGCCAGTCAGGGTAAACAGGTAGCCGTGTTGGTTCCTACCACTCTATTGGCTCAGCAGCATTATGAAAACTTCCGGGATCGCATGAGCCAGTGGCCATTTCAGATAGATGTCATGTCCCGATTTAACAGCACTAAAGAGCAAAAACAGGTGTTGGCGGGATTAGCAGATGGCAAAGTAGATATCATAATTGGTACCCACAAACTCATCCAAAAGGATATCAAATTCGCTGATCTGGGATTATTGATTATTGATGAAGAACACCGTTTCGGTGTGCAACAAAAAGAAAAGATAAAGAGCCTGCGGGCCGAAGTGGATATATTGACTCTAACCGCCACGCCAATACCTCGCACACTAAACATGGCCCTTAATGGGATGCGTGATTTATCCATCATAGCAACCCCTCCGGCTAAGCGCTTAGCGATTAAAACCTTCGTAAAACAACGAGATAAAAACCTGATCAGAGAAGCAGTAATGCGTGAAATACTGCGTGGAGGCCAGGTTTATTTCTTGCACAATGAAGTAGAAAGTATTGAGAAGACCGCCAGCGAGATTGCCGAGATAGTGCCAGAAGCCAAGGTCAGTGTGGCCCATGGACAGATGCGTGAAAAAGATCTGGAAAGAGTGATGTCCGACTTTTATCACCAAAGGTTCAATGTACTGGTATGTACCACAATTATCGAAACCGGTATCGATATTCCTTCTGCCAATACCATTATTATGGACCGTGCTGACCATCTGGGCCTTGCGCAATTACACCAACTGCGCGGCCGGGTTGGACGCTCCCATCACCAGGCTTATGCGTATTTACTGACTCCGCATCCAAAGCGCATGACCAAAGATGCCACCAAACGTCTGGAAGCCATTGCCCAATCGGATAATCTGGGTGCAGGCTTTGAGTTAGCGACACATGATTTGGAAATACGCGGTGCCGGAGAGCTGCTGGGCGAAGAGCAATCAGGGCAAATAACCACTGTCGGATTTAGTTTGTATATGGATATGCTTGAAGAGGCGGTAGAAGCCCTCAAAGCTGGCAAAGAGCCTTCATTGAATAATCTGATGGCTCAGCATACGGAAGTGGAATTGCGCATCCCCACTTTACTGCCAGATGATTACATTGCCGACGTCAATATTCGCTTGTCCATGTACAAAAAAATTGCATCCTGTAAAAAGCGGGAAGAATTGAAAGAAATACAGATTGAATTAATTGACCGATTTGGCATGCTACCGGAAGCAACAAAAAATCTGTTTAAAGTTCACGAGCTGAAGCTCAGTGCGAAACAAGTAGGTATCAAAAAGATCGATGCCAATGCCCAGGGAGGCTTTTTGGAATTCAGCGAAAACACTAAAGTTGATCCTGGCTATATCATTCAGTTGATTCAAAGCAAACCCAATGTATTTCGCTTTGATGGGCCTCAAAAATTAAAATTTGTTTCCGAAAAGCCAGAGGCAAACAAAAGACTGGCCTTTGTAGAAGGAATGCTCATCGACTTTAACAGGCAACAAAAAGTCGCCTGATGCTCGTTTAATCGCGTTTCGTAGCGCACATAACCAGGGAACTTCGTTTTGTACAAAACTCCGTATTACCTTTGCTTGTCTGTTTTTTTAGCAATTGTAGCGACACAGGTTAAAGCTGATGATTCTTCGAATCCCTGGTGGTTTGAAGTGGAGTTAATACTGTTTGAACGCAATATTTCAGCGGATGATATTGCTGAGCAGTTTCCGTTGCAGGTTACACAAATCGATACCCAAGGTATGCATGATTTCATTACAGAAACCTTGTTGCCCGACTTTCAGTTTTTGCGCCAGGGAGCCGATGTCTGTAATCAGGAGCCTGTCCCAATTGCATTTCCTACCCAGGTATTCACAGCAACGCCTATTCAAAACCAGTTGCTGGAAGAAGCCTTGCTACATGATCCTGAGTGGGTCACCAGTACCAAGCCCTCTGAGCAATTGCAAAATATGCTGGACTCCATTATTGATGTTGATGAACTGGCGTTAGGAACGCCGCAACAGAATGAATTTACACAGCAGTTTTTGTTCGACGATTTAATCCCTCAAGAGCAATCGCCGGAAATTCAGGTGCCCGACAACCTTTATTGTCAGTGGCCTGCTGAAATGGAATATTTCAGTAATGAGCACGCCACTTACTTGCAGACACAGGTCAAATTAGCCACGCTCCCCACTACGCTAAATGGTATTGAGTACCCCTATTCCGAAAAGGCTTATACTTTACCGCAAGACAACCTGCAATTGAGAAAGCTTCGCACTGACATCAATCGCGCCAGAGGGTTGAATGTGCTGCTGCATACGGCGTGGCGACAAAATGTCATTGTGGGCCGCGATAAGGCCCCTTGGTACCGTATTTACGCCGGAGAAAACTTCAGCGAAGATTTTTATTACTCCGGGCTACCGAAATCTCGTGCCGAATCTGAGCAAAGTTTTCAACAGCAAAATCTTTATCAAAAAATTGCAGCCATATTGAATCAGCAGAGTTATCAGACGCTTGAAATTACAGAGCCGCCAGCCGAACTCATTGCGCTTCAGAACTCTGAGTTGAACGATGAATCTTTGAGTGTGTGGACGATTGATGGCCGATTGAAAGTATTTATAGAATATATCGGTAGAACGCCCTACCTCCACCTGGATAGCGATCTAAACTTCAGAAAACCCATTGTTATAGACTGGCAAAACTTTAAACGACCGCTCACTGCCACTGCTGAAGAAAATAGCGAAGCAGACAATAGCGCATTACCAATGCAGCCTAACTTTTTACAGGCTTATCACTTTGACCAGTTACGCCGAATGATCAGTACCGAAATACATTATTTCGATCATCCTATGTTTGGCATGGTGGTGCAAATCAGACGCTACAACCGCCCTACACCACAAGGGCTTGAATATACTCGGTTAATTATTTCCAAATAGCACTTCATGGCGGTAGTCATCACTTCCGGCACACCAGCCCATTTTTTGTGGTTTCGTCTTTTTCTTTTTGTCTTTGTGCTGGTTTAACAGATTCAGAGCCAGCCGCCTGAAGCAGGCTATATTGATGGCGGAATTGCCGGCGTACATTCTCTGATCATCCTCCCTGAACGTCACATCCAACACATGATGCTGACTGTTTTCTATGTACCAGTGGCGTCGGGTAGCCTTCATCAGTTCGTCAAGCGTCAGTTGTTCAGTACAGACATAATAATGGGTCTCATGGCTGGTTTGTCCTTTGACAGAGCGTTCTCTCACTACCGCGGCTATCGTTTTCAGGTCTGACCATTTTTCTTTTAGTTGCCCCTCAAGGATGAGGTCTGTTGACCAGACCGTGCGGGTTTCTTTTCGCCCATGTCCGGTTTCACTTTCGCTTAAACTGGTCTGTTCTGCCTCAGGTAAAGCCCAATATTTCTGGAACAGTGTATCTACCGCCTCAAGTAACGTGGGTTGATTTTTCTTGCACTGTACCAAAGCAATCCCTTTTTGTTCTTTAATCTGGTGGATAGTCTCTACCTGACAGTGAAGTGCGTCCAGGGTCAGAATAGCCCCGGTAATGTCCAGCGATTCAATTAACTCCCGGGCCATTGCCAGCTCATTTCCTTTGCCTCGTCCGGCTTTGTGATACAACACCAGCCCCTGTTCCACATCAAATGCAGAAACCATGCTCAATGGCGTTGAGCCGCTATATTTCGCGACACCTCGTACATCTTTGCCGTCAATAGCAATATGTTGAAACTGGTTTTCTTCCCTGACCGCATTTACCCAGGAAACCAACGCTGCCATTAATGATTCAGGTACCATAGTTCTGATGATACGGGCGACATTTTGTTGGGTGGGTATCCCGTATTCAAAAGGCAGATATTGTCTTAGCCAGTCCAGTCGTGTTTCGCCAAAAACATGAATATCAGCCCAGGATTTACTGCCACTTATGAGGGCACTTATCAACAGGAATGACATCTCCAGCACAGGATAATCCTGATTAACATGAGATCGGGTATCAGACACTTTTTGAAGATGAACAAGAATTTCCATGACGCGGCCTTTATGAGAGACAAATCGGGCCAGGATGGAGTGAACAGAGTTCAGTGTAAAGCTATTTCATTGGCTTATGCCACAATGTGATCGTTAAAGGGGGTGTTATATCAAAAAGTTTGATCATGCCCTTCCTACACCACCAACCGAAGAAACCTTCGAGGAATAAACTACTGCAGCGTCAGATAACTTACACCTGATACCACAAAAGCCACCAATACGTTTAATACAAAGCCTTCCCTTGCCATAGTTTTAATCGGAAACTTATCGGTTCCATAAACGATGGCATTGGGCGCAGTAGCCACCGGCAGCATAAAGGCACAACTTGCCGAAATCGCAGCAGGTATCATCAGCAGTGACGGCTCAATCCCCATTGCCATGCCGCTTAACGCCAAAATCGGCATTAACAAAGTGGCAGTCGCTGTATTTGAGGTAATTTCCGTTAAGAAAGTAACAAACAAGCAAATCGACAGAATCAATACGGGTAATGGTACGCCTTCTAAAAAACTCAACAAGTCACCCATTTTTTGGCTTAGTCCCGAAGCCGTAAAGGCCTTCGCGATACAGATCCCGCCAGCAAACAACAGCAACAATCCCCAGGGGATATCATTCGCGGTCTTCCAATCCAGAAGACTGGTTGCTTGCCCTTTTTGATCCTTTTCACCTGAAGGGACGACAAACATAGCAATCACACCCAACAGTGCAATGGTACTATCACCCACTGTATTCATGCTTAATGTTTCAGACCAATAAGGTCTGGTTACCCAGGCAAGCGCTACCAGTCCGAAAACCGTTAGCACCCGTTTTTCTGCCGGCCGCCATTCACCCGACGTAGGAATATTCACAGCTCCCAGACTTCCCAGTCCGCGGGTTAACCACAAGGCCATGATAGGTATGGCGATGACGACAATAGGGACACCTGTTTTCATCCATTGTAAAAATGTGACTTCTTGCCCCTGGGACTCCTGATAAACACTGATAAATATAATGTTTGGCGGCGTACCTATTGGTGTACCTACTCCCCCCAAACTGGCGGCATAAGCAATACCAAGTAGTAAAGCAGCAGCGAGTCTGGGATTGTCGATTGAAGAAAGAATGGCTAATGCGATTGGCAACAGCATCAATGTCGTAGCGGTATTGGATATCCACATACTCAATATCGCAGCAGTCAACATAAAGGCCAAAACCAATCGGGAGGCGCTTTTACCGCCGGTTAGCTTAAGCATCTGCAAAGCAAACCGTTTGTGCACCCCCGACTTCTCAATAGCCTTGGACAGCATAAACGCGCCCATCAATAGAATTATGACGTGGCTACCTAAGGACGATGCTGCTTCTTTGTGGGATAAAACCCCTGCCGCCGGAAAAGCCGCAAAAGGAATAAGAGATGTCGCCGGAATGGGCAGTGCTTCAGTAACCCATAGAATGGCGGTTACCAGTGTGATGGCAGCCGTCCAACTGATTTCACTGGCGACACCGATGCTGTCCAGATGCCACTTTAAAACCGCAGATATCAGTACAGCAACCAGGATAATAGCTTGTTTAGTTGTCATTTAACTCATCCAGGATCTGACGCAATGCCTGCCAACGCGAAGAGCTTTGACATTGGCGCAAGCCCTGGTACTTAGGCTGTGCCATGATCATCTTCTCAATAGCCGGTGACATAGCGGCAGAACCTTTATAGTTATCCAGGACCTCGATGGAAGCCTCACGGTTATTACAGATTAACGCCATATCGCACCCGGCCGTCATGGCTAATTGCGCACGCTCGGTGGGAGTGCCGCACTTTACTGCACCTTCCATTGTCAGGTCATCAGAAAACACGGCGCCGTTAAATCCCATATCTTTGCGCAGTTTTTGTTTAACCCAGAACTCAGAAAATCCAGCTGGCAGGTCATCAAATGCAGAATAAATTACGTGTGCAGGCATCACTGCATCTAACATGTTTTGTTGCGCCAGTTGTTCAAAAACCCAAAAATCGGTTTCCAAAACTTCCTGTGCCTCCCTGCGATCAATAGGTAAAGCAATATGCGAGTCTTCTTTTACACTGCCGTGACCGGGAAAGTGTTTACCGGTTGTGGCCATACCGCCTGCCCGCATACCCTCACAAAACGACGCGACAAGTGTAACTACATCTTGCTTATTTTTAGCGAAGCCTCTATCACCTATAACATCAGAAATATTGTTAATATCTGCGACTGGTGCAAAGCTGATATCAATACCCACGGACTGTATTTCCAACGCCATTAACTCGGCAATCGCTCGACACCAGATTTTAGCCTGTTCGATATTGCCATCTGAGCGCTCCAAAATAGTCGCCATGGCAGGCAATTCGCTGAAACCTTTTCTGAACCTTTGAACCCTGCCACCTTCCTGATCCACAGCCAGCAATAGTGGCTTTTTAACAGACATTCTGATTTCTTTTGAAAGCTCGGTGATTTGCTGATGATCTTCGAAATTGCGGGTGAAATATATCAGGCCACCTGTTAAAGGATGCTCAAGGATCTCCTTATCTTCCGCAGTCAAAGACTGACCGGGAAGGTCCAACATTAAAATTCCCATTAATACCGTATTATTGTTGTCGTAAATTAAGACAACTATAAAAGATGCCAAAGGCCCAATGCAATTAGCTTTGCCGCTATTTCTCCCCTGAAGTGGCTTAATGTTTATTTATTGCACTATTCAGACCTAATTCTCTCGATTAATAACCCCGCGACAGACTCATTTAAAAAAGCGATAACAACTATCGAATCTATCAACTGTCTTTATTCCACTCAGCCACTAAACTGATTAGCAAGTTAACCCTTTGAGGAAAAGTTATGTACGCAGTTATTTTTGGTAGAGATGGTTGTCCTTTTTGTGTCAGAGCGAAGGAACTCGCTGATAAACTGACTCAGGAAAGAGACGATTTTAAATATCGTTATATCAACATCCACGAAGAAGGTATCAGCAAAGCCGATCTGGAAAAAACAGTGGGTAAACCAGTTGAGACAGTACCCCAAATCTTCCTGGATCAAAATCACATCGGTGGTTTTACAGACTTTGAAGCTTACGCGAAAGAGCACCTTGGTCTGTACGAGTAATTAAAGATCCGAGAAGGTATTTAGGTTGCTTTAATAAACTAATTTGTATAAGTCCTGACCTAATCTGACACTTCTATTTGCAAAACAGAGAGTTACCCGTTTTGATATAGGTGCTGAATCTAAAATCAAAACAAAAGGTAACTCTCATGTTGCATACTAACAATCCAATTATTAAACACAGAGCAGGTTTGCTCAATCTGGCTGAAGAGCTTGGGAATGTTTCCAAGGCTTGTAAGGTGATGGGCGTTTCCAGAGATACGTTTTACCGTTATCAGGAATTAGTTGAGAAACTAAACAAGACAGCCATCATAACTGTACTTCAGTACAGTTTCCAAACTCATTGATTTATGCAAAATAGAAGCTTCATTCAGCAGACTCTGGAAGAGTTAACATGCCAAAAGCCAGGAAGGCACAAATTTGCCTTGAAGATACACCCTATTATCACTGCGTTTCCCGTTGTGTGCGCAGAGCCTATTTATGCGGGGAAGACAAACAAACCGGTGTTAGCTATGAACACCGCCGTCAATGGGTTGAAGACCGTATTCACTTTCTGTCTCAAATATTTGCTATTGATGTTTGTGCCTATGCGGTAATGAGCAACCACACTCACCTGGTATTGCATATTCACAAAGATTTATCTGACGGTTGGGATACCGAAGAAGTGATTCGCCGCTGGCACAGGCTTAGTAATGGTACGTTGCTGAGTCACCAGTATTTGAATTCAGAGCAACGAAAGCAGATGCATGAGTATCAGCTGTTCACCGTTGAGGAAACCGCAGATATATGGCGACAGCGGTTGACGGATATCAGCTGGTTTATGCGCTATTTAAATGAATACATTGCCAGAGAGGCCAACAAGGAAGATGAATGTACCGGCAGATTCTGGGAAGGTCGATTTAAGTCCCAGGCACTATTGGATGAAGCTGCGCTTGCCGCCTGTATGGCCTACGTGGACTTAAACCCCATCCGAGCCAAAATGGCTGAAACGCCAGAGCAATCCGACCACACCAGCATTCAGTATCGCATCAATGCTGCCAAAGCAGGTAAAACACCCAAATACCTGACACCTTTTGCCGGAAACATCAAAGATGATATGCCCCATGGTTTGCCTTTCCATTTATCCGACTACCTGGAGCTGGTTGATATCACAGGCAGAGCTATCTTACCCAATAAACGCGGTTCCATTGAGGAATCAACACCTGCGATATTGGAACGCCTCAACCTCAAACCCGAGCAATGGCAGGAACTCACCACCCAATTTGAAAGCTATTTTCATCACGCCGCTGGCAGTGAATCTTATCTTGAAGCATACAAACACCGGCACAAGTTACAACGACTCAGAGATAAAAACGCCGCGATTCGATTATTTGGCTGACAATTAATATCTTTACGCCAACTAAAAACATAATTGCCGCCAGGTAAGGTGGGCGCCTGCCTATATCTTTTTGAAGTTGTAATTTCTAACCCAGAAAGCACTATTTAATAGTCTGAATCCCCTCTCTGATGTGTTTCTTCCCAGAAATTTAAAAAAATTAATGGCGAAATCTGAGGTTTGAAAAAAGTGAGCTGAATGAATTTAAAGTGGATGTCTTTTTATTGCCCGATGTCTTTTTATTGGCCTGCTTCTGAAAAAGCCATACAGCTCCAGTCACTCACACTTTAAATTCCCCTACCAACAGTTGCAGTCGTTTCGACATTTCTTTAACACTGTTGCCGGTATCTGCTGCATTGTGGGCTTCAACAGCGGTTTGTTGAGCAATGTCACTGATGGTAGTAATTCTCAGGCTGATATCTTGAGTGACGGCTTGTTGCTGCTCTGAAGCCGCTGCAATTTGTAAACTCTGATCGTTAATATCTTTAATAGACTGAATTATCTGGTTCATGGCTTCAGTTAGTTCAGAGACTTTTTCATGGCTCTCTTCCACACGTTCTACGGAAGAGTTTATCAATTTGACCGAATCCGCTGTTCCAGACTGTAACCCTTCTATCATTTCCTGTATTTCAGTGGTTGCGGTTTGCGTTCTTTGTGCCAGCTTTCTTACTTCATCAGCAACAACGGCAAATCCCCTGCCTTGCTCCCCGGCCCTGGCAGATTCGATAGCAGCATTTAGTGCTAATAAATTGGTCTGCTCGGCAATATCTCCTATGACCTCCACAACAACACCAATTTTTTCACTCAAGGTCGATACACCTGCAAGTGCTTTTGCACTGTTAGCCACATCCACCGATAGTTTTTCAGACACATCAACAGCGGTTGCTGCAACTTTTTATTAACAATGACACCCATCATAACTGTAACACCCATCATAACTGTACTTCGGTACAGTTTCCAAACTCTCTGATTTGTGCAAAATAGAAGCTTCATTCATCCAACTCAGGAAGAGTTAACATGCCAAAAGCCAGGAAGGCACAAATCTGCCTTGAAGATACCCCCTATTATCACTGTGTTTCCCGCTGTGTGCGTAGAGCCTATTTATGCGGGGAAGACAAACAAACCGGGGTTAGCTATGAACACCGTCGCCAGTGGGTGGAAGACCGTATTCACTTTCTGTCTCAGATTTTTGCTATTGATGTCTGTGCCTATGCGGTAATGAGCAACCACACTCACCTGGTATTGCATATCCACAAAGATTTATCTGACGGTTGGAATACCGAAGAAGTGTTCCGCCGCTGGCACAGGCTAAGTAATGGCACATTACTTAGTCACCAGTATTTAAATCCCGAACAACGAAAACAGATGCATGAATCTCAGCTGTTCACCGTTGAGGAAACCGCAGATGTATGGCGGCAGCGGTTGACGGATATCAGCTGGTTTATGCGCTATTTAAATGAATACATAGCCAGAGAAGCCAACAAGGAAGATAAGTGTACCGGCAGATTCTGGGAAGGTCGATTTAAGTCCCAGGCACTACTGGATGAAGCTGCGCTTGCCGCCTGCATGGCTTATGTGGACTTAAACCCCATCAGAGCCAAAATGGCTGAAACACTGGAAGAATCTGACCACACCAGCATTCAGTATCGCATCAATGCAGCCAAAGCAGGCAAAAACCCTAAATTCCTGACACCTTTTGCGGGGAATATCAAAGAGGATATGCCTCATGGTTTACCCTTGCACCTGACAGATTATCTGGAGCTTGTAGATATTACCGGCAGAGCTATTTTACCCAATAAACGCGGCTCCATTGAAGAATCAACACCGGCAATATTGGAACGACTCAATCTCAAACCCGAGCAATGGCAGGAACTCACCACCCAATTTGAAAGCTGTTTTCATCACGCCGCTGGCAGTGAATCTTATCTTGAAGCATACAAACACCGGCACAAGTTACAACGACTCAGAGATAAAAACGTCGCGATTCGATTATTTGGCTGACAATCAACATCATAACGCCAGCTAAAAGCATAATTGCTGCAAGGTAAGGCGGGCGCCTGCCTATACCTTTTAGAAGTTGTAATTTTTAACCCAGAAAGCACAATTTAATAGTCTGAACCCGCTCTCTGATGTGTTTATTTCCGGAAATTTAGAAAAAACTAAAGGCGAGGCCTGAGATTTGAAAAAAGAGTACTGAATGAATTTTAAAATGGATGTCTTTTTATTGTTCCTATAGTCTGAATTCACTCTCTGATGTGTTTCTTCCCAGAAATTTAGAAAAAACTAATGGCGAAATCTGAGATTTGAAAAAAGAGAACTGAATGAATTTTAAAATGGATGTCTTTTTATTATCTGCGACAAGAAACAGTTGGCGGCTTTTGCGCCCGCGCAGCGGAAATGCGCAAAAGGTGACAACTGTTTTTTGTCCGTAGCATGCACTTGTTAGCTTTTTTTGATTGATATACCATAATGTGTAGATCAATGTGTAAGGAGTAAGTTATGGCAACAAATTTAGCTTTGGATAATAGTCTATTAGACGCTGCATTAAAAGTCGGTGGTTTTAAATCTAAGAAAGATACTGTTAATGCGGCGTTGAAAGAATTTATTGAACGAAGAAAGCAACAAGAAATCAAGGAATTATTCGGTAATTTACCTGCCGATGACGACTATGATTACAAACAGGGCCGCCAGTGAACCAAATATTGATTGATACTTGTGTATGGTCATTGGCATTAAGAGGTAAAAGCACCAGAAACAAAGAAATTGCCACCGAGCTTTCCAAAATCATTGACCAAGGTTCGATTATGATAATTGGACCTGTGCGGCAAGAACTACTTTCTGGGTACAGTGACAAAAACCAATACTTAAAACTTAAACAGAAATTAGATTACTTCCCTAACCTACCGGTAATTGATGATGACTATATTCTCGCGGCGGAATATTCCAATATTTGCCGTGCTAAAGGTATACAAGGATCACATACTGATTTTTTGATTTGTGCCGTTGCCACAAGAGTAAAAGCAACCATATTTACGACCGATAAAGACTTCCAACATTACAAATTACATTTACCTATTGTGCTGCACTACTAAGCTAACGCCCCAAGCAGGGACAATAACACGTAGGCTAAAATACAGAACAAAGTGACGAGAGCCTACGTGTTAGTGTCCCGCTGACTTGGTTTGTTAGCTGCCACCTACTAGTAATGATAACGACACGAGATAACCGTAACCGCTGTATCATCCACGGCATATACCAAACGATTGGTATCATCTATTCTGCGAGACCAAAAACCTGAAAGATTTTCTTTGAGAGGTTCCGGTTTTCCAATCCCCGCAAATGGAGAGCGCTTAACATCTACTAACAATTACTAACAATGACACCCATCATAACTGTACTTCAGTACAGTTTCCAATTCATCGAGATTGTGCAAAATAAGAAACCCAATGAGCAAACTCAGGAGGAGTTAACATGCCAAAAGCCAGGAAGGCACAAGTCTGCCTTGAAGATACACCCTATTATCACTGCGTTTCCCGTTGTGTGCGCCGAGCCTATTTATACGGGAAAGGCCACTCAAGGGGGGCGAGAATTCTCAATATCTTGTCTGAGGAGCTTTAGCTGCCTCCTTCTGAAAAAGCCATACAGCTCCAGTCACTCACACTTTAAATTCCCCTACCAACAGTTGCAGTCGTTTCGACATTTCTTTAACACTGTTGCCGGTATCTGCTGCATTGTGGGCTTCAACAGCGGTTTGTTGAGCAATGTCACTGATGGTAGTAATTCTCAGGCTGATATCTTGAGTGACGGCTTGTTGCTGCTCTGAAGCCGCTGCAATTTGTAAACTCTGATCGTTAATATCTTTAATAGACTGAATTATCTGGTTCATGGCTTCAGTTAGTTCAGAGACTTTTTCATGGCTCTCTTCCACACGTTCTACGGAAGAGTTTATCAATTTGACCGAATCCGCTGTTCCCGACTGTAACCCTTCTATCATTTACTGTATTTCAGTGGTTGCGGTTTGCGTTCTTTGTGCCAGCTTTCTTACTTCATCAGCAACAACGGCAAATCCCCTGCCTTGCTCCCCGGCCCTAGCAGATTCGATAGCAGCATTTAGTGCTAATAAATTGGTCTGCTCGGCAATATCTCCTATGACCTCCACAACAACACCAATTTTTTCACTCAAGGTCGATACACCTGCAAGTGCTTTTGCACTGTTTGCCACATCCACCGATAGTTTTTCAGACACATCAACTGCGGTTGCTGCGACTTTTTGACTTTCGCTACAGGTTTGATTGGCTTGGTCTGTTAATTCATGAGCCGTTGAGGCATTTTGCGCAATAGAGTTTGCAGTCACATTCATCTCTTCAGTGGCCGTTGCAATTTGCTGACTTTCTAATTCCTGATGACTGACACCGTCCTCAGTTTTAGTGGTTGAGACAATGAGTTTTTCCACCGCGGCGTCCAACAAATTTGCCATTTCATTGACATCACGAATGATTCCCTGAAATTTTTCCGCCATGCCATTTATTGCTTCACCTATCTGGCCAACTTCATCGTTGCTCTTATCTTTGACCCGGCGAGTCAGATCAGAGTGCTCCGTTAGTTCCGAAATGGTTTGAAATAAACTGATTATAGGCCTGGTAAAATACTGGCCAAAATAGAAACTGACAAAGAACGCTATTGCAGAAAACAACAATATCAACCATATGGTATTGAACTGAATGCTTCTCAACAGCACCTGGTTCATAGCGAAGGCTTCTGATTCGTCAATTTCACTCATCAGTACCCAGTTGAGGTTAAAAATATCTAAAGGCGTGTATGCCGACAAGACGTTAACGTCCCTATAATCTGGAAATATATGAAAGCCACGCTCCCCAGCCAATGCTGACTCAGTGCCCTCGGTTTTAACTTCTAGCAAACCAATAGTGGTATTTTTAGCCAGAATAGTAGAGATAGTTTTATCTGGCGTATTTACATTTCGAATTGCCGCCTCGAAGCCTTGCGGATCATCAATTAAGAAACGACTCATACTGCGCATTTTAAAATCTTCCTGATTACCCATTTTGAGCATCCTGCGCTACACTGTATATAATAACAGTGTTTGATGGTGCAAAAATGGCGAAGAACAAAGTGCAGTTTCAAAAGGGATATAGTGTTTTTGAAGTGATGGAAGACTACGGGACCGAAGAAAAGTGCAGAGAAGCCTTGTTCCGGTGGCGCTACCCATCAGGGTTTGTTTGTCGGGAATGCGGTCACAAGTCGCATTGTCAGTTGAAGTGCCGTAATGCGTTACAGTGTAATCGTTGCAAACATCAACAATCACTGACCAGTGGCACGGTATTCGATAAGACCCGATTGCCATTGATGAAGTGGTTTATGGCGATGCACCTGCTAACGCAGTCTAAAACAGGCATTTCGGCTATGGAGTTGATGCGTCAGCTAAAAGTAAATTATGACACTGCCTGGAAAATGAAACATAAACTGTTGCAGGCCATGAAAGAAAGTGAAGACGAGCACCAGATTGGCGGCATTATTCAACTGGATGATGTCTATTGGGGAGGTGAGCGTCGTGGGGGAAAGCGCGGACGCGGCGCATCGGGTAAAACCCCGTTTGTTGCTGCGGTTGCACTGAATGAAGAAGGTCACCCCACCAGAATGAAAATGACAGTTGTTGAAGGGTTCAGGAGTCATGCTATCCAGCAATGGGCGGATAAACATGTTCTGCCAGAAGCCATTGTGATTTCTGACGGATTACCCTGCTTCCGCGCTGTAGCAAGCGAAGACAGACATCACTTTTATGCGAAAACGGGCGGCGATCTGGAAAAGCTTGAACACCCAGCCTTTAATTGGGTCAACACCATGATCGGGAATGTTAAGAACTCGCTGAGAGGGAGCTGCCACGCGATAGCGTCAAAGCACCTTCCGCGTCATCTGGCTGAGTATTGTTTCAGATTTAACAACCGGTTTAATTTACGAAGACTGTTGCCCACGTTAGCAAAGGCAGCTATTAAAACACCACCCATGCCGTATAAGCTATTAAAGCTGGCTGAGCTAAGTGGGTAATCAGGAAAATCTTTACCTACAAGATAAGTCTCACCAGAATCCCCTAGTCCGGATTCTTGCCATTCCTGGCCGTAGGTCATAATTTGATTAATCCTGTCTATAGGCATCTGAAAAATTAAAACCCCCACTTTTAAGTTGCCATCAAAAATGGGGGTTGCAATAAAGCTGGCGGGATCTTCATATGAAGGTGTATAGGCAAAAAAGTCCGTTAACGTCGCTTTACCATTAGGCAAATTAACGGCTTGTTGAAATGCTTTGCCAATTCCTGTGGATTTATAAGGGCCACTAATTAATGATGTCGTGTAATCGATCTCTTTAAATACAGAATAAACAATATCGCCGCTATCTGGATCCACTAAGAAAATATCGTAATATTCAAAGCGTTTTAAAAAATCCCGAATACTGGGGTGATATTTTTGGTGTAACTGCGCATACGTGGAATCATTGCCGGGTTTCATTAATTCATCTTTTGCTCCCAGAGGATGTGGGGTATCAATGATAAAAGCGTGTTGTAACGAAATGCTATCCTCATCAAGCGCGTCAAATAATGAATTGATATTTGGTGATTGGTTACTGTTACGCTGTTTATACTCGTTTGAATAGTCCTGAGTATAATAAGATTTCAGTTGGCGACGTAACTCGCCAGATTGTTTAATATCTAACTCATTTCTATAATTTCTGAACGCCGGTTTAAACGCCTTCATGGCTTCAACAATCATCAGATTATTAGAGAAACTCAGCACCTGACTTTCAATGGTATTGAAATAGCTTTCTATTTGTTGCTTTTGAATATCACGTATAGCAACTAACTTTAAACGAGCCTGTTCGGATAGCGCCTGATTTGCCTTACTGTAAGATTGAAATCCAAGTACCAAGGCTACAACAATCATGGGCACAAGAGTGATAGATAAGATGACGAGCGTCAGCTTTTTTCTGATGCTAAACATAAATGTCCTCTGGTAAAAAATACTTGTCCTTTACCGGGTTTAAACGAACATCTGAATAAATTGCAAAGCGCCTGCTTGCTATATATCCAGTGTAGTCCTTTCTTATGTCGCCGCTTCTGCTTATTGCTCGTTTGTGCTTATGGGGTAGCTGACTATAAAACACCGAAACATTTATTAACTCCCCCCTTAACGAAAATTATTTACTCGAGAAAATTGTAAATAAGTGCACCTTGATAATTTAACCTTAGACAATTAATAAGCATGCGCAAGTTACATCAAAGTCTTTTTTCAAATCAGGAAATTTTAATTTAAATGCCCAAAAACGGTGCAAGAACAAAGCTAGATTAAGTTATTACAACAAGTGAATTGTAAACTACCTAAAGCAGTTTACTCACGTGTACTTAGTGGCACTTTAGGGATGATTTTTCATTAATCATTTGTGCTATTTTTAGCCTTGCTTATACGCCGTTTTCTACTAATTCAAAATTAGATTCTGCGAGGATTTCGCCATTTAATTGTGTTTCAACGCGATGTTCACCAGGGTAGTGTTTTCTGGTAGTAACACTCTTAAAAGAATGGCGTTTTTGCAGGTAAAGCGATTCGCCCCGCCACTGTTCAATTAATTTCCATTTAAACACTTTGGGTGTGAGCTTACCGTTTGCTTTTTGATACCAAATCACATAATCTAGCATTAGCTTTTGTGGCTCACTTATATTGCCAGACAACTCCAGATTAATTAACAAGTCACCTTCTGCCTGAACCTTTGATTGCTTTAATGTTAGCTGCAAATTTCCATTAAAAGGTAAAAATCCAAAATGCGCCAAGATATCAGGGTGGCCTTGTTTCAATAGCGTTCTGCAGCCATGTTTTAACAATCGAAACTGGTTTGTATCCGCATCGGGTAAAAACTCTGCCACAAAATCCACTACAAATTCAGGATTATCTTTGGCTATGTCGTTGAGGTTATTGGCCACTGATCGTCGCACATATTCCTCGGGGTCATCCAGCAGGCTGACTAGTAAGGGTCTGAGCGGTTCTGGATCGTCAACAAAAACCTTAAGCCGTTTTCCCCAGGGTAATCTGGGACGCGTCCCTTCACTGACTAACCTGCGCACATGCTGATTATCAGAGCCGCTCCATGATGTTAAAATCTCAAGCGATCTTTGCCAGTCAAAAATTAGAAAATCCCGAATAGCAAATTCAGAACTAAAGCGACTGGTTAACACCTGCAATAGTGCCATGCCCTTGTCAAAGTACTCCGGAATTCTCCTGAGACTGACAAAATCCGCCAGTGGCATGATTAACCACCCTCTGATCCCTTCCCGCTCAATGACGGAGTCATTCATACTAGAATTATTTTCAGGGTGAAGAATTGTTCTTATTACCGAGTCACAACGCTGGTAACTTTGTGGCATATACTCGTGTAGCGCTTGTGTGATTTGCAGTGAGCGTTGTTTGAGTTCCAGATTATCAAAATTGTGTGCGGCCATTCGCACAAAATCCTGTTCTGCGAATTCCGGTAGCTGTTGCTTTATAGTGCGACCAAAGTGCTCTATGATTTGGACGGAAAACTTATTCTTAAATGCTTCAGGCATAGCAATTTATTGGTTGTAACAGGTGGGCTCATATTATTGTCTGATGAACCCAATCCTGTCAGGAGGTTTTAGGAGCACTAAATCCGGCAGCAATATAGGTGATCACTTTTCTGATAAGGTCTTCAATTTCCATGTGTTGCTGATATTCAGCTTCGGCAATTTCAGATAACGCTTTACTGGAAACCATGGTAAATACACAAGACCCAAGGGCAAAATGCCAACGCCAAAACACTTCGCTGGGCGATAAATGCGGCACCGCAAGATGTAATGCCTTGTTCAGGTGTTTTAGCTCCTGAGTGTAATGAGTTGTGATATAACGACGAAGATGGCCCTGTGATTCGTAATAGGCTCTTGCAAATAACTGCACAAATACTCGTGTTCCATTGGGACGGACTTTTTCCAGTGCCAGTAATGGTTCCACCAGGGCACCAAACAGCCCTTCTGTGGTTGCGGATTCTGAGGCCTTGCTCATTGCCATAATACGTTCGTCGAGCGCCGGCATGAGGACGCTGAGATAGCGGGCTAACACTTCCTGAATTAACTGTTTTTTGGAACCAAAATGATAGTTAACCGACGCCAGGTTAACATCGGCTTCACTGGTGATAGCGCGCAGTGAAGTATTATCAAAACCAAAATCACAGAATAAGTGTTCGGCAGCGTTTAAAATGCGTTCTTTTGTAGACACGTGTACTTATTATTAATTTTTCTTATGGTTAGGACTGTAAAGTTTCTAATTTTAAAGTTCAAGCGACTGTTTGAATTTACGGACAGTATTTAGCAATTTATCGCATTATGGTTGCCTGAGCAGTTTAACGACCTCTATACTGTGCCCGAAAATTATAAATGCCTTTTTGCAGCCCAACCAAAAAGGCGACGAACAGAAAAGAGGAACCTTTCATGAATAAACGTTCAATGCTGGCCTTAATGGTAGCAGCATCTTTTGGCGTGTACGGATGTAACGACGCTGCGAAAACAACAAACACAGAAAAAGCTGCTGAGCCTCTTCCCACTGCGGAAGATGCCAAAACCTTTATCACCAATGCACAAAAAGAATTAGAGAAGTTACAAATGCCAGCCGCACAAGCAGCCTGGGCATATCAAACTTACATTATTCAGGACACTGCAGCTGTATCTGCATACCTTTCAGAAAAACTTTCCAGCAGAGCTTCTGAATTAGCTAAAGAGTCGGCTAAATTCAACCAGGTTGAAGTGGATCCGGACACGCGCAGACAATTGGATCTGTTGAGAAATTCTTTGGTTTTACCACCGCCAGGTAATGCCGCGGAATCTGAGCGTCTGGCGCAAATAGGCACAGATATGGAAGGTATGTACGGTGCTGGCCAATACTGTCCTGAAGAAGGTACATGCTGGGGCCTGACTGAAATGGGTTCCAAAATGGCCACGGAACGTGACGAAAAACTGCTGTTAGATATCTGGCAAGGTTGGCGTCAGGTTTCTCCTCCCATGAAAGACTTATATGTGGAGCAAGTAGAAATAGCCAATAAAGGCGCTAAAGAACTGGGCTTTGAAAATGTCAGTGAGCTATGGCGCGGCAAATACGACATGGAAGCTGATGCCTTTGAAAAAGAGTTGGACAGACTTTGGGGCCAGGTAGAACCCTTCTATGATGCATTACATTGCCACGTCAGAGCAGAGCTGGGAGAGCAATACGGTACTGATGTTGTTCCTCAGGACCAACCTATTCCGGCACACTTGCTGGGTAACATGTGGGCACAGACCTGGGGTAACATCTACGACATCGTAAAACCTGAACAAGAAATGCAGGTCGCTGATGTCACAGCCGCTCTGGAGGAGAAAGGCTACGACGAAATCAAAATGGTTCAGCAAGCCGAAACATTCTTTACTTCCTTAGGGTTTGAGCCTCTGCCTGAAACCTTCTGGGAACGTTCTCAGTTTACGCAACCAGCAGACCGCAATGTGGTTTGCCATGCTTCTGCATGGAACCTGGATGACAAAGAAGACCTTCGGATCAAAATGTGTATCCAGAAAACCGGCGAAGAGTTTGCCGTTATTCACCATGAATTGGGCCACAACTTTTATCAGCGTGCTTACAATCAACAACCACTGCTGTACCGCGGTAGTGCCAATGATGGCTTCCACGAAGCAATCGGTGACGTAATTGCACTATCCATCACGCCTAAATACATGAAAGAAATCGGCTTGATTGATGAAATCCCTGATGCGTCAAACGATATTGGCATGTTATTAAAACTGGCATTGGACAAAATTGCTTTTGTACCTTTCGGCTTGTTAGTGGATAAATGGCGCTGGGGTGTATTCTCGGGTGATGTTACACCAGAGCAATACAACGACTACTGGTGGGAATTAAGAGAGAAATATCAAGGCGTTATGGCGCCGGTTGAACGTCCAGCTGATGCTTTCGACCCGGGTGCGAAATACCACATTCCAGGTAATACGCCATACAGCCGCTACTTCCTGGCTCACTTACTGCAATTCCAGTTCCACCGTGAACTTTGTAAAATTGCCGGTGACGAAGGCCCGGTACACCGTTGTTCCATTTACGGAAATAAAGACGCCGGAACTGCGCTTAACAACATGTTAGAACTGGGTCAGAGCAAAACCTGGCAAGAGGCGCTGGAAACCTTGACTGGTTCACCGCAAATGGACGCGACAGCAATCCTGGATTACTTTGCGCCACTAAAAGATTGGCTTGATGAACAAAATAAAGGCCGTACTTGCGGTTGGTAACTCAAAGTTAGTTTTATGAAAGGAGTCGCAAGACTCCTTTTTTGTATCCTGGTCTAAATTGTTTTTGAGAGTGTTCCAGCCTACTTATCCAAAACACAATGCTGCCTGCGGTTATACTGTTCTCGTTATAATCTAAACGCCTTATCTGTATCCCATTTGGAATTTCTGGTTGGTATTTCCTACACTTTCAGTCGTTCCCAACTTCGAATGCTTTTCAACTGCTTTGATGTCAAAGTCAGAATTCACTCTGTCCTTGTACTTATCGTAAGGCCTTGACCGGGTGTGCACAGGACTTTCACCTCCGAGTCATCAACTCACCACCACAATAAATCCAATTGCGTCTCGGCCAATACTCCCTAAAAAAAAAGCCCCGGCACTTGGCCAGGGCTTTTGCAGTTGCAATATAAGTGTTGTTTAGTTGGCTACAACCGTCTCATCAGATACAACGATTGCCGTACCCTGTGAACCAAAGTACTGAGCCATCTGCAATTGCATCTCAGTGGTTGCTGCAACACTGGCTGACGGATCAAACAGTGAACCGTGTGAACCAGCAATAAAGCGTACCGCACCGCTTTGTGGTGTTTCACTCACGGTAGTGGTAGAGACACTTGGTAAACCAAGGAAACGAATTAGTGCTTCGGTTCCAGAGGTAGGCAATGCGGTAACATTCGGAATAACGGCATCGCTACCTGCTGTAGTGCCATCATCATTAGCTCCGCCACCAACAACTTCATGTAACAGTACTGGAGTAGTTGCAGCTAAACGCGCTGCGTAGTTATTAGGATCTCCACCCTCAATTACCGTTTGCGCAGCAAAGGCGAACTGGCTAATCAGACCATTATCCACAGCTTCCTGTGCAGCGGTTCTCTCCTGGATGTATTGCAAGTATGCCGGAACAAGCGCTTGCTCAACCGGTACTTGATTGGCTTGTGCATAAGTAGCCAATGCAACCTGGAAGGATTCTGAGCCACCTGCTAGAACACTGGCTGAAACCAGAGGACCAAAGGATTGAGACTCGATCAGGAATGATGCAATACCACCGCCAGGCACTGATAAACCTGCGGATTTAAAGGCAAACATGCCAGAAAACGGTGCCAAATCTCCAGTTAACGGTGTATTCGCTGTAGCAACCGTACCGATCCCTGTAATTGAACCCAGACTTTGTCCCATAAAGTGGACATTATTTGCGTCAATAGGAGCCGTACCAGTAAAGTCGACCCACGCATTTAGACCAAGACGTAATCCCATGGTATCAACGATACTTTGTCTGAGGTTATCACGTGCCGACAATAAGCTGCCTAAGTTCAGGTAATGAGTGGGAGCTCCACCAAAACCGCTGGAAGCATTGATAGTTTGACCGTCAATCTCAAAACCACGACTACCGTGTAATGGGTGATCTATGGCTACCGTTGCAAAGCCTGCCAGTGATAAAGCTCCGGTAGCAGCCAATACATCTTCTTTCTTAGAAGTAATTCCGTGTTGAATGATAACAACCGGCCAACCATTTTCTGGACGAGTTACTGCATTAATCTGAGGGTTAATGGCTGCTAGGAACTGGATCAGAGTTTCATCTGGAACGGTAATTTGTACCTGAATAGTTTCAGTACCATCTGCATTAGAACCGTTGGCCGCAGGAATAGGTGCAACCTTAGTCAGGTGACGTCTATCTGTGAGACCTATCGCATCCAGATTCAAGTCATACAATTGACCGCCTGAAGCTGCCTGGCACAGTTCATTGTTTGGACCGATAGCTTCAGCCTGAATCAATGTAGCTACTGTACCCGGCGCAGAGCTTTCTATCGCCTGAACTGCGGAACCTGATGTACAGGCACTACGCCACCAATCTCCCAGCGGATTTTCAGGATTTAGATAATATGGCAAGTTTACTTGCCCTGATTTCAGGCTTGAAGCACAGAAAGGCGCGACACTTGGGAACAGAGAAGCTACTGTTGGATTAAGTGGGTTAGTGGGATCACTCAGAACCGCCACCATACTACTACAGGTTGCTACACCCAGAGCTTGTAATTGTCCGTAGGTCTCTTCGCCCAGCAAGGTTGGAGCCAATACATCAAAAGCGGTTTCGTTCTCTGCATCATTTACCAAAATAGCAGGTAAATATTGAGCTGCCTGTGCTTGCGCTGTTGCCATATCAACACCTTGCGCCAATAATGCCCCTAATGCCTGAGCAAAACCGCCAATTTGTAACTGTTTAACAGTTGCAGTTACTGTACCGGCTGAGCCTGTGGAAAAATAAGCAGCATAACTAGTTTGCTGAGGATCTAAACCAACACTTGCTCCCGACCCCAGGATTAAGTTTGCCAGACCTTGCAACTGCAACTGATCCGGTGTCGCTAATGGTAAGTCATTAATATCCTGTCTTGCCAATTCCCATGTTGTGGAGCCTAAAACACCACGACCTTCAGAATCTTTCAGGTCCTCAGTGACCACTAACATGTAGCCTTGACCTGGTTTTAATGGTTTCAGTGGAATAACAGCAATGGTATCACTATCGCTGAGCGTTACCGCGTAATCTACATTTAATGTTAATTGTTCACCAATTTCGCAGGGAATTCCTGGAGCAACCACCTGGGCCAATACAGCCTGACATGCTGCAGACGTGCCTTCGAGGGCCTGAGTTGCTTCATAAATGCGAATGGCGCCAGGCACTTGTAATGAAGAAAGAGGGATTTGAACGTTAGCCGGTAAATCAACATTCACAGTAATTGGATACTGAGTTGACCAGCCATCTAGTGCGCCAACCGCATCAAGTGGGTTGCCACCATTAAAATTAACCTGGTTTTCTGATTCAATTGTAAAATCAAAAAGGTTTGTGGCCGGAATCATCGCGGCGTCATTAGGTAACGGTAAAGTACCAGGTGGATTAAACACAATTCTCGCAAATGGTTTATCAACCGTGGCTTCGGCCTGGATTTCAACCAGGTCCTCACCGCCCCCACAGCCTGAGAGGCCAAGTGATGCGGCAATTGCGGTGCAGAGTAGCAGTTTTTTCATATGTATCCCCAAAATCCTATTCTAATTATTGTTCAACCATGTCGGTTTAATGTCCGCATTTATCGTGTGTAGTTAAAATGTGTGCATAACTTGTACGACCAGTGACAACTCCCCCAATATTATGGGCAAATAAAATTATTTGCAAAGATTTGTTAACTGTTTGTAAGTATCTTGTTTTTCTCAATAAACTATCCAAAACATAGGACAGTCAGTGTTAAAATCCAATTTTTTTTATGAATGGAAAGTATATGCTTGATTTTCAGCCAAATTCAGACGCCCTAAAAGGTAGGACGATCCTCGTTACCGGTGCCGGTGATGGTATAGGAAAAGAGGCTGCGCAACAGTATGCTCAATTCGGGGCAAATGTAATTTTGCTGGGGCGCACAGTTAAAAAGCTCGAAGCCACTTATGATGTCTGCGTAGCAAAAGGCGAAGGTGAAATGGCTATTGTGCCACTTGATCTCGAAGGTGCTACGGTAAAACACTATCAAGACATGGCAACAACAATCGAGAGTCAGTTTGGCAAACTCGATGGCCTGCTACACAACGCCAGTTTATTGGGACAGTTGCAACCTTTTGGTCAGATCACACCAGAGGAATATCAGCAGGTTATGCAGGTAAATGTAAACGCCACCTTCTACCTGACCCAAGCCTTGTTACCAATATTAAAACAGGCAAAAAGCGCTTCAGTCATCTTTACCACCTCATCAGTTGGCAGTAAAGGCCGAGCCTACTGGGGTACCTATGCTATCTCAAAGTTTGCTACTGAAGGTATGATGCAGTGTTTGGCCGACGAGTATTCTAATGGCAGCATTAGATTTAATTGCATCAATCCCGGTGGCACCCGCACCAATATGCGTGCTAAAGCTTTCCCGGCCGAAAATCCCGACAACCTGAAAACACCCGCAGACATCATGCCGGCTTATTTGTATTTAATGGACGATGCCAGCATCGGTACTACCGGTGACACGCTGGTTTGCCAACCTAAATAGTGCAAACGGTAGAAATCAAAAAAGCCGCATGATGCGGCTTTTTCTGGTGAATCTGTTGTTTAAACCTTAAAGCGCGTCAGATTATTATCAATCTGCTCACTCAGAGCGTGTAACTCATCGGATTGAGTTGTAGTCTGATGCACGTTTTCAGCTAACTGATTGGAAGCGTCATGTATTGCTGTAGCGATGCGATTAATCTCTTCCGTTGATGTATATTGCTCTCTGGATGCATTAGCTATGGTATTGGCTCTGCCAGAAATATCTTCAATAGCCTCAGCAATACGCATTAAACTACTGGTAACCTCCTGAGCACTTACACCAGTTTCAGCGGTCAGGGCCTTGCTTTGCTCCATAATGCTAACGGCATTTTGTGTTTGCTCCTGCAACTCTTTGATTACATTTTGTATTTCACCTGTGGCTTCATGAGTACGGCCTGACAAAGCCCGAACTTCGTCAGCTACAACCGCAAAGCCCCTTCCTTGCTCTCCGGCACGGGCTGCTTCAATGGCCGCGTTTAAAGCCAGTAAATTAGTTTGCTCAGCAATACCCTGAATGGTGGAAAGAATGCTATTGATTTGCTGCGCTTGCTCGTCCAGTCAATTAATGGTCACTGTAGTTTCATCGATTTGCCGGGTCAGATTCTCCATGCGCTTCTTATTCTCACCGGCGTTCTTCATGCCATGATTACCCTCTTCAGCTGCTTTTTGCGCGGCTGTGGCGGTATCGGTAGCGTTATCCGCAACGTGAGAAGAAGTTGTAGACATCTGATTGATGGCAGCCGCCACTTGACTTATTTCTGATTGCTGCAACTGAATAGCATGATTATTATTTTGCGCATTTTCTCTGGAAGAATTGGACAGAGTTGTCAGCCTACTGGCAGAACTCATGGTATCCGCCACCAGATCGTGAATGATTTTTATAAAATGGTTAAACGACTGACTCAAGCGTCCAACTTCATCATCACTTTTAACCACTAGGCGTTTGGTTAGGTCAGCGTCACCTTTACAGATATCTGACATGGCTTTATTTAAAGATAACAGCGGTTGTAGCAGGTAAGAGATCATAAAACCTGAAACTAACACCACCAGACCAATAGTAACTGCGGATATCAGTAAGTTGGTCAGCGCGATCATACCCAAACCAGACATAGCATCTGACTCTTCCATGGCCAACAGCAACTTCCAGTCTACGCCATCGATGGCAAAGGTAGCCGCGATCCAGGTTTCACCATCAATGTCAATTTCACTGGCTTTGTTACCTAAACGTGTTCCGCCACCAAAACTTGATAAGGATTTACCGACTTTAGATTTATCAGGGTGAACCAGAAATTTGCCTTCACCATCAATCAACGCAGCATAACCGGACTCGCCAATCTTAACCCCTAAGACTTCTTCAACTACGTCACCTAACTCCACATCTGCGGCAATAACATCGCTGGAAACGGGTTGCGCAAAAGTCATCACGATATTACCGGAACTGGCGTCCTGATATGGTGGAGTTACAATCTGTTTTGCGGCTTGTTGCGCCTGTTTATACCAGGGACGGGTTCTGGGATCATAATCGGCTGGCAGGTTTATCGCCGGATAGGTCAGCATGCGGCCATCACCAGCGCCGACATACATTACTTCAAATTTACCGGCCAGTTGGCCTTGTTGCACAGTATCCTGAATATTGTTGCCTAACTGCAGCGCTTCAGCTGCGCCAGATACCATTTGGCTTTTTACGCTAAACCAATTGGCCACAAACCGCGTGGTATTTTCTCCGGTCCGGGAGATGATCTCTGTTACCCCATCCTTGAGTCCGGAGCGCGCCTGCATGTAATTTACGATGCCATTGATGGTAACCAGCACAAAGACCACAGCGCCAACACTGAGCATTAATCTTGCGCGAATACTGATAGATGTCATTTACTCTTTCCAGCTTAGATTCGAAAGGAAACCTGAATAGTTATCCTGAAAATTCAACAGTTTGATTGTTGTGCCTTGTTGGCACTGTTGCAGATTACTGAAAGGAACATCATATTAAAAGATGTTATATAGAAAAAAATTTAATCCGAACAAGAACAGCCCTGTAAATATCACGTTACCCAGTTTTTTTCTGAGTATTCAAATAAGCTCTGTGTAGTTTTCGCTCAATCACCTGAGAAAAGCTGTACTTACCGTTTTCAGATAGGGCTACCAATATCTCATGGGCCTTATCAGAAATGGTGATGTCTTTGCCTTTTTGACGCATACGAGATTTTCTAATGGAGGCATTTAATTTTTGCTTTTGCTCAGGTTGCAAATACTCTTCAACCCAATTTAACCACTCGTCTGCAGTATCGCCCAGCCGATGCATAGCCTCCACGGATTCATTTTTTCGTTCGTAGCTAACCCCCTTCCAAAAAGCACTCCGGGTAACACTCCGCATCAAGTATTGTTGCATTGCAAATAAGTCAGCGCCATTCATATAATACCATCCAAGCAATTCGTTACCTGTCACATACGATACAGTGTGACAGGTAACAAAGGCAATAACTTTAACATCCCACACAGTTCAATGAGTCTTTTTAGTCATACCCATGGCACAAATAACAGGGTGTTTCTGTGCACCATGGAAGACAATAACCTTCGTCGCTGCAAAAGTGATATAACCTGAAATTAATTTGAATTAATTCAGGGCGTTGGAAAATTTTCAGCATAGGCTAGAATAGTGGGCTAAGCCTTCAATTTGCTCATCTGTAGGATCCGTGCCGTGGAAATTCTCGACTCCATCATCTCACTTACCCTTGTACTGTTATTTGTAATCGATCCGTTTGGCAACGTGCCTATTATTCTGTCGGTGCTGAAAGATGTACCAAAAGAAAGAAAACGCAAAATTATCTTCAGAGAAACCCTGATTGGCCTTGCCCTGCTATTAATCTTTTTGTTTTTTGGAGAGCATTTCTTAAAGCTGTTTGGTCTCCAAACAGAAGCAGTAACCATTGCCGGGGGCGTAATTTTGTTTGTCATCGGCATCAAAATGATATTTCCGCCCCCCAAAGGACAAAGTATTTTTGGCGGCGAAGGCGAGCCCTTTGTTGTCCCCATTGCCATGCCCATGATTGCCGGGCCATCTGCCTTGGCAACACTCATGGTTATGTCTAAAACCTCTCAACTGAGTTTACCCATGTTGACCCTTTCAGTGTTAATTGCCTGGTCAATTACTATGGTGGTTTTGTTATCTGCGCCATTTATGCTGCGTATTTTAAAAGACAAAGGCTTATTAGCGATGGAACGCCTGATGGGCATGTTACTGCTGATCATGTCGGTGCAAATGTTTATCAATGGGCTTTTCGGGTTACTGAAAAAGGCCCCACTCTGATTTATCGGCTGACCACTAATTGCGTCAGCCAGCACTCGTTTTCCAAACGATGGCTGACCGTCAGAACCTGAAAATCGCCATCAAACCATTGACTGCAGTTTTTCAGACTCACCCGTTGGTTTGGTGTTATGGCAGCGTTACCCGCTACCGTCAATTCCACTTCCGCGGGATATTCTGCACCTGGCTGAAGTTGTTCCTCAAAATGCACCACACCATTAAAATCCAATAGGGTTTCACCATAAGTAAGGCAAAGTGATTTTTTGTCTTCTGAAGAATATTCAGTGTCGGCCAGCGCATTCAAAACTACCAGGGTCCCTACTCCTGATGAAACCTGAGCTTCCAGCGCCATGAGCTCTCCCCTGAAAACACATATTGAGTCTTGCTCATAGCCCAGCATCACCTCAACGTTTGCCGCTGGTTTTATGTGCTGTGGAAAATGGATCTGATCTGTGGCTTGTGACGATTCATTAATAGTGATACTTGCCACACTTTCCTGATCGGCGTGTAAAACCACCTGCAAAGCACTGATCTGCTGCGTCGCACTCAAAGGGTGTCCATCGACTAATACATTGCAGCTTATTGATTTTAATGCTGTGGAGTCATTCATAGTTATCTTGTTCTTTTATTATTAATTATATTTTACATAATGGTAATTATTTTATTAGCCACTACAATCTTATTCCCGTGCAAAGGAATACTATAAGGAATTTAACTATGTCACAGCAAGAAAGGTTTAACATTGGAATGTCTGCAGGGCTTTTAGGGTCTGTTGAGCATGAGGATCCAGAGATTAGCAATCCAATGGAACAAAGAAAGCAAGTGTTGGGCGTTTTATCAGAAATGGTCAGCAACGCTCAGGCATTTTTTAACGCAATGATTGAACAAGGCTTTGATAAAACGCGTTTGTTAACACCTTCAAACAACTCTCAAAGCCAGGTAAAAGGCTTAAATACCTATCAATCAGAAGCCCTGGTATTTAATACAAGATATCAGTATCACCCTTTTGCCATTGCCATGTGCACCTCTACTGAAGAGGTGCAAATGACTTATCGAACAGCAGTAGAATACAAACTTCCTGTCAGAGTTCGTACCGGAGGCCATGACCATGCCGGGGAATCCAGCGGAGATAATACGATATTAATTGATGTCACGGGCATTAAACCTGAAATTAACATTGATGCTCAGGGGCTAGCCACCATCGGCGCAGGGTACCGCTTTTACGAACTCACTCCAGTACTGGCCAAAAAAGACAGAATGGTTCCTCACGGTACCTGTGCTACCGTGGCTCTGTCTGGTTTTATTCAAGGTGGCGGTTGGGGGCCATGGACCAGAAAACATGGCATGTGTTGCGAACACCTGAAAGAAGCCACCGTTATCCTTGGCAATGGCGAAAAAATCATAGCAACAGAACAACAGCACTCAGATATTTTGTGGGCGTTGCGCGGCGGCGGTGGCATGAGTTACGGCATAGTTACCGAATGGAAAGTTCAGACTTTTGAACTTCCTCATGAAATTCACCGTTTTACCATTGAATGGAACTCCCCCACAAAAATGGATGAACAAAGTAACTGCCCGCTTCCCACCGAAGATTATCCCACGGATAAAATTCTTAAAGCGTGGGAAGACGCCATTAACGCAGAAAATTCTGCATTGCTGGGCACCAACCTGAAAATTAACGCGAAACATTTTGATGGTAATTTCGATAACGAATATAAACGCGGAATTTACCACCACTGTTTGATGTACGGTTACTGGGAAGGCACTGATATTGAACTGGAAAAATTTATTGATACCGCCTTTGCCAGTGTCGGCGGTACTGATGCTAATGTAGTCATTTACCCCGCAAACGGGTCAGGACAAAACAATGACGAGGATAAGTATCCAGCAGATTTAATGGGTGACTGGGGAAGAAACTCTATTGCCGATGTCAGCCGTTATTCAGGTCAGGTGCCAGGTCAAACTGCATTGTTACAGGGGACGCCTTTCACACCAGATTATGATGCCCCTGCCCCGCACAAAATCAGCTCGAAGCTGGTACCTGCCAAAGGTTCAGGAAAATGGACTGACAGCAGTAGAAAGCAGTTAATTAAAACCCTTTCTTCCAATTTACTAAGCCCTCAAAATGAACATTTGGGATTGTTTAGTTATGTAACCCTGGGAGCAATTGTCGGTGAGTTTTATCAGAAAATGGGCGTTTCGCAGGAAACAGCTTGTCAGAAACCTTGGCAAAACCCCAAAGAACTTGGCGTAGCTTTTCCTTACCGCCCCTGTCAATACACTATTCAGTATCAAACATGGTGGAATGAGTGCATCGAGAGCAAGTTGAAGCTGCAAAACAATGACGTATTTGTGGACACCAACAGAGCGATGGACTGGATTGATGTATCACAAAAAACGCAGATTGATGGCGCTTATGGAGCTTTTATTAGTTTTAAGGATCCAGGTATTGCCACAAAAGTCTATTTTCAGGACAACTATGGTGAATTAATGAGGATCAAAGAAGACTGTGTCGAAGATGATTTCAATCACTTAAGGACCAGAAAAACCATCATATAACCATTCTCAATGGCTCGGTTTACTGCAAGTTTTCTATTAAAGTAGCGGCAAGCCGAGCATTATTTAAATCGCCACAACATTTATAAAAATTATTTATTCCGCTTTAATTGTTGATCACAATCTTCAATCCCGTTTTAATTCCATTCAGAAAAATCTAAAGCGGCAATATCTCTTATGTTAAAAACCTGGCAAATATCTTCCGCGAATGGCAATCAGGCAACAATTCTTAACTACGGTGCCCGCCTTATTGACTGGAGCACACCAGTATCCAATGGGCGAAACATCATTGTAGGCTATGACCATATTGAAGATTATCTACAAGACGGTGCCTGCATGGGAGCGATTGCTGGTCCCTACGCGAATAGAATAGCCAAATCACAGGTAGTGATTGATGGCCAGCAAATTAATCTGGGTGCAAATGAAGGAGACAACCACCTACATGGCGGCAAAGACGGTCTGCAGAATGTCTATTGGCAACTGAAGGAGCAAACCGAGCATCGTCTGACACTCTGTTATCTGCATCAAAAAACTGGTGCCGAAGGCTATCCTGGGCCAATATCCTTCGAAGTGAGTTATGAAGTTACAAATAACAATGAGTTACAGATAAACTTTACTGCAACCTCTGCTACTAAAGTTCCTATTGGTCCTACCGGACACGCTTATTTTAACCTGGCTGAACACTCACAAAACATCAATCAGCACTGGTTATGGTTAAACGCAAATCGCTACACTCCAGTGGACCAGGAAAATATCCCTACCGGAGAAATAGCCTTAGTGCCTGATGAATATGATTTTACAACCGCAAAACAAATAACGGTTAACTTAGATAACAATTTTGTCGTTTCCAACACAGATCTCAACAAGCCAGTAGCCTGTTTATCCAGTCAGGCAAGTGGTATCAGTCTGGAGGTATATTCTGACTATCCTGGCGTGCAGGTTTATACCGCTGATCACATGAGTTCACCATTTGTATCTCGAAATGGCGTTTGTATAGAGCCGCAGTATTTTCCTGATGCCCCAAACAGACCTGAATTCCCATTTGAGTTCACCGGCCCCGAACAGCCATTCAGCAAGATGATTGGCTATCGCATGCTGACAAACTAAATCGGCGCTAAAACACAAATCCTGAATTTTGTTCTTTTTGCCCCTCGGCTTTCATTTGCGCTTTGTACTTTGCCAGCAAGGGGGTTAACGCTTCGGTTACCCGTTCACTTACATAATTAGCCAGTTTAACATCATCAAAATCAGCCATATCTGTTAACTGGCAACCAAACTCAACATAACCATGCGCCTGGTCTACAGCAAAAAAACGCGCAGCGGCTTCACTGCGATAATAGGTATTGCTGACTACAACTTCACAGCTGGCCTGTTGTACTTCAAAGCTGATAGCCTGCTTACCATCTAAAATCTTCTTTTGTTTTGCTTTACTGAGTAATGACACGGCCTCCAGCTCAACATCGTAGCGTTTAGCAATAGCCTTCAGAATGTTATCCAGGCTCTCCGCGTCCAGCCGTTCCACTAACTGCTCTGCTTTTAACGATAACAACTTACCGGCATGATTGACGCTAAAAGTCAGAGTCGCCAGCTTTTTAACCCCAGATTTGTTGATAAATTTGGCGACAACTGTGGGTACTTCAGTATTGACGTATTCAGCGGAGTTAAACGCCCACTGACAAGTAGGCTGAGCAAATCGTTTACTGACGCTGTGGATAACGGTTTTCTCTGCACTGTTCAGATCGTCTTTTATACGTTGATTTAGTGCTTCTTTGCGCGCCGCCAGGTAGTCATCTTGCGCAGTTAGATCATGATAGGTATCGCTGAGGACTTTTGATATACCAAACCCCTTTTGCTTACACGCAATTTGATTTTCAGCCCGCTCTTTGATGGACAGAGTTTTTGCAGACTCCTGGCTATTCCCATCTTCAAGGAAAAAGCTCTGTGGACTAACACCTAATTGCTGCTGCAACGTCCGCTCGCCACCTAATTCCAAATTGTAGAGTTTGATGCTCCCTGTTGGTTGCGCAAAAGAGATAGGGATAGATAACACACACAATATCAGCGTCGAAGTCAGAAGCTTGCTCATAATTCACCTGTCAAAAAACTGGCCAATCATTAGATAAGAACCAGATATTTATTCCTGCAACTTTTACTGCAATTTCTAAGCCTGGTTTAGCGCCGACCTTGTAAAAAGCGAATAGGCGTAAAGTCGCCCTCCTCCAACAAAGGTAAACTGGACTCCGCCAGGCATTTTTCCATCCAGGCTTTATCTTTTGGCTTCAACGACATGGGTGAAGCAGCGGACACTTCGGAAATCAACGAAGGATTGATATCAGCAGTGGCTAGTGCGATGGCCTGCCAGACGTTGTGCTCAGCCTGTTCAATGTCTTGCAACAGTTGCTGATGTTCACTGACATCATGGCTATTCAGGCGTTCAAATTGACGTTGCAATTGATTTGCTCGCAGCAGTGCCGGAGCCACCAGTTGTCTAAACAGGGACTCATCTGTCAGCTTATTGTCTGATCGTTGAGAAGATGATTGTGTCATAGGCCACAATATTACAAATTATGCTCTGCTCACGCCAGTGGCGATTAGCGCGATTACAGACCACATACCAACTTTCGCATTATCAATGGCAATCAAAGCACATTTTCCATTTACCCTGTTTTTGACTACACTGGTGCTAAATAAAAAAGAGCAAATAGATGACCGAACCCGAATTAGTGAGTGTGGTGTTTCAGATCAGGGACCAAATCAATTTTTTGTGGAACTTTTACGTGACAGCCTGCGCCATACTCATCGGATGGGTATTCTCCGACAGTATGACCTGGACCAGGGACAAATATCTGGCAATTTCAGGCTTATTTATTGTATTTGCTCTTATCAACCTGTCTGCAATCAGTACTGAATATAATTTACTGGAGCTAGCCCTGTATGACCTGAACAACAAGGCATCAAGCTCAGGTCAATTTGTTCCCGAATTAGCCCAATCCAGTGGGCTTGGTTCTTTTGCATCTTCTGCTATCCATCTCATTGTTGATCTCTTGTTATTGCAATTAATTCGCTATCGATTTAACAAGAAAAAAGTCGATATTCAGGTCTAAACTGCCAAAGTTTGCGAAGGCGAAAAACCAAAGAAGCGTTTATATTCCCGACTAAACTGCGAAAAGCTACTGTACCCCACATGATAGCTGGCTTGGTTAGCTTGCATTCCCTGTTTTAGCAGCGCTTGAGCTCGTTGTAGTTTGATGCCCTTGATATATTGATTCGGTGGTAAATGCATCAATCTTTTAAATGCATTAAAAAATGCGGTTTTACTCATGTTCGAAAGATTTGCCAGTTCCTCCACTTGAATCGTTTTGTCAAGATTGGCGTGGATGTAGTTAACCGCTTTGGATACCGGCTGTATATGGCCATATTGATTTAATAATTCTCGCAAAGCAAAACCCTGATCGCTGGTTAAGATTCTAAAGTAAATCTCATCAATAATTGCGCCTCCAAGAATCGCCGCTTCAGCTTCAGGGCGACTGACTTTTAACAACCGGTTAAAAGCGTCCACCAGTTCGGCATCAGCGTCTCCCACTACAACACAGGAAGTATCAACTGATTTGTTTTGTATTTCCTGATTTTCAATTCTTTCTATTTGCAGAATGATTTCAGCCAAACGCACCAGGTTTACGCCCAGAGCCGCTGACAGGAATGGCTCTTGTTCTGAAGCCTCCACCACCTCTGTTTGTACCGGCAGTGGAAGAAAATTGATAAAAAAGTTTCCGGTACTATAGGTATAGACCTCAGAACCAACGTGACAAACTTTCTCCCCCTGCGCAATCAAACATATCAGAGGTTCATAAAGGTATGGGCATTTAGTCTGTCTTAGCGAAGATTTATAACAAGCAACCCCACTCACCCGAGTGTCATTGAGTCCATCCTGAACACTCAATTGAGATAACAGAGTTCTGAGCTGTTTTATACTTTCTGATTTATCAGCCATCATATTTTTGGAAACCTGATGCAACATGTCTTTTGATGATTATTGAGTTTACCTCAGTAACACAGCTTGGTTAGTGTCCGCCTTTAAAGTTGGGATAAATAGGCATGAATTAAACTGAATTGTGTATTATTTTGACGCCCACAAACAGGCTTGCGACACTATCATTTTTCGCCATTTAACCCACAGACTTCATCATCTTTTGCCCCCGCAAAGCAAACGAACTCAATGATAAATTAAACAGCGCAACCAAGGTTTGGTCAGACTTAAAACTAGAGATAATTGGACTGCCCCGACCCAATAAGTCAGGTAATTTAGAGTTCCCAGACAAAAATATTCAGGAGTCCAATTAACTCTAAATTATTTGTCAATTTTGTCAGCTTTGTGTCAACCAAATCAATTCGGGTTCGTTGCATTGAGTAAACCCAGGCGTGAAAAAGCCAAGCCCGTTGGGTATACACGCGGAAATGTGAAGCCTTTGTTCATGTTACTGCATTAAAAAATTGCACTGCAATTCATCAAGAGGTTGACTATGAAAAAGGCAATAGCAATAGGTTTAGTTTTAGCAAGCACATTGACATTAGATCCTGTTTGGGCGCAACAAAGGCCGGTACGAGGTGATGGTCCTGGCAACCCGGGTAATCCCGGTAATCCCGGTAATCCCGGTAATCCCGGTAATCCCGGTAATCCCGGTAATCCCGGTAATCCCGGTAATCCCGGTAATCCCGGCAATCAAAACATTGAACAACAACTTCAACAATTACTATCGCAGCTAAACCTTTCAGCAATCAGTGACGAAGGCTTACCTTCCATCGAAGACCCTTTGCCACAGTTGGGTAAAGCATTATTTTTTACTAAAAGCCTTGGTGGTGAACAAAGTGCCGCTTGTGTAAGTTGTCATCATCCGGTTTTAGGGGGAAGCGATGAACTGTCTTTATCTGTGGGCGTTGACGCGGTAAATGAACTCGATGAACAGGCTCATGATCTGTTAGGACATGGCCGCTTTAACAATAACAGTCAGGCGCAACTGCCTTCAGTGCCTCGTAATGCCCCAACAATTTTCAATGCCGGACTCAACGAAGAGCGCATGTTTTGGGATGGACGAGTTGAGAGACAAAATAATGGTCAAATTGTAACGCCTGACTCAACGCTAAATCGAAGAGGTAACCGCCGCTCTGACAGCAATTTACCAGAAGATGCCACCCTGGCAGCCGCGCAGGCTCGCTTCCCGGTAACTTCTCCCGATGAAATGCGTGGCGACTTTGAATTTGATTTAGATAATGAAGCTTATCGAGAAGTTCTGAGCGAGAGACTCGATAATACCGATAATTTGTGGTCACAAGCGTTTGAAGTTGCTTATGGTGATGATGAGGTTTCATTTGACAGAGCAGCTGAAGCCATAGGTGAATACGAACGCTCTATGGTGTTCATCAACAGTCCCTGGAACCAGTACCTGGCAGGTGACAGTAACGCACTAAGCGAAGATGAAAAAGCAGGTGCCGTCCTGTTTTTCGCAAACCGAAATCAGGGAGGAGCTGGATGTAGTACCTGTCACTCAGGCTCGACATTATCTGGACAAGGCTTTCAACTGGTGGCATTTCCACAGTTTGGCCCCGGCAAAGGCAACCCGGGTGTCAACATTAATGATCAGGACTTCGGCAGAGAAAACGTAACCGGCAATGCCTCCGATCGTTATCACTTCCGCGCCCCCAGCCTGCTAAATATCGCTGTCACCGCGCCTTATGGTCACAGTGGCGCGTATCAAACATTAGAAGAGGTTGTCAGGCATTACAGCAATCCACAACGCGCCATCAATCGCTTGTTTGGTGTGCGCAATGGCCAGCCATTTAACCGTAACAATGTGCCCTTTTGTCAGTTGCCGCAGATACAGGACCTAATCAGTAAAACCGGACAAGGCTGTGCAAGCCTGTATCCTGACGCTTATGCCAACTCAATTCAGGTTGCAGAGCATCTGGAAAGTGCCAGAGACGGTGACGTCCCTGCCCGATTCGCCTTGCGCGGCTCACCGAACCTAAACAATCAGGAAGTTGAGCAATTAGTGGCCTTTTTAGAAGCCTTAACTGATCCATGCGTGCTGGATCGGGAATGTCTGGATCCCTGGATTGTCGATCACGATGAAGAAGCCAGCTTCCCTGACAATTTACCGCTAATTGCTGAAAACAGACACGGCAACGCTTTATAACTCTATCCTATTATACTGATAAAAAAGGCCAGACTAAATGTTTGGCCTTTCTACACCATATGTACAGAAGCCATAAACTACATGCTTTGCATTTCATGCAAGTAACTTATTGATATTAAGATCAATTATCTGAAAGAACAGAAAGAGAAAGCGATTCAGTTAGTGTTAAAAAGCAGGAACGCTGAACAAAGAAAACAGTGTTTTTTACCGTTTAATATAAAATAAAATGAAGGGTCAAATTTAGCTTTAGCCATATTCCCTGACAGCTAAATACAAAAATGCTCGGCAGTTAGTAGTTGTCAAAGTTACCGAACTGCCAAGCATTTTAAGAAGCTTATATTAAGATAAAAATGTTACCTACTTAATATCAAAAAAAGATTTGATATAGATAGCCCATTCGTCTTTGGTGGGCTGGCAAATTTTATCCTCACAAGCAATATACCAGCTTCTGATCACATGTATTTCAAGCGTATCAATAGAGCCAGGTGCACCGTTTTCAATGTGCAGTACAGTCTCTCTACTGAGTCCTAAAATATCTCCGAGTTGTTTTTGAGTAATTCCGGCTTCTTTACGCATATTGCGCAATCGTTCCGGGTTAAATTTTTCTTCTTTGTCCAATGGTTTAATTCCTCTGTCACGATGGAAACGCTCAGAATAGTACCATTTAAATTTAAAATGTGTGAGTCGCCAATTTCATTTTTTTAACAATTCCGTGAAACAGTTTACATAATATGTAATTCATTCAACACAAAACCAGCATCACATTAGTCTTATAGGGAAATATATGTCACAACATTCGTTGGAGGAGTAGAAATTCACCTGATTATGGCAACAGGGCGAGAGCATGAGTGCTCATTTAGTGTCCAGAAACTAATAATGTTCATTTGGAGATAATCCAAAACGGATTCGTTTGCGGGTTCTGTTCCGCCAATATTTGTTCGGAGTGCTGAACCTCATCTCCCTTTACGCGCAATAAACTACGACATCAGTTAAAACAACGATGAGAGCTATCAGGGATGATAGCTCAATCAATGCCCAGCCCAGGGATGTGCTGTCATTGATGGTCGTCGTTGTTCTGATGGCGAAGCTTATGCTTTTGCGCGTCAGGGGCTGCGGGGGATTCTTAAGGGGGGCGCAGCCCGGTCCCATTAAGGCGCAGTCGGCGCCCCGACAATGATTTCAATTAAATGATAATGGTTGAATTAGGCCGCGACACCGAAAAAGTTTACCTAACAGCAAACTCAACTAAGGGATCTGAAGGTTGGTTGATAGTCCCTCCTCAATACTCCAGGGTAAATCTAAATCAATTAGCTTTTTGCTTCGGTTGGTGAGGTAATTTTCGAATGCTGCTCTAAAAACGTTCGCGAACTCACCCTGCAAGCAAATCAACAAACCTGTCGGTTAAGATAAAAAAGAAGTCAAAAATGAAATAGCTTCTCTTCTGTCAGTAAACAAACGAAACCTGAGCCCCGTTTGCTGATACAAAGACTCCCACCACTGGACATAAGTTGGAGGCGCGTCTTTTTCCAGCACCAGGGCCGTAACTTTTAACCCAAGTGATTTTGCATCTCTGATTGAACTAATCAGAAAGTCTCTAACACCATCACTGGCCAGGCTTTCACCCGCCACCACGGTAGCCAGGCTTCCCCAGGCTATCGGTTGCAAGGCAGTTCTCAAGGGGGCAATTTGTGCGTGATACCGCTCTGCAAAATCATCGCCAAAAGGACCTGTTGCGTTAATAAACAAGATCCGCAATGAGGCATCCAACGAAAGCTCTAACTTACCAGAAGTAGTTTTAATCATTATTGAGAATTTCCAGTTGTCTGGAGAGCTCTTGCACCTGCTCCTCCAGCTTTATCACCCGACTTAACAAATCTTCCTCTGAGGAGAAATCTTCCAGAGTCACTGACGCTGATATCTTGTCAGAATACTCTTCCAGCTCAGCAAAACAATGAGCATAACGGTTTTCTCTTTTACCTGGTTCTCTTTCAAGACGAATAACTAATTGCTCCTGATTGAATTCCATTAAAGATTGCAGCGCCTCTTCAACTTCATCGACATTTTTAAATTCAGTGAGGCGGTTACTCCGGGTGCGCAATTCACCTGGGGTTTGAGGACCGCGAAGTAATAACAGACAAATGATTGCCGTTTGCTGCGAAGTAAACTTGTAACTACCAAATTCGGTATTACAAAATTTATGCTTGTATTTGGTTACGCGACTTCCCCAGGTGTCTTCCATGATTTGCCGTTTTTCAGCCAAAGAATCCAGCCCTTGCTGAACCTCAGACTCACTCAGCGCCATGACGGGTTCGCGATTACTTTTTTGATTACATCCCACAGTCAGTCCATTCAGAGATAATGGATATTGCTCTGGCGTCGTTATTTCTTTTTCCAGCAAAACACCGATAATACGGGCTTCAATGGCGTTAAGTTTAACTCTCACTTAACTCTCTCCTTGTAAATTCGATTTTTTAAAAAGTTGTAACTCAAAATCCAGTGACACTTCCAGGCTTGATAAACTCGACAACTTTTGTTTTTTTTGTTCCGAAATCGACCAATAATAAGGTGTCATCATCAATAGTTTAGCAATTTCGCTGCCAGCAATTTTTTGACTGTCGGCAATACGAAAATCAGCTACCTGCTGTACTGCAGAGTTTTGTTCTTTATTTACTGGATTTCCCTGATGCGGTCTTACTGAATCATAGACCAGTTGTGCTAGTTCACAGAGATGTTCACTACCGGGCCCCACCTGCAAAAAGTAGCCGCCGGGTTTTAATGTTCTTTCTATCTCTTCCAAACTGTAAGGTGCAAAAATATTGAAAATGAAATCAAAACTCGCTCCGCGGTAAGGCAAACTGGCAGAACTGGCCACTGAGTAATGTCCAGATTTAAACTGTTTAGCGGCCATCTGCACTGCAAATTTAGAAATATCGGCTCCCCAAAACCTGAGTTTTGCAAATGAGTCGCATAAAGATTCAGACAACTGACGACTGTAATAACCTTCACCACAGCCCAAATCTAATACTTCGGCTGAATCGGCGTTGAGATACTCGTCCAAAATTTGAGAGATAGCATTGACCAAACATTGGTAATAACCAGAAGTGAGAAATTGACGACGCGCTAGCAGCATCTCTTTGCTATCACCGGGCTCTTTGCTGCGTTTTTTGTTTACGGGCAAAAGGTTTACATATCCTTCTTTGGCAATATCGAAAGTGTGATTGTTAAGGCATCTGAAGGTACGTCCAGTTTGTTCGAGGTGCTCCGAGCAAACAGGGCAACGATAAAGAGAATAAATATTATTCATGGTTTTAATGTGGAGATCGTAGCGTATTCAATACGCGCTTCTCCTGGCCTTGTTCTTCAGTTAAGGTAAGCATTAATTTTCGCAAATATTGATCTATGATGCTACGGAAACTATCAGCTTTTAACAGCAGCAAACCTTTATTTATTATTGGCAACTTTCTGGTTGCTTTCGCGTTGAGTGCTTGTGTGAGTACAACCATGTTAAAACCGTCCACATCAAAAAATACATACCGAATCGCCACTTTTAATATCGGTCTTGATCAGGCCAAAAAGCAAGGAGAGTTAGCTGAGCGGCTACAAAGTGGCGATTATCAGCCAGCGCTAAAGTCAGCTGAAATAATTCAGCGAGTAGCCCCAGATATTATTTTGCTCAATGAAATAGATGGGAATGATGCAGGAAAAGCGCTTAAGCTCTATATGGAATTATATTTACAACGCAGTCAGACTTCCCAAACCATTCAAGAATATCCATACATTTATCAGCCAAATTGCAATACCGGGGTAGAGGCCGGTATCAGCTTCAGAGGTGTTAAAGGCACACAAGATAAATATGGCTTTGGCCACTATGACGGTCAATATTGCATGGCGCTGTTGTCAAAATATCCTATCATTCACTCAGAGATTCATAGCTTTCAAGAATTCCTTTGGAAGGACTTTCCATCGGCCGCACTCCCTGCAATCAATGGAAATCCCTGGTATTCGGCAACCGGACTTGAGAAATTCAGATTATCCTCGAAAACTCACGCCGATGTCCCGATTCAAATTGATGGTAAAAGGGTACACGCTCTGATTTCACACCCTACCCCTCCGGTGTTTGATGGCGAAGAAGACAGAAACGGTCGCAGAAATCACGATGAAATCAAACTCTGGCAACATTACATCGGCGGCAATCTGGATTGGTTATACAACGATAATAATCAAAAGGTAACGGGTCTCGCTGCCAACCAAAGGTTCTTTATTTTAGGAGATTTGAATGCCTCCACAGTGGAAGGAGATACCACAGAAATCAACGGTGAAAGGGCCATTACCGCGCTTCTACACGACAATCGGGTTGCTGAAGGCTTTTCTGAGATGTCCAATGCATCACTAATACCTAAAAGAAGCGGTACATTAATTGAATCTCAAGGTTCACAATGGCAACAATACCATACCGCTTCGTGGAAAATGCGCGCCGATTATGTCATCCCATCCGCTTTTGGGGTAACGCCAGTAAATTCCGGGGTGTACTGGCCTGCAGCGGGAAGTCAACAGTCTACTCTGGTGACGGAGGATGAAAGAGGCCCATCCAGCTCGGACCACCGTTTAGTATGGATGGATTTCAAGCTTTATTGAGCAAAATGCAACCAACCACTTTTTTAACTAACTCATGGAAAAACAGCGGTTTTGTACAGGATAACTCACAAAAAATGAGGGAATTTAGCTATATTTTGTACATTTTCTCTTTCAACTGCTGTTTTTTTAACTTATTATTTTAGTTTAGATTGTTAATATTTTTTTAACAATTATGATTTAAGCTAGTTTGGCTGAGTTCTGTGTAATATTTTGATGAAGTAAATACCGATGTTTAATAAAAAGCTTCAAGTCGAAAAAGTGGAAATGGTTAAAAAGATCATACGCAAGTATGATTATGGTAACTACGAAGCTACCCATAAGGAATGCGTAGAGCTTGGGTTAAACGTTAACAGACCTGCACTTGACAGGTTTGGCGAAAAATTACAAATGCTGGATTCTCAGGCCAAAAGTAAATCAAAACTGCTATTTGACGAAGTAGAGTCTCCTTCACAACCCCCTATCGAGTTAAGCAAAGAGCCAACAATAGAATTGTCAGATCAAGTGACAAAAAGCGACTATGGTCGTTTCGGAAGCCGCTCAGAAGAGATTACTTTTGAACTTGGTGCGTTGCGCATCAGGGAAAACGAGCTGCTTAAAGAGCTTAGTGAAATCAGAAAGAAAACCAGTAATTAAAGTCTAAACGCGCTTTTTCAGGCACAAAACTTTCTTGTGAGCTATAACTTTAATATAGCCCACCAGAGTTTTAAGCCATGGCAGATTTAGCAGAATCTCTAAAGCAATACAAAAGTTCCTTTGACGCCTCTACCCCGGCTGAAATTTTGGAAACCATTAATCGTAGCCTGTCACTTTACCAATCTCACTCAGTCTGTGCATCCTGCTTACCTTTGGGTAGCAAACTGCCAAAATTTACCTTAAAAACAATCGATGAAGTTCCATTGGATAGCGATGAACTACTCAGTAATGGGCCCCTGATCATTACCCTGATACGAGGTGGATGGTGTCCCTACTGTATTTTAGAAATGCAGGCATGGCAAAAGTGGTGCGCTAGCGTAGATTACCCGATAAACCTTGTTGCTATCACACCCGAGATTCCTAAATATGCAATTCAGGCCAAACAGGACAATAATTTGAAGTTCCCGATTTTGATCGATGAAGGTCAGAGTTTTGCTCAGGCGCTGGGTTTAATTTGGGAGCTGGATGAAGACATGAAACAGTTATTGAATCGCTGGGAAATCGATCTGGAACAGCGCAATAGAGAGCCAATGTTTCGTTTACCAGTGCCTGCCACCTTTGTGATCGACAAAAATTACGTTATTCATTTTCGATTCATAGAGGAAGACTACACGATTCGCGCTGAACCGGAAAAAGTGCTCGAAATCTATCGAAAATTATTAAACAAAAGCTCAAGTTAACTCATTAACTTAATGTTTTTAATACAAAAATATTTCACAGAACATTTTTTAACCAATGTAGATTTATTTACCTCACATTTACAAACATTTTGCAATATTTATGAATTTTGGTGAATTTTTACCCCTTCAATGTTGCAAACGGTAACATAATCATCTACTTATAATGGTCTAAACATAACTATTAGCGTCGTTATGATACTCAGGGACACACAAATAAGATTAGTTTCGTTTACAGACGAATACACCAGTTACGCCGTGGCTGAACTTTTGGGGTCGGGGCAAATAATCACCCGTGCATTTGAAACCATCAGTCATGATGAAGTCGACACTTCATACCCCATTGTATGGCTGGTACTGGTGAACGAATGGGAAGCGATTAAATCTCTTGATATTCGAAAATATCATGGCACCAATGAACAGATCCTGTTTCTGATCACAGATCAGAAACCGCAGATATTGCCGCCTTATCTCAGTGATAACAGCATATTCTGGCAAGCTGGTGGTGGACAGTTGATAGATAATCTGAAATACGCTGAACAGCGTATTTTGCAACGTCAGCACTTTTACCCCAAAGAATTAGACGATACCTTTTTGCGTTTGAACTTTTACGGACGCTCGCCCAGCTTTTTAAAAGCAGTTCGCTTAATCAAAAAAGTGTCCTGTGCCAACACCAACGTTTTTATCAAAGGTCAAACGGGTACCGGTAAAGAACTCACAGCCAGAGCCGTTCATTATATGAGTGACAGAGCCAATGAAGCTTTTGTCCCTATCAACTGCGGTGCCTTTACCGATGATTTGATACTCAGTGAATTGTTTGGCCATGAAAAAGGCGCGTTTACGGGCGCTCAAAAAGCCAAAACCGGTTTACTGGAAGTAGCTAATCGCGGCACTGTATTTCTGGACGAAGTAGACAGCCTGTCTCCCAAAGCTCAGGTAGCATTACTGAGGTTTTTACAGGATAGCGAAGTGCGCCCTGTGGGTGGTAGTGATGTCAAAACGGTTGATGTGCGGATCGTTGCAGCGTCTAACAAAGACATGAAGGAACTGATAAAGTCCAGGGATTTCCGGGAAGATTTAATGTATCGTCTGGACGTTCTACAAATCCCTCTGCCACCGTTAAAAAAGCGTGGCGAAGATATTCAGATCCTGGCGCAACACTTTCTGTCCACCCTGAGTTTACAAAGCAATAGTCAGGTGAAAGTATTGTCGGCCAATATGATCACCGCAATGCAAGCATGGAACTGGGATGGTAACGTTCGGGAATTAGAGAACTTCATTAAACGAGCTTGGTATCTGACTGAAGGCTTTATTATTTCGGATACCAGTCTATTAACCGGCTCTAATACCAGCGATAACGAGGTTATAAACCGCATCAACGGCGACATTGAGGCATTTGATGGGTTCCAGGCAGCAAAGGAAGAACTAATCGTTCAATTTGAACGAGACTACCTCACTCGCATTCTGGTAAAAACAGAAGGCAACATTTCCAAAGCAGCTCGTATTGCCAAAAAAGAGCGCCGCTCCTTCTGTCGCCTAATGGAAAAGCACGGACTTGAGAGAACCCAGTTCTCAACTTGATGCATCCACTATCTCTAAAAAGGCGCATAACTCACTGTATGCGCCTTTTTTGTATGTTCGTCCTCTAGAGCGTGCTGACCTTTCCTGTACAAAGTTGTACCGCAAAGGGCAGCAGCTCTATTTATAGTTTCCCGATTAAGCGTCTTCAGCTAGTGCTGATAGCCTCTGGTACCTATGCTGTTCTGGTGAGCGAGCGAGGCTTTATATTTGCAACAGCTTGTTTGAAATCTAACGCATAACTCAAACATCTTTCGGACACACATCCCAAGATATATGGCGTTTAAGCCTTACCGCTGCATCCACCAAGACTTAAACATTTGCTACCAAATCATCTTTTAACCCCAAGCCCTATATAACTCTCCCGCAACACAACTACGCGTAACCGAGCAAAAAACCACCAAATCCCTGATTTTATGTATAGGGCCAATGTGCCCCGTAGGTCTGTTTAACCCTAAAACAAGCGCACGCCCTAAAACACCTTAGCTGTAGGTGAATTGGTTAATTTTTACCAGGGCAAATAACCCCTACATAGAAAAAATGCACATTTTAAAACCCTATATTTTTCAATAGGTTACGCAAACAAAAAAGTTGGCACGGTTAATGCGCTTAATTTTAGCGGACAAGTCCTAATTTAACGAAATAAGTGGATGAGAGATATGGCATCACAACCGGTCAAAGTAGAAAGCATTGCCAAGGACATCAGGGAATACTTCCGTGGCAATCCGCATGCTGGAGATACTGTTGAAGGCATTGCGAGTTGGTGGATTACCAAACAAAGCATGAACAACGCCAGGGATCTGGTTATGGAAGCTCTTGAAATGTTAGTTGTCGAAGGAGAACTGCATAAAAGAGTATATGGAGGGCGCGTTATCTATGTTCGAGAGGCACTACATTAAGTAGCTACGAATTAACGCTTAATTTTTATCAACGGAGGCTAGTCGAATGTCGAATAGCATACAACATAAACTAAGCAGGGTTCGCCCACCTCGGGTACAAATTACCTATGACGTAGAAACGGGCGGCGCGTTGGAGAAAAAGGAGATCCCATTTATCGTGGGTGTTATAGCTCCTCTTTCTGCTAAATCTGATAAAGTTTTACCCCCTTTACGGGACCGTAAAATGGTTCAGATTGATCGCGATAACTTCAACAAGGTACTTGAATCAATTGAACCTCGTGTCAAATTCAGTGTACCCAACACACTTCCTGACGAATCAGGCGAATTGTCTGTCAACGTGCCATTTATGCACATCGACGACTTTGATCCTGTTGTGGTTGTTCAGCGAGTCCCTAAATTAAATGCAATCTACCTTGAGCGCAGTCGCTTACGTGACTTCATGGCCAAGTTAGATGGTAATGACGGTCTTAACGGCATATTGTCTGAGTTATTATCTGACTCAGAACAAGGCGACGCTATCAAAGCAGCGGTTGCCGGAGCAAAAGACGCCGTCGAGGCAGCCCGCACAGAGCGCGCAGCACGCAAGATGGACCAGGCTGCTTATGAAGCCGCAATCCTGGAAGCATACGCTGCAGAGCTGGAAGACGGTAAGGCCATTGCCAGAATGCTGAGTGAAGGCCAGATGATTCTGGAAGATTCACAAAAGCCTTATGCCATTGAGCTGATTGCCGAATACGTTGAGCAAATCATGGTTAAAGACGATTTGATCCCTAAAGGTGATAATCCGGATTACAACCATGGTGGTATGTTAACCCATCGTATTGCTGAAAAAGACGTCACTATCAGTAAGCAACTGAATCTCATCATTCACCATGATGACTTCCAAACACTGGAAGGCAGTTGGAGAGGTTTACACTTCCTGGTAATGAACACAGAAACCAACAATAAGCTGAAAATCCGTTTATTGAATGTATCTTATGAGGATCTGTTCAAAGACCTGGATAAAGCGGTTGAGTTTGACCAAAGTGCATTATTCAAAATCATCTATGAAGAAGAGTACGGTACTTTCGGTGGCGAACCCTACAGTGTCCTGTTAGGTGACTTTGAATTCGGTCGTACTGCTCGTGACCTTAAATTCCTGGAAATGATTTCAGGAGTTGCCGCAGCAGCTCACGCTCCATTCATTGCTTCAGCCTATGCGAAGTTATTCGATATGGATGATTTCTCCAACCTTTACAAACCTCGCGACTTAAGCAAGCTGTTTGAAAGTGCGGAGTTAATCCAATGGCGTTCATTCCGCGAAAGTGAAGATTCGCGCTATGTAACGCTGACATTACCAAAAGTAATGATGCGTTTACCTTACCATCACGAAAACAACCCGGTTGAAGGCATTTACTTCGATGAAGATGTGGCTGTGACTCTGGTTGACACCGATGAAGAAGGTAACAGCAAAGAAAGAACGTTAAAGCAAGTAGATGCTCGTAAGATCCTGTGGAGTAACCCTGCATATATCCTAGGCCAGCGTATTACTAATGCCTTCTCGTTACACGGTTGGACAGCGGCTATCCGCGGTGTAGAAGGTGGCGGTTTGGTAGAAGGTCTGCCAGCTTACACATTCGAAACCGAAAGCGGTGATATTGAGCTTAACTGCCCGACTCAGGTCGCTATTACAGACCGTCGTGAAAAAGAGCTAAACGACCTTGGTTTCATGGCAATTTGTCACTGTAAAGGCACCAATAAGGCCGCATTCTTTGGTGGTCAAAGTACCAACAAACCGAAAATGTACCTGACTGATTCAGCAACCGCGAATGCGCGCATCTCATCCATGCTGCCATACGTAATGTCTGCATCTCGATTTGCTCACTACATCAAAGTCATCATGCGTGAAAAGATCGGTAGCTTTATGACGCGTCAAAACGTCGAAAACTATCTGAATACCTGGATCGCACAATATGTACTTCTGGATGATACGCCGCCACAACACATTAAGGCTAAGTATCCACTGCGTGAAGCACGTATTGATGTAACAGATGTACCAGGAAAGCCTGGCGCTTACAGAGCCACAGTGTTCCTGAAACCCCATTTTCAGTTAGAAGAACTTTCCACGTCGATTCGACTGGTGGCAGATCTTCCTTCCTGATAACTAGTTAAGAGGAAATCGTTATGGATTTAGTATTATTGAAACCGGGTTTGGAAGACCTTGCTGGTGCCAGCTTAATTGATGGTGAACTAGTAGACGCAGGAGATGATCTGTCGGGTTGTATCGAGCTGGTTTCCATGCATTTTGGCATGAAACAGCAGATGACAACCGATGTGAGTAACGCAGCGCGTACCTCTGGTCGGCCTAACTTAAATGATATTACTGCGGTTAAGTATCTGGATAAAACGTCTCCGCTTTTATACAAACACTGCTTATCCGCAGCACCGATTGATGATGGTTCAGAGCCTACTCAAATCTTCCTTTGCCGCAACGCAAATATGGATGGTGACGGTAACTCTATCATCGGTAACATCATGACCGTGAAACTGTATAACTGCATGATTAGCTCTGTAGAAGCCCAGTCACATCCAAATGACATGGCAACTGAGCAAATCACGCTTAACTTTACCGATATCGAGTGGACTACTTCGCATCAAGATAGTCAGGCTCAGATCACCGGTAGCTTCGTATACAGCTGGAGCGTGGCGCGTAACAGAGGACCAATGTAATGCGTCGCTTTCTCTTTGATCGACTTTGTCAGCCAGATCTCAAAATGCCAGAGGACACCTTTGGCAAAATGAGAATCTTGCGGGAGTCGATCAGAGAGGAGCTCCAACGTTTAGTATCGGGTCGCTCCTGGTTTGATGGCATCCAAAAAGGCCACAAAGGGGAGAAATCGATACTTAACTTTGGCATTGATAATCCGGTAGACTATGCAGCCAATAATCAAGACAGCACCCTATTAATGGAGCAAGTACTTGAAATGGTTAAAAATTATGAACCACGTATTATCAATCCCAAAGTTAGCCTTACGGGCAACAAAAATCCGTTAAGCCCAAAAAGAATAGCGGTATCAGGTCAAATTAAAGTAGCAGATGTAAGAGAAGATTTTAGTCATACCCTGAGCGTCACCGGAGTTAAGTAATGAGTCACTCAAGGGACCAGTTAACAGATTACTTTAAATCTGAACTCGCCGAATTGCGCAGTGACGCACTGGAATTTGCTCGTGACTATCCAGCGATCGCCGACGAATTAGCCCTGAACCAGGGTAAATCCCGGGATCCACACATCGAACTTTTGCTGCAATCTTTTGCCTGGATGACCAGCCGTCTGCGCCAGAATATGGAAGCAGAGACTAAGCAGTTACCAGCGATTTTACTGCAACAACTCTACCCGCAACTGGTATCTTCTATCCCTTCCATGGCTATAATGGAGTGTGACGTCGACGGGTTTTCAGCAGATTTTGACAATGGCTACCAGTTTAACGGGCAGCGCCAATTCGAACCCATTAACGTAACTGGTAAAACCGAAGCCACTGCGCGTCTGAATCAATGCCGCTTTTCCTCTTGTCACCTGGTTAATCTGTGGCCGCTAAAAGTCAATTCCATCGCTAAGTTTCCCATCAATCAGCAAGATTATGTGCGCAACCATTTCAAAACCGGGCAGTCGATTATAGACATTAACCTGGTTTCATCCCCGGAAGCAGCCGCCGATGGACTGCTGATGAAAAGCCCGCTGCGCTTTTTTATTAATCTGGACGATACCGCGAAATATCAGTTTTACAATCTCCTTGCGAAAGGCTTTGTCGGAGCCGTTGTTTACGACGCTAATGGTGAACGGGTGGCAAACCTGAGCAAGGAGAATCTCAAATTCTGTGGATACGAAGACGATGAACGCACCATGCCCTGCACTAATCAACAGGACCTGGGTTATTCGTTGCTATTCGACTACTTTCACTTCCCGGAAAAGTTTCTGTTTTTTGAAATCAATGGCATGGAGCGCGTCCAGTTTAATCAGTCACTGCGCCTGATGTTAGTGTTTGATGAGCCAATACCAAAAAACATTACGCTTTCCAGAAACAGTCTCAAGCTAAACTGTATTCCAGTGGTGAATCTGTTCAAGAAAACCACTGAGCCATTGCCTCTGACTCACAAAGACTATCGTTACAAGTTATTCCCCAGCCGGGAAAACTATGACTGCCAGGAGATATATCGGGTAGACAAAGTCTTTTCGATGAACCGGCGCGGTGAGTCTAAGGAGCTGCAGCCCTATTTCTCTATTGTGAAAAGCGATCATAAAGATTCGGATTTTCGCTGGATGGCACAAACCGAAGCCAGCCATAAAACCAAAACACCGGGCACCGAAACCTGGCTTTCCGTGTTTAGTGAGGCGTTTGTACGAGACATTCCCATTGGTGAGACCCTGTATGCAGAAACCCTTTGCTGCAACCGTACCTGGAGTGAGTTGTTTAACATCGGTCAGGAATTTACCGTTATTGGCTCTTCACCAATAAAAACGGCTCGCTTGCTGACTCGCCCTACCCGGTACCGCTCTCAAAAAGCCAATTCGGAACACATGTGGAAAGTACTATCCCATCTGTCTTTGTATTATGTATCATTGACCGACCCTAAGCTGGCTCAAGATTCACTCACATCGATTTTGAGCATGTATGCCGGCAAAGATAATAACGTTGCACAGCGTCAAATAGAGAGTATTGAAAACTTCACTGCAGAAAACGATATGTTTCCGGTGCAAAAAAGTGGTTGGCGCGGCTATTACCACGGAGTCAATTTTAAACTCACATTGTACGGAAGAAAGTTTGAAGGCAGCAGCATGATCTTATTCGGCTCTGTATTAAATCAATTCCTGGCGCTGTTCGCCCATATCAACTCATTTGTCCGGCTGGAACTGATGGTCGGTAATAAGAAGGTGTATCAGTGGAAACCCCTGAGCGGTCACAAATATCTAGCCTAGATCTATTACAAGGTCAGGCAGAAGAGTTTAACTTTTATCAAGCCATTCGCGTGCTTGAGTGTGTAGTGCGGGAAGAAGAAGGGATCCCACAAATCCGCTATAAAGCGGTCAATGAGCAGGCGTTCATGCCTAACTTCATCGCCAACTTGTATTCAGATCACAAAGTAACCGAAGTCAAGGTCAACGGCTACGCGCTGACAGGACAGCAAGGTCCTCTGCCTGACGTTTACAATGATCTACTTTTAGAGCAAAAATCCAAAGGCAATCGGGGTCCGGAAGCCTTTTTAGATCTGTTTAACAATCGCCTTTTACATCTTCTGTACGACACCAAAAAACGCCTGGACCCAATGCTGTTCAACGATATCAGCATTAATAGCGAACTGTTTAATATTTTGGAGTCTTTAACCGGGCTGGCAACTTTTGATTTGTTTCAACGGTTGCCGATCACTCAGGAAAAGCTGCTGACCTTTTCTGCGCTATTAATCGGAAACAGACAAAACTACTCTTCGTTAAAGCAAATTATCGAATGTATGTTCGATTGCAAAGTGGAAATCGATCCCTGTAAGGGTGGCTGGCGCAAACTACCGGAAGAGTGGCAGACTCGATTAGGCAGCGACAAGGCAGTATTGGGCTCTGGCGTTGGGTTAGGCAAAAAACACTGGGATAACCAGGCCAAAATTGATTTATTGCTGAGATTAAAAAACATCGATCAATGTCGTCAGTTGATGCCCCGTGGCAACCTGCACGAAGTACTTAAATCTATGCTGGCCTACCTTACTGACGGGCGTTACGAAATCGATGTACGGCTACAACTGGACTGGGAATATTTACCTAACTCGCAGCTAAGTAGTAAATCATCTATGTTCCTTGGGCAATCCAGCTGGTTGAAGTCCGATCACGGCACAGGGAAAACCCTTAACTTACCTAAATTCACTGTAACACCAACGCTGAAAAATCAATTTTGGGGTGAAGTGGCATGAGGTACAACACAGGCACCAATACCACGCAAATAGCGGAAAAGGTAGGTTACACTGATTACCCAGGCACCAGTCGTTCAGACACGCCTCCTTCTCCCCGTTGTAGCCTGGATTTTTACATCGAACTTGATGACGGCACCATCATTGATGATCAGACCTTGCGTTTGCAGAACTTCTCAGGACAAGAATCGTTATCTCAGATGTTTGATCTCAACCTCAACCTGAGAGCCAATACCTATTTTTCTTCAGGTATCAATAAACCCTGGGGAAAAGAATTAGCGGGTAAGTATGGTACCTTATTGAGCGAAGGTGGGATCACCTCACAAACTCTGGATTTCCAGAAAATTCTCGGCGCTAAGGCCTGTATCCGCTTAGGCGCGCCGGAAACCGAAAAGGATGTATTCGAAGGTGAATATCCCGAGGCACGTCCGGTGGTGTACTTCAACGGTATTATTACCAATTTTTCCATGGCGGAACGCGGGGTCTACTCAGCGACGCTAAAACCAGCGCTTTTCAAATTGTCATTACAAAATAACTACCGCTTATTCTCTCAAAAAACCATTCTGGAGGTCATTATTGAGATATTGAGCGAAAACAGCATTGACTTTAACAAAGATGAATTAGAGAAGAAGCCTTCCAGAGTAGTGCGTGGGCTGGCTGGCTATCGCAAACAGGATTGGCTTCAGGCAGGTGAAACAGATCTGGATTTTCTGAACCGACTAATGCAGAAGGTCAGTTTGTTTTACTACTTTGAGCACGATGATAAACATCACAAAATGATCATCACTGATCAGCCCTACTACACAGGTATCTATGCTCGTAAGGTGAATAGTGAAGGCAATGTTGAAGAAACCCATGATCTGAAAGAGCTGTATCTAAGTTACACCCATCAGCAAAGCCTGGAACGAGACGATTACATCACTCAGTTTACTTACAAGCAAAACCTGACTACCTCTGGGATCACCACGGTTCTGGCACAAAAAGAAGCGACCTGGGAATCACAAAACACCGCTATGGCCACGCCGGTGTTCATTAATAAAACCAATAAAAAAGAGAAGCTCAATATGGAGTTTCTCAACATGGTGCAATACGGCGCATCTGAAAAAGAAATCAATACGGTCACCGACAACCACATGAACCGTCTGGTGGCATCGCGTTTTGATTTTTCAGGCTCATCTTCTTGCCCGGAATTAAAAGCCGGACATAAATTCGTGGTCAAAGAAAAGTACGATGACGACGGTTCGATGCCGATCTGCCCTACTCTGGATGGTCTTGAGTTCGTGGTTACTCAGGTACAGCATCAAGGCAGCGCCGCCGGAGACTATTCAAACTCTTTTCAGGCCATGGATGCCAATGGCCTGGCAAACGCTTTTTCGCCGCCACAGGAAAACCAGGGCAGTATCTTAGCGCTGGTTGTAGACAACTCAGGTCAAACTGACTACGAGGGTAGCTCTGCAAAGTACCTGGAAAAAGACGGCTTTGCCTACGATAAAAAAGACTTTCAGTTTGACGATAATGGTCAACAAAAGTTTAACTGTCGCGGCATTTACGTCACTTTTGTGGATGATCCGGACTCCATTCACTGGGTAAAGCTTGCCGAACATATGCAAACCATTCCGGAAACCGGGGCCTGGGTTACAGTATCTCGTTCTCAGGACAACAATGAGATCCCGGAAGTCACCCAGATTATGCAAAACAAGGGCAATAAAGTCATCATGCCCGAGGATTACACCTGCTCTACCAATGTCGGCAATAACTACAGCACCAGTTACGGCGATAACACCAGCATCAGCTTTGGCGCCAATATCACTACTCCGCTGAATAAAGCCCGAACAATAGTGGAAAAACACCGTAAAAGTGGCAATTACAACAGCGTCAACTATTCAGAAAGCAGCTCTTACGGCTTCTCCGTTACTGAACGCAGCCATTCGATTTCAAGAATGGGTAATGGTCCAGATGCTTCAGATAACCCTGGCGATATGATGTCCTATGTAAATTATAGTGACTCTTCAATTTATGGAGATACTTACAGCAAAAACCTGCACATAGGAAAACAAGAAAGCTACTCTACGCAAACAGGTGGTAGTTATAGTGAGTCGACTCAAACTGGTGGCTCGGTCAGTATTTCAACTGTTGATACCAGCGACAGTACCAGTACAGTTGGCACATCAACCAGTAAAAGTACTGTGGGTACGTCCAACAGTGTGAGTTCCGTTGGAACTTCAAACAGCACCAGTACGGTTGGCACAAGTAACAGTATGAGCACAACCAGCATGAGTAACAGCATTTCCATGACTGACATGGCAAACGGAATTGGCATCACCACCATGTCAAACAACGTATCTGTTACAGACATGTCAAACAGCGTTGGCATAGTAACAATGTCTTCCTCATTGAACCTGACAAGCATATCCTCCAGCTTAAACTTAACCAGCGTGCAAAGTGGTTTGTCTTTAACCGGTGTGTCTGACAACCTTTCCCTGACCGGTGCCAGCTCAAATTTATCTCTGACGGGTAGCAGCAGCAGCTTATCCTTAACGGGCTCAACAAGCAGCCTGGGGCTCACCGGTTCAAGCAGCAGCCTTAATCTAACCGGGTCCAGTAGTAGCCTGAATTTAACGGGTAGTAGTGCTTCTTTAAACCTTACGGGAGAAAGCTCGTCATTAAACCTCACCGGCAGTTCAACTGACCTCAACATTACCGGTGGCGGGGCCACGCTGAGCATAGATAACCGCTCTACCTTGTCGATCGAAGGCGCTATTTTAGAAATTCTCAGTTCGGCAAAGCTGGTGTTATAAGACGATGAAAGTCATCAAACCACAGAAAGTCGGATTACTACACAAAGCTTATACCTTTAAGTTTCGGCATTATTTTGTCTCAGCCCCGGTGATATTTTTTGAATTAGGTACCCAGCCTGGCGAAGACGACCCGCACAATCCCTACGGTATTTACACAGAAAACCTACAATGGCCTTTGGTACAGGAACAGTTGGGCACACAAATATTAGATATGGTGATGCCCAAGCCTACAGCGGAGTTTTTATTGGCAGGCAGTGCCTGGAACCCGAACCCGGAAAGCGCCAAAGCCATTTCAGTTGGCATTAAATTCGGAGATAAACAAAAGCGCCTAAAAATACACGGTGATCGTCATTGGCATAAGGGGCTGCTGGGTTACAAATTGAGTAAACCGGCGCTATGGGAATCGGTATTTATCAACGAACAAAATGCCTACGGCGGCGAAGGATACCAGGATAATCCGTTTGGCACTGGTTTTACAGCACAAGATAAAATCATCCCAGCGCCAAACATCGAAGAAGATGATTACAGCGTTAAACGCCCAGGCAAGCAATACCCACCGGCTGGATTTGGCAGCCTGACGATCAATCATTCGCAGCGCAGTCAGTACAACGGTAACTATAAAACCAAAGACTGGCTGGAAAATCATTTTCCAAATCTGGCACCCGATACTGACTTTCGGTTATTCCAGGCAGCGCGGAAAGATCAACAACTTGATACTTATCTGCGCGGTGATGAAACCTATACCCTGGCGAATCTTGTGCAAAATCAGCCTATTTTTGAAGGGGAATTACCTGGGGTTTATCCCAGAAGTTTTATTCAAACAAACGACCGGGAAAACAATTTTAAGGAAGTGCAGCTGCATCTCGACACTGTTTGGTTGTTTCCTGATATCAATGTCGGCGCACTTATTTGGCATGGTCAGATTGAAGTTCAGCAACTAGACGCCAGAGATATTGAAGCCAACCTGATAGCCTTTGAGGCATTACAAGACAATCCCAGAACGGTTGAACACTATCAACAAGCTCTCGCTTTGAGACTAGACCCAGAAACTGCGCTGGAAGCCATTTCCGATGAAGCACCGCTATCGCCAATTAAAACGGTCGAGCAGTTAGCTGCGGAACAAAATGAGCTGGAAGAGGAACTGGCGGAAGCCGAAGCATTACAACAAGAGCAACAGGCGCAATTCATGGAAGAAGCTAGGGAAGCCAATGGCGGCATATTACCGCCCGGCTTTGAGGCCCCCGAACTTGAGAAGCCCAAAGTGCTGATCCCAAAAGCTGCGATTAAGCGCGGCTCTTTCAGTTCCGCTCCGTTATTCAAAGAGTTTCAGGAACAAAAGAAGGCAGCCGAAAAGCAACAACAGGAAATGGAAGCACAACTGGCAGAAGCGGAAAAATTACGTGAACAACAATTAAAAAAAATGGATGCGGAACAGCTTAAAGCCATTGATGGCAAAGGAAATCTTTCAGACAAAATAGAGGATATGCAGGCTTTGTCTAAAGACAAAAGCCTGGATCTGGATGAAGAGCAACTGAAGATGCTGGAAGAGCAACAATTTAAAGCCCAGCAATACAGCATGACGCCCATATCTGATTGGCCGGAAGATGAATACGCTCAGGAAAAACGCGCGATATTTATCCAAGCCCTGAACAATGGCGAATCTCTTGCAGCGAGAAACTGGTCAGGAGCCGACCTTTCCCAGCTGGATTTACAAGGATTCGATTTAAGTCAGGCTAACCTGGAAAATTGCAATCTGGAAAGCACCAATCTCAGCGCAGCTAATCTAAACAAAACCGCGCTTTTGGGCTGCAAAATTAGCCATACAAATTTTAGCAACGCCAATTTGCATGAAGCCAATCTCAGTAGCACAGTAGGCATAGCCCCAATTTTTAATTCTGCCAATCTCAGCAATGCCCTACTGATGAAAGTGAATCTGGAAAATTCTCACTTTATCGGTGCAGATATGCGCCTGAGTGTTGTTTTTGAATCGCACCTGAAACGCAGTTGCTTCAGGGCCGCCCAGTTTACTAAAGTCAGTATCGCAAATAGTCACTGTCGGGATTGCGATTTTTCACAAATTGAAGCTGAAATGTTCGTCGCCATGAACACGGATTTTCAGTTAAATCAATTTTGTCAGGTAAAACTACTGCGCTGTGCATTTTTGGATTGCGACTTTAGCGTAGCCAACTTTTCTGAAGCATCTTTAGAAAAATGCCAGTTTAGCGGTGACGGCAAACTAGCCGGTAGCTGTTTTGCAGCAGCCCACGCCACACAATCTGGCTTCCGGCGCATTGATGGACGATACTGGCATGCCCCTGACATTGCTTTTAATCAATGTGATCTTGGAGATTCTGATTTTCATCAGGGCAACTTTAAAAAAGCGCAGTTTATTCAGTCCATCTTGTCTGAGTCCCGATTTGTGGAGTGTAACCTGACCGCCGCTAATTTTTATACCGCATTATTAAGAACGACGCTGTTAGAAAAATGCCAGCTTAAAGACGCCAATTTTTACCGGGCAGATGCCCTCACGGCTCTGGTATTTGACAGTAATTTCAAAGCCGCTGAAAACATTGACCCTTTGACACTTAAGAGGTGGCGCAATGCCGACAGAAAAGCTGCTTAAACTGGCGCGTTTGAACCGCCTAATCACTCAAGAGGAAGTTAACGGTGTCGACTTTACCGGGCTGGAGTTACCTATGGCGACTTTTCAGGAGGTTAACTTCGAAAATCAGGTTTTCAGTGAAACCCTATTCCAGCAATGCACCTTTGTAAATTGTCAGTTTGTAAACTGTCGTTTTGAACAGGCACAGTTTGCCACTTGCACCTGGCATGCTTCGAAATTACACCAGGTAGAATTTAAGCAGTGCCAGTTCCTGGAGTCTTCCTGGGCAGCCTGTGAAAATCAGCAAATTTCCTTTACTGAATGTGTCGTACAGCGTTGTGCATTAACTCAGGGACAATTACAAGAGTTTACTTTTAGTCAGGGACAATGGCTGGACAGCGCTTTTATGCAGGTGGCTTGTAATCAAGTCACATTTACAAATTCTGACATGAATAACTTTGTTTTAAACGAAACCGATTTTGCCAAGGTGGCGATAGAGCAATGTAAGGTGCAGCGTGGATTATTCCTGAAGTGTCAGTTTGCAGATAAACATTGGCAAAACTTGAGCTGGCAATCATGCTCTTTTAATGAAAGCGAATTTAATAACTGCACATTTGATGATGCACAATGGCAAACAAATAATTTTATTAACTGCCAGTTCAATCAATGCCAATTTAACCGCTGCAATTTACAACAAGCTCTGTTTTTGAAGGCAAAATTTCAGCTGATGCACTTCGCAGACTGTCAGCTAATTGAAACTAATTTTAGTGAAGTGTCAGCAACGCAAAGTCAATTTGCGCAATGTTCTGCAGACAAGAGCCTGTGGATGTCATCACAGTGGCATTCTTGTGAATTTATTGACTTAAACCTAACCATGAGCGACTGGTCCCACGCTATTATCGAACAGAGTACTGTGAAGAATTGTGATTTTACCGCTGCAAACTGGCATAAATTGCAAGAAGATAATACGCTTTGGAAGAAAAATATTAAAAAAATGATAAGGAAGACGGACAAGTTGCAGGCAATTTCGGAGGCAGTAGCCTGATATGGGTACACAAATCAAAGACGATATAACGCTGGAAAGCACTTTTGAGCGTCCAATGTTCGCGGGCAAAATAAGTTCAGTTTCAGAATCCGGAGACTTCATAGTCAATGGTCATATTGAAACACAACGCGCACTGAGTTGCCTGATCACGCCTTGTGTTGGCGACCTGGTGTTGTATTGGAAAGACAATCAAGATCACGGCTGGATCATTAGTGTTTTAAGCGCCGAAAACCCGCAAGAAAGAGAGCTATCACTGCCTCAAAACGCAGCGATTAAAGTTAATACCAAACAACTCACCGTAAATGCATCTGATTCCATAAAACTGAATGCAATTAAGGAAATTAGCCTTAATGCAACATTGGGTAAATTGAGCGAATGTGCACGCTCTTTCTACCAATTGGTGCAAGGTACCCTGGTGCAACACACAAAACACCTAATAAACAGGTCAGAATACCTTGATTTCCATGCAAAAAAATTGTTAAAAAGTCATGCTGCACAACAACTTATCACTGCGGAAAAAGACATCAAGATGGATGCTGACAGGATTAATATGGGGTAAATCATGTTTTGTAAAACTCAAATGTTTGCTCTAAGCCTTGGATTTCCTGATGTGTGTAAAATAATCACACCGGTTGGGCCTGTACCTGTCCCGCTGCCTAATTTTGCCTTTTCAACACTGGCGATTCCGACTATCTACAACCATTTTATTACCGCGATGCCAGTGCATAACTTAGCTACCACTACAGCGCTAAGTAGTGGCAATGAAGTATCAGCCCCTATGGGTGGCGTCGTGTCGAATCAATTTATCGGGTCCAAGCGCAACTTACTTGGCAGTTTTAAAACCTTTTTCCAGTGCATGCCCTGTACTCGAATGCTGGACTTAAGTGGCCAAAACGGGTTACTGTCCAATATTCCCGGGTTAAATTTATCACCAAGCCAGGTGAAGGTAATGGTGTTAACTTGAAAAAGCTTGCTTTCGCATCTCTGCTAATCTCCCTTTTAAGCGCCTGTTCAACAGTTCAGGTGGTTAACGAGTATATGCCCTGGTACAGTGGCAACGAAGTGCAAAGCGTTGGACTCAAAGTCAACACAGGTACAGCCATGAAGCATGCTGTGTCAGTGGATATCGTGTTTGCTTATGACGAAAACCTGATCACTCTACTTACCAGCACATCTTCAGAGCAATGGTTTAAGGAAAAACAAGGCTATATGGCCAGCTACGGCGTTAATATGGATGTCATTCAAAGACAAATTGTTCCAGGCTACAGCGAGTTACTAAACCAGTTTTCCGACAGAAGCGACTTAGCAAAGGGCGTTTTTGCATTCGCCTACTACCCAAATAATCCCAATGCCAAAGCAGTCCTCACAGAAGTTGCTACTCCCTGGTTAGTGTTTGACGAAGTGCAAATGACCATGGTATCTGCGGCACCTGGCGGCTCTCCAGAGGATCAAGAATAATGAAAAACATCTCAATAATGCCGGATCCCGTGCAGTGGTTTGAGGGCATGCTATTGTCCCCTCAGCACTTCCAACAGAACAATATCTATCTGGAACAAGCCATGTTCCACCAGTTGCAACGTACCAACCCTTTTTATTGGGGCGTTTGCGAACTGGAAATTGACCAGGACGCAGTGACCTTTGACCAGTTGATAGTCAATAAAGTACATGCCGTTATGCCTGATGGCACTGTGGTCAAACACGCGCTTGCTCAGCAGCAAGCGATGGAAACCGAAGGTCAAAAGCAACTGTCAATTCAGTTATCTGAAATTCCCGAAATCGAGCCTCAAAAACCGTTTTTTGTGCACCTTGCTATTCCGGCATTAAGCGATGGTTGTGCCAGTGATGTCGACAGTGAATTAAAACGCTACGACAGTGTTAACGAAGGCAAAGTTATCGACCAGAACGATATCCAGAACAAAATCGATCTGGTGCGTTTGAGAACTCGTCTGATGCTACTGGTGGATTCGCAATTATCCCCCAATTTCAGATCATTCCCTATTCTGAAAATGGAAAAAACTTATGACGGTAGTTTTCAGATCTTAAACTATACGCCACCGGTCCTATACGTCCCCAAAGTAGACGCCCCTTACCAGGTTAAAATTGGTAAAGACATAGAAGCGCTGTTGGGTGACTTAAGAACCAAAGCAACGGGTTTGCGTAACTTTTTTACTGACACCCAGGGGCAAAACAGCATTGTCAGTGCGGTACAGAAACAAAGAATTCATTATCTGACGTCGTGTCTGCCTGGGGTTGAAGTCTTGCTTAACAGCCAAATGACGCATCCACAACAGCTCTATTTAGCACTGGTTAATCTGGCCGGTAACATGGCCATTATTCACCCTGACCTGTTGCCTCCGTCGTTTTCCGAGTATCGCCACAATGATATCGATGGAACCTTTAAAGCACTGTTTAGTTTTATTAAGGACATAACAGAAAGCATCAGACTGGATTTCACCTGCATTCCTTTCGAGCTTAATGAGGACCATGAATATTCGGTTTCTATCGATCAGTTACCGGAAGATGGCATCTTCTACTTATCACTGAAACAAGCAACTGGCTCAAGCCCGGACAAATTAAAGCAGTGGATAGAAAACGCCATGATTGCAACGGACAACAACTGGGAGTTGTTATTGTTGTCTCGTACCCTTGGGGCGGATCGCACCCCCGTTAAAGAATTTAAAAACCTGAAGTTACTGGCTGGTGACGAAGAAATATTTATTGAAATTAAAGTGGATCGCGAATTTATTGCGCCGAAACACAAATTGATGATCAGTGGCTCTGATCAATCCTTAGCGGATCATCAGCCTACAGTGATCAACTGGTTCATTCCGAGAAAATCGGGTTAATGGAAATTTAGATGAGCATGTCTCCAACATCAATTAAACAAAATCAACTGATACTCAGGGCCTTCGAGGAAAGCCTTGCGTTTTGGAATCAGTTGCGTGTTGATGTTGAGTCTCACTTCAAAGATGCCACTAACCTTTCGGACCGCGGCGGAAAAGAAATAAAAGACATTCCCCGCTATGTGCATCGGGAAATGACAGAATTTCTTTCAGACCAGGAGCAACGCATAAAAACCATTGCCTCATCTGGCCAATACATCATTTATGTACAGGCTCAATACGCATTGGTTGCCCTGATTGATGATCAGCTGTTGCGCATGGTGGCCTGGCCTCACCAAACAGATTGGTTGTGTATGTTGCTGGAAAAAACGCTCTACTCCAGCCGAAATGCTGGTCACAAATTAGTGCAAAGAGTGGAAGAACTGATCGAGTCCGATGCAACCGGTAAAACCTTGTCGCCGCAGTTAAAACAATTGGCTTACATCTACTTATCGGTGTTCTGGCAAGGCTTTCGCGGCAAACTCATCAATAACACAGCCAGATTAGAACATCTGATGAATTCGCTGGTGGAAATCTCCGACTTCAATAGTGTCGATTTGTCGCATAAACACCTTTTTCATCAGCCCTATTTACACAACCGAAATAACGACGAAGCAGCTCGTCTCGCACCATTATCAAAATGGCATAGAGTTACCCTATTCGCCTTTATCATTTATATGGCATTAGGCGCAGGTATTTGGGGCGTCCTGACAATGGATCTCAGTCAGGAACTCAGCTCTGTGATTAATATGAGTACTAAATAACATGAATTTAAATGAATTAAAGCGCATGTTTGGCAAGCTGGATGGGTTCTTTGGGGACTACAACCTCATCTGGTTATTAGTGCTGTTAATTATTGTCGTATTTTTAATTGTGTTAGCCAGTGGTAAACAAATTAAAATTGTTATTCCTTTCTTACCTCGTGGCTTTAATCGCATTAGCTTTTCTCGTGACGATTTATTTCGCCTCAAAAAGAAAGCCGACGATGCGGTAGAAGAGCGCAAAGAAGGTCAGGTGGCCAAGCCGAAAGTCAACGTGGTTGGTGGTCTGGTCAACGCGGTACAGCTGCTCAGTGGTGGTCACGAAAAACGCTATAAATTACCTACCTATTTGCTTATCAGCGGTGGTGAAAACCAACCTGACCAAAAAATGCTGAGCGAACTGGAATCTGTGCTGGGCAAAAAAGAACAGCGGTTATTGCAAAAAAAAGATGACAGCGACAGTTGGTACCTTTTTCAACAGGGCTGTGTAGTACATCACGAAAATACACCTCAGATTGTTTCGGAGTTAAAACAGTTTCGTCCGGAGCGCCCTTTAGATGGGGTCATCATCACCTTACCTATCAGCAAGTTTCACGAACTGGATAAGCTGGAATTAGAAAACTGGGCCTCTGAAATTTATCAATCTGTGTGGCAAACCCAACAAAAGGTCGGATTTATTCTGCCAGTATACTTGCTGGTTACGGGTGCCGAACAACTTCAGGGGTTTGATGCTTTTTGGTCGCAGGATCGGGTTAAACGTTATATTAATCAACAATTTGGCTGGGCAAATCCCTACAATGATTCTCAGCCTTATCAAAGCAGTTGGATAACCGAAGCAATATCCACGGTTTCTTATCAGGTCCGTAGTGCTCAAATGTCGATTATTAGTCATGACAAGGCTCTGGATAAAAATAAGCCTACGGAAGCCTTGCTATTAGCTAACAGCCTTGAATCAATAGAGTCGCCCTTAACGCTGGTCTGTAACGAGCTATTTGGCAGTACCGCCCTACAAATGCCATTGATGTTTCGCGGTGTATATTTTACCGGTCAAAACACGGTGCGAAATGCTGACTCCGGGGATACGGAAAAACAATTCATTTGCCTGCAGGAGCTCTTCGAGCAAAAAATATTTGCTGAAAACCGCCTGGCCTTTCCTCCCCAGAATAAATTGCTCTCCAGTAACAGTCGTTTAAGGGCCTACCAATATACCTCCATTATTACCTTTGGTGCATTAACCACCTTGCTGGTTATGGATACCATGGCATTAAATGCGCAAACCACAGGTCTGGTGCGGGCAATAGAGAACGAGCCTAAAATTGAAGAAGTTACCGGTTTAACCCATGTAAACCGAGTGCTCGATCACATTGGCTCTATGGATGCCAGTGAAATTAATTATCTGAGTATGCCGCTATCCTGGCACAACTCCTTTAATGACCGCATTATGGATTACTTCTCTTCCCATGTGTTTGGAGAAGTGGTTTTTCCCGCCTTTCAATGCAAAATGCAGTCTAAAATTCAGGATAAACTCAATAACATCCAAAATCTGGGTTCCTCTGTAGATTTTTCCAACTGGCTAAATGAGCTTTCAATTGGCTATGCCAGATATGATGAACTGGGCGACCTCATTTCCAATGATCATCAGTCATCTCTGGATACCGAAAGGAAGATCACTGATATTGTGGACTACCTTTACGAAACTAAACTCCCCGATAGCTTTTACGAGCATTCCTCCCTATACATCAGAGCAATTTCCAGCAACAACAACGATATCGGCTTCAATACCTTTTGCGATATCAAACCTCTGGAAACCCCGGAGCAATGGAACAGCATTATGGCTATGGCACACCAGGAAATAGCTGTAATAGCCAAAGAAGTTGCGGCACCGAGAGATTTCTTTGAGTTAAGTGCACAATTGCAAAGCCTGCCCACTGTAATTAGTTGGTACAACAAAATACCGGAATTTGCCCAAAGCCTGAATAACTACAATCAGTGGCTGACGCATCTTAAAAACTTCTGGCTTACATCACACACCTCCCCCAACGAATGTATGTTGGTGCATGATTCCTTGCTGTCACTCAGTGACAATTTCGGGCAAGACAGAAGCGCGGCTGGTCAATTTTTGGAAAACTGCCAAAGCGCCGTGTCTCAGGTGATGCAAAACGACAATCAAAGTTTGTATATGAAGATATATGCAAAAACCGATTACCCAATGGCACTCAATCAGGGTGCAGAAGACCTGTTTGCATCAGTAGAAAAAACCAATGCCCTGAGCTATATGGATGTGGTGGCCGCAAACGATTATGTCGAATCAGGTGAGGACTTTTTCTGGTCTACCGAACAGCTCAACCGGGCGCTTGAACTTTACGAAGAGTATGTACAGTTTGCTAATGCAGAATATCAAAGTGTCTGGCTACCCAATAAAAAAGTAAAAGACAACCAAAAATATTTCGCTCAAGGGATTGCACTAAAACAACTGCAGTTTGCTATGAATCGCCACGTATTGCAGGCACAGGTAGAAGAAGTAGCAGAGTTCAGACCTGAATCGTTGCGCCCTGTCAGCCAGCAAGAAGCTTACCTCTCCGCTGCCGTAGGCAACTTCAGAAAGTCTATGGATTCAATTCTGGCGTTGTTACTGGCATATCAAAAACTGGAATTTGAAGAAAGTCACGCCTGGTTATTAAAGCTCAGTCAGGATCACGCCTTTAAGCTTTTGGAGCGTGTGGATAAGTTGTATCGCGACAACCGCATTTTTACACCACTTAAAAAGCCCAAGTGGAGCGCCCACCAATACAATGCTGTGCTGTTCGGCATCAACGGTGATGGACAATTACAAGATTACTTATCTGCACAAGCGGAACGGGCCAACAACATCGCTTTTGAGTATGCAGAGCCTTTAGTGGTGTTCCTGCTTAATACAAAAGGCAAATACGTGAATTATGAGCTGTTTGGTAAGTGGCAAAACACCTTAATAGAGTTAAACAAACAGCAAAACAAAGATCCCTCCAACAGTCTGGAGCAATTGAATCAGTTTATGAGCAACCAGTTAGCAATGGTTGATCAATCCAATTGCTTTGCAACAACCGCAGAGATGGTTAAACCGGAAGGCAGTGATGCCTTTTCACTGGATCACAAAAATATCATCAACCGCGCGATTCAGCACTGTAACAGCTTTAAAGCCGATCAGATTAAAAAGGAATACGCGCAAATTTCTGTGTTGTTTACCGATTTGTTAGCCGATAAAGCGCCATTTACTACCAGAGCAAAGGCTCGCAATGTCTCACCTAAAGTGATGCGGGAGTTTTTAGAGCAATACGCTCCATTGGCAGATGGTCTGGTGCAGCGCATGGCCGTATTAGCCTGGAAAGACAAATCCTATAAGGCGGCACAAGACTTTATCAAGGAATTAGATGCCACAGCCCTGCTATTCGAGAATATTCTGTTGGCTTCTGGTAAAGACTCATCAGGCATCGAAATTGAAGTCGAGTTTAACGTAATGGATGAGTATGCGCAGTTTACCGAGCACCTGTCTTCCTGGACATTCTCATCTGGTGGCTATCAAAGCCAATTCCCAGGCGCACCCACAATGGTCTTTTGGACCCCTAATGACCCGGTAATGATGTCGCTCAATTGGGCTACACAATCGCCTTATCGGGGCTTCGCGGTTGACGGTCGAAATAGTGGCAAAGGCGAACTGAATTACCGAATTGATGATATTTGGGGATTATTGAGCTTCCTGAATACCTACAAGGCAAATGAGATTGACAGTGAATCATTAGTGGCCGAGTCCAGATTGTTAAAATTTGAAGCCAGTGTCTCCGCTAAGACTGGCCAACACCCGGCACCACAACCCAATGTTATGCGGGCATTTGCACGATTTACTGTTTACGGCATCGATCCTGAATCGAAGCAGAAAATTGCACTGAGCATTCCTGAAAAATTCCCGGAATTCGCTCCCCAAGTGTTAAAAGGAAGTCACTGATGAGTACTGATCACAACAACATCTTACAGGAACGGTTTGGACAACTGTGCGGCTTGCCTGTGGATGCCTTATTACAGCCTATCGCGGGTGGCAACCCGTCAGGCGAATATCTGAAACACCACAGTATTTATTCATCACTTAAATCTGCCCGAACCGCTGACGATGCCTCTGTTCCTATGGGTCAATGGGAGCATGATTTAAAAGCAGCAGATTGGGATGAAGTAACGCGTTTGGCTTTGGACACGCTGGAAACGAAAAGTAAAGACCTGCAAATTGCTATCTGGTTGCTGGAAGCACAGATTAACAAGTGGGGCTTTTCGGCTATCGGTCCTATTATCTATTTTATACAGCAATTGTGTGAAACATTTTGGGACACGCTATACCCTGAAATCGAAGATGATGATCTGGAATATCGCACTAATTTGATCGTCTGGCTGAATCAAAAGCTACTACCGACAGTTAAGCAATTATCAATCACAGCAACCCGTGGTGACGCTTATTACAGTTGGTCTGACTGGGAATTAGCCGCACAACACGAACAACTGCCACCGGAAACCCGCAAAAAATTACAAAATGATTTACTGCAAACCCAAACAATCGTCAGCTCTATCGTTGCCACCCCTATTGAATTTTATAAAGAGGTGTTTACCGATTTAAAACTGGGCATATTGGCACTGGAGCAATTTTCCGCTTCACTTGATGATTTATGTGGCCGTCACGCACCTTCCCTGTCTGGTTTAACGACTTTATTAGAAGAAATTCACGATACTTTATACAGCCATGTTAAACACCGTGGTTTAGAAGCCGCTCAGGCATCTGACGAGGATGAAGAGCAAGATAATGGCATGAATCCAGATATGATGGACGCCGGTACAGGTCGCGGGCCCATCAGAAATCGACAGGAAGCCTACGCAAAATTAGCAGAAGCGGCTGAATATCTATCTCACGACGATCCTCACAGCCCGGTACCCTACTTAGTTTACAAAGCCATTGAATGGGGACAAATGAATACTGCAGAGTTGTACCAGGAACTGTTTATCCAATATCAGGGACAACTCAATATCTTTGAGGTTATGGGATTAGAACTGGATCCCAAACAAGCGCAAAGACGTTAACCGGGATTAATTAAACATGCCGTCAGCTAAAGATATCGTCGCCGCCCGAAAGGCAAATTTGACAACCAATCAACAGTTGGCGCGTGAGAATGTTAACAACCTGATAAATCTGCGTGGTCAGTCTCAGGGACGACGCGGTGTTGATATTAATATTCATGGCACCTTTGCCCGCGGTGAAGCCTGGACCAAAACCGGTTCAGCTTTTGACAAAGAGAACACCCGAGGGCGCAATACGGCCAGTACCAACTTTCAATGGAGTGGCGGCCAAACCGAAGCTTCTCGTGTTGAAGCTGGAAAACAGCTCAATGCTTTTTTGAAAGACGTCAATCGCCCTACCATTAATCGTTCCGGTAGTAGTGATGTAAACGCTATTGCCCACAGTCATGGTGGCAATGTCCTGGGCAAAGCCCTGGGAGCTAATAGTACACCCAGCATTCGCAACGCCGTAATGTTAGGAACACCTCAAATGTCTAGTGGTGGTCAAAACACCTCCTGGTCAGCCAATGCCGCCGACAAGGTGCGAGGCCAGATACACAATATCTACGACAATAAAGATGCGATACAGGTAACCACAGCAAGAGCCAATGAGCATATCATGGGTAACATGGTATCCGTAGGTAATAAATTTAGTCAAAAAAACAGTATCACCCCGCAGAACAATGTCCGGGTTGAAACCGGAGCCTGGTTACCCAGTGTTCAGGCCCATTCTGACATGCATGATGCCAAGATAGGTAAGTTAACCAATCACTTGTTAGGTCAGGATGCGAAGGCCAGCGAAAGAATAAAAACCAATACTGCTCGTGCGAACAACAGTACAGCAAAGTTTCATGGCAAACTGGATAACAGAGCCTCAAACGTCGTTTTTCATAAAAAATGAACGAGCCTGAAAACCCAGATCAATATTTTGGTGAATATCAGGAAGTCTTTGACGCGCCGGACAGGCAACTGCTTATCGACATCGGCTTTAAAGCGCTAAAACCTCGCAGTCACCCACTAGAAGCCCTTATCGCACAACACGAGTCTAACCTCTTAGGTTACTACGCCATTGAATACGAAGGCTATATCAATGTTTTTGCCGAACAAAATGAACTGGTGGGCGGTTTAATATTGCAGCGCCGTTGGAATGCCGTCTCTATCTATTCGTTTTTTGTGCAAGAATCACTGCGTGGAATTGGTTTGGGCAAGCGTATCCTGCATCTGGCTGAGCATCTCGCTCTGCAAATGGGGGCAAAGGCGCTGGTTTTAGAAACGAGTACGTTACACACCTACGAGTTTTATCTTAAAAATGGTTTCAACTTGCTGACAGAATTGTCAGGTTACATTGATGGGGAAACCTGGTTTCACATGTATAAAGATATACAACCGACAATCCAGGATTAATTTAAACTTCGCCAACCACTCTACGCAGTCCGGAGGGACCATTTGGATTTGCCGCTACAGCCACAGTAGAAGCACGTTTTTCGCTATGCCCTATTGCTTCACCTAAATGCACTGAATGCAGCTCTGATGGCTTAACCTGCGCGCCTCGCCCACGATTTTGCAAGGGTCGCATACCACCGCGTAACATACTTTGCATTTCTGCCGTTAACTGATGGGCCAGCGCGGTTTGCTGGCGGGTTGGCAGCGGTTCTTTAATACTGTTACCAGAAGCATTTCGGCCTTCCATTCCTGAACCACCCCAAGACTGATTTGCACGCATACGAGGATCGTCGTTAGCCGCGTATTCACGACCAAACTGCAGTGCAGGTTGAAATGGCACGTTAACACCAATCAATCTAACTGGGTTTCTTCCAAGTCTTTGTTCACCGAATCTCATATCACTTAATGTTTGGCAACTTTCAGTTTAAAAGCTTTACGATTATTTAAGCTCGATCCCGAAATTAGGAGTCACAAACTTCAATAAGTATGCGTTCTATCCGCAATCGCTTAAGCAAAATACAAATAACTCAATTTAGTGCAATTACTTGCCGCTCAGGTTTCACCATAGGCATAAATAGCCTGTTTTGCAAACACTTATTAAGATTTTCGGCTAGTAAATTCCCTCTACCCAAGCGTAGATTTTTTATCTCAAACACCTAAAATGCGTTCAGCACAACCGAGAGTAACAAATGGCTAAAGTTCAACAAACATTCAATATCAGCGAAGCTGACATCATTGCTAATATTACCCAGGAAAAGGGGCAAGCGGATCTTTGCGTATTTCTGGTCAGCTCTCCAGGAATGGCCTGGTCTGATGAACGCTGGTATATCACCGAAAATGACGCAGAAGCGTCCAGCACTGTGTATTTTGGTAAAAGTGGACGTTCAGCTTTAAAAGTATGTTTTGTAAAAAATCCGGCGGATGCCGGCTGGAAAAACAATCACAGATTAAAAGGTAAAATCTAGGAATTGTTTGTCCCCTTTCAGGTTTCCGGATTTAAAATCTTTGACAAGGCTTCAACTGTTTCTTCAGCTTGCTTTTGCTTAGCCTCGGCCTCTGGATCAGGTAACACCGGCATCTTTACAACCTGAAGGTTAACATCGTAAAGCGCCTCCCAGTTTTTTTCCTGGATCTGAGCAGCCTGCTCATCTTTATAATCACCCAATAATAACAGTAAGGTTTTATTACCCAATGGCGTCTTATAGGGAATAAAAACAGGTACAACATCTGTTATACCAATTTTTTCCAAATGTACCTTTCCGGCATCCTCCGTTGCGTACTCTCCCAGTAACACAGTGTAAGAAACCGCACTATCCATTGGGCTCACCAATAAATCACGCTGAGTAGCATATTGAGTTGTGTCTTCTTCGGCCGGCTCTGCTTCTGCAGTCTGAGGCTCATCAACAACACCTACCCAATCGCCTATGACCGATCCTCCGATCAATCCATCAGCTTTAAATGGCGCTTTGACTTCTTCTTGCCATGTGGAAGCCATAGGCCAAAACACGGACAAAGTATATCCAAAGCCTATCAGCAAAGCTGCTATTATGATTTTCTTAAGCATGACGCAACCAGGTAAGATTATTTACACTCGATGCAGTTTACCCCTGTGCGGCAACAGCGCGCAAATAAAATGCGGGCCTGGTACAAATATTGATTTATTACTGCAATATTCAGCGCAAAACAAATGGGAAAAAAGGCCTAAACAAGAACCATTAACATTAACTATCCTTTTGTTATATAAGGAGTTTTCTTTATTTTTATGGTTTGTACGTCTATACTTAGAGGCAACTCAAGTTAAGGTATAAACAACATGCAAGGCGATAAACACATATTGGCACTTCTGAACGAAGTGCTTACTGCCGAATTAACATCGATCAATCAGTATTTTTTACATGCAAGAATGTATAAAAACTGGGGATTCGAGCAGCTTAATAACGTCTGCTACAAAAAGTCTATAAAGGATATGAAGCAGGCAGATAAGCTAATGGAACGAATCCTGTTCCTGGAAGGTATCCCGAATTTACAAAATCTGGGCAAACTATTCATCGGCGAGCATTGTGAAGAAATGCTGTCCTGCGACCTGAGCTTTCAGGCACAACAAATTCCCATGCTGAAAAAAGCCATTGCCGAATGTGAGTTGGCAAAAGATTTTGTCTCTCGTGATCTGCTGACGGAGATTTTAGAGTACGAAGAAGAGCATATCGATTGGATCGAAGCGCAACAATATCAAATTAGTCAAATGGGTCTGGAAAATTATCTTCAGGCACAATTAGGAGAAGCGTAATGCAAGGCAAACAAAACGTCATCGACGCACTAAACCGGTTGTTAGCCAATGAGCTTACCGCCATGGATCAGTACTTTATCCACTCACGCATGTATCAAGACTGGGGCTTTAACAAACTGTACGAGCGAATTGACCACGAATTCGACGATGAAAAACAGCACGCGTCACTGTTAATTGAACGAATTCTGTTTCTTGAAGGTGTGCCTGATATGACCAAACGTGACCCCATCATGGTGGGCAGTGACGTACCTTCAATGCTTAAAAACGACCTGAAAATTGAATATCACGTGGATTCTTTGCTAAAAGACACCATGGCCTTATGTGAACAAGAGCAAGACTTTGTAACCCGCAATATGTTGCAAACACTGATTGATGATACTGAAATGGATCACGCCAATTGGCTGGAACAGCAAATTGGACTTATTGACAAAATAGGTCTGCAGAACTACCTGCAAAGCCAGCTTTAAGAAGCCGACATTTGGGATGAGAACTGTAGCACCCGCTGCAGTTTCTCACCTGATTGCAACTGCATCACTAAGATTAATTGCCACTGCATCTGTGGCTCACTACAACTCCCCAACATAAAACTACCGATATACAAATCCTTTTCCGCAGCAGTCTGTTCAGGGTCTTGTTGCCAAATTACCGGTGACTTGCCCATAAACATATTAACTCCCTCTACCCAGGCATCAAGCTGATGAATCTGGCCAGACAATTGTTTATTAATAAGTCTGACTGAAACCGTTAACTCTTCCTCAGGAACTACAGGTGTTGGACTGATAGCAACACTGATTTCAGAATCCAGTAGTAAAGTTTGATGCACATCAATATCTGCAATACGGCTTGTATTAAAGTAGTGAACCACAAGCAACAGTACCAGGAGTGCGAAAATTGGGCTGAATTTAGTCAAATGTAAACAGAAAGTTAATAAATACAATCAATAGCTTAGCCAAGATTAACGGATATTTGATCAAGATCAAGTTAGTGCCACTGAAACTATCTTTTTTGCCCTAAAACCCGTATCATTTGGCCGCCTGAAATTCCTCAACCAATAATACAGGCTAATACGTTCAGTATTTGTACAAATGATATTAGTTATCTATTGTTAATCGGGGGAATGCTAACTTCAGCTAGCATTAATTGCATAGAAATTAACACTCAACACATGTGGAAGACGGTAATAAAATGAGTGAAATGACTCAAACACATCCTGAATATAACTACGACGTAGTCCGCAAATTCGCTGTAATGGCGGTTATTTGGGGTATCGTTGGCATGGGCGTTGGAGTTCTCATTGCAGCGCAGCTTATCTGGCCTGCTTTGAACTTTGACACTCCCTGGTTAACCTTTTCGCGATTAAGACCGCTGCACACCAATGCAGTTATTTTCGCTTTTGGTGGTTGCGCACTATTCGCCACCTCTTATTACGTCGTTCAGCGTACCTCTCAGGTTAGACTTTTTAGTGATAAGTTAGCTAATTTCACCTTCTGGGGTTGGCAAGCCATTATTCTGTCTGCGGTTATCACCCTGCCAATGGGCCTGACCTCTTCCAAAGAGTATGCAGAACTTGAATGGCCGATTGATATCCTGATTACACTGGTGTGGGTGGCCTATCTGATTAACTTTTTCGGTACCGTTATTATCAGAAAAGTGTCTCATATTTATGTAGCAAACTGGTTCTTCGGTGCATTTATCATCACAGTAGCTGTACTCCATATCGGTAACAGCCTTGCAGTGCCAGTTTCTCTGACTAAATCTTATTCCATTTATGGCGGTGCTGTAGATGCCATGATGCAATGGTGGTACGGGCACAACGCCGTAGGCTTCTTCCTTACTGCTGGCTTCCTGGGCATGATGTATTACTTTGTCCCTAAGCAAGCTGGCCGACCAGTATATTCTTACCGCTTGTCCGTAATTCACTTCTGGGCACTGGTATCACTTTACATTTGGGCGGGTCCTCACCACCTACACTACACCGCACTCCCCGACTGGACTCAGTCTGTCGGTATGGTTATGTCGGTAGTACTGTTTGTTCCTTCATGGGGTGGCATGATCAACGGCATCATGACGTTATCAGGCGCCTGGCATAAATTGCGCTCTGACCCTGTTTTACGCTTCCTGATTGTTTCCCTGTCTTTCTATGGCATGTCAACGTTCGAAGGTCCTATGATGGCTATTAAGACAGTTAACGCCCTGTCCCACTACACTGACTGGACTATCGGACACGTGCACTCTGGTGCCTTAGGTTGGGTAGCTATGGTTTCAATTGGTTCTCTGTATCACCTGATGCCAATCTTATTTAACAAGCCAGGCATGTACAGCGTCAAACTGGTTAACGTACATTTCTGGTTAGCAACGGTTGGCGTGGTGCTATACATAGTAGCGATGTGGATTTCTGGTGTAATGCAAGGTCTGATGTGGCGCGCAGTCAACGAAGACGGAACCCTGACTTATAGCTTCGTAGAAAGTCTTGAAGCATCAATGCCCTTCTACTTCATTCGATTCCTGGGTGGCTGTTTTGTGGTGGCAGGTATGCTACTGATGGCATACAACTGTTATAAAACCATCACCAGTGAAGACAAAGCAGAAGCACAAGATGCTGCTGCCAGTGAAGCTCAGCCAGCGTAAGGAGTGCAGATGAAAAACGTACATGAACTTGTAGAAAAAAATGCTGGCCTGTTAGCCGTATTTATTTTGGTTGCTATTTCCTTTGGTGCGCTGGTTGAAATAACCCCGTTAATGTTCCAGCAACAGACTATGAAGCCAGTCGATGGTTTAAAACCTTACACGGCGTTGCAGCTGGAAGGTCGCGACATATACATCCGTGAAGGTTGTGTTGGCTGTCACAGTCAGATGATTCGTCCGTTTCGCTCTGAAACAGAACGTTACGGCCACTACTCGGTTGCTGGTGAATCTGTCTGGGAGCACCCTTTCCTGTGGGGCTCTAAGCGTACTGGTCCTGATCTCGCTCGTGTTGGCGGTAGATACAGTGATGACTGGCACTATGCTCACCTGATGGACCCTCGTGCAGTTGTTCCAGAATCCAATATGCCTGCTTTTCCTTGGTTAGATGAAAATCTGCTAGATGGCAAGCACACTGCTAAGAAGATGGAAATCTTCAGAGGTTTCGGCGTTCCCTATACTGATGAAGATATCGCGGGCGCTCAGGCAGCAGTACAAGGCAAGACTGAAATGGAAGCATTGATTGCTTATCTTCAGTCACTGGGCACAGCGCTTAAGTAGGTGTCATTATGGATTACGGTACGATAGGCAGTATTTTCACTGTTGCGGTATTTGTATTTTTTATAGGTATTGTGCTTTGGGCTTACAGTAAAAAGTCTAAAGCAGGGTTTGATGAAGCGGCCAATTTAGTTTTCGACGACGAGCCGAAACAAAAAACATCAAGCACAAATCGGGAGTCTTCTGACAATGAGTAGCTTTTGGAGTATTTTTGTAAGTGTAATTTCACTTGGCACAATACTGGGTTGTTTTCTGTTATTACGCTGGTGTTTAAAAAACAAAACCGGCGTTGAAGAAGGCGATGACATGCATCATGAATTTGATGGCATCCTTGAAATCAACAATGGGTTACCTGTGTGGTGGACCTATATGTTCTACGCAGTTATCGTTTGGGCTTTAGTGTATTTTGCACTTTATCCAGGTCTTGGTAACTTCCAGGGTTTACTTGGCTGGAAAAGCTCACACCAGGACATTCGCTCTTTAGAGGAATCCCGAGCCGCTGTTATTGCAGCGAAAGAATCTGGCGAAATCGTGCAATACGACCGTGAGATGGAATTTGCTGCGGCAAAATTCGACCCGGTATTCAAGGCTATTGCTGACCGCCCCATCAAAGAACTGGTTAACGACCCTGAAGCATTAAAAGTGGGACAGCGTTTGTTTTTACAAAACTGCGCCATGTGTCACGGCTCTGATGCCAGAGGCTCAACAGGCTTCCCCAACCTGACTGACGATGATTGGTTATATGGCGGTACGCCAGAAAAAATCAAAGAAACATTACGTCATGGTCGCCAAGGCGCTATGCCTGGCTGGATTGATTCAATGGGTGAGAAAGGTATCGAAGAAGTTGTAGCCTATGCGCTAAGCCTGAGTGGACGCAGTGTTGACCAGGGCCTGGCGGACAAAGGTAAAGCTCGCTTTGCGGTATGTGCTGCTTGTCACGGCATGGATGGTTCAGGTAACCAGGCGCTGGGTGCCCCTAACCTGACAGACAACATCTGGTTGTACGGCGGAAGCCACAAGGCTGTGACTGAGACACTGACTTACGGCAGAAACGGCGTGATGCCTGCGTTCGATGAACGCTTAGGTGAAGACAAAATCCACGTTGTTGCGGCTTATGTTTACAGTCTGTCTAATCAACCTTGATGAGATAACTTAGTTAACAAGGCCCCGGCTTTTTGTCCGGGGCTTTTTTATGACCAAAATCGACGATTTACAAGGCAAATAAAATGGCTGAAAAGTGGTACAAACAATTCTGGCCCTGGTTTTTAATCACCATTCCGGCGGTTTCAATGGTGCTGGGCGTAACCATAGTCTACCTGGCTGTCACCAGCGAAAATTCCATGGTGTCTGATGATTATTACAAAGAAGGTAAGGCGATAAACCAGTCCATCAGTAAAAAACGCATGGCCAAACAGCTCAATCTTATTGCTGGTTTAAAAGTTCAGGATGACAGAGTCTCCGTAACCTTCAAGCAGGCCTTGCCGCCCGACTCTGCGGCACTTAAACTGGACTTTTTTCACGCCACCTTGCAAGACAAAGATTTTTTCGTGATGTTAACCCGAAATGCGGAAGGTGTTTATACCGGGCAACTTAATCATGCAACCAGCGGAAAATGGCGTCTTACACTGACTCCGTTTGACGAGTCATGGAAAATCAGAAAAACCGTGGCATTACCCAATTCCTCTGAGATTATTCTGGAGCCCTGATGTACAGCGTGGCAAATGGCCATTGTTTTCATTGCAACGAAACTATTCCAGCAGATAGCCAGTTTCAAGCGCAGGTATTAGACGACACACGGCACTTTTGCTGTCCCGGCTGCCTGGAAGTGGCACGCTCCGTGGTGGATACCGGACTGGAAGATTATTATAAGTTTCGCACAGAACCAGCAGCCAAAGCCGATGCTATTCCAGAAAACCTGCGCAATGACATCCAGATATATGATTTGCCGGAACTCACTGAGGAATACATCAGCAATAACAATCAGTTTGCTGAAGTTCAGCTTACAGTAGAAGGGCTAAACTGCCCCGCCTGTGCCTGGTTAATTGAAAAACGCCTGAATAGTCACCCCGCAGTCAGAATGGTGGGTGTCGACGTCAGCGCCCGGCGCGCCTCGGTACGCTGGGAAAAAGAAGCACTGTCATTAAGCCAATTATTAAATCTGTTCTTTGAGATAGGCTATCGTGCTCGCCCCTTTCAGCCGGATCAACACGAAAGTATTTTCCTGGCAGAAAACAAAACCTTTCTAAAGAAGTTGGGACTGGCTGGCCTGTTAACCATGCAGGTAATGATGCTGGCCTTTGGTCTCTACTTTGGCGTGTTCGGCAATCTGGACCAGGAAACCAAGATATTTTTACATTGGATCAGTCTGATACTAAGCACTCCGGTAGTATTCTATTCCGGCTCAGTGTTTATCATCAGTGCCTTAAACGGATTAAGCGCCCGAACTCTCAATATGGACATGCCGGTGACAATCGCCATTCTGGTTACCTGGGCAAGCAGTGCCTGGGCGACAATACAGGAGCACGGTGAAGTCTATTTTGAATCCATATGTATGTTCATATTTCTGCTGCTTATTGGCCGTTATTTTGAGCATAAAGGCAGACAAAAAGCCGTTATTACTGGTAACAACCTGAGTCGTCAATTACCGCAATTCGCCCGACTTGTATCAGCAGACAGCCAAATCCACGAAGTACCAGCCAAAACGATTAAGCCAGGGCAGCAAATTCAAATCAAAATGGGCGATACCGTACCGGTGGATTGCACCATAGTGCAAGGTACTACAGAACTGGATGAAGCAATTCTCACTGGCGAATCGTCTCCGGTTTGTAAAAACGCTGGTGAGCAACTCTTTGGCGGTACAATCAACTTGTCAGCACCTGTGATTGCCACGGTCAGCGCAGCCTTAAAAGATTCGGCTATCAATCAAATCAGCCGAGCTCAGGAACTGGCTTTTTCACAAAAGCCCAGATTCGCCATTGCCGCAGATAAACTGGCAGGCACCTTCGTTACCCTGGTTTTGATCATCGCGTCACTCACCTTTATCTATTGGTACCAGCAAGCACCTGAAGACGCTTTGTGGATTACGGTATCCGTATTGGTCGCCACCTGCCCTTGTGCACTTGGACTGGCCACACCAACTGCATTTACTGCCGCCATGAGTAAACTCAATGAGGTTGGTTTAGTGATAAAGCGCACCGACCTGTTAGAAACGCTCAATAAAGTCACCACTTTTGCCTTTGATAAAACCGGCACCTTAACCAAAGGACAGCCACGAATTAAGCAATGGCAAAACCTCAGTTCACTGCCGGATGAGCAGATATTAAGCATTGCCGCCAGTATTGAGAGCCATTCAGAGCATCCCATTGCCAAAGCGTTTTTACAGGCTCCCACTGTAGAATGTCAGGATGTTAAAATATTTCCGGGTGAAGGCATTCAAGGTTGGGTTGCAGGAAAGCTTTACCGAATGGGTAACAGCCCCTTTACTGGCTGCACTCATCAGGGCCAGGCTGATGTCTATCTTAGCCAGTTATCAGAGTCGCAACAGCAAACCACACTGGCACAATTCCAACTTGAAGATGAGTTAAGAGAAGAAGTTGAACAGTTTTTTAGTCAGCCGAGACGCGGTAAATCGCTTTTATTGAGCGGTGACAACCAACAAAAGGTCTCTGAACTTGCCAAAAAGTTAGCCGTTGAGGAATTCCAGCACAGCGTTAAGCCAGAACAAAAACTGGCGTACCTGCAAACCCTGCAATCCAAAGGCGAAGTCATTTTAATGGTGGGTGATGGGGTAAATGACGCACCCGTTTTAGCCGGCGCGGATATTTCGGTGGCGGTAAACGGCGCCAGCGATTTTGCGCAAAATGCCGCTGACATTATTATGCTGAAAGACAACTTCTCAGCCATTAATACCTTGCTCAGCGTATCCCTTAAGACCCAGCGTATTATTAAACAAAACTTCGCCTGGGCTTTGGGTTACAATTTATTGGTTCTGCCCTTTGCTGTGAGCGGATTATTACCTCCATGGGGAGCGGTTATCGGAATGTCACTGAGCTCGCTGATTGTGACATTTAACTCGCTGCGCATTAATAAACAAAAAGGCGATTAAAATGAGCATTATTTACGTATTGATCCCGCTGGCCATTATTTTAGTGATTGCCGCAATCGCCATCTTTTTTTGGGCGGTGCGTAGCGAACAATTTAAAGATCTGGAACGTCATGGACACAGCATCCTGTTCGATGATGATGTAAAAGACGCATCTAAAGCCAACTCCAAAAAAGAACAATAGCCATATTGTGAACGACTTATTTGCCGCACTATTGATCGGAATCGCAGGCAGCATTCATTGCAGTGCCATGTGCGGCGGTGTAATCGCCGGATTAAATTACGCTATCCCAAAAGGCAACCCACTACTCCCTTATGCGCTTAGCTATAACCTGGGCAGAATCATAAGTTACAGTACCGCCGGATTTATTGCAGGCTCTTTGGGCCAGATATTCAGCCATCAGGTTGCCAGCGGTATCGTTATTTTAAAGTTGTTAAGCGGAGTCTTTTTGCTGTTATTAGGGGCCTATATTGGCAACTGGTGGCGAATACTCGCTCGCCTTGAAGCTTTAGGAGCCAGATTTTGGAGGATCATATCGCCCCTGGGTAAACGACTGGTGCCTTTTAAAAGCCCGCTTTACGCATTGCCCTATGGATTAATCTGGGGGTGGCTGCCCTGTGGATTGGTTTATTCAACCCTTGCCTGGAGCATCGCCAGTGGCAATGCCACCTTAAGTGCTTTGCAAATGCTGGCTTTTGGATTAGGTACACTGCCCGCCACCTTGCTAATAGCCTTTTCCAGCAAAGAACTGCTTAATTTCACTCGCTCTCCGAGAGTGAGACAAGTGATTGCTATTGCATTATTTTTATATGGTGGTTTTACCATTGCACAAGCCCTGTCCCATCATTTATAGTTACCGCTCAGCACTTTAAGGGATTGTTACAATCTATGGTTAGTCAAGCTCGTTATCCACTACACTGCCAAAACTGCAGCTTTAGTCAGTTGTGTTTACCCTTTAATTTGAGCAATAACGAGATGGATAAGCTTGACGATATTATTCAACGGAAAAAGCCTATTCAAAAAGGTGAAAGACTGTTCGAAACCGGTGACAAACTCAATGCACTATACGCTGTGCGTTCCGGCTCCTTTAAGTCCTATGCCATCAGCCAAAATGGCGAAGAGCAAATTACTGCGTTTCATCTGCCGGGTGAGGTCATTGGTTTTGACAGCATGTCAGAAGAGGCTCACCAAACTGTCACCCAGGCTCTGGAAACCTCAATGGTTTGTGAAATCCCCTTTGCCACACTGGACAAACTTTCCGATGAATTACCTGCGCTGAGAAAGCAACTGATGCGCCTGATGAGCGCTGAAATCAAGCAAGACCAACAAATGTTTATGCTGTTAAATCAACGTACGGCTGAAGAGCGTTTAGCCTACTTTTTACACTCGCTGTCGCTGCGTTTTAATCAAAGGGGTTTTTCCGCTAATCAGTTCAGGCTCACCATGACCCGCAGTGAAATTGGCAATTTGCTGGGTTTGACCGTGGAAACCATCTCCCGCCTGCTATCCAAATTTAATAAAGAAGGCGTGCTTACTGTGGAAGGCAAGTTAATTAACATTAATAACGCTGCAGTACTGGAAGAAAAGAGCAATACCATTAGCCCGCAGTGTAAATAAGGTAAACTCTTTTTACACATTCTTTGATCTACCACAATAGATTAACTGGCAAATTTTTGATGCTGTTCTTACACTTATAGTGTTTTTATCACTGTTTAGGAAAATGCTATGAGTGGCTTCAATAAAATATTAGCGGTTGTTGATCCTACCGAGGAGCAACAAAAATCTCTGGCCCGTGCGCTGGAACTAGCCAACAAATGCGACGGCCGGGTGACGGCGTTTCTGTCGATATACGACTTTTCCTACGATATGACCACCATGTTATCTGTGGAAGAGCGAGAAATCATGCGCCAGGCCGTGGTGGATGACCGCACTGAATGGCTGGTGAGTTTGATTGAACAACAGCCCAACGCTCATGGCATTCAGGTGGATGTTAAGGTTGTCTGGCACAATCGCCCATACGAAAGCATCATAGTGGAAGCCATCGCGGCTGATTACGACCTTATTGTCAAAGGCACCCAACAGCATGACACTTTAAAATCCGTGATATTCACGCCCACGGACTGGCACCTTCTGCGCAAATCGCCCAAATCGGTATTATTGGTTAAAGACCATGCTTGGCCAGAAAACGGCGCAATAATTGGTGCGGTTAATGTCGGCAGTGAAGACGAAGCCCATGTCTCCCTCAACAACAGAATTTCTGCCACCTGTCTGGAAATGGCAGAGTTACTCAATGGCAATGTCCACCTGGTAAATTCCTACCCAGGCACGCCAATCAACATTGCAATTGAAATCCCAGAATTTGATCCGCAAACCTACAATCAATCCGTTAAAAATTATCATGAAGATAATATGCGGCAGCACGCTGAAAAATACGGTATCGCTGCGGATTTTTGCCATGTTAAAGAAGGCTTACCGGAAGATGTGATCCCCGCCATAGCCAGACTACAAGATGCAGAATTAGTTGTTATTGGCACAGTCGGTCGCCAGGGCATTTCCGCAGCATTAATCGGTAATACTGCCGAACATGTCATTGATATGTTGGATTGCGATGTCCTGGCATTAAAACCCGAAGGCTTTGAATCGCCGGTTAAAGTCTGAACGCAATACTATGCGCTAAAATTAAAATTAAGGTATACTCTGCCGCCATTTAATACCCGGGTAATCAGGTATTAGATGCATTAATGTGTCAAACGGGTTCAGAGTAATATAAATGTCAGCAGAAGCAGCAGTCGCGGTTAATCATTTAACAAAGAGTAAACAACAATATAGCTTTAACAAATTGCAAAAGCGCTTGCGTCGATGCGTTGGTAAAGCCATTGCCGATTTCAACATGATTGAAGACGGTGACAAGGTAATGGTGTGTTTGTCAGGCGGCAAAGACAGTTATACCCTGCTGGATATTCTGATGTTTCTGCAGAAAATCGCGCCAATTCAGTTTGATATTGTGGCGGTAAACCTGGATCAAAAACAACCCGGCTTCCCCGAACATGTTTTACCTGAATACCTGAGCCAACTTGGCGTGGATTATAAAATCGTCAATGAAGACACCTACTCCATCGTCAAAGAGAAAATTCCGGAAGGCAAAACCACCTGTTCACTGTGCAGCCGCTTAAGACGCGGTATTTTATATCGCACAGCTCAGGAGTTAGGAGCCACCAAAATAGCTCTGGGGCACCACAGAGATGACATGTTAGAAACCTTATTGCTCAACATGTTCCATGGTGGCCGCATGAAGTCCATGCCCCCTAAACTGGTGAGTGACGACGGTAAAAACATCGTAATTCGCCCTCTCGCCTATGCCAGTGAAAAAGATATCGCCAGATACGCCGAAAAAATGGAATTCCCCATCATTCCTTGTAATTTGTGTGGCTCTCAGGAAAACCTGCAGCGCAAAATGATCAAAGGTATGTTGCAGGATTGGTCCAGACAATACCCTGGCCGAATCGAAAATATGTTTCGCGCTTTGCAAAATGTGACCCCGTCACACCTGGCGGATCCTAATTTGTATGACTTCAAAAGCATCACAACCTCAGATCAAGCCCCTGAAGAAGGTGACATCGCCTTCGATATGCCTGAGTTCAAAGACAATTACGTTGAGGATGAGGACAGCGACAACGCCGTTAATATTCAGATGGTGGAGTGATTGCCTGGCGCATAGCTAAGAAAAGACATGTCCGGGAAAATGCAGCAGTTTCGCATTGACCCGGCAGTTCAGACTCATTTCGTCAATGCTGTGATGCGCTCCACTCCATTCAGGATAAAACCTTGAGGTAATTCAGCAAGACGCTCAGCATCGATATTCCAACGTCCATTATTAGACACGCTCAACGCCTTAAAAGTATCAGGAATAGTTTCGCTATCAGTGAAAGTAATTTGCAAGCCAGTGGCAGACGGCATCATAAATGATAAGAAGCCTCCCATCTTATCGAAAAAACCTTCGAAAGCGGTCATAACTGATAACAACTCGGTGCTATTCAGGCCATCCTCAAACAATTCGGGTTTGGCTTCCAGTAAGACCGACAGATCACAGCGGTTTTCGGGCTCAAGCAATTGAATGTTCAACCTGGCTTTGGCCAGTTTTAGCGCTTTTTCTGTGGGCAAGACAAAACGATTATTAGCCATGATGTCGACAGGAATGTCCATTTTATCAGTATCTATCATGACCTTTTGTACCTGACAAAGCTCTTTGGTTTGCACGTTTAAAAAGCCAAAGGCAAAGTGCAAAGGTTGTAATTCTTCGTCATCCAACTTTCTGAGATGACTGTAAAAATCACTATAATCCAGACGTAACTCTCCGGCTTGTACAGATACCAGGGGTAAAGATAAAAGAGCAGCCGATAGCCACTTAACTATTTTCAATTTTTCTATCCTTTGAATGAATATGTTTACGGTTTACTCTGATCATGGCCTGCAACTCTTCGACGTATGCCTGGCCTCTTTCGGAATAGTGCAACAACCCTTCAGCCAGCATTTCAGCGGTTATGGGCTGCTGCGTTTCCCGCAGTACCGCTCGAATGTAACGCAAATCGCGATAGGCGAAATGGCGATTTAAGGTATTCAGGTATTTGGAGACGCCCTGCGCCAAATTAGGATATTTTGCCACTTCGTGATTCATATCATCATCTCTGCGGCGCGGTACAAAACCACAGCCTTTGCGATAACACCACATACCAAAAAAGTTAAACCCTTGCCGGGCAAAACGCGAAGTTCCCCAGGCGGATTCATTGGCCGCCTGCACCAAAACTAATTCTTTCGGGATCACATCCACCTTAATCAGCAACTTTTCAAAGAATTGAGAATCCAGCGTTTTAAATTGCACACCATAGGTTTTAGCCAGGTCGGTTAGACGATCTAGCTGCGCATCGCTCAGGGCTCCGGTTTGCATTCCCTGATTTTGCCATTGGTTGTACAAGGCTAAAATCAGTGTTCGTTGCGATAAAATTATCTCGTTTTGCCGATCCACTTCGGGGCTGAGATATTCAAAAAATGCCCTTTTCTTTTCCGTGACATTTTTGTATTTACTGAAATCAGGAACCACAACGGGTTGAGCAGATATTGGGCCAGGTTCAACGACTGGCACCTTCGGCGGAATAACGAAGGGGTATAAAAAGGACACAACACCGATTAGGGTTACACCACCAGTCCAAAGCCTGGTTCGCAACGACTTATGCATCGAAATGCTCATCCCTGCCAGGCTTTCTGGTGGTACTCACCTCACCTGATGCATTTACTGAATCTTCCGGGTAAGACTCTGTTACTGTCTCTGGGGCTAATTCAGATGAACTCATGTGCTCCACTCCAAAGATATCCCGATACAAAATCCCTTTTACATTGTAGTAAAAGGGTGAAACCCAAATGATGGCAATACCAAAAGTAATGATCACCAAAACAAACAAGGCGGCGAAAACGCCGTAGAGCTTAACGAAGCTTAACCATTGATGATTTACCACTTTAATAGAAGTAAATATAGCTCGTGCAGGCAACATTTTCTTTTCCAACACCAAAGGTATCGCAAATCCGGTGGCCACCATCAGATAAAGCCCGGGCAGAATTAAAAAGAGTAAGCCAATTTGCACTAGTGCCGCGGTCATAATTGCAGTAACGGTAATCACCAGACTGCGATTAACGAATTCAAACACATTAGAAAGCTTATTTTTGCCACCAATACTGGCATTAATGCCCATCATCATTAAACCGGCTGCCAGTGGTGTTATCAAAATCACCATAAGCATGTCCAGCCCCAATCGGAAGCCAGGATCCTGGGGATCAATGTCCTTTAAATCAGAAATGTACTGTCCTGCACTCATTACCATCAGAGCAACGGCAATCATGATGATTACCCCTTGTACCATGGATGCTTTATCAATTTGAGTTAATTCCCAACCACTTCGTAAAACCTGTTTAAGATCAAAGTGATAATCACCACGTAATGCCGACTTCAAGCTTCCTTGTGATGTTTTTGACTGATTTTCTGACAACGATTTAAACCTTTAACGATAAGTACGCGACTATTATACCAGCATGTATTTGGATTGCATTGCAGGTTTGCGGTAACAAACTTTATCAATAGGTATCGATAATTGAGTTGGCAATTTTCGCAGCCATTTGGTCAAATTCACCAATTAATGGGGCTGTAATTTTTTTAATAACCCACTTAAACTTATAACCAATTGTTTTTATTCGATATTTTATGTGGCATTCAACTTGCCATATAAGCATCAATAACAGCAATACCATCATGCTGAAACAGTTAAAACAACGACAATCAGTAACGAGATATTCCGGAGAAACGAATGAAAACAAAAATCGCACTGGCTATCGCAGCAACGCTTATCGCTCAATCAAGCTTCGCAAAAGACAAAGTAACCCTACAGGAGAGTATTAAGCTCACTCCGGAAAGCTCAGTGCATTTTGATGTACCTGTAGGTAGTCTGACACTGGAAACCTATGATGGGGATACCCTGGAACTTGATATTGAAGTTAAAGAGGCTGACAGTGACTGGTTTAACTCAGCGGATTTAGACGAAGTTGAGCTGATGATAGACCAGAGGGAAACTTCAGTGCTTTTAGAAATAGATATGGAAGATATCGTGCAAAAGTGGTCAGTACGAATCCCCAAAAATGTACACGTAAATATCGACCTGGGTGTTGGTGAAGTAGAAATCGATGGCTTTGAAAGAAGTGCGTCTATTGATGTCGGTGTCGGTGAGGTAGATATTGACCTGGACAGCGACAACTATCGTGAAATCGAACTGGAAACCGGCGTTGGTGACGTCGATTTACGCGGCTTTAAAAATATTGACCGGGAACGCAACCTGGTTAATGAATCGATTCGCTGGCGCGGTGAAGGTGAATATGACATTGAAATTGAAGTGGGTGTTGGCGAGATCAACATTCAGGACTAGTTTCTCTCCCGTTAGACGCTAATTTGGCGTGGTTCGCCCCCTTATTGGGGGCTTTTTATTGAATTAAGTAGTCAGACGTTATAAAAGTACTTTTTGCTGAACCCTGTGACTTTAAAAACACCTAACGAGCGTACCAAATTATCTCAATATTTTTTCCGGATGAGATATCGTGACAGAGCTGCGATAGCAGCTCTGATCGCGACATAAATTAAAGCCAAAAAAAGCACCTTCATCCGCTTTTGAAGATTCCAGGCACTGGCTGACATTAACAGATTGATCGCATCGCCCAAACTATCTCTTAACCAGTTGCGGCTAAGGCGAAAGTCCTGTTTCAGATGCCCTATAATCGGCTCTATCGCTGCTCTCTTCTGACACAACTTTCGTTTCTTCTGACGCTGATACGCGTTGTCTCTTTTTAGCGGCGGTTTGGGAAGCAGAACCTCTTCGCAAACATACTGCTGTGCTCCGCGATAGCCTCTGTCTGCTATTGCCATTGCTATCGGGTTCTTCCGATGTTGACGGGCATGTTTCAGAGCCGATTCCAGCGTTTTGCTGTCATGGATGTTTTCGTCATGACTTGCCACACCGATGATGACCTGTCCTTCTAAAGTGGATACCACGGAGGCTTTTCTGCCGTATTCGTATGGTTTATGGTCCTTACCTTTGCCAACACAATACACCCCCGGCTCATGCAGGCTGTAGATCTTGTTTTTGTCTTTGGGTTGTTGTGCCAGCACTTTTTCATACAGAGCAAAGTTATCCTTCTGTTCTGACAGGAGTTGTGCAGGCAATTTACGTTGCAATTCTCTGAGTAGTGTTCCTGCGATAGTGCGCAGACGTTTCAGGGCTCTTCTGGCTTTTCCCCGTACTTTGGGGTGACGAAAGTGGCGACACTGTAAACGTAACTCTTTGACTTCTTTCACATAAGTCCGGCGTTGCTTTACACCGTGTTTTTTAGCCAGCTTATTGAGCCGATTGATGATCTTAATGGCGAGTTTTGTGTCCGTGGGATAAGTGATGGCTTTTTCCTGTACCGTGGTATCGACGAGTACTTTATCTTCTTCCACATCCTGTTGATGTAATGCCACAGAAACAGCAAAAATGGCGTTGATACCCTCTTCTCCAATCCGCTGGCGGAAAGCCGTGATTTCGGTGCGGCAACAGGGTGGCTCAGTCTGAAAAGCGACTTCCCCACAAAACGCCTGGTAATAAGGATTCATCATCCATTGAGCGATGGTATTGTCATCACTGAGGTTGTACATCTGTTTCAACATCAACAGACCACACATGAGCCGGATGGGTTTCCCGGGGCGGCCTTTATCACTGTAAAACACAGATAACTTTTCATTCAGAAAATCCCAGTCAATTTCATCGGCGAGCAACAATAGTGGATGTTTTTCGTCGAGCTGAGAAATGAGGTCAAAAAAGCCAATTTGTCGTGAAGTTTTGGGGCTGTCTTTTATCATAAAACCGTAGTCTGTTTCGACCAGAAACTGATGTTAATTTTACCAGGTTCGGTCGAAGCAGACCAGGTTTTAAGGAAGATTAATTATAAATATCAATGAGATATGTTTTTATAACGGCTGACTAAGTACCTTTAACCAGAAGTCAGTAGTTTAATGGCCAGTGCAATCAGGATAATGCCCATAACCCGATCAAACCAGTGGCTGTTATCGCCGATAAAAGCTCTGACCTTTTTCGAACTGACAACATAAGACAAAAACGAAAACCAGATACCTGTGGCAAGAGTCATATACAGACCATAAATCGCTTTTACCGTCATTGGTGTTTCAGCACTTACAATTACCGCATATAAGGACAGAAAAAATAAGGTAGCTTTGGGATTCAACCCATTGGTTAAAAAGCCCGTCCAAAATGCCTTTTTATCGGAAATACTCTGGCCATAGTCAATGCCTGCCGCATCATTTTGCATCGGAGCTGGGCTCGGTTGACTGCGTACCCCCTGAATACCAATCCAAATCAAATAACCTGCGGCGGCATAGCTAAACAGGGAAAATAACCAGGGAGTGGTTTTAATTAAAATACCAATCCCGGCCAAAGAGTAAGCCACGTGCAACAGTATCCCAAGCCCGACACCGATACTAGTGATCACACCTGCCCGGCGGCCATAACTGACACTGTTTTTAAGCACCACCGCAAAATCCGGACCTGGACTGGCTACTGCTACCAGATGTGCAATTGCAATCGTCAAAAACTCAAGCCAATAGCTCTGCAATATTTCCATTTAACTACTTTCCTTTTACAGGGTATCTAGAAATTTCGGAACTTGCTCAGAAGCAAGACCATAAAACTGTTGATCGAAATCAGAACCCACAGCGCTAGGCTCCAGGTTTATTTCTACCGTTTTACAACCGTAACTCGAAGCCTGGGCAACAAAACCGGCAGCGGGATAAACATGACCAGAAGTACCAATCGCGATAAACAAATCAGCCTGAAACAAGGCTTCCTGAATTTCTTCCATGTGATAAGGCATTTCACCAAACCACACGATATCAGGCCTCATGCGCCTGGCGGGATAACAGCATTTACAGCCACTAGACTGGTCCAGATCTTGTGTCCATGGCTGCGCCTTTCCGGTTTTACAGCATTTAGCTGACAACAATTCGCCATGCATATGCAATACGTTTTTACTGCCAGCTTGCTCGTGCAGATTGTCCACGTTTTGAGTGACAACCAGCAAGTTTTTACCCAGCTTTTTCTCCAGCCTGGCCAAAGCAATATGAGCGGCATTCGGCTGCACATCTGGCGACTGTAACTGAGCTCTGCGCAAATTATAAAAGCGGTAGACTAAATCAGGGTTAATAGCGAAGGCTTCTGGCGTAGCCACTTCCTCTACTCTGTGGTCTTCCCAAAGTCCATTATTGTCTCGAAATGTCTTCAGACCAGACTCTGCAGATATGCCTGCACCGGTCAATACGACAACTTTGCTCATATTCTTTATTACTCTTTTATCAAAGTTGAGGTTCTGACGAACTTTATGTTACATATAAAATCATTGAAACAGGTAACACTCATCAGGAACAGGCATTTGAACAACACTTTGCCCTTTTTGCAACGAATTGAACAAAACTACAGTGATTTACCGCCTAGTGCCCGAGAAATTGCCACCTTTCTGCAAAATGATCCGCTGCTGGTGCTGAAGTTATCCACCAGTGACATCGCGCTTGCCTGTAACACCTCAAAAGCCACAGTCAGCCGCTTTTTCAGGCAACTGGGCTATAAAAATCATTTAGTGGTAAAACAAGAACTACGTACTCAGGGCCAACCAATTGCTTCAAATAATAACGATAAGCAGTTTCTGGAAGGTGAATACCAGCGAATTAAAGCGGCCTGGGAATATCTGCAACGCTACGGCATCGAGCAAATTGCCGAGGCAATCTGCAATGCCGACCGCATCAGTATATTTGGTTATCGCAATAGTTACCCCATGGCGATGCATTTTCAGCGGCAATTACTACAACTCAGAGACAGAGTGCGTTTACTGCCCCAACCCGGCCAAACCATTAGCGAAGAATTGCAAGGTATCGTCAAAGGCGAAGTGGCGATTGTAATAGGGTTCAGACGTCGGCCCAGAGTGTTTAAATCTTTGCTGACAGAGCTAAAGAAATGCACCAGCATCATTCTGTTAACCGACAGTACCGGACAAATCTACAAGGAAGACGTAGATCACCTACTGGTGTGTTCTCTGGGTGAAGAACTCGCGATGGATAGTTACGCTGCCCCAATGAGCATGATTTCAATGCTCTGCCACGCGGTGTACAACGAGCTGGGAGAGGAAGCGACACAGCGCAGCTCAGCTATATCGCAGGGATACAAATCGCTGGGTGAACTGGAAGACATTTAGCTTCAGACCAACAATCAATCCTGACCAAACAGTCAAGCAAAATGAAACATTTGTTTCATGGTAAATTACATTTGAAACTATAACCATTATGGTCTATGGTTAATACATGGGTTGCGAAATATTCTGAGTTCTTCGGCTAAATACCCAATTCTAAAAGTGAGAATTTCTCTTACGGAACCTGATGACCTGAGAAGCTAACCGAAGAGCGGGTAAAACACTCAAGTCACCACGCTTTAATCACGCACCTTTGCAACTTACAAAGACAAAGTGAATATGAAAAACAAAATAGATCCCTTTATATTTCGGGCCACCGAGACAACAGAGTTGCCCCTGTCCGCAAAAAATGGTGCCTTGCAGGGACTTAGTTTAGCGGTGAAAGATCTGTTTCACATTAAAGGATTACCAACCACTGCCGGTAATCCAGACTGGTTAACAACTCATCCAATACCGCAATCCACTAACTCAGCAGTGGAATTATTACTAGCCGCAGGGGCGCAGTTTGTAGGCAAAACCACTACAGATGAATTAGCCTACAGTTTAAATGGTCAAAACATTCACTATGGCACACCATTGAATTTCAAGGCTCCCGACAGACTACCGGGAGGTTCCTCCAGCGGTTCTGCGGCAGCTGTCGCCAGCGGTGAAGTCGATATTGGTCTTGGCACCGATACTGGCGGTTCAATACGGGTTCCAGCTTCCTACAACGGTTTGTTCGGGTTACGCCCCACCCATGGCGCAATTGCAACAGATAATATGGTGGCCCTGGCTCCGGGCTTCGATACCGTGGGGTGGCTCACCCGAGATCTGGCAACACTACACAAGGTTGCTCAGGTATTACTTCCCCAAAACCAAACACCAACAATAGACAATATATATTTTAGCGAAGAGCTTAATAACCTGGTTTATCACAGCAAAGAGATTGAGCAGCTTATTGAACAGCGCAGCGAACGCTTTACTCCTTGCGCATTTGCCACGGAATTATTGTCTAAAGCCAGTGATGCCTTTCGGGTTTTACAGGGGCGCGAGATTTGGCAACAACATGGTGAATGGCTTACTCAGCACAACCCCAATATCGCCCCGGATATCAAGCAACGACTAAATTGGTGTGCCGAATTAACGGCAGAACAACAACATGCCGCACAGGATTCAGCCCATGCCATTAACCAAAAAATAACTGACTATTTCTCAGATGGGCATTGCTTGTTGCTCCCAACGACACCCGGCCCTGCACCACTACTGAAAACCAGCGCTGAAGACTTAGTGCAGTACCGCAATCATTTATTGGGGTTAACGGCTCTGGCCGGATTAGGTGGACTACCACAATTACATATTCCTTTTGATACCGGCTCCCAGGCGCCACTGGGTTATTCTCTTATCGGGCCAAAAGGCTCAGATATGGCGCTGATTAAACTGGCCTTTAAACTTACCGGAGAAGAGCATTGATCGGTTTTACCGCTCCTCATTTTGCTGCCGCACAGGCAGGCACAGACATATTACATAACGGCGGCACGGCCATCGAAGCCATGGTGGCTGCTGCAGCAACCATCGCTGTTGTATATCCGCACATGAATGGCTTGGGTGGTGATGGATTCTGGCTGATTAGCGAACCTGGAAAAGCCCCAATCGCAATTGATGCCTGCGGTACAGCTTGCAATGCAGCTACGCCAGATTATTACAACGGCAAAAGCCAGATTCCATCCCGAGGCCCGGGTGCAGCATTAACAATGGCGGGTGCCGTTGCAGGTTGGCAGCAGGCTTTGACGCTCAGTGCACACTGGCAAGCCCCTCTGCCACTCTCAGAGCTGTTAGACAATGCCATCAGCCATGCCAAAAAAGGGATTGAAGTAACACAAAGCCTGCAGGATGCCAGTGTTAAAACCCAACCTGAATTTCAGGGGTTTAATGCATTTCACGATGTTTTCACTAACAAAGGAGAGTACCTGAAAAAAGGGCAATCCCTTGAGCTAAAAACATTAGGTGAAACATTGCAATGTTTAGCCAATAACGGCTTACAGGATTTCTATCAGGGTGACATAAGCCACAGTCTGGCTAACGATCTCCGTGAAGCTGGTTCACCCATCACCCATTCAGATTTTCAACAATATCAGGCGCAACAGGTGACACCATTGAGTGTAAATACCTCAAAAGCCACCTTATTCAATTTGCCCGCGCCCACCCAGGGCCTGGCCTCATTGATGATTCTGGCGCTGTTTGACAGAGTACAACACCGCGCTAATTCAGAAGCCGATAAAATCCACTTGCTGATCGAGTGTACCAAGCAAGCATTTATCGTGCGCAACGCCACTATCGCCGATCCTTCTCGTATTTCTATGCCTCAATCTGATTGGCTGGAGACTGAGAAACTAGATGCTTTAGCGGCCAAGATTTCTCTGAACACGGCTCTTCCCTGGCCCCACGAAGCCAAACCCGGCGATACTGTTTGGATGGGCTGTTGTGATAGCCAGGGGCGCATGGTGAGTTACATTCAGAGTTTGTATTGGGAATTTGGTAGCGGCGTCGTTTCACCACAAACTGGCATAGTCTGGAATAATCGCGGCACCTCATTTTCGCTGCAGCCGGAGTCTTTACAGTACTTACAACCCGGTATTAAACCGTTTCACACCCTCAACCCGGCTTATGCTGAATTTCACAACGGTGATCGCATGGTATATGGCACCATGGGCGGCGAAGGCCAACCACAAACTCAGGCTGCGTTGTTTAGTCGTTTTGCACATATGGGCAAAACCTTACAAGAGGCAGTCTCGGAGCCAAGGTGGTTATTAGGCAGAACCTGGGGAGACGTAAGCCACAATCTAAAAATAGAGAACAACCTGGGCAGCGAGACCATTGAGGCTTTACGAGCTAAAGGTCACGACATTGCCATAGTCAATGCACTCAATGAAATGATGGGCCACGCCGGCGCGGTACATCTCTCCGAATCACAAATAATAACGGCCGTTACCGATCCCCGCAGTGACGGACAAGGTATCGCACAAGAGGTATTAAAATCATAATGGAATTATTACTGGATAACTGGACAACAGTGGCCGCCTTAATGGTGACCGGTGTGTTTGCAGGCCTGTTAGCTGGGCTTTTAGGTGTTGGTGGCGGTATCGTCATTGTCCCTGTTCTTTATTTTTTGTTTCAGAGCTTTGGTGTTTCGGCAGAAACAGCCATGGTGGTAGCAACGGCAACCTCTCTGGCCACTATTATTCCCACATCAGTGAGTTCAATTAAGGCTCATCGCAAAAAAGGCAATGTAGACGTCAGCCTGCTAAAAAGCTGGTGGCCCTTTATATTAATTGGCGTGCTGGCAGGTAGCTTTCTGGTTACACGCGTTTCAGGGCACTGGTTTACCTTGTTGTTTGGCGTGATCGCCACCCTTTCGGCTCTCAATATGTTGTTCCGTACTAATCAGTCCCATATTGCCGATACTCTGCCTGGTAAACTGGGCCAAAGCGCTATGGCTGGCTCAATTGGTTTTTTCAGTTCAATGGTTGGTATTGGTGGCGGCACGCTGTCAGTGCCTATGCTAACCGCCTGTAAATACCCAGCCCATAAAGCGGTTGGTACTGCCGCAGCAATCGGGCTGCTAATTTCCTTACCTGGCGCCACCACCATGTTAATTCTGGGGCAAACACCCGCGGATGCGCCATTAGGCACCTTTGGTCTGGTTAACCTAATCGGCTTCGCCTGTATTGTGCCATTAACGGTTTTATTCGCACCAGTCGGTGCTCATTTAGGCAGCAAACTCGACAGTGCCATGTTGAAGAAAGTGTTTGCCGTAGTGTTATGCATCACAGGTGTTCGCATGCTGGCCCAGTTGGCTATGTGATATGTGTAATTTTCATTTTCCAAAATTAAGGTGAGTAATGAAAAGACTTAATCCTCCACCGCGTTTGTTAATGGGACCCGGCCCCATTAACTGTTATCCACGTGTGCTTTCTGCTATGTCGACACAACTGATTGGTCAATACGATCCGGTGATGACAGGCTACATGAACGAAGTTATGGGCCTGTATAGGCAGGTGTTTAAAACCGACAACCAGGCGACCCTGTTGATTGATGGCACTTCCCGTGCTGGCATCGAAGCCGTACTGGTTTCCTGTATTGAACCGGGTGACAAAGTGCTGGTGCCGGTGTTTGGTCGTTTTGGTCATCTGTTACAAGAGATCGCTGAACGAGCTGGTGCAGAGGTGCACACTATCGAAGTGCCCTGGGGAGAAGTATTTAGCCCGGAACAAGTAGAAGACGCAATTAAACGAGTGCGTCCTAAAGTATTGGCAATGGTGCAAGGCGATACCTCTACCACTATGCTGCAACCAATGGAGCACTTGGGGGAAATTTGCCGCAGATACGATGTTTTGTTCTATTCAGATGCAACAGCTTCGATAGGTGGCAATCCATTTGAGACAGATCTGTGGCAACTTGATGCGGTATCAGTAGGCCTGCAAAAGTGTTTAGGTGGACCTTCAGGTTCAGCTCCCATCACCCTCAGTGAACGCTACGTGGAGCTGGTTCGCCAGCGACATCACGTTGAGGCAGGTATTCGCAGTGAGCACCACAAAAATGGTAGTGCCAGTCGTATCCGCTCCAACTACTTTGATATTCCGATGATTCTGGATTATTGGGGAGAAGAGCGTTTAAACCACCACACCGAAGCCACTTCCATGCTGTATTGTGCCAGAGAGTGTGCCATCAACCTGATAGAAGAAGGTCAGGAAAACTGCATTGCTCGTCATTCATTACACGGTAACGCTATGGCACGAGGTGCAATGGGACTGAATTTACAATTGTTCGGTGATCAGCAACACAAGATGACCAATGTGCTAGGCGTTTATATTCCTGAAAACGTCGATGGCGAGCATATTCGCAGCCAGTTATTACAGGATTTCAATATCGAGATTGGCACCAGTTTTGGGCCGTTGCACGGCAAAATCTGGCGACTGGGTACCATGGGATACAACGCGCGCAAAGATGCTGTTTTGCACACACTGCAATCCTTAGAAACGGTTCTCAGAAGAGCTGGTCATAAGATGTCGCCCGGAGAAGGCATCGACAACGCTCTGGAGGTATACCAAAGTGCATAACCGCCCACAAACACCTGACTTCAAAAGTTACGCTGAGCAAGTGTTCAATCGTTGTGATGCCTTGGCATTACACAGTCAATCCTACGAAGGCATGGATCGACGTTATCTGACTCCGGAACACAGCATGGCGAATTTACAGGTGGCACAATGGATGACAGCTGCCGGTATGGAAACCTGGGTAGATCAGGCAGGTAATCAATGGGGTCGCTACAAAAGTGAAGTTGCTGATGCAAAATCTTTTGTTATGGGTAGCCATATTGATACTGTGCCTAACGGGGGCATATATGATGGTATTTTGGGCATTATCTTGCCAATATCTTTAGTTCAGTATTTGCATGATCATCAAATTAAACTGCCCTATCACCTGGAAATTGTCGCTTTCGGTGACGAAGAAGGTACGCGCTTTGGCACCACACTGTTGGGCAGTCGCGCCATAACCGGCTTATGGCAGCAACAATGGGACGGACTAACAGATGTACAGGGTACCACCATTGAAGAAGCCCTGAGTAATTTTGGTTGTGACTTAAACCGCATTCAGGAAGCCTCACGACTTAAAGATAAATTATTGGGATTTTTGGAAACTCATATTGAACAGGGACCGGTTTTAGAAGCAGAAGATCTACCGGTGGGTATAGTATCAGGCATAGCCGGGGCAAAGCGCTTTAAACTGAATATCAAAGGGCACGCTGGGCACGCTGGCACCGTACCTATGCCAATGCGCAATGATGCCCTGGTTGCTGCGGCTGAAATGATTCAGGACATTGAGGAGGTTGCCACAGAGCTGGGCGTTGTAGCGACCGTAGGTAAAATCAGCAACTACCCTAATGCCGTAAATGTCATCCCTGGCGAGGTGGAGTTCACCCTGGATATTCGCAGTGAAATAGACAATCGCAGAGACTCAGTATTGGAAATTCTGCAACAGGTATTGGGGCAAGTTGCCGAAAAACGCAAAGTGTCTCTGGACTGGAAAATGACCCACAGCGCCAATGCCGTTGCCTGTGACCCCAAGTTACAGCACCTGGTATCGAACAGCATCAGTGCGGCCGGTTATCGACAATTTTCCCTGCCCTCAGGTGCTGGCCATGATGCTATGGCTATTGCCGATATCTGTCCAGTAGGCATGTTGTTTGTGCGCTGTGAAAAAGGTATCAGTCATCACCCGGCAGAGTCGGTGATGGTGGAAGATATTGAGGCTGCGTTAAAAGTGCTGAATAACTTCGTATATTTTTATCAAAATCAATTACTAGAAGAAAGCACCGAAGTACTTTCTTCAGAAGGCCTTTGTGCTTAACGGGACACCCTAGTGTCCCGAGCCGGACTCCACTTTGTCCAGCTTTTCTTCTTTAATGCTTAACCAACATACTGCCGATATTGCCAAACAAACGGCACAAATAATAAACAGTATATTTTTATCTTCTGCATTACCCACAATCAAACCTACGCCGAGACTGGCCACCAATTGCGGCAACACTACGGATAGATTAAACAAGCCCATATACAGGCCCATTTTAGATTGCTCTACCTTGCGCGACATAATAGCAAAAGGCAAACTGATGGTGGCAGACCAACCTACGCCCAACAAAGCCATCAAAAGATAAATACCATAGGTATTCGCACCGGCGAATGTCATCGCAAAGTACCCCAAAGCCATTGACGCAATACACCAGGCGTGTGTTTTAACTGCACCAAATCTGGCCGATAACGGCTGAAGCAGTATAACCGGTAATACCGCAGCGATAGCGTTGAGTATCATAAAGCTGTAACCCACAACGGAACCCAGCGCATTATCTTCGATATCTGGCTGATTGAAGCGCACAAACGGCGTCATGTAGATAAACATAGACTGGATCCCAACCCAAGTGAACGAGTGCGCCGCCAGAACTTTTTGAAAGCCCAAATGTTCGCTTACATTGCTATCCACCTGTTCTTTGGTCAGTAGCGTTTTTGCCACGAAAAACAGTGTGATAGCAAAACACACTATCTCAATATAGTAATGATCAAAGCGGATATCAGCGAGACGGGCAAACAATGCGTACAAGCCGTAAACCAGGAACCCCCAAAGCGGTTGAATTACTTTCAGTCCCGCCATGAAACTCATCTTAGTCTGTTCCAGCTCTGGGTGGAGTTCTGATTTTAGCTCTTCGGGTTCAGTGATAAATAAGTTAGGGATAATGGAAAATGCCAACACCAAAAATACACTGAAATAAATCAAAGCAAAGTTATTCCAGAACGCGCCTATGGCATAGGCTAATACCCCGAAACTTCCAGAAACCGTTTGCATCCAGGTATAACCCTTAGTGCGCTCCTCCCCCTCAGGAGTCACATCAGCGATAATACTACGAGTAGGATTAAAGCTGACGTTGATGGACAAATCCAATACCAATGCCACCGTAATGGCAACACCAACAATGCCGTCAATGCCCAATGAACTGGATATCACATCGATATTGGGCAGTGCCAACAAACTCAATGCCGCAAGGACACCACCAATCAGGATAAAGGGACGTCTTCTGCCTCCCCAAAACCAGACATTATCACTAATAGCGCCCACAATGACCTGACCGATAATCCCGGCCAACGGCCCTGCCGCCCAAACAAAGCCAATATCATGCACATCCAGACCAAACTGAGTTTGCAGTATCCAGCTCATTGCGGCAATTTGAACCGACAAGGCGAAGCCCATTGCCGTCGCTGGTAAACTCAGGATGGCGTAAAAACGATTAGACAGGTTTTTCTGTATATTTAGCATGAGTGAGGCTTTTTATTAATTTTGCTTATTGAAGCACTTTTCCGGCATTGTTGTAATAGATAGCCTATTTGCATACGTTTGCAAACTAACATTTTCTTAACACTATGAAATAAGCAAGGTTTTTTGAGCGCAAAAGATTCCGAAAATAGACCATACACAACTGGTTAGACATCCGACCTGTTATTTGCAATACTCTCCCTAATTTAACAACAATGAGCATAAAAAATGCAGCCTGATGATTATATTCAATTGATCAAAGACGCCAGTGACCTGTCTGAATTGAAATTGTCCGTGCCGGGTGATTGGGCCCAGGGACGAACTGTATTTGGTGGGCTTTCAGCAGGTATTTTGTATCAGGTATTAAAGTGCCTGGTGCCCGCAGAGCGTGTTTTGCGCTCCATTACGTTTAACTTTGTCGGCCCCCTCAACACCGATGAGGACTTTGGATTTAGCTGGCAATTGTTACGCGAAGGTAAGAATGCGACACAAATAACCGCCAACATAGTGCAGAATGACCAGATATGTCTTACTGCCCTTGCCTGTTTTGCCCAAGACCGAAGCTCTAAAGTGCAGGTGGATGCCCATAGCAAAGAACTTCCTGAGCCGCCCAAAAAAGCTAAATACATTCCTCAGATACCGCGTATTACGCCTAAGTTTTTGCGCCATATCGATTTATCAATCTCGGAAGGAAAAACGCCATTTACCGGGAGTAAGTCTTCAAGCTACAAAGGTTGGATGCGTCTGAAAAAAGCACCTAAAGTATTTACCGATGCCCACATTCTCACGCTGATTGATGCCTGGCCTCCGACAATTTTGCAGATGCCATTAGGTCCAGCCCCGGCAAGTACTATGAGCTGGAATGTTGAATTTGTGCATCCCCATAAACCACTGGCAGCAGAAGACTGGTTGGCTTATGAGGCTCACACAGTACAGGCACATGGTGGTTATGCCCACGCCGAAGCAAAAATCTACGATAAAGAAGGTGAGCTGGTGGCCATCAGCAGACAGTTGATTGCTATCTTTGACCAAAAATAACGTTCTGATCTGTTACTTTAAGCAGAGCCGTCTTCCACAGACGGCTTTGCTATTACTGTTCAAATGTCCCTTTTACCACCGGACTTCCGTTGCGCACCATGCATTTACCTTTGGCATAAACCAGTTCAATATCCAGTGTCGCTTTTTCGGCTAATACAAAATCAGCATCAGCCCCCACTTCAATTCGTCCTTTATGCTTCAGTTTCAATACTTTCGAAGGGTTCAGAGTTACTGAACTAATCGCATCAACGATACTCACACCATAATCCAGCACCGCTGACTGGAATGCCTCATACAAGCTTTGTACGCGCCCCACTTCCAGTCCAATTAACTCACCGTCGCCATCAAATACCGGCAAGCTGGCATTACCATCTGAACTCATCGTCAGACGTGACACGGGCACGCCGGCATCCAGACTATCAGCAAGGGCCTTAGCAGCTGGCACTTCCCCTTCCTCAATAAACTTTTGATTGGTGCTGGAGGTAAAATCTATATACCCGCCTTGCATTGCCCACTTAATACCCGCGTCAAGCAGCGCGCCATTGCGATTTATATGAGTTGGGTAGAATTGCGTCACAGGCAAATCTGATTGTTCTGTGGCTTGCTGCAAGGTATCTAGTAGTGTTTCACTATCCCCCACATGAATACTAACAATTCCGGCTTTTCCGGCAATCATGCCACCTACCCGCGCTTCCGAAGCCACCCTTTGTATCTCGGCTACTGAAGGTTGTGATGAACGATGGTCGGCAATGGCCACTTCGCCAACACCAATAATCTTATCCACCAAGATGATATCATCGGTAACATTGCTCAGCAGCGTGCGGGCCGGAAGCTGATAAGAACCTGTGTAGCAGTAGCTGCTAATCCCCTCAACTTCCAGGGCCTGAGCCTTAGCTAATAAATCAGGTAAGGTTCTGGTTGTGGCATCTGTGCCCAAAGCGCCTATCACTGTAGTTACACCACCGGTTGTGGCGTCGGTTAAATTCATTTGCGGTGTCCGGGTATGGAACCCTCCCTCACCACCGCCACCAGAAATATGCACCAGGGAGTCTACCAACCCCGGAAACATCAATTTTCCCTGCCCGTTAACCACATTCATCAGGTCTTCCGAGACGGATAGTTTTTCTTTTAGATTGCTCCCGATAGCAGCAATCCTGCGATCTGTAATCAAAACATCCACTTCCCCCATTTCAGCCGGGGAATACAACTCTACATTTGTGATCAGTGTTAGCATTAAAGATCCTTATTGATAACCAATCAAAACGGCAACAGTCATGGTGGCAACGGACATCAGAAAGTAAATCAAATAGAGTTTCCAGGCAAATCTCACCCAGGTACTCCAGTCCATACGCGCCACGCCCAGACAACCAATTAACGATGCCGAGGTTGGTATAATAATGTTGGTTAATCCGTCGCCCAGTTGGAATGCCAGTACCGCAATTTGTCGGGACAGTCCCACCAAATCAGACAAGGGAGCCATCAACGGCATGGTTAAGGCAGCCTGACCCGAACCTGAAGCGAGGAAAAAATTAAAAATTGATTGAAATACATACATGAACACAGCAGAGCCAACATCGCTGACATCGGACATGGCGCTACCTGCATGATGTAAAATCGTGTTCAACACAGAAGGACTTGTGGCGTCATCACCACCTAATAACAATACGATCCCTTTTGCCATGCCGACAATCAGTGCTGCTGGCAATAGCTCCTTAGCTCCGGTCTGAAAGGACTCTGAAACCCGATTAACCGTCATACGTCCTGAAACGACACAAATTACCCCTACCACTAATCCCATCGCAAAAAACTGCGTCGCAATTTGAGGGATGTAATATTCGTGTACCACTACCCCCCAAATCACCCAGCCGATACCTGCCAGCAGGGTCAGCAGAATAAGGGTATCTACGATTCCATATTGTGCTTGCAGCTGAGAATCATGCTGTCTGCGGAAGTGAAAATCCGATTGATAACACAATGAGGATTCGGGATTTGCCTTAACTTTAGCGCCATACCGCATAGTAAACGCAATACCGACAGTGGTAAAAACAGCCCACATAGCAATTCTGAAATCCGCCCCGGATAACACCGGTATATCAGCGATTCCTTGTGCTATGGCAATACTGAATGGGTTCATCCACGAGGTGGCAAATCCAATCTGCGTGGCCACATAAGTAATTAACACCGCCGTTATCGCATCGTACCCCAGGGCAATAACCAAAGGCGTCAGCACAATACAAAATGCAATTGCCTCTTCCCCCATGCCAAACACCGCTCCACCTAGTGAGAACAGGAAAAACATCAAGGGAATAATAACCACATCTGCACCTTTGGTGCGGCGGATCAGCGCCATGATGCCATTATTGACTGCACCTGAGTGCATGATGATGCCAAAGGCACCACCGACGATCAGAATAAAGGCCACTACGCCTACAGCTGAGCCGTTGCGATCCCCGGATACCATGCCCTCAAAGGCGTAATTGATAAATCCGGGTTCGCTACCGCCACTAAATACAGACACTCCCGCATCCTTTTCCTGCACAATGGTAAAGCTCTCCGGCACAATCAATGTCCGCTTCACTTCCTCACCGTTTACCACTTTTGTAACCTCTGCGGTCTCAAAATATCCCGAGGGCACAATATGTGTCATGAGTGCTGCCAGCAGCACAACAAAAAACAAAATTACAAATGCATCAGGCATTCTTGTGGCAAGATTAGGCTCGTCTTTCATATTTAAATCCGCTGTAATAGTTGTTGCAGACAATATTAGGTTAATGTTGTGTAAAATGGCACAAGCATCAGAAGAAACGCGTAGTTTAAGCAAAATTATTGCTATTAGCTCAGCAAAACACCGGTTTTGACAACCCCTTGCTGTGTTGCGTTTTAGAAGATTTCAAAGCTATTCGTCGAACCACTCCGACAAGTAAAAGCTCTGATAAAAATAGGTAGGTAATGAAACTGCTTTTTTTATCATGATATTTTTATTCAGGTAATAATTCCAATTCGCCCCATTGTTGATACAAGGATTTGAAATATCCTTTGAATAGGTACTGAGAATCGGGTTCAATGTCAACCTATTTGACACAATTATCGGATGACATGAATTTAATTTACCCTGGAACAATATTCTATTTTTTACTGGCTTACTCAATCTCTGCATTTACATTTGGACAACAAAACCTTTCCCAAGAACCAGAGCAAAATATTGATATTAAAGAAAATTCCTATCAATTATTGATAATTGGAGGCGGTTTAAAAGCCTGTAGTTCAGAGTCAAAACAACACTGTCTTGATGGCACTTTTGAGGATTCAGCAGAAACATCAGCAAAGTACTACCTGGCAAGGGAAACTTTGGTGAATGTGCTATCTGTCGAGGCATTTTCTCATCTGCCTGAAACCACAAAACTGCAATTAAATACGGTATTTGAGTATTTTTATGCAAATCCGGTTCAGTTGGACAGCACTCGAGCAATCAGACAAGCCTTCGCTCAGGCCAGTTCTGACTTCGATGCTGCAAGCTTGTTTAGCAATCTTCCCAATGCCTTGTACTACGCCATTTTGGATTTTACTGAAATAGCCAGCGATTCTCCGGAAATAGTTAAGTTTAGCGCCACGGAGAACATGGCAAGCAAATCGATATTTGAAACCTTTGCAAAACAAGCAGCTGCTAAACAAGATCAAGGTAAAACGGTAAATCTGTTGTTTGCGACAGCCTCGGCAAGAGATCATTTTGCAGCCATCAGCTTCTATCAATCGGTACTCGAACAGGCGGCCGCCAACGCTTTATCCGATAGACAGGTGGTAGTAAATTGGCTCCCGCTAGATCAAAGTCTCGCTTCATTGGCGAATAAAGGTCAAAGCTGTGAGCGCTTAGCTGAGCAACAAGCAAGCCACCAATTGTACGACCGTGAGCGCATACACAAAAACAGCTTCGCATTACAAGCCAAAGCTTGCCAGGACACCCACCTTATCAGAGCACTGTTAAACAATGCGCATGGCCTGTTTATTAACGGCGGTGACCAAATGCGCACACTTAACAGCCTGAGTTTAGTTTTCGAGGATGGCAAAACTGTAGGTGACATTATCAAAGACAAAGTTGACAGCGATCAGCTTTTCGTCGCGGGAACCAGTGCAGGGGCGGCAGTATTAACCGGAGGCGTTTATCAGGGACGCCCTGTCCCCATGATCACAGGCGGTCGCTCAGATGTGGCCTTAATAAGGGGGGCTTTTGCGTTAAAACCAGCGCCGTTTGGCTGTGAGAAAGATCAAAATTGCCCAAATGGACTTTTAGAAGATGACCTCACATACGTTCCACAAGGAGGCCTGGGTTTGTTTAATGCAGGCATTATCGACACCCATTTTTCTGAGCGAGACCGACATGGAAGATTAGCCATGTTAGCGGCATTTACCAAAACCCGCTTTGGTTTTGGCATAGATGAAAACAGCGCTTTATTAGCCAGTGCCCTTAATAACAAGGTTCAGCTTAAGGTAATTGGAGAGCATGGAGTCTTTATCGCCGATATGCAAAATGCCATCTTTAAAGCTCAGGCAGGCAAACACCAGATTATTGGTTTAAGCCACTACTTGAGACATGGGGAATCTGCGGAGCTTAACCCGACCACTAATCAATTTGAGTTTCAGCCAGCAACAAACAGCGTTATTTTGAATAACAAAATCCTGCTGCCAATCATTCAGCAAGGTGAATTTCGTCGGCAGATAGCACTAAATTGTGGCACACAACAGTTCCATCGCTGGACAATAGATGACATTGCCTGGCTGGTAAATCCGAGTGAGGATACCATTTTTAACCGTGTGGAGGCATTCAGTACCGATGGCTGCAGTTTCACTAATTTGTTGTTTGGTGTCGAAAACTAACACACGGGTTGTACACATTTTATCCAACCCAGTGGAAAAACTTGTTAATAAACGAGCAATAGTTGTGCATAACTTAATCAGATTGTGGTTTAGGTGCTTGAAATAAAATATAAAAAGTTTTTTTGAATTATAACTTTATTATTGGCCGGACTTTGCGCTACACTAATATTCCTCCGGTTAGTTTTTAACAACCTTTGGTTGTCTAACGGTAACAAATTTTAGTTAGCGCACGGCTCTTAGGAGCCATTCCCCTAGCCCAGATGTTTTCATCTGGGCATTTTTCGTTTTAAGCCCGAGTTTTTTGCAGCAGAAAGCGTATCAGCAACTCATATCGGTATATTAATCTACCCAACCAATTACATTGCCTGTTTTTAATTAACAAAACGTCAACATTCAGGTTTTTGCATAATTAGTCGGATTTATGTTCTTAAAAAGCGATTAGTCAAAGAATTATTTACCCCACGCACATAGCTATTCAACCGCAACAAAGCAAAATCAAAATTTTTTGTTAACAGGCTATTTACCAAAAGCAAAATTTACGGTATTTATTTAAATAGCAAATACTCATCTCAGGACGTCTGGGATTGATTGAATTAATTTTTGAGTAGCAATTAACAACAATCTTATGTTGAAAAAAGCAGTTTCGTTATCTCAATATACCTACACACCGTGGTACTTGTCAGAGTGGTTTGACGAGTAGGCCACAACCTTTCTTTTTTGGTACGTCGCTTTCGGTGAAACGGCCAATCCTTGGTTAAAAATCAGTAATAAAAATATTTAAGCAACTTCGCTGTTGTAGGAACTTCGATCATGAACAAAACATTGCATATGCTTTTGGGGCTTACCTGTGCCCTGACACCGGTGGCCGCAGCCATTGCCCAAGAAACCAATACCAATGAAGAGAAAGCCGTCGAGCGCATTCAGGTTACCGGCTCCAATATTCGAGGCGTCGATTTAGAAGGTACTCAACCTTTACAAATCATCAGCGCGGAAGATATCGCGCAGTCCGGTGCCAACTCTGTATTTGAGTTGTTGCAAAATCTGGGGCAAACCCGTGGCGGTAGTGGTACCTTCAGCACCACAGAATCTGGAAGTACTTCCAATTCAACTCCAGCCGGTCAAGCCGCGGCATCGTTGAGAGGTTTAGGTCCGTCTTCGACCTTAACGCTGATCAACGGTCGCCGTGTCGCACCCAGCTCATTCGCTGCAGGCACTGAAAACTTCGTTGATGTTAACAGCATTCCTTTAGCCGCTATCGAAAGTATTGAAGTCTTGGCTACGGGTGCTTCAGCCATTTACGGTGCCGATGCCGTTGCCGGGGTTATCAACTATATCCTGAAAAAAGACTACCAGGGTGCCGAATTTAACATCTCGTTTGAAGACAGCGTTGAAAGCTCTGATGAATCTAAAAAGAGTGTAAATATTGTTTGGGGTGGCAGTGTTGGTGATGGAAACCTGACCTTATTTGCCGACCTGTACGATAAAAATGCTTTTGAAGCCACCGACAGACCTTTTTCTGCCGAACCACTGCTAGCTAACAGCTACTCATATTTACCTAAATTACCTTATCCTAACATCTATTATTTCTCATCCAGAGATGACAATGAGCTTGCCAACCCAGACTGTCCGTATCCCACTACAGAAACGGAGTACGGCGAAGATATCTGTGCTTACTACGCCAATGGCGATGTCTTGTTAGATTCTGAATTAGAATCTCAATCAGTCGGCGCGATATACAGCCTGGATATTGGTGATATGCAATGGAACACCGACTTCTTCTTCAGCCGTTCCAAGTCTGTAGCAGTTTCGACACCAGCGCCAATCAATGACGAATTCGATGAAGAAGGTCCCTGGGCACCGTTCAGCGCCCTGGATATTTATTCAGAAGAAGATTTGCAAGCCTGGCAAGGTGTTTCCAGTCCGTATGACATCATTTGGGACGACCCCTTTACAACTCAGGCAGGACAGGACTTATATGGCTTTCGTTATGATGCCCGTTTTCAGGATCCACGTACCATAGAAAATGAAACCCAGTCATTCCGCCTGGTATCTTCACTAGCTGGTGAAATCGGTGACTGGCAATGGGAGGCAGCTGTAACCTACTCAGAGTCTGAGTCCGAACAGGAAGCCATTTCCGGTATCTACAACAGATACAAGTACAATGCAGCGGTTCACGGTGAGTTATGCTCCGATGGCAGTATTGCCAACTATGACTATGATTCTGACACTCTCAGTTGCGGCAGTGGCAATTTATTGGGAGCCTTTAATCCCTTTCTAATCAATGATGCCAATAACGATTCAATTTTAGCGGTTGCGCAAGAGCGCCCTACCCGTGACGGTAAAAGTTCAGTTTTCGGTATAGATGCGCGCTTTAATGGCGAGTTGATGGAATTTGGTGATGACTATATTCGCGCCGCTTTTGGCGTTGAGTATCGCAAAGAAGATCTGGAAGATATTCCGTCAGATAACTCCAGAGCTAATTTTGACAATGATTTCCTGGTGGACGTATTTGGTTTTGGTTCCAGTCTGGCAAAAGCTGACAGAACACAATATGGCGCCTTTGCTGAGTTACATATTCCTGTTCACGAAACCGTGGATGTACAACTTGCCGGAAGATATGATCACTACGATGACTTTGGCAGTACCTTCAATCCAAAAGTAGGTATTTCCTGGCGTCCAACTGATGAGTTAATTTTACGCGGTAGTTTTGCATCTTCTTTCCGTGCACCTTCATTAACTCAAGCCGGTATTGAGCTCAGAACCACTACTTCAACCTATGATTGTGCTGCAAACTCACTGGTATCCGAGTTTTATTGTGATGGCGAGGGTTTCGAGTCCAGTCCAAACACTCTGGAGCTGGGTAACCCAAATTTGCAGGCCGAAGAGTCTGATTCAATGAGCTTAGGATTCGCATGGAGTCCGAGCGATGACACGACAATCACCCTTGATTATTGGAAATTTGAACACGAAAAGATTGTGGATACCAATATGACAGGTGTAATGGCTGAAGCATTGCAAGATGCCTCATTGAGACACTGTGGTGTAATAGCTCCTGGTGACGTTGGGATATCATTTGATCCTGATCTATGTACAGAAGAATTCAGAGTTAATGGTTTAGATATCTCTCAGGACGGTTTAAGCCTGGATGACATTCGCACTATTTTGACCAAGTGGAATGAATCTGGTTTAGCGCGAGACAATGGCCTGCCATTATTCCGCGACCACGTTATTCTCTTAGATAACACTGGTACCCAGGATGTATCAGGTTTGGACCTGGATGTCGCACATGATATGGATTTGTGGAATGGTACCCTGTCATTTGATTTTGACTGGACACACTATTTGGGTTTCGAGCGCAATAAACCTGGCTCAGATGAAAAAGAAGAGTTAATCGGCACTTACCGCTATCCAGAAAATATCGCCAACCTGTCCGTACTTTGGGGCAACGATGACTATTACGGCGGTGTTTCCGTGCGTTATGTCGACGGCTATGAAGACGATATCGAAGGGATGCGCAGCCGAGAGATTGATGAGTTAGTGGCTATGGGTGTGCTTGCCGATGCTGATAGCAGTCGCGATGTTTCCTCATGGACCACCGTTGATGCCCGCTTTGGTATCATTCTTAAGAATGCCACTATCAAGCTGAATATAGATAACCTGTTTGACCGCAATCCGCCTGTGGTTTACGGCTCAAGCCGCGGTTTCGATACCATCAACCACAATGCCTACGGTACAACTTACCGTATTTCATACACTCACTTCTTTTAAAACATAAAAAAGGCGCCTCGCAAATCATTGCAGGCGCCTGCATTTAAAGCTGTTCAAAATTAACCAAAGTTCTCTGTCTGGCTGGCTTTTGTTCCTACAATATCGGCAAGTCAGATCTACCAATCCCCTTGAATATCAACAACAATAATGCACTCAGCGACTTGTAGGTTGGAATTCATTCCAACGACTACGCCGAATATACTGACAGAAGCCAGTAAAGCCTGCTTACACAGCTTTTAACTGTGTTTTAAAACGCTGAGCATTTTGCACATAGTGAGCCGCTGAAAGTTCCAGCTGTGCACGTTGTTTATCAGATAGCGACTTAATCACTTTACCGGGTGAACCCACCACCAATGAACCATCGGGAATTTCCATACCTTCGGTAATCAGTGCATTGGCACCAATAACACAGTGCTTACCGATTTTAGCGCCATTGAGCACCACTGCATTGATGCCGATTAAAGAATAATCGCCTATTGTGCACCCGTGCAGCATTACTTTGTGTCCCACAGTAACCCCTTCACCAATCGTCAAAGGAACACCTTCGTCCGTGTGCAAAACACTGCCATCCTGAATATTGCTATCTTTACCGACAGTGATCTTGTCACAGTCGCCTCTTATCACAGCGTTAAACCAAACACTGCTGTTTTCTTGCAGCTCAACATTGCCAATAACGTGGGCGCCTGGTGCCACAAAAACGGTGTCATGTTGTGATACCGATAATTCACCTAAAGAATAAATCAATTGCTGCTCTCCTGTTTTAGTCGTAAAAGCCCTTCCTGTGTGGCAGAGGCAATCAGTTCACCATCTCTGGAAAAGATTTGTCCTCGTACATAGGCTCTGCCGCCGGCACTACTTGGGCTTTCCGAAACGTATAATACCCAATCATTAAAATCAAAACTGCGATGAAACCAGATAGCGTGGTCAATTGTGGCTAAGCGCAGGTTCTTGTCCGACAACGATAAACCGTGCTTACGCACTGCGCTCATCAAAAAGTAATAATCGGAGGCATAACATAAAGCACGCTGATGAAATGCCAGTTTGTCCTCAACCACATGATTTTCTCTGAGCCTCATCCAGACAAACTGTTGCGCGCTCTCCTCATCAGATTTGACAGTGCGGATCTCAATGGGTTTGTGAAATGGGATAGCCGTTTTTAACCTTTCCGACACCTGCATTTTATCGGATTCATATTTATCAATATCATTATCGAGGGTTTCCGGTCCGGGTACCGTTGGCATCACTGGCGCCTGGTGGGTGAACCCGTCTTCTGATGTTTGAAACGAACACATACAGTCAAAGATGATATTGCCTTTCTGAATGGCTTTAACGCGGCGTGTGGCAAAACTACGACCATCTCTGACCCGCTCGACCTGACAAAACACCGGCAGTTTTGCGTCGCCTGGTAACAAAAAATAGCAATGTAACGAATGTACGTAAAATGGCGCATCTACGGTTTGCTGAGCGGCACTCAAAGCCTGAGCCATAACCTGGCCACCGTATAATGCTCTGAACCCTAAATCCCAACTTGGAAATAAGAAAAAGTTGTCTTCTACTTTTTCAGGGCTTAATAACTCATTGATTTTGGGTAACTTATTCATCTGGTACTTTAACATTCCTTTTACTGAATCCCATTCAGAAACCTAATTGAAAGCGGTTCAATTATTTCACCATTAATGATTTCGATTTCCTCTGGGATCCTTTGGGTAAAATTTATCAGGTAAATGATCGTGATGTTCAAAAAACCGGGTATCTTTATAGGGTAACTTCATAAATCCCGAGATACCCTCGCCCTTAATTTCCGGTATTAATGCGACGATTTGCTGTAAACACTCACGAAACTCGTTTTCCTTGCTGTGATCAAGTAGCTTGTAGTAGCTGTGTACCTTAAGGTGCAGTGTCAGTGCTTCGAATATAATGCAACCAGTATGGTGGATGTTGTTTAAGCGTTTAATCACAGCAAGCATGGATTCGGGTAAGCGCAATAACTCGTCTGGATCATCACCATCCTCAAAGTAACTATGGGTTCTTCCCTCTTCTTCCAATGCCGAAATTAAACTTTTTTCATAAAAAATGATGTCATCCGGTGCCGGGTTAAAGGGTTGTTCTACCGATGTTCGCTCAACGTGCAAGGTATCTCTGGCATTAAACATACAACTTTTAAAAATACCCACCCGATGTATCGCCCTTGCCAAACGCACAACATTGTTGACCGAAGCAATAAAAGACGGTAACAACGCCGGGCGATTAATATTTAATGAAGAATCAATATAGACTCCATCCGCTTGCCAGCGCACCACAATGCCGCCCAGCACCGGAAATTTTCCTAATCGAGACACTGCGCTGACGAAGGCCTTTTCGTTTTCGCCCATGCCCTGCATATAGTTTTTATAGTATCGCTCAAACTGTGCATCATTGAGATACCGCAATTCACTGCTGTCCCCTTCTTCCCGAAGAAATGATTTTCGGGAGCTATAAACTACGGTATCAATTTCTTTTTGATCTTCATGATGCCAACAGGGGATTGCTGCCTGTTCAGGGGTGATTTTGGGATCACCAAATACCAGATTGGCCATGTAATGCATGTTGCGTAAGAAATAATCTCCGGCTTCCCGCTTCAATTGCACATCATCACTTAACATGGCTGTCAGGGTATTCGCCATTTCCTTTGGCAGACCGACAGAATTAGGGGTTATAACGCGCTTGCCAAAGCGACAAGACTGCCCTGAAGCCAAAGCATATAAGGTACTGGCGAGTCCCTGCTCATCAAATCTGGGAGAAGACAACTCTCCGTTTAGTTGCTCTTCGCCGATAAAATACACATCACCTAATCTGGCATTAGTTTGCTGTAAATCACCAGACATTAAATCCATGACATTATTGCTGACATACTGTCCGCTGGCATCCACCTGAGCAAACACCGAAGAGCCCCAGTCAATTAAACCGACATCGCCATTTTCTGGGTTGTACACGATATTTGATGGTTTGATATCACCATGAACAATGGGTTTATCTTGCCCCTGATGTTTGAACGCTCGCAAACTGTTTAGTATGTCGGTCATTTGCAAAGCAATATTAATCAGAGTCGGAATCGCAAGCGGCCCTTCTCGCAGACTCAATTGCTCTAAATCCAGCCCCATTGCCCGCTCCATCACCAAAATCGCCTGTTTGCCTACGCGCTGAAATTCAACCAGCGGCGGCACATTGGGATGCTCTACATGGTTGAGCATGAAGGCTTCTTCTTCGAGACGGTCCTGAACATGCTGGGGTAAATTGGCGCGAGAAAACTTGAAAACCAGTTGCTGCCCTTCGGGTGAGATCCCCGCAAAGGCAAAACCAAATGCGCCCTTGCCAATAAGCTCAATGTTGTCATAACCGAGCAGTTGTAGTTGTTCTTTGCAAAGCTGCAACCAGTCTTTTAACTTTTGCGCATCCTGATGGGATAACAAGTAAATGGATTGTTCTTCAGGAATGTAAAAGTGTTTTAAGTTGGAGGTGGTCATGTATCGCGCAATTAAAACCGGTTCAGAATTAACGGAGGCTACAAGGTAAGCCAAAGCGCAGATTGCATCAACCAATTTAGACCCGGCAACGCAAGTGTAGCCGGGCTTTTAATGTCGTTAATGGAAATTTAATCTCAGCGTGGCAATAGCACTACTGCGGTGCGCAGCCTGGCCTTACCGTAGCGAGACAACTGAGCAAAATCTTCCAGCGCGATGGGAATATGCTGACAATCAATGGCCTGTTCTTTTTCGTCATCCAGGTCTGGATCGTGCAGATACAAACATTGCTCATCGATACCAGTTACTGTCACCCAGTGTGGTACTTTGTTGCCATTAAACTGATAGGTACTGATCAGGCACAATACCCGTCCCCCTTGCAGATAGACTTCAGCAATATCCTGCTGGGACAGTTCTGCCTGACAAACTTCAATATTGGCTTGTCTGGCCTGACGAAGAAACTGCTCTTCAACCGAGTTTAAAATGCGTTTGTTATTTTCGTTTCTGACGCCATCAGTGAACAGTGGAATTTCCTGATTCATATAAACTCTGGCTTCAAAACCACGTTTTACAGCGGCCAATGCTAACCCTAAGGGATGACAGCCACCGTGGCCTGAAGTCATAAAAATCGTGGTGGCTTCCCGCCAGATGTCCAACTCGGTGAGTTGTGACAACTTAAATTTTGGCTCCATTGAAGCCATTGCCATCATCAGCGCCGAAGGACCACAGGTAAATTCTGTGGTTTGTTGATACCAGGGAAATGCTTTGGTCGCTTTCGCACTGTATGCCTGTCGAATAGACTTTTGCATACGCAGCGCGTCAGACTCATCTTCATAATACTTTTGGTAAACGCCAAACACCTTGTAACCTTGCTTGCGGTATAGGTTGATTGCCGCTTCATTAGTGTTTGCCACTTCCAGTCGCATAAAGAACTTGCCCATTTCCACCGAGCTTTGCTCCAGTGCGGTGAGTAATCGACCAGATAACCCTGTACCGCGAGCCGACTGACTGAGCGCAATGGAATACAGGCGCGCCAGGCGCGTTCCTTTACGCATAATAACCAGGCCGTAACCTAACAACTCGTCCTGCTCAGACTTAGCCAACAGGAACACTCTGTTCTTCGCTTTTAACCAGTGCTGAAACTGCCTTTTACTCAATCGATCAGTAGCAAAACACTGGTTTTCCAATTCCACCAGAGCCTGAATATCGGAGCTTTTGGCTTCCTGAATCAGTTCTGTTGGTGCAACAATTTTCATTGCTGTATTCACTCTTTACCCCTAGCTTCCAGACGATCAGCAAACTCCTGCATCACCTGCATATAAAGCTCATCACCCAAATATTTATCTTCCACTTTACTCTCAATACTGGGGTTGTCATTCACTTCAATTACGTACACTTTGTCTTCAATTTGTTTCAGATCCACGCCATATAAACTATTACCAATAAAGCTACAGGCCTTAATCGCAGCATCCAACACCATCTTGGGCACTTCAAAGGTGGGCATGGTGTCAAAACCACCTGAAGTGCTACGTTTTGCACCATGGTTATATATTTGCCAGTGATTGCGTGCCATATGATAGCGACAGGCGTACAAGGCCCGTCCATTTAGCACTCCAATCCGCCAATCGAATTCGGTATACAGATATTCCTGCACCAGCACCAGCGCCGATTCTTTCAACAATTTAGATAAATACTCTTCCAGTTCTTTGCGCTCTTTGGCCTTAAACACGCCCAAAGAAAACGAGCTTTCGGGCAGCTTGAGTACCATCGGATAACCGAAGTCCAGCTCCAGTTGGTTCAGAATCTCAGGCGCATAGCGAGTGACAAACTGAGTTTTCGGTGCCGGTACTTTGTTGTAACTAAAAGCGTCTTGTAAAAACACTTTGTTGCAACAGCGCAATATTGACGTCGGATCATCCATCACCACTAAGCCTTCCTGCTCTGCTCTGCGAGACAAAGCATAGGTATGATTCTGAATCGCCGTAGTTTCGCGAATGAACAAGGCATCGTAGCGGTTCAATAAATCAATTTGCTCATGGGTTACCAGTTCAGCACGAATGCCATGTTGTTCAGCCGCTCTGACAAATTTGCTCAGCGCTACCTTGTCACTGGGCGGCGTTTTTTCATTTGGATTCACCAATATCGCCATGTCCCAACGGTATTTCTTGCGACTTTGACTACGCCAAACCTTACGGGTAAACAGGTCCAACTGTTTAAAAAACAATTGTTGCTGCGGCTGGCTCAGATTCTGAAAATATACATCCTGAACCACCACTTGCCACTGGCCATCTTTTTGATCAAGTAACACTCGCAAGATTGGGCTTGGAAACTTCACAAATAGGTATGTAGCAAGACGGCTCGCAGACTCTTCTTCACACCAACCGAAATACACCATAATGGGCTTATCGGTGATCACTTCCTGCGGTTTGATCAAACCACGTGGTAAGGTCAATACTACTCGCCCCGCTTTGTTATCCACATAAGCCAAATCATTAATGGTACTCACAGAAGGCATAACTTTGTGCTGTCTGGCTTCCGCCAGCAATGAACAGTGATAACCCTGACTCAAATAAGCCTCGGTATTGCACAGGTTAATTACCCGTGTTTTGCCTTCATTGAGTTTAGGGAACTCAGCCAGATAGTGAGCGAAATCCACAACTGTAGCATCCAGTGTGGGTAAATGATTGATGTCGTCGGCGACAACGATGGTCTTAGCCATTGTTAAATAGTTACCTTGTTTAGTGGTGAAATTAATATTCAGGCGCTTTTTACAGTGCCTGGTACCCGATTTAAAACGACATTTTTTTATCGTTACGAACAATTTTATTCGTTTCCACAGCGCTTAATTTTGCATCAATATGAATGTTGCCAACAATTAACCAGAGAGGAAAATGGCAACTTCTAAGATGACGTTTGATTCTGCGGATGAAAACGAACAATGGACCCGTAAAAACAACACGAACCTCTATTTACTAGACAGAAGTCTGTCTCGTATTAGAAGTAAAGACGGTCGTTCCAAAATACGCAAAATGCGTAAAGAAAAAAATTAACTGTTGAACTGGAAAATAAATGAAATTTAAAACGTTGTTAATCGCATCGTTACTGGCAGTGCAAACCAACGCCAGCGCTAATGAGTCAGAAAAATCACCAAAAGAGCTGTTAAACGAAATCATTGGCTACTGTAAAGATATCGCTGCAGATGAGGGTATTGGCAGTGCCTTATTGTCAGCCTACCTGCTTCAATGTGTCAATGCAGAACTGGAAGCCGAGGGGTACGCCCCTGTAGCTCAACTGCCTAAAAGCTAAGCAGTTAATACCAAATTCTTCGTGAAATGGGTGTCAATGGCACCCATTTTGTTTGTTCAACTTGTAATTTCTATCGATCCGAGGTATCAACGCATGAAAAGGTTTGAGATGTTTGATGCAATGGATATACGCTTTTTAAACACCTTTATTGAAGTGGCAAGAACACGGCATTTTGGCAAAGCCGCCGAAAACTTATATTTAACTCAATCAGCTGTGAGTGCCCGCATAAAGCAATTAGAAGAGTACTTCAATACTGCGCTCTTTGTGCGCCAGCGCAATAGTATTAAATTAACGCCGGCCGGCGAAAAGCTGCTGCCCTTTGCGGAAAACCTGAGCCACACTCTGGGCGAAGCCAGACGCTCTCTGAAAGACACGGAAATTCAGCATATTGTTATATCTGGCACTCCTAATGCTTGGGAGCTATATTTACAGGATGAGTTACCGGGAATTCAAAACCAATTTGCTGATCTGACCGTGCGTGCAGAAGTCATTAATAATGAATCCATGGTCCGGCTGCTTCACGAACGCCTGATAGACCTGGCTTTTAGCCTGGAACCCATCAAATCTGATGAAGTAGTCAGCGATTGTATCCTGACTTCGTCTTTGGCTCTTTACAGCAGCCATCAGCAAGATATTGAGCAAGCGTTGGAGCAATATATTCATATTGACTGGGGGGTAAAATCCAGCGAATCCATTGAAAAACAGTACCCTAAAACTCGTCAGGCCAACTTTCGAACAGGCTCAATTCAGGTGGCCTTGTCCTATTTTGCGAAAAATGGTGGAAGCCTGATCCTGCCTGACAAGATTGCAGATTCATTTTCTGGCAACATGCATCGCCTGGAAATGGTTCCTATCGAGATTAAGACCTATATCCACTACCTGTCAGACACCAACAAACGGGGCATGCAGGAAGTTATCGATTATTTATCCGGTGAATAATCTCCGGACGATGCCCTGCTGAGCCTGCAGATCGCCAAATAAGTTCCTTTTTTGCTACACTGAAAACAACTCACAACCACAGTGGCTAAATCTTGCATGAACTTTGAAATGCTGGGGAATTTTGGAGACTTTGTCGGCGGTATCGCGGTTGTTATCACCCTGCTATACCTGTCTTATCAGATACGCCAAAATACTAAAGAAGTGCGCAACAATTCGATTCAGGCGTTGCTGGAACGCAGTATTCATTTGTTTGAAGACAACATTAATTCGTCGCTCCCTGAAATTCTCGACAAACTGGATAATGGAGCCAGCATCGGCCAACCCGATAAGTGGCGAGTGGAAATGTTTGTCAGACGTAATTTCCAGCTCTATGAACTGGTATACCTGAAACACAAAGAGTGTCGAATTTCTCAGCAAGTAATGGAAGCCTACGAAAGACGCATGATAGCCACCATGCAACGTGACTATTTTGCTCAATGCTGGCAACAGGTAAGTCAGTTTTACACCGATGATTTTGTTAACTACGTGAACCAACTTCAATCCCACCAGAACTAATGCAGGACACCCATCTTAATTTACTCTGGACAGCCATTTAGTCGATTAAACAAGATATACAGACAGCCACAAAAACTGTACTTCAGTACAGTTTTCAAGTTCGTAATTTTGTGCAAAATGGAGACTCCTAAGCTCAGACTCAGGAGGAGTCCTAATGCCAAAAGCCCGGAAGGCACAAATCAGCCTTGAAGATACCGCCTATTACCACTGTGTTTCCCGCTGCGTGCGCAGGGCCTATTTATGCGGTGAAGATAAGTTAACCGGCAACAGCTATGAACACCGTCGCCAATGGGTTGAAGACCGAATTCACTTTTTATCTCAAATTTTCTCTATTGATGTCTGTGCTTATGCGGTGATGAGCAACCACACTCACCTGGTCCTTCATATTCATAAAGATTTATCAGACAGCTGGGAAGTCGAAGAAGTTATTCAGCGCTGGCATCGATTGCATAGAGGCACACTGTTAAGCCACCAATACCTGAACCCAGGGCAACGTCACCAAATGGGGGAATCTCAATTGTTTACTGTAGAAGAAACCGTTGAAGTTTGGCGACAACGACTTACCGACATCAGCTGGTTTATGCGCTCACTAAACGAATATATTGCCAGAGAAGCCAACAAAGAAGATGAATGCACTGGTAGGTTCTGGGAAGGAAGATTCAAATCTCAGGCGCTGTTAGATGAAGCGGCTCTTACCGCTTGCATGGCTTATGTGGATTTAAACCCCATCAGAGCCGGAATAGCTAGAACTCCGGAACAGTCGAACCACACTAGTATTCAGTACCGAATCAACGCCGCTAAAGCGGATAAAAATCCCAAATACCTCACACCTTTAGCAGGTAACTTTAAAGAACAAATAACTCATAGTTTGCCATTCCACTTAACAGACTATCTGGAATTAGTGGATATCACCGGCCGTGTGATACTGCATGACAAAAAGGGATCTATTCAGGAAGCAGTTCCTGACATTCTGCAACGTCTAAATCTGAAGCCTGAACAATGGCTGGACCTCACTACTCAATTTGAAAACTGTTTTCATCATGCTGCTGGTAGTGAATCTTGTTTGGAAACCTACGGACATCGGCGCAATTTAAAACGTCTCAGGGATAGATACAGCGCTATCCAACTATTTGGCTGAGTTAAACCTTAGCAGCCTAATACGCAATTACTATAGAGTAAGGCAACCTCACGCCCGAATTCTCTTACCTTCTTCATATCCACAATTTTAAAGCACAAATATTGCTAAACCCGGGCCTTCCGTAATCAATCTGAGTGACGAAGAGACCTCAATCAGAACAATGAACTCTGAAAACCAAAATCCCATTGGCTTTTTAGGCTGGGTGTCTAGATAAACTAGATTGGATGTCTCGATAATCTAAGCTGGGTGTCTTAATAATTTATTAATAATTTACTTATTGCGATGAGAGCATCCAGGCCAGCAACAGGGGCGCTTTTTGCCGGCTAAGATGTCATTTACCAGGCGCTGAGTGCGTTTAATTTTTGTTTCTGATTTTTTAGCATCTGCCAGCCAGCACAGCCACTCGTTACGAGCTAAAGGCGTTAACGCCTGCCAGTTATCTAACAATTCTGTGTTACTGCTCAGTATTGCTGTCAGCTCGTCAGATACATCATGCACAACACCGCCTTTAATATCCATATCACACCTGTCAGGATTTGCTGCGGGCGGGTTCAAATTCGTCATAGCGCGGAAGCAGCGCATCCATATCATCCCAGTTGGCTTTAGATCCCATAAAATTATGAGAGCCTGGTCGCTCATTGATATCGCTATCTAAGATACCCAAACGCAAACGTAGCTTGTCAGGATTATCGGCGTTGGAGCTATACACCGGGGAAGCACACTGGCCACAAAAATGGCGTTTTTTACCGGGTTTAACTTCATAACTGGCCATTTTATTTTGAGCATCAATAACTTTGAAGTCTGCCGTATTGATAAAACCATTAGTGGCATAAGCTGTGCCACTGTTCTTACGACACAATGAACAGTGACAGTGAATGATATCGCTAATCTTACCTGTAAGTTCTATTTTAATTGCGCCACACAGGCAGCTACCATGATACATATTTTCTTCCGTTTCAAATTCCATGATGACGACGAATATGGGTTACTAACCCATTCTCATTAAACTCCAGCGAAAGTAAATTAACCGTGGAGTATTCGATAAACTGCTCCAGATGTGCCGGTTTCCCTTTCGCGTGCTCTTTATACTTAACGAAAACGACATTGCGTCCCACCATCATATCCAAAATCTCCATGTGGCTAAATTCAATTTCATCGCTTAGTTTTGCCAGCATTCCATTTTTAAGTTCTGTTTTATCGGTCAGAGTAACATTAAATTTGACATGCTCATCCACAAACTCATCGGCAATCAATGCAATGAAGCGATCAATATCCTTTTCTGAAGAATCAGGTTGCTGGCGGGCATTTTTAGCAGCAATAAAAGCTTGAGCTTTGGTAATCAACGCCTGTTCAGAGAGTGGCTCAGCGCTTGTGCCCACTGTAATAAAACTCAGTAAAATCAGGCATATCTGAGTCATTTTCATAACTTATCCTCTTGGGCAATTCTAACTTGATGCTGATACATACCCCGCAACGCGTTATACAATCCCGCCGGAAACGTCAAACCATGGCTGTCATAGTTAAATGACTCTGAAAGCAGGGACAAATCCAACGGGCGGTTCTTGCGAATTGCAGCTTCAAACTGGTTATAAACATCTCTCATCTCACCGGCTTCATTGCCAATATTGAGATACAAAAACCCGGGCTGAACCTCGCCAGAAACGATATAGTCTTGTGCAGCAACAGAGGTTTCTCTTGCTCCCCACCACACAGCCGGACTAAACGCCAAATGCGCCTGAAAAAGCTCAGGGTAAGCATGAAAACTATGCACCACCAAGAGGCCCGCTACAGAATGTCCGGCAATGGCATTGTAGGTATTAGTTCGGTAATCCGCATTTATTGCTGGCATTAATTCAGTTTTTAAAAACTGTAGAAATTTATCACCGCCCCCTCCTGCGCCTATAGGGCCTCTGGGATCTCGATTCACAGTTGGAGAATAATCCCTAATGCGATCTGTACTATGAATGGCTACCACTAGTTGCTCTTTAGCACCACCAGAGATTACCATTCTTCGATTTACTTCGGCCACCAGTGCGCCATTGCTCTCGCCGTCTAACACGTAAATTACAGGATATTTTGTGGCAGTATCTACACTATAAGAAGCCGGAAAATAAACGGTTATGCTACGAGTCTCGTTGAGAATGTCTGAATGAAGTTCAAAGCTTTTATTTGTTTTCGAAGGTTGTTGATTTTCCGCCTGGCTAATAAAAGCAAGCACAGTAAAACTTATCACCAGAATCCATCTCACTATTATTCTTTCCTTTTATATTGTTTTTTTATTGTTTTAAAACTAGGGCTTAAACGCTTGCAAATGTTGCTTTCCCGGGCCAGCAATATACTCCCAGGGAGCTTTGCTATCAACGAAGAGATGATGTTTAACCTGCAACTCGTCATAGCCACTGTCCAGCAAACTCACCGGCACATAAGTATGTAACTCGTCATTCTTAGCCGGCAGTGGTGAACCACAATGCTGGCAAAAATTACACAACCAGTCATGATTTGGCTTTGTCCATTGACGAATAGAGTCGCTGCCGCTGACAACCCTGAATGAGGAATCGGGAACGATTGTCACAGCGATACCACCACTGCCGGTTGCTTTACGACAAATTGAGCAATGACATACAAAAACATCAGTTAAAGCTTGAAGAAGTTCAAATTTAACCTTGCCACAATTGCAAGAACCGATTGCTTTGATTTCAGAATTATTATTTTTATTCATGGCCGATAGTTTAACTACAAAAGGCCGCAATATGCTAAAAGATTTACAGCTTATGGGTTAACGCGTCTCTTCGCAGCTGCAGGGCTAATCTTAACCCAGACAAATAAATAGATAATGATGAGTTTGGTAATCGCACTAGTAGTGGCTAAAAGTATCAGCGGCCAACTTTCTATTACCGGCATTGTCAGCGCGAAGGCGATGGTTGAGAAGTCCATAACTAAAATAAACTGACTCATTTTCAGGTTTATTGCCCCGGTATGCCCTGAATCAATCACCAGTTTTATCTGATGCCAATATCCCTGTGCCAATAAAAAAGAAACGGTACAGAGCATCATAGTAGAGACAACTTTCCCTTCATCAACAAATGTTCCAGCCGACAGGAGACCCAAAAGCGCCACAACTAAACTGACTGAGCAGCTAATGAAACTCATGGTTGATGATCGGGTATTACGAGCAACCCATATTTCATACAAAATCATGAGTACCAGAACAGCGGCAACTAATCGCGGCCAAACAATATAGTGATTAAAAGGCTCTACAGAGAAGCCGTAAATAAAAAAAGCCAGATACGCCAAGTAACTTACCGTAAACTGATTCAACGATAATAATGAGGTACTTTCGCTTCTGAGCCTGGCAGTGCTCTTGCGTTGCCAAACCGTGTTTAGCTGTGCGTAAATTCCATAAACACTAACAACTATCAGGAGCGAATTTAAAGTTCCGAAAAATACATACCAGTCCATTACACATCCATTGCAAAGCAACAATGTCGACAACGTTAAATCAAAAACTTTTAATTGACTAATAAGATTCGTGAATAATCAACATATTGTCGACAATGATGCGATAAACAGCTAGTCTGGCTCAGGAGGATCACCACCGTCTTCTTTGCGCTTACGCTGTTCTTGCTTTGCTTTTTCTACATTTTTAAATTGCGGCGGCGGGATTGGAAAGATGGAAATGAGAGGAAAAAGTGCCAAAAACAAATAAGCGCCTTTAGGCATCTTACGACCCCATTTAACCAGACGCCACATTCCAGCAATCAACAGGGCTATTAACAGTAATAAAGCTAATACCAATAACAAGGCATATTCGGTTTGCAGGAGTGAGGTTATTTCCATGAGCCATTTTTTTAAAGATTGAAACTCTGTATTTAGGCTTGAGCCAGGAATTATCAATAGATAGCGCGAGCTAATTTGCTCAGCTCGCGCGACGTGTAAGTTTGCTCCTAAACCGAATAGTCAGGGTTTTGCTGTTACATGAGGGTAAATTTCCCTTCTTTTTGCAGATCGCTGATAAAGAAAGGAAGTCGGCACTGACAAAAGCAGCGCCGAAAGAGCATTAAAAGGCTGCTGAGTGATCTAATTGACTTTTAATTATTAACTTTAACCACTTTTGTCCCGCCCAGATAATCGTGAATACAGCGACGAGCCTTACCAAAAGCAAACATCACATTGACCAAATTTAAAAACTGCCCCACAAACGGGATTTGAGGAACAAACCAATAAAAGCCATAGCGCTTTGCCAGACAATCGAAATCCACTGGCTTGTTATCGATTTTAACAATTTTAATATCTAACGCCTTCTTGCCCCAGGTTTGCCCATCTCTAAGCATGATTTTGCCATGTATAACAGCAAAAATAACAATGCCCGCCATACCCATCAAAAACGTGTAGAGTAACGGCTGTTGTACGCCTTCTGAGAGGCCTTTAAACCCTCCGGTTAAATACATCAATGGAATTGTAAAAGGTAGTATCGTCAACATATCCAATATGGACGCCCCGATCCTGCTCCATCGGCTAGCCAGCTCCGAGTTATCAGTTTCTTTATTATCTACGTTTGCTTCAGGTGGAGAATAAAGGTTTTCTTCCATGATTTTCCTCATTTATGTGGATTGTTAAAAAATTCATACATCAATTGGATCGTATAATACCCAATCCCTGCCAAAATTCATCTGGGTATTGAAGTTGGGGTTTGCCTGCCCAACCCCGAGTGACATTGAGGCGGTAGCCTTGTTGATATTTCTCATAGGTAACTGAGTTCAGAGCAATCTGATCCCAGTCCCCCGTGTATTTAAGTTCGGATAAAGACTGCGGATATTCACCAAAACGCACTTTGTGCAGTTCCACCAGCGCTATTGCGGTTTTAAAATGCTGATCGCCAAACATTTGATCCGCTTCTTGCTGAAACTCACAACCGCTAAGCAACAACAAACTAATACCAATGACCACAGACTTCATAAGCTTTTCCCTAAATATAAATCCCTTCGAATGCCTATAATAGCTCTAAATATTAATGGATTCCAAGCCTCAATAATACACAAGCCGAACAGGGTTATTTTCTACCCATTAACATTTAGAAATACTTATCTATAAACAATCATATTTCCTTGATGTAACATGCGCGCCGAAAACCTCAGGTGCCTGGGGTTAGGTTTTGAAAAGGAATAAAAAATGAAGTACAGATTAGCAGCCATCGCACTAATGGCCTCTACTGCAGTCAGCGCAGAAAGCTACAACACTTTTATAGATGTTAATCATGTTGATAGTGGTGATTATGACAGCACAGGTTTAGGTATCACCCATTACTTTGGTGCCAAAGAAACCCGCGGCCCCCTGGATGAATTTAAATTCATCAACAGTAAATCATTTATCAAGGCCTCTTACTCCGACAGTGATTTCTCCAAAAATACCCAAGTCAGCGGACAATGGTATGCAGACAACGGCTTATTTCTGGGCGCAGGATACATATACTCTGATTTTGACAGCGACTTGCTAAGTGACAGCTCAACTGATGCCTTTACCGGAACCATCGGTTATCAGGCATCGGAAACCTGGTCAGTGTCCACCACCCTGATTGACGTTGAAGATCAGGACACCATGGCCTTGTTTGACGTTAACTACGAGCACGACCTGGGCAACAACGACTTCCTGGCTTTTAGCTATGGTACTAACGATGATACCGACTTTCACAGATTGGGTGTGCGTTACTTCAATACCCTGGATAATGGTCAATACCTGGTTTTGAATGCCGGTTACACAGATTATGAAGATGGCGATGAGAGCTGGAATTTAGGTTCTGAATGGTACTTCAACAACTATACCTCAGTATTTGCCAACATCGGTGATGACGATACCTGGCAGCTGGGTGCGCAGCATTACTTCAATAAAACATGGGCGGTTAGAGCAGCTTATGGTGATAGTGATAACGCACCGGACTCTACCTGGGCCGAAGGGCTTGAATATACTCGGTTAATTATTTCCAAATAGCACTTCATGGCGGTAGTCATCACTTCCGGCACACCAGCCCATTTTTTGTGGTTTCGTCTTTTTCTTTTTGTCTTTGTGCTGGTTTAACAGATTCAGAGCCAGCCGCCTGAAGCAGGCTATATTGATGGCGGAATTGCCGGCGTACATTCTCTGATCATCCTCCCTGAACGTCACATCCAACACATGATGCTGACTGTTTTCTATGTACCAGTGGCGTCGGGTAGCCTTCATCAGTTCGTCAAGCGTCAGTTGTTCAGTACAGACATAATAATGGGTCTCATGGCTGGTTTGTCCTTTGACAGAGCGTTCTCTCACTACCGCGGCTATCGTTTTCAGGTCTGACCATTTTTCTTTTAGTTGCCCCTCAAGGATGAGGTCTGTTGACCAGACCGTGCGGGTTTCTTTTCGCCCATGTCCGGTTTCACTTTCGCTTAAACTGGTCTGTTCTGCCTCAGGTAAAGCCCAATATTTCTGGAACAGTGTATCTACCGCCTCAAGTAACGTGGGTTGATTTTTCTTGCACTGTACCAAAGCAATCCCTTTTTGTTCTTTAATCTGGTGGATAGTCTCTACCTGACAGTGAAGTGCGTCCAGGGTCAGAATAGCCCCGGTAATGTCCAGCGATTCAATTAACTCCCGGGCCATTGCCAGCTCATTTCCTTTGCCTCGTCCGGCTTTGTGATACAACACCAGCCCCTGTTCCACATCAAATGCAGAAACCATGCTCAATGGCGTTGAGCCGCTATATTTCGCGACACCTCGTACATCTTTGCCGTCAATAGCAATATGTTGAAACTGGTTTTCTTCCCTGACCGCATTTACCCAGGAAACCAACGCTGCCATTAATGATTCAGGTACCATAGTTCTGATGATACGGGCGACATTTTGTTGGGTGGGTATCCCGTATTCAAAAGGCAGATATTGTCTTAGCCAGTCCAGTCGTGTTTCGCCAAAAACATGAATATCAGCCCAGGATTTACTGCCACTTATGAGGGCACTTATCAACAGGAATGACATCTCCAGCACAGGATAATCCTGATTAACATGAGATCGGGTATCAGACACTTTTTGAAGATGAACAAGAATTTCCATGACGCGGCCTTTATGAGAGACAAATCGGGCCAGGATGGAGTGAACAGAGTTCAGTGTAAAGCTATTTCATTGGCTTATGCCACAATGTGATCGTTAAAGGGGGTGTTATATCAAAAAGTTTGATCATGCCCTTACCTGGGCCGTTAACCTGAGAGCACAGTTTTAAGTTAACTAAGCTTAATTAAGATCAATAATACAGGTGGATAGTTGTAGCAATTCACCTGTATTTATTGCCTACTTAAAACTCTTCAGGTTTCAATATTATCTGGTAATTTTCCGAATTCAGGAGTTACTCCCTGGCCTGTGATTTCTTGAATAAATTTCACCCAATCAGCACGACTATCCATAAATATTTTCGCCGTTGGCTTTATGTTTACCTCACAATCAAGACTACCAGCGGGAATGACGACATAATCCAGTTCTTTATCGTAGGTTGGTAGCGGTGAGCCACAATGCTGACAAAAACTTCGAGTATGTAAGCTATTAGTCAGCTTAAACCTCTTTACTTCAGAACCGCCTTTTAACCAATTTAATGTACCGGACTTGATAAATAAGTTGGCAGCATGAGCTGTGCCAGTGCCTTTCTGGCATCTGGTGCAATGACACAGATAGAATGATTCAATCTCTCCTGACACTTCAAAATGAACACTATCGCAAAGGCAGGAACCTTGATAGCCGACACCCATAATACAAATCCCTGATTCATTATTTATGTCGGCCACAATGCTATATTGAGGTAATTTAATCAACCTTTCCGTTGGTTTTAAGCCAGTGACGGTCTTCCTGTCAGTTGGATAGTTTGAGAACCTTTCCAGCGCAATAACAAGGCAATTGCCAACAAATCAACAACTACGGCAACCACTGTCGCTTCAGGACCAAAGGCGCCGCCAGTTAACCACTCAGGATTGTTAGTCACTGTTGGCTGCAGCCAGCCCTCATGTCCATGACCACTGACCGCAAAACCAAACAGATTTCCCTGCGACCAATTCCAACCCAGGTGCATTCCGATGGGCAGTGCAAGGCTTCCAGTGCGGATAAGCGCCAGTCCCCATAAAATAGCTCCCAGGCCGATATCAATTGAGGCCCAAATTAAAGTGGGGCCTTCCATTTCAGGGTTGCTCCAATGGCCTATTGCGAACAGCAGCGCCATACCAATTTGAGCCGGCCAGATCCCAATACCATCCATCAGACGTTGAAACAAAAATCCACGAAACAGCATTTCTTCCATGATGGCAGCAAACAAAAAGACATAAAAACCTACCAACAAAACATCAAGACTACGCTTTATATTTAGCTCAAAGCTGACACTGCCTGTTATCCACATTACCGCCACAATAATGGCCATCTGAATCAGCCCAAACAGTAAACCAGCCTGTAACAACCTGAACGCTCTGAAATTGAACACTATGCCCGCCTTTGATAATGATTCCTTACGCAACCAACAACATAGCCAGGTAACCGCCAGAATAAGTATTACGGACAAGGGATCTAACCAGAGTTCACCGACTCCGGCATCCGTTAAGGTAGATTTAATAAAGCTGTAGAGTGGCCGGGTTAAAGCAATCAAGCCAATAAATAACAGTATCCAGTAACCGTTGCGCAGTTGTCCTTGTTGATTCATTAATAGTTTTTTCATTTGGTGTTCTCTTATTGTTGTAGGAATGTGTTCCTGAGCAATATTGCACAGCTTGTGCCAGAGAATTACCACTACATATCAAGGAGTTAAGAGTTCTATGAAATATGAGAATAGTGAATATGACTAAATATCAAAGATATTAACTAAATGTAAACAAAGTTAACCAATTGAAAGTAAGGGGCAATGATTACCCAGAAAACTCGCTGAATCAGAACAATAAATTCAGCGAGCTTTTGATTCAATCAGTTAAAAGAGACTTTCTTCCTGTTTTATTAACCGCAGGATGTTGTCGTTTGAACGATTGCGCACCTGAGCATCGCACTGTCGGTAAGTTAATAATATCAACACCGGTATCAAATGGAAGAAAAGTAAACGTCTCCCACTCTTTAAAATGAGACACCTCGTTAGTAATAGTGCCGTCAGGCTTGGCTTGTAAAAAGCGACCCCAATGAGTTTTAAAACCAATTTGATGCTGTGCCTGCAAACAAGCCGTTGTAGATTGCTTATTGTGTAATGTCATGGTTTCCCAAGACCGTAACCAGGTGGGTTCAGCATCGATACGGCCATCGCTGAAAGCCCGCACGTAATTACCGTAAACGGTTTTCAGTGCCACTTTGTCTCCGTGTTTCAAACAACTGACATCAGCGCCCTCTACCGGTACGATAAAAAAGGTTTGCCATCCTGCCGGCCGATGATAATCCCTTAATGTTGAGCCACCGCCTCCTTCAGCTGTTAACCAGGTATTGTGATAAGTCTGCAAATAGACTTTGATTTCACTGGCCAAAGTTGCCTGGCAAAAGAAGCCTGTACCGATTGCAATAAGCCACATAATCGGTGACCACCGTAGGGTGTCTTTATTCATGTTATTTACCTAAATTTATTAAAGTTGAACTTAGCAATCGATTGCAAAACAACCACAAAGGAAAATTTTTAAACCATAAGCAGTTTTTTGGTTATAGAAAACGCGTTTTATATTCGAAAAATGAAAGTGCGGAAGGTCTGCAAAAACTGCAGTAAAAAAGGGACATAAAAAATCCCCGCGAGCGCGGGGATTTAAACATAAACTTTAATGAAGTGATTACTTCATTTCGGCCAATAACAGATATGGATTCTCCAGGTAGGATTTCCAAAGGTTATTGAAGCGAACCATAGTAGCACCATCTATGATGCGGTGATCACCAGACCAGCTTACTGTCATGATATTTACCGCTTTTACATTGTCGTTCTCATCAAAACGAGGCAGACGCTGCATTTTGCCCAGAGCTACAATAGCGGCTTCCGGCTTATTAATTACCGGCGTTGCCGTGGTGCCACCCAGTACTCCAATATTGGAAATACTGATAGTACCGCCCTTCAGGTCTTCCTGAGACAAGCGCCCTGCTCTGGCCTGGTCAACAATGCGGTTAACGTCCTGTGCCACTTCAAACAATGACTTATTTTGTACCTGCTTGATGTTAGGCACTAACAAACCAATTTTGGAGTCTACTGCCATACCAATGTTGTGATCATCAAAATAGGTGATCTCAGTGCAGGCGTCATTCACCTGAGCATTGATGATGGGGAACTGTTTTAAGGCCATCGACAAGGCTTTAATGAAGATGGGCATAAAGGTCAGTTTCACATCTTGCTTCTCAAATTGTGGTTTGAGTTGCTGTCTCAGTGCAATCAAAGCATCCATTTCGATTTCTTCGCTGACACTGAAATGCGGAATGGTAAATACCGAATCCGTCATTTGCTTGGCCATGGCGGCTTTAACTCCGCGGATAGGCTCTACACGTGTGCCACCAGAAGACGGCGTAGCAGCAGTTGCTGTAGTGTCAGCAGCCTTAGGCTGAGTAGCGTCTCCCTCTAGGTAAGCTTTAACATCTTCTTTCATAACCCGGCCTTTTTTGCCAGAACCAGGTACCTTAGCGATATCAATGTTAGCTTCACGAGCCAGACGACGTACAGCCGGACTTGCCAAGGCTTTACCCTGTCTGGCAGGTGCATCATTGTTACTCGCAGCTGCGGTATTCGCACTTGCAGTAACATTTGTAGAAGAACTGGTCTCGACTTTTGCCGCAGGCGCTGCACCAGATGCTCCGCCCTCAGTCTGAATAGCGTACAGAGGTTCATGTACCTTGGCGATTTCGCCTTTGGCGTAATACAACTTAACCACAGTACCGGCATCTTTAGCTGGGATCTGCACCAGAGCTTTGTCAGTCATTACATCAGCAACAGGCTGATCTTCAGCAACAACGTCACCTTCGCTTACCAACCATTCCACCAGCTCACATTCAACAATACCTTCGCCAATATCTGGCAGGATAAAGTCAATCACTGCACCACCTGTGGTTGCAACACCTGAAGATGCAACTTCCTGTTCCGGCTCTGGTTGGCTTTGTGCGGCAGGTGCGCTTGGCTCACCTGCCGTGCCATCTACTGTCATAGCAAACAGAGGCTCGTGAACTTTGGCAATATCGCCTTTTTGATAATGCAGCTTTTCCACTACGCCATCGTGCATAGCGGGGATCTGCACTACGGCTTTGTCTGTCATCACTTCCGCCACCGGCTGATCTTCAGCAATACGGTCGCCTTCTTTAACGAGCCATTCAAGTAGCTCGCACTCTACAATGCCTTCGCCAATATCAGGTAAAATAAATTCTGTCGTCATAGTCTTCCCCGATTAATAGTGCATAGTGCGCATGATGGCTTCGTAGGTTTTCAGGTGATCTGGCATATATTCTTTTTCATGTGCCAGAGGATACGGAGTATCCAAACCACAGACACGCGCAATAGGTGATTCCAGATTCAGGAAGCATCTTTCCTGCACTGTCGCAGCCACTTCGGCAGCAAAGCCACCGGTTAACGGAGCTTCGTGGTTGATTAACAATCTGCCGGTTTTCTCTACTGACTGACAAATAGTATCAGCATCCCAGGGCTGAATACTGCGCAAATCGATAATTTCGCTGGAAACACCATCTTTATCCGCCATTTCAGCGGCTTTTTCGATGATTTCCATCTGTGCACCCCAGGCCAGCAATGTGATATCAGAACCTTCTTTTACCACTTCTGCTTTACCTAATGGCAACTGATAATCTTCTTCCGGCACTTCGCCGACAGAAGCGCGATATAGGCGCTTAGGCTCCATGAACAATACCGGGTTGTCATCGCGAATAGAGGCTAACAACAATCCTTTGGCCTGATAGGGATTGCGAGGAATAACAATTTTAATGCCGGGACAGTGAGCAAAAAACGCTTCCGGAGATTGCGAGTGATAGTGACCGCCTGCAATACCACCACCATAAGGTGTACGGATTGTCAGGCTGCCAACTGAAAACTGTCCACCAGAACGATAGCGGAATTTAGCGGTTTCATTAACAATCTGATCGAAAGCCGGGAAGATGTAATCGCCAAACTGAATCTCGGCTACAGGTACTGAACCCTGAGAGGCCAAACCGTTGGCAAAACCTATGATGCCCTGCTCTACCAGTGGCGTGTTAAATACTCTGTCGCGTCCGAATTTTTCTTGCAGGTTACTGGTGGCACGGAATACACCACCAAAGTGGCCCACATCCTCACCGAACACCATGACTTTTTCATTGTCTTCCATGGCGATATGCAAGGCATTGTTTACCGCCTGTAAAATATTCATTTTAGCCATTAGTCAATTCTCCCTGCGGTTTTAGGATAAGCTTCTGGATACTTCTTAATATGAGCTTTTAATTCGCTGAGTTGTTTTTGCAGTATTGGCGGCACTTCGGCGTATACATCGGTAACTAACTCATCGATTTTACAGATTGGCACCTGCTCAACGCGCTTAAGCTCTTGTAGTACTTCCTGACGCATTTGTTCAACTTCTTTCTTGTTAGCTTCTTCATCCAACCAGCCTTTGGAAACCAACCATTTAGCCATACGGGCAATTGGATCTCTTTCCTGCCACTTGGCTTCCTCTTCCTTGGAGCGATAACCAGTTGGATCATCGGAAGTGGAGTGAGCAGCTAAGCGATAGGTCATGGCTTCGATAAGTACCGGGCAATTTTCAGCCAGGGCGATTTCACGGGCTTTTTGCGTTGCCGCATAAACACCTAATACATCATTACCATCAACCCGGATGGTTTTAACCCCATAACCGATACCGCGAGAAGCAATACCGTCACCGGCAAATTGCTCTTCTGCCGGAGTGGAAATGGCATAGCCATTGTTACGGCAGAAGAAGATCACCGGGCAATTCAGTACCGCAGCCATGTTAACACCTGCGTGGAAGTCACCTTCCGACGCGGCACCTTCACCAAAATAACAAATGGTTACAGCGGGTTCTCCGGCCATCTTCTGACCATAAGCATAACCTGCCGCTTGCGGAATCTGAGTACCAAGTGGCGAGGAGATAGTCATGAAATTCAGCTCTTTAGCGCCGTAATGGATCGGCATCTGACGCCCTTTATTCGGCTCTTTTTCATTGCTGAACATCTGATTCATAAACTGTTCCGTGGTATATCCACGGTACGCCAGAGAACCTTGTTCACGATACTGCGACATAATCATGTCTTGCGGCTCTAATGCTGCTGCACTCGCTACTGTCGCACCTTCTTCACCGGTAGAAGCCAGGTAAAAACTGATACGGCCTTGTCGTTGTGCTGCCACCATGCGCTCGTCTAATACGCGGGTAAATTGCATTGTGGTATACATTTTTAACGCAGTTTCCTGATCGAGTTCAGGTTCAACAGCTTCTTTGTGGACAACACCGTCCTGAGACAGGATTTGCAACATGGGAATATCAATCAGGCCGTTGCTGATGATGTTCACTTCATGCGCAATACCAACATGGGAAAGATGGTTTCTGGTTTTCATGTTATCGCCTTATTTTGAGTGTCTTACAGGCTCTGAAACAAAAATCAGCTCAAGCAAGACCAGCGTTATTTGATGGCAATAAGTGTAGTCTTGTTCGCTTAAAAACGTGTTGCAATTTTTAGGAGAAATTTATCGGGGCAATCAGAATTTGCCCCAAGTCTGAACAGGAATTAGGATGAATATCCTAGTTTTTACAAATTTGTTATAACTCGTCTACAAGTTAAAAACATAATGGTACGATAAGCACCAATTTAAATATGTTGGTCGATTAGTACCGGGTTGCCATCAGGATCCACAAGCATAATGCTGCCTGGTCCTTTAGTATCCTCATCTACCGTATCCAGCAATTCAATGCCTTTATCACGCAAGGCCTGCTGAATCTCCCTGACATCCTGATAGTCCTCCAGGGTGCTGCAATCCTGAGCCCAACCGGGGTTGTAAGTCAGCATATTCTTTTCAAACATGCCCTGAAACAACCCGATAGTACTGGAGTCATTTTTCAGGATTAAATAACCGTGTTCGATATTACCTGCGAACTCTTCAAAGCCCAACGCCTCGTAAAAGGCTTTAGATTTTTGAATGTCTTTGACATTCAGACTGACCGAAAATGCGCCTAGTTTCATGTAACTATCCTTACTTGCTACTTATTCTGATTCCAATCAAGTATAGCGGCTAAGCTAGATTAAGGTAGTTCGCTCACACGAGAGCTGGGTAGCAATTGCTTTTAGATACGGTAAATCACCTAATACTAAAGTATTACGCCATTACGACTTTAGTCTAATCCTCTCAAATTCCCGTTTACCTGCACTCGCAAAGTCCCTAAATTCAGCGGCATTACAGTTTATTTCTTTACGCTTGCACCCTATCGGAAAAGCAGTTTAATAAGGAAACCAAGAATGAAAAAAACCTTTGCAACCCTGATGTCGTTAATGGGACTGACTCTGGCCGGTCAATCTCAGGCAGCCACGATTGAAACCTGCTCAATGGATTACTCTGGCGCCATCAACGCGGTTTATGTCAGTAACGGAAAAGTAACCGGTATCGCAAAAGTTTTTGCCAGCTCCACAACGGATGAGCCTTTTACCCTCATTGCTGAAAACGGCATTGAGTACACACGCCACGGCACAGTAACAACGACATTGGATCTAACCGATTTCGCACTAAACGGTACCTGCCAATTTGAAAATCGTTTTACACCGTTGCATTCCATTGATGAAGATAGCCCCTGGCGTCAGTTTCAAATGCATCGCGCCAGTATTTATGACAGCACCATGCTAGCAAAATATGACCACAATGGCGTCCAGGCCGACTTATTGATAGCGAATGGCTGGACATGGGGTGATGATTTGTCTTCTATCCACGTGTTTGAAATGGTGGATGGCAAGTTCAATCCAGTGAAATACGACATTGATACAGGTAACGGCCAATTACCTGCTTACAAAGCCGGTAACCGTACTATGAGCATGAGCGGTGACGGTGGGCAGTGGCGCTATCGCGCATCGGCTATCAGTGATGATGGTCGTCTGATTGTTGGATACGCCAAACTGGACGAAACCGTTACATTTAACAGTGGCGCAAAAATCAAGTCATCTGAAAAGTTTGGCATGATGTGGCAGATCACTGAAAGCTGCGAAATTAACAAAGGCAAATGCAACAACAAAAATGCCAGCCGATTGACCAGTGGCAGCTCTAAAACAGGCTCCATTAAAGTTCAGGCCATCAGCGATACTCAGCTTAGCAGAAAGTCATCTGACAACGCCTCTGATGCCGGACTTAAGCAGTTCGACTTGATCGAATACGACAAAGACACCTTGCTAGAAGATGTGTACAGCGTGACAGATTTAGGCAACAGCAAATATCTGATCAACGGACGCTCGGCGTCAGGTAAAGCCATGATAGTAAGGGTTACTTTATAACCGGTTTCAATACCACTGTGTTTTAGCGGCTTTCGGGCCGCTTTTTTTATGTCTGTAATTTGCCAACTGCGACTTTGACTATACCTTGAAGCGCTTATTCCTGTATAATCTCGCGCTTTTTAACTAAACTTCCGAATCACCAGCAAGACTAAAGAGCCTGTATGAGCGTAAAACAATTTGATCCGTCGCAAACCACCACTATGGATACCCCTAAAAAGGTTATCGAGCAACAGTCTCAGGAAAATCTGGTGACTGCTGACAGTGGTAATGCACGCATTGGTTTTGTGAGTCTGGGTTGACCGAAAGCATAAGGTCAACCCTACTTCGTCCCATACATGAAACTCTTTTAATAATACGCTTTTAGTTCAGTTTAATCTCCCTTTGGGGCGCAAACAGAGATAGAGTTAATGACCGCTATTCCGACAAAGCGGCCATTAACATCAATTTGCCCTCAGACCGCTTTGAGCGAACTACGGACGCTTATTAAAATTACCCGTTCGGTATTCCGTTTATAATTTTAATTGGTACTTATTCAGCTTACGATAAAGTGTTCTAACACTTAAATTTAGCTGAGTAGCTAAGTCTTCAATATTCCCTTCAAAAGTATTTGTTACCTTTGACAAATATTGTTTTTCTGCAGCCTCTAACGTTATTAAGTTGGTATTGTCTTCAGCTATAACTGATGGTGAAGTGATACCGACTTCTTGCATATATGGAGGTAGATCATCAACACAGATAATATCTTCATCAGACAATAAAACCGATTGTTCGATAACATTCCTTAATTCTCGAATATTTCCTGGGAAGTTATATTGCTCAAGGGCCAATAGTGCTTTGTCACTGTAGGTTTTATTTTTAAACTCAGAGTGCTTCAAAAAGTAAGTGACCAGTGATTTTATATCAACTTTTCGCTCTCTTAATGGCGGTAAGAAAATTGGAAAACCTGCTATGCGGTAGTATAAGTCTTCTCTAAATAACCCTTTTTTCATTAACTCTTTTAGGTCTTTATGGGATGCTGACAAAATCCTAAAGTCAGCTTTTTTCTGTTTTAAGCCGCCAACAGAGCGAAAGCTACGTGTTTCTAAAAGACGTAAAAGTTTTACCTGCATGTTTAACGGTACATCACCAATTTCATCAAAAAATACCGTGCCGCCGTGGGCAATTTCTATTAGCCCTTTTTTAGTGTGTGTAGCGCCAGTAAAAGCGCCTTTTTCATGACCAAATAATTCAGATTCAAACAAGGTTTCATTTAACCCAGTACATTCAATAACGACAAAAGGTTTTTCATTATGGTTGCTGCCTTCATGTAGTGCCTGTGCCACAAGCTCTTTACCAGTGCCAGTTTCGCCTTGAAGTAATACCGCAATATCAGATTTAGCAGCGCGGCTGATCTGTTTTAGCATGCGCTTGAATGGTTCACTTTCTCCAATCATTTTATCTTTCGCTAGCTCTGCGCTGGCAAAGTTAATTTTTTCTAAAATCTCTAAAAATCCGATGATTTCACCATCTTCACTTTTCACCGGGCGCATCAAAATATCGCAAAACTGTTTGCCTTGTTCAGTGTGATGAATGTGAACGACACTCGTCGCTTTTTGAGTTTGAATACAGGTTTTCATCGGACAATCTTCACCGTGCTGATCGCAAGGCTTCTTACTATTGTGAGAAATTTCATGACAACGGCTTTTACCGACAATTACTTTTTTAGAGTACAAGTCCTCGTAAGCTTTGTTTACAGCTTGAATGCGGTAATCTAGATCTAGAAAGATCACGGGTTTTTCAATGGCATTGATTGTTGATTGAATAATTGAATGCTGCATAAAACTTTTTTGACAAATATGACGGCGATTTATGTCAAATATGACACAAACTCTAACTGATTAATAGATTGTTTTTCTTTGATTTTTATTAAACCTAATAATTTCAACTGGTTACGATTCCGTTACAACTTGGAATAAATCTTGATATTAGTGTTAATAACACAATAAATCTCATGGATATTTATGCCATCATACAAATCAATATTGGCAATACTGTTATTGGTGAGTTTTTGCTCTTCAGCAACTGATTCACAAAGTGCACTAAAAGAAGAAGCCAAACAAAAAATTCAAGTGTTTGCTAAAACATTAAAAGGCAGTTTAACGTCAGCAGTAAAATCTGGAGGGCTTAGCGCAGGTGTAGAAGTTTGCCATAAGCAAGCGCCTGAAATAGCCAAGAGCCTTTCAACCGGTGGTTGGCAGGTATCTAGAACTAGCCTTAAACCAAGAAACTTTGAAAGTAAGCCAACGCCTTGGCAAAAATCTGTACTGGAAAAATTTGAACAGCAAAAAGCTGAGGGTAAGCCTGTAACAGATTTAGCGTTTATAAAGCGCGATAACAATACATTTCAAATGGTAAAAGCCATTCCAACTGGCAAGCTCTGCCTGAACTGCCATGGCAAGTATATAGAGCCAACACTACAAGCAACCATTAATCGTTTATATCCTCACGATCAGGCAACAGGCTTTTCACTTGATGATATTCGAGGCGCTTTTGTTGTTCAAAAAGCACTTAATGAATAAAAAACTCATGACCCAATTAACTAATTATTAAAACAATTTTTAAAAATATGGAGATATAACATGAATGAAGCAGTGGTCGAACTGTCTAGGCTACAGTTCGCATTAACCGCTATGTTTCACTTTATATTTGTTCCTTTAACGCTAGGCCTCAGTTTTTTACTAGCAATAATGGAATCAGTGTATGTGATGACAGGCAAAGAAATTTACAAACAAATGACCAAGTTCTGGGGCAAGTTGTTTGGTATTAATTTCGCGATTGGTGTGGCTACTGGCCTCACCATGGAATTTCAATTCGGTATGAATTGGTCTTATTACTCACATTATGTGGGGGATATTTTTGGTGCTCCGCTGGCCATTGAAGGATTAATGGCCTTTTTTCTTGAGTCTACGTTTGTCGGTCTGTTCTTCTTTGGGTGGGACAAGATGTCAAAGGTTAAACATTTGTGCGCCACCTGGCTGGTAGCGTTAGGCTCAAATTTTTCTGCACTTTGGATATTAGTCGCTAATGGTTGGATGCAATACCCCGTTGGCGCTGAATTTAATGTTGAATCAATGCGAATGGAAATGACCAACTTTGCAGAAGTGATATTCAGCCCTGTTGCTCAGGTTAAGTTTGTTCATACGGTTTCTGCTGGTTATGTTACAGGCGCCATGTTTGTATTGGCTATTTCAAGTTATTACCTTCTTAAGAATAAAGAGATTGCCTTTGCTAGGCGTTCATTTGCGATTGCTGCAAGCTTTGGTTTAGCGTCTGTATTGTCAGTGATTGTTTTAGGTGATGAAAGTGGCTATGAACTTGGTGATGTTCAAAAAGTGAAGCTTGCGGCTATTGAAGCGGAATATGACACTCATCCTGCGCCAGCACCGTTTACTTTATTTGGTTTGCCAAATGATGAAACGCGAGAAGTGGATTATGCCGTGAGAATTCCTTGGTTAATGGGGATTATCGCGACACGCTCTACCACTGAAGAAGTTATGGGGTTAAAAGAGCACGAAATAAAAAATAGAGAGCGAATTTTATCCGGCGTTGAAGCTTACAAGGTACTTCAGCCTGTACGAAATGGTACGGCGACTGAGCAACAATTAGCGCAATTTGAACAACATAAAGGTGATATGGGGTACGCCATGTTACTTGAGCCTTTTACTGACGACATCACTAAGCCGAGCGCTAGCGCAGTTGAACAAGCGGTTGATTATTCCATTCCACCTGTTGCACCGCTATTTTGGAGTTTTCGAGTTATGGTGTTTTGCGGCTTTGCTATGTTGTTTATTTTTGCTTGTGCTTTTTACTATTCAACAAAGCATCAAATTACTAAGCCTAAGTGGCTGCTTAAAATGTCACTATGGGGATTACCGTTGCCTTGGGTTGCTTCTGAAGCAGGTTGGTTTGTTGCCGAATATGGTCGCCAGCCATGGTCTATCGCTGAAGTACTGCCTGTGCACACCGCAGTTTCAAACTTAACTGAGGGTGAAATTATGCTAACGCTTATTGGTTACAACGGTTTTTATACCGTGATGTTTATTATCGCGTTTTATTTAATGCAAAAGTTTGCTCGTAAAGGGCCAACTGAAATTGCTCGCGAACAAGCGCTGCAAGAACAGCAAGAAGCCGAACTGCTTAAGTCATATAACGCCAAAGGAGTACAAGCATGATTGATTATGAAGTGTTAAGAGTCATTTGGTGGGTACTGATAGGCGTGCTGTTAATTGGGTTTGCTATTACTGATGGTTTTGATTTAGGTGTTGGTGCCTTATTAACATTAGTTGGTAAAACTGATCAAGACCGTCGTGTAATGATCAATACGATTGGCCCACACTGGGATGGCAATCAGGTTTGGTTTATAACCGCTGGCGGCGCAATATTTGCGGCTTGGCCGATTATCTATGCAACAGCATTTTCAGGTTTTTATGTTGCTTTAGCCTTAACTTTAATTGCCCTTTGGATGCGTCCATTAGGTTTTGATTATCGAAGTAAATTGCCTAATGCTACGTGGCGTAAAAGCTGGGATTGGGCGTTATTCGCAGGCGGTATTATTCCTGCGCTTATCTTTGGTGTTGCTTTTGGTAACTTGTTATTGGGCGTGCCATTTGAATTTGATGATCGCTTAAAACCGATTTATACCGGCAGTTTCTTTGAACTATTAAATCCATTCGCTGTATTAGCTGGGTTAGTATCTGTTGCTATGATCCTTAATCATGGCGCGTCTTGGCTTCAGCTAAAAACCGATGGTGTATTGCATACTAGAGCCAGAATGGTGTCATTTGTACTTTCTATAGCTACAGCAGCACTTTTTGTATTAGCTGGTATTTACCTAACCATGGGGGTTGATGGTTATGTGATCACATCAACAGTTGATGCGTTAGCAACAAGTAACCCTATGGCGAAGCAAGTTGAAGTTCAAGCTGGTGCTTGGTTACAAAACTATGAGCGTTATCCTTGGATGATTATCGCGCCTTTCATCGGTATTGCAGCGGCATTGGCTTGTGCACTTTTCTCCAAACTTAATAAAGGTGGTTTAGCGTTTTTAGCAAGTGCCTTAACGATGACAGGGATCATATTAACGGCGGGCTTTTCAATGTTCCCATTTCTTATGCCATCAAGCTCTGTACCCGCGGCAAGTTTAACAGTTTGGGATGCCACATCGAGTTATAAAACATTAGAAATTATGTTTTATGTTGCCTGCATTTTTGTCCCTATCGTTTTAAGTTACACCGCTTATGGTTTTTGGGTAATGCGTGGTCGCATTAAACAAAGTGACTTAAATCAGTCTCACGCAATCTATTAAGGAGAACATAACTATGTGGTATTTCACTTGGATTTTAGGTGTGTTGCTCGCTTGTTCATTCGGCATTATTAATGCGATGTGGCTTGAAGCGACAGAAGACATGGATAGAGAGAGCGAATAGCGCTATGAATCAACCAGAAGCATCCCAAATAAAAGCATTAGAAGGGCTGAAACAACTTCAGGCAGAATACCGCCAAGAGTTAGCCAAGCTTGTATTGATAAAATCGAGCTACTTTATTGCCCAAATTATTTGCTTCTGGTTATTCGCTCAGATGATGCACCAGCTAATTGTTGAACAAGCCAACTATTCAACGACACAGTTTAATTTATTTGTGGTCAGTGCTGTTTGTTGGTTGGCGTGTCGTCACTTTGCTCAATATAAGGAGATTTCATTTGATAGAAAAATAAAACAGCATGTTGAGCAAAAAGTGCAGAAAATTCTTAGCGAGCAACAACATGCGTTAGCACAACAACATTCTAGCTTTCAATGGCAGCAAATATTTTTACAGCATATACCTGCTGTTGCAGCCTATATCAGTCAGTATTTAACGAAAAAATACTTATCCGGACTAATCCCTATAGTTGCACTGGTGATGGTTTTTTACGTGAACTGGTTTGTGGCAGTTATTTTATTAGTGACTTTGCCTTTAGTGCCTGTGTTTATGATTTTAGTCGGGCATGGTGCCGCCAACATTCATCGAAAGCACTTTGTTAGTTTAGAAAGGTTAGGAGGGCTTTTTATTGATAGGTTGAAAGCGCTGACAACCATCACGACCTTTAACCAGCACCATAACCAAAGTCAGTTGCTTGATACTGCAAGTAACTTGGTAAATAAACAAACCATGAAAGTAGTAAGTGTTGCATTTTTATCAACCACTGTTCTGGATTTTTTTGCCACCATTTCAATGGCGTTAGTCGCGGTTTATATTGGTTTTAGTTTACTTGGAGAGTTAAGTTTTGGACCTGAAATAGTCTTTAGCCAAGGATTATTTCTTTTATTGCTTGCGCCGTTATTGTTTTCTGAATTAAAAAACTTAGGCCGGTTATATCATCAAAAAGCGCAGGCTGAAGCTGCTTGGGAAGCGCTAGAGCCTATTATTAATTCGACCACTCTAAAGTCAAAAGAATCTATTAATTCATCTGAGGCATTTACTGGTATTAACTGGCTTAACTTTCAAGTGAGTGAACCCAAGTTAACAGCTCGAATGCTTCATATAAAACCAAAGCAACACATACATTTACAAGGGCGTTCGGGCGCTGGTAAATCTGTTTTTCTACAAGCCTTAATGGGGTTAACTGGTGCTAGCCATCAACTAACGACTGGATGTGTGTTATTAGGACAGTCGCCGGTTATTTTACCATCGTCAGTTCGAGAAAATTTATCATTAGGTCATCCTGTTAGTGATGATGACCTTTGGCATGTGTTAGAAAAAGTTGCTCTTGATCAGGCAGTAAAAAACTTACCTCAAGGAATAGACACTCCGCTTGGCGAACATCCGCCACTTTCGGGAGGAGAGCTACAAAGGCTAATGTTAGCGCGTGTGTTACTGCAATCGGCAGAGGTGATTTTATTAGATGAGCCAACAGCGCATTTACCTGAAACGCAGCACCAAACGTTATCACAGCTAATTTATCAATTAACAAAAGATAAAACCGTTATTTGGGCTTCACATAAGCCGTTACCCAATGAATGGTTTGAACAAACTTGGCAAATAGTGGATGGCGTGATTAACACGAAACAACTATGCCAAAAGACACAAGGAGTTATTGCTGATGCGTAGCCCTTTTTTATCTTTAACTTTGGCATTAATTCACGGGGTTACAGGCTTAATTATTTTATTGGTTGCCTCATGGTTTATTGCGGCGAGCGCAGTAGCAGGGCCTAGTTTCAATTATGTATTGCCTGCTGTTGCTATTAGGGGCTTTGCCTTGTTACGCATTAGTAGTGGTTACGGTGAAATGTGGTTATCTCATCATCAGTTATTAAATAAGCTGGCAAAATTACGCCTTACAATATTTAAAAACTTAGAGGGCCAACCTGAGAATTTACGTGCACTAGAAACCGATAAACTTCAATATCAAAGCCAAGATTTAGCATCCGTTTGGGTTGGTTGGGTTCATCAAAATGCCAGTGCCTTACTATCAATGTTGCTTATTAGTATGTTGGTACTGTTCTTTATGCCTAGCTTTTCTTTAACTTGGTTTGGTTTTGTTATTTGGAACTTGGGAATTTATAGCTGGTTAATGTTCTCAGGTATAAGTACAGCAAAGTTGAAATTAGCTGAAAGAGCGAGGTTAGAGTCAGATATTGAACATCATATCGATTCAGCTCAAATCTGGCATATGATGTATTCATCTCAGTCACCCGTTTGTACATCGTTTTATAAGATTGATACCGACAATAAACGTCAGGTTGAAAAGGCATTCAGCCTGCTACTATTCGGCAGTTTGTTATGTGTGGTGTTGCTTTTGAATCAAACCAATAATCTGGTAGGTTTATCTACTATTACACCACTGTTTTTAGTTTTACCGATGGCATTGTTGGCCGCTACTGATTGGTTTGGTCGTGTATTTCATACTCAAGATAGGTTGCAGGATTATTTAATCAGTAAAGCTAATTTGTCAGGGCTTAAATCTAAGCTGAATGTTCGCCATAATGAAAAAATTACCACTTTGCAATTAACAGACTTTAATGTTGCAACGGCAAAAATAAATACGGTGAACGTTAAAGTAACAGAGCCAAGCTTAACATTACTCACTGGGGCATCTGGTAGTGGTAAAAGTCGACTCATGATGGCAATGGCAGGTTTACTACCTCACGCTGGTAAAAAGTGGATTAACCATGAAAAGGTTTCGAGTGATTCAATCATTAATGATATTGCTTGTATAGAGCAACACCCTTACTGCCTGTCGGGTACATTAAGACAAAACTTACAGATCGCCAATGAAAAAGCCTCTGACGCATTACTTGTAGAGTGCTTATTTAGTGTTGGGTTAGGGTCTCTATCAAATTTAGATGAGTGGGTAGGCGCTGGTGGCAGGTTACTATCAGGTGGCGAATTAAAACGGTTAGGTTTAGCACGTGCGTTGTTAAGTCACCAATCTTTTATTTTACTCGATGAACCTTTTGAAGCCCTTGATGAAGCTAACGTGAAAGAAATTGTGACTGTCATCAATAAATTAAAGCAGACTAAGAAACTCGTTGTTGCTAGCCACTTAACTCCACCAGGTTTACAAATAGACAGCCATATTTCACTTGATGAAAATGTGCAGGAACAGAAGCCGATAATTGAACATGGGCTGACCTAATGACGTCTTTTATTCAAATAACTCCGATAGAAATTAAAGCGTTTGATGGAACTGGCAACTCTCTCAGTTATTTAATAACAAACCAGGCATGTGAGTGTGCTGCATTAGTTATGAATAAACATCTAACAGAAATACAAGCTAATGTACTAGTCAACGAGGTGCAACCATTAAATGTTCGTCTTGATTGGATTCTTTTAACTGAACAGCCAGATGATTCAGGAATAGTTGAACTTGTTCAAAACAAGTGTGGTGGAGTCATTGCGGGCAATGCAGCTACACTTGCTAAACTTGAGCTGCAATCCTCTTTTAGCGTGGGGCAATTTGAAGAGTTAAGTGAACATCAAATTATTCTACTTGGCCATATTGAGCTACAAGTCTTACCTACTGAGAATAAAAATAACTCATGTTTTCAAATAGAGGATAACCTATTTATTGGTAGCGATGGCCAAACAGATGCTAGTCACAGCTTTAAAAAACAGATATTTCGAATCTAATTTCACTTAATAGGAATTTAAAATGACTAAATCATATAGAGATATTACTGACGCATTATCAGCAAATTTAAAACAACTTCGCCCTAGCATTTCAGATACGATGAAGGGCTTTTCTGCGATGGCGAAAGCGGCAACGGCTGAAGGTTCGTTAGATAAGAAAACCAAAGAATTAATCGCGCTTGCGATAGGTGTATCAACCCGTTGCGACGGCTGTATTGGTTTTCATGCAAAAGCGCTTGTTGATTTAGGTACTACACGAGAAGAAATCGAAGAAACTCTCGCGATGGCAATCTATATGGGTGGTGGTCCATCATTAATGTATGCCGCAGATGCGCTCCAGGCGTTTGATGAATTTGCAGGTAATTAATTCATACATAGAGCGCTATCGGTTACTTGTAATTTCCTGTGCCATCAGCAAGGCTCTTTTGATATTTCGATTATCATTGACTCACTCATCAATCGCTTTTTTGAATTACAACCACCCACTTTTATCGCTTTTTGTATTTTTGTTTTTTGCTAACCTCATTAACAGCTTAAATGTTTTATCTAATCCAAGGAGACTAATGTGATTTCAATTGATATCGGTATAACTGAACAAGATAGAGAAAATATCGCTGATAACTTAAAAATGCTATTGGCAGATTCTTACACTTTATACTTACAAACACATAACTTTCACTGGAACGTAACGGGCAGCCAATTCAGAGAGTTACATTTAATGTTTGAAGAACATTATAACGAACCAGCACTGGCAGTCGATGAAATTGCCGAACGAATCCGAACCTTGGGTATTGCAGCCCCCGGAACTTATAAGGCTCTTGCCGAGTTAAGTTCTATTAAGGAAGTTGAGGGAGTCCCTCAAGCAAGGGAAATGATAGAAATATTGACCAAATCCCATGAGACTGTTGTAAAAACTTGCCGACAGGCATTAAAAATTGCCCAGTCAGCAGATGACGAATCATCTTCGGCGTTAATTTCAGACCGGATGAGGGTGCATGAAAAGACAGCCTGGATGCTAAGGGCACTACTTAATTAACGTGATTAATGTGTTTCAATGAGGGTGAAGTCTTACACCTTATTTACAACAACAGAATTATTAAAGTGGTTATAAATCTATGCTTTAGGGTTGAGTGGTTAACTTCAAGAGTTCTATCCCTATAAATGCTAAGCATTTTTTATGATAAAAAAAGGAGAAACAAAATGGCAGCAGGTAAATGCCCAGTTATGCACGGAGGTGCAACTGAAAATGGTATGTCAAATACGAACTGGTGGCCTAAGTCGCTTAACTTGGACATTCTTCATCAGCACGATAGTAAAACGAACCCTATGGGAGCAGATTTCAACTATCAGCAAGAAGTTAAAAAGCTTGATTTTTCAGCGCTAAAAAAAGACTTAATTGCTTTAATGACAGATAGTCAAGATTGGTGGCCTGCTGATTGGGGGCATTATGGTGGCTTAATGATACGCATGTCTTGGCATGCCGCAGGTACTTATCGTATTGCCGACGGACGTGGCGGAGCAGGAACCGGTAACCAACGATTTGCCCCACTAAACTCATGGCCGGACAACGCTAATTTGGATAAAGCTCGGCGTTTGCTATGGCCAATAAAAAAGAAATATGGCAATAAGCTAAGCTGGGCGGACTTAATTGCTTATGCGGGTACTATTGCTTATGAGTCTATGGGTCTTAAAACTTATGGTTTCGGCTTTGGTCGTGAAGATATTTGGCACCCTGAGAAAGATACCTACTGGGGATCCGAAAAAGAATGGCTGGCACCCTCAGGCAGTGATGGTTCCCGTTATTCTGGCGAACGAGATCTCGAAAACCCACTTGCCGCAGTAATGATGGGATTAATTTATGTCAATCCAGAAGGTGTTGATGGCAACCCTGACCCATTAAAAACGGCTAGGGATGTTCGAATCACTTTTGAACGCATGGCGATGAACGATGAAGAAACAGTCGCTCTCACAGCAGGAGGGCATACTGTTGGTAAATGCCACGGTAATGGTGACGCGGCACTATTAGGGCCTGATCCTGAAGCTGCTGATCTTGAAGAGCAAGGGCTAGGATGGCTCAATAAAACGAGTCGCAGCGTCGGGCGAGATACTGTAACCAGTGGAATTGAAGGAGCATGGACAACTCACCCAACCCAATGGGATAACGGCTATTTTAAACTGTTACTTAATTATGAATGGGAACTGAAAAAAAGCCCTGCTGGCGCATGGCAGTGGGAGCCTGTCGATATTAAAGAAGAAGATAAACCTGTTGATGTCGAAGATGCTTCTATTCGCTATAACCCAGTGATGACAGATGCTGATATGGCAATGAAGGTTGATCCTGACTATCGCAAGATTTCTGAGCGTTTCTATAAAGATCCTGAATATTTTTCAGAAGTTTTTGCCCGTGCTTGGTTTAAGTTGACTCACCGAGATATGGGGCCTAAAGCGCGTTATATTGGCCCTGAAGTACCTCAGGAAGACTTGATCTGGCAGGATCCTATACCAGCTGGTAATACGTCTTATGACGTGCAAAATGTTGTAGATAAAATCAAAGCTAGTGGCTTAAGTATCAGTGATATGGTTTCTACGGCATGGGATAGTGCAAGAACGTTTCGTAGCTCAGATAAACGCGGTGGTGCCAACGGTGCTCGCATCAGGCTTTCGCCACAAAAAGATTGGCAAGGCAATGAGCCACAGCGCTTATCAAAAGTATTGGCTGTACTGGAAAAAGTAGCATCAGAAACAGGGGCTAGTGTCGCTGATGTTATTGTAATTGCAGGTAATGTTGGCGTTGAGCAAGCAGCGAAAGCTGCAGGGTTTGATGTTAGCGTACCATTCAAACCGGGTCGCGGAGATGCCACAGAAGCAATGACAGATTCTGCGTCTTTTGAAGTATTAGAGCCTTTTCATGATGGTTATCGCAACTGGCTGAAAAAAGATTACGTGGTAAGTGCTGAGGAGATGTTGCTTGATCGAACACAATTGATGGGATTGACCGCACACGAGATGACGGTACTCATTGGCGGCATGCGTGTACTTGGTACAAATTATGGTGACACTAAGCACGGTATTTTCACTGAACGTGAAGGAACCCTTACCAACGATTTCTTCGTTAACCTAACGGATATGAAATATACGTGGAAGCCTGCTGGTGATAATCTTTATGAAATCTGTGATCGAGAAACTGGCAGTGTTAAATGGACCGCAACTCGGGTCGATTTGGTCTTTGGTTCAAATTCAATACTGCGAGCTTACGCTGAAGTTTATGCTCAGGATGATAACCAGGAAAAATTTGTTAATGACTTTATCGCTGCCTGGACTAAAGTGATGAATGCAGACAGGTTTGATCTGGCCTAGCCAGAAGTTATGGAAAATGGCGTTTTACTGCTCAGGTAAAGCGCCTATTTAACACTTTAGCTTTAGTTATTTTCTCAGGTATTCAGTATTTGTTGCATACTCATCGTCTGTTTTTAGCCCTTGATTGCCGTTGTAGGTTTCAGTACTTCAGTTGTAGCTATTGGTACCTTGAAGTCACAGATTGTGACCTCAAGGTTGAAGTTCCGCTTTCGCACAATTTGAGACCTTGGTTCGATTAAGGCTGATAGTCCGTTATTGGCACAAATGAGGCTAAACCATTTTCAGAGTAAACGACTGCTTCAGCCTCATAGTAACAGACTCAAATTTATCTCACTTAAGGGACGAAAGCGTGATAGCTATCTTGTTTAATTTGCAAAAGTAGCATTCAAAAATCGGTATACTAAAGTAACTAATAACTATTTATAATATGCTCATTATAATTTTGAGTATTTAAGCGCGAAGTATGACCGTTAACCATTTCGAACCGAAACAAACAACCACTCTTGAAACACCAAAAAAGGTGTTAACAGAACAAGTAAATCAACGACAATTAGAATTTTCTTCTGACGCCGAAACCTTGAATTCAGAGGGCTCCGCCAAGATCGGATTTTTAAGCCTCGGCTGCCCTAAAAACCTGGTGGATTCAGAGCGCATTCTGACGCAGTTACGCACCGAAGGTTATGATGTAGTGCCTACCTATAACGATGCCGATCTGGTTATCGTTAATACCTGCGGCTTTATTGATTCGGCAGTACAGGAATCTTTGGACACCATTGGTGAAGCATTAGCAGAAAACGGCAAAGTGATTGTTACCGGCTGTCTCGGTGTAAAAGAAGACCAAATTCGAGAAGTTCACCCCAACGTGTTGGCAATTACCGGCCCTCATGCATATGAAACTGTGGTAGAGCAAGTACACGACAACTTGCCCAAGCCAGTTCACAACCCATTCAGTGATCTGATACCAGAACAAGGGGTTAAATTAACGCCGCGCCATTACGCTTACCTGAAAATATCTGAAGGTTGTAATCACAGATGTACTTTCTGCATCATCCCGTCCATGCGTGGTGACCTGCTGAGTCGTCCTGTTGGTGAAGTACTGAGTGAAGCCGAGCGACTGAGCAACGCTGGCGTAAAAGAACTACTGGTAATTTCTCAGGATACCAGTGCCTACGGTGTAGATGTTAAAAACAAAACCGGATTCTGGGACGGTATGCCAGTTAAAACCGGTATGACAGAACTGGCTGAGCAACTGGGCCACATGGGTGTATGGGTGCGATTACACTATGTTTACCCCTATCCTTCAGTAGATAAAGTTATTCCTTTAATGGCACAAGGAAAGATCCTGCCGTATCTGGATATCCCTTTTCAACATGCCAACAAGCGAATTCTGAAACTGATGAAACGCCCTGCCGCAGCTGAGCGCACCTTAGAGCGCATCAAAAAATGGCGTGAGATCTGTCCGGAATTGGTGATCCGTTCCACCTTCATTGTGGGTTTCCCTGGCGAAACCGAAGAGGAATTCCAGGAATTGCTGGATTTTCTGGATGAAGCGCAATTAGATCGGGTTGGCTGTTTCAAATATTCAGAAGTAGAAGGCGCCACCGCCAATGATTTACCGGATCAAATCGATGAAGCCACAAAGCAAGATCGCTACGAGCGCTTTATGCTAAAACAACAAAAAATCAGTGCCGACAGATTGCAGCAGCGCGTCGGTTTGATTATGCAGGTGTTGATTGACGAGGTAGACGAAGAAGGCGCAATTGGCCGAACCTATGCCGATGCACCGGAAATCGACGGTGTTGTCTATCTCAATGGTGATACTCAGGTTCAACCGGGCGATTTTGTCGACGTATTAATTGAACACGCCGATGAATATGACTTGTGGGGCAGTCGCGTAGAAGACTAACTTGCACTACACTCAGGGCATCTGTAAACATAGATGCCCTGAATTGATCACATCTAAACATCACAACCACACCAACTTAATCACTTTAATTTGCCTGTTGCAGCTATTACTGGCTGGCTGTGGTAGCAATCGCTTTATTAATTGGCACACTCAAACAGATAACAGCGTCTTAATTCCTGCGCTTTCCGACTCGCAAATAAAACAACTGCATCAAGTCTCCGGGCAATCACAGACACAAGCACAAGCAAAACTATTTAGCATGTGCACTGCACCGGAAAAGAATACGCCGATTCAAACAACCTTAGTTAGCTGTCATCAATGGCTTAAGCACAATGCCGAAGCAAGTGATGTAGAACCAAAAGCTAAAACAATTCAACACTATAACGCAGCGCTACTGCAAATCCTGACATCACAATCAGATTTAACCAATTTCACTGCACCACATATACAAGTGCAAACAGAACCAGACCGGCTTGCCCAGGTTTTTCAGGAGATTTACCTCACAGCCAACATGCAAAACAAAGAGGCCCATTTACAGCCTGAAGTGTTTTCAGGAATTGGCATTACTGCAGTTGCATATAGACCGAATTCCTATGAGATAGATGACCATGAATATCCACTGGAAGGTATATACCGCCCAATCACCTTTTTTGTCCATGAGGTAAGCATTTCAGACCATGAGCTGCTTATTCATATTAAAGGCAAGCGGATGACCTCTCACAACCGAAATAACTTTTATCAATCTCAATTAGCCTTTGCACCAGCTGCGGCATTTCTCACCCTTATCAACAAAGCTGATATTGATAAATCGTCCTTTATTGGCTTGCTTACCGCTGAACGGGCTGAGCATCGCTTTGGTATATTTGCTATTCAGGAATTTTCCCAACATAAAACGCCGTTGTTGATGATCCACGGTTTAAATTCCAGCCCGCTGATTTGGCGTAAACTCACCATGGCTGTCATGAATGATGAAGCATTGAATAAGCGATATCAGATTTGGCATGCCTGTTATCCATCAGGCCCGCCTCCTTTTTACAACTCCATGCGACTGAGAAAACGATCAAAAACCATGATGGGGAGATTTCACCAATCGGATAATGCGGGTCAAAGCCTCAGTATCATTGGCCACAGTATGGGCGGCATCATCGCCAAGACCTTTGCCGTTGATACCGGGCAACAACTGTGGGATACCGCGTTCTCAAAATCGCCGCAAGAAATGGCCAGTGCGCTAGAAAGCAACCCGCAAATGCAGGATATCTTTATTTTTAGCCCACCTGCCCGGCTGGATAATTTGTTTTTCCTGGATACGCCTCACCGCGGCAGTGAAATGGCCAGCTCCTGGATAGGCAGATTGGGCGCTGGATTAATTAACCTTCCCAGCAATTTCACCAACATGTTTGCTGATGTGGTAGAAAAGTTTGGAATTGAGACCATCACCCCACCAATGCGTCCATTTCTGGCCACTCATGGCCCAAACAGTATTGAAGTACTGCGCCCCGACCATCCACTGATGAATAAATTGAATGAATTCCCGCTACCAAAACGCACCTGGTCGATTGTTGGTTCAGACAAAGAGTTAAATTGCTCAGGCCATACCTGCCTGACAATTTCGGACGGTGTTGTGTCATGGAGCAGTGCCACCCTGAATCAACAAGCCAACGAAGAGATCATCGTTGCCAGCAATCACGACTCCTTTAACAACGACACCGCCATTGAATTTATCTTGGCTAAGCTAAGGGATTGATTAAAATACTAAATATTAGCGGGACAGCCATCACAAAATAACAAACTAGTCCTGGTATTTGGGTTTAGTTTTGTGGCTTGAAATGTCGAATTTAAGATGGGTGTCCTTGTAAATCTTGGTATCTGAGTTCAGCAGTCAAAGATTCGAATTTAGAATGGTTGTCCGTCTAACCGCGTCGTTCGATTGAAATCGAACCTACAGCAGTATCAATCGCGTATACCGAATTACTTTGCCGACCCCAAACTTACCCAAGAAAACCACAATAGCCGTTGCCTTTCCTATTGCTTCCTCTTGCGGCCAGGTAATCGGTTTTCGGCTTCGGCTTCGTAATCAGCGATGCGGGTTTGTAGTTTTTCTATTTCATCTTCGCGTTTGATGAGGGTTTCGTTGAGGTTAATGGTTCTGTCCACCAGGCCAGAAATGATCTTGTCTTTGATGGATTCCCGAATTCTTACTGGAATTTTACGAAAGGCCTCATAATCGACTTTCATTACCACCATTTCGTCTTCAGCAATGACGGAAGCTGAACGGGGTTCTTTGCAGATAAAGCCTACTTCGCCAATAAACTGTCCGGGAATGAGCGTGCCTATGTTTCGGCCACGATGGGTGACAGTAGCTCTGCCCGCCAGAATAATGTAGAACCAGGGTTCGTGGGAGCCTTCTTTGATAAAGCACTCTTTGGCTTTTATCGGAGTAAACACCGCACGCATCTTGAGCACGGATTCCCTTTCGATTGGTTGCAAATCCTTAAACAATGGGACTCGGGAAAGTATTTCCATTAACTTTAAATTATTCATAATTCCTGCTAATTCCGGCGACCAAAACCATGTTCTATGCACTGATTGTAGGCCAGCAATGTCCCTGTGCCCAGTAGAAATTTAATTCACTTTGCGCAAGCCTTCAGAAACGGAGGTGGCATATTTGGTTTTACTGCGCAGCAACATCAGGGACTGGTTGCCTTCACTGAGTCTGGAGACCAGACCGGCAATGATTCTGTCTTTTATGGCTTCGCGAATACTGATGGGTAATTTGGAAAAGTTAGCGGCATCCAGGCGCATCGCCATTACCTGCTCTTTGGCAATCACAGTGGCAATGCGAGGCTCGTTACAGATAAAGCCCACTTCGCCAACAAACTGAGGGGGTAACAAAGTGGCCAGCTCCTGGCCGTTTAAGAAGACTTTGGCGATACCCGTGAGCAAAATATAAAAGCAATCGTGCTTCTCTCCTTCCCTGACAATTTCTTCACCGGCAGAAAATACTTCAAACGCTTTTGGCATCGCTACGATTATCTTGCGATCCGTTTCGTTCAAATCTTTGAACAATGTGATACGGCCCAAAATTTCCACTAACTTTGCGTTGTCCATGGGTACTACCTGTATACTAGCTACTACTTTATATATCGGTAGCAACCTCAGAAGACCCCAGCGCTAAAATGTGAAGCAGTTCACAAATCCGCGTTTTTCAGCATAGTTTCCGTCAATTTTTTTGAAGGCTGAACGCCCAGGGTCTGAAATTCTTCGGCTTTTTTAATTAGATTGCCACGCCCTTCGTAGAGTTTGCTGTTGGCATCGCTGAAGCGTTTTTGCACGGAATTGATGGCTTCTCCCAGTTTTTCCATATCCACCACAAAGCCATAAAATTTATCGTATAGATCCGCGGCTTTTTTGGCTATATTGCGGGCATTTTGATTCTGATATTCATACTGCCAGATATTGTGAATAGTGCGCAGAGCCACCAATAAATTGGTAGGACTTACCAGCAGTACATTATAATCCATGGCTAGTTTCACCAGCTCAGGAGATTCATCCAGGGCCAACATGAATGCGCCCTCCACCGGAATAAACATCAAAACATATTCCAGGCTGCGCTCGCCCAATAACTCGTGATATTCCTTACGGCCCAATTCCTTAATGTGGCCTTTAACCGACTGAATATGCTCTTTCAGATGGCGTTGCTGCTCCTGCTGTGAACTGGCGTTGTAAAAACGTTCATAGGCATTGAGCGACACCTTGGAATCAATTATCACTTCTTTGTTTTCCGGCAAGTGCACCAAAATGTCGGGCTGTAGTAACTTGCCATCTTCACGGCGTTTACTTACCTGGGTGTCATACTCATGTCCTTCCCGCAAGCCACTCTCTTCGAGGATTTTTTGCAGTACCATCTCGCCCCAATTGCCTTGTTTCTTATTATCGCCTTTCAGGGCACGGGTTAACGCAGAGGCTTCTTCGGTGATCTTTTTATTGAGCTGTTGCAAGTTAATGATTTCGGTTTTTAACGAGGCCCGTTCCTGTCCTTCCCGCATCGCCTGCTGACTGACTTGATTGCGGAACCCCTCGATTTGCTGTTTTAACGGATTCAGTAACAGCGCCAGTTTTTCCTGACTGCTTTTTTCAAATTCTGAGGAGTGATTTTTAAAGATTTGATTAGCCAGATTTTCAAACTGCTTTTGCAATTGTTGTTCGGCATTTTGCAGTATTTGTAGTTTTTCCTGAGCGGCTTTGTTCTCATGCTCTCTGGCGGTTTTCTCTGACTCCAGGTTATTGCGGGTTTCCCCATAGAGATTGCTGAGGTTATCCAGTTGCTCCTGCAACTCTTCATTTTCTTCTTCCAGCGCATTTAGTTGTTGCAGTTGCTGATCCAGTCTGGCATTGCGCATTTTGTATTGACTCAGGGACTCCGACTGCTCAATAAACTGACGATTTAATAGCTCGTATTGCTGTTTTAGCTGAACTGATTCCTGACGCAATAGTGTGTCTTGCTCTTTCACAAGCGCCAGTTGCTCATTCAATGATTGCAACTGCAGCTGATGCGTCTGCTGTGTTTGTTGTAATAACTGAGCCTGACTGTTGAAGCGCAATTTCACCAGCAATAACACAATAATTGTGGCACTCAATCCTCCAGAGATCGCCCACAACACGGAATCAAAGACCATTATTTTCCTTACCAGACTGAATTAATTAACAGTTATAAAAAAGGCTGGCAGCAAAAGCAACCAGCCTTTTAAAAACGTCGACGAGCAACTGGATTAGCTTAATGCTTTATCCAGGTCGGCAATTTTCGCTTTCCAGATTGCCGGACCATCGGCATGGGCGTTGTTGCCTTTGCTGTCTACAGCAACCGTTACCGGCATATCTTCCACTTCAAATTCGTAGATAGCTTCCATTCCCAAATCTTCGAAAGCCACAACCCGGGCTTTTTTGATAGCTTTGGAAACCAGATAAGCTGCACCACCAACGGCCATCAGATACACAGCGTGGTTTTTAGCAATACTTTCTACTGTAGATGGGCCGCGTTCCGCTTTACCTATCATGCCAATCAGGCCGGTTTGCTCCAGCATCATGTCAGTGAATTTATCCATACGAGTAGCGGTAGTTGGGCCGGCCGGGCCAACCGCCTCGTCGCCAACTGCATCCACAGGGCCAACGTAATAGATAAAGCGATTATTTAAATCAACACCATCTGGTAAGCCTTCACCGTTTTCTAACATGCTTTGAATGCGCTTGTGAGCGGCATCACGGCCAGTTAACAGTTTGCCTGACAACAAGACCGTCTCGCCCATTTTCCAATCCTGGATGGATTCTTTGGTGAGTTCATCCAGATTAACCCGGCGGGTATTCTCGCCCACTTCCCAGGTGACTTCTGGCCAGTCTTCAAGTTTCGGTGCTTTGAGTTCAGCCGGACCAGAACCGTCCAGATAGAAATGTGCATGACGCGTGGCGGCACAGTTAGGGATCATGGCTACAGGTTTGGAAGCGGCATGGGTAGGCATGGACTTAATCTTGATATCAACCACAGTGGTTAAACCGCCCAGTCCCTGAGCACCAATGCCTAGTTTATTCACTCTTTCAAAGATCTCCAGGCGCAGCTTTTCTTCGGTCGTTTCCGCACCGCGCTCCATCAGCTCCTGAATATCAACCGGATCCATCAGGCTTTCTTTCGCCAGCACAGCGGCTTTTTCCGCTGTACCACCGATACCTATACCCAGCATTCCCGGTGGACACCAGCCCGCCCCCATAGTAGGCAAGGTCTTTTCCACCCAGTCAGCGATGGAATCACTGGGGTTTAACATCACCATTTTAGATTTGTTTTCAGAGCCGCCACCTTTGGCCGCAATCATTACTTCAATTTTATCGCCTTCCACCATGTCCAGGTGAACTACAGCTGGAGTATTATCTTTAGTGTTTTTGCGAGCGCCGGCAGGGTCAGAAACGATTGAAGCACGTAATGGGTTAGACGGATCCAAATAAGCACGACGGGTACCCTCGTCCACCATTTGCTGCACTGTCATATCCGTTTTATCCCAGCTAACACCCATACCAATTTTAACAAAGCAAGTTACGATGCCAGTGTCCTGGCAAATAGGCCGTTTACCTTCAGCAGACATTCTGGAGTTGATCAGAATTTGTGCCATGGCATCTTTCGCCGCCTGACTCTCTTCTTTCAGATAAGCCTGCTCAACCGCTTTTACGTAGTCTAGGGGGTGATAATAAGAAATAAATTGCAGAGCATCCTGAATACTGTCAATAAAGTCTTGCTGACGGATAACGGCCATGATTACCTCATTTTGGAATTTTTTAACTAATACGAGCCATGAAAATGCCAGAGGCACGGCTCAATGGTGACTAAAGTCTAACTTAATTGAGTTTTTGCGCTAGCCCTTTTGCCAGTATAGCTGTGTAAGCACTACTGCAAAGCTCTTTATCTAAGGTAGAATATCGTTTTTTATGATAACCTGCGCGGCCGGTTATCAGCAATTGTTGCGTTAACAATTACAACAAGATTCTCACGGTTTTTTAGATATTCACATGCACAACGTTTCCGTCCACCACTTTAAGTTTTGCCCTTACAATTCTTTGACTGACTGGTTTGCCAGCATACAAGGCTCTCCTGGTGCGGTGCTGTTGCATTCGGGAGAAACGGAGCACCAAAACGCCAGATATCACATTGCTACAGCATCGCCTATATTATCGCTGAAACTTTACGCTGATGGCCGTATCAATTGCGAGTATTTCATTGACGAAAAATGGGACATGCCGCAAGCCGGGCAAGAAAAACTCAAATCCGTTTGCGAAGCAGTCAACAGACAGCCAATTAAGCCAAAAGACATAGTCGATGCAGCCTATCAGATTCAGCATAAACTGTTTGGCAAAAGCCCTAAAACACTCACCGGTGGGCCTTTTCAATGTGGCCTGATTGGATTTGCGGCTTATGATTTTGGACGATTCCTGGAAATTTTGCCCAATAATGCCTTAGATGAGTACACAACGCCGGTGTTTACCGCAAATTATTACAGTTGGAGCGTTGTAGAAAATCAGAAAACCAAAAAAGCCTACTTTTATCAAAGTACAGTATACGCAGGGCCTCGATTTGCAGAAGTAGTCATTCCGTCGGCGGGATTACACTATTGTCATCCGGCTAACTATAAAGAGCAGGAACCACTTCACTTTGCATTGTCGTCAGGCTGGCAAAGCAATATGACGGAAGAAGAATATCAGCAAAAGTTACACAAAATTCATGACTACCTTTTAGCGGGCGATTGCTATCAGGTAAATCTCGCACAGCGCTTTCAGGCATATTACAAAGGCTCAGAATGGGCCGCCTTCGAAGCTTTAGCAGAAGCTAATCCAGCGCCTTTCTCTGCTTTCTTTCGTACCGATGAAAGTTGCATAATTAGTTGTTCACCGGAGCGCTTTGTAGCAGTGCATGATGGCGTAATAGAAACCAAACCCATAAAGGGAACGAGGCCGAGATACAATGACCCTGCTGAAGATGAATCCTCCCGACAGGAGTTAATTGACTCAGAAAAGGATCAGGCAGAAAACCTGATGATTGTGGATTTGCTCCGCAACGATATCAGTAAAAATGCCGTTCCTGGTAGCGTAGAAGTAACCGGACTTTTCGAGATTGAATCCTTCAGCGCAGTGCATCACATGGTCAGTACCATTCGTGCCCATTTGAAACCAGAAAGTAATCCCTTAAAGCTATTACAGGATGCCTTTCCGGGTGGCTCAATCACTGGCGCTCCAAAGATTCGGGCCATGGAAATCATCGACGAACTGGAACCCCACCGCAGAAATATCTATTGCGGCAGCATATTTTATTTGGGTATCAATCAGGATTTTGATAGTAGTATTTGTATCCGGACTTTATTGTTTGAGCAAAACCAGGTGTATTGCTGGGCAGGCGGCGGCATTGTGGCCGACTCAGATCCGCAACTGGAGTATGAAGAAACACTGCACAAGGTCAGAAAGATACTGCCAACAATTCGGTTTGTCAGAAAGAAATATAAGTAGCTATGAATCTGGAAGAATTTAAGCAACGTTTTTATCACGCCCGCAACGTACCGCCCGAGCCAGATTATCCCCTGCGCCAAAAGGGTAAACCGGCGGCAGTACTGATCCCTCTGGTTGTGCGGGATGAGCTTTCTGTGCTACTCACTCGTCGGGCTGATCATCTAAAAAACCACGCTGGACAAATCTGCTTTCCTGGTGGGCGCGTTGACGATACAGATTCAGATCTAAAGGAAACGGCACTCAGAGAAACCGAAGAAGAAATCGGTCTTAAAAGAGAGAATATTGATATTGTGGGCACCCTGCCCATATTCAGAACCATTTCCCGCTACGAAGTAACGCCTTATGTCAGTCTGGTGCAGCCGGATTTTCAACTGGACATCAATCCGGATGAAGTAGACCAGGTTTTTGAAGTCCCTCTGGCTACCGTAATAAACCATGATAATCACCTGGTACATGAGGTTAGCCGGCAAAACAGCATTTACCCTGTCTATTTTATTCCCTGGCAAGAACACATGATCTGGGGAGCTACTGCCGCCTTTATTCGTGCCTTGTCCAGACACCTGATTTGACAAGCATTTTTTGTGGATAAGGCTTTACATCCTTTCATCTGGTAAGACCTCAACTATGCTTTGAATTCAGCGCAATTCATCAGACAATATGTCCAACAATAAAAAAGACCCTACGAGATAATCATGATCAGTGTATTTGATATGTTCAGTATCGGAATTGGCCCGTCCAGCTCTCATACTGTTGGCCCCATGCGGGCTGCCAAAGACTTCAACCAGTTGTTGAAAGCAAAAAACCTGTTCCAGGAAACTGATGCGGTTGTCACAGAACTGTTTGGCTCTTTAGGTCAAACCGGAAAAGGCCACGGCACTGGCAAAGCGGTGATTTTGGGCCTGTTAGGTGAATTACCTGAAACCATTGACGTAGACAATGTCGACGCCATGTTAGCCGAAGTGGAAAAAAGCCAAAAGCTGATGTTAGACGGCGAAAAACTAACGACTTTTCCGCGTAAAGACGCCATTGTTTTCCACCGCCGTAAAACGCTGGAGCATCACGCCAACGGCATGACTTTACACGCCATGAAAGGCGACGAAGTCTTATTTAGTCAAAGTTACTATTCCATTGGTGGCGGCTTCATCATCAAAGAGCAGGATTTCGAGAAAGAAAAAGTAACGGCCTTGTTGCATGAAGAGCAGGAAGTCCCCTACAACTTTGATTCCGCGGCCGAATTGCTACAGAAATGCCGCGAAAATGGCCTGAGTATCAGCGCCCTTATGTTAGAGAATGAAAAGGTATTCCAACCTAAACAGGTCATCATCGACAAGCTTTGGGATATCTGGCAGGTAATGCAGGCCTGTATTAAACGCGGCATTGAAACCGAGGGAATTTTACCCGGCGGTTTGAAGGTGACCCGCCGCGCACCGGGATTATATCGTCGCCTAAAATGCGAACACAGTCAGGATCCGATGCTGGCAATGGACTGGGTAAACCTGTTCGCCCTGGCGGTTAATGAAGAAAACGCCGCTGGCGGTAAAGTAGTAACCGCTCCCACAAATGGTGCGGCCGGTATTATCCCAGCTGTACTGAGTTACTATGATAAGTTTGTGCAGACGGTAGACAAAGATACAGCCTACCGTTACCTGTTAACTGCAGCTGCCATTGGCATTTTGTATAAAAAGAACGCCTCAATTTCTGGCGCCGAAGTGGGCTGTCAGGGTGAAGTCGGTGTGGCTTGTTCGATGGCAGCAGGTGCTCTGACTGAAATTATCGGTGGCTCGGTGGCTGCCGTAGAAAATGCCGCAGAGATTGGCATGGAGCACAATCTGGGACTTACCTGTGATCCGGTGGGAGGATTGGTGCAGGTGCCATGTATCGAACGCAACGCTATGGGCGCAGTGAAAGCCATTAACGCTTCCAGACTGGCCTTACGTGGCACTGGAGTTCAGAAAGTCACCCTGGATAAGGTGATTAAAACCATGTGGGACACGGGGAACGACATGAAATCCAAGTACAAAGAAACCGCCCGCGGTGGTTTAGCGGTAAACATAGTCGAATGTTAAGAAAAAAGGTTGCCTCGGCAACCTTTTTCAATTTTGATAACCCTGCTCTTGTCTTATCTCACCGGTAGCGTCAAATCTTTAAACATCCGCTCAATATCATCGTTGCTCTTTTGCATCATAGCTCGCTCCACCACGTCTTTAGTCAGATGCGGTGCAAAGCGCTCGATAAAATCATACATGTAACTGCGCAAAAATGAGCCTTTGCGGAAACCGATTTTGGTTGTGCTGTAATTAAACAGGTGGCTGGCATCGATCTTCACCAGATCCGTATCCAGATTATCGTCAATCGCCATCGAGGCAATCACGCCGATACCCACTCCCAGACGGACATAGGTTTTTATCACGTCGGCGTCAGTGGCTGTAAACACGATTTTAGGTTCCAGCCCTGCCCGGCTAAAGGCCTCATCCAGTTCTGAACGTCCTGTAAAACCAAATACATAGGTCACCAGAGGATACTGTGCGATGTCTTCAATACGCAGCGTGCCCTTTTTCGCCAGAGGATGTTCCTGATTAACGATAATACTGCGATTCCAATGATAACAAGGCAACATCACCAAATCGTTATATAGATGTAAAGCTTCAGTCGCAATTGCAAAATCAGCTTCACCTTTAGCCGCCAGATCACTGATTTGCGAAGGCGTTCCCTGATGCATGTGCAGGCTAACTCTGGGGTACTTTTTCATAAACCCTTTGATCACGTCAGGCAATGCGTATCTGGCCTGAGTGTGAGTTGTGGCTATATTCAGCTTACCCTGATCTGGCAGGTTATGCTCTCTGGCTACAGATTTGATGCTTTCAACTTTAGCCAAAATTTCACGAGCAATATTAATGATGTCATTACCAGCTTCGGTCACGTGCGTGAGGTGTTTACCACTACGCCCAAAAATCTGCACCCCTAACTCATCTTCCAACATTCTGACTTGCTTGCTGATGCCGGGTTGACTGGTGTAGAGACTTTCTGCGGTGGCGGAAACATTTAGATTATTGTTTAGAACTTCAACAATATAACGAAGCTGCTGTAATTTCATGAGGCTGGCAACCTACCTTTTGTTTATTTGCATATGCAAAATATATATACCTTTGGCGACATTAATTCCATAAAATTTTAGAAAAAACCTAAAAAAGTTATCTGGAATACTTCACAAAAACGCAAAAATTAACTATTAAGCTATTGTTGTAGTTTAATTTTTCTGTTTTTATAGAACAATCCAGGCAATTTTTGAGAAATCCCCATAGTGAAACAGCGTAACGATAAAATCGACTTTTCTTCCGTACTGGCTTCGGCTGTTCACGACATGAAAAATTCGCTGTCTTTGATGATCCAAACCATTGAAGAATTGGAAAGCACGTTAAGGGAGCACGGTGTTGGCATTAAACAAGCCGCATCAATACATTATCAGGCTGCCAGACTGAACACCGGCCTTATCCAATTGTTGTCTTTGTATCGCACCCAATTAGACAACCTGCCGCTGAATATCGATGAACATTACCTGGATGACTTCATAGACGATGTTATCGCTTATAATCAAAACCACATTAATACCCGAGGTATTGAGGTTTCAATCCAACAGGAAGAGGATCTGCACTGGTATTTTGACCAGGATCTGGTCAATGTATTGGTGAGCGACGTTATTGTAAACGCCATTCGCTATGGCAAGCGCAAGTTAAATATTGATGTCTCTGAAAAAGACAACTTTCTGTACATTGTTATCGAAGACGATGGCCCTGGATACCCAGAAAACATGCTAGCTATTTCTCAGGTGGAGATCAGTGAACTCAATATTGGTACTGGAAGAACCGGTTTAGGGCTGTTTTTTGCACGCTTAATCGCAGAGGCCCATGTTAATGGCGAAAACAAGGGTGCAATTCAGCTGACAAATGGAGGGTCTTTAGGTGGAGGAGTCTTTACTTTATTACTACCTTAAACAATACACTGACTACGAATTGGGCAAATATGTCGTGCAAATTAAACATATCCGGGTAAAGGGTGCCAAATTGAATTCATTTTTCACGATTGAAGAATCGGTTTAACTTGCATGATTTCACCCACTGCATGTAAAGTATTGAGTGGATTTAGCGTTCCCTCGAACAAGATCATGCTTGCTAAATCGGTAAAGGATCTCAGTTTTCTGACGAAAAACCTAAAAAAACTGGAGTATGTAGCACTTTGCTATACTGTAAGACAAGGTGGGCAACAGACTTTGGTACATAAAAATATAATGAAAAAGGCAATTTAGGCACATGATTTTTACTATCGTCATTATTTTAATTGTTGCGCTGCTGGTTATAGCTATCATGATCAACGCTATCCAACAGCATAAAGAAAAAATAGAATCTGAGCGCCGAGTTGAAATAGCCAAGCAAAAAACCATTCTGGACGAAACTGAAGATGTCATTATGGCATCAGCGAATGTACCCACATCCCCACAGTTAATGCATATATTACAGAAGCGCGTTTTAGGGGCATTGAAAGTCATGTACGAAATGGATCCCAAACAGCCTGGCCTGAAGCAACGCCTCAAGGATGCTGAGCAAAGAGTTAAAGATATCTCGTTTGACAATAACAACCAGGGTGATGAACTCATTCAGTTACCCGATTCTGACAAACAAATTATTGTCTTTATTCAATGCCTGAAAAAACAAAGAGCACTGCTGCGCTCTGAGCAGGGACGAGGCAAAGTCGATACCCAAACCTTTACTACCGAAGACCGACGTCTGGATAAGTTGCAATTAAGAGTCAATATTGAAACCTTAAGCCGCCGTGCACAAGCTGCAATGAAAGCCGGTATGATGGGCTCGGCCAGACAGTATCTGGAAAAATCTGTAGCAGCGCTAAACGCCTTCCCAATGCAGGACGATTACACCCGTGCCCAAACCGCTCGCATTAATGAGCAGTTGCTGAATATTCAGGAGTCACTAACTAAAGCCAACGCCGAAGACAGAGCCAAACGCGCAGAGCAAGAGCGCGACGAGTTGGACGAATTATTCGCACCTAAGAAAAAGTGGTAATTGCGCAATCTCAGTTTTCAGAAATTGGCTATCAGCATTTTCTTTAGCTCGGTAGCTGATGCAGACAAAGCACTATTGGCCCTTTGAATTATCCCCACATTGCGGCGTAGTTCTGCATAATCTACCGGGATGCACACCAGTTCTTTGCGTTGCATCTGTTGCTGACAAAGCGCTGGCACAATAGCCAGGCCTAAATTAACCTTTACCATTTCTCCCAACGTATCCAATTGCCAGGCTTCAGCGGCAATGGCCGGTTGAATCCCCTGCTTTTCGAATGCCTCTTCTAACCACATGCGAATCGACGAGCCGCGGTTCATCATCACCAATGCTTGTTGTGACAACTGCGCTAATTGAATTTGCGGCTCGGCAGACAACTCATGCTCAGGGTGCATCACCGCCACAAAATCATTTTCCAGCAATGGCTGAAATTCCAGTTCAGCCAGATTATCAGGTTCAAACACCACACCCAATTCCGCTTCCCCCTTAATCACAGAGGTGATCACCGTTTCCATGACAACGTCAATCACATCAATCCGGATATTAGGGAAACGTTGATTATAGCGCTTCAGGACAGGCGGCAGCAGTGAAGACGCAAAAGACGGCATTGCTGAGATTGTAATACGCCCCTGTTGCAGGGTGAACATTTCATTGACGGCTTCGAAGGTGTCAAACCAATCCATCAGTAGTTTGCGCGCTTTGGGGAAGAAGGCTAAACCTTCGGGAGTCAGATCGACGCTTCGGGTTGTGCGACTAAACAAGGTACCGCCCACCTCAGATTCCAGGTTTTTAATGCAAATACTGAGCGCTGGCTGACTCAAGGTTAAACGCTCGGCAGCAGCTGCATAGCTTTGGGTTGAAGCCAATTCAACAAACGCCCGCAATTGTTTCAGAGTAATATTCATACATTTATTTTTTAAATGATTCCTTTAATACATTAAATTTTACAAATCAAATATTGTCAACGATACTCTGTTAACAATTAGTTAACTCAGGAACGAATATGGCAGGTTTTGATAAAGTTGTTACCAGTTTCGAAGAAGCCCTGGATGGTCTGACAGACAATATGACCATTATTGCTGGCGGTTTCGGATTGTGTGGCATTCCCGAAGGTGCGATTGCACAAATTAAAAAATCAGGTGTCAGTGGGCTGACCGTAGTATCCAATAACTGTGGTGTGGATGGCTTTGGCTTAGGCATTCTGCTGGAAGACCGTCAGATTAAGAAGATGGTGAGTTCTTATGTAGGTGAAAATGCCCTTTTCGAACAACAGTTACTGGCTGGTGAATTGGAAGTTGAACTGACTCCTCAGGGTACCCTGGCAGAAAAAATGCGTGCTGGCGGTGCTGGTATTCCAGCGTTTTACACTGCTACTGGTTATGGTACTCCTGTTGCTGAAGGCAAAGAAACCCGTGAGTTTAACGGTCGCGGCTATGTCTTAGAAGAATCCATCACCGGTGATTTTGCCATCGTCAAAGCCTGGAAAGCGGATCGCTATGGCAACTGTGTCTATCGCGATACTGCTATGAACTTTAACCCTATGGCTGCCACAGCCGGCAAGATTACCGTTGTTGAAGTAGAAGAAATCGTAGAGCCTGGTGAGATCCCACCAACGCAAATTCACACTCCAGGCATATTCGTCAATCGCGTAATCAAAGGCACCTTTGAAAAACGTATTGAACGCCGTGTAACCCGCAGTCAGGAGCAATAATAATGGCATTAACCAGAGATCAGATTGCCATGCGCGTGGCAAAAGAATTTAAAGACGGTGATTACGTAAACCTGGGTATCGGCATTCCTACCCTGGCAGCAAACTTTGTTCCAAATGACATTGAAGTTATGCTGCAATCGGAAAATGGCTTGCTGGGTATGGGCCCTTATCCGACTGAAGAGCAAGTAGACGCCGACATGATCAACGCCGGTAAAGAAACGGTAACAGCCATTACCGGTGCCTCTATTTTCAATTCAGCAGAAAGCTTTGCCATGATCCGTGGTGGCCATGTAGACATTACCGTTTTGGGCGCATTTGAAGTAGATGTTAATGGCAACATCGCCTCCTGGATGATCCCCGGCAAATTGGTGAAAGGCATGGGTGGCGCCATGGATTTGGTGGCTGGTGCTAAAAACATTATCGTCACCATGACCCACGCTAATAAAAAGGGTGAGTCTAAATTACTAGAGTCCTGTACCCTGCCCTTAACCGGTGTTAATTGTATTACCCGAATAATCACCGATTTGGCAGTTCTGGAAGTACACGACGGCGCATTCCATTTAAAAGAACGCGCTCCGGGTGTCAGCATAGACGAGATCCGCGAGAAAACCGCCGGTAAATTAGTCGCTGAAGGCGACATCGCTGAAATGCAGTTTTAATGATAAATCTCTGGGGCTAACGCTAACAGCGTTAGCCCGCTGCTTCAGTATTGTGATATATTTAGCTCATTAAATTTAAAGTGAGTTACCCCTTTGTTATTCAGCGAATTACCCCTGGATCATCGCCTCCTGAAATCAATTCAGATCCAAAATTTGGAAACCGCCACAGATATTCAGGCTAGTGCCATCCCACAAGCACTTTTAGGTAAGGATATTCTGGCCTCTTCTAAAACCGGTTCAGGTAAAACCCTGGCCTACCTAATCCCTGCTGTTCAGCGCATCTATCGGGAAAAAGCCCTGAGCAAACAAGATCCTCGGGTTTTGATTGTGGCACCCACCCGAGAGCTTGCCAAACAGGTATTAGGAGAGCTAAAAAAATTACTGCCTCCGCAAACGGGTAAACCCGTGTTGTTGATTGGTGGTGAGAACTTTAACGACCAGGTTAAACAGTTAAAGCGCTACCCGAATTTTGTTATTGGTACTCCTGGCAGAGTTGCCGATCACATTGAAGACAAGAGTCTGTATTTGGACGGACTGGAATTGCTTATTCTGGATGAAGCTGATCGCATTCTGGACTTGGGATTCAGTAATCAGCTTACCGTTATTGATCAGGCTGCAAATCACAGAAAGCGTCAAACTATGTTGTTTTCCGCTACCTTTGACAACGCTGATCTGGCGCAAATATCCGAGCTGGTGCTCAAAGCGCCACATCGCATAACGCTTGATAACCAACACATTGCTCACAGTGACATCGAACAATCCTTTTATTTTGCTGATCACTTAGAGCATAAAGAGGCCTTGTTAAAGCACTTTATTAAAGCACAGCCGGTGCGCAGTCAAATAATCCTGTTTACTGCCACTCGCGTCGACACTGACCGGGTTGCCAACTTGCTCAATGAAGAGGGATTAAGCAGTCTGGCAATCAACGGTGATATGTTGCAAAGCCAACGCAATCAGATCATGTCTGACTTTTCCAACAATAAAGCACAAATCCTGGTGACCACTGATTTAGCTTCCAGAGGTCTGGATATCCCTTCAGTCAGTCTTGTCATCAATATGGACCTGCCTATTAAAGCCACTGAATATGTGCACCGTGTTGGCCGTACAGGACGAGCTGGTGCCAAGGGGCAAGCCATATCCCTGGTCAGCAAAAAAGACTGGAAAAGCTTTATATTGTTAAAGCAGTTTCTTGCCGAAGAGCTTCAGTTTAAAACTGTGGAAGGATTGGAAGCTAAATTTAAGGGACTGTCTGCTAAAGCAGCTAAACCAGAAGCAAAGAACACCCAGAAAAATGATGAAGGAGCTGGTGATTCCCCGTGGCAAAAAGCTAAGCGTAAGAAAAAGTTTAATGCACTTGCCGGAGATGATGTGGGACATTTGCCAATGAAGAAAAAGCGCAATTCAGAAGAATAATTTTCAGATAAGATACAAAAAAACCGGGAAGCTCCCGGTTTTTTTCAATTTTGTGATGTTTAAAGTGCTTTTTCCAGTTCCGGTAACACTTCAAACAAATCTCCCACCAGACCATAATCTGCAACCTGGAAGATTGGCGCTTCTTCGTCCTTGTTGATAGCAACAATGACTTTAGAGTCTTTCATACCAGCAAGATGCTGGATAGCGCCGGAAATACCCACCGCGATATAAAGTTGCGGAGCAACGATTTTCCCCGTTTGACCCACCTGCATATCGTTGGGTACAAAACCAGCATCAACAGCTGCGCGTGAAGCACCAATAGCGGCACCTAACTTATCAGCAATACCGTTTAACAAAGCAAAGTTTTCGCCGTTTTGCATGCCACGACCACCGGAAATAATTACTTCTGCAGCAGTTAGTTCAGGTCTTTCTGACTTAGTCAGTTCCTGCGACACAAATTGCGCTTTTTCAGAAGCCGGTAAAGCAGCAATGCTAATCACTTCTGCGCTACCGTCAGCAGTGACGGCGTCAAACGCTGAAGCTCGAACAGTAATTACTTTGATAGTATCTTCCGACTGAACTGTAGCGATGGCGTTACCAGCATAGATTGGACGCACAAAAGTATCAGGCGCTTCAACAGCAATGATGTCGGAAATTTGCGCGACATCCAGCAATGCCGCTACGCGGGGTAAAAAGTTCTTACCGGTAGTGGTTGCCGCAGCGATAACATGGCTGTAATCATTTGCCATGCTCAGCACTAAAGCACTGACGTTTTCCGCCAATTGCTCTTTATAAACTGCATCATCAACATGGATAACTTTAGATACGCCAGCCAGTTTTGCTGCATCCTGTGCAATCCCATTACAATCATTACCCGCCACTAAAACGTGAACATCGTCACCCATGGCCTTTGCAGCAGTGATCAGTTTTGCCGTTTCTGCTTTTAAATGAACGTTATCGTGTTCTGCGTAAACTAATACTGTCATTTAGATCACCTTCGCTTCTGATTTTAACTTTTCTACTAACTCAGCCACATCGGCTACCTTGATGCCACCTTCACGAGTAGCTGGCGGTGTTACTTTTAACACTTTAACCTTAGAGGTTAAATCAACACCAAAATCAGCTGCGGGCTTAACATCAAGCGGTTTGCGCTTGGCTTTCATGATGTTAGGCAGTTTGGCATAACGAGGTTCATTCAAACGCAGATCGGTAGTAACAACCGCAGGTAAACTCAAGTCGACAGTTTGCAAACCACCATCCACTTCACGAGTAACCTTAACTTTACCATCAGCGACAACCACTTCTGACGCAAAAGTGCCTTGTGGCATGTCAGTCAATGCTGCCAGCATTTGTCCTGTTTGGTTGTTATCGGAATCAATTGCCTGCTTACCTAAAATAACTAACTCAGGTTTTTCTTCTTCAACCACTTTAGCCAGCAATTTAGCCACCTGTAAGGAGTCCAGGTTCTCGTCAGTTTCAATTTGAATGCCGCGATCGGCACCTAGTGCCAATGCTGTGCGAATGGTTTCCTGGCAGCTCTTATCACCGATAGAAACCACAACAATCTCAGTAGCAATGCCTTTTTCCTGTAATCTAACCGCCTCTTCTACAGCGATTTCACAAAAGGGATTAATTGACATTTTAGTGTTACTTAAATCAACGCCAGTGTTGTCAGCTTTAACTCTGACTTTTACGTTGTAGTCGATAACACGTTTTACCGGGACTAGTATTTTCATTTCGACCTCGTTTTATTTTTTGCGTCCGTACAGATTAAGTCAGGCGCGTGTAGGATACAAATTACATCTGCTGCTATTTTTGTTGGATTCGAAATGTACTTACTGTTAACGTAAACGTCAACTTATTGTTAATATATTATTAACTCGTTAACCGCGAATTTTGTACACATTTTTAGACCAGCAGTTATAGTGCTCCTGATAGAACAATTTTGCACACTGTGATACTGACTACCCTGAGGAGGAATAATGGAACGCGAATCGATGGAGTTTGACGTTGTCATCGTCGGCGCCGGGCCTGCCGGGCTATCGACCGCCTGTAAACTTATGCAACAGGCCAATGAAGCTCAACAAGAATTAATGGTCTGTGTGGTTGAAAAAGGCTCTGAAGTCGGTGCCCATATCCTTTCGGGCGCAGTATTTGAAACCCGGGCACTGGATGAGTTATTCCCCGATTGGGCGGAAAAAGGCGCACCACTGAACACCAAAGTGACAGAAGATCACATTTATTATCTGAAAAACGAAAAATCAGGTACCAAACTTCCCGGCTTTATGACGCCAAAAACCATGCACAACGAAGGCAACTACATTGTCAGTATGGGTAACGTCTGCCGCTGGCTGGCAGAACAAGCAGAAGCTTTGGGCGTGGAAATCTTTCCAGGCTTTGCCGCCTCAGAAGTGCTCTATAACGAAGATGGCAGCGTGGCCGGTATAGTTACCGGCGACATGGGGATCAGTGCAGAAGGCGAAGAAAAAGACTCCTACATGCCTGGTATGGAGCTACGCGCCAAATACACGGTATTTGCAGAAGGCTGTCGCGGCCATTTGGGCAAACAACTGATTGAGAAATTCAATCTCGATGAAGGCAAAACCCCGCAACATTACGCCATTGGTTTTAAAGAAATCTGGGATATACCAGCAGAGCAACATCAGGAAGGCCTGGTTGTCCACTCTGCCGGTTGGCCACTTACCGATACATCTGGTGGCGCCTATTTATATCATGCTGAGAATAATCAGGTATTAGTGGGGTTGATTGTGGATTTAAGCTATGAAAATCCACACCTTAGTCCTTTCGACGAATTTCAGCGCATGAAACATCACCCGGTATTTAAACAATATCTGGAAGGTGGCACGCGTGTGAGCTATGGCGCCAGAGCGATCGCGAAAGGCGGACTGAACTCGTTGCCCAAAATGCATTTTCCAGGAGGATTTCTCGCTGGCTGTAATGCAGGCACACTGAACTTCTCGAAAATTAAAGGCAACCACGCCGCGATGAAGTCTGGTATTTTAATTGCGGAAACTATCTTTGCAGCGCTACAGCAAGATGCAGAATCGGCAGGAAAAGATTTAACTGATTTGACCAAGCGCTTCGAGTCTTCGTGGCTTTATGAGGAATTGTGCAAGGCTCGTAACTTCGGTTCGGCTATTCACAAGTACGGCACCTTCCTTGGCGGTGCATTTAACACCCTGGAACAAAACTGGTTGGGTGGTAAGTTTCCGGTCACTATTAAGGACAAGACGGCAGATCATGCCACATTAAAACCTGCCAAAGATTGCAAACCTTTTGATTATCCAAAGCCGGATGGAAAACTGAGCTTCGACAAATTGTCTTCTGTGTATTTGTCTAATACCAATCACGAAGAAGACCAGCCTTGCCACCTTAAATTGCAAGACGCAGATATTCCTCTCAAGTCTAATTTACCTCTATTCGATGAACCTGCTCAGCGATATTGCCCCGCAGGTGTCTATGAAATAGTTGAAAATGAAGCGGGAGAAAAGCAATTTCAAATTAACGCGCAAAATTGCGTGCATTGTAAAACCTGCGATATTAAAGATCCTCAACAAAATATTACCTGGACTGTGCCCGAAGGTGCAGGTGGTCCCAACTACCCTAATATGTAACCCGGTAAAAGATAAGAGTGGCCCACAGGGCTGCTCTTAGATTTAAATAGAGCATTTAACTTACCAAAACCACAAATTGTGCTTTGTGTCCCACATTTTAGTTTATTCCCTTCCTGTTGATTCGCGCCATCCGGCAATTTAATTGATTTACCGCAACGAATTTATACATTTAAGATTGATTGTTAACCTCAGTTAATGGTAATTTCAATCTATATTAATGAGTAAAATAAGTTTCAATAGGAAAGTAGCATGAACGAATTTCTCAAAACACTAACTCATGGTCGTAAGTTACAGGGCGCAGTTAAAGAGCTTTCAATTCACGAACTGGAAGAAATAGTAGTTAAACTCAGAAATATTATTGAAACCAGAAAACAAAAAGAATCTGAAAAGAAGGCAGCAGAAAAAGAAAAACTGGAAAAAATCGCTGAAATTCAGAAGCAATTACAAGATGCGGGAATCACTTTCGAAGATTTGGCTTCTAATAATGCCATCCCAAGCTCTAAACGCGTTGGACAAAAAAGACCGATTAAATATTCTTTCACAGATAAAGATGGTGAAGTGCACAATTGGACAGGTATAGGCAGAATGCCATTAGTATTCGCCGAGCAATTAGAACAAGGTAAATCACTGGAAGATTTTAGTATTAATTAATCCTTTCCAGCCATTATCAGTTTCAGTCCAGGCACACAATTAGTAAAGGACTGAAACTGACTTCATAGTCTCAATAATTCACCCTCTTTCTTTTAAATCAATCTCGCTCTATAAACAGCTTGTTTATGGAGTCAATTCAACCTGTTTTGTAATTTCAATTTGTTACATTTATTTACTTGAGTTTTTTGTTTCGAATAATCTCTAAAAACAAATTGAAATGGTTCACAAATTGATAGTTATTGCTTTGTTTCAATTTAGGTTTGGAATAAGTTACTGGCTTCGACTAGAGTTAAACCAAAGAAATTAATTTCGTTTCGCAATGCAGACCCAATTAGAACAAGCTATTGAATCCATATCCCAGGTGGTGCTCGGAAAAAAGCACCAAATTAAACTGGCGCTCACCTGTCTGCTGGCCAGAGGGCATTTATTAATTGAAGACCTACCTGGAATGGGAAAAACCAGCTTATCTCAAGCGATAGCCAATACCATTGGGCTTGAATTCAGCCGTGTTCAATTCACTTCAGATTTATTACCGGCAGACATCATAGGGATCAGTATATTCGACAACGCCAGCAAGGAATTCGCCTTCCACAAAGGTCCGCTGTTCTCTCAGATGTTATTAGCTGATGAAATTAACCGTGCCAGTCCCAAAACCCAAAGCGCGCTGTTGGAAGCCATGGAAGAGCATCAGGTCAGTGTGGACGGCACCACATGGCCATTGCCAAAACCATTCTTTGTCATTGCGACTCAAAACCCGCTACACCAGTCAGGCACCTACCCACTTCCCGAGTCTCAACTGGATCGCTTTTTTATGCGCATCCAACTGGGTTATCCCGACTGGCAGTCCGAGCGCCAGATGTTGATGGACTTAACCAGCCATTCCGAAGTTGCAGCTAAATCCATTATCGATACTGTACAGTTTATGGAAATTCAAAACCAAATTCCCGGCATCAATACGTCTGCAGCAGTGATAGACTACATTTTGCGTCTGGTGACCTTTAGCCGGGAATCTGAGGATTTTCCAAATCCCCTCTCTCCACGAGCCAGTAAAGCCATTCTGTTAGCTGCAAAAGCATGGGCTTTTCTGTCTTCCCGTGACTATGTGATCCCAGAAGATGTACAGGCAATCCTACCTTCAGTAGCAGAGCACAGGTTGCGCAGTGGTTTTAGCTCAGCCAGCGCCGCAGACAATCTCTCAAATAAATTAATGGAATCGGTGGACACTCTGGCAGCCTGAGGCACTTAAACATGTTTAACATAGGCTCCTGGTGGAATAGCAGACTGGAACGTTGGTTAAATAACCGAATTCCGGATGACCGAAAGTTTCAGATGAATATGAGTAACGTATTCATCTTCCCCTCAAAGTTTGGCATCGCATTTTGCTTATTGTGCGGCTTACTCTTTATTCTGGGCACCAATTATCGCAATAACCTGATGCTGCTATTAGCCTATTTTCTGTTGGCTATCTTTCTGGTTACCCTGCTTAATAGTTATGCCAATTTCGCCAGATTAAAAGTTCAGCTTGGCAAAGTTAAACCCGCTTATGCTGGCAGTGAGTGCGCCTTGCCTTTGTGGTTAGGAGAAAACGATAAAAACAACACTGCCGTGATGAACTGCCATGGCCGATTACATTTCCGGCTATGGCAGCAAAGTGTTCAGTGCACAGTTGAATCGGAACTACACAGTAACCCGGTAGTCATCAACGTGGAAACATTACGTCGGGGGTATTTCACGCCGCCTCGTATTACCATTGAAAGTTACTACCCTATCGGCTTATTTCGCTGCTGGACTCACCTGAGATTCAAAGCCCAAATTTTGGTGTATCCCAAACCCATTCCCGCAGATCTGCGCACAGAAAACATTGCCTCAGAAGACGAAGAAGGTTCAGAGCACAACAGTGCCACCGGTAATACTGACTTTGATTCGCTGAAAACCTATGTACCTGGGGAGTCTCTGAATCGCGTTGCCTGGAAGTTGGTGGCAAAAGGCCAGGAGATGATGACTAAACAATTCGCAGATGCCAGTCACGCAGCAGTCTGGCTAGATTTGAGAAATTATCTGAGAGATGACCTGGAACTGGCAATCAGCAAACTTACCTGGCAGGCCATCAACCTTTCACAAAGGCAAGTTTGTTTTGGGTTGCGCCTTGGCCACGTTGAAGTGCCACCCGATACTGGTAATGGCCATTTGGAATCCTGCCTTACCGAACTCTCGCTGTATCAACTTGCAGACTCAGGAAAAACTTGAGGATGAAGCGCACCAACAATAAATCTCACCTTATCCTCAGTATTAATTTGCTGTGCCTGTGCGCCACCCTGTATGAGCCCATCATGTTTTGGGTTGCCCTGTTAGTGTTGATCAGTGTTTTGATCAGAGTGGCACTTTACCTGGAATGGCATAAACACCTGCCTAAAACCTCCACCATCAATTTGCTGGCACTTTTATCCGCATTAGTGCTGGCCTACACAGGTTGGCAACTGGGATTGTTGTTAAGCATGGTGAACTTGCTGGTGATGTCAGGTGCACTGAAATTAATGATGATGCGCAAAGTTCGGGATTACCTTATTTTAGCACTGGTACAGATATTCATTATTGGCTGCGGTTTTATCTTTAATCAGGGCATTTTTTTCACGCTGATATACGCGGTTCAACTATTTGTAATCTTTTTATCCCTGAGCTTTCACGTCAGCCCTTCTGTGAGTTTGAGCAAACAAAGCAAACGCGTGGGCAAGTTAATGCTTCAGGCCCTGCCCATCGCAATCTTATTATTTTTGATATTGCCGCAAATAGGTCCCTTGTGGAAAATGCCCGGCAATAAAGGCGGCAAAACCGGTATTTCCGACACCATTACACCGGGGGATTTTGCGCAACTGTCTATGTCTGACGATTTGGTGTTTCGGGCGGCTTTTACCGATGACATTCCAGACAAAGAAAACCTTTACTGGCGAACCCTGGTTTACGAAGCATTTGACGGAAAGAGTTGGTCGGTGTCTAAGCATCGCGCTAGGGAAAAAGAAAGGATGGAAACCGGAAACTACAACTTCACACCTCGCTTAACGGGTGCCAGTCTCAGCTATGATGTAATTATGGAACCCAGTCATCAAAACTGGTTGTACACACTGGATACACCGCGCTCTGATACGGAACAAGTCTGGTTCAGTCACGATTACCAGCTACAGAGTCGTATGCCAATAACCAGTAAATTCAAATACAGTGTACGCTCATTTACTGAAATGCCTTTAAACATCACTCCCGTTTACACTGATACCAATTTAAACCTGATGCTACCGCAGCGTTACAATCCGGAAACCCGGGCCTGGGTTGCGGCTCTTCGCGTCCAATATCCAAATAACGGCGCGTTTATACAGGCAGTCGAGCGCTATTTTATTCAGCAGGGTTTCTCCTATACATTAAAACCGCAAACTATGCTGGTAAATCCAGTGGATGAATTTCTGTTCCAGTATCAGGCCGGTTTTTGCTCCCATTATGCCAGTGCTTACGCCTACATAATGCGTCTGGCTGGGATCCCAGCCAGATTAGTGGGAGGCTATCAAGGAGGTGAGGCAAGAGAAAATAACTATGTCAGTATCTATCAATACGATGCTCATGCCTGGGTCGAAATTTATCTGCCTCAACAAGGCTGGATCCGCAAAGACCCAACAGCTCTGGTGTCCCCCGAACGTATTAGTCTGGGCCTGGAAAGTGCCGTTGCCCACGAAAACTCCTTTCTTGAAGATTCTCCCTTGTCTTTGGCAAAATTAAAAAGCATCGAAATTTTTAATCGCCTGCGGTTATTTATGGCAGATGTGGATTTTTTCTGGAGCAGTTGGGTACTGGGCTTTGATCAGCAACGCCAGTTCGCATTGTTTAAAATGCTGGCTGGCAAGCTCACTACTGGCAGGATTGTTGCCATCAGTCTTGCCACTCTGACCCTGATTTGTTTGTTGCTTCTGATATTTAATTATCGGGTTTGGTTTCCGAAAGTAGAAAACCGTCATCTTCATTTCTATAATCAGGCGTTGCGAACACTCAGTCGTCATGGCCTGAATCGGTTGCCTCAGGAAGGCCCAGATAGCTTTCAGAGCCGCATACATCAACATATTTCAGAGCAATGTGCTGAAGACTTCCGGCACATTACCAAGCTTTTTATCTTTCATGAGTACGCCCCTTCCAGTCAGACAAACCCTGATCGGCTGCCGGAGTTAAAGATTGCGGTTAACTCCTTCAAACGACGCTATCGATTCTCAATAAAATAGGTGTATACCCAAATCACCTCAAGATACTGTTTCAGAGCTATCACAGCGCTTTCAGTACAAGGCGCATGTGAGAAGGAATGTCGGCTACCTTTCAAACACATGCAACACAGTAATGGAAGTGCTGTGTTGCTCCCGAAGGGCGTGGCTAAAAAACGTTTATACTGCATTAAAGTGACTTGACGTGAGAGCAACCATGCCTACGTCATTTTTACTTGTCTAAACGTTTTTTATCTCACGCTGAAAGCTAGCATCTTGAGGTGATTAGGGTATATAAGGCCGACAAACTCTGACACTGATAGTCAGCTGCAGAAAAGTCCTGACCACGGGAGTGAGGGTTTGGTATGGCGACACAAGGAATACCTGCAGCCACAGCGGCAGCGACGCCGTGCTCGGTATCTTCGATGGCAATACAGGCCGAGGCAGGTAACGCCATTTTTTCTAGCGCTCGCAAATACACATCAGGTGCAGGTTTGTTACTGGGCACTTCTTCACCCGTGGTAATATGTTCCAGGTACTGTGTAAAGTCGTTGCCTTCGACTGAACGATCCACCGCGAAACGCTCGGAACCTGAAACAATGGCCATGCGGACCCCAATTCTGGCGAGGTTTTTCATTATCCGGTTGGCCCCCGGCATGGCGGGAAAACAGTGCTTCTCTAGATAACTTTGCGTATTTTTGCGCTTTAGTTCAATTAACTCTGTGGGTTCACAATCCAGTCCAAATTGCTCAATGATAAACACGGCGTTTTCATCACCTGGAATACCAACACAGTTTAACGAGTTCATCTCTTCAGTAAAAAGCGTGGGACTGAGTCCGGTGGTTTGCAACCAGATTTGGTAATGAACTAACTCTGAGTCCACCAACGTTCCATCGTGATCAAACAACACTGCTTTGACATGTTTGAAGTCCATGTTACTTCTCCTGCTTCTTCAGATGCACGGTAATTTCATCGCGGTCGTGATAAAGGTGTTTTGCTACAAATTGATAATTTTCGCCCAGTACCTCACTGATGATCTGTCGACACTCTGCCACCGACTCAAAGCGTTTTTTCATGGGCAGCTTTAAATTAAATACGGCTTCTTTACACCAGTCATCTGCTACCCATTGTGCCATTAATCTGGCCACTTTTTGGGGCTGCTCAATCATGTCACAGACCAACCAGTGTATGTTTTTCTTACGTGGTTTAAACTTAAAGCCGTCTTCCTGAAAATGGCTAACCTGGCCAGTTTCCATCAATGAATCCGCCATTAAGCCATTATCTACGGCCTGCACAAACATGCCGCGACGTACCAGTTGATATGTCCACCCGCCAGGACAAGCGCCGAGATCCACCGCGTTAAGCCCCGAACTGAGACGTTGTTCCCGCTCGCTTTCCGGCACAAAAGTTAAAAAAGCTTCATCTAATTTTAGCGTCGAACGACTGGGAGATTCAGCCGGAAACTTCAACCGCATTATGCCGCCCGGTAGTGCACTCATATTGTTAGTTGGTGTATAGCCCAGATAGCACTCGGTGCTATTAACAAAAAAAGCGAACAAACAAACTTGTCCCTGGCTTTCGTGGTATAGCTTGCGCTTTTTTAAAGCCTGCCTCAAGGGTACGGTAAATTTACGACAAAAACGCGATAACTCTTTGCCCTGCTCTGTATCGGGATGTTCAACACGCACTTCGGCAAAGACAGGTAAACCATCAAATGACTCGGTTAAACCTGAAAGCCGATCTTCCCGTGATAAGTCTTCACAATGGGCCACAACATGCAGCCATTGCCGGGTAAAAATCAAATCCTGTAACACCAACTTTTTAAATAACGGTAGCAGTACTTGCGAGCATTCAAACACATAAAATCCGCTTAGTCGCTCTGCTTTAAAATAACCATAAAAGCCGCATTCAGCAGCCCGCGTTTGCAACTCTAATCCGGCGTCAGCTTCAAAGCCCGGACGACAATAGCCTAATATTTGCGACGCCATCACTGATATCCTTTACTAATTGCAGCCAGCATCACTGCCCAACCGGCGATAAACAGAACACCACCCAGTGGAGTTACAGGTCCAAACCATTTAATTCCGGTTAAGGATAAGGCGTACAGGCTACCAGAAAAACACACAATGCCAGCCAACAATAAAGCAGCTGACCAGGTCCATAAATAATGGGGAAATAGCTTTGCCAGCACAGCGATCAGAATAAGCGCCAGAGCGTGAAAAAATTGATACTCAACACCAGTACTAAACGCACTTAGCAGATTATCTGGCAGTTTATTTTTTAAGCCATGGGCTGCAAAAGCCCCTAAAATTACCGAGGTCATAGCCAGGAAAGCTCCCAGCAACAAAAAATACTTCATACGCTCACTTGTTTTCTATAACGTTTTTTATAAATTGACAGGCCTGCGAAACTGCAAACTGCATATTATCCTGCCAGCTGATACCACTACTTCTGGTGGCTTTAAAACTGTGTTCACCACTTGGCACATAAGCCACAGAGAAGTTTGCTGGCAAAGTATAAGCTGCAATTTCATCTGGTTTGCCAAATGGGTCTCGTTCTCCCTGCATTACCAGCACCGGCTTGTTGATTTGGCCCAGATGCTCAGTTCTGGTTTTCTCCGGTTTTCCAGGAGGGTGAAACGGGTAACCAAAGCATATAGCTCCAAGAGCCTCACTATCTTGCAAAATATGAGTGGCCACTCTGCTTCCCATTGATTTACCCCCGATGATTGTCGGTAGTTGGCTTTGCGTGGGCATTTGAGCCTGAAACTGTGCTATTAACGCAGGTAATCGTTCTGGTGGGCGGCGTTTACCGGATTGCTTCATATTTGCCATGTAATCAAAGTCAAACAGCGTGCATTGCACCCCTTGCTCTTCAAACAACAGCTTACAGCGCTGCATGAAATCACTTTCCATCCCCTGCCCGGCACCATGAGCAAAAATCAGTTGTGCAAAATAGTCAGTCATTAATCCTCGCTCACCTGCTCCAATAACCAGTCCTTAAAGGCCTGGATTTTCCCTAATTCGGCATGAGATTGCCGACACACTAAATAATAAGCCTTTTGCGTTACCACCCGCTCTTCAAACGGACAGATTAAGCGCCCCAAGGCTATCTCTGGACGCGCCAAAGCACTATCCACCAATGCAATACCTTGTCCCAGTGCTGCTGCCTGTAATATCAACATGGTATGACTGAATATCGGTCCCTGATTCACATTCACACCTAAGATATTGAAATGCCGAATCCACTGCTTCCAAAACTCTCTGGAGGTATCGTGCAAGAGTTGATGGTGTTTGAGATCGTCCAGTTTATCCAGGGGCTTGTCCCCCTGAAATAACAAAGGGGAACAAACCGGGGTCAGGTATTCCGCATACAGTTTATCTGCCTGTAAGCCACTCCAGCGTCCCTTACCATAATAAATTGCTAAATCCACATCATCGGTTAAAAAGCCATCGTCAGAATCAACGGCCTTGATACGAACATCAATGTCAGGGTTTTTAGAAGAGAAGTCGGAAAGCTTGGGCACCAGCCATTGCACCGCAAAGCTGGGAGGCAAAGCCACAGTAATGGAACCTTTGGCCCCCATAGCGTGTAATCGCTTTGTCGCTTCGTGCAAAGAGGCAAACACTTCCTTGATATCAAGGTAGTAGCTTTGCCCGATCTCCGTTAGCAATAACGTGCGGTTCTTACGGATAAAAAGCTTCATACCCAGAAATTCTTCCAGCGCTTTAATCTGATGACTCACCGCTGCCTGAGTTACAAACAGCTCCTCAGATGCCCTGGTAAAGCTCAAATGTCTGGCGGCAGCTTCAAATGCTTTTAAAGCGTTTAATGGTGGTAATCTTTCGTTCATAATCGGCCGGTTTCATTCATAAAAAATTCACAAATCAGATATTGCAAGCAAAATTTAGAGCGAAAGCCTCCAAAATCACCATTCGCATTAGTTTTTCTAATGCACTTGACATATTTTTTCTCGTTTTTAGTTAGTCAAAAAAACCACTATAGTACACACATCAGCTAAAAAGCTTTATTTTACAAGGCATTTGTAAAGTACAAGTAAACAAAACTGATAAACAAAGTGTCTTTTTTACATTATTTTAACTTTAGGTGAATTCAATGAAAAACTTTAAAAAATTAATTACAATCTGTCTATCTACTTTTATCTTTTCTGCAAATGTAATGGCTAACGACGTTACTATCGAAACTGCAGAAATTCAAACTGAGATCGCTGATAGCATCCAGTTAGCTGTTTCTGATATCAACGCGCCAACAGTTGCAAGCGTTGCTAAATTACAACTGGAAGAAATGACCTTCAAACAAAACGTAGAGCAATTTTTGGCTCTGGCCAGATACAACGAAGAAACGCAAAGCATTACTACTCAAATCGTCGCTGAATAAGCGCTAAGAGTTTACGAATATAAGGCTATTTGCCTAAAGCTTTCGTTTATTGGACACTCATTGCTCCTGCTACTCGCAGGAGCAACTGATTGCCTCAACCAATCACACTTCTCAATTAAGCCGTAATTAAAGGCTCAAACCCCTTCACTAACTCATCAAGCTGTTTCATCTGTAATAAATAAGGTTCAAGTTTTTCCAGCGGCAACGCACAAGGACCATCACACTTAGCATTTTCCGGATCCGGATGAGACTCGATAAACAAACCAGCAAGCCCTAAAGCCATGCCTGAGCGTGCCAATTGAGCTGCCTGAGCTCTACGACCATCAGCAGAGTCACTGCGCCCACCCGGACGCTGCAAAGCGTGAGTTGCATCAAATATTACTGGAGCCATGGCTTTCATGTCATCCATGCCTAACATGTCCACCACCAGGTTGTTGTAACCAAAGCAAGAGCCGCGTTCACACAGGATGATTTTATCATTCCCCGCTTCCTGGAATTTATTGATAATGTGTCGCATCTCATGTGGCGCTAAAAACTGCGGCTTTTTAACATTAATCACCGCATTGGTCTTTGCCATTGCTACCACTAAATCCGTCTGTCTGGCTAAAAAAGCCGGTAGCTGGATCACATCTGCTACATCGGCAACCGGTTGTGCCTGATGCGGCTCATGAACATCGGTAATAATGGGCACATCAAACTGCTTTTTAATCTCTTCAAAGATCTTTAAACCTTCTTCCATGCCTGGCCCGCGAAAAGAATGCACGGATGAGCGATTAGCCTTATCAAATGAGGCTTTGAAAACGTATGGGATATTGAGTTTAGTGGTTACTTCTTTATAGCGCTCTGCAATGGTGAGAGCCAAATCACGTGATTCAAGTACATTCATGCCACCAAACAAAACGAAGGGATGACTATTATTAACTTCGATACCTGAAACAGAAATCGTATGCAGATTGTTCATTTATTCTCCGGATAGGAAACTGAATAGTTCAGAGGCTAAAATACCTTATTTTAGCCTCACATTCAGCCGCTATCGCAGAGAGTTATTGAGTTAAGAGGATTTATTTAATGATGAGTGACTATTTTCTCACGCAGCTTCTGGATCTGACTCCGCAACAATTCAGTGGACGGATCTTTGGGACAGCGTTGCACAAAATACTCATAATCCGCAGCGGCCACTTTAGGGCAGTCCAGCTGATGCAATAAAAAACCCCGGTCGCGTATTTCAAACGGGTCATCCGGGCACAAGCTCAGCAACAAATCAATCGTAGATAAGGCATTGTGATATTTCTGCTCATTGATAAAGGAAGCCTTTAGGTTTTGCAATAAACGCATGATGGTTTCTTCACAGCCAGTAGGCTCTAATACTTCCAATGGCATTTCTTTTTCAGCCTGCTCACCGAGTACACTGAAATAATTCTTTTCCAACTGCTGCCAATTCAGGCATTCGCCGTTAAGCGGATCGATGAACAAAATTTTAGAGTCAGATACCTGAAATCTCACCAGAAAATGGCCCGGGAAATTAACCCCCTGCATTTTCAAACCCAGTGCATTCCCCAACTGGGAAAATACAATCGCCAGAGTAACGGGAATGCCGGTGCGATATTGTAAAACTTCATCCAACAAATTATAGCGAGCAGCGAAGTAGTTTTTACTGTCTCCACTAAAAGCAAGTTGCTGATAAAAGAAAGTTCTGAGGCGCTCAAAGGCAGCAAACTTGTCGTCTATCTCTCCCACAAATTTTGCGGCCTGATTGATAAGCTGCTCCATTTGAGAAATGGATTGCGCAATATCCAGATCATTCTTATAACAACGCGATATCAGCAGCGCAGATTTAAATAAATTATGCTGCTGTATCGCATGTTTCAGCTCTATCACGGTACTTGTCCTTTTATACATCACACTTATGGATGTTATCGGACTGGCAGGAAAATCCTTTATCAGAAAATGAAAGGTTGTTTGGTCACAGCGATTTTGCCAATCATTGCAAATACCGCTACAGCGCCGACAAAGGCGACGCTTTTAATCATCTTGTTTTTGCCGAGCTTAAGCGCAAATAAACCCAATATGATATATGCGATCAGGCCAATGACTTTTTCAGTCAACCAACCTTGATAAAGCGGGTATTGTGAAAGGATTACGCATAAGGTTATGGCACTGGCCAACAGTACGGTATCAACCACATGGGGTACTACCTTAACCCATTTTTTGGACATCATTCCGCTATTGGACATAACCCAAAAAAAGCGTAGAACTAACAGTAAGAAACTCACGGCAATCGCCGTCATATGGATGTGCTTAACCATCAAATACACAGAAAACTCCTATTTTTATTATTATTACGATTCTCGACTTCTGATATTACTACGACTGTTGAGACGATTCGGGTTTATCAGGATAGGCAAAAATGATTGCTTCAAACTTGTTTATATTATCTAACAAGGTATCAACCAGGCTAGGGTCAAAGTGCTTACCCCGCTCTTGCTGGAACTTTTCCACCACCTTTTCAACGGTCCAGGGTTCTTTGTAACAGCGAGTTCCTCGCAGTGCGTCATAAACATCAGCAATGGCAGCAATGCGCGAGAACAGATTGATCTCTTTGCCTTTGATACCTCTAGGGTAACCACTACCATCCCAACGCTCATGATGCTCTCTGGCCAATAAGGCAGCCGTTTTAATGATGGGTTTATCGCTGTCTCTGAGTAATTCATAGCCATCATTGGCGTGCTTCTTAACAAGCTCAATTTCTTCGATAGAAAGTGGCCCCGGCTTAGTTAATATTTCCACTGGTACACGGAATTTACCTACATCGTGTAAAGGTACAGCTAGTTTCAGAATACCTATTTCGTCTTCGGATAACCCATACTCTCTGGCCAATAACTCACATAATACGGTCATACGTTCAATGTGCCGTCCACCACTTAATTGGCACTCGATAGCTTGCCCCACTTTTTGCAAGATTTCTTTTTGGGTATCCTCGATGTCTTTGGTGAGTAGTACATTTTCGAAAGCCACCTGAACATGGCTGGCAAATATTTCGATCAGGTGTTTGTCGTTTGAATTGAGTTTACGGGGGATACCAGACAGATACAGCAATGAGCCGGGCTCTGAATTACTCTGACAATAGGCAACCACATAGTCATCAGCATAGACTACGTCTTTTTCCCGCAACGCCTTTTTACAGGCATTGAGTATTTCACCCTCGACCACCTCTTCCAGAGGACGTACGGCTTTTTCTACTTCGGCGTCACAATCCTTCATACCAGAAAACACCACAAAACCACTTAATTCGCTGCTGCTGCCCCCTTTGGTGGAAGCCAGGGCATTGGTGATATAAGCCGCATCGGTGGTACCGCCTAATAATGAACTCAGTTGCTGAATAATACCGTCAATAAAGTTCTCTAAAGAATGAATACTAAATAAATCAGCAGACGCAGAGATAATTTTTTCCAGGCCTTTACGACTTTCTTCGATGGAAATAATATCCCGATAAGAGCGCAAGGTGGCAATGATGACGGTGAACAACTTCTGCGCGGTAAGTTCGGTTTTAGACTTATAATCGTTGATATCGTAATTGACGATGACGTGCTTTTCCGGAGCCTGACCTGGTTGTCCGGTTCTGAGAATAATACGAGTAAAGTGATTATTGGCTTCGTTGCGAATAAACTCTGCCACTTTAAGACCCGCGTCGTCAGTTTCCATGACTACGTCCAGCAGAACCACAGCGATGTCATCGTGTTCCATAAACACTTTTTTGGCTTCTTCACCACTGTGAGCACTAATGAACTCCAGGTCTTTTTCTTGAAATACAAAATCGCTTAATGCCAGTTTAGTGACGGCATGAACTTCAGGTTCATCATCCACCACCAAAATCTTCCATGAGCCTCGCTCTTCAATCTCTTCTTCTTCAGAATCATCAGCGAAAAGAAAATCGTCAGACATCCAGTTTCCCTCAATAACGACAATAACTAAATTTACACCTTTTAAACTAGTCTTTTATACAGGGTTATGCAACTTGAATTGAGCGAATGTCACTCTGTCGTGACCGGCATAATCTTTACAGGTTTGAATTTGTTGGTATCCGGCCTCAGCGAATAATTGTCTGATTGCCTCGGCCTGCAAAAAGCCATGTTCAATCAACAACCAGCCATCGACGCTCAGATGTTGCCTTGCCTGAGGAATAATCTGTCGGATGTCATCCAGGCCATCAGAGCCTGACGTCAGGGCACTGACAGGTTCATAGCGCAAATCCCCCTGAGTTAAATATTCACTGTCTGATTCGACATAAGGCGGGTTTGTGACTATCACATCGAAAGATTCACCGGCCATTTCACAGAACCAGTGGCTCAATAAAAAGCGAGCATTTTCGATATGGTTTTTCTGTTGATTCTGGGCGGCCAGTTGCACCGCTTCAGGTATGCGGTCACACCCCACCACTTGCCAGGTTTTGCGTTCGCTGGCAATTGCCAATGCTATAGCCCCGGTGCCGGTGCCTAAATCCAGGCATCGACTCTCGGTAGGCATTGGCAAATCCAACACTAACTCTACCAGCAACTCTGTTTCCGGGCGCGGTATCAGGGTAGATTCATTGACGTCCAGCGATAAACTCCAAAAGCCCTGATGCCCGATAATGTAAGACACAGGACGCCCTTGAATTCGTTGCTGCAGATAATCCTGCCAAAGATAGGCTTGTTCAGAGGTTAATATATAATTTGCATCGACAATCAGCTTGGTGCGGTTGCACTGCAAGACTTCACAGAGCATAGTTTCTGCATCTGTTTTAGCACTGTCTGAGTGGACTTTAAGCGCCTGAATCCCTGCATCAAGCGCTTGTTGAATGGTGAGGTTCTCCACAAATTTGCGGCGTTATACGTCATCAGACAAGGATGCCAACAGGTCAGCCTGATGCTCCTGTTTGATGGGCTCCAATACCGCATCCAAATCACCTTCAATCACATCTTCCAGTTTATATAAAGTAAGATTGATACGGTGATCGGTTAAACGCCCTTGCGGAAAGTTATAGGTGCGAATTCGCTCTGAGCGGTCGCCACTTCCCACCAGGCTACGACGAGTGCTGGCTTCTTCCGCTGCGCGTTTTTCTTCTTCAATTTGATTCAGACGCGCCTGTAACACTGACATCGCCTTAGCACGGTTTTTATGCTGTGAACGCTCGTCCTGACACTCCACTACCAGGCCTGTAGGTATGTGGGTGATACGAATTGCAGAATCCGTCTTGTTTACGTGCTGCCCACCGGCGCCACTGGCACGGAAGGTATCCACCCGCAAATCAGCAGAATTAATTTCAATTGCTTCAGATTCAGGAATTTCTGGTAGCACCGCAACAGTACAGGCTGAAGTATGAATACGCCCCTGAGATTCGGTTTCTGGCACCCGTTGTACCCGGTGACCACCGGATTCAAACTTCATAGTACCGTATGCGCCATCACCTACCAGGTTAGCGATGATCTCCTTGTAGCCACCATGCTCACCTTCATTGGCGCTGATGGTTTCAATGCGCCATCCTTGTTTTTCTGCATAACGGCTGTACATACGGAATAAATCACCCGCAAAGATCGCGGCCTCATCACCGCCGGCACCGGCACGGATTTCCAAAAAGCAACTCATGTCGTCATTGGGATCTTTCGGTAGCAGCTGAATTTGTAGTTCTTGCTCTAACTGGGCAATGTTGTCTTTGGCCAGTTTGTATTCTTCCTGAGCCATTTCCTGCAATTCAGGATCGTTTTCCTGCAACATCTCTTGTGCTGTCGCTAAATCTTCTTCCGCCTGCTGCCAGGACTTAAAGCACTTAACCAGTTCTTCTAATTGCGAATACTCCTTTGACAGCGCCCGGAATTTATTCTGATCGGCGATAATTTCGGGTGCGCTCAGCATCACCTGAATTTCTTCAAAACGCTCTATCAGCGTTTCTAATTTAGTAACAACAGATGCTTTCATTTACAGTTAATTCTCTTCTACTTTATTCGGTTCAAGTTTATAAACTTCTGACAACTTATTTAACAGTGTCATATCTTGCTCTTCTGCGGCCTGCTTTATTGCTTGCGTAGGCGCATGGCTCAGGGCATTGGTTAGCTTATTAGCCAGCTCAGTAAGCACTGTGTCAGGTTCGGCCCCTTCACTTAACAGGTTCTTAGCCCGTTGTAGTAATTTTTGTTTCTCGTTTTCGTGTTTAAGACGCAATTGTCGAATTAAATCACTGTGCTGTTGACGATTTTGCCACGAAACCCATTTGTTTACCTCTTCAGCAATCATGCTTTTTGCTTCATCGGCGGCCTTTTGTCGAGAAGCTACATTTTGAGCAACAATAGTTTGCAAGTCGTCGACGGTATACAAATAAGCGCCATCTAATTCGTTACACTCTTCTTCAATATCACGGGGCACTGCCAGGTCAATCAGTAACATTGGCTTGTAACGCCGGTGCTTTAACGCCGATTCCACCATCCCCTTACCTACTAACGGCAATTGACTGGCGGTGGAGCTGATCACAATATCAGCCTCAGCCAAACGCGTATGTAATTGCGACAGGGTTATGGTAGAAGCACCAAACTGGCGGGCTAATTCTTCTCCGCGAGACAAGGTTCGATTCGCCACGACCATGTCTTTAACCCCCTGGTCGGCTAAATGTCTGGCCACTAGCTCAATAGTTTCTCCGGCACCAATTAACAACACCTTGCTTTTAGTAACATCGGTAAATATGTGTCTGGCTAATTGCACAGCGGCAAAAGCCACTGATACCGCATTTTCGCCGATCTCAGTTTCGGTACGCACCCGCTTAGCTGCGGCAAAGGCGGTTTGAAACAATCGCTCAAAGCCACTATTTACAGTGCCTACATGCCTGGCACTGGTATAGGCTTGTTTTAATTGCCCTAAAATTTGTGGCTCTCCCAGGATCAGGGAGTCTAAACCACTGGCTACCGCCATCAGATGCGCAACTGCCTCAGTACCTTTGTGGCAATAGGTCATTTCTCGTAATTCTTTGAGCGGCAACCGATGGAACTCAGCTAACCATGCGATCAAGGCATCCGAGGTTACATCATCTACATCTATATAGAGCTCAGTGCGATTGCAGGTAGAGAGGATCACGCTTTCGTTCACTTGCTGCCAGGCGTTTAATTCCGTCAAAGCCTCCAGCAACAATTCTGGTGAAAAGGCGACCTTCTCCCGAATTTCTACTGGAGCGGTATCATGGTTAACGCCAATAGTGAGTAGCGACATCGAATCCCGGTTGTTCTCTGGTATGTTAGTTTATGCCCAAGTCGCTTAGCCATTAGCAACTCAAAAGGCGCGACATTTTACGCAAATCCACCGATATTTAAAAGTACTCACAGCCCGACCTCAACACTTAATAGTTAATTAGCTTTATTAAAAATACTGATTAACAAAATTAAAGTGGTATCTGTTGTCCGATTTACGTTAACCTTTTGCATCTGATTTAAAACAACATCGACTCGTGTCTTTGATGTTGTAATACCCGAGAATAAGATTGCGCAAACTTCTGATATTTATATCAATATTGATACTTTCTGGCTGTGCCACAAAACCACAAATCAGTTATCAGGATGCCTCTGTAGCAGGTAAGTTTCCACTGCGCTGGACCATAGATGGCAGAATTGCTTTTAAATCCCCGGAAGAAAAGTTCAGTGCCTCAATGACCTGGCAACAAAATAATCAGGATTATTTGCTTAGATTGTCGAAATTGATAGGCGGTACTCTGTTAACTATGCAAAAAAGCGGGGAGCGAGTATTGCTGGAGGCGGATGACAACACTTTTACCGACACCAACGCGGAGAGACTAATCTACCAAAACACTGGATGGATTATCCCGGTTGAAGATTTAAAATATTGGGTTTCGGGTCGTCTCAACCCTGACGGTTCAGCCGTTAAAAGCCAGCAACGAGACGACAATGGCAGGTTGTGGTCTTTTACCAGCCCAAATGGCTGGCGCGTTAAATATCAAAACTACAAAGTATTCTCTGGCACTGCATTGCCGCACAACATATTACTCAGCAAAAACAAACTGCAATTAAAGATCCGTATTACTGATTGGAACTTTGAAGGTTAAGAACGAATTTATGGTGACTTCCAGACGTTGGCCCAGCCCGGCAAAACTAAACCTATTTTTACACATAACCGGACGTCGAGCAGACGGTTATCACGAATTACAATCATTGTTTCAGATGTTAGACGTCGGTGATGAGCTACATTTTAACATCACAGATAGTCCTGAGATTAAACTACTCAGTGACTTCCCCGGAGTGCCACAGGAGCAAAACCTGATCGTAAAAGCCGCCAAGCTACTGCAGACACATAGCAAAGTTTCACAGGGCTGCACAATAGAAGTCGACAAAATTCTACCAATGGGTGGTGGTATAGGAGGAGGTTCCTCCAATGCTGCGACGACATTAGTGGCCCTAAATCACTTGTGGCAATGCAGGCTTAACTCCCAGCAATTGCAGCAACTGGGGTTGGCGCTAGGCGCAGATGTGCCGGTTTTCGTGAACGGCAAAACCACGTTTGCCACCGGAGTTGGAGAGCAGTTTCAGGCAGCACCAGAAACGCAGCAAACCTTTCTGGTAGTAAACCCTAGTGTACATGTTTCTACTGGCGAAATTTTTACTGATCCGGAATTACCCAGAGATAGCGCGCTGATCGACATTAATAGCTACCGATTTGAAGACACCCGCAATGATTGCCAGGCGCTGGTTTGTAAAAAGCATCCAGTTATTGCAAAAACGTTACAGTGGTTGTTACAATACGCGCCGTCAAGAATGACGGGGACAGGAGCCAGCATTTTCGGTGTATTTACTCACCCTAAAGATGCCCAAAAGGCTCTGCATGATTTACCTGAATATTGCTCAGGTTTTGTCGCTCAAGGCTGTGTCGAATCGCCTTTACTTCAGCGGCTAAGTCAGGAACTTCCCGAATTTTAAAACCGAGTTGGCAGCAGGTTTTTACCATGATTATCTGGCGAAAATTCACGCTTACCCGACCATAACACAATTACATTAACGGAGTTGTTGCTTTCAGGGTCGGGACATTAGCTTTTACTATTTCTCCCCTATTTTAGATCAGCAAGCTCCACCTACTTTTCTGAGGAAAAACGTAGTGCCCGATATGAAGCTTTTTGCCGGTAACGCGACGCCTGACCTGGCTCAAAAAGTCGCTGACAGACTATATACTAAATTAGGTCACGCCAGCGTTGGCCGATTCAGCGATGGTGAAATCAGTGTCGAAATTCATGAGAACGTCAGGGGAGCGGATGTTTTCATCATTCAATCCACTTGCGCGCCTTGCAACGATAATCTGATGGAATTGATTGTTATGGTAGACGCGCTTCGCCGTGCTTCTTCTGGCAGAATCACCGCGGTAATTCCCTACTTCGGTTATGCCCGTCAAGACCGTCGTGTTCGCTCTGCTCGTGTGCCAATTACCGCAAAAGTAGTTGCTGACTTCCTTTCTAACGTCGGTGTCGATCGCGTACTAACCATTGATTTACACGCTGAGCAAATACAGGGCTTTTTCGACGTACCGGTAGACAATGCTTTTGGTACGCCAATCCTGTTAGAAGATATGCGCAAGCGCGACTTTAACAACCCGGTTGTAGTTTCTCCTGATATTGGCGGTGTAGTAAGAGCACGTGCTGTTGCCAAGCTAATGAATGATATCGACCTGGCTATTATCGATAAGCGTCGTCCGAAAGCCAACGTAGCCCAGGTAATGCACATTATCGGTGAAGTAGAAGGCCGTGATTGTATTATCGTAGATGACATGATTGATACCGGCGGCACTCTGGCAAAAGCTGCAGATGCATTAAAGGCCCATGGCGCAAATCGCGTATACGCTTATGCCACCCACGCTATTTTCTCCGGCAATGCCGCCAGCAACCTGGAAAACTCAGTGATTGACGAAATCGTTATCACTGACAGTATTCCGTTATCTCCGGCCATGCAAAAAGTCAGCAAAGTTAAACAACTTGGCTTGTCTAAAATGTTAGCCGAAGCCATTCGTCGTCTGAGCAACGAAGAATCTATCTCGGCAATGTTCGAGCATTAATAATATTGCTATACCCAAATCACCTCAAGATACTGTTTCAGAGCTAGCATCTTGAGGTGATTTGGGTACATGAGTGGTCTGCTACAGACCACTCTTCCCCGCCCCATACATTAATCTCCATAAATATCAAACTATTGATTGTGCTACCCCTTTGCTAATGTTAGAATTCGCCGCCCTTTTTTGAGGGTGAGCACGGCTGTAATTCCGCAGTAAGGTGCGTTCGACGAAAATTTTGGTCGCGAAGTTTTCGTAATTTTAAGATTTATTGGAGTAATTTATGCCAGAAGCAATTTTTAATCTGGATGCAGAAGTCAGAACTGACTTAGGGAAAGGTGCGAGCCGCCGCCTTCGTCACGCTGATAAAGTTCCTGCGATCCTGTACGGTGCCGACAAAGAGCCGGTTTCATTAACTTTAGCTCATAACAAAGTTTTCCAGGCGCAAGAGTTTGAAGCTTTTTATTCTCACGTTTTAACACTGAACATCGGTGGCGAGAAAGTTGAAGCTTTGGTTAAAGACATGCAACGTCACCCATACAAGCCTAAGATCATGCACTTAGACTTTTTACGTGTAGATGCATCTCACGCTTTAACTACAAACGTTCCTTTGCACTTCGTGAATGAAGAAGCTGCACCTGCGATCAAAACTGACGGCGGTCACGCTGAGCACCATATTGCTGACATCGAAATCAGCTGTTTGCCTGCTAACTTGCCAGAGTTCATCGAAGTTGATCTGATGGATGTTGCGTTAGGTCAAACTGTTCACCTTTCTGATCTTAAATTGCCAGAAGGTGTTACTTCAGTTGAGCTTGCTAAAGGTGAAGGCCATGATGTTGCAGTTGTAACTATCAAGGCTGCTAAAGGCGGTGCTGCTGAAGAAGCAGAAGAAGAGACTACAGAGGAATAATCTGCTTGTCAGATATTCGTCTTATCGTGGGCCTGGGAAATCCGGGCCCCGAATATCAAAACACACGCCATAATGCGGGCAGTTGGGTAGTAGAACAACTGGCTCGACAATCAAACATTCCCCTTAAAGCTGATAACAAATTTTTTGGTCTAACCGGTCGAGGCATTATAGCCGGTCAGGATGTTCGCTTGCTTATCCCCACCACTTATATGAATAAAAGCGGTCAATCCGTCGGTGCGGTAATGCAGTTCTACAAATTACAACCAGAAAATCTGTTAGTGGCTTTTGACGAGCTGGATCTCGAACCAGGTATCGTCAAATTCAAAGTCGGTGGTAGTTCCAGCCAAAACGGTATTCGCGATATTGTCAAAGCACTTGGCAATAATAAAGAATTCCTGCGCTTGCGCGTTGGGATCGGACACCCAGGCTCACGCGATCGTGTAACCGGTCACGTATTGGGCAAAGCTTCAGCGGAAGATCAAAATAAAATGGATGCAGCAATAGACGAAGCGTTGCGCTGTATCGATATACTGTTTAAACAAGATATTAAAGCCGCAATGAATCGCTTGCATTCATTTAAAGGCTAACTCTGCTTATAAAGGAAAAACAATGGGTTTTAAATGTGGCATCGTTGGCCTACCGAATGTAGGTAAATCAACTCTGTTTAATGCACTTACCAAAGCGGGTATCGAAGCGGCGAACTTTCCGTTTTGTACAATCGAACCAAACACCGGTGTTGTACCTGTACCGGATCTGCGTTTGGACAAACTGGCAGAAATCGTCAAACCGCAAAAAGTGATCGCCACTACCATGGAATTCGTGGATATTGCCGGATTGGTTGCCGGAGCGTCTAAAGGTGAAGGTCTGGGCAACAAATTCCTGGCCAACATCCGTGAAACCGATGCCATTGGTCACGTTGTACGTTGCTTTGAAAACGACAACATAGTTCACGTATCCGGTAAAGTCAGCCCTCAAGATGATATCGAAGTTATCAATACCGAGCTGGCTCTGGCAGATTTGGAAACCACCGAAAAAGCCATAATTCGCGTCGGTAAGCGTGCCAAAGGCGGTGACAAAGATGCCAAATTCGAAATGACTGTACTGGAAAAGGTAAAGCCTCATCTGGATGAAGGTAAAGCACTGCGTTCACTTTCTCTGAGTAAAGAAGAAGCCGCTGCGATCAGCTACATGAATTACCTTACGCTTAAGCCAACCATGTACATTGCCAATGTCAATGAAGACGGTTTTGAAAATAATCCGTATCTGGACAAAGTACGCGAAATTGCAGAACAAGAAAACGCGGTAGTGGTTCCTGTTTGTGCTGCTATCGAATCTGAAATCGCTGAACTGGACGATGAAGAAAAAACTGAATTCATGGAAGAAATGGGATTGGAAGAACCAGGCCTTAACCGCGTAATTCGTGGTGGATATAGCCTGTTAACCCTGCAAACCTATTTCACCGCCGGTGTAAAAGAAGTGCGTGCCTGGACTTACCCTGAAGGTGCAACTGCACCACAGGCAGCCGGAAAAATTCACACGGATTTTGAAAAAGGTTTTATCCGTGCTGAAGTTATTGGCTACGACGATTACGTTGCCTGCAATGGTGAGTCTGGCGCGAAAGAAGCCGGAAAATGGCGTCTTGAAGGTAAGGACTACCTGGTTAAAGACGGTGACGTGATCCACTTTAGATTTAATGTTTAATCTTAAAAGTTTATATAGAAAGGCGGTTTAACACCGCCTTTTTTGATCTCGTTAACTTCCCCTCAATTGTTCGATACTTCATCACCTAAACCTGTTTTTACAAAAAATAGGTTCGAATAGGCCCATTCAGACGACGACACTCCTTGTTTAAGGCAAATTTCATATCGAATTTTGTTAAGTGAACAAAGGATAGCTATGAAAATATTTGACTGGGATGGTAACCGCAAACACCTTTTGCCTTTACTTTGGACTTTCCTGACGGTGAACTACATCTTTTGCGATGTGTTTACTTTACATCTGGCTAAATATTTAGCAGCATTTTTATCCGGTGACGCGGGTGGAATGCAAATTACCGAGGAATTTTTACTGGTTTTTGCTTTCATCATGCAAATTCCGATGATCATGATCCCGCTGTCCCGGCTTCTCAGCTACAAACTAAACAAATATGCCAACATCATAGCTGGAATAATAACCACCGGGGTACAAACCTACACCGTCTTCATGGGAGGCACGCTGCACTACATGTTTTTTAGTTTTTTTGAGATTAGCACGGGGTTAATCATTATTTATTTGGCGATTTCATGGAAACAGAGTGCAAATGAAGGAGAAACAACATAGCCGAGTAATATTATTGGATTAGTGAGTTTCGATAAGCTGACGGGCTATGTCCCGTCATATTTTTAAAGGCAGTGTTAAATGTGGATTTAGAGTTGAAACCGACATCAAAGGCGATAGTAGTGATTAACTTGTCGCTTTGCTCTAATTCCCGCTTTGCTTCTTCCACGCGATAACTGTTAACGAACTGAAAAAAACGCGTGTTCAGATGTTGCGATAAGGTCTCTGAAATATGGTTTTCCGTCTCTGCTATTGCCTGAGATAACTTATTAAGCGACAAGTCGTCTTGCAAAAACAATTTGTCTTCAATCATAGTCTGATGAAGTTTGGATGCAATTAATTGCATCTTCTCTCTGCTAATAATGGCTTCGCGAGGCTGACTGGTGCGTGGTGCGCCTTTTTCAGATTGCTCCAATACTTTCTGAGCCAAAGATTTCTGGATAAAAATCGCCAAGGCAATAACTTCAAGTGTTGGCAGCAGCTTGCCAGAACCAAACCACAACCAACCCATGGCTCCCGCCATAAACTCCACTGAGAACAATAGCCATACAGCTCCCCAAACCCACAAAATGGATCTAAACCAGGCAAGTGAATTGTGCTCAATTTCAGAAAAACGCTCCATAAGTTGTTGTACGTGAGCGCTATGCAATTTCAGCGATAATATTAGAAAAACAGCGGTAAACACGATAAATGTTACAGTGCTAAACAAGCAGGTAAACAATGCAATGCGCCACAATTCCGGATCGCGTGTGGCAGGACTCGCCAGTGCCAGCTTTTCTGCCGGGGTAATCAAAACCATAAAGGGCAACATCGCCACAACCACCAAAATCGGACCGGCAGCAGCTAACCACAAAATTTTTTTATCTACGGCTTTTTCAGCAGACATAGTGGCATGAGCATAAAGATACAAAGCTGGCCCTAACAGTATTCTGAAAGGCAATTGCAACCCTGCTAAACCGGGCGCATAAACGTAGGCACCGGAATAAATGAACAGTTCACCCAGCAAATGGACGAGCAATAACACAAACAGTCCCTGAAGATAAAAGTTTTGCTTTTGTGCTGGTCTTTTAAAAACCTGCAACAAGGCCATTAACACCATGCCCAGCATGCAGGAGTATAAAACTGTGGGAAACAGTTCAATCATTTCATGAAACTCAATGGTTTTTTATTGTTTCAGATACAAATTGATTAATATCATCTTAATTTTGAATTTATTTCTAATAAGGCTATACAAGTATCTTAAAATACAGCGGTCAGACAATGTAATACAATATCCAGACTAAAATGCGCAACTATGGCAGAAATAAGCCCATAACGCCAAAAGCACCAGCCATATAAAATAGAAACGCAGGTATTTCCTATAACGGTACCCCAAATAGCAAACGCATCGGTTACCCCATAAGACATCAGTTGGGGAAGATGGGCTGTCCCAAATAAAATACCCACCACTAATATTGTCCAAAATACTACGACATCAGTTAAAGGTTTTTTTAGGAGCAGGTTTTGTATGGCAAACAAGAGTAACGTCATTAATCCAAGCCTGAACCAAATTTCTTCCCCTACACTTGCCCCAAGAGACACGAGGAATCCACCGATAACTCCCCTAAAACCATATTCTGGCATCTCATCGGGCAAAGCGGAATCACTTCCCCAGCGAATTGCCAACAGGAATGCGCCCAAGGCAATTCCGTTTATAAACGCAAATTTCACCCCTCTCTGTAGCACGTTAGTTTCAGATGTTCTCTCGCTCACTAAGCCAAGGCCCAGCTTTTTGCCGCATGGGAGCCCTACAAGCAATGCTGGTAAAGTGCATAAAGACAAGAATAGAAGGCTGGGTACCATAGTAACAATGAAGTCTTCATCAGAAACCAGCTTTTCGTAAGCAATGTAACTGAACTGCGTTAACACAGTGACCAGAAACAAAAACATAAATTGAAATAGAAAATCACGGCGATTTTTATAAATGGATAACAAAACAGCTTCCATGACATTTATACTGGCTCTCAGCATAAAGAAATGACCACATAGCAACAAACAATAAGATGTTATTAAACGTAAATTTCGTAGACTGATAGACCACTCGAAAGCTAAGTGCCCTTTTCCACTATCAGATAAGTGTGTAATTCGGGATGCTGATCAAACTCCAGATGGCGAATGATACAACCGGCGTCCATAAACAGAGTTAAAAAACCATTTAAGCCCAAAGAGGAATAGTAGACTTCTGGCCCCATCGCTTTATTTTGATGGTCCCCTGCCTCTTCCGTACCACCAAAAGAAAAAATGAAAACGCCACCGGGGTTAAGTGCCGCAATAATCTTATTCAACACTGGTTTTTGCATATCCAATGGAATATGCCAGATACTGTCCCAGGCTGTGATGAAATCGTATTGCTGTGTTAAATTAAACTCACAGATATCTTGGTGATAAAAACACACATCCGGATTGCGCTGACGGGCCAGTTCAATCATCTTTGCCGAAACATCTAATCCCGTATATTGAAAGCCACGAGATACCAATAAATCAAGAAACCGCCCGGTACAGCCGCAACCAATATCCAACGCATTTCCCTCGGGTTGCGCAAAGCTCAGCGCTTTTTCATGTGCTGTAATACCATTTTGCCGATTAAAGGATTCTCGCTGCCAAAAATGGGTAATTTGGTCGTAGGCTTTGCCTGTTTCAATTGGCTTCATTGCAGTTTTCTTTTACTTTATCGTTCTAAATTCTGTGATACTCAAAAAACCAGGAAAAACAGTCCGGTCATCACGCTCAATCCCAGCAGCGCTGCTGTAACTTGCACTAAACCATCACGCTCTAATAATCCCAGCCCCATAATCACCAACACCAGTGCAGGCCCTAAATTGGTAAATGGTAAGGGCAATGTGATAATGGCCCCCAACAAGGTAATGATAAAGCCATTTATACGGTCAACAATAAAAGCTTCGGTGAATTGCCAGCGCGGTTTTAAAAAACGCTCTATCGCCCTGATTTTTGGCTCGAAAGTCAGTAAGGCTTTAGCCACACTGGTGCCACTAAGCGGACGGTCCAAAATAAATTTGGGTAACCAGGCTTTTGTGCGCCCAAAGCCCATCTGGATACCCTGGCACATGATCAGAATACCAGCAAAAAGGGATACAAACGGGAGCACATTAAAAATAGACAAGAAGATTAGTAGTAAACCGAAAGTCCGATCTCCCATGCGATCCGTCAACATTCGCAAGGTGATTTTTTCCTGACCGCAGCGCTCAATCAGAGAAACAAGGACATCAGAGGTGCGAGTTCGAGGCGTCTCAGGAATGGTAAACAGCGTTTTGTCAGTATTTTTATTTTGTGTCAAACTAATCTCAGCTGTATGGATGCTCAGCCTGCCAGTGTCGGGCAATTTGCTCCCGGGTACACAACCAAACGTGATCTTTTGCTTTTATATACTCTACAAATCGTTTTAAAGCAGCGAATCTGGCAGGTCTGCCAATGATGCGATTATGTAAGCCAATGGATAACATTTTAGGTTGCATCTGTCCTTCTTCGTAAAGAACATCAAAGGCGTCTTTCAGGTATTGATAGAACTGTTCCCCACTATTAAAACCCTGCGCGGTTGCAAAGCGCATATCGTTAGTATCCAGGGTATAAGGCACCATCAACAAGGGTTTGCCATTTTGAGTATCGTAATAAGGCAAATCGTCCGCATAGCTGTCTGCGCAATAGAGGATATCCTCTCGTTCGGCTATCAATTTAAGCGTGTTAGGACTGGTTCTGCCTGTGTACCAGCCAACCGGAGCTTTGCCGGTTAACTGCGTATGTAGTCTGATGGCATCAGCAATTTGCTGGCGTTCCTGAGCGATGTCCATATCTTGATAATGAATCCAGCGCAATCCGTGACTGGCAATTTCCCAGTCTGCCTGCAGCATAGCCTGTACCGCTTCCGGGTTGCGTTGCATCGCCATAGTGACACCAAACACCGTGATTGGGATTTGATGCTCCAGAAACAATCGGTGCAATCGCCAAAATCCAGCGCGACTGCCGTATTCGTAGATGGACTCCATGGACAGGTGGCGATCAGGAAAAGCCTGGGCGCCTATAATTTCTGAAAGAAATATTTCTGAGTGGCTATCTCCGTGTAAAACGCAGTTTTCGCCGCCTTCTTCATAATTAAGTACAAACTGCACCGCGATCTGCGCCCCACCCGGCCATTTGGCGTCTGGCGGGTTCGCGCCGTAGCCCTTTAAATCTCTGGGATAACCGTCCATAGCTTTTATTCCGGCACTTTCAGGCCACAGCTGCCCAAAATTGAGCGACACAGATAATCGCCAACATCCTGGAAGCCTTTTTTATTCAACATCTTGCCATCCTTTAAAATGCTAATTTGAGCAGAAAAATCAGCGTAATGCTGAGTGGTAGCCCAAATCTGGAACATCAACATCGCCGGATCCACATTGGCCATTTTACCGTCCTGAATCCATTGCTGAATAATAGTAATACGGGATTGAAACCAGCTAACCATGCCGGCCTTAATTTCATCAGACAGTTGCTCTGCCCCTTTGATCATTTCCATGGCAAAGATTTTAGAGGCTTCGGGATAAGTGCGGGATAATTCCAGTTTTTCGCGGATATAACGCGACAAGGCGACAGCCGGATCATCCTGCGCTGTTGCGTGGTCAAAACTGGAATTCCACAGGGACAAAATATCGCTCAACACGGCTTCATAGATGCCCTGTTTGGATTTGAAATAATAAAGTACGTTTGCTTTAGGTAATCCGGCTTTTTCAGCCACTTCTTGGACAGTAGCTCCCTGATAACCTTTAGTGGCAAACACAGTCACCGCAGCTTTGATGATTTTGCCGTAATTTGCTTGTCTGACACTGCCCTTTACGTTCTTTTTGACGCTTTTTTGCACTAGCACTGATTCTTTTCCTCTGCCGGTATTCCAATTTCTGATAGCGTTGGCTGCAAACAATATATATTAATCTTCGCAGAAAGCGCCATACTATAACAGGTACTACAGTTAATTTAGGCTATAACAATATGGCATTGTATGAACTGTTGTTGATTCAAACTGCCAAATTGTTCACTTGCAACCCTGTTGAAATACCAATATATTGACCAAACGGTCAAGTTTTACAATATATTTTAACCCGGAGGCACCTGATGATCAGCTTCTTGCTGAATAATGAACCCATCCATATTAGCAATATTGATAACAATTGCACTGTTTTGGAATGGCTCAGAGAAGATAAGAAACTGTGTGGCAGCAAAGAAGGCTGTGGTTCTGGTGATTGTGGTGCCTGCACGGTTGTATTAGCAGAGATCAATAATTCCGACGATGGTCTGAATTACAAAGCCATCAACAGTTGCATTACGTTTATGTCGGCGCTGGACGGCAAACAGCTTATTACCGTCGAACACCTGGAAGAGCAATCACAATTACACCCGGTACAACAGGCCATGGTGGATAAGCATGGCTCACAATGTGGTTTTTGTACTCCGGGATTCGTCATGTCTATGTTTGCCCTCTATAAAGACAGAAGCAATGACAGCAGCAATGATTTAAACAGGGATAACATTGAACACGCCCTGTCAGGCAATCTGTGTCGCTGTACCGGATACCGCCCTATCATCGATGCAACATTACAGGCTTGCGCGCAGCCTGCCCCCGATAAATTTTCCAAAACAGAGTCCGATGTTATGCAGTCTCTGAAGGCTTTGCCTGACAATAAGGGAGTCGACGGGCTGCATCTCCCTAAAAACCGCGCTGAACTGGCTGCGCTAATCAACAAATACCCTGATGCACGACTGGTGGCTGGCAGCACAGACCTGGCGCTGGAAGTAACGCAAATGTACAAAACCCTGCCGCAGTTGATCAGCACACGTTATGTCCCTGAACTTAATCACCTGACGATAGATAACAAGCATTTAGTTATTGGTGCCGCTGTCACCTACAGCCAGTTACAAGATACTTTGTTAAATGAGTATCCTGAACTCAGTGAACTACTCACCCGACTTGGTTCACTACCTATCCGTAACCAGGGAACACTGGGAGGCAATGTCGCCAATGCTTCGCCAATTGGTGATATGCCGCCGGTCTTATTGGCATTAGATGCCACCTTGACCATAGACGACGGCGAGCAAAGCAGAAGCTTGCCGGTGCAGGATTTCTTTTTAGATTACAAAAAAACGGCCCTTCGCTCCGGAGAGTGGCTGCGCGATATTCGTATTCCCGCAAAAGTGAATGCTAGTTTTTTAAGCGCTTACAAGATATCCAAACGTATCGAAGATGATATCTCAGCGGTATGTGCCGTCTTTAATCTGCAGCTGGAAAATGGCGTTGTCAGTAACCTGCGCACCGGATTTGGTGGCGTCGCGGCCATTCCTTCTCGTTGCACTGCACTGGAGACAGCCATCACCGGAGAAACCTGGAACAGAGAAACCATGCTAAAAGGCAAAGCCATATTAGCCAATGCTTTCAATCCAATTGATGATGTCAGAGCCACAGCTCAATATCGCAAGGATATGCTGGTTAATTTGTGGCAGCGCTTTTGGCTGGAGTCTCAGAACCACAACCACATGGAATTGAGGGTGTTACAACATGCGTAAATTAATAGACAACAACACGACACCCGGTTTCAGCATTAAATCAGTCGGCACCAGTAAAAAGCACGAAAGCGCTGAACGCCATGTTACCGGTAAAGCCAGATACATCGACGATATGCCAGAGCCCGCAGGCTTAATGCACGCCGCGGTGGCAATGAGCGAAACCGCCAAGGGCATCATTCGCACCAAAGATGTCAGTGCAATTAAAGCGTTTCCAGGCGTTGTGGACGTAATCACAGCAGAAGACGTACCCGGTCATCTGGACATAGCTCCTGTGTTCGAGGGCGACCCGATGCTGGCGAACCAAAAGATTTTATTTCATCGTCAGCCCTGGTGTGCACTATTAGCCACCTCCACCAATGTTGCCCGAAAAGCGGCTGGTTTAGGAAAGTTAGAAGTCGACGCCGAAAAACCGGATTTGGATATCCATCAGGCTCACCAGAAGCAAAACTTCGTCCGCCCTACGCACCAAATGAAACAAGGGGATTTTGAAAAAAGCAGTGCTTCGGCGGCGATTACCGTAAGTGGTGAAGTCAAAATTGGCGGTCAGGAACACATGTATCTGGAAGGACAGGTTGCGCTGGCCATTCCCGAGGAAGAAGACCGAATAAGCATTTACACTTCCTCACAACATCCCAGTGAAGTTCAAAAACTGGTTGCCGAAGTGCTAAATATCAAACTGCACAAGGTTACTGTTGATATGCGCCGCATGGGGGGGGGATTTGGCGGTAAAGAGACTCAGGCTGCGCAATGGGCCTGCATTGCAGCCTTGCTAGCCGTACGCAACTGCTGCCCGGTCAAATTGCGGGTTCCTCGCATGCAGGACATGATGCTGACCGGTAAACGCCATCCATTCCAAAACAGCTTTACTGTGGCCACCGATGAGCAAGGGGTAATTCAGGCCACTCAGGCAAATATCAATGGGCTTTGTGGACATTCAGCGGATTTGTCTGAAGCCATTGTCGACAGAGCCATGTTTCACTGTGACAACGCCTATTACCTCGGAGCAGCTGACATTGTGGGCTACCGCTGTCGCACCGATACCGTATCTCACACTGCGTTTCGCGGCTTTGGTGGGCCGCAAGGCATGGTATTAGCTGAAGCCATGATTGAGGCTATCGCCCGGAAAACCGGAGAAGATCCCCTTACTATACGACAGCGCAACTTGTATGGTGGTGCTGGGCGCGATACGACTCAATACGGCATGAAGATTGAGCATAACAACTTGCCGGATCTTATCCAGCGACTGACTGAATCATCAGAATACTGGCAACGCAGGGAAAGCATTCAGCAATTTAATCAGCAAAATACCGTTCTCAAGAAAGGTCTGTCGCTGACACCCGTCAAGTTCGGGATTTCCTTTACCGCAAAACACCTGAATCAGGCGGGTGCATTGGTACATATTTATACTGATGGCAGCGTTCAGGTAAATCACGGTGGCACCGAAATGGGCCAGGGCCTGCACACTAAAATCCAGCAAATTGCCGCCAATGAATTTGGTCTGGATATTGTGCATATCGAAGTTACCGCCACCCGCACGGACAAAGTACCGAATACCTCGCCTACTGCGGCTTCCAGCGGCACCGACATCAATGGCAAGGCCGTGCAAAATGCCTGTTTAACAATAAAGCAACGTCTGGCGGATTTCTGGGCCGAGCAAAATCAGGGAAACAGCGACGCGGTTACATTCAAAGACGGTGTGGTTAGCCTGGATAAGGCGCAAATTCCCTTTGCCGATCTGGTGCAACTGGCTTACATGAATCGGGTTTCTTTGTCCTCTACCGGTTTTTATAAAACCCCTAAAATTCACTATGACCGCACCACCGGAACCGGCCGTCCATTTTTCTATTTTGCCAATGGCGCTTCGGTTTCAGAGGTAACTCTGGATACCTTAACCGGTGAATATCGGGTTGACCGGGTTGATATTTTGCATGATGTCGGCACCAGCTTAAATCCGGCCATTGATATTGGTCAGATTGAAGGCGGGTTCATTCAGGGTATGGGCTGGCTAACCACAGAAGAATTGTTGTGGGACGACAAAGGCAGGTTGCTCAGCAATAATCCGGCAACCTATAAAATTCCGGCCATTGGGGATACGCCCAGGGAATTCAATGTAGAGTTATATCCTTACCCCAACGAAGAAGACAGTATCTATCACTCCAAGGCTGTGGGTGAACCTCCCCTCATGTTGGCCATGAGTGTCTGGTGTGCACTTAAAGATGCCATTTCCAGCCTGACTGATTACAAAGAAGATCCGAAGCTGGATCCGCCTGCCACGCCAGAAAAAGTGTTAAAGGCTATTCAGTCACTGCCTGCTGACAGCCTCACTGTTGAGGTGTTAAGCCGATGAAGATCAGCAACTGGATGCAGGCCATCAGCTATTGTCAGGAGAAACAGCACCCCTTTGTGTTGGCCACAGTCATAGAACACAAAGGCTCGGTACCACGAGACAGTGGCGCCAAGATGGTGATCACTCAGGACCAGACTTTTGACACTATCGGCGGTGGCAACCTGGAACACTTGGTTACGCGTAGTGCTCAGACTATGCTACTGGCAAATAATACGGCGATAAAAGTCGAAGAGTACCCTTTATCAGCTAAGCTGGCCCAGTGCTGTGGTGGTTTTGCCAAGGTATTGCTGGAAAGCCATCAGATTCAGACACAACAAATCGCTGTGTTTGGCGCAGGCCATGTCGCTAATGAATTGCTGCCTATCCTGCAGCGCTTGCCAGTAAGAATACATTGGATTGATGAACGTTCTGATTTATTCCCGGCAACAATGCAAGCCAACGTCAATATCATCGCCACTGATTGCCCTGTCAGCGAATTAAAGTTACTACCAGCAAATACGCTTGTTCTGATCATGACCCACAATCATCAGCTGGATTTCGATTTGGTTAAAACTGCACTCAAGCGAGATGATATTCAATATGTAGGCATGATAGGCTCACAAACCAAAGCCAAACGATTTCGCTATAAATTAAAACAGCGAGAGCTGAGCGATGTCCAAATAAACAAGCTGGTGAGCCCGGTGGGAGAACTCTCGGTACCGGGAAAAACCCCCATTGAAGTGGCCATTTCCATGGCGGCCCAAATCACCCAGTTGTTGCATCAATCGAAACAGCAAAGCACGACTACTGACGCAGAAGAACACATTCAGGAGGACACTCTCGCGTGACCTTACAACAACTCAATCAGCTCAATATTGACGATTGCATTAACTGGTTTGAACAAACCTGTGCGGCGCAAAACTGGTGTCAAAAAATGACACAAGCCCGTCCCTTTTTAGGTTTATCTGAATTACAAACCAAAGCGGAATTCTTTTGGCAACAATGTAGTCACCAGGACTACCTGCAAGCCTTTGAAGCCCACCCTATGATTGGCGATGTCAACAGCCTGCGAGAAAAATACGCCAGTACGAAAGGCATAGCCAGTAATGAACAATCCGGCGCCCAAAGTGCCAGTGAAGAAACCTTGCAGTCGCTACACCGGCTAAATCAGCAATATCTGGAAAAACATGGTTTTATCTTTATCGTGTTTGCGACGGGGAAAAGTGCCGGGGAAATGTTACAAATACTGGAAGAGCGGCTGCCCAATGATACCGAAACTGAAATTCAACTGGCGGCTGCCGAACAACTAAAAATTACCCTGCTTCGAATCAACAAACAATTGCAAATGGAAGGCTCAGTATGATCACGTTATCCAGCCATGTTTTAGATACCACCAAAGGGCGACCTGCAGCAGAAATGGCCTTAATTTTAACCTCGCCAGATGGGACACAGCATCAGGGGGTAACCGATAGCGATGGTCGCTGTAAAGAATGGGGCATAGCGCACTACGAGGCCGGGGTTTATTGTTTGCGCTTTATGTGTAAGGAATACCTGGACAGTTACGCCCCGGACAGCCTGTATCCTTTTGTCGATATCCATTTTGAAATGACAGAAAGTGGCGGCCATTACCACATTCCCCTGTTAATCTCGCCCTTCGGTTTTAGTAGTTACCGCGGCAGTTAAGTAAAAAATTCAGAGAATAAGTTAATTATGAGTATCAAGTTAATCACCGGTCATATTGTCCACTTCCCAAACAGCACAGAATCGCCGTATCAGGATGTAGTGGAAATCAAACAAGGTGCTTTAGCCATTGATGGTGAAAAAATCCTGGCAACGGATACGGCTGCGCAGTTAACACAACGCTATCCCGATGCGGAAGTAATAGATTACGGCAACAAACTGGTGCTACCCGGTTTTATCGATACCCACCTGCACTTTCCACAAACAGAAATGATTGCCAGTTTCGGGGAGCAGTTAATTGACTGGCTGAACAAATACACCTTTCCCACAGAGCGCCAATTTGAAGATCCAGCCTATAGCCGAAAGATTGCCGATTTTTTCCTGAACCAATTGTGGCGCAACGGCACCACCACGGCAGCCGTATGGGCAACTGTACATAAAAACTCAGCAGAACAATTATTTAGTGCGGCTTACGAACGCAATATGCAGATATTAACCGGCAAAGTATGCATGGACCGCCATTGCCCAGAATACTTGCAGGATACCCCTGAGTCAGCGCAACAGGACTCTGCAGATCTCATTGCCACCTGGCATAACAAAGGCCGTCTGAAATATGCCATTACTCCAAGATTCGCCCCCACCAGTACCGAAAAACAAATGGCCATGATGGGTGAGCTGATGTCCAGTTACAAAGACGTCTATTTGCAAACTCACCTGAGTGAAAATCAACAGGAAATTGCCTGGGTAAAAGAGCTGTATCCCAACAGTAAACACTATCTGGACGTGTATGACAGCTACCAAATGGTGACAGAGCGCTCTTTGTTCGGTCACTGCATACATTTGGAAGATGACGAATGGCGACTGATGTCAGAAAAAGGGGCGATTGTCTCCTTCTGCCCCACGTCAAACCTGTTTTTGGGTAGCGGATTATACAATCTCAATAAAGCCAAAGCGTTTAACGTTAAAACGACTCTGGCCACAGATGTAGGTGGTGGCGACAGTTTTAGTATGTTGCGCACATTGGGCGAAGCCTACAAGGTATTTCAACTACAAAACATCACCATGGATTCGTTGTCAGGCCTGTACATGATGACCAGGGGCGCAGCAGATGCCCTGAAGTTACCTGATATCGGGGATTTTAACGCCGGTACATTTGCTGATTTTACCGTGTTAGATCCGCATTTTAATGAGCTATCTTCTTTGCGTTTACAGGACTCTGACGATGCAGAAGATATTTTATTCGCGCTGAGTATGCTGGCCGACGAACGTGCCACCGTCGCTACCTGGATTGCAGGTAATCCTGTATGGCAGGCACAATAATAAAAACTAAAACGGAATAGCCTTTAGTGAAGGCAAACTACAAATAACAGGGATAGCTAAAAACAATAAGTTAAGGGGACTTTTATGTGGGCTGACTGGGTTGCGTTATTTATTCGCTGGTTTCATGTCATTGCAGGCATCGCCTGGATAGGCGCGTCCTTTTATTTTATCTGGTTGGATAACAATCTTCGTCAACCGCCACAATGGAAAAAAGACAAAGGCATTAAAGGTGATCTTTGGGCTGTGCATGGTGGTGGCTTTTACGAAGTCGCCAAATACGAATACGGCCCGGAGCAAATCCCCAAAACCCTGCATTGGTTTAAATGGGAAGCCTACGCCACCTGGTTGAGTGGCATGTTGCTGTTGATATGGATGTATTATCTGGGCGCCGAAGCTTACCTGATTGATCCGGGTGTTAAAGCCATGGAGGCCTCCACAGCCATCAGCCTGGGCCTGGGGTTTATCTTTGGCGGTTTGTTTATTTACGAAATTGCCTGTCGCAGCCCGCTGGCAAAATCGGCCGGTCTTTTTGCGGTATTTTTAGTATTGTTTTTAAGTTTATCGGCCTGGCTGGCTACTCAGTGGTTTAGCGGTCGCGGTGCCTACATTCACGTTGGCGCCCTGATAGGCACGATAATGGCCGGCAACGTGTTTTTTACCATCATTCCATCGCAGCGAAAACTGGTCCAGGCGGTAACAGATAAAGAGCCCATTGATCCGCAATGGGGTGCCGGTGCCAAGCTGCGCTCAGTACATAATAACTATCTCACACTGCCCATTATCTTTTTAATGATTTCAAACCACTACCCTATGACCTACCAGCACCCACAAAGTTGGTTAGTACTAGTGGCTATTGCTGCTGTATCAGCCTGGATTAGGCATTTTTTCAATCTGCGCCACATCGGTATAGTCCGGCCTTCAATTTTGATTACCGGCGCAATAGGTATGTTATTTATCGCCATTTGGGTATCAAAACCTCAAACCACACCGGTGCAAACTTCAGTGGACACAGCCCCCACAATTCCGGTAAATCAGGACATAATGGCCCTTATGCAAAAACACTGTAGCAACTGTCACAGCGAGACACCCAGCGATGATATCTTTGTGGTTGCGCCACTGGGATTAAAGCTGGACAACTGGTCACAGGTTATTCAATGGGCTCCACGAATCCACCACCGGGTATCTGTGACCAAAGACATGCCGTTATTGAACAAAACCGGTATGACCGACGACGAAAGACAGCAAATCAATGACTGGTACCATGAGACTATCAAGAAATAGCGCCAGCCCAAAAGTTGTAATTTTACGTAAATATTCTGTACATCACCTCACTGATCCTTACACTATTAGCCTGCGTAAATGCTAATTTTATAAGGATGAGTTAGGATGACATCGAAGCTGGTTTTCAGTGTGGTAATAGCTGCGGCTTTTTTCTTCAACCCAATAGTCAGCGCGCAATCCAGCAATGGCTCTGAACGGGTGGCGAACATCATTGCCCAGCCCCTGCAATTTCAACCTCTCAAATCAGCAATAGACACCATTGGTACGGCGGAGGCTCAACGCTCGGTCAGCATCTACCCTGCCGCATCCGACATTGTCACTGAGGTATTATTTCAGCCTGGTGACTTTGTACAGTCCGGTCAGGTATTAATAAAACTCGATGATCGACGGCAGATAATCGCAGTTGAGCGCGCCAAAATAGAACTCGCTGACAGAGAGCGTACACTTACCCGACTGAAAGAAAGCAAAACCAGGGGCGCTGCCACACAAAGCGATGTCGATGATGCCATCACAGAACGTGATTTGGCAAAAGTTCAGTTACAGTCAGCTGCAGCGGATCTTGAAGACAGGACGGTAAATGCACCATTTTCCGGCTACCTTGGTTTGACCGATGTGGAACCAGGTGATCGGATCAACACCAATACCTTAATCACCACCATCGATGACCGTTCCAACCTCTTTATCAATTTTTCTGCGCCCGAATCAGCACTGACAATTCTTAACAATGAGGCCATTGTGACGCTTTCGCCCTGGAATAATCGCGATAATGAAATAACGGCTGAGATAGCGCAAATTGATTCACGCATTAATATCCAGGACCGAACATTAAAAGTGCGAGCGATTCTTGAAAATCAACAAGACATTTATCGTCCAGGATTGAGTTTCAAAGTCACCTTGCAGCTTGATGGTGAACCCTATCCTGTAATTCCGGAAGCCGCGCTTTCCTGGGGAGCAACCGGTGCCTACGTATGGATTGTTCGGGAAGGAAAAGCAAACCGTGAGCGCGTGAATATTGTGCAACGCTTGCGTGGGACTATTTTGGTCGAAGGACAACTGCAACGTGGCGAATCCTTGGTTGTTGAGGGTATTCAGCAACTTCGAGAAGGTCAGGCGGTGCAGGCTTTCAGCAATACCAGCAAGAAACAACTAACCAGTGTGGAGCCCGGCTAATGTCTGAGCTACATACCAGTCACAAAGAAGATCTCCCGTCTTTATCAATTCGACGTCCGGTACTGATCATAGTACTGAACCTGTTGATCATTATTGCCGGCTTGTCGGCCATTCTGGGTCTGGAAGTGCGGGAATTACCCGATGTAGACCGCCCGGTAGTGTCAATTCGCGCCTCCTACCCCGGGGGTGCCCCCGAAACCGTGGACACCGAAGTTACCAGTCGCCTGGAAGGCGCTGCTGCCAGAGTCAGTGGTGTAAAAAGTATCAGAGCGCAGAGTGAAGAAGGCTTTGCCAGGGTTGTCATAGAATTCAGACCCGGCATCAATATAGAAGACGCCGCCAACGAAACGCGGGAGGCTATCAGTCAGGTGCAACGGCAACTGCCTGATGAAGTTGAGCGACTTGCCATCGTGAAAGCCGATAATGATGCCGGAGCCGTGGTAAGCCTGACGCTTTCCAGCGACAGTATTGAAATGGAATCACTAACAGAGATGGTGGAAACGGATATTGCACCGCTGTTTTTGTCTATACCAGGGGTGGCGGATATTCGCATCAATGGTGAACGGGAAAAGGTGCTAAGAGTCACCGTCGATCCTATTCGCCTGGCCAGTTTTGCCCTTTCCTTTTCCGACGTCGCCAGCGCCTTGCGTACAGCGCCATTTGACGTCCCGGCGGGTAGCCTGCGCTCTACAGATCAGCAGGTTATTGTGCGAGCTGATGCCACCTCTATAACTGCCAGTGAAGTAGAAAACATCCTGATATCAGGGAATACCCGAGTTGGGGACGTTGCCAATGTGTACTTCGGTCCTGCCGACGCTAACAGTTTTGTACGCCTCAATGGCAAACCTGTAATCGGGTTAGAAATATTGCGCCAGGCTGGCGCCAATACCATCGATATATCGGATCAAACTCAGGCGATGGTTGAAGAATTACGACACCGATTTCCGTCCTTAGAAATACACATCACCGATGATGACGCCCAGTTTATTCGCGGTTCCATTGAAGAGGTGTTAACCTCTCTTTCCTTCACAATTGCCTTAGTAGTTTTTACCCTCTGGCTTTTTTTGGGTTCTTTCAGAGCCACAATCATCCCTGCGCTTTCTATTCCGGTATCACTTATCGGGTCACTTGCGGTTATGTGGATGCTGGGCTTTTCCATCAACATACTTACCTTACTTGCCTTAGTGCTGGCAACGGGTCTGATTGTAGATGACGCCATTGTAGTATCGGAAAACATTCAACGCAGAAAATCACTGGGGTTGGCCAGCAAGGCAGCGGCAGTTATAGGTAGTCGGGAAGTGTTTTTCGCAGTGGTCGCCACCACCGCAGTGTTAGTGGCCGTATTTGTGCCTATCGCCTTCTTACCTTCCACAGCGGGGCGACTGTTCAGAGAATTCGGCGGTGTGTTGTCAGCTTCGGTGATTATTTCCTCGTTTGTTGCGCTAACGCTGGTGCCAGCCTTTAAGGCCAAAATACCCACAGGCAACAATAAGACCATGTTCTCCGGTTTTGGCAACGCCTGTTTAACAGGCTATAAAACCGCGTTGGGCTGGTGCTTAACCCGCGGTTTTGTGGTGTTGTTACTGAGTGTTGTGGCAGCCGGGGGCGCTGTCGCCATCTATGACTCAGTGAAAAAAGAACTGCTTCCACCCGAAGACCGGGGCAATGTCCGTATTTTCGCACGGGGACCTGATGGAGTGGGTATCGCGTTTATGGATCGACAAGCTGAAAAGATGGAAGACACGTTGCTGCCATACATGCAAGATGGCAACATCGAAACCATTAAAACGGTGGTGGGTCAGTGGGACCCCAATATTGTCTACATTACGGTCAATCTCAAAGACTGGGAGCAGCGCAGTAAATCACAGCAAGATATCATCGCCGAAATAAGACCTGAATTGAACAAGATTCCGGGCGCACCGGGGCGAGCATTTGGTCCCAACTCTCTAAAACTTAGGGGACAGGGAGGCGGTTTAGAATTTGCGATCACCGGCAATGATTATGACGAAATATACGATGTCGCACAGGATTTCAGCAAAGCATTAGAAAACCGTTTTCCACAAATGGGGCGGGCCGAAATATCCTATCAACCTACTCAACCACAAATGCGGGTGCATATCGACCGTCGCAGAGCAGAAGAGTTGGGGGTTCCCTTTTCTGATATTACCAACACGCTCAGATCTGCCATTGGTGGCTACGATCTGGGGGACCTCAATGTCGGTGATCAGGCTATTCCGATTATGTTGCAGTCCACCTATAAGGACATTGCAGATCCAGCCGATTTAACAAACCTGTATGTGGGCTCGGGTAATGGCAGTTTGGTACCACTTTCCAGTATTGCCTACATTACTGAAGAAGGCGTTGCCGCAGAGTTAGAGCGTCATGCCCAGCGACGGGCCATTGAAGTAGATGTGGACTTGCCTGACAGTATTTCCATGGAAGAAGCCGTTACCGGCCTGCGAGAACTAGCACAAGATGTGTTACCGGATGGCTTTGGCCTGGTGTTTTTGGGCGAAGCACTGACCTTCAGAGAAACCGATCAACAGGTTAACATCACCTACCTGGTAGCCTTTATCATAGTACTTCTGGTTTTAGCCGCGCAGTTCGAAAGCTTTAACAGTGCGCTGGTTGTAATGATCACTGTGCCTTTCGGTATCGCAGCGGCTATTTACGCTGTATTTTTAACCGGCACTTCCATCAATGTCTATTCCCAAATTGGTCTGGTGATGCTGATTGGCCTGTTGGCAAAAAACTCCATCCTGCTAGTGGAATTCGCTGATCAACTCAGAGACCAGGGACATTCAGTAAAAGACGCGATTTTAAAAGCCGGTGAAGTGCGTCTGCGCCCAATTATGATGACATTAATGTCTACGATTCTGGGAGGTATTCCCTTAATCGTCTCCAGTGGTGCCGGTGCAGAGGCCCGAAACGCTATTGGCTGGGTGGTGTTTGGCGGATTGGGCTTAGCGGTGGTATTTACCCTGTTTCTCACGCCTGTTCTGTATTTTTGGCTTGCCCGATTCGTAAAACCCCGAAAAGACAATGCTAAACAACTGGAAACAGAGCTGCAATCCGCCGGAGAAAAACTGCAACAGCACAACTAATACGTTTTGACCTTCTTTGCATCAAAGACTTTGTAATGCTGATAACTAATTGACCTGTTTATCTTACTATGCCAGTCTGCGTGACCAAAAGAATAAGGAGATCATAATGTTGCGTTTGGCTGTCTGGCTATTAGTACTGATTTCAGTGCCCGCGTTGGCCTTGAGTAGCAAGGCTGTACTGGAAATTAAAGACGACAGGTTTGCTCAGGAACTCAGGTTTACTGTCTCTTTGCCCCGCTCTTATCAGCATGAGCCAGAAAAACATTATGTGTTAATGTTCGATTTTCACCCTGTGTCTCACACCTATCTTGCCGGATTACACGACTGGATGAGCCACAACGGTGAATGGCCCTGGCTGGAAACCATTATCGTATCTACAGAAATGGGCAATCCAGTAGGCAAGCTATTTGACAGCAGTGGCAAACAAACGCCATTGTTGGACTTTTTTGAAGAGCAACTCATTCCAGCCATCGACGAGCAATACCGTACTAATGGTTTCAGAATTATCAGTGGATTTCGCTACAATGGCTCGGTGGTATTGTCTTCCCTGCTCAATAAACCACAGCTATTTGATGCCCATATTGCCATCAGTCCCGAATTAAAAGACGACGTGGCAGGATTACTAACAGGCTTTAAAAACGAGTTTGCGCAATTGCCAGCTAAGCCCCGCTTTTTGTTTTTAGCGCACGCAGAATCCGTCAAGGAAGACCATCAATTGGATGAGTATCAGCAGTTAGCTCAAACTATTGTGCAAAAACAGCCTGCGCATTTAGATTATCACTATCGCACCTATCAACAACACTACCATATGTCTTTGCCGCCCCTGGCTACTATAGAAGCGATTGAACTGATGTTTGACGACATTCATCGCGGCCTTCCAGCGGATTCCCCTATATCGAATCAGGGAGTAAATGCCATCGTGCAACACTACCTGTGGCTCTCTAAGGAAAAATACGGGTTTCCGGTATCGGCGAAACGCTCTATCCGCAATTTGGCAGAGCATCAATTACCGCTAAACCCGGACCAAGCTATTGCCACCTATAAAAAACTTATCGAGTTAAACCCGGAAGATGCATACAGTTATCACTACCTGGCAGATGCCTATGCCCAAACTAATCAACCAGAAAAAGCCATTAAACTACAGAAGCAGGCAGTCGCTCTGGCAACCGGATTAGCAACCTGGCATCAAAAGCGTATGAAGCGATTTTTAACCCAATATGAGAGTGAAACTAACAAATGACTGCATTTAAAAAAGCGTTTGCAACTGGCTTATTGTTACTGGTGGCAATTGTGGCAGCTGCCACAGCGATAGCTCACATGTCCTGCATTTATTTTGGTCCCCAGTGCTTCGAGGCTCAGTACGCTCCGGTGGAAATTGTCGAATCAGCCCGACAAGGAACACTGCTGGCTCCGCTTGGCACCATTTTTGTCTCTGCACTATTATTAGCCGTTACGGCGTATGCACTGTCAGCCGCGGGGTTTATCCGCGTCCTTCCGCTGTTAAAGGCCGCGATAATAACGATTTCCTCGCTATGTGTTATCAGAGGCATCTTGCCAATACAGTTAAAAATACGCCATCCAGAACTGGTAGATCTGAGTAACTTACTGATTGGACTCACCTGGCTGCTTTGCGGTATTTTCTTATACCTTGGCTATCGGTTGATGAATCAACAAAATATAACATCATGAATAAGCTCTACATCTCGCTATTTTTTATTATTGCGGTTATTTATACGCTGACCAGCCCATTAGCGCCCTATCCTTTTAGCCCGCTGGTAAAGGTACTTCCTGTAGTTTTACTGGTATTGATAGCTTACCAACAACTACCGTCGGGTTATCGCAGATATCCATTGCTGGCGTTGTGTTTCAGTGGTTTAGGCGACGTCTTACTGGCATTGCAGTTTGAACAAAATTTTATGGCAGGCTTAAGCGCTTTTCTGATCGCTCATGTTTTTTACATCATCTGCTTTGCGCGATTTGTCAACGATGAGCAAATTTACAAAGCCAGGTTCAGACATCTGGCGGCGCTGGCTATGTTGATATATTCCTGGTTTGTGGCTCAGTGGGTAATGCCACAAGAAGTGGTTTTACGATATGCAGTGATTCTTTATGTTGGTGTAATCAGTTTTATGTGTATCACCGCTATTTTTTCGGCGCAAAAGTCTCAGCGACTGCACCTGTATGGCGCCTTGATTTTTGCGGCATCAGACACACTGATCGCATGGAATGCCTTTCGGCATCCCATCCCTTTCGCCACAGTCTGGATTATGGCCAGTTATTATCTGGCCCAGTATCTGATTTTACGCGGCATAATTGGCATTACGGCAAGCGTTCACCACGAGAAGTAACATACAGCTGATACCACTGTTCGCGGCTCAGTTGCACCTCTGTGGCCTGTGCACAGGCTTTAATACGCTCCGGATTAGTGGTGCCAATTATAGGCTGAATGTTCGCGGGATGACGCATCAGCCAGGCCAGTACGATAGCCTCTTTTGATACCTTAAACTCTTCCGCCATGATAGCCACAAGATTCGCTGTTGCGATCACATTTTCAGGTTGTCCGTCGAGATTTCGTCCGGAGAATAATCCTTGCGCCAGGCAACCCCAGGCCTGTATTTGCATATTGTTACCGCGGCAATATTCGATGATACCCGGTGAAAAGTGGTTTGTAGTGCCAGAAGCCATACCCGCCGTAACACTCTCGTTTAACCAGTCCAGATTGCGTAAACTCATTTCCATCTGATTGGCAATTAATGGTTGCGACAGTCCCGACTGTAAATAAGCAATTTGATGAGCATGCATATTGGAAACCCCAAAGTGCTTTACCTTGCCCTGCTGCTGCAACCGGGCAAATGTTTCTGCTACTTCGGCCAATTCCATTAACGGGTCAGGACGATGCAATAACAGGATATCCAACTGCTCTATATTCAAACGGGCCAAAATGCCGTCTACAGACTGAATAATCCAGGACTTTGAAAAGTCATAGCGTCCTGGTGCCAATTCATCATCAAACTTAATACCGCATTTGCTTTGGATCACCAGTTGCTCGCGCAGTTCAGGGCGCTGCTTTAATACCTCACCAAACACCGATTCAGCTTTACCCATGGTGTAGATGTCGGCGTGGTCGATAAAGTTAATCTTACCCTCAAGCGCTGCGTCCAGCGCCTGATGCATTTCTGATACATGCGCGGCTTGAAACGGATCATTGCTCCAATCACCGCCAAACCCCATACAGCCTAAACCAATGGAACTTACCGACGGAAAAGATTGTACTAACGGAATAGATTTCATACTTTTTTGCTCCTCGTTTATACCGGAAAACCCCAGAGTCCAATATTGTCAAAATGAACCCGTTTTGGTTGTTGTAACAAAAACAATACTGATGCAGCCAGGTCCTCGGGTTGTAACCAACCGGATTTTTGTTCTGCATTCGAGCTGGCTGCTGGCACCTGTACCAGTCCGGGGCACAAGCTGTGAACCTTTATACCAAACTCTCGTACCTCTTCCTGTAACGCCAGACCAAGTCCCAAAACACCAAACTTAGCTGCACAGTATGGTCCCGCTTCGGCATAACCGTTTTTAGCAGCCTGAGATGCAATGTTGATAATAAACCCGTCTTTCTGGTTTTGCATGGTAGGTAGTACAGCCTGACTCAGTAAAAAAGTGCCTTTAGTACAGGTATCCAGCACCAGGTCCCAATTTTCTTCAGGACAATCAATGATCTTATCTGTTACACCCAAACCAGAGTTATTTATCAATATATCTATCTTGCCAAAGCTCTGTAACGTTTCAGAAACGAGCCCCTGAATATCTGACTTAAGCCGTACATCTGCAGCGACAGCTAAACATTTAGCGTTGTACTGCCCATTAAATTTTTCGGCGGTTTCGGCTAATAGCGCCTGACGGCGGGAACTGATAACCACGTTTACGCCCTGCTTCAGCAGTGCTTCTGTGATGGCCAGGCCAATACCTGTGGCCCCGCCCGTGACTATTGCCACCTTATTTGCGAGAGTGCTCATAAAAACTCCTATGGAAAATACGAATGAAAAACTATGACCAGCTTACATTAAAAGCGTAGATGAATTGCCCGATATGGGACGGTGTCATTAGTAATGTATTTGAAACAATTGCCTTCACAACATTGAAATTCCCGTACAACTGGCGCATACCTGAAAATTTTGGAGTGAAGAAAGACAGGGGAATATAGAGCATGGTTACCACAAAATAACCTTGCCATAAAGATTGGCTAAAATAACGTTCGTCAAATGCCAGCCCAAATAACCCTATCAAGCCAAACAGCACAACGATCACATCCACTGTATCCTGGGCTTTGTAGCCTTTACTATTTTGTTGCCATGTGCCGTTGGACAGATCAAACAAGCGTCCAATTATTGAAATTACAACCAGCAGAGAGGTATACCAAAAAACGATTGTCCAACTCATTTTTGATTCTTCTTAAGCCATTCGTTTAACAGTTTTATTTGCCCACATTTATAAGCTGCGTAGGTGATCCTGAGTGAATTACTCAGTATCTCGCTATCTGTCCATCCGGTTTTCTCCCGCAGCTCGGCATAACAGTCAACGGCCTCAGGGTTAACATAGCCTCTTAGCATTTTTTTACCTTCGGCTTTTTGTTTTTCCCTGAAGCGCTTTTGTTTGTCGGCATTTTCTTTGAGGCGATTTTTAACGTTGCTCATTTCTATAAAAAGTCTTCCCTTTTATGCAACTATACCCTTTCCCGCGATGAATGAAAGTTTCACCTGAAAATTGCACAATTTATACTCTGTACAGAACCGCCAAGCATAAAAATAACCGGTAAAAAGACTAATCAGACTTGTTTAGCGAACAAGTGTTCGCTAAATTAGCCGCAAATTTTTTAAACAGTGAAGTGCATAAGATGTCAGAAAGAAAGAATCAGTTTGATAAAGAAGATCTACTTAGTTGTAGCCGTGGTGAACTATTTGGTCCAGGTAACAGCCAACTGCCTGCACCGAATATGTTAATGATGGATCGCATCGTCGAGATCAGTGAAGACGGCGGCGACAACGGCAAAGGATACATCCACGCTGAACTGGATATCACTCCGGATCTGTGGTTCTTTGATTGTCACTTCCCTGGCGATCCTGTTATGCCCGGCTGCCTGGGTCTGGACGCAATGTGGCAATTAGTTGGTTTCTTCCTGGGTTGGAGTGGCGGTCCGGGCAAAGGCCGTGCTCTGGGTGTAGGCGAAGTCAAGTTTACCGGTCAAATCCTGCCAACGGCCAAAAAAGTGACTTATAAAATCACCATGAAGCGCGTAATCAAGCGCAAATTATTCATGGGCATTGGCGACGGTGTGGTAGAGGTAGATGGTCGTCCGATTTACGAGGCGAAAGATCTCAAAGTTGGTCTGTTCCAGGACACCAGCAACTTTTAATTAAGGTCCAGATATACAAAAGCCCCTCTACCGGGGCTTTCGTTCTCTCTAAAATACGTTTACGAAGATTGTGGTTTTTATTTTACAAGACCTAAGCTTCGATCTTCCATGGCAGCTCTCCAACCACCAAGCCACTGAGACCGTGCCTCTACAGCCTGGAATGGACAGTTGTCTTTCGCCCTACCAGAAATACCAGCTTGATACCCCTTTGCGTGGGCCCGAGATAATTTATCGCGCTTTTGTCTTTTCATTTTCACCTCTTTATCAATTGCTGTTTGTAGGCTTTATGCCCACCCCTATGAAATAGAGGATCCTGACCTTCTGTTCAAGGTCTAATTTTTACTCTGACCACTTGACAACACATAAGTAAATGAAATCCATACAGCTTTTTCTTTACAACATTTTTTCATAAAAATTACATTTTTAATTACACGCAATTAACGACTAAATTTTATGAATAAAAACGCATAAAAAAACCGCTTAAAGCGGCTTTTTTGAAAAGTCAGATGTTCTGCAATTTTTATTTTTTGAAGCGTCGGAACATCATCAAAAATGGCAAAAGCAGCAAACCAAATCCCATGGAACCACCCTGCCTTTCCGGCGCAGCATCGTCGTCGTCGGAATCATCACAAGTGTCAATTTCACCGCCCGGAATTGGGTTTAACTGAACAGTGATTAAGGTATCCACCAGATCTTCAGAACCGTCATCATTCAACGCCAGATTGCCCTGTACGTCTGTGTCAGCGCGTCTCACACGGGCTAATGCGGCAATTTGTCCGCTGTCGTTGATGCTGTGAGCTTGTACTATGGTATAGGGGGTTTCACAGCCCAGCAGGTCGTTCAGATTTTGGAAGGTGCCATCGTTAACATCATATATGAAGCCTTCGCGACGACGGGTACTGCTCAGCGTCGTTTCAACTTCGCCCTCGCCTACAATCTGCCCATTGTTGTTGATACTTCTGGCAACACTGGATGAGCCTGGGAAAAAGTCATCCGGGAAGGTGATTTCATTAGAATCAACGTTATAGACAAAAAACTTGGAGCGTTCGATACCATTTATTTGTTTTACACCGTAACCCGTGACCAGGTTATTGTCGTTGATATCGGTCGCGATACTGCTTAAGTACTCGTTGCGATCCGTAAAGCTGGTGATTTCCTCGCCAGAAAAAACCGCCGCATAAAAGCTTGCAAATTCGTAGTTATCTTCATAAAAGTTTGATGCCCGACCCACAGCAATGCCGTTGTCATTAATAGCCATGGCTTCACTGGTAAATAAACGCTCATCGTCTTCTTCGCGTTCAAAGGGTATCTCATAGGTAACTTTATCCGTGACGTTACCATCTGTGTCTAAATGCCAAATAGCAGCTCGACGGTTGTGAGTGCTATATAAGGTTCCCTGTAGGCTCTGTAAGCAGGTTTCAATAGGCTGGTCACCGCGTTCTTCGTCATCTTCACAATCTGCAACCGCATCTACAATACTCTCTCCGGGATCGAAAATTTCCATGCCCGCCACCATCAAACTATTGTTGATATCGCGAGCTTCGGAATATCCGCCAGCCAATTCTGACTCAGAGGCCAAACCGACAGTAATACCATTGAGGTCTACAAACGCCTGGGTAACGTGATCACGGACCAAAAAGGTAAACTCATCACCGTTTTCATTGGTGTACTCAACCTTTTGTGGATGGCCTTGTGAATTGCCAACAATAACACCGCTATCATTAATACCTTTTACTCTGGTATCAACACTCTTGGTGTAACCGGAATAATCCACATCTTCAACATCCAATCCAGGGATATAAGAAACCGTGCCATTCTCTGACAAATAGCTCAACCAGGGTACCAGACGTTGCACTGTCAATACGCTCTGTCCGGCGCGAATAACACCCAGAATAGTTTGGTAATCTTCCAGGTTAAAATTGCCGTTGCGCGCAGCGTCAATGTCAGTCAGGTTGTCCTGTAGCGTTTCACTATCAAAATCAATCAACGACAAATCGATGGGAATATTGTATTCCGCTAATGGAAAATCTGGGCTATAAGAGACGGACATAACAATGTCTCCGGACTCATTCATATCCACCGGAAATGCGCTTTTGGAAACGGCTTGAGTGTCGATTTCAGTGATTTGGTATAAGGCACCGTGAGAGGCTTGAGAGAATACCGCCATAGAGACCAAAGCGATCTTGGCTAATTTAAAATATTTCATTAACTCGTTGATTCCTGTTTCATACTTTCAAGCTCATCCCAACGTGAATAAGCCTGTTCCAATTCTTGTTCTGTTTCGGCCAATAAGGTTAAGGTTGCAGAGACCTTATCCTGCTCCTGGCTGTAAAAATCAGGGGCACTGATTTGCTCCTGAATTTCCTGAGTTTTATTTTCCAGCTGCTCTACTTTTTCGGGTAAAGCGTCTAGTTCCAGTTGTAACTTATAACTTAACTTTTTAGCTTTACTGTTGCCAGAGACGACTTTTCGACTCTCCTGATTATCAGAAGTTTCATTCTTTACACTGCTTTTCTTATTTTTTTGTTGTTGTCCATACCAGCGGTGGATTTCCTGATAGCCACCGACAAATTGCTGGATAACACCGTTGCCTTCAAAGAAGCAGCTGGATGTGACTACATTATCCACAAATTCCCGGTCATGGCTAACCAGAATCAAAGTTCCCTGATAATTTGCCAGGGTTTCTTCCAGTAGTTCCAGCGTTTCAACATCCAGGTCGTTGGTGGGCTCATCCAGAATTAATAAATTGCCAGGGCGTGACAGAATTTTAGCCAACAATAAGCGATTTTTTTCACCGCCGGATAACGAAGATACTGGTGACTGAACCCGCTCTGGCGAGAACAGAAAGTCTTGCAGATAGCTAATGACATGGCGGCCTCGACCATTGATGTCTATCTCGCGTTTACCATCAGCTACCACATCAATAACAGCTTTATCAGGATCCAGTTGCTCGCGATGTTGGTCAAAATAGGCGATTTCCAAATTGGTGCCCTGCTTAACAGTGCCAGCATCTGGAGTGATTTGCCCCAGCAGCAGTTTAATCAAAGTACTTTTGCCGCAACCGTTCGGTCCAACAAGCGCCAGCTTATCACCACGCATAATCTGTAAATCCAGATTTTTAACCAGCGGCTGACCATCGATTGAATAACTGAGTCCTTTGGCTTCAAACACACGCTTTCCGGATTTCTGACCGTCACTGAGTTGTATCGTGGCATTGCCCTGAACTTTACGGCGCTGTGCATATTCGTCGCGCATCGCCTTTAGCGCCCTGACCCGCCCTTCGTTTCTGGTGCGGCGCGCCTTGATGCCCTGGCGAATCCAGGTTTCTTCCTGACTAAGCCTTTTGTCAAACAGGGCGTCCTGAGTGGCCTGCACTTCCAGGTCTTCAGCCTTTTTAATCAGGTATTTTGCGTAGTCTCCCGGATATTCGGTAAGTACACCGCGATCCAGGTCGACGATTTTGTTGGCCACCCGGCGAATAAACGCCCTGTCGTGACTAACAAACACCATGGCCCCCTGATAATCCATTAACTGGTTCTCCAGCCAATTGATCATTTCAATGTCCAGGTGGTTGGTAGGCTCGTCCAGCAATAGTATGTCTGGTTTGCTTACCAAAGCCTTGGCTAAAGCGGCTTTGCGTCGCCAGCCACCGGACAATGATTCAAGGGTTACATCAGCGTCAAGCTGCAACAGAGAAATCACCTGCTCGATGCGTTGCTCTAACTGCCAACCTTGACGGGCATCCAGTTGCTTTTGCAAAGTGTCCAGAGTCGCCAGATTTTGCTCTGAAGGGTCTTCAGCTACTTGAGAGACCACCTCGTGATACTGTTTGATCAGCTCACCAATTTCTTGCAAGCCTTCCGCGATGTAATCAAATACCGTGATGTCTGCCAGAGCCGGTGGATCCTGTGGTAAAACTGCAATAACGGTTTCACTGTTCACTATGCGCTGGCCATCATCTAAGACCTGCTGTCCGGCGATTAATTTAAGTAAGGTGGATTTACCTGTACCGTTGCGTCCCACCAGACACATTCTTTCGCCGGCATTCAATGTCAAGTTACCCTTTTCTACCAGAGGGTTATGGCCAAAGGCAATACAGGCATCTTTGAGTTGTAACAACATTAGTTTAAAAACTCCTTCAACTGACTTTCATCAAAGGGCCAGCCCAGCTCTTCGCCTGACTGCTCATTGCGCAGTACCGGAATTCGGGCACCGTATTGGTGATAATATTGACGCTCTGTTTTGACGTTGATTTCGGTCAGTTCACTGTTATCAGTAAACTCTGCACTCAACATTGTTTTAGCAAGCTCACACAGGTGACAATCTGTGCCGGAGAATAAAGTTAATTTAGGCATACAAAATCGGATTATTTACTCTGTAATAAAAAGCAGTGGTGGATTTTACTGTTGCGCTTAAAATCCTCGGGAATGGTGTCAGTTGTGATATTTTTAACCGACAAATTCAGTCTCTCAGAAACCTCAGCCGACAACTTAAAGTTGCGCAAATTATTGGAAAATACAATGACCCCGTTGTCAGCCAAAAGCTTGCTGGCGTCCTCTAACAATTCTACGTGATCACGCTGTACGTCCCAGGTGTTTTCCATACTTTTAGAATTGGAAAATGAAGGCGGATCGATAAATATCAAATCAAATTTTTGACGACACTGTTTTAGCCAAGTGGTTACATCAGCTTTAACAAAATCATAATCGCCACGCAATTTGTTCAAATCAAAGTTTTGTTTCGTCCAATCCAGATAAGTGTTGGACATATCAACGGTGGTAACAGATCTGGCACCACCAAGTGCGGCGTAAACCGAAACCGAGCCGGTATAAGAAAACAGATTTAATACCCGTTTTCCATTACTCATATCGCGGATCATGCTGCGGGTGTCTCTGTGATCCAGAAATAACCCCGTATCCAGGTAATCAAACAGATTAACCAGGAACTTAGCGCCATTTTCCTGCACTTCCATCATCTTGTTTTGGCGCGAAACCTTTTCGTATTGATTCTTACCCTTTTTAACTTCACGGACTTTTAAGGCGACGTTTTGAGGTTCAATGTCGAGCACTTTGGGCGCAGCCAGCAATACTTCCTGTAATCTGGCCCGGGTCTTCTGTTCCGGTATATTTTTCGGCGCGGCATACTCCTGGATCACCAGCGCATCCTTGTAGCGATCGATCGCCACATTATACTCCGGCAGATCTGCGTCATAAATGCGGTAACATTCGGTGTTTTGCTTTTTCAACCAGCGACGGGTTTTGTCCCAGTTTTTACGCAGGCGATTAGCAAAATCACCTTCCAGCTTCGCTTCGTGTTTTAACTCGGCCAGATTTCTGTCGGCCATGTGGAACAACACTAACTCACAATCAAGATTGGCATTTTTAAACTTGTAACTGCGGGAAGAGGCCAACTTAAGCTGTTTAAGCAGTTCGCGATTTGAGGTTAGCAAGGCTAAATGCCAATGAGCATAGTGCTCTTTTAACCAGCTACCCCATTGCTGGAAAATCGGCAATAAACGGTTAAAGTCACTTAAGCGCTCACCGTATGGCGGGTTGCTCACCAGATAACCCGGCTCTTCAGTTGCTGGCGCGTATTCTGTGGCATCTTTGTGAGTAAACTGAATCATATCAGCAACGCCAGCGGCTCTGGCATTCTGCTTCGCGATATTAATGAGTTTATGGCTTATTTCACCGGCAAAGATATTGCCTGTTTCTGGTTTCTGGCGTTTTATCGCAGAACCCACGATAACCTGCCACAATTTGTCATTATGACCAGACCAATGACTAAAGCCCCATTGTTTACGCTGTAGCCCCGGCGCTATCTTCGCTTTGTAAAGAGCAGCTTCAATCACCACAGTGCCTGAACCACACATAGGATCACACAGTGGCTTAGTCGTGTCTGCAGTCCAACCACTGCGCATTAACATCGCAAATGCCAAATTCTCACGAATAGGTGCAGGTCCGGTCTCCTGTCTGTAGTTGCGCTGATGTAAGCTCCCTCCAGACATATCCAAATAAATGGCGGCTTTATCACGGTGGATACGCCCCTGAATACGAATATCAGGATTGCTTTTATCCACATTTGGCCGGATGGAGTGATTCTCAGAAAACTTGTCTACCACAGCGTCTTTGATTTTCAGAGCGCCGAACTGCGTGTTGCGAATTTCTTTATTGGTTCCAAAGAAATCCACCGCAAACGTATTTTTCAGGTCAAATTGTGCAGGCCAGTTTATTTCACTTGCTAAACGATACAAATCATCGCCGGTTTCAATTCTTTCTGACGCCAATTCCAGTAATACCCGGTTAGCCAATCTTGACCACAGACAAATGGAATATATAGCTTCCAATTCAGCACTGGTTATCACCTGTCCGGGTTTTTGTTGGCATTCCAATTGTGGAACTAACTCTTTTATTTCTGCTGCCAGAAGCTCTTCTAACCCCAGGGCTGTTGTGATGAGGATTTTATACATATTCACCTGTTTCCGAGTTACCCAGACAATTTCCGGTAAAATCAAACAATCTGTCTACTCCCACTTTTATCAGTGAGAACTCTGCGAGTCGTTTGTGCTCATTTATCTGCAAAGGTTGCAATAACATCGCCAACACATATTGGCTTTGCTGGGTTAATAGTATGACATCAGCACCATGAAGCTGGCTCGATACTGAAGCGACAGATGGTATCTGGAATGCCAAAGCACAAGCATCTGGATTTACTTCGTAGAGCCAGTTTTTAGCTGCAATTTCTTTGTGAAACATACGCGCAGCCACGCCGTTTATGACTACCTGAAATGCCAGAGAAGGTATCTGGTACAATGGTGAAGTCTCTATGTATTCACCCAATTCATTGTAAATTTCGGTATCAGACACTGAAAACGACAAAGTTGTAAAATCCGGCGCGCGCATCTGCTTTGGCGTTAAGCCGGTAGCCAGTTTGTTTTGGCTATCGACTTGTAACGCCAGACAATTCATTTCACAGTCCAGATTCCATTGCCATTGTGGAGATGGTGGCAAGAAACTCAATTAGTCACCTGAATCCCAGACACGATATCTTCAATCAGTTGCGGTCCCTGGTAAATAAATGAAGAATAAACCTGTAATACATCTGCTCCGGCATCCAGTCTGTCTTGCGCGGCTTTGGCACTATCAATACCACCGACACCCATAATTGGAATTTCTCCCGCCAGAGCATTTGCCAGCATGCGCGTGACATCCAGACTCTTCTGGGTCAACGGGCCACCGCTTAAGCCTCCAGTCTCCTTTGCCCAGCGCAAACCTTCTACGCCTTCACGAGAGATTGTAGTATTGGTTGCGATAACACCTTCCACCTGCGATTTCTTCAGCGAGTCGGCTATCCCTTCGATCTCTTCCGGCGTCAGATCCGGGGCAATTTTTACTAATATCGGTACGTGTTTACCGTGCTTATCAGCCAACACCTGTTGCTCCTGCTTTATACCACTTAACAAAGCTTCCAGTGCTTCGCCGTACTGCAGGTTGCGCAACCCCGGCGTATTAGGAGATGAAATATTAATGGTGATATAGCTGGCATGCTCATATACCTTGCGCATACAAATCAGGTAGTCATCGAGCGCATTCTCTTCCGGTGTGACTTTGTTTTTACCAATATTGATACCCAGCACACCGCGATATTGCGATTGCTTAACCTGCTCAACCAGATAATCGACGCCTTTATTATTAAAACCCATGCGATTTACGATAGCCTGGGCATCTTTGAGCCTGAATAGCCGGGGTTTGTCATTGCCAGCTTGAGGTAATGGGGTCACTGTACCCACTTCGATAAAGCCAAAGCCCATTGCTGCAAAAGCATCAATACATTCACCGTTTTTGTCCAGACCTGCAGCCAGTCCTAACGGATTGGGCAGAGTCATGCCCAAAAATTGAGTGGGCTTTGTCGCAACATCTTGCTTAAAAAAGGCCTCTAAAGGGGTGTTTTGGGCACGCTTCAGAAAATTAAGTGTCAGATCATGGCTGACTTCGGCATCCAGACTAAACAGCAACTTTTGTGCTAACCAATACATTAAGTATCCCTTAATAAAAATAAAAAGCCCGGTGATTACCGGGCCTTCGTTCAAAATTTTAATTCTAGTGCAATCACTAATCGCAATTCAAACTCAACAATCCCAGCTCTCGTAAAGCGACAGAGAACTTAGCGAATTCATGAGTCGTGCTGGTTTTAAACTCGGCCATCATATGATACCAGCGTTCCAACAAGAATTGATGCTCTTTAATCCATTTATCTAAAATTTCTCTGGCATCGCTACTTTCAGGTGCATGTTTTAAAATGCCCACTGTCAGCAGTCGTTGCTGCCAATCCAGTTCTTCTCGATAGGAAGAACGCGCCAGCGCCTGCCAGTGATTAGAAACCGCCTGCTTGTTGATTTGATCCAGGAACCAGTGCAACTCTAGCTCGGAACCCAACATGTAGTACAGGCTGGCAATCAAAGAAGTGTCACGCTCTTGCTCTGCAACAATTTGCGCCAGATCCAGGCTGGAGAACAGATTACTCAAGCTGGCAACCCGGATAGCAATTTCTTCCGGTACACCAGCCTTGGCAAGGTTCTCAGCATTGTGTTGCAGCTGTTTGTATTCAGCCGGAACCAGATAGGCTTCCAAGTGCTCGCTGATATTCTCGAACGTACCCGCATAACTATCAATACATGCCTGCAATTCCTGGCCTTTTTTGCCATGACGCATGTACCAGCGGGAACCACGACGCAAAGTGCGACGAATGCTGTCAAACATTTGCAATTGAACTTCCGCAGACACCTGATTATCCAGATCCTCTACAGCGGACCAAAGAGACTCGATTTTAAACACGCCTTTGATCACTGCATAGGCATTAGCAATCTCGTGTACTGCTGCCCCTGTCTCTTCGCGCATCCGGAACAAGAAATTCAGTCCCATATCATTAACCATGTTATTGGCTAATTTCGTGGCAATAATTTCTGCGCGTAGTGGGTGCTCTTCCATTTTAGCGGCAAATTTGTGCTGCAGAACTTTCGGGAAGGCACTAACCAGCAATTTCGCATGATATGGATTATCGGTAATTTCTGGAATGTTGAGTTGCTCTTTGAGCACCATCTTTCCATAAGAAATCAAGACCGATAATTCGGGACGTGTGAATCCTTTGCCACGGGTCAGACGCTCTGATAAATCATCGTCTGAAGGAATAAATTCCAATTCGCGATTTAGCACGCCATCACGCTCCAGAGCATGTACAAAGCGCAACTGCTCTTTTAATGAACCAACACCAGATTGATGGGTAATGGACATGCTTAAGGTTTGACGATAGCAATCCTGAATAACCAAATCCGCAACATCATCAGTCATGTCATACAACAGTTGATTACGTTGTTTAACGGTCAGATCACCAGCATTTACCAAAGAGTTCAGCAGGATCTTAATGTTTACTTCATTGTCGGAACAATCTACACCACCAACGTTATCGATGAAGTCAGTATTGACTCGACCGCCAGCAGCCGCGTATTCGACACGCCCTAACTGGGTCAATCCAAGGTTACCACCTTCACCGACGATTTTTGCTTTAACCTGGCTACCATTGACGCGTACATCATCATTAGCTCTGTCACCACAATCGGCATGACTTTCTTTGGAACTCTTGACGTAGGTACCGATACCACCGTTCCAAATCAGATCAACAGGCATCTTAAGAGCTGCGTTAATCAGTTGGTTAGGTGTCATACTGGTGGCTTTGGTATCCAACCACTTTTGCATTTCAGGGGTTAACTGAATTGACTTCGCAGAGCGAGAGAAAACACCACCACCCTTAGAAATCAAAGATTTGTCGTAGTCTTCCCAGCCAAGCTTAGGATTATCGAATAAGCGCTTGCGCTCTACCCAGGTTTTGGCTGCGTCCGGGTCTGGATCAAAGAAAATGTGCAGGTGGTTGAAGGCACAAACCAGACGCGTGTGCCTGGACAACAACATACCGTTACCAAATACGTCCCCAGCCATATCACCAACTGCCAGACAGGTGAAATCAGTCGTCTGACAATCAATCCCCATTTCGCGGAAATGACGTTTAACCGATTCCCAGGCACCTCTGGCCGTAATACCCATGCCTTTGTGGTCGTAACCGACACTACCACCAGAAGCAAAAGCGTCGCCTAACCAGAAACCGTACTCTTCTGAAATACCATTGGCAATATCAGAGAAAGTGGCGGTACCTTTATCGGCGGCAACAACCAAATAGGGGTCATCTTCATCGTGTCGTACCACATTCTCTGGATGCACAATATTGCCATCAACAATATTGTCAGTAATGTCCAATAAACTGCGGATAAAAATCTTATAACAATCCTGACCAGCTTTAAAAATCGCATCGCGGCCTTCTGTTAAAGGTAGCTTTTTACAAACGAAGCCGCCTTTAGCACCGACCGGAACAATAACCGTATTCTTAACCTGTTGTGCCTTCACCAATCCCAACACTTCTGTGCGGAAATCTTCCTGACGGTCACTCCAGCGCAATCCACCACGAGCCACTTTACCACCGCGAAGGTGCACACCTTCCACTAATGGTGAGTAAACGAAAATTTCAAATTTAGGCAATGGCAAGGGCATATCTGGAATAAGTTCTGGCAAGAACTTGAAGGAAATATATGGCTTCTCGAATCCCTCTTTATCGGTTTGATAAAAGTTGGTTCTCAAGGTCGCCATGATCAAATCCAGGTAACGGCGAATGATACGATCGTCATCCAGGTTAGCCACCTGATCCAGTTTCACTTTTATTTCTTGCTGCAGAGCTTCCACTTTTTCAGCGTCTTGCTCTTTACTTGGATCAAAGCGCGTTTCGAACAGGTTAATGATTAAAATTGCAATATCTGGGTATCTGTCCAAAGTACGTGCGATGTAGCTATTGCTGAATGAGCTACCTGTTTGACGCATATACTTAGCATAAGCCCGCAAGATGGTAACTTTGCGGCCTGTCAGCCCCGCACCCAACACCAGACGGTTAAAAGCATCATCTTCCAGCTCATCATTCCAGACTTTGGAGAAAGCATCCTGGAACAATGATTGCGCTTTTACCATATCCATTTTGGCACTGGTGCTGTGTAACATGGAGAAGTCCATGATCCAGTTAACGTCACCGTCGGCACTTTTTACTTCGTAAGGTGTTTCATCAATAACCCGAAGACCAAAGTTTTCCAATACTGGCAAAACCGCAGAAAGGTGAATAGGCTCTTTTTTATGGAATAGTTTCAGACGAACCGCTTCGCTGTCTTTAGACTCTTCCTGAGGTTTGTAAAACAGCATATCAAGGCGGTGACTATCATCCAGCAATTCCAGCTTTTCGATATCAACAACCGTGGTACCTGGTAAGTTTTGCTCCATGTAGCTGCGTGAAAAGGCACTTTCATACTTTTGCTCTAACGCCTTACCTTTTGTCTGGCCGTAACTGGCTCTGATTGCGGAGCCTAATTTGTCATCCCAAGTTTTCGATAGTTCCACAATATTCTTCTCTATTTCTTTTACGTTAACTTCAACATTGTTGTTGTCGACACGCACAATGTAATGGGTTCTGGCGTAAACGGATTCAGAGAAATAAGTGGTGAATTCAACTTCTTTATCACTACCAAGAGATTTCTTTAATAACGCCTGGGTTTCTTTACGTAACTGTGTGTTATATCGCTCTCTGGGAACAAAAACCATGCAAGAGAAGAATCTGCCAAAAATATCTTTTCTGACAAAAATTCTGGAAATGCCGCGCTCTTGCATTTGAAAAATGCCCACGACAATTTTCAGCAACTCTTCATCAGTCGTCTGCAAGATTTCATCACGAGGATAGGTTTCCATGATGTTCAACAAGGCTTTGTATGCGTGAGTACCGCGTTCAAAACCTGAGGCATCACAAATGCGCTGAATCTTGTCTTTCAGTACCGGTAATTGCAAAGCACTGCTGTTATAGAAGGACGCTGAATACAAACCCAGAAAACGATCTTCAGCAATTACATTACCCTTTTCATCAAAGGATTTAATGCCAATGTAATCCATATAAGCAGGACGATGAACGCGAGCTCTGGAGTTTGTTTTAGTTAAAATTAGCGGGTTGTGACTCAAGGTTTCCTGACGGGCAGAAAGTGGTAACCTGGAAAGCACGCGCTCGCGATCACTGATGGAGTTTTTCATCAAACCCAAACTAGAGTCGTTATCAGCGGTCCAGCGATAATCACCTTTAATGGCTCTTGCGCCATAATGACGGTAACCCATCAGGGTAAAGTTGTGATCTTCTACCCAGGCCAAAAAGCGTTCAGCTTCTTGCTTTTGTTCTTTAGAGCAAGGGGCTGGGGCTTTTTTGAAATTGGCGATAATCGTTTTCAGACGCTCACGCATCGCTTGCCAATCATCAACAGCCAGGCACACTTCATCAACAACGGATTCAATTTCTTTGGCAAGCGCATCTAATTTGCGTCTGGTAGTTTGTCGGTCTACTTCAATCAGGAATACCGTTTCCTTGGTGGCACCTTTGCTGTTTGCCACATCACCAAACTGAACCAGGTTTGATTGTTCATCACGCACCAGGCTTAACGGGCTATGAATCAGTAAATGGGAAGTAATGCCCAGACGGTTTAGCGACATGCGCACAGAGTCTACCAGGAATGGCATGTCCTTTACGATGATCTCTACGATGGTGTAGGTGGACTGCCAGCCGTGTTTCGCAACATCCGGATTAAAAACGCGGATGAATGACTTGTCACTGTTATAGGTGGCAAACTCATTCCACAAACTGAGTACCGCACCATACAGATCACTATCACTACGACCATCCAGATCGGTGTTAGCTACGTTTTGATATAAATTTTTTGCGAACTGAAATACCAGCTCTTGTTTTTCTTTATCTACTTTATTTCTAATAAGTTGGTACACGTTGTCCAAAAGAACAGAATGTGCGCTTGTAGATACCGTCATTTCAATACCTTGTGCTGTTGGGCTTAATGTAGGGTAATTGCCAGTCTCTGATAAGCCTGGTTCAGAGACTAGATTTTGCAATATTTTCCATGAATATTACTGAATATTAAAGAGATTTTTACAACGCAAAAGAGCCTGAAAAATAAATATTCAGGCTTCTCAAATAAAAAATGACCTGAACGGCCATTTTTTATTAATTTTTTGCATTGCTATGCAATATATTATTTTTGCTTACGCCAGAACAGGGCTGCGATAGCTGGTAATACCAGTATGGCGCCCAGCATATTCACAACAAACATAAATGTTAGCAATATCCCCATGTCCATCTGGAACTTAAGTGAGGAAAATACCCAGGTGCTCACGCCTACAGCCAGTGTTATACCTGTGAATAGTACTGCACTTCCCCGCTCTTTAAGCGCCGCAAGATACGCATCCTGGCAGCTCATGCCATCTTTGAGTTTTTGGCTCATAGTGGACAGGATATAAATCCCATAATCCACACCGATACCAACTCCCAAAGCAATTACAGGTAAAGTGGAGACGGTTAAACCAATTTCAAGGTAAGTCATCAATGCCTGAGCTAAGACTGATACCACATACAAGGGTATTACCACAGATAAGGTAGCCCGCAGCGACCTGAAGCTCATCAGACACAGCACAATAACGGCACCGAATACATAAAGCATCATAGGATCCTGAGCGGCGGCTACTGCTTCATTAGTAGCCGCCATTACGCCCACAGGGCCAGATGCCAACATAAACTGCAGATTATCCTTTTGGTATTCCGTTCTGAACTCTTTAACCGCATCCACAACCCGGTTTATAGTCTCGGCTTTGTGATCTTCCATAAACAGAATAATGGGCATCACTGAACAGTTGCTGTTTAGCAAACCTGATGAGGTAGGTACCCTGCCGATAGCCTGAACCATAGTTTGTTCATTACGAGGTAGAACCTTCCACTTCGAATTACCTTCGTTGTAACCTGCATTCACTCGCTTAGCAACCGACGGCAAACTGATGGCAGACTGAACCCCATCAACATTAGTCATTTTCCACTGGAACTCATCGATCGCGCTCATCACCTCGTGAGAAGTACAGGCCTCTGGGTCGGTTTCCACCAGAACCGACATATAGTCCACGGTAATTTCAAACTTGTCGGTGATCAGGAAGGTGTCTTGATTGTAACGGGATGATTCATGCAAAGCCGGGGCACCTGCGTGTAAATCTCCGATTTTCATTTCCTTAGACTGAATCCAACCCAGCACAAACAGTACTGCTGTGGCGGCTAAAATATACTTGGCAACGCCCATCGACGAGCAACAGGAAATGCGTTCCCAAACAGCATCAATAGTGCTTTCAGTCTTGTTGACCACATCTTCAGCACATTTGTTTTTCAGTGTGAGGTAGGACATCAATACCGGTAATAAAATCAGGTTGGTGAGGATAATAACTGCAACCCCCATTGACGCAGTGATGGCCAACTCGCGAATAATACCGATATCAATAACCAGCAGCGTCATAAAGCCTACAGTATCGGAAATCAGTGCTACACCACCCGGAATCAATAATTTTCTGAAAGCGTTTTGTGAGGCCAGCTTAGCAGTGGAACCGTTTGCCACCTCTTTGCCCACGGCGTTAATCATTTGGACCCCGTGACTCACGCCGATGGCAAATACCAGAAACGGCACCAAAATCGACATGGGATCAAGACCAAAACCAATAACGGTCAGTAAGCCCAATTGCCATACCACCGCTATGACAGAACACAGCAATGGCAAAAAGGTCAGCATCAGTGATTTAGAGAAGAAATACACCATTACCGCGGTTATCGCGATAGCAATACTGAAAAACAAGACAACGTCTTTCGCACCACTCGCCACATCGCCAATCATCTTGGCAAAACCAATGATGTGAATACTTATCTTGTCTGATTCAAATTGACCACGTAATTCGTCTTCAAACTGCGCCGCTAACTTCAGAGTGTCCAGCTTTTCGCCCGTCTCAGGATCCAATTCCAGCAACTGGGCAGTTACCATGGCACATTGGAAGTCGGTGGAGACCTGGCGTCCAACAATACCGGCTTTGGTGATGTTTTCGGAAACCAGTTGCAAGCCTTCTGGGCTGGAAGGTGAAAAATCAGCAGGGATCACCGGTCCCCCGGCAAAGCCACCCTCAACAATTTCGGTAAACCGGGTTGAAGGTGAATAAAGTGAGGTTACCAGACTCCTGTCGACGCCGGGAATGAAGAACAACTGATCATGTACACTCTTCAATGTTGTAAAAAAGTTTTCATTAAAGATATCACCGTCTTTTTCACAAACAGCCACTAACACGTTATTTGCACCACCAAAATCTTTGCGGTGCTTCATGTAGTTAACCATGTATTCGTGATTTAACGGGATATTTTTAGTAAATGCAGCATCCATTTTCAGCTGCATAGCCTGGAAAAACAGATAACCTGTTGCAACAAAAAACAGCAGGATAACTGCAAGCCGATGCCTGAACAGAATTTTCTCAAGTAAATCGGTTAACGAATTCATATCTGTTTTATGTCCTTAATTCAGAGGAAGAGATTTAAAACCCACTGCCGAAACAGCAATCGCCTTTTGCTCAGCGGTAATTGCATCGATAACATTTTCGCCGTCTTTTTGTTTTTTAACTGTTATCGAGCCATCCTTATAATATCCAACGGTACCGTTGTTGCCCACTAAAATGGCACTGCCCCCATTGATCGCTATTACAGAATTAAAGGTAGCCGTGGTTTTAGTTTCAACGCGACGCCAGTTTTGCATGTCATCCTCTGAAACATAAAGACTGCCCCGTAGCCCAGCCGCCATAACTTTGCCGTTATCCAATTTCGCGACACCAAAAAAAGAACCGTAGTAATTGGTTTCAACGCGCTGCCAGCTTTCACCAAAATCTTCACTGAAAGCCACCAGTCCTGATTCACCTACGACTATCAAACGCTGACCATCAGCGGTGATACGATTCAGATGCGGTAAAATAGAAGCCATTTCCTGACGATAAAACTCTTCGTCTTCGACCTTTAGTTCTTCGACATAAGCCTGATCATCTGGATGCAGGAAGGTGGAATGATATTCGCGTTCCCAGCTCTGACCACCGTCCTGAGTTCTGAAAAACACGCCATAGGCACCAATCGCAATGCCTTGCTCGGTATTAAAGAAATAAACATCTAACAGGGGCCGTTCCAACTCGGGTAAAAATTGTTGGACTTGCCATGTTTCACCATTATCAGCTGAATGCATAATGACTGCATCATGACCAACCGCCCAAACTTTATCACCAATAGAAAACACCGCCGTTAAAGTGGACTTGGTGGGTACCTGCTTTTGCGTCCAGTTAACTCCGGCATCATCAGAAACCAGCACATGGCCTCGTTCACCAACAGCCAGTATGCGACTATCTGCTGATACGATATCCAATAACATTGATTTGTGTGCAAGAGGAGCGAGATAAGAGGATTCAGTTGCCGATAACGCGGAACAAAATAAAAGACAAGAAACTAGAATACTTTTTGCAGATTTCATAAATCCTTCAACATAGAAATAGGTGGCCCTTTTATGGGCCACCGAACAACATAGATTTTAACGACGCCCTTCTCTTCTTAGCGCCTGTGGCGTGAAGTCTTGATCCTGAAGTTCTACAGAGAAGTCATACATACTCTCTTCATTATCAAGCCCAACTGCCAGGTAACGACGTGAGTTGAGGTCATGGTTAACATCAAGCGTAGACCAATGTGTAGGAACTTCATAATAATTTACGCCATAGGCGATGTTTACACGATACAGTTCACCACGGTTGTCGTACATATCAGCAACCTGGATCTGCCAGCTATCCTCGTCAATGAAGAACACGCGTTTTTCGTAAATATGACGAACACCTTCTTTCAATGTGGCTTCAACCACCCAAACACGGTGTTTCTCAAAACGCGTCAGATCAGGGTTAATGTGACCTGGCTTTAAGATGTCGTCGTATTTTACCTGGTCGCTGTGTAACTTGTAGTTGTTATAAGCAACGTACAATTCTTGCTTGCCTTTTAGCTCCCAATTGTAGCGATCCGGCGCACCGTTAAACATGTCCAGGTCATCACTGGTTCTCAGACCATCAGCCGCTGTTCCCGGGGCATCGTAAGCAACATTTGGAGCAAGGCGTACGCGACGTTGTCCAGTGTTATATGTCCAGGCTTTGCGCGGCTCTTTTACCTGGTCCATGGTTTCATGAACAAGCAGAGCGGTACCCGCCAAACGCGCAGGAACAGTTACTTTCTGCTTAAACTTAAACAGTACGTTTTCTTCAAACAATGATTCAGGCGTCGCGTCTTGTTGCGAATACTTGATCATTAATACGTCGTCAAAACCAATTACTGTGAAGTCACCGCTGGCCGTTGGGGCAGCCTGGCCACCAAAGCGCTGAACGCCTTGTCCGCGATAGCGCAGTAAGTGATTCCAGATGGCTTCCAGGCCATTGGAAGGGATTGGGAATGGAATAGCACCAGAAGCGTTCTTGATACCATTACCACCTTGCACCAGTTCTGCATTAACGGCATTCACTTTTGCCTGATCATAAATCCATTGAGGATTTGATGCCGTACGTCTGGTTTGATAGACAGGCATACGGTAGGTATCAGGGTAAGTTTCGAACAACTTAATTTGACCTGGGGTCAAAAACGCTTTGTATTGCTCCAGATTTGCTGAAGTGATTTCAAACAAAGGCTTGTCATCAGTAAACGGATCAGGGTGGAAGTCACCGGGCTTATAACCCGCTGGAGGTGTTGTAATACCGCCATTCCATGCTGGAATACTGCCATCGGCATTACCGGCTTTTTCACCACCTAATGGAGTTAATTCAGTGCCTAACTTGGCGGCTTCTGCTTCAGAAACTTTGGCGTTTGCCACATTGACTGACAGCGCCAGGGTGATTGCAGATGCAATCAGGGCCAGTTTTTTCATTATATTCGCTCCTTAGATGGAATACTTAAAGTCAAAAGAGATAAAGTCACGATCTGACAGGTCATTTGCCTGACCACCACCCCAGAATGCATTGTAGGAGAAGGTGCCTGACATCTTGCTCAGATAATCAAAGGTAAAGCTGATGCTTCCTGACTTTCTGTCTTCGGTGAACAAAAACAAGGGGTTTGGCGTTGTACCATCCACGTCGTGGGCAAAGGTTGAACGCACTCGCAAGTTAACACCGCTATATACGTTGTTGAAGTCTGCCACTGCTAATAAGCGATAGCCCCATGCATTATCAGTTGCGAACTGCGCACCTGTTTCGGGACCATTTGACAGACCAACATGCAAACCTTCGCGAGTAGACACTGAACCATCTGGGTTAGTAATGGGTACCAGAGGTACTGAGCGGTGTGTGCCTGGTGCTTCCAGAGCCAGTACACTTGGATCTGGCATATCCTGGATTTCTACGTAACCCACTTCACCCAATACAATCAGGTTATCAATGAAACCAACCGGACCAAATAGGTGAGATGCCGTTAACTGTATCTGCAAGCTATCTAATTCAATCACACCATCAATAAAGTCACCCGGCTGCGGGGCTGAACCAGTGTATGAATCATATTGAGAAATTCCCGCCAGGTCCGGACGCAATCCCGCAGCTGCTAATTGCTCAGGAAAAGCTGCATACAACAAGGTTACATCATCAATTTGCATAGGCTCATCAGGACGGAATGAAACTTCACCCGCCAAAGAGGTTTCACCCACACTGGTGTTGAAACTCATACCATACAATTTGATGTCTTCCGGGAAGTAAGCTGCGGCTTTAGGGAAGATTTGTAAATCCGTGATATTTGAAGCTGTGATTTCATTGGCTGCCAGATATCCTAAATCCTGAGCAATTGCAGCACCCGTATAGTCAGCGCTAATACCGGACAACAGAGGACGGCTGCTGTGATAATTCAGGTGGTAAAAGCTAAACTCTGTATTGTTTAACGCTTCTGAGAAATAGGTGAATTTAACACCGTACTGGCCACTATCGCTGGCATCATTGTAGAAGTCATCGCCTTCGGCACGGATAGCCACTTTAGTAGCATGGGATAACAATGCTGAGCCCATCACTGAAGCATCTGCCCCACCACGCATCGCAGCACCAATTTGATTCAATGAATCAATCAAAAACACCTGGTCAATATCCGGGTTGCGAGAAAAACTCAACTGAATGTTGTTTAAGTGACCACCATCACCAGCAAAGTCATTGGTACCGAAATAAGTACCAGATACCGGTAAAATACTGCGTTCAAACTCGTACTGATAATAAGCGTCGACACTGAAGCTATCTGTCAGGCCCAATGAGGCAAATACAGTTCCAACTGGAACAAAGACTTCTTTTAGTTCCGCACCCGGAGCTCTGGCACGAGCAACATCCACCGGGTTGATGGTGTTGATACCGTGCTGAATAAAGGTACTTTCACCCCAGGAAATTACCTGATCGCCGATACGCAAGCTGAATGGCTTTTCGCCCAGGTAGGTATCCCAGTAGAAAAATGCATCTAATAAACGGACGTCGGTACAGGCGTTTTCTTTCGCTCTTGGGTCATCACAGATATCGCTGCGCCCATCATTGCCTGCTAACTGACTGGAAATGGGGTTTTGCCAAGGACGGTCACCATCCATTAATTCGAAGTCGTAGTAGTACATACCACGCAAAAAGACACCCCAGTCACCTTTATTGATGTCTAATTCGTGAACACCTTTAAATACGGTAGAAAAAGCTTCGCCGCTATCAAAGTTAAGGTTACCCAAGTCGCCGTTCGCTGAATAAGCGCCGACACCGTCATTGAGTCGCCAGATATCCTCACCGGTATAGACGATATTGGTGGTCATGTTATAACCGGTCCAATCCAGGTTTGGTTGACTACTATTGGAAATCTTTCCGAAGTCCCGGTCTTCAACCCGGTAACTGGTTCCCAGTGAAAAGGTTGAATCGAACGTAATATTGAAACCACCGACTTCCCAATTGGCACTGTGAGCTGGAACCGACATAACGGTGGCAGCAGCCAATCCAATGGCAAGAGGCGACTTTTTGAAGATACGAGGCCCTTTGATCATGATTTTTATTCTCCCCTGTCTCTGCAGGCTGGTGTTGTGTGTACCCTATAAACACAGAGTGCATGCTTATAATTAACAAAATGATTACATCATTTTAAAACGGACGCAAGAACTAATCGTACCAGTTAAAACGATGGTAAGGTTCGGTTATATCAACAATTATTTATTTTAGGTAAACGAAGTAATAGCCTGGCTAGGCAATTTTTTCAAAGGATTTAAGCTTGTTATTTTCATCTACGATCAAACGAAATCGCCCCTGAATCCCTGTTTTAGTTACATATGGCCGAAGATTCTTGGTAGGAAGTTGCACTCTTTCCCCCGAATCAGAGGTCATCATGCAAGTATTTAATTGAGGTCTGTAAAGGTTCTCACAATCGAAATAACTAATATTCAGACTGAAAAAATAACTTTTCATTTTAATGAGTATTTTCTAAATAAATGGCCCAGATTCACTCTGAGCCAACACTTTTGTTTATAAACCAAGGCTCTTGGTTACTTTTTCATACACATCTTTACTTAAATCTGACGTTTCTGCGATGCGCAATAATTGCCCGCGCATATTTTCCGCGTGACGTCCGCTAAGCTTTTTCCAGCGCAATAATGGCGTAATAATGCGCGATGCCACCTGCGGGTTAACAGCATTTAAGCGGATGATGTTATCGGCCACATAACGATATCCGGAACCATCCTCTTTGTGAAATTGAGGAATATTGTAAAACGCAAAGGTCCCTACCACTGAACGAACCCGGTTGGGGTTATCAAAGGTAAATCGTTGATGGCTGGTCAATAGATCAAGAGTAGCCAGAATATCGTCTCTGTCAGTGCCCGCATGAAGCGCAAACCACTTATCCAGTACCAACACATCATCATGCCACTTCTCTTCAAATTCCAGCATTAGGCGTTCAAAACTCTTTAAGGTATCAAACGTACGAAGAGCATGAAGGGTGCCAAGAGTATCAGTCATGTTATTGGCATTTTGAAATTGCTGCAGTGCCAGTTTGTCGTCATTGCTGGCCAACACATGATACTGTAAAAGCAAATTTCTGAAGCGACGTCGTTGAGCATCAGCCGTAACATACTGGTAAGGTTTGTTTTCAAAACGCTCCAGATAATCACAAGCAAATTTATCGATAGCCTTTGCCAACGCATGTCTGACGGCTTCACGAGCCCGATAAAGGCCTAAAACGTCAATCTGCTCTCTTTGTTCACTCAGATATTCAAAACCCGGTAGTGACAATAACTCGCTGAACAATCCGAGATCCTTAATATCAGCGGCGATAAGTTGCTCAACAATCTCACTGATTTCGTCGGCCGCATCTGTCCCGTCGTCCAGTTGTTTCCAGATTAAGTCTGAATAGACAGACTGAGCTGCATCCCATCGGGCAAAACTGTCTTTAGCGTGCAGCATGATTTGTAAAGATTCCGCTTTAGTCAGAGACTGCTGAACCTTTACCGGTGCGGAAAAGTCCGTGAACAAAGCGACATTTTGCCCGGCACTGACATTTTCTAGTAGCAACTGCTCATTGTTGTCTTTAAGACTGAATACACCGGTTCTGACCTCATCAGACTGCTCGTCGAATAACTCCCATGCAACTGGAATGTGCAGCTCCTGCTTGTCCTTTTGATCAGCAGTAATCGGATGAGATTGCTTAAATTCGATGGTTAAGGTTTGTTTCGCTGCGTCATAGTTTCGGGTCACCGCCACATTTGGTGTGCCAGACTGGCTGTACCAACGTTTGAATTGCGATAAATCAACGCCGCTGGCATCTTGCATTGCCTGCACAAAATCATCACAGGTAACCGCTTGACCATCGTGGCGCTCAAAATAACAATCCATGCCCTTCCTGAAGCCATCGCTCCCCAACAAGGTATGGATCATGCGAATCACTTCCGCGCCTTTGTCATAAACTGTCACCGTATAAAAGTTATTCATTTCGATAACTTCTTCCGGACGAATCGGATGCGACATAGGACCAGCATCTTCGGCAAACTGGTGCTCTCTGATGACCCGCACCTGTTTGATCCTGTTGCTGATATGGGAAGACATGTCAGAACTAAACTGCTGATCCCGGAATACAGTTAAGCCCTCTTTAAGACTTAATTGAAACCAATCACGACAAGTGACGCGATTACCTGTCCAGTTGTGGAAATACTCGTGGGCAATAATGGATTCAATATTAAAATAGTCTTCATCTGTGGCTGACTCAGGATTCGCCAACACAAACTTGCTGTTAAAGACATTCAAGCCTTTATTTTCCATTGCTCCCATATTAAAGAAGTCAACCGCCACCACCATGTAGATATCAAGGTCGTATTCCAAACCAAAAGTCTGCTCATCCCACTGCATCGACTTTTTCAGAGAATCCAGCGCGTGTTGACCGCGCGAACCGTTGCCTTTATCTACGTATAATTCCAGCGCCACTTCACGGCCTGAAACCGTGTTATAGCGATCAGTGACAAGATCAAAATCACCAGCCACCAAAGCAAATAAATAACAGGGTTTTTTAAAGGGGTCTTGCCATGTTGCCCAATGACGTCCATCGGATAAATCCCCCTGCCCGGTTTTATTGCCGTTACACAACAGATACGGGTATTTGTCTTTATCAGCGATTATTTTAACGCTGTAAGTGCTCAGAACATCAGGCCGATCAGGAAAGTAGGTTATTTTTCTGAAGCCCTCAGCTTCACATTGGGTACAAAAAGTATCTGCAGCATAGTACAGACCTTCCAACGATTTATTTTCTAAGGGTTGGCATTCTGTGACAATTTCGACATCGGCTTTTTCGAAAGGAAAGACAACCTGCAGGCCCCCTTCTACCACCCGAAACGCTTCATACACCTGACCATTTACTTTAAAGGATAATAACGTCAGGCCTTCGCCTTCAAGCATCAGCTTGTTTTGGCTTAAGTTGGTCTTTTTGATCTTTAGTCGACTGGTTACCCTGGTGCGTTCCGGATTTAAATCGAAGACCAAATCAACAGACTTTATTTCAAAGCCATAGGGTTTATAGCCGGCCAGTCTTTTGACGGCCGGAGTTACTGCAGAATTGTCCATGAATAGCCTGTCTTAGTTTTTGGGACCGCAAGTCCCATTAGGTGTATCAGTAGTAGTAACTTGTATATGTTCAGGTGGCTCTAATCTCAATATCTTGATGCCCAGATAGGCGTAAATAATCGCCAATAATGGATTGATCAAATTAAAGAATGCGAACACTGCATATTCAAAAGGGTGCACCAACAAAACGCTATGCATGTAGGCACCACAGGTATTCCAAGGGATTAGTGGCGAGGTAATTGTTCCGCCGTCTTCTAAACTACGGGACAAGTTTAATTGATGTAGTCCTCGTTTTTTAAACTCTTCTTTGTACATCCTTCCCGGCATCACAATTGAGATATATTGATCAGCGGTAATCAGGTTGGTTCCAAAGCAAGTTAATATGGTTCGGGTAACCATATCGCCGGCAGACTTAGCTCCTTTAAGAATGGCGCTGACAGCGCGTTTTAACAGCCCCACTTTTTCCAGCACGGCACCAAAACACATGGCACACATGATCAACCAAATGGTATTGAGCATGCTGGACATACCGCCACCTGATAACAAGTCATTGAGGTTTTCATCAGTAGTGGTAAATGAAACTCCGTCAAACAAGGCAATCCAAACCACTTTAATTGCCATCGGGATAGAGTATTCACCATCCACCATACCGGCTACCGCTTCAGGCTGAAACAGAATCGCCCATACTCCGCCCAACAAGGCGCCAAACCCAACTGAAGGAAAGGCCGGTACTTTTTTAATGGCCATGGCCAGTAATACAAATAACGGGATCAACATGTGAAACTCAATATTAAACTCCTGCAGTAACAAGGCCTGCATTTGTGCAATATTTTCAGAATCCACGTCATTGGAAGCGTTGAAGCCTAAAAAGGTAAACAGGATTAAAGCAATAATAATACTGGGCACCGTTGTCCAAAGCATATAACGAATGTGGGAAAACAGGTCGGTTCCGGCAACTGCTGGCGCGAGATTGGTGGTTTCAGATAAAGGCGATACCTTATCGCCAAAGTAGGCACCAGAAACAATCGCACCAGCGGTAATGGCTTCAGACATGCCCATACCATTGGCAATACCGATAAGTGCTACACCCACGGTGGCTGCAGTAGTCCAGCTACTTCCGATACTCATGGCAACGACGGCACAGATGACCACAGACGCGGTATAGAAAACGGTGGGGTTAAGCAGCTCCAATCCGTAATAAATCAAGGTGGGCACTGTACCTGATAGCAACCAGGTACCAATTAACGAACCTACTGCTAACAGAATTAAAATGGCTCCCAGGGATATGGATATACCATTTATCATCCCTTGCTCAATTTCTTTCCAGCTAAAGCCATTCTTTAATCCAACAATGGCCGTTACCGCCATGCCTAAAAGCAGGGCTATTTGATTCGGTCCGCTGGAAGAGTCACTTCCGAATACCACCACTGAAGTGCCTAACAGGGAAACAAGCACAACAATAGGGATGATGGAATCCAGTAGTGAAGGTTCTTTATATTGTGATTCTGACATCTTTTATTCTCTTCGATACAACGGATAATTTAAAAGAAAGAGCGTACAAACATTACGACAATAATGACCGGACATACAAACTTGATGTACCAGGGCCATACCCGCCAGAAGAAAGAATGCTCAGCCGCTTCGTTACCATTTTTAAGTTCCTGCAGGATTTCGTTTCTCTTCCAAACCCAACCGGCATAAATAGATAACACTAATCCTAATAATGGCTGACTATATTCCGTGGTCAATGAAATCACCAGGCCAAACAACCAATCAAAGTTAAATACCAGGGTGGCGCTGATCAAGAAAATCGCCCCTGCTATCATCCAGACAGCCTTTGTACGAGCAACATTTTTACTTTCAACCACATAGGCCACTGGCACTTCCAACATTGATATTGAGGAAGTCAGCGCAGCTATAATCATCAGAGCAAAGAAGGCAAAGCCCACAAGGTTGCCAATATCTCCCATAGTATTAAACAATTCAGGTAATACTGCGAATATCAGATTGGACCCTTCAATGAGTACACCACTTTCATTGAAAATAGTCACGCCATTGTGCATAGCCACATACATGGCAGGAATAATCAACAGACCGGCCAAAATCGCAACGCCAATATCCACCAGTGCCACGGAAACCCCCAAAGATGGCAAGTTTTCTTTTTTACTCACGTAAGAGCCATATACCAGCATTGTCCCAACTCCCAGAGACATGGAGAAAAAGGCCTGCCCCATGGCACTGATTAATAAGTCTGGATTGCCTATCTTAGTAAAGTCAGGCAGCAAATAAGCCCGCATACCTTCCGATGCACCGTCTTGCATCGCCACATACAAAATCAGAATACCAACAATGACAAACAGGGTTGGCATCAAACGCACAGACCATTTCTCTATGCCGCCACTGACACCACCCACCACAATAGACGCGGTTAAAGATATGAAAATCGCACAAAAAAGGAGATTGCGAGATTGAGATTGGTTGGTCAGCCAGTCTGACAATGAGTCTTGCCCCAGGAAGGACATCAGCGCTTCTATACAGTGGGAAATCATCCAACCCGCCACTATGGCGTAAAAAGATAAAATCAAAGAAACGGTTATAAAGCCCCAGACACCCGTGGCCCGCCCTATTTTATGGCCAGTTACCTGTCCGAGTGCATCCACCATGTTGGCGCGTGTAGCACGGCCAATGATTAATTCGGCCATTAATACCGGGTAAGCTAAGACAAACGCTAAAATAATGTAAACCAAAACAAATGCGGCGCCGCCATTACTGGCAACTTGTGTAGGGAAGCCCCAGATGTTTCCCAGACCCACAGCTGAGCCCGCAGCGGCAAGAATAAAACCTATTCTCGTTGAAAACTCGCCTCTGTTGTTCATGTAAATTCCTTGTTGTTATGTTGTTATTTTTTTAATCAATCTGCAATCTTCACCGCGTACGGAATTTTTTGCAACCAATAAAAAAGGGCCTGAAAGCCCTTTTTAAAGAATTAAATGGAGATCAACGGTTAATGGCATACTTGCCAGTGTTAACCACGTCGAGAGTAATATTTACCGCCTCATCAAGAAATGGATCTAACTCTTCCAAATCTTCGGGCACATCTTCCAGAGAAGTGATTTTCTCCTTACCCATTCTTACCAGTCTTTCGTTGACTCTTTGTAACTGCTGCGCTTCCAGTTCTTCTTTTTCTTTTTTGCGCTCAGACTCAACGATACTAATATAGTTTTTGTCTTTATTTTCTTTATATCGCTCGATATCAGTGAAGATATAAGCAAATTCTGGATCGTTCGCTATACGTTGCTGATATTTAGTGTTCACCTGAGTGACTGCTGTGCTGGTCTCACCAAAAGTAGTGTAATTAGCTCGTGAGATACTATCCCAGGGTAAAGCATTATCTTCCTGGCTTTCTCCCCACTCTGCCGCCTCAATTGGCGATGGGAACAGAATATCCGGCACGACGCCCTTGTGCTGGGTGCTGCCGCCATTAATGCGGTAAAACTTTGCAATGGTAAATTGCACACTACCTAATGGATTGTCATAAAAATCATAGATTCGACCCAGTCCACGATGTTGCTGTACCGTACCTTTACCAAATGTTTGCTCACCGACTATCAAAGCACGTCCATAGTCCTGCATCGCTGCCGCGAAAATTTCAGAAGCAGACGCACTGTATCTGTCCACCATAACGGTTAATGGGCCGTCGTAATAGGTTACCCCGTCGGTATCACTGTTAACGCTGATTTTACCCGTGCTGTAACGCACCTGTACTACCGGCCCTTCATCAATAAACAATCCGGAAACCAGAGTAGCTTCAGTGAGTGAACCACCGCCATTGCCGCGTAAATCAACAATAACCGCTTCAACGTTTTCTTTTTCCAGTGAAGCCAGTTCATTTCTGACGTCCTGATGTAGATTGTTGTAAAAAGAAGGAATGGTGATAACCCCTACTTTTTTCCCTTTGTGGGCACCACTTTCGGGGACATAGACTTTTGATTGGGCGGCGCGGTCTTCCAGCTTTATTTTATCGCGTACAATAGACACCACCTCAGGAGCCGCCACATCACCAGTGGCCTTAACAACCTGTAGACGCACTTCGGTACCCTTCGGACCTTTGATCAGCTCAACCACTTCATCCAGACGCCAGCCAATGACATCAATAAACTCTTCATCTTCCTGGGCCACACCCACAATCTTATCTTCAGGCTTAATTTTCTTAGATAAATCGGCCGGACCACCAGGTACGATGCTGCGAATAACAGTAAAATCGTCTTCCAGTTGTAACACTGCCCCTATGCCTTCAAAAGACAGGTTCATTTCCATCTGGAAGCGTTCGGCATTGCGCGGGGATAAATAACTGGTGTGGGCTTCGATACTGCGAGCGAAAGCGTTCATTACCGTCTGGAATACATCTTCACTCTTGGTCTGATGTAAACGTTTGATGGCACGGTTATAGCGCTTTTCCAGCAGGTCTTTAATTTCTTCCTGATTTTTGCCCGCCAGTTTCAGATTAAGCGCGTCGTATTTAATGCGCTGACGCCAGATTTCATCTAATTCAGCTTTGTTTGCGGGCCATTGCGCTTCTTCCCTGTCGTAATAATACTTATCACCTTCCTTTTCAAAATCGAAAGGTTTCTCCAGAAGCGTCAATGCAAACTGGAATCTCTCCAGTCGCTTTTCTAAATTCTTTTCATACATTTTATAGGCAACAGACATGTCGCCTTTTGACAAAGCCTCATCAAAGTCATCTTTAAACTTGCGCATCTGCTCGATATCAGACGCCAGAAATACCGATTTGTTGGCGTCCAGAGAGCGCAAATAGCGATCAAAGATCATTTCAGAGGTATTGTCGTTAAGTTGTATTTCTTTATAGTGAGCTCGCGTAAACAGATCAGATATGCGTTTAGCGGCTACCTTGTGTTGACCTTCAGGGTTCAACTCCGGCAACGCCTCTGGGGTATTTTCAGAAGCAAATGCGCTTCCGCAAATCATCGATGTCAGCAATGCTGACAGAACTGTTACACGAACTACTTTTTTCATACAACTACCTTTTTTTGGCTACAAGTCGCAGGTTATCTTGCTGGACTTTTATCTGCATCCCTGAATCAAGTATAACCTGAATGCCATCTTTGCCAACTTCAACTATAGTCGCAGGCATAGGGGATTTTCCGACCTTCACGGACACTTTTGTACCAGCGACTAAATCTGATTCGGTTAACTTCTCAGGTTTAGGTCGATTAGCTGGCGCTTTGCGTTCCTTAAGCTTAGCGCTATCTGGTGCAGACTTTCCATTAGCTTTTGACTTAATTTTGTAATTTTTCTTTACACCGTCTTGTTGCCGAGCCTTGGCTTCGGACTTTTTGCGCTCTGCAACTTTCTGTTTACTTTCTTTAAGTTGCAGTTGCGCGTGCTCTTCATGGTCCTTTTCAACTTTGGCATCGGCACTGCCATCCAGGCTGACTCGGTCAACACCTTCTTTGATGGAGTACAAATAACGCCAGCTATTTGTGTAATGGCGCAATGAAGAACGCAATAAGGTTTTACTTACCCGTGGCTCGTCTTTTAGAGCCTCAGCAAGATCTTGGAAAATACCGATCTTTAGCGGTTTAGCATCACCTTCACTGGTAAAGCACGCTGGAAATGTTTCGGTCAGGAATTGGATGACTTGTTTTGAGTCAGAAAATTTTTCGGAAGTATCCATTAATGGAAATTGTCTTGTGTTAATGATTGTTCAGATGTGCGCATCATCCCAAGTTGCCAGCAATTGGTCAACCCAATCACTTAAATCCTGGGCATCAATTGATAATAAATCGGCATCTTCGCGCCAATTTTCCCACACGTGTTGCACCATATTTTCCAATTGTGTAACGGAAATATCCTCATCCGCCTTGTCATACAACAGGTGCAATATGGTATTTAGCTGTTCTGCAGCCTCTTCGGCCTGCTCTTCATCAAAGACATCCATGTCTTCTGCCGTAGCCAGAACTACGTGAATATCAAAAAATTCCTTCAAGCGAGTGTTGCCTCAACAATTTTGACTACTTTTTGTAAGCCAGCCAGGTCAACCTTGTTAAAACGCGCTTTTTCTGGGCTGTCCAAATCTAAAACGCCAATTAACTCACCTTTTACCAGGATGGGCAATACAATTTCAGAGTTAGAGGCATAGTCACAGGCAATGTGGCCTTCAAACTCATGGACATCTTCCACCACTTGTGAAAATTTAGTTTTAGCCGCCGCACCGCAGACACCGCGGCCTACAGGGATACGCACGCAAGCTGGTTTGCCCATAAACGGGCCTAACACCAGCTCTTCACCTTTTAACAAATAAAAGCCAGCCCAGTTAACTGATGGCAGCTTGTTCCAGACAAGAGAGGCAACGTTGGCAAGGTTAGCTATCATATCAGTCTCACCAGCCACAATGGCTTCTACTTCTTGTGCTAACTCTTCATATAACTGCTCTTTCGTTTTTGCCATAATTCTTTCCTGCAATTTCAATAGAATGTTAATTTAATTTGTTTTGCATTAATTTAAAACAGATTTCAAATTACATTCGTATGCGTAAAACAGAAAAAGGGGCTGTATTACGCATTTGTTTTTTCGGGAAAAGCGATATTGGGGAAATTAAGCAAAGATCAAGGTTTGCTTAATTATATAGATATATCAACTGGCACTAATTAATAGCGAATTGCACTTCCACTATCGCGCTGATTCCAGTTTCGCCCGGCATAAAGCTATCCTTTGCAGCAACACGCATCATACCTGCGGATTCATGCACTGGCAGGTTAGCAGAGATCTCTGATACGCCTACAACTTCCCCCAAAGATACCCCTAACTTACCAGCCATTTGTTTAGCTTTTTCCTGGGCATCAGCTATGGCATTCAGCAACGCGGTTTCATAGTGTTGTTGTTCGTTACTGACCAGCATTTGAATGTTGTTAATTTCAACATTTGCGATGCGAAAAACATGGTCAAAAATCAAACTTAATGCTTCAGTTTCTTTGATATTTACTTTAATGATACGCGTTAATTCAAAGCCTTTTTGTTCCCTGTTTTGGTTTTCATATTCAATCCACGGGGAAACAAAGATCTGCATACTTTGGATGTGCTGTTTTTCAACGCCCTGGTTGATTAAGAGACTTTGCACCTGTTCCGTTTTTTGCGAAACAGAAGCAAAAAGCTTACTCACTAAGGGGCCTTTTTCACGCATAATCACGTCAAATTGCAGGCCATCAGGCGCGGTCATTACGGTGCCATGACCTGAGACTCTCAGGATATTTTGGGCAAAGCCAGTTGAAGAAAATATTAGACAAAAGCAAGCCAGAAACAATGCAATTCTCATCGTAAAACTCCTTGGAGATTATTTTAAGCCGTTGTTGCTAAAGGTTGTGGCATTATCGCCCAGGAAAATGATTTTGATGTGTTTGCCATCCTCACTGCCCCAGATACACGATGTCGTCCCGAGAGTTTCAGAACAATTGTCTGGCGAACCGATGATCGCTTTCACCTCTTGCTGGCTCATGCCCAACTTAAGCTGATCGTAATTTTCCTTGTTCATCTTTGAACAGGCGCTTAATGTCATTGCGATAGTCAATAAAAACACCAGTTTTTTCATTTCATTGTTCCTTTGTAAAATTCCGGAGACTTCACCATATCATTTCCACGAGCAATAGCGATACGCTTAAACTGCAAATTGATTAAGTCGTTCTTCCTGATGCTGCACGTTTTGTAATTGTATATTGATGGTTTGATTCACCTTTCCGGTTTGTTCCGAAATTTGATGTGAAATATCTTTCAGATTCACAGTATTGCGATTCACCTCCTCCACTACAACTACCTGTTCCTGTGCAGATTGCGCAATGGCAATATTCAGGTCTAGCAACACTTTTATCGCCGTTCGAATGTCTTCCAGGGCTGTGTTAGTTTGCTGCGCAGCGCCGACAGTATTATCAGCAATGATCTTACTTTGTTGCATTTCAGAAACCGCTAAACGGGTTCCTGATTGCAATTGTTCAATCATCCCTCGTATTTCCGTGGTCGCTTCTTGTGTCCTCTGGGCCAACGTGCGCACTTCGTCGGCAACCACTGCAAACCCCCTGCCCGACTCACCGGCTCTGGCTGCCTCAATCGCAGCATTTAAAGCCAGTAAATTAGTTTGCTCTGCTATCCCATTGATTACACTTAGTATTTTCTCTATTCCTGAACTGGCGACTTCCAGATCAGTGATCACTTGTACAGTGCTGTCGATTTGCTGTGACAAGCGGGTAACAGAGGCAGTTGTTCCTTCTATCACTTTTCCACCTTCAATTGCCGCACTATCAGCCTGCTCAACGGCAGTAGACGCCTCTTTTGCAGTGGTAGCCATTTGATTAGCAGTCGCTTCCATCTCATTAGTACAGGTGGCTAGCGCACTGAGTTCATTCAATTGTTGCTTAATGGCATTGTTTGTTTGGGAAGCACTGTTTGCGGTATTGTTTATCTCACTCAGCAGTTCATGTCCTTTTTCCTGGATATCTTTTACCAATAACTGCAACATGCTGGTAAAACGATTAAAGTTTTCAGCTAACTGTGCAAATTCCGGGTCTGAATTGGTATCCAAACGCACTGTTAAATCGGCACGCCCAGAAGCAACCTCATCCATAGCGTCATTAATTTGTTCAAGTGGCCGCATCAACAATTTTATTAAGAACAGCAGTACCGAAATGCCAATCCCAATAAAGATCAGGGAGTACAATAACGCTTCATTTTTTAAACTCTCAGATGCTTCGAATGCTTTATCGTGATTTAACGCAACGCCCACATACCAATCAAGACCATTAACCTTCTTAAAAGAAATCAAAGTTTTCTCACCGTTGAGTTCTGTGGTTTGTACCTTAGAATTAACCCTGACGCCCGACAAAAATTGTGACATCGGCTTGCCATTGAGATTGGCCTGAGGATGAGAAATGATGGTGCCCTCTTTTGTAACCATGAAAGCATACCCTGCGTTTAACAGGTTCACTTTATTTATCATTTCAGCTAATCCAGCCAAACTCACATCAAAGAATATCGCCCCGGCAAAGCGCCCTAACTGATTTACCGGTGTGCCAATTGATACCAGAATTTCTTTAGTCACAGCATCCGCATAAGGGTCTGTAATAATCAATTTCCCGGCAGTTTTTGCATCAACATACCAGGGGCGTTTACGAGGGTCCCAAGAACTACCTGGGTCCCAACTGGGGTCACTGGCCACATATTGACCTGTCGCTTCATGACCGAACCCGATCAAGATAAAGTTATCATTAAGTACAGGCTGGTTTATGACTGAGAGGGCCTGCTGTAAATCAAAATTGGCCTCTACCAAACTACTGGTGTAACTAGCGAGGCTGGCTTTACCAGACATTTCTGATTCCACCGTAGTGCTAATTCCCTGTAAGATTTCATCAACGCTATTGCCAATAATGTTCTCCATTTTATTCTTCATGGAGAAATATTGGTTAACGGAAAGTAGTGTCAAAGACAACAGCAAAATTAACGCTGATGCTGCAACAATTTTATGCGCAAACTTCATAACAGACTCTCTTATTATTTATATTCTGTAGGACCTTAAAAACCCGGATATAATTTATACATTAGTAAAGGAGTATAGGCTCTAATTAAATCGACTTATACAAAACGGAGAAATATCAATCACAGGCTCTTCGCCATTAACCAGGCTTGCTATGATATTTCCAGTGATCGCAGCCTGAGTAAGACCTAAATGCTGGTGCCCAAACGCAAAGAAAATAGCGTTGTGATTCGGAGCAGCACCAATCACAGGTAAAGAGTCCGGTAGCGAAGGCCTCATACCCATCCAAACTTCGTTTTTTGTTGTAGTGCTTTGTACTGTGGGTTGTAGCAGTTGTCTGGCGTGACTTTCCAGCATGGGACCTCTGCTTTTAGTTAACGATGCATCTAAACCCGCAAACTCTACGGTACCAGCCACTCTAATTCCTTTGCTCATAGGTGTCATAATCATTTTGCGCTCATAAGATGCGACGGGACGTGAAAGTTGAGCAGGATTTTGCAACATCACGTGATAGCCCCTCTCGGTATCTAGTGGTAATTGATATCCCAAACCTTTAATCAAGCGCTTAGACCAGGCCCCAGCGGCGATAACCGTTTTGCTAAAGTCATATTTACCTGTTGCGGTATAAACCTGAGTTGAATGTTGCGATTGTTTTACCGATATAACATCATCCTTGAGAAACCGTCCGCCCCTGGAAATAAAACAATCAAATAATGCAATTGCCAGTTGCTCCGGGTCAAAAGTATGGGCTACATCGGTAAATAATAGCGCGTAATTAACATCATCCGCTAATCCTGGCTCTAGCGCTTTTAAATCACTTTTCATTACCAGCCGCACCCCTATGCCCTGTTCAGCATAGAGTTGTCTTAGCTGATCTACTTTTTTAAGTGGCGTGGATTCAAACGTAAGTAAACTTCCGGATTTAAGCAGAAAATGTGACAACCCCATTTCAGACAACAAGACTTCATAGGCGTTAATAGACAAGCTGTTCAACGATTTTAAGGCATCAGTATTTTGCTTAAAACGCCGCGTTCGCATGTTCAACAAAAACCTGACAAACCAGGGCAGGATTTTCGGTAAATAAGTCGGACGAATACTCACCGCACCCTCTTTTTTGAATAGCATTGCTGGCAACTGTGCCAGTAACCCAAATTCAGCAAGCGGAAACACTTGTTCTGTAGCAAAGTGACCGGCATTACCTTTCGAGCATCCTTGCGCGACGCCCTTTCGATCAATCAGGTAAACCCGATATCCCTGTTTTTGCAAATTGAGGGCACAACAGATGCCAACAATTCCCGCCCCTATCACGGCAATTTCACTGTCATTATTTTCTTGATTTAGCTGCTTCATAATTTTGACTCTCAAAGTTTCTTGCATATTGTATACAATATGCATTAAGATGCAATCTTCACAGATGAATTGCGATGAGGAAAAGCAAATGACAATAGATTGGCAGGGTGTTTACCCGGCAGTAACGACACAATTTAATGATGACGGTTCCATCAACTATGAAACCACTCAACAGATGCTAGACAACCTGATAAACGAAGGCGTGCACGGCATCATAGTCAATGGCACTGTGGGTGAGAACTGTTCGCTTCGAGCAGATGAAAAACTGAAAATGCTACAAGCCGCTTTGGAAGTGGTAAGCGGTCGAGTGCCTTTACTCTCAGGGGTGGCTGAAACCACCACTCAATTTGCGATCGAATATTGCCAGAATGCCGAAAAGATAGGGATTGATGGAGTTATGACTCTACCCGGAATGGTATATCGCTCTACCGAGCGAGAGGCCATCTACCACTATCAGCAAATCGCTCGCAACACTCAGTTGCCTATCATGGTATATAACAACCCCATCACTTATGGCGTTGATCTGTCCATTGAAGGCATGAAATCTCTGGTGGATGAACACAATATCGTGGCAGTTAAAGAAGCCACCGAAGATACGCGCCGAATAACTGAACTGTTTAATGCCTTTGGTGAGCGTTTTACCGTTTTTGGAGGAGTTGATGATATTGCGCTGGAAAGTTTGATGTTAGGTGCAACAGGATGGATATCTGGCCTGACCAATGTGTTTCCAAGAGAATCTGTGGCCATATTTGAACTGGCTAAGCAGGGGCGATACGCCGAAGCGAGAGAAATTTGGCGCTGGTTTTTACCACTATTAAGACTCGACACTATCCCCACTCTGGTTCAGTGCATTAAATATGCAGAGCAACTGGCTGGCCGTGGTAGTGAAAATGTCAGAGCACCCAGACTTCCCCTGCCAGAAGACGAAAAACGCTATGTTGAAAAGTTATATCAGCAAGCCATTGAGCAGCGCATTGACCTGGCAAAATACTTTTAGGAGCTGATGATGCGCAAGGGAACCTTCTTTTGCATTGATGCTCATACCTGCGGTAACCCGGTTCGCCTGGTTGCCAGCGGTCATCCCTATTTAAAAGGGAACAGTATGAGCGAAAAACGACAGCATTTTATCGCAGAATATGACTGGATCCGCACCGGGTTAATGTTTGAACCAAGAGGTCACGACATGATGTCCGGTGCCTTCCTGTATCCGCCCTGCTCAGCGGATGCAGACGCCGCAATTCTGTTTATTGAGACATCTGGATGTTTACCAATGTGTGGGCATGGCACGATCGGCGCTGTCACGGCGGCATTGGAGTCAGGTTTACTACTTCCAAAAGAATCGGGAAAGCTCTCCATTGATGTGCCGGCAGGTAAAATTAAAATCAACTACGCCATGAACAACGGCAAAGTAGAATGGGTAAAATTATACAATGTCGCCTCATTTTTAGCGCATCAAAACCTGCATATAGAAATTCCTGAATTGGGTTATTTATCCGTGGATATTGCCTATGGTGGAAATTATTACATCATCGTGGAGCCTCAACAAAACTTCCCCGGTGTTGATAAGTGGTCGGCAGCTCAGGTTTTGCGGTACAGCCCGATCATCAGAGACATAGTCAATCAACAGGTGGATTGCAGCCACCCACTAGATCCTTCTGTAAAAGGGGCTTCACATTTGCTCTGGACAGGCGCAGCCAGAAACACCAATTCATCAGCAGCCAACGCTGTTTTTTATGGTGACAAAGCTATAGACCGCTCCCCTTGTGGAACCGGCACCAGTGCCCGCATGGCGCAACTGTTTGCTAAAGGTCAGCTAAATATTGGTGAGGAATTTATTCATGAAAGTTTTATAGGCAGCCAGTTTATTGGATGCATAGAGAACACTACTGAGGTCAATGGGCAAGCGGCCATTTTACCCAGCATTAAAGGCTGGGCTAAAGTCTTCGGGAACAACTGTATCACTATCGATGACAGTGACCCTTACGCCCATGGATTTCAGGTAATTTAGGAGAATCATTATGCCATTTACTGGTAAAAACTTGGTTGCCGGACAATGGGTCGGTAGCCCCCAAGACAAGAGCTTTAAAGCCTGGTACCCGGCAGAAAATTGTTACGCTGAGCAGCAGTTTTACAACGCTGATGAAAAACAGTTAAATGCAGCAATAGAAGCCGCAGATAAGGCTTTTATTCAATACAGAAAGACTAACGCAGAAGATAAAGCCACATTCTTACATGCAATTGCTGATGAAATTTTATCACTGGGCGAAGAACTGGTGTCGGTAACACAAAAAGAAACAGGTTATAGCCAACAGCGATTGGCCGGAGAGCGTCTCAGGGTAGTCAATCAACTGCGCTATTTTGCGCAAGAACTATTAACCCCGACAGAACGGGATATCATTGAGGCAGGTGATAGCAGTCGACAGCCATTACCAAAACCAGCCACCCGTTTAACCCATATCCCCTTAGGTCCAGTGGCTGTGTTTGGGGCTTCCAATTTTCCCTATGCTTTTTCATCACTGGGAGGCGATACTGCTTCTGCGCTCGCAGCGGGCTGTCCGGTGATCGTGAAAGCCCACCCAGCTCACCCAGGCACCTGTGAACTGATGGCCTCCGCCATTGAAAGAGCCATTAAACGTACGGGTATGCCAAGTGGAGTATTTTCCCAATTACACAGTGCTGACCCCGAGCTCTCCCATATGTTGGTAAAACACCCGAAAATAAAAGCAGTGGGCTTTACCGGATCACAGCAAGTGGGTGATTTACTACGACAAAGTATTAATCAACGACATGTTCCCATCCCATTTTACGGAGAGCTGGGCAGCACTAATCCTCAGTTTATTTTGCCTGACTTTGCTCACAACAATGGCAGCGCGCTGGCAGAGCAATTGTGCCAATCACTAATGATGGGCCACGGACAGTTTTGCACCAGTCCGGGTGTATGGCTGGTGCCAGAATCAGCCGCGGATTTTATCGAAGCCAGCGAACATGTAATTCGCCAACAGAACTCAGAAGTATTGCTGACTCCAGGGATTTTAAAAAGCTATAACGCGTCGTTAAGCACCCTGTCGCTGAACAACAACCTGCAAAAACTCGGCGAGGGTAACCAACAAGAGGAATACCATGCCAACCCAACGCTTTTTATTACCATTGCACAACAATACATTGACAATGCGCAGCTAAGAAAAGAAATTTTTGGCCCCTGTGCTTTGTTGGTGACCTATTCAAGTATCGAAGACCTGCACAATATCGTTGCCGTTCTGGACGGGCAATTAACGGCTTGCATTCACGGCTCCAATGAGGACGTTTCCGCAAATCCAGCGCTGATTGAGGCACTAAGCTACAAAACGGGACGATTGATCTTCAATCAGATGCCCACCGGCGTTGAGATTTGTGACTCCATGAATCATGGTGGTCCCTACCCGGCCAGCTCCGATATCAGATCGACATCAGTTGGACTCAAGGCAATGCAGCGCTTTTTACGCCCATTGTGCTTGCAGAATGAACCAATTATCTGACCTGAGTGAAAAATTATCCAATGAGGTGTAGCGCGTATTAAAGATGGCTGCTCTAAATTAAATCCAGCCAGAAGCGTGCTAATAAAATCGTTGGATAATTTTCTACAACTGGTAAGCTGTATACAAAATACAATGACATGGACAATCAACCGTTTTTTATGCAGATAGTACATAAAACACGCACGCAATTGGTAGCTGAAGCTATCAGAGAGAAAATCCTGTGCGGAGACATCAAAGCTGGCGAACCTTTACGCCAGGCCGCATTAGCAGAAGAACTCAACGTCAGTCGAATCCCCATACGTGAAGCCTTGTTGCAGCTTGAGGCGGAAGGACTTGTCAATTTTGAGGCTCACAAAGGCGCGACGGTATCCGAAATATCATCCGATAAAGTCTGTGAAGTATTTGAGCTGCGTGCACTACTGGAAGCTGAACTGTTAAAGCATTCTATTGCGCACCTGACCGAAAAAGATTTTGTAGAAGCCGAAGCCCACCTTGTCAAAATGGAATCCGCCATGACGGCCGGTGATACGATGCAAGCAACCGGTGAGCTCAACGTGCTTTTTCACAACAAGCTTTATTGCCGGGCAAACAGACCGCAAACCGCTGAAATTGTCGCCACACTGAATCAAAGCTGCAGTCGTTATGTGCGCATGCATATCTTGCTGGCCGGAGGTATAGAAACGGCTCCCGAAGAACACCGCGAATTACTGGAGCTGACCCGCAACAAAAAAACAGAACAAGCCTGTGAAGCGCTGAAAAAGCACATTTTGGGTGCCAAAGACGATATCAAGGCCTTCCTGATGAAAATGGAAGCCGAAAGCGAAAATTAATAAAGAGGGGCTTCCCCTCTTTATTGTATACTGCGTTAAAAAGGACTGTATAAAGACTTCTGTGGTTCGGTAAACCAGGTAGCTCCGGATTCGGTGATGTAAAAATGGTCCTCCAATCGAATACCAAACTCACCGGGTACCACAATCATAGGTTCATTCGAAAAACACATCCCTGCTTGTAATGCTGTTTTATCACCCTTAACCAAATAAGGACCTTCGTGAATTTCCAGTCCAATGCCATGACCTGTGCGATGTGGTAGGCCTGGCAACTGATATTCCGGCCCCAAACCATGCTCAATTAACACCTGACGTGCGGCAAAATCGACTGACTCACAACTGCGACCGGGTTTCGCTGCGTCAAATGCAGCCAATTGCGCCTGCTTTTCCACACGCCATAATGTTGCAATTTTTTCTGACACCTCACCAAACGCGTAGGTTCGGGTAATATCTGAATGATATCCATCCATCTGACAACCGGTATCAATGAGTACCAGGGTATTTTCCATTAATGTCGGATCGCCGGGTACCCCATGAGGGTGTGACGTGCCGTCATTGAACTGCACCGCACAGAAATAACTGCCATTATCCGCCCCAGATTGGTGATGGGCTTCATTGATAAAGCGAATAATCTCACTGGCTTTTAAGCCTGGACGTAAATAATCGTAGGTTAATTGATGTACTCTGAGCGTGGTTTGCATAGCATGTGTAATGAGTGCCAACTCTTGTTGCGACTTTATTGCACGTTGCTGGCCGATTAATTCAACAGCCGAGAAAATACTCATATCAGTTAACTGTTTTTGCAAATTTTCAAATAACCACAATGGCGATTTTGGATCCACGGCTACCCGAGTCAATTTGCGTTTTTTAAGTAGCATTGCCACCCGTTCTGAAGGACTTTCATGCTCCTCCCAAAAAGCCCAATCTCCCTCTACTTTTAATGCCGGACGCAAGGCTGACTCTTCAAATTTTGGACAAATGAATATCAGCTCTTCACCCGTCACTATCGCTCCCACCATCCTCTCAGTCAGTGACCAGCTAAGCCCGGTGAAGTAGCGCATATTGCTACCGGCCACCAGAATTAAAGCCTCCAGCTCTGCAGATTGCATATTTCTGCGTAAATCATCCAGTCGTTGTTGATATTCGTTGCGCGTAATCGCTAAGCCCTCAGGCAATGCATTATCTTTTACCACTAAAAACCTCTGTTTTATTGACGGTGTTGCACAACCGGCAACACCGAAGTTAACTAGAGCGTGTTGATCTTTGCGGTACAATTTTGCAAAGGTCAACACGCTCTAATTTATTTTGCTAATTCTGGAATTTCCATTGATGTTATCTGGTAGCTTTGAGGGACTTCTTCTGCCAGTAAATGCTCTACAAAGAAGTCCCAACGTGTTCTGACAAAATGCGGATGATAATGCAGCACATGCCCCATGTTTGGGTACAATAATAAATCAAAATCTTTATTGGCCTTAATGAGCTTATCTACCAATTGCAAAGTCGCCGCTGGGTGCACATTTTCATCCAGTTCACCATGAGCCAGCAACAACTTACCTTGCAGGCGTTCGACATCAGTGAGGTTTGACTGCTGATCCCAGTGGGCTTCAACGGGATAACCCATCCAGGTTTCATTCCAGCCGGCTTTATCCGCTCTAAAATCGTGATTTCCTGAAGCAGCGACTCCCGCCTTAAACACGTCCGGGTATTTATACATGGCTTGTACGGTATCGTATCCTCCAGCGGAAAAGCCAAAAATACCAACACGCTCAATGTCCATGTAAGGCCTTTCTTTAGCTAATTGCTTTAGAACCCAGACATGATCGTCAGCCCCACCCGCAAGATTGTCATAGCTATATTCATGAAATTTACGGTTGCGCTTTGCAGTGCCTCTGCCATCCATTTTTAGTACGATAAAACCCAGCTCCGCCAATGCGTTAGCGTGGGAATACAAGGGGCCATCATAAGTTTTCGGGGTAAAATACCCGTGCGGCCCGGTGTAGATATCGTCAAGTACAGGATATGACTTATTCGCATCAAAGTCGGAAGGAAAATACAGAATACCATGCAAGGGCGTTTTTCCGTCTTCTGCTAGTACCGTAAAAGGCTCAGGTTCACGATAACCGGCGGCCAGCAAAGCACTATTATCTGTCTCATGAATTGTCGCCAAAACAGTTCCGTCCACAGTACTGCGGATCAGATGTTTTGTGGGTTGTTGAACTGTACTAGTGCTATCCAGAAAAGTTCTAAAATCCGGAGCAATCCGCGTATCGTGCATCTGGATTTCGGGTGTCAATAAAGTCAGTCCAGTGCCATCCATTTGCACGCGATACAAATAGCGATAATAACTATCACCAGGTTGCGCACCTGAGCCTTCAAAATACAAAACCTCATTGTCAGTATCAATAGCTCTGATGACTCGCATAAACATGGTGTCAGGCGTTATTGCATTTAATAATTTACCGCTGGAGAGTTGATAGCGAAATAGCTGTTGTATTCCTCCTCTTTCTGAGGTCCACAATAACAAATCTTGTTCCGCTAAGATTCGAAAATCCTGTATCCAGGGATCAATAAATTTCTCGTTTTTTTCGGTCAGAATGACACGCAACTGACCCGTGGCAGGATCATACTCTTTTAAACGATAGACATGATAACCACGCTCGCGGTGCAAAAAATAGTATTTGTTATTCGCTGAAAACTGTCCCCACAAAGGCGTGCCATAGTAAGTTTGCAATAAAGGTTCACCAGGTACCCGCACTACTTTTTTAGCCGCAACATCCACCATGACAACCTGAGCTTCTATCAGGTGCTCATCTCCAGCCATTGGATAATGGTATGAATACAGTCTGGGTCTCTGATCTTCATCTGTGACCGATTGTGTTAAATGCAGCTTTCCAACCTTGCGCAGATCCATCTGAAAGGTCACAAAGTAGCGACTATCAGCAGACCAGTAACCAACTTTACGGGGTTCAACAGTCCCAGGCACCGAGTTGAAATAAACCTTAGGATTGGCACTTTCCGTGGCGTACGCATTATTTTCAGTGCCGTCGGTTGTCAATGGGCTTTCTTCTCCAGTAACTAGGTTGCGCAACACCAGGTTGTAATCTTTAACCAGCATCTGCCACTGCTGATCTGGCGAGGTTAAAGGGGCATTTTCCGATGACTCACCTTGCGTTTTTTCGCAGCGATATTGAGTATCTAAAATGCACAACCACTGTTCTTCAGACAGCCTCAATGTCAGCTCAGATGTCTCAAAATCGATAACCTGGATATCATTAATGTTCAGCGTGTCACCAGCCTCACCCACAGCACTTTTTAACAAATCAAAGTCAAACAGTTCAGAAACACCCTGCTGCGGATGATAACGCCTGTATTCAACGGTTCCATTGTTATCGAGACGGTACCAGAAGCCTCCATCTGGCAACCAGTTCGGTGTGACATAGAGGTTGTCCACCAGATGGCGTAAATTATCGGGCAAAAGCTTTTCGGCGTTCTGATATCTGGCCAGTATGTTTGGCCCATCATTCATTGCAGAGTCGCTCAAACCACCCTGATTGCTGACACAACCCAGCGTGAAGATGACCAGAACGATAGAAAGTAGTTTTATATTTATACTCATATGGAGATTCCTTAAACAATGGCGCTCCAGAGAAGCGCCATCAAAGGTTTCACTAGGTGAAAAGACTAAAATTTATAGGATGCAGTAAGGTAGTACTCTGTTCCTACCGGGTTGTATTTGGAAATTTCAGCAAATGGCCAATACTCTTGTGATATATGCTGATGAGGTCGTTTATTAAACAAGTTATTAATAGTCAAGGATACATTTACGGCATCATTTAACTGATACCCCCCACTTAGATTTACTCTGGTCCAGGCAGAATATCGCTCTGGTTCGTCGGCGTATTGAACAGGTGATGACCCCATTCGATTGATAAAAACACTTAGCCAGGCATTATCGTTATACCAACCCAAAGACAAATTAGTACGGGTACGAAACTCATTGTTCCAGGCATAATCACGAACATCTTCAATATCATCTTCAGGTAAAAACTTTTCTAGAGTTTCAAAAATATGGGTATATTTTAAATCTGCGTAAAAGCTGCCAAATTCAGTATTCTTCCAATTATACCGGGTAGAAATATCCATACCTGATTGCTCTCTCAAGCCAGTGTTAAAGGGTTTATTGAAGATGCTTGATACAGAGTCAATGTCACCACTTGAACGGCCGTTTCGAGTCACCCTGGTCAACATTTCCTGACAGCGTGCAGAATCTTGATCTACTTCAACGCCGGCATATTGTGAAAACCCTAACAAGCATTCTGCTTCGTAGCGCAATACGGTGCTTACTCCAACTAATCCCACCTGGTCTTCAAGACGAATTTTGTAATAGTCTACAGAGAAGTCCCAATTTTCAGTAATGTCTGCCACTACACCAAAGTTAAAACTAAATCCGGTTTCTTCTTTAAGGGAAATATCGCCTTCGGTTTGTTGTCTTATAGAGCCTGTTCCATAGTTATCTGAGCAACCGGCCCAACTTTCGCCAGGCTGTATACCTTCTTCAGTTACACAGCGTAAATAGTCTACCCCTGAATTAAAGGATGAACTGGGTTGCGCATAGAGCAAATGCATATCTGGTGCTCGGAAAGAGGTAGCCCCTTGAGTTCTGATCAAGACGCTATCAACTGGACGCCAGCTAAGCCCTAACTGATAGGTAGAGGCACCATCCACGGAAGACTTGTCATTGTATTTATCGTACCTGGCTGCAACCGTTGCTTCCAATGAACCAACGGCAGAATCTTGTGACAACAAGGGCACCAATAATTCCATTCCCAGTGCAAAACGATTTCTTTCGCCTTCACCGACGATACCACTCCATCCCCAAATCTCACCGTTCACTGTTGGCGCATCTGTAATAAATTCATAGCCTTCATTAATGAATTCAAATACCGACGCAAACTGAACAGGGCCTGCCGGTAAAGCCAGAATTTCACCAGACAATGATGCTGACAAATTGTAAGTATGAGAATCCCCTTTCCCGGTTGAGGTATGCAAAGCGCTGGCAAACATATCAGGCGTCAACGTCCCTAAAATATCCAGCCCGGTAGGTAAAAACCGTTCATCCAGATTGCTTCTGTTAGTCACCACCCATCGACTACCTTCCCAGGGTTGATCCCAGTCAACGCCTTTCTCACCAAGCAGTAGGCTTATCATAGTTTCATCATCAAATCTGACAACACTGTCCTCATAGTCATATTTTGACAATGTCAAATTCACATCGTAATCAAAATCATCAAAAATAATTCCCCGAATCCCTGAAATCAAAGTATAGCTAGTTTCATCAAACTCTTGATTAGACGTACCAGTTTCAGAATCTCTAAACTGGCGATAGAACTGACGACTGCCGATCCATTGATCATTGCCAGCTGTGATGTCTGCGCCATCCTCTACCACATCATAATTCAATGTAAAACTGTACCGATATAATCCAGCACTTGCGGTTGAATTAGTGGCTATAAAATCCAGGCTAAAATCCGTATCGGCATTGATAGGATAATCCAGCCGAACAAATGCCGATGTGCGATCTCGCTGATTTCGGACAGTATATGTGCCGAAAACATTATCACCGCAATACTTTGGATCTACCTCATCACGATAGGGGATGACCCAGGGCGCACTATCAGAGGTATAACCTTGCTCGGCGCATCTATCACTAATATCAATCAAATTGTACGAGTTAGGATCAAAACGAGACCAGAAAGACATTACTTGTGACAAGGAATGCCGGTCAGTATTTGGACTATCTGTGGGTTCATCAAACCAATCTCTGTCGTCGCCATAAATGGGATCGGCTTTATTGACTTCCACCCCTGCAACAAAAGTTCCTTGCCCGACTTTACCCCCATGAAGCAGATTAAAACGGTGTGATTCACCACCACCTTCTTTTGTATCGCCATAACGGTATTTTGCCAAGGTACCATCAAAATCATTTTTCAATATGATATTAACCACACCTGCTACAGCATCAGAACCATAAATGGCAGAAGCCCCACCGCTCAGGACTTCTACCCGTTTGATTGCCTCTGTTGGGATCATAGCCAAATTTGTCACATTCCCACTTACAGCCCCTGAAGGTTTAGGTAACACAGGCATTCTCCGACCATTAATCAATACCAATGTGTAACCAGGTCCAAACCCTCTTAAGTTTAACGCCTGTGCATTGGCATTAAAATTATTGGAGTTCTCCTCACCAACAAATATACCGGTATTCAAACTCAGTGCGTTTAATGCATCAAATACGGTTGCATGCCCCTGAGCAACAATATCCTCGGAACTGATCATAGTAATAGGATTAACACCTTCCATCTCATTTCGTTTAATACGACTTCCAGTTACCTCAACTTTTTCCACCTCTGACTCCGAAGAAGACTCCTGAGCAAAAGCGGAATTGTTTACAAGACCAGTGTTTGCAAGGACAGCCATTGCTACAGCAGTACTTAGCTTGCTAATCATCATGTTTTTCATATTTCCCAACCTGTTGTTTCTCTTTTGTGTCATTGTTAGTATATTGTATACAATATACTAACATCAAAAACAAAGTAAAGATCAGTCGTGGATTTAAATGAATTTTATGTATTAGCTTCCGCACCGGAATAAATGAGAATTAATGAATAAGCAGCGTATAAAAATGCTATTTCGCAGAAAAAACCAATGCATCTGTTTGTTTTAACAGCCCCTCAGCCGGGGCTTAACCTGCAAACAAAAACTCAAAGGAAATTATGATGTCATCTCAATTTAAAGTGCCACACACCTTGGTATTACTACTGGCTATGATGGTGTTGGCGTATCTGGCCACCTGGGTAGTTCCGCAAGGAAGTTACGAAACGATCACGCTGGAAAACGGTAGGAATACAGTTGTAGCTGGCACCTATACCAAATCAGAACAGAGTGTTTCACTGAGTCCGCTGGACTTTTTTGTCGCCATACCCCGCGCACTAGCTTCGGCTCAGGATGTGATATTTTTTGTTTTTATTGTTGGCGGCGTGTTGTCCATTGTGCGTGCAACCGGCGCGATTGACTCATTGATCAGCAACCTGATAGAGAGGTTTGGGGATAAACCCAAAATGTTGATTTTTATGGTTGTGTTCTGTTTCTCAGCCATTTCAAGTGCAATTGGCACTGCCGGAGAATACATTCCATTTGTATTAATTTTGGTGGGGCTTTGCAAAGCAATGCGCCTCGATGCAATGACTGCGGTGGCCATGGTGGTAACAGGTTACGGCATCGGTTATGGTGTCTCTGCATTTAATCCATTCACGGTTATGCTGGCTCAAAGTATCGCCGAGGTTCCCTTGTTTTCGGGTTTGGAACTCAGACTAGCTCTGTTTTTTCCGTTTGTGATGATCGGGTTTCATCATGTTTGGCGTTACGCCAGGCAGGTTCTTGATGATCCGGGTAGCTCTCTGACAGTTAACCTTCCGTGCCCACTTACTGACAGCAACACTAACCAACACACACCATTAGGTCTGCGTCACAAAGCAATCCTTTGTGGTCTGGTGGTAACCATTGCACTAGCCGTCTGGGGTATATCTCAGCGGGGTTGGTACCTGAACGAACTAGGCGCACTATTTCTGATATGGGGGATATTTTCCGCGGTAATAGGCAAGTTGACGCCCGATCAGGCTTCCCATTACTTTATTGAAGGTGTAAAAGACCTGGCCACCACAGCAATTCTGGTGGGTATTGCCAGGGGCATTGCCTTGATAATGGAGGACGGGCAGATTTTACATACGCTTATTTATGTAATGGCGTCGCCCCTTTCGGATGTTAGTGCTGAAATTGCCGCAGCGGCGATGTTTTTGATGCAATCTCTACTAAACCTGTTTATTCCCTCGGGGAGTGGCCAAGCCTATGTGACAATTCCGCTATTAGCACCGGTTGGTGATTTGATAGGCGTTAACAGACAAATCGTTATTCTGGCTTACCAATTTGGCGACGGATTCTCCAATATGATCATTCCTACAAACGCCGTCTTAATGGGTATTATTGGCATCGCAGGTATTCCCTATCACCTTTGGTTCAGATTCTGTTTTCCTTTGTTTCTCAAACTCACACTATTCAGTGTGTTAATACTAACCCTGTGCGTGTTGTTTGATTATGGCTCGAATGTTCAGCCCTAAGAAATAATCCGGACAACGGTGGTTGAATTAAACGAAGGCGTTGGAATAAATTGGTAGGATTGACTTGAGCTACAGGGAAGTAGTGAATGCCGATTTTGCAGGAGCAAAAATCTGCCAGTCAGACAACGGTGGTTGAATTAAACGAAGGCGTTGGAATAAATTCCAACCTACAACTGAATCTGTTGTTGAATTCCGGACACAAAAAAACCACCCTGAGGTGGCTTATGTGCTTTCAAATTAGTGGCGGAGTGGACGGGACTCGAACCCGCGACCCCCGGCGTGACAGGCCGGTATTCTAACCAACTGAACTACCACTCCGCATTTAATTTGAAGTTGAGATTAAAAGTAAAATTGGCGGAGTGGACGGGACTCGAACCCGCGACCCCCGGCGTGACAGGCCGGTATTCTAACCAACTGAACTACCACTCCGCATTTAGATTTAGTAAACTTTATTCAAGTTTGATAAATCTTTTTACTTTCAACAACTTACTCGTTTTTTCGAATCCGTTGTCTCAACCGCGGCGCAGATGATACGGGTTCAGGTATGTCGAGTCAACAGCTTTTTTTAACTTTATTTGATATTTTCTTTCAACAGACTGATATTTAAACGATTACAGTTTTATTTCTGTTCAGTGAAAAAAATAGCAACAATTTTTGTCTATTTCTTAGTCCGGCATGGACAATTCAATAATGCCAGAATCTAACGCATCATCAGGTGATTTTAACTTATTGCCATTACCTTTATCTTTTTTACCCGGTAGCAAAGATGTAATTTTATCCATTAAAACCGTTATGAATGAGGTTTTTGCTGCTTTGCTATCTTCAATGTCTGGCTCAGTGCTTTGACTGACTTTCGGTTTTTTACCTCTAACCAGGAAAAACCACAGCACAAAACCGCCTACGACAATGATAAACAAATTAATACCTACTACGATGGCCATTAATTGTGAGCGAGGCATACCCTCTTGCTCAACAGGTGCCGCGTTTAACTTTTCCAATTCCTGTAAGGCCAGCGCTTCAGCAGATTGTGCATCTTCGGGCAATGCATCCAGATCTTCAATATTGGTTTCCAGTAATGGCTCTTCAAAGACAAACGTATATTCAGGTACATCCAATATAAAATCCCGACCATCAACCGTGTTTCCATAAGCCGTCAGCTTGACCCTGAATACACCGTATTCAAAATTTACGATCTCATGAGTTCTGATCTTGTCGGTTATATCGGTTATAGAGAAGTTTTGCACATCACCATTGGGAAAACGCACTTTGCCGTCTACCAGTAAACTGGACATATCAACGGTTGAACGGTCGGCATCCACTTTCAGTAAATGAAAGCCCTCTCCTTCTTCATCCAGCTCAACATCGATAGTAATGGGGTTATCCAATAACAGAATGTTTTCTCCGACCTTTTGGCGGGTGAACATTGGGGTAACTATAGTGAATATTGGAGTCCATTCACCAGAAGCGATTCTGAGATTAAATTGGCCGGTAAAGGTGCCGTCTAACGGTCTTTCATCCATGCCCTTACCATCATCCTGGAAGGTGGCGATCAGCTCAGTCTGCGCACCAAAGTTATTATAGCTGGGATTGTTGGTACTCTTAAACTCCATGGTGAGCTGCACCACGTCCCGAAACTCATTGTAATCAATAGGCTGTCCGCCGTTGGTCAGAAAGGCGGTTTGTTTGATGATTTCCCCAGAGAAGATAATTGGTGCCAAGGGTCTGGTTTCCAATTGAATGTCACTGACCACCATAACCCGACTATCTGGCAAGATTTGTCCCACCGCCTGCCATGGTCCTGGTGTAGGATTTTTAATCTTGATCATGTCGTAGGTTTGGGAGTCGTACCAGACGATATCCAAATCATCCGCCATGCTCTGAAATATCTTACTGCCGTCCGGCCGCACTAACACCACGGGCGTAGAGCCGAATTCGCGGAAGAAGATCATGGTGATCTCATCAACCTTATAGTCGATGCGGAACCGGTTTTGCAGAAGCTTAATACCGTTGTAATAGTCATTGCCCAGTTCCACCAGCGGACTGTTTTCAACCGCATTCGGTTGATTTGCTGCACCATTTGCTCTCTGCTGCCCATAACTTATGGGCACAGCAAATAAACAAAAACAAATTAGCGCAACAATTTTTGTTCTCAAAGTCCTGTTCTCCAGAGGCATTTCCCGCCTTCTTTCTCTACGATATCGAGTCTTTCTTCGTGTTGTTTAAGTTCATCGGCTGAAGCGCGAACAATCTTTAATGGTTTGCGTTCGCCAGGCAATCTGCGAATACTAAGGTCATCTTCTTCCCCTTTGTCACTACCGGATAAATTCAGACGAGTCTGTCCGCCGGTCATCATCAAATAAACGTCGGCTAAGATCTCCGAATCCAGCAAGGCGCCGTGCAGCTCGCGGTGAGAGTTATCTATACCATATCGACGACACAATGCATCCAGGTTGTTCTTTTGCCCTGGATGTAACTTTCTGGCTAGCTCCAGCGTATCCAGCACAGAACAGATTTGATCAACCTTGGTAGTTCTATGGCCGGGTAATAAGGACAACTCATGATTTAAGAAACCAACGTCGAAAGGCGCGTTGTGAATAACCAGTTGCGCACCGCGTACGTATTCTAAAAACTCATCAACCACCTGAGAAAAAACCGGCTTATCCGCCAAGTACTCATTGGTAATGCCGTGAACATCAATAGCTTCTTGTTCGACAACGCGTTCAGGATTGATATACACATGGTAATGGTTGCCGGTGAGTCGGCGATTCACCAACTCAACACAACCGATTTCGATGACCTTGTGGCCTTGCTTCGGGTCAATACCGGTGGTTTCTGTATCTAGTACTATCTGACGCATCAAAACTCCATAAATTGATAACGCTTATTTAATTGTCTGATCTAACACCATGATGAAAGCATAAATCAAGCGCATTAGGTTAAATTTCCCGGAACAACTTACAGCGGGATTCTAATCAGGTTATGATCCGGCTAAAAAAGACCAGATGTAAATAAATGATAAGAAAAAACGTTGCCATCTACACCGATGGCTCATGTTTAGGTAATCCGGGGCCAGGCGGCTATGGCGCGGTATTGATTTATAAAAACAATCGCAAAGAGTTAGCAAAAGGCTACAAACTCACCACCAACAACCGTATGGAGTTACTTGCCGCCATTGTGGCACTGGAGACCTTGAATACAGGATGCAATGTTGATCTCACCACGGATAGTCAGTACGTCAGACAGGGTATCACCTCATGGTTAAAGGGCTGGAAAGCCAAAGGCTGGAAAACCGCCAGTAAAAAACCGGTTAAAAACAAAGATTTATGGCAAAGGCTGGATGCCGCTTGCCAGCCCCACACTATCCAGTGGCACTGGGTAAAAGGTCATTCGGGCCATCCGGAAAACGAATGCTGCGACCAATTGGCACGCAACGCCGCCGAGAATGATAACCAGAGACCAGATGAAGGATATTTGGCGGAACAAGGATAAGCCAATTGCAGCTACCAGCTGACCACCAGCTTACCAATGTTTTTATTTTGGGCCATGTACTCATGCGCCTCATTAATTTCTTCTACAGCATAAACCCGTTCGACAACGGGTTTTATGTCTCCAGTTTGTAAAGCTTCAGCAAAGTGCTCTACAAAGCCACTAATGAGAGTCGTTTTGTACCGATCACTGCGATTACGCAGAGTACTTGCCACAATGCTTGCGCGTTTGACCAACATTTTGGCCATATCTAACTGTTCAACATAACGCCCGCCCAGCATCGCCAACTGAACGATTTTCCCATCCACAGCGAGTATATTGAGGTTTTTACTTAGGTAATCCTTACCCACCACATCGACAATAATGTCGGGAGAGAAGCCCAGTGCTTTTAGTTCCTGATCAAATGCGCACTGCCGGTAATTAATGGCAATATCAGCACCAAGCTCAGTGCAGGTTTGCAATTTTATCTCGGAGGATGCCGTAACGGCCACCTTGCAATTGCTGTGTTTAGCTAGCTGAATGGCAGCGGTACCAACTCCACTGGCACCGGCGTGAATTAATACATTTTGGCCCGGTTCAAGTTGCCCTATGGCAAATAGCGCCTGATAAGCAGTCAGAAATACTTCAGGGATGGCAGCCGCATGGCTAATATCCATATCATCAGCAAAACTCATCAGGTGTTGAGCGGGAAAGCAAACAAACTCAGCGTATCCACCGCCAGTGATCATGGCGCATACTGTTCGACCAATTAACGATTTGTCTACGCCCTCACCCACTTCGCGAATAACGCCGGCCACTTCCATTCCCAGAATACTACTGGCTCCTTGAGGTGCCGGGTACTTGCCTTGCTTTTGAAGCAAATCTGCGCGATTAATGCCAAAGGCATGCACCTGACAAAGCACTTCGCCGGCCATGGGCTGTGGCGCTTCACAGGTATTCAAGAAACAGGTTTGCTGAATAGGATCAATATCTAAATAGCGCATGCCCATTACTGTGGATTCTCAACCGGTAGTAAAAGTGTTTAAGTCGTTGCTGGTTGGGGTGTCAGAAACATGCACGGAAGTCACGTCAGATGCAGGAGAGCCTTTCCACAGCCAGGTCATCAGGGATTCGATATCAGTAATATCTCCCTGAGCCAACACTTCAACAGAACCATCCGGTAGATTTTTGGCATAACCATTTAGATTGAGTGACAGTGCTTTTTCACGGGTGGTGGCGCGATAAAAAACGCCCTGAACTTTTCCTGATACTACGGCTTTTTTGGCGCAAACTGACATTCGAATTCCATGCAAATATGAGAGAAAGTCCTAACGACTACAGCAAAGTAGCGTCACAGAGACTGGTAGTGCCTTAATGTTCGGAAAGTTACATCATCTGAACAACTTCGGTACCTACCACATAAGTACTGTCATTTTCCTCAAATTGTCTGACCACTTTTACAATGGCACACAAAGAAGATATCTGATCACTGGTGGATTCAATGTTGACTTCCATTTCATCCCCAATCTGCAAGGCTTCTGGTACCTCAAAAGACATACCCGTTGCACTGATATCTCGACATAAAGCCGATATTTTTTGTTTTGTTCCATCCCCACTCACTAACAAAGTGCATGGAGAGTTCATCATCATTCGGAAAAAAGCGCGTTTGTCGTCGTATCCCAGCATTGCATTACCTCTTGGCTAAGTGAAACATCGACTTTTATTATTATCCGGGAAGTCATTCCCGTCGGCACTGAACGCGATTATCAACTCAATTTGAAGATAATCGCACTAAGCGACTGCGATTCATTCTATGTAAAAAAAATGTTGCCTGCACCTCTATCCCTAGAACTTGTCTAAATAGTTTTCGATCCTCTTAGATGAAATCGGCATACTTGTACCCAACTGCTGAGCGAAAAGTGAAATACGCAACTCTTCTATTTGCCAACGAACCTCAGCCAAAGCTTCAGGTACACTCACTTCCCGGGCAAATTTCTGTAATACCTGCTCGTAGCGTTGCTGTACCTTTTCAATTTGTAGCTGCTGACTCCGGTCGCGGATCGGATCTACCGGAATCTTTTCCAGACGCCTTGCCAGGCCCTCTATATAGCGATTCCAATCCTTCAATCTTTGAACACCAATATCCGCCACAAATCCAGGATACACTAAGGATGACAGATGTGACTTTACATCTGCAAAGGCATTAATCATGTTTAATGGTGTTTTACCTTTCAGGGTTTTACTAATGCCGTGTGCGGTAGTCAGGCCTTTTTCCACCTGAATTGCCACTTTGAGTACAGCATCATTTAATTCACCGGCTAAAGACTGGCAAAGCGCTTCAAAACCATCTGCAGTTCTTAAATCATAAGAAGATGATTTGACTGCCTCATCCACAACGGCATCGATACAGTCGCTGATCAGGGCTTTAATCTGACCAAACGGGTTAAAGTACAGACCCAATTTAGATTTGTTTGGTAATTTCTCCTGCAGATACTTAATCGGAGAAGGCAATTGCTTGATAATAAGTTGTCTTACACCGGTTTGATGGGCTCGCGCTGCTTTCTGAGCATCGTCAAACAATTTCAGATGAACCTTGTTACCTTCTTTAACCAGGGCAGGATAAGCTTTTACGGTATAAGCCGCGTCATTGTTCGTCCATTGTTTGGGTAAATCGTCAAAGTCCCATTGCTGAAGGTCCTGTCTCTCTAGCTCTGGCGTAGCAACTGCTTTTAGTGTATTGGTTAAGTGCTTTTTAAACTGTGATTTAAGAGACTTCAGATCTCTGGACTGGCCAAGGAACTTGTCGTTTTCATCGTATAGTTTGAAATTAAATTGCAGATGAGCGGGTAACGCTAATTCCTGCCAGATATCCTGAGACAAAACCACACCGCTCATTTTGGTGAGTTTTTTAGTAAAGGCTTTTCTGAATTCTCCTTCAACTTCCAAAGCATTAACTGCCGCCTTGGCATAATCAGGCGCAGGTACGAAATTGCGCCGCATTTGTTTGGGTAACCATTTGATCATGGTTACCGCCAACTCTTCCCGCAACCCTGGCACTAACCAATCACAGCGTTCTTCTGTTACCTGGTTTAATAATGGCAATGGGATCTTTAAACTCACCCCGTCATCTTCAGCGCCTGGATTAAAGGTATATTCCAACGGTAACACCAGATTTCCAGAGCGCCATTGGTCCGGAAAGTTACTTTCTCCGGCATCACTGGCATCATTCTTAAATAAATCTTCTTTGCTCAGGTTCCAACGTTTCTGCTGTGCCTTGTCCTGTCTCTGCCACCATTTCTTAAAGTCAGCTTCCGTACAGATATCAGCTGGCAGCTTTTCATCGTAAAAATCCACCAAGACCTGTTCATCCACCAGCAGATCTCGACGTCTGATTTTTTCTTCCAGGTTTTCTACTTCAGCAATTTTCTCCAGATTCTGCCGCAAGAATGGATAGTTTAATTTGGTATCACCGTTTACCAGCGCTTCCATAATAAACAATTGCCTGCAGGTGGCTGGGTCTATCTTACTGTAAAGCACGGTGCGTTGATTCACGACCGGTAAACCTAACATGGAGGCAGATTCCTTGGCCTTTACAGCCCCGGCTTTTTTGCTCCAGAAAGGTTCTGCGTAGCGATATTTACACAGATGTTTACCAGCCTCTTCCAACCATTTAGGCTCAACTTTGGCGATCGTTCTGGCAAACAGCTTGCTGGTTTCCACCAGTTCGGCGGCAATTAGCCATTTCGGCGGTTTCTTGTAGAGCGCAGAGCCCGGAAAAACCATAAACTTATTATTGCGTGTTCCGAGATATTCTTTGTTCTGCTCCATAAAACCGGCATTGGTCAACAACCCGGGGATCAGGGAGCGGTGAACACTTTCGTAATCCGCTGCACTGTTTTTAATACCCCAGCCTAGTGAAGAAAAAGCCTGCTTCAACTGGCTAACAATATCCTGCCACTCTCGCAGCCTCAGATAATTTAGCATCTGTTCTTTGCACCACTTGCGCAGTTGATTACCAGAAATACTGCGCTGTTGCTCGCGAAAGCCCTTCCAAAGATTGAGATAGGCAACAAATTCCGATTCTTTGTCATGCCACTGACTATGCAACTCATCAGCTTTTTGTTTATGTTCAGCTGGTCGTTCTCTGGGATCCTGGATAGATAAACCAGCAACAATGATCATAACTTCATTCAGGGTGTCTTGTTTGTCGGCTTCCACTAACATGCGGGAATAGCGCGGATCCACTGGCAACCTGGACATGGCTCGCCCGATTGGCGTCAGCTTCAACATGCCCCGCTTGCCTTTGGCTACGGCTTGCAATTCTTCCAGCATCTTAATACCGGCTGTTATATCCCGGGATTGCGGTGGCTGCACAAACGGAAAGCCTTCAATGTCCCCCAGCCGCAATGCGGTTAATTGCAAAATAACCGACGCCAAATTAGTACGTAGAATTTCCGGGTCGGTGAACTCAGGACGTCGCAGATAATCATCTTCATCATATAAACGAATACATATTCCTTCGGCGACACGACCACAGCGACCGGCCCGCTGATTGGCGCTGGCTTGCGATACCGGTTCGATAGGCAAGCGCTGCACCTTACTGCGGGAACTGTAGCGGGAGATGCGGGCGGTTCCGGTATCTATGACATAGCGAATGCCAGGGACCGTTAAACTGGTTTCTGCGACATTGGTAGCCAGTACGATACGTCTGCCGTTGTGTGGCTGAAAAATTCGGTTTTGTTCAGAAGCGGAAAGTCGTGCATATAAAGGAACAATTTCAGTATGCTTTAATTTTGCATTCCCCAAAAACTCCGCGGTGTCACGAATTTCTCGTTCTCCACTGAGGAACACCAGAATGTCCCCGCGTCCGGCTTTGGATAACTCTTTGACGCCATCGAGAATGCCTTCCAGTTGGTCTCTGGTTTCATTACTCTCATTCATCAAGGGGCGATAACGGATCTCCACCGGATAGGTACGGCCTTCCACCAATATCATGGGAGCATTGTCAAAATGTTGAGAGAAACGCTCAGGATCTATGGTGGCGGAGGTGATGATCACTTTCAGATCGGGACGCTTGGGCAACAAAGATTTGAGATAGCCCAGAATAAAGTCGATGTTGAGGCTGCGCTCGTGAGCCTCATCAATGATCAAGACTTCGTATTTACTGAGAAAACGGTCTTCCTGAATTTCCGCCAATAAGATACCGTCAGTCATCAGTTTGATATAGGAAGACTCTGAAGTCTGATCGGTAAAACGAATTTTAAAGCCAACCGCTTCACCCAAAGGCGATTGCAACTCTTCAGCGATACGACTGGCAACACTCCGGGCAGCCAGACGACGCGGTTGTGTATGGCCAATTAAACCCTTGCAGCCAAGTCCAGCCTCCAGACAGATTTTGGGTAATTGTGTGGTCTTTCCCGAACCGGTTTCCCCCGCCACGATCACCACCTGATGTTCCTGCAGGGCTTTTAAAATATCGTCTTTTTGTCGGGATACAGGTAATTCCGGATAGTTTAATTCCGGTAGATTTTCCCGTCGGTTGTTCACCCATTGCTGACTATTAACTATTGAAGCGAGTAATTTATCAGGTACCTCAATTTCGCCACCTGATTGTGAGGCGAACTTTTCACTGCTTCTGCGGAGATAATGTTTATCACTGATGCGACATGCATCAATCTGGCTGGATAAATACTGGAATGACTGTACTTTGGGCAAAATCTAGAAACCTGTCACTTAAAGAGCGACAGATCCTAGAAAATTGCGTCTGTTATTGCCAGTTTTTTATTGCATTAAGCCTAACCGGCATTTTTGTATCCATCGCGTAATTGAATATCAATAGCGTTCAGAATCTGTGCGCGGCTGATACTGCCCAGCAACACGCCATCATCATCCACGACGGGATAGACTTTCGGCTTTTCGGAAATCATTTTTTGCGCGACTTCCAATACTGAGGCATAAGGTTTTAGCGATAACACGTCTTTCATCATGATATCTTTCACCCGTGCCACCTGTTCACGGTAATAACTGGACTCGATCATTTGCCTTAAGCAGTCTTGTTCAGATAAAAAGCCCACCAGTTGTTTTTTTTCATTAATCACTGGCCCACCGGTTTGATGGCTATGCAAAAGTTTTTCTACGGCCTCTGCAACCGGCATTTCTGTAGTGAACGTAACAGGACGCCGACTCATATAATCGCAAACCTGTAATGACTCCATTCTGCCTCCTTTTATAAGTATGGATTCTAAGCGCTGTAAAGCATTGGAGCGGGGATTGAATCCCTTATCAATAAAGATAGACTCAACTCTGTGGGATTAACAACTATTTTTCGGTTAATCGTTGTTATTATAATCAATCCAGTGTAAAGCCCACTTTAATGGTGACCTGCCAATGAGCGACTTTACCGCCATCTATATGGCCTCGGGTCTCCGTCACTTCAAACCAGCGCATGTTGTGCACGGTCTCGTTAGCCTTGGCAACGGCATTTTCTATCGCCTGTTGCATACCGTCGGGTGATGAACCCGTTAACTCAATTAGCTTGTAAGTATGGTGACTCATGTTTTTCTCCATTTGAATTGCACTCTATAGTTATAGTCCATCGCAATGAATAGATGTAGTCCATAGCAACGAATAGATAAACCAACGACACTGAGCGTTTGCGGTTGCTTCGAAGGCGCTTTTTTGTTTGAATCTGCGTTTGATTTCACAGCGACAGAAAAACGTGAGCAGCGCCCATAATTCCCAACCATCGATTCTCTGGCACGATTACGAAAGCTGGGGCGCTCAGCCTCAGAAAGATCACCCCAGTCAGTTTGCCGCAGTCAGAACAGATTTGGATCTCAATCCTATTGACGAACCCATTAACTGGATGTGTCAAATCCCTAACGACTACTTGCCTCACCCCCAAGCTTGTCTAATTACCGGAATTACGCCACAACAATCACTTCGGGACGGCATGATTGAATCTCAGTTCATGGCTAAAATTCATCAACAAATGATGAAGCCCCTGACCTGCGTCGCCGGATACAATAACATCCGCTTTGACGACGAACTGACGCGTTTTTCACTGTATCGCAACTTTTATAATCCCTATGCCCGAGAGTGGCAAAATGGCAATAGTCGTTGGGATATCATTGATATGGTCAGAGCTTGTTATGCGTTGCGACCAGACGGTATTAATTGGGTATATAACGAAGAAGGTAAGCCCACCTTTAAACTGGAACTACTGTCGAAAGCCAACGAAATTGTCCACGAAGCGGCCCATGACGCCTTATCCGATGTTTATGCCACAATTGGATTGGCCAGGTTAATCAAAGACAAGCAGCCTCGCTTATATGAATATTTATTTTCTATTCGAGCCAAAAACAAAGTGGCCGAGTATTTTAATACCGCCACAAAAACGCCACTGGTACACATTTCATCAAAACTGCCATCTGAACATGGCTGTTGCACCTGGATAGCACCTTTATGCCCGCACCCGAGCAACAAAAATGCCGTTATTTGTATTAACCTGGCACTCCCAGTAGAGCCGCTGGCGGAGCTCAGTGTCGATGAGTTAAAAGCGCGCATGTATCTTCGAACTGACGAGATACCCGCAGGAGAATCCCGCTTGCCTCTGAAACTCATCCACCTGAATAAATGCCCCGTGGTAGCGCCAGCCAAAACGCTCACTGAAGAGAATGCAGAGCGCCTTGGCATAGACCGCGAGCAATGCCTGAAGAATCTCAAATTTATCCAGCAACAATTTGGCATGGAACAAAAAATTTCGTCCTTATATGAGGATGCTGAATCCCAGCAGCAGGATCCCGACCATGCCTTGTATAGTGGAGGGTTTCTATCAGATGCAGATCAGCAGCTATGCCAACAATTACTGGACACTCCCCCCGAATCACTAGACAAGTTTTCCGGCCGATTTAGTGACGCCAGGCTCAACACCTTATTATTCCGCTATCGCGGCAGAAACTACCCGAATCTGTTTAATGCCGAAGAACTAGAGAAATGGCAAAGACATCGGCAATACCGCTTAACCGATCCCGATTCTCCATCGAGCTTAACTATCAATGATTACCTGCTTGAAGTGGAACAATTAGTGGCCGAAAATAGCAATCATCCACAAAAATTAAGATTGCTAAAAGACTTGTATCAGTACGCTCAACAACTGTAATCTTGAGTTTTGCCAAGCATTGCCGATATGTTGGTAATATTTGATGGCTGAGAACGTCTCAAACGTCACACTAAAATTATAAAAAGCACAGCGGTACAACAAATGAATGGAATTTATTTAGAAATCGATCCCACCGACGAATATCTGGATCTGATGATTATGCCATCGGAAATAGAAGGTCGCCTGGAGGAAAAGTCGATATTGGCATTCGTCAAGAATAGCGAATACAACAGATTCTATATCTTTGAAGAAGCTATCGCTGCTGCTGTTGCCACCTTTAAAAACGCCCAACGGGTAGACACCGCTGATCCCATCACGGAACGCATAGGTGAAAGACGAGATGCACAGGTCAATTTTCGCCTTTCGGATGATGAAATGCGGGCAAACCTGATCATCACCTCGGCCTGGGCGGGCAAACAGGCCACAGTTCAAACATTACAAAACCAGGCTAAAAAATTAAGCATAGTACGAGGCTTAAGTAAGAAAAAGCTGGTAGAAATGGCCGATCTGGCCAGAAACTCCCCTCCCGGCACGGTGCTGGATGAGGTTGTCGCTAAAGGTTTACCGGCCAAAAATGGCAAAAACTCCAGAGTTAAGGCATTGGTGGATAATGCCCTTGAACGGATCCTCAAACCCAAAGAAAAAGATGGCCGCGTAGATATGCGCGACCTGGGTGACATCATCTGTGTAAAAGCAGGTACCCCTGTTGCCCGCAGAGCTCCGCCAACTGAAGGAAGAAAAGGATACACAGTTACCGGCACCCCTCTGGAGCCTGCAGCAGGTTCCTGGGTGAGCTTTAAGCCGGGCTCAGGTACAGAGTTTAGCCCGGATGATGAAAATTTACTGCTAGCCGAAATCAACGGCATGCCGAAGTTTAAACAGGACCGCATGTGGGTGGATGATACCTTTATCTGTAAAGGGGTAAATGTCGGTACCGGTAACGTCAATTATGATGGAGCCGTGCTGGTTAATGGCGATGTAACGGAAAAAATGCAGATCATCGCCACCGGAGATATCACCATTAATGGCTTTGTTGAATCGGCTTTTATTCAGGCAGGTGGCGACATCATTATTACCGAAGGGGCTACCGGCAAGCATCAGGAAGCATCTGATGATTACAGTACCATTTTAGAAGCAGGTGGCAGCGTACACGTTGCGCATGGTCAGGGCCTGGAAATACGCTGTAATGGCAATGTCACTGTTGGACGGCAACTGGCTTACAGCAAAATAAACTGCCGAGGCACAGTTACCGCTGGCCCTATCAACAACCCTAACGGCAACCTGTTTGCCTGTAAAATTGAATGTTTTGGTAAGATTTGTGCCGGTACATTGGGCGCGGTGTCGGGCAGTTCCCTATCTATTGACTTCAGTGGCGGCTTTAACCAACTAATGGAGAAAAAAGACCAGTTAGATGAGTTATGGCTGCAATTGCAACAAAACAACAAAAGCCACGAAGACAAAATTAAATTTATCAAAAGTAAAAAAATACCACGTCAGCTGGCTGATAAAGTTAACGAAGCGATTCACCTTTTTAATAACGAGAAAAAGACGCTGGAATGGCTACAACAAAAAATATCAGAGGTTAAAAAGGCCAAGGATAATTACGTTGGTGTTATCGGTCTGGAAGCCAAAAATAAGATATATCCGGGCGTGGTTGTGCGACTTAACAATCGTTCATGGAAAGCAGACAGAGAATATCCCCGCGCTCGCATTAAGTATGAAGGCCATCAATGGCTTTACGATCCGGTTACCCGTTAAATTAGGTTCCCGGAGAGTAAGCCTTAATGTCATCTGCAGTTCTTCAAATCCAGAATGTCATTTAATCTGACAGACAGCCAATGTGCGTTGGCTGTCTGGCGATTACCAATAATCACAGTATTCTTAAACCGCTACAGTTACGAAGCAGCTCGAAACTCATGTAGTCTGTCCAACCGCAAATACCGTGAAGCAGCCTATCGTGCATCTGTAAATAAGCTGAATAAAAGGTTGCTCCCTCCAATAATAAATACTATTTAATAATCAGTTATTTACAACTTTCTCCTATAGTCAGGAAAACCAGCCAACGGGTCGTTTCGGTCGAAAAGCCACTCAATGAATAAATTTATTGCAGGCCCTTGCTAGTATTGTCTGGGTAAATTTGTTATCAATTTATAAAAGAATGAAAACGACCCGTTCGTTCGATAGAAAAACGACACATTGGGTCGATATTAATTGTTAGGCTTCAAGGAGAGAAATCAACTATGGCACAAATGACTGACTTTGAAGATTTAGTCGCAAAAATAAAAAACCCACTAATAAAAGATTTCATGAAAGAAGCCATGAGTTGCTATTTCGCTGGTGCGTATAGGGGGTGCATCGTTATGAGTTACATTTCACTATTTGATGACTTAACTGAAAAGTTGGGAGCTATGCGTGATGTTAACTCAGACGCTAAAGCAATCTTTATTGAGGTAGAAAAAAGAAAAAAATCGCAAGACGTATTTGAGAATTATCTTTTGGAACAATTGGCTTCTAAGAATTTAATATCTGAACTTGACAGAATTACAATCGACTTAATTAGAGACAGAAGAAACAAATCAGCGCACCCATCAGGCCACCACCCCTCCGCTGAAGAGGCTAGATACATATTTTTCGAAGTTGTCGATAAATTTCTTTCGAAAGAAAAACTCGAAACTAAACATGCAGTTGATGAAATCATCTTGAGATTTAGTAATCAAAACTTTTTCATATCTTCTATTATAAGTGATACTGAAAAGGTGGTTTCTCATGAAATCAAACAGTTACATCCAGAAGTATACCCATATCTAATCATTAAAACATTCGCTGCATTTAAAGATAACGAAGGTATTGTAAGTAAAAATGCTTCTTATTTTTTAGACGGATTAGCTTGTATAAACGATGATGTCATTAACAAGCTACTTGTAAAAAATGTACTAGAGAAGGGACTGGATGGAGATCAAACAGGACATAAATGTTTAAGCATAATATCCTCTAACCCTGCGTTTATTAAAGAGTTAGAGGGGGTTCATAAAACTCGATTTGATGCACTTCTAAACAGCGGACTAGAAGAAATGAAATTCGGGGAAATATCTACAAAGTTGACACACCCCTCTGTTGTTTTGAAGCGCTGTATAGAAACACTCGGATTTGAATATGTTAACGAGCATTATTCAAATCACCTAGAAACAATCGTTGATAAACTCCCCTTTAGACCGGGTGTTATTGAATTTGCTGTTAATGATCATGAACTTAAGAAACGTTTAGTATCTAAACTTAAAGAAAAAGCTGGTTCTTACAGTTTTGATACGGCAAATTCATTCATAGACAGGTTTTTCGATATTGAGAAAAAAGTAACTGAGTTGTTCTCTGGTTCAGAATGCCTTGAGCTAACTTGTGAAATTATTGATGCGGCAAGTAACGGGGCTTGGCGTTCAAGTGAAGTTGTTGAGAGTAAGTTCTCTGGGTTTAAGTTGCTTAAAACTAAAGTGCTCGAGTTCATTCAAGAATCTGAAAATGATGCGCTTGAACTGCTTAAAATAAAATTTAATGACACAATTACATGTGACACATTCAAATCAAGATACTTGATTGAAAATGAGCAGGTTCAAGAGAAAGAGTCCGAAGAAGTTGAAGCCTAACAAACGCCTCAACAAAGGACGCAAAAGCTTGGCTACTTCTCTTTAAATCTGTGGAGTACATGATTGACGTTTGAAATAATAAAACCTATAGAACAAATTAAAACTTTCGCACAAGGAACCGGAATTCGTGAGCTACAAAGATTGCAAAAACTTTACGGAAGAGGAAAATGGAGAAAGAGATAAGGGATAGCAAGAGTTAAGCTGTCCAATGGTGAACTTTTCAAAGCCGAACTTCATTGGTATGAGGCCACGGGTATTGGAAAATTTGAGTTTAAAATCAAACAATTCCTATAGGTTACTTATGCATAATTTTGTTATTTGTGTAGACAACACTGATTACCAGGCTTCATTGGAGCCACGAAAGATCTATGAGGTTGTGTCTGATCCTGATGCCGAGAAAAAGAACTTTCTCAGAGTTATTGACGAATCAGGAGAAGATTACTTGTTCCCCAGCAACCTTTTTATCAACCTGCCACTTGCTGAAGATATTGCTGAGCAAGTTGCGAAAATCGCATAATTGAGTAGCCGGAGGTATCTAGCCTCCCGCTCCACCGAACATATTAGCTGGAGTTTCTGATTTGGTGTCATGCTATATCTATGTTACCCATTCGAGTTTGAGCCACTACAGCTCAGCGAAAGCGGTGCTGAGCACCGCTTTTTAGTACCCCTATCCGATTTCAGATTATCTGGTAAAGCGCTTCAACAACGCTGAGGTATCCCAACGGCCGCCGCCCATTTTCTGTACATCAGCGTAAAACTGATCCACCAAAGCGGTAAGAGGTAAACTACTGCCATTACGAGACGCTTCCTGTAATGCTATACCTAAGTCCTTGCGCATCCAGTCGATGGCAAAGCCAAACTCATATTGGTCTTGTAACATGGTTTTATGGCGGTTTTGCATTTGCCAGGATTGCGCTGCGCCGCGAGAAATAACATCTACTACAGCTTCACAATCCATCCCGGCATTTTGTCCAAAAGCCAGCGCTTCAGCTAAGCCTTGTACCACACCGGCAATGCAAATTTGATTCATCATTTTGGCTTTTTGCCCGGCACCGACCGTTCCCAAAAGTCGATGATATTGCGAGTAAGCGCCTAAAACTCCGGTAATTTTGCGATACTCGGATTCTTCGCCCCCCAGCATCACGGTCAGTTTACCGTTTTCGGCCCCTGCCTGGCCTCCTGATACAGGCGCATCTAAAAAGCTCACTTGTTTTTTTGCCAGTAATTCAGCCATCTCAGTGGCGACTTCAGCCGATGTCGTGGTGTGATCAATGACAATGGCTTTTTCCTGAATTCCAGCAAAAACGCCATTATCGCCTCTGACAACCTGACGTAAATCGTCATCGTTGCCCACACAAATGCAGACGATGTCTGCGCCTTTTGCAGCCTCTCTGGGGGTTTCTGCCATCGATCCGTTAAACTCCCGGCACCAGCTTTGTGCTTTGCTCTGAGTGCGATTGTACACGGTAACCTGAAAACCCGCTTTGCTCAGGTGCCCGGCCATCGGATACCCCATAACGCCCAACCCTAAAAAGGCTACATTCATCATTTTTACCAACCTAAATATTGTAATTTTCTTTAGTGGACGCATTCTGCGTTATATCAGACCTGCAATTCAAGCGGAAAAATTTACGCTGCAGATAATTTATAAAAGCGCTATGCTTAATCAAAATACAACCTCAAGGAGCCTTTCGTGGCAGATAGCATTTACCAGTTCACAGTAAAAAATAATAAAGGTGAAGACATCAACCTGGCACAATATCAGGGAAAGGTATTACTGATTGTTAATACAGCCAGTAAATGCGGGTTTACTCCGCAATATGATGGCCTTCAGGCCCTGTATAATGAGTTTAGTCGGGAGGACTTTGAAGTATTGGCTTTTCCCTGTGATCAGTTCGGTCACCAGGAGCCTGGCGATGATCAACAAATTGAACAATTCTGTAGCATGAATTTTGGCGTTAAATTCCCGTTGTTTAAGAAGCTGGAAGTCAACGGCAAAAACGCCGCGCCAATCTTCGATTATCTGAAATCTGAAGCGCCGGGTTTAATGGGCAGTAAAAGTATCAAATGGAACTTCACCAAGTTTTTAATCGGCAAAGATGGCCAGCCTGTCAAACGCTACGCCCCCAATACCAAACCTGAAAGTATTAAGTCTGATATCGAAGCAGCGATTAAAGCTTAATTTCAGGAAATACAAGAGGCTTATCAAGTGAAGGTGGCGGTATTCAGTGCTAAACCCTACGACAATTTATTTTTAAGTAAATACGCGGCCGATACCGCCCTTGATTTCACCTTTTATGAAACGGCACTCGGTCCTGACACCCAGGCCTTGTGCGAAGGGTTTGATGCGGTAAATTGCTTTGTTAACGATGACTTGTCAGAGCCGGTTCTTTGTGCCCTAAAAGGCTTCGGTATTCGCCACGTCAGCCTGCGCTGTGCAGGCTTTAACAATGTCGACATTAATCAGGCTGAAGCGCTGGGAATAACCGTGACCAGAGTGCCCGCCTATTCGCCTGAATCTGTCGCAGAGCACACGCTGGCGCTGTTGTTAACTCTAAACCGCAAGACCCATAAAGCCTACAACCGGGTTAAAGAAAATAACTTTTCATTACAAGGCTTGATGGGCTTCAATCTCCACGGTAAAACCATAGGTATTATAGGTACAGGGAAGATTGGACTGGCAGTAGTGCGTATTCTTTCCGGTTTTGGCTGCGACGTTATTTGCTACGATCCAATCCAGTCTGAAGTTGTTATCCAATCTGGTGGACGTTACGTTTCTTTAGCCAGCTTACTGCAAAACGCCGACATAATCAGTTTGCATTGCCCTTTAACCCCAGAAACCCACCACCTTATTGACCACACAGCTATTCAGCAAATGAAGCACGGTGTCATCCTGATCAACACCTCACGCGGTGGCCTGGTGGCCACCCAAGAAGTTATAGAGGCACTCAAATCCAAAAAATTAGGTGGGTTAGCACTGGATGTTTATGAGATGGAATCTGAGTTATTTTTTAAAGATCTTTCCAGTGAGATTATCCAGGATGATGTTTTCCAGCGACTACTGACCTTCCCTAATGTGGTGATCACCGGTCATCAGGGATTTTTTACCGAAGAAGCCCTGACAGAAATAGCCATGACCACCATCAATAACCTGTTAGATTATCAAAGTGGCACTATCAACCCTGATAACCGGGTAATGATAGCGCCAGATTGAGTTCAGTCTGCGCTGCCGGTTTAGTTGTCAAACAAACATTGGTGCAGGTGCTCTACAATCCCTGGACCATCATCGCTTTTCACCAGAAAACACAGATTGTGCGCACTGGCACCATGACAGATCATGCGCAAGTTATATTTTTCCAACGCTGACAGCACATTACCGCCTACTCCTCTGGTGGCCTGCAAATGGTTACCAATTACCGCAATCAAAGATAAATCCTCTTCGATCTCGACTTCACCGATTTCCCGCAACTCGGACAGTAAAGAGTCAGTAATTTTACGTGAATTACCATTGGTAGGCTCATCCAGGGTCAAAGCTACACTGATTTCAGATGTGGTTATCAAATCAACACTGATCCTGTGTTTAGCCAGCAAGGTGAAAACTTCAGCCAGAAAGCCGGTGGCATGCAACATAGCCGGGCTTTTCAAAGTCAACAATACCTGTTCTTTACGCAAAGCGATCGCCCGGTAAGCCGGTTTGTGCTCTGTTTGCCAGGCCACCCAGGTACCACCTGCTTCAGGTTCACGGCTGGAACCCACAAATACTCTGATATTGGAGCGCATGGCTGGTATCAATGTGGCCGGATGCAGTATCTTTGCCCCAAAAGTGGCCATTTCCGCCGCTTCATCAAAGCTGATTTCAGGAATGGGACGAGCCTTTGCCGTTAAACGCGGGTCGGTGGTGTAGATGCCATTTACATCCGTCCAGATCTGTAATGCTGAAGCCTGCACGGATTCAGCCAATAATGCCGCACTGTAATCACTGCCACCGCGTCCCAAGGTAGTGGTTTTGCCTAATTCATCAGAGCCAATAAACCCTTGAGTTACAAAAACGCTATGAGGTAACTCAGGTAATATCAGCGTTTCCGCCTGATGTTTAATTTGTTCGATATCCGGTGTTGCCTTGCCAAAAGACGAATCGGTTTTAATGACCTGGCGCACGTCAAAGTTTACCGCATGAACTTTTTGTTCCCGCAGGATTTCGGCAAACAACAGCGAAGACATGCGCTCACCAAAAGACAGTAACTCATCTTGTAACTCTGCAGAATTGGCTAGCTCTGACTCTTTTGCAATAGCAGAAAGTTCGTTGAGCAGATGCTCCAACGCCTGGGCCAATTCCGGTTTGTTACCCATTTTTTTAAGAATAGAAAACTCGATGTCCGCAATGTGCGCTAAAATAGCATCGCGTTCGTTCGTGGGCATATTGCCTTTGGCCAGTCGCACTAAATAATTGGTAACGCCTGATGAGGCGCTTACCACGACTACTTTGATATCCTGATTGCTGGCCACAATATTGGCGCAGCGAGACATGGCGTCAAAATCGGCGACACTGGTGCCCCCAAACTTCGCGACGATCAGTCCTGTCATAATAAATTTTTTCCGAATGAATTAATTGCAATAAAACACTGGCAGGAACGTTTTAAAAAACGTTTCAATACCAGAAGCCCAACACTCCGCCCAAGGAGTGACAGTTACAGAGTTTCACCTCCAATAACCAAACCCACTGCCGTCTGATTGCAATAAGTTCTCGGCGATGGTCCCCGTCATTCTAACAGCAAAGGTAAACAGACTACCCCTGTTGAACTATCTGGCCAACGCTCCTCTTCTGATATACGCAAGAAGAAATCCGTGAATGGAAATCTGGCAGGCGTAAAATCGAGTACGCAGATTAAAAGAAATTCCACGTACAGTTGCAAGCACAATTTAGTTCTTTCTTATCACGATATGGAAATACTTGCCTAACCAGAGAAAGGGTTCCTGCTGACAATGGGCCAACTCCAGCTCCTTAATCTGTTCGTAATTTAACGATTGTTGCTGCTTGTCCTTAAGATAATCATGAAAGCAGCGAATACCCGATTTTTGCATAACTTCACAAGGTAATTCTGCCAGCCAGCCCAGCACGGTTGCGGGTAGCAGTGGTCGATGATTAGCCAGCCTGAGACGGTTCTTCTGCTTCATACCGTTCTTTATCAGGTCAAAATTACCGTACAAAATATTGCTAAACAAGTTGGCGTTTTGATTGAAGAAGCTCAGCGACAAATAACCATTAGGCTGTAGCAGGTTTAACAGTTTAGCCAGCACCTCTTTGGGTTCCTGCAACCACTCAAACACCGCGTGACAAGCAATAAAATCGAAACGCTGAGTGTCGTCAATATCCTGAATAGCACCATGACGCAGTGTCAGACTGTCTCCCCCGTTCAATTTTTTACTGGCCACATCCAGGGTATCCTGAGAAATATCGTTCAGTGTAACCTGCATGTTGCGGGACAACAGCTCTTTGGTAAACTCTCCGGTACCACCTCCGGCATCCAACGCACTGGCCTTTTGTGGTAAAAGAGGCCACAGAAACTCTAAATTATGCAGCAGCATTTCATGTCGTAATTGCCCTTTAGTGGTACCATAAATATTCTTGTCAAACTTGCTGGCAATTCGGTCAAAGCTGGTATCATTCTGACTATCAGGCGCTTTATTATTTTCATTCTTTTCGGACATTGATTAGACAACTATGCTGGGTTTTACTTTAAAAAAATGGCTGGGAGCTTTGTTGCAGCCACTTCCTGTTCTGGTTTTCATTTTACTTATCGTACTTTGGTTAATGTTTAAAGGCCGCCATAAAGCCGCAATCTGGTTACAATCGTTCAGCATACTGTTATTGATAGCCATTTCGACGCCTCCAGCTTCTGATTATCTGATTAAACACATTGAAGGCGATATCCCACAATTTGATGACTCGCAAGCGATAGATTTTGTCGTAGTTCTGGGTTGCGGCCATGTCAATGACCGGCGCGTTCCTATCACAGCCCAAATTAATAGCTGCTCCCTTTATCGCGTTACCGAAGGCGTCAGAATAGCACGACTAAACCCAGGCGCACGCCTCTTATTCAGTGGTTACAATGGCAGTCAACCACTGAGCAACGCTGAAACCAATAAAGAATTAGCAATGGCGCTGGGGATCAGTGAACACCGTATATCTACCTATTCTTCCCCTAAAGATACCCAAGAGGAAGCGCAAACCATGGCACCGACTTTAAACAACAAAAAGTTTGCTTTGGTGACTTCTGCCAGTCACATGCCCCGCGCCCTTAAGTTCTTTCAACAACAGGGCCTTTCGCCCATTCCAGCCCCTACCGGACATTTGCATCGGCAAGAAGGAGAAAGACATTTGCGCGAAAACCTGCCAGATGCCCATTTCCTGCAAAAAACCGAAACCGCCACCTATGAGTTTTTAGGGCAACTGTGGCAGAAAATCACCAGTTAAGTTGGCTACTTTTCGGTTTAAACCGGATTATCAATATCGACAAAGGTGACCTCCAATGCCAACTCACGAGCAATGCGCTCTCCCAGCGCTTTAGCGCCATAGCGCTCTGTAGCATGATGCCCTGCTGACATATAAACTATCCCCAACTCGCGAGCAATGTGGGTAGTTTGCTCCGAGATTTCACCAGAGATAAATAAATCAACGCCATATTCAGCTGCCTGCTCAATAAAACTCTGACCGCCTCCGGTACACCAAGCCACCTGATTGATTTTGCGTTTAGTATTTCCCACAACAAGCGGTGTTCTGCCTAACGCCTGCTCGGCATTTCTGGTAAAGTCTGTAACACTGCTATCTGGGTCGCAGGTGCCGCGCATTACCACACCTTCGGGCTTAATGCCCTCTATCGCATGAATATCTTTAAGCCCCAGCAGCTTGCCCAACTGACTATTATTGCCAAACTCAGGGTGCACATCTAAAGGTAAATGGTAAGCATATAAATTAATGCCATTATCGATGAGTGCCTTAATGCGCTGGTATTTAATGCCTACGATGGCAGGATTTTCGCTCTTCCAGAAAAATCCATGATGTACTAACAGGGCATCTGCACTGTGTTCAATCGCAGCGTCAATCAATGCCTGACAAGCAGTGACCCCGGTAATGATATTATTAACTTCAGACTTGCCCTCTACTTGCAAGCCATTAGGACAATAATCCTTAATCAAATGTGGCTGCATTTGGCTATTTAGCCAACTCAACAGTTCCGTATTTTTCATGAAATTTCCCCGGTTTTTTGTACCCAAATTTGCTATTCAGTATGAAAATTAGACTTTAGCTATAAAACACTGTATAACAACTGGCTGTATTTTCGCATTCAAGTATTAAAAACAAAATAGTTAAGATTAATATGAGTAAATTGGATAAAGATCAGGTAATTGCTAAATTCACAGAAGCCTATACAGCTGCAAACGGCAAAGCGCCGGAAATTGAAGCCAAGGGTGGATGGTACAGTGTCGATGGCGGCAAAAATATGCGCCTGGCACAGTTAGACGAAATGGCCGACGAATTGGCCGGTGGTAAAGCAGAAGAAGCGCCAAAAGCCGCTCCGAAAAAAGCTGAGCCCAAGAAGGAAGCCAAAAAGGCAGAAAAAGCTCCTAAAGCAGCGGCACCTAAAAAAGCCAAAGCTGATAAATCAGGGTTTTCTGTAAAAGCGTTCTGGAACGAAAAGTTAGACAAAGAACATCCGGGCTCTACCCTGCCCCGATAAATTTCAGATGACGCGAAGATTACAAAAAAGCGCTTTTAAGAAGCGCTTTTTTTTATGCCATCAATCCCAACTCTAGTGGATACGGATTCAGGTAGGCTTGCTTTTGCAAAAACTCGTTGGGAAATTCCCGTAAATAATGATTAATCAGGGTTAAAGGCGCTAATAGCGGCACATAACCCCGATGGTATTTTTTTATTTCCTCGGTCAATTCGGCTTTGTATTTACCATCTAGCTCTTGTTTGAAAAACCCCTGCAGGTGCATTAATACATTGGTATGCTTTTTCCGGGTAGTGGGTTTAGACAGCGCCAACATAAATTTACTGCGGTATTGCGTTGCGGCGTCTTCAATATCCTCACTACAATTGGCTACCACAGGCCCAAGCTCGTAGTAAATTTTGGGGTTATAGGCCAGCAACAAATATTTATAGCGGGTGTGAAACTCAATCAGAGAAGCAGGTTGCAGATTTTCCAACACCAATTTTCTGAACTGGGCGTATGCCTCTACACGAGTAAAAAAGCTTTCTCTCAAACCCTGATCATTAAGTCTCCCATCTTCTTCCACTGGTAGATCTGGAAATGCGTGTTTCAGCGCCGCAGCAAACATACCCACGCCATCGCGATGCAATAGCTTGCCATCCTGGTTATGAATCTTTATACGCTCCATGCCACAACTCGGTGACTTTGCCGCCAATATATAACCATCGAGACCTTTTAAACGATCAAGCTGGCGGGAAAAATACTCTGACATGGGTTCACTGTAATCGCTTTCTCCGGTTTTTGAATCAACCAGGCGAATTTGACCTTCAATTTCACGCAACTGAATGGCGGGTCTCGGCACCGGCATTCCAATGCCCACTTCAGGGCAAAACTTTACCAATTCGTAATGTGTCACAATATGGCTGGCTACAAAGGCAGAGCGCTTATGACCACCATCAAACCTTACCTTATCACCTACCACGCAGGCACTGGTTCCTATCTTTATCATATTTTCCTCCTGCCCGTATTACGTCTATTTTGAAATCAGAGATCAACATCAGGCCTTGAGCATAGCAACCTTTTCTATACCGTGCTCAGGCGTCCAGCGTTTGATTTCTTTAAACCCGTGTTTTTCATATAACAGGATAGCAGGTTCATTTTTACTGGCGGTCTCTACCAAGGCCTTTTCGAAATTGCCCAGGCTAAATACATATTTCAGCAGTTGCCCGGCAATACCTTTTCTAAAATGCTCCGGAGCCACTACCAAACTGTGGATCTCCAGCCTATTGGCAATGAGTCCGACCTCAATCACACCAGCCAGCTGCTTACCTTCCTGAGCGCCAAAAAAACGATTTTTTGATTGCGTGATCTGTTCAACGGTGCGCTTTAGCGGCGGAAAGTCTTGTGCCTGAACCAGTTTGGCTTCTATCTGATAAGATGCCTGAAATACATCCCGTATTTGTTGAGCTATATCCTGATTAATATGTTCTAAAGTGACTATCATAATTTGCCTTTGCGCCCATCAGCCCTGAATTACTGCATTCCCGACATTATAGAAAGAGCGAATACTCTTGATAACATCACCTTCCAGCTCATACCACTCACACACCGTCATTTGCAGGCCGGTATTACTATTGTGCTGCTCAAATTGCACGCAAGCCTGGTTACCCTGACAAATGTGCTTGATGACAGTGAGTTTGTTGCCTAAAAAGTCCTGCCTGTTTTTGTTCACGATTTCCATGTAACGTGGTTTTGACTCTATGATGCCAAATGGACTGGTATGGATGAAATCATCCGCTATAGGTAAATCGTCGATTTCACCAGAGTTCCAACATTGAAACCATTTTTCTATAAGTTTATGCATGTGCTTGTCCGGTTATTGAAGCTGTTTAATAAATAAAACCTTACTGCTTGTAATGTCGCCATTGTCCTCATAACCACGAATCTGATAGCCATTATTTATCAGTAAGTTCAGCATAGCAGGAAACTGATTCATGGATTTAACACTGATCAGGTTAAGCCCTCTATAATTTTTAACCCAGCACTCCTGATAATTGAGCAACGCCCGTGCAACCCCGAACTTCCTAAATTTCGGTAAAACAGCGCCAATCCAACTGTAGAATTCTTTGTCTGACACCTGGTAGCCCACTTTAAAAGCAACGTCAGTACCATTAACTGAAGCGATCAGAATAAGGCTGATACGGTCTTTAAGCCGTTCTGATATCGAAGATTCACTGTGTGTTTTGCTAAATTCAGGGACCAATTTTTGTAGCGCGGCCACATCTTTAGCTGAGCCTTCCCGAATTGAAACCTGCATATTTCCCGCACCTCTCAGCAAGTCAATAATTGAGCCTGATTGATACCGTTCATTCTAAATGGGAATAGCTTCATAAACCATCACGGAAATTTTTTAACCTTCCATTCTACCTGCACATTTTACGGTTACTTTATTTACCAAGCAAAAACGGAGGTATGATTATGAATCATGGAAATTACGGACGCAATCTTGCTCCACCAACGCAGGATCCCCGTAGAGATGCCAAAGCTAAGATGATAAATGGCCCCAACAGACAAATTCTGGACAATAAAGCCAACCAATCCCGTCAGGCTCATGTTGCTAAGGTTGCAAACCAATCCTATAACGCCCTCAGGGTTTATCATGGCGTGCATTCAGACGGTCAAAACAGAATCAATCAGCAAAAGGCTTATACCAATCAGTAATAATATGTGATCGCTCAGCGTTAGTCTCATAGCCATGAGGTCGCGACGCGCGAGTGAAGTAATACTGGTGGTCTTTCGAGTCTCGCGCAAAGCTTATCGCATCCTGCTCTCGCCCCTTACCAACATCCTTGTTGGTAACAAAGAGATCATGGCTATGAGCAACGTCGAAGATGGGTTTGAAACGCATTTATGCTGCTTTAGATGTTTTTGATTTAGCCCCACTAGACCTGCAAACATCTGCCTTGCCTACCAAATGCTGTATGGAACAGCATAGAACAGCTTTAGCTGGCCTGCGAAGCAGGTGAGCTACAAGGATGTAGCGAATAAATGCGTTTCAATTCCCACTGAGTAGATCACATATTATTACTGATTGGTATTACTTTCACAGGGTGGACCGGGCATGTCTGCAGCGATTGGCGACCAAAACCGAGCTCAGGGCCATACCTTTGTTACTACCGATAAGGACCAGGCGGGATATTACGCCAAGATATCCACGGAAATGAACAAAGCTCGCGTTATGGAAAACTACAACTCTACCGAAAACCAAATTGATCGTGTATTAAACGGCCAGGTTCAACCGCAAATTATGCGGGCTATTCTTAGCCCCACTGACAAAAACAGAATGTTTCAGGATTACAAAGGAGGCAATGGCGATCACATGATCCCTCACAGTCTCAGTTCTCAGAAAATGCTCCCCGGAGACAACACCAATAATGTCAATATGGCGCAAAAACAGCGCGCCGTCACCCTGATGCAAAATGAGATGCAAAAACGCGGGGCCACCGTCAGCACAGATTCCGCAAGTAACCAATTACAGATACAGCGTCGTGCCTCTATTGCCAATGACAATGCTAAAGTTAACAGCCAGTACGCCACAGACGGGGCCAGGGAAACAGTTAAACGGGCCCGAATGTTTGGCGTTTTTAGACAATAGAGATTTTTGTTTTTAAAAACAAAAAAGCCTCAAAAGAGGCTTTTTTAATATGAATGTAGTTATCGCAGCTCAGAGATCGGCGGGTTTAGACCCTTCGACTCTGCTCTTAAGCTTCTGACCAGGCCTAAATGTGACCACGCGACGGGCTTTAATTGGAATGTCTTCCCCGGTTTTAGGATTTCTTCCGGGACGTTCATTTTTTTCCCGCAAGTCAAAATTTCCAAAACCGGATAATTTTACCTGTTCACCTGCTTCCAGGGCTTCACGCATTTCTTCAAAGAAATGTTCCACCAGGTCTTTGGCGTCTCGCTTATTAAGACCCAGTTTTTCAAACAGGTGTTCTGCCATATCTGCTTTGGTCAGAGCCATAGGTTATTCCCTCAAAGATGCACTAAATTCTTCAGTGAGTTTTTCTACTACACCATTAACTATATTTTGGATTTCACTTTCTTCAAGCGTTCTTTCAACATCTTGAAGTGTCAGGGACAATGCAAGGCTCTTTTTACCTTCACCGATATTGTCACCACGGTATACGTCAAACAAGTTTAGGCCAACCAGTAGATTTGTGCCAAATTTTTCAATGACTTGCAAGACTTCTGTGGCATTTATTGCTTCATCTACGATAATTGCAATATCTCGACGGTTTGCCGGAAATCTGGACAAAGGTTGTGCCTTAGGTAATTTAGCCTCACTCAAATGCGATAAAAGCAGCTCAAAAACGAAGGTTCTGCCGTTTAACGCCAGAGGCTTTTCAAACTTCGGATGCAAAGCTCCCACATAACCGACTAGTTGCTCTGCGCGATAGATCGCAGCAGTTTGGCCGGGATGCATGGCACTGTGTTCTGCCTTTTTAAACTGATACTCACCGGCATTACCGGTTAATGCCAATAAACGCTCCACATCGCCTTTAATATCAAAGAAATCGACTTTCTGGCTGTTTTCATTCCAATATTCTGGCGCTTTATCACCCGCAATTACACCGGCAATCATATTCTCCTGACGGACACCAACTTTGAAGCTGTCGTCCGGAACAAAGCGCAAGCCGGTTTCGAACAAACGAATTCGATTTTGCTGGCGATTTTGATTGTAGCTCACTGATTTTAACAAGCCTGGCAACAAGCTTAAGCGCATCGCCGACATATCAGCCGAAATGGGGTGCGGTAATATTAAGCTTTCAGCATCAGCAAATAACAGTCCCTGTGCTTTGGGATCTACAAACGAATAAGTGATAGCTTCCTGGTAATCATTGGCCACAAGCACGTCTTTGAACAGGTTGATGTTCAAAGCACTTTCCTGATGCTCAGGCATAGACAAGGCTGCCACAGGCGCAACATTGGGAATATTGTTGTAGCCATATATTCTGGCCACTTCTTCGATTAAGTCTTCTTCAATTGAAATATCGAAGCGATATGCAGGAACAAGACACTGCCAGGTATCGTCGCTGAAGGTGGTATTAAAACCAGAGCGTTGCAGCAACTCGGTCACCTGAGCCGCCGGAATATCAATGCCTAATACCCGGGTTAAACGCGACTGGCGCAATCGTACATTTTTAGCTGCAGGAATGTGTTCTTCTGCAACGGCTTCTACCACCGGACCAGCTTCCCCACCAACAATGTCTAACAACAATTGGGTAGCACGTTCCATGGCTGTTTTTTGCAATTGAGGATCTACGCCCCGCTCGTAACGGTGTGATGCATCAGTATGCAAACCGTATTGACGGGCTTTACCAGCAATGGCTAAAGGTGCAAAAAAGGCACTTTCCAGGAAGATATCCACCGAACCTTCAGAAACACCTGAATCCAATCCACCAAAAATACCGGCCATGGCTAGTGGCTTGTGTTCATCTGCAATGACTAAGGTATTGCTTTGCAACGCCACTTCATTGCCATCTAACAGTGTTAATTTTTCGTCCTGCTGAGCAAAGCGAACTTTGATGCCACCGTCCAGTTTAGCCAAATCAAAGGCGTGCATTGGGTGACCCAATTCCAGTAACACATAATTGGTAACATCAACCACAGGGTCAATGGCACGAACCCCACTACGACGCAGGCGTTCTGTAAGCCATACAGGTGACTGTGCATCGAGATTGATACCTTTAATCACCCGTCCTAAATAACGAGGACAGGCCTCAGGCGCTTCCAACACGATGCTTCTGCTATCATCGATTGTTGGCGCAACCGCTGGCACTTCCACTTCGCTGACATCGGCGTTATTTAACACACCGACTTCTCTGGCCAAACCTCGAATACCCAAACAATCAGAGCGATTAGGCGTTAAATCTACTTCGATAGAGACATCATCCAGGCTCAGGTATTCGCGAATATCCTGGCCAATCGGCGCATCAGCTGGAAGTTCAATAATGCCATCGTGATCATCTGAGATTTGCAACTCGGAAAATGAGCACAACATACCAAATGACGGCTGACCACGTAATTTAGCTTTTTTAATTTTAAAGTTGCCCGGTAATACCGCACCGACCGTTGCCACTGCGACTTTCAGGCCCTGACGACAATTGGGCGCACCACAAACGATATCCAATAGTTCATCAGCGCCGACATTAACTTTGGTTACTCGCAGTTTATCGGCATCCGGATGTTGTCCGCATTCAACCACTTCTCCAACCACAACACCGCTGAACTCGCCGGCTACAGCATCGACACCGTCTACTTCCAGACCGGCCATGGTAATCTGCGCCACCAACTCATCTGTTGAAATTGCTGGGTTAACCCAGTCTCTTAACCATTTTTCACTGAATTTCATGCTGATACTTATTACTTAAATTGTTTCAGGAAGCGCAAGTCGTTCTCGAAGAACGCGCGTAAATCGGTAACGCCATAGCGCAACATTGTCAATCGCTCAACGCCCATGCCAAAAGCAAACCCAGTGTATTCTTCAGGATCAATATTCACCGCTTTTAACACGTTTGGGTGCACCATGCCGCAGCCCAGCACTTCCAGCCATTTACCATTTTCACCCATCACATCAACTTCTGCTGATGGTTCTGTAAAGGGAAAGTAAGAAGGTCTAAAACGCACCTGTAGATCTTGCTCAAAAAAGTTGCGCAAAAAGTCATGCAATATGCCTTTTAACTCAGCAAAATTGACATTTTTGTCTACCATCAGGCCTTCAACCTGATGAAACATTGGCGTATGCGTCTGGTCATAATCGTTGCGATAAACACGACCTGGAGAAATTATTCGCAGCGGTGGCTGTTCAGTTTCCATGGTTCTGATTTGTACACCAGAAGTTTGGGTGCGCAACATCACATCGGGATTAAAATAAAAGGTATCGTGATCAGCTCTTGCCGGGTGATGTGCGGGAATGTTCAGGGCATCAAAATTGTGAAAGCCATCTTCCACTTCCGGTCCGGATTTGACTTCGAAGCCCAAATCACCGAAGAATCGCTCAATACGCTTTATGGTGCGGGAAACCGGATGCAACCCGCCCAGCTCGGTCTTCTTACCCGGCAGTGTGACATCGATAGATTCACTGGCCAATTTGGCATTAAGCTCTGCTTCTTTTAGCGCTTCTCCACGTGCGTGAATGGCTTGCTGAACTTGCTGTTTAGCCTCGTTAATGCGCTGCCCCATTGCCGGACGATCTTCAGGTGCAACCTGCCCCAGCCCTTTTAAGAGCGAAGTTAATTCGCCTTTTTTACCCATGTAACTAACACGGATTTCGTCTAGTGCATTCACACTGTCGCAAGACGCGATTTCAGCCTGCGCCTTCTTTACTATGGCTTCGAGATCCATAAACTCCCCGAATGCTTAAAATTTAAGGAAAATGATGAAGGCGGAATTCTACACGAAACCCCAGGAAAGGGGCTAGTGTAATGCCCTATTTTTCTTAGATTACAGCGATTTATTAGCAAAATTCTGCAATTTCTCCGATTAGCCGGGTTAGGTATAGTAAATTAGTCGTAGGTTTTGGGGTTTATGCTGGTATCAGCCACTCGCTTGTGCCACATTATTCTCTGAGACAAGAACCTGTTGCTGGATATTTCGACACTTGAACCTGCAAGATGAGTTAATGGGTTAAAATACTTGGCACGGTCAGCTAATATCAGCTTAAATCAAACGACCAGATAACTTATGGACATTTATGTAGCCCGCCAGGCGGTGCTAAATCAAAACAAGCAAACAGTCGCTTATGAATTATTGTTTCGCGAAGGTAGCGAGAACGCTTACCCCGCTGGTGTCGAGTCAAAAACAGCCACTTCCCGCCTGATTTTAAACCATCATTTAAACTGTGGTTTTGCCCATATTACCTCTGGTAAAAAAGCACTTATTAACTTTTGCAGTGACGGCATTATCGAACAGTTACCCGCACTGGTAGCGCCGGAAGAATTGATCATTGAGATTTTAGAGGATGCCGAACCCACCGATGAATTACTTTTCGCCTGTCAGGAACTAGCTGAAAAAGGCTACCGACTGGCGCTTGATGATTTTAGTTACGACCCAGCCTGGGATCGTTTCTTAAAATATATTCGACTTATTAAAATTGATCTGCAAACGCTGAGCTGTGAACAAATTGAACAGCAGCTAAAAGTGCTGAAAAAGCACAAAAAAATCAAATTTTTAGCTGAAAAAGTGGAAACTCAGCAAGAATTTGAACAGTGTAGCGCCATGGGCTTTGAGTTTTTTCAGGGCTACTTTTTCTGCAAACCTGAAATGGTGAGCGGTAAAGATATCAAGACCAATTATAGTGTTGTGGTGGCGATTCTTTCAGAGGTACTAAGGCCACAATTCAGTTTCGATCGTTTAACCGAGCATTTTGAACTGGATGTTTCGCTAACCTATAAATTACTGAAATTCATCAACTCCAGCTTGTTTCAACTTCAGGAACAAGTGGGCTCAATTAAACAAGCCTTGATCTATCTGGGAGAAGAAGAAGCGCGCAAATTTATCGCATTGATAGCTACAGCGCATATTGCTCAGGAAAAACCCGCGGAACTGGTGAGAATGTCAGTAGTTAGGGCCAGAATGTGTGAAATCATCACGGGGCGCACCAAAGCAGGAAGTACCGATTCGGGATTTTTATTAGGCTTGTTTTCGCTTATTGATGTGATACTCAACAAATCCATGGAAGACATCGTCTTATCTTTACCGCTAATGGACGAAATTAAAGAGGCGTTACTGGGTTATAAAAATAAGCTGTTTCACATTATGCAGCTTATCAAAGCTTATGAAAGTGGCAGTTGGTACAATACTCAGCGATACGCCAACGTGGTACAAATTGAAGAAAAAGCACTACCTGCCATTTATCAGGAAGCGCTGGACTGGTCTGCCAGTTACGAAACCGTCAGCGAACCTTGATGGTTAAAACTCCGCGCGTTTTAATCTGGGCGCGCAGAAAAAACAAAGTGGTAGCAACATTCCCCACCAGAATGCCACGTCAAGGGCATACAAGGTGGCAACCTCAGCAGTGATTATCGTAATTGGCAGCAATGCTAACCACACTGGATATCGTCCATGAACCTTCCAGGCTAGCAACAACAGGCCCAAACTCACAGATGGATGAAGCCCGGGCAATAGCCATACTGATGGTGAGTTATAGACGCTCAATAACACTATACTGATTGCCAGTACCAGTGACCCACAACCGGCAAGCACAAATGCAAACCTGTTGTTTTGTGGATTGGTAAACAAAGACCAGGTGTGCTGTTGTTTATTAAAAGCCCTTACATCAAGCAACAGATTTACCAGCATTTGCAATAGAATTAGTGCGGCAAAATAGCGGGCATATTGATTGATTTGAAGGTAGAAAATCCAGTAATAAACAGCACATGAAAGATAAGTTGCCAAATTACAGATTAACTTTAACCAATCGGAAAGTTTGTCATTCAGAGCACGATTAAAAAGCAACAATTGCAACGGCAACAAAATAGCCGCCATAAACCACCAATTGCCGCTAAAATCTGCAAACAATACCAGCCAGGTTTGTTTTGAGAAGAGCAGAAAATCCTGCAGCGAATAAGTCCACCACACATCCATGCTAAATTGCTCTAAACGCGTTTTTAATGGCCTGTTGAACCTTTTTATCCGGCAGTTCGCCATACAGCGCCTGCATATTTTCCTGCATATGAATTACCTGACTGGTAGCAGGGATCGCCAAAGTGACTCCTGGTGTGGCCAATACAAATTTAAGTAGCAACTGCGACCAGTTACTGCAGCCTAATTCTGTCGCCCATTCCGGAACCGCCGCTCCTTCAGCGTGCCGTGGCAAACGCCCTCCCTGAAAAGGTCTGTTGCAAATAACAGCAACGCCTTTTTCCTGAGCCAACGGGATTAATCGCTGTTCTGCTTCTGTATCTATCAGGTTGTAGGTTAGCTGCACAAAATCTACCGGCTCCGTCTTCAGGATCCTCTCCACTTCGTCATGTCGCCTGCCATGTGAAGTGGTAATTCCCAAATAGCGAATAATGCCCTGCTGCTTTAATTCACGTAACCAGGGCAAGTGATATCGCCAACCCACCAAATTGTGAATCTGCAATAAATCAAAACGAAATTGTTGCCAATATGCCAGAGAATCACTCAACTGTTCCCGAGCCTCATCTGCTGAGCTGGTCCAGGTTTTTGTGGCGGTAAAGGGTGTGAAACCTGAATTTTGCTTTAGTGCATAACCCAGTACCTGTTCGGCTGAACCGTACATGGGCGAAGAGTCAATAAATGTTCCACCCGAATCGAAAAATGCTTTTAAGACTGCGGCGCGTGCATCTCGCAAGACCTTGTTGTTACCAACATTAAATGTAATCCAGGTGCCCATACCTAAGGCGGGCACCTTTTCACCTGAGCTGGGTATCGTCCCTGTATTTAACTTCGCAGATGGTTGCGAATTCACCAGCGGAGTAAACAGCGCATTGGCCGCGAAAAGCGCCCCGGTGCCAGCGATAAACTGACGCCTGTCTGTCATTTTTCCATTTGTCATTGCCAGATCCGGTTAAAGGCCAGCTTTTAATTTAATTGCAAACCCGGTGATACGCATCTGATTTTCGCTGAATCAGCAATGTACTGCGTTAAGTCAGCTTACAGTCAATGTCAGTGCAGCATAGCATTGAGCTGATCTATCACTTCGCACCACTCAGCATCGTCTTCTAACTCAGCTTTGATAAATGCCCTTTGCGAATCCGTCCAAAAGTCAGCTTGTTCAATATGCACGTCGTCAGGCAGGCCTTTATTTTGATAGATAAAGTAATCCATACCTTCATCACTGGCATCCAGGCCTAACTGACAAAACAGGTCTTTTAACGTAGGTGTAGTACCGATCATAATCACAACCTCCGATTGCAAACAGTGTAAAAACTTTAGCACTACGCACATTAACAGAAGCTTAAAATTATCCGGCTTCAAAAGCGTAGCTTGCTAACGAAATATGCCTTCTCAGTAAATTCAGGTATAAGTATAGTGTAGGAAAAAAAATTTGTGGCCCCAGGCGCAAATACAAAAAAAGGAACAACAAATGACCTTTCGAACCTTGCAGTTATTGGTTTTCAGCCTCTTACTTTGCAGCTTATCTTTTTATGCTAAAGCTCAGGAGTTCGTTAAGATCCCTGATGAGCATTTAGTGCTCATGACAACCGAAGTGGGTGAAATATATATCGAACTGGCTCCAGAAATGGCCCCAAATCACGTTGCCAGATTTTTGGCCTTACACAGTAAGCAAGCCTATGATAACACGGAATTTTATCGCGTTATTGATGGCTTTGTGGCGCAGGCTGGCCCTGGTGGCAAAGGTGAGCAGTCCTATGCGCCTTTAAAACTGGAAGCCAAACACAGCACTAAAAACTTAGAATATAGTCTGGTGCAAGAACGGGATTTATTCGCCGCATTTACCGCTTTTAGCCAGGGCTTTGCCATTGCCCTTAACGACACTCAGTCAGAGTTTTGGTTAGCTCACTGCCCTGGAGTGGTTGCAATGGCAAGGGGTAATGAAGCCGACTCAGCCACTACCGACTTTTATATCACAATCGGTCAGGCCCCCAGGTACCTGGACAGAATAATGACCATCTTTGGTCGGGTGGTTTATGGAATGGATGTAGTTCAGCGTATTCAGCGCGGTGTCATAGGTGAAGACGGCTTATTTCCCAACAAGCAAGCACCTTCGAAAATTATTGCAACAACGCTGGTGAGCGAATTGCCCGCCAATAAACGTCCCGTTATCAGAGTAGAAAAGACCCACGGAGAGCAATTTGAAAGTAAATTGGCGGCGCGCAAACATCGCAGTCATCCGTTCTTTTTTGAGAAACCACCTGCCGTGCTGGATGTCTGCCAGGTGCCTCTGGCTGTACAGTTTGAGGCACCCGGACAGAACTAATCGCGATTGCGTCCGTATTTGTCGTGGCTGGTAACCCAGTCACCGGCGATTACGGCACAGCCTAAGGAAATATCCCCCGCCAGCACGGTTGCTGCAACAATCTCTGCAAATTTATTGGCCTTGCCTTTGCCATAACAACCCAACAAATTTAAGCACTCTTTTTGAGTAGGTAATCCTGTACCACCGCCATAGGTAGCGCAAATCAGAGAAGGCAATGTGACTGCCAGATAGAGATCACCATTATCCAGTAACTCGTGAGACAAAATACCGGCGTGAGATTCCACTACATTGGCCTCATCCTGTCCGGTGGCAATAAACAACGAGGCAATGCCATTGGCTGAATGTGGGCCATTATAGGCAGCACCGGCCATCATTGCTCCGGTATTCGCCATCACACAAGCGCGTGCCATGGCCACAGTATCCGTGTGCATATAGCGCATTAAAATATCCCGCTTTATTACTACTTCTGCAATCACTCGCTTGCCGCGGGAGCCCAACATATTGAGGTGGGAATGTTTTTTGTCAGTATCCATATTTCCCGATAACAGATATCGGGTAGACATCGGGTAATTGTGGACAATCCATTCGCATGCAGCCAATGTGGCTTTACCTACCATATTCTGACCTGCGGCATCACCAGTGGTGTAGTTAAAGCGCAAATAACGCATTTTTGCCACCGACCATTGTTGAATATTCACCAATTTACCAATACTGGTGGTAGATTCCGCCACCTCTTTAATACTGTCAAAATGTAACTTTACCCAATCACCAAAGTCACGGGCTTCCTGAGCATCATTAAAAATGAACGCCGGCGCTCGCTGCATATACTGCTCAACCACCGTGGTTTTACATCCACCGGACTCACTGATTACCCGCATACCACGACTATAGCTGGCTACCAAAGTCCCTTCAGTAGTTGCCAGAGGTACATAGAAATCCCCTTGAGCGTATTCACCATTAATGGTGATTGGGCCTGCCACACCTAATGGCATTTGCACAACGCCGATGAAGTTTTCAATGTTGCCCGGCAGGCAAGCGGGATCAATACTAAACTGGCCAGTGTGCTCTAATGATTCACCGGTTTTTTCAGTTAAAAAATCTCGCCTGTTTTTAGCCATTTCATGGGTGTAATTGGTTTTCCCATTTCTGGGTATGCGGTCTGCAACTTTCATAATGATGTGTCCCCGAAGCCTGAAGTTATTGTGTGTGCCTCCCCACTCTATAACAGTCGCGATTGCAACAGGATGACAAATTGCCCCAATTACTGCTGATCAGAGCTGTAGAAGTCGGATCACTTCCACAACCCGCCCGCAAATGTAACAAAATTGTTAATTGAAAATAATATAACCATAAGCGGTCAATATAATTACCCTTATATTGATTTTCCATAAGCCCCCTAAATTCCTTGCGAGTTCATTTTATAATCTCTATAACCTGCACTGGTCGGAAGTCATACCAGACCATAAAACAATAAATCGGGTTTGCGACTTCAGACTGTTAAACAAAAAACAGGAACATAAAATGAAAAAAATAACATTTACTTTAATGACCCTACTCCTCTACCTCTCGTCGCCGGTTTCGGCTAATACTGGCCTGGCTTTAGTGCATGGTACGGGGAATCCGTCGGATGCCTACAACGATTACTGGACCGGCGATTTCGTGAACTCAGTGCGTCAGGGCTTGCCCAATCCTGCGCTGGTTCTGGTTATCAACTGTAACTTTGACAAGTACATGTGGGACTCCGCCGCAGCGGGTTGTCTGGCCAATGCCTTAACCCAATTTATCAACCAAAACCAGATAACCGACCTTAAGGTGGTTACTCATTCTAATGGCGGTAATGTCATGCGCTGGATTTTAAGTAACCCCACCTGGGACAGCCGCTACCCGAACATCATTAACAAAACCAGTCGCGTAATCGCACTGGCTCCTTCCAGTGGCGGAACGCCATTAGCTGACGCGGTAATGAACGGCAATGTTTTTGAATCAACATTAGGCTGGCTGTTGGGCTATAAATCTGACGCCGTAAGACAACAACAGGAAGGCTGGATGGCCTATTACAACGCCAACTATTTATCTGGTACATCAGGTCGCCCTGCATTGCCCACAATTTTTGAGGCTGTAGTTGGCAGTGATGTTGATTCTGCAATATGGGATGGAGACAGCTACTGCGCAGGCTATCAAAATCAGGTAGCGCTTGAAGTGACACAAAACTGGTTAGACTCCTGTTCAGATGGATTCCTGAATTGTTCTTCACAACAGGCAGCCGGAACCACCTGGTTCAAAGACAAGCAAAAAACCAAAGGAAAAGAACCTTTAAGCCATCAACAAAGCCGCCGGGATTGCTTCAACCTGGACAAATTAGTTCGTGACCGTATCTAGGAGCCAAAAATGAAACATATAAAAACCATTAAAAACAAAACCCTCCTGGTATTGGCTTTGGCACTGAGCAGTCAGGCAATAGCTGCGACACAGCAATCCTATCAGAGTACAGAACCTGCTGCCGTGTCTCTCCCGGTGCAAGACGATGTTGAGCAACAGCGGGTTGCCTACATCTGGCCCACCGTAGATTCGACCAGTAGTCATATGTCGCAAAGCCAGCAAGTACAAAGCGACGAATACTGGCAGACGGTGACTGGTGCTGAACTAAACAAAGGTTTTCCCTTGTACATAGAATCAGACGCTTTAGTAAGACTTGCACCAATGGCGAGTTATCAATCCGGTGCACGTCAGATATCTCCGTCTGTAAATATGGATTCAATCAGCTTGTCTGCTTCAGTTGGCTCTCAGCCTACGGTGAGTCTGTTGGCCGACCAACAAGCCATGCAAACAGCGGGATTTGATGATGGCAGCGTCGCGGTAAAAGTAGCTAATCACTCAGACAAACCATTAACAATGCGCAGTGATTTACGACTACCAGGCGATGCGCAATACCTGCTACATGTAAAGGAAAAAGGCAGCACTGGATTGCTCCAGTTTGCGATGCCCTCGCATGTGGACAGCCAACAACAGACAATTAGTATCGATGCTAACCTGGGCGCCAAGGCTATCATTCCAATGACGACTCAAGCCAGCATCATCACACCTGCAGGCGAACACATTGCTGCAAAACTGCAACACAATAAAGTGACTTTTGAGCAACAGCTGTCTGAATACGGTGCCCGTCAGGGTCTTTATCAGGTGGAAATCCACACACTTGGAAATGTGAATGGCAAGCTGGTCAAGCGCTCAGCCAAACTGCCCTTTGCGCTTACCGCTAAAACCGCAGCAATTGAAAACGTTGCTGTTAGCGATAAGCTGTGGGTGTCTCTGGATGTGTTGGAGCCAGGTCGTTACAACCTGACAGCGACCTTGCAGGGTATCGACAAAAACGGCAAAGCCCACTCATTGCAAACTGCTGACGTGGCAGAGTATTTTGAGCAAAGCCGTGCCATGGCATTGCCATTTGAGCTTCAGAACTTTGCCCAGTACGAGCGATTTGAACTGGTGAATGTAAAACTCACCGATCAAAGCCGACTGATGACATTGCAGGTTTTACCGCAACTTAAATAATCAATACTGATTAAAAAAGGCCGGGGTTACTGACACAATGCAGAGTCCGGCCTTTTTATGCACTGTAAATCAGCGGCTAGAGCTAGTTCTTTAAGCTTCTTTTTGAATAATCAGATGTTGTATCTTTTGCTCACCGATGTAACAGAAAACTTTCAATATTACGCCATATAATGCAGTTAACAAACATACTGCGATGGCTGGTCCCAAGACTTTGTTCATTACATCCACTTCCATATTAACACCAATCGCGACAGCACCTATAAGCACTCCCATAAACCCCAGCCACAAACTGCTGTTGCCGAGTAATGTATAAACGTGTTTGGCAGCTTTTAATTCGGACAGCTCTGGCACCAATTCATTATCAAACAATAACCGCAATGCCGTTTTGCAAGTATGCGCAGAGCAGATGCCAATGGTTATAAAGATGGCGGGCGGGTATACCACAAGAATAGACGGTATATTAATAAACATGCTTACCTCACCACTAAACATAATAGCCATCAGCAAAGTAGCCAGAAAGGTCAACAAGCCTAAAATAAACATCAGTAATCCCCTTTTGTTTTGCCATAAATAACGTACGGCAGTTCTGAAAGCCTGACGCTGATACCATGCCAAAGCTGTTAAATAATCTTGAGATTGCAGTTTCTGCGCGTATTCTTCTGCCAGGTCCCCGACCACAGGATCTTTTAATTCTGCCGGTAAACACCAGGTCAATATGCGCTCTGTAATCTGTGGTGGTTGAGAAACCATTGGTTGATTCTTATAACTCACTATTGCACCCCGTGGTCGCGCAAAGTCAGGCCCTGCCACATATGAGTCAACGCATCTTTACTGCGTTTCAGCGCCTGTTGTCCTTTTGCTGTCACTTTAAAGTACTTCTTAGCCCGACCACCCCGCTCCTTTGTGGGCTCTCCCATACTCGCGGTTACCATGCCTTTGACTTCCAAACGTTCCAGGGTTGCATAGAGCGCCCCAACGGTTACATCTCTGTTAAGCTGCTCTGCCAGTAACTCCCGCACGGTTTTGCCATAGGCATCGGAACCAAGGCGCATCACAGCCAGCAATATTACCTGCTCAAACTCACCTAAATATTTTTGCTCACTCACAATGAAAATATCTGCACCATTTACTCTATAATGTAGAGTAAATTAGTAAAACCGCAAGATTTATTTTATTTTGTAGAGTATATAGATGATTGGCTGTTTAGTGAGACGCAGTGGATGTGGATTCAGTGTTGGACCAATGGGGATCGTAATATTGCATCGACAAACCATAAGAAGCGTAGATCTGCTCTATTTCGCCACTTTGCAGCATCTGCTCCAGATAAAAATCAACTTTGTCCCTTAAATCCTCAGGCAAAATATTTTTAACTTTCCTGGAAATGCCAAGCTGGAAAATCCGCTCCTCACCAATCGGCTTTTCCATGAATTTAATTTTGTGCAATTCGCCACGTTGCTCCATGTACCAGGCAAAAATTCGCTCATTAACTGCCACGGCTTTAACTCGCTTCAAAAACAACAATTCCGGTAACTTCGACATAGCATTTACCTGAATGGGCTGGATATGCCCCTGAGCAACCGCATCGTCAAATTCAACTCCGATTGAATTACCAAATACAACACCAATATCACCATGACTATATAGGTCTTCAAGACGTTCAAACTTGAAGGGTGTTTCCTCCAGAACAGCAAGACGATAAGTGGATTTATGAAGAGGTTGCTCACCGAAAACCACATGCTTGCGGTAGCGGTCCATTTTAAACAGCACACCCAAATCAATGCGGCCTTTTATGAGATAATCCGTCGCCCTTTTTTGCGGTAACAGTAGCACCTTAAAATCGCTGTCGATACGACCAACAACCGCACGTATTACATCAATGTCCGGCCCTTTGGCGTGATTGTTTTCTATGATGTGGTATGGCGCAAAGCTAATATCAATCACACCGATTTTAAGTCCTATGGGTTGTGGAGCCTCACCAGCCCGCGCCAGGGAAAGGTTAGCAATCCCCAACATCACCATACAGACAAAAGCAAAGTGCAATCGATATAACATAGTGAACAATAGCGTCACAAAAATTTAATAACGGAATAAGTAGAGTGTTAACGACAGAGCTGGAAAACACAAGTCTTTGATGCTCAGGATTTTTTTACCCCAAAAAGAAAAACGGGATGCATCCTGCATCCCGTTTCCCATATAAGAACTTAAGCTAAATTTGTTAAAAAATTAAGCTAATGCGCCTTTAGCGGCGTTTACTAATGCTGTGAAAGCTGCTTTATCGTGTACCGCAATATCCGCCAAAATTTTGCGATCGATTTCTACAGAAGCTTTTTTCAGACCATTAATAAAACGGCTGTACGACATACCGTTAGAACGTGCTGCAGCGTTGATACGTGCAATCCACAATTGACGGAATTGACGCTTGCGCTGACGACGGTCACGATAAGCATATTGACCTGCTTTAGTAACCGCCTGGAAGGCTACGCGATATACACGTGAACGCGCACCGTAATAACCTTTTGCAGCTTTTAATACTTTTTTGTGACGAGCACGTGCGATAGTACCGCGTTTTACTCTTGCCATTATTCAGTCTCCTCTCTTACACGTAAGGTAACATGCGTTGGATCAACGCTGTATCTGCATCATGAACTAGCTTTTTGCCACGTAAGTGACGTTTACGCTTAGAACTCTTCTTAGTCAGAATGTGACGCAGGTGAGACTGTTTGCTTTTAAAGCGGCCTGAAGCGGTTTTTCTAAAACGCTTCGCGGCACCGCGATTAGTTTTAATTTTGGGCATGATTACATACTCCGCATTTTTAAGGCTAAACACGCTAAAACATTAAAGGCGTGCATAGCAATTGCTACATAGTCGCAAGGCGAACCCACTGAGCAAGCTCAGTTGATTACTTGCAGGCCTTACAACCTCTACTTTTTGGGTGCCAACACCATGATCATTTGGCGACCTTCAACCCGATTGGGGAAGGCCTCGCAATTAGCGATATCTTCTAAATCGGTTCTAACCCGCTTTAAAAGATCGATACCAATGTCTTGGTGTGCCATTTCACGTCCGCGAAAACGGATAGTTACTTTGGCTTTGTCACCACCTTCTAAAAAGCGACGCAGGTTGCGCAGTTTTACCTGGTAGTCGCCTATATCAGTGCCAGGGCGAAATTTAATCTCCTTGACCTGAATTTGCTTTTGCTTTTTCTTCTGCTCTTTCTGAGCTTTACTTTTCTCGAAGAGGAATTTCCCATAGTCCATAACTTTACAGACAGGTGGCTCAGCATTCGGGCTGATCTCAACCAAATCCATGTTAGCTTCTGTGGCCTTATTCAGGGCTTCATTTAGGGATACTATCCCAGCCTGACTTCCGTCAGCTGCAATCAGACGAACTTCGTTGGCAGTAATTTCAGAATTAATACGTTCTTTATTACCGCTGTCCGCTCTATTGTTACCTCTTTTAATAGGTTCTTCCTCCGAGAAAATTAGCAAATCTTTTTCTGGTGAATTTCTTCAGTGATTTTGCTGATAAAATCATCTACAGCAAATTTTCCTAAATCTTCACCTTTTCGAGTGCGGACAGCTACTTCTCCAGCTTCCACCTCTTGATCTCCGATTACCAGCATGTATGGAACACGCCTGATAGTGTGCTCGCGGATTTTAAAGCCTATCTTCTCATTTCTCAAGTCCGACTTTGCTCTAATTCCGTGTTTTTGTAATTTTTCCGTGACTTTTTTAACGTAATCCGCTTGATTATCGGTAATATTGAGCACGACAGCCTGCGTTGGAGACAACCAGGTCGGGAATTGTCCGGCGTATTCTTCAGTTAAAATACCGATGAAACGCTCCAGTGATCCCAAGATTGCTCGGTGAATCATTACCGGAACTTTGCGTTCACCGTCTTCAGCCACATAAGTTGATCCCAATCGGCCAGGCATTGAGAAATCCAGCTGAATGGTGCCACACTGCCATGCCCTTTCAAGACAATCGTAAAGTGTAAATTCGATCTTAGGTCCATAGAAAGCACCTTCGCCCGGCAAGACTTCAAATTCAATATCATTGGCTTTAAGTGCATCGGCCAGGCCTTTCTCGGCTTTATCCCACATTTCATCATCACCGACTCGTTTTTCCGGACGAGTAGATAATTTAACTACAATGTTTTCAAAGCCAAAGGTCTTGTAAGCCTCGTAAACCATTTTGATGCAGCCGCTTACTTCGTCCAGAATTTGCTCTTCAGTACAGAAGATGTGGGCATCATCTTGAGTAAAGCCACGTACCCTCATCAAGCCATGCAAAGCGCCTGAAGGCTCATTGCGGTGACAGCTACCAAACTCGGCCATACGCAACGGCAAGTCGCGGTAAGATTTTAGGCCCTGATTAAAGATTTGCACGTGACCCGGGCAATTCATCGGTTTTACGGCATATTCGCGGTTTTCAGATTGGGTAGTAAACATGTTTTCGGCATATTTATCCCAGTGACCAGACTTCTCCCACAAGGAGCGGTCCATCATTAATGGCCCCTTAACTTCATCGTAAGTGTAATCCACTAACATCTCACGAACGTACTTTTCCAGCTCTTTGTAAATTGCCCAACCATCATTGTGCCAGAACACCATGCCTGGTGCCTCTTCCTGCCAGTGCCACAGATCCAGGGCTTTACCAATTTTACGGTGATCGCGTTTTTCAGCTTCTTCAAGGCGTTTAAGGTAGCCTTTTAACTGCTTTTTATCCGCCCAGGCGGTACCGTAAATACGCTGCAACATTTTGTTGTTGCTGTCGCCACGCCAATAGGCACCAGCAACCTTCATGATCTTAAAGTGATGACAAAAACGCATATTTGGAACATGCGGACCACGACACATATCAATGTATTCTTCGTGGTGATACAAACCGGGTTTGTCATCTTTCTCAATGTTTTCATCAAGAATAGTGGTTTTGTAGCTCTCACCACGACTTTCAAAGGTATCTCTTGCGGTTTGCCAGTCTACTTTCTTCTTAATAACGTCGTAATTGGTTTTAGCCAATTCCAGCATGCGCTTCTCTAATTTATCCAGATCTTCCTGGCTTAGCGAATGCTCCATATCTACGTCGTAGTAAAAACCATTGTCAATAACCGGGCCGATTGCCATTTTGGTATCGGGCCACAACTGCTTAATCGCGTGACCTAACAGGTGAGCACAGGAGTGGCGTAAAATTTCCAGTCCCTCATCGTCTTTAGCGGTTATGATTCGCAGCTCAGCGTCTTCGGTGATGATGTCGCTGGCGTCGGCAAGTTCACCATTGATTGCACCGGCAATGGTCGCTTTGGCTAAACCTGGGCCTATATCATTGGCAACATCTAAAATAGAAAGAGGATTGTCGTATTGACGCTGACTACCGTCAGGAAGAGTAATAACTGGCATGAGTTTTCCTTTTACAGTGGTGACGCCTACCAAACGCCACATGCTAAATTCAGTATAAAAAGTAAGTTTTGCAATCTGGCTTTGCCTATGAAATAACGAGATCCATCAGAACTTGCGCAAACCGCGCCGCGAGTCTAACAACTGACCATGGAATTTTCCACCCTGGGGCAGACATAATGTGCAGTTATCTCCGTTTTTTCCTTCTGACGAAAAACTGCAAGTTGCGGTTTCGCAACACCCGGATTTTACGAATCCACCTATTTGGTAACCATGCAAGAGATAGAGAGCTGTTGGGTTGCAGTACCCATATCCACGTCACACAGTCTTATCTCTTGGAGTGGAACGGCCAAACCAGGAGTAATGCGACCTGACTGGATAGTCCGTTCCACCATGAAAAAATCCACAATTAAGACCTTTAAGGCGCTTCAAAGCCAACTGCGGCAAAAAAAATATCAAGGGAAACCATTGGCTTATCCTGAAGTACCGTAAAAATCAGCAAATCCAGCTTAAATTTAGCCAGTTATTCACCATAATTAACAGACTCGCTGTCAGAAACCACCTTTGCAATTATCAACCTGGCAACGAGCAATACAGGCTGATCAGTTAGCGGTAAATGACGCTGATCTGGGGTGAATTAACGAGAATGTGGCATTTCATCAGTGACAATATAAGTCATGTAATTGAGCAGGACTTTATCTGTGATGACATCAGAGAGGTTTCTGGTGGCGATAGTCATCGCGCTTATAAAATATCCGATGGCCGCAAACGCTTTTTCGTCAAAGTTGACTCTGCGCATCTAAGAGAAAACTTTGAAGCAGAAGCCCACGGATTAAACCTGTTAAGCACGGCAGAAAACTTTCGTATTCCCAAAGTCATCTGTACAGGCACGACGAGTGACAAGGCCTACATTGTGCTGGAACATATGACGCTGGGAGATGGCGAGTCCACAGATTGGCGGGAAATGGGAAGGCAGTTAGCTAACTTACATTTACATACCGAAAGCCAATATGGCTGTCACTTTAATAACTTTATTGGCCGTACGCCCCAAACAAACCACTGGGAACAGGACTGGGCAGCATTTTACAGCCAGCATCGCATCGGTACTTTGCTGCAACTGATGGCGGCCAACGGTATTCGCTTTATCGATATAAATTCCGCTGTTGAGCAAATTCACAGTTTGCTAAAAGGTTATCAACCCGACGCATCTTTGCTCCATGGCGATCTGTGGCGGGGAAATGTTGCCTTCTTTAAACACACTCCCGTGGTGTTCGATCCCGCCTGTTATTATGGCGACAGAGAGACCGACTTAGCTATGACGGAATTATTTGGCCCCTTCCCTCCTGCTTTTTATGAAGGTTACCAGGAAGTTTGGCCGCTGTCGGAAGGATATCAGCAACGAAAACCCATTTATCAGTTGTACCATTTATTAAATCACGCACTGATGTTTGGCGGCTCTTATGTCAATTCGGCGCAAGAATCTTTAAAAAGATTACAAAAACACTAAACCTAATTATACGAGGTTAGTTATTACGTAACGCGAGGCAAACAATGTTCAATGATCATACATTAAAACATACCGATATTAACTGTCCCCACTGCGGTCATCCGGTGCACCTGGATTTAGATTGCAGCAACGGTGATCAGGACTATATTGAAGACTGTGCAAACTGTTGCAACCCTATCCATTTAAACTTACATTTGAATGAAGTGAACCGCACAGTAGAGCTCAGTGTCAGCTCGGATGACGAACAAATTTATTAGACCTTATTGCATAAAGTTTACCTCATCCTGGGCAATAACCATTTTAGTTTGGTTAGGTATCAGTTCGTGCTCACAAAAACCCTACTTGCAAACAACGCTGGACGAGTACAGTCAACGAACCGCACATATTCTTGAGGCATCATGGCCAAAAACAGAGCAAATAATTAATACAGCCAATACTCAGCCTGTATCTACATCAGGACATTCAGAAACAAGCAATACATTCATTAAGCTCAATGAATTTTATCAACTACCAGATTGCGGGATTAAACCCATCATTGCAGAGCGCAATACCACAATGGGGAAAATACAAGCGCCGTCACAACGTTATCTTTACGATATTCGCTTACTGCAAGCATTAGAGCAATGTCAGGTAAACCATACTGGAGCGACAAAGGAGCAGTTAAGCTCGTTAATACAACAAAAACGTCAAGATGCACAGCAAAGCTGGCTGGTTTTGCTCCGTCGCAGCCCGGAACTTACAGCAGCCATTTGGAATACTCGGGTACACTTTGAAGCTGACGAAGAACACCGCCATGGGATTCAAAATTGGCTGACACTGAGCCAGCTATCTCCTGATTCAGATTTGACCAATATTAGCTCAAACTCAGTAAAACTGGAAACCAGTCTGGAGCAAATTGAGAAGTTTAAAACGCCCGCTAAAATTAAAAATGACATTCTTTTGATTACCCATCATTTGCCGCCAATAACCGATTTCATCGCCTCAGAAACCCGACAACTGGCCTGTGAAACTCATCCTGGCGATAAGCAAAAAGTGGAATATCTGCGCAATGTCTTCAACTTGTTTTTCATTCAAAAAATTCAAGTTCACATTACCAAAGTCAATGCCTGGTATTATCAAATCGAGCCAATACTGTCGCAACTACCATTAACAGAAGGCAGTGCTGAAGGTTGGTTAAATAGAGAAGCCCATGCAGCCTTTCTCACGCAAATTAGAGCTCATGTTGCAGTTTGGCAAGACTTGTTTGAACGCTGCAATATGTCTCCGGCTTGAGTCTGAATGAAATAAACGACGACTAAAAATCCTGCCACACTTCGCTCATTTCCACCGCCGTGCGAATTTTAGCTCTCAGTGACTGTAACGAAATGGGTTTGGACAGATAATCACTCATCCCAGCGGCCAGACACTTTTCCTTGTCACCTTTCATGGCATTTGCAGTGAGTGCTATGATAGGGATCTCTTTGTAACGCTCTCCCGCCTCGCCAGCCCTGATAGCTTTAGTTGCCGCAAAACCATCCATTACAGGCATTTGGCAGTCCATCAAAATATAGTCGAAATCCCGCGTAGAGCTGTTCAGCAGCTCAATGGCTTCTTTGCCATTACTGGCAGTTGTCACCTCCTGCTCTAGTTCCGCCAACATGTGAAGCGCAATATCCTGGTTTATTGGGTTATCCTCCACCAGTAGCACATTTCTGCCGGTTATATTGATTTTTTGTCCTTGATTGAGACTATTAACTTTAAGGTTGTCATCGTCGGCCCCCAATAGCGCATTGCGAAAATTAATGGGCGTTACGGGTTTTACACAAATCGCAACACTGCTCAGCTCTGCCTTATAGGGAATTTGCGTCGCTGTAACCGACGAAAATAAAATGATCTGCGCGCCTGAAGTTTGTGCCTCTTGTAAAGTTGCCAGTAGCATTTCCGAAAAGGGAATTTCGTCAACCAGGATAAGAAGCGGCAAATCACCCTTCGCCACGCTTCGGACTTTGTCCAACGCAACCTGCAGCATTTGCGGTTTAACCAACAACAGCGAGGCATTCAGCGAGTTTAAATACTCTGGCAAATATGGCAGTTTCTCATTCTCGTATACATAGATGACCCTTTCATACAATAATCCCAGATTTAGCTTCTCAGATGTTTTACTACCCGTTTCAAGCGGAAACGTAATAGTAAAGGCGCTGCCATGACCTGGTTTACTGGTAACAGTAATGTTGCCGCCCATCATCTGACACAACCTCTGGGAAATAGACAGCCCCAAACCAGTGCCACCAAACTTTCTTGTGGTACTGGCATCGGCCTGGGTAAAAGGGTTAAACAAATTACCCAGGCTAGATTCATGGATACCTATTCCAGTGTCTTTCACGGTAATGCTAAATAGTACCTTATCATCCAAAAATTGGCTTTGTGCCAAAATTTGCACTTCACCAGAATCAGTAAACTTGTTGGCATTCCCTAAAATATTAGTCAAAATCTGACGTATCCTTCCGGGATCACCAACTACAAATCCATGCTGCAATTGATGGCTGGCCATCACCAATCGGTTACCCTTATTTTTGGCCTCGATTGCCATGGCTTCGGTCACGTCACTCAGTAACTTCACCATATCAAATTCAACCAGTTCGAATTCAATTTTCCCGGCATCCACTTTGGAAAAGTCCAGAATATCATTAATCAGACTCAGCAAAGACTCTGCGCTGGAGCGTGCGACCCTCAACCGCCCTTTTTGTTCGGCATCTAACTGCGTTAATTCCATTAGCTCCAGCATACCCAACACCCCATTCATGGGGGTTCTGATCTCGTGGCTCATGGTAGCCAGAAACTCCGATTTAGCGATGTTCGCCTGTTGTGCTTCTTGCAGCGCAAATTTGAGCTCCCTGGTTTGTTCAAACACCACATCTTCAAGGCTGCGATTGAGTTCCTCCAATTCTTTGTTTGCCATTACCGCTTTTTTACTGGCAGATTCCAGCTCTTTGATACTGATACTGAGCTTTTCAGCAAAACGCCGGATCACCGGCACAATCCGTTGAAACTCTTTAACATCTGAGTTGATTTTAATTTCCCGCAATCGTTGAAAATCACCGGAGTCACTTATGCTGGCTAATTCGCGACTAAAATTAACGATTGGCTGACTGATTTTCTTAGCCAACTTCTCTACGGCCCAAAAGCAGAGCATTAGGATCAGCGCCAATATTGACAAAGACCACACCAAATTACTGGTAATGTTTTGCTCATAGATGCTGCGCGGTAAGATGCGAATAACCTGCCAATTGCTTCCCTCAATCAAGCTCCTCTTCGCCATGCGGTATTCACCGTTAGCCGCCACATAGTAGTAATTTCGGGGCTGTTGCAGATGTTCCAGCAAGGGAGTTTCAGACATGTCATCTAAAAAGTTGAGGCCCAACCCCTTTGACGCAAAAATGATTCTTGAGTGGCTATCCAATATCAGCAGTTGCTCCATGCTATGAATTTTTTTGCGATCCAGATTAACTAATCTTTTCAGGTTTAAAGAGGCCTCTAATATCCCTGAGAATGGCTCCAAGCCAGATTTGGGAACAGACAATGCCACAATGGGATCATTGCCAAAGCCGCGCCCTTGGAAGACGTCCGACACGTAAGGCTTATTATTGGCTTTAACTTCATAAAAATATGGGCGATCAGCAACACTGACATACTGGCCGGTTTGAGGCATAATCTTGTGCAACAGGTCAGCGGGATAGGTCACCCTAATGTGCCCCTCTGAATCGGTTACCAACAGCGTTAATACATCTGGGTAATTTGCCCCAATATTATCCAAAGTCTTTCGCCAGGCATTTTCATCAGTTTGTGTAAGGTTGGCCCCCAAACTCAGCATGCGCAAATGCTCTTCTAAGAACCCCTGAAGTTTTAAGGCGACAACTTCACTTTCAAGCCTTAATTCTTCCTGCAAGTTAGTCAGAGCCTGAGCCTGGTAGCGCTTTAACCAATAAAATGTGTTTAAGAGCAGTCCACTGGTTAATGCGATAAAAATGGCCACGGCAATGATCCGACTGAAGTGTAGAGTCTCACGCCAACTGGATTTAAAAAACGGTCGCAGCAAATAGGCCAGCACATAACCCATCATGACATTAATAATGCCATTAACAATGTATTTAACCACAATGGCAAACTTGGTAATGACAAAGTATTCGCTAAAACTGAAATACTGAATTGCTACGATTATCCAACCGGCAGAAAACCAGTAGCGAATACCATACAAAAAGGCACTCTTTTGGGTTGAACGGGCATAAGCAATGACGGCAATTTCGCCCAGAAATGGCAGCAACACATAGAAATGCTGCCAGTTCAGCCAGGTAACCGCCCCTGATATCAAACAACAGGCTATGCCAAACCTGGCTCCCAACAATAATGTCAGGCTAACCGCGATAATGTTGCCCAGAATGAGTTGTGACCCAGTGAAAAAATCAATCGGAAAGTAATTCGCAACACAAGCCAACAAAGTCGCCGCGATAAAAACCAAATAATGTTGATTGTGAAAACGGGGTATTGTCAATTCGGCCTCAGCTCAATAAAGAATTGAAGAGACCAAAATTAGCATATTGTGACTGCCAGGATAATCACTATTGCCTAATACTTTAGGCTTATAGCTCGTCGTGAATAGCAAAATTGCCCATGAAATTAACCGGATTTATAACCATAGCAACGCATGGGCTTGATAGAGTTTGGCTAACCCCTATGAGGCCAGCATGGCAGTTACCATTTGTTGGCACTGCTTATTATTCATATAACGCGGCACAGGATACAGATAATGAGCTTCTTTTAAGGCGCCTTTCGCGATTGCCGGAATATCCTCTTTTTTAAGTTTGTCCAATGTGGCTGGAATCCCAATTTTCTGATTAAGCGCTTTTACGGAATCAACGAACTTTTGTGCTAAAACCTCATTATCTTCAGTACTATTACCAAGGCCCGTTGCTACGGATAACTGTGCGAGACGTTGACTTGCTGCCGGCAATGAGTAATCCAGCACTTTGGGTAAGACAATTGCATTGGCCAGACCATGAGGCGTGTGATAGAAAGCCCCAAACTGGTGAGCAATGGCATGCACATAACCAAGGTTCGCTTTGGTAAACGCCGCCCCCGCATAAAAAGAGGCCAGCGCCATGGCTTCCCTCGCCTCCAAATTCTCACCGTCTTCGTAAGCAATGGGTAAGTATTTCATAATCATTTTAACGGCACTTAACGCATACACATCGGTATCGGGTGCAGCATGCCTGGAAATGTATGATTCAACTGCATGAGTCAGGGCATCCATGCCTGTGGCGGCAGTGATATGTGGTGGCAGTCCCGTCATTAACTCGGGATCTAACGCCGCGGCAACCGGTACCAGTTTTGGGTCGATAACCGGAGTCTTTTGATTAGTATCAGGATCCGATACGACAGCAGCAATGGTTGTCTCAGAGCCGGTACCTGCCGTGGTAGGAATAGTAAAAATGGGCACAGGGGCAATTTTAACTTTTAAAACCCCCACCAGTTTTTTGATAGCGACCGGGTTAGTCAGCCTGGCGGCAATAATTTTAGCAGCATCCAGTGATGAGCCACCGCCAAATCCAAGTACCGCATCGCATTGATGACTAACGCCTAAATCCACACCCGCTTCAACTATCTGGTAACCCGGGTCTGGCACAACTTTATCAAACACCACAAATTGAATACCTAACTCTTTCAGGCGTTTTTGAAGCGCTTCTAATAACCCCAATTTAACTAACATTTCATCAGTGACAATCAGAAGCTTGTAAACCCCCATATAATGCAATGATTCGCAGAGCTTCAAGGCGGACCCGGCTCCGGAGTATATGGTGGGCTTAGGTGCAGGTATAAATACGGTCACCAGTTTCAGCATGACCATGACAAATTTGTATAACAAAACCCGAACAACGAAAGGCATAATAAACGTTCTATAAAACCAAAATTATGTGTAAGTTAGCAACAAAGCAGGAAGGCCACAATGTCTCAATGAAGATTTTTCAAACTATTGTTTAAAACCACTGTATGAGACTGTGTAAAAGGGCTTATTCAAAAGTTCGTGGGTTCGTTGCCACAAAAAGTTGTGTTTTTTATCCATATTTATTTGACGATTTATCTTTCCTTATCTAACTTTTTTCTTCGACGGTAAATAGCGATGAAAAGTGGATAATTTCGAAAATTCATTGCCTTCCATTGAAATTTAACTGAGCTGTAATTACGTTTTTCTTAACTATGGATTGCTTTGATTCAATAAAAACCATTATGAATCAGCATTGCCAATAAGACGGATACTCACATGCAAGTACAATATAAAGTTCCCCCCCTCACTCCTGAACAAATTGCTTTAAGAGACAAAATCAATGGCGACAGTACCAACTATGGCGAAAAAACCTTAGGTATTCTGAAAGCCACACTGCAAGCTGCAGCGGAAGTAGAGTTAGCCACTATTCCCATCTATTTGGGTACTTACTACACTATCAATCGCACTCCCGGCAAAAATAATCCAGGTGAGGATTCTGCCTTTCCGAAAACGCCCTTATCTCGCTACGCCAATGAAGCTGGTGCATTGATTATGAGTGTTGCAGTAGAAGAAATGCTGCACATGTCGCTTGCGTGTAATGTCTTGTATTCATTGGGTCAAATGCCAGAACTCTATAAAAAAGCGCCAGCAAAGTACCCTGCATATTTGCCATTGCACAGACTAAACAAAGCAAACTATGCACACGATAACACCCGCAATGAAGGGATCCCGTTAGCCGGTTTTTCTTTTGACCAGCTATCCCACTTTCTGGCCATAGAGTATCCAGAAGCGGCTGACGCAGTGCCGGAAGGCAGTAACTGGGACACAATTGGTCAGATCTATTCTTACGTTCGCTGTCTGATTGAATCTAAATGGATATCTGATTGCGATTTTAATGCTGATAACAGCGGTCAGCAGATTTCCTCCGGAGACTATTCGCCCAATAATATTGATACGGTTTACCCCAACGATTCCTTCAATTATCAAAACCCTGAGCCTGTTTCGGGCAGTAATTCGGCTGCAAAGGTCGCCAGCTATGCCAGCGACGAAGACAGCCATGTTGGCAAAACCCAACTAATGCAAATCACTGATAAGAATACTGCAATCCAAGCCATTACCACTATTTGCTTTCAGGGTGAAGGCTTTAACCAAAGTGCATATGATGACCCCAGTAAAGGGGAGCTTTCCCATTATTATAAATTTTTGACCTTAATGAGCAAGCTGGAAGGATATACTGACGTCTATAAAGAAATGGGCGCTCTGGGTTTTAATAACGTTGCGCCAGAGCCGGTTGCTCCGAATGCACCGCAACAACAGTTTTCTGCGCAACAACTGGAGAGTTTTGTCTACCCTACTCCGACCAACCCTCAAATCAATCAATTTGGTGGCGAAGGCAGAAAAGAGTTAATAGAGATAGCGGACTCTCTGTTTCAGTATATGTTGGTCATGACTGAAACCATATACAAGGTGCCTGCCGAAAAACAAAAAATTTATTTTTATCGAACCATGCACCAGTCTATGATCTGGGTTATGGATAAACTCTATCAGGCAATGCGGGAAGTGAGTTCGGAGGATGGTAAATTTCGACTTTGCCCGACATTTTCAAATATTGATTTAGGTAGCAGAGCCGAAGCTTATGGCAATATGTGCCAAAAAGTTATCAACTTTCAAAAAGTATACTGGTTTTCCAGTGAAACCAAAGCAAGCTGGATGAACAGCGATATTCAGGCTTACCTGGATGATATTCTCAATTTACCTGACGTTAGCCAATACTGGGCTGTGGCTACCAGTGATAGTGATAGTAACAGAGAGGTAGAACCGGTTTATCTTACTACCCCCGATGAGTTTCAGGGGATTGGCAATAATACCGAGGTTCCCCAACCGGCAACTAGTATTGTTTACGCTGGACCTTTTGCGGGAACCCCAACATGGCCACAAAATCCCCCAAGCAGTGCGGAGTTGCCCGAAGGTGCCGTGAGGCACGCCTGCATGGGTCTGAATAGCTGCAAAAACCAGGGCCGAACCCTCAGCAATGACTGTGCGGGCCAGGGGTATTGCTCCACAGCACTGGCTTACAATCCTGCCAATCCATTTGAGGGTAATGCCTACGATCACACTTGCCATGTCAAAAACGACTGTCGCAATCAGGGTGGATGTGGCCTCTATGGTACTGAAGAAGAATTAGCCACGCCTGGTCATAATGATTGCCAGTCACAAGGTTCCTGCGCTACTCCAATCAATGCTGAACGGTTTATCACCGACGGCGATAATCGCGGTAAAAGTGTCTGGCTTCAGGCCAGGGAAGTCTTTACCCAGAAAGTCTGGCCTGATCTTCGTGCGCAAAACCCGCAGCTACCCGCTGAACCTCCGCAGGTTAAGGGGTCGAATAGCAATCCAAACCTGTTCCAACAAGGGCCCACCATTGGTTGGATTGAATATGATAACGATGGCGCAGGTATGACGGCTTGTGGTTCCAGTGGAATGAGTGGCGCGGGGAGCTGTGCCTAGTGACTCTGGGAGTTTTAGAGAGCTTACCGCAACTGGGGCTGGGCATCGGCCTACGCTCCAGTCACTTTAACCATATTACCCAACATTGGCCGGAAGTAGACTGGTTCGAGGCCATATCAGAAAATTTCATGGATTCCGGAGGCAGACCTGGATACGTTCTGAGACAAGTTGCAGAGCGCTATCCAGTGGTTTTACATGGTGTATCCATGTCTATCGGCAGTAGTGAACCATTGAACCGCAACTACCTCAAGAAACTTAAACATCTGGCAGATGATATCAAGGCTGCCTGGGTTAGCGACCACTTGTGCTGGACAGGCACCATGGGCATCAACAGCCACGACTTGTTACCGGTTCCTCTTAATGAAAACACGCTGGCCCATATTGCCTCCAGAGTGCATCAGGTACAGGATATTTTAGAGCGTCCTCTGATCTTGGAGAATCCCAGCAGCTATTTGCGTTTTAAGGACTCCAGCATGGATGAACCTGAGTTTCTGAGAGCGCTGATCGAAGAAACCGGTTGTGGTCTACTCTTAGATGTCAACAATGTGTATGTAACCTGTTTTAATGCCGGTATTTGTCCACAGGCCTATTTAAACGCCTTTCCCTTTGAACAAGTGGTGCAAATGCACCTTGCCGGACATCAACATTGTGGTACTCATATCATTGATACCCACGATCAGCCGGTTTGTGATGGCGTATGGGAATTATTCAGGCTTGCCTGGCAGCAAACCCGCGGTGCTTCTACCTTGCTGGAGTGGGATGGCGAAGTACCTGAGTTTTCAAGAGTTCACCAAGAGATACTTAAAGCGAAACAATTTATGAGTGGTGAACTCAGGCCAGAAAAGCTTCAAACAGTAAGCATTACATCCAGAAACACCGTATCTAACCCTGTGGATTTCATGGTGCAGGAAGTGCGCCCTCAAAGCCAGTTTAGTCCGTTGTAGGCACCTGACATGAATTTAAGTGAATCCGATAACTGGCAACAATGGATGCTCAACGCACTGATACATCCTGAAAGCACTGCAAATAGTAGTATTGATGCAAAGATCCAAAGCAGTGCCCAATTAAGCGCACGGCAAAGCCTGCATATCTATCAAAAAGGCTACATTCTGCGTCTCACCAAATGTCTCGCAGAACAGTTTCCCGCGTTAAACAACGCGCTAGGAGAGGCATTGTTCGAACAGTTTGCCCGATTGTTTTTGCAGAGTTATCCATCGACCAGCTACACCCTTTATGATTTGGGTAAACGCTTTGCTGACTTTCTGGAATCTGAACGTCCGGATAAAGACAGTGACGAAAAAGAGTCCTGGATAGACTTTATGATTGAGTTAGCCCGCTATGAGCAATTACATTTTAGTTTGTTCGATGCACCGGGGCATGAAGGAAATCCCTGGCCGACTCCCAACTGTACCGATCAGCAGTTAGTCACCCAACCCTGCATGGCGTTGGCTCAGTACCGGTTCCCCGTTGCCTGGTATTATCACAGCTGTAAAAATAATCCGGATGTCGCACCACCAGGCGCAGAAACTTCGAGAGTGGTGTTGGTTCGCAAAGACTTTTTTGTGACCACTTACCCGCTTACTGAGGTGCACTATTTATTTTTGTGCCATGTGCAACAGCATGGCTCCATTAGTACTGCAATCAGCTACATAGGTAATCTGACAAAGCAACCTGAAAACCTGGTGAGGCAATCCTGGCAAACTGAAGTCAAACTGCGTTGGATTGAAGCGGTTTTTTTCATAGAAAAGTAATTAGTAATTGATTTTTTATTGAAGAATGAGCAATCAATTAACCAAATAAAATGTGTAATTAGTTACCTTCGGTAGCACAAAGTGGCTAAAGTACAGAGAACACATCGACAGTTTGCGCTCAGTTGGATTTAATTGCCAAGAGCAGAAATGTAAGCCGCATTTTGTTCGGGGTTTTAGATCAGTAACCTATCGATATACCACGGAATTTTAAGGCTTGAATTTTAGTAACGACGGAAGAGCTTGAGTAGCAACTCTTTTCGGGCTACAGCGTAGCTGGTAGGCAAGGCTTTTACTCCCATGCAATACAACTGCCAGGAAAAAGCCACTTTTCCGGGCACCGCCAACATCATCGGCGTCTTCAGAAGTAATATCACACCAACATGTAACAGGTTTAATGGCTCAAAAAAAAGCGCCCGGCAGTAATTCGCCAAAGCTGATTTTAACGGCAACTTTCTGAGATATTCGCGATAAACGAATGCATCATTGTTATTGTCATCCGTGGACGCCATAACTACTCCACCCTATCAATTGTGAAAGTTCATACTAGCGCTGTTCGCCAGGCTTTGCACTACCAAATTAACAAACCTGTACTTTTTAGAGCAAAAGTTTGCGCCACTTCCCTGTATTACAAGGATAATTAAATTGCAATTAAGACATAAAATTTTGCATATTTAAAGTACCAGAAGGAATTAACCACTAGTGTCGCATTCGGAAAGCGTTTTCCCGGTGGTTACTGTGCTTGAGGTGATGTTAAACCGCTTGTAGTTGCTCTTCGAAAAATCGCTCATAGTCGATTCGATAGCTTCTGGCTGAAGTGGGTTCGGATATTTCTTCACTGCGATGCAAGCCAAGATCAATGTATTTTTTGGCCAGAAAATGATTGGAACGCGTAGAATAGAAGGCTGTAACTTTTGGGCGAAACACCATGTCATTGTTTAGATCAGTAATGACCGCTATTTTCTCGCTCTTCAGCTTAACCAGAGAGCCGATGGGATAAACACCGATACATTTTATAAACTTGCAGACCAGCTCCCGGTCATACTTTGTTTCTGAGTATTTGAGTAAGAGTTTTAAGGCATGCGCCGCTAAAATTGGTTTTTTGTAGGGGCGTTCGGAAATCATCGCATCATAACTATCAACAATCGCCAACATTCGACTATACAAGTTAATTTTATCGCCAGAGATCCCCAGAGGGTAACCGGTCCCGTCCATGCGCTCGTGGTGAAAGCGAATGGTGTTTAATACCGTTTCATTAATTTCTTTAAATGGAGCCAGCAAGGCAACTGAAACTTTAACGTGCTGTTGCATCACTTTATTTTCTGCGGCTGTCAGCTTACCAGGCTTATTGATGATCTTGGCGGGGATCTTCACCATACCTATGTCATGTAATAAGCCAGCAAGAGTAAGCTCATTCACTACCGCATCTTCGAAGCCCATTGACCGTGCAAATGCCGCCATAAGCACGCCGCAATTAATAGAGTGCTCATAAAGGTAACTACCCTTTTCCCGCATCTGGGTCATGCACAAAAGCGCATTGGGATTGCGATCCAGAGAGCCGCTGACCGCCGCAACTATCTTTCCGGTGGCATTCAAATCGTAGTCAAGACCTTTATCTATGGCAGAAAACAGGCGCTTTTGAATGTTTTTAGCATTTTTGTATAACGCAGAAGCCCGCTTGATTTCGATTTTAAATTCGACATTGCCATTAGGTGTCCGGGCGTCGTTTGATGATGAAGTGTTAACCGTTGCATCAGGTTGAGAAATTATCGTATCCGGTTTAAAACGAATACACTTGCTGACATCAACCACAACTTCCAGAATCCCCTTGTCTTTTAACCAGGTAATAACGCTACCGCTTTTGATAGTCCCCTGGCTGGTGATCTTAAGATTGCCCGTCTGTTTTACCACGGCCTCTACATACATTCCTGTTTGCAGATCATCAATACTTACTTTTTGAAAGTTCGACATAGCCCTGATTCCCGTTGTGGTTTCAAAGCATTATGTGTCAGCAGAAGCCCCTGTCAACGGGGCTAAAATAGACTAAAAAACTATGAAGAAAGATGAGTAATTAGAGGGCTGAACCATTAAAAAAATGGAAAACTCAGTACACATTTTAGCTTATACAATTCCCTTGATTTACATATACTTAATCCAATAATCAGAATTATTCAGACAAGTTCTCTTAGTACTTAGGAGATATAATCTTTAAGTTCTTTCTGTTCGGGGGTTCAGCAACCTTCATCTTTCATCATAGAAGGTTACATTCATTTGCTTGTTAACTTTTTCCGGATAGCTTTTTAGGCGTCGCACTAGCCCAAGGGTCAATGTCCGTTGCTTTTATTTTCGGGGAAGAAATAACAGGCTTGATTCCTTTCTGTTTGCGATACAGGTTCTCTACCTTTTCTCTGGCCCACGGGGTCCGCCGCAAAAAGGTGAGACTGGACTTGATGCTGGGGTTACTTTTAAAACAATTAATGTTGATACGGGCGCTGAGTCCCTCCCAGCCCATAGCTTCTTGTAATTCGGTCAACATCATTTTCAGGGTTATGCCGTGTAAAGGATCCTGATTACTCATCACTGTCCTTTTTTACCTTATTCCATGCATTAGCATAATCCAGATCAGCGCGCTCAGTTTGTGGAGCCTGTTTCTTTTCCTGATTCGACCACTTCACTCTGATCTTATTTCCGTCCAGCACTTTTCCGTTTAATGTTTCAATAGCCTTGTTTACACTTTCATCATCGAAAAACTCAACAAAACCAAAACCTTTAGAACTGCCACTTTTTTCATCCATAACCAGATGACAAGAGGCGATCTCCCCAAAGGGAGCAAACATTTCTTTTAAATCTGCTTCAGTCAGACTTCTGGGCAGATTTCGAACCAATATACTCAAAGGTAACCCCATTTAATTGAAGGCCCGAATAATAACATAATTGTAGGCTGGCGCTGGAATTATGATTATTCAAAGAACATTCACGACAATATGAACAAATATTAAACAAAAAATAGTAAAACACCAATTTATCCTGTATGCTCGCCGGCCCTTCACCCAGGGTGAAGCTTCATTTTCAATTTTTCGTTTAGGTTCAAGATTTTATTATATGACATTTGACTCACTTTCCCTTTGTACTCCCATTTTAAATGCCTTAAAGACACAGGGATACACGTCTCCTACAGACATCCAGCAACAAGCAATCCCAGCCGTACTAGCTGGCAAGGATGTTATGGCGGCCGCACAAACAGGTACGGGTAAAACTGCCGCTTTTACCCTGCCCCTGTTACATAACCTGGCTAATAGCCGTCGTCGCGCCAGCAGCAATCAGGTACGCGCTCTGGTTTTGACACCTACTCGCGAGTTAGCAGCGCAAGTTGCAGATAATGTCATGAAATACGGCAAAGAGCTGAACCTGAATTACAACGTGGTTTTTGGCGGTGTTAAAATCAATCCGCAAATGATGAAACTGCGTAAAGGTACCGATGTTCTTATCGCGACACCTGGCAGATTGTTGGACTTATACCAACAAAACGCCATTAAGTTTCAGCAACTGGAAACCTTGGTGCTAGACGAAGCCGACAGAATGCTGGACATGGGCTTTATTCACGATATTAAAAAGATCCTCGCTCTGTTACCTAAAAAGCGCCAAAATTTGTTGTTTTCAGCGACCTTCTCTACAGAGATCAGAGATCTGGCTAAGCGCCTGGTGAACGACCCGGTTGAAGTCTCAGTTGCAGCGGAAAATTCAACAGTGGACCGCATTGAACAATGCGTGCACCCCGTAGATAAGAACAAAAAAACACGCTTACTGGTTCACCTGGTAAAAAGTGAAAACTGGTTTCAGGTGTTGGTATTTTGCCGCACCAAGCACGGTGCCAATCGCCTCACAGCTGATCTGGTTAAAAAAGACATACCGGCTGCAGCGATCCATGGTAACAAGAGCCAGGGAGCCCGTACCAAAGCATTGGCTCAATTTAAAGACAACAAGATTCAGGTTTTGGTGGCAACCGATATCGCAGCCCGAGGCATCGACATTGCAGAACTGCCGCACGTGGTGAATTACGATCTACCTAATGTGTGTGAAGATTATGTGCATCGCATTGGCAGGACAGGACGCGCCGGTAAAAACGGTCGCGCAATCTCCTTTGTTTGCCACGCAGAAAACGAACAACTCCACGCTATAGAGCGCTTTATTAAATTGAGAATTCCCAAGCAAATTGTGGAAGGATTTGAGCCGGGTCAGGCGTTACCCGCCGAACTCAGTAAACCGGTTAAATCCGGTGCTCCCAAGCGCAACAGTAGCGGTAAACCTGCAAATGCGGGCCAAAAGCGCCGTAGACCAGCTAAGGCCAGAAAAACTAGCGGGAACGACACGCAACCGGGAAAAAGCAACCCATGGCACAGTAAAAAGCCTAAGCCCGCCAACAGATCTTCGGTGGCCAATAATTAGAAAGCAACAACGAGGAACTATTTATCCCGATAGTTCCTTGTTCCATCTTTATTAAAGTTTGATTGCTAACGCCTTAACTCATTCTATGCAGATTATGCTCTGGTGTTCCAGGGCTGTACAAAAGGCCCCTTCTTCGATTTAGTATAGTGGAGATGGATTGCGCCGTTTAAGAACAGTTAATCAGACAGAAATGCGCATCATATCCTTTTCGATACATCTCAGCGTCTGTCTCTCTTCATTACCCCTGATTACCTTGTCCGCCGAAAATTCCTCATAACATTTCAATACTACTCTGATATTAGTTGCTATGGGCCCGTCCTTTGAAAAGCGCAAACTATTACAATATTCGTAAAAATTTCACATAGAATACAAAAGCTTGTGATAGATTTAGCTAAAACGATAAAGAGTGATTTCTCAGATGACAAAAAGTGGAAAAAACAAATCCGGGTCTATTAGCGCAAGATATTTAATGCTCTTGATATGTGTCATATGTTTCTCTTCTTACGCCATTGAACAAATCAGACTGCCAATTAATCCTCCAATAGAGGGAGATTGGAAAAATGCGGATCCAGAGCAAAAATCCTGGGCAATTGATATTTATAGCAAACGCATCGCTACAATAGAAAAAGCGTCATCGCTACAAGTGAAAGTGATTGAAGTTCCGTTCTACACAAAACAAGAAAAAAATGCTGTTTTGTATTCAATACACGAAAACACAACGCCCAATCAGCGCTATTTGTTTTTAAGAAACATGACAAATGAGCGCTTTTATCAATTGGGTGAAAATATTTCCGATGTATTACCATTAATCAACAAAGATTATAGACTGTCTCTTAACAATTCAGTTGATGTCATTAACTATGTAAAGTTCTACGGTTCTTTACATGGCAGTGACAAAAGCATTTTTTATGTTTTAGATCCAGATTCCCGAATGGAAATGTCTGATGACCTTTATCGAAAGTATGACATCACGTCAATCAATGCCAACAGAACAAACACTGGAAGCTGGAAAGTATCCGCTTTTATGCTTTATGCCAGGCAACTGTTCAAGGTAACGTTTTCGGTGACTGAACAAGGCAGAGTGACAATGCTAGATGATACCCCTCTTCAGGTTTTACCAGAGTCTATTATTGCCAACACCCTCACTGTTAAGGGCAAGGCTCGATTGCAACAAATTCATTTAAGTCATCCGGAACCTGTAAAAGATTCCGACGAAAATAATCAAATATCTGAATCGACCAATGCGCCAACTATAAGTTTTGCCACCAGAGTGAAAGCTCGAAAATTACTAAAACAATACAGCACAAGCAGTAAAAACATTAAAAGTATTGCCACCCGTGTATCACTGTTGAATCAAGACAACTCAATTCAAGATTACATGAGATATTGTGTTGATGTTTTACAGAATAGTGCAGAAAGTGAGCGATGCAAAAAGAACGACGAAAAAATTGCTGATTACCTTACTCATGGAGTACAACACACTCAGTTCATGACTGAGATTTTTACCCTGCTAAAAGCGGCGGAGGCGGTTATGGGAACATACGCAAAATTAGACGAAAATCAACGTCTGCCAAAAATCATTAATTTATTAGAAAACGAGGTAGAGATTGAGAAAATACTAACAGCAACTGAAGATCTGGAAAATCTAACCGGGTCACTGGAAAGATTACATAAAGCTTTGCTGGATGTGATAAACGCCAGTGAATGCAGTTGCGGCCAGGTATCAATAAATCAATAATACCTAAAATTGCTAAATCACATCGGAACAGATATTTTTTGACGAATATAAAAAATGGTGCGTCCGAGTAGACTCGAACTACCGACCCCCACCATGTCAAGGTGGTGCTCTAACCAACTGAGCTACGGACGCACTGAATTGAGAGGTTAAACACATGAGGTGCTGTCTCTCGAAGCGGCGCGTATATTATCGCCAGGATTATCAGCGTGCAAGCAATAATTTAATTTTAGTGTTTGAAAGCTGAGTTTTTAAACAGAATCAGAAAAAATAGCGCGAATATCTAAGCAGTTCTGCTTGCAACTGGCCCCCCGCCCGTTTATAACACGCCTTCTTTTGAACAATCGTAAGCATTTACAATATGAGCCAGTGTTCCGATTGCCATGAGGTGGATCTTCAGGGCATTTTAGATGAAGTAAAGCCCCTACTCGGCCAGGGAAAAGTGGCAGATTACATTCCGGCATTGGCAAAAATCAGTGGCCAAAAGCTGGGCATAGCGATTTGTGATATTAATGGCAAAGTCTATTCAGCTGGCGATGCCAAAGAACGCTTCTCTATTCAAAGTATTTCCAAAGTATTGAGCCTGACCATGGCGTTTAATCTTTATGGTGAGAGTCTCTGGCAAAAAGTCGGCCGAGAGCCATCCGGACACGCTTTTAACTCACTAATCCAGTTGGAGCTAGAACAAGGCATTCCCCGCAACCCTTTTATTAATGCCGGTGCGATAAAGGTTTGTGATCTGTTAGCAACGCGACTGTCGGCACCTAAACAACGTCTGAAGGAACTGCTTTGGGACTTGTGTGGAAACACTGGTATTACTTCCAACAAAATCGTGGCCCGTTCAGAAAAACAATTCAGCGACCGCAACGCCGCCATGGCGCATCTAATGAAATCATTTAATAACTTTGATAATGATGTGCAAAAAGTATTGGATATCTATTTTCATGCCTGCGCTGTGGAAATGTCTTGCATTGAACTGGCTAAAGCCTTTTCTTTTTTGGCCAACCAGGGAAAATCCGCAATCACCCAGAGACAAGTGGTTACCCATCGTCAAAGTAAACAGCTAAACGCCCTATTGGCGGTATGTGGTCTGTATGATCAGGCTGGTGATTTCGCCTACAGAGTTGGCTTACCCGGTAAAAGCGGTGTCGGTGGTGGCATTGTGGCGGTTATTCCTGGCGAATGCAGTGTCTGCGTCTGGTCACCAGAACTTAACAGCTATGGTAATTCTTTAGCGGGAAGTGAAGCACTGGCGTTATTTACCAGTGCTTTGGGGCGCTCTATTTTCTAAATAGTTTTAAAAGGCAAGGGCTGAAGGGCTACGTTCAGATACTCGGAATCGCGCAGTTTAAGAAACGCCTCCCCCAGACGATCCGTTTCAGACAACACAGTTTTCCAATATGCCAGGCGTTCAGCCACCGGGATTTTAGTGAAATCGTGACGGTCTGGGATCTTGCCAAACGGCAAAGAAGCGACAAACTCTGGCGAAGGCACCACCATGACGACGTTGTCGTAACTGGATTTATGAGGATGACGCCAGGGCAAAGACTTGTCAAACCAACCAGGTTTCGGCACTGAATAAAAATGCGGAAACAGCACTAAATCATGGTCCACTTTATCGCTGTTTTGTGGGTTTCCTTCAAACCGCAAATCAAAATGATAATCGGTAACGCCACCGTCGCGGTACATGCCTTTTCCAGCACCTTCAATATTGGGGATGCCTCTTAAAATCCCCGGAATAGCGCCCGAAGCCAGCAAGGCATCGATGACATTGTTTTCACTGAGATTGACCTGCTTACTTTTCAATTTTGCAGGGTCTTTGAATTGCAATGCTTGTTGCGTACCAGAAAAAACAAATCGCTCATAGAAACGGCCTAACTGGCGACGACTGATACCATTGGCCAGCGCACTTAACAACAATCCGGGGTACTGAATCACCTTACTTTCAGGGGCCAGTACACCACGACACCGGGCCGCGATGAAATGAGGGACGAACACGGGGTTACTGGCCACAAAATCGCGATTTTGTGCAGGTAACATGCGCTGCAATAAACTTACGGCTTTATCGGAGATCTCATGGATATCGGGTTTATCACTGTACACAGTTTCAGAATAGTCTTTGGCCAGACGATTAATAGCAGCGACCGGGTCTGGTTGAGTCAAGCAGGCAAAGCGAAATGCCCCTGCAGAAGAGCCCACCATATTTAATGGCGTTTCACGCCCTGCAAAGAACTCGCTAACCAATATCCGATCAATACCAGCCAAAACAAACCATTTAGGTCCACCCGATGCGCCTAAAACGGTATGAAACAATTCAGGTCTGAAACCATACACTTTTAACAACTGCAGTGCTCTGGGTCCGGCAAATACATTTAAGACGCGATTCATTACAACAAATTTCCTAATTTTTTTTCCAAACTCATATCCCACCAATCAAAAAACAAGCACATTGTTTACTAAAAAAACAAGCCCCCTGTGGATTGTTTAAAATCACAGCAACAAACAAAACCATTACAAATCAACAACTTAATAAGTTAAACAGTGATTACCCCCAAAGTTACCCACAGACTTTGTGAATAACTAAGCAAGATTGCTCAAGTTATGCACAACTGAAACTTTACTTGAACTCTGGAGCAAGGTTGCGCACAATTCTGATAGATTCGCAAAGGACATGTTATGCCAAAACAAACATTAGCCACTCTACCACAAACATTCATCGTACATAGCCTTGCTGCTGATGCTGAAGTACCAAGACAGGTGTTTAACGCCTCGGTTTTCTTTATTGGCAAAACCAATGATGAGCTTTCTATTGTGGTACCAGAAACCGTTTCCGTTGACTCGGAAGAATCAGATGGTGACTGGCGAGCTTTGGAAGTTTTAGGTCCACTGGAATTATCCATGGTGGGCATCATGGCACAAATTGGTAATGTACTGGCCAAAGCGCGCATCAGTATTTTTGTCGTTTCCACTTTCGAAACCGATTATTTCCTGGTAAAAGAAAGAGATCTGCACAACGCGGCAGAGGCATTAGAAAAGGACGGCTATAAAGTTATTCTATGAACCCCTTTTTAGGTAGATTAATAAACTCTGAGGATGACATAGAATATAAAAAACGCATTGCCATCAACTCCCCGGTAAATGGCAAGGTCGGCGCCTTAGACAACTTCCCTTCACTGCTTTACACGCAACGGTTGTTTGGTGAAGGGGTGACGATTGAATTAAGTGGCTATCAGGTCCTTGCTCCCTTTGATTGTATTGTGGAGCAACTTCATCCTACCGCTGAGCAAATACGAATAAAGTCGGCTCAAGGCATCAGAATGCAAATTCAATTAGGATTGCAAACTGAGAACATGATGGGCAATGGTTTCCGACTTTATGCCGCACCGGGACAAAAGCTGCACGGTGGTGAAGCATTGTTAGATTTCAATCTGCGCAAAATGAAAGACAACCTCAAATCTTCATTAGCCGCCATTACCATTTTAAACAGCAACAGATTAACCGGCGTTCGGCCCCATTACCGTCAGGTCAGGGCCAATGAAGACGTTTTACTCGATCTATACATTTAATTTTACCTGACACTCACAGGATCAAAAATGACTACAGTATTTGGTATTAAAAATTGCGACACCATCAAAAAAACCAAAAAATATCTGGAAGCGAAACAGATAGACTTCAACTTTCACGATTACCGCACTGATGGCATAGACACTCAGTGGCTTGAAAGTGTAATGGCACAATTAGACTGGGAAAAAGTACTCAACAAACGTGGCACAACCTATCGACAGCTCAGTGATGAGGCTAAGGCTGCCATTTCCCGGGATACCGTGGCAGAAGTGTTAGCGGAGCAACCAGCCATGATTAAACGCCCTATTATCGAACATCAGGGAGAGTTCATTTTAGGTTTCTCGGAGAAGCAACTGGATGAGGTTTTTGCCTGATGTCAGCTGTCATTGAATTAACCAAAGACCTGATCAATCGCCGTTCTGTAACTCCGGAAGATGCCGATTGTCAAAAACTCATGGCCGAACGATTGTCAGTGCTAGGCTTTGATATCGAAACCATGGTTTTTCACGACACCACCAACATGTGGGCCCGAAAAGGTAATGATGGTCCGGTTTTTTGCTTCGCAGGCCATACCGATGTGGTTCCTTCCGGACCAGAGGAAAACTGGAAATACCCACCATTCACAGCCACCGAAGAGGCTGATTTATTGTACGGTCGCGGCGCAGCCGATATGAAAGGCAGCCTTGCAGCCATGGTAGTTGCCACTGAGCGCTTCGTGAAGAAACATCCGAACCACAAAGGCTCTATTGCGTTTTTAATTACCAGTGATGAAGAAGGCCCCTTTATCAATGGCACCACAAAAGTGATTGATACCCTGGAAGCCCGCGATGAAAAGATTACCTGGTGTCTGGTGGGAGAGCCTTCCAGCACGGAAAAAGTGGGTGACATTGTAAAAAATGGCCGACGAGGCTCGCTCACGGGTGATCTGATAGTCAAAGGCGTTCAGGGTCACGTGGCCTATCCTCACCTGGCCAAAAACCCTGTGCATCTGGCAGCCCCGGCACTAGCTGAATTGAGTAGTACCATTTGGGACGAAGGAAACGCATTCTTTCCACCTACCAGTTTCCAGATTTCCAATATCCACGGTGGCACGGGGGCAGGCAATGTCATTCCGGGGCATCTGGATGTATGTTTTAATTTTCGTTTTTCTACCGAAGTCACAGACCAACTGCTTATCGCCCGTACCAGAGAGATATTGGACAAACATCAACTGGATTACGACATCAAGTGGACCTTTAACGGACAGCCATTTTTAACTGCGGCTGGTGAATTAGTGGCGGCCACACAAAAAACGATCGTCTCGGTAACCGGCAGCGAAACACAACTATCGACTGCGGGTGGTACTTCAGATGGCCGGTTTATCGCTCCCACAGGCGCGCAGGTTATCGAGTTAGGCCCGGTCAATGCCACCATCCACAAAGTCAATGAGTGTGTCAGCATGTCTGATTTGGAGCAGTTGGCGTTGATGTATGAAGGCATCCTGGTGGAATTATTAGTGGAATAATTCGGAATGGAAGCGTTGCAAAACCTACCTCTGGTGCGATTTGAGGAACAGCACCTGCTACATGAAGCGATATTAAGTGATTTCCTGAAATTGCGTCAGGCAGCCAGCAACGCTGGTGTCAGCCTGGATATCGCCAGTAGTTATCGTCCAATCGAACGACAATTGCTGATCTGGAATGAAAAGTGGTCGGGGAAACGACCGCTTCTAACCCGCGCAGGGACACCCTGCGATGCCAGTTTATTGTCGGATAAACAAAAATTAGACACTATCTTAATTTGGTCTGCGCTACCGGGCGCTAGTCGCCATCATTGGGGAACCGACATTGATGTCTACGACGCCCCTAAAGTTGCAGAATCTGGACAAAAACTGCAACTGGTACCAGAAGAGTATCTGCCAGGTGGGCCATGTGGTCAGCTTAAACGCTGGATGAATGATAATCTCGAAGCGATGGGCTTTTACTGCCCTTACGCAACAGATGATGGTGGTATCGCCTACGAACCCTGGCATATCAGCCATCGGGAGCAAAGTGAAAAATTCACAAATACGCTGACCTGTGACGCCTTAGCTGAAGTTATCAGCAAACTGGATATTCTGGGCAAAAGCACCATCCTGGAAAACCTGGAAGAGATTCATCAGCGCTTTATCAAAACCTGTTAGCCTGTTAGCCTGTTATTTTCCGCCAGCTAAATCCAGAAACGTACCGGTAATATAGGCAGCTTCATCTGACAATAACCAGGCAATAGCATTAGCCACCTCTTCGGGAGTCCCTCCTCGCTGTAAAGGAATTTGAGGGATCAAGCGCTCAACGCGATTGGGTTCACCGCCATCGGCATGCATGTCAGTGAAAATAAAAGCTGGCCTGACACTGTTAACCCTGATATTCCTGCTGGCAAGCTCAATGGACAAGCCTTTAGTTATGGCGTCCATCGCGGCTTTTGATGCCGCGTAATCAACATACTCAAAAGGTGCGCCAGTACGCGCTGCAACCGAAGTTACATTAACAATGGCTCCTGCACCTTCAGCCTGTTTGATAAAGGCCTTACAACACAAAAAACAACTTGATACATTAGAGCGTGTTGATCTTTGCGGTACAATTTTGCAGCAGTCTGTGTGCAATTTAGACAAGGCGAATGCTTGAAGGTCTGGTGGTTCCAAATCAAAAGCATTTAACGCGGTATAAATTGCACACAGGCGCTGCCCGAAGGGTTCGTCATATAAGCGCTTTACTCTTTGTCACAGTCCTTTGACTTAGAACCACTAGGCCTGTAGGACTGTTCCGCGATTAAAGCGCTTATATTTAGAACAAATTTCGTACAGCAAAGGTCAACACGCTCTAGTATTCATCGTTGCCTGAAAACGAGCCAAACTCATTTCCTCTAACGGCATTTGAGTTTGTAGCATACCTGCATTGTTCACCAGGTAACTAACTGCTCCCAGCTCAGCATTGGCCTGTTGGAACAAACGCTGAACGTCTGATTCAAGGGACACATCCGCCTGAACAGCAATGGCTCTGCCGCCAGAGACCACAATATCCTTTACAACTTTGTCAGCACTCTTAGCATCGCGACGATAATTAACACAAACGGCATAGCCCTGACTTGCGAGCTTTTTTGCTGTTGCGGCACCAATTCCCCTGCCAGCTCCTGTTATCAATACGGTTTTATGCACACTCTGCCTCTTTTAGGGTAATTCGGTTTCAATACATACTTTCGGCGCATCTTTGACCACCACCAGTGTTCCGGAGATTTTATCCTGAATTGCCTGGCGATTAGGATCCCAATACACCTGAATAAAGCCCATAAGTCCAGTGGCAAAGCCTGCGGTATATCCACCGTAGCGGCCAAATGCATCCCACAGGTTCAGATCCGAGCCATCCAGCTTTATCACCTTGATGCCACAAAGTTTTTTACCAATAGTCTGGCCAGAAAACCATCCGGTAAAGACACTAAAGTAAAACGCAGCCCAGCCAAAATTAATACCAAAAGACGGCAATGCATCACTAATTTGTTGCCACAAATTCGGAACCTCAGCACTGCTCAGCTCAGGTACCTCTTCCAGTTCCAGTAATTCTGGTACCTGCAATGTCGCAGGGTTACTTACGTCTTCATCAATAACTTGAGTTGCTCCATACTCAGGGCCGTTAGCAGAGCTATCGTCGAAGATAGCCTCCCATAAGCCGACGATAAAGATAAATGCGCAAAGGCCACCAGTTACCTTGAGAACTGCTCGGGTAACCCGGTAGCCCTGCCTCTTGTTGAGCTGTCGCCCAGCAGCGAGGAGTGTCCATCCGATAAACCCGAACAGCATAAAATCACTGAGATGGGTCAGAAGCAGTATCAGAGCCAGGTCGACAAGCATAGCCAGCCCTCGCTTACCCGGCCCCGCCAATGGCTTGCCATAAATTTCCGGACTGACCGCAAAAGCATAAGGCGTAACGAAATTCTTGTTGTCCCTTATTAGGGGCACATTTGCTCTTTCACCTGACTCAAGCATTGACTTAATTGGTTGCTCTTGATTGTCAGGCGCAGGCGAGCTCATTTACAGTAATTCCTTAATACCATTTGTTATGCCTGACAGCGTTAGCGGATACATTCGCTGCTCCATAATCTCATGCATGATTTTTACTGATGCATAGTAAGACCAGTACTGTTCAGGCTGAGGATTCAGCCAAATGGCGTGTTTAAAATGTTGCAGCAAGCGATTCATCCAAACCGCTCCGGCTTCTTCGTTCCAGTGTTCCACACTGCCACCCGGATAGGTAATTTCATAAGGCCCCATGGTGGCATCACCAACAAAGATCACCTTATATTCGCCACTGTATTTATGAATGATATCCCAAACAGAAATGGTTTCTTTGCGACGACGGCTGTTGTCTTTCCAGACCCCTTCATAAATACAATTATGAAAATAGAAAAATTCCAGGTGTTTGAATTCAGCGTGTGCGGCTGAAAATAACTCTTCGCAAGCCTGGATATGAGCATCCATGGAACCGCCCACATCAAAAAACAACAGGACTTTAATGGCATTGTGTCGCTCTGGCATCATTTTAATATCCAGATACCCGGCATTTTTTGCAGTCGCGCCAATGGTTCCCGCCAGATCCAGCTCATCTCTGGCGCCGGTACGAGCAAATTGGCGCAGTTTACGCAAGGCCACTTTGACATTGCGGGTACCCAGCTCCACATCACTGGCTAAATCTTTGAATTCCCGCTTATCCCATACCTTAGCCGCAGAAAACTGACCGTTGCCATCCTGCCCTATTCTTACCCCTTCGGGATTATAACCACCAGAGCCAAAAGGCGATGTGCCGCCGGTACCTATCCATTTATTGCCGCCCTGATGGCGCTTTTCCTGCTCCTGAAGGCGCTGCTTTAAAGTTTCCATCAACTTTTCAAGGCCCCCCAGACTTTTGATTTTCGCCTTTTCTTCTTCGCTAAACAGCCGGTTAAACTCCTTGCGTAACCACTCCTCGGGGATTTCTTTGCCAAATAAATCGATAGACTGAATACCTTTAAAATAATCAGAAAACGCCCTGTCGTATTTGTCGAAGTTAGATTCATCTTTTACCAAGCACACTCTTGCAAGATGATAAAAGTCTTCCAAATCAGCGAAAGCCAGGTCCTTGTCCAGCGCATTGAGCAAATCCAATAACTCTCTCAGGGAGACCGGAACCTGGTAATCTCGCAGTTTAAAAAAGAATGGGATTAACATTAGCGACGCGCCATAAACGCCAGTTTTTCAAACAAATGGATATCCTGTTCGTTTTTAAGCAGCGCACCGTACAAAGGCGGAATGGCTTTTTTGCTGTTTGCCTCATGCAGTACTTCTTCAGGAATGTCTTCAGCAACCAATAATTTTAACCAATCCAGCAATTCAGAAGTCGATGGTTTTTTCTTGAGTCCAGGAATGTCCCGCAAATTGAAAAAGGACTCCAGAGCCCGATTTAGCAAGCTCTTTTTCAGGTCCGGGTAATGCAGCTGCACTATTTGTCGCATCTCATCTTCTGATGGAAAACTGATGTAATGGAAGAAACATCGACGCAAAAAGGCATCAGGCAGCTCTTTCTCATTATTAGAAGTGATAATCACTATCGGTCTTTGCTGTGCTTTGATAGTTTGCTGAGTTTCGTAAACATGAAACTCCATTCGGTCCAATTCCAGTAACAGATCGTTAGGGAATTCAATATCGGCTTTGTCTATTTCATCAATCAATAGTACCGGCCGCTGTTCGTTCTCAAATGCCTGCCACAGCTTGCCTTTGACAATGTAATTGGCAACATCATGAACTTTATCATCACCCAGTTGCGAGTCTCGCAAACGCGATACCGCATCATACTCATACAATCCCTGTTGCGCTTTAGTGGTGGATTTAATGTGCCACTGCAGCAAGGGAACGCCTAAACTATCTGCCAACTCTTGTGCCAATACGGTCTTGCCGGTACCCGGCTCACCTTTAATCAGAAGCGGCTTTTGCAAGGTGATAGCCGCGTTAACCGCCAGTTGCAGATCTTTTGTAGCCAGGTATTTATCAGAACCCTGAAAGGACATCATTTCTCCCAAATTAACAGTGATTTCTTGAAATCTCGGTTTATTTCAAAAAATTTAACAATAAGTTATAGCAAAATACACTTTCATTTTAGGCAAATCGGCCTAATCTAGTGTTTAACCGTGTTTAGGTCACTAGACACCATCAGAATATAAATGCCAGCATTTCAAGGACATATTATGAAGTTTTTTGAAGATAATTCCCAATCCATCGGTGGTACTCCCCTGGTTAAACTCAACCGGGTTACGCAAGGTAACGTTTACGCCAAGATGGAATCCCGCAACCCCAGCTTCAGTGTTAAATGCCGTATCGGTGCCAACATGATTTGGGATGCCGAAAAGCGCGGCGTATTAACCGAAGGTAAAGAGCTGGTTGAGCCGACTTCAGGTAATACAGGTATCGCACTGGCGTTTGTAGCCGCTTCCAGAGGTTACAAATTAACCTTAACCATGCCTGCTAGTATGAGCCTTGAGCGACGTAAATTGTTAAAAGCTTTAGGTGCTAACGTAGTGTTAACTGAGCCACCTAAGGGCATGAAAGGTGCTGTTGCCAAAGCACAAGAAATTGTTGACTCAAATCCTGATAAATTTGTCATGTTGCAGCAGTTCGACAATCCGGCTAACCCGGAAATTCACGAGAAAACTACCGGTCCGGAAATCTGGGAAGATACTGATGGCAATATTGATATCTTTATCGCAGGTGTAGGTACTGGTGGCACCATCACGGGTGTTAGCCGCTATATTAAACAAACCAAAGGCAAAGCCATTACCAGTGTTGCGGTTGAACCTACTGACTCACCGGTCATTACCCAAGCCAAAGCTGGTCAGGAATTGACCCCGGGACCACATAAAATTCAGGGTATCGGTGCGGGCTTTATCCCAGGTAACCTGGATTTAGACTTAATTGACGAAGTTGAGCAGGTCAGCAACGATGACGCCATTGCAATGGCTCACCGTTTGATGAAAGAAGAAGGTATTTTGGCCGGTATTTCCTCTGGCGCTGCCGTTGTCGCCGCACAACGCATTGCTGCCCGCCCGGAAAACGCAGGTAAAAATATCGTTGTGATTATGCCCAGCTCTTCAGAGCGCTATCTGTCGAGCCCGCTGTTTGCCGGCTTATTTTCAGACAGTGAGTTAGAGCAGTAATACTCGATTCGATGAATTAGTGCTTAATTGTGAAAGGGAGGCGTTGACCTCCCTTTACTTTTTGCGAAAAAAAAATCAGACTAAGGGCCATTAAACAAAGCTAAGTTACATTGAAGTAGTATATGAAAAAACTAGCGGTTCTTATTCCTTTTCTGGTGTTGTTTGTCTCGGCCTGCGAAAAGATCAAACCTTCCGGTGAACAGGTTAACAATACAGCTGACATGTCAGCCCTGATATTCTTTGACAGCATCTACAACAAGAACGATTTCAGAACTGCGCTGAATCACGCCTCGCCGAGAATGCAGCGGCTGATGAAGTCATACCATACCTCAACGAATGTGGCTCGCCACCTGATCAACCTGCGTTACGATGGTGAAGTGATCATGGAAATCGATGCGGGAGATTCTGTGGGTCGAGTGGAGTTTGCCACCAAGCAAAATGTATCCATCTTCTTTACTGGCAACTATCAGGGCAATGTCATTGATGAATTGCGCACGGTCAAGATGATCAAAGAAGATGGCAAATGGGTTGTAGACGCTATCTTGGCAGATAAGTTTCGCTAAGCGATTGCTCGCTTAGCCACCTACCGCAATGCCTTCCCGGCGGGGATCTGCTCCGCCAATCAACTTGCCATCTTTTATCTGAATGCCGTGCAAACCGCTATTCAAATCAATAATTTTAAGTTTGCTGTGCCCTTTTGACTTCAGGATTTCCGCCAATTTTTCCAGATCGGTTCCTTTTTCAATGGCGGTATAATCATTGCGATTGGTGTATTTCGGCAGGTTTATCGCTTCCTGCACATTCAGCTCCCAATCCAGAATAGCCACCACAGTTTGTGCAACATAATTTATAATGCGACTACCACCAGGTGAACCGATAACCAGTACCAGTTGGTTATTTTCGTCAAACACCATGGTAGGTGACATAGAACTTCTGGGGCGCTTCCCCGGTTCTACCCTGTTAAGCACGCGATAAGCGCCTTTTGAAGGCATAAAATTAAAATCTGTCAGCTGATTGTTCAACAAAAAGCCCTCTACCATGAGCCCTGAACCAAAGGCAAATTCAATACTGGTTGTCATTGACACCGCGTTACCTTTTTTATCTACGATAGAAATATGACTGGTGTTGGGTAAATCATAGGAATTATCGGTTTGCAGAAACGCCTCTGAATAGGCTGCCCCGGGCCTGGCAAAACGAATATTTTTATCTGGTGAAATTTGCTCAGCACGCCTGCGCAAATAGCTTTGGTTGATTAACGCGGCAAAGGGTAAACGACTGAAAGCAGTATCTGCGATATACATGTTGCGGTCGGCAAATGCCAGCTTCGAAGCCTGAGTAAACAGGTGAATCGCTTCAGGGCTATTTGGCTTGTATTGCTCAAGCTTAAAGCCTTCCAACATCTTGAGCATTTGCAACACACTGATACCACCGGACGCTGGCGGCGCCATGCCACAAACCTTATATTTTTTGTAATGGCCACAAATGGCATCGCGCTTTAATGCTTTGTAATCAGCAATATCATCTTTGCTTAAAACCCCCGGACGTATCGAGGAATTTTGCACAGTTTTTGCGATACGCTCAGCCAGTTCTCCCTGATAAAAATAATCAGCACCTTCAAGTGCGATACCATGAAGGGTGCGCGCCAACTTTTTATTCTTGCGTTTGTATCCGGCTATTATCGGTGTGCCACCGGGATAAAAATAAAGCTTGGTATTGGTAAAGGCCTGCAGGCCAGGGTGCAAATCCAGCCCCACTAACTTTTCGAGGCGCGGGGTCACGGTGAACCCTTCTTCAGCAATGGCCGCAGCGTCTAAAAACAGCCTTTGCCATTCCAGAACACCAAACTCCTTGTGGGCCAATTCCAGTGCTCGCAGAACGCCGGGGACACCAACAGAGCTGCCTCCCACTACGGCTTCTTTCCAGGGAATTGGCTTGTTGCCACGCATAAACATTATGGGGCTGACATCAGATGGCGCTGTCTCCCGACCATCAAAGGTGTGCAGTTGTTTATTTTCGTTATCCCAATACAAAATAAAAGCACCACCGCCTATCCCAGATGATTGCGGTTCTACCAATGTCAACATGGCCTGAATGGCTATCGCCGCATCTATAGCGCTACCACCTTCATTAATTATCTTTTTGCCAACCCATGAAGCATATGGATGAGCAGCCACCACCATATAATTTTCGGCCGTTACCGCTGATTTTGTCTTAAATCCAGTAGCCGCTTCAGGCTCACCGTCTTCTCTTACTTTTTTACCTGTCTGAGCCAGTGAATTGCTGGCACAAGCAATCAATAAACAAAGTGCGAAGATTTGTTTAAACAATGTGTAAATTCCTCGATAATTAAAATCTGAGCCAAAAGATGAAAACCGGGTTTAGCAATACTTTTTCGGATCCGGTTGGCGCTTTTCCAGGAACGCACTGAATGCTTCTTTGGCGGCCTCCGATTTAAGTTGCTCAACAAAGACATCAATTTCTTTGTCTATGTGCAATTTTACGCGATCTGATGCAGATTTCATTAAGGCTTTTGTGTGTTTTAATGCCGCAGCCGGTTTAGCACCGAGTTTCTGAGTAACTTTCAGACAATGTTCCGATAACTGTTCTGCCGCCAGCACATCATTCACCAAGCCAAAGTCTTTTGCTTCCGCTCCACCAAAAGACTCTCCCAACATCAACCATTCGCTGGCTTTACGCTGACCAGCTAACTGTGGCAACAATAAACTGGATGCATACTCGGGAACCAAAGCCAGGTTAATAAAAGGCAGTGAAAAAACGGCAGAATCATCGCAATAAACAAAATCGCAATGCAACAACATGGTGGTACCAATCCCTACTGCCATACCTGACACTTGTGCCACAACAGGCATTGGAAAGTTCATCAACGCCTGCATAAACTCCAGTGTTGTGGCTAACTCAGCTTTACTCTCTACCTGAGCAAACTGAGCCAGGTCATTCCCCGCAGTAAAATGCGCGCCAGCCCCCTTGATTAGCACGGATTTAATGGCCGGGTTATGCTGATGCTCGTTGAGTTCATCGGCCAACTCTTTGTACATTTCGGCGCTTAAAGCGTTGCGTTTTTCTGGACGGTTTAAGGTTAAGATCAAACAAGATTGGTTTATTTCTTTCAAAATCAGCGACATAGCAATTATTAATTCTGTTAGTTTTGTGGCATATTCACTTCAACATAAACCTTGCTATGCTGCTATGCAATCCCAAACTGAGTTTTTTCAGCATAATGTCTTTATTTAAATCAGTGTTACCCAATCATCTTCCAATTAAAACCGAGCATTGGTTGGTGCTGCTAATCTGTGGCATAGGCGCTACGCTCTTATTTGCTTTTGATGCTCGATTACATGCACAGTTAAATTATGATGTAAGTGCATTGGTTCAGGGACAGTGGTGGCGTTTACTCAGCGCGCACCTTCTGCATACCAACCTCTATCACTTGTTATTAAACCTGGCGGGATTGTTTTTACTTTGGGCATTACATGGCGAATACTACCAACATAAAAACAGCCTGTTACTAATCCTGTTATGTAGTTTAGGCACTGCAACCGGACTGTTTGTTTTCTCTGACCTGACTCATTACGTTGGTCTTTCAGGTACCCTACACGGTTTATTTGCCTGGGGCGTTATTCAGGATATTAAACGCGGTTATAAAACCGGTTGGCTTTTGTTGGCAGGTGTTGTCATTAAGCTGCTTCAGGAACAATTCTACGGTGGCAGTATAGCCACTGAATCGCTGATTCAGGCAAAGGTCGCAGTGGATTCTCATTTGTATGGCGCGTTATCGGGATTGTTAGCCGCGGGTTTAATATCGCCGTGTAAGCAGCTAAAACAGGCGTCAAACGACGCCTGATATATAACTATCATTTACTTAACATGAGTTTCCATCAGTTTGTAAATGCGGCGATACTCGTCCAGCCATGAACTTGGCTCTTTAAAGCCATGAGGTTCCACTGGATAAATAGCAGTTTCAAAATTTTCCTTTTCCAACTCAATCAAACGTTGAACCAGGCGCACTACATCAACAAAAAACACATTGTCATCCACCATCGGGGCATTGATAAGCAATGGTTTATTGAGGCCTTCAGCAAAATAGATAGGCGAGCTGCGTTCAAACGCGATAGGGTCTACTTCAGGTGTGTTCAGGATATTTGAGGTATAAGGCGTGTTGTAATGTGCCCAGTCAGTTACCGGACGCAATGCAGCCCCAGCCTGAAACAGATCAGGTTGGGTAAACAACGCCATAAAGGTCATGAAACCACCATAGGAGCCACCATAAGTGCCTACCCTGTCGCGATCAACTCGTGCGTTTTCCACCAACCAATCAACTCCATCCTGTAAGTCTTGGATTTCTGGTGTCCCCATCTGACGATAAATAGCGGTGCGCCAATCGCGGCCGTAACCCATAGAGGCGCGGTAATCCATATCCATCACTATATAGCCCTGTTGTACTAAAAAGCTGTGGAACATAAATTCACGGAAGTAACCCGACCAGCCAAGATGTGAGTTCTGCAGATAACCCGCTCCGTGATTAAAGATAACTGCAGGATAATTTTGTTCGGCAGACAGTTGCTTGGGCATATAAACCCGTGAATATATCGGTTTTTCACTGTGATCTGATTGCACCGGCACAATTTGCGGAGCCACCCAGTCAAAACTTAAAAATTCTTCACTCACTGTATGGGTCAAACGTCTCACGTCAGCACCCGGCTGAGCAGACAAAACATAAAGCTCTGGCGGCAATGTGAGTTTGGAATGTTGTAGGACTAATTTGGATTCATCCGGGCTCAATTGATAATCGCTTTTGCCATTTAAATCCGTGATGGCCTGAATTTCTCCGGAGTCCAGCGCAACCCGATATATTTCATAAATTCCGGGGTGCTTTATATTGGCCTGAAAGTACATGAACTTGTCATCTTGAGTCAGAGTTAACTCATCCACTTCATAAGGGCCAGGAGTCAGGTTTTTTGATGCGCCATTGAGTGTTTTTGTATACAAATTGGCATAGCCTGATTCTTCAGATAGGTAATACAAGGTTTCGCTATTGTTTAACCAACCAAAGCTGTTAAATTTATAGTTAATCCATGCATCTTCGTGCAGGCGGTGTTGCTGGTTAAATTGTTGTTTGTCCCAATCAACGGTGGCTATCCAACGGTCTTTGTTATCCCAGGCTTCTAACATAACCGCCACCTGAGAGCCGGTTTCACTCCATTGAATTGCGCTCTGGTCCCAATACCAGTCCAGCATCAAAGCAATCGCTCTTGGTGTGGCTTCAGACTGATATTCCTCACCTTTGCGCTTGGCATTTTCCGCTTTTACATCAGCAAGAACATCTTCATCAAAACCAGTCAATTGCTCATAGCTTAGCAAGTGTTTTTCCTTCGAGGTCAAATCCAGGTACCAGATTTCATGCTCAACCGGCTCAGCATCCGCCACCCTGGCTCTGACGCTTTCCGCCTTAATTCGACCGTTTTCTTTGATGTAATTCGGCATGATATCGCTATCAGAGCGACTTTCTACATCGTCTCTGGTGACTAAGATCGCCTTGCTAAGATCAGGAGAAACGCTGACTTCCACCAGTTCGGTGGCACTGTCAAAGTAAAATACATTGGCGTTATAAACCGGATTTTCAGCTTTCAGAGTTTGCTGATGGTCGAATTGCTGCTGACGCTTGTCGCGTTGTGACGCCACATAACTGATCAGCTTAATTTGTTCTTCCGCAATATAATCTTCCGGCTCTTCAAGCGCTTTGGGCGCATCTGCAAAGTGCCAGGCTAATAGTTGCGAGACACCGCCCTGCTGCATATCCACCACATAAACCGTCCCGGCATCGGAATAAACCAGATCGCCGTCATTGCTGAACTTCAGGTTGTAGGGTTGGCCTAACTGTCTGGTGTGCTGTCTAACCTCACCTGACTGCAAATTTTTACTGAAAACGCTGTTTTCAAATACCCAGGCCAATGTTGAACCGTCTGGGGAGCGCACTGCATCATCAGGTACCAGGTGCATATCAGACAATGGCACCCGTTCTCCGTTACCCGCATCTGGCTGTGTGGTATCCAGGCGCCATAAATCGTTCACCACTGAACCCTGCCTTTTACGACTATAAATCACTGTGCTGGAATCATCAGCCCAATAATAATGGCCGGGCTGACGACCGAGCCAGTCTGGATCTGACATGATCTTTTCCAAAGTGATGCCATTAGGGGTGGCCTGATTAGCCATCTGAGCAACCACTGGGGGGACCTGTGTTGATTGTAGTGCGACATTATTCCCTTTAGTTTCAGCGGTTGCTGAGCAAGCGGTTAACACCACCACACTGGCACTGAGCAGGGATATTTTTAGTTTGCGGGTAAACATTTTTATTCCATCGTTATTGTTGTTTCTGGACAATAATTCATTAAACCGTCATTGTGTAGGGGTTGCAAACACCGCCAGAACAAAATTCAGTAGTGACTGATCTTTAGGTGTTAACTTTTAGTAACAAAGACAACCCGATTGTTGAAGAGAAAATTATGAAACGAATCTTTCTGCCTGCAGTACTTTTCCTGTGTTCAATCAACCTGGCGTGGGCCAATCAATGCCCTGCCGAGCTTAAGCATCTCAAACGCAAATTGAATAGCCACGAAACTGTAAATTTATGTAACGAATTTGCTGGCAAAGCGGTGTTAATCGTAAATACGGCCAGTTACTGTGGTTTCACACCACAATTTGAAGGTCTGGAAGCATTATATAGTGAGTACAAGGAACGCGGTTTTGTGGTTCTGGGATTCCCAAGCCATGATTTTAACCAGGAAGATAAGGATGAAGCTAAGACAGCTGAGCTGTGTGAATTGACTTATGGTGTGCAATTCCCCATGTTCGAACCTCTGCATGTCAGAGGTGATGATGCAGACCCAATGTATAGACAGCTAGCCAAGGCAACCGGAACTGCGCCTAAATGGAACTTCTATAAATACTTAATCAACAGTACCGGCGATACCATAAAAAGCTATTCATCTTACACCAAGCCTACCGATGCCGATTTTATAGCGGATATCGAAAGCGCACTTCCCCAGTAATTTTGAGCAAAAAAAGCCCCGTTAAATTAACGGGGCAATAAGCACACTCAACTTGGAACACACTTTAGCTAACAGACTTGTTATCGGGGAGATAACAATGTCAGCTTTGCTAACTGCAATAGTTTAGGCAGCGGTTTTACTGATTAGTTCAATAATTTTTTCATTTGCTTGTGCAAAAGCATTGTTTGCCGACTCCTCTCCCATTGCCAAACCTTCTGCGTAAACGAACTCAACATCGGTAATACCAACAAAAGCGAAGAAGTCCTTTAAATAAGTCGTCTGAGAATCTTTTGCAGTACCCGCATACATACCACCACGCGCCGCCATAACATAGACTTTCTTATTTTCTAACAGCCCCTGTGGACCATTTTCCGTATAGCGGAAAGTAATACCTGCACGAGCAATACGGTCAAACCATGCCTTTAAAGTAGAAGGTACTCCAAAGTTATACATAGGTACGCCTAAAACGATTACATCGGCATTTTGAATCTGTGCAACAAACTCATCTGACAAACCAGCCAGTACTTTTTGCTTATCTGTGCGCGCCTCAGGAGCCGTCATCCAGGATTGCATCTCTTCACCAGTTAAGTGCCCAATGTTTCTTTGACTCAGATCCAGTGTTTCAATGGCAACACTTTCCCCATCATTTAGCTGGCGTAAAAAATCCTGCACCAATTTATTAGAGTTACCCTGTTCACCATTAATACTGCTGTTTACCACTAAGATATTTTTCATTGCTTGCTCTCACTCAATTAATTAAAAACAACTGGTTGCAGTATCATTTATATTTTTTCGATTTAAAATCGCATTATTTCGGCACTTAAGTCCTATTTTTTAGAAAGTAAGGTGAATTCTCAATTTTTGAGGCCCTGAAGTACGGCGAAAAACGCTGAAAACAACGGAAAAATTCATAAAAACCTGACTACGGGGTTAACAATTAGCCAGATAATTCACACTTTTTAACCGAATTGTTTACTTCGCCAGCAGTTAATAAATTTGTCATAAAAAGGGGTTGACCTACCCAATCCAGATCAGCATAATACGCGCCACTCGACAAGCAGTCGGGTAACGGCTAAGTAGCTCAGCTGGTTAGAGCACATCACTCATAATGATGGGGTCGCAGGTTCGAGTCCCGCCTTAGCCACCAACTTTTTTTGCGGAAGTGGTGAAATTGGTAGACACGCTGGATTTAGGTTCCAGTGCTTCACGGCGTGAGAGTTCGAGTCTCTCCTTCCGCACCATAGATTGTTGGGGTATAGCCAAGCGGTAAGGCAGCGGGTTTTGATCCCGCCATTCGTTGGTTCAAATCCAGCTACCCCAGCCACCTTTTTTATTCATAACGCCGATTGCTTATGAATATTGGGGTATAGCCAAGCGGTAAGGCAGCGGGTTTTGATCCCGCCATTCGTTGGTTCAAATCCAGCTACCCCAGCCATTCAAGAACGCCAGACCAATGTCTGGCGTTTTTTTATGCCTGATATTCCCTACTTTTCCCCGGAAGCGCGATTTCATCTGGACTTATGGTTCGACAAAAGTCAGTATTGGTGCCCAAAAAAACTATAAGGTCTTTATTTTGGTCAACGAAATCGTTTCTGCCATTAACGGCGTACTTTGGGGCAATACGATATCTCTCCCCATCATTGGCGGTGTGCCCATCCTTATTCCCCTGTTGGTCTTCGCAGGTTTTTGGTTTTCAGCAAAATTAGGCTTCCTGCAATTCCGTCATTTTGGTTACATGTTCTCAGTAATGAAAGGCAGTACCAAAGGCGGCGAAAATGGTATTTCTTCATTCCAGGCTTTGTGTACCAGCCTCTCTGCCCGGGTCGGTACAGGTAATTTAGCTGGCGTGGCGGTGGCTATTTCATTAGGTGGTGCTGGCGCTGTATTCTGGATGTGGATGATTGCCCTGCTAGGTATGGCCACCGGTTTTGCTGAAAGTGTTTTAGGTCAGCTATACAAGGTTAAGGATGACAACGGCGAATTCCGAGGCGGTCCCGCTTATTATATCCAACAGGGACTCAATAAACGCTGGTTAGCCATTGCCTTCTCGTTGTGCTTGTTTCTTGGTTATGGCTTTATTTTTAGTGCGGTGCAGGCAAATACTATCACCGATGCTCTTAACAATGCTTATGGTATTCCAACATTTTATAGTGGCCTGGTAATCATTTTGGTGGCAGGTGCCATCGTAGTGGGTGGATTAAAGCGCATCGCCTCATTCGCGGAATACATCGTGCCCTTCATGGCAATTGGCTACGTGACTATCGCCCTCGTAATCACCCTGATCAACATTCAACATGTGCCAGCCGTACTGTGGGATATCATTAGTTCTGCATTTGGTTTGCAGGAAGCCGGCGCAGGGGCACTAGGGGCAGCCATCAAAAATGGTATCCAGCGAGGATTGTATTCCAACGAAGCTGGTTCAGGCAGTGTGCCTCACGCCGCGGCCGGTGCCACGCCAAACCCTAACCACCCGGTTTCTCAAGGGTATGTACAAATGCTAGGGGTGTTTATCGATACCATGATCCTTTGTACTTGTACTGCAATCATTATTTTACTGGCTGGCGGCTCACAGAGTGATCAGATGGAAGGTATCCGCTTAACCCAATCAGCAATGGAAACTCACTTGGGCGGGGTGGGCGCAGATTTTGTCGCCGCTGCGATTAGTCTATTCGCCTTTACGTCTGTGGTGGCGAACTATGCTTACGGCGAAAGTAACCTGCATATGTTTAAGCTGGACCACAAGATAGGCCGTACCGTGTATACCACGGGTTATCTGGCGATGATCTTGTGGGGTTCCAGTGCCGCTTTACCGGAAGTCTGGGCTATGGCAGATATGGCTCTGGGGATGATGACGGTTATTAACATAGTCGCGATTATTATGCTCACCCCGACGATAGTGGCCATCAGCCAGCATTACTTCAATAAACACAATGCCGGTGAGCGACCTGAATACAAGAATGGCGATTGTGAAATCCAGGGCGAAACTGAAAAAGGTATCTGGTAATCAGCTACTCTTTTTCCCGGGCAGAATTGAACTGCAATTCTGCCTTAAAAAAACGCCATCCTGATTAATTGCAATACCAGCATTATGCCCACCAGCGGCCAAATCCAGCGAGTGATCTTTTGCAATTCTTCCGGGCTGTGGCGTTTACCGTGCTTTTCCACTAAAGGCACCACAATAAACAGTGCCAAAAACAACAGACCTAAAATTATCAATACCGTCATGTTCTTACTCCCAACGCCCTTTTGAGCGCCTGTTTTTTTAACGGACCACTTCGCTGCGCAACAAACAGTCCGGCATTTCGTATTAACTTTAATATTGGATTGGGATTGCAAAAAGCAAGATTAAATCCATCCATTGCCGTCATCATCAGACTATTTTCTTTGCGGCGTGTAGCTTCGTACTGATTCAGTTGTTCTGTCATCTCAATTTCAGGATTTATTTTAAGCAATGCTGCAACATCCTGAAATCCGAGATTAACACCCTGTCCTGCCAGCGGGTTGATACTGTGGGCGGCATCACCACAAAGCACGACACGCCCCTTGTGATAATGATTAGCATGATTACGACGAATTGGAAAACTGGCGACATTGAGTATTTCGAAATCACTATGTAGCTTTGGAAAAGACGCCAATATCCGCGCTTTTAGTTGTTTTTTGTCTAACTGAGCCAACTTCTGAACTTCATTGGCAGAGTGATACCATACCAGGGTTGCGAATTGTTCAAACAACGGTAAATAAGCCATCGGCCCTTCATTAGCAAACTGCTGAAAGGTATGTGGCAAACTTGGCTGCGCCGTTTTGATATTGACGGAAAGCACCTTTTGTTGGTACTGCCAACCAGTTTCACCCACCTGCAGAATCTTTCGGATGTTGGAGTTGCCGCCATCAGCACCAATGACTAAGGAGGCCGTATAAATATCACTGCCCAGTTGACATCGTCCAGCTTCTGCATCCAATAAAGTTCCGTCTTCAAACCATGTTAGCTGCGATTTAAACTGACTTAAGGCCTGATGAATTGCCAATTGCAAATGGCGATTCTCCATTAAGAACCCCAGGTGACTAATACCCAAATCGCTGGCTGAAAAATGAGTTTCACAGCCGGGATTTTCCCACACAGACAATTTGCTATAGCGTTGCAATCGCTCCATCTTTAAATAAGACCAGGCACCCAGCTCCGTCAGTAGCTGCTCTGAGCCGAGACTAATTGCCGAAACTCTGATATCTGGCTCAGCGGTCAATTCTGACCAGTCAGGAACATTGGGCTCCACAATTGCAACGCTATAGCCCTGCTGCACAAAGCCCAGAGCTGCTGCGGCACCCACCATACCACCGCCAAAAACAATCAGGTCAAGGTGTTTTTCGTTCATTATCTATCCACCTTAGTCGATGACCAAAGCTCGTGGAACAGCGAAAACTTTTCTGAAATGTTGATTTTTTTCAAGGACATGAGTTTGTAAATCGCAGGCTGGTACAAAGGCCTATAATAGCAAAGCTGAGAATGGCTTGTGGAGTTTTTAGCTGTATCTGATTATTTCTCTGTGCCCATAGAAAACTCCAGCTGCGCTTTAGCGATGAAAAAGTCACCTCTGGCAGCTAATAAATCGCTTCGGGTACTGGTTAGCAGATCCTGAGCATCCAGCACGTCATTAGCGGTACTCAATTGTTCTTTGTAACGAATTCCACTAACCCGAAAGTTCTCTTCCGCCTGACTCACCGCTTTTTCCAGCACCTTGATGTTTTGTCTGGCTTCCTGAACTGCCAACCAGGCACTGTGAGTTTCCTGCTGTACTAACTCTTTACTTCGCGCCAGATTTTTCTGAGCAATCTGTAGATCATGAACCGCGTTTCGATTTCGATTACGAGTCGAAAAGTTGTCCCATAAAGTCCAGTTCATATTGATACTAAGCTGAGTATCTCTGGCAGCACCGGCAAAATCAAAATGATCAGATAAATTAGATTGTGTCACTCTGGCGGTAAGTGTTGGCCAATAGCCTGACACTGCACTGCTTTTGCTGCGTCTGGCTATTTGCACGGCGAGGTCAAGTTGTTGTAAATCCGGACGGCTGGCTAACGCCATTTGCAAACTTTGTCCTAATTCTGGCGTATAAGAAATGTCAGGATTGGAACCCTCAGGAGACACTTCCACCAGGATGTTTTGATTTAATAGAATGTTTAAATTAGTAAGGCTGCGCTTAGCGGTATTTTCTGCCACCAGCAAAGCCTGTTCACCGCGTGCAACCCGAACGTCGGCCTGCAGTAAGTCGTTGCGCCAAATCTTGCCATTGGCATAGAGGTGTTGCGCATTATCCCGGTGCTGCTTTAAACGCGCCAGTGATTGTCTTGCTTCCTGGGCCAGAGCGTTGTTGGTGATCAACTGATACCAAATCTGTTTGACATCAAAAACCAATTGCTGCTTTTGGCGAAGATAGCCCAACTCCGCATCCAGCGCTCTCAATTTACTGATTTTCCATGCCTGCCATACGGTTGGGTCGTAAAGTACCTGGTTTAACTCTAATCGCGCGGAATAGGAGGTCAATAAAGAGTTACTCTGATTATCAAAAAGATCTTCACTTCTGGATGCGCTTAAACTGAGATCGGGAAACAATTGGCCATAAGCAGTTTGCTCATCATTGTGGGCTTTTTGCAGCTGTTCCAGGGCAATTTGATAATTAATATTCTGTTTAAAAGCTTTTTCCAAAACCGCATCCAGAGTTTCAGCCCCTGCTCCAAAACTCAACACACTGGCAATTACCAAACAAGTTTTTAACCCTTTTAAAACCACGCCTTCAACTCCACATATCGACCTGAGATCAGAATTGACTCATTGGTTTTGATATCCCACACCACTCTCCTGAGGCCGCTGGAAGGTTGGAGAATAGGAAACAAGCGCTTCACGGTTGCAGTACCAATGACCTCGCCTTTAAACAACACATCAGTTGTGTCACCCACTTGCAATAAATCTGTGTACTCCGGAGGAACGTCCAATGACATGGTTAATAGTGTCAGGGATGCAAACTCAATGATAGGGTCACCGGGTTGCGCCCATTCCCCGGCTGATATTTTTGTGTTTGCAACAACACCATCATACGGGGCGAGTAAAACCGCCTGCTGCACGGCCAGTTCTGCCAATTCAAATTTGGAGCGATTAACCGCCACCTTGGCTTCAGCTGTTCTTACCGAAAACTCAGCCTCAGTTAAAGCAATATCCGAAAGGATATTTTCATTCACCAGGCGTCGGCTTTTTTCCAGAGCGTGCCGTGCTGCAGCCAGCTCGGCTTCCGCGGAAAAAAACATAGCGCGAGCCTGACTTAACTCAGCTTTGAGTTTAATATCGTTGATGTGGGCCAGCTTTTCACCACTTTGCACAAAGCTTCCATCGGAAGCAATCCATGTGACCTGACCCTGTTGCGCCACCGATAATTTAGCTTGCAGGGCAGGCACAACAACGCCTCGCAGATATACTGAGGCCAGATTTTCTGCCGAAACAGCTTGGCATAAAAACAAACTGATGAATAAAAATAACCGCCTAATTAAAGCCATAAATCCGCTCTGAAAAATTTCCTGATTTTAAACATAAAGTGTCGCCAAAGAGGCTGGTTTTCACCATAAATCTTAGCCTCTCCACTTACCCCTACCGGCAAATAATCTCCCGGCTGCCAGTCCGTGATCAGCATCCTGACCAAAACTTTTTGCTCAACACCAGCTGATTTCGCCAGTGCTGAAATCACCTGAACTTCAGCTTCATGTACCCGGCTAAGCTGCGCTGTTAATCGCACCTTAGCTTTGTCGCCGGGAGAAAGGTAAGAAACATCCCTTTGATCAACAATTGCATCGAAAAAGCGGCTGTTTTCTGACAGCAGTTTCAATACCTCCTGCTGCTCAGAAAAATAACGCCCTTGCAATAAGTCTGGAGCTAACCCTTCAACCATCCAGTTACCCTCTGGGGCATGGACCTCCAGATCACTCAGTTTTTTGTTGGTGGATTGCAGCTTTTCAGCCACGAGTGCCAATTCAATCGCCAGTCTGGCTTGGGTAGATGATTCGTTTTCCAACATGGCAGCCACTTTCTGGCCTTCCAGTTCAGCCCGTCGCGCCTGTAAGTCTTGTTTTAGCATCAGTAATTCCGGTGAAGACATCACTAGCAAAGGCTGTTCAGACTGGAGCATCAATCGGCGCTGCTCTGAATAGTTGACCTGCTCCACAAAGGCATTCACTGGACTGTATACAATATGAGTTTGAGCTTCTACTACCCCTTCTGAATACAGGGTTAAGCGAGGTTGCCAAAATATACTCACACAAATAGCGACGACTAATAACGCCAGTGTTCGCAGTTTGGTTTTTTTGTCTTGCCACAAATGGTGTTTACACCATTGCACTACCGTCATCATCCAGGTTCCTGTTATGGATTTTAAAAATACATAGATCAGATAGATAAACCCCAAAATAGCCACAAAGCCAAATTGAGCATATACAAACTGATAGCCCAACCAGCCAATAAATGACAGCATCAGGGTCATGTAAAACACAACCGCTGTGCCATAAATCCAATAAACACGCTTTTCTCTGGGCGTTGGATTAAAGGGCTTTTCTTCCTCACTTCTGAATAGTTTAGTTTTTAGATTCCATGAAAACCAGGCCAATGCATTTTGTCTTAAATTTTGCATCTCCAGCCAGTCAGTCAGAATGTAATAACCATCAAATTTCAGTAAGGGATTGAGGTTCACCAATAAAGAGCTGGCGGTGCCGATGGTCATCAGTACGAATGCGACATATCCCACCGGATTATAGATATCCACCAGCAACCAAACGATGGTGGCTATCGCCGCCAATAATAATTCCACCCAAACTCCGGCTAATGCCACCTGAATCTTGTGAGTTTTGTTTTCAAACAGCCAGGCGTCGTTGACATTGCAGTACAAACAGGGTTGAAAGCACAATAATAAAAAGCCCATTTCATGGACATCCCCTCCGTAATACTTACAGGTGAGACCATGCCCACATTCGTGCAGTGCTATGGCACACAAAGCGATAACCCAGATGTAAAACACTCCACTGATCTGAGTTTGTAAATAAACCTGGGTGAAATCCTGTGCGAATCGCTCTGCGTTAAACAAGATCACCATCATCGCGAATACAATAAACCCAGCCTGAAACTTTACGACTTTGGGAGACCACATAAAACGGATGGAGTCGATAATATTGTCAAACCACTTATTGGGATTAACCAACTGAAAGCGCATCATCAGGATACTGCCTTTGGCCTGCAACATAGACTTTTTGCGCTCATCCCTGATTCGCTCTAACAAGGCCACATTTTCTTCTTGTTTACTGCGTTTAAGGATTTGGTAGTCTTTGCAAGCGTGATACACCGATTCAGCGGTGTCAGTATCATATTCAAAGAGTTCTGACTCGCGATTAAAGCGCTCAACGATCGCCGTTAGGTCGTGTATGCCGTCGAACAAGCGAATTAACTCCATCTGAGGAACGCTAAATCTGTAGTACTCTTGTTTGTCTGGCTCCTTAACCACAAAGCTAACATCGCCTTGCTGCACAAAGCGACGCACTTTAACTTCGTCTCTTAATGGTGCCGGAATAACACTCAAAAGTTAAAATCCCAGAGTAAAAATAAAGAAGTTGCGAACTCTGCGCCAGTAGCGCTGCACTACCGATGTTTCAGGTGTATAAATCAACGCCTGTCCAGTCATACCTGGCAACACCCGGTAATCAGATTCAGTTATTAAAATTTCAGCGACAAAGCCGGTTTGCAACTCACTGGTATCGACTTCTTCTTCCCCTTCCAAAATAGTGGTAGGCACATCGTAGGAACGCCCCACATGCAAAACCTTGCCATAAACATACTCACCCGGCCTTGCTCTTAACACAGCCCTGACTTCCTGATCGATTTTGACATCCATAATGTCTTCTTCGGCTACGTGCACTACCAGGCGAAACTTGTCAGGATTGGCAATGCGGAAGATTTCAGTGCCAGTGCCAAAGTGTCGGCCCCTTAGTTCGCCGATATTGGTATTGAGTACAACTCCAGAGATTGGGGCGATAATGGCTGTGTTATTTAAATCTCCCTGCAACTTGATTACTTTAGCCAATGTGGATTCCCGTTGAATCATGGCATTGGACAAGGCGAAACTGTCCTTTTCAGCCCTGGCTTCCACAATTTGCCGCTCCGCAATGGCAAGTTGCGCCTGAGCCTCCACCAGTGCAAGTCGGATAGCCGTAGTATCCAATTCGGCGACGACATCACCTTCTTTAACCGGTTGCCCTTCTCGCACCAAAATACTGCTAATACGGCCATCTACCGGAGTGAAGATCCCCTGCCCCAATTGCGTTTCGACAGTTGTGGGGGCAGCAACCCAGCGCAAAACCGGTAAGAAGTGAAAACTCAGTAATAAGGTAACCACTGTTCCCATTACAATTGCTGCGCGCTTGCCTTTACTCTTAAACCATTTGAGACCACTATCCTTTAAGCCTGAGAGAGATTTGCGATTGGTGATACTTTTAAACAAGCTGGCATTGCGTAATGCGACCGTGGATTGAGACGCCATAATATGCAGCAGGTCGCCCTTACCGCCGTCAGCAAAGTGCGCCACATTGCTTTCGAACCAAAGAACACCTAAAACCCCCTCTTCATCGCGCAACGCAACGCTCCAGAGGCTTTTTACATCAAATTGATTAAGATATTTGACCCAGTCATTGGTTTTACCCTTTTGGGAGAGAATATAGCGCTCCTTTTCCGCCACATACACTGAGCGCTGCAGATTTTGCACTTGATTCATAAGGCCCAAAACCGCTTGTTGACGGGGATTTTTCAGATCTACCTTTTCGCCTCCGGAAATAACGTTGAGACTTAACTCGTCGTCGTCCAGCAGGGCAATAGCGCCGAATGACACATCCACAAGTTCATTGGTTCGGTTAACCACCAGATGCAGCACCTGATCAACATCTAACGTCGAAACGACTTCGTTAGATATGCTCATCAGGGCATTCATTTCCTTTACTTTGCTCTCCATTTCCATGAGGCGCGCATTTTTCATGGAAATAGCTGCGCTGATTGCCAGGTCTTTCACCAACTCACAATCATTGGTATCAAACTGACCATCGACACCATGCTTTTTATTTACGATTTGTATGGCCCCATAAGCCTCATCATCAATGATTAGGGGAACGCATATCATGGACCGAGTAACAAATCCGGTCTTTTGATCCACCGTTTGGGAGAATTCTTTGCTTTTGGCACAATTGAGAATGATTTTGGATTTTTGCGTTTCAATTACGGTGCCGACAATACCCACGCCAAAATCCAGCTTTAAACCGATCACTTCGTTTTTTACTGGTCCTTCGGCGAGGTGGCAGACATTCTTTTTCGCATTCTCGTCTTTGATCCACAATGAACCGGCTTCGGCGTCCAAGGCATTGAGGATGCGATCAAAAACAATTTGCATCAGGTGCTTAACACCATGAGCCTGTCCAATGAACTCGTGCGTGAGCTTTCTGGACGTGGAAAGTATTTTTATTTTACGTTTTAATTCGCCGACTTCCTTGCTGGCTGTGCTTGCGGTTTGCCTTGCAGTCCTGTTCACCATCAATAATCCCGTCACACCTCATTTGTCTTTGCTGTTTAAGTATAGAACGATATAAACAGAATAAGACTAATAAATTAGTATTATCGACGAAGTTACGAAAAATCTTGTTTTTTTATTTCAAATCAACCCCGTCAGCCTATTTTTTAGGCACAAAAAAGGCGGACTCAACGCCCGCCTTGGTGGTTTACAAAAAGGCTACTTTGAACGAGCTTTGGCTTTCGCCGTCTGCGCTCTGGCAGCTATCTTATAACCTTGCACTTTTGCGCCAGCTACTGCTGCTAGTGCTCTTTGCTTTACACGGTCAGCTTTGGTTACTGTTGCCATAATCATATTCTCCGTTAGTTAATAGAGTGCCTGTTAAGGCGTTTCATCAGTGTCAAATATTAAGGTGACAGTACCATCACCGTTATCAATTACTTCTGCCAGAGGCCAGCTTTGAATGGTGTAATTACCATCCGCATCCGGTCCGGTAGCTTCAGGAGGTATTCCACCGTCCCATTCACCTACCATGTCACCAGAGATAACAAAGGTGCTAGAGGCGAGGTCAACGTCACCCATATCGATTGGTAACGTCCAGCTGGTTGGGCCATCTGTATCATAGTCAAGCCCCCATTCAGCCGGATCACTGCCACCTTCGAATAATGGCAAGATGAACTCATTGACATAGCCGTTTGGATCCGGTGGCACAGTACCATGCATGTCGCCTGAATCCATAGGCTCACCTTCACCACCGTCTTCCGGATAAGGCGCATCGCCTGCCTCCCAGGTCTCAGAAGTACCATCAGGATAGGTTACGCTACCAGAACCATCACTGTTCATCGTCCATACTGTGCCATCTGCATCGGTATGAGTGCCGGAACCATCCGCGTTCCAGTAACCATAACTGCCATCTGAATTGGTATAGCTGCCTGAGCCATCAGCATTATAATAACCACTGCTGCCGTCGGCTGAAGTCCAACTGCCTGAACCATCCGAACTCCATTGACAACTGTTACCCTGACCATCATCGTAGCTACCGCCACCCTGACCGTCCCAGGTTTCCGTGCCGCCATCAGCGTAGTTGATACTACCGGAGCCATCAGCATTCCAGGTTTCTACCGTGCCATCGGCATAGGTGACTGTTCCGGAACCATCAGCATTGATTTGTTCATCAACGATTTCACCGTGGTCATCCATTTCACTGCCAGGTTCCATCCATTCGTCATCACCGTCGTCCTCAGGACCACCGGGTTCGTGACCACCACTCATGTTGCCATCACTGTCCCAGGTTTCAGTGGTGCCATCAGGATAAGTAATACTGCCTGAACCATCCGCGTTTTGCTGATAGACGGTACCATCAGGATCAGTGTGACTGTAAGAGCCATCAGAGCCATAACTACCGTGACTACCATCACTGTTGGTGTAACCACCAGAGCCATCGGCATTGTGATAACCACTGCTGCCATCAGATGATGTCCAGGAACCTGAACCATCAGCATTCCAAGTATAATTATTACCTTGCCCGTCATCCCAGGTTCCGCCACTCTGACCATCCCAGGTTTCGGTAGCGCCGTCGGGGAACACCATGCTACCAGAACCATCAGGATTAAAAGTCTCAACTGTGCCATCGGCATAAGTTAATACAGTTGTGCCATCGTCAAGCACCTGCTCGTCTACCACATCAGGATTAGGGTGAGAGCCATCATCGCCATGTTCTCCAGCTGTACCGTCATGGCCACCTTCACCGGCAGAACCGTCGTGTTCGCCACCTGAACCACTGCCTTGTGTCTGATCATCGCCTTCGCCCACCGGATTACCCTGTGAATCCCAGGCATCAACAGTACCGTCAGGATAGGTTACAGAACCCGAACCGTCAGCGTTGTATTGATAGGTTGTGCCATCAGCTTCAACGTGAGTACCTGAGCCATCGGCGTTCCAGTTACCATAGCTGCCATCAGAATTGGAGTAGCCACCAGAGCCATCAGCATTGTAATAACCGCTACTACCATCAGAGGAGGACCAGCTACCAGAACCATCAGCACTCCACTCACAGGTGTTGCCCTGACCATCATCCCAGGTCCCGCCGCCTTGACCATCCCAGGTCTCTGTAGAGCCGTCGGGGAACACCATGCTGCCAGACCCATCTTCATTCCAGGTTTCAACAGTGCCATCCGGGTGCGTTACCGTACCTGATTCGCCAGCTTCACCGCCACCTTCAGGATACTCGCCTCCGTCTTGCGGTTGTTCTCCGCCTGCCGGTTCACCTACTGGGTTACCTTGAGAATCCCACTCCTCAACTGAACCATCGGCATAAGTAATGCTACCTGAGCCATCAGCATTCTGTTGATAAGTAGTACCGTCAGCTTCAGTATGAGTGTATGAGCCATCAGAACCATAGCTACCGTAACTGCCGTCTGAATTGGTGTAGCCACCAGAACCATCAGCATTGTGGTAACCACTGCTGCCATCAGAGGATGTCCAGGAGCCAGAACCATCGGCATTCCAGGTAGACGAGTTACCTTGTCCGTCATCCCAGGATCCGCCGCCCTGTCCATCCCATGACTCAGATGAGCCGTCGGAATACTCAACACCGCCAGAACCATCAGCGTTCCAGGTGTAGGTTGTGCCATCGGCTTCGGTGTGGTTTCCAGAACCATCAGCGTTATATTGACCGGAGCTACCGTCTGCATTGGTGTACCCACCAGAACCGTCAGCGTTGTAGTAGCCACTGCTGCCATCGGAGGAAGACCAAGATCCAGAGCCATCTGCACTCCACTGGCTGGTATTACCCTGACCGTCATCCCATGAACCACCGCCCTGGCCATCCCATGTTTCGCTCGCGCCGTCTGGATAAACCATGCTGCCAGAGCCATCTTCGTTCCAGGTTTCAACCGTTCCATCCGGATGGGTCATGGTGCCACTGTCACCAGCTTCCCCACCATCTTGAGGGTGATCACCACCATCTTGTGGATGCTCTCCGCCATCACCTTCATGTGGCTGGTCTCCACCACCCTCTGTACCTTCGCCAACCGGATTACCCTGAGCATCCCATGCTTCGGTAGTGCCATCGGCATAAGTGATAGAGCCTGAGCCATCGGCGTTACCTTGATAGGTGGTACCGTCAGCTTCAGTGTGACTGTAAGAGCCATCTGATCCATATGAGCCATGGCTGCCGTCGGAATTAGTATATCCACCGGAACCATCAGCATTGTTATAACCACTGCTGCCATCGGCAGAAGTCCAGCTACCGGAACCATCCGCACTCCACTGGCAGGTATTGCCTTGCCCGTCGTCCCAGCTTCCGCCGCCCTGGCCGTCCCAGGTCTCAGTAGAGCCATCGGGGTACACCATGCTGCCTGAGCCATCTGGATTTTGAGTCTCAACGCTACCGTCTTGATGTGTGACTGTGCCGTCTCCACCCATCTCACCACCTTCATCTCCTGGAGGTGGACCACCTTCATTGCCTGTTGGCGGATGTTCTTCACCACCGTCCGGATGACCACCGTCATCACCAGGTGGCGGCGCGTCATTAGATTCAACGCCTAAATCACCAACTAAACCGCCAATCCCACCTGGGGCGATACGGTCTTCCAGTTTTTCAATTTTCGATTCAACTTTTTGCTTTTTGGGGCCTTTGTCGTCTGTCATTACTTATTGCTCCTAAGACAGGGTTCTGTACGAAACTACACAAGTTTCCCGTAGGGCTGTGTCATGAAACTCCTTTGACACCGTAACAGAGCCATCAAACTGCATGATTGAATCTCAACCTTGATATAAGTCAGTTACCCTTTGCAATGGAGACCACAACAAAGGGCAACACACTCATTTATCTGCTCTGTGATATTTCCAAATCTAGAACAGATATCGAACATTTCAAATGCACATTTAAACTTCTTTGGTGTTTTTGGGAATTGGTTCACAGTATCGATATCCATGTATGAAAATTTATACCCGAGATTATTTGACACACAGACATGGCACCTTGTGCTTTGTATTCCATGCACAACCCCGTATAGAATTTAAAAATATTTAGTAATAATTAAATTGTGGAATACCGCAAAAGTGTAGTGTTTTTAGCGGAATAAGCGCCGCAAGCAGAGATTTAATATGGCAACGGGTTAAATGTCTGGAAACTCACTTCATTAGGCTATAAAATACGCGCCCTTTTTTCCGCTATACTGCCGGAGAAAAGCAGAATTTATCGAACGAGTTGAATATTGAGTAAGAGAACATGAGTAAAAAGCTGTTTATCAAAACATGGGGCTGCCAAATGAACGAATACGATTCGGAAAAAATGGCGGACTTACTGGATAGCACCCATGGTTATTCCCTTGCCGAAGAAGCGGAGGAAGCTGACGTTATCTTGCTTAACACCTGCTCGATTCGAGAAAAAGCACAGGAAAAAGTATTCCATCAACTGGGTCGCTGGAAAAACCTCAAAACCAAAAAGCCAGAGCTGGTTATTGGTGTGGGCGGTTGTGTGGCGTCTCAGGAAGGCGACGCAATTCGTCAACGTGCGCCTTTTGTAGATATCGTATTTGGTCCGCAAACCCTGCATCGTTTACCTGAAATGATTTCCCAGATTCAGGCTGGAGAGCAAGCTGTTGTGGATATCAGTTTTCCTGAAATCGAAAAGTTCGACCGATTACCGGAACCAAGAGCAGAAGGCCCCACAGCGTTCGTTTCCATTATGGAAGGTTGCTCTAAATATTGCAGTTTTTGTGTTGTGCCTTATACCCGTGGTGAAGAAGTTTCACGCCCGGTAGATGATGTCATTTTCGAAATTGCGCAACTGGCGGAACAAGGCGTTCGCGAAGTCAACCTGTTGGGACAAAACGTTAACGCCTATCGCGGTGAAAACTACGACGGCAGTATTTGTCGCTTTGCCGAACTGCTGCACCTGGTTGCTGCAATCGACGGTATCGATCGCATTCGCTACACCACATCACACCCGGTTGAATTTACTGACGACATCATTGATGCCTACGAAACCATCCCAGAACTGGTGGATCATCTGCATTTACCAGTGCAAAGTGGCTCGGACCATATTCTCGCTATGATGAAGCGTGGTCACACCGCCATTGAATACAAGTCTAAAATTCGACGCCTGAAAAAAGTTCGTCCTAATCTGAGCATGTCTTCAGATTTCATCATCGGCTTCCCCGGTGAAAGTGACAAAGATTTCGAAGATACCATGAACCTGATTCAGGCCATTGATTTCGATTTAAGTTTCAGCTTTATCTACAGCGCCAGACCTGGTACGCCGGCAGCGGACGTGCCAGATGATGTTAGCGAAGAAGTTAAAAAACAACGTCTTCACTTACTGCAACAACGCATCAGTCAGCAAGCTCAGCGCATAGCCAGAAACATGGTGGGCACCACACAACGCATATTAGTGGAAGGGCCTTCTAAAAAGAATATTATGGAATTGTCGGGCCGTACCGAGAATAACCGCGTGGTGAACTTCGAAGGCACGCCAGATATGGTGGGTAAATTTGTGGATATTGAAATCACTGACGTGTTTGCCAACTCGTTACGAGGCAATGTAGTTCGCACAGAAGCGGAAATGAATCTGCGCATCGCCACGGCTCCGGAGAGTATTCTGGAAACCCGAATCGAAAAAACCGACAATCTGGGTGTTACCCAATTTCAACCTAATTAATCACAGAAAAGCCATTGAGTAATAGATTACTAGTTACTAAAAGCATTACCCTGGAGCCCATAGACAATAGACGCTTGTCCAGCCTATGTGGTCCATTCGACGACAATATCAAACAAATTGAAAAACGTTTGGGTGTTGAAGTCAGCTACAACAACACCAGTTTTAAAGTGGTTGGAAAAGCCAACTTAGTGGACGCCACCCTGACCTTACTAAAGGACTTATACGTGGAGACGCAACCCGTAAAAGGCGAGTTTCCGGAGCTAGAGCCCGAACAGGTGCACCTGGCCATTCAGGCATCGGGGATCATGGAACAAAAGAGCGACTCGGGTTGGGGTAAAGAAGTTCATATCAAGACCAAACGTGGCGTTATCAAGCCCCGCAATCCCAATCAGTCCCAATACCTGATGAACGTGGTACAACACGACATCACTTTTGGCATAGGTCCAGCCGGAACCGGCAAGACCTATCTGGCTGTAGCCTGCGCAGTTGAAGCGCTGGAAAGACAAGAAATACGCCGCATACTATTGACCCGACCTGCAGTAGAGGCCGGAGAAAAACTGGGCTTTTTACCCGGTGATTTGTCACAAAAAGTGGATCCTTATTTACGCCCTTTATACGACGCTCTGTTTGAAATGTTGGGCTTTGAAAAAGTGGAAAAATTAATTGAGCGCAATGTTATTGAAGTGGCCCCTCTGGCCTACATGCGCGGTCGCACCCTAAATGATGCCTTCATTATCTTGGATGAAAGCCAAAATACCACGGTTGAACAAATGAAGATGTTTTTGACCCGTATTGGCTTTAACTCTAAAGCCGTGGTAACGGGTGACATCACCCAGATTGACCTTCCCCGAGGTGTGCGCTCCGGTTTGCGTCACGCAATCGAAGTGCTGAAAGACGTTGACGATATTTCATTAAACTTTTTTACCGCTAATGATGTAGTCAGGCACCCGGTAGTAGCGCGAATTGTTCAGGCCTATGACAAGTTCGAACAAGAAGAAGCGCGAATTCAAAAAGAAAAGAAAGAGCTGGCGCGACAAGAAAAACTCAATGCCCAAAATAATCATTCAGGCAACGACTAATGGTGACCAATCACAGTGATATGCCAATCGTTACAGACATTGATACACAGTTAGCAACAGATACTCCATTAGACGGCAGTATCGTTGCTAACTTTGAAGCATGGATTAACGCCACATTATCAGCTGTACCAGGAGCGCTTTTCAGCAAATTTCCGCAGGGAGAAGCGCTGGAACTGACAGTTCGTGTGGTTGAGGCCACTGAAAGCCAGGAGCTTAACGCCACCTATAGAGGAAAAGATAAACCTACCAATGTTTTATCTTTCCCCTTCGAGCAACCCCCAGGTTTAAATTTACCCCTGTTAGGCGATTTAATCGTTTGCCAATCTGTGGTTGCGGAAGAAGCGATTCAACAAAATAAACCATTGGCGGCTCATTGGGCACATATGTTGGTGCATGGAACCTTGCATTTGTTGGGCTATGACCATATAAACGACGAAGAGGCGGAACAAATGGAACGCCTTGAAGTTCAAATTTTAAACAGTTTAGGTATTGACGACCCCTATATTGATCATGAATTATAGGGCGCTTGCCAACAAAGGAATTATGTCAAACTCATGAGTAACGACGACAACCCACACTCTACGAACGGTTCTTCTGGTAAGAGTTGGTTAGAAAAAATCATTCAAACCTTCACAGGAGAGCCCAAAAGTCGGGAAGAGCTGGTTGAAGTTATCAACGAAGCTGAATTGCAGGAAGTGATCGACCCGGGCACCCGGGAAATGATACACGGCGTGCTGGAAGTGGCTGAAATGCGGGTACGGGACATTATGATCCCAAGAGCGCAGATGGTAACCATTGATATCAATCAGACAGTGTCTGAATTCTTACCTCTTGTTTTAGAAACCGCCCACTCCCGTTTTCCGGTGGTATCAGAAAACAAAGACCATGTAGAAGGTATTTTGTTAGCAAAAGACTTGCTCAAATACGCCTTCGGTGAAGTACAACAGTTCGAACTAAAAGACATCTTGCGTCCGGTGGTCATTGTACCGGAGAGCAAACGCGTGGATGTTTTACTGCGCGAATTTCGTCAACACCGCTATCACATGGCGATCGTTATTGACGAATACGGCGGCGTCTCGGGCCTGGTGACTATCGAAGATATTCTGGAGCTGATTGTCGGTGAAATAGAAGATGAGCATGATGCCGATGATGAAGAAACCGAAGACATCAAGGCACTGAATACCTACACCTACTCGGTGAAAGCGCTCACCGCTGTTGATGATTTTAACCGCTATTTCAATACCAATTTTGATGAAGAGCAGGCCGATACTATTGGCGGCATAGTGCTAAACAGTTTTGGCCACATGCCTTCAAAAGATGAGTCCATCGTGATCAATGATATTGAATTTAAGGTGAATAACGCTGACGGCAGAAGACTTATCCAACTTAAAGTCACCCTGCCCAGAGTGCCAGCCAACCATCTCGCCAGTGCTTAATAAACTATCGATTCAGTATTTTCTGATAATATTGTCGGGCATAGCAATGACCTTTGCTTATGCCCCTTTTTCGTTCTGGCTGATTCCCTTTGCCAGTCTCACTATTACCTTTTATTTGTATTTCCGACATTCTCTGTCAGGCTTTAAAACCGGTTTTTTGTTCGGGATAGGCTGGTTTGGGGCCGGCATCAGTTGGGTGCATGTCAGCATCGCCAACTTTGGCGGATTACCACTCATTGGCTCTCTGGGCTTAATGGCACTGTTAGTCGCCTACCTCGCCCTTTTCCCGGCAGGCGCGTTTTGGTTATGGCATAAATTCAAAACCGCCAGACATCGCGCTTTTATTATGGCGGCAATCTGGTTTCTGTTTGAGTGGCTGCGCAGCTGGTTTTTAACCGGTTTCCCATGGCTATCTGTGGGTTATACACAATCTGTTAGCCCACTGTCTTCCTGGTATCCGTTAATCGGTGAAACCGGTGTTAGTATGCTCATGATATTGGTGACCTGTTTGAGCGCTAAATTCCTCGCCGAGTCGCACCCCCCCCCCAAACCAGTGGCTAAATCACTGAGTCTTGTTGTCACAGCATTTGCTCTTGGCTCGCTGTTGGTGGCCACTTTGAACTTCAGCACCAAACAAGACGAATCAGTAAAAATAGCCATGGTTCAGGGTAATATTAAACAGGAACTGCGCTGGGTACCGGAACAAGATGAACCCACAATGCAGAAGTACCTGAAGCTCAGTGAAAACCTTTGGCACAATGATGTCATTTTGTGGCCAGAGGCTGCGATTCCTAAACTGGAACCCCTGGCGACCGGTTATTTACAAAACCTTGATCAAAAAGCTTTCGATTCCGATACCGGATTAATAACCGGTATCGTAAATTACAACTTTGAGACCTATCAGGCCTTCAACAACCTCATAGTATTGGGCAAAGTTGACAATGATTCTGAAGCTCCCCAGTACCAATACTTTCATCAGAACCGCTACAGCAAACACCACCTGTTGCCCATTGGGGAATTTATCCCCATGGAAGACTGGTTAAGAGGTCTGGCACCGATATTTGATTTGCCCATGTCCTCTTTTACCAGAGGTGATTATGAACAGGCCAACCTGCTGGTAAATGGACATCACTTTTTAGCTGCTATTTGTTTTGAAATCGCCTTTCCGAGACAAATAAGGGACAACCTCAGAAATCAATCTGACTTCCTGCTTACTGTCAGCAACGATGCATGGTTTGGAAACTCTCACGGTCCAGCTCAGCATTTAGAAATCGCTCAGGTACGAGCTGCGGAGTTTGGCTTGCCATTAATTCGCGCTACCAACAATGGTATTACGGCGTTTGTAGATCACCGAGGAAAAATACTGGCTCAAGCTCCTCAATTTAGCAGTGCGACGCTGGAAGTTGCCTTAAACAAAGTAACCGGCATGACGCCTTATCGATATTGGGGCGATTTTCCTTTGTGGTGCTATACACTATTTATTATTGCATTTACCGCCTATCGCAATAAAAAACTAAAGGCGTTGTCCACAACTTACAGTTGATTTTACGCGGTTGATTTGAAAAGTTTATTAACCTTTCGCCAACCGCACGATCTATAACAATTGGAGTGTTGTCATGAACTACGAAAAACTGCGAGCAAGTAAACAAGGGATCTGGTTCGCTGTCGATCTGCTGATGATGACCCTGCTGGTAATAAACCTGTTGTTGTTGATCTTCGACTCGTTGTATGCCACCTCAGCTGTATTTAATTTTTTGCAGCAAAATACCCCTGCGGTAGTCGAACTGTACGCCCCGATCCACGCCAACTTTTTATTTCTGGACCTGTGTTTTATCGCGGTATTCCTGACCGAGTTTTTTGTGCGCTGGGGAGTCGCAATCAAACAAAAAGAATACATGCGCTGGTACTTTTTCCCCTTTATTCACTGGTATGACTTAGTTGGCTGTATCCCGGTGGAATCCGCCCGCATTTTCCGTTTTTTAAGAATAATTTCAGTACTTTATCGCCTGCACAAATATCAGATTATTGATTTCAGAAATTGGGCACTGTTCCGCTTTCTCAGCTTTTATTACAACGTACTTATCGAAGAGTTGAGCGACCGTATCGTTGTAAAAATACTCACCGATGCTCAGGATGAAATTGCTAAAGGTTCGAGCTTATTGGACGAAATCGCCGATAACATTATCAGCCCCAGAAAGGCGGTTGTTACTCAGTGGGTCTCTTCGTTGGCTCAGCATTTGGGCACTTCAATAAGTCACCCCGAACAAGGGGAAGTGATCAGGAAACACATTATCAACAGTGTTGCTAAAGCGGTTCGTCAAGATGATCAAATTGCACTACTCAATCTGGTTCCGGTTCTGGGAGGCAATATCGAAAAACGTTTGCAAAACACGGTTTCGAATGTCGTTATCCAGTCAATAACTAACATGCTGGAAGACCTTGATAACGAGACAGTATCAGATATCTTCGACAAGGGGTTTAATCACCTCACCAACGATGAAAAACAGGTGAATAACGAAATTTTGAATTTAATCATCGAAGTGTTGGAGCTAGTAAAAGCGCATATTGCTCAAAAGCGCTGGCAAGAACATCTGGAAGAAAGAGATCAGCGTAAAAAGCAAGCGGCGACAGAATCCAATACACTGTTCTGATAACTATGGCTATACTACAAATAATTGTTTTAAATTCTACACTTAAGTAGCACTTAGCAAGCCGAAGACAAACATGGACAGAACCCAGCAATGTTAACCCCCGCAAAAGACGACCAAAAACACTGGCGGCATTGGATGGTACTGGTCGTTCTGCTGTGCTTTAGCTCCCCGGCCTGGTCTGAAGAGGACTTTCGCGTACTCAACGGCTTAAAGATGTTTAAGTCAATTCTCCAGGCAGATCAGGACATCAATGACAAACACAATGCCGATAACGGCTTAGATATTGTCTTTCTGTACACAGGCGATTTACAACGTGCCGAAAAACTCGCCCGCAGCTTCTTGCGCATGGGCCGCGGTGATAAAAAGGGCCGGATCAAAGATATGCCGGTATTTGTGCACCTGGTAAAAGATATGACGCACATTGAGGAGCTGGAAATCGCAGCTGCCGGTATATTTATACTCAATAAATTAAGCACAGAAGAAATTAAAGCAATAGCGCTGTTTGGTCAGAATAGAAATGTCGTCACCTACTCGCCTTTCAGAGGAGACGTCGAAAAAGGAATTTTTAGCGGACTGACCATAGATACCAGCCCCAAACCTTTTATCAATGCCCAGGTAATGAACGACTCAGGAATACGTATTAAATCTTTTTTCTTAAGGGTGGCGACACTATATGAACCCACAAGATAAAAACTACCTGAGGCGCACCCCAAAAGCGATTTCAGCCATTTTCGTGTTACTGGCGATCTCCTTGCAAATCTCGCTGGCACTATACTGGACAGAAATATTACAACCCAAACTGCGCACAGAAGCGGCCGCTGATGCCAAACTGATTGCTGAGTCTCAGGGATTACAATTACTGTCAGCACTTCAAGCCTATGAGGAAATGCAAAACAGCGATGAAATTGAGCGTACTATTAGTAGCCTGATGCTGTATCAGGAACCCAATTTAGGCGAACCATTTTTTAAACAAATCAGCCTTGAAACCGACAAAGACCTCTTCCCCAACCTGCCGCCAATGGTGCGTGGTGATAGTCAGTGCGCAAGCTGCTTCGATGTCGAGGTTCCGCTGTATTCACCGAATACCTTTGCCATTATGGGCATCGCCCATTTCAAAGTATCTGACGAGTTTTTCAGGTTATTAGCCCGGGATATCCGCAATCAATTGATGATCCAGGGGGCTATCGCGCTGCTATTGCTGTTGATTGCATGGGTTACCTCTTTGTATTTGTTCCGCACTTTGAAAAAAGAAATTGAGCTGCGTAAAGCATCTGAAATCGCTTTAACTGAAAACCAGAGAAAATACCACCGCTTAGTCAGCAACCTGAACCAGTACTTTGTGTATGCCCGAGAAACAGATGGCACCATCAGTTGGATCAGTGAAGGTGCAACGCAGCTGTATGGATATGCTGAATCAGAGCTACGAGATATTTGTGGCCTGCTCACCGAAAACCCGATAAATCAGGTGGCAAAACGTTATCTAAAACAGGTAAACAAAGATCTGGAGCAGGCTGAATTCGAGGGTGAAATCCAAGACAACAAGGGCAATAAACGCTGGATTTTGTTTTCTGAAGTAAACCTGTTTGATCAGTCAGGCGAATTAAAAAGTGTCGAAGGCCTGGCAAGAGACATTACCCGACAAAAACAAATCGAAGCGGATCTCATCGAAGCCAAAGAAAAAGCTGAAGTGGCCAGCCAGGCCAAAGGCCAGTTTTTAGCTAACATGAGTCATGAAATCAGAACCCCCATGAATGCCATCATTGGCAATACTTACCTGATTCAAAAAACCCAACTCGACGGCAAACAGCAACAATATATTAACCGGATTGATTCATCCGCTCATGTGCTTCTGGGATTGGTTAACGACGTTTTAGACATTTCCAAAATCGAAGCCGGTAAAATGGAATTAGAAAGCATACCATTTACCATCGATGAGTTACTGAATAACCTGGCAAACGTGGTCATTAGTCAGGCGCAACAAAAAGCACTGGATATCTTATTCGACGTGCCTGTAGATATCCCACAGCCGGTACTGGGTGACCCTCTCAGGCTCGGTCAGGTCATGTTAAACCTGGTCAATAATGCCATTAAGTTTACCGAGCAAGGTGAGATTATAGTTAAGGTCGCGGTGCTGGGCAGATCTGAACAAGATCTTCATCTGCAATTTTCTGTTAAAGATGATGGCATTGGGATAGATGAAGAAAAACAAAAACTGCTATTTCAGTCTTTTAATCAGGCTGACAACAGTGTCACTCGTCGCTTTGGTGGCACCGGTCTGGGTCTCGCCATCTGCCAACACCTGGTAACTATGATGAAAGGCAATATCAGGGTGGAAAGCGAATATGGCAAAGGCAGTACCTTTTATTTTGATGTTCATTTAGCCCTAAACAGTAAAAGCGAAACTTTGACCATTACTCCGCCAGAGCTTCCCGGCCTTAAAAAGGTATTAATCGTAGATGATAGTGAAGCTTCCGCTGTCATTACTCAAAATATACTAGATAAACTCGGCATAGAAACAGCCATTACCCACTCTGCTGGTCATCTACTTAAAATCGTGCAACAGCAGGCACAAGTTAGCCAGTATCAAGCCATTATCATTGACCACTTCATGCCTGAAGTGGATGGTCTGGAAGCCGCTGAAATGCTAATGAAATCAGGTAAAACCGACCTGCCCAAATTAGTCTTAATGACGTCTCCAGGCGCAGAAGAAAAGCATCAGGAAAACATCAATCAATTATTTCACGAGGTCTTGTATAAACCGCTCAACAGAGAAGACTGTAAAGATACGCTGAGTCGACTGTTTAACCATGTGGAAGATGAACATGAAGTTCATTATACAGGAGGTAAATCATCATTACCGGACTTTTCTGCAAAGCAAATTCTGTTGGTGGAAGACAATAAGATCAATCAGGAAGTAGCACTGGCCCTGTTGGAGGATATTAACGCCACAACAACCATTGCCAACAATGGTCAGGAGGCCTTAGAAAAGGTTAAACAACAAACCTTCGACCTGATATTAATGGACATTCAGATGCCTGTTATGGACGGCCTGACAGCAGCCAAAAAACTGCGACAAGAATTAAATGTCACCATGCCAATCATAGCGATGACGGCACACGCGTTAGAAGAAGACAGAGAAAAAAGCCGACAGGCAGGAATGAATGATTACATTACCAAACCTATAGATGTGACAATATTTTATGATACCTTGAAACGCTGGCTGCCAGCCAATTCGCAAACTAAACGCAAAGCCTCCCATCCTGTGGCAGCGGCAACGTCGTTACCGGTGGTGGATGGCATTAATATCACCACCTTGTATCGGAGAATAGGTCAAAAAGACAGCCTGTTAGATGAAATACTGCAAGAGTTTGAGCAAAGTTGCGCCCAGTTCCAACAGCAAATAGTACATGCCACAGAACAGCAAGATAACCTCAAAATCGGCCAATTAATTCATCGCATGAAAGGCGAATCCGGCAATGTAGCAGCCGAAGCTTTACACAGTAAAATCGTTGCGCTGGAAACTAGTTTCAAACAGCACAGCAGCCTTGATCAAAACCTGCTTTCCTTAATAGACGAGGATATTACTACGCTCAGAGAAGTGTTGAATAATCACCTCAATCAAAACCAGGTTGAAGAAGAAACGGATGATGGCAAGGCCTCACTGTTGACTGTAGAAAAACTCACTGAAATTCAACAATGTACGGATGAACTTAGGGCATTGCTAGAGTCTCAGTCCTTAGATGCCATGGACAGTGTCACCGCTTTAAAAGCCAGTTTAAACGGTCAGATCAATAAAAATGCGCTTCGCGACCTGCATTCGGCAATACATCAGCTGGATTATGAGCTAGCCTTAAGTTATCTGGATAAGATTTGTTTAGCGCTGAACTTACACGAGAACGCACAGTACAATGTTTGAGACTTCGACAGCTGATAAACAAACTGTGCTGGTAGTGGATGACGCTATCAGCAATATAAAAATGCTTGGTGAAATCTTGCGAGCAGACTGTGATATTGTGTTCGCCACCAATGGCAAAGCCGCGCTGCAACAGGCTACACGAACACTTCCCGATCTGATCCTGTTAGATGTCGTGATGCCCGATATGGATGGTTACCAGGTTTGCCAACATCTCAAACAGAACCCAGCCACAAATCACATTCCAGTCATTTTTATTACCGCTTTAGACAGTATCGAAGACGAAGAAAAAGGTCTCGAAGTTGGGGCAATCGACTATATCGCTAAACCATTTCATCCGCCAATAGTCACTATGAGAGTGCGCAATCATCTGGAGTTGGTACGACATCGAAAACGGTTAAAAATGCTGTCCACCACGGACGGATTAACCGGAATTGCCAATCGCCGCCGGTTCGATGAAATGTTGCACAAAGAATGGCACCGAGCGCTAAGAGAGCAAGAATTTATCAGTATCCTGCTCATTGATATTGATCGTTTCAAACAATACAACGACCACTATGGACATCTAAAAGGTGATGAATGTCTCAAGTTGATAGCCAACATCTTTCAGTCCAGTATCAAACGGGAAACTGACTTTTTAGCGCGTTATGGTGGTGAGGAATTCTCGGTTATATTGCCCAACACAGATTTAAAAGGCGCTGAAGCCTTTGCCTTACAGCTAATGAAAAATATTCAGGATGCAGAAATACCACACGAAGGTAATGGCAGTTTTGGTAAAATAACCACCAGTATTGGACTCACTTCTCTGCTTCCAAACAAGAACATTACTTTATCAGATGCCTTGTCATTCACCGACGGATGTCTGTACGAAGCTAAAAATGCCGGTCGCAACATCTGCATCTCACGACTATTCCCCTGCGGCAATTGATTGTTCTGCCGCCATCCGACACTGAATAAAATCGCTGTGAGATAAATACATTAACTCAGCCATTTTGCGTATCAGATGCTCCTCATGGGGATCCACCCGTCCATCAGACATGGCTAAATGCCACAATGATGTCAAAATATAACGCTTTTGCTCCGCGCTGCAGTTTTCATGGATCAGCCGGGTAAACTGCATGTAATCTACGGCTTGTTTTGCTTTGGCTTCAACTTTTTGCAAAAACGGAGACAATTGTTCTTTGGCAAAGCCGAATTCCGTTAAGACTTTATGCTCATAAGCCTCTATTTCAGATTCGCTGAAATGCGCATCAGCCCGCAGAACTTCATAATAAAGTACTGCCGTCGCCAATGGCACGGTTAGCTCTTCAGAGCCGTTGCCGTCCTGTTCAGCGTCATTGTCATTTAACCAATCCAGAATTTTCGCAATCATAAGTTCAGGTTTTCCTCATTCTGCTAATTACCTTAACGTCATCAATTAGTTTCTTAAAGTAATATTGCGTTGATGATATTTCTGCTTACAAATTTGTAGCCCCTGGAACTCAGGGCAAGATCACGATTCTTTGGCGACATCCGACACAGCCTGACCTAACCGAAGCTAAAACCTAATTATTTGTGCTACGTCTTAAATTATCGATATTTCAGTACTCAACCTAACTACAGGCTCTGGTTTTGAGTTTGCTGTTAGATAGACTTTTTTGGCACCGCCGTCTAATTCAATCTTTATCATTTGATTGAAATCATTGTCGGGGCGCCGACTGCGCCTCAAGGGGACCGGGCTGCGCCCCCCTTAAGAATCCCCCGCAGCCCCTGACGCGCAAAGGCATAAACTTCACCATCAGAACAACGACGACCATCAATGACAGCACATCCCTGTGCTGGGCAATAAGTGACGCTAAGCATTCGCTCAGCGCCATATCAGCGAGCTTAATTCGAGGCGCGTGAATGAAGTAATACTGGTGGTCTTTCGAATTTCACGCAAAGCTCAACGCATCCTGCTCTCGCCCCTTACCAACATCCCTGTTGGCAACAAAGAAGTAAGCCGCTGAGATGGCGTCGTCGATGGATTTGAAACGGTTTTATACGTCGTTAGATGTTTTTGATTTAACCCATTAAACCTGTAAACATCTGCCTTGTCTAAAACCGTTTCAATTTCCACTGAGTAGCATGCTTAACGTTACTTATTGGTATTTGCTATCATCCCTGATACCTCTCGTCGTTGTTTTAACTGATGTCGCGGTTTAATGCGCGTAAAGGGAGATTAGGCTCAGCACTCCGAACAAAAACTGCGGTAATCGATCCTGTATACGAATTAATTTGGCTTCATATCTAAATGAAAATTTTTAGTTTCTGAACATTAAGGTCACTAAATGAGCTCTCATGCTCTCGCTCTGCCTTGGAGCGCTTTCGATGTCGCGCAAATCTACCAGTCGAAGACCCATTTTTTAAAGGGCTTGTCAGTCTCTTCGCCTATCGCAATGACTATTGATTGCTCAAACTGTGAGAGAGGAAATGCGTGACGAGTTAATGTATGCGAAGCCATGAGCTGTAAAAATTCACCATTCTCCATCATTTCGATGAGTTTTGTTTCAAGGTGCGCTGCTAACTGCTGGCTTTTTTGATTAACATAAAAATACATTTCAGTGTGGTATCGCAACAATAAATGCGTATCCCAAAGTAAATCAGGGTATTGCTCATTAACCGCATCCAGCTCTCCCTTTCCCTCAAAAATACTGAGAAACAATAAGTCACAGCGCTCCATTGCTAACATGGATAACATTGCCTCGAAGCTGTGTACCCGGACGACATGCAGACCAGCGGCTTCCAATATATCTGCATCGGGCCAGTGGCGGCCCTGACAGATACTAAAACGTTGCAGTTCCTGCAGCGTTTTTATCTTTACAAAGCTGTCGTGAAATCGTTCATGCAGTACTGCTGCTCTGATCCCTAGCCCACCCTTGAACAAGGGGACAGTTATACGGATCAAGTTTTTATTGCGTTGTTGCGAACTGCCGGACCACATGACATCGTAAAACTCTCCGGCTTCCAATAACTTAATTGCCCGCCCCTGCCCCGGATATTCAATGGTCTCCAGTCGATATTGTCCCTGCAGTGAATAGCGCAGTAACGTAGTAAAATAAGCATGACTCACATCATCGTTTTTTTGCGGGCCCAGAGTACGCACCACAGGCAAATCCGCAGCCACACAAAGCAAAGGTAGCAGCAACAATGCCATCAGGAATCTGTTCACGATAAGTATATGCCGTGTAGGACTAATTGAGTTAAGTATAGACAAGCTTAGTGACGCGGAAAAACAACACTGTGCTGCATATCAAAACGAATACCGATAGCGTCGCCGGGTAAATGGTCATGATGAGCCGAAGCGTAACAATGCAAGCGCAGCCCTTCGCAAGACAACTCAAACAAAAACTGCGCCCCTTTAAAATAGCGCCTGACGATCTTTGCCTTCATCGGGCTGTTATCATCGTGAATGACATCATCAGGCCTGACTAAGAGTTGCAGCGAGTTAACGACTGCATTGACCTTGTTAATGGGCTTGGAAAAAACACCCAACGGTGTTGTGATTTTCCCTGCATCATTCACTTCAGCGGGAAGATAATCACAAATTCCCAGAAAACGGGCAATTTCCTGAGTATCCGGACGGTGATACACCTCGTATGGCGTACCTGACTGGACCAGATGTCCGCCACTCAATACCGCAATCTTATCTGCCATGGTAAAGGCTTCGGAATGATCATGAGTCACTAATAAAGCGGTGATCCCTTCTTTTTTGAGTATTTGTCTGATTTGCACCGCCAGTGATTCCCGCAAATCCTTATCCAGACTGGAAAACGGTTCATCCAATAACAATAGATTGGGTTTCGGCGCTAACGCTCTGGCTAAGGCTACTCGTTGTTGCTGCCCACCTGATAACTCGTGGATCATGGCATGCTCTTTTCCTACAAGGTCCACCAGTTGCAAAAGTTCCTGTAAACGTTGCTGTCGCTGGTTTTTATTCAGTTTTTGCAAGCCAAAGGTAATATTGTGGGCCACATCCAGATGTGGGAAAAGCGCCAGATCCTGAAACATCATACCAATGTTACGCACCTCAGGCTTTAACTGGAAAGTAGCAGAGCTCGCTTCTTTACCATTGATGGTAATACTGCCCGCGCCGATATCTTTAAATCCGGCAATGGCCTTTAAAATAGAGGTTTTACCAGAACCTGAGTTACCCAATAAACAGCCGATTTCACCGCTTTTAAGTTGCCAGCTAAATTGTTCGACAACGGTATTGTTGTCATAGCAAATTTGAATTTTCTGAAGATTAAGCATGATTATTTTGCGTTAATATTTTTTTGAATAAACCAGACCGGCAATAAGCCCGCTAACACGATAAATAAAGCGGGTAACGCAGCATCGGTCAATCGCTCATCGGAAGCCAGCTCGTAGGTCTTTACCGCAAGAGTATCGAAATTAAAGGGTCGCAGAATGAGTGTTGCAGGTAATTCTTTAAGAACGTCCACAAAGACCATCAACATCCCCACCAACAATGTGGGCTTGAGAATTGGAGCGTGGATCTTGCGCAGAATACCAATATTGGATTCCGCCAGAGTTTTAGCGGCCTCATCCAGAGATGGCGCAATACGCTCCAATCCGGTTTGAACATGTTGATATCCGACCGTCAGGTAACGAATAACATACGCGAACAACAACGCGAATATCGTACCGGACAACACCAGACCAGGCTGAAATCCCATCAGCTGTAGAGTTGCCTTGTTTAGCCATAAGTCTGCTTTACCCAAGGCAATGACCGCACCGACAGCGATTACCGCTCCAGGGAATGCATATCCCAGGGTGGAAATATTAATAACTTGCTGTATCTGTTTTGAAGGGTTTGCGCGTCTAGCATAACCAAACACCAGGGCGATCATCATGACAACAAGCGCCGCCAGAGCCGCAACCAGAAAACTGTTTTTCAACAGATTCAGCAAGGCTGAATAATCTGGCGAATTATGCATTACTAAAATTGCCCATGACACCAGTCTGACAACAGGTAACACAAAGGCCAGCAGAAAAATTATCATCAGGCTCAACAAAACAACTACCTGTTTTTTACCCGAAATATTTTTGCAGCTTACTGTGGAGCTATTGCGGTTACTATAAAACCGCTGTTTGCGACGTACCCATTTTTCGCCCCACAACAAAAAAAGCACAAAGCACACCAATCCAGAAGACAGTTGAGCCGCTACCAAAGGCTCATTCATGCCAAACCAGGTCCTGAAGATTCCCGTAGCCAGTGTGGACACACCAAGATATTCCACCGTACCAAAATCGGCAAAAGCTTCCATCATAGCCAAAAGCATACCCGCTGAGATTGCCGGAAGTGCCAATGGCAAGGCGACTTTGCGAAAATACTGATTGTCACTTAACCCCAGACTTCGCGATACCTCTTGCAACGACTTAGATTGCGAGGAAAAGGCCACATAAGCAAGACCATAGACATAGGGGAATAGTACGATTGATAAGACAAAGATTGCCCCAGACATAGATTGCACATCCGGAAACCAGTAGTCACCATAACCCCATCCAGTCATGGCTCTGAGAGACTCCTGAAATGGCCCTGAAAAATCCAGCAGGCCAGTGTAGGTATACCCCATAATATAGGGAGGAAATGCCAATGGCAGGAAAAGCAGCCATTTAAAATACCGTGAAAAGACAAACTGATATTGACTTAAACACCAGGCACACCAGGTACCGAGCACACCACAAGTCATGCCAACACCAAAGGCTAACGTCAGACTGTTGAGCACATAGTCTTGCAATACGGTATCAACAAGGTGAGACCAGACCGCCAGATCTGGCCATAACCAAGCACCGAACACGACACAGGAAGGCACAGCGATGATTATCGCTGCAATCATTACCAGAGTGTTTAAGTTAAACCACCTTGTCATCAGATTCGGCCCTTGCGAAAAGGGCCATATGCGTGCTTTTGCTATTTCCAGCCTGCTTTATCCATTAATTTAATGGCGGCTGAATTTAGCTCACCTACCTGTTGAAGTGGAACGTCTTCAGCTTTAAAGTCACCAAAGGTTTGCAGTAACTCACTGGTAGCAACCCCAGCCACTACCGGATATTCGTGATTATTTTCCGCATACCATTTCTGACTTGATTCACTGGCCAGAAATTCCATCAGACTTAAGGCTGTAGCACTATTAGGAGCGTGCTTTAATACCGCCGCACCAGAAATATTTACGTGAGCACCACTCGCTTCTTGATCAGGCCAATAGACCTTTAATTTGCTGGCAATGGCCTGATTCTCAGAATCGGTATCCGCTAACATCCCCGCCAGGTAATAGGTATTGGCGATAGCAACATCACATTGTCCTGCTACAACCGCTTTAATTTGGTCTCTGTCACCGCCTTTAGGTGGACGAGCAAAGTTTTTAACGAAACCATTTGCCCAGGTTTGTACCTTTTCTTCGCCAAACTTGGTTATCATGGCTGCAACCATAGATTGGTTGTAAATATTATTGGAAGAACGAATACAAATGCGTCCTTTCCATTTCGCATCCGCTAAGTCCAGAATTGACCCTAGCTCTTCCACCTGGACTCGCTCAGGGTGATACATAACGGGTCTGGCACGCAGGGTTAAAGCGAACCAGTAGCCCTCTTCATCTCTCAGGTTTGCAGCAATTTTGTTTTGCAAAAATTCTGAATCTACAGCTGACAATAAGTTCATTTCTTTAGCCCGTTGCAAACGGCCTACATCCGTGGTCAGAATTAAATCAGCAGGACTAAATTGCCCCTCTGATGCGATGCGCGAAATTAATGCGTCGGCTTTGCCGGTTATAAGGTTTACTTTGACTTTCTGCGCCGTCTCAAACTCATCCAACAAAGGTTTGATTAACTCTTCTTTGCGCGCTGAATAAACATTAACTTCTTGTGCGTTAACCATGGGCGTTAAGCAGCTTACTAACAGTGAGGTTGCAAGTAATAGTTTTTTCATAAATTAATTTAGCTTTATTGTCGGTGCTGAGGATACTATTTCAATTGAGAATAATTCTCAATAGCGCATTGAAAAAATCGCTGACATATTAACACCCTGTAACAAACATAGCTGCAAATAAAATCGGTAAGTATCAATTCTCATTGATAAAAAAGGTCGCTATGGCCTTAGTGCCGCACTCCAGGTATTCGAACTCATCACTCAGTTCTTTGACCAAAGTAATACCTCGACCATAACAATGCTCTAACTCAGCTTCTGCAACATAGCTTTCGTAATCAAATCCTTCTCCGCTCTCTTTGATGGTAAAGGTAAGACGAGGCGGTGTAGTTTCATAAGCCATACTGATAGTTACCCATCCATCTTGTAACTCAGAAATACCTGCCTCTCGTTGCTGAAAGTATTCCATGAACCCTTCTGGCGAGGACTTTACCTGAGAATCCAGCTTCAAAATCCCGTGCTCCAGCGCATTGTTATATAACTCACTAATTACAGTGAAGATATTTGAACGCAGCCCATAAAATGCAGCGTGACCGGAGAGCAAATCAGTGATTTCGCCTACCGGATTGGCACTGGCAAAATTTTCATGGGTGATTTTAAAATTCAGTTGGAATGAAGCAGAAGGCAGTTCAACCACTTGTTTTTTAAGATTTAGTGGCTGAGCTTCATAGATAAACATACTGATGTCATCGTCTTGCTCATCATCCGCTCGATATTGTTCAACTTTTTGCATCAGCTTTGCAGTGCTGACTTCGGACATTGTCTCGACCCAGGCCTCTAAGCCAGCTTCAGCTAGCATTACTCCCTCTGCATTGCACAGCTCAATAACGCCATCCGTGTAACCTAAAATTCGGTCGCCATATTGCGCTTCAAAATACTCAACATCATTCTCAAACTCATCGGGCTCCAGTATGCCCAATGCCATATGAGCTGATTCAAAGCGCTTTTTAACCTTGCCCTTTTGATCAAACAATATTAAATGCGGTAAGCCTCCATTCCAGATGTCCAGGGTACATCCATCGTCGGCAATTTCAATGATTGCTGCGGCGAAAAACATACCATCTGGCAAGAAATCCAGTAGTGTCTTGTTCAGCGTTTCTGCCATTTCAGAAACCGGTATACCTTTTTCAGACATGGTCTGAAACGCTCGCGAAACCGGGATGGCCCCTATGGCAGACGCTAACCCATGGCCTGTAAAGTCTCCCAGAAGTACATACAAGCCACCGCCGGGGGAGCGTTCAATCAAAAGCATATCACCATTGAAGTTACTGGCAGGAGCGAGCTGACTGTCGATGAATTTGGTAACACTGCGATTGTTAGTGAGCACATTAGAGAAAATGTGCTCAACAATGGTATGCTCTTGCTCTATATGTCGCTGGTGAAATATCAACTCCCGGTTTTGTTGATAGGCTCTTTTACTCAACATTCGGGTTCTGGCATGAGCCTTTAGTTTGGCTGCGAGAATGATTTTGTTAAATGGTTTACCGACAAAGTCATCGCCGCCAACAGAAAGACATTGCACCAGACTGTCTTCATCATCCATGGCGGTAATAAAAACAATTGGCAGATAGGTATCCCGTTGTAAGGCCTTTAATTTAGGCGCAACTTCAAGTCCGCTCAAGCCAGGCATCACCACATCTAACAAAACAATGTCGGGTACCAGCTCTTCAGCCATGAGCAAAGCTTGCTCACCACTTTCAGCTTCATGACAATCCGTAAATCCATTTTCCTGCAACAGGTGACTGAGCAGGGTTCGGTTTATTAATTCATCATCGACTATCAGGATCCGCATACAGACGGCTGCCAGTCACATTATTTAATGGTGAACTTTTTATCGAAGCGAGAAATTTCAAGAATTTTAGCCACCGCCGGTTTGCAGTTTACAATCTGAAAGTCTGAAACCTGTTTGTCCAATGATTTTCTCATGTTCAGCAACATGCCCAGCGCCGAGCTATCCATGTATTCGGTGTGACCTAAGTCCACTATGACCTGGGTGACATCAACAATATCTTCTGCATATGCGTCTCTGAAATCCTGTACTTTAGAAAAATCAAACTTGTCATACACGATAATGGTTAACGTTTTCCCATCACTGGATAGTTCTCTTTCTAAACTCATGAAAATACTCCGTAATATATACTTTGGTCGAATAGTTTGTTTTAAAAAGTTGTTTAAGCTGATCACTACTACCTGGAGACACAATCAACAAAAACCGAAATTAACCATATAAACAACAATTATTTTTTACTAAAATCAAAAATAAATTGTTAGTGGATCTAATCATGGCAGAAAATCCTTTAGTTTACAGTACCGACTTTGGTCGAATACAACAAAACGCTCCGCAAAAATCCGCACCTACGGGAGATGGTATTGTGCGTATCCGTCGTGAAACCAAAGGACGCAAGGGAAAAGGCGTTACCACGGTCTCAGGATTATTGTTAGATGACAGTTCATTAAAGGCCATCGCGAAAGATTTAAAAAAGCTTTGCGGTACCGGTGGTGCAGTCAAAGATCAGGTAATTGAAATCCAGGGCGATAACCGGGATAAGATTAAATCCTTTTTAGAAGCGAAGAATTACACCGTCAAATTGGCCGGTGGTTAATCAAATAAGAGTAACTCATGCAAAGACTACAAATTTCAGACCTAAACATCTTGTTGATAGAGCCGTCTGATACCCAACGTAAAATCATCACCTCATTGCTCATTAAAGAAAATGTTGCCGAGATCGATGCCGTATCAGATGTCTCTGGCGCAAAAAATGCGCTGATGTCTCATGGCGCTGATCTGGTAGTCAGTGCCATGTATTTTGCAGATGGCACCGCCATTGATGTTTTAAAATACATCAAAGAGTCTGCCGAGCTGGCCTCCATCCCCTTTATGTTGATATCCAGTGAAACCAAAACCTCTAAACTGGAGGAATATAAGCAGGCGGGTATTTCAGCCATTCTTCCCAAGCCATTTAAACCTGTGCACCTCACCAAAGCACTGAATGCTTCTTTAGATTTAATCAACGAAGATGAAATAGAACTGGAATATTTTGATATCACTCAGATTCGGGTATTACTGGTGGATGACAGCATGTTGGCGCGAGGTCATATTCGCCGAACCCTGGAAAAAATGGGCGTGAAGAATTTTATCGAAGCAGAAAATGGCGCAATGGCCCTCACCTACCTCAAAGATCACGAGTTTGATATTGTAGTAACAGACTATAATATGCCGGAAATGGATGGCCGGGAATTATCAGAATTTATCCGTTTTAACCCGGAAACTGCACATATCCCAATTATCATGGTGACATCTGAAAGCGCCGATAGTTTGCATATGTCAAACATTCAACAAACCGGCGTAAATGCCCTTTGCGACAAGCCCTTTGAGCCTAGCATGGTGAAAAAGATGCTGGTTTCACTGCTGGCAGATTAAAAACAGGCGAACTGACTCAGCAATTCCATTGATTGCTGAGTTATAACCATTAGTTTGTTGACTTTTATGGCCTGTAGTTTTAACTTCGAATACATGAATACACATAACGCACTCTTTTTCTTTTTTACCTCATCCTGAACCGGGAGGCTTGTGCGTGAGTACGAATTATTAAAACCTCCCAACCGGGAGGTTTTTTTTTGCTTTTACAGAAAACAACATCAGGAACACAACATGGATTTGCAGACTTTACGCAACCAGATCACCGAAACCGATGAACAATTACTCAAGCTACTGGCTCAGCGTCAGGAACTCACAAAAGCCGTGGCCGAAGATAAGATCCGTCATCACAAAAATGTCCGCGATACACAACGCGAAGAATCTCTACTCGTAGAGCTGGTAAAAAAGGGCCAACAGTTTGGCCTGGCGCCCCAGTACGTAAAATCCCTGTTTCATGTCATCATTGAAGATTCAGTACTCAATCAGCAAGCGTTACTTACACAACATGCAAACCCAGACAAACAAAACAGTGTAAACCGGGTGGCTTTCCTGGGAGACAAAGGCGCATACAGTTACCTAGCCACCCATAAATACTTCGCTCGTCGACCCGGTGCATTACACGAAGTTGGTTGCCAAAGTTTCGCAGAAATCTTTGAGCATGTTGAAAATGGCAGCGCAGATTATGCCGTGCTCCCAATCGAAAATACTTCATCGGGCAGTATTAATGAGGTATATGACCAATTACAGCACAGCAATATCGCCATCGTAGGTGAGCTGACTTTACCGGTGCGTCATGCCATTCTCACCAAAGACGAAAAAGACCTCAGCAACATCAAAGTTTTGTATGGACACCCACAAGTATTTCAGCAGTGCAGTAAATTCCTCAGCACCTTAGGTAAGGTGCAAAGACAAGTCTGCGACAGCACTTTTCACGCATTAAAACAGGTGAGTGAATCACAACGATTCGACATTGCAGCTATCGGCAGTGCCGAGGGTGGCGCTTTGTACGATTTGCATCCAATTCAGGACAATATTGCTAATCAGCGGGAAAATCACAGCCGCTTCATTGTGATTGCCAAAGAGCCCTGTGTAGTACCACTGCAAATTCCAGCCAAAACCACCTTCGTTATGTCTACTGTGCAAAAACCCGGTGCGCTGGTGGAAGCGCTGGTTGTACTTAAAGACAACAATATCAATATGACTAAGCTGGAATCCCGCCCTATCACCGGAAACCCCTGGGAAGAGATGTTTTACATTGACGTAGTAGGTAATATTCAGGATGGCCCGGTAGAGAAAACCATCGAAGAGCTCACCAATATTACCCGAAACCTGAAGGTATTAGGTTGTTACCCCAGTGAAGATATCGACCACACAAAAGTACCGATGGTAAAAGCCATTTCCGAATGACATTTACCTGATTAGACAAAGCGCTCTTCTGAGCGCTTTTTTTTGCACTAAAATCAGTCAGTTAATACGAAAACTTAGAATTCCGCACAAAATATTCTTGCCGAAAACAACATTTTAAATCATAGTGATATCAATTTGATATCACCGGAGTAAGAGATGATTACTGAAAAACGCGGATTTTCTGTTAGCGGTTATGCTGTTTTTGCCATATTACTGGCAGTACTAGTGGGCTCAATCATGAGCATGAGCCCTCTTCCTAAAGAGTTCCCTGGTACGCAATTATTGTTAATTTTATTTTCGATTTTGTGTATGCCCGGCTTTTTTATGGTGCAACCCAATCAAGGCAAAGTCTTAACCCTGTTTGGTAGCTATGTAGGCACCGTGCGGGAAAATGGCTTGCGCTGGACCATTCCAGTATTTATCCGCAGAACCATTTCCCTGAGAATTAGAAACTTTGAAAGTGCCAAAATTAAAGTTAATGACAAAAACGGGAACCCTATCGAAATTGCCAGTATCGTAGTGTGGTCAGTAACAGACACGGCAGAAGCCGTGTTTGAAGTGGACGACTACGAAAGCTATGTCAGTATCCAAAGTGAAGCCGCCATTCGAAACCTCGCCAATATATATTCCTATGATCCGGCCGACGAGGATGAAATAGGCCTGAGAAGTGACCCGGTAGAAATAGCAGAACAATTAAAACGCGAAGTACAGGAGCGACTGGGCAAAGCCGGTGTAACCGTCCAGGAAGCCAGGATTAGTCATTTGGCTTACGCACAGGAAATTGCCAGCGCTATGTTGCAGCGGCAACAGGCTGAAGCCATTATAGCAGCCCGAGCTAAGATAGTTGAAGGCGCGGTCGGAATGGTGGATATGGCCATATCTAAACTAGCGGAAAAAGATGTTATCGAGCTAGATGAAGAACGCAAAGCCGCTATGGTCAGCAACCTGCTTGTGGTGCTGTGCGGCGATAAGGCCACTCAACCCGTGGTTAACACTGGCAGCCTGTACTGATCATGGCAAAAAAAGCCTATCCATTACGCATAAATGAAGACGTCCTCGCTGCGATGCAGCGTTGGGCGGATGACGAACTTCGCAGCCTGAATGCGCAAATTGAATATGTACTGCGGGATGCCCTGGTGAAAAGTGGCCGGGTTAAACTAGTGCAAAAAGTGGTCACTGAAGTGGAAGATAAAGATAAGAAGTAGAGCCAATTAATTTTGCCTATATTTTTAGCCATACTTAAACTATTGTGTAGACATATTACTCACAATTAGTTTGATTACTATGAATAGTTCCAATGGCAAAGGCCCACTAAGGCCATTTATCCACCAAGTAGATGGTGAATCCACAGCCGGAAAGAAAGTAGTTAATGTAGATTCGCGAAGATTAATAAACGGTCAAAGTAAAAACACTAATCGCGCATTTAGCACGGTTTACGCACCCGCGTCCCCCGGCAGTAAGTATAAAGATATTCATCAAATGCCAAGTGGCAGAGTTACCGCTGCGGAAGGACCTACCAAACAAACCTGGATAAACTTCAGTGATGCCAAACGCGCCCAGCATTATGTTGCAACCTATTCAGAGCAACATATTAAATCCGATCTGAAACAAACTTTTGGCATTGCACAACAAGCTGCGGCGGTGGGCCGAATGATGCAAGAGCGTCGAGAAAAGCGTGGCAAAGCTGATTCCCACTCCTCCATTAAAACCACAATGAGGGCCCTGGAAGCACAAAAGCAACGTGGCCAATTTAAAGAAAAGTCTCCGACTCTCTTTGACAACGCATCAGTAAAAACTCGCTCCGTAGTAGCAGGCCAACGCATGAATTCCTGGGGTGATGCCGGGCCTGTTATTCGAGGTTTTGACGTTGATAAGCCAGCATCAAGTTGCTACGGGTTATCACTGCTTCCATCGTCAACGATGGTTCCGCTTTCGTTCGCCCACTGGCCGCCGTATCAATTTCAACACTACCAACAGCCTCTCGCGGGTTCCGCCCGTTATCTCTGTTTGTAGCCGCAGTAACCTGCGCTTGTGCATCATTAATCAATATCGAGTACCAGTGTCCTAATCACGGTTAACTATGTTCGGTCCTTCATGCTATTGGTTGTATAGCACTACTACGACCTCGGCTGAAATCTCCAGGGGTGGAGTGAATGCCGAAAAATGCCGGGAGCATTTTCGGTCTTCTGACCGTTCATCCCGACACCTCACGATATCGGTAGCACTGTGGCAAACTGCCAGACCTCCCGGGGTAATTCGCGCGACCTTCCAGCTTATACCTGCCGACTCTACGTTATTGCATTCCGTGCAAGTATCGGGCTTTAGTGATATTGGCCACCTTACCCTACAATAACGCCTAAGCCGATTCCTGTTCGTCAGGCCAGCATTTTGCTTTCGGCTTCCTTCGGATTTCACCTCACGATGAACCCCCTTGCCGTTCAGCTAGCACTTCCCCTTGCCGGGTGTGCAGAGGACTTTCACCTCCAAGTCATCAACTCACCACCACAGTGAGTCGAACAGCGCCGGTCAAGGCGCTACGCGCCATGACCGGCGCACCAAAAAAAAGAACCCGCAGCAAATGCGGGTTTCTTAAAATTTATGATGGCTGCCCTGTTAAATTGTCCTTACATTGATAAGTTTGGCTGCAATCGGCTTTTTTTGATTTCAATACGCACGTAAGAGGACAGCAAAAGCCAGTCATCTCATTCCGTCCTAATTTTTACAGTAAAACCATAGCTAGTTTATACATTCTTGAGGTAGCGTAATTGTCGTGGAAGCCAGCTCAACCTGCAGCGCATCCAATGACCTACAGGACAATGATTTGTTTTCACTCAAATCCAGAATTTCCAATTTGTCAAAATCATTGAGGTGTTCGATGCTTTCAAGTTGATTGTCGTGTAGATAGAGTTGCGTCAATCTTTTTGCTTGCAATGTAGAAAGATTCCGTATTTGGTTTTGTCCCAAATTCAAATAATCCAGATAATACAAACTAGCAAAGCCATTTAATTGTGTTATCTGATTGTTCTCCAGGTCCAATCTTTTTAAAGAATCATATCGTCCTACGTGCCCCGGATTTTCTATTTGATTATTGGCGAGCAATAATGTTTCAAAATTTGCTTCTTTTGGTAAAGGCTGCAAATTGCTGATTTGATTGCCTGACAATGATAAATATTCAAGATATCGCATTTCTGATAGGGGAGAGAGGTCAGAAATTTGGTTATTTGACAAACCTAAAGTTTCAAACCAATCAATATGACTTATCGGAGATAGATCCGTAATCAGATTATTATCCAAATACAGCACCAAAGGTAAAAACGCCCCAGCGAGTGGAGACAAATCTTCAATTCTATTTCCTGATAGATTGATTTCTCTGATCCACTCAAAGTTTGCCAAAGGCGAGATATCTGAAATTCTATTTCCTGATAAATTGATTTCGCTGATCAATTCAAAGTTTGCCAAAGATGAGACATCAGAAATGCTATTCTCGCTAAGATCAATTATCCATAAGTCTGCTAATTCGCTCAGAACGCTGATGTCTTGTATGTTGTTATTTGAAAGCGATAAATCATTCAAGCTTCCAAGCTCTGATAATACTGAGATGTCAGAAATTAGATTGTTATTTAATCCAAGTTTGTAGATAGATTTCAAATTAGCAAGGCCGGAAATATCCTGGATTTGATTGTTATTGAGTTGTAGATTGTAGGTGATATTAGAAAACGAAAGTGGAGTTATGTCAGTGATACCATTTCCTGAGAGATTTAACTCTGTAAATCTTTTTTCTACTGCAAATACACTTAAATTGGACACTAAGTTATTTTCAATATGAAGATTATATAGTTCGGTCATTGTCAGGGCAGGGCTGACATCTGAAATTTGGTTGTCGTTCAATTCCAGGGTAGTTAGTTTGAATAATTGTTCGATACCCGATATGTCGGCGATGTTCATATCGTTACATTGTAATGTTCTGATTTCAATGATTTCATCCTTGTTGGTGTTTTCAATGCATGTCTGTAAATTTGGGTCAACAATCAAACTATAATTGACGGATTCACCCGTAGGACAACTGTCAGTTCGGTCAATACGGATAGACCGGAAAGTCCGCTCCAGTAGATAAATGTCTTCGCAAGGAATGTCATTGTTTCCCGCAATGTATAAATAGCTGAGGTCGCCGATTGACGACAACGAACTTACGCTATTAAGGTTGTTGTTTGTAATACTAAGCGTGGAAATGTCAAGGTGGTTTGCAAGCGGACTGATATCAACAATCAGGTTGTTATTCAGATCGATGTCTCTCATATTCAAATTTTTCAAAGGGGTAATGTCTGAGATTTGATTGTTGGCCGCGTAAAATGTCTCTAACTCAGAAAACTCAGCTAAAACAGATACATCGTTTATCAGGTTGTTATTGATAAAAAGTGCCTGCAATTGCTCAAGCCCTTGTAATGGTGATAAGTCACTGATTTCATTGTCATTTAAAATTAACCACGTTAGGTTTGAAAACTGTTCAATCCCCTCTAGAGAGGTAATGTTTTGTGACGAACAATCAAATCCGCGCACCTCAGTAACTATATCCATTAGGCCACTTAGACAGGCTTTTAAGTTGTCATCGCTGAATTCCACTTGATTAGCTAATAAAGGCAAAGAGTCGGCATTCAATGGATCTGATAAACCGATGATTTCTTCTCCGTCTGAATACCCATCACTATCAGTATCAGTCAGATCAATACTGGTTCCATATTCAATTTCTTGTTCAACGGTCAAGCCATCTTCATCCATATCGCTTTGCAGCCATGCTTCGCCATATATAGATAAGTCGATGATTTCATAAGTGTATATTCTAGGAGCCAATTGTATCACTCGCTCAGGCTCTGTAATTTGATCGTCGTTATCTTCGTCGAAAGCGATGGTGCTGTAATATAGGATGGTTATCATGCCAGATTCGGTAATATTCAAAATTTTCCAGTATTCATGATAACTATACCAAGACAATTCAAAGCCAAATGAGATTTGGTTTGTCTGTTGGTTTTTTTGCCAGGTATCTCCTTCTGAAAATATAAAATCAGGTTCAGGCGAGGCATAGGATTGTTGATAGTAAATAGATGCACGCATTTCACCGTTAGCTCTGAATTGCTCAGCGCTTAAATCATTCAGTGGAATTTGATTGTCTTCTAATAACTCGTCTAAGAATAAATTGGATGTTTTAGCGTAGACGTAGGGCAAGGCAGTTTCTGGTGTTACTTCAGAATAGGAAGAATTTGATAAGTCTTTTACCATTTTAGACACGTAGATGTGCGCTAAATCGTTTTCGACGTATCGTTTTACTTGCACTAAATAAGACAAGTCTTCTTGCATTATAGGTTCAAAGATCAGGGTTTCATCACCGTGGCTCAAGGTGAAACTGTTATCATTGTAAGTAACTGTGTAGACGGTATTCGCCATCGAGGATGTCGCCTGGTCGTCACTAAACTCTACGGTATCAATCATGAAGTTTTCTTCAGTCAGAATACGGTATTCTTCATTCCCCACCTCAGGCTGATAGAATAAAGGTAGTGCCCATGAACCGTTTAATTCCGATAAAAGCAAATCTGTCTGTGTTTCGAGAGAGTTATAGATGAACTCGCGATTGTAGGTCATTGAGGGAACTTCCAGTACGAAGCTTGACCCCCATATCCACTCGCTTCCAATTTGATCAATAACCTCTTGAGGGATTTCTAGCTTATAGGTAAAAATAGTTTGCCGTTCAATTTGGAATGCGTTTTGGTTTCCTGACTTAAGTTGCCATGCTTCTGACGAAGTGCCGTAACTATAGGTAATTTGCCCCATATCTAAATTCTGATACCAACAGGCATCTTTGAGCAGTGCTGTCATATCGGTATCAAAGTTTTCGTCCAAACGATATATTGAAGAACAGCTTGATAGTTGCTCAGAAGTGAGGGCGTAACTTAAAGTGAGTAAATCAGCACCCTCTACCTGCCAGTTGAACGCGGTTTTAGTTGATCGGCCTGAGGTATTATTCTGGTACAGCACACCGTTTCCAGCGTCGGTGAATTGATAGACATTTAACGAATTAGGAAGGTATCCGTCTCTTAATCTATCGCCATACCCTAAAGCACCAGATAACCCTTTGACAAATATATCAGTAAACTCAACTGTCAGGTCGTCTACTGTGTTAGGGTTCGTTCCAAGGTTGACTTCTTCACCATCATCTACACCATCTTGATCGGAGTCGGAATTGAGTGGATTTGTGTTGTATACGTTTATCTCTTCACCGTCAGTCAGACCATCACTGTCTGAGTCTGAATTGTCAATTACAGTCCCCAAAGCGGACTCTTGGGCATTGGTCAATCCGTCATTATCGATATCGCTGGCATTCCAGATAGTGTAACTTGGCATTGCCAGAGGAATATCTGTTTGGTTGCTACCAAACTTTACGCGGGTAATACCATCATGAAAATTACTTTGGTTGTCTTTACCGCTACTATTTAGTACATACCAATACTGTGTTGATGGCCTGCGGACTGCGATATCAGCTCTGCCATCACCATCATAATCAGCGATAACGGGAATATCCAATTCTGATCGACCAAAGGTAACTCGGCTAACACTATCATTGTGGCCTGAAATAGGATCGATGCCCGAGGAATTTAAGATAAACCACTGTTGAGTGCTCGGGCGTCTGACCGCGAGATCCGCTTTACCGTCGCCATCATAATCTGCTGGGATAGCAATATCATTGGCTTGTAAACCAAAGGCTTTTCGGGTGATGCCGTCGCTATTCTCTGTTATTGAATCAACACCTGACGTGTTTTTGATGTACCACATTTGGGTTGCAGGTCGGCGCACAGCAACATCTGCTTTGCCATCACCATCGTAATCTGCGGGCACAGGAATGTCAGAGGCCTGTGATCCAAATTGAACTCGGCTAATACCATCGCTATGCCCAGTTAGTGCATCAACGCCACTAGAATTTTTGATGTACCAGGTTTGTGTTTCTGGACGGCGAACCGCGATGTCAGTTTTACCATCACCGTCATAATCTGCGGGTACCGGAATGTCGGCCATTTGAGCGCCGAAACGAAGCCTCGTGATACCGTCGTTAAAGCCGGTAATCGCATCAGTCCCCGATGAATTCTTTATGTACCAGGTTTGATTAGACGCGCGTCTGATAGCAATATCGTAAATCCCGTCACCATCAAAATCGCCAGAAATTGGGATGTCATTGTCACGCTTGCCGAAAATTAATCCTTGAGTCGTTTTATCTTCTGAGTTTCTGATGTACTGATAAAAAGTTTGTGGGCGGCGAACCGCAAAGTCGGCCTTGCGATCACCATCATAATCAAATTTTATTGTATCAGCCTGTGAAAATGCCGGCATTGCCAGACTAAAAAACGAGAATAAAGAACCGATAAAAAGATGACTTTTTAGTCCTTTGCTAAAACGAGTGGCGCGCATCGTGTCCGAGTCCCTTCAAAAAATCAAATAATGAAAATAGGTTGCCATGTCAGACATGAGCAACATTAAGTTGGACGCATTTTACACTAATATGCAATGTTTTAAACGTACTGTTCGTGATCTCACTTCATATGATAGAAGTCCAAAAGAAATTTACATGGACATATATTGACGCTTCCCGGTTGTCAAACCGTTTTTAACCCTTCGCGCTGCTAAGCAGTGCGAATATTCTGTCACTCTTTATCTCCTGTCTGCCACTTAAAGATGTACGCGCATTAATTGGTTTAGTTCTGACATATATTCAGGCTCTCAAATAGAAATGGTAAAGTCATTTCTGGCCTCTGATGAACTCCGTACCTTATCACCTTTAAATACAACCACGCGGATTTGAAATCCGTGCTCCAGTCTGGCTTTGATGAGGCAGGGCTGACCGTTTATTTCATCTTTCGTTGACTAAACAGGACGGGTTACTCAGGTGTTATCCCGTATCAGACCTTCCACTACAGCCACACAGGTTTGACACCTTTGTCCAGGACGGAATTGAATCTGAACGGGATAACGTAACGACTCTCATATCAGGCCACCTTTTGCGCTTTAATCTCACAATAACGTTCTCCTGCCGGGTGAGTAATACCCAGATCAGTCGCGCCAGACGATGCGCCATCGCCGTTAAGATGGAAATATCATGGACGGAAATATCATGGACAGCCATCACAACTGTACTTCGTAACTGTTTTCAATCTCATAAATTTGTGCAAAATATAAGCTTCATTCAACAGACTCAGGAAGAGTAAACATGCCAAAAGCCAGGAAGGCACAAATCAGCCTTGAAGATACGCCCTATTATCACTGCGTTTCTCGCTGTGTGCGCAGAGCTTATTTATGCGGGAAAGACAAACAAACCGGTGTTAGCTATGAACACCGTCGCCAGTGGGTTGAAGACCGTATTCACTTTCTTTCTCAGATTTTTGCTATCGATGTCTGTGCTTATGCAGTGATGAGCAACCACACTCACCTGGTATTGCATATTCATAAAGATTTATCTGACGGTTGGGATACCGAAGAAGTGATTCGCCGCTGGCACAGGCTTAGTCACGGTACGTTACTGAGTCACCAGTATTTGAATCCGGAACAACGAATGCAAATGCATGAATCTCAGCTGTTCACCGTTGAAGAAACCGCAGATATATGGCGGCAGCGGCTGACGGATATCAGCTGGTTTATGCGCTACCTGAATGAATACATAGCAAGAGAAGCCAATAAGGAGGATAAGTGCACAGGTCGTTTCTGGGAAGGTCGATTTAAGTCCCAGGCACTTTTAAATGAAGCCGCGCTTGCAGCATGCATGGCCTATGTAGATTTAAACCCCATCAGAGCCAAAATGGCTGAAACACCAGAAGAATCCGACCACACCAGCATTCAATATCGCATCAATGCCTCCAAAGCAGGAAAAACACCTAAATATCTGACACCTTTTGCTGGCAATATCAAAGAGGACATGCCTCATGGCTTGCCCTTTCACTTATCCGATTACCTGGAGCTGGTTGATATCACGGGCAGAGCTATCTTACCCAATAAACGCGGCTCCATAGAAGAATCAACACCCGCAATATTGGAACGCCTCAACCTCAAACCTGAACAATGGCAGGAACTCACCACTCAATTTGAAGTCTGCTTTCATCACGCCGCTGGCGGTGAATCTTATCTTGAAGCCTATCGACATCGACACAAGCTAAAACGACTCAGGGATAAAAACGCCGCCATTCGATTATTTGGCTGACAATCCCCTTTCCGAAAATCCATTTTTTAGTAGCATTACCACCAGGTAAGGTTCTTTTGTGCCTGCTCCCGACTCTTTTGCACTTCCATCGTTCTAAATTCCCTTGTTCTGGGACAAAATCTGGCTCAGAAATCTATATTCTAGCTGCTCAGGGAAACACGCAGTAAACATCAAACAAAATCACGAATACTGGATTACGCCAATATTAAGGTGGATGTCCTGTTTAGTTTAGTCACGGTACGTTACTGAGTCACCAGTATTTGAATCCGGAACAACGAATGCAAATGCATGAATCTCAGCTGTTCACCGTTGAAGAAACCGCAGATATATGGCGGCAGCGGCTGACGGATATCAGCTGGTTTATGCGCTACCTGAATGAATACATAGCAAGAGAAGCCAATAAGGAGGATAAGTGCACAGGTCGTTTCTGGGAAGGTCGATTTAAGTCCCAGGCACTTTTAGATGAAGCCGCGCTTGCAGCCTGCATGGCCTATGTAGATTTAAACCCCATCAGAGCCAAAATGGCTGAAACACCAGAAGAATCCGACCACACCAGCATTCAATATCGCATCAATGCCGCCAAAGCAGGAAAAACACCTAAATATCTGACACCTTTTGCTGGCAATATCAAAGAGGACATGCCTCATGGCTTGCCCTTTCACTTATCCGATTACCTGGAGCTGGTTGATATCACGGGCAGAGCTATCTTACCCAATAAACGCGGCTCCATTGAAGAATCAACACCCGCAATATTGGAACGCCTCAACCTCAAACCTGAACAATGGCAGGAACTCACCACTCAATTTGAAGTCTGCTTTCATCACGCCGCTGGCGGTGAATCTTATCTTGAAGCCTATCGACATCGACACAAGCTAAAACGACTCAGGGATAAAAACGCCGCCATTCGATTATTTGGCTGACAATCCCCTCCCTGAAATCATTTTTTAGTAGCATTACCACCAGGTAAGGTTCTTTTGTGCCTGCTCCCGACTCTTTTGCACTTCCATCGTTCTAAATTCCCTTGTTCTGGGACAAAATCTGGCTCAGAAATCTATATTCTAGCTGCTCAGGGAAACACGCAGTAAACATCAAACAAAATCACGAATACTGGATTACGCCAATATTAAGGTGGATGTCCTTTTTGTTTTTTAGGGTGGATGTCCTTTTTGTTTCTTTTTGTTTTTTGTAAAAACAAGCTTGAGCGAATCTATTAACAAATGCAGCAACATTGTTTGGCAAACTCACATGGACAACTCACATGGACAACTCACATGGACAACTTACATGGACAGCCATCTTACCCTATTGAGAATTTAATAACTCAACCTTACGTTGGGTGTATTATTCTTTACACGCCAACAAACTCTAGGCAATTGTCTCGCTTCACCTTCAACTGTTGAAAACAAAAAGTTAAAGCCAGTCCCATCACTCAATTATTTGCCCTTGAATGCAACCCGCCGGAGCAAGCTTGGTTTCAAAAGATGGTGTCTACTCTAAATTTAAAGTGGATGTCCATGTTTAAAGTTCAACTGCGAATTAGACGGTGCCTGAATAAACGGATCAGCCTGCAAGAACCTACCTAAGGTTGGATCGTAGATCCGACCATTCATATGGATAATACCGCGCACAACCCCAACAAAAAACCGCCATTCAGGCGGTTTTCAGATTACCAGAAGCAATGGTGTTAACGTGCTAAACGCCCGTTTCCAAGGTGCGATCATCATCGGCCTTTAACAGCAATTTTTTACTGTCGGCGAGGCATTGGCTGGCGTAATCACCGAACCATTCTGCAATCTCATTAAACTGATTGACGAATTGTTGTTTATCACCGGATTCCAATAAAGCCATGGCTTCATCAAAGCGTCCGTGAAAGCGTTTTAACAGTGCCTTGCCGGTGTCGCTACTGAAAATTATGTCGCCATACAGCACAGAATCCTGAGCGAATAACCTGCCTACCATGGCCAGTTCCAGACGATAAATTGGTGAACTGAGTTTTAATAACTCGGTCAGACAGGGATTTTCTGCAGCCAGGTGAGCACCATAAACGAAACTGCTGAAGTGGCGCATGACCTGAATAAATGCCATGGCTTCATCGTGTTTTTGCGGCTCACTTTCGATCAGTGCGGCTCCCCAGATGCGGAACTGCTCCAACAACCACTCGTATTGTTCTGGGTTTCTTCCATGAGACACCACGACAACCTGTTTGACCAGACCAGGTACATCCGGGCCAAACATTGGGTGTAAGCCCACAACTGGGCCAGAGTGGGTTTCCAGCATGGCTTTTACCGGTCCGCTTTTAACACTGGTGATATCTGCCAAAATACAATCATCGGGAAGCTTATTTAAAGAACGGATCACCTCTTCCGTTTTGCGTATAGGAACTGCCACAATAACCAGTCCCGCGGTGGCGAACAGGCTTTCCGCTTTATCCCAGCCGTCTTTGTCAATCACATCAACCTGATAGCCGCTGCGTTCGAACATAGTCACAAACTTAGAGCCCAGCGCCCCTCGCCCACCGATGATGACGATATTTTGCAGCTCCGGACAGGCACACAGATATTGCTTGTTCTGAGTCTGATAAGACTCGCGCATGACACGGCGCAACACATCTTCTATCAGGCTTTCGGATAGGCCCACTTCTTTTGCCTGCGCTTTTCTGGATTCCAGCAATTGCGCTTCGCGACTTGGCACATAGATGGGCAATCCAGTTTTACTTTTAAATTCACCCACCTGACGAGTCAATGCAGAGCGTTTCGCCAGTATTTGCACCAATTCACTGTCTAGTGCATCAATCTTTTGCCGCAATTCGCCCAAGTCCAAAGGCGACTCCTGTCCTGAACTATCAATTTTATCCGCATCGCGTGTCATGCTTAGGTTCCTAGCTGGCTTTACTCATTTTGTTTAAGCGTAACGGTAGCACAGTAATCAGCTTATCACGGATATCTCTGAGTAATTTTTCGGTGCTTTCCCAGTCAATGCAGCCGTCAGTAATCGATAAACCATATTCCAATTCCTCTTTACGTTTACCTGAACTGCTTTGATTTCCGGCTTTCAAATGACTTTCCAACATGATGCCTATAATGGATTCATTACCTTCCAGAATCTGATTAGCCACGTTTTGCGCCACCGGCGGCTGACGACGGTAGTCTTTACCTGAATTGGCATGGCTACAATCTACTACCAGGCCTGCCGTTAGTCCGGCTTTTAATAACTGCTCTTCACAATCAGCGACACACACAGAATCATAATTGGGCTGTTTGCCACCGCGCAGAATGACATGACCATCCGGATTGCCCTGAGTGCGGATCATAGCCACTTGTCCTTGTTTGTTAATACCCATGAAGCTGTGAGGTGAAGCCGCTGAGCGCAGTGCGTTGATAGCAATGTCCAGACTGCCATCGGTACCATTTTTAAAACCCACCGGCATAGATAAACCACTGGCCATTTCGCGGTGAGTCTGAGATTCAGAAGTACGGGCACCAATCGCCACCCAACTAAAGAGTTCCGCCAGGTACTGAGGACTGATTGGATCCAGAGCTTCGGTGGCCACCGGAATTTCGTGCTCGGCTAACCAAATCAATAGTTCCCTTGCTTTACGCAAGCCGGTATCAATATCAAAACTATCGTCGATGTGCGGATCGTTGATCAGACCTTTCCAGCCTACAGTGGTGCGCGGTTTCTCAAAATACACTCGCATTACCACATACAAGCTGTCCATGCAGGATTCCTGCACTCGCTTAAGTTTCAGCGCATACTCTTTGGCCGCTTCAACATCGTGAATGGAGCAAGGGCCACAAATCACCAAGAGGCGATGATCTTTGCGGTGAATGATGTCGCTAATGATCTGGCGCGCTTCACCAATTTTAGCTAATGCCCGCTCACTGACTGGCATTTGCTGTTGTAATTGTTCCGGAGTAACAAGCACATCTTCGGCTGAGACGTGGACGTTATCGATAGAATCCTTATGCATGTTTGTACCTGATTGTTAATGTGTAAAAAGAGTAAAAAAGTAGGAGGAGCTAATTGGGTATTAGCAATAATAAAAGAAATAGGTGCGGTAATAACCGAGGCGGTTATTGAGCAGAAATTGATTGTGTGCGTTTACTGAAGACATATTGTAATTAATTCGTTACAGACAAGATTTAATTATTTGGCACTATATATTGACTTTTTAACATTTGAATATCTAAAGGACAAGTAAAAAATGCAAGAATTCGATTTAATCTTTAAAATTGACCACTAAAGCCCATTACGCAGCAGATTTATAGAAGCGTTTTAAGATATCGAAATATACCGCCCCTTGCTGACAAAGCGCACTATCTCCCCCTCTGTCGGGGTGATTGTCCAACTGAAACTTCAGGTAGCAGCGCTTTACCACAGACCAGTTTGCATCTTCAGGTAGGGTAAAAAAGCCAAAAGCTTTTGCTACTTCATCATTTTCCGGGATGAGCCACTGTTTACTGTTACCAAAAGAACTCCAGAAGCTATTCAGCAGAGCTTCGACATCCTGCTCTGTGGTACGTGAAAAGTGTCTCCAGTCATTGTAATAGGCTTTTATCTTATGCTCAGCTTCATCTATCAGCCCATTGCCGTCACCTGGTATCAACTGAATATGCAATGCAGTAATTTTAAGATAGCCTTTTCCTTCAGCTAACCACAGCTCTTGCAACTGATAAAGGCAGTGAAACAAAGCAAAATGGGTCTGGAATAATCGCAGCTCAGAGCTTAGTGCATTGCGCTCAAATAGTTCCCAGGGTGGATTCTGTAATTTTTGCAGTAGCTCAAATTCTTTGAGAGGTTTGCCGTCAGATAAAATCAGAGAGAGCGCATCAAACAGTAACTCCTGTTCAAAACGCATAGGTCACTCCCAACCAGGACTCCCGTCCATAACCTGGCATAGCATTATTCGCCAGGCGGGGTTCATAAACCCAATAGGCTTTATCAAACAGATTGCTGGCGGTAAATAAAGCAGACCAATTAGGGGTGATCTGATAATGATACTTAAGATTCCATAAGCTATAACTGCCATGCTGAAATTCATTGTCGACGTCTATAGCTTCGCGCCAAATCAGTTCAGAGCTTATTCGTGTTTGCCCCTGCTGCCATACCACACCACCACTGGCGAAACGGCGATAACCTGGGTTTATAGGTTGATCAAAAAGACTGGTAAAATTGAAATACCACTCCAGCGAATCGGAAAATTTGGATTTATGAGCCAGTTCCGCGCCGGAGATCGATTTTTTAATGACATTCTGAAAAGTAGATTGCCCCAGCGTGGTGTTCAATTCCACTTTATTAACAAAGGCATCGAGATCATTGTTAAACAGCACTAATTCCGTTCGGTTTCGCTCTGATTGACGCTGCCACAATAATTCCAATGTCTTGATTTCTTCCGGTTTGAGATCCGGATTGCCGATAGTCACCAAATCCTCAGAATAAAGTTCATTGGTTACTGGTGTTCTGAAAGCTTCACCGTATTGCAATTTAACGCTGTTTTTATTATCCAGCTGATATTTAAAGGCAACTCTGGGAGAGTACTTGGCGTCTATATCAGCTACATCGTCATAACGACCACCGATATAAAAATCAATGCTATCGCTGAGTTGGCGACTGTATTGAACATACCAGCTCCGGGTATTCTGTTTGGAAATAAGCGGTGATACCGCATTAACTCCCTGGGTAGCAAACGACTGAGGTACACCCAAGAAAAACTCAGGCGCTAAGGTTAACTCATTGCTATCAAAATCCAGATAGTTAGTCACTGTGCCCGCCTGAGTTTGCCTCGCACGACGGGACACCAAGCCAACATTCAATAGAGATTCATCAGAAAAAACGTGAGTCAGATCCAGAGAGAGTTCCAGATCGTCGGTTATCCAGAATGGCCCGGTTAAAAAGTCTTGTTCAATGAAATCAACCGCATCAGCATCCAGTACTTTACCGGCTGACTCAATTTCATGCTCGGTATATTGCGCTTTTAAGGTGAATTGCGTTTGCTCATTCAAACTATGCTGGTAGGACATTGACCAGGCGATATTTTCAGAATAGTGAAAGTTATCCGGGTGCACACCACCCAGATTAATAAAGTCTTCCAGCTCTGAACGATTCCACCTTACCCGCGCCAGAAAGGATTTATAATGCAGTGCCGCACTGAGAAACTGATGGTCGGATGGATCCTGATACAAAGAATCTGAAAGAACAGCATAATCATTACCGTCTCGCTGTCGAATATCTGCCAGTAAGCTCAGAGAAATATCATTGTACTGCCAGTTCGCGCCAGCGTTGAATTTTGTGGCGTTGTCCTGACCAACTGCGGCATGAACCCAATTGTCTTTTTGGCGAGTAATAACATTCACTACTCCCATAAAAGCATTGCTGCCATAAATAGCCGAACCTGGTCCACGAATAACCTCAATTCGCTCTACCAGATCCAATGCCATAAAAGGCAAATAGACAGAGGCCTTACCAAAAGAAAGCTCATTAACTCTTTGTCCATCCAGCAAGAACAATACGTAACCATTATCCAGATACACGCCCCTGGCATGCTCTTTTGGCACCGCGCCAACCCAGTCACCACGTGTAACCTGAAAGCCCGGCACCAGATTCAGTATTTGGTAAACATTCTGAAAGCCGAGATTGGCGATTTGATTGCGGGTAAAAACACTGACGGTGGAAGGCGCGTCATTAATATTGCGAGGCTCGATACTGGCGATACTGATTTCAAGGTCAAACAATTCATCGAATGACAATTCCATCAGCTCATCAAGCGGTTCACCGTCATCTTGCGAAGTAGCACCAACCGGAGCGAGAAACACAGCCCACCAAAATAAGCTTTGTAAAAGAATGCGTTTTAGCATAATGCTCCGGTTAATTCACTAAGGTGATTCCCTCCACCTTTGGTTCAACCGATTAAGGTGCAGGATAGATGTAGCTGGATTGCAAACCTAATGGGAAACCCAGTCCCCAATAAACTAACAAAAACACCGTCCAGATACAGATAATAGTCACTGAAAACGGTAACATCAATGACAACAGCGTACCTATTCCGGTTCCTTTAACGTAGCGCTGGCAATAAACCACCACCAGAGGGAAGTAAGGCATTAACGGGGTAATGATATTTGAGGAGGAATCACCCAGTCGATAAGCCGCTTGTGTTAAATCCGGAGAGATATTCAGTTGCATCAGCATAGGTACAAAAATTGGTCCTAATAAAGCCCATTTTGCTGATGACGAACCAACGAATAAATTCACAAACGCAGTCAGGAATATCAACCCAACAATAGTCACCATACTCGGCAAGTTCATCGCTTTTAAGAATTGAGCTCCTTCTATTGCCAGCAAGGCGCCTAAATTGGATTTGCCAAAGGCATCAATGAACAAAGCACAGAAGAACGCCATAACCACATAATAAGACATGCTGCCCATGGCTTTAGACATGGCACCAATCACATCTTTGGTGGTTTTAAAAGTGCCCGCCAGATAGCCATAAACAACACCTGGGATGACAAACAATAAGAATATAAGAGGCACAATGGAGCGCATAACTGGTGCTGCGAATGAGGTTAGCTGTCCATCTGGGGCACGCATAGGTGAATCTTCTGGCCACAAAATAGCCACTAATAAGCCAACTCCAGCCAACATAGTAATAGTGGCGATTCTAAGGGCTTTACCCTGTCTTGGGTTTAAGTCTTCAAATTTAGGGATGTCATTGGGATCGCCATCAACCGGTGTGTTTTTCAGACGAGGTTCAATCACTTTATCAGTCAGGTACCAACCGATACCGATAATTAACAAGCTACTTGCCGAGTTAAAAAACCAATTGTTTAGCGGGTTAACCTGAACACTGGGATCAATGATATGTGCCGCACTTTGGGTAAAGCTCTGTAACAAAGGATCAATGGCTGAAGGGATAAAGTTTGCACTAAAGCCACCGCTAACCCCGGCAAAGGCCGCAGCAATACCAGCTAGAGGATGGCGGCCCATAGCGTAAAAGATCACGCCCGCCAGCGGAATTACCAATACATAACCGGCATCAGTGGCAGTATGGCTGACTATCGCTATAAGTATGACCGAAGGCGTCAGCAACATTTTTGGCGTTGAGTCCAACATCCGTTTCAGGCCAGCGTTGATATAGCCTGAATGTTCTGCAACGCCGACACCGAGCATCGCTACCAGCACCACACCTAAAGGCGCGAAACCAGTAAAAATAGTCACCATCCGCGACAGAAAATCGGCAAGTGATGCCCCCGTAAGCAGGTTATTGACCACCACAGCTTCACCGGTTCGGGGATCGATGGCATCAAACTGCACGCCAGACAACAGCGCTGATAACGCCCATACAATCATCAGACTGATTAAAAAGATAACGGCGGGATCCGGGAGTTTATTACCGACGCGCTCGACCTTATCCAGCGCTCGTGTAACCCAGGTAGAGTCAGACATATTTTTTCCTGTTTTAATTATTAAGTCCGCAGTGGATTTTGGCACAATCCAGCCAAGAGTGAAAACCTGACCTCGTAATAAATGGCAAAAATAGGGCTTAGCAAGCTTGACATGCAACCTTTTGGTTGCATATAAAACAATTATTCTAAATTTTCTGTCATTGTTATGGATATTTTTCAGGCTATGGCCGACCCCACTCGTCGGAAAATTATTGAACAACTCAGCAGTTATCAGGCCGCAAAGCACGGCTTGTCAATCAAGGAATTGACGCAAAACAGCGGTATTTCGCGCCAGGCGATCACCAAGCATCTGAATACTCTGATAAAAACTGGCGCAGTCGCCGCTGAATTTCAGGGAAAAGAAAAACGTCACTTTCTGAAGCAATACGCCTTTAGCGATGCCTGGCAATGGCTGGAGCCCATCGCGAAACAGTGGGATGAAAAACTACAGAATCTCAAACATCATTTGAACAAAGAGGATAAAGCATGAGTAACATTGATTTTATTAAACGCGAAATGACCTTTGCTCAGCCAGTAGAAAAAGTCTGGCAGGCCATAACACAGCCACAACATATTGCACAATGGTTTGGTGACAATGCGGTATTTGAACTCAATGAAGGGGCAGAAGGTTATTTTGAATGGAAAACCATGTGTGAAGGTAAATACGCCATGAAAGTAGTGTCAGTTAATCCTGAAAACTATTTTGCCTACATGTGGATGAACGATCCGGATGTGCCCTTCGAGGCCTCTGGCGCCACCCTGGTGGAATGGACCTTAAAGCCGACAGTCAGTGGCAAAACCCATTTAGTGCTGATTGAGTCGGGGTTTAAACAACAGCAGCACAGAAAGATGAATATTCAGGGCTGGTTACAGGAACTGGGGCATCTGGCAGAATACCTAGCCTGATATCTATTCTAAGAGACTTGCTCAGACAAGCTTCTTAACGCTTGTCTGAGACAATTTAAAAATACTCAACCTTTGAGTTTGTTGATCAGGTCCACATATTCCTGCATAGCCTCTTCAGAGGATTTGCCTTTTTGTTCGGCCCAGGCGTCGTATTTGGCGCCTGCCACAAAATCGAAAATTCCCGGCCTGTCTCCGGTGACGTCCCCTACTGTGGCTTGTTTGTAAAGGGAATAAATTTTCAGCATATCTTCGTCGCTCGGGCGCTGGGGTAACTGCTTAGATGCAACACTGGCCTGCTCAAAAGTTTCTTGTAATGACATATTTTTTCCATCTTTTAAGTTGTCGCTAAAAAGCGTAGCTAACATTCTGCCCTGCTTCAACAAAAAAAGCCCCGACTGCAATAGTCAGGGCTTAACTTGTTTACTTATTTTAAGTTAATTAAAACTTGTAAGAGCCTTTCAGATACACGAAACGTCCCTGGCTGCTGTGAATGGTATTCACAAAACCAAAGAAGTCATGGTGACTGAATGGAGGTTCTTCATTGAACAGGTTGGTGCTACCCAGAGTAAATACCGCATTATCCACACCCAGATAGTTAACCGTCAGATCAACAGTAGTCATAGAATCAACGGTTTTATCACCAAAGCCTGAATCTTTATCGCCATCAAACTCACCGATGTAGTTAATTGCTACTGCAGTAGACCAATCGTCTTTCGACCAATCCATAGAGGTGGTCCAGCGAATTTCAGGTTGCTCAAACTCACCTTCAGATAATGCAACACGCTTGCCGCCGTCGGCATCCGGACGCAGTTCTTCGTAGTTTAAGACGTAGTTCATGACATAACCAAAACGGAAATCACCCATAGATGACGATAAGGTGTATTGTACATCCAGGTCCAAACCACTGGTTTCCAGATCACCGATATTCTGGAAAGAATCAAAAATTTGTACCACTTCACCTGGATCGTTCGGATCAGCGGTAGGTAGTCGGGTTACAACATTCGGATCATCGCCAAAGTTAGAGAATACAAACTGCGTATCTGAATCAATAATATTCTCGATATCGTAGTTGTAGTAATCCAGTGAAAAGCTCAGATCTTCTGTCACTTCATAGATCAGACCCAGGTTATAACTGGTGGATTCTTCTGGTCCCAGATCCGGGTTACCTTCAAATACCGCGGTATATTCTTTAGGATCACAATCCAGACCAACAGCATTACAACGGATAGTATCTACCAGATTCGGAGACTCATCTGTGCGGCCCAAGCCTAACTGATGCAAAGAAGGCGCGCGGAAAGCGGTGCCCCATGAGCCACGAACCGACAACTGCTCTGTAGGCGACCACAAAAAGGATAGTTTTGGATCGGTGGTGGTACCGAAGTCACTATAATCTTCGTGACGCACCGCAATCTGTGCTTCGAAGTTATCACTGAATGGTAAGGCAACTTCAGCAAACACTGAGGTGCTATCGCGATCACCGTTTGCCTGAGTGGCTTCTGTACCAAACACTTCGCCACGTAAGAATTGCTCGTCTGGATTATCAGAGATAGACTCTTCGCGATACTCAACACCCACGGCCAGCATCACATCATTGCCATAAAGCTGAGCAATTGGGCCTGACATCACACCATCTATAGACTTATTGGTAGATTTACCAACACGGGTTGTATTGGTTTCAATATAATCCAGGGCTTCCTGAGAGTTGGAAGAAGGCTCAAACGGATTCCACAGACCGGAATCGATAGCATCCTGAATGCGTATTGAGTTAGGGAAACCATCTACACCGCGCTCTACAGACTCACTCTTGATGTAGCTGTAGGCAACTTCCCAAGTCCAGTCACCATATTCACCTTCCAGGCCCAAAATCGTACGGTAATAATCGGTATCTACGCGTTTTTCACGGTTACCGATATCCACGGTACGACGGCGCATGGTTAAATCTTGTTGATAAAAAGGATGGGAAGGATCGTCAGCAAACGGATGATTGGGGTTATCACCCGCCATGAACAATTCATTAAAGCTTGGGCTGGCAGCACCGCGTACGATGGACTTTGAGTTTTGTCCATTAAGCTCGGCAAATGCGGTTACCGTGTCAGAAATCTCATACTTACCCATATAGTTAAAGCTGAAACGCTCGGTATCCGGCACAGAAGTCATGTGCGGCGCATAATCGTAGCCACATAGTGTACCGATAATATCTTCTGGAGCACACACGTCATTACCAAAGGTATCAGGCATTCTAACTGTCGGATCAGAAGCCAATGCAATAGTACCTGGAATACCTGCAGAGCTGCGAAAATCTACCGCATCTGAAACGCCACTAATTGCAGACTGATTTGCTGAGCGCGAGTAACTGCGATCCGAATACATGAGCTCTTCACGGTCAAAATAATCGAGAATAAAGGTATGGCTGGCTTTATCGCTGGCTGTACCATAGATAATGCTCAAGTTTTGCTCTTCGCCACCACCGTCGGCAGTATCACCGTACTTGGCAGAAACTTCGAAGCCGTCAAAGTCATCTTTCAGGATAATGTTGATTACCCCGGCAATCGCATCAGAACCATAGGTTGCAGACGCCCCGTCTTTTAGAATATCGACACGTTTAATGGCTGAAATCGGAATATTGTTGATATCGACGAACGCTGTATCAATACCTTTAGCAAACGGAGATACGGAAACGCGGCGACCATTTACCAGAATCAAAGTGGAGTCTGCGCCCAAACCACGCAATGAAACACTGGAACCACCGTTGGCGGTATCATCACTACTGTTACCTTGGGTTGAGAAGGTGCCCTGACCAGAAATAGGTAACTTGCTGAATAAACCAATTAAGTCTGTTACACCAGTATTGGCAATTTGCGCAGCATCAATGCTGGCAACCGGAGATGGACCTTCCATATCGGTACGGCGGATGTGGGAACCGGTAACAGAGATTTTTTCAATACTATCATTTTCCTGAGCTTGCACGCTCGTAGCAGAGAATGCAGAGGAAACCGCAATCGCCGCCAATGTAAGCTTGACGTTTTTCATGTGTGTCATGGATTTTTCCTTGTTATTTTTGTACCGCTGTCGCAAAAGAGTGTATTTTTCGACAACCAGTTTCATGTGGCAGCTAAAACACTGCGCTGGAACTTATATCACACAGAATGAAGATGTAAACAGTTGCATGGGCATATATTCTTACCGCACCTATCTATCCAGTAGATTGGTAGGTGTATTTTTAAACTCTGAAAGTTCAAATAGATTGAATTGTCGGTAGGTTTATTATCATGTTCTTCGGGTATCTCGCGGGGATATGCGATGAACCCTCTTGCATTTAGTGGTTAAAATGATTAACACCTTATTAACATTAGAATGCCAAAAGTGGAAAGAAAACTAAACAATTTCAGGGAAAAGTTGTAAATAAATATTTTTAACCCGGCAAATACGATTAACAGGTACAAAAAAGCCCGCAATTGCGGGCTTTTTCGAAGTTGACGATAACATTATTTGTTTAAGCAGAAATGTTAGGTTCTGCCAATTCACAGTTTGCTTAGTTAAGCTTCTCTTTGATACGAGCAGCTTTACCAGTACGACCACGTAAGTAATACAGCTTAGCACGACGAACCGCACCACGGCGTTTCACTTCGATGCTATCAACTTGCTTACTGTGAGTTTGGAATACACGCTCAACACCTTCACCGCTGGAGATCTTACGAACAGTGAATGAAGAATGTAAACCACGGTTTCTCTTAGCAATTACAACACCTTCATAAGCCTGAAGACGCTCTTTATCACCTTCTTTTACGCGTACCTGAACAACAACTGTGTCACCCGGGCCGAACTCAGGAACATCAGATTTAAGTTGTTCTTGCTCGATGCGCTTGATGATATCTTGACTGATTTTACTCATCTTTTCCTCGCTTACTGGAATAACTGTCATCTTGCTGCAAGACTTCTTGTTGGTACTCCTTAAGGAGTGAGCCTTGCTCCTCAGTCAGAGCCAGTTTTTTAAACATATCGGGACGTCTTTGCCATGTTCTCCCAAGAGACTGCTTCAGACGCCACGTTCTTATCTTTTCATGATTACCGCTGAGTAATACTGCCGGCACCTGCTCGCCATTCAAGATTTCTGGTCTGGTGTAGTGAGGGCAATCCAGCAAACCGTCTTCAAAAGAATCACATTCTGCCGAAAGCTCATGACCTAGCACCCCGGGAATGAGTCTGGCGACACTGTCCACAAGGGCCATTGCCGGGATCTCACCACCGCTTAAGACAAAGTCACCTAACGAGATTTCTTCATCTACCATGGTCTGAATAACACGCTCGTCAATACCTTCGTATCGACCCGCTACCAGAATCAACTTTTTGCTCTGCACTAACTGCTTCACTTTGGGTTGATTTAATGTACTACCCTGAGGCGAAAGGTAAATTACCCTGGCATCGCCTCCAGCCGCTGCTTGCGCAGCATTAATTGCATCTGTTAATGGCTGAACCATCATCAGCATACCCGGACCGCCACCATAAGGTCTGTCATCAACTGTACGATGTTTATCATGCGTAAAGTCACGGGGGTTAAAACACTGTGCGTGTATCAGCCCTTTTTTGACAGCTCTTCCAATAACGCCCTGATTTAGAAATGTGTCAAACATGTCTGGAAACAAAGTAACGAATCCAAACCAATGTTGCTCACTCATCAAAAACCCGGGTCCCAGTCCACTGTGATTTTTCTTGCCTCACGATCCACTTCCAGAACAACTTGCTCATAGAGATACGGGATCATGCGTTGCTTTTGGCCGAATGCGTCTTTAATGTTGGCTTTCACCACCATCACATCATTAGCGCCGGTCTCGAACATTTGTTCAATTTTACCAAAGTCATAACCTTTGGAATTCACCACGGTCATGCCAATCAGTTCACGCCAATAAAACTCGTCTTCGTCCAGTTGTGGTAACACTGCAGGATCAACGCTAATTTCCAGATTCTTAATAGCTTCCGCCGCGTCTCTGTCGTCAACACCCACCAATTTAGCCACCAAACTTTTGTTATGGTGCTTCCAGTGTTCCACTGTGTATTCCTTTACTTCTCCGCCCTGTAACAACAACCAGGGTGAGTAATCGAATATTCCGTCTAACTCTTCTGTGTAGGAAGTTACCTTAAACCAACCTTTCACACCGTAAGGTGCACCAACTTTGCCTAATGTAACTGTTTCAGATGCCATAACGCCCTACACTTATTCGCAGATTAAGCAGACGCTTTACGCGCGTCTTTAACCAAACGAGATACGCGGTCTGACAAACCAGCGCCTTGACCAACCCAGTGCTCAACACGGTCCAGGTCTAAGCGCAGTCTTTCTTCCTGACCACGTGCAGTAGGGTTGAAGAAACCGATATTTTCGATGAAACGACCATCGCGCTTCATACGGCTATCAGCCACTACTACTTGATAAAAGGGGGCTTTTTTAGCGCCACCACGTTGTAAACGAATAGTTACCATAATTGCCTCAAAATCGTTATTAGTTCTGCCTTATCAACGCAAGGCAAAAGCTACTAACGTTAACGTCAACTTTACCCTTCCACAGACAAATGTAAGGCATACGCCAGATAAATGCCGGAAAAAAGGCTCGCGAATTGTACGGATTTTGGGCTTAATTGCAAGTTAATTATTGAAAAACATGGGGAATTAAAGCCCGACAAACTTTGAAAAGTTTTCTTCCGTTGGATAGCTGCCCGAAGTCCAGCCCAGTCTCACTATCACCATATTTGCAGAAGGAATGATCATCACAATCTGTTTGCGGTTGCCCATCATCATATAAGCATCCTCGGGGATCTCGGACCAACGTAGGGTGTCACCGCCACGGTTTAACCAAAAATGGTAACCGTATTGCTGATAGTTTTCGGTGCTAACCGGTGTCTGTGCCGCTGTTACCCAGTTTTCTGATAATAAGCGGGTACCGTTTGCCCAACCCTGATTTAGCATTAACAATCCCATGCGCGACCAATCCCGGGCACTGGCAAACAAGTAAGAACTACCTACGAACACTCCGGATGGATCCACTTCAAAAACCGTATTGGCGAGGCCCAGAGGCTGTGCAATTTCCTGATAGAAAAAATTCAATAACGCCTGATTACTACCAAGCTGCTCTCTCATCCAGCGCATTAAAATATTGCTGGTTCCGGAAGAATAGGAAAAGTAGGTACCGGGGACCTTATCAGGCACTGCCGTTAGTGCCACGTCTGAGGCACTGTGTTCGGTAAACAACATACGAGTGGAATCGCTGCCGGGTGCATAAGTTTCGTCAAATTTTAGCCCGGAAGACATTTGCAACAGTTGCTCCAGGGTGATCTGTTTGCGTTCATCACCCTGCCAGGAAGCAAAATCAGTGGGCGCTTCTGTGTCCAGCAAGCCCATGTTCGCCATGCGCCCCAACATGATTGCGGTCACACTTTTAGCCATAGACCAGCCCAATAGCGGTGTTTGGCTATCGATACCAGGTGCATAAGCCTCAGCCACAACTCCCCCATCTTTAACCACTATTAGAGCACGAGTTTGCAAACCGCTTTGATTATCGGATTCCAGTATCTGTTCGCTTAGCTGTTGATATTCGGGCACAAGAGAAATCATCTCCTCCCTTTGAGTCTTTTGAGTAACGCCTGGTGCGACAAGCTTATTAAGCGGTTCGGTGTTACCAACATCCAGAGTACACCCCAATCCGGGCCTGTAGCTGGCTGAATACTCACTCATGCCATAAAGATTGGCGGTAACTCGTTGCTGCCCATCTTGATAATATATATCTAACAAACGAGTGGCTGGCGAATAGGACGCCAAATCATCTGCAATTTGCTGTTCATCAAATCCGGAGACATATTTCGCGGAGCAAGCCAGTTTCGCCCCAAGACTCGATGCAACATCAATCGCGTCGCCTAACCGATAAACTGAAAACCCCAGGCTATATCGACTGATGAAGTGCAGAGCCACTAAAACCAGGATTAAAATGACAAATTTTTTCACGCGCAGCTTCCCTGAAAATGAGTGATTAATCACAAGCTTAAAAAAATCCGTACAGCATAAACTATAAAGCTGGATATTCTGCGAGAAAATTTTGGTAAACTAACAAAGTTATTAATTAAGTGAGTTTGTATGGCTGTTGTCAAAAAGCCCGTTGAGCGAATGAAAGCTGAACGGGGACTGTTTTCGTTTCCAAAGTTTTGGGCTGCATGTTTTGATCCTGCGCCGTTTTTACCTATGTCTCGCAAAGAAATGGAACAGTTGGGTTGGGATAGTTGCGATATCATTTTGGTGACAGGAGATGCCTATGTGGATCACCCCAGTTTTGGCATGGCGGTGATTGGCCGCACCCTGGAAGCTCAGGGATTCCGGGTCGGTATTATTGCTCAGCCAGATTGGACCTCCAAAAAGGCTTTTATGGCGCTGGGCGAACCCAATCTATTTTTTGGGGTAACGGCTGGCAACATGGACTCCATGATCAATCACTACACTGCCGATCGCAAACTGCGCCATGACGACGCCTATACGCCAGGCAACGTCCATGGCAAACGCCCAGATCGGGCTGTCACTGTTTATACTCAGCGATGTAAAGAGGCCTATAAAAAACCAGTTATCATCGGTGGCATAGAAGCCAGTTTACGTCGTATTGCTCACTACGATTATTGGTCTGACAAAGTGCGCCGTTCAGTTTTGTTTGATTCCAAAGCCGACATGCTGATGTTTGGTAATGCCGAGCGACCACTATTAGAAGTAGCCCATCGTCTTGCTAATGGCGAAGACATTAAAGAAATGCAGGACGTGCGCGGCACTGCCATTATTGTCAAACAAGCGCTGCCCGGCTGGTTGGGAGTGGATTCCACCAGTGTCGATAAGATTGGCAAGATTGACCCCATTCCCAGCCCTTATCAGGAATGGGAAGAAAATTGCAGTACCCAAAAAGAGGCTGAAAGCAAAACGGATACAGCTCAGCCCATCACGGTGCAACCCTTCAATCCCAGAGCCACAAGACGCAAACCCTGGGATAAAACCTATGTGAAATTGCCGGCTTTTGAAGTGGTGCGGGATGAGAAAACCCACTATGCCCACACCTCGCGAATTTTACACCAGGAAACCAACCCAGGTTGCGCCCGCGCTTTGATGCAGCGACATGGTGACAGAAGTATCTGGATAAATCCGCCCGCTTATCCATTAGAAACCGAAGAAATGGATGCCGTGTTTGATTTACCCTACGCCCGTGTCCCCCACCCCAGCTATGGCAAAGAGAAGATCCCCGCCTACGATATGATAAAAACCTCGGTTAATATCATGCGCGGCTGTTTCGGTGGCTGTACTTTCTGCTCCATTACCGAGCACGAAGGGCGTATTATTCAGAGCCGCTCGGAAGAATCCATCGTTCGTGAAGTAGAACAGATCCGGGACAAAGTGCCCGGCTTTACCGGGGTAATTTCGGATTTAGGTGGCCCCACCGCCAACATGTATAAACTGCGCTGTAAAAGTGCCAAAGCGGAACAAACCTGCCGCCGCTTGTCGTGTGTTTGGCCAGATATTTGCGGCCATATGGACACAGACCAAACGCCAACTGTGGAATTATATCGCAAGGTACGGGATGTCAAAGGCGTTAAAAAAGTGCTGATTGCCTCTGGTGTGCGTTATGACCTGGCAATCGAAGATCCCAATTACGTGCGGGAGTTAGTTACCCATCACGTGGGCGGTTATTTAAAGATTGCTCCTGAGCACACAGAAGAAAGCCCGTTAAGTAAGATGATGAAACCGGGCATGAGCACCTATTACCGCTTTAAGGAGCTGTTTGACAAATTCTCCAAAGAAGCCGGAAAAGAACAATATCTGATCCCTTATTTTATCTCTGCACATCCGGGCACCAGGGACATTGATATGCTGAACCTGGCACTCTGGTTAAAAGAAAATAACTTTAAACTGGATCAGGTGCAGAACTTTTATCCTTCTCCAATGGCTAATGCCACTACTATGTATCACTCGGAGAAGAACCCCATCCACAAGATCACGCGTGACAGTGAGAATGTCAGCATTGCCAAAGGTGAACGACATCGCCGCTTGCACCGGGCTTTCCTGCGCTATCACGATCCAGCGAACTGGCCTATGTTACGGGAAGCACTGAAAAAAATGGGTAAAGCTCATTTGATTGGTAATGGTCCGAAACACCTGGTGCCGCCTGAGCGCAAAGGTGAACTAAAAGGCAGAGCGCAAAAAGATTATGAGCGTAAGTCGGTCAACAAAGCCCATGCCAAAGGCAGGTCTAAACCCAACAAGGCGCTGACCCGTTTTAGCAGTGATCAGCCCTTTAATAAAAGCTCTCGTAAGAAAACGAAAAAGGCCTGATTTCAGGCCTTTTCTTTTTTCTTAATCAGCAACCCTGACCGGCCGCACGTAGATAAAGGCATCCTTTTCTTTAAGCGAGTTACTGCTGTTAAAAAAGGCCACTACCCAGGCCATAGTGTAATCGGTTAACGATGGGGTGCTTGTCCAGTAATCGTCCGAAGTGGTCTCCGGAAAAATATCTTCATTAATGGAAGGACGCACACAGGATTTTTCAGTGATACTCAGCAGTTGCTTAATATTTGGCAGACGCCAGTCATTGTTACCTGCATACTCATAGCCGTAGGTTGCCTGTAACGCCTCCTGCCAGGTCATGGCGGTGGCATCACCAGTACAGGTGGTAGTGGTCTGGTCCCAGGTTTGCCCCAGGCTGCAGCGCATCCACATTAAACCAGTCGTATTATCGGTTACCGTGCCATCTTCGTTATCAGTGAAGTTGGTTTCGGGGGCTGTTTCACCAACACCACTGGTACAGGTTTGAGCTTGTGCAGTACAAGCCATCATCAACGAAGCAGACAATAATAGTGTTTTTAGTTTCATGTTCATCTCCTTATTATCGACCTGCCCGCACCAGGCGAACGTAGTTTTCTGTAGACTTCAATAAAAAGTTGTCATTACCTGAGCTAAAATCGATGGCCCAGCTGTTTTGTAAGGTATCACCACTGGCGCCATCGACGTTTTGAATGCTGGTCCAATACCAGGTAGGTACGGTTGCATCAGGAGTATTGAATGGGAAATAGTTCGTATCTACAAAATTACCGCCCGACTCACCAAAGTGCATAATAGACATCAACTCATTATGAGTCGGCATACGCCAATCGTAGAAGCCACACAAGCCCTCAGCGTTCACTGCGGCCACAAAAGCTGCAGTATTACAGTTGCTGATGGTACAACTGGCACCGTCATTTTGAGCTTCGGTAGAGGTGGTACTCAATACCCAGGAATAGGTGTTGTCTACATCGTGCAGCCCACCATCATCGGTTTTCAGCTCCCAAATTAAGCCGGTGACATTATCTCGTACACAACTCCAATCAGTTTCAGAGGCATCGATTTCGTCACCAAAGCTATCCAGTTTGGTGAAATCAAATCCCTCATCACCTGCGCCAGCCTTTTCCAGAACGTCGGATTCGTGCATACGATCACGGCCTATATCGGCATCCTGCCCGGGAAAACTGTGGCTGGAACCATTAATAAGCCCCGAATTAGACACATTTGCCACAACGCCGGTATCGTTAACATAGGTGGCAGGCATCTCTCTGACAGTAACCACCACCTGATCATTATCTTCATTGTTGAATTGATCTACGACCCGAAGATCAATAGTGATATCAGTGTCTTCAGTAACCGCCGGTGCATCTGCATAAGTAGTCTCGTCCGATGCATCCGCAAATTCAGCGAGGTCACTGGAGTTATTGCTCCACTCAAATAAAAATGGCGTAGCATCATCACTCAGTGAAGTGGCAGAGCCAGATAATAAGAAGCGCTCCCCTTCCATGATTGTGATGGCGTTACCCGCTTCGGCAATGGGAGGCGTTTGAGTTACATCCAACACTACAATGTCAAAAGCTTCCGTTGTGGTTCCGCCTTCGTTATCCGTTACCGTAAACTCGAAACTAAGTGTCTCAGATGTGGTTAAAGCTGGGGTTGTGATGGTTAAACTACTGGTTGTTAAGTCCAGTCCGGTGGTGACAACAGTACCAGATACCTGTTGCCAGGCATACCCAGAAATCGGATTGTCGGCATCAATGGGATCGGCGTCTGAACCACTGCCAGTGAAAGTAACGGCCAGCCCACCACCATAAGTGTTTTCATCAAAGCGGCTATCCTGAGAAATATCAACCTCAGCACTCGGAGCTTCATTAACTGGCGCTACTGTCAAAGTGAATGTGTCGCTAACCGTTGTCCCTTCTGCTGAAGTTGCAGATAAAGTCAGTGTGATTTGCTCGCTGCTGGTTCTCACTTCAGGCGTAGTTAATGTGGCAGCCACTAATGTTGTATCTTCATGAGACAGCGTATAGTCCTCATCGTTAACCGCCCAGCTATAACTGGTTACCTCAGTTAACGTAGTACGCCCATTCAACGCCACTTCGCTTTGCTCATCAACGGTGGCTCCCGCGGAAACTAAAATTGTTACGCTGTCCACAGTCTCTTCCGTACTGTCATCACCGCCACCACAGGCGAACAAGGACGTAGTCAGGGAAATCACTAACCAGTGTCTTAGATCCATTTCTGTACTCTTTATCTGTTAATTCACAAAATTAAAATTACCGCTGCGTCAAAAACACAACAGCAAAACCGGATTTGAATCTGCTATGCAATTATCCTGCAAATTTGTCATTTCCATGGAATATTTTTAAAGATTCTTAGAACGTGCAACCCTAAACAACTCGCTTTTCCATATACCAACTGAAATCATTAGGCATGGTTCCGGGGTACTGAGTCGGACAAAAACCGACTTTTCTGTAGAGTTTAATAGCGTGGTGATTTTCCTGATTAACAAACAGAGAAAAATAACGGGGCTGATAGTGCTTTTGCCCTTCCAGAAACAAACAGTTTAACAGCATCTTACCGTAACCTTTGCCGCGCAGTTCGGGATTTACTGCCAGTCGTACCAAATGACATCGCTCTTTGTCAGACATCAGTTGTCCAAATGCCAGCAGGCTATTATCAGACTGGGAAATAATGGCATAAGCCGGAATGGATACCAGACGCAACTGTGTAGCGAATTCACTCAATGTTGTTGGCGAGCCAAATTTATCACCACTCCAAAACAGGATTTGCTGTTGTGTTGTAAACCAACTACTAAGTTGTTTGCAGTATTCAGGAGAAAAACGTCGAAATATAAGTGTGTGCTGTTTTGACAACGATAAAGACATTGGAAAACCTTGCCAGGGTCAGAGTTCACAGGGCTGCTTTTTATCGAAGAATAGAATGTAAATCCGGTGCTGTAAACCGTTCGGAAGCACAATCAGGCCCCGAACGGCAATAATCATAGCTTAGGCTTTAACAGCCAACCAGGAAGCGCGTTTTGCCTGCAGAGATTGCCAGATATCTTTGCAATGGAATCTGGCAAGGCGTTTGATGCGAGCTTGAATCTGAGAAGATAACCCTTCATGAAACAAAATCAGCGATATCAAAGAACAGGTCAAAACAATCATCTTACTGATTTTAAATACCGATAGCGCCGCCATGATAAGTAAAAATAAACAAATCACTAACCCAATACTTCCAAGGGCAAGTAAAAGCCCCTTAAACTCTTTGTTTTCCATGATGTTTTTATCCTTAATTAGCATTCAACTACTTAGTTTATTATCAGTAAAGTAACAACAGCTTCAGATTAGTAAATAAATTACCTGAAATAAACTGTAAAAATTTATTGCAACTATAACACATTATCTCGGTGGGAACATGCCACCTGGACCGCCGGGCGGCATCATGCCTTGCATATTTCGCATCATCTTCTTCATGCCGCCGCCAGACATTTTCTTCATCATTTTTTGCATCTGGGTAAACTGCTTGAGCAAACGGTTTACATCCTGAATTTGTGTGCCAGAACCCGCTGCAATGCGTTTTTTACGAGAGCCCTTGATGATATCAGGACGTTGCCTCTCACCGGGCGTCATGGAGTTGATAATGGCTTCCATTTGGGTAAATTGCTTATCACCCGCCTGCTCTTTGATCTTGTCGGTCATGCCTCCCATGCCGGGCAATTTGTCCATCAGTGACATCATGCCACCCATATTGCGCATTTGCTCCAATTGCTCTTTGAAGTCCTGCAAGTCAAAGCCTTTGCCTTTTTGTACCTTTTTGGCAAGTTTGGCGGCTTTATCTTTGTCGACTTTGCGCTCCACCTCTTCGATCAGAGAAAGCACATCACCCATACCTAAAATACGCGAGGCAACACGTTCCGGATGGAAAGGCTCCAACGCATCTGTTTTTTCACCAATACCTAAGAACTTGATGGGTTTGCCGGTGATTTGACGTACCGACAAAGCCGCACCACCACGGGCGTCACCATCGGTTTTAGTTAAAACCACCCCCGTTAAAGGCAAAGCTTCATCAAAGGCTTTGGCCGTATTGGCAGCATCCTGACCTGTCATGGAATCAACTACAAACAGGGTTTCAACCGGGTTAATGGCTGCGTGCAGATCTTTGATTTCCTGCATCATGTCGGCATCTACGGCCAGTCGGCCAGCGGTATCCACCAACACCACATCGACAAATGACTTTTTAGCATGTGCCATTGCAGCATTCACGATATCAGCCGGCTTTTGCTCGACAGAAGAAGGGAAGAACTCAGCATTTACTTCCGCAGACAGAGTTTCCAACTGTTTGATGGCGGCAGGACGATAAACGTCAGCGCTAACGGTTAGTACCTTCTTCTTTTCACGCTCAATTATAAACTTGGCTAACTTGGCCACGGTGGTGGTTTTACCAGCACCCTGCAAGCCTGCCATCAACACCACTGCTGGCGGAGTTGCTGCGAGGTTCAGTGCCTCGTTTGCTTCGCCCATAACAGATTCAAGCTGTTTCTGAACAATTTTGATAAACACCTGGCCAGGATTAAGGCTCTTACCCACCTCTTCTCCCAGTGCCTGTTCCTTAACCTTCGCAACAAATTCTCTGACGACAGGTAAAGCAACATCAGCTTCCAGTAACGCCATGCGCACCTCACGCATAGTGTCTTTAATATTGTCTTCCGTTAAACGGCCTTTACCGGAGATATTTTTTAGCGTCTGACCAAGTCTTTCGGTCAAATTATCGAACATGCTGGTGTCCTGTTTAGATATTCACAAAAAATTTTGCTGATTATACCTTTTGCGTCGACGAATGAGTACCCGGTAATATTGATTTGCATTTTTAATCTGAAGGAATTGCGGCAAACACTAGTGTATCCGCTTCGGGTTATTTATACTGGCGGAAGAATTTTCTCAATAAATGAACATGTTGTTAGCTCTTAATCTCATTTGTATTTTGCTTTATGTGGTTGCAACCGTGTCGGTAGCCACCCGTTGGTTTCACAAAGATGGACCTTTGTTAAAGTTATCAATAATCACCTCAGGGGGAGCAATAGTTATACACCTGCTCATTCTGCTCAATAGCATTTTGTCCGGTGATGGCCAGAATTTGAGTATCGTTAACGTCGGCTCCATCACAGCACTGTTAATCACTGCAGTAATCTGGCTTTTGTCCTTGCGCAATCAGCAAACATTTTTATTGCCTCTGGTGACCGGATTCTCTGCTATCGCAGTACTGGTGGCCAGTTTCACCCCGGGTTCGGTGATCATGCACATCGAATTACGACCTTCATTGCTGGCCCATATTAGCTTTGCGTTGCTGGCTTATGGTTGCTTGTCTATTGCCTTTTTGTATGCGCTACAACTCTCTTTTATCAATCGTCGTCTCAAGCAGAAAAATGCGGTGATTATTCATTCTTCTTTGCCGCCTTTAATGGAAGTAGAGCAAAACCTGTTTCGCTTAATTATGTTGGGAACAGGGTTACTTACCCTGTCTCTGGCCAGTGGCTTCTTCTTTCTGGAAAACATGTTTGAGCAACGTCAGGTACATAAAACCATCCTCACCACTGTCGCCTGGTTTATGTATGTAGGTATGATTGTGGTGCATAAGCGCGTAGGATTAAAAGACAGTACCATTATCAGTTTATCAGTAGTTGGCGTTGTCCTGTTGACCCTGGCTTATTTCGGCAGTCGGGTCGTAAAAGAAGTCTTGATTGGGTAAAAAAGCTAAATTGCCTCTTGAAGTCATTGTCGTTAACACCTAAATTTGCATCTGTCACACTACATAGGACTGACTAGTTGGACGATATATCAACCAGTACGCTGCTAATTATTCTGGCCGTACTCATTGTGCTTTCCGCCTATTTTTCTAGCTCTGAAACCGGGATGATGTCGATAAACCGATATCGCCTGAAGCACTTAAACAGTGAGGGGCACAAAGGCGCAAAACGCGTCGAACGCCTGCTGGATACTCCAGACAGACTTATCGGACTGATTTTAATCGGCAATAATTTGGTCAATATCGGCGCATCTACCGTCGCTACAATTCTGTGTCTTAGGTGGTTTAGTGACTACGGCCTTGCGGCTGCGTCTGCCATCAATACCATCGGTTTAACCGTGGTACTACTCATTTTCGCAGAAGTTACCCCAAAAACACTGGCGGCCCTTTACCCGGAGCGAATAGCCTTCCCCAGCTCCATGATATTGACCCCCTTACTCAAAATATTTTATCCGTTGGTTATCGCACTCAATTATATTACTAACGGGATCCTCAAAATATTCCGGGTTAACCCCGATGAAGTGGAAAATCATTCCCTCAGTAAAGAAGAATTGCGCACGGTAGTGCATGAATCCAGTGTCATGATCCCAAAGCAACACCAGGATATGTTGATGGGAATTCTGGATCTGGAAAAGGTTACTGCTGAAGATATTATGGTGCCCAGAAACGATATCTTCGGTATCGATATCAATAACGACTGGAAGATCATTCAAAAACAGCTGACCCACGCACAACACACCAGAGTTTTGCTGTTCAGAGATAATATCGACGACGCTGTGGGTTTTATTCACGTCAGAGATGCTTTGCGCTTGTTATCCAAAGATGAATTCTCCAAAGCCTCGTTGCTCAGGGCAGTAAGAGAAATTCACTTTACCCCGGAAAAAACGCCCTTACACACCCTACTCTACAATTTTCAGTCGGCGAAAGAACGCATAGGTCTGGTGGTTGATGAGTATGGCGATATTCAGGGGCTGGTTACTCTGGAAGATATACTGGAAGAAATCGTTGGTGATTTTACTACCAGTATTATCGAAGAAAAGAGTGATCGCGAAGCCCGTTTACAACCCGACGGTTCGTATCTGGTAGATGCCAGCAATAACATTCGTGATATCAACCGTGAAATGGATTGGAACTTGCCTATCGATGGCCCCAAAACCCTTAACGGTTTAATTCTCGAATACCTCGAAGAAATCCCGCAATCTCACCTGAGTTTCCGCCTTGCCGGTTACCCGATAGAAATCGTTGATATCGAAGACAACAAGATCAAAACCATCAGAGTAATGCCTGAGTTTTACATATCACCAAACGAAAGCAATAACGATTAGTGTGAGATTAGCTGGGTACATTAATCTGCATCAGAACAATACCATTCTAAAAACAAAGAGCTGAATCTAATCTGGCAGTGTACAAACTTGAGATTTTAAAGCTTGATCGTCTACTCAAGTTGGACCTGATTTTAAGCGCTGACACTTTATGCCTGAGCCACTACGGCTTGTGAGATGCAACAGAGGTAAAGAGTCTAAGATTGTTATTCAACCTTAATACCCAAACCTCTGTTTTAAGATGTGGTTTGTTTCGCTTTACGATTTTCGAGTATTTTGCTTTTGACTTCTTCAACAGATTCATTCAAGGCTGACAATCTGTTAATGATGCCCTGCAACTCGTCGTCGTAAGCAATATCTTTCTGCGCCAGATGGCTTTGCAATACCTTCTGTAACTGCGCAGGTAAACTATTACCTGACATTTCCTCAATCCTCCCGATCACTGTATCGGTTGGTTGTTCAATTTTCTCCAGTCTTTTTTATTAAAAATGCACCAGAGCTAGCAATTCTCTTTGAATATACGCCAATTTTTCGAATTTACCAGAAAATCTGCCCACAGCTTCAAGCTCAGGGCAGGTATACCTCTTTTAAAATAGCTCGATTTTCAGCTACATCAAATTCCAGACAGGCCACAGAAGCAGTGGCAAAAATCAGTGACTGTAACTTGCCGCAAAAGCTATCCAGCAAATAGCTCACTAATGGCATGTGGCTGACAATGATTAACGAATCTATGGATTTTTCCTGCGCGAGTGCATACACATAATCGTGCACCAGTTCGGCTTTACCGGAAGGCGTTATATCCGGGCAGGTTTCAAAATCACCCACATCGACAATAGATTTAACCATCTCGAAGGTTTGTTGCGCCCGCTTAAATGGACTCACCAAAGCATAATCTATGGCATGCATATTATCCTTTAACCAAACTCCGGCTTTTTGACTTTCAATGAACCCCTGAGTTGTCAAACTGCGCTGTGCATCGTCTTGAAAAGTAGGTTCCGCCTCTCCGTGCCGCATCAGGAATAACTGCATAACTAAATTATTGATTTTTTTGTGCATTAATCCTCACATGATAACAAAAAAGCGCTGTAATTCTATGAATTTGTAGCTATGCTTTAGAGCAAGTTTGTCTTTGTCTGTTTTAATTCACTGGCAAACCACATTTAACAGCAATAAGAAAACAACACAGTTTGTAACTATGGTTCACACCTTTGATTAAAGCCCCGACAGACAACAATCTCTACCGTCTCCATAATGCCCCTAATGGCATTAAAATATTGCATGTCCAGGATCCTCAAACTGAATTTTGCGCTCTGGCACTAACCGTGGCCTCGGGCAATTTCTCAGATCCCAGTCATTGCCCTGGCTTGGCACATCTGCTGGAACACGTGCTGTTTACAGGAAGTGTTAACTATCCGCAGGATAACCATATAATTCAATCCCTGGACAGCCATCAGGGGAAGATTAACGCCTGGACGTCGTCGGAATCTACGAGCTTTTATTTTAAGGTGCACCACAAATACTTCAGTGAAACGCTGGATATTTTCTTTGATATGCTACAAGAGCCGCTGTTCAGCGAAGCTGGCATTGAAAAAGAAATCAAAGCGATTAACGCAGAATTCCACAATAAAGTCACCGAAGAGCAACGCCGGGTGATGGAAGTTCAAAAAGAGACCTGTAACCCACAACATCCTTTCCATCAATTTGCAGTAGGTAACAAGGACACCTTCGCCCATTTTTCTGTTGAGGAGTTACAACAACTGTTACGAAGCTATTGGGAGCAACATTTTGTCGCAGGCAATATGGCTTTATGTGTGGTAACGCCTCCTGCGCCGGGTTCACTGGTAACATCAATCTCTGAACGGTTAAGCAAATTCAGCGCAAATGCGCCTTGCCAATCCAGCCGGCCAACAGTTCCACTTTACTTAAAAGAACAACTTGGTCGACATATCCAGATCAACACGGCCAGGCCACACCACAGACTCATTCTCATTTTTAATCAGACTGCCGAGCTGGCCAATGCCAGTAATATTGAAACCCTGGTGAGTCACCTGTTTGGCTACGAAGGCCAGGGAAGCCTGCTGAGACTGTGGAAGTCCCAACAATGGGCAACCCAGGTATTGGCAGGACCTGGGCTAAAAGGAACGGGATTTGCTGACTTTAATCTTTATATAGAGCTGACTGAAAAGGGCTTGCAAAACGTTCAAACCATTCTGCACAGTGTGTTTTATTATTGCCAAATGATAAAACAGAGTGATGATATTGAGCGCCATTATCAGGAAAAAAGCCGCCTGAACCGCATTGCTTTTGAGCATCAAACCGGTCAGCACATTCTGGATCTGGTGCAACAACTGGCTTCTAATGTGCAGCGTTACGATGAAAAAGAGGTGCTGTGTGGAGACTACTTATTAGGGGAACTTAACAAGACTCAATTACACCAGTTTTTAGACAATATTAGTCCAGAAAGATTACGGGTTGTTTCGATTTCTGAGCAACACAAGGCCAGCCAAACCAGTAAATGGTACAAGGTCCCTTATCAGGATCAGCCACTGACAATCGAAGCAATCAGCAAACAACAAACCGAGTTGTTCAGTAAGGCTTTACACCTGCCCTCTCCGAACCCGTTTATTCCAGAATTAAAGCCGACCACAGAACAGATTAACAGCCTGCCAAAAAAGGCCAACAATGCATTACATAACATCTGGTACGGTGTCGACACTATAGAGTCGGGATTAAAAGGGGAATGCTTTTTTTCCTGGCGATGTTCACATCAAAACCCCGATATCAATAAGGTGGCACAACGCAAGTTATACGCCAGCGCTCTGGAATCCAGCCTGCACAACAGTTTTTACCAAGCGCAACTGGCAGGGTTACATTTTCACTTTTATGCTCATCAACGCGGAATAGGCTTACATACCAGTGGTTTTGCCGACAAACAGCTGGATTTGGTGAGGCAGCTAATCGAAAAAATTTGCGCCGCTCCCCAGCCCTGTCCTGATTTTGCCTTACACAAACAAGATTATCTGAACAGTTTACACAGCAGCATCCACAACAAGCCATTGAACCGACTATTTAGCGTATTGCAGGCTATTTTTGTAAAGGCTTCATGGCTGCCTGAAGATCTGGCGCAGATTGTCGAGCAACTCTCGTTAGAGGATATTCAGACTAAGCACAGTGAACTCTTTAGCCAATATCAACTTGAAAGCTTGTTATACGGCAATTGGTCTGAAACTGAACTAGAGCGCTTTATTGCTTCATTGTGTTTGTCCACCACCGCACCTGAACAAAATAACCTGGCGTCGGTTGTATTACTGCGTGACATACAAGAGCGCAGTTTTCAGTTTTCTTGCGCACATGAAGATGCTGCAATTGTTATGTACCTGCAAACGTCGGACAAACAACTAAAAACCCGAGCACAGATGATGCTCACGGAAAGTATTTTGGCAGGCTTTTATTTCGACTGGATGCGCAATAAAAAGCAACTGGGTTACCAGGTTGGCACCGGTTATATGCCATTTAACGAGCAACCCGGAACAGTATTGTTTATTCAGTCCCCTTCTGCGAGCGCTGAAGAGTTATATATGGAAACACTCAACGCACTCGGACAATTTCATCAATGGTTGACAGCAATAGATGAGCAGCAATGGTTAAAGTACCGCAATAACCTGGCACGTCAGATATCACAAAAAACCATTAATTTCCCGCAAAAATGTCAACGCTATTGGAGCGCAATTGGCCGACCTCAGGTGGATTTTGAGCATGAATTACACCTGAATCACGAAATCGCGCAACTCAGCAAAACTGAAGTCGCTCATTGGTTTGAACAGGAATTTATTAAAAAGGACAACCGATTCCTGTTACACAGCCAGGGTAAACATGGTCATCAGCCAGGTGGTTTCCAACATCCTCTGACCAATATTTACCAATACAAATAGTGTACTTTTGTATAGCCAAGTGTAGTTTTATTGTGCAACTGCACTAATTAGGTGAAAAGACAGGGGCGCTATTTCCGCTGTTTTTAAACACCTGGTATCCGCATACTTAACTTTGCCTACCGGTTTCCTTACTTTGATTAATGTGGCATTCAAATTGAATGCATAGGTTATTAATCAGAGCAAAGGACACAGATATGCAAATTACAGAGACGGCACAACTTTGCTCCAATACAAACTACCGGGTGTATCCAGCGGTAGCTATTGGCTTTACTCTCTTCGTATTGCTCAGTTTTTATATCAGTAACTCAGTTTGGCTACTAGTTGCATTTCTGATACTGCAATCAATCGGACTTTACCTATTGTTGAACTGGCGCAAGACGGCGTTAAAAAGCGTGTTAAATCTGGTTCAGCAACATGTGCAGGTTCACAACCAGAGCAACCCGGACTTTAGCTCCGATCTGCAATTTCAGCTCAAGTTGTCGTCTTTGCTTAAGTCCCTTACAAGAAACCTTGAGCTGAGGAATGACTCTATTTCCGAAATTTCCTACTCAGCGCAGGAACTAACGCAAAACTCAGCGCAACTCGCCACCAGTATTTTGCAGCAATCACAAACGACGAATACTCTGGCGGCGGGGATAAGTGAGATTGAATATACGCTTGCCGAAGTCAGTCGCAACATATCAGACATTCGCAATAGCGTTCAGGAGACGAATACACTTAGCCAAAATGGTTCGACGTCGGTATCAGAAGTCAGAAGTCATGTGGAGCAAGTGGCGGCCTTATCCAAAGACGCATTTAGTCAACTTAAAAAACTAGAAGAGCTAACCATGAACGTCTCTTCAATCACTGTTTTGATCAGTGAAGTTTCTGATCAAACTAATTTATTGGCCCTGAATGCGGCTATCGAGGCTGCCAGAGCTGGCGAATACGGCCGCGGCTTTTCCGTGGTTGCAGATGAAGTCAGAAACCTTGCCAATAAAACCAATGAATCGGTCAGTCAGATTAACCAACATCTCGAACAGGTCAAAAAGCAATCTTCAGTATTGAACTCAGACATGTTGGAGGTGGTTAAGAACATCGACAGCACAGTCTCAGAAGCCAGTAATATTGAATCACTTTTGCAACAAATTAGTCAGCAATCCTCACAGATCAACTGCGATATCCGGGATATCGCCGATGCCTCTTCACAACAGCAAACCGCCACCTCAGAAATGTCAAAAAGTATTGAAGAACTCGCCTTAACAGCAAGGCAAAATGGCGAGGCAGCGGAACAAGCGGCCAAGATTGCAAAGCATGTCTGGTCACTGAGTAACGATAAAACAGTTCCCCAATAAACCCGGCGATAAGGAGCACATCATGTACTACTTCTGGTTGACTCTACTGCTGCTAATTGCAGTTATTGGCATAGTTTGCGCTTTTCAGCGAAAGCCGCTTAACGCTGAAGCACCAATAAAACACCGGTTAAAAACACTACGTCAGTTGATGTGGCTTTTCCAGACTCACAGAGGCAAATCAATCGCCTACCTGAGCGGTGATACTAGAGATAATTGGACTCCCCCGACCCAATAAGTCGGGTAATATTTAAGTTCCCACACAAAAATATTCAGGAGTCCAATATGCATAATATTAGCGCAGGCGTCGATTTAGCCAAAGAAGAAATTCAGGTCTGTACCTGCAAAAAGAATAAGGTGCAGAGTAACGAAGCTATGTCACCAAAGGCTTTTAGACACTGGCTCACAACGTCTAAGCCCATGACCATCGTGTTTGAAGCATGTGGCACCTCCAATTACTGGAAACAAGAAGCTATACGGCTGGGGCATGACGCACGAATTATTTCAGCTAAACTGGTTGCCAATGTAAGGCAAAATCAAAAAACTGATAAGAATGATGCGCTGGCTATCTTGCAGGCTGCTCAAATTGTTGATGTGTCATTCATTAACGGTAAGTCTAAACAACAACAGGAACTTCAGTCCCTGGTCAGACTAAAAGAGCTGGCTTCCAGGCACAAAGTCGCCATGCAGAATCAGCTCACGGCTCTATTGTTGGAATTCAATATCCGCGTATCTCCCGGTCAGGGAGGACTTAAAGGTGTCATTGATGAGGTACTGGAAGATGCTGAGAATGAATTTAGCTCTTCCTTTCGTAAAGCCCTGGAAACAGGATGGCAGCAATTACAGCTAAGTATTGAATCTGTTGAGCAATATGAGATATGCGTTGAGAAAGCGGTCCAGCAGGAAGAAGGATGTAAAAGGCTGTTGGCTCTGGAAGGTGTTGGCCCACTCAATGCCATAAACTTATATAATGCTCTGGGTTGTGGTGAAATGGGGCAATTTAAAACTGGCCGTGACGCAGCCGCTTGTATCGGGCTTACACCTATTCAGCACTCTTCCGGAGGAAAAATTAAGCTCGGTACGATAGGGAAATATGTTAAGAACAAGTCGGTCAGAAGTTCGCTTATCACAGGTGCCATGTCTGCCATCAATCAGATGCTCCGACGCAAAGCGCAAACGAAGAAAGAACTGTGGGTACAAGAGTTGGTCGCGCGAAGAGGAAAGAAATGTGCGGCTGTGGCACTGGCCAACAAAACGATCAGAACGGCCTTTTCCATGCTCGCAAACCACACCGAATACAAAGCAGAATTATTGCCACTTTAACGGCAAAAGAAATTTAAGTTACGCAACATCAAAAATGCAAAATTAAAGATGAAAATCACCTCGTTAGTCAGCAACACGCTAAGTGCATAAAGCCCGCTTTAGAGATTTGACAACGAGTTCGCGAAAATATCAGTGAGCCTGAGGTAGCTTCTCAATTAGAGCTCGTACATAAGCAAGCATTAATTCTTTGATAATTTTATTGATGTTGACAAGGGGGAGTCCACATAAGCGTGTTGACCTTTGCGGTACAATTTTGCAGCAGTCTGTGTGCAATTCAGACAAGGCGAATGCTTGAAGGTCTGGTGGTTCCAAATCAAAAGCATTCAACGCGGTATGAATTGCACACAGGCGCTGCCCGAAGGGTTCGTCATATAAGCGCTTTACTCTTTGTCGCAGTCCTTTGACTTAGAACCACTAGGCCTGCAAGACTGTTCCGCGATTAAAGCGCTTTTATTTAGAACAAATTTCGTACAGCAAAGTTCAACAGGCTCTAAAGTACTCAAAGAAGTTGAGGTTATCGCCAAGCAAATAGAAAACGCCATCAAAGACTACGGTGATGCCGAACAAAACAGTCTGTATTGGTTATCAACCTTAACGCTATGGAGGCGAATAGTAAAACAATGGCACAAATCCACCATAGAGGAAAATTTTAAGCAGCATAACGCCCTAATCAAACAATTGATGTACTGCCTGGAAGATGAATTGGCAAGCGTCGGGATACTAAACGGCAAAACTGCTGTTTCCTCTAATGCCTATTCAGGCGTAAAGCTGCTAAACGTTATCGAGTATTTAGGCCAAACGCGAGCAATTGGTACCAATGTTACCTCGTCGGGAAAATGCGAAAGCGTAGCCAAAATACGGCTTAGTTATTTAAGCCAAAAACTCAATGAGTCAGTGTATACCCAAACTACCTCAAGATGCCTGCTTCAGAGCTATCACAGCACTTTCAGTACAAGGCGCACTTGAGAAGGAATGTCGGCTACCTTTCAAACAAGTGCAACACTGTAATGGAAGCGCTGTGAAGCTCCCGAAGGGCGGGGCCTAAAAGCATTTATGCGGCGTCAAATTGTATCGACGTGAGAACAACCATGCCATCTCCAATTTACCTTGCCTAAATCCTTTTATTCGCCCGCTGAAGTCGAGTATCTTGAGGTAGTTTGGGTATATAACCTCGAAAGCCAGGACATTAAATTTAAACACCACTCAGGGTTAATTCCATCTATATTGCAATGCGTTCAGGAACGTTTGTTACCGGCGCAAAATCTGATGTCAACTCAGGAATGGTTTTCACTGTGTACGGGCAGTATTGACACCCTGTATCAGCATTTTGATGAAACCATACTGGGCTACACGCGCTGATAAACAGAAAAGCAAAACGCCCCATTAAAGGGGCGTTTTTAAATCGGCTTAAGGAAAGTTTTAATAAAAAGACTTACCTTCTTTTGCCATGGTTTTCAGGATTTCAGCTGGTGCGAATTTATCACCAAATTGTCCCTGATAATGCTCCAGGCGAGCCACAACGTGACCAATACCAAGGCTGTCCATGTAACGGAAAGGTCCACCCAGGAACGGAGGGAATCCGATACCGAAGATAGTGCCTATATCACCATCTCTTGGATTGCGAATTACCCCTTCATCCAGACACAGCGCTGCTTCGTTCAGCATTAATAGCACACAACGCTCTGCAATCTGTTCGGCACTCATACGCTTCGAGGTTTCAATACCTAACAGATCATAAACTGATGAATCCACCTCTTTACCAGGCTTCTTACCCGTGTAGCTATACAGACCTCTGCCGTTTTTCTTACCTTTTCTGTCGTCTGCTAACAACTTGTCAAAGGCATCCGGAGCCTTGAAACGGTCGCCTAAATCAGCCACCAGGATTGGCGAAATTTTAGCACCGACATCAATGCCTACTTCGTCAAGTAACTTCATTGGACCAACCGGGAAGCCAAACTTAACTAATGCAGAATCAATATGTTCGATGGGTTCACCCGCCAACAATACATTAGCCGCCTCATTCATATAAGGGGCGAGTATGCGGTTGACATAGAAACCTGCACCATCTTTAACAACAATCGGGGTTTTGCCTTGTTTTTTGGCAAAATCCACGGTGGTAGAAATGGTTTCGTCAGAAGTTTTTTCGTGCGCGATGACTTCCGCTAACGGCATTTTGTCTACCGGCGAAAAGTAATGCAGACCAATCACCTGCTCAGGACGAGCAGCTTTCTCGGCAATATGACGAATTGGAATCGATGAGGTGTTCGAAGCAAAAATAGTGGACTCTTTGCAATGAGTTTCAACATCATTCACCATCTGTTGCTTCAGGCCTACATCTTCAAATACTGCTTCAACGATAATATCGGTGTCTTTGAAGCCTTCGTAATTAAGAGAGCCAGTTAACATCGCCATTTGCTTTTGCATTTCTGACTTGCGCATAAATTTGCGTTTTACTTTTTTATTCAGTAAGTCGTAGCTGTACTTCATGGCATTGGCAATGCCTTCCGCGCGCACATCTTTGATACGCACCGGTAATTTGGCTTTGCTAGCGGTGACAAAGGCGATACCACCGCCCATCAGGCCGCCACCAAGCACGCCCACTTTATCCAGCTTAGCTGGTTCAACACCTTCAACGCCGGTTTCTTTTTTCATTTCTGTGGTTGCGAAAAAGATATTACGCAATTGCTCAGATTCCGGAGTCATTACCAGCTTACCGAAGAACTTAGCTTCCAGTTCATAACCGCGTTTAGTGGCTTTGCCGCCGCTGGCTTCCAAAATGTCTAAGATATGCTCAGGCGCCGGGTAATTACCTTTGGTTTTGCTCAAGGTTTGCTTGCGCGCCTGCTTAAACAAAATCTGACGGCCAAGCGTTGTGCCCTCCAGAAACTTATTAGCCCCTTTAAGCACAGGTGGCTTGCGATTCGGCTTGCCTTTCAAAGCGAACTGACGGGCCACATCCAGTAGTACACTTTCAGGTACCACGTCATCAACGATGCCATACTTTTTGGCCTGCTTCGGACGGGCCGGCGCACCGGTCAGCATCATTTTCATGGCTTGCTGAATACCAATCAAGGCAGGTAATCGTTGTGTACCACCACTTCCGGGCAGCAAACCCAGTTGTACTTCAGGTACACCCAGTTGGGTTTTAGTGCTATCTGTACAAACCCGATAGTGACAGGCCAATGCCAGCTCCAGACCGCCCCCCAGACAAGGACCGTGAATAGCAGCTACAAACGGAACCCGAAAGTTTTCCATCCGTTCGAAAACCTGTTGACCACCTTTTGACAGGGCTTCCGCCTCTTCTGCGGTTTTGCAGGCTGCCAACATAGTGATATCGGCACCTGCGACGAAAGATGATTTTTTACCACTGGCCAGAACAACCCCTTTGATATCGCGATCATTCTCGATGTCATCCAGCATTTTGCTGATTTGCTCACCAAACTCAGCTTTCAGGGTGTTCATGCTTTCGCCGGGTACATCCATCGTCAGGATGGCAATACCGTCTTCAAACTTCTCTAATGTGAAGGCGCTTTGTACTTGTTCAGTCATTATTTGCTTCTCCAAATCCCGGCTAATTATTCAGTTTCTACGATCATAGCTGCACCCAAACCGCCAGCGGCACAGGCAGTTAACAACCCGGTACCACCGCCTCTGCGATTGAGTTCATTCAGCATTTGCGTGATCATACGTGTGCCTGTTGCAGCAAAAGGATGGCCATAAGCAATAGAGCTACCCATGACATTAAATTTATCCATATCGATTTCGCCCGTCGCTTTGTCACGGCCTAATTTCTCTTTGGCAAATTTATCGCTGGCAAACATTTTTACGTTAGCCAGTGTTTGTGCTGCGAACGCTTCGTGCATTTCAATCAGGGTCAGATCGTTAAGCGTCATACCCGCTCTGTCCAGAGCAATTGGCGTTGCATAAGATGGCCCCATCAACATGTCTTCCCAGACATCAATAGCAGAGAAAGCATAACTTTTAATGTAACCCAAAGGCTTATAACCCAAGGCTTTGGCTTTACTCTCTGTCATCATCAGCACCGCGGAAGCACCATCAGTTAATGGTGTGGCATTAGCGGCGGTAACTGAGCCGTATTTTTTGTCGAATACCGGACGCAGTTTCTTGTAGCCTTCCAGGCTGGAATCAAAACGAATGTTGTTGTCTTTTTCCAGAGCGCCTTTGAATGGCTCCGCCCAGGCAGTCATTACTTCGCTATCCAGTTTGCCCGCATTCCAACTCGCAGCAGCATTGCTGTGAGAACGATGCGCTAAAGCGTCCTGTTCTTCACGAGAGATTTGGTGGGTTTTAGCCATTTGCTCCGCGGTTTGTCCCATTGACAGACCCGTCGAATATTCAGCGACTGCGGGTGGAACCGGCATTAAGTCTTTCAGGCCCAACTTTTTAAAGATGGCCCATTTTTGCCCCAGGGTTTTGGCTTTTTGCGCATCCACCAAAGCACGCGCTAACTTTTTAGAAACACCAATGGGTGAAACAGATGTTGAATCAGCACCACCGGCAATACCTACGTCAACTGTTCCGGCCATCATGGATTCCGCAACATTTACTGCCGCCTGAAAACTGGTAGCACAAGCACGCGATACACTGTAGGCGTCTGTGCTGACGTTCATTCCGGTTCCCAACACAATTTCCCGGGCGATATTTGGCGCTTCTGGCATTTGAACGACCTGGCCGTATACCACCTGATCAACCCATTCTGGTTTCACGTCATTGCGCACCAGCATTTCATTGACAACCATTTTGCCTAAATCTAATGCAGGAATACCGTGAAAATACGTCGCCATTTTAGCGAAAGGAGTTCTTAAACCTGCGACGATGGCAATGCGTTCACCGTCTCTGGTGGTGACAGATTGCTGTTTGGACATGTTACACCTCTGAGTGGTCTGACCTGTTAATTTTTTGTGATTTTAACTTTTTGATTAGAAATTACAATCTAAAGTGGCAAATTCTGTAATATCCGTGCAATTTCAGCAGTCTGAACAAACTTTATTCATATACAGAATCGTTTGTAACATTGTTTTTCACAGATGGAACCTTATATAGACTGCACGCTCTTATTTTTGGTATCTATGCGCACTGGCTGACGGAAATAGTAATATTTTCCAGTCCATTGAGAATAGATTAAATCTGCGGAATTTCCGCTACCCCATTCAAAATAGTAAAAAATTAAGAAAACTATGGCAGCTGAACAATTCAGAACGTTAAAAACCTATTTAGATTCACAGGTTATCGGACAACCGGAATTTACTAAAAACATCTTAATTGCTCTGTTAGCAGATGGACATTTGCTGGTAGAAGGTCCTCCAGGTCTGGCTAAGACCAGAGCAGTAAATGCTTTGGCTAAGGGTATTGAGGGTGACTTTCACCGTGTTCAGTTCACACCAGATCTGTTGCCAGCCGATTTGACAGGTACGGATATTTATCGACCTGAAACCGGCGAGTTTGTTTTCCAAAAAGGGCCATTGTTTCACAACCTGGTATTAGCCGACGAAATCAATCGCGCCCCGGCAAAAGTGCAGTCAGCTTTATTGGAAGCCATGGCAGAGCAACAAATTACGGTGGGCAACAAAACCTATCCGCTGTCATCATTGTTTTTAGTTATGGCGACCCAAAACCCCATTGAACAGGAAGGTACTTATCCTCTTCCGGAAGCGCAATTAGACCGCTTCCTGATGCACCTTAATGTGGATTACACAGGTGCCGAGACCGAATTGGAAATTCTACGACTTACCCGTTCAGAGTCCTTAAAGCAAAAGGTGACGCCCCCTACTCCGCTGACTCAGGAACAAATTTTTAACGCCCGTGAAGAAGTGTTGTCGCTGCATCTGGATGAAAATCTGGAACGCTATTTAGTAGAGCTGATCATTGCCACCCGTCAGGGCCATAAGTATGACGACAGATTAGTGCGCTGGTTAGAGTTTGGAGCCAGTCCACGAGCCACTATCGCGCTGGATAAATGCGCCCGTGCCCACGCCTGGTTAAGTGGCAGAGATTATGTCGGTCCGGACGATATTCAGGCGATGGTACACAATACCTTAAGGCATCGTATTTTGTTGTCCTATGAAGCTGAGGCCGAGGGCATTACCGCTGATCAGGTGCTGGACCTGATCCTGGAATTGGTACCTGTGCCATAGGAGATAACACAATGGCACAGTTTGATATCAATAACTGGTTGCGCGTGCATCACGCCGACGGCGTTAATGTTGATATGGCAGAGCTGCTGTACTATCGCAGTAAAACCGGTTTAATGAATTTGAATCCCTATAAAACGGTTCAGGCCCGGCTTGCTGGTAGCTACCTCACCAAAATGAAAGGTCGAGGTATGGAGTTTGACGAAGCCAGACATTATCAACCCGGTGATGATATCCGTGCTATTGACTGGCGGGTTACTGCGCGTACCGGTAAAACCCACACCAAATTATTCAGAGAAGAGAAAGAACGCCCGGTGTTTATCCTGGTGGATTTTTCCCATTCGATGCATTTTGGGACGCAGTTGCTGTTCAAGTCAGTTACAGCTGCACATCTGGCTTCTCTGATCGCCTGGAGCGCATCCAAACGCGGAGACCGCATCGGCGGCCTGGTGTTTAACGAGTCAGAACACCGGGAATTTAAACCTATGACCCGGCAAAAAGCGGTTTTATCTTTATTGAGCGGAATCAAACACCTGCACAATAATGCGATTTCCGATAATCCGGCACAAACCTTTAGTGACGCTTGCGCCCGTATAAGACGTTTGGCCAGACCTGGTGCCGCAGTGTTTATTCTCAGTGACTTTTTACACCTGGACAATGCAGCTCAGCGTCATTTATCGCAGCTGTCTCGTCATTGTGAAGTCATCGCTTATCGCATCAGTGATCCGTTTGAGCATCAGCTGCCCTCGGTCAAAGTTCCGCAAACTGTTGCTGTCACCGATGGTAAAACCAGGCAGAGTATCACTTTGGGTGAACAGAGCCAGGCGATGGACTATCAGAAAATACATGCGCAACTGATGAACAACATACACAAGCAATTACAACAGTCACACGTCAGAGTGATTGATATAAATGCAGGGCTTCCCCTGGAAACGCAACTGAATCCTTTGCAAAAAATAGCCTGAGGTATCATTCAATTATGCAAGGCATGCCAGTTTCATTACCCGAATCCTTTAGCCAAAACCCTCAAGGTGCTGACATCGGCTTGTGGCCACTGGCCTGGGGCTGGTGGGCGCTATTATTTATAACCTTGATCATCCTTGTGTTGGCAGGAATATGGGCTGTTAAAAGTCGACGTCAGCGCAAAGCCAGAAAGCAGGCCATTGCTGCAATCAAGGCGCTTCCCGCAGATGCACACAACAAACTACAACTTTGCAATCAAATACTAAAACGCGCTTTTATGAGCTACTTCCCTAAAGGTCAGGTGGAAAAACTACACAGTCAGCAGTGGACGCAGTTTTTAGAAGCACAACTGAAACCTGCTAAAAAGGCGCAATTTCAACCCTTGTTCCTGGCTTTAAATATGGGGTTGTATCAAAAATCGCCTGAGTTACAAGAGGATGTAAACCAGGACCAAATCCAACAATTTGATGCCATCTGTATTGACTACATAAAACAGGCATTACCGCCAGGTAAAAAGCAGCTCCAACTTGTTGCAGGAGCCAGTAATGATTGAGTTTCTCTGGATATGGGCATTTGCCTTTTTACCTTTGCCCCTGTTGGCTCGCTTCTTACCAGGTAAAAAGCATCAGCAGCAAGCCGCCTTAATGGTGCCACAACTGACTCAAGGCATGCAGACCATTGAAAAGCCCGCATCCCGCAGCAGGGTTTACATAGTGCTGGCCACTCTGGCCTGGATTGCGCTGGTAACCGCCGTGGCACGCCCACAATGGTTAGGCGATCCAATCAGTATTCCATCAGAAGGCAGAGATCTGATGTTGGCGGTGGATCTTTCCGGCAGTATGGAAATGGAAGACATGGCTATTAACGGCCGCACAGTTAATCGTCTGCAAATGATCAAATATGTTATGGATGATTTTATCGAGCGACGTGTGGGTGATCGCATTGGCCTAATCCTGTTTGGTGACACCGCATATCTGCAAGCACCACTCACCTATGACCGGGAAACCGTGAGAACCCTGTTAAATGAATCGTTGATAAAACTGGTGGGTGAAAGAACAGCCATCGGCGATGCTGTGGGCCTGGCAGTAAAACGCTTTCGCAAGAAAGATGAATCGAATCGCGTGCTCATTTTACTCACAGACGGTCAAAACACCGCTGGTAATTTAGACCCTATGCAAGCTAAAGAGTTGGCGATGGCTGAAGATATCACTATCTACACCATAGGTGTGGGTGCTGAGCAGATGATTACTCGCGGTTTTCTTGGTAGCCGCCGTATCAATCCTTCTGCGGAGTTGGACGAAAGTATGTTAATGGACCTGGCGCAATCTACAGGTGGGCAATATTTCAGAGCCAGAGATGTTCAGGAGTTGGAGCAAATCTACAGCACCCTTGATGAGCTGGAGCCCATTGAGCGTGAATCAAGACAAATGCGTCCGCTTAAAGCCTTGTTCTACTATCCGTTGGCTTTATCGTTATTTTTAACTACCTTGATGGCCTTGTTGCCTTTGTTTGGACGTTTGTTCTCTCTGTTCAGAAATAATAGCAGAGGTACGATAACACCATGAACTACCTTGAAATAATCGACAACTTTCACTTTATTCGACCGCTGTGGTTATTGGCCTTAATACCTCTGGCATTGATAGTGTTATTGCTGCGCAAGCAAGCCCGCACGCAAAGTGGTTGGCAAGGCGTTTTAGCCAGTCACCTGTATAATAATCTGATCACCGGCGAGTCCAGCAAAGGTGTTACACCGCCCTGGGGGCTATTATTCTGTGGCTGGATGATAGCTTGTCTGGCACTGGCTGGGCCGACCTGGGAGCGATTACCGCAACCCGTATATCAGGTCAGTAAAGGCAAAGTCGTTTTGTTGGATATGTCGATGTCGATGCGGGCAGAAGATATTAAACCCAATCGCCTGGCCCGCACCCGCTACAAAGCGATGGATTTGGTGGCCTTACTGGAAGAAGGTGAAACAGGTTTAGTGGCCTATGCCGGAGAAGCGTTTGTAATCAGTCCCCTAACCTCTGATATTCAAAACCTGCAGGCCTTAATCCCCAGTTTATCGCCGGAAATTATGCCTTCACAAGGGAGTGATGCCCTATTCGCCCTGGAAACCACGTTTGAATTACTAAAAAACGCGGGTTATCAAAGCGGTGAAGTATACTGGATCACAGACGGAGTAGACTTATCTGAAGTAGCGCCCATTCGCAATTTGTTGTCTGACTATGATCACACCATTAATATACTGGCTATCGGCACAGAAGAAGGCGCACCTATTAAAGACATCAACGGCAACTTTCTGAAAGATGCCAGCGGTGCCGTCGTTATTCCCAGACTCAGGAAGTCACCTCTGTCGACACTGGCGCAAAGTACCGGAGGTCGTTTTGTCATGAGCAGACCTGATGATGCGGATATCAAATACCTGACCGAAGCGCTGTTTGAGCCTCAGGAATCGAAAGAAACAGAGCAGGAAAACAGTTTTGGTGATCAATGGCGGGAGTTTGGTCCCTGGTTGTTGCTATTGTTATTGCCTCTGGCTGCCTATAGCTTCCGCAGAGGTGTATTGCCTCTGATGTTGTTGACCATAGTGATAGATGCTCATAAACCTGCCTCAGCAGATTGGTGGCAAGACCTATGGCAAACCCCTGATCAACAGGGTGCCAAAAGCTTTCAGCAGGAACAATACGCAAGTGCCGCTGAACAGTTTAACGATCCGCTTTGGAAGGGGTTATCCCATTTTAATGCTGGCGATTATCAGGCCGCAGCTGAAGTGTATTCGGCACTGGATACCGCTGAAAGTAACTTTGGACTAGGTAATAGCCTGGCGCAATTGCAACAATATCAAGAAGCGATCGCCGCTTATGACAGAGCTTTAAAGTTAGCTCCCGAATACCCCAATGCTGCTGAAAACAAAAAATACCTGGAAGATTTGTTGCAACAACAGCAGCAACAAAACCAAAACTCAGAAAATTCTGAGCAAAACGATGACCAACAGCAAGACCAGCAACAACAAGATCAGCAAGACGGTGATAACGGTGAGTCGCAACAACAAGAGCAGCAACAAGAACAACAAAGTGACTCCCAGCAACAGAGTGACTCTGAACAGCAAGATGAAGGTCAAGAGCAGCAAAACGAATCTGGGCCTGAGACTTCAGAAGAACAGCAACAGGAAGAACAACAGCAGTCGCAACAAGAGCAGTCAGATGCTGAACAAGAGCAACAGCAGGAGCAGCAAGCTCAAATGCAGGAACAACCTGAATTAACTGACGAACAAAAAGAACAGTTACAGAAAATTGAAAACTGGCTACGTAAAGTACCGGATGATCCGGCATTCTTGTTAAAGCGAAAAATGCTGCTGGAACAAAAGCGTCGTCAGCGCCAACGACTTCCGAACTCACAACAAAAAAACTGGTAGATCATGCGAATTTACATTTCCAAACCTATTTTATTATTAGTTTGCTTTGTTAACTTTTGGGCAAATACGGTTTTTGCAGCACCCACCGAGGCCACTGCGACCGTAGATAAAAACCCGGTAATGGTGGAAGAGTCCTTCAGATTAACGGTAACCGTCAACGATGATGTGCCAGGCGACGAATTCGACAGCTCGCCGCTGTTGCAAAACTTTGTAGTTGGACGCACTAGTGTGAGTCGGCAAACTCAAATGATCAACTTCGACACTACGCGCTCTACTGTCTGGACCACCACACTGATCCCCAGAAAAGAAGGCCAATTTACCATTCCAGCTTTAAGAGTGGCGGGACTGACAACGAATCCTATCAATATAGAGGTGGTGCCGGTATCTAATGCCAACCAGGCGCAAAACCGAGATATTTATATTACTGCTGAAGTAGAAAAAGCGTCGGTTTACGTACAGCAGCAAATTAAGTACACCACCCGACTGCATTTAGCGGTTGATTTACAAAGTGGTAGTCTGAGTCAACCCGAACTTCCGGGCGCGGATATCGAACAGGTAGGCAAAGACCGTGAATTTACCGACATTATCAATGGTAAACGCTATCGTATAATAGAGCGTACTTTTTCAATTATTCCCAATAGCAGTGGCGAATATACAATTCGCGGTCCGCTTTTCGATGGTGAAGTGATTGACAATAATCGCCAGTCTTTTGGATTCTTTAATCGTACCCGAAATGTGCAACGCATCGCCAAAGATGTAGAGGTAGAAGTACTGCCGATCCCAGAAGGATATAACGAACACTGGTTGCCTTCTGAGTTCGCGCAGCTTACTGAAGAATGGCAAACTTCTGACAATGAATTTCGCGTCGGAACACCTGTAACCCGAACCATTACCCTGACCGCAGTAGGTGTCACTGAAACCCAATTACCGGAGCTGGATACCCTGTATCCACCATCGCTAAAAGCCTACCCGGACCAGGCCGAAACTGCGCGGGTGCAGCGCAATGGCACTATTGTGGCTCAGCGCACAGAAACCGTGGCCCTGATCCCCAATGAAGAAGGCACGCTGATTATTCCTGAGGTGACGCTTAAATGGTTTAACGTAGTTACCAAAGAAACAGAGATAGCGCGCCTACCAGCCCGCACCATTAATGTTCTGGCACCAACAAACGCTCCACAGGCACTGCCCTCCAGTCCGATGACTAATCAGGAAACCGCTCCTGCCAGATCAGATACGCCGCAACAAATTACACAACTTCCGTTTAGCAACCATTGGTGGTCGTTAAGTAGTTGGGCGTTATTGCTGTTATGGCTGACAACGTTGTTACTCTGGTGGCTATCAGCCCGTCGTCGTCCTGTTTATGCAGAAACAAATACGGCACCGTTAAGAACACCTAAGCCTTATTGGCAAGAATTACAAAAAGAGTTGATGCGCAACCAGGTCGATGTCAACAAAGTCAATCAGTTGTTGCCGGGTTGGTTGTCCAGTGTCACTGGCTTGAAAAACGTGTCGGTTTATACGCACCTGGAAAAACTCAATAATAATGAGTTAAAAGTGGCAATTGATAACTTTTTTCAGCACTTTTATGGTCAGGCTTCAGGCTCAGAGCAAAAACAGGTATTAAAAGACCTGTTGACGGTAGCGCAACAGCTTGAAAAGCAACTACGCCAACAGCGTTCGAAAGAAAAACAGCAATTAACACCTCTATATCCAACCAGCTAATCGCAAAAAGCGGATAAGAATAAAAAAAGGAAGGGATTCCGGTAAAAACAATTTTGCGCTGGTCATTAAAAAAAGCTTAATATCAGAGCTTTAATGGCAACTAAATACTGAAATTGTCTCGTATTGCCACGCTCAATTGAGACAAATGTAAGTTATTTAATACAACTTCTAACGAAATTATAAATTTTGTGAAGAAATCACGAAATCAAAACAACAGTTAAACGGTCACAATGAATACGCAAGAAAAGCAACAAAAGTATGAAAAGCTGGTTCGCGATATGCACGCTGATGTGTACCGCTACGCATACTGGTTGATCAAAGACAAAGTGATTGCCGAAGACATTGTGCAGGAAACCTTTTTAAGAGCATGGAAATCACTGGACTCGCTAAAAGATGACAAGGCGGCTAAAGCTTGGTTGATCACTATTTTGCGCAGAGAAAACGCAAGGCGTTTCGAGCGAAAACAGTTCGATTTAGTGGATATGGATGACGTTTCACTGGCTGATGAAGGGCCGCTCCATGAAACGCAATTAGAACATGGGGAACTGCATAAATTGATGGCTAATTTAAGCGAGGAATACCGGGAGCCTTTAATGTTACAGGTTATTTTTGGCTATAACGGGGAAGAGATAGCACAGGAACTCAGCTTAAATAAAAACACGGTAATGACAAGATTATTTAGGGCGCGAAATCAATTGAAAGAAGCCCTGGAAAAAAGTGAGAAGTAAGAAATGTCTGCTAATTTAGACAATGACAAAATAAGGCAAGCCATCACGGCAGATCCGAAAGCGGATGATGCAGAGATTAATGCAGCCATTAATGCCGATGACAGCCTGAAGGGTTTTCAACAAGCCATGCTGGAACTGGATAAGGCGATTAAAGAAACCAGCGAAGTTGCTGTACCTGATGACTTGATGAACAAACTTTTGCAAATACCTCAGGCTGAAGCCGAAAAAGAAATGGCCCAAACTGCAACTCCTGACCCCAAGGAAGCGGCGAAAGACAATGTGGTACCGCTAGCACCTAAGCGCAATCATATTATCCAGTTAGCGCTCGCTGCCAGTATTGCTTTTGCGGTAGGGCTGAGTTTTACCCTGTTTAATCAAAGCCCACAAATCCGCTCTGGCGCAGACTTGGCGCTGGCTCATATGTACCATGAAAAAGAGTACACGCAACGGGTATCCAGAGAAGTATCGCTGGACGAGGTGAACACCAAACTGGCCACCTTCGGCGGTGAAATGTTGCGTTCTATAGGTCAAATTACTTATGCTAATTTCTGTTTTTTTGAGAGCCAAAAAAGCCTGCACTTGGTAATGCATACCGAATCCGGTGATATCACTTTATTTGTTACGCCGAAAGATCTGAAAAACCAAATAGACAGTCACTTTCAGGATAAGGATTACGAAGGCCGCAGTTGGGAGATGCAGGAAGCAGACGTCACCATTATCGGCGAAAAAGGCAAATTAAACTCGGAGCTGGAAACACAAATAAGGCAATCAATGCAGTTTTCTGCCTGATGATAACGCAATCAAAGAGTAAAAAATCCGCAATTAGCGGATTTTTTGCTTTTTAAGGCCACACTCCTAACAATATGTCTTTGAAACTGGATTTTTACCCGCGTTCAATGTCATGATGTTCTTCATAATAATAATAACCGGACAATTGAATGGACCCTTACCTGTTACTCGCCCTCGCCCTTTACTTCTGTGCCATGTTGGCAATCGGACTCTTTGCCTTTAAAACTAATGATGCTTCGGTATCGGGTTTCTTATTAGGTGGTCGAAAAGTAGGCCCTGCAGTCACGGCATTATCAGCAGGCGCATCTGACATGAGCGGTTGGATGTTAATGGGTTTGCCCGGTGCAATGTATCTGAGTGGCTTGTCCAGTAGTTGGATAGCGATAGGCTTATTAATCGGAGCATGGTGTAACTACACTTTTGTAGCTCCACGACTGCGAACCTATACAGAAGTTACCAATTCTTTGACAATACCCGACTTTCTGGAACGTAGATTCGATGATAACACCCGAATTTTGCGCATTGTTTCCGCTATCGTGATCATTACCTTTTTCGCCATCTATACCACTTCCGGAGTTGTCGGCGGTGGTAAATTGTTTGAAAGCGCCTTTGACTTACCCTACGAGCTGGGACTCTATATCACTGCCGGTATCGTAGTGGTTTACACCTTATTTGGTGGTTATCTGGCAGTAAGCATGACCGACTTTGTGCAGGGCTGTATCATGTTTGTAGCATTGATAATGGTACCTGTTGTGGCTGTTTTTGAATTAGGTGGCAGCACTGAAACCAGTCAGCTGATTCAGACCGCGAATAGTGAAGCCTTTAATCTGATCAATGGTGTTTCGTTACTAGCAATCTTGTCCAGCATGGCCTGGGGACTGGGTTATTTTGGTCAGCCACATATTATTGTGCGGTTTATGGCCATTTCCAGCGTTAAAGATTTAAAAGTGGCCCGTAAAATTGGCATGAGTTGGATGTTAGTCACCTTAATCGGCGCATTGGCGGTTGGATTAACCGGTCTGGCATACGTACAAAAAACTGGATTACCTCTGTCCGACCCAGAAACTATCTTTATCGTATTGTCTAATACCTTGTTCCATCCCTTTATCTCAGGCTTCCTGTTGGCGGCAATATTGGCTGCTATTATGAGTACAGTTTCCTCGCAGCTACTGGTGACTTCCAGCTCACTGGCCACTGACCTGTACCATGAATTTGTTAATAAGGATGCCCCTCAAAGCCAGGTATTGTTGGTGAGCCGCATCAGTATATTTTTAGTTGCTGCGCTGGCCATATTCATTGCACACGACCGGGACAGTTCAATTTTATCTCTTGTATCCAACGCCTGGGCCGGATTTGGCGCGGCCTTTGGTCCGTTGGTACTGTTTAGCTTGTTTTGGAAGAAAACCACCAGAGCTGGAGCAATTGCAGGCATGATCATAGGTGCTGTAACCGTCCTGTTTTGGATTTATGCCCCGGTTGGGCCTGAAGGTAGCACCATGAGTGCCTACATTTATGAGATAGTTCCGGGCTTTATTGCCGCAACTCTGGCTATCTGGCTGGTTAGCTTATCCAGTCAGACATCATCTGAGTCCCTGCAGCAAGATTTTATGGCGATGCAAAAAAACCTTTGAGATCCTGCACATGTAAATTGACTCGACACAAACTATCACTACAATGAAATCTACCGCGACAGAACCGATACTCGCTATGGGCTGTCGCGAGACAAGCGTATGACAGTCGGATAAAGGACCAAAAGCATGGCATTTTATGCAGCACGCCAGCCAATCTTGGATATTAATAAATCTGTATATGCCTATGAACTATTGTTCAGGGAAAGTTTAAAAAACGTCTTTCCAGATGTTTGTGAGAACGAAGCAACATCGAAAATGATCGATGGTCTGCAAACCAACCTGGGTCTGGATACGTTAACTCAAAACAAACTGGCCTTTATCAATTTCACCCATGATACGCTGATTGATCGCTACCCACTGCTTTTACCCAATGATCAGGTGGTGGTTGAAGTACTGGAAACCGTCAGACCCGGTAAAAAACTACTGGCGGCTGTGAAGGAAATAAAGGAACAAGGCTATATCGTCGCGTTAGATGATTATATTCATGAGCCAGTCTGGAAACACTTTTACCCCTACACAGACATAATCAAAATCGATTGGCAGGCAATGACAATTGAGGAAATTAAAGAAGTCATTATCGCCATTCAGGATTTTCCGCAAATAAAATTACTGGCAGAAAAAGTCGAAACCCACGAAGATTATCAAACCGCTGTGGACCTTGGTTTTTCCTATTTCCAGGGATATTTTTTCAGTAAGCCGGAAGTATTAAAAGGTTATTCACTTCAGCCTTCCCAGTTAGCGCTCGCACAATTAATGTCTGAAATGGCAGAAGAAGAGCCCAACATCAATAAGATTACCCGTGCTTTTGAAATTGACGTCAATATGTCTTTTAAATTGCTCAAATACGCGCAATCATCCTTGTTCAACCGCACTCAGCAAGAGATCAGTAACATTAAGCAAGCCATAGTGGCTATAGGATTACAAGAACTCAGACGCTTTGTTTCACTAATGTTTACTGCGCAATTTAAAACGGATAAACCTCACGAACTAACTGTCATGTCCCTGACAAGAGCCAGATTTTGTGAATCCATCGCGGCCTTACCGGGCCAGAAGGTCGATAAGTCCTCAGCCTTTCTGGTGGGCCTGTTATCGCTATTAGATGCCATGCTGGATGCCAGTATTGAAGAACTGTTAGACAAACTGCCCCTGTCTGAAGCCATCAAAACTGCACTAATCAAAGGCGAAGGACTGATGGCAGATTATATCAATCTGGTGCGCCGCTATGAAAAAGCAGAATGGGAAGAAGCTTATTTCATTTCCATGAAAATCAATGCCGATTCTGACCGTACTGCAAACAGCTTTGTAGAAGCTCAAACCTGGGCAACAGAGAGAGCAGAATTCTCTAAATAGGATTGCATAACCAGCTTATTATTTTTGGGATTGAATTAGTCCAAAAAGTCATATTTTACTGTGACACATTGTGGTAAAGTTCTAAGCATATAATTCTTTAATATATTAGTTATAAGCTAGAATTTTTTAGGCGCAATATGTCATCACAAATTCCTTCATTAACTCACCTCAGACAATTAGAGGCTGAGAGTATTCACATCTTCCGTGAAGTTGCAGCAGAGTTTGAAAACCCTGTCATGTTATATTCGGTAGGTAAAGACTCATCCGTTTTACTGCATCTGGCACGCAAAGCCTTTGCTCCAGGTAAAATCCCCTTCCCACTGATGCACGTCAATACCACGTGGAAGTTCAGAGAAATGATTGAGTTTCGGGATAAGATGGCGGAAAAATATGGTTTTGAGCTCATCAGTTACACCAATCCTGAAGGTGCTGATAACAAAATCACCCCGTTTACCCATGGCAGTGCCAAATACACTGATATCATGAAAACCCAGGCGTTAAAGCAAGCACTCGATAAATATCAGTTTGACGCAGCATTTGGTGGTGCTCGCCGCGATGAAGAAAAATCACGAGCCAAAGAGCGTGTATTCTCTTTCCGCGATAAAAACCATCGCTGGGACCCTAAAAACCAGCGCCCTGAATTGTGGAATATCTACAACGCGCAAATCAACAAAGGCGAAAGTATCAGGGTCTTCCCTATGTCCAATTGGACTGAGCTGGATATCTGGCAATACATCTACATGGAAAACATCGAAATCCCCAGCCTATACCTGGCAAAACCCAGACCGGTTGTGGAACGCGATGGCGTGAAAATCATGGTGGACGATGACCGTATGCCATTGCTGGAAGGTGAAACCCCACAAATGCAGTCAGTGCGTTTCAGAACCTTGGGCTGCTACCCACTTACCGGCGCCGTTGAATCTACCGCCAGTACGTTACCCGAAGTTATTCAGGAAATGCTGCTAACCAAAACATCTGAGAGACAGGGCCGTGTAATAGATCACGACTCGGCGGGTTCAATGGAGAAGAAAAAGATGGAGGGTTATTTCTGATGAGCCGAGATATTGTATGGCATGAGCACAAAATTGATAAACAGCGTCGGGCTGAACAGAACCAACAGAAGCCTCTGGCCATCTGGTTCACCGGCTTAAGTGGCTCAGGAAAATCCACCCTTGCCGGACTGTTAGAACAAAAGCTGCAATCAGAAGGCAAGCACACGTATTTGCTGGATGGTGACAATGTGCGCCATGGATTGTGTGGTGATCTTGGTTTTTCCGATAAGGACCGTGTGGAAAACATTCGCCGCATTAGTGAAGTGGTTAAACTGTTTGTGGATGCTGGACAGATTGTTCTGACTGCGTTTATTTCCCCATTTAAGGCGGACCGCGCTTTTTGTCGCGGATTGCTGGAAGATAAAGAATTTGTTGAAGTGTTTGTGGATGTGCCACTGGAAGTGTGCGAACAACGCGATCCTAAAGGACTGTACAAAAAAGCACGAGCTGGTGATATCAAGCATTTTACTGGATTGGATAGCCCTTATGAAGCACCTGTCGCCCCGGAAATCCACCTCAAAGTTGCAGAGCAAACTGCGGAAGCTGTAACCGAAGAACTTTACAATCAGTTAGTACAAAAAGGGTTTATTTAAGTGAGTATTTCTGAACAATTAAACACTCTTTTGGAACCTGTGATTGAAATCACCCGAGGTGCGGGCGATGCCATTATGCAAATCTATCAGAAAGATTTTTCAATATATGAAAAGTCCGATGAAAGTCCATTAACAGAAGCGGACCTTGCAGCGCATAAAAACATTGTTAAACGTCTGGCTGAAATTTCCGAGTTTCCAATTTTGTCTGAAGAATCTGCAGATATCTCCTGGCAGGAAAGACAGGACTGGCAAACATATTGGTTAGTGGATCCTTTGGATGGTACTAAAGAGTTCATCAAAAAGAACGGTGAGTTTACCGTAAACATCGCCCTTATTCATGAAGGCAAAGCTGTACTGGGAGTGGTAAATGCACCAGCAATCAAAGAAATTTATGCAGGTGTAGTTGGCGGCCAGAGCTTTAAAGAGCAATCGGACAATAGCCGCAGTCCACTAGCCCCGGTCTCCAGTGCTCAGGCAGAAAGTCTAAAAATAGTCGGCAGTCGCTCACACCAAAGTCCGGAAATTAAAGGATTCCTGGAAGCGCTTGGTAAAGATAGTGAGTTAGTCGCTATGGGCAGTTCCCTGAAATTATGTTTAGTGGCTGAAGGTAAGGCCCACCTCTACCCTCGCCTGGGACCCACTTCTGAATGGGATACTGCAGCCGCTCATGCTGTGGTAAATGCCGCAGGTGGCAAGGTGACGGTTATGCAACAAGACCCGAATGGCATCTGGCAGGACTCTGGTGAAGAGCTTCTGTACAACCAAAAAGAATCTGTTTTAAACCCTTATTTCTTAGTGAGTGCATAGACAATGCATAACGAAAACGAATTACTTCAACAAGACGTATTAGCATACCTTGAGCAACATGAGCAGAAAGATCTGCTTCGATTTTTAACCTGCGGTAGCGTAGATGACGGTAAAAGTACCCTGATTGGTCGCTTACTGCACGACTCTAAAATGATTTATGAAGACCAGCTTGCCGCTGTAGTTAAAGACAGCAAAAAAGTCGGCACCACAGGTGAAAAAGTAGACCTGGCTTTGCTGGTAGATGGACTACAATCAGAGCGCGAGCAAGGCATTACCATTGACGTGGCCTATCGCTACTTTTCTACTGACAAGCGTAAATTCATCATTGCTGACACACCAGGACATGAACAGTACACCCGAAACATGGTAACCGGTGCCTCTACCTGTGATTTAGCTATCATTTTGGTTGATGCGCGACATGGTGTGCAGGTTCAAACAAAACGTCACTCCTTCCTGGTGTCATTGCTGGGTATAAAAAACATTGTGGTTGCCATCAACAAGATGGATTTGATGGATTACAGACAGGATGTATTTGAAAAAATACGTTCAGATTTCAAAGCCTTCTCTAAAGATTTGGCCTTTGAAGACGTCAACTTTGTGCCAATCTCAGCACTCAATGGTGACAATGTCGTTAACCCCTCTGAGCATCTGAGTTGGTATCAGGGTGCGCCGTTAATGCAAATCCTGGAAACCATCGAAATAGACCGCAATAAGAACAAAGATGATTTTCGTTTTCCGGTGCAATACGTTACCCGCCCAAACCTGAATTTCAGAGGCTTTGCCGGCACCATCGTTTCTGGCGATATCAAAATTGGTGACCGAATTACCGCTTTACCGTCTGGAAAGTCCTCTAAAGTTAAGTCTATCGTGACCTTTGATGGTGATTTGCAGTATGCCCATACACCACAAGCCGTGACCCTGACTCTGGAAGACGAGATCGATATTTCCCGCGGTGACATGATCGTCAAATCAGACAATCTGCCACTTAACTCAAATACTTATTCTGCTCATTTGGTATGGATGGCAGAAGAAGCCTTAATGCCCAACAAGCAGTACGCGATAAAATTCGCCACCAAAAAAGTGACGGGCAGTATTTCATCAATAGAACACAAAATTGATGTCAATACCCTTGAGAAGAGTGACGCTGTACATTTAGAATTAAATGAAATTGCAGAAGTGCAACTGAAGCTGACGGAATCAGTAGCAGCTGACCCTTATACCCTCAATCGGGCTACGGGGGCATTTATTGTTATTGATCGCATTTCAAATGCCACTGTGGGTTCAGGGATGATAATCAAAGCTAATGAAACTCAGCAATCCGCTGACACTCATGATTATTCAGAGTTTGAACTGGAGTTTAATGCTCTTGTGCGTAAACATTTTCCTCACTGGCAGGCAATTGATATCTCGCAACTAAAAAAATAAGGTAATATGGATATAAATCAAATATTGGTGCTCGGCATATTTCTGAGTACCATTTTGGGACTGGTATTTTCTAGCCGAAGTCCCAGCCTTATTTTTGCTCTGGCCACCATGTCCCTGTTAGCCACAGGGACATTGTCTATGAGCAACGTACTTGGCAACCTGAGTAACAAAGGATTGGTTATTCTGGTGCTATTACTTTTGGTAAGTATCGGTGTCGATAAGTCCAGAATAATGAAAACCCTGGCGCGAAAGCTGGTAACTGCCAATAAAAGTCTTTCCACCATAAAAGTTATCATCATTTCCTTTTTTAGCTCTGCAATATTAAATAATACTGCCGTTGTTGCTACGCTTACCGGGCCACTATTACACAATCAACACATTGCCCCTTCGAAATTGCTGATTCCCCTTTCTTATGCGGCAATTCTAGGTGGTACTGTGACTCTGATAGGTACCTCCACAAACCTGATTGTGGACAGTTTTCTGATTGAACATGGTCAACCCGGTTTTCTGTTTTGGGACTTTACCCTTTATGGTCTGACTGCCGGTTTAAGCTGTTGCATTTTAATCTACCTGCTACAAGGCTTGCTTCCGGAACTTAAACCCAGAGCAAACGAATTTAAGAACTATATTATCGAAGCCAAGGTAGAAGATGACTCTCCCCTGGTGGGCAAATCCATTGAAGATAACCACCTCAGAAATCTGCCAGAACTGTTTCTGGTGGAAATAGTGCGCAAGAGACAATTGATCAGCCCGGTACACCCGGACACTATGATTCAGGCCGGAGATAAACTGATTTTTTCCGGCAATATTGAACGAGTAGACAGCCTTGATCACATTCCCGGATTAAGCTTCTTTGCCGACAGCAACGGTTTGTTAAGAGAAAACCTCACCGAAGTCATCATAACAAACAGAGCGCCAATAATTGGTAAAACCCTTAAAACGGTTGGTTTTCGCTCTATGTTTGACGCCGCGGTTATGGGGGTTCGACGTGATGGCGAACGTTTAAGTGGCAAATTGGGTGAAATTAAACTGAAAGCCGGTGATTTTTTATTGTTGGCCACGGGGGCAGACTTTAAAAGCCGACCAAACCTGAACAATAATTTCTTTTTACTTAACGAGCTCAAGGTAGAGAAAAAGCTGGCAGCCTGGCAAGACACACTCGCTGTCGGGGGCTTCCTGGTATCTGTTGCATTAGCCGCTTTTGACTTGTTAGCGCTGGAATTAACGCTGCTGTTTCTGCTGGTCACATTAGTCTTGAGTAAAGTAGTTACCAGTAATGAACTAAAACGCAGTTTACCCACTAACCTGGTTATTGTGATCGTCAGTGCATTATCCCTGTCTGCCGCCCTGGAAAGTACCGGAACAATTAGCCTATTGACTAAAGCCTTGCAACCAGTATTACTCAACGCCTCCCCTTTTGCTGTTCTGGTGACTATTTATCTTTGTACTTTATTACTGACGGAATTAGTGACTAATAACGCTGCAGCTGCACTGATGTTTCCATTTGCCTGGGGCGTCAGTGCAGCAATGAATTTACCCATCATGCCATTCGCCCTAGCTGTGGCTTTTGCCGCCAGCGCCAGTTTTATTTCGCCCTGGGGATATCAAACTAACTTACTGGTATTTAGCGCCGGTGAATACCGCTTTAGAGACTTTGCGAAAATCGGGCTACCGATATCAATCTGTTTCTCCAGCATTGTTTTGCTGATGTTAAAGCTTCAGTACGGTTTTTAATCCTACGCTATTCTTATCGCTCCACAAACAACGTCATTCTTGTACAAAATTTCATCTTTATTATTGACGTCGCTGTCTGATTCTATATTAAAAACGTTAGGCGGCTGCTGTTACATTCTGATACAAAGCCATCAAAACTGTTGCTTTATTACACATCGCCCCTGTTTCGAAAAACTGTTGATGAAAAATTATCCTAATAAGTTACCCATCGGTAATCAGACAAATCTTTAATAAGCGCAATAGAATGCACTGAAACCCAGTGTAATAAAGCGCACACCACAAAAATAAACGCTTTCAGCGGCTCTTAATAAGATTACTTTTCTCCCCAATAAACTAATAAATCAAATTACAATTAATTACATTATTGCCATTTTTGTATACATTTATTTACATAAGCTTACTTTATTAATTTCTTAAAATTTACTGCAAGCCAATGATTGTAACGTCTGTGACTTAATTCAGAAAAACAGCAGAAACAATTAGGTCTTTATTTTTCTCATGACTCAGAAGTGTTTACAGCATTTTTTCGCAATGATAAAACCTTTGCTCGGAATTAATTTACCCGGGCATCAGGTCTGATCAGTCAGAAAAAAATAAAGAAAGATCCGGGATGTTATTTTCGTACAAAAAACAACAAGTGTTTAAGGAAACAACAATAATGAAATTCAATAAAACGACGGTTGCAGTGCTCTGTGCCGCCTCTTTTGGCGCAACAGTACATGCAACACCAATGACTGCGACAGAACAAAAAGCAACAAATCAGATGCAAAATGCAAAACCAACTGGCTTTGCACAATGGCGCGCAGAACAAAAAAGACAAAAGTATGCTGACACCACTGATCAAATCGTAGTCAAGTTAAGCAGCGCAAATGACGTTACCGCGTTAAAGATGGCTGGTGAAACGAGCCATAGCATGAAAGATGCAGCCAGCCGTAAAGGTGGCGACAGCCTGGCTGATCGCGGTCAAAAAATCCTGATGGATTTCTCTTTCAGAGCAGGTACTCCACTTTCATTCGTGAAAAGCCATGGCCAGGACAGTGTTATTTTAAAACTGCCAGCCGAATTGCATGTTAACGATGTAGACTTTATCACTTCAAAGTTATCTGGTTCTTCTTACGCAGCCAGAGCAGAGAAAAACCCTAAGCGTTGGCCAATGGCTGAAAACTCGCCTTGGGGTATTGCCAATGTACAAGCGGATCAGGTCAGTGATGCAAGTGCCAGCAACATGACTGTGTGTATTATTGACTCTGGTTATGACATCACTAACCCTGATTTAGCCGCGAATAATGCCTCAGGTACTAACGACAGCGGTACGGGTCAATGGTCAACGCCAGGCGGCTCTCACGGCACTCACGTTGCTGGTACCATTGCTGCCGTTAACAACAACGAAGGCGTTGTAGGCGTATTGCCAAACACCAATGTTAACCTGCACATTATCAAAGTATTCACTGAGTCTGGCTGGGCTTATAGTAGTGATCTGGTTGATGCAATTGACGACTGCCAAACTGCAGGTTCCAAAGTTGTTAACATGTCTTTAGGTGGACCAAGCTCTACTACTTCTGAAGGCAACGCTATGCAGGCGTTTGAAGATGCTGGCATGCTATTAATTGCTGCTGCCGGTAACGACGGTGACTCCACCCACTCCTACCCAGCTTCTTATGATGCTGTAGTATCTGTAGCAGCCGTTGACGAATCGGGCTTGCATGCAGAGTTTTCTCAGTACACTTCTCAGGTAGAACTGTCTGGCCCGGGCGAAGCGATTTTATCTACAGTTGGTGTGGGTGACGGTCGTCAGGGTTTCATCACTTACAACGGTTCAACCACTGGTGATGACCGTGTATTACCTCAATCACGCTATGTGCAACAAGGCGGTAACTATGTCATTTCTAATGTAAATGGCACTGTTTCTGGTGAACTGGCCAGTTGTAGCATGAGCGCAGGCAACTACAGTTGTGGCAACATGTCTGGCAAGATCTGTATTGCTGAGCGTTACGAAAACCAATCTGGCTCAAATTATCCTGAAATCAACCCTGCTGAAGCTTGTGCTAACGCCGGTGCTGAAGGTGTAATTGTGTACAGTAACTCAGCCCGTCCTGGCTTACAAAATCCGTTCCTGGTTGACGGCAACGGTGCTGTTGATATGCCTACCGTTACCGTGAACCGTGCGTTGGGTCAAAGCTTACTGGCAAATGTTGGCAGTAATGCAACGCTTGAAGTACGTGGCAATACTGACTATGCCTATTACAACGGTACTTCAATGGCAACGCCTCATGTTGCTGGTGTAGCGGCTCTGGCATGGAGCAACAACCCAACTTGTAGCTCCACTGAAGTACGTAATGCCCTGAAACAAACTGCCTTAGATCTGGATTCTTCAGGTCGCGACAACCGCACAGGCTGGGGTCTGGTACAAACTAAAGCAGCTTCTGACTACATGGCTGCAAACTGTAATGGTTCTGGTGGCGGCAATGGCGGTGGCGGTTCCAGTGAAACTGCACTGACTAACGGCGTTGCAGTTACTGGTCTATCTGGCTCCACCAATGACGAAAAAGTGTTCACTCTGGATGTACCTGCAGGTGCTACTGACTTAGAATTTACTATGTCAGGCGGTAGCGGTGATGCCGATCTATATGTGAGCTTTGGTTCTGAGCCAAGCACTTCCAGCTACGACTGTCGTTCCTGGAACTCTGGTAATTCTGAAAGCTGCACCATCAGCAACGTTCAGACCGGTACCTACTATGTTAAAGTTCACGCATATTCTACATATAGCGGTGCGTCTTTAACTGGTAGCTTCACTGATAACAGTGGTGGCGGCTCAGGTGGTCAACCTGACTCAGGTCAACTGACTGACTTGTCTGCATCACGTAACAACTGGTTGCACTACACCTATCAAATGCCTGCTGGTATGAGCAGCGCAGACTTCAGTATCTCTGGTGGTTCAGGCGATGCAGACCTTTACATCAGAAAAGGTGCACAACCTACAACCAGTACTTACGATTGCCGTCCTTATAAATCAGGTAACAACGAAACCTGTACATTCACTAACCCAGGACAAGACACCTGGCATATCAGCATCCGCGCTTATCGCACCTTCTCAGGTGTAACGCTGAGCTGGGATGTACAATAAGGCTAAAATCATCCCCTGGATAACTCGTCAAGGATGACGTCTTTTTGGATATAAAAAAAGCCGCGATTATCGCGGCTTTTTTAATTCTAAGATAAAATTTAGGTTTTAGCCTCTGCGCCAGGTCGTCCCATTGGGGCCATCTTCCAGCACTACATTTAAGGCGTTTAACTCATCTCTGGCAGCATCAGCTTGCGCCCAATCTTTTGCGGCTCTGGCGTCATTGCGCTTTTTGATAAGCGCTTCAATCATTGCAGCTTCATCATCATTACCCGCCCCACCCTGAAGATAAGCTTCAGGAGACAATTGTAAGAACCCCAGAACATTACCCAGAAATTTCAGGGTAGCGGCCAGTTTTTGTTTCTCTTCTTCGCTTTGCGCGCGATTGATTTCTTTTGCCAGTTCAAATAAAACAGCAAATGCTTCTGGCGTATTAAAATCATCGTCCATTGCGGCATCAAATCTGGCCACATAAGCGTCATCACAAGTAACTGTTTCATCAATTGTCACTGCGCGCAGCGCTGTGTACAAACGCTCTAATCCCGCTTTAGCTTGTTTGATATTATCTTCTGAATAATTCAGCTGGGAGCGATAATGGGCAGACATCAGGAAATAACGCAGGGTTTCAGCGTCATATTGCTTTAACACATCGCGTAAAGTGAAGAAATTCCCCAGGGATTTCGACATTTTTTCCTGATTAACCTGAACCATGCCGGTATGCACCCAGGTATTCACGTAAGGCGTATCAAAGGCGCAGCAGGATTGCGCCACTTCATTTTCATGATGCGGGAAGATCAAATCAGAGCCACCACCATGAATATCAAAATGTGCCCCCAGATGTTTGTGGTTCATAGCGGAACATTCAATATGCCAACCTGGTCTTCCGGTTCCCCAAGGTGATTCCCAACCCGGCTCTCCTGGCTTGACCATCTTCCACAAAACAAAATCCAATGGTGCGCGTTTCGAGCTTTCTACTTCCACGCGGGCCCCGGCATTCAATTGTTCCAGGTCTTGTTTACCCAACTTACCGTATTCTTTATAGGTGCTGACTTCAAATAACACATCGCCGTTATCAGCCTGATAAGCATGCCCCTTGTCCACAAGGCGTTGAATCACAGCAATGATCTCATCAATGTGAGTAGTTACGCGGGGTTCAACATCTGCAGGCAACAAGCCGATACTGTCAAAATCTTTGTGCATCTCAGCAATAGTTTGCTCAGTAAACTGCTCAAGATCTTCGCCGCGTTCATTAGCGCGTTTGATAATTTTGTCGTCTACATCCGTAATGTTACGCACATAATTTACTTCAAAACCCTTATGACGCAGATAACGCACCATGAGGTCAAAACTCAGATAGGTCCGGGCATGTCCCATGTGGCAAAGGTCATACACAGTGATTCCACAGACGTACATGCCCACTTTACCTGCTTGTAGCGGTTTAAAGGCTTCTTTCTTTTGGGTCAGTGTATTGTATATTTGCAACATGAAATAATGGTTCCTTAATCCTGATTTGTGCGAGGCGCAGTTTAACACTGCCCAACAGAGGCTCCAACTTTATTCAGGAAAAACAGCACAAGATTTACAATGTTTGTTAAACTTGAGTTTTGTAGCCTTAGTCTCCATCTTCTGCTACCTAGAACTAATCAGTAATAAACAGGATTAAATATGGTTTCTTTACACACCAACTTCGGCGTAATCAAGCTTCAACTAGACGCTGAAAAAGCCCCAAATACGGTTGCTAACTTTTTGTCTTACGTTAATGATGGCTTTTATGACAATACTATCTTCCATAGAGTTATCGATAACTTCATGATCCAGGGTGGTGGCATGGAACCAGGTATGGGCGAAAAAACCACAAAAGATCCAATCGAAAACGAAGCGAATAACGGCTTAAGTAACAAAAAAGGCAGTATCGCCATGGCACGCACCATGGATCCGCACTCTGCTACTGCACAGTTTTTCATTAACGTTGCAGACAACGACTTCTTAAACTTCCGCAGTGAAAGCCGCGATGGCTGGGGCTATTGTGTATTCGGCGAAGTGGTAGAAGGTATGGACGTTGTTGAAAAAATCAAAAACGTTGAAACTGGTAACAATGGTTATCACCAGGATGTACCTGTTGAAGAAGTTATTATTGAAAAAGCCGTAGCCGAATAATCATGATCTTTAAGGGCAGTGTTACTGCCCTTTTGTACTTCTGCCAAGAAAACCAGCGTGAATCACACCTTATTTATTGCCGACCTGCATCTCAGTGAAAACAGACCAGACATCACTCATTGTTTTTTGAGTTTTTTAAAAAACATCGATACAAAAATAACTGACGCCCTGTACATTTTGGGTGATCTTTTTGAAGTATGGATAGGTGATGATGAATCCACTGATTTCACACGCCAGATTGCTCAGTCCTTGTATAACCTGAAACACAATGGTGTGCCGGTTTATTTTATTCATGGCAACCGCGATTTTTTATTAGGAAAGAAATACGCCAGGCAAAGCGGCATGATCTTGTTGCCAGAACAACAGGTTATCGACCTTTACGGTACTGAAACCCTTATTCTGCACGGCGATGAATTGTGCACCAAAGATCTTGCCTATCAAAAGTTTCGAAAAAAGGCGCGCGGTTGGTGGTGGCCCAGATTAATATTAACTTTGCCATTAAAAACCCGGCGAAATATCGCCAGAAAAGGCAGAGAAACCAGCAAGCAATCTCAAATGACCTTGGCCAGTGATATCATGGATGTTACGCCTGAAGAAGTTTTAAACTACCTTGAACGCTTTAATGTTACTCAGATGATTCACGGACATACCCACAGACCCGCGATTCACAACATAAAAACTCACGACAATTTACCAGCGCAGCGCATTGTCCTGGGTGACTGGTACGATCAAGGCAGCCTGTTAAAAGTTACGCCCCAGTCTACTGAACTGCTCACCATGCCATTCACTAAAAATCAGTAGCAGGCGTTCAAAAGCTATCATCGGCATCAGCAGGCATCTCTGGAAGCGGCCTGGTCTTTACCTTTTTATCAACGTTTTGCCAGCTAAACACGCCGTAATAAGATTGGCAGGCTTCGGTGGATTCAGCTGCATCAGCAATATAGATCTGGATCGTAGATGATGTCGGATAATTCAGATTTGCGTTACAGGTAGCACTTTGCCCTGTACCCAACACCACTACACTGCCTTCCTTCAAATTACACTTTATCAACATATCCAATGGCGAAAACTTAGAGCAAATAGCGTAATCACGGCGGTATTCGGATATTTTTCCGGAAGGGATGGAGAATGCCCACCAATGGCCAAATTGACTGTACGGATTTTGGCTATTCCAGGCGCGATAAATATCAAACTCTTGGCTCACCAGGTAAGCTTTGGCCTGACATAAACCGCCCACTCCACTTGCTCCCAATGCCGCCGTCACTAACTCGGGCCTGTCCACCTCAGTTAACATGGGAGCAAAAACCGCAGGTGCAGTCACCTCTCCGGTACACTGATTAGGTGTGCTCTCGGTACTCTCTGTAGTTTGTTGTTCACTGACACTTGTGTGGCTGGCGCAAGCCGCTAATAAAGCCCAGCCCATCAGTAACAGGATTAATCGCTTCATGTTATTTCGTGTGTTCTATGCAAAGTGATAAGGATGGCACAATATCGAGAAAAATAAATACCAAATGGCGACAAGCTAACTGTTACTAACACCACCCTTGAATAATTGTGCCTTAAGTTCAAATATGCGGGTCCTATTCTCCATCTTTAGGGTTTTCTGCTACCTCTTGGACAGCCACCTCTTTTTGTATTGGCGCAGGAAGGATCATGGATACCGCTTCCACCGGTATTATTTGGGTTTGTTGTGCATTCACATCATAAACAAACAAATAATTTGCTGTTGAACCCAATAACTTAAGCTTTTCTCCTACCGGAAACTGCTCAGTTTGCACCCGAATATAATCATCTTCAGAAGTTTTAATATCACCACTTCGCCATTGTGCATACAAAGAAACAAAAAGATGTGCATACACAATAAACATCACCAAAAAGCCAAGTAACAAGCCTTGTCGGGACTTAGGCATATAATTAAAAAACAGGATTACGCTACGCTTAAAGCTTTTGGGCTGTTTCAGCCATTTTTGTCTGATGGGATGACAATAAATCAATAACAGATCAAATGCCCAGGCCACCAAAAAGCCCCCGCTAAACATCACCAGCGCTGCGGGTTCACTGATGCCTACCGCCATTAAATCTGCAACATCAGCGAATTTGAGTACACTGATACCGAACTCTTGATAGAAGGTGACGCTGTAAAAGATGCCGCACAGAGTCAGCAATAAATATGACACTGACAGCATCAACCCGGGATTATCCTTAAAGTAATCCAACATCAGGTTCAATTGGCTGTCTGGCTTGCCCCCTTCTTTCAGGGACTCTTTAACACTGGTTTGCATTGAATTTATTCTTTTTATTCTGAACCCGCTTAGCATAGTGTTAAAACAGCAGAGAATAAACCCTGTTTCAGGGCAAATTACTCACATTTAAAGCGCCGGCACATAACCGGCTCTCACCTTGTGTTTGCATCATATGAGCGGCTAATTACTTCCGGAGAAATATTATTGTTTCTGCGGTTGTTAACTATGCGTGTCACCTTTAACTCTTATATATGTAGAAGGTTCGACTTGAGCTAAAACGGTTTAGTGAATGCCGATTTTGCAGGAGCAAAAATCGGCCAGTCGGACAACGGTGGTTGATTCAGTTTGCTTTGTCGAACTGAAGTTCGACCTACAGGCTTTTGTTTTCTCGCGCCATGGGCAAAAGGGGGTTATAGGGAAGCGCCCCTAAGAAAAATCTTATCAGAGCACTGCACTGTCCTTGTGTTGCAGACCGCCCTTAGTGTAGCTGGACTAAAATCGATCGGAAAATTGGTCATATTTACATTTACATCTCAAATTTAGGTAAAGGTAATTGGATATCTTGCTCAGATACAGGACTATTCCCAAGGAAGGAAATCATACGTTCAAGCACTTCGGGAGAGCTGGTATACAGGTTGTGACCAGCATTGACTACCTTTACCTGAGTAACCTGACTAAGACCACTAACGGCTTCTGTTTGCGATTCAGGATAAGTTCTGCCATCCAGAGTGCCGGTAAATAGTAAGGTAGGAATATCAGCTACAAGATCACTGCGAAATTCGGCCCCCAGATCCAATTGTGGATCCAGATTGTTTAGCGCTGGCATTGGGAAGTTAAGATATTTCCCTAACAATGCAGACTTAGCCTGATTGTTAATCATATCCAACTTTTTCGCGCTGACGCCTGAAGCAATATCCATTGCCAACGGCATTAGTCTGAAACTAATTGCCTCTTCTTTAAATATACCCATCTGCAAAGCTTGCAATAGCAGTTCCGGGTTGCCCTTATCCAGTGTATTGTAAATGTGGATCAAAAAAGTCAGATAACGGCCAGGGTCAGCGATCATTTTACTGGCCAGCATTTGCACGTGATAGCGCTGCAATAACATATTCACTGTGCCGCCATCTCTCTGAGGGATTTCCAACGGCATAGGCTCATGCTCAAGTTTTTGATGTACCCTTTGCATCACGGCGGGTAAATCCGAGATACTAGCAGCCAATGGTTGTTGATTAATGATCGCTTGAATGCGCTGAAAATAGGCATCAGTTTGTACTGGCAACTTCACAGTCTGGTCTAACCCTTCAGCGCTGGCCATAATCACTTTCTCAATATGCTCAGGAAAAAGCTTCATGGCACTCATTGCCAAATGGCTTCCGTAAGATATTCCCCACAGGACGATTTTGTCAGCATTTAAATGCTGCCTTAGCTGGTTAATATCCAGGGCATTTTGTACCGTGGTGTAACCATAGATATCAATTCCCTGTTTCTTCCAGCCAGAAAGGCACTCTATAGCTGCGGCACGATAACGACTTTCAATATCAGCATCAGAGAGTCGTTCCGTCAGACTCATATGCTGAGCTGAATAACAGGTTTCAGCTTGTTCCGACTGTCCTGTGCCACGCTGGTCCAAAGCAATTACATCGCCAAATTGTCTTAAAGCCATAAACAACGGATAGCGACGCCACTTTGCGGTACCAATGCCAGAGCCCCCCGGCCCACCAGCGAGATAAATTATTGGGTTGCCCTTTTCCTTTCCTGTAGCGGGAAAGCGCACATAATTAACCCTTATCTGACGGCTATCTGGATTATTACGGTTCTCCGGAACCATAATAAAGCCTTCAAATGCTGAGGTTACCTCACCTGCATCTGACTTAAACTCTATGTCTTTTTCGTTTGGAAATTGCGCAAAGGCACACTCAACTGAAAGCCCCAGCAACACTATCACAACTGTTATAAGATGGTTAATTCGCATATGATTACTCCTCTAAGGTTTTCGCTATTAGCGTTTTTCTGATGCGAAAAAACCAGCTGATTTCTCTGAGTCCTCAGTAAAAATAAGCTCTGCAAAGTAAACGGTAGGAATAAATCCACGAACGGTGATTGGTCAGTTAATAAATGAACGTTAGACAGTTAACCTATTTGATGCTTTTAGTTGCACTGGCTATTTGCAAATCCACAAAAGCATCAGGAAATGAGTTTATCACTCTCGCATATAGCAGTCCTGTGACCATATGCTCATTGCAAGAACCGCTTGCTACCATACCGGATTTTAAGAGCTCCAATTGCCGCCAGGCTAAACTCAGTGAAATAGATCCGCAAAACCAGGCCTTCTGGGTACAGATCCACTTTGATTTGCAGCTACCCCCTACTCGACTTAATGCTCCCCTTGGTCTTTTGATATCGGGTAAAGCAGCCAGTACTATTTATCTGAATGGCACACTTTTAGGCCACAATGGACGACCGGCAAAGGATAGTTCAGAGATACCTGGCAGCATGGATGCCATTTTTTATATTCCCGAGTCACTATTACAGCCCGCTGGAAACACCCTCACCATGCTGCTGTCAGGGCAACACAGCATCGTTACTTTGGACTATCCTATGCACATTATAGGTATTGGAAGCTGGAGCAAACTGACGCAACAGATCCAACCCTACACGGCTGGTGGGCTGGCTTTAATGGGTGCATTTGCCGTAGGAGCCCTTTACTTTTTAGTATTGAGCTTCGGTCACAATCCCTCTGTATTAAAGTCCAAATTTCATTATCCGCTCTTCGCCGCTATGTGTTTTCTGGCCATGGTGCAACTGGGGGCTGAAATGTCCAGAGGACTGATAAACTACCTTTACCCCTGGCAAGATATTCGATTGCTGATCATTACTATCTGCGCATTTTTGTTTGGCGTCATGCTACTTTGCTATAACTCGCTTAAAGTGGCACAAAAAGACGCCATACATTGGATTTACATAGGCAGCTTTGTCTCATTACTAGCGATACTGACAATTCAAAGTTTCGACGCCAGAGCGACGTTGGGAATATTAATCCCCGTGCTCATAAACCTTGTGCAAAACGCTTACTACTTTCTTAAAAATAAGAAGAGCAAACTAAGAAACGGTTTGTTTATTCACCTTGGCATTGCCACTATCATCTTTATTAGTTCCACCAGCTTTCACGAATTTCTGCACTTCTTAATCATAGCGCTGGTGTTACTGGTTATATTCGTCATGCAGGCTCGGGATTATCAAAAACAACAAAGCAGATTACTGGAAGAGCGCGCGCAAATCGCAAAGCTGGAGTTTCGACTGGCGCAACAATCTCAAATTCAAACGCCGGTCAAATTGGAGCTTACTTCAGCCGGTAAACTAGAGTTTGTTAATGTTGCAGACATCGCTTATTGCAAAGCTTCAGGTGATTATGTGGAATTGCACCTGAACAATCAGACTGAGAAACTATTTTCGGGTTCTTTAAAACAGTTATCCTCACTGCTACCAGATACCTTTTTGCGGGTGCACCGTTCATACATGGTAAATCTGGATGAAGTCTCGTCGCTGTTTACAGATAAAAATGCCGAAGGTCATCAGTACTTTTTGGCATTAAATGCCGGTCACAAAGTACCGGTAAGCCGACGCTTACTGCCATTTGTCAGAGACTCATTGAAGTTATCAGGGAACACCAGAGAGCTTTGAACTTTTCGCTGGAGCGCCTGTGATCACAGCCCCCTGAGTTTTACCGTGTTGTGTTTTCTCATCATATTGCTGGTTTAAGCTTTGATACTTGTCGATTATTGACTGAACTTTTTCATTAACGGCCACATACAATGCCTGACAATCAGCAAAAATATTAGGTTCCGCCAGATAAGCATCTACCGCCTTTGCCGCAGCAACACCCAATTCCTGATGTCCCAACTCGTGCTCTAACAAGGCTTCGTAAAATTGCTTAAACTGCTGCTGTATTTCTCTGTCTTGCAAATCCCCTTGCAGTTCCGGCAAGGTAATAACGATAGCCAACTCTACAATGCGATCATTGACGTAGCATCCACCGGATAAGCGACGAACACGATACAAGGGATTAATCTGCCACTGAGTTTCTCCGTACCAGTGTCGGTTGTTTTTTTGAATTGGCGTACTGGCTCGCATGGCGTCTTTCAGTGACTGCCCCGCTTGAGGTTTTACCGGGTAATGTTTAATTTCTTGAGTTTGTTTTATCTCGGCGTTAGCAGCGAAACAAACAAGCGCCAACAAGAAGATTGCGCCTGGTTTGCGAAACGCTCTTAGTTTATAAAAACCACCAAACAGCATTGTTTATCCTTGCTCCGATAAGGCTGAGGCTAGTCCCGATGAACGCATACAACGCTGTTGCACCGCATTACACACCGAGGTCTGATCCGCAAAGAGCACAAAACTCTTTTTAGCCCTGGTCACCCCGGTATACAACAACTCACGATTCACCCGGCCTTTTTCATCCCTTCTGGATTCAGGCAAACACATCAACACATGTTCAAACTCCGAGCCCTGACTCTTATGAGTCGTCATAGCATAAAGCGTCTCGTGGGCAGGCAACTGAGCCGGTAGCAGACTGCGATAACCCTGCTCTGAATCTGCAAACCAAACCCTTAGCAGATCGTCTGATTGCTGATTGTCACCACACATGACAATACCAATATCGCCATTAAACAAACGATTCTGATAATCATTGCTGCTAATCATTATTGGCCGTCCGGCATAGAACTCGTCATCCGAGGTTATTCTGCCGGCATTTAACAGCGCCTTTTGCACAAGAAAGTTAAGTGTTTGCACTCCCCACTTGCCTTTGCGCTGCACTGCCAACACCTGCCATTGAGCGAGCACCGCAAAAGCTTTGGCGACATCGCCGCTATCCACTGCATCATGTAATCGCTCAAAGTGAGGCAAAATAGCCCTAATAAAGTCTTCGTGAGTACCCGCAGGTTGCCAGTGAATGTCAGGTCGCGGAGAGTTCAGCGCCTGTATCGTGCCCTGAACGTCTCCGGCATTGATGGCGCTGGCCAGCGCACCAATGCCACTGTCGGCGTTAAAACGCCAACTTTTTTGCAAGTAGATAATGTTGTCTATGAATGGTGCTTGCTCCGATGCAGAGGACATAAATTGCGTATCCTGCAATGATGGCTGTCGGGTTAACGCACTTAACTGCTGTAATGCCTGCTTAGAAAAAGTATTGCGCCCGGCTTTCAGGCTACAGATATCCGAAAATACCGAGCCTACCTCAACTGAAGCCAACTGATGGCTGTCTCCTAATAAAATCAGGCGGCAATGTTGCGGTAATGCCTGTAATAACTTAGCCAACAGCGGCATATCGATCATGGATGCTTCATCTACCACTAATACATCCATATTGAGCTGTTGCTGACTATCATGTCTAAAAAACACGGAACCGGGGATCGGGCCCAGTAACCTGTGAATAGTGCTGCACTCCAGTGGAATATTAGTGTCCTGTGTGGGCAGCTTAGCGATAGCACCTGAAACGGATTCCGTTAACCGTGCCGCCGCTTTTCCGGTGGGTGCCACCATTTTAATGATTGGCTTTTTGCCTCCCTCACGACGACTTAACTCGCACAAAGACCACAGTATTCGCACCACAGTGGTGGTTTTACCGGTTCCGGGTCCCCCGGCGATTACCGCAACACTGCGCATACAGGCCAGCGCGACAGCGGTTTTCTGCCAATCCACGTCTTTCTCTGGGGACGAAGTATAAAGTTGCGCAAGACACTCAGCAATGGCACTTTCGCTGTAAGCGGTGGCTGAGAATGCCTGCAATCTCTCAACAATTTGATGTTCATAGTGCCAGTACCGGGAGAGATACAAACGGTTTTGCACCAGCTTGAACAGACCGGATTGCAGCAACTCCTGTTCACAAAACAGTTCCCGTATCACCTCTGGATCCGGGAAGCGGTGCACCGGCAGAAACGGTTGTTGCAATGCCGTTAGTTCCAGGCAGACATGTTGCTGCCCCAACTGCTCACTCAGCAATGCGGCTGTCATGGCTAAAAGCTCAGCCTTATTTTCCTGTGCTTGCGGTATTTGTGCCCCATAAACTTGCTGCACCACAAACAGTGCGAAACTACGGTCGATTTCCCGAATTTTTTGCAGCAATAACAAACTGTTAAGTTTTGCGACCAGGTCCCCCTCAACGGGCTGTTGTGGGTTCTGATGGCGCAAACTATAACGCGAGGGCTTCACAATGTTATTCATTATCCGCACCTCCTTCAAACAAGGCATCCATGGCAAGGATCAAGGATTTCGGTGGGGTTACCGTGAACACACCGTATCCAGGATGATGTTTACACATGCCACGCAAAAACAAATATTGTGCGCCTCCAATGTGTTGCTCGTAGTTGTAGTGAGTAATGCGGTTTTTCAAATAGCGATGCAAAGCCACTGAGTAAAGTACCGCCTGCAAATAATAATCATGGTGTAACATTACATTATGTAACTGTTCCGGCTGGTAATCTGCGAAAGATTCACCCAGAAAATTAGACTTATAATCGGCTACATAAAAACGCCCCTGATGCAGATAAATCAAATCCAGGTAGCCTTTTAACATGCCATTGAGATGATTTAGTTGATAATGACCGTGCATGTCAGGCAACCATGTCTGCAACAGTTCATTGAACTTTTTGACATCCACCTGATTTAACGGAAAATAAAACTCCATTTCGGCCAATTGTTGCTGGGCGGGAAGTTGCCATAACGTCAGGGAGTTAGCCCCTTCAAATAATGGACTTTGTAACGCTTCCACCAGCCAGTCTCTGACATCAGGAATATCTGACTCGGCGATGCTATAATTCTCAGCGTATGCCAAGCATTGAGTCTGAATGGTTTCTGGTTGGTCGAATAAACAATGTTCCAGTACTTCATGCAAAAAGGAACCCGCCGATGCCCCTTTGGTGAAGCGAAAGCGCATGGGTAATTCCGTTTCGAATGGCTGGTTGTCTTGTTCAGCTTCAAGAACCTCAGGCAAATCATCGGCTTGAGGTGACGCTTCATCAGCGGTTTTCAATTCTTCTTCCACAGCAATTGATGCGCTTTCTGTCTGTCGTGTACGGGAAATAGCACTATAGCTGGTTAACAACCAGTTTTGTTTTATCCCCTTTTGCAGTTGCTTGAATGACAGTGGCATTGGCTGATGTTGGGCGGATTCAAATGGCAGTATCTCGTCGATTTGGGCGTTTTCCACTAGCGCAATTCTGACGCTCTGAGCGCTAAGCCGCTGCTGAAGTCTCGCGATAATTTGCTCAGCCAGCGATGACTGTTCAGCATCAAAGTCCAACAGGCGTCCCAATGCCGTCGATGCAAACCCAGAGGCATTACTTCGAGCAGAAAGAGGGTTATTCCAGACACCCAACCAACAGTGCAATTCTGCGCGGGTAACGGCCACGTAAAACAAGCGTATGTCTTCTGCCAGGCGTTCCTGTTGCTGCCTGATTTTCAGGGCTTCATCGGCTTCAATATTGTATTGCAGACCTTTTTCTTCATCGTGATAGAAAACACCGGCATAGTCTTTAAATCGACTGACAAACGGCATCATTACCACCGGATATTGCAATCCTTTGGAAGCGTGAATAGTACTGATCTGTACCAAATTCTGATCTGTATCCAGACGCCATTGAGTACCCTCAATGCCATCTGACGCCAGTAAATCCGGATTGGCAATTCGTTCCTCAAACCACAATATCAGCGGTGATTTGCCTTCAATTCGACCACTTTGAAATTGCAAAATCTCATTGAGATGGCGTAAATCCGTTACACAGCGATGATGTTCCGGGTTATGAGCCATGATGCGTTTATACAGGCCAAACGCCTGAAACACATACTCCAGAGCGGCCATGACACCCTGCCAGCACCAGATTTCATAGGCACGATTAAACCTTTGAAGTACGGTTTGCCATTGCGGCACATTTTGATTTAGCGTTTGTAATTCTTCGTGCTGATAGGCAAACAAACCGTCCAGCAAAGCCGCTTTAATTGCTGTTTCTGACTTGTATCCAACAATGGCTTTTAGCAGCAGTAATAAACTGTAAGCGACCGGACTTTTTAACACCGAATCTTTACGCAAGAATACGCTGTCTATTTGACGTTGGCGCAACGCCTGTTGTATCAATTCTGCTTCGAACCTGTCCCGCACCAATACACAAACATCAGAGGCATTTAAGGCCACTCCGTCGATGTGCATCAGTTTCAGGTAAGTACTGATTTGATTGGCGCACACCTGTGCCATGCTGACAGAGCTTTGGCCCCATTTTAATGGTGCAGGCGCGCCTTTTTTATCTACTGCGTCTGGTAACACACAAGCTTGCAGCGCTGCAACATGCTCCGAACCTAACTGCATTGATTTAGCGCTCTTTCCCGCATCCACGGCATAAAAGGGCATGTCGGCGTGCATAAAGCCGGTTTGGCTTTGACTAAATAATTGATTGACCGCTGATACCAAGTCAGGATGCGAGCGCCAATTCACCGATAAAGTGTAACGGGAATGCTCTGGCACAAAATGTCTGGCAGATAGATAAGTGTGAATGTCTCCGCCGCGAAAGCTGTAAATTGCCTGTTTTGGATCTCCGATCATCACCAATGCACGCTGCTGTTCATTCTTTTGTTCAAACAACAATTTAAAGATGGCAAATTGGGTTTCATCGGTATCCTGAAATTCGTCCACCAGCGCTACAGGGTATTTATCCTGCAACAATGCCTTAAGGCTTTGTGCTGACGACATAGATTCAGAAGAAAGCGCTGAATACAATCGGGCTAACAGGTCATCCGGGCTTAACTCCGCATTTTGCAGCTTCTGGGCTTGCAGGTGTTGTCGAACAAACAATAAGGCATCCCAGAAAAAGTATTGTTGTCTTGCACTGGTTAGTTTTGCTTCCAGCTCGGCCAAATCTTCAAAGCGTTGAAATGGCCCCAGATCGATTTCCGCTGAAGATTTTTTCCTTGCTTTTTCGACTTTTTCAGGTGACAGCGTCAGCCAACCATCGTTCCCCAATTCGGGTAAGCCGATATCCCCAGCGGCAAACGCTGCCATGCTGGCTAAAAAGTCTGGTTTGGCAATTTTCGCTCTGGCATTGAGGTCGGCTTCAGCCAGGACCGTTGACATCTGGTTTTCATGCCACCATTTCTTGAGTTCCTGCAAAGCCTCATCATAGCGCTTTTGCAGGGTTTGCCATTGCTGCAACAATTGTTCAGGTTGTTGTTCCCCTATATCCCGAAACAAAACGGGTCTAACCTGCTGGATTAGATTTTCCGGCTTAGGACACTGTTTTATGTACCAACGCAGCGTACCTTCCGGCAAATCCGCCACTCGAATGCGCCAATAATCGCTGGTGGCCTTTTTAAGCAATGGACTGTCATCCAACGATAAGGTTTCCTGCCAGGCCGCCCCGCTCTCAAAGGCGTGCTCGCTTAATACTCGCTGACAAAATCCATGAATGGTGAAAACACTGGCCAGGTCCATTTCCTGTGACGCAATTAACAAGCGTTGTTGTGCTTGCGCTTTATCCTGAACCTCAGTAATTAAGGTTTGGATAAAATCATCGTCACTGCGACCTACCACGAAATCACGCCACGCCAGTCGAATTCGTGCCAGAATGCGATCCTTCAATTCTGCGGTTGCAGCGTTGGTAAAGGTTAATATCAGAATTTGCGCGACGCTTAGAGCCTGGCATTGATGTCCTAATATCAAGCGCAAATACAGGTTACTAATAGTGTAGGTTTTTCCGGTACCGGCACTGGCTTCAATGAGAGCATTCTGATGCAACGGAAAGGTCAATATATCCAGCTTTTTCATTGCCATTGCTCCCTGGCCAAAATAGTCTGAAACACTTCATCAGCCAACTGTGTAAACTCAAACCAACAGTCATTCAGATCAGGAAACACCCTTTCGTTGTGGGGATCAGAAGCTTCACCTGATTGAAATTGATTGCCCAGGTAAACGGATTGGGTTTTCATTTCATCCTGAGTTTCCGCCCACTGCAAAGCAGTTCTTGGAAAAAATGGTAAACAATGGAACTGCCCCAGCATAAAAATAGAGACAAGTTTTTCAAGGGCTCGCTGTGCTTCATCAACAGTCAGCGCTTCAAAATACAGGGTTTTATCCAAAGACAGAAACCAACCTTTAGTGCGCTGTTCAGCACTGGCGCAATAGAGACACCATGCCATCCAGCATCCTAAGCGGTCGTTAGCACTGAGTTTTCCGGGCCGATACATGATCATGTCACCGTTGGGAGCCAGTTGCATAGACCCCTGCAGATCTACACTCAGGTCGTTAATGATAACCTGACAATGCACCCATCGGGATTTAAGTTGTACTTCAGACTGGCCGGTGACACTTTCTAACCGGGATTTCAATAGTTGCGTCCGATGCGAAAGTTCATGTTGTTCCAGTATTTTCAGGTTACCAATGGGGAGTTGCCCCTGTCGTTCCAGTGATGACATCACCGCAGACTCCGACGAGCCTTGCAACAAGTGTTGCGTAGCCTGATAGCGAGCCAGGCTATCCAGGAATAGGGGTTCATCGTCATTAACCCATTCCTGTAATACCGGAAACTGTGTTTTCCAAGCACTTTTAAACCAGGCTCGGACCGGGTTGCGGTAAAACTGTTGCAACAGCGACAGGTCCAGCTCCTGATTAGCCGTGATAATTGCGTGGCTTTCTGGCAGTCCATTGAACCAGGCAATCAGGGAATTCACGTCCCCATCTCGTTGTCGGTAAAAGCCTATCGGCAAAGCCGGTTGCTGCAATGTACTGGCAACGTCAAACATGGTTTGGTCGTAAGATTCGGGGTTATCAGCTCTAAAGTAGCTTTGATCCCAGGGTTGTAACGGGTGCGTTTTGAAAAGCTGTTCTCTGACCCCTTGTTCAGCGACTTCTATGCTATCTTGCTGGTTCTCAGAAAGACAAGCCGACTGCTGACAATAGGCCAATAACTCAGACACCAGAATAGAAGGCTCTTTCACCTCATTACTCTTATCATCTCGTCCCTGATAGCTGAGATACAACTTGTTGCGTGCAGACAGCAAGGCCTCCAGAAACAGGTAACGGTCATCAAGACGACGTGAACGATCCCCTTTGCGGTGCTTAGAACGACTAACCAGGTCAAAACTAATGGGCGTGGTTTGGCGGGGATACTCAGGTTCATTGAGTCCCAGAATACAGACGTGTTTAAAAGGAATACTGCGCATCGGCATCAGAGTACAGAAATTTAATCTACCCGCCAGAAACCGTTGTCCAACCCCCGACTCACTGAGCGCATCATTAAGCATTTCAACAAATACTCCCTGACTCACCAGGCCATTATAGTGCTTACCCTGCACCTTGAGTTTAGCCACCGTCTCTTTTAATTTTTGCAGACGATACTCGTTATCTGCATCCACCAGATAAAAACAATCCAGTACCGACAACGCTTCGCTCACCTTTTCTTGTAAGCTATGGGAAGAACGACAAAATTCTGTTAAAGCTCTTAAGTCTTCAATAAAAGCCAGCAATTTTCCCAGAGACTCGGTCAGTTGCCCTTCGACTTCACCAAAGGGGAGAACATCGTTAACAAGGTTATCATCACCACCATACGCATATCCCGCCAGCAGTCGCTGCAATCCAAATACCCAGGTATTTTGTGACTCTTCGGGTAAATGCCAATGGCTTTTTTCCATACCGGACCAGCCCCAGCGGATTCCAGCCTGGTAACACCAGCGATGCATAGCTTGTATATCATCCTGTTCGATATCATATCGGGCGGCAATTTCTGGCACTTTAAACAGCTCAAATACTTCGCTCAAGGTCATTCGGGCATGTTCCAGCGACATAAGACGCACAAAACTTTCCACCAGGCTGTCCTCTTCTGCCTGACTGCGGTCGGAGATTGCAAAGGGCAAACCGCCTTCCTGAGCTTGCTCCTGACTGACAAGGGGTCTGGAAAATACCGCTTCGATGAGCGGCGCATAAACCGCCACGTCCGGCATCATGACAATAATATCGCTGAGAGCTTCCACTTCTCCGTCATCAAACCACTTGCATATCTGATCTCTGAGTACTTCTAACTCCCGTAGCCTGGAGTGAGTAGCGTGGATTTCAATGGAGTTGTCAGCAGGGTCCAGTAGCATTTTCGCATACTTACCGGTGTTTTTTAGTAAGTCCTTCACTGGCAGCGGCTGTCGGCTGCCCCGAAAGCTCAGCTGAAAAACTTCTTTTTGAACCCAACCTAAAAGATGAGCTTGTTCTGGCGACTGAAACAAATCTTCCTGTTGCGGCTCAAGATCGGTAAGTAATGATAAAAAGTCTCTGCCTGGCTTGCCCCAGGAAGCTAATAATGGATTACCGACATCCAACAGTGCCAGGGCTTCCTGCTGACGTTGCTGTTGTTTTTCGTCTGGCTGGTCAAACAGGGACAACTGCTGTTTTTGAAAATAGCTGCTATCAATAACATCAGCCCAATAATGTTCTGAAGGATTAAACCAAAAAATGTAAACCTCTCGGGTGTCGCTCAAAGCCTGTAAGATTTCTAACTGTTGTACCGGCATCGAAGAAATACCGAACACATACAAAGCCTTATCGCTGTGCTCACAATTATTGCCCAACCGCTCCAACAAAGCACCATGCATGTTCGCTCTGTGCCAGGGTGATTCCCCTGCCTCTTGGGTAAACTGACAAATTGCCCGCCACAATATGGGCTGCCATGACTGTTCGCCTACATCGACATCCGGTAGCTTATCCTGCCCGTTTTCCCATACTTGAATCCATTCAGGTCGGTACATCAGATACTGATCATATACGTCAGCGATTTTGGCACTTAAATGATAAGCCTTGGGATGCTCAGCTAAGTGGCTTTCGCCAATGTCGCCCAGATAGCGTTTTACGCTGGAAAACTCGGGCTGTTCCAGAAATTGCGGTAATAACGTGAGTATCTTCCAGGTTAAGAATTGCTTATTGAAGGCTGATTCGTCAGGCAAATCATCAATACTGGCTTGATAGAGTTTCCAGATAAAGCTGGAAGGTAACGGGAATTCGATATTCGCTGCAATATTCAGTGTATTGGCAATATTGATTTTCAGCCATTGCGACATACCCGGACTTTGCACCAGAATGGTATCCGGCTGTAATAATGCCACCAGGTCTGATTCTGCGCCCTTCTCATCAAAGGTTTGTAGTGCCAATTTTTGTAAAAGGCTGGCCAGCAGCAATTCCATTTTATTCGACTGGATCAGGTGTAACATTGTTTCTTTTTTTTCTGATTTATTATTGTTCTCAAGCTTAACACAGCTTGGCCTTGAACCCGGTAACTTAAGTTGCAACTCAATCCGCTGCTATGAGAAATACCACATCCTTATCAACCACCTGTAATCGCATTCCCAGTTGTTCTGCAATCCATTGAAATGTGGCTTCTGAATAAAAGCAAATATGGGTGGGATCATTTTTGTAATGCCAGGTGGAAAACGCCTTTTTATCCAGCACGCGTTTAGTCATGATGGCCAAAAAACCAGGGGGGTTCAGCAACGATTTTAACTGCGCGAATAACGCTGAAGGTGCTGCTATGTGTTCCAACACTTCGGTCATGGCGATAAAGTCATATTGTCGCTGCAATCGCTCCGGATAGTGGTGGTAATACAAATCGTAATTTTCTACCTGTAACCCCTGCTCCCTGGCCATCTGACTGAAAAAGGCCCCTTCCCCACATCCAAAATCCAGTCCCTTTAGCGTTGTCGTTGAGCACTGGTCATTCTGATAATGCTCAACAATGGGATTAAGTGTGCGATTTAAGAAACGGCGATAACCGTCATCTAACCGGGTATTGTCATGTTTATCGTACTCCGCCTTCTCCTGCTCCGGACTTAAAAAGAATTCAGGCAGGACAAACACCAGTTGGCAATTATGGCACTGCCAATAATCTCGCTGTTTATCTTGCCAATAAAATTCAGTATGCGAAGAGTGACACAATGGGCAGGAATTCTGTGGTTGCAATTCAGTTTGTTCAGTGGTGCTCATAATTGCTGTTAGATTTTGACGATGAATCTACGCCCTTGCCCCTGTCAACCATCGGCCTTGTTTGTTAGCATACGCCCATCGAATCTTTGCTAGTTTATCTGATGAAATATATTTCGTTTAATATCAATGGCCTCAGAGCCAGACCCCATCAACTTGCCGCTTTGGTAGAGAAGCATCAACCGGATATTATCGGTTTACAGGAAATCAAAGTACACAATGATATGTTTCCTAAAGAGGAAGTGGAAGCCCTGGGCTACCACGTTTTCTATCACGGACAGAAAAGTCATTACGGTGTTGCCATGATGTGCAAACAGCAACCGCTGGAAGTGCAATACGGTTTTCCCACCGATGATGAAGATGCACAGCGACGAATGATCATGGTGACCATTGAAGATGAGCGCGGTGAAAAAGTCCGGGTGCTGAATGGTTATTTTCCACAGGGAGAGAACCAGGACCACGAAGTTAAATACCCGGCAAAACGCAAATTCTACGCTGATCTGATGAACTATTTAGGCAGTCACCATACCCCGGATGAAAACATCGTTGTTATGGGAGATATTAATATTTCCCCTACCGACCTGGATATCGGAATAGGTGAACAAAACCGTAAACGTTGGCTAAAAACCGGTAAATGTAGCTTTTTACCGGAAGAACGTGAGTGGTTAGGCCGACTGATGGACTGGGGTTTTCACGATAGCTTCCGGGAGCTTAACCCTGAGGTTGAAGACCAATACAGCTGGTTTGATTATCGCTCACGCGGTTTTGATGACAACCGAGGTCTGCGTATAGATGTGATTCTGGGCACCAAATCTATGCAACCCAACCTGGTGGATTCCGGAATAGATTATGAACTCAGAGGTATCGAAAAACCCTCTGATCACGCCCCAATCTGGACCACGTACAAGTAAAACAAGGCATTAGTCATAATGACCGCAATTCAAGCCCTTGCTCTTATCGCCTGGCTGGCGTTGCTGATGTTTACGCTGAAGAGCGTCAATATCAGCAGACTGTTAAACGAGCGAAAATTGCAGCATTTTGTGTTTGGCAGTGCTGCCTGCCTGTTTACCCTTTGGTGGTTTCGCACCGGCATATACGAAGGGCTGAATGTTCATTTTTTATGGCTCACTGCTTGTGTTTTATTGTTAGGTTTGCGCTGGGCTATTATCAGCGCATCACTGGCTCTGCTTGGACTGACACTGGCAGGGCTGGAAAAATGGTCAATGCTGGGCGTCAATGGTTTGCTGGCTGTTATTGCTCCATTGGCCTTTAGCTATGCAATATACTCGCTTGCCTTTCATCGTTTGCCCAAACACTTTTTTATCTATGTGTTTGTCTGTGGCTTTTTCGCAGGACTTGCCAGCCTGGTACTGAAAATGGGCTTATTAGGTGGGTATTACAGCCTGGTAGGTATTCACAGTTGGGATATCGTAAAGGATAACTACCTTATTCTCATTCCACTGCTGTTGTTTCCGGAAGGCTTACTCAATGGCATGACAATGACGCTACTCATAATCTACAAGCCTCACTGGGTCTATACCTTTCACGACAAGTTTTACATTGATGGGAAATGATTCAGGCTACTAACCTTTCACAAGGTTTAATTATCGCATTTATGTGAAGGAAAATACCAAACTTTGCTGATTTTCCCGGCAGAGAAACTATAGACAGCCATACTGCATTGACTTTTGACCTGGTTGTTAGTTTCCCAGAAAGCTTCTTCAAGGGCGTATACATAATCACCGCTGGCGTGCAAATGACGAATTTCTGAGCGGCTTTCAGATGCAGCACTAAAATAGTCACTCATGGCCGCTTTCAAAGCCTCTTTATCTTGAGTTTCCACAACAATGTTGTCACCTGAAACACTCATCCATTGCATGTCATCATTTACCAAGGCCAGCATCGCCGACAGCTCCTTATGATTGTAGGCCTCGACAAATTTTTTAACGTTTTCTGTATTGGAAAAACCTGAAGCAAAAGACATCAGAGGTGCGCACAGCGCAACAATAATAGCAGCCGCAGTTTTACATTTAGAGAATAAGCCCATTATTTATACTCCCGCTTTATACTCTGTTTACTGATGGTATTTCCTGATGACCGCCACTTTGTCACCCTCCAGTTCCAGAACTTCCATCATAGTATCGCGATATTCAATGGCTTGTTTACTCTCGGGGTGAATCCCCTTCGCATAATTTTCATATCTGATAGCAATTGCAGACGAATTAAACGTAAAGACATCCAACAATTTTGCCTGGTAATCTGTGTGAGCGCCCAGGTAAAAAGTCATGCCTTCGCGCATCATGGCTTTGCCATCAGGCGATCTTGAGTCATCTGTAACCCAGGGCAAATGTGAATGACCGACATCATCCGTCAAAAACGCCAGGTAAGCTTCTAAGTCTTTACTGCTGGCCTCTGGCATCTGAGTGGCCACCATAGCCTGAAAATAATCCTGAGCCAATCGCTCCAGATCCAACGGCGCTTCTTCAGCAAAAGTACTAGAGCTGAAAAAAACAAATAAACATAAAATTAGACGCACAACTTATTCCTTAATGATTCCGTTCCGGGATGCACAATGTAACTGAACAAGATGAAGAATAAAAGAAACTACATATACCCAAATCACCTCAAGATACTGTTTCAGAGCTATCACAGCGCTTTCAGTACAAGGCGCATGTGAGAAGGAATGTCGGCTACCTTTCAAACACATGCAACACAGTAATGGAAGTGATGTGTTGCTCCCGAAGGGCGTGGCTAAAAAACGTTTATACTGCATTAAAATGACTGGACGTGAGAGCAACCATGCCTACGTCATTTTTACTTGTCTAAACGTTTTTTATCTCACGCTGAAAGCTAGCATCTTGAGGTGATTTGGGTATATATCAGCTTAGACAAACCTGATTTTTACCCTGCGATTTGGCCTGATATAGCGCCTTGTCAGCTCTTTCCAGCAATGATTCCAGATTATCTTCGGGCTGTAATTCTGTTACCCCAAAGCTGGCGGTAAAAACAGGGATTTCTTCTCGCTGTGACGACGCCAGATAACTGCGAATTTTCTCGGCAATCGCGGCACTTTTTTTCAAGTCGCAGGCCTGTAGCAGTAATACGAATTCTTCTCCTCCCAGACGAAAAACCATATCGCTTTGGCGTATTAAGGCATGAATCTCGGTAACCAGTTGTTGTAAAACCTTATCACCTATATTGTGGCCCTGCTGATCATTAATTTGCTTAAAATTATCGATATCCAGCAATATGATACTAGAGACTTGTTCTTGGCTTGGTTTATTGAGTAGCGCAGAGGCCGCCTGTTCCCACTTATGACGGTTATAAGCACCGGTTAATTTATCCGTAGTAGCCTGCCGAATTAACGCTTCTTCTATGCTTTCCCGATGCACCACGGCTTCAGAGTAACGACTCATTAAACGATTAATATCTTTGGCCAGTTTGGCCAATTCATCACGGCCTTTGGGGCTGAGTTCGGCGGATTCCAGAGTGCCATTTTGCCCGGAAATAGACTTATGCAGTCGGTCAATCTGGCTGTTGATTTGCCGCATACGCTGGCGAAAAGAAACAATAATCAACAGTGTCACATTGATGCCTATCAAGAATGCACTGATACCTAATCCACTATTAACATAGAAGAAGCGCGTTTCGTGTTCTTCTGCCTGGCTACTAATATCTAAAGCAATAGCTTCCACTTCCCGCAGAACCTTAATTGCACTGCTATCCAGTAATTCTGCTTGCTGTTCTAATAGCGCCCACTCTTCATCAGAAATGACTGAAACCCGATTAAACAAAACTTTGCTGGCATGGGTTTGAAATTCATCTCGCGCCGCTTCGAACTGGTCAAAGGCCGCTAATATCGCTAGGTGCGCAGATTTCTTTTTAACGATTTTGCCCTGCTCCAGACCGGTTCGGATCACACTGGTAAGGGCGTGAATTTGCTGCTTCAACTCTTGCGAAAAGGCTTTAAATTTTTTCTGCATTGTTTGTTGCAACTGAAATTCGCCCTGGTCAGCCAACCTCAAATCATAGTGCAAGCGCTCCATAAAGATGTGTTGCTCCAACTGCAACACTTCAATTTCAGCGGCAATCTCCGAGATAGGTACATCAATATGTGCAAGTTCACGGATTTCCTGACTGATCACCCGTAACTGCACAATGGAGTACAACACCAGCGCCAGAATAAATGTCAATAAAACAGCGGAAAGTCCACCAATCTTGCGGGTAATTGATTCGTCTAACCAATGAAAAATTCGAACAGCCATGTATATTCTCTGAAGCCTGATCCGGCCATAATAACCAGCTTTTACAGCGCTGCCAATTTGGTACATCAATTACGCAAAATAAGTAAGCAATCCCTGCAATTTACCGCAATTTGTTGCATCCCAAAAACAAAGAAGCCGCTGGTTAAGCGGCTTCTTTAAGTTTCAAGTGCATTTGATATTACAAGATAACGTCTAACACGTTAGCAATATCTGACTTGCCTTCCCGAATTTCATCTTTAGTCAAACCCGACAGCTCATGTGGAAACACCAGCCACTCATCGGTTTCATGTATGTAATAATCCGGTGTGATATTGGTTTTGTTGTTGTTGGGTTTGTACCAGGGCGTAGCTATCCTGATATCCTTGGGCGTATTGAGGCGCATCAATTTCTTGGTTTGCTCAATGAGTGCCGCAATACTGCGCCCGGAGTCAAACACGTCATCCACGATTAATAAGCCATCATCAGCATTGGCGTTTTCCACCAAATACTGCAAACCATGAACTTTTATCGTTTTTGATTGCTGATTAATGCCGTAGTAGGACGAGGTACGCACTGCGATGTGATCAGTGTGCACCTTTTTATAATCAAAGAATTCTTGTACCGCGATACCTACAGGTGTGCCACCTCGCCAGATACCGATAATAAATTGCGGCCTGAAACCGTCTTTGTATACTTCTGCCGCCAAACGGAAAGAATCTTCCAGCAGTGATTGGGCAGTAATAAAATGTTTGTTCATTATGCGATCCAAATCAATTTTATTGAATATTCAAACAACTAATAGGCTAAGAGTAATGCCAATCACACAGGCTGTCGAGCTAACGCAGGATAAGCGAGGAATTTTTGCACAAAAATGAGGCAATAACAGGTGTTTCCGGACCGAAACACCTTAAAACAACTGTCGGGTGAACACCTTATCCAGTTCATCAAACGCCGTTTTAAGCAATTGTGCTAACTCTTTGTAACGTGGTCGCGATTTGGCGGACTGCAACTCACAGCCTTGCTGGCGCATTTTGCTATGAATTTCTCGATACCAACTTCTGATGGCGGGCGGCAAGGACTGTTTAGAACGGTGCCCCAACCACAAAAGGCCTTGTACCGGTAAACTGAGAAAAAATGCAGCAATAGCGATTGCCTGAGGCGCATAATCCGCACCGTGAATGTTGATCAGCGAGGCCGCTGCAATAACCGCCGCTGGAGGCATAACTTTTATGGCAAACTCAGTGGCCACTACCACCTTACCATCAGGGAATAATGAAAATAGTTGTTTTTGTCTGGGCCAGACCTTCATGTAGTCCTGTCCATCTCGCAGAATGGTACCGAAACTTTGTGCCATGACACTACCTCTCGCCAATTGACTCTACAATGCGCCTTACATACCTGGTAACTCGCGCTTAATCTAAAATCTGAAACTATTATTGTTCAAACTCCGGCGCAGCTGGCTGCTAAACAATTTGAACAAAAAATCTCTACAGTTTCTTTTAATATTACCCTTATATCGTAAAAGCTGCCAAAAAAGATTAATCACAATAATTGATTGCTTGTAACGATTTTTATCAATTGCGGAATATCAGGGAAGATTTAAACTCCCGTTTATTAGATATAAATCATCTACTCTTGATTTACCGAGTTTCAACCCAACATCGTCAAAAATTGGTTGGGAATGAGAATGACATTAGTCAGGTCCTGACAGGTTATGAATTAACATTGTGTTGATCTAATCAGCACAATAACAAATACGCGCAGAGCGGATTATCAACCGGTGCTGCGGGTCTGCAGTTAAAGCATTACAAGTATATTTAGTGCTGTTATTGCTTTCAGGCCATGAGAAATAGTTTAAGTCACTTTGGAGATAACGATGTCAGAAGCCAGACATGTTAAATTACTGATATTGGGCTCAGGTCCAGCAGGTTATACCGCAGCCGTTTACGCGGCCCGAGCCAACTTAAATCCGGTTTTGATCACCGGTATTCAGCAAGGTGGTCAGCTGACCACAACCACGGAAGTTGAAAACTGGCCTGGCGATCCTGAAGGTCTTCAGGGACCCGATCTGATGGTCAGAATGCAACAACATGCTGAGAAATTTGATACCGAAATCATTTTTGACCACATCAATGAGGCTGACGTGACACAACGTCCGTTTCGACTGAAAGGCGATGTGGGTGAATACACTTGTGATGCCCTGATCATTGCTACCGGTGCATCAGCCAAATATCTGGGTATGGAAAGTGAGCAAGCCTTCATGGGTAAAGGTGTTTCCGCTTGTGCCACCTGTGACGGTTTCTTTTACAAAAACCAAAAAGTCGCCGTTATCGGTGGTGGTAATACCGCTGTTGAAGAAGCGTTGTACTTATCCAACATTTGTTCTGAAGTGCATGTCATTCACCGCAGAGACACTTTCCGTGCGGAAAAGATCCTGACTCAGCGTATGCTGGATAAAGCCGAAAATGGCAACATCACACTGCACCTGAATAAAACGTTGGATGAAGTATTGGGTAACGATATGGGTGTAACCGGTGTACGCATTAAAGATACCCAGTCAGATGCCACTGAAGAGCTGGATGTCATGGGTTTATTCGTGGCCATTGGTCACCAGCCCAACACCAGCCTGTTTGAAGGTCAGCTAAACATGGAAAATGGTTACCTGAAAATCAACAGCGGCCTGAATGGCAATGCCACTCAAACCAGCATTCCTGGTGTCTTCGCCGCCGGTGACGTATGTGACCATGTATATCGTCAGGCCATCACTTCAGCAGGTACCGGTTGTATGGCAGCATTGGATGCTGAAAAGTTTCTGGATGCACTAAACGACTAAAGCCAATTTGTTGTTCACTAAGCGCCTGAAAGTTCAGGCGCTTTTTTATTGCACCAACAAAAAAACTGTCATTTATTTTGGCGTGCAACTACAAATAAAAAATTTTTCCCGCCTCTACTCATAAAAATTCATCATATTGTTGCCCTACCCTGGCTTGAGACCACAACGTTTGTGGCATAAAATCATACTATTGATCATTGTTAAACGGCTTCGCTGTAGTAACCAGAGTACAAACTGAGAATGAGTATCCAGCTATTTCGATTGGATGATGCCGTCACTTTTCCTCCCCCAGAGTTAGCGCTGGAAGAGCCTAACGGCTTGTTAGCCTTTGGTGGCGATTTATCTGTCGAGCGACTTTTGCAAGCCTATGAAAATGGTATTTTTCCCTGGTTTAGTGAAGGTGAGCCACTGCTTTGGTGGTCTCCTGATCCAAGAGGCATTTTGTACCTGGACAACTACCAGGTTTCCAAAAGCTTTCGCAAGTTTTTAAAAAAGCACACTTACAAAGTCACTAAGGATGCGGCGTTCGCGCAAGTCATTAAAGCCTGTGCTTCCACACCAAGAGATGACAAAGGCACCTGGATCACAGAAGACATGCAACAAGCCTATGTTCGATTGCACAATGCAGGCTTTGCTCACTCTATCGAAGTTTGGGAAGGTGAAGAGTTAGTAGGTGGGTTATACGGTATCGGCATTGGCAATGTATTCTGCGGTGAGTCTATGTTTCATCTCAGGAGTAATGTCTCCAAATTAGCGTTTTATCACCTTGTGCAATATATGAAGCACTTCGGGTGTCGTTTTATTGATTGTCAGATGCAAACAGAACATCTGAGTTCCTTAGGGGCAACGTCGATTTCCCGCCAAGATTTTTTAAAGCAACTCAAACAAGAACTGGCCAGAGATTACCCCAAAGGGCTGTGGCGCTCAGCACTGGACGAAATTAACTCAAACACCACATCGGTGAACTGATGAAGTTTGGCATCACCGGCACATTCGATTGCAGCTATTTGCCCGACGAAAAAGAACGTTTATTGGTGTTTGCCAGTTATCAGGATCCCGATTTAAAATCGCAATACGAAGTCATGTTAGCACACGGCTTCAGACGCAGCGGTGAGCAAATCTACCGTCCTAATTGCCCGGCCTGTGATGCCTGCCAATCAATTCGCATTCCGGTGATTAAGTTCAAACCAAGCCGCAGTCAAAAACGGGTGTTAGCCAAAAACCGGCAGGTACAGTCTCAGGTAAGTCGCCAGCACAAAGATGAATACTTTCAATTGTACGAGCGTTATATCAACACCCGACACACAGATGGCTCCATGTATCCGGCAAATCGCGAACAATATTATCAGTTTTTATTTAGCAGTTGGTCGCAGCCCTTATTCTTTGAGTTTTGGGAGGACGGAAAACTCATTATGGTGGCGGTCACCGATGAGCTAGGTGACTCATTATCAGCGCTTTATACCTATTTTGATCCTGACTACGCTCACAGGTCGTTAGGTACTCTGGCTATCCTGACTCAAATCGACAAAGCTTTTCAATGGCAAAAGCCCTATGTTTATCTTGGATACCAGATTGATGCTTGTCAGAAAATGAACTATAAATCTAAATTCTTGCCTCATGAGCGTCATTTCAGGGACGGATGGCAACTAATAACGAAATAATTTGCACTCAGCCCTTTACAGTCGAACACTATTTGGGCAAAATCCCCGCCGCATTTGCATTATAGTATTGATATCTGAGGTTAGATTTTTATAGATGGCGAAAGAAGATTGTATTGAAATGGAAGGTACCATCCTGGAAACCCTTCCAAACACTATGTTCCGTGTAGAACTTGAAAATGGTCACGTTGTGACTGCGCATATTTCTGGAAAAATGCGCAAGAACTATATCCGTATTCTGACAGGTGACAAAGTCACTGTAGAGATGACACCTTACGACCTGACTAAAGGCCGCATCATTTACCGCGCCAGATAATATCCGTTCGCAAGAACATTTCCGCGCAAACAATACCAATTGGTATCGTCCCCGACGGACAATAAAAAAGGTGCTAAATGCACCTTTTTTAATGCCTAATCAGAAGCGATTAATGTTCTGCCTTACTGTTCTTCTTCACGTTTTCGTAGGTAAACGTCAACTTATCGGCTTTTACGCCAATCTTGGCGACACCACCGTCCACCAATTCCCCAAACAATAATTCGTTGGCCAATTGTTTCTTCACATCTTCCTGCATGACACGGGCCATCGGTCTGGCACCCATCGCTTTATCGTAGCCTTTTTCTGCTAACCATTTACGCGCAGCATCGGTTACTTCCATCGAGACACCTTTGCCATCCAGTTGCGCTTGTAGCTCCACAATAAACTTATCAACCACCTGCAGAATAACCTCTTCGCTAAGGTGATTAAACCAGACTGTGGCATCCAGACGGTTGCGGAACTCAGGTGAGAAGGTGCGATTGATCTCAGACATGGCATCATGACTGTGATCTTGCTGTTTAAAGCCAATCGACTTACGGGTAGTTTCCTGCACCCCGGCATTGGTAGTCATCACCAGTACCACGTTGCGGAAATCTACTTTGCGGCCATTGTTGTCAGTTAGGGTGCCGTGATCCATTACCTGCAACAGAATGTTGTAGATATCGCTGTGAGCCTTTTCTATCTCATCCAGTAACACCACTGAGTAAGGGTTTTTAATGACGGCATCGGTTAACAATCCGCCCTGGTCAAATCCTACATAGCCCGGAGGCGCACCAATCAAGCGACTCACGGCATGGCGCTCCATGTACTCTGACATATCAAAGCGCACGAGCTCCACGCCCATGACATTGCTCAGCTGCTGCGTAACCTCAGTTTTACCAACCCCGGTAGGACCGGCAAACAAGAAGCAACCGATGGGCTTTTTCTCATTACCCAGGCCGCTGCGGGACAAGCGAATGGCATCGGTTAAGGTATCAATGGCCTCGTCCTGACCAAATACCACCATTTTGAGATTGCGTCCCAGATTTTTAAGCACGTCTTTATCCGATGCGGATACCGACTTCTCTGGGATCCTCGCCATTTTAGCAATGATATGCTCGATATCCGGTACACCAATGGTTTTCTTGCGACGCGATGCGGGCAATAACCTTTGCCCCGCGCCCGCTTCATCAATCACGTCTATCGCTTTATCTGGCAAGTGACGTTCATTAATGTATTTGGCAGACAACTCAGCGGCGGCCTGTAACGCTTTGTTGGTATAGCGAATGCTGTGGTGTTTTTCATAGCGGGATTTCAGCCCCATCAGAATTTTAGTGGTATCAGAAACACTGGGCTCGGTAATATCGATTTTCTGGAATCGACGAGCCAGAGCACGGTCTTTTTCAAAAATTCCCTGATACTCCTGATAGGTGGTAGAACCAACACAACGCAATTCACCACTAGAAAGTTTGGGCTTTAACAGGTTTGAAGCGTCCATAACGCCACCTGAGGCGGCTCCAGCTCCAATAATGGTGTGTATCTCATCTATAAATAAAATCGCGTCAGGGTCCTGCTGAAGCTCTTTGAGAATACCTTTAAGGCGCTTTTCAAAATCACCACGGTATTTTGTACCGGCCAACAGGCCACCCAGGTCCAGCGAATAGATGGTGGCGGAAGCAATGACATCAGGCACATTCTCTTCGACTATACGAAATGCCAGACCTTCAGCAATGGCGGTTTTGCCCACCCCCGCTTCGCCAACTAAAAGCGGATTGTTTTTTCTGCGGCGACACAATACCTGAATTGTGCGCTCCACTTCATCATCACGACCAATCAAGGGATCGATTTTACCGTCTTTAGCCAGCGCGTTAAGGTTAGTAGAGTATTTGGAAAGCAGAGATTGGCTTTCTTCGCCTTCACTGCCCTCTTCAGCTTCTTCAGCATCGTTGCCTGAACCTTCATCTTCGTTGCGGCTGATACCATGAGAAATGTAATTAACGACATCCAGGCGGGTGACATCGGCCTTTTTCAGAATGTAAACCGCCTGAGACTCCTGTTCACTGAAGATGGCCACCAGGACATTGGCACCGGTGACTTCTTCTTTGCCTGAGGACTGCACGTGGAATACCGCACGTTGCAATACCCGCTGGAACCCAAGCGTCGGTTGAGTTTCGCGATCCGCGCCGTCTTCTTCGAGGATCAGGGGGGTTGTTTCTTTTACAAATTGGGTTAATTCTGCACGTATCGCTTCTATGTCAGCACCACAAGCTTTGAGTGCTTCTTTTGCGGAGGGATTGTCTAATAACGCCAGCAACAAATGTTCCACCGTCATAAACTCGTGTTTATGCTCTCTGGCGAAAATAAACGCTTCATTCAGGGTTCTTTCTAAATCTTTGTTTAACATGCTTTCCCCTTTAACGACTATGCCTGTTCCATAGAACACAGCAATGGATGCTGATGTTTGCGGGCATATTGGTTTACCTGCATAACTTTCGTCTCGGCAACATCAGCGGTGTAGATACCGCATACCGCTTTACCACGATAATGAACGGTCAACATAATTTGGTTTGCCTTTTCAGCGTCTAAGTTAAAAAACTGCATCAGAACTTCCACCACGAAGTCCATCGGCGTGTAATCATCATTGTTCAGCAGTACCTTGAACATAGGTGGCGGCTGCACTTTTTGTTTGACCGCTTCTAACTGCTTTTCCTGACCAGAATTAATAATGTCGGACTTACTCATAACTATAGAATAGACTCTAACAATCAAATAGGTTTAAACTTTGGTAAATTAAAATTAATAAATTGTGAATTTGGGCTTGACACACTCAGGTCAAAAAATCTACAGTTTGTTACAAATAATAAGAAATCCCACATCACATAAGAGATAGTGGGGGCATTAAAAGTTCAGTTCAAGGAAAACTTAGGATCAGAAGTATGGCTGTTGGTAAAGTTAAATGGTTCAATAATGCAAAAGGCTTCGGTTTCATCGTACCAGACGGTGGTGGTGAAGATATTTTTGCGCACTACTCCACTATTCAAATGGACGGCTATCGCACCCTGAAAGCCGGTCAGGAAGTAAACTTCGAAGTAGAGAATGGTCCAAAAGGCCTTCATGCTGAGAATATTACTTTCGAGCTAGAAGCCGAAAGATAACTCGCTTCAAAATTTAATGATAAGAAGCGAATCTAGGCATTCGCTTTTTTGCGTTGTGCTCGGTACAACGGCTCAATTCAAGAGATTATTCCCCTTATAAACTAATTGCTTCATTTAATTTATCCAATAAAAAAGCCCGGCACTTTAAACCGGGCTTTTGCATTTTGGGGCGTTCACTTATTGATAAGCAGCCAGTGCTTTGTTCAGCGTCTCGCTGGGGCACATCGCTTTTGCAGTTTTCGCATCGTCCATCATGTAATAACCACCGATGTCGGTATCTTTAGACTGAGTAGCATCGATTTCAGCAATGATCTGCGCTTCGTTTTCCGCCAGTACTTTTGCCAGCGGTGCAAACCTGCCTGCCAATTCAGCATCTTCAGATTGCGCAGCTACCTCTTCTGCCCAGTACAGGGCCAGATAAAAGTGGCTACCACGGTTATCCAACTCACCTGCACGACGCAGCGGTGATTTACCGTTGTTTAACAACTTCTCAGTGGCAGAATCCAAGGCATTTGCCAGAATTTGTGCTTTTTTGTTGTCGTTCTTAATTGCCAAATCTTCTAAAGAAACGGCTAACGCCAGGAACTCACCTAAGGAATCCCAACGCAAGTGACCTTCTTCAATGAACTGCTGAATGTGTTTCGGCGCAGAACCACCGGCCCCAGTTTCAAACAGACCACCGCCCGCCATTAGCGGAACGATAGACAACATCTTAGCGCTGGTACCCAGCTCCAGAATTGGGAACAGGTCAGTCAGATAGTCACGTAATACGTTACCGGTTACAGAAATTGTATCCAGACCACGGATAGCGCGCTCCATGCTGTAACGGATAGCACGGACAGGTGAACGAATAGTAATATCCAGGCCTTCTGTATCGTGCTCTTTTAAGTACTCAGTGACTTTGGCGATCAGTTGCGAATCGTGAGCACGCTCATCATCCAACCAGAAAATAGCTGGCGTATCAGACTGTCTGGCACGGTTTACCGCCAGTTTTACCCAGTCGCGGATAGGGGCATCTTTAGTTTGACACATGCGCCAGATGTCACCTTCTTCCACCTGGTGCTCAATCAGAACATTTTCATCCTGATCAATGATACGCATGGTACCGTCGGCAAACATTTCAAAGGTTTTATCATGAGAGCCGTATTCTTCGGCCTTCTTAGCCATCAAGCCCACGTTTGGCACACTGCCCATCGTTGTTGGGTCAAAAGCGCCGTGAGTTTTACAGAAGTTTATTACTTCCTGGTAAATCGTTGCATAAGTACTTTCAGGGATAACAGCTTTAGTATCCGCAGCCTGTCCATCCGGTCCCCACATTTGACCAGAATTACGGATCATGGCAGGCATAGAGGCATCAACGATAACGTCACTAGGTACGTGCAGGTTGGAAATACCCTTATCAGAATTCACCATCGCCATAGGCGGACGAGTGCGGTAACAGGCATTAATGTCAGCCTGAATTTCAGAGCGCTGAGACTCTGGCAAAGATGCAATTTTGTCATAAACACTGCCCAAACCGTTGTTAGGGTTAACACCCAATTCTTCGAACAGTTTGCCGTGTTTTTCAAACAAATCTTTGTAGAATACTTTTACGCAGTGACCAAATACGATGGGGTGAGACACCTTCATCATGGTGGCTTTAACGTGTAATGAGAACAGTACGCCGGTAGCGCGCGCATCTTCGATTTGCTCTTCGAAGAAAGCACACAGCGCCTTTTTGCTCATAAACATGCCGTCGATCACTTCACCGGCTTCTAAGTCAATGCGTGGTTTTAGTACTGTCACTGCACCACTTTTGTCAGTGAACTCAATACGCACATGACCTTCTTTTTCGATGGTGGTGGATTTTTCACTGGAATAGAAATCACCACCGCGCATGTGGGCTACGTGAGAACGAGAAGCCTGGCTCCATGCGCCCATGGAATGCGGGTGCTTGCGGGCGTAATTTTTAACGGCTTTAGGAGCGCGACGATCAGAGTTACCTTCACGCAATACCGGGTTTACTGCAGAACCCAGTACTTTTGAGTAACGGGCTTTGATATCAGCTTCTTTGTCGTCTTTTGGATCTTCCGGGAATTCAGGTACGGCATAACCTTTAGCATTCAATTCTTTGATGGCTGCGCGCAGCTGAGGAATTGATGCACTGATGTTAGGCAACTTAATGATGTTGGTGTCTGGCTCCTGAGTCAGATCTCCCAATTCAGCCAATGCATCCGGAACTCTTTGCTCTTCAGTCAGGTAATCGGGAAAATTAGCCAGAATACGACCCGCTAATGAAATGTCACTCAACTCCACATCAATATCAGCTGCACTTGCAAATGATTTGATAATCGGAAGCAAAGAATATGTCGCGAGTGCCGGAGCCTCGTCTGTTTTGGTATAAATAATCTTTGACTTAGATGCCATGTTAAACCTCGATACTGTTGGTAATCCAACCGATAATTAGTCGAACGCAATTCAGCTATGCAAAATAAACTGAACTGACAATGGTACGAAAAGGGAAATCCAGAACATAAACAATAGATGAAATTTTTTACAAGACCAACTTCACCTAAAGGATTATGCTCCTCAATTAAATATGCTGATCTTCGCTCATTGCAACTTTCAAGATCAACACACTCAATGTTCGCGAGTGATGATATACGGCTGAATTGTGTAATTACAACCGCGTAAGCCGTATAATTATGCAGAAAACCACAAAAAAACTGAATTTTATGCCTCTCAATAAAAAAGCCCACAACCGACGTAAGCCAAAAGTCCAAGAGGACCAACCAGCTCAGACCCGGGTTATTCTGTTTAACAAACCGTTTGATGTATTGTCCCAGTTTACCGATGCTGACAACCGTCAAACACTGAAAGATTTCATCCCCATTCCCGATGTGTATGCAGCAGGCCGATTGGACAGAGACAGCGAAGGGCTACTGGTGCTGACCAACAACGGAAAACTTCAGAATAAGTTGGCTTCACCAAAACACAAAACCTCAAAAACCTATTGGGCGCAGGTTGAAGGCATCCCCGAAGAATCCTCTATTCAAGCATTGTGTGACGGAGTAGAACTAAAAGATGGTTTAACCGCGCCGGCAAAAGTAAAAAGAATCGAAGAGCCGAATATTTGGCCCCGCAATCCTCCAATTCGAGAGCGCAAGTCAATTCCCACCAGTTGGCTTAGCATCACCATCACTGAAGGCCGTAACCGACAGGTAAGACGTATGACTGCGCATATTGGTCACCCTACTTTGCGCCTGATCCGCTATCGCGTTGGCAACTGGACCATTGATGGCATTGCCAATGGTGAGTATCGGGAAGTTTCCCGGTAGTCTCAGAGGGAAACGCAAAGATCAACATACTCTAACCTGCCCAAATAATTCATGAAATGTGACAAAAAGGCCCAACTTTTCTTCTGATTTAGATGGATTTGGCATGAATATCCCACTTTAATTTGTTAAAATCGCGCCCCATTTTAAACAGCTCGAAATAAACAAGGTGTAGCAGCAATTACCATGTCAGTTTTTGATCCCAAGGCAATTACTCAGTATGGCGAAGAAATCATACCGGAACAGACTAAAGTCATCGTTGGTATGTCTGGCGGTGTAGATTCTTCAGTTTCAGCCTATCTGTTGAAAGAGCAAGGCTTCCAGGTGGAAGGCTTGTTTATGAAAAACTGGGAAGAAGACGACAACGATGAATACTGCGCAGCCGCTGAAGATCTGAAAGATGCGCAGCAGGTGGCCGACAAACTTGGCATTGAATTGCACACCATCAACTTCGCCGCTGAATACTGGGACAATGTATTCGAGTACTTCCTGGCGGAATACAAAGCAGGTCGTACACCGAATCCCGACATCATGTGCAACAAAGAAATCAAATTCAAAGCATTTCTGGAATTTGCCGCAGAAGAATTAGGTGCCGATTACATTGCTACAGGTCATTACGTGCAAAGGCGTAAAAACGGTGAAAATTGGCAAATGTTGCGGGGCCTGGACGACAACAAAGATCAAAGCTACTTTTTGTATACCCTGGGTAGTGAACACGTTGCGCAAACTCTGTTTCCTATCGGCCACATGGAAAAATCACTGGTGCGGGATATTGCTAAAGAACAAGGTTTAATTACCCACGATAAAAAAGACAGCACCGGTATCTGTTTTATTGGCGAGCGCAAGTTTAAAGATTTCTTAGGCAAGTTTTTACCGGCACAACCTGGCATTATAAAAACCGCTGAAGGTGAAGAAATTGGCCAGCACGATGGCTTGATGTACCACACTCTGGGTCAGCGCAAAGGTCTGTTCATCGGCGGAACAAAGAATCACGGTGATGAGCCCTGGTATGTGGTGGACAAAGACGTTGCAAACAATGTCCTTATTGTGGGTCAGGGAGCCAATCACCCTCGCCTGTTTTCCAATGGCCTGGTGGCGAAACAGCTGCACTGGGTAGCCAGAGAAAATCCGGTTGCTACCGGCGAGACGTTGCGCTGCACTGTTAAAACCCGATACCGACAGCAAGATATTGACTGCCAACTAAGTGTAGATGAGCAAGGTCAATGTCAGGTTACCTTTGACGAGCCGCAAAAAGCGGTAACGCCAGGCCAATCAGCTGTGTTTTATGCCAATGAAGTTTGCCTTGGTGGCGGTATTATTGAGAGTTACATACGTTAATGAACCGATTTGATGAAATGCAACTACCTTTGGCTGGTGTTTGCCAGGCCGCGATTCTGGTACAGTCCATTGCCCGCAGCAAACCTTATTCCGAAGAGGCTTACCAGACCACCATCAGCTCCATTGTAGCCACTGATCCAGAATCAACGGTGGACGTTTATGGCGCCCTTAAAAACCTGAAACTGGGTTTTGAAGTATTGATCGCACAACTGGGTGATAAAGCCACTAAAGATCAGGAAATCACACGCTATGTAGCCAGTCTGCTTACTTTAGAGCGAAAAATAACCCAAAGTGACGGCAAGCTGGCGGCCATCGGTGAGAGGATAGATAACATCAAACGCCAGACCAGCATGATGTCCATATTCGAAAACCAGATGATTGCTAATCTGGCCAGCATCTACAAAGATAATGTTAGCCCGTTGCCACATAAGATTCAGGTAGCAGGCGATCCCGCCTCACTGAAGCAACAATCCATCCAGGATAAAGTGCGCGCCCTGTTATTGGGTGGCATACGCTCGGCGGTTCTGTGGCGACAACTTGGTGGAAAACGTCGCAACATTATTTTTCAACGCGGTAAAATCTTGCAATCCGCAGAGAACACTTTAAAGACTATTAATCAAACTTTCTAAAACGGGGACTCCTGAATGGAACTGTCTGCTTTAACTGCCATCTCACCAGTTGATGGTCGATATGGTAATAAAACCACTGAATTACGCTCAATTTTCAGCGAATACGGCCTATTAAAGTACCGTGTTGAAGTAGAGGTTCGCTGGCTGCAAGCCTTATCGAATCACCATGAAATCACAGAAGTACCCCAGTTTGACGATGCCGCAAATGCCTTGTTAGATAGCATTGTCGCAGAATTTAACGAAGCAGATGCTCAGCGCATCAAAGATATTGAGCGCACTACCAATCACGATGTAAAAGCAGTTGAATACTTCTTAAAAGAAAAGGTTCAGGACAATGCCGCATTAAATGCGGTTAATGAATTCATCCACTTTGCCTGTACCTCTGAAGACATTAACAACCTTTCCCACGCATTGATGCTGCGCGCTGCCCGTGATGAAGTCATTTTGCCATGGTGCAACAAGCTGGTTGATGCCATTGATGCGCTGGCTGGTGAATACCTGAATGTTCCTATGATGGCCCGAACTCACGGCCAACCCGCCTCGCCCACCACTATGGGTAAAGAGATGGCGAACGTGAAAGCGCGCTTAGCTCGTCAGGTGAAGCAAATCGAAGCAGTTGAGCTGTTGGGTAAAATCAATGGTGCTGTTGGTAACTACAATGCCCATTTATCAGCCTATCCCGATATTGACTGGCATGGGTTTTCTGAGGAATTCGTCACCAGTCTTGGCATCACCTGGAACCCCTACACCACTCAGATTGAACCACACGATTATATTGCAGAGTTATTTGATGCCATTGCCCGATTTAACACCATCATTCTCGATTTCGATCGCGACGTTTGGGGTTACATCGCACTGGGTCACTTTAAACAAAAAACCATTGCTGGCGAAATTGGTTCTTCCACAATGCCACACAAGGTTAACCCGATCGACTTTGAAAACTCTGAGGGCAACCTGGGGCTGGCCAATGCAGTTTTTGCTCACCTTGCAACTAAGCTTCCTGTCAGCCGTTGGCAGCGAGATTTAACGGATTCAACCGCACTGCGTAATCTGGGCGTTGGTGTAGGTTATGCGCTTATTGCCTATCAGGCCACCCTGAAAGGGATCAGCAAATTGCAAGTTAATGAACAGAGCCTGTTAGACGAACTCAACGACAACTGGGAATTACTGGCTGAGCCTATCCAGACTGTCATGCGTCGCTACGGCATTGAAAAGCCTTACGAAAAGCTCAAAGAGTTGACTCGCGGCAAAAAAGTAAATCAACAAATTATTGCTGAATTCATCGATAACCTGGCCTTACCTGAAGAAGCTAAGGTCGCTTTAAAAGCCATGACACCTGCTAATTACATTGGCTTGGCGAAACAACTCACCGAACAGCGTTAATTCAATTTACGTTAATTTAATCAGTGTCAGTCTCAGGACTGGCACTGAATGTCCCAAATTTTACATTCCTTCCTGCCCACATCACATAAGCTAACCGCACTGACTTTACTCTGTAGTTGAACAATGTGATTACTGCGAAATTAGACACGATTCTGTTAGCCGGTGCTAACCCTCAACAACCTGAACAATATCAATCCATCCGTTTCTCAAATGTGCTGAGCCTGGTAGCCTGTTGCGTGATCTTACTGCAGTTACCTGTGCAACTGCTGATATGGTCTGCGCAAAGCCCGATGCAAATTCTGTTAATTTTGAGTCACGCGATATTAATGACCAGCGTTCCGTTACTTAACAGAGCCAACCGATACTGTACTGCCCGCCTGGTTTTAATTTTGCTGTATTCCAGTTACATCGGCCTTTCTTCGTTTAATTTTGGGTTTTTGACTCCCATTCATTATTTCTTCCTGATCGCCATATTCGCAATTCCTTTCCTGCATTTTGATTTAACAACCAAAGAAGTGGTTTATATGATGCTGTGGTTTCTGCTTGCCTACTTGTTTTGGGAAACCGCCTTGGTCAACAACCACCTGGATGAAGACGCCGGGCTGGCCGCCGCAATTTTAAGTAAAAGTGACAAACTCAGCTTTGGCATCAGTTGTTTTTTAACCGGGTACTTTATCTATGTATCCTTAAAATCCAGCTGGAAAACGATTCGTAAAGAGCAGTTTAAAACCAATATGCTGTTGCTAAATATCTTGCCCAAAGAAGTAGCGCTACGCCTGAATCAGGAAGAAAAACCGATTGCCGACCACTTTGACAATGTCACTATTTTATTTGCTGATATACAGGGCTTCTCAACCTTGGCGAAACGCTATTCGCCGGGTGAACTGGTGTCATTGCTCAATCAATTGTTTTGCAGATTTGACCGCTTAGTGGCTAAGTACGGCTTAGAAAAAATTAAAACCATTGGCGATCAATACATGGCTGTAGCGGGTTTACCAGTCTACCAGGAGAAACATGCTATCAATACCTGCAAATGTGCGATTCGAATGCAGGAAGAGTTTATTATTTGGACCAGGGAAAATAATCTGAGCAATACCTTGCGTATCGGCATTAACAGCGGACCAGTTGTGGCCGGAGTTATTGGTATGCATAAGTTCAGCTACGACCTGTGGGGAGAAGCCGTGAACCTGGCTTCGCGTATGGAAAGTCAGGGCTATGCCGGAAAAATACAGGTTAGCGAAGCAACCTACGACCTGGTTAAAGGCCAGTTTATGTTTGATTATCAGGATACTATTGAAGTTAAAGGAATGGGCCCGCAAAATGTCTACTGGATTAACGAACCCTACTCGGTTTAATGACAACACTTAAAATTAACAGCACTGAATTCTTAACAAAGTATTGGCAAAAAAAGCCGGTAGTCATTAGGCAGGCATTACCCGAATTTATTGATTTCACTGATGAGCACGAGTTGGCCGGACTGGCCATGGAAGAAGAAGTGGATAGCCGGATCATTGCTTTCGATAACAACAACTGGCAGGTGAAATCCGGCCCTTTTGAGGATTTCACAGAACATTGTCGAGGCCAATGGACACTATTGGTGCAGGGACTGGAAAACTATCTGCCTGAAGCGCAGGCAATGATGGACGAGTTTGACTTTATTCCTGGCTGGCGCAAAGATGATTTGATGATGAGTTTTTCAGTGGCCGGAGCTGGTGTTGGACCTCACCTTGACCAATACGATGTATTTATTGTTCAGGGCAAAGGCTCAAGGCGCTGGCAGGTGGGTCTACCCGACGACTTTGAGGAAGTCACTCCTCACCCTAAACTACGACAGATTTCACAGTTTACCCCCATCATAGACGAAATATTGTATCCAGGAGACATGGTTTATATCCCACCTGGCCACCCTCACAACGGCGTCGCGCAGGAAGAGTGCCTCAATTATTCCATTGGGTTTAGAGCTGCCAACCAGGCAGAACTGTTAAACAGTTTTTGCGATCACCTGCTAGATAACAACTGGCAAGGTCAGCGCTATACCGATCCGCAATTAACTGCACGCCTGTTACCCGGCGAGCTACAAGATATCGAAAAAGCCAACTTTAAGCGCCTGTTGAAGCAAGCCATTGATTCACCTGAATTTGACGCCTGGTTAGGTGCTCATTTAACGGATGCGCCAAAGTTTATTCCGGAATACCCCGATGAAGATTACAGCGTTGAACAGGTGCAACAGTTTTTGGAAAAGCAATATGCGTTTATAAAAAGTCCGGGAGCGCGTCAATTGCACTATGAGATAAAAGAGCAACAAGACAGTTTATACACATTTGTAAATGGTGATTTTTATGCCTGGCCAGGCAGCGATCAAAAACAGGCACTTTTATTACTCAATTCAACGGTTTGGCGGCCTGAAAAGAAAATTAATTTCAGATTTAGTTCACAATTTATTCACAACATGTCTACAATGTTAAATAAGGGGTTATGGATAATACAATCTGATTAAATAGTACAATTTTGAATACTCATACTTATGCATTCATATTGATTTTTTATTCAGAAATGTTACAACTATGGCTCTGAGAGCATAGCTGGTAACAACAATAATAAAGAACCAGTTGAAGTAAACTGACGCAGACACAACGAGTATGAACGAATTCACTATTGAAAAAGTGAACTGGCGTCATTCCAAACGAAGACTGAAGCGACTTCGCGACAGAGTATTTGTTTGTGAGTGGCGGATCCCACGCCAGTCAGAATTTGACCAACAAGATCCCAATTCAGAACATGTATTGGTTGTTGATTCCGATGGCACTGATATCGCAACAGGGCGGATAACCCCTGAAGGCGAGATAGGCAGAATAGCCGTAATTTCCCACCACCGAAGCAATGAGATCTACGACGTGTTATATAACGCACTGTTGCAGATCGCAAAAGAGAAAGAGCTGAACGATGTTTATGTGCAATGCGAATTAGAAGGTGTTGACCATTTCGAATCGCAAGGCTTTCACCCGATAGGTTCGGTATTTATGGATTCGGGAATTCCGCGGCAACGCATGTGCTGTCCGGTGAACGATTTTTCCTGGTCAAAAGTTGAATTGACGCACTAATACCAATCAGCGATGATTTTTTACAAATTCGCAATCAGCGATGTCGTGTACTAACCAAGATTAGTTGAATCTGGCGATTTAAAGGCAAATCACCAAATTACCTCGGTGATTAACAGGGAAACCATTTCCGCTACTTCACGCATTAAACGCAAGTGCGGTCGATGATTTCCTGTTGTTTCTCTACTTCTCCTGCATTCCCTTCTTTTTTGGCAACAGCCTGACTCACTTTAGCCCGCTCACACTTGTCAGATAACTCTTTTTTAGCCAGGTAACTTTGATCTTTTTGGTGTTGCATCAGACCTTTTGCGCCAGAGTAATTTTTCCGGTCTTCAGGTGCCCTGTCGGCTTCATAAGGAGGCGGCTGAGTCGCTTTGCAAGCTGACAAAATCAAACACACTGATAGCAAAATTACTTTTTTAATCACTTGATTTCCTTTTAGTTAGAGCGTATTGAACATTGCTTCACAATTTTAAACCGCAAAGTTCAGCACGCTCTGATATTTTTCTTCTGCCTACCTTTGAGAGGCAAACAGCTAATAAGTTCCCGACGCTAGCGAGATAGTTGTTCTAATAACACCTGCAGCGGATGTCGCGGCTTAAACTGTTTTATACGTGCCACCTGACTGCGACAAGAATAACCCGTTGCCAGGATTTGCGAAGGCTGATATTGACTGACGGGTGTTTCCCAACTCATGTCAAACAGTTTAAGTGACTCCTGAAGGTGTTTAGCTTCATGCCCAAATGTACCGGCCATGCCACAACAGCCCACCGATTCCACTTTCAGCTTTAAGCCAAACTCAGCGAACAGGTTTTGCCACTGTTTTTCACTCTGGGCCAGCATGGTCTTCTCCGTACAATGCCCAAACAATACATATTCCTTATCCTGTTGTATTTGCGGCTTTTGTTTTAGGCTCATTAACCATTCGTGCACCAACAAGACATTAAAATCCCCACGTTGCTCCCCCAAAACCGTTTTGTATTCGTCCCGATAGCAAAGCACTAATGACGGATCGATCCCCACCATTGGAATGCCAAGTTCGTGTAATTGATTTAAAAAGGCAGCGGTATCAGTTGCAGTTTTAGCAAACTGCTGCAAAAAACCCTTCACATGCTGTGGTTTACCATTGGGTTTAAAAGGCACCAAAATTGGGCTAAATCCCAGTCGACGAGCTAACAGCATTAACTCATGCACAACGGAAGCTTCGTAATAACTGGTAAAAGGATCCTGAACGATCAGTAATTTATTTTGCTTGTCCGCTTCTGACAACGACTGTAACTGCGCAAGATCAAAAGATTCAATACCGGATTGAGTTGCCCTTTGTTGCAAAGTAGGTTGCGACAGTATGGGCGAATCCACATAGCCCACGGTTTTCTTCAACAACTTATTGAACCAGCGCTGTTTCAGGAAAAAGTTTGGCAAACCCGGCAATCTAGCCATCATTGGTGCCATGGTTTCAATGTTTGCCACCAACATATCTTTCAACGGTCGGGTATAGCGTTGGTAATAGATGGCCAGAAAGCGAGCCCGAAAAGTGGGGACGTCCACATTGACCGGACATTGATTGGTACATGCCTTACAGGCAAGGCAATGGTCCATCACATCAAACACCTCCTCAGAGAAATCCGTTTGACGTTGTGCTGATAGCGAGTTTTTAACCCTGGTAAAAAATGGTTGTCGTGGCGCAGACTCCAGGGCGACGGCATCGTTACCCTTCTCGCTTAACAGCCTCAACCACTCTCTCAGCATCCCTGCCCGGCCTTTAGGCGAATGTCTTCTGTCCTTGGTGACTTTTGAGGACGGACACATGGGACTTTTAGTATCATAATTAAAGCACAAGCCATTGCCATTACAACTCATTGCGGGCGCAAATGAATCTCTTACTTCAATGGCAATCTGTCGGTCAAAGTCGCCTCGTTTTACGTCAGACACTTTAACCAGTTGTTCATCAGAATCCAGCGGTGTACAGATTTTGCCGGGGTTCATCTGATTATGGGGATCAAACACAGTTTTTATCTTGCGCAGCTCGGTAAACAGCTCTTCCCCAAAAAATGCCGGACCGTACTCACTGCGGTAACCCTTTCCGTGCTCCCCCCACATGAGTCCACCATATCTGGCCACCAGGGCCACAACTTCGTCGGAAACCTGCTGCATCAGTTCTGCTTGTTTTGGATCGCACATGTCCAGCGCTGGCCTGACGTGCAATACACCAGCATCCACATGACCAAACATGCCATACTGTAAACCTTTGGAATCCAGTAATGCTCTAAACTCCATTATAAAATCTGCCAGATTCTCCGGCGGAACCGCCGTGTCTTCGGCAAACGCAATGGGTTTTTCCCACCCTTTGGCTTTGCCCAGCAAACCGACCGCCTTTTTACGCATGCCGTAAATTTTACCTATCGCGGCGAGGTCTTTAGTCATTTGATAACCAATTACGCCGGCTTCACCATTCGCTATCTGGCTGTCCAGCATGGTCTGCAATCTGGCTATCTTGGCGTCTATCTCTTCTCTTGAGTCGTCGTTGTATTCAACAATATTAAGGCCATCGATGGTTTTACCAGGCACATCGCTAATCAAATCACTGACCGAATGCCAAACGATATCAGCTTTAGCTAAATTTAATACTTTGCTGTCGACTGTTTCTACCGAGGTTGCCTGTGCGGCCACCATAGAAGGGGCATGGCGCAGTGCCGACTCAAATGAATCGTACTTGATATTGATCAAAACTTTATTCTTTGCAATGGGTGTCACGTTTAATTTGGCTTCGGTGATAAAGGCCAGGGAGCCTTCAGAGCCAGCCAGAATACGGCTAACATCCATTTGTTGCAGATCGTCTGATACCGCATGTTCCAGGTCATAGCCGGTCAAAAAGCGATTTAATCGGGGAAATTTAGCCAATATCTGTTCACGTTTTTCGATACAACTAGCTTTCAGCTGCTCCAGGATTGCCTGATAGCGCGGCTCCTGCTGGCTGTCTGCGGCAACGGGCGTAGTTTCCAGAACCGTGCCATCAATCAATACCGAAGTCAGCCCCAATATATGATCACTGGTTTTGCCGTATACCAATGAACCTTGTCCTGAGGCATCGGTATTAACCATGCCACCTATAGTGGCCCTGTTACTGGTGGACAAATCGGGAGCAAAGAAAAAACCATGGGGTCGCAAAGCGTCGTTGAGTTGGTCTTTAACCACGCCAGTTTGTACTCTCACCCAACCTTCTTCAGCGTTTATCTCAAGTACTTTATTCATGTGACGGGATAGATCCACCACGATGCCCTGAGTCAGACTTTGCCCGTTAGTACCTGTACCGCCACCTCTGGCAGAAAACTTTACACTGGTATGCTTTGCTGCCAGGTTACCGATTATTTTTAGGTCATTCGTGCTACGGGGCAACAATACCGCCTGTGGCAATCGTTGATAGATAGAATTGTCCGTAGCTACAGCTAATCTTGAGGAATATTGGGTTTCGATATCCCCCTTGAATCCTGCTGGTTTTAGTTGCGCTAAAAAGTCCTGATATTCTTTGGCGATAGACTGCTGACTGTCTAGAAGAGGTAACATAGGCTCCGGCGTGTCATTAAGGCAATATTAAGTGGCTATGATTATAATGATTTAACGCAAAATGTCCTTTAAAGATCACGCGACAAACTTTGTAACAGATGAAATTTTGGTCAGTGTGCCAAACTTATTTATAGTTAGAATTGAATAAACAAGTGTGGGTATCCATGTTAAACAAACCTATCAGAATCACACTCGGCAGTATCGGTGTTTTTATCGGTATTGTGTTCGCCATCTTACCGGGTTCCATTTTATTCTTGGTAGCCGGATTGTTTTTACTCAGCTTTGACTTCCCATTGGCACGTAAGTGGTTGAGAAAGAGTCAAAAAATGATGAGTTGGGGAGCTAGAAAACTGGACAATGCGCTTTATAGTCGGCGCCCCAGATAAATGCTAAGCTAAGACCCAGCAACCACCACCTTGTTTCGCCCGCTGGTTTTCGCCTGGTACATAGCCTTATCCCCTTTGCCCAGGATGGCCTTGATATTTTTAGTACTGGAATCTGATTGCGCTACGCCGATACTAACAGTCATCGTAATTTTATGATGGTGATCAATGATTAATGGAGATTCTTCCAGGGTCGATCGCAGTCTTTCAGCCACTTGCCCTGCCTGTAGCTTATCTGTTTCAGGTAGAATTGTCAGAAACTCTTCACCGCCATAACGGCCAATAATATCGTAGGGTCTAAGCACTTTACGCGTGATGTCAGAAAAGTGCTTCAGCGCTGCGTCACCCACAAGATGACCATAATTGTCATTGATAGACTTAAAGTGATCAATATCCATCATCATAATAGACATGGGAAGTTCATCTCTTAATGTGCGTTGCCACTCCATTTCCAGATGATGCATTACCATGCGGCGATTCCAGAGTTCTGTCAGCTCATCATGACTGGCCATGAACTGTAATCTCTTAGCTTGTTCTACAATGCGCATTCCCGCTCTGACGCGTACGCGAAACTCCTCTGGCGCAAAAGGTTTGACCATATAGTCATCCAGACCTTGCTCCATGGCTTCCACCAAATCTTCCGATTCGGCTTTTCGGGTCAACATGATGACGTAAAAAAAGTGCTCTTTAAAAGAGCTTTTCAGGTGTTTGCAAACTTCCAGGCCACTCATATGGGGTAAAGACCAGTCAGTTATCAACAAGTTAGGCGCTTGCTCCAGATTTGCCTCTACGATTTCAATGGCTTGTTCACCAGACTCGGCTTCAATCACCTCATGTCCCCACTGTGACATTGTGCGAACAATCAACAAGCGGGTAACAGGGTCATCTTCTATTATCAGTATTTTCATTATCTGGCGCCAATTACCTGGTTAACAAAACAGTATATTATTCTCTGAAATTCCTTCACATAAAATATAACTTCAGTTGTCCTTCATCACTTTGACGAAGCGATAAAGTAGTTTCCAAAGCAAATTTGGATCCTCATTGCGAAAGGTTTCCACATCTTCAAGCTCAAAGTAGCGCATTTCTGAATACTTTAAACTCTTTTTATTTGGGGTATAGAGACCCATACTCCAGCGCTCAGCTAATCGCTCCCGACTCATTCGTTCAGTAATAATCTCTACGCTTTCGTGTCTTACATCTGCTTTGATAATATCGTATACCCTGGTGACAAAGCTCTTATCTCCCTCCAGCAACTGCATAAAATGACCGTTACAGTAAACTAACAAGCCGGTAATATTAAACTCCAGGTTATTGCGGCGACACACATACATCAACTGTTCCAGAGTTCGGGTGTTGAATTTGGACACGGCCCGGCTAACATATACAAGCTGATATACCATCATATCCTCCAGTACAAATTATTGTTCAGATTCTGTTGGATTGGAAACAACGACTGTTTGCTCTGACATATAAAACAACTTCAACTCCTCCAGAAGAGATTCAAGTTTTAAGGCGAGCGTACCCCAAGAGTCTAACTGTTGCTCTGTTACAGGATCAGACAATGATTTTTCAAATTCATAAATTAAATCAGGTAATTCAGGAAGGGTAAAATTAGATATCATGCCACGGATCAAATGCAGAAACTTGGCATTATGTTCAGACGAATTTGCCTGCAAATCTATTTTATCCATCTCAGCAGGTAAAATATCCAGGGTTAGTTTTACCATATCAAACAGGATCGCCTTATTTCCTCCGGTGCCGTTAAGCCCTCTTTGTTCATCAAACCAGTCATAATTGCAAGTGCTTGGGTTGGTTACCGGCACAGAATAATCACCAGATTCATTATATGATCTGACGGTTTCAAGCGTATCAAGTAACGCCTGAAACGAAACCGGTTTGGTAAGATATTCATTCATACCAGCCTCCAGACACATCTCCTTATCTCCACTGAGAGCATGTGCTGTTAAGCCAATTATAAAGCAATGTGGAAGTTCTTTAACCCGCTCATATTTTCGAATCAATTTAGTGGCTTCGAGCCCATCCATGACCGGCATTTGAACATCCATTAAAATTGCATCAAAGCGTTTTTGTTTTACCAGCTCCAGGGCCTCTGAGCCATTACTAGCCAAAACGTACTGATGTCCCCGCATTTTCAGGATATCCTGCACTAAACGCGCATTGACCGGGTTATCCTCTGCCACCAAAATATTGAGAGGTTTGGCCATTTCTGCAGCTTGGAGAGCTGTCAGAGCCTGATCCGGTAAATCATTCAATTTATCACGGTGGTTGAGAATATCGTGAATTGTATTAAATACCTCAGACTGCTTGACGGGTTTCATCAGAAAGTGATCCACCCCAAGGCTTTTGATGTGTTCGGCTAATTCATAAAAGCCAGCGGAACTTAGCATAATCACAATTTCAGGCTTTTCGATATCACTGTTGTTAATTTCCTCAATTAGCTGAACTCCGTCTTTGCCAGGCATATTGTGATCTAACAACATGACTTTAAAGTTCTCTTTATTGAGCAATTCCATTGCCTCATCAGCACTAGCAGCAAGCACAGCCTCTCCTCCCCAGGAAGCCACCATATCTTTCAACCACCGGCGATTGATGGCATTGTCATCAACCGCTAAACAACGCAAACCGGTGAAATCCACGCGCCCCATAAGGTGCTTCGTTTCAGGCGAAATTGGCAGTTCTGAAACATCTCCTTCTTCAACCAGAACGGTTGCGATAAATGTGCTGCCAATACCTACGTCAGAGCTGACAGAGATATCTCCTCCCATTAACTCTGCTAAACGTTTTGCAATGGGTAGTCCTAAGCCTGTGCCACCATACTGGCGTGAAGTAGAGCCATCCTCTTGCGTAAATGACTCAAATACATGGCTAAGCTTATCCTCAGAGATCCCACAGCCAGTATCAGTGACTTTTATCTCCAGATTAAACTGCGAAGCCAGATTGCTTTGTTTATTTTGATTATTGCTAATTTCCACCACCACCTGTCCGGCATTGGTAAACTTAACGGCGTTACCTACCAGGTTGTAGACAATTTGCCTGAGGCGTACAGGGTCAGTAACAATACAATCTGCGGTATCACTATCAATATGATGGTATAGCTCAAGCCCTTTCTGATGGGCAGTAATTGCGAAACTCTTTAATAGGTCCCCCACAAAACTATCCAGAGAAATGGTTTCAGACTGCAATTCCATCATGCCCGCTTCGATTTTGGAATGATCTAAAATATCATTCAAAATAGTCAATAGTGACTTAGCTGAGCGGGTGATTAAGCCTACATATTCTGCCTGCACATTGGTCAAATCGGTGTTTTGCAGCAAATCAGCGATGCCCAGTACGCCGTTCATTGGGGTGCGAATTTCATGGCTCATATTGGCCAGAAACTGGCTCTTGGCAATACTGTCTTGCTCCGACTTTTGGCGCAATTCTTCAAGATGATTTTCTATTTGCTTGTGTTCAGATATATCCTTATTGCCACCTATGACTTTTTCGATATTGCCATTTTCATCAAATTCATAGGTTGCTGCGGCCAGGATGTGTCTCTCTTCACCTGACTTCAATACAATTCGAAACTCCTCATGCCAGGGCGCTTTATTCTCCACCGCGGTTTGTAAACTGTTAATCGCTCTGTCTCGATCTTCAGGATGCAAGCTACTCCTCCAGTGTTCAAATACCACCGGTTCTTTACCTTTAATATCCTCCAGCCCATAGATTTGGTACATCTGGTCATCCCATTCAACTACTCCGCTATCAATATGCCAGATCCACAACCCCAAACCTGATACTTGTGAGGCCAGCTTAAGTCGGTTTTGAGTTTCCTCCAGTTGCTCCAGAGGCGTTTTGCTTCGTTGAAATTCTCGCTGCAACATGCTGTTGGTTCTACGATAGACCAATAGTGAGTGAGCAAGTGCGCTAATCAATAGGGTCAATAGTACTGCCACCAACAACACAATGCTCGGCAGTGCATAATTTTGGTCGTAATCGGTTATAGAGCTTGGATGTACGCTCACTTCCCATTGTTGATTAAGCAAATCTAACCTGAAAGTTTGGCGATGCGGGTGGGGGGTTTCACTGAGTTCGCCATAAATTGCCACATTTGAATTACTATCAATGATGTTTAACTCTAAGCCCCGTTCTTCAAGTATCGATGCTATTGGTGTCACTAAAGTGGTTAGGTCGATTAATGCTACATTAATCAGCTGATTTTTATTCTGTGGCTCCTGACCTTCAGGCAAACGATACAATGCCGCCACCTTGCCTATCCCGGGGCAAACTGCACATGACCAAGTGAAGCCATACTCGTCGTGATATTCCCTTGCACTGGGCCTGGATCAAATGAACTGCTTATCAACTCGGAACTAACTGAAGCGGGAAAACGCCACATAATTTCGCCGTTGCTGCTCCCCAAAGCCACAGCGTGCAAAGCGTGATAGCCAGACAAAGATTCCGTCAATGTTTCCATCAAGGCATCGTATAAATCTTCCGGTACTAGTTGCAGAACTTTATTGAACCTAGCGGTAGCGTCCTGATAAGCCGTAAGTTGTTCTTGCAGCTCGGTGGTAAAATACTCAAAATCGCTGGCTATTTGCTGTTTAACGAACTCATTTTCCCGGGAAACGGTGGCCTGCCACAAAACCACCGACATTAAAAATAGTAAAAACCCCAATTGCAAAGACAACACCGCAGTAGGTACTCTTTGCTCGTAATGTATGAGCTTCTGGATCAGCAAGCCACTACACAACAGCACAAAACCAATACTGGTATGCATCGCCATTTGGGTATACAAGCCCCAACCGTAGGTCTGCTCTATGTCTGATAAATAACCAATGGCAGCCACCAAAGCCAGAGCCAAAGTACATACGATTAAAGTAGTGGAAATAACCAGTTGTCTCTGTCTGGTTTGCTTTGTATATGCAATTAAAATAGAGACAGCAACAAGCAAAAAACACAAAGCGGTGTTAGGCGCCATTCTGCCTGGGTGTGAAGTTTTTACATCTAAATAGTGGTCGAAGAAAAGCTCATCAATTCCGAAAGAAATATCAAGGCCGTACTGAATCAAAGTTAAGCCACCGATTAGCCCGATTATCGAGGCCAAAACCAGTTTTATACTTTGTAATGGTGAGGGCCAGTTGATGGTTGCGATAGCTGCAATAAAAAAAACCAACGCAGTATTAAACTGCATGGGTACATACTCGGGATGTACCTGAATAAGTGCACTGAGATTCAGAAACCAACCCACTATCACCGTTAATCCAAGCAACCCGGTTAACAAAACGCAGATGTTGCTAATAGCACTGATGTTGCGTACTTGTTGTAGCTGGTTCACCATTTGCCCTATTTAAGAGATTTATTCCAGAAACGATTAATATTAATAGAATGCCTTAAATATTGTTCAAAACACAAAAATAAGCAATTAAGAATTACACAATTTAGGGATTGCTATATTTGTGAATTACATACAAAAAAACAAATTTGAAGTACGTATTAGTGTGCTGCTGAATGGCCGGAACAAGCTCTATTACAGCTTAGCCATCAAGCCTGTTAATTTGTCTGATAATAAAAACTTTGCGCTGATATTTTTACTACTGATTCATACCTTAACCCAGCATCATTCAACTCACCGACCTGAGGGGCTTTTATTTGCTTCCCCAACACCACTCCCCAATGATTGTCGCCGATTCCAGCAAATACTATGTTAATAGCTTCGGCATCCGTTTTTACTACTGCAGCAACGCTATATTCCAGCATTTTTGCTCTGAGTACTTGAGTTATAGCTGACAACTCCATTTCTAACATTGCCTCAGCCGGGCTGGAAATGTTGAATTCGGCAGAGGGGACAAAGCCCGCATGCTCAGAAGGAAAATAAGTAATAACTTTAGTTGGTGTATAAAATGTATTGTTTACTCTATATACCTGCTCTGTTGTTTGTTGCAGGATGCGCAATCGGGTATCTTTTCCGAATGTGCTAATTTCTCGTTCTGTTTCAGCCAAAAAAGCAGATACTTTTTTTGTTCTTTGCTTTTCACAATCCATATTTTGACATAATACGGTAGCTGGCAACTTAGCCAGTTGTGCTCGCGGCACATTGAGAAAGCCAGCACCCAAAACGCCAAAGTTAAAATTAGCAAATTCTTGCATATCCTCTTTGCTGTTTATTCTGGTAGCCCGGATATCGAATAGGTTATAAGGGTAAAAAGAGGGTAAATAAGCCAATGGTAACTTTGACTCAGGAAGGATGTCTTTCAAATGTCTCAATAAATCGCGATATTCAGCGTCGGCCTCTTGTGTAAAAAAGGAAGGTACACTAGCTTCCACCAACGAACACAGTATTAACGAGCAAGAAATAAGAACTTTTTTAATCATCCTAATTATCCCAATTCCATTGTAAATTCTGTCTGTCACAAAAAAGGCCACTTCACGAGAAGCAGCCTTAGTATAAAGTTACCGTTAAAAAACGGAAGTTAACTTAAATTTTCTGCAACATACAACCAGGTTTCTACCACGGTATCCGGATTCAGAGAAACACTATCGATTCCCTGCTCCACCAACCAGGCAGCTAAATCTTCGTGATCTGAAGGTCCCTGACCACAAATACCGACGTATTTGCCTTTCTCTTTGGCCGCTTTAATTGCCATACCCAACATCATTTTAACTGCCGGGTCACGCTCATCAAATAAATGCGCAATCAGACCAGAATCTCTATCCAGTCCTAGTGTTAACTGCGTCATGTCGTTAGAGCCGATGGAGAAACCGTCGAAGATATCCAAGAACTGATCAGCTAACAAAGCGTTGGATGGCAATTCACACATCATAATTACTCGCAAGCCATTGTCGCCTTTTTTCAGGCCCTGCTCAGCCAACAAATCAATAACCTTTTGGCCTTCTTCCAGGGTGCGTACAAATGGGATCATGATTTCCACATTGGTCAGCCCCATTTTATTTCTAACTCGCTTGATTGCCTCGCACTCCAGAGCAAAACAATCGCGAAAGTCTTCAGAAACATAACGGCTGGCACCGCGGAAGCCCAACATTGGGTTTTCTTCGTCCGGCTCGTATTGGTGACCGCCAACCAGGTTAAAGTACTCGTTAGATTTAAAGTCAGACATGCGTACAATGACTTTTTGAGGATAGAACGCACCAGCAATAGTGGCGATACCTTCCACCAAACGCTCAATGTAGAACTCGGTAGGAGAAGCATAACCGGCGATCATTTCGCTGATCTCTTCTTTTAAATCCTCAGGTTGAGAATCAAAGTTAAGCAACGCTTTAGGGTGAATACCAATCATGCGGTTAATAATGAATTCCAAACGGGCCAGACCAACACCATGGTTGGGTAAACGCGCAAAATCAAAGGCACGATCCGGGTTACCCACATTCATCATGACCTTCATAGGCGCTTCTGGCATTTGGTCTATACGGGAAGTCTGTACATCAAACTCCAGCTCGTCGCCGTAAATAAAACCGGTATCACCTTCAGCACAAGATACCGTTACCTTGTCGCCGGTGCTAATCACATCAGTGGCATTGCCGCAACCTACTACCGCAGGAATGCCCAGTTCACGAGCTATGATGGCCGCGTGGCAGGTACGTCCACCGCGATTGGTTACAATAGCAGAAGCCTTCTTCATGATGGGCTCCCAATCAGGGTCCGTCATGTCGGTTACCAGCACATCACCTTGCTGGATCTTGTTCATTTCGTCGATTGAACCCAGTACCTTAGCCGCACCAGCACCAATCTTATGGCCAATTGCGCGCCCTTCACACAAGGTGTTGGCGTTGCCTTTTAACTGGTAACGTTCGATGGTTTGTGAATCTTCGCGGCTCTTAACCGTCTCAGGGCGAGCCTGTACAATATATAGCTTGCCATCTAAACCGTCTTTGGCCCATTCAATATCCATGGGGCGCTGGTAATGGGATTCAATGATAAGCGCCTGCTTGGCCAACTCCATCACTTCGTCATCAGACAAAGAGAATTGGCGGCTGTCTTGTTCCGCTACGTCAACAATATCCACCTGTTTGCCGTGAGAAGTATCAGCAGAGTAAATCATTTTAGTCAGTTTGCTGCCCAGGTTACGGCGCAATACCGAAGGATAACCTTTGCCCAGTAATTCTTTGTGAACGTAGAATTCATCGGGGTTAACAGCGCCCTGAACCACCATTTCACCTAAGCCATAGGAAGAAGTGATGAATACCACGTTTTCAAATCCTGATTCAGTATCGATACTGAACATAACGCCGGAAGATGCCTGGTCGCTGCGCACCATGCGCTGAATACCAGCAGATAAGGCAACACCTTTGTGGTCATAACCCTGGTGAACACGATAGGAAATGGCGCGGTCATTAAACAGAGAAGCAAAAACGTGTTTGATAGCTACCAGAACATTGTCGTAGCCTTTTACATTAAGAAAGGTTTCTTGTTGTCCGGCAAAAGATGCGTCAGGCATATCTTCAGCAGTCGCCGAAGAACGCACAGCAAACGAGGCATCTGATTCAAACGCAGACTGAATCTGGTCAAATGCAGTTTTAATCGCCTCTTCAAGCACAGGCTGAAACGGCGTATCGATGATCCACTGACGAATTTCTGCGCCAGTTTTCGCCAAGGCATCAACATCGTCCACATCCAGTGTATCGAGAACATCGTGAATACGGTCATTCAGGCCGCTTTGCTCAAGGAACTCATTAAAAGCATGTGCAGTGGTGGCAAATCCGCCAGGCACCTGAACGCCAGCATTGGCAAGATTGGAGATCATCTCTCCCAGCGAGGCGTTTTTACCACCTACACGCCCCACATCATTCATACCTAATTCTTCATACCAAAGAATGTATTCTTGCACTACCGACTCTCCCGATTAACAATTAACTAAAATAATAAAAAAAACCAGACCAATATTTGAATTAATTCGAGCTTGAGGTTAGCTTGCCATTGGAAAAAAGCTTAGCGCCTTAAGTGCTGAAAATTGACTCGCTTCATGTGACCGCTGCCCTTATGGGACGGGCATTGTAGAGGTTTAGTTATAAAAAATAAAATCTTATTTTGTTTCGTAATAATATTACTACATTTTGGAAAACTGCCCTATGCGTACCGCATTCTATATATCCGACGGAACGGCCATCACTTCAGAGGTTTTTGGCCATGCTTTACTGTCTTTATTCCCCATCCAGTTCGATCACGTGACTGTACCTTTCGTTGAAACCGAAGAAGAGGCCCGCAAAACCATTCGTAAAATTTCTGAAAGTTTCCAACGAACTGGTGAGCGTCCGCTGGTTTTTTACACGATAGTAAATAAGGAAGTGCGGGAAATCATCTCCACATCCGAGGGTATCCATTATAACTTTTTAGACCAATATATAGCGCCGTTGGAGAAAACTCTGGGGGTGCCATCCAAACCAGAAAAACACCGCACCCACAGTATCCACGAAAAAACCTATGATATTCGAATCGACGCGGTTAATTTTGCGCTGGCCAATGATGACGGTACCAACCTCAAAGAATACGGCAAAGCCGATATTATTTTAGTGGGTGTATCCCGGTCCGGTAAAACGCCCACCAGTTTGTATCTGGCACTTCAATACGGTATCAAAGCCGCCAACTACCCCTTTACCGAAGACGATATGGGCGATATTTTGAAACTGCCCCCAGCCCTTCGCCCATACAAAAATAAACTATTTGGGCTCACTATTTCCGCCGAGCGATTACATCAAATTCGCTCAGAGCGCAAAGCCAATAGCCGCTACGCCTCAAAACAACAATGTCGCATGGAAATAAGAGAAGTAGAAAACATGTACCGTAAGGAAAAAATTCCTTTTTTGAACAGCACGCATTTTTCTATCGAGGAAATATCCGCGAAAATACTCGCCATCACCGGCCTGTCTCGTCACAAATATTAAGTGCTTATCGTTTTTCACCGCAGGGCGAGATCGCGATCGTTTTTTGAGCAATACTCGAACATAGTCAACTCTAATCGGAGCCAAAAGCCAATTAATTTGCCCTAGGGTTCTGAAGCGAGACTATTAACCAGCCTTCAGACTCTTTAGTTGAGTTTGCTGGTAGGTAGACTTTTTTCGACGATGTAGTCTAATTCAACCACTGTTGTTTGATTGAAATCATTGTCGGGGCGCCGACTGCGCCTCAAGGGGACCGGGCTGCGCCCCCCTTAAGAATCCCCCGCAGCCCCTGACGCGCAAAAGCATAAACTTCGCCATCAGAACAACGACGACCATCAATGACAGCACATCCCTGTGCCGGGCATTGATTGAGATATCTTCCCTGATACCTCTCATCGTTGTTTGACCTGATGGCGCAGTTTATAGCGCGTAAAGGGAAACAGGCTTTAGCACTTCGAACAAACTTTGACCTAACTGAATCCATTTTCGAGTCAGTTTGGCTTTTTCTTAAAATGTAAATATTTAGCTTCTGGCCATTGTGGTTGAAATATAAGCACTCATGCTCTCGCCCTATTTTTCACCGCCTTTGAAATCAAAAAAGCCCAATCAAATTTGATTAGGCTTTTTGCTTTTATTATGTCAACGGCATTGAGGCCGTTGCAAAAACTTATTGCTGTTCTACTTTTTGGTTTATCTGGCCAAAAATAGACTTGCCGTCTTTGTCGAACATTTCGATTTGAATAGTGTCACCAAACTGCATAAATGGCGTAGTTGGCTTACCGTCTTCAATCGTTTCAATCATGCGAATTTCAGCAATACAGCTGTACCCTACACCACCGTCTTTAACTGGCTTTCCTGGGCCACCGTCCAGCTTATTGGAAACAGTACCTGAGCCGATAACCGAACCTGCGCATAGTGGACGCGTTTTGGCTGCGTGAGCCACCAACTGACCAAAGTGGAAGGTCATATCGATGCCCGCTTCAGGCTTACCAAACATTTCGCCATTGTAGTGAGATACCAACGGTAAATGCACTTTACCATCTTGCCAGACGTCACCTAACTGATCCGGAGTGACACATACAGGTGCAAATGCACTGGAAGGCTTAGACTGGAAAAAACCAAAACCTTTGGCCAACTCATTGGGGATTAGGCCGCGCAATGACACGTCATTTACAATCATAATCAATTTAATGTGCTTCAGGGCATCTTCAGCTGTAACGCCCATTGGCACATCATCAGTAATAACGGCAACTTCCGCTTCAAAGTCAATGCCAAACCCATCAGCCTGAGGCATAATGATGTTGTCGTAAGGCGCTAAAAACGAATCAGAACCGCCCTGATACATCAGCGGATCAGTCCAGAAACTTTCCGGCATTACCGCATTACGCGCTTTGCGCACCAACTCAACGTGGTTTACATAGGCACTGCCATCAGCCCACTGATAGGCACGAGGTAACGGCGAATGACATTGCTTTTGGTTGAACTCTTCACCGGCAATTTCACCATTTTCCAGTTGTAAATACAGTGACTGTAATTTTGGCTCGACATTTGCCCAGTCGTCCAGTGCCGCCTGCATGGTTGGCGCGATTTCTGCGGCACTCACCATTTTGGTTAAAGAGGCGTTAACGACAACTAACTGGCCATCACGGCCGTGCTTTAAACTTGCTAATTTCATCAGGCATTATCTCCCTGTTTTGCTTTGAAGCCCTCACCATTATGCAGCCAGTCGGCATGCTTAGGGGCTTTCTTAGTTTGAGACCATTCTTCAATCATGTCCGGGGCGACGCGTTTTAACTCCGCTAACATAGCCGGCTCAGAAGTATTACAGGCCAGTTCAATTCGATGACCATTTGGATCGAAGAAATAAATAGACTGGAATAAAGTGTGATCCGTCGGACCTAACACATCCAAACCGGCCTTTTCCAGGCGAGCTTTAGCTGCCAACAAGGTGTCCATGTCCTCCACTTCAAAGGCAATATGCTGAACCCAGGCTGGAGTGTTTTGATCACGTCCCATTTCTGGCGAATTAGGAATTTCAAAAAACGCCAAAACGTTACCCATACCGGCATCCAGAAACACGTGCATATAGGGATCCGGCGCGCCTGTAGAAGGCACATTGTCTTCGGCAATGGCTAACTGAAAATCCATATCCAGATGTTTTTGATAAAACTCTACTGTCTCTTTCGCATCTTTACAGCGATAAGCGACATGGTGGATACGCTTAAGCATTATTCTGCTGCCTCAGTTTTGGTTTTTATCACACCGCGATTGACCTGATCACGTTCGATAGATTCGAACAGGGCTTTAAAGTTACCTTCACCAAATCCTTCGTCTTGTTTGCGTTGAATAAATTCAAAGAATACAGGACCAAGAACCGTTTCAGAGAAAATCTGCAACAACAAGCGAGGCTGTCCGCCTTCAGTGGTGCCGTCCATCAAAATACCACGTTGCTGCAACTCTGGAACATTTTCGCCATGTCCAGGTAAACGCTCTTCCAGCATTTCATAATAAGTTGCCGGTGGCGCTGTCATGAACTTGGTACCCTGCTTTTTCAAACGGTCCCAACAAGCGTAGAGATCATCACAAGCAAACGCAATGTGCTGAATACCTTCACCATTGTATTTCATCAGATATTCTTCGATCTGACCGCCACCGCCAGCTTCTTCGTTCAGTGGAATACGGATTTTACCGTCAGGAGCTGTCATGGCTTTGGAAGTCAGGCCCGTGTACTCACCTTTGATGTCGAAGTAACGAATTTCACGGAAGTTGAATAACTTCTCATAGAAGTCTGCCCAATATTGCATACGACCGCGGTATACATTGTGAGTCAGGTGATCCAGAGTATGGAAACCACAACCTTCAGGTTTGCGATCAACGCCTTCCAACCATTCAAAATCGATGTCATAAATGGTTGAACCTTCTTCGTAACGGTCGATCAGGTATAAAGTAGCACCACCGATACCTTTAATTGCAGGTAAGCGCAGCTCCATTGGACCTGTGTACACTTCCACCGGCTGAGCGCCTTTTTCCAAAGCTAATTTATAGGCTTTTTGTGCATTCTTAACGCGGAAAGCCATGCCGCAAGCTGACGGACCGTGCTCTTCGGCATAGTAAAAAGCATGGCTCTTGGGTTCATAGTTAGTGATAAAGTTGATATCACCCTGACGCCACAATTCCACTTGCTTCGACTTGTGAACGGCCACTTTGGTGAAACCCATTGATTCGAATACGGGCTCCAGAATACCGCGCTTAGGCGCCGTAAATTCAACAAACTCAAAACCATCCAACCCCATTGGGTTCTCAAACAAATCCGCCACTTCACTTCTCCACGTTAATATTTTTCGAAGTTAAGGTTTCTGTAGTGTAGTCCAACAGCAACCAACTTAGTTGTAATTGCAACCAATTTAGTTGTAAGTACAACTATTGTCAAGGTAGACTCAGTTATCCTTGCAATTTTGACGAGCAAAACTGTATGGCCACATTGCCAGATTCTTCAATTCTCAAGCTGGAACGTTATCTGCCCTATCGACTTTCTATCTTGTCCAACAAGATCAGTAGTCTGGTGGCGCAAACCTACAAAGATAAGTTTGCGCTCTCTATTACCGAGTGGCGCATCATGGCGGTTTTGGGGGAATATCCGGGTATATCAGCGGATGAAATTTCGGCGAAGACGCAAATCGAAAAATCGATTTTAAGTCGGGCTATCGCAAAATTGCTGAAACGACATCTGATTGAACGCAGCATCGCTGCTGATGATAAACGCCGCTCCGAAATTGTACTTTCTGATACCGGAGCAGCTGTTTACAAAGAAATCGTGCCCTTGTCTTACCAGCACGAAAACGACATTTTGCAATGTCTTTCAGAAGAAGAACAAAGACAATTCAGCGATTTACTGGACAGGCTATATCAGCACGCCGAACGTCTGTAGCTGGCTGAAGATTAGTTTCTGCCAGCGAGACTATTAGTAATACCAGGTTAATGAGGCCCGTACTGATCTCGGCTCAAAAACATGGAAATGCCTGTCTTCAACCGGAGCGGATTCATTCAACAGTTGTGATTCGTAGAAATACTCAATATCTCTGTCGTTGGAATCAAACAAGTTAAACACATCCAGGTTCAGGGATAGCTTTTCACTTAGACTGTAGCCCATGCGTAGATTAACTACTGTGCTGCCGTCTGCCTTTTCACCGCCATCCAGCGCGTATTCACCAAAATGTCTGACCCGCAACTGGCTGTATAAATCTTCATTGATATTGACCATGACACCGGCACTTATCACTTGTTCAAGTGCCCCCGGGATATCCCTGAAACCATCTACAGCTTCGTCCAATTGCGCATCGGTCACAGCAATCTCAAGATCAAAGGTCCAGTCCATATGCGGTGTGTAATAGGTGGTAATCTCCATACCGCGACGGGTACTGGAAACACCGGTATCTTCAGTAGTACCCTCATCCCCCACAAACAACAGTTCAGAATCAATTTTCAGACTCCAGAATGCCACAGAGGCATTTAACTTGTCGCTGATAAAAGCTCTGGCGCCGAACTCATACCCCAATGTTGATACCAGTGGATCAACCGCCTCCAATGGCTCGCCATCCAATGGTGAAACCTGAATAGTCGTCCCTCTGGCATCGTTTGAGTGAAAGCCTTCTCCGATGCTGGCATACAATTCCAGACTCTCAGTGGGATTGTAAATAACGCTAAACGAGGGGGTAACTATATCATCTGAGGCACTGCCAGCATTTAGGGACAACGAGCCCTGCTCAGCCGCAGCCAAAGGGTCCACGTCAAAATCAAAATAATCATAACGCAGTCCCATAATAGTGCGCAGATTGTCCTGCCACTGCATCTCCATTTGCCACCAAAGACTGTTACTGCTTTGCTCAACCGCATCCAGACGCAATGGCTGATTTAGCTCTCTCGCTGTGGTAGAAAGCAGGCCCACCTCCTGGATATCATCTACTCTCAATTGCGAGCCAAAGCTGTTCACAACTGGTATTCCGGATAACTCACCTGCCGAAGCATAGCGAATATCCCAACCGTAAATTTTACGGTCATCAACTTGCTGGAACTGATCTCCTTGCGGCCCCTGTGTGAAATAAGAAAAGTTTGACCACAAATCCATCTCATAGTCGATAACGTAAAACCTTGTATCCAGCTCTCCATTGGCAAGAGCGGTATGCCAGTCAAACGACAAACTGTAACGACTGGATTCGCCACCAACGGTTGGGTCGATGGAGCCATATTGACTAATTAGCCCTTGCTCAACGGCCCGGGCTGGAATTTGGTCAGCACTGTTCCAACTATTGTCATAGCCCATAAAAGTCACAGAATAATGACCAGCCTGGGTATTACCAAGATATTTAAGCCACACATTGGTTTTAGACACATCTTCGGAAATGTCTCGCCAGGGACCGTCATAACGCTGATGCTCTGCAGCAAACAACACATCATCCTGTGCAACTCCAGCACTACCTGTTAACACAGCCCGTTGATAACCGTATTCTCCCAGCGACAATTTAAATGACGGAAACTCAATCTCATTGGCAGTGCTCAAAGTAGCCCCACCCGTACCGGAAAAATCGCCTAAATCAGCGTAATAGCTGCCTTTTTGGTAACTGACACTATGTAGGGTCTCAGGGATGATGAAGTTCACATCTGCGTAGCCTTGCCCGTGACCGTGACTTCGCATATTCACTGGCATACCATCCACCTGGGTGGCAAAATCCGTTCCGTGATCCAGATTAAAGCCGCGAATAAAGTACTGATTGGCTTTGCCATTGCCGCTGTGCTGAGTAGCAACCAGGCCCGGAACCACTTCCAGTACATCACCGGAGCGCGAAATCGGCCTTAGAGATATTTCATCACCAGAGACCTGTCCTTGAGAAGCGGAGGTAGCCTCACCGATCAGATTGGCGCGACGGCCGGTAACTTCAATTTGTTCCAGCAAAGGTTCATGGGCATAACCGGCAGACAAAGGGAGAAAACTGCAAAACACAATTGAGTAAGGAGATTTGATGCTCAAAATCTGTTCCTGTTTAATGGCGACATATTTTGGGCGGGGATAATACCTGCAATAACTTCGATTTTACAGCTACAAATAACAATCTAAATAATAATGCAAATTAATTGCACACATTACTGTAAAACAGTCCCAAAATCCCCTGCCGCCCTCTTGTTTTTCCTGAAATTCATGATAAAAACCATATAGTCGATATATAGATGCATATCCTAAATGACTCGGGTTCAATAACATCATGGTAGATAAGGCCCTGGCGGCAAAATCAAAGGTACTCGTCATCGATGACCAGGAACTGGCCATCGGGTACATCAAGTATCCGCTGGAAAAGTTAGGGTTTCATGACATCACTATCGCCGACCGGGTGCAAACCGCCATGGACCTGATCAATACCCGGATTTACGACCTGATCATGTGTGCCTACGAGTTCCGCAAAGAAAAAGACGGTTATTTTCTGTACGACGAACTCAAACGGCGAAATATGTTGTCGATGTTAACCACCTTCGTGTTCGTCAGTGCCGACACCAGCAAAGAGCTTATTCATAGTATTCTGGAGTTACAACCAGATGATTTTCTGGCCAAGCCTTTCACCATAAAAGATCTGGATCGACGCCTCACCCGAGCCCTTTCCCGCAAGCGAGCAATGCGCAAAATCTATCGCTATATGCAGGATAAAAAGTACAACAGTGCGTTGGAGTCAGTTAATGAATTTCTGGCCGATTCAGTACATGCCGATTATTTTCCCACTGCCCTGAAAACCAAAGGGGAAATATTACTGTGCATGAGCAATGCACAAGCAGCGATAGATTTTTATCAGGCCATTGTGGACATCCAGCCCCATTCCTGGGCACAGATGGGGCTGGTAAAAGCCTTATTAAATGCAGACAAAGTCGATGAAGCCGAAAAGCTGATATTGCGTTTAGCTGTTAAACCCGACACGCAATTATTGGCTTATGATTTACTCACCGAATTGCAAGTTCACCAAAAGGACTTTAATACCGCATTAGAAAGCTCAGTCGTGGCTTCGGAAGTGTCTCCCAGAAACCTGAACAGACATCAGAAAACCGTGGAGTTATCACGACTCACCAACGATCACAAAACCCTGTTTGAAACCACCAAAAAAATCGTGCGCTACGCCAAGAACTCAGTGCATGACAAACCCGACATTTATCTTGATGTGGCGCGAGCCGGGATTGATTACGCCATGACCACTGAAGATGAGCAAACTATCAATCTCACCAAAGAAGCCAATGACTATCTGACTCACTTTTCCGAAATCGCAAATGGTGGAGAAGTGCAAACTCAGATGGATGTCTGCAACGCCCGTATTTTACAGTTGCAAAACGACACCAAAGGCGCCACAGAATTACTGAAACAGATTCATTCAGATAACTGGCGATCTCACAGTGAAGCCGACCTGTTGGACAGAGCCAAAGCCCTTCACTCAGTGGGAATGCACAAAGAAAGTGCCGAAATTATTGCGTTTCTGGCCGATAAAGCGGTTGAAAAAGACGGTGAAAACTCGGTGCACGCTCAGTACCTGCAACAAGAAAAGCGCCTGAAGCACGATATTCTGCTTACGCCGAAAGAATTAAATAACAAAGCTGTTGAGTATTATAAACGGGGCGACACCGACAATGCCATGGATGTCTTTGGCAAAGCCTTTATCTTGATGCCCAAAAACACCTCGATTGCGCTCAACCTGTTGCAAACACTCGGCATGAAAGCACAATCCAGCAACCTGGCCAAAAGCGATAAAGAAATACTAAAACAATGTATTTACACCATTGAAAATGGTGAACTCACAGGCGAACAAAAAGAGCGCTACCTCAAGGTAAAATCATACTTAACGGACATGAGCTAGTTCTTTTACCAGCTTTATTAAACTAACACTGGCCTGCAAAGTCTTTTCCGCATCAATTAAGGGTATTGGTCAGGGTCCGTTCCCTGCTGAAACTCCTCACTGAGCTGAGATACCAAGGCCATATCAGCCAGGCCTCGTTGTCGTATCATTAAAAGCTGTATAAAAGCCCGCTTACGTGAAAGTCCGTTGAATATTTTTCCCAGTTCTTTGTCCGAGGTAATCACTTTTTTATACATTTTTAAGTAGCGTTCATGCTCAGTGCTCTCTTCATCATTAATGATGTCGCAGACACTGCTCATTATCTCTGCGCAAAGCTGCTCAAGCGCCTTAGCCTTGATTTCTTTAAAAATTTTCCAATCTGATTCTTTCATGGGCTGTTAATTCCGTGTTTTGGGAGAAGTATAATGCACGACTATGATTAATTCTGATAAAAATTTAATATTCCAGCACCTTAGTTCGACTAGCCGACTGTTGCTCCAGAAAAATAGGCATTCACTTAATCCCTTTAGCTCAAATAGAACCATGTAGGTCTGAATTTATTCAGACAACGCTGCCAGGTTCTACCTCCACTGTCCAACTGAAGACTATTCTACTATGCAAATTTTAACCGTGACCTTGTCATTGGTAATAGCCTGGGGAGCATCGCGTTTATCAACCTTGTTATTTGGCTAAATCAGAGATGAGAATTAGCGGGAAGAATTAGCGGGACATCCATAATAAAAATCATCAATTATCATGGTTTTTATAGAAAGCTTTTTCGGCATCTACAGCTGTTATATCAGGACTTCGAACACAGTGAAGACCATAATAATCGCTGACACTTGTCCACCTCTGGTGTAATATCGCACCAACGACGATGAACGGGAGTGGATAACATGCCTCGCCAAAGTATTACATTGACTGAAAAGAATGATGCCTGGCTGAAAGCCCACATAGAAAAAACTCGAGAGTATTCAAACAAGAGTGAACTGGTAAATGACTTGATTCGTCGAGCAAGGCGCGCTGAGGCTATAAATCAAAAGCTTGTAAGTGCTGAAGAAAGCGGACTCACTACACAGACTTCTGAGGATATGCTGAAAGAATTCAAGGCAGAATTAAAGCGATAAATGAAAAATTACAAATTGTCGCTAAATTCTAAAGAAGATTTACGACGTATTTATACATATGGATATTTTGAGTTTGGAGAATTTCAGGCCGACAAATACTTCAATGGAATTTTTAAAACCTTTGACAAAATATTGATGAATCCAGATGCATACCAATCAATAGACAATATTCGACCTGGTTACAGGCGTTGTATCTATGGCTCTGACAGTATTTATTATCGCCTCAACGGCGCCGAAGTTGAGATAATGGCTATATTGGGAGGGCAAGATGTCGATGAATGGCTCTAAAGCAGTCCCGCCAATAAGCAGAAAATTCAAACATAACACCCATTCTAATTTGCGGTTATCTTCGAAGGCCGGTGGTTTAGCAAGACCGCCACATCAAAAGCATTAAAGAACATGGCGCTCTCATCAATAATCCCGTTAATAAAAAGCCACCATTAACTTGAACAACCGATCCTTGCCCACATAAACTAATACCTACTCTTTCCTGCCTATAACCCGGAATATTCGAATGCGCAGTAATCGCTTCCCTGTTGATGAAAACACCGATATAAACTGGCGCGTCCTGTTGGATCTATGGCCCTACCTTACTGAATTTAAAAGTCGGGTATTATTGGCTGTGCTGTGCCTGATTGCCGCTAAAGTGGCCAATATCGGCCTGCCATTTGTGCTGAAGCACACTGTAGATGGCCTAAATACAGACGATACTACTACGCAAATTTTAGCCGTGACCATGTCACTGGTAATCGCCTACGGAGCCTTGCGTTTATCAACTGTATTATTCGGCGAAATCAGAGACACCCTGTTCGGACGAGTGACAGAGCGAGCAATGCGCCGGGTTGGACTTAAAGTATTTCGGCATTTGCACGCCCTGGATTTAGATTTTCACATTAATCGGCAAACCGGAGGATTGTCCCGCGATATAGAGCGTGGTACTTCTGGTATCGGCTTTTTAATGCGCTTTATGGTATTCAATATTGTGCCAACCCTGTTTGAAATTGCTGCCGTGGTGGGCGTGTTATTTGTGCAATATGGGTTTGAGTTTGCCGCCATTATTCTCGGCTCAGTCATCGCTTACGTTACCTTTTCCATGAAAGCCACTGACTGGCGCACCCGTTACGTTAAAGAGATGAATCAGGCGGATTCCTCTACTAACAGCCGCGCAATAGACAGTCTGCTGAATTACGAAACAGTGAAGTATTTTAACAATGAAGAATACGAAGCCAGGCGTTACGATAAAGACCTGGCTGACTGGGAAGCCGCCAGGCGCAAAAACCGGTTATCTTTGTTCGCTTTAAATGGCGGGCAGGCATTTATCATCTCTGCGGCCATGACCGCCATGATGGCCATGGCCGCCTACAATGTTGCTCATGGCACCATGACCATTGGTGACTTTGTGCTGATCAATGCCATCACTATGCAGATTTTTATGCCACTGAATTTTCTGGGGTTCGTTTACCGGGAAATCAGAGGATCATTGGCTAACATCGAAAACATGTTCAACCTGTTGAAAAAGCAACCTCAGGTGGAAGACAAGCCGAATGCACCGGCAATCAGTATTCAAAGCGGTAAAATCAGCTTTGAACAGGTTAACTTTCACTATCATCCCGACAGACCCATATTAAAAGACATTAGTTTTACGATAGAGCCAGGCCAAAAAGTGGCCATTGTGGGTCCTAGCGGCTCCGGCAAATCAACTCTGATAAAACTACTATTCCGCTTTTATGACGTAACATCTGGGCAGATAAATATCGACGGGATTGATATAGCAACAGTAACGCAGGACTCTTTGCGTCAGATAATCGGCATTGTGCCGCAGGACACGGTGCTGTTTAACGACAGTATTCTGGAGAACGTACGTTATGGTCGCACCCAAGCTACAGACGAAGAAGTGCGCCATGCTCTACAATTGGCTCACCTCAACCAATTTATCGATAACCTGCCAAAGGGCTGGGAAACCAAAGTAGGTGAACGAGGCCTCAAGCTATCCGGAGGTGAAAAACAACGAGTTGCCATTGCCCGTACCATTCTCAAAAAGCCACCAATATTGCTGTTTGACGAGGCCACATCATCGCTGGACAGCCAGTCGGAGCGCGCAATTTTATCGGCGTTTAATCAAATTGCTGAAGGGCATACCAGCATTGTGATTGCTCACCGCTTATCCACCATTGTGGATGCCGATAAAATTCTGGTACTGAAAAACGGCGAACTAAAAGAATCCGGCAAACACGCAGAACTCATTGCCCGGCAAGGCGAATACTACGAACTTTGGCAAGCCCAACAAAAAAGTCACACCGAAGAACAAACAAGGATTGAAGATGTTTAACAATTTAGACCAACAGGAGCTACTGGAAACCATTAACACTGTTATGCCCTTTGGCAAATACGCAGGACGACCTCTGCTAAAGCTACCCGAACCTTATCTGGTGTGGTTTAACGATAAAGGTTTCCCGGAAGGCAAATTGGGCAAACAGCTGGCACTGATGTACGAAATTAAACTCAACGGGCTGGAAGGTATGTTAATGCCATTACTGCGAGAACAAAATTAGCCAAAACATTTGTTAGTTTTTATATCTGTGCTTAAATAATAAGGCGTGTTGTTCAAATTAAGCGGCGGGAAATGAAGCATGTTAAGGATCCGACTGTTTTTATTATTGGCCCTGAGTGTCTGTCATCAGGCATATGCTGACTTCAGTTATGACGGTCAAGGGTTACTGCGTTTTCCAACTGGCACCGAAGTTAACTTTAATTTTGGTTTCGCCTTTAAACAATCCGGGTTTAACAATGTATTTACCGCCGGTGAGCAACAAATGGAAGTCGCACAACGTCCGGAAAAATACTCTATCTGGCTCAGCATGAACCAAAACCACCAGGTGTACGTACAAGAGTTCAATACATCTTACTTTCGTGAGTTTGAGTGGAAGCTGGGTGAGCACAAAATTGCGCTAAAAAAGAAAGTCCTCTCTCCAAAACGATCAGTTGGTGATTATGTACTAACTATAGATAACATCAGTTACTTTTTTAAGGGTAAGCAAGGTTCAGTGGACATTTTGTTCGATGATGACGGTATTTCCGGTATCGAAGCCAATGGTTTTGTAAAAGACCTGGGGTTGAGCGAATAGTCAGTCTCTTTACTTATCTGCAAAAAGTAAGCTGGACAATCCATTAAACAACTGTATATTTAGACAGTATTTATTAATTTCTGTTATTGACCATGTTTGCAGCATCAAGAAGTCATAAAAAAACCGACAAGCCCTACTCTGTCCGTAAATCAGGCCTGAAAGAAAAGTTTGTGGACCGACAAATTCTGGCTATTCACAAAGTCATGGTGGAAAAGCTCATCAAACATCCAGAATTACGCAAACAGGTTGTTCAAACCATCGAGGAACGGTATCAGCAGGGGCGATTGCGCCATGGTGCTTATCTCACCTGGATATGCTTAATGGATAATATTGAGGATCACGACCGGTTTCGGGCAGGTGTGCTGGAAGATACTCCGAGAATGAATAAACTGCGTCGGCAAACCCCTTTTGTTGGCGTACTTACCGAAGCTGAACGGCAACAAGCGATAGAAAACGACGCCTGTGGCAATACCAGTATCGAAACGGTATTTTAATAAATTACGAATGAATATCGGTCAGGAGTTAAAAAATGGCATGGTCTCACTGACAAAAATACGCTAATTATTGAACTCAAACCTATACCCAAAATTAACAATATCGTCCCCGAACACTTCTGCGACTAATTCCCTGCCAAAATCGGAATAGTACTCACTATAATGTAAATGGTTAGAGTCGTTTACGATGGTGGAAAATGGTTGATTAACCCCTGCTTTAAGCAAGAAACTTTTACTGTCTTGCGCATAATTTTCATAACGGCCAATATCGTCAACCAATAAATTCCCTTCTTCATCTGTAAGCTGAAGCCATTGACTGAAACTCAACCAATCACCACGAAAACTCTCTACCTTTTGAAGAGAAGCCTTTTCAAGAAACTCATCAAAACCTCTCCAGTGAGACGAATCGGGATATAATTCCAGATGCTCACTATTTTTGTTGTAATTAACTTTATGCAGTGCCGTTAACGCATGCCAGGAGACCAGCCTCTCCCAGGGATTACGTACGATTGCAAATTTGTACAAATGAACGAATTCTGCACCAATGATCTTTTGCACTTCTTTCATAGACGAATGCTGCAAAAACACGCGCTCCGCATCCGGAACATGCTCGCTGATGTGCTTAAACAATGACGTTCCACCAGTTCTTGGAACGTGACAAAAAAGAAAATTACGTTGTTGTGATAAGTACATGCCGACCTTTTTTCTCTGCAAGCAATGGTGCATGTTTAATAGTTCGTATGATAATCATGTTTTATAAAACTGTTTACCAGGCAGTCACACATTTCATCGAGATGAGACACGTCGGCATACACGCCATCGATCATTAACCTGGCCAGCCCGTGCATGGTAGCCCAGCTAACCTGAGCCAGCCTTAAACTATCCTCATTGGCATTGAGTACGCCTTTTTGCTGCCATTGACGCACCAGCTCAACATGTGACTGGAAACAAGGATAAGCTACCGATTTCAGATCTGGCGTCGCGCTGTCGGATTTCCAAATCGTGCGTCCAAACATCAACTCATAAATTTCCGGATTCTCAGACGCGTAATAAAGGTAAGCCTTTACCATAGCGCGATATTTCTCAGAATCGCTTAATTCAACATTATCCAGAATATCGGTAAGACGTGCGTGCCAGCGCTTGAAGCCTTCCTCTGCAATACCACACAACAAGGCATTTTTGTCTTTAAAATGATGATACGGCGCTGTGCGGGATACTCCGACGCGATCAGCCAACTTACGCAAGCTCAATCCCTCAATACCCGCGTCCACCAGCATATCAGTAGCCGCTGCTAATAGCGTATTTCTCAGATCACCATGATGATAGTGCTTTTTTTCTTGCGTTGACGCTGCGCTCGTCATGCCTCTTTTTTCTCTTGCAGTTTTAGTTGGTTAGCAATTAAACCACAGTATGTTTAAAAAGCACATCTTGACAGTGTCAACATCACAGTTTAAGTTAAGCCATCTTGACACCGTCAAGTTAACGGTAATTTGAAGAATATTTAGATTAAAACCCTGTAACCATACAAACATACGGAGCAGATCCTATGCAGTCACAACCCAATGCCCACTATCCAAATCTCTTTCAACCGCTGGATTTAGGTTTTACGCAGCTAAAAAACCGCGTGCTGATGGGTTCAATGCACACTGGTCTGGAAGAGGTGCCCGGCGGATACAAGCGTATGGCCAAGTATTTTGCGGCAAGAGCCAAAGGCGGTGTTGGCTTGATTGTGACCGGCGGAATCGGGCCTAACGCCGAAGGCTCTACTCATCCAATCTGTAAATTACTGGATAACGATGAAGCCATTGCAGAGCATAAATATATTACGGATGCAGTGCATGCCGAGGACGGAAAAATCTGTATGCAAATTCTGCACACAGGCCGTTATGCATTTAACGATAACCTGGTGGCACCCTCCCCTATTCGCGCTCCCATTAATAAATTCACACCAAAAGAGCTAGACGCAGACGGTATCGAGAAACAAATACAAGACTTTATTTTTGCAGCCACCCAAGCCCAGAAAGCCGGTTACGATGGCGTTGAAATCATGGGTTCAGAGGGCTATTTCCTGAATCAGTTTATCGCTGCCCGAACTAACCGACGGGATGACGATTGGGGCGGTGATTATCAAAATCGCATCAAGTTGCCACTGGAAGTAGTGCGCAGAGTCCGGGAAGCTGTTGGTGAACAGTTTATTATTATCTATCGCCTTTCCATGCTGGATCTGGTGGAAGGCGGCTCTACGTTTGATGAAGTGGTACAGTTGGGGTTAGCCATTGAAGAGGCCGGTGCCACCATCATCAATACCGGCATAGGCTGGCATGAAGCCAGAATTCCCACTATTGTCACAAAAGTGCCCAGAGCCGCGTTTACCTGGGTAACTGCCAAATACAAAGAAAAACTGAATATTCCGGTGATCACTTCCAACCGTATTAACACACCGGAAGTAGCGGAACAGGTATTGGCAAGAGGTGATGCAGATATGGTATCCATGGCCCGTCCCTTCCTGGCTGACCCTGATTTTGTGATTAAAGCAGAGCAAGGTAAACCGGAGGAAATTAATACCTGTATCGGTTGTAACCAGGCCTGCCTAGATCATGTATTTGAAGGTAAGATCGCCAGTTGTCTGGTCAACCCCCTCGCCTGCCACGAAACCGAAATATCACTGAATAAAATCCAAAATCCAAAAAACATTGCGGTTGTAGGTGCGGGTCCGGCGGGATTAGCGGCCGCCACGACAGCGGCGCAACGAGGACATAATGTCACCTTGTTCGATGCAGCCAGCGAAATTGGCGGGCAATTCAATATGGCCAAAAAAATCCCTGGTAAAGAAGAGTTCTATGAGACCTTGCGTTATTTTTCCGTGCAATTACATAAGCATGGTGTGAATGTACAACTCAATACCCGCATCTCTTCCGAAGCACTAAACGACAGTGATTTTGACGAAGTGATTATCGCAACAGGTATCTCCCCAAGAACTCCCAATATCGAGGGTATTGAGCACCAAAAAGTAGTAAGTTACATCGATGTGCTGACAGGAAAAGTAACACCAGGTAGAAAAGTGGCAGTCATTGGTGCGGGTGGCATCGGTTTTGATGTCAGTGAATATCTGACTCACTCAGGAGAACCCACCAGTCAAAACATTGCCGGCTTTATGCAGGAATGGGGAGTGGATATGGCAATGCAAGCCAGAGGCGGGATAGAAGGCGTCAGACCACGATTATCGGAATCTCCCAGAGAAGTGTATTTACTGCAACGCAAGAGCAGCAAAGTGGGCGCAAACCTGGGTAAAACCAGCGGCTGGGTACACAAAGCGGGTTTAATGAAAAAAGGTGTGCAAATGTTTGCTGATTGCCAATATCACAAGATTGATGACCAGGGCTTACACCTAAGTATTGCAGGCGAAACCAAAGTTTTGGAGGTTGACCACATCGTTATCTGTGCTGGACAAGAACCTTTGCGAGCACTGGTAAATGGTCTGAATAAGCCCCATCACCTTATTGGTGGTGCCGATGTTGCTTCAGAGCTGGATGCAAAACGCGCCATCAATCAGGGGACACGACTGGCAAGCTCGTTGTAATCAGAGCGTCATTAAACTTTTGCCTCATTTTCTGCGTACTAAGCTCTCAAAGTTCAAATTCCAAAGAATGTGGAGAGCAACATGTGGTGTGCAGATTGTGAGGCAATTAACCGTTATTTTTTTGAAGAAACTCGATTTTTCCTGTTCTCACCAACGCTCGAAACTCAGTCAAAGCTGGAACAACTCTTCTCCTCACTGGACTTTGAATTCGACCTTTTAGAATCCCACTGTATTACAGTCGTCAGCCACGAAAGCAGAATCGAAATGTTACTGATGGGGATTTATGGCGAACTGCAGGGGCCAGAAAAAGCAAACACCAAAATCACTTCGACTTCGGGGACGCGACAACTCGATCTGGATGCCATAGGCAGATTGATAAGCGCTGACACCTTCATCAATCGCTACAAGAGCTTGTGGATAGTAGATTCCGTAGAGCAGCACAGATATGAAAGCTGGTTTCAGCCCATCATCTACTGCCAGGATGCCAACAAAGAATCCCCGCGTATTTTTGCCCATGAGGCATTATTCCGCATCAGAGATCAGGATGACACCATTATTCCTCCCAGCTATGTTTTTTCGGTAGCCGACAAGTCAGATTTGTTATTCTCTCTTGATCTGACAGCCCGACGCTCGGCAATTGAACACGCTGCCGCGGCAAAACTAAACAGCAAAGTCTTTGTTAATTTTAATCCTTCTAGTATTTATGACCCTTCCTATTGCCTGCGCTCCACTGCCGCTGCAATTGCCCAAGCGGGATTGCAAGCCAGTGATGTGGTATTTGAAGTGACAGAAACCCACAAAGTGAATAACCTGGCCCACTTAAAAGGCGTTCTTAACTTTTATCGCAACGCCGGATTCAAGGTGGCTTTGGATGATGTAGGTGCTGGCTGGTCGGGTTTGAATTTATTGCATGATTTGATGCCGGATTTTGCCAAAATTGATATGGCACTGGTAAGAGATATCGACTCTCAACCTTCGAAGCAAAAAATCGTCAAACACCTGATAGCCAGCGCCAGGGAAAATGGCATACAGATTATCGCCGAAGGCATTGAAACCGCAGCAGAAGCTGAATGTCTGGCTGAAATTCAAGCTGATTATTTACAAGGCTTTTTGTTTGGCAGACCTGAGTTAAAAGCATCTGTGAAATGACAAGACGGCATTATAACGATTACAAAATTTTACAAAGCAATATTGGATTTTTTTAAGCTACCGACAACACTTTAATACACACCAAACTGCAATATGTTTTTGACTAAAATGATTAGATTGTGTGTATTTTTGACTGGTTTATTGCTGCCTGGATTGAGTCAGGCAGCTCAAAGTACGCTTGATTTTATTCAGGTGCTTAATGGCAACAAAGCGGAAGCCAGATATTATTATCAGCAAAATTGGGCCATGCTAAGAAAAAAAGCCGTCGAACAGGACTTAATCCAGTCTTGGCAATTACTGGAAACCGAACCCAGTGATATGGCACCGTTTGATTTTATATTGATAACCACCTACGAAACCAAAGAGCAATATCTGCACCGAGAGCAAAACTTTCAAAAGCTCATTGCAGCGCAAGGGCCGGTAAAGCTGCTAAACAGCAAAAAGCCGCCAGAATTCAGAACAACCTTATTTAGCAAAGATGCAATTTCAGAATAGGCCTGGATTTAGGTTTATTGTCACACAATCGTCACCCGGTATTCGCCTTTTTGTAAGAAACGCAGTACAAGATAGCGGCCTTTGCAAGGTGCCCGAGTTTTGTCGATATCGACTGACAAAACTTTATCCCGTTTACCCGGCACCTCATCGCTATCCGTTTATGTTGTAGGATTGGAAATGATAGAAATAAACGCAAGTGAAAAAGAACTAGTTCACCAACGAAACAATGCATTATGGCGCTCAATCAGACATATAGGTGATCCGAATTTTGAAGCTGAGTTTAAAGCCGCATCTCAGGCATTGAGCAAAGCAGCATTTCGAAGAAGACAAGCCATCGAAAGCAATATTCACAACTATCAGTTCAACTCTGGATCCGGTGATACCTGTAGTTTTGAAATGAGGTAACAAATGAATTTAGCAAACAACCAAGCAAGCCTGGATGAGTTGGTTTGCAAAACCCGACTTGCTCTGGAACAGTGGCTAAAACATCCAAATAGCAAGCAATTGCAACAAAAATTCAGGCAAGCCAATCAGCACTTATTAGACTTTACTCGTCAATACAGCAAAAACAAACATTAGCCATATCGCCTTTCATTGATACCGACTTGTTTTACTATGGTTATGATCGAATCAATCTCGGAACCGTACAAGCCAATCAGAATCCATGACTAAAACAAGCTCAACATGACAAACAACTTCTTTATTACAATATTAGTAGTGATTGGCCTTAGTGCTTGCTCGGCAAAATACCCGAACCAAACTCCTATAAACCAACCTTTTCCCGCGGTTACCGGTACGGCTTTAAATGGCCAAGAAATGCGCATACCGCAAGACTTACCTAAACAACCTGTGGTGCTATTATTGGGCTATGTTCAGGACGCTCAGTTTGATATTGACCGCTGGCTGATTGGTCTTGATATGACCAAAACAGAAGTTAGTGTTTATGAGCTTCCCACCATTCAGGGGATGTTTCCCAGAATGTTTAAAACCCAGATAGACGAAGGAATGCGCCGTGGCATCCCCAAAGAAATGTGGAATGGCGTGATCACCGTCTATGCCGACGGCGACAAAATCCAGCAATTTACGGGCAACGAAAACCCCAACAACGCCCGTGTCATTTTGCTCAATAATGAGCGGCAAATTATCTATTTTTACGACAGGGGCTTTGCCGTAGCAGCATTAAACGACTTACGCACCCACCTGTAACATCCCGATCAAGGGGTCAGAGTTCTTGAAAAGGTTTCAAGAACTCTGACCCCATGAAATTAATGTAGGAATCGGCATTCGTTGGGTTGTTCGAAATCCGCGATCAGGTCGTGACTGATTTTCTTTGCTTCATCCACCATGACGGTCATGGCATCCATGATATCCAGGAATTGCACCAGTTGTTTCTCGGACAAGGTTTCTGACAGTGCTTCGATATTGATAATTAGTTGTCTGGTTGACATGACTGACTCCTGATTTCGTCAACAATTTGGCAAATGGCTTATATGCCGCATAAGTGACTGAATATAATCAAGCTTCGTGCCAACCTCCCCAATTACTAATGTTCCAGCATAGCTGCAAGGTCGTAAGCCAGTGTTACTATGGGTCTTTCAACAATGCGACCCAACTCATTTTCCCCTTCACTCAGTACTATCGTTGGTGTGTACTTTAGCCTTTTGGCATCGGCTTTACCTGAGGGCTCCTGCTTGTTTCTGTCCACTGCCAACATGGTAAAGCTATTTAATTCAACGCCACTGGTATCCAGAAGTTTAAGCAATCTGGGGATTTCTCGTTGACTGTCATGACACCAGGTGCCAAACATCACCAATAAGTCTTTGCCCGTCAATTTTTTGATGTGTTCTAAATCCAATGGTGAAGGCTGATATTTATCGTAACCGGATTTAAATTCTGGATAAGTTGACAGTATGTTTGCGGTCTCTACATAACCTACCGAATCGGCAATTTCAGAATCACTTTTTGCAAGTGCGTAAAGCGTCATCAAACTCAACAATGCAACAAATGTGTAGTTGGCTATTCCCTTCATCGTTTCTATCCTCTTTGTTGTTTGATTCAAATCAATCAAGCAGCATAAATGTGACAACAGGCACTTGCAACAATCAGCTGTTCAGGGCTAAATTTACGGTTAAATATGTGCTCTGGAAAATCATGGAATAAAAATGGCTGAGGCTACAGAAAAAAACAGAATACACATTACAGAACGAGTACTACATTGGATTTCTGCCTTCCTTATTCTGTATATGCTATTAAACATGGGAAGCATGATGCATATTTCCGACTATACGCAACTGGGCACCCACGAACATCGCAACCAGGCAATTTCTCATCACGCCACGGTAGGAGTGCTACTAGTGGGATTATTGATTGTGCGGATAGTATGGTCTCACGTATTTCAACGCCAGATAACCCGATTGCAAGTGACCAAGAAACTGCACACATGGTTTATTAAAGGAGCGCACTGGCTACTCTATGCAGCCCTATTCAGCCTGGCTGTAAGCGGCTTGTTAATGGTCGTAAACAGTGACAATACTGTAAACCTCTTTGGATTTGAGTACATTGGCACGTCTGATTATCACGGGCAAGAATACGGACAATTCCGTGACTTACACCTGACACTTATCAGTACCGTCTGGTGGCTTATCTTTCTTCACTTTTTTGGTGTCATGGCCGCAAGGAAATAACACATGATAAAACTATTGAGTCTGATTGTTCCATTTTTTGCCTGTCTTCTTGCACTACCGGCTTTAGCAAGTTCATCGACTCCTATTTCGACTATTGCTTTAACTCAGCACTGGGTAGGATATGTTTCACTGGCCCTGTTTGTATTAGCCTATATATTGGTTGCTCTTGAAGACAAAATCCACCTGAAGAAATCCAAACCAGTATTATTGGTAGCGGGAACAATCTGGGCTGTCATAGCAATCTATTATCATAATAATGGTCAAAGTGAACAAATTGCCCCCGCTATTAATGAGTATTTTCTGGAATATGCTCAGCTATTTTTCTTCTTGTTAGTAGCCATGACCTATATTAATTCAATGATGGAGCGCGACGTATTTAACGCACTACGGCATTGGTTAACAAATAAAGGGTTCACTTTTCGAAGCTTGTTCTGGATAACCGGAATTTTAGCATTTTTCATTTCGCCCATAGCAGATAACTTGACCACCGCATTGATTCTATGCGCTGTAATCATGGCTGTGGCTTCAGATAAACCTCACTTTATCGTACCAAGTTCCATCAATATTGTAGTGGCGGCAAATGCTGGAGGAGCATTCAGTCCATTTGGAGACATTACAACTCTGATGGTTTGGCAAAAAGGCGTTGTTCCATTTACTGAATTTGGCATTCTGTTTCTGCCCTCAGTTGTTAACTACTTAATTCCTGCATTTATTTTGCAGTTTGCTCTTCCAAGAGGAAGACCTCAACCAGCCAGATCCGGCCATATTAGTGTCCAACAAGGTGGTCTGCAAATTGTGGCATTATTTCTGTTGACCATTATTACTGCTGTAAGCTTCCATCACTGGCTGGGAATACCTCCCGTTTACGGTATGCTTTTGGGTTTGGCATACCTTAAGCTTTTTGGTTTCTGGTTGAAAAAGAGAAACCCTAAATGGTCTCATGGATCCGAAAACCCGCCAGGCTCCAATGACGACCCTTATGATTTTGATGTATTTGCACAGATAGCTCATGCCGAATGGGATACCCTGTTTTTCTTTTATGGGGTAATTATGTCCGTCGGAGGCTTGGGTTTTGTTGGCTATCTGGAGCTGGTATCAGTTTTTATGTACGAAGACATGGGAACAACCCAGGCAAACATATTAGTTGGTGTATTATCTGCATTTATAGACAACATCCCGGTAATGTTTTCTGTACTCACTATGGAGCCGGTTATGTCACAAAGCCAGTGGTTACTGGTTACACTTACTGCAGGTGTAGGGGGAAGTATGTTATCTATAGGGTCTGCCGCAGGTGTAGCATTAATGGGGCAAACTCGCGGCATTTACACCTTCACTGCGCACCTGAAATGGACACCAGTGATTGCCTTGGGGTATGTTGCCAGCGTGTTATTACATATGTGGATGCATGATATAACCTTTTAGGTCAGCCTTTAATTCCCACATCATTTGTAAATAACTTGTTAAGTTGACGAAAGTCGGACCTCTGACTAGTATGTTTCAGGACCTATTTGCAAAGGATAAAGGACATGACTAAATTAACTTTGGTTTCGGCAGGACTGCTCTCGGCAAGTCTGCTGATAACGGGCTGCTCTTCAGACAGCAATAATCCGCCCGACAGCGTAGCCAACCCGCCATCACCATCAATAGAGACACCAACAACTCCCACCCAACCCACTGTACCTACGCCACCAGATCCGGTTACCCCAGTTCAAGCGCCGGTTTTCGCTGAAGGAACCCTGACGGCAGATATTCGACGTACCAATTTTGGCGTACCTCATATTACCGCAAACAGTTTGGAAGAACTGGCGTTTGGCAGTGGTTACACTCAGGCCGAAGATCACCTGTGCATCCTTGCTGATGTGTTTGTTAAAGCCAATAGTCGACGCTCGGAATTCTTTGGGCCTCACGCCAGCATAAATATCGCTACAGGCGAGATTTCGTCCGCTGATAATGGCAATTTAATTTCAGACTTCGGGTATCTTGCTACCGGGATCAGAACCGCAGCAGAAGCTAATATTGACTCACTACCCGATCGCTCTCGCGCCATGCTCAATGGCTTCGCACAAGGGTATAACAAATATTTGGCAGAGCTGGCTGATAACCCAACGCCAAATTTACCTTGTGCCGGACAGGCATGGGTGATGCCGATTGAAGGCGTTGACCTGTTAACTTACATGTATTCCATTGCTTTGCTACCTGGTGCGGCGAACTTTTTTGACTTGATGTTTTTTGCCAACCCAGGTGACGGAGATGAATACCTTCCTCGTCTGGCGAGTGCCGATAAGTCCTCGCAACAAACCACAGCGCTGTTGCAGGAAATCAGCAAAACCGCTGCACTGCAAAAGGCAGAGTTAAAAGCACCGGACAGAAACGCGGCCGGCCTCGGCTCCAACGGCTGGGGTTTAGGTTCAGAAATGACCGAAAATGGTAAGGGTATAGTATTGGCCAACCCTCACTTTCCTCATACCGGACAGATCCGCTTTTTCCAATCTCACCTCACTATTCCTGGGGTTATGGATGTCACCGGCGGCGCCTTGATTGGCATGCCAGGCGCCGTGAATATCGGCTTTAACCAAAACCTTGCCTGGACCCACACTTTCTCTACTGCGGAGCATTTTGTGGTGTACCAACTGCAACTCAACGACAACAGAGAAACCTATGTCTTTGACGGCCAGGCATTGCCGATAGAAAAGCGTACAGAGCAAATTATGGTGAATGTCGGAACTGCCGTAGTACCTTTTGAAAAAGATATCTATGTCACTGCCCGTGGTCCTATGATTGAAACACCACCAACTGCGGCACCTTTTGTGTGGGACGACAATCAAGCGTTTTATATACAAGATGCCAACATGTACAACAATGATGTTATTGAACACTGGGTGTCTATGAATCTGGCTCGTAACCTGGCGGAGTTTCAGCAGGCCTTTAAAGATTATGACGGGGTGATTTTTAACAACACCATGTACGCTGATGATCAGGGTAATGCCTGGTTCATTGATGATTCAACCGTACCTAACTTATCGGTAAATGCCGAAACCGGTGTTGCTAACGACCCAACACTGGCAGGATTGAGGGCACAAGCAGGATTTACCGTGTTGCCCGGTAGTTCCAGTATTTTTGGTTTTAGCAACGCAGAACCCTATGAAAATGCGCCTAAACTGCTGACCAATACCTATGTGCAAAACTCCAATGATTCCTTCTGGCTAACCAACGCAGAAATGCCTATCAATAGCTATGTATCGCCGCTTTATGGCGACACCCATACTCCGCAAACGCTGCGCTCCAGAATGGGACAGAAGTTGATAAAGGACAGCAGTGGTGAGGACGGTAAATTCAGCGCGGCTGAGGTTGAAAGTGCCTTGTTTTCCAATCGCTCCTATTTTGCAGAGTTGATTTTGGGACAAGTTTTAGAAAGTTGTGAAGCTGATGACAATGGTCAGATGAATGTGCAAATTGCCAATGGTGAAACGGTTGACGTTATACCTGCCTGCACAACCCTTTCCGCCTGGAACGGAATGCAGAACACAGACAGTATTGGCGGCGCCCTTTTGCGAGAATTTGCCTATAGCATGTGCAGCAATAGCACCTGTGTGAACGCGCTGAGCAATGATTTTGATAGCGAAAATGCCACCACAACGCCTACGGCGCCTGGTAGCTCTGATGAGGCGCTGATTGCCCTAGCCGCCGCCTGGTATAATCTGGAGCAAGCCGGATTCAATCCAGCAGCGCCATTAGGAGCAATGCAATTTACCGAAAAGAGCCTGCCGGATGGTTCTGCTTCAGGAGGTGTCATTCCCTGGCCTGGCGCCAATAATCAAGAAGGCGGCTTTAATGTATTTGCCTACAATTACAGTCGCAGTCGGGATGGCACGCTGTTACCACATCACAGTTATGAGCGAGTAAACTCGGCCGTTGACGGACAGCCATTGCCTTCCGGTTTAAGTAGCGCCGGATACCATGTGCGTTACGGCTCCAGTTGGATGATGGTAGTAGAGTTCACCGATAACGGCCCACAGGGCAGAGGCATTTTAACCTTTTCTCAGTCAAACAATGCCTTTTCACCTCATTGGAATGATCAATCTGCTTACTACGCACAATACAATGGCTTGCGCCCTATCCTGTTTACTGAGGATGACATTGCTGCCAATACAATAAGTAGCATGACGCTGACAAACGATTAACTCTGTTAAAGAGTAACTCTGAAAACCAAAAACGCCCGTATGTCAGCATACAGGCGTTTTTCATTTACACTGCAAAGTCCGGAATTATGGGGCCAGATTCTCTGCCAACAAGTGTTGATGCAGTTCCTTAATGACTTCGGTACTGGCATCTTCGTCCACTAAAAATGAGATGTTATGAGGATTGGCCCCATAGCTGATCATTCTGATTCGCACATTTTCCAGCACTTCAAAAATCTTTCCGGCCCCGCCCTGTTTAGCATGTAGTTTATTCCCGACAATGGTGATCAGGTCGAGGTTTGGACTGACATCTACAATGCAGATTTTCTCCAGCTCTGCTAATGCCCGACTTGAAGCCTGTGCCAGATTTGTTGCATGCCAGGCATTAAATGTCAGTGAAATAAAGGTTTCGGACGTAGTAATTAAATCAATGCTCAAGCCAAACTGGTCCAGAATATTGAAAACCTTACCAATGAATTGCGTGGTGCGTTCCATTTTTGGCGTGTGCAGAGTAACCAGTTGTTGTTCTTTACGCCGGGTTATGGCGCGAAAAGTCGGCTCGAATTGGCAGTCTTTAACTATTGTGGTACCGCCCAATTCAGGGGTACGTGTACTGCCTACGAACACCGGAATATTGTGTCGCAGCGTGGGCGACAGAGTAGCCGGATGCAGAACCTTTGCACCAAAATTGGCCATTTCAGCGGCTTCGTCATAGCTTAGCTCGGCAATAGGATAAGCACGTTCAACAATACGCGGATCGGTACTAAACACCCCGGCAACATCAGTCCAAATCTCACAGCGCTTAGCTGATAACGCCTCTGATAACAAAGCAGCGGTATAATCAGAACCACCACGTCCAAGCGTTGTGGTATCTCCCCAAGCCGTTTTACCGATGAAGCCTTGGGTCACCAGAATCTGACCTTCCAGCAAAGGCGCCATATCTTTTTTAGCTTTAATTGCCAGTTGTTCAATATCTGGCGCAGCTGAGCCAAAATTATCGTCGGTCAACATCACTTGCCTTACATCAAACTCTTGCGCCTTAACGCCGCTATCATTAAAGCAAGCTGTCAAAAGCAGAGACGCCAGGCGTTCGCCAAAGGACAACAACTCATCCTGTAACATTGGGCTCTCATTGATACCGTCGGCGTACACTACTTTTTGGATACCGGCGAACAAACTATCCATTTTGGGCTTAACACTGTCTTTATCGCGAAGCTGTTCAAAAATATCAAAAATCTGCTGCTCAATGCGTTCCAGAATAACTTCTTTATCCTCTCCGGACATGGAGGTCTTACCCAGCTCTACCAGGTGATTCGTAATACCAGCCGGAGCACTGGTTACCACCAGTTTACAATCGGGATTTTGCGAAACAATGCGCACACAGTTTTGCATAGCCTGATAATTGGCGACACTGGTGCCACCAAATTTTGCTATGACCAGGGAAGATTGATCCATTATGTTGAAAGCCTCAATTCTGTAACCGCTACAGTTTAATCATAGTTGAAGTGTTTAGGGTAACAATTTATCTACTCAGAACCCAGTGGCGATCTAATACTTTAGGCTAAAATGCTTAATAGTGGGGTTCCAAAGCCGATATAACTTATGAGACGATGCGTCTCGAAACATGCCAACAAGACAGTGCAGCCTCTTGTAAACTAGTGTGAGAAGTGGCCTGAATATTCGCCTTGATGGTATTGATTCCCTTCCGACGTTTTGGGCGGATGTGGTTAACTTAGCTAAATTGGCTAAGAAGCATCCGCCTGTTTTCCAAAGCTCTGCTGATACTCTTGTTTTGCAATGCCAAAGTTACCTAATTTCAGGTTACCTGACTCGACACTGAGAAAGCGATTTTGTTGCAACTGCTCACTGGTGCGTAGCAAGTAAGCCTCGAGATCCTTGTCTGGTGTGTCTTCATTTTTTAATGCTTGCGCATAGTCTCTGGCGGTCACCTGCTCACTCAGTTCCGAAAGCATCATAACTTTTTCCATGCGTTCGCTAAGCCTTGAATCCCGATTCAGGTAATCCACCAGTTTGTTTAATGATTTATTGTCGCTTTGCTCGGTAGCCAATTGCCATTTGCCATCGCTAAGTTGCAAAGGTGGTATGTTGGGCAGGTTTTGCTCTTCAGTTACGGCTTTGAGTTCGCTTTTAACCTGCTTGAAATAAAAATCCAGCATGTCATTGACCTTGTCGCCAGTAACGCTGCTTTCACCGCTGATGATTTGGTCCACCATATTGTCAATAGACTGTACATTCACCAGACTATTTTGAATTGCATCCACCTCTTGAGTGCCGTTCTTGGCCCCCAGGTTTTGCATATCACTGACAAATTGCGCGTTAGAGCGTTGATCGTCGATATATTGAAACAAAGAAGTAGCATGTGAAGCAGTTGTAGAAAGCATATAAAGTCAAAAATACGTTAATCCTCTCCAATTACAGCAATTACCGGACCAACATAAATGGTCACAACAAAATTTACAAAATTGGACTACGCTGAAGCCTTCATTAAATCACCAAATCCACACCAAACTTGTCCAACTGGTCATAAACCATTGAAAGGTTTCATATTTTTGTAGCCATTTTGTCACACTCCCTATTTTTAATAGGTGACCTGATTTTCAGCCCAATAGTGCAAACTTAAACAGGATTAAACATGAAACGTACACTTCTATCTTTGGCTGTGGTGGCTATTCTGGCCGGTTGTTCCGGTGATGATGGTGAAGATGGCACAACAGGACCTCAGGGTCCACAAGGTGACACAGGAGCCACAGGTTCTGCAGGACAAGACGCTACATTAGGCGTGAGCATGAACGTCGTGGGTCGTGCCCTGCTCAATCCAGAAGATCCTGAAGGGGCAGCGGAAATAGTGCAATATCATGCTGCGACTCAAACGGTTTACGCCATTAACAGTGCAGCCGAATCCCCAACGGTAGAAATAATAGACATTTCCGGCCTCAGCGCAGAACCATTAAGCAACCCAATGACCAGTACGAACCTAACCTCAACGGCATTGGCATTAGAAACCAGCGCAAATGGTATTGATTTAGATGCGCCCAACAGTATTGCGGTTCACGGAGACTGGATGGCTGTAGCAGTAGCCGCCGATGCCCACGCAGATAATGGTGTAGTACTTTTTTACAATGGGCTTAATAACAATGCTCCTGCTTTTGTTAAGGCCGTTACTGTCGGTAATCTGCCGGACATGGTGACTTTTACGCCTGATGGCAGCAAAGTGATTGTGGCCAATGAAGGCGAGCCTTCAGGCGATTATTCAGTAGATCCAGAAGGTTCAATAGCAGTGATAACAATTTCTGACAATATGCCTGCTGACACCGCAACAATTATCGACTTTAGCGCCTACAATGGCATGCAAGCGGAGCTGGAAGCTCAGGGAATGCATTTCCCCAATCCAAACGGTCGCACCATCAATGGCAATACAATCGAAATAAGCGTTGCTCAGGATTTGGAGCCGGAATACATTGCCGCCACCAATGAAGTTGCCTATGTGGCTTTACAGGAAAACAATGGCATGGCCATCGTTGATTTAACCGACAATAGCGTTGAAGTTGTTGGTTTAGGCTTCAAAGACTGGAGCAACTTAATGATTGATGGCATGGAAGATGGCACCGTTAGTTTTGGCACTTATGACAACCTGTATGGCATTTATCAACCCGATACGATCGCCACCTACACCTGGAACAACGCGAATTTTATCGTAACTGCCAATGAAGGCGATGCACGAGAGTACTTCTTCGATACTCTGGATGCCGAAGGTAATCAAAATGAGGATTTATGTGAAGCAGCTGGCGGTCAGGATTTCGATGAAGACGACGGCTGTCTGTCATACACCGACGAAACCCAGGGGCGTCGTCTGGAATTTGCTCCGGGTTCATCACTGGCAATGAACGCGGGTGACGATCCGGAAGATTATGACTTCAGCGCTTTCCCCATTGGTCGTTTGACGGTAACCGCTGAATTGGGCGATACCGACGAAGATGGCGTGTATGAAAATCTGTATGCCTATGGCGCCCGCTCTTTTACGGTTTGGGATAGCAATGGCCTGGTGGTGTTTGACTCCGGTGATGACTTTGAGCGCATTACGGCGTCTGTCCATGGCGACCAATTCAACAACAATGATGATGAAAATGAAGGTGACTCTCGCTCAGCGAATAAAGGTCCCGAGCCAGAAGCCTTAACCATTGGCACTGTGGGTGATCGAACTTATGCCTTTATTGGATTAGAGCGTATGGGTGGTATTTTTGTTTACGACATCACCAACCCTTACAACACCCAATTTGTAGAGTACGTAATTAATCGAGATATCACTGAAGGAGCAGACTTAATGGGTGATTCCGCACCAGAAGGAATGACTTTTATTTCCGCAGACAATAGCCCTTCAGGCAATGCCCTGGTTGTCATCGGTAATGAAATCAGTGGTACTGTTACTATCTGGCAGGTCACGCCAAACTAACATTACCTTTGAATACTTTAACAAGGCGCTGCGGCGCCTTTTTCATTGCTTCCAATACAGAATAACTTTGCAGTTGTACATTGTTTAATCTGACAATAAATGAATCGTTTGACAAACCAACTGAAGCTGAGAATATAGCAGTATTATTAACTCTAGAGCGTGCAGTCATCGTCCTTTTATATGGCAACAATTAAACAAGTTTCTGAGCTGGCAGGGGTTTCGTTAGCAACGGTTTCCCGGGTTATAAACGATACCGATCAGGTTAAGCCGGCCACCCGGGCAAAAGTCGAAGATGCGATGAAAAAGCTTGGCTATCGTCCCAATTTTATTGCTCAATCTCTCGCCTCTAATAAAAGTAATACTGTGGGCTACGTTGTACCTGAACTACACGGTTCCTTTTTCGGTGACATGTTGTCCGGTTCGGAATTGTTGTTAAAGAAAGCCAAAAAGCACTTATTTATCGCCGCTGGCCACAGTAATGAAGAAGATGAAATCAGTGCCATTGAATCACTGCTTGGACGAAGATGCGACGCGTTGATTTTACATCTCGAAGCCGTCTCCAATGACTATTTAATTAACCTGGCCAACGACAATGTAGATTTTGTGATCGTCAACCGCTACATTCCGGAGATCGCAGACCGCTGCATTAGCCTGGACAATGTCAAAGGAGGTTACATCGCCACACAGACGTTGATCCGCTACGGCCATCGGGACATCGCTTATATTTCCGGTTCGCTATGGAAGTCAGATGCCGCTGACCGTCTGTCAGGCCACAAACAGGCATTGCAGGATGCCGGAATTCCCTATAATCGCACGCGAGTTTTTGAAGGGAACTTTCAAGCCAGCTCTGGCTATGAAGGTATGTTGTCGTTTTTGAACTCAGGTAAGGCACCAACAGCAGTAGCTTGTGCTAACGATGAGATGGCCTATGGTGCCGCCGATGCAATCCGGGAACGGGGATTATCCATTCCAGAGGATATCTCACTGGTGGGCTTTGATAACATCGAGTTTTCGCGCTTCTCACATCCCAAACTGAGCACTGTGAATTATCCGACCCGAGCTATCGGAGAAACGGCGGCTAACTGGATATTGAGCCGTATCTATGGTCAGGGACCGTTTGATGCCACCCATATATTTGTGCCAGAAATGATCAGCCGTGACAGTATCGCTATGATCAAAAGTGACTCCTAGCCGGCTCAGAGCCAAAGGATTAAACCGCCCGGGTTAGATCCGGCAAATCGCGATGGATATCATCCAGCTTTTGCTCGGTCAGGCGGTAAAACTTCATCACCACTGCAACCGCGATAAAACTAATGGCAGGATATAAGGTGAAGGAAAGCAATATGCCCTGCCGGGCGGTTTCGGTTTGCTCGGTATCAGCCACATAGCCATAGGCCGCCAACAGCCACCCGGCGATTGCCCCACCAATGGCCAACCCCAACTTGATAAAAAACACCACTGACGAATACACCAGTCCATTTATTCTGATGCCGCTTTTCCAGTGCCCATAATCAACCACATCCGCCATTTTCGCCCACAGTAGCGGCGTGCCAATCTGTAAACTAAAGCACCATAAAAAATACAGAGCAAAGGCTAAAGCAACCTGTTCCTGTCCGACAAAAAATGCTGCTACCGAAAAACCGGCTGCGGTTAATTGCATGGCGATATATAGCTTAATTTTGCAAATGCGTTTCGCCAGAAAAGATGAACTTGCGCAGCCCAAAATATTGCCAATCATGCCCAGTGTCACAAACCAGGTGATCAAGTCTTCTCTAAGTAAATAGTACTTAACATAGTAAATAGCTAACGTAGAGCGCATAACAATTCCGGTTAACACAAATATCGCGGCCAGGCACAATATTCGCCACTGATCATTGCGCCACAAAATGGCCAGCTCTTTTTTGAAATCAGATTTCTGTGTTGCGGGTGGATGTACTCGTTCTTTAGTTCCGGCAAAACACAACAGGAAAAGCACAACCCCCAGAATACTCATGGCAGTAATGGTTAACTGATACCCTTTGGCTTTATCTCCCTGCCCTAACAAATCCACCAAGGGTATGGTTAAAGCGGTTACCAATAATCCGCCCAGCATGCCAAAAACAAATCGATAGGATTGAATCGAAACCCGCTCTCTGGGATCGGCAGTCAGCACACCGCCCAATGCTGAATAAGGAATATTAATAGCGGTATAAGCCATCATTAGCAGCGTATAGGTGACGAAGGCATAAATCATTTTGCCGTTTTCTGACAGTTCCGGGGTGGTAAATGCCAGTATGCTGATCACCGCAAATGGTATCGCCAGCCAAAGTAAATAGGGGCGAAACTTTCCGTATTTGGTATTAGTGCGATCGGTCAATGCCCCCATTAGCGGATCAGTTATGGCATCTACAATTCTGACAGCTAGAAACAATACCCCGACAACCGCTGGAGATATGCCGAAAATGTCAGTATAAAAGAATGACAGAAACAACATGACCGTCTGAAAAATTATATTGCTGGCGGTATCCCCTAATCCATACGCCACTTTTTCTCTAACTGATACCATTTAGCTGTACATCCCCAAAAGTTCTGTGCCGGTTTGTTATCGTCCCAACAAAAATTCCCGATACGCCAAACCACTTTGTTTAATAATTCTTTTTTGGCTTTGGTAATCCACATAGACGATACCAAAACGCTTCAGGTAACCTTCTGCCCATTCAAAGTTGTCCATCAAACTCCAGGCAAAATAAGCACGAATATCCACCCCCACTGCCATCGCATCTTCGACAGCATGAAGATGAGAGCGATAATAAACCAAGCGATCTTTGTCTTTTACTGCCCCATCCACCAGTTTATCCGGCATTGCTGCACCATTTTCAGTAATATAAATGGGCGGCAGCTGATATTGTTCGTGCAGTTGCACTAAAATATCGGTTAAGCCTTGTGGGTATATTTCCCATCCCATATCCGTTAGCGCTAATGGTTTCTTGTCTGAGGACTTAAAATCATGTTCCGGATCGGCCACATACCTCTCTCGTGTATAGTAATTAACCCCGAGATAGTCCAGCTTTGCCGCGATAATTTCCAAATCCCCAGGAAAGATCTCCGGCTTTTCTTGTTCAGGTAATTGTTCAATGATGTTTGGGTATGCACCCGTTAATAACGGACTGATATACCACTGATTAAAGTGTTCATCAGCTAAGCGGGCCGCAATTTGATCTTCTCGGCTGTCAGTTTCACCGTATCTTGGGCTGACATTTACTACTATGCCGCTTTCACTATTGGGGCAGTTCTTGCGTAGCTTATCCATTGCTAAGCCATGAGCTAACAGCAAATGATGAGCGGCTTTTTTGCCATATTCACGGCCGATTTTGCCCGGTGCATGAATTCCAACTTCATATCCGAGATAAGCGCTGCAAAAGGGTTCATTCAAGGTGGCCCAGGAAAAAACGTAATCACCTAGCTCTTTACTGATAACATCAGCATAATGCGCAAACTTATAAGCTGTTTCACGATTAAGCCAGCCGCCTTCATCTTCCAGGTATTGTGGCAAATCCCAGTGATAAAGTGTTACGTAAGCTTTGATATTGAGGGATTTCAATCGCTTCAGGATATTGAGGTAAAACTGCACACCTTGTGGTTTTATATTCCCCTCGGCATCCACTACCCGCCCCCATGAGATGGAAAAACGATAGGCGTCCACACCGAGATGCGCGATTAACTCCAGATCTTCTTGCCATAACTCATAGTGATTGCAGGCAATATCGCCGTTGGAGTTATCCCTGATAGCCCCATTTTTTGCACAAAAGGTATCCCAAATATTTCGGTCTCTGGTCTGACTGCCACCTTCAATCTGAAAAGCAGCAGTAGCAACGCCAAAACAAAAGTTTTTCTTTCGCAACGGAGAGTGTGGAGCAATATCTAATTTCATAACAAAGTCTATCCGGAAGAATTCAACAGCCAGAGCGGTTGCTGTCGCCAGAGAACAACCAAACTGGCATAAATGTAATATTATCAGCAAACACATTGTAAGCGCTTACATTTCAATTCAAAAAAATTTTGCGGAAAATTAAATGTAAGCGCTTTCATTCATGTTAATGTGTTGTTACAATGCCGTCAAATATTTATTTCATGTATTGTGAAAAACCTGTAGCACTTACAAAAGGCGGACAAGTCTATGGCTGGAATTTCGGCGGGAAGTACAAACAATGTCTCACAGCAGAATGTACAAATAAACAATCGTTTTGCACTGATTTCGTTAACCTCATTGTTTTTCATCTGGGGATTGATCACATCGCTAAACGATATTCTGATCCCACATCTCAAAGGCGTTTTTGACCTGACCTACACCCAGGCAATGCTGGTTCAATTTTGTTTTTTTAGTGCCTATTTCCTGATTTCAGTGCCTGCCGGTCGCCTAATCCAGAAATCAGGCTATCAAATTGGCATCTTTATTGGCTTAGTTACCGCCGCCGTTGGCTGCCTTATTTTTATTCCCTCTGCCAAAATTCCCGCTTATTGGATGTTCCTGGGAGCCCTTTTCATTTTAGCCTCCGGAATTACTATTTTGCAGGTAGCCGCAAACCCCCTGGTTACCCTGATGGGCAAACCTGAAACTGCTTCAGCCAGATTAAATATGACTCAGGCTTTTAATTCTCTGGGCGCCACCATGGGCCCTATCGTTGGTGGAATCTTAATCTTTGGTGGTGCACATGGTGAAAGCGTGGCCTCGGTGGATAAGGTCATAGTTCCTTATGTTGGATTGGCAATTATACTGGTCAGTCTGGGGATTTATTTTAAGATGATTCACATTCCAGACACCCATACCACCGAAGCCAGCGACGCAGAGGTACCTTCTGACGATAGCATCTGGCAGCACAAACACCTCATTTTAGGCGCTATCGGTATCTTTACGTATGTAGGTGCCGAAGTATCGATAGGCAGTTTTTTGGTTAGCTATCTGGGCGAATCCAATATTGGCAATATGTCGGAAGCTCAGGCCGCGAACTATGTTGCTTATTTCTGGGGCGGCGCATTAATTGGTCGCTTTGTTGGCGCAGCATTGATGAACTATATTGCCGCAAACAAGATTTTAGCTTTTAACAGTGCTATGTCCATTTTACTGTTAGGCCTGACCATCACCTTTGATGGAGCGCTCGCCATGTGGTCTGTCATAGCTGTTGGCTTGTGTAATTCCATCATGTTTCCCACTATTTTCAGTCTGGCCATAAAAAAACTCGGGCCATTGACCAGCCAGGGTTCAGGTTTGCTGTGCCTGGCAATCGTTGGCGGCGCAGTTGTTCCTCTTTGTCAGGGAGTGCTGGCTGACAGCATTGGGATCCAAATGTCTTTTATCCTGCCACTTATTTGTTATGTCTATATCGCGTTTTTTGGCCTTCAGGGGTTCAAACCACGTGGTAATGAGTATTGATTGGCAACCAGAATATAAAGGTAAGTAATGATGAATAAAACACGCTCCATACTAGCAACCAGTGTTGCGACAATATTTCTGGTGGGATGCCAGCCAAACCAGGCGGTGCAAACTCCGACAGCAGACGAGCCAGCCAAAAGCGAAAGCGAGGTCAACGCAATTTGGCCCAAACTGGATATCGCCATTAAACCTGACGCAGCCGTTGAAGAGAAAGTTAAAAACCTTTTAGCCGATATGACGCTGGAACAAAAGGTGGCGCAGGTGATTCAACCAGAGATCAGAGATATCAGCGTTGAAGATATGCGCCGCTACGGTTTTGGCTCATATCTGAACGGCGGAGGTGCCTACCCGGACAATAATAAGCACGCTACAGTGGCAGATTGGGTCGCGCACGCGGAAGCCATGTATCAGGCGTCTATTGATGACAGCCTGGACGGTTCAACGATCCCCACAATGTGGGGCACTGATGCAGTACACGGCCATAATAATGTCATTGGAGCCACCATATTTCCTCACAATATTGGATTAGGTGCAGCCAATGATCCTGACCTCATCAAGCGCATTGCAGCAGCCACTTCAATCGAAGTTCAGGCCACAGGCATAGACTGGATTTTCGCCCCTACCGTAGCCGCAGCTCGCGATGATCGTTGGGGCAGAACCTATGAAAGCTATTCCGAAGATCCAGAGGTTATCCGATCCTACTCACAAGCCATCGTTGAAGGTTTGCAGGGTGACAATAAAACTGGCTTTTTCGGTGATGATAAAGTCATTTCAACAGTAAAACACTTCATTGGAGATGGCGGCACTGAAAAAGGTGACGACCAGGGCAATAACATTGCTGACGAGGAAACCCTGTTTAAAATTCATGCTCAGGGTTACGTTGGTGGTTTAAGCGCAGGCTCTCAATCTGTGATGGCTTCGTTTAACAGCTGGCACGGTGAAAAAATTCATGGCAAAAAATATCTGTTAACCGATGTATTAAAAGAACGCATGGGATTCGATGGATTTGTCGTTGGCGACTGGAATGGCCACGGGCAAATCAAGGGCTGCAGCAATGAAAGTTGCCCTCAAGCCATGAACGCGGGCCTGGATGTCTACATGGTGCCAACTCAAGCCTGGAAGCCACTTTATGAAAACCTGATTGCCCAGGTTAAATCGGGTGAAATTCCACAGTCCAGGTTGGATGATGCTGTCACCCGAGTACTGAGAGTTAAGGTAAGGGCTGGGTTATTTGACAAACCTTCTCCGGCAAACCGTCCTCACGCCAATAAACAGGAATTAATCGGTGCTCAGGCCCACAGAGATATCGCCAGAGAAGCAGTGAGGAAATCACTGGTGTTGTTAAAAAACAACCAGCAGATTTTACCTTTGTCGCCCAATCAAAGAGTTTTGGTAGCCGGAGATGGTGCCCACAATATTGGCAAACAATCCGGCGGCTGGAGTATCACCTGGCAGGGAACAGGCAACAGCAATGAAGATTTTCCGGGAGGTACATCCATATTTCAGGGGATTGAAGCCGTTGTTGCGCAAGCCGGCGGCACAACTGAATTATCCGAAAACGGTCAGTTTTCAGAAGTACCTGATGTTGCAATTGTGGTTTTTGGAGAAGAACCGTACGCAGAAGGCAACGGTGACCTGGATAATGTCGAATATCAACGCGGCAGTAAATCCGACTTAGCTTTACTTAAATCCTTAAAAGATAAGGGAATTCCTGTAGTTTCCCTGTTTATCAGTGGCAGACCCATGTGGGTGAATCCTGAAATTAATGCCTCGGATGCCTTTGTAGCAGCCTGGTTGCCAGGATCTGAAGGCCAGGGCATCGCAGATGTGTTATTTAGCGATAGCGAGGGTGAAATCCAGTACGATTTTCACGGCAAGTTAACCTTTAGCTGGCCTAAGACCCCGCAACAACAAGCCAACAAAGGAGATGATGACTACGCTCCGCTGTTTCCCTATGGTTATGGATTAAACTATTCATCAACCGCATCGGAATTGGCCATGTTACCAGAAGACAACGGCAGCTCAGCAGCCGTTCTGGATGACAGAGCTTTGTATCAGGGTGCTGTTAAAGCGCCATGGCAACTGGCTGCAGTCGATACTCAAGATACCCAGCAAATAATGACCGCAAGTGTACTGAAAACCGACGCCCTGAATGTCAGAACTCGTGACCGTCGGGTACAAGAAGATTCACTGGAGTTGAACTGGCATGGCGAAGCCGCATTTGGACTGTACAGCCCGTTTCCAGACGATCTGATGGGTTATCAGGAATCCGGGGCCAACCTGCAATTCGATGTTAAGGTAGCCAATATTACTGGCAAAGTGACTCTTCAGGTTGCCTGCATGGATACCTGCACAAATACCGTTAATATCACAGATTCATTGCGCTCTGTACAAGGTTCAGATTGGAAAACGGTTGTCGTGCCAATGGCATGTCTTGCAAGCCAAGGGGTTAACTTCTCTAAGATCATGTCACCCTTTGCGCTTCATGCATCTGGCGGTACACAAATACAAATATCTGACGTGGTACTCAGCAACCAGGCTAAGGGGGATGAGTTAATCCCGGCTTCCTGCAGGGGCGAACAATAATGAAATCTTTACAACCAATAATTGCGGTATCACTGGCATTGACCTCAGGCATAGCCAGTGCCGAACAAACCAATAATGAAAAAGCTAACTGGCAGGACAAAGGCTGGGAGTTAGTGTGGCAGGATGAGTTCAGTGGTGACAAAGTGGACGAATCCAAGTGGAGCTACGAGGTTAACTGCTGGGGTGGCGGTAACGATGAGCAACAATGCTATGTAAACAAAGCAAACAACTTCGAATTTATCGACGGTGTTTTGCACATAGTAGCTAAAAAGGAATCCTTTACCGGACCCAGTGAAACGGAAGATTCAGCGGCTTACGATCCAGCGAATACCCGAACCCTACCCTATACCTCAGGTCGTATCCGTAGCAAAAACAAAGGCGACTGGCGCTATGGTCGATTCGAAGTGCGTGCCCGACTCCCTCATGGTCAGGGAACCTGGCCGGCTTTCTGGATGTTACCCACAGACAATGTCTACGGTGGGTGGGCAGCATCTGGGGAAATAGATATCATGGAAGCCGTAAATATCGGTACTCAAACCGATAAATCCGGTAAGCTTAGCAATGAACCAGAAACGCGAATTCACGGCACGCTGCACTATGGTCGCGCCTGGCCTGAAAACGTATATTCCGGTACCTGGTATGAATTACCGGGCAAATTTAGTCCGGCGGAAGACTTCCATACTTATGCGGTGGAATGGGAAGAAGGCGAGATCCGCTGGTATATGGATGACATCCACTATGCCACGCAGCGCTCTGAGGGGTGGTATTCTGAACTAAAAAATGAATCAGGAGAGGTACAAACAAACCCTGGCCATGCGCCTTTTGATCAACGCTTTCACCTGATTCTGAATCTGGCAGTAGGCGGTGCCTGGGCCTCCAACGTGAATGAAAAAGGCATAGCTCATGACATATTTCCGCAACGCTTTAGCATTGACTATGTGCGCGCTTACCAGTGCAGTAAAAATCCAGACACAGGCAAAGGCTGTGCTTCTGTGAATCCCAATGCCAAATTAGTAACAGGTAAGGACAAACACTAAAGTAAACATTCTAAATAAACAGGTTTTGCGCGCTAAAGTGTAAAACCTGTTGTCCCTCTTCCAGTAAGATTTCCATCGCCTGCTCTAGATGCCTGAACTGCCAGCGGCGATTGAACTTACACTCACTGTTATCACCGGCAGTTTCAAAATAAGAAAAATGCTGTAATTCCTCTTTATCAAACACCAACTTAGTCGCACACTGCCGCTGTCGATAATAAACCCTTCCTGATTGCCTGTTATCATCTATCTCCACTAGTACATCTTCACAATGGCCGTTACAAATAGACAAACCATAGTAGCCACTAAGATCAACCGATGTGTTTTGCTTGTTTTGTTCTGATACCTGCGATTGCGCCGCGCTCACCTGACCAATCATCAGTGGCAGATTCATGTGTCTGAAACCTGTCACAGAAGCATCGTAATAATAAAACAGTGGCCTGAGAGCCACCTGAATTACCCGCCCCCATTGCGACTGCGTGTGCTGAGGAAACAGCACCTTTTCGGTTTCTGTTTTGGGTAACCACAAAAATATGGCTGTCCAGATAAAAGGCACCACTACCAGCGGTGATAAAGAAGCATTTAACACAGGGTTAATTCGTTTTTTCATTCTGCGCGCCCTTATCAGAAAGCGAGTACGAAAATAGGCAGCCAGGCAAATAAACACAATGAAAGTACTGACTAATACGGCATAGGTGGGTAAAAATACCAAAGCAAAACTTTTGCGCATCAGGTTAAAAGCGTCTTCTGGAATATCCCGAGGAGAGTTTATAAATTGCGTCGCCCAATAATGTGCGATTTTATTGTCCAGCTGATAAACATCGGATGCCCTGGCAATCTGAGCCAGGCCGGGAAGCCTCTGTCTAAGCAATTGCGTCAGGCAGCGACTCACCGCCAACATAAAACGCTGCTCGGGTGGGCCCGTAGCCGCATCAGGTAAGCCTGATAAACTGCATTGATAGACTTCGGTCAGCCTGGCTATATCATGTCGGGTAAAGCGGCTTTGTGTCGCTAAAAACCCGCTAAACTCTGAAACCGCGTCATCGACATGTTTTTGTCTGGTTTCGGTAAAATTCGAATGACTATCCAGTTCTTCAACCACAACGCGAAAGTCATCAATTCTGTCTTTAAATCCCTGATAAATGGTGACAACCGGACGTGCTAGTTTTTCTGGCAATCCAGTCTCCATCAACATTAAAGACAATTCATCCTGCAGCACATCTGATTTTTGCAGTTTGGCCATATAACTATCATTCAGGCATACGTGCAATGGCAGGTATAAACGAACTAACTGTTTGTGGCTGCTTTGAGTTTGTTGCTCAGGGGAAACAAAATAATGAAATTCAGGTAAATTGCCTTTGCTGAACAACCGGTTAGCAGCGTTACCAATCAGACTGCAATGCACGATCTGTTTAGAAGCATGGCGTTCCATCATCAGATAGACCTCTTTCATGGCCACGTATCCCACGATGGTGACCAGTACAAAACACCCCAATTTGATAGAAATTCGTCTTACTGAGCCTGTCCGGTTTAAAGTTTTATTCATCGACAAACCGATAAGCGCTGACAATCCCAGCCCGGCACCCGATATCAACCTGCCGGTAACTTCCAATTGCGTAAGATTCGCCGCGCTTTCAGTGAAGTACAGGCTATTCACAAGCAAGGTCAGAAAATACACTTCTGCTAACAAATAGCCCAACACCGCAGAAAGCAGTATCGGTTGCCAGATAATTTGCGATTTTAAAACGGTCTTTGAAACAGACATGTTTAATCTTGCGATATCACCAATTTAATTGTGGCTCGGTCAGGAAGCACAGCCACCAGACATTCCTTAGTTTTTTCAGTTTAGTCCAGATTGTTAAAAATATGTTGACTTGTGCCGAACATATTTTTAACATTAATGAAAGCGCTTACATTATGCGTTATTTTTTGAAGCAAAAATGTAAGCGCTTTCATGAAATATAACAAGCTGGCAAAGTTTTTAGCGGCTGTTCCCGTAGCCGTTTTAAATTTGCCTGGTTTGTTGAATGAGCATTACTCCGTCAGAAGCAACTTGCAGCAACACACACAGCTGAACAACGTAAACGGGGGTAATTAATGACAACGATCTTGGAGAGCAACATGGTAAGTTACAGAGCAAACAAGCTCACACACATTATCTCAGCTTCCTTACTATCAGTTGGTCTGTTTGGCTGTGGTGGCGGTAGCGATACCACTAACACAACCATCGACCCGACGATAGCCACTCCCCCGGTAACTGCAACTGAACAACCAGATAGCGATTGGGAGTTGGTATGGAGCGATGAATTTGACGGCGCTGAAATTGATTCTGACAAATGGACCCATGAGGTTAATTGTCAGGGCGGCGGCAATAATGAAAAACAATGTTATACAGACGACCCAAGTAACTCGTATGTCTCTGACGGCCTGCTCAATATTGTTGCCATGCCGACACCAGAGGAATCGGATCTTCCATTACCCTATACCTCCGCTCGACTGAACACCAAATACAAAGGTGACTTTACTTACGGTCGTTTTGAAGCTCGAATTAAATTACCTCAGGGGCAAGGCGCATGGCCTGCCTTCTGGATGCTGCCTACCGACGAAGAGTATGGCGGTTGGCCAAAATCTGGCGAGATTGATATTGTTGAAAGTGTCAATTTAGGTGTGGTAAGTGATGCTGATGGCAGCATTGAATCCAATATTTACGGCACACTGCACTATGGTTTTGACTGGCCTAACAATGTTCACTCTGGTCAATCTTACGCTTCAGGCAGCAATCCCAAAGACGGTTTCCATACCTATGCTGTTGAATGGCAAGAAGGTGAAATCCGTTGGTACATGGACGGCTATTTATATGCAACACAGCGCCAATCAGTGGTCAGAAGACTGAATGATGGTACGGCTGTAGGCTTATCCCATCGCGGTTGGTTTTTACCGCAATTCAACCCGGTGACAGGTGAAGAAGAAAACGTCTATAGCGCTGCGCCATTTGATCAAAACTTCCATATGATACTGAACTTCGCGGTAGGTGGTGATTGGCCTGAAAACGTCAATAACCTGGGTATCGACGCCAGTGCCTTTGCAGGCGGTCAGGCGATGCAGGTTGACTATGTCAGAGTTTATCAATGCTCTAGCGATCCGGAAACGGGTAAAGGTTGTGAGTCAGTGCGTCCTGGTTATGACGAAGAAGGCGACGGTCTGGTTGAAGGCGCTGCGCCAATTCCTACGCCACCAGCCCCACCTTCGGTTGATCCGGTAACCATTTTTGCAGATGAAGAAAATCCAGACTGGCCATTATGGGACTGCTGTGGTGGAACCACACCAGAAGTAGTAATGGATGACGCGGCCCATGGCGCAGTAGCTGAATTTACCATCAATGATAACAACGGTACGGTTTTAGGCTTTTATGGACGTGACGCAGGAGCACTAGATGCCTCCCCTTCCCTGTCTAATGGTAGCTTGCGCTTCGACATGAAAGTAGTAGCAGCTCCAACTGCTTCAACTACCTGGTTGTTAAAAGTAGAGGCTAATGGCAATACATCATTCGCTGAAGTACCTTTGAACACCAGCACAGAGGGCGCAGACCCGGTCGTGGGTGAATGGCAAACTTATACGTTCCCGCTTTCTTATCTTTCGGATCAAGGCCTGGATGTCAGTGGCATTGATGTCATCATGATTTTCCCAGCCTGGGGAACGGGTGAAGGTGCCACATTCCGCGTAGATAACGTGATTGTAGGCCCTGAAGGCACCGCGCCATCTGTAGAACTGGTACTGTTCGAAGACACTGCCAATGTCGAGTGGCCTCTTTGGGACTGCTGTGGCGGCACAACTCCGGTTGAAACCATGGATGATGAAGAACACGGCACTGTCGCTGAGTTTGAAATTCTGGACAACAACGGAACCGTTATGGGCTTCTTTGGACGTGATAACGGCGCGTTCGACGCTTCCAGTATCCTTTCCAATGGCGTGCTTGAGTTTGATATGAAAGTGGTCAACGCCCCAGCGGGTGAAACCACCTGGTTATTAAAAGTAGAAGCCAATGGCAACACCTCTTTTGCTGAAGTAGCGTTAAACACCAGTACCCAAGGTCAGGATCCGGTTACCGGCGAATGGCAAACCTATACTTTCCCACTTCTGGCTCTGTCAGATGCAGGTCTGGACGTCAGCGGCATTGACATCGTAATGGTATTCCCGGCATGGGGAACCGGAGCAGGTGCGCTATACCGCATAGATAACGCCAAAATCTATGATCCAAACGCCTCTTCAGGTGGCTCAAGCGGCCCATTATTAGAGGTATTTGCTGACGCTGAAAACTCAGGTTGGCCACTTTGGGATTGCTGTGGTGGTACTACGCCAACCGTGGAGATGGATGATGCAGACCATGGTTCTGTCGCTGAGTTCCAGATTCTGGACAATAACGGCACAGTTATGGGCTTCTTTAGCCGAGATACCGGCGAGCCCTTTGATGCCAGCAGCATCATCACAACCGGCGTATTCCAGTTTGAAATGAAAGTGGTATCGGCACCTTCATCCAGCACCACCTGGTTGCTGAAGATTGAAGCTCACGGTAATACCTCATTTGTGGAAGTTCCCTTAAACACTAGCCAGGAAGGCATGGATCCAGTTACTGGCGAATGGCAAACCTATACTTTTGATTTGTTGAGCCTGAGTGATGCGGGCCTGGATGTCAGTGGTATCGACGTCATCATGATTTTCCCGGCTTGGGGTACAGGCGAAGGTGCAACCTACCGTGTTGACAATGTTTACATCGGTAACCCCAGTGATATTTCCGGTGGTAGCAACGGAGGCGGCAGCTCATCCAATGCGGCATTGACGTTATTCGCTGACAGCGAGAATGCCAACTGGCCGATGTGGGATTGTTGTGGCGGTACCACACCAACCGTACAAATGCTGGACGATGGACACGGTGCAGTTGCACAGTTCGAAATTCTGGACAACAACGGCACGGTAATGGGATTCAATGGTCGTGATCAGGGGCAAGCTTTCGATGCATCGCCCTACCTGGCCGCAGGCAAATTCCAGTTTGATATGCGAGTTGTCAGTGCTCCGGCAACTGATACTACCTGGCTACTTAAGATTGAAGCCAATGGCAATACTTCATTCGCTGAAGTTGCACTAAACACCAGCAACGAGGGTCAGGATCCGGTTACGGGTGAATGGCAAACCTACAGCTTCGATCTACTGGCTTTGTTAGATGCAGGCTTAGATATCAGTGGCATCGATATCGTGATGGTATTCCCGGCCTGGGGAACGGGTGGCGGCGCTACTTACCAGATCGATAACGTCATGATCACTGAGAACTAATCACACTGCATCGCAGATTGGAATAACGCAACACTGCAGTCCAGCGTATCAACATACCCGGACTGCAGAAAATGCACACAAAAAAGTAGGGTTATTATGAAACAGACCAACTTTTCAAAAAAACGCTTATCGGCAACTATATCCATGTTGCTGGGCGCTGCAGCACTGTCACCGGTATCTGCTCAGGAAGCAGAAGAATCGGCAGAAGACAGTAATGTAGAAATTATTCAGGTATCCGGTATTCGCGGCAGTATGGCCCGCTCCATGGATATCAAACGCGAATCATCAGGCATAGTGGATGCCATTTCCGCTGAGGAAATGGGTAAATTCCCAGACACCAACCTTGCGGAATCACTGCAACGTATTACCGGTGTTACTATCAGCCGTAGTAATAACGAAGGTAGCGAAATTACTGTTCGTGGTTTTGGCCCGAGCTTTAATTTGTTAACCCTCAATGGCAGACAAATGCCTGGCACGGGTAACTCTCGCTCATTCGATTTGGCCAATTTATCCTCGGCCGGCGTCAGTACTTTATCAGTTTACAAATCAAGTCGCGTAGATGTCCCAAGTGGTGGTTTAGGTGCCACTGTCGACATTGAAACCGGCAAGCCGTTGGCCTCTCCCGGTTTAAAGTACACGGTTTCAGCCAAAGGAATTTATGACGAGTCCAATGAACTGGGCGATGATGTCACTCCTGAAATCGCGGCCATGTACAGTAATACCTTCCTGGACAACAAGGTTGGTATTTCCATTACCGCCTCATACCAGGAACGGGACTTCCAACAACAAAGCGCCAATATACCTGGCTGGCAGGCTAATACTGGCCCATTTAGTGCTTCCACTAACAATGTTGATCCTCGCCCTGAAGCCACCAGCGAAGAGCAAGATCTGTTAGACGGTGTGGCCGACGGCCGCGTGGGTAATACCTTTTTGCCGCGTCAGATTTCATACGATGTTAACGATGTGCAACGCTTCAGAACCAACACTCATCTGACATTGCAATACGCACCGCGTGATGACATGACCTTCACCGCTGATTATCTGTATAACGAATCAGAAACAGCAATTGAAGGCTATGGCTTTGGTATCTGGTTTAACTTCGGGGGCAACGTCACCAATTACGAGTTAGATGAAAACGGCACAGCTACACGTTTTACCGAAGTTCAAAACGATTATGCCCACTCCCGCACAGCGACCACCATTGGTGTTGAGCAAGACTCTGTCGGTTTTAACTGGGAATGGCAAATCAACGACGACTTCCATGTTGAGTTTGATTATCACGATTCAAAAGTCGAATATGACAATGGTTTAGACGAAGGTACCAATGCCAGCTCACTGCTTATCATTGCACCGAATAATATCCTGACCAAAACCTATGATTTTACCAATAGTGAAATTCCGCACTTCAGCATGACCTGGCCAAATGGCGCGGCGGAAGCGAATCCGAATGATATTGATCCGTTATTTGCGCAGTTTACCCGTACCATCGGTGAATCTTCAGTGGAACAATTTCAGGTCGATGGCAAATGGTTAAACCCCAACGACAGCTTTTTAATCGAAGTAAAATCTGGCGCGGCCTATACAGAGCAATATTTCGGTGGGCGTGCCGGTTTTGGTGGGAACCAGGGTCCAAATGGCTACAACGGTAATCAGGCGGTATTCCCTGACAGTATGTTTACTCGGATGGAAACCGGTGACCTGCTTGATGAATTTGCCGGTGGCGGCAGTGCATTGGGTACCAATTATTACTACGATTGGAATCTGAGTGAAGCTCTGTCCCGCTTGCAGGCATTCTTCCCCAACTTTAATACTGACCCCTTCAATTCCTCAGGTCAGATTTCGCAAGGGGATATCACTGAAGAAACTATGTCGGCTTACTTAGCTGCTAAGCTAGAATTTGAAATTGCCGATCGCATTCTCGATGTAAATGTGGGCCTGCGTTACGAAGAAACAGAAGTACTCAGCACCAACTTACAGCGCGCTGAAGATTTTCTGGTTTGGTCTAACCCCACAGAATGGCAGCTGAGATTCCGCGAAGGTGATGACGTATTCGTTTCAGGTTCAGGTGAATATGATGTGCTATTGCCTTCATTGGATCTGAGATACGAAATAATGGACGACATGTTTGTTCGTTTCTCTACCGGTAAAACCATCTCACGTGCTTCATTGGGTAATATGAGTGCGGGCCGTAGCCTGTCACCTAACCCCAAACCAGGTAGCCGTACAGGTGGCTCTGGTAACCCAGGTCTGGAGCCATTTGAATCCAAAAACATGGATTTATCTTTTGAGTGGTACTATGACGAAGCCAGTTATGTTTCTCTGGGCTACTTCAGAAAAGATGTTAAAAACTTCATCGTGAATGGTGCCAATGTATTAACCTTTGATGGTTTACGTGACCCCTTCATCGGACCTCGTGCTACCACAGCGATTGCGCAGTTGGAAGCAGAAGGTATTCAACCTACTGTTACAGCGATTTGGGAACGCATCATCGAAAATGGTGGCGGTGTAGATGACTCTTGTTGTCAGACTCAAATCGTACGCCAGCAAGATGACGATCCCCTTGTAGAGTGGTTAGTGAATCAGCCGGTAAACGATCCTTCTGAGAAAACAGTGGATGGTATCGAATTTGCGGTTCAGCATATGATCGCTGACACCGGATTTGGTGTTTCGTTAAATGCCACGGTAGTGGACAGCGACTCTGAATACAACAATGACCTGTTAGTGGTACAACAGCCGCTGCCAGGCGTCAGTGATTCAGCCAACTTCCAGGTTTTCTATGAAGATGATCAATGGTCCATTAAACTGACTCACACATGGCGAGATGACTACCTGATTGGTGTTGGACAGCCTCAGGGGTCTGCAGATGCGCCACCACAATACTTCCGTGATACCAGTATTACTGATTTCAGTATTAACTACGATCACACAGAAGAGTTAACCATCTTCCTGGAAGGCTATAACGTCACCAACGAAACTGAAGAAGGCTATGGTCGCTATCGCAACCAGTTCCTGTTCGGTAGACAATACGGTCCACGTTATGCGTTGGGTGTCAGGTACACCTTCGAATAAGCTTACGGGCGATAAAAATTAAGCCGCCTTGTGCGGCTTTTTTTTAATGTTGTACACTTTGAATAAATACACGCTCATTTCCTTAAGCATTATACTTTTACCAACAAGAGTGCTTAACGAAATGCATGTAAATGGAGTCCATCTTGGATAAAGAAATCAGAAAAGTGGTAATTGTAGGTGGTGGGTCGGCTGGTTGGCTAACCTGCGCTGTATTAGCTGCTGAGCATTGCGCCAGTGCCGACAATGGCTTGCAAATTACTCTGATTGAATCGCCTGATGTAAAAACCATTGGTGTCGGTGAAGGCACCTGGCCCACCATGCGCGGCACCCTACGCAAAGCCGGTATTCGCGAAACGGATTTTTTTAGAGAATGTGATGCTTCCTTTAAGCAGGGCGCAAAGTTTGCCCGCTGGGTAACAGGCGCAGAGGATGATGCTTACTACCATCCACTGGTGTTACCCCAGGGCTACAGTGATATCAATCTGGTGCCCTTTTGGTCAGAACATGCAGAGAAAGTTTCCTTCGCCGATGCGGTTTGCTTTCAGAGCCATTTATGTGAAAAAGGCCTGGCTCCAAAACAGAATACCACCCCCGAATACGCCCATGTGGCTAATTACGCCTATCACCTTGATGCCGGTAAGTTTTCCACCTTTTTGCAAAAACACTGTACCGAGAAACTAGGAGCCAGACATATTCTGGACCACGTTGAAGGTGTAAACAGTCACTCTAATGGTGACATAGCTTCACTTAAAACCCGCAAAAATGGCGACTTAGAGGGTGATCTGTTTATCGACTGTACCGGTTTTAACGCCTTGCTGTTAGGTAAGCATTTCGGTATTCCATTTAAAAGCTGTAAAGATATTTTGTTTAACGACACGGCACTGGCAGTACAAGTACCCTACCCTGAGGAAAACAGCCCGATCGCCAGTCACACCATTTCAACGGCGCAATCAGCAGGTTGGATTTGGGACATTGGCTTACCCACTCGCCGAGGTGTCGGTCATGTTTATTCCAGCGCTCACCAGTCTCAGGATGCCGCTGAACAAGAGTTGCTTGACTACCTTAAAGCCAGTATTGGTGACAAAGCTAATGATTTAACACCGAGAAAAATCGATATCCAACCGGGCCACCGAGAAGTGTTTTGGCACAAAAACTGTGTTGCCGTCGGGCTTTCAGCAGGCTTTCTGGAACCGTTAGAAGCCTCCGCCTTAGTTCTGGTGGAATTATCCGCCGCCATGATCAGCGAGCAAATGCCTGCCACCCGAGCTGTAATGGATATCGTCGCGAAACGCTTTAACGATAAATTCCGCTATCGCTGGGACCGCATCATCGACTTTCTGAAGCTACATTACGTACTAACAAAAAGAACCGATAGCGATTACTGGGTCGATAACTGCCGCTCTGAGACCATTCCGGATGAACTGCAATCTCTGTTGCAACTATGGCGTTTTCAATCCCCCTGGCATCAGGACTTTACTCAAGTAGACGAAGTATTCCCGTCTGCCAGTTACCAGTATGTACTCTATGGCATGGACTTTAAAACCCAGCCCAGTGTAACGCAACGCCGTTCGGCTAACGAGCGACTGGCACAACAGCATTTTAGTAAAAATCAGGAAATGACCCGTAAAATGTTGCAGGGTTTACCCACCAACCGGGAATTGATCAATAAAATTAAAACCTATGGACTACAGACAATCTAGTCGCCACTTCCACTGAGTTAACATTTTGTAAGAGAGGAGCCGTAATGGCCAATCATCAACTGCTAGACAACATCACCCATAAAGACGTAAAAGTCATTACGGCACAACATCCAAAATTTGGTGACACGCAAAGCTATGCTCGGGTAGTACCGGCAGAGCTTAAAGCGGCTCAGGCAGATTACCCCCTGTTTTTCAGAAAAAATAACGAAACCGGGCAATTTGAAATCATTGCCATGTTTGGCATGGCAGAGGAAGAAAACCTGTTTTTGGATGACTCAGGTTGGCACGCTCACTACATTCCCTATGCAGTGCAACGTCGACCTTTTTTGATTGGCTTTCAAAGTTCAAACGACCCTGCCAATCCGGAAGACAAACCGGTTGTACACATAGACATGGATAGCCCTCGTATTAGTCAAACCGAAGGGGAACCACTGTTTCTGGCACAAGGTGGGCAAACTCCCTACCTGCAACACATCAGCTCCGTGCTCAATGCTATTCATCAGGGGGCGGCACAAACACAGACACTGGTAGAAGCGCTGCAATCCATGGAGCTGATAGAAGCGGTAAATCTCAAAGTGCAACTGAACAATGGCGAAAATATAGAATTATCCGGTTTGTACACCATTCATGAAGAAATGCTGCAACAACTATCAGGCGAACAGATCGCCAGTCTGCATCAAAACGGCTTACTGGAGGCGGTTTATATGATGTTGGCCTCTCTGCAAAACGTTACAAAGCTGATCGCCCTTAAAAATCAACAGCAGGCCTGAAACGCGTGCAAAGCATAGCTGAAATAGCCGTTACTGCAGATCACAGCCTGCCCGAGGGCATGTTACAAAACGCCACTCCAGTAGTGTTGCGCGGTTATGTTAGTAACTGGCCGGTAGTCAAAAATTGTGAAAACACGCCTGACGCTGTGATGGACTATCTGAGCCATTTTTACAATCAGAAACCAGTGCATGTTATGCGCTCTGACGCCAGTAATTTAGGGCGCTTGTTTTACAACGAAGACTTAACTGACTTTAATTTCAGCCGCAGCAGAGAGCCTCTCACTAAGGTATTTGAAGAGCTGCGAAATCACCACAAACAGACCGCTGCGGATACATTGTACGTGGGCTCAACCGCCATTGACCACATATTACCAGGCTTTCGCAAGGACAACGATTTAGCGCCTTTGCAGCACAATGCCCTGGTGAGTATCTGGATGGGTAATCAAAGCCGTATCGCGGCACATTATGACGCCCCAGACAACATTGCCTGTGTGGTGGCAGGAAAAAGAAAATTCACCTTGTTTCCACCGGAACAATTAAAAAACCTCTATATAGGACCACTGGATTTCACCCCAGCAGGACAGCCTGCCAGTTTGGTGGACTTTCACAATCCGGATTTTGAACGCTTTCCCTTATTCAAAACGGCTCTGGAGCAGGCTTTAGTGGCTGAACTGGAACCCGGTGATGCCATCTATATTCCCAGTATGTGGTGGCATCATGTTGAAGCTTTAGGCAATTTCAATGTATTAATCAATTACTGGTGGCGACAGGTAGAAAACTATATCGGGGCACCGGCTGATGCGCTCATGCACGCCATCCTCAGTATCCGTGACCTGCCTGAAAATCAACGCAACTGTTGGCGGCAGGTATTTGAACATTATGTTTTTGCGCCACAACAACAAAATCATATGCCTGACAACATCAGAGGGATCCTAAATCCATTGGATGAGAATTCAGCGCGTTATCTAAGAGGATTATTACTTAATAAGTTAAACCGATGAGCTCCGTGAGTGCATACCACCCTACTCCTTGGTAATTTATCTATTCAAAACAACAATTTAATCAACTTTTATAGTCAATCTCCTACAAAGGAAAGGGAAATCAACCAATAGCTCCATTTCATTAATTCCCGGAGAATTGCCAAATATCACGCTCTGTGTCTGCTGAAATAAAAAATCCTGTGTAGCTTTTTTCACTTTAGCCGATAACAGCGGAGTCCAGGGAAAAAAATTAAATCTGCAAAAGCGGTATTGGCAATAGAATAATAATGAGTAGCACTAAAAGAAAACTAACCACAGAAAGGTTATTAACCTATCTGTTTCAAATGAGCATCTTCTGCGGCATATTTTTGCTGCTGATGGTACTCAGTCACAGTGTAATTGCCCAAACGGAAATCGATGACGCCAATACAGACGCACCAGCGGCCAAGCAAAGTATTGTTGTAGCTGTCTTTGAAGATCATGACAAGCAAATAGAATCATCGCGCCCTTATGGTTTGTCCTGGCGCCTTATTGAAATGGCCGCTAATTCCGGCAATATTCAGCTTATTACCATCGCCACCACCTGGCAATCTGCTATCAACCGGCTGAAAGACGAGCGTCTGGATATGGTGTTTGGTGCCTTTAAAACCGAAAAAAGAAGTCGATGGGCCAGTTTTAGTCTGCCACTGGCGACAGATTACTCGGCACTCTTCACCACAGTAGAAAATCCCGCCCGGGAATATGAAGATATCAATCTTGAGTACGATACGGTGGGCGTGATTTCAAACTCAGTTCAGGAGGATTTAGCCCATCAATTCGGATTCAAGCACATTTATGCCGCCCGCGAGCGTCAGCACCTTGTAAGACTTTTACAATCGGGCCGAATCAACTTCTTGCTGCAAAGTCACGGTGTCACTACCCATTATTGCGAATACAAAGCCCCTTGCCTGCAACAGGTTGGCGCGCCATTGTCGGTCAACTACAGCCGGATCATGGCCAAACAAGATACCCAGGCAGCCAGTACCCTGATTTTGCTCAACAAAGAGTTGGCACAGATTTACGCAGCAAGAGATGTGCAATCTTTGTTCGCAGAGTACGATTACACCCCGGACTACTATCGAACCTGGCAACTTAAGCTGGAAAGTGAACTGCCTGATTAATCAAAAACTATCAGTCTCATTTATCTGTTACATATAGCAGCGATAAGCGCAATATCTTACTCCACAAATTCGCTTTAAAAGCATTATAAGGCGGTTGTCATTTGCCTAATTATTAAGCTAAGCTGTTCTTAATAGTATAAATATTCATCGGAATTGAGAATATGCCAACACGTCGTTACCTGTTGCTTGTGACGTTATTGCTCTTATCATTTAAAGGGTTTGCTACTGAAAAGATGCGCCTTGCCGCACCGTTTTTCCCGCCCTATACCTATTTTGACATTGACGGTAAGTTAGATGGTTTGTGGATAAAGCAGCTCAAACCGGTAATGAAGTCAGCAGATATAGAATTTAAAGCCATCAATACACCTATGGCTCGGTTTTACTCATCTATTGCCACCGGTAAAGTGCAGCTAAGCGCCCTGCCCAAAGGTGTGCCAGGCATGGACAACGTGATCTACAGCGATATGCCCTTTGCCAAATTCGATTTAAGGGTATTCTGGCTGGATGATCGCCCAGATATATCCACCGTTTCACAATTGGCAGGTCAAAAAGTGGTGCTCACCAGAGGCTACAATTATGGGGGCTTTTTGCAAGAAGCCCTGACCACAGAGCAACAGCAACGTTTTGTGGTAGCTAACACTAAACCTGAAGCGATTGAACTTTTACTCAAAGGCGAAGCTGACTATGTATTGGGCTATTGGGCTCTGATGGATTACCTGCAAAAGAACATGCCGGATGTACAGTTAAACAACAAGAAAATATCAGAGATCCCAATCTATTTTGTTATTCACAATAGTGTTACTGATGCCCAAGGCATTATGGATCGTTTTAACCTGGCATTGGCCAATAAATAAAAACCCAGGGTAAATTTGCCCTGGTTTTCCAGCTTATTATTCAGCAAACATCTAGCGAGGCGGATCTACCCGCTCATGATGTGAACCATTGACTCTGAACCAGCCAGCAATGGACAGTCGCTCACGTTGAGCCGGCAGCACTTCATGCGGAAATTCCTCACTGAGAAACACTGCAACCGTGCCAAAGGTTGGTAGTACTCTGATCCCCTCCATGTCATGGTCATCTTTATACAAAACCAGTTCACCGCCATCCTGATTGGTCCATTGGTGATTCAGATAAACCACCAAAGACAACACCCTGTTCGATTCACCGACAAAGGCATCCCGGTGACGTTTATAAAAGTCCTGTTCGCCGTATATAGAAAAATGACTTTCAAAGGAAAACAGTCCTAAAAACAAACGGCGATTCAAATAGGTCTGTAACTCCGACGCCCATTGCAGCCATTGCTGGCCTGCATCGGAATCTCCGTTAATCCAACAGATCTCGTCGCGGCGCACAAACTCGTTTAAATTTTGTTCATTTGCTCTGCCAATCCCTGCTACCTCAAACTCAGCATTATTCATGTGAACCACATGCTGATACAGATTTTCGGTTAGTGCCGGAGGCAATGCACAGGGATTGATGCTAAAGCCTTTTTCCTGAATATCATGTGCAATTTGCTCAAACAACAGCGCGTTGTCGTTATAATGCGCTTGTAAATTGGTTACTGCATTCATCGAATACTCGACAACAAATAATCTACAACCTGATCTCGTGGACCACTCTGATAAAAGGGTACCGGGCGATATTTAGGAGGCATAAATATCTCTCGCGCAATCAATTCGTCCAGAATATCAATAAACTCAAAAGAGGTTTTACCAATTAACAATGAGTCCAGGTTGCGTTGCTGATGTAAGCGAATCGCCTGACTTAAACCGCTCAGATACAGATAATCCTTGGTAAAGCCACCACCACGAAATACCCGGGCGGTAATAGTAAAAGCCCTATCGGCGTTGATTTGATAACGCTCTGTTAGTAAATGGTACACATCATTAAAGCTATCTCCATGGATCCTGCGATTCACGGCAATCACTCTTAGCGCCAGTGTGTGTAGACGGGACACCAAAATATTACCACCAAGATGTTCTGACAAGATTGCCAGTCCTTCCTGGGTGTAAGTGTTACCAGGCAGGCCAATTTTCAATACCTTTAATGGCTGAATATCGGCGTTAGCACTGGTCACGATATGCACGCCCAATTCGTGATCAATCAAAGCCTGCAGTTCTTTTTCACCAAAGCGACGGGTTGGATTGATTTTCAGAGTTTTGCCACTGACTAATGCGCCAGCCACAATTTTATCGGTAACAATGATTTTGCATTCAATACCATACGCCTGTGCTGCATCAGAAAAGCGCTGTACGATCTGTTCAGGTTCGTAACTAAGTGTAGGTTCTTCGTCATGTACCCTGGCATGCAGAATAAATTCGGCATTATTGATGTCATCATCACTGGGCTGACCATAGTAGCGCAAGGAGTTATACAAAAATTCTTCCGTACCTATGCTGGTTAGCAAATCAATACGCTTTGCTAACTGGTCAATAACGCGACGATACATTATCTGAATACTGGCATCTCGCACTTCATCTACTGGTAATCGGTATAGTGCTTCCTTAAACAAAAAGGGATCCAAATCCAACTGACGATACCGAAACGCCGGACGATATTGGTGCGGACGACGCATAAATGCCGCCTTTTCCTGCTTTAGATTCAACGGGTTTATATAACCCAGGGTATCCATATTTTTGGCCAGTTTGTACAGCTCATTGTCCAGTACCTGTACCTCCTTGGGCAAAGAAGAGGACAGCACGGTAGCCGCTTTCACTCTGGTTCGACGCTTGCGTTTTTCAATCATCACAGAAATATGCTGAGTAATAACTCGCTTAAGTTCGGTTTTGAGCTGCTCAATAACCAGTGGGAAATGCTCACCGGTGAGCTCATTAATATAGACCTTTTTTAACTCTAGCGGAATACACAGACTATTGGGAAAAAATTGCTTAACAAAACTGGCCTGATATCCCAAACCAGAAAAAACATCATTCACAGCCACCAGGTTTTCTACGTTGGGCAGAGATACGCCTTCCAAAAGCCCCACCAGACGACCAATATCGTTGCGCCACTTACGCATGTTGATCTGCTCAGTGCCAATATTAAATACCGGCGTGGGTTGCTCACGACGTTGATAGTTGTATGAGTGAATATCGTATACCACGGCAAATCCGTGCAGTGCTTCCAGTTTTTTAAGCAAAGCTCGCAATATACGGTAATAGGTATCGTGCTTAGCTGTGATTGTTGCTATCTCAGACTTGCTCAGTTCCTCATTCCAGACATTTTTACCCCAGGCTATCGAGTAAATACAGTGTTCCGGAACGCGGTTAAGGTCATACTCATAACGAGAATCTTCAGCTTGTAAAACAATTGGCAACGAAGAGATAAACTCGCCGGTAAGCGGGTCTTCTTCGTAATAGCGTTCAGCACTGCTCAAAGCACACTTGGCCAATAAAGAATCGGCCATGCGGGCACCATTGTGAATGGCTGTCGCAACAAAGGGTTGATACTCGCTAATGTGAATAGTCAGACTACCGTCGAGCAATTGCCCGACAAAGCTCTCACCATTATTAATTTTGTTGATGACCTGCTGTTCAGATAGCGTCTGCATCTTCGATTACCTTGCGAAATTCACTCTTACGGCTGATGACCAGTTCTTTGGCACTCACCACACTTTCCGCGAAGTCAATAATTTGCTTTTGCAGTTTGACGCGGTTCAAACGATTGATACGGGTAATGCCACCAGGACTTAATACATTCACTTCAATGAGCTTGCCGTTAATCACATCCAGCCCCACAAAATACAAACCATCGCGCACCAGCTTTGGCCCAATGTGTTTGCACAAGCGTTTTTCCTGCTTGGTGAGGGTGTGTTTGACTTCCTGACCACCGGCGTGAATGTTAGAGCGCATGTCATTTTCTGAGGGCACGCGGCGCATTGCGCCGATAGGTTCACCGTTAAGCATTAAGATACGCACGTCACCTTGCTCTGCACCTTCCACATAATCCTGCAGGATCACGTAGTTTTTATCATCCGCTACGTAAAACTCCAGCAGTGACTTCACCGAGCTATGGGCTGACTTTTCCACCATGATGACGCCACTGCCGCCATAACCGTTCAACGGTTTCATGATCATGCGTTCATTGGGATTTTCTTTGAGTACCCGCAACAGGTAATCGATATTTTTAGAAACGTGAGTAACCGGAATAAACTCGTTGTGAGGGTCGTGCAACGACGCGGTATACAGCTTGTTATTCGCCAGTCGTAAGCCGTCAATGTCGTTCATGATAAAGGTATCGGAGCGAACAGAATCCAGGAAATTCAGCGCCATAGTGTCCAGTGGCGGGTTAGCGCGCATAAAAATCACATCAAACCCTGCCAGTGGCAGTTGCACCTTGCGAAACTGAGCATTTTTGTAAAATGCAGCGATGTTATTGGATACCACATCCTTTTTAAGCACCCGGCAAAAAGCACTGGCAATGCTGTCGCGCATAGTCAGATTATTGGGTGTGGTAATTGCTACAGTATGGCCGCGCGACACGGCCTCATGAATCAAACGCAAAGTAGAGTCAGATTCGTGGGAAACCTTTTCCCACGGATACATCAAAAAACAAATTTTCATTAAACTTCCGAAGTCAGCAATTCAGCAAATTAATCTTTGCGTGCTGCTTTGATGTAGGATTTAACCGCCTTGAGGCTGGGAAATGGCGCATAACCTTCTGAGCTCATTTCATCATTTATTGCGCGTAAAATTTCTTTGTCGCTGGCATCAGTATCCTGCATGGCATCCATGCAGTAGTCATATGCGTCTCGAACGATTTCTACGTCTGGTTTTTCTCGTGTCATTGTCTTTAAAAGTAGGTTATTGGTTGTTCAAATAAGCCCTGTGTCGCTGCCCGAATCGAGCAGGTACATAAACTCAGGGAATTGCGCGAAAAGTAGATGGAAATGGCTCTGTTGAACAACGAATAATAATGATGGTGACGACAAATAATTTTGATAGTTTGTGTTTTTCAGGCTGGAACTTGGCAAAAAAAAGCGCTAATTCATTAAAACCAGGGCATTCTTGCCCTGGTTTTAACGTAAAAATCGTTTTATTAATCTAATAACAAAAACATAGCATCAGGGATCGTTATGGTAGCCCGGCAAATAAATCGGTTCCAGTTCATATGCTTGCTGCATCCACTCAACTACAAATGGTCGACTTTGCAGTTGCTCAAACCATCTTTGCACCAGCGGCCAACGTTCGTCAGGCGGATAATGCGCATTAAAACGGATAACTGAGGGCAATAGCATAATATCAGCCAGTGAGAACTCACCAACTAAATACGCTCCAGAAAAAGATGCGATGGTTTGTTGCCAGATGTCATACACCTTATTAAGTGCCGTTAGTTCATCCTGACTCAGTGCTCGTTTATCAGGATAAAAAGCACTCTCAAAAAACAAACAAGGGCACACTCTGCCAAATGTGGAATGCTGCCAGGCGGCAAAGCTTCGGGCTTTAGCGCGTTGTTTAGCATCTGATGGTAGCAAACGGCCATTTCCTATCTCGTTGGCGTATTCCATAATCGCCATCGAATCAAAGATAATAAATCCATCATCATCCAATACCGGTACTGCCGCTGGCGGAGAGAACTCCCCTATCCGCTTTAGATTTTCCCAGCGTTGCGGACGGCGAATATCCACCACTACCTCATCAAATTCAATCCCCTGCTCTTTTAAAGCTAACCAGGCCCGAAGTGCCCAGCTAGAAGCGTTGCGATTGCCCGTATATAACACTCTACTCATATCTGACTCCATCAATTTACGCAGTCATTATAGAGATCGATAACGCCTAAAATGATGCAAAACAAGCACATAAATGACTATAATAAAGCGTTTTTATCACTTTTATGCGGAGTATCAGCATGGATGAATTTGATATCGCGATACTCAAGCGATTACAAACAAACTGTACTCAAAATAGTTTGGAAATAGGCACAGAAATCGGTCTGTCGGCCTCTTCGGTACAACGGCGAATTAAAAAGCTAAGAACCTCCGGCATCATCAGCTCAGAAATTGCGGTACTAAATCCGGCGAGCATTAAAGGTATGGTGACAGTAATTACAGAGGTGGTGTTAAATAAAGGCGGCGCTGCCGCAATCAGTCAGTTTTCAGAGAAGCTAAATAAAGTCGACGCGGTACAGCAGGTCTTTTATGTGGCTGGTCAGGCTGACTTTATTGTCATCATTGTCTGCCAGGATATGGCCCATTACGAGCAACTGTCAGAGCAACTATTTATGAATAATGAAAACGTGACAAAGTTCACCTCTAATGTCGTCATCGGTACTAAAAAGCAAAGTCTGGCACTAACTCTGTGATGGTGCCATTCGCAAAATCTTAACCACCCGATCATAGAGAATACCAGTTAACATTACCAAATCGTTGCCCGTGGTGCTGACAAACTGAACTACCACCATATCTTCCTGCGGATGGTATCTGGCAATACTTTGGTAACCCAGTACCCAACCATTGTGATTGTAGGTATAGAGAGAGGCATACAGCTGCCGCTCCTGTTCAGTAAAGAGTGAGCCCTCGTTTAAAGCGCGCAAAAAAATTGCTACTTCATTTGCCGTAGATACGTAGCCCTGCTCCAGGTGCCGCAGATCTTCGTCATAGCCCAGGTGATAACCACTCATCAATTCATTGTTATTGACCTCCCCCACAGAGAAAAACGTGCGGGTTAACCCCAATGGCGCTAATAAAGTGCTTTTAATATATTCTCCATGGGGGACACCTGTTATTGCGGTGATAATCAACTCCAGCAAAAAGTAATTACTGTTGGAATAAGCATAGTCAGTATCAGGAGCAAAATCAGCTGGCTGATCCAAGATGAGCTCCTGGATGTCAAAATCCAATTCTCCCCAATGAAATCGCTTGTGATCAGTGAAATTGGGAATACCGCTGCGATGTTGTACCATCATCCGAACAGTAATTTGCTCAGCATGTTCAATACGTCCTTGGGTAAAAGGCAAATAGTCGGCTAAATGTTTGTCCAAATTCAACTTTCCCGCAGCGGCAAGTTTCGTGATCGCTGCAGCATCATAGAGCTTGGCAATACTACCAATTTTAAATAAGGCGTCAGGACGCACCGGCTTCAGACTTGCACGGTTATCGACCCCACTGACAAAATAAGCGGGCTCAGCCCCCTTTTTATCAACGTACAAGATCACACCGTCAATTCCTTGCTCTACCGCGTTATTCAGCTCTTGATGCACTGTGGACGGAAGCGGTTGAAGGTAATACCAACCGTACTCCCAGGGGGCAAATAAGTAGATGCTCACAAATGTCACCATGGCAGCGGCAACTCTCATTATTTTTGTGATAAATTTTTGATTTTTCATTGTAACCAAAAGAAGAGGCTAAAACTGCGCCATTAGGAATACCAAACTTAACATCTTGCTCATCGATAGACTATTTCGTCAGCATTTCTACTCGAATGCACCTGCACCAACCAGTCCGGCAGCGGAGAGCTTCAGCGATACACGTCATCCAACAATTGCTCGGCCAATTCGGCTAACTGGAGCGGATCATTGTTGGATTGAGCGTAGATCCGCAGGCCGGTAATCCCCATCGCCAGATAACGCGCGCGTTGCTCGGCAGAACGGCTGCCATCAACCTCTTTGTTAAGCATGGCTTTTTGCATTATTTGAACAAAGCCTTTGTGCTAGCCAGCAATATTTTCAGCGACAACTTTTTCCACCACCGTGAATGGCAAAGACATCCAATATTCCGTCTATCGCAGTTATTTAAACCCCAACGGCAAGATGACCTGAGAATTTCAGGTTATTAGTTCAGCGCTCAGAACGACTGAGTATATTGCTCTTATCAAGGCTCTGCATCATGGCCGGTAAACTATTCGCAGCCTGTACCTCTTGCCCTCTGATTTTATAGATCTTACCTATCAGCCAATGCGCCTTGGCTTGATAAACGCGATGAATACCGGAATCGCCTGCACTCACTAATCGCCCCTGGTGCATCGTCATACTCACTTTGATTATCCAGTAAATAGCGGCCAGTATAACCAAAACAACCGGAGCTAAGACAAACTCAATTTGTTGCAGTGCTTGTGGTAAGTGCTTTGGCTGACCGAGAAAAAACGCAGCCGTTGACATAAACAATGGAAAAAACATGCGCCATAAATGCCTGACCAATCGACCACTACCACTCAGTCCACCTCGTTTCACGTAACGATAATCTGCTATAGTGCAAAACGCCATAACACTGCCAAATGCAATGTAAGCGGCAATACCAAAGCCCCCCAGTTTACCGTCATGAATTTGTGTAGTTTGATAAGAAAACCATGCAAATCCTATCGTTAACAAGGCGGCAAAAAGTAACAAAAGTTTATCGTAAGTATTAATGCGATTAGCGGGCTGCCAGATAATGTTCAAAGCAGATAACACAAAATAACAAAGTACCAGGCCATTCATCATTGATAACGGGACCTCTCGTTCTAGCGCAACAATAGTACCTGTCAGCCCCAACAGTATCATCGATACCACATAGATACGGCCCAGAATACGATGGCTTGATTTGCCCTTTTTACAAATGATAACGCTATATCCAGCCAATAATGCGATGGCGCCAGTTATAATATGAAACATTACTAAATAAAACATCATCGCCCCCTTATATCTGCATTGTCTTGATGTCAGCTTCGTCGCTGCGTTGAAAGCCTGAAAACAGCAAAAATAACGGTACTGCAAGCTGAGTAATGGCCAGAGGCAACTGCAAAATATTGGGAATAGACGCCTGGAAAAACGTATGCCCCACCGCGGCTAATTGTAATAACGAGGCAGTCATCGCGAAATAGGACAGCCAGCGGGGAAGACGAGAGGCTCGTATTAACAGCAAGTAAAAAAACACCAAACTACAGCTGGACACAAAAATGGATAAGAAATGCGCTTCATTGCGCGCTGTTGATAGGGTTTTTCTAAAAATCTCAAAATATGATTCACTGCCACCTGTTGAGCTCAAAAAAGACACATACTCAGAAAGCTTCGCATACTCATAGGCGCACATAGCGATTCCAACAGCGGCGAATACAACAAGAAATACAAAAGTTTTGAAATGAGCCTGAATATCAGACCTGGGTAACAGTAATCCAAATGCCAGGTTAATAGAGCTAATCAATAATGCTGATAACATGGCAATCCCTAAGATAAAGTTCAGGGATTCAGGCGCTACAGAATTATCGTATTGCAATACCGGCTTTAAGAAATAAAAATTCAATAATATCCCAAGTCCCATTTGCAACAGCATTAACCCTGCTATCACCCTGGCAGCACTTTTGTAGTTCTGATGTGTCAAGTTAGACATAGATTCACTCCGTAGTATTAACAAGAGTGATCATACTCATTAAGGCTTTAGAGCTGGGTAACATAGTGTAACAATCACAGGTGTGGATTTGTGTTTGTGCGATCAATCAGGGAATATTGAGTCGATGCAATGAACAAGCTGTTTGCTATGACCAAACTATTAATGATTGATGATGACCAGAGCTTAACCGAAAGCCTGTCCGACTTTTTCCGTCAGCAGCAATTTGAATTACTTTATGCCAACGAACCCGAGCATGGACTTGAGTTATTGAAAACGGAAGCGCCAAAGCTGTTATTACTAGATGTCATGATGCCCAAAACAGACGGGTTCACCTTGTGTAAACAAATAAGAAAAGTCCACAAGCTTCCCATTATCATGCTTACAGCCAGAGGAAGATTAGAAGACAAAATTCAGGGCTTCGAAATTGGTGTAGATGATTATCTGCCCAAACCCTTTGAGCCTCTAGAGTTATTAATGAGAGTTCAGGCATTACTGCGAAGAAGCGAAAACAGCAACGATGCCCATGTAGATACGAATAACACGATGCAGTTCAGCGGCTTGATAATCCATCCAAAACAACAACTTGTTAAAGTGGACTCAACAGAAATAATGCTTTCCGGCATGGAGTATCACTTGCTCTACACATTGGCAAAAAATCCTGGAAAAGTATTCAGCAGAGAACAAATTGTCGGGGCACTAAAAGGGATTGAGGTCGATCTGTTTGGCCGCTCCGTAGATATTTTGCTAAGCAGGCTGAGACAAAAACTCAATGATTCCGCCGCTTCCCCCAGATTTGTCAAAACCATAAGAGGCGTTGGCTATACATTTATCGGAACACCATTGTGAAATTCCCCCATTTGAACTTATACAGCCGCTTCTTTTTACTATTTACAGTAACAACGCTGCTTTTAGTTGTGTGCATCATTTTAGGTAGTTTTGCTATCTCAGAAGACGAGGCAAAGCAGATTGTTCAGGACAGGCATGAAGCGCTGTCAGAAATGCTGACGCAAATCATTTCTGACCCCATAGATATTGAAGCCCTTAAACTGGAGGCAAAAAAAAACCGGGTGGCAATTCAAATAACCAAGGGGGAGGACATCTGGCGAACAGGACCAGAACTACCCGACCTGAGTACTCTGCAAAAAAATGCTACGCCACTTGGCAACCTAAACTTCTCAAAAGCAGGCAGCAAATATTTTATCTTTGTCACATCAAAGGACACAACGATTGCCGTAACCTCGACTATCGCTAACCTGATTGTCTACCCAGGCTGGCTCACAATTTGGCCCTGGGTCGCGGCGTTATTTGTCTTGTTTGTTAGCTACAAGCTACTCAACAATCAGTTAAAACCGATACGACACGCCATAGATAGCGCCGTTGAAATCAGCAATGGTAATTTAGCCTATCGCATTGCCCAACATCCCAAAAACGACTTAGGAAAGCTGACTCAGGGTTTGAACGACATGGCTAAAAGTCTGGAACAACTGTTTGCCTCAAAGAACGAGTTATTGCTGTCTGTTAGCCATGAATTGAGATCCCCCATGGCCAGAATGAAAGTGTTGCTGGCACTTATCGGGAAAAGTGAAACCGCATCCAAACTCAATACCGAAATTGACAAGATGAATGACATTGTCGAGCAACTGTTGGAAAGTGAACGCCTCAGGGACTCCCATAAATTATTAAACCTGGAAACCTATTTCCTGCCAAATGTCCTCAATGAAATCATTAATAATTTTGCAGATGCAGAGGCGCTGCGCATTGAAGGCAACATTCCCGAGGTAGCCGTGGAAATCGACTTAGGACGCTTCAAATTCTTAGTTAAAAACCTCATCGAAAATGCACTAAAGTACGCCGGAAACAGCGGACCAGTGATAATAACCTGCCAAAAACACAGCTCAGAGTTAGCTATTAGCGTAAGAGATTTTGGTCCAGGTATCGAAGCAGAACACCTGAGCAAAATATTTGAGCCCTTCTCACAGGCCACAGAAGTGGAAAATCGGGGTAACCATGGACTTGGGCTTGGCTTATTTTTGTGCAAACGAATTGCAAACGCTCATGGGGGCGAGCTGACCGTTAGCAGTGAACCGGGTAAAGGCAGTGAATTTACTTTCAGATTGCCAATAATTGCACAAGGTTAATAAAAAACCGTATCAAATCAGCGATACACATCGTCCAATAATTGCTCGGCCAATTCAGCTAACTGTTGTGGATCATTATTGGATTGAGCGTAAATTCGAAGACCACTGATCCCCATCGCCAGATAACGCGCACGTTGCTCCGCAGAGCGGCTCTCATCAACCTCTTTGTTAAGCATGGCTTTTTGCAATATTTGAACAAAACCCTTGTGCCAGCCCGCGATATTTTCGGCGACAACTTTCTCCACCACCGGATTAACCTGCGCCATTTCACTGAGCGCCTTTTGTGATAAGCACACACATTGATGACCTTGCTGAGTGAGATCCTGCACGGTTTTACTGAGATAACGGCGCAGGCCTTCTTTAACGGACGATGCACTGTCAAATAACTGTGCGAACTCTTTAGTACGGTCTTCGCTGTATTGTTTTAATGCACAAAGCAGTAGCCCCTGCTTATTTTCGAATGCACAGTAGATGGAGCCAGGATGTAGGCCAGTCGCTTTTTTTAAGTCCTGCATACTGGTTTGACTATAGCCTTTAGTGGCAAACGCCTCGATAGCAGCCCTTAACACCTGCTCTTTGTCAAACTCAGCGGTTCTCATAACTCTTCAACTCGCAACAACCCTCTACAGTGCAAATTTACCTTAATTCCACAGAGGATTGTATTCTTATTTGAATGAACATTCAAAATAATACTTGAATGAGCATTCAAATAAGCGTATCTTGAATGCGCATTCAAATTAATCAACCGGGAAATCTGTTATGACCGAGAATCTTTTTCAACCCTTTGCGCTTAACCAAGCCATAGAACTGCAAAACCGCATCGCCATGGCGCCTTTGACTCGTTGTATGGCGGACGATGACCTCGTGCCCACACAACTTTCTGTGGATTATTACGCCCGTCGAGCAGAAACCGGGTTAATCATCACCGAGGCCACAATTATCAGAGCCGATGGTCAGGGCTACCCCAATACGCCAGGCATTTTTACTGATGCACAAATCGCTGGTTGGAAGAAAGTCACCGAAGCGGTACACGCCAAAGGCGGCAAGATATTCCTGCAACTGTGGCATTGTGGTCGCGTTTCCCACCCTCACTTTTTCAATGGTGAGTTTGTATTAGCTCCTTCAGCTGAGAAAGTTGAAGGCACCGTACCGCGCATGAGAGAACTGGAATATCAGGTTCCAAAACCAGCTACGAAAGAAGAAATTGCACAATTGATATCAGACTTTGCAACCGCTGCAGAAAATGCCATAAAGGCCGGATTCGACGGTGTTGAAATTCACGGAGCCAACGGTTACTTGTTAGATCAGTTTTTACATCATGACGCTAACAAGCGCGAAGACGAATTCGGCGGCTCGCCTGAGAATATGGCGCGTTTCCCACTAGGTGTCGTCGACGCTATTGTGGCTAAAATTGGTAGTGAGCGCACCGCGCTGCGCGTATCTCCGGGGGCCTATTTCAACATGCAGGGCCACCCAGAAGATCGCGCTGTATTCGAATACTTACTGGCAGAACTGGACAAACGCAATCTGGCTTATCTGCATCTGGGCTTGTTTGATGACACTATGGAGTTTGATTATCTGGGCGGCTCTGCCACCGACTTTGTGCGTAAACACTATAACAAGACACTCATGGGTGTTGGTGGTTATAGCGCCGAAACGGGAAGCAAAGCGATTGCTCAAGAGCGCTTTGATCTGCTGGCTATTGGACGCCCTTTCATCGCCAATCCAGACTATATCGCCAAAGTGAAAACCGGTGAAGCGTTAACTGAATACAACGACGCTATGTTGGCTGAGTTGTACTAATAAATTTTGTTTACTTTCCCCCCTTTTAGCCCGGTATAAAAACGTTTATACCGGGCATGTCTTCTGCCAGTAGTTGTGAGTTTTACAACGTGTAATTTGTTACATGTTAGTTTAAAATATGGGCCATTAATTTCGTAGATTGAAAAGCGGTAATATTTCAATCTGATTCTGATGGACGTTTTAGAAAGGACTCCAATAAAAATGCTCGGTAATAATTCAACAAGAAGGTTGAAAAACAGCCTATTTTCAAGCTCTTTGCTCATTGCTTTATTTTTAGTGTCCCCGACTTCATTGCGGGCCGAAGGTATAAAATTTGATTATGATGGGGATCAAAAAGCAGACTTTGCAGTACGGCGCCCACAAACATTTTATCAATTTATCCGAAGTTCAAATGATGAGACAACAAAGTCCTCAGTCTTTGGAAAGCGAAATAATGATATCCCAATAACAGGGGATTTTGACGGGGATGGCATCTACGATATAGCTGTCAGACGAGCCTCCAATCAAACCTGGTACATCAAAAACAGTTCTGGAGTAGATACTTTAACAGGTTATAGCGATGGAGTGACCAGGCTTCGATTCGGCACACAAGTATCAGATATTCCTGTGCCTGCTGATTACGACGGTGATGGTAAAACCGATATCGCAGTACGTCGCCCAAATACGCAATTCTGGTATATCAAAAATTCCAGTGGCGTTGATAGTTTAACGGGGCACAATGATGGAATCAGTCGAATTCAGTTCGGCAAACAATCCTCTGATATTCCAGTGCCCGCCGATTACGATGGTGACGGAAAAGCGGATGTAGCAGTGCGTCGACCATCAACGCAAACCTGGTATATAAAAAACTCATCCGGTGTTGATATTATATCGGGCAATGCTGACGGTATAACCCGTAAAGCCTTTGGTCTGCGCAGCAGCGATATTGCAATACCAGCAGATTATGATGGTGACGGAAAGGTTGATCTCGCTGTGCGGAGACCATCGACATTTCAGTGGTTCATTTTAAATTCCACAGGTACCGATTCATTTACCCAACACAGCGACGGAGTTAGTCGTGTTACTTTTGGTCGGTCCGAAAACGACATTCCGGTAGTTGCCGATTATGATGGTGATGGCAGAGCCGATATCGCAGTAAGGAGGCCTTCTACTCAATTTTGGTATGTACTTAACAGCAGTGGTTTGGATAATCAAACTAACCATAGTGATGGTATTTCTCGATTGAGATTTGGCAGTAACGAAACCGATATACCTTTAGCAATGCCAACCAACAGCATTTGGTACATCAGCGATATCGATAATGATGGCCTGACTAATGCTCAGGAATATGCTCAGGGCACCTCCATTGACAATCCAGATTCTGATAATGATGGGTTGACCGATGGTGAGGAAGTTAATTTATACAGCACAAATCCCCTCAATAATGACTCAGACCAAGACGGCGTTGACGATGGAATCGAAATCAACCATGGAACTAATCCTAATTTCGCAGATGAAGTCGCAGAGTTTACGCAAGAGTTTGTGTCTGCACTGTCTGGCGCCTTAGGTTATGGAGATAGAGTCCGAGATAGTTATCTACCAAACGTGTTAGATGCCTACAATTTTAAAGAAGATAATACCGGGACCTTCTACTTTAATGACTTATATGGCTATTCATATTCACAAGCATTTAACTGGCAGGTTAGTGATTCTGAGACACTAATACTCAATAATTTTGAGCTGAACTCTCGTCAGCTTCAATGCGACACGTTACACAACTCATTGGCTCCTCATTTTGATTCCAACATTATTGATGCATTATGGACCATATGCATAATTAACCAATTTTCTATAGATGGGGCTATTTTTAGTTATGGTTTATCCCAAGCTCAATGGACACTTTCAGATGCTTCAGGAAATAAATTAAATCTTTCTATTAATTCCACTATGTCATACAAGTTAGAAATTCCACAGAGTATTGTCGATAGTCTGGGAAGCGATTGGACTTGGGGAAATACAATATTAACCGAAGTCCCCATGGAGACCGAAACCAGAGAGTTTATCACGCAAGAACATAGTATCTTCACCAATGTGAACGATTTCTCCCTAACTGGTTTTTGGGCGTTACCTCTGTTTTACGAACTTCCTCAACATGAACCCCCTTTTATCGATACCGCGACTTTCATGATGGACATGGTGGAGTTTTCAGAAGGCACCGCATCTTCTACGTTATCAGAACTAAATTTTGAGGTTTCACCCTCAGAGGACTCTTTCACGCTCAGTAATGATAATGAAACCTTAGTTTTCACCCCACTTCAGCAAATTTCACAGTCCTATCTTGTGAGAGTAGATCGTTTTGTGAACGATCAATTGAGTCACATATATGTGGCACAAATGTTCAAAAAAGACGAGCAACAATCTTCCTTGGTCCAATCACCAGAAACTGAGTTACCTTTCGTTTACGCTTACACTAAAAAAGTAACTCTCAACGAGTCTTTGGAAAATGGCTTAATTCCTCTGGATAAATTGATTGCACAACAATTTATCTCGGATGGACACATGAAGCGCAATATTTTTTACGATAGTTATGACGAAAATGCCACAGAGTTCTATTTTTCCAAAAACTGGAGTTGGCAAAAAGATGAAACTAAAAATCAGCTGATTCATCAATGGCAAAACAACACACAAAAGCGGGTTCGGTATTGGGAAGTCCTGGACGTTAATGATATAGGAATTATCAGCCTCTTTTCCTACGAACTGTTTAGTTATGATTACAATCGCGATGGTGTTTATACCTCAGATGAGGCTGCTCATTTCATGACTCCCAGAATAGAAACTATCGAATTGATAGATCTATCTGCCTACGGAGAGATATGGTTACAAAGTGATTTTGATGAAGACGGTCTTACTACTGAACAGGAAACAGAGTTGGGCACTAATCCTGATGCATACGATTCTGACAACGATGGTTTTTCAGATAGCGACGAACTCCTTGCAATGACAGACCCCAATGACTCCAGCTCAGTACCTTTATTGGCAAATCAGGTAAACTTTGCCGATCAGGGTCTAACAGATTGTTTAAGTAACAGAGATTCCATGGTTGTATCTGTCACATCAATCAACTGTTCAAATGACAATATTGAATCCCTGGAAGGGCTGGAAGTTTTTACCTATTTAGAACATCTTGCTTTAAATTTAAATCAAATTTCTGATCTAACTCCAATAAGTGGGTTAACCCTACTCAAGTCTTTGGAGCTATACAAAAATCAAATTAGTGATATCAACGCATTGTCAGAGCTGAATAAGCTTGAAGTTTTGTACTTAGAAGAAAACTCAATAGAAGAAATAAATGGTCTAGCCAACAAACCCAATATGACCTTTTTGTATCTAAAAGGCAACGAAATTACTAATCTGAGCCCTTTGAGTAATTCCATCTCCTTGTTATCTCTTGATGTCAGTAATAATAAGTTAACAAGTATCTCTTCACTTTCGTCTTTACCGTCATTGGACTATTTAAACTTAACAGGCAACGAAGATATTCCTTGTGAAGAAATAAACAACCTGGAACGTACAATTTACCCTATAACAATTGTCAGAACTACCTCTTGCCCAGTGGGTGAATTGATAGACTTTTCGGTTATTGCTGATGAAAATCTGAAGTCTTGTATTGAGAGCACAAATTATGAAGAAATTTCAGATATTCGCTGGTTAGATTGTAGCAATCGAAACATTGTCCAGCTTAATGGTATAGAGCAATTCTTCGCATTAAGCTCTTTAGTATTGGATAATAACGCTATAACCGATATTCAACCTTTTTCAGGCCTTGAGAGGTTGAGTGGCTTATATATGAATGGTAATCACTTGACCTCATTAACAGGTCTGGAAAGCTTTACTGAATTCAATACCCTCTCTTTTGAAAACAACTCATTAGTAGATATATCTGCGCTACAAAACCTCACAGAAATATCTACCCTTAACCTTAACAATAACAACGTATCTGATATCTCAGCATTATCAGGCCTACAAGAAGTTGACGAGCTTTTTCTGGACAACAACCAAGTTACAGATTTATCCCCTCTGGCCAATCTGGAGTTCATTGAATACCTGACGTTAAAAAGTAATGGACTCACAAATTTGTCGACACTACCCACACTCAGTTCACTCTATCATTTAGATTTAACTAACAATGAAATTGATGAACTTACAAGTTTTTCAGGCTTTGAAGCTCTGCAACACTTGTACTTGAGCAACAACACCATCGAAGATATCAACCATATTGCAGAGCTTGTACAATTACGCAAACTTCGCCTGGGTGGTAACAAGATCAGTGATTTGTCTGCACTAACGGATTTTGAAAACCTGAGGGAACTGAGCCTGTCTTCTAATCTCATTGAAGATATATCCCCCATTAGCAACAATATCTACCTGTCCGCTCTCTACATGAGCAACAATGATATCAGCGACTTATCCACCATCAGTAATTTCTCTCGACTCAGGTCCCTTTGGGCTATGGAAAATCGCATTGTTGATATTGCTGCTCTGACTAATTTAAAGAGTATTGAAATACTAATGCTAACGGATAATCAAATTACAGATTTAAAAATGCTTCCTGAAAACTCAAATATCAACGCTATTTCACTGGCACAAAATCAAATTACAGATCCCTCTCCACTGGCAAGGTACCAATACCTTACCTGGTTAAATCTGGAAAATAACCAAATAACAGATTTAACTGGATTTGAGTCTCTGACTTGGCTGCATTTCCTAAACTTGGGAAGTAATCACATAAGAGAACTCTCTGCTTTACAAACTGGGTATCTTGACGAACTTTATTTGTATAACAATGAGTTGGAAAGTATTGAGCATTTATACGAATTCAGTGATTTAGAAATTCTGGATTTGAGTAATAATAGCAATTTAACCTGTAATTCACTTGAAGTGCTTCAATCCACCCTGTCTTCAACTACAATCACTCTACCCCAAGAGTGCGTTAATTGACGATGCTCCGCAAGTAAAGGCGTTACCAGGGCTATTTAGCCCTGGTTTTTTATTATTCAAAAAGATTTATCAGGCTACTCAGTTGCAACATTGGCCAAATTTTGGATACTGGATGGCATCTGACTGATGCCGGTAATGATCGACATGGTAAATCCTGGTCCTTCATTCTCCAGTGTATCTGAGGGCAGATAAAAAACCCGGGAAGACTGAGAAGGGAATAAAGCGGCATCGAGTGTGTGCCACTTATTTGCCTTATAGGATTCAACCCAGGCATGACCAAATGAACGGACTGCACCTTCCTCTTCCATAATCACGGTGCCAAGTACCACTCTGGAATGTATCCCCAGCGCGCGTGCCAAAGCGGCAGTTAACACCGCATATTCAGTACAATCACCACTGCGGGTTGTGGCTACTTTAGAAGCGATACTGAAATTGTGCACATAAGTGGGATCGTCGATATAACCGCTGACAAAGCGTTCAATATCCGATAACTGCAATTCGCCGGCCTGTTGAGCAGACTTAAATTGCTCCACCATGGCTTCAACTTGCGGCTCATCAAAATCAATAACAAAACTGCTGGCTAAATGCTTTGCCTTGGCCTCACCAGAATACTGTGGCGACTCCTGAACAACCACCTTTGCGATATTGTCCGCAACTTTAGCTGCCTTAACATGCTGCCAATCCTGCAACCGCGTCAGTATTTTATCAATATTGCTGGTTTTTATTTCAAAGCGTATCTGACTACCAAGCGGCAACGATTGGCCTTCGGCCATTTGTAACGGAACCTGATGCAGCGGCGGAGCAGTTTCAGCAAAAACAGTGCTCCCAAAAAATGCCAGTACCGCAGTTAATAACCGCTTCATGGTAATACTGGCTCTCCAACTACTGACATCAACTCAATATTTAAAGTCACCGGTCCCTGCACCATAGAGCCTTTGCGTAATATTCCCTGGTTATCAGCTAAAAATTCGACTGCAAATGGTCCCATGTCCATCTTGACATTAGCTTGCTCATTATCCTCAACTTTGCTGATTTTAACGGCCGTTGCGGATATCGGATCAGCCTCTGCCACCCACATATTCTGTGTCACTGAGCCTTGTTCAGACCCCAGTAGTTCAAGGGAAACCAGATAACTACCATAATCAGACAGTAATTCTCCTTTGTGTTCTAAAACAGAAGACACAGGCTTACCCTGCATCTCACCTTGTACCTGCCACTGCTCTTCACTTTGAGTCAGATCGAACCGAGAGAGTAATTGACTGTTTTCGATACTGTAGGTAGTGGCATTAATTAACACGCCTTCCGCTGTGCTCCATGAAATATCCACGCCATCTGTTCTTGATAAATTTGACGCATCAACCGGAGCAAGCAGTGATGTCCGGGTATGAGTTTTAATGTCACCGTCTTTATCTACTGTGTGACTCTCATAGCCAAATCCAATGGGGATATCACTAATACTTAACTTAAATACTGGCTCAAAGAAAATATTGCCCGGTGCCTGCCCCTGAAATAAATTAACAAAAGATTTGAACACCGAGAGAAAGCTATCTCTGTATCCCAATTCATTATGCATACACACCTGAAGGCTTTGTTCAGTTTCCGCAGAAAGCCCTTTGATTAGACCTGTAACCCGCTCGCCATTTTCGCCATCCAAGGTGTATAAAGTATCCAACAACAAATATGGTGTATTCTCAATAACTCCCGTATCCAATGCCATGTTGTACTTCCCGGCCAGCGTCTTCTGATTCAGTTCCTCAACTCCAGATAAACCCACTTCTATTACCGCATACAAAGAATTTGCCGGGCCATCAAAGTTAGTGAAGCTATAACATTCAACGGGCGATCCTGAGCCAATATTGATGGAATAATACCAATACCCTTCCCCGGAATCGGCCAACACTGCATTGCCCAGGACTTTGCCATCTACACCCAGTGATTCAATTTTTATTTCAGATTCCTGACTTACCGAGATTTCTCGTGCCATGTCATTCTTGAACCATTCAGGAAAAGTATTGATATCGATCAGATCTTTAGCTTGCGCGTTGATACAGAAAGCAGAAACAAATAGGGAGGATAAGAAGGCAGATTTCATAAATCATTCCTTGAATCATAAATTAGTATTTAAGGAAGGATACACACTAAACCATGCAGAAGAAACTAGCTTTTCTTGTTAACTCAATGTAAAAATTGAAATGCAGGGTTTCCCAACTACACTAAATTCAGTGGGCTAAGCTCGCACACACAACGATAATACTAAGTAATCAGATGAGAGGCGGCATGAACTATTTTGTTACCGGAATCACCGGTTTTGTAGGACAGCAATTTTTAGCGTCATTAAGTAAGCGAGAAGGAAAAATATTCGCGCTCGTGCGACCCGGATCAGTGAAAAAAATAGAGAAGATGCGCTTTGAGCATGGGCTCTCTGCAGACAAATTGGTAGCGGTAACCGGCGACCTGGGCGAGAAGTTGTGTGGTGTCGACCCAGCACAACTCGACAGCGTCGAGCATTTTTATCACCTCGGTGCCGTTTACGACTTAACCGCAGACCAGGCGCAACAAAAAGAAGCCAATGTAACGGGCACCAAAGAGGCCATTGCGCTAGCAGAAAAGCTTAACGTCAAATGCTTCCACCACATCAGTTCAATTGTAGCAGCGGGTTTCTATCCAGGTGTATTCAAAGAAAATATGTTCGAAGAAGCCGTGGGTGTCGAGCAAAACCCTTACTTCCAAACTAAACATGAATCAGAAGCTCTGGTGCGTACCGAGTGTAACGTGCCATGGCGTATTTATCGCCCCGGTATTGTGGTAGGTAATTCAAAAACCGGTTGGATCAACAAGATTGATGGCCCTTACTACTTCTTTAATCTGATCAATACCATAGCTGAAATGCTGCCACGTTGGGTGCCTTTGCCAGTTTATCGCGGCAACCCCACCAATATCGTGCCGGTTGATTTCGTCGCTGACGCTCTGGACCACATCAGCCACAAACCTGATCTGGATGGTAAATGCTTTCATTTAACCAATCCAGAACCCATGACTTTCGGCAAGGTAATCAACAACTTCCTGAAAGCCGCTAAAGGCCCTACTATGAAGCTGGATATTCCAGCGGAGCGATTATTGGATTTTCTGCCAGCTGGTCCCAGAATGTTCCTGAAAAACAAGGCGATTGTTCAGGGCGTGAAAATGCAGGTTTTGGAAAACCTGAAAATTCCCAAAGAGGTCATGCTAACGGAATACCTCACTACTGAATACGATTGTAGCAATACCCTTGCTGCCCTCGAAGACAGTGACATCCGCTGTCCACAACTTAAAACCTATGCCCGCCGCTTGTGGAATTATTGGGAACAGCACCTAAACCCAGAATACCTGAAACCCCACTACCTGCCTGACGTGGTTAAAGGAAAACACATATTGATTACTGGCGGCTCTGAAGGTATTGGCCGCGAAGTGGCAGACAACTGCGCCAAGGCTGGGGCTAAAGTGATTCTGGTGGCCAGAACTCAGGAAAAACTTGATGCCGCTGTGGAAGAAATCAGAGCGGCAGGCGGTGATGCAGTGAGTTACTCCTGCGACCTGTCAGATCTCAACGCCCTGGATGATTTAACAGAGAAAGTACTGAAAGATCATGGTCATGTGGATATCTTAATCAACAACGCTGGCCGTTCTATTCGTCGCTCTTTAAGACTCACCTACGAGCGCTTCCACGACTTCGAACGGGTGATGCAAATCAACTACTTCTCGGCCATTCGTCTGACTATGAACCTGCTGCCCTCCATGGTTGAGCGCAAAACGGGCCACGTCGTGAATATTTCAACCATTGCCGCCATGAGTTCCGGTAGCCCGAGATTCTCATCTTATACCGCTTCAAAAAGCGCGCTGGATGCCTGGTCCAATACCGCGGCCTTTGAATATGCCTCTGATAACATTCAGTTTACCAATGTTCACATGCCGCTGGTACGCACTAAGATGATTGCCGCCACAACGCAATATCAAAGTGTTAATGTGTTAACTACTGAACAGGCCGGAAAACTGGTTAATAGCGCGCTGATCAATCGCCCTGCAGAGGTTAACACCATGACGGGCACCATCATCAGACAGTTGGGTATCCTGGCTCCGCAATTAAATCACCTGGTATTCTCCACTCTGTATCAGTTAACCGATGACTCAGAAGCTGCCAAAGCCTCGGCATCGGCCAAACCGGTTGAAGATGATAAGCATGCTATCGCCGATAAAGCGATGGACGCATTGCAACGCCTGAAGCTAGACAAGGAGACACTGGAAGCCGTGGACAACCTACTGCGCGGTTACCATACCTGACGGAATGCCTGTACAGGCTACCCCTACAGATATTCTACTTAAAATTAAAAAGGTGCTGCTCGAAAGAGCCGCACCTTTTTTATTATGAGAATCAGCCTTTCAGAGCTTGTCGATACGCCTCTACCGGCAATCCACCAACACCCCAATTGGCCAGCTCCACTTCGCTGATCACCACATGGGTAGTAGCCGGATCTTTGTCAATCTCCCGCTGTAACAACTCGGTAACGCCTTTGATCAGGTTCGCTTTTTGCACTGCGCTGATCCCTTGCCCACTTTCTCCACCTTCTTTAGTAATTTGAATTTTTACGTATGGCATTTTTAACCTCCTTTAGGGTTTATCTGCATACATTTTATTGACGATACGCCACTGCCTGTCTTCCCGCAGTAACCCCAGAAAATCGATAAACACGTCATCCAATAACGGACATAACACCTTAGCCATCGCCTGTTCACCTATAATTTCCAGCGACAGTATCTGATAATCAAAAGTAGCACCTGTCTCAGCCGGAACCGGACGGCCTTCTACCCGCGACAACCACTGATTGAGGTCCCGGCGAATGCCCGGTGCCTTGAGCACGCAGTCTTCACTAAAAAGTGTGCGTAGCAACCCAGTATTGGCAAAATGCAATCCTTCGAAATAGTGCTGAACAATTTGTCGAATCTGGCTTTCAACGTCTGACATGGATGAAGTTTCAGATTGTTCAGCCAACACTTTCAACATCCTTATTTTGCTCTGCCAACGCAGTCTGGAATGCTTCATGATTTAACACTTGCTGAATCATGCGCTGCGCTTTTTCACCTATGCGGATATCCACCGGAAAAAACTGACCCCAGCGGGAATACACTGCCAATAGCACATCTGCCGGAGATAATTCAGTGCCCCGCAAATATGGCCCATCACCCAATTTATCTTCCACAACTTGCCACAATTGATTGATGGCCTGGGCGGCGGCATTGAAAAATTCAAGGCGCAACTGTTCATCCTGAATGTGATTAGCCGCAAAAAATAAACGACTGTAAGCCGGATGCATACTGGCGTTTGCCAACATCATGTGTTCAATTGCCGTCTGTCTCGCCTCGCCACTGACCGGCATCAACTGGTTTGGATGACTATCCAGTAAATGCAGGATAATGGCGGCGCCCTCGGTGTAAAGTCGATTACCTGATGCCAACGCTGGCACCATTTTAGTGGGATTAACGGTTTCATAATCGCTGATGGATTTAGCGGCTCTGAGAGTTGGCGATTGTCCCAGCAATTTCAAAATCGTGTGGGTAGCCAAAGAACAAGAATCAGGCACATAGTAAAGGGTATACATTGCATTACTCTCCAGGTTAACCAGCAAAATTGCTGTAGGAACAGTTTGCGCTGTAAAAACAGCAACAAAAATACTACAAATGGAATTTCATTAGTGCCAAAATGGAATTAATTAAATCTTTCGCACAAGTTTAATGAATAAATTACGGGGTATGTTTCTGTTTAGTCGTCTGGCTGAACTGGGTAGCTTTATCGCGGTGGCAGAAGAAATTGATTCCACCGCTTCAATGGTGAGCAAAGAAATTCAAAAGCTGGAGCAGGACATTGGTGCCCGCCTGATGCACCGCTCTACCCGAAAGATTCAGTTAACGCCTGTGGGAGAAGGCTATCTGGAGCGTTGCCGACAGATATTAGCCCAGGTAAACGAAGCTGAAGCCTATGTGCAGCAAAGTCAAAATAGTATGCGCGGAAAATTGCGCATCAATATGCCTATGGTATTGGGCCTGACGGATCTGAGCCTGGTCATTGCCGATTATATGCGCACTTATCCGGATGTAGAGCTGGACATTCATTTGGGAGACGAGAGCGTAGACCTGTTGGAAGGCGGTTTTGATCTTGGCTTTCGCGCCAGCAGTCAGTTGCTGGATTCGGGATATGTTGGCAAACCTTTAAAAGCGTTTGATTATCATATTTGTGCTGCACCGCAATATTTAAAAAACCATGCCCCGATTAAAACTGTCCAGGATCTCACCCGGCACAACTGCTTTGAATACAGTTATTTCAAAGGTGGTAAGGTATGGCCGGTGGCACAGGGCATCAAAATCAAGGGCAACCTAAAAGCCAATAACACGCTAATGATTCGCGACGCCGTGGAAGCCGGGTTAGGTCTGGCCTTTTTGCCCGGCTTTGTGGCCAAACCGGGATTGAACAGTGGTCGCTTGCAGGAAGTGTTAGAAGAACAACCTAAACCTAAGCTCACCCTGTACGCCCTGTACCCCAACAGAAAGCACCTGCCGCCAGCACTGTCTAAATTTATTGAATTTATTCAAATCTGGTTCGCCAAATCAGGTAAATAAGACTTACTTAAAACTCAGCAGCAAAACTCTCTTTAGCAAACTGCACTTTTTTCTTTTCCCTGGCTGATTTTTTCGTTACCAGCGACAGGTTAAAATCATAGTTAAGCTTATCTGGTTTTATCAGTCGAATTTCACCGCGATTTAGCTCCTGTTGGATTTGGCTTTGAGGTAAATAGCCCAGATAACAACCCGACATCACCATCACCTTGCGGGTCTCAAACTGATAAGCTCTCGCAGACAAATTGAGATGCCGCAACTGCTCTTGCCCCATGTGATCAATTTCAATCCCAGGGTGAATAGCCTGTTGTTGCTCCAATGTTGCTTCAGTAATATCCGAATCCAACACTGAAAACAGTGGATGGTCTTTGCCACAACACAGGAAAATGGGCTCTGAAACCAGCGGCGCATACTCCAGCCCGTCGATATTGTGATACGGCGGGATCAGGCCAACATGGGCTTTATCAGCCAACAACGCCTGCTCAATGTTAGCCAATGATTCGATGTCCAGCACCAGGTGCAAATTACCAGCTTGTTGATTAATTTTAGCGATGACTTTGGCGAGCTTTTTCTGATATTCACCGGACAGCTGATCTGAACAGAGTATCACCAGCTCGCCACTCATGGCTTTGCCTAAATTACTCACGAGAAACGAAAAATCCGTCATGGAGTCAAACAGCGTCAATGCCGCGTGATACACCTGCTGTCCTTCTTCAGTCAGCGCAAAGCCCCCTCGCCCACGACGACACAGGGTTAGCCCCATTCGGGTCTCAAGATTTGACATATGGACACTAATGGTGGAACGCGTGACATTCAGACTGGACTCTGCCGCCGCAAAGCCACCGCTTTCAACCACGGTTTTAAAGATACGCAGCAACCGTAAATCATACTCTGTGATGGGTTTAGGAATAACCGAAGAACGTTTCAATGTTTTATGATTTTAAAACTGAATTAACTTAGTTTGATTTTGAAGCCAGTCGTAACATAAATCAAGGAGGTGAGAGTTTTTCCTTGAATCAAGTTGAAATTGAATCACCTCACAAATAGTTCATTCTAAAAGTCACCACAATTCTATGTTCGAAGTACCTTTCCGGGGTTCCCTTTTACGCGCTATAACTTCCGCTTTCATATCAGATGCCATCAACCAAAATAGGTAATGTAAAACTACAAACAAAAGGCGACCCGCAGGCCGCCATTACTTACAACATGAAGCTGATGTTGATTAACTACAGAAGTTATAAATCTTATTTAATTCAATCACTGTGTTCACAAAAGTATGCTCGTGATTATCGCTGAAGAAATAATAGCTGATATCACCAGGCAACATCACAATACCGATACCCCCATAACCTGACATATAGGGGATCCAGGTATCATTGCTGCAACCCAGGGCCTGCTTCGCATTCCAGCCCCAAAATCCATTCTGATACTTATCGATACTGCTGCCAGCATCCAGTCCACGGTTTGTGGTTTGCTGCATCGCATCGGCCAGCAATGTGGGATCCAACATAGTGACGCTATTAATTTTGCCGTCGTCCTTATTCAGGAACTCAGCCAGCTTTACGACATCATCGCGATGATAGGTTAAGCCATAGCCGGTGTAAGCCTGTGCCGCAGTATCAAATGTGCGTAACGTGGTATAGGTAACCGGACTCAAATCCAATGGTTTCCACAATTCTTCCACCAGCATATCCGCATAGAATTCCGCACCACTGCCTTCCCAAGCCTGATAAAGCGCATTGATCCCCTTGCCCAATATGTAGGTGTCAGTAGTGTGATACACCCATTTAGTGCCGGGCGTGGCTTTGCGACTGTAACTACAGGAGAAACTGGATTTCTGACTGTCGGTATAGGTTAAAAAGAATCCATTCAACATAGCGGTAGAAGCTTCATCAGCCTGAAAGGCATCTGAGTCGTAATTGCCGGTAGCCATATCCAGTGCATCTTCCAGAGTAACATCACTCCACTGAGAGCCGCCACAGGAAGACACCCAGTTAGCCACCGAAACATCCTTCTGACTACCAGCGTATTTGTGTTCCAGGCGCATAAGCCCAATACCGCCCACTACCGATTTTGCTGTGGAATAAGACGGCAGCGCCATGACGTCGCAATAAGGGTAACTGCCGTATCGGGTTTCGCAACCGCCGGTATAATGGGTACCATCTACCACAACGCCAAAGGAACTGCTATGGGCGGCTGATTGTTCACTACCAATCACGGATACCTGCAGGTTTGCAGCCGGATAATCGTTGTCCAACTCGGATACAGGCTTAACCGGCATACGACTGGCTACTTCAGCTTCGTAATCCACCTGCAGTTGTTCTGCACCAGTAACGGCGTATGGCGAATACTGCGCACCTAAAATCCCCCAACTATTAAACTTAAAATACGCACAGGTTTCTGACGCAATTTGATAGGCTACATTGGATACCGAACCATCGTCTTTAAACAGGAAGGTCATTACCCCGTTATGGGTACAGTTTGCACCGTTTTCCTGTAATGCAAATGGCAATGCCACCCGTGAATAATTATTGTCACTGTTTTCCTGCCAAACGCGACCAGGCTCAATAATATAAGACCAGGCCGGATGACTGGTGGCGATCAGACCTCGCTCTACCGGAATTATGTGCGTTCCGTGCTGAACAAACTCAAAACTGAATTCGGGTAAATGCTCTGGATCTGTGTAGGAGCCCGCCAGACTGGTACCCTGCTCTACCAAATTCCCGGTGGTACTTTCGTTCAACAACTCCAGTTCACCGGAAAACTGATGAGTTGGATTTTTAGCTTCGGCCGGAACGGCAAAGGCAGAGAAGTCAGTTAAGCTGGTGTAACCAGAAAATAAAGTACTGTAGGTCATGGCGCTGCGACTGACATTGCCACTGCCATTGAGACTGTCGTAGAGGCTGGTTTGTTGCTCACCGGTAATACTGATGTTGTCAGCCCAGCAATAATCGTTAGTCCAGTTTCCTGCGGCCCGCACTCTCACCTGTAACGCGCCGTTATCATCAAGTGCCACATTGCTGTAACTACCTGAGTATAGGGTCACGCCATTATCCTGACCGTCCACCACCTGTACTACTGTTTGCCAACTAGTGCCGCCATTACTACTGACTTCACCAATGCATTTGTCGCTGCCTTCCAACGAACTGGCAGCCATTTCCATGCTCACATTGACGTTGCTGTAGCCTGCTGTGGATACACTTTGAGTAGCGGTACGAGCTCGGGTAAGCCTTAAGGAGTAGTTACCCGCGTAGACTGTCACCAGGTTGCCGCCATTGCCGGACATTGTCCAGCCATTGGCATCGGCATCCTGAAAGTCTTCCAGAAACACTTGTTCAGCGGTCGCTGAAAGAGACACGAGTGCCGAAGCCAGCGCAAGGTATTTTATCGTTGCTTTCATTTTATTACCTTTGTTCATTATATGCCTGAACAAATATTAATCACAAAGACGAAATCAAATAGAGCCAGATTAAGCGTTTCGATTGGGCCAGAAAGGTGCCCTGGTTTTCACAGGGCGGAATGATCGAAGTTGGTAGATTACTTCCTATCCAGTGAAATGGCGGGTCTAAAGGCAAACACCAGGCAAAGCAGCAGCCCTACAGTGGCGGCGTTGATGAGTGGGCCATAGACTTCATTGTGTAACAATAATGCCCCCACCAAAGGTCCGGAGGCGAGGCCCATTTTGGAAGCAAAACCGCCCATCGCCGCATATTGTCCGGCCTTGTCCAGTTCCGAGCAAATGCCAAACAAGTAAGGCAAGACAAACGCCCAGCCCACCCCGATAATGATGTTGCCATACAAATACACCGAAGCGATCTCGCTAAAATGCAATGCCCAGGTACACGCGGCCGTCACCAGAATACCAACGGTAAGGGGCAGCATTCGTCCGTATCGGGAGCCTAAAATCATAACCAGAAACGCGCCCACCAATGCCACCCAACTGGCTGCACCTAAAGAAGGGCTCATAAACTCAATAGCCAAGCCTTCTTCTCTGCCAATGGCGATCATATAAGCAAATAAGCCCATATTGGCGGCCTGAAATAAAAATATTGCGGTCAATACCAATACTAACAAAGACAAGTTAGGCAGCTGCATCAGGGCCAATTTAGGCCCATTGTCCTCGGATTTTATTTGGCTTTTTACTGGATAATCTGGCAAGAAAATCAACATCACCAGACTTACAGCAGTAAACAGCATCAGTGCATAAAACAACACGCTGGTGCCGTATTCAGGCACCAGGCCGGGCAAATACATCAGCCCCAGGCCGCCCAATCCCCATTGAATAAACAGCAAATAACCAAAGGTCTTATCCGGATCAGCTGTGCGGGAGATAATACCAAACCCGATCCCCACCAACAGGCCACCCAACAAGCCATGCAAACCACGCAGTGCGACCATGGCCAGCGGCTGAGCAATAAAAGTGGAACTAAAATCAATCAGCAAAATCGCCAACATCAATCCGAATGACCAAATCCGCCATCGAATATGCTTAATAGCAAACACCGCTGCCAAAGCGCCCACTGAAGCCCCATAGAGATTCGCCGAACTGACATACCCCGCTTGCTGACTGGTAAAACCCAGACCATCCACCAGGCCGCTAACAACGGCGGGCATAATATTGATGTAAAAGATACCGGCAGTGGTGAGAAAGGCCAAAAATACGCTGGCGGCAATACCATTTGCCGCCACATACCAGCTTTTGTCAGGGGTCTGATTCTCCGTCAATGTCTGCTCCACCTTTGTCTCTCCTGTTATTGTTATAGTTTAATGCGGCATATATCCGCTAACTTGTTGAGTTCGATGGCGGCGTCACGCCAATTGTATTGATGCCCATCACTAACATAATAAAACTGCAAATCCGGGCGCAGAAACACCAGCGCCAATCCACCATAGCCCATCATGTAAGGCACATAATTATCTTGCTCACAGCCCAAAATGGGTTTCAGGTTGTAAGCCCAGAAACTGTTGTTGTAGCGGATATTGGCAAATTCAGTGGCCAGGGTGTTGTTAGCGTGTGGCTGCAAGGTGTCGGACAGCATGTCTGAATGCAATAGCGCTGCAGAAGTACCGGGATTTTGCCACTGTTGCTGTATAAAACCCGCCAGTTTGTGAAAATCGCTGGGCAGCAAGAATAAGCCATATCCCGCAAAAGGTTGCTCAGTATTTCCCTGAGTGCGTCGGCTTTTGTGGGCCAACTCACTCAGCTGCGCTGCAGCAAAAATACGTTTTACCAGCACATCACGAAACACATCTGCGTCTGCATTACCGCTTTTAGCCTGCCACCAGGACTGCAACACTGCGCCTAACAAATAGGTATCGCTGGTGTGATAAACAAACTCAGTGCCTGGGGTGGATTGACGAGGAAATTGAGAGCAAGCATATCGTAATTTTTGCTCATGGCTGGCAACGCTAAAAAACGCCGCGCTATGAGCGCCCCCTTCATCGACTCCATGTACCCGCGATTGAAAATTACCCGTGCTCATATCCAGCAAATGGCCAACAGTAACTCCCTGCCATTTGTGGATATTGGCTGCGGTTCGGCATTGGGCCACCCACTGCGTTACCGGCATCGACAAAATATCACCGTAGCTCTGTTCTAAACTCATCACTAACAAACCGGCAAATATGGATTTAGCCAGCGAATAGGAAGGCAACACCAACTGCTCACAAAACGGATAAACTCCGGCCCGAGTCATACAAGGTGCGGCATAATGACGCCCCTGATAAATCACTCCCAGCGCAGATAAAGCCTGCTCTGGAATAAGATGCTGTAGCTGCAGTCGAGTAATATCGATATCCTTGGCTTGGTTTGCCAACAACGCTAACGGTAAAGGGGGTTGACTCTGCGTGACTGATTCAGGGCTGTCAGTCTCAATGTGTACCTCTGGGTTTAACTCGCTATGCTGCAAAGTTACCTGACCCTTGCCCCAAAAATCAGCCTGAAAATAACCACAGGTTTCTGAACTTATCTGGTAATAAAACGAGCTTAGTTTTTTACCGGGTGTGATATCCAACAACAATGCCCCGTTGTGCACACAGTTTTGATTCTTTTCCACCAAGGCAAAGGGCAATGCCACCTGCAACTGTTGACTTTGCGCTGACAAGCTAACCACCTTGCCAACACCCAAAATATAATCCCACGTAGGGTGCTGAGTTTCCTGAAGTTGGCGGTTATGGGGTACAAAACGATAACTCCATGGCGCTTTGTCTGAGGGTTGTTCAGTCCTGGACTTTTCTGCAATCACCCTGAAATCCAATTGCATTTCAGGCAATACCTGACGGTTTTCGCCAAAGGTAGCCGGAAGCGTGTTTTGAGAGTATTGATAATCCTCAGGCGGCGAAAAAATGTAGATCCTGGATCTGTCGGGATCCGGTTTTAATCTGATGCGGCCAGAACTCAGGGTTACCGGAGCATTACTTTGCTCTGACAAGTTAAACATGGCCATAGTCTTGGGTGCGCTTTCAGATAGTTCAGGCAACATCAAATTTGCTGCTGAAAGCCTGCCGGACTTGTTAGCTGCCAGCGGATTTTGAGCAGCCAATACCCAAGTCAAATTGCCCCACAATAACAGTAGTATTACAGCTAAAGGGCTGACTAAGCGCCAGTTTTCAAGCACTCCTTTACGCGACCTGTGCATCAGCAAGGCACTCCAAGCGCCTGTAATTGCTGTCGAAGAGGTCTCAGGTGGGCTTCATAACAGCGCCATTTTTCCACTGAGCCTTGATAGATTGGTTGTCGAATCTGGGTAGCACTGGCAGTGTTGGAAGGGGCCTGATTACGCTGAGTCTGGGTATACTCATCTCGCCACGGCAAATTACAAAACGCAAAGAGTTTACGCCCTTCCTGTTCAGGCTCAGCCACTAACTTCTCATAATGAATGTCATAAACGGCGTCACCCAGAGATTGTAACCATTGCTGCATTAACCGGTAGTGGGCAGCATAATAGCGAGCCAGTTCATCCAGTTGATAAGAAAACGGATATCCATGGGTAAACAGATTCTTGTAGATGGCATAGCAGGTATCCATCGGAGAGCGTTGCACATAAATAATTTTCGCAGCAGGCAGCGCTCTGTTGATCAGCGGCATATTCAGTGAGTTTAAGGGCAACTTATCGATGAAATGCCGGGTGTGCCCCGTTTCAGGTCGGGTACTGTCGATGTACGACTGTCCCAATTTAGCAAAATCGATACTCCCAGATTGCCGGATCAGTTCCTGTGGCGTTCTGGCGTTGTGCCCCTGTACTTTGACCTGCTCCATCATTTGCAAAGCAAAGTTGTTTAACTCACCCGCGATATGTACCTGTGGGTCCTGACTGAGCAGACGCTCCACCAGTGTTGAGCCGGTTCTTGGTAATCCCAGAATAAAGAGTGCTTCGTCATTTTCATAGCCGGCAACGGTATCTGCAGTGTAATCGAACCAGTCAGCATCAAACTGAGTGGCTAAATGCGTTAAAATCGCTTCGTCTCTGGCCACATCATATTGCATGATACTGCGTCTGGCATTAGCTCCTTGCTGCAAGGCGGTGAAGCTGTCGTCATATTCACCTATATCCTCCAGTTCTTTGGCCAATGCATAGCACACCTGAGCAGTTTGCAAAAAGTGTCCAGAAGTTTTGGCCAGCACCGATTCTAACTGACCAATATGATTATTCTCGTGAGTTTGCTTACGCAACCCCGAACGCAATAACTGCGCTTCCGTATCCAGTGGGTTCAGTTGCAGAGCTTCGTCCAGAGAAGCTTCTGCAGCGTCAATATCCCCCAAATAACGCTGCACCGACGCCAGGTTAAATAATAATTGGGAGCGTAGAGCGGAATGTTTGGGGGACTCAGCATTAAGTGAGTTCAGTGCTTTTTGATATTGTGATTGCGCTTCGTCATAGCGCTGCAAGGCATTTAACACCAGAGCTAATTCGCTGTAAAAATCCAGCGAATCGCCATTGATATCAAGCAACTTCGTCACTAATGCGTCAGCTTCTTTGCGACGCTGCATACGCAGCAAAGTATGAGCTTTGTGCAATTGCCAGCGTTCATTTTCCGGTTCGATTTTAATAGCCGCTTCGATATGCTGTATGGCCAGTTCAAACTGTTGCATCTGAAAGGCTAAAAAGCTGCTGGCAAACCAGACATCTGCTGAAGTGGAACAGCGAGCAATAAGTTGGTCACAGGCCTGACGCGCGGGTTTTGCTTGCTGCCGATTTATGATTTCCCAGATATCATCCAGCGCCGCTTCAAGCGCTTGCGACTTTGGTAAAAGAGATTCTGAAGATGAAGAGAACTGCAATATAAACCGCCTGCTTTGAGTATTCACATTATTCGCGATAAAAAACAGGAAAGCCAGTGTTGCCACTGACCTCCTGCTCCCACGCACGACACATGAGGAAACTGCCTCTATTAAAAACGATAGTTGGCACTTAAACCGATAGTTCGCGGCAAACTAATATAGTCTTTGGACGAATTTGCCAGGAAATTCTCGGAAGGCTCAGTGCCCATATGAGACTCCGTAATTAAACCAGTCACACCTTCTTCATTAGTGATATTCTTCACGTACAAAGACACACTCCAGTCATCTGCCATCAAGCTCATACTGGCGTTAAATAGCGCAAAGCCATCAATGTCCGCCTGATGTTTCTCACTATCTCCTAACCAGTTAACAGAGTCTGACTGATAATACATATTGGCCCGAGACACTAAATACATGCCGTTGTCTAAGGTGTAAGTGTGATCAATAGCAAAACTTAAGGTATGTTCCGGCGTCAACGGTAACTCAGCGCCATCCGCTGCCACCAGATAGGTGGGCGACGCACTGGCGATACCTGAAGGCGCATAAAAATCGTCGGTTAACTCACCTTTTACATAGGCATAACCCAGCACATAGTGCCACTCTGGGCTCAGATAGCCTTGTAATTCTAATTCCAGTCCTCGGGTTTCCGCTGATTCACCATTAGCCACCGTAAAGAAGCCCCAGTAAGAAGCGGTGTTTAATTGCGGATCCTGCCAATCCATTAAAAACGCTGACAAGGTATAACTGTGTTGGTTGTCCAGTAACGTACCCTTCAGACCGATTTCATAGTTGGTGGTACTGTCAGAATCGTAGCTTTGCCATTCGGGACGTTCTTCCAGGCTACCAGATAAAGGCACAGCATTGGCACCACCGCGTCTGAAGCCTTCTGAAATGGTGGCATACAACATGGTGTCCTGACTCAAATCATAGGATGCGTTGACCTTGAACAGGGTGCCATTCTCATCATCCGAAAAGCTGGGTTCGCCGCCAAGAAACGGCCAGATAGGTAAGGACAGCTCTGTGTCATTTTGGGTTTCTGTTTTAAAGTGGCGTAAGCCACCCACCATGCGGAACTCGTCAGAAAAGTGATAGGTTAGCTCCCCAAAAAAGGCCGTATCTTCAAACTCCACATTGCGCACATAATGAAAATCGTTGTCGGTGTAAACCATGCCAAAATCGCCCATAGTTTCCCACCAGCTAAACGCTGCACCTGCCCACTCCTGATAGCCAGGCATGTAGCTGTCTTGGTAAACCACCGCATCCTGATCCATGCGATAAACGCCGACTACCCAGTCCATATTATTGACGCGTTCGTTTGACACCAGACGTACTTCCATTACAGTCGCTTCTTCATCGTAACCACGCACAGCCTGAGCCATCGGTCTGGGAGAGCCGTAGTACAAGCCAGTAAACCAGGCATTTTTGGCGTAAAAACCGGTGTTATCACTGACAGCTTCTCCGGTGTGATCATAACGGGACACACTGGAAGTCAGGGTTGCGAAACCCAGATTCCATTCCAGCTCCAATGCTGATAAAGATACATCTCGCTCTGACGGTTCTAATTGCACCGCGCCATTTTCATATTCACCATAGGCCTGTTCAGTGCCCGTGGTCCAGTGGGTACCACGTGTTACCTGTCGACGCCCGCCGATCTTATCTTCCTGGAACTGATGCGATACTAACAAAGTGGCATTGTCGCTTAACTCTAGTAACGCGGAGATACGACCGTAGTCGATATCTACGGTATCAGCATCTTTCTTGCTGGTGAAAATTGGACCACCCGCGGCAATATCGCCATTTTGCGCTGCCGGTGCATAATTGTTTTGGTCCAGTTGATACAGTGTGGTGTAGTCCACAATGCCGTCATTATCTATTTTTCCTATGTTGGCTCTGATGGCAAATTTGTCATTAACCGGAATGTTCACTAACACATCTGCGCCAAAGTTATGGCCATCTGAACCGTCGGTCTGACCGTAATTTAAGCCAACCGAACCAGAAAACTCGGAAGTATCCGGTTTATTCATGCGGTATTTCACCGTACCAGCCAAAGCTCCTGAACCATACAGAGTGCCTTGCGGACCGCGCAACACTTCCACCTGCTCCACATCTTTGAGAATAAAGTTGGCGTATAAGGGGGTTTCATTTACGTAGGTGGCCACGGTTGGTACTGCAGATAGTGGCACATCACCGTTAGCGCCATTATCCACGTTTACACCGCGGATTATCACACCGTTCACCGTACCCGAGTTGCGATAACCGCGATCGACAACAGTGATCCCCGCCACACCGCGCATCATCTCAGAGGCATCGACAATTTGTGCATTGGCCAGTTCTTCGCCGGATACCGCAGAAATATTATAAGGAATATCCTGAATTGATTGCGCACGACGGTTAGCTGTCACTTCGATAACTTCAAGCTTTCCTTTTTCAGCCTCGGCTTCCTGAGCTATGGCTCCGGGTGCACCAGCCAGCAGAAGTGCAGAGGAAACTGCGCTGGTCAGTAGTGATTTTTTGAATGTGACGGTTTTCATAGTGTTATCCCATTGGTGTTATTTTTGTACAGTCACTCGCAGCCTAGAACAGAGTTAAAAATCTCACTAGTACCAGTTTGCGATGACAAATTGGTCCAGTAAGGTGTTATTTTTTCTCAACTGAGTTCTGTTTCTCGCCGGGCATCTGTAGTTCACCCAGCGCATTCAATCCCGGTAAAGCGCCCTTATCGGCTTGATATGCAGCGAAACAAACCGGATTGTCACGAAAGCTTTTCAGCGGTTGCCCCAAGCCTAAAACGCCGCGCTCGCGATTGCGTCTAACCCGTTCAAAATCAATTTCGATGGGTATTACTTCCGGATTCTCCCCCGCCTGATGCAGAATATCGCCATCTGGCCCCACCGCAACAGAACGGCCATTGCCCAGCTCGCCAGCACAATTTACCGACAGCACATAACTTTGTTGTTGCACCGCAGTGGTTTGGCTCATAGCCACTTCCAGGTGTCTGTCGATAGTGCCAGTTAAGGTGGGGTAAATCAGGCATTCTGCGCCCATACTCGCCAGGGTTCTGGACACTTCGGGAAACCACAGGTCGTAACAAATGGCGATGCCAATGCGTCCATTCGGAACGTCCACCACCACAAAATCCTGGCCGCAACTAACGCCTTTTTCATACGGATGAAATGGAAAAATTTTGCGATAGCGAGCTACAACCTCACCTTCTCGATTAATCACCGAGCAGGTGTTGTAAACCTGTTGTTCAACTTGCTCAAACAAAGAACCGGCCACCAGCCATACATCATGCTCCTGGGCCAGTTGGCACAATTTCGCTTCGGTATTGCCGGGTAAGGATTCCGCATTAGCCGTGTCGGTGCCATAGGCCGCCAACTCAGGTAACACCATCATATCCAGCCAGGGAAAGCGTTTTTTAGTTTGTGCGACCTGCTGTTCAATGTGTGCCAGGTTATCGCCGTTGGATAGAGCCAGTTGCAATCCTGCAACAGAAAAATGAGTCATAGGTTCTTCTCAGAGTGGTTTTCATCAAGACTATAGGTCCACTTTAGGGGCTTCCTGACGAAAACAATAGTACCAGTTACATTCAAAGTATGGTGCCAGTTAGCTGGGATAACCTTTTACCTGTAACTGTCTGACAAAACAGTAATGCTGATCGAACCACTTCATCTCGTCACCATCCAGGATGACGTAATAGCCTTTGGTTTCGCCATAGCTCCACAATTCCCAACGACGAAAATACATGCCGTTTTCTATCCACCAGATACCTGAATCCACCTCCGGATCCAATCCGCCGGTACGACCGGTCATAGTGCCATCGGGCCAGAGCTCAATTTCACATAGCACGCCATACACCATTTCACATTCCAATTGCACGCCGGGTAGCACCTTGTGCAATGCCGCCTCGTCCAACAGTTTGCCTTTGGCATTACTGAGTTTTTCTTCGTGTTTAGCGGTGAGTTGGTGGATCAGATCTGCCAGCTTTTCCACACCGGCGCGGATCTTATTGTTTTCAATACTGGTAATGCCCATGCGAAAACAATTTTCGGGAGCCTGTTGTTGCGCAAAATAGCGTTTAACCGGCTCAATGAGTATGCCTTCTTCCGCTGCTTTTTGCCGCAAATGCTCGCCATCCAGGGTTTCCGGGCCAGTGATCCACCAGGCAGTTCCGCCTTGGGTGGGACCGGTATTAACACAGTTAGGCAGATAAATGTTCAGAGCTTCTCGCAGCGTCAGCCAGCGCTCAAAAAACAGTTTGTGTAACTGCATCATATAGGCATCGTAATGACCTAAAGCCAAAAAATAGGCGACGGTGCGCTGACTGGATAACGGCGGGTTTCGGGTAAACAGACGCCGTAGCTTTTTAAGTTCAGCAATCACGCCGGAGTCCGCCACAATAAAGCCAATTTGCGAAGCGGAAACTAATACCTTAGACAAACAAGAAACATAAACCACCCGGTTGTCACGGTCCAGACTGCGCAATGCCGGATGGGGTTGCCCGAGAAAATTACTTTCAAATTCAAAGTCATCTTCGATGATCAGCAAATCCTGCTCCGTCGCCTTATTTAATAGGGTATCCCGACGGTCCATCGACATGGTGACACTGGTGGGCGTTTGATGACTGGGTGTGGTGTATAAGATGTCACATTGATTGAGTCTGTCGTCTATGATCATACCGTTTTCGTCTAACGGCTGATAAACCAGTGTTGCCTGATTTTTTTGCAATAACTCCCGCATTTTGGGGTAACCAGGCTCTTCAACGGCCACCCTGACACTCTTATCCACAAACAGTTCAGTGACCAGATGCAGCGCCTGCTGTGCACCTGTGGTGATCAGTATTTCTTCCCGCTCCGCCTGAATACCACGGCGAGGAAGAATTTTGCTACGGATCTCATCCAGCAACATAGGATCATCTTCAAAGCCCTGTAACTTTGACCACTGCACAATTTCTCGGGTTGCATTGGCTTTACTGTTGGCTTCCCGCCATTCTTTGACCGGATATAGCGATGAGTCGTACTTGCCATCGATAAAAGGATAACTATAACTTTGCCAGTTTTGCGGGCTGGATACAGAAGTGGTACTGGCAATAGCGCCTTTAAACCGGTGTGCGTTATCACGAGACTGATGGTTAAATAAAGGCGGAGGCTTCGCCAGAGCGCTGCGCCTGGCAATATCTTCGCTGACAAAAATACCGCTGCGGTCGCGGGTGACAATATAGCCCTCTTCCATCAGGGTTTGGTATACCAAAACCACAGTATTGCGGGACACCCCCAGCTGTTCCGCCAGTTTGCGGCTGGAGGGTAATTTAGCACCGGGACGAAAGGATCCTACCAGGATCCCTTCCACCAGCTTTTGCCGGATCTGACTTTGCAGACTTTCATCACTAGTGGGGTCGATATGAATCAAGCGACTGATCATTGTGTAATGTTATCTCCCCCCAATCAGTGAGCACCAGGTTGCTTTAAATTTCCTTTGCCAACCTGCAGAACAGACTTTCAAAGGTATCCAGTCCTTCCTGTAACACCTCATCTGAGATGGTCAGGGCAGGCAAAAACCGAATAACATTGCCATAAAATCCACACGCCAACAATATCAATCCTTGTTGCGCTGCACGGGCAATTAAAGCCTGGGTCAATGCCACATTGGGTTTTTCAGCATCCCCTTCAAGACAAAGCTCCATGGCAATCATGGCTCCCTGATGCCGAACATCGGAGATCAATGCCGGAAATTCATTCTGTAGTAACTTAAGGCGTGAGGAAAAAGTCTCACCAATGTGATTTGCTTTGGCAATCAGATTTTCTTTGGCAATCACATCCAATACCGCCAAAGCCGCCGCACAGCCGACAGGTGAACCACCATAGGTGCCCCCTAATCCACCGGGCAATGGCGCATTCATAATCTCACTTTTACCCACCACTGCCGCCAGTGGGAAACCACCGGCGATACCTTTCGCCATGGTGATCAAATCCGGTTCAACTTCAGCTTTTTCAATGCTAAACATAGTGCCGGTACGGCCAAAACCGGACTGAATTTCATCGGCTATCAGCACAATACCTTCTTCATCACATAATTTACGCAGCGCCTGTAAAAAAGCGGGCGGTGCAGCGTAAAAGCCCCCCTCGCCTTGCACTGGCTCAACGATAATGGCTGCTACATCTTGCGGGGCAATATCCACCTTAAACAGGGTGCGCAGCGCTTTCATCGCCTGCTCTGTGCTGACACCGTGTAATTCACAGGGGAAAGGCGCGTGAAACACTTCCGCCATGTAGGGACCAAACAGGTTTTTATAAGGCGTGATTTTTCCGGTCAGTGCCATCGCCAGATTAGTTCGGCCGTGAAAACCACCGTTAAAGGCAATCACTCCTCTGCGGCCTGTGTGAGCCCGAGCTATCTTGATACAGTTTTCCACAGCTTCCGCGCCGGTAGAGACAAAAATGGTTTTTTTCTCAGAATCGCCAGGAGCAATTTCCACCAGCTTTTCAGCCAGCTCAACACCCACCTGATAAGGATTAACCATAATACAGGTATGACTAAACTTTTCGCTTTGTGCCTTTACCGCTGCCACCACATCAGGATGACTATGCCCGGTGTTACACACTGCAATGCCGGTAGCAAAATCAATATAGCGATTACCTTCTACATCCCAGACTTCGGCATTTTTTGCACGTTCAACATACACCGGATAAACGTTGCCCTGACCACGGGCGAATACCTTGCTTTTGCGTTGCTGTAATGATTGATTTGTCACGATTTCATTAATTGGGTTCATGCGTTGATTCCTCCCAGACACAGATACTTAATTTCCAGATAATCATCCAGGCCATAGCGGGAGCCTTCACGCCCATTGCCTGACTGTTTTACGCCACCAAAAGGCGCCGCAGCATTGGAGATGAGTCCTTCGTTTATACCCACCATGCCAAATTCCAACCCTTCTGCGACACGCCAGATACGACCGATGTCGCGGGCATAAAAATAAGCCGCCAGGCCATACTCGGTATCATTTGCCATGGCGATGACTTCGGCTTCCTCTTCAAAGGCGATAATGGGCGATACCGGGCCGAATATTTCGTTACAGGCAATCGGCATGTCATTGGTCACCTGAGTTAGAACGGTAGGCTGATAAAAATTACGCTGTGGCGTTGTACCACCGGCAACGATTTTTGCCCCCTGTGCCACAGATTGGTTAACTAAATCCTGCACCTGCTCTGCGGCCTGCGAGGAAATCATGGGACCAATTTGCGTGCCTTCTGACATGCCATCCCCAACCTTGAGGGATTTAACCGCCTTTACAAACTTTTCAGTAAAAGCCTCGAGTATCTTGTTGTGCACAAAAATACGATTAGTACAGACGCAGGTTTGACCGGCATTGCGATATTTGGAGTCCAGTGCCCCCTGAACCGCAGCGTCAATATCAGCATCATCAAAAACAATAAAAGGCGCATTGCCACCCAGTTCCATGGAAACCTTTTTAATGCCTTCAGCACATTGGGATATCAATTGACGGCCCACTTGCGTAGAGCCGGTAAAAGTAAACTTGGCCACATCAGGGTGCTGGGTGAGCACTTTGCCCATGCCTCTGGCGTCATCGCCCACTACCACATTAAACACACCTGCCGGAATACCCGCTCGCTCGGCCAGTTCCGCCATAGCTAAAGCGGAAAGCGGGGTTTGCGTCGCCGGACGCACTACAAAGGTACAGCCTGCCGCCAATGCGGCCGCAGCTTTACGCGCTATCATGGCATTGGGGAAATTCCAGGGAGTAATAGCTGCCACCACACCCACAGGTTGTTTAATTACCAGGATGCGTTTATCACCAGAAGGCGCCGGAATAGTATCGCCATAAACTCGTTTAGCTTCTTCAGCAAACCACTGAATAAATGCAGCGCCGTAAGCGATTTCACCGCGAGCTTCTGCAAGTGGTTTGCCCTGCTCAGCAGTCAGGATCTGCGCTAAGTCTTGCTGATGTTGCATCATCAGGCTGTACCATTTTTGCATCAAAGCAGCACGCTCATTGGCAGAGTTTTTTGACCAGTCAGCAAAGGCTGCTTTGGCACTTTTAACCGCCAATCCAGTTTGTTCCACATCCGCGTTGTGTACCCGAGCGATTATTTCACCGGAAGCAGGGTTGGTTACCGGGATCTGAGTATTGCTGCTGTGCCAGCTACCATTGATATAAGAAAAGTGTTTGAGTAATGCATCATCATGCAAACGCATTGTGTTTCACCTGTCATGTCATTGCGATTAGGTGAATTAAAGCGGGATAATAGAAAGGGTAAAATACAAAACTTTAAACGTAATGTTTTAATGCGATAAAACTTAATTAGGATAATATCGATAAAACCAGGGCTGTTTTGCCCTGGAAATCTACTGATAAAAATTAGGGTAAATTGGCCCTGGTTTGAATGCTCAAATTAAAAAGCTCAATCATAATCTGCAGATTTAAGTTTTATTTTACCGGCGCAATGGGGGCAGGTTATGCTGCGAGGAGCCAACTGAGCGCGGTCTTTAATCAATTGTTCCAATTCTGCAGCATCTAAATCAAGTCGTTGCGCCAACTCTTGCAAATCAGCTCGCTCATGAGCACTAACAGCCCCATCTCGCAAAGCATGCTCCACCTCGGCTTCAAGCCGCCGTTTGCGCAAACGCAACTCATCACCAAATTTTGCCGCCAGCATGGCAGCAGGCAGAGCAACGACGCCAACGCCCAACAACATGATAAACATGGCGATAAACTTACCCAGCACGGTTACCGGTACCACATCACCATAGCCAACAGTGGTCATGGTCACTACCGCCCACCAAATAGCACCAGGAATACTGCCGAACACCTCTGGCTGTGCATCATGTTCAATGCCATACATAACGCTGGCAGACAACACAACTAATACCATCACGGTAAACACTGCAGCTCCAATGGTTGGCAATTCCTTGCGTAATACGCTGGCAAATAAATCCAGACCTTTGAAATAATGGCTAAGCTTGAGCAGACGCAACATGCGCAGCATACGCAGGTAACGAAGATCGATAGTAACGAAGAATGCCAAATAAAACGGTGCGATAGCCAGAAAATCCACCAGTGCTACTGTGCTAAACATATAGCGCAATCGACTGCGAACCGGTTTTGAGGTATCCGCATCCGGAGCTTCCACACACACCCAGATTCGGGCAAAGTATTCGACAGTAAAAACCATCACAGAAAATAGGTTAAACAAGTAAAAAGCCTGTACATATTGCTTACCAAGCGGTGGCCAGGACTCCAGAATGACGGCAATTACATTGCTGACGATTAACAGAATAATAAAGCCGCCCAATATCTTGTTCCACAAGGAGCGACTCAGGTCTTTTTCCAGGAGATTGTAGGCTTTTTGGCGAAGGGTCATGGCTGTCTCAGATCCCGTGGCATGGGAGATTTTTATCATTATTAGCGCCACCCTAATTAATTTTCTGGCAATTTGAAAGGTCCTGGTTTGTTTTCAGGGAAGTCCTGTGCATATTGCAGACACCACCAGGGCAATTTAACCCTAAACTACAATCTTTTTTAACCAGGGCTGTTTTACCCTGGAGTATTGAGGAGGGACTATAACTAACCTTCAGATCCCTTAGTTGAGTTTGCTGTCAGGTAAACTTTTTTCGTCGCCGCAGTCTAATTCAACCACTACCCTCTGATTGAAGTCATTGTCGGGGCGCCGACAGCGCCTTAAGGGGACCGCCCCCCTTAAGAATCCCCCGCAGCCCCTGACGCGCAAAGCATAAACTTCGCCATCAGAACAACGACGACCATCAATGACAGCACATCCCTGTGCTGGGCATTGATTGCTGCAACTTCCCTGTTGCAGCTCATCGTTGTTTTAACTGATGTCGCAGTTTATTGCGCGTAAAGGGACATAGAGTTTAGTACGTCGAGCAAGCTTTGACCTTACTGAAACCAAAAACGAATCAGTTTAGCTCAATTTAAAAGTAGAAATATTTAGCTTTCCAACATTGTGGTCACAAAATGAGCATTCATGCTCTCGCCCTGCCTGGAACACGAAGATAAAAAGTGTCCGCTGCGGACACTTTTTCTGTCCGCGGACAGTTTTTAAATCCACAAAAAATAAAATTTCCTATAAATTTCAAAAAGATACACTTTGGCACAGTAATGGCTATCTATTTCATAAATTCATCGAAGGAATGCCACTATGTTGCTATTACAGTTTTTTACCACGCCACTCACCATTCTGGCCTTTGCATTTTGCGTCGCGTTGTATGACGACTATTCAGCATTAAAGAGGGGTCAGCAATGATAAGAGATACTGGTGCACAAGATGTGGTGATGGCCGCACCTCGTAAAAGCAAACTTAAATTAGTAATCGCAACAGCGGTATTGATTATCGGAGCTGTATCCGCCAATGCTTTTATTAATAGTAGCGATGCCAGCTTGTCGGTGGATCGCGCCACAGTACAGATTGCCACAGTGCAAAAAGGCGAGTTAATGCGGGATATCGTTGCCACGGGCCGAGTGGTAGCCGCCAACGCGCCACAGCTTTACAGCCCAGAAAAAGGCTTTGTTAATCTGCAAGTCAAAGCTGGGGAAGATGTCACTTTAGGTCAGATCGTGGCCACGGTGGACAGCCCAGAACTGGATAACCTGTTAAAACAGGAGCGTTCAGAGTTGGCCCGCCTGGAAGGTGAACTGGCGCGTAAAGAACTGGATACCCGACGCCAATCCCTGACCATTTCCAAACAAGCCGATTTGGCCAAACTGGATTTGGTGGCAGCAGAACGCGAGCACCGCCGGGCACAGTTATCTATCAAAGATCACCTGATAAACCAGATTGATTTAGAAAAAGCCAAAGATGAGTTAGCGCGCGCTCAGGTTACCTTTAAACACGCAGAGCAAGAAGTGGCACTGGCGAAAGATACCCTCGCCTTTGAACTGGAATCCGTACGCAACACCATTGAACGACAAAAACTGGTGGTATCTGAATTAGAACGCCAGGTGCAAGCCCTGACCATCAAAGCCACCGTCAATGGCATGGTAGGCAGCTTGTTTGTGCAGGACCGTACGCTGGTTGCTGCCAATGATACCTTAATGACCTTAGTAGATCTCAGCGCTTATGAAGCAGAGATTAACGTTCCAGAAAGCTATGCCAACGATTTGGGCTTAGGAATGGATGTTGAGCTGAAATTAGCTAATAAAACCGTTACTGGTACCTTGTCAGCCATTTCTCCGGAAGTTACCAACCGCGAAGTAACAGCTCGCGTAAAATTCAGCCACGACAACAGTATGGGTATACGTCAAAACCAGCAATTATCCGCCCGGGTTTTACTGGAGCAGAAACAGGATGTGCTGAAGGTGCGTCGCGGTAGCTTCACTCAGGCCGGAGGCTTTGTGGCTTACCGTCTGGAAGGCGAAATTGCCAGACGCATCGACATTCGACTGGGAGCCACCAGTATGCGAGAAGTTGAAATACTCAGCGGTGTGCAACCGGGCGACCAACTGATTATCTCTAACTATGAAGAATTTGCCCAGGCACCTTCCGTGCTACTGCGCTAACAACGAACAACTGAATAAAACGACAGAATAAAGAAGGAACAAATCATGTTAAGTATGCAAAACATCAGCAAAATGTATCAAACCGAAATGGTACAAACTCATGCCTTAAAAGACTTTAACCTGGAAGTAGAAGAAGGCGAATTCATTGCCGTGACCGGCCCTTCAGGTTCAGGTAAAACCACGTTTTTGAATATCGCCGGCATGCTGGAGCCTTTTACCGGTGGTACCTATTCTCTTGATGGCGTTGATGTAGGGGGCCTGTCAGATAACGCCCGTGCAGATTTACGCAACCAAAAAATTGGCTTCATCTTCCAGGGGTTTAACCTGATCCCCGATTTAAACCTTTATGAAAACGTGGAAGTACCATTGCGCTATCGCGGTATTAAGTCTGCAGAGCGCAAACGCCGAATTGAGAGCTGCCTGGAACAGGTAGGCCTGGCCAGTCGAGCCAAACATTTACCGCAACAGTTATCCGGCGGTCAGCAACAACGCGTGGCGATCGCCCGTGCCCTGGCGGGTGAGCCACGCTTTTTGCTGGCCGACGAACCTACTGGTAACCTGGACAGCCTGATGGCGCGCCAGGTAATGGAGCTGCTGGAACAAATCAACCGCGACGGAGCCACCATCATTATGGTTACCCACGACCCTGAACTAGCCCGTCGTGCGCCGCGCAACGTACAAATCGTTGATGGACAGATGGCTGACATTACTTTGTATCAACGCAACGGTGTTGAACCCATGCAAAAAGTAGCAGGAGCCTGAGATGTTTTTACATTATCTGGATTTAAGCTGGCGCAGCTTTAAGCGCACTCCTGTGGTAAGCCTGCTGATGGTACTGGCAATTGCGGTGGGTATCGGTATCACCATGACCAGTCTGTCGGTATATCACATGATGTCGATGGATCCCATTCCGGAGAAAAGTGATAAATTGTTCCACCTGCAGTTACAAACCATGGAGGGCGAACAAACTCGTCGAGGCTCTCCTGACGGCTTGCCCTACCAATTGACATTTCAGGACGCTATTGCATTGAGTAATGCGCCAATTCCAGAACGCAAAGTCCCAAGTATGAAAGCGGGTTTTTCGGTGCATATGAACAGCCCTGAAGTAAAACCCTTTATTGAAACCGCGCGTATGACCAATCGCGACTTCTTCGACATGTTTAACCTGTCGTTTGTATACGGTGGCCCCTGGACTCTGGAGCAACAAGAAAACGCCTCTCCGGTGGTGGTGATAAACGAAGAAATAAACAACCGCCTGTTCGGTGGAGAAAACTCCGTTGGACGAATGATTTATCTGGATAACCGCAGCTTCGTTGTGGCCGGTGTCATGAAACAATGGAAGCTGAATATCAAATTTTACGATGTTAATAACGGCGCATTCCACGATGCAGAGCAACTGTTTTTACCATTCTCGCTAATCGCCGCCTTTGAAATTGATACCTGGGGTAACACCAATGGCTGGAAAAGCGAAGAAGTGAATACTTTCCAGCAAAAAATGCAGTCCGAAGAATTGTGGATCCAGTTTTGGGCGGAACTCAATAGTGAGCAGGAAAAACGCGAGTACGGTGAATACCTGATGGCTTATATGCAGGAGCAACAAAAGTTTGGTCGTTTTGACCGTGAAAAGCTGGAATACGCACTTCGGGATGTACTGGAAACTATGGACTACCGTGGCGTTGTTTCTGAAGATAACCGCATCCTGGTGGGCTTGAGCTTTATGTTTTTAGCAGTGTGTCTGGCTAATATCCTAGGATTACTACTGGCCAAGTTTCTGCGCCGCGCACCGGAAGTGGGGGTACGTCGTGCTCTGGGTGCCAGTAAAACCCAAGTATTCTATCAACACTTAGTAGAAGTCTCCTTGTTGGGTTTGATGGGTGGCATAGTTGGCATAGGCATATCACAGTTGGGCTTGTGGGGAGTGCGTTTGACTCAGGATTATTACACCGATCTCGCCACCATGGATATCAGCATGTTATTAGCAGCCCCGGCGATTGCCATCACGTCTTGCATCATCGCCGGATTATATCCAGCCTGGTTAGTATGCAGAACCACACCTGCCACTTACCTGAAAACTCAATAGGAGAGCTAACATGTCAGAATTAAAACCTATTTTTAATGCCCTGTTGCGCTCTAAAGCGGGTGCACTCATGTTGCTGTTTCAAATCGCTATTACCACCGCGATAGTCAGCAATGCGGCTTTTATTATTTACGACCGGATGACTTATCTGAACAAAGAAACAGGTTACCCGGAAGATGAACTATTTTACTTCCGTCTTACCAGCTTTGAAGAAGGCGCTGATTACAATCAACAGATTGAACTGGACGAAACACTGCTGCGCAATATTCCCGGGGTTATCAACGCCGCTAACTTCACCGCAGTGCCATTATCCGGTAGCGGCTCTAATTCCAGCTTTAGCGTAGTTCCTGCGCCAGAAGAAGGTCGCTCTGCAAATGCCGCCTATACCATGTCAGATCACAATGCGATCGACACACTTGGCGTGAAGATTATTGCTGGCAGAGACTTTACTGAAGAAGACGTGGTTTATGCCCAAAATTATAACAAACTGCCTACCGTGGCAATTGTCAGTAAAGCCTGGGCTGACGAAATTTTTCCGGACGAAGACGCCCTGGGCAAGGTATTTTATGTACGCAACGCACCGGCCAAAATAATCGGTATTGTTGAGCACATGACCGCTCCCTGGCCCAATAGCAGAGTAGCAGATAAGGTTATCATCTTCCCCTTGATCAATGGCACAGCAAGACAAAAATTCATTGTTCGCGCCCATGCTGGAGAGCGCGCCGCAATTATGCGTCAGGTAGAAGACTTACTGTTACAGGAAAACAATCAGCGTGTAGTCACTTCTTTGCAAGGACTGGACGAAGCCAAAGCAGAATACAACGCCTCCGATACATTAATGCTTAGAATGCTGGTTGTACTGATTGTGGTTCTGATCTCTGTGACAGCATTAGGTATCTTTGGTTTAACCCTGTTTAACATCAGCAAGCGCACCAAACAAATTGGTACACGTCGCGCCATCGGTGCCCGTAAGTCTGACATTATTCGTTATTTCTTACTGGAAAACACCATGGTTTGCGTGGCTGGATTAGTATTAGGCTGTATTGGTGCCATTCTGGTGGCCCAACAGTTAATGGAACTCTATTCCCTGCCCGCGCTGGATTACGCCTATGTTGTTGGCACAGCACTGTTTGTATTGCTGATCAGTCTCTTAGCGGTTATTGTACCTGCCAGAAGAGCTGCCAATATCTCACCCAGCATCGCCACTCGTAGCATTTAAGCCGCCTCCCATAGCAGCGCCAGATGCCTCTGGCGCTGCGATACAACTAGTAAAAAACAACAGGAAATATGGATAAAATACTGATTGTTGACGACAATCCTGCCGTACTCGATGCTTTGTCTCTCATGCTGGAACTGCATGGCTACCAGCCAATTACCGCCACCAGCCCCGCTGAAGCCTTGCGGGCTGTGGATTATCAAAGCATTACTCTGGTTATACAGGATATGAATTTCTCCGCAGATACCACTTCTGGCGAAGAAGGTGTCACCCTGTTTTATCAGTTGCGCGAACTCAATGCGCACTTGCCCATTATCCTTATCACCGCCTGGACAGAACTGGAACAAGCAATTGCACTGGTTAAAGCCGGGGCAGCGGATTACATTGCCAAACCCTGGGATGACAGCAAGTTACTCACCAGCATTGCCAATTTGATTGAATTAGGTAAAGCCAGAGAACAATCTGCGCAACTGGACAGAGTCAAACAAGCGCAACAAAGTGCCGTTCAGGCAGCCCAGAACATCGGCTTAATCTATGCCAGCGAGCCTATGCAACGCACAGTGGATATGGCAATACAAGTGGCCCGGTCTGATGTGTCGGTGTTAATCACCGGTCCCAATGGTACCGGTAAAGAAAAAATTGCCGAGCTGATACAATCTCAGTCCCCGTTAAAGCAGCAACCCTTTATTAAAGTCAATGCTGGTGCACTGCCCAAAGAACTGATAGAAGCAGAGCTGTTTGGTGCAGAAGCCGGTGCCTATACTGGCGCCAACAAAGCACGCATCGGACGTTTTGAGGCAGCTGATGGCGGCACCCTGTTTTTGGATGAGATTGGCAATTTACCATTAGACGGACAAACTAAATTACTCCGGGTTCTGCAAACCGGCGACTTTGAACGCCTGGGTTCGGTAGCCACCAAAAAAGTAAAAGTACGCGTTATTTCAGCGACCAATGCCGATCTGTTGAGCATGATTGCTAATGGAGAATTCCGGGAAGATCTGTACTATCGCCTGAATGTGATTGAGTTAAATGTGCCGCCCCTGTCGGAACGGCGCGATGACATTTTGCCTCTCATACAGCATTTTTTACCGGGCCGGGAAATCAGTAAAACAGCCCAGAAGCAACTCACTGAATACGACTGGCCGGGAAACGTCAGGGAACTGGAAAACGCCTGTAAGCGGGTTGAGGTATTGAAACCCGATGGCGTGTTGGAAGCACATGACTTTGCCTTATCCAAAAAGCCTGCTCAAACGGTAGAACAGATGAATACAGCCAGTGCCACAATAGTTACTGCACCGGCTCAAACTGAACCCGGAAAGCAGGATTTGCTGGACGCCATGAAAGCCCATCAAGGGGTCATTGCCAGAGTGGCGAAGCAATTTGGTATGAGCCGCCAGGCGCTGTATCGCCGTTTACAAAAATTTGGCATAGACTATTAAAGGCGTTTCTCAGGACTCGATTCAACGCACATGAACCTACAATTAAAACTACAAAAAGTGGTGCTCTGCTGCACCCTGTTTGCCTGCATCCCTACCCTGTATTTGATGCAGACCAGTGTGGCTAGCAAACTATTACTTTTAGCCGTGGTGGTAACTTTTAGCTGGCAATTAAGCGGTTACGCTCTGCGCCGCTTCAATCTGGGCATGGCGGGACTTGAAACCGGCTTACTCAACTTTCTGGATGGCGAATACGCATCGCTGCTTTCTTATAATGATGATGACGAATTAGGTCATCTGAGTCGGCTTTACAATCAAACCGCAGAAAAACTCCGCGCCGAAAAACACTGGATTTATCAACGGGAATTGATGCTGGATAAGGTATTGCAAAACTCCCCTGAAGTATTGTTGCTGATAAATGATCGTCAACAAGTGGTATTCAGCAACTGGGCAGCGCGACACTTTTTTCATATTACTAATACCAAACTGGAAGGATTACAGTTGGAAGAGCTACTCAGTAAAGCTCCGGACGGCGTCAGTAACGTTATTCAGCAGGCTCAGGAAGGTTTGTTTAGCCTCACCAGTGACACCGATGAGCAGCAAACCTGGCACTTAGCCACCGGACAGTTCCTACTGAACAACCAACAGCATCAATTGTATATTTTTAAGCAAATGACGCGTGAACTGAGCCGCCAGGAAGTGGCCGTTTGGAAGAAGGTAATACGCATCATCAGCCATGAACTTAACAACTCCCTTGGCCCCATTTCATCCATGTTAAACAGCGGAAAGTTACTCACTGAGCAGGTGCAAGATGAGCGCTTAAACCGGGTATTTAACACTATTGAAGAACGCATCAAACACCTGGTCACTTTCGTCCAGGGGTACGGCAAATTTGCCAAACTCCCTGAGCCCAGATTGCAAACTATTCGGTTTAAAAAACTGGCAGAACAGTTAGCCGAGCAATGGTCTTTTAACGCTGACTATCCACAAAACCTGGAATTCAGTGCTGACCCAATCCAATTGGAACAACTGCTGATCAATCTGTTGAAAAACGCTCATGAATCCGGCTCTGACGCCAATGACATCACCCTGCGAGTTGAGAAAAAACCGGACCGTATCGTGATAGAAGTGCTGGATAAAGGCAAAGGCATGTCCGAGTCGGTACTTTCTCAAGCCCTGATCCCCTTTTACTCCACAAAGAGCAGCGGCAGTGGCTTAGGTCTGGCCCTTTGCCGGGAAATCGCCGAAGCACATCACGGTCATATTGCGCTGCAAAACCGATCAGAAGGAGGATTGTGCGTGCGGGTGAGCTTGCCGGGGATGTAGAATTCTGTTCGCTACTCAGCACAATTACCAACTTTTTTGAGTGGAATTCGAAAATAGTCAGACCAAACCAAAACCATCAAAGAATCTGTTTTATCTTTTTCTTGAATCAAGATACTTAGTTTCCGCAGATTAGGGGCGTAAGAGTATTCATGCTCTCACTCTGTATTCTTTGTTCCAAACTTCTCAGTAGTTTCTTTACTGGTTATTTTTCTAATATCCAACCTAAAACCTGTACTTTGGTACAGGTTACATTTTCATACTGCCCTTGCATAATAAAGGCACCTGCAAAAAGCAGGCATATTATTTTCAATAAAAGGAATTTTGTAATGAAAGATAAGAACATTAGAGTTTTAAATAGTGAAGAACTGGACATGGTGAATGGGGCTTTTGGTCCTTCTGGAGCTGTTATTGGTGGTATTTCAGGTGCTATATCCGGAGGAATGACAAATGGCTGGCGCGGAGCACTATTCGGAGGGGTAATGGGCGCAGCTTCTGGATTTCTTGGTGGGTATGCTGGTGCTTTGTGGAGCAGCGGCTACCGTGCAGCCTCAATAAGCATGGGAGCAAATTCTGTCGGAGCCGGCGTTGCGGGAAGTGCCGACTGGATAGTAACTGAGAAGGAATAATAATAGTTGGGTTGGTTTTATCCAACCCATTATTGGGGGGTCAAAATGAATAGTTTAATGTTGTACCTATTTTCTTATTCCAGGAATTGGACAGAAAAAGATAAGAAATACTGGGAGAAGATGCGATGCAAAGGTGCAGTTCGCTTTATACTTGTTGAGGGAGTATTGAAATGGGGCGCCTTGTCTCTTACTATTTTTCTTTTTGCTACCTATAACTCACTACTGTTACAAGCCAAGAATCAAACAATATACATTTTAGTTACTGTAATTGTATGGTTCATTGGTGCAATTCTTTATGGGTTTCTCAACTGGAAGTACAGCAATATTAGCTTTGAAAAAAATTCAGTGGGTGACAGCTCACCGTTTTCGGGTTCATACCCAAAAAAATCAGAATAGCCAGGGAAATTAATCCCTGGTTCCCTGTTGTTTTGCCTTCAACAAAATCTCCAAAACAGTATTATTCTCAATTCTCGACGCAAAGTGTTTATCCAATACTTATTGCAACTTTGCAGTCTTATACATCAGTCCAAAATATAATATTCACTGGAAAGTCAGGCTTTACTCTTTTTCAAAAATTCGCCACTTATCCCAATTTTTATAACAACCACCCGATTTCAGTTTAATTTATTTACCCCTCGGCTTTTATAAGAGCGTGTTGATTGTCTAATAACCAGGAACAATAAAATGAACATCAAATCCACACTCAAAAAGTTACTCATTGTTGCATCAGTTTTCGCATTGGTCGTAGGCGGATTTCTGACTCATGCTCTGGCGGGCTTAAATGCCCAACCTGTGGTTTTCGCCCCGCCACCTGCGTTTGTTGAACAGTATGCTGCAAATATGCAATTTACCACTCGAGACTCTGAATCCAAGGGAGCTGAGGAATCGGAAAGCGATAAACTCACGCAAAATATTGAAGCCGAAATGGCCTTGATGCGCAGAGTATTCTTTGAAAATGAATCCAGTAAATTAATTTTACCTCTATTTTCTCATCCAGAATATGGGCAGCGAGTAAAGGTAGCAACGGCATTTGCGGCCTTCAATGGTGAATATACTCATGATGAAGAAAGCGGCTTTCCAGAAAAGAGAACCCTGTTTTGGAAAGAAGCTGAGCCACACTTAGCGCACATTCAAAACGCCTTGTACGAAGCGCTTATTGCCACAGCAATAGACCAAACACCCAATATGATCACCAATACCCAAATCACCTCAAGATGCTAGCTTTCAGCGTGAGATAAAAAACGTTTAGACAAGTAAAAATGACGTAGGCATGGTTGCTCTCACGTCAAGTCATTTTAGTGCAGTATAAACGTTTTTTGGCCACGCCCTTCGGGAGCAACACAGCACTTCCATTACTGTGTTGCATGTGTTTGAAAGGTAGCCGACATTCCTTCTCACATGCGCCTTGTACTGAAAGCGCTGTGATAGCTCTGAAACAGTATCTTGAGGTGATTTGGGTATATACACTGGCCTGGATGCCGGGCCAGGGTGAAGAAACGGTAGAAATGCTTGCCTGGGCGGCAAGACATCACTCCGAATGGTGGGTGCGTAGATTTTCCATTTTCTTTGTCTCAGAGTTTGGCAACAATGAGCCGTTAGCCTAATCACTGTTAAGTGAGCTGGTCCACGATCCAGAATATAAAGTGCGTAAAGAAGCTTTTGATCTCAGAATCGCAAGATTATCCCGAGCAATTTAATACCATAACCTCTGGGGAAAATCATTTCAGTGCAAATGATTTTCCTTTTTTGCTATCTCAATCCCACACACAAATGACATTTGAATTTCACGCTGTTGGTACTGATGCGCCGATTCTTCCCGCTTTATTAAATTAACTCCACAGAAATGTTAATCATTTGTAAATTTTATGTAATGAATACGTATGCATGCGGTTCAAATATTGTACAGAGTTAGTCAGACTAAACCCGGACAAAAAATTAGACGTCCCGCTTTCCTTGTGCACACGGCGGTTTCGCTTTTTTTGATACTACGATTAACAATCACAGTGTTGAGATTAGAAAATGATTAAAAAGTTAAGACAATTACTCACGGGTATCGTGATATCAGCCGTATGTTATTTACCCGCTGCTCAGGCAGATGTCATCCTGCACGCCTTTAACTGGGAATATTCAGAAGTTGCCTCCAAGGCGCAGGAAATTGCCAATCTGGGCTATAAAAAAGTACTGGTATCTCCGGCTTATAAATCCAGTGGTAACGAATGGTGGGGCAGATATCAGCCACAAGACTACCGTGTTATCGACAACCCTTTGGGGGACACCAATGACTTTCAGGCCATGATACAGGCGCTGCAGTCTGTAGGCGTTGAGACCTATGCCGATATCGTGTTTAACCACATGGCTAACGAAGCCTGGCTGCGCTCAGACCTGAATTACCCCGGTAGTCTGGTACTGGATGAATATGCACAGAACGCAAGTTACTACAATTCTATCAAGCTATTTGGTGAGCTTACCGACAACCTGATCGCCCCCTGGGATTTCCACGATCCAGGCTGTATCACCGACTGGAACAATCCGGGCCATGTACAATACTGGCGCTTGTGCGGTGGTAACGGCGATACCGGCTTACCGGACCTGGATCCAAATAACTGGATTGTGGCGCAACAAAAACAATACCTGCAAACCCTTAAAAACATGGGTGTAACTGGCTTTCGGGTAGATGCGGTTAAACACATGACCAACTATCACATCAACGCGATATTCGACCAAAACATTAAAAATGGTGTGCATGTATTTGGTGAAGTGATCACTTTTGGCGGTGCAGGTAACTCAGACTACGATAACTTTCTGGTTCCTTATATGAGCGGCACGGGGCACGCGGCTTACGACTTCCCACTATTTGCACAAATGCGCAGTGCTCTGGGTTTTGGTGGTTCCATGAGCCAGTTAGTTGACCCAGGCGCTTATGGGCAGGCACTGCCAGGTTCGCAAGCCGTCACCTTTAGTGTTACCCACGATATTCCGCTGAATGACGGCTTCCGCTTCCAGATATTAGATCCCACCGACGAATTCCTGGCCAATGCTTATATTCTGGGACGCAACGGCGGTGTCCCCATGATTTATTCTGATCACAATGAAAGTGCAGACAAAGGCGACAACGGTCGCTGGCAGGATATGTATAAACGCGGTGACATAGCCGGCATGATTGATTTCCACAACAGTGTGCAAGGCTCTGGTATGCAGGTGATTAGCCACAGCGACTGCCACATTCTGTTTAAACGCGATCATCAGGGCGTAGTCGGTATCAACAAGTGCGGTAATGGCATTGATGTTTGGGTAGATACTCAGGCTGATAACCTGTGGTGGTATCGCAACTATCGCGACACCTTAAGCAGCGATGTGCAATACATCACCAGCCAATGGCATAAGTTCTACCTGCCTGCCCGCGGCGCCAGAATGTGGTTGATGGAATAAAGATTCTGTTTAAGAAAAGTTCCAGAAGCCCGGTTATTTCGGGCTTTTTTGTTACTCATTTTTATACTGCTTACTCAATTTCAATTCATTAAGCATCACCATAGTTATACCGATAATAGCTATATTCGTAGTAACCGGATTAAACGCTTCTATTAACAGCTGTGGCTGCAAAAACGCTACAAAGAATAGTAAACCTATTAGGACGGCAATGTTCAAAAGCAAAACAGGTATTGAGCGATAGAATATAAATAACAAAATGCCAAACAAGACTTCGCCAACTCCAGCAAATTTTGTAATGTTGTAAGAAACCTGCTCAGAAAAACCAAAGCTGCCTGTCATTAGCTTTTCCAGTGGTGCTATGTGCAAGAGTTTTGGAAAAAAGCCATGATATACCCATGAAAAGCTTACAATAAATCGCGCTATCTGCATTGATGACATTTATTTTTCCTTTATGTGGGCCTGACTGGGGCTCACATGGACTTAGTGAATGCCGATTTTGCTGAAGCAAAATTCGGCCAGTCAGACAGTAATCGACACATCAGCCCAAAGTGTCGGTTGACAGTACAGTGCTTTGATGTTGCTTTTTCGAAGGGGAGCTCCCCTTCAACCCCCATTTGCCCCTGCCGCGAGAAACATAAGCCTCAAACGCATAATCTTTGTAGATATGAGGTAGGTTGGACTTTAGTCCAACGAAGATGTTAAATGCCGGCAACGGTGTCTGACTGAAGTCAGACCTACAAAGACATCCATGTTGCCGATCTTCAGATTATATCTGCTATTTCGGCTTATCTCGCGAAGGAGCCTGATTTCTTCGGACTTCGACACAACTGTGGCGGTTACTTTATAAGATAACCCTTTAAGCCTTGTATTTGAGTCATCGCACTACGTCTGCTGTCATATAACTGGTAAAAATTTAGATTCAGGCAAATTAATCCAGGGCAAAAAAGCCCTGGAATGACATTTTTATTTTTCGCTTTCATCAGTAACGTATTCCAGAATATCGCCTGGCTGGCAATCCAGAGTGGCGCAGATTTGCTCCAGGGTGCCAAAACGGATGCCTTTGACTTTACCAGTGCGCAGTAAAGATAAATTTTGCTCTGTGATACCCACTTTGGCCGCCAGCTCTTTGCCGCGAACTTTGCGTTTTGCCAGGATATCATCCAGATTTACCACGATTGGCATAGCTACTCTCTATCTCACCGGGCTAAATAAATTGCTTGTTTTCTGCTTCCAGCGCACTGGCCTTTACCAACAGATCACTGAGAACCCAAAAGATAATCGCCAGCGCCAGCATTTTAAGTTCGGTGCTACCCAGTACCAGGGTAAACATCTTTTGACCAGAGGGATGATACCAGGACAAGAGCACACTGACAGCCGCCAGATGAACTGGTTTTAATATCGCTTGCAGCAATAAAAATAAGGAAAACAAACGCAAGTAACGACTATTGGTCGTATTGAACAGTTCACCTTTGGCAAAGTTTATAAAGGCTTTGCGCAAATAATAAAGCCCTGTCAGGCCCACAGCCAGGTAACCGAATGTTAGCACCCACAATGCATACCATTGAGCGTCGGTCACTGTTTGCCATTGGATGGCTAAATTCAGAATAGACTGTGAGAAAGTCGCAAACGCCTGAATGTCAAAGGCGTAATAAACAGCGCTCAACGGCGTCACCAGCAACATAGTCAGGCAGCCCCAGGATATCAATTTGGATAAGGTTTTGGTCATAAGATGCTCAACAGTTAGCTCGCTCTATGCAATGGATTGGCATAGTAACTTATTGTTTTACAATAAGCAGCCTGTCGACACATTTTGCACTACCTTAAAATGTAAAACCTCATTTAGATGACTTCATGAATTTTAGATGCACAATACCGACAATTAAGCCCCATAAAATAGAATTTAATCCCAACAACTGAATTCCGGATAAGGTGATTAAAAAGGTCAGTATGGCGGACTCTCGACCTGAGGCATCGGCAAAACATGATTGTAAACACATCAACAAGGTGCCTAACAATGCAAACCCCGCCAGCATTTCGATTACAGGCTCTGGCATGGCCAAAAATAAATTAACTACTGTCGTGGCAAATATCCCAGCTAACAGATAAAACAATCCAGCCCAAAGCACCGCCTTATAGCGCTGTTTAGCATCGCCATCCACATCAGGAGTCATGCAGATGGCTGCCGATATCGCCGCCAGATTAAGGCTAAAACCACCGAATGGTGCTGCGAGCATGTTGGTTATTCCGGTAGTTAGCAAAACCGGTTTAACCGGTGCCTGATACTGGAAACTTTTTAACATGGCAATGCCCGGCAGATTTTGCGATAACATAGTGACCAGATAAAGTGGCAGTGACAAATTCAGGACCGCCATCAAATCAAACGATGGTGCAAGCCAAATGGGCTGAGCCAATTGAGTTACAGAGCCGTGCCAACTGAAGCCCCCCAATTCAGTCAATGAAATCAACAATGCCACCAACAATAAAACCGCCATCGCGTATCGTGGCAAAAAGCGATTTGCCAGTAAAAAACAGCCAAACATCAAAGCAAAATTCAGGGTATCAGTTTGCGCCACGGCAAAACTCTTAAGACAAAACGGCAGTAAAATCGCCGCCAGCATAGCAGTAGCTATGGCTGAGGGGACATTTTGCAATACATTGCGCAATGGCCGGATTAATCCGGTAATAAACAACATTGCTCCGGTTACCACAAAGGCCCCCAGAATTACCGCCATATCATAATTAAATGACGCCCCTGCCAGCATGGCTGCACCGGGCGTCGACCAGGCTGTTAATAAAGGCGTTTTATAGTGCCAGGACAACCCGATGGAGCTTAACCCCATGGCAAGTCCTAACGCCAACAACCAGCTCTCAGTCTGTTGTGCGCTGGCGCCCAGCGCTGTCGCAGCCTGAATAATAATCACGATAGAGCTGGTATAGCCCACCAAAACTGCGGTAAAACCAGCAGAGATGTGACTGATCCTGATTGTGTTTTTCATCAAAACCTCGATGTTTAAGCAAGCTGCTATGTTGAAATGAAATGGTTAATGTTATACTTCGTGCGTTATTGCGCACAAACAAAATAACACCGGACGCTATAACGCACAAGCGATAAAAACAGCAGATTTAGAAACCACTGAAATTTACAAGTCATCATGAAAGACAAACAGTTTTTGCAGGAAGTTGCCCAACACCTAAAAGCACTGCGTCAGCAAAAAGGCCTGAGCCTGGACGCCACCGCAAAGCTCACCGGCGTATCCAAAGCCATGTTGGGACAAATTGAACGGCAGGAATCCAGCCCCACCATCGCGACCTTGTGGAAAATCGCCAGTGGCCTGGAGTCGTCTTTTTCAGCTTTTTTTGCTAATCCAACAGAGTTGCGCGACAGTGAACGCGCCTTCCCCAATGATGGCAACATGCGAGTAAAAACCCTGTTTCCTTACCAAGCTGATTCTGGCATGGAAATGTTTGAAATCACCCTGACCCGGCATCACGAACAACAATCAAGTGCCCATAACGTTGGCGTTATAGAACACGTTCATGTGTTACAGGGAGAGCTTGCCCTGTTTTTTGACGATCAGTGGCATACATTTAACACCGGAGATTGTGTGCGTATTTTTAGTGATCAACCTCACGCATACAAAGCCCTGTCAGAAACCTGCATTTTTCAAAATATCATTTGTTATCCAGGTAATATCCCTGGAAAAACCTGATCAATTTTTAATCTACCCATCAACTTTATTACAATATAAATCATTAAGTTATCATCATTTTCGGCTATTTTTAGGTAATTATTCTTTACGCAGTGTAAAGATAATGTTAATTCTTTAATAACGCTGATGGCACGCTCAGCATAAACCACGGAAAGTGAAATCAGGATCGAGGAACAGAATTTATCAAGTTCCTTTTTCTTTGTTAGGGAATGACAACGCTGTCATTTATGCACAGGTTACATAAACCAAAAAACCAACAGAGGAACCTAAAATGACTTTTCAACGCAACGCCTACTTGCAAAAGATGGGCATTGGATTAACGGCCGCCACATGCTGTCTGATGTCATCAGCACTATGTGCCAATAGTTGGCAAACCGAAGTAGCGGTTGTTGGCGACGAAGGCCAATGGTGGAACAACTACACAATCACCGTCACTAACACCGGCAACGATGCCATCAACCTGGACGACGCCCTGCTGGCCTTCGATTCTCAAATTGTCACCAGCTCACCTAATTGGTCAGGCACAGGTATCAGCTACCCCGCCCTAAACGCCAGCTCTACCCAAAGCGGTAACCACTACAACAACTCATTGCAACTGGATTTTGAAGAAAACAGCTGGACAGATTCCTTGTTAGAGCCGGGCAATAGTGTGGTTCTGACCTACGGTGTCAGCGGTCAGATTGGGGTTACTCAAGTGCAGAGCAGTCTTAGTCTGACACTGGGCGGTAACACTTCCCCTTCTCTTGTTGTTTCCTTCAGCTCGCCCGTAAATAATAGCGAATACACAGAAGGCGATGTCGTTCTACTCTCTGCAGATGTACAGGCCACCAATACCAGCGTAACTCAGGTAAACTTTTACCTGGATAATCAGCTGTTGTACTCAGATACGGAATCCCCCTGGGAAACAAGCTGGACAGCAGCCAATCCCGGCCAAAAAGCACTACTGGTTGAAGCTTTAGACGGCAATAATTTAAGCGCGAATGACAACGCTGTCATATCAGTTATTGCAGATGTTCCTGATGGCTCTCTGTCAGTTTCCCTTGTGGAGCCGGTAAATGGCGCCAGTTTCGATGTTGGTGACAGTGTGGTTATTAGCGCTGATGTAAGCGCCAGCAATGCCGTTACCGACCGGGTAGATTTTTTTGTTGATGGGCAGTTGTTATCCACCGACAACAGCGCACCTTACAGTGCGAATTGGCAAGCTTCCGGCACTGGAGCCCACCAAATAACAGCCACTGCAGTTGATACCACTGGCGACATCAGCGACAGTGCCAGCGCCACGATTCAGGTAAATGCAGTAACAGAGCCTCAGGCACCGCAAATTACCCTGCAATCTCCGGGGAACAATCTGTTTGTCAATCAAAGCGTAACCCTAATGGCCGATGTCAGTGATGTGAATGACGACGTGCAAAGCGTTGAATTTTTTGCCGACGGCCAATCTATTGGCGTGGTTAGTCAGTCACCTTATCATCTGACCTGGCAGCCAGCACAATCAGGTACGGTTGCCCTATCCGCAACGGCCACCGATGCCACCAACCTCAACGGTCAAAGTGAAACTATTAGCGTAACCGTTAATGAAACCGGCACCGGAAACCTGTCCTGTGATATCACTCAAATTTATCGCGCAGACGGCAGTGAATGTATGGGAGATGATCACCCACGACGCATCATTGGCTACTTTACCTCATGGCGTACCGGCAAAAATGGCTTACCAGCTTATCTCGCAAAAGATCTGCCCTGGGATAAGCTCACCCACATCAATTACGCCTTTGCCACCATAAATACCCAAACCAATGAAATTCAGGTGTCCGCTGAAGCCACAGACATTGAATGGCCAGAAGTGTCAGGCGCAGAAATGGATCCGGAGTTCAGCTACAAGGGTCATTTCAATCACATTTCGTCCCTGAAAAAGCAATATCCCGATGTAAAAACCCTGATTTCTGTTGGCGGTTGGGCTGAAACCACCGGATTTTATGCCATGACCACCAACCTCGACACTTGCGGCGTCAACGCTGCTGGTATCGCGGCTTTTAACGCCTCAGTGGTTGAGTTTATTCGTCAGTACGGTTTTGACGGTGTCGATGTGGACTACGAATATCCTTCATCCATGCAGGATTCCGGTAATCCCATTGATTTTGCGATTTCCAACAAATGTCGTCCACAACTAATGGATAACTATGAAGTCTTTATGGATGAATTACGCACGGCTCTGGATAACGCGGGCGCACAAGACAATCGCAAATACATGCTCACTATTGCGGCACCGTCTTCCGGTTACCTGCTGCGTGGCATGGAAGATTTTGCTCTGGGAGATGTGCTGGATTACGTCAACATCATGACTTACGACCTGCACGGCGCCTGGAACGAATACGTTGGCCCGCAAGCGGCGCTATTCGATAACGGTGACGATGCCGAACTTGCAGCCGCCGGTGTTTATACCACAGCGCAATATCAGGAAATTGGTTACCTCAATACCGCCTGGGCTTATCAGTATTTCAGAGGTGCATTTGCACCGGCACAAATTAATATCGGTATCCCCTACTACACCCGGGGTTTCCAGGGCGTTACTGGCGGAACAAACGGACTTTGGGGTAAAGCCGCACTACCCAATCAAACCGAATGTTTACCCGGTACTGGAGCCAATACACCTTGTGGCTATGGTGCAGAAGGCATCGATAACCTGTGGCATGATCTGGACGATCAGGGCAATGAAATTCCGGCAGGCTCTATGCCTATGTGGCATGCGATGAACCTGATGCAGGCCGACAGCCTGAACTTTGGAGACATGCCCAGTTACGGCCCAGACTGGGGACTGGACAGCAATGATCCCTCTGACAAAATTGTTGGTGACTACGAGTATCACTACAGCCAGGCATTAGGTGCCAGCTGGTTGTGGAATCCGCAAAAACAAGTATTCCTGTCAATAGAAGACGAAACCTCCTTAACGCAAAAGCTGGATTTCATAATAGAAATGGGAGCCGGTGGCATGATGGTCTGGGAGATGGCTGGTGACTACGGCTTTGATGCAGAGAAAGGGGAATACACTTTCGGCACAACGCTGACAGATCTCGCCTACAACACCTTTGCCAATGCGTCACCAATGACCTTACAGCAAAATCCGTTGCCGGTACCAGATGAAGTAATTGATATCAGCGTGTCCACTCGTGACTGGCCAGCTGGTGATAACAATTACCCTATCAACCCAACTCTGGTGCTCACTAACAACAGCCAACACACCATTCCGGCTGGCAGCGAAATCCGCTTCCTGATGCCTACCTCCACCGGTGATGTCATTAAGGATTGGGATGGTGCCGGCGTGAATGTCACTGATTCGGGCTACACCGGCAGTAACTTTAAACTCAATGGCACGCGGGCGGACTTCCATACCGTCAGTATTCCGCTCAATGGCACTTCTAGTATTGCACCTGGTGCTGAGTTTACGGTGTCTATGGTGTATTACCTGCCGGTTTCCGGACTGGGTAATGGTTTACGAATTCAGGTAGGCAATAAAGTGCTTGGACTGAAATCCGCCTATCCACACTTACCTGAATTTACCGGTGACGGAGGTTCTGGCGGTGACGGCGGCAACGGTGGTGGCAATGGTTCGGATAGCTGCAACGAGCAAAATATCGATCCCGCCAGCTATCCGGCTTACCCCAACTTCCCGAATACCGACTGGCAAGGCAACCCCAGCCACGCCAACACAGGTGACCGTTTAACCCACCAAAACAGCGTTTGGCAAGCCAACTGGTGGACTACCGCAGAACCCGGTAGCGACGGTAGCTGGACAGCCATCTGTAACTATTAATTCAAGCTAAGGCCATTGGCGTTTTTCGTCAGTGGCCTTTTATCTATCAGCATAATCAAAGCAACAAGAGTAAGGAAAATGAAACTAAAACACCTCTCGCTGGCAACAGCATTGCTCGGCACCGGTTTTACCGGTCAGGCACTCGCGGCCGCCCCCGGTGCGCCCACCATTGACTGGATGGAAACCAACTTCGCCATTATAGAAATTGACGAAACCGCCAGTGCTTATCAACAATTAGTCACAGTAAAAGACTACGCTGAAATTCCCGTCAGCTGGTCAAAGTGGTCCGGCGATACCGCCACCTCAGCTCGGTATCTACTGGATAATACTGTCGTTTTAGAACAGACCTTAAGCGGAGGCGGCGCTTCGCAAACCGGGAGCGCCACTTTACAGGTAGCCACAGGTGGACAATATCAACTGAATGTTGAGCTCTGCAACGCCGACGGCTGTACGCCTGGAGCCTCCCCGGTGGCCATTAAGGTAGAAGATACCGACGGTAGCCACATGGATCCATTGGTGCTAAACGATGGTGAAAACAATCAACCCTATAACAACACCACAAATTCAGTGGTAGGCAGCTACTTCGTAGAATGGGGTGTGTATGGCAGAAAATTCCCGGTAGATAAAATGCCGGCCTACAACCTCACCCACATTCTGTATGGTTTTATTCCAATCTGTGGCCCCAATGATTCTCTGCAGGCAGCCAATCCAGGTGGACACAATGTACTGGTGGCCAGTTGTAACGGCATGCCGGATTTCAGTGTTACCATTCACGATATTTTTGCCGCAGTAACCAAAACCCAAAATGGCCAGGTGTCCGGGGATAGCTACCGGGGTAATTTTGGTCAGCTAATGGCTTTGAAACAGGCTTACCCTGACCTGAAAATCCTGCCATCTGTCGGTGGCTGGACCTTATCAGACCCCTTCTATTATCTGGGTGACAGCGCCAATCGCCAGACCTTTGTAGATTCCGTTGAGCAATTTTTACGTACCTGGAAGTTTTTTGATGGCGTGGACATCGATTGGGAATACCCCGGCGGTGGCGGTGCCAATGGCAGCCTGGGCAATCCGGCAACAGACGGAGAAACCTACCGCCTGTTGATGCGAGACTTGCGGGCCATGCTGGACATATTAGAGGCTGAAACCGGCCGAACCTACGAACTCACTTCAGCGGTGGGCGCTGCTGAACAAAAAATCAATCGCATTGATTACCAGGCCACTCAGCAGTACATGGATTACATATTCATCATGTCCTATGACTTCTACGGGGCTTTTGACCTGAATAAACTGGGACACCAGGCAGGTGTTTATGCGCCCGATTTTCGCGCTGGTGATGCCCACACCCAGCAATTTAATCTGAGCGGAGCCGTTGATGAATTTCTGGCTCAGGGAGTATCGCCCTCCAAATTAGTAGCTGGTGTTGCCATGTACGGACGAGGCTGGACAGGCGTTAGTGGTTATGATCAAACCAGTCATATGAAAGGAACTGCCACAGGCCCGGTTGCTGGTTCCTGGGAGCCAGGCGTGGTGGACTATCGCGATATCGCGCAATACCGCAACTCACCAGAGTGGACTTATCATTACGACAACACAGCAGAAGCGCCCTACTTATTCAAAGCCAGCAGCGGCGATCTGATCACTTATGACGATGCCACTTCCGTTCAGGCTAAAGGTGACTTGGTAGCAGCAAAAGGACTGGCGGGTTTGTTCTCCTGGGAAATTGATGCTGACAACGGTGATATCCTCAACGCCATGCATGTCGCCCTTGGCCATGGCGGCGGCACCGGCAACATCGCTCCAACTGCGCGCGCCGGGTTAGACCAAACCGTTTCTAACCTGCCTGCCACCGTCACACTCAACGGCAGCAGTTCCACTGATCCAGACGGCGATACGCTGAGCTATCAATGGCAACAGATATCTGGTCCTGCGGTAACGCTGAACAATGCCAATAGTGCCATCACCTCTTTCAGCGCAGGCGCTGTAAGTCAGGATGAAGTACTGGTGTTTGAACTCACCGTTAACGATGGTGCGTTAAATGATACAGATAGCGTGCAAATTACGTTAAAAGCACAATCACAAGGCAACACGGCTCCTGTGGCAGATGCAGGTAGTAATCAAACCGTGGCTGCAAATGCAACAGTAACCCTGGATGCCAGTGCCTCCTCTGATGCAGACGGCGATACTCTAAGCTACAGTTGGCAACAGCTGTCAGGAACGGCAGTTACTCTTAGCAATGCTAATTCAGTGCAAAGCAGCTTTAGTGCCCCAACGCTGTCCAGTAATGAAGACCTGGTGTTCCAGGTGTTAGTAGACGACGGTACTGACAGCGACTCTGCAACCGTAACAATTACAGTAACCGGCACAAGCACCGGAAACCCTTGTGATGCCACCGATCCTAATGCTGGCAATTATGCTGCCTGGAGTGCAGGTGCAACTTATACCGGTGGTGCGACCGTCAGTCACAACAATCTGGTGTGGCAGGCTAACTGGTGGAACCAGAACTCAGCGCCATCCAACAGCAATTCGGCATGGACCTTGTTAAGTGATGTAGAGTTTCCCTGGGATGCGGGTGTTGCTTATACCGGAGGCAGCGAGGTAAATCATCTGGACAGACGCTATGTGGCCGCATACTGGACTCAAGGTGACGAGCCAGGTGTTGCTGCAGTGTGGAGCGATATTGGCCCGGCTTCCTGCCAATAATAGATTTCTTTCCTCAGCAAAAGCAAAAGGCGAACCCACTGGTTCGCCTTTTTTATATTAAAAAATCTAAAGCAAGCTCAGCTTTGGAATTCTTTGTTGAAACGCTTAGCAAACTTAGGCAGGTCAACACCGTTACATTTGATATTATTTTTGCTGATGTTTAAACGATCTTTAGCAGCAACAAAAGCTTCGTTTGAAGTCGCAGCAGCAATACACAACTCAGACTCTGGCGCATTGTCTACATTTTCAAATGCGATAACAGTAGCAGTCTCTTCTTTAGCGTTGTTGTATTTAGCAACGAAGTCATTGATAGGCATGCCGTTACACTGAACGTTAGCGTCGCGACCTTTAACAGTTTCACCGTTTTGAACAGCAACAATGCACAGTTCAGTGAACTTAGAGCTATCAACATTTACGAACTCAACAGCAGATGCAGTGTGAGCAACAGCAGCGAAAACAACAGTAGCCAAAACAGACTTTAACATAACAACCTCTTAAATTTATATGTGGGGTACAGAACAAAAAACGCGCACATTTTAATCTTTGGTTGCTATTTGACAAATGAGAATAATTCCATTTTTGAATTAGATTTTTTAATGTGTAAATGGATTATTAACAATTTATACAGAGTATCGTTAAAAATACTCCAAAGATATTCATTTGTATTCCTATTTGTCATTTTTTTGACGTGAAAAGTGTCAAAAAAATTGCAGCACAACTCAAACAACATTAACTGTTCGGACTTGTATTAAATAGTGTATCCGCAGCAAGAATTCAGAATCGGTGCCCTGATATCGTCGCGCTAAATAGATCATCGATACATTAGTACGGTTAAGTGAGACGAATACCAGGACTCTATCAGAACAAATATCCAGAGCGTTCTATGATGTAGGCCTTCCAGAAATCTACTTACAAAAAACTTATTAGAATTGAGTGTGGCAGGTATTCATTAGAGATATAAATAGAAAAAAGCGATAAGATAATGTCGAATATGAAAGCTTAAAAGGGCGTGTGCCAGTCAAGACACCGCCAGCTCAATAAGCGTGTGATATCAACAGGATAACCATTGCAAACAATCACAAAACCATCCTTTGACACTCAGCATACTGCCCTTGTTGCCGGCACTGCACTGGGCTTCCTGTGTAGTGTATTCTTGCTCGCCGGCGATCAATACGGCCAGGTTAACATTTTAATCTTACTGGGGCTTTTCGTAGCAATACCTGTGTTGGGTGCACTGCTCTCAATTTTGCCGCTAACCACCAAAGAGCCTCATATCATTGAACAATTAAAGTCTCGATTTGTGTTTCTCTTGGGCAATTCACCGGTGGGTTACGATGAAAAAGTTAAACGGCTAATTGTCTTGTACCACGGACAATATGCTGGCGTCGGTTTGGCAACCGGAAGCATTCTGGCCTTGCTGTTGCTGTTGGTCTTCACTGACATGCACTTTGTATGGCGCAGCACACTGCTGACACCGGAAGTCCTGCTCCCGATATTAAAAATCATCGCGTTGCCCTGGTACTTCTGGCAAGCGGCACAACCAAGCATGGAGCTATTGGCCGCATCTCAAGACTCAAGGCTAACCCTTCATACCGGAGAAGTTATGCCCTTCTCAAACTGGTGGCCATTTATTATGGCTTGTCAGCTTTTCTACGCCCTTTCTCTGAGGGTATGCCTGATGGGTTACCTGCGTTTGCGAATTCTAAGAACGTTAAAGAAGAAACAAACACAGCCGAATTTTAATAGCTCTGTAAATAACGAAGTATCGTCATCATCCTCAACCACATCGCTCCCCAAAGAATTTCTTTTGGTAAATTGGGCTGGTTTTCCTGAAGCGATACTCAATCAGTTACCACCTAATCTTAAAGCACAGCCCATGATTAACGCAGGGCCACTGGCGGATGAAGCAGCAAGTCACAACGAAGCCGATTCCAAACTAGTCATTTTAGTTAAAGCCTGGGAGCCGCCACTTCAGGAGTTAAAAGACTATATTGACGATAAGCAGGGCTTGATTTGCCCGGTAGAACTACAACGTGATGCCATCGCAGCACCAAAGCAACAACACCTTGATGAGTGGCAGCGGTTTGTGGCAACAACGTCGCAGTGGACACTTTATGTCGGAGATTTACACTCATGAGTAACCTATCAATACCGACATTCACCGTAGTTGGGCATCCCAACAAAGGTAAATCCAGTATCGTTGCTACCCTGGCCCAAACCGACCAGGTTGCCATCAGTCAGCGCAGTGGTACAACCGAGCACGCAGATCGCTACGAAATCAATATGCCCAGTGGCAAACTGGTGTTGGTGGACACACCGGGATTCCAGCGCCCATTCAAGGCCCTTAAATGGCTGGAAAGTCATGTCAAAGATGCCAGCGACAGAGCAAATACGGTGGCCAGATTTGTAGATTCCCCGGAATGCCAACAGGCGTTTCCCGATGAGGTGCGATTACTCACGCCAATAGTAGCGGGCTCCGCCATCATCTACGTGGTAGACGGCTCAAGACCCTATGGCCCGGAATACGAATTCGAGATGGAAATATTAAGATGGAGCGGTCAGCCCAGAATGGCGCTGATCAATCCCATCGAAAATGAGATGTATATCGAACAATGGCAAAACGCACTGGGCCAATACTTTAACTCCGTAAAAGTATTCAACCCTATGACGGTGGAATTTGACAAGCAAAATGCGCTATTCAGAACCTTTGCCCACCTGAATGAAAAGTGGCAAGAGCAACTGAATAACATTAGCAAGGATCTGCAAACCAGACGACAAAACCAATTACTGCATAGTGCCAGTATTCTGGAGCAATTATTGCGGGACGTGTGCAGCTATAGCGTGGCACAAAAAGTCTTGTCTAAATCGCAAGCCAACACCCTGTCGCAACCACTGAAACTGCAATTTGAGCAATGGATAAAACAGCGTGAGCAGGAAGCCTTCAACCAGGTGTTATCTGTATACCAACACCAAAACACCGCACTGTCCGGCGATGAGCTAATCTTTCCACCCAATCTGTTTGAGGTAGAACAATGGTACCTTTGGGGTTTGAACAAGCAACAATTGATAGCAGCCACAGCACTAACCGGTGCCATGGGTGGCGCCACTTTGGACATAGTGACAGGTGGAAGCTCGTTGATGTTAGGTGCGCTGGGCGGTGGCGCTGTCGGTGCCGTTGGCGCAGCGATATTCCCCAATAAAATCGCCAATATGAAAATAAAAGGCTTAAAAACAGGCGGATGGAATGCATCCTATGGCCCCATGAAAAACGCTAACTTCCCCTACGTTATCCTTGGCCGCTTTTTATATTTCCACAAACAGGTTTGCAACCTTAACCACGCCAATCGCAGCGCCCTCTCCCTGTCCTCTCAGGATTTTCAGAAGATGGTGAGCAACATGGAAAGCGACCTGAAAAAATCCCTCAACGTCGCTTGCGACAAACTAGTAAAGCAACGACCACCAAAAGATTTAAGAGAGATTCTGACCCAGGTGATGACGGCGTTTTAGGCAAGTATACGATAAAGAATAACGTTGATTTTATAGCTGTTAATTTTCTAAATTATTGTATATTTTTCGCTGTTCTTCATATTTGCGTTATAACACTTTAGGCGGTAGGTATATAGTAAACTCGTTAATTGGTTCTACAAGAACACTATGAGCACTTTGTTGTTCTTCTTCTGTAACTAAACCCAATCGAGACAACAAGGCAAAATTAGCTGATTTAATTTTTGCTGGGGATACTTTTAATTGCTTGTGCCACACTCTATAGGTCCCCAATTTTCCATCTCTTCGATAATAAAAACCTGCTAACGGATGCGTTAAGTAAACGAGCCCAGTTTCTGTATCTGGAAAGCCAGGGAGCTCCAATTTACAACCTTTTTGCTGTGTCAATTCAACTTGCGCTGGCGCCCAATTTGCTTCTGTCGTCATTTTGTACTTTTTGTATATATATTCTGATGCATCAAAATCGCAATCGAAATTAACATCGCCAGAGTACCAGGGAAGATTCCAAACAAACCTTGGCACTGCAAGAGTCCATGAATCCAATGTAGTACCCAAGAACCATACACACCGCTCATTTGTATTTTTGTCAATAATGTAGATCCGATAATTGGTTTGTCCCATTGTGAATTTGGGGAATGGGTATGCAGCAGATGTAAAATCAACATCAATAAACGGAACTACAGATATTAAGGCTTTTTCCTCACCATTAATTTTTAATGTATCTAGTTCAAAACGCTCTGGAAAAAGCCCGGCAAATCTTGAAGGATCCACCGCGTAGGTAATTATTGCAAAGTGCTGTAATTTGCATAAAACATCAATTCCAGTGGGTTTAGGTCTGGGGTGGAGGAAATCATTAAATTTAAGTGCATCCAACGTCTGGTCGTCCCTGAAATATACTCTTTTAGTTAAAGACGCGAAGACACCTCTCCGCAAACTTGATTTATATGCTTAATTAAGATGTTAAACCACCGCGCTTCTGAAGGCCAGATATTCAGTGGTCTGGTTATAATATTGTTTAATTAACAATCGCTGTTCTGTTCGAAGCCCGGAAAAATCTCGCCCTTTCGCGAGATAAGCCGAAAGAGCAGAAAAAACCTGAAGATGGGCAACATGGACGTTGTCTCTGGCAACTTATGTTGGTTCGACTTCAGTCGGACAACGGTAGTTGATTTGGATTGTTATGCCAAACTGGCCGGTTATTGTTCTCTGCAAAATTGGCCTTTCGGAAAACGGTGCTTGCTTCAGTTTGCTTTGTCGAACTGAAGTTCAACCTACAAAACATTAACATGACACTAACCTTAACATGACACCCACTTTAAATTGGTTAAATAATGCATCGCTGTTCTGTTCGAAGCCCGGAAAAATCTCGCCCTTTCGCGAGATAAGCCGAAAAAGCAGAAAAAACCTGAAGATAGGCAATAGGGATATATTTGTAAGTCTGACTTGAGCTACATGGATGTAGTGAATGCCGATTTTGCAGGAGCAAAAATCGGCCAGTCAGACAGCGTTGCTGGCTTTTAGCATATTCGTTGGACTAAAGACGCCACAATCTACAATGGTTCTGCGAATTAGGCTTATATTGTCTCGCGTCAGGGCTAAATGAGGGTGAAGGTGAGCGCCCCTTTGAAGAAGCGCAATCAAAGTACTGAGCACTCAATCTGACTCCATCAACAGATTCCATCATCCGATTTCTGAGCGACAGGCTGTTGTTCCTGCAATACTAGCAGCTTTGAGAAATGTGTTTGATTGAACTGAGCCAAGCTAAGTGTTATGTGAACCTGGATGCCAACTTTTTATACACAGCTTCTTTATCTCTTTTACCGATAGCTATTACGTAGACAGTGATTTCATCATCAATAACCTCGTATGCTAATCGATACCCGGCTGTTCGAAGCTTTATCTTGTAGACTGAATCATAACCACGAATCTTTGCAGATGGCACATGAGGATTTTCCAGTCGCTCTTTCAATTTCTTTTTGAATTGACTTTGAATCGGTGGAGCAAGTTTACTCCATTCTTTTTGTGCTACGGGTAAGAACTTTAGCTTATAAGTCATCGATAGCTTATAAGTCATCGATATTGACTTCTACCGCTTCTGATAAATCTCCACGACGGCTTTCAACCAGTTTTGCCAGCTCGTAGTCATCGAGCATATCCATCAATAACTCGTAAGTTTCCGCCGGAACAAGATAAGCTGCAGGTTTATTGTGATTCAAAATGGCGATCGGCGAACCATCAGCTTCATTCAACAAAGCGGTTGGATTTTTCTTTAACTCTGAAATACTTGCTGAACAATCAGCCAGAACCTGTCTCATAATCACACCAATAAAGCATCAAAATAAGAGCCAATTTTAGACCTTTTTATTGATTGCCGCTAGTGATTATTAGAGCCTTACGCAAACCAGGGCTAAATAGCCCTGGTTGTTAAGTTTAAATTTCGGTGAATCTTTATACCACCGAGGCTGGTAGCTCACTTACCAGCCAACCTATTACTGTTAAGGCGCCAGCATACATCAAAATACCGGCGTAGTTGGCCATCAATATCAATGCTATCAAGGGGAGCACCAGACTCCAGGCTAACCATTTTCTGGCTTTGATCGGCACCTGCAGATTAACGACACGTTTAGCATCTGATTTTTCAAACAGCTGTCTGCGTCTCGGATCTGAATGAGCCAATAGCATTACAATCAGCACTGCGAACAGAATAAAGGGCAAAGTGTGTATCAGGTGATTCATGACATTGCCTCTTGCTGTTCATTTACCTGCATATCTTGCGATTGCTGTTTTTCCATCTGGCGCTTGTCTGTGCGCTTTGCCCTATATAAGCCCACTACACACCATGCGGCGCAGGCCAGCATAGCCAGATCAACAAACAACACCGCAATCATGTCGTTTTGTACTGCCTGAATCCAGCCCACATCAGAGGTGGCAAAGCGCAGTACCGGTAAAAGCAAGCAAAACAAGCCATTGGCAGCCAGTAACCAATTTTTCAGGACATTCAGTTTTTTAATCAACAGGGTTGCAAGAGTGATAACACCGGCGGCAATAACAAAGGATAGCGGAGTCCAGAAACTCTGATTTAGAGCCAGGCCACCACTGATAAAGAAGCCAACAGCACTGCTTAATGAACACAAAGGAAGCCCGTAAAAGCCCCAGACACAAAAGCGGCTGAACCAGCGCCAATCTGTCTCAGACTTTTCATTGCGAAAGGCGTAGAGCTGCAACCCGGTGATTGTAACGTAACAAGAAGCGACGCCCAGACTTATCCAGATGATTTTGGATATCAGGCCTGCAAAAGTGCCAAAATGAATGGGGTAAATCAGTGACATAATGGCGCTGCCCGCAGAGGGTACCGTACCAACCTGTGGCTTGTACTCTTCAAATTCTCCATTGGTGCCGTTGTATACCAGTTGCTCGAACCCTACCCCACCTTCATTGGGCATAAAAAAAGTAAGCAAGCTGGCGGATTCGGTTCCCCAGTGAGATGCCACAACAAAAATAGGTGCGATGGACTCCCGCTGAGCGGAGTCAGCCACCATAGTATTAATATTGGCAGAAGCTAACGCCGCTTCACTTTTTTCCTGCTGTTCGCCCACCAGGGTATGCATCATAGCTTCCTGATCACCGCCAAAGGCCACCACAGCCATGGCTGGTAAGCCAAAAGCGGTAGCAAAACTAAAGAAGCTACCGGTAAAGGCCAGTAATATCGCAAACGGAATACTCCAGGTACCGGCTACAGTGTGTGAATCGCGCTTTAAGGCTTTGCCATCGCGCTGCTTGCGGATGGCAAACATATCGGTAAATAAATGACGATGCATCATAAAGCCAGACACAGCCGCAATCAGCATAGCCAGTCCCAGAATACCGGTCAGTATCAATCCCCAGGGGGAAGGAATGTGAAGTTCGGTATGAATGGCAACTAAAAACCGGCTCAAAGCATTGCTGTCATCCTGAGCGTAAAGTTCTGTGCTAAAGCCTTCTTGCTGCAATACCACTTCACCTTGCGGATCCACAATGTACTGAACGCCATACTCATCCATTTCACCGACAGGGTTTTGGCGATGGGTATGAAAGAAATACACTAGCTGTTGGCGATGGTTTTCATAAATAGAAATTTCTTCGTGATACTCTGCAGGAGTCTGTTCCGTTAACCGTTTTATGGTGCCATCCAGGTCGCTACTTAACATCAGATTGATGTGGTGATTACTGTTGGACCACTCTCCTATTTCGTCAGAGACTACCGCCACAGTACCGGTAAATATCACCGCATAGAGCAGCATCCCCAAAGCAATGCCTGACCAGGAATGTAAACTGAGCAAAGACTTCGCTTTAGAGCGAATTTCAGTGTTAGGTGTTGTCATTTTTATCCCCAAAATTGCAGAGCAAGGATCACACTGTTAACCAAGAAAAGGGCCAACATAATCCAGGCGGCTTTAGCTAACTGGTCGGTGAGATAGGTATAGAAAAACAAAACCGCCCAAATAAGCGGAAACATAACCAGCGGCATTATGATGTTGTTTACCTGCCCCGCTCCAGCCGGAAACCAGGCAGCCATCGCCAGCATGAATAACAAAGACACCACCAGTGTTGCCGGACCGGTCAACCAGAAGCGTCCATTCGCAAGAAAAGATTTAGATGTTGTGCTCAAAATAGCTTCCTTAGGTGGTTTAGCGAGATAAATAGCCGAACCACTGTAAACTTTAAGACCTTATTATGTTGCTCTCAGTCTACAAGATTGCAGACAAAATAAAAACCATAATGAGAATCATTATTTTTATTAACTTACTTATTATCTAATGGTTAAGCTTGTAGATGATATACCCAAACCACCTCAAGATACTGTTTCAGAGCTATCACAGCGCTTTCAGTACAAGGCGCATGTGAGAAGGAATGTCGGCTACCTTTCAAACACATGCAACACAGTAATGGAAGTGCTGTGTTGCTCCCGAAGGGCGTGGCTAAAAAACGTTTATACTGCATTAAAATGACTTGACGTGAGAGCAACCATGCCTACGTCATTTTTACTTGTCTAAACGTTTTTTATCTCACGCTGAAAGCTAGTATCTTGAGGTGATTTGGGTATAGATATATTCGGCGGGTCTCGCTCCGGATTAAGCTGGAACTTGGCAACTTAAACCAGAGCGAGACATTCAGTGCTCAAGGAGACCCGTAAAAACCCTAAGCACTGCCTACCGAACCCTTTACATGAATAGCGATTAATAATCCCAACGCAAAGTCAGACTGTAATTCGCCGGTGAACCATAGAATCCTTGTTCCGTACGGACGGAGTTAATGTATTTTTCGTCGGTAATATTTTCCAGATTCAGAGACACCGCTACCTGCTCATTAAACTGATACTGCACATAGCCTCCGATAAGCCCGTAGCTATCTTGAGTAATGCGACCAAACGCAACATCGTTATAGATCTCACTTTGCCAACGAACGGAAATACCGGCCCGCAGATTTTCTTGCCACTCAGGCGAGTAATCTGCCAGTAGCTTTAGGGTTCTGCGCGGGATAAAGGTTCTGGCTTCATCGCCATTTTCATCGTCCATGGTCAATGCAGTAAAGCCCCCCTGTAAGGTCCACTCTTTGTTTAACTTACCGGAAAATTCCAGTTCAACCCCATTAGAATCCACAGTCACACCGCGATATAGAGCGTAGGTGAAGTCATCGGAATAATCGTCATCATCGACCCCGTCGCCATCGCCGTATTCCAGGAATTCATACAGATTTTCCTGCTCAGTTCTGAATATGGCTAAACTTACCAGGAAGTTGTTATCGAAACGCTTTTTCAGCCCCATTTCATAGCTGCGCCCTTCTGCAGAGCCAAGTGGCTGCAAATCTTCGTTCAGGTAATACTGAGGTTGATAAATATCGCTGTAACTACCATATAGATTCAGGCCATCCATCACTTCCCAGGTGAAGCCCAGATAAGGACTGCTACCATCTTCAGTTGTAGAAGTAGAAGCGCCCCATGACTCGCCTTCATTTTCGTAATCCACAAAGCTGGCGCCCAAAACTAATTCAAAGGCTTCGGTAACAGCCAGTTGCATCGCGCCGTAGAAGCGATTCAAAGAAATGTCGGTAAAACCTGCTTCGTAGGGCTGGTCCCATTGTGGTCTGGCGATCTCTGAGCCAGTCCAGCCAGGTAAAGCTGGCATAGGTTCAAATCCCGTCAGAGCAGCAAAATCCATGTCGCTGGTTTCAGCATCGGCCAGACTGATCCCCAAATTAAAGGTATGCTCCAGCCCCCATGCCATAAAACTACCTTGCAGATTGTTATCCCAAATCCGCGTAGTTTCATCTGAAGTAAACTTGCCTGGGTAACCCTGCATACCCAAACCGGTGTCGGGATCCAGCCCCACATTGTAATAGGTATAAAATAGCTCAGACTGATCTTCGTACCTGATGTGGTTAATCTTACTGGTGTATTGCAAATCGTCTGTGATGTACCAGCTCAATTCAGCAAACGCGGTTTTGTTTAAGGTATCCCAATAAGTCCAGTCCATCGCTGTGGTGGTATCTACAGAAAAATCAATTTGTGAACCGTCGGAATAAATTAGCGGAATGGCACCCCAGGTAACACCATTGCTGTTGTTGTCTTGATGCGAGTAACCAAAGGTTAGAGTGACATCGTCATTTAACTGGCCGTCTACTACCCCGTAAAAAACAGAGCGATTGTTTTCATAGTGATTGAGCCAGCTTTCTTTGTCCTGATGCACTACCACGGCACGCGCAGCCCAGGTGCCTGAATCAGTAAGCGGCGTTGATACATCAGCTACGGCGCGCATGTTCGACCAGCGCCCTATGGTCAAATCAATACTGGCTTTGGTGTCATTACCCGGACGCTTTCTGACGTAGTTGACCGTGCCTGAAGGATTACCCAATCCGGTGATAAGACCATTGGAACCGCGGATGAACTCCACTTTTTCATACATGGCGGTATCAAGGTCACCAACAAAAATGTCACCAAAGGGAATACCGGCACCATCCACATGCATACTGGTGATGTCAAACCCTCTGGCGTTGAAGTAGGTGCGATCAGTTTCTGTGGAATCAACATTGATGCCGGTGACGTTTTTAAACAGGCTGTTGATGTCGGTGAGGTTGTAATCAGAAATCGTTTCCCCTTCTAAGATCGACAAAGACTGCGGGGTATCAAAGCTGTCTAATCCCAAACCTGTAGCACCAGAGCTGATACGTTGAATTCGACTTTCAACAATGCGGATACGCTCAATGCTTTTATCTGCTTCGGCAGCAGTCTGTTGCTGAGATGATTCGGTTGTTTGCGCGTTAATGCTGAACGCCAACATGATAGGCGACAATGCGAAAAGGTGCTTTTTAGTCATTCTGTTCTCTATTAATTGCGTGTGTTTGTGTAAACGCCTTCATTATAAATAGAGAAACAAATAATTCAATTGATAATTGTTCGCATTTGCATATTTATTAAGATTTATGTTACCTGGTAGTTGCTTTGCGAAAAAATCGATTCCTATTGCGCAATGTAATTCAAACTAATGATTCTGACTTAGACGTAAAAACACAAACCACCTGCCAAAACAGGTGGTTTGATAAATTACATTTAGTGAAGATTAATCCAGATATTCGATGCGCAGATTGTCCAGTACCACTGTACCTCCACTCTCTGTGCGCAGCTGAATAAAGGAACTCTCTGTTGCTACAGGTCCTTCCACTGTTAGGGTTCCCAGACTTAATTCGGTAATTAGTGTCTGGAAAAATTTTGAACTGCCGCCCAGATGGGACTTACTGCTGCTACTGGTGTTGTTGTCCACATAGATCTGGAAGTTGTTGTCGGCATCCGGATCAGAAGTACTGACAACATCCACCACTATTCGATAGGGCTGGCTTAAATCAAAGACACCGCTTACTGACGTGTCATCAGCAGAAGTGTCGGTACCCGGGTTGCTTTCGCCCAGGGTAAAGCGCGCACTGGTGAGCGAGATCTCGCCATTTTCCAGCACTATGCCGCTGCCACCACCGGTAACGTTATACAGCGGTGCGCTGCTGTCTTCCGGTAATGATTTATAGTCGGAGCTGAAAAAGCTGTCTTTATCTGCCGCACTAAAGTCCTCAGCAAACGGCAGGCTAACGTCAGTCGCTTCACCGTTGCCTTCACCACCGCCCTGCTCTATTGCCGGGATTTCCAGGCCAGACTGGTCGATTTTACCAACACCCGCATTGTTAATTACCTTGTTCTTCACCACATCAGCAGGGTCCAACTGATAATCGTAAGGCACTTCATAACTACTGGTTGGTTCGGCATCAGGTCCAGCACTCACGTCGCCATCAGCTGGTGTCGACCAGGTAACGCCATCTCCAAACAGGTTGCCAGAGGTATTCCAATAACCAATTTGCTCTGAATAGAAGGAAACAATGGGGTTTTTGGTATTTTCAAACACGTTATTTTGTATCTGTAATTCCGCCCCCATGCGCGAGTTCATACCGGATGAAGAGATGTTGTTATAATAGTTGTTGTACAAATGACCATAACCAAATCTGAACAGAGGTAAACGCGACTCAATATTCTCGAAGCGATTGTGATGGAAGGTAATAAAACGCTCAGTGTTACTGGTGTCGTTATCCGTATGACCATGCAACGAACCTTTCCAGTGATCGTGCAGGTAGTTGTAAGAAATGGTGATATAGCGCGCACCTGATTTGCTGTCGATCAGACCATCGTAATAGTCCTTATCAACATCCAGGGTGCTGTATAACTCGTTGTGATCAATCCAGATACGACTGGTGGTGGAGCCATCGTCATCGCCTTCAATGGAAATGGCATCTTTGCCGCCGGTTAACACATGATGAATTTTCAGGTTCTGAATAATGATGTTGTTGGCACGACGGATGGAAATGCCAATGCCATCAAACTCTCCTCTGTCAGCCACACCGATAATTGAAACGTTATCCATATCTTTGATTTCGATAGAACGACCCGAGCCACCGCTGTTGGCGTCAGTGATAGTGCCATCTACATAGATCGTCACCGGTACATTGGCGGCACTGGCAGTATCCAGCGCATTGATTAAAGACAGGCCGTTATCTACGGTAACCACAGTACCACCGGCACCACCTGTTACCTCGAAGTTATAACCTGCGAAGCCCAGGTCTGTCAGGTCTTCTTCAATCGTTGGGGCTTCCACCGCAGAAGGCGTCCAGCCTGCGCCGCTGTCGTAACCAGCAAATACCGCAGCCCGGGTGCTGTAGGCAAGCGCTTCGTCCTGAGTCAGCATGTAGCCACCAGCACGGGCAGAGAGATCTAATGGGTTACCCTCTAAATCCATACTGCCATACTCACGCCAGCCGGCATTAGCTGTGGCAGGGTCCGGATTCGGTGCTGGTTGACCATTAATACCATTGTAGGCCCAGCCCACACCAGCAATGTGTGGCCCAAACTTATTGTTGATCAGGGTCACGTTATCAAAGTAGTTGCTGTTACCGCCACTGCGCGCGATGTAAGTAGAATCATCTAACACCAGGTTACCTAATGGACCAGGGCCAGAGGTAAATTCACTGTTCAGGAACACAAAACCCGGATCATCAGCATTTTGCACGCGAGCCTGCAATACATAGCCACCTGGGCTAGCCTCATCGGCACCGTATTTAGAATCACCAATGCTGCGGATCTCACTTTTTTCAAATAATGCAGCTGTGGCATAACCCCAGATAAAGTCCACATTACCTGCCACCAGGGAGTTGTAGAACCAGGCATAACCTTTTAACAGCAGCGTGTCTTGCTCACTGTAGAAGTTCATGTTGTTGGCAGTAAGACGACCTGCACTGTTGAAATATATGGTTTCCGCCTGATTAGAGTTGACGTTATCCCGAATATGGCTGTTTTTCAGGGTAAAGTTGTTGAGCAACAGGTTGTCGGAACCTTCCACTAAGAAGACACTACGGCCTCCACCTGGCGTGCCAGTGCTCAGTGGCTCGCTGCCACCTGTGCCGCCATTAAAGGACTCATAGTTGTCGTAATACACCAGGCTGGCTGCGCGATCTTCCCCCTGAATGGTTAGATTGTTTTTGTTGCGCAGGTACAGAAGTTCATTGTATTGCCCGGATTTAATGGTAATGGTGGCAGCGTCATCTCTGCCTACATGTTGCATAACGTAGTTCAGTGCACCCTGTACAGTTCTGAAGTCTGCGTTACCGTCATCATCCACGGTAATATCGGTACCGGCAGGCGCAATTTCTTTGGTGCTGAATTGCCAGCCAGCATTGGCGCCCAATCCGGTGAAATCAACACCGTTCAAGGTGGTTCCGGTAACCACGCCTTCACCGATAGCCACATAATAGTCACTGTCGTAATCCAGTGCGGCTGTGTGTAGTTTAACGGTTAAGGTGTTGCCGTTTATCGCCAACGGACGATAGTTAACGCGGCGTACGCGATCCTGCCCCTGATAGCCGATGTTATCAATTTCGCCACCAACGGAAATCACATCAACAATACTGTTATCACTGGCAGCATAAACCCTGACTTCGCCTACCTCACCCAGAGTTGGTGGGCTGTCGAAGGTAATGCTCAGGCTGGTATCAATATACGCGTTTTGTGCGTTGATAACCGGGGATACACGGCTGCTGATATCACCATATTCTGAATTTGGCATAACAAAGCCTTCTTCAACGCTGACATCAATGGTTTTACGCAAACTATCATCAGAACCACTAACAAAGGTCACTGTGGCCGTACCGGCACCAACCGGCGTTAAAATAACATTGCTGGCATCAATAGTGACACTGACCACGGCACTGTCAGATGAGGTTGCGCTAAAGCTGTCTTCGGTGACACCGTCATTTTGTACTGCGGTTACATAAACATACAGAGGATCGCTGGTGGTAGTGGTTTGCCATTCTGGTGACTTGTAGTCCAGCGTCAGTTGAACCGGCTTAACAGTGGGATCGCCGACTTTGAAATCGTCAATTTCAAAGGAACGGTTGTTGGTAAACATACCAATCAAGCCTTTCGCAGTGTAACTGCTGTCAGCCACAGAGCCCATTTCTTCACCGTCTAAATACACGGTTAACAGATCACCTTGCAGGTCAAAGCGAACGCGATACCACACACCGTCAGTACCATCCTTTGTACCCAGGATAAGCGGCGTAGACGCCTGCACCGGACGGCTGATGGAGCCATCAGTGCTGATGGCCACTTCAGCGCGGGTACTGCTTGTAGAATTCTGCAGATTTAAACCGCCACCATACCAGTTACCTTCGCTGTCGTAGCGTCCTAGCAGATACAGTTGTTTGTTCGCCGTGGTGCTGTTTTGTCTGGGGCGAATGCGCGCTTCGATAAAATAATCAGCGGTATCCGGTATCGATGCCATTGCAGCGTCCGTCAGGCGGATAATTTCTCCACCGGCACTGCCTGCGGTATAGCGCAATACGGAATTGTTTTCATCTTCGACTGTATCCCATTGGCCCACTGCACCATCGGTGTTATCAGCAGTGGCTAACAATTCCCAGTTAGACAAATCACCCTGAGCAAAATCATCACAGAAATACAGCGTTGGTTCATCTTCACAGGAAAAGATCGACGGGCCGGTTTCCAGCGGTTCATACTCAATAGCCAGGTTATCAATCACCACAGTGCCGCCGCTTTCCGTGCGCAGTTGCAGGAAGGATGAAGCCGTAGCTTGCAAACCTTCAATCACAATTCTTTCGCCCACTGGCATCTCATTGATCAGGATCTGATAGAACTTAGACGCTGATCCGTGAATGGATTTACCACTGCTACTGGTATTATTGTCCACATACAGTTGGAAATGATTGTCTCCATCTGGATCGTCAGCGCTGATCAAGTCAAAGCTCACCTTGTACGGACGACTCAGGTCATAGATACCGGTTGTGCTGGTATCATCTGCAGACGTTTCGGTGTCTGGTGTGCGATTACCCCAACTGAATCTGGCACTGCTGATACTCAATTGTCCATCAGTGATAGTTAAACCACTACCACCGCCTGTAACAGAGTAAAGTGCGGTACTGGCATCATCCGGAATAGACTTGTATTCAGGTGTGAAGAATAACTCGGTAGAAGTTTCAAAATCTTCGTCTGCCAGAACTAAAGCATCAATATATTCAATGCGCAGATTATTGATAATCACCACACCACCGCTTTCAGTGCGTAGTTGTAAGAAGGAGTTTTGGGTTGCCAATAAGCCTTCCACTTCCAGTGTAGTGCCAGGCTCAAGCGTATTGATCAGCTCACTGTAAAATTTGGAGGCACTGCCATGAATAGACTTGCCGCTGCTGCTGGTGTTGTTGTCTACATAAATCTGGAAGTTATTGTTTCCTTCCGGATCACTGACATAAACAATATCCATCACCACTTTGTAAGGGCGACTTAAATCCAGTACCCCCGAAGTGGTTTGATCTTCTGCACTGGTTTCAATATCCGGTGTACTGTTACCTATGGTAAAACGTCCGGAGTCAATCTGTAATCCATCTTCAACCACTGTCACTGAGCCGCCAGTGCGGGTGTACATAGGTAAGGTTTCACCCTGAGCATTGGTCAGAGAGTCGAATTCCTCAGAAAAGATATCCGCGGTCACACCCACAAAATCGTAGTTTAGCGGTAAATTGCTGTTTGGAATTTCCGGCTGCTCTGGTTCTGTAGGTTCTTCCGGCTCTTCGGGCTCTTCCGGGATTTCAACATCCACCGCATCTGCAACCGTTTCAATCTTCAGATTATCAATGGTAATACGACCACTGCTGTCGGTGCGTAGTTGAAAGAAAGAATTGGTAACGCTGGTATCTAAAATCCGGGCGTCAGGATCATCAGCCGGTAAACCAGAAACATCGGTACCTGGTTCATAGGTATAAACGAATCGTTGCCCCTGGGGTAGGTTTTCATCATTAATACTCAGACCATAAAATTTAGAAGCCGCGCCGTGCACCGAATTACCCTGACTGGTGGTGTTGTTGTCAACATACATGTTGAAGCTGCCGCCATCATTATGGGAAATCACGTCAAAACTGATGGTAAAACCCCGGCTGATATTATAAATACCTGTGCCAAAAGTATCGGAACTACTGGTAGACTGACCGGGATCTGCAGCCGCATTACCAATGGTAAAGCGTGCGCCCTCCAGGGTTAATTGCCCCAGTTCAGCATCCAGTAGCGGGCTACCACCGGTTTTAAAATACAGCGGTCCACTATTAGGATCATCACTCAGGCGTTTGTATCCAGAAGAGAAAAATGTGCTGGTATCGGTATCAAACTCTTCCAGCAATGCGGGTTCAACCGAGTTCGCCAATTCTTCCAATGCCGCCAGTTCAATTTCAGCCTGTTCCTGAGACACCACCAACAGATTGTCTTTAGCGTCATCGGCGGCATCACAAGCGGCAACTAAGGATGTTAGCGCACCGGCACTGTCATCTTCAAAACACAGGCTATAAACCTGATTAACCGTATTGAAAGAACGTGAGATCAGGTAAACCGTTTCATCTGATGCAGTTAAAGTCAATGCTCTTCGACCAAAATCAAAATTGTATTCACCCGCTACATCAGCTTCGTCTGAGCTATAAATAAAACTGCCGCTTAACGGATCACTACCAGACGGTGTAAAGGTAATGGATGCCAATACAGGTGTATTGCCGTCCAGAAATGTATGAAACAAAGTTCCAGAAATCAAATCGGCGTTAAAGGCATTGGTCAATAAGGTGCCGTATTCAGTTTCCAGGTATTCTACGAAATGCAAAATAGCAGCATCATAATCTACCAGGGTGTCACTGCCGCCACCTGCTGCGGGCAACCAGGCTTCCACGTCTGCTGCAAACTCTTCGGCAGGACGATTAAAGAAATCTGCCACACTTTGACCATCTTGCAGCAGCATTTCTGCCGCATCAGCGGCGCTGTCGCTGATGCGGATTCCATTGCTCGGATCGCCGTCTGTATCCAGCGCCTGCAACAACCGCAAGGTGTTTACCACTGGTTGATTAAACACGTTATCCGTGCCGAACATATCCAGAGGGGTTAACACTGCGGACGCAGGCACACCAGGAAAAGTCAGTTCACCGATTGAAAAGGTAATAAAGTCACCTCTGAAATAGGAAAACTCACCATTTGCGGTGGTGCTTCCATTTTGAAATGACTCAGAATTGTAGCTAAGTCCCTGAACCGGACTGTCCACAAAAACACCTGTTAAAGCGGGAGCCGGTGCTTCTTTCACATTGATGGTTTCATCGTAGCCACAACTGGTTGCCAATAAACTACCAGCGACTAAGACTGCATTGCGGAGTTTCATGATTTCTCCTTAAAAAGGTTTTGCGTGAGTGCCGGGGTGCATTAGCAAGTTGCGACACCCCGTTTTTATTTAATTCTGTGCTTAACAGAACCGCCCAAAAGCATTAATAAAACTTAATGGTGGTGCCTAACTGAAACGAGCGGCCATACACTTCTTTCTGATACAGGATGTTGCCACCGCTGTATTGATTACCTTCGAAGTAGCGCAAGTCCTCAGACTCAGTAATATTGATGGCGTCAAAGTAAACCTGGATATTGCTGGTAAGGTCGTACTTCAGCTTGATGTCCAGGTTGGTATAGCCATCCTGATATTGGTCAGCCCAGACTTTGCACTGTTTGACGTTGGATATATCCACGCTGGCCGGGCAGGAACCTATCTGCTCCAACACCTCGGAGCGGTAGTTGCCAATGACACGGGCAGAAAAGACGTCATTCTCCCAACCTATAGTCAGGTTAAAGGTAGTATCGGCCTGATCGGGCAGCGCCACTTTGGTCTGTCGAATTGAGCTGTCCAGTGTCGCTTCACTGTCCAGGAATGTGGCATTGGATTGTACAAAGAAGCCATTTTCAAAGTACTGGTTGTAGCTTAACTCCAACCCAAATACAGTGGCTTTATCTCCGTTTAGCGTAATGTTGATCTCGTTTAAAACCAGATCCTGAGGAATGACAAATTCAGTGATTTGATTAACCGGCAAGGTCAATGGCAAGTCTGCAATTGACGCTGTCAGACCGTTCACATCAACAATAAAATTATCGATATCTTTGTAGAAAATCGCCGCTTCCATAAACAGGTTTTCATCGGGATACCAACCGATGGACGCATCGTAGTTAATGGACGTCATCGCCGTTAAATTTGGGTTCCCGACATCAAGGCGATTGTCCGGTCCCAGAATATAATCCTGTAATTGCTGCACATTGGCACTGCCCTGATCATCATCACAGTCGTCGCTGTTTGGCGGACACAACTGAATATCACTGTCAAAAGTGGCAAAACCTCGCGCCTGTTTAAAGGATGGACGGGTAAAACTAGTCCAGGCTGCCGCCCTGACCAAGATATCCTCGGTGGGTTCGTAGCGTAGATGGGCACTGGGGAAAAATTCACTGTATTTAATGGAAGATTCCGGCATGGGAATAGCGATGTCTAAACTGCCCTGCCCGGCTCCATTGAATTCAAAATCATCATTTTCCAACGACAAATAACCCGTGGATGAGAACTCAGTTTCCACCCAACGAACCCCGGTAATTAAAGTGGCGTCTTCACCGATGGGCGTTTCCAGCATCGCATACAGAGCCTTAGTATCTTCAGTGATAGTGTAATCTTGTTTGGTGCTTTCTACCGAGGTTTCATTATTGGTAGCACCGGAGACAGTCTGACGAGTGACATTAACAATATCATCTACCGTTTGCGTACTCTCAAAAGGATATTGGAATGTTGAACCTGCCGGGATTGAGCTGGCGTAATCCGCCAGACTGGAATTAACTGCATCGATACAAGCCTGATCACCATTACAATCATCTGCAGATGGGTCAAAGCTCCAGCGATCTTTGTCGCGAATATGATCCCGCTGGGTTACTAAACCACCGAATTTGAAGTAATTGATATACTCGTTAAAAACGTCTTTTTGTAAATTCAGCTGGTAGGTTTTTAAATCATCTGTGCGTATGCCACCTTCTAAAAAGAGGTTATCAAATGCCCAGTTTGACAAATCGCTGGCATCGCCGCTGCCGGACGTGCCAAACATACCCTCTTCGTAGGTTAAGCCAGCCATTTGGGCGGCCTGCTCAGGCGTTAATACCTGGGCGTTGATGTTATCTTTTAACCCCTGACCATAAACTATCAGGTCTCGCTCGCGAAATTGCACCCGGCGATCGCCTCGGGAGTCTTCTTCGGATTTGGAATTGGCAAATTCGTAATCCAGTGTCCAGCCTTCACCAAATTTGTTGCTGCCACCAATACTGAAAGTCTGGCTTTCGTTACTGCTTTCCTGAATAAAGTGCTGATGAAACACATCGATATCACTCAGGATAAACCCTTTGCTTTGTTCGTCCACATACAAGATCTCACCACTACCGACAGATCCGGCATCCTGAAAATCATAAAATTCACGCAAGGCCAAGTCACCATCATCAAACTGAGTGTGAGTGCCTTTGATGTAATAATAATCGTTGTCGGTGGGTTTAAACTCCAAATTAAGAGAGGCGGCTTTGCGAGTGCGGTCGGCAATTTCACGACGCATCTCTAACTGCGCCGGTCCGAGAATTTCTGGGCCATTTATCTCGTCGTCAGCGAGGCCAAAATCCGCCTGATAGTACTTCATTTCATTTGTACTGTGGTGACGCGTTTCGTCCACCTGAGTCTGACGATCTTCATAGGAAATGGCGTAGCCAATCCCAATTTTTTCATCCATGAACAGCTGTGTACCGTCCAGACTGAATTTTGGAGAATGTTCGCCACGCAAATCGGAATAGGAATCTTGTAATCGAATCTTTAAATTATTTTTGCCCCGGTCAAAGGCTGAAATCGCTTTTACGTTGACAGTACCGCCAATGGAATTGAGGTTTTGATCCGGTGTCAGGGTTTTTAGTACTTCGATAGTACCCAGCAAATCCGCCGGTAAGGCATCTAAACCCACTTTTCGGTCGTCACCTACACCAGACATTTCGGCACCATTCATATTGACCGAAACGAATCCGGGTCCAAGGCCACGTACAGTTACAAACTTGCCTTCTCCTTCGCTGCGTTGCAAGGTTACCCCGGGCAATCGCCGCAACGATTCTGCTACATTCTGATCAACAAAGTTACCTAAATCGTCCGTTGCAATAATTGAGCTAAAACCTTTTTTAAGACGTTCCAGATCGCGAGCTTTTAAATCAGCCTCTTTTACCCCTTTGACCTGAATAATCTCCAGATCCTGTTTAGCCTCGCTTGTCACGACGGTTTCCTGCTGGGTGGCTTGCTCACTCTCATTGCTGGCTTGCTGTGCCAACGATGGCATAGCAACAAATAAAGCAACGAGCACTGTATTCAACTTAAAGCGTTTCATGCGGAATTTCTCCAGTCTCTTTGTTTTGATTCCTAAAAACAGAAAGCACAACATCCCGCAAATAATCGCTAAGGGATAAGGGCAAAACTGTATGCGGCATTAATTAGACAGTAATTGAATTTATAACTAAAACATTAATGCCACCGGTGGCAATTTAGAGACAAAAAAGTCATTTGTCAACCAATTGTTAACAATAAATGCAGCTTTATTAACAACTTTCAAGTTTTACAAAAACGCTTTAATTGGTAGTAAATATGAAGACATCTCCCGCAAAACAAACAGTAAAATCATGGGTGTTGTTTTTTAAAAGACTCTAAAAAAGGAAGCGCTTCGAGGATTAAAAAGCGCCGATTTTATCCAGCCAAAGTTGCATTTGTTCTGATGACGGTAACGACTTTTTTGCTTCAGCAGGGGTGAACTCAGCCTGATACGCTTGCCAGCTTGAAATAACCTGAAGTTCGCTATCGATAATGCCGTTGCCGGTTCCCACTTGTCGGGTGGTAATTTGCTGCAACAAACGCTGATCCACCGAATCCATAAAATTGCCATTTCGGTTGCGATTAGCCCCTATTTCGGATTGTTCGATTAAGCGGTGATAACTTTGTTTTGCAGTCTCGTCTGACATAACAAAAAACTCTGGCATAAACCAAAATGGTTCACTTACCAGACTTTGTCGGAATATTTTCTGGCGCTGTTCTGCACCCAATTTTTTGGCGTTTTTAATTTCAATACCTAACAAATTGTTGCCACTTTTCTGGGTTTCGCCATGCATAACATTGCCATGAATAAAGGCTCTGGTCAGGCTGTCACCTTCTCCCCACAGTTGGAAGAAGCGCTTTGATTTACTGGCAGGTCCTGGCAAATAATAGTTGTTTACCAGGTTAAAACGCCCGGCTTCCCCGCCGTAGCCACTTTGGCTACCCCAGTTGTAAAACACGTTGTTGCGCACATCGGTCAGTTCCTCAGTTTGGGCATAAGGCGCTCCCAATCGGTAGCCATTAATACGTGGGTTGCGGCTGTGGTGATGAGCCATCAAATTGTGCACAAAACTAGCGTGGCTGCCGCCCCATATACCACCGTATCCGTGTTCACCTTTGGCGTGACCAGCATTATTCAGACTCTCGGAAATAATGCTGTATTGCAGCGTGAAGTTTTGATTGTTGTAAAACGAGGCCACTTCATCGTTGGCCCAACTCAGCGAGCAATGGTCGATGATAATATCGCGATGGCGTCGGGCCGTCAGAGCATCTCCCTGCGATTGCGTACTTCCGGGTCGAAAGCGCAGATAACGTATGATCACCTGATTGGCTTTGATTTCCGTTTCGGCACCACTGATCACAATGCCGCCTGGCGAAGATTGCCCGGCAAGTGTGATGTAATCATGTTTGATCACTAATGGCGCTTGCAGGTGGATTACACCGGAAACCGAAAATACCACAATTCGCGGTTCTTTCTGGATTACCGCATAGCGCAAACTGCCCGGCTCAGGCGAGTCAGGATTGTCACTTAGGGTATTCACCACAAAGACCTTGCCCCCTCGCCCGCCCTGCGTATATTTGCCAAAGCCTTCAGCCTCAGGAAAAGCCAAAGGCGGTAATGTGGCTGCCAGCAAGGAAGGGATCGCCAAATAACACAAGCAAGTCAGAATGATGCTTTTGCAAAGTGAGCTAATTGCCCTTCCGCGAACAAGCAACTCTCTTTGATGACTTCTAACAATTGACACTTTACTCATTACAAGGTTATCCGGCGTTTTGTTTAATGCGGTCTATGCAGCTTTTTTATTTGCGGCAAGACAAGATTCAGTGATTTTTACAAACTCTCGAGCGCTTACCCATTCCTTTTTCGCTATCCAGGTGCCCCCCACCGCAAAGCAATTATCCAATTGCAGGTAGTCCATTTTATTGGCTTCACTTACCCCGCCAGTGGGGCAAAAAGCCAAATCAGGAAAAATACTGCCAAGCGCTTTAATAAATTGATAACCACCAGACAGGTTTGCCGGGAACAATTTGAGTTCTTTAAAACCATGTTCACGGGCCATTAAAATGTCTCCGGTGTTAGACACACCGGGCAACACAGGTACGTCTACGGCAGCTAGCTTTTTCAAAAAATCAGGTGAAATTGCCGGGGTAACAATAAAGTCAGAACCCGCCTCTAAAGCCGCATTCAGGCTTTGCTCATCCACCACTGTACCCGCACCGACGATCAAATCCGGTAATTGCTGCTTGATAGCCTTTAACACCTGCAACGACGCCGGAGTTCTCAATACAACTTCCACTAAACGAATATCGGCCTGTTGCATGGCAGCGGCAATCGCCAGTCCGTCATCAACTGAGTCAGCTTGGATAATTGGTAACAAGCATTGATCCTGCATAAGAGTTTTAAATGATTTCATTATTTATCGCCAAAATAGAAAAGAGTTAAAAAGTGGAAATATGACCTGTGTCTGATATTTCAGTCAGGTGGTTACGAAGCGTTTGTAACGCTTCGCTGGGGAGCCAGGTATTGTTAAAAACCCAGGCTTCCAAAGAGGGATATTGCGCCGGGACCCAATCAGTTAAGCGCAGATTGTCGCTGGCCCATGGAAGCGCCTGTGGAAAGCTATTGCCGCTAAAAAAGTAACGGTCTCCGTACAAGTTAGGGCGTTCGCGATCCGGATCTTCAGGATAACGCTTCTTAAACAAGGGCTTGTTTGCCATGCGTTCACTAAAGGTGGAATCTAGCAGGTAAAACTGGGCATCATAATGACGACGCCCTAACCAGAACCCCTGAACACCGTCAAACTGACTGTCACTGACCACCAGCTTATAATCCGGGTTCAGTTCGCCGTCATGCCAAAGTGTGGCAGTTTGGGCGTGGTTAAAGAATTCAGAACGTTCAATCAGTGCGGTGCCTCTGGGACATACCATGTCGGTATAACCTGAAAAATAACAATCGGCGTGATAGTAGCGTCCGTCTTTGTTCCACAAACTCAGCGTATCATCACCATCGGCAATCAAACGGCAATTCTTCAGGATAATGCGATCGCTATTGGCAAACCCTCGGACGGCAAACTGATGTTCAGAAGTATTGTGCTGACGGCCATAGTCGTTTTCCACGGTCAGGTTAATCAGACTGATATCGGAGCCATTGATGTTCACCACTGCCGCGCCCCAGTCATTGTCATGATTACTGCGCCAGTGCTTTCTCAGAATGCTTTGTTTAATAATAGTTTTTTGTGCCGATACGCCAATGATGGCCAAATGATTGCGGCTGATAAACAGCTTTTCCTGATACAGGCCTTCGTCCACCAATATGATAGCCCGCTGATAAATACTACTGGCATTAATGGCAGACTGAATGGTCTGATAAGGTGCCAATTTTCCCACCCGCAAAACACCAATATCGCTATCCAATGCCAGGCACTGAAAGCTCAGAACACAAAACAGCAGTAGTGCTAACCTTCTCATTTTGCTCGTCTCCACTACTGTCCAACAAACGAGGTATCAACTGGCACGATAGCGCCCTTGGCCTGGATTACCTGTCCAGCCAGTTTGTTACCCCAGTTGGCACAGGTTGCGTGATCTTGCTGCAACAGCCATCCGGCAAGATACCCGGCATTGAAGGAGTCCCCGGCAGCGGTGGTGTCTACCACTTGCTTAACAGGCTCTGTAGGATGATGATGGGTTTGATTATTGTGGGTGTAATAACAACCATTGCTGCCATCTTTAATGACGATCTCAGCGATGTCATACTTCTGCAATCGTGCCAGGCAAGCACCAGCATCAGAGTCTGCCCAAAGCTGTTGCTCATCATCGATGGTCAACAATGCCAGATCGCACAAGGCGTACATTTGCTCATACACCCGCTGGGTTTGTGCTACAGATTGCCACAGACGAGGACGATAGTTGCTGTCAAACACCAGTTTGACGCCCTGTTTGCGCAATTCAGCCAGTTTATCCAGCAATAATTGGCGATCCGTTTCCGGTAATATCGCCAGGCTAATGCCCGACAAATACAACGCATCAAATTCACGCAACGTCTCGAAAATGGCGTCGATATCTTTGTGCTGCATAATAAAACGCGCCGCGGCATTGTCTCGCCAGTACTGAAAGGAGCGTTCACCATAGGTATCATTCTGGATCAGATACAAGCCCGCTTGACGGGTTTCATCCCGAAGCACAAACTGACAATCCACCCCAAATTGCTGCCATTGACGCACAATGACATCACTGAGTACATCGGTGCCCATGGCGGTAACATAACTGGTTTGCAATCTGTCTTTGGACACTTGCTTCAGATAAACCGCAGTATTCATGGTGTCGCCGCCAAACCGTTGCTGCATGGCGCCCATAACCTGACCAGAAATCTCCACCATACACTCACCCAGTATGGCGATTTTTGCCAATGCCATTACAAAGTAACTCCCTTTTTCCAGATGGCCACTTCGCGAATTTGATTGCGCTCGTTCTTCACCGGCTCGCCGTTACAGGCCGCCACCAGCAAATCAATAAACTCATCTAACAATTGCGGCATACTGGTGTCCGACATCAACCTGCCAGCATCAAAATCAATCCAGTGCGGTTTCTTGTTAGCCAGTTCTGAATTGGTGGCAATTTTTAAGGTTGGCACAAATCCACCATACGGAGTTCCCCTGCCCGTTGTAAACAACACCATGTGACATCCACAGGCCGCCAGCGCACTGGTGGCAATGGCATCATTGCCCGGCGCATTGAGCAGATGTAGTCCCTGCTCTTTAATGATTTCACCGTATTCTAAGACTGCCTGAACTTTGCTTCGGCCCGCTTTTTGGGTGCAGCCCAAAGATTTGTCTTCCAGTGTGGTGATGCCACCACTTTTATTGCCCGGTGATGGGTTCTCGTAAATAGGCTGATTGTGATCTTTGTAATAACGTTTAAAGCCGTTCACCATATTCACCAGGTCGTGAAAGGTTGCTTCGTCTTTGCAGCGGGACATCAGGATGGTTTCTGCACCAAACATTTCCGGTACTTCGGTTAGCACCGTAGTACCACCGCGAGCGATCAGGTAATCAGAAAACTCACCCAATAACGGGTTAGCAGTAATACCGGATAAGCCATCACTGCCACCGCATTCCAGACCAAAGCGCACTTCTGATAAACGCCCCGGTTGGCGCTTGTCCTGGCGCATGGTTTGATATAACTCTTCCATTAGCTCCAGGCCAGCTTCTACTTCGTCTTCCACATGCTGTGTCACCAAAAATTTCAGACGGTCGCTGGAAACTTCAGTGACACCGGAACGAAACGCTCCAACCTGATTGTTTTCACACCCCAGGCCTACCACCAACACGCCACCAGCGTTAGGGTGTCTGGCCATATTTTGCAGCAACACCCGTGTGGTATCTAAATCATCACCTAATTGCGAACAGCCAAATTGGTGCGGAAACACAAACACACCATCAATTTCCATGTCAGGATGTGACTGAATAAAGCGATTTACCATTTGCGTGGCCATGCCATTGACACAACCCACTGTGGGTACCACCCAAAGTTCATTGCGGATTGCCACTGTGCCATTGTCGCGACGATAGATATTTACCTCGGGCGAATCGTCTTGCAGCGCGGCAAAATCTGGCAAATCAGGTACGTAGCTGTATTCCAATTCATCGTTCAGATTGGTTTTGATGTGGTCGGTATGTACCCATTGGCCTTTGACAATGGCATTTAGCGCATGCCCTATTGGCGCGCCATATTTAATAACATTGTCACCCTGCGCAATATCCTGAAGCGCCACTTTGTGACCTTTTTCAACATCGTCAACCAGCTCTACCCTGATACCGTCAAGCTCGACAGTCTCCCCTTTTGCCAACGGTGCCAGGGCCACCATTACATTGTCTTGTGCGTGTAAACGAATAAACTTTTTCATACTTCCCCCCTCTCTAGCAGAGTGGTTAAAGTGCTTCTGACACCATCGCGTAAAAACAGAGTTAACAGTTCACTGACTTGCTGTTGTAAATCTGCCACCTGAGACAGGTCCTGCTGCCAATGCCATTCTGTGCACAATACCTGCTTGACTAATTCAGTCACCGAAAGAGATTCAGCATCGTAGCCTTGCCACCATTGAGCAAAACTGCTGAGCCACTTTTCTCCATCTGATAACGGAATTTGTTCACCCTCTCGCACACCGCGATAAAACAAAATTTGGCCGGCAATCGCCGCAGCCATGAGTTTTGGTACCTTACCCGACTGGGCAACATACTTTTGTAATTGCGGCATAAGACGGGTGTTGAACTTGGTCATGCTGTTCAACGCGATAGATACCAGTTGATGATGAATAAAGGGGTTTTTAAACCGCTTGATGACATCATTGGCGAAACCCTGCAATTCATCTTTAGGCAAATCCAGCGTTGGGATGATTTCTTCGAACATCAGTTGTTCAACATAACGCGCGTACAGCGCATCATCCATGGTTTCGCCTACAGTGTTCAGCCCCCCAAGATATGCCAGGGGTACCAAGGCTGTATGGGCACCATTTAAAATGGCCACTTTGCGTTGTTTGTAGGGATAAATATCTTCAACAACTTTGATATTGAGACTGCTGTCATCCAGTTTTAGAAAGGTCTTCAGCGCCTCTGGGCCCTGGATCACAAACAGGTGAAAATACTCCGCAGTCACCATAAAGTTATCAAGATAACCAAAGCGCTCCTGCAAAGACTGATGTTCGTCTCTGGGGAAGCCTGTCACAATGCGATCCACCAGGGTTGAACAAAAATGATTGGCGGTTTCTAACCAATTGATGAAGCCCTCGTCCAATTGCCATAACTGACAATATTGCAATACGATTTCTTTCAGTTTGTCGCCGTTGTAATCAATTAACTCGCAAGGAATGATGATCAGCCCTGATTCTTTACTACCGGCAAAGTGTTGATAGCGATGATGTAACCATTGTGTTAATTTTGCAGGAAATGCGGCTGCCGGCGCATCGCTTAACTTATCACTAGCGATAAACTCAATTCCCGCTTCAGTGGTATTAGAAAATATCAGCTTAATATCCGGTGATTCAGCCAGTGCCATATAGCGATCAAACTCTTTATACACCGGAATCTCTTCGTTAATACAATCGATGATGCGAATTTGCTCTACCGCCTCGCCAGACTCGTCAATACCGCGAATGATGCTGGTATAGAGTCCATCCTGCGTATTGAGCAACGGCAACGTGTCGTAATCGATGGGACGAATCACCGCAACCCCGGCTTGCAGATCATTCTCTTTGTTTAGATGATCAATTTGCCAGTCTACAAAGGCACGTAAAAAGTTTCCTTCGCCGAATTGCATGATACGGGTTGGGTAATTTTCAAAAGGAAATTCGGTTCGGTTTAATTTTTTCATCGTCAGCCCCAGCTAAATTCACAGGTCATAAAACATTGCCAGCCTATATGCAGAAAGCGTTCGGGTTCTTTCTCCGGAGGCTGATTACTATTTAAATTACGCGATTTTGCCACCGGTAGCAATTATTATTTGACATTTTGCCACCGGTAGCAAAAAATACAACAAGTTATTAAGTTGTTAATCAGATGTTGACGCTGTATGTCTGTGGCATAGTCCTTATCTGTGAAGGCACCCTCAATTAAAAAATATGGAGTTGTGATGAGTTCATCAATGTTTTCTCTCTCTGATAAAGTCGCATTAGTTACCGGAGCCAGTCGTGGACTGGGCCAAAAAATCGCTGAAGGTTTGGCGGCTGCCGGCGCTCAGGTTATTTGCAGTAGCAGCAGAGACAATGGCTGTGACGAAACCCTGCACAACATTCATGAGGCCGGTGGTTTAGCAACACAAATCGCCGCTGACCTAAGTGATGTCGATTCCGTTACCCGTCTTGCCGATACGGCTCTGTGCCAACATGCCTGTATCGATATATTGATTAATGTTGGCGGCACCATTTTTCGCAGCCCGGCGGTTGAATACCCCTACGAACAGTGGCAAAACGTTATGCGGGTAAATCTGGATGCCAGCTTTTTACTGGCACAGAAACTGGCGCCAGCCATGTTTTCTGCAGGTCAGGGCAAAATCGTCAATATCGCGTCGATGCTGTCTTATACGGGTGGCATAACAGTTCCCGCCTACACCGCCAGTAAGCACGCGGTTGCAGGTCTGACCAAAGCACTGGCCAATGAATGGGGCAGTCACAATATTCAGGTCAATGCTATTGCACCTGGTTACTTTAAAACCGACAACACCCAGGCGTTGCAAGACGACCCGGTGCGCAACCAGGAAATCCTGAATCGTATACCTTCGGCGCGCTGGGGCGAACCGGAAGATCTGATTGGTGCCGCCGTATTTCTTTCTTCTCATGCCAGTAATTACGTCAACGGTCATATTTTGGCAGTTGATGGCGGCTGGTTGGCACGCTAAAGGAGTGTAAAACAATGACCCGAACTCACTTTGAAAACCGCTACGCCATTGGCCCCAATGAAGTCAAAAATATGGATACCGGGCAACTTCGCTCGGCATTCCTGGCAGACCAGTTAATGCAGGAAGACGCCATTAGCTGGGTTTACACCCATTACGAACGTTTCATGGTAGGTGGTGCGGCACCGGTACACAAAGCCCTAACGCTGGACACTTTAGACGCACTAAAAGCGCCTTACTTCCTATCTAACCGTGAAATTGGCATTATCAATGTCGCCGGTGATGGCGTTGTGATTGCCGATGAGGTGCGCTACGAACTGGGCAACAAAGAAACACTGTATCTGGGTAGAGGTACCCAGAATGTAAGCTTTGAAAGTGTTGATCCACAACAACCGGCACGCTTTTATCTGAATTCAGCACCGGCACACAAAACATATCCCAGTAAAAAGGTCACCCTGGCTGAAGCCAATGTATTACAGCTGGGTAGCCTGGAAACCTCTAATGAGCGCAATATTAATCAAACCTTGATCAACAAGGTCGTGCCCACCTGTCAGTTACAAATGGGGATCACCTGTTTAAAATCCGGCAGTGTCTGGAATACCATGCCGGCACACCAGCACGACCGTCGCAACGAAGTCTATTTCTATTTTGACGTGCCCGAGTCACAGGCAGTCTGTCACTTTATGGGGGAACCTGAAGAAACTCGTCACCTTTGGGTACACAATGAACAAGCGGTTATTTCGCCGCCCTGGTCTATCCATTCCGGATGTGGCACACAAAATTACAGCTTTATCTGGGGTATGGCAGGTGAAAACCTGGACTACGACGATATGGATAAGTACCCACCCGAAGCGCTTAGGTAAGATTATGATGATTAAAAAATCCCTACTGGCGCTCTTTGTCCTGCTACTCAGCGCCTGTGGTCAGCAATCGGATAAAACCCGATTAACCCTGGCCCACACTTTAGATACCCGCCATGTAGTGCACATTGCGATGGAGCACATGGCTGAACGTCTGGCTCACTATTCCGGTGATACGATGGAGTTGGTAATTTATCCCGGTGGCCAATTGGGATCAGAGCGGGAGCTTGTGGAATTACTGCAAATTGGCAGTTTGGCAATGACCAAGGTATCTGCCAGCTCCTTAGAAGGGTTTGTACCTGAAATCAAAATCTTCAGTCTGCCTTACCTGATAAGGGATCGAGAGCATTACTGGAAAGTACTCAACAGTCCAATCGGTCAATCACTGCTGGATAAAACTAAAATAGCCAGACTCAAGGGCATGGGCTATTACGATGCCGGTAGCCGCAGTTTTTATACTGTCGATGGGCCGATAAATAGCCCTGACGATCTGTCCGGGAAAAAAATCAGAGTGTTAAACAGCCCAACCTCCATGGCGACGGTAAACGCGCTGGGTGGTGCTGCAACCCCCATCAACTGGGGTGAGCTATACGCGGCACTGCAGCAAGGTGTGGTGGATGGTGCTGAAAACAACCCACCCAGTTATCACCTGTCCCGACATTACGAAATAGCTCGCTACTACAGCCTTGATGAACACACCTTTGTCCCGGATATCATTCTGGCCAGCTTACCGGTGTGGGAAAACCTGAATCCGCAACAGCAAGGTTGGTTATCGCAAGCCATGGCAGATTCGGTGGAATACCAAAAGACTCTGTGGCAAAAGGCATCCGATGAAGCATTAGCCACAGTGCAAAAAGAAGGGGTTATTGTCACCTACCCCGACAAAGCGGCTTTTCAGGAAAAAGTGGCGGAATTTCATCAGTCTTTCGCTGGTACGCCGGTGGGAGATCAGATTATCAAAATTAAAAACATGTAGGTAAACCATCATGTCTCATCTATTACATCTGATCTGTCAGCTTCTGGAAAAGCTCTTAATGTTCATGATGGCCGCCATTGTGGTAGCCGTTAGTTGGCAAGTGTTCTCTCGTTTTGCACTGCGCTCCCCAAGTTCAATCACCGAAGAGCTGGCGCGCTTTCTGTTAATTTGGATTGGTATTTTGGGCGCAGCCTACGCTTACAAAACCCGAGCACATCTGGGTCTGGACTTATTTTTGGAGAAACTCAACCCCCAGGCACAACGCAAAGTGCGTTTGTTAATCGAGGTTTTGGTAATGTTTTTTGCCCTGAGCATTATGGTGTTCGGTGGCATTTCGTTGGTGAGCATCACATTAGAGCTCAACCAAATTTCCGCGGCAATGGGTTGGCAAATGGGCTGGATTTACAGCGTCATCCCCTTTTCTGGTGGGCTGATCACCCTGTTTTGTATCAACAACATTAAACAATTGCTGTTCCAGTCAGTCGCTAAAGGAGAACTGTAATGGATATCACTGCACTGATTCTGGTGGCGGTATTTTTTGCCCTGCTGTTCATAAATGTCCCTATTTCTATCTGTATCGCATTGGCCACCTTACTGGCGATGTTGTTTCACATCGACTTCGTTCCCGCCACTACCACCATTGCCCAGCAAATAGCAGGCGGTATTGACAGCTTTGCGCTGTTAGCCATTCCGTTTTTTATTCTGTCTGGTTTGATAATGGGACAAGGGGGCATTGCACGCCGTCTGATTGAGTGTGCCATGGCCCTCATTGGCGCACTGCCGGGCGGTCTGGCACTGGTCAACGTGATGTCCTGTATGATGTTTGGTGCTATCTCAGGTTCCGCCGTTGCTGCCACATCAGCTATCGGCAGCTTTATGATCCCAGAGATGAAAAAGCACGGCTACAGTGAAAACTTTTCAGCCGCTGTTACAGCCACCTCCGCTACAACGGGAATGCTGATCCCACCGTCGAATATTTTGATTATTTACGCCATCGCCAGTGGCGGTGTGTCCATTGCAGCCCTGTTTATCGCCGGTTATCTACCTGGCATTTTGCTGGGGCTGGCACTGATGACCGTCTGTGTAATATACGCTATGCGCAACAATTATCCCGTGGCGGCGCGTCTGCCGTTGAAAGTCGCTATGCAAAAAGTGCTCGCAGCCCTCCCCAGTATGTTACTTATCTTTATTGTGATTGGCGGCATTATCATGGGGGTATTTACTGCCACTGAGGCGGGAGCTATCGCTGTGTTGTATGCACTAGTGTTGTCAGTGGGTATTTATCGGGAAATCGATTTTAAAGCCTTGCCGGGTATTTTACTCAAAGCCAGTGAAACCACCGCAATCGTGATGTTGATCATTGGTGCTTCATCAGCGATGTCTTGGCTGTTGTCTTATGCCCATATACCGCAAACCATCAGCGACTTTCTACTGACTCTGAGTGACAACCCCATCATGATCCTGTTGCTGATCAATATCATTTTAATCCTGGTGGGCGCCTTTATCGATATGACCCCGGCGGTATTAATATTCACACCGATATTTTTACCTGTCGCCATGGAGCTGGGCATGTCGCCAATTCAATTCGGTATCATGATGGTCTTAAACCTGTCTATCGGGTTGGTATCACCACCGGTAGGCAGCGTTTTATTTGTCAGTTGCGCTGTAGCTAAAACTTCTATTCATCGCATCATCAAACCCATGTTACCGCTCTATCTGGTAATGTTTTTGGTGTTGATGCTGGTGACCTATGTGCCTGCGATCAGTGAAATACTGCCAAGATGGTTTGACCTGATGTAATGCACACAAAAACCTGTGATAGACTCGACGAAAAGGCATAAAGCATTGACAATAAAAATGGATAAAAAAAGCAATACCACCATCAACGATGTCGCCAGAGTTGCGGGCGTTTCCAAGCGTACCGTTTCACGAGTCATCAACAATTCGGCTCTGGTGGGAGAAAAAACCCGCGCAAAAATTCAACAGGTTATTGACGAGTTGAATTTTCAACCGGACAAGCAGGCCCGGGGACTCGCTTCCAAAAGATCTTACTTGTTGGGGTTGATTTACGACAACCCGGACGCCCTGTATATCGATCAGGTGCAACGTGGCGCATTGGAAGTCTGTACCAAACTGGGCTTCGAATTAGTGGTTCACCCCTGCCATTGGAACAATGCCGATTTTATTGATGATTGCATCAGCTTTATTCAGCGTTCCCGTGTTGACGGCGTGCTGATTTTGCCACCGGTATCGGAAAGCCGGGAGTTGGCCAAAGCCCTACAGGAAAGAGATTTTCCGTATGTGCGAATTGCTTCTGCGGATCTAGACGATCACAGTAATATCGTGATTTCTAATGACAGGGTGGCTATGTCCGAAATTGCCGATCACCTGTTGGCGTTGGGCCATGATGATATCGCCATCATTTCTGGTCCCCTACACTTTTGCTCATCAACAGAGCGTCTGGAAGGTTTGTGTAGCGCTTTAAAAGAAAAAGGTCACGAAGTACCCAAAGCTCGTATTCTGGAAGGACAAAACAGCTATGAAAGCGGTATAGAGTGCGCCAAACAATTGTTTGCATCTAAACCCTATCCAACGGCTATTTATGCCAACAATGACGAAATGGCCGCGGGTGTCATGCGAGCCGCGAAAGACTGCGATATCGCTATCCCAGAACAACTGTCATTAGTGGGATTCGATGACAATATCATCGCCTCCAGAATGATACCTTCACTAACGACCATTCGCCGGCCGGTTGAACAAATCGCGTCATTGGCCACCAAAAAGCTGATCCGCTCCTTTGCCTCAGAAGCCAGCAATGAGACCCTGGAATGGGAAGTAACACCTTACCTAATTGTTCGTGAATCAACCATTTCACCACCAGAAAAAGAGATTTCCTGAATGTCATTCACTCGCCATAAAACACGCCACTTTAAAGCATTGGTTTTCAGTAAAACACTGCTGTTAGCTGTTTGTCTGATTTGGAGTTCTGGGCTCTTGAGTCAACAGTTGTTTATGGCAGGTGATTCTACGATGGCCATTAAGCACCCAAAAGATCTGCCGGAAACCGGCTGGGGTGTACCTTTCAGCCACTTCTTTTCAGACCAATTAAACATTGTCAATCTGGCTAAAAATGGCCGTAGTACCCGCACCTTCATGAGTGAGGGCTTGTGGCAACAGATATACGATAACCTACAGACTGGTGATTTTGTCATTATCCAGTTCGGTCACAATGACGAGGTTGAACACAAGAAAGACCGATACACCACACCGGTACAATATCAGCAGAATCTCACCAGCATGATCCGCCAGGTACAGGAAAAACAAGCCCATGCGATATTGATGACACCGGTAACCCGTCGTTACTTTAACGAAGAAGGCAGCATAAAACTCACCCACCCTTACAGTGAGTATGTCAGACAGGTGGCGGAACAAACCGGGGTGTTATTACTGGATATGGATACTCTCACCCGCGCCTATTTTGAAGCTCAGGGCGATGCCCAATCCCGCATGCGCTTTATGCATATTGCCCCCGGATTACATCCCAATTATCCCAATGGTGTGCGCGACGATACCCACTTTAATGAATTAGGTGCACGAGAAGTTGCGCAACTGGTATTACAGCAATTGCGCTCACTGCAGCATCCACTACTGCAATACCTTCGGAAAACCGATCCCAAACACCTGAAACTCAGCTACTAAAGGGCATTTATCATGTACAAGAAACATTATGCGGCAGCTGCCGTAGGGATTCTGCTATCTCAAAATCCTGCTATAGCCAACCCACTGAACCTGGGAGAAGGCCTCAGAACCGCCGATCCATCAGCCCATGTCTGGCAAGATGGTCGACTTTACCTCTATACCAGTCATGACATGGAGTGCCAGGCGGACTTTCACATGCAGGATTGGATGGCGTTCTCTTCAGAAAACCTGAAAGATTGGACCAATCACGGAGTCATTCTCAGCCTTGACGATTTAAGCTGGGCGGACAACTACGCGTGGGCACCGGACGCGGCCTACAAAAATGGTAAGTATTACCTGATATTTCCCGCCGGGACGGGCTTTAAAGACAGGGTAAATCCGGAGAAAAGTACCAAATGGATGGGTATTGGCATTGCCGTCAGTGACTCCCCCACCGGTCCATTTAAGGATGCAATCGGCAAACCCTTGTGGACCGATCCCTATGCCAATGATCCCAGTCTGTTTATTGATGACGATGGCACAGCCTGGTTGTATTTTCATGGCAAAAATCACGACTACTATGTAGCAAAAATGCAGGATGATATGCTCGCCATCGACGGGGATTTTATCAAAATGGATATGGGCGGCTATGAGCCTAAAATGGAAGGCCCCTGGGTATTTAAACGCGGCGACTTTTACTACTACACCATGCCGGAAAATAATCGTGTACTCACCTATTACATGGCCACCTCACCCACCGGCCCATGGCAATATAAGGGCGTTATCATGGAGCAGGAACATCAGGCCAATAATCATCACTCAATTGTGCAATATCAGGGACAGTGGCTGTTATTTTACCACCGTTGGTATCAGGCCACTGACTCAGACTGTCACAAAAGACAGCGCCATTCTACGGCCGAATACCTGTATTTTAATGAAGATGGCACCATTCAGCCTGTAAAACGCACAGACAATGGTATCCGCGATTTTGCCGACAAGGTTATGAAGTAGCCGTCTCTTCGCCCTATGCCGATGACAGCGAACAAGTCGATTGTTATGGGTTATTCCGGGATTAATTTGCAACATAATGCCACCGGTGGCATTATGTTACCTGAATCAAATCATTCTTTTTTAACACTCAGGAGTTTGCAGTATGAAAATCGCCTTAATGAACGAGTTTAGTCAGGCCGCCAAAAACCCGATTGTACTTGAACAATTAGAAGCTGTTGCTTATGACCAGGGCCACAGCATTTTTAATGTGGGCATGGACGGTGATAATGACCACCGTTTGACTTACATTCACCTTGGCATCATAGCCAGCCTGTTGTTAAACAGTAAAGCCGTCGACTTTGTGGTTACCGGTTGTGGTACCGGTCAGGGCGCTTTGATGGCAGCAAATGCTTTTCCCGGTGTGGTCTGTGGTTATTGTATCGACCCTTCTGATGCTTACCTGTTTGCCCAAATCAACAACGGTAATGCCCTTGCCCTGCCCTTTGCCAAAGGCTTTGGCTGGGGTGCGGAGTTGAATATTCGTTATATCTTCGAAAAAGCCTTTACCGGTGTAACAGGCCAGGGCTATCCGGCTGAGCGCAAAGAATCACAGGTAACCAATGCCGGTATTCTCAGTCAGCTCAAACAAGATGTGGCCAAAGATTATCTTGAAGCACTGAATAGTATCGATGAAGAGTTGGTGAAACAGGCTGTTGGTGGTCCGCGTTTTCAGGATTGCTTTTTCACCCATTGCCAGGATGAAAACATCGCTGCGTTTGTCAATAAATTCGTAGCCTGAAGATAAGAAATCTGAGAGGGGGTAAGCGCCTAAAGCGCTTATCCCCTTTTTTAGTTTAACGCACAGGTTGCAGCATTTGCTGGATGGCAATACCGGCTAAAATGAAGGGGCCGGTGCCTTTCGGGTCATTCTGCCAGACCGGCTCAGACATATAATATTGATAGCTACCATCACGGCCAAAGCCTAATCCAGCCACATAACACTGATTGGTCATACTGATCTCACCATTGTCATGTACCAGCACAAATTCGCTGATCAGTCCTTCATAGGCCTTTTCTGCAACAGCCTGATACTCAGGCGCAATGTAACCATTAGCTACCGATTTCGCCAGAAAGTACACAAACATGGCACTAGCACTGGATTCGCGGTAATTACCGGTCGCACCTGGCATATTCATAATTTGCCACCAGGTGCCGGTTTCATCCTGACTATTGCTCAGAGCCAACGCCAACTCTTCTGACATGGTGAGCAGTGGCATACGCAATTGTGCTTTGTCTTCAGGAATAATTTCCAGCACATCCACCAGTGCCATGGCTAACCAACCTAAACCCCGCCCCCAGAAATGAGCAGACAAGCCGGTTTCGGGATCGGCCCAGTCTTGCTGTTTGGCTTCATCCCAGGCGTGATAATACAAACCTGTTTTAGCATCTTTGAGATAATGGTGGGTAAGTTCAAATTCTTTAACCACTTCTTCCAGACTGTGACCATCTTCAAACATCAAACTGTATTCCGCCAGGAACGGCATGCCCATATAAACGCCATCTAACCACAACTGGTGAGGATATTTTTTCTTGTGCCAGAAAGCGCCCTCCGATGTTTTCGGATGGGACACCAGTTGCGCCCTTAAGATATCAGCCGCTTGTTTGTATTTTTGTTCCCCGGTTTCTTTATACAAAGCCAGCACCGAACGACCAGGAGCTACCGAATCAATATTAAAGTTCGACTGCTTATAGCGTTTGATGTTGCCATCATCGCTGATAAAGCTGCCTGTAATTTGATGCAGAGCCTCTTTGTATTTAACTTCATCGGTGGCTTTCGCCAATTCGTAAAGCGCATAGGGATAAAGCCCGACAATATCATACTCAAACTTAGGCGGTCGCTGTCGATTCACATCCCAGCCGTCATACGCATAAACAAAGCCCTTGCGCTGTAATTCACTGTCCGCCAACTGTTGACTCCAGTAAAGCGGCTTTTCCAATGCGGGGGATTGTTGTTTTGCGGCTATAGCGCGCTGTGTTTTTAATCTAACTCGTACCGGTTGCGTTAGCTGTTCAGCGGTGTTGTTCAGATATTCAATAAAGGCTTGCTTATCGGCAATACCACTTTGAGGTTGCCAAACAGCCGCAAAAGAATAGGTTAATTGTGCGGCCATAGGCTCGGATTCGGCACGCTCCTCTGGCGATAAAATCGCCAGATAATTTGCCTCATCCTGGGTAACCTCATCCAGCAATGTACGCGGAAAGAATACCGCCATGCCCAGCATACTGCCATCCAGTGCTTGCTTTCCCCAACTGGCAATATAGGTATAAGCCGTGCCAGTAATGTCAGTATTACCCTGCAATAATTCGGTGTCTTTATGTTTTACCACACCCACTGCCATTTGCGACACAGACTGTTGAAAGTCCAGTGTTACATTCACCAGCGGGCTACCAGCCTGCATGGCAAAGGTTGCCGCCAGATCTTGCTCCCCGGCGGGACTTTTCCAGCCCTGATAATCAATGCTGAAGGCGGATTGTAAAGCACTATTGTCCAAAATAGTGGCTGTGCGTTGGCTGGCATCACTGATCAGATGTAACGTCTCATCCTGCCACAGGCCGAATCCGCCGGCCCCTAATGAGCTTCCTACTTTGAGGATATCCATGCCCCAATCCTGCATATCATGGTATGAAGCATAGCCGTCCTGCCCTACCTGTTGCAGTGCCACATCTGTTGTCAGCTTACCGAAAATATCAAAGCCATTGCGGTGATCCAGATAAATGCGATAACCAACCTGATCAGATTCAATACCTGGACCTTCGTAACGTATCCAGTTTGAATGGTCCGTATAGTGCTCCGGTGGGCTTACCTGTTGTTGATTAACAAACTCACCACCCACATATTCTTTAAACTGGGTATCGGTATATTTTGAATGGGCCTGCCATTCGCCACCTTGTTTTGTGGCTATTTCCGCCTGTGTGCGTTTCACCGGTGCAGAGTTTTGGGCGCTGTGTGTTATTTCAATATGCCGGGTTTCAGCCGCCTTCAAAGGCACTACGACATAAAGCCCGTCGGCATGGCCATCTAAATCTTTATCGGCCTGCTCCGCTTGCAGCGTTTCGTTGCCGCTACTCACGTTAAGCTGATGCGACTCGCCGTTCAGACCCAGGTCATAATAACTAAAATAAAGTACTTCATCCGGACGGGCAAAATCCGACGGATTGTGCAATTCGGCAATGGCCACAAGCTCAGACTCTTTGCCAGTAGCAGGCTGCGCAGCGTTATCACTCGCCTGTATTTGCTCAGCATTGTTACATCCTACCAACCCGGCGCATAGGATGACCGACGATAACACCAGGGTAAGCGTTGAGGTAGCAAATTTCATAATCTTCTCCCAGCAATTAATTAAAACTTGTACGCCTTTTTAACCAGGCCATAAGTCAATTGATAAGCAATCTGTTTTGCTTCATCGAAGCTAATTTGATGATTACACACCAACTCAGCCAGGTAGCGACAATCCACTCGTCTTGCCACATCGTGTCTGGCAGGTATAGACAAAAATGCCCGGGTGTCGTCGTTAAAGCCAACAGTATTGTAAAAACCGGCTGTTTCGGTGGTTTGTTGCCTGAAACGCAGCATGCCAGCCGGGCTGTCGTGGAACCACCAGGCTGGTCCCAACTTCAAACTCGGATAATGCCCAGCTAGCGGAGCTAACTCACGGCTGTAGACGGTTTCATCCAAGGTAAACAAGATAATATTAAGGCGAGGATCATTGCCGTATTTTGCCAACAAAGGTTTTAAGGCATTGACGTACTCAGTGCCTGTGGGAATATCAGCGCCCTTGTCCCGGCCAAAACGATCAAACACCTGTTGATTATGGTTGCGGTGTGCGCCGGGGTGAATTTGCATCACCAGGCCATCTTCAATGCTCATACCCGCCAATTCGGTCAGCATTTGCGCGCGGAAAAGCTCTTGTTGTTCTTCATCGGCCTTGCCATTAATGCAGGCAGCAAACAAGGTTTCGCATTCTTGTTTGGATAGATCGGCAGTGCACGCCGTCGGGTGCCCATGATCAGTGGCCGTAATACGGCCGACCTCTTTAAAATACGCACGACGGGAGCGAATGGCATCCAGGTAACCCTGCCAGGTTTGGGTATTTTCGCCGGTGATTTCACCTAACTTTTCAATATTAGCGACAAAATCTTCTCGACTGGCATCCACTACATCGTCCGGGCGGAATGTACTCACAACCCGCTTTTCCATTTCCGTACCGGCAATATTGCGATGGTGCGGCAAGGCGTCAAGAGCGCCCTCTGTGGTAGCAATGAGTTCAATATTGAATTTATCCATCAGTGCCCGCGGACGAAATTCCGGTTGCACCAGCTGACGGTTAATTTCGTCGTAGTACTCCATGGCGTTTTCGCTGCAGAGCTTTTCATCAAAGCCAAATACGTTGGCAAAGGTAGAATCTAACCAATAACCCGACGGAGTACCGGCAAACAGAAAATAGTTTTGGGCGAATATTTTCCAGATTGCTACCGGATCAGCCTCTCTGGATGCCTGCAAGTCGCCTTTTAAGCCATGCTGTGGAATGCCCAGTGTTTCCAGTGGGATGCCCTGGCTATAAAGCATACGAAATACATAATGATCAGGCTTAATCAGCAGTGCGGTTGCATTGTCAAAGTTCTGATTTTCGTCAAACCAAGAAGGATCAGTGTGTCCGTGTGGGCTGATGATGGGCAGATCCTTAACGTCCTGATAGAGTTCTCTGGCCACAGCCACCACATTGAGTTCACTGGAAAGCAGACGATCCGGATGTAAATTAAGTTTAGTTCTGGTTTGACGCATGATGCGATCCTATTGCTAATGGCCCTAACGGCCTTGTTTAACTGTTTGAAATTAACTGTGCAGCGTCAATCGTCTTGCCGGCGATACTGACATTGTGTAATTCAAATTGATTGATATTCCTGACAATTGAAGATTTCGGCGACTCATTGAGAAAGTGGCAATTTTTCAGGGTCAGGTCATAAATGGGCTTGCGTTCAAAGCCCTGAATATTAAAGGGACGAACCAAAATGTCCCGGCATACCAGGTCTTCTATCACCACATCTCGCACGGTGGGATCAAATTTCCCGGCATCGCCTTCTTCGTAATAAAAATTAATCACTATGGCGGTTTTGGCTCTGCCCACGGTAATGTTTCTGTAGCGGAAATGCTCAAGATTACCGCCTCTGACAGAGTTAGTTTTGATACGAATAGCGCGCTCAAGATGCGGACTATCCATCACACAATTTTCTACGTAAAGATGATTCACGCCACCGGAGATTTCACTGCCCACTACAACACCTCCGTGGCCTTCTTTCATGTTGCAGTTGGCGATCACAAGGTTTTGGCAAGGCGTATTTAAGCGGCGTCCGTCGTTATTGCGTCCGGATTTAATTGCGATGCAATCGTCACCGGTATCGAAAATACAGTTTTCGATAACCACATGATCACAAGACTCGGGGTTACAACCATCATTATTGGGTCCGTGACTCAGGAACTTCACTTTGTTTACCGTCACGTTTTTACACAACACCGGATTCAATAACCAAAACGGGGAATCCTTAATAGTGACACCTTGCACCAATACGTTTTGGCAATCGTAAGGCTGAATAAAGGGCGGTCTCAAAAAGGCTCCGTCGGCGTACTGACGCTGTGCTACCGGAACGCCGTCTTCCACATCCTGCATCAGCTTTTGTCGCGCGGGTTTCTGGTCTTCACCCGGGATCAGATCCCAGTGCTTTTCCTTATGCGGACCTTTCCAGGGCCACCAGGTTTGGTTATCAGCGCCACCAGAGAGAGTGCCCTCCCCCGTTATCGCAATGTTGGTTTGTTTATAGGCATAAATAAGCGGTGAATAACCCATTAACTCCATGCCTTCCCAACGAGTAAACACTGCAGGCAAGTAACGCTCAGGCTCAGGTATAAAGCGAACATCGGCGCCCTTTTTAATCACCAGGTTTACATTGGAAAGCAGGTGAATAGGACCGGTGGGATATACGCCCGGCGGTACAATGACTTTGCCCCCTCCCTGTTGATGACAGGCAGAAATTGCACTGGCGAAAGCCTGAGTATAATCGTCTGATTGGTTCTCTGGCTGATAGTCAGTTAACATAAAACGCTTCGGGGAAAATGTCGGCACTGTCGTGTTTTTGCGAATATCATCCGCTCGCCGCCAGTCATGCACCGAACTGTCCGCATTGCCCTGCGCTGAATCATCGGCTTGTACCAGAGGTATGGTTACACAGCCGGTAAAAACCGACGAAGCGGTTGCCGCAAGAACCCCTTTGCAAAGCTGTCTTCTGTTAAACGTCATAGTTTACCTTTCTGAATTTAAACCCATTTTTGTCCTTACCATGCCAGCTTAATGTGCCGGGCACCAGACAAGTCCTGTTTGGACACAATGGCTATTAGTGTTTCTAAATAATGTCTGAACCCAAATTGCCACCGGTGGCAATTATTCCTTATGGCCCTCAACATTGTCAATATTTTGTTAATGCAAATTTGCCGATATAGAATGTGCTACTTGCATCAGGAACCATTAGCATTCAGCGCAAACTCGCCTTTCTGGATCCGTTGCCACCCCAAAATCAGGTCTTCCACCGACAAATTGTATTTGCGGCTATCAATGGCTTCGGCCGTTAAGAACGGATTGTCCAGATCAATAATTTTCCGTTGTTGCAAATTCGCTTGCTGCAAAAAGCGCTGCACTCTGTCGCTGCTATAAAAAAATCGGTCAAACTCACCGTCCTGCAGAGCGTTCTTCAAACCGCGTTCAATATCCTGTGCCAGTTGAGTCCGGTTTTTATTAACAAAAAAATAGGTGGGCAATGGATAGCGAATGATGAGATGTTTCTCTACAGCTAGCTGTAAATCTTTATTAGCCTCGGCTTCCGTCCAGGCTTCTGTTGCCCCTCTGGGAAACGCATCAAAACGTCCCCCTTCCAACATGTGAAACAAGCCTTTCTTTTTAGAAGATAGCTCCACAGTAAAGCCGGCGGAGCGCAAAATATCGCCGTCTTTCCACCCCCGGCCCTGCCCCATACTAATCTGACGAAGTTGGCTAAGTTCAGTAATCTGACTGAATCTGGAGACATCTTCTTCCCGAACAATCATAAATCGCAGACTCATCAGCCCCCGGTAACCATCAATGCGCACCGGAATAAAGGTCTCCTCCTGCTCAGGCGAGGTTCCTCCCCAAAATACTGCAATAGTGCCATGCAAAGCTGCCTGATATTGAGCATCTTTAGACAGACGCTCATTGGTCTGTATAAACTGATATGGCTTATCACTGTAGCTCAATGCCAGCTTTAACAGATTCAGCATATAGGTATTGTTTTGAGCCCTTATTTTGTTGATGCCCACATTCAAATCTGAGGCAATCACACTTACAGACAACGTCAGAAACACCAAAAGAAAAACCACTTTTCGCAACATAACCTGTCTCACTCTCAACTATTTTTACTTCGCAACTATTGGTTCTGAACCGGGGGTAAAACCCAATAATTCTGTAATTCCATTCTGCCAGGCAATTTTTCTGATTCTTGTCGAAAAAGATTCAAAACCGAACAATTGCCACCGGTAGCAATTGTTTAACATCGCACCATCCACTGTCAACATTGAATTAACAAATTAATAACGAGAATTCAAAATAATCTATATATATCAATAACTAAAAAGCAATAAATTGTTCCATTCAGAGATTAACAACAGCTAAATTCAAAAATAAATAACAAAAAATTTACAAAAACGTTTGCCACCGGTAGCAAGTTTGTATAGATTAAATGTGCCACCGGTGGCATGAAGCCTAAGACCAGTTGATTTAATTTCAGTAATTGTGAGCATAAGATGCAGAAGCAGAAGATTACCAAGGTCAATTTTTACAGCAGCATAAAATTATTTCTCTATGCCAGCCTTTTGACGGTGAATGGTACAAGCAACGCGAATCAACAGCACAAAATAGAAGAAGCTGTGTCTCATATTGTCCAGCAAATTGAGCTGCCCAATATTCCCGCTCAAGAATTCCTGCTTACCCAGTTCGCTAATTCGGATTCACTACAGAAAGACATTTTACCGGCTCTGAATCTGGCAATTGCCAGTGCTGCAGAACAAGGCGGTGGAAAAGTTATTGTCCCCGCCGGAAAGTGGTTTGTTGGTGGTCCAATTCATTTGCAAAGCCGCATTGAGTTGCACCTGGCAGAAGGTAGTCACCTGCTGTTTTCAGGCAACCCTGATGACTATCTACCCGTCGTAGAACAGCGCTGGGAAGGCACAGAGGTTTTCGCCTACTCCCCGCTAATCTACGCCAATAATGTTGAAGATATTGCTATCACTGGTACTGGCATTATTGATGGCAATACAGACAGTCAGTTTCACGCCTGGTATCAGCAACAAGATGCAGATATCCGCGCCTTGAGAAAACAGGGTTTCCATGGTGAACCATTGGCCAAACGGGTGTATGGCAAGGGCCACTATCTGCGCCCAGACCTACTGCAAATATTGAACGCAAAACGGGTTTTACTGGAAGGTTACACTGCTCTCAATTCTCCTTTTTGGGTTAATCATATTGTTTATACCCAACATGCCACCTTACGAAATCTCAAAGTAGACAGCCATTTTCCCAACAATGATGGTGTTGATGTGGATTCCAGCAGCCTGGTATTAGTGGAAAACAACCATTTTAGTACTGGTGATGATTCTATTGTAATCAAATCAGGCCGGGATCTGGATGGTCGTAACATCGCCAAACCCAGTCATTCTATCGTGGTGCGCAATAACACTATGGGTGGTGAAGATGGTCTGGGCCTGGGCAGCGAAATGTCCGGTGGTATCTATGACGTGTATTTTATCAACAACACTATGGTGGGCGGCAGCGCAGCTTTTCGCTTTAAGGCCAATCCAGACCGGGGCGGTAAAGTAGAAAATATCTACATTCAGCAAGCCACTGTAGGCCAATACGATCACCTGTTTTGGTTCCAATTAGATTACCCCAGTCAGTGGGGTGGCAACTTCAAGACCCAATACAATAATATTTTCTTTAATAACATCAATGCAGCTCAGGTAGATACCGTATTCTTTATGCGGGCCCCCGATGATTGGCCGCTGGGCAAGGTGCAATTTCAGCAAGTTAATGTAGAAGACGCAGAGCATATTTTTGATGTTATCAATGTCACCGAGCTCCATCTGGACAAGGTAAAAATCGGTGAGCGCCAAATTACTGGTCAGCTCCAATGGCTGGCGAATTAGTAATGACCCCTAACTGCAACACAACATACTTCACTTTTGTTAAGCACTTTATTGTGCCTACATCAGACTATACTTTCTTGGGAGGAAACAATGAAACACACCAAAACTAAACTCGCAGTACTGATTGCTCTCAGTCTGTCCAGCGCAGGTTTGAGCGCACAACAGGCTGAAACCGAAGCAGCAGAAAACAGCGAAGCACAGAATCTGGAAGTCATCGAAGTTTCTGGCTATCGTGGTTCGCTGACTAAATCTTTGATGGAAAAGCGCTCTGCCGTGAACTCAAAAGAGTCAATCGCTGCGGAGGATATTGGTAAATTCCCAGATTTAAACATCGCTGAATCCATTCAACGGGTACCAGGTGTTGCTATCTCGCGGGAAGGCGGCGAAGGCCGACAAATCACACTAAGAGGTTTAGGTCCAGCCTTTACTCGTACCACCTTAAACGGCATGGAAATTCCAGCCAGTACCGATGGTACTGATTCAGGAGGCGGCGTAAATGGCGGTCGTTCTTTTGACTTCAATGTCTTCGCTTCTGAGTTATTTAATCGTGTTGATATTCAAAAGTCGCCAACTGCGTCGATGGAAGAAGGTGGCATAGCCGGTACCGTAGATCTTTACTCCGCCAAGCCTTTTGATAATCCTGGCTTTCATATTGCGGCATCTGCTCAAGGGGGTTACAACGAAATCACCGAAGAAGTCGATCCGCGCATGGCGTTTATGATCAGTGATACCTTTGCAGACGACACTTTTGGTGCCTTATTATCCATTGCTCATTCAGAACGTACCGTGCGTCAGGAAGGCTTCGGTACAGTTCGCTGGACAACGCCTGTTCGAGATGGCGGTGGTATTTTTGCAGATACCAGCAACACCTCAGTTACTGGCTCAACGAATACCGGTCCATGTGAAGTAGACGGTGAAGCGGTTGATCCGGTTAACTGCCTGTGGACACCGCGCCTGCCCCGCCCCGACTATTTTGGCAACGAGCAAGAGCGTTTGGGTGTTACGGCTTCATTTCAATATGCTCCCAATGATGACCTGGTGATCACCTTCGATACATTACAATCGAAACTGGACAATGAACGTACCATGTACAATTTCTTCGAAATGTTCCGTAGTACCTTCGATGAATTAACTCCAACATCGATTACCGTACATCCCAATGGCAAACAGGTACTGGCCGGTACCTACGAAGGTATAAAGTCCCGTATCGAAAGTCGTCAACAAATTTCCTCCACGGATTTCAGCCAGTACGTGCTATCAGGTACTTACAACATTAACGATAGCCTGAGCATGGCAGCCATGTTTGGTACCGCAGAGTCTGACGCTCGTTCCGAGCAGTATCGTTACAACATGACCAACAACACTGCCCATACATTCAGCTTTGACTTCAGCAACAATGCGAATGTGCCTACTGTTGATTATGGTTACGACGTCAACGATGCCAGTTTCTATAATTTGTCTGATGGCCGCTTAAGAGCCACCGACGTACTGCGTGAAAACGATACAGCCAAGCTCGACTTCACCTATACCGGTGACGAAGTCACTATTAAATCCGGTTTCGCCTTTAATGATCGCGTCGTAAATTACAGCGAAGAACAAATTAACGGCTTCCCGGACCAGGATTCTGCAGTTGGCTTTACTGAGCCTATGCCGGTAGACGGGTTTGGCAGCGGCTTTGATGGCCCATTAAGCTCATTTATAGTAGCTGATTTTGATGCGATCAGCAGTCAATTGCTGGACAAAACCTGGACACCTCGAACAGCCCAAACCTGGAAAGTTCAGGAAGAAACTGCCGCGTTCTATTTGGAAATGAGCTCAGATTACGACATCGCAGATATGGTATTACGTAGCAACTTCGGTATGCGATACGTAGAAACCACAACCACTTCAACAGGCCTGATCCAATCGGATCCGGTCAGTATTGAAAACGAATACAAAAACTTCTTGCCAGCAATGAACCTGTCGCTGGATGCCACGGATGAAGTAGTCGTGCGTTTGGGACTATCTCAAACCATCACCCGCCCTAGTCTGAGTTCACTTAATCCAGGCAACCCGAGTTTTGACTACATCAATGGCCGAATTAGCTCAGGCAACCCATTCTTAAAACCCTTTGTCTCTGACAATGTGGACTTTGCTATTGAATGGTACTTCCAGCCGGAAGCATTGGTTGCAGCGAACTTTTTCTACAAGGATGTAACCGACTGGATCAGAAGCGATCGGGAAGAACGTTTAGTTGATTCGGCATACTATCCTTTTATTGACAACGATCCGCAGTACGACCCACAAATCGCACTGGATCCGCGTACCATACCTTATGAGCACAGTACCAGTGTGAACAGTGATGAAAACACCTTAAATGGTATTGAATTAGTGTACCAGCAACCGCTGACCTTCCTACCTTCACCATTTGATGGATTAGGTGTGGTGGCTAACTACACCAAGGTGTCTAGCTCAGGCGATATTACCGGGTTGTCAGAAAACTCCTTTAACTTCACTCTTTACTATGAGAAAGACAACTACGGTGCCCGAATCTCAGCAAACAAGCGTGACGATTACATCACTGACTTTACTGGCAGCAATGGTAATGCTCAGCATGGAACTACAGGTCCGACGCATATCGATTTATCAGCATACTATAACTACAGCGATAACCTGACGGTCACGCTGGAAGTGATTAACCTGACCGATGAATATGAGCGCTTGTTCACTACAGGTGACGGTACTTTAAACCTGATGCGTGAATACAACCACACCGGAACACAAGTGTTTTTCGGGGTGCGTTACAACATGTAATAACCTAACTACTCCACACCCAAAACCAGGGCTAATATGCCCTGGTTTTTTAATTTTCACCTTCATTGTATTTTTCGCCACTACAACCAAAGTTGAATACAGAATTACAGGTTAAGTCGCTAAGCTTTGCTCTGATAAGTAATTTCAGACTCCAGATTACTGAGACAATTGGAGTGCGACTTGATCAACAAAAGAGTATTGCAAAGCCTAACAATCAGCTTACTGTTATTGTTTACTACGGTAAGAGCTGACGACCATGCTCTTTTAACCTTTGCCGTTCCGGAAGACAAACTGGACGAACGCAGCGACTTTCCGATAAAGCTACTCAATGCCATCGTAGCGGAACAAAACGCAGAACTCAGTATCAAAGCTCTCCCCATCGAAGCCACGCAATACCGGGTTCTTCACCTGTTAAAAAAAGGGTTTATTGATATCGCCTGGTTCGCAGCGAACAACGAACGTATAGAGCAATTTCACGCCATTGAAATTCCCATCGCAAAAGGGTTGTTGGGTTACAGAATGTTGCTGGTCCATGAAGCCAATGGCCTCGCCTACACGCCAATAACAAAAATAGAGCAGCTGAGGAGCTATACCTTTGTGCAGGGAATAGGCTGGCCGGACAACCAGATTCTTAGCTATCACGAACTAGATTTGTTAACGGTGAGTGATTACCACCGCATGTTTAAGCTGGTAGATATGGGCCGGGTCGATATGTTTCCACGCTCCATCATTGAAGTCTGGAATGAATTAGATGCTCATCGCGAACTGAGCGTGACGGTTAACGATTCAATTGTATTGCACTACCCTCTGGCGCAATACTTTTTCTTCAGAAAAGAAAACCTGCATCAAGCCGATATTGTGCGTCAAGGCTTTGAAAAGCTTATCGCATCAGGTGCATACGACGTCCTGTTCACCGCCCATTTCGCACCGATATTACGCCGCTCAAATCTGGCCACCAAACAGGTTATTGAATTAAATAATCCCTTTTTTGAAATACCGGATGCGCAGCGGGCCTATTTTTATAGTCAGGATGACAGCGGTACCGGGCATGCAATGGCAAGTAATCGTGCGACTGCAAAAGATTCAAAACTAGCTGACCTGTAATCATATGTATCGCACCGAGTGTGCCATTTTCAGTCCAAAAATGAAAATAACTGTGGCCGGCAAGAAGTTGCCCCTGCAATTCATTAGCATTAACAGGTCGTCAAAATTACATCCCTGAAGGATTTTAAAAGTTTAAACCAAAACTCTTCAAACCTATAATATGACGCTTTATATTTACACAGCCATTTTCTAAATTCGAATTAAACAACCCCGCAACGCAGAGCCTTCCCTCATTATTATCCGATACGGCACTTTTTTGGACATTTAAACCGAAACGACATTTTTTATGTGTACATCCTGCCAGGCATGAAATTGGCGAGTTTTTTGCTGAAGTAAGTTTTCCTACTATGAAAGCTACCGGTAAACAGGAAAACAAAGATGAAAATTGAAAATAGCGTGCATTGGCCTACCAGAGCACAATCAGGCGTATCAAACGAGCCCATTTCAGCATCAGAAAATGAAAACAATGGCGCTTCAAAAGGTATTGCGATTGGAACGGGTACCTCATTGATGCACAACCTACCGTTACCACATGAATTACAGAAATTTGAACCGGCTCCAAAAGCCCATGAATTAAAACTAAATACACTTTCACCCGAAGACACAAGAGCAATGATGTTAGCTAAAGGACAGCAGCGAGACGTTACTGCTATTGCTTATGTAGATGGAAAGCCTGCAATGATGTTTGGCGAAAATATCACCAGCAAAGATAAATTCAGTAACATTGCTCTGTCTAGCAACGGCAATCACAGTCAGGCAAAACAGGCATTAAAAGAACAGTATGGTGCACGAGTTGAAATTATAGAATTTTCACCTACGAGTGCACCAACTAACGCAGAAGCTTTCGAACTATTCAACCAAAAGTCCTATAGTGAATTGGTCGAACGTGAATACCAATTGGAAAGACAGAGTCAAAGTAATGCTGCAAAGCAACAATTGGAAATGCATCAAAAACATCTACAAAGGCAAAATACACCTGTTGATGCTTTATTAACGATTAATGGGGCCATTGTTGCCAGTTTAGGGGCAGACAATTCGACGGATTTGTACCGAGGAAACCTACTTATGTCCCTTGACGAAATGGGATTAAGCAGAGATGTTGCTAAAGCACTTTATGATGAGACTTTGGGTAAGAAACTATCGACAGAGGAACTAGAATTAATTTTCGAGCAAAACTTACCGGGCCAATATAAATTAGAATCCCCCCACTCCGAAGAATCGCTAACCCGTGAACAAATAACCAACCAAGCGCGATCTCAATATGCCCAAAAGGTTGAGGAATACAATAGCATATAACCGAATGAAAACCGGGTAACCGGAACTAAAAAAAACAACGAATAGGGTCTTTGACATCAGACAACTTCGCGAGCCACATACAACACAAGCTCATAGAACCACTGACTGTTAGGCAGAGCCCTTTAACTGACAAATGCATTTGACACTTTTAAGACAATCACCCCCACAAATATCGCAATGGAATAGCTCAGCAAAGTGCCCAGCAACATGTATTCGGTTAATTTCATATCTTTGCTTTTGGTCAGATCGCCAAAGCGAAAAATGGTTTTAGCGGCTACCAGAAAACCGATTGCCGAAAACTGCCCCAGCAAGATAAACCCTAAAGTTAAACAACGTTCGATGTAGCCTATGTAGGCCCCGGCCTGAGCTAAGCCAACATTCTGTTGCTGTTTGCTGCTACTCTCGCCATCTGTGGTAGCTTCCAGAGACACGACCACTTTGTTAAGCGTTGGTTCTTCAACTGTTACTTTGGTGCCAGATGGCTGTTCTTGTGCCCCACTGAACAAGGCATCCGTGTGTTTTTTCAGCATCATGGCAATCAGAATCGAAGTGGGCCTGCACACCAGTAAAAAGCCGAAAATAAATAGTAAGTTTCTGGCGCTGAACAAGTCACTAAGCCATCCCAATAGCTCACTTAAGCCGATTGCCGACAACGTCACCCAAGCCATAAAAATAAAAACGATGTGCAGCCCCTGATCAATCAAAAAATAAATCAGGGCTGGCGGACGATATGATTTCCAGACATCAGTGAGATAATGACTCACACTCAACATCAGCACAATAAGGAAAGACTGCCAGTGAATGAGGTCTGCAATCCAGATAACCAGCAGATAAAGCGCACTGTGCACCACAACATGCTTCAGCAAGCCGATGGAACGCCAGCCATGTTTAAAGCGGCATTCTACCCATTGCAGAGGTTGCAGATAAAAATCCCCGATAAAGTGGGCCATCAACAACAGTAGTAATAATTCCATTATTCAGTCTCCATGGCTGCTGATACTTTTTGTGCAATATTGTGAAGGAACGCTTTTACCAGATCAGCACCGATATTAGCCAGTCGATTACTGATGTTTTGCCGACTGGTGCCGGTCAGACTAGCCATCTCCTGATGAGAGACGAAATCCAGCTCTATGGCCTGATGCAGCAATGCAGCCTGGGTTTGGGTCAGACGATTTAACTGATGGCTTATAAAACTCGTAAGTAGTGCAGTATCCTGCTGTGCTAAAGGATGCAGAAGCGCTTGCTGAAAATGCACTGATAACTCGCCTTTGGCGGTTTTCTCCAGTTCACGCCCTGACAACACATGCACTTCGCCATAGGAAGTATTGGGGGATTCAGTGATAACCGAGGACGAACCAAAGGCCAAAGACAAGGTGCATTGTACAGGTTTGTTTTTGCCAAACTCGCATTGGTACAGCGCCAGCTTTAACAGCAAACTACTCTTCAACGCCAGCAGCGGGTTGGGGTACTGCACCTGAAAACCATCTCCGCGATAGATTTCACCAGAAGCCTGATACTCTGACTCACACAGCGCCAATTGCTGCTTCAGGCAGCCAATAGCAGCCTTATAGGTGGTTTCAGACATTTTAGAGGAATTAACCAAATCCCCCGTCAATACAGCTATCATGTGCTTTTCCTGTTTTCTGCCATAGCAATCTGGCAAACAACTTCATTAAAGCAACACTATCTGATTGCAAATTAATAAGCAACTTTATTTAATTGCTATAAGGTAGGCAATCTTATTTTATTGCAGACTTTCTGGAGTAACATAGCTAATGCTCTGAACAATTGCCTCAACAGAATGGACAATCTCCAACAGAACACCAACTTAATTCCAACGGCTGGCCTGGCAATAAACTGAGTCGCTAAGATTCAGTCATACCCCAATATAGCGTCATATTCATTTTCATCATGACTGACCAGATCCATGGTTTTTAGAAATGAGAGGTAATCAGCACCATGTTCAGGTGTGTAGTGAAAATCATGTATTTGCACTGCTTTAATAGCACCAGGCTTATTTTCAGCTCCTGAATTTAATCTCTTAAAACCACCCAACTCTGACATAACATTTTCCTCATTTTAAAATCATCAATCACAAGAAAAATATTAAATAATCATAGTCTTAAAGCAATAATATACGATTAATTAATAGCCTCCAAACCCTGACTCATGAGGTGGTTTGTACGACACCTACCCGTTTAATTCACGGCGGTGCTCTTACCATTACATGATATAAAATGTCAGAATAGAGGAAACGCAAACTCGCTTACACAAAGCAAGTTGCGCTCATCAAAAGACTAATAACTAACAGCTAAACAGAGCAGCACCACGGCTGCCGCAGAGAAGATAAACCACAAGGGCAATACAAACTTGAACCAACGTGTCCATGAAATGCCCGCCGTGGCCAGATAAGCCAACAGGGTGCCAGAGGTGGGGGTCAGCAAATTGGTAATGCCGTTACCAAATAAAAACGCTGTGACGGTTTGCTGAGAAGTAACACCAGAAAGTTGCCCCAAAGGGCTCAGAATTGGAATACTTACGGCCGCCTGTCCGGATGTTGATGGGATCAACACATCCAGTAATAACTGGCTAACAAACATACCGGTAACAGCGGCGTATTTATTCCCTTCGCCAATGAAGCCAGACATCCAGTTCACTATGGTATCCAACACATAAGCATCACTTAGCACGATTGCCACTGCCGAAGCTACGCCAATTAAAAAGCTGGCCAACAGCACTTTTTTCATGCCCTCAACAAACACTTCAGCGGCTTCCGATGGCTTGTAACCACTGATCAGGGCCAAAAGAATACTGATCAGAATGTAGTAACTGGTGATTTCCTGATGCTTCCATTGCCATTGATTGGAGGCTATGGCCAAAAAGATAATGCTGATAAACATCACTGCCAGCATCAACAAATGGCGAAACGGAATGGAAAAATGAGGTGTATCTATGCTTATCTGAGAAGCTGAATTAGCTTTGCGCAATTTATAGATCATAAAGCCAACACCCAGTACCAGAAACACCGCAAAATATATGCTGCGCTGCATTGCCCCGCTAAAAATGGGCAATCCCACCAGCGGTTGTGCAATCGTGAGTGGCAGCGGATTAAGAATAGAAGCGATGTAACCCACCTTCACTGAAATAGTCAAAATAGCAAAACCATATATGGGATCCAGCCCAACCTTTCTGGACAGCGCCACCATAATGGGGATCACTAACAAATACTCAGATGCCAACCCCAGCATAGTGCTGCCAAAACTAAAAACCGTCATCAGAATGATGGTCAGCGCAAATATGTTGCCCTTAACCAGCCCGATAAGCTTGTGTAAACCGTTATCAATAGCGCCTGATGATGTGAGGATGCCAAACATGCCGCCAATCACTAACACCATGAAGATAAGTCCGGAGGCCTTATCCAGCCCTTTGGGTATAGCCTGCAACAGGTCGGCAACACTGGCCGGAGTGGCGCCCTCAGTATCCTCTCTATCCTTCACCGACAATAAATGGCTTATGGAAGTATCTTTTTCAACGAGCTGAAAGGTGCCGGGAATAACCACCTTACCGTCGCGTTGATATCTCCCCGAGTCCACCAGGTAAGTGAGCGCACCGGCAATAAGTAAAATAAACAACAGAATAACCAGCGGATTTCCTTTTACAGAAGGCTCCTTTGCTACCTGATTGTCAGTATCAACGGCACTTTGACTTTTCATTAGGGAAATCTCACTCATATCAATACACCCACCCGGGATATTTAAAACAACTATCTAAAATCACAAAACGAAACTTTGCGGATGGGTTTAAAATAACCCACCCGCAGTGGTCTCGGCTTTAAAAGCGATAACTCACCTTGGTATACATAAATCGACCAATGGCGTTGTAAGTGTTTTGATCAAAATTAATGTTGGCATTGGTTCTGGATGTAGGTGGTTGTTTATCACCGATATTGTTCACCCCTACAGTCCACGTCCATTGCTCATCAAACTCATATACTGCATTAATGTTGTGATACACGGTAGTACCTATATGCAGCTCCTCACCCTGGAAGGTTTCTGTTGTATCACCGATATGGCGCAGCGAGTAAGCTAACGTCATAGGCCCTCTCTCATATCTAGTCGAGAATGAACTGCGCCATTCAGGATAAGATTCGCGGCTGCGCGCTTGTCCCAACTTGTCATCCACCACGGTTGAACCATCAGACAGTACCGAGGTTTCTTCATAAGTACTTAACTTTGAAATGGTTAAACTGAAATCCCAGTCACCCTGCCAAAATGAATCGGTATAGCGGATAACGCTATCCACTCCAGCCACTTTCAGGCTGTTGAGGTTGATAGGACCGTCGATGATTTCCAAGATTTCGCCGCTGCCATCACGGGTAATAGAATCACAAGCCCGCCCGGTATTGGCACAGGTGTCCAGAATACTTTGTGCTCCCACCGTAGTAATAGAGTTATCGATTTCAATATCAAACCAGTCCAGGGTAACGCTAAAACCATCAATTGACGAGGGTTCGTAAACGATACCATAGGAAATGTTTTCTGACGTTTCAGGTTGCAGTAAACGATTGCCCCCGGTTCTTAATTGCACGTTGGAATCAGGCTGAACATAGGAAGCGGGTACACCTGCACACCCCACCGAGGAATTATCGCCGGAGCAAGGATCAATTACCGCAGAAAAAGTAAAGCGCTCCCCTTCAAATAGCTCAAGAATTGACGGTGCTCTGAACCCCTCAGCCCAGGTGGCACGCAAAGAAACATCTTCGACGGGCTTGTATTGAATACCCGCTTTACTGTTCGTGGTACTACCAAAGGTACTGTAGTCTGAATATCGGGTTGCTACAGATAACTCTAAATACTCTGCCATGGTAGCTTCGCGCAACAAAGGGATAGCCAGTTCGACATAGGCTTCATTCAGATTGTAGCTGCCATCTGTACCGTAGCGCGGCGATGAAGAGGTGGTTCGGTAGGTATTGAGCAGCGGCGTAGCGTTAATGGTACTGTCTGGGGTATCCACACCTTCTTCCCGGCGATATTCGATACCGGCCGCCAGGGCTACTTCACCAGCGGGTAACTCAAACAACACACCTGAGATGTTAGCGGTAAAATCCAGTTGTTTTGCTTCGTTTTCGTCTCTTCCGGTAAAGTTGATGTAATCAATCACGTCATCAGACAGCGGATTAAACAAATTAATCGGTACACAACCCTGGGCCAAACTGCCTACATCAACATCAAAAGCGGACGCATCACAGGCTTGTAAACCCAGTGCCAATTTATCTAAATGCAGTTGGTTGTTTGAAGTAAATTCACCTTTGTTACTGGCCACCGACAAAAACGCATCCCAGCTCCAAAACTCGCCCAGGTCCACCTCGCCTTCAAGGCCAACACCAAAACGCAGCGTTTCCACTACCTGTGCATTAACCCGATAATCATTTTCAGTAATAAAGGAGGTATGCTGAAAATCACTGCCACTAAACTCCACACCAAATGGGTTAACCAGTGGATTGTTGGGAATGGAGAACCCTCTGGAGCCTCTTATCGATGATAATACCGGGGAAAACTGTTGATCAGATTCACGACGATTGTACAGTGCTTCAATACGCAGTTCAGTGCTTTCAAACGGAATGATGGCTTGCAGGTAGGTAGAAAACAACTCCTGTGGCCCGACAACATAGTTATTGTGGTAGCGATTGTACCTGTCATCTGAGGTAGCCGCTCGCCAGGAGTCCAGATCATTGCCATCCTGACCAGCGTTTCTGGTGATCCCAAGTGTTGGGATCTCGAAATCTAAAACTGATGCTAAATTAGCTTCTCTGAAAAGCCCTTCCGGGGTTCCAGATGATAAACCGTTCAGGGGAACGGCTGTTAGTTCCCGATCCTGCGTATAAACCGGCTCACTGTCTGAATAGCTCACCGAAAAGAGTACATTGGCATCACCGATGTCGTTGCCCCAAAGCATATCCAGGTTCAGCGTTTCTTTGTCACCATGACTGGTTTCGCCATAATAAGCTGAGATCTCGGCTCCCACATATTCATCATGGGTGTAAATGTTCATTACGCCGGCAATAGCATCCGCACCGTAAATCGCGGTAGCGCCGTCTTGCAACACTTCAACCCGCTTTACAATCGCCTTAGGAATGGTATTTAAATCTACAAAATCCCTAAAACCCCTGGTACCGGCACCATTTACCCACCGGTGACCATTCACCAGAATCAGCGAGCGGTTTTCACCTAAACTGCGCAAATTCAAACTACTTGAACCATGACTGGTGCCCGCTGAACCATTGCCGTTCAGACTGGCACCCACTGAGGGTAACTCCTGCAGAATTTCTCCCAGAGAAACAACACCCTTTTGATTCAAATCTTTCAGCGAAATATCCTGCACAGGACTGGGTGAGTCACTACTTCTTTTGATGCGGCTTCCTGTCACCTGAACCCGCTCTGGTGCATCTTCATGGTTTTGACCATGCTCAGCAGCAGAAGTACTTTCCTGAGCGAATACGCTGTTGTTTAATCCCAGCAAAATACTCAGGGCAATGATACTCAACCGAGGTTTACGTACATTCATTTTCTAACTCCGATTTGGTTGTGTTGTTTTTCTGTTCGTTTCACCGATTAAACCGAATATAGAAAACGCAAAAACCTCATGCAATAAAATTAATTTACATCATACACTGATAACTTTTTGTCATACATCAACAGCTATATCTACTCAAGTTAAGCTCACTGAAAATGGATATTATTTTTCCACCACACCAACCTTGCTCACGTTGAATATTCAAATCCAAGCAACACAGGTGATAACTATTTGTCATGCACCAATCTAAAATAATCATATTATTGAATAGAGATATAAGACAGCTAATCTAATTAGTACGATTAACAACCAGTGCTTTTCTTTAATAAAAATACTGGTATGCACGCAGTTATCGACACTGAAAAAGCATCTGTTGCAGGCTACAACAATAACCTGACAACGCTCAGTGTGGAATGACTAAAACACCTGGATAAGGTTGCGTAAGACATTTTAGTTAGGTAGTAGCAAATGGAAAATAGTGTTATTCAAGACAGTAGTAATCCCCAATTGAATGAGGGGATGAAGAGCTTTGCAATCATCCCACCTGAAACTGACCAATCTGTCATTCCGCTGCTTATTGACAGTCCACACAGCGGCCGTGTTTTACCCGATAACTTTAAAACCAGTGCCTCTAACAACGCACTGTTATCCGGATGGGACGCCTGGATAGATGAGCTATTTGGTGATTGTAGCTATTTTGGCGCCACCATTATCCATCAACACATATCCAGAATGGTGATTGATTTGAATCGCAAGTACGACGATATTAATCCCGAACTACTCAGCGACAACGCTGCAACAAGTGGACTGGATATTAACCCTACCGCATACAGCACAAGGGGCATGGGGCTTATCCGTCAGTTTGCATTGCCTGGCATTCCTGTCAGTGAGGGAAAGCTGTCCGCCCAGGAAGTAAAAAGCAGAATTGATGACTATTACTTCCCTTATCACAACGCGATAGAAAGCAAGCTAACCAGCTTCAAACAACGATTTGGTGCTGCCTGGCACATTGATTGCCACTCCATGAAATCCATCGGCAATGCCATGAATATTGATGCGGGCCTGCCGCGTGCAGATATTGTGCTTAGCGACAGAGACGGCGCTACGGGTGATCCGGCGCTGATCAATTTAATGGCTAACCACTTTCGTGAACTGGGATATCAGGTTGCATTAAATAATCCCTACAAAGGTGGCTACCTGGTACAAGCCTATTCTGATCCCCAACACCGTATTTATTCGATGCAAATCGAATTAAACCGTGCCCTGTACATGAACGAACAAGCGTTCAGCAAGAAGGCTGAGTACGAAGCTCTCAAAGCTGATATCAATAACGTTTTACAGCAAGCTGCAAACTATATAAAACAGGCAATATCATAACAATGTAACCCAAAAGCGGTTTAATAAGGCGCTTTCCCCTGATGGATAACAAGAGGAATAAACCGATAAAAATCTGACTCTGCGATTCTTGATTAATGCATTGCTGGATACCGGCATATCACTTAACATCGACAAAGGCTGGAATCCCAAACACCAAAAAAGCAGAACGAATCACGAGACTTTCATGAAACTAAACAGCAACTTAAACCTCAAAAGTCTGGAAGCCTTTACCACCATCGTAGAGACAGGTTCGGCAACTGAAGCAGCGCGTGTTCTGGGTTTAACACAACCTGGTATCAGCCGACAACTGGCCAGCCTGGAAGAAGTTGTGGGGTTTCAATTGTTTTATCGCGAAAAAAGTCGCTTACTGCCCACCGAAGAAGCCCATATTCTCTATCAGGAAGTCACCTTATTCCTCAATGGTGCCAACCGCCTGACAGAGCTGGCGCACAATCTGTTTTTCTCCAACTCGGGAACCTTGAGAATTGTTGCCCCCAGCTCCTTTATCACCGGTCCGCTACAAGACATAATCGCCAAGTTCATCGTGAATAACCCAATGGTAAAGTTTGTACTGGATACACAAAGCCCGGCCTCCGCCAGAGAGCTGATAGCCAGACGCTCGGTTGATTGCGGTTTTGTACAATTACCCGAAGAACATCCCGGCATAAAGACCGAACCATTAATTGAAAGTAAGGCGGTTTGTGTGTTGTCAAAAGACCATCCACTGGCCAGTCTGGAAAAGATCTCCATTGAGAATCTACGGGGCCAAAACCTGATCGTACTGGGCAAAGGTAGAAGTTCGCGGGAGCGCATCGACGTGGAATTCAGAAAGCTCAATGCCCGCATGAAAATCATCCTCGAAGCACATACTGTCGCCGTCGCCTGTAGCTTCGCCAAAAAAGACTTGGGTATCGCCCTGGTCAATGAACTACTGGCACAGCAATACCTGAACGACGGCCTCGTAGCCCGCCCCTTGCTGCCCACCATCAAATACAGCTACGGCTTCGCCACTTCTGAACAGGGTAAAATGAGCCGCCTTACCGAATCATTTTTAAAATTCTGCCTGTCGGAGTTTAAAACAAAGGGGAAAGTGGGACCTTAAAATCAACGCGGTACTGTTTATCATAACGAGCAACCGAGCACCTTTTAAAAAACTCAGCGTTTAATAGCCAAAGACGAAATCGCATACCTTTTTGAGATTTAACCCTATAACCTACTGAAATGATGACATCCAGCCTGTGGTGAACCAACTGATAGTCTTTCTCGTGCTCAGCAGTTGTTGCAATTATTGCAACAACTGCATCTCTGGTTGACTTTTCCACCTAAATTGGTGTCCGAGTTTATTTAAGCACTACACTCCCATCCGGTTGTACTCTTCGGCCGATAGGACAACAGCATTACCTTTTGTTCTAATTTCTACGAATTCAGATTGCACTTTTTTTCAGTAACTCGTCGAAATTCGCTACTGCTTCGTTGGTTTCAAAGGTGAACTTCATGTACTCCCCAAAAAGGTCCTCTACAGTACCCCATAAACGATAAATTCCAAATTAATTGATGTGAATAACAGCCCTAATCAAATCATATTTTGATTTGATTAATCATTAAAATCACATCACAATATGATTTGATTAATAAATTAATCGCATCAAGAGTGGTATATGTGGATATGGCAACAGGCTGATTGGCCGTCATTTAAATGGGATAAGAGCACTATTGATGCACTGCTCAGAGACGCGCGTTTTAAACAAGGCGTGATGTTGGGCAAGATGAGTAGTCAGTCGATACAGCCTGTACAATCCATGCTGGATACACTATTGGCCAATATCGTTCACTCCAGCGCTATTGAAGGAGAAAAACTAAACGCATTCTCTGTCCGTTCATCATTGGCAAATAAACTGGGATTAACTGAAGAAAAGCCCTTCCCGACTACGCAGCAAACCGACGGCCTTGCAGAGATCATGCTGGATGCGGTAAATAACCTGGATACACCATTAACCCTTGAGCGTATTTTATACTGGCATACGCGATTGTTCCCAGAAGGCCATTCTTTGCTCAATCCTGTCGAGGGTGGCCGATTACGCGGAGATTCTCCCATGCAAGTGGTATCGGGTAGAATTGATAAACCAGTAGTGCACTTTGAAGCACCTGAACGAGAACGTCTTGATAAAGACCTTAAGCAATTTATTCAGTGGTTTAACGACTCAAGGCAAGACAATGACCTCGATCCCTTGTTACGTGCTGCCATCACTCATCTGTGGTTTGTAACCCTGCATCCGCTTGATGATGGTAATGGGCGAATAACGCGATTGCTAACAGATTTAGCGCTGGCGCAAGCAGAGCAACAGTCGGTGCGCTTTTATGCCATGTCGGTAGGCATCATGGAGAACCGGAAAAGATATTATGAAATTCTGGAACAAACCCAAAGAAACAATCTGGATATCACGCCCTGGCTTACCTGGTTTTTCAACACACTCGATGCCACTTTTGATGGCGTATTACAAGATATAGAACGCACAGTGTTTAAAACCAACTTTTGGCGCAGTGTCGATATTGCCCAATTAGCTAAAGAGCAGGTAAAAGTGCTCAACAGAATGCTGGACGGTGATTTTGCTGATGGCATCAATACCTCGCAATATCACAAAGTAGCTAAGGTGAGTAAACCGACGGCCACACGTCATTTGGCCGCGCTGGTAGAAAAGCGCTGTTTGCAAAAATCTGGCGCTGGCCGCAGCACCCGCTATCAACTGATAAAACCGATCGCTTATAACCAGGGCTAAATGGTCCTGGTTTTAAAATGACTTTGAAGTAGCGTTTTGGCCACGACCATACAATTGTGAATTCTTGCTTATGAGAATCTATGTGTTTCGCTTCTTCAAGTTAATATTTCTCTTATAAATAGAGCGGGATACCGCCCGCCCCCACGCGCGTCATTTCAGCAATAACGTAAGGCCAAAATGTTTGGCTTAATAAACAAAAAATGCCAATCTGGCACCATATTGTTTGCCAAAACAAACATTTAATGCTTAAATCAGAGCATAATGTTTACTAAAGCAAACAGTATGCTTAATTATACACTGCAAATTTATACTGATGGCATGTGGCAAGATGCTGCGAATATTAAAGTGCACGAAACAGATAGCATCGTGGAACAAACAACAGCTTATCGTCTTGAATACGCAGTTGAACACTTCAATGAGGTTGGCGCTTCAGCGTGCAGCATTAATTGCCCGGTTGAGTTAGCTGAAACTTTTCGACAAAGGCCTTGGTTTGGTTACCTGGAAGACATATTACCCGCAGGTGCAGGCCGCCGGTGGTGGGTAAAACAGTTAGGTATTGCCGATTTGCCCATCTATGAACAAAAGCTTGCGCTGTTAAAACATGCAGTCATCGCCCCTGTGGGTAACCTTAGAATAAAGGAATGTGTAGAAGAAGCCTCGAATAATATAGAGCAGATCTATTTCAGCACCGAAGATGTTGCCAGTAAAAACAATGACTTCCTGACATATGCCCAGCAGCTTGGCGCTGCCAGCGGCGGTGCCACAGGTGCGGGTGGAGAAGCCCCAAAACTGCTACTTTCCCGGGATCATGATGATCAGATTTGGATAGACACCTTACAAACTGATGATGTGCAGGGTTGCATCAAATATCTGGTTAAGTTTCCACGTGGAAAAGCAACTGACATAGACAAAGACATACTGAGAGCTGAATACCATTTCTACCAGGAACTGCATGCTATCGGGGTCGAAACCATCGACACTGAACATATGCAACTCATTGAAAGTGAACATGGCCCTAGCCTTTGGTTACCGCGCTTCGATATAGAAAGCAATAATGGCCAGCGCGCTCAACATGGATTGGAGTCTATCTATTCACTGATGAAAAAGGCCGAAGGTAGCTTACGGCACCAGGATGTATTCAACTGTTTGAGCAAGGTACTGAATTGCTGCTCAGAAGAAGACCATAACCAGTTTGCAATCGAATATCTTTGGCGTGATCTGCTAAACATTGCATTTTCAAACACAGACAACCATGGCCGAAACATGTCTGTTATCAAACGGGGGCAAGACATTGAGCTAGCCCCCGTCTATGACTTCGCTCCGATGAAATTTGACCCAGAGGTTATTACCCGTTCAACAACCTGGGGACAACCACTTGAAGTCGGCGGAGAATATGATTTTCCCCAAATTGTAGCCAGCCTTGATGGGATTAGCCCCACTATTGTCCTGGAAGCATTAAAGCAAAAAGCCACGTCATTAATTGGACTGTATGAGCGATTGAAAGCCCGTGGTGTGCCACTGAGTATTCTTGACGCTCCATCAGCTCGATACAGAACACTCGACAAGCAACTTCAAAACTGGGGGGTAATGTGATGGATGCATCAAATCTGGAAGATAAGCTAACAACACTCATCGCCTCCCATATACGCGGTGAACTCACCAGAGGTGAGTTATTGAGAACACTCCGAAAAGACATTCTTCGTATGAATCAAACCCGTTACTGTAGCCTTGTAGGTATTGGCAGGAATGCGCTTGTTGATATCGAAAGGGATCAGGGGGAGCCGACTGAGTCAATCGTAAGCAAAGCCTTCGCCCCATTTAAATTAAAACCTGTGATGATTCGCCCTGATATTGAGTTCCTGAAAAGATGCTTATAAAAAAGGCGAGCACATCAGGCTCACCTTTCAAACCAATAAGCTAATTCCTTAGTCAGTCAAAAGTTTTAATTAAGTTACACAAACTTCATTCGAAACTGACAAACGGCTGCTAAAGTCGTTTTTTTGTTTTTGATGCCTGCCTGGTCGCCTAAATATAAAATATTTCTATATATATCATATAGCTTACCCAATAATTAACTTACTAAAAACCTACTATTACTAACTGATATCAGAATCAATACTTTTAATCCGAGCCTGATGCTTCTCAGGGGCAAGGTTGCTAGATAAGATGCCCACGAAGACCACATCATTATCCCGCTTGAGGTAATAGAATACGTGTTTGCCGTCGGGAAAACGGTATGCACTGCTGGAGACTTCTTCAATCAATAATCCCAATTCAGGATTATTTGCCAGAGATTGCATTCGGTTGCGCAAAATTTCCTTGTATTTTAACCACTGAGGCTGGCCCCACTTTCTAATGGTATATTGACGAATTGATTCCAAATCCCGCCTGGCATGGCCTCGCAGTAAAAAAGGGATGTCTCCCACTAGTCGTATTTCCCGGAATCCAACTCATCCAGAAAGCTATTGCCTTCCTGAAGGTCATCCTCGTCAATATTTTCAAAGCGAGATTTGACCAGTTCCATTTTTAGCGCTTCCATACGGTTATATTCTTCTGTTGAGAGAACAACTGCTACTGCGGTTCCGTTCTTCTTGATTTCTACCGGCTCAGATTGCACTTTTAATAGCATTTTACCGAAGTTGGTTTTGGCTTCGTTGGCATTCAGGCTAATCATAAAAAAGCTCCCAATAGGATTTCCAACATTCTAACTCACAATACGAATAGTTCAAATCGAATGATTCAACCAAAACGAACTAGCATTTCTGTTAATTCATGATTGGTGGCTATAAATCAGCCACAATAAAAAACCAGGGTTAAATGGCCCTGGTTTTTTGAAGGTTTCGAATAAGCGTATAGCTTATTCTTCTCTGTACGTCTCCACACTCGGGCAGCTACATACCAGGTTTCTGTCACCGAATACGTCGTCGATGCGGTTAACCGTTGGCCAAAACACATCCTGCGGCCATAGCAGGAGAGCTATGTTTCTTGTATACCCTCTTCAAGCTAATGAGCATTAAAGCCTAAAAACAAAAAAGCAATAAAACCTATAAATTGAATGACATCAAAGCCTATAAATGGTAAAACACTAAAACCTATAGATGAATGTGATAACTGGTAAGTATCCTAAGTGGTAGTGGGAGCGAACATGAATGACATATCACAAAAACTAGCGAATTCGCTTGAACAATTACAACAACTTCAAGGGTCAGGGGTTGTTGCCATCCAGTCAAAACAACTCAGCAGAGTGCACCGAGAGCGGCTATTGAAGCATGGGTTTATTCGCGAAGTTATTCGGGGCTGGTACATACCGGCGATGCCAGATGAAAAGCCGGGAGACAGTACGTCTTGGTATACCTCTTTTTGGGATTTTTGCGGCGCTTATTTCTCGGAGCGATTCGACAATTCCTGGTGCCTATCAGCTGAACAATCACTTAGTCTGCATATCGGCGATAGAACCGTGCCTCAGCAACTGCTCGTACGATCGCCCAAAGGCAATAATAAACCCACTACCTTTTTGCACAACACCTCGATTTTTGATGTCAGGTTGAATTTACCAGCCTCAGAATATATTGAAAACCTGGAAGGCCTTAATGTTTATAGCTTGGCGGCAGCACTTGTTCATTCTTCTGCGAATCAGTTTCAAAATGCCCCCATCCAAATGCGTACCGCCTTATCGATGGTGACAGATGCATCCGACGTATTGTCGGTTTTACTCGCCGGTAATCACAGTGTGATTGCAGGCCGATTAGTTGGGGCTTTTAGAAATATTGGCCGAGATCTGATTGCTGACAATATCTTAAAGGGCATGCAAGCGGCTGATTTGAAAGTGCAGGAAGAAGATCCTTTCGCAGAGAAGGTGCAGGTGAGATTTGGTCGTCGCGATGTCTCGCCCTACGTTAACCGCATACGGCTGATGTGGGCCCAAATGCGCGAAAGTGTTATCGCACATTTCCCTGAACAAATACAACAAAGCGTCGACGTCGAAACCTACATGGCCGAAGTGGAAGATAAATACGTCACAGACGCCTACCACTCACTGTCCATTGAAGGCTATCGGGTGACTCGCGAATTGATCGAGCAGATTCGCTCTGGCAACTGGCGAGTTGAAGATTCAGACGAGAGTAAAAGACACTTAGATGCCATGGCTGCCAAAGGCTACTGGGATGCGTTTCAGGAAGTTAAAAAAGACGTGTTAGCAGTATTAGAAGGCAAGAACCCTGGGAGCGTATTGGAACAGACGCACAGCGATTGGTATCTCGCCTTATTTGGCCCAAGTGTGGCCGCCGGTATTATTAAACAGTCTGACTTGGCCGGTTACCGGTCAGGGCCTGTCTATATTCGCCAGTCTATGTATACCCCACCAAGCAGAGATGCGGTTCGCGACATGATGCCGACACTCTTCGACTTGCTCGCAGAAGAGGAAAATGCAGCCGTCAGAGTGGTACTGGGGCACTTCATTTTCGTCTACATCCACCCTTACTTTGACGGAAATGGCAGGATGGGCAGATTTATTATGAATTTAATGATGGCCTCAGGCGGTTACCCTTGGACAGTGGTACCTGTCGAACGTCGAATTGAATATATGCAAGCATTGGAAGCGGCCAGCGTCGAACAGGATATTGTGCCTTTTACACAGTTCTTGGCATCGCTACTTTAACAAAGGGCTGGTTATCGCAACGTTTGGCAGTTTTGGTTTAATGTTTAGCTTTTCTCTATATGACACAATGGTTTAAGTTGGGTGGCATCATTTATTATAAAAAGGCTGTGCTTGACCGTCACGCCTTACAATCCAGGGATTCCTTACCTGAACTACTCCCTTAACGTCTGCGCTAATATTGTACATGTTGAACTCCTGAATATTTTTGTGTGGAAACTTTAATATTACCTGAATTATTGGGTCGGGGGAGTCCAATTATCTCTAGTATGTCATTTATAATTCAAATGACTGAACTCTCTTGATTCACTTAGCAGATTTCCTCTGCAACTCTAAAGTTATACCAATTCCAATAAACATTTACCCAGCTCAGTGGGAGTTGAAACGCATTTATTCACTACATCCATGTAGCTCACCTGCTTCGCAGGCCAGCTAAAGCTGTTCTATGCTGTTCCAGTCAGCATTTGGTAGACAAGGAGGATATTTGAAGGTCGAGTGGGCTAAATCAAAAACATCCAACACAGTATAAATGCGTTTCAAACCCATCGAAGACGCGCCTCAGGAACATTATTTCTTTGTTGTGCGAAGTTCACAAGACCACCAGTATTATTTCATTCGCACGCCTCGAACTAATGTCCCTGAGTCTGCGCTGAGTGTTCAAATGTTTATTGGAATTGGTATGACTAGTCAGAAAAAAAGGCGAACCATCTCTGGTTCACCTTTTCGTATTCAAAATTTTAATTGCAGTTAGTCACGTATCACTTATTCTTCTCTGTACGTCTCTACACTCGGGCAGCTACATATCAGGTTTCTGTCACCGAATACGTCGTCGATGCGGTTAACCGTTGGCCAGAACTTGTTGCGGGCCACGGCTTCGGCTGGGTAAGCGGCCAGCTGTCGGTCGTAGCTGCGGTTCCAGTTGCTGTCGCAGATGTCGGCCAGGGTGTGTGGTGCATTGTGCAGTGGGTTGTCGATGGCATCCCATTCGCCGCTTTCCACTTTGGCGATTTCTTCGCGGATGCTGATCATGGCATCGCAGAAACGGTCCAGTTCGGCTTTGGCTTCAGATTCAGTGGGCTCAATCATCAGCGTACCCGCTACCGGGAAGCTCATAGTTGGCGCGTGGAAGCCGTAGTCATTTAAGCGTTTGGCCACATCCATTTCAGTCACACCGCTGGCTTCTTTCAGCGGACGCAAATCAATAATACATTCGTGAGCTACGCGGTCGTTGCGGCCACGGTACAAGACTTCATAGTGTCCGGTAAGGCGCTTGGCGATGTAGTTAGCGTTTAGCATGGCCATTTCAGTGGCTTTTTTCAGGCCTTCGCTACCCATCATCTGAATGTACATATAGCTGATTGGCAGAATTGATGCACTACCCCATGGCGCTGCCGAAACGGCACCATTGCCTTTGTTGCCTTCTACCACATTGATTACAGCGTGGTCTGGCAAAAATGGCGCTAAGTGGGATTTAACACCAATGGGTCCCATACCTGGGCCGCCACCACCGTGTGGAATACAGAAGGTTTTGTGCAGGTTTAAGTGGGAAACGTCTGAGCCAATCAGGCCAGGCGAAGTAATACCAACCTGGGCGTTCATGTTGGCACCGTCCATATACACCTGACCACCGTGCTGGTGCACGATGTCGCAAATTTCTTTGATGGTTTCTTCGTAAACACCGTGGGTAGACGGGTATGTCACCATGATACAAGACAGGTTTTCGCTAACCTCTTCGGCTTTGGCCTTCAGGTCTGCCATGTCGATGTTACCGTTCTTATCACAGTCAACTACTACCACCTTCAGGCCAACCATATTGGCAGAAGCTGGGTTGGTGCCGTGTGCTGAGCTTGGAATTAAGCAGATGTCACGGTGAGCATCACCGCGGCTTTGATGATACTTCTGAATCGCAATCAAACCAGCATATTCGCCCTGAGCACCTGAGTTTGGTTGCATACAAAGGTTGTCGTAACCGGTAATTTCAATCAGCCAGTTGCTCAATTCGGTGATCATCTCCTGATAACCCTGAGTCTGATCGACTGGTGCAAATGGGTGAACGCTACCAAACTCTGGCCAGGTTACCGGGATCATTTCGGCAGTGGCGTTCAACTTCATGGTACATGAGCCCAGTGAAATCATAGAGTGATTCAGCGCCAGGTCTTTGTTTTCCAGAGATTTGATGTAACGCAGCATTTCAGTTTCTGAGTGATACTGATTGAAGACTTCATGAGTCAGGATATCGCTGGTACGCTTCAGCGCTTCAGGAATTGATTTGCTGCCCTGAGACACAATGCGTGCATCCAGTGCCCCCACTTCCAGACCGTGGTTTTCACCACAGAATACGTTGAACAGCTCTTCCACGTGACGGCGCGTGGTGGTTTCATCAAAGCTCACACCCAAAGCGCCGTCTACGTCGGTTCTTAAGTTAATTCCGGCATTTAACGCGTTAGCAATAATGCTGGCTTTTTGCTCTTCGCTGACGTTAACACTGATAGTGTCAAACCAGGTGTCGTTGCGCAGCTCGAAACCTTTTTGAGTTAAACCTTCAGCCAGAATGTCAGCAAAGCGATGAATACGGTTGGCGATAGTTTTCAGGCCTTCTGGACCGTGGTATACCGCATAAAACGACGCCATGTTGGCTAACAATACCTGTGCTGTACAGATGTTGGAGTTTGCTTTTTCGCGACGGATGTGTTGCTCACGGGTTTGCAACGCCATACGCAGTGCGGGACGACCACGGGTGTCTTTAGAAACACCGATAATACGGCCAGGTAGTGAACGTTTGTGTTTGTCACTGGTGGCAAAAAATGCGGCGTGTGGACCGCCATAGCCCATCGGTACACCAAAACGCTGTGCTGAACCCAACACAACATCAGCACCCAGCTCGCCAGGCGCTTTCAGCAGTACCAAACTCATGATATCCGCAGCAACCGCCACGATACCTTTATTGGCCTGAACGGCAGCAATCAGGCTGGATAAATCGGCAATTTCACCAGTGGTGCCGGGATATTGTAACAAGGCACCGAAATAATCACCGTCAGCGGCTTTTTCAGCAGCGGCGATTTCCACTTCAAAACCGAACATTTCAGCACGGGCGCAAACTACGTCGATAGTTTGCGGATGTACGTTGTCCGCAATAAAGTAGGTATTAGATTTTTTGTTTTTGGAAACGCGTTTAGCCAGTGCCATCGCTTCAGCTGCAGCAGTCGCTTCGTCCAGCAGTGACGCAGAAGCCAGCTCAAGACCCGTTAAGTCAATGGTGAGTTGCTGGAAGTTTAACAGTGCTTCTAAACGGCCCTGGGCGATTTCAGGCTGATAAGGCGTGTAAGCTGTGTACCAACCTGGATTTTCCAGTACGTTGCGCAAAATAACGTTGGGGACCAGCACATCGCTGTAACCCATACCGATGTGAGAGCGGAAAAGCTTGTTCTTTTTAGCGACCTGCTTGAGGTTAGCCAACGCCTGCGCTTCAGTTACCGCCTTTCCCACGTCCATCTGTTCAGGTAAACGGATAGAACCAGGCACCGTTTGTTGCATCAAATCGTCCAATGACTCTGCACCCACCGTGGCCAGCATTTCGGCGGTTTCAGCCTCGCTTGGGCCAATGTGGCGGCGAATAAAATCTTCGGTTTGTTCTAATTGAGATAATGAGAGAGATTGCTCAGACATGATGCTACTTCAGTTTCCTATGGGTCAGACCCGTTTTGTTAAAGTTTCAAATTTGAAGGTCAGAGCCATTTAAAAAGTAGCTCTGACCTTGTCATTCTTTTACGCGCTTACTAAGAAAAAGGGCCAGAGATGTTTAAAAACGGCTCTGACCCATAATCACTTGACGATTAATCTTCGTCGATGCTGGCTTCGTAGCCTTCGGCATCCATTAGGTTTTCCACTTCGGCTTCGTCTTCGGCTTTGATTTTGTATAACCAGCCGTCGCCGTATGGGTCGGAGTTAACCAGCTCTGGAGAATCTTCCAGGTCTTCATTAACTGCTACGATTTCGCCGCTGATTGGTGCGTATACGTCAGAAGCTGCTTTTACAGACTCTGCAACCGCAACGTCGTCACCGGTACTGACTTCGTCACCTACATCTGGCAGATCGACAAATACCATATCACCCAATAATTCCTGGGCGTGCTCAGTGATACCCACAGTGAAGACACCATTACCTTCGGGACGAACCCACTCGTGAGTAGTGGCATAACGTAATTCAGCAGGAATGTTACTCATTGTTTTTCCTCGGATAGTTCTTTAAAAATTTGATGAATTAATCGGTTCTATAACGGTTCAGTTTAGCAAAAGTTAAATTATAAAACTGACTTACCGTTGCGCACAAAACTGGGTTTTACCACATTTACTGTAACCCACTTTTTGCGCATTTCCACTTCAACTGTGTCGCCAACGGTTTTAGGTACACGTGCCATCGCAATACTGTGCCCTAAAGTAGGTGAAAATGTACCTGAGGTAATAACGCCCTCACCGCCTTCGGCTTTTACTTTTAAACCTGCGCGCAGAACGCCCTTTTCAGTCATCACCAAGCCCACCAGCTTTTCATTACCGGTAGCTTTTAATTCGGTTAACGCAGCACGGCCTACAAAGTCACGGTCTTCCGGTTCCCAGGTCACTGTCCAGCCCATGTTAGCGGCAAGAGGAGAAATAGTTTCGTCCATATCCTGACCATACAGATTCATGCCTGCTTCCAGACGCAAGGTATCACGTGCACCCAAACCACAAGGTTTTACACCTGCAGCTAAAAGCTTGTCCCACAATGCTGCTGCCTGGCCTTCAGACACAATAATTTCGTAGCCTGCTTCGCCTGTGTAACCCGTAGTGGCAATAAATAAGTCTTCTGCCTGAACACCGAAAAACATTTTCATGCCTTCGACGGCTGCTTTTTGCGCATCAGATAAAATGCTGCCCACTTTTTCTTTGGCATTTGGCCCCTGCACCGCGATCATCGCCAGCTCAGGACGCTCAGTGATAGATACGTCGAAACCTTCAGCGTACTTGTTCAGGTGGTTTAAATCTTTTTCTTTGGTAGCAGAGTTAACCACAACGCGATAATCCTGCTCGTTGAAGTAATAAACAATCAGGTCGTCTACTACACCGCCCGCTTCGTTAAGCATGCCGCTGTACAACGCTTTGCCTGCTACCTGCAATTTATCAACGTCGTGAGTCAACAGAAAACGTAGGTAGGCTTTAGCTTCAGCTCCTTTTACATCCACGATAGTCATGTGAGATACATCAAACATACCGGCGTCCTGACGCACAGCGTGATGTTCTTCGATTTGTGAACCGTAATTAAGGGGCATTTCCCAACCGTGAAAGTCCACCATCTTAGCGTTGGATTCAAGGTGTTTGGCATGTAGCGGAGTTGTTTGCAGCATGGCTTGTTCTCTCGTTGTATTCTGCTTTGCTTGAGGGCATTTAGTGGCGCAAATTATAGGCGCTTAAGCGGCAGGCAACAAATTGCTTTTACAAATACACTCATAATATTTTTAAATACATTAAAGCTATGACATTTAACTATTTAATAGTTATAAATCGAATAGTGCTTCAAAAATGAATAAAAACCCCAGCGTAAGAAGGATTAAGCGCAATCTATTGAAATAAAAATAGTATAGGAGGAATAAATAGCGGTCAGTGTTCGTCTATTTTTTAAACGAATAAAAAAGCACGCAAGATAATACGTTAACCAAGGTTATGAAAATATAAGTGACACACTGCTAACTGCGAGCTTTTTGGCGTCCGGCACAGACCAGACGTTTTTTCTTTTTTCAAGGGGTCAGAGTTCTTGAAACGCTCACTTCAAGGGGTCAGAGTTCTTGAAACGCTCGCTCAGTTGGCACTGAGCTGAATTGGCGCACTTTGCTCCGGTAATTGCAGTAATTGTGAATTTGACCAACTGGTATCCGGGAAAAAGGAAGTACTAAACCCGCCCTTTCCGTCTCTGGCTACCTGCAACAATCTATCGCCGTGTAGTTGATATTGGGTTTCTCTTTCCATCCAGGCGCTGACACTCATCACGATATAAGCCCGGCCTTTACCATTAAAAGAAATGCGAGAACGCAGCGGCGTGCCATCTTCTGTCACTGTTACTAAAAACTGCCCTTCAAATTTGTTCACATAGCCGCGTGTTTGTTTATCATCAATGATGGCTTCCAGTGGCAAATCAAATTGCAGTACGGTTTCGCCTTCCTTTACCTCGTCAGTTGCCATCACGCCCACGTATTCGCTGGTTAAAATGAGGCGCTCTAAACTATTTGCCGCCGAAATCATATTTTGAAAATCAATGGCATCGAGATTTTCCAGGGCCATCATAGTGGGCGTGTTGATCTCTTCGTTTTCAGTTTTCGCCAGTTGCTCTTCTTCTACTTTAACCAGCAAATCCTGAGAGTAGTGAACCTGCAAGCCACTGCCGTCATCTGATAATGCCAAACTCGCCTCACCGGTTCTGATGCGCTGATCTTTACCTTCACCTCGAATATTCTCAACCTGATTACTAAATTGCGCGTTGATGGGCGTTGTACCCTGCAACTCAGTAAGGCGCTGTTGTAATAGTTCCAGTGAACTGGCGTGGCCAAAAGCGCTGAATCCGAGCAACGCTATGGCAGTAAAAATAGACGACTTTTTCATGGGTTCCTTGGGTTTTTATTGGCAACGCAACATTAGTGTGGGGCTGAGTTTAAAAGTTCCCTACTTTTAAAGAAAGCCTCTGGTACAATTGCTAACAATTTTGCCGACTGCCATTCAAGGGGTCAGAGTCCTTGAACCGGCGTTGCATTATTTTTTCAAGGACACTGACCCCTTGAAACAAATGATTAATCTCCGTTTTTGATTTCAAGGACTCTGACCCCTTGAATTGGGTGAAGATTTTGCGATGAAACAACTGTCACTGGAAAACCTGCGTACTTTTGTGACTGTGGTGGAGCTGGATGGATTTTCCAGAGCCGGTGAGGTTTTGGGGCGCTCTCAGCCTGCGGTGAGCTTGCAGATCAAGAAGCTGGAAGAGCAATTGGGCACCCGATTGTTTCAAAAACAAGGGCAGCGCCAGGTAGTAAATCACGCCGGGCGAAAACTCTATGATCTGGCGGTTCCACTACTTAAACAAAACGACCAAATCTTTCAGTTTTTTGCACAAAAGCCGGTCAGCGGTAATCTGAGATTGGGCATTCCCAGTGAATTCGCCACGCAACTTTTACCCTCGATTATTGGTTCATTCAATAACATGTACCCGGATGTTACGCTGGAAGTGACCTCATCGCTTAGTGCTTCTTTGTTGCAAAAACATCGTAGCTCGCCGTTTGATGTACTGCTAACTATTGCCACCGATACCCAAAATGAAACCAGCGATTTTACCCTGTCTGATGATCTGGTATGGGTGGGCTCAGATAAACACGCCCGTCGCAACAGCTCGGTAGACTTAGTAGTAGCCCCGGAAGGCTGTCGGTATCGGGAACGATTATTAGCCGGCCTGACAGAGGCGGGATTGCATCATCATATTCGCTACACCATTTCAGACATCACCGGTATCAGTGCTGCGATTCAGGAGGGCCTGGGGATCACGGCACTGGCCAGAAGCACCGTGCCTAATCACCTCAGTATTATTGAAGATAGCAGCTTACCGCAGTTGGGGAAGATTGCCATCCAGCTCACTGTGCGTCGACAGCGCAATAAGGATGCGGTAGACAAGCTGGCGGAATTTATTCAAAGCCGCCTTGCAGTAAACCTCAACCATTAGAAGCCTGTTGAACAGTATTTACGCATTGAATCTCAGGCTATGGATTGCTACGCTATCGCAATAACTATTAGTGTATCAAGATGAGTAACCGAAATCCTCTGGCGCTGGATAACCAGCTCTGCTTTGCCCTGTATTCCACTTCGCTGGCCATGACTCAGGCATATAAACCTCTCCTGGACCCATTGGGACTAACCTACACTCAATACACCATAATGCTAATTTTATGGGAGCAGGATGGCGTCACCTTAAAATTTATTGCACAACGTCTTGGACAAAAATCAGGCTCTCTTACTCCGGTGATTAAAAGGATGGAGTCTCAGGGACTGGTAAAACGCATCCGAGGCAAAGAAGATGATCGCGCATTAAGTATCGCCCTGACCGAACGCGGTAAACAACTGAGAGAGGATGGATTGGCGGTTAATCGCTGTCTGGCTGAAACCTGCGGTATTTCACTGGAAGAAGTTGCAACATTAAAAAGCCAATTGCTCACCTTAAAAGACCGTATTTCCAAAATTTAACTTGCGCAACAATTGTTATTGCGATAACTTAAATAGCAACAAAGCTCTTCGGAGCTTTTTTAACAACCATTTAGTTATCGCGATAATCTTTATTTGAATAACTTAACAAGCAAGAGATCCCATGAATCCAGTTTATACAACCTCAGCAACCTCAACCGGTGGCCGTGATGGTCAATCAGTATCTGAAGACAACCGTCTATCCGTTACCCTGAGCACACCCAAGGAATTAGGTGGTGCCGGTGGCGAAGGAACTAACCCGGAGCAATTATTTGCAGCTGGCTACTCTGCCTGTTTTATCGGTGCAATGAAATTTGTCGCCGGTGCAGAAAAATTGAAATTACCGGAGGACTTGTCGGTAAAAGCCACCATAGGCATTGGTCAAAACGATAAAGGCGCTGGATTTGCCATTAGCGCCGCCCTGTCTGTCAGCTTGCCAGGATTAGAAAAAGACGTCGCAGAAGCGCTGATTGCTAAAGCTCACCAGGTCTGCCCATATTCCAACGCTACCCGTGGTAATGTGGATGTGCAGGTGACATTGGCAGCATAATACCAATCCCAAACTACTAACAAGCGCCGTAACAAAACTTGTAGAATTACAACTTCTCAAGCTTAAATCAGGTAGCTTATCGTAGTTTGGGTATTCTCAACGGGGTAGATATCCCGCTCTAATTATTCTGCTCAATTTCCCGAAACAGCTTAGTCTCAGCTGAATTGAAAAACTGTTTAAAGATTGAACAATTTTTCAAAATGACCGATAAGGAAAATAAGACAGTCAGTTAACCAAACTTGCTACCTGGAGGGTCTACTGATGAATAACGCAATACAAAACCTTACCTTTAAGCTCAATGTTTGCAGCGTTAAACAGAAACTTTCGAGACTACTCGGGCGCGTTCAAAAGCAACGGCACAGCTCATACGTTGGCAGAAAAGGCCCACAATTCGGGCTGGGCCAATTAACTATATCAGCACTTGGTGAACTGGCTTTTCGGTTGTTGCAACTGGGCGTATATTGTTTGATGCTGTTAGCACTGCTTCGAGTATTGGCCCAGTCGCTTATATTTCGTCAAACCTGAAAATAGCTGCCGATTTATTCTGAACCGCCCGTTCGATTGCCTTTGGCATCCAAAATCATTTCACCGTCTTCTTTGTAATAAGGCCCTTTTGGCCAATTATCTAACAAATCCAACACGGCTTCACTAGGCCGACACAAACGCACACCCTTTTGGGTCGCTACAATGGGGCGATTAACCAACACTGGGTATTCCAGCATGGCTTCCAAAATCACCGCATCTGAAACACTTTCCTCCAGTAAACCTAACTCTTCTGCCGGAGATTTAGTGGTACGCAGCGCCGTTCTGGGGGTTAGACCTGCTGCTGCGAATAATGCCTGTAGTTGTGGCTTGCTCCAGCCTTGCTGCAAATACTCTATAACAACCGGTTCATAACCTGCATCCTGAATAATTTTCAGTACGTTTCTCGAGGTACCACATTCTGGATTATGATGTATGACTACCATGGCTCTCTCCATCTTTAAGGATTATTACATGTTGCGCTGATTGACACGCTGCATCAGCTTTTCTGCGGATTCCACCCGCTCAGAATAGCGGTCAACAAAGTAATCTTTATTACCACGCAGCAATAAAGTGAATTTCATCAGCTCTTCCATTACGTCAACAATGCGATTGTAGTAACCCGACGGTTTCATACGATCATTATCATCAAACTCTAAAAAGGCTTTTGCCACGGAAGACTGATTTGGAATGGTCACCATGCGCATCCAGCGACCCAGTTGTCGCAATTGTTGTACTACATTGAAAGATTGTGAGCCACCGCATACCTGCATCACCGCCAGGGTTTTACCCTGCGTGGGGCGCACCGCGCCTAAAGACAAAGGAACCCAATCAATCTGGCTTTTGAAGATACTGGTCATGGAGCCGTGGCGCTCAGGCGAACACCACACCTGCCCTTCAGACCAGGTCATCAGCTCTCTTAATTCCTGAACCTTAGGATGATCTACTTCTTCTGTGTCGGTTTGAGGCAAGCCATGGGGATCGAAGATCTTCACCTCTGCGCCAAAATGCTCAAGAATTCGGGCGCATTCAGCAATTACCAAACGGCTAAAAGAACGCTCCCGGAGAGAGCCATGCAACAATAAAAACCTGGGAGGATGCGCAAAATCAACCGGTTTAACCTGTTCGAAGGTTGGGATTTGCAATTGTGCCATATCCATATTTGGCATGTTTTTATCTTCGATATTCACTAATTAGCTCCCAATTTGGCCAGTTCTGTTTTTAGTGTTTCCGGGGTGTGATTAGCAGCAGCCACTTCGGTCAGCGACAAAACCCGGGTTTTAATCTCTTCGATACAGTCCATAAAGGCCTGCTTAATTTCTGCTTCGCTGCCTTGCAGTTTTGACGGATCAGATAGTCCCCAGTGGACTTTTACTGATTTTCCGAACCATAGTGGACAACTCTCTCCAGCGGCAGAATCACAAACAGTGATCACCAGGTCAGGGGCAAAATCTTCAAACTCATCCCAGGACTGGCTTTGCAAACCAGCGGTGGCATAGCCAGCTTCCCTGAGATATTTAATAGAAAGTGGATGAACCTCGCCAGCAGGCTGACTGCCCGCACTACGGGCTTCAATCAGGCCATGAGCAAGTTCATTGGTTATCGCCTCAGAAAGGATGCTTCGACAGCGATTGTGAGTACAGATATAGAGAATTTTCATCATTAATCCTGTGGGCAACAATTTAATTGAGATTGCAGTCGTTGCAGACTGATGTCATAAAAGTCCTGATTATCCCTGGCGGCCAGTGCAAGTACCTCTTTGGCCCAGGGTGCCAGATTAGGGTGTAATCGGTAATAAACCCATTTGCCACGGCGCTCGTCCTGCACAATTTCACAACGGCGCAGATCCGCCAAATGTCGGGAAATCTTGGGTTGTTCCAGGTCCAGTGCATACATCAAATCACATACACAAGCCTCTCCCACTTGCTGAATTAACAGCAGTGATTTAAGGCGCGTATCGTCCGCAAGGCATTTAAAAATTTGTAATGGGTTCACGACATAAACACATATGTTTTTTTACATATATGAATATTCACATATATTGAAACTTGCGTCTATGAAAAATTTGCAGCAAAGGTCAGTTCGCTCTAACGGAACGCGCTTTTATGCGCTGAATTTCTGGCTCATCAATGCCGAGACTTTGTAAAAACCGGGTATGTGCCTCTGGTTCGGCACGTTCAAACTCCCGATGCCATTGCCACATAGCATCATCGTCCATACCGCAATTGCGCAGAATGGCTACCCACTGCGCCTTATTCAGGATTTGTCCTGAGTCCTTTAATTGCGAGTTGTTTAACATCGCAAGCAGCCTGTTTTGCTGCTGTTTTAACTGGCTTATTTGCTGACTGATGAGTTGGCAGCGCTGCCGTAAAATTTCACTGGTATCGCCCCCTTTCTCCAGCAACAACCTGATTTCATCCAGTTTGAGACCGGTATCCCTGTAATGACAAATCTGCTTTAATCGCGCTCTGTCCCGTTCAGAATACAAGCGATAACCGGCATTGCTTCGCCCCGATGGCGATAACAATCCAATGCGGTCATAGTGAAGCAGCGTTCCCCTGGATAAGCCATGTTCACTGGCCAGTTTGCCTATGCTGTACATTCTGCTTCACCTTAATTTAATAGCCTTTATCCGGGTTAAGGATGGAATTTCGCGCCTTGTCACTGTGTAATCTGTCTGCCTGATAGTATTGCAGTACTAAGACTTTATTATCGTAGATTAAATCTGGATTGTTCGTTGTAAAATCAGCCCAACTAGTGCCTGGCTTTGTGGCTAATCGGCTGGCTATCAATTGCACCATAAACCAGCTTAATGTTTTGTGAAACTTGTCTTTTGCGCCCAGCGACTCTGCATAGGCCTTGATGCCATTTAACACCTTTTCAGTGGCAATCTCCTGAGGATAACGTTGTAACATCAAAAATGTCAGTCGGATATGACCAAGATGATCAAATTGACTGGCAGGTAAGCTACAGTCTTCGAATTGTTGAATGAATATCTCGTCGTCTCGGGTAAATTGATAAGGCTGATGCATAGGGTTTTCTCTCAATAAAAACTCCATGCTGAACTGTATAGCGGTGATCAGGTAAACTGAAAATAAAGAAATCCGATAAACACAATGGTAAATGCTCCGGCCATGGGGTACTTATAGCGTTTGAACATTTTGCCAGCGGCCGGGCCAAAATAATAAACCAATAGCGCCAGACCAAAATAGCGGATACCACGAGCCATGAGTGTGGCAAGCAGGAACAACATGAAAGGATATTGCGCTACGCCCGCCCCCAACATTGCCACCTGAAAGGGGATGGGCGTTACACCTACAGCCAGAATATAAACAAAGCCCTGCGCTTCGATGGCGCTGATCACCTGATCAAAGGTTTGTTTATCGCCAAATAAACGGTAAAGATGTTCAGCCCACTGCTCGTAAAACACCATTCCCACCAGGTAGCCGGTGATGGCACCAATAACACATCCCAGCAATGCACAAGCTGCTAACCAGTTAATTTTTTCCCGGTTGTTGTGCATCAAAGGGATCAGTATGGCTTCCAGCGGCACCGGGATCAGAATGGACTCCAAAAACGACACCAATACCAGCACAGGATAAACCACTTTAGAGCGTGCTAAAGTCAGAAGTTTATCGGCAAGACGGCTGTTAACAGTATTCATACAATTTCAGAGTCCCCAATACCACCAGTTAACCTGGATTAAGAGGCTACTTTAAAGCGGCTTATACCGCACCAGAGCAACAAGCACAAACCACCAGCGACAACACCAACAACCAGAGAATTCATCAAAGATACTAGCCCGGCCCAAAAACCGCTAGTGCCCACCACGCCAGACACAGCTTGCATTAATGCTTCTTCCATGTGATGCAGAAACGGGATATCGTGCACTAAAATACCACCGCCCACCAAAAACATGGCCAGGGTTCCCACCACAGACAAGGTCTTCATCAAAAAAGGCGCAAAGGCTAATATTCCCCTTCCGATGGCGGTTAAGAGTCTATTGCTCCGTTCCAGTAGATACAGTCCAAGATCGTCCAATTTTACGATACCAGCCACCAGGCCATAAACGCCAACAGTAAAGGCCAGAGCTAAGCCACTTAACACCAGAACTTGTTGCAGCATCGGTTGCTGTTGCACCGTACCCAACACAATAACGATGATTTCTGCAGATAAGATAAAGTCAGTGCGTATTGCCCCTTTTATCTTATTTTCTTCGAATGCTTTTAAACTTTCAGCCGAGGTTTTTGCCGCCTGCAATAATGCCTGATCATGCTCCTTATCCTCCTTTGCATGAAACAGCTTGCTGAAAGACTTTTTCAAAGCCTTCGAAACACAAATACAAGCCGCCTATAACCAGCAGTACAATAATAAGTGGCGGATAAAAGGCACTGATCAACAAGGCCGACGGCACCAGAATAAACTTATTAAGGAATGAGCCTTTGGCTACCGCCCAAACCACCGGTAATTCTCGCTCGGATTTAACGCCTGACACTTGTTCAGCATTTAACGCTAAATCATCGCCTAATACGCCCGCGCTTTTCTTCGCGGCCACTTTGGACATAACCGCCACATCATCCAGAATAGTGGCGATGTCATCGAGTAATGCTAATAGACTACTTGCTGCCATTTTTGTTGCTTCCTTTTTTAGGCTTTTACCCAGACCAACATTAAATTGTTGGCCGGCATGTTAATAATCTCTTTGAGTGTCAGACCGCTTCCCTGAACCCAAGCTTTAAGCTCATCGATATCCCGATAGCCGCCATATCCCTGAGCAATCAATTGTTGATGAAAGGCCCGGTTACTGTCGCTGTTAAATTGGCCCTGCTCAGTGAATGGCCCATATTGACAGAAAACTCCACCGGAAGGTAAATGTTTTGCTACCAGTTGCATTAACAACCGAATTTCATCTTCTTGCATGATATGCGCGGTATTCGCAGTATAGATAGCATCAAATATTCGGTCTGGCCAACTGTCCTGCCCGATGCATAAGGCGATAGGGGGACGCAGGTTTTCGCAGTGGGTGTCTGCCAGCCAGGCGTTGATACTGGGGTGATTTTCCGGTACATCAGAAGTTTGCCACACCAGATGTGGCAATTCGGGAGCAAAGTAACTGGCATGCTGCCCGGTGCCAGAGCCAACTTCCAGCAGTTGTTGTTTATCCGCAAAATAGTTTTTTAGTTGGCTTAGGATCGGGAGACGGTTGTTTTCACAAGCCTGGCTGTAGTGTTTTGACATAGTAACTCTGAAGCAATTTACATTGCCTCAGAGGATAACGCATGAACGGGCGCACCACTATGAAATTTAAAATCTTCATCGGGAGAGCTGATCAGTTGTGCTTCCACCTTGCCAAAATAAGCAATGCGCTCAGAAATGTCAGATCCGGCAATATCTTCGGCCAGCGTAAGATAATCCTGATAATGCCTCGCTTCGGAACGCAATAATGAAATGTAAAATTCGCCAAGACGTTTATCCACCAGCGGTGCCAGTTTCGCGAATCGTTCACAGGAGCGGGCTTCGATATAAGCGCCACAAATCAGTTTATCTATAAAGGCATCGGGCTCGTGGTTTTTGGTGTGGCTTAACATACCTTTCGCGTAGCGGCTGGAGCTGATGTAATCATATTCGTATCCCAGATCATAGATGATTTCTAAGACCTGATAAAAATGATGTAACTCTTCTTTAATTAACAACACCATTTTGTCTATGAGCGATTGACTAAATGGCTTGTCACCACGAGGGATCATAGATTTGTTAAGGCGATTGTGTTCCGCCAGTGTGCGCCAGTCCCCTTGCTTGCGATAGGTAAAATCTTCAAAGGGTTTGAGCCAGTTTAATAATGCCTGGGTGCTTTCGGGATCCACCGCATATTTGCGGATCAGCAACATGGCAGATTGTGCCGCTTTTAATTCGCAAACCAGATGATCTAACAATACCGTGTGTAAATTTTCAGGTTTAGTGGCTTCGCTCAACCAACTTTGGGGAGTTTCACAGTGTAAAAAAGAGTGAATAGGAGCTAACAACTCCTGATATTTCTCTAGCATGTCTGCCTCAGTTACGACGCTACATCAGGCCAAATTCAAAGGCCGCAACTTTACCCTATGCCCGCCCCAATTTCCACCGAAGGAAATGCACCAAAACCAAGCAACAAGCGGATAAAAATTCACCCAAATCGAATAAACCTGTTGACGATTAAGCTCTGGTCGATGAAAATCTCAACAATCGTTAACATTTTGTTAACGCCATAATAACAAGGGGTTAAAATGGTACTGAATCATTTGTGGGGCATCTACGCTCATCCCAAAGAAGAATGGCATACCATCGAAAAACGCCATGAAAGTCTGAAGTTCAGTCTTTCTCACATCGCCATTATCACATTTATTCCAGCCGTTATGGCCTGGTTTTCTGCAAAGTATTTAGGCTGGAGCATCGGTGTTGGAGACCGCATTTTCTTATCGGCCAATGAATCACTGTTACTGGGCTTTATAATCTATTCGGTGTTGCTCACCGGTATTTTTGGCCTGACTTATATCATCCACTACATGGGTAAGCATTACGACTCCAAACCCACCTGGGCACAATCTTTAGAACTGGCTTCGTATACCGCCACCCCACTATTTATGTCTGGTCTGGCAGCATTTTATCCGGAACTGTGGTTTTTCAGCTTTATTGCCATGGGAGCATTAGCATACTCTATCTATCTGCTGTATGTGGGTACGCCGATTATTATGCGCATCCCGGTTGAAGAAGGGTTTGTCTATGCCAGTTCAATTGTGACAGCCGCTATTTTATTGCTGGTTGCCACCATGATTGCCACTGTCATTGCCTGGGGATGGTTGTTTCACCCTGTCTATTATTAGACAGCTCACACCGGCCACTTTGCATGGCCGGTGGTAGTTTTAATCCAGATAATCTAACAAAGTATCCAGGCCACCAAATCGGATGGCTACACTGGCCTGCTGACGAACTACCGGCTTGGCGTGATATGCCACACCAAAGGCGGCGGCCTGCATCATTACCAAATCATTTGCGCCGTCACCCACTGCAATGGTTTGCGTCGCAGCAATATCAAATTTTTGAGCCAATCTTTGCAGCGTTTGCGCTTTCACATTCGCATCCACCACATCACCAATGACTTCCCCGGTTAATTTGCCGTCTTCCACTTTCAATACATTTGATATGGCATCAACCAGACTCAAACGCTCCTTCAGATAATCGGCAAAAAAGGTAAATCCGCCGGAAGCGATGGCCACTTTCCATTGATGGCGATGCATATAACTAATGAGTTTGGATACTCCGGGCATCAATGGCAAACGATCGCGTATCCCCTCCAGTAAACTCACATCCACACCTTTGAGACAAGCTACCCTGTTGTACAAGCTCTCTTTAAAGTCCAATTTGCCCTGCATGGCCAGCTCGGTGATTTCCGCCACCTTGTCACCCAACCCCGCCAGTTTGGCAATTTCGTCAATACACTCCACCGCAATCAGAGTGCTGTCCATATCCATAACCATTAGCCCGCCCTGGTTTAGCACCGGCGGGTTTTCGACAAAGGCGATTTCAATGTGCAGTTGATTCGCAATGTCATCTAGTTTTGCATTAATATCGGTGGCAGCTTTAGTTGTTACACAGGCCTTAGCAACAACACCTATACCCGTAGCTCTTGGACTGATTTTCCATCCAGCGAACTCAAGTTGCTCTGTCAGCGCTTCTTGCACCTTGAGCAGCTTTTCGACATTCAGCCCTTCCCCCAGCACCACCAACCGGGCAGATTGCTCGGGCAGTTTAGGTAAGATTTCACCGGTAATATCCTGATACTGTAAAGACTCCGCATTAACCGAAGCTTCCGCAGAAAACTTTAATTGAGTGTCGGTCAGGTTAAACAGTGTGGCTCTGACGTTGGCAAAAATCTCCAACAGGTGAAAATCAAAAAGGTTTTGCTGAGACAAATTCGCGAGATACAATTTTTCAGTTCCTGGATAACTTTTTGTGGAATTCTACCCTTTAACCGCACTAAAGTGATACTCTGAGATTCATAATAAATAAACATGACCCAGAACTAATCAGCCAATACACCTATGCCACTGGTAGAAATTCTCAGCGAACAACAACGTAAAAAACGTGTCTGGAAACGGGTATTTAATCTGTTGATCGCCGTCTCATTATTACTTGTAGGCTTTTACTTGTATGTTGTTGAGCGCAATTACCAAACTGAAAAGTGGCATGACTGGGTACATATCACCGGCGAACGCTTGCTCAATCAATACACCGAGCTGTTATCGGTGGCCATCAATGACAAGGATAATGAAGCAATCACCACCTTGCTGAACAGCATTGCAAGCCAACCGGGAATTATTGAAGTGGTATTGTTCGCTCCTGATGGGCAAGCGGTATTTAATGAGCAATGGCAACCGGCACAACGTTTGTTATTCGACAACCAGGCGTTATCGCCTCAGATTTATATTGCCGACCTTGTGGTGAACAACAAACCACAGGGCTTTTTGCGAATAACCCTGAGCCGCAAAACACTGATGGAACAATTACTGCCGGTAATTCAGGCCAACTACCGCCCATTTGGCTTTGCTGCCACCTTGCTGCTTATCATCGGATTTATTGTAGGTCGTAAGTTTACGCTGTGGCGTAACAGAAATTAATAGAAATTAATGACACCCACATTAACCTCGTAAGATGACTCTGTTACCGCAGAAATAATCCCTCAAAATTATCGGTGGTTTGCTTGCTTACTGTGTCGATATCCAGCTTAAACAGCGTAGCCAATGCAGAGGCAATTTCCGGTAGGAATTCGGGTGAATTGCGCTGCCCCTGCTTACCGTGTAAAGGCATGGAAGGCGCATCGGTTTCCAGCAACAAATGCTCCAGTCCCACGGCCAGCAAGGCGTTTCGGGTTTTATTAGCCCGTTCATAGGTGATAGTGCCTCCGACACCTAACATAAAGCCGGCTTTAACATAGCTCTCCGCTTCATAGCTGCTGCCGGAAAAAGCGTGAATAACACCGCTGACATCAGGATAGCGTTTCAGCAAACGCAATATGTCATTGTGAGATTTACGGTGATGCACTATGACTGGCAAGTTAAATTGTTGTGCCAGTGTCAGGTGTTGCTCAAACACCCGTAGTTGCAAAGCTGGTTCAACAGCTATGTGAAAGTCCAGTCCGGTTTCACCGATGGCGATGCGTTTAGGGTCAGTTTGGGTATCTTGCAGCAGCTGCTCCAGCGCATCCAAATCTGTACCGCTTTGCTCATTGAGAAACCAGGGATGTAAACCCAGTGCGTAGTAAAAACCCGCTTGTTGCTGTGCAATTGTTTGTAGATGTGAGAAGCGCGAAGCCTGAATGCCAGGCAGCAATAGTCCTGTCAGACCTTTGGCTTGCGCATTACGCCAAACCTGAGGGCGGTCGGCGTTAAATTCAGCAAAATCCAGGTGACAGTGACTATCAATCATTAGATAGCCGCTATGGCATCAGACGCTGCTTTTGCCAGTTGCCATCCACCAGATTAAAGCAGATTCGGTTGTGCAGACGGTCTGCGCCACCCTGCCAAAATTCGATTTCATGTGCTTTCACCCGATAGCCGCCCCAAAACTTAGGTAAGGTTAAATCGCCCTTAGAGAAGCGTTGTTTGGTTTCTTCCAGTTTTTGCAGCAGCATTTGGCGAGAAGATACAGGTCGACTCTGGGCCGATGCCCAGGCTGCCAGTTGGCTGCCTTTAGGACGGCTCAGAAAATATTTGGTGGCTTCGGCAATGCCGACTTTCTCTGCGACACCACAAATTTTCACCTGACGCTCCATATAGTGCCAGGGAAAGTGCAGACTGATCTTATTATTGTGGGATAGTTCCTGGGCTTTGCGGCTTTCGAGATTCGTATAAAAAACAAAGCCATTGGGACTCATGTCTTTGAGCAACACTATACGCTGTGAAGGTTGTCCACTGCTATCGACTGTCGCGACTGTCATGGCCGTTGGGTCGGGAATACCGGCATCAATGGCATTTTGCAGCCACTGCTCAAAGATCTGAAACGGATCCTCACCCAATTCACTGAGATCAGATTGGTTATTGCAATAATCTCGTCGAATATCAGCCAAAGACATGGTGTTACCTCGGTTTGGAGCAGTTAGTTGTCGTCGTAACCTAAACTACGCAGGGCCCGATCATCATCAGACCAATTAGACTTAACTTTAACCCATAATTCCAAAAATACTTTATTATCGAACAGGGATTCCATATCCTGACGGGCTTCCACCCCAATGCGTTTTAGCTGTTGACCGCCCTTGCCAATTACCATTGGTTTTTGCGAATCCCTTTCCACCAAAATCAGACCATTGATCTGAAATACGCCGTTTTCCGCCATTTTAAACTGTTCAATTTCTACGGTGACAGAATATGGCAGTTCATCACCGGTAAAGCGCATCAGCTTTTCGCGAATGATTTCAGCCGCCATAAAGCGTTGCGAGCGATCTGTAATGTAATCTTCCGGAAAATAGTGCTCTGACTCAGGCAGAGTTTTAAATATTTCGCTTCTCAATTCCTCTACCGCAGTACCTTGTTTGGCAGATACCGGAATAATCTTTTCAAACTTGTACTTTTCTACCAGCTGTTTGAAATGCGGTAGCAGTTCATCTTTGTCTTTGATTTTGTCGGTTTTATTAACGATTAACCAGCATGGTACGAAAGAGTGTTTAATTTTTTCCAACACCATTTCATCGTCTTCAGTCCAGCGTGTACCTTCTACAACGAACAGGATCAGGCCCACGTCCGTCAAAGAACTACTGGCAGCGCGATTCATTAATCGGTTAATGGCGCGTTTTTCATCTTTGTGTAAACCGGGAGTATCCACAAAAACTGCCTGTTTATTACCTTCGGTATCAATCCCCATTATCCGGTGACGGGTTGTTTGTGGCTTTCGCGAAGTAATACTGATTTTTTGGCCCAGTATTTTATTTAGCAGTGTGGATTTTCCGACATTGGGGCGACCTACAATCGCCACCATGCCGCAATAAGTTTCATTCAATTTCGAGCTTCCTGATGACTTTTTGAGCTGCGTCTTGCTCGGCTTTACGTCTGCTGGCTCCCTCGCCTTCTACCAGATAATTCAATTCCTCTACCTTACAGCTGACAAAAAAGCGCTGATTGTGGGATTTGCCTTTTATCTGAGTAACTTCGTATTCCGGCAACGGCATATGTTTGGCCTGCAGATATTCCTGCAATCGGGTTTTGTTGTCTTTGGGGTGATAATTAGGATCCAGCTTCTCCAGCTTTTTCTCCAACCATTTCAACACCACTTCTTCAGACTGCTGCATTCCGGACTCCAGGTATATGGCACCGATCAGTGCTTCAACAGCGTCTGACAAAATAGAATCTCGCGAAAAGCCACCGCTTTTTAGCTCGCCAGGACCTAACAGGATCACTTCTCCCAACTCCATTTGGCGGGCAATATTAGCCAGGGTTTCCCCCTTAACCAGCGTAGAGCGCATTCGGGTTAATTTACCTTCTGGCTGCTCAGGGAAGCGGTTGTACAGGTATTTCGCAACGATAAAGCCTAAAATGGAATCACCCAGGTACTCTAACCGCTCATTGTGTTCATTGGCGGCACTTCTGTGCGTCAACGCCTGCACCAACAAACCGCGATCTTTAAACTGATAACCAATTCTTTTTGTCAGTTGATTAAAACGGATATCATCCATTTACTGAATTCCACCTATCCTTTCAAATCTTACGCCAGTAGGCACAAAACCAGGTAACCAACTGCCTTCCTCACGCTCGAACTCAAAACTAATCCAAATCGCCACCGCTTTACCTACCAGGTTCTCTTCAGGCACAAAGCCCCAGAAACGGCTATCACGGCTGTTGTCGCGATTATCACCTAGTACAAAATAATGTCCTTGGGGCACAATCCATTCATTAATGGCTGTTCCCGCCTGGTCGTAATAAGCCATTTCCATTGACGGACGATCCGGGTTTTGCAGGATCTGGTGTGTCTTGCCATCAATGGTTTCACTGAACTTATTTAAACGACTAAAGTGAAACTCAAATTCACTGTTATTCTCAAACTTTAGATCCACAGGTTTCAAAGTACAAACTTCGCCATCGGCGCAAGCTTGCTGGATATAAACGCGTTTGTTGCGATACACCACGCGATCGCCCGGCAGTGCCACTACCCGCTTAATATAATCCACCATGGGATCTTCCGGGTATTTGAACACCACAACGTCACCGCGCTCAGGTGTGCCTACATCATAAAACTGCTTTCTGGCTACCGGATCTTTCAGACCATAAGTAAACTTTTCCACCAGGATGAAATCGCCCACTAACAGCGTTGGCATCATGGAGCCTGAAGGGATTTGAAAGGGTTCATACAAGAACGAGCGCAATACCAAAACAAAAGCAATCACCGGAAATATCTGCTGAGCAGTATCAACCACCGAAGGAATAGGCGCGATTTGCTTTAAGGTTTCATCGTCGATGGCGTTGCTGGTGTTTGCCCGAGCAATAGCCACTTTTTCTTTGCGCTTTGGTGCCCACAATAGGGCATCCGCCAACCAAATCAGTCCACTGGCTACCGTGAGTATCACCAGGAATATGGAAAAGTAATTCGCCATCTAACTATCAACCTTTAATACCGCCAGGAAGGCATCCTGCGGCAGCTCAACATTACCTACCTGCTTCATACGCTTCTTCCCTTCTTTTTGTTTCTGCAACAGCTTCTTCTTACGGCTGACGTCACCGCCGTAACATTTAGCTGTTACGTTTTTACGTAACTGTTTAACCGTACTTCTGGCCACAATGTGGTTGCCGATCGCCGCCTGAATGGCAATGTCGAACATCTGTCTTGGGATCAGCTCTTTCAGCTTGTCCACCAGATCACGTCCGCGATATTGGGCATTTTCTTTGTGAGTGATAATCGCTAAAGCATCAACACGTTCAGCGTTTACCAGAATATCCAGGCGCACCATGTCTGCTTCCTGGAAGCGTTTGAAGTTGTAATCCAGTGAGGCGAAACCTCGGCTGGTTGATTTCAAACGATCAAAGAAGTCCAGCACTACTTCTGCCATGGGCAAATCATAAGTAACCGCAACCTGATTACCGTGGTACACCATGTTGGTTTGCATACCGCGTTTTTCCACACACAAGGTAATCACGTTACCCAGATACTCTTGTGGCACTAAGATGTTGGCCTCTACGATAGGCTCGCGGATGCTTTGAATATCGTTCACTGCAGGCAATTTAGACGGATTATCCACCTGCAATATCTCGCCTTTGGTGGTCTCTACTTCGTAGATTACCGTTGGCGCAGTGGTGATCAGGTCCAGATCGTATTCACGCTCCAGTCGTTCCTGAACGATTTCCATATGCAACATGCCCAGGAAACCAATACGGAAACCAAAGCCCAAAGCGGTGGAGCTTTCTGGTTCATAGTACAAAGACGCATCATTCAGGCTCAGCTTTGCCAACGCATCGCGAAAATCTTCATAATCATCAGAACTGATAGGGAATACACCGGCGTAAACCTGAGGTTTTACCTTTTTAAAACCCGGTAACGCTTTGTCAGCAGGATTCTTTGCCAGGGTAATGGTATCGCCCACTGGCGCACCGTGAATCTCCTTAATACCGGCTACAACAAACCCTACTTCGCCGGTTCTTAACACATCGGTGTCTGTGGCTTTTGGCGTAAAGATACCCACTCTGTCTAACTGGTGCACCTGACCGTTAGACATAATCTTAATTTTATCGCCTTTTTTCAGCTCACCACTGACAACCCGAATCAAAGACACAACGCCCTGATAGTTATCAAACCAGGAATCAATAATCAGTGCTTTTAGTGGGCTATCAACGTCGCCTTCCGGCGGCGGAATTTGGTTAACAATAACTTCCAAAACTTCGTCGATGCCGATGCCGGTTTTTGCTGAGCAGCGAACCGCGTTCATGGCTTCGATGCCGACGATATCTTCAATTTCTTTGGCGACTCGTTCGGGGTCGGCTTGCGGTAAATCGATTTTATTTAAAACCGGTACCACTTCCATATCCATCTCAATGGCAGTGTAACAATTAGCCAGAGTTTGCGCTTCTACGCCCTGTCCGGCATCCACCACCAGCAAGGCACCTTCACAAGCTGCCAATGAACGAGACACTTCATAAGTAAAGTCCACGTGTCCTGGAGTGTCGATGAAGTTCAACTGATAAGTTTCACCGTCCTGAGCCGTGTAATTCAAAGTTACACTTTGCGCTTTAATGGTAATGCCGCGCTCTCTTTCCAGGTCCATTGAGTCCAGTACCTGAGCCGCCATTTCGCGCTCGGTAAGGCCGCCACAATGTTGGATCAGACGGTCGGATAATGTGGATTTGCCGTGGTCGATATGGGCAATGATCGAAAAGTTACGAATATGCTTTAGCTGCATTGAATAAAATACTACCTACAAAAAACGTCGGTTTCCGGGGAATCACGCAATAATTTTGACAATCTCAACCCGGAAAAAGTCAATATGGATTTTTTCAGGCGGCGATTTTACTAATTTCCGCTCAGGAAAGCGAACTTAACCGCAAATAAAGCGTTAAAAATCGTGTCAAAATTGAACAAATCCAAGATTTCAGGGGGTAGCGATGAATTTCACCGGGGTTTCATCCGCTTCGTACACCTGAATTATCTCAGGCTCTGTGAGTTCAAAGCGCCGTGTACTAATCGCCAGACGCAAAAATGCAAACCAGCCGACACAGGTAATAGCGCATAGCAGCACCAATACGATTTCACTCAGGCCGGGCAACACAGCGGTGAGCAGGGTAGCACTCAGCACCAGAATCAATATAGGCATCACATAGATAGCAAACGCCAGTTTTAATACCAGTGACTCAGGCAAACCGATTTTTACCTGTTGTCCGGGTTGCAATGGCAATTGGGTATGGAGTTTTAGGTTTTCCGGCTTTGGCGCTAAATAGCGGGCCAGTAACCCGGTGCCACAATGACTGCTTTGTTCACAATGATCACAGGTATTCTGAATCTTTGTGGATACCTCAGCGATTCCATTTTGATAACTAACAACCCGCGCGATTTCTTCCTGCATAGTGACACCCTGTTACGAGGAACGCACCGGTCCGACAGAAGAGGCAATCATATTGGCGGTTTCAGGTGGAATTTTACCAATTACCGTCACCATGATGTTGCCATTTGTGATAGACAACAGAGTGTCAGAGCCGTGGAACAGCCAACCGCCTTCTTTTACCGTACCATCATCCTTGCTGATATATACAGAGACATCCACCAGCCCATCACTTAGCATCAGATACTCCACCACTTCCCGCGAAGAAACCAGACGACGGCGATCCTTTTGAATGATCTCCATGCCTTTTGGAATAAAGTTCAGTTGCCAAGAAAATTGTAAATCGGGATTTTCCGGTAAATTGGAGACTTCCGGCAAACGTGATTGCTCGATTTTCTCAAAGTACTCGTCAGGCTCTTCGGTCACGTCCAGTGAAGTAACCTGTAATTGCTCCAGTAAATCCCCCTGGGCATTGTTCACGTCCATTTTTAGCAATAAGCCAGTTTCCTGATCCAACCAAATAGTGGTGTTATAACGGCTGCCATCTTCACTGACTATGCGTATTTGCTGCGCAGCGCGGCCCGATACACGGGTGCGTCCCACCACCACAAAACTGTAGGCCTCTGCCAGTTTAATCGGAGATTCAAAAAAAGTCAGAGGCACCGGACCATTGATATGACTACTCTGCAAGCTGAAAGCAACACTGTTCGGCTCGAAGAAACTAACCTTATCGCCGATGCGGAAGATTTCACTGCCGGGCCCATTTAACTGACTCAGGTGTTCCATGGAGACGCCATCGACAATGCCGTGTCGCCAGATATAGGGACGGGTTTCAGCATTGCCCCGAGTCACCACAAATGACAGGGTAAAATTGAGATTGTGTAAGGCATCACGAAACTTTTGCAGCCAGACTTCAGCGCTGTTGGCCGGGTAACTTACCCCGTCTATCACTCTCCCCTGAAAGGCCATGGATGGCAAAGAAATCAGCAGGGACAGCACCAACAAAACTCGAATTAACATTGATTCTCCAGGGAGTAAAAATAAAAAAGGCCGACAATATCGGCCTTATAGTATATTCGGAAGCAGCAAGCGTTGACTACAGAAACCTTATTTCTGTTCCAGCTCCTTGCTGTCTTTCTCTTTATCTGTATCAGTAACTTTTTCGTCTTCTGCCGTTTTCAACATCATGCGTTGTTGGTGATCTGCCAGTAACGCATTCAGCTTACGACGCTGCTCAGCAACATCAGCCTTAGGTACCGCCCTGTCCTGAGACAAGCTTACCGGTGACATACCACTGGGAATACCCGAAATAGCCTTAACCGGGGCGATATTTAGATCTGAATCTTGCGTGGTTTGATTAAATTGTTGATAACCCAAAATAACGGCCACAGCCACGGAGGCCGCTATGGCAAATTGCCCACCCTGACGGAATAAAGGCACAACATTTCCCCAAATCGGTGACTTTCTGTCTTTTTGGGTTTTTAGTGTAGGAGCAACTATTGCTGGCTCTTTTTCGATTGCTTCAGCCACAGCGTCAGCGATATTCAGATTCAGGGAATCTGGCAACTCGCCTCGCAAACCATCTTTAATAAGATGGTAACTCTGCCACCGGGATGCTAATTCTGCATCGCTTGCCAACTCGTCCAGCAACTTGCTGTCAGTTTGCTCGCCATCCACCAGTGCAGATAAATTTTCAATTTTAGACTGCGTCATATTGCCTCTTCGCTTTTATTTTGCTTCCGATATTCCACTGCGCTTTTTTATTCAGTCGCACAATTCCGCCACACATACTCTAATGAGCATCAAGTAGTGGCTGAATTTCCTTATCTATTGCCTCACGAGCCCGGAAAATTCGCGACCGCACTGTTCCAACCGGACACTGCATTACGCTGGCGATTTCCTCGTAGCTCATGCCTTCAATTTCTCTTAAGGTAATTGCCATTTTTAAATCTTCTGGCAATTGTTCTACCGTACTAAATAAAATCCGTTTAATTTCGTCAGAGAGCATTTCCCGCTCAGGGGTTGAATTCTCTCTCAAGGCGTCACTGCCATCGTAAAAGTCTGCTTCCTCTGCGTCAACATCATTTGCAGGCGGTTTACGCCCCTGCGCCACTAAATAATTCTTGGCGCTGTTTACTGCGATGCGATACAGCCACGTATAAAACGCGCTTTCTCCCCGGAATCCAGGGATGGCTCTGTAGGCTTTGATAAAGGCTTCTTGTGCCACATCCGCAACATCGCCGGAATTCTTCACATATCTGGAGACCAGATTGACGACTTTATGCTGGTATTTCTGAACCAACAAATTAAACGCATTCTTGTCTCCACGCTGGACTCTTTCAACCAACTCTTGGTCTGTTAACTGCTCACTCATTAGAGCCCGGTCTCCTAACTACTCTTTCCGTTACTCGCTGTTGGCTCCAACAAGCACTTAAGTAGACTGCGATGAAATAAAAAAGTTCGAAACATTTTAAAAAAATTTGAAAAAACCTGAAAAATCATCCCCATTAAAGGCTGACAGCCATTAAATTGGGTTAAAAAAGGTATTCTACAAGTTTTATAAGCGAGAAACAGTGCTCCTTCCCGGGCTTTAACTGAAAAATTGTTATTTTTGTCTGTTTAACTTGTAAGATGTTAGTATTTCGTGATTTTTCTTAAAAGAGTTGTTTCGGGTATATGAGCGAAACCAGTCAATACAGTTGTGATGTGTTAATCGTGGGCAGTGGTGCTGCGGGTCTGAGTCTGGCATTAAAGCTCAGCGAAGATCTGAACATCATTCTTGTCAGCAAAAGTAAATTATCTGAAGGCTCCACTAAGTATGCCCAGGGTGGCGTTGCCGCCGTATTTGACGAAAATGACAGCATCGAATCTCACATTCAGGACACCATGATTGCCGGTGGTGGTTTGTGTGACGAAAACACCGTGCGCTACACCGCAGAACACGCCAGAGAGTGTATGGAATGGCTGATTAATACCGGTGTCCCGTTCGACCAGGAAGAAGATTCGCAGGGCAATACCCGTTTTCATCTGACCCGGGAAGGCGGCCATTCTCATCGCCGTATTTTGCATGCCGCCGATGCCACAGGCAAAGCCATTCAAAAAACGCTGGGGCAACAAGTTAAAGAGCATCCCAATATTGAGGTGATGGAACGCTTTAACGTCGTAGATCTGATTAAAAGCAAGCAAAACAGTCAACGGGTTTTGGGTGCTTACGTCTGGAACCGCAATGCGGAGAAGGTTGAAGTGATCAAAAGTCGCTTTGTGGTATTGGCCACCGGCGGTGCCAGCAAGGTTTATCAGTACACTTCTAACCCGGATATTGCCAGCGGTGATGGCATTGCCATGGCCTGGCGTGCCGGTTGTCGGGTGGCGAATATGGAATTTAACCAATTCCACCCTACTTGTTTATATCATCCAGAGGCCAAGAACTTTTTGATCACTGAAGCACTGCGCGGCGAAGGCGCCTGGTTATGCCATAAAGACGGCACTCGCTTTATGCACAAATTCGACGAGCGTCTGGAACTGGCACCTCGGGATATTGTAGCCCGTGCCATCGACTTTGAAATGAAACGCCTGGGTGCCGATTGCATGTACCTGGACATCAGTCACAAACCGGCTGACTTTGTTATTAAGCACTTCCCCACTATTTATCAAAAATGCCGTTCTTTGGGCATAGATATCACCAAACAAGCGATTCCGGTGGTTCCCGCTGCTCACTATAGTTGTGGCGGCGTCATGACCGACCTGAATGCCAAAACTGATCTGGATAATGTTTATGCCATTGGTGAAGTGGCCTATACCGGCTTGCACGGTGCTAATCGCATGGCCAGTAATTCTCTGCTGGAGTGTGTGGTATTTGCCTGGGCTGCGGCGCAATCGATCATGGCGCAAAAACAAATCAGTCTGCCTGACGAACCGATTCAGGCCTGGGATGAAAGCCAGGTGTGTGACTCCGACGAAGAGGTAGTGATTCAGCACAACTGGCACGAATTGCGGTTGTTTATGTGGGATTACATGGGAATAGTGCGCACCGACAAACGACTCGAACGGGCACTGCGCCGCATACAGTTGTTACAACAGGAAATTCAGGAATATTATGCCAACTTCCGGGTCAGCAATAATCAGTTAGAGCTGCGCAATCTGGTGACTGTGGCAGAATTAATGGTGCACTGTGCTCTTGCCCGCAAAGAAAGCCGTGGCCTGCACTATAACGTGGATTGGCCGGACGCGTTACCTGAAGCGATGCCAACAGTTTTAACGCCGGGGCTATTGCCGGAATATCTGAATTAAGCATTTTGGTGCCCGGTTTCTGCCGGGCAACGGTGGTTGAAACCGGCAATTTGTCGGATTAATCAACGACGTTGAAGAAATTCCGTCTTACCAGACCAAAATCGTTATTTGGGCATTAAGGCTAATGCCGCTTGAGGTATTTTATCCGGGTGAATTTCAACGCCATACTTTGCCGCTTCTTTAGCAATGATGGCTCCCACCAAATCAGGCCTTTCTGGGTTTTGCTTTCTTATCTCAGCCACAACACTATCAAAAAACGACGCGAATTTACCGGGCGATACCACCAGCAATAATTTTGCAGCTTGCTCTGAATCATTCCAGAATCCATGTAAAGAGCCTCTGGGCAAAACCACCATGACTGATTAATTTTTCAGCAGCAAGATGGGTTCAGGCATTCTTGTAAGTTCGAATTTATTCGAACAATGCAGGTCGAATTTCACGACGGCGTCGGAATAAATAATATAGGGGCTCCTCTGCGTGACTGCCCCCCTGTTAATCAAGAGGTAATCTGTAAATCCCCAAAAGCATGCACACTATCGCCACTGATTAATCTGAATACAGAGCGATTAGTACTAGTTTCTGAACACAATGCGATATTCGCAGGTAAAAACACCGGTTTACGAAAGGCTATATTTGCCACCACCGGGTCACTGTCGTTATCTTTTAGTAATGTACTCAAGGCCCTGGCTTTTAACAACATACCGTGAGCAATGTGACGACGAAAACCAAAAAGTTTAGCTGCCAAAGGAAACAGATGAATAGGGTTATAGTCCCCCGAGGCCGCAGCATACTCACGCCCCGCCGAAGATATCAGATGCCATTCAGTGTTTGTCATGAGCGAGCCAGCAGCGGTGTCGCTTTCTGCTACCTTTTGCTTTGCTGCTTTTCCCTTTTGCGCAGACTGAACCACCAAATTGCTAGCCTTGCCCTGATAAACCAATTCATTGTTTGACTGTGCCTCCAATACAATATCAAACAGTACACCTTTGGGGTGTTGTCGATAATTGTCCAAACGACACTGCAATTGGTACACCTGATTCACGGGTAAAGGTTGATGTAATGTCACACTATTTTCAACATGCACCAATCCCAGAGGCGAAAAAGGAAATTGCTGATCGGACAAGAGATTCAGGTACATAGGCATCGCAGCCACTTGCAGCCAGGTAGGCGCTAAAAAATGCCGCGATTGCCAGCCAACTACCTGATTAAACAGAGCAATTTTAGTTTGCTCTGGTTGCAGTCGAGCAGTCAGAGATTCACTGGCACTGAGAGTGCTAACATCAGTTACCGGATTGCCCTTAAATAAACTGGTGAGCAGCCGAAAGCGATTTAAGGTCGGCGGAATTAACAAAGAATTATTTTGCGACACGCCGTTATTTCCTGATGAGATGATTAACTATGCGACAGAGGTGTCGCCAGTCGGTTTCACTGACGCTGTCTTTGAACAACATGATATGCTGACGGGATGAAGCCATGGAGCTCTCCAAAACCAACCAATGCCACCAGCCATTAAATCGGGAGCGAGATGATATGCGCCAGCTGATGTCAGATTGAGGTTGCAACCAGATGAGCCGTCCATCTTCTTCAAGTTGTAAAATCTGCTCATCGCCTTTATGACTGAGTTTTGGCCAAAAATAAAGGCCCAGACACAAGGTAAATAATCCCTGTATCCACTGTTGATACACAAAAATATCGGGCTTCCAGCTCCAGACAGAAGCCACTAACAACAGTAAAACCGTTACATGCAAATAACGCCGGTAACGGGAGTCACAAACCTGTATCCTAAACTTTGACACGGTTCAGAATAATACTCACCATACGCGCCAGTTCAGGGTCATCACAGCTCTGATGGCCCATAAACCAGGCATATAAATCGGGATCATCACAGGTTAATAAACGTTCAAACAGTTCTTTGTCCTGGTAGCTTAATTCTTCAAAAGCCTCGTCAGCAAAGGGCATAAATAAGACATCAAGTTCCAACATGCCTCGGCGACAGGCCCACTTCAGACGGGAAAATCGTTTCTTTTCAAATTCCATACTATTCAATATCTAATAACCACTGGCGGGATTCTAACAATTAACGTCAGGAAATGCTTGCATGTTAATACATCATCCCAATATATGATCGCCAGAAAGAACAATTTCAGATTAAGGCATTATGGCGACATTGATTCCACTCAGCACATTCGGCGTTTTAAAATTTGAAGGGCCAGAGGCAAAAACCTATCTTCAGGGTCAGATCACCAGTGATATCAGTAAACTCACCGAGGACAGTGTTCAGTTTAGTTGTCAGTGTGATTCCAAAGGAAAAGTGATCAGCAGCTTTTATCTGTTAGCTCAAGATGACGCCTATTTATTGATTGGATTTACACAAAGCCTGCAGGCCAGTCTGGCAGCATTCAAAAAGTTTGCGGTTTTCGCCAAACTGGACATCACAGATATTAGCGACGAGATTCAGCTCTACGGCCTCGATGCAGAAGGAGCTAAGCAACTGAGCAGCGTTGGTATTGCCGAGCAAATTCCAGCAGAAAAAATGCAGCTTACCCGCAGCAAGGACAACCTTGTTTTTAAACTGCCCGATAACAGTGAAAGGTTTATCTGTCTGACGTCTAAATCACTGCCAGAAGAAAGCCACCAAGGCACGGAACAAGACTGGCTAGTGGCCGATATTCAGGCGGGCATTCCTCATTTGTTGGGTAATGTCAGCGCTGAATACATTCCGCAAATGCTGAATTTGCAGGCACTGGACGCTATCAGTTTTACCAAGGGCTGTTACATGGGCCAGGAAACTGTCGCCAGAGCGAAGTACCTTGGCAAGAATAAACGCGCCGGTTATATATTGCAGGGCCAATTAACGGATAAGGTGCCGCAAGACGACACAATTGAGATGCAATTGGGAGAAAATTGGCGACGAGCCGGCACAATTGCTAATATAGTCAGCAGCGAGCAAGGCGGCACTACCTGGGTATTTGCCGTATTGCCAAATGATATTGAACATGACGCCGTGTTGAGATTTAAGTCTATGCCAGATTCCAGACTCAGCATCCACTCACTCCCCTATTCAGTCGAATAGGATTTATCCTTATAGGATCACAATGAATATTGAAAACAATCATGTAGTTACCATGCATTATCTAGTTTCCACCAGTGACGGCACTGAGCTGGACAGTTCTTTTGATGGCGAGCCATTAGTCTTTATCCACGGTATGGGCTTTTTAATTCCGGGTCTGGAAGATGCTTTAATTGGCAAAACCGCCGGTGAAAAATTCGATGTCGCAGTTGTGGCTGCAGACGCTTATGGCGAGAGACACGACGCACTGGTTCAGGTAGTGCCAAAAACGATGTTCGAAGGTATGGAAGTAGCTCCAGGCCTGCAATTCAGAGCCACCACAGACCAGGGTGAGCAATCGGTAATGGTCATTGATGTTACTGACGAAGGCGTTATTATCGATGGCAACCATCCATTAGCAGGTCAGGACCTGTCTTTCTCAGTTGAAATAGTATCAGTCAGAGAAGCCACTGCCGAAGAACTGGAGCATGGCCATGTTCACGGAGAAGGTGGCTGCGGACACCAGCACTAATCCACACAGTGCAATAATGAGTATAAAAGCCGCATCATTTAATGCGGTTTTTTCATATTAGCCCCGGCTAAATCCAGGTTAATATGAGATTGCCTTTATCAACATAAAAACAAACCGGAACAACAAAATGCGAAAAATAATGAAAAACCGGATCCTGCGATCACTGCCCTTATTACTGGGCATTGGTTTAGCGCCTTTAACGACAGTCGCACAGGAACAAGTCGCCGCTACAGCAGCGGAAGAGAGCAAGGAATGGGACGTATTAAATCCCCCCTTTGAATTACAACAAACCAATGTCAAAACAGACGAAGTCACCTGGTCCAGTCTGGATGTGACTCCGGATGGCAAACGCTTTGTATTCGATATGTTGGGCGATATCTATATATCAGATATTCAGGGCGGTAATGCCACCAGCCTGACTCAGGATTTTGCCTGGAATATTCAACCCAGCGTTTCTCCTGACGGTAAAAAAGTGGCATTTATTTCCGATCGCGGCGGAATTTCCAATCTGTGGACCATGAATATTGATGGTACAGATCTTAAAAAGCTTAGCAACGAAGACGCCAATATCCTGCACTCCCCTAAGTGGAGTCCGGATGGCCAGTATATCGCTGTGATGAAAGGCATCATGTCTTCCCGTAGTATTCCAGCCGGAGAAATCTGGTTGTATCACTACTCGGGTGGCAAAGGTCTGCCTGTTGTTAAGCGTGCCAATGGCAACAAAGAACAGAACAACATTTCCGATCCGGCCTTTTCACCGGATGGCAAATACCTGTATTTCACGCAAAACACCGTGGGTGGTCACGGCTTCTCATATAACCGCGACCCGCTTAAAGGTATTTTTGCTATCAAGCGCTACGACCTGGAAAAAGGGGAAACTGAAACCTATATTTCCGGCACCGGTGGCGCCGTCGTACCAACGCCCTCTCCGGATGGCAAATATGTGGCCTTTATTCGCCGCGTTAAAAACAAAACCGGCCTATTCCTGAAAAACAACAAAGATGGCTCCGAAACCCCATTGTTTTTGAATCTGGAGCGCGATATGCAGGAAGGGTTTGGTTCTGAGGGCTATTTTGCCTATTACGACTGGATGCCTGACAGCAAATCGCTGGTATTCTGGACCGGTGGAAAATTCCATAAAATCAACATTAAAGATCAAGCATTAGAAACCATTCCGGTAAGCGTTGATGCCACATTGCAATACGCTGACGGCATTCGCTTTGATGTGGATGTGGCGCCAGAGCAATTTGAAACCAAGATGCACCGCTGGTCGCAAAAGTCACCGGATGGCAAAAGCATTTTGTTTCAGGCACTGGGCAAACTCTATGTTAAAGACATCGCCTCAGGTAAAACCAAGCGCCTGACGGACCAGGACAGTCACGATGAGTTCTATCCTCGCTACTCTCATGACGGCAAAACCATCGTTTACACCACCTGGAATGACCTTGAATTAGGGTCGGTGCGCACTGTACCTGCCACTGGCGGGCGCAGTAAAGTCATTACTCAATACCCAGGTCACTATGTTGAACCCAGCTTCAGTACTGACGATAAGTTAGTGACCTATCGCAAGTTCACCGGTGGCTATCTGTTATCACCACAATGGTCGGTGGAACCGGGCATCTATGTGCATGATATTGCTGCCAACAGCAGCAAACGTGTCAGCAAGTCCGGTAGCAACCCGCACTTTGCAGGCGATAATAGCAGAGTGTATTTCACCGAGTCTGTCGCTGGCACCGATTATCCGGAACGTCAGTTGGTGAGTGTCAACCTTGATGGCGAAGATAAAAAAGAACACCTGTACGGTGCAGATAACATCCTGGAATACCGTCTGTCACCGGATAAAAAATGGGTGGCCTTTACTCAGCAATATAAGCCTTATGTGGCAGCATTCGCTGATATTGGAATGCGCCTGAGTATTAACGCGGGTACCAAAGATATTCCGGTGAAACAAATTTCTAAGGAAGCCGGTGAGTATTTATCCTGGTCATCAAAAAGTGATGCTGTGGGCTGGTTTCACGGTCCCTGGTACTACGAGCGCAGCCTGGACAGCTCTTTTGACTTCCTGACAGATGCAGAGTTAAGCGGCGAAGAACAAGCCAGCAAAACCAATTTATCCATGTCGCAAAGCAGCTACAAACCCAATGGTCATGTAGCACTGGTTGGTGGCACCGTTGTCACCATGCGCAATGCCGACAATCAAAAAGAGGTTTTAGAAAACGCCACGGTCCTTATCAAAGATAACCGCATTGTGGCGGTGGGCGCAGAAGCCGATGTCATTATTCCTAAAAACGCTTTGCAACTGAACGCAAAGGGAAAAACCATTATTCCTGGTCTGATTGATGCCCACGCCCATGGCAGTCAGGGCAGTGAAGAAATCATTCCACAGCAAAACTGGGAAATGTACTCGCTGTTGGCCTTTGGTGTAACCACTATTCACGATCCATCCAACGACACGACTGAAATTTTCGCGGCTTCCGAATTGCAAAAAGCCGGTAAAATCGTCGCCCCCAGAATCTACTCTACTGGCACTATCTTGTATGGCGCAGAAGCGCTGGGATACAAAGCCATAGTCAACAACTACGAAGATGCCCTGTTCCATCTTCAGCGTTTAAAAGACGTAGGTGCAATTTCAGTAAAGAGTTACAACCAGCCAGCCCGCTCTCAGCGTCAGCAGATACTGGCGGCAGCACAGGAGCTGGGCATGATGGTGGTGCCTGAAGGCGGCGGTAAATTGCAGCAAAACCTCAGCATGATGATAGATGGTCATACCGGACTTGAGCACTCGTTACCTATTGCCCGTGGATACTCTGACCTGACCCAGCTTTGGTCTGCCACTAAATTTGGTTATACCCCCACCTTTGTGGTGTCGTATGGCGGCATGATGGGGGAAGAGTACTTCTACGATCGCACTGAAGTCTGGAAAAACCCGCGCCTGTTGCGTTACACCCCCAGCTATTTGCTGGATGAGCGCTCAATCCGTCGTCCAACAGCACCGGATAATCAATATAACCATGTAGCTGTCGCCGAATATGCCAAAGAGCTACGCGATAACGGTGTGGGTGTGCATATCGGTGCCCACGGTCAGCGCGAAGGTCTGGCAGCTCACTGGGAAATGTGGATCATGAACCAAGGTGGATTCAGTGCCTGGGAAGCCTTGCGCGGTGCGACAATTGACGGTGCAAAGCACCTGGGTATGGATAAGGATATCGGCAGTATCGAAACCGGAAAACTGGCGGATCTAGTGGTCATTGAAGGTGATGTACTGAGTGATATCCGCCTGAGTGAAATGGTGCAATACACCATCATTAATGGTCGGGTTTTTGATGCGGCCACCATGAGTGAGTTTGGCAAAAAAGGTAAACGCAATAAATTCTTCTTTGAAGATGATAATGAAGCCTTTATGCCGGAAGCCACCAGAGCCGCCATCGAAGCCAAATCAGAACGTCATCATTGGGTGCATTAAGCCCAATTTAAGAAAGCTTACTAAACAAAAATCCAGTTCCCAGAGCTGGATTTTTTTATACTCGCATCGAAGTTGGCAACACCTTTATGCCAATCTTCAGGTTTTATTCTGCATTTATCCAGGAGGGCTGTGAGCCGTTTTTAACAACTTGGTATAAACCGGAACCATCGACATTGATAATATGGATATCATATAAACCTTCAACATTATCAGAGACAAAAGCTATTTTCGCGCCGTCAGGAGACCATACAGGATCCCAATCAGACAATTCATTATTGGTCAAACGCCTTTCATTTTCCCCATCAATATCCATTACATAAATTTCTCTATTGCCATCTCTGTCTGACATAAAAGCAACGTGTTTTCCATCAGGGGAAACCTCCGGATGCCAATCTTCAGCATCATTGTTTGTCAGTGTTATGATATTGCTTCCATCTCGATTTGCTATGCTTATTTCACTGGCTCCGGTTTTAGAGTGAAAAACTATTCTCCCATCAGGCATGAAAGACGCTCCTCCCCCGCTCAGCCCCTTAATTTGTTTTTGCTCACTTCCATCGGCATTCATAATCCAAATCTCTTCGTGTGTACTACCACCCTGGCTTTTTTTGTTTCTCGAGAACAGAATATGTCGGCCGTCTGGCGACCACGAAGGGGCAGCATCCCATACGTTTTTATCTGTAGTTAGCCTAACAACATTATTGCCGTCAATATTGGCCGTATGAATAGACCAGGTTTTGTAGCCATCATATTTTCCATAGAAAGCGAACTTGCTTCCATCAGGCGAAACAACCGGGTAACCATCTGACAATGTGTAACTGGCTAATTTGGTTCTCTTTTTTCCAGCAATATCAGTAGAAAAAATCTCACGACTTTTTCCTTCAAAAGACGAGTAAATAAGGGCGTAAGAATCAGCCTCTGATGCTTGAGCCTGGGAGACAAATAAAAACGACAAAGCCACTAACCTCAAAAAACTGTGGTCACGGTGGTCAAATTTGAAAATTTTGTTCATTTTAGTCCTTACGAAACCAGCATTAGTTTTGACAGCTAAGAAATCAAAACTATTACTGTTAAATTAAGCGAAGAGTTTAAATTGTTCGAACCCAAAAAGTCTCTGCTACCTGACGTGAAAAACACGCTACTGGTCTGAATAAAAAGGAAAGCGATGCCGTTGTCTTTTAGGACATTTCATAATTTTCTGTTTTGTAGAATCCAATGCAATCCAATCTATATTGTGCTCCTGCTCTTTAAGGTGAGCGAAGTTTATAAGATAGGTGTCATTGTTTGAGTTTCGAAAGCGTTATAGCTCAATACTCTGGTCTGAGATTCTCAATAACTTGTGCGTCCACCCACATGATTTCCAAATCAGGCATCTTACAGCGGCGACAAAAAAACAAATATTTACCATCAGGGGTGACATTTGCCCCTCCGTCTTCACCTTCGGTGTTAATTTCCGGCCCCAGGTTAATGGCCTCTCCCCAGGAACCATCAGGTTTACGAAAGCTGACATACATGTCACTGGAACCAAAACCACCTTCCCGTTCACTGTCCCACATCAGGTAAGATTCATCCGGGGCAATAAAAGGATGAGCAGTCCATTTTCCAGAGTTAATCTGTTTGCCAAATGGTTTAGGCTCTTCGCGCTTACCATCCACCAGGCGAGAATAGCGAATCTGGCCATCACCGCTTCGGCTCATCTCATCGAACACATAAGTGTCATTGCTTGAGGCAGTCAAACGCATAATACGGAACGCTTCAAAGGCAGGGCCCAGGCTTTGCAATTCTGACCAGCCATCTGCTGTGCGTTGCAGATAGCGGAATCCTGAAAACATGGTGTTCCCATCAGGTGAAATCGACTTACCCATATGGAAATCCACTTCAGAAAGGGTCCACTTATTGTTTTTGGCAGTAAACACAAAGCGCTTGTTTTCGCCAGTTTCCAGCATACGTCTGCCAAAGTAGTACTGCGTCATATCTGGAGTAAAGCTTCCTCCCCAATCACGATATTCATCAGAGGGAACAGCAGGAGCGAACCGTTTTGGCGTTAAACCCGGTGGTGTTTGCCCTACATAGGGGCCTCCTAAAACAGAAGTTGAATCCTCGCAATAACTCTCATGACTAAATGTCATACCTGCAAGAAGAAGTAAAATTGATGTCCCAAGTGTTTTCATTATGCATCCATTTTTATTTTAATTTGACCATCAGTACACTACAGGCCACGGCGAGAGCATGAGCGTTCATTTATTAACCATCTCGTTGCAGCCCGCTAAAAATACGGTTTCCAGATACCTTTCTTCCATCAGGGCCATGCGTGTTTTTCGACGAACACTGGCTTTTCTGCTTTTATCTGCCTTAATCATGTTTTTGGCTATGTGTCTCAGACGAGCCAGGTTTTCTGCACCATTACCTCTGAATATCTGGCAATCGTCCTCTTTCATGGCCGTATCTAAAACCCAATGCAGGCTGGATTCTATTCCCCAGTGACCTCGCACTGCTTTGGCAAACTGCTCTGTAGTCAATGCTGCTGAGCTAATGTAGTAACGATATTCCAATGATGGTTTTTCGTCATTATGCTGATACCTGACAGCCATACCCATGCTTTTTAATCCTGTCCATTGAGAAAAATCCTCCGATAATTCAGAAGCATCAAGAACATGATATTCTCTGGCTTCAATACGCCCATGACCCTTTTCTATCTTAAGTGATTCAGAACCAACTCCGCGAAACGCCAGCTTTAATGCATCGTAAAGCTTTTTTTGATTGCCCTTAACCGCCAAAAGATATTCAGCGCCCTTGTTAACGATGGTCTTCGCTATGGCTTTTTGACAACCCATTGCATCAATCGTAATAAGACAACCTTTAATATCCAGCAGGTTAAGTAATTCGGGGATAGCGGTGATCTCATTGGATTTGGTGTCCGTCTTTATTTGCCCCATCACAACGCCATTTGCTGTCGCAAACGCACTCACCATATGGATCGCGGACTGGCGGTTCTCTCTGTTATAAGAGCTACGCAGTGTTTTTCCGTCTATGGCAACGACTTCACCATCGGTCAGGGTATTAACCTTTTGCATCCAGCCAATAAAGCTACGTTGTAACTGTTCCGGCTCAATACTGGAAATGATACGTGCAATGGTGTCATGAACAGGCAACCCTTCCCTGAATAAACCCAACCCCTGCAACCAGTTTAGTCTGGCATGACCAAAATCCTCAATGTCTTCCCAGCCTTCGCATCCGGTAATAACACCGCAAATGGATAAGAACAAAACATCGTACAAAGGATAGGTCACTTTAGCAGACTGGCGGGGATCGGTGACATCGGAAAAATGGTCAGCGAAAACATCAATATTCATCAAACTGGCTCCCAAAAGGGAGTATAAGATCACAATGATATGAACAGGTCCAGGAACATAAACGAAAACAGACTCAACTGCTCAATTTATGTTCGCGATCTCACCGTGCACTACAGGCAGATCGATAGAGTTAAATGAAAATCAGTTGGTTATACGATAAATTGAGGTGAGTTACAGGCTTTGTGCGCGCTAGTGTGTATTTGGAGTGGGCATATTCAGCTCTTCGCGTGATGGATAAAAAACTAGTAAACGAATACCGAGTTTGTGATGTGGATTTATTCAAAAATACGTATAAAACGAAAATTTCTTTCTCGATCTAAACAGAGATGGAATTTAGATAGTGCCTCGATATTGCTACTTCGAAGGAAAACTCCCCTTCCCCCGATAGCCTTAGACGGAAACAACAGAAGCCTCAAGCGCAGAGCCTGCCGATTCAGCCTATCTCGTGAAAAGGGCCAGATTTGTCCAGACTTTGTACTTAGCTTCGAGTGCCTTAGTACCAAACTTAAGATGACTCTGATTGTCAGAACTTTTGCCGCCCCCTAAAATCCATGTTTCTTTTAACTAAATTATTGTTATTTCCGCTAACTAATACTCAATTTAGTTAATCCATGCATCCAGCATTTTTTATAAAAGTATGAAATATATGGATTTTTTATGGTGGCACATCATATGCTTGTTATTCGCATTTGGGTTTAACGACTGTTTGTAATTTGGGTTTTTGGGAGAAGATCATGCCGGTAATACTAGAAGATAGACCAAGAGAACAGGTCAAAGAGGAAGTAATTGATGTTCTGATTTACAACTACAGTAGAGGAGTTTTTTCGAATGAAGCATTTGAGCGCAGACTCGACGCTGTCATTGATGCCAGCAGCAACACCGAGATGATGAAGGAAATTGAAGACTTAGACGCCGCTCCGGATAACCTGATTAAGCAACAAAGAGAAGAACGTTTTAATGTTAACTATTGCCATGAAGCAACTGAAGATGAAGATTGGATTATCAATGTCATGGGCGGAAGTGATCGAAGTGGGCAATGGGCCGTTCCTAAAAAACTTAATATTGTGAGTATCATGGGGGGCTCGACGATTGATTTTACTGACGCCCAATTCAGCACCCCCAAAGTTACCATCAACTCCATCGCCATAATGGGCGGCGACACCATTTATGTGCCAGAAAACGTCAATGTAGTTTGCAAAATTTTCTGCTTAATGGGGGGAATTGATAATAAGGCGCCTTCCGTTGCAAACAGAAACGCTCCAACCATTACCATAACTGGCTTCGCTCTTTTTGGCGGCTCTACTATTGAAGTTAGAAAAACAATCAAAGAGAAGTTTATTGCCTTTGCCAATCAAATGAAAACAGCGTTTGGCAAGGAACATCGCTGGTAAGATTTTTTGTGGCCTTAATCACAAATGCAACATTAGGTTCACATTCGCAAAAACATTGTTGTTGCCAATCTTCTGGTTGTCTCTGCCCTTTTAGCATATTTCGCAAAAAGGGCCAGATTTGTCCGGACTTCGAACTCAGCATCGAGTGCTTTTGAGCCAAATTAAAGGTGGGTGTCACCTTTAGAAATTCAGATACCTTTAGAAACTCTAAGAGAAAACTACATCAGATCACTTTTGTTTAAGTCCCGCGAATTATGAAAAGTCGCCAGACCCATGTAGGTTGGGCTTCAGTCAGACGGCAGTTGTTGAATCTGTCTACGGCGTCGAAAAAACGACCAACGGGGTTGGATTTGGTATTGCTGTTGGAATAAATTCCAACCTACAATCAACTTTCCAATACTAAAAAACCCGGTTAAAAGAACCGGGTTTTTACAAGCAAATTCGATGATGTTTACATCTTATCCAGGGTTTCTATACCCAGCAAATCCAGGCCGGTTGCAATGGTCTTTGCGGTAGCGGCTGCTAACATCAAACGACTCATCTTCACCTCTTCTGCCACATCAGATTTAAGCATAGGACACGCTTCATAGAAGGACATAAACAAGCTAGCCAACTCATACAAATAGGTACACAGAACATGAGGAGTGGCTTCTGATACAACCTGGTCCAGTGCTTCAACGAACTGACCCAGCTTTAATGCCAATGCCAGCTCTTGCTCTGCCTGCAGATTTACCGGGGCAGAAATCGTTTGCAGCTCGATACCGGCTTTTCTGAATATACTGACAATACGGGTGTAGGCATATTGCAGGTATGGTGCAGTATTCCCTTCAAAACTGAGCATGGTGTCCCAGTTAAAAATGTAGTCGGTGGTACGGTTTTTACTCAGATCAGCATACTTAACCGCGCCGATACCGATTTTGGCAGCAATGTCTTTACACTCATCTGCAGTCAGATCAGAATCGCGTTCAGCCACCAGCTTTTCGGCACGCTCAATGGCTTCATCCAGCAAGTCAGCTAATTTAATAGTGCCACCGGTACGGGTTTTGAACGGCTTACCGTCCTGGCCCAGCATCATGCCAAATGGGCAGTGCTCATAAGTGGTTTCCGGACGGCTAAAGCCCGCTTTGCGTCCCACGATTTCGGTTTGCTTAAAGTGTAGTGCCTGTCTGGCATCAGTGAAAATCAGGTTGCGATCTGCGCCTAAATCAAATGAGCGATAACGCATAGCAGCCAGATCCGTAGTGGAATATAAATAACCACCACCGGATTTTTGTACGATATAAACCGCAGGGTTGCCTTCCTTATCGGCCAGCTCTTCAATAAACACCACAACAGCGCCCTGGTCGTCAACCGCCAGCCCCTGCGCTTTCAGTTTACTAACCACATCAGCCAGTTGATCGTTGTAGGCACTCTCGCCCATAACATCGTCGCGACTTAGCGTAACACCCAGTTTGTGATACACCTCTTCACTGTGCGCGATAGAGATATCGATGAACTGTTGCCACAACGCCATACATTGGTCATCGCCACTTTGCAGCTTTACAACCTGAGAGCGAGCGCGATCTGCAAAACCCTCTTCTTCATCAAAACGCACTTTGGCTTCGCGATAAAAATCTTCCAAATCTGACAGTGCGGTTTCAGCCATTTGGTTGTCTTGCAACTTATCACTGAAGTGCGCCAGCAACATACCAAATTGCGTTCCCCAGTCACCCATGTGGTTTTGACGGATCACTGTGTGGCCTAAAAACTCCAAAGCGCGCACCACGGCATCACCGATAATCGTTGAACGCAGGTGACCTACGTGCATTTCTTTCGCCAGGTTAGGAGAAGAATAATCCACTACCACTTTCTGGGACTCAGGTAATGCAACACCGAGTTTTGCTTCGTTGTTGATGCTGGAGACGCGGCTGGCAATAAAATCCGGGCTTAAATGAATGTTAATAAAACCAGGACCGGCTATTTCCAGCTTTTGAGCAATGCCAGCAAGGTCTACTGCATCCACGATAGACTGAGCGATATCACGAGGCTTTTGTTTCAGGCTTTTGGCCAGCGCCATAGCGCCATTAAACTGATAGTGACCAAATCCGGCGCGGGTACTTTGAGTTAACGGCGCAGGTGCGTCTTCTGGCGCGCCAATGGCAGCAAGCGCAGCTTTAAAACGGGCTAAAAGTTGTTGTTGAATATTCATTTGTTCACTCAGTTCTTAATGTTCACGAGTTTGATGGAAAACCACATCAGGATGACGTTCCTGAGTAATAGACAGGTTGACCATAGTAGGCGCAATGTAAGTCAGGTTATCACCACCATCCAAGGCCAGGTTGGCCTGTGTTTTACGGCGTAACTCTTCCAGGTGCTTCTCTTGTTTCGCTGAAACCCAGCGAGCCGTTGTCACATTAACGTGCTCATACAAGGCGTCCACATTGTATTCCGCTTTAAGACGCGCTACGACCACATCAAACTGCAGCACACCGACTGCACCCACGATTAAGTCATTGTTCATTAGCGGTCGGAATACCTGTACTGCGCCTTCTTCGGACAGCTGAATAAGACCTTTTAACAATTGCTTTTGCTTCAGCGGATCACGCAGACGAATGCGTTTAAACAGTTCCGGAGCAAAGTTGGGAATACCGGTAAACTGTATCTTTTCACCCGAGGTAAAGGTATCCCCTATCTGGATAGTACCGTGATTGTGTAATCCGATTATGTCACCGGCATAGGCTTCTTCCAGTACCGAACGGTCACCCGCCAGGAAGGTTACGGCATCCGAGATGCGCACGTCTTTACCGATGCGGGTGTGGTGCATCTTCATGCCCTTTTCATATTTACCCGACACGATGCGACAGAAGGCAATACGGTCGCGGTGTTTGGGATCCATATTCGCCTGGATCTTAAAAATAAAGCCGGTAAACTTGCTCTCGTCAGAAGACACTTCCCGTTCGTGGGTTTGACGAGACTGTGGCTTAGGAGCCCATTCCGTCAATCCATCCAGCATGTGGTCAACACCAAAGTTACCCAATGCGGTACCGAAGAATACCGGTGATAATTCGCCACGCAAAAACTCTTCCTGATCGAATTCATGGCTGGCCCCTTGCACCAGTTCCAACATTTCTCTTAGTTCTTCGGCGTAACTGCCAATGGCTTCGTCCAGTTCCGGATTGTCCAGCCCCTTAATGATGCGGCTGTCCTGAATAGTATGTCCCTGACCGGTTTTGTACAGAATGGTTTCATCCCGCAACAGGTGATAAACACCTTTAAACTCCTTGCCCATGCCAATCGGCCAGGTGATAGGCGCACATTTAATGTTTAGTACATCTTCTACTTCATCCAACAATTCCAGCGGGTCGCGAATGTCACGGTCCAGCTTGTTCATAAAAGTGATGATGGGAGTAGTACGCAGACGGGTAACTTCCATTAGTTTAATGGTTCTGGCCTCAACACCTTTGGCGGAATCGATAACCATCAGACAGGAATCTACCGCGGTTAATGTGCGATAAGTATCTTCTGAGAAGTCTTCGTGTCCAGGTGTGTCCAGCAGGTTAACCAGGTTGTCACCGTAAGGAAATTGCATTACCGAGGTGGTCACAGAGATACCACGCTCTTTTTCCATTTCCATCCAGTCGGATTTAGCATGCTGACCTGATTTTTTGCCCTTGACCGTACCCGCTGTTTGCAGCGCGTTTCCGAACAACAATACCTTTTCGGTAATGGTGGTTTTACCGGCATCAGGGTGAGAGATAATGGCAAAAGTACGTCGCTTGTCGACTTCTTTTTGATAGGTCATTACAGGTTAACATTCCGAACGGTTAAATTGGCCGGGAAGTATACCGATTTCGCCCTAAAAAGCCAGTTAAGCGGGGGATAAAGGGCTATTTTCCCAGTTCAATTTTCATGATTAAGGCGTCTTCTTTTCCGTCCGCCAGAGGATAGTAGTTTTTGCGGGTTTCGATTGTTTCAAACCCCATGTCTTGATAGAGCGCAATGGCAGGCTTATTGGACACCCGCACTTCCAACCAGGCATCAAGGGCCTGCCTTTTATTACACTCTAACAGAAAGTGCTTAACCAGCTCTCGGCCAAGCCCCTGCCCTCGACTCGTCTGTGCCACTCCGATATCCATCAAGGTAGCTTCAACCGCGGCTAACAAGCCAACATAATAGCCCTGAACCACGTCATTCTCATCCACAAGCTGCCAGGCAAAATAAGGAGCCGTCAGGCAATCTGCAAAGACTTTTCTGGACCAGGGAAAGGCATGACAGGCAGTTTGCAACTTAAAAGCTGCGTCGTAACTTTCCGGTGAAATTTGCTGAAATTGTAGATGGTTCACGACAGATTTTTTTGAGCTTGTGACAAGTGCTGCCAAAGTCGCTTTTTAGCCTCTGGAGATTTGAGCGCTTGTTCCGAATACACCTGCTCTGAAGTCTTTGCGAATTCGGATTTATCGCAAATAACGCCCCTGTACTGCACCGGCTCATCATAAGCTTTAGTAACGTAGGGAATGCCCAACAGATTGAATGCCTGCTCAATATCAGCTTGCAATGTCCTGGAAGTGCATTGCAATAACCATTCGTTCAACACCTTAGGTGCTGGCTCGGCTTGAGGTAGGCTTTGCTCTGTAATTTCAGGTGTATCTTGCTGTACAGGCTTTTGCTTTGTTAAATCCCCGGAGAGCCTTTTCAGTAAATCAGAGGCAGTTTCTTTTGAGGCGGCTGCTGGAGCCGGTGCTGACACTTCCATATTACCAGACTGCGAAGACTCGCTGAGGTCGATGTCCAACGATTCAGCGACTTCAGAACTGAGTGCTGCAGCATCTGACAGACTCCAAGCGTCTATGCCCAATTCTCGCAATGTGTATTTTTGAAACTCTGAATGAGATTGAAAGGATTCTTTGGCCTGGCTCATGCTAGTTGCTCTCCAGTGCTAAAGTTGCTGTTTTAAAGCAGGTCGAGTCGCAAGAAAAGTGGCAGGGGTGGAGGGACTCGAACCCCCAACCATCGGTTTTGGAGACCGCTGTTCTACCAATTGGAACTACACCCCTGTCGTGTTTAAGACGCTGAAAGTGTCCTAACACTGGACGCGGCATTATACTGAGAGTTTTCCAAAGGTAAAGGCTTTTGTGATGCAAGTTAATCTGTTCGCTGACTTATTGTTCAGACATCTTGTCTAACAGTTGTTCTCTCAGGGTTTCAATGTCTGCATCTGTCAAATCGTAACGCTCCAGAATCGCATCTTCCACCGCTTCCCATTCGTTATCTGATGTGGAGTCAGTTTTCTCCACATGGACACCATGACGTGCCAGTTTCAGAATACTCATTAAATCCAATCCGGTGTCAGATAGCTCCCCGGATGTATAAAGCCCTTCAACATCTTGCTGATAGTAAATGGTTTCCACCATGACGGCGGGCAACTTCCATTTCTGCGCTAATACGGCACTCATAGTAGTGTGCGAAGTGCCAAATCTGTTGCGTTCTTCATCAGCGGCGGCAAGCCAGCCTTGCTGCTCGGCCATGGCCATAACTTGGCCATACTCGGGAAACTCCATCAGCATTACCGGGATACCTGCGTTGTGGAATAGCCCCAGCATATAGGCGTGATCTTTTAATGTGGTTTTATCTAACAGGTCTGCGGCGATAGAGGCCCCATTAGCAATTTTTGAGGCCGTATCCCAAAACGCCGCCAACTGCTCAGTCTCACCAACCGCCGTTTTTAACGCCACAGACTTAACCAGCGGCAACAAACGTTTTAATCCCAGCGTCATCACCGCTTGTTGAATAGATTGAATTTCGCGACTGCGACGAAACACCGGGGAGTTCACCACTTGTAACACGGCTGCGGAAATACCTACATCGGCAGTAATGATGGCGGCAATTTTGCTCACATCAGGCTCTGGCTTTTTGCTCTCTTCGCCAATTTTAATCAGGGTTTCCGGCCTGGGCGGAATAGTCACTTTTTGCAGAATAGCTTTTTCTTGAGCAGTAATAGTGATCGCCATAAATCTCAGTCCTGCATAGATTTATTGATGTGATTATAGGCGTTATGCCACAACTCTGCGGTAAAATCTACTACCGCTAACATTTGTTGAGTTCGGGAAATTGTTGTATCAACATCAGACTGAACCTGTCGTGCGTAGTGTTGCAGAAATAAGCTTTGCTCAGTCTCATCAAACCTGTTCACCTGAATACAGGCAGCTAAATCAAAATAGCGATTGCCCAATGCGGCGTATTCCCAGTCCAAAATGGTGAGTCCATCTTGCCGCTGAATCAAATGGGAGGCATGTAAGTCATTGTGACAAAAGCACAACTCGTTGTGCTCTTCAAAAAGTGCCAATAACTCCCTGATTTTACCTGCGTAATCAAAATTATCGAGATTCCCCAACTCCATGTAGCGCTGCCATTCAGCCTTTAAATCGAGGGACTCGCAATCGACTTTTAACGCGTGAATTTGTGCCATGGCCTCAGCAAGCTTTTGACCATCGACGAAATCGTGATTGGGTTTTTCTCGCTGCTCCCCCACCCACTCTTCCAGCCAAAAGGACTCGCAATCTGACAATGCTTCAGGTTTTGGTGCCAGATTTTGTGCAGCTATTTGGCGTTGCAGAAAGAATTGTTTCGGTCTGGAAACCACCTGCAATTGGTTGGTTTGAAATACTTTAAGGAACCATGTTTGCTGCGTATCTACACGGTAGTGCAGATTGGTACCATGGGAAGCGTAAGGAACTAATTGGAATTTGCTGGTATTGAGGGCATTTTCCAGAAATTTTGTAATAGCAGAAACTGACATTAACTTGTCACTGCACGCTCATCAATTTGACGGTAAGAACGCCAGTTAAAGAATCCCCATACAGAAATGATTGCAACGCCAAGGTACATGATGGAGGTTTGCCATAATTGTTCGTCATAAAAGAGTACGCCATTAGCCGCATTCAGTGCTATCCAGTATAACCAGCTTTCTATCTTACGATAAATCGTCAGGATGGTGGCATAGATGCTAAATGCAATCACAATGGCTTCAATAGTGGGTTTGCCGCTCTCAAAATAAGACGGCAGCAACAAACTGATACCACAGGCAAATAGCCCTACAATAATGCTTGAGATTAACAACTTACGTTTATCTGAATAAGTAAAAACACTGATGCCATCGGGCTTTTTTTCTTCCAGCCAGTTGGACCAACCCCAAACAGACATCAACATAAATAATATATTTAACACCACCTGGCCGGGTAAGTGAGCGCCGATTAAAATGAAGGTGTAAAGAAATGAGGTGAGAAACCCCGCTGCCCAACACAAAATAAGGCCTTTGGCACTTAACACCACGTAGGTCAAAAAACAGCATATTGCCAATATTTCGGTAACGGGATGGGTGGCAATATCAATCAGCATGCTTATATTCTTATTGTTATCCGCTTAAGTGGTTTATTGTCAGAATCCGTACCCTTTGCTAATTTCGTTAGCTAACAACCCTGTCTTCTAACCGCCAGTTTAGATAACCTTTTACCGAAAACACAACATAAATTAAAAATAAAACCGTGGTCAGGAACAACTCCTGTTGAAAACACAACCAGGCAGTAAAGCTATTTATGAAAAACCAGTACAACCAATTTTCCAGTATTTTCTGGGTCAGCATATAGGTGACAAAAGCACTGTATACCGCTATGGCCACATCCAGGAACAGGATGGCTTCGGAACTGAGAAACTGTACTATCTGAAATAACAATACCGACACCCAGAACAAGCCTAACATGACTTCAATATTGCGGGTTAGGCCCCACCGTTGAACCTGATTAGGCTCGGTTTGATCCATCTTCCGCCAGGTCAACCAACCATAGACAGCCATTAGCAAGTACCAGGCATTGAGTACTGACTGAAAAAACAAACTGGTTTCCCAAAAAATCCAGGTGTAAAGCGCCGTGCTGGCCAAAGCAAATGGCCAGCACCAGAGCTGTTGTCTGGCAGCAAAATGCACATATAACAACGAGCACAGCACCGCCACAACTTCCGCAAAAGACTGCGCTATTAGCTGTTGCCAAAGCAGCTCCATCACAATTCGAGATCACTGTTTAAAAATTTACAGACAAACACCGCCTTATTGGTTTCCTGAAAGGTTTGCAGTATTTCGGATTTCAACACGGCCATAACCGCATTAAATTCCCCTGTCATTTGTGTGCTCATGGCATTGGTTTTAACCATCACCTGTTGTGCCTGAGCCAGCCGCTCTACCGTGGCTTTAATGATTTCCAGATAACCATCGGCCAATGGGTACAAACTGACTTCCACTGAAATATTCATGACGCCTCCTTAAAAACGATAATCGACTGTGACGCCCAACTGACGCCCGTTGCCAAACTGCAGATAGGGTTCCGGGGTTTCGTAAAAGTCACGCGGATCATTACTGAAACCACCAAACCCTCTGACAAATACCTCTTTGTTGAAAATGTTTTTACCCCAGATGGACAGTGTCCAGTCCTGCCAATCGCGGGTTAAATTAAAGTGCCACAAGGTATAATCGCCCGACTCCACTTCATGACCGTCAGAAAATCGATAGCTGGCTTTGCCATCCGCTTCTACCGTTAAACGCCAGTGTTCAGCAAAGTCCAGATTAAAGCCTATATTATACATATAGCTAGGAGATTGCGCCTGGTCCTGCTCATCGATGTATTCACCTTTCGCGTTGGTATACCCTTCAAAACTGGCATCCAGAAGTCCCAAGTTCGAGAAAATCTCAAAATTTTCCGTCAATTGGTAGTAACTTTCAACTTCCAGACCGAAGTTCTTACCAATATCGGCATTAGCAATAACATCAACAAAGCTCACCGCATTGTTGTCGGTGTTGGGTTCAACTACAAAGTCACTAATTTGGGTGTTTTCTCGTTCCATGTAGAAGAGTGAAAAGCCCACATATGCGGCATCATCAAAGTATTGCTTGGCACCGAACTCATAGTTCCAGGTGTATTCACCTTCGAAGTAGATATCTTCCTGAGGCACCCGAGGGTCGGTATTAAAACCGCCTAACTTGTAGCCGCGATTAACACTGATGTAGGACATTACATCTTTAGTTAACTGGTAATCCAGTACAGCGCGTCCACCTACAAAGGTATCGTCTTTGCTATCGACAAAACCGGCGTTATCACTGTAATCAATGCTGGCCTCTTCAAGTCTTAAACCCAGGGTCAGGGTTAACTTGTCAGTCAACTGAGGGTAAATTTCACCATAGATAGCTTTGTTATCCAAAGCATAATCACTGCTGAAGTCAGTGTCCGCATAAGTATATTCTCTTAGCAAATCCTCATCAGTAGACTTGAAGTAAAGGCCCACTACCCAATCGGTTTCAATACCAGAGAAATTTAAAGGCTCTGCGGACATCAGTCTCAAATCCAGACTATCGGTGTCGCGCTCTCTGAAGTAATGATCGGTAGATGAATATTCCCAGGGATGAAAACCAACATAGGTCCAGTCTTCATCATAGCCGTAGTCTAAATCAGAGTCGCTGGTAGCCAATGTTGTTTCCAGAGTCACCTTGTCCATTTTCCATTGCAGTTTAGTGCTGAATGCCACGGTTTCCTGTCGATCAAACCCAGGTTCATCCGAAATCGTGGTGCGAATGTTATCCAAAGAAAAGGCATCATAGCCATTGTCTACATCGTAATAATGCAGCGCGAAATCAAGGGTAATATCGTCGGTTGGCAAATAGCGCACTTTCAGGCGTGAAGAAAACTCATCAACATTATCGGTGTCGTCGCGATCCAGATAATCATTGCGTATGTAACCATCGCTGACGTAATGCTGCACTGCGGCGCGATATTGCCACTGCTCGTTAATAGCGTTGCCATAAGCAGCAGCCAGATTGTAGCTGTCTTTTTGCGCTACCGAGACACTGGCTTTGCCGCTCTCGATTCCATCCGGGTCGAAGGTTTTTAACTTGATGACGCCCGCCAGTGAAGAAGAGCCGAAAGCAGTACCCTGAGGGCCTTTTAGCACTTCCACCTGTTCAACATCAAATAAAGTTGCAATCGCCATAGTGCCTGAAAAGTCCAGATCATCTACGAAAAAACCTACCGATGGATTATAGGGTTCAGTGAATTGGCTGCGCTCACCAATACCGCGAATTTGCACAAAACGGGCTCTACCGGCACCACTATTAAAATTCACGTTTGGTGCACTGTCTAACATCTCACTTAAAAACTGCGCCTGACGTTGTTCAATATCTTGCGCAGATAAAATGCTGGTACTGGCTGGAAGTTCGTTTTCAGATAATCCGCGAAAGTCAGAGGTAATAACAATATGTTCAATAGATTTGGATAAGAGGTCAGCGTCCTGTGCCCAGGCTGAAGGCCCTGTCGATGCGGCAACGGCTAAACTGACTAATGACGTTTTAAAAAATGTATTCACGGTAGGATCTCTTCCTGTTTAAACATGAAAAGATCCGGCATTTCGGCTATATGATGAGAAACAATATATGTTGTACCATCCCTACGCCGGTATTATCCGGATCAGGTCTGGGGTTTTGATTTGCAAGCAAATCAATCTCAGCGCTTTTTTGCACCCCCTGGCTGCACAAAAATGATCAGAATTTGTACTCTGCATCATAATTTGCAAGCGCATGGTAACACTGAATCAGTGGGATACCAGCCATTTTTTTATGAAGCTAATTTATGATGCCGAACTCATGGGCAATTTTCATACCTATTTTATTTAAAATCTCCTTATTTATTGAATTTTGCAGCATTTTTTTGCTAAAAGATGAACTGTTAGCCTAAAAATGGACTTTACAGCGTCGATACATAACTGAGCTATTAGGCGAAAAAGCCAGAAAATGCTCTTTTCGCCCAAGAGCTACACACCTCTCCGTGTACCTTATACATGTGAACAGGGAGAGTTCAAATCTGATGAAATCGAGGAAATATAGATGAAAATGTTGAGTACAAAAACAGCAATATCATGCTTGGTGTTAGCTTCTTTGGTAGGAAGTGTGAATGCTCAGGAAACAGCAAACTCTACTGCTTCAGTAACCATTCAAAACTCATTTACTTTAGCAGAATCGCAAGCGCTTAACTTCGGTACTATTACGGTACAGGGTGAACAGGATACTGATGCAACATTAGATGGTACCGTTCAGGCACAGGTGACTGTTTTTGCAAACGGCAGTACACCTACTTCAGGCTCTACGGGTACGACTGATACTGACGCCGGTGATAGAGATGCTTCAGCAACTATCATCACAGCGGGTCAGCCTGCTATCTTTGATATCTCTGGTGCAGCGGCCTTTACAACATTAACCATCTCTGTTCCAGCCGATGATTCAGTGACACTTTCGGCGCCTTCAGCACCACCTTCAAACGGCACATTCACCATTACTGGCGCGGATCTCTACGATAACGCCAATGGTACAGACATTACTGTATCTTCTGATGCTGGCACCATAACTACTGATGCCGGCGGTGCGGCTCAGTTTGCCTTTGGAGCAATACTAAACACTGAAGATGCAACGGGTGCAAATACCACTTCGTACATCGATGAAACGTATACCGGCAGTTATGCTATTACGGTTTCATACTAAGTGATTCGGGTGCGAGACCAGTTCTCGCACCTTATCCAGCCCGAATTCACTTGTGACCGACCAGAGCACGATTATGTAGAACAAGTATCGTCAAGCTAAGGTCAACACGCTCTAATTATTAAAAATATAATTATCAATTAATTAGCGAGTCATTGAGTCACCTTTTAATGCGTACCCTGATAATGTTCGGCTTAACATTTTGCATCACCAATGCAGTTGCTTCAGAGCAGAAGCAAGAGCCAGGCTTCTATCAATCACAAAAATTTCGCACCCTGGTAAACAACATTCAGACTAAATATGACGCCATGGTTACTGTGCAGCTGAGGGATGACACAACCGGCAATGAACGATTTGTCGAGGGAGAAGAACTCTTTGTCACTACGCAAATTGGTGATTACCTGTTTGGGGAAATGTTCGCCAAAAAGAATAGTTCCAATGTCAGGTTTGCATTAAGCAGTTTTGTTGAAATTTTAGACTTCCCGATTGAAATTCAGAACAAGCCTTTCAAAGCTGAAGGATGGTATGTCGCTGAAAACAATCACTTTGCCCTGTCCCGGGCGGATCAAAACGAGTTATGGGTCACCATTAATGAAGAAACTTACCTGGTTCCTGATGACGCCTACGAGTTAACTGAAGACGAAATTTACATTGACGCCGACACCCTTTCAGTGTGGTTTGAAATCAAGATGAGTTTTGATTTTATTGACCTGATGGTGGTTTTAGCGCCGAAACAACCCCTTCCCATTCAGCGTCGCCTGGAACGGCAGAATCGCAATCTCAATAGAAATCAGCGGAGCCCTTTGCCTGTCTTACCACCAAAAGAAGATACCGGCTATACCGCAATATCGCCGCAAACACTGGATGCCTTAGTCAGCGTCAGTTATAACAACGACCAGCTCTCAACCTTGTATAGTCTGCAAGGCGGCCGTGACCTGGCCTATTTCCATTCTAACTTTTTTCTCTCCGGCACTGATAATGACCCTCTGACGGACGCCCGTTTGGTGTTTTCCAAAGAATCAAATCAAAAAGATCTGTTAGGTCCGTTGAATGCCGCCAGACTGGAAATCGGGGATATCACGGGCACGAGAGTGGGCGGGGCCACAACCGGCGCGCAATCCAGAGGGGTTGCTATCTCAAATGTGGCTTCCAACGCCTTAAATGACATTGATTTTACCAATCTGGTGGGTGACATTGCGCAAGACTGGGACGTTGAACTATACCGCAATGGTATTTTACTTGATCAACGTTTACGGGTGCAGACTGGCCGATACGAATTTAATGATGTGCCTTTGATTTATGGGGTCAATGATTTTGAGTTGGTGTTTTATGGTCCTCAGGGCCAGGTCAGAACAGAACAAACACAATACATCATTGAAGGCAATCTGCTGGGTAGCAACGAAATTCAATATGACCTGTCGTTAGAAGATGTGGGAAGTTCATTTTTAAATGTCGGAAGCAACGAGAGTGACTCTGCGATAAACCCCGGATACCGGTTGAGTGGAAAATACAGCTTTGGCCTGTCGGATTCCCTTTCAGCCCGAGTGGGCCACACCAATGTGTTCGGTGGCGACAGCGACTCTAATACTTATTCTGCAGGTGGCAGCCTGACTATCAACAATGATTTTTTACTCGGAAGTGATCTAACCTACAATGATGCAGGCACGGCCAATATCAATGTAAGTGCCCGCACCAATGTCTATGATCAGTCTGCCAATCTCAACGTACAATACAGCGAGACAGGCTTAGATACTGATAATAAAGCCACCCAGTCAGATGTCCGTTTCACCGTTGCAGGCCCACTTTGGCAAGGTACAAGTCAACAATTGACCCATTCCACCCGCCTGAACTACAGCAACAAATTTGACGGCGATCAGCTTGCCTCAATCAGTTCCAATCTGGCCTACAGGTTGCCGGGTTACTCCATTAATACCAACCTTGATTATGCCCAAATCAAGACTGCGGAAGAGAATATTGATTCATTACAAGGGGGCATCAGTGCTCAAACTAATTTTGGTGACGTATTTACCCGATTTTTGATCAATTATTCGCTACTGGATGACCCCAAACTGCTGTCCGCAGGCACCCAATTTAGCTGGAGCCTTACCGACAATATCAAAAGCCGGCTAAACCTGGACTACAACTTTGACCAATCAGTAAGCCGAGTTCGCTGGCAAGCCAGCCTCAATCAGGACAGTTACAGTCTGGCAACAAACCTGGCCTGGGATGATCTCAGTAAATTCTCTATGAGTGTGCAAACGCGATTTAGCTTCGGCTATGCCGGCAATGGAACAGGTTATTTTTTGTCCAGTAAACAACTAAGCAGCCGGGGCTCTCTGGTGGTCAGGGTTTTCCATGACGAAAATGCCAATGGTATATATGAAGAAGGAGAACCATTACTGGAAGGCGTATCCGTTAATGCCAAACAGATTTACGGTAAAGCCAGCACCAACGAAACCGGCGTTGCGGTGTTAGCCGCGCTGTCAACAGCCCGCGCGACCGATATTCAGTTGGATGTATCCACATTGCCGGACGCCTTTATGATCCCTGCTATCCCGGGTATTTCCATCACCCCAAGACCCGGGTTTGTTGATACTTTTGACTTTCCGGTAGTTTATGGCAGCGATATCGAGGGCATCGTCAGTATCTATGCTGACGACGACGAAGAAAGCGCCGCCTACGCCACCGTCGAGCTTTTGAATAGTGATGGCGATGTTATTAAACAAATAGACGCGGAATACGACGGGTACTACTTGTTTTCCGAAGTGCACCCAGGCGATTACACTGTGCGGGTATCTCCTACTTATTCTGAAAATAAGAACTTAGTTCAGCCAGACGTGCAAACCGTGACACTGGATCACGAAGGCGACCTTGTCTCAGGTCTCGACTTTGGTTTAGCACGAAAGCAATATGAGACTGGCTACACCATGAACCTTGGACGATTTAATTCGCTCACCATGCTCAAAGTTTTCTGGCAACTAAGGAAAAAGCGTCTCAAGTCATTCATTCAAGGCTTAACCCCCTTTTACTGGCGCGACGATATAACCAATGAATACCAACTCAATGTAGGCTTTTTTGAGTTGATTGATGAACCCGACAACTTATGCAAATTACTCATTACAGCGGATTTAAACTGCCAGCCTATTGACTTACAGGTATTGCAAAAGTGAATTCCATTTCAAACTCAGGTTGCATCCACAACACAAGGCTTTATATTGGAAATCCACTGTTTATGAATAATACAGGGGCGCACTGGCGCATCGTGACGCAACTTCGCAGACAAGGATATCAACAACCGTGAAAAACTATGTCATCAAACTTACTATTTTGGCCTTTGGCTTTTTGAGTCTGGCAATCAGAGCTGATCTGAATTTATTACAGCCTTTAAATTTCGGTACTGTGGCTGTAGTCAATAATGCTACGACACAATCAATCACCATTGATGAATTGGGCAATTACAGTATTTCTTCAGGACTAAGAACCTTAGAGCCCGGTGAGCCGGCCATATTTGAGGCCAGTGGATTCCCTGGCAACCTGCAATTATTCATCAGTTCATTGATTACTCAGGCAAATACGAACTCGGTGATTTATTCACCGGAACAATTTACCCTAACTCAGCTACACACTCAGTCATCGGTGATCACCGCTGGCGACGGTACCGCTGAAATTATTGTTGGTGGCACAATGGTGACATCGGGCTCAGGCACCCTCAACTTCGTTGACACCACCTACACCTCTGATTTACGCATTACAATTAATTACTAAACCCGGAAAACGTTATGAATCCAGTTAACCTGATTACGTCCTTATTATTCATTGTTTCACTGTTAGCCTCCGGCTTTGTTTCTGCGAGTCTACTGATAACACCAACCCGCGTTGCCTTCGAAGAGCGGGACCGAAGCGCCAGGGTAACAATTTTAAACTCCAGCAATAAAGAGCAAAGCTACCGCCTTGAATTGTTTGATCAGAAAGCTTCTGAAAGCGGCCCATACGTGCAACTTACCGAAGACGAGAAAGAGAACTTTCCCTCAGCACAAAGTTTTCTGCGCTTTTCTCCCAGACAGGTCACTCTGAAACCAGGCGAACGTCAAACGGTTAAAGTCATTGCGCGTCGAACCAAGGATTTAATGGATGGCGAATATCGTTCTCATCTGCAATTCACGGCCCTGCCACCCAAAGAAGAAAATGAAAGCTCAGGGCAAATGCAAATCAAGCTCAACTTACTGCTTAGCTATAGTATTCCAATCATTTTGCGTAAGGGAGCAAAAGATGTTCAGGTTGAAATCAATGAAGTAACGCTACTAAGTCCCGGGGAGAACCAAAACAACTGGCAGGCCTCTGTGAATCTTAGCAGAAGCGGTTTACACAGCCCCACCGGGAGATTGCTTGCCTACCTGGTGAACGACAAAGGGGTACACAGACAGGTGGGCGTACTTAACGGTCTGAACATCTTCACAGAATTAAACAAGCGACAGGCAAATATTATTTTGCCGGATTTTAAAGCATCCCGGCAGGATGCGCTGAAAATAATATACGAAGGGCAACAAGAGTATGCAGATACCCAGTTTGCCACCCGACAAATGCCAATTACCGATGTTGTTATTGTGGAATCTAAGTGACCAATAGTATGAGCGTTACTCATAAAATGTATAACGTGGTTCATTTATTGCTTAAACACTAAATAAAATTACAACAACAAAAAATTGACTCATACCAATTCCAGGAACGTCAAGGGATGGTAAAAACATATGTGCGCTAAAAAGGACAATCAAAACCGGACTAAAGGGTACTTAGCTGCCGCGGCCTCCATGTGCCTGTATATAACAGGATGCTCCACTAATGGGGGCCCAAACTCGGATGCCATTAACTCCCAAATCAGCCTGCAAAGTCGTTCGGAAATCAACAAACACATTCAGGAATGGGAAGAACTCAAGCCCGGTATTAAGCGCTTAGTGGCACTGGAATCCGATTTGAAATTTCTGATAGCGGAACTTGCCAAAGCCAACGACATATCAGACTCGCCAGTAAAACAACAGCCTGTGTATTCTCCTGCTGTGGCACTCAATAACAAACCAGAAACACCCGCCAGGGAAAGAGCCCCCGTTGCAGCTGCCAGCTTTTTCATCGATGAACCGTCAGAACAGATAGCAAAGCCAGTGAAAAAAGTTGAAGTGCCGCAACGCAAAGAACCTAAGCCTGTCAGCTCTCCTTTCAGCGAAGATCTGACTGACATAGCACAGACAGAGCCCAAAAGTGAAGTGACTGAGACAGCTCCCCCGCCGCCCACAGTTTCGCGCCCCCAACCCAGCCGGGACTTTGTAGCCAAATCGCCTATTTTTAGCCAAACCACAACGCAGTCATCTTCGATTGGCGGACCAGACAGATGCACACCGCCTGGTAACAGAAAAGTGGAAGGTAATGTTGCGCTACATCTGGCTTCTTACAGTAAAAAAGGGAACTTACAGCAAGGATGGGATTCGCTATACAATAAATTTAAAGAGGTATTGTGTTTGAGAAGCGCACGCTCTGAACTGGTCAATGTGCAGGGTAAAGACTATTACAGCTTGCGGGTTGGTCCTTATGCGTCACAGGATGAGGCCATTAAAGATTGCAGGATTTTAACCAGTAAAGGGCAATATTGTGCCTTGTCGCAATTTTCAGGTACCCGTATTAATTAGCGACTGTTGCACTTTGCTGGCGAACATTACTGTCGACATTGGCCGGCACACACACTGGCAAAAAGTGCCCTGAAAACGCAACCGCCCCGACCTGGTACGACCCAGGACGGCGAACGAGACCAAAACACTGATAACGAAAGCAGAAAGTATTTTCTGCTCTATTATCAGGGCAGATTTAACCTGCTCATTTCTTGTGCTGTGGCTTCTTCCAAATCTTCTAACGTGCGCCCATGAGGAGTAGGCAGTCGGGTTTCCGGGTCCACCATAACAAACACAATATCATCGGCAATACATATAGTTTTCTTTGTGGCTTTGTTGCGTACCAGGCAAGTTACCGTCAGTGAGGTTCTGCCCACTTTTTTGGTAGCGAGTCCAAACTCGACAACGTCACCTACGGCTGCAGAGGATTCGAAGCTGATAGCCCCCATATGTTTGGTTACCAAAAACTTGGTATCCAGCTGACACATAGCATAAATTGCGGCTTCTTCATCAATCCATTCTAACGCTCTTCCACCAAACAAGAAGTTGGCAAAATTCAGATCATTGGGCATCACCAAACGGCGGGAAAAAAATCTCATTCGTATTCCTACACTGAATTAAATACACTAGTCATTATTATACTTAATTTCGCAGTTTTTACATGGACGAACCCCTTACAGAGCTGATAAATAGTCGTTTTCAGGCAATTCATCAGCGCCAGTTACTGGTGATTTCTGGTGATGAGGATTGGTGCCTGCAACAAATGGATATTTTACTCACCCACATTCAACCAAATGCCGGGACATCGTTAGAAGTTTTGACTTGTGGTGTTGAGGGAAACTTGCCATGTACACATACCCAAACCGACAACCAAAAATTTCGCCAACTTCTGGGACAAGAATTTGACTGGTTAATTTACAACGCCTGGCAAGGGACTCGCGCAAGTGCACTGGCAGCTTTATCAGGCACCATAAAGCAAAATGGACTAATGATTTTGTTATGTCCGAACTTTAAACATTGGCCTGGCTACAAAGACAATTATCTGCATAAACGCATCTCTTATGGTGAATTGGAGCAGTTTCAGCACAGTAGTTTTATCTGTCACCTGATTGAGCAAATCCAAGTTTCGCCCGATACTCTGCTCCTCACACCGCAAGGTCTGACTGGCCAAAACGCTATGCTTACTGCCAGCAGTGATGCTGAGAAGGACAGAATCACACAACAGCGCACTGTTATCGAAAAAATAAAAAAAGTGGTTACCGGTCACAGCAAGCGTCCATTGGTTATTACAGCCGATCGCGGCAGAGGTAAAACAGCCGCGTTAGGGATTGCCGCTGCTGAACTGGCGAATGAACGCCAATGCAAAATCCTGGTAACCGCACCACAAAAGGCCTCGGTAGAAACACTATTTCAACATGCGCAACATCTTCAGAACAATACCACAAAGCAGCTGGAGTTTATTGCTGTCGACGATCTGGTATTGAATGAACACGAGGCTGATCTAGTAATTGTGGATGAAGCCGCTGCACTGCCAGTAGAATTGCTAAAACGGCTCACCCGACAATTCGCCAGAATCGTTTTCAGCTCAACTATCCACGGTTATGAAGGAAGTGGGCGCGGCTTTGAGATACGCTTTGCTCCCTGGCTTAAACAGCAGCGTCCCGGCAGTCACTTTATGCAGTTGACTCTGCCATTTCGCTGGCAGCCGAATGATCCCCTGGAGCAGTTCTGGTGGCAAAGCCTGCACCTCAAACGCTTTAGCTCCCCTTCCCTTAAATCTGAACCTGATTACCATGACATCCAGATAAAATTATACTCGGGCGCTGAGCTTATTGCCCATCCGCCACTGCTCAACAGCGTATTTTCAATGCTGATTGAGGCGCACTATCAAACCACACCGGATGATTTTATGGCCATGCTGGATGCCCCCGAACAGCGTCTGTTTTTGGCGTTTTGCGGCGAGCCGGTGGCTGACAACTTATTGGGTGCACTCTGCGGAAATCTGGAAGGAAAGTTGTCGGACTGTGAGCTTAAATCCGGGGTGATACGAGGCCAACGTCGCGTTCAGGGGCACATGTTGGCACAACAGATGGCGTTGGGAATGGGCCAGAGCCAGTATCTTGAATACAGCTATTTTCGGATTATTCGCATTGCGGTAAACAATCATCACCGGCGATGCGGTGTTGGCAAAGCCATGCTGGCGCATTTAGAGCACTGGGCAAGATCACAAAACCTGGACTATCTGGGTAGTTCTTTTGGCGCATCTGCGGCACTGATGGGATTCTGGCAAAACAGTGGGTTTTATCCGGTCCTAACCGGTTTTCACCGCGACAAAGCCACCGCAGAATTTAATCTAACCGTATTAAAACCGGTTTCAACATCAGGCGAATTTCAAACCTTAAAACGACAGCAATTGGCTAATTTGAATCTATTGTTGAGATTCCATGCTTCCCAATTGTATCAATCGCTGGAAAACAGGCTGTTACTCACATTGCTGCAAGCCTGTGGTTCTGAGTCCAAAATACCTGAACTAAATACTGAAACCCTTGCCGCCTGCAAACTTTTTTGTGACGGTAATCGCAGCCTGGAACTCAGTGCACCGCACTTATCGGATTTGCTGGAAACCATGATAATGACAAGGACTCCTTATCACCCAAATCTGGCGTTGTTGATGGATCTGTTGCTTAAACGTTTACCCAACAAAACATTAATAATCCAGCACCAATTGAGCGGTAAAAATCAATTGCTCAACACACTGAAAGACAGAGTAAGCTGGGCTATCAAACTAATAGAAGCTAAAGCTTGCTCTAAATAGCCAACTAGCAATAGTCGCTACGTAATAAGCTGTATAGGTTCATATCGTGAAAGGCGCCGTTCCAAAAGCACTTTTCGCGCATCACACCTTCAAACTTAAAACCCGCCTTTTCAGAAACCGCAATAGAGGGAATGTTGCTGGGCAGAATGAGCGATTCGATACGGTTTACTTTGATGGGAAACTTATTACTGAAAGCATAGTCCAGTATCGTTTTCACCGATTCACTGGCGTAGCCTTTTCCCCAGTATTGAGGCGACAAATCATACCCCAGGATTACACTGGCATCGTACTGGTTCCAACTATTAAATCCGCAGCTCCCAATCAGTTGAATACTGCCCTTTTCCCTGACAGCCCAACGAATACCTGTATTGGTTTCAAATCGCGATTGAAAATAATTGATAAGGTGGTCGGCTTCTTTAATATCTTTGAAACGCTCAACATCATAATGAGCCGTTACCTTGGGGTCGGAAAACATCTCAAACACGGCCTTTCTGTCAGTTTTTTTTAACTCGTTAAGCAGTAATCTGTCACTGGTGAGAATAGGAAATGGTTTTGTGCTCATTTTATCTGTTTTTCTTATATAAGTTGGCGCGCCATAAAGAGCGTGTTGACCTTTGCGGTACAACTTTGCATAAATAAACATGTTCTAACAGCAACCATAGCGCGAGAAAAGAGGATTAACAATAGATACCCCTACCCCATTTCCGCCGTATCACCCTTAATTCGGATTCTTTATTATCCAGCACTGCACACTTGACCAGCAACAAATGTCTTTTGTAAACGGATTGTTAAATGATATATTGAGTTACAAATTGAACGATAAATGCACTATAGTGAGTCCTTCTTTAGTGGTTAAACGAAGCAGGGGGCAGTCATGCGCACCAAAAAACCGATAATAAGAAACAAACAAACGCTGGTTGATAATGAAGAGCAGTACAATGCAGAACAGGAATACGATGTGATCGTTAAATCCCCTGCCAGCACTTCAAGAAACAAAGATACCGCAACAATCCCCACGCAATTTAACTACTACACTGAAAAAGATATCTCCAAGATACTTTCCAATCTCGACTCCCTGCGCAGCAATGTTTACCCTCCGGCAGAAAATGACAATGAAACCGAAGCTAAACTACAAAGTTTCCCCTCGGTGTGTCTGATCGGTTTAGGCCGATGTGGCTCTAATATCGCACTGGAAGTGGCTTCATTAGTGCACAACGCGCGTAACTTCTACATGAATGAATTTAATGTAGAGCTTAAAAAAGCCAAAGAGTCAGATAACAAACCAGTAAAATGGCTGCAAAGAAATTTAAAGCTCAACTCCAAAAATTCCGCCCAGCCCGTGTTCCTGATTGAGCCGCTAGTGATGCTCGGTGATCTGGACAAGGATATTGAAGGCCGTATCCGCTTTTCTTCAAAGGGTGCCGAAAGCAACTTTTTAGATGAATACAAAAAACTAAAAATCATGGACCTTTCCGAAGTACATGCCGGGGGTGCTGGTAATGCCCCAATTCTTGGACAATATCTGGCTAAGATTATTCTCAATAAAGATACCCAGCACTTCTCCAATAACGATTGGAAATTTATTCACTCCTACCTGATTGACTCCTGTGGTATCAAAGCGAATCAATCGAGACTGTATTTTTATATTTTTAGTGCCGGTGGTGGTACCGGATCTGGTATGGCTTCAGAGTTTGGTCTGGCTCAGCAATACTCTTACATGAGTAAAACTTTTGATGTGAAACCAGAGCGGGATATAGCCAGCCAGAATCAGTCCTTTGTATTTGAACCTATTTTCACCAGCGGCATTTGTATTCTGCCCAACATAACAGATAAAAGTATGCAGATGTCCGAGGCATTGCATATCAATGCCGGACGCCTGTTGTGTAAGTATTTATCTGAGGAATGGGACTTTTCCTACAACCTGGATAGCGATGATGGTCATACTTCTGAGGTAATGAACCGCATTCGTCCCTGGAATGCCATGATGCTGATTTCGAACGATATCATGCGTTATGCCGAGGAAAACGATAACGGCGGCACCATTAACGAAATAGACGTTAATGCCATGGAAAAACACGCCAACCAATATATCAGCCAACAGATATTCAATATCCTTACGGCTCAGGCCGTGACCACCGACTACGATGAAAATTATTTCCATCGCGCTGGTATCGATATCGGTGAAACTATTCGCTTGGATGCAAACGACCTGTTTATGAGTCTCGCAGGTCCGGTAGCTATTGCCTATGCAGAATCTGTAGTTGCCCCTGAGGATAGTGATGGCAAGCGTCTGGATATTGATGATTTATTTTATCGCTCCATCGACCTGCCCCACTACAACAAACAGACACAAGCGATAGAAGGGATTAGCTTGTTGCCAATTGAATCGGGCCGCTATAAAAAAGTGCTGAAAGATTATAAAGATGGCAACTTTAATCCGGAGCAAATTAGAAAATTACACTTCTATCAAAACTGTTCTTCAGTGGTGTCCATTGTATCTTTGCCTAAGGACTTTAAGTTGTCCTATATGGATCTCAATAAATTGAAGGTCCACTTAAACTCATTATTCCCCAATACCACTCTAAAACGTTATGCGCTGGTAATTGGTGCATCGGCAAATCTGTCGCTGACCACATTGATTGCTAAGAGCCCTTGTTTAAGTGATGACTTTTTAACTCTGATAGTGGCATACATAAAACGCTGTTTCGCCAAAGACAATTATCGTTATGACGAAACTATCGACAGAGCTATCGTTGACTTTATTCGGGCAGAACACTTTGACGAAGTACGTCTAATGGACATGTTGGTAGAAAATGAAAACCCGGCAAAGATCCTGGATACCAATTGGTATGCTATCAAGCCTATGTACGAGAAAAAATACAAAGAGCTTATTCGGGAACAAAGCAAGTTTACATCCATTAACGACATTCGTCTGACTGCAGATAATGTCAAAAAAGCCATCATGTACTTAAGAGAGATCTACCGTCACCGCATCAGCAAAACACGAATTATTTCTCTTAATGAAGAATTTGAGGAAACTTATACAGCGCCTGTTAAACACAGTCGGCAGGAATCATTTTTTGATGAGCCAGACATTACTGACGTTGAATAAATCCAACTTCATAAATTAACATTAGCCCGCTTTAAGCGGGCTTTTTTATTAACTTGGCAAAGCGATTCGCCAGTTGCTGTAAACCATCTTCGGTAATGACTTCCACATTATCGCTGTCAACCGATTTACCGTCTACAAAAAGTACAGTCCTGGGATAACCATGGCCCCCCAGTTCCTCAACCAATTTCTGATGTTCATCTGACAAGAATTCGCCTTTAACTTCCTGCACCATTAAGCCATAAAGCGTTACCTCATGCTCCTTAAGAAGCTCGGAAAACTGAGGTAAATGATGAACCTGGCGCTCGGTGCAATCCGGGCACCAATTTGCCGTGATGTTTAAGACAAATGTTACCCTGTCTTTTTGTAGCTGTCCTAGCTGTTCAATAGTTATGTTGTTCAATTTTATGCTCTGTGTATGTTTTTCTGGCGATATTATGCTGCAAGTTTTCAGCAGAAGTAATAGGCATGACGTTTATTGCTGCAATATCCGCGTTTTTTGAAGAATCTTTTCTTCACTTGGTGATAAAGTTATCCTGGTGGCAATTAAGGTAAAAACAACATGAAAACAATAAAGTACCTTCTTTCTTTATCACTTTGTTTAAGCTTGCTGACAGCATGCAGCGGGGGCGGTAGTAATGATAACGTTAGCAACAGTCCTGGCAGCAACAACAATCCGGTAAACACCAGCCCGGTTGATAATAGTCCTGTAGATAATAGTCAACCCAATACACCACCCACGGATTACGATATATCGATATTGATGATCGGTAACAGCCATACCAGCACGGCTGACTTACCAGCTTTATTACAAGACTCGTTGCAAGCTTATGCACCGGATGGAAACATTCTGGTTGAAAAGGCTGAAAAATCATTGTTCCTGTCTGAACACGTACAGAATTCTACTACCATGGCTCATTTTGAAAGTCGAAATTGGGATTATGTCATTCTCCAGGCTCAGAAGTATTCCATGAGTCGAAGCTATGAATATTCCACCCAAGCAGCGCAAACCTTGATTAGCAAAACCAAACAACAAGGCGGAACTCCCATTTTGTTTCCTGAATGGGGACAGCTAAATTCTTCAGGCGAAGCTTCTTATGTTTATAGCATTCATAGCGATATTACAGAGCAAAATCCCGCTTGTATCGCCCCGGTTGGCTTTGCCTGGGATTATGCGTTAACTTTTCATCCATCCTTGTCCTTACATGCAAGAGACGGTAATCACGCCAACGAAACAGGCGCGTACTTAACTTCAATGGTACTTTTCCAGAGTATTACCGGGCATCCCGCGGAACTCTTGGGCGAGATGCCAGGTTCCGAAATAGAAAGTAATACACAACTCTTTTTACAACAGATGGCATCTCAGGCAATTGTTGATCATCCACCCTGTGAATCATTAACGGATTAATTGGTTGGCCTAATCTGCAGATTTTCTGACAATCTCCTATACTAATTGGCAGAGCCTTTAAAATTACTGGTTATGAATAAATTCCCCGCTTTTGAGCGTTTCTCGCAGCGTTTAACCATCGCCAGAATTCTGCTTGTGTGTTGTCTTTTTGTATTTTCGGGTACGGTTAAGGCGGAGTTTTCTGCACAAAATATTGTTTGGATGACAGAGGAGTATCCACCCTACAATTATCATAATATTGATGGGGAACTAATTGGCCTGAGCGTTGAACTGTTAGAGGCAATAATGGCTAACATGCACACCCCTTTTGACAAAAATAACGTCTTGGTTATCCCCTGGGCCAGGGCATACAGAGAAGCACTTCAAAACCCCAACGCCGCAATATTTACCATGACTAAGTCGACACACCGAGAGTCACTGTTTCAGTTTTCCAGCCCGATATTAATCTCGAAAATATCTGTTATTACCCTAAAAACACCACAGAATTATGAATCAGTTGAAGAAATAAACTTTATGAATGTTGGTGTAGTACGTAACGATATAGGCGAGCAGTTATTAAAGAAATACGGACTAAACAATCATTCTACAGTGAAGCTACCTACTTCACTGGAACTGATCAGAATGCTGCTGTTAAAACGAGTAGACATAGTGGCGATCGATGAAAACATTGCAAAATTTGAATTTGCTCGTTTGGGTAAAACAGAGAATGACTTAACAATTCACTTTACGATGGAAGAACTCACCACTCATTTTGCATTTAATAAAGCAGTACCAAAAAAATATGTTGATGAATTTTCTGCCAGTTTTGAGCAAATCAACGAAAACGGGCAATTCACTCGAATCGTTAAAAGTTACACGATTTTGTCAGAGTAACCCTCGAATAACTCAGAATGAGCAAAGTAAAAAACTGTTACATTAGCTTCGAACAATTATTAGTGACAATGTCAGTTTTGATCTTTATTATCGTATTACGATAATTTTTTGATTCAAAAGTGGAATTGCTCATGAACAAATTGTTGTTTGCTTCTTTCGTTTTATTAATAACAAGCGGCTGCAGTAACCGCGCTTTATACGACAACCTGCAATCTCAGCAACATCAGAAGTGCATACAAGACTCAACCATACATATCAAGGACTGTGAATCTATAAAAGAACAATCCTATGACGAATACAAACGGCAAAGAGAAGAACAGCTCGGAAAAGATAATTAATAAGATAAGCGTAAATGAAGATTTATAAATCTGAGCTAACTGTGACTGGTATCCTCAGTTAGCTCATTAAGAATTACATAAATGGTTCTTTATATAGAATTATTACAGCGATCACCAATATTGCTAAAGAAATAAAGACCTTGATCGAATCATTCAACACCCTTGAAACTGCATCAGACATGTTTACCTCACATGAAAAAACCGTTTTCAGATCGCAATAATAATCCTAAATATCAATCTCAGCACTAAAATAAATTGGCTAATAATCAACCAGTTACAAACGCAATAAAGATCACGTTAAATAGCTATACGGCAAGTGCCGAAATCCCATCCCTTTACCTTATCGGGAACTATTTTCGTCGCAATAAATTACGACCTACAATCATATGCTGCCCGATGGGTTGTAGGTTCGATTTGAGCTACAGGGAAGTAGTGAATGCCGATTTTGCAGGAGCAAAAATCTGCCAATCTGACAGCGATGGTTGAATCTGGTTCTTTTGTCGCAATAAATTACGACCTCCTCTCACATGGGGGTGAGGCCGGTATCTTTAGGCGCGCAGCGCCGCCCGGCCGAACGACTGCACATGGATGTGCAGGCTGGCAGCCACTTCAGGGACGATTGTTACTCGTACACTAATCAGCAAACAAGACTCAGCATGATACCCGATGGGTTGGGTATCTCTGGTAGATTAGCGCAGCTAATCGCTATTTAGAAAGGAGGCTGCCCGACATGCTTGCCAGGAATGATAAAATTTGAAGCCGCAGAAACGAAAAAAGGCCACCCAATTGGGTAGCCTTCTTTCTAAATAGGAGCCTGGCGGTGTGCTACTCTCACATGGGGAGACCCCACACTACCATCGCCGCTAATACGTTTCACTGCTGAGTTCGGAATGGATTCAGGTGGTTCCGTATCGCTATGGCCGCCAGACAAAAACTGGTAACAAAACTGGGAAAAATCTGATAAATCGTATGAATTCTTTTTGTATTTCTTAAGGTAAGCGCGTTCTACTCTTAACATAGTGCGTCTACATCGTTTGTCGGACTCAAGTCCAACCTACAACACCAAATAATACCGGGTGTTGTATGATTAAGCCTCACGGGCAATTAGTACAGGTTAGCTTAACGCCTTACAACGCTTCCACACCCTGCCTATCAACGTCTTAGTCTTAAACAACCCTTCTGGACAGTTAAACTGTCAGGGATGACTCATCTTGGGGCCGGCTTCCCGCTTAGATGCTTTCAGCGGTTATCCGTTCCGAACTTGGCTACCGGGCAATGCGATTGGCATCACAACCCGAACACCAGCGGTTCGTCCACTCCGGTCCTCTCGTACTAGGAGCAGCTCCCCTCAATCATCCAACGCCCACACCAGATAGGGACCGAACTGTCTCACGACGTTCTAAACCCAGCTCGCGTACCACTTTAAATGGCGAACAGCCATACCCTTGGGACCGACTTCAGCCCCAGGATGTGATGAGCCGACATCGAGGTGCCAAACACCGCCGTCGATATGAACTCTTGGGCGGTATCAGCCTGTTATCCCCGGAGTACCTTTTATCCGTTGAGCGATGGCCCTTCCATTCAGAACCACCGGATCACTATGACCTACTTTCGTATCTGCTCGACGTGTCTGTCTCGCAGTTAAGCCAGCTTATGCCATTGCACTAACCTCACGATGTCCGACCGTGATTAGCTAACCTTCGTGCTCCTCCGTTACTATTTGGGAGGAGACCGCCCCAGTCAAACTACCCACCAGACACTGTCCCACACCCGGATTACGGGTGATGGTTAGAACATCAAACATACAAGGGTGGTATTTCAAGGATGGCTCCACGCTATCTGGCGACAACGCTTCAAAGCCTCCCACCTATCCTACACATGTAGGGTCAATGTTCAGTGCCAAGCTGTAGTAAAGGTTCACGGGGTCTTTCCGTCTAGGTGCGGGTACACAGCATCTTCACTGCGATTTCAATTTCACTGAGTCTCGGGTGGAGACAGCATGGCCATGGTTACACCATTCGTGCAGGTCGGAACTTACCCGACAAGGAATTTCGCTACCTTAGGACCGTTATAGTTACGGCCGCCGTTTACCGGGGCTTCGATCAAGAGCTTCGCTTACGCTAACCCCATCAATTAACCTTCCGGCACCGGGCAGGTGTCACACCGTATACGTCCACTTTCGTGTTAGCACAGTGCTGTGTTTTTAATAAACAGTCCCAGCCATCTGGTCACTGCGGCCTCCAATCGCTTAAAGAGCAAGTCTTATCACAATCAGAGGCGTACCTTCTCCCGAAGTTACGGTACTATTTTGCCGAGTTCCTTCACCCGAGTTCTCTCAAGCGCCTTAGTATTCTCTACCTGACCACCTGTGTCGGTTTGGGGTACGGTTCTTATATACATACGTTTAGAGGTTTTTCCTGGAAGCCGGGCATCAACTGCTTCGCGACCGTAGTCACTCGTCTCGTGTCTCAGCCTTAAGAGTCCGGATTTACCTGAACTCTCAGCCTACACACTTTCACATGGACAACCAACGCCATGCCAGTTTAGCCTTCTCCGTCACCCCATCACTGTATATAAAAGTACGGGAATATTAACCCGTTTCCCATCGACTACGCATTTCTGCCTCGCCTTAGGGGCCGACTTACCCTGCCCTGATTAGCATGGGACAGGAAACCTTGGTCTTCCGGCGTGGGGGTTTTTCACCCCCATTATCGTTACTCATGTCAGCATTCGCACTTGTGATATGTCCAGCAAACCTCTCGATTCACCTTCATCCACTTACACAACGCTCCCCTACCCAGCGTGCATCCTTAAAGCAACTCATCTTTTTCTTCCGACTATTGTTGGAACGCTTTACCAGCGGGCGCTTCGCGCGTCGCTGTTAGCTCTACAGATAAATAACTTTAAGTGATGCACGCTGCCGCAGCTTCGGTATATTGCTTAGCCCCGTTACATCTTCCGCGCAGGCCGACTCGACTAGTGAGCTATTACGCTTTCTTTAAAGGGTGGCTGCTTCTAAGCCAACCTCCTAGCTGTCTTAGCCTTCCCACATCGTTTCCCACTTAGCAATATTTGGGGACCTTAGCTGGCGGTCTGGGTTGTTTCCCTCTCCACGACGGACGTTAGCACCCGCCGTGTGTCTCCCGGATAGTACTCATTGGTATTCGGAGTTTGCATGGGGTTGGTAAGTCGGGATGACCCCCTAGCCCAAACAGTGCTCTACCCCCAATGGTATTCGTCCGAGGCGCTACCTAAATAGCTTTCGGGGAGAACCAGCTATCTCCCGGTTTGATTGGCCTTTCACCCCCAGCCACAGGTCATCCCCTAACTTTTCAACGTTAGTGGGTTCGGTCCTCCAGTTGATGTTACTCAACCTTCAACCTGCCCATGGCTAGATCACCGGGTTTCGGGTCTATACCTTGCAACTAAGCGCCCAGTTAAGACTCGCTTTCGCTACGGCTCCCCTATGCGGTTAACCTCGCTACAAAATATAAGTCGCTGACCCATTATACAAAAGGTACGCAGTCACAGAACAAGTCTGCTCCCACTGCTTGTACGTATACGGTTTCAGGTTCTGTTTCACTCCCCTCGCCGGGGTTCTTTTCGCCTTTCCCTCACGGTACTGGTTCACTATCGGTCAGTCAGGAGTATTTAGCCTTGGAGGATGGTCCCCCCATCTTCAGACAAGATAACACGTGTCCCGTCCTACTTAATATGTGCTTTATGTTGCTTCGTGTACGGGGCTATCACCCTGTATCGCTCAACTTCCCAGAAGATTCCACTACAACATAAACCATCGGCTGTTACCCGTTCGCTCGCCGCTACTAAGGCAATCTCAATTGATTTCTTTTCCTGAGGGTACTTAGATGTTTCAGTTCCCCTCGTTTGCTTCTGCAACCTATGAATTCAGTTACAGATGACCCTAAGGCCGGGTTTCCCCATTCGGACATCGTAGGTTATAACGGGTTTTATCACCTTACCTACGCTTTTCGCAGATTTACACGTCCTTCATCGCCTCTGACTGCCAAGGCATCCACCGTATACGCTTAGTCACTTAATCATACAACCCCTGTATCACTCAATGTTGCCATCAGTAATGCAAGAATTGTTGCTTGACTGTAACTCGCCTATGTCAGATAGAGTAAAACGCTATCGTTTACCCTAAATTTTTAAAAAATACATACTTGGTTGATATTGCATGCGTTATCGAAACAACACATCAATATCGATGATTTATCAGCTTTTCCAGTTTGTTAAAGAACAGTTTAAGGTCGACCCGAGGGTCAAAAAAACCTTAACAGATAAACTTAAAAGTAAACCTATCTGTTAAGGCTTCGTCGGAATGAATTCCGACCTACAGTAAAGAAGAAGTGGTGGAGCTAAGCAGGATCGAACTGCTGACCTCCTGAATGCAAATCAGGCGCTCTCCCAGCTGAGCTATAGCCCCATTTCTTGCTTCGTCCTTAAGCTTTATATCGCGTTTTTCTTCCTCACTCAGTCGGTTACATACTGACAACGTATGCGCCCTCCTTCGCTTGTCGAAAAGCCTTATCTAAAACTTAATGACTGGCAATAAATACGCCGAAGAATGGGATGATCTAAAACTTTTCTAATCGAGGCAAAGGAATGCGTTGTGTGCGAAGCAGCACATGAGCATTTCTTTAACGAAGAGTAGAAAAGTTTTGGTAGGCCTGGGCAGACTTGAACTGCCGACCTCACCCTTATCAGGGGTGCGCTCTAACCAGCTGAGCTACAGGCCTTCATTGCACCTGAGCCAACGGCTTAGGCTTTCTTCGGTCTTCTTTACTTTACTTTTTTAAAGAACAAATTAAGGTCAACCCGAGGGTCAAAAAAACCTTAACAGATAAACTTAAAAGCAAACCTATCTGTTAAGGCTTAGTCGGACTGAAGTCCAACCTACATACAATAAAACAATCTGTGTGAACATCGAATTGAATTCAATTCGACACCTTTACGTAAGGAGGTGATCCAACCCCAGGTTCCCCTAGGGTTACCTTGTTACGACTTCACCCCAGTCATGAAACACAAAGTGGTAATCGCCCTCCCGAAGGTTAGACTAACTACTTCTTTTGCATCCCACTCCCATGGTGTGACGGGCGGTGTGTACAAGGCCCGGGAACGTATTCACCGCAGTATGCTGACCTGCGATTACTAGCGATTCCGACTTCATGGAGTCGAGTTGCAGACTCCAATCCGGACTACGACAGACTTTAAGGGCTCCGCTCCACATCACTGTCTCGCATCCCTCTGTATCTGCCATTGTAGCACGTGTGTAGCCCTACACGTAAGGGCCATGATGACTTGACGTCGTCCCCACCTTCCTCCGGTTTGTCACCGGCAGTCTCCTTAAAGTGCCCAACCAAATGCTGGCAACTAAGGACAAGGGTTGCGCTCGTTGCGGGACTTAACCCAACATCTCACGACACGAGCTGACGACAGCCATGCAGCACCTGTGTCAGAGTTCCCGAAGGCACCTATCCATCTCTGGAAAGTTCTCTGCATGTCAAGTGTAGGTAAGGTTCTTCGCGTTGCATCGAATTAAACCACATGCTCCACCGCTTGTGCGGGCCCCCGTCAATTCATTTGAGTTTTAACCTTGCGGCCGTACTCCCCAGGCGGTCTACTTAGCGCGTTAGCTTCGCTACACACAGAAATGAATCCGCATACAGCTAGTAGACAGCGTTTACGGCGTGGACTACCAGGGTATCTAATCCTGTTCGCTACCCACGCTTTCGCACATGAGCGTCAGTTTTTGGCCAGAGAGCCGCCTTCGCCACTGATGTTCCTCCAGATATCTACGCATTTCACCGCTACACCTGGAATTCCACTCTCCTCTCCAAAACTCTAGCTATACAGTTCCAAATGACTCTCCCAGGTTAAGCCCGGGGCTTTCACATCTGGCTTATATAGCCGCCTGCGTGCGCTTTACGCCCAGTAATTCCGATTAACGCTCGCACCCTCCGTATTACCGCGGCTGCTGGCACGGAGTTAGCCGGTGCTTCTTCTGTGAGTAACGTCACAGCTAAAGGGTATTAACCTTCAACCTTTCCTCCTCACTGAAAGTGCTTTACAACCCGAAGGCCTTCTTCACACACGCGGCATGGCTGCATCAGGGTTTCCCCCATTGTGCAATATTCCCCACTGCTGCCTCCCGTAGGAGTCTGGGCCGTGTCTCAGTCCCAGTGTGGCTGATCTTCCTCTCAGAACAGCTAGAGATCGTCGCCTTGGTGAGCCTTTACCTCACCAACAAGCTAATCTCGCTTAGGTTCATCCCAGGGCGAGAGCCGAAGCCCTCTTTGGTCCATAGACGTTATGCGGTATTAGCCATCGTTTCCAATGGTTGTCCCCCACCCCGGGGCAGATCCCTAAGTATTACTCACCCGTCCGCCACTCGTCAGCGATAGCAAGCTATCCTGTTACCGTTCGACTTGCATGTGTTAGGCCTGCCGCCAGCGTTCAATCTGAGCCATGATCAAACTCTTCAATTAAAATCGAAAATATAAATTTTTTGGGTCGACATCAAAATCAATCGATGCCCACACAGATTGTCTTATTGCTGATTGTTAAAGAACGA